>NZ_CP067412.1:0-4800000 GCF_023375815.1 Pseudomonas sp. HS6 | reverse complement strand
TGTCGGAGTGGGTGAGTGCGTTGGGTGGCGAGGTGAAACTGGTCGGCGTTGACACCACCAGCCAGCATCCTGAGTCCCTCAAGTCGCTGCCGAGCATTGGTTACCAGCGCAGTCTGTCGGCCGAAGGCATCCTCAGCCTGCGCCCGGACATCCTGATCGGCACCGAGGAAATGGGTCCGCCACCGGTGATCTCGCAAGTTCGCAGTGCCAAGGTGCAGGTGGAGTTGTTCTCCGCTCAGCCGGATCTGCCGACGCTGGAAAAAAACGTCACCCATCTGGGCCAGTTGCTGGGCGCCGAGACTCAGGCGACGCAACTGCTGCAAAGTTATCAACAGCGACTCGATGCGCAGAAAGCGCGAGTGGTTGAGATGCAGTCAAAACACAAGGCTCCCGGCGTGCTGTTGCTGCTCGGGCATGCCGGCGGCAAACCGTTGATTGCCGGCAAGGACACCGCAGCCGACTGGATGCTGCAACAGGCGGGCGGACACAACCTGGCCACTCACACTGGTTACAAGCCGTTCTCCGTGGAGTCCCTGGCCGGGCTCGACCCCGAAGTGTTGGTGTTTGCCGACCGCGCACTGACCGGCGAGGCGGCGAAAGCGGCGCTGTTCAAGGAAAATCCGATTCTCAATTCCAGCCGTGCGGCCAAGTCCGGACGCGTGCTGGAGCTGGACCCGACGCTGCTGGTTGGCGGGCTCGGACCGCGTTTGCCGGGAGCGCTGAAAACCCTGTCTGACGGTTTCTACCCGACCCAGAGCGGCCAATGACCACGCTGGTCAAACCCCGTGGCTTGTTCATCGGCCTGATCCTGCTGTGCCTGTTGGCGATCTGGCTGTCGCTGGCCTTGGGGCCGGTCAGCCTGCCGCTGTTCGATACCTTACGTGCCGCGTTGCGCATGATCGGGGTGCCGCTGGCGCCGGACGGGCTGGAACAGGCTGAGCTGATTCTCGGGCAGATTCGTCTGCCTCGGACCTTGCTCGGGTTGGCGGTCGGTGGCGTGCTGGCGTTGTCCGGTGTGGCGATGCAGGGGTTGTTTCGTAATCCGCTGGCGGATCCGGGGTTGGTTGGCGTCTCCAGTGGCGCTGCTTTAGGCGCGGCGGTGGCGATTGTCGGCGGCTCGTTTTTCGGCGGTTTGCCGGAGTGGTTCGGGCCGTACTTATTGTCGGTGTGCGCGTTTCTCGGTGGCCTAGGTGTGACGGCGCTGGTCTATCGACTCGGCCGTCGCAACGGGCAGACCAATGTCGCGACCATGTTGCTGGCGGGCATCGCCCTGACTGCGCTCGCCAGTTCGGCAGTGGGGCTTTTTACTTATCTGGCGGACGATGCGACCCTGCGAACCCTGACTTTCTGGAATCTTGGCAGCCTCAACGGCGCGAGTTACGCGCGGTTGTGGCCGCTGCTGATCATCAGCGCTGGCGTCGCATTGTGGTTGCCGCGTCGGGCCAAGGCTCTGAATGCGTTGTTGCTTGGGGAGTCGGAAGCCGGACATCTGGGGATCGATGTCGAGCGACTCAAGCGTGAGCTGGTGTTCTGCACCGCGTTGGGTGTGGGTGCCGCGGTGGCGGCGGCGGGCATGATCGGATTCGTCGGGCTGGTGGTGCCGCATCTGGTGCGTTTGCTTGCCGGGCCGGATCATCGCGTGTTGTTGCCGGCCTCGGTGCTGGCCGGGGCCAGTCTGCTGTTGCTGGCGGATCTGGTGGCGCGGCTGGCGCTGGCGCCGGCGGAGTTGCCGATCGGTATCGTCACGGCATTCATCGGCGCGCCGTTCTTCCTTTATCTGCTGCTGCGAGGGCGTGCCTGATGTTGCGTGCGCACAATCTGCACATCCGTCGTGGCCGCAAGACGGTATTGGCTGACGTCAGTCTGCAATTGGAACCGGGAGAAGTGCTCGGTGTGCTCGGCCCCAATGGCGCCGGCAAAAGCACTTTGCTCGGGGCGTTGTGCGGGGAGCTGACGCCCAGTGAAGGCAACGTTTCTCTCGACGGTGAAGCCTTGAGCCATTGGAGTGGCAGCCAGCGCGCTCAGCGGCTGGCGGTATTGCCCCAGGTGTCGACGCTGGATTTCGCCTTTCGCGTCGAAGAAGTGGTCGGGATGGGGCGTTTGCCTTATCAGACCGGCAGAGTGCGCGACGACGAGATTGTTGCCGCCGCTTTGCTGGCTGCAGATGCCGGGCATCTGAGCGGACGCAGTTATCTGGCGTTGTCCGGTGGCGAGCGCCAGCGGGTGCATCTGGCCCGCGTGCTGGCGCAGCTGTGGCCGGGGCAGGCCGGGCAGACCTTGTTGCTGGATGAGCCGACTTCGATGCTCGACCCTTTGCATCAGCACACCACGCTGCAAGCCGTGCGTGAGTTTGCCGACCGTGGCGCTGCAGTGATGGTGATCCTGCATGATCTGAACCTGGCGGCGCGCTATTGTGATCGCATCTTGCTGCTTGAAGGCGGGCGCCCGGTGGCACTGGACACGCCGCAGCAGGTGTTGCGTCCTGAATCGCTCAAGGCCGTGTTCGGTCTGGAGGTGTTGGTGCAGTCGCACCCGGAGCGCGGGCATCCGCTGATTATCGCCCGCTGATTTCGTCATCGAGGTGAGAGCATGCGTGGGATTTTGCTGTTCGCGGTGTTGTTGCTTGGCGGTTGCCAACATGTGGCACCGCCGCCGGTCGGTGGCGAGATTCGCGACTTGCGCAGCGGGACACTGATTACCCCGCAAGAATTGCTGACGCGTCTGGGCAAGCCAGCACGGGTGATCATCGGTGAGCAGCATGACAACGCCGATCATCATGCCGTGCAATTGTGGCTGCTGCAGACGCTGGGCGAAGCGCGCCCCCAGGGCAGTCTCCTGCTTGAAATGCTGACACCCGATCAACAATCGCGGGTTGATGACGTACGCCATTCCCCAATACCTCCTGTCGATCTTCCGGTAGAGCTGGCGTGGCAGGACGGTTGGGACTGGAAACTCTACGGGCCGATTGTGCGGTTTGCTTTCACCCAGCCGTATCCACTGCTGGCGGCTAATCTCGATAACATTGAAATTCGTGCGTTCTATCGCGACCCTCCGGTATTGAAGGGGGGTCACAGCAATGCCGAGTCGGTGAAAAACGAACTGGCCGGGCAGATCAGCGATTCTCACTGCGGCTTGCTGCCCCAATCGCAAATGCCGGCGATGCTGGCGGTGCAGCAGCAACGGGATCGGCGGATGGCGACAAGATTGTTGGCGGCGCCTGCGCCGGCGTTGTTGCTGGCGGGTGTGTTTCATGCGCGCAAGGATGTGGGTGTGCCGCTGCATGTGCTGGATCTGGGCGCGCCCGAAGCACCGACGGTGCTGATGCTGGCGGAGCAGGGCAGCGAGGTCACGGCGGCTATGGCCGATTATGCCTGGTTCACGCCGGCCACACCGAAACCGGATTACTGCGCCGAGATGCGTAAACAGTTCGGCAAATGACTTTCTCTCAGGCAAAAAAAGACCCGGTAAAAACCGGGTCAAATAACCGTGATTAGCCTGATGAGGAGATAATCTGAGAGTCCGAACCAAGGGCTTTTCAGAATATCGACTGATCTCGCGACCAGTTGTGATAATCATAGCGATTCTCATTAACAAGTCAATGAGTGTTTTTCCATTTCTTCGGTTTTGTTTTGGGATTGGCTGAAAAGCCCTGCAAACACTGGGTTTCAGTTTGGACGGTCAAGCGCGGTGAGCTGCTTGTTCAACTGGTCGATGCGTCGCGCCATGCTTTCGATCAGGCTGTGGGCGATTTTCGGATTGCTGCGGGTCATGCTCAGAAACTGATCGCCGGGAATCAGCATCACCGTGCTCGGCTCGCGGGTGATGACGGTGGCGTTGCGGGGTTCGCCGGTAAATATCGCCATCGCGCCAAAGATTTCGTCCTTGGGCACTTCGCCAACCTTGTGCCCGTCGACAAATGCTTGCGCGTGTCCCTCGATGATCACAAACACGTGATCGGCGGGGTCACCCTCGCGGATCAACACTTCTCCAGCTTCGACCCGTTTAAAGCCATTGGTGCTGCGAAACTCCCTCGGCTTCAGTTCGGCAACCGTATGGGCCAGCAGCGCCATTTGCCCGAGCAGATAGTGCAGAAATTGCTCCGAGCGTGCCGGTTCTGAATACACATGCTGAAACAAATCGCGTCGACGATAGGGCAGGAGGCTCAGCGGTCCGTCCGAACGCAGGATGCAATCCGTCCAGTCCGGGCTTTGCTGCAGACCGATCAGATCACCTTCCTGCCAATAGAAAAGTGCCCGGCCACCGAACTGGCCGTTGATGACGCCCTCTGTCAGTAAAAACAGCTCATCACCCGGCAATTGCGCCATCAGATCATCCGTGGCCTCCAGTTCCAGCACGGGCCCGCACGGCTCAAGGTCCAGCAGAAATTGACCGGGCAGGTTCTGCAAACGGTTGATCATTGCTTCGGCAGGCGCCGATTGTTCCCCGAGCAGATACATGAAGGTGGGTACCCGTCAGTTCTTGTGGCGAGAGGAAATGGCTTCGAGCTGTTTGTTCAGGGCGTCCTTGCGTTCAGCGGGAATGTCATTCCAGTGCACATCCATCAACGCCCCTTCGATCGCATACAACAACACCTTCGACGCCCGGAACCCGCGCGTGCGCACGGCCCGGTAGGCATCCACGGCGCCCAGGCGACGCAGATCCGAGGCGCTGTGGATGCCCACGGCATGCAGCCATTGCGCCGACGTCTTGCCAAGATTCTTCAGGTGTTGCAATTCATCATTCATCAAGCCTCCTTGCGACGGCCGAATGGTGCGTGGGCGAGCTTCTCAGGAGTGTAGCCATCAGTAGGAAAAGCGTGGTTGTTTGGTCGGATTCAACGCAAACGCTTCTAAGAAACGGCAGGTTTTCGCTGATGAATCAGGAGGGGGAGAGCATAGAGGGGTTACGAATAGCACGCAGTCCAGCGCAAAGCGGGGGCGCTGGACGGGTCAGCCTCTTGGGGCCTCAGCGGGTGCGATAGCGCAGGCGTGTACCGAAGTTCATCGACATCAGGATTTCGTCTGCACTCAGCTCCGGCGGGAAGTAAGCACCGGAAATCTGCGCATGCGCCAGGCTTGCGCCTTCCAGTGCTGCATTGCGAAAGTCGATACCGCGCAGGTCGGCGGAACGGAAGTAGGCGTCCCGGAAATCCACGCCATCGGCGTTCAGTTCACGCAGGTCGAGGCCACGAAAATCACCGCCGACCATATCGATCGGACCGTCTTTCGGGCGTTCTTTGTTGAAACCGGTTATGTCGTCTTTGTGCAGCAAGGCATAAAGCGGGGTGTCGAGAAGTTTCGGCTGGCTCATGTCAGATCACCTGTTGGTTTTATGACGCCAGTATAGTGCCACTATTTGACGGCCGTGAAGCGAGCGAGGGCTTCACGGCCGAAATAGTTTCTTACAGGCCTGGCAGGCGCTGGCGAATTTGCGCCACGACGGTGTCGAGTGTGCCGGACTCGTTGGTTTGCACGCGCTTGCTGCGCAGGATTTCGTCTGGGGTCAGCGCTTCACGATTAGCTTGCTGTACTTCGATCACGGCGAGCGTGGCGTCGGACGGATCCTTTTTGTCTGCCTGACGTTGGGCCAGCCAGCTCTCGATCACCGCTTGTGGTGCGTTGCAGTCGAGGATCAGGAACGGCGTGCCGGTGGCCTCGGCAACCTTGGCTGCACTGTCACGTTGTTCGCGCTTGAGGTAAGTGGCATCGATCACTACCGGGAAACCGGCGTGCAGGATCACTTCGGCGATTTCATGCAGACGCGAATAAGTAGCGGCGCTGGCGTCGGTGCTGTAAATCCCGGCCTGAACGTCATTGGCGACGGTTTGCTCGCCGAACAGGCGCTTGCGTTCAACATCGGAACGCAGGCGAATCGCGCCCAGCGCTTCGACCAGGCGCATGGCCACGTGGCTTTTGCCTACAGCGGATACGCCGTGGGTGATTGCCATGAAGCGCGAAGGAATGGTGCTGTAGCTTTCCGCCAGGTTGGCGTAGTTGCGGTACTGGCGCAGGGTGGTAGCGCGCTGCACCGGAGTCGCATCGGCAGGCATGCTGAACAGGGCGACTTTCGCACGGACCAACGCGCGGTACGCCTTGTAGAAGTTCAGCACTTCCAGGCCTTGATAGTCGCCGGTCAGTTCCAGGTATTGGCTGATGAAGCGGCGGGCCAGGGATTTCAGACCGCGGTCTTCCAGGTCCATCGCCAGGAAACCGGTGTCGGCCCAAACGTCGGTGAAACGGAACGGCTCGTTGAATTCGATGCAGTCGAAGATCACCACTTTGCCGTCGATCAGCGTGGCGTTACCCAGGTGAATGTCACCGTGGCATTCGCGGGTGAAACCTTCGGTCTTGCGCTGGGCGAACAGCGGCTTGAGGCGATCGAAGCTGCTTTCAGCCCAGGCTTGCAGGGCATCCAGTTGCAACAGATCGGTTTTATCGCTGAGGAACGGCAGGATTTGTTCGAAGTTCTGACGAACCGGTGCCATCACGCTTTCAGGCGTGCCGGCATCGTGCTCGGCCGGGACTTTCGGCGCGCTGAGGTGGAAACGGGCGATCTGTTCGGCCATTTCATCGATGTGCGTGGTGGTCAGCTCGCCATTGGCTTGCAGGGTGCTCAGCAGGCCGGTCTGCGGGAACTGGCGCATTTTCAGCACGTATTCGATGGCCGGGCCTTCGCCAGCCAGTTGCGGAGCTTCGGCAGTGCCGGTCACTGGAATAACTTCCAGGTACAAATCGTCGGTCAGGCGCTGGTTGAGGCGCAGTTCTTCACCGCAGAAATGCTCGCGGGATTCGAGGCTGGTGAAGTCGAGAAAGCCGAAGTTCACCGGCTTCTTCACTTTATAGGCGTAAGGACCGGTGAGCAGGACCCACGAGATATGGGTTTCGATGACCTGAAACCCTTCGACAGGGTGCGCAAACAGGGCCGGGTTTTGCAGGGCGGCGATCAGGGACTGGCTCACAGGCGATCCTTCAGAGACTGGGGGAATTCGATGCCGCCATTATGGCCGCTCGCCAGCCCGACGCAAACCTCGGAGCGCTCCTGTTGAGTATGAATAAAGTGCGTATAATCCGCCGCCATGACTCGTACTCGATCCCCCCGCACCCCTAAAAAACCACCTTCCCGGGGCCTGCGCCCATGGTTGGGTTGGGCCCTTAAACTCAGTCTGGTCGGCCTTGTGGTGCTGGCTGGCTTCGCCGTTTACCTCGATGCCGTGGTGCAGGAGAAGTTCTCCGGCAAACGCTGGACCATCCCGGCCAAGGTATACGCGCGTCCGCTCGAGCTGTTCGTCGGACAGAAACTGAGCAAGGACGATTTCCTCATCGAACTCGATGCCCTCGGCTATCGCCGTGAAGCCGTGAGCAATGGTCCCGGCGCGGCGGCGGTCAACGGCAACACCGTCGATCTGAACACCCGTGGCTTCCAGTTCTATGAAGGCCTCGAGAAACCGCAGCCGGTGCGCGTGCGTTTCTCCGGTGATTACGTGGCCGAGCTTTCGGCGACGAACGGTTCGAAGCTGTCGGTGGTGCGTCTGGAACCGCTGATGATCGGCGGGATCTACCCGAAAAACCTAGAAGACCGGATTCTGATCAAGCTCGATCAGGTGCCGCCGTATCTGCTGGAAACCCTGGTTGCTGTGGAAGACCGGGATTACTACAGTCACTGGGGTGTGTCACCGAAGTCGATTGCCCGCGCCATCTGGGTCAACACCTCTGGCGGCAAGATGACTCAGGGCGGCAGTACGCTGACCCAGCAACTGGTCAAGAACTTCTACCTCACCAACGAACGGAGCCTGACGCGCAAGCTCACCGAAGCGATGATGGCGCTGTTGCTCGAGGTGCATTACGACAAGAAGGAAATTCTTGAGGCCTACCTCAATGAAGTCTTCGTCGGTCAGGACGGTCAGCGTGCGGTACACGGGTTCGGTCTGGCCAGTCAGTTCTTCTTCGGCCAGCCATTGTCCGAGCTGAAACTGCATCAGGTCGCGCTCTTGGTCGGCATGGTCAAAGGCCCTTCCTATTACAACCCGCGTCGCAACCCGGAGCGGGCGCTGGAACGACGCAACCTGGTACTCGACGTACTTGAGCAGCAGGGTGTTGCATCTGCCGAGCAGGTTGAGGCCGCGAAGAAAATGCCGCTGGGCGTAACCTCGCGCGGCAAGCTGGCCGACAGCTCGTTCCCGGGCTTCATCGATCTGGTCAAACGCCAGTTGCGTGAAGACTACCGCGACGAAGACTTGACCGAGGAAGGTCTGCGGATCTTCACCAGTTTCGACCCGATCCTGCAGATGAAGGCCGAAGCCTCGGTCAATGACACCTTCAAGCGTCTTGCCGGCCGCAAGGGTTCCGATGACGTGGAAGCGGCGATGGTCGTGACCAACCCGGAAACCGGTGAAGTCCAGGCGATGATCGGCAGCCGCCAGGCCAGTTACGCCGGGTTCAACCGGGCACTGGATGCGGTGCGGCCGATCGGTTCGCTGGTCAAGCCTGCGGTTTATCTGACGGCACTGGAGAAACCAAGCCAGTACACGCTGACCAGTTGGCTGTCGGACGACCCGCTTTCCATCAAGGGTGCGGACGGTCAGGTCTGGAAACCACAGAACTATGATCGTCGTTCACACGGTACGGTGTTCCTTTATCAAGGACTGGCGCATTCCTACAACTTGTCGACCTCGCGTCTCGGGCTGGCGGTGGGTGTTCCGAACGTCCTCAAGACCATCGGGCGTCTGGGTGTGACCCGTGAATTCCCGGCGTTCCCGTCGATGCTGCTGGGTGCCGGAGCCATGACGCCGATCGAAGTGGCGACTATGTACCAGACACTCGCCAACGGTGGCTTCAATACACCGATGCGCGGGATTCGCAGCGTGCTGACCGCCGAGGGCGAGCCGCTCAAGCGTTATCCGTTCCAGATCGAGCAACGTTTCGATCCGGCCTCGATCTACCTGATCCAGAACGCCATGCAGCGAGTCATGCGTGAAGGTACCGGCAGTTCGGTTTACAACGTGTTGCCGAAGACCCTGACGCTGGCCGGCAAGACCGGTACCAGTAACGATTCGCGCGACAGCTGGTTCGCCGGTTTCAGTCAGGATCTGCTGGCAGTGGTCTGGCTCGGTCGTGACGATAACGGCAAGACGCCATTCACCGGGGCTACGGGTGCGTTGCAGGTCTGGACCAGTTTCATGCGCAAGGCCGATCCGCTGCCGCTGGACATGCCGCAGCCGGACAACGTGGTTCAGGCGTGGGTTGATTCGCGTACGGGACAGGGCTCTGATGCCAACTGTCCGGGCGCCGTGCAGATGCCGTATATTCGCGGCAGCGAACCGCCACCCGGCGCCTCCTGCGCGGGCGAAAGCCCGGCGTCGAGCGAGTCGGTGATGGATTGGGTCAAGGGCTGGATGAATTAAGCGAAGAGGGTTTCAAGTGAACAAGTGGTTGATTCCAGCGGTGACCGCCGTGGCTTTGCTCAGCGGCTGCTCCACCGTACAGCGTGGTTCGATCCCGGTTGTCGATTCGGGCACGGCCGTGTCCAACAGCGAACGCATTTCGGCCAATGGTGGCTTCCGGCAGACGACGGTGAAACGTCCTGTACAGGGCCAGACTCAGGCTATTCCACAGGGTGATACCGGTGTAGTGGTCATGGTCCCGGGCGGCGCTGCGGCGTCGGCTCCGATCAGCAGCTCGCCGATCGTTCCGGGTCCGGCATCCGGCGGTATCACCTCGGGCCCATACAACCCTTCGCCGGTCGAATCGGCGCCGATCAGCTCCGGCAGCTACAGCATGCCTTCGACGCCAAGCGGCATTCCTTCGGCCAGCAGCGGCGGTGGATTATCTGCCGATGAGCAACTTGACGGTCCGGTACTTGCCTTGTTGAGCACTGCGCAGCAGCAACAGGCCGGCGGTGACCTGAATGGCGCTTCGTCCAGCCTTGAGCGCGCTCAACGCGTTGCCCCGCGTGAGCCACAAGTACTTTATCGTCTGGCACAAGTGCGCATGGCGCAGGGCGATGCCCCGCAGGCCGAGCAAACCGCCCGCCGCGCGCTGACCATGGCCAACGGTCGTCCGGACTTGCAGGCCAGCCTGTGGGAGCTGATTGCCCAGGCTCGCGAAAAACAGGGTGATTCCGCCGGCGCCGCACTGGCCCGTCAAAAGGCCAAGGTTTCGCTGTGATGGACGCGCGTTTCTCGAAAGTTGCCGATCAATTGTTGTTGATCGAGCGCGAACTGCGCGCCCAGGGCTGGTGGGATGACGTCCAGCCTTCGGCTGAAGCCTTGAGCAGTGTCGAGCCGTTCTCGGTCGACACCCTCGATTTCGAGCAGTGGCTGCAATGGATCTTCCTGCCGCGGATGAAGATGATCCTCGAGCAGGACCTGCCATTGCCCAATGCCTCGGGCATTCAGGAAATGGCCGAAATGGTCTTCGCCCAACGCAATCTGCAGGGCAAGGATCGGCAGTTGCAGGTATTGCTCAAAGAGTTCGACCTGCTGATCACTGCTTCGCGCTGAACGGCCGAGAACTGCCAGTGATCACTGGCAGTTTTCGGCAATCTGTTTCTGCGTCTCAGCGATACGCTCCTCACGTTGCGTATCGCTGAGTCGACGCAACTCCCCCTCGGTTTCCTCCCTCAGGCGCGGATTGTTCTGCAACTGCGCCAGGTTCGTGCGTGCCTGTTCGCAGAAGGTCTTGAGCTGATCCTGTTGCTCGGCGACCTGTTTCCTGACCTTGTCGTTGATGGCTTTCTGATCGCCCAGCGCGCCGCTGTCGGGCATCGCGGTGGGGCGCGGCGCAGGCGAGGGCGGCGTTTGCACTGTGGTCGCCGATTGATCCTGCGGCGGCTGCGCATCGAAATGCGTGACACCTTGAGCATCGACCCATTTGTATATCTGACCGGCCATGCACCAGGGGCTGAGGCCGATCAGCAGGATGATGAGGAGCGTTCGCATGCTGATTCCTTGGCAAAATTGCGCAATTGACGCTAACAGAGTAGCGCTTTTCAGGTTTTTTCTTGCGTTCTCATGTGCTTACCCACAATTAAACACATTGACGGCTTGACTTGGAGAGGGCGAAACAGAAGAATCCAAAGTCCGCTGTACAGGGACTGCCAGAAGCAGACCCTCTCGGCAGATCATGAGGCGCATATCCGCGTCGACCTGTTACACCCGCAACGCGTTACCTCGCGCTGGGTGGGAAAAGCCCGCAACACTTGGGACGATCCCAATACTTGCTCAGTCAGTGCTGACGTAGTCGGCGACCACCGTCGCTCATGCTCTGCCGAGAAGTAAACCTATTAAGACCCGTTCGCTTTTTTGTGGACGGTATTCTGGCGTTTTAGAGGTGAACAACGTGGAGCTTTTATCTGGCGGTGAGATGCTCGTCCGCTTCTTGCGTGACGAAGGCGTCAAATATATCTACGGGTACCCGGGTGGTGCTCTTCTTCATGTTTACGATGCCCTGTTCAAAGAACCGGAAGTGACTCACATCCTGGTTCGTCACGAACAAGCGGCTACCCATATGGCTGACGGCTACGCCCGTGCCACCGGTAAAGCCGGTGTGGTATTGGTGACTTCCGGTCCAGGCGCCACAAACGCCATCACCGGTATTGCCACGGCCTACATGGACTCGATTCCGATGGTGATCATTTCCGGTCAGGTGCCAAGCACCATGGTCGGCACCGACGCGTTCCAAGAAACCGACATGATCGGTATCTCCCGGCCGATCGTGAAGCACAGCTTCATGATCAAGCACGCCTCGGAAATCCCGGAAGTCATGAAGAAAGCCTTCTACCTGGCGCAATCCGGTCGTCCGGGCCCGGTCGTGGTCGATATCCCGAAAGACATGACCAACCCGGCCGAGAAGTTCGAATACATCTTCCCGAAGAAAGCCAAACTGCGTTCCTACAGCCCGGCCGTTCGCGGTCATTCGGGGCAAATCCGCAAGGCGGCAGAAATGCTCCTGGCGGCCAAGCGTCCAGTGATGTACGCCGGTGGCGGTGTGATTCTGGGCCACGGTTCGGAGCCTTTGACCGAACTGGCGAAGATGCTCAACCTGCCAGTGACCAATACTCTGATGGGTTTGGGTGCCTACCCGGGCACTGATCGTCAGTTCATCGGCATGCTGGGCATGCACGGCAGCTACACCGCGAACCTTGCGATGCACCATGCCGATGTGATCCTGGCGGTCGGTGCGCGTTTCGACGATCGCGTGATCAACGGCGCGCCGAAGTTCTGCCCGAACGCCAAGATCATTCACATCGATATCGACCCGGCTTCGATCTCCAAGACCATCAAGGCTGACGTGCCAATCGTTGGCCCGGTGGAGAGCGTCCTGACCGAAATGGTCGCGATCCTCAAGGAAATCGGCGAAACCCCGAACAAGGAGGCGGTCGCCAGTTGGTGGAAGCAGGTTGATGAGTGGCGCGGTGATCGCGGCCTGTTCCCTTACGACAAGGGCGACGGCAGCAAGATCAAGCCGCAGACGGTGATCGAAACCCTGTGCGAAGTGACCAAGGGCGACGCCTTTGTGACCTCCGACGTGGGTCAGCACCAGATGTTTGCTGCGCAGTACTACAAGTTCAACAAGCCGAACCGCTGGATCAACTCCGGTGGCCTGGGCACGATGGGCTTTGGTCTGCCGGCCGCGATGGGGATCGCCTTGAGCTTCCCTGAGTCTGACGTTGCGTGCGTCACCGGCGAAGGCAGCATCCAGATGAACATCCAGGAACTGTCGACCTGCCTGCAATACGGTTTGCCGGTCAAGATCGTCATCCTGAACAACGGTGTTCTGGGCATGGTTCGTCAGTGGCAGGACATGAGTTACGGCAGCCGTCACTCTCACTCCTACATGGAATCGCTGCCTGATTTCGTCAAGCTGGCTGAAGCCTATGGCCACGTCGGCGTGCGCATCACCGAATCGAAAGATTTGAAGTCGAAGATGGAAGAAGCGTTCGCCCTGAAGGATCGCCTGGTCGTGATCGATATTTCGGTCGACACCAGCGAGCACGTGTACCCGATGCAGATCAAAGACGGCTCCATGCGCGATATGTGGCTGAGCAAGACGGAGCGTACCTAATCATGCGGCACATTATTTCCTTGCTTCTGGAAAACGAACCCGGTGCTTTGTCTCGCGTAGTCGGCCTGTTTTCGCAGCGCAACTACAACATTGAAAGCCTGACCGTGGCGCCAACCGAAGACCCGACCCTGTCGCGTCTGACGCTGACCACTGTCGGCCACGATGAAGTCATCGAGCAGATCACCAAAAACCTGAACAAGCTGATCGAAGTGGTCAAGCTGGTGGACCTGTCGGAAAGCGCTCACATCGAACGCGAACTGATGCTGGTCAAGGTCAAGGCCACTGGCGCCCAGCGCGCCGAGATCAAACGCACCACCGATATTTACCGTGGACAGATCGTCGACGTCAGCGCCAGCGTTTATACCGTTCAACTGACCGGTACCAGCGACAAGCTCGACAGCTTCATTCAGTCCATCGGCACCGCATCGATTCTGGAGACCGTCCGCAGTGGCGTCACCGGTATTGCCCGCGGCGACAAAGTACTCAGCATCTAAACCAAATTAGCGAATGGCCTGAACGGCCTGGATATAAAGGGGAAATTCATGAAAGTTTTCTACGATAAAGACTGCGACCTGTCGATCATCCAGGGCAAGAAAGTTGCCATCATCGGTTATGGCTCCCAGGGCCACGCTCAAGCGTGCAACCTGAAAGACTCCGGTGTCGACGTTACCGTCGGTCTGCGTAAAGGTTCGGCTACCGTTGCCAAGGCCGAAGCCCACGGCCTGAAAGTGACTGACGTTGCTTCCGCCGTCGCTGCTGCCGACCTGGTCATGATCCTGACCCCGGACGAGTTCCAGTCCTCCCTGTACAAGAACGAAATCGAGCCGAACATCAAGAAAGGCGCCACCCTGGCCTTCTCCCACGGCTTCGCGATCCACTACAACCAGGTTGTTCCGCGTGCCGACCTCGACGTGATCATGATCGCGCCGAAAGCCCCGGGCCACACCGTACGTTCCGAGTTCGTGAAGGGCGGCGGTATCCCTGACCTGATCGCGATCTACCAGGACGCCTCGGGCAACGCCAAGAACGTTGCGCTGTCCTACGCCGCCGGCGTTGGTGGCGGTCGTACCGGCATCATCGAAACCACCTTCAAGGACGAAACCGAAACCGACCTGTTCGGCGAGCAAGCCGTTCTGTGTGGCGGTACCGTTGAATTGGTAAAAGCCGGTTTCGAAACCCTGGTTGAAGCTGGCTACGCGCCGGAAATGGCCTACTTCGAGTGCCTGCACGAACTGAAACTGATCGTTGACCTCATGTACGAAGGCGGTATCGCCAACATGAACTACTCGATCTCCAACAACGCTGAATACGGCGAGTACGTGACCGGCCCGGAAGTGATCAACGCCGAATCCCGTCAGGCCATGCGCAACGCCCTGAAACGTATTCAGGACGGCGAATACGCCAAAATGTTCATCAGCGAAGGCGCAACCGGCTACCCTTCGATGACCGCCAAGCGTCGTAACAACGCCGCTCACGGTATCGAAATCATCGGCGAGCAACTGCGCTCCATGATGCCGTGGATCGGTGCCAACAAGATCGTCGACAAAGCCAAAAACTAAGTCGTCGACCCTTGTATGAAAAAACGCGGCCTCGGCCGCGTTTTTTCGTATGGGCGGGCGGTTCTGGTATAAAGCTGCATCGTTTGTGGCCGAACCGTCGTCACAGACACCTGTCGAAAATGTCCAATCCGTTGCAAGGTAATGTCCATGAGCGAACGCCCCGAAGAGCCGAACCAGGCCTCAGACGCCGAAAGCCTGCTGCCCATCGATGAACATATCGAAGAAGGGCATGACGCAGAAGGCCGCAAGGTCCGGCATCGTGGTATCTATCTTCTGCCGAATCTGTTCACCACTGCGAACCTGTTCGCGGGGTTTTATTCCATCATCAACTCGATGAGTGCTCAGGCTGCGTTGAGCGCCGGCGACTCGGCGAATGCGAGCAAGTATTTCGCTTTCGCGGCTATCGCGATTTTCGTTGCCATGGTGCTCGACGGCCTCGACGGCCGTGTAGCGCGAATGACCAATACGCAGAGTGCGTTCGGTGCCGAGTACGACTCTCTGTCGGACATGGTTGCCTTTGGCGTCGCGCCGGCGTTGCTGGCATTCGGCTGGGCGCTGGGTGACATGGGCAAGGTCGGCTGGATGGTCGCCTTCATTTATGTGGCTGGCGCGGCACTGCGTCTGGCGCGCTTCAATACTCAAGTGGGTACTGCTGACAAACGCTACTTTATTGGTCTGGCCAGCCCGGCGGCTGCGGGTGTGGTCGCGGGGATTGTCTGGGCGTTCAGCGATTACGGAATCCAGGGTTCGAAGATGTCGTTCCTGGTTGCACTGATGGTGGCAGCTGCCGGAATGCTGATGGTCAGCAACATCAAGTACAACAGCTTCAAGGAGCTGGACCTGAAGGGGCGCGTGCCATTTGTGGCGATCCTGGCGGTGGTGCTGGTGTTCGCCGTGGTGTTCAGTGATCCTCCGCGCATTCTGCTGTTGGTGTTCCTTGCCTATGCAGCCTCGGGTCCTGTGCAATACCTGTTGCATCTTCGTCGCCACAAAAACGTCGAGTGATGTAATTTCCCTCATACTCCGCAGTCTATGGGTGCATCTGTCCTCCAAAACTGCGGAGTTGTCATGCTGATCAAAATCCCCAAAGCGTCCGACTGCCATGAGTCGGACGTCACGCCTGAATCCATTTATCTCTCTCGCCGGCAATTGCTCGGAGCAACTGCGGCTGGCTTGGCCGTGAGCACTCTGCCGCGTTGGGCCAGTGCCGAAGAGGCCGCCCGTTATGCCGATGTCGAGTCTGGCAATGCGCCCGCCTGGTTTACCGAGAAGCAGCCTTTTATTAAATGGGGCGCCGTGAACGTCAAGGATGAGGCGATCACGCCCTATAAGGACGCGACCCACTACAACAACTTCTATGAGTTCGGTACCGACAAGGGTGACCCGGCAGCCAATGCCGGATCACTTAAGACCGAACCCTGGAGTGTGGTAGTGGACGGGGAGGTGGGGAAGCCAGGGCGCTATGCACTGGAAGACTTCATGAAGCCTTATCAGTTGGAGGAGCGCATCTATCGTCTGCGTTGTGTCGAGGCGTGGTCGATGGTCATCCCTTGGATCGGTTTTCCCATTTCGGCGCTGCTCAAGCAGGTCGAACCAACGTCCAACGCCAAGTACATCCGTTTTGAAACCTTGCAGGATCCCAAGAGCATGCCCGGACAGCGGTCGGGATTTGCCCTGATCGACTGGCCTTATGTAGAAGGCTTGCGTCTGGATGAGGCGATGAATCCATTGGCGATCCTGGCGGTGGGCATGTATGGCCGTGAATTGCCGAATCAGAACGGTGCGCCATTGCGTCTCGTCGTGCCCTGGAAGTATGGCTTCAAGAGTGTGAAGTCCATCGTGCGAATCAGTCTGGTCAGTGAGCAGCCCAAGACCACCTGGCAAAGCATTGCGGCCGATGAGTACGGGTTCTATGCGAACGTGAACCCGACGGTTGATCACCCTCGCTGGACTCAGGCTCGGGAACGACGTCTTCCTAATAGTCTGTTCAAGCCGAATGTGCGTGATACGCAGATGTTCAACGGCTACTCCGATGAAGTCGCTTCTTTATATACAGGGCTCGATCTGCGGAAGAATTACTGATGCGATATCCGTTCTGGCGTGTGGGCGTTTTCATTGCGGCGGCTATCTGGCCGTTGTGGTGGTTCTATCAGGCCTTTGAGGATCTGCTCGGGCCGGATCCCGGAAAAGTCCTGGTTGATCGACTTGGGCTCGGGACGCTGGTGTTGCTACTGATCACGTTGAGCATGACGCCGCTGCAGAAGCTTACGGGGTGGGCAGGGTGGATCGCTGTTCGCCGGCAGTTGGGGCTCTGGTGTTTTGCGTATGTGGTTTTGCATTTATGCAGCTATATGGCATTCATCCTTGGATTTGATTGGTCGCAACTGGGAGTGGAGTTGCGCAAGCGTCCCTACATTATTGTAGGGACGCTAGGATTCCTGGGGTTGCTGGCACTGGCGGTGACGTCCAACCGATATAGTCAGCGTCGTATGGGCGCGCGCTGGATGAAGTTGCACCGGCTGGCGTATGTGATTCTTGGGTTGGGATTGCTGCATATGTTGTGGATTGTGCGCGCCGATCTAAAGGAGTGGGCGGTCTATGCCTCTATAGGTGGTCTGCTTCTTGTGCTGCGACTGCCGCCGGTAACCCGCCGAATCCCGCGGTTGCTGGGTAAAAGGCAGGTTTTGCAAGAAAAGCGAAATTAAGAGTTGACGGCAGATTCTGGAGGCCTATAATTCGCCCCACTTCCGGCGCAGTCGAAACGGAAAACTCCTTGAAACTCAATGAGTTACGCAGTTTTCGACAGCGACTTGCTTCAGGTCATCGAAGCCTGGAAGGAGTTGAAAATGCCGGTTTATCTGGTGCTTTCAACGGTTCGATCTTCTCGATCGAAAGCGGAGAAAAAGAGGTGTTGACAGCAGCGTGTAACGCTGTAGAATTCGCCTCCCGCTAACGAGAGATCGGAAGCGCAAGTGGTTGAAGTTGTTGAAGAATTCTTCGAAAACTTCTGAAAATAATCACTTGACAGCAAATGAGGCTGCTGTAGAATGCGCGCCTCGGTTGAGACGAAAGATCTTAACCAACCGCTCTTTAACAACTGAATCAAGCAATTCGTGTGGGTGCTTGTGGAGTCAGACTGATAGTCAGAAAGATTATCAGCATCACAAGTTGCAGCTTTTAAGGCGCAGCCCGCTTTGGAAGCAGTTTCAGCGTACTCCGCGTATTCGCCGTCACCTCTTCCTCACTGAAATGCGCCTGCACATACATTCCGTCCACATACGCCTCCGCCTGATCGTCATAGTGGCTGTCGAACGGCACGCCGCTCTGGCCGACCGGGTTGATCGTCAGGCTGTGAGCAGGATCAGCGAAGTCCACCAGCCGTCGCGTCGACGGACCGTAGGTCACCGGCCACGGCGCCGGGCCGATCTTCGCCGAGAGGTTGTTCGGTACTTCATGGGAGCCCGGTGCGGCAAACGTGCCTACGTTGAAAATCCGATCCAGCGGCTTCTGCTGACCCAACGGATGACCATGAGTCAGGGTGTGCGCCTTGCCCCATTGCCAGCCGGAAGCATCGTCGCCGAGGGTCTGTTTCAGGTGCGCCATGCTCGCCTGCCACGCGGTGCGCACGGTGTCGGCGCGGGTCTCCTTGCCCGGAGTGTTGCGGTTGTCCCACCACGGTGAGTCGGCGTTTGCGGCCAGTCGCGGCAGCGCTGCATCGAGCACGCGGGTCGACAGCAGGGTCTCGAACATGTCGTTGCCCAGTTCATCGCGCATCGCCGCGTCAGCCAGGTCATAGAGGAACTGGTTGAACACCGTCGCGTTGACCGAATCCAGTGGATAGTCGCCTTGCCACTGTGCCAGTTGCTCGACCAGTTTCAGTTGCGCCGGATCACTTACCACTTCTCGCAACACAGGCAGCAGAGGTGCCAGCACGCGAGGGCCGTAACCGGTGGTGGTGCCCAGTTGCAGCTTCTGATTGGCCTCGTTGTCCCACTTCACATTCTTGTCGGCGAGCTGGCGGTTGAGTTGCTGGCCACGGTCGGCGAGGTTGTAGTAACCGGGAATCTCCATGCCGGTCGGCGACACGGGCTGGAAGTTGGCCGAGACGATATAACCCCTCGCCGGGTTCTCTTCCTGCGGGTTGGCGCTGAACGGGAAGAAGCCGTCCTTGTCCGCCTGATTGCCGCTGCCATCGAGGATGAACTCGGGTTTGACCCCGGTCGGACGCTTGGGCAGCAGCGCCGAGGCCCACCAGGCGATATCGCCCTTGGCGTTGGCGTAGACAATGTTCAGCCCCGGTGCCTGCACCTTGGCGGCAGCGGCGCGGGCCTTGGCCAGGGTGTCGGCGCGGTTGAGCTGGTAGAAGCCTTCGAGGATCGGGTTCGGTGTTTCGAGGAACGCCCACCACATCGCAATCGGGGTTTTCCCGGCGGCGCTGCCGAGAGCGTCATTGACGATCGGGCCGTGGGGCGACTGGCGCAGGGTGATGGTCACCGGCGCCTGGCCTTTCACCGCAATCTGCTGCTCGGTGCTGACCATGTCGGTCCACTGGCCGTGATACCAGACCTGGTTCGGATTGTCTGGATTGACCTTCTCGGCGATCAGGTCCAGGTCATCGTTCTGGAACATGGTCAGGCTCCAGCCGAAATCCAGGTTGTGCCCCAGAAACGCAAACGGCACCAGCGCCTGATGATGGCCGTAGAGTTCAAAACCCGGCGCCGACAACTGCGCTTCGTACCACACCGACGGCACCGAGAAGCGGATGTGTGGATCGCCGGCCAGTAATGCCTTGCCGCCCTTGCTGCGGCTGCCGGCAATCACCCAGGCGTTGCTGCCTTCGAACTGCGGCAGGCCGTTGTCGATCAGTGCCTGTTCGCTGAGGCGGGCGAGGGCATTCAGGTCTTTCCAGTCTTCGGCAGCGAGTGCCGGTGCGCTGTTGGCGCGGCCCTTGGCAAGCACGCCTTTGGGCTGCCAGTCGAGATCGAACACGTTCAGGTAATCGGCGCCGAGCTGATCGCGCACGTAGGTCAGCAACGGTTCGGTGCGAAACGCGGCGGCGAAGCTGTAGGCCATGTAGCCGGCGACGCTGATGCTGTCCTCGGCGATGAACGGCCGCTTGGGGATGCCCAGCACGTCGAATTCGACAGGGGCGGCGTGCGAGTCCTGATATTGATTGATGCCGTCCAGATAGGCTTGCAGGGCCTTCCACGCCGGTGACTGTTTGTCGAGGCTGGCCACGTAAGTGGCGGCGCGCTCGCGGATGCGCAGGCTGCGGAACAGTTTGTCGGTGTCGAGCAGTTTCGGCCCGAGCACTTCGGCCAGTTCGCCCTGGGCCAGACGGCGCATGGCTTCCATCTGGAACAGCCGGTCCTGGGCGTGCACATAGCCGAGGGCACGATAGAGGTCGGCCTCGTTTTCGGCGCGGATGTGCGGCACACCGCGCTCGTCATAACGCACGGTCACCGAGCCTTGCAGGTTGCGCAACTCCACCTGGCCCTGACGCGTCGGTTGTTTGCTGTAGAGGTAGCCGCCGACCCCGACGGCGGGAATGACGATCAGCAACGCAAGTACGGTCAGGCCTTTTTTCATAAAAATCTGCTCCCTGTCGTTCTATTTATATGAAGGCATTGATGGTGCTGATCTAGTTGAAGATGGCAACCAGGATTTCATAACACAGTATTTCCTGAATAGGAAGTTTCCTTCAGGTTTTCGGGAAGTGCACTACAAGTTTGTTATTGCGGTGTTTAACGGCGTGGCCCTATAAAAGGCCTCGAGAAAAAGCAGAGGGCGAAAACGAAGTTAGCGAATTCAATACATGGAATAACTGACATGGAGAAGTCGTATGAGTGATATTGAAAATTATCTTGGGCCTCACAGGCAGACCGGGCCGGGTAAATATGAACTGGCGCCAATACCCATCAAGGGGGTGAAGCCAGTTCGATTGGGACAGGGTGGGTTTTTCTCGGGAAGCTGGGGGTTGAATGAAGGGCCGCATAGAGGCACCGGTCAAGGTTCCGGCAAACTCGATCCGTTAACCCCATTCATTTGGGATGACTTGATGCATGAGCAGCAGAATGCTCAGGCACATATTGATCTCGAGTACGCTGGAATATTCAGCAATATAGGAGCGACTTCAAACAATGAAGTTGAACAGGCCCGGCAAGCCGCCGGCGCAGGGCTTTCTCCAGAGCGGAAAGTAAAGGCCGATCAGGAAATAACCATTCAGGTTATTCATGCGAAGTTGTTGGAGTATCGGGCCCACACCGAGGGCGCTTATTCGTTATATGGCCATAATCCGTTTTTTCTGATGAAGGATTTGTCCTTCAGGAAAATACGGGAAAGTCTGACGTTGCCCGTGCCGGACGTATCCATCGCTTATGCCGCCATCGACAGGGCCTATCGCTCGGCAATGGAGCTGCGGCGACTTTCCTGGGTGATGGCCATCATCGCCAATCAACTTCCGGAGTTGGCCACAAGAAGAGCCCAGGTTGAGGCCGCAACTCAAACCACCAGGGACGCCCAGCAGATTCTTTCTGCCGAAAGGCTATCCGTGGTCAATCTGGAAACGAATATCCGTTTGCATTTCCTGCCGGGCTTTCTCGTTGAAAGAATGGCCGCCATTGCGGGATCAACCGGAGGCAGTCTCTCTCAAACGCTCACGAACTATAAATTTGCAGCGGACAACATCAGCGCCGCAGAGCAGGCAGCTGTCCGGCCCTATGCAATCGCCAACCCGGCGATCAACTTCCCATTGAGCAAGCCTGAGCTCGAGGCGCTGAAGAATCTGGTGGACTTGCAGGCCACTACGGATCTGGGCAAGCGCTGGCAGGACTATCACGCATCGCTTCTGCACTCGGAAAGTGCCCGGCACATGGCGGCGGCTGCGGACGCTTTTGCCGGTCTGATCGCCCGCGCCCAAGAGGCGGAGCGTCTGCAGGAACAGATACGCATTGCCAAGGAACAGGAAGCTCGGCATTTGCAGGAGCAGGCGCGTATTGCCGCGGAGGCTGAGGCCCGGCGTGTTGCCGAGGAGCAGGCACGTATACGGGAGGAGGCGCGAGTCGCCGCAGAAGCAGAGGCCAGGCGCCTTGCCGAAGAGCAAGCGCGTATAGCGGCAGAGGCGCTGCGTTCCGCCCATACCTTCCGCGCCCCGGGTGCCACTTCTGCGGCAGGACCGCTGTTCATGACTTCGGCGGGAGTCCTGGCGGTTGCCGAGGCCGCTTCGGTCAGTCTGCAAGCGGCGGTTCGCAGCGCCATCACGGCTCTGGGCAGTCTGGCGGCCAGCGTCGGGGCGGGCGCGGTGGTCGGCGTTTCCGCGTTGGTCTACTCCTCGAAACTGGGTAACGGCGAACTGCCGGACCGTTATGCGTTCAGTACGCCGCTGTCGGATCTCGCGCCAGAATTTGCGCCAGATCTGTACGCCATCGCGGCGGCTGGCGGGACGGTTGATCTGCCTTACCGTGTCAGTTCAAAGACCGACGCGAACGGGCAGTCAGAGGTTTTTGTCGTCAAGACTGATGGGCGGAGTATTCCGTCGGCCACCAAGGTGGTGGCGGCTGCTTACGACGCCGAACGCAACGTCTACACCGCGACTACCGCCGACGTTCCGCCACGCACCCTGACGTGGACGCCGATCGTCAATCCGGGAAACAGCTCGACGACCTCACCGGCGGGGCAGCCGGATGTGCCTGCCTATACTGGGGCGACGGTAGTCCCGGTCGAGGGACGCCTCGATTCGTTCCCGGCCGTTTTAGAAGCCGGATTCGATGACTATGTCCTGGTGTTCCCGCAGGACTCCGGGCTGCCGCCGAACTACACGATGTTTCGGGATCGGCGGGAGGATCCGGGTGTCGCGTCAGGTGTTGGGCAGGTGGTATCGGGCAACTGGCTCGGGAGCGCATCGCAGGGCGAAGGCGCACCGGTGCCGGCGCAGATTGCCGATCAGTTGCGAGGGCGGGAGTTCAGGAATTTTCGGGCGTTTCGGGAGGCGTTTTGGAAGGCGGTGGCTGGGGATCCGGAGTTGGCGGCTCAGTTTAAAAAGCAGAGTCTGTCTGCGATGGAAAAAGGAAAGTCCCCCTATGCACCTGAAAAAGAGTGGGCGGGCGAAGCGGGAAAGTTTGAGCTTCATCACAAAATATATATATCGAATGATGGCAGTGTGTACGGTTTAGAAAATATCAGTGTTGTTACGCCAAAGCGCCACAAAGATATTCATGGCAGGGGGTGGTGAGATGAGAGTTAGGTCGATTTCTGATTATACAGAGCAAGAGTTTTTAGAGTTTGTGATTTCAGTCTGTGACAGCGACGCACGCACGGAGGAGGATGACGTGAAAATGGTTTTGGAATTTAGACGTTTAACAGAGCATCCAGATGGGGCGGATCTGATTTATTATCCTAGAGACGATAGAGAGGACAGTCCTTCAGGGATTGTTGAAGAAGTAAAAAAATGGCGGGCGGCTAATGGTAAGCCGGGTTTTAAGAAATAGTGAGTTTTAGTTCAGTTCGTGCTCTTGCATGTTTAGTGCAAGGGCACTCTTTGATTTGGGTGGTGAGATGAAAGGTAGGTTGATCTCTAGTTTTACTGAGAAAGATTTTTTACTGTTCGTCAGAGGTATATATGAGTCATCCTATTCGACTGAGAGGGAGCAAATTGAAGCCGTTTTTGAGTTTGAGAATTTAACAGAACATCCGGATGGGTCCGATCTGATCTACTATCCAAAGGACGGTAGGGAAGATTGCCCTGAAGCGATTGTGAAAGAAGTTAAGGCGTGGCGGGCGGCCAACGGCAAGCCTGGTTTCAAAGTAGTTTAGTTTTGGAGTGTGGCGAAACTCTCACTCTCCACTCACCCACGGGCAATAACACCCAACCGCCAACGTATGAGTCGCATTCACCGGACGATCATCACTCAACGCTTGCAGGATCGGTTCGATAAAACTGTTGCTGGAGTTGCAGGTCAGCCCTTCGCTGTAGGGGCCGAAGTACGCCAGTTTGCCGCTGCGGTCCCAGATCGCCACGGCCGGGCTGGCGGGGATCTGTTCGGAACCGGGCAGGACCGTGATGGTTTTCAACTGGCTGAGCGTGGCAGGCAACTGGCCGTGGCTGCCAGTCTTCTGCACGGCAAAGAACTCCACACCCTTGGGACCGAACTGTTCGACCATCTCGGTCAGGTGCTGCTGATTGCCGACGTTGCACGGGCAGGCCGGGTCCCAGAAGTGCACGAGGCGGATATTGCCGGGGCCGGCGAGATTGTCGGGCAGTCGCAGCGGATCGCCGGAAAACACCGCAGTGTGTTCGCTGAAGGCCCGCAGGTAGCGGCCCTGAAACCAGTCGTACGCGGCCCACAGCACGCCGGCACACACGATGGTGAGCAGGCTGGCGAACAACGCGGTGCGGTAGGGCGAACGCATGTTTTCGATCCTCGAAGGCTGGGGGCGCTCTCGACTGATTTCCCCGCCGCGCTGGGTCTGCTGTTGTGCAGGGCAAGACGCGAGAAGCGCGGTTTGGTTGTTCCAAATAAGCTTCGAGCAACGCAGCCCTGCACAACAGCAGGCCCGGCCCTTCGGGTTGTGCCTTAAAGCGAGCCAGCCTGCGTTGCAGGCCTTGGAAAGGGAACAACCATTCCCAGCGGCCTGCGCCTTGCCTGGCTCGCTTTAAGGCGACAACGCGGTGGGGAAATCAGTCGAGAGCGCCCCCAAGCTTGCCATGCTTGCTTCTACAGATGAATATCGCAGGCCGATAAAGTCCGTTTACCGTTTTGGAATTGCCCATGTCTGCTGCCTTCAATCCCGATCATCTGCGTGCGAGCCTCAAGCCGTTGGCCGAGTGGCAGCCGTTGTCCGAGGAGGCGAAGGCGTATCAGCGGTTTTACAAGACCGACTTCCCGGAACGCGATGTCTGGCGCGGCATGGGTCGGTTCGACGTCGATGGATATGAACTGGTCAGCCATTGCTGGTGGCCGGCGGAAACAGCCAAGGCCACGCTGTTTCTGGTGCATGGTTTTTATGACCACACCGGCCTGTACCGGCATGTGATCGAGTGGGCGCTGGATCAGGGCTTCGCGGTGATTGCCTGCGATCTGCCGGGGCATGGGTTGTCCAGCGGCGAGCGGGCGAGCATCCGCGACTTCTCTGAATATCAGGACGCGCTGCAAGGCCTGTTCGCCGAGGCGCGCTCGATTGCGCTGCCGCAGCCGTGGCACTTGTGCGGGCAAAGCACCGGCGGGGCGATCATTGTCGATCACGTGCTCAACCATGGCGAAAACAGCCCGGCGCAAGGTCAGTTGATCCTGCTGGCGCCGCTGGTGCGGCCGCGTGCCTGGGGCTGGTCGCAGTTCAGTTATTACCTGCTCAGACCTTTTGTCAGGGGCATCGCCCGACGTTTCAGCGAGAACTCCAACGACCCGGATTTCCTGCCGTTCCTGCAGGCCGATCCTTTGCAGCCAAAACGCTTGCCGACCGCGTGGGTCGGGGCGTTGTCACGCTGGATCAAACGTGTGGAATACGCGAAGAAAAGTCCGCGCCGGCCGCTGATCATTCAGGGGCAGGCGGACATGACGGTGGATTGGCCGCACAACCTGCAAGTGCTGAAGTGGAAGTTCGACCGGCCGCAGATTCTGCTGCTGGCGGAGGCGCGGCATCACCTGGCCAACGAGACGGCGGAAATGCGCGAGGAATATTTCGAATTCTTGAACAAGCGGATCAAGGGCCGCAATCCCTAGTTCACTGATTGAGGTTCGAAGTACTTTGCCCCACGGCCAACCCGGCGCGGATCGCCGCCAGCGCTGCCTGATAGTAGGCTTTGCCTTCGGTGGACTCGGCAAAGGTCGCGAACTCTTCCAGTTCTTCATCCGACAAATCGCGATAGACGTACAGCAGCGTGTTGTTCAGTTCGGTACCGATCTGATCCATCAGCCGTTGGCGCTGACCATTGAGCATGCTCTGGGCCTGACCGCCGCCGAGCAGGCCGGGGATCATCGAGCTCAGGCTGTCCGCCGCCACGCCGGCAATCGCCAGGCTGACCTCGGCACCGGCTTCACGGGCGGGCAGGGCCTGGGCGAGGTGGCCGATGATCAGCAGGCGACTGTCGCTGGCCGGCATCTTCGGCAGGCCCTTGGCGTTTTTCGCCAATTGATCGCGACGGGTCGCCAGCAGTTCGGCGGCAACGATCTTCTTGCCCAGCGGTGACTGAAAGAACGACAGGGCCGGTTTTGGATCGGCGAGGTTTTTGCGCAGTTGTGCTTCGGCTCGTTGATCCACGGCCTGAGGGGCGAAGCGCTGATTGCTGTTATTCACCAGCGCCTGAAACACCGCCGGCGGCAGGCTGTTCTGGTAACGCTGTTGCGCGGCGTTCAGGGCGTCATTGAAATGCGCGCGTTGGTCCGGCCAGCCGGCGACCTTGTACAACTGGTCATGGCCGTCTGCCCAGGCGGGCAAAACGCAGAACATCAACAGTGAAAAAAGCAAACGGCGCATAGGGACTCCTGTCAGCAGCGGACTATTCTCCGTGCGGTGCCAGTACTTGTCGAGAATTCGTATCAAGCCGCCGCGTGGCTCTGTCGCAATTCCCGGCGCAGGCATACTATGCGCGCCATGCAAATATCCTCTGAACACCCGCTGCTGTTACGTATCGTCGACGACCTGGCCGAGCGTGGCTGGTCGCAGCAGAACATTTTCCTGCCTGCGGATCTGACTCGCGCGCTAGCCGCCGAGTGCCGTAAACGTGATGCCGAAGGTGAACTGGCGCCGGCGGGCGTTGGACGCGGGCCGTTTTCGGAGGTCCGCGAGGGCATTCGCGGCGACCATATCCAATGGATCGATCCCGGTCAGGCCGAGGCCAGCGACCGTTATCTGAACCTGATGGACAGCCTGCGCGAGGCGCTCAATCGCGGACTGTTCCTCGGTCTGGAAGACTTCGAATGCCATTTCGCCCTGTACCCGCCGGGTGCGTTTTATCGCAAGCATGTCGACCGATTTCGCGACGATGACCGGCGCATGGTCTCGGCGGTGATCTACCTCAATGACGGCTGGCTGCCGGAGGATGGCGGGCAGTTGCGCATGTACCTGGAGAATGATCGCGTCCATGACGTGCAACCTACCGGCGGTTGTCTGGTGGTGTTTCTCTCCGGTGAAGTGCCCCACGAAGTGTTGCCGGCCCATCGCGAGCGGCTGTCGCTGACAGGCTGGTTCCGTCGCCGTGGCAACGAGCCGTTCTGAGATGCAGAAGATCCTCGTGAGTCGCTGCCTGCTGGGCCATCGCGTGCGTTACGACGGTGGCGCAAGCGGGCCGTTCGATCTGCTGGAACAGTGGATTGCCGAAGGGCGTGTCGTGCCGCTGTGCCCGGAAGTGGCCGGTGGTTTGCCGACGCCTCGGGCAGCGGCGGAGATTCCGGGCGGGCAGGGCAGTGAAGTGCTGGATGGCCTTGCGGCGGTGCTTACTACCGAGGGCGAGGACGTCAGTGCGCAGTTTCTCGACGGCGCGCGGCAGGCGCTGGAACTGGTGCAGAAACACGGGATTCGTGTGGCGGTGCTCAAGGCCAACAGTCCATCGTGCGGGAATCTGCTGACGTATGACGGGACGTTCAGTGGGGTGAAGGTGAGTGGTGAGGGGGTTGCTGCGGCGTTGCTGAAGCGCCATGGTGTGCAGGTTTTCAGTGAGCTTGAGTTGGCTGAGGCGGCGGTGGCTTTGGGCGCTTTGGGTTGATCCAGGATCCTTTCCCTCACCCCAGCCCTCTCCCGGAGGGAGAGGGGGCCGACCGAGCGGTCTGACGTTATACATCGACCTGAAAAAAACAGTCGATTATGGATTCGGCAGAGCAGCATCAGGTCGGCGGATCTCTAAAGCATCCTCCAATCAGTCCCCTCTCCCCCCGGGAGAGGGCTAGGGTGAGGGGGCTTTCAAGGTTTCAACCACTTCTGCGACAACGCCTCCAGCCGCCCATCCGCCTTGATCCGCTGCAACGCATTCTCAAGACTCGCGTGAAACGCCGGGTTGCCCTTCTGAAATGGAATCGCCAGATCCACCGGCGGCCCGACCTTCGGTTTTTCCTCAGCCAATGTCTGTACCAGCACCAATGGACGAGGCTGCTTATCCTTTTTTGCCAGCAACTGCGCATTGACCTGCGTGTAAGGCTCGCTGAAGTCGAAACGATCCTTGAGTTCCGGGGTCAGTGCTATGTGGTTGAGCGCGACGTCGTACTTGCCGCTTTCGACGCCCTGGAGCAGATCGGCTTCGTCGGTGACGATGAAATCGGCGCGAACATCCAGCTCGTTGGCCAGCAGTTGCCCCAGCTCGACCTCGAACCCCGTGAGTGTGTCGCCGTCCTTGAAATTGAAGGGCGGTGTATTAGCCTCAAGGGCAATGCGCAACTCGCCACGGTCGTAGACGTCGTCAATCAGTTCGGCATGAGCCAGCGGGCTCAGAAGGGGTAGCAGGCAGATCAGGCCAGGCAGAAAGCGCATGGTCACTCCTTTGAAATCATTGTCGCGGCCTGCTGTTCAGGCTCGCTTTGCTATGGTTGTCGAGTGCCTTCGACAACGAATGGTCATGAAGTTGTCATGACCGCGCGGATTTTACGGAAAAACTGGAGAAGAGAATGAAAACATTCATGTCACGCGCCGCTTTGGCAGGGCTTCTGTTAAGTGCTTCGATGATGGCCAGCGCCGCTACACCGGCACCGGCGGGTGCTTCAGTGAGTATCGTCGAACCGAGCAGCGGTGCCGTTGTGGACAAGACATTCAAGGTCAAGTTTGAAGTCAAAGGCATTGCCCTGGCACCGGCCGGCGACCCGACCGCGAACACCGGGCACCATCACCTGCTGGTCGATGCCAAGGAAATTGTCCCGGCGGGCAGCGTGATCCCGACCGATACCAACCACATCCACTTCGGCAAGGCCCAGACCGAAACCGAGCTGACCTTGACGCCAGGCAAGCACACCTTGCAGCTGGAGCTGGGCGACAAGGGCCACATGGCCTTCGATCCGCCAATCGTTTCGGAAAAGATCACCGTGACGGTGAAATGACTTTTCCGCCGGCATGAAAAAGGGAGCCCCGAGGGGCTCCCTTTTTTGTCGCTCAGCGTTTGATCAGAACAGCACGCGGCTACGGATGGTGCCGTTGACGTGTTGCAGCTTCTCTTGCGCCAGCTCCGAGTACTCGGCGTCGACGTCGATCACCACGTAGCCGACCTTCTCGTTGGTCTGCAGGAACTGACCGGAGATGTTGATGCCGTTTTCGGCGAAGACCTTGTTGATCTCGCTCATCACACCCGGGATGTTCTCGTGGATGTGCAGCAGGCGGTGCTTGCCAGGGTGAGCCGGCAGGGCCACTTCCGGGAAGTTCACGGACGATACCGAGGTACCGTTGTCGCTGTACTTGACCAGTTTCTCTGCCACTTCCAGACCGATGTTGGCTTGCGCTTCAGCGGTGGAACCGCCGATGTGCGGGGTCAGGATCACGTTGTCCAGGCCACGCAGCGGGCTTTCGAACTCTTCATCGTTGGAACGCGGCTCGACCGGGAACACGTCGATGGCGGCGCCGATCAGGTGCTTGTCCTTGATCGCTGCAGCCAAGTGATCCAGCTCGACCACGGTGCCGCGTGCCGCGTTGATCAGGATGCCGCCCTTCTTGATGGCGCGGATTTCCTTCTCGCCGATCATCCACTGGGTCGCAGCAGTTTCCGGAACGTGCAGGGTGACGATGTCGGACATGCCCAGCAGCTCGTGCAGGTTTCCGACCTGGGTCGCGTTGCCCAGTGGCAGCTTGGTCACGGTGTCGTAGAAGAACACCTGCATCCCTAAGCCTTCAGCCAGGACCGACAGCTGAGTACCGATCGAGCCGTAGCCGACGATGCCCAGTTTCTTGCCGCGGATCTCGAAGGAGTTGGCCGCCGACTTGATCCAGCCACCACGGTGGCAGGAAGCGTTTTTCTCAGGGATGCCGCGCAGCAGCAGGATCGCTTCGGCCAGCACCAGCTCGGCAACGGATCGGGTGTTGGAGTACGGCGCGTTGAAAACGGCGATGCCGCGCTCGCGGGCAGCACTCAGATCAACCTGGTTGGTGCCGATGCAGAAACAGCCGACTGCCACCAGCTTCTTCGCGTGATCGAAGATCTCTTCGGTCAGTTGGGTGCGCGAACGAATGCCGATGAAGTGAGCGTCAGCGATCTTTTCCTTGAGCTGGTCTTCCGGCAGGGAGCCAGTCAGGTATTCGATGCTGGTGTAGCCCGCCGCCTTGAGGACGTCGACAGCCGATTGGTGGACGCCTTCGAGAAGAAGGAACTTGATCTTGCTCTTATCGAGAGAAGTCTTGCTCATCTGCGTAAACCTGTATCCCGGAGAAAAATGGCAGGAAATGGTCAACAGACGCTGACCCGGACGACAAGAAAGCCGTCACCGCAGAACCGCCGTTGGGCACTGGCCTGCGGGGTCGGTATGCTAGCATAGCCGCCCCGCTAATCACTCATTCCTGCGACGTGAAGCGTTCTCAGGATGACCATGAATTGTTCGAGAGTTCCGTCGATGACCAATCCTGCCCTGATTGATGAACTGAAGACCCTGGTCGAGCCTGGCAAGGTCCTGACCGATGCCGACTCCCTGAACGCATACGGCAAGGATTGGACCAAGCACTTCGCCCCGGCGCCCAGCGCCATTGTGTTCCCCAAGACCATCGAGCAGGTGCAGGCCATCGTCCGCTGGGCCAACGAACACAAAGTGGCGCTGGTGCCGTCGGGCGGCCGCACCGGACTTTCCGCCGCTGCCGTAGCCGCCAATGGCGAAGTGGTCGTGTCGTTCGACTACATGAACCAGATTCTCGACATCAACCTCACTGACCGTACCGCCGTTTGTCAGCCGGGTGTGGTCACCGAGCAATTGCAGAACGCGGCCGAAGAACATGATTTGTACTACCCGGTGGACTTCGCGTCGGCCGGTTCCAGCCAGATTGGCGGCAATATCGGCACCAATGCCGGCGGGATCAAGGTCATTCGCTACGGCATGACCCGCAACTGGGTGGCGGGCATGAAAGTCGTCACCGGCAAGGGCGACGTGCTGGAACTCAACAAGGATCTGATCAAAAACGCCACCGGTTATGACCTGCGGCAGCTGTTCATCGGCGCCGAAGGCACCCTCGGTTTTGTGGTCGAAGCCACCATGCGCCTGGATCGTGCACCGAAAAACCTGACCGCGATGGTCCTCGGCACCGCCGATTTCGATTCGATCATGCCGGTGCTGCACGCCTTTCAGGGCAAGCTCGACCTGACCGCGTTCGAATTCTTCTCCGACAAGGCCCTGGCCAAGGTCATGGGCCGTGGCGATGTCCCGGCACCGTTCGAAACCGACTGCCCGTTCTATGCCTTGCTGGAATTCGAAGCGACCACCGAGGAAGTGGCCAACAGCGCCCTGGAAACCTTCGAGCATTGCGTGGAGCAGGGCTGGGTGCTGGACGGCGTGATGAGCCAGAGTGAAACCCAGTTGCAGAACCTGTGGAAGTTGCGCGAGTACATCTCCGAAACCATCTCCCACTGGACGCCATACAAGAACGATATCTCGGTCACCGTCTCGAAAGTGCCGGCGTTCCTGCGGGAAATCGACGCGATCGTCGGCAAACATTATCCAGACTTCGAAATCGTCTGGTTCGGCCACATCGGCGACGGCAACCTGCACCTGAACATCCTCAAGCCGGACAACCTGAGCAAGGACGAGTTTTTCGCCAAGTGCGCCACCGTCAACAAGTGGGTGTTCGAAACCGTCGAGAAGTACAACGGTTCGATTTCCGCCGAGCACGGCGTGGGCATGACCAAGCGCGACTACTTGACCTACAGCCGCTCGCCGGTCGAAATCGAATACATGAAAGCGGTCAAAGCAGTGTTCGATCCGAACGGCATCATGAACCCGGGCAAGATCTTCGCGGTTTGATTGGCAATCCCTGATGAATCAATGAAGGCAGGAGTCGGTAATGAGCTATCAGCACCAGTATGTCGACGGTACGCGGATTCATTTTCCGCTGGGGAAAGTGGTGTGCATCGGCCGCAACTACGCCGAACACGCCAAGGAACTGGACAATCCGGTGCCTACCGAGCCGTTGCTGTTCATCAAGCCGGGCAGTTGCGTGGTGCCGCTGGAAGGCGGTTTCAGCATTCCGACCGAGCGTGGCTCCGTGCATTACGAAGCGGAAATCGCCGTGTTGATCGGCAAGCCGCTGTCGACCAAACCCAGCCGTGAAGAAGTGCTGGACGCGATCTCCGGTTTCGCCCCGGCGCTGGACCTGACCCTGCGCGACAAGCAGGCCGAGCTCAAGTCCAAGGGCCTGCCGTGGGAAATCGCCAAGTCGTTCGACGGCGCGGCGGTGATTGCACCGTTCGTGGTCGGCAGCACCTTTGCCGACCTCACCGACATCGGCATCCGCCTGACCATCAATGGCGAAGTGCGCCAGGACGGCAACAGCAGCGCGATGCTCAACCCGATCGTGCCGATGATCCAGCACATGGCCGGCTGCTTCTCGCTGCAGGCCGGTGACGTGATCCTGACCGGTACGCCGGTGGGCGTGGGTCCGCTGAACGTCGGCGATGACATCGTGCTGGAACTGCCGGGCGCCAGTCGCTTCATCAGCAGCGTTCGCTGACTGCAACACTGCAAAACCCTGTGGGAACCAGCCTGCTGGCGATGACGGAATGTCAGTTGATGTTTGATTCGACTGATACACCGCAATCGCCAGCAGGCTGGCTCCCACATTTGTTTTTGTGTCGCAGCCCGCAAAGGCATAAGGCAATCCGGCCATTTGCCGTTTTTTTCACATCTTGTCCGGATAATTCCGGTCATTCTGGCGTCTGAGCCGGCCTCTTTGTGCTATTACCCTTAGCCTGAATTTTTCGGAACGCGTCCTCTGATGTCATCTCAAACTCAGCTCAATACACCTCGCCGTTCACGTTTCGCCCTGCGCTGGTATTACTGGCTGTTGCTGGTAGTCGCCGCCGGTTACGGCCTGGCGTATGCGATGCATTGGGATGACAGGGGCCTGCTATGGGTGCGCGAGCGCTTCGAAAGCCCGGCTGAACGCACGGCGAGTGTCTGGTTGCCGGACTATCGGGTGGTGATCGACGCCAAGCTGTTGCCGGGCATGGAAAAGGACGAGGCGTCGGATCTGTCTTATGACCCGCAGACCAAGACCCTGTTTTCGGTCATGGGCAAGAACCCGTTTCTGGTCGAGCTGACCTTGCAGGGCGACGTGCTGCGCAAGATGCCGCTGGTGGGCTGGATCAACCCGGAAGGCGTGACCGTCATGGGCAATGGCTTGCTGGCCATTGTCGATGAGCGTGAACATATGCTGTCGATCGTCAAGGTCGATGCCAATACTCGCGAGCTGAAGCGCGACGATTTCCCGAAATATGACCTCGGCCCCTCGAAGAACCAGAACAAGGCCTTCGAAGCTATCACCTGGGACGCGCGCAATCAGCGACTGTTGCTGGGCGAAGAGCGCCCGCCGGCGCTGTTCACCTGGAAAAGCGACGGCAGCCAGACCCTCACCGGCGACAAGCAAAAACTGCCGAGCAACGAGTTGGACATTCGCAACCTCTCGGCCCTGGCCATTGATCCTCGTACCGGCCACACACTCGTACTGTCTGCCGACTCGCACCTGTTGCTGGAGCTGGACGAGAAGGGCGATCAGGTCAGTTTCATGACCCTGCTGGGCGGTTTCAATGGCCTGAAGCAGACCATTCCCCGCGCCGAAGGCGTGACCATGGACGAGGCGGGCACGCTGTACATGGTCAGCGAGCCGAACCTGTTCTACCGCTTCGAAAAACAGAAATAATCCGCCTGCCGCAGCAAGGTTGTCGTCCGGGGCAAGTGGCCATTAAGCTTCGATTCAGACAGGCGTGATATTTCATCCGCCTGTTTTGATCCCGAGCCCAGCCCGAATGCGTCGACTTGCCCGTCCCAAACCCTTTCTGATCATCCTGTCGGTGATTGCCTTGATCGCGTTGATTGCGATCGGCCAATACCTGCGCCTGTTCGAGCGTGCCTGGTTCAATCTGCATACCCTTTGGCAGCCACAGAGCACGGAGTCCATCGGTCTGGATCAATATCGGGTGGACATCGAATCGCGGGTCATCGAAGGGTTGAACGATGACGTCTCCGCGCTGACCTACGACCCGGTGCGCAAAAGCCTGTTCACCGTTACCAACAAGAATGCCGAGCTGATCGAGCTGTCGCTGGAAGGCCGGATTCTGCGGCGTGTTGCGTTGATCGGTTTCGGCGATCCAGAGGCGGTGGAATTCATCAGTGCCGACACTTACGTGATTACCGACGAACGTCAGCAACGTCTGATCAAGATTCATCTGGAGCACGACACCACGTTCCTCGACGCAGCGGACGCGGAGCAGATGACGCTCGGCGTGCACATGAGCGGCAACAAGGGTTTCGAAGGTCTGGCCTATGACTCGGTGGGCAAGCGCCTGTTCGTGGCCAAGGAGCGCGATCCGATGCTGATCTACGAAGTGCACGGCTTTCCGCACTTCAACCCGGAAAAGTCCTACGCAGTACATGTGATCAACAACCCCAAACGCGACGCCGGGATGTTCGTGCGTGACCTGTCGAGCCTGCAATACGACGAGCGCAGCGGCCATTTGCTGGCGCTGTCGGATGAGTCGCGGCTGATTCTGGAACTGGATGTGGACGGGCGCCCGTTGAGCACCCTTTCCCTGATCAAGGGTCGGCAGGGCTTGCGGAAAACCGTGCCGCAGGCGGAGGGTATAGCGATGGATGATGACGGGACGTTGTATCTGGTGAGTGAGCCGAATCTGTTTTACGTTTTCAAGAAACCTGCGCAAAACTGATTTGCACCACAAAGCACTGTGGGAGCGAGCTTGCTCGCGATGAGGGAGGGTCAGCCGCCAAACATGTCGGCTGACATACCGCTATCGCTGGCAAGCCAGCTCCCACAGTTTTTTCATCTGCCCACAAAAATGTGGGCAGTTTCGGCTTACTCAGCCTTCAGGGTCTTCACACCTTCACTCGTGCCCAACAACAGCAGATCCGCCGGACGCGCCGCGAACAAACCGTTGGTGACCACGCCGACGATCGCGTTGATCTGCGCTTCCAGCTCCACCGGGTTGGTGATCTGCAGGTTGAACACGTCGAGGATGATGTTGCCGTTGTCGGTCAGCACGCCTTCACGGTAGACCGGGTCGCCGCCCAGTTTCACCAGTTGGCGGGCAACGTGGCTGCGAGCCATCGGGATCACTTCCACCGGCAGCGGGAACGCGCCGAGTACTGGCACCAGTTTGCTGCCGTCGGCGATGCAGATGAAGGTCTTGGCCACGGCCGCGACGATCTTCTCGCGGGTCAGGGCTGCGCCGCCGCCCTTGATCAGGTTCAGGTGCGCGTCGCTTTCGTCGGCGCCGTCGATGTAAAACTCCAGATCGCTGACCGTGTTCAGTTCGTACACCGGAATCCCGTGGCCCTTGAGGCGCGCGGCAGTGGCTTCAGAACTGGCGACCGCGCCATCGAACGCGCCCTTGTGCTGGGCCAGGGCATCGATGAAGCAGTTGGCGGTGGAGCCGGTGCCGACCCCGACGATGCTCTTGTCGTCGAGTTTCGGAAGGATGAAGTCGACGGCGGCCTGGGCCACGGCCTGTTTGAGTTGATCCTGGGTCATGCGGGCTCCGGAAGCGGGCAAGGTAAGAACGGAAAGGCCGGCATTATAGCCTCAAGCCGGGTTAAAACCTCTGGATTCGTGTGGTCGTCCGGCCGAAAGCCGGGTTAGACTCGTTGGTCCCGCTCAATCGCCAGTGATGCTTTCCGATGCTCGAACAGTACGTCAAAAAGATCCTCACCTCGCGCGTTTATGACGTTGCCGTAGAAACCCCGCTGCAGAACGCTCGCCAGCTCTCCGAGCGGCTGGGCAACGACATCTGGCTCAAGCGCGAAGACTTGCAGCCGGTGTTCTCGTTCAAGATTCGCGGCGCCTACAACAAGCTGACCCAGTTGAGCGACGAAGAACGCGCCCGTGGCGTGGTCACCGCGTCGGCGGGCAACCATGCGCAGGGCCTGGCCCTGGCGGCGAAAGTGCTGGGCGTGAAGGCAACCATCGTGATGCCCAAGACCACCCCGGAGATCAAAGTTGAAGGCGTGCGCTCGCGCGGCGGCAAGGTGGTGCTGCACGGGGATTCGTTCCCGGAAGCCCTGGCCTACTCGCTGAAACTGGTCGATGAAAAAGGCTACGTCTACATCCACCCGTACGACGATCCGCACACCATTGCCGGGCAGGGCACCGTGGCGATGGAGATTCTGCGCCAGCACCCGCAGCCACTGGACGCGATCTTCGTACCGGTGGGCGGCGGCGGTCTGATCGCCGGCATCGCGGCGTACGTGAAATACCTGCGGCCGGACATCAAGGTCATCGGCGTCGAGCCCGACGACTCCAACTGCCTGCAAGCGGCGATGGCGGCGGGCGAGCGCGTCGTGCTGCCGACCGTGGGCATCTTCGCTGACGGCGTGGCGGTGGCGCAGATCGGCCAGCACACGTTCGATATCTGCAAGGATTACGTCGATGAAGTGATCACCGTTAGCACCGACGAAATCTGTGCGGCGATCAAGGACATCTACGACGACACCCGTTCGATCACCGAACCGGCCGGCGCCCTGGGCGTGGCCGGGATCAAGAAGTACGTCGAGCAGCGCGGCGTCAGCGGTCAGACCTTCGTCGCCATCGACTCCGGGGCCAACGTCAACTTCGACCGCTTGCGCCACGTCGCCGAGCGCGCCGAGCTGGGTGAGGGTCGTGAAGCGATCATCGCCGTGACCATCCCGGAGAAGGCCGGCAGCTTCAAGGCGTTCTGCGAAGCCATCGGCAAGCGCCAGATCACCGAATTCAACTATCGCTACAACACCGGCAGCGAAGCGCACATCTTTGTCGGCGTACAGACCCACCCGGAAAACGACCCGCGCAGCGCGCTGCTTGCGAGCCTGACCGAGCAGGGCTTCCCGGTACTCGACCTGACCGACAACGAACTGGCCAAGTTGCACATTCGCCACATGGTCGGCGGGCGTGCGGCGCAGGTGGTCGATGAAGTGGTGCTGCGCTTCGAGTTCCCGGAGCGTCCGGGCGCGTTGTTCAACTTCCTCAACAAGCTCGGCGGGCGCTGGAACATCTCGATGTTCCACTACCGCAACCACGGTGCGGCCGATGGCCGTGTGGTTGCCGGTCTGCAAGTGCCTCACGAAGAGCGTCATCTGGTTCCCGCAGCGCTGGCGGAAATCGGCTACCCCTACTGGGACGAAAGCGACAACCCGGCCTATCAGCTGTTTCTTGGCTGAGCGGCTACGCTGATGGGCAGGCCATAAGGAAATCGGACAATGGAAACGTTAACTGCCCTGAAAACGGCGCACATGGTCGCCACCGTGGTTCTGCTGACGGGTGCGCTGGGGCTGGGCGTCTGGGTGTTTCTCGCTCGGCGCAAGGGTGATGCGACGGCGGGCAGCCGCACCTTGCAGCGGCCAAGGCTGTTTGTCTGGCTGCTGATGGGTCTGGCACTGCTGAGCATGCCGTTCACGGGGTGGTGGATGGTGCATCTGGTGGGCTGGCCGTTGGGGCAGACGTGGATTCTGGCCTCCAGCGTGCTGTACACCGTGGCGGCGCTGGCGTGGTTCTGGCTGCTGGTGCGCTTGAACCGCTTGCGCAAGGCGCCGGGCGGCGTCGGCAGGTTCAGCTTTGCCCTGGCGCTGTTCAGTTTTGTCTGCTTTGTCGCGATTGCCGGGTTGATGGGCGCCAAGCCGGTTTAGGGTTCGGGACCGAGTAGACCCTAATCGCGAGCAAGCTCGCTCCCACAGGGAATTGTGTACGACACAGATCCCATGTGGGAGCGGGCTTGCTCCGGGCGGCGTTCCGACGAAGGCGTAGTCAGTCGCGCAGACTGATCACCTGCCAGCCACGTTTCTCGGCTTCGGCCCGAAGATTCGGATCCGGATCGACGGCTACTGCGTTTGCTACCTGCTCCAGCAGCGGCAGATCATTCATCGAATCGCTGTAGAAGTAGCTGTCCTCCAGCGAATGCCCGGTCTCTTCCAGCCAGCGGTTCAGGCGCGTCACTTTGCCTTCACGGAAGCACGGCACGTCGGTGCTGCGCCCGGTGTAGCGGCCATCCTGCATCTCGCACTCGGTGGCGATCAGGGTTTCAACGCCCAGGCGCACGGCAATCGGTGCGGTGACGAAACGGTTGGTGGCGGTGATGATCACCAGTTTGTCGCCGGCGTCGCGGTGCTTTTTCAGCAGCTCGACCGCTTTTGGCAACATCAGCGGCTCAATGCAGTCGCGCATGAAGTCGCTGTGCCATTGCTCGAGCACGGCCATGTCGGTGCGGCCGAGAATTTCCAAGCAGAAGTTCAGGTACGCGGCGTTATCCAGTTTGCCCGCCAGGTAGTCCTGATAGAACTCGTCATTGCGTGCCTTGTAAGCGATCGGGTCGAGGAAGCCGCGTTCACACAGATAATCGCCCCAAGCGTGATCGCTGTCGCCGCCCAGAAGGGTGTTGTCCAAATCGAATAAAGCCAGGCGCATTGCAGTTACCCGCTGAAAAGTCAGTAAAAAGGCCACAAGAATACGGTCTTTTCACAAGAGTGCACATAAGGTAGGAAGCTTCATTGCTGCCTTCACAATCTTTGTGGAACAATGCGGCGACATGCGTTTGCGAGGTTGTTGCCGTGATCGACCCCGATGGTTTCCGTCCTAATGTCGGGATCATTCTGACGAATGACGCCGGACAGGTGCTATGGGCTCGCCGTATCAATCAAGATGCCTGGCAGTTTCCACAGGGGGGGATCAATCCCGAGGAGACGCCGGAAGACGCCTTGTACCGCGAGTTGAACGAAGAAGTAGGCCTGGAACGCGAGGATGTTGAAATTCTCGCCTGTACCCGGGGCTGGTTGCGCTATCGTTTGCCGCAACGTCTGGTGCGAACCCACAGCCAACCGCTGTGCATCGGCCAGAAACAGAAGTGGTTTCTCCTGCGCCTGATCTCCAACGAGCAGCGGGTGCGGATGGATTTGACCGGTAAACCGGAGTTCGATGGCTGGCGCTGGGTCAGCTATTGGTATCCGTTGGGCCAGGTGGTGACATTCAAGCGCGAGGTGTATCGCCGCGCTCTCAAAGAGCTTGCCCCGCGCCTTTTAGCGCGCGACTGACGACGGAGTTCGACCCCGAGCCATGCTCAATACGCTGCGCAAGATCGTCCAGGAAGTTAACTCCGCCAAGGATCTCAAGGCGGCGTTGGGGATTATTGTGTTGCGCGTCAAAGAGGCCATGGGCAGCCAGGTCTGCTCGGTCTACTTGCTTGATCCTGAGACCAACCGCTTCGTCCTGATGGCCACCGAGGGCTTGAACAAGCGCTCGATCGGCAAGGTCAGCATGGCACCCAACGAAGGTCTGGTCGGCTTGGTCGGCACGCGTGAAGAACCCCTGAACCTCGAAAACGCCGCGGATCACCCGCGTTACCGCTACTTCGCCGAAACCGGCGAGGAGCGCTACGCCTCGTTCCTCGGGGCGCCGATCATTCACCACCGCCGCGTCGTCGGCGTGTTGGTCATCCAGCAGAAAGAACGCCGCCAGTTCGATGAAGGTGAAGAAGCCTTCCTCGTGACCATGAGCGCGCAGCTCGCCGGCGTAATTGCTCATGCCGAGGCCACCGGTTCGATCCGTGGCCTGGGCCGTCAGGGCAAGGGCATCCAGGAAGCCAAGTTCGTCGGCGTGCCGGGTTCGCCGGGTGCGGCGGTCGGTACGGCGGTGGTCATGTTGCCGCCGGCGGATCTGGACGTGGTGCCGGACAAATCTGTCGACGACATCGATGCCGAAATACAATTGTTCAAGAAGGCGCTTGAAGGCGTGCGCGCCGACATGCGCAACCTGTCGACCAAACTGGCCACCCAGTTGCGCCCCGAAGAGCGCGCGTTGTTCGACGTGTACCAGATGATGCTTGACGACGCGTCCCTCGGGAACGAAGTCAAAACCGTGATCAAGACCGGTCAGTGGGCCCAAGGCGCGCTGCGTCAGGTGGTCACTGATCACGTCAACCGTTTCGAATTGATGGACGATGAATACCTGCGTGAGCGGGCGTCGGATGTACGTGACCTCGGTCGACGTCTGCTGGCCTACCTGCAGGAAGACCGCACTACCAACATGGTTTTCCCCGACAATACCATCCTGGTCAGTGAAGAGCTGACCGCCACCCAGCTCGGTGAAGTGCCGGAAGGCAAGTTGATGGGGTTGGTCTCGGTACTGGGTTCGGGTAACTCCCACGTCGCGATCCTGGCCCGGGCCATGGGTATCCCGACGGTGATGGGTGTCGTCGACTTGCCGTACGCCAAGGTCGATGGCATCCCGATGATCGTCGACGGGATCAAGGGCGAAATCTATACCAACCCAAGCGAAGTGCTGATCAAGCAATTCGCCGACGTGGTGGAAGAAGAGAAACAACTGGCGCTGGGCCTCGATACCCTGCGCGACCTGCCCTGCGTGACCCTCGATGGCCACCGCATGCCGCTGTGGGTCAACACCGGTCTGCTGGCGGACGTGGCGCGGGCGCAGAAGCGTGGCGCCGAAGGCGTCGGCCTGTACCGCACCGAAGTGCCGTTCATGATCAACCAGCGCTTCCCGAGCGAGAAGGAACAACTGGCGATCTACCGCGAGCAGCTCGCCGCGTTCCATCCGCAACCGGTGACCATGCGCAGCCTGGACATTGGCGGCGACAAATCGCTGTCGTACTTCCCGATCAAGGAAGACAACCCGTTCCTCGGCTGGCGCGGGATTCGCGTTACCCTCGACCACCCGGAAATCTTCCTGGTGCAGACCCGCGCGATGCTCAAGGCCAGCGAAGGCCTGAACAACCTGCGAATCCTGTTGCCGATGATCTCCGGCATCCACGAGCTCGAAGAGGCGCTGCACCTGATCCATCGTGCCTGGGGCGAAGTGCGCGACGAAGGCACCGACGTGCCGATGCCGCCGGTGGGGGTGATGATCGAAATTCCTGCGGCGGTCTACCAGACCAAGGAACTGGCGCGGATGGTGGACTTCCTGTCGGTCGGCTCCAACGACCTGACCCAGTACCTGCTGGCCGTGGACCGCAACAACCCACGGGTGGCCGATCTCTACGACTACCTGCACCCGGCGGTGCTGCAAGCCCTGCAAACCGTGGTGCGTGATGCCCACGCCGAAGGCAAGCCGGTGAGCATCTGCGGCGAGATGGCCGGTGACCCGGCGGCGGCGGTGCTGTTGATGGCGATGGGCTTCGACAGCCTGTCGATGAACGCCACCAACCTGCCGAAGGTGAAATGGATGTTGCGCCAGATCAATCTGAGCAAGGCCAAGGATCTGCTGGCGGAACTGATGACCATCGACAACCCGCAGGTTATCCACAGCTCGTTGCAATTGGCGTTGAAGAGCCTTGGGTTGGCGAAGATGGTCAATCCGGCGGCTGCCAAACCTCTCTGAAATCCTGAGGGCCTAATCGCTGGCAAGCCAGCTCCCACAGTTTCTTCTGGTGTTCACAAGATGTGTGTCCACCGAGCATCCTGTGGGAGCTGGCTTGCCAGCGATGGCGCCCGTATAGCAACGCCTAAATCAGAATCTCCACTTCCCCCAGATGCCCGCCATACGGCCCAAAACTCCGCTCAACCATTCGCCGCGTCCCATCCGCCTGCACAATCAACGCCGTACTCGCCCGCGTCCCATAACTCTGGCTGGCAATAAATACACTCGACAGCAACGACTCGGTCGCCAGCCCCACGCCAGTGTCCGGCAGTTCGGCGAACGGCGCCGTCTGCGCATCGCCCAACAATGCCAACAACCGCTCGGGCTGCGGATCATCCAGCACCGCACTCAATGCCGCCTTGGCCTTGAGCAGTTTCGGCCACGGTGTATCCAGCCCGGCGTTTGAAAGTCCATAAATGCCCGGCTGCAACATCACCGGTTCCGAAGACCGGGCGTTGAAATGCCACAGCTCGTTGGCATTGCCCAGCAGCAGATTGAACCCGGCATATTCCGGCGAACGGGCGACAACGTCGGACAAATAGTCATCGATCGACAGGCTTCCGGTCAGAAACCCCGCCACCAGCTCGCCCCGAGAACGACGGGCCGGCGGTTGATGCGGATCGCGAATGTTGGTCAACGCGGCAAAACGTCCGTTGGCGCCGAGGCCGAGCCAGGTGCCTCCGGCCTCAAGATCCCGTCCGGCGTGGACGTGCGGTGCTTCCGGCCACTGGGCCAGCGGCAGGCTGGGCCGGGCGTAGAATTCGTCACGGTTGGCCGCGACGATCAGCGGCTGGGCATGCCCCGGCCGCCAGGCGAAAACGATCAGGCACATAAGGTGGTCCTTGTGTGTTTTTTGCCCACTCTACGCAGACATCGTCCGTGCATCCATCGCCAGTGGAGCCGAAGGCCATGCATCCGTTACCATGCCGCTCCGGTTTTGGGATGCGCCTCTGGAGGCAGTCATGGAATTTCTGCTCTATCTGGCGCTGGGTGCCTGTGCTGGCGTGTTGGCCGGGCTGTTTGGCGTTGGTGGCGGGATCATCATTGTCCCGGTGCTGGTGTTCAGTTTCACTTTGCAGGGCTTCGATCCGTCGATCCTGACTCACCTGGCCGTTGGCACGTCGCTGGCGACGATCATTTTCACCTCGGTCAACGCCGTGCGTGAACATCATCGACGCGGAGCCGTACGCTGGTCGATCTTCAAGTGGATGACCGTCGGGATTCTGCTCGGTGCCGGTTTCGGTGCGCTGACCGCCGAAGCGATCTCCGGGCCCAACCTGCAGAAGATCATCGGTGTGTTCGCCTTGGTGATCGCCGCGCAGCTGGCGCTGGACGTCAAACCCAAGGCCAGCCGAACGGTGCCCGGCAAACTCGGTCTGACCATGGCCGGCAGTGTGATCGGCTGGGCCTCGGCGATTTTCGGCATTGGCGGCGGCTCGCTGACCGTGCCGTTCCTCACCTGGCGCAGCGTGCCGATGCAGCAGGCGGTGGCGACCTCGTCGGCCTGCGGTTTGCCGATCGCCGTGGCAAGTGCAATAAGTTTCATGATTCTGGGCTGGCATGATCCGTTGCTGCCGGCCCATAGTCTCGGGTTTGTGTATCTGCCGGCGCTGCTGGGCATTGCGTTGACCAGCATGGTGTTTGCGCGTATTGGCGCGCGGCTGGCGCACAAGTTGTCGCCGAAGTTGCTGAAACGGCTGTTCGCCGCTTTGCTGTTCTGCGTGGGGCTGAGCTTTCTGTTCTGAGACGCTGGTTTCGGGCAGGCACAATCCTGGCTTAATCCTGAGGTGGCAGCGTCGCCCGGGAATTTTGAAGATTTGAACTCTAACGAGGAGTCGCAATGCTGCCTTACCCGCAGATCGACCCGGTGGCCCTGGCCATCGGTCCGCTGAAAATCCACTGGTACGGCCTGATGTATCTGGTCGGCATTGGCGGTGCGTGGCTGCTGGCGTCGCGCCGGCTCAACCGTTTCGACCCGACCTGGACCAAGGAGAAACTCTCCGATCTGGTGTTCTGGCTGTCGATGGGCGTGATTGTCGGCGGGCGTCTGGGCTATGTGCTGTTTTACGATCTGAGCGCCTACATCGCTAACCCGACGCTGATTTTCGAAGTGTGGAAGGGCGGCATGTCGTTCCACGGCGGCTTCATCGGCGTAATGCTGGCGGCGTTGTGGTTCGGCAAGCGCAACGGCAAGACATTCTTCCAATTGATGGACTTCGTCGCGCCAATGGTGCCGATCGGCCTGGGTGCCGGGCGTATCGGCAACTTCATCAACGCCGAGCTGTGGGGCAAGGCCACCGACGTGCCATGGGCCATGGTGTTCCCGCCGTTCAGCGACCCGGCGCAACTGCCGCGTCACCCGTCGCAGCTGTATCAGTTCGCCCTGGAAGGCGTGGCGCTGTTCCTGATCCTTTGGCTGTTCTCGCGCAAGCCGCGACCAACCATGGCGGTCTCGGGCATGTTCGCGCTGTTCTATGGCATCTTCCGTTTCATCGTCGAATTCGTCCGCGTGCCGGACGCGCAACTGGGCTATCTGGCCTGGAACTGGCTGACCATGGGTCAGGTACTGTGTGTACCGATGATCATCGGCGGGCTGTTCCTGATCTGGCTGGCCTACCGTCGTGCCCCGGCGGCGCCGGTTGCACCGACGGCTTAAATATTCGAACCCCGGCGCGGTTGGCCGGGGCTCAAGGACACAGGTAACTCATGAAGCAATATCTCGATCTGGTGTCGCACGTCATCAACAACGGCACCAAACAGGCCAACCGTACCGGCGTGAACACCATCAGCTTTCCGGGCGCCATGCTGCGCTTCGACCTGCAGGAAGGTTTCCCGGCGATCACCACCCGCAAGATGGCCTTCAAATCGGCCATCGGCGAGATGTGCGGCTTTCTGCGTGGCGTGAACAACGCCGCAGAATTCCGTGCGCTGGGCTGCAAGGTCTGGGATCAGAACGCCAACGAAAACGCCCAGTGGCTGGCCAACCCGTTCCGCCAGGGCGAAGACGACCTCGGCGAAATCTACGGCGTGCAATGGCGCAAATGGCCGGCGTACAAGCAGATCCCGTTGAGCAACACCGCCGCCATCGAACAAACCTTGAGCAACGGCTACAAGCAGATTGCCCAGGGCGAAGAAGACGGCCAAGCCTACGTGGTCTTGTACAAAGCCATCGATCAGGTGCGCCAGTGCGTCGACACGATCATCAAGGACCCGGGCAGCCGCCGCATCCTGTTCCACGGCTGGAACTGCGCCCAGCTCGATGAAATGGCTTTGCCGCCGTGCCATCTGCTGTATCAGTTCCACCCGAATGTCGAGACCAAAGAGATTTCTCTGACCCTCTACATCCGCTCCAACGACCTGGGTCTGGGCACGCCCTTCAACCTCACCGAAGGCGCTGCGCTGCTGAGCCTGATCGGTCGCCTGACCGGCTACACGCCCCGCTGGTTCACCTATTTCATCGGTGACGCCCACGTCTACGAAAACCACCTCGACATGCTCAACGAACAGCTCAAGCGCGAGCCGTTCGCCATGCCGAAGCTGAAGATTTCGGATCGCGTGCCGGAGTTTGCTAAGACGGGTGTTTATCAGCCGGAATGGCTGGAGCTGGTAGAGCCAGGCGACTTCTCGCTGGAAGGCTACGAGCACCATGCGCCGATGACTGCGCCGATGGCGGTCTGACAGACTGCGATTGAACCTGTGGGAGCTGGCTTGCCAGCGATGACGGCAGCACATTCAACATTGATGTGTCTGTAAAACCGCTATCGCTGGCAAGCCAGCTCCCACAATGTTTTGTGGTGTTGTCAGTGGCCGTGACTACGGCCCACATGCGAATGCTCGACCTCCGTCGCCACAACCCCGCCACTGACTTCCAGCCGCTGCAGAATCCCGCACTGATCCGCTTCCGGCCCTTCGCCACAACGCTGACGCAGGTCGAGCAGTTGCGTCTGCAACGCCAACAACCCATCGATCCGCGCCTTGACGTGCTGGATGTGCTCGTCGATCAGCGCATTCACGCTTTCGCACTGATCCTGCGGGCTGTCGCGCAAGGCGAGCAGGCTGCGGATTTCTTCGAGAGTCATGTCGAGGGTGCGGCAGTTGCGGATGAACGTCAGGCGTTCGGCGTGGGCCTGGGTATAGACGCGGTAGTTGCCGTCGCTGCGAGCCGGCTCCGGCAGCAGGTTTTCGCGCTCGTAGTAGCGGATGGTTTCCACGGCGCAATCGGTCTGTTTCGCCAGTTCTCCGATCTTCATGACGGCAATCTCCAAAAGGGTGCTTGACCCTATAGTGGCTACAGGGTCTTTACTTGGCAACAGGCACCTTCATGGACGCGACCAATGAGCGATTCCCAGCACACCCACCCTCACACCCACAAACCGGGCGACGGGCACGATCACAGTCATAAATTGCAGCCTGTGCATAAACATGCCCACGGCGGCGATTCCTGCTGCTCGTCGAAAGCCGCTGCGCCAGCGCTGGTGCAACTGAGCGAGGCGAAAAGCGCCGACGCCCGGTTGAGCAGCTTCCGCATCGAGGCGATGGACTGCCCGACCGAGCAGACGCTGATCCAGAACAAACTCGGCAAACTGGCCGGGATCCAGCAGCTGGAATTCAACCTGATCAACCGCGTGCTCGGCGTGACCCACAACCTGGCAGACACCACGCCGATCATCGACGCGATCAAATCCCTCGGCATGCAGGCCGAGCCGCTGGAGGCGGGCGTTGATTCCCCGGTCGCCGCCCCAGTGAAAAAACACTGGTGGCCATTGGCGCTGTCCGGCATCGGTGCGCTCGCCGCCGAAGTGATCCACTTCACCAGCGCCGCGCCGACCTGGGTGGTGGCGATCATCGCGCTGATCTCGATCCTCAGTGGCGGCCTCACCACCTACAAGAAGGGCTGGATCGCCCTGAAGAACCGCAACCTCAACATCAATGCGCTGATGAGCATCGCCGTGACTGGCGCCGTGTTGATCGGCCAATGGCCGGAAGCGGCAATGGTGATGTTCCTGTTCACCGTGGCCGAGCTGATCGAAGCGCGCTCGCTGGATCGCGCACGCAACGCCATCAGCGGTCTGATGCAGATGACGCCGGAGCAGGCGACGGTGTTGCAGGCTGACGGCAATTGGGTCGAACTGGATGTGAAAAGCATCGATCTCGGCGCCCGTGTGCGGGTCAAACCCGGTGAGCGCATCGCGCTGGACGGTGAAGTCGTCAGCGGTAGCTCGACCATCGATCAGGCGCCGATCACCGGCGAAAGTCTGCCAGTGGAGAAAACCGTCGGTGACAAGGTGTTCGCCGGCACCATCAACCAGGCCGGTTCGCTGGAATACGCAGTGACCGCCGCGGCGAACAATTCCACCCTGGCGCGAATCATCCACGCCGTGGAACAGGCGCAAGGCGCGCGGGCGCCGACCCAGCGCTTCGTCGATCAGTTCTCGAAAATCTACACCCCGGTGGTCTTCGTCCTGGCCCTGGCCGTGGCGATTATCCCGCCGCTGTTCATGGGCGCCGCGTGGTTCGACTGGATCTATCGCGCCCTAGTGCTGCTGGTCGTCGCTTGCCCATGCGCACTGGTGATTTCCACGCCAGTGACCATCGTCAGCGGCCTCGCAGCGGCGGCGCGCAAAGGCATTCTGGTCAAGGGCGGCGTGTACCTGGAGGGCGGTTTCAAGCTCGACTATCTGGCCCTCGACAAGACCGGCACCATCACCCACGGCAAACCGGTGCAGACCGACTACCTGTCCCTCGACCCGACCGCCGACGCCACAGCCCCGGCGATTGCCGCCGCACTGGCCGGGCGTTCCGATCATCCGGTGTCACTGGCCATCGCCAATGCGGCTGTGGATAAAGGTTACGCGACGCTGGTTGTGGATAACTTCGAAGCGTTGGCCGGGCGCGGTGTGAAGGGTGAGGTCAATGGTCAGGCCTACCACCTGGGCAACCATCGCTTGGTGGAAGAACTGGGCCTGTGCTCGCCGCAACTGGAAGAAAAACTGTTCGCGCTGGAGAAACAGGGCAAGTCCGTGGTGTTGCTGCTCGACAGCTCCGGACCACTGGCATTGTTTGCCGTGGCCGACACCGTCAAGGAAACCAGCCGCGAAGCGATTCGCCAATTGCACGATCTGGGCGTGAAAACCCTGATGCTGACCGGCGACAACGTCCACACCGCGCAGGCGATTGCGGCGCAGGTCGGGATCGATCAGGCCAAGGGTGACTTGCTGCCAACCGACAAACTGCAAGCCATCGAAGACCTGTACGCGCAGGGCCGCCGGGTCGGCATGGTCGGCGACGGCATCAACGATGCGCCGGCACTGGCTCGTGCCGAGATCGGTTTCGCCATGGCAGCGGCCGGTACTGATACGGCGATTGAAACCGCCGATGTCGCCCTGATGGACGACGATCTGCGCAAGATTCCGGCGTTCATCCGCCTTTCGCGCGACACTGCCAGCATCCTGAAACAGAACATCGCTTTGGCATTGGTGATCAAGGCTATCTTTCTTGGGGTAACCTTCGCCGGGCTCGCGACCATGTGGATGGCGGTGTTTGCCGACATGGGCGTGAGCCTGCTGGTGGTGTTCAACGGTTTGCGCCTGTTGCGCAAATAGAGGAAGAGGGACAGTTGTGCTGAGTGCCGAGCTGAAAGCGTTTTACATGGTGGCCCGCCTGGGCAGCATCACGCTGGCGGCGAAGAAACTCGGCCTCAGTCAACCGACCGTGACCACCCAGATCCGCAATCTGGAAAGCCAGTACTCGGTGGAGCTGTTCTACCGTGGCGGTCGGCGCCTGAGTGTCAGTGACGAAGGCGCGCGACTGTTGCCGATGGTCAAGGCGCTGTTGCAGCAGGAGGCCGATATCGAGTTCTTCCTGCGCAACAGCGGCCAGGTGCAAGGCACCCTGCGCATCGCCGCCACCGCGCCGTATTACATCCTCGATCTGGTGAAGACCTTCCGCGAGCGCCTGCCGCAGGTGGAAGTGTCGGTGGAAATCGGCAACTCGCAGCAGGTACTCGAAGCGCTGGAGGACTATCGGGTGGATGTCGCGGCGTCGTCGCAGTTGCTCGATGATGCACGGCTGATCCGCCGGGTGCTCGGCAGCGATCCGCTGGTGCTGGCGGTGCATCGCAATCATCCGCTGGCGGCACACGATCATGTCACGCTGAGTGCGCTGGCCGGGCATACCCTGTTGATGCGTGAGCCGGGCTCGACCACCCGTCGCCTGACTGAAGAATTGCTGGCCGGTGCCGGCGTCAGTTTCGGCCCGTTGCTGGAGATCGGCAGCCGCGAGTCGATCCGCGAAGCGGTGCTGCGCAATATCGGCATCAGCATCATCGCCCGCCAGGAAGTGCCGCACGATCCGCAGTTGCGGGTGCTGACCCTGGAGAATGCGCCGCAGATTCCCGAATACCTCTACTGCCTCAAGGAACGCAAAAACGCCCGCTTGCCGGCGGCGTTTCTCGGGTTGGCGCAGGAAATGTCCCCGGCCTGAGATCTTCAGTGCCTGTGCTGGCCTCATCGCTGGCAAGCCAGCTCCCACAGGAATCCTCATTAAATACAAACTTTGTAAACACTCGAGAAACTGTGGGAGCTGGCTTGCCAGCGATGGGGCCAGATCAAACAACACAGGATCTGAAATTCTGAACCAAAATCCCTGAATACCACTATCGGTCGATTTTGCCTTGTTGCCATATGACCGACGCATTACAACTCTAGGATTCGTCTCATCTGCTTGATGAGGCCTGTCCATGAACCCTGCAATCGCAACTGCCCTGACCAACCCCGGCGCACCGATGAAAGTGCGCGGCGTGCAGAAGCGCTTCGGCGCTTTCACGGCGCTGGATAACGTCTCCCTCGATGTCGCGGCCGGTGAGCTGGTGTGCCTGCTGGGCCCGTCGGGCTGTGGCAAGACCACGCTGCTGCGTTGCATCGCCGGTCTGGAAAAGCAGGACAGCGGCGAGTTGTACCTCGGCGAGCGCGATGTTTCCCACCTCGCCCCCCAAGCCCGGGACTACGGCATTCTGTTCCAGTCCTACGCGCTGTTCCCCAATCTGACCGTCGAAGCGAACATTGCCTACGGCCTCGCCGGCAGCGGCCGCGATGAAGTGCGTCGTCGCGTCGGTCAGATGCTGGAGCTGGTCGGCCTCACCGGCAGTGAGAAAAAGTACCCGGGCCAGTTGTCCGGTGGTCAGCAGCAACGGGTGGCACTGGCCCGCGCCCTGGCTCCCGCGCCGTCGCTGCTGCTGCTCGACGAGCCGATGTCGGCCCTCGACGCCCGGGTCCGCGAGCATCTGTGCACCGAACTGCGCCAACTGCAACGCAACCTCGGCATCACCACCCTGATGGTCACCCACAATCAGGACGAAGCCATGCTGATGGCCGACCGCATCGCCGTGATGAATAACGGCAAGGTCGAGCAGTACGCCACTCCGCAGGAAATCTACAACCGCCCGGCCACACCGTTCGTGGCCGAGTTTGTCGGCCAGGGCAACTGGCTGCCGTTCCAGCGCAGCAGCGACAGCCACGCCAAGGTTGGCGGGATGAACCTGCGCCTGGCCGACGGCAGCGTCCACAGCCCGTCGGGCCGATTGTTCTGCCGCCCCGAAGCGATCAACGTCAATCCGCTGGTGCATGAGGAAAACCTGTTCCCGGCCAAGGTCCGCGAGATCACCTTCCTCGGTAACCGCTGCCGCATGAGCTTCGAGCTCGATCAACTCCCCGGTCACGCCTTGCTCGCCGAACTGGCGCCGGAAGCCATGCCGCGCCTCGGCGCCCAGCAGATCATGGTCGCCTTGCCGCCACGCAGCCTGCAGGTGTTTGCCTGATGAACAGCAACCTCGCACTGCCGCTACCGCAAAAGCAGGCGCGGCAGGTGTCCGGGGCCGAGGTCGGCGACCGGATCTTCATCCTCGGCGGCAAACTTCTGCTGCTGGTGTTGCTCGGTGTGGCGGTGTTGTTGCCATTGCTGGCGATCTTCTGGCGCGGCTTCAGCAGCGAAGCCGGGCAGGGCGGTGGCTGGCTCGCCGCCAAGGAGCTGGTGACCAGCGACAACTTCCACTGGTTGCTCGGTAACAGCCTGAAAGTTTCCCTCAGCGTGGCGGCGATCGTCGTACCGCTGGCCTACCTGTTTGCCTACGCCTTGCAGCGCACGTTGATTCCCGCCAAAGGTATCTGGCGCGGGATTTCGCTGTTGCCGCTGATGGCGCCGTCGATGCTGCCGGGGATTGCGCTGGTCTATCTTTTCGGCAATCAGGGGATGTTGCGCGGGCTGCTGTCGGACAACATCTATGGTTTCTGGGGCATTGTTCTGGGTGAGGTGATCTACACCTTCCCACACGCCTTGATGATTTTGCTGTCAGCCCTGTCGCTGGCGGATGCGCGACTGTTCGACGCCGCGTCGAGCATGGGCGCGAGCCCTGCGAAAGCCTTTCGCAGCATCACTTGGCCGGCCACCCGTCAGGCTGTGTTCGCCGCGTTCTGTCTGGTGTTCACCCTGACCATCACTGATTTTGGCGTGCCGGTGGTGGTTGGTGGCGACTATCAGGTGCTGGCGCTGGAAGCCTACAAAGCGGTGGTCGGCCAACAGCAATTCGGTCGTGGTGCGTTGATCGGCATGGTTCTGCTGCTGCCAGCGCTGTTCAGTTTCGGCGTCGATGCCTGGCTGCGTCGGCGTCACGGCGACTCCATGAGCGGCCGCGCCCAAGTGTTCAAACCGGCGCCGTCGAAGAAGCGCGACGCCTGTTACCTGGCCATCGTCCTGCTGATCAGCGCCGCGTTGCTGCTGGTGTTCGGCATGGCGGTGTTCTCGTCGCTGGTGAAGTTCTGGCCGTATAACCTTTCGCTGTCGCTCAACCATTACCAGTTCAACGAGACCGCCGGCGGTGGCTGGCTGGCCTACGGCAACAGTTTGAAGATGGCGCTGGGCACGGCGTTGATCGGCAGCGTGCTGATCTTCACCGGCGCCTACCTGATGGAAAAGACCCGCAGCCAGCGCGGCCTCAATCTGACACTGCGCATGCTCAGTTTCGTACCGATGGCGGTGCCGGGGCTGGTGCTCGGTCTGGGTTACGTCTTCTTCTTCAACCTCACCGGCAACCCGCTGCACGTGTTGTACGGGACCATGACCCTGCTGATCGTCTGCACCATTGCTCACTATTTGACCACTGCGCAGATGACCGCCACCACCGCGCTGCGCCAGCTCGACGCCGAGTTCGAAGCTGCCGCGCTGTCGCTCAAGGCGCCGTTGTACCGGCATTACCTGAAGGTCACCGTACCGATCTGCCTGCCGGCATTGCTGGACATCGTGCGCTACCTGTTTGTCTCGGCGATGACCACCGTGTCGGCGGCGATATTCCTCTACAGCCCCGACACCATCCTCGCGGCGGTGGCGGTGCTGAACATGGATGACGCCGGCAACGTCGGCGGCGCAGCGGCGATGTCGACCCTGATTCTGTTCACCTCGGCGGGCGTGTCCTTGCTGCTGGCGTGGGCTTCGCGCGGCTTGCTGCGCCGTTCCCAGGCCTGGCGGCAAACGGCGCCCGGCCACTGATCCACGACTTGTCCCTTTAGCCTCAACTCACCTACAGGAAAACGATCATGTTCAAGCCTATGGCCCTGGCCGCTGCTGTGCTCGCTACTTTCAGCCTGAATGCCTTCGCGGCAAAAACCGAGTTGACGGTGTACACCGCCCTCGAAGCCGAACAGCTCAAGAGCTATAAGGAAGCGTTCGAAAAGGCCAACCCGGACGTCGAGATCAAGTGGGTGCGCGATTCCACCGGGATCATCACCGCCAAACTGCTGGCCGAAAAAGAGCGTCCACAGGCTGACGCGGTGTGGGGGCTGGCGGCATCGAGCCTGGCGATCCTCGATCAGCAAGGCATGCTGCAAAGCTATGCGCCGAAGGACCTGGGCAAGATCGGCGCGAACTACCGCGATGCCGCCAATCCGCCAGCCTGGGTCGGCATGGACGTCTGGGCCGCGACCATTTGCTTCAACACCGTCGAGGCCGAGAAACAGGGCCTGACCAAGCCGGTGAGCTGGCAGGACCTGACCAAGCCTGAGTACAAAGGCAAGATCGTGATGCCGAACCCGGCTTCGTCCGGCACCGGTTTCCTCGACGTCAGCGCTTGGCTGCAAACCTTCGGCGAGAAGCAGGGCTGGGCCTACATGGACGGTCTGCACCAGAACATCGGCCAGTACGTTCACTCCGGTTCCAAGCCTTGCAAACTGGCGGCGGCGGGCGAATTCCCGATCGGCATTTCCTTTGAATATCCAGCCGTACAGTTGAAGCGCCAGGGCGCGCCGCTGGACATCATCCTGCCGAAGGAAGGCCTGGGCTGGGAGATCGAAGCGACTGCCGTGATCAAAGGCACGCCGCACGAAGAAGCCGCGAAGAAACTGGCCGACTTCTCCGCCAGCGCTCCGGCGATGGACCTGTACAAGGAAAACTTCGCCGTCCTCGCCCAACCGGGCATCGCCAAGCCGCAAACCGAACTGCCGGCCGACTACGAGCAGCGCCTGATCAAGAACGACTTTGCCTGGGCCTCGAAGAACCGCGACGAGATCCTGACCGAATGGCGCAAGCGCTATGACGGCAAGTCCGAGAAAGTCGCTGCCAAGTAAGAACTTCATCGACTGACGGGGCCCCTTCGCTGGCAAGCCAGCTCCCACAGGTTTGGCGGTGTTCACACAATGTGTGTTTCACACCGGCCAATGTGGGAGCTGCGGTTCGACGATTCGACTTGCCAGCGATGGCGGTCTCTCATTCAGAGCACCTTTCAATGACACAACACAAAGACTTGCTGATCGTCGGCGCCGGCATCCTCGGCCTGTCCCACGCTTATGCTGCCGCCCGGCGCGGTCTCAAGGTCACGGTTTTCGAGCGCACCGCCACGCCACTCGGCGCGTCAGTGCGCAACTTCGGCCAGGCACTGGTCACCGGCCAGCCACCGGGCCCGATGCTCGAACTGGCCAAGGCCAGCCGCGAAATCTGGGGCCAGTGGGCGCAGCTCGCCGGCCTGCAACTCAAGCGCAACGGCTCGTACCTGTTCGCCCGCACCGAGGCCGAAGAGCACTTGCTCGAAGCCTTCTGCGCCGGGCGCGCCGTGGAGCATGACTATCGCGTCGAGTTGCTGCGCGGAGCCGAATTACGCGATCTGTATGGCGGCCAGTTCAGCCATCACCGCGCCGCGCTGCACGGCATGGACGATCAACAGCTGTATTCCCGGGAAGCGATTCCGGCGCTGATCGATTACCTGCGTCGCGAACTCAACGTCGAGTTTCACTTCTCGACGCTGGTGCGCGATGTCGAGCCGGGGCGGCTGCAAAGCACTGCTGGCACTTTTACCGCCGAGCAGATCATCGTTTGCTCGGGCCACGATTATCAGACCTTGCTGGCCGAACCGATTGCCGCCCTCGACCCGCAGATCTGCCGTCTGCAAATGCTCCGCGCCCGGCCGCAGATCGACCTGAACCTGCAACACGCCTTGCTCACCGGTCTCAGTTGCGTGCACTACGGCGCCTTCGCCGATCTGCCGGAAGCGGCCGCAGTGCAGGCGCAAATCCTGCGCGAGCAACCGCACCTGCAGGAAAACGGCATTCACCTGCTGATCAGCCCGACGCCTTACGGAGAACTGATCATCGGTGACTCGCACCATTACGGCAGCGACGTGTCACCGTTCAACGCCGAGCAAGTCGACAACTGGATGCTCGAACTGGCCGAACAGACCCTCGGCTGCAAGGTGCAAATGGTCGAGCGTTGGCAGGGTGTCTATGGTTCCCGGGGGCCGGGGCCGTTTTCGTTCCTGCGTCCGGAACCAGGGCTGAGTGTGGCGCTGATGCACAGTGGCGTCGGCATGAGCGTCGGCCCGGCCATGGCCGAGCGCAATGTTGCACAGCTTTTTGGAGAGCGTTGATGTTGAGTCAGGAGCAAGTCATCGAACGGGTGTTCGGACTCTATGAGCGCTTCGGCGCCAGCGATTACATCGGCGAACCGGTGTCGCAGATCGAGCACATGTCCCAGGCGGCGCAACTGGCCATCGCCGAAGGCTTTGACGACGAAGTGGTGCTCGCCGCGTTCTTCCATGACATAGGCCATTTGTGTGCCGAGGGCGCGGAGAACATGGGCGGTTACGGCGTCGTCAGCCATGAGCGCCTCGGTGCCGATTATCTGCGTGAGGCCGGATTCAGCGAGCGTCTGGCTCGGCTGGTGGAATATCACGTCCAGGCCAAGCGCTATCTGACGCTACGGGAGGCGGGTTATTACGAGCGTTTGAGCGAAGCCAGCCGCCGCACCCTGGAATATCAGGGTGGGGTGATGACCGAGGCTGAAGCTGATGCGTTCGAGCAGGATCCGTTGTGCGCCGTCAGTCTGCGGATGCGCCAGTGGGATGAACTGGCGAAGGAGATGGCAGTGCCGGTGATGGATCTGTCTGTTCTCAAGCGCAAGGCTGAAGCTTTGTTGTCTGCTTAGTGATTGCTGCCCTCACCCCAACCCTCTCCCGGAGGGAGAGGGAGCTGACCGTGTTGTTCTTGGGTCATACATCGACCTGAGATAATTAAGTCGAACTCAGGTTTGAAAAGCATGAAGATCGGCTCCCTCTCCCTCTGGGCGGTCCGACGTTTCGGGAGGGTTGGGGTGAGGGCAGGGATCTAAAGCTCAAGCACCTTCCCCACCAACGACTCAATCTGCTCCTGCCGCTCCGCCTGATTCAGCTTCGGATGTGGGTTGAGCGACGACCACTGCGGATGGGCCCGCGCCTTCCCCAAAGCTTCGGGCAACTTACCCTCGCGCCAGTTCTTGTCCTGCGGCGTCGCCACCTGAATGCTGTCCAGCGCCGCATGGCCACGGGCATTCAGCGCTTGCAGCAGTTGCCGCTGACGCAGTGCCAGCAGACGCAACACGTTGTCGTCGACCGTCAGTTCTCGCTGCCCTTTGATCTTGCCGAGCAGGCGATTGCCATAGCTGCGGGCGGTTTGCAGGGCGCCACCGGCAATTGCACCGGCCAGTGCTGCGGCGCCGAGGGTGATGCCGCCCACCAACAGATCCACACCCGCACCGGCGGCTGCGCCGGCCGCAATCCCGCCGCCGACCCGCACGCCGAGTTGCTTGAGGGTTTCCGGGTTGAACAGGTCATCGCCCCAGCGCCCATCGAGCAGCGGCAGATCGCTGGCCGCGGCGTCTTGCGGTCGGAAGGCGTAGAGCTTGAGCAGCGCCTCGACGCATTTCTGTTCGCGTTGGCGCACGGCTTTGCGCAGTTCGCTGATAGCTTGTTGTTCCTGTTCGGCGTTGCTCGCCACACTGCGCCGGCACGCGGCGCAGTCGATCAGCAACTCGGCGATCAGGCGTGCGGCGCTTTGCTCGCGGGCGAGGCGTTGGGCCTGTTGATCGGCGATCAGCCGTTCGAGCTGAGGGCGGGCGTTTTCCAGCAACAGTGCGAGGCTTTCATATAGCCGCCGCTCGCCATCTTCGGGCGGGGCGACGCTGTCGAAACGCACCAGCGCATGCAGGCCCAGACGCGCCAGCGCTTCACGCCAGTCCGGTTCCCGGTGGTTGGCGCTGCTGACGAAATTCAGCACTGGCAGCAACGGCTTGCCGCAACTGGCCAACACCTCCAGCTCATCGCGGTACTTGGCCAGCACCGGTTCGCGGGCATCAATTACGTACAGGCCAGCGTCGGAATCAAGCAGTTGCCGCAGCACCTTGGCTTCCTGTTCGAACCGCTGGCGCGCTTCGCTGCCGTCGAGAAACCGCGCCAGTCGCGCCGGGCCGTCGAGGCGTTCGCCGGGGCGCTCAAGTCGCTCGAGAAAATCCAGCAGGGCGATGGCGTCTTCCAGGCCCGGCGTGTCGTAGAGGTCGAGCAACGGCTCGCCATCCACCGACAACCGCGCGCCTTCGACATGCCGCGTGGTGCTCGGGCGATGGGAAACTTCGCCGAAACCGACATCGCGGGTCAGGGTGCGCAACAGCGAAGTCTTGCCGACGTTGGTGTGGCCGACCACCGCCAGTTTCAGCGGCGCTTTCCAGGCATCAGTCATGTCCGTGCTCCAGCCAGTTCAACGGGGCGCAATCGGCGAATGGCAGCTCCAGTTGTTGCAGCGCCAGATGCCAGTCACCGAGTCGTTGGGCATCCAGTGCTTGTCCTTGCGGCGCTTGCAACAGCCAGACGCGGGTCGCGGCGGCATTGCGCGCCAGCTCGGCGATGAGGGCAAGACTGCCGCGATCCGGGGAGCGCCGTGGGTCGCAGGCAATCGCGAGGCGCGCCGGCGGGAAGCGGCTGAGCTGTTCGAGCAGTTTGTGGCGTGATTCACGGCTATCGAGGATGCCGGCGTTGCTGACGTTCTTCGGCAGCGTCGGTGGCCATGGGTGTTGATCGTCGAGTTCGATTGCTACGAGTAATGCTCCATCGCTGGCGTGTTCGCCGACGGCGCTTTCGACGCGGTGCAGTTGCGCAGGCTCAGGGTCGGTGATGCCGAGGCGTTCGCTGGTTGGCATCAGGCGTTCGCGCAGCTGGGCGTAACCAGGCAGGTTCAGATCCAGACGCAACGCCGCTTTACCGCTGTTCCAGCGCCAGAAGCAAAGCAGCGCCAGCAGCAGGCGCGGTAGCACGCCGTAGACCACCAGCACGCCGACCAGCCAGGTCGCCCAGGCCTGACGGGCGCTTTCTATGTTCAGCGCGGTGTCGCCGCTGGCGCGGATCATTTCGACGGTCGGCACGTTGAAGCCCAGCAGCGCTGGCAATGCGCCGAGGGCCTGGGTCATGTTGATGAACGTATCGGCACTGAGAATTGTGGTTTCCCAGACGAAGCCGTAGCGTCGGGTCGCCATCAGCGTCAGCAGCAAAACCAGCGCGCTGAACATCGCCAGCAGCCACAGGCCATTGACCAGCGTACCGAGCGCCCAGCGATTGAGCTTCTTGCGTTGCAGCATCAACAGCAGGGCCGGCGCCAGTTGCGCAGCCTTGGCGTCGCGGGCGAGTTTTTCACTGAGCCACAGCCACGAGCGGCCGAGGGTGGCGCCGTGTTCGCCGGCAAAGATCAGCCCCAGCGCCCAGCTCAACAGCAAGATCAGGTTCAGTCCGAGCAGGCTACCCAAGGCCCAGAACACATTGACCGGCGTCTGGCCCAGCGCGGCGAAGGCCAGCCCGGCGCCGCTCAATACCGCGAGGATCGCCAGCAGCACCAGCGCCAGACGCGCGCCTTGCAGCCAATGCTTGAGCGCCGAGGTCAGGCCATCGCGCTCGGCCAGCCACAGGGCGCGGCGTTGAATGCGTCCCGGCAGATCGCCGCCGGCCGCGCGGGCCAGGCGATTGGCTTCCAGATCGTCCAGCGGACCTGCGTGTTCTTCGCGCAGGCGCACGGTTTCGGTGAGCCAGAGGTTTTGCAGTGAAGTCAGTTCAGTCACGCGGCATCCCGTTGCTTGATTGAGCCGTGAGCATAACCGCTGTGGCGCTTATCGGGGTAAGCACGGCTCTGGTATCCTCGCCGGCATGACTAAATCACTCCCTCTCAGCCTGATCGCAGCCCTCGGTGAAAACCGCGTGATCGGCGTCGACAACAGCATGCCCTGGCACCTGCCGGGGGATTTCAAATACTTCAAGGCCACGACGCTCGGCAAGCCAATCATCATGGGCCGCAAGACCTGGGATTCGCTGGGTCGTCCGTTGCCGGGGCGCTTGAACATCGTGGTCAGCCGTCAGACCGATCTGGTGCTGGAAGGCGCGGAAGTCTATCCGTCGCTGGAAGCCGCGGTGGTTCGCGCCGAAGAATGGGCGAAAGAACAGGGCGTCGATGAATTGATGCTGATTGGCGGGGCACAACTGTATGCACAGGGGCTGGCGCAGGCGGATCGTTTGTATCTGACTCGCGTGGCACTGAGCCCGGAAGGCGATGCGTGGTTTCCGGAGTTCGATCTGAACCAGTGGAAACTGGTGTCGAACGTGCCGAATCCGGCTGAAGGCGAAAAACCGGCTTACCACTTCGAAGTCTGGGAAAAAGCCTGAATCTGTGGCGAGGGAGCACGCTCCCTCGCCACAACGTCAATCAAGCCTGAGCAAGCTCCGCATGCTCATCGGCATCCAGCAGGGCCTTGTCGGTCTGCTGCATCGCCTGGCTGGTAATCGCGCCAGCGGTGATCGAACCACTCACGTTCAGCGCCGTACGACCCATGTCGATCAGCGGCTCGACCGAAATCAGCAACGCCACCAGCGAAACCGGCAAGCCCATGGCCGGCAGCACGATCAGTGCCGCGAAGGTCGCACCGCCACCCACGCCCGCCACACCGGCCGAACTCAGGGTCACAATCGCCACCAGCGTCGCGATCCACAGCGGATCCAGCGGGTTGATGCCCACGGTTGGCGCAACCATCACCGCCAACATTGCCGGGTACAGGCCGGCGCAGCCGTTCTGGCCGATGGTCGCGCCGAACGAGGCCGCGAAGCTTGCCACCGATTGCGGAATGCCCAGGCGACGGGTCTGCGCTTCGATGCTCAGCGGGATGCTCGCCGCGCTGGAACGGCTGGTGAAGGCGAAGGTCAGCACCGGCCAGATCTTGCGGAAGAAACGCAGCGGGTTGATCCCGGCCGCCGATACCAGCAGCCCATGCACCACGAACATCAGGCCCAGGCCGAGGTACGAGACAACCACAAAACTGCCGAGCTTGATGATGTCCTGCAGGTTGGAACCGGCAACCACTTTGGTCATCAGCGCCAGTACGCCGTACGGGGTCAGCTTCATCACCAGACGCACCAGACGCATCACCCAGGCTTGCAGGGTGTCGATGGCGTTGATCACTTTCTGACCTTTTTCGACGTCATCCTTGAGCAGTTGCAGCGCGGCAACCCCCAGGAACGCGGCGAAGATCACCACGCTGATGATCGAGGTCGGCTTGGCCCGGGCCAGGTCGGCGAACGGGTTCTGCGGGATGAACGACAGCAGCAGTTGCGGCACATTCAGGTCGGCGACCTTGCCAGCATAGTCGGTCTGAATGGTTTGCAGACGGGCCATTTCCTGAGTGCCGGCGACCAGGCCTTCGGCGGTCAGGCCGAACAGGTTGGTCAGGCCGATACCGATCAGCGCCGCAATCGCGGTGGTGAACAGCAGCGTGCCGATGGTCAGGAAGCTGATCTTGCCCAGCGACGACGCGTTGTGCAGACGGGCCACCGCGCTAAGAATCGAGGCGAACACCAGCGGGATCACGATCATTTGCAGCAGTTGCACGTAACCGTTGCCGACCAGATCGAACCAGCCGATCGAGGCTTTCAGTACCGGGTTGCCGGCACCGTAAATCGTGTGCAGCGCGACGCCGAATGCCACGCCCAGCACCAGCGCGAGCAGGACTTTCTTCGCCAGGCTCCACGAGGTGTGACGGGTTTGCGCCAGGCCGAAGAGCAGGGCGAGGAACACCAGCAAGTTAAGAATCAGGGGCAGATTCATGAGGACTCCAGAAAAGACTGTGCCAACAACCTTCCGGGGCTGTTGCGAACCGGCAAGCCTAACAGTTTGATTTCCAATGAATTAATACCGAAATCGAAGGTCGTCCGTCGTTTTTGGAATAAGCGGGTGTCGCTCTCGGGGATGCAACTGGCGCGGAAGGGACGCGGACGGTCGCTGACAGACGAGGACTGTCACATTTATTTGTTAGCGTCGATTTCTTTGACTCAGGGAGAAGTGTCCATGAAGTTTGCACCGAAATTTCTGGCTGTCGCACTGACTGTGGGGATGGGCCTGGCCACTCAGGCGTTCGCCACCGACCTGAAACACTGGCCGGCGGATCAGGCCAAGGCGCTGGACGCGATGATCGCCGCCAACGCCAATAAGGGTAACTACGCGGTGTTCGACATGGACAACACCAGCTACCGCTACGACCTTGAAGAGTCGTTGCTGCCGTTCATGGAAAACAAGGGCCTGATCACCCGCGACAAGCTCGATCCCTCCCTGAAACTGATGCCGTTCAAGGACACCGCCGACCACAAGGAAAGCCTGTTCAGCTACTACTACCGCCTCTGCGAAGTCGACGACATGGTCTGCTATCCATGGGTTGCGCAGGTGTTCTCCGGTTTCACCCTCAAGGAACTCAAAGGCTACGTCGATGAGCTGATGGCGTCGGGCAAACCGGTACCGGCGACCTATTACGATGGCGATGTGGTGAAGAACCTCGACGTCCAGCCGCCGAAAGTCTTCACCGGTCAGGCCGAGCTGTACAACAAACTGATGGAGAACGGTATCGAGGTCTACGTGATGACCGCCGCCTCCGAAGAACTGGTGCGGATGGTCGCGGCCGATCCGAAGTACGGCTACAACGTCAAACCGCAGAACGTGATTGGCGTGACCACGCTGTTGAAGAACCGCGAGACCGGCGAACTGACCACGGCGCGCAAGCAGATCACCGCCGGCAAGTATGACGAGAAGGCCAACCTCGGCCTCGAATTGACCCCGTACCTGTGGACTCCGGCGACCTGGATGGCCGGCAAGCACGCGGCGATCCTGACTTACATCGACGAATGGAAAAAACCGGTGTTGGTAGGTGGCGACACCCCGAGCAGCGACGGTTACATGCTGTTCCACGATGTGGATGTGGCCAAGGGTGGCATTCACCTGTGGGTCAACCGCAAGGACAAGTACATGACCCAGCTCAACGGCATGATGGCCAAGCATGCGGCGGCCCAGGCGAAGGAAGGTTTGCCGGTGACGGCGGACAAAAACTGGGTGATCGTGAAGCCGGAAGAGATTCAGTAAGTCTCAAGGCAAAAAAATGCCCCGCACTTGGCGGGGCATTTTTATGCGCGTCGGTTAAGCATTACAGGCCGTCGAGCATCGCCTTGTCACGTACAGCACCCTTGTCGGCGCTGGTCGCCAGCAGAGCGTAGGCCTTGAGGGCGGTGGTCACTTTGCGTGGACGTATCTCCACCGGTTTCCAGCCCTTCTTGTCCTGCTCGATCCGGCGTGCCGCCATTTCTTCGTCGCTGATCAACAGGTTGATCGAGCGGTTCGGAATGTCGATCAGCACTTTGTCGCCGTCCTGCACCAGACCGATCGCGCCGCCGGCGGCAGCCTCTGGCGAAGCGTGGCCGATGGACAGGCCGGAAGTACCGCCGGAGAAACGGCCATCGGTCAGCAGGGCGCAGGCTTTGCCCAGGCCTTTGGATTTCAGGTACGACGTCGGGTAGAGCATCTCCTGCATGCCCGGGCCGCCTTTCGGACCTTCGTAGCGAATGATGACGATGTCGCCTTCTTTCACTTCGTCGGCGAGGATGCCGCGCACGGCGCTGTCCTGGCTTTCGAAGATTTTCGCGTTGCCTTCGAAGACGTGGATCGACTCATCGACGCCGGCGGTTTTCACCACGCAGCCGTCCAGGGCGATGTTGCCGTACAGCACGGCCAGGCCACCTTCTTTCGAGTAGGCGTGTTCGAAGCTGCGGATGCAGCCGTTTTCACGGTCGTCGTCCAGGGTTTCCCAACGGGTCGACTGGCTGAACGCGGTTTGCGTCGGAATGCCGGCCGGGCCTGCCTTGAAGAAGTGGTGCACGGTTTCATCGTCGGTCTGGGTGATGTCCCACTTGGCGATGGCTTCTTCCATGCTGCGGCTGTGCACGGTCGGCAGGTCAGTGTGCAGCAGGCCGCCACGGGCCAGCGAACCGAGGATGCTGAAGATGCCGCCGGCGCGGTGCACGTCTTCCATGTGGTATTTCTGGATGTTCGGCGCGACTTTGCACAGTTGCGGCACTACGCGTGACAGGCGATCGATGTCGCGCAGGTCGAACGCGATCTCGGCTTCCTGGGCAGCGGCCAGCAAGTGCAGGATGGTGTTGGTCGAACCGCCCATGGCGATGTCGAGCATCATGGCGTTTTCGAACGCCTTGAAGTTGGCGATATTGCGCGGCAGTACCGACTCGTCGTTCTCGCCGTAGTAGCGTTTGCACAGTTCGACGATGGTGCGGCCGGCCTGCAGGAACAGCTGTTCGCGGTCACTGTGGGTGGCGAGGGTCGAACCGTTGCCTGGCAATGCGAGGCCCAGGGCTTCGGTCAGGCAGTTCATCGAGTTGGCGGTGAACATGCCGGAGCAGGAACCGCAGGTCGGGCAGGCGCTGCGCTCGTACTCGGCAACCTTCTCGTCAGAAGCGCTGGCGTCGGCGGCGATGACCATGGCGTCGACGAGGTCGAGACCGTGGCTGGCCAGTTTGGTCTTGCCGGCTTCCATCGGGCCGCCGGAGACGAAGATCACCGGAATGTTCAGGCGCAGGGCGGCCATCAGCATGCCCGGGGTGATCTTGTCGCAGTTCGAGATGCAGACGATGGCGTCGGCGCAGTGGGCGTTGACCATGTACTCGACGGAGTCGGCGATGATCTCGCGGCTCGGCAGCGAATACAGCATGCCGTCGTGGCCCATCGCGATGCCGTCGTCTACGGCGATGGTGTTGAATTCTTTCGCCACGCCACCGGCGCGTTCGATTTCGCGGGCAACCAGTTGGCCCAGGTCCTTCAGGTGAACGTGGCCCGGTACGAACTGGGTGAAGGAGTTGGCAATCGCGATGATCGGCTTCTTGAAGTCGTCATCTTTCATCCCGGTGGCGCGCCACAGTGCGCGGGCGCCGGCCATGTTGCGGCCGTGGGTGGATGTTTTCGAACGGTAATCTGGCATGGAGCACTCCGGGCGGCTAATCACTTACTAATCAGGTGCAAAAAGGGAGTGAGCTTCTATTGACGTCTGGAACACTCAGAAATGGCCGTGTGTCCTGAAGTTGCCGATGACGTTGCGGGATCGCCGCTGGTCTCAGCCTGAGCTCATAAACCCGCCGGGGATGAATGGCGATGAATCTCGCGATTCTACACCGCTGGCGTCAGGAGGGAATGACGCAAAACGTTGTTCCAGTGCTGACGCCGCGCGCGGAATGACGACTGGCAGGTTTAATCGCCACCCGGCTGTGCAACGGCGCCGGTTTGCAGGGTTCTGGCGCGACGGCTGATCCGGTTGTTCAAGGCGAGCGCCACACCACTGAGCAAGACAAAGCTGTAACCCAGGGTGGATTGCAGGTTGGTCGGGCTCAGACTGATCAAGGCACTGATCAACCCGCCGCAGATAAAGATGATCGTGCTGCCGGCCGAGGCCGAGGTGCCGGCGTTGTCCGGAAACAGGCTCATGGCCCGGGAGGTGGCCGCCGGCCGGGCAATGGTTGTGCCGGCGGTGCAGATCAGCATCGGGATCAGCACTGTCGCCGGAGCGAGTACGAAGCTCGACGACAGGTACAGCATGCTCACGCCGGCGAACAGGATCAGGCTCAAGCCGACGACCATCTGCTGGCCGCTGGTGATGCGCCTGCTCAGCACGCTGGCGAGGATGCCCCCGGTGACGTACGCCGCACCGTAGATCAGCAGGATCAACGAAAATTCGTAAGCGGACATTTGCAGCCGGTCCATGAAGATCAGCGGCGAAATCACGATGAATGAAAAGTGACAGGCGAACGCAAATGCCGAAATCAGCCAGTAGCCGACGAAGTCGAAATCCCCCAGCACCTGTCGGTAAGCCGTGAGGAAGTTTGTACGTGTGCTACTGGCGCTCGGTCGGGTGTTCTCCAGAAACAGCCAGGCCTTGAGCAGCACCACGGCGGATAATGCGATGAACACCCAGAAGCTGCCACGCCAACCCAACGTTGCCTGCATGAACGTGCCGGCCAGCGGTGATACCGAGATGAAGATCCCGCCGGCGGTGACCATCAGGATTCGCAGGCGATCGCGTTCCTCGCCTTCGAACAGATCCTGGACCAGCGCCTGGGACAGCACGAAACAACCGCAGCCCAGCGCCTGAACGACCCGGAATATCAGGAACAGCGAATAGTCAGAGGTCATCACACACCCGAGTGCGCCGAGTATTGAAACGCTCATGCCGGCGAGCAGCAGCCCCTTGCGCCCGATCACATCCGACAGCGGCCCGATCAGTAACTGGGCGAAGGCGATACCGACTGCGAACAGGCTGATGGACAGCGCGATGTCCGCCGGCGTGCGGCGAAAGTGTTCGGCCAATGCCGGGAACGAAGGCAGCAGGACATCCAGCGGAAATACACCCAGCAACACCATCGCCAGCAACAGGCTGACGGCCCCGCGACGTTGTCGGGTCGTCACCCCGGATTTTCCTTTATCCATCGATCAATCCTGCCCTGGCGAAAAGTATCTGGTTTTGAGGTTCAGCGAAAAATCCGGCTTTCTTCAGTGCATTCAACGTGGCGATGCTGCCTGCCCGTGCGCGCAACTGACTGGCTTGCCTCGTCGCCATCTTGCCGAGAATTTCCAGCACTGCGTTATCGGCAATCCCTGCGTCGCACAGACTCTGTTGCAGCCACTGTTTATCGACTTCGAAGAAGATCCCGATGATCTCAAGCAGGGTCGTGGCGGTGAACGTCCGTTGTTGCGCGCCCAGATGCAGCCAGAGGTAGTGGAACACTTCAGTGAAGTAGCGACTGTGGCGCGCTTCGTCCGTGAGGTGATCGCGCAACATGTCGTTGACCCCGGACACCAGGCTGTCCCGGCAGACGTCAAGCAGCTCCCGGGCGATGATGGTTTCCGAGACGAAGCCGAGCAGGAACCATGTCAGCGGTCGCTGTTCCTGGAGGGTTCTGTCGATCAACCCGTTCATCCGCGTGATTCGCTTGGGCATCACCGGGCGCCCGGTGATGGCGTAGAACCCGGCAATCTGTTCCGCGACCTGATGGGAAAACAGGGCGTGGTAGCCCTCATCGGTGTAGAGCTGAAACGCGGCGGTTTTCATGGCTGGCGAAACATCGACCGGCAGTTCGCCGTGGACGATGACTTCCACGGCGCGATTGACGATGCGGTGTTCGAGCAAAGTGGTGTAGTCGAGAAAGTGCACCAGATGATTGGCCGTGAGCCGATGCACTACCGAACGGCCCGCCGCTTCGATGGCCGGGTGGGCGAGATAGGGCAGAAATGCCGGCGGGAACCAGTGACGGGTTTCCAGTTGTTGCGCGATGTCAGCCGGCAAGCTGTAATCGTGGGCGCTGGAACGTACCGAAGCGCGGGTGTTCCAGTCGCCCAGTGAAAACTCGAAGGCCGGGGCCTGGGGGAGAAGGCTCATGCTGGCGTCCCGCGCAACAGGTCGCGCATTTCCTGGCACATCGCCTGACCATCGCTTTCGCCGCAACCGACAAAGAACAGCGGTTGCTCGTTACCATTTTCGAGTTGAAGCAATGTGTCGATCTGATCGTCGGTAAATGCGCCCGTCAGCCAGGTGTTCATGCCAAGCGCCGTGGCGGCCAGTTGAAACGTCTGTGAAAGATGCCCGGCCTCGACGAACGCCATTCGATAGGCGCGCGAGTGGGGATATTTCCACCAGAGCCTGTCGAAACGGGCGGTGATGAACAGGCCCAGTGGCAGGTTGTTGATGAAGTGCTGGCCTCCCAGCAGATTGCCCAGCGCTGTGTCGGGCGACCGATTGATCAGGCTCAAGGCGTGTTCGGCCGGGTGATAGGCATAGACGCCAGGTGCCAGGTCTTCGACGTTCTGGATCAGCAGGTAACCTTCGCAGGCATTGAGCCCGCCACCGGAAGGGCTGCTGCGGCGGACGTCGAGCCCTTCGGCGATGCTGTCGTCGCAATCGTCTTCGCGCTCGCGCAGATAACCGAGAGTCAGGTACAGCAACGAGCCGACATCCCTCAGTCGAATAGGTGAGCCGGTGAAGGACCGGCAGGTTTTCCGCCGGATCAAGGCGTTCGACAGACTGTCGTCTTTCGGCGCCGACGGCGAGGGGAGAGCGATGCGTCCGCCTGTAATACGGTCAGCCATGTCATGGGCCGGCGCCGAGGAGGCGAGCACTTCGTTGCAATGTTCCAGATATTGTCTGGCCCATTCATGAATGTTTTTCGGAATATGTTCGCAAGGAATGTTACGAGTGCCGATGTGATAAATCTTCGACAGTTCATCCCAGCCCCAGGCAGGGCTGTTTATTGTCGATGTTGTCAGTATTCCGGCATTGAGTAACTGTGTATCTATGATGTTGTCGTTGTCGTACAGCTCGGGATTATGTATTAGTTGTGCAAGGCGAGATGAATAGTCCAGATCAAGTTCATGTTGCGTGTGGTCCTTGTAGTTCCAGACTATTTGGCCGGGCGTGCGCGGCAATATGAAAAGATAGGGATTTATTTGCATGTTCAGGCAAGGCTCTCTGGATAGGTCATCAAAGACGCTGGGTAGCCGGCGATACCCAGCGTCAGCCTTACTTAGCGGGTTTTAGGCGCAACCAGAAAAGCCAGGTTAGCGATTTTGCGGGATTCCAGAGTAATTGCTTTCATGTTTGAACTCCTTGTTCATTGATGCTTCGTTGTTTGTTGAGTGCCACCTCGTGGTGACGACTTAATAATAGTTTGTAATGGATTAATCGCAAGTGGATATTAAGTAGGAATATTCCAGTAATTTTGTCGGAGTGATCTTCGGCTTGTAAGGTACTTGTAAGTTAGAAGTTGGTAGGTGGTGGATGTCAGGAAAAGTCCTGCACGTTGGCCGGACGGTAAATGTAGGAAGGCCAATAATGTAAGGCAAAAAGAAGGGGAGCCTGTTGGCTCCCCTTCTTTTATGCATCGATACCTTCTAACCGTTAGCTGTTGGGCAGCAGACGGCAGGTGATGCTCTTGATGTAGCGGGTTTCCGGGATGGCCGGGTGTACCGGGTGATCCGGGCCCTGACCGCCGCGCTCCAGCAGCTGGATGTTGCGGTCCAGGTGACGGGCGCTGGTCAGCAGGATGTTCTGCAGATCGTCTTCCGGCAGGTGCATCGAGCACGAAGCGCTGAACAGGATGCCGTCCTTGTTGAGCAGGCGCATGGCTTGCTCGTTCAGGCGGCGGTAGGCGCCTTCACCGTTTTTCATGTCCTTCTTGCGTTTGATGAACGCAGGCGGATCGGCAACGATCACGTCGAAGCGCTCTTCGCTGGCCTTGAGTTCCTTCAGGGCTTCGAAGACGTCGCCTTCGATGCAGGTCATCTTGTCGGCAAAACCGTTCAGCGCGGCGTTGCGCTCAACGCCATCGAGGGCGAAGCCCGAGGCGTCGACGCAGAACACTTCGCTGGCGCCGAACGCGGCAGCCTGTACGCCCCAGCCACCGATGTAGCTGTAGAGGTCCAGCACGCGTTTGCCTTTGGCGTAAGGGGCCAGGCGCGCGCGGTTCATGCGGTGGTCGTAGAACCAGCCGGTTTTCTGGCCCTGAATCACCGGGGCTTCGAATTTCACGCCGTTCTCTTCCAGCGCCACCCACTCCGGCACCAGGCCGAACACGGTTTCGGTGTAACGCTCGAGGCCTTCGGCATCACGCGCAGCGGAGTCGTTCTTGAACAGGATGCCGCTTGGCTTGAGCACTTGGGTCAGCGCCGCGATCACGTCATCTTTATGCGCTTCCATGGTCGCCGAAGCGATCTGCACCACGAGGATGTCGCCGAAACGGTCGACGACCAGACCCGGCAGCAGGTCGGAATCACCGTAGACCAGGCGATAGAACGGCTTGTCGAACAGGCGATCACGCAGGGACAGGGCCACGTTCAGGCGATGCACCAGCAGCGACTTGTCCAGCGGCAGCTTGATGTCGCGCGACAACAGGCGGGCGCAGATCAGATTGTTCGGGCTCATGGCGACGATGCCCAGCGGCTTGCCGCCGGCGGCTTCGAGGATCGCCTGGTCGCCGGCCTTGAAGCCGTGCAACGGGGTCGCGGCCACGTCGATTTCGTTGCTGTAGACCCACAGGTGACCGGCGCGCAGGCGACGGTCGGCGTTGGCTTTGAGGCGCAAGCTAGGCAGGGACATGACGTCGCTCCGGAAAAAAGAGCGGGAGTATACCGTGTTGTGCTGCACGCGGGTTCGGTGCTGGACATGTGGCGCGCAAGCCAGGCCTGTCAGCGGATGAAGGCAGAATTGGCCAAATGGTCTTGAATGAAAGTTTCCGCCGATCTGCCCCCAAAGTGTCGTCCGTCGGTTTTTAGAGGTTAGAATCGCCGCCTGTCCCAGAGTGTGTACTTATGTCCCAAGAGCTGACCACCGAACAGATTCAACAGTCCCTGCAAGGCATCAGTGTGCCCGCGCAACCGCAGATCATGGTGGATCTGCAAATGGAGCAGTACATGCCCGACCCGGACCTGGAGACGATCGCCAAGCTGATTGCCCAGGATCCCGGCTTGTCCGGCTCTCTGCTGAAAATCGTCAACTCGCCGTATTACGGCCTGAGCAACAAGATCACCTCGATCAAGCGCGCGGTGAACCTGCTGGGCAGCCGTTCTATCGTCAATCTGATCAACGCGATGTCGATCAAGGGCGAAATGAACGACGACACCATCGTCACCCTCAACCGTTTCTGGGACACCGCCCAGGACGTGGCCATGACCTGTTTGACCCTGGCCAAGCGCGTCGGCACCGAGGCGAGCGACGAGGCCTACGCGTTGGGGCTGTTCCATGACTGCGGTGTGCCGCTGATGCTCCAGCGTTTTCCGGATTACATGAAGACACTTGAACAGGCCTATGCCAACGCGGGTGCCGAGCGCCGTGTCGTGGACACCGAGAACGATGTCTACAACACTAACCACTCGGTGGTCGGTTATTACACCGCCAAGTCCTGGCGCCTGCCGGAACATGTCAGTGCGGCCATCGCCAACCACCACAATGCCCTGGCGATCTTCAGCGACGAGACCTCGCGCAACACCCAGATGAAAAACCTGCTGGCGATCCTGAAAATGGCCGAGCACATCTGCGCGTCGTACCGGGTACTGGGCAACCAGACCGAAGACTTCGAATGGCAGACAGTTGGTCCGCTGGTGCTCGAATACATCGGCCTTTCGGATTACGACTTCGAAACGTTGAAGCAGACGATCCGCGAGCTTGGCGCACATTGATTTAGCAAACTGATTCGAGACCCCCATGCCTGAATTGCCGGAAGTCGAAACCACCCGTCGCGGGATCGCCCCGCACCTGGAAGGCCAGCGGGTCAGCCGGGTGATCGTGCGTGACCGGCGGTTGCGCTGGCCGATTCCCGAAGATCTCGATGTGCGCCTGTCCGGGCAGCGCATCGTGCTGGTCGAGCGACGCGCCAAGTATCTGCTGATCAACGCCGAGGTCGGCACGCTGATCAGCCACTTGGGCATGTCGGGCAACTTACGGCTGGTCGAGGTCGGGCTGCCGGCAGCCAAGCATGAACATGTGGACATCGAACTGGAATCCGGCCTGGCCCTGCGTTACACCGATCCGCGGCGCTTCGGCGCGATGCTCTGGAGCACCGACCCGCTCAATCACGAATTGTTGATTCGCCTGGGGCCGGAGCCGTTGACCGACCTGTTCGATGGCGAGCGGTTGTTTCAGCTGTCACGCGGGCGTTCGATGGCGGTCAAGCCGTTCATCATGGACAACGCGGTGGTGGTGGGTGTCGGCAATATTTACGCGACCGAAGCGTTGTTCGCCGCCGGTATCGATCCGCGCCGCGAAGCCAAGGGCATTTCCCGGGCGCGGTATCTGAAGCTGGCGATCGAGATCAAACGCATCCTCGCTGCCGCCATCGAGCGCGGCGGCACTACGTTGCGTGATTTCATCGGTGGCGATGGGCAGCCGGGGTATTTCCAGCAGGAACTGTTTGTCTACGGGCGTGGTAACGAGCACTGCAAAGTCTGCGGCACCGGTCTGCGGGAAGTGAAGCTGGGGCAGCGTGCCAGCGTTTTCTGTCCGCGCTGCCAAAGCTGACGCGCAAAAGCTGAAAAAGTCCTACGGTCTATAGTGAGTTGTCTCACTGTTCAGCCCGAAGGATCGTGCCATGAAATCCTCGCAAGCCCTGTTCCTCGCATTGCTGCTGTGTTCCGGCCTGACCGTTCATGCCACGGAAGGCGGCAGCGGTGACCCGCGATACGCCATCCAGAACCCACCGGCCTACGCCATGATCGGCGATCTGCTGATTGCCCGCCCCTTGCTGGTGGCGGCGACGGTGATCGGTGCGGGGGTGTTTGTGGTGTCGTTGCCGTTTACCGCGCTGGGTGGCGGTGTCGGCGATGCGGGGGAGGCGCTGGTGGTGGCACCGGCGAAAGCGGCGTTCGTGCGTTGCCTGGGATGTACCGGGGAAGGATTCGAGCAGCGTGAATGACCCGATCGCAGCCTGGCGCTACGATCGCGGTCAGAAAATCAAGCCTTGCCGGTAATCTTGCGGTACTTCTCCATCAACTGTTCTTCAGTCTCCGGATGGGCTTCGTCCAGTGGAATGCAATCCACCGGGCAGACCTGCTGGCACTGCGGCTCGTCGTAGTGGCCGACGCACTGGGTGCACAGGTTCGGGTCGATCACGTAGATCTCTTCGCCCTGGGAAATGGCGGCATTCGGGCACTCGGGTTCGCAGACGTCGCAGTTGATGCAATCGTCGGTGATGATCAGGGACATGCTAACTCCAGCCGGGGCGGCGGGCCCGGGCGCAATAAATCAATGCGCGCAATTGTGCCGCATTGGCGCCCGCAGTGCACGCGGGCGCCGTTTGAACGGTCGTTACTTCTTGAAGCGCAGGGTCAGTGCATCAGCGACCGCCGGGTGGACGAACTTGCTGATATCGCCGCCCAGGGCTGCAATTTCCCGCACCAGGGTCGAGGAAATGAACGAATAACGCTCGGACGGGGTGAGAAACAGGCTTTCCACATCCGGTGCCAACTGGCGGTTCATGTTGGCCAGCTGGAATTCGTATTCGAAGTCCGACACCGCGCGCAAACCACGCAGGAACACGTTGGCGTTCTGCTCTTTGGCGAAATGCGCCAGCAGCGTCGAGAAGCCGACCACTTCCACGTTCGGCAGGTGTTTGGTGACCTCGCGGGCCAGCTCGACCCGTTGTTCCAGCGGGAACAGCGGATTTTTCTTGGGGCTGGCGGCGACGGCGATGATCACATGGTCGAACAGGCGCGAAGCGCGTTCGACCAGATCGCCATGGCCCTTGGTAATAGGGTCGAAGGTACCTGGGTACAACACTCGGTTCATCGCGTCGTCCTGGCGGGAATCCGTTGGGGAGTCGGATGGTATCGCAGCCGTCCCGGTCGGCCAAGTCGCCTTTTGGGTAAGAAAGCACTATAGACGGTACGAATCTTCGGCTTTTTCACGGGTTTCTCAACCGTTCGCCGAGGGATGTTGCCAGTTGCGCCGTCAGACCATACACCGACAGCTGCGGGTTGGCGCCGATGCTGGTGGGGAACAGTGAACCGTCGTGAATCGACAGATTGCGCAGCTGATGATGCCGGCCAAGGCTGTCGGTGACGGCGGTTTTCGGGTCTTCGCCCATCGCACAACCGCCCATGACATGGGCGCTGCCCAGGCGGGTGCGGTACAGCTCAAGGCTCAGGCCGTCGATCATCGTGCGGGCCTCGGCCAGGTTGTTTACGTAGCGCGCATCGGCGTGCATCGGCATCACCGCTTTGGCGCCGCCGGCAAACTGGATCTCGGCCATGACGTGGAAGGCCCGACGCAATCCGTCCCAGGCGTAGGACGACACCTGATAATCGAGTACCGGCGAACCATCACCGCGCAATTCGACACTGCCGCCTTGGCTGTCCTGGTGAAAGCCGTCACGCAGCAACGCGAGCATGGCGTGGGTGTGCGGAAGATCCGCCATGTGTTGCGCGTTTTCCTGGCCGAAGCCGCCGAGCAGGGTGGCGGCCAGCGCCGGGTGCAGCGGTGGCACTTCGAGTTTGAAAGCCATCGGCCCGGTGGTGCCGTCCTTCCACTGGAAGTGGTCGGAGTAGATCGATTGCGGCGCCCCATAAAACGGGTTGATGACCTCGTCGAAACGCCCGGCGGACATGTTCACCGGGTGCAGGAAGGTGCGTTTGCCGAGGCTTTGATGCGGGTCCGGCGCATCCGAACGCAGCAGCAGGGCAGGGCTGTTGATCCCGCCACCGGCCAGCACGTAATGGCGGGCCTTGACCGTGATCTTGCGCCCGGTCGTTTCGACGCAGCGTTCGTCCATCGCCACGCATTGCAGGCCGGTGACCTTGTCGCCGTTGATCAACAGTTTTTCAGCCCGGGCCAGATAGAGTAGTTCGCCACCCTTTTCCAGGGTCGCCGGAATGGTCGTGACCATCATCGATTGCTTGGCGTTGGTCGGGCAGCCCATGCCGCAGTAACCCAGATTCCAGCAGCCGCGCACGTTGCGCGGGATCACGTGCCAGCTGTAGCCGAGTTGTTCGCAGCCTTTGCGGATCACGTCGTTGTTGGCGTTGGGTGGCACCATCCAGGGCGCGACGCCGAGGCGCTGCTCCATTTTTTCGAACCACGGCGCCATGTCGGCGGGGCTGTGGCCTTTGACGTTGTGTTCTTTGGCCCAGTGTTCGAGGGTCGGCTCGGGGGTTCGGAAGCTCGAGGTCCAGTTGATCAGGGTGGTGCCGCCGACCGCGCGGCCCTGAAGGATGGTGATCGCGCCGTCCTTGCTCATGCGGCCGATGCCTTCCTGATAGAGGCTGCTGTAGGCCTTGTCCTCAAGCATCTTGAAGTCGCTGCTGGTCTTGAGCGGGCCTTCTTCGATCAGCAACACCCTGTAGCCGGCGGCGCTGAGGATTTCCGCCGTGGTGCCGCCGCCGGCACCGCTGCCGATGATGGCCACGTCGGCTTCCAGAGTCAGGTCATCGGTCAGTTGTGCGCCGTTGTAGGTTTTCCAGCCACGGGCAAGGCCTTCGCGAAACGGGTCGGGTACGGGCATCAATCAGGCTCTCTTATTATTGTTCGGGGGAGGCGCGCGTCTCAAACGGTGGGCGGGCCGGGATAACCGCAATGGGCCCAGGATTCGGCGCGGGTGTACCAGGCCATCATCACCATTTGCTGGAGGGAGCTGTGGCCCATGCGCAGCAGGTTCAACGAACTGTTTTCCCAGCGCTCGAGGAAGTGCCGGATCGCCTCGGGGCTGGAGTTTTCCCAACTGCCCCAGATCCCGGTCAGCGGTCCTCGGGTTACGGCCATGCCCAGCACATCAAACAGTTGCCGGGTGAGCTTGAGCATTTCCGGTGACAGGTGATCGAGGCTGTAGTCCAGCGACTTCAGCGCTCCGTCGACAGCAGCGGGCATCTTATCCATCGCGACGGCGCCTTCGAGCATCACCGGAATCAGCGCGCGCAGAAACAGCAGGTCGCCGCTGCGCAACGTGGTGAATCCGTTGGCCGATACGCTCGACGAACAGCCGCTGAGGCTGGCACCAAGGCCGGCGGTGGCGAGGAAAGCCGTGGCGCCGAAGCTGAATTTCAGCAGGCCACGTCGCGACAGTGCAGGTGTTTCGGTCAGGCTTGGGTGCATTGTTGTTATTACCCGGCGGTGACGTTAGCGAATGAACAGCTTCTGGATCAGTTTCTGAATGGATTTCCCGTACGGCGGGTAGATCAGCTTCGCCGCGTTGAAGCGCTGTTTAACCAGTACACCCTTGGCCTTGCTGAAGGTCAGAAAGCCTTCGTGTCCGTGGTAATGGCCCATGCCTGATGGGCCGATACCGCCGAACGGCATGTCGTCCTGGGCCACATGCAGCAACGTGTCGTTGAGGCAGACACCACCGGAGTGGGTTTCGTGGAGCACGCGCTTCTGTTCGCGTTTGTCGTAGCCGAAGTAGTAAAGAGCCAGAGGACGTGGCCGCTGATTGATGTAAGCAAATGCCTGATCCAGATCCTGATACGGCACGATCGGCAGCAGCGGGCCGAAGATTTCGTCCTGCATCACCGTCATCTCATCGCTGACATTCAGCAGCAGGCTGTGCGGCATGCGTCGGCCCTGGCCCTGGTCGAACAGCGGAATCAGCAGCGCGCCCTTGCTGGTGGCGTCGCTGAGGTAGCTGTTCAGCCGCGCCAGTTGGCGCTCGTTGATGATGGCGGTGTAGTCCGGGTTGTCGGCGAGCGTCGGATAAAACCCGCGCACGGCCTGACGATAGGCTTCGACGAAACCGCCGACCCGATCTTCCGGCACCAGCACGTAGTCCGGAGCCACGCAGGTCTGGCCGGCGTTGAGGGTCTTGCCGAAAGCGATGCGCTCGGCGGCGTCCTTGAGCGGAACATCGTGGGAGACGATGGCCGGGGATTTGCCGCCCAGCTCCAGGGTCACCGGCGTGAGGTTTTCCGCCGCCGCGCGCATCACGTGCTTGCCGATGCTGGTGGCGCCGGTGAACAGCAGGTGATCGAAGCGCAGTTTCGAGAAAGCCACGCCGACATCGGCCTCGCCGAGCACCACGCAGACCAGGTCTTCAGGGAAGATCCGCGCCAGCAATTCCTTGAGCAACAGACCGGTGGCCGGGGTCGATTCGCTGAGCTTGAGCATCACCCGGTTACCAGCCGCAAGGGCACCGGTCAAAGGGCCCATGGCCAGGAACAGCGGGTAGTTCCACGGCACGATAACGCCGACCACGCCCAGCGGCTGATACACCACTTTCGCCGACGCCGGCTGGAACGCGACACCCACTTTGCGTCGCGAAGGCTTCATCCATTTGCTGATATGCCGGCTGGCGTAATGAATGCCGTGCAGGCTCGGCATCAGCTCGGCGAGCAGGGTTTCATCGGCGCTGCGGTGGCTGAAATCGGAACTGATCGCCTCGACCAACGCTTGCCGTTCGCTGCTCAGCAGATCACGCAAGGCCTTGAGCCATTGCTGGCGCTGGGCGGCAGGCGGCATCGGGTTGGCGGCATAGGCGGCGCGCTGGGCGTGGAACAACCGGTTGAGCTCCTCCAGCGGCTGTTGCAGCGATTGCAGGTAGGCAATATCAGCGGTCATTGTCGGCTCCGGATTTGTTGTCGTGAGGAACTTTCTAGAGTCTATGCTCTAGAAAGTCAAATGACTTCCTTGCGTGCCATGGTTTTCTCCAATTCCGGTTAGGTCGTAAGATGCCCACCAACGCACTCTGAATTAAAGCTCAAGCCATGGCCCCACGGATCAAAACCAGCGAGCGCATCGTGCAGAACAGCCTCGAGCTGTTCAATCAGCAGGGCGAGCGCAGCATCAGCACCAATCACATCGCGGCCCACATGGAGATTTCTCCGGGCAACCTGTACTACCACTTCCCCAACAAGCAGGCGATCATCGCCGTATTGTTCAGTGAGTACGAAAGCCTTGTGGACAGCTTCCTGCGCCCGCCTCAGGGGCGTGCGGCGACGGTCGAGGACAAGCGTTTCTACCTCAAGGAACTGCTTTCGGCGATGTGGCGCTACCGCTTTCTGCATCGCGATCTCGAGCATTTGCTCGACAGCGACCCGGAGCTGGCCGGGCGTTACCGGCGCTTTTCCCAGCGCTGCGTGATTCAGGGGGCAGCAATCTATGAAGGCTTTGTCGCCGCTGGCATCCTGAAGATGGACCGGGTGCAGATCGAGTCCCTGACCCTCAACGCGTGGATCATCCTCACCTCATGGGTGCGCTTTTTGTGCACGACCCGGGAAAACTCCAATTACCTCAGCGAGCAGGCCATTAAACGCGGCGTGTATCAGGTGCTGGTGCTGGAAGCGGGATTCGTCACCGAGCAGGCCCGCGATGAGGTCAACGCACTGTTCGAAGAGTTCTACGTACCGTTGGCCCAGGCCCTCGAAGAAAGGTCCTGACCCATCCGCTTACAGGAGTCGTTCGCTATGCCGATTGCGCAACTGATCAGCCCGACCACGCTGGATGCCCGCAAGGAGCAACCGGGGCTGGTGATTCTTGATTGCCGTTTTGCCCTCGAAGATCCGGATTACGGCCAGCGCAGCTATGCCGAAGGGCACATTGCCGGGGCGAGCTATGCCGATCTTGAGCGAGACCTCAGCGGCCCGGTGACCAAGGGTGTGACCGGGCGCCATCCGCTGCCGGAGCCGGCAGCGTTAATTGAGCGCCTGCAAGCCTTCGGTATCAGCAACGAAAGCGACGTAGTTCTGTATGACGACGGCCCCGGTGCCTACGCGGCGCGGGCCTGGTGGTTGCTGGCCTGGCTGGGCAAGCGCGATGGCGTGTTCATTCTCGATGGCGGGCTCAAGGCCTGGCACGCGGCGGGTCTGCCGCTGAGCCTGGATGCGCCTTCGGTGGCTCGCGGAACGTTCAGCGGGCAGGCGGACAAAAACCTGCTGCTCAGCGCCGAGCAATTGCAGCAGCGCCTCGGTCAGCCAAGCCTGACCCTTCTTGATGCCCGCGCCTTGCCGCGTTTCAAGGGCGAAGTGGAACCGATCGACCCGATTGCCGGGCACATTCCCGGCGCGCGATGCGCGGCGTTCACCGACAATCTGGGCAGCGATGGGCGTTTCCTGCCGTCCGACCAGCTCAAGCAGCGCTTTGCCGCGAAACTCGGCGAGCGGTCGCCAGCCGATCTGGTGGCGTATTGCGGTTCCGGGGTGACGGCGTGTCATAACCTGTTCGCCCTGTGCCTGGCGGGTTATCCATTGGGTTCGCTGTATGCCGGGTCGTGGAGCGAGTGGATCAATGAGCCGTCGCGCGGTATTGCCACCGGCGAATAACTTTGTGGGAGCAAGCTCGCTCCCACAGTTTTTGTTGCCTATTTCAAGAACCTCGCGCTGCGATAGGCGGCTGGCCCCACGCCATAAACTTGTTTGAACTGCCGACTCAGATGACTCTGGTCGGCAAATCCCAGTTGCGTGGCAACTTCCACCGGCAGGCACCCGCTCTGCAACAAGCCCCGCGCGCAGGCGATCCGCTGCTGCATCAGCCAGCTGTGTGGCGGCATTCCGGTGGCGCGGCGGAACACCCGGGCGAAGTGGAAAGGCGAGAGGTTGACGGCCGCCGCCAGCTCTTCCAGCGAGGGCGGCGCCGCCAATTGCGCGTGCAGCAACTCCTTGGCCATCACCACCGCGCGGTGCTCTTTGCCGGGATTGCCGTTGATCTGCACCGCCGCGTGACGCTGCAACAGCAGCAGCATCATTTCCCGCCATACCGTTTGCTGTTGCAGCGCAGTGACGGGGCTTTCCAGCAAGTGATGCAACTGACAGAAACCGTTGACCAGATCCGGATCGCGATACAGGGTCGCGCCGAAGGCCGGCATCGGTGTGGTCGGCAGCTCCAGCTCATTCAGCAGCGCGACGATCTGCCCGGTGTCGGGATAAAACGCCCGGTACAGCCAGCCGTCCTCGGTGCCCTTGTAGCCGTTATGCACTTCGTCCGGATTGATCAGCACCAGCGTGCCGCTGCCCGCCAGGTGTTCGGCGCCGCGATAACGATAGCGTTGGGCGCCGGCCATGATCATGCCGATCACATAACCGTCGTGGACGTGGGGGGCGAAACGATGCTCGATGTAGCGCGCGGTCAATAGCTCGACCCCGGCCAGAGGCGCGGCTTGCCAGAAGCGGATCGATTCGCCCTGATCGCTCATGACCTCACCCGCGCCCCGCGTCGGCCAGCCACTGCGGAATCCGTCGTTCCAGGTAATAACCCGGCTGGCGGACCGTGCCGTCGACGAAGCCGACGTGCCCGCCCTTGTTCTGCAATTCGAACTGCGTCGTGGCCGACAACTCACTGGCCTGCGGCAGGCTGTGGGGGAACACGAACGGATCATCCGCCGCCTGAATGATTAGGGTCGGCGTGCGGATTTCGCCGAGAAAGTAGCGGCTTGATGCCCGGCGATAGTAATCCTCGGCATCGGCAAAACCATGCAGCGGCGCGGTCACCCGGCCATCGAAATCCCAGAAGGTGCGCATGTTTTCCAGCGAGCCAAGGGCTGCCAGTGCGGCGAGACCATCCTCGCGGCCGTCATGCTGGAACTGACGCTGCTTGTTCTTGATGTAGGCCACCATCTCGCGCATGAAGTGCGCCTGATAGACCTTCGAGAAACCCTGGCCGATACGGTCGGCGCATTGATCGAGGCGAAACGGCACGGACACCGCCACTGCGCCGAGCACGCCGCTGGTGCTGCCGGTTTCACCCAAATGCTTGAGCAGCACGTTGCCGCCCAGGGAGTAACCGACCGCATACAGCGGCGCCAGTGGTCGCTTGGCTTTCAGGTGTCGTATGGTCTCGGCGAGGTCTTCGCTGGCGCCGGAATGGTAGCTGCGCGGCAACAGATTCGGCTCGCCCGAGCAACCACGCCAGTTCAGCGCGACACTGGCCCAGCCTTGCGCGCCGAGCGCTGCCTGAATTCCGGCGACGTAAGGGGAATTGGAAGAACCGGTCAGCCCGTGCAGCACCAATACCAATGGCGCTTCGGCGCTGTGCGGGCCGTGCCAGTCGAGGTCGAGAAAGTCGCCGTCCTCCAGCCACAGTCGTTCGCGCTGGCGATCAAGGTGTACGGTTTTGCGCCACAGCGGCCCCCACAAGGTTTGCAGGTGCGGATTGCCGAGGCCGAAGGCGGGGATGAACGGTTTTGACGAAAGGGACACGATTGCTCTCGATGCAGCGCAGCGAGCCTCGGCTGAGGCCCGCCGCTTTTTCAGGCCGGTCGGTTAACCGGCGATCACTGCCATACGTTGCCACAACGCGTAGTACACCCGCCCGGATTTCTGCTCGCGGTGCAGGCGCCAGTTGCCTGGCAGGCCGAGGGTCGATGGCGCGGTTTCGCTTTCAGTGTAGATCCACGCTTCATCGGCCAGCCAATGGCGCTCTTCCAGCAGCGTGCACACGGCGGGCAGCAGGTTCTGGTTGAACGGCGGGTCGAGGAACACCAGGTCGAACGTGGTCGCCGTCTGGGTTTCCAGGTAGCGCAATGCGTCGGCGGTCTGCACATGGCCGTTGGTGCAGCGCAGCGTGCCGAGGTGTTCTTTCAGGCTGGAGACCGCGACATGGCTGGCATCCAGCGCCTGGCCCATGGACGCGCCCCGGGACAGCGCTTCCAGAAACAGTGCGCCGCTGCCGGCGAACGGATCGAGCACCTTGGCCCCGGCAACATATGGCGCGAGCCAGTTGAACAGGGTTTCGCGCACACGGTCCGGCGTCGGGCGCAGGCCCGGCGCATCCGGGAAGCTCAGTTTGCGGCTGCGCCATTCGCCGCCGATGATGCGCAACTGGTTCACACCGTTGTGCAGTTTTTGTACAGGTTTCTTTGGACTGGCCATTAATGCTCCGGAACCCCGAGCGGCTGCTCGGCAGGTTTATCAGATGGGGCCGGTAACGGCTTTTGCGGCACGGTCGGGCCAGCGCTGACGATGACCAGTTTATCCGTGCTCAAGTGTTTGTTCAGGGCGTCGCGGACCTGCTCGACGGTCAGACTCTGGGACTGACGCATGAAGTCGTCCAGATAGCTCAGCGGCAGGTTGTAGAAACCCATGGCGCCGAGCTGGCCGACGATGTCGGCGTTGCTCGCGGTGGACAGCGGGAAGCTGCCGGCCAGTTCGCGCTTGGCGTCGTCGAGTTCTTTCTGGGTCGGGCCGGTCTTCAGGTAATCGGCGAGCACATCCTGCACCAGTTTCAAAGTGCCTTCGCTCATTTCCGCGCGGGTCTGAAGATTGATCATGAACGGGCCGCGCGCCTGCATCGGGCTGAACCCCGAGTACACGGTGTAGGCCAGACCGCGTTTCTCACGGACTTCGCTCATCAAGCGGGTGCCGAAACCACCACCACCGAGAATCTGGTTGCCCATGGACAGCGCGGCGTAGTCCGGGTCGTCACGGTCGATGCCCAGTTGCGCAAGCATCAGGTTGGTCTGCTTGGACGGGAACTCGATGTGGCCGACGCTGGCTTTCGGCTCCTGCGGTTGAGCGATCTTCGCCAGCGCCGGGCCTTTTGGCAGGGCGGCGGACACCTGATTGGCAATTGCCTCGGCCTCGGCACGGGACAAGTCGCCGACCAGCGCAATCACCACGTTGCCGGCGGCATACGCCTTGGCGTGGAACTCACGCAGTTGCGCCAGGGTGATCTTCGGTACGCTTTGCGCGTTGCCATCGCTGGAGTGTGCATACGGGTGATCGCCGTACAGGCGCTTCATCAATTCCAGGCTGGCGAGTTTGCCGGGGCTCTGTTTTTGATACTCGAAACCGGCAAGCATCTGGTTCTTGATGCGCGCGAACGAGTCGGCGGGGAAGGTCGGTTTGCCGATCACTTCCGAGAACAGTTTCAGCGCCGGCTCGCGTTTGTCGGCGGCACTCAGGCTGCGCAGCGAAGCGATAGCCATGTCCTTATAGGCGCCGTTGCCGAAGTCTGCACCCAAGCCTTCAAAGCCCTGGGCGATGGCGCCGACATCCTTGCCCGCGACGCCTTCGTTGAGCATGGCGTTGGTCAGCAGGGCCAGGCCCGGCGCGTTGCCGTCCTGGCTGCTGCCGGCGGCGAAGATCAGGCGCATGTCGAACATCGGCAGTTCGCGAGCCTCGACGAACAGCACCTTGGCGCCTTCGGCGGTGTTCCAGGTCTGCACGTCGAGTTTGCGGCTTGCCGGGGCCTTGCCGTCGAGTTCGGCCAGTGATTGCAGCTTCTGGCTGGACTTGGCGTTATCCAGCGCTTCGCTGGCCTTGCTGTCGTCGCTCGGCGCCAGAAAGAGCGCGGCGGAGCCGATCACCGCCAGGGTGATCAGGCCGAGCAGTAACAGGCGTGGGGTTTTGCGCTCACTCATGAGTCGTCTCCAGTGGCAGGACGTGGGCGACGCTGAGACGTTCGCGGGTGAAATACAGCTTGGCGGCGTTCTGGATGTCTTGCGGGGTGACGCTTTCCAGATCGGCCAGTTCGGTGTCCATCAGTTTCCACGACAGGCCGACGGTCTCCAGTTGGCCGATGGCAGTGGCCTGGGCAGTGATCGAGTCACGTTCGAAGACCAGGCCGGCGATGACTTGCGCACGCACTCGTTCCAGTTCTTCGGCGGACGGTGCGGTGGTTTTCAACTGTTCCAGCAGTTTCCACAGACCGGCTTCAGCCTGGGCCATGGTTTTTTTCTTCTGGGTGTTCGGCGTGGCCGACAGGGTGAACAGGCTGTCACCGCGGGTGTAGGCGTCGTAGCTTGCCGAACCGCCGGACACCAGCTCTTCACCACGCTCAAGCTGGGTCGGGATACGACCGCTGTAGCCGCCGTCCAGCAGCGCCGAAATCAGGCGCAAGGCGTTGATCGAGCGTTTGTCTTCGGCAGTGCTCAGGCTCGGCACGTTGAAGCCGAGTATCAGGCTGGGCAGTTGGGTCTGCACGTGCAGGGTGAGCTGGCGTTCCCCGGGTTCGGCCAGTTCCAGCGGCTTCTTCGCCGGAGGAATGTCGCGTTTCGGGATGGGGCCGAAATAGCGCTGGGCGAGGTTTTTGACTTCGTCCGGGGTCACGTCACCGACCACCACCAGCGTGGCATTGTTCGGCACATACCAGGACTGATACCAGTGGCGCAGCTCTTCGACCTTCATCCGGTCGAGATCGGCCATCCAGCCGATGGTCGGCGTGTGATAACCGCTGGCCGGGTAAGCCATGGCCTTGTAGCGCTCGTAGGCCTTGGACATCGGCTTGTCGTCGGTGCGCAGGCGACGCTCTTCCTTGATGACTTCGATTTCCTTGGCGAACTCGTCGGCCGGCAGGCGCAGATTGGCCATGCGGTCGGCTTCCAGTTCGAAGGCTACGCCCAGGCGGTCGCGGGCCAGCACCTGGTAGTAGGCGGTCAAGTCATCGCTGGTGAACGCGTTCTCTTCGGCGCCCAGGTCGCGCAGGATCAGCGAGGCTTCACCGGGGCCGGCTTTCTCGCTGCCCTTGAACATCATGTGCTCGAGGGCGTGGGACAGACCGGTCTGGCCCGGTGTTTCGTAGCTGGAGCCGACCTTGTACCAGACCTGCGAAACCACCACTGGCGCGCGATGGTCTTCGCGCACGACGACCTTCAAGCCGTTGTCGAGGGTGAATTCGTGGGTCGGTTGCGGGTCGGCCGCCAGGGCCGAAAGGGGCAGGCAGACTGTGCTGAGCAGCAGGCCTGCGGCGCGGCGGGCTAGAGCATTCATTCGTTTTTAAACCTGTTGGGTTGCCCGCTTGGTCTTAGCCTAGGCGGGCGAGGAGGTGCTAGGATACTGATCCGTTTTACTGGCGGCCACGCCTATCAGGCCACTGATCGGTCTATAGGTTGTACGGGTTACCGGCAGAAGCTTTGAGTTTGTCAGCTAAACTCTGCGTTTTCGCCGACGATGCCGTTCCAGTCCTTGGTATTTACAGACCTTTGGGGTGCTTTTTGTGCCTCGACAAAATGTTGCGCGTGAACAAGCTGGGTGAAACACAGTCTGTTCTGCATCGAATATTTATTTGCCGGGGCGCCCCTGTGGCGCGTCGCTACCGTGAGATAGCCGTCCTCCATGTTTGGTTCCAACGACGACAAGAAGACCCCAGCTGCGGCTGGCGAGAAGAAAAGCCTGTTCGGATGGCTGCGCAAAAAGCCGCAGGAACCCGTCGTCGAACAGCCGACAGCCATTCCTGAGCCAGCCCCAGCGCCCGCTCCCGTAATACCCGTAATGGAAGAAGCGCCGGCACCGGTTGTGCTGCCGATCGCCGAACCGGTGTTGCAACCAGTGGCCGAAGTCGAGCCTGAAGCGCCGGCTGCCGCTGAACTGCCGCTGACCCCGGTCACCCAGCCATGGCTGACCTTGCCGGTGGCCGAGGAGCCGGTGGCATTGGTTGAAGAGGCTGCGCCGCATGTGACGCCGGTGATTCCTGCGCCGGTTGCTTTGGTGCCTGAGCCGGTTCCAGTTTATGTGGCTGAACCTGAGCCTGTGATTGAGACCGCGCCAGTTCCTGCCGAGCCTGTTGCGGTTGCTCCGGTTGCTCCTGTCATTGAAGTCCCCGAGCCTGCACCTGCACCTGCACCTGCACCTGCACCTGCACCTGCACCTGCACCTGCACCGGTCGTCGACACTCCGGTCGAGGCGCCTCGCACCGAAGAAACGAAGGCCGGCTTCTTCGCCCGCCTCAAGCAAGGCCTGTCCAAGACCAGTGCCAGCATCGGCGAGGGCATGGCCAGCCTGTTCCTCGGCAAGAAAGCCATTGATGACGAGTTGCTCGACGACCTCGAAACCCGTCTGCTGACCGCCGACGTCGGCGTCGAAGCCACGTCGGTGATCATCCAGCGTCTGACCCAGAAGGTCGCTCGTAAAGAGCTGGCCGACGCCGACGCGCTGTACAAGTCCCTGCAAGCCGAGTTGGCTGCAATGCTCAAACCGGTTGAGCAGCCGCTGAAAATCGTTTCGCAGAACAAGCCGTTCGTAATCCTCGTGGTCGGCGTCAACGGCGCCGGCAAGACCACCACCATCGGCAAGCTGGCGAAGAAGCTGCAACTGGAAGGCAAGAAAGTCATGCTCGCCGCCGGTGACACCTTCCGTGCCGCGGCGGTCGAGCAGTTGCAGGTCTGGGGCGAGCGCAACAAGATTCCGGTGATCGCCCAGCACACTGGCGCGGACTCGGCTTCGGTGATCTTCGACGCCGTGCAGGCCGCCAAGGCCCGTGGCATCGATGTGCTGATCGCCGACACCGCCGGTCGCCTGCACACCAAAGACAACCTGATGGAAGAACTGAAGAAGGTTCGCCGGGTGATCGGCAAGCTCGACGCCGATGCGCCGCACGAGGTGCTGCTGGTGCTCGACGCCGGCACCGGTCAGAACGCCATCAACCAGGCCAAGCAATTCAACCAGACCGTCGAACTGACCGGCCTGGCGCTGACCAAGCTCGACGGTACCGCCAAGGGCGGGGTGATTTTTGCCCTGGCCAAGCAATTCGGCCTGCCGATCCGCTACATCGGCGTCGGTGAAGGCATCGACGATCTGCGTACCTTTGAAGCCGAACCCTTTGTCCAGGCACTGTTTGCCGAGCGGGAGCGTTCATGATTCGTTTCGAACAGGTCGGTAAACGCTACCCGAACGGTCACGTCGGCTTGCATGAGCTGAGCTTTCGAGTCCGTCGCGGCGAGTTCCTGTTTGTCACCGGCCATTCCGGTGCCGGTAAATCCACGTTGTTGCGCCTGTTGCTGGCGATGGAACGTCCGACCAGCGGCAAACTGCTGCTGGCCGGGCAAGACCTGAGCACCATCAGCAATGCGCAGATTCCGTTCCTGCGCCGGCAGATCGGCGTGGTGTTTCAGAATCACCAATTGCTCTTCGATCGCACGGTGTTCAACAACGTCGCGCTGCCCTTGCAGATTCTCGGGCTGTCCAAAGCAGAAATCGCCAAGCGCGTCGATTCGGCGCTGGAGCGCGTAGCCCTGTCGGACAAGACCGATCTGTACCCCGGCGACCTGTCCACCGGTCAGCAACAGCGCGTCGGCATTGCCCGCGCCATCGTTCACCGTCCGGCCCTGCTGCTGGCGGACGAACCGACCGGTAACCTCGACCCGCGTCTGGCGGCCGAGATCATGGGGGTGTTCGAAGACATCAACCGTCTGGGCACCAGCGTGCTGATCGCCAGTCACGACTTGGCCCTGATCGCGCGCATGCGCCATCGCATGCTGACCCTGCAACGCGGCCGATTGATCGGTGACGGGGAGGCTGGCGAATGAGTGCGACACGCAGTCCGAAGGTTTCCGAACGCGTGGCCCCGAAAGCCGCCGATCCGCAGCCGCCAAAGAAGAAAAAGCATGACGATGACGATGGCCCGGATTTCGCCACATTGTTCCGTGCCTGGGTAGAAAACCACCGTGCCAGCCTGCTCGACAGCCTGCGTCGCCTCGGTAAGCAGCCGATCGGCAGCTTCTTCACCTGCATGGTGATGGCGGTCGCACTGAGTCTGCCGATGGGGCTTTCGTTGTTGCTGAACAACGTCGAGCGTCTGGGCGGTTCCTGGCAGCGTGCGGCGCAGATCTCGTTGTATCTGGAGCTCGAAGCCAGTCCGGCTCAGGGCGAGAAGCTGCGGGATCAGATCAAGGGTATGCCGGGCGTAGCTGATGCTGAATATGTCGGTCGCGATCAGGCACTGGAAGAGTTCCAGCAGCAGTCCGGACTGGGCGAAGCCTTGCGCGAGCTGCCGGAAAACCCGCTGCCAGGCGTTGTGCTGGTCACGCCGAACGAGGTCGACAAGTCGACGCTGGAAGCATTAAGACAAAAACTTTCCGAGCTGCCCAAGGTACAACAGGCGCAACTTGATCTAGTCTGGGTCGAGCGTCTGGCTGCCATCCTCAAGCTCGGCGATCGTTTTGTCTTCGGTCTGACGGTGTTGCTGGTTTCCGCATTACTTTTGGTGATAGGCAATACCATTCGTCTTCATATTGAAAACCGCCGCACAGAGATAGAAGTGATTAAACTCGTCGGCGGCACTGACAGCTATGTGCGTCGTCCCTTCCTTTATATGGGCGCGTTGTATGGCTTCGGTGCGGGGCTGCTGTCCTGGGGTGTGCTGGCGTTCGGCCTGAACTGGCTGAACGACGCGGTGGTTGGGCTGGCCGGCTTGTACGGCAGTGATTTTGCGCTGGCCGGAGTGCCAGTTGCCGACGGTCTGTCGCTCTTGCTTGGCGCGGTGCTGTTGGGTTATATCGGTGCATGGATTGCAGTCGCACGTCATCTCAGGGAGCTGGCGCCGAAGTAGAATCTTTTTTGCGCGTGATTGACCTTGCGGTTTTTTGGGAACTTGTACCTGAGTTTCCGGTCAATTTTTCGCAGTGCCGAAAGGCGCGAGTATGTAAGTCGGAGGTTTTTTCGTATGACCAATTCTTTGCAACCTGCGTATGCATTGGTTCCGGGCGCAAACCTGGAAGCCTATGTACACACCGTCAACAGCATTCCATTGCTGACGCCGGAGCAGGAGCGTGAACTGGCCGAGAGTCTCTACTATGAGCAGGATTTGGGGGCGGCTCGGCAGATGGTGCTCGCCCACCTGCGTTTTGTCGTACACATTGCCCGTAGCTATTCCGGCTACGGTCTGGCTCAGGCTGACCTGATCCAGGAAGGCAACGTCGGCCTGATGAAGGCCGTGAAGCGCTTCAACCCGGAAATGGGCGTGCGTCTGGTGTCCTTCGCGGTTCACTGGATCAAGGCCGAGATTCACGAGTTCATCCTGCGCAACTGGCGCATTGTGAAAGTCGCGACCACCAAGGCCCAGCGCAAGTTGTTCTTCAACCTGCGCAGCCAGAAGAAGCGTCTGGCCTGGCTGAACAACGAGGAAGTCCACCGTGTGGCGGAAAGCCTCGGCGTCGAGCCACGTGAAGTGCGTGAGATGGAAAGTCGCCTGACCGGCCATGACATGGCCTTCGACCCGGCTGCTGAAGCCGACGACGACAGTGCTTTCCAGTCGCCGGCCAACTACCTGGAAGACCACCGGTACGATCCGGCGCGTCAACTGGAAGATGCCGACTGGAGCGACAACTCCAATCACAACCTGCACGAAGCGCTGGAAGTGCTGGACGAACGTAGCCGTGACATCCTTTACCAGCGCTGGCTGGCGGAAGAGAAAGCCACGCTGCACGACCTGGCGCAGAAGTACAACGTGTCGGCCGAGCGGATCCGTCAGCTCGAGAAGAGCGCGATGAACAAGCTCAAGTTGTCGATTGCCGCGTAACCGGTGTATCAGAAACAAAAAAACGCCCTGATCAGTGATGATCGGGGCGTTTTTGTTTGCGTGTCAGAAACTCATTGAGCCCAGGGCGCCTTGCGCGAATCATTGAGTGTCAGCAGATAGCTGTCGCCACCCAGTTGGCTCATCTGTTGACGAATCCATCCGGCCCGGCGTGAAACATAGGAGGTCGGGTGGCTGGCGCTCCAGACCCGGGGATTGGGCAATACGGCCGCGAGATAACTCGCCTGCTGCCGGGACAAGGACTTGGCACCTACACCAAAGTGATGCCTTGCCGCCGCTTCGGCACCAAACACGCCGTCATCCCACTCGACACTGTTCAGGTACACCTCAAGAATCCGCTGCTTGGGCCAGAACACTTCGATCAGCGCGGTGAACCAGGCTTCCAGGCCTTTGCGCAGATAGCTGCGGCCGGACCACAAAAACAGGTTCTTCGACACTTGCTGGCTCAAGGTGCTGGCACCGCGGATCGAGCCGCCGAGTTCGTTGTGAGCCAGTGCGGCCTTGATCGCGCTCAGGTCAAAACCCCAGTGCTCGGGGAATTTCTGGTCTTCGCCGGCAATCACCGCGACCTTCAGGTCATCGGAGATCTCGTCCCACGGCTTCCAGGTGCGCTGCAGATCGATCGGCTCGCCGTCGACCCAGGATTCGATCTTGCGCTCGACCATCAGCGCCGTGCCCGGTGGCGGCACGAAGCGAAACACCAACACTAGCAATACGCTGCCGCCCGCGAACCAGAGCAGGGCCTTCGTGAAACGACGGAGAAATAAACGCAGCATAGAGATGGCTTGGCCGAACCGGTTGAGCGAGCCATTATACAGACCCTGCCGATCGAGTCTGACTGGAGTTCTACATGCTGCGTAGCTTTCTGATGCTGGCTGCCTTCTTTGGTTTCACCGGTGTCGGCCTCGGCGCATTCGCCGCCCATGGCCTGAAAAACCGCCTGACCCCCGAGTACCTCGCGATCTTCCACACCGGCGTCACCTATCAACTGGTGCACGCGCTGGCGCTGTTCGGCGTGGCACTGCTGGCAACGCAGCTTCAGGGGCGTCTTGTCGCCTGGGCCGGTATCTCGTTCAGCATCGGCATCCTGCTGTTCTCCGGCAGCCTGTACCTGCTGACCACCATCGGCATCGGCAAGCTCGGCATCGTCACCCCGTTCGGTGGTCTGGCGTTCCTGATCGGCTGGCTGTGCCTCGGGCTCGCCGCCTGGCGCCTGCAGCCAACCGCTTGACGCTTGGTGCTGACCTTTAGGTCATGATCGGGCTAGAATGCCACCCCCTAAAAATGATGGCGGCATCCGGCATGCGCATTCAGTTGAACGGCGAATCCCTTGAACTGCCCGACGGTGAAACCGTTGCGGCCCTGCTGACCCGTCTGGACCTGACCGGACGCCGGGTGGCGGTCGAACTCAATCTGGATATCGTCCCGCGCAGCCAGCATGCCGGCACCACTTTGAACGACGGCGACAACGTCGAAGTGGTGCACGCCATCGGCGGCGGCTAGCCACCAGGCCTGCATGGGCCGAGAATTCTGCAAGACCCTCACCCCAACAGAGGATTTCCCATGAGCATCGTTCGTAGCGACAAGCCTTTCGTTCTGGCCGGTCGTACTTACCAGTCGCGTTTGCTGGTTGGTACTGGCAAGTACCGTGACATGGAAGAAACCCGCCTGGCCATCGAAGCCTCGGGTGCCGAGATCGTCACCTTCGCCGTGCGCCGCACCAACCTGGGCCAGATCGAAGGCGAGCCGAACCTGCTCGACGTACTGTCGCCGGATCGTTACACCTTCCTGCCGAACACCGCCGGTTGCTACGACGCAGTCGAAGCCGTGCGCACCTGCCGCCTGGCCCGTGAGCTGCTCGATGGCCACAACCTGGTGAAGCTGGAAGTGCTGGCCGACCAGAAAACCCTGTTCCCCAACGTGATCGAAACCCTCAAGGCCGCCGAAGTGCTGGTCAAGGAAGGTTTCGACGTGATGGTTTACACCAGTGATGACCCGATCATCGCCCGTCAATTGGCGGAAATCGGCTGCATCGCGGTAATGCCGCTGGCCGGTCTGATCGGTTCGGGCCTGGGGATCTGCAACCCGTACAACCTGCAGATCATCCTCGAAGAAGCCAAGATCCCGGTGCTGGTGGATGCCGGCGTCGGTACGGCTTCCGACGCCACCATCTCCATGGAACTGGGCTGTGACGCGGTGCTGATGAACTCGGCCATCGCCCACGCCGGGCAACCGATCATGATGGCTGAAGCCATGAAACACGCGATCGTCGCGGGCCGCCTGGCCTACCTCGCCGGCCGCATGCCGAAAAAACTCTATGCCAGCGCCTCTTCGCCGCTGGATGGTCTGATCAAGTAAGAGCTATTGATGACTGAATCGAACGACACGCCAATCCAGACGGAAGAAGGCGACGAGCGCCAACACCGCCGCATCAAGAGTTTCGTGATGCGCGCCGGGCGCATGACCGAAGGCCAGCAACGCGGCCTGGATCAGGGCGCGCCGAAGTTTGTCCTGCCTCTGGCCGATGCGCCGGTGGATTACGACCAGGTGTTCGGCCGCTCCGCGCCGCGCTCGCTGGAGATCGGTTTCGGCATGGGTCACTCGCTGCTGGAAATGGCAGCTGCTGCGCCGGAACAGGATTTCATCGGTGTCGAAGTTCACCGTCCGGGTGTCGGCGCGCTGCTCAATGGCGTGCTGACTCAGGGCCTGACGAACCTGCGGGTCTACGATTGCGACGCGATCGAGGTGCTCAACCGCTGCATCGCCGACAACAGTCTCGATCGCCTGATGCTGTTCTTCCCGGATCCATGGCACAAAAGCCGTCACCACAAGCGTCGCATCGTTCAGGCGTCCTTCGCTGAGCTGGTGCGCAGCAAGCTGAAGGTTGGCGGCATTCTTCACATGGCCACCGACTGGGAGCCGTACGCCGAATACATGCTGGAAGTGATGAACGTCGCCCCGGGCTATCGCAACCTCGCCGAAGACGGCAAATGCGTACCGCGCCCGGCCGAACGCCCGATCACCAAGTTCGAACGCCGTGGCGAACGTCTTGGGCATGGCGTTTGGGATCTGAAGTTCGAAAAGCAGGCGTAAGACTTACGCAATAACACTGTGGGAGCCATTGGCTCCCACAGTTGTTTTGGCAGTACTCGGAAATTACACCGTAGAAAGAAACTCCGACGGGACCCGCTCTGTCAGCCAGACACCATTCTCGGCCTGATAGAACTTGAAACCCTGTTCCTGCATCTGTCGCGCGGCGACTTTCAGAACCACGACCGTTCCGTAACGTTGCCCAACCTCCGAAGCGGTGGCGGTTTCCTGGGACAGATGCACGTGATGGCGCGATCCCGGGATCAATCCCTGCTCGTTGATCGAGTCCATGAAACGTGTCGCCGTGCCGTGATAAAGCGTTTCCGGAGGCTGCTTTTCTTCGAACTGCAGCTCCACGCTTTTTGTCGAGTGGCCCTGTACGGCGCGAATCGACTGGCCATCTGCGGAGATTGAAAAGCGCTTCTTGTCACTGCTTGCCACGACGTTTTCGATCAGCGTGCGATCCAGCGTTCTGCCGTCCCGCGCCGCTCCACCGATCAAGGCCTCGATGTCCGCCCAACCTTCGGAGTCCAGCTTCAAGCCGATCGCCTGTGGCTCATGACGCAGCACGAAGCTGAGAAATTTGCTTGTTTCGTCCAGCAGTTTCTTGCTCATGAACTTCCCTGTCTGTTTTCAATGCGCGGTCAACGGCGATCCGCGACCACGCCGATCAAAACGAGCACCACCAACAAAACCGGCGCCAGGCTGTAGTTATTGAACTGGCTCAGCCCCTTCACCACCCAAGGCGTGGCGTAGATCAGCGCCGCGCCGCTGCCGATCAGGCAGAGCAGGGCCATCAGCGGGACGCGCAGGGCGCCGGCGATGCTGCCCAGGCGTTGGTCTACCCAGGCCTTGAAGTCCGCGCCGAACAGCACCAGCAGGCAGCCCACCAGGGCCAGAGCGATTTCCGAAAGGTTGCTGCGGCTCCAGCGGGACACGGTGGCGAGCAGGTCGAGTATCAAATCCATGCGGTTTCCTTGAGAGCGGGTCAGCTCAGAAATTTCTGCAGCAAGTCATTGAGGAACAGTTGTCCGCGTTCGGTGGCCGCCAGACGTGACGGTTCGACCTGCAACAGACCGCTTTGTTCGGCCTCGCGGCGGTGTTCGTCGAGGCTTTCCAGCGGCAGGCCGGTGCGCTCGGGGTACAGGCGTGATTCAACACCGGCGGTCAGGCGCAGGGCGTTCATCAGGAACTCGAACGGCATCTCGTCATTGGTCAGGGCTTTCTCGCCGGCCTGGAAGCTTTTGGCCGGGTTGAGGTAGTCCTTCGGCAGTCGGGTCTTCCAGGTGCGCACGATGCGCCCGTCCGGATGGCTGAGCTTGCCGTGGGCGCCGGCGCCGATGCCGATGAAGTCGCCGAAACTCCAGTAATTGAGGTTATGTCGCGCCGGGCGACCCGGTTGGGCATAGGCTGAGACTTCGTACTGCGCGTAACCGTTTTCGGCCAGCAGTGCTTGCCCGGCCTCTTGAATGTCCCACAGCGTGTCGTCTTCCGGTAGCACCGGCGGCTGGTTCCAGAACACGGTGTTCGGCTCCAGTGTCAGCTGATACCAGGAAATGTGCGTCGGCTTCAGCTCTATCGCCTGGCGCAGATCGCTCAAGGCATCGTCCAGCGACTGGTCCGGCAAGCCGTGCATCAAGTCGAGGTTGAAGTTATCGAACCCGGCCTGGCGCGCCATGCCGGCAGCGCGGATGGCTTCATCGCCGTTGTGGATACGGCCGAGGGCCTTGAGCTTTTCCTGCTGGAAGCTTTGGATACCGATCGACAGGCGATTGATCCCCAGTTTGCGGTAGGCGACGAACTTCTCTTGCTCGAAAGTCCCGGGGTTGGCTTCCAGGGTGATTTCGATGTCATCGGCAAACGGGATGCGTTGTTTCACGCCTTCCAGCAAGCGACCGAGCGCTTCGGCGCTGAACAGGCTCGGCGTGCCGCCGCCAAAGAAGATCGAACTCAACTCACGGCCGTACACCGCGTGCAGATCCTGATCGAGGTCGGCGAGCAACGCGTCGACGTATTCCTGCTCCGGCAGCACCGGGCTGGCGGTGTGGGAGTTGAAGTCGCAATACGGGCATTTGCGCACACACCACGGAATGTGGATGTACAGCGCCAGGGGCGGCAGCGTCGGCAACGGCGCCCGAGGCGAGGAGGCGGCGCCGCCGATGATCAGCGACGACGCGGAGGAGCTATCGGTCATTTCAGGCCCAGACGCTGGCGCAGCAGATCCATTGCACGGGCGCGGTGGCTGATCTGGTTCTTGTCGCTCGGGCTCAGTTCGGCGCTGGAGACGTTACGCTCCGGAACCCAGAACAGCGGGTCATAACCGAAACCGTGCTCACCGCTGGCGGCGGTCAGGATACGCCCGTGCCACAGGCCTTCGCACAGGATCGGCAGCGGATCGTCGGCATGACGCACCAGCGCCAGCACGCAGACGAACTGCGCCCCGCGCTCGGCTTCAGGCACATCCTTCAAGGCGTCGAGCAGTTTGGCGTTGTTCGCCGCGTCGCCCTTGCCGTCGGCATAGCGCGCCGAGTAAATGCCCGGCGCACCGCCGAGGAAATCCACCGCCAGGCCCGAATCGTCGGCCAGCGCCGGCAGCCCGGAGATGCGCGCAGCGTTGCGGGCCTTGAGGATCGCGTTCTCGACGAACGACAGGCCGGTTTCTTCCGGTTCGACCTTGCTCCATTCGCCAATCGAGCGCAATTGCACCGAGTCGCCAAGCATGGCCTGTAGTTCTTTGAGTTTGCCGGCGTTATGGCTGGCCAGTACGAGTTGCTTGAGGTTCATCATTCGCCGGGGAAAAGCTCTTGGTTGAAATTGATGGTGTTGATCTTGTCACCGTTCTGCACCTTGATTTCAAAGGTGCGGGTTTCCTGCTGTTCCACCGGGTACTGGGCGATGTAATAGATCGCGCCCTGTTCGGTGACCTGGCGGAAATTGAGCGTCACGCTCTGGCTGGTCAGGTCTTTGACCGTGCCGGTGACATTGGCGATCAACGGCTTGCCATCCTTGATCACCGAGACATTGATCACGCCCTGATTCTTGCTGCGAATCAGCTCGGCAGCCTTGGCGATGTCCGGTTGCAGGTACGTCGAGTTGAAGGTGTTGTAGTGCACCGTCACGTCGCCGAAGGTTTCCTGGCGCTCGCCTTTGATGACGTCGGCAGCCATGGCCGACAGGCTCAGGCAGGCGGCCAATAGCGCGGTAATCAAGCGTCCCATGTTCGTTCTCCTCGCAATGTCGTGGTTCAGACCGCGATTCTGTGATCCGCAAGCCCCGGGCTGCTGACGCGGTAGATACCGATCTCACCTAACAGATTAGGCCATAGCTTACTGGCCCACCCGTGGCGGTGCTGTTGATCCACGGCAAGCCGATCAATGACCTTCGCCTCACGTTCGCGACAAAGTTCTTCAAAGTCTTCGAAGGTGCAGAAGTGAATGTTCGGCGTGTTGTACCAGGTGTACGGCAGGAACTCGGACACCGGCATCCGGCCCTTGCTCGCCAGATACCAGCGGCAGCGCCAGTGGCCGAAGTTCGGGAACGTGATGATGCACTGGCGACCGACCCGCAGCATTTCGTCGAGGATCTTGTCCGGGTAGTGCACGGCTTGCAGGGCCTGGGTCATCACGACTACGTCGAAGCTGTTGCTGGCGAAGTTGCCCAGGCCCTTGTCCAGGTCCTGTTCGATGACGTTGATGCCCTTGGCCACGCATTCGGCGATGTTGTCCGGGTCGTTTTCCAGGCCATAACCGGTGACCTGCTTGTGGTCGCGCAGCCAGGTCAGCAACTCGCCGTCACCGCAACCGAGGTCGAGCACGCGGCTGCCGGCGGGGATCCATTCCTGGATGATTTCCAGATCAGCTCTCATGGCTTTCTCACAACGAAATGCGGTTCATGTAATTGCCGAACGCCTGCAAATAACGCGGGATCGGAATCAGGAAGGCGTCGTGGCCTTGGGGGGCGTCGATTTCCAGGTAGCTGACGTCCTTGCGCGCGGCCATCAGCGCATCCACCAGTTCCCGCGAGCGGGCCGGGGAGAAGCGCCAGTCAGTGGTGAACGACATCACGCAGAACTTGGCTTTGGCACCTTCGAAGGTTTTCGCCAAGTTATCGTCGAAGTTAGCGGCCGGATCGAAGTAGTCCAGCGCCTTGGTCATCAACAGATAGGTGTTGGCATCGAAGCGCCCGGAGAACTCTTCGCCCTGATAGCGCAAGTAACTCTCGACCTGGAACTCGACACTGTGGAAGTCGTAGTTGAGCTTTTCGCTCTTCAGGCCACGGCCGAATTTCTCGCCCATGGAGTCGTCGGACAGGTAGGTGATGTGGCCGACCATCCGCGCCAGCATCAGCCCGCGCTTGGGGATCACGCCTTGTTCCTGGAACGAGCCGCCGTGGAATTCAGGGTCGGTGAGGATCGCTTGGCGCGCCACTTCGTTGAAGGCGATGTTCTGCGCCGACAGCTTGGGGGCCGAGGCGATGGCCAGGCAGTGGCGCACGCGATCCGGATACGTGATGGTCCATTGCAGCGCCTGCATGCCACCGAGGCTGCCGCCGATCACCGCGGCCCACTGGCCAATGCCGAGCAGGTCGGCGAGGCGTGCCTGGCTGTGCACCCAGTCTTCCACTGTCAGCACCGGGAAGTCGGCGCCGAATGGCTTGCCGGTTTCCGGGTTGAGGCTGCTCGGGCCGGTGGAGCCGTTGCAGCCGCCGAGGTTGTTCAGGCTGACCACGAAGAACTTGTTGGTGTCGATCGGTTTGCCGGGGCCGATGCAGCTGTCCCACCAACCGGGCTTGCGGTCGTCGACGCTGTGATAACCCGCAGCGTGGTGGTGGCCGGACAAGGCGTGGCAGATCAGCACGGCGTTGCTCGCTTGCGCGTTCAGCGTGCCGTAGGTTTCGTAGATCAGGTCATAAGCGGCCAGCGACCGGCCGCAGGCCAGGGCCAGCGGTTCGCTGAAGTGCGCCGTTTGCGGCGTCACCAGACCAACAGAATCGGGGGGAAAGGCAGCTGGCATCGACCCTGCTCTCGTTGAAATGAGGCGTAAGTCTAAAGAGCATGGGGGTTAGCAGCAAGCAGCCCTCACCCTAACCCTCTCCCGGAGGGAGAGGGGACTGACGGCGGTGACTTTTAGAGTTACGCCGACCTGATATTTTCGAGTTGAACTCGGGTTTGAAAACAACAACGATCGGCTCCCTCTCCTGGGGGAGAGGGCTGGGCGGTCGGCGTTCCGATGAGGGGGGGGCGGCGACGCAAGAATCAAGACGATTGAGAAACCAATCCCGGCAAATCCGGCAGTTTTTTGGGGGCGTGGATGCGCACACGTTTCTGCCGATTCAACTCACCACTGATCAGGCTCACCTGACTCTTGGAAACCCCAAAAGCCTTGGCCAGAAACCCCATCAGGTACGCATTGGCCTTGCCCTCGACCGGCGGGGCGATCAAGCGGATCTTCAGGCGATCGCCGTGCAGCCCGGCGAAGTCATCGCTGCGGGCTGCCGGTTGCAGGTGACACTCGAGAATCAAGTCGTCACCGTCCCAACGAAACCAGCTCACATCAACAGGCGCAGGATTTCCGGCATCATCGTCATCGCCGCGAGGTTGTTGATCACCAGCATGTCGATCAGCTTCAGCGCGAGGAAGGCGAAGATCGGCGACAGGTCCAGACCGCCCATGCTCGGCAGGAAGCGGCGGAACGGCGCCAGGGCCGGTTCGCAGATCTGGTTGACCAGCTCGGCGCCCGGGTTATGGCTGCCCGGAGCGACCCACGACAGGATCACGCTGATGATCAGGGCGAAGAAGAAAATCTTCAGGAACAGCGCGGTCACGCCGATGATCGACCAGATGAACAGTTGCAGCGGATTGCCGGTGGTGCCATAGGTCAGCAGCAGGGTCAACGCCATCAGCGCCAGTTGCACGAGGATTGCCAGTACCAGCGACGACATGTCGAGGCCGAAGACGCTCGGAATGATCCGGCGCAGTGGCTTGAGCAGTGGCTGGGTAGCCTTGACCACGAACTGGCACAGCGGATTATAGAAGTTCGCCCGTACCAGTTGCAGGACGAAGCGCAGCAGCACGATCAGCAGGTACAGGCTGCCGAGGGTTTGCAGCACGTAGACCGCTGCAGTGTTCAATCCAATCATGTAAGGCTCCTTATTTGCCCAGTTGTTCGGCCATTTCGGCCGAGCGGTGCGCGGCGGCGCCGAGTGCTTTTTCCACCAGGGCTTCGAAGCCGCCGGCCTGGAACGATTTGATTGCAGCTTCGGTGGTGCCTGCTGGCGAGGTCACGCGGCGACGCAGTTCGGCGGCGTCGACGTCGCTGGAAGCCGCCATGTGCGCGGCGCCCAGCGCGGTTTGCAAGGTCAGCTGCTCGGCGGTTTCTTTCGGCAGGCCGAGTTTGACGCCGGCAGCGGTCATCGCTTCGATCAGCAGGAAGAAGTACGCCGGGCCGGAACCGGAGACGGCGGTGACCGCGTCCAGTTGCTGCTCTTCGTTCAGCCACAAGGCGATGCCTACGGCGGACAGCAGTTCTTCAGCCTGCTGGCGCTGTTCGGCACTCACTTCGCCGGTGGCGTACAAACCGCTCACGCCCTGGCGCAGCAGCGCCGGAGTGTTGGGCATGCAGCGCACGATCGGCTGCTCGCCGAGCCACGCGGTCATGCTGGCGCAAGTGATGCCGGCGGCGATGGACACCACCAGTTGATTCGGTTTCAGGCTCGGGCGAATGGCTTCGCACACGGCTTTCATGGCCTGTGGCTTGACCGCCAGTACCACCACGTCAGCGCCGTCGATGGCCTGGGCGTTGTCAGCGAAGGTCTCGATGCCGTGTTCGGCGCTGACCCGGTTGCGGGTCTCTTCGCCCGGATCGCTGGCGCGGATGTGTGCAGCTTCCAGACCCTTGGCCCGCAGGCCGCCGATCAGGCTGGCGGCCATGTTGCCGGCACCGATAAAGGCAATACGCGTGTTGCTCATGTCAGGTCCTTATCTGGAAATCATCAAGATTGGGAGTAATCGCGAGCGCCAAACAGAGCCGTACCGATACGAACCCAGGTGGCGCCCTGGGCAATGGCCGACTCGAGGTCGTGGCTCATGCCCATGGAAAGTGTGTCGAGCGGCAAATTGAGGCTGGCCTGCAGCTTCTGAACGGCGGCGAATGCGGCGTCTTGCTCGGCGCGATCGTCGGTCGGCTCGGGAATCGCCATTAACCCGCGCAGCTTCAGGCGCGGCAGGGCGGTGATGGCCTGAGCCAGCGCCGGCAGGTCGGCTGGGGTGCAGCCGGACTTGCTGGCTTCACCGCTGACGTTGACCTGAATGCAGATATTCAGTGGCGGCAGCTCCGCCGGGCGTTGTTCGGACAGGCGTTGGGCGATTTTCAGACGATCCACGGAGTGCACCCAGGCGAAATGCTCGGCGATCGAGCGGGTCTTGTTCGACTGAATGGGGCCGATGAAGTGCCAGATCAAGGGCAGGTCGGCCAGTTCGAGCTGTTTGCCCAGCGCCTCTTGCAGATAGTTCTCGCCAAAGTCGCGCAGGCCGGCGGCGTACGCTTCGCGCAGGGCTTCGGCCGGTTTGGTCTTGCTCACGGCCAGCAACTGGACGCTGTTTTCATCGCGCCCTGCGGCAGCGGTGGCGGCATGAATGCGTGAACTAACGAGGGCAATGTTGTCTGCTATCGTGGACATCAAGAGGCGCCAGCGGTCTGAAGGTTCGCGGCATTCTACTGGAATTGAGGGACGCTATGGATATCACTGAACTGCTGGCCTTCAGCGCCAAACAGGGCGCTTCCGACCTGCACCTGTCGGCTGGACTGCCGCCGATGATCCGCGTGGATGGCGATGTGCGGCGGATCAATCTGCCCGCGCTGGATCACAAACAGGTGCATGAGCTGATCTACGACATCATGAACGACACCCAGCGAGTGGCGTTCGAGAAACATCTGGAAACCGACTTTTCCTTCGAAGTCCCGGGTGTGGCGCGCTTTCGGGTCAACGCGTTCAACCAGAACCGTGGTGCCGGCGCGGTGTTCCGCACCATCCCGTCGAAAGTGCTGAGCATGGAAGATCTCGCCATGGGCGACGTCTTTCGCAAGATCACCGACGCCCCGCGCGGGCTGGTGCTGGTGACCGGGCCGACCGGCTCCGGCAAGTCCACCACCCTGGCGGCGATGATCGATTACCTCAACACCCACCGTCATCACCACATCCTGACCATCGAAGACCCGATCGAATTCGTTCACGAATCGCGCAAATGCCTGATCAATCAGCGTGAAGTCCACCGCGATACCCGCAGTTTCGCCACAGCATTGCGTTCGGCACTGCGCGAAGACCCGGACGTGATCCTGGTGGGCGAGATGCGCGACCTGGAAACCATCCGTCTGGCGTTGACCGCCGCCGAGACCGGGCACTTGGTGTTCGGCACGCTGCACACCACGTCGGCGGCCAAGACCATCGACCGGGTGGTGGACGTGTTCCCGGGGGATGAGAAGTCGATGGTGCGCTCGATGCTGTCGGAGTCGCTACTGGCCGTGGTGTCGCAGACGCTGATCAAGAAGATCGGCGGCGGCCGGGTGGCGGCGCACGAAATCATGCTGGGCACGTCGGCGATCCGGAACCTGATCCGCGAGGACAAGGTGGCGCAGATGTATTCGGCGATCCAGACCGGCGGGTCGCTGGGGATGCAGACACTCGACATGTGCCTGAAGGATCTGGTGACCAAGGGCCTGATCAGTCGCGAACATGCGCGGGAGAAGGCGCGGACACCGGATAATTTCTAGTGACGAAAAAAAACGCAGCCCGAGGGCTGCGTTTTTTGTGATCTGCAAAGATCAGCGCTGAACCACGCGCATCTGCTTGCTGCCCGGTTCTTTCGGCAGCACGCGCTTGGCGACCACGTAATGCTGTTCCCAATACGGCTTGTTCAGCGTATCGATGCTCACCGCTTTGCCACGACGCGGCGCGTGGATGAAGCGGTCGTTGCCCAGGTAGATGGCAACGTGATTGACCCGACGGCTCTTGATGTTGAAGAAAATCAGGTCGCCAGGCTTGAGATCCTTGCGCTCGACTTTCTCGCCGTGGCCGCTGGCCATGGCATTCGAGGTACGGGGCAGGTCGAACGTGGCGTCGTTGAACGCGTATTTCACCAGACCACTGCAATCGAAGCCTTTACTTGGGCTGCTACCACCCCAACGGTAAGGTGTACCGAGGACGTTCACCGCGCGACTGAGGACGTTGCTGCTTTCCTTGTTCGCCATCGGTGGGACCAGCTTGCCGTGACTCTTGCTGGCGAGCGTGGTGTGTTTCGTTTGCTTGCCTTTGTTCGATGGAGCAGAGGCATGGGATTTAGGGGTGAAGCCGTTGACGTTGGGAAGACGTTGCTCACGATTGGTGGCGTGGGCGGCCAGTGGCATTAATAGGCAAATGGTTAGCCATGTCTTGAAAAATGGACGCATTAGGCAGGGCTCTTATGTGTTAGCGCGCAACTTTATAACAGCTTTTTTGTCCCTTCCGAGGCCGTTGGTCGATTCAAAAGGCGGGCAACGGAACCAAACAAGCGGCAAATAGACGCAATTGTCGGACAGAAGTCAGGTGCTATAAGGCTTTGACGTAACACAAGGTAGCATTTGCCGTACGTCGGCGACCTGTAAAAAAGTCACAAAGAATTCAAGAATATTTATCTATCGTGTGAATCGAGGTCTTCATGAACAGCTATCAGCTACCCCGTGTTAAGGAAAAAGACACCCATAGCAAGGTCATCGGTTACCTGCTGTGGATCTTCGGTTTCACCGGTGCCCACCGTTTTTATTACGGTAAGCCGGTGACCGGAACGATCTGGTTTTTCACTTTCGGGTTGCTGGGGATTGGCTGGCTGATCGACGTGTTCCTGATCCCGGCGATGGATCGAGAAGCGGATCTTCGCTTTGCCGACGGGCCGATCGAGTACAGCGTGGCGTGGATCCTGCTGGCGTTTCTCGGGGTACTCGGCGTCCACCGGATGTACCAGGGCAAGTGGATCAGCGGCCTGCTGTACCTGCTGACGGGCGGGTTGTTCTTTATTGGCGTGCTGTATGACTTCTGGACGCTGAACGATCAGGTATCGGTGCGTAATGCCGAAGGGCGGGGCGCCTTTCAGTAAATGATGCCGAGGGGGAGGACCTCCGGCGCAGTTCGTGCGCTGGCAGGTTCCCCCCCCCCTCGACACTTGGTCTTGCGCGTTATTTCAATCGCACCAAGGTTTGTATTTGGAAAACGGCAAACGTGATGGCAGTCACACCATAAAGGATTGCAATGACGGCGTGATGGGGTATCGACCAATGCACAATCCTGTCCACCAAAATCACCAAGGATATCGTTGCAATCAGGTAGGCGGATATTTTCAGTAGCAGACCTGCAAACGAATTGGCGCGTGCCCGGCGTAATAAGAGAATCTGCAGTAAATGCATCAGTGAAAGTGTCAGGAAAATAATCAGCGTTACACCAATGGGTAGACCGATAGAATCCTGATTTATGTCATATGTTCCTGCTTTGAGGTTCTTTATTAATGTGAGTACTCCTGCGCCAGATGTAAGTGCGAGAGCGGTTGGGTACAAATAACTCAATAGTGTGTAAATTATGCTCATTCACTTTCCGTTGTGCAGGTGTCTGTAAAGTTATTGATGCTCACGGGGTAGGGTGAAATCCGGTCCCGCTCAGCCTTATTTTATGCTCGCCGAAAATGTCGATTTCGTAATGTGTTCCAGAAAATACTCTGCCTGCTGTAGTTAATAACTCAAGGGCAGTTGATCTGTTGCTTGCGTCGAAGTCGTAAGTGTCAGTATAAGCTCTGATAACGCCATCGAAAACCCAGGATCCTGCTTTGTCGCGCGAAAAGTTCCCTTCCATCTTTAACGTTATTCTTCCCAGATAAGCCCCGGTGACATTGCTGTCATTAATGGTGGCGTAAGGGATCTTCGGTCAGATAAGTAATAAGTGCCGGCTTCTCGAGTGCTCGCGATAGAGCTTGTCAGCAGTGGCAGTTCGTTGGCTCTGACATTCAGGCCAATATTGTTGATATTGACCCTCATCCTCTCACCCTTTCCCCAGAGATAATGAGCAAAGGCTTTGATCGGGCTGAAGGTTCCTCCAGAAAGTTCGTTTGTGAGTGTTTCGTAATTCAGATTGTACGGAGCAGTCGCGGAGACTTTGATCAAGGCTTCTATGGTGCTTAGTTTTTGCTGCGCCGCAAATGAATCAGCCAAGCTAAAGTTGATGACTTTGTTCTTGAAATAACCATGACTGATAATGGCGGAGTTGCTGAGCAGATAGTTGTCGCTTTCCGTGATTCTCCAAAGGTCCCGAATTCCACCCAGAGCATCGTTGTTAATTGCCTTGTTCACCATTTGCAGTTCATAGGTGAAGGCTTTAATTCCGGATTTCATTTCAAGCCAGGCATGGAACATGTCCATCTCTGCTGAGGTTATGACTGGGCCATTGCTCAGTGGTAGTGAATAGGTTTGACCGTCATTGGTGACAATAGCCTCTCCTGCACCCTGCCAATCTGCTGTTGCGTAGGTTCCCCATCTGAAACCGGAGTCGACTGTAAATCCGCCAGAGTTTCCTGTTGTGCCTCTGGTGACAATAGGGGGGAGCGTAAGTCCATTTTTCATATGCTCATCCTTGTGGGTGTTGGTTATCCTTTTGGTAGTTTTATATTAAAGGCTGCGCGTAATTGTCGCCTACGAGAACTTTGTAGGCTGTTTCTGATTGTGTCGAAGCTGTTTTTACGAGAGTGTAAAACGTCGGATATTTCTTTATGGCGGGCGGCCGTTTTCCTACATCAGTCGGTGTAGATCTAACGACGGAGATGGCGCTAAGGAGATGGTGTTGCGAGGAATGACTTTAAGCGTGACTTTACCAGCAAGGATGTTTGGCGCTATTAAATAAAATTCAGGAGATAGCAGGCCATTACAGCCTGCTATCTCTTGTCTTCATGCCTGATGGCTGATTCGGCCATCCACCAGCGTGTAACGCACCACACCCGGCAGGCTATGACCGAGGAACGGGCAGTTCTCGCCCTTCGACAGCCAGGTTTCACCGGCCACGGTCGAAGCCTTCGGATCGAACAGCACGATATCCGCCGCGCCACCCACCGCCAGTTTGCCTGCCGGTAGGCGCAGGGCCTCGGCCGGGCCGGCGCTCAGGCGTGCGAGCAGGGTCGGCAGGTCCAGCAGACCATCCTCGACCAGCGTCATCGCCAGCGGCAGCAACAGCTCGACGCTGCTGATGCCGGGCTCGGTCGCGCCGAACGGTGCCAGTTTGGCATCGCGCTCGTGGGGCTGGTGATGGCTGGAAATCGCCGAGACCACCCCGGACTTCACCGCTTCACGCAGACCGTCGCGGTCGGCGCGGGTGCGCAGCGGCGGTTGAACGTGATACAGGCTGCTGAAATCGATCAGCGCTTCATCCGTCAGGATCAGTTGATACAGGGCGACATCCGCGGTGACTTTCAAGCCACGGGCCTGGGCCTGAGCGATCAGCGCCACGCCGCGAGCGCTGGTGAGCTGGCTGAAGTGCGCGCGCACGCCGGTCTGCTCGACCAGCAGCAGATCCCGGGCCAGAGCCACGGTTTCAGCGGTTTCCGGAATGCCCGGCAACCCTAGGAAACTGGCGACAGCGCCTTCATGAGCCAAGCCGCCTTCGGCCAGGTCGTGATCCTGCGAGTTGAAAATCACTGTCAGGTCGAAGGTTGCCGCGTAGTCCAGCGCCCGGCACAGGGTGCGGGTGTTGCGGAAGCTTTCCAGGCCGTTGCCGAAGGCCACGCAGCCGGCGTCGCGCAGGGCCACCAGCTCGGCCAGTTGCTCGCCGTCCAGGCCTTTGCTCAGGGCGCCGATCGGGAACACCTTGGTGTTGCCGGCCTCGCGGGCGCGGTCGAGGATCAGTTCGGCCACGGCGGAGGTGTCGAGCACCGGTTTGGTCTTTGGTGGACAGCACAGGCTGGTCACGCCGCCGGCCGCCGCCGCGCGGGTTTCGCTGGCGATGCTGCCTTTGCGGCTGTAACCCGGCTCGCGCAGGGCGACGTTCAGGTCGACGAGGCCAGGAGCGGCGACAAGGCCTTGGGCGTCGATGGTTTCGACGGCGGTGAAACCAGCCGGGGCCGCGCCTAGGGCGACGATCTTGCAGGCTTCAACGTGAATATCGGTGATTTGATCCAGGCCGCTGCTTGGATCGATGACGCGGGCGCCGAGAATGCTGAGCTTCACTGGGCGTTCTCCTGCTCGAATTGGCGCTGGGCTGTTTGTCCGCTCATGGCCATCGACAACACGGCCATACGGATCGCGATGCCGTAGGTGACTTGATTGAGGATCACCGAGTGTGGGCCGTCGGCCACTGCCGATTCGATCTCCACGCCACGGTTGATCGGCCCCGGGTGCATGACGATGCAATCGGGCTTGGCACCCGCCAGGCGCGCAGTGGTCAGGCCGAACAGGCGGTAGAACTCGCCCTCGCTCGGCAGCAGGCCGCCGGTCATGCGTTCACGCTGCAGGCGCAACATGATCACCACGTCGACGTCTTTCAGGCCTTCGGTCATGTCGGTGTAGACTTTCACGCCGTACTGCTCGATGCCGATCGGCAGCAGGGTTTTCGGCGCGATCACGCGGATGTCCGGGCAACCGAGGGTCTTCAGGGCGAGCATGTTCGAGCGCGCCACCCGCGAGTGCAGGATGTCGCCGACGATGGCCACCGAAAGGTTTTCGAAGCTGCCCTTGTGCCGACGGATGGTCAGCATGTCGAGCATGCCCTGGGTCGGGTGGGCATGACGGCCGTCGCCGCCGTTGATGATCGCCACCTGCGGGCAGACATGCTCGGCGATGAAGTGTGCGGCACCCGAGTCACCGTGGCGCACGACGAACATGTCGGCGGCCATGGCTTCGAGGTTGCGCAGGGTGTCGAGCAGGGTTTCGCCCTTGCTGGCCGACGAAGTCGACACGTTCAGGGTGATCACGTCCGCCGACAGCCGCTGGGCCGCCAGTTCGAAGGTAGTGCGGGTGCGGGTGGAGTTTTCGAAGAACACGTTGCACACGGTCTTGCCGCGCAGCAACGGGACCTTCTTCACGGCCCGGGCGCCGACTTCGAGGAACGAGTCGGCGGTGTCGAGGATTTCCGTCAGCAACTCGCGGCGCAGGCCGTCGAGTGAGAGGAAGTGGCGCAGCTGGCCCTGATCATTGAGCTGCAGCGGGCGCTTGGTATCTAGAGGCGTCATCGCGAAGGGGACTCTCAATAGGGCGGATTAAAGGGCGAGGTCTTGCAGTTCGAGGGCCAGCTCCGGGCCGGACAGCTTCACCCGTTCGTGGGGGCTCAGCGACAGCGTCGCACCGACCACGTTCGGGCGGATCGGCAGTTCGCCGGCGTCCAGGTCCAGCAGGCAGACCAGTGTCACGCTGGCCGGGCGGCCGTAGTCGAACAGTTCGTTCATGGCGGCGCGGATGGTCCGGCCGCTCATCAGTACGTCGTCGATCAGCACCAGATGCTGGCCTTCGATTTCGAAGGGCAGGGCGGACGGGCGCACTTGCGGGTGCAGGCCGTTCTGGCTGAAGTCGTCGCGGTAGAAAGAAACATCCAGCGTGCCCAAGGGTGCATCGCTGCCCAGCTCTTCGAGCAGGGCCTGGGCGACCCAGACACCGCCGGTGCGAATGCCGATGTAACGCGGTTCGCTGATATCACGCTGGGCGAGGTGCGCCTTGAGGCGGGTCGCCATCTGGCTGATCAGATCGGCGGGATTGGGCAGGCTCATGGTTGCTCCTTCTTGGGGGCAAGCCGGTTCTCGCGAACCGAGGCTCGGGTTGTAACCAAAAGAAAAGCGCCGTAGCGCTTGTCAGGATTCAAAGAGTGCGGTGTTTTCGTCGAGCCAGCCTTGCAGCAGCAGGGCGGCGGCGATGGCGTCCACCGGGTTGTCGCGGTAACTGCCTTTCTGCCCGCCGCGTACCAGTCGTTCGCCCTTGGCTTCGAAGGTCGTCAGGCGCTCGTCGTGGGTATAGAAGGGCAGGTTGTAGCGGCCGTTGAGGCGACGGGCGAATTTCTCGGCGCGCAGGCACATCTCGCTGGGCGTGCCGTCCATGTTCAGCGGCAGACCGACCACCACAGCGTCGGGTTTCCATTCCTTTATCAGGGCTTCGACCTGATTCCAGTCCGGCACACCGTTTTGCGCCTTCAAGGTGCACAGTTCGCGGGCCTGGCCAGTAATCACCTGACCGACCGCCACGCCGATCTGTTTGGTGCCGTAGTCGAAGCCGAGGATCAGGCGCAGGGCCATCAGGCGTGCCCTGCCTGGCTGGTCAGCAGGTTGAGGTTGATCCCCAAGTGCTTGGCCGCCGCTTCCAGGCGCAATTCGCTGCTGGTGTTGAACAGGATGTCGGCGTCATACGGGCAAGTCAGCCACGCGTTGTCGGCCATTTCAGCCTCCAGTTGCCCTGCTTCCCAACCGGCGTAGCCGAGGGCGATCAGGCTTTTCGCCGGACCCACACCGTCAGCGATGGCGAACAGCACGTCTTGCGAAGTGGACAGTGCCAGCTCGCCTTCCAGCTCGACGGTAGCCTGGAAGGTCTTGCCCGCCGGGTGCAGCACGAAACCGCGATCGGTCTGCACCGGGCCGCCGATGAAGATCGGCACATGCTGGCATAGCGCTGGCGGATCAATGTCCGGGCGCAATTGCTCGAGGATGTCGGCCAGATTCAGCTCTTGCGGTCGATTGACCACCAGCCCCATGGCCCCATTGGCCGTGTGCTCGACGATGTAGGTCAAGGTGTGGGCAAAGTTCGGGTCGGCCATGTGTGGCATGGCGATCAGGAAGTGATGCTTGAGGTAGCTGGGGCTGACGTTTTTCATGTGCGGTAGTGTGGCGTTCGGGGGGCGAACTGACAAGCTGGAGCAGTCAAAAGATCGGCTCAGTTACTGGACAGCCGGTCGCCCCGGGCGAATTTCCAGGTGCGGATGATTTCCAGTCGGTCGATGTCCGACAGGTCGCCGGTAAACGGTGCGAAAGGCGCGGCCAGCCGTACGATGCGCTGCGCCGCCTGATCCAGCAGCGGCTGGCCGGAGGATTCCAGCACCAGCACTTCATACAGCGAGCCGTCTCGGTTGATCGACACCATCAGGCGCAGATTGCCGTAGATCTGCTGACGACGGGCTTCGTCGGGGTAATTGAGGTTGCCGATGCGCTCGACCTTCTTGCGCCATTCGTCCTTGTACCAGGCGCCCTTGTCGCGCATGGTCGAGGCCGCGCTCAGGCGGTGAATGCGCGGGCGTTTGGCGTACAGCTGTTGTTCGTTGGCCAGTTCGGCTTCGAGACTGGCGATGTCGCTGGAGAGCTGCGAGCTGTCGAACGTCGGGGCGTCGACCGTCGGTTTGGTCTCGGTCTTGGTTTCTTCTTTCTTGGTCGGCGCCTTTTTCGGTTTTGGCGCGATGGTGGTCACGGCAGCCTTGGGCGCGGCTTCCTGCACTTCCGGCTTGGCGGCCGGCGGCGGGGTGACTTTCTTGACCTGATTGTCCTGGAACGGCGCGACCTCGGTGGTCTTGGGGATCGCCTTCTTGTCGAGGGTGCCGCTGCCTTCCTGGTTTTCCTGAGCGATGAAATCAGCCTTTTTCGGCTTGGTTTCGCTCTTGAAGGTGGCGAGGGTGATTTCCAGGGTTTTGCTGATCTGTTTGGGCTCGACCATGGTGAAACCCACGCCGAGCAGCAGCGCCAGATGGATCAGCGCCGCGAGAAACAGGGTAAATCCGAGGCGATCGACCGGGCGCACGCCTTTATGGGCGAGTTCAGCGGGCAGATCGGACGGAAGTGTCATGACAAGAAAACCAACATCGCGTTTTTCACAGGCCGCGCATGATAACGCAATGTTGGTTTCTCGCCTTGGGCTTCAAGCATCAAGCGACAGGCTGCATGTGACACACATCAAGCTTGCAGCTTTTTCTCGATGGCATCTATCAGCAGGCCGCCGATGTCGGTGCCGAAGGCATTGTCGATCTCGCGGATGCAGGTCGGGCTGGTGACGTTGATTTCGGTCAGGTGCTCACCGATCACGTCCAGGCCGACGAACAGCAGGCCCTTCTCGCGCAAGGTCGGGCCGACCTGAGCGGCGATCCAGCGATCCTTGTCGGTCAACGGACGGGCTTCGCCACGACCGCCGGCGGCGAGGTTGCCACGGGTTTCGCCCTGGGCCGGAATCCGCGCCAGGCAGTAATCCACCGGCTCGCCGTCGATCATCAGGATGCGCTTGTCGCCGTCCTTGATCGCCGGGAGGTACGCCTGGCCCATGATCTGCTGGGTGCCGAGGGCGGTCAGGGTTTCGAGGATCACCGACAGGTTCGGGTCGCCGACGCGGTGACGGAAGATCGAAGTACCGCCCATGCCGTCCAGCGGCTTGAGGATCACGTCGCCATGCTTGGCGGCGAATTCGCGCAGCACGTCGGCGCGGCGGCTGACCACGGTCGGCGGCGTGCACTGCGGGAACAGGGTGGCGAACAGTTTTTCATTGCAGTCGCGCAGGCTCTGCGGCTTGTTGACCACCAGTACGCCGGCGGCTTCGGCCTGTTCGAGCAGGTAGGTGGAGTAGACGAACTCCATGTCGAACGGCGGATCCTTGCGCATCAGGATCACGTTCAGGTCGCTCAGCGGCAGATCCTGTTCGGTGCCCAGTTCGAACCACTTTTCCGGGTTGGCGAAGACTTTCAGCGGCTTCATCCGCGCCCGTGCCTGACCTTCGCCCTGATAAAGGTCTTGCTGTTCCATGTAGAACAGTTCCCAGCCGCGCTTCTGCGCCGCCAGCAGCATGGCCAGCGAGCTATCCTTTTTATAGGAAATGCTGGCAATTGGGTCCATGACTATCCCGACGCGAACGCTCATTGGGTTTTCCTCGAAAATTGGCTACCGGATCGGTATGAAAAAAGTGCCGCCAGAGTGGCTCCGGGCGGGTTTTCGGTCAAGGAAAAACCCGTCGATAGATTGCTTCTGGAGACTGTGCTAAAAAGGCTGCCATATCGTGCTGGCCCTTAAGCATCAAGGGTTTCCGGCCATTACGCATCGCAAAACGGACAAATTGATTCGCAAAGGCGACGGTAGAGCCCCCTTATGGAACAGCAGTCCAGCGCCTTGAAGGTCATGGTGATCGACGACTCGAAAACGATTCGTCGCACCGCCGAGACCCTGTTGAAAAATGCAGGGTGCGAAGTCATCACGGCGATCGACGGTTTCGACGCCCTGGCGAAGATCGCCGACAACCACCCCGGGATCATTTTTGTCGACATCATGATGCCGCGTCTGGATGGTTATCAGACCTGCGCTTTAATCAAGAACAACAGTGCCTTCAAGGCAACGCCGGTGATCATGCTGTCGTCCCGCGACGGGCTGTTCGACAAGGCCAAGGGGCGGATTGTCGGTTCCGATCAATTTTTGACCAAGCCTTTCAGCAAGGAAGAACTGCTCGACGCAATTGCGGCCCATGTTCCGGGCTTTGCCGCTGATTTGCCGCAGTAAGACACGCACAGTGACGCTCGGCCAGCGGGCCCGGTGTCGACAAGAAAAATGGGGAAGACCATGGCACGTATTCTGATCGTCGATGATTCGCCGACCGAAATGTACAAACTGACCGGCATGCTGGAAAAGCACGGTCACGAAGTGTTGAAAGCCGAAAACGGCGCCGACGGCGTGGCCCTGGCCCGTCAGGAAAAACCCGACGCCGTGCTGATGGACATCGTCATGCCCGGCCTCAACGGTTTCCAAGCGACCCGCCAACTGACCAAGGACGCTGAAACCAGCCACATCCCGGTCATCATCATCACCACCAAGGATCAGGAAACCGACAAGGTCTGGGGCACTCGCCAGGGCGCCAAGGATTACCTGACCAAACCGGTCGACGAAGACACGCTGATCAAGACCCTGAACAACGTGCTGGCCGGTTGATCGCGCCGCCATGAGCGAGTCGCTGACCGCGTTCGAACTGTTGTGGCAGATCGACCAGCGCTGTCGCCTGCTGGCGGCGGACCTGCCGTCGCAACCGGCGCGCCAGGATCGCTGGAGCGGTATCGGTTTTCGCTTGGGCGAGCACTGGTACGTCGCGCCGATGGGCGAAGTCAGCGAAGTGCTGCCGGAACCGCGTTTCACCCAATTGCCGGGGGTAAAGCCCTGGGTCAAGGGCGTGGCCAATCTGCGCGGGCGGTTGTTGCCGATCATGGACCTGTGCGGATTCTTCGGTCATGAGCTGTCACCCATGCGCAAGCAGCGGCGGGTATTGGTAGTGGAGCATCAGGACGTTTTTGCCGGTGTGCTGGTCGATGAGGTTTTCGGCTTGCAGCACTTCGAGCAGGACAGCTTCGAACCCGTCTCGATCCGTAAGCGGCAAGGCTCCAAGGGCGAGTTCGTCAAAGGCTATTTCCGGCGTGAGCAGAATTGGCGAGTGTTCAGCCTGTTTGCGCTGGCGCAGTCACCGAGTTTCATGCACGTCGCGGTTTAACAGGCGAGGACCGATGATCAAAGCAAAAACCAGCAAGCCCGCAGAAGGCTCGCGCAGCCGCTCGCAGATCATCGTGCTGTTCATCGCGCTGATCGTGTTCATCATGCTGTTGTTCGCCAACTTCGCGTATCTCAACACGCAGGCCAACTACGACAAACAGTACATTGGCCACGCCGGTGAGCTGCGGGTGCTGTCCCAGCGGATCGCCAAGAACGCCACCGAAGCGGCGGCCGGCAAGTCGGCCGCGTTCAAGCTGCTCAGCGATGCGCGCAACGATTTCGCCCAGCGCTGGGGTTACCTGAAGAAGGGCGACCCGGCCACCGGCCTGCCGCCGGCACCGTCCACCGTGCGCCCGGAAATGCGCGCCGTGCAGCTGGACTGGGAACGCCTGCTGAAAAACACCGACGCGATTCTGTCCAGCGAACAGACCGTATTGTCCCTGCATCAGGTCGCCGCGACCCTGGCCGAAACCGTGCCGCAGTTGCAGATCGAATACGAAAAAGTCGTCGAGATCCTCCTGCAACGCGGCGCCCCGGCGGCGCAGGTGGCGATGGCCCAGCGTCAGTCGCTGCTGGCCGAGCGGATTCTCGGCGCGGTGAATACCGTGCTCTCCGGTGATGAAAACTCGCAACAGGCTGCCGATGCCTTTGGCCGTGACGCCGCGCGTTTTGGTCAGGTGCTCAACGGCATGCTGCAAGGCAACCCGACACTGAAGATCAGCCAGGTCGAAGACCGCGATGCCCGCGCTCGTCTGAGCGAGATTTCCGAGTTGTTCCAGTTTGTCTCCGGTTCGGTGGATGAAATCCTCGAAACCTCGCCGGAGCTGTTCAAGGTCCGCGAGTCCGCCACCAATATCTTCAGCCTGTCGCAGACCCTGCTCGACGAAGCCTCGCACCTGGCCACCGGATTCGAGAACCTCGCCGGCGGGCGCAACACCGACACCATCGGCGGTTATGTGCTGGGCCTGCTGGCGCTGGCGTCGATCATCCTGATCGGCATGGTCATGGTCCGGGAAACCAACCGCCAGTTGCAGGAAACCGCTGAGAAGAACGAGCGCAACCAGAACGCGATCATGCGTTTGCTGGATGAAATCGAAGACCTCGCCGACGGCGACCTGACCGTGACCGCCTCGGTGACTGAAGACTTCACCGGGACCATCGCCGACTCGATCAACTATTCCGTCGACCAGTTGCGCGACCTGGTGGCGACCATCAACCTCACCGCCGGCCAGGTCGCCGCCGCGGTGCAGGAAACCCAGGCCACCGCCATGCACCTGGCCCAGGCTTCGGAGCATCAGGCCCAGCAGATTTCCGAAGCCTCGACCGCGATCAACGACATGGCCCAGTCCATCGATCAGGTGTCGGCCAACGCCGCTGAATCCACGGCGGTGGCCGAGCGGTCGGTGGAGATTGCCAACAAGGGCAATGAGGTGGTGCACAACACCATCCACGGCATGGACAACATTCGCGAACAGATCCAGGACACCGCCAAACGCATCAAGCGCCTGGGCGAGTCGTCCCAGGAAATCGGCGACATCGTCAGCCTGATCGACGACATTGCCGACCAGACCAACATCCTCGCCCTCAACGCGGCGATTCAGGCCTCGATGGCCGGTGACGCCGGCCGTGGCTTTGCCGTGGTTGCCGACGAAGTGCAACGGCTGGCAGAACGTTCGTCCGCCGCGACCCGGCAGATCGAGACGCTGGTGCGGGCAATCCAGACCGACACCAACGAAGCCGTGATTTCCATGGAACAGACCACCACCGAAGTGGTGCGCGGCGCGCGGCTGGCGCAGGATGCCGGTGTGGCTTTGGAAGAAATCGAAGGCGTGTCCAAGACCCTCGCGGCGCTGATCCAGAGCATTTCCAACGCGGCGCAGCAGCAGACGTCTTCGGCCGGGCAGATTTCCCTGACGATGAACGTGATCCAGCAGATCACCTCGCAGACCTCGTCCGGCTCCACGGCCACCGCCGAAAGCATCGGCAACCTGGCGAAAATGGCCAGCCAGTTGCGGCGTTCGGTGTCCGGGTTCACCTTGCCCGCGGCGGCAGCGCCCGCCACGGACAAGGCGTGAGTTCATGTCGAGCGGAGTGGTTATGGGTGACCGGCACGACTACGTGGCCCTCGAATGGGTCAAGGGCGAAATTGCCGAAACGCTGAGACAGGCGCATCAGGCCATCGAAGCCGTGCTCGACGATCCACAGTCGGTGCCCGGGCTGGACGAGTGTCTTGCGTGCATTCATCAGGTTCACGGCAGTCTGCAGATGGTCGAGTTCTACGGCGCGGCCTTGCTCGCCGAAGAGATGGAGCATCTGGTCGAAGCCCTGCAGAACGACCGCGTCAGCCACCGCGACGAAGCCTTGCACCTGCTGTTGCAGGCCTTCGGCCAATTGCCGATCTACCTCGACCGCGTGCAAGGCGCCCGCCGTGATTTGCCGCTGGTGGTGCTGCCGCTGATCAACGATCTGCGCAGCGCCCGGGGTGAAAGCCTGTTGTCCGAGACCAGTCTGTTCAGTCCGCAGTTGCCCGAGTTGCCGCCGCTGAGCCCTGAAGCGTTGGCCCTGCTGGAGCCGGCGGATCTGCCCAATGTGCTGCGCAAGTTGCGGCAGATGTTGCAGATGGCATTGGTGGGATTGCTCCGCGAACAGGACGACCAGACGCACCTCGGTTATCTGAGCAAAGTCTTCACCCGCCTCGAAGCGTTGAGCGGCGAGGCCCCGCTGAGTCCGTTGTGGCAGGTCGCCTCGGCGTTGGTCGAAGGCATGCGCGAAGGCCGAATCGCCAACAGCCCGGCGCTGCGCAGTCTGTTCAAGGACGCCGACAAGGAACTCAAGCGTCTTCTCGAGCAAGGCATGGCCGGCCTCAACCAGCCACCGCCGCCCGAGCTGTTCAAAAGTCTGCTGTTCTATATTGCCAAAGCCGAACATCCCACCGGGCAGATGCTGACCATGAAAGATCGCTACTCCCTGGACGACGCGTTGCCCGACAGCGCGATGGTCGACGAAGAACGCGCGCGCCTGGCCGGCCCCGACCGCGATGCGATGCGCTCGGTGCTTGCGGCGTTGTGCGAAGAACTGGTGCGGGTCAAGGAACGCCTCGACCTGTTCGTGCGCAGCGATCGTCAGCACACCTCGGATCTGGACAGCCTGCTGGCGCCGCTGCGGCAGATCGCCGACACCCTGGCGGTGCTCGGTTTCGGCCAGCCGCGCAAGGTCATCATTGATCAGCTGGCGGTGGTGCTCAGCCTCGCTCAGGGCCAGCGCGAACCGAACGACGCCACGCTGATGGACGTCGCCGGCGCCTTGCTCTACGTCGAAGCGACGCTCGCCGGGATGGTCGGCACAGTGGAGCCGGAGAGCCCGGAAGACTCGCGCCTGCCGACCACCGACCTGACGCAGATCCATCAGATCGTGATCAAGGAAGCACGCATCTGCCTGCAACAGGCCAAAGACATGATCGTCGACTACATCGACGCTGACTGGGATCGCCAGCAACTGCAACCGTTGCCAGCGCTGCTGACCCAAGTGCGCGGCGCGCTGGCGATGATTCCGTTGACCCGTGCGGCGAGCCTGCTGGAAGCCTGCAACGGGTTCATCCGCGAGCATCTGCTGCTCGACCCGCACGAGCCGGGCTGGCAGCAACTGGATAACCTCGCCGATGTCATCACCAGTCTCGAGTATTATCTCGAACGCCTGACCGATGACCCGCAAGCGCCGAGCGAGCAACTGCTGGATGTCGCGCAGAAAAGCCTGGCCAGCCTTGGCTACTTTCCTGACGAGCAGCCAAACGCACAACGGGTGCCGCTGCTCGACGACGTACTCAGTCCCAGCGAAGCGCTGGTGATGCAGGACCTGCAGGAACTTGATGACCCGGACATCGTGCAGTCGCTGGCCGATGTGCTGGCCAGCCCGGTGTCGGCGGTCAACCCGCCGGCGCTGACCACGCCCGGCAGCCTGCTGCCGCCACCGGCCGATGAAGAGCCGGTGGACGATGAGCTGCGTGAAGTGTTCCTCGAAGAGACCGAGGAAGTGCTCGATGTGCTGCGCGAATACCTGCCGCGCTGGACCGCCGACCCTCAGGATCGCGCAGCCCTCAGTGAACTGCGCCGGGCCTTTCACACCCTGAAAGGCAGCGGGCGCATGGTCCGTGCGCTGGTCCTGGGCGAACTGGCCTGGGCAGTGGAAAACCTGCTCAACCGCGTGCTGGAGCACAGCGTCGAACCCGGCCCGGCGGTACAGCAATTGCTGGCCGATACGTTGCTGTTGCTGCCGGACCTGATTGCCGAATTCGCCATCAACCACCAGCGCCAGCGTCAGGATGTCGATCAACTGGCGGCCCGCGCCCATGCATTGGCCAAGGGCGACACGCCGCTGCCAGCCGAAGACGTGGAAGACGTCGCCGCGCTCGATCCGCTGTTGCTGGAGATTTTCCGCAACGAAGCCGAAACCCACCTCGCCAGCCTCAACCGCTTCCTCGATCAGGCCGCCGAACACTTGCCGTTGCAGGCCAGCGATGAACTGCAGCGAGCGTTGCATACCCTCAAGGGCAGCGCGTCGATGGCCGGCGTATTGCCGATCGCCGAACTGGCGGCGCCGCTGGACAAACTGGCCCGGGAGTTCAAGGCCCACCAACTGGCGCTGGACCTCGACGAAGTGGAATTGTTGCTGGAGGCCGAAGGCCTGTTCCGCGTCGGTCTGCGCCAGCTCAAGCACGATCCGCTGGCACCGATTGTCGGTGCGCAGTCGTTGATCAAGCGCACCGAAACCCTGCTGAGTGAGCGGCTGGAATCCATCCTCAACGCGCCGAGCAGCAGCCTGCGGGTCAAGCGTGATCCGCAACTGATCAACAACTTCCTGGCCCAGGGCATGGACATCCTGCTCGACGCCGAAAGCCTCTTGCAGCGCTGGCAGCAGCACCCCGGCGAACGCCAGGAACTCAGCGCGTTGCTGGATGAACTGACGACCCTCGGCGAGGGCGCGCACCTGGCGGATCTGCTGCCGGTGGATGTGTTGTGCGAAGCTTTGCTCGACCTGTACGGCGCGGTGGAAGAAAGCAGCCTGGCGGTCAGCGAGCGGTTTTTCCATGAGGCGCAGCAGGCCCACGAAGCGCTGATCAACATGCTCGACGAACTGGCCGCCGGCCAGGAAATTACCCCGCAACCGCAGCGCATTCGTGCGCTGCACGAACTGCTCGACGAAGGCCTCGACCCGTCGGCCATGGGCCTGATTCGCAGCGACGGCAGCCGTACCTTGAGTATTTCCGAGCTGGGCAGCGCCACTGCCGAACTGCAAAAAAGCACCCGCGCAATCGGCGCGGATGACGAGATCGTCGAAATCTTCCTCGAAGAGGCGGTGGACATCCTCGACAGCGCCGGGCAAGCCTTGCAGCGCTGGTTGGGTGACCCGGAAAACGCTGCGCCGCTGTCGTCGCTGCAACGGGATCTGCACACCCTCAAGGGCGGGGCGCGAATGGCCGAGGTCGAGGCGGTCGGCGACCTCGCCCAGGAGCTGGAGAACCTTTACGAAGGTCTGGTGGATCGCCGCTACAACCACAGCGATGCCTTGGGCTGGCTGTTGCTGCAATGTCATGACCGTCTGGCGCTGTACCTCGATCAACTGCATGACCATCAACCGCTGAAACCGGCACAGGACTTGATCGATACGATCCGCCAGTTCCGTCAGGGCCAGGCCGGTAGTCCCGAGACAGCGACGCCCGCCGCCAGCCATGACGGTGCAGGACACGATCCGGAGCTGCTGGAAATCTTCCTCGAAGAAGGTTTCGACATCATCGAAAACTCCGGCGCCGCGCTGCTGCGCTGGCAGGCCGAACCCGGCAACCGCCAGGAAGTGGAAACCCTGTTGCGCGATCTGCACACCCTCAAGGGCGGTGCGCGGATGGTGGAAATCGGCCCCATCGGCGACCTCGCCCATGAGCTGGAATACCTGTACGAAAGCCTGTCCTCCGGCACCCTGCAGGGCAGCGCCGAACTGTTTGCCCTGTTGCAGCGCGGCCATGACCGGTTGGCGCAGATGCTCGACGCCGTGCGCGCCGGCCAGCCGTGCCCGCCAGCAGATCGGTTGATCAGCGCGATCCAGAGTTTCAGCCACCCGGTGACTGTAGAAACGCCTGCGCCGATGCTGCCGGCGGCGGTAAAGACCGAGCCCACCCCCGAAGCGGGCGCGGACATGGTCAAGGTCTCCGCCGAATTGCTCGATGACCTGGTCAACCTCGCGGGCGAGACTTCGATTTTCCGTGGACGTATCGAGCAGCAGGTCAGCGATGCGCAAACCGCCCTGAACGAGATGGAAACCACCATCGAGCGTATGCGCGATCAGTTGCGCCGGCTCGACACCGAAACCCAGGGGCGGATTCTCAGCCGTCAGCAAGTGGACGCCGAACGTCTGGGCTACGAAGAATTCGATCCGCTGGAAATGGATCGCCATTCGCAGTTGCAGCAGTTGTCCCGGGCGCTGTTCGAATCCGCCTCCGACCTGCTCGACCTCAAGGAAACCCTCGATCGGCGCACCCACGACGCCGAGAACCTGTTGCAGCAACAAGGCCGGATCAACACTGAATTGCAGGAAGGCCTGATGCGCACACGCATGGTGCCGTTCGAGCGCATGTTGCCGCGACTCAAACGCATCGTCCGCCAGGTTGCCGAAGAGCTGAACAAGGACGTGGCGTTCACCGTCGGCAACGCCGAAGGCGAGATGGATCGCAACGTTCTTGAACGTATGGCGGCGCCGCTGGAACATATGCTGCGCAACGCCGTCGACCATGGTCTGGAGCCGGCCGACGTGCGACTGGCGGCGGGCAAACCGGCCCAGGGGCAGATCAGCCTCGACCTGTCCCGCGAGGGCGGCGACATCGTTTTCGACATCCGCGATGACGGCGCCGGCGTGCCACTGGATGCCGTGCGGCGCAAGGCAATCAAGCGCGGTCTGCTGGCGCCGAACGCAGAAATCAGCGACCGCGAAGTGTTGCAGTTCATCCTCCAGCCCGGTTTCTCCACCGCCGAGAAAATCACCCAGATTTCCGGTCGCGGTGTGGGCATGGACGTGGTCCACGAAGAAGTGCGACAACTGGGCGGCACCATGAGCATCGATTCGGTGCCGGGGCAGGGCGTGCATTTCCGGATTCGCCTGCCGTTCACCGTGTCGGTCAACCGTGCGCTGATGGTGCAGTGCGGCGAGGACCAATACGCGATTCCTCTGAACACTATCGACGGCATCGTCCGCGTCTTGCCGAATGAACTGGACGGGCATTTCCGTCACGATCCGCCACGCTACGAATACGGCGGCCAGCGATATGAACTGTGCTACCTGGGCGAGCTGCTGAAAACCGCGCCACGGCCGAAACTGCTCGGCCAGAGCCTGCCGTTGCCGGTGCTGCTGGTGCAGTGCAACGAGCGGCACATCGCGGTGCAGGTCGATGCCATGGCCGGCACCCGCGAGATCGTGGTCAAGAGCCTCGGCCCGCAGTTCGCGGCAGTGCAGGGCGTGTCCGGGGCGACGATCCTCGGCGATGGCCGGGTGGTGCTGATCCTCGATCTGCTGGCGCCGATCCGGGCGATGCAGGCGTGGTTGCCACAGCGTTCGGCCAGTCACGAGATCGACAGTGAGCCGCAAAAGCCGCTATTGGTGATGGTGGTCGACGACTCGGTCACCGTGCGCAAGGTCACCAGCCGTCTGCTCGAACGCCACGGCATGAACGTGCTGACCGCCAAGGACGGGGTCGATGCGATGCTGCTGCTGGAAGAGCACATGCCCGACCTGATGCTGCTCGACATCGAAATGCCACGCATGGACGGCTTCGAAGTGGCGACCCAGGTGCGCCACGATGAACGCCTGCAACACCTGCCGATCATCATGATCACCTCGCGCACCGGCCAGAAACACCGCGACCGCGCCATGGCCATCGGCGTCAACGACTACCTCGGCAAGCCGTACCAGGAATCGGTGCTGCTCGAAAGCATTGCCCTGTGGAGCAAAAAACATGCATGAGCGGCGTCATAACCAGCGCAGCAGCCAGCTCACCGGGCTGCTGCTGCCGCTGGCCGATCGCAACCTGATCCTGCCCAACGTCGCCGTCGCCGAGCTGATCGACTACCAATCCAGCGCCTTCGATCTCGACACACCGCCGTGGTATCTGGGTCGGGTGACCTGGCGCGAGCGGCAGATTCCGTTGCTGAGTTTCGAGTCGGCGTGCGGCCACAAGATCGTCATCGGCGAACGGGCACGGATCGTCATCCTCAACGCCCTCGGCGGATTGCCGACGCTGCGCTTCATCGCCTTGCTGGTGCAGGGGATTCCGCGCTCCTACAAGCTCGACAGTCAGTTGAGTTATGTCGACGTGCCGTTGTGTGCGTTGGAGCAGGCGGCGGTGCAGGTTGGGGAGCAGGTGGCGAAGGTGCCGGATCTGCTGGCGCTGGAGACATTATTGGTGGATGCCGGGTTGGTTTGAGTCCACTTGAGCTTTGTGTTGCCCCCCATTCTCCCTCATCGGAACGCCGCCCGCCCAGCCCTCTCCCGGAGGGAGAGGGAGCCAACCGAGGTGACTTGCGCTATCCATCGACCTGAAATAACCAGTCGATTATGGATTCACTGCAACGCGTTCAGGTCGGTGCAGCTATTGAACATTCCCCAATCGGTTCCCTCTCCCTCCGGGCGGTCCGACGTTTCGGGAGGGCTAGGGTGAGGGCGGGTCTTGATCGTTACGCTGACCGTAATGATTCACCGCCGCGCTTGATTGATGCCCCCACCCGACACTCCTAAGGTAGCTCCACGACAGCGAACCCCGTGGAGTGAGCATGACAACAACAATATCCCCCGACTCGCGCTGGACGCGGCGGCGTGACGAGAAACAGCGTCGCCTCGACAAGGTGCGCGGGCTGGCCGACGGTGCGGTGTTGCCCACCGACAAGATCGTCGCGGCGCTCGAAGCGCTGATTCTGCCCGGCGACCGTGTGGTGCTGGAGGGCAACAACCAGAAGCAGGCGGATTTCCTCTCGCGCTCTCTGGCCAAGGCCGATCCTGAAAAGCTTCACGACCTGCACATGATCATGCCCAGCGTCGGCCGCTCCGAGCATCTGGACCTGTTCGAACGCGGCATCGCCCGCAAGCTCGATTTCTCCTTTGCCGGCACCCAGAGCCTGCGCATCAGCCAGTTGCTCGAAGACGGTCTGCTGGAAATCGGCGCGATCCACACCTACATCGAACTCTATGCCCGACTGGTGGTGGACCTGATCCCCAACGTCGTGCTCTCGGCCGGGTTCATGGCCGACCGTGCCGGCAACATCTACACCGGCCCGAGCACCGAAGACACACCGGCACTGATCGAACCGGCAGCCTTCAGCGACGGCATCGTCATCGTCCAGGTCAATCAACTGGTGGACGACGTCAGCGAGCTGCCTCGCGTAGACATTCCCGCGTCGTGGGTGGACTTCGTGGTGGTGGCGGACAAGCCGTTCTACATCGAGCCGCTGTTCACTCGCGATCCACGCCACATCAAGCCTGTGCACGTATTGATGGCGATGATGGCGATCCGCGGGATCTACGAAAAACACAACGTGCAGTCGCTGAACCACGGCATCGGTTTCAACACCGCCGCCATCGAACTGATCCTGCCGACCTACGGCGAATCCCTCGGCCTCAAGGGCAAGATCTGCCGCAACTGGACGCTCAACCCGCACCCGACGTTGATCCCGGCCATCGAAAGCGGCTGGGTCGAAAGTGTGCATTGCTTCGGCACCGAACTGGGCATGGAAAACTACATCGCCGCCCGGCCGGACGTGTTCTTCACCGGGCGCGACGGCTCGCTGCGTTCCAACCGGATGTTCTGCCAACTGGCCGGGCAGTACGCGGTGGACCTGTTCATCGGCGCAACCCTGCAAGTCGACGGCGATGGCCATTCCTCCACCGTGACCCGTGGCCGTCTCGCCGGTTTCGGCGGCGCACCGAACATGGGCCACGACCCGCGCGGCCGTCGTCATGGCACACCAGCGTGGCTCGACATGCGGCATGACGATTCGCAGCAACCGATGCTCGAACGCGGCAAGAAACTCGTGGTGCAGATGGTCGAGACCTTCCAGGAGGGCGGCAAACCGACATTCGTCGAAACCCTCGACGCGGTGGAGGTGGCCAAGAAAAGTGGCATGCCGCTGGCACCGATCATGATCTACGGCGACGACGTCACCCACTTGCTCACCGAAGAAGGCATCGCCTACCTGTACAAGGCGCGTTCGCTGGAAGAGCGCCAGGCAATGATCGCTGCGGTGGCCGGCGTTACCGCCATCGGCCTGCACCACAACCCGAAAGACACCGAACGCATGCGCCGCGAAGGGCTGATCGCCTTGCCCGAAGACCTCGGCATCCGTCGCACCGACGCTACCCGTGAATTGCTCGCGGCGAAGAGCGTGGCCGATCTGGTCGAGTGGTCCGGCGGCCTCTACAACCCGCCCGCCAAGTTCAGGAGCTGGTAATGCACGCACTCAACCTGCAACCGAAAACCATCACCCTCGCGGAACGGCTGGCGGATCTGGCAGTGGACGCGTTGATCGACGAAGCCGACCTGTCGCCGAAACCGGCGTTGGTCGACCGTCGCGGCAACGGTGCGCACACCGATCTGCACCTGGGATTGATGCATGCCTCGGCGCTGGCGTTGTGGCCGGCGTTCAAGGAAATGGCCGAAGCCGCGCTTGAGTTCGGCGAGATCGGCTTGCCGCTGCGCGAAGCCATTGGCCGCATCGGGCGGGAAGGCGAGCAAACGATGCTCGCCACCACCCACGGCGTGAACACCCATCGCGGGGCGATCTGGGCATTGGGCCTGTTGGTCACGGCTGCTGCGCTGGACACCAAATCCACCAGCGCCAGCGCTGTCACTCTGCGCGCTGCTTGTCTGGCGTTGCTCGATGACCGTTATGCGCCGCGTCCGCTGAGCCACGGCGCCCAGGTCGCCCAGCGCTACGGCGCTCGCGGTGCCCGGGAAGAAGCGCAACTCGGCTTCCCGTCCGTGGTGCAACGCGGCCTGCCGCAGCTCAAAAGCAGTCGCGCCGCCGGCCATGGCGAACAGAACGCCCGGCTCGATGCCTTGCTCGCGATCATGACCGACCTCGCCGACACCTGCGTGCTGTACCGCGCCGGCGAACCGGGCCTGCACGCCATGCAGCACGGCGCCCAGTCGGTACTCGACGCCGGTGGCAGCGCCAGCCTCATCGGCCGCCGCCGACTGTATGAACTGGATCAACAACTCATCGCATTGAATGCCTCGCCCGGTGGCGCCGCCGACTTGCTCGCCGCCTCGCTGTTGCTCGACCGGATCGAGCGCGACGGCATCCTTCAGGGAGCGTTTTGATGGAAACCTTATCCTTTGAATTTCCCGCCGGGCAGCCGCCACGCGGACGGGCGCTGGTCGGTTGTGTCGGCTCCGGCGATCTGGAAGTGCTGATCGAACCGGGCCTCGCCGGCAAGCTGACGATCAATGTGCAGACCTCGGTCAACGGCGCGCAGCAGCGCTGGCAGCATCTGTTTGCGCGGATGTTCGACGGCACCACACCACCGGCAATGGCCATCGATATTCACGACTTCGGTGCTACCCCGGGCGTGGTGCGCTTGCGCCTGGAACAAGGCTTCGAGGAGATCGGCCATGACTGACACCTCAGCGCTTCTGCACAAACATTCGTTCGTCGAACTCGGCGCCCGGCAGCGGGCGAAAGCCTTGCTCGACGCCGGCACTTTCCGCGAACTGCTCGACCCGTTCCAACGCGTCATGTCGCCATGGCTGGAACGTCAGGGCGTGGTACCGCAGGCCGATGACGGCGTAGTGATCGCCAAGGGCAGCCTCGATGGTTTGTCGGTGGTGATCGCGGCGATTGAAGGCGCGTTTCAGGGCGGCAGCCTCGGTGAAGTCGGCGGCGCCAAAATCTCTGGCGCGCTGGAACTGGCCGCCGAGGACAACCGTAAAGGCATCCCGACCCGCGCGATCCTGCTGCTGGAAACCGGCGGCGTGCGCTTGCAGGAAGCCAACCTCGGGCTGGCGGCGATTGCCGACATCCACGCGGCGATTGTCGATTTGCAGCAGTACCAACCGGTGGTCGGCGTGGTGGCTGGCAGTGTCGGTTGTTTTGGCGGGATGTCGATTGCCGCTGCGCTGTGCAGCTACTTGCTGGTGACCCAGGAAGCACGCCTCGGTTTGAACGGCCCGCAGGTGATCGAGCAGGAAGCCGGGATCGAGGAATACGACTCCCGCGACCGGCCGTTCATCTGGAGCCTGACCGGTGGCGAGCAACGGTTTGCCAGTGGTCTGGTGGACCGTTATGTCGCCGATGACGTGGCGCAGATTCGTCAACAGGTCGGCGAGTTGCTGCAACAAGGCCTGCCAGCGCAACCGCGCAGTCAACGGGCCGGATGGTTCCTGCAACGCCTGACGAGCCTGGACACTGCCAAGCAAATCGAGCCTTCGGTGGTTCGCGATCTGTACAAAGGAGAGCGCTCATGAGTGGTTATTCCGTGCGCGGTTTGAACTGGTTCAACGCCCTGAGCGCGGGTGCGAATGCCGTTGAAGGGTTGCCGTCATCGCTGAAGGTCGCCGACGGGCCACTCGGGCGCTTTATCGCGGTGGTCGCCGATCCGGAAAACCGTTTCCCTCGGGCTCGCAACGGCGAAGTCGGTTTACTCGAAGGCTGGGGCCTGGCGAAAGCGGTGGACGACGCAATCACCGCCGACCAAGACAAAACGCAAAAGCGTCCCTTGATTGCCATCGTCGATGTGCCGAGCCAGGCCTACGGTCGTCGCGAAGAAGCCCTCGGCATTCATCAGGCTCTGGCCGGTGCGGCGGACGCTTACGCCCGCGCGCGACTGGCCGGGCATCCGGTGATTGCGCTGCTGGTGGGAAAGGCCATGTCGGGGGCGTTTCTGGCCCACGGTTATCAGGCCAACCGCTTGATCGCCCTGCGTGATCCGGGGGTGATGGTGCATGCGATGGGCAAGGCTTCGGCGGCGCGGGTGACCTTGCGCAGCGTCGAAGAACTGGAAGCCCTGGCGTCCAGTGTGCCGCCGATGGCCTATGACATCGACAGCTATGCCAGCCTCGGATTGCTTTGGGAAACCCTGTCGGTGCAGCAGATCGAGCAGCCGACGGCGGAGGATCTGGCGCGGGTCGGCGAATGCCTGAAGCAAGCCATCGGAGATATTGGCGCGACGGATTTGAGCAATCGCCTCGGCGCGAAAAATCGCGAAGCCTCCAGCCGTGTACGTGAGCTGCTGAGGGCGCAGTGGTGAACACGTCTCTGGCCCACGATCTGCTGTGGGGCATGACGCCTGCGCAGTTGCCGGCGGATGCGCCGCAGTGGGCAATTGATTCGCTGGCTGTCGGGCAACCGGTGGTGGTGCGTCGAGCGTTGAGTGAAGACGGGTTTGTGGCGGTGGGCGTGCGTGGTCGGCTTCGCGAGCAGCGGTTGGCTGCGTTCATGGCGATTGATTCAATTGCCTGCCGGGTCAGCCCGGAAGCGCTTTGTCATATCGAGAGCGAGCGTGATCTGCCGGTCATGCACGCGCTGCGGCAACTGAGACCGATGCTTGATGATTGCGGTTGGACTTGGGGCATCAGCGGCAGCGCCGGGTTTGAATTGGCGAGCGGGTTTGCAGCAATGCACGAGACCAGTGATCTCGATCTGATCCTGCGTACACCGCAACTCATCACCCGTAATCAGGCACGTAAGTTGGTCGCGGTGTTCGATCAGGCGATCTGCCGGGTCGACCTGCAATTGCAGACGCCTTTCGGCGCGGTAACCCTGCGTGAATGGGCCAGTACCTCGGCGCGGGTGCTGCTGAAAAACGCCCATGAAGCCTGTCTGGTCCGCGACCCGTGGAACCCGCAGGAGCAAGCAGCGTGAGCAGCCTGCTGGTGTTTCCCGGCCAGGGCGCGCAGCAACCCGGCATGCTCCAGCGTTTGCCTCGGGAAACGCTGATCGAGGCCAGCGATAGCCTCGGTGAAGATGTCTTGCGGCTGGATTCCAGCGAAGCGTTGCGCAACACCCGAGCGGTTCAGCTTTACCTGCTGATCGCCGGGGTCGCAGCCTCGCGGCAGTTGTTGCAGGGCGGACTCACCGCCGATTACGTCGCCGGCCTGTCCATCGGTGCCTACCCGGCAGCGGTGGTTGCCGGAGCATTGAGCTTCAGCGATGCGTTGCATCTGGTCAGCCTGCGCGGTGAGTTGATGCAGCAGGCTTATCCACAGGGCTTCGGCATGACCGCGATCATCGGTCTGCAATTATCCACAGTCGAAACGCTGCTGGCGCATGTGAACGGCGCAGAAACGCCGGTGTACCTGGCCAACATCAACGCCGATAACCAGGTGGTGATTGCCGGCAGCGACAAGGCGATGCAAGCGGTCGCCGAGCTGGCGCGCAGTCGTGGCGCCGGGCTGGCAAAACGTCTGGCGGTCAGCGTGCCGTCGCACTGCCCGCTGCTGGATGAACCTGCGCAAACACTCGCCGAAGCGTTCGTCAAAGTGGAACTGAAAACACCAAAAATCGCTTACCTGAGCGGCAGTCGCGCAAGGCCTGTGACCAAGGTAGAAGCGCTGCGCGACGATCTCGCCTTCAACATGTGCCGCGTGGTGGACTGGCGCGGCACCGTGCAAAGCGCCTACGAGCGCGGCGTGCGACTACAGATCGAACTGCCGCCCGGTGCGGTGCTGACCGGGCTGGCGCGCCGGGTGTTCGAGCAGGGGACTGTCACTGCCTTCGACAGTGCCCGGCTCGACACCTTGCAGGCGCTGTTGCGTGAGGAGGAGGGCCGACGACCCTAAATCACCGACTCAGGCTTCGAACAACAAAAACAACATTCGACGATGCACTTTGAGGACTACAACAATGATTATTTACGGTGTGGCGCTGCTGGCGATCTGTACGCTGGCAGGGGTGATCATGGGTGATCTGCTCGGCGTGCTGCTGGGGGTCAAATCCAACGTTGGCGGGGTCGGTATCGCCATGATCCTGTTGATCTGCGCGAGGTTGTGGATGCAGAAGCGCGGCGGCATGACCAAGGATTGCGAAATGGGCGTCGGCTTCTGGGGCGCCATGTACATTCCGGTAGTGGTGGCAATGGCCGCGCAACAGAACGTTGTCACCGCCCTGCACGGCGGCCCGGTGGCGGTGCTGGCGGCAATCGGTTCGGTGGTGCTCTGTGGCTGCACCATTGCCCTGATCAGCCGTACCCACAAGGGCGAACCGTTGCCCGACGAGCCGGCGGAAGTTTCCCCGGTCGGCACGCCCGTAGGAGGTCGCTGACATGTGGGATCTCATTGAAAAAGGTCTGGAACACAACGGCCTGGTCACCGCGTTTGCCTTCGTCGGCGTGATCATGTGGGTCTCGGTGATTCTCTCCAAACGCCTGACGTTCGGGCGAATTCACGGCTCGGCGATTGCCATCGTCATCGGCCTGGTGCTGGCCTGGGTCGGTGGCACCATGACCGGCGGCCAGAAGGGCCTGGCGGATCTGTCGCTGTTCTCCGGCATCGGCCTGATGGGCGGCGCGATGCTGCGGGATTTCGCCATCGTCGCCACCGCGTTCGAGGTGCAGGCGACCGAGGCGAAGAAGGCCGGGTTGATTGGTGTGATCGCGCTGCTGCTGGGCACGATCCTGCCGTTCATTGTCGGTGCGTGCATGGCCTGGGCGTTCGGTTATCGCGATGCGGTGAGCATGACCACCATCGGCGCGGGGGCGGTGACTTACATCGTCGGGCCTGTGACCGGCGCAGCGATTGGCGCGACCTCGGATGTGATGGCGCTGTCGATTGCCACCGGGTTGATCAAGGCGATTCTGGTGATGGTCGGTACGCCCGTGGCGGCGCGCTGGATGGGCCTGGATAACCCGCGCTCGGCAATGGTGTTTGGCGGGTTGGCCGGGACCGTAAGTGGTGTGACGGCGGGGCTGGCGGCGACGGATCGGCGGTTGGTGCCTTATGGGGCGTTGACGGCTACTTTCCACACTGGGCTTGGGTGCTTGCTGGGGCCTTCGTTGTTGTTCTTCATCGTGCGCGGAATTGTGGGCTGAATATCAAAAGCTACCCCCTCACCCTAACCCTCTCCCGGAGGGAGAGGGGACTGATCGAGTTGGATGTTAGAGGTACGCCGACGTGAGGGACTTGAGTCGAACTCAGGTTTGAAAATCCCCCGATCTGCTCCCTTTCCCCCTCGCCCCCTTGGGGGAGAGGGCTGGGGTGAGGGGGTAAGCTTTTGATCTGCTTTTAATCACACCGCCGACTGGCGATTCGCATACATCCGACACTCCGCCAACAACGCCAGCAGATTCGGATCGCGTTCTTTAGCCTTCAAAAACACCACCCCAATGTGCTGCTGCAACCGGTACTTCTCCTGCAACGGAATCAGCTTCACCCGGTTCTCGTACACCGCCGCAATCCTCCCCGGCAGCAACGCGTAACCGACCCCGGAACTGACCATGCTCAGCAGGGTGAAGATGTCGTTGACCTGCATCGCCACCTTCGGCTCGAACCCCGCCTGCCTGAACACCCGAATACCGTCCTGATGGGTGGCGAAGCCTTGCGTGAGGGTGATGAAGGTTTCGTCGCGCACTTCGGCCAGATCCACTTCGCTGCGTTGGGCGAAGCGCGAATCGGCCGGGGTGGCGAGGAAGATGTCGTCGGAAAACAATGGAATCTGTTCGCAGTCCGGGTCGTTGACGCTGTCGTCCAGCGACACGAGGATCGCGTCGACTTCCATGTTTTTCAGCTTGTAGAGCAAGTCAATGTTCGAGCCGAGGATCAGGTCGATGTTGAGTTCGCTGCGGCGGATCTTCAGGCCCATGATCAGTTGCGGCACGGTTTTCACCGTCAACGAATACAACGAGCCGAGCTTGAAGCGTTCAGCCGAAAACCCGGCGGCTTCGCGGGTCAGGCGCACGCTTTCGACCACGTCCTGAATCAGCTTTTGTGCGCGTTCTTCGAGCACGTAGGCGCTTTCCAGCGGTGTCAGGTTACGTCCTTCGTGTTTGAACAACGGACAACGCAGTGCGCTTTCCAGTGAATGGATTGCGCGGTGCACGCTGACGTTGCTGGTCTGCAACTCCGCAGCGGCGCGGGCGAGGTTGCCGGTGCGCATGAAGGCGAGGAACACCTCGAGTTTCTTCAGGGTCAATTCTTCGTCGATCAGCATGGCGCGGACTCTTCTTGGTATCGGTCGATTGTGCCCAAATATCAGGACAGGCGCAGGACCGCGTTGAACGGAAACATTGCGCTTTTACGCTCAAGGCCCGAGCCTTGCGCGCTGCGGTAATGAAATCGAGGTGTGCGACACATGTATCACGGAGAAAAACTGAACGCCTGGACCCATCTGGTCGGGGCGGTAGCGGCGTTTGTCGGAGGCGTGTGGATGCTGGTGATCGCCAGCCTCGACGGCAGCCCGTGGAAAATTGTCAGCGTGGCGATTTACGCCTTTACGTTGCTGGTGCTCTACAGCGCCTCCACCGTGTACCACAGCGTGCGCGGGCGCAAGAAAGCAATCATGAAGAAGGTCGATCACTTTTCGATCTACCTGTTGATCGCCGGCAGCTACACGCCGTTCTGTCTGGTGACCCTGCGTGGGCCGTGGGGCTGGACGCTGTTCGGGATTGTCTGGGGATTGGCGCTGATCGGCATCCTGCAAGAGATCAAACCGCGCTCGGAGGCGCGGATCCTGTCGATCGTGATCTACGCGGTGATGGGCTGGATTGTGCTGGTGGCGGTCAAACCGCTGATCGCGGCGCTGGGGACGGCGGGGTTTGCCTGGTTGGCGTCGGGCGGCGTGTTGTACACCGTGGGAATCATCTTCTTTGCCCTCGACCATCGCCTGCGGCATGCCCACGGGATCTGGCATCTGTTCGTGATCGCCGGGAGCCTGCTGCACTTTGTGGCGATCTTGTTTTATGTCTTGTAGACCGAGGCGCCGCCAATCGCTGGCAAGCCAGCTCCCACAGGGTTTGGTGTTGCTCACAACTGTTGCGGCCAACAAGGATCCCGTGGGAGCTGGCTTGCCAGCGATGGGGCCTTAGAAGTCACCCCACAATTGCTGCGCTACTGCCAGCGCCACAACCGGCGCCGTCTCGGTACGCAACACGCGCGGGCCGAGGCGGGCGGCGTGGAAGCCGTTGGCCTTGGCCTGCTCGACTTCGGCGTCGGACAAGCCGCCTTCAGGGCCTATCAGGAACGCCAGCGTCGATGGCTTGGCGTGGCTGACCAAGGGTTCGGCCACCGGGTGCAGAACCAGTTTCAGTTCGGCTTCGGTCTGTTTCAACCAGTCGGCCAGCAACACCGGCGGATGAATCACCGGCACCCGCGAACGACCGCATTGCTCGCAAGCGCTGATCGCTACCTGACGCCAGTGCAGCAGGCGTTTGTCGGCGCGTTCATCCTTGAGGCGGACTTCGCAGCGTTCGCTGAAAATCGGGGTGATTTCGTTGACGCCCAGTTCGGTGGCTTTCTGGATCGCCCAGTCCATCCGCTCGCCCCGGGACAGGCCCTGGCCGAGGTGGATTTGCAACGGTGACTCGACCTGGCCGGCGAGTTGTTCGTCGATCCTGACCGTCACGCGCTTCTTGCCGACTTCCAGCAGTGCACCGCGAAACTCGTGGCCGGAACCGTCGAACAGCTGCACCGCATCGCCCTCGGCCATGCGCAGCACGCGGCTGATGTAATGCGCCTGGGCTTCCGGCAGTTCGTGTTCGCCAATGCTGAGCGGGGCGTCGATAAAGAAGCGGGACAGTCTCATTCGGAGTCTCTGTAAGATTTGTAAAAGTCTGGCGGCCCCATCGCTGGCAAGCCAGCTCCCACAAGGTTCTGCGCAGAACATGTGGGAGCTGGCTTGCCAGCGATGACGGTAGTCCGGTCACCGCTGAAGCTTAAGTGAAGTCAATCAGCCCGGATCACGGAACCCGGGATGGAAATCCTTCGGCACCGCCACGCTGACGCTGTCACGGGTGGCGATGTCGATGCCTTCGCTGGCGACTTCGGCGAGAAAGTCGATCTGCTCCGGGGTGATCACGTACGGCGGCAGGAAATACACCACGCTGCCCAGTGGACGCAGCAACGCGCCACGCTCCAGCGCATGCTGGAACACCTTCAGGCCGCGACGTTCCTGCCACGGATAAGCCTCTTTCGTGGCTTTGTCCTTGACCATCTCGATGGCCAGGACCATGCCGGTCTGGCGCACTTCGGAAACATTCGGATGATCCACCAGATGCGCCGTGGCCGAAGCCATGCGTTGAGCCAGCGCCCGGTTGTTCTCGATCACATTGTCTTGTTCGAAGATATCAAGAGTCGCCAGCGCCGCTGCACACGCCAGCGGGTTGCCGGTGTAGCTGTGCGAATGCAGGAAGGCGCGCAGGGTCGGGTAATCGTCGTAGAACGCGCTGTACACCTCGTCGGTGGTCAGGCACGCCGCCAATGGCAGATAACCGCCAGTCAGGGCTTTCGACAGGCACAGGAAGTCCGGGCGGATGCCGGCCTGTTCGCAGGCGAACATCGTGCCGGTACGGCCGAAACCGACGGCGATTTCGTCGTGGATGAGATGCACGCCGTAACGGTCACAGGCCTCGCGCAGCAGCTTGAGGTACACCGGGTGATACATGCGCATGCCGCCGGCGCCCTGGATCAGCGGCTCGACGATCACGGCAGCGACGCTGTCATGATTTTCCGCCAGCGTCTGCTCCATGGCCGCGAACATGTTGCGCGAATGCTCTTCCCAGCTCATGCCTTGGGGGCGCAGGTAGCAATCCGGGCTCGGCACCTTGATGGTGTCCATCAGCAGGGCTTTGTAGGTTTCGGTGAACAGCGGCACGTCGCCGACCGCCATCGCCGCCATGGTTTCGCCGTGGTAGCTGTTGGTCAGGGTGACAAAGCGCTTCTTGTTCGACTGGCCGCGGTTGAGCCAGTAGTGAAAGCTCATTTTCAGCGCGACTTCGATGCAGGACGAACCGTTATCGGCGTAGAACACCCGGTTCAGGCCCTCGGGCGTTATTTTCACCAGCCGCTCGGACAGCTCGATCACCGGCTGATGGCTGAAACCGGCCAGAATCACGTGTTCCAGTTGATCGACCTGATCCTTGATGCGCTGGTTGATGCGCGGGTTGGCGTGGCCGAACGCGTTGACCCACCAGGAGCTGACGGCATCCAGGTAGCGCTTGCCTTCGAAATCTTCCAGCCAGACGCCTTCACCGCGCTTGATCGGAATCAGCGGCAGCTGTTCGTGGTCTTTCATCTGGGTGCAGGGATGCCACAGCACCGCGAGATCGCGTTGCATCCACTGGTTGTTCAGGCCCATGTTCAGTCTCCTCGAGGCGGCTCGCGTCAGGCGCGGGCAAACAATCGCGCAAGCCTATGCAATGCGTCGCGTCGGGACAACCCATTGCGTCGATTGAGCTACTTTGTATGGGCCGATAGACGTTGCTGGCGGCGTTTTGATGGCTGACGTATTCTTCGCGGTTCTTTGGGTCGTCTGGCCCGCAAAACTGCTTTTTCCTACGTGTTTTTCCGGAGTTCGCTGAATGTCTGTCGGTTGGCTGCGCGCCTGTGCGCTTGTGGTGTTGGGGCTGTTTAGCGTTACGGCGCTGGCCAAGGATAAAACCGCGATCGTGATCGGCGGCGGCCTGTCGGGCCTGACTGCGGCTTACGAACTGCAGAACAAGGGCTGGCAGGTGACGCTGCTGGAAGCCAAACCGAGCCTGGGCGGTCGCTCGGGCATGGCTACCAGCGAGTGGATCGGCAACGACAAGGCTCAGCCGGTGCTGAACAAGTACGTGTCGACCTTCAAGCTGAACACCACGCCGGCCCCTGAATTCGTGCGGACCCCGGGTTACCTGATCGACGGCGAATATTTCTCCGCTGCCGACCTGGCCACCAAGCAGCCGGCCACCGCTCAGGCGCTGAAAGCCTACGAGAAAACCCGCGACGACCTGGCGCGTTCGATTGACGATCCGCAGAACCCGGCCGCGACCAACACCCTGCACGCGCTCGACCAGATCAACGTCTCGAGCTGGCTCGACAAGCAGAACCTGCCCGCCACCGCGCGTCAGCTAATCAACCAGGATATCCGCACCCACTACGACGAACCTTCGCGCCTTTCGCTGCTGTACTTCGCGCAGCAGAGCCGGGTGTATCGCGGCGTGTCCGATCGTGACCTGCGCGCTTCGCGTCTGGTCGGCGGCAGCCCGGTGCTGGCCCAGGCCTTCGTCAAACAGCTGAAAACCATCAAGACTGATTCGCCGGTGTCTGCCATCACCCAGGACAAGGACGGCGTGACCGTCAAGGTCGGCAGCGTTGGCTACTCGGCAGATTACGTCGTGCTGGCGGTGCCATTGCGTGCCCTCAACAAGATCCAGCTGACCCCGGCGCTGGACGCCCAGCATCTGGCCGCCATCAAGGGCACCAACTACGGCTGGCGCGACCAAATCATGCTGAAGTTCAAGACGCCAGTATGGGAAAGCAAGGCGCGGATGTCCGGCGAGATCTACAGCAACACCGGTCTGGGGATGTTGTGGATCGAGCCGGCTCTGAAGGGCGGCGCGAACGTGGTGATCAACCTGTCCGGCGACAACGCCCGGGTGATGCAGGCCTTCGGCGACAAGCAGATGGTCGATCAGGTGCTGATCCGTCTGCACACGTTTTATCCACAGGCCCGTGGCTCGTTCACCGGTTATGAAATCCGTCGCTACAGCACCGACCCGTCGACGGGCGGTTCTTACCTGGCCTTTGGTCCTGGCCAGATCAGCAAATTCTGGCGCCTGTGGGAACGTCCGCTGCAACGCGTAGCGTTTGCCGGCGAACACACCGACACCTTGTACCCGGGCACTCTGGAAGGCGCGCTGCGTACCGGTCAGCGTGCGGCCAGTCAGGTTGAAGACCTGGCGGCAGGCAAATCGTTTGAGCCGATCAAGGTCGGCCCAACAGCGGCCACCGCCGTAGCGGCAGGCGCAGCGGGCGCGGCAGTGGCGGCAAAGAAAGGCAACTTCTTCACCAATCTGTTCGGCGGTTCGGACGACGATAAGAAACCAGAGCCCGTGAAAGCGCCAGAGCCGGCACCTGCTCCAGCCGCTCCAGCGCCTGCACCGACCCCGGCTCCAGCGCCAGCTCCGGCGGAAGCACCGAAGCCTGCGGCCCCGGTGAAAGCCGAGCCAGCGAAGAAAGCGGCGGCCAAACCAGCGGCGAAAAAGCCTGCGGCCAAGACCGAGGCGAAAAAAGCCCCGGCCAAACCTGCAGCGAAAAAGGCTGAACCGGCGAAGAAGCCAGCGGCCAAACCGGCGGCGAGCACCGATACGAAGGCTCAGTAAAATCTTGAGCTGAATGAAAAAGCGCGGCTTTCAGGCCGCGCTTTTTTATTGCCTGAAAGATCGCCATCGCGAGCAAGCTCGCTCCCACGGGTTTCGGCTCTGTAAGAGAACTTTGGGAACACCACTGGTCATTGTGGGAGCGAGCTTGCTCGCGAAGAGGCCAGAACTGGCACCTGAATTTATTCGGTCGCCGGCTAACCTCCAGTCACACTTTTCGCCTTTAATCTTTCCTTAACACCCTTGTTCAAGACTCTTGATCGTATTTCTCGATATTTCAAAGCGAAATTTTCCGCTTTAATTCGATAGATAACTCGCTAGTCTTGGTTCGCAGTTCTCACAGGATTTGGGCAATGCAGCTACGTAACTCTTCTTCGCGCTACGGTTGGGTCAGCATCTTCATGCACTGGGGCGTGGCGCTGGCAGTCTTCGGATTGTTCGGCCTCGGGCTGTGGATGGTTGGTCTCGGGTACTACGATCCCTGGCGCAAGGCAGGGCCGGATCTGCACAAGAGCATCGGTCTGATCCTGCTGGGTGTCATGGTGTTGCGCGTGTTGTGGCGCTTTATCAGCCCACCGCCGCCCACCTTGACCAGCTATAGCCGCATGACGCGTCTGGGCGCCAAGTTCGGCCATGCCTTTTTGTACCTCTGCTTGTTCGCTGTGATGATTGCCGGTTACCTGATTTCCACCGCAGAAGGTGTCGGGATTCCGGTGTTTGACTGGTTTGAAGTGCCTGCACTGGTTTCCGGTCTACCGGATCAGGCAGACAACGCCGGTGCGATTCACCTCTACCTGGCATGGGCGCTGGTAATTTTTTCCGGCCTCCACGCGTTGGCAGCATTGAAGCACCACTTTATCGACCGTGATGTGACCCTCAAGCGAATGCTCGGTCGCAAAGCCTGAAGTTCAACCTCGACTCCCAAGGAAAACAAAGCATGTTGAAAAAGACTCTCGCCGCTCTGGCAATCGGTTCCGCTGTGCTGTCCGCCAACGTGATGGCCGCTGACTACACCGTCGACAAACAAGGCCAGCACGCCTTCGTCGATTTCAAGATCAGCCACTTGGGCTATAGCTACATCACCGGTACGTTCAAGGACATCGACGGCACCTTCAGCTTCGACGCTGCCAAGCCTGAAGACAGCAAGATCGAGTTCAACGTGAACACCGCCAGCGTCTTCACCAACAACGCTGAGCGTGACAAGCACATCTCCAGCAAAGACTTCCTGAAAGTCGCCGATTTCCCGAAAGCGACCTTCAAGTCCACCAGCGTTAAAACCACCGGCAAAAACGCCGATGGCAAAGTCACTGCTGACGTGACTGGCGACCTGACCATTGCTGGTGTCACCAAGCCAGTTGTGGTCAAGGCCACTTTCCTGGGTGAAGGCAAGGATCCATGGGGCGGCTACCGTGCCGGCTTCGAAGGCACCACCAGCATCAAGCGCTCTGATTTCGGCAAGATGATGGACCTGGGTCCACAGTCCGATGCCGTTGAGCTGTACGTGACGTTCGAAGGTGTCAAAGCGAAGTAATTTTCGCCAGACATAAAAAAAACGCCCCCGGTCTTGCGATCGGGGGCGTTTTTTATTGCCTTGTGAAACTCAGCGGTTGCGAGTCAGCAAGGCCGGTTTTTCACCGCGTGGGCGGCTTGGCAGTTGATCGAGCTGCTCAGGCGTCGGGAAGCGGTCGGCTTTCGATTCCTTGTGCATGATCTTCGGGCCGCTGCTGCGCGGGTTCTGCACGGCAGGTTCAGCACGTTGCTGATCGTCACGGGCCGGGCGGCGGTTGCGCGATGAGGATTCGTCGCGACGGCCCTGGCCTTCACGCGGGGCACCGTCACGAGGAGCGCCGTTGCGCGGGCCGCTGCGTTTGGCCGGTGGGGTGCCGGTGCTCGAACCGTTGCTGTTGCGCGGACCGTTCTGGCGACCTTGTGGCTGGCCACCGGTGCGTGGTGCGCCCGAACCTGCGCCTTGCGCCGGAGCACCAGGACGACGACCACGGCCGCCGGCCGGAGCCTGCTTTGGCACGTAATCAACGCGGTTACCGAAGTTATCCACATCGTCATCGAGGAATTCGTCCGGAGCACGATCAGCGGCGGCGCGTGGCGGCTGGCTCGGCTGACGCTGTTCGCGGGCCGGGGTGCCTTCGCGTGGCTTCTGTTGACGGGCTGGACGCTCGCCACGCTCACCGCGTTCGCCGGCCGGTTTTTCCTTGCCCTTGTCTTTGCCTTTGTCTTTACGACCGCCGCCGCCACCGCCGCCATTCGGACCGTCGCCGCGTGGGCCACGGGCATTGCGCGGGTTGCGCATGTCCGGACGCTCGCGCACTTCAGGCTTCTCGGCCTCGATGGTGCTGGCATCGAAGCCCATCAGGTCGCCGTCGGCGATTTTCTGCTTGGTCATGCGTTCGATGCTTTTCAGCAGTTTTTCTTCGTCCGGCGCGACCAGCGAGATCGCCTCGCCCGAACGACCGGCACGGCCGGTACGGCCGATACGGTGCACGTAGTCTTCATCGACGTTCGGCAGTTCGAAGTTGACCACGTGTGGCAACTGGTCGATGTCCAGGCCACGGGCGGCAATATCGGTCGCTACCAGAATGCGCACTTCGCCGGCCTTGAAGTCGGCCAGGGCTTTGGTGCGGGCGTTCTGGCTCTTGTTGCCGTGGATCGCCACAGCCGGCAGGCCGTGTTTGTCCAGGTATTCGGCCAGACGGTTGGCACCGTGCTTGGTGCGGGTGAACACCAGTACCTGTTCCCAGGCGCCAGCGGTAATCAGGTGCGCCAGCAGCGCACGCTTGTGGCTGGCCGGCAGACGGAATACGCGTTGTTCGATGCGCTCGACCGTGGTGTTCGGCGGCGTCACTTCGATGCGTTCCGGGTTGTGCAGCAGCTTGCCGGCGAGGTCGGTGATGTCTTTGGAGAAGGTCGCCGAGAACAGCAGGTTCTGGCGTTTGGCCGGCAGACGCGCGAGGACTTTCTTCACGTCATGGACGAAGCCCATGTCGAGCATGCGGTCGGCTTCGTCCAGCACGAGGATTTCAACGTGGGACAGGTCGACGCTGCCTTGGCCGCACAGGTCGAGCAGACGACCCGGGCAGGCAACCAGTACGTCCACGCCGCGGGACATGGCTTGAACCTGAGGGTTCATGCCGACGCCGCCGAAGATGCAGGCGCTGACGAATTTCAGGTCACGGGCATAGATCTTGAAGCTCTCGTGAACCTGAGCCGCGAGTTCGCGGGTCGGTGTCAGGACCAGTACGCGCGGTTGGCGCGGGCCATGACGCTGGGATTTGTCCGGGTGACCGTTGGGGAACAGCCGCTCCAGGATCGGGAGGGCGAAACCGCCGGTTTTACCGGTACCTGTCTGTGCCGCAACCATCAGGTCGCGACCTTGCAACACGGCGGGAATGGCCCGCTGTTGCACCGGAGTAGGCTCGGTATAGCCCGCATCATTGATGGCGCGGACCAAAGCCTCGGAGAGACCGAGGGAAGCAAAGGACATGAGTAATCCTGTTTTAGTTAGGGCTTGGCCCAATGGGAGTCTTGCCTGGCGCGAATGGCGTTTAAGAGGACGCAATCCCGTCCGGTCCTGCTGCGGTTCCGAAGGCACGTCCGGAGCGCTCGCGCGGGCTGAAAAGCTGCGCTGTAGCGGGTCGGGAGGCCTGTTACGGTTCCGGGCGTCCGGGCGTGAGCCTGGCGGGAACGCCGGAGTATAACAGAGCAATCACTGCGCGCCGCTTTCCTGCTGCTCAACGGTTTTGCCGCTGGCGGTGGCGCTGCCCAGCGGCGCAGACAGTGCCGGGGCCGCGCCGTAGCGTGCGCTGAGCTCTGCATAGGCCGGTTCGCGCTTGAAACGCTTGAGTTCGGCGCCGAAGCGCTGCACCAGTAAATCCATCCCCGCATTGCGTCGCACGGCCAGAAACTGGCTCTGACGGCTGATGACGGTTGGGTTTTCAGTGATCTGGTTGCGGATATTCAATTCATCGAGCAAATGCTGGCCCACGCGTCGGTCGGTGATCAGCAGGTCGATCCGTCCGCGTACCAGTTTGCCGAAGTTGGCTTCGTGGGTCGGGGCGGGTTCGCGGGTAAACAGGCTCGACTCCCTGAAGTCCGGGCTGTACAGATAGCCCGGCGAGGTGCCGATGGTCAGGCCCTTAAGGTCTTCAAGGCTGCGAAAGGGGTGCGGTCGTTCGTTGGCGTAGAACATCACGAACTCGACGTCTGACAGTGGTTCGCTCGGGTAGAGCAGGGTGGCGTCGCGTTCGGCGCTGTGAAAAATGTCCAGTGCGCCGTCGGCCTGGCCGGTTTCGAGCATCGACAGGCAGCGTTTCCACGGCAGGAACTGCCATTCGACTTCGATGCCCAGGCGTTTGAACACGATGGCGGTGGTTTCGTAGTCCAGCCCGAGGTTCTTGCCGTTCTCTTCGTAAACGTACGGCGCCCACGGTTCGGTGACGATACGCAGCTTCTCGCCCCGAGCCGCAAAGCTCAGGCAAGCAAAAACCAGCACGGCGAATAACTGCGTGATCAAAGGCATGACTTGAGATTACGACGAGAAACGCCAAAGAGCCAGAAACTGGCAGCAGAAGCTCTGCTTCGGGCCTTAAAAGCAAAAGATCGCAGTTGCGACAACGCTATGAAAGCTGTCGAAATTTGCGATCTTTTGTTACTGCGTGAAACGGTCAGCTTGCGGCGTACAGCGGTCTCAGCGCGGCAACTTCAGGTTGTTCCAGATCGCCAGGCTAGGTTCGGCCTGGTTCATGGAATAGAAGTGCAGGCCGGGCGCGCCGCCTTGCAGCAGGCGTTCGCACATTTCGCTGACCACCTGCTCACCAAAGCGCTGAATGCTTTGGCTGTCATCCCCGTAGGCTTCCAGTTGCTTGCGGATCCAGCGCGGGATTTCCGCACCGCAGGCATCGGAGAAGCGTGCGAGTTTGCTGTAGTTGGTGATCGGCATGATCCCCGGCACGACTGGAATGTCCACGCCCAGCGCCTGCAAACGGTCGACAAAGTAGAAGTAGCTGTCGGCGTTGAAGAAGTACTGGGTGATCGCGCTGTCGGCGCCGGCACGGGCCTTGCGCACGAAATTGGCGAGATCGTCTTCGTAGTTGCGCGCTTGCGGATGCATCTCCGGGTAAGCGGCCACTTCGATGTGGAAATGATCGCCGGTTTCTTCACGAATGAATTCAACCAGTTCATTGGCGTGACGCAGCTCGCCGCTGGTCATGCCCATGCCGGACGGCAGGTCGCCACGCAGGGCAACGATGCGCTTGATGCCGGCAGCCTTGTACTCGTTCAACAGGCCGCGCAGGTCGTCCTTGCTGTCGCCGACGCACGACAGGTGCGGGGCAGCGGGGATTTTGACTTCGCTTTCCAGCTGCAGAACGGTGTTCAGCGTGCGGTCACGGGTCGAGCCGCCCGCGCCGTAGGTGCAGGAAAAGAAATCAGGGTTGTAAGTGGCCAACTGACGGGCAGTGGCGAGCAGTTTTTCATGCCCAGCATCGGTCTTGGTCGGGAAGAACTCGAAGCTGTAGCGACGGTCTTGGGACATGGAGGGGACCTCCAGCTACAAGCTGCAAGCTTCAAGCTGCAAGAGCAGCGGAGGTGCGCTGGTCTCTTGTACCTGAAGCTTGCGGCCTGACACTGTTTTGACAAATAGGGGCAGAGCTTTCGGGCTTCGCGCGGCAGGCTCGGCTTGTGGCCTTGACTGCCGCTTGAAGCTTGAAGCTCGCAGCTGCTCTTAGTAGCGGTAAGCGTGCGGCTTGAACGGGCCTTCGACGGTCACGCCGATGTAGTCAGCCTGTTGCTTGGTCAGTTGGGTGACCACGCCGCCGAAGCCGCGAACCATTTCCAGGGCCACTTCTTCGTCGAGTTTCTTCGGCAGTACTTCAACGGTCAGGCGCTCGGCTTTCTGGGCTGGCGACAGGTCGGCGTACTTCTGGCCGAACAGGAAGATCTGGGCCAGAACCTGGTTGGCGAACGAACCGTCCATGATGCGGCTCGGGTGACCGGTGGCGTTGCCCAGGTTCACCAGACGGCCTTCAGCCAGCAGGATCAGGTAGTCGTCGTTCTGAGCGTCGAAAGCGCCCGGGCCGGTACGGTGGATCTTGTGTACCTGTGGCTTCACTTCTTCCCATGCCCAGTTTTTGCGCATGAAAGCGGTGTCGATTTCATTGTCGAAGTGACCGATGTTGCAGACAACGGCGCGCTTCTTCAGGGCTTTGAGCATGTTTGCGTCGCAAACGTTGACGTTACCGGTGGTGGTCACGATCAGGTCGATCTTGCCCAGCAGCGCTTTGTCGATGCTTGCTTCGGTGCCGGTGTTGATACCGTCGATGAACGGCGAAACCAGTTCGAAACCGTCCATGCAGGCTTGCATGGCGCAGATCGGGTCGACTTCGGAGACTTTAACGATCATGCCTTCCTGACGCAGGGACTGGGCCGAACCCTTGCCCACGTCACCGTAGCCGATGACCAGCGCTTGCTTGCCGGACAGCAGGTGGTCGGTGCCGCGCTTGATGGCGTCGTTCAGGCTGTGACGGCAGCCGTACTTGTTGTCGTTCTTGGACTTGGTCACCGAGTCGTTGACGTTGATGGCCGGGATGCGCAGTTCGCCCTTGGCCAGCATGTCCAGCAGACGGTGTACGCCGGTGGTGGTTTCTTCGGTCACGCCGTGAACGCGATCCAGAACCTGTGGGTACTTGTCGTGCAGCAGCTGAGTCAGGTCGCCGCCGTCGTCGAGGATCATGTTGGCGTCCCATGGCTGGCCATCTTTCAGGATGGTCTGCTCCAGGCACCACTCGTACTCTTCTTCAGTCTCGCCTTTCCAGGCGAAAACCGGGATGCCGGCAGCAGCGATAGCGGCAGCAGCCTGATCCTGAGTCGAGAAAATGTTGCAGGACGACCAGCGAACTTCGGCACCCAGGGCAACCAGGGTTTCGATCAGCACGGCGGTCTGAATGGTCATGTGGATGCAGCCGAGGATTTTTGCGCCTTTGAGCGGCTGCTCACCGGAGTACTTGCGACGCAGACCCATCAGGGCCGGCATTTCCGACTCGGCGATGATGGTTTCGCGACGGCCCCAGGCAGCCAGGGACATGTCGGCAACTTTGTAATCGTTAAAATCTGCAGGCGTGATAACAGCGCTCATGAGAGCCTCCATTCGTAATGTATGCGAATGGGCGCCGTTGTGCGTTTAGTGTCCGGCCTGAGCCAGTCAACGCCCCATCCGAGCCTGACAGGTTGAACCTGCTGCAGCGCCCCTCGGACAGGTGGCGGGAAAACGGTATCAAGTGAACGTTACCGTTTTGAAACGGGGGCGATTATAGCCGTCTAGACTGATCTTCCAAAGGGTTTCTGTCGGCCAAATGAAGATCGCCAATCGCGACCATAGTAGAAGCCTCATGGAGCATGACCGCTCAGTCTGCCAAGATGGCCCCATCATTCGGCAAGACGCTCAGGAGTGAAGATGAATTTCCACACCCGCAAGTGGGTAAAACCCGAAGACCTCAACCCCAACGGCACCCTGTTCGGCGGTAGCCTGCTGCGCTGGATCGACGAAGAAGCCGCGATCTACGCCATCGTTCAACTGGGCAACCAGCGTGTGGTGACCAAGTACATTTCCGAAATCAACTTCGTCAGCGCTTCGCGCCAGGGCGACATCATCGAGCTGGGAATCACCGCTACCGAGTTCGGCCGCACCTCGATCACCCTGACCTGCGAAGTGCGCAACAAGATCACCCGCAAGAGCATTCTGACGGTCGAGAAGATGGTTTTCGTCAACCTCGGTGAAGACGGCTTGCCGGCACCGCACGGGCGGACCGAAATCAAATACGTCAAAGACCAGTTCCAGGAAGATGAACTCGTTACCAAGTGACATCGGCGGGGCTCCCACAGGATTGCGCAGAACCTGTGGGAGCGAGCTTGCTCGCGATGGCGAATTTATAGTCGCCACATAGTTAAGGTCGGCAGTGAACAGCTGGGAATGCCACGGGTCGTAGCTAAAAGCCCCCCCCACGGTTCCCACATCATGACCACGCCAACAGACGGCAAGACCCCCGACCTCTCGGCCAAGGAACAGCACGAAGTCGAGAAAAACCAGCCGCCCCGCGCGGCGGTCCTGCATGAAATCATCCGCACCCAGGGCGACCAGGAACTGGAGCGCAGCATTGCCGCGCTGTGGTGGTCGGCGCTGGCGGCGGGGCTGACCATGGGCCTGTCGCTGATGGGCATGGGCCTGCTCAATTCCCGGTTGCCCGAGGGTGACGAATTCAAGGTGATCGCCAGTTTCGGTTACTGCGCAGGTTTTCTCGCGGTGATCCTCGCCCGCCAGCAGTTGTTCACCGAAAACACCCTGACCGCTGTGCTGCCGGTCATGACCAAACCGACGATCCGCAACTTCGGTCGACTGATCCGGCTCTGGACCGTCGTACTGTTCGGCAACCTGTGCGGGACGATTCTGGTGGCGTACGTGATGCTCGAACTGCCGATCTTCGACAGCAAGACCGACGCCGCCTTCCTCGAAATCGGCCGCAAGGTCATGGAAAACCATGCGAGCCAGATGTTCGCCAAAGGCATCGTTTCCGGCTGGATGATCGCCACCATGGTCTGGATGATCCCGTCCATGGAGAGCGCGAAGATGTGGATCATCATCCTCATCACCTACCTCATGGCATTGGGCGACTTCACTCACATCGTGGTCGGGTCGGCGGAAGTGTCGTATCTGGTGTTTGCCGGCGAGTTGCCGTGGAGTGACTTCTGGGCAGTGTTTGCCGGGCCGACATTGGCGGGGAATATCATCGGCGGCAGTTTCATCTTCGCCCTGATCAGCCATGCGCAGATCCGCAGCGAAAGCGGCGCGCCGAAAGAAGCGGAGGCGCCGAAAGAGTCTGCGGACCAGGCCGGAAAGCCCGATCCGCAGCAGATCAAGAAATGATCAGTGGTGAGCGGGCTCGGCCACGTTGGCCGGCTCGTCGCGAGTCGCGTGCTTGACCAGTTTGCCGATGGTCAGGCCCTGCAACAGGATCGACGACAGCACCACGATGTAGGTGATGCTAAGCAACAGATCGCGCTCCGGGCCCAGCGGCAGGGCCAGGGCCAATGCCACCGAAACACCGCCACGCAAGCCACCCCAGGTCAGGATCCGGATGGTGCCGCGCGGCACTGTGCGCCAGCGGCGCAACAGGACAATGGCCGGGGCCACGGTGAGCAGCCGCGACAGCAGAATCGCCAGCGCCAACAGACTTGCTGCCGCCACGTGCAGCCAGTTGAACGGCAGCAGCAACAGCTCCATCCCGATCAGCGCGAACAGCAGGGCGTTGAGCATGTCGTCGAGCAACTCCCAGAAACCGTCCAGGTATTTGCGCGTCATGTCGTTCATCGCCAGATTGCGACCGAGGTTACCGATGATCAGGCCGGCGACCACCATCGCAATCGGCGCCGAGACGTGCAGCTCGGTGGCCATCGCCGAACCACCGATTACCAGCGCCAGGGTCAGCATGACTTCGATCTGGTGCTGCTCGATGCTCTTGATCATCAGGTACACCAGATAACCGATCAGCCCGCCGAACAGCACGCCGCCCACAGCTTCGTGAACGAACAGCATGGCGGTGGCGCCAACGGTCGGGGTTTCGCCCAGTTGCGCGATACCCAGCAACACCGTGAACACCACCACGGCGGTGCCGTCGTTGAACAGCGATTCACCGACGATGGTGGTTTTCAGCGGTTTCGAGGCATTGGCGGTACGCAGCACGCCGAGTACCGCGATCGGGTCAGTTGGGGAAATCAGTGCGCCGAACAACAGGCAGTAGAGGAAGCTCACGTGCCAGCCGAACAGGGCGAAGATGTAGTAGGCGAGGCTGCCGATCACGGCGGTGGCGATCAATACGCCGAAGGTGGCCAGCAGGCCGATGGGCCATCGGTAGCTGCGCAGGTCATTCAGGTTGACGTGCAAGGCGCCGGCGAACAGCAGGAACGACAGCATCCAGTTCATCAACAGATCGCCGAAGTCGATCTGGCCGATCAGTTGCTGTACGCGCTCTTCGAGACCGGGATAGCCGAGCAGGCTCAGGCCTTGCAGCAACAGGGAAAACATCAGTGCGGTAACCATCACGCCGATGGTCGGAGGCAAACCGATGAAGCGGAAATTCACGAAAGTGAGGAGGGTGGTGAGGCAGATGAAAGCGGCGACGAGTTCAAGCATCCGGGGTCCTTTGGATGGGGGTGAAAAGACAGCGCGCCCGTTCGTGGACGCAAGGGTTGGATGGGCAGATGCCGGGTGGGGGCACAATTGTGTGGCCCAGACAGGATTTTTTGAGATTTGTCTGTGCGCAACCGGTTGCGACGGGGGCGCTTGACGTATAAACAGCGCCTGACACATCGCGAATCAAAGACCTGACTAAATGGCTCAGGTTCAAAAACAAGAATGAAGGAGTGACACGTGCTGGCGACAGCTCTGGTGTTGGTGGCGGCGCTGTTGCATGCCGCGTGGAATACCCTGATCAAATTCAGCGCCGAGCGGCTGCTGGTGGTGGCCTGCATGGACACCGTGGCGCTGTTGTTCGTCGCGCTGGCATTTCCTTTCATCAGCCTGCCACCGCAGGAAATCTGGCCGTGGATTCTGGCGTCGGCAGCGTTCGAGCTGCTTTATCGCTATCTGTTGATCCAGGCCTATCGGGTCGGCGACCTGGGCTTGGTCTATCCGCTGATGCGCGGTTTGTCGCCGCTGGTGGTGCTGGTGCTGACCCTGATCTTCGCCGGAGAAGTGCTGACCACGCAGCAGATCTTCGGGATCATGTTGATTCCGCTGGGCATGGCCTGTCTGCTCTGGCAGGGCGGCGGCGGGAAACACTTGCCATGGTCGATGCTGCCGGTGGTGGCGCTGATCGGGTTGTGCATCGGCTGCTACACCTACATCGATGGCCAGGCATTGCGGCGCTGGTCGCATCCGCTGGATTACCTGGTCTGGGTCACGCTGCTCAGCGCCTGGCCGTTCCCGTTGCTGGCGTGGGTGGCCAAGCGGCCGGCGTTCATGCTGTTCTGGCGTGAACAATGGAAGCTGGGGCTGGCGGTCGGGTTCTGCGTGTTGTTCAGCTACGCTCTGGTGCTGTGGGCGATGCAGTTGGGGTCGATTGCCGAAGCGGCGGCGTTGCGTGAAATCAGCGTGATTCTGGTGGTGCTGTTCGGCATGCGCTACCTGAAAGAACCTTTCGGCCGGCCACGGCTCTTAGCCTGTGGGCTGGTGCTGATCGGCATGCTGGTGATGAAGTTCTGACCCGCCAACACTCTAAAAAACTGAAGAAGGACGGCGTTATGACGGTGGCTCTGTGGTGCGTTTTGATTGCGATTTTTCTGCCGTACCTGTGCACGGGCGTGGCCAAGGCTGTCGGTGGTTATCGGCTGAGCGACAATCACGATCCCCGGGATTTTCTCGAAAGCCTGAACGGTGTGGCCCGACGGGCCCATGCGGCGCAACTGAACAGTTTTGAAGTGACGCCGGCCTTTGCGGCGGCGGTAATCGTCGCGCATCTGGTGGGCACGGCGGAACTGGTGACAGTGAATGTGCTGGCGGTGCTGTTTATCACCAGTCGTCTGCTCTACATCATTTGCTATCTGGCGGACTGGGCGATTCTGCGGTCGCTGGTGTGGTTTGTCGGGATGGGGCTGATCGCTTCGTTCTTTTTTGTGTCTGTCTGATTCTTGAGCGCTGCTACTGGCCTCTTCGTCGGATCGCCGCCCGGAGCAAGCCCGCTCCCACAGGGTTCTCTGGTGCACACAGGATTTGTGCTCGCTATTGATACCTGTGGGAGCGGCGGTGCGACGATTCGACTTGCCCGCGAAGGCGATAGCTCAAGCGCCGAGGCGCTTAAGGTTTGTCCTTCACCGTGTCGGCGACTTGGGGCACTTGCGGCAACGCCGCGCCTTTTGGCCAGAGCATCCAGATCTGCCCTTGCTGCTTCATGTCGCCGGCCAGTTGCCCGGCGGCATCGCCGGTGCCCCAGAACAGGTCCGCACGAACTTCGCCGGCAATCGCGCCGCCGGTGTCCTGCGCGGCCACCGGGCGTACCAGCGCCGTGCCGTCAGGGCGGGTGGTCGATAGCCACAACAGGCTGCCCAGCGGGATCACCTTGCGATCCACCGCCGCGCTGTAACCGGCGGTCAGCGGCACATTCAACGAGCCGCGCGGGCCTTCGTTGCTGTCCGGGTTGCGGGTGAAGAACACATAGCTCGGGTTGCTACCCAGCAATTCCGGAATGCGCGACGGGTTGGCCTTGGCCCAGTTGCTGATCGCGCCCATGGTCACGTCTTCTTTCTTCAGCTCGCCCTGTTCCACCAGCCAGCGGCCGATCGGCCGGTACGGGTGACCGTTCTGGTCGGCGTAGGCGATGCGCAGTTGCCGGCCGTCTTCGGTCTGAATCCGCCCCGAACCCTGGATCTGCAGGAATTGCAGATTCATCGGATCGGTCAGCCATGCCACCACCGGTGCCTTGACGCCTTTGGTCTCGATGGTCGCCGCGTCGTCATAAGGTTTGAGCACGCGACCTTCGAGGCGACCGCGCAGGCGTTTGCCTTTCAGCTCAGGGTAAATGCTGTCCAGGGACACGATGATCATGTCCTCGGGCACGCCGTACACCGGCACGTTGGCGGTCGCGGTTTGCGTCAGGCTGCCGGGGTAGACCGGTTCGTAGTAGCCGGTGATCAGGCCGTTGGGATTGTCGTGCTCGGCGCGCAGACCGAAGACGTCGAGGTGCTGCTTGAGGAAGCTGCGGATGTTGCCAGCGTTTTGCGGCACATTGGCCGCTGCTGCGCAGGTAGCGCCCCAGACCGGGTCAGCCTTGAGTCGGGTGCACGCACTGCGCCATGAACCGAAACCGGCCAACAGATCGTTGTCGGAAACCGCAGGCAGTGCTTCCCAGGTGGCGCTGGAGTAGGTGGCCAGTGCGTGGGTTTTCGGCTTGGCACTGTCGCCTCCGGTGCAGCCGGCGAGGATGGCCAGCAGCGGCAGGGTTGCGAGGAGTGGATGACGCCAGGCCTTGAAACGGCTGTTCATGGAGAATTTCCTGTGCCGGTTGCAGGCGTGCTCCATGCGCGCCTGCAACCCGTATTATTAATAGGGCTATTGGTGTTTGGCGGTGACGCGAGGATACTGGCCGCCGAATTCCGTGACCTGAAGCCACCATGACTCTTAAAAGACTTTCTGTTGTATTGCTGGCCTGTCTGACCTTGTCCGCCTGCGGCGGTGTCGATCCGAATTCCCCGCTGGGTCAGCGCAAGGCGATCTTTAAGCAGATGCTCAAGACCGGCGAAGACCTGGGCGGCATGCTGCGCGGGCGCATTGCCTTCGACGGGCCGAAATTCACGGAAGGCGCGGTCAAGCTCGATGCGCTGTCCCATGAACCGTGGAAGCATTTCCCGTCGGTGCGCGAAGAAGATCACACCAGCGCCAAGGACGATGTCTGGCAGCGACAGGCACGTTTCCAGGAAATGGCCCGCACCCTTGAGGCGGCCACCGGTGAACTGGTGATCGCCAGCCAGGTTCAACCGTACAAGGCCAGCAACCTGGGGCCGGCGGTGCAGAAGGTCGAAGATGCCTGCAGTGCCTGCCATAAAGAGTTTCGGGATCATTGATGTTCAAGGGCTCACGGCCTTTGGCTGTGAGCCCTTGTCTCTTACTTGTCGAGTTCGTCCAGTGCGTCCTGCAATTCCTTGCGCGACTCGGCGAGCTTGTTCTTGCGCTTGTCGATCTTCTCCGGATCGCCTTTCTTCATGGCCTTGTCGAGGTCGGCCTGGCGCTTGCTCACTTCGTGCTTGGCGTCGAGTACCTTGTTTTCGCGTTCCTTTTTCAGGCCGGCGTCAGTGCAGTGTTCGGTGACTTCGCGCAGGGCGGTTTCGAGGCCGGTTTGCTGGTCGATGTTGCCGCGGGATTTGGCCTGTTCGATCTGATTGATGATGCCTTGCTTCTTGGCGGCACAACCGGTCAGCCCCGGGGCATCTTCACCAGCCATCACGGGAGCGGCCATTACGCCGCAAAGAGTCAGCAGGGCGAGCGGTGCGAAAAATTTCATAAAAGCTCCATGTGCAAAGGCAATCGGGTCGGAAAAGCACTGCGCTGTTGGAGCGCCTCGGCGACCGTTGGGTTCCCGGCGTACCGGGATGCATGTTCAGAAACCGTCGATTCCGGCGGCGCGTAAGGTTTCACTCAGGACCAGCACCTGAGGGTCGCGGAAAAAAGCGCTCAATTGCGCCGCGCGGCCCGGGCCGATTCCGGGTTCTGCCTGCCATTGTTCAGTATTGCGTTGTGCCAGCGCTTGCCATGAATCAACCAGAGAGGCCTGACCCGTCGGCGGTAGCCCGAGGGCTTTGAGCCATCGGGTGAATGGCCTTTGGCGAGCGCTGTGAAAACTGTGCGACAGACGAACGCTGCTGCGTTCGCCGAGGCCGGCAATCTTAGCAAGCTCTGGCTCGTCGAGGGTCAACCAATCCAGCAGGCTGTTCAGGCGGCCTGTTTCCAGAAGTTTCTCCCACGTACCGCGCCCGACATGGGGCAGTGCCAGCCCCTGTTTACCGCCAAGCCAGGTCAGACGCGCGAGGAACTGACTCTCGCATCCGGGCGTTGGTTGCCAGCAGCTTAGCGCGTGAAAGTCGCCGGCGAGGGGAACGTTCAGCTCGACGCGCTCCGTGCTGCGCAGAACAACGCTGTCGAGTCGAGGAATCGTCAGCCCGGCCAGGCTGATCGCCACTTGATCGCCGGGGCGAATGTCCAGTTCCTGCCAGCGTTTGAGTGAGCTGACGCTGACCCGTCTGATCTGGCGGTCATCGAGCATGACCGGCGCAAGATCCAGCACGGGGGTGATACGCCCGGTTCGGCCGACCTTGAAATTGACCTTGCGTACATCGGCCAATGCCTGGGCGAACGGGTACTTCCAGGCCACGGCCCAGAAAGGCGAGCGCGCCTGCCAGCGTTCGGCTGCCGGACGCAGACTTTGACGCAAGACGATGCCATCACTGGCGAAGGGCAGTGGTGAGCGATACCAGTAATCGCGCCACTTTTGCGCATCGGCAAGATCACCGACGGGGTGGCTGTAAGGTTCTGTCGTTGCGAAGCCCAGTGTCGCCAATCCCGCGATCCGTTCTGTCAGGCTACCCGGCCCCAGCGGCCAGTCCCAGACAAAAAGCCCGATACCCGCTGCCTGTTCGGCGCTCAAATCCTTGCGTCCCATCAGGCCGGCGACTGTCGCGCGGGCGTTGGCGCTGCCGGCTCGGGCCTGGATATGGTCGTTAAGCCGCCAATAGAGTTCACCTTGCACCGACAGGTCCACCGGTTGTGTCAGTTGCTGGGGAATGGCGTTGATCTTCTGTGCCGAGGCAGTCCAGTCCTGTCCGCGAACCCCGTCGCCGCGACTGATCGCCTGTTGCAAACGCCCGGCGCGATAGATAAGCGTGACGGCCACGCCGTCGATCTTGGGTTGTGCCCAGACGTCCTTGCGGTCGCGCAGCCAGGCTTCGATGTCCGCTGCGTCGTGAAGTTTGTCGAGGCCGGTATGGGCGATCGGGTGCGCGACCGACCCTGACGCCGTTCGTAACGGTTTGGGCGGTGGGGGAAGTTTGAAGCACTGGCGCCATTCGCCGAGTCGGGTGCGGGACTGATCGTAGAGTTCGTCGGTGATCAGTGATCGGCCTTCTCGGTGATAGGCGTCGTCCCACAGATCGATCTGCTGTTGCAGGGTGGCGATTTCGGTTTGTGCCCGGTCGGCAGGCCATTCAGGGCAGTTGTCAGCGAAAGCGCTGAGGTGGATGAAAACCGGCAGGAAAAACAAAAACAGGCGCAGTGTGGCAAGCATCGTGAGCGTCCTTGCTCAGAGAGATACCTGAAGGCTAGCCGGGATTTTCAAGCGGGCCGGGCGGCTGTTTTACCGGTTGTTTCGCGGCCATGAAAAAGCCCCGCACGGTGCGAACCGTGCGGGGCTTCTTGTACCGCCAGGGAAGTCTTACAGACCGGCAGCAGAACGCAGAGCGTCGGCGCGGTCGGTTTTTTCCCAGGTGAACGTGGTGAAGGTGTCTTCGCCAACGGTCTTGGTCTGCGGAGCACGGCCGAAGTGGCCGTAGGCTGCGGTTTCCTGGTACATCGGGTGCAGCAGGTCGAGCATGGTGGTGATTGCGTATGGACGCAGGTCGAACACTTCGCGGACCAGTTTGATGATCTTGTCATCGCTGATCTTGCCGGTGCCGAAGGTGTTCAGCGAGATCGAAGTAGGCTGGGCCACACCGATCGCGTAGGAAACCTGGATCTCGCAACGCTCGGCCAGGCCGGCAGCCACGATGTTCTTGGCAACATAACGGCCAGCGTAGGCAGCCGAACGGTCAACCTTCGATGGATCCTTGCCGGAGAACGCGCCGCCGCCGTGACGGGCCATGCCGCCGTAGCTGTCGACGATGATCTTGCGACCGGTCAGACCGCAGTCACCTACCGGGCCGCCAATGATGAACTGGCCGGTCGGGTTGATGTGGAACTGGGTGTCCTTGCTCAGCAGTTCGGCAGGCAGCACGTGCTTGACGATCAGCTCCATCACGCCTTCGCGCAGGTCTTTGTACGACACTTCAGGGTTGTGCTGGGTCGACAGAACAACAGCGTCGATACCCACAACCTTGCCGCCTTCGTAACGGCAAGTCACTTGCGACTTGGCGTCCGGGCGCAGCCAAGGCAGCAGACCCGATTTGCGGGCTTCGGCCTGACGTTGCACCAACTGGTGCGAGAAGGTGATCGGTGCTGGCATCAGCACGTCGGTTTCGTTGCTGGCGTAGCCGAACATCAGGCCCTGGTCACCGGCGCCCTGATCTTCAGGCTTGGCACGGTCGACACCCTGGTTGATGTCAGGGGACTGCTTGCCGATGATGTTCATCACGCCGCAGGTCGCGCCGTCGAAGCCGACGTCGGAGCTGTTGTAGCCGATGTCGAGAATCACGTTACGCACGATCTCTTCCAGATCGACCCAGGCACTGGTAGTCACTTCACCGGCAACGATGGCCACGCCAGTCTTGACCAGGGTTTCCACCGCAACGCGTGCGTGTTTGTCCTGGGTGATGATGGCGTCCAGCACCGCATCGGAAATCTGGTCGGCGATTTTGTCCGGATGTCCTTCAGACACGGACTCGGAGGTGAAGAGGGAATATTCGCTCATCTCGATGTTTTCCTGAATTTACCGATGGTGAGTGTCGCCAGTCGGTCGCTGAAAATGGCGGACCTGAATCTGGAAACCATTACGTAAGCCTACATAGAGGCTGTCCCCGGGAACGAGTCCCGCAGCGGTGGCCCAACGGGCCAGATCGTCCTGTTCAAACCCCAACCACACATCACCGCAGGCCTCCCTGGCCCAACTCTGGTTGTGGCTACATAACTCTGTCACGAGCAGGCTACCGCCCGGTTGCAGCAGGCTGGCCATGTGCTTGAGCGCTTCGGCCGGCGCGGCGAAATGGTGCAACACCATGTTCAACACTACGCAATCGGCCTGAAGACTTACGCCATTCAATGCATCGGCCAATTGCAGGCTGACGTTAGCCAGCTTTTCACGTTCACATACCTGGCGGGCCAGTTCGAGCATCGCCGCGCTGTTGTCCAGTGCGGTTACGGTGCCGAAACGACGGGCCAGTTCCGGCAGGAAAGCACCATCGCCGGGGCCGACTTCGATGGCCGAGGCTGCACCATCGAAATTCAGTTTGTCGAGCAGGGCCAGCACGCTTTCACGGTACTGCGGCAGGCCGGCAATCAAATCTTGCTGGGCGCGGAATTTCTCTGCGACCCGTGCGAAAAAATCCTGGCTGTTGGCAGCGCGCTGCCCGTGAACCTGTGCGATCCGCGTTTCTACATCGGCCGGCAGCGCCAGATTGTCGACTTCTTCTAACAACGCCGCGTGCAACTTGCCGCCCAGCAGCTCGGTGTGGGGCAGAGCGCGGCGATAGAAAACCGCATTGCCTTCGCGGCGAGTCGCTACCAGATCAGCTTGTGCCAACACTTTAAGGTGATGGCTCATGCCGGATTGGCCGATATCGAAAATCTGCGCCAGTTCCAGTACGCCGAACGAATCGTTGGCCAGGGCGCGCAATACATTCAGCCGCAACGGATCGCCGCCGGCCTTGCAGAGGGCCGCCAGCTCGTCGCAATCGTCGTGGCGAATGGAAGGCACGCGTAAGTTCATAGGGCCAGCAGTCTAGAGACGGCCGGAAAACACCGCAAGGTCAATATCAAAAAGTTTTGATATTGCTCGATGGGTGGCGCTTTTTATTGCACTTCTCACTGACCGGTTAACTCTACAAACGAACAGCGGAAAGGTTTCACCAGCCGAAACCGATGTTATCCATGGGAAAAACGCCTCCGGATGACTATCTGTCATTGCCCCGAGGCGCTCGGGTGAGGGAAAATGCCCTCCTTTTTTCCGTTTCAATCTATTCAAACCCCAGGAGATCAGCGATGCCTAGCCGTCGTGAGCGTGCCAACGCCATTCGTGCCCTCAGCATGGATGCCGTGCAAAAAGCCAACAGCGGCCATCCCGGTGCCCCTATGGGTATGGCAGATATCGCCGAAGTACTTTGGCGCGACTACCTCAAGCACAACCCGAGCAATCCATCGTTCGCCGACCGTGACCGCTTCGTGCTGTCGAACGGCCACGGCTCGATGTTGATCTACTCGCTGCTGCACCTGACCGGTTACGACCTGTCGATCGACGACCTGAAACAGTTCCGTCAACTGCACAGCCGCACCCCGGGCCACCCGGAATTCGGTTACACCCCGGGCGTTGAAACCACCACCGGCCCGCTGGGTCAGGGTCTGGCCAACGCCGTGGGCTTCGCCCTGGCAGAAAAAGTCCTGGGCGCGCAGTTCAACCGTCCTGGCCACAACATTGTCGACCACCACACCTACGTGTTCCTGGGTGATGGCTGCATGATGGAAGGCATTTCCCACGAAGTCGCTTCCCTGGCCGGCACTCTGGGCCTGGGCAAACTGATCGCCTTCTACGATGACAACGGCATCTCCATCGACGGCGAAGTCGAAGGCTGGTTTACCGACGACACGCCGAAGCGTTTCGAAGCCTACAACTGGCAGGTCATCCGCAACGTCGACGGTCATGATCCGGAAGAGATCAAGACGGCCATCGACACCGCGCGCAAGAGCCCGCTGCCGACCCTGATCTGCTGCAAAACCACTATCGGTTTCGGTTCGCCGAACAAGCAAGGCAAGGAAGATTGCCACGGCGCCCCACTGGGTGACGCGGAAATCGCCCTGACCCGCAAGGCGCTGAACTGGAACCACGGCCCGTTCGAAATCCCGGCCGACATCTACGCCGAATGGGATGCCAAGGAAAAGGGCCGCGCCGTCGAGTCCGAGTGGGACCAGCGTTTCGCTGCCTACTCCGCCGCGTTCCCGACCGAAGCCAACGAACTGATCCGTCGCCTGAGCGGCGAGCTGCCGGCCGATTTCTCCGAGAAGGCCTCGGCCTACATCGCCGAAGTCGCGGCCAAGGGCGAAACCATCGCCAGCCGTAAAGCCAGCCAGAACACTCTGAACGCGTTCGGCCCGCTGCTGCCGGAACTGCTCGGTGGTTCGGCTGACCTGGCCGGTTCCAACCTGACCCTGTGGAAAGGTTGCAAAGGCGTCAGCGCCGAAGACGCCAACGGTAACTACATGTACTACGGCGTACGCGAGTTCGGCATGACTGCCATCATGAACGGCGTGACCCTGCACGGCGGCCTGGTGCCTTACGGCGCGACCTTCCTGATGTTCATGGAATACGCCCGCAACGCCGTACGCATGTCCGCACTGATGAAACAGCGTGTGATCCACGTCTACACCCACGACTCCATCGGTCTGGGCGAAGACGGCCCGACGCACCAGCCGATCGAGCAACTGACCAGCCTGCGCACCACGCCGAACCTCGACACCTGGCGTCCAGCCGATGCCGTTGAATCGGCCGTGGCCTGGAAAAACGCGCTGGAGCGCAAGGATGGCCCGTCCGCTCTGATCTTCTCGCGTCAGAACCTGCAGCATCAAACCCGTGATGCCGGCCAGATCGCCGACATCAGCCGTGGTGGCTACGTGCTGAAAGACTGCGCAGGCGAGCCTGAGCTGATCCTGATCGCCACCGGTTCGGAAGTCGGTCTGGCCGTTCAGGCCTACGACAAACTGACCGAGCAGGGCCGCAAGGTGCGTGTTGTTTCGATGCCTTGCACCAGCGCGTTCGATGCTCAGGACGCGGGCTACAAGCAATCGGTTCTGCCGTTGCAGGTTGGCGCGCGTATCGCGATCGAAGCGGCTCACGCCGACTTCTGGTTCAAGTACGTGGGTCTGGAAGGTCGCGTGATCGGCATGACTACCTACGGCGAATCGGCTCCGGCTCCGGCATTGTTCGAAGAGTTCGGCTTCACTCTGGAAAACATCCTGGGTCAGGCTGAAGAGCTGCTGGAAGACTGATCCAGAAAAGGTGTCGCCTGAACTGACGTATTCGCGAGCAAGTCGAATCGTCGCACCGCCGCTCCCACAGTGTTTTAGGTTGATCACACATTTTGTGTACACCAAAGGACCTGTGGGAGCGGGCTTGCCCGCGAAAGCGGTGGTTCAGGCAACATTGCACTGCCTGATTCACCACGGTAATCGAGAACCCCATGCCTCAACCGCGTCCCTACAAAGTTGCACTCAACGGCTACGGCCGGATTGGTCGTTGCGTCTTGCGTGCGTTGTTTGAACGAGGCTCGACGGCAGGGTTTGAAATTGTCGCGATCAACGATCTGGCCGACATGGCCAGCATCGAATACCTGACACGCTTCGACTCCACCCACGGCCGGTTCCCCGGCGAGGTGAAGGTCGACGGCGATTGTCTGCATATTAATGGCAACTGCGTGAAGGTCCTGCGCAGTGCCACCCCCGAAGGCATCGATTGGGCGTCGCTTGGCGTCGATCTGGTGCTCGAATGCTCTGGCGCCTACCACACCCGTGCAGACGGCCAGCGTTTCCTCGACGCCGGCGCGCCACGGGTGCTGTTTTCGCAGCCGATGGCCAGCGAGGCGGATGTCGACGCCACCATCGTCTACGGCGTCAATCAGGATTGCCTGACCGGTGACGAACTGCTGGTGTCCAACGCGTCCTGCACCACCAACTGCGGCGTGCCGCTGTTGCGTCTGCTGGATCAGGCAGTCGGCCTGGATTACGTGTCGATCACCACGATTCACTCGGCGATGAACGATCAGCCGGTGATCGACGCCTATCACCACGAAGACCTGCGCCGCACCCGTTCGGCGTTCCAGTCGGTGATCCCGGTGTCCACCGGTCTGGCGCGAGGTATCGAGCGTCTGCTGCCGGAACTTGCCGGGCGAATCCAGGCCAAAGCCGTACGCGTGCCGACGGTCAACGTGTCCTGCCTCGACATCACGATGCAGACCGCCAGCGACACCGACGCCGGCGAGGTCAACCGGATCCTGCGCGACGCTGCCACCAGCGGCCCGCTCAAAGGTCTGTTGGCCTACACCGAGCTTCCCCATGCTAGCTGTGATTTTAATCATGACCCACATTCGGCCATCGTCGATGCCAGTCAGACCCGCGTTTCCGGCCCTCGGCTGGTGAACATCCTGGCCTGGTTCGACAACGAATGGGGTTTTGCCAACCGAATGCTGGATGTTGCAGAACACTATCTGCAAACAGCAACTTCAAAAAAACCGTAGGAAGTGCGACCCATGACCGTGTTGAAGATGTCCGACCTCGATCTGCAAGGTAAGCGCGTATTGATCCGCGAAGACCTCAACGTCCCAGTCAAGGACGGTGTTGTCACCAGCGATGCGCGTATCCTGGCTTCGCTGCCGACCATCAAGCTGGCCCTGGAAAAAGGCGCGGCCGTGATGGTCTGCTCGCACCTGGGTCGTCCGACCGAAGGCGAATTTTCCGCCGAGAACAGCCTCAAACCAGTCGCCGACTACCTGAGCAAGGCCCTGGGCCGCGAAGTGCCGCTGGTGGCCGATTACCTGGGCGGCGTTGACGTCAAGGCCGGCGACATCGTGCTGTTCGAAAACGTGCGCTTCAACAAGGGCGAGAAAAAGAACGCCGACGAACTGGCCCAGCAATACGCCACCCTGTGCGACGTGTTCGTGATGGACGCTTTCGGCACCGCTCACCGCGCCGAAGGCTCGACCCACGGCGTAGCCAAGTTCGCCAAAGTCGCCGCTGCCGGCCCGCTGCTGGCCGCTGAACTCGACGCACTGGGCAAAGCCCTGGGCGCACCGGCCAAGCCGATGGCTGCCATCGTTGCCGGTTCCAAGGTCTCGACCAAACTCGACGTGCTGAACAGCCTGAGCCAGATCTGCGATCAACTGATCGTCGGCGGCGGCATCGCCAACACCTTCCTGGCTGCGGCCGGTCACCCGGTCGGCAAGTCGCTGTACGAGCCGGACCTGCTGGACACTGCTCGCGCCATCGCCGCCAAGGTCAGCGTGCCGCTGCCGGTCGACGTGGTCGTTGCCAAGGAATTCGCTGAAAGCGCTGAAGCGACCGTGAAGCTGATCGCTGACGTTGCTGCCGACGACATGATCCTCGACATCGGCCCGCAAACCGCCGCCAACTTCGCCGAACTGCTGAAGTCGTCGAAAACCATCCTGTGGAACGGCCCGGTCGGCGTGTTCGAATTCGACCAGTTCGGGAACGGCACCAAAGTGCTGGCCCAGGCCATCGCCGACAGCGCGGCGTTCTCGATTGCCGGCGGTGGCGACACCCTGGCGGCCATCGATAAATATGGCGTGGCGGAAAAGATCTCCTACATTTCCACCGGCGGCGGCGCGTTCCTCGAATTCGTCGAAGGCAAAGTGCTGCCGGCCGTTGAAGTCCTGGAAAGCCGGGCCAAGGCCTGAGGCCGCCCGTTTGGCCAGGCAAAGGAGTGTTCAGATGGTCAAGTCGTTAGCGCTGTTGTTGCTGACCGGTACATTGGCAGCCTGCGGGAGTAACCCGAAGGTTGCGCCGGAGCCGGCACCCGGCGAGGCACAGAAAGGCTGCTACCAGGCCGACTGGCAGGCCGAAACCAACCCGGTGCTGAACAAGCGCTCGGGACCGGAAGGCCTGGACAAATACGAGACGCAAACCCCGGCCAAGGAACATGGTTGTCCTTGACCGGTCTGACTCTTTAACTCAGGGCCGGCGGCGTGCGCCGCCGGTCGAGGAACACGGATGAAAGGCTTGATCGCCGTTGCGGCATTGGGATTGTTGGGTGGTTGTGCGCAGTGGAACCCGTTTCAGTCATCCGCCCCTGTGGATAACTGGACCACCTGGACCTGCGACAGCCAGGCCAAAGTGCTGTGGCGCTTCACCGATGCCGGCCAGAAGGCAGTCGATGTGCGACTGGGCGGCGGCGATCAGGTCTATCGCCTGAAAGAAGAGCCGGGCGCCTCGGGCGCGCTGTACAGCGACGACATGCTGGCGTTTCACATCAAAGGTAATGAAGGCCTGGTCTACTGGGTCGCTACCAATGATCTGATCGGCCGGGGCTGCAAAGCCGAATAAAACAGAATCTGCTTTATCGAATCACCAGGCCGGGCCTCAACCCCCGATCTGCAATCACTTGAATAGCCGCCGCCGCTCCGGCAGGCTGGCACGATTAACGACCCAAACCGGGAGAGACACACACAATGGCACTTATCAGCATGCGCCAGATGCTGGACCACGCAGCCGAGTTCGGCTACGGCGTTCCAGCCTTCAACGTCAACAACCTTGAGCAGATGCGCGCCATCATGGAAGCCGCTGACAAGACTGACTCCCCGGTGATCGTTCAGGCTTCGGCCGGCGCTCGCAAATACGCCGGCGCACCGTTCCTGCGTCACCTGATCCTGGCCGCGATCGAAGAATTCCCGCACATCCCGGTGTGCATGCACCAAGACCACGGCACCAGCCCTGACGTCTGCCAGCGCTCGATCCAACTGGGCTTCAGCTCGGTGATGATGGACGGTTCCCTCGGCGAAGACGGCAAGACTCCGACCGACTACGAATACAACGTCCGCGTAACTCAACAAACCGTCGCCATGGCTCACGCCTGCGGCGTTTCGGTTGAAGGCGAGCTGGGTTGCCTGGGGTCGCTGGAAACCGGCATGGCCGGTGAAGAAGATGGCATTGGTGCCGAAGGCGTTCTGGATCACAGCCAGATGCTGACCGACCCGGAAGAAGCCGCTGACTTCGTCAAGAAGACTCAAGTTGATGCCCTGGCCATCGCCATCGGCACCAGCCACGGCGCCTACAAGTTCACCAAGCCGCCTACCGGCGACGTGCTGGCCATCGACCGCATCAAGGAAATCCACAAACGCATCCCGAACACCCACCTGGTGATGCACGGTTCCTCGTCGGTTCCACAAGAGTGGCTGGCGATCATCAACCAGTACGGCGGCGACATCAAAGAAACCTACGGCGTACCGGTTGAAGAAATCGTCGAAGGCATCAAGCACGGCGTGCGCAAGGTCAACATCGACACCGACCTGCGTCTGGCATCCACCGGCGCCATGCGTCGCCTGATGGCCACCAACCCGAGCGAATTCGACCCACGTAAATTCTTCGGCGAAACCGTGAAGGCGATGCGCGATGTATGTATCGCTCGTTACGAAGCTTTCGGTACTGCCGGCAACGCTTCGAAGATCAAGCCGATCTCGCTGGAAAGCATGTATCAGCGTTACCTGAAGGGTGAGTTGAACGCCAAGGTCAATTGAGACTGGGTGTTGAACTGATTTGAAAGAAACCCGCCGTGAGGCGGGTTTTCTATACAGCTGAAGACATCTAGCAGAATAAATCTATAGCATTTAATAGTTTTGGAATATCTGTGTATGGATTGAGGTGGTGAGGTTTGTCCCTTCCCGGCTGAGCGGTCTGAATAGCTGCGAGATTCAGTTTTTGAGCTGCTCTTCTTGCTTTATTTATATTTTTTGATAGGAATTCGTAGATCTCGGTTCCTGCTTTGTCGTAGTCTTTACCGAGTTTCTTTCGAAATTCTTCTTTCAAACAGCTCCTATTGATTAAATCGCCATAGCATGTATAGGGGGCAGAGCTGTTTGTTATATGTAGCAGTAGCCAATGCTCAAAGCAAACGTTGGAAAGAGCTATGTTGATTCCATTATCTTTTGCCCTTTTATAAGCTTTGTCATGAAGGGTGTCAGTATACTTGGCAACAGACTCCCGATCATATACAACCCAAAACTCATCTCCTTTTGCGCTGGTGTTGCTTTTTTTATGTTCAATTGCGACGTTTACAAGTTCTACTGGAGTGTTTTTTCTTGTTTTTTCCACAATGATGACATGTCGTAACGCTCTGTCGTCGATGTCGGAGATGTAACCATTTAAATAGTTAGGCTCCGTTTTTTCTCCCTCGCAATAAATATGCATTTTTTTGGGAAGGGCTCGAGAGGATGAATTGCGAGCTTTAGGCATCCTTGCTTATCTCCACGGTTTCCTTGTTCTTGTTTTTACGTTGGGAAACAGATTTTTTCTTTCCGGTAAAAATCCTTGAGATATTTGAATAGCTTATGTTTGGTAATGCTCCGAACCGGCCTTCATCATACCAGTGGCCGTACGGACTGCTGGATTTTACTGATGATTTGTCAAATTCGTCTAAAGAATATAGTGTTGATGCGCCGCTCGTTTTTTCGGTAAACCAAATCTGGTCCCGCCTCATTAACTGCGGGGACATTAGGTTAATGTCGTGTGTAGTGAATATTAGTTGGGCGTTGTGTCTATTAACCTCCGGGTCATTAAACAGCTTTATTATAAGCTCGCCTATGTGTGGATGAAAACTATTGTCAAGTTCATCCATTATTAATACTGAGCCTATCTCGAATACCGTAAGGAGCAAAGGTAAGAACTCAAAAAGTTTCTGAGTTCCGTCAGACTCATCACTCATGTCGAGTATAGCAACTCCGCTATCTTCTTTCGCATGTGAAAACTTAAAGTTGTATTTGTGTCTTTTGATTATATTTTCGCGTATTTCATTTGGTATTTCACTTGGGACTTTACTTAATAGCTCATTGACATTGTTTTCTTTGCGTGTAATACCTGTGATGCCGGTATCTAGGCACGAAAGAAGCTTGGATACTTTATTAAGTGTTTCTGGCTCGTCGTAAAGTGTTGATACATTCAGTTTTTGGGAAAATCCCATATAAAATATCGATCGGAGGTAGTTGTATACCGATCGAATCAATTCTGAGGCGGCTGCGTTGTTCCCAGCTTTTGCAAGATAACTATTATTCTTGAAGAATGGCATCCTCTTCTGTCCACCTTTATAGTGGCTGCCAAAGGAGATTGTTTCCCAAGTATCACCTAGTGCTCTTTTGAAGATATTTGCTTTTTGCCTAGATGGGAAGAAATCTAAGCTTTCGCTTAGCACTTCTGTTCGGTTATATGTTACGGAATATATATATCGAATATCATCATGGTTAATGAACTCAATCTCAAAGCAAACTGGAGATGATTTTGCTTCGTCTGAAAGTAGATACGGTTCGTAACACGGAATAGACTCGCCCTCTTTTAAACTCCCTGAGTCATCCGTTATCCATTGCAGAGCAAGAAAAGCTAGTAATAAGTTCGACTTTCCTGATGCATTTGCGCCGTAAATTCCAACTGTTTTTAGAATGTTTACGCGCTCACTTTCAGTTGTTGCGATATTCTGCAAAAGATGAGATTTCGGATTTTCAACATTCATGCTGAAAAGCTGTTCGTCCTTGAATGACCTAAAATTCTTGATGGTAAGGTCTATGATCACTTTTCATTTCTCTATCGTGTACTGGTGGGTTTTTTGGATTTTTTCGTCAAAAATCGCCCGAGTAGGTGATTTAACAGCCTTTTTCAGAAAATTCAAGGCGTTTCTTGTCTTTGCTAATTGTTTGATGGCTACATAAAAAAAAATGAGGTTTTTTCCATGTAAATCAGCTGGTTAGATTGAGGTTGCGTTTTCTCGAAGAAAATACAGCGTGTTTCACCACAAATTCAAATTTCCTGAAAAGGCTGTGAGTGTCTCTAACGGACCTCCGTCATTTTTAGGACAAAGCAGCAGTCAAATCTGAATTTGACTGCCGTTTTTCACCCTAAGAATCTCCTTATTTAGCTATTTCGACGTGATCCAGCGCCTGATTCACCGCCAGTTCTCCAAGCATTACCAACTGCGCAATGCCTATCGCGGTTTTGCGGTCGGCGGGGGTTAGGGAGGCGGCGAAGTTGTTGAGCATTTCGCTGGCGGAGCCGAGGGTTTCGCTGGCGTTGGCCAGCAGGGATTCGGTGTTGTAGGCGGGGTTGGCGAAGTACATGGGGTCGGGTTCGTTGACCGTGGCCATGATGCGGGCGCCGGGGCAGAGGTAGTGGTCGAGGGCGCGTTCGGCGGCTTCGTTGAGTTTTTTCGAATCGGGAGATTCGTAGGGTGAGACCGGATCTGTTTCCGGCGGATTTGGAGTCGGTTTGAACATTGGAATGGTATGCCTCTATGTAGAGCCGCAACCAATCTCGCTACTAAACGGAAGGGTGGCAGCTGTGCGCAAGTTAGTAGACCGGACACCAATCCAAATCCGGCGCACCCGAGGGCGCCATGCGCACAGCCACCATCGAGTACAGGCGTTGGCCTGACTGGATGACGCTCGTGCAGCCATTTGGAAAGATGACGCGGGCTACTAAACCCGATCACTGCGAATCAGTGACCCGAATCAAGTTACCGATGGCCCTCCAGGCGCACAAGCCGGCGGATTCTGGCGTACCGGTAGGCAGCGACGCAAGCCGTTGTAGGCTTCGGGAAGTTGCGCCGACCGGGTTTAAACATGACCGTTTAATTCAGGTGCTGCTACTGGCGCCTTCGCTGGCAAGTCGAATCGTCGCACCGCAGCTCCCACAGGTTATTTGTCGTGGTCAATGTCCAGTTTTGAGAACGTCACCTGCCCACCTTCGCTGGTGTACCCGGTGTTGTCCTGCACATACACGCCCGCCTTGAAATACAGCGGTTTGTTACGCCAAGTCGCGCTGATCTGCGAATCCCACTGATACCCGGCCGCACTCACGCCCAGCGCGCCGCCGGGGCTCAGGTGAATGAGGTAGTTGAATTCGCGATTGAGTTTGATCCCGGTGGCGAGGGTGATGACGCGGCTTTCGTCCTGATCCGGATGGGTGCGCAGTTTGATCACCAGGTTGCCGGTCTCGGTTTTGTCTTTGTATTGGTATTCAAGCTTGAGCATCGGCTTCTGGCTTTCATACGCATGGATCTGGCCGATGACGATCTTGCCGGAGCTGGGCACCTTGTTGACCGAAAGGGTCGCGCGCAGCAGGTTGTCGGCGTCCGGGTAGTACCAGTTGCGCAATGTTCCGTTGCTGTAGGTTTCGCGCAGTTCGGTGCGCGGGTAGATGGCGTTTTCGGTTTTCGAGCCGGTCACCGGGGACCAGAAGAACAGGGTGCCGGTGTCGGAATGGAAGTACTGATCCTTGAAGCCGTTCACCAGTTTGGAGGTTTCGACGGTGTAGGGCGGGCTGCCAACGGGAACGCTGAGGTTCCAGGTTGCGAGGTCGATCATGTCGGTTCTTCCACTCTCTTTTTGCTGCACGCACGTGCCAGAAGCTCTAGCTCGCGGTTCTTGGGGGCGGCCTTTATAAGCGTAGAGGGATTTTTTGTTAACGGCCGTCTGGCGGATGATTGGCGTCAACATCCTGTCGAAATGCCATCTTTCCCGGTTTTCGGGGCCTCCAGCGGTGACCGTTAGTCGGCTTGTTACCGGTTTGGTTAAATGATGGCCTGATGACAGCTACTGCTTTTTCAGATCCCGGACTAGAGTGAAGGCTCAGTAACTGTACGGTTTTCACGAGAAACCGGCCGCGTCCCGATTGGATGTCCCGACAAGAGAAGCAGCATGGAATGCGCGCAACCCACGCCAGGTGAAGGCAGCTCAGTCCTTTTGATCGTTGATGACTACCCTGAAAATCTGATCAGCATGCGCGCGTTGCTGCAGCGCCAGGACTGGCAGGTGATGACCGCTGCATCCGGTTTCGAAGCCCTCAGTCTGTTGCTTGAACACGAAGTCGACCTGGTACTGCTGGATGTGCAGATGCCGGGAATGGACGGCTATGAAGTGGCACGCCTGATGCGCGGCAGCCAGCGAACGCGGCTGACGCCGATCATATTCCTCACCGCCAATGAACAATCCCAGGACGCCGTGATCAAGGGCTATGCCAGCGGTGCGGTGGATTACCTGTTCAAACCTTTCGACCCACAGATTCTCAAACCAAAAGTTCAGGCGTTGCTGGAGCACCAGCGCAATCGCCGGGCCTTGCAGCGCTTGAGTCAGGATCTGGAGTCGGCGCGGGCCTTCAATGCGTCGGTGCTGGATAACGCGGCTGAGGGGATCCTGGTACTGGCCGAGGATGGTTTGATCCGCTTCGCCAACCCGGCGATCTCGCGGTTGCTCAATGCGCCGGTGAAGGAGTTGGAGGGGCAGGAGTTTCTCGATTACTTGCAGAAACCGCACATTCCGCTGTGGGCCGATTCCGAGTTTTATGCCAGTTACAAACGAGGGGAGACGCTACGTTTACACGACGCGTTGCTGCGTACTGCGCCGGGTCAGCAGGTGCCGGTGGCACTCTCCTGCGCGCCGTTGCCGAGTGAACAGCACGCGATGGTGGTGACGGTGCTGGACATGTCGGTGGTCCGCCATCTGCATCAGCAGTTGGAGTTTCAAGCCGTCACCGATCCGTTGACCGGGCTGCTCAACCGCAGAGGTTTCTACCAGACTGTGGAAAACCTGCTGCTGCGCGGCGAGCGCACGGACAGCAGCTGGGTGCTGATGTACCTCGATCTCGACGGTTTCAAACGGGTCAACGATTCCCTCGGTCATGACGCCGGAGACCGGGTATTGCGTTGGGTTTCCGAGCAGTTGAAGGCCTGTCTGCGTCCGTTCGACATTCTGGCGCGGATGGGCGGCGACGAGTTCACCGCGCTGCTGGATCTGGAATTCCCCGAACAAGCGGCGAAGATCGCCGAAAAGCTCATCGAGCGAGTGTCGATCTGTCAGCAGATCGAAGGCATGGACATCGCCCTCGGCGCCAGTATCGGCATCGCCACATACCCGGATTGCGGCAGCAACCTCGACGGTTTGATGCGCGCCTCGGACATCGCCATGTACGAAGCCAAGCGCGCGGGGCGTCAGCAATATCGTTTCTACGATCACGAAATGAACGGTCGCGCGCGCTCACGACTGATGCTGGAAGAGAGCGTGCGCAACGCCATCGAGAACCGTGATTTCAATCTGGTGTATCAGCCGCAGGTGGCGATCGGTGACGGCAGGATTCGCGGTTTCGAGGCGTTGCTGCGCTGGCAGCATCCGAGCGTCGGCGACGTGCCGCCGGGGCTGTTCCTGCCGTTGCTGGAAGAGGCGACGCTGATCAGTCGGCTCGGCAGCTGGATCTATCATCGCAGCGCCGGGCAGCGTAAGGCGTGGGAGTCCGAGTTTTCCAAGGATCTGGTGCTTGGGGTGAGCCTGAGCAATACCCAGTTTGGTTTGCCGAATCTGGTGACCGAGCTGCGCCAGGTGCTGGAGCGCCATGGCTTGCAGCCGCATCAGATGGAAGTGGAAGTGACCGAGGAGGCGCTGACGGTCAATCCCGACGAGACGCGCAAACAATTGCGGTTGCTGCGCAATCTCGGGGTGCGGGTGGCGCTGGATGATTTCGGTTCCGGATCTTGCTCGCTGTCGCATTTGCGTGATCTGGAGCTGGATACGCTGAAGCTCGATCGGCACCTGATTGCCCGACTCCCGGACTCGTCCCGGGACGCCTCGCTGGTGCGCAGCGTCATCGAGCTGTGCAAGGAATACGGTTTGCTGGTGATTGCCGAAGGCGTGGAAACCGTCGAGCAATACCAATGGCTGCAAGCCCATGGTTGCGAGTACGTGCAAGGCTTCCTCGTGGCGCGGCCGTTGGTCGCCGAGGACGCCACGCGCTTCGCCGAGCCGTTCGACTGGAGCGCGTTGGCTGGTTGAATTCGCTACACTGGCGACCTTTTCATGACCCGTGCCGCCCCATGACTGCGTTGAAATACCTCCAGGCCTATCCCGCGAATCTGCAGGATCAGGTGCGCCAATTGATCGCCGAAAATCGCCTCGGTGATTACCTGAGCCAACGCTATCCGGGCCGCCACGATGTGCAGAGCGACAAGGCGTTGTACGGTTACGCGCTCGACTTGAAGCAGGAATACCTGCGCAATGCCCCGGCCATCGACAAGGTTTTGTTCGATAACCGTCTAGACCTGACCCACCGCGCCCTCGGTCTGCACACCACGGTGTCGCGGGTACAGGGCGGCAAGCTCAAGGCCAAGAAAGAGATTCGCATCGCCTCGCTGTTCAAGGAGGCCGCGCCTGAGTTTCTGAAGATGATCGTCGTGCACGAACTGGCGCACTTCAAGGAATCGGATCACAACAAGGCGTTCTACAAATTGTGTGATCACATGCTGCCGGGCTATCACCAGATCGAGTTCGACCTGCGGGTGTATCTGACCTGGCGAGACATGCAATAAAAAATCAAACAGCGGAGTGCATGCATGGACGTGAGCAAGACCAAGAGCAGTTTCTACCGGCGCTTGTACGTGGCATACCTGATCGACAGTGGCCTGGCCAGCAGCGTGCCGGCGCTGACCGAAGTCACCGGTATGCCCCGGCGCACGGCGCAGGACACGATTGCGGCGCTGGCGGATCTGGATATTGTTTGCGAGTTCGAGCAGGAAGAGGGCGCGCGCAACCATGCGGGGCGCTACCGGATTCGCGAGTGGGGGGCGATTGATCGGGGGTGGATTGAACGGAATTTGCGGCAGATCAAGGCTGTTCTGGAATATCCCTAAGTTGGGTGTTCACCTTTAGATCGTTGCCCTCACCCCAGCCCTCTCCCGGAGGGAGAGGGGCCGACTAAGGTGTCTGGCGTTATACATCGACCTGAAAAACCGAGTCGATTATGGATTCAACCGCGATCGCTCACGTCGGCGAATCTTCTGAATATTCCCCAATCAGTCCCCTCTCCCTTTGGGAGAGGGTTAGGGTGAGGGGGCGATCTTCAGCCTAGCGATAGCTCAAGACCGCCGCATACCAATATGCGGAATGTCATCCTCCAGATATTCCTCACCCGCCACGACAAACCCGTACCGCCCGTAATACCCCTGCAAATGCGCTTGGGCCGAGAGATAGATCGGCACCTCAGGCCAGCGCTTCTCGGCCTGTTTCAGCGCCTGCTCCATCATTTCATGCCCCAGCCCTTTGCCACGCCCGGCAGGCGCCGTCAGTACGCGGCCGATCACCACATCGCCGCCCTGGGATTCCGGGTCCAGCAGGCGCAGGTACGCCACCAGTTGATCGCCGTCCCAGCCCATCAGGTGGCAGGTATCGCTATCCAGATCCTGACCGTCCGGGTCCAGGTACGCGCAGCGCTGTTCGACCACGAACACCTCCCCGCGCAATTTCAAAATGGCGTACAGCTGCTCCAGTCCCAGATCGCTGTGATGTTTGCAGAGCCACTCGATTGTCATCTTCCGATTCCTTGAACAACGTCGTCCGATACTAAGCGTCCCGTCGAAATATGTCTGTATGGCGCAATAATCTGTGACGAAGGCCAAAATGCCATCATTCCTTTCTCGCGCTGCTGACTTCTTTGTGTAATCTGCAGGGAAGCGCTGTGCAATGGCTTCAATGAGCTAATGTTAGGGCCTGGGATTCGCCGGTACGGGGCCTTGGGGTTTTGACTGAAAACACGCCGGGCGGCCCGCCCGCTAAGGATTTTCAAGCATGCCGCGATTGCATCGAGCGTTGGCTTTGATCGGATTGCTGTTGCTGGGTCAAAGCGCTGCAGCGGAGAAGTTGCGTCTGGTCTTCGACGTCTGGCCGCCGTTTACCGATGACACGCTGGTCAACGGTGGATTGGCCACGGACATTGTCAGCACGGCCCTGGCCCGGGCCGGCTATGCCAGCGATTACGAACAAGTGCCGTGGGCGCGGGCCCTGCTCGGGGTTGGCGAGGGGCGTTACGACGTGCTGGTCAACGCCTGGTACAACGACGATCGCACGAAGCTGGGGCAGTTTTCCGACGAGTATTTGCTCAACCGCGTGCGTTTCCTCAAGCGCAAAGACACGCCCATCGAATACAACAACCTGCAGGAACTGCACACCTATCCGATTGCGGTGGTTCGCGGCTACGCCTATTCGGCGCCGTTCGATGCCGACACGGCGTTGCAGAAGGTCCCTGTGCATAACTTCGCCATGGCGGTGCGTATGCTGGCGGCAGATCGGGTCAAGCTGACCCTTGAAGATGAATACGTCGCCCGCTATTACCTCGCCCGTGAATCACCAAAAGTGCGCAACGCCGTGGAGTTCCTGCCCAAGCCGCTGAGCGAGAACAGCCTGCACATTCTGGTCAGCCTGAAGAACCCGGAGCACGAACAGATCGTGGCCGGGTTCGACAAAGCGATTGCGTCGATGAAAGCCGATGGCAGCTATGACAAGCTGCTCAGGCAGCACGGCATGTAGCCTGAAGGATTTTTAGTGCACGAACTGGCGATTTCGCGGGCAAGCCCGCTCCCACAGTGTCCGGTGTGAAACAACAATTTGAATACACCAGACAACTTGTGGGAGCGGGCTTGCCCGCGAAGAGGCCTGCTTGGCCAACTCAATCCTCGGCCGTGTCTTTGATCAAGTGCGCCGCCAGCGTCCGCAACGGACCGAGCTGGCGGCAGATCAACGCCAGTTGCGTCTGTACCAGTCGCTGGCCTTCGTCGATCTCGTCCGCCATCTGCTCAAGCTCATTGGCCAGCGCCTCTTCCTCATCGCTTTGAATCGCAATCGGCTGTTTGCTCGACAACCCCTGAGCAATTTCGTCGATGCTGGTGGCGAGTTTCACCCCGGCGCCATCGATCAGATGCTCACGCACCTCCGCCGGCAGCTGGGTTTCCCGGTGCGCACCTAGGCCTGAGAGATAGCTGAGCAGCGTGTGCGACAGCACCAGGAAACGGAAGCCGACGTCGGCCTCTTTCCGGAAGTGCCCCGGCTCCATCAGCATGTTTGCCAGCGTGGTCGACAGCGCCGCGTCGGCGTTGTGCGCGTTGCGGCGGGCGAGTCGATAGGCGAGGTCGTCGCTCTTGCCGGCGGCGTATTGCTGCATGATCTGGCGCAGGTAGATGCTGTTGCAGGTCAGGGTGTTGGCCAGCACCTTGTTCAGGCGCCGACCCTGCCAGTCCGGCAGGAACAGGATCACCGTGAGACCGGCGATCAGGCTGCCGAGCAGGGTATCGAACAGGCGCGGCACAAACAGCCCGTAGCCGTCACCGACCTGGTTGAAGCAGAACAGCACCATGATCGTGATCGCGGCGGTCGCCACGGTGTAGCGGGTGGTGCGGTTGGTAAAGAACACCACGCCGGCAGCGATGGCGAAACACGACTGCACCAGCGGGCTCGGGAACAGATCGAAAAGCGCCCAGGCGATGGTCAGGCCGATGGCGGTGCCGAGAATTCGCTGGCCGAGTTTGCGCCGGGTGGCGCCGTAGTTCGGCTGGCAGACGAACAGCGTGGTGAGGATGATCCAATAGCCTTGCGACGGGTGAATCAGATGCACCATGCCGTAGCCGATGCTCAACGCCAGCGGCAGGCGCAGGGCGTGGCGGAACAACAGTGACGTCGGCGTCAGTTGGGTGCGCAGGCGAACCAATACGTCCTTGAAATTGCGCGGCGAGCGGTCGAGCAGGCTGCTGTCGGTGGCATCGGCCAAGGCATCAGGGTTGCTCGCATCGCTGAGCAAACGGTCGAGGGTGCCGAGGTTGGCCGCCAGTGCCCGCAACGAACGCAACAGTCCACGCCAGGCCGGGTTGCTCTGGATGCGCAGGTGTTCGAGGGAGGCGTGCAGGTCGCTCAGGGCTTCGGCAAAAGTCGCATCGTAGATGAACGGCTGGCGCATCTGGATCGATTCGGCCAGCGCCCGGCAGGCCTTGCCTTGCTGACGCAGCAGGCGCTGGCAGCGGAACAGCACGTCGCTGTGGAAAAACGCTTCGGCCAGCGCGTTGTAGGGGTAGTGCGAAGAACTGGCGCGTTCGTGAATGTCCTGGGCAAGGAAGTACAGCTTCAGGTAACGGCTGACTTTCGAGCCGGGGCGACCGTTGCCGACCCGATGCAGAATGATTTCCTTGGCGCTGTTCAGCGCCGCAACGACACGGCCGTTTTGTTGAGCCAGTTCCAGCCGCCGCGCTTCGACGTCCATCTGACGGATCGGCTCGAACAGCGAGGCTTTCAGCTTCAGGTAATAGCCGAGTTCGCGGAACAACCGCGCCAGACTCTGCTGAACCGGCTGATTGGAAAACATCGCCTGCCACAGCACCGACAGCAGGCCGTACCACGCGGCGCCGGCCACCAGCAGCATCGGCTCATGCCAAAAATCCGTGACCGCGCCGCCACGTTGGTCGACGCCGATCATGGTGTAGACGGAAAGAATCAGGGTCGCCGAGGCGATCGCGCCATAACGCTCGCCGAGCGCACCGAGCATGGTCAGGCCGAAACTGGCCAGCGCCAAAGCGATGACGAACACGATGGGGTAGGGGAACAGCAATTCCACCGACAGCGCCGCGACGCTGAAACACACCAGCGTCACCGCCAGTGCGTTGAGGCGGCCCTGCCAACTGTCGTCGGTCTCGGCCAGGGCACTGGCGATGATCCCCAGGAACAGCGGGATCAGCAGCCCCATTTCATCCTGATACCAGCACAGCGCCATGCTGCCGGTCAGGGCGATGAACACCCGCACGCTGTAGCTGAATTTATCCAGCGCCCACAGGCGCCGCAAAGACTGACGAAACGAGGTCGAGGACATGAAGTGCGAAGGCCTTCCGAGGCGATGCCGCTAAATTGAGCCAGTAATGACGCCGACGCAATGGCGCCGATCACATCTGACAGCAAAAAGTGTTCCTTTGGGTTCTTGCGCCGACTTCAAATTTTGAATCTTGCACACAAACCTGTGGGAGCTGGCTTGCCAGCGATGAGGCCAGTACACCCAACATCATTGCTGACTGTCAGGCCGCCATCGCTGGCAAGTCGAATCGTCGCACCGCAGCTCCCACAGGGATTGCATTTCAAATCCAAGAAGCCTGGGTCAGACGTACTGCGCGGCAGCGTAGCCAGACGCCCAGGCCCACTGGAAGTTGAATCCGCCCAGATGCCCGGTGACATCCAGCACTTCGCCAACAAAATAGAGGCCCGGGCTTTTCAGCGATTCCATGGTCTTGGACGACACTTCGCGGGTGTCGACGCCACCGAGGGTGACTTCGGCGGTGCGGTAGCCTTCGGTGCCGGCCGGGACGACTTTCCAGCTGCCGAGCTTCTCGGCGATCTCCGCCAGTTCGGCGTGGGTGTACTGCTTCATCGGTTTGGAGACGAACCAGTTGTCCGCCAGCAGGTTGGCCATCTTCTTGGTGAAGATTTCGCCGAGCAGGGTTTTCAGTTCGCTGTTCGGACGTTCGGCGGTTTGCTGTTGCAGCCAGCTCGCGGCGTCGTGATCGGGCAGCAGGTTGATTTCGACCGTGTCACCGGATTCCCAGAACGAAGAAATCTGCAGAATCGCCGGGCCGCTGAGGCCGCGGTGAGTGAACAGTATGTTCTCGCGAAAGCTCTGGTCATTGCAGCTGACCAGGCAATCCACCGAGGTGCCGGACAGTTCGGTGCACAGATCCTTGAGCTGATCGGTGATGGTGAATGGCACCAGCCCGGCGCGGGTCGGCAGCAGGTCGTGACCAAATTGCTTGGCGACCTGATAACCGAAACCGGTGGCACCCAACGTCGGGATCGACAGACCGCCAGTGGCAATCACCAGCGACTGGCACTGGATCTGCCCGAGAGTAGTGTCGAGCAGGTAACCGCCCTCGACCTTCTCGATGGTCTGGATCGAGGTATCGAGGTGCAGGTTGACGCCGACCTGATCGCACTCGTCCAGCAGCATGCCGAGGATGTCGCTGGATTTGTTATCGCAGAACAACTGACCGAGTTTTTTTTCGTGATACGGCACGCCGTGTTTGGCGACCATGCCGATGAAGTCCCACTGGGTGTAGCGGGCCAGCGCGGATTTGCAGAAATGCGAATTCTGCGAAAGGAAATTGCTCGGCTCGGTGTACATGTTGGTGAAGTTGCAGCGCCCACCACCGGACATCAGGATTTTCTTGCCGGCCTTGTTCGCGTGGTCGAGCAGCATCACCTGACGGCCACGCCCGGCGGCGGTCAGTGCACACATCAACCCTGCGGCGCCAGCGCCAATGATCACGACTTCGGTAGAGCGCAAAACGGTGTCCTCACAAAGTATTCAAAATTCACCGAAGACCAATGTGGGAGCGGGCTTGCCCGCGATGAGGCCAGAACATTCAACATGGATGTTGTTTGTCAGTCCGTCATCGCGGGCAAGTCGAACCGTCGCACCGCCGCTCCCACAAGGATCTACTTTGGATGGTAGATCGTTTACAAAACGCGAACGCGCAGCGAACGACCCTTGATCTTGCCGTTGTTCAAACGCTGCAGCGCCTGCATGACCACGGTGCGCTCAACCGCCACATAGGACTGGAAGTCGAAGATCGCGATCTTGCCAACCTGAGCGCCAGGGATGCCGGCATCGCCGGTCAGTGCGCCGAGAATGTCGCCCGGACGCACCTTGTCTTTGCGGCCGCCACCGATGCACAGCGTGCTCATCGGCGGTTGCAGCGGGGCACCGCCCTGGGATTTCAGGTTATCCACCTGATCCCAGTTCAGCGGGGTTTTCTGCAGTTGTTCGATGGCTTGCGCGCGGTGCGCTTCGGACGGCGCCACCAGGCTGACCGCGATACCTTTCTCGCCGGCACGACCGGTACGGCCGACGCGGTGAATGTGGATTTCCGAGTCGCGGGCCAGTTCGACGTTGATCACCATGTCCAGTGCATCGATGTCCAGACCACGGGCGGCAACGTCAGTGGCAACCAGTACCGAAGTGCTGCGGTTGGCGAACATCGCCAATACCTGATCGCGGTCGCGTTGTTCCAGATCGCCGTGCAGGCCGACGGCGGAAATGCCCTTGGAGGTCAGGTGATCGACGGTTTCCTGCACTTGCTGTTTGGTGAAGCAGAACGCCACGGTAGAGGCTGGGCGGAAGTGGTGCAGGACTTTGGTCACCGCGCTCATGCGCTCTTCAGGGGAAATCTCGTAGAAGCGTTGTTCGATCTGGGTGTCGTCGTGGAACGCTTCGGCTTTCACCGTTTGCGGATCGCGCATGAACTTCGACGCCAGTTGCTTGATGCCCACCGGGTAAGTGGCCGAGAACAGCAGGGTCTGACGACGGGCCGGGGTCTGCTCGATGATGTCTTCGATGGCGTCGTAGAAACCCATGTCGAGCATGCGGTCGGCTTCGTCGAGGATCAGTGTGTTGAGGCCGTCGAGGACCAACGAACCCTTGCGCAAGTGCTGCTGGATACGACCCGGAGTGCCGACGATGATGTGCGCGCCGTGCTCCAGCGAACCGATCTGCGGGCCGAACGACACGCCGCCGCACAGGGTCAGGACCTTGATGTTGTCTTCGGCACGGGCCAGACGACGGATTTCCTTGGCGACCTGGTCGGCCAGCTCACGGGTCGGGCAAATGACCAGCGCCTGGCAGCCGAAGTAGCGCGGATTGATCGGGTTCAGCAGGCCGATGCCGAACGCGGCGGTCTTGCCGCTGCCGGTCTTGGCCTGGGCGATCAGGTCCATCCCCTTGAGGATCACCGGCAAGCTCTGCGCCTGGATCGGCGTCATCTGGGCATAACCGAGGGAGTCGAGGTTAGCCAGCATGGCGGCGGACAGCGGCAAAGTATTAAAAGCGGTGGCGATGGTGGTCACGGGACTGGCCTGCAAAACAAAATGTCGCGCAGTGTACCAGCCCGATGGCCAATAGCCCTAAGACTCGATGTGCTCTTCCGGACGCCTGACACGCCGTCCGTCTTCCTTGGAGAGTTGCGAAAAGATCGTCGCCGCCAGCATCGCCATGATCCCAACGGTCACGAATGTGAGTTGAAATGCGCCCAACACGGTCTCAACGCCGTCGTTGCCGATCTCCGCCGTGAAGCCGCCGAGCAGCGCACCCGCGCACGCCACACCGAGGCTCAGTGACAATTGCGCCACCACTGACAGCAGGCTGTTGCCGCTGCTGGCGCTGGCGTCGTCGAGGTCGATCAGGGTCACGGTGTTCATCGCAGTAAATTGCAGCGAGTTGATCGCTCCGAGAATCGCCAGCAGGCACAGCAGCAGCCAGTACGGCGTCTGCTCGCTGACCAGGCCCATGCTTGCCAGCATGATCCCCAGAAACAGCGTGTTGCCGGTCAGCACGATGCGATAGCCGAGGCGTTCGATCAGCGGCCGCGCGCCCCACTTGGCGACCATCGCCGCAGCGGCCAGCGGCAACATGCTCATCCCGGCCTGGGACGGCGAATAACCCAGCGCGACTTGCAGCAGCAACGGCACCAGAAACGGCAGAGCGCCGCTGCCCAATCGGGCAAACAGGTTGCCGAGAATGCCGACCGCGAAGGTGCGGGTCTTGAACAGCGACGGCGCGAACAGCGGGTTTTCAATGTGCCCGGCGCGCAACCAGTACGCCGCCAGACACGCCATACCGCCGAACAGCAACAGCATCACCCGCAAGTGCGGCAGGTGCAGTTCGCCGAGGCCTTCCATGGCGATGGTGATCAGCACCATCGCTGCGCCGAACAGCAGGAAGCCCAGGCTATCGAAACGCGTACGCTCGGTGCCGCGCAGGTCGGGGATGAACTTCCACACCGCGTAGCAACCGATGACGCCGACCGGCAGGTTGATCAGGAAGATCCAGTGCCACGTCAGGTATTCCACCATCCAGCCGCCCATGGTCGGGCCGATCAGCGGGCCGAGCAGGCCGGGAATGGTGATGAAACCCATGATCCGTACCAGTTCCGAACGCGGATAAGCGCGCAGCACCACCAGCCGTCCGACCGGCAGCATCAGTGCGCCGCCGAGGCCCTGAATCACCCGGGCACCGATCAGCATGCTCAGGCTGCTCGACAAGGCGCAGAGCAGCGAGCCAATGCTGAACAGCAAGATCGCGCCGAAGAAGATTTTCTTGGTCCCGAAGCGGTCGGCGATCCAGCCCGAGGCCGGAATCAGCAACGCCACGGTGAGCATGTAGGCGATGATCACGCCCTGCATGCGCAACGGGTCTTCGGCCAGATCCCGGGCCATGGCTGGCAGGGCAGTGTTGAGGATGGTCCCGTCGAGGGACTGCATGAAGAAAGCGATGGCGACGACCCACGGCAACCAGCGGGCGGTGATGGCGTCGAGAGGCGGGCGGTTGGGCATGGAACCTCTGTTAGTGGCAGGTAACCGGACCCTGTGGGGGCTGCGGTGCGATGATTCGACTTGCCAGCGATGGCGGACTCTCAGGCAATACTTGTATTGAATTCAAGGGCCCTATCGCTGGCAAGCCAGCTCCCACAGGTTTTGCGGTGTCGCGGTGTTACAAGGTCAAGGTCAATCGACTCACCAGCGCCCCCGGCAGCAACGCCGACGACGTATTGCGCTGGCTGTAGGTACTCGCCGACAGCAGCAACTCACGCTCGGCGGTCAACGCTTCCAGCTGCGAACCCAGCAGACTGTAGGCACTGTCGTCGAAACGCATGGTGCTGACCGGCGCCTGAATCTCGCCATTCTCGACCCAGAACGTGGCAAACCGGGTCATGCCGGTCAGGCGCGCCGCCGGTTGATCGGAGAAGTTCAAGTACCACAGGTTGCTGATATACAACCCGGTGCCCAACTGCTTGAGGATTTCGGCCTGCGGCAGATCACCCGCACCCATGTTCAGTGCGCTTGGCGATTCGCCACCGCCGGCACCGTTGGCTGTCAGACCGTATTCGGCAGCACTGCGTGAACCGACCAGTTGCTCGCCGGCCTTGCCCTCAATGATCAACCGCAGATCACTGCGCGGATAACCTTCGCCGGAGAACGCCGGGCTCAGCGAGTCGCTGACTTTCTCGTCGAGGGACACCAAGGGACTGAGCGCCTGATCGCCGGCATACAGTTTCTGCAACGGGCTGCTCTTGCTGGCAATCGACTGCGCCGAGAAACCGCCCCAGCACAGCATGCCCATGATTTCTTCCAGCGCCGCCGGCGCCAGATAGGCGCGGTATTGGCCGGGCGGCAAGGTGCGCAGGGGGCGACCGAGAAACTCGAGTTGCTCGCGGGCCTGCTGGATGCGTTTGGCGAAGTCTTCGCTGTTCCAGTCATGTCCGGCGTAGCTGGCCTTCACTGCTTCGCCGTTCTCGTGGAACAGGCTGAAGTCGAAGTTGAAGCTGTTGGCCTGATGCCAGCCGAACGCGCCGGAAGAGCTGGCGAAGCCACGGCTGATTGGGCCGGCGGCGTAGAAGCCGACCAGATCCAGGCCGGCCGCAGCCTCGGCGATTTCTGCCACCACCTGCTCGGTGTCCGGCAGCGGATGTTCCTGCACGTTCTTGCTCTGCCAGCCGTTGTGGTTGAGCAGCAGGTAAGGATCCTGTGGCAGCAGCGGCAGGGTTTCGCGCAATTGTTGCAAGCCTTCGGCGAGGCGTTGCAGGTCGGTGGCCTGCTCGCCGGACAGGGTGATGTGCAGGTCGGCATGGCGGCCGTCGTCGATCAGTTTCAGACCGATACCGGCTTGCTGCACTTGCCCGGCCTGACGCACCTTGGCGTGGTTGAAGCGCACGAAGGCCGACGATTCGGCGTCGTAACTCAGGGTGAACTGTTCCGGCTCGCGCACGGCATCGCGCAGCCAGTTGACCAGCACCTTGAACGCCTCGGACGGGTTCTTGGAAATACTCATCAGGCGTCTCCCCCAAACACATCAACATTGCTGAACACGCAGGCCGGCGAAGCGTGGCCGACGCGGATCACCTGGTTCGGTTCGCCCTTGCCGCAGTTCGGCGTGCCCAGCACCTGGGTGGTGCCGGCGTTGCCGACGGCGCGCAGGCTCTTCCAGAAGTGCGCGGAAATGCCCCGGTAGTTCGGGTTTTTTACCACGCCTTTGAGTTCGCCGTTTTCAATCAACTGACCCCATTCGCAGCCGAACTGGAATTTGTTGCGTGCATCGTCGATCGACCACGAACGGTTGGTGCTCATCAGGATGCCGTTTTCGATGCTGCCGATCAGTTGCTGCAGCGATTGGTCACCCGGCTCGATGTTGAGGTTGGCCATGCGGTCGATCGGCGGGCGGTTCCAGCCGCAGGCGCGACTGTTGGCGACGCCGTCCATACCCGCGCGGAATTGCGACAGTGCTCCACCCAGCGGCCGCACCAGCAGACCTTCGCGAATCAGGAATTGCTTGCTGGCGGCTGTGCCGTCGTCGTCATGGCCGTAGCTGGCGAGTTCTTCCGGGATGCCCGGATCGAACGTCACGTTGAGCAGTTTCGAGCCGTATTGCAGGCTGCCGAAATCCGAGGCTTTGACAAAACTGGTGCCGGCGTAATTGCGCTCGTCGCCGAGGATCCGGTCGAGTTCCAGCGGGTGGCCGATGGATTCGTGGATCTGCAACATCATCTGGTCAGGCATCAGCAGCAGGTCGCGGGGGCCTTGCGGGGTGTTCGGCGCGAGCAGCAGTTGCAGCGCCTGATCGGCGACTTGCGGGCCGGCACCGATCAAGCCGCAGCGACTGATCACGTCGGCACCGCCCTGCTGGCCGAAGTTTTCGCGGCCGAGGCTGCGGGTCTGGCTGTCGTTGCCGTCGTAGGCCGTGACGTCCAGGCCTGGATAAACGAAGCGCTGGGCCTGGCGCAATTCGGCCCCGGCGCTGCTCAGGTAGATCTGTTCGACGTGGGTGATGCCGATGCTCACTTCCCAATTCACCAGGCGCTCATCCTTTGGCACCGAGGCGGATTCCGCGCCGAGCAGCTCGAAGCATTCGCTCAGGGACGGGAAGGGTTGTTCGAGATTGGGTGAAAAGTAGTCGGCACGGTCGCTGGACACCGGCTGCTGGCTAAGGTCGAGCAGGGCGTGGGGCTTGATCCGGCGGGCCTGCTGCTCGGCACGCTCGAGGGCGGCTTGCAGGCCTTGTTGCGACAGGTCATTGGTTGCGGCGTAGGCTTCGACGCCGTTGACGCGAACGGTGAGCATCGCGCCTTCGTCGCGGCTCAGGCTCGGCGGTTCGGCGACGTTCTTGCGCACCGACAGGTACTGGCCGGACTCACGTACATACCGCAAGGAAAAAAACTCGGCGCCCGTGCGCAAGGCAGCGAAGCGCTGCTTGAGCTGGGGGTGGAAATCGAACATCAGGGAACCTCCTTGTCATGGGAGAAGCGGCGAAGCGGATTCGGCGGGGAGGGGTGAAACGATTGCGCGAGGACTAGAGTAGGCCTGCGTGGGGGTAGGATCAAGTGAAGAGGGGGTGTAGGGGGATTTACTGTGTAGCGGGGGATTTGTACTGAATGATAGGGCCTCATCGCTGGCAAGCCAGGCTCCCACAGGTTTTCTGTTGAACACAATGTTTGTGAACGACGCAAAACCCTGTGGGAGCTGGCTTGCCAGCGATTAGCCTTGATGCGGTGTAGCTGAATTACTGAGCAACAGCACTCACATCACGCAGCGCCTTGCCTTTCACCGGCGCATCGCCAGCGACGTAGTACGACGCCTTGCTGCGCGGCAGTGGCTGACGGCCACGGATCTTGTCGGCGATTTTCTCGGCCATCATGATCGTCGGGGCGTTCAGGTTGCCGGTGGTGATGATCGGCATGATCGAGGCATCGACCACACGCAGACCTTGCATGCCATGCACGCGGCCTTCGCCATCGACTACGGCCATGTCGTCGGTGCCCATCTTGCACGAGCAGGACGGGTGGAACGCGGTTTCGGCGTGCTCGCGGATGAACTTGTCCAGCTGCTCATCGGTTTGCACGTCGATGCCCGGGCTGATTTCACGGCCACGGAAAGCGTCCAGTGCAGGCTGTTGCATGATTTCACGGGTCAGGCGGATGCCGTCGCGGAATTCCTGCCAGTCTTGCTCGGTCGCCATGTAGTTGAACAGGATGCTCGGGTGCTGGCGCGGGTCTTTCGACTTGACCTGGATGCGACCACGGCTCGGCGAACGCATGGAACCCATGTGCGCCTGGAAGCCGTGTTCTTTAACACCGTTGCTGCCGTTGTAGTTAATCGCCACCGGCAGGAAGTGGTATTGGATGTTCGGCCATTCGAACTCTTCGCGAGTCCGGATGAAACCGCCGGCTTCGAACTGGTTGCTGGCGCCGATGCCGGTGCCGTTGAACAGCCACTCGGCACCGATGGCTGGCTGGTTGTACCAGAGCAGCGACGGGTACAGCGAAACCGGTTGGGTGCAGGCGAATTGCAGGTACAGTTCGAGGTGATCCTGCAGGTTTTCGCCGACGCCCGGCAGATCGTGAACGACCGGGATGTCGAGGCTTTCCAGCAGTTTCGCCGGGCCTACGCCGGAGCGTTGCAGCAGTTGCGGCGAAGCGATCGCGCCGGAGCAGACGATGACTTCTTTGCGGGCGCGGGCTTCAACGCGCTCTTCGGCAGCGCCGACCAGGTAACGCACGCCAACGGCACGCTTGCCGTCGAACAGAACCTTGTCAGTCAGGGCGTGAGTGACGATGGTCAGGGTCGAACGCTTCTTGGCCACGTCCAGATAACCACGGGCGGTGGAAGCACGGCGGCCTTTCGGCGTCACGGTGCGGTCCATCGGGCCGAAGCCTTCCTGCTGGTAGCCGTTCAAGTCTTCGGTGCGCGGGTAACCGGCCTGTACGCCAGCTTCAACCATGGCGTGGAACAACGGGTTGTTGCCAGCCTTCGGCGTGGTCACGCTGACCGGGCCTTCGCCACCGTGGTAGTCGTTCGGGCCGATGTCGCGGGTTTCCGCTTTGCGGAAGTACGGCAGGCAGTCGAGGTAGGTCCAGTCTTCCAGGCCTGGCAGTTTCGCCCAGCCGTCGTAGTCCATCGCGTTGCCGCGGATGTAGCACATGCCGTTGATCAGCGAGGAGCCGCCGAGGCCCTTGCCGCGACCGCATTCCATCCGGCGACCGTCCATGTGTGGTTCGGCGTCGGTTTCGTACGCCCAGTTATAGCGACGGCCTTGCAGCGGGAATGCCAGTGCGGCCGGCATCTGCGTGCGGAAGTCCATGCGGTAGTCCGGGCCGCCTGCTTCGAGCAGCAGGACGGTGACGCCTTCGTCTTCAGTCAGACGGGTCGCCAGGGTGTTACCGGCAGAGCCGGCACCCACGATGATGTAATCGAATTCTTGGGACATTGAATGCACCCTCTTTGAAAGTTGGTCAGGTCAGGCCTGGCGAGTGCTTTGCACTCGATTCGCGGGCAAGCCCGCTCCCACAGGGATCGGGGCTGCCACAGATTGGGTGGACGACATCCAACCTGTGGGAGCTGGCTTGCCAGCGAAGGCGGCCTCGCAGGCGATAGAGCGCTCGGGTCTTAGAACACCGAGACGTAATCGCCCAGCTCAACCTGTACCGATTTGATGCGAGTGAAGTTGTTCAGCGAGCTGATGCCGTTCTCACGACCAACGCCCGACTGCTTGTAACCGCCAACCGGCATTTTTGCGTCGGACTCGCCCCAGGCGTTGATCCAGCAGATACCGGCTTCCAGTTGATGAATCACGCGGTGGGCGCGGTTCAGGTCGCGGGTGACGATACCGGCGGCCAGGCCGAAGTCGGTGTCGTTGGCGCGGCGGATCACTTCTTCTTCGGTTTCGTAGGTCAGGATCGCCATCACCGGGCCGAAGATTTCTTCACGGACGATGGTCATGTCGTCGGTGCAGTCGGTGAACACGGTCGGTGCCACGAACGCGCCTTTGGCGAATTCGCCGTCGGTCAGACGGTCGCCGCCGCACAGGACGCGAGCGCCTTCTTCTTTACCCTTGGCGATGTAGCCCAGCACGTTTTCCATGTGCGCGAAGCTGACCAGCGGGCCGAAGTTGGTGTTTTCGTCTTCCGGGTTGCCAACGCGGATGCGGGCAACGCGCTCGACGATCTTGGCTTCGAAAGCGGCTTTCAGGTGCGCCGGCACGAATACGCGAGTGCCGTTGGTGCAGACCTGACCGGAGCTGTAGAAGTTGGCCATCATGGCGGTGTCGGCGGCGCGATCCAGGTCGGCGTCGTCGCAGATGATCAGCGGGGACTTGCCGCCCAGTTCCATGGTCACGTCTTTCAGCGACGACGCCGAAGCGCTGGCCATGACCTTCTTGCCGGTGTCGGTGCCGCCGGTGAAGGAGATCTTCTCGATGCGCGGGTGTTCGGTCAGCCAGGTGCCGACTTCACGGCCGCTGCCGGTCAGGACGTTGAACACGCCGTCCGGAACGCCGGCTGCGGTGTAGATCTCGGCCAGTTTCAGAGTGGTCAGAGAGGTGACTTCGCTTGGCTTGAAGATCATCGCGTTACCGGCCGCCAGGGCTGGTGCGGATTTCCACAGGGCGATCTGGATCGGGTAGTTCCACGCGCCGATACCGGCAACCACGCCCAGCGGCTCGCGACGGGTGTAGACGAATGCGGTGTCACGCAGCGGGATCTGCTCGCCTTCGATGGCGGGTACCAGGCCTGCGTAGTATTCCAGCACGTCGGCGCCGGTAACGATGTCGACGTATTTGGTTTCGGAGAACGCTTTACCGGTGTCCAGGGTTTCCAGAGCAGCCAGTTCATCGTTGCGCTCGCGCAGGATGTCGACGGCGCGACGCAGGATGCGCGAACGCTCCATGGCGGTCATCGCGGCCCAGATTTTCTGGCCCTTTTCGGCGCTGACGACTGCGCGCTCGACGTCTTCCTTGGTCGCACGTTGCACTTGTGCGAGGACTTCACCGTTAGCCGGGTTGATGGCTTCGAAGGTGGCATCGCTGCCGGCGTCGGAGTACGCGCCATCGATGTAGAGTTTTTGCAGTTCGAAACGGGCCATAGTGTCCTCGCAAGTGCATAAGTGGTTGGCGTTGGCCACCGCGATCAGGCTGCGGTGGCGTTCAGGGGCCGAGCGTTTTCTCTGTGCTCTAGCTCACCTGCTTGGCCAATTGGAAATCCATGTATTCGTAAGCGATCTGTTGCGCCTGCGCGGTGTCGAAAGCGTCTCCCGACAGCGCGCCGCGCAACCACAAACCGTCAATCAGAGCTGCCAGTCCACGGGCGGCGGTGCGCGCATCTTCGAGCGGCAACACACGGCGGAACTCGCAGCACAGGTTGGAATACAGACGGTGATCGTTGATCCGCTGCAACCTGTGCAAAGACGGCTGGTGCATGCTGGTGGCCCAGAAGGCCAGCCAGGTTTTCATTGCCGGGCCATTGACCTGGCTGGCGTCGAAGTTGCCTTCGATGATCACCTGCAGATGCGCCCGGGGGCTGCTGTCTGCCAGCGCCTGACGGCGCGCGGTGACGTTCTCGCTGAGGACGCTCATCAGATACCGCATCGTGGCGGCAATCAGGCCGTTCTTGTCCTGAAAATAGTGACTGATGATGCCATTCGAGACACCGGCCAAACGGGCGATCAGCGCAATGCTGGCGTCCCCCATTCCGACCTGATCGACGGCCTGCAAAGTGGCTTCGATCAGTTGTTGGCGGCGGATGGGTTGCATACCGACCTTGGGCATCTTGCACATCTCCTTAGGCCTTCCAACGGGCGATAAACGCCTATCGGATTGAGGGCCAGTCTATTTTGTTTTGATTGAACGTTCAATCAACAAAGAATAAGATCTGCGACAAATCGTCGCTGCCTACAGCTTTTTCCTACGTGTAAGTGGCGATAAACCGACATCCGAAAATGCTCGAAACCTGCGCGGGGCAAGGCGCGGTTCGACGTTCGATGGACGTGTTGAATGGGCAAGACGCTTGCGGCCAGGTTTCGGATGAACGTCCAGACCTCGGCCACGACGGCGATTCGCGGTGCCATCTCTGCAGGTTCGGGCTTTTTTCGGGGTGTCTTTATATCACCCGCCGGTCGGCTGCCAACTAACCGATTGGTCGGGTTCCGTGTTGCCTTGTGTTCTTCTCTCGCACTGCCTGGAGCATTTGTGCCATGAGTTCTGCCTCGCTTATAAAGACCCCGCCCGAGAAGGTGACGGTCAACGGTTGGGTGTTCTACACCTCTACCGCGTTGATTCTGTTGTTGACCGCCATTCTGATCATCGCCCCGCAAGAGGCCGGCAGAATGCTGGGAGTGGCTCAGGCCTGGTTGTCCCGCAGCTTCGGCTGGTACTACATGGTGGTGATCGCCGCTTACCTGGTGTTTGTGGTGGGCCTGGCGTTTTCTTCCTACGGCAAACTCAAACTGGGTAGCAAGGACGACACCCCGGATTTCAGCTACGGCGCCTGGGCGGGGATGCTGTTCTCGTCGGGTATCGGTATTTCGCTGCTGTACTTCGGCGCCTCCGAGCCGCTGGATCACTACTTCAACCCACCGGAAGGTGCGTCCGCCACCAACATGGCGGCGCGTCAGGCTGTGCAGCTGACTTTCCTGCACTGGGGCCTGCACGGCTGGGCGATCTACGCACTGGTCGGTCTGGCCGTTGCCTATTTCGCTTACCGTCATAACCAGCCGCTGGCACTGCGTTCGGCGCTGTACCCGCTGGTGGGCGAGCGTTGGGTCAAGGGCGCTGCCGGTCATGCGGTAGACGGCTTCGGCATGTTCGTGACCCTGCTGGGTCTGGTGACCAACCTGGGGATCGGCTCGCTGCAAGTGTCTTCGGGCCTGGAAAACCTGTTCGGCATGGAGCACAGCAACACCAACCTGCTGATCGTGATTATCGTGATGAGCACCGTGGCGACCATCGCTGCCGTGTCCGGCGTGGAAAACGGCATCCGTCGTCTGTCCAACCTCAACATCATTCTGTTCAGCGGCCTGCTGATTTTCGTGCTGCTGTTCGGCCCGACCCTGCACCTGCTCAACGGCTTCGTGCAGAACATCGGCGACTACCTCAACGGCGTGGTGCTGAAGACTTTCGACCTGTACGTCTATGAAGGCGACAGTGCCAAGTCCGACCGCTGGCTGGGCCTGTGGACTCTGTTCTACTGGGCATGGTGGATTTCCTGGGCCCCATTCGTAGGCATGTTCATCGCGCGGATTTCCCGTGGTCGTACCGTGCGTGAACTGGTGGCCGGCGTGCTGCTGATTCCGCTGGGTTTCACCCTGGCGTGGCTGTCGATCTTCGGTAACTCGGCACTGGACCTGGTGATGAACCATGGGGCGGTAGAACTCGGCAAGACGGCGCTGGAACAGCCGTCGATGGCGATCTACCAGTTGCTTGAGCATTACCCGGCGTCGAAAGTCGTCATCGGTGTGTCGATCTTTGTTGGCTTCGTGCTGTTCCTGACCCCGGCCGACTCTGGCGCGGTAATGATGGCCAACCTTTCCTGCAAGGGCGGCACCGTCGACGAAGACGCGCCGCACTGGCTGCGGATCTTCTGGTCGGCCGTGATTACGCTGGTGACCATCGGCCTGCTGTTCGCCGGTAACTTCGAAGCCATGCAGACCATGGTGGTGCTGGCCGGTCTGCCGTTCTCGGTGGTACTGGTATTCTTCATGTTCGGCTTGCACAAGGCCATGCGCCAGGACGTGCAGATCGAACAGGAGCAAGCGCAACTGGCTGAGCGCGGTCGTCGTGGTTTCAGCGAGCGCCTGACTCAACTGGACCTGCAACCGAGCCAATCGGTGGTGCAACGCTTCATGGACAAGCAGGTCAGCCCGGCGCTGGAAGATGCGACTGCGCAAATGCGTGCACAGGGTCTGGAAGTGCAAACGCTGCTGGGTAAATCCAAGCGTTGCATGGGCGTGCGAGTCGAGATGGAAGAGGGCAACCCTTTCGTCTACGAAGTGAGCCTGGACGGCTATCTGGCGACCCCGACCGAATCGGCCCAGTCCGATGAAGCGCGCCAGCGTTACTACCGCGCCGAGGTGTACCTGCACAACGGCAGCCAGGATTACGACCTGATGGGCTTCACGCAGGATCAGATCACTCGCGATGTGCTCGATCAGTTTGAAAGCCATCGGCAGCTCCTTGGCCGGGTGTACAGCTAAGATCAAAAGCTCCCCCTCACCCTAGCCCTCTCCCTTAGGGAGAGGGGACTGATTGGGGATGCTGCAGAAATCCGCCGACCTGAAAGAACGTTGTTGAATCCATAATCGACTCTGACTTTCAGGTCGATGTATAGCGAAAGACAACTCGGTAGGTCCCCTCTCCCTCTGGGCGGTCCGACGTTTCGGGAGGGCTAGGCGGGCGGCGCTCCGATGAGGGGCTCTTTTCCCTGACCCAATAAAAAAGGGATCGCTCACCGCGATCCCTTTTTTTCATCCCGCCTTACCCCAGGTTCTTCCCGAGCAGCGCGTGATACAGCTCGCTGTCCCCAAGAATCCCCACCACATGGTTGTTGTCGTGCAGCACCAGTTTGTTGCCGGTCTGGTAACGAATCTGCAGTGCGTCACGCATGCCGATGTTCGAGTCCACCAGCGTCGGACGACGATCGAGGCCTTCGACCGCTTGCCCCGGCACCCAGTTCTGTAGGTCGAGTACCGAACCGTTCTTGCGTGCACCCTTGATGGTGTTGCCTTCGGCCAGGTCCAGCCACGAATCGCCGCCCGGATCGAGGCACACCGAACCGTTGATGCGTTTGCAGTTGTCCAGGGTGCGCATCAGGCTGCGACCGCAGAGCACGTTCAGCGGATTGGTGTGGGCAACGAAGGTGCGCACGTAATCGTCCGCAGGATTGAGCACGATTTCTTCCGGCACGCTGTACTGGATGATCCGGCCGTCTTTCATGATCGCGATGCGGCTACCCAGTTTCAGCGCCTCGTCGAGGTCGTGGCTCACGAACACGATGGTCTTGCTCAGCTTGCGTTGCAGTTCCAGCAATTCATCCTGCAGACCCTGACGGATCAGTGGGTCGAGGGCCGAGAACGGTTCGTCCATCAGCAGAATGTCGGCGTCCATTGCCAGCGCGCGGGCCAGGCCTACACGCTGCTGCATGCCGCCGGACAGCTCGTTGGGTTTCTTGTTGCGCCACTGGGTCAGGCCCACCAGCTCAAGCTTGTCATCGACCAGTTTGCGGCGTTCTTTCTCGGGACGACCCTGCATTTCCAGACCGAAGCTGATGTTCTCGCGCACCGTCAGCCAAGGCATCAGGGCGAACTTCTGGAACACCATCGCGATGCGCTTGGTACGCATCATTTTCAGTTCGGCCGGGGTGCAGGAGGCGATGTCGATCTGCTTGCCTTCGTGCTCGACGAACAGCTTGCCGCGGCTCACGGTGTTGAGGCCGTTGATGCAGCGCAACAGGCTGGATTTGCCGGAGCCGGACAAGCCCATCAGTACACAGATTTCGCCTTTCTCGATGTCCAGGCTGGCTTTTTCAACGCCGACAATCTGCCCGGTCTTTTTCAGGATTTCGTTACGGGTCATGCCCTGATCCAGCAGCTTGAGCGCCTCGCGTGGATCCTTGGCGAAGATAACGTCAACGTTTTCGAAGCGAATTATGCTCATGCGTCACCCCCTACTTTTGCGTCGGGTTGTTTGCAGATACGGTCGAGCATGATCGCCAGCAGTACGATCGCCAGGCCCGCTTCGAAGCCCAGGGCGATATCAGCAGTGTTCAGTGCGTTGACCACCGGTTTGCCGAGTCCGTCGGCGCCCACCAGTGCCGCGATCACCACCATCGACAACGACAGCATGATGCACTGGGTGATGCCGGCCGCGATGCTTGGCATGGCGTGGGGCAGTTCGATCCGTGAAAGCAGTTGGCGACGCGAGCAGCCGAAGGCCTTGCCGGCGTCCATCAGTTCTTCCGGGACATCGCGGATGCCCAGGTAGGTCAGGCGGATCGGCGCAGCGATGGCGAACACCACTGTGGAGATCAGGCCCGGAACCACGCCCAACCCGAAGAGGGTCAGGGTAGGAATGAGGTAAACGAAGGTCGGTACGGTCTGCATCAGATCGAGCACCGGCCTCATCAAAGTGTAGAACATCGGTTTGTGCGCGGCGACGATGCCCAGCGGCACGCCGATGACCACGCAGACCAGGGTCGCGAACATGACCTGGGCTAGGGTTTCCATGGTTTCCTGCCAGTACCCCAGGTTGAGGATCAGCAGAAAGGAGGCGATCACGAAGGCGGTGAGGCCCCATTTGCGTTGAATGAAATGCGCGAGCAGAGCGATGAGGCCGATCAACACCAGCGGGTTGAACCAGGTCAGCGCAAACGTCACGCCGTGGATCATCGTTTCCAGGGTCACGGCGATTGCGTCGAAGGTGCTGGCGCCGTGTTGCGTCAACCATTCAACGAAGCCCGCGATGTACTGGCCTAAAGGGATTTTCTGATCAATCAGCATGGTAGTGAACGTCCGCATGCAAGGAAATAACAGCCCGGGCGGGACTGGCCCGCCCGGCATAAGCGATTACTGATTCAACTTGGCTTTCACGGCCTCCAGGCCAGGTTTACCGTCAATGGTGGTCACGCCAGCGAGCCAGGTATCGAGCACCTGTGGATTCTTTTTCAGCCAGGCCTTGGCGGCCGCGTCAGGCTTCATCTTGTCGTCGAGGATGTTGCCCATCAGGGTGCTTTCCATGTCGACGGTGAACTCCAGATTCTTCAGCAACTGACCGACGTTGCTGCATTCTTCGACGTAGCCCTTGCGGGTGTTGGTCGCGACGGTGGCCGCGCCGAAATCCGGGCCGAAGAAGTCGTCGCCGCCGGTCAGGTATTGAATCTTGAAGCGCTTGTTCATCGGGTGCGGCGCCCAGCCGAGGAAGACCACGGCGGTGTCGCGTTTCTGCGCACGGTCGACCTGCGAGAGCATGCCCGCTTCGGACGACTCGACGACTTTGAAACCGGCGGCTTTCAGGCCGAAGGCATCCTTGTCGATCATGCTCTGGATCAGGCGGTTGCCGTCGTTGCCAGGCTCGATGCCGTAGATCTTGTCGTCGAGCTCTTTCTTGAATTTGGCGATGTCGGCGAAGTCATGCAGACCCTTGTCGTACAGCGCCTGCGGTACGGCGAGGGTGTATTTGGCGCCCTTGAGGTTGGTGCGTACGACTTCCACGGTGCCGGCGTCACGGTAGGCCTTGATGTCGTTTTCCATGGTCGGCATCCAGTTGCCGAGGAACACGTCCATGTTCTTGCCGTCGGCCAGGGACTTGTAGGTCACGGGCACGGAGATCATGGTGGTCTTGGTCTTGTAGCCGAGGGCGTCGAGCACCACGCTGGTGGTCGCGGTTGTTGCGGTGATGTCGGTCCAGCCGACATCGGAGAAGTTAACGGTACTGCACTGCGCCGGTTCTGCGGCTTGAGCCAGTAACGGCAGACTCAGCATGGCGGCCAACAACAACGACGGGGAACCTTTCATGGATGGACTCCTTGGTGTTTTTTTTGGCAGTGTTCCGACTGGACCACCGCACTTATAGGTTGCGGTTGGATGGCGTTCTGGAGACAGCTCTACCACGGCGCCTTGCAATCGAGTCGATACGATCATGTACCAGTGAAAATCTGACGCCTACAGGGTGCGTCGTATCCAGTACAGGGATGGTCGCATCCAGTGTCGGTGACGTCGTTTACAGCTTTTTTCAGCCCTGTTTGGCCATCTGAACCGCATAAAAACGGCGAAAACACGGGCGAAAACCGGCACGGCGTTAGTGGGCATGAGTGCGTCGGTGTCAGACGCCGAGCGACCCGGGAAAAGCCTGATGATGCGGGCATTCCGGCGGATCGCAGCTTGAGCGTAGCAGCTCCGCCAGCGGGCGCTTCACGCCCCGGACGGCACTCTCAGGAGCTCTGCATCAATGGCTATCAGCGTTTTCGACCTGTTCAAAATCGGCATCGGCCCGTCCAGTTCCCACACCGTCGGGCCGATGCGCGCCGCGGCGCTGTTCGTCGAGTCTCTGCGCGACAAACACCTGCTGGAGCAAGTGCGTCGAGTCGAGGTGCAGCTGTTCGGTTCGCTGTCGGCCACCGGTGTCGGTCACGGCAGCGACAACGCCGTGATCATGGGCCTGATGGGCGAGTGGCCGGACGCGATCGACCCGTCGCAGATCGGCCCGCGGATCCAGGCCCTGCGCGAAACCCACACCCTTTTACTGGACGGTCGTTTGTCGGTGCCTTTTATATGGGCCCGCGACATGCGTCTGATCGACGAGAACCTGCCGTTCCACCCCAACGCCATGACCCTGGTTGCCGAAGGCGATCACGGCGAGATTCATCGCGACACCTACTATTCGGTCGGCGGCGGTTTCGTGGTCGATGAGGCCCAGGCGTCCAGCGGTGTGGTGGATCTGGATCGCACCGAATTGCCGTATGACTTCTCCAGCGCCGTCGAACTGTTGGAGTTGTGCAAGCAGAACAACCTGCGCGTCGCCGAATTGATGATGGCCAACGAGAAAGTCTGGCGCAGCGAAGAGGAAATCCGCGCCGGGCTGATGAAGCTCTGGCGGGCGATGCAGGATTGCGTCGAGCAGGGGCTCAAGCACGAAGGCATCCTGCCTGGCGGGCTCAATGTGCGTCGGCGCGCGGCGAAACTGCACCGCAGTCTTCAGGAATTGAACAAGCCCAACGTGATCGGCTCGACCCTCAGCGCCATGGAGTGGGTCAACCTGTTCGCCCTGGCGGTGAACGAAGAGAACGCGGCCGGCGGGCGCATGGTCACGGCGCCGACCAACGGTGCGGCCGGGATCATTCCGGCGGTGCTGCACTACTTCATGAAATTCAGCGAAGCGGTGACTGACGCCAACGTGGTCGACTATTTCCTTGGGGCGGCGGCAGTAGGGATTTTGTGCAAGAAGAACGCTTCGATCTCCGGCGCCGAAGTCGGCTGTCAGGGTGAGGTCGGTTCGGCCTGCGCAATGGCGGCGGCGGGGCTGGCGGAAATCCTCGGCGCAAGCCCGGAGCAATTGTGCAACGCGGCGGAAATCGGCCTGGAGCACAACCTCGGCCTGACGTGCGACCCGGTGGGCGGTCTGGTCCAGGTGCCGTGTATCGAGCGCAATGCGATTGCAGCGGTGAAAGCGATCAACGCGGCGCAGATGGCCTTGCGCGGCGACGGTCAGCACTTCATTTCGCTGGACCGGGTGATCCGCACCATGCGCGATACCGGTGCCGACATGCATGACAAATATAAAGAGACTTCGCGGGGCGGGTTGGCGGTCAGCGCGGTGGAGTGCTGATACCGAGTCGACCCAATCGCTGGCAAGCCAGCTCCCACAGGGTTTGAGGTGTTACCAAAATAGCAGCAACACCAAACAAACTGTGGGAGCTGGCTTGCCAGCGATTGGGGCCAGACCAGTCAAAACTGCGCGTTAAGTGCACACCGGAATCAAAACGCGCCACCTTTTGGCGCGTCGCAATCAGATAAGAGTCTTTCCCACCTCCATCGCGTGATTGATGCTGGCGACCGTCTGTCACCCGTGCCTGCGGTGACACTGTCCGACAATCGCGCCCAGCCCTGTTCCCACAAGTGCTACCGATTTGCTCACGCGCTTCGGGGCAGGGCTTTCACCGCCGCTGATGGCACTTCGAACTACCTTTCGTCGGACGGCTTGTATAGACGCGTCGCGACGTCGTTTTCAGGAGTTATTGAACGGCCATTCAAATTTAGGCATGGCAATTGCTCTGTCATAACAAAGCCCGTCTCACGCAAGAGAACGATGGCAATAACAAGAGCCTCCGCCTGAGGCCATCACCCGCTTTGTGTGAGGAGATACCGCGATGACGTCGTTCAACTCCGGGGCTCAACCCCAGAACCGTGCGCCTCAATCCATCGGCTTTCTGCTGCTGGACAATTTCACGCTGATTTCCCTGGCTTCCGCAGTCGAACCACTGCGCATGGCCAACCAGTTGTCCGGTCGCGAGCTGTATCGCTGGACCACCCTCACCGTCGACGGAGGCCAGGTCTGGGCCAGTGACGGTCTGCAGATCACTCCCGACGCCTCCATGCACAAAGCCCCGGCCCTCGACACCATCATCGTGTGCGGCGGGATCGGCATTCAACGCACCGTTACCCGTGAACACGTTTCGTGGCTGCAAAGCCAGGCGCGCCAGTCCCGTCGCCTCGGTGCCGTGTGCACCGGCAGCTGGGCCCTGGCGTGCGCCGGTCTGCTCGACGGCTTCGATTGCAGCGTGCACTGGGAATGTCTGGCGGCGATGCAGGAAGCTTTCCCCCGCGTCGCGATGAGCACCCGTCTGTTCACCCTCGACCGCAACCGTTTCACCAGCTCCGGCGGCACCGCGCCGCTGGACATGATGCTGCACCTGATCAGCCGCGATCACGGCCGTGAACTGTCCGCCGCTATCTCCGAGATGTTCGTCTACGAGCGTATCCGCAACGAACAGGATCACCAGCGCGTGCCGCTCAAGCACATGCTCGGCACCAACCAGCCGAAGTTGCAGGAAATCGTTGCGCTGATGGAAGCCAACCTGGAAGAACCGATCGACCTCGACGAACTGGCGGTGTACGTCGCCGTGTCCCGTCGCCAGCTCGAGCGCCTGTTCCAGAAATACCTGCACTGCTCGCCGTCGCGCTACTACCTCAAGCTGCGCCTGATCCGTGCCCGGCAACTGCTCAAACAGACGCCGATGTCGATCATCGAAGTGGCGTCGGTCTGCGGGTTCGTGTCGACGCCGCACTTCTCCAAGTGCTACCGCGAATACTTCGGCATTCCGCCGCGTGACGAGCGCGTCGGTTCCAACACCACCCAGCAAGTGGCGATGCTGCCGCTGCCGCAGGCCATCGTGATGTCGCCGCTGTCCGGGCCGATGTCGGCGCTGAGCCAGGCGCGCAACGAGTCGACTTTCGCCAGCGTGCGTCTCTAAAACGAAAAATCGCAGCTTGCGACAGCGCCTTCAGGAAAGGCACTGTCGCAGGCTGCGATCTTTTTCTTCGGTCAGATATCAGGCGCGGGTCTGCTGGTACTGCGCCAGAGCCGGCAGCAACTGCTTGTCGATGGCCTCGCGCACGGTCGGCTGAATGCTCGCGCTGCTGGTGTACATCTGCTTGACCATGGTGCGCAGCGTATTGGCCCGCACATCGTCCAGACCCCGCACCGCGCACTCGCAGGCCTGCTGCGCAGACGAACCCGACGGTACTTCGAATCCCAACGACTTGAGTTGGCCCAACAGGTCTTCCTGATCGATCAAATCGGCATACATCATGACGCGAATCCTTCTTCGGCAACGGAGGTCGTGACTCGATTCTGGTAGGCCCGCACAGGCACGGCAAGGGCGATTTGTCGCAGTGGCCGCGACGACTATGAACAGGTCGTTTTCGGCTAACTCGCGGTGAAGGGGAGTGGGCACACTGGCCTCAGCTCGCTTCACGAAGGTTTGGTCACCCTCGGTATGGCAGCTCCTCAACAGTACCCTCGCCCCGATCCTGTCACGGCTTGTATCGGGGCTTTTTTTGTTTGCGAATAACGATGACGCGGTCTAGCGCTGCAACACTAGAATCCGCGACAGCAACTCATCCCGATCGATGTAGCAGCCCTGGAAGTGCCGGGCCCCGGTGGTCGGGTCGAACGCATTGCGCGCGTGCAGGGTGCGACGGTTGTCGAAGCACCACAACTCGCCCGGATTGAGCCGCTGCATCAGCCGGAAGCGTGGCTCGCGGGTCATGGCGATGAAGCGTCGATACGCGCGATACAGCAGGGGCATTTGCTCCACGGACGTGTCGAACGCGCCGCGCAGGAAGTTGGCCATGCGGATTTCTGCAACCCGGCTCAAGGCATCCAGGGCGATGATCGGGGCGAGGCAGCGATAGTCGCTGTGGCGGTCCTTGTTGCGAAACTCCACCGGGATCTCGCAAAGCGCCTTGAACGACGCGGGATCCTCCTGACGCAACGCTTCGGCAATCGCAAAGCCGTCGACGAAAATGCTTTCGCCACCCTCGGCGTCGTTCACCAGACAATGCAGAAACTGCAGCCCCGGTTGCAGCTCGCGGGTCGGCAGATCCGTGTGCAATGGCAGGTTGAATGCGGTGTAGGCATTGCTGTCGGCGTCGGCCTTGGATTGCACGTTGAACAGCACGCCGAAATTGCTCTCGCGGATAAACGAAATGCGCTGGGCGATCAGCTTCAGCGAACCGGGTTCGGTGGGCACGCCGCGCACCTGGGTCAGGCCGATGTCGCGCACGGCCAGCAACCATTGCAGCAGCGCGGCGTTATCGTTCATCAGCGCTGCATAGTCGAACACCGGCAGCTGCAAGTCGCTGCGCCACAGAAAGGCTTTCGGTTTGGCGGCCAGGCGTTCGGCGCGGGACTCGTCGTCATAGGCGTGGGCGCGAAGCCAGCCTGCATCGAAGCGGCTGAGGTGACCGTCCTGCCAGTCGACGCGCAGGCAGCCATCGGTGTCGATATGCGCGGCGGAGGGCGACAGATCCTGCGCCGCATCGACGATCTCGAACACCTGCTCGCGGGTGATGCTGTAGACACAGTGCGGACACGGGCAGTTGTCCCGCAGCCATACGTGGTGAAACGGGCTGACGCGCCCGTCGGCCCATTCGATCAGGACCCGATCCACCAGGTTCTGCACGCCGTTCAGCGCGCTGATCAACGGATAAGTACGGAAATCGGCAACAGCGGCGGTTTGCATGGCGGCTCCTTGCGATGGATGGATTTACCGGGCTGGGGGCAGAGCGATGACGCGGCTGATGTAAGCAGGGGCGGGCAGATTGGCCTGCTCGGCGACGATGGCTTGCAGGCGGCTCAGGGTGTCCGGGGTAAACGGTGCGGAACGCGGCCCGGCGAGGTCGACGTGCAGCAGCATCTGTTCGTTGCCGGCCAGTTCCTTGTCACCGCCGGCCAGGTGCAGGCTGTGATAGAGGTGCAGGCGTTTCTGGTCGTGGCCGATGATCTGCGTGCGCACTTCAACCTCGGCGTCGAGCTTCACTTCGTGAAGGTAGTTGAGGTGCAGTTCGAGGGTGAACAGCGAGTTACCGCTGGCTTCGCGATTGTTGCTGTCCATGCCGAGGCGATCCATCAGGGCGTCGGTGGCGTAGCTGAAGATCAGCAGGTAGAAGGCGTCGCGCAGGTGGCCGTTGTAGTCGACCCAGTCGGGGATGATTTTGGTTTGGTAGGTGGTGAGGGTGGGCATGATGTTGGTTCCGGCAGTTGAATGGTCATCAAGATCAAAAGCCACCCCTCACCCCAGCCCTCTCCCCAGAGGGGAGAGGGGGAAAGGGAGCAGATCGGGGGCTTTTCAAGGCCTGTGTTCGGCTCGGTACAGCACGTCGGCGTAACTCGAAAGAACACCGCGGTCAGTCCCCTCTCCCTATGGGGGAAAGGGAGCAGATAGGGGGCTTTTCAAAGCCTGAGTTCGGCTCGGTGTTTCAGGTCGGCGTAACTCGAAAGAACAACACGGTCAGTCCCCTCTCCCCCCGGGAGAGGGTTAGGGTGAGGGCAGCAATCCCACGTCGATCACATTACTCACTGAACGCCATGCCATGCTTTTGCTTGGTGGTCTTCACCGCCTCAAGCACCGCCAGCAAACAATCATCACGATAGCGCTCCAGCGCCGAAATACTGTGCCGGCCCAGTTGATCGCTGGTGCCATCCACCACATCGTCAATCAACTTGTCCGTCAGTTCAGGTGCCGGCAGGTACGTCCACGGCAACTGCAACGCCGGGCCGAACTGCGACATGAAGTGGCGCATGCCTGCATCGCCACCGGCCAGGGTGTAAGTCAAGAACGTACCCATGAACGACCAGCGCAGACCGGCGCCAAAGCGGATCGCATCGTCAATCTCACCGGTAGTCGCCACCCCGTCGTTGACCAGATGCAGCGCCTCTCGCCACAACGCTTCGAGCAGGCGGTCGGCGATGAAGCCCGGCACTTCCTTGCGCACATGCAGCGGGCGCATGCCGAGGGATTCGTAGACTTTCATCGCCGCTTGAACCGCTTCCGGCGCGGTGTTCTTGCCGCCGACCACTTCCACCAATGGCAACAGGTAGACCGGGTTGAACGGGTGACCGACCACGCAACGTTCCGGGTGGGTCGAACTCTCGTAGAACTCGCTCGGCAACAGGCCGGAAGTGCTGGAACCGATCAGGGCATTCGGCTTGGCCGCCGCGCTGATCTTACTGTGCAGCTCCAGTTTCAGTTCGAGGCGTTCCGGGGCGCTTTCCTGGATGAAATCCGCATCGCGCACGCACTCCTCAATGGTCGCGACAAACCGCAAACGATCCTGCGAAGCATCCGGCGCCAGACCGTTTTTCTCCAGCGCGCCCCAGGCGTTGGCCACGCGTTTGCGCAGCGCCGCTTCGGCACCCGGCGCCGGGTCCCAGGCCACCACGTCGAGGCCATGGGCGAGGGCGCGGGCGACCCAGCCGCTGCCGATGACGCCGCTGCCCAGTGCTGCGAAGGTTTTGATTTCGGTGATAAAGCTCATGGTGATTTCCTAGGAAAATTCGGTGATTCCCTGTGGGAGCGAGCTTGGTCCGGGCGGCGATCCGACGAAGAGGTCGGCACATCCGACGAATCTTCATGGGCAGTGCCACCGCCTTCGCGGGCAAGCCCGCTCCCACAGGGTCAGAGGTGAATTCGAATTAGCCGCGCTGGGTCAGGCCCATTTTCTTGCGACCTTCAGCCGGAGTCAGCACGCGAGCGCCGAGACGGCTGAGGATTTCGCTGGCGCGTTCGACCAGTTGGCCGTTGGTCGCGAGCACGCCTTTGTCCAGCCACAGGTTGTCTTCCAGACCGACCCGCACGTTGCCGCCGAGCAGCACCGCTTGCGCCGCCATCGGCATTTGCATCCGGCCGATGCCGAAGCCGGCCCACACCGCGTCGGCGGGCAGGTTGTCGACCATGGCTTTCATGGTGGTGGTGTCGGCCGGCGCGCCCCACGGGATGCCCAGGCACAGCTGGAACAGCGGGTTGTCGAGCAGGCCTTCCTTGATCATCTGTTTGGCGAACCACAGGTGGCCGGTGTCGAAAATCTCCAACTCGGCTTTCACGCCCAGCTCGGTGATGCGCTTGGCGCCGGCGCGCAGTTGCGCCGGGGTGGAGACGTAAATGGTGTCGCCGTCGCCGAAGTTCAGGGTGCCGCAATCCAGCGTGCAGATTTCCGGCAGCAGTGCTTCGACGTGGGCCAGGCGGGTCAGCGGGCCGACCAGATCGGTGTTCGGGCCGAACTCCATTGGACTCTCGCCCGGGCCGATTTCCAGGTCGCCACCCATGCCGGCGGTGAGGTTGACGATGATGTCGACGTCGGCTTCGCGGATACGCTCCATGACTTCGCGGTACAGCGCCACGTCACGGCTGAACTTGCCGGTCTGCGGGTCACGGACGTGGCAGTGCACGACCGTGGCGCCGGCCTTGGCCGCTTCCACCGCGGCTGCGGCGATTTGCTTTGGAGTGACCGGCACGTGAGGGCTCTTGGCGGTCGTGTCGCCAGCACCGGTGAGTGCGCAGGTGATGATGACGTCGTGGTTCATGGTGCGATTTCCTTCAGGCGTGATGGGTCTGTTCGCAGCCCGTGGCGGGCTGCGAAGTAGTTCGTTCGTTGCGGTTTATTTGCTGGTGAGCTGGAGGTTTTCAGCCGCCGGTTTGCCATCGAAGGTGGTGACGCCTTCGAGCCAGCGCTGTTTGTCCTGCGGGTGATCCTTGAGCCACTGTTTGGCCGATTCGAAAGCGTCTTTGTGATCGAGCAGCGGCTGCATCATCCGGCTCTCGTCTTCGGCGGTGAACGTCAGGTTGCTCAGCAGGCGACCGACGTTAGGGCACTGATCGGCGTATTTTGGCGCGGTGACGGTCCACACGGTGGCCATGCCTTCGTTCGGGCCGAGGGCGTCGTCGCTGCCGGTCAGATAAGTCATCTTCACATTGACGTTCATCGGGTGCGGCGCCCAGCCGAAGAACACCACGGCTTCCTTGCGGCGCACGGCGCGGTCGACGGCGGCGAGCATGCCGGCCTCGCTGGATTCCACGAGCTGGAATTTGCCGAGGCCGAACTGGTTCTTGGCGATCATCGCCTTGATCTGGGTGTTGGCGCCCGAGCCTGGCTCGATGCCGTAGATCTTGCCGCCCAGTTCTTTCTCGAACTTGGCGATGTCGGCGAAGGTTTTCAGCCCCTTGTCCGCCAGATACGTCGGTACGGCGAGGGTGGCGCGGGCGTCCTTGAGGCTCGGGGCTTGAAGGACTTTGACTTGATTGGCATCGACGAACGGGGTGATGGTCTGGGTCATCAGCGGGTTCCAGTAGCCGAGGAACAGATCCAGACGCTGGTCGCGGATCCCGGCGAAGATGATTTGCTGAGATGCGCTGGTCTGTTTGGTGCTGTAGCCGAGGCCGTCGAGCAGAACCTGGGTCATGGCGCTGGTGGCGATCACGTCGGTCCAGTTCACGACGCCCATGCGCACGTTCTGGCACGCGGCAGGTTCGGCCGCCATGACACTGGCGCTTAAAAACGCGGTACCGCTGAGTGCGAGAACACAGCTGCTGATCAGTCGTTTCATGTCGGGTTCCTCGGCAGGTCGTTATTGTGGGTTCCGGTGTCTGATGCGCCGGTGATGCCAAGTTACGCAGCTGCGCACCGCTGAAAACGCACTGCGGCGACCAGCTCTTGCACTGCAGCGACCTGTGCTCTTGAATGCCGCCGACAACTGGCGTATCAACGTTGCACGCTACCCGCTGACCGAGTGCGCGCCATGTCCCAGGATTTCTACTTTCTGTTGATGCCGGGTTTTTCCGCCATCGGTTTCATCTCTGCGATCGAACCGCTGCGGGTGGCCAACCGCTTTCGCGGCGAGCTGTACCGCTGGCACGTGTTGAGCGCCGATGGCGGGGCGGTGCTGGCGAGCAACGGGATGTCGGTCAACGCCGACGCGGCGCTGGAGCCGCTGAAGAAAGGGGCGACGTTGCTGGTGGTCGCCGGTTTCGAACCACTGAAATTCGCCACCCCTGCGCTGGAGCACTGGCTGCGCCGGCTGGACAACGAAGGCGTGACCCTCGGCGCCATCGACACTGGCAGTTTCGTCCTCGCCGAGGCGGGTCTACTTGATGGCCATCGCCTTACCCTGCACTGGGAGGCCATCGACGCCTTCAAGGAATCTTATCCACAGCTCAGCGTCACCCAGGAACTGTTCGAGATCGACCGTCGGCGCATCACCTCCGCTGGCGGCACCGCGTCCATCGACCTGATGCTCGACCTGATCGCCCAGGCCCACGGCCCGCAACTGGCGATCCAGGTCAGCGAGCAGTTTGTATTGGGAAGGATTCGTCCGCGCAAGGACCACCAGCGCATGGAAGTCGCCACGCGCTACGGCATCAGCAACAAGAAGCTGGTGCATGTGATTGGCGAAATGGAACAACACAGCGAACCGCCGCTGACGACCCTGGAACTGGCGGAATCGATCAAGGTGACGCGGCGGCAACTGGAGCGCTTGTTCCGCCTGCACCTGAACGACACGCCGAGCAATTTCTATCTGCGCTTAAGACTGGAAAAGGCCCGGCAGCTGTTGCGCCAGACTGACATGAGCGTGCTGGAAGTCAGCATTGCCTGCGGGTTTGAATCACCGTCGTATTTCACCCGCAGTTACCGGGCGAAGTTTGCCCGGTGTCCGCGCGAGGATCGGCGTACTGCTCAGGCCTGAGTTACTTCTTCATCAAAGCCGAGCAGGCCGCTTTGTACGCCTCATGCTGATACTTGTTCAGCGTCCCCGGCAGCTCGAAATTGTGCTTCTTGGCCTGGGCATTGATGGTCTGCGGCGACAGCAGCGTCACCTCGCAAGCGTCCAGCAACTGAAAAACGCCCTCGATCTTGAACGTGGTCGGCCCACCGGCAAACTCACCCTTCTTGCTGCGCTTTTTGATCGCGATGCGATCGATCGAGTTCTCGCGCACGAACGACGCCACCTGCGCAGCAAATACTTTGACGTTGGCCGCCTCGTCGTCATCGTCCAGGGCGATTTTCTTGGTGCTCAGAGCGATATGGCTCAGCACCGAACCGTCGAGGGACGCCACGGCGATGATCGCTTCACTGCCTTTGATTTCGATACCGCAGATATTCATGTGAATCCCTTGATTGGCTGAAGAGGTGCAGCTTACAGCTCAAGCCCTCACTCCTGCCCAATCGACTCCAAAAACTCCGACCGCTCATCGCTCATCCGCGCCACGCAATCATTCTGCGCAATCTTGAACGCCTTGCTGCCGTCCGTCGCCGGGAAGGCTTCGACGGCGCAGTCGGCGTCGCGGGTTTTCAGCCATTGTTGCTGGGCGGTCTTGAGTTTGGCGGTGATGTCGGCCAGTTGCGCCGGGTTCTTGCCGTAGGTCGACTGCATGCGCTCGTTCAGGCTTTTGAAGTTGTCCTGGAGCAGGTCTTCGGCGGTGGTACGGCTGTAGGTCGAGCATTCCAGGGTCTGGACGTCGTTTTCCACCGCGTCGCACGGGTTGTTGTCGGACTCTTCGGCGGCGTGTACGCCGGTCGCAATCAGGGCCAGGGCCAGGAAGATCGATTTCATTGATGTCGCCGCTCTAATCCAGTGGTGTTTCCGAGATGCGGCAGATTCTGGCTCAAGCTTGCGGGCTTGAACAGGTGGCTGGTCGGACCGGTTGGCGACCCTTTGTCGCGGATTGACGCTTTCGGCAATTCCCCTGTCGTTTTTGCACCCGGCTGGTCGCGCACCGAGGCATATGCTGGCCCCAAAGCGCCGGCAGACGATTCGGCGCATGAATCGCCAATAAGGGGACGCCTGATGAGCCCAGCCGAATTACACGCCGACAGCATCGTTATCGACGGTCTGATCATTGCCAAATGGAACCGCGAGCTGTTCGAAGACATGCGCAAGGGCGGTCTGACGGCGGCCAACTGCACCGTGTCGGTGTGGGAGGGCTTTCAGGCTACGGTCAACAACATCGCCGCCAGCCAAAAACTGATTCGCGAAAACAGCGACCTGGTGATCCCCGTCCGCACCACCGCCGACATCCGCAAGGCCAAGGAGCAGGGCAAGACCGGCATCCTCTTCGGCTTCCAGAACGCCCATGCGTTTGAAGACCAGATCGGCTACGTCGAGGTGTTCAAGCAGCTCGGCGTCGGCATCGTGCAGATGTGCTACAACACCCAGAACCTGGTGGGCACCGGTTGCTACGAGCGTGACGGCGGCCTGTCGGGCTTCGGTCGCGAAATCGTCGCCGAGATGAACCGTGTCGGCGTCATGTGCGACCTGTCCCACGTCGGTTCCAAGACTTCCGAGGAAGTCATCCTCGAATCGAAAAAACCGGTCTGCTATTCCCACTGCTTGCCGTCGGGGCTGAAAGAGCACCCGCGCAACAAGTCCGATGAAGAACTGAAGTTCATCGCTGACCACGGCGGTTTCGTCGGCGTGACCATGTTCGCGCCGTTCCTCGCCAAAGGTATCGATTCGACCATCGACGACTACGCCGAAGCCATCGAATACACCATGAACATCGTCGGCGAAGACGCCATCGGCATCGGCACCGACTTCACCCAGGGTCACGGTCAGGACTTCTTCGAATATCTGACCCACGACAAGGGCTACGCCCGCCGTCTGACCAACTTCGGCAAGATCATCAACCCGCTGGGCATCCGCACCGTCGGCGAGTTCCCGAACCTGACCGAAACCCTGCTCAAGCGCGGCCACTCCGAGCGAGTCGTGCGCAAGATCATGGGCGAAAACTGGGTCAACGTCTTGAAAGACGTCTGGGGCGAATAAGCCGCCGCTTCCCGAATACTTTCCCCCGGCCGTCCGCGCCGGGGGCAACACCCAAATTTTTCTGGAGTTAAGTTTCCATGGCCAAGATCGCCCCGCAATTGCCAATCGAAGTCGACAGCGAGACCGGTGTCTGGACCTCCGACGCCCTGCCGATGCTGTACGTGCCGCGCCACTTCTTCGTCAACAACCACATGGGCATCGAGGAAGTGCTGGGCGCCGACGCCTATGCCGAGATCCTCTACAAAGCCGGCTACAAATCCGCCTGGCACTGGTGTGAAAAAGAAGCCGAGTGCCATGGTCTGGAAGGCGTCGCGGTGTTCGAGCACTACATGAAGCGCCTGTCGCAGCGCGGCTGGGGCCTGTTCAAGATCCAGGACATCGACCTCGACAAAGGCACCGCCAGCGTCAAGCTCGAACACTCGGCGTTCGTCTACGTCTACGGCAAGGTCGGGCGCAAGGTCGACTACATGTTCACTGGCTGGTTTGCCGGTGCCATGGATCAGATTCTGCAAGCACGCGGCAGCAAGATCCGCACCGTGGCCGAACAAGTCTACGGTGGCTCCGAAGAAGGCCACGACGACGGCCTGTTCACCGTCAAGCCGTTGTAAGTCGAGGAACCCGCCATGGCTTTCGAAGCAATGTTCCAGCCGATCCAGATCGGCAAACTGACCATCCGCAACCGCGTGCTCAGCACCGCGCACGCCGAGGTCTACGCGACCGACGGCGGCATGACCACCGAACGGTACGTCAAGTATTACGAAGAGAAAGCCAAGGGCGGCATCGGCCTGGCGATCTGTGGCGGTTCGTCCGTGGTGGCGATCGACAGCCCGCAGCAATGGTGGAGTTCGGTGAACCTGTCTACCGACCGGATCATCCCGCACTTCCAGAACCTCGCCGACGCCATGCACAAGCATGGCGCCAAGATCATGATCCAGATTACCCACATGGGCCGTCGCTCCCGTTGGGACGGTTTTCACTGGCCGACCCTGATGTCGCCGTCGGGCATCCGTGAACCGGTGCACCGCGCCACCTGCAAGACCATCGAACCGGAAGAGATCTGGCGGGTGATCGGCAACTACGCGCAAGCCGCGCGCCGCGCCAAGGCCGGTGGTCTGGACGGCGTCGAACTGTCGGCGGTGCACCAGCACATGATCGATCAGTTCTGGAGCCCACGGGTCAACAAGCGTACTGACGAATGGGGCGGCACCTTTGAAGGCCGGATGAAGTTCGGTCTGGAAGTGCTGAAAGCCGTGCGCGCCGAGGTCGGTGACGACTTCTGTGTCGGCATGCGTATCTGCGGTGACGAGTTCCACCCGGACGGTCTGTCCCACGAAGACATGAAGCAGATCGCCAAGTATTACGACGACACCGGCATGCTCGATTTCATCGGCGTCGTCGGTTCGGGCTGCGACACCCACAACACCCTGGCCAACGTGATCCCGAACATGAGTTACCCGCCGGAGCCGTTCCTGCACTTGGCGGCCGGGATCAAGGAAGTGGTCAAGGTTCCGGTGCTGCACGCGCAGAACATCAAGGACCCGAACCAGGCCACGCGGATTCTCGAGGGCGGCTACGTCGACATGGTCGGCATGACCCGCGCCCACATCGCCGACCCGCACCTGATCGCCAAGATCAAGATGGGTCAGATCGACCAGATCAAACAGTGCGTCGGCGCCAACTACTGCATCGACCGTCAGTATCAAGGTCTGGACGTGCTGTGCATCCAGAACGCCGCGACTTCCCGTGAATACATGGGCGTGCCGCACATCATCGAGAAATCCACCGGGCCGAAACGCAAGGTAGTGATCGTCGGTGCCGGCCCGGCGGGGATGGAAGCTGCCCGTGTGGCGGCGGAACGTGGCCATGACGTAACCCTGTTCGAGAAGAAAGAATTCATCGGCGGCCAGATCACCACGGCTTCGAAAGCGCCGCAGCGTGACCAGATCGCCGGTATCACTCGCTGGTTCCAGCTGGAACTGGCGCGCCTGAAAGTCGATCTGCGCCTGGGCGTGGCGGCGGACGCCGACACCATCATGGACCTGCGTCCGGACATCGTGGTGCTGGCCGTTGGCGGTCATCCGTATCTGGAGCAGAACGAACACTGGGGCGCCGCCGAAGGGTTGGTCGTCAGCAGCTGGGACGTGCTCGACGGCAAGGTCGCGCCGGGCAAGAACGTGCTGGTCTACGACACCATTTGCGAGTTCACCGGGATGTCGGTGGCCGACTTCCTGGCCGACAAGGGCAGCCAGGTCGAAATCGTCACCGACGACATCAAACCGGGTGTGGCCATCGGCGGTACGTCGTTCCCGACCTACTACCGCAGCATGTACCCGAAAGAAGTGATCATGACCGGCGACATGATGCTGGAGAAGGTCTACCGCGAAGGCGACAAGCTGGTCGCGGTGCTGGAGAACGAGTACACCGGCGCCAAAGAGGAGCGGGTGGTGGATCAGGTGGTCGTCGAGAACGGCGTGCGCCCGGATGAAGAAATCTACTACGCGCTCAAGGACGGCTCGCGCAACAAGGGCCAGATCGATGTCGAGGCGCTGTTCGCGATCCAGCCGCAACCTTCGTTGAGCAGCAATGGCGACGGTTACCTGCTGTTCCGCATCGGCGACTGCGTGGCGCAGCGTAATACCCATGCTGCGATCTATGACGCCCTGCGGCTCTGCAAGGATTTCTAAAAGCTTGCACAAGATCCTGTGGGAGCGGGCTTGCCCGCGATAGCGGTGGGTCAGTCGATGAATATGTGACTGACAGAATGCATTCGCGGGCAAGGCGAATCGTCGCACCGCCGCCCCCACAGTGACCGAGTAAGGCATCTCGACCTGCAAGACCCGAGGTCTTTGGGAGCAACACCTATGTTGAACACCCTTCTTCCAATCCTGTTGTTCGCAGCCCTGGCCCTCGCGGTGCTGGGTGCGTTGCGGCGGGTGGCCATGTGGCGTCGGGGCCGGGCCTCGAAGGTCGACCTGATCGGCGGCCTGTTCGCCATGCCCAAGCGTTACATGGTCGATCTGCACCACGTAGTGGCGCGGGACAAATACATCGCTAACACCCACGTCGCCACGGCGGGCGGCGCGGTGGCGTCGATCGTACTGGCGATTCTGGTACACGGATTCGGTTTGCATAACCGCATCCTCGGTTACGCCTTGCTGCTGATGACGGCGGTGATGTTCGTCGGGGCGATCTTCGTTTATCGGCGTCGGCTCAACCCGCCGTCGCGGCTGTCGAAAGGCCCGTGGATGCGCCTGCCGAAAAGCCTGCTGGCGTTCTCGGCGTCGTTCTTTCTGGTGACCTTGCCGGTTGCCGGGATCCTGCCGGAGAACTTCGGCGGCTGGGTGCTGGCAGCGATTCTCGGCATCGGTGTGTTGTGGGGCGTGTCGGAACTGTTCTTCGGCATGACCTGGGGCGGCCCGATGAAGCATGCCTTCGCCGGTGCATTGCACCTGGCCTGGCACCGTCGCGCCGAACGTTTTGGTGGCGGCCGTTCCACCGGTTTGAAACCGCTGGACCTGAATGATCCGACCGCGCCGCTGGGCGTGGAGAAACCCAAGGATTTCACCTGGAACCAGTTGCTCGGCTTCGACGCCTGCGTGCAGTGCGGCAAGTGCGAAGCCGCGTGCCCGGCGTTCGCCGCCGGCCAGCCGCTGAACCCGAAAAAGCTGATTCAGGACATGGTCATCGGCCTCGCCGGCGGCACCGATGCCAAATTCGCCGGCAGCCCTTATCCCGGCAAACCGGTGGGCGAACACAGCGGCAATCCGCATCAACCGATCGTCAACGGTCTGGTCGATGCCGAAACCCTGTGGTCGTGCACCACCTGCCGCGCCTGCGTCGAGGAGTGCCCGATGATGATCGAGCACGTCGATGCCATCGTCGACATGCGCCGTCACCTGACCCTGGAAAAAGGCGCGACCCCGAACAAGGGCGCCGAAGTCCTGGAAAACCTGATCGCCACCGACAACCCCGGCGGTTTCGCCCCGGGCGGGCGGATGAACTGGGCGGCGGACCTGAACCTCAATCTGCTCAGCGAGAAGAAGTCCACCGACGTGCTGTTCTGGGTCGGCGACGGCGCCTTCGACATGCGCAATCAGCGCACCTTGCGCGCCTTCGTCAAGGTGCTGAAAGCGGCCAAAGTCGACTTCGCGGTGCTCGGGTTGGAGGAGCGTGATAGCGGCGACGTGGCCCGACGTCTTGGCGACGAAGCGACGTTCCAGTTGCTCGCCAAACGCAACATCCAGACCCTGGCCAAATACAGCTTCAACCGTATCGTCACCTGCGATCCGCACAGTTTCCACGTGCTGAAAAACGAGTACGGCGCGTTCGACGGCAATTATCTCGTGCAGCACCACAGCACCTACCTGGCGGAAATCATCCAGGCCGGCGCGCTGAACCTCGGTCAGCACAAAGGCAACAGCGTGACCTATCACGATCCGTGCTACCTCGGCCGCTACAACGGCGAGTACGAGGCGCCGCGCGAAGTGCTGCGCGCCCTCGGTATCGAAGTGAAAGAGATGCAACGTTCCGGCTTCCGCTCGCGCTGCTGCGGCGGTGGTGGCGGGGCACCGATCACCGACATTCCGGGCAAGCAACGGATCCCCGACATGCGCATGGAAGACATCCGCGAGACCGGCGCCGAACTGGTGGCGGTGGGTTGTCCACAATGCACGGCGATGCTCGAAGGCGTGGTCGAACCGCGTCCGCTGATCAAGGACATCGCCGAACTGGTGGCCGACGCGCTGCTCGAAGACGCCGCGCCGAACAAGCCTGCCACCCCGGCCAAACGTGAACCAGCGGAGGCCCACTGATGAGCGACATTATCCGCCGCGACCCACGCGCCGAATGGATCGCACGCAACCGCCTGCACCCGCTGCATGCGGCCATGCAACCGGCGCAACACAGCTGGATGGGCCCGAACGGGATCATCCGCAAGAACCTGCACGGCATCGGCTTCATCGGGCCGAACGGCATCAAGCGCATCGACCGCAGCGGCGCCCAGCAGGGCGGGGCGGTCAAACGTTCGGCAGCGGTCGAAGTGCAATTGCCGTTGCATCAGGTGCCGGCTCCGGCGTTCTACATCAGCGTGGTCCCGGACATGGTCGGCGGCCGCTTGAGCAGCCACGACCGCGATTTGCTCGGCCTGGCCCATCAACTGGCCGGCAGCGACGGCGCCGTGCTGGCGGTGGTGTTCGGCGAGCATAAGGAAAACGCTTTCGCCACGGCAGGCGTTGACCGCTTGCTGGTGCTGGAAGGCGAAGAATTCAGTGGTTATGCACCGGAACAACGGATCCAGGGCCTGCGGGCTGTGGATAACCAGTTCAACCCGCGTCACTGGCTGCTGCCGGACAGCCGCAGCGGTGGCGGCGAACTCGGTCGGCGCTTTGCCGCTGCACTGGGCGAGCGCCCGGCGACACGGGTGTGGCAGGTCAAAGATCAGGAGTGCATCGGCCGCGCCGGTGCCGGGTTGCAGGATCTCGCCCGCCCGGTCGCGCGCCTGATTCTGGCCTCGGCCGAATGTGCCGAACCGGTCAGCGAAACCCGTCACGAAGCACTGCCGGTGGAGTTATCCACACCTGTCGCGCGCAGCCTGTCGAGGATCGAGGATCTGGGCGCCGTAGCGGTGGATCCGTCGGCGATTCCGATGGCCGAAGCCGAGTTCATTTTCTCCGGCGGCAATGGGGTCAAGGACTGGGAGCTTTTCCACAGGACCGCCGCCGCCCTCGGCGCCACCGAAGGCGCTTCGCGGGTGGCGGTGGACGATGGCTTCATGGCCCGTGACCGTCAGGTCGGCGCGTCCGGCACCTGGGTCACGGCGAGGGTTTACGTGGCCGTGGGGATTTCCGGGGCGATCCAGCACCTGCAAGGCATTGGTGCCTGCGACAAGGTGGTGGCGATCAACCTCGATCCGGGCTGCGACATGATCAAGCGTGCCGACCTGTCGGTGATTGGCGAAAGCGCGGACATTCTTCAGGCCTTGATCGCGGCGGTAGAGGCTTACCGCAACGAAGCCAAGCGCGATGCGGCTTAAGGAACGGTTATGAGCACAAAGATCATCAGTCTGGTTTCAATCGGCGCCCACCCGACCTCGGGCCGGCCGCGTCGCGCCGAACAGGATGCACGCGCTGTCGAACTGGGCCTGCAACTGGCGGGGGATAACCTGCAAGTGCTGCATGCCGGCGACATTGGCGAACCGGCGCTGCGCGCCTACCTGGGCATGGGGCTTACACAGATGCATGTGCTGGAACAACCCGCCGGTGCCGATGCGTTGCCGGCGTTGACCGACTATCTGCGTGATGCCGGCGCCCAAGTCGTGTTGACCGGCAGCCAGGCGGAAACCGGCGAAGGCTCGGGGATGCTGCCGTTCCTGCTGGCCGAAGGGCTGGGCTGGCCGCTGGTGGTGGGTCTGGCCCAGGTCGAATCGATCAGCGACGGCTCGGCGCTGGTGCTGCAAGCGTTGCCTCGCGGGCAGCGCCGTCGGTTGAAGGTGCGCCTTCCGTTTCTTGCAACTGTAGATAACGCTGCGCCCAAGCCTCGGCAGAGTGCTTACGGCCCGGCGCGACGTGGGGTTTTGCAGGCTGAAGACGTGGTAGTGGTGGATGACGAATTGCTTGCGGTGTCGACCTTGCAACCAGCCAAGCCACGGCCGAAACGGTTGAAGGTGATCAAGGCCAAGAGCGGGGCGGACCGGATGAAGGCGGCTACGGCGAAGGCTAGTGGGGGTGGGGGGCAGGTACTTAAAGGTGTCACTGCACAGGCTGGTGCTGAAGCCATTCTCAAGCTGCTGATCGAAGAAGGCGTTGTCCGCTGAGAGCCAAAGCCCCCTCACCCTAGCCCTCCCGAAACGTCGGACCGCCCAAAGGGAGAGGGGACTGACCGAGTTGAACTGGCTGTTTACATCGACCTGCGACTTCAGCGGTGAACTTGGTTCGCCAAGCATCAATCACTTTGCCTTACCGTAGTTTGATCAAATCAGAGGTCACTGTGATCGTTCAGGTCGATGTAGCTTGGTTAGGCAACTCGATCGGCCCCCTCTCCCTCCGGGAGAGGGCTGGGGTGAGGGCAGCGATCGTTAGCCATTCCCAATTCGTTAATTACCCACAATCCCTGTTGGCGGATCTGTGGATAACGTGTTCGCCCATCCCTGAACCCCACGCCAGTCAAGCCCTCCAGCCCTAAGATCAAAAAACAACCAGCCTAACTCGCGGTTTTTCCTGAGTTTTTCCCCAGGACAACTCCCCAACTTGCCCCCAATCTCTGTTGGCGCTTCTGTGGATAAGATGTTCGCTATCCGCTACAAGCCATATAAAACATGGCTTACGAGAACTTGATCAAAAAACGATCATTTCAGCCTTTTAACATACCGATTCCCCCGCAAACCAAGATTTATCAAGGCCTCCAGCGCTTTTCCACAGCACCCGCCAAGTTACCCCCGAACTCTGTTGGCGCTTCTGTGGATAAGGTGTTCGCCATCCTCTGCAAGCCACGTCGTACGTGATCTACAGAGTTGTGATCAAAAAACAGCCAATTGCCGCAAGAAACCCTTCTTCTGGATAAGTCACGGTTTTTCTTCACAAAACCCCGACTATTTTTCCACGTCATCCACAGTTGTCCCCATTTGCTGTGGGTGGCTATGTGGATAACTTGTTCGCCAAACCCTGCAAGCCCCGCCGGTTATAGTCCAAATGGCAATTGGTCAGATTTCATACAGTTCTAAAGCGCTGCCTTGACTTCAATCCGGCCGCTGTCTTCACTCCAATGGCACAAGGACCGCCGTCACTTATCCACATCTGGTTCAGGGAGAACGCGTGATGGATACCCAGCCACATCGCTCACCCCTCAATCCCCGCACGCTCCGCGCGTTTTCAGCCCCGATACCGCGCAAGCGCACCTTGCGTCGCACCGCCAATCAGCACGCCCGCCTTTAGCGAGTCGATATCGCCCACACCGCTGTACTGCCGCCGAAACCGGGGGCCAGGTGCCCGTTCGCCCATTGATAGCAGGCAACCGCAGAGTTGCCCCATCTGCCTGAGAGAGGAACCACCTCATGACACGGATCGCAACGCCCATCAGCGACATCAAGGAACACTACGACGTGATCGTCATCGGCTCCGGGTATGGCGGCGGCATTGCCGCGTCGCGCCTGTCCCGGGCCGGTAAAAAGGTGTGTTTGCTGGAGCGCGGTCGGGAAATCCAGCCTGGCGAATACCCCAACACCATGATCGCCGCGACCGAGGAGTTGCAGGTAAACGACCCGGACGGCCACATCGGCTCGCGTACCGGGTTGTTCGATCTGCACGTCAACGCGCAGCAGAACGTGGTGGTTGGCTGTGGCCTCGGTGGCACGTCGCTGATCAATGCCAACGTTTCGCTGGAACCCGAGCCCGGCGTCTTCGACGACCCGCGCTGGCCGCAGGAAGTGCGCGAACACCGCGACACCCTGCTCAAGGAGGGTTACGCCCGCGCCCGGGAAATGCTCAAACCCAATCCTTACCCGAGTACCGCGCCGAATTTGCCCAAGCTCGACGCCAACAAAAAATCCGCGGATTTCCTCAAACAAGGCGCGCACTTCTACACGCCGCCGATCAACGTGACCTTCGACAAACTGCCGAACAACCTTAACCACGTCGGTGTCGAGCAACTGCCGTGCAATCACTGCGGCGACTGCGTTTCGGGCTGTAACAACAAGGCCAAGAACACCACGCTGATGAACTACCTGCCGGACGCCTGCAACCATGGCGCCGAGATCATCTGCCAGGCCCAGGTACGGCATCTGGAGCGCGATGGCGATGGCTGGATCGTGCACTTTCAGTACCTGGACAGCGGTCGCGAGAAGTTCGACGCGCCGACGCTGTTCGTGAAGGCCGACATCGTCGTGGTGTCCGCCGGCACCCTCGGTTCCACCGAGATTTTGTTGCGCTCGCGGGACAAGGGGCTGGCGATGTCCGGCCAACTCGGCGAGAACATGAGCGGCAACGGTGACATCCTTGGTTTCGGCCACAACTGCGAACAAACCATCAACGGCATCGGGTTCGGCGCGCATTCGGCCAAGGAAATGAAACCCGTCGGCCCGTGCATCACCTCGATCATCGATATGCGCACCGAAGGCGACTGGCGCAGCCGCATGGTCATCGAGGAAGGTTCGATTCCCGGTGCTCTGGGCCGGCCGATGGTGCCGGCAATGGCCGGGTTCGCCGAGATGATCGGCGTGGCCACCGACAACAGTTTCAGCGGCAAAGTGAAGTACAAGGAGCGCGAGGCCGAAAGCTTCCTGCGCGGCCCGTACTACGGCGCGCTGCACAACATGCAGACCTACTTGATCATGAGCCACGACAGCGGTCAGGGGCGCATGGTCCTCGATAACAAGGATCAGCTGCGCATCGACTGGCCGGGCGTTGGCGAACAGGAAAACTTCAAGATCGGCAACGAACGCCTGCACCAGAGCACCCAGGCATTGGGCGGGATCTGGGTCGAGAATCCGATCTGGACCAAGTTGCTCAAGCACAGCATCGTCTCGGTGCATCCATTGGGCGGTTGCGTGATGGGCGAAGACGCCGCGCAAGGCGTGGTCAACCACAAGGGCCAGGTGTTCAGTGGTGCCAGTGGCACCGATGTCTACGCCAACCTGTACGTGACTGACGGCGCGGTGATCCCGACGTCATTGGCGGTCAACCCGCTGCTGACCATCTCCGCCGTGAGCGAACGCAACATGGGCCTGCTGGCCGCTGACCGGGGCTGGAAGATCGACTACACGCTGCCGTCGGCACCGCGTAAACAGACCGCGCCGCCGACGCTTGGCGTGCAGTTCACCGAGACCATGAAGGGCTATTTTTCCCGGGCTTTCACCGCCGCGCAGAGCACCGACCTCAAGGTCTACGAAGCGGCGGCCAAACGTGGCGAGGCGGATAATTCGCCGATCGACTTCACCCTGACCATCACCGCCAACGACCTCAACCGGATGATCAAGGAGCCGGAACATGCGGCGACCATCGTCGGTACGGTGAGCGCCCCGGCGCTGTCGCCAGAACCGCTGACCGCCAGCAACGGCGTGTTCAACCTGTTCGAGCAATTCGAGCAGCAGGTCGACACTCGTCACATGAAATACGACATGAAGCTGACCGCCGAGGACGGCCACGACTATTTCTTCAGTGCGTTCAAAACCGTGCCGGAAGACAACGGCGTGCTGAATATCTGGCACGACACCAGCACCCTTTACGTGACGCTCTACCGTGGACCGGACAAAACCGGCGAGGTGATCGGTTCCGGGGTGATGCACATCAAACCGGCCGATTTCGCCAAGCAGATGACCACCATGAAAGTCCTCAATGCGCGCAACGAGCGCGAGCGCATTGAAGGGCTGGCGCGGTTCGGCAAGTTCTTCGCCGGAATTCTCTGGGAAAGCTACGGCGGGGTATTCGCTGGTGATAAGTACTTCAACCCCGACGCACCGCCACGCTTGAAGCGGCCGCTGGATGCGCCGACGCCGGATGTGCATTTCTTCCCCACCGAGGATGGCGTGGAACTGCGCCTGAGCCGCTATCAGGCCGGCAGCAAAGGCCCGGTGATGCTGGTGCATGGCTTGGGTGTGGGCTCGAACATCTTTTCCACCGACACCATCCAGACCAATCTGCTCGAATTTCTCTGCAAGCACGACTACGACGTTTGGCTACTGGATTTCCGGGTGAGCATCCTGCTGCCGGCGAGCAAGAAGGAATGGAATGGCGATCAAATCGCCCAGTACGACTTCAAGGCTGCCATCGCACAGATCCAGCAGCAGACCGGCGCGAAAGACGTGCAGTGTGTAGTGCATTGCTACGGTGCGACCACGTTCTTCATGTCGTTGCTGGCCGGTTTGCAGGGCGTGCGTTCGGTGGTCTGCTCGCAGATTGCCGCCGACACGGTGGTCGCGACCGCAACGGGCCTGAAGGCTGGTCTGCACCTGCCGGGGGTGCTCGATGCGATCGGCATCAAATCCATGACCGCCTACGCCGATAGCAAGGAGAACTGGTTCAACAAGCTCTACGACAAGGCCCTCAACGGCTACGCGCGGATTGAAGCCCAGGGCTACTGCACCAATCCGGTGTGCCACCGCATCACCTTCATGTACGCCTCGCTGTACCGCCACGACACCCTCAACGAAACCCTGCACGACAACCTGCACGAGTTGTTCGGCGAGTCGAATATCGAGACCTTCGAGCACCTGGCGCTGATCGTGCGCAAAGGGCATCTGGTGGATTTCAAGGGCAACGATGTGTACATGCCGCACTTCGACCGGTTGACCATGCCGATCTGCTTCATCAGCGGCGCCGAAAACCAGTGCTACTTGCCGGAAAGCACGCTCAAGACCTATCAGCGAGTTTGCGAGAAGCATGGGCCGGAGCGTTATAGCCGGCATGTGGTGCCGGGTTACGGTCACATCGATTGCATGTTCGGCAAGAACGCGGTGGTCGATGTGTATCCGATCATCCTTGAACACCTGGAGAAAACCGCCCTCGGCTGATCTCAGACCGAGTCGACTGCATCGCTGGCAAGCCAGCTCCCACATTGGATGGTGCCAGGCACAAATCCTGTGAACACCTCTGACCCTGTGGGAGCTGGCTTGCCAGCGATGGCGGGGTATCAGGCGCTACACCTCTCCGGTCTGCACAAGGAAATGGATGACATGGACAGCTACATCCGCTGGTTTCAACGTTTCATCTGGCTCGGCATTGCGATGAACATGGTGTTCGCGATCCCGGCGCTGTTCGCGCCGGGGTTGCTGACATCGGTGGTTGGCCTGCCGCCGCAACTCTCCGACCCGTGGCTGGAAAACGCCGGGATGCTGCTGGTGGGCATCAGCGTGTTCTACATGCCGTCGGGCTTCAACGCGCCGCGCTACGTGGTGCATTCCTGGCTGTGCGTGCTGACACGGCTGATCGCCGTGGCGTTCTGGATCTACCTGATCAACACCAGCAGCCAAGGCTCGGTGTTCGTGCCGATGCTGATGGGCGACCTGAGCTTTTTCCTGATCCTCGGCATCCTGCTGTACCTCGGCACCACCCCGGAAAATCGACCGCTGGCCCTGCTCTGTGACGGCTGGCGCGAGTGGCGGGCTGCATGGGCGCGGCATTGGCAGAGCCACGCGTTCAAGGTCGGCACGCTGGTCGTGGTCGCGCTGCTCGGGTTCATCGGCTACGAGACCTGGTATCAGATGCTGCGCGTGGTGCCGGAACAGGAATATGCCTCCGACGAAGATCACTACAAATACGCCGCCATCGGCCTGGGCATCGAAGCGCGGATTCCGTATTACCTGTTCTCCGTGCTGCCGCAGATGTGCCCGGAGAAAATGCCGAAACCCGGCGGCTGGGAAGTCTTTGGCTTCCTGTTCGAGAACGGCAAGGACCTGCCCATCGGCATGGCCAAGCGGCAGATCGGTTACCCGACCGTCGAGCCGAACTGCGCTTTGTGTCACACCGGTTCCTACCGGGCGAATGCCAGCGACGTTGCGGTGAATGTGCCGAGTGCGCCGGCCAACACCCTGCAGCTGCAAGCCTTCCAATGGTTCGCCTACGATTGCGCCAGCGATCCGAAATTCACCACCGACGCGGTGATGGCGGCGATCAACAGCAAGTTCCAGCTCGGCTTCTTCGAGCGGCTCTACAACCGCTATTTGATTATCCCGATGGCCAAGACTGCGCTGCTCAAGCAGAAGCAGGCCTATGCCTGGCAGAAGCTGCGGCCGCCACAGGGGCCGGGGCGTACCGACACCTTCAACCCGACGAAAATGGTGGTATTCGGCTTCCCGGATGACTCGACCATCGGCACCGTCGACCTGCCGCAAGTCTGGAACCAGAAACCCCGGGAATCGATGTACCTGCACTGGGACGGCAATAACAACAAGATCCACGAGCGCAACTACGCTGCTGCGATGGCCGTGGGCGCGACGCCGGAGTCGGTGCTGCCACCGAGTTTCAACCGGGTCACCAACTGGCTGCTCGGGCACAAGGCGCCTGCCTGGCCGTGGGCGCTGGATCAGGCCAAGGTCGCCCAGGGCAAACCGGTCTGGGAAACCAATTGCGCCGGTTGCCACGACTTCGGGCGCGCCGACACCGGGCAGGTCACCACCAACATCGATCAGCTCGGTACCGATCCGCATCGGCTGGACTCGTTCACTGTCGGGCTGGTGGCGGCGTTCCACACCTTCAAGAAACCGCCGTTCGATTTCGGCGCCTACCGCAAGACCCAGAGCTACAGCAACACGCCCACCGACGGCATCTGGCTGCGCGCGCCGTATCTGCACAACGGCTCGGTGCCGACCCTGTGGGACTTGCTGCAACCGCCGGAAAAACGTCCGCAGGTGTTCGTCACCGGCTCCGATGTCTACGACCCGGTCAACGTCGGCTTCGTGACCAGCGGCGCACAGGCGAAAGCCTCGGCGGACTTCAAGTACGACACGCGCCTGGAGGGCAATCACAACACCGGTCACCTGTATGGCACGACGCTGTCGGACGACGACAAACGCGCGCTGATCGAATTCATGAAAACCCTGTGAACCCTTACGGAGAGAGGATTACGTCATGTCGGCAGTCGGTCATCTGAAGCATGAATACGACAAGGTCAAACTGCGCCTGCACGGGCTGTTCACGCGAGTGGAAATGGCCTGGATGAAACTCATCAGTGAAATCGAGCCGGAGGAGTTCCAGGCCATCATCAAGTTGCTCCAGCGCGGCCACGATCAGGCGCAGTACGTGCTCAAACATGGCGAGCTGCCGGATGACGAGCCGGCGGTGCCGTGGGAGTTGTCCCACGGTTTGTCGATCCTTCGTATCGGCAACGCGACGCCATTGCCGCAGTCGCCTGACCAACTGCAAACCAAGGTGCTCAAGGACGGTACTTTGCTGGGTTGTCGCAAGTGGGAGCTGCTGGATCTGCTGTGGAGCGAGGCGCTGCTCAAGTGGATCGAAAACCTGCGTCATCACGCGACCTTCGGCACCGATCCGGCGCTGGTGCAAATGGATCGCGAAGTGACGCTGGCGATTGCCGGCGACTGGGGCACCGGGCCGTTCAACAGCCATGCGCCGGCGGTGTCGGTGGCCAACCAGATGCAACTGGCCAATGCCGATTTCACCATTCATTTGGGGGATGTCTATTACGCGGGCAGCCACTCCCAGGAAGACACCGACATGGCCGGCTGGCCGATGGGCACCCACGGCTCGTTCACGCTCAATTCCAACCACGAGATGTACAGCGGCGCCCACGGTTATTTCAAGGAACTGGCCGCGCGTTTTCCGGGGCAGCAGGGCACCAGCTACTTTGCCCTGATCAACGACGACTGGCTGATTGTCGGGCTGGACACGGCGTATGCCTCCGACGTCATGAACCTGTACATGGACGGCACCCTGAACAAGCCGCAGATCGAGTGGATGAAAAGTCTGCCCAAGCGAAAAAAACTCATGGTGCTCAGCCACCATCAGGGCTTCGACATCACCGGGCACAACAAGACCGCGCTTTATCAACCGGTGTGCGATGCACTGGGGCGCGAGCCGGATTACTGGTACTGGGGGCACCTGCACAACGGTATCGTCTACGCGACCCAGGGCGGGTTGCATGCGCGCTGCGCCGGGCACGGGGCGATTCCCTATGGCACCACCAGCGAGCTGAACGGGCATTCGCGGGTGCTGTTTTCGGAGACGCAGGATGCGAAGGATCCGGATTATCCGCTGCGGGTGTTGAACGGGTACGCGAGAATCAGGCTGGTGGGGGAGGAGATTTTCGAGGAGTTTATCGGGGAGGATGGATCGGTGAGGTGGTCATCGCAATGATGCGGTGGCTGTAAGGACGCCATCGCGGGCAAGCCCGCTCCCACAGGGTTCGGCGGTGTACACGAATGTTGTGAGCACCATAAAAACTGTGGGAGCTGGCTTGCCAGCGATGCTTTTAGCCTTGGACAGGGACGCCTTTGAGATACGGTGCTGGCTCGGCCCCGAGGTTGCTCAGCAACCGCTCGCTGTACCAGTCGACGAAGTTGACCACGCCGAACTCATAGGTCTTGGAGTACGGCCCCGGCTGGTACGCGGTGGAGTTGATCCCGCGCTGGTTTTCTTCGGCCAGACGACGGTCCTGATCGTTGGTCGCGTCCCACACCTGGCGCATGCGTTCGACGTCGTAATCCACGCCTTCGACGGCATCCTTGTGCACCAGCCATTTGGTGGTGACCATGGTTTCCTGGGCGCTGATCGGCCACACGGTGAACACGATGATGTGGTCGCCCATGCAGTGGTTCCACGAGTGCGGCAGGTGCAGGATGCGCATCGAACCCAGGTCCGGGTTCTTGATCCGGCCCATGAGTTTGGCGCAGCCCTGTTTGCCGTCCAGGGTCATCGACACGGTGCCCTTGAGCAGCGGCATGCGCACGATGCGGTTGCGTAGGCCGAAGCTGGCGTGGGCGTAAGGGATCTTCTCGGCCTCCCAGGCCGCAGCGGAATCGGCGACGTGGTCCTTGAACGCCTGATCGGCGCGCGGGTCGGTGACGTCGTCCCATTCCAGCAGGGTTTTCAGCAGTTCCGGGTGCGACGCGTTGCAGTGGTAGCACTCGCGGTTGTTTTCCAGCACCAGTTTCCAGTTGGCCTTTTCCATCAAGGTGGTGGTAATCGCCACCTTGGTGTTCTCCATGTCGTACGGTTCCATGTAGTGGTTCAGCGTCGACAGGAAGTCATCGATGGCCGGCGGGTTCTCCGCCAGGCTGATGAAGATGTAGCCGCCGGCAGTCTTCACGTTCACCGGTTTGAGGCCGTATTGCTTCATGTCGAAGTCGGCGCCCATCTCGGTGCCGGCGAACAGCAGGCGACCGTCCAGCTCATACGTCCACTGGTGGTAGTGGCAGACCAGTTTGGCGACCTTGCCCTTGTCGCTGGTGCACAGGCGCGAGCCACGGTGGCGGCAGACGTTGTGGAACGCGTGCACCACGCCTTCGGCGCCGCGGATCACGATGATCGGGTTCTTGCCGATCTGCAGCGTCAGATAGTTGCCCTTGGTCGGGATCTCGCAGGTCATGCCGGCGATCAACCACTCTTTCTGGAAGATCTCCTGCATGTCGATATCGAACAGACGCTCGTCACTGTAGAACGGTTGCGGCAGCGAGAAGGTGCGCTCGCGCTCTTGCAGCATTTGTGCGGTGGCCTTGCGTGCGGGTTCCAGCGGGTCGCCCAGGCTGATTTTTGCGGTGTCCATCGATGAATTCCTCAAGGCCATCTGCGTGGCCGCGAAAGTGGCTGATCAGGGTTGCTACGCAAGGTGTAAAGAATCTGTTTGGTGTGGAGGCGAGTGTGGGGCCGCCGCTGCCCGGAACCTTATCCATGGGCGACATGGTGCAATCTGTTCCCGACGCGCAACCCCCGGTGGTTGGGGGCTGGTCGCGATAAGTATGTCAATGTCGCGGATAGGTAAACGGGCCGTCTGCGCTATACGCAGAATCGCCACATGAAGGCCGACAGTCGGCCGTGGAGAACAAGCATGTCCAACAGCTTCCTGAATCCGGTCACCACTCAGACCTGGGCCAATGGCCGACACATTGTCCGTTGCGTCAAAGTCATCCAGGAAACCTGGGATGTGCGCACCTTCTGCTTCATGGCCGACCAGCCGATCCTGTTCTTCTTCAAGCCCGGGCAGTTCGTGACCCTGGAGCTGGAGATCGACGGCCAGCCGATCATGCGTTCCTACACCATCTCCAGCTCGCCATCGGTGCCGTACAGCTTTTCGGTGACCATCAAGCGTGTACCGGGGGGCAAGGTGTCCAACTGGCTGCACGACACGCTGCACGAAGGCCAGGAATTGGCGGTGCACGGGCCGGTCGGGTTGTTCAACGCCATCGACTTCCCAAGCCCGAAAGTGCTGTACCTCAGCGGCGGCGTCGGCATCACCCCGGTGATGTCCATGGCGCGCTGGTTCTACGACACCAACGGCAACGTCGATATGACGTTCATCCACAGCGCCCGCTCACCGAAAGACATCATTTATCACCGCGAGCTGGAACACATGGCGTCGCGGATCGACAACTTCAGCCTGCACCTGATCTGCGAGAAGCATGGCCTCGGCGAGCCGTGGGCCGGCTATCGCGGCTACCTCAACCACAAGATGCTGGAACTGATGGTGCCGGACTTCCTCGAGCGCGAAGTGTTCTGTTGCGGCCCGACGCCGTACATGACAGCGGTCAAGCGCCTGCTGGAAAACGCCGGCTACGACATGAAGCGCTATCACGAGGAGTCTTTCGGCGCCACGCCACCGGAAGCCCGCGCCGATGCGGTGGAACAGGCCGAGCAGGCAGCCGATGCGCCGGAAGTACCGGCGGCGGATCTGCACCTGGTGGAATTCACTTCTTCGGACAAGAGCATTCGCGTGGCGCCGGGCGAGACCGTGCATGCGGCCGCAGCGAAAGTTGGGCTGATGATTCCGAAGGCCTGCGGGATGGGGATTTGCGGGACGTGCAAGGTGCTCAAGCTGGGTGGCGAGGTGGAGATGGATCACAACGGCGGGATTACTGAGGATGATGAGGCGGAGGGGTATATTCTTTCTTGCTGCAGTGTGCCGAAGGGGGATGTGCGGATCGAATATTGATCGGCGGTGGGGCGGCCCCTTGCGCCAGGCTCACCCCTCACCCCAGCCCTCTCCCGGAGGGAGAGGGAGCCTACAGCGGTGTCTTGAGTGATACATCGACCTGAAGAATCGAGTCGATTATGGATTCGGCAAAGCAGGCTCAGGTCGGCGTAACTCTGAAGCATCCCCCAATCAGTCCCCTCTCCCTTTGGGAGAGGGTTAGGGTGAGGGGGGCGACTTCACAGACACACTGATCAATCCACAAACAAATCCGTCATCAACTTCGCATCACTCCCCGGTTCAAAGCGGTAATGATCGAACTCGGTCACACCGCTCTCCCGCAATATCTCCTCATCAATCAACAACCGTCCGGTAATCCGCCGCGCGCTGCTGCCCAGAATCACATGTGCCGCATCCGCCATGATCTGTGGCGTGCGCGCATGCTTGAACGACTCGCGGTTGCCCAACTGAAATTCAATCGCCGCCGTGGCAATCATGGTCTGCGGCCACAGCGAATTGACGCTGATGCCGTAGTTGGCAAATTCTTCGCTCATCCCGACAGTCAGCATGCTCATGCCGTACTTGGTCACGGTGTAGGGGCTGTATTGCGCGAACCATTTGCTGGCCAGATTCAGCGGCGGTGACAGGTTGAGAATGTGCCCGGAGGATTTCTTCAGATAGGGCAGGGCCGCCTGGCTGCACAGCAACACCGCACGGGTGTTGATCTGGTGCATCAGGTCGAAACGCTTGAGTTCGACGTGTTGCACACCGGTCAGTTTGATCGCCCCGGCGTTGTTCACCAGTGCATCGATAGCGCCGAAATGTTCGTTGGCCTGGGCCAGTGCCTGGCGCACGGCCTCTTCCTCGCGCACATCCAGTTGCAGGGCCAGGGCTTTGCCGCCGGCCGCTTTGACTTCAGCGGCGACGCTGTGGATGGTGCCGGGCAACTTGGCGTGCGGCTCGGCGCTCTTGGCGGCAATCACGATATTGGCCCCGTCCCGCGCAGCCCGCAGCGCAATCTCGCGCCCGATGCCACGGCTGGCGCCAGTGATGAACAAGGTTTTGCCTTTTAGCGACATGCGGATGCTCCTGCTTATTGTTATGTGAGCGATGGCTCGACAAACAATGTAGACGATGGAGCTGAAGCGGGAAGGAGAGGTGAGCGGTGGCGGGGAGCAGGCTCCCGCGCCACAGGGAGGGGATCAGGCCGACATGACTTCGCGGATGTCGCGCGCCAGTTCACGCACGCGCTCTTCCTCGGTGTCCCACGAGCACATGAAGCGGGCGCCGCCCTTGCCGATGAAGGTGTAGAAGCGCCAGTTTTTGGCTGTCAGCGCGGCAATCGCAGGTTCCGAGAGTTGCAGGAACACGCCGTTGGCCTGGACCGGGAACATCAGTTCCACGCCCGGAATGTCGCTGACCAGTTCGGCCAGCAGTTGCGCGCAATGGTTGGCGTGGCGGGCGTATTTGAGCCAGGCGTCGTTCTCCAGGATGCCGACCCACGGCGCCGACAGGAAGCGCATTTTCGAGGCCAGTTGCCCGGCCTGTTTGCAGCGGTAGTCGAAGTCTTCGGCCAGTTTGTGGTTGAAGAACAGGATCGCTTCACCCACCGCCATGCCGTTTTTCGTGCCGCCGAAGCACAGCACGTCGACGCCGGCCTTCCAGGTCAGGTCCGCCGGCGAGCAGCCGAGGAACGCGCAGGCGTTGGAAAAACGCGCGCCGTCCATGTGCAGGTTCAGGCCCAGTTCCTTGCAGGTGTCGCTGATGGCGCGGACTTCTTCCGGTGTGTAGACGCTGCCGACTTCGGTGGCCTGGGTCAGGGTCACGACGCGTGGTTTCGGGTAGTGAATGTCCTGGCGCTTGAGGGCGACCTCGCGGATCGAGGCCGGGGTGATCTTGCCGTTTTCAGTGCCGGCGATCAGCAGTTTCGAGCCGTTGGAGAAGAACTCCGGGGCGCCGCATTCGTCGGTTTCGACGTGGGCGGTTTCCGAGCAGATCACGCTGTGATAACTCTGGCACAGCGACGACAGGGCCAGCGAGTTGGCGGCGGTGCCGTTGAAGGCGAAGAACACTTCGCAGTCGTTCTCGAACAGCTTGCGGAAATAATCGGAGGCGCGTGCTGTCCACTCATCGTCGCCATAGGCGCGCTGGTGTCCGTGGTTGGCCTGTTCCATGGCAGCCCAGGCTTCAGGGCAGATACCGGAGTAGTTGTCGCTGGCGAATTGTTGGCTCTTGTCGGTCATGGCCGGCTTCCGTGATCGAGGCGCTTGTGGCGCTTCGTGGGGTCAATGATGGTGCGCACTTTACCGAAGATCATCCGGGGAGCACACGGGATGTCGCTGACAGAACATTACAGGGATGCGAGCCGATTATGCACCTGAGCCGGCGCGACGGCGCACTCGATCTGCTCAAGTGGCTGGCGCTGCTGAGCATGCTGCTCGATCACCTGCGATATGTCGGGATCAGCGCCGATTGGCTGTATGTGCCGGGGCGGTTGGCGTTCCCGTGGTTCTGCCTGGCGATGGCGGCGAATCTGGCGCGTGACGGGGCGCGCAAGACCGAATGGCGCTATCTGGGCTGGTTGCTGCTGTTCAGTCTTATCAGCGAGATTCCCTACCGTTTGTACATTCCCGATCCTGACACCTTGAACGTGATGCCCACGCTGGCGCTGGGCTTGTTGGTGGCGCGGGGCTGGCAGGATCGAGCGCTGATTTCGCGACTGCTGGCCGTCGGAGCCCTGCTGATAGCGGCGTTGTTTGCGCAGCGACTGATGTTCGGTCTGTTCGGCGTCCTGCTGCCGCTGGCGATGTTGCTGGTGTTTCGCAAGCCCTGGTATTTCAGCCTGCTGCCGGGGCTGTTGTGTCTGGCGGCGAATCAATGGTCGGTGCTCTACGAATCCGCGCAGTTCGGCAATCGGGTCGCCATCTTCGGCATTGCGACCTGCCTGATTGCGCCACTGCTCGGAATGTTCCTGTTGCGACATGCGCGACATTTTCAGCCACCTCCGATGCAACGCTGGGCCTACGCTCTCTATCCCGCACATTTCCTGCTGTTGCTCGCCGTCCGCCAACTCTTCACATAACCCTGTGGGAGCTGGCTTGCTAGCGATAGCAGTGGGTCAGCCGCTATCAATGCCGGATGTGCCACCGCCATAGCTGGCAAGCCAGCTCCCACAAGGTTCTCCAGTGTTTCCGAGATGGAGTCTGGCAAAGCCATTTACGTCTATGTCGTAAACGCACCTTTGCGTGGCGTCCGTAGGCATTTGACCTCCCTGCGCCGGCCATACCATCGCATCAAAGGGCACTGCCGAAACGCCGTGCCTTACCGAGACGAATGGCGCACAGATGCCGCTGGGAGAGACGCGATGTTCAGCAAGCAAGACCAGATCCAGGGTTACGACGATGCACTGCTGGCGGCGATGAATGCCGAGGAGCAACGTCAGGAAGATCACATCGAGCTGATCGCGTCGGAGAACTACACCAGCAAGCGCGTCATGGAAGCTCAGGGCAGCGGCCTGACCAACAAGTACGCCGAAGGTTATCCGGGCAAGCGCTACTACGGTGGCTGCGAGCACGTCGACAAGGTCGAAGCGCTTGCCATCGAACGCGCCAAGCAACTGTTCGGCGCCGATTACGCCAACGTCCAGCCGCACTCCGGTTCCTCGGCCAACAGCGCCGTGTACCTGGCGCTGATCCTGCCGGGCGACACCATCCTCGGCATGAGCCTGGCGCACGGCGGCCACCTGACCCACGGCGCCAAGGTCTCGTCTTCGGGCAAGCTCTACAACGCCGTGCAGTACGGCATCGACACCAAGACCGGCCTGATCGATTACGACGAAGTCGAGCGTCTGGCCGTCGAGCACAAACCGAAAATGATCGTTGCCGGTTTCTCGGCCTACTCGAAAACCCTCGACTTCCCGCGCTTCCGTCAGATCGCCGACAAGGTCGGTGCGCTGTTGTTCGTCGACATGGCCCACGTCGCCGGTCTGGTGGCTGCCGGTCTGTATCCGAACCCGCTGCCGTACGCCGACGTGGTCACCACCACCACCCACAAGACCCTGCGCGGTCCGCGTGGCGGCCTGATCCTGGCCAAGTCCAACGAAGAGATCGAGAAGAAGCTCAACGCGGCGGTATTCCCCGGCGCCCAGGGCGGCCCGCTGATGCACGTCATCGCCGGTAAAGCCGTGTGCTTCAAGGAAGCGCTGGAGCCTGGCTTCAAGGCCTATCAGCAACAAGTGATCGACAACGCCCAGGCGATGGCGAGCGTATTTATCAAACGTGGCTACGATGTAGTGTCCGGCGGCACCGACAACCACCTGTTCCTGGTCAGCCTGATCCGTCAGGGCCTCACCGGTAAAGACGCGGACGCCGCCCTCGGTCGCGCTCACATCACCGTCAACAAGAACGCCGTACCGAACGACCCGCAGTCGCCGTTCGTCACCTCCGGCCTGCGCATCGGCACCCCGGCGGTGACCACGCGCGGCTTCAAGGTGACCCAGTGCGTGACGCTGGCCGGCTGGATCTGCGACATCCTCGACAACCTCGGCGACGCCGATGTCGAGGCCAATGTCGCCCAGCAGGTTTCGGCCCTGTGCGCTGACTTCCCGGTTTATCGCTGAGCGTTCTGGAGTACATGACTATGCAACGCTATTCGGGCTTCGGCCTCTTCAAACACTCCCTCAGCCACCACGAAAACTGGCAGCGCATGTGGCGCACGCCGACCCCGAAAAAGGTCTACGACGTGGTCATCGTCGGCGGCGGCGGGCACGGTCTGGCGACGGCCTACTATCTGGCGAAAGAGCACGGCATCACCAACGTGGCCGTGGTCGAGAAGGGCTGGCTGGGCGGCGGTAACACCGCGCGCAACACCACCATCGTTCGCTCCAACTACCTGTGGGACGAGTCGGCGCATCTGTACGAACACGCGATGAAACTGTGGGAAGGCCTGTCCCAGGACCTGAACTACAACGTGATGTTCTCCCAGCGCGGCGTCTACAACCTGTGTCACACCCTGCAGGACATCCGTGATTCCGAACGTCGGGTCAGCGCCAACCGCCTCAACGGCGTCGATGGCGAACTGCTCAACGCCAAGCAAGTCGCGGACGAAATTCCGTACCTCGACTGCTCGAAAAACACCCGCTACCCGGTAATGGGCGCAACCGTTCAGCGTCGCGGCGGCGTGGCCCGTCACGATGCCGTGGCCTGGGGCTTTGCCCGTGCCGCCGACGCACTCGGTGTGGACCTGATCCAGCAGACCGAAGTGATCGGTTTCCGCAAGGAAAACGGTGTGTGCATCGGTGTTGAAACCAACAAGGGCTTCATCGGCGCCAAACGCGTCGGCGTGGTGACTGCCGGTAACTCCGGGCACATGGCCAAGCTCGCCGGTTTCCGTCTGCCGATCGAATCCCACCCGTTGCAGGCGCTGGTGTCCGAGCCGATCAAACCGATCATCGACAGCGTGATCATGTCCAACGCCGTGCACGGTTACATCAGCCAGTCCGACAAGGGCGACCTGGTGATCGGCGCCGGTATCGACGGCTACAACGGCTACGGCCAGCGCGGTTCGTACCCGGTGATCGAGCACACCATCCAGGCCATCGTCGAGATGTTCCCGGTGCTGTCGCGGGTGCGCATGAACCGTCAGTGGGGCGGCATCGTCGACACCACGCCGGACGCCTGCCCGATCATTTCGAAAACCCCGGTGCCGAACATGTTCTTCAACTGCGGTTGGGGCACCGGCGGCTTCAAGGCGACACCTGGCTCGGGCAACGTGTTTGCCGCAAGCCTGGCCAAGGGTGAAATGCACCCGTTGGCTGCACCTTTCTCCATCGACCGTTTCCACAACGGTGCGTTGATCGACGAACACGGCGCTGCGGCTGTCGCCCACTAACAGGAGAAATCCCATGTTGCATATCTTCTGTCCTCACTGCGGCGAACTGCGCTCCGAAGAGGAATTCCACGCATCCGGCCAGGCGCACATCCCGCGCCCGCTGGACCCAGGCGCCTGCACTGATGAAGAGTGGGGCGACTACATGTTCTTCCGCGACAACCCGCGCGGTCTGCACCACGAGTTGTGGGATCACGTCGCCGGCTGCCGCCAGTACTTCAACGTCACCCGCGACACCGTGACCTACGAGATTCTCGAAACCTACAAGATCGGCACCAAGCCGCAATTCACCGACAAGGCTGATGTTGCAAAAACAGCCACGACGGCGCTGGGAGAGAAGGTATGAGCCAGACCAATCGCCTGTCCAACGGTGGACGGATCGACCGCAACAAAGTGCTGAGCTTCACCTTCAACGGCCAGGTCTACAAAGGTTTTGAAGGCGATTCGCTGGCCGCTGCACTGCTGGCCAACGGCGTCGACATCATTGGCCGCAGCTTCAAGTATTCGCGTCCACGCGGCATCTTCGCCGCCGGTGCGGAAGAGCCGAATGCGGTGCTGCAGATCGGTGCTACCGAAGCCACCCAGATTCCCAACGTGCGCGCCACGCAACAGGCGTTGTACCAGGGCCTGGTCGCCACCAGCACCAACGGCTGGCCGAGCGTCAACAACGACATGATGGGGATTCTCGGCAAGGTCGGCGGCAAGCTGATGCCGCCGGGTTTCTACTACAAAACCTTCATGTACCCGCAATCGTTCTGGATGACTTACGAGAAGTACATTCGTAAGGCCGCCGGTCTTGGCCGCTCGCCGACCGAGAACGATCCGGACACCTACGACTACATGAACCAGCACTGCGACGTACTGATCGTCGGTGCTGGCCCTGCCGGTCTGGCCGCTGCCCTGGCCGCTGCGCGCAGCGGTGCCCGGGTGATCATCGCCGATGAACAGGAAGAGTTCGGCGGCAGCCTGCTCGATTCCCGCGAAAGCCTCGACGGCAAGCCTGCGGTGGAGTGGGTCGCCAGTGTTGTTGCCGAATTGAAGAACACCCCGGACGTGCTGATATTGCCGCGCGCTACGGTCAACGGTTACCACGACCACAACTTCCTGACCATTCACGAACGCCTCACCGATCACCTCGGCGACCGCGCGCCAATCGGTCAGGTGCGTCAGCGCATCCACCGCGTCCGCGCCAAGCGTGTGGTGCTGGCGACCGGCGCTCATGAGCGTCCGCTGGTCTACGGCAACAACGACGTGCCGGGCAACATGCTCGCCGGCGCTGTGTCGACTTATGTGCGCCGTTATGGCGTGGCACCGGGCAAAAAACTGGTGCTGTCGACCAACAACGATCACGCCTATCGCGTGGCACTGGATTGGCTCGATGCCAGCCTGCAAGTGGTGGCCATTGCCGACGCCCGCAGCAACCCGCGCGGTGCGCTGGTGGAAGAGGCTCGCGCCAAAGGCATTCGCATCCTCACCGGCAGCGCCGTGATCGAGGCCCGTGGCAGCAAGCACGTTACCGCTGCCCGCGTGGCGGCGATCGATGTCAAAGGCCACAAGGTCACCAGCCCGGGCGAATGGCTCGACTGCGACCTGATCGCCAGCTCCGGCGGTTACAGCCCGGTGGTTCACCTGGCGTCGCACCTTGGCGGCAAGCCGATCTGGCGCGAAGACATTCTCGGTTTCGTACCGGGCGAGGCACCGCAGAAACGCGTGTGCGTCGGTGGCATCAACGGCGTCTACGGTCTCGGCGATTCGCTGGCCGACGGTTTTGAGGGCGGCGTGCGCGCTGCGTCCGAAGCCGGGTTCCAGACCGTTGAAGGCGTGTTGCCGAAAGCCTTGAGCCGTCACGAAGAGCCGACCCTGGCGCTGTTCCAGGTGCCTCACGAAAAAGCCACCGCACGGGCGCCGAAGCAATTCGTCGACCTGCAGAACGACGTGACCGCCGCCGCCATCGAACTGGCGACCCGCGAAGGTTTCGAGTCGGTCGAGCACGTCAAACGCTACACTGCGCTGGGCTTCGGCACCGATCAGGGCAAGCTCGGCAACGTCAACGGTCTGGCCATCGCCGCCCGTTCGCTGAACGTGACCATTCCGCAGATGGGCACCACGATGTTCCGTCCGAATTACACGCCGGTAACGTTCGGTGCGGTTGCCGGTCGTCACTGTGGGCACATCTTCGAACCTGTGCGTTACACCGCACTGCATCAATGGCACCTGAAAAACGGCGCCGAGTTCGAAGACGTCGGTCAGTGGAAACGTCCGTGGTATTTCCCGAAAAACGGCGAAGACCTGCATGCCGCCGTCAAACGCGAATGCAAGGCTGTGCGCGACAGCGTCGGTCTGCTGGACGCTTCGACCCTGGGCAAGATCGACATCCAGGGCCCGGACGCCCGTGAGTTCCTCAACCGCGTGTACACCAACGCCTGGACCAAGCTCGACGTGGGCAAGGCTCGTTACGGCCTGATGTGCAAGGAAGACGGCATGGTCTTCGACGACGGTGTGACGGCGTGTCTGGCCGACAACCATTTCGTCATGACCACCACCACCGGCGGTGCGGCTCGTGTACTGCAATGGCTGGAGCTGTACCACCAGACCGAATGGCCAGAGATGAAGGTGTACTTCACCTCCGTCACCGACCACTGGGCGACCATGACCCTGTCCGGCCCGAACAGCCGCAAGCTGCTCAGCGCAGTGACCGACATCGACCTGGCCAACGAAGCGTTCCCGTTCATGACCTGGAAAGAAGGTCTGGTCGGCGGTGTGCCGGCGCGTGTGTTCCGTATCTCGTTCACCGGTGAGCTGTCGTACGAAGTCAACGTCCAGGCCGACTATGCGATGGGCGTGCTGGAGAAAATCGTCGAGGCCGGCAAGCAGTACAACCTGACCCCGTACGGCACAGAAACCATGCACGTTCTGCGGGCGGAGAAGGGCTTCATCATCGTCGGCCAGGACACGGACGGCTCGATGACCCCGGACGACTTGAACATGGGCTGGTGTGTCGGTCGCACCAAACCGTTCTCGTGGATCGGCCAGCGCGGCATGAACCGTGAAGACTGCGTGCGTGACCAGCGCAAGCAACTGGTTGGCCTGAAACCGGTCGATCCGAACGTATGGCTGCCTGAGGGCGCACAGCTGGTGTTCAACACCAAGCAGTCGATCCCGATGACCATGGTCGGCCATGTGACCTCCAGCTACGCGCACAACTCCCTCGGTTATTCGTTTGCCATGGGCGTGGTGAAGGGCGGTCTGAAGCGTCTGGGCGAGCGGGTGTTCGCACCGCTGGCGGACGGCAGCGTGATCGAGGCGGAAATCGTTTCTTCGGTGTTTTTCGATCCGAAAGGCGATCGCCAGAACATCTAACACCTCAATCCCTGTGGGAGCGGGCTTGCCCGCGATGGCGTCAGACCAGGCAACGCAATGGTGACTGATACAACGCTATCGCTGGCAAGCCAGCTCCCACAGAGAACACAGAATTCAGGAAGGGTGCTTTATGACCGCAGCCAACGTTTACCAACAACGCCCGACCACCGGGGCCAAGGCCGAGTCGTCGCTGCATCACGCCGACCTCGCCAGCCTGGTGGGCAAGGGCCGCAAGACCGCCGGTGTGACCGTGCGCGAGAAGAAACTCCTCGGCCACCTGACCATTCGTGGCGACGGCCACGATGCCGCGTTCGCTGCCGGCGTGCACAAGGCTCTGGGCATTGAGTTGCCGGGCGCTCTGAGCGTGATCGTTAAAGGCGAAACCAGCCTGCAATGGATGGGGCCGGACGAGTGGTTGCTGATCGTGCCGAGCGGTGAAGAGCTCGCGGCCGAGCAGAAACTGCGCGAGGCGCTGGGCGATCTGCACATTGCAATCGTCAACGTCAGCGGCGGCCAGCAAGTGCTCGAATTGAGCGGCCCGAACGTGCGTCAGGTGCTGATGAAGTCCACCAGCTATGACGTGCACCCGAACAACTTCCCGGTCGGCAAGGCTGTCGGCACGGTGTTCGCCAAGTCGCAGTTGATGATTCGTCACACCGCCGAAGACACCTGGGAACTGCTGATTCGTCGCAGCTTCTCGGATTACTGGTGGTTGTGGTTGCAGGATGCTTCGGCTGAGTACGGCCTGAGCGTTCAGGCCTAAGTAGATTGAGTTGCAACGGCTAGTGAGTAGGGCTTGAGATCCTACCCCCTCACCCCAGCCCTCCCGAAACGTCGGACCGCCCCCAGGGGGGAGAGGGGGAAAGGGAGCCGATCTCGGTTGTTTTTGCGATCTACATTCACCCGCGAAATTCAGGTCGATGTAGCTCTGCAGACACTTCGGTCAGTCCCCTCTCTTCCCAAGGGGGAAAGGGAGCTGATCTCGGTTGGTTTCAAAGCCTGAGTTCGACTCGGTTTCTCACGTCGGCGTAGCTCGAAAGAACAACCCGGTCAGTCCCCTCTCCCTCCGGGAGAGGGCTAGGGTGAGGGGGAAAGCTCCCTGACACCCCGCACAAAGAACAGGAGTCACCGCACCATGAGCCGCGCCCCAGACACATGGATTCTGACCGCCGACTGCCCCAGCGTTCTCGGCACCGTGGACGCGGTGACGCGTTTTCTGTTCGAGCAGGGCTGCTACGTCACCGAGCACCACTCGTTCGACGACCGGCTCTCGGGCCGGTTCTTCATACGCGTGGAATTCCGCCAGCCCGACGGTTTTGACGAGCAATCCTTCCGCGCCAGCCTCGCCGAACGCGGTCAGGCGTTCGGCATGATCTTCGAGCTGACCGCGCCGAACTACCGGCCAAAAGTGGTGATCATGGTCTCCAAGGCCGATCACTGCCTCAACGACTTGCTCTACCGCCAGCGCATCGGCCAGTTGTCGATGGACGTAGCGGCGGTGGTGTCGAACCATCCGGACCTCAAGCCGCTGGCCGACTGGCACCAGATTCCCTACTACCACTTCCCCCTCGACCCCAACGACAAGCCGTCGCAGGAGCGTCAGGTGTGGCAGGTGATCGAAGAGTCCGGCGCCGAACTGGTGATCCTCGCCCGCTACATGCAGGTGCTGTCGCCAGAGCTGTGCCGCAAGCTCGATGGCAAGGCGATCAACATTCATCACTCGCTGCTGCCGGGCTTCAAGGGCGCCAAGCCGTATCACCAGGCCTACAACAAGGGCGTGAAACTGGTGGGCGCCACCGCGCACTACATCAACAACGACCTCGACGAGGGGCCGATCATTGCCCAGGGCGTCGAGGCGGTGGATCACAGTCATTACCCCGAAGACCTGATCGCCAAGGGCCGCGACATAGAAGGCCTGACGCTGGCACGGGCCGTCGGGTATCACATTGAGCGGAGGGTGTTTTTGAACGCCAATCGCACCGTCGTTCTTTAGATTGCTATCGCGAGCAAGCTCGCTCCCACAGGGTTTTGTGTCGTTCACAAAATTTGAATCCAACAGGACCGTGTGGGAGCTGGCTTGCCAGCGATGAGGCCATAACAGGCAACACAAGAATCAGCATCTGTACCCGAGCACTTAACGCGCTGCCTGCCTGGGCGGCGCGGTTCCATAAAAACAACAGCGAGGTGAAAGCATGTCTGGCAATCGTGGTGTGGTGTATCTCGGCGCTGGCAAGGTCGAAGTACAGAAAATCGACTATCCGAAAATGCAGGATCCGCGCGGCAGGAAGATCGAGCACGGTGTCATCCTGCGTGTGGTTTCAACCAACATTTGCGGCTCCGACCAGCACATGGTGCGCGGCCGCACCACGGCGCAGACCGGTCTGGTACTGGGTCATGAAATCACCGGTGAAGTGATCGAGAAGGGTTCCGATGTCGAGAACCTGAAAATCGGCGATCTGGTGTCCGTTCCGTTCAACGTGGCTTGCGGGCGCTGCCGTTCCTGCAAGGAGCAACACACCGGCGTCTGCCTGACCGTCAACCCGGCCCGCGCCGGCGGTGCCTACGGTTACGTCGACATGGGCGACTGGACCGGCGGCCAGGCCGAGTACGTGCTGGTGCCGTACGCCGACTTCAACCTGCTGAAACTGCCGGACCGCGACAAGGCCATGGAGAAAATCCGTGACCTGACCTGCCTCTCCGACATCCTGCCGACCGGTTACCACGGCGCCGTCACTGCCGGCGTTGGCCCGGGCAGCACCGTGTACATTGCCGGCGCGGGGCCGGTCGGTCTGGCGGCTGCTGCTTCTGCACGCTTGCTCGGTGCGGCGGTGGTGATCATCGGCGACGTCAACACCATCCGCCTGGCCCACGCCAAGGCTCAGGGGTTTGAAATCGTCGACCTGTCCAAAGACACTCCGCTGCACGAACAGATCGCCGCATTGCTGGGCGAGCCTGAAGTGGATTGCGCGGTGGACTGCGTCGGTTTCGAAGCCCGTGGCCATGGCCACGACGGCGTCAAATCCGAAGCCCCGGCCACCGTACTCAACTCGCTGATGGGCGTGGTGCGCGTAGCCGGCAAGATCGGTATCCCGGGCCTGTACGTGACTGAAGATCCGGGCGCTGTGGATGCCGCCGCAAAAATGGGCAGCCTGAGTATCCGTTTCGGCCTCGGCTGGGCCAAATCCCACAGCTTCCATACCGGCCAGACCCCGGTAATGAAGTACAACCGCCAGCTGATGCAGGCGATCATGTGGGACCGCATCAACATCGCCGAAGTGGTAGGCGTGCAGGTCATCAGCCTCGACCAGGCGCCGGAAGGCTACGGCGAGTTCGATGCGGGCGTGCCGAAGAAGTTTGTGATTGATCCGCATAAGTTGTTTAGTGCGGCGTAAGTTGTAGCCACGAAAAAGGGCGACCGGTCAGGTCGCCCTTTTTCGTGAAATTGTATTGTGCTGTCATCGAAACGTTCGACTAGTTGAAAGCGCACTTTTGAACGTCACCGTCCTTCGTTGCGCAATCATCGTTTTTCCAGTCTGGTCCGGTCAGATTGATCGGCGATCCTTTTTTCAAGACCAGTGAGGCGCCAATTTCCGATCCTTTGCTTTCGTATTGGCAAATGACTCGGGCCGCATTGGTAGTCGTTTCTTTTGCTCGTGCGGCAGTGAAGGGAAGTGCCTGGACATCGCTTTCACTGGCGCTGCCGGGATCAACATCAACTTCAACCTTGCCATAGGGACTCGTTGCTTCGAATTTACCGTCACTCAGCTTTTTGAATGACGTGGCCTCCAGGCAATTTGCATAGACAGTGCTGCTGAGTGTCAGGGCGATGACTGAACCGGCAATCAGATATTTGAGCATGGGACGTACTCCGTTACAGGGTTGGAGGACACATGTTCAGATACTGTCGTTTTTTAAGGTACTGTCAGATCTGACAGTCAATAAGCCTGTTTTGGAATAAAGGATGCGTTGGCAATTACTTTTGGGCAGAGAGCATGCCTTTTCCGTTCCTGATCTCATTCACAGCGCTGCCAACGCCCCTTGATAAAGAACCGGCCCCGTCGGCTGCCCGGTCGGCGACCCACCCTTCGGCTCAAGACTCACCGCCAGCGCAATCGGCTTGCCGATCAACACCTTCTGCGCGTCGCTCAATTCAACCTTGCCTTTGCCCCCCACCGGAATCACGCCCAGTGAAATCGGCTTGCCATCGGCGGGAATCGCCCACAGTTCCAGGCTGCGCTGCGGATCGACAGCCGCCAGTGTCAGCGGCTCGACTTGCAGGTAATCGTCATGCGCCTCGACCTTCAGCGCTGGTTGCGCGTCGGCGCTGAGCAGGGTGGCGCGGTAGCGGGCGTCGTCGTGGGTGTACAGCGAGCCGAGGAAGACCAGCACCACGATGGAGGCCAGTGCCGCCGTCACCCGCAGCCAGTTCCAGAACGGACGCTTCTCGGGGACGTGCAGCACTTGCGGTTCGATCCGCGCGGTTACGCCGTGCCATACGTGCTCGGGCACCGGAACCTCCGGCAATGTTTCGGTGAGGCTGGCGAGGCTTTCCTGCCAATGCGCCAGTTCGGCGCGCAGTGCGGCGTCCTCCAGCAGCAGTTGCTCGAAACGCCGACGGGCCGGCGCAGCCATCAAGCCGATGGCGTAATCGGCGGCGAGGGCGCGGCGCAGGGCAGGGGTCTGGTAGTTCATGATTCAAGGCACCGGCGCAGGCGTTCCATGCCACGGCGAATCCATGATTTGACCGAGCCCAGCGGTGCGGCCAGATGCTCGGCCAGTTCCGAGCAGGACAAACCCTGAAAATACGCCACGGTAATCGATTGGCGCTGCATGCCTTCAAGGGTTTCCAGGCAGCGGTTCAGGGCCGTGGCTTCACGGGCGCTGTTCAACTGTTCGTGGGCCGATGGGCCTTCGTCCGCCAGAGCATCCTGTTCAAAATCGGTCAGGGGCCGGTCGCGGTGCTTGCGCAGTTGATCGATGGCCTGATTGCGGGTGATGTTGATCATCCAGGTCATCGGCGCCGACAGGTGCGATTCGTAGCGCGAGGCGTTGTTCCAGATCCGCACGAAGCTTTCCTGCAACACTTCCTCGGCAAGATCCGGGCGTCCCATGAACCGCAAGGCCACACCGTGCAGGCGCGGGCCCACGCTGCGGTACAGCGTTTCGAAGGCACGGCGGTCGCCCAGTGAGCACTGGGCCAGCAATTGCCGCAGCTGATCGGTGTCGGCGAGGGTAATGACAAGTCTCCAGACAGGGCGGGCGCTGGTTTCGGGTAGTTCACAGGCTAGTTCAGCTACAGCGCTCGTGCCATTCATGGTTCGATTTCCGGGGTTTCACATTTCCTATACGCGGGCCGGCTCAAAATGGATGCGCTACGCTCGGAACAGGCTGGCGAATCGCCGGTCAAACCGACAGTTTTGCCACCCGTGACGGGCGGTTTTTCATGACGAAAGAGGGTGTCTGGATGAAGATTTCACGCGGTATCGCACTGGCTTCGCTGATGACGGTTGTGGCGAGCCCGGTTTTCGCAGGCTTCAGCCTGGATGACGTGACCAAGGCAGCCTCGAGCATGCAGGGCGGCAACGCGGCCACCGCCGCAGCACCGACGTCGGAAACGGCCGGTCTGCTGCAAGCGGTCACCGGTCTGGGTGTTACGCCGCAACAAGCCGTCGGTGGCACCAGTGCCATGTTTGGCCTGGCGAAGAACAAGCTCAGCGGCAGTGATTATTCGGAACTGGCCAAAAGCGTTCCGGGGCTCGACAAACTGTCGGGCGGTGCCGGCCAGCTGGGAGCGTTGAGCAGTGTGCTCGGTTCTTCCGGCAAGTCGGCAGGGCTGGAAAATGCACTGGGCAACGTGAAGAGCACCAATGATCTGAACAGTGCATTCGGCGCACTGGGCATGAACGACAGCATGGTCGGCCAGTTTGCTCCGGTGATCCTCAAGTACCTGGGTGACCAGGGCGTTGGCGGTTCGCTGCTGAAAACCCTCGGCGGTGTCTGGGGTGTCGGCGGTTGACCGACCCCCGCTGATCAGCCGCGCTCGCCGCGCAGTTCGGCGATGCGCTGGTCTTTCTCGGTCCAGAGCTGGTTGACCCAGTTCTGGACCTTCTCGCGAAACACCGGATCGTTTTCGTAATCGCCCTGCCACAGCGCCGGGTCCAGCTCACGGGTGCGGATGTCGATGATCACGCGCGGCACGTTGCCGCTGATCAGGTCCCAGAACCCCGGAATTTTCGGCTGTGGATAGACCACGGTCACATCGAGAATCGCGTCCAGTTGTTCACCCATCGCCGCCAGCACAAACGCCACGCCGCCCGCCTTGGGCTTGAGCAAGTGGTTGAACGGTGACTGTTGCTGCGTGCTTTTGGCCGCGGTATAGCGAGTGCCTTCCAGATAGTTGACCACCGTCACCGGCTGACGCTTGAACAGCTCGCACGCCGCTTTGGTGATTTCCAGATCCTTGCCCGCCAGTTCCGGGTGCTTTGCCAGAAATGCCTTGGTGTAGCGCTTCATGAACGGGTAATCCAGCGCCCACCAGGCCAGGCCCAGGAACGGTACCCAGATCAATTCTTTCTTGAGGAAGAACTTGAAGAACGGCGTGCGCCGGTTGAGGGTCTGGATCAGCGCCGGGATATCGACCCACGACTGATGGTTGCTGATCACCAGATACGACGTGTCGCCACGCAGATCATCGCCGCCACGAATGTCCCATTGCGTCGGGATGCACAGGCGGAAGATCAGTTTGTCGATTTCCGCCCAGGTTTCGGCGATCCACATCACCGCCCATGAAGCGTAATCGCGCAAGCGTCCCGGCAGGATCAGCTTGAGCAGGGCGAACACCATCAGCGGGCCGAACAGCACCAGGGTGTTGAGTAATAACAGCAGGGTGACGAAACAGCCGGTGAGCAGGCGGCGCATAAGCAACTCTTGAAAGCGGATGGGCGCGCCATGATAAGTGGCTTCGGGCGACAGGCCAAATCGCGGGTTACGAATGTTTCACCTTTGGCGCGTTAGCCTTGCGGGAACGATCAAGTGAACAGCGGTCTAAAATCTCGCGTCTGACGCCCCATTTCTCAAGGAAGCCCTTTACGTGAAATCCCTCCTTGCATTGCTTTCCCTTGTTGCCCTGCCGGTGCTGGCCGCTGAGCCAACCCTGTACGGGCGTTACGAATACATCGCGCTGCCGGAAATCGGCGGGCAAGTGCTCAAGGCGAAAATGGACACCGGTGCGCTGACCGCTTCGCTGTCGGCCAAGGACATCGAGACCTTCACCCGCGACGGCGAAGACTGGGTGCGTTTCCGTCTCGCTACCAAGGACGCCAGCAACAAGGTGTTCGAACACAAAATCGCACGGATCAGCAAGATCAAGAGCCGTTCCGACGAGGACGACGAGGATCGCGACACCACGGAAGTCGCCAAGCGCCCGGTAGTCGATCTGGAGCTGTGCCTGGGCAACGTCAAGCGCACCGTGGAGGTCAACCTGACCGACCGCAGCCATTTCAACTATCCACTGCTGATCGGTGCCAAGGCCTTGCGTGAGTTTGGCGCAGCGGTAAATCCGGCGCGTCGTTTCACCGCCGACAAGCCGGACTGCTAAGTGGTCTCATTGACGTAACGTCAGGCTTGGGGCACCGTTCGCGCACTTAATTCACAGGCTCGGACGCCATGCCTCATATCCTGATTGTCGAAGACGAAGCGGCGATTGCCGACACGCTGATTTTTGCCTTGCAGGGCGAGGGTTTCACCACGACCTGGCTGAGCCTCGGCGCGGCGGCACTTGAACATCAGCGTCAGACGCCGGCCGACCTGATCATCCTCGACATCGGCCTGCCGGACATCAGCGGTTTCGAAACCTGCAAGCAACTGCGCCGGTTCAGCGAAGTGCCGGTACTGTTTCTCAGCGCCCGGGATGCCGAGATCGATCGCGTAGTGGGCCTGGAGATCGGTGCCGACGACTACGTGGTCAAGCCGTTCAGCCCACGGGAAGTGGCGGCGCGGGTCCGGGCGATTCTCAAACGCATGGCACCGCGTCCGCCGACCGAAGCGTGGTCGGGGGTGTTTCGCATCGATCCCGAACGCGTGCAGATCAGCTATCGCGGCCAGGCATTGAGCCTGACCCGTCATGAATTCCGCCTGCTGCAATGCCTGCTCGAACAACCCGAGCGGGTGTTCAGCCGCGAGCAACTGCTCGATGCGTTGGGCGTGGCAGCCGATGCCGGCTACGAACGCAGCATCGACAGCCACATCAAGAGCGTGCGCGCCAAGTTGCGCCTGATACGCGCTGAAGCCGAACCGATCCAGACCCATCGCGGCCTCGGCTACAGCTACAGCCCGGGGCACAGCTGATGTCACTGGGGCTGCGGATTTTCCTGGTGTACGTGCTGTTTATCGGCCTCACCGGTTATTTCGTGCTCAACACCGTGATGGAGGAAATCCGCCCCGGCGTGCGGCAGTCCACCGAGGAGACCCTGGTCGACACCGCCAACCTGATGGCGGAAATCCTCAAGGATGATTTCAAGGCCGGCACCCTCAGCCAGAATCGCTGGCCGGAACTGCTCCGCGCCTATGGTGAGCGCCAGCCGAAAGCGACGATCTGGGGCCTGCCGAAAAACCAGGTCAACCACCGCATCTACGTCACCGACGCCAAGGGCATCGTAGTGCTGGATTCCAGTGGACTTGCGGTCGGTCAGGATTACTCGCGCTGGAACGACGTCTACCTGACCCTGCGCGGCGAATACGGCGCGCGCTCCAGCCGCAGCGACCCCAATGATCCGAACTCTTCGGTCATGCACGTCGGTGCGCCGATCCGCGACGCTGGCCAGATCATTGGCGTGGTCACCGTGGCCAAGCCCAACAGCTCATTGCAACCCTATGTCGACCGGACCGAGCGCCGCTTGCTGGGTTATGGCGCCGGGCTGATTATCCTGGGTCTGTTGCTGGGTGCGTTGTTGTCGTGGTGGCTGAGCCGGGCACTGCACCGTTTGACCCGTTATGCCGAGGCCGTGAGCGAAGGGCGCCGGGTGGAAGTGCCGCATTACCGTGGCGGTGAGCTGGAACAACTGGCGAGCGCCGTGGAGCAGATGCGTACCCAGCTCGAAGGCAAAGCCTATGTCGAGCGCTACGTCCACACCTTGACCCATGAATTGAAGAGTCCGCTGGCGGCGATTCGCGGTGCTGCGGAGTTGTTGCAAGGCGAAATGCCGCTGGCGCAACGGCAGCGCTTCGTCGGCAATATCGACAGCGAAAGTGCGCGCATGCAGCAACTGATCGAGCGGTTGCTCGATTTGGCCCAGGTGGAGCAGCGTCAGGCACTGGAAGAGCGCGTCGCTGTACCGCTTGCGGCGCTGGTCGATGAAGTGTTGCAGGCTCAGGCGGCGAGAATCGAGGGCAAGCAGTTGCGAATCGAGCGCACCCTTGCGGCCGACCTGTCACTGATCGGCGAGCCGTTCCTGCTGCGTCAGGCTTTGGGCAATCTGCTGGAGAACGCGCTGGATTTCACGCCGCCCCGAGGTTTGCTGCGGTTCGAGGCCGAGCGGATTGGCGAGCAGATCGAGTTTCGGTTGTTCAACGAAGCCGCGCCGATTCCCGATTACGCGCTGGCGCGTCTGACCGAGCGATTCTATTCATTGCCGCGTCCGGACAGTGGGCGCAAAAGCACGGGGCTTGGGCTGAACTTCGTCGAAGAAGTGGTCAAGTTGCACGGTGGTTCTCTGCGCATCGACAACCTTCACGGTGGCGTGCAGGTGCAATTGCACCTGCCGTGAACACTAGAGCGCCCCGTCTCCTGCTCAGGACGGTGTCATTACCTCATTGATTCGGGCCTTGCTTCGGCGATGCACCCACTGCAGTGCCGGTCGTTCGATCCACAGCCAGGACGCGATGGCCAACACGATCACGATCAGCGCCGACACGAGCATGGAAGGCACGAACGTCAGCGACGTCTTGTTGATCACCAACTGTTGTACGGGAAACGCATACAGGTAGATGCCGTAAGACAGATCGAACCGTCCCCGGATGGTGCTATCGACATACAGCAGGCCCAGGCTCAACGTCGCCAGACAAATGCACAGCGTAACGACGACTGCGGCCAATGGCGTTCCCGTTGCAAATGGGATCAGGCCGAGACAGGCCACCAGCGTCATTGCCAATCGGAGCCTGGCGCTCAGGTATTGCTTGTAGAAAGCCAGCAGCGATCCGGCAAAAAAGGCGATGCCGACACTGCCATACACCGCCAGTTTCTGCGTCAGCGCTGTGGTGGGGCCATTGCCCAGCACGTAGGTCGCAATACAGAACGCCACAAGCATTGCACCGACCGCCGCAGCCCGGCGGCACAGCCCCAGCGCGACCGCCACCAACAGATAAAAGGTGAATTCGATCTTCAGCGTCCACAGGCTGCCGTTGAACGACTCGCCGAAGATAAATCCGTTGGTGATTGGATCGATCGTCGCGCGGCCGAACAGCGAGATGCGCAGGAAGTCGATCAGCGCCGCAGGCCCGGTGATATAGCCGTCGGCAAATATCCCGCCCGCCACAAACGTCATGATGAAAGCGCAGGCGATCAGTGCCGGAAAAATCCGCGCGACACGTTTGGCCAGGTAGTCGGTGACGCTTCTGGCATTGAGGAAGCTGTGGGTGATCAGCAGGCCGGAAATCGAGAAGAAGGCGATGACGGCAATGCCCCCCAATGAGTTGTAACCGGCGATGCCTGGTTCTTCCTGGCCCGAAAGTACGAAGTGGTGACTGACCAGCACCATCAGTGCCGCAAAATGCCTGATCAAGTCGAATGAGTTGTTTCTCAACTGAATATTCCTTGTTCGAATCCGGCCCGTACGGGTCGCAATGGTCCTGCACTCGATGACGGGAAAAGCGTTTTACAGGTATTTCCACACAAAGCCCACAAAACCTCCATCACAAACCCACACAGCGTTTGCAGACTCGCTCCATTCCAACAAGGGAGCGTTCTGATGAACCGAAATCTGACATTCAAGCTCGGGGCCATTGCCCTGTTGATCCTGTTACTGCTGGTGCCGCTGCTGATGATCGACGGCGTCATCGATGATCGCCAGCAACTGCGCGACGGGGTGCTTGAAGACATTGCCCGCAGTTCCAGCTACAGCCAGCAGATCAGCGGCCCGGTGATGGTCGTGCCGTACCGTAAAGTGGTGCGCACCTGGAAAACCAGGGAGAAGAGCGACGAGCGTTATCAGGAAATCGGCGAGGAGCGCGGGCGTTTGTACTTCCTGCCGGAGGGTTTCGAACTCGACGGCCAGGTGCAGACCGAACTGCGTGCCCGGGGGATCTACGAGGCGCGGCTGTTCCACGCCGACAACCGCATCAGCGGGCATTTTTCGCTGCCGGCGCAGTTGGGGATCAAGGAAGACTTCGCCGATTACACGTTCGACGCGCCGTTTCTGGCAATCGGCATCAGCGATATTCGCGGGATCGAAAATGCCCTGAAACTGGAACTCGGTTCGCAACGCCTGGACTTCGTGCCCGGCACGCAAGTGGGCTGGCTCGGCGAAGGTGTTCGGGCGACGCTGCCGGCACTGGATACGAATCAGGCCGCGGAACTGGCCTTCGGCTTCGACTTGCGTTTGCAAGGCACCGGCTCGTTGCAGGTGCTGCCGGTGGGCAAGACCAGCCGCGTGAATCTTTCCGCCAACTGGCCACATCCGAGCTTCATCGGCAACTTCCTGCCGGCCAAGCGTGAAATCACCGATCAGGGCTTCACCGCCGATTGGCAGACCACGTTTTTCTCCACCAACCTGCAAGAGGCCATGAATCGCTGTGTCTCGGGTAACGATTGCGAGGCGTTCAACGGGCGCAGTTTTGGGGTGAGCTTCATCGATCCGGTGGATCAATACCTGAAGAGCGATCGGGCGATCAAATATGCGCTGTTGTTCATTGTCCTGACGTTCGCCGGTTTCTTCCTGTTCGAGATTTTGAAAAGCCTGGCGGTGCACCCGGTGCAATACGCGCTGGTGGGTGTGGCACTGGCGTTCTTCTATTTGCTGTTGTTGTCGTTGTCGGAGCACATCGGGTTTGCCCTGGCGTATTTGCTGTCGGCCAGTGGTTGTGTGTTGCTGATCGGTTTTTATGTTTGCCACGTGCTGCGCAGCGTGCGTCACGGCTTGAGTTTTTCGGCGGGGCTGGCGGCGTTGTATGGGCTGCTCTACGGCTTGCTGAGCGCTGAGGATTACGCGCTGCTGATGGGCTCGTTGCTGTTGTTCGGCTTGCTGGGTGTGTTCATGGTGCTGACCCGCAACCTGGACTGGTATCGCGTCGGGCAGAAACCGGCCAAGCCCTTGGAGTTTGATCTCGGAGCGGTGCAATGAGCCGGTTTGTGGGGTTGCGTGAGGAGCAGCGGGAGGCGGAGGTGTTAGTGACGCTGATCTTTGCGTCGTTGCCTCCCGCCCCGCGCATCAAACCTTCGGCATTGTCGCAATCATCGATGGCCGCTGGCTCACTTCAAAGTACCAGTTGGCCAGTTGCGGGTTGGCTGCACGCCAGCCCAGATCCGGGAAGCGCAGATCCAGATAACCCAGCGCACAGGCCACGCTGATCGAAGCGACGTCGAAATGGCAGGTCAGTTCGGCAATCGCATCGCGCTCCAGCAGCGCCAGGGTCCGGCGGATCTTGTCGCGCTGGGCCTCGAGCCACTCGTCCCAGTGTTTTTCAGGGGCGCGCAGTACTTGCTCGTAACGCACCATCACCGAGGCGTCCATGATCCCGTCGGCCATCGAGGCCAGGGTCAGACGACGCCAGCGAGCCGAGCCGTCGCGAGGGATCAGCGGGTTGCCGACGTGCTGGTGGTCGAGGTAATCGAGGATCACCCGGCTGTCATGGATGACATTGCCGTCGGCCAGGCGCAGGGCTGGGATCTTGCCCAGCGGGTTGTCTTCGTTCAGCGCAGTGCAGGGACTGACCGGTGTCAGGACGCAGTCCTGCAAGGCGACGCGATCCTGCTGGCCGGTCTCGTGCAGCAGCACCATGACTTTGCGCACGAACGGGGACAGGGTGTTGTGGAACAGGGTCATGCTGGGAGCGGACATCGGCAGGGTCTCGGTCAAGGGCAATGAACGGGCAGCATCGCGCGTTGCCCGTCAGGCTCAAGCCATTCAGCGCCGTTGCAGCAGACCGCGCAGGGCGAGTGCGGCCGGCACACCCAGACCGATCCAGCTCAAACCATCCCAGATCCCGTCGCCGAGCAACGCTGCGAACAACCCCGCCGCACTGAGCAACGCGATCACCAACGGCGTGCTGAAGACTTTCCAGAAATTCGACTGACGCGGTTTCATGCCGAAGCCTCCGCCGTTTCCAACACCGGTTTCGCTGCCTTGCGCCGCACTACCCACAAGTACACACCGCTGCCGAGGACGATGATGGTCAGCACGTCGAGGGTGGCCCAGAGAATTTTCATCGGCATGCCGCCATAGTCGCCAAAGTGCAGCGGCTGCGACATGCCCATGGCGTCCATGTACCACGGCCGTTCGGCGACTGCCGTGACCTGCAAGTTGCTGGCGTCGATCAGCACCGGCGTCAGCAAGTGCGAAGTCAGGTGTGTACCGCCCTTCATGAACACCGAGTAATGATGCTCGCTGGAAAACCGAGTGCCGGGGAACGCGATGAAGTCCGGTTTCATCCCCGGTGCGACTTCGCCGGCGATATCCAGCAGGCGGGTGGCCGGTGCGAGGTGAGTCAGCGGCGGCGCATCGCGGTAGGGCGCAATCATGGCGTTGAGCGAATCGTTGCGCCATGCCGCGATGATCAGATCGGCACAGGCGCTGATCACTCCCGTAACACCGACCACCAGCGCCCAGGTCAGGGTCACCACGCCGATCAGGTTGTGCAGATCGAGCCAACGCAGACGGGTGGATTTGTCCCGTCGCACGGTGCCGAAATCCAGACGGCGCATGAACGGCAGGTACAACACCGTCCCGGACACGATGGCGACCACGAACAACACGCCCATGAACGCCAGCAGCAACTTGCCCGGCAGACCGGCAAACATGTCGACGTGCAGGCGCAAGATGAACAGCATCAGTCCGCCGTTGGCCGAAGGTGTTTCCAGTGCTTCGCCGGTGCGGGCGTCGAGCATGAAAGTGTGCGAGGAATTCGGCTCGGTGCCTGCCGTCTTCGCCATGATCGTCAGCACGGTGTTCGGCTCGTCGTCTTCGAAACCGAAGTACTGCACGACTTCGCCGGGGCGATGAGCCTCGGCGGCTTGCACCAGTTGCGCCAGATTCAGGTGCGGCGTATCGGCCGGCATCTCGCGCACTTGGGGTGCGTCACCGAGCAGATGCTCGATCTCGTGATGAAAGATCAGCGGCAAGCCGGTCAGGGCCAGCAACAGCAAAAACACAGTACAGATCAGGCTGGTCCAGGTATGGATAAACGACCAGCGACGGATTGTTTTACTTTTCATTTCATGACCTTCAAAAACACCAAAGCCGTCCACGAGGGACGGCCTGGTTGCAGGGCCTGTTTCAGCTCAAGCGTTTACCACTTGTAAGTGGCACTGGCGACGACGCTGCGCTGGTCGCCGTAGTAGCAATAGAAGCTGTCGCAGGTGGAAATGTAGTCTTTGTCGAACAGGTTGGTGGCGTTGATCGCGACCGATGCGCCTTTCATGCTGTTGTCGAGGCGACCGAGGTCGTAGTGCACGCTGGCATCGAACACGGTGTAGGCGTCAGCCTTGCCCAGCCAAGTGTTGGCCTTGTCGCCGTAGGTGTTACCGGTGTAGCGCACGCCACCGCCGATACCGAAGCCGTCGAGCACGCCGCTGTGCCAGGTGTAATCGGTCCACAGCGAGGCTTGCTGGTTCGGCATCAGTTGCAGGCGGTTGCCCTTGTCGACGCCGTTCTGCACTTCGGACTTGGCCAGAGTGTAGGCAGCGATGACTTTCAGGTTGTCGGTGACATCGGAGGTGGCTTCCAGCTCCAGGCCTTTGACTTTCACTTCGCCGGTCTGGCTGGTGATCGATACGCCGTTGACGAAGGAGCTGACCGAGACGTTTTTCTGGGTCAGGTCATACACTGCGGCAGACAGCAGGGTCTTGCTACCGGGTGGCTGGTACTTGATGCCCAGTTCCCACTGCTTGCCTTCGGTCGGCTTGAGCGATTCAGTGGAGGAGGCGTCGGCGCCACTGGTGGGCTGGAAGGATTCGGCGTAGGAAATGTACGGCACGAAACCGGAGTCGAACACGTAGCTCAGTGCCGCGTTGCCGCTGAAGGCCTTGTCGCGGTCGGTGTTGGTCGCGTCGGCCTTGTTGATGAATTTCGTACCGGTGTGCACCCAGTCTTCACGACCACCGAGGGTCAGGCGCCATTGGTCGAGGGCCATCTGATCCTGCACGTACAGACCGGTCTGGTAGGTCTTCTGGTCGTAATCGTAGAACGCGGTGGAGCGCGCCGGACGCACGATCGGCTGACCGTAGATCGGGTTGAGCACGTTGGTGGTCAGACCGTCACCGAAGATCGAGGTGTAATTGGTGTTGCTGCGCTGGTGATCCAGACCCAGCAGCAGCGTGTGGCGGATGTCTCCGGTGGCAAAGTCAGCCTGGAAGTTGTTGTCCACGGCGAACTGGCTGATGTCCTCTTCGACACTGGTGCTGGTGCGACCGACGTTGCCAGCGTTGTCCACCTGGGTGAACGGATACGAGCCCGGGGTCAAACTCTGGAACGACAGATCCGATTTGGTGTAACGCAGGTTCTGCTTGAACTGCCACACATCGTTCAGGCGATGTTCGAAGGCATAACCGAGCGCGTAGTAGGTGCGGTCGTAGTATTCCCAGTCTGGATCGCCGAGGTTCTTGTGGTGGGAAACCTTGCCGAACGGCATGTCGATCTTGGTGCCCTGTACCGGCAGGAACTGGCTGGTGATGCCGGTATCGTCGCGGGTGAACTGGGTCAGCAGGGTGAATTTGGTGTCGTCGTCGATGTTCCAGGTCAGACTCGGCGCGATGTTGTAGCGCTTGTTGTCGACGTGATCGACCTGCGTGCCGCTGTCACGGACCACGCCGCTGAGGCCGTAGAGAAACTGCCCGGCGTCGTCGATCTTGCCGGTGCTGGCGAAGTTGATCTGACGGTGGTTGTCGCTGCCGTACTGCAACTGGATTTCGCTGCTCTGCACATCGCTTGGGCGACGGCTGACCATATCCAGCAGGCCGCCCGGCGGGGTCTGGCCGTAAACCGACGAGGCCGGACCGCGCAGCAGGGCGAGGCGGTCGAGGTTCCAGGTTTCCTGTTTCGGGTTGGCGTACACGCCTTTTGGCAGTGGCAGGCCATCGAGGAATTGAGTCGGTTCGAAGCCACGCACGCGCAGCCAGTCGGCGCGGGTGTCGCTGCCGTAGCTGCTGGCGGTGATGCCCGGCATGTAGCGCACGGCGTCATCGAGGCTGTGCACGCTGCGGTCGTCCATCTGCTGGCGGGTGGCGACGGAGATCGAACGCGGCGCTTCGACCAGCGCGGTGTCGGTCTTGGTGCCGGCGGCGGTGCGAGTGGCCGTGTAGCCTTCGACCGGGCCCCAGGCGCTTTCAGTGTTTTCCACACCAATCACCGACGTTTCCGGCAGCGCCATAACACCTTCCGGTACGGCGACCAGGGTGTAAGTACCGGTGCTGCTCTGTTCCAGTTGCAGGCCCGTGCCACGCAGGGCAGCGCTCAGTGCGCCTGCCGCGTCATATTGGCCGTTGACCGGCGCCGAGGTCTTGCCGGCTGCCAGCGACGGATTCAGTGACAGCGTGAGGCCGCCCTGGCTGGCGATCTGGTTCAGGGTGGTGGACAGCGGCGCGGCCGGCAGGTTGTAGGCGCGTACGCTCGACGCCTGTTCAGCGGCGATCAGTTGGCTGCTGGCCAGCGGGGTGCAGAGGGCGATGGCGACCGCCAGCAAACTGGGGCGCAACAAGGTGTCTAGCGAACGGGACATACGGCGGCTCCTGAATGGAAATATTTCTCAATTGCTTGGGTGCCGGACGAGATTCGAAAAGTGATAGGGCTGGATGAAAATAATTTCGATTAACGAACGACATCGCTGCACGAGTCAGCAGAAAGTCCGTTTTCATGGGGGGGCGAGCAGGCAACGCGGTGTGTCAGGGCTTCGGATCAGCCTTGGCCACGGTGACCCACCACGGCGTGTGCTGCTCGATCTGCACCGGCAGGGTCGGGAGCAGGGCGCTCAACGCCTTGTCGGTATCGTGCAGCGGGAAGCTGCCGGTAATGCGCAGATCGGCGACTTCCCGCGCAATGCCCAGATGGCCTCGACGATAGCGGCTGAGTTCGTGCACCAGGTCTTCCAGGCGGGCGTTGTCCACCACCAGCATGCCGCGGGTCCAGGCATCGGCACCGGGGGTGAGCGCCACCACCGAATCCAGACCGTTATTGCGGATCAGCACTTGCTGGCCTTCACGCAGGATCTGTTCCTGCGGATTGGATTGTGGATGTGCCGCGACGGCCGACTGCAACACGCTCAGGCGCGTGCCCTGTTCTTCGCGTTTGACCAGAAACCGCGTGCCCAGCGCGCGCATGCGGCCTTCACGGGTTTCGACAATGAACGGTCGTGAATCGCCATGACCGGTCTCGATGAGAATTTCACCTTCCTGCAGCACGAGCAGCCGCTGCTTGTCATCGAACCGCACATCCATGGCGCTGTGGGTGTTGAGGTTGACCACGGTGCCGTCCGCCAGCCGTACGGTGCGTTGTTCACCGGTGGCCGTGCGCTGATCGGCGAGCCAGTAATCCAGCGGCAGATAGTGTTCTGCGGCAAACAACGACAGGCCGACCACCGCGACAACACTGGCCAGACCACTGCCAAGCTTGCGCACCCGACGACGGATGCCTTCACGCGATTGCAGCAACGCGCTGCGGGCCGGGCCGTTGGCCACGCTGAAACGCTGGTCGAGCATGCCCAGCTGGCGCCAGGCGCGGGCGTGTTCTTCGTTGGCGGCGTGCCATTTGGCGAACTCTTCACGCTCAAGCGGGCTGCTGGAATCGAGGGTCAATTGCCAGGCAATCGCCGCGTCCAGCACATGGGCCGAGACCGGTTTGGAACTGGCCGGGTTCACGTCGGCTCACCGTACAGCGCGATGTAGCACTGGCGGATGCCCTGGGCCAGATACTGGCGCACGCGCGGCACCGATACGCCGAGTTTGTCGGCGATCTCGGCATGGGTCAGGCCGTCGAGGCGGTTATAGAGGAATGCGGCGCGAGCCTTGGTCGACAGTTGGCCGAGCAAGCGGTCGATGGCTTTGAGGTCTTCGAGAATCAGTTGCTGCTCTTCGACCGACGGCTGCTCGCCTTCGGGGATCAGCATCAGTTCGGCGAGATAGGCCTGTTCCAGGGCGGCTCGACGGAAGTAGTCGAACAGCAGGCCCTTGGCGATGGCCACCAAAAAGGCGCGGGGTTCGCGGGGTGTCAGCAGTTCCTCGCGACCGAGCAGGCGGACGAAGGTGTCCTGGCTCAGGTCTTCGGCGCGTTGCGGGCAGGCCACGTTGCGCCGAAGCCAGCCCAGCAGCCAGCCGCGATGGTCGCGATACAACGCACCGACGAGCTCACTGTGAGGGCTTTGGGCTGACGACACGACGGCACCGACTGGGAAATGTTAACTAACGAGAATTGTTCGCGATTGTGGCAGAGGTGGGAATGGTTAGCAATTGGCCACCGGTCGGGTTGTCGGGCGACAACCCGGGGCTCAGAACGAATGCGTCTGCTGACGGCGCCTCCACTGGCCAAGGCGTTGCTGCAAACTCAATGGGCTGTGAATCTGCTGCTGACGCGCCCGGCTGAACAGAATCAATGCCAGCTCTGCCGTGGCCAGTGCGTCGGCGCTGGCGTGGTGGCGCTCGAACACTTCGAGCTTGAACCAGCCGATCCACTCATCCAGCCCCGCCTCGCGGATCTGCGCCTGGGGGCAAACCAGCGGCGCAATGTCGGCGACATCGAGAAACACCTGCTGCAACTTGTGGCCCAGATGTTCTTTCACTGCCCGGCCCAGCATGTGCTGATCGAACGGCGCATGAAACGCCAGCACCGGACTGTCGCCAATAAACTCCAGAAGTTCGAGCAATGCCTCGGCCGGCTCGCTGCCAGCAGCAATCGCATTCGGCCCCAGCCCGTGGATCAACACGCTGGGGCTGAGTTTGAGTTCGCGACATTGCAGGGTGCGTTCGAACTGTTGGCTGAAGTCGATGGCGCCGTCCTCGATCACCACTGCGCCAATCGACAGCACCCGGTCCTTGTTCAGGTTGAGCCCGGTGGTTTCCAGGTCCAGCACTACCCAGCGCTGTTCGCGCAGGCTGCATTCGTTCAGTTCGCCGATTGCCGGCAGTTTCGTCAGGCGTTGTTGCAGTTCGTCCGGCAATACCGGGCCGGCCGGACGCAGCCACGAGAACAGGCTCATAGCTGATACCGCAAGGTCAGGCTGCTTTGCAGGCGTTGGGCCTGGCGCAGGGATTCACGCAGGATGCGCCGGTCCAGATGATTGAGGCTGTCGGGATCGACCCGGTTCGAATACGGCAGGTTTTCCCGGGTCTGCAGTTGATGCTGCTGCATGCGCGTCTGCTGGATAAAGTGATACGCCTCTTCGTACGCGGCGCCATCCAGTCGGTCGATGACTTCTTTCTCCACCAGTTGGCGGAAGCGTTCGAGGGTGTTGTTGGCGTCGATGCCATTGGCCAGTGCCAGCAAGCGGGCACCGTCGACAAACGGCGTCAGGCCCTGGATCTTCAGGTCCAGCGTGGCTTTCTCGCCGTTCTTGCGGGTCAGCACGAATTCACGGAACCGCCCCACCGGCGGGCGGTTGCGCAAGGCGTTCTCGGCCATCATTCGCTGGAACAAACGATTGTCGCCGACCTGATCAAGAATCCCCCGGCGCAATTGCTCGCAACCCTGTTCATCGCCCCAGACCACGCGCAGATCGAAATAGATGCTTGAGCCCAGCAGGTTCTCCGGCGTCGCCTCACGAATGAATGCGGCAAAACGCCGGGCCCATTCGGCGCGGGACAGGCACAGTTGAGGGTTGCCGGCCATGACGTTGCCCTTGCACAGGGTGAAGCCGCACTGCGCCAGGCTGTTATTGATCTGCTGGGCGATGGGCAGCAACTTGCCGCGAATTTCCGCCGCATGGGCCGCATCCCGCGCATCGAACAAAATACCGTTGTCCTGATCGGTGTGCAGGGTCTGTTCGCGCCGGCCTTCGCTGCCGAAGCACAGCCAGCTGAACGGCACGCCGGGGTCGCCTTTCTCGGCGAGAGTCAGTTCGATCACCCGGCACACGGTGTGATCGTTGAGCAGGGTGATGATGTGGGTGATCTGGGTCGAAGACGCGCCGTGAGCGAGCATGCGCTCCACCAGTTGGCCGATCTCGCCGCGCAGGGTCACCAGTTGTTCAACCCGCTGGGCGCTGCGGATGGTCCGTGCCAGGTGCACCAGATCGACCCGTTGCAGCGAGAACAGATCACGCTCGGAAACCACGCCACAGAGGCGTTGATCCTTGACCAGGCAGACGTGAGCGATATGCCGCTCGGTCATCGCGATCGCGGCATCGAAGGCGCTGTGATCCGGCGACAGATAGAACGGCGAGGGCGTCATGTGGCGCTCAATCGATTCGCTGAAATCGCCAACGCCCTCAGCCACCACATGTCGCAAGTCGCGCAGGGTGAAAATCCCCAGCGGCGCCTTGTGCTCATCCACTGCGACGATGCTGCCGACCTGTTGCTCGTGCATCAGCTTCACTGCTTCGCGCAGCGGGGTGTTCGGGCTGCAAGTCACCGGATGGCGCATCGCCAATTCGCCCAAGCGGGTGTTCAGCGAATACTGGGTGCCGAGGGTTTCCACGGCTTTCTGCTGGACTTGCTGGTTGACCTGATCGAGCAGGCTGCTGACCCCGCGCAGGGCGAAGTCGCGGAAGGTGTTGGAGAGGGCGAACAGCTTGATGAACGCCAGTTTGTTCAGTTGAAGGCAGAAGGTGTCTTCGCCGGCCAGGTGTTCGGTGCGGGTAGCCCGTTCACCCAGCAGTGCGGCGAGGGGGAAACACTCGCCGGTGGTGATTTCAAACGTGGTTTCGGTGCCGCCCTTGGCCGTGTGCGGCCGCTCGCCGACCACCCGCCCCTGTTTGACGATATAGAAGTGTTCGACCGGCCCGTCGGCGGGTTTGATGATGCTCTCGCCCTGACCGTAGAAGCGCAGTTGGCATTGCTCCACCAGATAGGCCAGGTGGGCGTGCTCCATCTGATTGAAAGGGGGGAAGCGCTGGAGGAATTGCAACGTGCCCTGGATGTTCTGCAACACCGCGGTTTTCCCTGCCTGGGTGAAGGCGTCCGCTTTACTCATAACCATTACCGCAGTCTTTTTCGAATTGTTGTTATTGGATCGTTGCAACCATGGTCGACCCCATCGCGCGGGGTGCCCATTGGACGTAAGTCTAGGTTTGACATGCCGTTGGGTAGTTTTCGGAGATGCCCTACAAAAACAGTCGGAAATTCACTGAATCGCCCCTTGGAAAAAAATCCGACGAAGTGCACATTGAAGCTCTGCCCAGCGATGTCTGACCACAGTGCCAGGGGATCGATTTGAAAACGTAGAGAACGCCATGTCCGACCACGATATTTTGAGCGACGCCGAGCGGGAAGCGCTCAGCGCCGTCATGCTGGAACCCGACCTGCCGCCGCAGCGGGTACTGATCGTTGACGACGACAAGGATGCCCGCGAGCTGCTGTCGGAGATCCTGGCACTGGACGGCATTCGTTGCATGACGGCAGCCAGCGGCGAGTCCGCGCTCAAGATGATCGAGGAAAAACCTTCCATCGGTCTGGTGATCACGGATCTGCGGATGGGGCATGTCGGCGGGTTGGAGCTGATTCGGCAGGTGCGGGAATCGGTACGGGCGGCGATGCCGATCATCATTGTCTCGGGTGATGCCGACGTGAAGGATGCGATCGCGGCGATGCATTTGAGTGTGGTGGATTTTTTGCTCAAGCCTATTGATACGGCGAAGTTGCTTGTTCTTGTTCGACATGAATTGGGAATGAACACATAACCAGAGATTCCATTCGTCGGAATCTCAGCTTTACCTGTCAAATATGACAGTAGACGAAAGCCAGTCGCGAGTATCCAATTGTTGAGGTGGCATTAATTGATATGCCGCCCTCCATTAACTCTGAACTTGGTGATTGTCATGGACAGTAAAGTTGAATTTGATAAAGCACGTAAGAACATTATTAACGTACAAGAAAATACGGATCAGTCGCTGGCGCCTTTTACAGGTGGCGCGTCTCTTATAGTTGCTATCAATGGAGATGAACATCCATTCGAAACGGAGCAAGTCACGACTGACTGGTCAGGAGGGGCAGATCACGTTGTTGTGAAAGGCCAAGGTCGGGAGGAGGTTTTGTTATTGTTTCATTCTAAGCTGGCAGATGGCTTTTATAGGTTTAATGACCTTGGGGATATGCATATTTCGTACATTGATGAGAGTGGGGAACTACAACAAAGTATTTGGTATGGTGCTGCGTATGTGGCTGTTAGTGATGGCGGCAAAACAAAATATGGCGCCCTCGACGTTCGTTTTATTCCGCTTTATGGTGAGAGCAAAGTAAGTGTTCGCGGTGGTTTCTTCTGCCATCTTAATGTTTAACTCTTAAAATTAAGCCCTGATCAAAAGATCAGGGCTTTTTCATGTCCGGCATCAGCGCGGGTTACAGGCCATTGGCAGCCTTGAACTCGCGACGACGACGGTGCAGGACCGGCTCGGTGTAGCCGTTCGGCTGCTTGGTGCCTTCGATGACCAGTTCGACGGCTGCCTGGAAGGCGATGTTGCTGTCGAAGTTCGGGGCCAGCGGACGGTACAGCGGGTCGTTGGCGTTCTGGCGGTCCACCACCGGCGCCATGCGCTTGAGGCTTTCCATCACTTGCGCTTCGGTGACGACACCGTGGCGCAGCCAGTTGGCGATGTGCTGGCTGGAGATACGCAGCGTTGCACGGTCTTCCATCAGGCCGACGTCGTTGATGTCCGGCACTTTCGAGCAACCCACGCCCTGATCGATCCAGCGCACCACGTAGCCGAGAATGCCCTGGGCGTTGTTGTCCAGTTCGTTCTTGATCTGCTCCGGGGTCCAGTTCGGGTTGATCGCCAGCGGGATGGTCAGGATGTCATCGACCGAAGCACGGGCACGTTTGGCCAGCTCGGCCTGACGGGCGAACACGTCAACCTTGTGGTAGTGCAGCGCGTGCAGCGCAGCAGCCGTTGGCGACGGAACCCAGGCAGTGTTGGCACCGGCCAGCGGGTGAGCAATTTTCTGTTCGAGCATCGCCGCCATCAGGTCGGGCATCGCCCACATGCCTTTACCGATTTGCGCACGACCTTGCAGGCCGGTGCTCAGACCGATATCGACGTTCCAGTTCTCGTAGGCGCCGATCCACTTCTCAGCCTTCATGTCAGCCTTGCGCACCATCGGGCCGGCTTCCATGGAGGTGTGGATTTCGTCGCCGGTACGGTCGAGGAAACCGGTGTTGATGAACACCACGCGCTCGCTGGCCGCCTGGATGCAGGCCTTGAGGTTGACCGTGGTACGGCGTTCCTCGTCCATGATCCCGACTTTCAGGGTGTTGCGCTTTAGGCCCAGCACGTCTTCGATACGACCGAACAGCTCGTTGGTGAACGCCGCTTCTTCCGGGCCGTGCATCTTCGGTTTAACGATGTAGACGGAACCGGTGCGGGTGTTCTTGCGCGAGGTGTTGCCGCTCAGGTTGTGCATCGACGCCAGGCAAGTCACCAGACCGTCGAGGATGCCTTCCGGCACTTCGTTGCCGTGCTTGTCGAGGATCGCGTCGATGGTCATCAGGTGACCGACGTTGCGCACGAACAACAGCGAGCGACCGTGCAGGGTCAGTTCGCTGCCGTCGACCTTGGTGTAGGTGCGATCCGGGTTCATGGTGCGGGTGAAGGTCTGGCCGCCCTTGGAAACCGATTCCGCCAGGTCACCCTTCATCAGGCCCAGCCAGTTGCGGTAGATCACAACCTTGTCGTCGGCATCGACGGCAGCCACGGAGTCTTCGCAGTCCATGATGGTGGTCAGCGCCGCTTCCATCAGGATGTCTTTGACGCCGGCGGCATCGGTCTGGCCGACCGGGGTGCTGGCATCGATCTGGATTTCGAAATGCAGGCCGTTGTTTTTCAGCAGGATCGCGATCGGAGCCGAGGCATCGCCCTGGAAACCGATCAGTTGCGCATCGTTGCGCAGGCCGCTGTTGCTGCCGCCCTTGAGGGTGACGACCAGTTTGCCGTCAGCAATCTTGTAACCGGTGGAATCGACGTGGGAGCCGGCCGCCAGTGGTGCCGCTTCGTCGAGGAATGCACGGGCGAAGGCGATGACTTTGTCGCCACGTACCTTGTTGTAGCCTTTGCCTTTTTCCGCGCCGCCGGCTTCGCTGATGGCGTCGGTGCCATACAGGGCGTCGTACAGCGAACCCCAGCGGGCGTTCGAGGCGTTGAGGGCGAAGCGGGCGTTCATCACCGGAACCACGAGTTGCGGGCCGGCGGTACGGGCGATTTCGTCATCGACGTTTTGCGTCGTTGCCTGGAAATCAGCCGCTTCTGGCAGCAGATAACCGATCTCTTGCAGGAAGGCTTTGTAGGCCACGGCGTCGTGTGGTTGACCGGCACGGCTCTGGTGCCAGCCGTCGACACGGGCCTGGAAGTCATCGCGTTTGGCGAGTAGGGCTTTGTTCTTCGGCGCCAGGTCGTGAATGACCTTGTCGGCACCTTCCCAGAATTTGTCGGCGGTGAGGCCGGTACCGGGAATGGCTTCGTTGTTCACGAAGTCGAACAGGACTTTGGCGACCTGCAGGCCACCGACTTGAACGTGTTCAGTCATTGCTTGCCTCACTCTGCTCAGCTATTTCGCTTTTCAGCTCTTCAATTTGACAATGAAGCCTCTGGCCATTTAAACCACAAACCCCTCGACCAGTACATGCCATCGCTGGCGGCTGGGCTGGGACCAATCAACGGCTTGGGGGCCTTGCTGACGGGGCTTTCAGGGTTGCGAACGTGCCTTGGGCAGACATCGATCCAGCGTTATGTAGTGCGCGCTGCGGCATACTACATGATGAGTTGCGGTTGTGAAAATCAGACTAATTACGTCGTTCTGCGACCCCATGACGCATTGCGGTCACGGCACGGAACGGGATGTTCTCAAAAAACCAATGGATTGTTCCAGCTAAATATAAAAAGTTGTACACGATTTGTGATTTCGAGCGTCTGAGGCGTCTGTCGAACGCTTGCCTATACTTGTTTTTCTATAACAAAAGTCATGACAAGAGGGCTGCGCCATGGATCACCTCGTACTCACCGTCTTTGCACCGGACAAGCCCGGGCAGGTCGAGCGCATCGCCCAATGCATCGCCGAACACGGTGGCAACTGGCTGGAAAGCCGCATGTCGCGGATGGCCGGGCAGTTCGCCGGGATTCTGCGAGTCGGTGTGCCGGCGGAGGCTTACGACGAATTGGTCGATGCCTTACAAGCGCTGTCGGCGCAGGGCATTCGTGTGCTGGTGGCCGAAAGCGGAATCGAGCAGGCCTGCACCTGGAAGCCGATCGCCATGGAGTTGGTGGGCAATGATCGTCCGGGCATCGTGCGGGATATCACCCGGCTGCTGAGCGAGCAGGGTGTGAACCTCGAACGGCTGGTGACCGAAGTGCGTCCGGCGCCGATGAGCAGCGAGCCGCTGTTTCACGCCGAGGCGATTCTGGCGGTGCCGCTGACCCTGTCGCTGGACGTGCTGCAATCGCGCCTGGAAACCCTGGCCGATGACTTGATGGTGGAATTGGTGCTGCGCACCGACCTGTGAAGACGGATCGGGTTATCCAGTTTAAACGTGCACCTGCCTGTGGATAACCTGTAGAGACTGACCGCCAGGCCACGTCCGCCGTGGGTTGGCGAAGATTGATCAAAAAACCGCCAGCATTCAGTGACTTGCGCACAAACGGCGGGGATCACGCTGTGGATAACCTTGGGAAGGAACGACACAGGCCACGAGAACCATGGCCTGTGGAGGTTTGTGCGTTTTTTGATCAGCTACGGCGGCGCAGGCTCATCCACGCATCGACGCTGTACACCGCCAGACCGGCCCAGATAAACATGAAGGCAATCAGCGTACTCGACGACAAGTGCTCACCGAACAGCAGCACCGCCTGCAGCAGCACTAGGGTAGGCGCCAGGTATTGCAGGAAGCCGAGTGTGGTGTAAGGCAGATGCCGCGCGGCAGCGTTGAAGCAGACCAGCGGCACCAGCGTCACCGGGCCCGCCGCCACCAGCCACCAGGCTTCGGAGGTAGTCCAGAACTCAGCCTGCGCACTGGTGGCGGCTGGATTGAACAGCAACCATGCAACGGCGATCGGCACCAGCATCCAGGTTTCCACCACCAGTCCCGGCAGTGCCTTGACTGGCGCCTGCTTGCGGATGAGCCCGTAGAAACCGAAGGTCAGTGCCAGCACCAACGACACCCACGGCAGACTGCCGACCTGCCACACCTGCTGAGCGACGCCGACCGCCGCCAGACCTACCGCCAGCCACTGCATGCGCCGCAGGCGTTCGCCAAGGATCAGCATGCCCAGCAACACGTTCACCAATGGGTTGATGTAGTAACCGAGGCTCGCTTCCAGCATCCGGCCATTGTTCACCGACCAGACGTAGGTCAGCCAATTGGCCGCGATCAAGGTGCCGCTCAGCGCAAGAATCGCCAGGCGTTTTGGATTGTCGCGCAGCTCCTGCCACCAGCCCGGGTGCTTCCAGACCATCAGTAACAACGCACCAAACAGCGCCGACCACAAAACTCGGTGAATGATGATCTCCACCGCCGGCACTTCGGCGATGGCTTTGAAGTAGAGCGGGAACAATCCCCAGATGATGTAGGCACTCAGGCCCAGAATGTACCCGCGACGCGGATTGGCGGCTTGCATGCAAAATCCTTGCTTAGGCAGCTAACAAAGCAGTGATTGTACGGGCAGTTGTATAGACGTGTCGTGTCAGAAAAGCTTCAACGGCTCTTCATTCAACGCCGCCAATTGTTCACGCAACGCCAGCACCTGATCCCCCCAATAGCGTTCCGTGCCGAACCACGGAAAACTGTGAGGGAATGCCGGATCGTCCCAGCGTCGGGCCAGCCAGGCGCTGTAATGCATCAGGCGCAGGGCGCGCAGCGGTTCGATCAGCGCCAGTTCACGCGGGTCGAAATCGTGGAATTCGTTGTAGCCGTCCATCAACTCCGACAGTTGTCCGAGGCATTCCTGTCGGTCACCGGCGAGCATCATCCAGATGTCCTGCACGGCCGGGCCCATGCGGCAGTCGTCAAGGTCGACGATGTGGAACATCTCGTCGCGGCACATCATGTTGCCGGGGTGGCAGTCGCCGTGCATGCGGATGTTCTGATGCGGCGTGGCAGCGTAGACATCTTCCACACGCTTGAGCAGATCGCGGGCGACGGACTCGTAGGCCGGCAGCAGGCTTTTGGGGATGAAGTTGCCTTCCAGCAAAGTGGTCAGCGACGCATGGCCGAAGTTCTGCACGGCCAGTGCTTCGCGGTGCTCGAACGGGCGCGTTGCGCCGACGGCATGAATGCGCCCCAGCAACTGACCGAGACGATACAACTGATCGAGATTGCCCGGCTCCGGCGCCCGGCCACCGCGACGGGGAAACAGGGTGAAACGGAAACCGGCATGTTCGTGCAGGGTCTGGCCGTTGTGGATAAGTGGCGCCACCACCGGGATCTCGACGTCGGCCAGTTCGAAGGTGAACTGGTGTTCTTCGAGAATGGCTTCGTTGGTCCAGCGCTGTGGGCGATAGAACTTGGCGATCAGCGGTTCGGAGTCTTCGATGCCGACCTGATAGACGCGGTTTTCGTAACTGTTGAGCGCCAGGATGCGCGCGTCGCTCAGAAAACCAATGCTTTCGACGGCATCGAGCACGAGGTCTGGGGTGAGGGTTTCAAACGGGTGGGCCATGCTGACTCCTGCGCGCAGCAGGCTGCCGCGTCCGGCCCAGCATGGTAGCGCAGACAGGCTGTCTTGAGTGTGATCGTTCCCGCGCAGAGCTCGGGAACGATCTGAGTGCCGCCGTATCAGGCGCCGACGATCCCGCCATCCTCACGGGTAATCGCCATCACCGAAGAGCGCGGCTTGCCGTTCGGCAAGTGCTCGGGGAAGGTCGAACCGCCGTTCTCGCCCGGATGCTGAATCCCGACAAACAGGGTTTTCTGATCCGGCGAGAAACTGATCCCGGTGACTTCACAACCGATCGGCCCGACCATGAACCGGCGAATCTCCCCGGTCTTGGGATCGGCGCAGAGCATCTGGTTGTTGCCCATTCCGGCGAAGTCCCCGGCGTTGCTCGAATCACCGTCGGTGAGAATCCACAGTCGGCCAGCCTTGTCGAAGCCGAGGCCGTCCGGGCTGTTGAACATGTTCTGCGGGGTGATATTCGACGAACCGCCCTTCGGCGTGCCGGCATGCACGCCCGGGTTGCCGGCCACCACGAACAGATCCCAGGCGAAGGTCTTCGAACCGTGATCGTCGCGGTCGGTGCGCCAGCGCAGGATCTGCCCGTAGACGTTCTTCTCGCGAGGGTTCGGCCCGCCCACCGGTTGCCCGTCTTCGCCGCGTTTGGCGTTGTTGGTCAGGGTGCAGTAAACCTGGCCGTCTTTCGGGCTGACCACGATCCATTCCGGGCGATCCATGCGCGTGGCGCCGACCACACTGGCGGCGAGTCGCGCGTGGATCAGCACTTCAGCCTGATCGGCAAAACCGCTGCTGGCGTCGATGCCGTTCTTGCCGTGGGTCAGCTCGATCCACTGGCCCTGGCCTTTCGGGTGGTCGGGGTTGCCGTCGCCCGCATCGAATTTCGCCACGTACAGGGTGCCGTGATCGAGGATGTCGCGGTTGGCTTTCGTGTTGCGGTGGTTGATGCGGTCGCGGCTGATGAACTTGTAGATGAACTCGCCGCGTTCGTCGTCGCCCATGTACACCACGGCGCGACCGTCGTCGGTCTCGGCCAGGGCGGCGTTTTCGTGTTTGAAGCGACCGAGGGCAGTGCGTTTGACCGGGGTCGATTGCGGGTCGAACGGGTCGATTTCCACTACCCAGCCGTGACGGTTGAGCTCGTTCGGGTTCTTCGCCATGTCGAAGCGCGGATCGAACGGGTGCCAGTTGATCTCGCGACTGGCGACCGAGACGCCGTAGCGCTTCTGCGCCGGGTCGAACTGTTGCTGGGCGTTGCTGCTGCCGAAGCAGTCGGTGAAATTCTCTTCACAGGTCAGGTAAGTGCCCCACGGCGTCTTACCGTTGGCGCAGTTCTGGAAGGTGCCGAGGACTTTCTTGCCGTGCTTGTCGGCGCTGGTCTTCATCAACTCATGGCCGGCCGCCGGGCCGCTGATGCGCAGTGGCGAGTTGCCGTGGATGCGACGGTTGTAGCGCGAGCCCTGAACGAACTGCCATTGGCCGTTCTTGCGTGCCACTTCGATCACCGACACCCCTTCGCAGGCCAGCGCCTTGCGCACGTCTTCCGCCGATTGCGGCTGGCCGCCATGGGGGTAGAGGTAGCGGTAGTTGGTGTATTCGTTGTTGATCGCCATCAGGGCGCGATTCTTGTCGTCCGGGAAGGCGAACAGGCTCATGCCGTCGTTGTTGTCGCCGAACTGCACTTCCTGTGCAGCCGCGGTGCCGTTGCCGCTCGGGTCGAAGGCCGGGCCGTTCTTGTGCAGGGGCTGACCCCAGCTGATCAGCACCGACGACTTGTAGCCCTTGGGCAGGCTGATGACGTCGGTGGTGGCGGCCGGAATGCTGTCGAAGCCGAGCAGACGGCTGTTGCCGGCGCTGACACCGGTGGCCAGCGCGCTGCGGCTCAACAGGCTGCCCCCGAGGAACATCGCCGCGCCGCACAACGCGCCGGCACCGATGAAACCGCGACGGCTCAGGCCGACCATTTTTTCCAGGTCAGTGGATTGGTTTTCTTCTAATAGGCTCACATCAGGCTCCCTGCTTGGTTTTGGCAGCCACCTTAATGAGAGGCGATGACGCTTTTGTTGCAGGAGCGCGTGCTAAAGCGGTGTGCCGATCAGCACGTTGGACGGCGAAAACTGCACTTGCACCGGTTGTTCGAGGGTCAGTCCATTCGTGCGCAGGTGCAGCGGCTCAGCCAGGGCGCAGAGTGTCTGGCCATTGGGCAGGGCGATGCGCACTTCGCTGGGGCCGTCCTCGGCATCGAGAATGGCTTCGAGGGTGCCGCTCAGAAGATTGTGACCGGATGTTGCAGGCTGATCGTGCCCCAGCAATTCCAGCCAACCGGCCTTGATCAATGCCACCACTTCGGTACCCGGTTGCAGCTCCAGATGCACGGTGCTGTCGTGGGTGATCTGCGCATCGATGCACAGACCTTCGGCCAGTTCGAGATGGATCAGGTCATTGCGGCCTTGATGCTCGATGCTGACGACTTTGCCGTGCAGTTGATTGCGGGCGCTGGTCCGGAGCATCAAGCGGCCCAGCAGATCCAGATCGCTGGCGTCTTCGGCAGCTTCCAGCACCTGCGCCTGCAAGGCTTGCAGCTTCTGATACAGACGCAGCACTCGTTCACCTTCGCTGGAAAGCTTGGCGCCACCGCCGCCCTTGCCACCGACAGCCCGCTCGACCAGCGGCTTTTGCGCGAGATTGTTCAACTCATCGATGGCGTCCCACGCCGCCTTGTAACTCAGGCCCGCGCTTTTGGCGGCGCGGGTGATCGAGCCCTGTTCGGCAATGTGTTGCAGCAGGGCGATGCGCTGCGGGCGGCGGACGATGTGCTGGGACAACAGGGAAGGCAAGGACATGTCGGGTGCTTTGTGCTGGGGTGATGGTGGAGGAAGTTGGCCGCTTGGCGCGTGTGAGTCAAGCCGCGTCGCCAGGTTTCGGTGTTCGGGCCAGGCAGTAGACGTCGACCCGCGTGGCACCCGCGTCCACCAGCAGCCGGGCCAATGCCTGGGCGGTGGCGCCGGTGGTCAGCACATCATCCACCAAGGCCAGATGCCGACCTTGTATGTGGGCGTCTGGCAAAAGTTCGAAGGCATTGCGCAGATTGCGTTTGCGCGCCTTGGCATCGAGTGCCTGCTGGGCGCTGGTGTCCTGAATTCGGCGCAGGATATTTTCTTCACAGGGAAGATCCAGTTGCTTGCCGAGCCACCGCGCCAGCATTGCCGCCTGATTGAATCCACGTTGGCGCAGACGCTTGTTCGCCAACGGTATCGGTAACAAGGCATCCGGGCGTGGCAGGCCTTCATCGAAGCGATGTTGCAGGAATTGTCCGAGAACATCGCCGAGCAGGCGGCCAAACGGCCATTTCGCATTGTGCTTGAAGCGGGTGATCAGGCTGTCCACCGGGAAGCCGTAGGACCAGGGCACCGCCACGTGTTCGAAGGCGGGCGGATCCTTCAGGCAGCCGCCGCACGTCAGGCCCGCAGCGGGCAGCGGCAAGGCACATGTCACGCATTGATCACCCAGCCAGGGCAGTTCGGTTTCGCAGGCCACGCAGAGGGGTGTTTCGGCTTCCGCCGGTTCATCGCACAACAAACAGCGTTGGTTGTTATTTAACCAGATGTAAACCGGTCTATCTTGATGTGGTTGACAGTGCATGGCTCTTCCTTAAATATGCCGAACATCCGTGTCGTGCCTGTGGGTATTCCGTTTCCCCAGGCGCAAGCCAAGCATAACCAAGGAATCGCCCATGAGCGCCAGCACCACTGCCACCCTGCGTCACGACTGGTCTTTGGCCGAAGTCAAAGCACTCTTCGTTCAGCCATTCAACGACTTGCTGTTTCAGGCCCAGACGGTGCACCGCGCGCATTTCGACGCCAACCGCGTCCAGGTTTCCACCCTGCTGTCGATCAAGACCGGCGCCTGCCCGGAAGATTGCAAATACTGTCCGCAGTCCGGTCACTACAACACCGGTCTGGAAAAAGAAAAGCTGATGGAAGTGCAGAAGGTCCTCGAAGAGGCTGCCCGCGCCAAGGCCATCGGTTCGACCCGTTTCTGCATGGGCGCGGCGTGGAAACACCCGTCGGCCAAGGACATGCCCTACGTGTTGAAGATGGTCGAAGGTGTGAAGGCCATGGGCCTGGAAACCTGCATGACCCTCGGTCGTCTCGATCAGGATCAGACCGAAGCGCTGGCCAAGGCCGGACTCGACTACTACAACCACAACCTCGACACCTCGCCGGAGTTCTACGGCAGCATCATCACCACCCGTACTTACAGCGAGCGTTTGCAGACCCTGGCCTACGTGCGCGATGCCGGCATGAAGATCTGCTCCGGTGGCATTCTCGGCATGGGCGAGTCCCTCGATGACCGCGCCAACCTGCTGATTCAGCTGGCCAACCTGCCGGAGCATCCGGAATCGGTACCGATCAACATGCTGGTGAAAGTCGCCGGCACGCCGCTGGAAAACGCCGATGACGTCGATCCGTTCGACTTTATCCGCATGCTCGCCGTGGCGCGGATCCTGATGCCGCAATCCCACGTGCGTCTGTCCGCCGGCCGCGAAGCGATGAACGAGCAGATGCAGGCCCTGGCGTTCTTCGCCGGCGCCAACTCGATCTTCTACGGCGACAAACTGCTGACCACCGCCAACCCGCAGGCCGACAAGGACATGCAGCTGTTTGCGCGTCTGGGCATTCAGCCAGAAGCCCGCGAAGAACATGCCGATGAAGTGCATCAGGCTGCCATCGAGCAGGCGCTGGTGGAGCAGAAGAGCAGCGAGCAGTTCTACAACGCGGCGGTCTGATCGCCCGTTCTTCTCAGGCGCTGCCTCGGGCAGCGCCTGCTGATTCATTTGCTACCCGTGAGGCTTGCATGTCTTTCGATCTCGCCGCACGCCTTGCTGCCCGTCGTGCCGAAAATCTCTATCGCCAGCGACCGTTGCTTGAGAGCCCCCAGGGGCCGGAAGTGATGGTCGACGGTCAGCCGTTGCTGGCGTTCTGCAACAACGATTACCTGGGCCTGGCCAATCATCCGCAAGTGATCGAAGCCTGGCGCGCTGGTGCTTCGAAGTGGGGCGTCGGCGGCGGTGCCTCGCATCTGGTGATCGGCCACAGTGGCCCGCATCATGCGCTTGAAGAGGCTTTGGCGGATCTCACCGGACGGCCGCGTGCCTTGTTGTTTACCACCGGTTACATGGCCAACCTCGGCGCGGTCACGGCGCTGGTCGGGCAGGGTGATACGGTGCTGGAAGACCGGCTCAATCATGCGTCGTTGCTGGATGCCGGACTGTTGTCTGGCGCGCGGTTCAATCGCTACCTGCACAACGACGCCGACAGTCTCGCCAAGCGTCTGGAGAAAGCCACCGGCAATACGCTGGTGGTCACCGACGGCGTGTTCAGCATGGACGGCGACCTCGCCGACCTGCCCGCGCTGGCCCGGGAAACCAAGGCCAAAGGCGCGTGGCTGATGGTCGATGATGCCCATGGTTTCGGCCCGCTGGGGGCTAACGGTGGCGGGATCGTCGAGCATTTCGGTTTGAGCCTAGAGGACGTGCCGGTGCTGGTTGGCACTCTCGGCAAAGCGTTCGGCACGGCGGGCGCGTTTGTCGCCGGCAGTGAAGAGCTGATCGAAAGCCTGATCCAGTTCGCCCGTCCGTACATCTACACCACCAGCCAGCCACCGGCGCTGGCCTGCGCAACCTTGAAAAGTCTGGAACTACTGCGTAGTGAACACTGGCGTCGCGCGCATTTGCAGACGCTGATCCGCCAGTTCCGCCACGGCGCCGAACAGATCGGTCTGGAGCTGATGGACAGCTTCACGCCGATTCAGCCAATCATGATTGGCGATGCCGGCCTCGCCGTGCGTTTGTCGCAGATGCTGCGCGAACGTGGGCTGATGGTCACTGCGATCCGCCCGCCGACTGTGCCTGCCGGCAGCGCTCGGCTGCGGGTCACCCTGACCGCCGCCCACAGCGAGGCGCAGGTGCAACTATTGTTAGAAGGACTGGCCGATTGCTTTGCCCAACTGAAATCGGAGCCAAGCCATGCGTGATCGACTGATTCTGCTCCCCGGCTGGGGCCTCGGTGTTTCCCCGCTGGAACCTTTGGCGGCTGCGCTGCGTGGGCTCGACGAACACCTGACAGTCGAAATCGAACCGTTGCCGGAGCTGGAATCCAGCGATCCTGCGGACTGGCTCGAGGAACTCGATGAGCGCATTCCCCAGGACGTATGGCTCGGTGGCTGGTCGCTGGGCGGGATGTTGGCCAGCGAGTTGGCGGCGCGGCGTGGCGAACATTGCTGCGGCTTGCTGACGCTGGCGAGCAATCCTTCTTTTGTTGCCCATGAGCAATGGCCGAGCGCAATGCCGGGGGAAACCTTCGATGCGTTTCTGGCCGGTTGCAGTGCTGATCCGCGTCAGACCCTCAAGCGTTTTTCGTTGCTGTGTGCTCAGGGTGCGCAAGACTCTCGCGGTTTGTCGCGACTGTTGTTGGGCGGTGCGCCGAACACTTCATCGGCGGCGCTGATGGCGGGTCTGGAGTTGTTGGCGCAGATCGATACGCGCAATGCCTTGCAGGTGTTTCGAGGCCCGCAATTGCATTTGTTTGCCGGGCTGGACGGGCTGGTGCCGGCGGAAGCTGCGGGCGAGTTATTCGCCTTGCTGGCGGATGTCGAGGTCGGGCTGATCGAGCAGGCCAGCCATGCGTTTCTTCTGGAAGACCCCCACGGTGTGGCCGGTGCGATCCAGGCGTTTTTAAGTGAGTGTGGTGATGACTGATTTGTCTCTCGCGGCGCTGCCCGGCGGCTTGCCTGACAAGCGCCAGGTAGCGGCTTCGTTTTCCCGTGCAGCGGCCAGCTACGACAGCGTCGCCGAGTTGCAGCGTGATGTCGGCACGCAGTTGCTGAATCGTCTGCCGGTGGATTTTCTACCGCCGCGCTGGCTGGACCTCGGCTGTGGCACTGGCTATTTCACCCGGGCGCTGGCCGAGCGATTTGGTGAGGGGCTGGCGCTGGATATCGCGGAGGGCATGCTCAATCACGCGCGGCCGTTGGGTGGGGCCATGCACTTTATTGCTGGCGATGCCGAACGTTTACCGTTGCAGGATTCGACCTGCGATCTGATTTTCTCCAGCCTCGCCGTGCAGTGGTGTGCGGACTTCGAATCGGTGCTCGGCGAAGCCTTCCGGGTGCTGAAACCGGGTGGGATTTTCGCGTTTGCTAGTCTTTGTGTAGGGACGCTGTACGAATTGCGCGACAGTTGGCGTCAGGTCGATGGCCTGGTGCACGTCAACCGCTTCCGCGAATTCGCCCGGTATGAGCAATTGTGCGCGGCCAGTGGTCTGCGTACGGTCAGTCTGGAAAAACGGCCGCATGTGCTGCATTACCCGGATGTGCGCAGCCTGACGCACGAACTCAAGGCACTGGGCGCGCATAACCTGAACCCCGGTCGGCCGGGCGGATTGACCGGTCGGGCACGGATTCTGGGGCTGGTCGAAGCCTACGAGCAGTTCCGTCAGCCGCTGGGCCTGCCGGCGACTTATCAGGTGGTCTACGCCGTGTTGGAGAAACCCTTATGAGCGCAGCCTATTTCATCACCGGAACCGACACTGACGTCGGAAAGACGACTGTTGCCGCCGGGTTGCTGCATGCCGCCAGATCAGCAGGGTTGAGTACGGCGGCGGGCAAACCGGTAGCCTCGGGTTGTGTCGTGACGCCCAAGGGGCTGCGCAATTCCGATGCCTTGGCGTTGCAGGCCGAGTGCTCTTTGCCACTGACTTATCAACAGGTCAATCCGGTGGCGTTCGAACCGGCCATCGCGCCGCATCTGGCGGCTCGTGAGGCTGGCGTGGCGCTGACTGTGCAATCGTTGCTGGCGCCGATGCGCGAGATTCTGGCCATGAACGCCGACTTCACATTGATTGAAGGCGCGGGCGGTTGGCGGGTGCCGTTGGCGGATCAGGACAATCTGTCGGACTTGGCTATTGCGCTGAATCTGCCGGTGATTCTGGTGGTGGGTGTGCGCCTGGGTTGTATCAGCCATGCACTGTTGACGGCTGAAGCGATTGCCAGGGACGGGCTGCAATTGGCGGGATGGGTGGCGAACATCATTGATCCGAAGACCTCGAGGCTGGAAGAAAATCTGGCGACACTGGCCGAGCGGATTCCGGCGCCATGTCTGGGGCGGGTGCCCAAGCTCAAGGCGGTCAGCGCCGAAGCAGTCGCTGAGCATTTGCAACTGGATCTGCTCGACTGATTTTGGCTATGACAAGGCACTGTGCCATTAGTGTTTTTGACGGGTGTTTTTCTGACGCCTCTGGTTCAATGGCACCCATTGATCCTTCCCAAGGATGAGAGCTCCCATGGAAATCTCCGGAAACACAGCTTTTTATGCAGGTCTGAGCAGTATCCAGACCGGGCAGAACCGTGTCGATCAGGCCGCCAGCCAGATCGCCAACAACACCATCGAGCGCTCGGTCACCAGCCAGTCTTCCGAAGCCCAGATCGATCGCTTGCGTGGTGTGGATCGCAGCCAGCAAATGGATCCGGGCAGTGCGATGGCCGAGATGGCCCAGGGCAAGTTTCAAGTGGAGCTGGGCACGAAAGTCGCCAAGGCTTCCGATGAAATGCTCGGTACGATCATCGATACGTTCGCCTGATTTTCTGATCTCCGCCTTGCCAGACGCCGCGACTGTTCGCGGCGTTTTTCGTTGTAAGTCCTTCTCCCTCAACTAATCTTTTTTCATTGCACATGGCTCGGTCGAGCGCATGTCACGGTGCTGTGTCCGGCGTTCGGAAAATGCGATGACGAATGGCAAAAGAACGACGCTTGACAAGATTTCGGCGTAAACGTATGTTTCAAACAACTGTTTGACCGTCACAACAAATCAATGCGGTCGTTCATTCCCGGTTACATCAGCAGAGGTTTATCGCTATGCCTGACTACAAGGCCCCCTTGCGTGATATTCGCTTCGTTCGTGACGAACTGCTCGGCTACGAAGCGCACTATCAGAGCCTTCCAGCGTGCGCAGACGCAACGCCGGACATGGTTGACGCCATTCTCGAAGAGGGCGCCAAGTTTTGTGAGCAGGTGCTGGCACCGCTGAACCGCGTGGGCGACATCGAAGGTTGCACCTGGAGCGAGTCCGGCGTGAAAACCCCGACTGGCTTCAAAGAGGCCTACAAGCAATTCGTGGAAGGCGGCTGGCCAAGCCTGGCCCATGACGTCGAGCACGGCGGTCAAGGCTTGCCTGAGTCGCTGGGCCTGGCTGTCAGCGAAATGGTCGGCGAAGCCAACTGGTCGTGGGGCATGTACCCGGGCCTTTCGCACGGTGCGATGAACACCATCTCCGAGCACGGCACCCCAGAGCAGCAAGAAGCCTATCTGACCAAACTGGTTTCCGGCGAATGGACCGGCACCATGTGCCTGACCGAGCCGCACTGCGGCACCGACCTGGGCATGCTGCGCACCAAGGCCGAACCTCAGGCCGACGGTTCCTACAAAGTCTCCGGCACCAAGATCTTCATCTCGGCCGGTGAACACGACATGGCCGACAACATCGTCCACATCGTACTGGCCCGCCTGCCGGATGCACCGGCCGGCACCAAAGGCATTTCCCTGTTCATCGTTCCGAAGTTCATGCCGAATGCCGATGGCACTGTTGGCGCTCGCAACGCTGTGAGCTGCGGCTCGCTGGAACACAAGATGGGCATCCACGGCAACGCCACTTGCGTGATGAACTTCGACGGCGCCACCGGTTTCCTGATCGGCCCGGCGAACAAAGGCCTGAACTGCATGTTCACCTTCATGAACACCGCACGTCTGGGCACCGCACTGCAAGGTCTGGCCCACGCCGAAATCGGTTTCCAGGGCGGCCTGAAATACGCTCGCGATCGTCTGCAAATGCGCTCCCTGACTGGCCCGAAAGCGCCGGAAAAAGCCGCTGACCCGATCATCGTTCACCCAGACGTACGCCGCATGCTGTTGACCATGAAGGCATTCGCCGAAGGCAACCGTGCGATGGTGTACTTCACCGCCAAACAGGTCGACATCGTCAAGTACGGCGTGGACGAAGAAGAGAAGAAGAAAGCCGACGCACTGCTGGCCTTCATGACTCCGATCGCCAAAGCGTTCATGACTGAAGTCGGTTTCGAATCCGCCAACCACGGCGTGCAGATCTACGGCGGCCATGGCTTCATCGCCGAGTGGGGCATGGAGCAGAACGTTCGCGACAGCCGCATCTCGATGCTGTACGAGGGCACCACCGGCATCCAGGCTCTCGACCTGCTGGGCCGTAAAGTGCTGATGACTCAAGGCGAGGCTCTCAAAGGCTTCACCAAGATCGTCCACAAGTTCTGCCAGAACAACGAAGGCAACGAAGCCGTTAAAGAATTCGTCACCCCGTTGGCTGCATTGAACAAAGAGTGGGGCGAGCTGACCATGAAGGTCGGTATGGCTGCCATGAAAGATCGCGAAGAAGTCGGCGCGGCCTCCGTGGACTACCTGATGTACTCCGGTTACGCCTGCCTGGCCTACTTCTGGGCTGACATGGCGCGTCTGGCTGCTGAAAAACTGGCTGCCGGCACCACCGACGAAGCCTTCTACACCGCCAAGCTGCAAACCGCGCGCTTCTACTTCCAGCGCATCCTGCCGCGTACCCGTACGCACGTGGCAACCATGCTGTCGGGTGCAAACAACCTGATGGACATGAAGGAAGAGAACTTCTCGCTGGGCTACTAAGCCTTAACGCGGCCGTTCTAAAAACCGCTGCTCCTTAGGGGGCAGCGGTTTTTTTATGCCCGGATTTCCCCAATCCCGGGGCTGATTCCCCAGCATCGATGACGGCTTTGCTCAGCCGATCCCCTGTCCTGATTGATTCAAGATGTTTCCAGAAGAGTGGCCAATTAATTGCACTGCCCGAATTACCGGTGCTAACGAGAACTGCCTGCTCAAAGAAGCATGACGCCCGGCACTTAACAACAACAGTCAGGGTGAAGCCTATGAACATCAGTCGACTCGCTCGTTTGACCTTCTGGTTACCCATCGCGCTGTCAGTCCACAGCGCATGGGCCGCCGACCCCGCCGTGGTCGATCCTCCCGTGCCCGAGGTGCCGTCGCTGCAATCCTTGCGCGGCATGGTGCCGCCGGACCCCTCCGGGACCGAAGGCGGACGCAAGGTCGACCTGATGACCGACTACGTGCTCAACCGCTCTGCCGCGATCCTGTTGGGCAAGGCGTTGTTCTGGGACATGGAGATCGGCAGCGACGGCGCGACTGCGTGCGCCTCCTGCCACTACCATGCCGGGGTCGATCACCGCATCACCAACCAGCTCAACCCTGGCCAGGCCAACACCAATGCCAACGTCGCGTCGATTTTCAACAAACCGTTTGCGGCCTCCGACATTCCCGGCGACGTGGCGACCTACGCCACGTTGTCCGGCGGCAAGGGCGGCCCGAACTACACGCTGAAGAAAACCGACTTCCCGACCCACGTGCTGAGCAATCCGCTGGAACGCAATTCGCCCATCGTTTACTCGACCGACGATGTGGTCGGTTCCCAAGGCGTGTTCGATGCCAACTTCGTCAAACCCAATCAGCCACGGTTCGACAAATGCACCCAGCAGCCGGACGGCCTGTTCCAGGTCGGCGGCATCAACGTACGGCGCAGCACCGGGCGCAATGCGCCGTCGGTGATCAACGCGGCGTTCAACGTGCGCAACTTCTGGGACGGTCGGGCCAACAACGTCTTCAACGGTTTTTCGCCGTTCGGCAATCGCGATCCCGATGCGGGGATTTACGTGACCAGCGAACGCAGCACGGTCGCCACCAAAGTCAGGCTGGCGCTCAACGATGCGTCTGCCGCCTCGCAAGCTGTCGGTCCGCCCGGCAGCCCGGTGGAAATGTCCTGCGGTGGTCGCACCTTTGCCGACATCGGTCGCAGGATGCTGGACACGCTGATGCTCAAGCAGCAACGGATTTCGTCCAGCGATTCTGTGCTCGGCCCAGTGTCCGGCGCGCGGCGTCCGACCTATCGCGAACTGATCAAGAATGCCTTCCAGCCCCGGTTGTGGAATGCCACGCAAAACGTCTCGGTGGGCGGCGCGCCGTACACTCAGATGGAGGCCAACTTCCCGCTGTTCTTTGGCCTGGCGATTCAGATGTACGAAGCCACGCTGGTCTCCGATCAGGCGCCGATCGATGCCTACCTGCAAGGCGACCACACCGCCATGAACGCGCAGCAGGTCGAGGGGATGAACCTGTTCCTCGGCAAAGGCAAATGCGTCAATTGCCATGGCGGCGCGGAGCTGACCAACGCGGCCAGCCGCTTGCTGATGCATCCGCGTGAACGTATCGAGCGGATGGTGATGGCCGACAACCTGATCACCCTCTACGACAACGGCTTTTACAACACCGGCGTCCGCCCGACTTCGGAAGATCTGGCCCTCGGCGGCGCGGATGCCTGGGGCAATCCGTGGTCGTTCACCCGTCAGTACAACAACGTGTTGCAGGGCGGCCGGACGGTGGATCCGCTGGATGTCGACGTATGCACCTTCGAAGCGCCGCTGAGTGCAGCCATTCCGTGCGACGCCACGCTCAAGCCGAATGTCGGGTTCCGCGATTCGGTCGACGGCGCGTTCAAGACGCCGACCCTGCGCAACATTGCCCTGACCGGCCCGTACTTCCACAACGGCAGTCGCGCCACGCTCAAACAGGTCATGGAGTTCTACAACCGTGGCGGTGACCGGCGCGGTGAGGATTCCAACAACACCAGCGGTTTCGAGCACCCGGCGGTGAATCAGCACAACACCTCCAACCTCGATCCGGACATGACGGCGCTGAATCTGACGCCTGACGAAATCGACGCCCTGGTGAAATTCATGGAAGTCGGCCTGACCGATCCACGCGTCGCCTGGGAGCGGGCGCCTTTCGATCACCCGTCACTGGTGATCCCGCAGGGCCATATCGGTGATGAAAACGCCGTGACCCAGCGTCCGGCCAGTCCGAAAGTCACGACCCGTCAGGCGACGGACGCATCGCTCAATCTCAAGCCTTACGGCGCTGAAGGCCGGCCGGCGGCGGAGGGGCCATTGCAGCCGTTCTACAACGATCTTTGAGTCGAAATGATCGTCATGGCCATCACAGATGATGGCCATGACGAAAGTTTCATCGTCGCCAAGGAAAAAACGTTGATTGAAGGCTCAGAAACCGAGGGATTCGGCCGTTAAAGAGACAGCCTGTGATCTGGATCACATTGTGTGTGCTTAACTGGCCACATTGCAGGCACAATGCCATCTCTTTGCCAAGACGGTCGGAGCTTTACCCTTGCCGCGTTCTTCCGCTGTACGTTTCAGTCATTTCATACCGTCACTGCTGTTGTTGCTTGCGGGGTTGGCGGCTGCGTACGTCAAAGACCTCAACGTGTTCTTCACCTCGCTGTTTAACGTGTTGCCGACCTTGGTGTTGTTGCTGGGCGGTTCGTATTGCGCGGTTTACCGACGCCAGCGCGAGCTGTTTCTGATGGTCACGGTGTACATAGCCTACTTCCTGCTCGACACCCAGACCGACTATTACCGCGACAACGGCAAGGTGCGCGAAGACGCAGCCGTGGTGTTCCATCTGGTCTGCCTGCTGTTGCCTTTGTTGTTTGGCCTGTTTGCCGCATGGCAGGAACGCACGCACCTGTTCCAGGACATGGTGGCGCGTTTTGCCGTACTGCTGGCTTTTGGCAGCGTGGCGCTGGGGCTTGAGCAAAGTTACCCACAGGCATTGCTGATGTGGCTCTCGGAGATTCGCTGGCCGGCGCTGCACGGCGCGTGGATGAGCCTGATCCAGATGTCCTATCCGGTGTTCCTCTCGGCGTTCCTGTTGCTCGCCTGGCAGTACTGGCGCAACCCGCGTCCGCTGCACGCGGCGCAACTGGTGGGGCTGCTCGGGGTGTTCTGGATGCTGCCGAAAACCTTCATCCTGCCGTTCACCCTGAACATCATGTGCAGCCAGGTGATGTTGATGATTGCGGCGGCCGTGGCGCACGAGGCCTATCAAATGGCCTTCCGTGACGAACTCACCGGTCTGCCGGGCCGTCGCGCACTCAACGAACGCATGCAGCGTCTGGGTCGCAACTATGTGCTGGCGATGAGCGACGTCGATCACTTCAAGAAATTCAACGACACCCATGGTCACGACGTGGGGGATCAGGTCTTGCGTCTGGTCGCCAGCAAGCTGTCCAAAATCAGCGGTGGCGGTAGGGCGTATCGCTACGGCGGTGAGGAATTCGCCCTGGTGTTTGCGGGCAAGACACTTGAAGAGTGCATGCCGCACCTGGAAGTCATCCGCGAGTCGATCGCGTCCTACAACATCCAGTTGCGCAACCAGGAAAACCGACCGCAGGACGACCAGCAAGGTCGCCAGCGTCGTGCCGGTTCCGGTGCGTCCAGTGTGTCCGTGACGGTGAGCATCGGCGTCGCCGAGCGGGTGGAGCAGCGCAACCCGGAGCAGGTTCTCAAATCCGCCGACGAAGCGCTCTACGCCGCCAAAGGTGCAGGCCGAAACTGTGTGATCGCGTTCGGTCAGAACCGCCGTGGCGCGGTGCGCATGGACAGCGCCGCAGGTTGAGTGATGACGGCGCATTCAGCGTCTGGACAGTGATTGTGGGGCAGGGTGGTCGGCAGTAGGTTGGAGAAATCTGCTGAAGGAGAAGCCACCATGCCCGAGTACAAAGCTCCCCTGCGCGACATGCGCTTTCTGATCGACCACGTCTTTGACTTTCACACTCAGTACGCGGCCCTCGGCGCCCACGACGCCAGCCCGGACATGGTCAACGCGATCCTCGACGAAGGCGCGAAGTTCTGTGAGAACGTTCTGGCCCCGCTCAATCGCAGCGGTGACGAAGAGGGCTGCCATTTCGACAACGGCGTGGTGACAACGCCTACAGGCTTCAAGCAAGCCTTCGCACAATACGTGGAAGGTGGCTGGCACGGTCTGGCGGCGGATCCGACCTACGGCGGCCAGGGCCTGCCGAGTTCGCTGGGGCTGGTGATCAGCGAAATGGTCGCCTCCAGCAACACCTCCTGGGGCATGTACCCGGGTCTGACCCACGGCGCGATGTCGGCGATCCACGCGCACGGCACCGAAGAACAGAAAAATACCTATCTGCGCAAACTCACCGCCGGCCAGTGGACCGGCACCATGTGCCTGACCGAAGCCCATTGCGGCACCGACCTGGGCATCATCAAGACCCGCGCCGTGCCTCAGGCCGACGGCAGTTATGCGGTCACCGGCAGCAAGATTTTCATCTCCGCCGGCGAGCACGACATGAGTGACAACATCATTCATCTGGTGTTGGCCAAACTGCCGGACGCGCCGGCCGGGACCAAAGGCATTTCGCTGTTCATCGTGCCGAAATTCCTCCCGGACGCAGCCGGTGAGGCGGGGGAGCGCAACGGCGTTTCCTGCGGTTCGATCGAGCACAAGATGGGCATCAAAGCCTCGGCCACCTGCGTGCTGAACTTCGATGACGCCAAAGGCTTCCTGATCGGCGAGCCGAACAAGGGCCTGAACTGCATGTTCACCATGATGAACCACGCGCGCCTCGGCACCGGGATGCAGGGGTTGTGTCTGGGCGAGGCGAGTTTCCAGGGCGCAATCAAATACGCCAACGACCGCTTGCAGATGCGCGCCCTGACCGGCGCCAAGGCCCCGGACAAACCAGCGGATCCGATCATCGTCCACCCGGACGTGCGGCGCATGCTGCTGACCATGAAAGCCTTCAACGAAGGCAACCGCGCACTGACTTACTTCACGGCACAGATGCTCGATGTCGCGCACTTGAGTTCGGATGCTGACGCACGTCAGGAAGCCGAAGACCTGTTGGCGTTCCTGACGCCGATCTGCAAGGCGTTCATGACCGACACCGGCCTGGAGGTGACCAACCACGGCATGCAGGTGTTCGGCGGCCACGGTTTTATTCGCGAGTGGGGCATGGAGCAACTGGTTCGCGATTGCCGGATCGCGCCGATCTACGAAGGCACCAACGGTATCCAGGCGCTGGATCTGCTCGGGCGCAAAGTCCTTGGCAGTCAGGGCAAGCTACTGCGCAACTTCACCAAGATCGTCCACAAGTTCTGCGCCGCTAACGCCGGGCATGCGCAACTGGGCGGGTTTGTGGCGCAGCTCGATGGCCTCAATCAACAGTGGGGCGAGCTGACCATGAAGGTCGGCATGGCCGCGATGAAGAACCCGGATGAAGTCGGCGCCGCGTCGGTGGATTACCTGATGTACAGCGGTTACATCGTCCTCGGCTATTTGTGGCTGCGCATGGCGCTGGTCGCACAGGCACAGCTGGAATCGGGTGAGGGTGATGGCGATTTCTGCCAGGGAAAACTGGCGACGTGCGAGTTTTACTTCAAACGGTTATTGCCACGTACTGCGGCGCATCGCGCGGCGATCGAGGCGGGCAGTGATTGCCTGATGAAACTGCCGGCGCAGTTGTTCGCGCTGTAACACGCGCCTGTTAAACAAAAGAGCCCGCTGATTGCGGGCTTCTTTATGGCTGAATGCTTATGACTAAAAATAACAAATCAGTCACCGCCTGACCCTATGTGTCGCAAAAGTTGTTGGGTTACACTCCAGCTCAACGAAATCACCCTTCCACGAATCACCTGTTTAGATCTTTGCGAGGTTTGCCATGGCTGACTACAAAGCGCCGCTGCGCGATATGCGCTTCGTCCTCAATGAAGTGTTCGAAGTCGCCAAACTCTGGGCCGAACTGCCGGCCCTGGCCGAGACCGTGGACGCGGAAACCGTTGAAGCCATTCTCGAAGAGGCCGGCAAGGTCACCAGCAAAAGCATCGCGCCCCTGAGCCGTGCCGCCGACGAAGAAGGCTGCCACTGGGCCGACGGTGCCGTCACCACGCCGGCCGGTTTCCCACAGGCCTATCAGACTTACGCTGAAGGCGGCTGGGTTGGCGTTGGCGGTGATCCGGAATACGGCGGCATGGGCATGCCCAAAGCCGTGTCGGCTCAGGTCGAAGAGATGGTCAACTCCGCCAGCCTGTCCTTCGGTCTGTATCCGATGCTGACCGCCGGCGCGTGCCTGTCGATCAACGCCCACGCCAGCGAAGAGCTGAAAGCCGCTTACCTGCCGAACATGTACGCCGGCGTCTGGGCTGGTTCCATGTGCCTGACCGAGCCGCATGCCGGCACTGATCTGGGCATCATCCGCACCAAGGCCGAGCCTCAGGCCGACGGTTCCTACAAGGTCAGCGGCACCAAGATCTTCATCACCGGCGGTGAACACGACCTGACCGAAAACATCATCCACCTGGTGCTGGCCAAGCTGCCGGACGCGCCGGCAGGGCCGAAAGGCATTTCGCTGTTCCTGGTGCCGAAGTTCATGGTCAATGCCGATGGCAGCCTGGGCGCGCGCAACCCGGCGACTTGCGGTTCGATCGAACACAAGATGGGCATCCAGGCCTCGGCCACGTGCGTGATGAACTTCGACGAAGCCGTGGGTTATCTGGTTGGCGAACCGAACAAAGGCCTGAACGCCATGTTCACCATGATGAACTACGAGCGTCTGGGCGTCGGTATCCAGGGCCTGGCCACCGGCGAGCGTTCGTACCAGAACGCCATCGAATACGCCCGCGATCGCCTGCAAAGCCGTTCGCCGACCGGCGCGCAGAACAAGGACAAGGTTGCCGACCCGATCATCGTCCACCCGGACGTGCGTCGCATGTTGCTGACCATGAAAGCCTCGAACGAAGGCGGCCGTGCGTTCTCCACTTACGTGGCTATGCAGCTCGACACTGCCAAGTTCAGCGAAGACGCTGCCACCCGTAAACGTGCCGAGGACCTGGTTGCGCTGCTGACGCCAGTGGCCAAGGCGTTCCTGACCGACCTCGGCCTGGAAACCACTGTCCACGGCCAGCAGATCTTCGGCGGCCACGGCTACATCCGCGAGTGGGGCCAGGAGCAACTGGTGCGCGACGTGCGCATCACCCAGATCTACGAAGGCACCAACGGCATTCAGGCGCTGGACCTGGTGGGTCGCAAGATCGTCGGCAGCGGCGGCGCGTTCTACAAACTGTTCGCCGACGAGATCCGCCATTTCACTGCGACCGCCAGTGCCGATCTCGGCGAGTTCACCAAACCGCTGAATGACGCCGTCGACACCCTCGACGAACTGACCTCGTGGCTGCTGGACCGGGCGAAAACCAATCCGAACGAAATCGGTGCGGCGTCGGTCGAGTATCTGCAAGTGTTTGGCTACGTTTCCTACGCCTACATGTGGGCACTGATGGCCAAGGCTTCGCTGGGCAAAGAAGCACAGGACGATTTCTACGCGAGCAAACTCGGCACCGCACGGTTCTATTTCGCCCGTCTGCTGCCGCGGATTCACTCGTTGAGTGCGTCGGTGAAGGCTGGCAGCGAGTCGCTGTTCCTGCTGGATGCCGGGCAGTTCTGACGATGTAACGTGATGTAAGCGATCTCTTACATCACGTGCTGCTGTTCTCCCATAGGCGCAGATTGGATCCAGAGCTAATCTACATTTCATGGACGTCGCGCAGGAAGCGCAAAGCAACAACACGGACACGTAGGATTCTGCCAGGGTGGCGGAGTGAAATGGATGTCAGGGAAACAGTCTGCAAAGCCCCGCTTCGGCGGGGTTTTCTTTTGCCCGCAGAAAAGTGTTCAGCTCAACGGATCCAGGGCCGGCGCGCCTTTCAGCGGTTTGTCCTCGCGCTGCATCACTTCCTCCAGCAACGTCCGCAGCAAGGCCAATGGCGCCTGCTGGCGTTGTACGTCGCGACACACCAGTCCGACCTTCAATGGCACACGCGGCTCACTCAACGGTTTCCACAACAGATCCTGATCGTCGTACTCTTTTTGCGAACGACCGGGCAGCACCGTCGCCAGACGGGTGTGCGGCAGGCTGTCGAGAATCCCCACCATATTGTTCAGTTCTGCTTGCACTTGTGGGCGACGCCCGAGGCTGGCCAGTTGTGCCTGCCAGATCTGACGGATCTGGAATTCTTCGCCCAGCAGCAACATCGGCAATTCGGCGGCCTGACTCATCGAGACTTTCTTGAATTCCCGCAGCGGATGATCCGCCGGGATGACCAGCGTCAGTTCATCTTCGTACAACATCACGCCGTGCAGCCCCGGTTGGCGTGGCGGCAAATAGCTGATGCCGATATCCAGCGAGCCGTTGAGCAGTCGCCGCTCGATCTCAAGCCCCGTCAGTTCATAAATCTGTACCACCAGATGCGGCTGGGCCTTGCGTACTCGCTCCAGCATTTGCGGCACCAGGCTGGTATGCACGGTTTGCAATACGCCAATCGCCAGCGTGCGCAGTGCCTGACCCTTGAAGTTACCCAGCGCCTCACGCGCCCGCTGCATGCCGTCGAGCAGCGGCAGGGCGTGGTTGTACAGCGTATGGGCGGCGAGGGTCGGCAACAGGCGTTTGCTGCTGCGTTCGAACAGAGTCACGTCGAGGTTCTGTTCCAGATGACGGATCTGCTGGGACAGCGCCGGCTGGGAGATCGACAAGCGCTCGGCGGCGCGTCCGACATGACCTTCTTCGTAGACCGCGACGAAATAACGCAGTTGTTTGAAATCCATAAGTAACACTTATCGAAAATGCTGGGAAAACGAAATGGCCGGCGGCCGTATGTGAGCCTAGTCTAACCGCATCCACGGGGCTTACAGGGCCGGAAAGGGCAATGATCAGCGATTGTTTCGATAACGATTACATAGGCAGTTCAGAAAACCTCAATCGGGGTTTTTTTCAATGAATCTGTTCAGCCTGCGGCGCCAGACGCCGAGCCTCGATGACCTGGCTTTTGAAACCGATGAAACGGATGCCGCTGATGGCCTGAATGCCGAGCGCCTGATGCCTAGCGTCGAACGACCTCAGCAGGTTTTTGTTCGTGGTCAGGGTTCCTGGCTGTGGGACAGCAATGACCGTGCATACCTCGATTTCTCGCAGGCCGGTGGAGCGAACAGCCTCGGGCACAGCCCTTCGGCGCTGGTCAAGGCCATCGCCAGCCAGGCCCAAGCCCTGATCAACCCTGGATTCAACCTGCACAATCGCGGCATGCTCAGCCTCGCCGAGCGCCTGTGTGCCAGCACTTCAAGTGATCAGGCGTACTTGCTCAACAGTGGTAGCGAAGCGTGTGAAGCGGCGATCAAACTGGCGCGCAAATGGGGCCAGCTGCATCGTGGCGGCGCGTCGCGGATCATTGTCGCCCGACAAGGCTGTCACGGGCGTAGCCTGGCGACGATTTCAGCGTCGGACAGTTGCAACCTGCACAACCGTTTTGCGCCGCTGCTGCCGGGTTTCGATCTGGTGCCGTTCAACGACCTGCCGGCGCTACATGCAGCGGTTGATGCGCAGACCGTGGCGATCATGCTGGAGCCGATCCAGAGTGATGCCGGGGTGATTCCGGCGACTGATTGCTATCTTAAAGGTGTCGAACGTCTGTGCCGTGAGTTGGGGATTCTGTTGATCCTCGATGAAGTACAAACCGGTATCGGTCGTTGCGGCACTTTGCTCGCGGAACAGTCCTACGGCGTTCGCGCCGACATCCTCGTACTCGGCAAAGGCCTCGGCGGTGGCGTGCCACTGGCGGCGTTGCTGGCGCGAGGCAAGGCCTGCTGCTTCGACTCCGGCGAGCTGGGCGGTACTCATCACGGCAACGCGCTGATGACCGCCGCAGGACTAGTGGTGCTCGACAGCGTGCAGGACCGCGCATTCCTCGAACAGATCCGCGACAACGGCCAGCATCTGCGCGAAGGGCTCGCCCGTCTGGCGCATCGTTATGAGCATGGTGAGTTGCGTGGGCAAGGGCTGTTCTGGGGACTGACTCTGTCGGAAGACTCCGCCGAGGCCGTGGTCAAAGCCGCGCTGCATGAAGGCTTGCTGCTCAACGCCCCACAAGCCAACTGCCTGCGCTTCACTCCGGCACTCACCGTCAGCAAGGCCAACATCGACGAAATGCTCCTGCGCCTGGCCCGAGCTTTCTCCCGGGTACGCACCGCGCAACTGCAATGCCGCAAAGGGATTGCCGTCTGAGCTGAAGTTTCCCACCCGAATTCAAGAACCGTCTCGCGGTATAACGCACGCCCCACGCCTGATTCTTTTGGCGTGGGGCGTTTTTTTGTGGCCAGGTTTTTCCAGGGCGGTTTATTGCTTGAGAGATAACGGCTGCAGTGTTTCTGTATTGGCCATCGGCAAGAGAGATAACTCATGAGTAAAAAATTCAAGAGCGACGTATTTGAATCAGTGCACGAGTCGGCAATTGCTCTGCATGCAATCGGCGCTATCAGCAAGTCAACGATGCGTGAGTTTGATGAGTCGTGCCTTGCGGTGGTTCCAGATGCGATCCCGGCGGAGCAGATCAAGGCGTTGCGTGAGGGCAACAACGTCAGCCAGCCCGTGTTCGCGCGTTATTTGAACACCAGTGCTTCGACCGTCAAACAATGGGAATCAGGAGACAAGCATCCGAGCGGCATGGCTCTGAAGCTGCTCAGTATCGTGCAGAAACACGGTCTGCAAATTCTGACTTGAGTGGCCTTCTGCGCGCTGACTGGCAATAGCACTGAACCCTGACAAACGGCACAGGTCGATTAGCTTGTATGGCTCAGGTGAGCCAACCCCCAATCAGGAGCTGACCCATGGACTTCATTCGAATCATCATTGCCATTCTGTTGCCGCCACTGGGTGTGTTTCTGCAGGTCGGGTTCGGCGGCGCGTTCTGGCTGAACATTCTGCTGACGCTGTGCGGTTATATCCCGGGGATCGTGCACGCTGTGTACATCATCGCCAAGCGCTGATTTTCACTCCGCCAGGCCCATCACTCGCCGGTAGAAGCGCCATTCTTGCTCCAGCGCATGGGCCTGATTGATGGCCCGGCGGAAGCCGTGACGCTCGTCGGCGTAGTAATGCGCTTCGACCTCAATGCCGTTTTGCTCCAGGGCCGCGACCATGTCGCGGGTCTGTTGCGGCACGACCACGGCGTCCAGTTCACCCTGGAAGAAAATCACCGGTACGCGAATGTTGCCTGCGTGCAGCAACGGCGTGCGGGCCGCGTAGCGTTCGGCATCTTGCTCCGGATCGCCGATCAGCCAGTCCAGATAATCGCCTTCGAACTTGTGCGTCGCGCGGGCCAGTGCCACCGGGTCACTGACGCCATACAGGCTGGCGCCGGCGCGGAACACTTGATGGAACGCCAGGGCGCACAGCGTTGTGTAGCCGCCAGCGCTGCCGCCACGGATGAATGCACAGTCGCCGTCGATCATGCCGCGATCATTCAGGTAGGCCACTACCGCACAGGCATCCTCGACATCCACCGCACCCCAGCTCAGATGCAGCGCCTGCCGATACTCCCGGCCATAACCGCTACTGCCCCGGTAATTGAGGTCGGCGACAGCAAAGCCGCGTTGCGTCCAGTACTGGATGCGCGGGTCGAGCATCGGGTAGCAGGCCGACGTCGGGCCGCCGTGGATGAACACCACCAGCGGCGATTTCGCATCGCCATTGGTGGCCGGGTAAAAGAAGCCGTGCGCTTCACCTGAACCGCTGGGATAACGCAGGGTTTGCGGTCGGCTGATGCGATCGGCGGGCAGCGGTGCAATGCCGCCGGCCAGGACTTTCACTTCATGCGAATCTCGAACGATGGCGAGTACCGCTGAAGGGCTGATCGGTGAAGCGGCGATGCAGTAAATGAACTGGTCGTCGACAGCCAGATGACGGAAGCGACTGTAGTCGCCGGTGAATTCTTCGCCGTTGAGCGCCAGACGACCGAAACCGCCTTCGCTCCAGCTCGCCAAAAAGCCTTCTTCCATAGGCAGCCAGGTGCACCCACCAAGTTGCCATGGGGCCGGCGCGTGATCGGCTGCAGCACAAGGCAACGGTTTCAAGCCGTCTGCAGAGTCGACCCACGGCTGCCAATATCCACCACGGTCGGTCAGACAGCCCAGTCGGCCATTGGCATCGAAGCGCGGTTGCTGGATCGACTCTTCAAGCGTTTCACCCGCCACGCAACGTGGTGCAGAAAACCCGTTATCCGAACGCTCAGCGAGCATTAATCGTGTGGAAGTCCACGGTTGATGCGGACGGCTCCACTCGATCCACGCCAGACGCTGGCCGTCCGGGCTGATGATCGGCGATGCATAAAAATCCGCACCCTTAACCAGCCTATGGTGTACGCCATTCTCCAGATCGATGGCCACCAGCCGATGGCATTCACCTTTCTCTTCAACGGCCAGCACCTGACCGTTGGCAAAATGCAGATCGCCATATCGGCACTCACCCGACGTCAGAACCTCGGGCTCCCCGTCCAACGTCTGGCGGTACAGCTGTTGATCCACCTCGTTGACGAAAACAATCCCCTCAGGCGTCAGACAAAACGCCCCACCACCATATTCGTACACCCGGCTGCGAACGCTGAAACCCGTTGGCGTCAGACATTTCGCCACGCCATCGCGCCAGTGCCAGATCCGGCACGCGGCATCTGCCGGCCGGTATTCATTCCAGAACAAGCCATGGGCACCGAGTTGCAATTCGGCGAAATCCACGCCGGCAGCAACGGCGGCGGTGGCGCTGAAAGGCTCAGCCTTTGGCGATGAGGCGCGAGTTTCGTTCATTGCGAAAGGCCAGTTGTTCAATGGTCTGGGTGGCGTGCTCGGCTTCTTCGCGGGCCTTGAGGATCACGCCGTGATGTTCGGACTTGCTGCATACCGGGTCGGCATTGCTGGCATCGCCCGTGAGCATGAACGCCTGGCAGCGGCAGCCGCCGAAGTCCTGTTCTTTCTCATCGCAGGAGCGGCACGGCTCGGGCATCCAGTCATAACCGCGAAAGCGGTTGAAGCCGAACGAGTCATACCAGATGTGCTGCATGCTGTGATCGCGCACATTGGGAAATTGTACCGGCAGCTGGCGCGCGCCATGACAGGGCAGGGCGGTGCCGTCCGGCGTGACCGTCAGAAAGATGCTGCCCCAGCCATTCATGCAGGCTTTCGGGCGCTCTTCGTAATAGTCCGGGGTGACGAAAATCAGCTTGCACGGATGCCCTTCGGCTTCCAGCTTGGCGCGGTATTCATTGGTGATGCGTTCGGCGCGGACCAGTTGTTCCTTGGTCGGTAACAGGCCGACACGATTGAGCTGCGCCCAGCCGTAGAACTGGCAGGTGGCGAGTTCGACGAAGTCCGCTTCGAGCGCGATGCACAGCTCGATGATGCGGTCGATCTTGTCAATGTTGTGCCGATGAGTGACGAAGTTCAGCACCATCGGATAGCCGTGGGCCTTCACCGCCCGAGCCATTTCCAGTTTCTGTGCGAAGGCTTTTTTCGAGCCGGCGAGCAGGTTGTTCACTTGCTCGTCGCTGGCCTGGAAACTGATCTGGATGTGGTCGAGCCCGGCCTTCTTGAAGTCGCTGATCTTCTGTTCGGTCAGGCCGATGCCGGAGGTGATCAGGTTGGTGTAGAAACCCAACTGACGCGCTTCACGGATCAGCTCCGCAAGGTCCTGACGCACCAATGGTTCGCCGCCGGAAAAGCCCAGTTGCGCCGCGCCCATCTCCCGCGCCTCGCGGAATACCTTGATCCACTGCTCGGTGCTCAGCTCTTTGCCCTGCTCGGCGAAATCCAGCGGATTGGAGCAATACGGGCATTGCAGAGGGCAACGATAGGTCAGCTCGGCGAGCAGCCACAGCGGCAGGCCGGTTTCCGGTTTGGCCGGGACTTGCACCGATGACTCAGGCAAGTTCGATCCAGTGCTGCGCACGGGCAACCTCCATGAATTGCTCGATGTCGTCACCGAGCTCGGGCACGCCGGGGAACTGACTGTCGAGTTCGGCGATGATCGCCGCGACATCCCGCTCACCATCGATCAGGCCGCCGATCAGCGCGGCACTTTCATTGAGTTTGATCATGCCTTCCGGGTACAGCAGCACGTGGCCTTTCTGGGCCGGCTCGTACTGGAAGCGGTAGCCGGGGCGCCAGGTCGGGGTCTTGCTGCGGTCGAAACTCATAAGGCGATTCCTTTATGCCAGACCCGTTGATCGGTGACGCTGTGATACGGCGGGCGGTTCAGTTCGTAGGCCATGCTCATGGCATCGAGCATGCTCCAAAGGATGTCCAGTTTGAACTGGAGAATTTCCAGCATGCGCTCCTGGCCTTCGCGCGTCTTGTAGTGCTCCAGGGTGATCGCCAGACCGTGCTCGACATCGCGCCGGGCCTGACCGAGGCGGGTACGGAAATACTCGTAGCCGGCCGGGTCGATCCACGGGTAATGCTGCGGCCAGCTGTCGAGGCGCGACTGGTGAATCTGCGGCGCGAACAGCTCGGTCAATGAACTGCTTGCGGCTTCCTGCCAACTGGCGCGGCGGGCGAAGTTGACGTAGGCGTCGACGGCGAAACGCACGCCGGGTAGCACCAGTTCCTGTGAACGCAGTTGGTCCGGGTCGAGGCCAACGGCCTGCCCGAGGCGCAGCCAGGCTTCGATGCCGCCGTCTTCGCCTGGCGCACCGTCGTGGTCGAGCAGGCGCTGAATCCACTCGCGGCGGATCTCTCGATCCGGGCAGTTGGCGAGGATCGCCGCGTCTTTCAGGGGGATGTTCACCTGATAGTAGAAACGGTTGGCGACCCAGCCCTGGATCTGCTCGCGGGTGGCCCGGCCTTCATACATCGCCACGTGATACGGGTGATGTATGTGGTAGTAGGCGCCCTTGGCGCGCAGGGCCGCTTCGAATTCGGCGGGGGACAGCGGGGTGTCGGTCATTGCGGTTCTCCGGGCCATGCGTTACAGGACAATACTCATGCCGTCATACGCCACTTCAACATTGCGCCGCACCAGTTCCGCGCGCTCTGGCGAGTCTTCGTCGAGAATCGGATTGGTATTGTTGATGTGGATAAGCACCTTGCGCTGCTCGGGAAGCTGTTCCAGCACTTCGAGCATGCCGCCGGGGCCGTTCTGCGCCAGGTGGCCCATTTCGCGACCGGTGCGAGTGCCGACGCCACGGCGCTGCATTTCATCGTCGTCCCACATCGTCCCGTCCACCAGCACGCAGTCGCTGCCAGCCATGATTTCCAGCAACGGCGCATCGACCTTGCCCAAGCCCGGGGCATAGAACAGTTTGCCGCCGGTGCTGAGGTCTTCGACGATCAGGCCGATGTTGTCGCCCGGGTGCGGATCGAAGCGGTGCGGCGAGTAGGGCGGTGCCGCACTGCGCAACGGCAGCGGGGTGAAGCGCAGGTTCGGGCACGCCGCGACGGTGAAGCTCTGGTCGAGTTCTATACGGTTCCAGTCAAGCCCGCCGTTCCAGTGTTTGAGCATGGTGAACAACGGAAAACCGGTGCTCAGGTCTTCGTGAACCATGTCCGTGCACCAGACTTGATGCGGGCAGCCTTCGCGCAGACTGAGCAGGCCGGTGGTGTGGTCGATCTGGCTGTCCATCAGGATGATCGCGCTGATGCCGGTGTCACGCAGGGCACGGCCCGGTTGCATCGGCGCGAAGCCCTGAAGCTGCGCGCGGATGTCCGGCGAGGCATTGCACAGCACCCAGTTCACGCCGTCATCGGAAATCGCGATGGACGATTGGGTGCGGGCCTTGGCATTCAGGCTGCCGTCGCGAAAACCGGCGCAATTGACGCAGTTGCAGTTCCACTGCGGAAAACCGCCACCGGCGGCCGAACCCAGAATCTGGACGAACATGAACGCTCCATCATTTCAACGCTGAAAATAAAACGCCCCGGCGAGCCGAGGCGTTGCACTGCAGTGTTCTGCTTGAGGCAGGACTCAGCGGCTGGCGAAGTACATGGTGACTTCGAAGCCGATGCGCAGGTCGGTGTAAGCAGGTTTGGTCCAAGCCATCGGGTGACTCCTTCTTCAGGTGGGTGAGATAGCGCTATCCATAGGTATAGTCCACAGCAGCGCAGGGATGTTGCAAATAGTTAGGTGGCTATGTTACTCAAAATTTCAGGGGGTTTGCCCGTGAATCTTTGAGAAAGCTCCTTGCAGCCCCGGTAATGATCATTTTGCGACTCGCCATGGCGCGCCCGGCGCTGGGTTGTTGGACAGGCCGTGCCAGCCGCCCTCGGCGCGAATCAGGCGTTGTGTGGCGGCCTGCAATGCCGGGCGATCCACTTGAGCGATGGCACTGCGCAATTGCACCAGATAATCCGACGAGTGGCCGGCGAGGCGGGCCTGCCACAGGAGCTCGGCCGCATCTTTGCCGGACAGGACATTTTCATCGAACTGATCGGCAAGCGTCTGGCGTTGCTGGGCAAGATTGGCGTCATCAAGCTGTTCGATAATGGCCGGCAAGCCGTCGAGGAACTGCTGAACGTGGCTGAGCAGTTGCTCGGCGTTGGTCGTTGGCGATTGCACACCGAACAGCATTCCGCTCTGGCCATGGACCTGGCGCAACCCGCTGAACACCGCATAACCGAGTTGCAGTTCGACTCGCAGGCGTTGGTAGAACGGCGTCTGGCACAGGTGTGCGAGCAAGCGCCACGCGGCTTCGCCGTCGATCTGGTGGCTGGCGATCGGACAGAACAGCAACAAGGCGTGTTCGCTGGAAGTGCTGTCGATCTGACTCCATCGGTATCCAGAGTTCATTGTCGACGGTGCGGGAATTTGACTGTCCGGGATGCCAGGGATGCGACTCAGGGCCAGGCCCATGGCTGACTGGGTCTGTGGATTGAGCCCCAACGCCAGACCGTCCCAGCGGGAAGTTGTCCACAGGTGTGCGACATCGTCAGACGTCGTTGGCGATTGCAGGCAGTGCTCGGGTAATGCCTTGAGCAATTGGCGAATCGGTATCAACGGCTCTTCCGGCTCACTTGGCGCAGAATCAGAGTCAACTTGCGTCAGATGTTTCAGCGCATGCTCCAGGACGTCGGGCAATATGTCCTGCAGACCGGTGACCCTCAACAGCCACTGATTGCCCGAGACACTGAACGAAAGCTCGACCCCGGCCTGACGTGCGTCGTCAGACACTTCCCGCAGGCGGCGTTGCAGTTTCGCTTGCAGCTCGGCCGTGGCCGCCGCTTCCATTTGCCAGCGCACATACACCGCACCTTCGTCAGTGTTATCTGGCAGCGCCTGGCTGAATTGCATCGGCGAGCGTTCACGCCGGCCGCGCGAGCGATCTTGAGCGAATGTGCGCAAGCCTCGGTGGGCGCTGGTCTGGCCACGGATCAGGCCAGCGTTGGCCAGTGGTTCGGCCGTACGCAAAAACGGGTTGGCAGTGGGCAGATGCCAATGGCTACTGAAGTTATCCACAGTGCCGATTTTGCCGAGAATCGCTTTGAGCGCCGCAACGGCCGATTCGGAGAGTCCGCTTTCGAGTTGTTCACTGTCCAGTCGCGCCCGTTGGAGCGCGCCGCAGACCTGCTGCTGACGCTGAAGCTGTGCCGCATACTCCTCACGCAATACCTGCCAGTCCTGTTGCGCGGCGAAGAAACTCAGCCAATCCAGCCATTGTTCGCGAATGAGGTCGAGCGAGCCGGAGGCTGGAGTGAACTGAAGATGCAGCAAGGCTTGCCCGACGAACTGATACTGTACGCAAGCTTGCAAGCTGTCAGCGAGACCCTGCTGCTGCAGGCGGGCAAGCAGTCCGCCGGGTTTGGCGCTGTTCAGCCAGTGACAAAGAAACGCCAGCGCTTCGGCCGACGACTCCGGCAGGTCCTCCAGCGCGAACAGCAGATTGCCGCGCCGCTCGCCGACCTGTTGATAACTTGCCTGTGGGTTGTCCATCAAGCGAACGGGGGTTGCCTGTGCAGTTTTATCCCCAGCCTTCAGCGCGGCGGCAAATTGCTCGGCCAGTGCTCGCAGCTCTTCAATACTCTGCGGCCCGACCAGACTAAGGGTCATTTGCCCGGTGCGGTAAAACTGCTGATGGACGCCTTTCAATGCCTGTTGAAACTCCGCGTGTTCTACCGGCAGGCTGTCGCGATTCCCGGCATGAAATCCACGCAACGGATGCGCTGCTGACAAGCCCTCGAACAGCGCCTCTTGCTGCTGAACGGTGGCGTCCTGGGACCACGCGACAAACTCTGCCTGCAGCACCTCACGTTCCCGCAACTGATCGTCCGGATTCATACGCGGGTGGGCGAGCATGTCTGACAGACGCTCCAACCCACCGCTGAAGGACGCTGGCGGCAACTCAAAGAAGAAATCGGTGGTGCGCTCGCGAGTGCTGGCATTCACTTGGCCGCCGTGACCTTGCACGTAGGCCATCAGCCCATGCTGTGCAGGAAAACGCTCGGTGCCGAGAAACAGCAAATGCTCAAGGAAATGCGCCAGCCCCGGCCACGCCAACGGTACGTCATGGCTACCGGCAGCCACCCGCAAAGCGGCGGCGCTGCGCTTCAGGCCGGGCACGTGACGCAGGGTCACGCGCAAGCCGTTGGCCAGGATTTCGGTATGGGGGCGGGGATGAGTCGGCGCAGGCATGGGCACTTCCAGAACAGTGAAGTGCCAATGCTAGCGGATTAGCGCTTGTTGAGCGCGTCGTAAAGTTCGGGACGGCGGTCGTTGAAGTAGCGGTTGGCGCTGCGGGAGTCGACCATCAACTGGCGATTCAGCTCACCGACGATCAAGGCTTCATCCAGTCCGGCCTGGGCGATGCGGCTGCCATCCGGCGCGGCAATGCTGCTTTGTCCGCAGTAATGGATGTCGCCTTCGTGGCCGCAGTAGTTGGCGTAAGCCACGTAGCACTGGTTTTCGAAAGCCCGGGAGCGCACGGAAACGTCGGCAATGAAATCAAAAGGAATCATGTTCGCCGTCGGCACCAGGATCAGCTCGGCACCTTCAAGGGCAAGGCGTCGGGCGTTTTCCGGGAACTCCAGGTCATAGCAGATCAGAAATCCGAGCTTCCAGCCGTTGAGTTCGACGATGGGAAACTCGCCATCGCCGGGGCTGAACATCGAACGATCCAGATCACCGAACAGATGCGTCTTGCGGTAATTGCACAGGCGCTCGCCGCTTGAATCGATCAGTTGCACAGCGTTGTAGATCTGCCCATCCGCCGTGCGCTCGGGGTAACCGTAGAGGATCGCCAGGCCGGCAGCCTTGGCGATCCGTCCGACTTGCTGCGCCCACTCACCGTTGTAGACCTCGGCCAATGTCGCGACCGCCTCCTTGCCGATGTTGTAGCCGGTCAGGAACATCTCCGGTACCACCAGCAGGTCGGCGCCTTTGGCCTCCATCGCCAGTTGTTGCAGGCGCTGCAAGTTGGCGGCGGGTTCCAGAGGTAGCGGTGGACATTGATAAAGGGCTACACGCATCAGGGATTCCTCTTACTCGGGCAGGGCGATCGGGCCGATGTCGTTGAACACATCACCCGGACCAGGGTTCTCTGTATGTGTGGACCCGCCAAAGTGCTTCATGATTCCCCACACCGCGTTGAGCGAAGTCTGTACCGCGCCTTCGACCCAGGCCGGCGTCCATGACACGTCGTCGCCAGCGATGAAAATCCCGCGCTGCTCCGCAGGCATATCGTCCTGCATGAAGTGCGCGTACATGCGCTGGTTGTAGCGATAGTGGCCGGGCAGGGCGCCCTTGAATGCACCGAGGAAATGCGGGTCGGCTTCCCACGACACGGTGATCGGATCGCCGATGATCCGCGCGGCGATGTCGACTTTAGGGTAGATCTTCTTCAAGGCATCCAGCGCCAGTTTCACGCGTTTTTCCACCGGGTGCGGAAGCATCTTCAGTGCGTCGCTCATCCACGAGTACGACAGGCAGATCACGCCCGGTTTGTCGTCGCCGTTGTCGAACAGGTAGGTGCCACGGGTCAGGCGATCGGTGAGGGTCATACTCATCAGGTCACGGCCGGTTTCCGGGTCCTTGTCCTTCCAGAACGGGCGGTCGACCATCACGAAGGTCTTCGACGATTGCATGTAGCGAGTGCGGTCGAGGGCCATCCACATTTTTTGCGAGAACAGCGTTTCATCACATTCGATCTGAGTGGTCAGCAGCCAGCTCTGGCAGGTGGTCAGCACGGCGGCGTATTCGCGGGTGTCGCCGTTGTTGTCGGTGACCGCGAAACGTCCGTCAGGCGCGTGGGCGATTTTCTTCACCCCGGAGCGCGGTGCGCCGTGGTGCAACGACTTGAGGCTGGTGCCTTGTGGCCAGTGTACGCAGCGCTCCGGCGCATGACGCCAGATGCCCTGCGGCACTTGTTCGACACCGCCGACCACCAGGTGCTGGTGATCGTCGCAGTTGGTCATCACCACACGGAAAATTTCCAGCATCGAGTTGGGGAAGTCCGAGTCCCAGCCGCCGGTACCAAAACCGACCTGGCCGAACACTTCGCGGTGATGGAACGACAGTTTGGCGAAGGCTTTCGACGTGGCGACAAAGTCGTAGAACGTGCGGTCGTCCCACAGTGGCACCAAGGTGTTCCACAGCTCTTTGAGGCGTGGCACGTCGCGGTCACGGATCGCTTGCTGGATGTCGGCGAACTGCGAACCGGCCTCCAGAGCGTCAGCCCAGGCGTCAGCCACTTCCTGGAACAGTGCAGGAAGATCTTTCAGGCTCTGTGCGTAATGGGTTTTGCCTTCCAGGTCGATCACGGTGCTGCCGGAAGCCGGTGTCAGCGGGTTGGGGAAGGGCTTGGTTTCCAGGCCGAGCTTGTCGACGTAGTGATAGAACGCGGTGGAGGACACCGGGAAGCGCATGCCGCCGAGCTCGGCGACGATGCCGTCAGTACCGTTGAACGCCTGGGAGCGCAAACGACCGCCAAGCTTCGAGGCCTCATAAACGACCGGTTTCAAGCCGAGTTTCATCAGCTCGTAAGCGGCCACCAGACCTGCAATACCGGCACCGACAATCGCCACCTCGGCACCGTGGTTGTGCTCGGGAATGCTGCCCAGACCAGCCGGGTGCTCGATCCAGTCGTCGAAGGCGAAAGGAAAGTCCGGGCCGAAAATGGTGATCGGTTTCTTACCGTCTGCAGGATGGCGATTGTTCTTGTTCATGGCTGACCTTGCTGGCGACCCGACGCGGGATGCGCGTCTGAGTATAGGAAAAGATGCCAGCCATTCTAGGGAGCGTAGAACACGTTAATAAGACGCAAAGTGTCGTCGTTTTGAACATGGATGCTGCTATGTGACGAGGTTTTTGATCAGACTGGATGCCCGCGATCAATTTTGCTGCTGAGGATGATCGAGGTCGTGGTCTTCTCGACACCGTCTACGCTGCCGATCTGATCCAGTAATTGATCCAGTTGCTCCGGCGAGTCGGTTCGCAGCCACGCCACATAATCAAACTCGCCACTCACCGCGCACAATTGCTGCACCTGGGCCATCGCACTCAGCCGCCGCAACACCTCTTTGCCGGAGCGTGGCTGCACCTTGATCCCGACATATGCCTGTAACCCGCCATCCACTACGCGTTGGCCCAGGCGCACGCCATAACCGGTGATGACTTTGGCCTTTTCCAGCCGCGCCAGCCGCGAAGTCACGGTCGTGCGGGCGATCCCCAATTGCCGGGCCAGCATCGCCACGCTCTCGCGGGCATTGATTTGCAGGGCAGCGATTAGCTGGCGGTCGATTTCATCAAGACCTGTGGAGGCGATTTTGGACATGGGGTCTCTCGGAATTGGCCTGCCTACGTGCTTCGACGTATGCGAATCGGTCAATTAGCGCATCTATCAAACCTCCTGTCCATTGGAGAGGGCGGGCGACTATTGCCAATATCGAGCCCGGCAACACGATGCAAATCGTTGAGTAAGTTACTGAGATGCGTGATCTCTGATTTTTTTCGCAAGTTCGGCCAATTCCTGATCATCGGCACGCTTCCAGTCATGCGATGAGATATATCCCTCATAGCGAGTAAAATATTTATCGATGTTTGAACTGATAGGTTTGAATTCGCTGCTATTGCCGGTGCCGTGCATCGGGAACAGTTTTGCGTGAAGATGATCCACACCGTAACCCTCAAACATCATTCCTGTGCGTGCAACATCTGGAAGGGCACTATCGAGTAATAAAGCAACGGCTTTCGCAGCCAGAGTCAACTCAGTGAGTGCCTGATCTGACTGTGCAAACGCGTAACTGGACGCGTGTGCTTTAGGAATGACCACGGTGAACCCTGGGGTGTTGGGAAATATTGACAGAAATGCCAGATGGCTTTCACTTTCCCAGATTACGTGTGCGGGTGCCTTGCCTGATGCGATATCGCAGAAAATGCAGCTCATTTATTTATCCAATATTGACCGGTCAATAAATTTCAGTTTGGAAGTTTAAAGGAAAGTGGCAAGCGTCCCATTCGATAGTGTGATCTTTGTTCGACTCGAAACTTCGTTTGGCTAGCATTGCAATAGATCCGGAAGCCAACAGCGATGCCATATTTACATTTAGCGGGCCGAAACTGGGCATGATCGAGTGTGGGAGCCGCTGCCAGGGTGTGATTTCGGTCGTGGCAGATAAGGTTTCAACATATTCACCGGAGTGCAGGTAAACCTTACAGTTGGAATGGTTGTAGCCTCCACTCACAACAGGAACTCCAGTTGCCTGAGCAATGCCTGCCGCCTCTTCAGCCAGGGAAGACGGATTATCCGCGGTGATGATAATGATGTTGGCGTCGTATTGACGCTGCAGGTTTTCGATAGCGAATTTGTCCGCTTCTATCGCCAGTGTCTCGATTGTTGTATTCAGAAAGCGCGCTTCAATGGCGTTCTTCAACGTCGAGACTTTGGGCTGGCCTATATCTGCCCGCGTCCAGAACAGCTGCCGATTAAGGTTACTCTCCTCAATGGCGTCGGCGTCCACCAATATAAATTTTTTGATGCCGCAACCCGCCAGCACCATGGCAGTCACGCTACCGATCCCTCCGCAGCCAACAACCAGTGCGGTACTTTTCTCGATGGTGTTTGTGTCTTCGATGATTGCGCTGCAAGACGATGTCCCGCACAGAAAGTAACTAGTCGTTCTGCTCGTTGCCGGGTTTTCTAATAAAGCATGGACTTGGGCCAGTTCTTCGAGAGTGCCGGTCGCAAGTGAGCCAGCTTCGGCCAAGCCTTTTGCAAGACCGGCAATTGATCGTTGATTGATTCTGACTGTGTTTTTAGGGCCATCAATCAACAAGCCGCTATCTGTTTCGGCAAAAAAAGTCGAGGGGGCGATCAAGCCCAAAACGGCTCCCTGTTCATCCTTGAGATAAAAATCGATTGTTGCATTGTCCATATTGCTTCTCTGATCGACATGAAAAACCCAGGGCAGCAATGCTGCAACCTGGGAGTTTACTTAGTTGCAGCGAGGCTTGGAGAACACAATGCGACCATCAGAGCACATGATTCCAATCATGGCTGTAGTGCCCGATGCGACGGTTTTCTTACCCATGACTGTTGTCAAAGGTTCGCTGCCCGAACTTGCGGCGTCATTAGTTTGGGTGGCCTGTGCATTCATGACCGAGGCGCCAAGCATGAGTGCAGCAATGCCAGCAGCAGTTTTCATTTCCATTTTAATAGCTCCATTTTCTAAATGCTAACCATTGTTGTTAGCGTTTGCATCCTACATTTCTAATCTATTAGCTGTCAATTCTTGGTTTTTTTTGACTGAAGAATGTAGGGCCGCGGTAACTTGTGATAGTTAACTTTTCGGTACATTGTTTCGGCGATCTGAACCAAAGAGATATGCGATCACATGGACAACGCCGGCAACAAACAGGCGAGTTATATGATCCTGCGCAATGAGATCGTGGCGGGAGCTGCGGCATTGAGTGGTGGGGCGCGACAATCTCCGGATTCTGGAAATTGTGCCATCGCCCATGCGTTGTCTGAGTGAGGGGGGGAAACGCAGATACGAAAAAGCCGCACATATGCGCGGCTTTTCATGTTTGGTGGGCCCACACGGACTTGAACCGTGGACCAAAGGATTATGAGTCCTCTGCTCTAACCAACTGAGCTATAGGCCCTCAGTAGGCCGCGGATTATAGCGACGGTTTCTCGGCTGTGCTATCCGAAAAATCTGATACGGCTATACGAAGAAACGTCGCGGCGAATTCTTCGGGTGGCAGCGGCAGGCTGACGATGTAACCCTGGATCTGTTCGCAGCCTTCGGCGGCAAGGAATTGTTGTTGGGCCTGGGTTTCCACGCCTTCGGCGATCACGGTGAATTGCATGCTGCGGCCCAGAGCGATGATGGCGCGGACAATCGCCGCGTCGTGCGGGTCGTCGGGCAGGCCGCGGACGAAAGACTGGTCGATCTTGAGGATGTCCAACGGCAGGCGTTTGAGGTAACTCAGCGAGGAATAACCGGTGCCGAAGTCGTCGATGGCCAGTTGCACGCCGAGGTGTTTGAGTTGGTGCAGCACCGCCAGCGCTTCTTCGGCCTGGCTCATGATGAAGTTTTCGGTAATTTCCAGTTGCAGTAAATCCGGCCTGAGGCGGTTGTCCTTGAGTAGTTGTTCGATGCGTCCCAACAGGTTCGGCTGGCGCAGTTGTGCGCCGGCGAGGTTGACCGAAAGCGGTCCCAGGGACTCGTAGATCTGGCTCCACTCAAACATCTGCCGGCAGGCGGTTTCGAGCACCCAGTCGCCGATTTGCAGAATCATGCCGTTCTCTTCCGCCAGCGGAATGAAATGCTCCGGAGGCACGTCGCCGAAGGTCGGGTGACGCCAGCGGATCAGGGCTTCGGCACCGACCAGAGAGTGATCGTCGAGGCTGATTTTCGGTTGGTAGTAGAGGTACAACTCATCGCGCTCAATGGCGCGGCGCAGTTCATGTTCCAGTGCTACCCGTTCGCTGGCCTGGGCGGTAAGGTCACGGGTGTAACTTTCGACGCGGTTGCGGCCCTTGGCTTTGGAGCGGTACATCGCTGCGTCGGCGTTCTTGATCAAGGTGGCGACATCGCAGCCGTCACGGGGATAGAGGCTGGTACCGATACTGGCGCTGATGAAAAACTCATGTTCGCCGGCCTGGAACGGCGCGCCGAAACAGTTCAGCAGTTTGGTGGCAATGTTGTCGGCATCACCGGCCTGTTGCAGCCCCGGCAGCAGAATGATGAATTCGTCGCCACCCAGCCGCGCCACGGTGTCGATATCGCGCAACTGTTCCTTGAGGCGTACGGCGATGCCCTTGAGCAGCAGGTCGCCAACCGGGTGGCCGAGGCTGTCGTTGATGTGCTTGAAACGGTCCAGGTCGAGGAACAACACCGCGCCCAGGCTGCCGTTTTCCTGCTGGCTGTTTAGCGCCATCTGCAGACGGCTTTCGAACAGCGTGCGGTTTGGCAGGCCGGTCAGCGGGTCATGGTGGGCCTGGTAGTCGAGCTTGGCCTGGGCGTGCTTGAGACTGGAGATGTCGGCGAACACTGCGACGAAGTGGGTGATGAACTTGTCGCGATTACGTACGGCGCTGATGGTCAGCCAGCTCGGGTACAACTCGCCATTTTTGCGCCGGTTGGAAATCTCGCCTTGCCAGTGGCCCTCGTCCGTCAACTGATGCCACATCGCTGCATAGAATGCGCTGTCGTGCAGCCCGGAAGCCAGCAGGCGCGGGGTATGACCGAGCGCCTCGCTTTCGCTGTAACCGGTGATTTCGGTGAACGCACGGTTCACCGCACTGATGTGCTGCTGAGTGTCGGTGATCAATACGCCTTCTGCAGTGCTCTCGAACACGGTTGCAGCCTGTTGAAGTTTTTCCTGCATCAGGTGGCGCTCGGTGATGTCCCGGGCGATGGTCAGCATGCAGTCTTCGTCGCCGATCGGCAGCGGGCGGCTGGACACCTCGCAGAGGCGGATCTGCCCATCGCTGCGGCGGATGTGGCAGGTGAAATCGCGAACGAAGCCATCGCGGTGGAGCAGATCAAGCATCTGTTTGCGTTCGTTGAGGTTGACCCAGATTCCCAGATCCAGTGCCGAGCGATCCACCGACATGGCGCTGTTGAAACCGGTGATGCGGCTGAAACCTTCGTTGACTTCCAGCAGCAGGCCATCGCTCTGGCGCGACAGCAGCAGCCCGTCCGGTGAGGCGTGGAAGGCCTTGGCGAATTTCTCTTCGGAGGTTTGCAGTTGCTGTTGGGTTTCCTTGAGCTGAGAAATGTCGCGCACCACCACGACCAGTGCCGGTGTAGTGTCGAGCTCGAACGGTTCGGCGGAAATCAGCCCGGTGAACACCTGGCCATTGTTACGACGAAAGGGCATCTCCAGGTTGCGGATGCTGCCGGCCTGCAGCCGCTGAAGCAGCCCCGGCCCGACTCCGGGTATGCCCCAGATGTTGAGTTCGGTGGCGGTCTGGCCGATGACTTCTTCGGCCCTTAGCCCGATCTGCTCTTCAAAGGCCTCGTTGACCTCCAGCAGACAGCCGTCGGACAGCCGCGCAATCACCAGAATGTCCGGGCATTGCTGGAACACCGAGGCGAACTTCTGCTCCGACAGCCGCAGTGCTTCTTCGGTGCGCTTGGTTTCGCTGATGTCGATCATCAGGCCGCGCATCACTGGCTCGTGGCCGTGTTCGATCAAGCTGACGATGTCGCGGACCCACAAGCAACGGCCGTCAGCGGTGATCACCCGATAATCGAGGCTGTGATCGCGCCCGGCGAGGACTTCGTGATCGCAGAAGCTTTGTGCGCGTGTCAGGTCTGCCGGGTGGATGATGTTGCGCCAGAAGCCCGGAATCAGCCAGTGCGACAGTGGATAACCGAGCAGATCCTCGGCATGGGGCGAAACATAGCTGTAGGTGAAATCGCTGATCCGTGCCTCCCAGGCGATGGCCGACAAGCTCTCCACCAGTCCGCGATAGTGGTATTCGCTGCTGCGCAGTTCCTGTTCGAGGTCGATGCGCCGGGCGATTTCCGAACTCAAGCGACGGTTGATGCGGATCACCACCGCCAGGATGATCACCAGCAGCAATAGTCCTGGTAAGCCGTAGACCAGCAGATCCGACCAGAATGTCCGATGATCGAGGACATTGCCTACCCAGTGCTCCTGAATGCTGCTGATTTCTTCCGGGGACATGTCGGCCAGGACTTTATCCAGGATGCTCACCAGCATTTTCTTGTCCCGGGGCACCCCCATAGCCAGTTGATAGCGATAGGGGGTTTCGCCGCTGACATACAGTCCGTCGAGCTTGAGCTGGCGCAGGCTCCAGACGCTGGAGGCCAGATCGCCGACCACGGCGTCCACTTCGTCGGTGGCCAAGGCCTGCAGGGCCGAGCTGACATTGGGCATGGCGACCAGATTCAGGTCCGGATGATGGGTGCGCAGCAGTTCGTGAGGGGCATAGTTTTCGACAACGGCGATTTTCAGACCGTACAGATCCTCTATCTTGCGTGGTTGCGGGCCGCCGACGTGGGCGAGGATGACGATCGGAAAGTCGAGATAGGGGCGGGTGAAAGCCAGGTAGTTCTGGCGTTCCGGGGTGGACATGATGCCCGGCAGCAGATCGATGGTGCCGTTTTTGGCCTGTTCGAGCACCACCGTCCAGCTTACAGGCTCGATCGGCGTCAGTTTGATCGCCAGGCGCTGACGGATCACGTCGATATAGTCCGCCGCGAGCCCCTGATAACGGTTCTGGTCGTCCCGAAACTCGAATGGCGGCCACGATGCATCAACACCCAGGCGCAAGTCCGGGTGAGCCGCCAGCCAGCTACGTTCTTCATCGGTCAGAGTCAGCGCGTCAGCCGTTGCGGTCCAGATCATCAGTGACAGCAAAAAAAGCACGGACGCCAGTCTGGGCATAACGGTCTCGTTATGGCTCGGGGGAATGTTTCGAGTGTAGACGGGCTGTGCGCGAGGGAAGGGCGGAGCGAGGTATTTAATCTGCCCTATAAACAAAACCCCCGGCCTGGGCCGGGGGTTCTGGTGTCACTCGTCGAGGAAGGAGCGCAGATGCTCGCTTCGCGTCGGGTGGCGCAGCTTGCGCAGTGCCTTGGCTTCGATCTGACGGATCCGCTCACGGGTCACGTCAAACTGTTTGCCGACTTCTTCGAGCGTGTGGTCGGTATTCATGTCGATACCGAAACGCATGCGCAGTACCTTGGCTTCACGGGCAGTAAGGCCGGACAGTACTTCGCGAGTCGCTTCTTTCAGGCTCTCAACAGTGGCGACATCGATTGGCGACTGCATGGTCGAGTCTTCGATGAAGTCACCCAGATGGGAGTCTTCGTCATCACCGATCGGGGTTTCCATGGAGATCGGCTCTTTGGCGATCTTCAATACCTTGCGGATCTTGTCCTCAGGCATCTCCATGCGCTCACCCAGCTCTTCCGGGGTCGGTTCGCGACCCATTTCCTGCAGCATCTGCCGGGAAATGCGGTTGAGCTTGTTGATCGTCTCGATCATGTGCACCGGAATACGGATGGTGCGGGCCTGGTCGGCGATCGAGCGAGTGATCGCCTGACGGATCCACCAGGTGGCATAAGTCGAGAACTTGTAACCGCGACGGTATTCGAACTTGTCCACCGCTTTCATCAGACCGATGTTGCCTTCCTGGATCAGATCGAGGAATTGCAGACCGCGGTTGGTGTACTTCTTGGCGATGGAGATCACCAGACGCAAGTTCGCTTCAACCATCTCTTTCTTCGCGCGGCGGGCTTTCGCCTCACCGATCGACATGCGACGGTTGATGTCCTTGATCTCGGCGATGGTCAAACCGGTTTCGGTTTCCAGCGCGGTCAGCTTCTGCTGGCAACGAATGATGTCCGGTTGCACGCGGGCAATGGCTTCGGCGTACTTGCTCTTGCCTTTGGCCAGGGCGTCGGACCAGCTTTCGTCGACTTCGTTACCAGGGAACTGGCGCAGGAAGTCGGCACGTGGCATACGTGCATCACGTACGCACAATTGCATGATCGCGCGCTCTTGCTGACGCAGACGATCCAGGGCACTGCGAACACGCTCGACCAGGGCTTCGAATTGCTTCGGCACCAGTTTGATCGGCATGAACAGCTCGGCCAGTGCCAACAGCTCGGCAATCGCTGCCTTATTGTTGCGACCGTGCTTCTTCAGCGCCTTGCGGGTGACTTCCATCTGGTCGGACACGGCGCCGAAACGCTGGGCCGCAATGACCGGATCCGGACCGCTTTCGGCTTCTTCTTCGTCATCGGAAGCTTCGGCGTCATCGTCCTCGGAATCGTCGTCCGCCTTCGCGGCTTTCGCGTCGATCGGCGGTGGTACTTCGGCGGCCGGCGGCGTAATGCCATCGTCCGGGTCGATGTAACCGCTCAGAACGTCGGACAGGCGACCGCCTTCGGTGGTGACCCGAGTGTACTCGGAGAGAATATGGTCAACCGTGCCGGGGAAGTGCGCGATTGCGCTCATCACCTCACGGATGCCCTCTTCGATACGCTTGGCGATTTCGATTTCGCCTTCACGAGTCAGAAGCTCGACCGTACCCATTTCACGCATGTACATGCGCACTGGGTCAGTGGTGCGACCGATATCGGTCTCCACCGCTGCCAACGCAGCGGCTGCTTCTTCCGCAGCGGCCTCGTCGGTATCGGCGTCGGCCAACATAAGGGCGTCCGCATCCGGAGCACTCTCGTGTACGGGGATCCCCATGTCGTTAATCATGCGGATGATGTCTTCCACCTGCTCAGGATCTGAAATATCCTCGGGCAGGTGGTCGTTGACCTCGGCGTAAGTCAGATACTTCTGCTCACGACCCAGTTTGATCAACTCAATAATACGAGACTGCTGTTGCGCTTTTCCGGACATAACACCCTATCCACTGAAGGTCTTGGCGGGCAAAAAACAAGCCGAGGATTATACCTGAGCTATGACCTCACGCGCCAGTTGAGGTCGGGTTTGATGCAGGAACATCACGTTTGAGCAACTCGAGCAGCAAAGATTTTTCTTCGGCGCTCAAATCGCTTTGACGTGATTTCCTGAGAAGTTGTTCCAGCTTTCGCTCGCGCTGGCGGGCTGACAAGCTAGTTATGGTGTCGAAAAACTGTTGTTCAAGGTTTTCTCCGTTGATCAACCACTCCTTTTCTGCCAGGCGGGTCAATAGTCGACCTTGTTCGGTGCCATGCCATCGCGAGATCAACTGAAAAGAGTTTAGCTGAGGATTCTTTTGCACGGCTTCCAGTGAGGCCACCAGAAGCTGGGTGTTGGTATTGTCTTCGTCCGCGAAATGGCTGGCGGTCTCGACTTTCAGGGCAAGCTGCGGGTGATGGATTACCGTCCGCAGAGCGGCCATGATCGGTGTTTCGACGGCGGCCGGTATCCGTGGAGCACGCGGTTGATCGCGATCACCGCCACGTTTGCCATTTTTGTCCCAGGGTTTCTTGTCCCACTTCTTGCCGCCGGCGCCGGATTTCTTCGGCGTCCATTCCTGCTGCGGCACATACATCTCCTGTGCCTGCGGCTGATGGTAGTCGCTGTAATCCGGTATTGCGTCGTAATCGATGCCTGGATCGTAGGCGGGCGGCGCTTCCTGTGGTGTGCTCTGGGCCAGCTGGCTGACGGTCTCGCTGCTCAGGCCGGTGATTTCGGTCAGGCGCTGACGCATCAGGATACGCAGGTTGGCCCCCGGCACCTTGTCGATCAGCGGCGCGGCAAGGGTGGCCATGTGCGCCTTGCCTTCGAGTGAACGAGGGTCGGCCTCTTCAGTCAGTTGCTGGAAGAAGTAGTCTGCCAGCGGCTGCGCGTGCTGATTGATCCGTGCGCGGAAGGCGTCGGTGCCTTCGGCTCGGATCAGGGTGTCCGGGTCTTCACCCTCTGGCAGGAACAGAAAGCGTGCGCGACGGCCGTCCTGCAAGCTGCTCAGCGTGGCTTCCAGTGCGCGCCAGGCGGCGTTGCGGCCAGCCTGGTCGCCGTCAAAACAGAACAATACGTTTGGCACTACGCGAAAAAGACGTTTCAGGTGTTCTTCGCTAGTGGCTGTGCCCAGCGTCGCGACGGCGTTGCGCAGGCCTTGCTGGGCCAGGGCGATAACATCCATGTAGCCCTCGACGACGATGATTTCGTCGAGGTTGCGGTTGTTCTTGCGTGCTTCATAAAGTCCGTAGAGTTCCTGGCCTTTATGGAATACCGGGGTTTCCGGTGAGTTCAGGTATTTCGGCTTGTCGTCGCCGAGTACTCGGCCGCCGAAGGCAATGATGCGCCCCCGAGTATCGCGGATCGGAAACATCACGCGATCACGGAAACGATCATAGCGTTTGCCGGTTTCGGCGTTCTCGATCAGCAGGCCGGCGTCGATCATGGCTTTCTGCTGCAGGGTGTCGCTGCTCAGGTGCTTGAACAGGTTGTCCCAGCCCGGTGGGGCAAAGCCGAGGCCGAAGTCTCGGGCAATCTCGCCGGTCAATCCGCGGCCCTTGAGATAATCCACGGCAGCCTTGCGTGCCGGGTGGCTCTTGAGTGCTTGCCGGTAAAAATCGGCGGCGGCGGTGAGCAAAGGATAAAGCGGCGAATCGGTCGGCTGTCGCGGTTTGTGCGAGCGGCCCCCTTCTTCGCGCGGGATTTCCATGCCCGCAGCCTTGGCCAGATCTTCGACCGCCTGGGGGAAGTCCAGGTTGTCGTGATCCATGAGAAAGCCCAGCGCGTTGCCGCCAGCGCCGCAACCGAAGCAGTAATAGAACTGCTTGTCGGGGCTTACGCTGAACGACGGGGTTTTCTCTTTATGAAATGGGCAGCAGGCGGTGTAGTTCTTGCCGGCCTTCTTCAGTTGCACGCGCGAGCTGACCACGTCGACGATGTCGGTGCGGTTCAGCAGGTCGTCAATGAAGCTCTGGGGAATCAGCCCGGCCATGGCGTTCTCGTCTGCGCTGTAATAGGTCCGATGCGAGGGGCGGCCGGACGATCATGGTAAAAGGCACGCAAAAAAGAATGCGGCTCGACCAGTGTCGTTGACGTAATCGCTGTCGGGAAGTGTATCTGCCGAAAACTCGCTGACGTTAGTGCTCATCAGGCGTCGACTATATGAAAATGTTGCGCTGAATCCGCTGGCGGCCGTTCTGGCCTCGGATAGCTCATGAAACGGGCACGCAAGCAGGTGCCTTGGGCTGATCGTCGTAAGAGGAATCAGTGGGTGTGCTCGTCAGTAGCCTTGAAAGGCTCGTCAGAAAAGACGTGCACCGCTGGCAAAAGAGCCAGGCCTGACGCGGTGAAGCGGATTTGTCTCGGTCGCGTGTGCGGCTTCGACGGTGAAGCATCAAGCGTTTTACGCAAATGCCATAAGCCCGGCTGAGGGCCGGGCTTGGCAGAAGCTTGCTACGATCGTCTGTGTATTAGTACAGACGAACGGCGCGGCGCTGTTCGCGCTGAACTTTCTTGGCGTGACGCTTAACAGCGGCTGCTGCCTTGCGCTTACGCTCAGAAGTTGGCTTCTCGTAAAATTCGCGGCTACGAACTTCAGCCAGTACACCGGCTTTTTCGCAGGAGCGCTTGAAACGACGCAGAGCTACGTCGAAGGGTTCGTTCTCTTTAACTTTGACGGCTGGCATCCAGAGCTACCTTCATTCATTACCGGGGTCAACATCCTCGCGGCAAAAGAGCACTTGAAGACGTCGGTTTTTAAGGGTTGCGGATGTTAACCCCTCAACGCTCGGAATGCAAAGCCTCTGATCGAAAACCGCTGGTCGGGGCATCCAGTGGCGACTATTATGCGCGCCTTCGAATTCAGCCTAAACAAGGCGCAAACCCATGCTAGTACTGGGATTAGAAACTTCCTGCGACGAAACCGGCGTCGCTTTATACGACAGTGAAAGAGGTCTGCTGGCCGACGCATTGTTCAGTCAGATCGACCTGCACCGTGCCTATGGCGGTGTGGTGCCTGAGCTGGCCTCGCGCGATCACGTCAAGCGCATGCTGCCCTTGATCCGTCAGGTGTTGGCCGAGGCCGATTGCGTGCCGACCGAGATCGACGCCATCGCCTACACCGCGGGTCCTGGCCTGGTCGGTGCCTTGTTGGTGGGGGCTTCGTGCGCCCAGGCGCTGGCGTTTGCCTGGGGCATTCCGGCCCTCGGTGTGCACCACATGGAAGGCCACTTGCTGGCGCCGATGCTGGAGCCAAAGCCGCCGGAATTTCCGTTCGTCGCTTTGTTGGTCTCCGGTGGTCATACGCAGCTGGTTCAGGTCGATGGCATCGGCCAATACAGCCTGCTGGGCGAAACACTCGATGACGCCGCAGGCGAAGCGTTCGACAAGACCGCGAAGATGATGGGCCTCAACTACCCGGGCGGTCCGGAAATCGCCAAATTGGCGGAGAAGGGCGTTGCGGGGCGTTTTACGTTCCCGCGTCCGATGTGCGATCGCCCGGGTCTTGATTTCAGCTTTAGCGGCTTGAAGACTTTTGCCCTCAACACCTGGCAGCAGTGCGTCAGCGCCGGGGACGACAGCGAGCAAGCCCGTTGCGACATCGCGCTGGCGTTCCAGCAGGCCGTGGTGGAGACTTTGACCATCAAGTGCAAGCGTGCGTTGAAGCAAGCCGGCATGAAGCGTCTGGTGATCGCTGGCGGCGTCAGCGCCAACAAGGCGTTGCGTGTATCGCTGGAGAAAATGCTCGGTGACATGAAGGGCGATGTGTTCTATGCCCGTCCAGAATTCTGCACCGATAACGGCGCAATGATTGCGTTTGCCGGTTGCCAGCGTTTGCGGGCGGGTCAGCAGGAAAGCCTGGCGATCACCGTGCAGGCGCGCTGGCCGATGGAGCAGCTGTCAGCGCTGTGATGAGCGGCGTTCACGTGCGGTATTTAAAAATGCCGTTCGCGCCCGGCAAACAGGTCGCGTAGATTGCCCCGGTGGCGCCAGACGATCAGCAGCGTCAACGTGCTCATCGGCAGCAGCGCCTCCGGCTCCTGCCAGGCCAGTAAAGGCAGGGTCAGGGGCGTGGCGATCAGCGCTGCCAGCGAGCTGGTGCGGGTCAGGTAGAACGTCAGCAGCCAGGCACACACGGCCAGCAGCGCGGCGGGCGGATACAGGCCCAGCAGCATGCCGGCCGCCGTGGCAACGCCCTTGCCGCCGCGAAAACGGAAGTACAGCGGGAACAGGTGACCGATCACGGCGCAGACGCCGATCCAGGCCTGATCCTGCAGCGAAAGACCCGTTGCCGAGGCGATCAGTACCGGCAGCAGGCCTTTGCACAGATCACCCAGCAGGGTCAGGATCGCGAGTTTGCGACCGGCCAGGCGCAGCATGTTGGTGGCACCGGCATTACCCGAGCCACTCATTCGCGGATCCGGATTTCCGGTCAGGCGGCTGAGCAAAATGGCGAAGGACAGCGAGCCGAGCAGGTAGGCGAGGATCGCCAGTAACCAAAACATGCTAACTATTCCGGGCGAGGACGCCCTGATTCTAACGGCGCATTGCGCCCTTGTCGTGCAGCGGAGAAAAGTGCTTGGACAGAGTGTTTATCGAGGGCCTGGAAGTCGACACCGTGATCGGTGCCTACGACTGGGAGCGCGGCATCCGACAGTGCCTGCGCCTTGATCTGAGCTTCGCCTGGGATAATCGTCCGGCTGCTGCCGGTGACGACCTGACCCTGGCGCTCGATTACGCCAGTGTTTCCACGCGGATCCAGGCCTTTGCCGAGCAATCCCAGTATCAGTTGGTCGAGACCTTCGCCGAGCGTCTGGTCGAAGTGCTGATGAACGAATTCAAGATTACCTGGGTGCGTCTGAAACTGACCAAGCCTGGCGCTGTCCCGGCCGCCAAAGGTGGTGTGGGCGTGGAGATCGAGCGCGGATGTCGCTGACTCAGGTCTATCTCGGGCTCGGTAGCAATATCGAGCGCGAAACCCATTTACGCGCAGGTCTGGATGCCTTGGCCGGTTTTCTGGTGGATATCCGCTGTTCGGCAGTGTTCGAAAGCCAGCCGGTGGGGATCAAGAGCGGGCCTTTCTACAACTTCGTGGTCTCGGCGTTTACCGATCTGCCGCTGATGGAGCTGGATCGTCGGCTGAAATTCATCGAGGCGGATAACGGTCGTTATGCCCCGGATCGCAAGGGGCTGCCGCTGGATATCGACGTCTTGCTGTATGGCGAGCTGACAGGCAATTTCGACGGGCTGATCCTGCCCCGGGCCGAGATTCTGAAAAATGCCTTTGTGCTGTGGCCGCTGTCGCTGATTGCGCCGGATCGGGTTCATCCAGGTGTGGGAAAAAGCTTTGCCACGTTGTGGGCCGAGGCGCAGATCGATCAGGTGTTGGCACCGGTCGGATTTGAATGGCGCGGTACTCAGCTCACGCCTTCAGATCTATCGAACTGATTGACGCCATCGCAAGCGGGTTCGCGATGGCGTCAGATATTCTCAAGAAGGCGCTGATTCCTTGTATGCCTTCAACGCCTTGAGCCGTTCACGCTTGAGTGCCTCGCCCAGTTCCGGGCCTTTGAAGCCTTTCTCCAACAGCGGCTGAACCGCAACTCCCCGCGCCACATTGGCCGCGCCTCGCAGATAATCCGCCTGTGGATAACTGCGCTGCTCAAGTCCTTTGCGGCCTCGGGCATCCATCTCGCACGCGATGATAAATTCTTCGAAACGCTGTGGTCGACGGTAAACGTCAAAGCTTTGCAGTAATTCCAGCAAGGTCGACGCCTTCAGTTCCAGCGCGCGATGGCCGTGGGTGTGGTACTGGCCGACCAGCAAGGCCAATTCCTGACAATCCTTCGGTGCCTTGAAGCGCTCGTTGACCGCTTTGATCAGCTTCAGGCCCTTGTGCTCATGAGCAATGTGCCGTGGCCATTCTTCCTTTGGGGTCAGTCCTTTGCCGAGGTCGTGCAGCAGGCAGGCCCAGCGCACCGTCAGCGGTTGCTGGTGCAGGGCGGCTTGCTCAAGCACGCTCAGTGTGTGAATGCCGCTGTCGATTTCCGGGTGATGGGCTTCCGGTTGCGGTACGCCGAACAATGCATCGACCTCCGGCATCAGCACTTTCAGAGCACCGCAATCGCGCAGTACCTGAATGAACACCTGCGGCTGGTTTTCCATCAGGGCACGGGAAATCTCTTTCCAACTGCGTTCGGCGGTCAGGGCCTCCAGTTCGCCGGATTCGCTGAGCTCGCGCATCAGTTCCAGCGTCTCGGGCGCAACCTTGAAACCGAGTTCCGCGTAACGAGCCGCAAAGCGGGCAACACGCAAGACTCGCAGGGGATCTTCGGCGAACGCGGGGGAAACGTGACGCAGGATTCGATCGTCGAGATCGCGCTGGCCGTGATAGGGATCCGTCAGGTTTTGCTGATCGTCCTCGGCCATGGCGTTGATCGTCAGGTCGCGTCGGATCAGGTCTTCTTCGAGCGTGACCTCGGGGCTGGCGTGAAAGGTGAAGCCGCCATAACCACGACCGCTCTTGCGCTCGGTGCGGGCGAGGGCGTACTCCTCGCCGCTTTTCGGGTGAAGGAACACGGGGAAATCCGCGCCTACGGGGCGAAACCCTTTGGCGAGCATGTCTTCTGCGGTGGCGCCGACCACCACCCAATCGATATCGGTGACCGGTTTGCCCAGCAGGCGATCACGTACTGCGCCGCCGACCTTGTAAATCTGCATAAAAAACCTCCGTTGGCCCGACAGGATAACCCTTGCGCCGGACTTTCGGAGGCCAGAACGGGATCAAAGATGAATGACGGCCAGATCGAGCCGACCGTAATCCCCCTCGCCGTGTTCACTGCGGGGCGGTACATGGTGGGTTTTCATGATCTGGTCGCCCTGCAGGGTTTCCAGATGAATGTCGAAACCCCACAACCGGTGCAGGTGCTTGAGTACCTCTTCAGTGGAGTCGCCCAGTGGTTTGCGGTCGTGCTGCTGGTGACGCAGGGTCAGTGAGCGGTCGCCGCGGCGGTCGATGCTGTAGATCTGCACGTTCGGTTCACGGTTGCCGAGGTTGTACTGCGCAGCCAGTGTTTCACGGATGATCCGGTAACCGGGTTCGTCGTGGATGGCCGGCACCAGCAGATCGTCCTTCTGGTCGTCATCGAGGATGCTGAACAGTTTCAGGTCGCGGATCACTTTTGGAGACAGGTACTGCAGGATGAAGCTCTCATCCTTGAAGCTGCTCATGGCGAACTTGATCGTCGACAGCCAGTCGGTGCCAGCGATTTCCGGAAACCAGCGATAGTCTTCTTCCGTGGGCTCTTCGCACATGCGCCGGATGTCGCGGTACATGGCAAAGCCTAGCGCGTAAGGGTTGATGCCGTTGTAGTAGGGGCTGTCGAAACCTGGCTGGAACACCACGCTGGTGTGAGACGTCAGGAATTCCATCATAAAGCCGTCGGTCACCAGACCCTCGTCGTACAGGTCGTTCATCAGCGTGTAGTGCCAGAAGGTCGCCCAGCCCTCGTTCATCACCTGGGTCTGGCGCTGTGGATAGAAATACTGGGCAATCTTGCGCACGATCCGCACGATTTCCCGCTGCCAGGGCTCCAGCAATGGCGCGTGTTTCTCGATGAAATACAGGATGTTTTCCTGCGGCTCGGCCGGGAAGCGTGCGTTGTCCTTGTCGCTGTACTTGTCTGCGCCTTTGGGGATGGTGCGCCACAGGTCGTTGATCTGTTTCTGCAAATGCTCTTCGCGATCCTTTTGCCGGCGCCGTTCTTCCTCGGCGGAAATCGGATACGGGCGTTTGTAGCGATCGACGCCGTAGTTCATCAGGGCATGGCAGGAGTCGAGCAGGTCCTCGACCGCATCGATGCCATGGCGCTCCTCGCATTGCATGATGTACTGCTTGGCGAATACCAGGTAGTCGATGATCGAGCTGGCATCCGTCCAGGTGCGGAACAGGTAGTTGCCCTTGAAGAAGCTGTTGTGGCCGTAGCAGGCATGGGCCACTACCAGCGCCTGCATGCAGATGGTGTTTTCTTCCATCAGGTAGGCGATGCACGGGTCGGAGTTGATCACGATCTCGTAGGCCAGCCCCATCTGTCCGCGACTGTAGGATTTCTCGGTGCTGAGGAAGTGTTTGCCGTAGGACCAGTGGTGATAGCCCAGCGGCATGCCGACCGATGCGTAGGCGTCCATCATCTGTTCGGCGGTGATCACTTCAATCTGGTTGGGATAGGTGTCCAGGGCGTACCCGGCCGCGATCCGGGCAATTTCGCGGTCGTAGGTCTGGATCAGCTCGAATGTCCATTCGGAGCCGGTGGAAATGGGTTGGCGCTTCTGCTCTTTGGCGGTCATGTCACTAACCTGCGCTGGAAGAGTTCACGGAAGACCGGATAGATATCTCCGGCCGAGACCAGCTGCTGCTGGGCAAAAGTGTCAGAAAAGGCTTCGGCGATGCGTTCGTACTCGTACCACAGGGCCTGATGTTCGCGCGGGGTGATCTCCACGTAAGTGTAGTACTGCACAAACGGCATGATCTGGTTGATCAGGATGTCGCGGCAGATCGGCGAGTCGTCGTTCCAGTTGTCGCCGTCGGAAGCCTGGGCGGCGTAGATGTTCCATTCGTTGCTCGGGTAGCGCTCGGCCATGATCTCCTGCATCAGCTTCAGTGCGCTGGATACGATGGTGCCGCCGGTTTCCCGCGAATAGAAAAACTCCTCTTCGTCCACTTCCCGGGCGCTGGTGTGGTGGCGGATGAACACGACATCGATCTTGTCGTAGTTCCGCTTGAGGAACAGGTACAGCAGGATGAAGAAACGTTTGGCGATGTCCTTGGTCGCCTGGGTCATGGAGCCGGAAACGTCCATCAGGCAGAACATCACGGCTTTCGAACTGGGGTTCGGCTGCTTGATCAGCAAGTTGTACTTGAGGTCGAAGGTGTCGAGGAACGGCACACGGTGAATGCGCGCGCTGAGTTTCTCGATTTCCGCCTCGATATCCTGGATGTCGCCGAAGTTGTCCGGTTCTTCGCGTTTCAGGCGCGCCAATTCCTCCTTGGCTTCGCGCAGTTTGGCGCGGCTGCTGCCGGACAGTGCGATCCGCCGTGCATGGGCCGAGCGCAGTGTGCGAATAATGTTGATCCGGGACGGGTTGCCTTCGTTGCTGATCCCGGCGCGGACAGTCTTGAAGGTGTCGGTGCCGCTCAGGTTGCGTTTGACCAGGTTGGGCAGTTCGAGGTCCTCGAACATGAATTCGAGGAATTCTTCCTGGGTGATCTGGAAGACGAATTCATCCATGCCTTCGCCGGAGTTGCCGGCCTTGCCCGGTCCTCGGCCGCCGCCGCCTCCCGGTGGGCGGGCGATGTGTTCGCCTGCGGTGAATTCCTTGTTGCCGGGGTGCACCACGGTCTGCTTGCCACCACGGCCGTGATGAAGCACCGGCTCGTCGATGTCGCGACCGGGGATGCTGATCTGTTCGCCGTGCTCCATGTCGGTGATGGAACGCCGGCTGACCGCCTCTTCGACAGCCTTCTTGATATGGTCACGGTAACGCCGCAGGAAGCGCTGACGGTTCACCGTGCTCTTGTTCTTGCCATTGAGACGTCGGTCGATCACATAGCTCATGACTGCTCCTTAGAAGCTGTCCTGCAAAGGGGCGAGCGGTCATGCAGCGTTGAACCGAATGCCAAGGGACGCACACGCTCCCCCAAGCGCTTTGGGTGCTGCCTGAACCTCGCTACCGCCTTTCGAACACCTTCCAGAGGCTTGTGTAGCAGAAAATGCGCACACAAGCCTCGGGCTGACGACAACCGGTCTGACCGGCCGCGGTTTACTGTGATTTTCTGACCCGCAAGTACCACTCGGAGAGCAGTCGTACCTGTTTGTCGGTGTAACCGCGTTCGACCATTCGTGTAACGAAGTCGTTGTGTTTCTGCTGGTCCTCTTTGCTGGCCTTGGCATTGAAGCTGATGACCGGCAGCAGATCCTCGGTGTTCGAGAACATTTTCTTCTCGATGACCACCCGCAGTTTTTCGTAGCTGAGCCAGGTCGGGTTCTTGCCGTTGTTGTTGGCCCGTGCGCGCAACACGAAGTTGACGATTTCGTTGCGGAAATCCTTCGGATTGCTGATGCCGGCCGGTTTTTCGATTTTTTCCAGCTCCTCGTTGAGGGCGACGCGATTGAGGATCTCGCCGGTTTCCGGATCGCGGTATTCCTGATCCTGAATCCAGAAGTCCGCGTACAGCACGTAGCGGTCGAAGATGTTCTGGCCGTACTCGCTGTAAGACTCGAGGTAGGCGGTCTGGATCTCCTTCCCGATGAATTCGATATAACGCGGTGCAAGGTATTCCTTCAGGTAGCGCAGATAGCGCTCGCGGGTCTCGGCCTGGAACTGTTCCTGTTCGATCTGCTGTTCCAGCACATAGAGCAGGTGCACCGGGTTGGCGGCGATTTCATGCGGGTCGAAGTTGAAGACCTTGGACAGGATCTTGAACGCAAAGCGGGTCGACAGACCGTTCATGCCCTCGTCAACGCCCGCCGAGTCGCGATATTCCTGGATCGACTTGGCCTTCGGATCGGTGTCCTTGAGGTTCTCGCCGTCGTACACCCGCATCTTGGAGTAGATGTTGGAGTTTTCCGGCTCCTTCAGGCGCGACAGCACGGTGAACTGCGCCAGCATCTTCAGAGTGTCCGGCGCGCAATGGGCCTTGGCCAGGGAACTGTTGAACAGCAGTTTGTCGTAGATCTTCACCTCGTCACTGACCCGCAGGCAATACGGCACTTTGACGATGTAGATCCGGTCGATGAAGGCTTCGTTATTCTTGTTGTTGCGGAAGGTGTGCCACTCCGATTCGTTGGAGTGGGCCAGCAGGATCCCGGTGAACGGAATCGCGCCGAGGCCTTCGGTACTGTTGTAGTTGCCTTCCTGAGTGGCAGTCAGCAGAGGGTGCAGCACCTTGATCGGTGCCTTGAACATTTCGACGAATTCCATCAGGCCCTGGTTGGCCCGGCACAGCGCACCGGAGTAGCTGTAGGCGTCGGCGTCGTTCTGCGGGTATTCCTCTAGCTTGCGGATGTCAACCTTGCCGACCAGTGCCGAGATGTCCTGGTTGTTCTCGTCACCGGGTTCGGTCTTGGCCACGGCGATCTGGTTGAGGATCGAAGGGTAGAGCTTGACCACGCGGAACTGGCTGATGTCACCGCCGAATTCGGCCAGACGTTTGGTGGCCCATGGCGACATGATGGTGTTCAGGTAGCGCCGGGGGATGCCGAAATCTTCTTCGAGGATCGCGCCATCTTCGGTGGCGTTGAACAGGCCCAGAGGCGACTCGAATACCGGTGAACCCTTGATGGCGTAGAAGGGCACTTTTTCCATGAGCTGTTTCAGCTTCTCGGCCAGAGACGATTTACCGCCACCGACGGGACCGAGCAGGTAGAGGATCTGTTTCTTCTCCTCGAGCCCCTGAGCGGCATGGCGGAAATACGACACGATCTGGTCGATGCATTCTTCCATCCCGTGGAAGTCTTCAAAGGCCGGATAGCGACGGATCACCTTGTTGGAGAAAATGCGCGATAGCCTCGAGTTGGTCGAGGTGTCGAGCAGCTCCGGTTCGCCGATGGCCAGCAACAGACGCTCGGCTGCGGAAACGTAGGCGCTACGGTCTTTTTTGCACAGCTCCAGGTACTCTTGCAGTGAGAGTTCTTCCTGGCGTGTGGACTCGAAGCGTTGTTGGAAGTGGCTAAAGATACTCATGACGTCACCTCGCTCGATACGTGGAGCCGACGCCGGATCACTCAGTCGATGCTGGCAAGCAGCCGCTAAGGCAGCTGTTGTTTACCCCCCAGAACCCTTCCGCGATCGACAACCGCGAAAGTCACTCCCGATGACCCGTGCGCCGGTGTACCGGCTCTCCCCTGTTTTGGATGGCCTGGGCTTAAGGATAGTTGGGAATTCAGGAGGTAAAGGCGAGATACGTAATTATGTGTGGCAAGACCGTTCGTCTGCCCGTGCAGGCCCGCGGGAGCCGGGGCCTGCGCGTTACAAAAAAATTATTCGGAGGTGCCTTGCGCAGTTTCCGAAGGGAAAGTCGTACGCCACAGCTCAAAGCCGCCGTCCATGCTGTAGACGTCGGAGAAGCCCTGGCTCACGAGATACGCCGCCGCACCCTGGCTTGAATTGCCGTGGTAGCAGACCACAACGGTCGGTGCATCGAGATCTGCAGCCTGGATGAAAGCGTGCAGGGAATGATTGTCCAGATGCTTCGAACCGCTGATGTGCAGTGCAGCGAATGTCGCGGGGTCACGGACGTCGACCACCACGGCACCGTGCTCGCGCAGGGCCTGGGCCTGTTCCGGGGGGATACGTTTGAATTCGCTCATGGCGGGTTCCTGTGGCTCGGCTGAAAACGCAGTCTAACGCGCAGCGCTGACTGGCGAGGATTCGGTGATCAATGGCGCGACCGGGGGCAGGACGCCGCCGTGTTCGTCGCATTTGCATGACAGCCGTTCAAGGCTGTCGACGTTCATCAGGGTCAGGCTGCCGCCCCACACGCAACCGGTGTCGAGGGCTGAAATGCCGGGTTCATGGACATTGCCTTCCAGTGCCGCCCAATGGCCGAAAATGATCCGCACGCCACGGGTCTTGCGCTCCTTGTGCTGGAACCAGGGCTTGTAGCCCGGCGGCGCCGTGTCGAGGCCTTCCTTGCTCTTGAGGTCGAGCTTGCCCTCGGCAGTGCAGAAGCGCATGCGCGTGAAATAGTTGGTGATGACCCGAAGGCGGGTTACGCCTTTGAGCTCGCTGTCCCATTTCGCCGGTTCGTTGCCATACATGCCATCAAGGAACGCCGGGAACAGGTTGTCGTCGCGCAGGGCGGTCTCGACTTCCTCGGCGTACTTCAGCGCCTTGCGCAGCGACCATTGCGGTGCAATACCGGCATGTACCATGGCGACATCGCGCTCCTCGTCGTAGTGCATGAGCTTCTGTTGGCGCAGCCATTCCATCAGTTCGGCGCCATCCGGCGCTTCGAGGATCTCGCGCAGCGTGTCGGACTTCTTCATCCGCTCAATGTTTTTCGCCGCCGCCAGCAGGTGCAGGTCATGGTTGCCGAGTACGCAGACAAGCGATTCACGCATGGCATAGAGGAAGCGCAGGGTTTCCAGCGATTGCGGGCCGCGGTTGACCAGGTCACCCACGAGCCACAACCGATCGACTGCCGGGTCGAACGCGACCTGCTTGAGCAGGCACTTGAGCGGTTCGAGGCAGCCTTGCAGGTCGCCGACGGCATACGTCGCCATTAGTGCAGGGCTCCGGGTACGGCGAGGCGGAAGGGTTTGATGATCGCGTCGAAATGTTTGCCGTCGCTGGCGACCATTTCATAGCTGCCCTGCATGGTGCCGACCTTGGTGGTCATGACCGTGCCGCTGCTGTAGGTGTGGCTTTTTCCCGCATCGATCAGTGGCTGTTGGCCCACTACGCCGGCGCCGCGTACTTCTTCGACATGCCCGTCGCCATCGGTGATCACCCAATGCCGGGAGATCAGTCGGGCTGGCTGCTCGCCATTGTTCTGCACGGTGATGGTGTAGGCGAAGGCAAAGCGGTCGTGCTCGGGTTGCGATTGGTCTGCCAGATAGTGAGTAACGACACTGACATCGACCTGATAACGAGGATCAGACATGCAAAAGGCCTTAAGGACGAAGCGGAACGCGGGGTGTCGCCGATGGGTTGAGTCTAGGCAAGTATCGGGCAGGAGACCAGAGCGGCGTCCTGCCCGAGCGCAATGCTTGCCTGTCAGTCGGCAGCAGGTGTTGGTGCAGGCTGTTCGGCGAGCTGGTCGGCCAGGCGTACGAAAGCCGCCAGATCAAGCTGCTCGGGGCGCAGACTGCCATCGACGCCAGCGGCCTCGATTTCGGCATTGCTCAGCAATTGCTTGAGAGTGTTGCGCAAGGTCTTGCGGCGCTGGTTGAAGGCTTCGCGCACGACGCGCTCCAGCAGGCGATGGTCCTTGGCCGGGTGCGGCAATACGGCATGCGGCACCAGACGCACGATGGCCGAATCGACCTTCGGCGGCGGGTTGAATGCACCCGGGCCAACGTTGAACAGGTGCTCGACCCGGCAATGGTACTGAACCATGATCGACAGACGGCCCCAATCACCGCCGCCCGGACCTGCAGCCAGACGCTCGACCACTTCCTTCTGCAGCATGAAGTGCATGTCGCGGATGATGCCGGCGTTGTTCAGCAGGTGAAAAATCAGCGGCGTGGAGATGTTGTACGGCAGGTTGCCGACCACGCGCAGACTGTTCGGCGCGGCGTTCAGGGTATTGAAGTCGAACTTCAGCGCATCGCCCTGATGCAGGTTGAAGTTGCTCTTGCCGGCGAACTGCTGGTTGAGGATCGGGATCAGGTCCTTGTCCAGTTCCACCACGTCGAGCTGTGCGCCGCTGTTCAGCAGGCCGGCGGTCAGTGCGCCCTGGCCCGGGCCGATTTCCAGCATCCGGTCGTCGGGTTTGGCGCTGATGGAGCGCAGGATGCGATCGATGACGCCGGCATCGTGCAGGAAGTTCTGGCCAAAGCGTTTGCGCGCCTTGTGTTGGTATTGCTCGGTCATAAACGGGTCTCGGCCATCTGGTAGGCGGTTTCCAGGGCGACCTGCAGGCTGCCGGTGTCGATCTTGCCGCTACCGGCCAGATCCAGGGCGGTGCCGTGGTCGACTGAGGTGCGGATGATCGGCAGGCCCAGGGTCACGTTGACCGCTGCGCCGAAGCCTTTGTACTTGAGCACGGGCAGGCCCTGGTCGTGGTACATCGCCAGCACTGCGTCGCAGTGCTCCAGATATTTGGGGGTAAACAGAGTGTCGGCAGGCAGCGGGCCACGAAGGTCCATGCCCTCGCCGCGCAGGCGCTCTAATGTTGGTTCGATGATGTCGATTTCTTCATGGCCCAGGTGTCCGCCTTCACCAGCGTGCGGGTTGAGCCCGCAGACCAGGATGCGTGGTTGGGCGATGCCGAATTTGTCTTGCAGGTCGGCGTGCAGAATCCGCGTGACCCGTTCCAGCCGCTCCGGCGTTATCGCATCGGCGATGTCGCGCAGGGGCAGGTGAGTGGTGACCAGCGCCACGCGCAAACCGCGGGTAGCGAGCATCATCACAACCTGGGCGGTGTGGGTCAGGTCGGCGAGGAATTCGGTGTGGCCGGAAAAGGCGATGCCCGATTCGTTGATCACGCCCTTGTGCACCGGGGCGGTAATCATCCCGGCGAAGTCACCGTTCAGACAGCCATTGCCGGCGCGGGTCAGGGTTTCAAGGACGAATGCGGCGTTGGCCTTGTCCAGTTGCCCGGCGACCACGGGGGCGCTGAGCGGGGTGTCCCAGACGTAAAGGCTATCGGCCGGCGCCGGAAGGTCCGGCCATTGACCGGGCGAGACGGGCAGCAGACTGACGGCCAGCCCCAGCTGCGCGGCCCGCTCTTGGAGCAGGTCGCGGCTGGTGATGGCAATCAGGGGATGTGGCTGGGCTTGCGAGGCGAGCAGCAGGCACAGGTCGGGACCGATGCCGGCTGGTTCGCCGGGTGTCAGCGCGAAACGCTTGGGTTTCACTGCGCTGCCTGGTCTGCACCAGGGAGTTTGATCTCTACGTACGCTTCGTCACGGATCTGACGCAGCCAGGTTTGCAGCTCTTCGTCGTATTTGCGGTTACGCAGTACGGTCATCGCTTGCTGCTCACGGGCCTGTTCGGTGCTGTCAGTGGCGCGACGGCCAAGGACTTCCAGAACGTGCCAGCCGTACTGGGTCTGGAATGGCTTGGACAGCTGACCCTGCGGGGACTTGGCCATCACGGCGCGGAATTCCGGTACCAGTGCGTTCGGGTCGATCCAGTTCAGGTCGCCGCCGTTGAGGGCAGAACCCGGGTCTTCCGAATACTTCTTGGCCAGTTCAGCGAAGTCTTCGCCGGCTTCGATGCGGTTATACAGCGATTGAACCAGCTCCTTGGTCTTCGCTTCGTCACGGACCGGACTTGGCTTGACCAGGATGTGGCGCACATGCACTTCGTCGCGCATCTGGCTTTCGCCGCCGCGTTTTTCCAGCAGCTTCAGGATGATGAAACCACCCGGAGTACGTGCTGGCTGAGTGATTTCACCCGGCGACATGCTGCTCAGCTCGCGGTCGAACGGCGGTGGCAACTGAGCGGCTTTACGCCAGCCCATGTCGCCGCCTTCGAGCGCGTTGTCGCTGCCGGATTTGGCAACGGCCAGTTGACCGAAGTCAGCGCCTTGCTTGAGTTGCTGGTAAACCTCCATCGCCTGGCGTGCGGCGCTCTGAATCGCTTCAGAGTTGGCGCTTTCCGGGGTCGGGATCAGGATGTTGGCCAAGTGCAGTTCTTCGGACAGCTGCATCTTGCCCAGGTCAGAGGCGAGGAAGTTCTTCACTTCCTGCTCCGATACCTGAATGCGTTCGGCGACACGACGCTGACGCACACGGCTGATGACCATTTCCTTGCGGATCTGCTCACGGGCGCCTTCGTAACTCAGGCCGTCGTGAGCCAGGGCTGCGCGGAACTGATCGACAGTCATGTTGTTGCGCTGGGCAATGGTGCCGACAGCCTGGTTCAGTTCTTCATCGGTGATGCGGATGCCGGAGCGTTCGCCGATCTGCAGTTGCAGGTTTTCGACGATCAGGCGCTCGAGCACCTGTTGATCCAGCACGCCCGGAGGTGGCAAGCCGCCGCCACGCTTGGCGATGGTTTGCTGAACTTCGTGGACGCGTTGATCGAGCTGGCTCTGCATGACCACGTCGTTGTCGACGATGGCCACTACCTTATCGATGGACTGTACTGCGGCGTTGGCCGCAGTACCCAGGAACAGCGCGCCCAGCATCAGCGGGCGCAGACAATCAGAAAGCTTGGTCTTCACGTTGACGATAACCTTGGATGCCTTTGTCGAGGAAGCTCTCAGTCTTGGCGCCAGTGAGGCCGCCGAGTCCCTTCAGAACAATTTGGAGGAAGACGCCGTGGTCGCCTTTTTCGTTTTCCGGAGCCTGCTGACTGAACTCGTCGTAGGACACCCAGTAACGGTTGATCAGGCGCAGTTTCCAGCAGCAGTTGTCGTATTCGAAACCACCGAAGGCTTCCAGCGTACGATTGCGGTTGTAGTCATACTGCCAGCGGCTGATGGCGCTCCACTGTGGAACGATCGGCCAGATGACCGAGAAGTCATGCTGCTCGATCTTGTAGTAGTCCTTCACGTAGTTGGCGTCGCCCGGACGGCCGTAGTCGCCACCACCCACTGTCCATTTACCGGTGTTCTGGTCGTAACGGACCTGGTCGTTGCGATAGCGATAGCCGACGTTGACCACCTTGTTCGGGTTGTCTTCAGGCTGGTAATGGAACATTGCGCTGCCCGAACGCGGGCTGCGGCTGTCCGGATCCCAGTTGTAGTCGGCCGTGGTACGCCAGTCGCGGTTCCAGCGGTATTCGTATTCGAGTGCGTAAGGCGAAACGTTGGAGCGTGCATCATCGCGATCAGCGAAGTCGACGCCCGGCAGTTGAACCTTGCGATCCTTGAAGTACACGGCCTGGCCGACGCTGACACGTTGGCGCTCGAAACCGTCGTCTTCGATCCAGCGGCTGGTCACGCCCAGCGACAGCTTGTTCTCGTCACCGACACGGTCGGCACCGGAGAAGCGGTTGTCGCGGAACAGCGACGCGTAGCTGAAGGTGTATTCGCTGGTGTCGAACGCCGGGATGTCTTTCTGGTCTTTCTCCGGAACATAGAGATAGAACAGACGAGGCTCGAGGGTCTGACGGTAGTTCTTGCCGAAGTAGGACGTGTTGCGGTCGAAGTACAGACCGCTATCGATACTGGCAATCGGAACACCACGGTTCTGCGAGCTGTTGAACGATTCACCCAGCTTGGATGCATTGTTGCGGTTGGTCACCAGGTCGTTTTTGCCTTGGCCGTCGAGGTCAAGGTCGTACTGGGTGTACTGGTACTTCAGCGATGGCTTGAAGAAACCATACGTCCAGTTCAGCGGCAGGCTGACGCCCGGCTTCAGGTTCAGACGCGTGCCGTTGGAACGATCCAGGCCTGCTACGTTGGTATCGAGACGAGGCGTACCGACGGTGCCATCGGCATTGAATGGGCCACCGTCCTTATCCGTATAGTTGCCAGTCAGCAGATCTCGATCAAAGCGAACCAGCTCAGTCTCGTAATCGAAATTCAAACCGTCCGGATGGAACGGCAGCTGACCATTGAAGGTGATCTGCGGCAGACGGTCATACGGGGTGATGCTCGACACGGTAGCCAGCTGATAGGCCTGGGCATTCAGACGCGCCGTGTAGCTGTCGCCACGATAGGAGATCGAACCCTGCTGGTTCACGTAGTCGCCGCTCTTCACGCCGATCTGATCGGTTTCCAGATCCTGGAAGTAGTACGGATCGCTGATCTTGGTGTAGTCGACTTGCGTGTATATGCGCGAATCCAGGCCACCCTTGTGTTGCCAGTTGTACATGTAACGGGTTTGCTTGGAGTCGGTCTGCAGGTCGCGGTCGTGGTCCTCGTCGTTGAGGAACGCTGCACCGAATTGACCTTCGCTGGACTTGGTCAGGTAACGGAATTCGCCTTCGACCAGCATGCCGCGCTTGCTCATGTAGCGCGGGTACAACGTGGCATCGTAGTTCGGCGCCAGGTTGAAGTAGTACGGGGTGACCAGCATGAAACCGGTGTCGGTGCTGGTGCCGATGGTCGGCGGCAGGAAACCTGACTGCCGACGATCGTCGATCGGGAAATAGATGTACGGGGTGTATAGGATCGGAATGTCCTTGACCCGCAGTGTCACGTTGGTCGCAGTACCGAAGCCGGTGGCAGGGTTCAGGGTAATGTTGTTGCCCTTGAGCTGCCAGGCGTTGCTGTTCGGTTCGCACGTGGTGTACGTGCCGTCCTTCAAACGGATGATCGCGTTCTCGGCACGCTTGGCGTACAGCGCGTTACCGCGGATGCGCGACTTGTGCATCACGTATTCGGCGTTGTCGACTTTCGCTTCACCGGTGTCGAGCTGCACATCGGCGTGGTCGCCGACGATCAGTGCGCCGTTATCGCGGATGCGCACGTCGCCCTTGAGTTCGGCACGGCTCTCGGCCTGATAGAGGCTCGCTTCCTGGGATTCGACCTGCATGCTGCCCTGACGCAGAACCACGTCACCGGCCAGCGTGCCGACCTGATCTTCGGTGTTGTAGCGCGAAGCTTTCGCGCCGATGAAGGTAGGGGCGTCACTTTTATTCGTCTTGTCATTCATGCCAGGACGAATTGGTTCGATATAGGAACCAGAGCAGTAAGGACCTGTCTCGGCCAGTTGGGCGGCGGTGAGCTTCTCGCGCGGAACCCAGTCGAGGTGACTGTAGTCTTCGCTACGGGATTTCAGGCCACGGCCCTTGGACTCGGTGACCAGCACGGGTTTGGGACCGGAGTCCGAAACGGTGCCGTTCTCGGCCGGGGCTTCGCCGGCAGCGCTGACGGCACTGCCGTCATGCACCGGGCGCGGCGGCAATGCAGCCGCCGGTGCCTTCGGCGAACAGGCCCAGCCGCCCGTAGCCGAGACGGCGCAGTCATACTGCTCGGCGGCGACAACGAATGAACTGGCCAGAGGTTGCATAGCCAGCAGACTGCCGGTTACCAACAACGGAAATTTTTTACGAAACGCGGGGGATTTCAATGCCATCTTATTAGTCCGGGCTTCCTGCGTGCCATCTGCCCGCGGTGTGGGCCGCACGCCTCTCGATGGTCTGAAAAAGATGCTGGATAATAAAGCATGACCCGCTTGACGGCTAGCGCCGTCGGAGACCCTTGCAATGCCTGACCAAGATGTACGCTTGCAACACCTGAAAGTTTGGCTCGATGAGCAGTTGGCGACCCTTTTTGCCGAACAGGGCTGGGGTGCCGTACCCCCGGCCACGTTGACCGCGGCCAGCAGCGACGCAAGTTTCCGCCGTTATTTCCGTTGGGAAGGTGCCGGTCGCAGTTTCGTCGTGATGGACGCGCCGCCGCCCCAGGAAAACTGCAAACCGTTCGTGGATATCGCCTTTTTGCTGGCGAAATCCGGAATTAACGTGCCGAAAATTTATGCCGAGGACCTCGAACGCGGATTTCTTTTGCTCAATGACCTGGGCAGCAAGACCTATCTCGACGTGATCGACAGCGAAAATGCCGATGCATTGTTCAGCGATGCTTTGCAGGCGCTGTTGGCATTTCAGCAGTTACCGATGGTGGCACCGCTGCCGAGCTATGACGTCGCGCTGTTGCGTCGCGAGCTGGAACTGTTCCCCGAGTGGTACGTGAAACGCGAGTTGGGCATCGAATTCGACGCCACGCAACAGCAGCAATGGCAGCAGGTCAGCGATCTGCTGATCGACAGCGCGCTGGCCCAGCCTAAAGTGCTGGTGCACCGGGACTACATGCCGCGCAACCTGATGCTCAGCGAACCGAACCCCGGCGTGCTGGATTTCCAGGACGCGGTATATGGCCCGGTGACTTACGACGTGACCTGTCTGTTCAAGGACGCGTTCCTCAGTTGGCCTGAAGAACGCGTACGTGGCTGGCTCGAAAGCTACTGGCAGCAGGCGACGGCGCTGAGCATTCCGGTACAGCCGGGCTTCGAAGATTTCCTGCGCGCCAGCGACCTGATGGGCGTACAGCGTCACTTGAAGGTCATCGGGATCTTCGCCCGAATCTGTCACCGCGATGGCAAGCCACGCTACCTCGCCGATGTACCGCGCTTCTTCTCTTATATAGAAGCGGTGATCGTACGCCGTCCCGAGTTGGCGCAACTGCAGGCGCTGCTGGTCAGCCTGCGTGGCGGAGTGACTGCATGAAGGCAATGATTCTGGCAGCCGGCAAAGGCGAGCGCATGCGCCCGCTGACCCTGACCACCCCCAAACCTTTAGTACGTGCTTGTGGTGTACCGTTGATCGAGTACCACCTGCGTGCCCTCGCGGCCGCAGGTTTTACCGAAATCGTGATCAACCACGCCTGGCTCGGGCAGCAGATCGAAGATTATCTGGGCGACGGCTCGCGATTCGGCTTGAGCATCCGCTACTCGCCGGAGGGAGAGCCACTGGAAACCGGCGGAGGCATCTTCCGCGCCTTGCCGCTGCTCGGTGACGAAGCGTTCCTGGTGGTCAACGGGGACATCTGGACCGATTACGACTTCAGTGTGCTGCACCAGCCGATCTCTGGACTGGCGCATCTGGTGCTGGCGGATAACCCGGCCCATCACCCGACGGGCGACTTCCGGCTGGTCGGCGACCAGGTGCAGGACGGCCAGCCGGAGGCGGCGACCCTGACTTACAGCGGCATTGCCGTGTTGCACCCGCAATTGTTCGATGGCTGCACGGACGGCGCTTTCAAACTGGCACCGTTGCTGCGCAAAGCCATGGCGGACGGGCAGGTAAGCGGTGAGCGATTGAAAGGTCACTGGGTCGATGTCGGTACGCACGAGCGTCTGGCTGAAGCTGAAACCTTGATAGAAGCGAGTCGTTGATATGTTGTGGCCAGGGACTCTGATTGGAGCCGGAGCGGGTTTTGCTATCGCCAGCATTCCGGGGGCCATGCTTGGGGCTTTGTTGGGGCAGGCGCTGGATCGGCGCCTGCATTTGCAGAGCTGGGGGCATTTGCGGGAAAAACTCGGCGGCCAGCCGATGCTGCGCAACGACGAGTTGTTGTTCGTCTTGCTCGGGCGTCTGGCCAAGAGTGACGGGCGGGTCACTGACGGTCATATCCAGCAGGCGCGTCAGGAGATGCGCGCGCTGGACATGAGCGAGCCGGCGCAGCGCCGGGCCATTGCCGCGTTCAATCGCGGCAAGTCCGGCGGGGATCGCCTGCGCGGTTATCTGCGGCGTCTCAGCGCTCAGCCCCATGCTGCCGAAGGCGTGTTGCGCGCCTGCTGGCGGATGGTCTGGGCCGACGGGCGGGCCGGCAGCAGCGAACGCGAATTGCTGGCGCAGTGGGGCAAGTGGCTGGGCTGGACGACTCACCAGATTCAGGCGCTGGCGGCGGATTACGAACCGAACAAGCGCCCGATCGTCAGCGCAGCGGTGAGCTATCAGGATGCGATGCGCCTGCTCGGTGTGTCGGCGACGAGCGAACCGGCACAGATCAAACGCGCCTATCGTCGCCTGCTCAGCCGTCATCATCCGGATAAGATCGCCGGTACTGGTGCGACGGCGGCCCAGGTGCTCGAGGCAACTGAAAAGACTCGCGACTTGCACAATGCCTACACATTGATTCGCGAGCGGCGGGATTTCCGCTAGACGTAAAAAAGATCGCAGCCCAGGCTGCGATCTTTTTTTGTGTGGTCGGTCAGTCCGGGCTCTGCGGACTCAACCAGCCGCGCACCCGGCGGAACAATTGTTCCTGCTCGGCCTTGTTGTCGGGCAATGCCTTGAGCGCGACCTGGCTAAACGCCGACGTCTTCAAGCGCTTGCTGGCCTGCAGGCGTTCCAGTGCGGCGTTGCGATCCAGCGGCTTGTCCATATAGAAGATGTCGGCGGTCGGCAGCTTCAGCAATGGCGTCAGCTCTGCCAGTTCAGGCTTGGCCTTGGGCGGCACTTGCGCGGCGACCATCACCAGTTTTTCCACTTGTGCCGTCTGCTTTTCGTTCAGGAAACGTGCAGCCCAATAAGCGCCGGTGCCGTGACCGAGCACCACGATGCTGTGCGCGCCTTGCTGTTCGGCGTAGGCAATCGCGGCATCGATGCGGGCGAAGATTCGCTCGGCGTCGGCCTTGGCCTGTTCTTCGGTGGTTTCGGCGACGACCTTGTCAGCCACATCCGCTTCACCACCGGCGGCTTGCTCGATCGGTTGGGCGGTGGTCGAGTCCTTGCTGCCCGCATCGGCGGTTTTCGGTGCCGCAGGTGCCTCGACTACGCGCGGTGCGATGGCATCGCTTTGCAGGTCGGGCAGGGTGATACTCAGGCTGTTCCACTCGACGTCCGGCAATTTACGCCGAAGCGGGCCGATCGCCTGGGGCCAGTCAGCCGTTTCGCCGGCACCGGGGATGAGGATCACCACGCCTTTGGGGTCGGCGGTGTTGGCCGGTTTCCACAGTGCGAGGAATGTGTCGCTGCCAGCCTGCAACTGTTGTTGCTCCTGGACCGGGACTTTGCGTTCAAGTGCCGAGGCTTCTTCCTGACTACGCTCAAGCAGTGGCTGGCGTTCGGCCGGTTTTTCTTCGGCGGTTTTTTCCGCGGCAGCGGCGGGTGCCGGATCGGCGGCTTCGACGGAAAACGCACAAGGCAGGATCAGCGACAGGCACAATGCTGGCATTGCCAGGCGAGAGACAGGGGGCATCGGTTATTCCAGGCCAGAAAGTATCCCGGCAGCCTAATGGGTTGGTCAGAATTTGTCAGTGTATGGGATTTCAATGATGCGTTTTTGCTGCCTGTGGGTTATCGGCTGTCTGGCGTTTCCCTTGATGGGGTGGGCCGCGCCTGCGCCGCCGAGCCATGTTGCGCAGTTGTCGACCAGCCAGCAACAGTGGCTGGCGCAGCACAATGAATTGCGTGTCGGCCTGATTTTGCAGGCACCGTACGCACAATACGACCGGCGCTTGCAGCGACTGTCCGGGGCCAATGTCGAGTTGATGAAGTGGATGGCCCAGGCTCTCGGCATAGAACTCAGCTGGCGCAACTTCCCTGATCTGGAACAACTGGAAGCCGCCGCGCGGGACGGCGAGATCGATATCGCCCCGGGCCTGACCCAGACGCCTGGCTCGCTGCGCCTCTGGCAGTTTTCCGATCCCTACATGCGCGTGCCGCAACTGGTGGTCAGCGACCAGAAAGTGAGCAGTTCGGTCGAGCTGGAAAAGCTCGACAGCCAGGCCCGGGTGGCCGTGCGCATGCCCAGCGTTACCGCCGATTACCTGCGCGGCAACTATCCCCATCTGAATCTGCAAGGCGTGCCGCTGGAGCGTCAGGCGTTGCAGTTGTTGTTGAGTCAGCAGGCGTCTTACGCGGTGGTGGACGAAGCGCAATTGGGACGCCTGTCGACGGAGCCGGAGTTTGCCGGGCTGGTGGTGGTCGGCGACATCGGTCTGCCGCAACTGCTGCGAGTCGCCACCCGTCGCGACTGGCCAGAGTTGGCCGGGATCGTCGAAAGTGCCTTGCGGGCGATCCCGGCGAAAGATCTGGAGCGCCTGCACACCCAATGGCTGCAACCCAAATACCCGCGGCTTTCGGAGTCGCCGGGGTTCTGGCAGAACCTGAGCCTGTTGTTCGCCGTGTTGCTGCTCAGTTGTGCGGCGATCGTCTTCTGGCAACGGCGCCAGCAACACAGCCTTGAACAACGCCTGCTCGCCGCCCGGGAAGACATCGCCCTACGCGCCGCCAGCGAAGAAGCCCTGCGCCTGACCCAGTTTTCCATCGACCAGAGCACTGTCGGCATTCTCTGGGTCAACTGGGACAGCCACGTGCGCTACGCCAACCGCGCGGCGGAACACATGCTCGGTTATCCACAAGGCGCGCTGATCGAGCGACCGCTGATCGACTTCGAACCCGGCCTGCACATGGATCGTTGGCTCAACCTGTGGAAACGCGCCCGGGCCAGTGAAGAAGGGCCGCTCAGCTTTGAAACCAGTTGTGTGCGGGCCGATGGCAGCATCCTGCCGGCGGATGTATCGCTGAGTTTTCTGCGCTTTCGCGACAGCGAGTATCTGGTGGTCTACCTCACCGACGTGACTGAACGTCGACGCGCCCTGGCCGCGTTGCAGGAAAGCGAGGCGCGCTTGCAAGGCATCGCCGCCAACGTGCCGGGGCTGGTGTTCCGTCTGGAACGCGCCCCGGTGACCGGGCAGATCGACTTTGCCTACATCAGCGAGGGCAGCGAAAGTCTGGTCGGCTACGCGCCGGCCGCCATCGCCCACCGCGACATGGGCCTGCGCAGCCTGGTGCACCCGGACGACAAGGCCGCTTATCACCAGACTCAGGATCGGGCGCTGGACACCGACAGCGACTGGTCGTGGCAGGGGCGAATCCTGACGCGGCAGGGCGAACAGCGCTGGGCCGAGATCAAAGCCATCACCCGGCAACTGGAGGACGGCGCCTACGTCTGGGACGGCATCGTCTGGGACATCACCGAAAGCAAACGCATCGAACTGGAACTGGCGGCATCGCGCGAACAACTGCGCGAACTGTCGGCACACCTCGAAAGCGTGCGGGAAGAGGAGAAGGCGCGCATCGCCCGCGAGGTTCACGATGAGCTGGGGCAAATGTTGACGGTGCTGAAACTGGAGACATCGATGTGCGAACTGGCCTACGCGCAACTTGACCCCGGTCTGAATGAACGCCTGAACAGCATGAAACGCCTGATTGCGCAGTTGTTCCAGCTGGTGCGCGATGTGGCGACGGCATTGCGCCCGCCGATCCTCGATGCCGGTATTGCCTCGGCGATCGAATGGCAGGCCCGGCGTTTCGAAGCGCGCACGCAGATTCCGTGTCTGGTGCAGGTGCCGGACAATCTGCCGCCGCTTAGCGACGCCAAGGCCATCGGCCTGTTCCGCATCCTCCAGGAGGCGCTGACCAACGTCATGCGCCATGCCCAGGCGCATACTGTGGAACTGACGCTGGCGCAGGAGGGCGACGACTTGTGTCTGACTGTCAGCGATGATGGCGTAGGATTTGTCGCCGCTGCGGGCAGGCCGACGTCTTTTGGGCTGGTGGGCATGCGTGAGCGGGTGTTGATCATGGGCGGTCAGTTGTCACTCGACAGCGAGCCGGGCGAGGGCACCACACTGAGCGTGCGGGTGCCACTGGATGAGGAGAAGTAAGTGATCCGTGTACTGGTAGCTGAAGACCACACCATCGTTCGCGAAGGCATCAAGCAATTGATTGGCCTGGCCAAGGATCTGCAAGTGGTGGGGGAGGCGAGCAATGGCGAGCAGTTGCTCGAAACCCTGCGCAGCGTGCCGTGCGAGGTGGTGCTGCTCGATATTTCCATGCCCGGGGTCAACGGGCTGGAAGCGATTCCACGCATCCGCGCACTGAACAATCCACCGGCGATTCTGGTGCTGTCGATGCACGACGAAGCGCAGATGGCCGCCCGGGCGCTGAAGGTCGGCGCTGCCGGGTATGCGACCAAGGACAGCGATCCGGCGCTGCTGCTGACGGCGATCCGCAAGGTCGCGGCGGGCGGGCGCTACATCGATCCGGAACTGGCCGACCGGATGGTCTTCGAGGTCGGCCTGACCGATGCGCGGCCGCTGCATTCGTTGTTGTCCGAACGCGAATTCTCGGTATTCGAGCGCCTGGCCCAGGGTGCCAACGTCAACGACATTGCCCAGCAACTAGCTTTGAGCAGCAAGACCATCAGCACCCACAAGGCGCGGCTGATGCAGAAACTCAACATCACCTCACTCGCCGAACTGGTGAAGTACGCGATGGAGCACAAGCTCCTCTGAACACGCTACAAAACACTGTGGGAGCTGCGGTTCGGCGCTCCGACTTGCCAGCGATGGGGGCGTTTCAGTTACATCAATGTAGGCTGACCCACCGCAATCGCTGGCAAGCCAGCTCCCACAGGGGGGGCTTCTGTTCAGCCGTTGATTGTGGGCATATCCATTAGCGACAGGCGCTATTGCCGGTTCTGGCGGCTTGAGCACCGCCCCATGCGTCGGGTTTGCCAAAACGCGCCATCCTTGTAGGGCAATCCCTACCCTCGGCCTTCCATCCGGCTGAGGTGATTCTCTCCTGCGCCCCGATTTGCGTGACTGCGAGCAGCCACTAGGCTTAATCCCACAGCAGTCATCAATAACAAAGGTGTGGGTATGAGCCAGGTCGAATCAAACGCAGGGGCCAGCGATGTGCTGGTCAGCTTTCGTGGAGTGCAGAAGAGCTACGACGGCGAGAACCTGATCGTCAAAGACCTCAACCTGGACATCCGCAAGGGCGAGTTCCTGACCCTGCTCGGGCCGTCCGGCTCCGGCAAGACCACCAGCCTGATGATGCTCGCCGGTTTCGAAACACCGACCGCCGGTGAAATCCTCCTGGCCGGGCGCTCGATCAACAACGTGCCGCCGCACAAGCGCGACATCGGCATGGTGTTCCAGAACTACGCGCTGTTCCCGCACATGACCGTCGCCGAGAACCTGGCGTTCCCGCTGACCGTGCGTGGCCTGAACAAGAGCGACGTCAGCGACAAGGTCAAGAAAGTCCTGAGCATGGTCCAGCTCGATGCCTTCGCTTCGCGCTATCCGGCGCAGTTGTCCGGCGGCCAGCAGCAACGTGTGGCGTTGGCCCGCGCGCTGGTGTTCGAGCCGCAACTGGTGCTGATGGACGAACCCCTCGGCGCCCTCGACAAGCAACTGCGTGAACACATGCAGATGGAAATCAAACACCTGCACCAGCGCCTCGGCGTGACCGTGGTCTACGTGACCCACGACCAGGGCGAAGCCCTGACCATGTCCGATCGCGTCGCCGTCTTCCATCAGGGCGAGATCCAGCAGATCGCCCCGCCGCGCACCCTCTACGAAGAACCGAAAAATACCTTCGTCGCCAACTTCATCGGCGAGAACAACCGCCTCAACGGTCGCCTGCTCAGCCAGAACGGCGAGCGCTGCGTGGTCGAGCTGGGGCGTGGTGAAAAGGTCGAGGCGCTGGCGGTCAACATCGGCCAGACCGGTGAGCCGGTCACCCTGTCGATCCGTCCGGAACGCGTCAGCCTCAACGGTTCGAGTGATCAATGCGTCAACCGCTTCTCCGGGCGGGTGGCCGAATTCATCTATCTGGGCGACCACGTCCGGGTGCGCCTGGAAGTCTGCGGCAAGACCGACTTCTTCGTGAAACAACCGATTGCCGAGCTCGATCCTGCGCTCGCGGTCGGTGACGTGGTTCCGCTTGGCTGGCAGGTCGAGCACGTTCGCGCGCTCGACCCACTAGGGGACGCCCTCACTTAGTTTCCACACCGCGCCGGGTCTGCTGTTGTGCAGGGCAAGGCGCGAGAAGCGTGGTTTGGTCATTCCAAATAAGCTTCGAGCAACGCAGCCCTGCACAACAGCAGGCCCGGCCCTTCGGGTTGTGCCTTAAAGCGGGCCATGCTGCGTTGCAGGCCTTGGAAAGGGAACACCATTCCCTTCGGCCTGCGCCTTGCCTGGCCCGCTTTAAGGCGACAACGCGGTGAGGAAACTAAGTGAGGGCGTCCCCATGAGGCGCATTAATCGCCCCGGCAATACCAACACCAACCCTGCACGTGGAGAGAACAATAAATGTTGAGATCCCTGAAGTTCACAGCCCTGACCCTGGGCCTGATGGGTGCGGCAAGCGCAATGGCCGCTGGCCCGGATCTGACCGTGGTGTCGTTTGGCGGGGCGAACAAGGCGGCGCAAGTCAAAGCCTTCTACGCACCGTGGGAAGCGACGGGTAACGGCAAGATCGTGGCCGGCGAGTACAACGGTGAAATGGCCAAGGTCAAGGCCATGGTCGACACCAAGAGCGTGTCCTGGGATCTGGTCGAGGTTGAGTCGCCGGAACTGTCCCGTGGCTGCGACGAAGACATGTTCGAACAACTCGATCCTGCGCTGTTCGGCAAGACCGAGGACTACGTCAAAGGCGCGATCCAGCCTTGCGGCGTGGGCTTCTTCGTGTGGTCGACCGTGCTGGCCTACAACGCCGACAAGCTGAAAACCGCACCGAGCAGCTGGGCGGATTTCTGGGACACCAAGAAATTCCCGGGCAAGCGCGGCCTGCGCAAAGGCGCCAAGTACACCCTCGAATTCGCACTGATGGCTGACGGCGTTGCGCCGAAAGACGTCTACAAAGTGTTGGCCAGCAAAGATGGTCAGGATCGCGCATTCAAGAAGCTGGACGAACTCAAGCCAAGCATCCAGTGGTGGGAAGCCGGCGCCCAGCCGCCGCAATACCTCGCGTCCGGTGACGTGGTCATGAGCTCGGCCTACAACGGCCGGATCGCGGCCGTGCAGAAAGAATCCAACCTGAAAGTGGTGTGGAACGGCGGCATCTACGACTTCGACGCATGGGCCATCCCGAAAGGCCTGGACGCCAAACGTGCAGAAGCGGCGAAGAAATTCATCGCCTATTCGGTACAGCCTCAACAGCAGAAGACCTACTCGGAAAACATCGCCTACGGTCCGGCCAACACCCAGGCAGTGCCGCTGCTGGCCAAGGATGTCCTGAAGGACATGCCGACCACCCCGGAAAACATCGCCAACCAGGTGCAGATCGACGTGAGCTTCTGGGCTGACAACGGCGAGCAACTGGAGCAGCGCTTCAATTCCTGGGCTGCGAAGTAACCACACGACCCTGCAAGGGCGGGCTCGCCTCACCCTTGTGGGAGCGAGCTTGCTCGCGATGAGGCCACCCCATTCAACATCTTCGTTGATTGAATGACCGCATTCGCGAGCAAGCTCGCTCCCACAGGCTGCGGTGTTCCAACACAACAGAGGCGGTTCACTGTCTCTGTAACGATCAAAGATTTGCGGAGTACGTCATGGCCATCGCCGTTCCCCTGAACGAGGGCAACAGCCCCACCTTGAAGCAGAAGCTCAAGCGCGCCGAGCGGGTCAACCGCTGGAAGGCCCAGGCGCTGATCGCGCCGCTGGTGCTGTTTCTGTTGCTGGTGTTCCTGGTGCCGATCGTGGCGCTGCTCTACAAAAGCGTCGGCAACCCGGAAGTCGTGGGCGGCATGCCACGCACCGTGGCAGCCATCGCCAGTTGGGACGGTCGCGGACTGCCCGCTGAGCCGGTCTACAAAGCCGCCGGCGAAGACCTCGCCGAAGCTCGCAAAAACCAGACCCTGGGCGATCTGTCCAAGCGCCTGAACATGGAGTTGGCCGGCTATCGCAGCCTGCTGACCAAAACCGCCCGCTCGCTGCCATTCGCCAGCGAACCGGCCTCTTATAAAGAAGCGCTGGAAGGCCTCGACGAACGCTGGGGCGATCCGGCCTATTGGCAGGCCGTGAAGCGCAATACCAGCAGCATCACACCGTTCTATCTGCTGGCGGCGGTGGATCATCGTATCGACGATCTCGGCGAACTGGCCCCGGCCACCCCGGATCAGGCGATCTACCTCGACATCTTCGCCCGGACCTTCTGGATGGGCCTGATCATCACCGTGATCTGCCTGGTGCTGGCGTATCCGCTGGCCTACCTGCTGGCCAACCTGCCGTCGCGTCAAAGCAACCTACTGATGATTCTGGTGCTGTTGCCGTTCTGGACTTCGATTCTGGTGCGGGTCGCCGCGTGGATCGTGTTGCTGCAATCCGGAGGATTGATCAACAGCGCCTTGATGGCGATGGGCGTGATCGATAAACCGCTGGAGCTGGTGTTCAACCGCACCGGGGTCTACATCTCGATGGTGCACATCCTGCTGCCGTTCATGATCTTGCCGATCTACAGCGTGATGAAAGGCATCTCGCCGACTTACATGCGCGCCGCGATTTCCCTCGGTTGCCATCCGTTCGCCAGTTTCTGGCGGGTGTATTTCCCGCAGACCTATGCCGGTGTCGGCGCCGGTTGCCTGTTGGTGTTCATCCTCGCCATCGGCTACTACATCACCCCGGCGCTGCTCGGCAGCCCGAACGATCAGATGGTCAGCTACTTCGTCGCGTTCTACACCAACACCAGCATCAACTGGGGCATGGCCACCGCGCTTGGCGGGCTGTTGCTGCTGGCGACCGTGGTGCTTTATCTGATCTACAGCTGGCTGGTGGGCGCCAGTCGCCTGCGCCTGAGCTAAGGGGAATTTGAAATGCTGAGTCCTTATATGTCGCCCGTCGAGCGGGTGTGGTTCTACAGCTTGCGGATTCTCTGCGGCTTGATCCTGTTGTTCCTGATCCTGCCGGTGCTGGTGATCGTGCCGCTGTCGTTCAACTCGGGCAGTTTCCTGGTGTACCCGCTGCAAGGTTTCTCGCTGCACTGGTATCAGGACTTCTTCGCCTCGGCGGAATGGATGCGCTCGCTGAAGAACAGCATCATCGTCGCCCCGGCGGCGACGGTGCTGGCGATGGTGTTCGGCACGCTGGCGGCCATCGGCCTGACCCGTGGCGACTTCCCCGGCAAGGCGCTGGTGATGGCGCTGGTGATTTCGCCGATGGTGGTGCCGGTGGTGATCATCGGCGTGGCCAGTTACCTGTTCTTCGCACCGCTGGGCCTGGGCAACAGTTTCTTTTCGCTGATCGTGGTGCACGCTGTGCTCGGCGTACCGTTCGTGATCATCACCGTGTCGGCGACCTTGCAAGGGTTCAACCATAACCTGGTGCGGGCGGCGGCCAGCCTCGGCGCCTCGCCACTGACCACGTTCCGTCGGGTGACCTTGCCGTTGATTGCGCCCGGGGTGATTTCGGGGGCGTTGTTTGCCTTTGCGACTTCGTTTGATGAAGTGGTGGTAACGCTGTTTCTTGCCGGGCCTGAGCAGGCGACGTTGCCTCGGCAGATGTTCAGCGGGATTCGCGAGAACCTGAGTCCGACGATTGCGGCGGCTGCCACGTTGTTGATTGCTTTCTCCGTCATCCTGCTGCTGACACTGGAATGGCTACGCGGCCGCAGCGAAAAACTGCGTACTGCTCAGGTTTAACGGCCAGATCAAAGGCTCACCCCCTCACCCCAGCCCTCTCCCCCAAGGGGGCGAGGGGGAAAGGGAGCAGATTTTCGTGCTGTTCAGGATCTGCGTTCTACTTAGGAAAGGGAGCTGATCTGCGTGCTTTTAAGTACTTGAGTTCGACTCGGAGTCGCAAGTCGGTGTACCTCTCCCATCCACCACGGTCAGGTCCCTCTCCCTCCGGGAGAGGGCTAGGGTGAGGGTGAGGGTGCTCTTGACCCTGCTTCAGCCATTCACACCCTGAATACCAGACAACCCAAATTCCCCAGCTACGCTTGTGCTCAGCTCCCACATCTATAAGAGGCTGCGCACGATGAGTCTTTCCTCGTTCAAGATTGCTCACAAACTGATCACCGGCGCCGGGGCCATCGAGCAACTGGCGGCCGAACTCACGCGGCTGGACATCGACAACCCGCTGATCGTCACCGATGCCGCGCTGGTCAAGTCCGGCACGGTTGAGCTGGCGCTGGCGCAGATCGGCGAGCGCGAATACGAAATCTTCGACCGCGTGCTGCCGGATCCGGAAATCGCCATCGTCGAGGACTGCATGCGCGTCTACCGAGAGGGCGGGCATGACGGGCTGATCGGTCTGGGTGGCGGCAGTGCCATCGACATCGCCAAGAGTGTCGCGGCGTACGCCGGTTATCACGGTGCGCTGGAGGATCTGTTCGGCGTCGATCAGGTCCCGCGCAAAGGCCCGCCGCTGATCGCCATCCCGACCACGGCCGGCACCGGTTCTGAAGTGACCAACGTCGCGATCCTTTCGGACAAGGTCGCCCAACTAAAGAAAGGCATCGTCAGCGACTACCTGTTGCCGGATGTGGCGCTGGTCAGCCCGCAAATGACCCTGACTTGTCCGCGCAGTGTGACCGCCGCCAGTGGCGTCGATGCGCTGGTGCACGCCATCGAGTCCTATCTGTCGCTGAATGCCTCGCCGATCACCGATTCGCTGGCGATCGGCGCAATCAAGCTGATCGCCCGGTCTTTGCCCAAGGCCTACGCCAATCCGTCCAACCTGCAGGCCCGTGAGGATATGGCCACCGCCAGCCTGATGGCCGGCATGGCGTTCGGCAATGCCGGGGTTGGCGCGGTGCATGCGCTGGCGTATCCGCTGGGCGGGCGTTTCAACATTGCCCACGGCGTCAGCAATGCCTTGCTGCTGCCGTATGTCATGACGTGGAACAAGATGGCCTGCGTCGAACGGATGCAGGATATCGCCGAAGCCATGGGGGTGAAGACCGCTCATCTGAGTCTCAATGAAGCCGCCGACTGTGCCGTCGCGGCGATGACCGAACTGTGTGCAGCGGTGGAAATTCCGCAGGGTTTGCGCAGTTTCGGCGTGCCCGAAGAGGCGATTCCGGCCATGGCGGTAGAGGCCGCGGGCATCGAGCGCCTGATGCGCAACAACCCGCGCAAGCTCAGCGCTGTCGACATCGAGAAGATCTACCGGGCGGCGTACTGAGAACCTGCCGGTCATCGGTCATGGCACAACCCAATCATCGCGGTCACGGTGCGCGCGCGGAAACTTGAGGTATACAATGCGCGCCATCGTGATTTAGCTCAGAAAAGGTGCGTCATGCAGCCCTTCGTTATTGCTCCGTCGATTCTCTCCGCCGACTTCGCCCGCCTGGGCGAGGAAGTGGACAATGTTCTGGCCGCCGGTGCCGACTTCGTCCACTTCGATGTCATGGACAACCACTACGTACCGAACCTGACCATCGGCCCGATGGTCTGCGCCGCGTTGCGCAAGTACGGCGTGACCGCGCCGATCGACGCGCACCTGATGGTCAGCCCGGTGGATCGTATCGTCGGCGACTTCATCGAGGCCGGCGCCACCTACATCACCTTCCACCCGGAAGCCACGCTGCACGTCGATCGTTCGCTGCAACTGATCCGTGAAGGCGGCTGCAAATCCGGCCTGGTGTTCAACCCGGCGACCCCGCTGGACGTACTCAAGTACGTGATCGACAAGGTCGACATGGTCTTGCTGATGAGCGTCAACCCGGGCTTCGGCGGGCAGAAGTTCATCCCCGGCACCCTCGACAAGCTGCGCGAAGCGCGCGCGATCATCGATGCCTCGGGCCGTGACATCCGCCTGGAGATCGACGGCGGCGTCAACGTCAACAACATCCGTGAAATCGCCGCTGCCGGCGCCGACACCTTTGTCGCCGGCTCGGCGATCTTCAATGCGCCGAACTATCAGGAAGTCATCGACAAGATGCGTTCCGAACTGGCGCTGGCCCGCCCATGAGCGGATTTGAGCAGCTGTTCCCGGGGCAACTGCCGCGGTTGGTGATGTTCGATCTGGATGGCACGCTGATCGACTCGGTACCCGACCTGGCGGCGGCGGTGGATAACATGCTGCTCTCCCTCGGGCGCAAGCCTGCCGGTATCGAGTCGGTGCGCGAGTGGGTCGGCAACGGTGCGCCGGTGCTGGTGCGTCGGGCGCTGGCGGGCGGCATCGATCATACCGCCGTGGATGACGTCGAAGCCGAGCATGCGCTGGAGGTGTTCATGGAAGCCTACGGCGCCAGCCATGAGCTGACCGTGGTCTATCCCGGCGTGCGCGACACCCTGAAATGGCTGCACAAGCAGGGCGTGGCCATGGCGCTGATCACCAACAAACCGGAGCGTTTCGTTGCGCCGCTGCTGGATCAGATGAAGATCGGCCGCTATTTCAAGTGGATCATCGGCGGCGACACCCTGCCGCAGAAGAAGCCCGATCCGGCGGCGCTGTTCTTCGTCATGAAGATGTCCGGCATTCCGGCCTCGCAATCGCTGTTCGTTGGCGATTCGCGCAGCGACGTGCTGGCGGCGAAAGCGGCGGGGGTCAAATGTGTTGCGCTGAGTTATGGCTACAATCATGGCCGGCCGATTGCCGAGGAATCCCCGGCACTGGTGATCGACGATCTGCGCAAGCTAATTCCCGGTTGCCTGGATACGGCCGCTGAGATAACGTTGCCCGACGCTTCTCAATCCCCTTCTGGAAACGCCATCGTGGTGGTCACCCGCAAACTCTGGATGAAAGTCATCAAGGCCCTGGCCCGCTGGCGTTGGCGCGCCTGACTTGTTCCTGGCCGGCCTGCCGGCGCGTTTGCACACCTGACTGATTTGCACCTCACACCACGAGGCACCCTATGATCCGCGAAGAATTCCTGCGTCTGGCCGCTGAAGGCTACAACCGCATCCCGCTGGCCTGCGAAACCCTGGCCGACTTCGACACACCGCTGTCGATCTACCTGAAACTGGCTGACCAGCCGAACTCCTACCTGCTCGAATCGGTGCAGGGTGGCGAGAAATGGGGCCGTTACTCGATCATCGGCCTGCCGTGCCGCACCGTGCTGCGGGTTCACGATCATCACGTCAGCATCACCGTCGATGGCGTCGAGACCGAAAGCCACGACGTCGAAGACCCGCTGGCCTTCGTCGAAACCTTCAAGGCCCGCTACAACGTGCCGACCATTGCCGGTCTTCCGCGTTTCAACGGCGGCCTGGTGGGTTACTTCGGTTACGACTGCGTGCGTTATGTAGAGAAGCGTCTCGGCAAATGCCCGAACCCGGATCCGCTGGGCGTGCCGGACATTCTGCTGATGGTCTCCGATGCGGTGGTGGTGTTCGACAACCTCGCCGGCAAGATGCACGCGATCGTGCTGGCCGATCCGGCGCAGGCCGATGCCTACGAGCAGGGTCAGGCGCAACTGCAGCAACTGCTGGAAAAACTGCGTCAGCCGATTACCCCGCGCCGTGGCCTGGACTTCAGCAAACAGCAGGCGGCCGAGCCGGTGTTCCGCTCCAGTTTCACCCAGGACGACTACGAAAAAGCCGTCGACACCATCAAGGAATACATCCTCGCCGGGGACTGCATGCAGGTCGTGCCGTCCCAGCGCATGTCGATCGACTTCAAGGCTGCGCCGATCGATCTGTACCGCGCGCTGCGTTGCTTCAATCCGACGCCGTACATGTACTTCTTCAACTTCGGCGATTTCCACGTCGTCGGCAGTTCGCCGGAAGTGCTGGTGCGGGTCGAAGACAACCTGATCACCGTGCGCCCGATTGCCGGCACCCGTCCTCGCGGGGCCACCGAAGAGGCCGACGTGGCGCTGGAAGAAGACCTGCTGTCCGACGACAAGGAGATCGCCGAGCACTTGATGTTGATCGACCTCGGTCGCAATGACACCGGGCGTGTTTCGGAAATCGGTTCGGTGAAGCTCACCGAGAAAATGGTCATCGAGCGTTATTCCAACGTGATGCACATCGTGTCCAACGTTACCGGTCAGTTGAAGTCCGGCCTGACCGCCATGGATGCACTGCGGGCGATTTTGCCGGCGGGCACCTTGTCCGGCGCACCGAAGATCCGAGCGATGGAAATCATCGACGAACTGGAGCCGGTCAAGCGTGGCGTGTATGGCGGCGCTGTCGGTTACTTCGCCTGGAACGGCAACATGGACACCGCGATTGCGATTCGCACCGCAGTGATCAAGAACGGCGAGCTGCACGTGCAGGCCGGTGGCGGTATCGTTGCCGACTCGGTGCCGGCACTGGAATGGGAAGAAACCATCAACAAGCGCCGCGCGATGTTCCGCGCTGTTGCACTGGCCGAGCAAACCCCGACTGAGTGATAGGGGATTCAGCCATAAAAAAACGCGGCGCCTGTGAGGGCGCCGCGTTTTTTATTGCCGACTGATCAGAAGTCGAGACTTACACCAACATTGACCCCTTGCTGGGTAAAGTCGTCATCCTTGCGAATGTTGTAGCTGGCGCGCAGGGCCACTTCCTTGGTGAGGTTGTGGCTGACGCCCAGGTTCAAACGGTTCAGGTTGGTTTGCGGTGTATAGCCTTCCAGGGTGTAACGATTGTTCGGCAGGCTGTTGAGGTTCATCGTCAGATCCTGAGCGTCGTCGTTGTACTCGCGCTCGTGGGCGAATTCACCGAACACCTGAGTCTGTGCGGTGATCTGGTATTTGCCCTGGATGCCGAGGCCGAGACGGCGGGAGTTGCGCGACTGGTCATCGAAGGTCAGCGCTGTAGCGTCCGCGCCTTTTTCCGAGTAGCCGTCGACTTCCACCTTGCCGAAGTCGGCGCTGACGAATGGCGACAGGTGCCATGGGCTGCTGGCTTCTGGTGCGATGTCGTAGCCGACGCGGCCGCCGATGGCCAGTACGTAGCCGTCGGTGTCGCCTTTCTCGCCACGTTCGTTGATCCCGAGTTGGAACTTGCGCTTCAGGCTGTCGTAGTCCAGATGTCCGGCGGTAACAGCCAAGTCACCCCACCAACGGTTTTGCTGGTACTGGGCGAACGCGGTGCCCATGTAGGAGTTGAGTTTGTACTCGGAGTCGTTGTCGCCGGCTTCGATTTTCTGGTGATAGAAACCTGCCGCCACACCCACGCGCCAGGCGTCGTCGAGGCGGTAGCTGCCACCGATGTTCAGGTTGTAGCCATTGCCATCGGCACTTGCCCCGGCGTGCTGGTCATCGAAGTCCTGATGCTGGCCGCCAGCGGAGACGATCGCTCGCCATTGGCCAACGCCTTGCCAGTTTTCCCAGTCGGCCAGCCATTGATTGCGCAGTTCATCCTGATGCGCGCGCAACGTGCCCTGGGCCATTTCCGGCAGCAGGGTCAGTTCCCATGGAGCAGCCAGCAACGAGTAGGCGTAATCGGCAATCAACCGTTGCCCGGCTTCGGTCGGGTGCACCGAGTCGTTGTAGATCAGCTTGGTCGGATCCGGCGTGGCGCTGTTGATCCCGTACCGGGCATTCTCGGTACAGCCATCGCCGCTGAAGCAGGTAGCGACCAGATTCTGATCGGTGGCCAGGCCGAACTGTGCCGGATTGGCAAACGCTTCCTTGAGCAGGACCGGAATGTTCAGCGGGATGACGTTGGCGTTGACTGTCTGCAGTTGGCTCACCAGTTCGGTGTTGAACTGGGCGCTCAGTTGCGACGTGAAGCTCTGCAGCGGCGAGCCGTTGATGGCCGGTGTCAGGCCGATGTCCGGCAGCAGCCAGACCATGATGTAGCGGGCGCCGGCACCTTGCAATGTACGTACGCTGTCGACCAGTCGGTCGGCGGCAGCATTGGCTTGAGGGAGGCTGGTAACGCGCCCCTGAAGGAAGTCGTTGCCGCCCCCGGTCAGGTAATAGAGTGCATTGGGGTCAGCCCGGAAACCGTTCGACGGCAAATAACCGGCACGTGTGCGTTCACCGCTGGCGGACGTGGTGGTGATCGAGTCGAGAATCTGGTCGGTACGATAGCCGCCAACGGCCCAGTTGTTGCCGTCGGGCAAACCCTGGCCGGCGCGTACCGCCGAATCAGCGGAAGCGGTCTGATTTGGCGAGAAACCCAGTCGGCCGCCGATCAATTGGGTGGCGTTCAGCGAGTAGAACTCCCCGCTGCCGTCCTGGTAGTTCGGGCCGGTGCGGTTGGTGAAGCGCTTGCCTGATCCGGCCGGACCGCCTGGGTCGGAAAATGTCCCGGCGTCGCTGAGGCTGTCGCCGAAGACAACGAAATTCGAATAAGGATTGGGCGCAGCATTCGCCTGGGCGCAGGCCATCGCGAGCAGGCATCCGGCAAGCGGTACAAACAACGTTTGTTTGATCATGAGCAAGTCCGTTTATTTATTGTTGTATGGAACGAAACGACAGTACCAAAAACTTCCGGCGTTTTGCCATCGGTCGTCAACCCTCCCATAGTTTTCCCCCCGTCAGGCCTGGCCATATTGCACGCTCTGCCCAGCTAAGTTACTGTGCGGGAACGTATGAACGAGACCTTCCCCGTGTTGATCACCAGCAAACTCCTGGATCAAGTCATCAAGGCACACGCCCGCTGGCGTTGGCGCGCCTGAATCTTTTCTGCCGGCCCCGCCGGATCTGTATCGCTTTGCCTTCCTTGCCCGTTTGAAATGCCGCTTTGCCGTCGCCATTTGTGCGTCCGACATCGTGCAGCGTCCTGGCAAGTCATCCGAAGGCTGTTTCCAAGTCAGAATTCAAGAGGTTCGAAACGCCATGTTGCTGATGATCGACAACTACGACTCCTTTACTTACAACGTTGTGCAATACCTTGGCGAGCTGGGTGCCGAGGTCAAGGTCGTGCGCAACGACGAACTGACCATCGCCGAAATCGAAGCGCTCAACCCGGAACGAATCGTGGTGTCCCCCGGTCCGTGCACGCCGACCGAAGCCGGTATCTCCATCGAAGCCATCAAGCACTTCGCCGGCAAGCTGCCGATCCTCGGCGTCTGCCTCGGCCACCAGTCCATCGGCCAGGCCTTTGGCGGTGATGTGGTACGTGCCCGGCAAGTGATGCACGGTAAGACTAGCCCGGTATTCCACGAGGACAAGGGCGTATTTGCCGGCCTGAATCGTCCGCTGACCGTCACCCGCTATCATTCCCTGATCGTCAAGCACGAGACCTTGCCCGATTGCCTGGAGCTGACCGCGTGGACTCAGCATGATGACGGCTCGGTCGATGAAATCATGGGCCTGCGCCACAAGACCCTGAACATCGAGGGCGTACAGTTCCACCCGGAATCGATCCTTACCGAGCAGGGCCATGAGCTGTTCGCCAACTTCCTCAAACAAACCGGCGGCACGCGCTAAGGACTCTCCATGAATATCAAGTCAGCCCTGAGCCGTATCGTCGATCACCTCGACCTCAGCACCGATGAAATGCGCGATGTAATGCGCGAAATCATGACCGGCCAATGCACGGACGCGCAGATCGGCGCGTTCATGATGGCCATGCGCATGAAGAGCGAAAGCATCGACGAGATCGTCGGCGCGGTGTCGGTGATGCGCGAGCTGGCCGAGCAGGTCGAACTCAAGACCCTCGACGGCGTGGTCGATGTGGTCGGCACCGGCGGTGACGGCGCGAACATCTTCAACGTGTCCACCGCTTCCTCCTTTGTCGTTGCTGCTGCCGGCTGCACCGTGGCCAAACATGGCAACCGTGCGGTGTCGGGCAAGAGCGGCAGCGCCGACCTGCTGGAAGCTGCCGGGATCTACCTCAACCTGACCCCGGTTCAGGTGGCGCGTTGCATCGACAACGTCGGCATCGGTTTCATGTTCGCCCAGACTCACCACAAAGCCATGAAATACGCCGCCGGCCCGCGCCGCGACCTCGGCCTGCGTACCCTGTTCAACATGCTCGGCCCGCTTACGAATCCGGCCGGCGTTAAACATCAGGTAGTCGGCGTATTCACTCAGGCTCTGTGCCGGCCATTGGCCGAAGTCTTGCAGCGTCTGGGCAGCAAACATGTGCTGGTGGTGCATTCGAAGGACGGTCTGGACGAATTCAGCCTTGCTGCACCGACTTTTGTGGCCGAGCTGAAGAACAACGAGATCACCGAATATTGGGTCGAGCCGGAAGATCTGGGCATGAAGAGCCAGAGTCTGCACGGCCTGTCGGTCGAAGGTCCGGAAGCTTCGCTGGCACTGATTCGCGACGCGCTGGGCAAGCGCAAGACCGAGAACGGCCAGAAGGCTGCCGAAATGATCGTGCTCAATGCCGGTGCGGCGTTGTACGCCGCCGATCTGGCAACAAGTCTGAAAGAAGGCGTGGCACTTGCCCACGACGCTCTGCACACCGGCCTCGCTCGGGAAAAACTCGAGGAGTTGGGTGCCTTTACCGCGGTATTCAAAGTGGAGAATGAGGGATGAGTGTACCGACGGTTCTGGAAAACATTCTGGCCCGCAAGGTTCAGGAAGTCGCCGAGCGTAGCGCCCGTGTGAGCCTGAGCGAGCTGGAAAGTCTGGCCAAGGCGGCCGATGCACCCCGCGGTTTTGCCCGTGCCTTGCTGGCGCAGGCCAAGAAGAAACAACCGGCCGTTATCGCTGAAATCAAGAAGGCTTCGCCGAGCAAAGGCGTGATCCGCGAGAACTTCGTTCCTGCCGACATCGCTAAAAGCTACGAGAAGGGCGGGGCGACCTGTCTGTCGGTACTGACTGATATCGACTACTTCCAGGGCGCCGATGCCTACCTGCAACAGGCCCGCGCGGCGTGCTCGCTGCCGGTGATCCGCAAGGACTTCATGATCGATCCGTACCAGATCGTCGAAGCCCGCGCTCTGGGCGCCGACTGCGTGCTGCTGATCGTCTCTGCGCTGGATGACGTGAAAATGGCCGAGCTGGCTTCGGTGGCCAAAGGCGTCGGTCTCGATGTGCTGGTGGAAGTCCACGACGGCAATGAACTGGAACGCGCATTGAAAACCCTCGACACGCCACTGGTCGGGGTCAACAACCGCAACCTGCACACCTTCGACGTGAGCCTGGAAACCACCCTCGACTTGCTGCCGCGCATCCCACGCGATCGTCTGGTGATTACCGAGAGCGGCATCCTCAACCGTGCCGATGTCGAGCTGATGGAAATCAGCGACGTTTACGCGTTCTTGGTGGGCGAAGCGTTCATGCGCGCCGAAAGCCCGGGCATTGAACTGCAACGTCTGTTCTTCCCTGAGCGCGGCGTTCCGGTGAGCGGTTCGACCCTCGACTGATTCATTCAGACCGAGTCGACTCTTTCGCGGGCAAGCCCGCTCCCACAGGAGAAATGCTCTCCTAATGTGGGAGCGGGCTTGCCCGCGAAGAGGCCATAAGATTCACCACAGACTGATCGTCTAACGGACTTCTTTATGACTCCAGTTTCCCTGCCCATCGAAGCTGGCCTGCAAGCCGAGCAGGATCTGCTGGCCTCGGTCTGCGCCGGTGATGCCGAATTCGGCCTGCTGTTCTGGCAGCCCAGTGATCGTGCTCTGGTCATGCCGCGTCGCTTGAACCGGCTCCCCGGATTCGATCACGCCTGTGAAGTCTCCGCCGCTGCCGGTTGGCCGGTATTGCTGCGTGAAACCGGTGGTGAGCCTGTTCCGCAATCCGCTTCGACGATCAACATTGCATTGGTCTACGCACCGCCTCGCAGCGAAGGCGATCTGAACCGCATCGAAACCGGTTACCGGCGTCTGTGTGATCCGATCTGTGAGTTGCTGGATGAGTTGGGTGGCACGTCTTCGCTGGGTGAAATCGACGGCGCCTTCTGCGACGGTCGTTTCAACGTCAACCTCGACGGCCGCAAGATGGTCGGCACCGCTCAGCGCTGGCGCCAGAGTCAGGGTGGGCAGCGCCCGGTGGGATTGGTGCACGGTGCGATGCTGCTGGATGACGAGCGCGAATCGATGGTCGCGGCGGTCAATCGCTTCAATGAAGCGTGTGGCCTGGAGCAACGGGTGCGCGCTGCAAGCCACATCGCACTGCATGAGAAATTCCCGGCGCCCCATGCATTGGCGCGACTCGATGAACTCTTTCGTTTAATGCTGGCGCAGATCTACGCCGGCTGAACCTCAGCACTCAGCGTGTGCCAAAGACCACCATGGTCTTGCCTTTCACATCCACCAGGTTGCGTTCCTCAAGATCCTTGAGGACGCGACCGACCATCTCCCGCGAGCAACCGACAATCCGCCCGATTTCCTGACGCGTCACCTTGATCTGCATGCCGTCCGGGTGGGTCATCGCATCGGGTTGCTTGCACAGCTCCAGCAGACAGCGGGCTACGCGGCCGGTGACGTCGAAGAACGCCAGATCGCCGACCTTGCGCGTGGTGTTGCGCAGGCGTTGTGCGATTTGTCCGCTGAGTACGTAAAGAATGTCTGGATCCTGCTGCGACAACTCACGGAATTTGGCGTAGCTGATTTCCGCGACTTCGCACTCGACCTTGGCCCGCACCCAGGCACTGCGCTCCTGTTCCTGACCGGCCTGTTCGAACAGGCCCAGCTCACCGAAGAAGTCCCCGGCATTCAGGTAAGCGATGATCATCTCGCGGCCGTCGTCATCCTCGATCAGGATCGTGACCGAACCGCGGATGATGAAGTACAGCGTGTCCGAGCGATCCCCGGCACAGATGATGTTGCTCTTGGCCGCATGGCGCCGGCGCTGGCAGTGCATCAGCAGCTTGTCGAGGTTCTTGATTTTGGGTGTGGGGGTAATACCAACCATGGTTGTATCCCGAAAAGACTGCACGGTTATATTTGGTTTTTATATGAGGCGCTGAGGCGGTCGCTACAAATACTGGCTAGGCGCCAGTGAATTGGCGCCAGCTTACCAGACACTTCGTCGAAAATTCGAGAAATTACCTACGCGGTAAAGGCATCGATCCTAGGATCACCGCTCGCAGTCAAAGCAGGGCCCTGTGCTAAGCTGGCGACCCTTTTTTCTACAGTGGAGTCTTGGCGATGAAGGCACGCATCCAATGGGCTGGCGAAGCCATGTTCCTCGGCGAATCCGGCAGCGGTCATGTCGTGGTCATGGACGGTCCGCCGGACGCCGGTGGTCGTAACCTGGGTGTTCGCCCGATGGAAATGCTCCTGCTGGGCGTTGGCGGTTGCAGCAATTTCGATGTGGTCAGCATCCTGAAGAAGTCCCGTCAGGCGGTTGAAAGCTGCGAAGCTTATCTGGAAGCCGAACGCGCGACCGAAGATCCGAAGGTGTTCACCAAGATCCACATGCACTTCGTGGTCAAGGGCCGTGGCCTGAAAGAAGCTCAGGTCAAACGCGCCATCGAGCTGTCGGCGGAGAAGTATTGCTCGGCCTCGATCATGCTCGGCGCAGCCGGCGTAGCGATCACCCACGACTACGAAATCATCGAACTCGGCTAAGCCGACATTCAACTATCATAAAAGCAGTGCAGACTCTGGCGATCCCCCGCTGACGTCTGCATAATGCGCCACTTTTTTCAGGGCAGTGATCGGTCAACCGACGGGTCAGCCGCCTGAACAGATAACCAAAATCGCCATCGCGAAGAGGTGTTAACCGTCCTACGCAGGTGCGTTGTTCGCACTTGACGGGCATGCTTGATCACGCGGCCGGGCCGCATACATAGAGAGTTTTTAACGGTGAAAAGCAAACTCAAGCTCCACGGGTTCAATAACCTGACAAAGACCTTGAGCTTCAACATCTATGACATCTGCTACGCGGAAACCCCGCAAGACCAGCAGGCTTACGTCGAGTACATCAATCAAGAGTACAACGCGGAACGCCTGACGCAGATCCTCACGGAAGTTGTCGAAATCATTGGTGCCAACATTCTGAACATTGCCAGTCAGAACTATGAGCCTCAGGGTGCCAGCGTCACGATTCTGATCTCGGAAGAACCGGTCACCCCGACCGAAAGCCAGATCGAAGAGTCGCCGGGTCCGCTGCCGGAAATCATCCTGGCCCACCTCGACAAGAGTCATATCACGGTGCATACCTACCCGGAAATCCATCCGGACGCCGGTATTGCGACTTTCCGTGTGGACATCGACGTGTCGACTTGTGGAGTCATTTCACCGCTCAAAGCGCTCAACTTCCTGATTCACCAGTTCGATTCGGACATAGTGACCGTGGATTACCGTGTGCGCGGCTTCACCCGTGACGTTGAAGGCAACAAGCACTTCATCGACCACGAGATCAACTCGATCCAGAACTACCTTTCCGAAGACACCCGCGACGCGTACCAGATGACCGACGTTAACGTGTACCAGGAAAACCTGTTCCACACCAAAATGCTGCTGAAGAACTTCGAACTGGATAACTACCTGTTCGGCGATGCCACCAGCAATCTGTCGTCTGAGCAACGCGCCCAGGTGACCGAGCGTGTGAAGCACGAAATGCTTGAGATTTTCTACGCGCGCAATATGCCGAGCTAAGAAATCCAGGCACAAAAAAGGCGACTGCTTTGCGGCAGTCGCCTTTTTTATGGGCGTTTTTCAGATGCGGTATGTGCTTTTGGTCATCACTTTGGCCAACAGGCTCATGCCGAACTTCACCGGTGCCGGGAAGCGGAAACCACCGGCCTCCAGTGCGCTTTCTGCGTGATGTTCTTCATCGATACGCATCTGCTCCAGAATCGCCCGGGATTTTTCGTCCTCGGCCGGCAGTTGTTCCAGATGCTCGTTCAGGTGCTTGCACACCTGATGTTCGGTCGCCGCGACAAACCCGAGGCTGACCTTGTCGCTGATCAGCCCGGCGACTGCGCCGATCCCGAACGACATACCGTAGAACAGCGGATTGAGCACGCTGGTGTGGCTGCCCAACTGATGAATGCGTTGTTCGCACCAGACCAGATGATCGATTTCTTCTTCGGCCGCATGCTCCATGGCTTCGCGAACCTGCGGCAGCTTGGCGGTCAGGGCCTGGCCCTGATACAGCGCCTGGGCACAGACTTCGCCGGTATGGTTGATGCGCATCAGGCCGGCGACGTGGCGGGTGTCTTCGTCGCTCATCTGCACGTCGGGCTGTACGATGGCTGGCGACGGACGGTACGGCTGGCCACTGAAGGGCAGCAGGGTTCGCATCGCGGCATCGGCTTGCAGCAGAAGACGGTCAATTGGCGAATAGTGACGTTGGGTAGTCATGCTGACCTCCGGGAAGAATCTCGGCGGCCAGTTTAACCGAATCGGCCGGGGAAGGTTTGCGCTGGGTCATGCGGGAGCAGGGCGCTCCCACAGATTTCGAGGTCGATCAGCCCGGCGGCCAGTTCATCTGACGTTGACCGAGTACGTGCATATGAATGTGGTAGACCGTCTGCCCACCCTTTTCATTGCAGTTCATCACCACCCGGAAGCCCTCTTCGCAACCCAGCTCCAGCGCCAGACGCTGGGCGGTGAACAGGATGTGCCCGGCCAGTGCCTTGTCGTCTTCGGTCAGGTCATTGAGGGTGCGCACCGGTTTCTTCGGGATCACCAGAAAATGCACCGGTGCCTGTGGGGCGATGTCGTGGAACGCCAGAACCTGGTCGTCCTCGTAGATGATCTTCGCCGGGATTTCCCGGTTGATGATCTTGGTGAACAGAGTATCCACAGCTGTTTTCTCCGTTGTGTGAGCTGGTCTGAGTGTACTCATGAGGTATAAGTCCGCCCAGTGTTTTACCGTAGGACGATTCAGCGCGGGCAGTAGGCTTTGTTGACCATGCCGACGATGGTCCGGTTGAGCCAGCGCGAACCCAGTCGTGGCAGAAATGCGAACCAGCGGTTTCTGCGCCCGGGAATAATGATCGCGCGGTTTTTCTCAAGGGCGCGCACGGTATACAGCGCGACCTCTTCGGGGCTCATCAGTAATTTGCTGGCGTTGAGTTTCTCGTTGTTCAGTTGCGCTGTGCGAAAGAATGCCGTACGTGTCGGGCCGGGGCAGAGGACCGAGACTTTCACGGCACACTTTTTCAATTCCACCCGCAGCGCTTCGGAAAAGTGCAGAACGTAAGCCTTGCTGGCGTAGTAAGTGCTCATCCACGGGCCGGGATTGAACGCGGCCACCGATGCCACGTTGAGGATCTGCCCACCACCCTGCAGTGCCATGCTGTTACCGATCGCATGGCACAAACGGGTGAGGGCGAGAATGTTCACCTCGATCAGGTCCTGCTCAGTCATCCAGTCCTGGGCCAGGAACGGGCCGCATGTACCAATGCCGGCGCAGTTCACCAGCAAGTCGATCTGCCGGTCGCCTTCTTCAAGCTCCAGTAAAAATCCGGACAGGCGCAACGGCTCGCCCAGGTCGCAGGCCCGGAACAGTACCTCCACGCCGAAACGTTGGGTCAGTTCAATCGCAATGCTTTCCAGCTGATCACGCTGTCGGGCCACCAGAATCAGGCTGCGGCCTCGGCGGGCCAGGGCTTCGGCCATGGCCAGGCCGATGCCGCTGGAGGCGCCAGTGATCAGAGCGTAACGGGTCATGCAGTTCTCCATCGCAACAGCTCCGCGCCGTGGACGCAGGTGTCACGGCGGGGAGCGCTGTTCATTCTTTCGCAGAGTCTACAGGGGCCGGCGCGGCTTCGGCTGCATCGTCCACCGAATTCGGCACGGGCTCGACTTCGACATCGACTTCATCGGCGGTTACCGAACCGCTTTCGTAACTGCTTTCGAGGCTGGTTTCGTACTCCTGCTGGATCGCGGAGATCCCGCCCAGCATTCCACCGACGAAGAACAGCCCGATGAACACGATCCACAGAGAGCACAGCACTTTGACGGCAGTGCTGTTCGGCGGCGGTGGCGGGCCGTAGCGATTGGCGCCGGTATTGCCCGGCATGACCATGATCACCAGCGGAAAGAAGCTGCCCACGAACGGTACGAGGGTCAGCAGCCAGAGCCAGCCTGACCAGCCAATATCGTGCAGGCGCTGAATGCTGAACAGGATGCCGACAATCGCGAAAGCCACAAACAGGAAGAAGGCGAAGATGCCGCCGATGATCAGCCCCGCAGTCGAATCCGTGCTGACCAGTCCCAGCCCGATCAGCGCGAACACACCGACTATTGGCAGGGTCACCAGACTCAACACCATCGACCATGCGAGGTAGCGCAGGCGGCCGATTCGGCCTTCGACACTGAAGGGTTTGAGCGTGGCGAATTCCGCCAGTTGTTCACCGACACTGGCCCGAGGCGGTGCATAAGGCGAATCGGGCTCAGCCACGGCGGCAGAGTGTTCCTGTACATCGGACAGATTCAGTTCGATGGCCGTTTCCGATTCGATCCGGGCGTCGATCCCTGTCTTGCTTAGCGCTTGCAGATAGGTCTGGGCGTCGCTGTGCGAGAGGTCGCGCTTGAGGGCAACGGCGCGTCCATTGAACAGGCGATCGATGCCGGCCACGTCGCTCTTGAACAGATCGGCCAGATTGAGTTTGGCCGTGGTGATATCGACGCCGGGCTGGAGGGCTCCGTCGAAAACAATCTTGTAACGGGGTTCGCTCATGGCCGAGGCATCCTTGTCGCGAAAGAAATTGAATTGAAACGTGTCGCAGTCGCCCAGTGTAAGGCCAGTCGGGCAGCGACTGGCCGGAATTTTCTCAGCGCGGCCAGCGCTTCGGAAGTTGCGCTGCGTGCTCCAGGGCCTGGCGATACTCGGCATCAAGGCGCGCCACCAGTTGGTCCACGCTTGGCAGATCGTCGATTTCACCGACACCCTGGCCGGCGGACCAAACGGTTTTCCAGGCTTTGGCTTCGTCGTTGATCGGTTTGAGCTTGTCGCCGAAGTTCACTTCACCTTTACCTTGCAGCGCAGCCGTGTCGAAACCGGCAGCTTCCAGGCTTTGACGCATGAAGCTGGCCGGTACTCCAGACACGGCAGGAGTATGAATGATGTCCGCTGCCTTGGCTGTCAGCAGCATCTCTTTGTAGGCGTCGGGCGCATGGCTTTCAGTCGTACCGATGAATCGCGTACCGAAGTAGGCCAAATCCGCGCCAAGCAGCTGTGCGGCGAGAATCTCATGGCCGTGGTTCAAACATCCTGCAAGCAGCAGCGTTTTGTCGAAGAACTGACGAATCTCGGCAATCAGCGAGAACGGGCTCCAGGTGCCGGCATGGCCACCAGCGCCGGCGGCAACGGCGATCAAACCATCGACGCCCGCTTCGGCGGCTTTTTCCGCATGGCGGCGAGTCGTCACGTCGTGGAACACCAGGCCGCCGTAGCTGTGTACGGCATCGACCAACTCCTTCACCGCACCGAGGCTGGTGATGACGATGGGCACCTTGTGCTCGACGCAGATGTTCAGATCCGCCTCCAGACGCGGATTGCTCTTGTGAGCAATCAGGTTCACGGCATAAGGCGCCGGGTTATCCAGTGTCGCCAGTCCCGCTTCGATCTGTTCCAGCCAGGCCTTGAACCCGCTGCTTTCGCGTTGGTTGAGCGCCGGAAAGCTGCCCACCACGCCATTGCGACAGCACGCGAGCACCAGTTCAGGATTGGAAATCAGGAACATCGGCGCAGCCACGACGGGCAGGCGCAGACGTTGTTCGAGCAGAGCGGGCAGCGACATCGGAAGTACCCCGGAAAGTTGAACCAGTTGAAATTAGAACGGCTTGACCACGACCAGAATTACGATAGCCAGCAATATCAGAACCGGCACTTCATTGAACCAGCGATAAAAGACATGGCTGCGGGTGTTCTCGCCACGGGCGAAACGTTTTACCTGCGCGCCGCACATGTGGTGATAACCGATCAACAGCACGACCAGGGTCAGCTTGGCGTGGATCCAGCCACCTGTGCTGAAGATGCTCGGGTTCAGGTAGATCAGCCAGCCGCCGAAGATCAGCGCGGCAATCATCGCCGGGCCCATGATGCCGCGATACAGCTTGCGCTCCATGACGCTGAAGCGTTCCTTGCTGGTCGTGTCTTCACTTTGTGCGTGATAAACGAACAATCGCGGCAGGTAGAACAGTCCGGCAAACCAGCACACGATGCTGACGATATGAAGCGCTTTGATCCATAGATAGAGCATTTTTGGTTTTTCCCTCATTCACGGTAGGCCGGATAGTAGAGGCTTGAGCGTCCGCACGTCACCTTGACGGTTGTCGCAGGCGCGCGCGGCCCCTATTATCGACGGCTTTCCAGTGGGTTCGTTGAGGGCAGGTTTATGGTCAAGGTCGGTATCGTCGGCGGCACGGGTTACACCGGTGTCGAACTGCTGCGTCTGTTGGCACAGCATCCGCAGGCAGAAGTGGTGGTGATCACTTCCCGATCCGAGGCCGGTCTGGCCGTGGCTGATATGTACCCGAACCTGCGCGGTCACTATGACGGTCTGGCGTTCAGCGTGCCGGACATCAAGACCCTGGGCGCTTGCGACGTGGTGTTCTTCGCCACTCCGCACGGCGTAGCTCACGCACTGGCCGGCGAACTGCTGGCGGCCGGCACCAAGGTCATCGACCTGTCGGCAGACTTCCGTCTGCAGGACGCCGAAGAATGGGCCAAATGGTACGGCCAGCCACACGGTGCGCCGGAGTTGCTGGACGAAGCGGTTTACGGCTTGCCGGAAGTCAACCGTGAGCAAATCAAGAAAGCACGCCTGATCGCGGTGCCGGGTTGCTACCCGACCGCAACGCAGCTGGGTTTCCTGCCATTGCTTGAGGCAGGTCTTGCCGATACGTCGCTTCTGATCGCCGACTGCAAGTCCGGCGTCAGCGGTGCCGGTCGTGGTGCTGCTGTAGGCTCGCTGTATTCCGAAACGTCGGAAAGCATGAAGGCTTATGCGGTGAAAGGTCACCGTCATCTGCCGGAAATCCGTCAGGGGCTGCGTCGTGCGGCGGGCAAGGATGTCGGTCTGACCTTCGTGCCACACCTGACGCCGATGATTCGCGGCATTCATTCAACACTCTATGCGACCGTGGTGGATCGCTCGGTGGATCTGCAGGCGCTGTTCGAAAAGCGTTATGCCAATGAACCGTTCGTCGACGTGATGCCGGCGGGTAGCCATCCGGAAACCCGTAGTGTGCGCGGTGCCAACGTCTGCCGTATTGCGGTTCACCGTCCACAGGATGGTGATCTGGTGGTGGTGCTGTCGGTGATCGACAACCTGGTCAAGGGCGCGTCGGGTCAGGCGGTGCAGAACATGAACATTCTGTTCGGCCTGGATGAGCGCTTTGGTCTGTCCCATGCGGGCATGCTGCCGTAACAGCTTGTTGGACTCGTAAAAAGGCCCGTTGAACGGGCCTTTTTGCATTCTGGTCGGTTGATCAACTTTATTGATATACCGTAACAATAGTTGACCGATTTTCTAGGACAAGCGGATAATGCGCGTCATCACGCATTATGGCGGCGTAACGCCGGGAGATAGTCAGCATGAGCGTCGAATCCTTCACCCCCACGGCTTTGCAATTCACTCACGGTGCCGCGCACAAGGTGAAGAGCCTGGTCGATGAAGAGGGGAATGATCGCTTGAAGCTGCGCGTATTCGTTACGGGCGGCGGTTGTTCAGGGTTTCAGTACGGCTTCACCTTCGATGAGGATGTGGCCGAGGACGACACCATCGTCGAGCGCGAAGGCGTCAGTCTGGTGGTTGATCCGATGAGTTTCCAATACCTGGCAGGTGCCGAGGTGGACTACCAGGAAGGTCTGGAAGGTTCGCGGTTCGTGATCAAGAACCCGAATGCCACCACCACTTGTGGTTGCGGTTCTTCGTTCTCGATCTGATCTCGCTTCACCGAACACAACAAAACGCCGCAGAGCCTCACGGTTCTGCGGCGTTTTGTTATCTGCGTTTTGTCTTAGTTGGGGTAGATGGCGCCGAGTATGCGCAAACCCTTGGCGCCGGTGACGCTGGGGCGATTGGCAGTGATGCCCTCCAGGCAGCAATGGGCCAGCCAGGCGAAGGCCATGGCTTCGACCCAGTCTGGATCGACACCGTGGCTCGCGGTACTGGCGACTTTCGCGTTGGGCAGCAGGTCGGCCAGGCGCTTCATCAGCGTGGCGTTATGGGCGCCGCCGCCGCAGACCAGTAGTTCTTCGGTATTCGATTGAGCGCTTTGCAGCGACTCGACGATGGTCAGCGCCGTCAGTTCGAGTAGCGTTGCCTGTACGTTTTCGGGTGGGATACCAGGCAGGCGTGACAGGTGTTGTTCCAGCCACGGTAGGTTGAAAACTTCTCGGCCCGTGCTCTTCGGGCCTTTGGTCACGAAAAAAGGATCGCTCAGGAGGGCCTTGAGCAGAGTCGGCTCAATCACGCCGCTGGCTGCCCATTGACCATTGCGATCATAGTTTTCGCCACGCTGTTGGTGAATCCATGCATCCATCAGCACATTCCCAGGTCCGCAGTCGAAACCGGCTACAGGCTTGTTCGGCTCAATCAGACTGAGATTGCTGAAACCGCCGACATTCAGGACGGCACGGTTACCGGTACGCTCTTCGAACAACGCTTCATGGAAGGCTGGAACGAGAGGGGCGCCTTGGCCACCGGCGGCCACATCACGGCTGCGGAAATCGCTGACGACCGTAATGCCGGTCAGCTCGGTCAGCAGGGCTGGGTTGCCGATTTGTACGGTGAATCCGCGAGCCGGCTCATGGCGAATGGTCTGGCCGTGGCTGCCTATCGCACGAATGGTTTCGGACTTGAGCTGTTGCTGTTCAAGCAGGGCATGGATCCCTTCGGCCGCAAGCTTCACCCAGTTCTGCTGGGCAATGGCCGAGCGGGCGATCTCGTCGGGGCCGCTGGCGCACAAGCCAAGCAGCTCGGCGCGCAAGGAGTCAGGCATGGGAATGTAGTGCGTGGCGATCAGATTGATCGCCGAGGTCTGCTCGATCAGGGCGATGTCCAGACCGTCGAGGCTGGTTCCGGACATCACGCCGATATAAAGAGCCATTGCTTAGCGCTTGCTCGAGGCCAGCATGGTGGCCTTCTCTTGGTCCATGCGCGCCATCAAAGGCTGGCTCTGTGCCAGGAAGCGGGCGCGTTCGGCTTTGGCAATTGGGTCGGCCATTGGCAGCTTCTGGCCCAATGGATCGACGTGAACGCCGTTGACCTGGAACTCATAGTGCAGGTGCGGGCCTGTGGACAGGCCGGTAGTGCCGATGTAGCCGATTACCTGGCCCTGCTTGACGGTGCCGCCGGTCTTCACGCCTTTGGCGAAACCCTGCATATGGCCATACAGCGTGCGGTAAGTGTTGCCGTGCTGAATGATCACAGTGTTGCCGTAACCACCACGACGACCGGCCAGCAGTACTTTGCCATCACCGGCAGCCTTGATTGGCGTGCCGCGTGGGGCGGCGTAATCGACACCTTTGTGGGCGCGGATCTTGTTGAGAATCGGGTGTTTGCGGCCCATGGAAAACTTGGAGCTGATGCGGGCGAAGTCCACCGGCGTGCGGATGAACGCCTTGCGCATGCTGTTGCCATCGGCGGTGTAATAACTGCTGTTGCCCTGCTTGTTGGTGTAACGCACGGCGGTATAGGTCTTGCCGCGGTTGGTGAAGCGAGCGGACAGGATCGGGCCATTGCCGACAGCTTTGCCATTGACCACTTTCTGCTCGTAGATCACGTCGAACTCGTCACCCTGGCGGATATCCTGGGCGAAGTCGACGTCGTAGCCGAACACGCTGGCCATATCCATGGTCAGGCTGTGGGACAGGCCGGCGCGGGCGGCGGACTGGGACAGCGAGCTATTGATTACGCCGTGGACGTAAGCGGTGCGAACGGTTGGCTTGGCGGTAACGCGGTTGAAGACATAACCCTTGTCGTTCTTGGTCAGGGTGATGGTTTCGATGTCGCTGACCTTGCTGTGCAGATTGGTCAACTGGCCTTGCGAATTGAGCTCGAATTCGAGTTTCTGGCCGTGTTTGAGCTGGCTGAACTGCTTGGCTTGTTTGTCGCTGGCCAGCACGTCATGCACGGCCGCCGCCGGGAGGCCGACCTTCTCGAACAATGTCGAAAGGGTATCGCCCTTGGACACGATCACTTCCCTGTGGCCTGGAGCCTTCTTTTCAGGAGCGACAGGTGCAGGTACTGGCGCGGCCTCGGCGGTTTGAGGTGCGTCTTCTGCGCTGTTTTCGATCTGTGCGAAGGGCGAGGTTACTGGCTCGTTTGTGGCTTGAACCGCCTCAGCAGCGTCTTGATCTTGTGTCAGTTGTTCAGCAGGACTTTCCAGTTCAAGGCTCAGGGTCGTCTTTTTGGCTTCAACATCACTGGAAGGAAATACCAGGAGCGCCAAGCTGAGAAGGGCGGCGATCCCACTCGCGGCAAGCAGGTGGGTCTTCGGGTAAAGCGGTGGCGCTTTAGACGGTTCAGTGGTCATAAGTAGTTTTGACTTTGAAAAGATGAATTGGAAAAGATGAATGACATGATGAAGATGAAATAACTGTATAAAATATAACCAAATCATCTCTGAGGCAAGTCCGCAGGCATCTCGCCCGTGGATTGGTGTCCGTGCGCCGGGCAAAACTTGTAATTGGTGTGCGATCTTGTATGGTTGGTTCCCTTTGAATCTGAGCCTTGCGGGTCTGTTATGAAGTCGGTTGAAGAGCAGCTAGCGCTGATTAAACGTGGTGCGGAAGAATTGTTGGTCGAGTCCGAGCTGATCGAAAAGCTCAAGCGTGGCCAGCCGCTGCGAATCAAGGCCGGCTTCGATCCAACGGCGCCGGATCTGCACCTTGGTCACACCGTGCTTATTAATAAGCTGCGCCAGTTCCAGGAGCTGGGGCATCAGGTGATCTTCCTGATTGGTGACTTCACCGGAATGATCGGCGATCCGAGTGGCAAGAGTGCAACTCGCCCTCCGTTGACCCGTGAGCAGGTTCTGGAAAACGCCGAGACCTACAAGACTCAGGTATTCAAGATTCTCGATCCGGCGAAAACCGAAGTTGCATTCAACTCCACCTGGATGGATCAGATGGGGCCTGCGGACTTTATTCGCCTGACTTCGCAGTACACCGTGGCTCGTATGCTCGAGCGTGATGACTTCGACAAGCGCTACACCACCAATCAGCCAATCGCCATTCATGAGTTCCTCTATCCGCTGGTTCAGGGGTATGACTCGGTTGCATTGCGCGCTGATGTGGAGCTTGGCGGTACCGATCAGAAGTTCAACCTGCTGATGGGGCGCGAGCTGCAGCGTGGTTATGGTCAGGAAGCTCAGTGCATTCTGACAATGCCGCTGCTCGAGGGGCTGGATGGCGTGAAGAAGATGTCCAAGTCGTTGGGCAACTACGTCGGCATCCAGGAAGCTCCGGGTGTCATGTATAGCAAGCTGGTTTCGATCCCGGATGCGTTGATGTGGCGTTACTTCGAGCTCCTCAGCTTTCGTTCGATGGATGAGATCAATGCCTTCCGTGCTGATGTAGAGGCGGGTGCCAACCCTCGCGACATCAAGATCAAACTGGCTGAAGAGATCGTCGCGCGCTTCCATGGCGAAGAGGCTGCTGCCAATGCTCACCGTGGTGCGGGTAACCGTATGAAGGATGGCGAGTTGCCGGATGATTTGCCGGAAGTCGAACTGACAGCTGCCGAAGATATGCCGATTGCTGCCGTCCTTAATAAGGCAGGCCTGGTGAAGAACTCCGCGGCTGCTCGTGATCTGCTGGCTTCCGGTGGTGTGCGTATAGATGGTGAGGTTGTTGATCGCTCCTTTATATATGTACTGGGCGCGACTCACGTTTGTCAGGCCGGCAAGAAGGCTTTTGCCCGGATTACGCTGAAATCCGAGTAAAGTTGAAATTAGGGGTTGACGGCGAATTCTAGATACTGGCGTGATGCGTCACGCCGACGCCGGTTACCAGATCGCCATCGACTGCGCCAAGGAGCAGGGCCTGAACCTGCCAATGATTACTTCGGTTAAAGGAGCCTGAACATGACTGCACTGAACCTGATCCCTGGCCAGCTGAGCCTGTCGCAACTGCGTGACGTCTACCAGAACCCGGTCAAACTGACCCTCGATTACAGCGCCGCTGCGCAGATCGAAGCCAGCGTTGCCTGCGTCGAGCAGATCCTCGCCGAGAACCGCACCGCCTACGGCATCAACACTGGTTTCGGCCTGCTGGCCTCGACCCGCATCGCCAGCGAAGACCTGGAAAACCTCCAGCGCTCGCTGGTGTTGTCCCACGCCGCTGGCATTGGTCAGCCGATCAGCGATGAGCTGGTGCGTTTGATCATGGTGCTCAAGGTCAACAGCCTGAGCCGGGGTTTCTCCGGCATTCGCCGCGTGGTGATCGATGCGCTGATCGCGCTGATCAATGCCGAGGTTTACCCGCACATTCCGCTGAAAGGTTCGGTCGGCGCATCCGGCGACCTGGCACCGCTGGCGCACATGTCGCTGGTACTGCTGGGCGAAGGCAAGGCGCGCTACAAGGGCGAGTGGATGGAAGCGACCGAAGCGCTGAAAGTTGCCGGTCTGACCCCGCTGACGCTGGCGGCGAAAGAAGGTCTGGCGCTGCTCAACGGTACTCAGGTGTCTACCGCATTCGCGCTGCGGGGTCTGTTCGAAGGTGAAGACCTGTTCGCCGGCGCGCTGGCGCTGGGTGGTCTTACAGTTGAAGCGGTATTGGGCTCGCGCTCGCCGTTCGACGCGCGCATTCATGCCGCCCGTGGCCAGAAAGGCCAGATCGACACCGCCGCCGCTTACCGCGATCTGCTGGGTGAACGCAGCGAAGTCTCCGATTCGCACCAGAACTGCGAAAAGGTTCAGGACCCGTACTCGCTGCGTTGCCAGCCGCAAGTCATGGGCGCCTGCCTGACCCAGTTCCGTCAGGCTGCCGAGGTGCTGGTCATCGAGGCCAACGCCGTCTCCGACAACCCATTGGTGTTCGCGGCCGAAGGTGACGTGATTTCCGGTGGTAACTTCCACGCTGAACCCGTGGCCATGGCTGCTGACAACATGGCGCTGGCCATTGCCGAAATCGGCTCCCTCAGCGAGCGTCGTATCTCGCTGATGATGGACAAACACATGTCGCAATTGCCGCCGTTCCTGGTGGCCAATGGCGGCGTGAACTCTGGCTTCATGATCGCCCAGGTGACCGCTGCGGCCCTCGCCAGCGAGAACAAGGCACTGGCTCACCCGCATTCGGTGGACAGCCTGCCAACCTCCGCCAACCAGGAAGACCACGTGTCGATGGCCCCGGCCGCCGGCAAGCGCCTGTGGGAAATGGCCGAAAACACTCGCGGGATTCTCGCGGTGGAATGGCTGGCGGCGGTGCAAGGTCTGGACCTGCGCAACGGTCTGAAGACCTCGACCAAACTGGAACAGGCCCGGGCGATTCTGCGTCGCGAAGTGCCGTTCTATGAGAAGGACCGCTTCTTTGCGCCGGACATCAATACGGCGAGTGAGCTGCTGGCTTCGCGGTGTCTGAACGAGCTGGTTCCCGACAAGCTTTTGCCTAGCCTGTAAGGGCCTCTTCGCGGGCAAGCCCGCTCCCACAGTTGGAATGTCTAGCACTGTGGGAGCGGGCTTGCCCGCGAATCGATTTTTGCGTCGAATAACAATAAATAAGGACGAAAAATGCAGCAGCCAGCAAAAGGTTTGAAACGCGGGCTCTCGGCCCGACACATTCGCTTCATGGCCCTGGGATCCGCGATCGGTACCGGGTTGTTCTACGGTTCTGCCTCGGCCATCCAGATGGCCGGTCCTGCCGTCCTGCTCGCTTACCTGATTGGTGGCGCGGCGGTGTTCATGGTCATGCGCGCCTTGGGCGAGATGGCGGTGCACAACCCGGTCGCCGGCTCGTTCGGGCATTACGCGAGCACCTATCTTGGCCCGATGGCGGGCTTCATCCTCGGTTGGACCTACGCGTTCGAAATGGTCATCGTCGGCATGGCCGATGTGACCGCGTTCGGCATCTACATGGGGTTCTGGTTTCCGGAAGTCTCGCGCTGGATCTGGGTGCTCGGCATCGTTTCGGTGGTCGGCGGCCTGAACCTGTGCAACGTCAAAGTCTTCGGTGAAATGGAGTTCTGGCTGTCGTTGCTCAAGGTTGCAGCTATCGTCGCGATGATCCTCGGCGGCTTCGGCATCATGTTGTTCGGCATCAGTACCGCCTCCGGGCAGGCGACCGATATCAGCAATCTGTGGACCCAGGGCGGCTTCATGCCCAATGGCGTGGGCGGCCTGATCGCCTCGTTTGCGGTGGTAATGTTTGCCTTCGGCGGTATCGAAATCATCGGTGTGACCGCCGGTGAAGCCAAGGACCCGCACCGTGTGCTGCCCAAGGCGATCAACGCCGTGCCGCTGCGCATCCTGCTGTTCTATGTGCTGACGATGCTGGTGCTGATGTCGATCTTCCCGTGGCAGCAGATTGGCAGCCAGGGCAGCCCGTTCGTGCAGATTTTTGACCACCTGGGCATCAGCTCGGCGGCCACGATTCTGAACATCGTGGTGATTTCGGCGGCGGTGTCGGCCATCAACAGCGACATCTTCGGTGCGGGCCGCATGATGTACGGGCTGGCGCAGCAAGGGCATGCGCCCAAAGGTTTTGCTCAGCTATCGCGCAATGGCGTGCCGTGGCTGACGGTGATCGTGATGAGCTGCGCGCTGCTGCTGGGCGTGTTGCTGAACTACCTGATCCCTGAAAACGTGTTCCTGTTGATCGCTTCCATCGCGACCTTCGCCACGGTGTGGGTCTGGCTGATGATTCTGTTCACCCAGGTGGCCATGCGTCGTTCCATGACGGCTGAGCAGGTAGCGCAACTGAAATTCCCGGTACCGTTCTGGCCGTATGCGCCGATGGCGGCGATTGCCTTCATGCTGTTCGTGTTCGGCGTGCTGGGTTACTTCCCGGATACCCAGGCTGCATTGATCGTCGGCGTGGTCTGGATCGTGTTGCTGGTGCTGGCTTATCTGACGTGGGTCAAACCGGCGGCCGGGCAGGCTGCGCGGGTGACCGGCGATCAGCCGGTTTCTCAGTCCTGATCTGAATGAAGGGGCGCCCAGGATTTACCGGCGCCCCCTTCACGCATCATTTCTTCGGCGTTTTGCTGCCGTTGGGGATGTGCAGGTAAGACATCACACTTTCGGTGAGTTCGGTCGCCAGTTTGACCGCTTCCTTGTTGCGCGCCATCACGCCCGCGACCAATCCCTCGATCAACGCCAGCATGGCCACGTTGGAGCTGGTCAGCACCGGATGATCGCAAGGCGCGAACAACACATGCTCGGCGATGCTGGTGAGCGGCGAGGCCGGTGAGTCGGTGATGGCCAGTACCGACGCGCCGCGTTCGTTGGCGAATCGGGCCAGTTGCAGCGTATCCAGGGAATAGCGCGGCAGGGAAATCGCCAGCAACACATCCTGATCGGTGATCGCGGCCAGACGGTACGCAGCGTTTTCGTTGCCGCCCTCCATGCTGATGGCGGTGGCGTCGGCGCAGAACGGCATCAGGGTCGAGGCGGCGAGGCCGGCGAAGTAGACGCTGTTGCCGAACCCGAGGATGTAGATCTTGCGCGCAGTGGTCAGCCGGGTGACGAAGGCTTCGAACGCGTCGGCGTGGTTGTTGGTCGCCGCTGTTTCCAGGTTGCTGCTGGCGCTCTCGATCTGCTCATGCAGGCCAAACGCTCCGCCCGGACGATGAGCCAGTTCATTGCGCAGCTTGTCGACCGGCGACACCATCTGCTGCAACGTCGCCACCAGTTCAGCCCTCATGCCCATGTAGCCACCGAGGTCCATCGCCTTGGCCAGTCGATTGACGGCGGCGGGCGAGGTCGATGTTTCGTGGGCCATTTCTTCGATTGTCAGCGTCGCGGCTTTCAGCGGATGACGCAGGATGAAGTCAGCCACCTTGCGCAGCGATGGCGGCAAATCGGCAACGATTTCCGCCAGTTTGCGCATGACCGGTGCGGCATAGACCGTGGTGTCTTTCGATGGGCTGGGCATATCCGGATCAACAGTTCCTGAACGTGAGAGAAAGGCTGCGCCTGACAAGGTTGGCTGGAGTGTATCCGAAGCCAACCGTTGCGGGACAACGCCGAGCGAGCAGGCTTATTTCAGGCTGCCGGCGAGAAACTGCTGGAGGCGTTCGGATTGTGGATTGACCAGCACTTCACGCGGGTCTCCACGTTCCTCGACCCGCCCTTTGTGCAGGAACACCAGTTGATTGGAGACCTCACGGGCGAAGCCCATTTCGTGGGTAACGACCACCATGGTGCGGCCTTCCTGGGCAAGGTCCTGCATGACCTTGAGCACTTCGCCCACCAGTTCCGGATCGAGCGCCGAAGTCGGCTCGTCGAACAGCATCACTTCCGGCTCCATGGCCAAAGCGCGGGCAATCGCCACGCGCTGCTGTTCGCCACCCGACATGTGGGCGGGCCAAGCATCCTTGCGATGCGCCACGCCGACCTTGTTCAGATAGTGCTCGGCCTTTTCCCTGGCCTCTTTCTTGCCCACGCCCAGCACATGCACCGGGGCTTCCATGACATTTTCCAGGGCGCTCATGTGCGACCACAGGTTGAAGTGCTGAAACACCATCGACAACCGTGAGCGCATGCGTTGCAACTGCCGGGGTTCGGCAGCCTTGAGCCCGCCGAGTTTGTTGGCCACCAGTTTCAGCGGTTCGCCATTGAGCACAATGCTGCCGGCGTTGGGTTGCTCCAGCAGGTTGATGCAACGCAGGAAGGTGCTTTTGCCTGACCCGCTGGAGCCGATGATGCTGATCACGTCGCCGGCCTGGGCCTGCAGGGACACGCCCTTGAGCACCTGGTGGGCGCCGTAGCTTTTGTGCAGGTCCTGAATTTCAAGTTTGTACATGGTGTGAACTCTCTGGCATCAGTCGCTGAGCAAGCGGCCTTGGCGAATAGGGGTGAAACCAGCGACCTTGGCCAGCCACAGACCGGGCTGGGCAAAGCGCAGGCGTTCGCGGGCATAGAGCACGCCGTCGGTGCAGGCGCGGACGATGCTGTGGCGGTCGTTGAGCGGGTCATGGACTTCGAACAGCGGATCGCCGACCTTGACCCGCGCCCCCAGCGGTTGCAGGAAACTGACCACGCCCGGATGCGGCGCACAGGCGTACTGCGCGCCGGCGAACGGCATCGCTTCGCAACGACTCGACGGCGCTGGCGGCCATTCACCGCTGATCAATCCCTGCTCGGCGAGGTAGCCGAGAATCGCCTGCGCGCTGTTGGCACATTGCTCGCGTTCGGTGTCGGCCATGCCGCGCAATTCGATGGTGGTCGCTGCGCAGGCCAAGGGGATGTTGGCTTCCGGGAACAGCTCGGTCAGGCGCAGCCACGGCACCGCGCAGGCCTCGTCGAAGGCACTGCCGCCGGCATCCTCGGCCAACAACGTAACTTCGGCACCGAGACGCGCGGCCAATGAATCCAGGCGTCCCCAGTGTTGCGGCATGGTGTAGAGCAACATCACCGACTCGAAATCGCAGTGCAGGTCGAGCACCACATCGGCGTCACAGGCATGTTGCAGCAACAGGCGGCGCAGGCCATCGAGTTCCGAGGTCGGTGGCGGCATGTCGGCGAGGGTGTCGATCAAGGCGCGGCGGATCAGCGCGACGTTGGCGTCGGCGTCATCGCCCAACCGGCCTTTGAGCAGCGGTGCCACCGCTTCGGCCAGCTCCGGAAAGTCGCGATTGAAGTTCTTGCCGCTGGCGAACTCGAAGCGACCTTGATGGGTGGCCTGGAACATCTGGGCGATGCCGATCGGGTTGGCCATCGGCACCAACTCGATCACCCCGTTCAGGCGGCCCTGAGCTTCCAGTTCCAGCAGGCAGCGCTTGAGTTCGACGGCCACGCGCATCCCCGGCAGCTCGTCGGCATGCAGGGAGGCCTGAATGTACGCCTTGCGCGGGCCGGCGCCAAATTGGAACACCGATAGCGTTCGCTCGGTGCCCGAAGCGCTCCACGGCAACAGGTATTGAATCTTTTCCATGTCAGCTCCTTAGTGCTTGCGCGGTGCCAGGTAGGCCAGCCAGCGGCGTTCGGCCAGCTTGAACAGGCGCACCAGAATGAAAGTCAGGGCGAGGTAGACGAGGCCGGCGGTGATGAACGCTTCGAACGGCATATAGAACCGCGAGCTCACCGTGCGCGCCGCGCCGGTGATATCCACCAGCGTAACGATGGAGGCCAGGCTGGTGGTTTGCAGCATCATCAACACTTCGTTGCTGTACTGCGGCAATGCCCGGCGCAAGGCTGAGGGCAGCAGGATGCGGCGGTACAGGGTCAGGCGGGACATGCCCATCGCCCGGGCGGCTTCGATTTCGCCGTGGGACGTGGACTTCAGGCTGCCCGCCAGCAACTCCGCGCTGTAGGCGCTGGTATTGATGGCGAACGCCAGGCAGGCACAAAACGTGGCACTGGAGAGGTAAGGCCAGAGCACGCTTTGGCGCACCGATTCGAACTGCGCCAGGCCGTAATAGATCAGGAACAGTTGCACCAGCATCGGCGTGCCGCGAATCACGTAGGTGTAGAGCCACGCCGGGAAGCTGAGCAGTGGCGAGCGCGACACTCGCATCAGCGCCAGCGGAACCGCCAGGACCAGCCCCAGGCTCAGGGAAATGAGCAGGACTTTGAGGGTCAACAAGGCGCCGTCGAAATACAGCGGCAGGTTTTCCCAGATCAGGTTGTAGTCGAGCATCATCGGCAGGTTCTCCTCACAACTCGGCGGCTTTGATGCCGACCGAATAGTGTTTTTCCAGGGCGCGCAGCACCAGCAGCGACACGCTGGTGAGCATCAGGTACAGCGCCGCCACCGCAATGAAAAACGTGAACGGCTCGTGAGTGGCGTCGGCGGCGTTCTTGGCCTTGAACATCATGTCCTGCAGGCCGATGACCGAAATCAGCGCGGTGGATTTGGTCAGCACCAGCCAGTTGTTGGTGAACCCCGGAATGGCGAAGCGGATCATCTGCGGCACCAGAATCCGCCAGAACACTTGCGTGCCGCGCATGCCGTAGGCCGCACCGGCTTCCGCCTGACCTTTGGGGATGGCCATGAACGCACCGCGAAAGGTTTCCGAGAGATAGGCACCAAAAATGAAGCCCATGGTGCAGACGCCAGCGATGAAGGGATTGATGTCGATATAGCGGGTGTAACCGCACGCCAGTGCGATGCGGTTCACCAGATCCTGGCCGCCATAGAAGATCAGCAGGATCAACACCAGATCGGGAATGCCGCGAATCAGGGTCGTGTAGCCTTCCCCGAGCATGGCCAGCCATTTGAGCGGCGACAGGCGAAACGCCGCGCCGATCAGGCCCAGGGCAATGGCCAGCGACATGGAAGTCAGGGCCAGGTTGATGGTCAGCCAGGCACCATCGAGAATGCTCGATCCGTAGCCGTGGAGCATGATGAAGTTCCTCAAGCGAGCGCCCGAAGGCGCGCAAGACAAGCCCGAAGGGCGCCCGCAGCGGGCCGGCGCCGGGCGGAGGCGACGGTTTATTCGCCGTAGATATCGAAGGCGAAATACTTGCCCATCACTTGCTGGTATTTGCCGTTGGCGCGGATGGCGTCGATCGCCGCGTTCAGGCGTGCAGCGTTGGCGGTGTCACCCTTGCGCAGCGCGATCCCGGCGCCGCGACCGAAGTATTTCGGGTCGTTGATGTCCGGCCCGGTCAGTGCGAAACCTTGTCCGGCCGGTGTCTTGATGAAGCTTTCGTCGGTGTTGACGATGTCGGCGAGGGTGGCGTCCAGACGACCCGAGGCGAGGTCGAGGAAAGCTTCGTTCTGCGAGCCGTAACGCACCACGACGACGCCGGCCTTTTCCAGTTGCTCGGTGGCAAACCGGTCATAGGTCGATGAGCGTTGCACGCCGAGTTTCTTGCCCTTGAGGTCCACCAGCGGGTCGTTGATCACGCTGCCGGCCTTCATCGCGAACTTGCCTGGCGTGTGGTAGTACTTTTTGCTGAAGTCGACCGACTTCATCCGGTCTTCGGTGATCGACATCGATGACAGCACGGCATCGATCTTGCGCACCTTGAGCGACGGAATCATGCCGTCGAACTCCTGAATCACCCACTCGCACTTGACCTTCATCTCTTCGCACAAGGCGTTGCCGATGTCGTAGTCGAAGCCGCTGACATTGCCTTCCGGCGTTTTGTAGGAAAAGGGTGGGTAGGCGGCTTCGATACCGATACGCAGGCTGTCTTCATCGGCATGGGCCATGAAGCTGAATGCGCACAGCGCCAGAGCACCTAGAAGTTCTGTCTTGTTCATGTTGTCGACTCCTGGGAGGGCGTTAGGGAAACAGGTGCCCGCCATCCGGGATGGCGCGCTGGATCATTCCTGTGATCGGCGAGGCTATAAATGACATGAAATAAATCATTCATCAATACAACTGAAAATAAAAATATCAATTCTGGATCGACGGTCGTTCGCCTATCCCCGTTGAAGATCGGGTACTGCCTATAATGCGAGGCGGTTTTTCATCCACTTCGGGGACACCATGGATCGCTTCCAGGAAATGCAGGTTTTCGCGGCTGTTGCTCAGGAGCAGGGCTTTTCCGCGGCGGCGCGGCGCTTGGGTCTTTCGGCGGCCAGCGTCACCCGGGCGGTGGCGGCGCTGGAGCAGCGGATCGGCACGCAATTGCTGATTCGCACCACCCGCAGTGTGCATCTGAGCGAGGCGGGCCAGCGTTACCTGGAGGACTGTCGGAGGATTCTTGCCGAGGTGCAGGAAGCGGAAGACTCCGCCGCCGGCAGCCACACCCAGCCCCGTGGGCAATTGACGGTGACCGCGCCGGTGTTGTTCGGCGAGTTGTTTGTCACACCGGTGATGGCGGGTTATCTGACGCAGTACCCGGACGTTTCCATCAACGCCTTGTTGCTGGATCGCGTGGTGAGCATGGTCGAGGAAGGGGTCGATGTGGCGATCCGCATCGGTGATTTGCCGGACAGCAACCAGCATGCGATCCGGGTCGGCGAGGTGCGCCGGGTGATCTGCGGCTCGCCGGGGTATTTTGCCGTTCACGGCCGGCCAACCCATCCACAGGCATTGGCGGGTGCGCCGGTGGTGGCGACTTCGGCCATCGGCCAGTTGCGCAGTTGGCCATTTCTGGAGAACGGTGAACCCTTGAGTGTCAGGCCCGAGCCTCGGTTGGTGGTCACCGCCAATCAGGCCGCGATTGCGGCCGCTTGCCTGGGGCTTGGATTGACCCGGGTGCTGTCTTATCAGGTCGCCGGAAAGATCGCCTCCGGTGAGCTGGAAATCGTCCTCGCCGAGTACGAGTTGCCGCCGCTGCCGATCCACGTGGTGTATCAGGGTGGGCGCAAGGCACCGACTCGGGTGCGCAGTTTTGTCGACTACGCTGTGAACGCCTTGCGCGAGCATCCGGCCCTGAAGAACGCGGCGTTATTTCACCCAGAGAAATAATGGATTGCATTTGCTGGTGATTCTGTTGTTTTCGCGATAGGTGGAAAATAGCTGCCACGGCCGCCAACCCTCCTGAGCGGCACCCATGCCCTGCGGAGTCGACCATGCAAGCGATCAAACTCTACAACTTCCCGCGTTCCGGCCACGCCCACCGCGTCGAGCTGATGCTGTCCCTGCTGCAACTGCCGACCGAACTGATCTTCGTCGACCTGGCCAAGGGCGAGCACAAACAACCTGATTACCTGGCGATCAACAGCTTCGGGCAAGTGCCGGCCATTGATGACAACGGCGTGGTGCTGGCCGATTCCAATGCAATCCTGGTGTATCTGGCGCAGAAGTACGGCAACGGTCGCTGGCTGCCGAGCGATCCGGTCGGCGCGGCGCGGGTCCAGCGTTGGTTGTCGGCGGCGGCCGGGCCGATTGCCTTTGGCCCGGCGGCAGCGCGATTGATCACGGTATTCGGGGCAAAACTCAACGCCGATGAGGCGATCACCCGTGCGCACAACCTGCTCAAGGTGATGGACCTGGAACTGGGCAAGACTCCGTTCCTGGTCGGCAGTGAGCCCACCATCGCCGACGTCTCGGCCTACAGCTACATCGCCCATGCGCCGGAAGGCAATGTGTCCCTGGACGACTACGCCAATGTTCGCGCCTGGCTGGCGCGGGTTGAGGCATTGCCCGGTTTCATCGGCATGCCACGCACCGTCGCCGGTCTGCAAACCAGCGCCTGAGGTTCACCATCCAGACTGCGCCGCGGGCGTGGGGGAGAGGTCGTCATGGAACGTTCACCCTGGCACGCCGGCGAGCGACAACTGCAAGCGCAGGTCGGTGTTGCCGAGCGCATGGAGGAATTCGGTCGTAAGGTGATTCGCACCTGGATGCCGGATCAGCACCGTCAGTTCTATCAACAATTGCCGTTCATGTTGTACGGCGCGGTGGGTGCCGATGGCCGTCCGTGGGCCAGTGTGTTGGAGGGCGAGCCGGGTTTCGCGCATTCTCCTGAACCGACGCAATTGCACTTCGACAGTCTGCCCGCCACCGATGACCCGGCGCAGTTGCAGGCCGGCGCGGCGATTGGTTTGCTCGGCATCGAGTTGCACACCCGCCGGCGCAATCGCCTCAACGGCCACATTGGCAATCTGGGTGCGAGCGGTTTCGACTTGACGGTCGATCAGTCCTTCGGCAACTGCCCGCAGTACATTCAGTTGCGCCAGTTCCAGCGGGTGCCGCTGGCGGATCCGCAGACCCGGCGCGCCGAACACTTCGACGGGCTCGATGACGCGGCGGTCGCGCTGATCGAAACGGCCGACACCTTCTTCGTCGCCAGTTATGTCGATGTCGACGGTGAGCGTTCGGTGGATGTTTCCCACCGTGGCGGCCAGGCCGGCTTCGTGCGGGTGGAAGGCAATCGCCTGACCATTCCGGACTTTGCCGGCAATCTGCACTTCAACACCCTTGGCAACCTGCTGCTCAATCCCCGGGCCGGCTTGCTGTTCATCGACTTTTCCACAGGCGACGTGCTGCAGCTCAGCGGTCGCACCGAGGTTATTCTCGACGGGCCACAGATCGCAGCCTTTCAGGGCGCCGAGCGGTTGTGGACGTTCGAGGTGGAAAAAACGGTGCGGCGTCCGGGCGCGTTGGCCTTGCGTTGGCGCTTCGACGGCATGTCGCCGACCAGCCTTCTGACCGGCACCTGGGCCCAGGCCGATGCACGTTTGCAGGCCCAGGCTCTAGGTGACAGCTGGCGGCCGCTGCGGGTGACGCGGATTGAAGCGCAGAGCCGACACATTCGTTCGTTCTACCTCGAACCGGTAGACGGTGCCGGTTTGCCGGTGTTCCAGGCCGGGCAGCATCTGCCGTTGCGCTTCACCCTTGATGGCGAGGTGTTCATCCGCACCTACAGCCTGTCGGGAGCGCCGTCGGACGACTTTTTCCGGATCAGCGTGAAGCGTGAAGGGCGGATATCGACGCATCTGCACGATCAGGTGCGTGTCGGTGATGTACTGGAGGCGCGCTCGCCTCAAGGGCATTTCACCGTGGCGCCGCTGGAGCGTCGGCCCTTGGTGCTGCTGGCAGCCGGGGTCGGGATCACGCCGTTGCTGTCGATGTTGCGAGAGGTGGTGTATCAGGGCCTGCGCACCCGGCGGATTCGTCCGACGCTGTTTGTTCAGAGTTCTCGCAGCCTCGCCGATCAACCGTTTCGCGCGGAGCTGGACCGTTTGCTGGAGGACGCAGGGGACGCCGTGAAGGTGTTGCGAGTGCTCAGCCAGCCGGAGCCCGATCTGATGGAAGGTGAGGATTACGACCTGCACGGGCGCATCGACGGCTCATTGCTGAGGAACCTGCTGGACGTCGAGGACTTCGATCAGATCGACTTTGTGCTCTGCGGCCCCGGCGGTTTCACCCAAGGCCTTTACGACAGCCTGCGCGAACTGGATGTGCGCGACGACCAGATCCACGCCGAAACTTTCGGCCCCTCGACCCTCAAGCGCCAGGCCGATCCGGACGCCATCGTGATCGAGCAATTACCGGCTGCCACCACCTCGGTGCCGGTGGTCTTCGAGCGTTCGGCCAAGGAAGCGCGATGGCAGCCCGATGGCGGCAGTCTGCTGGAACTGGCCGAGAGCCGTGGTCTGCGTCCGGAGTTCAGCTGTCGGGGTGGCTCGTGCGGCACCTGCAAGACGCGGCTTATCAGCGGCGCGGTGAATTATCCACAGCCCCCGGCCGAAGTGCCGGAGGAAGGGCAGGTGCTGATCTGCTGTGCGGTGCCGGCGCAAAGTGCTCAGCCGCTGGTGCTGGATCTATAGAGGGTCAGGCGTAGGACAGCGCCTTTTCCTCCAGCAGTTCCTGATACAGCGCCGTCCACTTGCGGCCCATTTCGTCGGCTGTGAATAACTGCCGGTAACGGGCTTCAGCCTTGACGCCCATTTCGGCGGCGCGAGTCGGGTTTTCCCACAGGGTTCGCATCGCTTCGCGAAACGCCTGTGGATGACTCGGCGGCACGACCAGTCCGGTTTCGTTGTGGATATTGATGTAACTGGTGCCGGTGCCGATCTCGCTGGAGATCATCGGCTTGCCGTACATCGCACCTTCCAGCAGGGAAATGCCGAACGCTTCCGAACGCAGGTGCGACGGGAAGACAATGGCATAGCTCAGTTGCAGCAGCGCGACCTTGTCTTCATCGCTCACGCGTCCCAGGAAGTGGATGTTGCGCAGCCCCAGCGCAGCGGCCTGAGCGTGCAGTTCCTGCTCCAGCGGGCCGGCGCCGACAATCACCACCGGGTAATCCACGTCCTTCAACGCGTCGAGCAGGATGTGCAGGCCTTTGTAATAGCGCATCACCCCGACGAACAGGAAAAACTTATCCCCAAGCTGCTGACGCCAGCGGTTCATGCGTTCGACGTCGGGCTGTGGATAACCGGCCTTGTTCAAGCCGTAGGGGATGACGCGGGTCTTGTCCTGGAACTGCTGCAACACATCGCTGGTGTGCAGGTAGTTCGGTGAGGCCGCGACTATCCGGTCGGCGCTGGCGAGAAAACGGTTCATCAGCGGGCGATAGAGTTTGAGCAGGTTCTTCTGGCGAATGATGTCCGAGTGGTAGGTCACCACACTCGGTTTGTTCACGCCGCTGGCGAAATGCACCAGGTCCATGAACGGCCACGGGAAGTGGTAGTTGATCACGTCGGCTTCGGCGGCCAGTTCGCGAAACTGTTTGAACACGCTCCAGGAAAACCCGGTGGAGGCGAACTGGATGTCGAGCCTGGCGCGATGCACTTCGTGTTGGCCCAGTTGCAGCACGGCAGGCTCGGGATTGGCGCTGAGGGTCAGCACCTGGCCTTCGATGTCATGCTGGGCGCCACTTTCGCAGAGCTGGAAGATCACTTGCTCGATGCCGCCGACCGAGTCAGGCAGGTACGTCTTGAAAAAATGAAGAACTCGCATTCAACCTCCCAAAGCCTGGCGGTAGGCGCCGGCCGTGGCCTGCGCGCAACGCTTCCAGGAAAAAAGCCGTGCCTGCTGCAATCCGGCTTCTCGGCATGCCTGCCAATGCGCTTGATCGTCGATCAGTCGGCCCAGCGCATCGCGCAAGCCTTCTGCATCGTCAGCTTCAATATAGTTGCCGGCGGCACCCGCGACTTCTGGCATCGCCGAGGATCGGGTGACCACCACGGGCGTGCCACTGGCCATCGCTTCCAGCACCGGCAGGCCAAAACCTTCATACAACGAGGGAAAAACCAGCGCCCGAGCGCCGGCCAGCAATTGCGCCACCTGTTCATCCGGCAAATAGCCAAGCAGGCACACATGACCGCTGGCCATGGCTTTGCGCAACTCGTCACTGAACTGCTCGCGCTGCCAGCCGGCCATGCCGACGATCAACAGCGGGAAACGCTGGCGCACGGCTTCGGGCAATAGCGCGTGGGCACGCAGGGCCAGGCTCAGATTCTTGCGTGGCTCCAGGGTGCCGACACACAAAAAATACTCCCGCGCCTCCACGGCATGGGCCTTGAGCACCGCGTCGATGGCTTGCGGCTCGCGCGGATGAAAGCGCTCGGCGACACCCAGGGGCGCCACCACGAAGCGCTCGGCGGGCAGTCCGAAATAGTCTTGGGCTTCGTCGGCGATGGCTTGCGAGTCGGTCAGAATCACCCGCGCCTGCTGGATGCCTTCGGCCAGTCGTCGCTCGATTTCCCTGAGTCGCGCCTGCGGCTGGGTGTCCGGGAAATGCAGGTGCGTCAGGTCGTGCAGGGTGATCACGGTCGGACCGTCGAAGGCCAGCGGCCATAGACTCGGTTCGTGGTACAGGTCGATGTCGGACGCGCGGCCCTGATCAAAGCGCTTCTGCTCCAGCCAGCGGCGGGCCTGATAGGCGCCGGGGATCTTGCGCAGCATTGGGGTCAGACGGGAATAACCGGGCACCGCCGCTTCGGGTAATTGCGAACTCCAGCCCCAGCCGTGGAACAGTGCTACGTCGATATCGGTTTGCGCGTGCAGGGCATTCACCAGTTCGGCGACGTAATGGCCGATCCCAGTGCGCGGCGCCTGGAGAATCCGTGCGTTAAGGGCTATGCGCATGGGACCTCGCTTGCGTCGCGGGGGCTTGCAGCACATGGCGTGCGGTGCGTTCGGCCAATTGCTGACTGGCTTCGCGCCAGCCGATCCATTGCCAGTCGCTCACATTGCGGGCTGCGGGGAATTGGCCGCTGCGCTCGAAGGCCGTGACCAGATCGGCGAGCTGTTGCGGATCGTGCAAATCGAAATAGGCCATGAACTCGCCGCCGATTTCGCGGAACACCGCAATGTCGCTGCCCATTGCCGGCAACCCGCGCTGCATGGCTTCCACCAACGGCAGGCCGAAGCCTTCGACGAAGGACGGGAATACCAATGCCCTGGAACGCGCATAGGCGAGTTCCAGGCTGGTGTCGCTCAGGTCATTGAACATGAACAGGCGCCGGTTCAGTTCGGCGTGGTTGTGCACCCGGGCGAGCAGGGCGTCGCACTTCCAGCCGATGCGCCCGGCAATGCACAGTCGTGCGTTCGAACCGGCCGCCCAGGCACGTTCGAAGGCATCCAGCAGATAGTCGTGGTTCTTGCGCGGCTCGATGGTACTGACCATCAGGAACACCGGCTCCGGTGTGGCGAACAGGCGTTCCAGACGCGGCTCGACGGTAGCCTCTACGCTCTGCAGATCCAGCTCCGACCCGAGGTGGAAATAGTCGAACCAGCGTTTGTCGACCTGTGCCGAACCAAGACGCCGTTGCACTTCCTCGCGGACCTGATCACGCACCGTGGCGGAAATCGCCAGATAGCCGTCGGCGGTGCGGGTGATCCAGTCGAACCATTCGCTGAAAACCTGCACCAGTCGCATGTCATAAAACTGCGGGTGGGTCAGGGGAATCAAATCGTAGATCACCGCAACGATGCCCACGCCTTCGTGCTTGAGCCGTTCGGCATGCAGGAAAAAGTCCGAGTGCCAGGACGAATCGAGCAACACCAGTTGATCGCCCGGCCGGTGTTGCAGCGGCTCGCAGCGCTGCGGCAACTGATAGCGGTTGACCCGTTCGACCAGCCGCAACGGGATGCCGAACAGACCAAACGAAGTCAGGCGATAGCCGACGTACAGGGCCCGTCGTGCCAGTTTGCTTTGGCAACGGCTATCGAGACGCTGATGCAGTTGCCAGAAGCGATGGGCCAGCCGTTCAAGGCGCTCGCCAAACGTGACGATGGCATTGAACAGCGGTGAGTCCAGTGGCGCCAGGCGCGTCACGCGGTACAGCTTGCCCTTGAGCAGAACCACCGGCACGCACTCGACACCTTCGGCGCTCGGCGGCAACTGCTTGATGACGTTGCGCACCACCCGCTGGATCCCCGAATTGACTTTCGGGTGCCGGAATACGTGGGTGCATTCGACCAGCAGGCGGGTCATGGCGCGCGCTCCACGAGGGCTTCGGTGCGCCGGGTGATCGATGTCCTGGCTCCCAGCCACGAACAGCCAACGAAGTCTTCCTGACGGTTGTTGATCACATGGAACACCAGCCCGTAGTCGCGCCATTCGAAATTGCGGTCCAGGTGCGAGTCCAGCCTTGAGAGGCTCAGGGCTACAGAATAATTGCCCTTGCCCAGTCCCATCACGAAAGCAAAGCGGTAGGTAATGCGCTCGCCTGCGTGCAGGTCTTCCAGCGCCTGGTTCTGGCGATGGGTGTTGATACCGTACATGGCCTGCCCGAGGCGATCCTTGATCATGAAGCCCAGCACCAGCCGTTCGATGTCCTGACGGACCTCGACCTGCACCTCCAGCACCACCGGCTGACCGACTTCGGCGGCGTCGATGGCGCGCTCGTGTTCATCGAGCAGGCGCACGCTGAGTATGCCGGCCTCGCCGGTGCCGGACACGGTTTGCACCTGGCCGCCGGGGAGTGTTTCCTGGCGCACCGTCTGGCCTTCGCGCTCGGCAAGCAGGGCGTTGTAGTAATCCATGACCGCTTCGGGCTTGTCGTGCATGGCCATGTGGCCACCTTCGAGCAGGATCGCCGAGTCGCAGATCGACTGAATCGCCGAGCGGTCGTGGGACACGATCAGCAGCGTGGTGCCGGCCTTGCGGAAGCTGCGGATGCGGTCGAAGCTCTTGTGCTGAAAATACGCGTCGCCCACCGACAGTGCTTCGTCGACGATCAAGATGTCCGGGCGGCGCGCGGTGGCGACACTGAAGGCCAGGCGCATTTGCATGCCGCTGGAATAGGTGCGTACCGGATGATCGATGGCCTCGCCGATTTCCGCAAAGCGTTCGATGTCCGGCATCAGGGTTTCGATCTCTTCGACCTGCATACCTAGCAGTTGCCCGGCCATCACGGCGTTCTGTCGGCCGGTGAAGTCCGGGTGGAAACCCATGCCCAGCTCCAGCAGCGCCGCGACCCGGCCCTCGAGTTGAATCTGGCCGCAGGTCGGCTGGGTGGTGCCGGTGATCATTTTCAGCAAGGTGCTTTTGCCGGCGCCATTGACCCCAACTATGCCCACCGCCTCACCGGGAGCGATTTCGAAATTCACATCCTGCAGCACCCAGTGCTGGCGATGCCGGTCTTTCGAAAACGGGATCAGCCATTCGGCCAGGCGACTCCAGCGTGTGGGGTACTGCTTGTAGGCCTTGCCCAAGCCTGTGACGCGTATGTGCCCCATCAGAGTTCATCCACCATTTCGCCAACCCGCCGGCGGAACAGACGCAGGCCGATTACGCAGAACAAAAGACCGATCACAAAGATCGGCAGCAGCGAACTCCACACCGGCCACTGGCCGTAGAGAAACAGGTTCTGGTAACTGCCGATCAGATTGGTCAGCGGGTTGAGCTGCAACAGGCGCTGCACCCACTCGGGCAGGATGCTCAACGGATACACGATCGGTGTCAGCCAGAACCAGAATTGCAGGCAGATGGCGAACAGTTGCCCGACATCGCGAAAGAACACGTTGAGCACGCCGAGGATCATCCCCAACCCAGCGCAAAACAGCACTTGCAGCGCGAGCAGCGGCACCAGTGCCAACAGCGCCATCCCAGGCCAGCGCCCTGTGATCAGCAGGAAACCGATGAACAGGCCGATGATGATTGCGAAGTTGATTCCGGCATTGAGCAGCACGATCACCGGCAGACAGAGGCGCGGGAAGCTGATTTTCTTCAGCAGGTTGGCGTTCTCCAGAAACATGTTCTGGCTGCGCAAGGTGATTTCCGAAAACAGGCCCCAGGTCAGCAGGCCGGCACACAGGTAAACGCTGTAGGCCATGCCATCATCCACGCCGGGCAGACGGGCACGCATGATGTGGGAAAAGATCACCGTGTACACGATGATCATCGACAGCGGGTTGAGTACCGTCCACAGCGCTCCGAACAGCGAATTGCGATACCGCGCTTGAAACTCCCGCTTGACGCTACCGAGGATGAAACCCCGATAGTCGTGAAGCGAGCGGTACAGGGAAAGCAGCATTCACACCGTCCTGCCATATTGGTCTTCGAAGCGGACGATGTCGTCCTCTCCCAGGTATTCGCCACTTTGTACTTCGATGATCACCAGGTCGATCACCCCCGGGTTTTCCAGGCGATGCTTGTGGCCGGCGGCGATGAACGTCGATTCGTTTTTTGCTACCAGCGTGGTGCCGGTGCCGTTGTTGGTGACCTTGGCCATGCCTTCGACCACCACCCAGTGTTCGTTGCGGTGATGGTGCATCTGCAAGGACAGCTTGCCGCCGGGCTTGACCACGATGCGCTTGATCTTGAAGCGCGGGCCTTCCTCCAGCACGGTGTAGGTGCCCCACGGGCGGCTGACCGTGCGGTGCAGGCGATAGGCTTCGTGGGATTTTTCCTTGAGTTGCTTGGCCACCCGTCGCACATCCTGGGCGCGGTCGGCATGGGCCACCAGCACGGCGTCGGCGGTATCGATGACGATCAGATTCTCCACGCCTACAGCGGCCACCAACCGGCCTTCGCTTTGCACGAAGTTGTTGCGGCTGTCGATGAAGATCGCTTCGCCGCTGGCGCGGTTGTTATCGGCATCGGCCGGCACCAGCGCTGCTACGGCGCCCCATGAACCGATGTCGCTCCAGTCGAAACCAGCGGGCACGACCACGACTTTTTCCGAACGCTCCATCAAGGCGTAGTCGATTGAGATGTCGGTGATTTCGGCGAACAGCGCGGGGGAGAGTTCCTGTTGCAGACAGCCGACGGTTTCTACCGGCTCACTGGCAGCCATGCAGGCGCGGGTCTGTTCCAGCAGTTCGGGAGCGTGCTGCTCCAGCTCGGCGATCAGGGTCGCGGTGGTGAAGCAGAACATTCCTGAATTCCACAGGAAGTTGCCGCTTTCCAGATAATGAGTGGCGGTTTGCAGGTCGGGTTTTTCCACGAAACGCTGCACTTTGGCCGCACCTCTGGCATCCAGCGGCGCACCGGTCTCGATGTAGCCGAAGCCGGTTTCCGGGGCGGTCGGTACGACGCCGAAGGTCACCAGATAACCGTCCTTCGCCAGATTGACTGCGTGTTCGACTGCGCTCTTGAACGCGCCTTCGTTGACGATCAAATGGTCGGCAGGCATCACCACCATGATCGCTGCGTCACCGTGCAGAGCTTGCAGCGCCAGCGCCGCTGCCGCGATGGCGGGTGCGGTGTTGCGCCCGGCAGGCTCAAGCAAAAAGTGCCCGCGATGCCGGGACAGTCGCGCGGCCTGATAGTGATCCTTGCTCTGAAAGTAGTATTCGCGGTTGGTCACCGTGACGATGTCGCCCCAGCCGTCCAGCAGACCGGCGGCGCGCCGATAGGTCTTGCCCAGCAGCGACTGGCCGTCGGGCAGGGTCATGAACGGCTTCGGGTGGCCCTCACGGGACACCGGCCATAAACGGGTGCCGGCACCGCCGGACAGAATCACGGGGATCAGCATGGCCTACTCCTTGGCAACGCGTTTCATGTCCGCATCCATCATCATGCGGATCAGGGTGTCGAGGTCGGTCTTCGGTTTCCAGCCCAGCACACGCTGGGCCTTGGCCGGGTTGCCGAGCAGCACTTCAACTTCGGCCGGGCGGAAGAATGCCGGGTCGATCTTCACATAGTCGCGATAGTTGAGACCCACGTGATCGAAGGCGATGCGGCACATCTCGCGCACGGTGGTGGTGACGCCGGTGGCGACCACGAAGTCGTCGGGCTTGTCCTGTTGCAGCATCAGCCACATGGCTTCGACGTAATCGCCGGCAAAACCCCAGTCGCGCTTGGCGTCGATGTTGCCCAGGGCCAGCTCCTGCTGTTTTCCCTGTTTGATCCGGGCGGCCGCGTCGGTGACCTTGCGGGTCACGAACTCGATGCCGCGCAGTGGCGATTCATGGTTGAACAGGATGCCGCTGCTGGCGTGCAGATTGAAACTTTCGCGGTAGTTGACGGTGATCCAGTGGCCATAGAGTTTGGCCACGCCGTAGGGGCTGCGCGGGTAGAACGGCGTGTTCTCGTCCTGTTGCTCGGCCTGGATCAGACCGAACATTTCGCTGGTGGACGCCTGATAGAAACGCGTGTGCGGACTGAACTGGCGGATCGCTTCAAGCAGGTGAGTCACGCCCAGGCCATCGACGATGCCGGTGGTCACCGGTTGGTCCCAGGACGCAGCGACGAAGCTTTGCGCCGCGAGGTTATAAACCTCGTCCGGTGCCGACTTGATGACCGCGCGCTGCACCGAGCAGGCATCGGCCATGTCGCCGTCCAGGTACACGATGTCGGCTTCAACGCCCATCTCCCGCAGGCGCCAGCGCGAATCGCCGCTGCGCCGCGCCACCAGGCCGTGAACCTTGTAACCCTTGTCGAGCAGCAGTCTGGCCAGATAAGCGCCGTCCTGGCCGGTGATCCCTGTGATCAATGCACTTTTTGTCATTCTTGTCGTACTCGATTCTCCCAGTCGGACAGGATCGCCCGCAGGGATTGTTGTATAGAGATTTGTGGCGTCCATCCTGTGGTCTGGGCGAGCCGTTGATGGCTGCCGCAAACGCGACGCTGATCTGCGCGCCGCATGCGCGCCGGATCCTGAACCAGTTGCAACTCGACCTCGGCCAGATCGCCCATTTGTTCGATGAGGCTGCGAATGCTTTGCTCATGACCTGAGCAAATGTTGTAGACCTGTCCCGGGGTGCCTTTTTCCAGCAGTGCGAAATAGGCCGAAACCACGTCGTCGACGTCGAGGAAATCCCGGGTGACGTCGATGTCGCCGACTTCCAGTTGCGGCGCCTGCAGACCCTGCTTGATGCGATTGATCTGCCGTGCCGCGCTAGCGATGACGAAGCTGTCTTTCTGCCCGGTGCCGATGTGGTTGAACGGACGCGCCACCAGCACCGGCCAGTCTTCGCTCAAGCCCCATTGCAGGCAAAGGAATTCGGCGGACAGTTTGCTCACTGCGTAGGGGTTGCGAGGGCAGGGCGGTTGCTGTTCGGTGATCGGCAGAGCGGACTCGCCGACCTGACCGTACACGTCACCGGAACTGACGTAGAGGAACGGGCCCTCGAAGCCACGCGCCTTGAGCGCCTGCAATAAATTGAGGGTGCCGAGCAGATTGATATCGAAGGTGCGCGCCGGGTCACGGAAGGCTTCCGGGACAAAGGTCTGGCCGGCGAGGTGAATCACCGCGTCAGGCAGTTTCGGCCACAGGTCGGCGAGGCTCTCGGGTTGGGTCAGGTCGTAGGCTGAAGCGGCAGGCAGCAGTTCCCACGGCGCATCTTCCCCTTGCAGACGCGACTGGATGTGTTGTCCCACGAAGCCACTGAGGCCCGTGACGAACAGACTCTTTTTCAAACAGCGACCCCTTGGTCTTCAACTTTCACCTTCTCCCACAGGCTGAACGGGAATGTCTGGCAGACCGCTGGCAAAGTCGGGCAGAACGACAGGTGAAGTTTTGTTGTAGTTGTTTGGCTGCCAATCTGTGCCAATTGCGTGACAATTTCAACAGGGCAAATCGTGACTGGTCAGTTCTCGTCAGGGTAGCCGGTTTTTTCTCGCCGGGCGGTTCACGAATCCGCGACGGATGTGTTTAGAATGCCCCTCGTCGCGATCCCGACGGTTTCTTGCACGGATCGCGCGACAGGCAAAAACCGACCATTAAAACAAGAACAGCGATGTGCTCGAAGACGCAGGACGAATCCCGGTGATGCCGGCTCGATCCCAAGCCGGGCCGTCATAGCGTGAGGTCGCCGGGATGGCGGTCTTAGCGTGGGATGCCATGAACTTCATTCTTTACTCGGACGTCAACGACCGTTCCATCAGCCAGAGTCTCGGGCGTCCGGAATACAGTTATTACTTCGTGCTCAAGGCCTATCGCCCGGTGCTGGAAAGCCTCGGTCGGGTGCACGTGGTGTCTCGCGCCGATGAAGTCGATCCGCTCTATCGGCAACTGCTCGCCGCCGGCGAAGACAGTGTGTTCCTGTCCTTCACCCCGCCGCAAAATACTCCGACCGATCTTGAATGCCCGACGATCTGCGTGATCGCGTGGGAGTTCGATTCGATTCCCGATGAGGCGTGGGACGGTGATCAGCGTCAAGACTGGACGCAGATGCTCGCACGACAGGGACGGGTCATTACGCTGTCGAGCCACACCGCACGGGCGATCCGCCGTGCCATGGGCGAAGACTTTCCGGTTCTGGTATTGCCGACGCCGTTGTGGGAAAACTTCGCGGCCATCCGAGAGCAGCACGTCAGCGCGCCGATCAATCCCGGGTCGACCCTGGCGATCAAGGGCTGCATTTTCGACAGCCGCACGCTGGGACTTTCTGCCGATGACCTGCTGCCCAAACCGCTGACCGCCGAACAACTGGCCGACATCGAGGCGCGCCGCCCGCCACCCCTGACACTCAAACGCCGTCTGGTCATCGCTCGTCATTACCTGCGTCTGTGGGCATTGAACCCGAGCGATCAACCCGAGCCCGTAGCCCGCGTGAAATACCTGCATCACGGCTACTGGGAAGGCTTTCGCGATCTGCTCTCGGACAAGGCCCATGCCTGGCTCGAGCGACGCCTGCCGAACATTGCCGGTCCTCATGAAGTCGCAGTGGACGAACCACCGCCCCTGGACCTGCCGGATACCTCTGCAGTGGTCGAAACCACCGTCGATGGCGTGATCTACGTCACTGTGTTCAACCCCAAGGACGGCCGCAAGAACTGGCACCAACTGATCACGGCGTTCTGCTGGGCCTTTCGCGAAACGTCTGACGCGACGCTCGTGCTGAAGATCACCCAGAACGATCTGGCGTCCTACTACAGCGAACTGATGACTTTGCTTGCGCAACTGACGCCGTTCGCCTGCCGGGTGCTGGTGTTGCACGGCTATCTCGATGACCCGCAATACGCGCGGCTCTATCAGGCGGCCAGTTTTTACGTCAACGCTTCACGCTGCGAAGGCCTGTGCCTGCCGTTGATGGAGTTCATGTCCAGCGGCAAACCGGTGATTGCTCCGGATCACACGGCGATGGAAGACTATATCGATGACGCGGTGGCCTTCGTCGTCCAGTCCAGCGAAGAACTGACGATCTGGCCCCAGGACACCCGCATCATCTACCGTACCTTGCGTTACCGGCCGGACTGGGGCTCGCTCAAAAGTGCCTACGAGCACAGCTACCGGGTGGCCAAGGCGCAGCCGCAGGACTATCGACGAATGTCGGTCGCCGCCGTCGAACGCATGCAGGATTACTGCGCCTTCGCCCCGGTACAGCAGCGCCTGGCGGACTTTTTCGGCCTCGTGCCAGGGGCCGCCGACGCAGCGCCCGTGACGGACAACGCCTCATGCTGATCATCATTCATTCGGAAACCAACCAGCACACCATCGCGCAGAATCTTGGCCGCTCCGAGTACAGCTATTACTTCGTGCTCAAGGAATACCGACCGGTGCTCGAGCGCCTCGGGCGAGTGGTGGAAGTGACGGACCCGGCTCGTGAAGTCGACGCGCTGTACCTGGAGTGCCTGGCCCGTGGCGTGCCGTGCGTGTTTCTGTCGTTCTCGCCACCCCACCGCACGCCGATTCATCTGGCCTGTCCGACGCTGCCGGTGTTCGCCTGGGAATTCAGCACCATCCCCAACGAGCCTTTCGACGGCGAGCCACGTAATGACTGGCGCACGGTGCTGCGCGCTTGCGGCGCGGCGATCACTCATTCCAGCTACACGGTCAACGCAGTGCGCGAGGCCGTTGGCGTCGACTACCCGATTGTCGCGGTGCCCGCGCCGGTGTGGGATCGCTTTTCGGCTCGTGGAGAACAGCTGCAAGGCCAGCCTTCGACGGGCCCGGTGCGTCTGAAGATCAAAGGGGTGGTGGCCGACAGTCGCCAGCTCGATCTCGACGCCTTCGGCCCGAAGCATTTGCGCCGCGGCAAGGGCATCGACTTCGAGGCGCCGGTCCGCGAGCAGGAGCTGCTGCTGGACGGCGTGGTATACACCTCAGTGTTCAACCCAGGCGACGGACGCAAGAACTGGGAAGACATGCTCAGTGCATTTTGCGTAACGTTCCGTGAGGTTGAAGACGCAACGCTGGTGCTCAAGCTCACCCACCACGATGCCGAGGAAGCCCTCAGCGACATCCTTCATCACCTGTACAAAAACCGCTCCTACCGCTGCCGCATCGTGCTGATCTACGGCTACCTCGCGGACGCGGACTACGAGCGGCTGGTGCAGGCCACCCGTTACGTGGTGAACACGTCCTACGGCGAAGGCCAGTGCCTGCCGCTGATGGAGTTCATGTCCTGCGGCAAGCCGGCGGTGGCACCGCGCACGACGGCGATGATCGATTATCTGAGCGAAGACAATGCGTTCCTGGTCGAGTCCACCGATGAACTCACCGCGTGGCCCCACGACCCGCGCAAGGCGTTCCGCACGCTGCGCTACATGACCAATTGGGCGTCGGTCTGCGTCGCCTACCGCAACAGTTACGAGGTAGCGAAAAACCAGCCACAACGTTATGCACAACTGTCGGCTCAAGCCGTTCTGAGCCTGCGAGGGTTTTGCAGCCAGGCCGTGGCCGAGCAGCGTTTGCGGGACTTTCTCGCGCAACTGTTCGAACACCGCGCGATGGCCTCCGTCGAGGCTTCCGGCTCATGATCCGCGCATTGATCAGACGCCTGCGCCCGGTCGCGCAACCCGCGCCAGTGCCTCCCCCTGAACCTGTCGCCGAGCGCGGTTCACCGCGGGATATCGGCCTGCTCGACGCGATTCTCGACGGCTGGTTTCGTGGCGAAACCGGCGAGTTGCTCAAGGGTTTCGCCATCGGTGCGGACGATACCCTGCTTGATGTCGGCTGCGGTGAAGGCGTGGCAACCCTGTTTGCGGTGCGCCAGGGTGCGTCGGTGATCTTCACCGACAGCGAACTCGACAAGGTCCGTGAACTCGCGCGGCAGGTCGAGGCGCAATCGACTCAAACAAATCTGGGCCTGGTCAGCAACAGCCTGCCATTGCCGCTGGCCGATGGCTGCGCCAGCAAGGTGGTGTGCATGGAGGTGCTCGAACATATCGACGAGCCCGAACCGTTCATGGCCGAACTGGTGCGCATGGGCCGTCCCGGCGCCCAGTACTTGCTGAGCGTTCCGGCCCCGGTGGGCGAGCATCTGCAAAAAGGTATCGCTCCCGCCAGCTATTACCAGTCGCCCAATCATGTACAGATTTTCACCCCCGAGCGGTTTGCCGCGCTGGTGGAGGACGCTGGACTGGTGATTGAGCATCGTCAGGCCAACGGATTTTTCTGGGTGATGGGCATGATCTTCTTCTGGGCCAGCGAACGGGCGGCCGGTCGAGATCTGGAAGGCGCGGTGCGTGACCGGATCCAGGCGCCGTACCCGCCGCTGATGGAAAGTTGGGCGCGCACCTGGCAAGACTTGCTGGCGCTGCCCGACGGCCCGGCGATCAAACAATTGCTCGATCAGCTGATGCCCAAGAGTCAGGTGATCATCGCCCGCAAACCGCTGCAAACCGCTTCGTCTACCGTCGAACCTCTTTCTGGAGCCACCCCATGCTGAGCCTTTTGAAGAAACTCACGGCGACGACGCCCGCGCAGCCCTCGCTGCCTGCGGCCGAGACGATCAACGCGTTCGACCTCGGCCTGCGCGATGCGATGCTCAGCGGCTGGTTCAACCACGAAACCGGCGAGTTGTACAAAGGCTTCCCGGTATCCGCCGACGACACGGTGCTGGATGTCGGCTGTGGTGACGGCGGCAACATGCAGTTCTGCGGTATGCGTGGGGCAAAACTGATCGTTGCCGACATCGATGCGGGCAAAATCGATGCTGCCCGTCAGCGTCTGAGCGAAACCACGGCGCAAAGCGTCGAGTGCCATGTCACCGATGGAAATCCGCTGCCGATTGCCGACAACACGGCGACTCGCGTGGTGTCTACCGAAGTGCTTGAACACGTCGATGACCCGGCGCAGTTTCTCGCCGAGCTGGTGCGTGTCGGCCAGCCGGGCGCGTTGTACCTGTTGAGCGTGCCGCACCCGAGCTCGGAAAACCTGCAAAAAGACATCGCCGCGCCGGCGTATTTCGAACACCCCAACCACATTCGCATGATCAGCGAAGAGCAGTTCAAGGCGATGGTCAGTGAGTCGGGCCTGGAGATCATCAGCCACAGCCAGTACGGTTTTTACTGGTCGCTGTGGATGCTGCTGTTCTGGGACGCCAAGGTCGATCTGAACAACCCGGATCATCCGCTGCTCAACCACTGGGCCGAAACATGGCAGGCGATCCTCAACTCGCCGCGTGGTGCGCAGATCAAGGAAGCGCTGGACGGCGTCGTGGCGAAAAGTCAGGTGATCATCGCCCGCAAGCCCTGATCCACAGGCTTTTGTGTAACCTTGCAGCCTTGTGAATTTGAAGGTTCGCCAAGGTATGCGGTTTATCGTGGGTCTGCCGGCGCTGCTGGTTTCCTTGCTGTTGCTGGGTGCGTGCAGCCAATCCGACGCGCCGGTGCTCGATCAGCAACTCTACGTCTGGCAACGCCAGTGGACGCCGGCCCATGAGGCGGCGCTCAAGGGCAGCCGCGCAGATTTCTCGACCCTGCGCGTTCTGGCGTTGCAGGCCTTCCCTCCGGCGGGTTGGAGCCGGGCGCGGATCGATCCGCCGTTGCTCAAACGCGATGGCCGGCCGCTGATCGCGGTAATTCGCCTTGATGGTCAGCTTCAAGCGCTGGATCAGGAGCAGGTCACCGCACAGATCCTTCAGGTGATCGATGACTGGCAAACCCGGGGACTTACGCTGTCCGGGATCGAGATCGATCACGATGCCGGCAACGCGCGGCTGCCGGCTTACGCTGACTTCCTGATTCATCTGCGTGCTGCTTTGCCGTCATCACTTCCCTTGAGCATTACTGCGCTGCCAGCATGGCTCGACAGCCCGCAACTGCCGGCGCTGCTGGCAACGGTCGACAGCAGCGTGCTGCAGGTACATGCGGTCAGCGATCCGCGACGCGGTCTGTTCGACCCTGAACAGGCGCGCAACTGGGCGGAGCGTTGGGGGTGGATCAGCGAAAAACCGTTCTACCTGGCCCTGCCGGCTTACGGTATAGCGTTGTTGCCGGACAGCGGTGGCGCGCCGGTGGTGGAAAGCGAGGTGACGCTGGAGCGAGGCGGAGAGCGCCGCGAATTGCTGGCCGATCCGCAGGAACTGAGCCAACTCGCCAAAGCACTGCGCAAGGATCGACCGGCGCACCTGGCCGGGCTGATCTGGTTCCGCCTGCCGCTGGCCAATGACCGCCGGGCATGGAGCCTGACCACGCTGGGTGCCGTGGCCCGAGGTGATGCGCTGTCCAGCAAACTTGACGTGAGTTTCAAGGCGCAAGACGGCCTCTACGACATCACGCTCGGCAATGCCGGCAACCTTGATAGCCCCTGGCCTGCGCGCTTGCTGGTAAAAGCCAGCGGCTGTGAAGGCGCCGATGCGCTCGCCGGTTATGCATTGCAACAGTCAGCGGATCTGCTTACCTTCACCCGCTTGCGCGACGGCCGATTGCCGGCGGGCGGGCAGCGTGCGATCGGTTGGGCACGTTGCGCAAATATTGATCAAGGAGGTTCGCATGTTGACCCGTAACTGGCCCCGCCATCTGCTTTGCCTGAGCCTCAGCCTGCCGCTGGGCTCGGCGCTGGCCTGCGGCCCGGATTTCCCGATGCGTCTGCTCGACGATCGCGGGCAATCGCTGGCGGAACTGCCGGAGGGCAACTTCAAGTTCGAGATCAATCGCCTCGGCAAGACTATTGCCGGGCTGAAGAACGTCACGGCCGTCACCTACAACCCGGACGACATCTATGGCGAACCAAAGGAGCCCGCTGAACAGCGTGAGAAGGCCGAGCAACAGGGCCTGAGCGCGGAGCAGCTGGCCATGGTCAAGCAACTGCGCAGCCTGACCGATGCCCGTGAGGTCGAGGTACAGGGCGCGAGCCTGCCGGCGGAATTGCGTCTGTATATGGCGGGCGCCGTGGCGTTCGGCGCCGGTGATCATCAACTGGCCGTCGAGTATTTCCGCCAATTGCTGGCGCTGCCGGCCGATCAACGCGCGTTGCGCAGCACCTGGGCCGCTTATTCGCTGGGCCGGGCTTACTTTGCCATGAGCAGCGAAGCAGGCGATGCGCTCGAAGCGTTGGAAAACGCCATCGAAGCCTTCCGCCAGACACGGCAACTGAGCATCGACGGTTTCAGCGATCCGCTGGAGCTGGGCGTGGCCAGCCTCGGTGAAGAGGCGCGAGCGCTGCGCACAGCGGGCAGTTGGGACAAGGCCATCGAACTCTATGCCACGCAAAACCTGCACGGCTCGAACGTCGGCTACACCTCGCTGAAGCTGTTGATGAACGATCTGGCCGAAGAACCCGAGGAGCGACTGGAAAAGTTGCTGCGTGGCAAAGCGGTGCAGCAACTGGTGACCGCGTCGCTGATCAGCCGGATCGGCTGGTCATTCGGCGATGAGCCGCCGAACGAGAAAAAACTGATCAAAGCGCTGCAAGAAAGTACGCGCGGCAGCCTCGATAACGCGGATCGTTTGGCGGCAATGAACTATCAACAGGGCGATTACGCCAGTGCCAAGGCGTTCCTCGAACATGCCGGCGACAGCGGCTTGGCGTGGTGGCTGCGGGCGAAACTGGCGGTGCGTGACGGCGATAAAAACGCGGCGGCTGCGGCCTATGCAAAAGCTGCGCAAGCGTTCCCGCAGGGCGAATCCTGGGGCGAGCGGCGTACCGCCGACTGGAATCTCGAATCCCTTCAGCCCAAGTGCCGGGTCGAGGGTGAAAGCGCGATCCTGGCGCTGCAACGTGGCGAGTACCTGCAGGCCTTCGATCAGTTGTATCGCAGCCAGAGCATTTACTGGTTCGACGCCGCGACGGTGGCCGAGCGGGTATTGACGGTTGATGAACTCAAAAACTATGTCGATAAAAATGTGCCGGCACCGCCTGCGCTGAGCCAGCAGGATCGCGACAACTACGTCCCGCTGCCGGTGGCCGCCAGCCTGCGCAATCTGCTGGGCCGGCGTTTGTTGCGCGAAGGACACTACGAAGAGGCGGTCGGTTATTTCGACAATGCCGATCTGCAGCACAAGGCTCGGCTCTATGGCGAGCAACGCCTGAAGGCCGATTCGGCGTGGTGGCCGACCAAGCGTGCCAGCGCGCTGTTCAATGCGGCGTGGACGGCCCGCGAGTGGGGCATGGATATCCTGGGCTACGAAATGGCCCCGGATTACGCGACCTTCGGCGGCAACTTCAGCCTGGAAAATACTGAACTGAAAGTCGGGCCTTTGGTGAGTGAGGCTGAAGTGCAACGGCAGAAGGCCAGCGAAGCGCAGCCGGATGAGCGCTATCACTATCGATTTGTCGCTACGGCTTTGGCCAGTCGTGCGGCGGACAACCTGCCGCACACCAGCCAGGCGTTCGCCGCCGTGTTGTGTTCGGCCGCTGGCTGGAACAGCAGCCTGGAAGAACAGAGCGCGTTGTACAAACGTTATGTCGACGAAGGGCCGTACGTTCTGTGGGCCGTGGATTTTGGCCATCAGTGCCCTTATCCGGACTTCGAAAACGCTGACAAGCGCTATGTCACTCAGGTGACCGACTCGGTGCGTTCGACACTGCGGCCATACAAGTGGCCGGTGCAGATCGGTGCGATTGTGGTCTTCACTGCGGTGGCGTTGTTGCTGATTACCCGCCGCCAGCGCAAGGCCCGCAAAGCCTAAGCCTGCTGGACGAACGTCAGGCGCACGGCAAAACCGATCAACAGGCTGCCGAACAACCACTGCTGCACCCGTTGGGCCGTCGGGCTGTGTTTCAGCCAGCGGCCCAGCGCTGTGCCGAGCAAGGCATAGGCGCTGTCGAACAGCAATCCAGCGGCCACCAGCATCGCACCGAGCACCGCAAACTGCGTCAGCACCGGTGCGCCATCCGCCACGATGAACTGCGGCAGCAGCACCGAGCAGAACAGCAAGGCTTTCGGATTGAGCAGATTGGTCAGCAGGCCACGACGGATCGCTGCGCGCCACTGCCCATGGCCGTCCGTTACGGTGCCGGCGTTCAGATCCGGCAACAGCGTGGTGCGCAGGCATTGAATGCCGATCCACAGCAGGTACGCCGCCCCGGCCATTCGCACCGCATCGAACGTCCACGGCGCAGCCTTGAACAGCGCCGCCAGCCCCAGCGCCGCGAGTGCTACGTGACAGCCTCGGGCGACCGCCAGACCCACCGCTGTGGCGAGTGCTGCACCGCGACCCTGACGGGCACCGGTCTGCAACAGCAGGATCATGTCCGGACCGGGCAGCAGATAGACTACCGCCAAAGCCAGGAAAAACAGCCAGAGACTTGCCATGTCACACCCCCTTTCGTTGTCGATTCGGTGCAACCAGTCTATGACCGAGGGGTAGGGCAGGTGCTTGCGTAGTTCGCTTCTATAACCGTTGAGATTGGCATAACCTGCTTTCTTTTTGCGGTTACACCATCAGGATCTGCCAACCATGAAACTCGACGCCTTCGATCGCAAGATTCTCGCCGCGCTGCAACGGGACGGGCGCCTGAGCAATGTGCAACTCGCGGACGAAATCGGTTTGTCCGCATCGCCGTGCCTGCGTCGGGTTCGGATGCTCGAAGAGGCGGGGGTGATTCGCGGATATCAGGCGAACCTGGACCGTGATGAGGTGGGGCTGGGACTGACGGTGTTCGTCGGGGTCAAGGTGGAACGGCACAACGATGAACAGGCCGAAGCGTTTCATCGGGCGGTGACGGCGTTGCCGGAGGTGATTTCAGCGTTTCTGGTCTCAGGGGAATCGGACTTTCTGCTGCAAGTGGTGGTGCCGGACTTGCGCGCCTATGACCGTTTCCTCACCGGTTGCCTATTGAAGCTGCCGGGCGTGAGCGACATTCGCAGCAATTTCGCGATTCACACGGTGAAGACCCCAGGAGCGTTGCCGCTGGGGCATTTGCCGTCCTGATACTTCCCGCATTGCGCGGGAAGTATCCACAAGCGCTTACATCTGCGTCGCCATGCCCTCGACATTCATTGCTGCCTGGCGCAACGCCTCGGAACGAGTCGGGTGAGGGTGGCAGGTCAGGGCGATGTCCTCGGCCGACGCGCTGAACTCCATGGCCACGCAGTACTCGCCGATCATCTCACTGACGCTCGGGCCGACCAGGTGCACGCCAAGCACTTCGTCGGTGTGCGCGTCGGCGATGACTTTGGCAAAACCTTCGGTTTCGTGATTGATCTTCGCCCGGCTGTTGGCGGTGAACGGGAACTTGCCGACCTTGTAGGCCCGGCCTTCAGCCTTGAGCTGCTCTTCGGTCTTGCCGACGCTTGCCAGCTCCGGTCTGGTGTAGATCACGTTGGGGATCAGGTCGTAGTTGACCTCGCCCGCCTTGCCGACGATGTGCTCGATGCAGGCCATCGCTTCGTCTTCGGCCTTGTGCGCAAGCATCGGCCCGGAGGTGACATCGCCGATCACCCAGACACCGGGTGCTTCGGTGCGATGGTGTTTGTTGGCAAGCATGCCGCGTTTGTCGGTGCTCAGGCCGACGTTCTCCAGGCCCAGGCCTTTGGTGTAGGGGCGGCGACCGATGGCAACCAACACGTAATCGGCTTCCAGTAACTCGGCGGTGCCACCGGCTGCCGGTTCGATGCTCAGTTGCACGCCGTTGGCCGAAGAGGTGGCGCTGGTGACTTTCGAACTCAGTTTGAAGCTGATGCCTTGTTTGCTCAGCGAGCGTTGCAGGGTCTTGCCGGCCTCCCCATCAACGCCCGGGCAGATGCGGTCGAGGTATTCCACCACCGTCACCTGCGCTCCGAGCCGCCGCCAGACTGAACCGAGCTCGAGGCCGATCACGCCGGCACCGATCACCACCAGATGTTTGGGCACTTCGTTCAGGGACAGGGCGCCGGTGGAATCGAGGATGCGCTGGTTATCGATGGCCACGCCGGGCAGGGGAGTGGGTTCGGAACCGGTGGCGATGACGATGTCGGTGGCGTTCAGTTCGATCCGGTTGCCCTGATCGCCGGTCACGCTGACTTTTCCGGGACCGTCGATGTGGCCCCATCCTTTAATCCAGTCGACCTTGTTCTTGCGGAACAGGAATTCGATACCTTTGGTCAGGCCGGTGACGCTTTCGTCCTTCTGTTTCATCATTTGCGCGAGGTTGAGCGTCGGTTTGACCTCGATGCCGAGGTTGGCGAATTCCGCGCCCATCGCCGCGTCGTACAGTTCGGACGCATGCAACAGCGCCTTGGACGGCATGCAACCGACGTTGAGGCAGGTGCCGCCCAGCGTGGCGCGACCTTCCACACACGCGGTCTTGAGGCCCAACTGACCGGCGCGGATCGCTGCGTTATAACCGCCGGGCCCACCGCCCAGAATCACTACGTCATAGTTGCTCATGCGCTTACTCCTGGCTGAAGGATGCGGATCGCTAAAAATTACGTACGTAATATGTGCGTTTCCGGACATTTCGGTCAAGGCTTCAGGAACGCGACAGGTTGTGCATCTTTGAATGTGAAATTGAGTACAAATATTTCACGGATTTCGTTATATCGTAACGAGTTATGCAGTGAGCCAAGGTTTTTGGGGGGTTATGCAAGTAGATCTGGACGTTGATGGCACGCAAGTGACCGGTTTGCCGCGCTTTCAGCAGGCGGCGGCACAGGGTCGCCGATTGCGCCGGTTGGCCATCGGCCTTTGCGGGTTGGCCGTGGCCGGAGTGGTGCTGGCGTTTTTTGTTGGCCTGTTCGCCTCGCAATCGCTGTGGCCGGCGCTGTTGGTCAATCAGAGCGCGGCGTTGCTGGTGCTGGTCGCCGGGCTGCAATCGGCGTGGTGGGTGACCGATTGGCGAGCGCGGGTGATCAACCCGGTGGTGCCGGTGCCTGCTGTCGACGAGCCGCCCGCGCCGGACGGCTGGTACGAGCGGCTGCTGGACCGGTTAAGCCGCCGCAGCCTGCATGTGCTGGGGCAGATCGGCGCGGCGACATTGTGGCTGGGCGGGCTGGCGCTGTTGGTGTTGCTTGGCATCGAGCAGGTGTGGAATCTCACGCTGCAACCGACTGCCGTGGGTTTGTCCGCCTCCGTCAGCGCGGCGATTGCGCTGCTGCTGGCGTTCGGTCTGCTGGTGCTGGAGCGGCAACTGGCTCAGGAAAATCCGGCGCAATGGCCCGAGGCGGGTGCGCTGGCGCAGCTGACGCGCGTGACCATCATCAGTCTGGTGTTGGGTGCGCTGTGCTTGCTATTTGCCAGCGAGAATTCGGTCTGGCCTGTGCGTTTGGCTGTGTTGATCGGCATCCTGCCGGGGCTGGTCGCGCTGGAGTTGTTGCTGCGTGCCGTGCTGTCGCTGTTCAGTCCGCGCCGCGAACAACTTGAACCGGTACTGCTGGCCCGCAGTTTCGTCGCCGATCTGCTGCGCTGGCCGCCGCAACCGTTGCTCGCCTTACAGCACGAATTGCACAACCGCTTCGGTATCGACCTGCGGCAGATCTGGGCCTTCAGCTACATGCGCCGCGCGTTCTTGCCGGTGCTGGTGCTGGTGGCAGCCGTCGGCTGGTTGCTCACGGGCATTCACGAAATCCCGCTGCAAAGCCGTGGCATCTACGAGCGCTTCGGCAAACCGGTGCAGGTGTTCGGCCCCGGTTTGCATGCCGGCCTGCCTTGGCCGCTGGGCCGGGTGTTGAGCGTGGAGAATGGCGTGGTGCACGAACTGGCGACCAGCGTCGGCGAAAACCCGGCGCCGGTTCAGCCGGATCCGGCGGAAGGTCCGGCTCCGATTACCGCTAATCGTCTTTGGGATGCCAGCCACGTCAACGATAAATCCCAGGTCATCGCCAGCAGCCGTGGCGAGCAACAGAGCTTCCAGATCGTCAACATGGACGTGCGTTTCGTCTATCGCATCGGCCTCAGCGATCAGGCGGCGTTGGCCGCGACCTACAACAGTGCGGATGTTCCGACGCTGATCCGCAGCACCGCGAGCCGGATTCTGGTACACGATTTTGCATCGCGCACTCTCGACGGTTTGCTGGGTCAGGACAGGGTAGGGCTGGCCGACGAGATCGGCCGCGCCGTGCAAAGCGATCTGCAGAAACTCGACAGCGGCGTAGAAATTCTCGCCACTGTGGTCGAGGCAATTCACCCACCAGCCGGCGCGGCCAACGCGTATCACAGCGTGCAAGCAGCGCAGATTGGAGCTCAGGCGTTGATCTCCCGTGAGCGTGGCGCGGCGGCCGAAGCGAGCAATCAGGCGCAGTTGCAGGCGAGCCTCGCGCGCGATCAGGCCAGTGCCAATGCCCACGAAACCAGCTCGACCGCCCGCGCAGCGGATCTGAAATTCAGCGCCGAGCAAAAAGCCTACACCAGCGCCGGCCAGGCCTTCGTGCTGGAGCAGTATCTCAGCCAGCTCAGTCAGGGATTGGGCAAAGTCAAACTGTTGGTGCTCGACCATCGTCTGGGCGGCAGCAGCAACGCGCCGACCATCGACCTGCGCACGTTCACGCTGCCGGCTGACCCGACGCCGGCGCGCACCACCGCTCAACCAGGAGCCACCCATTGAGCCAGTCGCATACACACGATCACGATGACCACAGCGGTCACGACCATGCTCATGGCGGCCATCACCATCACGGGCATCATCACCACCATCATGGCGCGCCGGAAGAGGCGGGGCCTTTCCCGTGGAGGCGTATGGGCTGGGCGGTGTTGCTGGTGGCGTTTGCCATCGCAGCGGCAAGTCTGGTGCAGGTGCGCTCCGGAGAAGCCACGGTGATTACCCGCTTCGGCAATCCATCCCGGGTGTTGCTGGATCCGGGTCTGAGCTGGCGTTGGCCGGCGCCGTTCGAAGCGACGATCCCGGTGGATCTGCGTTTGCGCACCACATCGAGTGGTTTGCAGGACGTCGGTACCCGCGATGGTTTGCGCATCATTGTGCAAGCGTATGTCGCGTGGCAGGTGCAGGGCGATGCGGACAACGTTCAGCGCTTCATGCGCGCGGTGCAGAATCAACCGGATGAAGCGGCGCGGCAGATTCGCACCTTTGTAGGCTCTGCACTGGAGACCACCGCCAGCAGTTTCGACCTGGCCAATCTGGTCAACACCGATGCCAATCAGGTGCACATTGCCGATTTTGAAGCGCAGCTGCGTCAGCAGATCGATCAGCAATTGCTCGCCACTTACGGCGTGCGCGTGGTGCAAGTGGGTATCGAGCGTTTGACCTTGCCGTCGGTGACACTCACTGCGACGGTTGACCGGATGCGCGCCGAGCGTGAAACCATCGCTACCGAACGCACGGCAATCGGCAAGCGCGAAGCGGCGCAGATTCGTTCCGGCGCCGAGCGTGATGCGCGAATCGTCCAGGCTGACGCGACAGTGAAAGCGGCCGAAATCGAGGCGCAATCGAGGGTCGAAGCGGCGCAGATTTATGGCCGCGCTTATGCCGGATCGCCGCAGCTGTACAACTTGCTGCGCTCGTTGGACACCCTTGGCACCATCGTTACGCCGGATACCAAATTGATCCTGCGCACCGATGCCGCGCCATTCCGTGTGTTGGTGGACGGTCCGCCGAATATGGACAGCAAGACCGGAACGCAGCCATGAGTGAAGTTCCACGTGGAACAAATTCGTTGAACAGTCCGTGGATTCAGGCGGGACGTCTGGCGTTTTTTGCCCTTTACGCGGTGACGGTGCTGGCCGCGTTAGCCTGGGCATTTTCCAATGTTCGGCAGATCGATCCGCAGAATCGCGCAGTGGTCATGCATTTTGGAGCACTGGATCGCATCCAGAATGCCGGGTTGTTATTGGCTTGGCCGCAGCCGTTCGAACAGGTTGTTTTGCTGCCGGCGGCAGATCGGGTCATCGAGCGTCGAGTGGAAAATCTGCTGCGCAGTCCGGCTGCAATACAGGCGGATCGCGTCGCGACATTCGCCACACCGCTGAGCGATGCTTTGGCCGGTTCCGGTTATTTGCTCACCGGTGATGCCGGTGTCGTGCAGCTGGATGTGCGGGTTTTTTACAAGGTCACCGATCCTTATGATTTTGTGCTGCAAGGCGATCATGTGCTGCCGGCACTGGATCGACTGGTGACCCGCAGCGCGGTGGCACTGACGGCGGCGCGAGATCTGGACACCATTCTGGTGGCGAGACCGGAACTGATCGGCGCCGACAATCAAGCCGCCGAACGACGTGAACGCCTGCGCGGCGATCTGGTGCAAGGCATCAATCGGCGACTGGCCGAATTGAGGGCGAGCGGGCAGGGCATCGGTATCGAAGTGGCGCGGGTCGATGTGCAATCGAGTCTGCCCGAGCCGGCGGTCGGTGCTTTCAACGCCGTGCTGACCGCCAGCCAGCAGGCCGACAAAGCGGTGGCCAATGCTCGCACCGACGCTGAGAAAATCACGCAGACCGCCAACGAACTGGCCGACCGCACCTTGCAGGTCGCCCACGCTCAGGCCGGTGAGCGCCTGGCAAAAGCCTCCGCCGATACCGCGACCGTCATGAGTCTGGCCCAGGCCCGACAGCAGGGCACCGACCCGCAAATGCTGCTGCGCCTGTACCGCGAACGGATACCGAAGATTCTCGGCCAGGCCGGTTCGGTTACCACGGTCGATCCGAAAGACGATTCCCGCCTGATCATTCAGGGAGCCAGTAAATGACCGCCACTACCGCCGCACCGAGTCTGTTGTCCTCGGCCGAGCAACGTCGCGCTGCGCGCCAGTTGACCCTGGCGATGCTTGCCCTCGGCTTGCTCGGGCTGGGTTTGATCTGGCGCTGGTTGATGCCGGAGCAAACCGGCGTCAGTCAGTTGCTGCTCGGTGTTGCTTCTTTGCTGGTCGCGGTGCCGGTGATGCGTTCGGCGTGGTACAGCCTGCGTTATCCGAGCCTGCACGGCATCACCGACCAATTGATCGCACTGGCGATGCTTGGTGCCTGGGCTACCGGGGATCTGCTGACCGCCGCGCTGCTGCCTATCATCATGATCTTCGGCCATGTGCTGGAGGAGCGCAGCGTGATTGGCTCGCAGGAGGCGATTCACGCGTTGGGTCAGCTCACTCGCAGTCATGCACGAAAAATCCAAGCGGATGGCACGGTCATCGAAGTCGATAACGGCACGCTCAAGGCCGGCGACACTGTTGAGGTCCGGGCCGGCGATCGGGTGCCGGCGGATGGTCGGGTGTTGTCCGGCCAGGCCAGCCTCGACACAGCGTCGATCACCGGTGAGTCAGTGCCGGTGGAGGCGGGCGTCGGAATGACCGTGTTCGGCGGGGCGATCAACCTCGATGGTTTGCTGCGTATCGAAGTAACCCGCACTGGCGATGAATCGACCTTGGGCAAAGTCATTGCCTTGATGCAGAACGCCGAGCGCTCGAAGCCGCCGATCACCCGTCTACTGGAACGTTACGCCGGCAGTTACATGGTGCTGGTGTTGCTGCTGGCGGCGGTGACCTGGTTTGTCACCAACGATGCGCAGGCGATGTTGGCGGTGCTGGTTGCTGCGTGTCCTTGTGCGTTGGTGTTGTCGGCACCGGCCACGGCGATTGCCGGCGTGGCGGTCGCGGCGCGGCACGGGATTCTGATCCGCAGTTCGGCTTTCCTTGAAGAGTTGGCTGACCTCACGTCCCTGGTGGTCGACAAGACCGGCACGCTCACGTACGGCACATTGCGTTTGCAATCGATCAACAGCGCGCAGGCGGATCACGATTCAGTGATGGCGCTGGCTGCCAGCCTTGGTGCTGCCAGCAGCCACCCGGTCAGCCGCGCATTGGCCGGACTGGTACACGCGGACAACGTGCTGATGCTTACCGACATTCACGAACGCCAAGGTCTGGGAGTGGTCGCCAAGACGGAGCAGGGTGAAGCGGCACTCGGTCGCCCGGAGCTGTTTGCGCAACTCGGCATTTCGACCACTTCGATTCCCGAGCACGACGGCCCGATTGCCGGCCTGGCGTTGAACGGAGAATTTCTCGCCTGGCTGTTGCTGGCCGACAGCGTCAAACCGGAAGCGCGATTCGCCTTGAGCGAACTGCGCGAGTTGGGCCTCGGTCGGCAACTGTTGCTGACCGGCGACCGTCAGAGCGTGGCGCAAACCCTGGCCCGGGATGTCGGCCTGCATGAAGTCGAAGCTCAGGCGCTGCCCGAAGACAAACTCAATCGAGTGCTGAAGGAAATCGACAACGGTTTCCGGCCGATGGTGGTGGGCGACGGCATCAACGATTCACTGGCACTCAAGGCCGGTGTGGTAGGTGTTGCGATGGGGGCGGGCGGTGCGGATATCGCATTGGCGTCCGCCGACATCGTGCTGATCGGCAGCGACCTGCGCCGACTCGGCACTTGTGTGCGCTTGAGTCGCCAATGCCGGCGCACGTTGCAGGTAAACGTGATCATTGGTCTGGGCTGGACGCTGGCCATCGTCGTGTTCGCTGCGTTCGGCTGGCTGGGCGCGGCAGGGGCGATGATCGCGGCATTGCTGCACAACCTCAGCACATTGCTGGTGTTGGGCAATGCCGGCCGCTTGTTGCGATTCCAGGAGCCGCTACTGAAGCTGAACGAGCAGAACTGATCATTTTTCGAACTGCGCGTCGCGCTTGCAGTCCTTTGAGAAGGCGCACTGAAGCAGGGAGATCGGTGCCGTTCAGCCACGTTGGCTGATAGGTGGCGACTATCGAATCGATAGCCTGCTAATTTTCAAGGATGGTCTACCCTCAGATCAGACGTCTGAAACCAGGGGGATATTCCATGCTCGCGCAACTTCCACCGGCCTTACAGAATCTGCAGCTACCGCTTCGCCTGCGACTCTGGGACGGCCATGAATTCAATCTGGGCCCGACGCCCAGCGTTACCATCGTGGTCAAGGACCCGTCGATGGTGTCCCAGTTTACCCATCCAAGTCTGGACGCGCTGGGGGCGGCGTTCGTCGAGGGCAGGCTCGAACTGGAAGGCTCGATCAGCGAGGTCATCCGGGTCTGCGATGAGTTGAGCACAGCGTTGCTGGGTGACGCGGACAGTCAGCCGGTACGCACCGTGCACGACAAGGAAACCGACGCCAAAGCCATTTCCTATCACTACGACCTGTCCAATGCGTTCTACCAGCTATGGCTGGACAGCGACATGGCGTACTCCTGCGCCTATTTCGAAACCGGCAGCGAAACCCTGGAGCAGGCCCAGCAGGCCAAGTTCCGGCATCTGTGTCGCAAGCTGCGCCTGCAACCGGGCGACTATTTGCTGGATGTCGGTTGCGGTTGGGGCGGTTTGGCGCGTTACGCCGCCCGTGAGTTCGGTGCCAAAGTCTTTGGTATCACCCTGAGCAAGGAACAACTGGCGCTGGCTCGGGAACGCGTCAAAGCCGAAGGCCTGGAAGACCAGATCGAACTGCAACTGCTCGACTACCGCGATCTGCCGCAAGACGGACGTTTCGACAAAGTGGTGAGTGTCGGCATGTTCGAGCACGTCGGTCACGCCAACCTGGCCGAGTACTGCAAAACCCTGTTCGGCGCGGTGAAAGAGGGCGGTCTGGTGATGAACCACGGGATCACCGCCAAGCACACCGATGGCCGTCCAGTGGGACGCGGTGCCGGCGACTTTATCGAGAAGTACGTATTCCCCAACGGCGAGCTGCCGCACCTGGCAATGATCTCGGCCGAGATCAGCGAGGCGGGTCTGGAGATCGTCGATGTCGAAAGCCTGCGTCTGCACTATGCACGCACGCTGGATCACTGGAGCGAACGGCTGGAGGACAACCTCGAAGCTGCCGGCAAACTGGTGCCGGATCAGGCCCTGCGCATCTGGCGACTTTACCTGGCCGGTTGCGCCTATGCGTTTGCCCGGGGCTGGATCAATTTGCACCAGATTCTCGCGGTGAAGGCCCACGCCGATGGTAGCCATGAACTGCCGTGGACCCGCGACGACATTTATAACCCTTGAGTCAGAGAATCGGCGAAATCAGCCGGGCGATCCGCATACCAAGTTGTTGCAGGCGGTGGATCTCCCGACCTTCTTCCTTGGCGATTTCGTAGGCCTGGGCGAAGTCTTCGCTGAGCATCTGTTCCACGTGGCCGGCGAATTCGCTGTCGACCGTCAGCAGCATCACTTCGAAATTCAACCGAAACGAACGGTTGTCCAGGTTGGCGCTGCCGATGGCGCTGATTTCGCTGTCGACCAACACCACTTTTTGATGCAGGAAACCCGGTTTGTAGCGGAATACGCGCACCCCGGCGCGTACCGCTTCGAACGCGTAAAGGCTCGAGGCGGCATAAACGATGCGGTGATCGGGGCGCGACGGCAGCAGCAATCGCACATCGACACCGCGCAGAACGGCGAGGCGCAATGCGGCGAACACTGCTTCGTCGGGGATGAAGTAGGGGCTGGTGATCCACACGCGTTCAGTCGCGGCATGGATGGCTTCGACGAAGAATAGCGAACAGGTTTCGTAGGCATCCGCTGGGCCGCTGGCCAGCAATTGGCAGAGCACGCCGTCGTCCGGGTAAACGTCCGGCAGGATCAGCGGCGGCAGCGTACGCGCGGCCCAGAACCAGTCCTCGGCAAATGACTCCTGCATGCACGCGACCACCGGGCCACGCACCTGAACATGGGTGTCGCGCCAAGGCGCCAGGGGTGGTTTTTCGCCCATGTATTCGTCGCCGACGTTGTGCCCGCCGACGAAGCCGATCATTCCGTCGACCACGACGATCTTGCGGTGATTGCGGAAATTCACCTGGAAGCGATTGAGCCAGCCGCTGCGCGTGGCGAACGCCTTAACCTCGACACCGCCATCGCGCAGGGTTTGCACGTAACTGTGGGGCAAGGCATGGCTGCCGATGCGGTCGTACAGCAGGTGAATCGCGACGCCTTCCGCGGCTTTCTTCAGCAGCAGTTCGTGCAGGCGCTGGCCCAGGCGATCATCGTGAATGATGAAAAACTGAATCAGCACGGCTTCCCGTGCCTGGTCGATTGCGTGGAAAATCGCTTCGAAGGTGGCGGTGCCGTTGATCAGCAATTTCACTTCATTGTTGGCCAGGCACGGCATGCGTCCCAGCTTCGGCATCGCCCGTAATGAGTCGTAGGCGTTCGAGGCCCGAGCGGTCAGGGCTTCTTCTACCCAGGGTCGCCAGTTCAGTTCGGAAACGGCCTGACGCATCTGTTCGTTGGCCTGGCGCCGGGCCTTGATATAACCGTCGAAGGTGCTGCGACCGAACACCAGGTAGGGAATGAGGGTGAGATAGGGAATGAAGATCAGCGACAGCGCCCAGGCGATCGAGCCTTGTGCGGTACGGACGGTCAACACCGCATGGATGGCGGCAATCGTGCCCAGGCTATGTATCAGCGCGATCAGATAACCGAAGATGTGCGGTCCAAAATAATCCATGGGGCAACCTTGCTCCTGAAGATTCAATGCTTAACAGACCATGTTCCTTTGCGGTTGTCGCTATTTTCTTTTTAGCCATGAAAGCAGGCCATGAACCGAAACAAGCGGCCGGCGTCTAACGGCCACTACTGATCAGGAGTTTTTCAATGAACGTTCGTCTGCTGGGTTTGGCGCTGGGTCTGGGGTTGGCCTTGCCGTTGGTGGCTCAGGCGCAAATGCTGCAGCCGGGGTTGTGGGAAATGACGTCGAGCAATGTGAAAGTCGATGATCAGGCCATGGACGTACAATCGATCCTCGGTCAGTTGCAGGGGCAGATGACCCCGCAACAACGGGCGGCGCTGGAGAAGCAGGGGATCAACATCGGTGGCAAAGGCATTCGGGCCTGCCTGACCCCGCAACAAGTGGCGACCAACGATATTCCGCTGGCAGACCCGCAGTCGGGCTGCAAACAGCAGATCACCGAGCGCAACGGCAACCAGTGGAAATTCCGCTTCAGTTGCCCGCGAGCCTCGGGCACCGGTGTGGCGACGTTCGTCAGCGATCGTGAGTTCACCACCATCGCCAACGGCACGTTCAATGCCATCGGCATCAACCAGAAGGGCAGTCTGGAAACCCGCGCCGTGTGGTTGGGTCAGGACTGCGGCACCGTCAAACCAAGAGCCTGAAAATCGAACCGCCCCCACAACAGTGTGGGGGCGGTTTTTTCTAGCGCATGAACCGCAACGGCAATCCCTGACACCCGTCATGCAGCCGATTGTCGTGCCACGCAACCTGTCCCGACACCAGCGTCGTACTCACCCGATGTCGAAAGCTGCGACGGGCAAACGGCGTCCACCCGCACTGCGACAGGATCGGTTGTCGTGATACCGCGACACCTTCTGGTTCTGGCTGAACCAATACCAGATCCGCCCAATAGCCTTCCCTCAGATAACCGCGATCCGGAATGGCAAACAGGTCTGCCACTCGGTGGCTGGTCTTCGCCACCAGCGTGGTGATCGGCAGCACGCCATCCGCTACCAGTTCCAACAACGCCGGCAATGCATGTTGTACCAGTGGCAGGCCGGACGGCGCCTGGGCATACGACAGCTGTTTCTCTGCCCAGGTATGCGGGGCGTGATCGCTGCCGATCACGTCCAGTCGATTGCTCAACAAGGCCAGACGCAGGGCATCGCGATCAGCCTGGATTTTGATCGCCGGGTTGCATTTGATCTGGTTGCCGAAGTCCGAGTAGTCGCGATCATCGAACAGCAGGTGATGCAGGCAGACCTCCGCCGTGATGCGTTTGTGTGCCAGAGGTTTGTCCTCGAACAGCTCCAGCTCTCGGGCGGTGGTCAGGTGCAGCACGTGCAGACGAGTGCCATGGCGTTTGGCGAGTTCCACCGCCAGCGAAGAGGAGCGATAACAGGCGTCGGCATTGCGGATCAGCGCATGAATGTTGGACGGAATATGTTCGCCGAACTGCTCGCGCAATCTGGCGGTGTTAGCCTCGATGCTCGGCGTGTGTTCGCAATGGGCCAGCAGGATCGTCGGCACCTCGGCGAACAATCGCTCCAGCGTCTTGGGGTCATCGACCAGCATGTTGCCGGTCGACGCACCCATGAACACTTTGACCCCGGCCACCTCACTGGGATTGAGCGCCGCGACGGTGTCCAGGTTGTCGTGACTGACGCCGAAGTGAAAGCCGTAGTTGGCCACCGAGTTGATCGCCGCCCGACGCTTCTTGTCAGCCAGCGCTTCGAGGGTGAGGGTGGCCGGGTTGGTGTTGGGCATGTCCATGAAACTGGTAATGCCACCGGCCACGGCTGCGCGGGATTCGGTGTAGATGCTGCCTTTGGTTGGCGAGCCCGGTTCACGGAAATGCACTTGGTCGTCGATCATTCCCGGTAGCAGCCATTGGCCGTTGGCGTCGATTTCCAGCGTGGCGTTTTCACCTTCGATGCTGCGAGCGATCTTGACGATGCGACCGTGGCTGACCAGCAGATCGGCGTCAAACTCACGCCCTTCATTCATCAGACGCGCATTGCGAATCAGCACACTGTTCATGGGATCAGAACTCGTTCTGCAGGGCTTTGTAGCCGCGCACCAGATCGACGTTGGTGCGCGCCACGTCTTCGGAAAACTCCGAAGCGCTGACGCTCACCGGCGGGAATTGCGAGAGGTCGGTGTTCGGGCCGATGCGGGTGGTGGAGGGCACGTAGAATGCGTCCGGCAGATCCCGGCCGTCGACCACCGAGTTGTGCCGCACCACGCAACCGTCGCCGACCACACAATTGAACAGCACACTGTTGAAGCCGATGAACACCCGGTCGCCGACCTTGCATGGCCCATGCACGATCGAGCGGTGGGCGATGGAGCTGAACTCGCCGATGGTCACCGCCGCGCCGGATTTGGAGTGAATCACCACGCCATCCTGGATGTTCGAATTGGCGCCGATGGTGATCGGTTCCATCTCGCCCGAGGCGTCCACTTCGTCGGCGCGAATGACCGCGTAGGGGCCGACGAACACGTTTTCGCCGATCACTACTTTGCCGCAGATGATCGCGGTTTTATCGACGTAGGCAGACTCGGCAATTTGCGGCAGATCGCCGGAAGGATTTTTGCGGATCATGGTTGGCTCAGGGCGTCGTAAAGGGTGTTGAGGTTGTATTCGAACAGGCCGGTGAACGTGCTGGCCGGACCCGATGCGGCGAGGGCGTCGGAGTACAGCGTGCCGCCGATGTGCGCACCGCTTTCCTCGGCGATCTGTTTGAGCAGGCGGGCGTCCTTGATGTTTTCCATGAACACCGCTTTGACCTTGGCCTGACGGATCTGGGTGATCAGTGCGGCGACTTCGGCGGCGGAAGGTTCGCGCTCGGTGGACAGACCTTGCGGTGCCATGAAGTCGATACCATAGGCCTGACCGAGATAACCGAAGGCGTCGTGGCTGGTGACGATCTTGCGGTTGCCCGGCGGCAGCGAACCGAGCTTGGCCTTGGCTTCGGCGAGCAGGGCGTAGATCTGTTTCAGGTAGGCCTTGCTGTTGCGTTCGTAGTCGGCTTTGTTCGCCGGGTCGGCGGTGATCAGCGCCTTGGTGATGTTGGCGACATACAGCTCGGTGTTGGCCAGGTTGTGCCAGGCGTGCGGGTCGGGAACGGTTTCGCCATCTTCATCCAGAGAGCGGGGGATCACACCGTGGCTGGCACTGATGACGGTGGCTTTGGTGTCGGTGCTGGTCACCAGTCGATCGAGCCAAGGCTCGAAGCCCAGCCCGTTTTTCACGATCAGTTTTGCTTTCAGAAGTGCCTTGGCATCGTCCGGCGTCGGTTCGTAGGTGTGGGCATCGGCGTCGGGGCCGACCATGTTGGTGATCTGGATATGCTCGCCACCGACCTGATGCACCATGTCGGCAAGGATGCTGAAACTGGTGACCACCGGCAGTTTCTCCGCCGCCGACAATGACATCGACAGCATCAGGCTGAACAACACAAGTAGAGCGCGCATCGGGAAACACCTCATTGGGATGTGAGCAAGGGCGGGCGGCGCAACAGGCCGTGAACCGGCCCGAGCACGACGGACAACAGGTAACCGACGCCCGCGACCAGCACAATGGCTGGACCGCTGGGCAGCGAGTAGTAGAACGACAACAACAGACCGAGCCATACCGACAGGCAACCAATAACGGCGGCGATGGCGATCAGGATAGGCAGGCGTCGGCTCCAGAAACGTGAAGCGGCGGCGGGCAGCATCATCAGTCCGACCACCATCAGCGCGCCGATGGCCTGGAAACCGATGACCAGGTTAAGCACCACCAGCGTCAGGAACACGCCGTGGGCAATCGGGCCGAGTCGGCTGACGGTGCGTAGAAACAGTGGATCGAGAGTGTCGAGCAGAAGCGGGCGGTAGATCAGCGCCATAGCCATCAGACTCAGCAGCGAAACGCCCAACATGCCGTTAAGGGTTGGTCCGTCGACGGCCAGTGCCGAGCCGAACAACAAGTGCAGCAGATCGAGCCGTTTACCGGCGATGCCCAGAATCAAAACGCCGCTAGCCAAAGAGATCGGGTAAATCGCCGCGAGACTGGCGTCCTCGCGCAGGCCGGTTCGGCGGGTGATCCATGCGGCGAGTCCAGCCATGCTCAGACCCGCGCCGAGGCCACCAAGGGTCAGTGCGGGAAGACTCAGGCCGGCAAACCAGAAGCCGAGCGCGGCACCGGGAAGGATGCCGTGGGCGACGGCGTCGCCGATCAGGCTCATGCGCCGCAGGATCAGAAACACGCCCAATGGCGCGGTGCTGCATGCCAACAGCAAGCCGCCGAGCAGTGCCCGGCGCATGAACACGAACTCAAGAAACGGTTGCCAGAAATGCGCGGCGCTGAGCATCAAGCCACCTGCACGTTGGGTGTTTGCTGGATCAGTTCGACACTGGGGCCGAACACGCAGCCGCTGTGTTTGATCAGCAGCGTTTGTGGAATGTGTTGGCGGACGGCGGCGAGGTCGTGGCCCACCATGACCAGTGTCCGGCCTTGCTCATGCCAGGTATGCAGGTGTTGCCAGAGCAATGCCTGGCCAAGCTCATCGAGGGCGGCATGGGGTTCGTCGAGCAGCAGCAAAGGCGTGTCGGCCAGACTCAGGCGAGCGAGCAGGGCGCGTTGCAGTTCACCGCCGGAGAGGGCCATTAACGGGCGCTGTTCGAGGCCACTCAAGTGCCAATCCTCAAGTGCCTGGGTGAGGCGTTGTGCGCGCAGTTGGGTTGATAGTCGGCGCCCCCAGAAGCCAGCGGCTACCAGTTCCTGAAGACTGATCGGGAATTGGCGGTCCAGGTGCTGTTGCTGGGGGAGGAATGACAAACCGCTTTGGCGAGGGACACCCAATGCGACGGCGCCGGCCAAGGGTCTCTGCAGTCCGGCGATGACTTTCAGCAGGCTGCTTTTACCGCTGCCGTTTACGCCGATGATGGCGGTCAGGCTGCCGCGTTCCAGCTGAAGGCTCAGCGGTGGGGTGAGTGGCTGGCCGGGTGATCCCCAGCTCACGGACTGGAAGCGAATCATGCGGTCTCCCGGCGCCAGTGACTTTCTGCGACCGCATCGTGGGCGTGAAGGCTTTCGGCATGGATCACGCGCAGGTGGAATTCGCGGATGCCGGGTGAGCGACGCAGCGCCAGATTCAGGCGGCGAGCGGCGTCTTCGCAGAACATCAGGTTCTGACCATTGGCAAGGGCGAAGGCTTGTTCGTCGGCGCGTTTTACGGCGGTTTGCACAGCGGTGCCGAGTGCGGCTTCGGCGTCGTTGATGGTCGAGGTCAGCGGCAAACCATCGACGAATTCATCCAGGTGCAGATGCAGTTGCGCGGTGCTGCGTTGGCTGTGAGGTGTTGCGACGATCCCTTGAGTCGAACCCAGCCAGGCCAGAACCTCAGCATGCTGCAACGGCTTGTTGGCGAAATCATCGACGAATTGCTGTTGGATCAACTGCCTCGCCAGAGCGGCAGAACAGGGGCAAGTCGATGAGTAGGCCACTTCGATTTTCAGTTCCACGTGGAACACTGTGTTTTTCAGAGTGGCCGCAATGGTCACCGGGTAGGTTTTCCATCCCGCCAACGGGCTGACCAGTGCGGGCCTTCTGAGCAGCAAATCCGTATGGATATTCAAATAGGCGCTGTTGGCCAGGCCATCATGGCTATCGAGAAAACGCTGCAAAACCTGGTGCAGAAGTGCGGGAGTGAGGTTTTGTTGTTCCAGTATTTCCAGCGCCAGATACAACCGTGACATGTGAATGCCACGGGCTTCGCCGTCATCCAGGCTGACACCGGCGTCGGCTTTTGCTGCCATGCGTTGGCCCTCGATAAAGACAGGTAGAGCTATTCCACGCATCCCCACCCAATCAAGCGGCAAAGCTTGGCGGGCAACTTGCGCGGCGATATCCGGCAGCGTCAGCGCATTCATGTTCAGTACCATCGTGTTGATTGAATTTGATGTTACATTATAACAATTCAAATCACGATGCCTTTTTCATGAACGGGCTTTCATATGCACAGACGCCATTTGCTTAACCTGATGTTGGCCAGCGCCGCCTTGGCTTTTCCTTTCAGCGTCAGCGCCACACAAATTCGAAATGCACGCCTCTGGCGCTCAGATGACAAGCTTCGATTGGTCTTCGATTTGAGTGGGCCGGTGAGCTACAAGACGTTCATGCTGAGTGCGCCGGATCGTCTGATCATTGACTTGAGTGGTGCCAGCTTGAGTGGAGATTTCAGTCAACTGGCGCTCAGCGAAACGGTTATTCGCAGCATCCGCTCAGGACATTTTGGCAAGGGCGATACCCGAATCGTTCTGGATTTGAGTGGCCCGGTTCGGCTCAATACCTTCCTGCTGGCGCCTCAGGATGGGCAGGGGCATCGACTTGTTCTGGATCTTTTGAACGATTCAAAAGTGGCAACGCCTAGCGTTCCACGTGAAACACCCGGGAAAACCAATCATCCGAAACGAGACATTATTGTCGTGGTCGACCCTGGTCACGGCGGCAAAGATCCTGGCGCAGTGGGTGCAAAAGGCGAGCGTGAGAAAGACGTTGTGCTCTCGATTTCACAGCTGCTCGCACGTCGCTTGAGGCGGGAAAAGGGCTTCGATGTGAAGCTCGTGCGCAACGACGATTTCTTCGTGCCGCTGCGCAAGCGCGTTGATATTGCCCGTCAACACAAGGCTGATATGTTCATTTCGGTGCACGCGGATGCCGCTCCACGTCTGACCGCTTCGGGCGCCTCGGTGTATTGCCTGTCTGAAGGTGGCGCGACGTCGGCCACCGCGCGTTTCATGGCTCAGCGGGAAAATGGCGCGGATCTGCTCGGTGCAACCAGCCTGCTGAATCTGAAGGATAAGGATCCGATGCTCGCCGGGGTCATCCTCGACATGTCGATGAACGCCACCATCGCCGCCAGTTTGCAGTTAGGCAGCACGGTGCTGGGGAGTCTGGCGGGCATCACCACGCTGCATCAAAAGCGTGTGGAACAAGCAGGATTTGCGGTGCTGAAGTCACCCGATGTGCCGTCGATTCTGGTGGAAACCGGGTTCATTTCCAACGCGCGGGACAGTCAGCGGCTGGTCACGGCACGCCATCAGCAAGCGGTTGCTGACGGATTGTTTGAAGGGTTGCAGCGTTATTTCCAGAAAAACCCACCGGCCGACAGCTATATCGCCTGGCAGCAGGAGCAGCAACAAGCGCGTGTCTAGCAGCCTGTAAGTCGGCTGCAGATGAACTTCCCGGTGCTTCCGCCGGAGCTGGAGAAGCGGTTGATCGTCGTCCAGCCCACCCGGCGGTTGTAGCCAACCCAGGCTTCGCCGTCGGAAGCGATTCCTGTGAAGAACGTCAGCTGCCCGTAAATGCTGTTGGTTTGCGCCCAATAACGCTGGCCAATTTTTTCGAAGCCCCGCAAGTAAATCGTCTTGCCGGCGGTGTTGACGCTATAGGCATTGCCATTGGCATCGACACACGCCAGCAGGTTCGCGCTGCGCGTACAGGTGGCGAGCCCAGGGATCTGTGCCCACGTATCGAACGTCAGCAAAACCAGACCAAAGAGTGAGCATTTCAGCGCAGTTTTCATGAGATGGCTCGACGGCGAAGTGTTTCCAGCTTCCAGCTCTTTGTCATTTCCGGCAAGAAGAAAGTGGATCTTTAATATTGTTATACTATAACATAAATTCAATCGGGCTTTCCGTGGCTCCTGTTTTCAAGCGTCTGCTTCTCTGACGGTCTCGTCGAAGCCCAAGAACGCCTGCCGCCGAGAGCGTTTCCTGCGTTTAGCTACCGTTTGATGAGGTTTACCCCATGTCTTCCCCGCTTCCCGTGACCGTTTTATCCGGCTTTCTTGGCGCCGGAAAAAGTACACTTTTGAATTACGTACTACGTAACAGAGACGATCTTCGTGTGGCGGTGATCGTCAATGATATGAGCGAAATCAACATTGATGGCAGCGAAGTTCAGCGTGATGTCGACCTGAACCGCGCAGAAGAAAAACTCGTAGAAATGAGCAACGGCTGTATCTGCTGTACGTTACGCGAAGACCTTCTGGAGGAGGTCGCCAAACTGGCGCGGGAAGGTCGCTTCGATTATCTGCTGATCGAATCCACCGGCATTTCCGAGCCACTGCCGATTGCCGAGACCTTCACCTTCCGCGACGAGCAGGGCCAAAGCCTCGCGGACATCGCTCGCCTCGACACCATGGTCACTGTAGTCGACGGCCTGAATTTCCTGCCTGATTTCCAGGCTGCCGAAAGCCTGGCCTCCCGTGGCGAAATTCTTGGAGAAGAAGATGAGCGTTCGATCACCGATCTGTTGATCGAACAGATCGAGTTCGCCGACGTTCTGTTGATCAGCAAGATCGATCTGATCAGCAGCAGCGAACGGGATGAGCTGATGGCGATCCTCAAGCGGCTGAACGCAAATGCCGAGATCCTCCCGATGGTGATGGGCGAAGTGCCGCTGGAGAAGATCCTCAACACCCACCGCTTCGACTTCGACAGGGCTGCAACGGCCCCGGGCTGGCTTCAGGAATTACGCGGTGAACATGTGCCGGAAACCGAGGAATACGGCATCGCGTCCACGGCTTACCGCGCGCGTCGACCCTTTCACCCTCAGCGTTTTTTCGACTTCATCGATCGGCCTTGGCTGAACGGCAAGTTGCTGCGCTCCAAAGGTTTCTTCTGGCTTGCGAGCAAGCCCACGGATGCCGGCAGTTGGTCGCAGGCCGGCGGCTTGATGCGCCACGGTTTCGCCGGGCGCTGGTGGCGTTTCGTGCCGAAGAATCAGTGGCCACAGGATCAGGAAAGCACCGCTGCGATCATGGAAAGCTGGACCGCCAGCGTAGGAGACTGCCGCCAAGAGCTGGTGTTTATCGGTCAGAACATCGATTTCGCACAACTCATGTCAGCCCTGGACGACTGTCTGCTGAACGATGCGGAGATGGCCCTCGGTGTCGAAGGCTGGCGATTGCTGGCCGATCCGTTCGGCCCCTGGCATGACGAGGCCGCGTGATGCTTGCCCTCAAACCGCTGCAAAGCAGAACGCGTCAGCAAGTCCTCGGCCCGACCCCGCAAGCGCTGGCGAGCATTCTGGAAGATGAAATCAACCTAGCTGTCTGGCAGCGGCAGCTTCCGCTGCATGTCGCCGATTTTGCGAAGTTATTGCTGTCGCTGGATGAGCCCTACGCCGAAGCGCTGAGTCTCGAATTACACGACGAAGACACCGAGCCAGACCTGACCGGCCTGGCCAGCGGATTCCGCGATCTGGAAGGCTACGAAGGCTTTATCTCCGACCTGAAATGGCTGGTCAGCGCCTTCGCCTGCCTGCTCGGTGCACGGAGGATCGGCCTACGCTTGCGTGTGCTGGACAAGGCGATGTGCCCGCGTTTTCACGTCGATCATGTGCCTGTCCGGCTGATCACCACCTACGCCGGCGTTGGCAGCGAGTGGCTGAAGGAAGGGGAAATGGATCGCCAGCAACTGGGAAAACCACTCGCCGAACCGCAGGAAAAGTCGCAGATTCAGCAATTGGTCAGCGGCGAAGTGGCGCTGCTCAAAGGGGAGAAGTGGCACGGCAACGAAGGTTTCGGCCTGATCCATCGTTCTCCGCAACCGGCTTCGGGTGAACGGCGTCTGATGCTGACCCTCGACTGGCTGGGCTGACGCCTCACGGTTTGAGCCAGTTGCCCTGGCTCTGGCTTTCGCAGTACGGCTTCAAATAGGCCGCATCGGTGGCCACGCCGTAATAGTGGATATCCTGGCGATAAGGCATATTGGCGACTTGCGCATTGCTGCATACGCCAAAAGCCCCGGTTGGGCACTGATCGACGTATTGCACGTCGACTTTTTGCCCCGCCAGCGTGGGTTGGCAGAAGCCGTCATTGAACAGTTTCTCCGGGATGTTGCGGTTCTGCTGGCAGACCTTCACGTCGAGGCGTTCCGCCTGGCTGTGCACCACACAAGCCTGGGCCAGCGCCTCGCCCGACACCAATGCCAACAGCAACGACCATCCCATCCACCGCATTCCCGACCTCCAGAAAACCTTGATCATGTTGCAGAACATTCCCACCCACGTCATCGCAGGCCCCTTGGGCGCCGGCAAGACCAGCCTGATCCGCCAGCTCATGGCGCAGCGACCGGCCGGTGAGCGCTGGGCGGTACTGATCAACGAGTTCGGCCAGATCGGCCTCGACGCTGCGCTGTTGACCCGGGACGCCGATGGTATCGCACTGGGCGAAGTGGCCGGGGGGTGTTTGTGTTGCGTGAACGGTGCGCCGTTTCAGATCGGGTTGGGACGATTGCTGCGCAAGGCTCAGCCGGATCGCCTGTTCATTGAACCCTCCGGTCTGGGGCATCCGGCGCAGTTGCTGCAACAACTGAGCGAGGTGCCATGGCAAGGCGTTCTCGCCGTTCAGCCCTGCGTTCTGGTGCTGGACGCCCTGGCACTGGCGGCGGGCAAGACACTACCGCCGGCTCAACGGGAGGCGATCCCGAATGCCGGCCTGCTGGTGTTGAACAAAGCGGAAAACCTCGATGAACCCATGCGGGAGCAGATCGCCCGTCAGTTGCCGTCCGTCAGGCTGATCTGGACGCAACAGGCGTCATTGCCCCTGAGCGAGTTGCCGGGTGTGGCGGCAAAAGCGCAAGAGGGTGTGGATAAGTTGATCGTGCCCAAGGGGCTGGCGCAGATGCCGGCCGTCTGGAACGATCCGGCTTTGCCGATTTGCCTGAGTCAGGTGCAAGAGAGCGGCTGGAGCATCGGCTGGCGCTGGCACCCAAGCCAGGCATTTGATGTGATTCGCATCACTCAGTGGCTGGAATTCCTGCAATGGCGCCGGGCGAAGCTGGTTATCCACAGCCAGGATGGCTGGCAATCAGCCAATGCCCTGGATAACGCCAAACTGGACTGGCAGCCCAGCGAGTGGCGCAAGGATTCACGGATCGAACTGATTTTCGACCAGCCGCAGGCGATCGATAAGTTGCAGGCGGGATTGGCCGGCTGTCGGATTCACGTTACCTAGTTCAAGGCTTCCACTTGGTGTGTTCCTGGCGCCACTGGCTGAGCTCGATGACCTGCGCCGTCGGCTTGACCACTTCCACTACCGGCGGGGTGTCGTCGAACGGTGCCGGGTAAGGCGCCAGTTCGATTTGCGCGCTGTGGGGGCCGAACTGGGTGATGGTGCCGTTGTGACGGGTTTCGCCGGTCACGGTGAATTCGAAGTTGTAGACCCGGGCCAGACGCCGACGCCCGCTGGCATCCTTGATGAAGCCGATCTTCTTCAGCGCCACGTTGCCGTCGAGCAGTTCGACGCCGACATTGACGCAATGCTGCTTGACCCGTTCCAGCGCCCGTTCACGCAGGCCGTGGTTGTGCCATAGCCAGGCGCCAGCAACGGCGAACAGCATCAGCACGAAAATGTTTTCCAGGGTCAACATCAACAAAAACTCCAAAAGTTGGCACCAGCTTAACTGCGTCGCCGGTCTGTCGTACAGGCTGTGTTTCGTCGCATACTGCGCGGCTTGAATTTCAATCGTTTTACGGAAAAACCCGAATGAAACGTACGCCTCATCTGCTCGCCATCCAGTCCCATGTGGTGTTCGGCCACGCCGGCAACAGCGCTGCGGTTTTTCCGATGCAGCGGGTCGGGGTCAATGTCTGGCCGCTCAACACCGTGCAGTTCTCCAACCACACTCAATACGGCCAGTGGGCCGGGGAAGTGCTGGCACCGCAGCGGATCCCGGAACTGGTTGAAGGCATCGCCGCCATCGGTGAGTTGGGCAATTGCGACGCAGTACTGTCCGGTTATCTCGGCAGTGCGGCGCAGGGCCGGGCGATTCTCAGTGGCGTGGCGCGGATCAAATCGGTCAATCCCAAGGCGTTGTACCTGTGCGACCCGGTGATGGGCCATCCGGAGAAGGGTTGCAGCGTACCGGCTGAAGTCAGTGACTTCCTGCTCGACGAAGCCGCAGCGGTGGCGGACTTCATGTGCCCGAACCAGCTGGAGCTGGACAGTTTCTCCGGGCGCAAGCCGCAGTCGTTGTTCGATTGCCTGGCGATGGCAAGGGCGCTGCTGGCGCGAGGGCCGAAAGCGGTGCTGGTCAAACATCTGGATTACCCGGGGAAACCGGCGGATGGCTTTGAAATGCTGCTGGTGACGGTCGAGGGCAGTTGGCACCTGCGGCGCCCGCTGCTGGCGTTTCCGCGTCAGCCGGTCGGTGTAGGCGATCTGACGTCCGGTCTGTTTTTGGCGCGGGTGCTGCTCGGCGACAGTCTGGTGGCGGCGTTTGAATTCACCGCGGCAGCCGTGCATGAAGTTCTGCTGGAAACCCAGGCCTGCGCCAGCTATGAGTTGCAACTGGTGCGGGCGCAAGACCGGATTGCGCATCCTCGGGTGAAATTCGAGGCCACGCCGATCAGTCTGTAAGACCGCGTTGCCCCCATTCGCGAGCAAGCCCGCTCCCACAGAGGGAGCGCATTCCAAATGTGGGAGCGGGCTTGCTCGCGAAAGCTATCTACAGAGCGCCTTGGATCGAAGGGCTGATCAGGCGTCGCCCTTGATTTCCTGATAGCGCTTTTCCAGCTCCTGGCGAATCTGCCGGCGCTGCTGGGCCTGCATGTAGCGGCGTTTGTCTTCGCTGTTCTGCGGTTGCAGCGGTGGCACGGCGGCCGGTTTACGCTGATCGTCCACCGCAACCATGGTGAAGAAGCAGCTGTTGGTGTGGCGCACCGAGCGCTCGCGGATGTTCTCGGTCACCACTTTGATGCCGACTTCCATCGAGGTGTTGCCGGTGTAGTTGACCGACGCCAGGAAGGTCACCAGTTCGCCGACATGGATCGGCTCGCGGAAAATCACCTGATCCACCGACAGGGTCACCACGTAGCGGCCGGCGTAGCGACTCGCGCAGGCGTAGGCCACTTCGTCGAGGTATTTGAGCAGGGTGCCGCCGTGGACATTGCCAGAGAAGTTGGCCATGTCGGGGGTCATCAGTACCGTCATCGACAGTTGGGCGTTTCCGGGTTCCATAACGTTCTCACGGGTCAAGGCAGGGTTGCTGGAAGAAGCACCTCTGCGGGTGCCTGGTCGCTTTTCAAAACCACCGTTATCGGGACGCCGGGCAACTGGCCGCCGTCACGCCCGGATCGATCTGTTTCCATATATTGCACCGCCTTTCAGCCGGAAGTCGCGGTGTTACCCTGCAAAAGCCCACCCCAAGGGCGATTCCTACACCTAAAGCGGATTTTTACTCAGCTCGCCCAGACGTTTTCAGACGCCTGCCGCGAGCCTCGTCATTCAAGGAGCCCACGCCATGCATGCCATCAGCTTTATTCAGGATCTGGCAGTGATCATGCTGGTCGCAGGCGTGGTGACCGTGCTGTTCCACCGTTTCAAGCAGCCAGTGGTGCTCGGCTACATCGTAGCCGGCTTCATCATTGGCCCGCACACGCCGCCGTTCGGCCTGATCCACGACGAAGAAACCATCAAGACCCTCGCCGAGCTGGGGGTGATTTTCCTGATGTTCTGCCTGGGCCTCGAGTTCAGCCTGCGCAAGCTGTTCAAGGTTGGCGCCACGGCGTTTATCGCGGCGTTCCTGGAAATCATCCTGATGATCTGGATCGGCTACGAAATCGGCCGCTGGTTCGACTGGAACACCATGGATTCGCTGTTCCTCGGCGCGATACTGGCGATTTCCTCGACCACCATCATCGTCAAGGCGCTCAACGACCTGAAGATGAAGAACGAGCGCTTCGCCCAGTTGATCTTCGGCGTGTTGATCGTCGAAGACATTCTTGGCATCGGCATCATCGCCTTACTGTCGAGCATCGCCGTCAGCGGTACGGTCAGTTCAGGTGAAGTGTTTTCCACCGTCGGCAAACTCTCGCTGTTCATGATCGTCGCCCTGGTCATCGGCATTCTGCTGGTGCCGCGATTGCTGGCCTATGTGGCGAAGTTCGAAAGCAACGAGATGCTGCTGATTACGGTGCTCGGGCTGTGCTTCGGCTTCTGCCTGTTGGTGGTCAAACTTGAGTACAGCATGGTGCTTGGCGCGTTCCTGATCGGCGCGATCATGGCCGAGTCGCGGCAATTGCTGAAGATCGAGCGCCTGATCGAACCGGTTCGCGACCTGTTCAGCGCGATCTTCTTCGTCGCCATTGGCCTGATGCTCGATCCGATGATCCTTCTCCAATACGCGTGGCCGATTGCGGTGATCACCGTCGCCGTGGTGCTGGGCAAGATGTTGTCCTGCGGCCTCGGTGCATTTATCGCCGGCAATGACGGACGCACCTCACTGCGGGTCGGGATGGGCCTTTCGCAGATTGGCGAATTCTCCTTCATCATCGCCGCGCTGGGCATGACGCTGCAGGTGACCAGCAACTTTCTCTACCCGGTCGCCGTGGCGGTCTCGGTCATCACCACGTTGCTGACGCCGTACCTGATCCGCGCTGCCGATCCGCTGTCGATCAAGCTGTCTGCTGCCATGCCGCAGCGTCTCGGGCGGGTGTTCGGGATGTACGGCGAATGGCTGCGCAGCATCCAGCCCCAAGGCGAGGGCGCGATGCTGGCGTCGATGATCCGGCGGATTCTGTTGCAGGTCGGGGTCAATCTGGCACTGGTGATCGCGATCTTCTTTGCCGGCGCGTTCTTTGCCACGCGTCTCTCGACTTGGCTGGAAGATTGGATCAGCGACCCGAGCTGGCAGAAGGCGTTGATCTGGGGCGGGGCATTACTGCTGTCGCTACCGTTCCTGATCGCGGCCTATCGCAAGCTCAAGGCGCTGTCGATGCTGCTGGCCGAGATGGGCGTGAAGCCGGAGATGGCCGGGCGTCACACACAGCGAGTGCGCCGGGTGATCGCCGAAGTGATCCCGATTATCTCGCTGCTGGTGATTTTCCTGCTACTGGCAGCCTTGTCGGCCAGTATCTTGCCGACCAACAAGCTGCTTGTACTGGTCGCCGTGGTCGCGGCCGCCGTGGCGGCGCTACTCTGGCGCTGGTTCATCCGGGTGCACACGCGGATGCAGGTAGCCTTGCTGGAAACCCTCGACAACCACAAGGAGTCGTCGGGGCATTGATCCGGCGGGGCGGCCGGCGGATCAGCTTTCCAGCCAGACGTCCCGCGCCCAGTGCCAGACCGATTCCCAGGACTCTTCGGTGATCAGCTCTTCTTCGCCGGACCACAGCACCACGGTGCCGTCTTCTTCGACGCAGTAGTAATTGTCGCCGTCCTGGCAGATCGGGATCAGGTCGCGCGGCACGCCGGCATCCCAGGCGTTGGCCGCCACATCCGGCAGATAGGTGTGAGACTGCGGGTCGGTGACGGTCACCGGCTCCAGGCTGCCGTAAACAACGTCACTGACGGTCAGCAGAAACTCTTTGAAGACAAACGGGATGTTGATGAAGAGTTCTTCTTCGACTTCCACCAGTTGGTCTTCGTCAGGCAACTCCAGGGGAACCGGTACGGGTTCGTTGGCTTCGCGCAGTTGTTCGATGATTTCTTCCACGTCCGGGATCCTCTTGCTTGAATGGCGCGGTTTATATGGGCCGGTTTATACAGTAGCTCGCTATAGATGCAACCGCGAAATAGAAAACCCCGGCCGAGGCCGGGGTTTTTATTGCTGCGGGTAAAACGTCGGAGGTGATCAGCCGTTCTGACGGATACCGGCGACCAGCCAAGGCTGGTTGTCGCCCTGCGGCCGTTCCATGTTCCAGCTTTCGCTGAACACTTCGCCCTGGTCGAAACGCGAGGTTTTCGACACGCCGGTGAAGGTCAGGGTCGCGATGGTCTTGTCCGCACGATCATCCACGCCATCCAGTTGTACCTGGAGGTTGTCGATGTAGGTGGACTGGAAGGCATCGCCCAGATCCGCACGTTCACGCTTGAGGAACTCAAGCATTTGCGGGGTCACGAACTCGGCGATCTTGTCCATTTCGTTAGCGTCCCAGTGCTGCTGCAGCGACTGGAAGTGGCTGCGGGCGGCTTCAATAAAGCGCTGTTCGTTGAACCAGGCCGGTGCGTTGATCACCGGACGGGCGGCAGCCGGAGCGGCCGAGCCACCGAAGATCGAACCCATGGCGGCAGGCTTCTGCTCGAACACTTCACGCTGCATCGGCGCGCCGGCCGGAGCGAATTGCTCCTGCTGCTTGCGGCGACGAGCGGCGATGAAGCGGAAGATCACGAACGCGATCACGGCCATGATCAGGATGTCGAAGATCTGCATGCCCTGGAAGCCGCCGCCCATGAACATGGAAGCGAGCAGGCCACCGGCGGCGATACCGGCCAGAGGGCCGAGCCATTTGGAAGCGCCGCCAGCCTTGGCAGCAGCGCCCGCGGCACCGGCAGCACCAGCGGTCGCAGCAGCGCCGCCCATGCCTGGAGAAGAAGGAGCCATCTGGCTGGTCTGGTGCGTCGGCGCAGCACCGGCGCTTTTGCCACCACCAAAGCGCTTGGCGTTGGCGTCGAGGCTCATCGTCAGGCCGATGCACAACGCCATGGCGATGCTAAGAAAACGTTTCATAAAGGGAATTCCCGTTTGTGGAGACACGCGCGCCATGTTGCACAGCTGAAGTGTCACTGGCTAGCGAGAGAGTGTTTCGGGCTTTTGCCTGACAGGTTATGTTCAGCTCGGTCGAGGCAATAAGGCCATGTACTTTTGTCTGTAGGAAAAGGAGGTAGGTTCAGTGGGAATTGATCAGCGTCGAAACGCCAACATCACCACGCCAGCCGTAATCAGGCCGATGCCGCCCCATTGGCGCAGGTCGAGTTTCTCGCCCAGCAGAATCACACCGAGCACCGCCACCAGCACCACGCTGAGCTTGTCTACCGGAGCGACCAGCGAGGCCGGCCCGACTTTCAATGCGCGGAAGTAGCACAGCCACGAAGCCCCGGTACCCAGCCCCGACAGCAGCAGGAACAGATAGCTTTTGGCAGAGATCGATCCCAAGGACTGATATTGGCCCGTGGCGTACAAAATCAAGGCCAGACTGACGAGTACCACGATGGTGCGCAGGAGGGTGGCGAAGTCTGAGTTGACGTTTTCGATGCCGATCTTGGCGAAGATTGCCGTCAGCGCGGCGAAGGTGGCCGAGAGCAGGGCCCAGAATGTCCAGGAGGAAAAGAAGCCAGAGCCCATGGATGTTGCCTCCAGTTTTCGTGTGCTATCGCTCCCACGCAGAGCGTGGGAGCGATGAGCAAAGGCTGGCGGCGTTTAGATCGCTTCCAGCTTCGCGTAACCCAGCATCAGCCACTTGCTGCCTTCGCTGAAGTTCACCTGAACCCGCGCCTGGGCGCCGGCGCCCTCGAAGTTGAGGATCACGCCGTCGCCAAAGATCGAGTGCCGCACGGCCTGGCCGAGGCTGAGGCCGGTTTCCGGGATCTCGGCACCGCTGAACAGGTTGCTGCCGCTCATCGACTGGTTGCCGCCGAACGGTCGGCTGACGCTGTTCGACAGGCGCACTTCCTGAATCAGGCCTTTCGGCACTTCCCGTACGAATCGCGACACCTTGTTGTAGGTTTCGCTGCCGTACAAACGTCGGGTTTCAGCGTAGGTCATCACCAGGTTCTGCATCGCCCGGGTGATGCCGACATAGGCCAGGCGCCGTTCTTCTTCAAGGCGTCCCGGCTCTTCCAGGCTCATCTTGTGCGGGAACAGGCCTTCTTCCATGCCCACCAGGAACACGTAAGGGAATTCCAGGCCCTTGGCGCTGTGCAGGGTCATCAACTGAATGCTGTCTTCGTGCTCGTCGGCCTGGGTGTCGCCGGCCTCCAGCGAAGCGTGGCCGAGGAACGCCGCCAGTGGCGTCAGGTCTTCGTCTTCTTCGGTGTTCTCGAAATTGCGCGCGGCGCTGACCAGTTCCTCAAGGTTTTCCACCCGGGCCTGGCCTTTCTCGCCTTTTTCCGCTTCGTGGTAAGCGATCAGGCCGGATTGCTCGATGACGGTCTGAGTCATCAGGTGCAACGGCATCTCGGCGCACTTGGCGGCGAGGTTCTCGATCAGCTCGATAAATGCGCCGAGGGCGCCCGCTGCGCGACCGGTGAGGCCTTTATTGGCTACCAGTTGGCGCATGGCTTCCCACATCGACACATCGCTGTGACGGGCATGCTCGCGAATCGCTTCGACGGTTTTCTCACCGATGCCGCGGGCAGGGACGTTGATGACCCGTTCCAGCGCTGCATCATTGCCGCGACCTTCCAGCAAACGCAGGTAGGCCATGGCGTTCTTGATTTCCGCCCGTTCGAAGAAGCGCTGGCCGCCATAGATACGGTACGGAATGCGTTCGCGCAGCAAGGCTTCTTCCAGAACGCGTGATTGGGCGTTGGAGCGGTAGAGAATTGCGATATCGCTGCGAGCCAGGCCGGTTTTCAGCGCGCTTTCGATGGTTTCGACAACGTAGCGAGCCTCATCGTGTTCGTTGAACGCGGCGTACAGGTTGATCGCTTCGCCGTCGCCGCCGTCGGTCCACAGTTCCTTGCCCAGGCGCCCGGTATTGTTGGCGATCAGGGCGTTGGCGGCTTTCAGGATGCCGGCGGTGGAGCGGTAGTTCTGCTCCAGACGAATGGTCACCGAATCCGGGAAGTCGGAAGAGTACTGATGAATGTTCTCGATTTTCGCGCCGCGCCAGCCGTAGATCGACTGGTCGTCGTCGCCAACCACCATCAGGCTGTCGCCGCCCTTGCCCAGCAGACGCAACCAGGCGTACTGCACGGCGTTGGTGTCCTGGAACTCGTCCACCAGAATGTGGCGGAAACGCTTTTGGTAATGCGCCAGCAGGCCCGGATGGTCGCGCCACAGGTCGAGGGCGCGCAGCAGCAATTCGGAGAAGTCGATGACGCCGGCGCGCAGGCAGGCAGCCTCGTAGGCTTCATAGATGCCGCGCATGGTGGCCAGGTACAGATCACCGCTGGCCTGAATGTGTTGCGGGCGCAGACCTTCGTCTTTCTGCCCGTTGATGAACCATTGGGCCTGACGGGCCGGCCAGCGCTGTTCGTCCAGCCCCAGCTCGCGGATCACCCGTTTGACCAGGCGTTGCTGGTCATCGCTGTCGAGAATCTGGAAGGTCTGGCTCAGCCCGGCTTCCTGCCAGTGCGCCCGCAACAAGCGGTGCGCCAGGCCGTGGAAGGTGCCGACCCACATGCCGGCCGGGTTGATCCCCAGCAATTGCTCGATGCGGTGACGCATCTCGGCAGCAGCCTTATTGGTGAAGGTCACGGACAGGATCGAGTGGGGCGAGGCGTTTTCGATCTGGATCAACCAGGCGATACGGTGCACCAGCACTCGGGTTTTGCCGGAGCCGGCACCGGCCAGGACCAATTGACGACCAACGGGAGCCGCTACGGCCTGGCGTTGGGCATCGTTGAGGGAGTTCAGCAGAAGGGAGAGATCATCGCGCATCGGGGCATTCTAGGGTGCGCCGCAGGCCCGGGCAAACCGAGCTTTGCATTAGCCGATGAAAGTGCTGCCAATGACGACCGGTCGGTCACCGGCTACAGGCGTTGGCCCGCCTCGCTTCGGGGCTTTCGCGGGTGTCGGGAGGCAGAAAAGTTTCGGCGAAATTATGATCTGGAGCAGTTTGGCAAGTGGTTGGGCTTGTGTATGCTCCGTCCACGTTTCCGGGCGCATGCTCACACTTATAAGAACAAGAACGTTGCCTATGACCCTCAGCTTCGACCTGTCGGGCCCCTCTGTGGAGCCTCGGGTAATCCGCAAGCATTACGCCACCCAGATGGCGGTCGAGCGCACGCGCCTTCTTTATCAGGGTTCGCTGTTGCCCACCCTGTTCATGTTGATCAATGGTCTGGTCTGCGCCGGTCTGCTCTGGAGTCCGCAGCGCTACTTCGTGGTCAGCGTCTGGATGGTGTGGCTGCTGTCGCTGGTGGCGCTGCGGGTGATTCAGGTCGCGGCTTTCGACTCGGCGATCCCCGATCGCCAGGCCCAGCCGATCTGGGGCCGGATGTTCCTGCTCGGTTCGACCATGACCGGCCTGACCCTGGCCGGCGCCGGTATCGCGTTGGTTCCGGCAGACAACTTCATGCAGCAGGCCTGGGTGTTCGGCCTGATCGGTGCCGCGACCCTGTCGGCCAGCGTGGCTTACGCCGTGAGCATCCCGGCCTTTCTTTCCTTTACCTTGCCGTGCCTGCTGCCGGCCATCGGCTATCTTTTTTGGGGCGGTGACGAGCAGGCGCGAGGTTGGGGCTGGCTCGGATTGATTCTGCTCGGCTCCCTGACCGTGGTGGCGTGGCAGGTCAATCGATTGATCGATCGCGGCTTGCTTCGCCGCTTCCAGAATCAGCACCTGATCGAACACCTGCAACAGGCGCAATCTCGCAGTGAACAGCTCAATCAGGAGTTGGCGAAAGAAATCGAGCACCGCCGTTGTGCCGAAGGCAAATTGCGTGAAGCCCAGGTCGAACTGGAGGACCGGGTGGCCCAGCGCAGCCGTGAACTGGACGCCGCCAATCAGGCCCTGAGCAAAAGCGAAGCGCGCTTGGCGCTGGCGTTGAAAGCCAGTGAGCTGGGGCTGTGGGACTGGAACCTGCAGACCGATGAAGTTCACCACACGCAGATTCAGGAATTGTTCGGCCTTGACCCGGAATACGTCACCGGGCTGCTCAGGCATTTGCGGCCCCGTTTGCACCCGGAAGATGTGCCGCCGCTCAAACGGGCGTTGATAGAGCACCTGAAGGGGCGCACCGAGGATTATCAGATCGAGTACCGCGTGCGCCATGGCGACGGCCACTGGGTCTGGATCGAAGACCGCGGGCGCGCGGTGGAGCGCGACGACAGCGGGCGGGTGATCCGCATGGTCGGCACCCGGCGCGATATCAGCGTCAGCAAAAGCCTGGAGGCCCAGCAGCAATTGGCCGCGACGGTGTTCGAAGCCGCCAGCGAAGGTATCGTGATCCTTGACCCGAACTATTCGCTGATCGCCATCAATCAGGCCTTCAGCCGGGTCACCGGTTACGACATCGACGACATGCTCGGGCGCAATGTCGTCGAATTGCCATGCAGTCGCGATGCCCGCCGACATTACGTCGCCATCCGCCACGCGCTGGAGCAGCACGGCAGTTGGCAGGGCGAACTAGTGGAGACTCGTAAGAACGGCGAGCTGTACCCGCAATGGCTGCAATTGAATGCGGTGCGCGACAGTCGGGGAAATGTCAGTCATATCGTTGGCTTCTTCGCCGATCTGTCGGCGCGCCGCGAATCCGAAGAGCGCATGCGCTACCTGACCCATTACGACGAGCTCACGGGGCTGGCCAACCGTTCGCTGTTCCGCGAGCGGCTGCATGAAGCGCATCAGCGGGTGCGGCAGGGCGGGCGCCGGAGTCTGGCGCTGCTGCATATCAATCTGGATCGCTTCAAGCTGCTCAACGACAGCCTGGGCCATGAAATTGCCGACCAGTTGCTGCAAAGGATGTCGCGGCGTCTGGTCAGTGCCTTGCCGGAAGCGGACACCATCGCTCGATTGTCCGGCGATGAATTCGCGGTGCTGTTCGATGCCTATGGCAACCTGTCGAGTCTGGCGCGGGTTGCCACACGGCTGTCGGCCAAGCTGCGTCTGCCGCTGACGGTGGAGGGGCATGAACTGGTGGTCAGCGCTTCGATGGGCATCAGCATGCTGCCGGACAACGCCCGGGAGATTTCCGCGCTGGTCAGCCAGTCGAACATGGCCATGCAGCATGCCAAGCATCTGGGCGGCAACAACTTCCAGTTCTATACCGACAGCCTGCAGGCCAGCACGCTGGAGCGTTTGCAACTGGAAAACCAACTGCGCAAAGCCATTGAGGAAAAGCAGCTCAACGTCTTCTATCAACCGAAACTGTGTCTGGCGACCGGCCTTCTCAACGCCGCCGAAGCGCTGGTGCGCTGGGATCACCCGACCATGGGCCGCGTGCCTCCGGGGGATTTCATCGGCCTGGCGGAGGAGACGGGGCTGATCGGGCCGATCGGCGAGTTTGTACTGCGTCAGGCCTGTTGGCAGGCCTGCGAATGGCAGCGTCAGGGGCTGGAGCCGATCCGGGTCTCAGTGAACCTCTCGGTGCATCAATTGCGTCAGGGCAAGCTGGTCAGTCTGGTGCGTCAGGTGCTGGAAGAAACCGGTCTGGCGCCGCACTACCTCGAACTGGAACTGACCGAAAGCCAGTTGCTCGACAGCGTCGAACACATCATCGCCACTTTCCAGCAGTTGCGGGATCTGGGGGTGAAACTGGCGATCGACGACTTCGGCACCGGGTATTCATCGCTGAGCTATCTGAAACGGATTCCGGTGGACTACGTGAAGATCGATCAGGCCTTTATTCGCGGATTGGGCGAGGGCAGCGAAGATGCGGCGATCACCCGGGCGATCATTGCAATGGCTCATGGGTTGTCGCTGAAAGTGGTGGCCGAGGGCGTTGAGCGGCCGGAGCAGCTTGAGTTCTTGAAGGCCGAAGGCTGCGACGAGGTGCAGGGGTATCTGATCAGCCGTCCGGTGGAGGCTGCCGGTCTGGCCGGGTTGTTGCTCCAGCAGGAAACTCCCCGGTAAAGGGCTACATGCAACGCATGTCGCCTGATCCGGGGCGATCCAGTTACGCATTGAGCAGGCAAAATGCGGATTCATGTAGTATAACTACAAGCTTGCTACATCCTTGGCATCTGGCCAAAGCACATCTTTCCATAACAAGAGTCCAGCCCCTTGAATCTGCTGCAACACATCGCCCAGTCACGTCACCTGCTACGCAAGTCGGAGCTCAAGGTCGCCGACCACGTGCTGCTTGACCCTGCGGCAGTGATGCACAGTTCCATGGCCGACCTGGCCCACAGCGTCGGCATCAGTGAGCCGACCATCGTGCGCTTCTGCCGGGCCATCGGTTGTTCCGGTTTTCAGGATCTGAAACTCAAACTCGCGCAAAGCCTCGCGGCCGGCGCCAGTTTTGGTCAGTTCGCGATCCATGAAGACGATTCCGTCGCCGACTACAGCCTGAAGATTTTCGACACCACCCTGCATACGCTGATGGAGGTTCGCGAGAAGCTCGATCCTCTGGAATTGCAGCGAGCGGTGACGCTGATGTCCCAGGCCCAGCGCGTCGAATTCTATGGTTTTGGTGCGTCGGGCGCAGTGGCGGCAGATGCGCAGCACAAGTTTTTCCGTCTGCTGCTGACTGCTGCGGCGTATTCCGACCCGCACATGCAGGCGATGTCGGCGGTGACGCTGAAGCCGACCGACGTGGCGATCTGCATTTCCCAGTCCGGCCGTTCCAAAGACCTGCTGATTACCGCCAACCTCGTGCGCGAGAGCGGTGCATCGCTGATCACCTTGTGCCCGAGCCAGACACCGCTGGCCGAGCTGTCGACCGTCAACCTGGCGATCGATGTTCACGAAGACACCGAAATCTACACGCCGCTGACCTCGCGTATCGCTCACCTGGTGGTGATCGACGTGCTGGCAATGGGCGTGGCCATGGCGCGCGGGCCGAGCCTGGTCAACCACCTCAAGAGCGTCAAGCGCAGCCTGCGCAGCTTGCGCTTGTCACCAAAATCGGTGAAAGCGCTGGATGACTGATAGTGATGGGGTGACGGCAATCTTCATCTGCCTGTAACCCCGACGCAGCCAAACCGTCATCACTCGCGCCTATCGTGAAACTCCCGTAATCGCCTTGGGAGACTCGAAATGGCTCAGCCTTACGAAGAACGCAACAGCGCCGCGAAAACCCGTCGTCAGCAGGAAGACCAGCGCCGCATGGAATTTCGCCGCGCTATCGAAGATCGCTTCGAACTCCGCCAGCTTCAGGCCGAAATCGGCGATTTCCCCGAGGACATCAATCACTGGCAGGCAGCGCCTTCAGCTTCCCGTCGAAGCGCTCAACCAGCGCGCTGATCTGCACCCGTTCGCTGCGGATAAACGCCAGGAAGGCGTGGGCCACCGGCGACAGCCGTTTGGCCTTGGCTTGCACCAGGCACCAACTGCGCAACAGCGGTAACTCTTCGACCGGCAACTCCACCAGGCCGCCGGTCGCCAGCTCCAGGTTCAGGGCATGGCGCGTCAGCAGCGCCAGGCCCAGACCCGCCAATACGCATTCACGCTGAGCTTCAGCCGACGCCACTTCCTGGGTCTGGGTGAAGTGCACGCGCTTCTCTTTGAAATACTCTTCGCAAGCCAGTCGTGTTCCCGAGCCAGGTTCACGAATCAGCAGTGTGTAGGGCTCCAGATCCTGCAAACGCAGCGGACCCATGTGTGCCAAGGGATGGTCCGGTCGGGCGGCCGCCACAATAGGGTTGTTGAGGAAGGGGAGAAATTCCAGGCCCATGTCCTGCGGCACCATCGACATGATCACCAGGTCGTCGCGGTTGTCGGAGAGCCGGCGGATCACCTGGCCGCGGTTGACCACCGTCAGTTGCAGGTTCACTTCCGGATGCTGGCGCTTGAACGCTGCAAACAGGTGCGGCACGAAGTATTTGGCGCTGGATTCCACCGCCAGTTTCAACTGACCCTGCAGCGAGCCCTGCATGTCCGACAGCTGCATGTCGAGGTTTTCCAAGCGGCCGAAGATGTCGCGGCTGGCGCGCTGGAGTGCTTCGGCGGCCTCGGTCATGTAGAGTTTTTTGCCGACGTAATCGAACAGCGGCTGCCCGATCAGCTCTTCGAGCTGACGAATCTGTAGGCTGACGGCCGGTTGTGTGAGAGACATTTCCTCGGCTGCGCGGCTGTAGGAGCGTAAATCACACACTTCGTTGAAGATCTGCAATTGACGCAATGTCATACGCATCAAGGACTTACGCATTTTCTACAAGCTCTGGCCGCTGGCTGAAGCAATGACTATAAGTCTTTACTTATGGCTAACCAAATTTTTATTCATTTTTGTTAATCCCTTGTGGGCGCTAGTGTGAAGCCGCGACCAGATTGAAACATTTGGTCACGCGTCGACCTGGGTCTAGCAGGTCGTGGGTACCACCGGCTCAAGGGAACCTCCAAGTGATAACAAAGATCCTGATCGCCAACCGTGGTGAGATTGCCGTACGAATCGTGCGTGCCTGCGCCGAGATGGGCATTCGCTCGGTTGCGATTTTTTCCGACGCCGACCGGCATGCCTTGCATGTGAAGCGTGCGGACGAGGCCCACAGCATTGGTGCCGAGCCGCTGGCCGGTTACCTGAACCCGCGCAAGCTGGTGAATCTGGCCGTGGAAACCGGCTGCGATGCACTGCACCCCGGCTACGGTTTCCTCTCGGAAAACGCCGAGCTGGCAGATATCTGCGCCGAACGCGGTATCAAATTCATTGGCCCGTCGGCGGAAGTCATCCGCCGCATGGGCGACAAGACCGAAGCGCGCCGCAGCATGATCAAGGCTGGCGTACCGGTCACGCCGGGCACCGAAGGCAACGTGGCCGACATCGCCGAAGCGTTGGCCGAAGGCGACCGTATCGGCTATCCGGTGATGCTCAAGGCTACCTCCGGTGGCGGCGGTCGCGGTATCCGTCGCTGCAACAGCCGTGAAGAACTCGAACAGAACTTCCCCCGGGTCATTTCCGAAGCCACCAAGGCCTTCGGCTCGGCAGAAGTGTTCCTGGAAAAATGCATCGTCAATCCGAAGCACATCGAAGCGCAGATCCTCGGCGACAGCTTCGGCAACGTAGTGCACCTGTTCGAGCGTGACTGCTCGATCCAGCGTCGCAACCAGAAGCTGATCGAAATCGCCCCGAGCCCGCAACTGACCCCGGAACAGCGCGCCTACATCGGTGACCTGTCGGTGCGTGCCGCCAAGGCCGTGGGTTACGAGAACGCCGGCACCGTGGAGTTCCTGCTCGCCGAGGGCGAGGTGTACTTCATGGAGATGAACACCCGGGTGCAGGTGGAACACACCATCACCGAAGAAATCACCGGGATCGACATCGTTCGGGAACAGATCCGCATCGCTTCCGGCCTGCCGCTGTCGGTGAAGCAGGAAGACATCCAGCATCGCGGTTTTGCCCTGCAATTCCGGATCAACGCCGAAGACCCGAAGAACAACTTCCTGCCGAGCTTCGGCAAGATCACACGCTACTACGCCCCCGGCGGCCCGGGTGTACGCACTGACACGGCGATCTACACCGGCTACACCATTCCGCCGTTCTACGACTCGATGTGCCTGAAACTGGTTGTGTGGGCACTGACCTGGGAAGAGGCCATGGACCGTGGCCTGCGAGCCCTCGACGACATGCGTCTGCAAGGGGTCAAGACCACTGCCGCGTACTACCAGGAAATCCTGCGCAACCCGGAATTCCGTAGCGGCCAGTTCAATACCAGCTTCGTCGAAAGCCATCCTGAGCTGACCAACTACTCGATCAAGCGCAAACCCGAAGAGCTGGCCCTGGCCATCGCCGCCGCCATCGCCGCCCACGCAGGCCTGTGAGGAATAGAACAATGACTAAAAAGATTTTCGTAACCGACACCATCCTGCGCGACGCCCACCAATCGCTGCTCGCCACCCGCATGCGCACCGAAGACATGCTGCCGATCTGCGACAAACTGGACAAAGTCGGCTACTGGTCGCTGGAGTGCTGGGGCGGCGCGACCTTCGACGCCTGCGTGCGCTTCCTGAAAGAAGACCCGTGGGAGCGCTTGCGCCAACTGCGCGCTGCGCTACCCAACACCCGTCTGCAAATGCTCCTGCGCGGCCAGAACCTGCTGGGCTACCGCCACTACAGCGATGACGTGGTCAAGGCGTTCGTCGCCAAGGCAGCGGTCAACGGCATCGACGTGTTCCGCATCTTCGACGCGATGAACGACGTGCGTAACCTGCGCGTGGCCATCGAAGCGGTGAAGGCTGCCGGCAAACACGCACAGGGCACCATTGCCTACACCACCAGCCCGGTGCACACCATCGACGCGTTCGTCGCCCAGGCCAAGCAAATGGAAGCCATGGGTTGCGACTCGGTGGCGATCAAGGACATGGCCGGTCTGCTGACCCCATACGCGACCGGTGAACTGGTACGTGCACTGAAAGCCGAACAGTCGCTGCCGGTGTTCATCCATTCCCATGACACCGCTGGCCTGGCAACCATGTGTCAGCTCAAGGCCATTGAAAACGGTGCCGACCACATCGACACCGCGATCTCCAGCTTCGCTTCCGGTACCAGTCACCCTGGCACCGAATCCATGGTCGCTGCACTCAAAGGCACCGAGTTCGACACTGGCCTGAATCTGGAGCTGCTGCAAGAGATCGGCCTGTACTTCTACGCCGTGCGCAAGAAATACCACCAGTTCGAAAGCGAGTTCACCGCCGTCGATACCCGTGTTCAAGTCAACCAGGTTCCGGGCGGGATGATTTCCAACCTGGCCAACCAGTTGAAAGAGCAGGGCGCTCTCAACCGCATGGGCGAAGTGCTGGCGGAAATCCCGCGCGTGCGTGAAGACCTCGGCTTCCCGCCGTTGGTGACCCCGACTTCGCAGATCGTCGGCACCCAGGCGTTCTTCAACGTGCTGGCCGGCGAGCGCTACAAGACCATCACCAACGAGGTGAAGCTCTACCTGCAAGGCGGCTACGGCAAGGCACCGGGCACGGTGAACGAGAAGCTCCGTCGTCAGGCCATCGGTAGCGAGGAAGTGATAGACGTTCGTCCGGCCGACCTGCTCAAGCCGGAAATGACCAAACTGCGTGCCGATATCGGCGCACTGGCCAAGTCCGAAGAGGACGTGCTGACGTTCGCCATGTTCCCGGACATCGGCCGCAAGTTCCTCGAAGAACGTGCCGCCGGCACCCTCACCCCGGAAGTGCTGCTGCCGATCCCGGAAGCGGGAAAGGTGGCTTCGGCCGGCGGCGAAGGTGTACCGACCGAGTTCGTCATCGACGTTCACGGCGAAACCTATCGCGTGGACATCACCGGTGTCGGCGTGAAGGCTGAAGGCAAGCGTCACTTCTACCTGTCCATCGACGGCATGCCGGAAGAAGTGGTGTTCGAGCCGCTCAACGAATTCGTCGGCGGCGGCAGCAGCAAGCGCAAGCAGGCCTCGGCACCGGGCCACGTCAGCACCACCATGCCGGGCAACATCGTCGATGTGCTGGTCAAGGAAGGCGACACCGTCAAGGCTGGCCAGGCCGTGCTGATCACCGAAGCGATGAAGATGGAAACCGAAGTCCAGTCCGCCATTGCCGGCAAGGTCACCGCCATTCACGTTGCCAAGGGCGACCGGGTGAACCCGGGCGAAATCCTGATCGAGATCGAAGGCTGAGATAACGGCCTCGATACAACGCTTTAAACCTCGGGGGGGCATGTGCTCCCCTTTTTTTGTCTTGCAGACGCTGCCGCAGTGAGCGACAGCGCCCGACCGGGGCTCAGAACGCCATTCGCCACTGGCCCGATACGCCATGGTTGCGGCTGTCGGTGCCGATCTCTCCGGTCAGACCGACACCCAATGTGTGGCTGTTCGAGATCGCCAGATCCAGCCCGGTGTCGAGCTTCAGACTGTTGCGATCCAGTTCGGCGCCGTAAACGGTGAAGTCATCGGCTTCGGTGACCAGGCGCTGGCGGGTGCTGGTGTAGGTTTCGCCGTAGACGTGTTTCCACCCCGCACTGAATCGTGGAGTGAGGCGCATGCCGTTATCCAGCGTGCTGACTTTCGCCACGCGCAGACCCAGGGTGGTATTGAGGTTGCCTTGGGATTGATCATCAACCTGGAGCGCCGCAGCTCCGCCTTTCTCGGTGTAGCCGTCTCGCTGGTAGCGTTGGTAGCCGAGGCCGGCAAACGGCTCGATGCTGATGTTGGCCCGACCTAGGTTGTATCCCGACTCGATGAACGCTTGCTGGGTGATGGCCTGGTAGTTGCCCTTGAGTCGATCCTGGAAGCGGCCGAACGCGACGTCGCGGCGGGTATTGCCTTCATGGTTGCTCCAGGTCGCGCCGAGCCGAAGTGACAGCGGACCCGTCTGGCGCAAGGCATAGGCGCCCAGGTGCCAACTGTCGAGATTACCGTCCAGCTCTTTGCTGTCGATGCGAGTGTCGGAGGTGCCGCCCATCACCCCCAGGTGCCATTCTTCGGTAGCGCGCCAGTCCGTACCCAACAGCAATCCTTTGGTTGAGTGTTGCATCGGTTCAAATTCGCGATCCAGTTTGCCGCTGTGCCCGAGGGCTTGCAGCCAGACCCTGCCGGTGTCGGCGTTGCCGGCCGCATGGCTAGGTGAATTTCCCGGTGAGTCGTGGGCATTATCGAGTTGGTGCATGGCCGACAGCAGGCTGGCGCTGACCGGCGTGACGCTGCTCAGGGTTGCATTGGCGAGGTTGGCGTTGCTGCCGCCAGACAGTTGATAGTAGGCGAGGGCGGCCGTGGTTTCGTCGGCAGCGAGCAGGGCTTCGATGGCTGCGTTGCCGGCGGATGGAGGGGCATCCGTTGACGGCGGCTGGTCAACCACTTGGGTTTGTTGAGCTACTGGCGTTTCGGCCACAACCGGTTCCGGTGAGGGCGCTGGTTTTTCGATGCTGTCTTCGAGCGCGCTGCCGCTTTCTGTCGTGGCGAGCCTCTTGGAAGGAATGTCCTCAGCTGTGTGAACTGGAACCGCCGGGGCCTCGGTGCTGACGGGGCTTGTTTCTGGTGTCGGGACGGCCCTTTCCTCACGCGCCGTTTCTTCAGCGAGATTCAGCGGAACAGGTTTTTCTTTTTTCTTGCGCGCAGGCTTGGGTTTCACTTCGTCCATGACGGGCGCGTCGGGCTCCGACTGCTCCGCCAGCGAAAATTCTGCGCAACCGATTGCCAGCGCAACCGCCAGAACAAGGTGTTGGAGCTTGTATTTGCATTGAATGGGCATTCAGTCCGCCTCATGTGAAATGAGGCCAAACTGTAAAAGTCGAGGCGGGTGCCCCGATGCCGGGCAATTCCGAACCGTGTGCAGGTGATGACGTCTGCTTTTGTAGCCCGATCAGTGGCGAGTGATGAGCCCGCCCTTGTTTACCCGATCGACCAGACGCCTTTGCCTACAGCACCCGCTGAAGTATCGATTGGCGAAATCTCAGAAACTCATCTGCCACTGCCCGACCAACCCGTGATTGCGGCTGTTGCTGCCAATCTCGCCGCTGTATCCCAGCCCCAGCGTATGCCGCGCCGAAATACCCAGATCCAGCCCCGCTTCGAGTACGAGGCTGTCACGATCCAGTGAGCTGCCATCGACGCTGAACGCGGTGCCGCCGACCACAAACGCCTGACGGGTCGAGCTGCTGACATCGCCGTAGGTGTGCTTCCAGCCTGCCGCCATCCGTGGAGTCAGGCTCATGCCATTGTCCAGCGAGCTGAGGTGCGCCAGGCGTACGCCGAAGATACTGCTGAAGTTGTCCTGGGTCTGGCTGTCGACCTGCAAGGCCGCCGCGCCACCCTTTTCCTGATAGCGGTCGCGGTGATAGCGTTGGTAGCCGAGGCTGGCGAACGGTTCGGCGCTGAGCCGGCCGCTGCCCATGGCGTAGCCGAGTTCGGCGAACGCTTGCTGACTGTCGGCGTCGTAATCGCCTTTGGGGCGGTCGCTGAAACCGTTGAACGCGATGGTGCGCTTGCTTTCGCCCTGATGACCGCTGTACGCCGCGCCGAGGCGTAGGGCCAGCGGGCCGTTTTGATGTAGCGCATACACACCGGCGTGCCAGCTCTCGACATGGCCGTCGACACCGGTGGCGTCCAGGTCGGTCTTCGAATAGCCGCCGAGCACACCCAGGCGCCACTGCGGATTCAGCGCCCAATCGGCACCGAGCACGCTGCCCTTGGTGCGCTGTTCCAGGCTGCCGTTACCGTGTTCGCCATCGAGCTTGCCGTAGCCGCCGATGGCTTGCAGCCAGAGCCGGCCTTGAGCGTTGGGATCATTGAGGTTTCGCGCTTCGGACGGTACGCCGTTGGCGGCGAGGATCGGAGTGTCGAGATGATCGAGGCCGACCATCAAGCCGGGACTGCCGCCCATTTGCTGCATCGCCGAGAGCATGCTGCTGCCGACCTGGCTGCTGGCGCCGAGGGTGGCACTGGTCAGGTTGGCGTTGCTGGCGCCGGCCAGTTGCTCGATGGCCGCGCCTGCACTGGTTTGAGTGGTGTTGAGCAAGGCGTTGTACAGCGCGTTGTTCTTGCCCATCGAGGCCAGGCTGTTGGCAGCGTTGCTGCCGTTGCCGGTGGCGGCGAATTCATTGAACGCCACATCGTTGCGGGTGTAGGTCAGGTCGACCTGAGTCGGCGTGTAGGCGAGGGTTGGCGTGAGGAACGCGTAGTCGCTGGTGACCGTGCCGAACGTGCCGATGACCCGCGCAGCCTGCAACACCGTGTAATGGCTCTGCCACGGATAGGTGCCGCTGCCGGGATTGACCGCCAGTGTCGCGCCGTTGAGGTTGGCCGTGCCGCCGACCTGAACCGGCGCGCTGCTGCCATCGGCGTTGACGCCGTAGGCGAGGGTGGATGCGCTGCCCATGTTCAAGTCGTGCACGACGGTCGCGGTGCCGAGGCGGGTGTCGGTGCGCAACGTGCCATTCACGTTGAGGTTGCCGACCGAACCACCGCCGGCATACACACCACCGGCGTCCACGGTCAGGTTGCCGGCGATACCGCCCTGGTTGATCAGCGTGGCGCCGCTGCGTACTGCACCGCCGTCGCTGAAGTCGCCGCTGCCGGTGAGGGTCCAGGCGCCTTGTTTGACTTCCAGCCATTCGAAATTGCGGCTGGCACCGAAGCTGCCGCCTGCCACGTCGTCCATCACTACCCGGTCGTAACCGCTGCCGCCATCGACCGCGCCGACAAAGCGGCTGCCGTTGCGCAGGGTCAGGCTGTCGTTGCCGCCGCCCAGGTCCAGCGCCAGGCCGTTGCTGCCGCTGATCGTGCCGCCGTTGATCACGTTGTCGGCGAACTCACCGACGAATTTCACGCCGAAGCCGTCGAGGCCTTGGACGGTGCCGTAGTTTTCCAGTGTGGTGGCCGCCAGCCCTGAACCACCGCTGCCGTCGTCCACCAGAATGGCGCTGTTGGCGCCGCTGATCAGTGCTCCTTTGGCGTTGAGGATGTACCCGCCGCCCAGTGCGATGCCTTCACTGCCGTTGGCGAAACCGCCCTTGTCCACGCCGCCGGCGCCGACACCCTGAATGGTGCCGTAGTTTTCGATGTGGGCGATCTTGTCGATGTCCACGCCGTCACCGTCGCCGTTGGCTTGCAACCCGGAGTACGCACCGGTGATGGTGCCGTGGTTGATCACTGTGCCGTCGCCGTCGGAACCGAAACCGGAGCCATTGCGCCCGGTGATCTGCCCGTAGTTGACCAGCGTTGCCCCGAGGTCGGTGGTGATGCCATGACGCCCGCCGGAAATCACGCCGTAGTTGGTCACCCTGACGCCAGTTGCGGTGTCGATATCGATGCCGTCGAACTTCTGGTCGGCGTTGTGCGAGTCACCGGTGGAGATCTCGCCATAGTTGCTGATGGTCGCGTTGGCGCCGGTCTTCATGCCGTCGCTGGCGTCGCCACGAATCAGCCCGCCCGCGCGGTTGATGATGGTGGTTTTCACTCCGTTGCTGCGCAGCGCGTCCAGATCCAGCGCTTGTCCGGTGGTCGAGCGAATGGTGCCGCTGTTGTCGATCAACAGGCTGCCACTGACAAAGTTACTGTCGATACGAATCGCGTCGTTGGAGCCGAGAATCTGCCCGCCGCTGCGATTGTAGATTGCGTAGTTGCGCGCCTGGGTCAGGTCGCCACTGCTGTCGATGGCCCGGCCACCGCTGGAGATGATCTTGCCGGCGTTATCGATGATCACGCCGACACCGCTGGTGCTGTCCTTGAGGCTCACGGCCTTGCCGCTGTTGGTAATGCTGCCCGGCGCCGAGATCGTCAACGTGTCGTTGCCGCCCAATGTCTGCGATGCGGTAGTGGCGGTGTCGATCTGCACGGTCTTGCCGTGGGCGGCGCCCGTGGCGATCAACAGGGCGGTGGCAAGCGACAGGCGCTGAGGCGGGAACGACATGGTGAGAACGTCCTTTTTGTTATAAGCGGGGGCGTTCTGTATAGCGGAGGGTTTTTACAGAATGATGTACGGCCTATGGGCATTCTTATGCAGATGGGGTCGCAAATCCGGATGCTCATATGCAATTCATTGCAGATGTGACCGTGATGCAGGGTTGAAATCACAGCCTTGGACATCCCTGTTGTGAGATGCCGCAGGCTGCGATCTTTACGTTTACTGGCTCAACCGCGGCACTCAACCAACCCTTTCACCTGCCCATCCGCTGTCTGATTCTCATCGCTCAACCAGCGCTCGAACCCCGCCGCAATCGCCGGCCATTCCGAGTCCAGGATCGAGTACCACGCGGTATCGCGGTTCTGGCCCTTGACCACCATGTGCTGGCGGAACACGCCTTCGAAGCTGAAACCCAGCCGCTCGGCCGCGTATCTGGAGCGGGCGTTGCCGTTGTTGCATTTCCATTCGAGGCGGCGGTAGCCGAGGGCGAAGGATTCTTTGGCCAGCAGGAAGACCGCCTCGGTGCTTTTCGGCGAGCGCTGCATCGGCGCGCCGAAAGTGACGTGACCGATTTCGATTCGGCCCTGGTCCGGGACGATCGACATCAGGCTGAGGATACCTTGCACCTGGCCGCTGGCGCGGTCGATGACACTGAAGAAGTACGGATCGCTGTGGGCGGCGTGGTTGTTCAGCCAGTCATTGAAAGCGCCGCGCTCCGGGAACGGGCCGTAGGACAAGTAATCCCAGAGCTTCGGGTCGGCGCCGGGGCCTTGCAAGGCACTGAACAGGTCGTCGCCGTGGCGCGCCGGGTCGAGTTTTTCCAGGCGGATGAAGCGGCCTTCGATCAGGGTGGTCGAGGGCTGCGGGACGCCTTTCCAGTCGGCGAGTGAAATCGTCATGCAGGTGGCTCCTTAAATGGCTTTGCGAAACTGGATGAAGCCCGGGCGTTCGGCGATGCGCTCGTAGAGCTGGATCGCGGTGGCGTTGGTTTCGTGCGTCAGCCAGTGCACCTTGCAGCAACCGTCGGCCTTGGCCGTGGCGTAAACGTGTTCGATCAGCAGACGGCCGACGCCGGTGCCACGGGTTTGCGGTTCCACCAGCAGGTCTTGCAGGTAGCAGGAGTTTTCGATGCTCCAGTTCGAACGATGGTAGATGAAGTGCACCATGCCCACCGCCTTGTCTTCGTCCCAGGCGAGTGCCGCGTGCGTCGGTTCGTTCGGGTCGAGAAAACGCTGCCAGGTGCTTTGGCTGACGGCGTCCGGCAGTTCGGTGTTGTAGAAGCGCAGGTAGGCCTGCCACAGCGGCAGCCACGCTGCATGATCGGCGGCGCTGACCGGGCGGATGTCGATCTGACTCATAGTGATTTCCTTAACGCATCAAGTGAGCGAGGGTTTGATCGTTGATGTCGGGGCTGGCGGCCAGGCCTTCGCGCACGCCGGCGATATCTTCGGCGCTGCGGTTCTGGCTGAGCTTGCGCTTGCCTTCGAGGCGGTCGATCGGAATGGCAAAACCGACGATGGCCTTGAGCATGCCGTCGATGTAATCGGCCGGGGCATCGTCGACCGACCAGGGCTGAGCGCGGCCCGCCTCATGGCGATTGGTGAGGGTACTGACAATGTCTAGCAGGCGACCGCCATCGCTGAAGGTTTCGGCGTGACCATAGGCATGCACGGCAACGTAGTTCCAGGTCGGCACGACTTTGCCATGCTCGGCCTTGCTCGGATAAAAGCCCGGGCTGACATAGGCGTCGGCACCGGGAAAAATCAGCATGGCTTCGGCGCCGTCGCGCAGGTCTTTCCACTGCGGGTTGGCCTTGGCCAGATGCCCGTAGAGCGTGCCGTTCGGACCTTGTTCGCGATGCAGCAGCACTGGCACATGGCTGGCCTGCAAGCCTTGCTCACCGTGAGTCACCAGGATGGCGAGGCGGGTGGCAAGGATCAGTTCGTGCAGTTGGGACAAATCGTCGATGGCAAAGGCGCGGGGCGTGTACATGGAGAAAATTTCCTTGGCGAATGCCTGCATCGTAGGCAGGCTATTGGTCTGTTGTAAGAGCCATTGATGACCAATTTCATAGGTCCATTGTCATGCCCGATTCGACCCTGTTGTCGCTGCCGTTCAATCCTGCCGGTATTGCACTCGACCGCCGCAAAGGCCTGAGCCGTCAGCTTTATCAGGCATTGCGCCTGCGGGTGCTCGACGGGCGTCTGGCCAGTGGCACACGCTTGCCGGCGAGCCGCGATCTGGCGCTGGCGCTGGCGATTTCCCGCAACAGCGTGGTGCGCGCCTACGATCAGCTGTATGCCGAAGGTTTTATCGAAGGGCGGGTCGGGGACGGCACTTATGTGGCGCAGTTGCCACAATCGACTACACCCACAAAAAAACTATCCACAAAAGTATCCACAGGCTTTTCAACAGGCTTACCCACAGCTTTATCCACAAAACAGGCTAAAGACACTGGGAATTTATCCAGCAAAGTTATCCACAGCGGTGCTTTGCAGCGGCTGGAACAGAACCATTTACCAACGCCACCGAGCGGTCCGCCAAGGGCTTTCAGGGTAGGGGTTCCGGCGTTCGATCTGTTCCCGTTCGACGTCTGGGCCAAGCTGAATGCGGCGTTCTGGCGTAAACCCGATTTACAGCAACTGTGTTACGGCGACCCGGCGGGCGATGCGCGGCTGCGTGGACTGATCGCTGCCTATTTGCGCAGTTCGCGCGGCATGCAGTGCTCGGCTGAGCAAATTGTGATCACCAGTGGTGCGCAGCAGGGAATCAGCCTTTGTGCACAGTTGCTGGTGGAGCCTGGTGCAGGAGTGGGCATCGAGAATCCCGGATACCGCGCTGCCGGTCACGCCTTCGCGCTGGCCGGTGGTCGATTGCACGGTATTGCGGTGGACGAGGAAGGCATCGATTGCGCGGCGCTCACGGCCGTCGAAGATTGTCGGGTGGCTTATGTCACACCGTCTCATCAGTACCCGACCGGGGTGGTGATGAGCCTGGCGCGGCGCCTGGAGTTGCTGGCCTGGGCCGAACGCACCGGCGGGTGGATTGTCGAGGACGATTACGACGGCGAATATCGCTACACCGGGGCGCCATTGGCTCCGTTGGCCGCACTCGATCGCCAGGGTCGCGTTCTGTACGTCGGCACCTTCGGCAAAGTCGCGTTCCCGGCATTGCGCCTGGGTTATCTGGTGTTGCCGCCGGGGCTGGTGGAAGCATTTGCGCAACGGCGTGCGGTGGACGTCCGGCATTCGGAAGTGAGCACTCAAGCGGTGATGGCCGAGTTCATGGCTGGCGGGCACTTTCAGCGACATATCCGGCGGATGCGCCGGGCAGCCCTGAGTCGGCGTGACGCGCTGATCGACGGTTGGCCTCAAGGCCTGGCGGGTGCTGGCGAGCTGCCGGTCGTGTCTGCCGGTCTGCACCTCACTGTGAGGGTCGACAGCATGGCCCGCGAACAACAATTGATTGAGCAGGCGGCCAGTGTCGAAGTGGAAATCAATGGCTTGAGCCAGTATTGGCTGCCGGAATCGACAACACCGATCGATCAGCGTGCCGGTCTGGTGCTGGGCTTTGCGGCGGTGCCAGAGCCGGCGATCGAATCGGCTCTGGCCCGCTTGCGCGAAGTCTGGTGCCGCTAATCGTCTTTCGGTAGAGCGTCCGGCTGCGGTTTGAGGAACAGGTCGCGCACCTGCGGATCGACGATACGCCTCAGTGCATTGTCAACGGCATCAAAAGCGTCGAGTGTCTGGCGGGTTTTATCATCGAGTGTCTGCAGATATGCATCGGAAAATTTCAGGTGGGCGATGGTGTACCGCTCATCCGAATCCTCAAGCTGGTCGTAATGGAAGTGCGCCACCCACAGTGGTTTGTCGGCGTTGGTTTTGTCGAGAATCCGGTACTCCTGAAAGTAGTCTCGGCGATGACGGGTGCGGATGCGCCCGCGCGGGTCCTTGATCACCTTGATTTGCCCATTGCCGTGCAGCCAGTGGAAATAGGTCTCTCGGGGTTTGCGCAACTTGAGCATGGTCGAGTAAGTGGCAATGCCTTCGGCCTGGGTGCGGGTCGCGCCTTCGCGCAGTTCCGTGCTGAGCACAGCGATGGGAAGTGGTTCCTGCTTCGACTTTTTTCGTCTGTCGATCGCAATGTCTACGTCACTGGCCGTCTGTTTCAGACGCTCGACTTGCTGATCGAACAAATCGCGAATGTCTGCGGGAATGCGCCCTGGTCGCTTGGCGTCTTCGCGGGTTTTCCTGTTGAAGTCGTCGATGTGCAGGCTCAGTTCCATCGCCGATGAAATCAGTTCCACGTCATCGGCAGGCGCCTTCGGTCCGGGCCGTTGTGTCGAGAGTTTGATGAACGCAGTTTCTGAGCCGGAATCGCTGCTTCGGGCCTCCGCTACCTGCTCGCCGTTATCAGGGCGCGGGCGGCTTTTGCTGACTTTTACTTTGTGTTGTGACGTAGACGGTTGCGGCCGGGACTTGACGGGTTCCAGTTGAGCTTGCGGTTCCGGCAGTTCCGTAGCCAGGCGTTCGCGGGTCACCTGGTGGAATTCGCCGATCAACTCGCGAACCCTGTCGAGCCGGGCCTGGACGAATTGGTCGGGATGCTCGGCAGGCAACTGTTCGACGCGTTCGCCGAGGCTGGCAAACAGGTCGTTCCATCTCGACAAGCGTTCGATACGCGCCGGTTGTCCGTCCGGTACGAAAGCGGTTCTGCTCAGCAAGGAAAGTTCGTGAGCGGCATCGGCGGCAGTGGCGGTGATGATGCCGATAGCGACGCGGGCGGCATCCATGGCGGCATTCGGCTGCTCTACGACACAGCGCTCGTAGGTCATGCCCATCTCGTTGGCCTTGAGGTCGAGTGTGCTGAAGTCCGGCAGCAGCAATTTCAGCCTCGTGGCCACTTCTCTGGCCTTGGCCGAATGGCTTTTCAGTACCCGCAGCGAGCGATCAAGAGTCTGCAGGTTAGCAATCATTTCGTCGCTCAGCGTTGTGGCGACGGTGGCGATTTCGATCTGTTGTTGGCGCGGTATCGCTGTCTGTCGGGCTGCGCTTTCGACGAATATCTGGGTGGTCTTGGCGTACATCCGCATTTTCACTCGTAGCCACGAGCCCAGACAGCGGTGCTGGCCCAGGGTCAGGCTCATCAGCTTGGCCTGGTGTACCGAGCCGCCGCCCCCAGCCTCACGCCAGTTTTCGAGTTGGACCAAGGCCTGGGTGTAGCCGTTGCCCAGCTTCAGCGCTTTGTCGAGATAAGTGGATGCGGATCGCTCGAATCCGGCTTCGCTGGTGTCCCGTGGAAGCGCGAGCAGCGCCTCCTTCAATTGTTTTTTCGCCTCGGTCTCGCCTGCTTCAAATTGTTCCAGCGTCGTCCAGGCGGTATCCATGGTCTGTTTTTTGGAGCGGCGGAACGCCTCGATCCGGCTTTTCGGCATGCCACCGCGCAAGCGCAGTTTCGGATCCCAGTGCCATTGTCCGGCAGCCTCGTCGTATTTCAGTGCCATGCCGATACGTTGTGGATCGACCGGATCAACGATGTGAACTGGCTCGTCTGTCCGGGCGATGACCTCAAACCAGCGCGTGCCGACCCGAGCGCAGGTCTTGCCCGCGAGGGTGTACAGGTGATTGACCGGTGAGGCGCTGTTAGCGCTCAGATCAGGTTCGGGCATCTTGAAACTGTCGAGCATCGCAATGAAGCGCGTGCTGCTGCCCGGTCGCAGCAGTGTCCCGGGTTCGAGCTGGGTGAAATGCCCGGCACGCACCTCGCCGGTGAGGGTGGCCGTGTCGAGTATGACTGACGGCGTGGGCTCGGGTACGGATTGGGGCGTCCTGGCGGGCTGCTCGTTTTTCGGCGATCGCTCGGCAACCTTGTAGGGCTCTTTAAAGTGCGGCAGCCACGAACGATTGCGCCTCGCCACAACGCGTTGGGTCAGGATGATGCCGAGCGTCAGCAGAACATCGGCGGTGGATTTCCAGGCCACGAAGGTGTCGTCGCGTTCATGGGCATCGATCGCCTGCTGGATCTGGGTGATGGTCTGCCAGACCCAGACGGCCGTTCCCGCCGCACCGCTCATGAAGTTCGCGGCGATGCTGAAGATCGCCCAGCCACTGTCCGCCAGCAGCGTCCAGCGTCGCTCACTGTTGGACTGCGACTGGCGGTTGGCAAGTTCGACCAGTGCCTGACTGTTGGCTGCATACAGTGAAGCGAGGATATCGCCGTCGAGGGGGGCGTTTTCCAGTCCGATCGGGCCGGTCAGGTCCAGGTGCATGAAGGGTTCTGTGGCCAGCTGGGTGACGATCCACGGCGAGGGCAGACCGACCGGGAAGGCGTATTGCGAGTACTCGAAACTCAACGCGGCGCTACCCAGCCAGGCCAGTACCGAATTGCGCAGTTCCCCATCCTGATACAGCGCATACATCAGGTTCTGCAAAGAGGCGAACTGCATCAATGGAGTGTTCAGCAGTGGCCGGTACAACAGGCAGGGACCCTGGGCATGGTCTCGCGGGCAAATGATGAACATGTTGGCGACAGCGTCCGAGCGTCCGCTCAAACGGTGACGAGGCATGAACGCCAGGGGCCGGATGGTCACCGGATGTTCTACCGTCGGCAGTTTGCGGTTGATGGCGTCCATCAACTGGCAAACGTAGGCATAACCGCGCTCATCGACGTCGCCCAGGCGCTTGAGTTTGCACTCCAGCGCGAGCAACGGCAGTAGCGTCGGCAACTGGCGCATGTAACGGGCCTTTTGCGCGGCGCGGCGCGGCGGATCGGGTCATCGATCAGTGTGCGTTTGATCAATGGCGGGTAATGACCACCGATATCGACCTTTTCCGCGATGGCGGTCAGAAAATCCACGGTCAACCAGGCAGGTACGGCCCGGCCATTGTCGAACGCGATTGTGGCCAGATAGGGCGGGGCGTTTTGCAGGGCAAACTCACCCAGGGTTTCGTGTACCTGGTCAAATGGATTCGGCAAGGTGAAGTCGCCAGTTCCGAAGCTGTTGGTCACGGTGATCAGCAGGTGTTCCAAAGGCAGATCAGCGGCCCCCACGGCGCGTTCGTCGGCGATGATCGCTTCACGCATCCGGCGTTCGGCGTAGGGTTTGATCAGAGGAATGTCGTCTTCTTTGAAAGCGCCGCTCCCGGCGTCGTTACGCAAGGTCCCGAGCTCGGCAATGTAGCGACTGTAGTCCTGCAGGTCATGGATGGAGCCGGCTTGCAGCCAATCGGGAATGGCCTCTTCCAGCTGGTCGAGCCGGGCGCGTTCAAGCGGACTGAAACGGTCGTGGCTGTGTCGCCCGGAACCGGAGTGGGCACTGACCGACTGGCTGGCGGGATCCAGTGCCTCGATTGCGCCGAGCTGGTTGCTGATCAACGCCTGTGCAACGGCATCGAAGATGTGCCCGTCAGGCTCGATCAAGCGCCATTTCAGGGAGCGCTCGGACAACTCGGGACCGAGTCGCTGTGGCAATGTTTCGCCCAGTGCGGCGAGCGAGTCAAATGACTCATAGCCATCAACGATGGTGTACATCAGGATTCGTTGTCGCTGTTTGACGGTGGCGCTCAGCACCAGCGCTCCGGCGATGGTCAGATGTGCGCTGTCCGCGTCGTCAACCAGATCAATGTCCATCATGCAGGCCCTCAGCCCGGCGAAATCGCTGCTGACTGTCGAGCGCTCAGCCTTGTCGGGGTGCTGTGCCACAAATCGCGCGAGTGCGCATTCGTCGACGTCCCAGCCGTTGGCCGATTGCACATTCGCGGCCGAACACAACAGATCGGACAGCTCTTGCCAGCGCGGCTGGGTGTTGGCGGATTCATTCCAGTAATCGAGCTGACGCTGCTGGTATTCGAGAAGCAGAAAAGGTGTGTGATCGTTCATCAGCGCGGTGATGTCGTCCATGCTCACCGGCAGGAGCGTCGGAGGAATCGCGCTGGGTGTACGGGTCAGGAAGTGCTCGCCTTCGATGTAGTCGGCCGTGGTCTTGTGCAGGCAATGCTGGATAAAGGCATGGGTCAGGGATTCGAAGGCAAAGGCTCCGGCAGTGTTCGGTGTTGCGTCGGTTTCGCCCAAGGGCGTCGCGAGCATGGTGTGATCCGGGTCGATGTGTTGGTCGGAATGGCTTTTGTTCAACGCTTCGCGCAACAGCGCCGAGGCAACTTGATTCAGCGAGTAACCCTGTCCGGTCAGTTCGATCAGCCGGCTCTGTTTCAGCAAGGGAGGGGAAACGCTTGGGGTGGCGGCTGCTGCAGGTTCAGTCATGGTCGTGTCCAAGGGGGAAAACCCGGACACTAAAATCCGGGCCACGACGCAATGCGGTACATAGGTCTCGCCAGGCAAAAAAAGACCCGCACGAGCGGGTCTGGGTCAAGGGTACAGGACTTCAGGTGCCGGACTTGATCTTGGTCCACGCCCGGGTTCGAGCCCGTTCCGCATCACGCGGCAACGGTTGCAGGGTGTAGAGCGTATTCATCGCCGCATCGGTCGGGTACAGGTTGGGGTTGTTGCGGATCGCCGGATCGACATGGTCGGTGGCATCCTTGTTCGGGTTTGGATACCCGACAAAGTCGCTGACCGGCGCGATCACCTGCGGTTGCAGCAGATAATTGATGAAGGTGTAGGCGTCCTGCGGGTTCTTCGCGCCTTTCGGGATGGCGAGCATGTCGAACCAGATCGGCGCGCCTTCCTTCGGCAGGCGCATGTCTACCACCACGCCGTTCTTCGCCTCTTTGGCGCGGTTGGCGGCTTGCGAGAAACTGCCGGAATAACCGACCGCGACGCAAATGTCACCGTTGGCGATATCGGCCATGTACTTGGACGAATGGAAGTAGGTCACGTACGGACGGATCTTCATCAACAGCGCTTCGGCCTTGGCGTAGTCCGCCGGATTCTTGCTGTTGGGGTCCAGACCAAGGTGTTGCAGGGCCAGCGGCAGGATCTCCGACGGCGAGTCGAGCAGTGCGACGCCGCACTGCTTGAGCTTGCTGATGTTCTCTTCCTTGAAGATCAGGTCCCAGCTGTCCACTGGCGCGTTGTCACCCAGTGCAGCCTTGACCTTGGCCGGGTTGAAGCCGATCAGGATGGTGCCGTACATGTAAGGCACGGCGAATTTGTTGCCCGGGTCGTTGGCCTCGATCAGCTTCATCAGTTTCGGGTCGAGGTGGTTCCAGTTCGGCAACTGGCTGCGATCCAGCGGCTGGAACACCCCGGCCTCGATCTGCTTGGCCAGGAACACGTTGGACGGCACCACCACGTCATAGCCGGAGTTACCGGTCAGCAGCTTGGCCTCCAGCGCTTCGTTGGTGTCGAAGATGTCGTAGACCAGTTTGGTCTGGCTGTTCTGCGCCTTGAAATCTTCCAGTGCCTTGGGGGTGATGTAGTCGAACCAGTTGTAGACGCGCAGGGTGCGTTCTTCCGCGTGGGCGCCGCTGCTCAGCAGCGCCGCGCACAACGCCGGCGCGATGAAGTGCTTGAGTCTGCTCATTGTTCGAAACCTTCAAGCACGTTCACCGCGTTGATGCCGATTTCTTCCACCGCGTAGCCACCTTCCATGACGAACAGGGTCGGTTTGCCGAGGGCCGCGATGCGTTTTCCCATCGCCAGGTAATCCGGGCTGTCGAGCTTGAACTGCGAGATCGGATCGTCCTTGAAGGTGTCGACACCCAGCGATACGACGATGATGTCGGCACCGTAGTTGTCGATCTCCTGGCAGGCCTGATCCAGCGCCGCGCTCCAGACGTCCCAGCCGGAACCGGCCGGCAGCGGGTAGTTGAAGTTGAAGCCTTCGCCGGCGCCTTCACCGCGTTCATCTTCGTAGCCCAGGAAGAAGGGAAATTCCGCTTCCGGGTGGCCGTGGATAGAGGTGAACAGCACGTCGCTGCGCTCGTAGAAAATCGACTGGGTGCCGTTGCCGTGGTGGTAGTCGACGTCGAGGATCGCGACTTTCTTGTGGCCCTGATCGAGGAATGCCTGCGCGGCGATGGCGGCGTTGTTGAGGTAGCAATAGCCGCCCATCAAGTCGCCAGCAGCGTGGTGTCCCGGTGGACGGCACAGGGCGAAGGCTCCGCGTGCACCGCGCTGGATTTCCGCTTGTGCGGTCAGTGCCACTTGCGCCGCGCTGTAGGCGGCTTGCCAGGTGCCGGCGGTGATCGGCGCGCCGCCGTCGAAGCTGTAATAGCCGAGCTGGCCGTGCAGGCTGGTCGGTTTGACCTGACGCAAGGTGCGCGCCGGCCAGGTGTAAGGGAGCAAGTCGCCGTCGGTGTTGAATTCGGTCCAGCGTGCCCAGGCGCCTTTGAAGAAGTCGAGGTAGTCGCGGCTGTGGATGCGCTCGATCGGGCCGAGGCCGAAATCCTTCGGCGCCTCGACCGGGCCGAGGTGTTGGTTTTTCACCCGTTGCAGCACGTGGTCGGCGCGGGACGGCATCTCGAAGCAAGGCTTGAGTTGCCCGTCGATCAATTCGCAGCGGCCGTGGTGCAGGTGGTGATCGTCAGAGTAGATCGTCAGCATTTGTTGTTCTCCGCAGGGGCTGATTCGGTTAGCTCCAGTGTTGCGGCGCGGGGCGAATCGGAGAACGTCAGAGGCGGCCAAAAGGGGATCGATATGGCCAAAAGAACTGACCGAAATTCGCCCCTCCCTCTGGTTCTTTTATCTGGGACGCGAAACCTGTGGGAGCTGGCTTGCCAGCGATAGCGGAGTGTCAGGCGACTTCAATACCGAATGTGCCGACGCCATCGCTGGCAAGCCAGCTCCCACAGGGAAAGTGTCAGTGTGGACGGAACTGGCTCGGCGCCACACCGCTCCAGCGCACGAAGGCATGGCGAAAGCTCGCGGTCTCGCTGAAGCCCAGGGTTTCGGCGATGCGGTAGATCGGCAACTGATCCTCGCAAAGCATCTGCTTGGCCCGCTCGAAGCGCAGTTCGTCGAGCAGTTCCTGATAGCTGCAACCCATGTCTTTCAGATGCCGGCGCAAGGTGCGCGGCGAACAGTTCATCTGTTGCGCCAGACCTTCCAGCCCCGGTGCGGCGTTGAGTTGTGCACTGAGCAACTGGCGGATCCGCCCCAGCCACGCCTGCCGGCCAGTGAACTCGGTGTTCTGTTTACGGCAGCGTTCGGCCATGGCCTGGTGGGTGATGATGTCTGCGAGCGGCAGCGGTTGATCGAGCCAGCGCCGGTCGAAGGCGAAGGCGTTGTCCTTGGCGCCGAAGTGCAGTGGCGCCTTGAAGTGTTCGGCGTAGCTGTCGCGATAGTCTGGCGCGGTGTGTTCGAAGCGGGTGGCCAGTAGAGGTAGCGGATGGCCGAGCAGGTCGTCGCAGATGACTTTCAGCGACACCAGACAGAACTCCGCGTTGAACACCGCCATCCCCGGACTCTCGCGGTAATCGGCGGCGACGAACCAGACGCGCTCGCCGTCGTCTTCCAGGCTCAGTTCGAAAAGTGTTCCCAGCAGCGCCGGATAACGGATCGCCAGGCGTAAAGCGTCACCGAAGGTGGCACAGGTCAGCAGCGCGTAACCGAGGATGCCGTAGCAGGAAACGTGCATGCGCCGGCCCAGTTCCAGGCCGATGTCGTGCTTGAGCGCGACCGCGTTGGCGCAGACCTGCATCTCCTGATTGGTGGTGATGCGGGTGTCGGCCCGGCTCAGATCCGCCGCGCTGATGCCGCTGCCGGCCAGCAGCGCTTCGCTGGACAGGCCTTGATCCCTGAATGTGTTGAGCACCAGAGAGACGGCGTTGAGGGTGGTGAGGTGGGAGTGGAGCATCGGGGACTTCCAGCCTGGGGATGCTGGAAACGGCAGCAAGTTGTGTGCCGCGAAATTGTGGTGCCCGCCAGAACCAGCCCCTCACCCCAGCCCTCTCCCCAAGGAGAGGGGGAAAGGGGGCCGATCTTCGTGCTTTTCAAGTCCACTGTTCGGCCTGAGTTTTCAGGTCGATGTAGCTCAAAAGAACAACTCGGTCAGTCCCCTCTCCCTCTGGGCGGTCCGACGTTTCGGGAAGGTTAGGGTGAGGGTCAATCTTGAGTCGTTCTCAGACCAACTCACCACACAAGTCCAGTTCCACCAGGCGCCGAACTTCCGCCACGTCCAACCCCGCTCCGAGCAATCCGTTCAGCTTGCCGAACGCTGCTTCGCGAGTCATGCCACCACCGGACAGCACGCCAACGCCACGCAAGCGGCTGCCGGCTTCGTAGACATCCAGCTCCACACCGCCTTCATGGCACTGCGTCACGGCAACTACGACGACACCGTTGTCCCGCGCCCGGCCAAGGCTGGCGAGGAACTCTGGATTGTCGCTCGGCCCGGTGCCGCTGCCGTAGCACTCCAGCACCAGACCCTGAATGCCGCTGTCGAGCAGGCCGTCGATGATCTCGGCGCCAATGCCCGGGAATAGCGGCAACACGGCAACTTTTGCCAGTTGCTTCGGTTGGTTGTAGTTCAACGCTGCCGGCAAGGAAGTGGCTTTCACACCGCCGCCCTGACGCTCCAGACGTTTGAACGGATGACGGCCGAAGCTGCGCACTTTCGCGCAACGGGTCGGGGCCAGCAGCTCACCGTGGAAGTACAGATGCACACCCGGCGCCAGGCCGTGGCCGAGGGCGACCAGTGCGCCGCTGAGGTTTTCCCAGGCGTCGCTGTCGGTGACGCCGGCCGGCAGCATCGAGCCGGTGAAGCACACGCGGGCATGCAGGCCGAGCAACTGGAAGCTCATGGCGGCGGCGCTGTAGGCCAGGGTGTCGGTGCCGTGCAGGATCAGCACGCTGTCGCAGCCTTGCACATCGACAGCGTCGACGACCGCTTCACGCAGTTGCTGCCAGTAGGTCGGGGTCATGTTGGCGCTGTCGATCAGCGGTGACATCTCGCGAAAGCGCCACTGCGGCACCACCAGCTCAGGCTGGCTGTGCAGGTAATCGCGCATCCGCGCTTCGAAACCGGAAGCCGGGGCGAGGCCATTGGCGCTGGCCTGCATGCCGATGGTGCCACCGGTGTACAGCACCATGACGTGCTGGGCAGCAGGGTAGGTCGAGGAATTCATGGGGAGTTCTCCTGAACGAAGACAGCAGGCGGTCGAGCATGACGCTGACCGCTGCTTGTGTCACGCCGGGCGCAAGACCTGCGCCCGGTTTTTACCCGATCAGCGTTGCGCTGCGGGGATGCCATGCGGCTGAGCGTTGGCCTGAGTGTCGGCCGACGGATTGGTCGGCCAGGCCTTCAGATCCAAGTCCAGATCGGCAAATTTGCTGGAATCGAACACTGGCTGTTTGACGCCGGCGCGGCGTTGCTCGTCGTAGTCGCGCATCACACGCATGCCGACCTTGAACAGCAGGGCCAGGGCCATCAGGTTGACGAAGGCCAGGCAGGTCATGGTGATATCGGCGAAGGCGAACACGGTCGACAGGTCCTGCATCGAACCCCAGACCACCAGCGCCAGCACCAGGCCGCGGAAAACCATCAGCGCGGCGCGGTTGCGGGTGAGGAACTGCAAGCTGTTCTCGCCCAGGTAGTAGTTGTAGAGGATGCAAGTGAAGACGAACAGCGACAGTGCGACGCTGACGAACATGCGGCCCCAGTCACCGACCACGGCGGCCAGCGAGTTCTGGGTCAGGACGATGCCGTCACCTTCGAAGCCCGGGGTGTAGAAGCCCGACAGCAGGATCAGCAGTGCGGTGCAGGTGCAGATCACGAAGGTGTCGAGGAACACACTGAAAGCCTGAACCACGCCCTGAGCGCCCGGGTGCTTCACGGCGGCCACGGCGGCGACGTTCGGCGCACTGCCCAGACCCGCTTCGTTGGCGAACACGCCACGCTTCACGCCCATGACAATCGCGCTGCCGAGCAGACCGCCGAAAGCAGGGTCGAGACCGAAAGCGCTCTTGAAGATGGTTTCCAGCATGGCTGGCACGTGTTCGATCTGGGTGCCGATCACGTACAGGGTCACGCCGATGTAGGCCAGGGTCTTGATCGGTACCAGCAGGTCGGACACCGAAGCGATGCGCTTGATGCCGCCGATGAAGGTAATGGCCAGAAGCACTGCCAGGACGATACCGGTGTGTTGCGGGTCAAAGGCAAAGGCGTTCTGCAGCGAGTGGGTCACGGTGTAGGACTGCAGGCCGATGAAGGCGAAGCCGTAGGTGACCAGCAGCAGAATCGAGAACACCACCGCCATGCCTTTGAGCTTCAGGCCGTGCTGGATGTAGTAGGCCGGGCCACCACGGTACAGGCCGTCGCCATCGGCGCGTTTGTAGACCTGGGCCAGGGTGCATTCAAAGAAGCTGCTGGACATTCCGACCAGTGCGGTCACCCACATCCAGAACACCGCACCCGGACCACCGAGGGTCACGGCGATGCCGACACCGGCGATGTTGCCTGCACCGACGCGGCCGGCGAGGCTGAGCATCAGGGCCTGGAACGAGCTGAGTTGCCCGGCGCTGCCTTTGAGGCTGTCGCGGAACACCGCGAACATGTGGAAGAAGTGGCGCAATTGAACGAAACGCGAGCGAATCGTGAAGTAGCTACCGAGCCCGACAATGAGCACGATCAGTACTTTCCCTGAGAGGAAGTCGTTGATGACTTCGAGCATGGATTTTTCCTCGCTGTTTTTTGTGTAAGCAAATACTGGATGGTCAGAAACATCGCGTTACACCGGTGTGCGTTCGGCACGACAGGCGAGGCGAGGGTTTCGTCCCGGTTCCATTTCGCGGGTTTGTTATTAGTTCGGGTTTCGCATGGGTTATGGCCTCGTTACCGACGACCGCTCACGCGAAGAGGGGCGGCACTATACCGATCAGTGCGGCGCCCGTCTGCACGGTTGTGGTGCAAGCGACGAAACGAGGCTTTGAAACACCCGACGTTACCGGCGTCGGGCTTTTGCGGGATTTCTCCCACAGAAGACGATTGTCCTTTCAAATAGTTAAAAAAAAGGGCTTGGGGAATGATCCCCAAGCCCTCAAAAGGTGAGAGGTGTCTAGTCCCTCGACCTGGTGAGCGGTGCTACAAGTAACGCGTCGGATCAGCCTTTCAGAGGCACCAGACGCGGAGCAATCATGTTTTCCGGGCGCAGGATGTCGGCGAGCATGGCTTCGTCGAGCAGACCTTCTTCGCGCACCAGTTCCAGCACGCCGCGGCCGCTTTCAAGAGCGATGCGGGCGATGCGGGTGGCGTTTTTGTAGCCGATGTACGGGTTCAGTGCGGTGACCAGACCGATCGAGTGCTCGACCAGTTCACGGCAGCGCGCTTCGTTGGCGGTGATGCCGACGATGCAGTGCTCGCGCAACATGTCCATGGCGCGTTGCAGCAGGCGGATCGAGTCGAGGATCTTGAAGGCGATCAGCGGCTCCATCACGTTCAGTTGCAGTTGGCCGCCTTCGGCTGCCATGGTCAGCGCCAGGTCGTTACCGATGACCTGGAATGCCACCTGGTTCACGGCTTCCGGAATCACCGGGTTGACCTTGCCTGGCATGATCGAGCTGCCTGGCTGGCGCGCCGGCAGGTTGATTTCGTTGATGCCGGTGCGTGGGCCGCTGGACAGCAGGCGCAGGTCGTTGCAGATCTTCGACAGCTTGACCGCGGTGCGCTTGAGCATGCCGGAGAACAGCACGAAGGCGCCCATGTCGGAAGTGGCTTCGATCAGGTCGGCGGCTGGAACCAGCGGTTGACCGCTGATCAGCGCCAGACGCTGTACGGCCAGGGCCTGGTAGCGCGGGTCGGCGTTGATGCCGGTACCGATCGCGGTACCGCCCAGGTTCACTTCAGTCAGCAGTTCCGGGGCCAGCGTCTTCAGACGGGCCAGGTCTTCGCCCATGGTGGTGGCGAAAGCGCGGAACTCTTGACCCAGGGTCATCGGCACGGCGTCTTGCAGCTGGGTACGGCCCATCTTCAGGACGTGGTTGAATTCTTGCCCCTTGGCCGCGAATGCCTGAATCAGGCTGTCGAGGCTGGCGAGCAGCGCGTCGTGACCCAGCAGCAGACCCAGGCGGATCGCAGTCGGGTAGGCGTCGTTGGTCGACTGCGCCATGTTCACGTCGTCGTTCGGGTGCAGATACTGGTATTCGCCTTTCTGGTGACCCATCGCTTCCAGAGCAATGTTGGCGATCACTTCGTTGGCGTTCATGTTGGTGGAGGTACCGGCGCCACCTTGAATCATGTCAACCACGAACTCTTCGTGGAAATCACCGCGGATCAGACGTGCACAGGCTTCGCTGATGGCAGCGTGCTTGGCTTCGCTCAGGTGACCCAGCTCACGGTTGGCGTCAGCGGCGGCCTGTTTGACCATCGCCAGACCGACAACCAGCTTCGGGTAGTGCGAAATCGGAACGCCCGAGAGGCGGAAGTTGTTCACCGCTCGCAGGGTCTGGATGCCGTAATACGCTTGAGCAGGGACTTCGAGGGCGCCAAGCAGGTCGTTTTCTGTGCGGAATGATGCAGCGGAGGACATGATAGAAATCATCTCGATATGGACCCGGTCTGTGCCGGAACGCTGCGAATGCTAGGCTTGTGGGAAAATTTGGGCCAATGCTGTTAAGCGCTGCCCTATGCACATTCGGCATAATGCCCGTGTGACGCCGCGTGCGCGGCAGACGTGTGACCTGTTTTGGTGCGTGTCCGGGAGGACGTGATGAATCTGGAAAGCAAATGGCTCGAGGACTTCAGTGCTCTGGCCGCCACCCGCAGCTTCTCGCAGGCGGCCGAACGGCGCTTCGTGACGCAGCCTGCCTTCAGCCGGCGGATCCGCAGCCTGGAAGCGGCGCTCGGGCTGACGCTGGTCAACCGCTCGCGCACGCCGGTCGAACTGACGGCGGCGGGGCAACTGTTTCTGGTGACCGCGCGCACCGTGGTCGAACAGCTCGGCGAAGTGCTGCGCCACCTCCATCATCTGGAGGGCGGGCAGGGTGAGGTGATTCAGGTGGCGGCGGCGCACTCGCTGGCGCTCGGCTTCTTCCCGCGCTGGATCGCGCAACTGCGCAACGAAGGCCTGAACATCGCCACGCGACTGGTGGCGACCAACGTCGGCGACGCGGTGCACGCGCTGCGTGAAGGTGGTTGCGATCTGATGCTGGCGTTCTACGACCCGGACGCGGCGATGCAGATGGATCCGGAAATTTTCCCGTCGCTGCACCTGGGCCAGACCGAAATGCTCCCGGTGTGCGCGGCGGATGCCAATGGCAAACCGTTGTTTGATCTCGAAGGCGAGGCCAGCGTGCCGCTGCTGGCCTACAGCGCCGGAGCGTTTCTCGGGCGTTCGGTGAACGGGCTGCTGCGCCAGCGTCAGCTACGTTTCACCACAATCTATGAAACCGCCATGGCCGACAGCCTTAAAAGCATGGCCCTCGAAGGCCTCGGCATTGCCTGGGTGCCGCAACTGAGCGTGCGCAACGAACTGGCCCGTGGCGAACTGGTGGTCTGCGGCGGCCCGCAATGGCACGTGCCGCTGGAAATTCGCCTGTACCGCTGCGCGCTGGTGCGCAAGGCCAACGTGCGATTGTTGTGGCGCAAGCTTGAAGGGGGGGCCGCACAATCTTCCTGAATGCGCTGGCGCTGACCTTTGAGTCAATAAAACCGGGGCTTTGGCTCATTTGACAGATGGTCGTATCGGGGGCTGTTTATTGCTTTCTTTGCGGTATACTGCGCGGCCTTCGGCCGGTTCGTCCGGCCATTTTTCCTACAACAAGCCACGCATCCTGCGTGGCTTGTTGTTTTTGACGCGCCTGCGGGCGCCCAGAGAGAAGAGGCGCGACGATGAGTGCACTGGTTGGCGTGATCATGGGCTCCAAGTCCGATTGGTCCACCCTTAGCCACACCGCCGATATGCTGGAAAAGCTCGGCATCCCGTACGAGGTCAAGGTGGTTTCCGCCCACCGCACCCCGGATCTGCTGTTCCAGTACGCCGAAGAGGCTGAAGGCCGCGGCATCGAGGTGATCATCGCCGGTGCCGGTGGCGCGGCCCACCTGCCAGGCATGTGTGCGGCCAAGACCCACCTGCCGGTGCTGGGCGTACCGGTGCAGTCGGCGATGCTCTCGGGCGTCGATTCGCTGCTGTCGATCGTGCAGATGCCGGCCGGCATCCCGGTTGCCACCCTGGCCATCGGCAAGGCGGGCGCGATCAACGCCGCTCTGCTGTCGGCAAGCATCCTGGGCGCCAAGCATCCACAATTTCACGCGGTACTGAAGACCTTCCGTGCCGAGCAGACAGACAGCGTCCTGGACAATCCAGACCCACGTATTGCCTGAGGTTGTTGAGATGAAGATCGGTGTAATCGGTGGCGGCCAGTTGGGTCGCATGTTGGCCCTGGCGGGCACCCCGCTGGGCATGAACTTCGCTTTCCTCGACCCTGCGCCGGACGCTTGCGCCGCTGCGCTGGGTGAACACCTGCGGGCCGATTACGGCGATCAGGATCACCTGCGTCAACTGGCCGATGAAGTCGATCTGGTGACCTTCGAGTTCGAAAGCGTCCCGGCTGAAACCGTGGCGTTCCTTTCGCAATTCGTGCCGGTCTACCCGAGCGCCGAAGCCCTGCGTATTGCTCGCGACCGCTGGTTCGAAAAGAGCATGTTCAAGGACCTGGGGATCCCGACCCCGGCGTTCGCCGACATCCAGTCGCAAGCCGACCTGGACGCCGCCGTCGCGTCGATCGGTCTGCCAGCCGTGCTGAAGACCCGCACCCTGGGCTACGACGGCAAGGGCCAGAAAGTCCTGCGCAAGCCGGAAGACGTGGTCGGAACATTCGCCGAGCTGGGCAGCGTTGCTTGCCTGCTGGAAGGCTTCGTGCCATTTACCGGCGAAGTGTCGCTGATCGCCGTGCGCGCTCGTGATGGCGAGACCAAGTTCTATCCGCTGGTGCACAACACCCACGACAGCGGCATCCTCAAGCTGTCGATTGCCAGCACCGATCACCCGTTGCAGGCCCTGGCCGAAGACTACTCCAGCCGCGTCCTCAAGCAGCTGGACTACGTTGGCGTGATGGCGTTCGAGTTCTTTGAAGTCGACGGTGGCCTCAAAGCCAACGAAATCGCCCCGCGCGTGCACAACTCAGGGCACTGGACCACCGAAGGCGCCGAGTGCAGTCAGTTCGAAAACCACCTGCGGGCCGTAGCCGGTCTGCCGCTGGGTTCGACCGCCAAGGTCGGCGAGAGCGCGATGCTCAACTTCATCGGTGTTGTTCCGCCGGTTGAAAAAGTCATCGCCATCGACGATTGCCACCTGCATCACTACGGCAAGGCGTTCAAGGCCGGACGCAAGGTCGGTCACGCCAACCTGCGCTGCAAGGACAAGGCGACCCTTGAGCAGCAGATCCTCAAGGTCGAAGCGCTGATCGCCGAGTAACGACAGTTTCATCAGGCAGCGGCGGAACCATTAAGGGGCCGCCGTTCTCTCATGGCAGGATGCCAAAGTCTGACTAGGCTTTGGCATATCTACTATTCAGAGGGAAATGCCATGGGAATTATCGGAACCATCTTTATCGGCCTCATCGTCGGCCTGCTGGCGCGGTTCCTGAAACCGGGCGATGACAGCATGGGCTGGATCATGACCATCCTGCTGGGTATCGGCGGTTCGCTGGCAGCCACTTACGGCGGCCAGGCCCTGGGCATCTATCAGGCGGGGCAGGGCGCAGGCTTCATCGGTGCGCTGGTGGGCGCCATCATCCTGCTGGTGATCTACGGTCTGATCAAAAAGAACTGATCCAAAGCGACAAAGCCCTCTCTGCCAAACCTGTGGAGAGGGCTAGAATGCTCGGCGATTTACTGTTTTCTCCATCCTACGAGCATCTTCATGCGCCGTCTTCTGTTGACTCTCCTTTTGCTGGGCAGCGGTCTGGCCCACGCCGGCGAACTGCCGGAAACCGACTGGCTGGAACTGATGCCCAAGTCGGATCAGAAAGCCCTCGAGGCCATGCCTGAGATCGACCACAACTCCCCGGAAGCCACCGGCACCTTCACCGAGAAGGGCGGGATGAAACAGGCCAAGGGCCTGCCGGCGGTGATGTATTCGACCAAGACTGTGGCGTCGATGAACGACAAACACATCCGCATCGGTGGTTATCCGGTGCCGCTGGAGTCCGATGCCAAGGGCCGCAGCACGCTGTTCTTCCTGGTGCCGTACCCGGGCGCGTGCATCCACGTGCCGCCACCGCCGCCGAATCAACTGGTGCTGGTGCGTTATCCAAAAGGCTTGAAGCTGGATGACATCTACACGCCGCTGTGGGTGACCGGCACGCTGAAAGTTGAAAAGGTCAGCAACGACCTGGCCGATGCGGCGTATGCGCTGGAAGCGGACAAGGTGCGGGTGGTGCAGGAAAAGGATCTGTAATCCCGAGCAGCAAAAAAATCGCAGCCCCAGGGCTGCGATTTTGTTTTCAGAGTGGCTGGCTGCCGACGCTGACACCCATGGTGTGGTTGGCATCTGGTGCCAGGGTCACCACATCGTCCATCACATTCGCCGTCTCGATGCACAGCATGCGCTGCCAGCCATCGTTGTCCATATCGCTGAACGCGGCGGCGCGGTCGATCCACGGGTTCCAGATCACCGCTGTGCGTGAACCGGTAGCGGTCAGCACGATGCGTCGCTCCCAGGCTGGGTCGACGATGCTCAGTTGCGGCGGAGCATCGAGGTAGATGCGGTCGGTTTCCCCTGCGAAGCGCAGGTCGCCTTGCTGGGTGTGAGTCTTCCAGTTATCCAGCGTCTCGATGTAATCCAGGCCATCCACGCCTTCGACCCGCACGTTGCGCACATCGCTGACGGCGAAATAGCTGTGCAACGCCTGGCTGATGCTGACGGTGTCGGCGCCACGGTTGTGGCTGGTCAGGCTGATGTGCAGTTGATCGTCGAGGCGCAGGGTCAGGGTCAGATCGACCTGATGCGGCCAACCCGGGAAACCACCTTCCGGGTAGGGCAGCTTGAACTCCACTTTCAGGCTTTCGCCCTCGATTTCGATACCGCCCAGTTCCCAATCCATCGCCCGGACAAACCCGTGAGCGGCGGCCGGCTCTTTGCTGACGCGCATCGCCTGCACGCTCTGCGGGTTACGGGCAAAGACGCCGAACCACGGCCAGCACACCGGCACGCCGGCGCGGATGCTCTTGCCGGTCTTGAACACGGCCTTGTCGTTCAGCCAGATCAGCGGCGGCTGGCCGTCCACCTGATAACTGAGGATATGCGCGCCTTGCTGGGCGACCAGCACTTCGGCCTGACCGTGGCGGATGCGCCAGCAGTTCAGTTCATCCAGTTTCACGGCTTCAACGTTGGGCGTGTTCATGGGACAACTCTCGAATCAGCAACTTGGGACGACTATCGACCTGCAAACGGCCGCGAGGTTTAACGTGCGCGTGGTGGAACGGAGCGAGTGCGACCACTGCCATCGATGGCAACGAACACGAACACCGCTTCGGTCACTTTACGCCACTCGCTGGACAGCGGATCGTCGCTCCATACTTCGACCATCATCTGGATCGAGCTGCGGCCGATTTCCAGAGTCTGGGTGTAAAAGGACAATTGCGCGCCGACAGCCACCGGCACCAGAAACGCCATGCGATCGATGGCAACGGTCGCGACACGGCCACCGGCGACGCGGCTGGCCATCGCAGTGCCGGCCAGGTCCATCTGCGCCACCAGCCAGCCGCCGAAAATATCGCCGAAGCCGTTGGTTTCGCGGGGAAGCGCGGTGATTTGCAGGGCCAGGTCGCCTTGCGGGATCGGATCTTCTTGTTCGAGCTCTATCATGCCGGGGGTGCCTCTGACCCGTGACTCTTCGTTGGTGCTGCTGGTGGTAGCCGTCTTCGGGAAAAACGATTCAGCACCGAACATACTACGTTCGTCACGTTTTCCATCAGGCGCCTAAGGAGAAACTCTGCGAAACCGGCTAATCCCGAGCAAAGGTCGGGCCAACGACGTTTTCGCACAGCAACCCCTTACAAGCAGGAGCAGGATTGCGAGTATATCGGTCGGTAGACTCCGCGACGACCGTCCGGTTCTCATTTCGACCGTCAAATACGCGCCTCTATGTGCTTTTTCGAACAATTTGCTATGGTGCCGAACCTGCCCGAGCCACAGCCAGCGTTGTTGTGGCGGCAGATCCGACTATAAGAGAAGACCTTGCCATGACCACAGCGCCCTCGAGCCTCGCGCAGCCCGACCAACCCGCACGACCGTTGACCCGCAATGACTACAAGACTCTGTCGCTATCGGCCCTGGGGGGCGCGCTGGAGTTTTACGATTTCATCATCTTCGTGTTCTTTGCCACCGTGGTCGGCAAGTTGTTCTTCCCGGCCGACATGCCCGAGTGGCTGCGCCTGATGCAGACCTTCGGCATCTTCGCCGCCGGTTACCTTGCGCGGCCGCTGGGCGGGATCGTTATGGCGCACTTCGGCGACCTGCTGGGGCGCAAGAAGATGTTCACCCTGAGCATCTTCATGATGGCGGTGCCGACCCTGATCATGGGCCTGCTACCGACCTACGCACAGATCGGCATGTGGGCGCCGATCCTGCTGCTGCTGATGCGCGTCATCCAGGGTGCGGCGATTGGCGGCGAAGTGCCGGGGGCGTGGGTCTTCGTTTCCGAACACGTGCCTGGAAAGCACATCGGTTACGCCTGCGGGACCCTGACCAGCGGCCTGACCGCTGGCATCCTGCTGGGTTCGCTGGTCGCCACTGCGATCAACAGCATCTATACGCCAGTGGAAGTCGCGGATTACGCCTGGCGGATTCCATTCCTGCTCGGCGGCGTGTTCGGCCTGTTCTCGGTCTACCTGCGCCGCTGGCTGCACGAAACCCCGGTGTTCGCCGAACTGCAACAGCGCAAGGCCTTGGCCGAAGAAGTGCCATTGCGCGCGGTACTGCGTGACCATCGCGGCGCGATCGCCATCTCGATGCTGCTGACCTGGCTGCTGTCCGCCGGCATCGTCGTGGTGATCCTGATGACCCCGACTGTGCTGCAGACGGTCTATCACTTCTCGCCGACCACCGCGCTGCAATCCAACAGCCTGGCGATCGTGTTCCTGAGCCTGGGCTGCATCATTTCCGGCGCGCTGGCGGATCGCTTTGGTGCCGGCCGCGTGTTTGTGTTCGGTTGCCTGGGGCTGCTGATCAGCTCCTGGACCTTCTATCACAGCCTCGCCGATCACCCGAACTGGCTGTTCCCGCTGTATGCGCTGACCGGTTTCTTGGTCGGCACCATCGGCGCGGTGCCGTACGTGATGGTCAAGGCGTTCCCGCCGGTGGTGCGCTTCAGCGGCCTGTCCTTCTCTTATAACGTCGCTTACGCAATCTTCGGTGGCCTGACCCCGATGGTGGTCAGCTTGCTGCTTAAAGAAAGCGCGATGGGCCCCGCCTATTACGTGGCGGTGCTGTGCGGGATGGGGATCCTGGTCGGCGCGTGGCTGTGGAGCAAGGGCCGCTAAATCACACGGGTGAATCACCCTCACACGTTCGGTTACAACTGAAAGGCCAGCCTTCCGACAGGGGATGCTGGCCTTTCATCCAATTGTCATATTTCAGCCATAGAGTGTTCACACGGCCTGCTGATACTTGGCCCCGACTTAACACCCCCTATCTGCTAGGAGTAAGGCATGAAACTGAAGCGTTTGATGGCGGCAATGACTTTTGTCGCTGCTGGCGTTGCGACCGCCAACGCGTTCGCCGCTGTTGACCCGTCGATCCCGAGCTACACCAAGACCACTGGTGTGTCGGGCAACTTGTCCAGCGTCGGCTCCGATACTCTGGCCAACCTCATGACCTTGTGGGCCGAGAACTACAAAAAAGAATACCCGAACGTAAACATCCAGATTCAGGCCGCTGGCTCCGCCACCGCGCCACCTGCGCTGACTGAAGGCACCTCCAACCTGGGCCCGATGAGCCGCAAGATGAAGGACACCGAACTGGCGGCCTTCGAACAGAAATACGGCTACAAGCCAACCGCTATCCCGGTTGCCGTGGACGCCCTGGCTGTATTCGTGCACAAGGACAACCCGATCCAGCACCTGACCATGGAACAGGTTGACGCGATCTTCTCGTCCACCCGTCTGTGCGGCGCCAAAGCCGACGTGAAAACCTGGGGCGACCTGGGCGTGACCGGCGACCTGGCCAACAAGCCGGTTCAACTGTTCGGTCGCAACTCGGTATCCGGCACCTACGGCTACTTCAAGGAAGAAGCCCTGTGCAAAGGCGACTACAAGCCTAACGTCAACGAACAACCAGGCTCGGCTTCGGTCGTGCAGTCGATCAGCTCCTCGCTGAACGGCATCGGTTACTCGGGCATCGGCTACAAGACCGCCAGCGTGAAAACCGTTGCTCTGTCGAAGAAAGGCAGCACTGACTTCATCGAAGACACCGAAGAAAACGCCCTGAACGGCAAGTACCCGCTGTCCCGTTTCCTGTACGTGTACGTCAACAAAGCCCCGAACAAGCCTCTGGCCCCGCTGGAAGCCGAGTTCGTGAAACTGGTTCTGTCGAAACAGGGCCAGGAAGTGGTAGTGAAAGACGGCTACATCCCACTGCCAGCCAAGGTTGCTGCAAAAGCACTGGCTGACCTGGGTCTGCAGGAAGGCGGCGCTGAAGTCGCAAAGAAGTAACAAACTGAGTCAGGGGTGAACCCCGCCTGACTCACGTGTGGGGCCCGGCCCGCAAGCGGCCCGGCTCCCACACTCCCCGAATTCTTTTATCCACTGCCAGTGCCCAGCTGGCGGCGGATTTGGTGCGTCACTGCATTGTCATCTTTCTGTCATACAGGATCGCTAGGGTGTGCGCATGAATGATCTGGCCAATTCCAAAATGACTACGAACCCTCCCAAGCGCATTGACTTCAATACGCCTGAGTTGCAACGCAAGCGCCGCATTCGCGCGCTCAAGGATCGCTTCACCCGCTGGTACGTCCTCGTCGGCGGTCTGGCGGTGCTGGCAGCCATCACCCTGATCTTCTTCTTCCTCGCCTACGTCGTCGCGCCGCTGTTCAAAGGTGCTGACCTGACTGCGAAGGATGCAATCACCCCGGCCTGGATGCAGGACGCCGGCAAGCCGCTGATGATTTCGCTCGAAGAGCAGAATCAGGTGGCCATGCGCGTTTCCGACAAGGGCCAGGCGTTGTTCTTCGACATCGACAGTGGCGCTGAATTGAAGCGCGTCGATCTGCCGGTTCCGGCAGGCACCAGTGTGACCTCCATCGGCGAAGACCAGCCAGGTCATCCGCTGGTGGCCGTGGGCCTGTCCAACGGTCAGGCGCTGGTGTTCCGTCATACCTATAAAGTCAGCTATCCGGATGGCAAGAAAACCATCACCCCGGCGGTCGAGTTCCCGTACGGCGAGGCGCCGATTGCGCTGAACGAGAGCGGCGGAGCGCTGGAGCACGTCAGCCTCAACGCCACCGACACGACCCTGATGCTGGTCGGTTCCACCGGTTCGCAACTCAATGTGTTGTCGCTGACCAGCGAAGAAAACATGATGACCGGCGAAGTCACTAACGAGCAGAAGCGTATCGATCTGCCGCAGATGACTGAACCGGTGAAAAACATCTTCGTCGACCCGCGTCAGCAATGGCTCTACGTGATCAACGGCCGTGCCCAGGCCGACGTATTCAGCCTGCGCGACAAGAGTCTCAACGGTCGCTACAAACTGCTGGAAAACGGCGAAGCCGAAGTCACCGCATCCACCCAACTGGTGGGCGGTATCTCGCTGATCGTCGGTGACTCCACCGGTGGCCTGGCTCAGTGGTTCATGGCCCGTGACACCGATGGCGAGCTGCGCCTGAAGCAGATCCGTACCTTCCAGATGGGCAAGACGCCGATCGTTGAAATCACCGCGGAAGAACGTCGCAAGGGCTTCCTGGCCCTGGATGCCAGCGGCAAACTCGGCGTGTTCCACAGCACCGCGCATCGCACCTTGCTGGTCGATCAGGTGGTAGAAGGCCAGGGTCTGTTCGGTCTGTCGCCACGCGCCAACCGTGTGATCGTCGAGGCCGGCGGCAAGCTGCAACCGCTGCTGCTCGACAACCCGCACCCGGAAGTCTCGTGGAGCGCGCTGTGGAGCAAGGTCTGGTACGAGAACTACGACGAGCCTAAATACGTCTGGCAATCGACCGCCGCCAACACCGATTTCGAACCGAAACTGAGCCTGTCGCCACTGACCTTCGGCACCCTGAAAGCCGCGTTCTACGCGATGCTGCTGGCCGCGCCACTGGCCGTTGCCGCTGCGATCTACACCGCGTATTTCATGGCCCCGGGCATGCGCCGCAAGGTCAAACCGGTGATCGAGCTGATGGAGGCGATGCCGACGGTGATCCTCGGCTTCTTCGCCGGCCTGTTCCTCGCACCGTATGTGGAAGGGCATCTGCCGGGCATCTTCAGCCTGCTGATGCTGCTGCCGATCGGCATCCTGGTCGCCGGTTTCACTTTCAGTCGCCTGCCTGAATCGATCCGCCTGAAAGTCCCGGACGGTTGGGAAAGTGCACTGCTGATCCCGGTGATCCTGTTCGTGGGCTGGCTGTCGCTGTACATGAGCCCGTTCATGGAGAACTGGTTCTTCGGCGGTGACATGCGCATGTGGATCTCCCACGACCTGGGCATCACCTACGACCAGCGCAACGCACTGGTGGTCGGCCTGGCCATGGGCTTCGCGGTGATCCCGAACATCTACTCGATCGCCGAAGACGCCGTGTTCAGCGTGCCGCGCGGCCTGACCCTGGGCTCGCTGGCCCTCGGTGCCACGCCGTGGCAGACCATGACTCGCGTGGTGATCCTGACCGCCAGCCCGGGCATTTTCTCGGCGCTGATGATCGGCATGGGCCGTGCGGTCGGTGAAACCATGATCGTGCTGATGGCCACCGGCAATACCCCGGTCATGGAAATGAACCTGTTCGAAGGCCTGCGCACCCTGGCCGCCAACGTCGCGGTGGAAATGCCGGAGTCGGAAGTCGGCGGCAGCCACTACCGCGTGCTGTTCCTCTCGGCGCTGGTGCTGCTGTTGTTCACCTTCGTCATGAACACCCTCGCGGAACTGATTCGTCAGCGTCTGCGCAAGAAATACTCGTCGCTTTAAGAAAGGTAGAAGTCTGTGAAACAGAACTCCCTGAATGGATGGTTCAAGAGCGGCGCCCCGGGCGTCTGGATCAGCGGTGGCGCGGTGTCCATCGCGGTCATCATGACCATTGGCCTGCTGGCGGTGATTGCCGTGCGCGGTCTGGGTCACTTCTGGCCGGCGGATCTGGTGCATGCCAGCTACGACGTGCCGGGCCAGGCCAATCACCTGGTCATCGGCGAAGTGGTGCAGAAAGAAGAAGTGCCGCGCGCACGTCTGAAGAGCGCCGGTCTGCCGGTGCCTGACGTCGGCCCGGAATTCATGACTCGCGAGCTGATCAAGGTCGGCAACCGTGACCTGAACGGCAACGACTTCACCTGGATCGTTGGCGAGTGGCTGACCAACCAGACCACGCCGCCAGAGTTGATGGCGATCGAGCGTCGCGAGTGGGGCAACTTCTACGGCTACCTGGTCAACGTCAAACAGGACGGTAAGGTCATCGCCGAAGGCGAAGCCGCCTGGCCTGAGCTGCAAGCGCGGATCAACCGTGTGAACGGCCTCGCTGCACAGTTGAAGTCGCTGGAAAAAACCGATATCGGCGCGATCAACGCCGGTCTCGAGCGCATCCGTCTGCACGGTCGCAAACTGGAGCTGGAGGGCAAGCTCGACGCCACCGCGCAAGCGGACATGGACGCCGAGCGTGCCGAGCTGAACGCCCGCTATCAAGACGTTGAAGCTCGTCTGGCCGATCTGCACGCGCAGTTCAACCGTGACGCCTTGACCGCTCGCGATGCCAACGGCAAGGAAATCGAAATCGGTCTGGGCAAAGTGGTTCACGCCTACCAGCCGAACGCCATGAGCACCTTCACTAAGGTCGGTTTCTACTTCAGCAAGATCTGGGAGTTCCTGTCCGACGATCCGCGCGAAGCGAACACCGAAGGCGGGATCTTTCCGGCGATCTTCGGCACCGTGATGATGACCCTGATCATGGCGATGATCGTGACCCCGTTCGGCGTGCTGGCGGCGGTGTACCTGCGTGAATACGCCAAGCAGAACGCCCTGACCCGGATCATCCGGATCGCGGTGAACAACCTCGCGGGTGTTCCGGCGATCGTTTACGGCGTGTTCGGTCTGGGCTTCTTCGTCTACGTGCTGGGTGGTTCGGTTGACCGCTTGTTCTTCCCGGAAGCACTGCCGGCACCGACCTTCGGTACGCCGGGTCTGCTCTGGGCTTCGTTGACCCTGGCGCTGCTGGCGGTGCCGGTGGTGATCGTGGCGACCGAAGAAGGCCTGGCGCGGATTCCTCGCACCGTGCGTGAGGGCTCGCTGGCCCTCGGCGCGACCAAGGCTGAAACCCTGTGGAAGATCGTGATCCCGATGGCCAGCCCGGCCATGATGACCGGCATGATCCTCGCCGTGGCTCGCGCCGCCGGTGAAGTGGCGCCGCTGATGCTGGTGGGTGTGGTGAAACTGGCGCCGTCGCTGCCGGTGGATGGCAACTACCCGTACCTGCACCTGGACCAGAAGATCATGCACTTGGGCTTCCATATTTATGACGTCGGCTTCCAGAGCCCGAACGTCGAAGCCGCACGACCGCTGGTGTACGCCACCGCGTTGCTGCTGGTACTGGTGATTGCCGTGCTCAACCTGTCGGCAGTGTGGATTCGTAACCACCTGCGCGAGAAGTACAAGGCGCTGGACAGCTGATCGTCGTTACAAGAATTGAAGGGCTGCCGGCTTGACTCCCGGCAGCCAACCGAACCGAATTTGTTAGCACAGGGAGCCTCCCATGCAGCACGAAACACATACCCACGGCATCAACATGTCGGCCCTGGGCCGCGACAAGCAGAGCCTGAACCTCGAGCAGGAAACGGTGGCCATCGAAGTGCCGGGCCTGAGCCTGTTCTACGGCGAGAAACAAGCGCTGTACGACGTCAGCATGAACATCCCGAAACAGCGCGTGACCGCCTTCATCGGCCCGTCCGGCTGCGGCAAGTCCACGCTGCTGCGTACCTTCAACCGCATGAATGACCTGGTGGATGGCTGCCGCGTCGAAGGCGCGATCAACCTGTACGGCAACAACATCTACCGCAAGGGCGAAGACGTGGCCGAACTGCGTCGCCGGGTCGGCATGGTGTTCCAGAAGCCGAACCCGTTCCCGAAGACCATCTACGAAAACGTGGTCTACGGCCTGCGCATCCAGGGTATCAACAAGAAGCGCATCCTCGACGAAGCCGTCGAGTGGGCGTTGAAAGGCGCAGCCCTGTGGGACGAAGTGAAAGACCGTCTGCATGACTCGGCACTCGGCCTGTCAGGTGGTCAGCAACAGCGTCTGGTGATTGCCCGTACCATCGCCGTGGAGCCGGAAGTGCTGCTGCTCGACGAACCGTGCTCGGCCCTCGACCCGATCTCGACCCTGAAAGTCGAAGAGCTGATCTACGAGCTCAAGTCCAAGTTCACCATCGTCATCGTGACCCACAACATGCAGCAGGCGGCGCGGGTGTCCGACTACACGGCGTTCATGTACATGGGCAAACTGGTGGAATTCGGCGACACCGATACGCTGTTCACCAATCCGGCCAAGAAGCAGACCGAAGACTACATCACCGGTCGTTACGGCTGACAGTTGCGGGTTATTCACAGAATTGACGCTGCGGCCCGCCGCACCTTACCGGACGCTCCAAGGACGCCAACATGATTAGTAAAGAAGGCCTTACCCACCACATTTCCGCGCAGTTCAACGCCGAACTGGAAGAAGTGCGCAGCCACCTCCTGGCCATGGGCGGGCTGGTCGAGAAGCAGGTCAACGACGCGGTCACCGCGCTGATCGAGGCCGACTCAGGTCTGGCCCAGCAAGTGCGCGAGATCGACGACCAGATCAACCAGATGGAACGCAACATCGACGAAGAATGCCTGCGCATTCTGGCCCGTCGTCAGCCAGCGGCGTCCGACCTGCGTCTGATCATCAGCATTTCCAAGTCGGTGATCGACCTTGAGCGCATCGGCGACGAAGCGACCAAGATCGCCCGTCGTGCGATTCAGCTGTGCGAAGAAGGCGAAGCGCCGCGTGGTTACGTCGAAGTGCGTCACATCGGCGACCAGGTGCGCAACATGGTCCGCGATGCGCTGGACGCCTTTGCCCGTTTCGATGCCGATCTGGCGTTGTCGGTGGCGCAGTACGACAAGATCATCGACCGCGAATACAAGACCGCCCTGCGCGAGCTGGCGACCTACATGATGGAAGACCCACGCTCTATCTCGCGGGTCTTGAGCATTATCTGGGTGCTGCGTTCGCTGGAGCGGATCGGCGATCACGCGCGCAACATTTCGGAGCTGGTGATTTACCTGGTGCGCGGCACCGACGTGCGCCACATGGGCCTCAAGCGCATGAAGGAAGAAGTTGAAGGAACAAGTGGTGAAACCGCTAATGTTCCGGGCGATGCGGACGATAAGTAAGATTGCCTGAGAAAAGCGCCCGGCCCTTTGGCCGGGCGTTTTTGTTTCTGCTTCTGTGATGTGAAAGCGAATTAAAAAGCAGCACCCGCGAACGAAAAGTCCCGGCGTGACTGAAGAGTTTTGGCAATGTGCCATCAGCCAGCGTTATGCTTGCCGGGATTTTAATAGGGGTGTTGGATGAGCAAGATCAGTGTGTTGGTCGTGGACGATGCATCGTTCATTCGTGACCTGGTGAAAAAGTGCCTGCGTAATTACTTCCCGGGGATCCGCACCGAGGACGCCGTCAACGGTAAAAAGGCTCAGGCCATGCTGGCCAAGGAAGCGTTCGACCTGGTCCTGTGCGACTGGGAAATGCCGGAAATGTCCGGCCTCGAACTGCTGACCTGGTGCCGTGAGCAAGACAATCTCAAAACCATGCCGTTCGTCATGGTCACCAGCCGTGGCGACAAGGAAAACGTGGTCCAGGCGATTCAGGCCGGCGTTTCCGGCTACGTCAGCAAACCGTTCACCAACGAGCAACTGCTGACCAAGGTCAAGCAGGCCCTGAACAAGGTCGGCAAGCTCGACACCCTGATGAACAGCGCCCCGACCAAGATGAACTCGGCGTTCGGCAACGACTCCCTGAGCGCGTTGACGGGCGGCAAGGCCGCGGTCATCGGTTCCGCACCGGCAGCTGCGGCGGTGAATCCGTTTGCCAAGCCTGCTGCAGCGGCCCCGGCCCCGGCCGCCGCGCCACAGCGCGGTCTGCTCAACAGTCCGCCCGTGAAAGCCCCGGCAGCCTCCGCCGCTCCGGCCAGTGGTCGTGGCCAAGGCCAACTGCGCCTGCCAAGCGGTACCCAGCAATGTGTGATCAAGGCCCTGAGCATCAAGGAAGCGCTGCTGGTGGTAAAACGCACCGACACCCTGCCGCAGATCCTCGACAGCGCCGTGCTCGATCTGGAGCAGGGCGACAACGCCGAAATCGCCCGCCTCAACGGTTATCTGCACGCCATCGTGGCGCATGAGCAGAAAGCCGACAGCGACTGGCTGCAACTGACCTTCCGTTTCGTCGACCAGGACGCGCAGAAGCTCGACTACATTTCCCGCCTGATCGCCCGCGGCACGGCGCAGAAGCACTTCGTTCCAGGCGCGTAAGCGTCGCGGCCAAAAAGGTCGCAGCCTGGGGCAGCCCCGCAAAGGATGGTATTCCAATGCGGGAGCTGCTCTGGGCTGCGACCTTTTGTTTTGTGCTGTGCCAAATTTGAAACATCTGTCGACTAGCCTGGTCTGTCTCAGCTGCTAGGCTCATTCCCAGGCCTTACTCGACAGAACTTTTGCCCATGCCCCTGCGCCTGCTGTTTTTCTGTGGTCTGTTCATGGCCTCCACCTCGACTGTGGCCATGACGATCTACAAATCCACCGATGCCAACGGAGTGGTTTCGTACAGCGACCGTCCGAGCAAAGGCTCACAGGTGTTCGTGTTTCAGGACCGTATGGTCGAGAGGCTCGAGCGCCAGGTCTACCTCGACATCAAGAAGCAGAAGGGCACGGACGTGGTGTTCGTGCGCAACGACCTGTATGCGCCGGTCGAGGTTGCACTGGCGTTTACCGGGATGAGCAACGTGCGTGGCGCACCGACGGAAACGATCCGCCGGGTGCTGCCGGCGCGCAGCAACACGCGGCTGGCGTTGCTGACGGCGGTGTCCGGTGGCAAGCCGCTGGTGTACACCCCGATGTTCCAGTATTCCCTCGGCGACCCGGCTGGCGCCGCTCAGAGCTATCGCTATCCGTTTCCGTGGCGGGGCGGGCCGTTCCGTCTGAGTCAGGGCGCCAATGGCGACTACAGCCACTTCGGACCGAAGAACAAGTACGCGATGGACATCGCCATGCCCGTCGGCACGCCGATCATCGCGGCGCGGGCCGGCGTGGTGGTGAAGACCGAGAATTCGCAGAACGGGCGCGGCACCGATCCTTCCGGCAATTTCGTGCGGGTGCTGCACGACGACGGCACGATGGGCGTGTACCTGCACCTCAAGCAAGGGTCGGTGAGTGTACGGGAAGGTCAGCGCGTGGCGGTGGGCAGTCCGCTGGCGCTGTCCGGCAATACGGGCAATAGCAGCGGCCCGCATCTGCACTTCGTGGTGCAGCGCAATACAGGAGGGGGGCTGGTATCGATTCCGTATCAGTTCAACCAGCCGCTGGGGGCGTTGCCCAACTTTGCGTTGGGCAAGCGATAAACCCCGTCAGTCGAGCATCAGCACCTTGGCCAGAATGATCTTCGGGCCTTTCATCTTCTTGATGATGATCCGCAGACCTTCGACTTCCAGCACTTCTTCCTCTTCCGGCACCCGTTTCAGGGTTTCGTAGATCAGCCCGGCGAGGGTTTCGGCTTCGATGTGATCCAGATCGATACCCAGCAGGCGCTCGACTTTGAACAGCGGTGTATCGCCCCGTACCAGCAACTTGCCCGGCTGGTAGGCGAGGATGCCGCGCTCGGCCTTGCGGTGCTCGTCCTGGATGTCGCCGACCAGCACTTCCAGCACGTCTTCCATGGTCAGGTAGCCGATGATGTTGCCGTCGGCTTCTTCAACCACGGCGAAGTGCGAGCCGCCCTTGCGGAACTGCTCAAGCAGCTGCGACAGCGGCATGTGCCGCGACACGCGTTCCAGCGGGCGGGTCAGTTCGGCGAGGTTGAACGACTCGGGGATGTGATCCAGCGCCGCCAGTTCCAGCAGCAGATCCTTGATGTGCAGCAGGCCGACGAACTCCTGGCGCTCGCTGTCGTACACCGGATAACGGCTGAACTTGTGGCGACGGAACATCGCCAGGATTTCTTTCAACGGGGCGTTGAACTCGAGGGTGATCAGGTCTTCCCGGGAGTTGGCCCAGTCGACCACTTCCAGCTCGCCCATTTCCACCGCCGAGGCCAGCACGCGCATGCCTTGGTCGCTCGGGTCCTGGCCACGGCTGGAGTGCAGGATCAGTTTCAGTTCTTCGCGGCTGTAATGGTGCTCGTGATGCGGGCCGGGTTCACCTTGCCCCGCGATGCGCAGGATGGTGTTGGCGCTGGCGTTGAGCAGATAGATCGCCGGGTACATGGCCCAGTAGAACAGGTACAGCGGCACCGCCGTCCACAGCGACAGCAACTCGGGTTTGCGGATCGCCCAGGATTTGGGTGCGAGCTCGCCGACCACGATGTGCAGGTAGGAAATGATGAAGAACGCGGTGAAGAACGAGATGCCTTTGACGACTTCGGGCGACTGCACGCCGACCGCACTCAGCAGCGGCTCGAGAATGTGCGCGAACGCCGGCTCACCGACCCAGCCCAGGCCGAGGGAGGCGAGGGTGATACCGAGCTGGCACGCCGAGAGGTAAGCATCGAGCTGACTGTGCACGGTGCGCAGGATGTGCCCGCGCCAGCCGTTCTGATCGGCGATGGCTTCGACCCGGGTCGAGCGCAGTTTGACCATGGCGAATTCCGCCGCAACGAAGAAGCCGTTGAGCAAAACCAGGATCAGAGCGAAAAGAATCATGCCGAAATCGGCGAAAATTGTTGCGAGGGACAAGCCAGGGGAAGGGTCCATGATGGAGTTTTGCAGGTTCCGTGTGATTCGTAAGAGAGAAGAAATCGCGTCTGAAAGGCAGGCGCAAGTCAGCCAATGTAGCGGCTGACCCGGCGATTGCCTAGTCCGGCATTACTCAGCGGCGCTGATGACCCGTGCCTGGGCGACCTGCGCCGGGGCGAAATGGCAGGTGAACGTGCTGCCGTGACCGGGCACGCTGCTGATCTCCATTCGCGCGCGATGGCGCAGCAACACGTGTTTGACGATGGCCAGGCCCAGGCCCGTGCCGCCGGTGTTGGAGTTGCGGCTGGAGTCGACGCGGTAGAAGCGTTCGGTCAAGCGCGGCAGGTGTTTGCTGTCGATGCCGATCCCGGAATCCTGCACGCTGAGGTGTGCGCCCTGATCGTCGCCCCACCAGCGGATACGGATATTGCCTTCGGCCGGGGTGTACTTGACGGCGTTGAACACCAGATTGGAAAACGCGCTGCGCAGTTCCGCCTCACTGCCCTTGAGCAGGATGCTGGTATCGGCTTCCAGGGTGATGCGCTGATTCTTCGAGCCGGACAATTGCTGCGCGTCGCTCTTGATCGACTGCAACAGGGTGTCGATGTGCACGGGCTGGTTGTCCGACGGGTAATCGGTGGCTTCCAGTTTGGCCAGCAACAGCAAGTCGTTGAGCAAGGTTTGCATGCGGCCGCCCTGTTGCTGCATCTGCTGCAGGGCGCGGCTCCAGCGCGGGTTCACTTCCTCGACATTGTCGAGCAGGGTTTCCAGGTAGCCACAGATCACCGTCAGCGGGGTGCGCAGCTCGTGGGAGACGTTGGCGATGAAGTCTTTGCGCATCTGTTCCAGCTGATGGATGCGCGTGACGTCGCGCACCAGCATCAAGTGTTCGTTGTTGCCGTAGCGCGTGAGGTAGAGCTGGATGCGTACGCGGTCGTTGGTCGGCGACGGGATTTCCAGCGGCTCGGCGTAGCTTTCCTGCTCGAAGTATTCCTTGAAGCGCGGATGACGGACCAGGTTGGTCACCGGTTGGCCGCTGTCCTGTGGCGTTTTCAGGCCGAGCAAGGTTTCGGCGGCGCGGTTCCACCATTCAAGATTGCCGTCGCTGTCGAGCATGATCACCGCATCTTTCAGTGCGGCGGTAGACTCCTGAACGCGGTCGATCACCGCTTGCAGGCGTCCGCGGACCCGTTGGTCGCGGCGTTGCAGGTGGTAGATGCTGTCGAACACTTCACCCCACAGGCCGTAGCCGTCGGGCGGTGCTTCATCGGGTTGGTGCAGGCGCAGCCATTCGTGCAAACGCAGCAGTTGCTTGAGCGTCCAGGCCAGGTACAGGCCCAGTCCCGCCGCCAGGCTCCAGCCGTAGTAGCCGGTGATCAGGCCGATCACCAGGCAGCCGGTGACCAGCAACAGCATGTGGCGAATCAGGGTGCCATGCCAGTTTTGGTTCACGGAAAATGCGGTCCTTGTCTGCGGGGCGGGCGCTCGGCTCAGGCCTTGGTGGAGAACCGATAGCCAGTGCCGCGCACGGTTTGTACCAGATTTTCGTAGGCGTCGCCGAGGGCCTTACGCAGGCGTCGGATGTGCACGTCGACCGTGCGCTCCTCAACATAGACGTTGCCGCCCCAGACCTGGTCCAGCAACTGGCCACGGGTGTAGGCGCGTTCCTGGTGAGTCATGAAGAATTGCAGCAGACGGTATTCGGTCGGGCCCATCTCGGCAGGTTTGCCGTCGATGGTCACGCGGTGGCTGATCGGGTCGAGCAGCAGGCCGCCGACTTCGATCGGCGCTTCGCCATCGGTCGGACCGGCGCGACGCAGCACAGCCTTGAGGCGTGCTACCAGTTCGCGTGGGGAAAACGGTTTGGTGATGTAGTCGTCGGCGCCGACTTCCAGCCCCTGGATCTTGTTGTCCTCTTCGCCCTTGGCAGTGAGCATGATGATCGGGATGTCCCCGGTCAGCTCGTCACGCTTGAGGCGACGGGCCAGCTCGATGCCGGAGGTGCCGGGCAGCATCCAGTCGAGCAGGATCAGGTCCGGTTTGCGGTCAACGATAATGGCGTGCGCCTGCTGCGAGTTCTCTGCCTCGAGGCAGTCATAGCCGGCCATTTCCAACGCAACGGCGATCATTTCGCGAATGGGCGCTTCGTCGTCGACGATCAGAATGCTCCTGCCAACCATGCCTTAATCCTCTTGTCATTTAACTGTCTTGCGCCGCATTAGATAACGGAATTATTGCAGTCGTGTGACAGTATTTTAGTCCAGCGGCGATTGTGCGAATCCTGAACTAAGCTCTAAGTCCGAATCCTGACAACCACAAAAGAAGGTTTCCATGACTCAAATGACTGCTTCCTTCAAAGCGCTGCTGCTGGCCGCTGCCGTCACTCTGCCTGCCATGGCGTTCGCCGCCGACCCGGTAATGATGAAAGACGGCATGATGACCGATCACAAGGGTATGACTGTCTACACGTTCGACAAGGACATGGGCGGCAAATCGATGTGTAATGGTGAATGCGCCAAGATGTGGCCACCAATGATGGCTCCCGCAGGTGCCAAGGCCGAAGGCAAATTCACGCCGATCAAACGTGATGACGGCATGATGCAATGGTCTATGGACGGCAAGCCGCTGTATACATTTATGAAAGATGAAAAGCCTGGAGACATGAAGGGCGAAGGCTTCAAAGATATGTGGCACATGCCGAAGCACTGATCCACGTCGACTGATTTGAAACGTTAAAAGATCGCAGCCTGATGGCTGCGATTTTTTTCAAGCGTCAGCGCAACGCGTAATCCAGCACGATCCCGACGAAAATCGCCAACCCGGCCCAGTGGTTGTGCAGGAACGCCTTGAAGCAGCGCATCCGGTCCCGGTCGCGGGTGTACCAGAACTCCCAGGCGTAGCACCCGGCGGCCACCAGCAGGCCGAGGTGGAACCACATCCCCAACTCGAACTTCGACCCGGCCAGCAACAGGCAGCCCAGTGACAGTGCCTGTAAGGTCAGGATGATCACCCGGTCCGCTTCGCCGAACAGGATGGCCGTGGATTTCACGCCGATCTTCAAGTCATCGTCGCGGTCGGTCATCGCGTAATAAGTGTCGTAGCCCACCGTCCACAGCAGATTGGCGATCCACAGCAGCCAGGCAGCCGCCGGCAGTTCACCGGTTTCGGCGGTGAACGCCATCGGCATGCCCCAGGAAAACGCCGCGCCCAACACCACTTGCGGGTAATAGGTGTAGCGCTTCATGAACGGATAAGTGAACGCCAGCGCCAGACCACCCAGCGACAACCAGATCGTCGCGGCATTGGTGCACAACACCAGCAGGAAACTCACGCCCATCAGCAGGGCAAAGAACACCAGCGCCTCTTTCGAGCTGATCCTGCCGGCGGCCAGCGGACGTTCGGCGGTGCGCTTCACATGGCCGTCGACCTTGCGGTCGGCCCAGTCATTGATGACGCAGCCGCCGGCACGGGTCAGCACCACGCCGAGGACGAAAATCACGACGTTGGCCAGCGAAGGCGAACCTTTACCGGCAATCCACAGAGCCCAGAGCGTTGGCCACAGCAGCAGGTAAATGCCGATCGGCTTGTCCATCCGGGTCAGCTGGATGAAGTCCCAGGCACGCGGGTTCAGGCGATTCAGGGATTTGAGCAGGCTCTGATACATCAGCAGTTCTCCGGACGGGCGCGGACGGCTTCCCACAGCGTAGGCAGGAAAATCTCCGCCACCAGTACGCTCAATGCGCCACGGTCGAAACGCGAACGGCGGCCCCACAGACCGGTGGCCCGGGAATCCTCGGGCAGCCAGTGTTCCGGGTAATGGCAGACTTCGATGGCGCGGCGCTGGAACGCGTGATCGCAGAACAGCAGTTCGCCCAGCGAGCGGCTGCCCAACTCATCCATATGCAACCCGTCGCCCTGCAAGGCGCTGCGCGACGCAACGCTGCGAGCGAACACCCAGGCCTCGCCAAGACCGCGCAGATACACTTCGCGCACCCAGCCTTCGCTACCTTCGGCCAGGTCCAGCGCCGCGCATTCGTCGTCGCGCAGGGTCTGCCAGCCTTCGAACAGCGGCGTGACGCTGAAGCCGTCATCGGACAGACGCGTCAGGCGGCGGGTCAGGGAGCCTTCGTCGAACAGCCAGTCGAGCGTGGACGTGTCGGGGAGGGGTGTCAGGTGGCTTTGCAGGCGCCACAGCGGGGCGTTTTTGAGTTGCACAATGAGTCATTATTGGCAGCAAATGAGGCGGCGAGCTTACCATGGCGAACCGCGAGTTTGATTGATCCGGGCCGCCATTGCGCCGAACAGGCTTGCATCTGGCCGGTACGATCAGTACAAAACGCCCTGAGCCGGACGGCAGCGCTGCACCATCGACCGTCCGCGCCAGCTAAAGCCTGAATCCTGAGGAAGTACCTGAATGAAGAAGTGGCAATGTGTGGTCTGCGGCCTGATCTATAACGAAGCCGATGGCTGGCCGGACGACGGCATCGCGCCGGGCACCCTGTGGCAGGACGTGCCGGAAGACTGGCTATGCCCGGACTGCGGCGTCGGCAAGATGGACTTCGAAATGATCGAAATCAACTGAGAACCCACAAGGAGTAAGGCATGAGCGCACCTGTCGTAATCGTCGGCACCGGGCTGGCGGGTTACAACCTGGCCCGTGAGTTTCGCAAACTCGATGGCGAAACCCCGCTGCTCTTGATTACCGCCGATGACGGTCGTTCCTACTCCAAGCCGATGCTCTCCACCGGCTTCGGCAAGAACAAGGACGCCGACGGCTTGAGCATGGCCGAACCGGGCGCAATGGCCGAGCAATTGAAGGCCGAGATCCGCACGCACACCCGCATCAGCGGCATCGACCCGGGCCACAAGCGGCTGTGGATCGGTGAGGAAGCGGTGAACTATCGCGACCTGATCCTCGCCTGGGGCGCCGAAACTGTGCGTGTGCCGATCGAAGGCGATGGCGCAGACCTTGTATTCCCGATCAACGATCTCGAAGACTACGCACGTTTTCGCGCTGCGGCGGCGGGCAAGCGCCGGGTGTTGCTGCTCGGTGCCGGCCTGATCGGCTGTGAGTTCGCCAACGACCTGATCCTCGGCGGCTATGAAGTGCAACTGGTTGCACCGTGCGAGCAAGTGATGCCGACCTTGCTGCATCCGTCCGCTGCGGCAGCGGTGCAGGCCGGGCTGGAAAGCCTCGGTGCGCGGTTCCACCTCGGCCCGGTACTGACCCGACTGCAAAAAGTCGCCGATGGACTGGAAGCCCACCTGTCCGACGGCCAGGTTGTCCCTTGCGATGTGGTGGTCTCGGCAATCGGCCTACGCCCACGGATCGATCTGGCGGCGGCTGCCGGTATCCAGACCAATCGCGGCGTGATGGTCGACCGCCACCTGCAAACCTCTCACGCCAACATTTATGCCTTGGGCGACTGCGCCGAGGTCGACGGGCTGAATCTTCTGTACGTAATGCCCCTCATGAGTTGTGCGCGAGCGCTGGCACAGACCCTGGCCGGCAACCCGACGGCGGTGAACTACGGGCCGATGCCGATCACCGTGAAAACCCCGGTCTGCCCACTGGTGGTTTCGCCGCCACCACGGGGCCGCGAAGGCGTCTGGACGGTCGAAGGGCAGGGCGCCGACGTCAAGGCGCTGTGTCACGACGCAGAAGGGCAATTGCTCGGTTATGCCCTGACCGGCGCGGCGGTGATGGAAAAACTCGCGCTGAACAAACAGCTTCCGGCCTTGCTGGCGTAAATACTGGTCGTTCTGTCGGAATCACCCCGCTTTTGCCCCCACAAAGGTCACGGGGAGACTGGCGCCGCCCTTAACCGCGTGCCATCCTCACTCCCGTCTGCCGCAGAGTAGAGCCTGCGGCGCCTTGGGCGCTGTTCCAACGAGAACAGCACGGACATAACAACAAAAAACCGACTCAAAGGGGCTTCACTAATGCGTAAACCAGAACTCGCCGCTGCAATCGCTGAAAAAGCGGATCTGACCAAAGAGCAGGCCAACCGCGTTCTCAACGCTGTTCTCGAAGAAATCACCGGCGCCCTGCACCGCAAGGACAGCGTCACGCTGGTGGGCTTCGGCACCTTCCTGCAACGCCATCGCGGTGCCCGCACCGGCAAAAACCCGCAAACCGGTGAGCCGGTGAAGATCAAGGCCAGCAACACTGTTGCGTTCAAGCCAGGCAAATCGTTGAAAGACAGCGTCAATCCATAATTGCGGCGTACTTCCTGAATCACGGGGAGAACCGGAATGAAAAAATGGGCACACCGATCAAACCGGGTGCCCATTTTTTGTGTCTGGAGGATTCCAGAGACCGCCGATTCTCATCTGGCCGTCATTCCTGTTTTGGTTGAGTGTATGTTGTCTTGATATTCATACGTTATCAGCCAATATCTTGTTTATTGTCTAGTTATGTAGGCATTGCTGGTGTTGCGTATAGTGTGAATATTGCTGAGATCCAATGCCTTTAAATTGAGACATAAGGGCCATTTTATTCATTAGTGCCCAGATTTTCGTACGCAGGGATTGCATTGAGTGTGATGCAGCTCGATCCTTCTGCAATGTCTAGTATTGAATACACACACTTCGTGATTTGCACATTCGCTCCAGGAATTTAGACACTATGCGCCTCCAAGCCATGACTGACGATGCGATTGCCAGCGCCATTGGTGCCCGGCTCCAGGAATTGCGCCTGAAGAAAAATCTCAGCCAGGAGCATGTCGCCAGGGAAGCCGGCATCAGCCGGCAGACCTTGATCAACCTTCTCCATGGCAAAGGCACCCTGGTGAATCTGCTGGCCGTCCTGCGTGTCATTGGCGAGCTGGAAAGAGCAGCTTCACTCGTAGAGCCTGTTCGGCCGAGCCCTTTGCAAGTGATCAAGATGGCCGGGACCCGGCGTATGCGGGCAACCGGCACACGGGCGGTGGGCAAGGCATCGGCAGGGAGCGCAAGCGATACGGTGTCCGGTAGCGAAGTCAAAAAGGAGGTTGATTGGTGATTACTGCAAAGGTGTATCTGTTCGACCGGTTTGTCGGGGGGCTGCTTTGGGATGAGGGCACCGAACTCGGATTGTTCGAATACGATCCTGAATTCGTAAAAACCGGTATCGAAATCTCGCCCATCCATATGCCCTTGGCAGCCAATGAGACATACGCTTTTCCCGGCCTGAACCGGGAAACCTACAAAGGCCTTCCGGCTATCCTGGCTGACTCTCTGCCGGACGATTTCGGTAACGCACTGATCGACGCCTGGCTCGCCAAGGAGGGACGTGACAAAGCGACGTTCACTCCTGTTGAAAGGATCCTGTATCAGGGTTCGCGCGGGATGGGTGGGCTCGAATATCGGCCCGCCCTCACAGGCTCGGTTAACGCCAGTGAAAGTGTCCAGATTGACGCGCTGGTAGAGCTCGCCAGCGAAGTGCTCTCGCAACGCGAAAGCCTGGCTGATCGTCTCGCCCATCACGATACCCAGGTCGATGATGAGGCTCTGAAACGTTTGATCCAGGTCGGTACCAGCGCTGGCGGTGCGCGGGCCAAAGCGGTTATTGCGATGAATGCGGCTGGCGAGATCCGCTCAGGGCAAGTCATGGCGCCAAAAGGGTTTTCCTACTGGCTGCTGAAATTCGACGTTGCCAAGAACACCGACGTCCTGGCCGACTCGCAAGGCTTCGGCCGCGTGGAGTACGCCTATTCGCTCATGGCCAAGGCCGCCGGCATCACCATGAGCCCGTGTGAGTTGCTGGAAGAGGGTGGCCGTGCCCACTTTCTGACCAAGCGCTTTGATCGAACCGATGACGGTGAAAAGATCCACATGGCCACTCTTTGTGCCATGGATCATGCCGACTACAAACAGCCGGGCGGCTATTCGTACGAGGAGGCTTTCGGGGTCATGCGAGTTCTTGGTTTGCCGCGCAGTGACGCCGTAGAGTACTTCCGCCGCATGGTTTTCAACGTAGTGGGCCGCAATCAGGATGACCACACCAAGAACACCAGCTTCCTGATGGATCAGGCAGGCACTTGGTCTCTTTCCCCGGCCTATGACGTTTCGTGGTCGTACCAGCCTGGCAGTTTCTGGGTCGCGACCCACCAGATGACGATCAATGGCAAGCGCGACAAGTTTGAACTCGCGGACCTCGAGGTCGTCGCCAGACAGATCCGAGGCATCGATGCCCCGGCCATCATCCAAGAAGTTTGCGCTGCCGTTAAGCGCTGGCGCGAGATCGCCGGATCGGTAGGTGTTGCACCGCGATTGATCGATGAGATCGAGAAAACACACCGGCTCTATCTCGGCGAAACCCTCGCCTGATCAAGCGGAGAAAAAATACCGGGTCAGGTGAAAGAAAATCGGTGCGGCGAAGCAGATCGAGTCCATCCGGTCGAGCATCCCGCCGTGGCCCTTGATCATCGTGCCCCAATCTTTCGCGCTCAGGCTGCGCTTGATCGCGGACATGACCAGGCCGCCAAGGAACCCCATCACCACGATGACCAGCGACATCAGCAGCGATTGCCAGAAGCTGAACGGTGTCATCCAGAACATGCAGCCACCGATCAGCGTGGCGGACAGCCCGCCACCGACCAGCCCCTCCACGGTCTTCGACGGGCTCACCAGCGGCGCAACCTTGCGTTTGCCGAAGAGCTTGCCGAACACGTACTGCAGCACGTCACTCATTTGCACCACGAACACCAGATAGAACAGCAGCAGTGCGTTCTGGCCCTGGAAACCCTGCAGATCCAGCAACAACAGCGCAGGCGCATGGCTGATGCAGTAGATGCAAATCATCACCCCCCACTGAATCTTCGCCGTGCGCTCCAGAAAACCGTCGGTGTCCTGGCTCAGTACCGCAATCGCCGGCAGCAGCAGGAACGCGTAAACGGGCACCAGCAGGGTGAACATCGAATACCAATGAGTGCCGATCAGCAGGTATTGCAGCGGGATCAGTATGAAAAACGCCGAAAACAGCGCGTTATGGTCACCGCGCGCCGTGGGCGTCAGGGTGATGAACTCGCGCAGTGCAAACAGGGAAATGAAACCGAACAACACAACCGTCGCATTGGGGCCAAGCAGCCAGGAGACGAAGAAGATAATGACCATCCCCCACCAGGCATTTACGCGCTGGTTAAGGTTTTCGATGGTTGCGATCGAGCTCTCACTCTTCGCGCGTCTGGCCAGTACACCGCCAATCAGCGAGGCCACCGCCAGCAGCCCGGCGATCGCCGCGAAGAACCACAGGAACTTGGTTTCCAGACTCATTTCGACAACCTCACGATGGCGTCACGCGCCCGCTCCAGGAACACCGGTTTCTCCTCGCCTTCAATCCTTTGCAAAGGATCGCCGATGCGGATCGTGCAAATGATCGGCAGCGGCACGTGCTTGCCCTTTGGCATCGAGCGATGCAGGTTTTCCAGGTAGATCGGCACCAGATCGACCTCGGGGAAGGTCTCGGCCAAACGGAAGATTCCGGATTTGAATTCACCGGGCAACGCCTGCGTCGAGCGGGTGCCCTCGGGGAAGATGATGATCGAATGGCCGGCGCGCACCACGTCGAAGATCGGCTCCAGCACGTTGACGCCCGGCGCCGGATTGCGCTCGATCAGCACCGCATTCAGGCCTTTCTGCGAGATGTATGACAGGAAGCGGTTCTTGCCCCAGTAATCGGCGGCGGCCACCGGCTTCACGTTCACCCGAGCTTCCGGCGGCAGTGCGGCGATGATCGCCAGGGTGTCCATGTGACTGGTGTGGTTGGCGAAATAAATGCGCTGGCGCGTGAGGTCCGGCGGGCTTTCCCAGCGGGCGGTCACGCCGATCAAGAAGCGCAGCACCGAAATCAGTGCATTACTGATCCACATGGGCGTTCCCCTTCAGTTGTCTGGCGATGGCCAGGGTTCGCGTCACGCAGGTAGCGACCGAGCCGATGGCAATGACGACCAGTGCGATCAGCAAAGCGTAGTGCGTCGCGTAGTAACTGGTTTCGAACACGTTCAACAGTAAGGCCACCGTCATCACCGCCATCCGGTGCTGCTTGGCCATCGGCCCCATGAAGCTCTGCGTGAGCCCAAGTGAACCGCCAAAGACCCGGATATAAGCCGTCAGCGCGGCGACCAGTGCGGCAAACCAGCCAAGATCGGACTGGCCGATGGCAAAGCCCAGCCCGACAATCAGCAGACTGTCCGCGACCCGATCCGGAAATTCGTTGTACAGGCTGCCAATGGCCGACTGCTTGCCGCCCTCGATCGCCACCATCCCGTCGAACAGATTGCACAACAGCCGTAACTGAATGCCGACGATGCACAAGATTGAACCGGCCACGCCGTTGTCGATGTTCAGCGTCACCGCGCCGAACAGCGCGAACACCATGCTGACGACGGAAATCTGGTTGGGGGAAATGTCCCGCTTGACCAGTACGTCCGTGAAGCGCCGCGCCCAACCCGCCGAGCGGGTCTTGATGGGCCTTCTGTTTTCATCCATTTGCCAATGTCCGTATCAGTGATGAGTTGCAGTGAGTTTATTGTGGTCGCTGGCGGTAGACGGTGCCTGACAATCGGGTGGTCACCAGGAATCGTAGGGGATGCCGAATTTTTCGATGTAGGCTTTGGATTCTTCATAGAGCTGCCTGTGTCTTCCGTTGGTCTTGCCACCGTAGGGACCTTTGGGATCGATCTTGCCCTGGACCCGCATGACTTCGGTCGACAAAAGACACTGGCCGCCCAGCCAGACCTTGGCGATGCCGCCTGGCGCGAGGCCGATGACCATCATATTTCGGTAATCCGTGATCCACTTGCCGTCAGCCCGACAGAAAACTCTCTCACCCTTGAGCATGATCTGGCGCACTGAGTCCGGGATTTTTATGAAGGCTTTGTAAGTCTGTGGTTCGGCCATAGACTGCCAGCGGACGAAGACCAGATAGGGCAGCGCGGCCCCCGTAACACGTCGACCTTTGCCTACCGGATGTTCCGGCCATCCTGGTGCCTGCCCACGGAAAGTGGTGGGCACGCCTTTGCTGTACGGTCGAGGATAGGCAAAGGCTGGAACTCCTCCGGCTGCGTCCAGAAACACGCGTTTGTTGACGTCCACGACGTCAGCATTTTCGATCCAGGCCTCCATGTAGTCGGGTGTGAAAAACCTGAGCATCCAGCCGTCATAAGGCAGCGATCTTGTACCACCGGATGTGCAGCCGCCCAGCAACACAATGAATATCAATGCAAAGCCAATCTTGAGCATGTACGAGTTCTCACGCATTGGGGTGTACCACACGAACAGACTGATCGGCGGGGCGGTTGATAAACAGGATGCTCAGCCCGGTTTCGTTGAGTCCCTTCGCAGCATTCCAGTTGGATGACAGATGAATGTAGCGTTGAGCGAGTAGCGCATGCTCGTTCAGGCTCAGATCGAGACTGCGGGATTCACCCAGCGCAAACGTCATCATTTTTCGAGCGATACCTATGAGCTCTTCCGGTAACGGGTAACTCTGAGATTCTTGGCTAATCGTTTCGAACTCGACCCCGTGCCGGCTCGCCAGCTCCCGCATGATTCGCAGGTAAATCAGGGACAGGTCATTGCGTACGACTCGTTCGCTGTAAACCGCCGCATACACATTCTTTGATTTGCGCCGATCGCCCTTGACGTTGCTGACCGTTTCCACCGCCCAGGTTTTGACTTGAAGCGTCAGCCCATAGAGATGCAGTTGGTCCTGAAGCCTGCCGAGTTCTTGCTCGGCCAATCGATAAGCATTGGTCGACGACGAGGGGGTATCAAAATCCACGTCGCGACTGCAGCGCGGCTTGCTCAGCAGTACCCGTTCAACAAGATTCGGTAAGTACCCGCCGCCCAAGTCGGAGTGGACGCCCGGCAACACAATGTCGGCGCTTCCACCACTGTTGAGCGAAAAGTTGTGGCGGCGTTCGTCCCGGGCAACCAGGTGCACAACTTTCTTTGCAATGTCCGGCGCCAGATACAGATTGACTTCGGGGTTGTTGGCGTCATGGACGCTGAAGTCGCCGTCGACCATGCTGCCTATGGCGGCAGCGGTGTCGAAGATGCCGATGAAGTTGATGCTGACATCGATGTTGGCCCGCCAGGAGAAGCTCTCAAGGAACAGTGACGAGTCCGCGGGAAGTAATTGCGCCAGCGGGCTTTGCTCGCCTTTCATTACTTCATTGGCGAAGTGTCTCGCAGCAGCGGCACCGCGGCTGAAGCCGAAGATGTCGAACTGAACGGATTCCACTTTCAAGGTCGGGTTTGCCAGCTCAAAAACGCGAATCCCGGCAATGATGCTCGCTGGGCTTTGCTTGACTCTCGCCAATACACCTTGTGCACCTGTGCCGGTCATTTGCGAAAACACCGAGTCGTCCTCATTGGCACTCGTACCTATGCCATCAAAGTAAATCGGTAGGTGCCAGATGGTTTCTTCTTCTACCAGTCGCCGTCCTTGGTCATCGCGATACAACCTATACAACTTCGCCACATTGCTAGTGTCATTCCCATAACTGCTATCCGGCACATTGCCCTGTCCGTCATACCCATGCGACTGGCAGAACTGTTGAATGTCCTCGGCTTCCTCTTCAAGATTCACATCCCGCGCATAGCAACCTTTCACCTGCTCGCTGTTGAACAGATTGTTCCCCGTCCCATCGAAAAACACGCCGATCCGCAACGTAATCCCGGCAGGCTTTTCATCCTCCAACTCGACTTCTTCTTCCTCTTCTTCGAGTTCGCTGTTCTCCGGAGCTTGAGTAGAGGCAGCCGCCTGTCCAGCGGCCAGGGCCGCCGCCATTTCGGTCGCTGGAACTTCAGTTGCTTCACCTGCGGATAACTTTCCACCCGTCACAATCTCGGTACTGCTGAAGATCCCGCCCTCGTCGATCACGATGTGATGACCGCCCGCGTTCAGCGTGATGCTGGCGCCCGCATCCAGCACCACAGTGGCTCCGGCCTTGATCTGCACTTGCTGTCCCGCCTCGACGGCAATGACCTTTCCGGCAGATGTCTGGCTGTTGCCCTGGATGCTTTCCCATCGATCCCGCCCAACCTCCAGCCGACTGTCATGGAGAATCTGCCGCTCCATATCGCGCTGGGCACGCAGATAAATCAGCTCCCGCCCGGCACGGTCTTCAAGCGTCAGTTCGTTGTAGCCGCCGGTGTCGGGTGAGCTGCGACTGCGCAGCACGGTTCGGGTCTTGTGCTCGGGCAGCTTGTAAGGCGCAGGCGTGAGTTTGTTGATCACGCAACCGGTGATCAGCGGATGGTCGGGGTCACCCTCCAGAAAGGTCACCACCACTTCCATCCCGACACGAGGGAGGGTGACGGCACCGAAGCCGTTTCCGGCCCAGTTCGATGACACTCGTACCCAGCAACTGCTGCGCTCGCTGTTCAACTCGGCCCGGTCCCAGGGGAATTCGATCTTCACGCGACCGAACTCATCGCAGTAGATCTCTTCACCTTTTGGTCCAGTTACCCGAGCGGTCTGGCTCACCAACGGTGACCGGCGCGCAGGCAGTGGAGGGCGGAAAACCACTTCGGCAGGAATGGCGCGGAAGCTGTTGCGGTATCCCTGGGTGAAACCGTCGGTGGGCTTGAGTTCGTTGGTGGCCGATTCCTCCAGCACTTGAGGTTGTCGCCCGGTGTGGGTGACTTCAAGCAACTGCCAAAGGCCGTTGCATTGCTTGCGGGTGTGTTCGGTCAGCTCGAACAGGTAACCACAGCGCAGGGTCGGCTGGTTGCTCTGGCCCTCGGTCGTTTCATAGTCGGCGCGATGGCGCTCCAGGGTCTGACGGGCAAGTTGTTTGCCGCGTTTTTCGTTCTCCATCGCTAATGGGTAGCGATAGTCTTCAAGTCGCGGCGTGAACCCGGCGCTGAAGCGGCTTTCCAGCAAGAGATGCGGGCGTTTCAGGTCGTAATCGCGGCGTGTGACATGACTGGTGCGTGTTCGGGCGTGCAGCGAAAACCGGCTGACCACCGGGTGCTCGGGCACCATCCCACAATCCTGCCGATAGGGAGTCGCACGCAGAGTTGGCAGGAACACCGTGTCATCGGTGAACAGCAGCAGATGCCCCTCGGCCGAGTGTTGGTGATGCCACGCCATACCTTCTTCGGCGCACAACCGCTGGATGAACTCGAAATCGGTTTCACCGTACTGGGTGCAATACGCACGTGGTGGCAAGGTCTGGACATGGAACCTGAACGCATCGGCAAGGATGCCGTGCCGTTTGAGCACTTGCGTGATGATCTGCGGGACAGTCTGGTTCTGGAAAATCCGTTGGTCGTGACTGAACTGCAAATAGTGAAGCTCTGGAACCAGTGTCAGGCCATAGTGCGACAGGCGCTTTTCCGACTCAGCGGCCTGCACATCCTCGATGCGCCCGTGAATACCTTCGCCATCCAGCCCGAATTGCAGGAACGCCGGCTGACCCAGCAAACTTTCCACGTCGAAGTCAGGGACCTCGCTGACGAGTTCAACCTTGATGGCATAAAGCGTGCTGACGGCCTCGGAACCCTCGAAAGCCAACACCTTGAAGTCGTTGCGAACGGCGGGGATCTGCAGCGTAAATCGCGCAGAACTGACAGCTCCAGACATGCGCTTATCCTTAAGCAGGGAAGGGGATTTGGCGTGATGTCGAAACCCTCCCTGGTCAGCGCACGCGAACATTGCCCGGCACGCTAACAAGGTGTGAAACAAATTTATGTAAGAAGAATCTCTGGTTTAAGTCGGAGCGTTCCGCGTTGTAAAACAACGTTTCGATTGTGGGAAATGCCTGTGGGAAAGTGATTCAAGACGATAAAACGCCCAAGCGATAATCCTGTGTGCAGGTATTCCAACAGTATTCAACATATGAATTGCCATCAATTTGATGGCACTTTTATTGTTCGCAGTTGTCGCCAGTCATTTGTTAATAGATGAGGGTGTATTTTCGGAAGCGTCCTACTTCAAATTTTTTCCGGGTTTGTCATGCTTTCCTCGGTATTTATGGAACGGGCGTGCTAGTGCTGTCGTTTGTTTTCACTGGATGCTCTAAATCAATGCTTCTGGGGGTTTTTGCCGAAAATGTGAAATATAAACCAATATCAGGGAAACCCCTGTCACATATAGGGCGATCTCCTACACACCCCAATGAACAGTTCGTCTTGTTGTTTAATCGGATGCTTGCTAGTGGCCATCATTGTGATTACGATGCGCGCACTTGAAAGAGCACACACTCAATTGGATGAGTCTTCTCACTGCTCTTCGATACTGTCCCCGCGCCGCTGCAACTCCAATAGGCGCACGACCGTAATCCAAATAAAGGCCATGGATGTCCTACTCAAGCAAACTTTCCGCCCATTACCTCGAACTCGCTAAAGTCTCTGTTTCCAAAGAGAATTTCGCGGGCGAAGACGTTCGTTTTTCGAGCGAATTCGAGGCGCTGGAAAGCGAGCTGGCCAAAGCCTCGTCGATGCACGAAAGCGGGCAGATCGACTGGCTGAAAATCCGCGAAAACAGCGAAAACCTGCTGCGTACCCAATCCAAGGATTTACGTGTGGGCGCCTGGCTCGCCTGGTCGCTGTACCAGCGTGAATCCTTCCCCGGGCTGCTTGCCGGCCTCGGTTTGCTGCACCACTTGTCGGAAAACAACTGGGCCGAAGTTCACCCGCTCAAACCCCGTACCCGAGCCGCCGCCATCGGCTGGCTGGTGCCGCGTCTGGAGCAGGTGATCACCGAGAACATCGCGATCAAGGAACAGCTGCCGATGTTCCGGCAGTTGTCCGAGCATCTTTCCGGTCTCGACGCGGCCTGTACCGAACATCTGGGCGATGACGCGCCGCTGCTGCTGCCGCTCTCCCGTCGCCTGAAAACCATGATCCAGCGCGCCGCCGACAACCAGCCGGCACCCGGCGTGGTGGGCGCTGCGGTGGCACAGGTCAAGCAGGCTGCCAGCCAATTGCTGGCGCCCGGCGCGCCCATCGATAACGAGAAAGAAGCCCATAAGGCCCTGCGTGCCCAGCAGGATAGCGCTCGCCCATTGTGCGCCTGGTGGCTCAAGCAGAAAGCCACCGACCTGCGCGCCCTGCGCCTCAACCGCACCTTGCTGTGGATGACGATCGACGCGGTGCCGGAGCGAAACGCCGAGCAGATCACCATGCTGCGCGGGTTGCCGGTCGACAAGCTCAAGCAGTATCAGGACCGTTTTGACCAGGGTAAATACGCCGACTTGCTGGTGGAACTGGAGGCGAGCCTGGCGAAGGCGCCGTTCTGGTTCGATGGGCAACGAATGGTCTGGGAATGCCTCCAGAACCTCAACGCCGAGCTCGCCATGCGCGAAGTGGAAATCCACTTCGCGCTTTTGATTCAGCGCCTGCCCGGCATCATCGAACTGCGTTTCCATGACGGCGCGCCGTTTGCCGATCCGTCCACCCGGGCGTGGATCGCCGGCAACGTCATGCCGCATCTGCAAAGCGCCAGCGCGCCACGCAAGGTGGAAAGCGAGAACGTCGAAACCCAGCCCGCCTGGGAAAAGGCTTTGGAAGAAGTCCAGCCGATCCTGCGCAAGGAAGGCCTCAAGCCTGCCGTGCAGATCCTCAAGCAGGGTCTGCAATCGGCTCACGGCGGCCGCGAACGCTTCTTCTGGCAATTCGCTCTCGCGCGGCTGTGCTTCCTGGCCAAGAAATACGAACTCGCCAAGAACCAGCTCGAAACCCTCGATCAGACATTACAGGACTCAGGCCTGCACGCCTGGGAGCCCGATCTTGCATTGGAAGTGCTGCACCTGCTGCACAGTTGCTGCGAGTTGTTACCGCAGAACCATGCCGTACGTGAACGCAAGGAAGAGATTTATCGCAGGCTGTGCCACCTCGATCTCGAAGTGGTACTCGAATAGGCCCCAGGGCCACAACCGCAAGGAGAAAAGCCATGGCCAAAGAAGGCTCGGTAGCCCCCAAGGAACGCATCAACGTCACCTTCAAACCCGCCACCGGCGGTGCTCAGGAAGAGATTGAACTGCCGCTGAAGCTGCTGGCAATCGGTGACTACACCCACCGCAAGGACGATCGCAAGATCGAGGATCGCAAGCCGATCAGCATCGACAAGATGACCTTCGACGAAGTGCTGGCCAAGCAAGAGCTGCAGCTGACACTGAGCGTACCGAACCGTCTGCAGGAAGATGGCGAAGCTGACGAACTGGCCGTGCAACTGCGCGTCAATTCGATGAAGGACTTCAACCCGGCCAGCCTGGTCGAGCAAGTGCCTGAGCTGAAAAAGCTGATGGAACTGCGCGACGCGCTGGTGGCCCTCAAAGGCCCGCTGGGTAACGCACCTGCGTTCCGTAAAGCCATCGAAGGCGTGCTCGCCGACGACGAATCCCGCGGTCGCGTACTCGGTGAGCTGGGCCTGAACGCCGCAGCCCCGGACGCCTGAGAATCCAGCAGCCAAGGAAGCCAACACAATGAGCACTAGCGCAGCACAAGAGAAAAGCGCCGCGAGCGGCGAGTACAGCATTCTCGACAGCATCATCGCCGAAACCCGCCTGACGCCGGACGACGAAGCCTACGACATCGCCAAACGCGGTGTGTCGGCGTTCATCGAAGAGCTGCTCAAGCCGCAGAACAACGGTGAGCCGGTCAAGAAAGCCATGGTTGACCGCATGATCGCCGAGATCGATGCCAAGCTCAGCCGTCAGATGGACGAAATCCTGCACCACCCGGACTTCCAGTCGCTGGAATCGTCGTGGCGTGGTCTGCAACTGCTGGTCGACCGCACCAACTTCCGTGAAAACATCAAGATCGAAATCCTCAACGTCTCCAAGGACGACCTGCTGGACGACTTCGAAGATTCGCCGGAAGTGATGCAGTCGGGTCTGTACAAGCACATCTACACCGCTGAATACGGCCAGTTCGGTGGTCAGCCGGTTGGCGCGATCATCGCCAACTACTACCTGTCCCCAAGCTCGCCGGACGTGAAGCTGATGCAGTACGTGGCCAGCGTATCCTGCATGTCCCACGCGCCGTTCATCGCCGCTGCCGGCCCGAAATTCTTCGGCCTGGAAAGCTTCACCGGTCTGCCGGACCTGAAGGATCTGAAAGATCACTTCGAAGGCCCGCAATTCACCAAATGGCAGAGCTTCCGTACCTCGGAAGACTCCCGCTACGTTGGCCTGACCGTTCCGCGTTTCCTGCTGCGTAACCCGTACGATCCGGAAGAGAACCCGGTCAAATCGTTCGTGTACAAGGAAAACGTTGCCAACAGCCACGAGCACTACCTGTGGGGCAACACCGCCTACGCGTTCGGCACCAAGCTGACCGACAGCTTCGCCAAGTTCCGCTGGTGCCCGAACATCATCGGCCCACAGAGCGGCGGCGCGGTTGAAGACCTGCCTCTGCACCACTTCGAAAGCATGGGCGAAATCGAAACCAAGATTCCTACCGAGGTTCTGGTTTCCGACCGTCGTGAATACGAACTGGCCGAGGAAGGCTTCATCTCCCTGACCATGCGTAAAGGCTCCGACAACGCGGCGTTCTTCTCCGCCAGCTCGGTGCAGAAGCCGAAGTTCTTCGGCATCAGCGCAGAAGGCAAGGCTGCAGAGCTGAACTACAAGCTCGGCACCCAACTGCCGTACATGATGATCGTCAACCGCCTGGCTCACTACCTGAAAGTGCTGCAGCGCGAGCAACTCGGTTCGTGGAAAGAACGTACCGACCTCGAGCTGGAACTGAACAAGTGGATCCGCCAGTACGTGGCCGACCAGGAAAACCCGAGCGCCGAAGTACGGGGCCGTCGTCCGCTGCGCGCTGCGCAAGTGATCGTCAGCGACGTTGAAGGCGAGCCGGGCTGGTACCGCGTTAGCCTGAACGTGCGCCCGCACTTCAAGTACATGGGTGCCGATTTCACCCTGTCGCTGGTTGGCAAGCTGGACAAAGAGTAAGAGCGACTCATGGACGGATACGGCAGCCTTTTCGAACGCCTCAACGGCGACGCGGAACTACGCAAGGGCAGAAGCCTCGAGGCTTCTGCCATGGCGTCAGTGGCTGCCCATCTGGCCAAAATGCTCAGCACCCGGGCCGGCAGCGTGCAAACGCTGTCCGACTACGGGTTGCCCGATCTCAATGACATGCGCCTGAGCCTGCACGACTCCCTGAGTCAGGCCCGCCTGGCCATCGAAAGCTTCATCGAAGCCTACGAGCCGCGCCTGAGCAACGTGCGTGTCATTTCCCTGCCGCGAGACCACGACCAGCTCCGCCTGGCCTTCAGCATCGAAGGCCTGCTGGAAGTCGAGGGTTTCAAGCGTCAGGTCAGTTTCGCCGCGCGCCTGGATGGCAGCGGTCAAGTGAAGGTCACCTAAGGAGAACCCCGATGTCTGGCAAACCAGCAGCACGCGTATCCGACCCCACCGCTTGCCCGCTCCCCGGCCACGGTACCAACCCGATCGCCGCCGGTTCGGGCGACGTGTTCTTCGACGGCCTCGCGGCCGCCCGCGAAGGCGATGCCTCCGCGTGTGGTGGTGCGATGGTCGGCGGTTTGGCCACGACGGTGAAAATCAATGGCAAGTCTGCTGTCACTGTTGATTCCGTGGGCTCCCACGGCAACAAGGTTACGGCGGGGTCTTCGACGGTGATTATCGGGAATTCGCATTCGCCGGCGCCGTTTGTGCCGCCGTTGCCGGTTGAACTCAAATGGCCATTTAACGAGCACTTCGTGATCAATTGCGAAGAGACAGGCAAGCCGCTAGCCGGGGTGGAATACACACTTAAAACAGCTTCGGGGAAAATCATAAACGGTGTGACAGGTGCCGACGGGAAAACCCAAAAAGTGTTTTCCGTTACCGCAGAAGCGGTTGAATTGATCATAGAGCCTCAGAGTAAGGTTGTTCTCGCTTAGTTGTTGAGTCTCAAAGCTGGCGAAAGTTGAGTGAAGTGATATCAGAGGGATATGAAGATGGCTGCAACGACAGTAGCAACGACAATGACTCCGGCGAGTAACAAGTCCGGCCAGACTGCTACTGCACGTCAGTACAAGATTACTGATATTCCAAACACGATGAGAAAACTCAACTGGCCTGTTGCAGCGGATCTGATGGCCCATTGGTTCAATGGCAAACCATGGCCAAACGAAAGTGGTGGGATGGATGATGCTGTTAAAAGGCATGAAGCTTTTTCACCGGCAGAGTACATCGAAGAGTCCATTGTAAAAATGAGTTGGGTCCTTGGGTTTGAGCGTGCAAGTACCGCATTCAAACAACTGAAGGCGAATTGGAATAGCCCGCTTGGGACCGATCTGATAAAGCAGAGATTGCGCAAGGCTTTTTCCAATAGTGCTCCTGGCTGTTACCCACTGGCTTTTAATGGGGTGGCAAGTGCTGCTGAAAAATTTGGTTACTCCAATAATAAAGTTGTCGAGTTCAAACAGACCGGGGCTGATGACCTAAACGAGCTTCGAGCAGCGCTCGCTAACTTCAACTTGCGCGTCATTGCCGAAGGCTCAGTCGTCGTGACAGGCAAGAACATTGTATTTACGCCATCAAAAATTGGTTTTTATATTGAAGATGCTTACGACTTTAATGATGGCATTGCTCTTTTTAGTCAGGTTCTAGGCTACTGGAACTCTGATAAAGTGATTACTGATCCCGCCGTCGGTTTTAAAACAAACGCCAAACTGGCTGCCGAAATGAATTCTGTGATGGCCGAGTCCACGTACAAGCAGGTCACTGGGCAGCAATCCCCCCAGCAAAAAGAAGAAGCAGTACGTCGTTATAGAGAGTTGGAAGGCAAGCATTACATACTTGTTCAAAATAGCGATTTTCGTGACTATCGGGATCAAAATAAAAAAGGCGGAGACTTTCGCGTTTATTCGGACATCTTGTACGAAAGTGTATCAGTCGCTCCTATTGAGGTCGTTTCTAAGTGATCTCATGGCGTAAGTTTTTTATGAATTTTGCAGCGCTGCTGGCTAGCTTGGTAATCACTGTTGCTTTTGTAGTAAATGGTATTTTGAGTCGTGCGCCTGATGTCTCAAAAAAGAGTCCGTCCGGGCAATATCTTATAGAGTCTATTCCGGCGAGTTCGCTTTTGACTCCACGAGATTCGGTGTACTTGCGCTTTACGGATTTGAATAATCCTGCTCGTACTTATCGAACTCCTCTGTTTTCTGATGTTTCACTGGATATGAATGCCGATGAGGATGATGAGGCGGTCGGTGTTGTATTCATTGAGCTGGATAAGGGAAGCAAGGAATTCACGTTGGCGCTATCTAATCCGAGAAAACATTGGCTTGATCTGTTTATCAGTAATACACCTTACAAGGTGCTGGAGAATTGATGTTTTGGCTAAGGAAAGAGGGAGCATTGTGCAATTGCACCAACAGAGCGCATCCAGCCCTTAAGTTGCTTGTTGCTTTCCTTAGCTCCGTTGGGCTTCTAACGATTTTGGTTTTGTTAGCAGTATTGCTGCGAATGGAACGATCTAACCCGCCGACGTTGATCGCTCACCCCAACGCACATTGGGTGGGGGCTGAAGATGGTGGCGTATTTGTCGAGATCGCCAAAGCCGAGGCCCCGGACTACTACGTGCAAGTCCGTCACGAAAGCGGCGAGATATGGTCAGAAGGCTGGGTTCGCTATGGCACAAAAGACGGCTATCCGCTGAGTGCTGCCGGGATTGTCGGGTTTGATGGTGTCGAGCTTTATCTGCACACCAGCATGGCGATGACACCTGAAAAATCGAAGGACCAATAATTATGAGGGCGATGGATTTTCGCAATGTCTGTGAACCGTGTGCGAGGAGCCGTCGCCTTGCTCATCGTGGGCTAGGTGGTGTCCGGACTGAGAGTCGCGCTCTACAGGATATTTTTTTGATGAGTTCCACTACCAGGCAGGTAACCCGTGTCCTTTAACCACTACTACCAAAGCGAACTCACCGCACTGCGCCAACTGGGCCGCCGTTTCGCCGAGCGTAGTCCGGCGTTGGCGCCGTTCCTGGGGCAGGCCGGGCGGGATCCGGATGTGGAGCGGTTGCTGGAAGGCTTTGCGTTTCTGACCGGGCGGCTGCGCCAGAAGCTCGATGACGAGTTGCCGGAGCTCAGCCATTCGCTGATGCAGTTGCTGTGGCCGAACTACATGCGCCCGCTGCCGGCGTTCAGCATTCTGCAGTTCGATCCGCTGAAACGCTCGGGGCCGGCGCTGAAGGTCGAGCGTGATACGCCGATCGAGAGCGTGCCGATCGAAGACGTGCGTTGCCGCTTCCGTACCTGCTACCCGACCGAAGTCATGGCGATGGATCTGGCCGCGCTGAACTACTCGGTGAAGGGTGACGGTTCGCTGCTCAGCCTGCGCCTGGAGATGAGTGCCGACGGCCACCTCGGCGAGCTGGAGCTGAGCAAGCTGCGCCTGCACTTTGCCGGCGAGCGCTACATCAGCCAGATGCTCTACCTGAGCCTGTTGCGCAACCTCGACGGCATCGAACTGATTCCGCTCGACGGCGCCGGCAAGCCTATCGATGGTGTGAGCGGCAAACCGATGGCGTTCAAGATTCCGGGCGACCGTGTCAAACCTGTGGGCTTTGCCGAAGAAGAAGCGTTGATCCCGTATCCGCTGAACACCTTCCGGGGCTATCGCTACCTGCAGGAATACTTCGCCTTCCAGGACAAGTTCCTGTTTGTCGATGTCCATGGCCTGGACATCCTCAAGGCGCTGCCGGAAGACACCCTCAAGCAGATGCGCGGCCTGGAATTGCGCTTCGATATCCGCAAGAGCGGCATCATGCGCATGCGTCCGACCCTGGATAACGTGAAGCTGTTCTGCACACCGATCGTCAACCTGTTCAAGCACGACGCACTGCCGATTCGCCTCGACGGCAAGCAGGACGAATACCTGCTGCTGCCGGCGGAATTCGATCTGGAAAACTGCGGTGTGTTCTCGGTGGAAACCGTGACTGGCTGGAAGCCCGGCGGCCTCGGTTATCAGGAGTACGTGCCATTCGAATCCTTCGAGCACGACCCGAGCTTCGACGTGCCCAACAGCCGTCCGCATTACAGCATCCGCCAGCGCTCGTCGCTGCTGCACGACGGCCTCGACACTTATTTGAGCTTCGGCATCCGCCACACCGAAGCCCATGAAACCCTGTCGATCGAACTGGTCTGCACCAACCAGAACCTGCCGCGCAAACTCAAGCTCGGGCAGATCTGCATGGCCTGCGAAGAGACCCCGGAGTTCCTGAGTTTCCGCAACATCACCCCCGCCACTTCGAGTTTTGCGCCGCCGCTGAACCGTGACTTCCTGTGGAAGCTGATCAGCAACATGTCGCTCAACTATCTGTCGCTGGCCGACGTCAATGCACTGAAGGTGATTCTCGAAACCTACGACCTGCCGCGCTACTACGACCAGCACGCGGAGAAGGTCAGCAAACGCCTGTTGGGCGGTCTGAAACTGATCAAGCATCACCACGTGGACCGGTTGCACCGTGGTCTGCCGGTGCGCGGTTTGCGCACCGAACTGACCATCGACCCGGAAGGGTATATCGGTGAGGGCGACCTGTTCGTCTTTGCCTCGGTTCTCAACGAGTTTTTCGCGCTTTACGCCAGTCTCAATTCATTCCACGAGCTGCGGGTAAAAAGCACACAGGGAGAGGTGTACCAATGGACACCACGTATGGGCCTGCAGCCCCTGCTTTAAGCGGGCTGACGAAGGTAATACGCGAGTACTCGCTGTTTCAGGCCGTGCTGCTGGTGATCGACCGGCTGCGCGATGCGCACCCGTACCTGAGCGAAGACGACCTGTACGACCAGCTGGAATTCCAGGCCAACCCGAGCCTCGGATTTCCGCGCAGCGATGTCGATCGTGTCGAGTTTTTCGAAGAGCACGGGCAGATGCGCGCGCGCCTGCGCTTCAACCTGATCGGCCTGGTCGGTTCCGGCTCGCCGCTCCCGGCGTTCTATGGCGAGCAAGCCCTGGGCGACAGCGAAGACGGCAACCCGACGCGCAATTTCCTCGACCTGTTCCACCATCGCCTGCAACGGCTGATGCTGCCGATCTGGCGCAAGTATCGCTATCGCGCGAGCTTCCAGAGTGGCGCGGTCGATCCGTTTTCGTCGCAGCTGTTTGCCCTGATCGGCCTCGGCGGTGACGAGATCCGCAAGGCCAAGGAACTGAACTGGAAACGCCTGCTGCCGTACCTCGGCCTGCTCAGTTTGCGGGCGCACTCGGCGGCGCTGATCGAAGCCGTGCTGCGTTACTACTTCAAGCACGAAGACCTGGTCATCGAGCAGTGCATCGAGCGCCGCGTGGAAATCCTCGAAGAACAGCGCAACCGCCTCGGTTTCGCCAACAGCGTGCTGGGTGAAGACCTGGTACTGGGCGAACACGTGCGCGACCGCAGCGGCAAATTCCGCATTCACATCACCGAACTCGACTGGGAGCGATTCCACGAATTCCTGCCCATCGGTTTCGGTTACCAGCCGCTCTGCGCGCTGGTGCGGTTCACCTTGCGTGACCCGCTCGATTACGACATTCGCCTGGTGCTGCGCCCGGAAGAAATCCGCGAACTGCGCATTGGCGAGAAGAACGACTGTCGCCTGGGGTGGACCAGTTGGCTGGGCTGCGAAAAAGCAGACGGCGTGGTGACCCTCGGCAGCAAAATTCATTAAGGACGTGAGCCATGATCAACGTAGACCTGCAACAACTCATCCAGGCGCTGGACGCCGAAACCCGTCGCGATCTGGAGCGTTCGGCCGAGCGCTGCGTCGCCCGTGGCGGCAGCAAGATTCTGGTCGAGGACTTGCTGCTCGGCCTGCTGGAGCGCCCGAACGGTCTGCTCTCCCGCGCGCTGCAAGATGCCGACGTTGACGCTGGCGAACTGAGCGCCGCCCTGCAATCGCGGGTCGAGCACAGCGCTTCGCGCAACCCGGTGTTCGCTCCGGAACTGGTGCAGTGGCTGCAAGACGCGCTGCTGGTGGCCAACCTTGAACTGGGCCAGACCTCGGTCGAAGACGCGGCGCTGATTCTCGCGCTGCTGCGCAACCCGATGCGCTACGCCGGCAGCCGCTACCAGCCGTTGCTCGCCAAACTGAACATCGATCGCCTGAAGGAATTTGCCCTCTCGCAACAGCCTCAGGCTGCGGCCAACGGCAAGCCGGCCGCCCAAGGTGAATCGCTGCTCGAGCGCTTCACTCACAACCTGACCCAACAGGCCCGCGACGGCAAACTCGACCCGGTGCTGTGCCGCGATGGCGCGATCCGCCAGATGGTCGACATCCTCGCCCGTCGCCGCAAGAACAACCCGATCGTGGTCGGTGAAGCCGGTGTCGGTAAAACCGCCATCGTCGAAGGCCTGGCCTCGCGCATCGCTGCCGGTGAAGTGCCGCAAGTGCTCAAGGGCGTCGAGCTGCTGTCGCTGGACATGGGCCTGTTGCAGGCTGGCGCGAGCGTCAAAGGTGAATTCGAACGTCGTCTGAAAGGCGTGATCGACGAGGTCAAAGCCTCACCGAAACCGATCATCCTGTTCATCGACGAAGCCCACACCCTGATCGGTGCGGGCGGCAATGCCGGCGGTTCCGACGCAGCCAACTTGCTGAAACCGGCGCTGGCCCGTGGCGAACTGCGCACTATCGCCGCGACCACCTGGGCCGAGTACAAGAAATACTTCGAGAAAGACCCGGCGCTGGCCCGTCGTTTCCAACCGGTTCAGCTGCACGAACCGACCGTGAGCGAAGCGGTGACCATTCTGCGTGGCCTGGCTCAGGTCTACGAGAAGAGCCACGGCATCTACCTGCGCGATGACGCGGTGGTTTCTGCAGCTGAGCTGTCTGCCCGTTACCTCGCCGGTCGGCAACTGCCGGACAAGGCCGTCGACGTCCTCGACACCGCGTGCGCCCGCGTTCGCATCAGCCTCGCCGCCGCCCCGGAAAGCCTGGAGCGCCTGCGTGGTGAACTGGCTGAAGGTGGCCGCCAGCGTCAAGCCCTGCGCCGCGATGCCGAAGCCGGTCTGCTGATCGACCACGAAGCGCTGGATGCACTGGAAGCGCGTCTGGACGAAGCCGAAGACGAAATGGTCGCACTGGAAACCCAGTGGACCGAGCAGAAACAACTGGCCGAGCGCCTGCTGGAACTGCGTCAGCAACTGGCCAAGGCTCGTGAAGCCGCTGCGGTCGAGCCGGTGGTCACTGTTGAGGAAGACGCCGAAGGCACCGTGATCGAAACCGTTGCCGCTGAAGTTGAAGAAGGCCAAAGCGTCGAAGCGCTGGAAGCGCAACTCAACGAAACCCACAGCGCCCTGACCGCCGCTCAGGTCAAGGAGCGTCTGGTCAGCTTCGAAGTCTGCCCGCGTCTGGTGGCCGAAGTGATCAGCGCCTGGACCGGCGTGCCGCTGGCGCAACTGGCCCGTGAACACAACGCCAAAGTCGCAAGCTTCGCCACCGACCTGCGCACCCGCATCCGTGGTCAGGAACAAGCCGTGCACGCACTGGATCGCTCGATGCGCGCCACCGCTGCCGGCCTGAACAAGCCTGACGCACCGGTCGGCGTGTTCCTGCTGGTGGGCCCGAGCGGCGTCGGCAAGACCGAAACCGCACTGGCACTCGCCGACCTGCTGTACGGCGGCGACCGTTTCATCACCACCATCAACATGTCCGAGTTCCAGGAGAAGCACACCGTTTCCCGCCTGATCGGTGCGCCGCCAGGCTACGTCGGTTACGGCGAGGGCGGCATGCTCACCGAAGCCGTGCGCCAGAAACCGTACTCGGTGGTGCTGCTCGATGAGGTCGAGAAGGCCGACCCGGACGTGCTCAACCTGTTCTACCAAATCTTCGACAAAGGCGTGGCCAACGACGGCGAAGGACGCGAAATCGACTTCCGCAACACGTTGATCCTGATGACCTCGAACTTGGGCAGCGACAAGATCAGCGACCTCTGTGAAGACGGCGCGCGTCCGACTGCCGAAGTGCTGGAAGAAACCATTCGCCCGGTGCTCAGCAAACACTTCAAACCGGCGCTGCTGGCGCGGATGAAAGTGGTGCCGTATTACCCGGTCGGTGGCCCGGTGCTCCGAGAGCTGATCGAGATCAAACTCGGTCGTCTGGGCGAGCGCCTGAACCGTCGTCAGCTGGATTTCAGCTGGTGCCAGAACCTTGTCGATCACCTGTCCGAGCGCTGCACCCAGAGCGAAAGCGGTGCGCGCCTGATCGACCACTTGCTCGACCAGCACGTATTGCCGCTGGTGGCCGACCGCTTGCTCGACGCCATGGCCACCGGTGAAAGCCTCAAGCGCGTGCATGCGACGCTCGACGGTGGCGCCAGCGTGACCTGCGAGTTCGCCTGAGGTGAGTGTGATGTTCACTCAAGTGCCGCAGCCACTGCTCTATGCCGAAGCCTTGCTGGCGCAGTTCGCCAGCCTGTCGCGCTCGGCGGACGGTGCTGCGCTGCTGGGTGACTTCGTGCGGGGCGTGGCCGGGTTGAGCGGTTGCGAATTGACGCAGCTGTACTTGCTCGACGCCACGCACACCAGCCTCGGAATGAACGCCGAGTGCCTCGACGGCTTGCTGCAACCGCGTGGCGCGGCGAGCCTGCCGGCGGACTACAACGGCGAGCAATTGCTGCAGTTCGCCCTGTGCCAGAACCGCGTGGTGTGCCTCGACGACCTCGGCGGCAGCCTGCACGAAACCAGTTTCCTGCCGGCGTCGTTCGAGGCGTGGCAGTCGCTGTTGTGCGTGCCGCTGGTCAACGGGCAGAAGGCTGTCGAAGGCCTGTTGCTGTGCGCCAGCCGTCGTCACATCAACCTGCAAGGCTTCGCCGATTCCCTCGGTCAGCTCGGCTCGTTCGTGCTCGGTCAATTGCACTTGCTGCAGCGCCTGCGGCAGCCCATGGATGCGGCTGCACCGGTCGTGCGCAGCCTGCCGAGTGCCAGCGGTTACGGCCTGATCGGCAAGAGCGCGGCGATGCGCCAGACCTACTCGCTGATCAGCAAAGTTCTGCACAGCCCGTACACCGTGCTGTTGCGCGGCGAGACCGGCACCGGCAAGGAAGTGGTCGCGCGTGCGATCCATGATTGCGGCCCGCGCCGGTCCCAGGCGTTCATCGTGCAGAACTGCGCGGCGTTCCCGGAAAACCTGCTGGAAAGCGAGCTGTTCGGCTACCGCAAAGGCGCCTTCACCGGTGCCGATCGCGACCGCGCCGGGCTGTTCGATGCGGCCAATGGCGGGACGCTGTTGCTCGACGAAATCGGCGACATGCCGCTGGCGTTGCAGGCCAAGTTGCTGCGCGTATTGCAGGAAGGCGAGATCCGTCCGCTGGGTTCCAACGACACCCACAAGATCGACGTGCGCATCATCGCCGCGACGCACCGCGACCTGTCGGTGCTGGTCAGCGAAGGTAAATTCCGCGAGGACTTGTACTACCGCCTCGCGCAGTTCCCGATCGAGTTGCCGGCCCTGCGTCAGCGCGAAGGCGACATCCTCGATCTGGCCAAGCACTTCGCCGACAAGGCCTGCACATTCCTGCAGCGGGATCCGGTGCGCTGGTCGGAAGCGGCGCTGGATCACCTGTCCGGTTACACCTTCCCCGGCAACGTGCGCGAACTCAAAGGCCTGGTCGAGCGGGCGGTGCTGCTGTGCGAGGGCGGTGAGTTGCTGGCCGAGCATTTCTCGCTGCGCCTGGAACCTGCACCGGCGCCGGAAGACCACTGCGGCCTCAATCTGCGCGAACGACTGGAAGCGGTCGAACGCAATCTGCTGCTCGACTGCCTGCGCAAGAACGACGGCAACCAGACGCTCGCCGCCCGGGAACTGGGCTTGCCCCGGCGCACGCTGCTTTATCGGCTCGGCCGTTTGAACATCAATCTGGGTGACTTCGATGGGTAGGCAAAAGTCTGTCGGTTTCACCTCGTCCGCTTATATCAGCGCCGCCCGAAAGGGTCGGCGCTTTGTGCTTTGTCTACACCTGGAGACCCTCTGATGTCTGTTCGTCACTGGCACGCTGTCCTGCTGACCCTCGTCGTTCTATGCGGCCTCGGCGGCTGTAGCGGCAATTACAAATTCAACGATAACGATTACCGCCCATTGGGTGATCCGCAGGCGGTCAATCGCGGCAAGTGACCGCAAGGAGCATCAAACATGGAATTGGTTTTCGAAATGCTGAACACCAAGCAGTTCGTGCCCACCGAGCTGTGCCAGCGGACCTTCAAACAGGCCGGCGGCGTGATCGGGCGGGGCGAGGACTGCGACTGGATCATCCCTGACCGCAAGCGTCACTTGTCCAACCACCACGCGATCGTCAGTTATCGCGAGGGCACGTTTTTCCTGACCGACACCAGCAGCAACGGTGTTCAGGACGGCGACAGCGGCGCACGTCTGCACAAGGGCGAACCGGTGCGCATCGAGCACGGCAGCACCTACGTGCTGGGCGACTTCGAGATCCGTGCGCGCCTGGTGCGTGACCCGGCGACCTTCGACGGTGAAGCGGGCCTGCCACGCGCCGCCGGCACCATCATTCCGGACGACGCGTTCCTCGACCTCGACCCGTTGAAGTCGCTGGAGCAGCAAGAGCGCGTGTACTCGGAATTCGAGGAAATGCTCGCGCCGGTCACCGACCCCGAAGACTCCCGTCAGCGCGCCGACTATGCGCGCATCGACATGGAAAGCCTGATGGTGCCGGAGCTGATCGTCGAGCCCAAGCCTGAACCTGTGCCGGCACCGAAAGAAGTCGAACGTCAGCCACAGGGTTTCTGGGATCACTTCGGTGCGGCACTGGGTGTCGATCTGAAAGGCCTGAGCCATGACGAGCGCGAAGCACTGGCGGTCAATGCCGCACGTCTGCTGCGCCAGAGCATCGGCGGTCTGCAACAGAGCCTGCGCACCCGTTCGGAGCTGAAGAACGAACTGCGTCTGGCCCAGACCACCGTGCAAGGCACCAACAAGAATCCACTGAAATTCGCCGTCGATCCGAGCGAGGCACTGGACATCCTGTTGCATCCGCACAAGCCGGGCCACTTGCCGGCCGAACAGGCGATCTCCCGTGCGTTCCGCGACTTGCAGGCGCATCAGGTGGCGCTGCTGACGGCCAGCCGCGCGGCGGTGCGCGGCACCTTGGAGCACTTCTCGCCGGAGCAACTGACCCTGCGTTTCGAGCGTGACAACAAGCCGTTGCTCGCCACTTCCGGCGGCCGCTGGAGAGCGTTCAACCGCTACCACCATGCGCTGCGTCAGGATGATGACTGGAGCGAGCGCCTGCTGGCCCGCGACTTCGCCCAGGCTTACGAAGAACAGATCCGCCTGATCTCCACCCTCCACACCGACCACCAAGGATGATGCGCATGTCTCGCCGCTCGACCGCTTTTTTCCAGACGCTGACCGCGCTCACCCTGATGGTGCTGCTCGCCGGTTGCTCGTCGATGTCGCCGTATTCGAAAGTGACCAAGATCAACCTCAAGATCACCGGCAGCGATCAGTTGAACCCGGACCTCAACGGTCGTCCGTCACCGATCGTGGTGCGCCTGTTTGAACTCAAGCATCCGGTGACCTTTGAAAACGCCGATTTCTTCAGCCTCTACGAGCGCGCCAAGGAATCCCTCAACCCGGATCTGGTGGCCAGCGAAGAACTCGAACTGCGCCCGGGTGAAACCGTGGAACTGAAACTCAGCGTGGAGGAGGGCAGCCGCTACATCGGCATCCTCGCCGCGTATCGCGACCTGCCGGAAACCAAATGGCGCCACACGTTCCCGATCACGCCGCTGGAAGTTACCGAAGCCGATCTGACGCTGGACCAGGCCGGTATCCGCAAGACCAACGAAGTGCTCGCCAAGGCGGATGACTGATCATGAATACCCATAAAGTCATCTGGCAGGAAGGCATGCTGCTGCGTCCGCAGCACTTCCAGCACAACGACCGCTACTACGATCACCAGATGAAGACCCGCACCCAATTGCTGGGCGGCTACACCTGGGGTTTCCTGAATCTTGAGATCGACTTGCAGTTCCTCAACATGGGCAAACTGGTGATCAGTGAAGCCTCGGGGATCCTGCCGGACGGCAGCCTGTTCGAGCTCGGTGGCAACACCGAACCGCTGGCACTGGACGTGCCGCCGAACACCGGCAACATGCCGATTTACCTGGCGCTGCCGCTGGTCACCGGTAACCACATCGAGGCCCGTCGCCCGGAGCAGTCCGACGTGCTGGCGCGCTACACAGCCTATGAAACCGAAGTGGCCGACTCCAACGCCGGCGACGATTCCGCGAGCCAGGTCAAATGCGGTCGCCCGGACTTCAAGCTGTTGCTCGGCGAGCAACAGAGCGACCAGGCCTACGTGAAGCTGAAGATCTGCGACGTGCTCGACACCACGCCGGACGGCGTGATCAGCCTCGACCCGGATTTCGTGCCGACCTACATTCAGGCCCACGCTTCCAGCTACCTGCTGTCGTGCCTGAAAGAAGTGATCAGCATGCTCGGTCACCGTGGCGACACAATTGCCGAGCGTATTCGTTCGAACGGCAAGGTCGGCGGCGCGGAAATCGGCGACTTCATGATGCTGCAACTGATCAACCGCACCGAACTGCTGCTGCGCCATTACTTGGGCCTGGAGCAGGTTCACCCGGAAGAGTTGTATCGCACGCTGCTGACCATGCTCGGCGATCTGGCGACCTTCTCCAGCGACAGCAAACGCCCGCGTCTGGACAGCCGTTACTCCCACGCCGACCAGGGTGCGAGCTTTCGCAAACTGATGGAGTCGATCCGTCAGGTGCTGTCGATGGTGCTGGAACAGCACGCCATCGAACTGATCCTGCAGGCGCGTCAGTACGGGATCATCGTGTCGCCGCTGCACGACCACAAACTGCTGGGCTCGGCGTCGTTCGTGCTGGCAGCCAGTGCCAACTGCGACTCCGAAGAACTGCGCAACCGCTTGCCTGCGCACCTCAAGGTCGGCCCGGTGGAGCGCATCCGTCAACTGGTCAACCTGCACCTGCCGGGGATCAAGGTCAAACCGTTGCCGGTGGCGCCGCGGCAGATCGCGTTTCATTCGAACAAAACCTATTTCATCCTCGAACTCAGTTCCGAAGACCTGGCACAACTCGAGCGCTCCGGCGGCTTCGCGTTCCACGTGTCCGGCGAATTCGCCGAGCTTGAACTGAAATTCTGGGCCATCAGGAACTGACCGACATGATCAAGGACATGGAACATAACCAGGACGACAAAACCGTCCTGCTCGACCGTCAGGGCCATGGCCCGGCGGCGAGTCCGCTGACCGACTTCGCTGCGCCGCCGCGCTTCGAACAATTGGAAGAACGGATGATCTACGCCGCGCGCCTGCGCCCGGCGGAGGCCTTCAACATCAGCCTCAATTCGCTGGTGGCGGCGTCGTCCGAACTGCTGTCGGAAGTGGTGCGCCTCAAGCACAGCGAAACCCGCGAAGACCTCTACGCGCTCAACGAGCGCCTGACCGCCGGGCTCAAGCTGTTTGAAGTGCGCGCCCTGCACAACGGCGCCGAAAGCAGCCAGGTGATGGCCGCCCGTTACGTGCTCTGCACTGTGGTCGACGAAGCCGTCGTGACCACGCCGTGGGGCAACGAAAGCGAGTGGTCGCAGATGAGCCTGCTCAGCAGCTTCCACAACGAAACCTTCGGCGGCGAGAAGTTCTTCCAACTGCTCGATCGACTGTCGAAAAACCCGGTCAAACACCTGCCGATGCTGGAGCTGATGTACCTGTGCCTGTCCCTCGGTTTCGAAGGCAAGTACCGCGTACAGGCGCGCGGCATGCTGGAACTCGAAGGCATCCGCGACGCCCTGTACCGGCAGATCCGTCAGTTGCGTGGCGACGTGCCGCGTGAATTGTCGCCGCAGTGGGAAGGCCTCAACGATCAGCGCCGCAATCTGGTGCGCATCGTGCCGGCGTGGATGGTGGTGCTGTTCACCTTCGTCTGCCTGGTGATGATGTATTCGGGCTTCGCCTGGGTCTTGGGCGAGCAGCGCGACACCGTGCTGCAACCTTATCAGCCGCTTGATCCGGCCGCGGTCCAGCCGCAGTCGCAGCCGTAAACAGGGACGTGTGATGAAAAAGTTTTTCAAGAAAGTCGGCGCCTTCCTGCGCCAGACCTGGGTCTGGACCTTGCTGCTGGTGCTGTTCGTGGCGCTGCTGGTGTGGTTCGTCGGCCCGCTGTTGGCGGTGGATGACTACAAGTTCTGGGAAGGTTCGACCTCCCGGTTGCTGACCATCAGCGTGCTGTTCCTGATCTGGGGCCTGACCATGGTCTTCGTCAGCTGGCGCGCCGGTATCCGCAAGAAAGCCGTCGAGGAAACCGAAGACGGCCAGGACCGTATCCGTCGCGACGACCTGATCGAAGAAGAGCAGAAAGAGTTGAAGGAGCGTTTCAAGGACGCCCTGAAAACCCTGAAGACTTCGAGCCTGTATCGCGGTCGTAGCGAGCGCTGGCGCAGTGACCTGCCGTGGTACTTGCTGATTGGCCCGCAGGCTAGCGGCAAGACCAGCCTGCTGGACTTCTCCGGGCTGGAATTCCCGATCAACAAGATCGACCGCAAGCTGACCCGCGACACCCACGGCACCCGTCATTGCGACTGGTACTTCGCCGACCACGGTGTGCTCATCGACACCGCCGGCCGCTACCTGACCCAGCCGGATTCGGAAGTCGACGGCAGCGCCTGGACCACTTTGCTAGAACTGCTGCGCAAGCGTCGTCGCGGGCGTCCGCTGAACGGCGTGCTGGTGACCATTCCGGTGGAAACCCTCACCAGTGGCAGCGAGCAGGACATCGACACTCTGGCTCGCCAGGTGCGCGCGCGTCTGCAAGACGTCTATCAGAAGCTGCACGTCGATGTGCCTGTGTATCTGGTGCTGAGCAAGGCTGACAAGCTGCTGGGCTTCGACGAATTCTTCGACCAACTGACCCGCGAAGAAAGCGATCAGGTGCTGGGCACCAGCTTCCGCAAGGATCAGGTCGGCACCGACGTGGCTGTACTGCGCGGCGAGTTCGAAGAGCTGCTGCGTCGCCTCAACAGCCAGGTGATCATGCGCATGCACTCCGAGCGCGACACCCAGCGCCGTGGCCGCATCCTCGACTTCCCGCACCAGATGGGCCAGATCGGCGAACGTCTGTGCCTGTTCGTCGACATGGCATTCACTGGCAACCGCTACCAGCGTGCGACGCAACTGCGTGGTTTCTACCTGACCAGCGCACCGCACCTGACCCACGAAATGGATTCGACCACCGCCGGTATCGGCGCCAGCCTGGGCATGAGCGCCGGCGTGCTGCCGACCCTGCGCAGCGGTCGTTCACGTTTCATCCATCACTTGCTCAGCCGGGTGATTTTCCCGGAGGCCGATCTGGCCGGTCTGGACAAGCGCGAGCGCAGCCGCATCCATTGGGGCCAGCGTGCGTTGTACGTCGGTGCATTGGGCGCACTGGCGCTGTTCGGCATGCTTTGGGCCGGTGGTTTCTCGGCCAACTACGAGCGTCTGGAAAACCTGCGCAATCTTGCACAGAACTGGACGCAGCAGCGCACGGCACTGTCGCCGCGCGATGACGCCATGGGCACGCTGAAAACCCTCGACACCAGCTACGCCGCGACTCAGGTGTTCCCGAAGAAGGGCGACGCTGCGTACCACGAGCGCGTTGGTCTGTATCAGGGCCAGGACGTCAATCCGGTGGTCAAGGAGGCTTACGAGCGCGAGCTTGAGAAGCAACTGCTGCCACGCGTCGCCACCCTGCTCGAAGGTCAGATCCGCGCCAACATGAAGGACCGCGAAAAGCTGATCAACAGCCTGCGCGCGTACCTGATGCTGAACATGAAGGACCGTCGTGATGCGGCATGGCTAAAGGACTGGGTCGCTACTGACTGGTCCCAACGCTACACCAGCAACACCGCGGTGCAGAACGGTTTGAACGCGCACCTTGAGCGTCTGCTGAAGCTGCCGTTTATCTACCCGCTCAACGAGCAACTGGTGACTCAGGCGCGTCAGGTTCTGCGCAGTGAATCGCTGGCAAACGTGGTTTACCGCATGCTCCGTGAGCAGGCGCGCAACCTGCCGGACTATCGCTTCAGCCAGCACCTCGGCCCGCAGGGCTCGTTGTTCATCGGCACCGAATACGTGATCCCGGGCTTCTACACCCAGACCGGTTATCAGCAGTATTTTTCGGTACAGGGCTCCGCGCTGGTCACCGACATCCTGCGTGACAACTGGGTGCTGGGCGAAGGCGCCGGCATCAGCGACATGGATCTGCGTCGCCTGATGGTCGAGCTGGAGCAACTGTACTTCCGCGACTACGCCAACTACTGGAGCGAGGCCGTTGGCCAGGTGGCACTGCCGCCGATCAGCGATGCCGGTGAAGGCGCCGAGCAACTGGCAGGCCTGACCTCGGCCAACTCGCCGGTGCTGGCACTGCTGACCGAAGTGCGCGAAAACACCCGCTTCCAGGCAGCCCCGGAGCCGGTGGATGAAGCCGGTGATGCCGCCGATGCGCTGGCGGGGCAGAAAGGCAAACTGGGCAAGGTCGGCAAACTCGCTTCCGCTGTCGCGGACAAGGCTGCGGCCATGAACGTGGCGAAGAATCTGCCGGACACCGCCAAGAAGTCGCTGCAACGTCGCTTCGAACCGCTGCATAAACTGCTCGACGACAACAACGGCCCGGCCGCTGACCTGACCCCGGCCTTCACCGCACTCAACGACCTGCAACTGCAACTGGCGGGCCTCGCCCGTTCCAGCACGCCAGAGCAAGCCGCGTTCGAACTGGCCAAGACCCGCATGAGCGGCCAGCGTGATGCGCTGACCAACCTGCGCAACGCGTCCGGTCGTCTGCCGCGTCCGCTGAGCGTGTGGTTCAACGTACTGGCCGAAGACTCGTGGCGCCTGGTGCTCAACGATGCTTACCAATACCTGAACGGCCGCTATCAGAGCGAGCTGTACAGCGTGTATGGCAAGACCATCAACCAGCGTTACCCGTTCAGCGCGTCGAGCACCAGCGACGTGGCGATCAGTGATTTCCGCGAGTTCTTCCGGGCTCAAGGCACCATCGACCGCTTCTTCGACAGCTACATGCGTCCGTTCGTCAGCGGTGATCCGGGCAGCTACCGGATGCGCAGCATCGACGGTCGCAGCCTGCCGGTGTCCAAGGTGTTCCTCGACCAGATGGCGGCGGCACTGAACATTCGTCAGAGCTTCTTCTCGATCAATCCGGCCGAGCCGACCGTGCAGTTCAAGTTGGAGCCGTACACCCTCGATCCGGCGGTCAGCCGTTCCGAGTTCAAGTTCGGCGACAAGACCATGGAATACCGCCACGGTCCGATCCTGCCCATGAACTTCAAGTGGCCGACCGATGCTGAAGACGGTCGCACCAGCCTCGTCATGGACAAGATGGCCGGCCGCCCGATCGGCATCGAGAAGAACTCCGGCCCGTGGTCGCTGTTCCGTCTGTTCGACCTGATGCAGACCGAGTACCTGACCGGTCGCGACGTGTTGGTGCTGAAAGCCGATGTGGGTGGCCTGCGCGCCAACTACCTGCTGACCAGCCAGCGCACGCCGAACCCGTTCGACATGGGCGTGATGCGCACCTTCCGTATGCCGGTGCAGCTCTGATGCTGGTGGCCAGTCCCTGGCGCAGCGCGGCGCGAACCGACCCGGGCAAGGTGCGGTCGCGCAACGAAGATGCCTTCCTCGACACCCCGCAGCATGGGCTGTGGGTGGTCGCGGACGGCATGGGCGGTCATCAGGGTGGCGACATTGCCAGCCAGTTGATTGTCGCCAGCCTGGCTGAATTGCCGCAACACGAAGACTTCGACGAACGCCTCAAAGCCATCCGCCAGTGCCTGCACTGGCTGAACCGGCGCCTGGGGCAAGAGCTGACCGTCACCGCCGGGCGTCACGACAGCATCATGGGCAGCACCGTCGTGGCGCTGCTGGTGGACGGCAATCGCGCGGCCTGCATCTGGGCCGGCGACAGCCGTTGCTACATGTGGCGCGGGCAGCGCCTGTATCAGCTGTCGAAGGACCATTCTCTGCAGCAGCAACTGATCGACGAGCAACAGATGAGCGTCGAACAAGCGGCGGCGCACCCGGCAGCCCAGGCCTTGACCCGGGCGGTCGGCGCGGCGGAACAACTGACCCTCGATGTGCTGGAACTCGAGGTTTATCCGGGCGATGTGTTCCTGCTGTGCAGCGATGGCTTGTATCAAGGCCTGAGCAGCGATGCCCTCGGCAATGCTCTCAGCCTGGCGGCGCCGCATGTGGCGCTGGAACGTCTGTTCGACGGCGCCCTGCGGGGTGCCGCTCGCGACAACCTGACTGCCGTGGTGATCCGCCAATGACTGAACTCGAATCCTCAGTCGACGACTTGCTGATGAGCGAAGAGCAGGCCAACAACCTGACCTACTTCGCTTTCGCTAAGGAAAACAAGGCAGAGCCTTTGCTGGCGCCGACCAAGGCCAGCATCGGTGCATTGCCGGACGTACTCGCCGGCCGCTATCACCTCGAGCGTCTGCTCGGGGCCGGCGGCATGGGGGCGGTTTACCGGGCCCGGGATCTGCTGCACGAACAGTTCGGCGATCCCGATCCTTACATTGCGCTGAAAATCCTCAGCGAAGAATTTGCCGAGTCGCCGGACGCCAGCGCCTTGCTCTACAGCGAGTTCGCCCTGACCCGACGCCTGCGCCACGACAACGTGCTGCGACCGCACACGTTCGAAGTCGACACCGATTGCCAGCGTGCCTTCATCACCATGGAACTCATGCGTGGCCTGACCCTGGACAAACTGCTCTGCGAGCGGCCGCTGGGCCTGCCGTGGAAGGAACTGCGCGACATCGCGCTGCCGCTGCTCGACGCGCTGGCCTACGCCCACCGTCGCGGCGTGCTGCACGGTGACATGAAACCGAGCAACGTCATGCTCTGCGAAGACGGCGTGCGCCTGTTTGACTTCGGTCTCGGGCAAGCCGAGGAGGGCATCCTGCCCGGCCTGCCGCACCTGAGTCGCGAGCGCTTCAACGCCTGGACCCCGGGTTACGCCGCCCCCGAACTGCTTGAGGGCCAACCGCTGTCGGCCAGCGCGGACGTGTACGGCGTGGCCTGCGTGATCTATGAACTGGCGGGCGGCAAACACCCGTTCCGCCGCTTGCCCTCGACCCAGGCCCGAGACGAACACCTGGATCGCGAGCTGCAAGCCCCGGCAAATCTACCGACACACTGCTGGCCCGCGCTGCGCACCGCGCTGGCCTTTGACGCGGCAGAGCGCACCATCACTGCCGACCAATTGCGTGACGCCTTGGGCGCCACCTCGTCCTGGCTGCAGCGTTTGCGACTGCGGGCGTAACGGATGACATTCGAACAGGGAGCACACTATGTTCAACCCAGCTAACGAAACGCACTTCAGCCTGACCGTTGAAGATTACGTAGGCGACCTGCAAGTCCTGTCGTTCACCGGCACTGAAGGCATCAGCCAGCCGTTCCGTTTCGACCTGGAACTGGTCAGCGAAAACCCGGATCTGGACCTGGAAAAACTCCTGCACAAACAGGCCTTCCTCGCCCTCGATCCACAAGGCTCCGGTATTCACGGCCAGATCTACCGCGTCGCCCAGGGCGACGCCGGCAAGCGCCTGACCCGCTACAAAGTCTCGCTGGTGCCGCAGCTGCAATACCTGCATCACCGCACTAACCAGCGCATCTACCAGCAGATGTCGGCGCCGAAAATCATCGCGCTGATCCTCGACGAGCACGGCATCAAGGGCAACGCCTACAGCTTCCAGCTCAGCCAGCCATGCCCGGATCGCGACTACTGCGTGCAGTACGACGAAACCGACCTGCACTTCGTCCAGCGCCTGTGCGAAGAGGAAGGCATTCACTACCACTTCCAGCACAGCAAGAAAGGCCACCTGCTGGTGTTCGGCGATGACCAGACCGTGTTCCCGAACCTCGGCCAGCCGACCGCGTATGTGCAGGGCAGCGGCATGGTCGCCGAAGAACCGGTGATCAAAGGCTTCCGGTTGCGTCTGGAAACCCGCACCAGCCGCACCACCCGCCGCGACTACGATTTCGAAAAGCCGCGCCTGCAAATGGAAGCGGCCTACAAACCGGACGGTGAGAGCACTGAACCTGATCTCGAAGACTACGACTACCCCGGCCGCTTCATCGACCGCGCGCGCGGCAAATTCCTCAGCCAGCGCGCCCTCGAACGCCATCGCGCCGACTACCGCCAGGCCGAGGGTCGCGGCGACCAGACCAAACTCGTCAGCGGCCACTTCATGGAAATGTCCGACCACCCGCGCAGCGAGTGGAACGACCTGTGGCTGCTCACCGAAATATTCCACGAAGGTAAACAGCCGCAAGTCCTCGAAGAATCGGTGACCAGCGACACCACCGACAACAAGGACGACTTCCACCAGGGCTACCGCAACACCTTCCTCGCCACCCCGTGGGACGTGTTCTACCGCCCGGCCCTCGAGCACCCGAAACCCCGCGTGCTCGGCAGCCAGACCGCCATGGTCACCGGCCCCAAAGGCGAAGAAATCCATTGCGACCAATACGGCCGCATCAAAGTGCAATTCCACTGGGACCGCGAAGGCCTGGCCGACGACAAAACCAGCTGCTGGTTGCGCGTCTCCAGCTCCTGGGCCGGCGACCGCTACGGCGCCATCTCCATCCCGCGCATCGGCATGGAAGTCCTCGTGACCTTCCTCGAAGGCGACCCAGACCAGCCACTGGTCACCGGCTGCCTGTACCACAAGGAAAACCCGGTGCCGTACGCCCTGCCGGCGAACAAAACCCGCAGCGTCTTCAAAACCCTCAGCTCCCCGGGCGGCGGTGGCTACAACGAACTGCGCATCGAAGACAAAAAAGGCGCCGAACAAATCTTCATCCACGCCCAGCGCGACTGGGATGAAAACGTTGAGCACGACCAGAAGATTCGGGTCGGGAATGAACGGCACGACACGGTGGTGAAGAACACCTACACCGAGCTGAAGGCTGAAGAACACCGCACCACGATTTCCGACCGCAAAGTCGAAGCGCGGATGGACGACCACCTGACTATTGGTGAGAACCAGCATGTGAAGCTCGGGACGGCGCAACTGACCAGTGCCGGGAAAGAGATTCACATCAAGGCTGGGGACAAGATTGTTATTGAGGCTGGGACTGAGCTGACGATTCTCGGCGGCGGCAGTTTCATCAAGCTCGATGGTGGTGGTGTGACGGTGGTTGGGCCGGTGGTGAAGATCAACGCCGGCGGCTCGCCGGGAGCAGGCACTGGCATCGGGATCAAACCGCCGGTGTTGCCGGGGGCGGCGGATAAGGATAAGGCGGGGAGTTTGATGGATCAGGCGTTGTTGAATGCGCCGCCTGAGAAGGTTAAGCCGAAGGCTTTTTTTGTGTTTTCTGAGTGATGAGTTCGTGATGACAACAAACAAATACATAATGAAGTGGTTTTCCATTGCGCTCTTGAGCTTGGGGATGAGTTCAGGTGCCTATGCCTCATCGCCCAATGCCACCCAATGTCCAAGCAGCGATTTTGTCGAGTTCGTCAAAGCTTTTTCATCCGAACCTGAGATACAGAAAGCCTTTATCGCGCCCTCTGTGAAGCATGTTCATGTAACAGCTGATGGGAAAATACCGAAGGTTGTTGAGCGGAGCCTGAATGCGATTGACGCTGACGAGTTGAAGGTACTGCTTCCGGAAAATGCGGCCGCAGCGAACCTCATAATTCAAATCAAGGTGCCAAACAGAGTAATCGTCCGCGATGAGGCGGGCCATTTTTTGAAGATCTTTGTTTTCAAGCGTGGCGGCTGCTGGGTCTTGAACCGAGTGGAGGATTGGACTCTCGATGCGGTCATGAATGAAATCACTCAGTCTGAAAAACTAACGCCCGGTGAGCTGGAGCTAAAGAAAGGCGTCATATTCGACAGGTTGGTGAATAAGGCTTCTCCTGACTCTGGCATCTACCTGTACGCCGCAGCATTGGATAGCTATTTGGATGGCGCCCGGAAAGGCTCGCCAAAAGCAGCAATTGCAGCTGCTGGGATCAGTCTTTCCGGGCAAGCACCGCGTCTGGAAAACTCCAAGATCTTGGAGCTTTTCATTCAGGCATCAAACAACATTCCAGACGCAGGCTTGGCACTCTCAATGTTCTATTGCGATGAGGGTAATTACGACAATGAACGTCCGTGCATCAATCCAGAAAAATCGATGGTCGCGTTGGAAAGCGCTGCGCAGCGGGGTTCAATCAACGCCCTTGTCCGACTGGGTGAAGTATATGAAACGGGCGCCGTAGTCCCATCGGATCCGCCTCGAGCGATGGCGTGTTATCAGGAAGCTCAACGAAAAGACCCTGAGTCCAGCACACCCTCTGTTGAACGCTTGGCGACTCAAGGCGTCGTCAGGAATCCTTCAATTCAATGCATTAAAGTAGGAAGCTTGTGATGAGTACTGGACTACTTGAACATCTAGATCCATATCGTAGCGGTTATGAGTACGGTCCACACAAGGGCGAAGCTGATCTTGATAACAATGGTAAGAAGGAAATCGATTGTTCGGGCCTTGTTTACCGAATAATGAAAGATGCTGGTTATACAATTCCTTATCGAACAACCTCAATGTTGAATACCGACCGGGAGCATTTCGAAGAGATTCCAGTCGCGAACGCACAACCCGGCGATATTGCACTTTGGATTAACTTTCATGGTCATACCGGAGTAATCGAGAAACTGAGCACTGCTCAGACGCCTGGAAAATTCTTTGGCTCGCAATCGGCGGGACCGAAAACGGCTCTTTACGGTCCGGATAGTAATTATTGGCCGATGCCAGAAAAGGTCTTGCGACCAAAACCTCAATTTAGAGGTGCACAACCGGCACCTGCCGCTGCGCCAGCTCCCACCCCGGCGCCTGCTCCGGTAGGCGCAGCTCCACTTATGAATTTCCAGTATCCATTTCGAAAGGCTGACGGTAAGCAATTCACTGATGTGGAGGATGTTTACAAAGCCCTCGAAGCCGAGACCGCCGGCCACTACCTGCTGGGCAGCAACAAGTTCTGGCACGGCGGCATTCACATCAGCAATGCCAGCGCTCCTCAGTGCATTTTGAACGAGCCAATTCGGTGTATGGCCGACGGTGAAGTCGTGGCCTATCGTCTTAACGAGGACTATCTAAAATCGACATTCGGTACAGGAGATACGGCCAAAAAACTCGATTATTCTAGTTCCTTCTGTTTAGTGAGGCATGAATATAAGTCCGCGCCAAATCCAGAAGAAGGACCGAATAAAGGAAAGCAGAATAAGCTAAATTTTTATAGCCTATATATGCATCTTTTGCCGTATAAGCACTATCCGCTAGCGGAGAATGAAAGTCCGAACCCGATAGTGACGATGACTGTAAAAGACTTCAAAGCGTATGATGATTTTCCCGCGTCGAATAACTTTCCATACCCAGGAAAGCTGGCGAAGCACACTAGGCTTGAAGTTTTGGAAAAGCGCTCCGTTGAAAATGTTACTTATGCTAAGGGAAAAATCCTTTCCGGTAGTGTAAAGCATGGATCAACTAAAGTTCGCGAAGCAGGGCAAGAGGTATGGTTTGCATACTTGAAAAATAATGAGCCATATCAAAACTCCAGTCATAATGCTATTTGGGTAGCAGATGTGATACCCGAGCGTGCGAGGCCAAAGTATTGGCAAGGGAAGGTAAAGGCTAAGACCACTCAACGTTTAGCTATGTTCAGCGCGCCAACGACCCCTGCGAACGGGCAGCCTGCAGGTGCACGCATTGAAAGCAATCGAGAAATTACAGTAGGCAGTATCATTGAGTTCGATAGCAAAGATGTAGTGAATTTAGTGGTCGGAAATAAACTACGACGTATGGCCCCCTGCACTCCAGTGGATGCCAGCATTTGGAATGATAATGGGGCTGTGCCAAGTAATTTTTGGGCGATTATCGAAAGCGAGAAGGATAGTCAGTACACGCAATGGGAGTCGCTCACTCCTACAAATTTTGAAGTTGTGACGACTAGCATCGGAATCAAGGCCGGTGACCCTATTGGTTATTTAGGTAAAGTTGAAAATTTAGTAAATGAAAATGGCCTTGCGGATGGTAAATTTCAAGTTCATGTTGAGATATTTACAGCTCAGGCTGAGGTAAAAGATTTTCTAGATAATGTCGCTGCATTAAAAGTCGGGCGTCAGTATTTACATTTGCCAAAAGGTGCCCAGCTTAAGAAAAAAATGCCTGCTACTGGAACGAGTGATCCTTTAAAAGAAGAGCACGCTATCGACCTAGGCAAAGTGCCGGTTATAAAGGAAGGCAATGAGGATTGGTATGAGATTTCCGTGAATGATGAAGATCAACCGATTTCTGGGTTGGTGAAAAAGTCTGACGCAAAATTTATCACTCCACACGATTGGACAAAAATGGGTTTTCAGCTTGTTGAGGAAAGCAATTCCGCAGCTGACGGCTTTCTCGATCCCGATGATATGCCCGACTTTTTTAAAGATCTTCTGAAAAAAATAGACAAAAACCATGACGGAGAGATAGAGCCATCTGAACTTGCTGATGCATTGAAAAGTACGGAGACGCGGCAGCATTGGACAAAGTTAGTAGCACACCATCCTACGGAGTGGAAGGATGATACAAAATCAGAAAAATGGAAGAGATTGGATACTCTTCTAGAAGATTCTGAAAAGTTACTGAAGCATGAAAAGGAAAGAATAGATTCATTCATCTTCTGGGATAAATTGGCTGATAAAACCCCAGCGGGTACGGGATTGATTTACCATTTTCACCCTATAGGTTTCGTTTCAAACTTTCTCGCGATGGAGGATGATAATGATCTGAAGTGGCTAAAGGTTGAGAAGGGACAGCTGACTTTTGATGTGGAAGGTAATGATATAGAGGATTCGTCGAATTCTTTGCATATGTATTTCAGTCGGAAAGCGCATTGGCCTGGCGGAGCATCCGGTATTACGATCGGGAGAGGATATGATCTTGGTCAAAAATCAGATCCAATGGGTGATCTAACTGCGGTAGGTATTACGGAACCATTGTTGAGTTGGTTAGTTGGAGCAAAAGGTCTAAGTGGTACTGCTGCACGGAATTATCTTAATAGCGCGAGTCCTGAAATTCGGAAAACATTCATTACGCGCAAACAGCAATATAAGTTGTTTGTTTCTGTCTATGAAATTATGAAGAATAAAGTCATAACGATTTCTGAGCAATCTTTCAACGTCGGTCATTATGGTGCGCTGAACTGGGATTCTGTTGATACAAAGATCCAAGATATGATTGTGGACTTGATTTATCGTGGCGATTATAAGCCTTCATCAAGGGAAATTGTTCAGCGACCTTTTGTTGAAAATAATAAAGCTGAGTTGAAGGCTATCATGTCCCTTGAAGGCAATTGGCCTGGTGTTCCTGCTGCCAGATTTTCTGCACGAAAAAACTATCTCTGAGGTTGAAAATGAAAAATATTGCGCTATTGATTGGCTTAGCCTTCTCAAGTTGTGTATTGGCTACAGAGGAGAAAAAGGTAGCCACGGACGTATATAAAGCAGATACGGCCATGGTCGCTGGCAAGTTGGTTCGCTATTATCAGACTTTTGCTAGCCCCTGCGTTATGGTTCAGATTTTGAAACCGGGTGGAGGGGGGGAGGCCAGTAATTCAAGAAAATTCTGCAATATCTCAGGAAAAAATTTTAGTGATGACTTTTCTGAAGTTGTTTTGGAACGTGGGGAATTTTCGAAGGAAGATCTTTCGCTCACCATGAAGCTTATGCCTCTGACTGAAGGTGCAGATGTTATTGAAGTGTGCAGTTTTAAGGTTGAAGGTGAAGTGCTTGGCGAGCCGAAATGTAATATTAAATAGTAGATAACTGAAGGAAGAGTTAAAGGGGACAGATTTATTTGTTGCGCTTAGTGGCTTTGGTCTTCGTAGGGTATTTAAACAGATCTGTCCAGCTTCTGTCAGATCCGTTTAGGGCAAGGAAGCAGTGATGAAGGTTTGGTTAATTGTTTTGGCTCTTTCATTTTCGTCGGTCTTGTTCGCTAATGAAGCAAATGCGAAACCATCGGTCATATTTGCAGATCTCAATGCGTGCGAATTTAAAATGAATGATTTGTACGGAGGTGATTATGAAGTGGACCAGGAAGAAGTGCCTGCACTCTTGTTTTATTCGAAAGTTATTAAGCCTAATTCTAGGAGGCCGATAGAAGTCAATTTAAAGTTTCGATGTGTAGATCCCGCCGATGCCCGAACTTTCGCTAACTTTTCAGGTGGGAAAATGACCGACAATGGATGGGTCATGAGTTTAGATCCAGATGTTGAGGCTGACACGTCCATGCATAATACTTTTTATGTGTTAAAAGGGAAGAATTGGGAAGGTCCAGCGATATCTCAGGACGTTACAAATGGTGAAGAGGAGGGCCGAACGCGTGGGTTTGGATTCTGCATCCCCCATGGATCTGCTGCACTTTGTGGAGGTGGAAATGTGGCCTACCTGAATGATCTAAATGGGTCTGCGTTGAAGGAAGTCATTAAGATGGTTGAAACTATTGAGTTTGTTGAGTGAGACTCTAGTGAGTGAAAAGGAGCACGACAGGGGACGGATTTATTTGCTGCGCTCACTGGCTTTGGTCTTGGTAGGGCCGTTTAAATAGATCTACCTCGCTTCTTTCGTAAGGAAGTCAAAGGGGGCGGATTTATTTGTTACGCTTAGTGGCTTTGGTCTTCGTGGGGGGTTAAATAGATCTGTCCCGTCTTTGAAAGGATATATCACGTTGAAAAAATATTTGACTCTATTTAAACGGCATTTTATTCCGTTTGTAGCTTTTGGCTTCGTAGCGTCCAATGTGTTTGCGGATGCCGCACCCACATTAAGTGAATTCCATCCTACGGTGGTAGCTTCTTTGGGCGAAGAAAAGATCGCTGTATTTTTTTTGAAAAATAGTCTGAAGGCGTTAGCTAAAGAAGAGCATGTTGCCGATGCTGAGATATATTACTCATCATTGAGTTCCGGTAAACCGTCTCTAAATTATGTTTGGAAGGTTGAGGGGGATCAGATCGCTTCTGTATTTTTTTACGAGTGGAAGTCCCCTGCGAGAGCCGGAAAATCTATGTTTGTATTGACGAAAAGAAAAGTGTCTAACTCGGCATTTGACGGTTTTGCTTATTCGGTTATGGAACTCCCGATAAGGAGAGAAGGTGGAAGTGTATCCTTGCTTCATTTTAGTGGTGACTTACCAGACCCAGCTTTAGATAATTGTTTGGAAGGGGCAGATCTGGTTGCGGGAAATAAAGTGGTCTGTGCTTATAAAGATGCGGCGAGCATTAAAAACTACTTTAGCTTGCAGGACAAAAAGCATTAAAAAATTCGCGCGGCAATAGAGAGAACGGGACGGTTCATTTTTAGCTGAATTTGTCCCGTTAATCGAAAAGGGGACGGATTTATTTTGTGTTTTGTAAAAAATGAGCAGACCGAATTTTTCGAGTTTGGTGGTTTCAGCCCTAGCGGAGCTCGATAAATAGATCTGCCCCGCTTCTTTTTTCCAGTCGCTGTGACTATTGCCAAGGCGCGTCATTTCTTCTGAACGGATTCAAGATGAGAAAGCTACTCCCGTTACTCATGGTTTTCCTCCCCCTGACTGCCCATAGCGAGGTCACCTCCGAAAACTACTGCTTCGATGACGCCCACTCGATCAAGTTCGAACTCAGAACCTTCTACGATCACGAAAGCAATTGGTCGGGTGGTTTCGTCAAATACGCCAAGTCGAAAACGCCGATTTCCATCGTACTGACGGATCATCAGGAAGAAATACTTGCTCCGGACGCACCCACGCAAAATACCCGTACCTGGTCCGAGATTGTCGACGGCAAGGTCACGGGAACCTATGAGTGGGTCACCCAAGCAGCGATGAGCGTTTCGATGGTTTACACCAAGAAGTCCAACGGCAAGGAATACAGTTTCCTGCTTGACCCCAATGTCGATGTTTCTCTAGACGGTGGTTGCAAGTGGGAGCAGGGCGATCAATGAGTCGAGTGAGCTTGGGTCTGGCGCTGTTCGGGGTGTTGGAATCGGCGTCGGCGGGGGCAGAGGCAACATCGTTCAGCCCTGTTAAAAACGTTGAAGCGATGTTGGAAGTGAGCGGGCCGAAAGTGACGGTTCAAGTCGATGCTCGCGAGTCGCGAACCATCGACTTTTCCGCTGAAAAATCCCTGCACGTCGCTATCGACGATTTCAACTTCGATGGCATGAAAGATTTTTCGGTCTGGCAGATCGACGACGGCATGGGCACCTACACCATCCACCGGATTTTCATCTACCGGCCGAAAACCGCTGACTTCGAGGAAGTGCAGCCGGATTGTGGCGATGGTTTCGTCAACCTCCGTGTCGACAAGAAACGCAAAGTATTACTCAGCACTTACTGGGGAATGAACGGGCCGCAGTCATGTGTGACGCGCTTTCACAAGCGCTGAGCCTAAGCCCGTCACGGTAAACGCTTAACGCTTGTGCATCTGACACCCCCCATTTTCCTTTAAACTCGCGGCCCTCAAGGAACGCGCTCAGGACACGGAATGCCAGCCCCCTCTTTCTCTCTTCGCCCCGCGATGGTGCTTTGGCTGTATGCCGCGGCAATCGTACATGTGCTCGCCGGGCTCACGTTGACCTGGGCCGGTCATTCCGGATTACTCGACGGCTATCTTCACACCCTCGAACTCGCATTCTGGGGCGCCGATGCGGTCCCTGCCGCCGGTCACGAGCTACAGGTCTGGTGGCTCGCGTTGTTTGGCGCGACGTTGCAAAGTTATTCGCTGTACATGCTCACGTTGGTGTGCCTCGGCAACCGTCTTAAAGCTCCTGCAATTTGGGGCTGGTTGATGGCGGGCGTGCTGTTATGGGCGCCGCAGGACATGTGGCTTTCAGCGCAAAAACAGGTCTGGTCGCACTTGTGGCTCGACGGTTTTGCGCTGCTGGTGCTGTTGCCGCCGCTGATCTGGTTGCTGCGCCATGATCGTCGGAAATACCCGCCGGAAAGAACCGTGAGCGAGTCCAACCCCTTTGTCGGCGGCGCCTACAAGCGTGTGCTGATCACCGGGGGCACCGGGTTTATCGGTGAAGCCGTAGTCGATCAATTACTCGACGCCGGCCACACGGTCAGCGTGTTGGCGCGGGATCCGTTGAAAGCGGCGAACCTGTTCGACGGTCGCGTTCGCTGTGTGCGGTCGTTGAGCGAACTCGGCTGCGACGAACCCTTCGACGTGGTGATCAACCTCGCCGGCGCACCGGTCGCCGGGCCGCGCTGGAGTCCCAAGCGCCAGGCGCAATTGATCGCCAGTCGGGTCAACACCACTGAAGCGTTGATGACCTGGCTGAAAAACGCCAGGCACAAACCCGCGCTGTGGATTCAAGCCTCGGCCATCGGTTTCTACGGCGTGCGTGATGCCAGCGAAAACCTTGATGAAAGCGCCAGTAAGGGCGACGGTTTCATGGCCGAGCTCTGCGCGCGCTGGGAGGCTTCGGCGCAACCCGTCACGCAGTTTGGTGTGCGTCAGGTGGTGCTGCGCCTCGGCGTGGTGTTTGGTCCGGGCGGTGCGCTGCTGCCATTGCTGATTCCGTTTCGCCTGGGCTTCGGCGGGCGCATGGGCGACGGTCAGCAGATCATGAGCTGGGTGCATCGCGACGATGTGATTCAGGTGATCGCTCGATCCTTCCACGATGAAAATTTGCGCGGCACCTACAACATGGTCGCGCCGGAAACGGTCAGTCAGGCAGCCTTCGCCGAGAACGTCGGAAAAGTCCTCAAGCGCCCGGTGTGGTTCCACATTCCAGCAGCGCCCGTGCGTGCGTTGGCCGGGGAAATGGCTCAGCTGTTCTTCGACGGTCAGCGTGTAGTGCCGCAGCGTTTGAGCGAGGCGGGCTACACGTTCCGCTATCCGACCCTCGACGCCGCGCTGCGCGATCTGGCCTGAGGATCGCCCATGAGCAAGCCTCTGATGTACCTGCTGGCCGGCAACGGCAGCGCCGCCGATTGGTGGGATGACGCGCTGCCGCATTTTCAGCGTTACGACGTGGTGCCGCTGGAGTTGCCGGGCTTCGGCGCTAACCCGCAGCCGCCCTGCGAGGATCTGGCGGCTTACGCCCAGACCTTGTTGGCGATGACGCAAAAGGGCAGTGCGATCATGGCCGTCGGGGTCAACGCGCTGCTGGTGCTGCATGCGCTGCAACGTCGGCCCGGGCACTTTTCTCGCAGTGTTTTGCTGGCGCCGGTGGGCGCTTTTTTGTGGCAGCGTCGATTGCCGGCGCTGATGTCACCGCTGCCAATCCGAAAGAGCATTCATTGGCTGCTGTCGAACAAACCCACGCTGTTCGCGCGCAAGTTCTCCAACCAGACCTGGACGCCCGCGCAGTACCAGCGCATGGGCGCCGGTTATGCGCGTTGCCGTGCGTTTGTGCCGCACTGGGATCTGATCCGTGCCGACACCGCACTGCCATTGCTAGAGTGGATCACCGACCCGGTCGAGCTGGTCTGGGGCGATCAGGACAAGGTGCTTGGCATCGAGCAAGCGGCGGCATGGTCGGCGATTCTTGCGCGCGCAGACCTGACCATCAGCCTGAAACCCGGTTGGGGTCATTACCCGTGGATCGACGCGCCCGCGCAGTTTGCGCAGTGGCTGGAGTCGGACGAGCGCGGCTTCGTCGCGCATACCAAGGGCGGGCGTTTGCGTCTGGCGGAACTGGCCCGGCAAGCAGTTCCGGCGGCGCTGACCCTCAACGATTGCAACGACCCGCGACTACCGACCTTCCTCGCCCGCCAACCACAGGCGATCTGGGCGGTGCGCTCCTCCAGTTATGGCGAAGATCAGGCCGACTCGGCGAATGCCGGTTTGAGCACGACCTACCTGCGCGAGCCTACCGCCAACGTGTCGGCGCGCATCGCCGAGCTGACTGCCGAAGGTGTTGAGGAAGTGGTGGTGCAGCGCTTCATCACGCCGCAGGTGTCGGGCATCGCGTTTGTGCGTCATCTGTCGGTGGAACTCGAATGGGTTGAAGGTCATCTTGAGTCCCTTGCCGACGGTCAGATCAGCCCGGAGCGGGCGACGCTTTCGCGGCTCGGCGATGCCTGGCGCAGTGGCACGTTCACGGCCACGCACGGTTTGACCGAAGACGTGCTGTGGCGCTTTCTCCAGGATGTCTTGCGGGTGTTCCACTACGTGCCCGGCGATGTCGAATGGGCCTGGGACGGTACGCAACTGTGGCTGCTGCAATACCGGCCGATCAGCGATTACGGCTGGCGCCGCCACCTGACGGCCGCCAACATCGCCGAGATCCTGCCGCCGCAACCCAGCGTGCTGGTGGAGTACGCCCAGCGCCGGGCCGCCGCGAGTATTCCGGCGATCATGGCCCGTTGGGATGCGCGGGTGTTGCAGGACAACGAGCCGTTCGCGGCTGTATTTGGCGGTGCGTCCTACATCAACAACGACCTGTTTCTCGCACGGTTGGCCGACTGGGGCATCAGCGCCAGCAACTATGCCGGTGAAGTCGGCGGCGCGACCCCGCATCTGCCGTGGCGACCGCTGCGGATGTTGCGTTCGCTGCCGTTGTTTCTGCGCATGCAACGTATCGCTCGCGGACATTTGCTGAGCCTTGAGCACGGCTTGCAGCGCTTCGACCAAGAGCTGACCGACCTCGTCGCCCAGGGTGCTGACGGTCAGCAATTGGCCGACTGGTTCACCCGGTTTTATGTGTTCGTGGTGCAGGGCAATCTGTGCATCGCCACGGCGCAGGCCAGCAGCGGCGGGGACTGGCTGGGCCGACCGCCCACCGCTTACGACAACCTGGAAAACAGTCCCCATCGGCTGCCGTGGGAGACCGATCCGGCCACACCTCGACCCGCGTCGAGCGCGTTGCCACTACAGGCCTTCCCGCAATGGTCAGGGCTGATTCACCTCGCTCATTCGACCGGCCTGCCGGGCCTGCGTGGTTACTACCTGCAAGTGCGCGAGTGGTATCGCGACAACCTGATGCGCATCTTCTTCCGCCTGCATCACGCCATGCCACTGGCGGATCGCGAACACTGGTTTGCGCCGCACCCGGACATCCGCACGCGCGACGGCAGCTTCTGGCAGGACGGCCGCGAAGGTGCCGAACAGGCCACCGGGTTCATGATTTACCCGGGGCAGGTGAGGGGCATTCTTGGCGAAGACATCTTGCTGGAAGACACCCTCGATCCGGGGCGTCACGCGCACTATCAGGCCGCGCGGGCGGTGATTGCGCGGATGGGTGGGCGGTTGTCGCATGGCTCGACGTTGTTGCGGGAACTGCGCAAGCCTTCGGCGGTGATGCCGCAGGTGGATCTGGCGTGGGTGGGGTGTGAGGTGGTGTATCGAGATGGTGAACTGGAATTGATGAATTCGAAGGATGTGAAGTGAACGCCCGATACTTCCATGGGTTGATGTCTGGTTTGCTCGTGCTTGCTCAGGTGGGCCATGCCGCCGATGCCGTGATAGTCGGCAATTCAATGGGTCAGTCACAGGTCCTTCACGGCCCGGCGGCGGCAGTTGTAGACATGGGGTCATGTCGGTTCTCAATGCCGCTGCTGCAAGACCAATGGTTGACGTTCGATGATTTCTATCCGGTCTTTGTGGCAGCCAAACAGTTGCCCAAATCGTCCAGCGCGCCTCGCTTGTGGCAAGCGCCAACGTCGAGTGGCTCCGAGTGGCACTTCGAGAAACCCTCCAACCTGAGCCAGCCATGGTTTGGTTTGATGTGTGAAAGTACGGAATTTTTTTCCCGCCTCACCGCCTGGAAACCTCCGGAAGACGATGCATTTGCGGTGCAAGTCCTGCGTGATGACAACGACCGAAGGTGCCCGGCGACCCTCACTGATCACGGTTGGGTACCCAACGAGTTGGCGGGCCGTGCGAACACCTACACCTTCGAGCAATGGGCTGGGGAGGCGTCTTCGGGTTTCATCTTCGGCTTCCACGACAAGCCACGACGGCACATTACCCGCGTCGCTTTTTGCCTGCTGCGGGGTAAAGACGTGCTGATCGGCTCGGCGGAATCAGGCTCGGCCAAACCGTTGGCGATCAGCGCTGATGGGTTTGATCAAATCAAGACAGCGGTTCGCAGCATCGCCTTCGAATGAATATCCAGACGATGAATGTCAAAGATGGAGTTACAGCGTGAAAGGATTTTCGATTGTTCTCGGCAGCTTGCTGTTAGCTGCCACTTCCATGGCATTCGCCGCCGATCCAGACTTCAAGGACTACACCGTCACCCCCGTTTTCAGCGGCCCCAACCATGAGCCGGTGCAGCAGGAACAAAGCAACCCGGTCATGGACAGCGCCCGGGCGAAGGCCCTGCAAGGCAAGGTCAACTTCGCCGGCCATTACATCCTGTACAGGTTCGGCTGTGGCGGCGGCGCCATTTGCGGCGAAGTGCTGGACGCCCAGACCGGTGATGTCGTTGGTGGTCTTCCGAATGCCTATGACGGCAGCACTTTCGACACGACGTATTTGCCCGATAGTCGCTTGATCATCATTTCCGGCGTCACGCTCGATGGTGAAGAAGACGCCCAGGGAAATCGCCTGGAAAACCGTAACCGGGATCGGTACTACGAATTTGTGAACAACGAGTTCCGGTTGCTTGGCATGACCGACGTGGAATCGCCGTCGATTGATGAGGAATGAGTGGATGAACCGTCTACTCGCGGGCAGCGTTAAGTGGGTGATGATTGTCATGAGCCTGTTTGCTTCAGCCAATGCCTTGGCGGAGAACATACAGATCGTCGGGGTTGGCGGGCACATGTTGACGCTGAAGGATAAGAAATGGAGCAGGCCTGCTCCGGAGTCAGCGGTCGCCTCGTTTACCGCGAATGGCAAGACTTTTCCCCTCTATATTTCCGATGTTGGTACCGAAACGCATGACAGTTGGCTAAGTCCTGACAAGAAAACAGTGCTGCTTCTTCAGACTCTGTATGGTGTTGTCATTGGTCAAGAGGGTGAAGAGATTCCGACGGAGGAGACGGGTTGCGGTGTCATTTCGATGGAGACCGGTTGCGTACTAAGTGAGCACGTAGCCAGGTTTTGCGACGGCACGTGGGAGGGCAATCGATGGGCTTCCGGTGAGGGGGAAGTTCTTGACCTCGCCTTGACGACACCGTCTCCAAAGGATTTTTTGAATCAAGTCTCAAGTATTGAGATGCCGCAATCTCGCGTGGAAGAACTCGAATTCAATCTTCGCATTATAAGTCCAGACGCCTATATGGCTTGTCACCCGCCGGCGCGCAATGTTCAAGCTCTCAACGACCTGGCCTTCTACTTGGCCGAGGGCGGCAACGATGAGCTTGCACTGAAGTTCTATCGCGGCGTTGAGGCCGTCGGTAAACGCACAGTGCTGATGTTGAACATCGCCGATTCACTCTGGCGCCTTGATCGCAAAGACGAAGCTCAGCGTTATTACAGCCAGTACCGCGACGCGATGAGCGCCGATGGCAAGGCGCAGAAAATACCTCAGCGCGCAGTTGAGCGATCCGTCATTCAGGGAATGAAACATTGAACATGTTTGTGCGCTTTATCGCGTTGTCCTTAGGCCTGCTGTCCGCTTCAATCGCGCTCGCTGAGGACAACTGCAAAGTCATCACAGTGAGCTGGCAATACGACCAATGCGTGGAAGCCGACCGCAAGAGTGCCGATGCAAAACTCAATGCCAGCTACAAACTATTGATGACTCGATTCGAGTCTCAATGGAAGCGTCAGCCTGAACAAGCGAAGGCATACATGGCCATGGCCAGAGACTCGCAACGCGCGTGGATCAAGTTACGCGACACCACATGCCCTCTCGAAGCCATAGAGACTGAAACCGGATCCAAGGCATATGCCACGCTGACCAATAACTGCATCGCCAGAATGAGTCTGGAGCGAGCCGCTTATCTGGACACTGTCGCGCCGGATGATCCGAGTGAAGTGGTCGATGTTGCCAAGGTTTCCAACTCTGCCTCTCAACGCTTTGGTGATGTTGTTGCTCGTTATGTCACCGCGTTTGGTAGTCCGTGCCTCGATGTGCAAATCCTTGCGCCGGACGGCAATTGGAGGGTGTTGTCGTCCAGGCGCTTTTGCAGTTTTGACGGCAAATCGTTCAGGTCGGGTTATAGCTATGCCGGGTTTGAAGATCACGTATTTGCGGACGACGGTTTGCACGTGACGCTTAGCCTGACAGAGCTTCGCCCTACCGGCGAAAAGCGCCTCGCCTGTGTAATTCCGATTCAAAACGAGCAGATCAAAGAACTGAAGTGCGGCGCATCCGAGCCCGGTGCCTCGAAGACTTCTGGACGGGTAGCTGAGCGCAGTGCCGGAGTATCCGGATCATGATCAAACTCAAGGCGTTATTTGAACTGGTCGCGGGTGCTTCTTTGGCTGCATTGCTGGTTCCTGCGCATGCCCAGGAAACCTGTAATCCCGACAGCTTTTCCAATCCCGATATGATTATTTGCGGTCAGCAGACTCTCGAGAAAGTCGATGCGGTGTTGAATGAGCAATACAAGAAAGCGCTGGTCAGTTTGGCACCTGCCGACAAGAAACAACTGACTGATGTGCAAAAGAAGTGGGTGCGCTTCAAAGAGGCGTATTGCGAGGAGATCTATCAGTCGGCCTTGCCCGGTGCAGAGGCACCCATCGAAAGGCTTGGGTGCCTGGTGCAAACAACCAATGCCCGGTTGGGGGAATTGGTTGCTCTACAGACTGGCATGATGATTGATGGCTTCTACAAGGCGGCATCCGTAATGGCAGGTGTCGGTGAGAACCGGGAGAGGGAAATGATGGCTTCAATCGAGCGATTGGGAGGGGCTGAGCTCGATGATCCGCTATTTAAGCAATACGCCAGTGGGCACTGCGAAATGAGCGAACGTGTGCTCCGGGAAGATTTAGTCTATTGCACGGCGCGAATGCGTTTTCAGTTACCTCTGAACCGTTAAGGATTGATCGGTTTGAAATCATTGTCTGTGTTTCTTCCTGCGTTTTTACTTCTCTGTCCACTGATGGCCCACAGTGAGATCAAAGCGGAGGTTTATTGCTTTCGCTCGAAAGAGGGCAAAAGCATCAATTTCGAATTCAGAACCTACTACGACTCCGTTTTGAAATGGAGCGGAGCGGGTGTCAGGTACAGCACGTCGAAGAAAGCTATTGATCTGGTTCACCGCAGTACTGAACAAGAAGAGTTGTTGTATGGGCGTCCGTATCAATACACGACGACTTGGGTTGAAGTGGCTGACGGTGCGCTGACAGGTGAGTATCAAATGGTCACTCAGGGCGGCCGGGTAGATGAGATGACCTACACAAACTACAAATCTGGAAAAAAGTATTCTTTTGACCATGCGTTCAACATGGAGCCGTCAACAAATGCGGGCTGTCAGTGGTGAATCGTAATCACTGAAGAAGGGGACTCATCGTCCCCTTTTTTCCGCCCGCGATTCAGCTACGGCTTGGCCTGATACTCTCGAAACTCAATGTGATCGAGCGTGCCTTCAACCATCAACCGCACGCCATCCGCCATTCTGCTCAGGCCCAGCGCCATCGAGCGGCGTGGGCCGTCGAGGTCGTCGGCCAGGTTGGCGGCGAAGGCACTGATGGACAGGAGGTCTTCGGAGGCGTTGGCCATGAGGGCTTCGGCGTCAGCGTTGGGGCATAGGGCGAACAGGCCGCCCAGGCGTTTGGGGCGTGGGGCGCTGGGTTTGAAGTGGTGGTCGAGGGCGCGTTCGGCGGCTTCGTGGAGTTTCTTCGAATCGTGGGATTCGTAGGGGGAGGTTTCTGGGTTTTCTGGAATTTCGGGGGGATTCGGTGTTGGTTTGATCATTAGGTCTTGCTCCATGTTTTAGGAGCCGACACCGTTTTCGCTCGCACTTCGAAAGTGGTGGCAGCTGTGCATAGGTGTGCAAGACCGGTGGAGCTATCCGGCAGGCTCGGAAGCCTCCCACACACAGCCGCCATAACGACCCGCGAGCATAGGAAAATGCCCGATGAATTGCCATAAGCGATTGTGTGCCCCATCGGACTTGCACGTCCGAGTCACCGATTTTGCGGCGACACATAGAGGCTATCGACGATGCTCCAGCCTGCCTAGTTCATGGACAGCACCGCAGTTTGAAGGACATTTCCCAAGGATTTGCGGGTAGAGGAACAAGAAACCACTGCTATCGGCAGCTCCTACAGGAATGTGTTTCTTCAGGTGTAGGACGGGGGGATGGTGTAACGCGGAGCGTCACGGGATGCATTCCCACGCGGAGCGCGGGAACGATCAGGTTCGGGGGTTGGAGTTCGTGACTTGGTAGTCATCTGGCGGGAAAAGCGCTACATCGTCTTCTATCAATCCAAGATAGTGGCGAATCCACCCGAATCACTTACACTCCCCCGGCCGTTCATTTTCCTTTTGAGGCTGTGCGCATGAAATTTCGTTTTCTTCTGTGGATGCTGGGTCTGTTGATGGGTAAGGCCAGTCGGACAAATCCTGCGTTCCAGCAGCAGTTGGGTGACAAGGATCTGGTGTTTCAGCTACAGACTCTGGACGGGAAGGTGGCGCGGCATTTCGTGGTGAAGGACCAGCGGATTACCAGCAAGTCCGGGGTGGTGGCGGAGCCGGCGTTTGCGATTGCCTTTAAAGACGCGGCGTTCGGGTTTGCCACGATGCAGGCGAAGAACAAGCAGCTGGCGTTCATGCAGGGGATTCAGGACAAGTCGATCCAGCTCAAGGGGAATCCGGCGCTGGTGATGTGGTTTCAGGGGTTGATGAAGTATTTGAAGCCGCGGAAGGCCAAGCCGAAGGCATAGGTCTTTCAGGTAGCTTGCCGGGACGGTTCAGCCTCTTCAGCTATCGGGCTCAGGAGGCTCGGAGTCCAGCGAGTTTTGAAGATATCCAGCCGTTTCGAAGTCGCCGAACGGATCAAAAGTCATGCGCTACGTTTCTGTGCACGCCTTTCCTGAAGATAGCGCCCTTGGAGCGCCAGGATTTCAGATTTGCTCAGAATGCCTTTTCGCTTGAGATTGACGAGCAACTGTTCGATGCCATCCAGCTCGACGACATCACCAGCCAAGCGGGTAATTCCCACGGCCATACGACTCATGCCGTCACGTCTGGCCGTAACCTTGTTGTCTTTGGCTAGTTTGCGAACTTCGCTTGCAACGCTGACAGCATCTGTTTGGGTCATCGGAAATCCCTCTGTTTGCCGTCAAATCATAGCAGGGCGCTAGTTTGCTGTCGTTGCTGGCAAAGTGACCGAAATCTGTGGAACCAGGGCCCTATTTGCAATCAAAACAGGCCCTGGTTGACGTTCCGAAGAGTGCTTTAAGCCTGGCTAAACTGCGAAGCCAGTTCACGCAACAGCACTTCCGCCTCAAGCACTTTGCTGACGACGTCATTGGCCTTGTCGCGAGTCAGACCAACGCGTTCCAGCAACGCATCCGGAATGTCTTCATCCGGCCCGGAGCCGATTCCGCGACCGCGCAGCAGGCGCACGGCCAGGCAGACGAGGTTCGGGTATTCGGCGTAGGCACCGTCGTAGTTCGGGTCGTGCTGGAAGCGCAAGGCGGTGGCCAGTTCGTCCGGCATGTCCCAGTAGCGCATCAGCCAGGAGCCGATCTGTTCGCGGCTGATGCCCAGCAGGTGTTGCTCGACGTAGCTGTGGCACAGGTGCGGGTTGACCTCCAGGTGGCGGCAGATCAGCGAGAAGTGCGGCGGGAACACGTGGGCCAGCAGCAGGTAGCCGAAGTTGTGCAGCAGGCCGGCGAGGTAGGTCAGGCCGGCTTCCGGGCGCTGGGCGCGCGGCATGGCGCGGGTCAGGCCTTCGATGACGGCAGCGGTGTAGATCGACTGCTGCCAGTACGGCGTGGTGTGTTGCGGGTGATCCTTGGGCAGGCTCAGGGTCTTGCCGAGGGCCAGGCCCAGCGCCAGGTTGATCACCAGATCGAAGCCCAGCACGCGGACGATCGCGTCTTCCACCGAACGGATCTTGCCTGGCGAGGCGTAGTACGGCGACGCCGCCCAGCTCACCACTTGCGCAGCCAGCGCCGGGTCGGTTTCGACCACGCCGGTGATGTCGTCGATGGTGGCGTTCGGGTCTACGCGCAGCTTGATGATTTTTTGTGCGGTTTCGGCCAGCGGCGGGATCTCGATGGTCGCTTCCAGACGCTGCTGGATGCGCCGCGCGGTGAACGCCTGCACGGCCTGGGTGATTTCCTCGCGGTCATCGTCCGGACGGTCGAGGTTCGGGCGGATGCTGCTCAGGGCTTCGCCAAAGTTGGCGGCGCTGGCCTTGGTCAGCATGGTCTTGAAGTCTTCGCTGGCGATTTCCAGCAGCAGGCCCGGCTCGCCGGAGTTGATCAGCAACTTCGGCTCGCGCAGCAGGCCCTCTTCGTAGAGGCACGGCGAACTGGTCAGCGCCGGCAGGCCTGGCAGCAGGCTCAGGCTGTGTTTGCCGAGCATCTTTTCCAGGCGCTCGGTGGACACGGCGGTCAGGCGACGGCCCGTCAGTTCGGCGAGGCGGTTGAGATCCAGCAACTGGCTCTGTGGAAACAGCACCATCAGCGCACCGACCGCGTCGTCCAGCAACACGGCCTGCACTTTGCGCGAGGCATTGAGGCCGTGGTGGTCGAGCACTTCTTCGTAGGCGATGCCCAGCTTGTTGAGCAGCAGCCGAATAACAGACGGAGCGTGCGGGAGTTCGGGGGCGAGAGCAGCTTCGGTCATGGTCTGTATCCGTTTTTGAAACAATTGCAGGAGTATAACCAGCTTGCCTGGAACGAGCTGTCAGAAACTGCGACGGTGCTCACACTTGGCCATATTGCTGCCCGTGTCGCAGCCAGCGGTCGAGCAACGGGCTGACGTGGGTGGGCCAGCGCTCGAGCAATGCCTGGGCGGCATCGCGCACGGCGGGCAGCAGGTCGGCGTCGCGCATCAGGTCGGCGACCTTGAATTGCAACAGGCCGGTCTGGCGGGTGCCGAGCATTTCGCCGGGGCCGCGCAGTTCGAGGTCTTTTTCGGCGATGACGAAACCGTCGTTGGTCTCGCGCATGATGCCCAGGCGCTGGCGGCCGATCTGCGACAGCGGCGGATGGTAGAGCAGCACGCAATGGCTGACCGCGCTGCCCCGGCCGACGCGACCGCGCAACTGGTGCAGTTGCGCGAGGCCAAGGCGCTCGGGGTTTTCGATGATCATCAGGCTGGCGTTGGGCACGTCGACACCGACTTCGATCACCGTGGTGGCGACCAGCAGTTGCAGGTTGCCGGCCTTGAATTCGGCCATGACGGCGGCTTTCTCGGCGGGTTTCATGCGGCCGTGGATCAGTCCGACCTTCAACTCGCCAAGGGCGGCGGTGAGGTCTTCGAAAGTGGTTTCGGCGGCCTGACAGGTCAGCTCTTCGGACTCTTCGATCAGCGTGCACACCCAATAGGCCTGACGGCCTTCGGCGCAGGCGCTGCGTACGCGCTCGATGACTTCGACGCGGCGGGTGTCGGTGACCAGCACGGTGTTGACCGGGGTTCGACCGGGCGGCAGTTCATCGAGGATCGAGGTGTCGAGGTCGGCGTAGGCGCTCATCGCCAGCGTCCGGGGAATCGGCGTGGCGGTCATGATCAGTTGATGCGGGCACATGCGCCCGCCGACGCCTTTCTGCCGCAGCGCCAGACGCTGTTGCACGCCGAAGCGGTGTTGTTCGTCGATGATCACCAGCGCGAGGTTCTTGAACTGCACTTCGTCCTGGAACAGCGCGTGAGTGCCGACCACCATCGGCGTGCCGCTGGCGATCTGCTCCAGCGCGGCGACGCGGTTCTTGCCCTTGAGCTTGCCGGCCAGCCACGCTACTTCAATGCCCAGCGGTTCGAGCCAGCGCTTGAAGGTGATGAAGTGCTGCTCGGCGAGAATCTCGGTCGGCGCCATCAGCGCGACCTGATAACCCGCCTCCAGCGCTTGCAGCGCGGCGAGGGCAGCGACCACGGTTTTGCCTGCGCCGACGTCGCCCTGAATCAGCCGCAGCATCGGTTCGTGCTGGCTGAGGTCGTAGGCGATTTCGTTGCCGACTCGTTGCTGAGCGCCGGTCGGATTGAAACCGAGGTTGGCCAGGTATTTCGGCGGCAGTTTCGTGGCTTTCGGCATGGCTGGTGCGCGCAGGGAACGCATGCTTTCGCGCAAGCGCTGCTGGGACAGTTGATGAGTCAGCAGTTCTTCGAAAGCCAGGCGATGCTGGGCCCAGTGATGACCGAGGGCGAGTTCGTCGACGTCGGCATCGGCGGGCGGGTTGTGCAGGTAGCGGATCGCATCGGCCAGCGGCGCCAGTTGATAGTCGCGGGCCAGTTCGGTCGGCAGCCAGTCGGGCAGGGTGGCCGGCTTGAGCAGGGTCAGGGTTTGCAAACACAACTGGCGCAGGCGCGCCTGGGTCAGGCCTTCGGTCAGCGGGTAGACCGGAGTAAGGGTTTCATCCACGGGAGGAGGTTCGTCGCCGGTAATGGCGCGGTATTCCGGGTGGTAGATTTCCAGCCCCGAGGCGCCGGGCCGGGCTTCGCCGTAGCAGCGAACCCGCGTGCCGCGCTTGAGGCCTTCTTTCTGCGCGTTGCTGAAGTGGTAGAAGCGCAGGCTCAGTCCGCCGGTGCCGTCCTGCAAGCGCACGACGAGGCTGCGGCGTCGGCCCATGACCACGTCGGCGCCGCTGACGGTGCCTTCGACCACGGCGTCCTGTCCTGGCCGCAACGCGCCGATCGGCACCACGCGGGTGCGATCCTGATAACGCAGCGGTAGGTGGAACAGCACGTCCTGGAGGTTCTCCAGGCCGACCTTGGCCAGTTTCTCGGCCATGGCTTCACCGACACCCTTGAGTGCGGTGACCGACACCTGCGACAGCTCAGTCATGACGCTGACTTAACCGGCCGTGACCGGCGCGGCGGGTTTGGCGACCGAGCACAGGCGAATGGAGTCGGCGAGGATCTCGATGGCTTTTGGCCGAGGGAAACTGGCACGCCAGGCGATGGCCACGGTGCGGAACGGCACCGGTGCCGACAGTGGGCGCACTTCGATCACGCCCGGAGCGTAGTGATGGCTGTCGACCGCCGACAGCGGCAGGATCGAGATGCCCAGGCCGGAGGCGACCATGTGCCGGATGGTTTCCAGCGAGCTGGATTCGACCGTGGTGTGCTTGGCGCCGTCGTTGCCCTTGGTCAGGGTCGGGCAGGCTTCCAGCACCTGATCGCGGAAGCAGTGGCCTTCGCCGAGCAGCAACAGGCTCTTGTCGTTGAGCAGCGCGGCGTCGATGGATTCTTTCTGGGTCCACGGGTGCTGGGCCGGCATCAGGACGTAGAACGGCTCGTCGTAGAGTTGCAGGGTCAGCACGTCGGCTTCGTTGAACGGCAGGGCGATGATGATCGCGTCCAGCTCGCCGTTGCGCAGTTTGTCGCGCAGCACGTGGGTGAAGTTTTCTTCGATGTACAACGGCATCTGCGGGGCGACCCGGTGCAGTTGCGGAATCAGGTGCGGGAACAGGTAGGGGCCGACGGTGTAGATCGCGCCGACTTTCAGTGGGGCGGTCAGTTGGTTCTTGCCGGCCTGGGCCAGTTCGCGAATGCCTTGGGCTTGCTCGAGGACTTTCTGCGCCTGGGCAACGATGCCTTCGCCGACCGGTGTCACTCGCACTGCACTCTTGCTGCGCTCGAAAATCAGCACACCGAGTTCGTCTTCAAGTTTCTTCACGCCCACCGACAGAGTTGGCTGGCTGACGTGGCACTTCTCGGCCGCGTGGCCGAAATGCTGCTCTTGGGCGAGGGTAACGATGTAGCGTAATTCTGTGAGGGTCATAGCAAGCGTCCATGAAGATGCGGGCCAAGCATACCGGCTGCAATCGATAGACGCACGTTATCAGACTGAGTGATGAATGCGACACCGGGCAATGCCGGTTTGCCGTTTGCAGATATGAGAAAGGCACCTTTCGGTGCCTCTGGGCTGGATTGTTCCGGTTGACGCTGAACCCTGTGGGAGCGAGCTTGCTCGCGAAAGCGGCGTATCAAGCGAAGCAGCACTGGCTGACAAGGCCCAATCGCGAGCAAGCTCGCTCCCACAGGGTTTGCAGTGTTTCTTAGCGGCGGCGTTCCAGCGAGTAAACAAACGGCGCAACAATTTCGATCGAGCCATTGGTCAGCATGTCGGCCGGTGGCTTGGGCAGCGGTTGGGCGCGGCGGATCATGTCCAGGGTGGCCCGGTCCAGATCGGCGTTGCCGGAGCGGCCCACCAATTCGAACGACAGCACGTTGCCTTCGGCATCGACAACGAAACGCAGACGGTTAAGACCTTCCTTGCCTCGTTGCTGTGCGCTTTGCGGGTACTTCTTGTACTTCTGCAAATGCGCGAGCAGCGTGCCTTGCCAACTGGCCTTGGCCGCCATTTGCGCTGGCGACGGGCCCGGTGCCGGCTGGGCGGACTTCTCTGTCGGTGCCTGGGTCTGCTGAGGCTCTGCCGGTTTTTCCTCGGAAGGTTTTTCCTTCACAGGCTCCGGTTTCTTCTCAACCGGTTTTGGCGGTTGCGGCTTCGGCTTGGGTTTCACCGGCTTGGGCACGGCAATTTCTGCTTTCGGTGCTTCGGCCAGTTTCGGGATCGGCAGTTCTTCAACCGGAGCCGGTGGCTGCGGTGGCGTGACGACTTTCGGCGGTGCAGGCGGTGGCGGGGCCGGAACTGGTGCCAGTTCGACCATCATTGCCTGCGGCGGCAGTTCGATGGGCGGGCGTGCAGTCCAGTTCAACGCCAGCGCGATGGCCAGCGCATGAACGCCCAGCACCACGGCCAGGCTACCGCTGTAACGCGTCAGTTTATGGCGCGTCGTGATCATTTCTTGACTGCGCTCTCGAGTCCGACCAGACCGACCTTCAGGTAACCGGCAGCGCGCAGATTGTCCATCACGCTCATCAGGTCGCCGTAGTCCACGCCTTTGTCGGCCTGGAAGAAGATCGTCGTGTCTTTCTTGCCTTTGGTCCGGGCGTCGAGGGTGGCGCCAAGGGCTTCGGCCTTCACTTCGTCTTCGCCGAGGAACAGGCGCTGGTCAGCCTTCACGCTAAGGAACACCGGTTTCTCTGGCCGTGGCGCCGGTTTGGCGGTCGAGGCAGGCAGGTCGACCTTGATGTCCACAGTGGCCAAAGGAGCGGCCACCATGAAGATGATCAACAGCACCAGCATCACGTCGATGAACGGCGTGACGTTGATTTCGTGGTTCTCGGCCAGATCGTCGTCTGCGCCTTCTTTCAAATGCAGGCCCATGGCCGATTACCCCACTTTGACCATGTGCGGCTGCGAGCTGCTGCGCTCAGGCTGGTGGTCAAGGTCGCGGCTGACCAGCAGCAGGACTTCTGCCGACGCATCGGACACCTGAGCCTTGTAACCGGCGATGGAGCGGGCGAACACGTTGTAGATCACGACCGCAGGAATCGCAGCAACCAGACCCAGCGCGGTAGCCAGCAGCGCTTCAGCGATGCCTGGCGCCACGACGGCGAGGTTGGTGGTCTGGGTTTTGGCGATACCGATGAAGCTGTTCATGATGCCCCACACGGTGCCGAACAGACCGACGAACGGTGCGGTGGAACCGATGGTGGCGAGTACGCCGGTGCCGCTGCTCATGTTGCGGCCACAGGCTGCCACCAGACGCTCGAGGCGGAAGCTCACACGTTCCTTGATGCCTTCTTTCTCGCGGGCGTTGGCCGACAGGCGCATCTCTTCGAGGGCGTCATGCACCAGCAGGTTGGCGAGGGTGCCTTCCTTCGCCGCGGTGGCGCTGGCTTCTTTAAGGGTGGTGGCTTTTTTCAGGGCGGCGATTTCACCACGCAGACGACGCTTGGCGCCCATCAGCTCAAGACCCTTGGCGATCCAGATGGTCCAGGTGATGATCGAAGCGATGGCCAGGCCGATCATCACGATTTTCACGATGATGTCGGCGTTCTGGTACATGCCCCATGGCGACAGGTCGTGGGCCATGCCCAGGGTGTTGTCGGCTTCGAGGACTTCAGGTGCGTCTTCGGCGCTGGCGTCCACGGCTTGAGCCGGGTCGGTCGCGGCTGGCGCTGCGGCAGGGGCGGCCGGTGCAGTCTGTTCGTGGGCGGCTGGAGTGGCTGGCGCCTGAGCGTCAGCGAAAGCGGCGGTTGGCGCCAGCATCAGGCTGAGCAGCAGGGCAGCCACGGCGCTCCAGGCGCGAGGTCGTTTGGTTGGCGAAGCGGGGATTTGATTGCGTGTCATGCTGGCCGGACCTGAGATAGAAAAACGGTGATGCTCTTCCAGGCCTCGTGAGGCCGAGAACAAAAGTGACGTGCATTATTGCAAGTAATTCTTGTTAACAAAAGTAATAGAGTTGCTTTTTTTCCTTCATTGCTAGCCGCTCGTCCCTTGCCGAGGCTAGTCTGTTGCTTTCCGATGGGAGATTTTTGATGTCCGCGCCCTCTGTTTTGATCGCCGGTTGCGGTGATGTCGGCAGCCGTCTGGCCAAGCAATTACTGGCTGCCGGTTTTCAGGTGTATGGCCTGCGCCGGGATGTTTCACGTTTGCCGGAAGGCGTTATCGGTGTGGCCGGTGACTTGTTCAATGAAGATTGCCCCGAGACCTGGCCGGTCGGTGCCGTGGATTACCTGGTGTATTGCGCGGCTGCGACCGAGCACGATGAAGCCGGTTATCGCGCGGCTTATGTGCAGGGTTTGCAGCATGTACTGGAGTGGTTGAACGACTACGGCCAGGTGCCAGACCGTCTGTTGTTTGTCTCCAGCAGCAGTGTTTATGGCCAGCAGGACGGGGAATGGGTCGATGAAAAATCCGAAACCGTTGCTGCCGGTTATTCCGGTCGGTTGATGCTGGAGGCCGAGCAGGTTGCGCTTAACAGCGGCATTCCGGCGAGCATCGTGCGTCTGACCGGCATTTACGGCCCGGGCCGTGAATGGCTGCTGACCCAGGTGCGTCGTGGTTATCGCGTGGCGGTCGATCCGCCGCTGTATGGCAATCGCATCCATGCCGATGATGCGGCGGGGTTGATGGCGTTCCTGCTGGATGCGGATCGCAAGGGTGTGGCGCTGGATGACATCTACATCGGCGTGGACGATGCGCCGGCACCGCTGGCCGAAGTGGTGGCGTGGTTGCGCGAGTATCTGGGTGTCACTGAGTGGGCGGACGATGCCAGCGTGCGTCGAACCGGCAGCAAGCGTTGCAGCAATGCCCGGGCGAAAGCGTTGGGCTGGGTGCCGACGTATCCGAGTTATCGCGAGGGGTATGCCGCGATTCTTGAGGGCAAGTGCTGATTTCCAGGCGCCACAAACCACTGTGGGAGCGAGCTTGCTCGCGATGGCGGCATAACAGTCAGCATAAATGTTGAATGCTATGGCCTCATCGCGAGCAAGCTCGCTCCCACATGGGTTCTCTGTAGCTTTAGTATCGGTTTACTGCTTCTCGAGCAACCACTTGCGTTCACCCGCGCTGAACTGCGGTTGTTCATCCGCCAGCGCCGTGTTCACGGCCTGCAGAATTTCCAGTTCCTTGCCCTTGCGAACGAAGATCCAGTTGTTGCCCTGGCCGTTCTGTTGCAGCCACATGCTGTCGTTGCCGCTGCTCATCGATGCGCAGTCGCCCGCCAGGCACAAGGCATAACGGTCGGCGCCCGGCAGGCCGGAGACTTGTCCGTCAGCCTGAAATTGCACGGTGGCGCCTTCACCCTGACCGCTGGCGATCGTCCAGTTGCCGCCCAGATAGGCCGCGTACAGTGCGCGTTCGAAGCTGGCACCGATCGGTGCGCCTTCCGGCACGGGGATCTGCGCACGGTCGAAAAGCTGCTGAGGTTCGTTTTCGCTGGCGGCCTGGTGCAACTGGCTGCCGTCGCGTTTCAGTTCGCTGCCGGAGCTGCCATAGAAGTCGACTTTCCAGGCGCCGGACTGTTCGCCCAGCAGCCGTCCTTCGACGTTCTCAAAACCGTTGGTGAAGCGGGCCTGACTGGCCTTGGTGTTGATGTCCCATTCCAGGTTCGGGCCGTAGGCCTGAAGCGCTTCGCGCAGGGGGCCGCCCTTGGCGGCGGCATCGATGGCGACCTGATTGATCCAGGTGCCGCTGATGTCACGGTCGGCAGGGTTGCTGGCGCAACCGCCGAGGAAAATGGCGAGCAGCGAGAGAGCAAGCGCTTTGCGCATGGTGGAATCCTTTCAAAACCTTTTCTTTACCGCAGAGCAGTCGGCGCGACCTTGAAGGGTCGCGCCGTGCGCATTACTCGATGACCAGAATGGCATCCATTTCAACCTGCGAACCCTTTGGCAGGGCAGCAACGCCGATGGCGGCGCGCGCTGGGTACGGCTGATCGAAGTACTTGCCCATGATCTCGTTGACCTTGGCGAAGTGGCTCAGGTCGGTGAGGAAGATGTTCAGCTTGACGATGTCCTTGAACGAACCGCCGGCAGCTTCGGCCACGGCTTTCAGGTTTTCGAACACCTGGACGGTCTGGGCTTCGAAGCCTTCGACCAGTTCCATGGTTTTCGGGTCCAGCGGGATCTGGCCCGACATGTAGACAGTGTTGCCGGCCTTGATCGCCTGGGAGTAAGTGCCGATGGCGGCCGGGGCCTTGTCGCTGGTGATAACGGTCTTGGTCATGTATGACTCCTTGTAATGTTTGAGTTATGCACGCATGCGGGTGATGCGGATCACCCCGGTCAGGGCGCGCAGTTTCTTGATCACGCGGGCCAGGTGCACACGGTCGTGGACGCTGACCACCAGTTGGACGACGCTGATGCGGCCATCGCGTTCGTCCATGCTGATTTTCTCGATATTGCCGTCGGCCGCGTTGACGCTGCTGGCCAGCAGGGCGATCAGGCCGCGTTGGTGTTCCAGCTCGACGCGCAGTTCGACGTTGAATTCGCCGGTGACATCCTTGGCCCACGAGAGCTGGATGCATTTTTCCGGGTTGTGGCGGATTTCGCTGATGTTGCGGCAGTTGTCCAGGTGCACGACCATGCCTTTGCCCGCCGACAGGTGACCGACAATCGGGTCGCCCGGGATTGGCGTGCAGCATTTGGCGTAACTGAGGACCAGGCCTTCGGTGCCGCGAATCGCCAGCGGGCCTTCCGGGCTTGGCAATTGCTCGCCTTCGCCGAGCAGGCGGCGTGCCACGACATAGGCCATGCGGTTGCCCAGGCCGATGTCTTCCAGCAAGTCTTCGATCAGTTCGAGGCGGTATTCGGTGAGCATCGCCTTCACGCGTTCGGCCGGGATCTGTTCAAGCGCGCTGTCGAAGCCGTTGAGCACCTTGTTCAGCAGGCGTTCGCCGAGGCTGATGGATTCGGAGCGGCGTTGCAGTTTCAGCGCATGGCGGATGTGAGTCCGCGCCTTGCCGGTGACCACGAAGTTGAGCCACGCCGGGTTCGGCCGCGCGCCAGGGGCGCTGACGATCTCGACCGTGGAGCCGCTTTGTAGCGGTTCGGACAGCGGCGCGAGACGACGGTTGATCCGGCAGGCGATGCAGCTGTTGCCGACGTCGGTGTGTACCGCGTAGGCAAAGTCGACCGCCGTGGAGCCTTTCGGCAGCTCCATGATCCGGCCTTTGGGCGTGAACACGTAGACCTCGTCCGGGAACAGGTCGATCTTCACGCTCTCGATGAATTCCAGTGAGTTGCCGGCACGTTGCTGCATTTCCAGCACGCCCTTGACCCACTGACGGGCGCGGGCATGGGTGCCTTTCGGCTGCTCGTCGCCACTGGATTTGTACAGCCAATGGGCGGCGATGCCGTTGTTGGCCATCTCTTCCATTTCACGGGTGCGGATCTGGATCTCGATCGGTACACCGTGCATGCCGAACAGCGTGGTGTGCAGCGACTGATAGCCGTTGGCCTTGGGGATCGCGATGTAATCCTTGAAGCGCCCCGGCAACGGTTTGTACAAATTATGAACAGCACCCAGCACGCGGTAGCAGGTGTCGACCTTGTCGACGATGATCCGGAACGCGTAAACGTCCATGATCTCGTTGAAGGCCCGACGCTTGCCGCGCATTTTCTTGTAGATGCCGTAGAGGTGTTTCTGGCGACCGCTGACTTCACCCTGAATGCCGTCGATGGCGAGGCAATGGCCAAGGGACTCTTCGATCTTGTTGACGATTTCCTTGCGGTTGCCCCGGGCACGTTTGACGGCCTGGTAGATCCGCGCGGAACGCATCGGGTGCATGGCCTTGAAGCCGAGGTCTTCGAACTCGATGCGGATTGCGTGCATGCCCAGCCGGTTGGCGATGGGTGCGTAGATCTCGAGGGTTTCCTTGGCGATGCGCCGGCGCTTTTCGCCGGACAGCACTTCCAGCGTGCGCATGTTGTGCAGGCGGTCGGCGAGCTTGACCAGGATCACGCGAATGTCGCGTGCCATGGCCATGGCCATTTTCTGGAAGTTTTCAGCCTGGGCTTCGGCCTTGGTCTCGAAGTTCATCTGGGTCAGTTTGCTGACCCCGTCGACCAGTTCGGCCACGGTTTCACCGAACTGCGCTTGCAGCGCCTCTTTGGCGATACCGGTGTCTTCGATCACGTCATGCAGCATCGCGGCCATCAGGCTCTGATGGTCCATGTGCATGTCGGCAAGAATATTTGCCACGGCAAGGGGATGCGTGACGTACGCCTCACCACTGCGGCGGCGTTGGCCGTCGTGGGCTTGTTCGGCGTAGAAATACGCTCGGCGGACCAGGTTGACCTGGTCGTTGCCGAGGTAGGTCGATAAGCGATCGGCGAGGGCGTCTATGCTCGGCATGATGTCTCCTGCCGTAGGCTGTGATCCCGCGCCGTGCTACGTCGACCAGGCATAGGCTTAGACGGCCTCGTTGGACTCGTCCTCGAACGCAGCGAAGACCGGGTCTTCGTGGACGATTTCCTGCTCGGCGATGAACTCGTAGCTCATCAGGCCTTCAGCGATTTCACGCAGCGCAACTACGGTCGGTTTGTCGTTTTCCCACTGTACCAGGGGCTCTTTGCCGCCGGTGGCCAGTTGACGGGCACGCTTGGTAGAGAGCATGACCAGCTCAAAGCGGTTTTCCACGTGTTCTAGGCAGTCTTCAACGGTTACGCGGGCCATGGTATTCCTCGGAGCGAATGCAATATGCGCGCTGCCCGGTTGGGCGAGCGGACTCAACAGTTTAAAAAATCACCAGCGATTAGGGAAGCGCTGATTTTTTGACCAGACTCTTCAACGCGCTGCAAGCACCAATGTAAAGCCCTTGCAGCGGTTTTGGGAAGTGCTGTTTCAGCCCAGCAATTCAGCCAGCAATTTGCCGAAACGCACTTGTTGGCGTTTCTGTTGCAGCTGATTGGCGCGGAAAATCGCTTTCAGATCGTCCAGCGCGTGGGCGAAATCGTCGTTGATGATCAGGTAGTCGTACTCGACGTAGTGGCTCATCTCGCTGACGGCTTCGCGCATCCGGCCGTCGATGATCTCGTCGCTGTCTTGGCCACGGTTGGTCAGGCGCTGGTGCAGGGCCTGCAGCGATGGCGGCAGAATGAAAATCGAGCGCGCCTGTGGCATCAGCTTGCGCACTTGCTCGGCGCCTTGCCAGTCGATTTCCAGAATCAGGTCGTGGCCTTCATCCAGAGTCTGTTGCAGGCGGCTTTGCGAGGTGCCGTAGAAGTTGCCGAAGACTTCGGCGCGTTCGAGGAAATCGCCGTGCTCGCCCATCTTCACGAACTCTTCGCGGGTCACGAAGTGATAGTTCACGCCGTCCACTTCGCCCGGGCGCATGGCACGGGTGGTGTGGGAAATCGAGACGCGGATTTCTTCGTTGGCGTCGGTCAGGGCCTTGACCAGACTGCTCTTGCCCGCGCCCGAAGGGGCGGAAATGATGTACAGGGTGCCGGTGCTGTGGGTCATGTCGGGGTAGCCTTACTCAATATTCTGCACTTGTTCGCGCATCTGCTCGATCAACACCTTGAGGTTGACCGCCGCCTGGGTGCTGCGCGGGTCGAAGGCCTTGGAGCCCAGTGTGTTGGCTTCGCGGTTGAGTTCCTGCATCAGGAAGTCCAGGCGCCGCCCGGCGGCACCGCCGGATTTCAGCACCCGGCGAACTTCGATGATGTGGGTGCTCAGGCGATCCAGTTCTTCGGCCACGTCGCTCTTTTGCGCGAGCATGACCATTTCCTGTTCCAGGCGCTGCGGGTCCATCTCGGCCTTCATGTCGGCGAAGCGGTCGAGGACTTTCTGGCGCTGGGTGGCGAGCATCTGCGGAACCAGTTCGCGCAGGGTCACCACATCTTCCTCGATGGAGGTCAGGCGATCGTTGATCAGGCGGGCCAGCTCCGCGCCTTCGCGCTCGCGACCGGCCTTGAGGTCTTTCAGGCCTTGATTGAACAGGGCCAGCGCCTCGGCGTTCAACGCCTGCGGGTCGGTGGCGTCGGCGACCAGTACGCCCGGCCAGGCCAGCACTTCCAGCGGGTTGAGCGCGGCCGGGTTCTTGATCAGGCCGGCGACGGTTTCGGCAGCGGCGACCAGTTGCGCGGCGCGCTCGCGATCCACTTGCAGCGGCTTGCCGGTGCTTTCCTCGGTGAAGCGCAGGGTGCATTCCAGTTTGCCGCGCGACAGGCCCTGACGCAGGGCTTCGCGGACGGCGCCTTCGAGGTCGCGGAACGACTCCGGCAAGCGCAGATGGGGTTCCAGGTAGCGGCTGTTGACCGAGCGCAGCTCCCAGCTCAGGGTGCCCTGAACGCCGGCTTTCTCGACGCGGGCGAAGGCGGTCATGCTGTGCACCATGGCGGTGACCTCGCGATACAGATCGGCGCGGATTTGAAGCTCCGCAGCTCGATATCAATGAATTTAAGCCGACTGGCAGCAAAGGCGCAGGATTGTAGCGCAGTGCGGCAGATGCGCCCAAACACACGGTGTGACAAAGGGCTGCAGGCCGTCGGCGAAGTGCGTTTCAGGGCCCTTGATCGACGGCCGGAATTTTTAAGCAGTGCCCAGGCGCGGTGCGCAGCTCTATAATGCTCCGCAGTTTTCCGTCCCCAGTACAGGTATCTCCTATGAAACGTCCAAGTGGTCGCGCTGCCGATCAGCTCCGCTCGATCCGCATTACCCGCAACTACACCAAGCACGCCGAAGGATCGGTACTGGTCGAATTCGGTGATACCAAAGTCATCTGCACCGTCAGCGTCGAAAACGGCGTACCACGTTTCCTGAAAGGTCAGGGCCAGGGCTGGCTGACCGCCGAGTACGGCATGTTGCCGCGCGCCACCGGCGAGCGTAACCAGCGTGAAGCGAGCCGTGGCAAGCAGGGCGGCCGTACTCTGGAAATCCAGCGCCTGATCGGTCGTTCCCTGCGCGCCGCGCTGGACATGTCCAAGCTGGGCGACGTCACCCTGTACGTCGACTGCGACGTGATCCAGGCTGACGGCGGCACCCGTACCGCGTCGATCACCGGCGCTATGGTTGCGCTGGTCGATGCCTTGAAAGTCATCAAGAAGCGCGGCGGCCTGAAGGGCGGCGATCCGCTCAAGCAAATGATCGGTGCTGTCTCCGTGGGTATGTACCAGGGCGAGCCGGTGCTGGATCTGGACTATCTTGAAGATTCCGCCGCCGAGACCGACCTCAACGTGGTAATGACCAGCACCGGTGGTTTCATCGAAGTGCAGGGCACTGCCGAAGGCGCGCCGTTCCAGCCTGAAGAGCTGAACGCGATGCTGGAACTGGCCAAGAAAGGCATGAACGAGATCTTCGAACTGCAAACGGCCGCACTGGCCGACTGAGCAGATTCGTAACCCGCAAGGAGGGCGCGATGAGTGATGAGCAAGAGTTACTGCCCAGGCCGAGCCAGGAGGTTCGCCAATGGGCGATGTTCTGTCACTTGTCCGGCTTGCTGGGGATCTGGTTTCCATTTGGCAGTTTGATCGGGCCGCTGATCCTCTGGCAGATGAAGCGTGAGAAGGACTCGTTTATTGATGCGCAGGGTAAGGAAGCACTGAATTTTCAGATCACGATGACCATTGCTACGCTCATTAGCGTGGGGCTGACGGTAGTGCTTATTGGGTATCTGCTGATTATCCCTGTGGTCATTTGCTCGTTTGTGCTGCCGATTATTGCCGGGGTGAAGGCTAATAACGGGTTTCCTTACCGCTATCCGTTCACTTGGCGATTGGTCAAATAACGATCAACTCGAGTCCCCTGCATAAAAGCAAAAATCAGCGCCCACAAAAAAGCCGACAGCGATGTCGGCTTTTTTGCATCCACGAATCGCCGCTTAGATGGTCAGCGTCCAGTCGTAGTCGACGATCAGCGGTGCGTGCTGCGAGAACCGTGGCTGACGTGGCAGGCGTGCGCTGCGCACGAAGCGCCGCAGGCCCGGGGTCAGGATCTGGTAGTCGAAGCGCCAGCCCAGATTCAGCATCTCGGCCTGTTCGTTGTCCGGCCACCAGCTGTACTGGTCGCCTTCGCGGCTGACTTCGCGCAGGGCATCGACGTAGCCCATGTTGCCGACAATCTCGTCCATCCAGGCACGTTCCGGCGCCAGGAAGCCCGGGGATTGCTGGCTGTCGCGCCAGTTCTTGATGTCGAGCTTCTGCTGCGCGACGTACAGCGAGCCACAATAAATGTACTCGCGACGTTTGCGCCGCTGTTTGTCCAGGTACTTGCCGAAGTCGTCCATGAGCTTGAACTTCTGGTTCAAGTCCTCATCGCCGTTCATTCCCGAAGGAAGCAGCAAGGTGGCAATACTGACTTTGTCGAAATCTGCTTGCAGGTAGCGCCCGTAGCGGTCGGCCGTCTCGAAACCGAGACCGCTGATGACAGCCTTCGGTTGCAACCGCGAGTACAAAGCCACGCCACCTTGGGCGGGAACTTCTGCGTCGCAGGCATAAAGGAAGTAGCCATCCAGTTGGAAGGCTGGGTCGTCCAGTTCAAAGGCGGAGGCACGGGTGTCCTGCAGGCAGATGACGTCGGCATTCTGTGCCTGCAGCCAACTGAGCAAACCTCGCTCGACTGCAGCCTGAATACCATTGACGTTCACACTGATGATCCGCATAAATGGCCCCAAAAATCGCGTGCGTGTATGATACACGGCGTCAAGCTAATTAGCTAAATCCGTGGTATTTGGGGTTTTTTTCATGCAAGCGTATCAGCGCGATTTCATTCGTTTTGCCATCGATCGCGGCGTTTTGCGCTTCGGTGAGTTCACCCTGAAGTCCGGGCGCACCAGTCCTTACTTCTTCAATGCCGGCCTGTTCAACTCGGGTTCCGCGCTGGCGCAGCTGGGTCGTTTCTACGCCGCAGCCATCGCCGAGAGCGGTATTCCGTTCGACGTGCTGTTCGGCCCGGCCTACAAAGGCATCCCGCTGGCGGCAACCACCGCCGTGGCGTTGGCCGAGCACCATAACCGTGACCTGCCTTGGTGCTTCAACCGCAAGGAAGCCAAGGCCCACGGCGAGGGTGGCAGCCTGGTCGGCGCACCGCTGACCGGCGACGTGCTGATCATCGACGACGTGATCACCGCCGGCACCGCGATCCGTGAAGTGATGCAGATCATCGCTTCCCAGGACGGCGCCAAGGCCGCTGGCGTGCTGATCGCCCTGAACCGTCAGGAGCGCGGCAACGGCGAGCTGTCGGCGATTCAGGAAGTCGAACGTGATTTCGGCATCCCGGTCATCAGCATCGTGTCGCTGAACCAGGTGCTGGAATTCCTGGCTGACGACCCGCAGCTCAAGCAGCACCTGCCAGCCGTTGAAGCCTATCGCGCCCAGTTCGGCGTCTGATCGCTTCTTCCGGGTAAAAAAAGACCCCGCTCAGTCAGGCTGAGCGGGGTCTTTTTGTTTGCGCTACGGCTTACGGACGCTTGCGATTGCTGATCAGCGTGCCCACACCGGTGTCGGTGAAGATTTCCAGCAGGATTGCGTTCGGTACGCGGCCGTCGATGATCAGCGAGCTGCCCACGCCGCCCTGAACCGCTTCCAATGCGCAGCGGATCTTCGGCAGCATGCCGCCGTAGATGGTGCCGTCGGCGATCAGATCATCGACCTGCTGGGTGCTCAGGCCGGTCAGCACGGTGCCCGACTTGTCCATCAGGCCGGCGATGTTGGTCAGCAGCATCAGCTTCTCGGCTTTCAGCGCTTCGGCGACTTTACCGGCCACCAGGTCAGCGTTGATGTTGTACGACTCGCCGTTCTCACCCACGCCGATCGGCGCGATCACCGGGATGAAGTTGCCTTTGACCAGCAGGTTCAGCAGTTCGGTGTTGATCCCGACCACTTCGCCCACCTGACCGATGTCGATGATTTCCGGTTGGGTCATCTCCGGGGTCTGGCGGGTGACGGTGAGCTTTTTCGCACGAATCAGCCCCGCGTCTTTACCGGTCAGGCCGATGGCGCTGCCGCCGTGACGGTTGATCAGGTTGACGATGCTTTTGTTGACCTGGCCGCCGAGGACCATTTCCACCACGTCCATGGTCGCCGCGTCGGTCACGCGCATGCCGTCGACGAAGTGGCTTTCGATCGACAGGCGCTTGAGCAGATCACCGATCTGCGGGCCGCCGCCGTGAACCACGACCGGGTTGATGCCCACGGCTTTCATCAAGACGATGTCGCGGGCGAAGCCGGTTTTCAGCTCCTCGCTTTCCATCGCGTTGCCGCCGTATTTGATCACCAGGGTCTTGCCGACATAACGTCGGATGTAAGGCAGCGCTTCGGACAGGACCTGGGCGGTGTGGGCGGCGGCTTCGCGTTCGAGGGTCATTCAGGGCTCCGGGTGAATCAGAAATCAGAACGGTAGTTGGAGATCAGGTGCAACGCGTTTCAGTTGGGCATGGAACACAGCCTGGATGCGCTGCAATTCAGCCTCGTCATCGGCCTCGAAGCGCAGCACCAGCACCGGTGTGGTGTTGGAGGCGCGCACCAGGCCCCAGCCTTTGGCGTAATCGACCCGCACGCCGTCAATGGTGGTCAGGTCGGCGCCTGGGCCCCACTGTGCATCGTGCAGTGCATCAATGATGCTGAATTTGCTCTCTTCGGTCACATGGATATTGATTTCCGGCGTGGAAATATCGTTCGGGAAGGTCGCGAACAGCGTTTCCGCGTCGGATTTTTCCTTGCTGAGGATCTCCAGCAGCCGTGCGGCGCTGTAGATGCCGTCGTCGAAACCGAACCAGCGTTCCTTGAAGAAGATGTGCCCGCTCATTTCGCCGGCCAACAGCGCGCCGGATTGTTTCATTTTCTTTTTGATCAACGAGTGACCGGTTTTCCACATTAGCGACTCGCCGCCGTATTCCTTGATCAGCGGGATCAGGCGACGGGTGCATTTGACGTCAAAGATGATTTCCGCGCCCGGGTTGCGGGCCAGTACGTCGCGGGCAAACAGCATCAGCAGACGGTCCGGGAAGACGATGGTGCCGGTGTTGGTCACCACGCCGACGCGGTCGCCGTCACCGTCGAAGGCCAGGCCGATATCGGCCTTGGTTTCTTTGACCTTGGCGATCAGGTCGACAAGGTTTTCAGGCTTGCCCGGGTCCGGGTGGTGGTTCGGGAAGTTGCCGTCGACTTCGCAGAACAGCGGGATGACTTCGCAGTTCAGCGCTTCGATCAGTTGCGGGGCGATCACGCCGGCTGCGCCGTTACCGCAGTCGACCACGACTTTCAGGCGTCGGGCCAGTTTGATGTCCTGGACGATTTCGGTGGTGTAACGGTCGAGGATTTCGACCTGGGTCACGCTACCCGTGCCGCTGCTCAGGTTGCCGGTCTTGATACGCTCGTGCAGAACCTGGATCTGTTCGTTGGCGAGGGTGTCGCCGGCGATCACTATCTTGAAGCCGTTGTAGTTCGACGGGTTGTGGCTGCCGGTGAGCATCACGCCGGATTTGCCGGCCAGCACGTTGGCGGCGTAGTACAGCGCCGGGGTCGGCACCAGGCCAACGTCGCTGACGTGGCAGCCGCTTTCGGCGATGCCACGGATCAGCTCGGCAACCAGTTCTGGGCCGGACAGGCGGCCATCACGGCCGACGGACACGTTCGGTTCACCTTGGGCCAGGCTCTGGGAGCCAATGGCGCGACCGATCCAGTAGGCGGTTTCGGCATTGAGGAATTCCGGCACGGTGCCGCGAATGTCATAGGCGCGGAAGATGCTGTCGGGAAGCTTCGGGGCGACTTGGGCGGGGGTGCTCATCTGCGGAAATGCTCCATCTCGAAAGTGGCGGGACACACCGTCGAATCATCTCGGCGGCAGGCTCAAACTGAAGGGTATGACGGCGGTTTTCACAGAGAGTTCGTGGTGTGAAAGGGCCATGACGCCTTGTGCGGCGTGGCTTCGGCCTGCCAATGCCTTGATTTTCGGCGCTAAACCTTGCAGATGACAATTTGAAATTCGTGGCGAGGAAAACGCCCTCGCCACGACGATTGTCTAGCCGATCACTTGGTGCCGGAATGACCGAAGCCGCCGGCGCCGCGCTCGGTTTCGACGAACTCTTCAACCATTTCGAAATGCGCCTGTACCACCGGTACCAGCACCAGTTGCGCCAGACGCTCGCCGACCGGCATGGTGAATTCGCTCTGGCCACGGTTCCAGCAGGAGACCATCAGCGGCCCCTGGTAATCGGAGTCGATCAGACCGACCAGATTGCCCAGCACGATGCCGTGCTTATGACCCATGCCCGAGCGCGGCAGGATCAGCGCGGCGAGGTTCGGGTCGCCGATGTACACCGACAGACCGGTAGGGATCAGCACGGTTTCACCCGGTTTGATCACGATGTCCTCTTGCAGCATGGCGCGCAGGTCGAGGCCGGCGGAGCCCGGTGTGGCGTATTGCGGCAGCGGAAATTCGGTGCCGATGCGTGGGTCGAGGATCTTGGCTTGCAAAGCGTGCATGTAAATTAAACCTGGTTCAGACGTTCGGCGATAAAAGTGACCAGTTGGCGAGCGATCTTGCTCTTGCTGGTCTGGGCGAAAACCGTGGCGTGCAGCGCACGGTCGATGACGCTGCAGGCGTTTTCTTCGCTGTTGAAACCGATGCTCGGGTTGGCGACGTCGTTGGCGACGATCAGATCGAGATTCTTGTCCTTCAGCTTGCGTGCAGCGTAGTCGAGCAGGTGTTCGGTCTCGGCGGCGAAGCCGACACTGAACGGACGGTCGGGACGGGTCGCGATGGTGGCCAGGATGTCCGGGTTGCGCACCATTTGCAGGACGAAGCCGTCGCCGCTCGTAGGGTCTTTCTTCAATTTTTGCGGGGCGACGACTTCCGGACGGTAGTCCGCAACCGCTGCCGAGGCGATGAAAATGTCGCAAGGGATCGCGGCTTCGCACGCGGCGAGCATGTCGCGGGCGCTGACCACGTCGATGCGGGTGACACGATCCGGCGTCGGCAGGTGCACCGGGCCGCTGATCAGGGTCACGCGGGCGCCGGCTTCCACTGCCGCTTCAGCCAGGGCGAAGCCCATTTTGCCGGAGCTGTGGTTGGTGATGTAGCGCACCGGGTCGATGTTTTCCTGGGTCGGGCCGGCGGTAATCACCACGTGCTTGCCGGTCAGTGCCTGACGCTGGAAGCAGTCCGCCGCGAGCTGGGCCAGGTCGGTGGCTTCCATCATGCGGCCCATGCCGACGTCGCCGCAGGCCTGGCTGCCGGAGGCCGGGCCGAAGGTCTTCAGGCCACGGCTTTCAAGGAGTTGCAGGTTGGCCTGGGTCGCCGGGTCGCGCCACATGGCCTGGTTCATGGCTGGGGCGACAGCGACGATGGCGTCGGTGGCCAGCACCAGCGTGGTCAGCAGGTCGTTGGCGATGCCTTGGGCTAGACGGGCCAGCAGGTCGGCGGTGGCCGGGGCGATCAGCACCAGATCGGCCCATTTGGCCAGTTCGATGTGGCCCATCGCCGCTTCGGCGGCCGGGTCGAGCAAATCCAGGTGAACCGGGTGGCCGGACAGGGCCTGCATGGTCAGCGGGGTGATGAATTCGCTGCCGCCCCGGGTCATGACCACGCGCACTTCGGCGCCCTGGTCGATCAGGCGGCGCACAAGGTCGGCGCTCTTGTAGGCAGCAATGCCGCCGCCGACGCCCAGAACGATGCGTTTCCGATACAGCCGCTGCATAGGTCTGCCTTTCATTTCGTTGGTGACATGCGTGGCGAAACCCCCTCCCCAGGGTGAATTCGCCCGCAAAAAAGATGGGCTACGATATCACAGCGACCGCTACGGAACAGCGGCGCCCACAGACAAGGAATGTGTATGAGTATTCGCGATTGGCCGGCGGCGGAAAGGCCGCGGGAGAAGCTGTTGGAACAGGGCGCGGGAAGTCTTTCCGATGCCGAATTGCTGGCGATTTTTCTACGCACCGGTGTATCCGGCAAAAGTGCGGTGGATGTAGCGAGGCATCTTTTGGGTCAGTTCGGCAGCTTGCGTGCTTTGCTTGAGGCCGATCTCGCAGCGTTCAGTGAGCAATTGGGCCTGGGCCCGGCGAAGTTCGCCCAGTTGCAAGCCGTGCTGGAAATGGGCCGGCGACACTTGGCCGAGCGCATGCGCCAAAAAACGGCGCTTGAAAACCCCCAGGTCGTCCGTGATTACCTCAAAGCCATGCTGCGTCATGAGCCGCATGAAGTATTTGGCTGCCTGTTTCTGGACTCCAAACATCAGGTGCTGACTTTCGAGGCGCTGTTTCGCGGCTCGATCGACAATACCGCCGTGCATCCCCGGGAAGTGGTGAAACGTTCCTTGGCCAACAACGCGGCAGCAGTGATCCTGTGCCACAACCATCCGTCGGGAAACAGCGATCCCAGTCAGGCTGATCGTTTGCTGACCAAGCGTTTGCAGAAGGCTTTGGAGCTGATCGATGTGCGGGTGCTCGACCACTTCATCGTCGGAGACGGCGAGCCGTTGTCGATGGCGGAGTGTGGCTGGATGTAGATCCGAAGGGAGAATACAAAACCCTGTGGGAGCTGCGGTGCGACGATTCGACTTGCCAGCGATGACGGCGGCACATTCAGCACAATGTTGTCTGTCAGTCCGCTATCGCTGGCAAGTCGAATCGTCGCACCGCAGCTCCCACAGGTTTTGTGTTGTGGCGGGTTATTTGAGGGTGACCTTGGAATAGTCCTGCCGTCCGAACGGGCTCACCGAATAACCCTGCACGTCTTTACGCGTCAGCGCATACGCGGTCGGATGCGCCAGCGGCAGCCACAACGCCTGCTGCTGAATCTGCGCCTGCGCCTGTTCGTAGAGCTTGGTGCGTACACCTTGTTCGCTGGTGGTCTTGCCGGCGCTGATCAGCTTGTCCAGATCGGCGTTGCAGTAGCGGGCGAAGTTGGTGCCGGACTTCACCGCCGCGCAGGAAAACTGCGGCGTGAGGAAGTTGTCCGGGTCGCCGTTGTCACCGGCCCAGCCCATGAACAGCAAGTCATGCTCGCCAGCCTTGGCGCGACGGATCAGTTCGCCCCATTCGATCACGCGGATTTCTGCCTGAATGCCGATTTCCGCCAGATCCGACTGTAGCAGTTGTGCGCCGAGGCTCGGGTTCGGGTTGAGCAGGCTGCCGGACGGGCGCGTCCAGATGGTGGTCTGGAAACCGTCCTTCAGCCCGGCCTTGGCCAGCAATGCCTTGGCTTTTTCCACATCGTGCGGGTAGCCCGGCAGGTTCTTCGCGTAGCTCCAGGTGTTCGGCGGATACGGGCCGTTGGCAGCTTCGGCGGTGTCTTCGAACACAGCTTTCAGGTAGTTGGCCTTGTCGAAGGCGAGGTTGATCGCCTGACGCACTTCCGGCTTGTCCAGTGGCGGATGCTGGCTGTTGATGCCAACGAAAGCGGTCATGAACGCGTCAGTCTTTTCGACTTTCAGCGTCGGTTCTTCTTTCGCGGCCTGTACGTCCAATGGTTTTGGCGACAGGGCGATCTGGCACTCGTTACGCCGCAGCTTTTGCAGGCGCACGTTGGCGTCCGGGGTGATGGCGAAGATCAACGGATCCACCGCCGGTTTGCCGCCGAAGTAGTCCGGGTTGGCTTTGTAGCGGATCGACGCGTCTTTCTGGAATCGGGTGAACACGAATGGGCCGGTGCCGACCGGTTGACTGTTGAGCTTGTCGGTGGCGCCGGCCTTCAGCAGTTTGTCGGCGTATTCGGCGGAATAGATCGAGGCGAAACCCATGCTCAGAGTGGCCAGGAATGTGGAGTCTGGATGATCAAGAGTGAAGCGCACGGTCAGCGGATCGAGTGCGTCGATCTTCTTGATCAGGCTCGGCAACTGCATCGACTGGGCGTGTGGAAAGCCGCTCTGGGCGACCTTGTGCCACGGGTTGGCCGGGTCGAGCATGCGGTCGAAGCTGAATTTGACGTCTTCGGCGGTCAGATCGCGGGTCGGCTTGAAGTAGTCGGTGGTGTGAAACTTCACCTGCGGGTGCAGCCTGAACACATAGCTCAGGCCGTCGGTGCTGACTTCCCAGCTATCGGCCAGGCTCGGGACCACCTTGCCGCTGGTGGTGTCGAAATCCACCAGACGATTCATCAGCACATCGGCCGAGGCGTTGGTGGTGGTCAGCGAGTTGTATTGCACCACGTCGAACCCTTCGGGGCTGGCCTCGGTGCACACGCTCAGGGCGGCGGCTTGGGCCAGAGGGCTCAGCAATAACGGGGCGAGCAGCAGGGGGAGGGCAGCGAGGCGCATGGTCGGCTTCCTTTACAGATCGAAGGCCCATCTGCAAGTGCAGTCTGGAAAAGGCCTACCCTAGTGGTCGCGATTGCAAATGACTATCCCCTTTTTGCATTTTTCGGGGCTGTGCGGCTGAGGATTTGTCGGAAGTGGCGGCAGGAAAAGTCTCGAATGCGGGTATGATCGGTTTTCTTCGACGAATGGTAAAAATTGCCGCCAGCCTTTGCCCAAGCCGCTTGCGGGCTGGAAAAACGGCTTTTTAGCCATTCTTTGCACACGGAAAGTTGTTGCTCCGTGGTCTTTCTGGTATAAAGCAGCGCTCTTTTCTAGGGGCCCGGTTCCTTCGCTTGTAGGTGTAGCCGGTAAGACCTCTAAAGAATCGCGGCGCCTGGCGCCACAATGACTAGAGATTAAGCGGCCAACCCATGCCGGGTTGGGCATGTGGTTTTAGAGGGCTGAGGCATGTCTAGAGTATGTCAAGTTACCGGTAAGGGTCCGGTGACTGGGAACAACATTTCCCACGCAAACAACAAAACCCGTCGTCGTTTCCTGCCGAACCTGCAGCATCACCGCTTCTGGGTTGAAGAAGAGAAACGTTTCGTACGCCTGCGCGTTTCCGCCAAAGGCATGCGTATCATCGACAAGCGTGGCATCAGCGTTGTGCTGGCCGAGCTGCGTCGCGACGGCAAGGTTTAAGGGAGCTAATCATGCGTGAATTGATTCGTTTGATCTCGAGCGCCGGTACTGGTCACTTCTACACTACCGACAAGAACAAGCGTACTACCCCGGACAAAATCGAGATCAAGAAATATGATCCGGTTGTTCGCAAGCACGTGATCTACAAGGAAGGCAAAATCAAGTAATTGATTTTTCCTGACTTACGAAAAAGGCCCGTATCTCACGATACGGGCCTTTTTTGTTGCCTGAAAAACGGTTTCAAGCGCTGGCAGGGCGCTCAGCCAAAGTAGATCGAGATGATCCTCTCATCGGCGTTGACATTAAGGTTGATGCGTTCGGCGCGCGAGTCGTAGGTCGCCACATAATTGCCCCATGGGCGTGTAGGACGGCCGGTGGTCTGTTCGACTTGCTGACGCAGTTCTTCGGAGTAGGTCGAGCCGATGACCGAGTTGATCAACTCGAGCACCTGGGCGTCGGTGTAAGTCGTGATATTGGGCATGCGGCATTCCTTGCGGCGAAATGGAGATCGAGGCACCTCGTGAGTCGAGATGCTGATCCATAGTCTGCCGTTAAGGTCTGCCGGATGCGGTAGATAGTTATGCCGTCTCAGGCTTTTTGTTCGAAGATCACATAGACCTTGCGGCACGCTTCCAGCACTTCCCAGGTGCCACGGAAGCCGGCCGGAATCACGAAGCGGTCACCGACGCGCAGGGTCTTGGCGTTGCCTTCGCTGTCACGCAGCACCGAAACGCCCTGAAGGATTTCGCAGTATTCGTGTTCGGTGTAATTCACCGTCCACTGACCCACCGCACCTTCCCACACGCCGACGCCCATCTGCCCACAGGGGCTGTCGTACTGGTTGAACACCGCTTGTTCGGGATCGCCCTTGAGGACTTTGGCCGGGTCCGGGCGATAGCGTTCGGCCTGGTCCATGGTCAGGCTGATGTCGACGACGTTCTGGATGTTCATTGTTGTTTTCTCCCGTGATGACGGCGCGGTGGCTTGAAGGGGCCAAAGTCTATGTTGATTAAATTGAACGCCGCAAGGCTGTATAACCGCCTTATGTCAAATATATTGAAACAACCCCGGCCGCTGGTTTAGGGTGGCGGGTGCCTTGGGCCGAAAACAGGCTGGCCGGGCAGAATTCCTGAGGACGCCGGCGAAGATCGCGCGGCGCTCGTATTCAACAAGAGGAGGACACTCGAATGACCACCCTGACTCGTGCCGACTGGGAACAACGCGCCCGCGACCTGAAGATCGAAGGCCGCGCCTACCTTAATGGCGAGTATACCGATGCTGTCTCCGGCGAGACCTTCGAGTGCATCAGCCCGGTCGATGGCCGTCTGCTGGGCAAGATTGCCAGCTGTGACGCCGCCGACGCCCAGCGCGCCGTGGAAAACGCCCGCGCCACCTTCAATTCCGGCGTCTGGTCGCGTCTGGCGCCGACCAAACGCAAAGCCACCATGATCCGTTTCGCCGGCCTGCTGAAGCAGCACGCCGAAGAACTGGCCCTGCTCGAAACTCTCGACATGGGCAAGCCGATCAGCGATTCGCTGTACATCGACGTTCCGGGCGCCGCGCAAGCGCTGAGCTGGAGCGGTGAAGCGATCGACAAGATCTACGACGAAGTCGCTGCTACTCCGCACGATCAACTGGGTCTGGTAACCCGCGAGCCAGTGGGCGTGGTTGGCGCCATCGTGCCGTGGAACTTCCCGCTGATGATGGCCTGCTGGAAACTCGGCCCGGCGTTGTCGACCGGTAACTCGGTGATCCTCAAACCGTCGGAAAAATCCCCGCTGACCGCCATCCGTATCGCCGAACTGGCGGTCGAGGCCGGCATTCCAAAAGGCGTGCTGAACGTGCTGCCGGGTTATGGCCACACCGTCGGCAAGGCGCTGGCTCTGCATAACGATGTCGACACGCTGGTGTTCACCGGTTCGACCAAGATCGCCAAGCAACTGATGATCTACTCGGGCGAATCGAACATGAAACGCGTCTGGCTGGAAGCCGGTGGCAAGAGCCCGAACATCGTGTTTGCCGATGCACCGGATCTGCAAGCCGCTGCCGAATCTGCCGCCAGCGCCATTGCCTTCAACCAGGGCGAAGTCTGCACCGCCGGTTCCCGTCTGCTGGTCGAGCGTTCGATCAAAGACAAATTCCTGCCGATGGTGATCGAGGCGCTGAAAGCCTGGAAACCGGGCAATCCGCTGGACCCGGCCACCAACGTTGGCGCGCTGGTCGACACCCAGCAGATGAACACTGTGCTGTCTTACATCGAGTCGGGCCACACCGACGGTGCCAAACTGGTGGCCGGCGGCAAGCGCATCCTTCAGGAAACCGGTGGCACTTACGTCGAGCCAACGATTTTCGACGGCGTGAGCAACGCGATGAAGATTGCTCAGGAAGAGATCTTCGGCCCGGTGCTGTCGGTCATCGCCTTTGACACTGCCGAGGAAGCGATCAACATCGCCAACGACACGCCTTACGGCCTGGCGGCAGCGGTCTGGACTCAGGACATCTCCAAGGCGCACCTGACCGCCAAGGCACTGCGTGCCGGCAGCGTGTGGGTCAACCAGTACGACGGCGGCGACATGACCGCGCCGTTCGGCGGCTTCAAGCAGTCGGGCAACGGCCGCGACAAGTCGCTGCATGCGTTCGACAAATACACCGAGCTGAAGGCGACCTGGATCAAGCTGTAAACCGTTGAGGGAGCCTGCCGAGGCGGGCTCCCGAACGATACAAAGATCCCTGTGGGAGCGAGCTTGCTCGCGATAGCGGTGTATCCGTCAGCAAATCGGCTGAATGTGAAACCGTTTTCGCGAGCAAGCTCGCTCCCACAGTGTTTTGTGGTGCACATAACAATTATCCACAGGAGCGTGGACCATGCGTTGGGCGACGTATTTCGCCGTGTTGGCGTCTGTCTTGAGTGTTGGCTTGGCCCTCGGTGTCAGCATGCCGCTGGTGTCGTTGCGTCTGGAGGGCTGGGGTTATGGTTCGTTCGCCATCGGCGTGATGGCGGCGATGCCGGCCATTGGCGTGTTGCTGGGTGCGAAGGTTTCGAGTCATCTGGCGGCGCGCTTCGGCACGGCGAACCTGATGCGCCTGTGCCTGTGGGCCGGGGCATTGTCCATCGGTTTGCTGGCGCTGCTGCCGAGCTACCCGATCTGGCTGGTGCTGCGGTTAATGATCGGGGTGATCCTGACCATTGTCTTCATCCTCGGCGAGAGCTGGATCAATCAACTGGTGGTCGAGCAGTGGCGCGGACGATTGGTCGCTCTGTATGGCAGCAGTTATGCGTTGAGCCAACTGTCTGGTCCGTTGCTGCTGGGCGCGCTCGGCACCGAGCAGGATTATGGCTTCTGGGTCGGTGTCGCGCTGCTGATTGTCTCGCCGTTGTTGCTGCTGGGTCGCAGCGGGGCCCCGAGCAGCGAGGCGAGCAGCGTGACCTTCGGCGATTTGTGGGGCTTCAGTCGCGAATTGCCGGCCATTGCCTGGGCGGTGTCGCTGTTCGCCGCGTTCGAAGCGATGATTCTGACGCTGTTGCCGGTCTATTGCCTGCAACAGGGCTTCACGGCAGAAATCGCGCTGGCGATGGTCAGCACCGTGGTGGTGGGCGATGCGCTGCTGCAATTGCCGATCGGTGCGCTGGCCGACTACCTGTCGCGGCGGACCTTGTTCACCGGTTGCGCCGTGGTGCTGATGTTGTCGAGTCTGGCGATCCCGATGCTGATCGACACTCTGCTGATCTGGCCGCTGTGGGTGCTGTTCGGCGCCAGTGCCGGTGGCTTGTTCACCTTGTCGTTGATCCTGATCGGCGAGCGCTACCGTGACGACGCGCTGGTGCGAGCCAATGCGCATGTCGCGCAACTGTGGGGTGTCGGTTGCCTGATCGGGCCGTTGGCGGCGGGGGCGGGCAGTCAATGGATCAGCGGGCACGCGTTGCCGTGGTTCATGGCGGCCGGGGCGTTCGGGCTGGTGATTCTACTGTCGCGACAAGGGGCGTTCGGCAAGGTGCCGGAACCTGCCTGACGACTGGGTCGGAGCGGATGACTAAAGCATCCGCTCCAGCCCCACCGTGGTGCTGAACCACGCATTGAAGCGCCGCCACCAGCTGCCGGGCTCCTTGGTCAACGTGTGCATTTGGCCGTTGTCCTCGGTGACCCAAACGACTTTCCCGTCCTGCAACTTCGCTTCATAGCTCAGTGCCGGCGCCATGCCCTGCAAGGCCAGCTCACGAACATGGGTAGCCAGCTCGGGGCTGTCCACCAGCACACCGACTTCGGTGTTCCACAGCACCGAGCGCGGGTCGAAATTGAACGAGCCGATGAAGGATTTTTTCCCGTCGAAGATCATCGCCTTGCTGTGCAGGCTGGAATCCGAGCCGCGAAACGATTTGCTGTAAAACAGATGCGGGCCGCTGCCGAAGTTATCCCCAGGCTGGCGCCGCAGCTCAAACAACTTCACGCCATGTTCCAGCAATGCCTTGCGATACGGCGCGTAACCACCATGCACCGCCGGCACGTCGGTGGCTTCCAGCGAGTTGGTCAGCAGGCTCACCGACACGCCCGCATCGGCACGGCCGGTCAGGTAGACCAGCCCCGGCTGGCCCGGCACGAAGTAGGCGGAAATCATCATCAGCTCCTTGCTGACGCCTCGCAGCTCTGGTGCCAGTTGTGTGGTTAGCAGCAATTGCGGATCAGGCTCGCCGTCCGCCAGCACCTTGCTCGGCGCATCCCACAACGCCTGATTCCAGGCCCAGATCAGCTCCCGGCGCCAGATATCCATGCGCGGGTGGGTGGTGAAGGTCATCAGTTGCTGGTACAGCGCGTGATTCTGTTTGCGGGTTTCTTCGAGGGATTCTTCCAGGCGCGTGCGGGTGTTCTGCAGGTCTTTGGCCGATGGCTTGCTGGAGAGGAACTCGTCGATCGGTTTGCTCAGGGCGCTGTTCCAGTACTGGTCGAAACTGTGTCCGAGCTGTTCGGCGACCGGCCCGACGCTGAGCATGTCGATGTCGGTGAAGTTCAGGTTGGGCTCGGCATCGAAGTACTCGTCACCCAGATTGCGTCCGCCGACGATCGCGGCGCTGTTGTCCGCCAGCCACAGTTTGTTGTGCATCCGCCGGTGTTGCAGTGACAGGTTGAACAACCGCCCGGCCGCACGGGTCACGCCGGTGCTGCGCCCCAGGTTCAAGGGGTTGAACAGACGGATCTGGATATTCGGATGCGCCGCCAGCGTGGCGATGATCAGGTCGAGGCCGTCGCTGGTGGTGTCGTCCAACAGAATGCGCACCCGCACACCACGGTCGGCAGCCTTGAGCACTTCTTCCACCAGCATTCGCGTACTGATGCCGTCGTGGACGATGTAGTACTGCAAGTCGAGGCTGCTCTGAGCATTGCGGATCAACTCGGCACGGGCGGTGAACGCTTCGGTGCTGTTGGACAGCAGACGAAAGCCGGACTGGCCTTTGTACCGCGCCGCCTGGGCCTGGATAGAGCGGCCGAATGCCGATCCATTGGCTGGCAGGGCCTGGCTGGACTCTCTTGGAACATCAAGCGAGGCGCACCCGGCGAGCAGCAGGACGAGCAACATTGCAAATGGCAAAGACTGTCTGGAGCTCAAGTCGGGTCGTTCCAGGTGTGGGCGAGGTCAGGAGTATGGCATGACGTTCTCAACATCTGCTTACGTGGAAGTGTAGGACCCCGTCGCCTAGTTCCAGCTGCCTATTTATCCAGTTGCGATTTCGCTATTTAGGCGATGCCGTTTCCTACAGATTTATCTCTCATAAGCCGCAATCATCAGCCCGCTTACTTACATACCAAGTTTGTAGGGACTGAACTGTCAATCAAATGGAAGATTACGGCTTATGAAAAAGACATCCCGTCTTGCAGTGCTGGCGGCGGCGCTGCTGCCAACAATGGCGATGGCAGAAAGCGTTGACCTGAGTGTCATCGGCACCATTATCCCGACCTCCTGCATTCCGGCTTTCGCCGGTGGCGGCACGGTGGATCTGCGCAAGATTTCAGCGGCGACGTTGAATCCGACCACCCAAACCCTGTTGGCCGGTCGCGATGTGTCCCTGCACATCAATTGCGACGCACCAGCCCCTGTGGAAGTGTCAGTGCGCGACAACCGTGCAGGCACCAAGCTGCCCGGCATCAATGATGGTGCTGGCCAGAGTGATCCGGCACTGTTTTACGGTCTGGGCGAAATCAACGGTACGCGCATTGGTGGTTTCGCCTTGCGTCATGGCATTCCTGAGACCGACGGCAATGCCCAGACACTGTTGACCCGTACGCTGGCGGCCCCGGCATGGCGTGTGCCGACCAGTACGCTGGTCAGCAATGCGCCGCAGTTGTACTCGTGGGGCACCAGTGCCGCGACCGGCCCGGTTGCCGCCCGCCACCACGGTTTTCCGATGCACCTGCTGCCGATCATCGGCCCAAGCAACGCCCTGCCGATTGCCAACGAAATCCCGCTGGACGGCTCCGTGACATTTGACATGTTCTACCTCTGACGACGGCACCCCGGTGCCTCTCCGGCACCGGGACTGACTGGCGCACACGAGCGCGGTCCGGCATCTGCCGGATCGCATCCAGGATTTCACGGATTATCCCGATGCTCATTTCTTTCAAGTCTGCTCTCAAGACGGCACCGCTGTGCCTGTCCGTATGGTTTTCAATGCCGCTGACCCACGCCGCCGGAATGGTTCCGCAGACGCCGGTGCTGTTGGTGGAGGAGGGCATGGGTGAGGCGGTGATGAACGTGCGCAATACCGACACGCATCCCGCATTGCTGCACACCACCGTTGAGAACATCGAGAACAGCGACGACGTACTGCTGATCTTCACCCCGCCCATTGCCCGGGTCGAGCCGGGCGGCATTCAACAAGTGCGATTCATTCTGCAAAACCGGCAACCGTTGAAGACCGAACGCCTGAAACGGGTGATCTTTGAGGGGATCAGTCCGACCAGTGACGCCGCCGGAGCGCGGGTCACCCTCGGTGTGCGCCAGAACCTGCCGGTGATTCTGCGTCCCGCCGGGTTGCCGGTGGAGCGCGAGCCGTGGAAGCGGCTGACCTGGTCAATGGATGCTTCTGGGTTGCAGGTCGTCAATACGAGCCCCTATGTGGTTCGGCTGGCGAAAACCATTGTGCCTCTGCCGGGCACCCGCTCGGTGAATCTGGCCAAGACCTACATCTTGCCCGGCGAGCGAATGCACGCTGATCTGCCCTTGCACACGTCGGCACAGACGATGGCGGTGAGGATTTTTCCGGCCACCACCTACGGCTTTGCGGTCGACCATTACGACGCGCCGGTTACCCGCTGATGAAGTTCTGCGTTCGTTTGGGCGTGTTGCTGCTAGCAGCCAACGGCACCGTGCTGGCGGCCGAAACATTGGAATTCGACGCCCGTGTGTTGAGAGACCGCGGCATCGATCCTGCGCTGGCGGCGTACTTTCGTGAGGCGCCGCGCTTCACCCAAGGCGAGCATTCCGTTGCACTTGAAGTCAACGGACAGGCCCGAGGACGTGTGCGGGTGGCATTCAACGAGCACGGCGAATTGTGCCTGCACCTCCAATGGCTGAACGCTGCCGGCGTGCGTCCGCCCCCCTTGATGGACAAGCTGCGACCGGAGCAGTGCATGACGCTGGTGGAGGGATTTCCCGAAGCTGTGGTGCAACTGGATCCGGGACGCGAACTGATTGACCTGCTGGTACCCACCGACCGTCTGATGCTGCCGGAACGTGCACCCAACAATTTCGCCCATGGCGGTACGGCCGGCGTGTTCAACTACGACGCGCTGATGGTCGGCAGCCAGCATGAAGGCCAGCACGACAGCTTTCAAAGCCTGGTCTCGGAGGTCGGCCTGAATGCCGGGGACTGGGTGCTGCGCAGCCGGCAGTCCTACACGTCGACCTCCGGCAACTCGCGGTTCGAGCACCTGTATGCCTACGGTGCGCGAACCCTGGAGGGCGCCGAAGCCAGCCTGCAGGTCGGGCAATTGAATCTCGCGTCGACCTTGTTTGCCGGTGAGTCATTCAACGGCGTGCAGATCCTGCCGGAAGCGGCATTCACCCAGTTGCGCATGGCGCAGGACGGCGCGCGCGGGCAGGTGGAAGGTGTCGCGTATTCGCCGGCCCGCATTGAAGTCCGGCAGAACGGCGTAATGATCTACACCACGATGGTGCCGAGTGGGCCGTTCACGCTGCGATCGCTGCCATTGTTGAGCAGTCAGATTGATCTGGAGGTGACTGTCCACGAACAGGATGGACAGGCGCGGCGCTTGCGGGTGCCGGCGGCCAGTCTCCGCGAAGCGCAATGGGCAGGGCCGAGCGGGTTCAACTTTGCGCTGGGCACGGTGCGTCGGCTGGGCTCGGACGACCGACAGACACCTTCTTTCACCGCATTCAGCAAGGATTGGGATTGGGGACAGGCCACCCGATTGACCGGCGGTGTGCTCGCGGGAACCGACTACCTGTCGGCAGGCTGGGGGCTGCAGCGGCAGTGGGCAGGCGATTATGCACTGGGCCTGCGGCAGGTAATGGCCGATGAACGCTCCAGCGGAGCGGGAGGCAGTCAGACGCAACTGACGCTCAGTACGCCGCTGTCCGAGCACCTGTCGACGAGCCTGGTTGCCGTGCGCCAGAGCCGGAATTTTCGCACGCTGTCGGACACAGGCTGGAATCAGGACCTTCACCGGGCGCAATCCCCCGGTCGCAATCACCTGGTGTTTTCTCTTACCGGCTCGGTGGATAAATGGGGTGCATTCGGGGCGACCTGGTCGCGCTACTCGACCCAGGGTGAGCCGTCGCATTCGCGCCTTGGCCTGTCGTGGTCTCGCACATCGCCTGAGCGCGTCAGCCTGTCATTGAACCTGGAGCGTGCTATCGGCGACACAGCGCCCGATCGCCTGGGCAACTCCGCTTACCTGACGCTGGGAATGGCGCTGGGTGGCCAGCGAAGACTGCGCGGCTATCTGCGCAGTGATGATCGATCCGGCTTGCGTCGGGGCGTGGCCGTCAACGATGTACTGGATGAAACCCTGTCTTACAACGCCAATGTCGAATACCGCGATGAGGCTGCGACGAGTTACGGCGTGCGCTTGAATGCGCTGCCGCGCTACACCAGCCTGGACGTTGGCATCGGCCAGCGATCCGGGGCGACCGATTATGACGTGGGGCTGCGCGGTGGTGTGGCGCTGCATCGCGATGGCGCAACGTTGTCGCCTTATCCTCTGCGAGACACTTTCGGCGTACTCAAGGCCGGTGATCGATCGGGCGTGAAACTGAACACGCCTCAAGGGCCGGTCTGGACCGATGGCTTGGGCCGCGCGGTGGCCGCGAGCTTGCCGGCCTGGTCGACGGCGCGACTGGAAGTCGACCCGCTCAGCCTGCCGCGCAACGTTGAAGTGCTCGACGGTGTGCAGGAAGTAAAGCCGGCTCGAGGGTCGGTGCAGCATCTGGATTTCTCCGTCGTGACGGTCCGGCGATTATTGCTGAACGCCATGACTGCCGACCGGCAACGGCTGGCCAAGGGGTTGAGCGTTCACGACGAACAGGGACGCTATCTGACGACGGTCCAGGACGGCGGAACGATTTTTCTGCCCGACGTAAAAGCGGGTCAGAGGCTGCAGGTTCAGCTCCCTGGCGACACGCAGTGCGTTTTGCGTTTTCCTCTTTCCGAATTCCCTGAAGACAGCGCGCTCATCGAGCGAGTCGACGCCACTTGCGTCCCGACCGAGCTGTCCTGAACGAGTGCTTCTTATGAAACTCTTGATGATTGCGGCTGTGTTGTCGTGCCTTGTCTTTCAATCGGCGTGGGGCGCCGATGCGTGTCAGTCGAGTCTGTCGCCCGCAAGTGTGAATCTGGGCACCGCGACGCGAACCGAGCTGCTGCAACGTACGTCGTTCGATGGCCGGGGGCCGGGGTTCGGCCTGCGCAGCGTGCTTTTGCGGGTGCAGTGTCCCGACGTGCGCCTGATGCGTTGGGCATTTGTCGCGCCCCCGGCCGATCCGCAGCGTTTCCGTTGGGTCGCGGGCACGCTGCAACTGCGGATCGTGGCAGCGCGCCTGGACGGTTCGGCGGTGCGCTGGCGGCTGGACAGCGGCCAACCGGTCGAGGGGGATCTACTTCGGCCGGGCATCCATGTCGTTCCATGGCGGGCGGATGCCGGTGCCCGGGGCAGTCTTCTGGAGGTGGAGCTGGAGCTTGATGCGCGGGTCGATGACGCCTTAAGCCGCCCCGTCGATCCGGTGCGGTTTGAAGGTCAGGGCGCCTTTACTGTGGACTAATCGGCCTCGGCCAGTAGCTTGATCGCCGTCGCGCCAACCTTGCGCACTGCTTCTTCGACCAGCGCTGTCGGTTTGGCAGCGTAGTTCATGCGAAGGCAGTTGCGGTACTTGCCCGAGGCGGAAAAAATACTGCCGACGGCAATCTGTACGCCCTGATCGTGCAGCGCACGATTCAGTTTCAGGGTGTCGAAGCCTTCCGGCAGTTCCACCCAGAGCATGAAGCTGCCTTGCGGGCGGCTGGCGCGGGTGCCGGCCGGAAAGTATCGCGTCACCCAATCGATCATCACGTCGCGATTGCGCTGGTATTGAGTGCGCACACGCCGCAAATGCGGTTCGAAGTGCCCGGCTTTAAGGAACTCGGCAATGGCAATCTGCGGTTGCGGCGCGGTGGAGCCGGTGCTGATGTATTTCATGTGCAGCACGCGTTCGAGATAGCGACCGGGTGCGACCCAGCCGATGCGCAATCCTGGCGCGAGGGTCTTGGAAAACGAACTGCACAGCAACACGCGGCCGTCTTCGTCGAAGGATTTGATCGTGCGCGGACGCGGGTAGGTGTAGGCCAGTTCGCCATACACATCGTCCTCGATGATCGCCACGTCGAAGCGCTGGGCCAGGTTGAGCAGGGCGCGCTTGCGCGACTCCGGCATGATGTAGCCGAGCGGGTTGTTGCAGTTGGGGGTGAGCTGGATGACCTTGATCGGCCACTGCTCCAGCGCCAGTTCCAGTGCTTCGAGGCTGATGCCGGTGAGCGGGTCGGTAGGGATTTCCAGGGCTTTCATGCCCAGCCCTTTGAGGGTCTGCATGGCGCCGTGGAAGCTCGGCGAGTCCACCGCGACGATGTCACCCGGCTCGCAGATCGCATGGATGCTGGTGGACAGCGCTTCATGGCAACCGGTGGTCACCACCAGATCGCTGGCGCTCAACTGGCAGCCGGAATCGAGCATCAACCGGGCGATCTGCTCGCGCAGTTCGAGGGTGCCGTGGATGTTGTCGTAATACAGACCGGGCATGTCCTGGCGGCGGCTGATACGGGCCAGTCCGCGCAGCAGCGGTTTCATTGTCGGCGAGGAGATATCCGGCATGCCGCGGCCGAGTTGCACCACGTCTTTGCGCGGTACGGCACGAATCAGCTCCAGCACCTGATCCCACTGGGAAATCTCCACCGGCCGCTGGGCCGGACGCCCGACCGCTGGTAACTCCGGCAGCTCACGACCGACCGGCACGAAGTACCCGGACTTGGGTTTCGGCGTGGCCAGGCCGCTGTCTTCCAGCATCCGATAGGCCTGCTGCACCGTGCTCAAGCTGACCCCATGTTCTACGCTCAAGGCGCGCACCGACGGCAGGCGATCACCAGGACGGTAGAAGCCTTGTTCGATGCGGGTGCCGAGCAACTCGGCTAGGTTCACATACAGGGTCATGGTACTGCCTCGATGCAGGTGATTCGAAAAACCAGTACAGATGCGGCGTAAATCGACAATTCAGTCCCGGAGACAATAAATCTGTATGGAAATAATACGGATTCGTTGAATCTGTAATGCTTTTGCCGACCCGCGCATCATGGAATCTCTGGCTACCCAAGTAAACAGGAGCAATGAAAATGAACGGTTTGAGCGATGTGCGGCTGACGTTACACAGTCAGGAACTGGAGGCAGGGCAACAGGACAATGCGCGCAACGAGATCCTGCGCAACGCACCGTCCGGGCTGAGTCGCTGGGGTCTGTTCTGGCATCGTCTGCACACGCGCAAGGCGTTACTGGGCCTGACGCCGGAGCAGCTCAAGGATGTCGGGCTGACTCGTGAACAGGCGCTGGAGGAGGGGTTGAAGCCGTTCTGGCGGATCTGAAATCTTCGTTGTCTTTGCTGGCCTCATCGCTGGCAAGCCAGCTCCCACAGTCGTGGTGGTGTTCACACAATCAGTGTCCACCACCGACCTTGTGGGAGCTGGCTTGCTAGCGATGGCGGCCTCAAGGACGCTACAAAATCATCAAACCAGCTCTTTCAGGCGATGCCACAACATCCCCAACGCCAGCAACGGCGAGCGCAAATGCTTGCCGCCGGGGAAGGTGATGTGTGGCACCTTGGCAAACAGGTCGAAGCCACCGCTGTGCTGGCCGCTGATGGCCTCGGCCAGCAACTTGCCGGCCAAATGTGTGGCATTCACTCCGTGGCCGGAATAGGCCTGGGCGTAATACACGTTCGGCTGATCGCTTAGCCGTCCAATCTGCGGCAGACGGTTGGCACCGATGCCGATCATCCCGCCCCACTGATAATCGATCTTCGCCGAGGCGAGCTGCGGGAACACTTCCAGCATCTTCGGCTGCATATACGCGGCGATGTCCTTCGGATCACGCCCCGAGTAATGGCAGGCGCCACCGAACAGCAGTCGACGGTCGGCCGAGAGCCGGTAGTAATCCAGCGCCACCCGCTGGTCGCAGACCGCCATGTTCTGTGGCAACAACGCGTGGGCCTGTTCTTCGCTCAGTGGTTCGGTTGCGATGATGTAGCTGCCGGCGGGCAGTACCTTGCCGCTGAGTTGTGGATTCAGATTGTTGAGGTATGCGTTGCAGCCCAACACCAGCGTCTTCGCCCGCACCGAACCTTGCGCCGTGTGCACCCGGACTTCGGGGCCGTAGTCGATGCGAGTGACCGCCGATTGTTCGAACAGTTTGACACCCAGTTGCTGGGCCGCAACGGCTTCGCCCAGTGCCAGGTTCAGTGGGTGCAGATGTCCGGAACCCATGTCGATCAAACCACCGACGTAGCGTTTGGAACCGACCACGGTGTGCATCTCGTTCGCTTGCAGCAAACGGGTTTCGTAGCGGTAACCGAGGCCGCGCAACTCTTCGGCGTCTTCGGCGAAGCCTTCCAGATCGGAAGGTTTGTTGGCGAGATCGCAATAACCCCAGGTCAGGTCGCAGGGGATCTGAAAGCGTTCGACGCGCTGTCGGACGATCTCCACCGCTTCCAGGCCCATGAGTTTCATCTGACGCACGCCGTCGACACCGATCACGTTGGCGAACTGATCGAGGCCGTGACCGACCCCCCGAATCAACTGCCCGCCGTTGCGACCACTGGCGCCCCAGCCGATCTGGTGCGCTTCCAGCAGCACCACGCTCAAGCCCCGCTCAGCCAATTCCAGCGCGGTGTTCAGCCCGGAGAAACCGCCACCGACCACGCAGACGTCTGCGACCAGTTCGCCTTGCAGCACCGGATGGTCGGGTTGCGGCAGGCTGCTGGCGGCGTAATAAGAGGCAACGTGGGGTTGGCTCGCGAAGGCTTGGGCGCGGGCGTTCATGGGCGTCATCCTGAGCGGGTGTCGAGAAAATTTGACGGAGCATAAGCCGCTGGCCCGAGGCCGGGCAACATTGGTCGGCCCGTGGTGTCTGGATCACGGCTTTTGCGGCACAATTGCCGCCTATTTCTCTCCGGTTACCGCTGCAATGAGCTGCAACAGTCAGAAAATCCGCACCCTGCGTCAGCAGATTCCCACGTTCGAGTGCGTGCCGGGCTGTCATGACTGCTGCGGGCCGGTGACCACCTCGCCCGAGGAAATGGCCCGCCTGCCGCGCAAGACCCGCGCCGAGCAGGATGCAGCCATGGAGGAACTCAACTGTGTACACCTGGGGCCGAACGGCTGCACGGTGTATGACGAGCGGCCGCTGATCTGTCGGTTGTTCGGCACCACCCAGACCTTGCCGTGCCCCAACGGCCGGCGGCCGGTGGAGCTGATTCATCCACGGGTCGAGAAGCAGGTGTTCGAGTACATGGCCGAAAACCGGCAGGTGCTGGTCTGAGCGATCAGTCCGGAATCGGCAGGCTCAGGCTCTCTTTCACTTCTTCCATCACGATGTAGCTCTTGGATTCACGCACGTGCGGCAGCTTGAGCAGGATGTCGCCCAGCAGCTTGCGGTACGAGGCCATCTCGGAAATCCGCGCCTTCACCAGATAGTCGAAATCCCCTGACACCAGGTGGCATTCCAGCACGTGGGGCAACTTCAGCACCGCGCGTCGGAACTCTTCGAAAGTATCGCCGGATTTGTAATCGAGGCTGATCTCGACGAACACCAAGAGACTACCCTTCAAGTGCTGCGGATTCAGGCGGGCGTTGTAGCCCATGATGATCCCCTCGCGCTCCAGGCGCCGCACCCGCTCAGTACACGGGGTGGTGGAGAGCCCGACCTTCTCGCCCAGTTCGGTGAATGAAATCCGCCCGTCCGCCTGCAGGATCCGCAAGATGTTGCGGTCGATCTTGTCCAGCTCACGTTTGGTCTGAGTGTTAGTACGCATAGGGGATGCGCCTCCGTGAAAAGGGTTTTTGCCGAGAATTGTCGCCAAATATAGGCGCTTATACAGTGAAAAGCACTGGCAAATCTTTTTTACACTGCGCGCATCATTGCTCTAACAACAGACGTACGCGGCACGCCGCGATGAGGGATACAAAAATGCGCGTTATCGTCTTGGGTAGCGGCGTCATCGGTACCGCCAGTGCTTACTATCTGGCCCGTGCCGGGTTTGAAGTGGTGGTGGTCGACCGGCAGCCAGCCGCGGCCATGGAGACCAGTTTCGCCAACGCAGGGCAGGTCTCGCCGGGTTACGCCTCGCCGTGGGCCGCGCCGGGCGTTCCCCTCAAGGCCATCAAATGGCTGCTGCAACGCCACGCGCCGCTGGCGATCAAGGCCACCGCCGACATCGACCAATACCTGTGGATGGCGCAGATGCTGCGCAACTGCACCGCCAACCGTTACGCGGTGAACAAGGAGCGCATGGTGCGTCTGTCCGAGTACAGCCGCGACTGCCTCGACGAATTGCGCGCCGAGACCGGCATCGCCTACGAAGGCCGCAGCCTGGGCACCACCCAGCTGTTCCGCACTCAGGCGCAGCTTGATGGCGCCGCCAAGGACATCGCCGTACTGAAAGAGTCCGGCGTGCCGTTCGAAGTCCTCGACCGCGCCGGCATTGCCCGCGTCGAGCCGGCCTTGGCCAGCGTCACCGACATCCTCGCCGGTGCCCTGCGCCTGCCGAACGACCAGACCGGCGACTGCCAGATCTTCACCACCCGCCTTGCCGAAATGGCTGTGAACCTGGGTGTGGAATTCCGTTTTGGCCAGGACATCCAGCGTCTCGACTTCGCCGGTGACCGCATCAACGGCGTGTGGATCGACGGCAAGCTGGAAACCGCCGATCGCTACGTATTGGCCCTCGGCAGCTATTCGCCGCAACTGCTCAAGCCGCTGGGCATCAAGGCCCCGGTGTATCCGTTGAAGGGCTACTCGCTGACCGTGCCGATCACCAACCCGGCCATGGCTCCGACTTCGACCATCCTCGACGAGACGTACAAGGTCGCAATCACCCGTTTCGACAACCGTATTCGCGTCGGCGGCATGGCGGAGATCGCCGGTTTTGACCTGTCGCTGAACCCGCGTCGGCGTGAAACCCTGGAGATGATCGTCAACGACCTTTATCCTCAGGGCGGCAATCTGGCCGAAGCGAGTTTCTGGACCGGCCTGCGTCCAACCACGCCGGACGGCACTCCGATCGTCGGTGCCACTCCGTTCAAGAACCTGTTCCTGAACACCGGTCACGGCACCCTCGGCTGGACCATGGCGTGCGGTTCCGGTCGCCTGCTGGCTGACCTGATGGCGAAGAAGAAACCGCAGATCAGCGCCGAAGGCCTCGATATTTCCCGTTATGGCAACAAGACCCAGGAGTCCGCAAAGCATGGCAATCCAGCGCCAGCTCACCAATGAGCGCATGAGTCAGATCGTCAGCCACAACGGAACGGTGTATCTGTCCGGGCAGGTCGGCGATGACTTCAACGCCGGGGTGGAACAGCAGACCCGCGACGTGCTCGCCAATATCGAGCGTTTGCTGGATCTGGCCGGGACCGACAAACAGCATCTGCTGTCGGCGACGATCTACCTGAACGACATCGAAGCGCACTTCGCCGGGATGAACTCGGTCTGGGACCAGTGGCTGCCCAAAGGCGCCGCCCCGGCCCGTGCCACTGTCGAAGCGAAGATGGCCAAGCCGAACATTCTGGTCGAGATCTCCATCGTCGCCGCGTTGCCGTAACCCGTTGTAAAGATCCCTCTCCCGGTGCTGTTGGCGGTTCACGCCGTCAGCCAGCGCCGGTTTTTATTCCCATGACCGCCAAGAAGTCTGCTGCCATGCGTCCTGCCCGTGCCCTGATCGACCTTCAAGCCCTGCGTCACAACTACCGTATCGCCCGTGAAGTCACTGGTGCCAAGGCACTGGCAGTGATCAAGGCCGATGCCTACGGCCATGGCGCAGTGCGTTGCGCCCAGGCGCTGGAGGCTGAAGCGGACGGCTTCGCGGTGGCGTGCATCGAAGAAGCCCTGGAGCTGCGTGCCGCCGGGATTCGTGCGCCGGTGCTGTTGCTCGAAGGCTTTTTCGAGGCCGACGAGCTGGCGCTGATCGTCGAGCACGATTTCTGGTGCGTGGTGCATTCGCTGTGGCAGCTCGAAGCCATCGAGCAGGCAGCGTTGAGCAAACCGCTCACCGTGTGGCTGAAGCTCGATTCGGGCATGCACCGCGTCGGCCTGCATCCGAAGGATTACCCAGCTGCTTACCAGCGTTTGCTGGCCAGTGGCAACGTGGCGAAAGTCGTGCTGATGAGCCACTTCGCCCGAGCCGATGAGCTGCATGAGCAGAGCAGCGCTGATCAGGTTGCAGTGTTTGAAGCCGCACGTCAGGGCTTGGCAGCCGAAGTCAGCCTGCGCAACTCGCCGGCGGTTCTGGGCTGGCCACAGATTCACAGCGACTGGGTGCGCCCGGGCATCATGCTTTACGGCGCCACCCCGTTCGAAGAAGCCAACGCCGTGGCCGATCGCCTGCAACCGGTGATGACGCTGGAATCGAAAGTCATCAACGTGCGCGAGCTGCCGGCCGGCGAGCCGGTGGGCTACGGTGCGAAGTTCATCACCGACAAACCGATGCGCATTGGCGTGGTTGCCATGGGTTACGCCGATGGTTATCCGCGTCAGGCACCCACCGGCACCCCGGTGCTGGTGGCCGGCCAACGCAGCCGCATACTGGGTCGTGTGTCGATGGACATGCTCTGCATCGACCTGACCGACGTGCCGGAAGCAGGCCTCGGTTCGACCGTTGAGCTGTGGGGCAAGAACATCCTCGCCAGCGACGTGGCGAAGTGGGCCGACACCATTCCGTACCAGATCTTCTGCAACCTGCGTCGGGTGCCAAGGCTCTATTCCGAGGGTTGAAGCCCAGGCTGGGCCCAAGTGTTGTAAATACTGAACGCTGTCGCCATGATAACGCTCAATATTTCTACAACACTCAGGAGGCCCAAGCCTTGGACGTCGGTGAACGACTGCAATCGATCCGCAAGCTCAAAGGGCTTTCCCAGCGTGAACTCGCCAAACGCGCGGGCGTCACCAACAGCACCATTTCGATGATCGAAAAGAACAGTGTCAGCCCTTCGATCAGTTCGCTGAGGAAGGTGCTGGGCGGGATTCCCATGTCCATGGTCGAGTTCTTTTCCGAAGAAATCCTGCAGGAAGTACCGACCCAGATCGTCTACAAGGCCAACGAGCTGATCGACATTTCCGACGGCGCCGTGACCATGAAACTGGTCGGCCGCGCGCACCCGAGCCGGGCCATCGCGTTCCTCAATGAAATCTACCCGCCGGGCGCCGACACCGGCGAAGAAATGCTCACCCACGAAGGCGAGGAAACCGGAATTCTGGTGGAAGGGCGTCTGGAACTGGTGGTGGGCCTTGAAACTTTTATCCTCGAAGCCGGCGACAGCTACTACTTTGAAAGTACCAAGCCGCATCGTTTCCGTAATCCGTTCGACTTGCCTGCGCGACTAATCAGCGCAGCCACGCCGGCGAATTTTTAAATCTAGAGACGCCAGGCCAGTGCGGTAAAGGTGTCCGAACTGTTTGACCGATGCGCAACAAGACCCCTTTAACTTTGGGGTTGTTTCAGTGTGGCGGGCTACCCGCTATACTTGCGCCCGCCTGCGAACCGTGGCCGCAGGCGTGAATAGCCACCATTGAGGGTGAACGCGTGAACCTAATTATGAAAATGCTGGCTGCACCAGCAACCGTACTGGCCCTCTGGGCTGTCAGCGCTCAAGCTGCGACGAATGACGACATTGCCAAACGCCTCGAGCCAGTCGGTCAGGTGTGTGTTCAAGGGCAAGAGTGCAAGGGGATGGAAGTCGCCGCTTCGGCAGGCGGCGGTGGCGGCGCCAAGACGCCGGATGAAGTGATTGCCAAACATTGCAACGCTTGCCATGGCACCGGCCTGTTGGGCGCACCGAAAATCGGTGACGCAGCAGCCTGGAAAGACCGTGCCGATCACCAGGGCGGCCTCGACGGCCTGCTGGCCAAAGCCATCACCGGCCTGAACTCGATGCCTCCGAAAGGCACCTGCGCCGATTGCTCGGATGACGAGCTGAAGGGCGCGATCCAGAAGATGTCCGGCCTGAAATAAGCCGCGCTTCTGACGAAAAAAACCGTCTTCGGACGGTTTTTTTGTGCCTGCGATTCAGGCTCGAGGCTGTTCATTGCAGCAAACAACCGGCAATCTCGGTCGTACCCCTATTCACGGAACGGGCAGGAGGCTTCAGATGGTGCAGTTGTGTTCGATCGAACAGGCAGTGGACGACGTACTGGCACGGTTGCCGGCGCATATCCACATGGGCCTGCCGCTGGGCCTGGGCAAACCCAATCCCTTCGTCAACGCGCTGTACCGGCGGGTTGCTGGATTGCCCGAACGGCAGCTGACGATCTACACCGCCCTGTGCCTCGGCCGTCCGGCCCTGGGCGATGGTTTGCAGAAGCGCTTCATCGAACCCTTCGTCGAGCGGGTGTTCGGTGATTACCCGGAGCTGGATTTCCTCGCCGACCTGCACCGCGACAGCCTGCCGGCGAACATCCGTATCGAGCAATTCTTTATGCAGCCCGGCAGCCTGCTCAACAGCGCGCCGGCTCAGCAGGATTACGTCAGCAGCAACTACAGCCATGCGGCCCGAGACATCAATGCCGCCGGGCTGAACTTGGTGGCGCAGTTGCTCGCCAGCAGCAGCGAACATCCAGATCGCCTGAGCCTGAGCTGCAACCCGGACATCACCCTCGACCTGTTCCCGATGATCGCCAAACGCCGGGCGGCGGGGGAGACCATTCTGCTGGTCGGCCAGGTGCACGCCGAGTTGCCGTACATGCCGGGCGATGCCGAAGTCGACATCGACACCTTCGACCTGCTGATCGACGAGAAGGACAACAGCACGCTGTTTTCCACGCCGAACATGCCCGTCGGATTTCAGGACCACTTCATCGGTCTGCACGCCAGCACCCTGGTGCGCGACGGCGGCACCTTGCAGATCGGCATCGGCTCGATGGGCGATGCCCTGACCGCTGCGTTGCTGGCGCGTCAGGCTGACAATGCTGGTTACCGGGAGTTGCTGGCCGATGTGAATCTCAGCCAGTGGGCGCAGTTGATCGAACGCGAGGGCGGTATCGAGCCATTCGCCAAAGGCCTGTACGGTTGCAGCGAAATGTTCGTCAACGGCCTGCTGGTGCTGGCGGACGCCGGGATCATCCGGCGCAAGGTCTACCCGGACGTGCAGACCCAGGAGCAGGCCAACGCAGGCACCCTCGACGAGGCGGCGCAAACCGACGGCATTTCAGTGCACGGCGGCTTCTTCCTCGGGCCGCGCAGTTTCTATGAACGCTTGCGTAATTTGCCGCTGAGCAAACGCCTCGAATTCAACATGACTCGCATCAGCTACATCAACGAGCTGTACGGTCAGGAAGAGCTCAAGCGCCTGCAACGTCTCGATGCACGATTCATCAACACGGTGTTCACCATGACCCTGCTGGGTGCGGGGGTGGCGGATCAACTGGAAGACGGACGGGTGCTCAGCGGCGTCGGCGGGCAATACAACTTCGTTGCTCAGGGCCATGCGCTGCACGATGCGCGTTCGATTCTGCTGCTGCGCAGCTGGCGCGAGTCCGGCGGTGATGTCAGTTCGAACATCGTCTGGGAGTACGGCCATTGCACGATTCCACGGCACCTGCGCGACATCGTGGTCACCGAGTACGGCATCGCCGATCTGCGCGGCAAGTCCGATGCGGTGGTGATCGAGGCGCTGCTCAATATCAGCGACTCGCGCTTCCAGCAGGACTTGATCGAACAGGCACAGAAGGTCGGAAAGCTGCCGAAGGATTTTCGCCTCGATCCACGCTTTACCGACAACACCCCGCAACGCTTGCAGGCGATTGCCGCACGGCATCCGAATCTGTTTCCGGAGTATCCGCTGGGCTGCGATTTCAATGAGGTCGAGAAGGATTTGCTGCGGGCGCTGAACTGGCTCAAGAGCAAATTCAAGCTGACCGAGATTCTGGAGCTGGGCAAGGCCGCGCTGGATGCGCCGGAGGCTTCGCTGTATCCGGAGCATCTGGCGCGCATGCAGCTCACCCGCCCGGAAGGTCTGAAAGAAGACCTGTTTCAGCGGTTGCTGCTCACTGGCCTGAAGGCCACCGCGCAATAATTGCCCACCCCAAAACAACTGTGGGAGCCAGCAAACTGGCTCCCACAGAAGTCCTGCGGTGTTGCGGGTTACTCGATGAAAGTCACCACGCCATCCTTCAGCGACTTTACGCGAGCCAGCGACTCGACGCGATAACCCTGCGAATCCAGCTCCGCACGGCCGCCCTGGAACGACTTCTCGATCACGATGCCCAGACCTGCCACGGTGGCGCCGGCCTGCTTGATGATCGAGATCAGCGCCTGGGACGCCTTACCGTTGGCCAGGAAGTCATCGATGATCAGCACGCGGTCGCTGCTGGTCAGGTGACGCGGGGAGATGGCCACGGTGCTTTCGGTCTTCTTGGTGAACGAGTAAACGGTCGCCGACAGCAGGTTTTCAGTCAGGGTCAGGGACTGTTGCTTGCGGGCGAAGATCACCGGCACGCCGAGGTTCAGACCGGTCATGATCGCCGGGGCGATGCCCGACGCTTCGATGGTGACGATCTTGGTGATGCCGGAATCCTTGAACAGCGAGGCGAATTCGTCGCCGATCAGCTTCATCAGGGCCGGGTCGATCTGGTGGTTCAGGAAGGCGTCGACCTTCAGGACCTGGTCGGAAAGCACGATGCCTTGTTCGCGGATTTTCTGGTGCAGGGCTTCCATGAAGCTGTCCTCTTTTGGCGCATTGTGCGCCCTAAGGTTTTAAAAAAGTGGTCAATTCTAGCGCTTTAACATCGCGCGTATATCAGCCAATGCGCTATTGCCCCGCACGGCTTTGACTTCGGTCGGTGTGTCGTCGTTGCCTTCCCAGGCCAGGTCGTCCGGCGGAAGCTCATCGAGGAAGCGACTTGGCGCGCAGTCGATGATCTCGCCGTACTGTTTACGCTTGGCGGCGAAGGTAAACGCCAGGGTCTGGCGCGCGCGGGTGATGCCCACGTAGGCTAGGCGGCGTTCTTCTTCGATGGTGTCGGCTTCGATGCTGGAGCGGTGCGGGAGGATTTCCTCTTCCATGCCCATGATGAACACGTAAGGGAATTCCAGGCCCTTGGACGCATGCAGGGTCATCATCTGCACGCCTTCGGCGCCGTCCTCTTCTTCCTGCTGACGTTCCAGCATGTCGCGCAGGACGAGTTTGCCGATGGCGTCCTCGACGGTCATTTCGCCTTCTTCGTCCTTCTCAAGCGTGTTTTTCAAGGCTTCGATCAGGAACCAGACGTTGCTCATCCGGTAGTCCGCAGCCTTATCGCTGGAGCTGTTGGTGCGCAGCCAGTTCTCGTAGTCGATGTCCATGACCATGCTGCGCAGGGCGGAGATCGGGTCTTCGCCGGCGCACTGCTCGCGCACCTTGTCCATGAAGCGCTTGAAGCGCGACAGACGATCGGTGAAGCGGCTGTCCAGATGCTCGCCGAGGCCGAGTTCGTCGGTGGCGGCGTACATCGAGATCTTGCGTTCGGTGGCGTAGTTGCCGAGTTTTTCCAGGGTCGTCGAGCCGATTTCCCGGCGCGGTACGTTGATCACGCGCAGGAAGGCGTTGTCGTCGTCCGGGTTCACGATCAGGCGGAAGTAGGCCATCAGGTCTTTCACTTCCTGACGCCCGAAGAAGCTGTTGCCGCCGCTCAAACGGTACGGCACCTGATGGTGCTGCAGTTTCAGTTCGATCAGCTTGGCCTGGTAGTTGCCGCGATAGAGGATCGCAAAGTCGCTGTACGGGCGGTCGGTGCGCAAGTGCAGGCTGAGGATCTCCATGGCCACGCGCTCGGCTTCGGCGTCCTCGTTGCGGCAGCGGATCACGCGGATCTCGTCGCCGTGACCCATCTCACTCCACAGCTGCTTTTCGAATTCGTGCGGGTTGTTCGAGATCAGCACGTTGGCGCAGCGCAGGATGCGGCTGGTGGAGCGGTAGTTCTGCTCCAGCATCACCACTTTCAGGGACGGATAGTCATCCTTGAGCAACATCAGGTTTTCCGGCCGCGCGCCGCGCCAGGCGTAGATCGACTGGTCGTCGTCGCCCACCACGGTGAACTGGTTGCGTTTGCCGATGAGCATTTTCACCAGCAGGTACTGGCTGGCGTTGGTGTCCTGGTATTCGTCGACCAGCAGGTAACGCACCTTGTTCTGCCACTTTTCGAGGATGTCGGCGTGCTCTTCGAAGAGTTTTACCGGCAGCAGGATCAGGTCGTCGAAGTCCACCGCGTTGAACGCCTTGAGCGTGCGCTGATAGTGGGTGTAGACGATGGCGGCGGTCTGTTCCTTGGGGTTGCGGGCGTTTTCCAGGGCTTCGGCCGGCAGGATCAGGTCGTTCTTCCAGGCGCCGATCATGTTCTTGATCTCGTCGACGCCGTCGTCGCCCGCGTATTCCTTCTGCATGATGTCAGTCATCAGCGACTTGACGTCGGTTTCGTCGAAGATCGAGAAACCGGGTTTGTAGCCCAGCCGTTCATGTTCCTTGCGGATGATGTTCAGGCCCAGGTTGTGAAAGGTGCAGACTGTCAGGCCGCGACCTTCGCCGGCACGCAGCAGGGTGCCGACCCGTTCCTTCATCTCGCGCGCGGCCTTGTTGGTGAAGGTCATGGCGACGATGTACTGGGCACGGATGCCGCAGTTCTGGATCAGGTGCGCAATCTTGCGCGTGATCACGCTGGTCTTGCCGGAGCCAGCACCGGCGAGCACCAATAGAGGGCCGCCGACGTAGTTCACGGCTTCTTGCTGCCGGGGATTGAGTCGGGACATACGAAAATTCGGGAGTCGTTGACGAAATGGGCCGGCATTTTAACAGGCTCAGCGATTTGTGCTGCTCTCTCCGACTTGTGACGCACCACGCGATTCAAATTTGCCGGTTTTGTTACTTTCACGCAGGATGCGCGGTGATTTTGCGGCTAATGTTCTCATTCGTGACACAAAATAACGTTTTGATAACCGTTGTCATTTGGTCATTGGTTGGCAGAACGGCATAATGCCCGCCGCCCACATCATTGCAGAGTCTAGGGAGTCAGCTTGACTACGCCTGTCGAACCCTTGCGTTTGCTGCTACTGGCCGAAGAGCCAGCGTGGACAGCGTTATTGCGCGAGTGTCTGGCTCCGTTGGGGAGCGCGGCAGTGCTGATCAGCGCGCCGAGCTGGGAGTCGGTCAGCAGTCTGTTCGAAGACAATCGCCATGCGGTTTTGTTGACCGTTCCCGCCTTGCAGCCCGCGCCCGGCCGGTGCAGCCTGCCGACGGTGTTGCTGCTGGAGCACGAACCGGCGACCGCGCCCGACGGCGTCAGCGACTGGCTGGTGTTCGATGCCCTCGATGCCGGCATGCTTCGCCGTTGCCTGCGCCATGTGCGCGAACGCGGCGTGCTGGAAAACACCCTGCAACGCCTGGCCGAACAGGATCCCCTGACCGGCATTGCCAACCGCCAGGGTTTCCAGACCCTGCTCACGGCCCGGCTGGCCGAAAACGACGGTCGCGGCCTGGCCCTCGGGCACCTTGATCTCGACAACTTCCGCCACGCCAACGACGCCCTCGGTCATCAGGCCGGCGACCGTTTGATCCTGCAAGTCGTCGCACGGCTGAAAAGCCAGCTGGAGGCCGGTGATCAACTGGCGCGCCTCGGCAGCGATGAATTTGCCCTGCTGATCGACACCCGCCGCGCCCCGCAACGGGCAGAATGGATGGCCGAACGCATCACCGAAGCCTTGGCCGAGCCGTACTGGGTAGACGGCGAAAGCTTGCTGATCGGTTCAAGCCTGGGCATTGCCCACGCCCGCGCTCAGGGCGGCGCCGACCCGCTGATGTGGCACGCACACATCGCCATGCAACAGGCCAAGAGCACCCAGGGCTGCACCTTTCACATCTTCAACGAACGCATCAACCGCAATGCGCGAAGCATGGCCGACCTCGAAAGCGAGCTGCGCCGGGCCTTGCGTCGCGATGAGCTGGAGTTGCATTACCAGCCGCGTCTGAACATGCAGGACGGCCAGATCGTCGGCCTCGAAGCGCTGGTGCGCTGGCGTCACAGTGAGCGCGGCCTGCTGCCGCCTAGCGAGTTCGTGCCGCTGGCCGAGCAGAGCGGCCTGATCGTGCCGCTGGGTTACTGGGTGATTTCCCGGGCCCTGCGCGACATGCAGGCCTTGCGCGAACGCGGATTGCCGGCGCTGCACATGGCGATCAACCTGTCGTTCCGCCAGTTCCAGGACAGCCAGTTGCTGCCGACGCTCAGCCGTTTGATCGCTGAGCGCGGGGTTGAGGCGCAGTGGCTGGAATTCGAACTCACCGAAACCGCCGTGATGCGCCGCAGCGATCTGGTCAAGCAGACCATGGACGCTCTCGGTCGCCTCGGCGTGCGGTTCTCGCTGGATGACTTCGGCACCGGATTCTCGTCGTTCGTGCACCTCAACAGCCTGCCGATTACCTTGCTGAAGATCGACAAGAGCTTCGTCGGCGGCATGGAGCAGCGCGAAGAGAACCGCAAACTGGTGCACGCGATGATCAACCTCGCGCACAACCTGCACCTGGAAGTGGTGGCCGAAGGGGTGGAAACCCGCGAGCAACTGGATCTGCTGCGCGGGTTCGGCTGCGATCAGGTGCAGGGTTACCTGATCAGCAAGCCGTTGCCGTTGGCGGAACTGGTTGATTACCTGATTGCTGACGCCAGCCAGCCTCCGCTGGGCATAGTGGTTTAGCCTCAAATCCCTGTGGGAGCGAGCTTGCTCGCGATGGCGGAGTAACAGTCGACTTATTAGTCACTGACACACCCTCATCGCGAGCAAGCTCGCTCCCACAGGGAAACTCACTCGACCTGAGCGATCTTGAAGCCTTGAGATTGCGGCTCGTGCCGAATCATCCGTTTCATTTTCCATTCGAACGCCAGCGTCAGGCTGATCGCCGCGCAGGCCAGGCCCAGCGCCAGCCCCCACCAGACCCCGGTCGGCCCCCAGTGCAGATGGAACGCCATCAGCCACGCCGCCGGCGCGCCGATCAGCCAGTAGCAACCGAGCCCGACCAGAAACGTGGTTTTGGCATCCTTGAGTCCGCGGATGCAGCCCATGGCAATGGTCTGCGTTCCGTCGAACAGCTCGAACCACGCTGCCACGGCCAGCAGGCTCACGGCCAGACGAATCACCTCGGCAAACGCGGGGTCGTTATGGTCGAGGAACAACCCGACCAGCTGATTCGGCAGCAACCAGAACACCATCGCAAACCCCAGCATCACCACTGCACCGAAGACGATGCCGACCCGCCCGGACATCCGCGCATCGCTCAATTGCCCGGCGCCGTAATGCTGGCCGACGCGCATGGTGATCGCATACGACATCCCCGCCGGGACCATGAATGCCACCGAGACGATTTGCAGGGCAATCTGGTGCGCCGCCAGTTGCGTACTGCCCATGGTGCCCATGCACAGCGCCGCGAAGGCGAACAGCCCGACTTCCACCGCGTAGGTGCCGCCAATCGGCAGGCCCAGACGCCAGAGTTCTTTCAGGTACCGCCGGTTCGGCCGCGACAGCCCCTCGCGCAGCGGGTAAGCGTCGTACGCCGGATGCCGACGGATATGCCACGCCAGTGCCAGCGCCATGCAGTTGGCAACAACCGCCGTGACCAGGCCGATACCCGTCAGCCCCAGTTTCGGCAGACCGAACATGCCGGTGATCAGCGCGTAATTGAGCAGGAAGTTGGCCACTGTGCCGGCGAGGCTGATAACCATCACCGGTGTCGCCCGGCCGATGGCGCTGGTGAAACCGCGCAAGGCCATGAAGCTCAGGTAGCCGGGCAGGGCGAACGGCAGGGCGATCAGAAACTGCCCGGCAGCGTTGACGTTGGTCTCGGTCTGGCCGAACAGCAGCAGCACGGGTTTCAGATTCCACAGCAGCAGCCCGGCGCCGAGCGCCATCAGCCACGCCAGCCACAATCCGGCCTGGGTCAGTTTGGCGGCACCGATAATGTCACCGGCACCCTGACGGATCGCCACCAGAGTGCCGACCGCCGCGATCACGCCGATGCAGAAAATCGACACGAACGAATAGCTCGCGGCGCCCAGACCGCCACCGGCCAGCGCTTCGGGACTGAGGCGGGCCATCATCAGGGTGTCGGTCAGCACCATCAGCATGTGCGCCAACTGCGAGGCAATCAACGGCCCCGCCAGCCGCAGGATGGCCCAGAGTTCGGTACGCACAGGACGCTGCATGGTGTTCACATCCGTATAGAAGAGGGAGCAAGAGACCGTCGATTCTCAGGGTTTGGCGCGGGTTGCACAAAGGGATAAAAAGGATGGGTGGCATGATTAAAACTCATCCAGGAGCAATTCTGCTAAGTTGGCGCAATCCCGCCATTGGAGCGCTGTCCATGTCCCGTCGCCTTCCACCCTTGTATGCCCTGCGCGCATTCGAAGCGGCGGCACGCCACAGTTCGTTCACCCGGGCCGCCGAAGAGTTGTCGATTACCCAGAGTGCGGTCAGCCGACATATCCGCACGCTCGAAGAGCACTTCGCCTGTCGGCTGTTCCATCGCAGCGGACGCAATTTGCAACTGACGGAGTCGGCGCGCCTGCTGCTGCCGGGTATCCGTGATGGCTTCGCCGCCCTGGAACGAGCCTGCAATACCTTGCGCGCCGAAGATGACATCCTGCGCATGAAGGCCCCGTCGACCCTGACCATGCGCTGGTTGCTGGCGCGGCTCAGTCGCTTCCGCCATTTGCAGCCGGGCAATGAAGTGCAACTGACCAGTGCCTGGATGGATGTGGATTCGGTGGACTTCAACAACGAACCCTTCGATTGCGCGGTGCTGCTGAGCGACGGGCATTTTCCGCCAGACTGGGAGGCCAGCCTGCTGTTTCCGGAGGAGCTGATTCCGGTCGGCGCCCCGAGCCTTTTGCACGACCAGCCCTGGGATGTGGCGCGACTGGCCAGCGCCGAGTTGCTGCACCCGACACCGGATCGCCGCGACTGGCGCAGTTGGCTGGAGCACATGGGGTTGTCCGAGCAGGTGTCGCTCAAGGGCGGGCAGGTATTCGATACCCTGGAACTGGGGATGATCGCGGCGGCCCGGGGTTACGGGGTGTCGATGGGCGATCTGCTGATGGTGGCCGAGGACGTCGCGCAAGGGCGCTTGAGTCTGCCGTGGCCGACGGCGGTCGCCAGCGGCCTGAATTATTACCTGGTGTGGCCAAAGACCCGTCCGGGAGGTGAACGTTTGCGCCGGCTCAGCGACTTCCTGCAAGGCGAAGTCCACGCCATGGCATTGCCGGCGGTCACGCGCTTGAGCTGAAACGTTCGAGCCGCCACAATGCCGGCCTTGGGCCATAACCCCGCTGTGTACTCAAGTATTCGCGTTCACCGCCGAATACGTCCAAGTGGAACCGTCGTGCCGGTTCTACGTTTCACCCCCATTATTAGAATTTTCCGAGCCGCGATCAGGGAGGATCCGCAGACTCGGCCAGGAGCTGTCCATGTCTCAACCTCGCGCCCGGATCGCCTCGCAGCTGGGCCTCGCGCTCGCCGTGATACTGGCGGTTGTCATCAGTGGCAGTACGGTGTTCGCCCTGCGTTCGCTGGATACCGCCAACCTCGCCACCCGTGAAGAACATCTGGCCAGCGAAGCACGTTTGCTCGCCGACCAGTTGAGTACCTTCCACGGCACGCTGCGTGAAAGCACTCAGCGCCTGAGCGGGTTGTTCGAGAAGCGCTTCAGCGCGGGCCTGAGCATTCACCCGGATGAGCCAGTCAGCGTGGCGGGCACTCAGACTCCGGGCCTGCACCTGGGCAGCGAAGTGTTGAACAACAACTTCAAGGAAGTCGACGAGTTCAAGCAGATGACGGCGGGCGTTGCCACGCTGTTCGTGCGCAGCGGCGAAGACTTCGTGCGAGTCAGCACCTCGCTGACCAAACAGGACGGCACTCGCGCCATCGGCACCTTGCTCGATCACGCTCACCCGGCTTATGCGAAGTTGATGGCGGGGCAGGGCTACGTCGGTCGTGCGCTGCTGTTTGATCGTTCCTACATGACTCAGTACACCCCGGTGCGTGACAGCAGCGGCAAGGTGATCGCCGTGCTGTTCGTCGGCTTCGATTACACCGACGCGCAGAACATCCAGTTCGACAACCTCAAGCGCTTCCGTATCGGCCAGAGCGGTTCCCTGGCGCTGCTGGATGAACAGAACAAGTGGCTGGTTGCGCCGGCGGGCGTGCAGGCGCCGGATCAAGCGGTGCCGGTGGTCAATGGTCTGGCGAAGACGCCGGGCAAGGGCCGGTTCTGGAGCGACAAGTCCGAAGACTTCTACAGCATCGCCGTACCGTTCGAGGGTGGACCGTGGTCGGTGGTGGCGAGCATGCCGAAATCCGAGATCCGCGAAGTGACCTGGAGCGTTGGCATCCAGTTGGCCATCGGGAGCCTGCTGGCGATGCTGATCGCGGTCGGTTCGGCGGTGTGGCTGCTGCGCAGCAAACTGCAACCACTGGGTGATCTGGTGCGTCAGGCCGAAGCCTTGGGCGCCGGTGATCTGAGCGTGCGGCTGAATGTGTCGAGCAACGATGAAATCGGCCAGTTGGCCCGCGCCTTCAACCAGATGAGTCAGGCGCTGTCGACCATGGTCGAGCACATCCGCCGCGCTTCGGAAGAGGTCAACAGCCGTGCGCAGGCGCTGTCCGGGTTGTCCGGCGGCGCGTATGAAGGCATGGAGCAGCAGTCCGGCGAGATCACCAGCATGGCGGGTGCGGTTGAAGAGTTCTCCGCCACCTCGCTGAACATTGCCGACAACATGGGCAACACCCAGCGTCTGGCCCAGGAAAATGCCCAGCAGACCCAGATCGGTCGCACGTCGATGGAAGAAGCGTCTTCCTCGCTGGAGCAGATTGCCGGCGCACTGAACACCACGGCGACCGTGATCAACACGCTCGGTCAGCGCTCCCAGGAAATCGGCGGCATCGTCAGCGTGATCACCTCGATTGCCGAACAGACCAACCTGCTGGCACTCAACGCGGCCATCGAAGCGGCGCGTGCCGGTGAGCAAGGTCGCGGCTTTGCCGTGGTGGCTGACGAAGTGCGCAACCTCGCGTCGCGCACCCGTCAGGCGACTGACGAGATCTCCGGGATGATTCACAGCATCCAGCACGAAACCGGCAACGCCATCAGCACCATGGAGCAGGGCAACGTGCTGATGCAGGAAGGCCTGTCGCGCAACGCCAACGTCGCTTCGGCGCTGGCGCGGATCGATGAGCAGAGCCGTTCGGCGGGTCAGCAGTTCGCGGCGATCACCACCGCGACTCAGGAGCAGAGCAGCACCGCGACGTTGTTGAGCAGCAATTTGCAGAGCATTGCGATGGCCAACAGCGAGCAGCGCGAAGTGGTTTCCAATCTTGCGATTACAGCCAAAGAACTGGAGAAACTGGCGGCGGATTTGCGCTCTGAGGTTGATCGCTTTCGTTGATTGGGCAGTGGAACAGCAATCGCAAGTCAGCTCGCGATTGCTGTTCCATATGCTTTCACGCTTGCTGAAACGTTTCCGCAAGACTATAAAAATGGCACAACTCCAATAAAGGTTGCTGCCATGACCCTGCTTAAAATCGTCGCCGCCCTCGGCGCGCTGTCCGCTGCCTCCCACGCCATGGCCTGGGATTACGTCCTGCTCGATGCGGACAAGCCCGCACAAAACTGGAAGATCACCAGTGAGCAATTGGGTGTGAAAACCGAAAAACCCTTCTCCGTGACTCTGCGCACCTTGCATGGTGGCCGGCAGGAGGGGGTCAGCATTGTCGACATCGATAACGGCACGATGAAACTCTCGGTGGTGCCGACTCGCGGCATGAATGTCCTGCAGGCGTCGGTCGGTGACGTGCGCATGGGTTGGGATTCCCCAGTCAAGGAAGTGGTGAACCCGGCGTTTATCGAACTCAACGGACGCGGCGGCCTCGGCTGGCTGGAAGGTTTCAACGAACTGGTTACCCGTTGTGGCTACGAATGGGTTGGCCATCCTGGCATCGATAACGGCGAACTGCTGACCCTGCACGGTCGAGCCGCGAATATCCCGGCCAGTAGCGTCATTCTGCATATCGATGAGAAGCCGCCACACGCCATCAGCCTGCGCGGCGAACTCAAGGAACAGGCTTTCAAGAAAGTCGACTTCTCGGTGAAGACCGAACTGATCACCGAGCCGGGTAGTGCACGCTTCGCACTCAACGACACGTTGACCAATAACGGCGATTATCCGAAGGAATACCAGGCGCTGTATCACAGCAACTTCAGCACGCCATTCCTTGAACAGGACGCCCGATTCGCCGCGCCAGTCAAACAGGTGTCGCCTTTCAACGACAAGGCAAAAGGCGAATTGGCGAATTGGCAAACCTATCGCGCACCGACCAGGGACTACGACGAAACGGTTTACAACGTCGTGCCCTATGCGGACGCAAAAGGTGACACTTTGACCGTGCTGCATAACAAGGCTGGCAGCCTTGGTGTCTCCGTTGGCTTCAACACTCAACAGCTTCCGGTTTTCTCGCTGTGGAAAAACACCGACACCCAAGGGCAGGGCTATGTCACCGGCCTTGAGCCAGGTACCAGTTTTTCCTACAACCGCCGCTATCAGCGTCCGTTGAAGCTGGTACCCACCATCGCGCCAAAAGCCAGTCAGCAATTCCAGATCAGCTACAGCCTGCTGGCAGACAAGGATGCTGTGGATAACGCACTGAAGCGCGTGACCGAGATTCAGGCAGGACGTGAGACTGAAGTGCGGCAGACGCCGCTGGTCGATCTGACTGAGCATTAAGGTGTTGCCGGACGGTACTGCAACGCCTCGGCCAGATGCTCGCGCTTGATGGCGTCAACTTGCTCAAGGTCGGCCAGTGTGCGCGCGACCTTGAGTAATCGATGCGCCGAGCGTAGCGATAAGGTCAGCCGTTCACACGCCGACTCCAGCCAGGTTTCATCGGCTGTGGATAACTTGCAGTGCCTTTTCAACCCCGGCAAATCGAGAAACGCATTGGCGCAGCCCTGGCGCTTCTGCTGCCGCTTGCGGGCTTCGGCGACCAACGCCGCCGCACTGGCACTGTTCTCTCCCGGTTTCACCGCAGGGTTCAAAGCTGTGGCCTCCCGCGCCACCGTCAGGTGCAAATCGATCCGATCGAGCAACGGCCCCGAGAGCTTGTTGCGGTAGCGCTGCACCATGTCCGGCGTGCACGAGCACTTGCCGCTCGGCTCACCAAGATATCCACAGGGACAGGGATTCATCGCCGCCACCAGCTGGAATCGTGCGGGAAACCGCACACGCTCCTTGGCCCGTGCGATCACGATGCAGCCGGATTCCAGCGGTTCGCGCAGAACCTCGAGCACCTTGCGATCAAACTCGGGTAGTTCATCGAGAAACAGCACACCGTGATGAGCGAGGGTGATTTCGCCGGGTTGCGGTTTTGAACTGCTGTAGGCTTTCGAAATACATGATAAATAGCTACGCTAGAGGCCGCTATTGGCCATCAAAACCTTCTGAAATTACTGAGAATCTTGTCGGTAATAAATGAGACCAGATAAAAAATGATCGGAAATAGGTGCGACCAGATTAAGCCGGTCCGGAAGATCAAGCCGACCCGCCGCAGCATTTCAGGAGTGATGGCTTTCAAAGGGTTAGGTGGGGTCGCTTTTGAGTCGTCATTGGAAAGAGACTTTCTGAAGCGTATGCGCTTCTCTCACCAGGTTGAGTCGGTTATCTCCCAACCGGTGGAGGTTCCTTTCTCCGACTCCCTAGGACGCCCGCAGATCTACACGCCTGATTATCTTGTTTTTTACCACCAGCAGAACTTGCCGTACTTTGGCGTGCTGCGCCCGCTGCTTGTGGAGGTAAAACCGAGAGGACAATGGGTAGAGAACTGGCGAGCCTGGTCAGGCAAGTGGAAGGAAGCACGCCGGTTGGCTCGTAGCCAGGGGTGGCAGTTCCGCATTTATGACGAGTCGCGGATTCGTGGCCTTCCCCTCGAGAACATTGTGTTCCTTGAGCGCTTTGAGCGAATGATCTTTGAACAAAGTGACATCGATACAGTGCTGAATACGCTGCGCGAGATGGAAGTTGCTCCGGTGCACTACCTCCTGGCACGGCATTTCAACGGTATCTTCCGCGATCGGGGCGTATCGCTGCTGTGGCACCTGATCGCCACGCGTCAGGTTGACTGCGACATTACTGAACCGCTGAATCATGACCTCGAACTCTGGGTGCCTGATCATGAAACTGTATGAAGACGACACCAGCGAGCATCTGGTCCCGTTTGAGCCCGTTCGGTCTCGCGTTGCCATTGAGGTCGGCGCGATGGTGCGGCGAGACAGGCAGGTCTACCGGATTGTTCAGATCTTGGATCTGCAAACAGTGATCGCGACGGAGGTCGAGACCGGTCGTAGTGCGGCTCTACAGATTCTGGACCTAAGGGCTGTGGATGCGGAAAAACTGGACGGCCTATACGTTAACCACGATATCAGCAGCATCAGCTCGGATGCCTGGGCTATTGCGCAAAAGCGTTACTCCGCAATTCTGCCGTTGTTAGGCAACACTGTCTTATCCAAAGAAACCGTCGCGGCGCGTGCGAAGGCGACAGGAATCAGCCCGGCAACTCTTTATCGTTGGCTAGATCGCTACAATCGATGGAATGAGGTCTTGGCTCTCGTGCCGCGCAAACGAGGATGGCGTGAGGGCAGTACGCGTCTTTCTGTTGAAGGAGAAAAGCTCGTACAAGAGGTGTTGGCTGATTACTACCTGACTGAGCAAAGGTACACGGTTCAGTCCACCATTTCGGAAGTCGAACGCAGAGCGCGATTGCTAGACATTCAGCCTCCGGGTGCGTCCGCCATCAGGGCCCGGATCCGACAGATTCCCGAGGTGGTGAAGCTTCGCCGGCGCGGATATGCCGAGCAGGCGAACAATAGACACACACCTTCAGTCGGTCAGTTTCCAGACGAAGGCTATCCCCTAGCCGTTGTGCAGATCGACCATACCCCGGTCAATCTCATTGTGGTGGACGAACGCCATCGCAAGCCAATTGGTCGGCCATGGCTCACCCTTGCCATCGACATCTACTCCTGCATGATCGTTGGCTACTACTTGGCGTTCGAGTCGCCTTCCGAGACATCTGTGGCGATGTGCATCGCACATTCGATTTTGCCCAAGGAAGCCTGGCTGGCTGCCCACGACATCCGTGGAGAGTGGCCGGTATGGGGCTTCCCGCGCACGATTCACACTGATAACGGGGCAGACTTCAGGGCGCAGAACATCGTAGATTCTTGCAAGAACTACGGGATAGACAGCGTCTTTCGACCATCCAAAGTTCCAAAGTACGGTGGTCGAATTGAGCGGGTGCTTGGTACCTTCATGAGAATGGTGCACGAGCTACCGGGAACCACCTTCAGTAACCCTCAGGAGCGTGAGGGCTATGACTCGGATGCTAAAGCCGTTCTCACAATGGCGGAATTCGAGGTATGGCTGGTTCGGTCAATTTTGAAGTACCACCAGACCTACCATAAAAAGCTCCACATGAGCCCCGCTCGCAAGTGGCAGTTGGCATTCTTCGGCAATCGGGAGGTAGATCCCCTGATCAGCGTGCCGGCGCGACCGACGGATCCTTTGGCGGTACAGTTGGACTTCCTCCCATCTGTTCGCAGGACGGTGCAGACGTATGGTGTGCAGTGGGATCTGTTCTACTACTCCGAGGCGCTGCGTCATTGGATCAACCAAAAGGATCCCGCGACCGGAAAGGCTCTCAAACTGCTCTTCAGGCGGGATCCTAGGGATGTCAGCGTCATTTGGTTCTACGACCCTGTTCTGAAGCAATACTTCCGAGTGCCGGCCTCATACCAGGCATTTCCTGCGGTAACCCTCTGGGAGTATCACGCTGCCAAGGACAAAGCTGTCAGCGAAGGGCGCGATAACATAGACGATGCGTTGATCGCCGAGTACGCCGTCGAAAACCGAAAGCTTGTCGAAGAGGCGTCCGCGAACAGCAAGAAAGCCCGCAAAAACGCTCAGAAGAGTCGTACCCACAGCAAGAAGGGTACGCCGGCTCAACCGAGCAAGCCCGTTGCGAAGCTGGTAATGGATCCCATTCAGGAGGATTCTGACCTACTTATGCTTTCGGAGGTCGAATCGACAGGTGAAGTCGAATGAGCACATACGAACACATCCATTCTGATTTTCGACCGGTGTTGCAACTGAGTGATCGGGACAGGATCCTTTTCATGGGAGAGGAGCGCTGGATCGGCTATGTATCGGCTCGCACAATTCTGGATACGCTTAATGACCTGATCGTCATGCCCAAACGAGCTCGCATGCCTAATCTGCTGATTGTGGGCGATTCCAACAACGGCAAGACGACCATCATTCGGCGCTTCCAGAAAACGCATGGCGAAGGGTACGTCGACGAAAATGATGATCCGGTCCGCCCCTTGATTTTGGCGGAGGCACCTTCGGCTGCTGACGAGAAGGCGCTTTATGTGGCTTTGCTGGAGCAGCTATGGATGCCTTACAGGATCACGGATACAAAGTTGGCATTGCGTTACCAGGTGATTCATTCCTTCCGTGAGCTCAGGGTCAGAATGCTGATCATTGATGAGTTTCATTCGTTGCTGACGGGCTCTGCGATCAAGCAGCGTGAGGTGATGAACGCCTTGAAGTCGCTCTGTAATGAACTGGTGATACCGATCATTGGCGTCGGCACAACGGATGCCGTTCGTATCCTTCATCATGACCCACAACATGCCAGTCGCTTCGATGTCATCAAGCTCGATCAGTGGAAGCTCGATCCCGAATTCCAGCGCATGCTCAAAGGGTTTGAGTCGATTCTGCCGCTGAAGAAGCCCTCTGGGTTGGCACATCCAGACAAGGCTCGACGTATACACGCAATTTCCGGCGGAAACTTGGGGAATGTGCACCGGCTTCTGATGGAGTGTGCGAAGCAGGCCATAGCTTCCGGTAAGGAATGCATTGACATAGAACTCATCGAGAGCATGTCATGGTTACGTCCTACTCGTGGCATCCGGGAGCAGGCCCTGTAAACCCGATCTGGCCCCTCACTAAACCGCTGCTCGCCGACGAGCTTCTGACTTCCTGGATTGTCAGGATGGCACTTGCTCACGGCTGCTCCCCCGCAGCGTTGACCGCAATCATATGGCCTGGTTTTAGAGCTTGGGCAAGTGATCTGGATCGATCGGTGGTAAAGAGCAGGCTTGCGGTTCTTAGCAGGCTGTCGGGAGTATCTTATGCGAGTCTGCAGTCCGCTACCCTTGGGCGTGCGATGTCCTCGATCGTGCGTCGGCCGGACAGACTGCCGTGCGGGAATTGGCCTTGGCTAACGGTGCTGGGTTGCAGAGGGGGGCATCATAGCGGGGGCCTGCAATGCTGCCCGGATTGCATTGCGCAATACAACTCGCGGTATTGCATTCAATGGCGCCTGGCCTGGCATACCTGCTGCCCTATCCATGGGATAAAGCTTGTTGATAGGTGTGGACGTTGTCTGGCTCCTCTGCAGCCGGAACTTCTGAGAGCCGGTGCCTCGCTCAGCGACTGCCATAGGTGCGGTGCTTCACTAAGCGGCGGAGATCGGAGCGCTGCCGCAGAAGCTGCACTGGCTTTCCAGAGGTATGTGGACGAAAGCATTGGCCTTCGGCCCATGTATGGAACATCGTCTCTCGATTTTCGCGATTGGTTGACCGTTGCACGAACCATGGTGAGCTTTGCCCAATCAGCAGTACGTCGACATAGCGTTGCTGCTGGGCGATTCTTCGAATCACTGGGCATATTGCCTGAGTCTCTCCAGCCGATTCCGTTGGGGTTGCCTCTTGAATACCTCTCTCCCGCTGATCGCTCTGTGCTGCTCAGTATGGCGTGGGTAATAATGTCGGCTGGGCCAGAAAAATTTATCGAAGCGGCACGACATGAGTTGCTTCCAGCCTCGACTCTGCACTTTTCCCCCAATAGTGCGCCTCCAGTTCTGCTGGATTTGGTCGCAGCACTCCAGTCGCCTAGGCATCACTTGGTAAGTGGTGTTGGCCGTCAACATTCCAGTAGCCCCGCGCAGACGCTGCGTATGTGGCTACGACTGAAGCGAAAGGTCAGACGACGTGGCATCCGTTGAACATTTGGATCGCTGTGAATGCGACGGCTGCGGCCGTGTCGTAGCGCAGCCCAAAAGGGTTTACCAAGAAAAGCGCTATTGCGGGAACTGCTATCCACGACTGTTCAAGCGTCGACTCTGTCCTGGCTGCGGCAATTTCTCCAGGCTCCCGACATTTGACAAGGCCGCGCGCTGCAGTGCCTGCTTAAGGAGTGGACCATGCGCCCGATGCAACAAAGTCGATTTCAAAGTCGGGCGCATCACCCCCTATGGGCCTGTGTGCAAACCCTGCGCAGTGCACTTTCGTGAGCCAGCAATCTGCGAATCCTGCGGGACGCATTCACAGCGAACAACGAGGAACACGCTGACTGGCAAATTGCTCTGCCCAAAATGCAGTGGTCCTGCTGCCGAGACATGCCCTGACTGCCGGCGACATCGCGTGCTGATTGCGAGATCTGATGGTCGCCGGCGCTGCAAGGTCTGCATCACAGCAGGTGTGCATGCGTGTGTGACTTGTGGTGTCAGTACACCAGCCGGGCGTGGCGAAGAATGTGAGCAATGCTATTGGGAGAGAACCTTCCACAAGCGCTTGGCAATTAACCTTGCCGGATTGAGCGTTCAATCCATGGCGCAGCGGTTTCAGCGATTCGGAAGTTGGACTTTGCTTGAGCTTGGGCCCAAGGCGGGAGCCTTGAAGATCAACACTTATTACGAGTTCTTCAAAGAGCTCGAAAACGTCTGGCAGGATGTGCCTCCGTACGTTCAACTGCTGCGGCATTTCTCGGCTGAAGGATTGCGCCGTGCCCGCGTTCCGATGCGTTGGCTGAGCGAGGTCGACGGTTTGATGGTATGCGCGCAGGCCCGCGAAACAGATTCTGAGCAGCGACGTGTGCAGGGCATCATGGAGCAACCCCGAGAACCCTGGAACCAGCAATTGATTGTCGGTTATTACCGCATGCTGCAAAGCCGCTTGGCGGCCGGTGACATTAGCCTAAGATCAACCAGGCTCGCCTTACGATCTGCCTCTGATTTGCTGGGACACTCGCGGCTGAAGGCCGCCGCCATGGTTGACCAGAAAGCGCTCGATAGTTATTGGCGTAAGTCGCCGGGGACGGTGGCAAGTGTCACCGGCTTCATCGGGTACTTGAACAAGGTTTACAGCGCGGGACTGAACTCTCGTCCGGATGCGAATTGGGCAAGACAACAGAAACTAGCGAAACGCGAGCGAGAGCTTGTCGAGTTGCTGCCACAACGCGATGAGACAAGTGATTTTGAGTCTCGATGGATTGTTAAGGCTTTGGCCTATTTCCATGGTCTCGGCAGGATCAGTCGCAAGGCACTCGTCTATGTTCCGGCAACGTATCAGGGGACTGCAGGATTCAACATTGAATGCCCACGAGGGGTGCTGTGGGTGCCATCAGCGGGTACCTATGAGCGAACCATCGTCGATTAACGGGTATCCATGGACTTGGCCATCTCTCTGCATTCTACCTGCATCACGCTGCGCGGCCGCAGCCTGCGGAAAGTGTCCCATTGAGGTAAGTCATCTAGGACTTTAGAGTCCCGTGTGGTTATCTAGCACTGCCGTAGTTGCATGATCGCGTCTGCAATCGCTTTTGAATTTGCATCCAGGGTTTCCATGGCTGCCACTGCATTGGCTGCAACACCCTCTACACCTTTCTCTGAGAGCCACTTGGTGATTTCTTCGATCGCCGCGCTTAGGGCATGCTGGTTGTACAGGAGCAGTGTTAGAGCATCAGCCATGGCGATCTTGCAGTCTGAGTAGTCAGTCATGACGGTCGTCCTTGGAAAGAGCTTCCGGAAGCCTAGTTCACCTCGCCGGCCACAGCGGGACGCTTCACTAGGGAGTCGGTAAAGCTCCAAGATTAGACAAGCGCTAGATCAAGCTCACCGAATTTGTTGATGAGGATGTTCCGGTAAAGAATTTCCTTGTCATGTTTGCCATGGTTAAAGGTGACGTATTCTTCTGGGTACAGCTTCTTGAGTTTGCTGAACACTCCTCTGTAGCCGGGAATCCTTCGGCATAGCTCGTTGACGAAATGCTTGAATGCCTCTTCATCTCCGCTGAACGTCATCAACAGTCCTGCAGATCCCGGAGGGATTTCACCTTTTTTCCCGTCTTTTCGCTGAACCTCGAAGCAAAAGAAATTGCCCCTGGTCGTCTTGATGCGGATGATCAATATTCCCCGCCGCAGTCCGGCGCTTCGGTCGATATACAGCCAGGATCGCACATCTGGTGGAAGTTCCTCTTCGTTTTCGACTACGAGCTCAACGACACCAAGTGGCGGCTTACTGCTGAATCGTGCCACGGGCGTATACCAGTCAACGCGCAGGATCTTTTCCGGATTGTCAGCGGCGATTGATTTGAGTGCATTCCAGATGTCCATGAAAAAGCCTTGAGTTTCCAGCACCAGGTCAGGCGCTTTCTCATGCTCTTCATCCGACACGGTCTCAAGCTTGCCGACGTTCTTTCCACTTCCGGTGCCAGTACCTGCAGAAACTCCATCTGCCTCAGGTGGTGCTGGGCCAAGTGGACTTTTATTGGCTTTCACGACAGATTTTGATTTCTTCACTGGCCGTTTTTCGCCAAGCACTTTGAACGGCGCGGCTTTGGCCTCATAAATTTCGGCATGTCGATCGGGCTCAATCGTGGAGCGTTCTTGGAGGAAGTCCTCAAGGGCAGCACTTTTGATCGGACGCGGCAGCACGATTCTTCCCAGACCATCCAAGCCTTCGCTACTGTCGAACTTCAGTTTTTGAAATTCAACTTCAGGACCTTTGGGCATGTTTGTTCCCATCAGATCCAAGCACAAAAAAGTTTTCCCGCCATTCAGCCATTTGCCCCGACCGAGGATCTCACCATGACCTTCGAACCATGGTTCGCATTTGAGGAGCATGGGCTTGCCCGGTGCTTGGGACATGAATTGCGAATTCACCCTTTTTACAACGCTAGCCGTGTGCGGGTCGTAGAGAATATGAGCCAGGAACACTGCGTCGAAGAAGCGCATTCTAGGACCCGGGCGAACTAGCCAAACGGGCAGATTACGCTCTGCTTTCGGGTTTTGATAAAGAACATTAAAAACATCGTCCCAACGCAAATTAGCAAGGGCCCTGCAGATCTCCATGTTTCTGGCATAGGCACGTACGAAGTACTCTGTGCAGGGGATCAGTAGGTTTTTATCATCACCCAACGAAAAGTCGAGAACCTTGCAGGCATCTTCGTTTCCCCTGAGTAGCGGATACTCGTCATCTGCGAAGAGTTTCCCTTTATCTGCGGCGATGAGCTCTCTGCGTGAAGTAATCCGCCGTTTTTCTGTGCTGAAGTTTACCGCGAGCCTTGCGGTAGCGAGCTCGGTGTCTGAGATGCAGTGACCATTGCGCCAGATTGTGCCGACTCTGTAATGGGGGAGGCTGGTGAAGGGGACGTGGGCCACCTTAAAGTCGCCAGGGACGTTATCATCCAGTTTGCGGAACAGAACGGCCGCAAGGGGGATAGACATCGCCCTGTTATTACGCATCACAGGGCCGTACCACCAGACGATGTAGTCGCCTACCCAGTTTTGAGTTTTGCTATCAGGATTCCTGAGTTCAGGCCTTCGGTATGCAAAATTGCAACGCGTCACTGCTTCGGTCACCGACCATTCTCTCCTGACTTGCAGTTCAACCCATTTCCCGCTTCACCGGCACCGCCGATGTGCTACTTATTTGCCATCACTTGCCGGTGGCAGTGTACTCAGTCGTTTTGTTTGATGCGATGAAAATTGGCGCCGACTTTCGGCCTGGCTGCGGGCTCCTTCAAATCACGTGCGACAGGCGGCTTATCCACTGAAACCTTATCCAATACAGCAATCACCCCCTTCGTCGGTAAAGGTGGCAGTTCGGCGTCAGCGGAAACTATGCCCCCGGCATCACCGTTGATGGAGGCTTCGGGTTTCGCACTACAGGCCCGGTGTGATATGAATTTGCGATTACCGCATCATCATCATTAAAGAGCTTGGCGCATCAGATGCCGCGCGATTGGATTACCGTTAGAAAGCTGGCAGGAAGATATCAAGATGTTGCGGACGGGACCGAAACGAAAAGCGATTTACGCCATTTCTGGCCATATCTACGTCATCGCCGGCTTGATGTCCTCAGGGACAATCTGGCTGATGGATGTTGAAAAGGACGACAAATGGATCACCCAGAGACCGGTGGTCTGGACGCTCGTCGACAGCTTCCAGGAGGTGGCAATATGGGTACTACTGGCTATCGCGGCGGTGGTCGTTGCCATGGCCGTTATCAAGCATATGGCAGACCCGTGGGTCGTTGAAAAGCTGCAGTTCATCCTCGATGAATACCAAGGGAAGGTATTCAAAGATCTCAATGTACCCAAGGATCACAATAGGGTCACTCTATTCAAATACCGCAAAGGGCTGTTCTTTCGCCGTCATTGGCACGAGGAGAGTAAGGATGGCTGGTGGCCCTTCAAAACTCGACGGCTCTATGGGAATTATCTGGTTCCGTACATGCGGTCCGGCCATCTGACACTGAAAACCAAGACGCTATTTTTCATCGACAATGAAAACAGCGCACGCACTCAAGGGCTTGCCGGCCTCGCTTGGTCGACTCGCCAGGTTGCCTTGCTGTCTGACCTCCCTGAGATCAAACCGGGGACGGGCGCTGCCAAAAAAGAGAGTTATGCTAAGGTGACCAAGTCGTCAGTGAGGTTTGTGGAGAGGTACCTTGCTGAAGGAAGGACGCTCCCACGCTCCATGGCTGCCGTGCCAGTGGAGTGCAATGGCAAGCTTTGGGGGGTAGTCGTCTTGGACAGTTTGACGTCCTTGGCGGTGACACAAGAGTCCGTTGAGCATTACACGCTCACGGTCGCTCTAATAGGTCACTTATTGGAGAGAGCCTGATGCGTACATCACTTGAAGAGTGGATTTCGGTCTCCCAGCATGATCTCAACGAAGTGGAATCCAGAGAGCAGCGTGGCCTGAAGGTTCAGTTCATGGTGGCTCCGTCCGACCTGCCGAGTGCGTGGAGAGTCGTCCACGAGAAGGCAGACTCTGTCGAGGTCGAGTTCAAATACCTGGGTGGTAACGAGCCGAAACAGCTTGAGCATTGCTCGAATAACATCACATTGGAAGTCGGCAAAAACAGCAAGCGGATCTACAAAATCACCTTGGATGTGCGGAGCGTGCCTACTTCGGGTGAGCTGATGATCTCCCGTGCTGCGGACGTCGTCGAACATGGTTCTGGACTAAACAAGGGCAATTCGGAAGTCATCCACCGGTTTCTGACTTCCAAGCGATCGAAACCCGAGATCTTAGAGCGTATGGCTCCCTAAGTGCACTGCTGAGCACGTCCGGGCTCATGCTCGTTCGGCATAGCACCTGAGTTGCTCCATCGGATGACTCAAAGGCCTAGTCGTTACTTATTGGGCCACGCAAATCAGCATGCCTTGGTCGCGCATCGATATCCACATCACGATACCGCTGCTCACTAAATGGATAATTGCACTGAGTAGATCGGGCATTCGATCTGACCAACCAGTTGCATAAGACCTGACCAATACCATTTGGGACAGTGACTAGATGAGATCCAATCCCGACGTCGCCCAGTGATTGGCTGCTGGAAGAGCAAATTGTAAGGCTCAGGGAGTCGTGATCGAAAAACCCTACAGCAGCGGGCCAAGCCGGCGACGCCGCTGGCTGGGATCTCTGTTGCGCATAACCTCTTTGAGACGTTCAGTTGCTTCCGCGAAGACCGCAGGGTCTGCCTCTCGGATAGCTTTCATTAGATCTTCGCGTCGACGAGCCTTGCCCTCAATGATCTCGGCAAAGTTGCTATCTGATTTATGAGAACTACTCATTTGGGCTGCCTCGTGAATCGGGCGGTGTGTTCTGAGCGTACCACACGGATAGCTGGATGAGACGGTGGGTTTGCAAGGGCCTGGGCGATGGCGCCATGACTCAGACATCAATGTACGCTCTCACCATTCGGTTGGTCATAACTTGAGGAGATTAGTAACCAAGGTGGCCATTCGATATCTCGGCGTTGTGCAGCCGATTATTACTGATGTAGATTGAACCGTATTTGATCAACCCAGCTCGGAATCATTGAAGATGAAAGAGTCGGGTACTGGCCAGCTTCCCTACGCGTCTGAGGGTAAGCACAAGGACTGAGTTTAAAAGCCTCTACCTCGCTGCAAGATAATCGTGGATGAGGGTTAAAGCAAAAAAATGGGGCTCAATGGTAGGTGCTCGTAGGGAGATTCTATGGCGTTATCGTAAAGTGCCGTAGCACAACGCCCTTCGCTCCGAAGACGTTGCGGGCATGAATGAGCCAACGCCCGTTTCAATAGACATCGTCTGGGTAGAAAAAATGCTATGTCTCAAGCCAGTCGCTGCCCCAAGGATGAGCTAAATGTCTAACAATCTCCAAAAAACTAACGGCCCGGAGCTCGGAGAGCCAAATTTCGAGCGCTTTACAGTTGATGCGGCTTTGTTGAGGGAGCTAGGTGAGCGGCTGGTTGGCAAGCCCCACATCGCATTGGCTGAGCTGGTGAAGAATAGCTACGACGCGGATGCCACGAAGGTTACGATACGGTTTGGAAAGGATTCTATCTCTGTAATTGATAATGGTGACGGTATGTCGCCGCTTGAATTCAAGAATTTCTGGCTTCGTATTGGTACAACGCACAAGCAGGCAAGCTTCCGAACTGAGAGAAATCGTCAGGTCACTGGTTCTAAAGGGGTGGGTCGACTGTCGGTGCAGTTCCTTGGCGACAAGGTAGATATAGTTTCTCGTAGTAAAGACACTGGGCAGGCGTTCAGTGCTTCTGTGGATTGGACGGGAGCTAGGCAGGCAGGGGAGTTAGTAGAAGCTGGCGCCTTAGTCAGAGCAGCACCTAATATCACTTCGATCGACGATCAATACGGGCATGGTACCGTCGTAACCATCAGCCTGCTAAAGAAGGTCTGGTACAACACCGACCTTCAAGAGCTTGCCAAAGAATTATGGTTTCTGAAACCTCCCTCTGATCTTCTAAATAGTGAAAACGCATCAGAGATCCCGGATGTTTTCGACGTGACTCTAGACGGTGTCACCGAGAGTGCTGAAGGGACCTTTACTGAGCAGATGAACCAGGCTCTTGAGAACTGGATCGCAGTGATTGAAGGGAAGCTAAATGATGGTCGTCAAGGTGGTCCGAATGAAGTAAAACTTACATTTAGGGATGGAGACAGTTATCCGGCCACCTTTCCAACACGTTCACAAGCGTTGGATAAAGCAAATTTTAAAATATACATATTTAAACTGTCCGGGAAGCAAACTGGCGGTGTGCAAGTCGGTGCAGCACGTGAGTATTTCAAAAAATTTGGCGGCGTGCATATCTATGACAACAGTTTCAGGCTTCCATTCTATGGTGGGGACGAACAAGACTGGCTGCAGTTGGAGATCGCTCACTCTCATCGCCTGAATAAATCCTATCTGCTTCCTTCGAACCTTCAAGTTCAAAGCGGATTGAACGATCTGCCAACCAACTCTCGTATTTTCGGAATCGTTAACATCTCGACCTCCCACGAGCGCATTGCTGCCGGAAAGGATGAGATAGATAAGGGGCGATATCTTAACGTTCAGGTTACTCGTGATCGGCTCATAGATAACGACGCTTTCGAAGAGCTGCAGCACTCCGTTCGATGGGCAATGGATTTTTATGCTATGCGCTCTTACGAGCGCAGGCAGAGAACGATCGCGTCTCATCGTCTTGATATGCCGGACACGCAGGAGAAAGTTTCCGAAATTCGAGAAGAGCTTTTCCAGATCTCATTAAGTGCCCCATCTGAACTCGCGCAAAGATTAGAGGCGGTATCAAGCCACTTCGAGGAGCTAGAGGCGCTAGAAGCCCAGCGAAAATCAGCGTTCGAGGAGGAGCGAGTTTTGCTGGCTGCGCTAGCGACGACAGGCATGGCGGCTATCGCTATGGAGCACGAGATGCATAAGGAGCTCACTATCCTTAATGATATCCGGCGACGGCTGAATGAGGGTGGAAGCGTGCTAAACGAACCGGTACTTCTTGAAACTCTAAATTCTTGGGCAGAACGCACCGCAAACGCACGAAAGCTATTTTCACCACTTATGCATGAGTCGGATCGTGAAAAGCGGAATTCCTATAATGGTAAGAAACTTTTAGCGAAGATTGTTGATAACTCTGAAGTTTTATTGCGGGGCGTGCATATTGTTAATGCTGTCCCTGAAGGCGTGAAATTACCGTCCGCAACTTTGGCAGCTTGGAATGCAGTATTTCAGAATGTATTGATTAACGCTGTCAATGCGATGTTGGAAGTTGAAGTAAGAAGTATAAGGTGTTCTGGAGAATTCAATGATCTTGGAGGCGCCATCTATATTTCTGACACTGGCGTTGGGGTGCGGCTGAAGGATAGTGATGATCTGTTCAAACCTTTCATTCGGCGATTAGAAATTCCTGAAGAAAGGAAGGCACTTGGGATGGGTGGGATGGGGATTGGATTAACAATTGTGAAAATGGTGGCCGACTCAGTTGACTGTAAGGTTCATTTTATTGAGCCGCATTTGGGTTACAAAACCACTTTCAAAATCGAATGGAGCGAGTTATGAAAATCCTTATTTTAGACGATGAGACCAAACGGGCGAAACTCTGGAAAGAGTCCTTGGATAAATTTGTAAAGGGTGAGGTTGTAGTTTACCAGCCTAATGAAGTGTCGAGTCTCATCGGTGAGTTACATAAATCTCGCCTAGCTTCTCGTGGCGAAAAATTTGTTCCTGTAGAAGCTTTAAATGGGTTCGACCTAGTCATAATTGACTATGATTTACTAGGTTTAGAAATGGAGTCTCCTGCTGCTTGGGCTACTGGCGCTGAGCTCGCCTATAGCATCCGCCTTATGTCGGAGGTCGGTCCAGTCATCGTAGTCAATCAATTTGGAACCAATGCTTTCGACCTTACTATGCGCAGAAGTGTTTCATCTTATGCTGACGTAGATGTAGGAAGTGCGCAGATACAGTCACCGGGACTTTGGTTGTCTAGCGGATTCGAATTATATCGGCCATGGCACTGGCCTAATCTGAACGAAGAGATAAAAAGGTTCGAGTTGATTCAGAGGTATATTTTGCAAAAACTGGACGAGCCTGTTATGGCTACGTTAGGTTTTGAGCTGGAGGATACTGAAGCTTCGAATTATATCAGCTATGAAGTAGCAGCGTTTCTAGGCTCCAGTCCTGGGAAAAAGGATATGACATTTCGAGATATTGTCGTTAGTAATGACGGTCTAAGGCTTTTCAATATTCTCGAAAAAGATGTGAAGGTTATCGAGAATTTTTCAGTCGAGCAGACTGCTCGCGTATGTACCGCGATCCTAATTCATTGGCTGGAAAAGGTAGTGCTGCCATCACAGGAAGTGGTTGCTGATGCTCCTCACTTAAGCGGGCAGTTGCCTTGGATTGTATCTGATGCCCGGAGTCTTGAAGCTTGGAATAACTTATGTCGTCTAGATGCGGTGAACGTTCCAGAAGCGCTCGCACCATTCGCTGTAGTGCCTGATTTTTTATTCTCCCGTCCGGTTTTTTGGGCTGAAAAGGCACGTCGTGAGATTGCATGTCCAGAAGGTTTCGCTTTTGCAGAGTTGCAGCCTCTCCAGTTTTGTGAGGATAGCTCAAGCTTTGTTCTTGAGGATGATGCATCAAGTTTTCCAAGTGATGTTATTGCATTCGACAAGAAACGCTGGGTCAAAGTTGTTAAAAATAGTGCTCTTCCCACGATAAATTATGAGCCTCAATCTTATCTTTTGATGTAATGGTGCGGTCATGGACGAAAATCGAGCTAAGAAATTTGCGGATTTTTTAACAAATTTACATATCGCGAACTCTAAGAAGATCCAAGCGAAGCAGGCACTACGTAAATTTCAAGCCATTCAAGAGTCTCCACGCGGGAGGAACGCGTGTGCTATTAACTATTCCAGTGATGTTGCATCTATTTTGAAGGGGAATCTGGTTAAATTTTTATCCCAGCCTCGAGGGTGCTCGGCTGTACTAGTACTTAGCGTTGACGAGAAACATGACTGGATTCGTCTAATTCGTTTCGTAGCCAGGGGGGGAGACGAGTTCAACGCTGAAACTATTTCGTTAACTGGAAAAGGGGTGCCTGGCTATAATGGATTTGGCTATCGTTATGAGCATCCTGAAGATGAAGGAGACGAGCATAATTTCTTTCACGTTCAACCGATCGTCACTACGTCCGCAGGAGAGTCTATCCCTGGCGCCCCTGAATGGTTATCGCATCGTTTTCCGACATTCTATATGCAAGCCGAAAATTCATATGAGCTCGGGATTTATGCGGTAAGTTCAGTCTGCAGTTGGAATGACCTACAAAAGTATCAGTCGGCCTCCTACGAAGATTGTTGGTTGTTGAGCCATCTTATCTCTAAAGGTAGGGATGCGAAGGCCAGAAACGCTACAACAGTTACATGACGCCCTCTGAGGTAAGAACAAAGATAATGCGCTCGGTGTCTCGTGGAGACACTAGGCCAGAAATATTGGTTCGGTCGCTGTTGCATCAATTAGGATTTCGTTTCCGGCTTCACCAGAAATCTCTCCCAGGGACACCTGATATTGTGCTTCCAAAGTATCATACAGTGGTATTCGTCCACGGTTGCTTTTGGCACAGACATCCCGCTTGTAGGTATGCCAGTACGCCTAAAACTAGACAAGATTATTGGCTGCCTAAATTTGAAGCGAATGTAATGCGAGATGCCAGAAAAGAAGCCCAACTGCATGAGTTGGGCTGGAGGGTTTTGGTTGTTTGGGAGTGTGAAACGCGCGCGGTTTCCGATTTAAGAGACCGTCTTAAGCAGGAGCTCACTGAAGTGCATGTTGCTCGTGGCTCCTGACATGCTGCATCAGGCTTTCGCCGATTATTTCGCCGAGGCGTACTGGGACGGCGTTACCAATCATCCGGCCTACTGCTTTGAATGTAATTTGATCCGGTGGCATGAATTCATAGTCTCGAGGAAATGACTGAAGAATCGCAGCCTCGCGTAAAGAAAGCGCTCGAGCTTGCTCATAGTGACCAAAGCGGCCATTGCCAAATCCATAACATAGCGTAGTCATAGTCGGGCTTGGCTCATTCCTGTTCATTCTGCCATAAACGCTAGCATAGGTCTTACCAGTGTCCTTCCGGTGACAATCCGCAATCAGGTGAGGAGGCCAATCCCTCCAAGTACCACCTTCACGGGAGTTCATGATTCGTTGCAAGTTGATAGGGGTCAGCGTGGCTGCTCTATGCATGGGATCGTTTGGGTCGCAGCCGCCAGCAGAAAGTTGCGGTAAGTCGCCAATCATCTGCTTTACGGTCACAGGCGAGTCTAAATGGGTAGGCTCAATCAGCTCAATTGGGCCTAGCTTGGACGCTAACAAAACATGCCGTCTACGGCGCTGAGGCAATCCGTATTCGACGCAAGCGACACGTTTAGCCCAGACTTTGTACCCCTGATCCTCCAAATTTTTCACAAAGTCGCCATAAACTTCGTGTTTTGTCACATCAGGTACATTTTCCATTGTTACGAGCTCAGGCTGAAGCTCTCGAATTAGGCGTGCAAAGTGATACAACAACGGCCATTTGCTGTCACTGCTGGTGTCTCGTCCTTGGTTATAGGTTGAGAAGGGCTGGCATGGTGCACAGCCCGCGAGTAGGCGATAGCGCCCATTTACTCGGGGGTACCATTCTTCAAGCTGAGTTTTGGTCAGACTTTTAACGTCTTGAGCTACGAATACCGCGTTATTGTTCACCTCATAGGCATGCTTGCACTGGGATTCAATGTCATAGCCCGCATGCACGTCGATTCCGGCGAGTCGCATGCCCGCGGTTAGGCCGCCAGCACCACAAAAGAGGTCAACTGCATCAATCATGAATAGGTCTTCTTTAAACTAAGCGCATTTTGGAAGCTGAAGGGCGCTGGGGGTCGGTTTCGTTTGGATACGCCCAGCCATCTTGGATGCGAAACATGACTTCTTCTTTGAGAAGCACTCCATCTGGATAGGCGGTGAGCGCGTAGCCTATGAAGCTGGTAACACCTTTCTTCAGATATTCGATGATCTCCACTTCCCAAGTAAAATCACCATGTGGCGTCGCGATTCCGAACGGTATGATGCTTTTCGCCCAGTCGTCGCCAGAGCGGGCGCCGTCGTAACTTCCATGAATTTCAATGTCGTTCGCCTGTAGGGAGTATTCAACCCCTTCTGAAACATAGCTCCCGTCATTACAGATCTCTATCCAATACATTCTCACACCTTCCCTGTGCCTTGATGTGAGGATGATCGATCACGCAGAGCGTCTCGTCAATCGTTGATCGCTTCACGTGTGCCGCAATCCCGTGCATACGGGTGCGGAGCGGTCTGCTGAGGCTTGCTTCCGCCCAACACACCTTGCGTGATTAAACGGGCGCTCACGTTTGCTGCAACAGCTCGGTGAGCTCGCAAGCTACGTCGGAAGGGCGTGCAAGAGCATTCCTCAGTACGCACACGAATCATGAGGCGTAGATTTCTGCCTTGGCACCCATGGTGGGAGACTCTGACGCCAAAACTCAAGGTCCAAAATTTACTAGATCTTTCCTATGCAGTAATCCTGAAAGGCTAGCTCCGAGGTTCGTGGGCGAAGGCCTCCTCTTGGAGATACTCGAAAGAAAAGCCCACTATCCGATGGGCTTTTTTTGTATCACATACAAAATGTCTCACTCTTTTTGGATGCCATACGCAGTGTTTTTTGGAGGATAGATATTTGCTACTGGGATTTGTTGATATACAATCTATATCACCTCCTGTCAGGAGGCGTCGGCACCCGACCTGGGAGCCCTCAGCACACTACCTATCGATACATACCGAGTCTTTCAGATTCTTACCACCTACGTGGAGTTACACATGACCCTCATCGCCGAAAAAACTGAAAGCGTCCTCCTGCGCCTTCGCAGAAAGGATACGCCAACAGGGGTAAGCAGTCAGACAGTGGATCTGCTTGCCCAACAAACCGGCCTGAGCAAAACGGAAGTTATTCATCTTGCTCTGCGCCAGCTAGCTGATCGCTGCCTGCCTAAGTACGAGTTGGACGACGGACCACTAACCGATGCGCAATTATCGGCGATCCGTGCAGCGAGCCCCGCTACTCAGATTCCGATCGAGCGCTTTACACAAGGCCTCTTTGAAAATGAACGAAATATTAATCTATAACCCTCTACCTGCTTGCGGCGATTTCGTCTGGGTGAAATTTCCGCAAGCAGAACGTCCTGGGGTCCCAGGATTAAAGCCACGACCGGCTTTAGTCCTATTTATTTCTCCCACTGATAACGCGGTGATCGTCGCGTACGGCACCAGCCAGCGGACCGAAAAATTTTTTCCTGGCGAATTTGTTTTAGACCCTAACGACCCTGGGTTTTCGCTCTCCGGCCTCAGTGTGCGCACAAAATTTGATGTGTCTCGTACTGTTCAGTTGCCTTTCAATTCGGACTGGTTCGATCCAGCACCTGGTGTTCACATCAGCAGCCCTCTCCCTAAGATGGGCACGCTGCACCCAAGCTACATGGTTGTAGTGAATGAAGCGCGTAAGCAGTCGATTTAAATCGTTCAGGGCCTGGCGATTGCGCGCCAGGCATCCTGATGCATCACCCAGTTTTCTGACCAAACGTGTTCAGAAGGAGTTTCAAAATGAGTGATAGCTGGACTAGCCCTGTGTGGGACGGTTTCCAATGGCTCTACGGAGCTGCCGCACGCGAATACCGAATTAAGAAGGCGGGAGGGGTGGACACCATCATTTTCAACGCCGCGACTGCGGCAGTAAAAAACGCATTTTCTGCTGTAGAGCAGCTTACGAATAGCTCTGCAAAGGCAAAGAACAACGTCGTGGGGATTCGCCGCATTGCCCGTTCAAAGACGCGGTAATTGCATCAAATGTTGGACGGTAGTCGTAGACAACCGAGCGAATGGCGGCGAGTGTTGTTTGGCTGCCTTCGCGATGCACCCCTTTAACCATAGCCGCCAGTCGAGGGACGCAGAGGAGTGATGTGTCCCTTCGAAGCTAAGGCTATTAGTGAGTTCCTCACCCCTATGGGAGTGATATTTCTGGATTAAAGCAGCGCATGGACGCTAGCCTCGTTGCTTCGGACGGGGCGTACCCCGAGGTAGTACTCCGAGATACCGAGGTACGTTGCCAGTGGTGTATTCCGCAAGCGTGTCCTCCAGAACTGTTTCAATTCGTCGCATCATTGCTTTGTCTTCAGTAATAAATCCGAAGGGTATTGGCACCGGATGGCGATCTGGCTGGACTAGGTGATATACGACTATCGCAAATGAGTCGACAAGGCTTACAATTTCAAGTCCGGATAAGACTTCACTCTCAATAAAGCCGTGTAAGTATGCTTCAGCTTCTTTACATTCATTGAAAGCTTGGCGCATTGCAAAATTATCAAACTGATTGGCTAATGGGATAAGAACTTTCGGATTGAAAACTGACTTTTCCTTTCCACTGATCGTGACCGTGGCAGAACAAACAAATGCACTCAACGCTTGACCATGGCGCGAGGACTTGCCCCATAAACCATGTGTGGAAGGTGCCAGCCAGGTCATCGCGACTGGTGGCTTATCATGTTCGGCTGCCAATCGTTTTCCATATTTAGAAAGAAGGGCCTCTACTTTATCCCAGTTATGAGTGAGTTGGAGGGCCCCGTATATAGGCTCAATTTTTATTTGACTAGGCCTAGTAGTTGCCTGAGCCTGCGCTGCCTTACGGGGGTCAAAGATGCCGTCCGCTAGAAAGGTAAGGGTGTGGGTGTCATTTATTTTTTCAGCAAAAGATATTAGTGTGTATGTGTTGGGTTGCCCTATTAGGCTGGCCAACTGCTGACTACGTTGACTGATGTACGCGTTTTCTTGCGGCAAGCCGGCTCGTTCCGAGAAGCTGTAACTAAGCGTGTCTAATTCAAAGCAATAGGATTCGGCAAATCGAATGAACCCATCCTTTTTCTTAATTACTTCACTTATCTTATATAACTCAGGGGGCTGAGCTTCTTCTGGCTTGCCAGTTAGCTCGCCTGAACGATAAATCTTGGACAGGTTGATCTGAAATGCTTGCTCAGCTTCAATCGTGGAGTCAGCACGTTTAGAGGGATCGGTACTCAAAGTTACAGAGCATTTTGACGACTCAAGACGATGCTTTGCATGTTCAGTAAATGAATATGCAAGTAGATCGAACGTAAATACCCGGCGGTACTCCATGCGGCCCTTAACGACTGGGGTGTCGTCGTCACCGCTAAACATCCTCAGCCCTTTTTCTGTAAGTGTCACTCGCCCATCCTGCGCGATTTTCACTTCGCCCTGCTGTAGAAACATTAGTAGAGCGGTACTGACCTCTTTCAGGGTGAATCCAAAAAAACGTGCAATGTCTGCAGGTGTTAACGCTGATACCTTCAGAAGTCTGAGTAGATACTCAGGAATCAAAGGCAGACCACCTTTCTCAACTAGGGTGTACTCGATACGAAATTGCTGTGCCGGCACACTGAAGTCTACTTCAAAAAGAGTTTGCTCCTTGAGTATCATTTCGCGACTCCTTTGGCCGGTATGATTCCATAGCCGATTTCATGTTGACGCTGTCTTATGAACGTAGACACCCTTCCAAGAGGAAGCTGCGCATTCTTCCCAGCCCACATTCGCATATCGCCAACCACAACGAGGCGATCCATTGCCCTAGATAACGCGACGTTCACCCGATTGGACGAGCCGAGAAATCCTGGATTCAGATCTGGCCAAGAGCGAGTAAGGGATATGATCACAATGCGGTTTTCCTTGCCTTGATAGCTGTCCACCGTGTCGATTTTAACCAGTCGCCTGAACGCATCTGGCCAGTTCTGCTCGGCGAACTTCCTCCGAACCAGTTTTTTCTGCTCACCGTACATGCAGATAATGCCAATGGCGGGTTCCTGGGTACGGCCCATCTCATCAATCAGCTCATCGGAAAATTTACTGTTTTGTTCGATCTCTTTGAGTATTTGGATGATTGCGTCGGCTTCAGCGTGGTTGATCAGGCTCGTATTACCTTTAGGTAACTGGTGATGAGCCTTATCCCCGAGAGCACCGGTGTCTAGCCAAGTGCATACATGTTTCAGACAATCAGGTGCGTGATCAAAATGCGCTGGTATAGGTCGCTTTCCAGTTTCCAAGACACCGTCGTAGAACACCTCCGAGACCATGTCTCCAATAGCAGGCTGCATTCGATATTGAGTTTTCAAAGTCGCACTGGCCAACTGACCATAGGGAGACTCAAACGCGCGCTCAAAGTCGCTGCGCATTATATTTTGGAACTCTTTGGAGGCGGTGCTGAGTTCAAGCGCCCTGGCAATCGCCTTTCTGTGGTCAGCATCGTAAAACGGAGGTAGTTGCCTGTGGTCGCCCACCAGAAGAACTCGGCGGCCGACTTGCATTGCGATCGCCAGTTCGGTTGGTGAGGAGCGGGCGGCCTCATCTATAATTACCCAATCAAACCTACTTTCGGCGAGGTTCAAATGCTTGACGCCGATGCCCACACAGGTTCCGCATACCAACGTACGGGACCGGAGTAAGAACTCATCATAATTGGCTCTGTCGCTCCCCATCCGCTCAATCATGTCACCTGAGAGTGCGATGAGTGCCAAACAGCGTTTTTGTTCGTGCAGACGGATCCCAAAGTCGGTGGCGATCTTATTTTGAACCTGTTCTAGCCAACTGGAGGGTGTTTCGTCTACATCAACATCGATCGCGTAGTCATTGCGTAGCAAACTCAAGAGCTCTGCACGCATTTCGTTCACAGCATCCGACGTAACACCATCTATGTCTTCTCGCTCGTCCCTGCTATTCATGTCGGCTGTTAATCGTGCGATGCCCTTTACAAGTCCGCCGACTTTCTGTTGAACCGTGATTAGCTGTGCAAGGAATGCAGCGCTGACTCCAAGTGAAGGAGCCATGAGGCTCAACCGGTGTGTCATTTCTGCGCGGAATGACTCGCGCTGCTGGCTTACGATAGAACGAGAGTAGACATCTCGAAGCTCATCAGAAACGGCCTGTTCACTATTGCTGAACCGAACCATATCTAGGTCGGTGTCCAGCTTTCTGCAATGGGAGCGGATACGCTCTGCTGCAGTATTCACCGCTTCATGAGATTGGCTGGTCAGGAGAATGTTACGAGCGCCCACTACACTGACTAGATAATGACAGAACGCTGCGATGAATTCGGTTTTCCCTGTGCCGGGAGGGCCTTGTAGAAGTCCCAGTGGACCATGACTGACTAATCGTGAAAAGGCCTTTTTTTGAGCGTCATTAAGGCCAATTACTGATCCATCAGCGGCGGGCCGCTCATACATTTTAAAGTGTTGCTCGGTCGGGAGTTCATGGATGCGCTCAGGTATTGCATCACAGTCCTCATCGAAATAGTCGACCAGATTCGGGACAACGGCTAAGCGATCCAGCAGTCGTTCGGTTGCGCGTTTGCGGCGGGAGAACGAGGTACGTGCTGCTTGGGATTGCATAAACAGTTGGTCGTCAACTTTAATTCCCTGAGCTCGCGTCGACAAAGTTAAGTATAGCTCTGCTAGTGTGCTTTTTCGAATGTTAATAATACCCAAATTAGTAGTAATGCCATCTTTTCGCTTCGAGAGGAAAACAGCGTCATCTGGGTCAAAGGACTCTAAAATATCCCGCTCCGCCGAATACGGAATCAGTAAGCCGAGGCGATCCTTGTGCATCTTCGGGGTATCGGCAACTTCAATACTTGGCAATGCTTCGGGCTCGGTCTCTAGAATTGCTTTCCATACTTTAGCGACCGGATATGAATTGGATGGTGACTCAGGGGAAGTCGGAACTAGGTCTGCTGTTCGGTTTAAGTCAACCAGTTGTAAGACCGCCTCCCGATCGTCTGATCCTGGAGTGATAGACTTTTCGTTGAAGATACTAGCAGCAAGCTCGCCGAAGCCCACCTGTTGCGCCATGCATTCAGTCAGTGCGCCCAAATTAGAGTAGTAAGCTTTAGAAACTTTGATGTTCATGTCGACTTCAAAGTCCGCGTTGTGGATTTCGCGAGGCCTGACACTGTCCTGAAACCTAGGTGCGAAGGCCTTGATGAAGCTCCTTGCTTTAGGATCATAGGTCGCACGGAACGCTCCACCCACTCCATCAAAGCTTACGACCAGAAGTGTTTTGTCTTGCCGATCCTGATCAATTTTAATGTAAAGTCGGCCATTGTCCGGGTAGATAGTGAACTCTCCTTGTTCATCCCGGCTTGCGATGTCTATAGCAATCGTTGGCCGTGCCTTGGGTGGGTTGCACGCCTGCTCAAAGGCCTCCTTGAATCGATCTAGGGAAAGAAAGCCCGACTCGCTTTGCTGTTCGTGGCTGATGGCTGCCCTGAGTGCGGGGACATCGTCATCACCGACATCCTCCCAGTCCATTCCCAGCAGCTCGACCACCATGCGCATTACTGCGAAGTTGTCTCGTTCAATATCGGTGCAGTTCTCAATGAGAGGGCTGTACTGATAATTGCACGGCTGAATGCCTGAAGCGCATATGTCGGGCATGTCCAGCAGATACAAAAGTGAGGCGGCCGTATCTTCACTGTTGAGACTTACCCTCACGTTTTGAGGGTGCAGGTCACCATGGACTATTTGCTGCTCGTGAAGACATTCCACAGCGGCAATAAGCTTTCGAGCTATAACATAAGCGGTATCTCGCCCGACGGGAGGCAGTTCATTCCAATCGCTACCGTCAACATGGCGTTGGATAATGAATGGAGTACCGCTTCTGCCATATCCAAAATTTTCTATTATCGGTAGAAATTCGTAACTGCTTTTTTGCAGTAATTCGATCCGCTCAAAAAAACCGAGCAGTAAAGGGCCTTCGCCTCCAGAAACAGAGGTGGCGTCAAGGTTTGGCCACATCTTGACGATATGAGAGCCTGATCGATAAACGTCCTTGCTCTCTGAGTCGACAAGCTGCTCCTCTACTGGAAAAGCTTTGTAGGGGACAAAGCCGGCTGACGCGAAGCGCTCCAAAACGCTGTGATCAAACTCAAATTCGGCTTCAGTTTTTGGCGTGTGCTGGTTCAGAGCTTCGAGCAGGGTACTGGCGTCCTCGTAGCGATCGGTAGGATCGGTTTCAATAGCCTTCAGCAAAACTTCAGAATACCAATTATCTGAGCTCATTAGCTTGTGACGTACATCGGCTATATGTGAGCTTTCAAATTTGAGAGGAAGCGCGTTTGCGGTGATGAGATGCCAGCACATTAGACCGAGAGCGAATACGTCTCGCTGAAATGGTGTACCTCGATGCGTGTCCGGACTCGCATCTTCAGGCATGCAGATGGCACCGATGCTTAGCTGGTCGCGATGTGGGCCGACGGTTCCAGCTGGCTGATGATAGGCTGCAATGAAGTTGGATAACGCTATATTGCTGTCGGGAGAGAACCAGATGCTATGGTCGCCGAGATCTCGGTGTGCCACTTTGAACCCGTGCATGGTACCAAACTGCGAGACCATCACTTTGGCCAGGCGTACTCGGCCGGCTTGATCGAATTGCTCGACAAAACGGTTGATGAATTCATTGAGCCGGTAGTGTTCCGAAGGCAACTCACAAAGTTCAGAATACTCCTGAGTCACAGAGTCCTTGGACGGATTCTTCATTGGCCTTAGGCAACGTCTGCTTAAGTCCAAGTCTCGATTGCTTAAGTAGACCAGTACTTCGCGTTCGCGGGAAAGAATCTTGAAACGTCCTTCCGGCGTTTTTGCATCAATGTCGTCCAGTTTGGAAAAGTCCCAAAGGCGGAGTAGCGCGCGCTCGTGCTTATTGTTGTCATTTTTTGCTTGGTGTTCGACATACACTTTGCCGGGATGCTCAAAAATAAGGTCTTGGGCCCGGAAGCCATCAACGACCAATTCTTTGGGCTTTGTGTTTCCTCTGCTAAACAAACGATCAAACACATCGAAGTGCCCATTCAGACCTTGTGCGCTTGGATGCGGTCGGAACCTCTTGTTGTAAATTCCTTCATTAGCAAGTTTTAGAAAATCTGAGAGCGTTATAACATGCTTTAGGTCGCTGTCTGGTAAGCTAGAGAAGGTGCAGTCTCCAGATAGCACAACACAAAATTGAACATTTGGAATGCGGCCTTCAGGAAGGCGCTTTTTTACTGTCTGGAGCTTTCTTTGGAGCAAAAATGATTTGTTTTGAGTTACGGCAACAGGCGAGCGCCCTCTCTCATCACCATTTTGGAACCACTTTCCACCGTTGGAAGTGATCTCACCATTCCAATGCTTAAGTTCAACAATCAGTACGTTCTTGTGAGTAACAATTACCAGATCAAACTCGCCCTCTGAACCGCGCGCATCAGCAAAGCGGAATCCTGCATATCCGCGCCAAGGCCACATGCCTCCAGCCCCGGCGGTGAGCGCCTTTAATTGCTCGGCCATACCTCCTTTGAGAGAAACATTGCCCGCAGGTTCAGGGCTCTTGAAGGCATTCACCATGGCTTCGATGGCACAAACTTCGTGGCGTAGCAGACCACCTTCCCAGTACAGAACATCCATTCCATGATCTCCAAAGCTAACGCCACGCAGGTAAGGCGGGTTCAATTGCTCAAAATGGAATGGACTGTATCAGCGAAAATATGTGGCATTCAAACCAGCATTTTACGCTTGTCTAATTCTTCACACCCTACCAGACCATTTTCTGCTCGCAAGGCGCAACCCGGCCAGAATATTGAACGTCTGCTTAGGGGCTTGTAGCCAGCTTTCAGCGTGATTTGAATTTCTTTAGCAAAGTAGATGCGATAAAAAATTCTGAGTCGCATTAATTTCGAAAAGCTCGCATTAATTTCGAAAACCGACAACTGCCACCGACCAGTGCCGGCCCGGAGGCCGAATGATGGGGTTGGCGGAACGGGCGCTGTGGCCAGTGGGTCAACGGTGCACCGCTGGCGACGGACTGAATCGCCGCCACTTCCAGCGCCTCACTCTCGGCCAGTGGGGGCAGCAACCCCGGTAAACGGCTGGCCAGCAACGTCTTGCCCGTCCCCGGCGGCCCGCTGAACAGCAGGTTGTGGGCGCCGGCAGCGGCAATCAGCAGCGCCCGTTTGGCGGCCAGTTGGCCCTGCACTTCATTCAGGTCGGGATAGGGTTTGGCGGCATGGATCAGCCCGTCCGAGACATAAGGCTCGACCGGTGTATGCCCATTGAAATGCGCCACTGCCTCGAGCAGATGATCCACTGCGATCACCCTCAGTCCCGAGGCCAGACAAGCCTCCTCGGCATTTGCCCGCGGCACCACCAGCGTCCGCCCGGCCTTGCGCGCCGCCAGCGCCGCCGGCAAGACACCGCGCACCGCCCGCACTGCGCCGGATAACGCCAGCTCACCCAGGCATTCCACATCATCCAGCGTCAACGTCGGCACCTGCACACTCGCCGACAGAATCCCCAGCGCAATCGCCAGATCGAACCGCCCGCCATCCTTGGGTAAATCTGCTGGGGCCAGATTCAAGGTGATCCGCCGCGCCGGAAACTGCAGCCCGGAATTGATGATCGCACTGCGCACCCGGTCCTTGCTCTCCTTCACCGCCGCTTCGGGCAGGCCGACCATGGTCAGCGAGGGCAAACCATTGGCCAGATGGACTTCGACGGTGACGGCGGGGGCATCCACGCCAATCTGGGCGCGACTGTGGACAATGGCGAGGGACATGGTCGTTCCTTGAGTTGAATCAGGGGCCGCTTCCTGCGGTTTTTTAAGGGTAGTCGGGGAGGAAGGTGTTGGAGGGATGGTTGTATGAGCAAACCTTCACTGGATGTTGCGGGCGATAGTCGCACTTTTCTCAAAGCGAAAAAAAACCGCCTTGAGGAGACGGTTTTTAGTTGCAGGCTTCGGTGAGGCCAAGGCCTGCGCATCCTTAGTGGACACACTCGCGTATCCCGAGGTTATGCATGTTTGATCGTTGGCGCAAGCATCAGCGAAATTTCGCAAACTGATTGTGGTCTGGAATGAGGCGTAACCATCCTTTTTCCAGCGCTCGATTAATGGCTTGATACAACTTGTTTAAGTTGCATTCTGAGGGCTGCAATACCATCCGCTGCGACGATGCCCACTCATCGAGTGTCCGCAAAGGGTGGTCGGGAACATAACGATTTTCATGTTCCTCGACACGGTGTGAGACCCGTGCCGGTGCTGTTTTGGGGGACCCACACCCGGCCGCCTTGGTGGGCACACTCGTGTGTAGTCCCGAAGGTGTTCGTACGCCGGAAAGAGCATCGGAGGTTTGGCCCCACGCAAGGAGGGCCAAAATATGTCTAAGTTTCTTAAACATATGTGGCGCCTCGTCAGGATCGCGCTATGGGCTTTTCGCCTGTACGAGACTCTGCGAGACCGTTGGAATAATTCGCTGTAAGAATTGAACCGACGGAAACCGCTCCTGCCCCGGCAGGAGCGGTTTTAGCTTCTTGTCTCACTCAGCCGGCAGCGTCACCTTCGCTTCCATCTCCGCCACCTTCGCCTCAAGGCTCTCAAGCCGGGCGCGAGTCCGCGCCAGCACCACCATCTGACTATCAAACTCTTCCCGGCTCACCAGATCCAGTTTGCTGAAGGCACTTTGCAGCAGCATCTTGAACTGGCTTTCGATTTCGGCTTTTGGCAATGGCGTGTCGCCGCTGAACAGGCGGGAGGCGGTGCCGCTCAGGGCGTCGAGGAAGTCTTTGGGCGCGAGCATGGGATATGTCCTGGAAACTATGGCCGGCAGTGTATCACGCAGTGTCTATAGTCATTTGCGTTGGCCGGGATGCACGCTTTTCGCGCAAAAGGACGAACGGCTGCGCACCGTTGTTGTGCGTATCCCGTGTGCCATTTCGGTGATGGCATCTGCGGCTGCGGCCAAGGGATTGAAATCAGGGGATTTTGGCGAGATGGCAAGCTTTCTGCTTAGTCGGTAGTGACCCATGCACTGATGCAGTCGCTGTGACGAATGCAGTGCGCCGGACGGGACGGGGAGTTTCGTCGGGAGCGGTTAGCTGGCGTCAGTCGGGCAGGTAGGGCCGACGATGCGTTACAAAGCCAGGCACTGCGCTTAGACTTGAGTCGGGTTTGTTTTCCTGGGGCAAGTCCACCAATTCGGGAGAGAGTTTCATGAAGCTAGTCACTGCCATCATCAAGCCGTTCAAGTTGGACGACGTGCGCGAGTCGCTGTCCGAAATCGGCGTGCAGGGCATTACCGTTACTGAAGTCAAAGGCTTCGGGCGGCAGAAGGGTCACACCGAGCTGTATCGCGGCGCGGAGTACGTGGTCGATTTTCTGCCCAAGGTGAAAATCGACGTTGCCATCGACGACAAGGATCTGGATCGGGTTATCGAGGCGATAACCAAGGCTGCCAACACCGGCAAGATCGGTGACGGCAAGATCTTCGTGGTCAATCTGGAACAGGCGATTCGCATCCGTACCGGCGAAACCGATACCGACGCGATTTAAACGCCGCCACAAACCCAACGCCCCAGGAGAAAACAATATGACTCTGCGTAAATTCGCAGGGCTAGGCGCCCTGTTGTCCATCGTAATGCCCGGCCTGGCTTTGGCGGCAGATCCGGTGGCGCCTCCAGTCCTCAATTCCGGCGATACTGCCTGGATGCTGACCTCGACGGCCCTCGTGCTGTTCATGACCATTCCTGGCCTCGCGCTGTTCTACGGCGGCATGGTTCGGTCGAAAAACATTCTTTCCGTGATGATGCAGTGCTTCGCCATTACCGGCCTGGTCACCATCCTGTGGTTCCTTTATGGCTACAGCATGGCGTTCGACACCACCGGGATGGAAGCTAACGTCGTCAACTTCAACTCCTTCGTCGGTGGCTTCGGCAAGGCCTTCCTCGCGGGCATCACGCCTGCCAGCATCACTGGCCCGGCGGCGCTGTTCCCTGAAGCCGTGTTCGTCACTTACCAGATGACGTTCGCCATCATCACCCCGGCGCTGATCGTCGGTGCCTTCGCCGAGCGGATGAAGTTCTCCGCGATGCTGGTGTTCATGGGCATCTGGTTCACCGTGGTGTATGCGCCAATTGCGCACATGGTCTGGAGCGGTCCGGGTTCGCTGCTGGGTGACTGGGGCGTGCTCGACTTCGCCGGCGGCACCGTGGTGCACATCAATGCCGGTATCGCCGGTCTGGTGGCGTGCCTGGTACTGGGCAAGCGCAAAGGTTTCCCGACCACCCCGATGGCGCCACACAACCTCGGTTACACCCTGATGGGTGCCGCCATGCTGTGGGTAGGCTGGTTCGGCTTCAACGCCGGTTCCGCCGCCGCCGCCAACGGCACGGCCGGCATGGCGATGCTGGTCACCCAGATCGCCACCGCTGCCGCTGCACTGGGCTGGATGTTCGCCGAGTGGATCACCCACGGCAAACCTAGCGCACTGGGTATCGCATCGGGCGTGGTTGCAGGTCTAGTGGCAATCACTCCGGCGGCCGGCACTGTGGGCCCGATGGGTTCGCTGATCATCGGTCTGGCCGCCGGCGTGGTGTGCTTCTTCTGCGCCACCACCCTGAAACGCAAACTCGGTTATGACGATTCCCTGGACGCCTTCGGCGTGCACGGTATCGGCGGTATCCTCGGTGCGATCCTGACCGGCGTGTTCGCCGCTCCTGCGCTGGGTGGCTTCGGCACCGTCACCGACATTGCCGCGCAAGTCTGGATTCAATGCAAAGGCGTCGGCTTCACGGTGATCTACACCGCGATCGTCACCTTCATCATCCTCAAGGTACTGGATGCGGTAATGGGTCTGCGCGCTACTGAGGAAGAAGAATCGGTGGGCCTGGACCTGGCACAACACAACGAGCGCGGCTACAACCTGTAAGTACGCGCCCCAAAAAACTTGCCCGGTTCGCCGGGCATTTTTTTGTCCGGAATTTGTCATCCTTGATACAGCTGAAAGGATTTTTCGTACTGCTTTGGTCGTGTTTACGACGGGTGATTTTCTACGGCCAATGGCTTACATCATTGAAGGAATATTAGGGCCTTTGTTTTTTTTCAGAGCGCGCTAGAATGCGCCCCGAACGTGCGGAGAACTGTATGTGGCAACAGACTCTGATAACCCTGCGGGCACGGCCCCGGGGCTTTCATCTGGTAACGGAAGAGTTGCTCGCCGGACTGCCTGAACTCAAGGCATGCCGGGTCGGTCTGTTGCATTTGTGGCTGCAGCATACCTCGGCGTCGTTGACCATCAACGAGAACGCCGATCCGGCGGTACGTCGCGACTTCGAACGATTTTTCAATCGTCTGATCCCACAAGGCACAGACGGCTATGAGCATAACGACGAAGGCCTGGACGACCTCCCGGCGCACTTCAAGGCCAGCGTGCTGGGCTGCCAGATCAGTTTGCCGGTAACGGCGGGTCGATTGGCACTGGGCACCTGGCAAGGCGTTTATCTGGGCGAGCACCGTGATCATGGCGGTGCCCGAAAAGTCCTCGCCACCCTGCACGGTGAAGAGGCATAACCGCTGGTCAGCAGCGGCGAACGATTTTTTAACGGCGACTTTCGACAGTTGCCAAAGCTGGTCTATAACTAATCTGCTTTTCGCAAGTCATGAGGTAGAACATGAGCGACGATGATCTGGAAAACGACGACCTCGAAGTAGGCGACGAAGACGAGGCCGAGGAAGGCCTGGAAGCAGCAGCGGAAGACGTTGCTGACGACGATGGCGGCGACGATGCGCCGGCCACACCGACTGCCAAAGGCAAAGCCAAGGCTGCGGTGTCGGTCGATGAGTTGCCGAGCATTGAAGCCAAGAACAAGGAGCGCGATGCCTTGGCCAAGGCCATGGAAGAGTTCCTGTCGCGAGGCGGAAAAGTGCAGGAAGTGGAGGCCAATGTGGTCGCCGATCCGCCCAAGAAGCCGGACAACAAGTACGGTAGCCGCCCTATCTGAGGCGTGCCGCTTGCTTGCTGAGGAAGCCCGCCGTCGCTGCGGGCTTTTTCATGGGTGAAAGAAAGCTAGCCGCGGCTGTTCCAGCGGGCGAGCACGGCGGGCAGATCGGTCAGGCTGTGAATCTCGGCATCCGGCAAGCGCTCCGCTTCCCAGACCTTGCCCGCCGGGTTGAACCAGATGGCGCGCAACCCGGCCTGCTGTGCCCCGGCAATGTCATCCCCCGGATGATCGCCGATATGCACCGCCGCCTCGGCACTCACACCACCGCGCTGCAGCGCTTCATGGAACAGGCGCGCATCCGGCTTGGCGATGCCGATGTCTTCGGCGCACAGCGCAAACTTGAAGTAGTCCGCCAGCCCGAGGCGGCGTACATCGGCGTTGCCGTTGGTGATCACGCCGAGGGCATAGTGTTTGGCGAGGGTTTCCAGGATCGGCTCGACTTCCGGGAACACTTCGATCTGATGCCGGGCATGCAGAAACACTTCGAAACTCTTGTCCGCCAGCGCCGAGGCTTCGCCGTGGGCATAACCGGCTTCCTCCAGCGCATGGAACAGCACCCGTCGGCGCAACGCACTGATGCGGTGCTTGAGTCCCGGCTCGCTGGCCAGCACCCGTTCGCGGATCGCCCACAGATGTTCCACCGGCACCGCGCCCAGATTCGGCGCATGTTCGCTCAGCCATTCGCGCAAAACCGCTTCGGCGCTGACGATCACCGGGGCGGTGTCCCACAGGGTGTCGTCGAGGTCGAAGGTGATCAACTGGATACTCATGAATCGTCGCCTTTCATGCGTTTGGCCCGTGGATGGGCACTGTCGTAGACCGCCGCCAGGTGCTGGAAGTCCAGGTGGGTGTAGATCTGGGTGGTCTTGATGTCCGAATGGCCGAGCAATTCCTGCACCGCACGCAGGTCCTGGGAGGACTCCAGCAAGTGGCTGGCGAAGGAGTGTCGCAGCATATGCGGGTGCAGGTTCTGCCCCAGTTCGCGCTCGCCGGCCAGTTTGACCCGTACCTGAATCGCTCGCGGACCGAGGCGCCGGCCTTGCTGGCTGACGAATACCGCGTCGTCCGCCGGGTTGGTCAGCGCCCGCAGCGGCAGCCATTGCTCCAGTGCTTCCCGGGCCTTTTTGCCCACGGGTAACAGGCGTGTCTTGCTGCCTTTGCCGAGCACCTGAACCATGCCGTCAGCAAGGTCCAGTTGATCGAGATTGAGCCCGGTCAGCTCCGACAGGCGCAGGCCGGAGGAGTAGAACAACTCCAGAATCGCTTGATCGCGACGGGCCAGAAAATCGTCTTCCACAGCGCCTTCGAGTAGCTGCAGGGCGCGATCGGTGTCGAGGGTTTTCGGCAGACGGCGTTCGCCTTTTGGCGGTGCCAGGCCGGTGGCCGGGTCGTGATCGCAGAGACCTTCGCGATTCAGGTAATGATAGAGCCCGCGAACCGCCGACAGCAGGCGCGCCAGGCTGCGCGAGGACTGGCCTTGCGCATGCAGGCGGGCGATCAGGCTGCGCAGGCGCTGGATGTCCAGGGCCTGCCAGCTGCCGACGTTCTGTTTGTTGCACCAGCCGAGGACTTTATCGAGGTCGCGCCGGTAAGCCGACAGCGTATGCGGCGACACCTGCCGCTCACTGCGCAGGTGTTCGCAGTAAGCGTCCAGTTGTCGTTCCATGGTCAGCGTACCGAGCGCAGGGAGCTGTTGACCCGTGGCAGCACGCGGCCCATGACTTCGGCGATGTAACTCAGGAACAACGTGCCGACCGAGCTCTTGTAGTGCTGCGGATCACGGCTGGCGATGGCCAGAATCCCGTGGATGCCCTGGTGGCTGACAGCAACCACGGCGGTGGAACCGATCTGCTTGCGCTGCTCTTCGCCGAACAGGAAGTCCAGTTCGTGTTCGCGCAGGCTGCCGCTGACGCTCTTGCCTTCGGTGAGCAGGCCGCCGATGGCGGTTTGCGCGTCGGCGTGGGTCACCCAGCGGCCGACCGGGGCCGGGTTGTCGCCGAGCAGGATCAGGCTGACGAAGGGCACCTGGAAGTCCTGGCGCAAGCTGTCTTCGACGCTGATCACCACGTCTTCCAGAGTCGCAGCGTCCATCAGGGCGAGAATCAGGCGACGGGTCTTGTCGAACAGGCGATCATTGTCCCGGGCCACGTCCATCAAGTGCGAGAGGCGGTGACGCATCTCAATGTTGCGGTCGCGCAGAATGGACATCTGGCGCTCGACCAGCGACACGGTGTCGCCGCGACGATGGGGGATGCGCAGGGACGGCAGCAGTTCTTCATGTTCGACGAAGAAGTCCGGATGAGCCTCAAGGTACGCGGCAACCGCTGCCGCCTCCAGGCTCTCGGACGCTGTTTCACCGGACTGTCGGGCGGGTACCTGAGGCTTATCGGTCATGGCTTCTGCTCACTCAAAGACGGACTTGTCCTTCGTATACACGCACTGCCGGACCGGTCATCAGCACCGGTTGGCCAGGGCCTGCCCATTCGATGGACAGGCGCCCGCCCGGCAGGTCGATCAACAGTGGCGAATCCATCCACCCCTGGCTGATCGCAGCTACAGCAGCAGCGCAGGCGCCGGTGCCGCAGGCCTGGGTTTCCCCGGCGCCGCGTTCCCAGACGCGCAGTTGTGCGCGATTACGGTCGATGACCTGGATAAAACCGACGTTGACCCGCGCCGGAAAGCGCGGGTGGTGTTCAATCTTCGGCCCCAGCTCATGCACCGGTGCGGTGTTGATGTCTTCCACGCGCAGCACGGCGTGGGGGTTGCCCATCGACACCGCTGCAAGGTCGACCGTTGTACCGTCGACGTCGACCTGATAGCTCAGAGCCTGCTCGGTCGCCTGGAACGGAATATCCGCCGGCACCTGACGTGGGGCGCCCATGTTCACGCCGATCTGGCCGTCGTTACGCACGTCCAGTTCGATGATGCCGCCCTTGGTCTCGACGCGAATCAGACGCTTGGCGGTCAGGCGCTTGTCGAGCACGAAGCGTGCAAAGCAGCGCGCACCGTTTCCGCACTGTTCCACTTCGGAGCCGTCGGAGTTGAAGATCCGGTAACGGAAATCCACGTCCGGATTGCTCGGTGCCTCGACGATCAGCAACTGGTCGAAACCGATGCCGGTGTGCCGGTCGCCCCACATTTTTGCGTGCTTGGGCTGAATGTGCGCGTGCTGGCTGACCAGGTCGAGGACCATGAAGTCGTTGCCCAGGCCGTGCATCTTGGTAAAACGCAGCAGCATGGGGTTACTCCGGCAGCAGGCTTTCGCCGGCAAACAGCTCGGCCACGGTCTCGCGGCGACGCACTTCAAATGCCTGATCGCCATCTACCAGCACTTCGGCGGCACGGCCGCGAGTGTTGTAGTTGGAGCTCATCACAAAACCATAGGCACCGGCCGAATGCACGGCCAGCAGGTCGCCTTCTTCCAGCGCCAGTTCGCGATCCTTGGCGAGGAAATCGCCGGTTTCGCAGATCGGGCCGACCACGTCGTACTTGCGTGCGGCGGTGTCGCGCGGCTTGATCGCGGTCACGTCCATCCACGCCTGGTAAAGGGCCGGGCGGATCAGGTCGTTCATGGCGGCATCGACGATGGCGAAGTCTTTGTGCTCAGTGTGCTTGAGGTACTCGACCTGAGTCAGCAGCACGCCGGCGTTGGCGACGATGAAGCGACCCGGCTCGAACACCAGCGCCAGGTCACGACCGTCGAGACGCTCGCGCACGGCCTTGATGTAGTCGGCAGCCAGCGGCGGCTCTTCATCGCGATAACGCACACCCAAGCCACCACCGAGATCGATGTGGCGCAGATGGATGCCGCAATCGCCCAGACGATCCACCAGATCCAGCAGGCGATCGAGGGCATCGAGGAACGGTGGCAGGGTGGTCAGTTGCGAGCCGATGTGGCAATCGACGCCAACCACTTCCAGGTTCGGCAGGTGCGCGGCACGCACGTACACGTCTTCGGCGTCGGCGATGGCGATGCCGAACTTGTTCTCTTTGAGACCGGTGGAAATGTACGGATGGGTGCCGGCATCGACGTCCGGGTTCACGCGCAGCGAGATCGGCGCAACGACGCCCAGTTCGGCGGCGACCACTTGCAGACGTTCCAGCTCGTCGGTGGATTCGACGTTGAAGCAATGCACGCCGACTTCCAGCGCGCGACGCATGTCGTCACGGGTCTTGCCGACACCGGAGAACACGATCTTGTCAGGGCTGCCACCGGCGGCCAGGACACGTTCCAGCTCGCCACGCGATACGATGTCGAAACCGGCGCCGATACGGGCCAGGACATTCAGAACGCCGAGGTTGGAGTTGGCCTTGACCGCAAAGCACACCAGGTGCGGCATGCCGGCCAGCGCATCGGCGTAGGCCAGATACTGGGCCTCGATGTGGGCGCGGGAGTAGACGTAGGTCGGTGTGCCGAAGCGGTCGGCGATGGCGGACAGCGCCACACCTTCCGCGAACAGCTCCCCGCCACGGTAGTTAAAAGCGTCCATGGCGATCCCTTAGTAAGAAGAACTGGCGTCGTGCTGGTGCGCTTTTGGCGGCAGTTTCTGTGACGACTTGGCTTGTTCGACAGGGTCCTGATCTTCATCGGGCAGGTACAGCGGGCCTTTTTGACCACAGGCCGATACAAGGCAGGCAACCGCGACGAGCGCAGCAAGGGAAGAGATCAGGCGCTTCATGGCGAAATCCTTGAAAATGCGTTAATTGCGCCGGAGTATACCGGCCACCCGGCAGCTTGCCTATGCGACGGAACTCCCGTCTGGCGGGGCTCGGGCTGCGGCGAGGAAACTTTTCCCGCGTGACGGGTGCATATTTCGTCGCCGGGCAGGGCGCTTGGTCGTTATCCTTTGCAATCGGCTGGCAGCGACCGTATCTTGCGGCGCTTGAGCCTGATCAGACATTTTTTGAGGTTGCCGCAATGAGTTTGTCCGAAGCCCGTTTCCACGATCTGGTCGATGAAACCCAGGAAAAACTGGAAGACATCTTCGACGACAGCGACCTGGACATCGACATGGAGAACTCGGCCGGTGTGCTGACCGTCAAGTTCGAGAACGGCACCCAGCTGATCTTCAGTCGTCAGGAACCGCTGCGTCAGCTGTGGCTGGCCGCTGTGTCCGGTGGTTTCCACTTCGACTACGACGAAGAAAGCGAACGCTGGATGTGCGACAAGAGCGAAGAGCAGTTGGGCGAGATGCTCGAGCGCATCGTCAAGCAGCAGGCCGGCACCGAATTCGATTTCGAAGGCCTGTGATTTCGTGACTGACACCGCTCCCGTTCGTCCGCCGAAGCCGCTCTACAGCAACGTCAGCCCGGCCGTGCCTTCGCCGTGCACCGGTGTGTGTCGGCTGGACGAGCAGAAGGTCTGTCTCGGCTGCATGCGCCATGTCGAAGACATCCGTGAATGGCGCTCGGCCGATGACGAGCGTCGCCGGGTGATTTGCGCGCAGGCGATGCAACGCCGGCAGCTCGCCGGAGCGTAGCTTGTATATTTTTTGAGCTGTGATAGTGTCCGGAAACGCCTCAACCCATCGAGGCCTGGTGAAAACCCCGTCTTTTTTGGCGGGGTTTTGCTTTTTTTGTGTGCAGAAGAAAGGAGTCTGCCCGGATCATGACCGCACCTTCCATCACCCTTACCCGTCTGGACGTGCAACGTCTGGAGCGCCTGATCGACAGCCTGGATGACACGCTGCCGGGCGTGATCGCGCTGCAAACCGAACTGGACCGCGCCGATACACTGGTCGGCCACGATGAAGTGCCCGCCGATGTCGTGACGATGAATTCCCGTGTGCACTGTCGAGAAGAAGGCAGTGGCAAGGACTATCACCTGACTCTGGTTTATCCGAAGCACGCCAACGCCGACGAAGGCAAAATCTCGATCCTGGCCCCGGTCGGCAGCGCGCTGCTGGGCCTGAAAGTCGGCCAGCACATCGACTGGCCGGCACCGGGCGGCAAGACCCTGAAACTGACATTGCTGGAAGTCGAATCGCAGCCTGCCAACGGCGGCGACTTCCCGGAATAACCCCGCCTCAGACCTGCTCGAGCGCCTCATTCAGAGAGCGTTCCAGGTCGGCCTTGTAGCGTAGATACAGATTGCTCGAACTCTGCCCGTCACCGATCACGCCCGAGAGATCGAGGTCGGTGATATAGCAGCGGTAGCGCTCGGTTTCCCGGCGCTGCCCGACAATCTCCCGGGCGACCACGCTGAACAACTGGTCGCCATGTTCCAGCTCGCTGAATTCCCGTTGATTGCAATACAGCGTGACCTGCACCTGTCCCGGTGCGGCTTTGCCGACGATTGCCTGTACGTCATAGAACGGTTTGTTGACTGGCGTCTGTGGTGCCGGGCGCATCTCTACCCGTCGCGCGCGTCCCGGTCCTGAGGGCAATAACTGGTAATACAAGATTTCAAGGCTGGCGGCGTGGTTCGAGTCCATCGGCAGCAGTGCTTCGCGCCTGAACTGGATCGATTGCAGGAACCGTTGCAATGGCACCAGCAGACTTTGCTCGTCGTGATAGGGCAAGTGTTGTTGCCACAGTGCATTGAATTCGTCGAGCACGTACAGCTCGGCGGTTTGCTCGGTGATCCGATAGAACACCTGAATGCATTCGGGCTGGCCCATCGGCAGGATCAGCGCGAGGTCGTGGTCTTCCAGCGCCATCGGGTCCAGATGCAAAGGGCTGTAACGCGGTTGCTCCTCGCCCAGGTAGTCGAGTAGCGCCGGCAGGGTGGCGAGGGCAACATGGCTGACTTGGCCCGGCACCAGTTCCAGTACGTGATAGTGCTGCTGCACCTGAATCAGGTAGCGATGATTCAAGTCGCTAAGCAACAGGTTTTGCGCGGTATCGACGATCTCTTCCACCCGGCGAGCGATGAATTGCGCGCGGTTGTGGCAGAAGCAACGTACCCGCAGCGATGGCTGTTGCGGGCCGCGCGGCAAGTTGTTGAGGTAGTCGCGCAGGCAGTCGAGCAGCGCATGCGGGCCGTCGAAGCGATTGACCAGCACTTCGTTCCAGCTGTTGAGCGTGACCTGATCGAGGGTCAGCACCAGGTTCTCGCGCACGCCGGCATAGCTCAAGGAGTCCGTGCGCTCAGTGGTCATCAGGATGTTCAGGTCGCGGTGATGTTTGAGTGGGTCGACCCCGATATTCACCAGTATCAGTACTTCGCTCGGCACGCTGGCGCGCAACAGCGGCGCTTCGGCGACGGTCGGCAGGGGCAGGGCGATGCTCTGCTGCAGGCTGCCGAGCAGGTTGAACAGCTCGAACTCGCTCAGGTCGCTGGTGCCGGGGTGCAGGGCCAGTCGTGTGCTGCTGTCGATCACGCCGTTGCGGTGACACCAGGTCAGCAGTTCCAGCAACTGGCGGCTGCGCTTGATCGGTGCGAAGTGTTCCCACTCCAGCGCCGTGAGGCTGCCGTTGTACAGACCCCAGTGGGTTTGCCCAGGCTCCTTTTTGTTGGGTGACTGCACCAGGGTCAGGGTGTCTTCGGCCAGATCCGGAGCGATGCCGGGGTTGATGAACTCGACCTTGTCCGCCTTGCGCTCGAACGCGGCGTACAGGCGTCGGCCGAGAACGTTGAGATCGCGTTTGTTGATCAGGCTGACAGTCTGCTCGGTGCGGGCAAACTGGGTCAGGAAGCGGTAGCTGTAGTTCAGCTCGTTGACCAAGGCTCGGCGCTCGGCGCTGACCTGACGGACTTTCCACTGGCTGCGGCTGTCGAGCAGCGCCAGTTGGCGCTGATCCCAGTGCCATTCGCTGGCCAGTCTTTCCAGCAGCGAGCGCTGCCAGCTCTGGGTGCGGCTGTTACCGGTGAGCTTGCGGTTGACCTTGAGGTACAGCGCGCGACGCACCAGCTCAAGCCGTTCCGGTTCGTTGCGTGCTGTGAGGTATTCCTCGATCCGGCGGTAAACCACCATGTACGGATCCAGCTCGTCGAGGTCCAGACGGTTGGCGAACACCGCTTGTTTGAAGCGCAGACTCAGGCACTGCACCTGCGGGTGTTCGCTGGCGTAGACCTCGATCAGCAGCAGCTTGAGCACCGACTTGTAGGGCGACTCGATGCCCTTGAACAACTGCCACAGCCCGGCACCCACGAACTCGCCCGGCGGAATGTGCGCCAGTGGCCCCAGATCGAGGGTTTCATCGTTGCGGATGAAGCGCTTGGACAGCAGCGTGTGGGTGTACTGGTCGTAAGACCGTTCTTCGTAGACCGGCACCAGCCACCAGATCGGCGTGCGCCCGGCCAGCCAGATCGCGGTGCGGTAGAACTCGTCCAGCAGCAAATAATGCTGGGTGGTGCCGCAATCCTCGGAGCTGAGCTGGGTGTCGCGCTCGCCTTTGACGAAGCGCACCGGGTCGATCAGGAAGAAATGCGCCTCGGCCCCCTGGCTCGCGGCCCAGGCTTCGAGCATCTGGCATTTCTTGCGCAGCTCGGCGAGTTCGCTGTCGCTCAGGTCGGGGGCGTGGCACACCCACACGTCCATGTCGCTCTGGTCGGCCTGGGCCAGGGTGCCGAGGCTGCCCATCAGGAACAAGCCATGAATCGGTCGCGGCGGATTGCTGCCGTGGCGCGGTTTGTAGGAAAAAGAACGTGTCAGGCGCTGGGCTTCGGCGAGTGTGTCGGCGTCCGGTTCGTAATTCGACAGTCCGGCCGGCGTGCTGCCCGAGACATAGCCGGGCAACAGCGGATGATTGACGTGGAAAAACAGCGGCAGCAAGGTCAGTACGCTTTGCTGGCGCGTCGACAGGCCTTCCAGCGCCCGGCTCAGGCGGCCTTCGTTGAGTTTCAGAAAGCGTGCGCGCAGCTGGCTGAGTACCTTGCGGTCGATTCCCTCGTCCAGGTCGGGGCGGATTTCATGGGTGCGGGTCATGTCGACTCTAACCGGCTCGCAGGGCTCGGAGGCAGAAGGTCACGGAATGCGGGGGAGTTTAGCGCCTGTGCAGCGCGAGCATTAAGCTGAATTTGTTTTTTGACGTCAGTTTTCCACCGCGCGGCGATGGCTTGCAGTGGGGCTGGCCCGCGGAAATCCCCTGGCAGAGGTTTCCGTGGGCGATAAAAGGCGATTCAGGCGGTTTCTTGAACGCTCAGAATGGTCAGAACGGTTTGGATACTTTGCGCAGCGTCACGACCAAGGCTGGTCAAATAGCCGCCATCGGCTTGGTCGATCAGTTCTTTTTCAAAGAGGCGTTGGGCAGCAGCTATGTGCTTCGGGGCAGCGGTCTGATGAATTTTCAGACCTTCCTGGGAACTGTCCAGGTTGAAGAGTGCGAGGACTTCCAGTTCGGCAACCAACTCAGGGGTAAGCGACATAAGGACTCCAGACTTTCTAGGAATTGGACGACAGCGCCCCTAAGGTGAACCTGCCGGCGCGGCCTGTCCAGTGTGCGTCGGGGTTTTTGTCTCGGGGGTGGATTCCAGTGTAGTCAGGGGCCGGGAGAAGGCCGCAGAGATGGGTGACAAATTGTGTGGGAGCAGAGCTGCTCCCACATCGGGCTGCGCGGTTACGGCTTTTCCGGCGGCAGCTCAGGCAATGCACGAAGGGCCGTTTCGTACCATTCGGTATCGAATGCGCGGTCGTCATCGAGCATGGCGTCGATCTCGTAAGCCAGCACGTGAGCCATCAGGTTCAGGATGTCCTCACGTTCGTAGCCAACCAGGGTCAGCTTGTTGAACGTCGCCTTGGCCGCTGGCGGGTTGTCGCTTTCGATCTGGTTTTCGATGGCTTCGATCAAAGTGCTCTCGGTGAACTCTTCTTCGTCGTTATCGATATCTGTCGGCTCGCTCATGGCAGGCTCCTCAAGGAAAGGCGCCAGTTTACCCGCATTCAGCGGCGTGATGCTGCTGGCAGGATTCCCCGGAGCGATCTATAAACAGGCACTGCCCACCCCGCACGGCCTGGAGGCTATGTGATGTTCAAGCTCTACGGATTCTCAGTCAGCAACTACTACAACATGGTCAAACTGGCGCTGCTGGAAAAAGGCCTGCCGTTCGAGGAAGTCACGTTCTACCCGACGCCAACTCCGGAGTCTCTGGCCATCAGCCCGCGCGGCAAGGTACCGGTGCTGGGGGCCGAAGGTGGCTACATCAACGAAACGATGGTGATGCTCGAATACCTAGAAAGCACCCAGAAGGGTGTCCCGCTGCTGCCAAGCGATCCGTTCGCGCGCGCTCAAGTGCTGGCGGTGGCCAAGGAAATCGAGTTGTACATCGAGTTGCCGGCCCGTGCCTGTTACGGCGAAGCGTTTTTCGGCGCGGCGCTGCCGGAGGCGATCAAGGAGAAGACCAAGGCTGAATTGCTGCTGGGGTTTGCGGCGCTGGGACGCCACGGCAAGTTCGCCCCGTATGTGGCGGGCGATAGCCTGAGCATCGCTGACCTGTACTTCCTCTACAGCGTGCCGCTGGCGGCTGCGGTGGGGCACAAGCTGTTCGGTCTGGATCTGCTGGCGGACATGCCAAAGGCCAAGGCGCTGCTGGAGCGACTTGAGCAGAATCCTCATGTGCAGAAGATCGCTGCTGACAAGGAAGCGGCGATGCCGACGTTTTTGGCGATGATCGCGGCCAAAAAGTAGAAATTTGTAGCGTTCTGAAATCAGTCATCGCGGGCAAGCCCGCTCCCACAGGATTTTGTGTTGAAACACTATTGTGTGTTCAGCGGGAAACCTGTGGGAGCTGGCTTGCCAGCGATGCTTTTAGCGGCTGGCGATCAGCGCCTGACCGCGAACCACGGCAGCCTTGACCTGCGCCGGCGCAGTGCCGCCGATGTGGTTACGGGCATTCACCGAGCCTTCCAGGGTCAGCACGGCAAACACGTCCTGCTCGATCTGGTCGCTGAACTGACGCAGTTCTTCCAGGCTCATTTCCGCCAGATCCTTGCCGGTATCGACGCCGTACTTCACGGCGTGGCCGACGATTTCGTGGCAGTCACGGAACGGCAGGCCGCGGCGCACCAGGTAGTCAGCGAGATCGGTGGCGGTGGAGAAACCGCGCAGCGCCGCTTCACGCATGATCGCGTGTTTCGGTTTGATCGCCGGGATCATGTCGGCAAAGGCACGCAGCGAATCGCGCAGGGTGTCGGCGGCGTCGAACAGCGGTTCCTTGTCTTCCTGGTTGTCCTTGTTGTAGGCCAGCGGCTGACCTTTCATCAGGGTCAGCAGGCCCATCAGGGCGCCGAACACACGGCCGGTCTTGCCACGTACCAGCTCCGGCACGTCGGGGTTTTTCTTTTGCGGCATGATCGAGCTGCCGGTGCAGAAGCGGTCCGGCAGATCGATGAACTGGAACTGCGCGCTGGTCCACAGCACCAACTCTTCGGAGAAACGCGACAGGTGCATCATCGCGATGCTCGCGGCCGAGCAGAATTCGATGGCGAAGTCGCGGTCGGACACGTTGTCCAGCGAGTTGCCGCCGACAGCGTCGAAGCCCAGCAGTTGTGCGGTGTATTCGCGGTCGATCGGGTAGGTGGTGCCCGCCAGCGCGGCGCTGCCCAGCGGCATGCGGTTGGTGCGTTTGCGGCAGTCGACCAGGCGCTCGTAGTCGCGGCTGAGCATTTCGAACCAGGCCAGCATGTGGTGCCCGAAGGTCACAGGCTGAGCAGTCTGCAGGTGAGTGAAGCCCGGCATGATGCTGCCGGCTTCGCGCTCGGCCTGCTCCAGCAGACCTTTTTGCAGGCGGGTGATCTCGGCCAGGATCAGGTCGATCTCGTCGCGCAGCCACAGGCGGATGTCGGTGGCAACCTGGTCGTTGCGGCTGCGGCCGGTGTGCAGCTTTTTGCCGGTGACGCCGATGCGGTCGGTCAGGCGTGCCTCGATGTTCATGTGCACGTCTTCGAGGTCGACGCGCCAGTCGAACTGGCCGGCCTCGATTTCACCCTGGATGGTCTTCAGGCCATCAATGATGCTGTCGCGCTCGGCATCCGTCAGCACGCCGACCTTGGCCAGCATGGTGGCGTGGGCGATCGAGCCCATGATGTCGTGGCGATACAGGCGCTGGTCGAAAGTGACGGAGGCGGTGAAGCGGGCGACGAAGGCGTCGACGGGTTCACTGAAGCGGCCGCCCCAGGACTGATTGGTCTTGTCAGTGCTCATGAATTCGCTCGTATCGGCTTGAAGAAAGTAGGCGTGAAACGCTGGCGGGGATAATAACAGGGTTGCCAATCCTGTCGCTGACACTGGGCGATACGTTTTTTTCTCATGTCGGCGTTCATAGTCGCCGCCGGTTCCGGGGGATTTGCTCAAGGATATTTTCCGATTGAGCAATATCGGCCCGGCGAGCGTCTACAGTAGGACTAAGGGTCGGCGCGACTGTGGATCGCGCAAAGGTCTGGTCGCCGACTATAAGAAGAGAGGGGTGGGTGTATTGACCATCGGCATACCCTGCGTAAAACGCAGACAGCGGCGAGCTTTGGGCGGTGCGTCTCGGGTGTCGGCAAATATTGCCGGCCGACGTACGGCACTTTTTGGCGCTCGCGCTAGTCTTAGCGTGGATCGCGGTGACGGACGTCACTCCACTTGTCTACGCTATCCTTGTGCGAGACTCACGCAGGAATCCAGCGCAATATGAATGTCCTGATCGTTGATGACGAACCACTGGCCCGCGAGCGCCTCGCCCGAATGGTGAGCGAGCTCGAGGGCTACACAGTCCTGGAGCCCAGCGCCACCAATGGCGAAGAGGCGTTGGCACTGATCGACAGCCACAAGCCGGATATCGTGCTGCTCGATATCCGCATGCCAGGCCTCGATGGCCTGCAAGTGGCTGCCCGCCTGTGCGAACGCGAAACCCCGCCCGCCGTGGTGTTTTGCTCCGGTATCGATGAATTTGCCTTGGAGGCCCTGCAGGCCAGTGCCGTGGGCCATGTGGTGAAACCCGTGCGAACCGAACATCTGCAGGAAGCCCTGAAAAGGGCTGAACGTCCGAATCGGGCTCAGCTTTCGGCCCTGACTCGTCCCGCCGCCGAAAGCGGCACCGGCCCGCGCAGTCACATCAGCGCGAGGACCCGCAAAGGCATCGAGCTGATCCCGCTGGATCAGGTGGTGTACTTCATTGCCGACCACAAATACGTGACCTTGCGCCATGAAACCGGTGAAGTCCTGCTGGACGAGCCACTCAAGGCCCTCGAAGACGAATTTGGTGAACGCTTCGTGCGGATTCATCGCAACGCGCTGGTGGCTCGTGACCGCATCGAGCGACTTCAACGCACACCACTGGGGCACTTCCAGCTGTTCCTCAAAGGCCTGAACGGTGACGCGCTGATCGTCAGCCGCCGGCATGTGGCGGGCGTGCGCAAGATGATGCAAGGGCTTTAGCCCGCAGAGATCGGACGGTTTACTATTCTCTTCACCAGGCATTGCCGGCCAGGGAGGCCACGCCGTTTCTGATTCAAGTCAAAGTGGATTTGACTGAGCTGTTATTATCCGCCGTATCTATTCAGTACGGATTGATCCATGTCCTCTCGCGAAATCCGCATCGCCACCCGCAAAAGTGCACTGGCCCTCTGGCAGGCCGAATACGTCAAAGCCCGTCTGGAAACAGCCCACCCCGGACTGCTGGTGACGCTGGTGCCCATGGTCAGTCGCGGCGACAAGCTGCTCGATTCCCCCCTGTCGAAAATCGGCGGCAAGGGCCTGTTCGTCAAGGAACTGGAAACCGCGCTGCTGGAAAACGAAGCCGATATCGCTGTCCACTCGATGAAAGACGTGCCGATGGACTTCCCCGAAGGTCTCGGTCTGTTCTGCATCTGCGAGCGTGAAGATCCGCGTGATGCCTTTGTCTCCAATACGTATTCCAGCCTCGATGCATTGCCTGCCGGCAGCATCGTCGGCACCTCCAGCCTGCGTCGCCAGGCGCAGTTGCTGACGCGCCGACCGGATCTCGAAATCCGCTTCCTGCGCGGCAACGTCAATACCCGTCTGGCCAAACTCGATGCCGGCGAGTACGACGCGATCATCCTTGCGGCGGCGGGTCTGATCCGTCTCGGTTTCGAAGATCGCATCACCTCGGCAATCAGTGTCGACGACAGCCTGCCGGCCGGTGGCCAGGGGGCGGTGGGCATCGAATGCCGCAGTGCCGACACTGAAATCCACGCCTTGCTCGCGCCTTTGCATCACGCCGATACGGCTGACCGTGTGAGCGCCGAACGTGCCCTCAACAAACACTTGAATGGCGGCTGCCAGGTGCCGATCGCCTGCTACGCCGTGCTTGAAGGCGAGCAATTGTGGCTGCGTGGTCTGGTCGGCGAGCCGAGCGGCGGCAAGCTGCTGAGCGCCGAAGCCCGTGCGCCACGCGCTGCCGCTGAAACGCTGGGCGTGCAAGTCGCTGAAGACTTGCTCCGCCAGGGTGCCGCCGACATTCTCAAGGCTGTCTACGGCGAGGCAGGTCACGAGTGACGGCCTGGCGCCTGCTGCTGACGCGCCCCGCTGACGATTGCGAGGCGCTGGCCGAGGTGCTGGCCGGGCAGGGGATTTTCAGCAGTTGCCTGCCGCTTTTGGAAATCGCGCCGCTGCCAGTCTCTGACACAATGCGCCAGACGTTTGCCCGGTTGTCGTGCTACAGCGCGGTGATCGTGGTCAGCAAACCGGCGGCGCGTATCGCTGTGCAATTGATGGATGCCGATGGGGCGTCGCTGCCGGCCATGCCCTGGTTCAGCGTTGGCGCGGCGACGGCGCAGATTCTTCGGGATCGGGGTCTCGATGCGAACTCCCCGGACGAGGGTGATGACAGCGAAGCCTTGCTGCAATTGCCACGTCTGCTCGACGCCGTCGCACAGCCCGGCGCGGCGGTGTTGATCCTGCGCGGAGAGGGCGGTCGCGAGCTGCTGGCCGAGCGCCTGCGCGCGCTTGGTGCTAGTGTCGAGTATCTGGAACTGTACCGCCGTGACCTGCCGGACTATCCGCCGCAGGAGCTGCCCCGCAGGATTGCAGCGGAACGCCTGAACGGGCTGGTGGTCAGCAGTGGACAGGGTTTTGAGCACCTGCGCCAATTGGCTGGCGACACTTGGCCAGTGCTTGCGCAGTTGCCGTTGTTTGTTCCAAGCCCAAGAGTCGCCGAGCAGGCGCATGCCGCCGGGGCTCGAACAGTTGTGGATTGTCGCGGCGCCAGTGCCGCGGCTTTGCTGACGGCGTTACGGGAGCATCCCGAACCCGTTCTCTAATGCAAAGGATGGATACGTGAGCGAAACAGCCTTGCCTAAAGATGACGTTCAACCTGTGATCGATGCACCGGTTGAAGCACCGCCACCGGCCGCCGAAGCGCGCCGAGGCAACGGATTGGCCATTCTCGCGCTGCTGCTCGGCGCCGCCGGTGTTGCGGTGGGTGGCTGGGGGGTCTGGCAGGTGCGACACCTGCAAGCCAACACTCAGGAGCAATTGAGCCAGGTACAGGCGTTGAGCGATCAGGCCCAGACCCTGAAACTCAACGATCAGCGTCTGACCGAGCGTCTCGGGCAGCTGCCGGGCGCTGACGAACTCGCCGACCGCCAGCGTCTGGTGACGCAACTCCAGGGCGATCAGCAGCGCCTCAATCAGCGTCTGGAAACCGTCCTCGGTGCCAGCCGCAAGGACTGGCGCCTGGCCGAGGCCGAGCATTTGCTGCGTCTGGCCAGCCTGCGTCTTTCCGCCCTGCAGGACATCAGCAGCGCTCAGGCGCTGGTGCAGGGTGCCGACGAGATCCTGCGCGAACAGAACGACCCGGGTTCGTTTGCCGCTCGTGAGCAAGTGGCGAAAACCCTGGTGGCGCTGCGCAGTACTGCGCAGCCGGATCGTACCGGTCTGTTTCTGAGACTGGGTGCGTTGCGCGATCAGGTCATCGAGCTCACCGAGCTGGCACCTGAGTACAAGGATCGCGGTGACTCGTTGCTGGGCCTGACCGCCGATGGTGACGGTGCCAGTCGCTGGTCGCAGTGGTGGGATCACATCTCGCGCTACATCCGCATCGATTTCAATGCAGACAAAAACGTTCGTCCGCTGCTTGCCGGCCAGAGCCTGAGCCAGGTGCGTCTGGCCTTGAGCCTTTCGCTCGAGCAGGCGCAATGGGCCGCGCTCAACGGCCAGGCGCCGGTGTACACCCAGGCCCTGGCTGAGGCGCGGGATGTGCTCAAGGGCAATTTCAACCCGGACAATCCGCAAAGTAAAATCATGCTCGAGCAAGTAGCGGAGCTGAGCAAGCAACCGGTCACGGTGGTCACCCCGGATTTGACGGGCACTCTTAGCGCGGTGCAGGGCTATCTCGAGCGGCGTAACGTCAACGCTGAAGACTCGGTGAAACCGTTTGCCAAACCTGCTGCCACTGCGCAGGAGATCACGCCATGAAACGCCTGTATGTCATCGTGTTTTTGGTGATCGCAGCGACGGCCGCCCTCGGTCTGGCGATCGCCGAACATTCCGGTTACGTGCTGGTTGCCTACAAAAGCTTCCGCTATGAATCGAGCCTGTGGGCAACCCTGGGGTTGGTCGCAGTGCTATGGCTGCTGATCTGGGGTATCAAGGCGCTCGTCGAACTGGTGCTGACCTCGGGTGGCGTGGTCAATCCCTGGTCGCGCCGTAACCGCAGCCGTCGCGTACAAGTGGCTATCGAACACGGTCAACTGGATCTGGCCGAAGGTCGCTGGGCCAGCGCCCAGCGTCATCTTTACCGGGCCGCCGAGGCCGAGCGCCAACCGTTGCTGTATTACCTTGGCGCCGCCCGGGCCGCCAACGAGCAAGGCAATTACGAGGAAAGTGATCGTCTGCTGGAGCGCGCCCTCGAACGTCAGCCTCAGGCTGAGCTGGCGATTGCCTTGAGTCATGCGCAGCTGCAAACCGACCGTGGCGATACCGAAGGTGCGCTGGTCACTTTGCAGGCCATGCGCGAGCGTCATCCGCACAACGTGCAGACCCTGCGTCAGTTGCAGCGCCTGCATCAGCAGCGGGGTGACTGGTCCGCAGTGATCCGCATGCTGCCCGAGTTGCGCAAGGACAAGGTCCTGCCTCCTGCCGAACTGGCCGAGCTGGAACGTCGTGCCTGGGGTGAGAACCTGTCGCTGGCGGCGCATCGCGAGGAAGATGGCGCGGTGGGTCTGCAGTCGCTCAATCGTGCCTGGCAGCAACTGACTTCGTCGCAGCGTCAGGAATCGCCGCTGGTGCTTGCCTACGCCGAGCAACTGCGTCAGCTCGGAGCTCAGGTCGAAGCGGAAGAGGTGTTGCGCAGCGCTCTCAAGCGCAAGTACGACAGTCACCTGGCACGACTTTATGGCCTGGTGCGTGGTAGCGATCCGGCGCGTCAATTACAAACGGCGGAAGGCTGGCTCAAGGATCACCCCGCTGACCCGAGTCTGTTGCTGACGCTCGGTCGACTGTGCCTGCAAGCCAGTCTATGGGGTAAGGCGAGGGACTATCTGGAAAGTAGTCTGCGCACGCAGCGCAACCCGGAAGCCTGTGCGGAGTTGGCGCGACTGTTGGCCCGGCTCGGCGATACCGAGCGCAGCAACCAGTTGTTCCAGGAAGGCCTGGGGTTGTTGGATGAGCGTTTGCTGGCAGCGCCTTTGCCGGTACAGGCTCACGCCTGAATGGGTGAGGGAGTTCGCTCCCTCTCTCATGTTCTCGACTGAATAGTTACCGCTATTTCGTTTCTGAGGCAAAGTCCTACAGAGGCCTACATCCTTTCCTCTCAAGCCTGTCGGGATTTCCCTACACTTCTGGTGAAGTGTCGTCAGCGGCTCGCCTTGAAAGGCCGAGTCCCTTTCCTCTACCGTAACTGCCTGTCTTTATCGTTACGGATAACCCATGTCGCTGACCTGCTCACGCTCCCTGTTTTTTATGGCTTTCACGGCGGGAACACTGGCGCTGGGAGCTTCCTATTACCTTGAGTACGCGGTCGGTCTGGTACCTTGCAGTCTGTGCCTGGTGCAACGACTTTTTCTGAGCATCCTCACCGCCTGCTGTGGTGTGGCGGCTGTGCATGGACCAAGGCATTCCGGTGTGTCGCTTTACTGGTTTGTCGCTTTGTCAGCCGCTCTCGGTGGAACAATGGCAGCCTGGCGACAAGTGCTGCTGCAAGGCGATTCGATGCATCAGCTGGCGCAATGCGCGCCCAACCCGGAGGAGTTGCTCGGCCATCTGCCCTGGCTCTGCGCTCTGGCACGGATGTTCAACGACAGCGAGGATTGTGCGCAACTGTCCTGGACGCTGTTCGATCTGAGCATTCCGGAGTGGAGCCTGCTGTTCTTCGTCGCGATGTCGATCCTGGCTGTTTATCAATTGCTGCGGCTGGCCTGGAGCGCTCTGCAACGACCGCTCAGCGGCGAACCGTCGCACCAGGCGCTTGTCAGGGATTAAACACTTGTATGAACTTTCTCTCCTGCGTACCTTGAAGCCATAGGCGTGCGGGCATAATCTGGCCCGCACGTATCATTGGATTTGTGTTGCTCGATGACGCTCTGCCTGGCCGCCTCTCAAAGCAATACCCACAAGAAGGGGCGCGGGAGTAGGGCAGCATGACCCACAAGGGAAGAGAGATCGCCATGCTCGAAAGTTGTCAGAATGCTCAGGAACGTTGGGGTGGAGTTCATCTGCTGATAGACCGCTGGCTCCAGGAACGTGAGGAACTGATCGCTGCCTACGACAGGTTGGGCGCAGAACCTCAATCACTCTCCGTGGATCGAAAGCCCTTGCAGGAGTTCTGCGGCGTGCTGGTCGATTACGTGTCGGCCGGGCATTTCGAAATCTACGAACAGCTGACGGGCGAGGCCAAGGCCTTTAACGACAAGCGCGGCCTGGAGCTGGCCGAGACGATTTATCCGCGCATCGATGTCATCACGGAAAAACTGCTGGCCTTCAACGATCTTTGCGATGAAGGCAAGTGCGTTGCCGAGAAATTCAAGGAGCTGGGTGGGCTGCTCCACGAGCGCTTCGAACTGGAAGACTGCCTGATCGAAGTGCTGCATACCGCCCACAAGGAAGAGGATTCGGTTCAGGCCTGAACCGACCCTGCAAGACACAAAAACGGTGCGCCAACAGCGCACCGTTTTTTATTGGGCGATCAACTGGTCGCGCCGCGCAATTCGACTTCGAACACCAACGGTGTGAAAGGCGCGATCAAGTCGCCGGCACCGTCGGCGCCGTAAGCCTGATCCGATGGAATCACCAATCGCCACTTCGCACCCACCGGCATGTTTTGCAACGCGGTGCGCCATCCGGCGATCACGCTGTCGAGATTGAACCACTGCGGCTGAGTGTTCTGATCGAACACGGTGCCGTCCGGCAGTCGACCGATATACAGCACCTGCACCTTTCCGTCGGGGCCGGCCTTGGTGCCATTCCCTGGTGTCAGTTCGGTCAGCAGGATACCGTCAGCCAATTCTTTCACACCCGGTTTGGCTTTTTCGGCGGTAAGAAAACGTCGCTCGTTTTCCATTGCGGCTTCCGTTGACGGCATGGCCGCATGCTCGGCCGTCTGCGATTCGTGATCGGCCAGGATCTGCTCGATACGTGCCTCGCTCAGAGCCAGCGGCTTGCCTTGATAGGCCTGTTGCAGGCCTTCGATCAGGGCCTGAATCTGTAGCTGCGGCACTTCTTGACGCAGCCGTTCACCAAGGCTCGCGCCAAGACTGTAAGCCAGATCATGCGCATCGTTCGCGGTGTTTTTTTCGTCGGCCTGCACCGCCGAAAAAATCATGCAGAGGGATAAAAAAAGGTAGCGCGACATGGGCACTCTCCGTCCTGAATTGCGGTGGATTATGCCAGCGTGAACGTCTGCAACGGTGAACTGCTTTGAGCAATGCGCAGAAGTTTTTCGCAAGCCTGCAACCGAGTGCTTTCGATACTGTCAACATGCCCTAGCGGCGGTAGCAGCAGAGGTCTAGTATGAGCCGCACTCACGTCAGCCAGGAGGTAAACCATGTCGGCCACCAAGAAGCCTGTAAATACTCCGTTGCACTTACTCCAACAGCTCTCGGGCAGCCTGCTCGAACATTTGGAAAACGCTTGCTCCCAAGCCTTGGCTGATGCTGAAAAACTGCTCGCCAAACTGGAAAAGCAACGCGGCAAGGCACAAGAAAAACTGCACAAATCCCGCACCAAATTGCAGGACGCAGCCGCAGCCGGTAAAGCCAAGGCGCAGACCAAGGCCAAGGGTGCCGTGAAGGAACTCGAAGACCTGTTGGATGCGCTGAAGGATCGTCAATCCGACACTCGCAGCTACATTCTGCAACTCAAGCGCGATGCCCAGGAAAGCCTGAAACTGGCCCAGGGTGTTGGTCGCGTTCAAGAAGCCGTCGGCAAGGCGTTGTCCCTGCGCTCGGCCAAGCCGGCAGCGGCACCTGCGAAAAAAGCGGCCGCAAAACCTGCTGCAAAAGCACCGGCCAAGGCACCTGCCAAAGCCCCGGCAAAAGCGCCAGTGAAAGCCGCCGCAAAACCTGCAGCGAAGAAACCCGCAGCCGCAAGCGCTGCAAAACCTGCGACTAAAACCATCGCTGCAAAACCAGCTGCCGCCAAGCCTGCTGCTGCAAAACCAGCCGCTAAACCAGCGGCGAGAACCGCTGCTGCGAAAGCTGCTCCGGCGAAAAACGCAGCTGCCAAACCGGCTGCAAAACCAGCCGCCAGAACTGCCGCTAAACCGGCTGCAAAACCTGTGGCCAAAACTGCTGCTGCCAAGCCTGCGGCCAAAACCGCTGCCAAACCGGTTGCAGCCAAACCTGCCGCCAAAGCTGCAGCGAAACCAGCTGCCAAGCCTGCGGTAAAAGCAGTGGCTAAACCTGCTGCTGCCAAGCCTGCTGCGAAACCAGCCGCAAAACCTGCTGCCGCTGCCAAGCCTGCAACTGCCGCGGCAAAACCTGCTGCTACCGCCGCCAAGCCAGCAGCGAAACCCACCGCAAAACCTGCCGTGAAAAAACCTGCCGCTGCCAAACCAGCTGCAGCGAAACCGGCTACTGCACCTGCTGCCAAGCCAGCCGCGTCGGCCACTCCGGCAACGACCGCAGCACCTGCAACCGCCGCCACTACCTCGACCACCGCAACCACGCCATCCCCGGCACCGGTGTCGAGCGTCGCCAGCAACCCGACCAGCGCTTCCTAAGCACCGGTCGCCGCGACGCGCAGCACTTGCAGCGCGTCGCGGTTCAGGTTGGCCGCATTGCCGGCCAGAACCTCCAGCCAGTCACTCGACTCCTTCGAATTACGCTTCCAACCCTGCGCTGCGCCTTCAAGTCGCGACAGTAAAGCGCGCTCCGCCTCCAGCTCCAGACCCTTGATCTGCTCGCGCATACCTTTGAGCACCGGATCCGTCTCGGCCAACGTTTTCCACTGCAAGCGCATCGCCCGCAGCGGTTGAATCACCTCTTTGTCCCAAGGTCCGGTCAGCTCTTGGAGCTGTCGCGCACGCACCTCGTCGCAGGTCACGTCGCGCTGTTCCAGCCACAAACCGCACAGCATCAGGCACACATTGGCTCCCGCCGATTGCAGGCGCAGGCAGGCATCCTCCACGCCGGGACGGGCGTAGACGGCAAGGGCAAAGCTCCACAGGTCAGAGGACATCGTGCTACTCGCGCCAGTTGTGAGCGAAGCTGGTAGACTCCGCCGCCATTATGATCCGACTTCAGAACCTGACTTTACAGCGTGGCCCGCAACGTCTGCTAGAAGACGCCGAGCTGACCCTGCACGCCGGCCACAAAGCCGGCCTCATCGGTGCCAACGGCGCCGGCAAATCCAGCCTGTTCGCCTTGCTGCGCGGTGAGTTGCACCCGGACTCGGGCGACTGCCTGCTGCCGGCCGACTGGCGTATCGCCCACATGCGCCAGGAAGTCGACACGCTCGAACGCCTGGCGGTCGACTATGTGCTCGACGGCGACCTGCGCCTGCGCGAAGTGCAGCGTGAGCTCGCGGCAGCCGAAGAGGCCCACGACGGCACCGCGCTGGCCCGCCTGCACATCGAACTCGACAGCGCCGACGGCTACACCGCCGATGCGCGAGCGCGCAAGTTGCTGGCCGGTCTCGGTTTCACCAATGAGCAGATGGATCGTCAGGTAGGAGATTTCTCCGGTGGCTGGCGGATGCGTCTGAACCTTGCGCAGGCTTTGATGTGCCCATCGGACCTGCTGCTGCTCGACGAACCGACCAACCACTTGGACCTCGATGCCATAATCTGGCTCGAAGAGTGGCTGAAAAGTTACCCCGGCACGTTGTTGCTGATTTCCCACGACCGGGATTTCCTCGATGAAGTCGTCGATCATGTGGCCCACGTCGATCAGCGCAAGCTGACGCTCTACCGTGGCGGCTACACCGCGTTCGAACGCGCCCGTGCCGAACGTCTGGCCCAGCAGCAACAGGCCTACGAGAAGCAGCAGGCGCAGCGCGCGCACATGGAAAGCTACATTGCCCGGTTCAAGGCCCAGGCCACCAAGGCCCGTCAGGCCCAGAGCCGGATCAAGGCGCTGGAGCGGATGGACGAGCTGTCGGCGGCCCACGTCGATTCGCCGTTCGACTTCGTGTTCCGTGAATCGACCAAGATTTCCAGCACGCTGATCGACCTGTCCGATGCGAACCTGGGTTACGGCGACAGAACCGTGCTGGAGAAGGTCAAGCTGCAACTGACCCCTGGCGCGCGGATCGGCTTGCTCGGCCCTAACGGTGCAGGCAAGTCGACGCTGATCAAGAACCTCGCCGGCGAACTCGAACCGCTGGCCGGACGCCTGACCCGTGGCGAGAACACCGTGGTCGGCTACTTCGCCCAGCATCAGCTCGACTCGCTGGACGCCAAGGCCAGCCCGTTGCTGCACTTGCAGCGTCTGGCACCGACCGAGCGCGAGCAGACGTTGCGCGACTTCCTCGGTGGTTTCGACTTCCGTGGTGCGCGACTCGACGAGCCGGTACTGAATTTCTCCGGTGGTGAAAAAGCCCGTCTGGCCCTGGCGTTGATCGCCTGGGAACGGCCGAACCTGTTGCTGCTCGACGAACCGACCAACCACCTCGACCTGGAAATGCGCCTGGCGCTGACCATGGCGCTGCAGGAATTCAGCGGCGCGGTACTGGTGGTTTCCCACGATCGGCACCTGCTCAAGAGCACCACCGACAACTTCTACCTGGTCGCGGACGGCAAGGTCGAAGAGTTCGATGGCGACCTCGAAGACTATGCACGTTGGCTGGTGGAATACCGCCAGCGCAACGCCCCGGTCAGCAACACGCCGGTCAACCCGGACAAGACCGACAAGAAGGCCCAGCGTCAGGCTGCGGCTGCGTTGCGTCAGCAACTGGCGCCGCACAAGCGCGAAGCCGACAAGCTCGAAGCCGAGCTGGGCAAGCTGCACGAAAAACTCGCCAAGGTCGATGCCAGCCTCGGTGACAGCGACATTTACGAGCCGGCACGCAAGAACGAATTGCGCGACCTGCTGGCCGAACAGGCCAAGCTGAAAGTGCGCGAAGGCGAGCTTGAAGAGGCGTGGATGCAAGCGCTGGAAACCCTGGAAAGCATGCAGTCGGAGCTGGAGGCGCTGTCCTGATGGACGCGTTCAAGCTGCCGCTGCCGGCGGTGTGGATCGAACCGATCTGGCTCGGTGTGCAGATTCTGCTGATCCTGCTGGCCGGTTACTTCGCCCAGCGTGTCGTCGCCCGATTCCTGACCCGCCTGGGCGAGAAGTATCCGTTCCCGCCGCAGTTGCTGATGCCGCTGCGCGGCGGCTTGCGCTGGCTGATCATGGGCAGCGCACTGATCTTCGTGCTGGAGCGCCTCGGGGTTTCTGCCACGGTGCTGTGGACGGCGTTGTCCGGTTTCGTCGCAGTTGCGGCGGTGGCGTTCTTCGCCATGTGGAGCGTGCTGTCGAACCTGCTCTGCGCGATTCTGATCTTCACCGTCGGCCCGTTCCGTCTCGGCGATGTGGTGGAACTGGTGGACACCACCGACAAACCCGGCGTCAAAGGCCGGGTGGTGGCGATCAATCTGCTCTACACCACGCTGATCGAAGCCGAAGAACTCGGCACCGGCAGCGCCATGGTGCAGGTGCCAAACAGTTTGTTCTTCCAACGCTCCGTGCGACGCTGGCGCGGGTCGGATGTGTTCCCTTCCAGTGGTTTTGAAAAGTGATCGGGCGCCGGCCACGTTGGTCGGCAGCCGCAACATCCTGAAAAAAATCGGTAGTCATCCAGCCTGAATCGCATTAGCTTGGACGTTTGTCACGAGTCTGAGTCGAGGTGTGCGATGGAGCTTCAAACATGGCTGGCGTTTTTTGCCGCCTGCTGGGTGATCAGCCTTTCTCCTGGTGCCGGCGCGATTGCGTCGATGTCCAGCGGTCTGCAATACGGTTTCTGGCGCGGTTACTGGAACGCCCTGGGCCTGCAACTGGGTCTGGCCCTGCAGATTGCCATCGTCGGTGCTGGTGTCGGCGCCATCCTCACCGCTTCGGCCACCGCGTTCCATGCGATCAAATGGTTCGGTGTCGCGTACCTGGTTTATCTGGCGATCAAGCAATGGCGCGCATTGCCGATGGACATGAGCGATGACGCGACGGTACGCCCGATCGGTCGGCCGATGGCGCTGGTGTTCCGTGGCTTCCTGGTCAACATCAGCAACCCCAAGGCCCTGGTGTTCATGCTGGCGGTGCTGCCGCAGTTCATCAATCCTCACGCACCGCTGCTGATCCAGTACGTGGTGATCGGCGTGACCATGATCTGCGTCGACCTGATCGTCATGGCCGGCTACACCGGTCTGGCGTCGAAAGTGCTGCGTCTGCTGCGCACTCCGACCCAGCAGAAGCGCATGAACCGCACGTTTGCCGGGCTGTTCATCGGCGCGGCGGCGTTCATGGCGACGTTGCGCAAAGCTGCCGCCTGAAACGGGCAGGCATAAAAAAGGCGACCTTTTCAGGTCGCCTTTTTCGTTTCCGGCAGTCGGTCAGTGCAGAATCACCGGCGCCGTATCACGCGGCAGATTGTTGCGCTGTTGCGGTTCACGCGGTTGCTCGTAGCCGCTACCGCCGAGCTGCATGCTCAGCTGTCCGGCGACGTCTTCGCCCAGCGCTTTCGAGACATCACGCACCACCCGTGGGCGGTTGAGTGAGATCTTGATGTCGCGGTGGTTCACCAGTTTGGTGTCCTGCGCTTCACCCATCGCCGTGAAGGCCGAGGTGATTTCGTAGGTCTTGGTGTTGATCAGGCTGAAATCCGCCACCAGCGTCAGGCCCAGTACGGCTGAATAGCTGTCGGTGTTCGCCAGCTCGTTCATGTCCTGGGTGAAGTCGATGTCAGACACCGTGCCGAACAGCACGTAGTCGGCGCCCTTGAAGTTGCCGGCCTTGATCCGCTTGATCACATCGTAGATGTCACCCTTGGACGAAGCGGTGTACGGCGTGCCCTGGATCAACTGGAACATGCCGGTGCGCAGGATTTCACCCTTGATGTCGCCGGTGAATTTGCGCAGCTCGGCCTGCTCGATGTAACTGGTGTTGGCTTCGAATTCGTTGTAGCTCGAAGAACCGCTGGAGCTGTAGTAACCCTCGCGGTAATTGCTCTTCGACGAAACGATATGGATGTATTGCTCCACACGTTCCTGATACGCCAGATCCGTTACCGCGACTTTCGGGGCCGCTTGCGCGCTGAACGCGCAAGCCAGGGCCATCATGCCAATCCATGCGCGCATCGATTAACGCTCCGTGGTTTTGCGGATCTCTTTCTCGTCCATCCACTCGGCCAGACCGCTTTCAACGTCGATCAGTTGCAGGCTGAATTTGTAGAAGACGTCCTTGTAGTCGCTGCTGCGCTTGACGATCGAGCTGATCGAGCCTTCAAGACGGTATTTGGCGGCGATCATGTTGCCGGTCTTGGCCACGGTGTTCTTCTTGTACAGGCCGCTCTGGTTTTGCAGCTTGAGCTGGTCGACCTGGCTCTGCATCGCGGTGTTGTCGCTGGCGAAGCGGGCGGTGCCGGACTTCATCAGCTGAGTCTTGATGCTGGTGGTGATTTCGCGGGTGTCGATGTATTCGCTGGTCTTGTTCTTCACGTCGTAGACCTGCACCACAGGACGACCCTGCAGAATGCCGGACTGGGCCAGGGAGCGGGTCATCGACTCGGCGATCATCTGCAGGTCGGTCGAACCGAACTCGTTGGTCACGGTTTCAACGGCCTTGGTGTCGCCGTAGCTGATGTTCTTGCTGCCCAGGGTCGGCGAAGTGTTGGCGCAACCGGAGGCCAGCAGGGCGAGGACGGCGATGAAGGAAAAGCGTGCAAACATGGGAATGCTCTCTGAATCGGGAATAGGGTGTCGGGCTTAAGGCGTCTTGAGTTCGAGACGGAAATCCACGGCTTTCGGCGTCGGTGCAACGCCCTGAATGAAGCTGGTCTGGGCGCCGTACATCATCTGGCTCTTCCAGACTTCTTCTTCGGCAATCGGAAAGCCTTCCGGGCCGAGCCAGGCGAAGCGGTAGTAGAACGTCTTGTTGCTGTTGAGGGTGTTGGTCAACTGCACATTGACGGTCATGAAACCGTTCTCGCGGGCAACGCGCATGGCGCCGACCGCGATGTGTTTCTGCGGGCCCATGGCCACGACCTTGCTCGCGGCGCTGCCCGGCTCCGGTGGTGGCGGGGTGGCGCAGCCGCTCGCCAGCAGGGCGAGGGCGGCGACGGCGAAGAGTTTGAAACGCATGCAAAGACTCCGTTCTTAAGGTTGTTTGAGGCTGGCCACAGCAGTGGCATTGGCGCTCGGGATAACGTGAGCGGCGAGCCCGGCAGCAAACACCTGGTTGCCCACGGCGCGCAGGGTGATCACCTGATAACGCTGATCGACGGTGACCTTGACCACCGAACCGCCCACAGCGCTCGGCAGGGTAACCTGATGCTCACCCTTTTTCAGGCGCAGACGCACCACCTGGGTGGTGTCCGGCAAGGTACGCCACGTACGGGTATCGGCACCTTCGAGCACAGCTGAAGAGATACCGACGGCCAGGCCCGCCAGCGGGTTGGTTTCATTGATCTTCTTCTGCGCCACGCCTTTGGTGATCGCACGCACCATGGTGCGCAGGATGATCCCCGGCATGTCATCGCGCAGGGCGCGGCGGGACATGGCAGTGGTGCTGTTGAGGGCGGTCAGGTTCAGTTGCTGGCCGTCGACACCGATCTGCGCGAACGGCGCGGTCGAGGTATCAGGCTTGATGATCGGGAACGACAGCGGGGTGATCACCACGCTGTTGGAGATCGGCAGCGGCAGTGGCACACGGATCGAATCCCGGGCTGGTGCCAGACCGCTTTGCACCACGATCAGGATGTCGCTGTCATCGCTCTTGACCGGCTTGTCGAGGTTGACCAGTGCCTGCTCCAACAGCGGCGTGTTCGGGCGCAGCTCTGCCGCTTTGCGATAACCCGGTGCAGCCAGGTCTTTTTCATCCAGGGCTTCGTAGACGAAACCGGCCAGGTAATGGCTGAACGCACTCTGGTAGCTGTTCTTCAGACCGACCACTTCCGGGGCGTCGAGGCTGGCGACCGGGTAGCCTTGCAGGTCCTTGTACTGAGTCTTGATGCCTTCCTTCTCGGCTTCCTCTTCGCTCTTGAGGTATTCCTTGTCACGCAGGTCAGCGATCACGGCTTCACGTTCGTGAGTTTTCTTGATCGCGGTGCGGGCGCCATCGAAGTCGTTGACCGCCAGCAGGTTCAGGGCCATCTGCGTGGTCAGCATGACTTTTTCGTAGTCATAGCCTTCGTAGCGACGGACCTTGTCATTGACCAGGAAGCTGCCGAACTGGGCCAGGTATTTGTCGGTGTCGAGCTTGACCGAGTCTTCCCACTTGCCGACCACCTGGTCGGCGCTGGTCCAGGCGTTCTGGCTGCCGGACAGGTCGCCCTTGGCGCGCAGCAGTTCACCTTTCTCGAAGTAATAGAGCAGGTCTTTGTCCGGGCCGGTGTTGTTCTTTTCCAGCAGGGTCAGGGCGGCGTCAACGTTGCCGGTGGCCAGTTGCTGGTTGGTCTGGGCCAGTTCGGAGTCGTAGTTGCGAAACGCCGAACAGCCGGACAGCAGAGTGACTGCGCCAAGCGCGATCAGAGTGGGAGCGCGGAATGCCATGGGGTACTTCTTCCATGAGTAGCGACAGCCTCGGGTGCGGGTCGGGCTGCTGGGACCGATCGGCAGTGGCGTTGGCCTCCTGCCAATTCCTCATAAACAGAGGAGCTTTAATGCCGCATCGCAATAACGAGGGCGCGGCATTATAAGCGGGCGATGCTGGCTATGTAATAGCTTTTTAATTGCACTGGTTAGTTAGATGCCATTACTTATTTCAGGCCTGATACTACGCGGCTTTCCGGTGAAACGGAGGCCTGGAAAGCACTGCCGTTGGCATAGATTCTGTCGCCCAAGGCGCGCAGGCCGATGATCTGGCGATCCTGATCGATGCAGACTTTCAGCGGTGCGACACCGGGTGCCGTTGGCAGGCTGATCAAGTGTTCGCCTTTCTTCAGACGCAGGCGCAGTACTTGAGTGAGGTTGGGCAGGGTGCGCCAGGTACGGGTGTCTGCGTGCTCGAATCCATCGTAATGAGTCACGTAGGACGCCTTGGCGGGATTACGCCGGTTATCAGTACCTTGGACGTCTGCCGCCAGGAACGCGCGATACGTGGTGCGCTGAATGATCCCGGGCATGTCGTCACGCAGGGTGCGCAAAGACATGTCGGTGATGTTGTTGACCGTGATCAGCTTCTTTTGGCGGCCGTCGAGGCTGATCTGATTGAAAGGCTGGGTGGAGGTGTCGGGCACCATCACCGGAAACGATACATTGGCGACGATCACCTGGCCGTCCTCAAGCTTCACCGGATACGGCACGCGCACCGAACTGCGTGCCGGTGCCAGCCCGCTTTGCACGATGATCAGCACGTCGCTTTCACCGGCCTTGAGCCCGGGGCTGTCGAGGTCACGCAATGCCTGTTGGAAGAACGGCATGTCAGGGCGCAGTTCTATGGCCTGACGATAACCCGGTGCCGCCAGATCCTTTTCACCCAGGGCTTCATAAGTGAAGCCGGCCAGATAGTGGCTGAACGCACTTTGATAGCCGTTCTTCAGGGCAATGACTGCCGGCGAGTCCAGCATGACCACCGGGTAACCTTGCAAGTCCTTGTAATGCACACGGGCGCCCCGGGCCTTGGCGGCTTCTTCGACACGTTCGTATTCCAGCTCCCGTTGCCGGGCGATCAGTGTTTCGCGTTCGTGGGTTTTCTTGATGTCCGCACGGGCGCCGTCGAAGTCATTCACGGCCAACTGATTCAGGGCCATTTGTGTGGTCAGCATGACCTTTTCATAGTCGTAGCCATCGTAGCGACGAATCTTGTCGTTGATGATGCTGCCCCATTGATTGCCCAGGGCGGCCAGCAACTTGTCGCCAGTGGTTTCAATAACGTCTTGGCGCTGGATCACCATCTGCTCGGCACTGCGCCAGGCGACCTGACTCTGTGGCAACTCGCCGGCAGCGCTGAGTACCGCACCTTTCTCGAAGTAATACAGCAGGTCTTTTTCTTCATCCGGGTTATGCGCCTCGATCAGGGCCAGCGCACCGTCGGTGTTGCCTGCTTTCAACTGATCGGTTGTCTGTTCCAGTTCCAGGTCGTAATTGCGGTAGGCCCCGCAACCGCTCAGTTGCAGGAGCGCACTCAACAGCAAGGGAAACAGCAGGCAATGGCGCATGACCACGAGATCTTCCTTAATCGAAAGGGGCGAGAGGCGACGCAGTATAGAGGCGAGTGATGGCTATGTGCTGCAGCACAATGTGCGTAATCCGGGTGCGGCCAACGAGAAAGCTTGAGTCAGGCTTCATCGACGTGAACAATGTGTTACTTCGCATTTCCAATTGAGACCCCTTCATGACTGCCTCGTCCCGATTTCTGGCCTGGCTGGTGTTCCCGTTGTTTGCCCTGAGCAGCTTCAATCTGCTGGCCGATACCGTGGAAGGCGCGCCGCAAGCGCTGCACCTGCTCGATTACATCAGTGCCGATTACCCGCCAACGGTGGAGGCAGGCAAGGTCATCGACGATGCCGAATACCGTGAACAACTGGAATTCACTCAGGCGTTGCAAGGGCTGATTGCCGGCATGCCGGCCAAACCGGAGAAGGCTGCGCTGGAGCAGGGCGTCGAAGCGCTGTTCGCCGCCATCACCGCGAAGCAGGATGGCGCGGACGTCGCCCGTCAGGCCCGGCAACTGGGGGCGAAACTGGCGGTGGCCTATGAAGTCAGCCAGGCGCCGATCATCACCCCGGATCCGACCCGTGGCGCGCCGCTCTACGCTCAACATTGCTCCGTTTGCCACGGTGAAACCGGTGCGGGCGACGGCCCGGCGGGTCTCGGCATGACGCCGGCGCCGGCCAATCTACGCGATGCTGTGCGGATGGATCACCTGAGCCTGTACGCGATCTACAGCACCCTCGGCCAGGGCGTCGAAGGCACCGACATGCCGGCGTTCGCCGATCAACTGGACGATCGTCAGCGCTGGGATCTGGCGACCTACATCGCCCAGTTCAGTGCCGATCCGGCCACGGCCAAAACCGACAAGACTTACAACATCGCCGACCTGGCCCGTCAGACGCCGGCCGAAGTGCAGGCATCCGAAGGCCCTGAAACCGCTGCGATCTTCCGTGCTCAACGGGCGCAACCGCCGCAGGTCAAGCGAGGCCCGGCGCAGTTGCTCGACTATACCGCCGCGACGCTGGACAAGAGTCTTGCGGCTTACCGCGCCGGCGAGCGTGATCAGGCTTATGACTTGTCCGTTGCCGCGTATCTGGAAGGCTTCGAACTGGTCGAAAGCTCGCTGGATAACGTCGACGCCAACGTGCGCAAGGACACCGAAAAATCCCTGATGGCCTACCGGCAATCGCTGCAGGACGGCTTGTCGGTCGAGCAGGTCGAGCAGCGTCTCGACGCGGCCAAGGTCAAACTCAAGGAATCTGCCGGCCTGCTGGGCAGTGACGGACTGAGCTGGTCGCTGAGCTACATCTCCGGACTGCTGATTCTGCTGCGCGAAGGCCTGGAAGCGATTCTGGTGCTGGCAGCGATCCTCGCGTTCCTGCGCAATACCGGCCAGCAATCGGCGGTGCGCAGCGTCAACGTCGGCTGGGGTCTGGCGCTGCTGGCCGGTCTCGGGACCTGGGCGCTGGCGGCGTACGTGATCGATGTCAGTGGCTCCCAGCGGGAATTGCTGGAAGGCGCCACAGCGCTGTTCGCCAGTGTCATGGTGTTGTGGCTCGGGGTGTGGATGCACGACCGTCGCCACGCAGCGGCCTGGCAGGACTACATCAAGCAGAGTCTGGTTGGCGGCGGTGGCCGGTTCGGCTTCGCGATCCTGGCGTTCTTCTCGGTGTATCGCGAGCTGTTCGAAGTGATCCTGTTTTACGAAACCCTGTGGTTGCAGGCCGGCCCTGCCGGGCACAACGCGGTGTTGGCGGGCGGCGCGACAGCGCTGGTGCTGCTGTTCGGTCTGGCGTGGGTGATCCTGCGCGGCTCGGCGAAACTGCCGCTGACGCTGTTCTTCAGCATCAACGCAGCGCTGCTGTGCGCGTTGTCGGTGGTGTTTGCCGGTCATGGTGTGAAGGCATTGCAGGAAGCCGGGATCTTCGGCACGCGTCCGGTGGCGTTCTTCGATTTCGAGTGGCTGGGGATTCATGCTGACGCCTACTCGCTGACCGCACAGGTCGTGGCGATTGCGGCGATCATCGTGCTGTATGGCCGCAGTTGGGTGGCGGAAAAGCGCCGGGTGACTGCTTAAACAGCATTCGCTGCGCTCACTTCGCGGGCAAGCCCGCTCCCACAGGGATTGTGTATAACCTTGTGCGAGCATGGCTTGCCCGCGATGTTTTTGGATTGAGGAAATAATGATGCGCGTATGGATCGATGCCGACGCCTGCCCGAAGATGGCCAAGGAGTTGGTGGTGAAGTTCGCCCTCAAACGCCGCTTCGAGGTGGTGCTGGTGGCGGGGCAGCCGCAAAGCAAACCGGCGCTGGCCATCGTCAAGCTGATCGTGGTGCCGAGCGGCCCCGATGCGGCGGATGATTATCTGGTGGAACATGCGGTGCCGGGCGAACTGGTGATCTGCAGCGACATCCCGCTGGCCGACCGGCTGGTGAAGAAGGGCGTTGCAGCGCTGGACCCGCGAGGCAAGGAGTTCGACGCGCAGAACATGGGGGAGCGGCTGGCGACACGCAATTTGTTCACCGATCTGCGTGAGCAGGGCCAGGTCAGTGGCGGCCCGGCGCCGTTCGGCGACCGGGAGAAACAGGCGTTCGCCAATGCGCTGGACCGGATCCTGACGCGGCTGGCGCGTCAATCCTGAGTCTTTGATCGTTCCCACGCTCTACGTGGGAACGATCACAGTCGCCAATCAGGCGTCGTTTTCGTGGGTCAGTTCAAGCACGCGATCCACTAACTTGTTGATCCCCGAAGCCGCTTCACTGATCGATTGCGCCAGCATGTAAGCCGGGGTGGTCACCAGTTTGCGCGCCTTGTCTTCGATGATGTCGGTCACGGCGCAGTCTTCGTGGGTGGCGCCCATCTTGCCGATCGCCGTGGCGGTGTCGGCATCGTTGCCGATGGTGCAGGTCACGCCCGGGCCGTAGATCTTGGCGGCCAGCGCCGGCGAAATGCACATCAGGCCCACCGGTTTACCCGCTTCGGCAAAAGCCTCGGTCAGCGCCAGTACGTCTGGCTGTACGCAGCAGCCCGCGCCTTCGACGGCAAAGTTCGACAGGTTCTTCGCTGCGCCAAAACCGCCAGGCACGATCAGCGCGTCAAAGTCATCGACATCGGCTTCACGGACGTCCTTGACGTTGCCCCGGGCGATGCGTGCCGACTCCACCAGCACGTTGCGCGACTCGGGCATTTCTTTGCCGGTGAGGTGATTGATCACATGCAATTGCGCGACGTCCGGGGCGAAGCACTGCACCTGGGCGCCACGCTGGTCGAGGCGCAACAGGGTGATGACGCTTTCGTGGATCTCGGCGCCGTCGTACACGCCGCAACCGGACAGGATCACTGCAACTTTTTTGCTCATGGGTTTCTCTCCAGATTCATGGCGCTAAATGTCCACTAATTTGTCGTTCGTTGCCATAGGGTCTAGTCGCGGCTACACCTAGGATCTATGCACACGGATCTCGATCAGGGCGCGTCATGAACTTCATTCTGTATGCGGTGCCGTTTTTCTTCGTATTGATCGTGGCCGAACTCATCGCCGACCGTTGGCGCGGGGTGAGCAACTATCGTCTGGCCGATGCGGTGAACAGCATCAGCACCGGGGTGCTGTCGACCACTACCGGCCTGTTGACCAAGGCTGTGGGTTTGGTGACCTATGCGTTTGCCCTGGAACATCTGGCGCTGCTCAGGTTGCCTGCGGACAGCATCTGGGTCTGGGTGTTTGCCTTTGTCTTCTATGACTTCTGCTACTACTGGCTGCACCGCATGGGCCATGAGCGGAACATTCTCTGGGCCGCTCATTCGGTGCATCACCAGAGTGAGGACTACAACCTTTCCACCGCCTTGCGTCAGACCAGCACCGGGTTTCTGCTGGGCTGGATCTTCTACCTGCCGATGGCCGTGCTCGGCGTACCGCTGCTGGTGTTTGTCAGTGTCGCGGCGTTGAATCTGCTGTACCAGTTCTGGGTTCACACCAAACACATTCCCAAACTCGGCTGGTTCGAGTGGTACTTCGTTACGCCGTCCAATCATCGGGCCCACCATGCACAGAACGCTCTCTACATGGATCGCAACTACGGCGGGGTGTTCATTATTTGGGATCGTCTGTTCGGTTCGTTCCAGGAAGAGGACGACAACGAACCGGTAATTTTCGGCGTGACCACGCCGCTGGCGAGCTGGAATCCGCTGTGGGCCAATATGCAGTTTTACGCGCAGCTGTGGGACGACGCGCGCCGTGCCGAGAGCAAATGGGACAAGCTGCGGATCTGGTTCATGCGCACGGGGTGGCGTCCAGCGGACGTGGCGGCGAAATACCCGATGAGCAAGCCGGACCTGAGCCGGTTCCGCAAATTCGAAGTGCCGCTGGGTGCCCGACAGCAGTGGTACGTGGTGCTGCAATTCGGTGTTTACGTGGCGCTGGGCAGTTATCTGATGAATCTGGAACGCAGCCTGTCGACCGGCGCCCTGGTTCTGGGCTGGAGTGCGGTGGCATTCGGTTTGTTTGTATTGGGCGTGGCCCTGGAGAATCGCCCGTGGGCGCTGAGGCTGGAACTGCTGCGGTTGGCGGCGAACCTGCCGCTGGTGTGGCTGGCGCTGCAGGTCGGGCTATGGCCGGCCGGCCCGCAAGTGTGGGTCGGCCTGCTCAGTTACTGCCTGCTCAGCGGCATCGGGCTGTATTGCTGTCGCCAGCGGTTTACTCGGCTGGCGTCTTAGGGTCGGCAGCCTTGGCCAGTTCGGCTTTATGCCGTTCGGCTTTGGCCAGTTGCTCGGCCTGTTCGTCCTCGTAGACCTTTTTCGCCAGCCGGGCATTCTTGAACCGGCGGCGCAGCCAAAGGCCGACGCCCAGCACCAGCAGTGCGCCGAGTACCCACAGCTCATATTTCTTGATGCTGCCGAGCATGCCTTCCAGGACCGCGCCGAAGTGGTATGCCGCCGCAGCCAAGGCAGTGGCCCAGATCGCTGCGCCAATCCCGTTCAGCAGCAGATAGCGTCCCGGCGGGTAGCCCGACAGGCCGATCGCCACCGGCATCACCGTGCGCAGGCCGTAAACGAAGCGGAAGCTCAGGACCCAGATGTCCGGGTGCTTGCGGATGTGCTCCAGCGCGCGGTCGCCCATCATTTGCCAGCGCGGTTTGCGCGCCAGCAACTTGCGCCCATGCTTGCGGCCCAGGAAGTACCACAGCTGATCGCCGGCATAGCTGCCGAAGAACGCCACGACCACCACCAGATTGATGTCCATGTATCCACGGAACGCGAGGAAGCCCGCGAGCACCAGGATGGTTTCGCCTTCGAAGAACGTGCCGAGAAACAGGGCAAAGTAGCCGAAGTCATGCAGAAATTGTTGGAGCATTGTCTGGGTGCTGGCGAAATGAACGCGCAGCCTAACCCTTCAGACACATTCAGGAAAGTGTCGAAATGTGTCTCGACGTGAACATTTCCTACAACGACAATGGAATGCGACTACCTGCCACAGGGGTGCACATAACTGTAATACGTTGGTCATAATGGCCATCTATAACTGTCACGCTCGCCCGTTTGCGCGGGCTCAGGAGTCTGCCGTGAGCTTTACCCCAGCCAACCGTCTGTTCCCTGCTACCCGCCTGCGTCGCAATCGCCGAGATGATTTTTCCCGGCGGCTGGTGCGTGAGAACGTGTTGACGGTCGATGACCTGATCCTGCCGGTGTTCGTGCTCGACGGTGAAAACCGCCGCGAAGCCGTGGCCTCGATGCCGGGTGTCGAGCGCCTGACCATCGACCTGCTGCTTGAAGAAGCCGCCAAATGGGTCGAGTTGGGGATTCCGGCGCTGGCGCTGTTCCCGGTCACGCCACCTGAACTCAAATCCCTCGATGCCGCCGAAGCGTGGAATCCCGAAGGTATCGCCCAGCGCGCCACCCGCGCCCTGCGTGATCGATTCCCCGAGCTTGGCGTGATCACCGACGTCGCCCTGGACCCGTTCACCACTCACGGTCAGGACGGCATTCTCGACGAAGACGGCTACGTGCAGAACGACATCACTGTCGATGCACTGGTCAAACAGGCGTTGTCTCATGCCGCCGCCGGTGCCCAGGTGGTTGCTCCGTCGGACATGATGGACGGTCGCATCCAGGCGATCCGTGAGGCGCTGGAGCTGGCCGGTCACGTCAACGTGCGGATCATGGCCTACTCGGCCAAGTACGCCAGCGCCTATTACGGCCCGTTCCGCGATGCCGTGGGGTCGGCCGCGAACCTGGGCAAGGCGAACAAGGCTTCCTATCAAATGGACCCGGCCAACAGCGACGAAGCGCTGCACGAAGTGGGCGCGGACTTGTCTGAAGGCGCGGACATGGTCATGGTCAAGCCCGGCATGCCGTACCTGGATATTTTGTTCCGGGTAAAAGATGCCTTCAAAGTGCCGACCTTCGTCTATCAGGTTAGCGGCGAATACGCCATGCACATGGCGGCGATCCAGAATGGCTGGTTGAGCGAAGGCGTGATCCTCGAATCCCTGACCGCCTTTAAACGTGCCGGCGCTGATGGCATCCTGACTTACTTTGCTGTCCGTGCCGCTCAATTGTTACGAGAGCAGAAATAGCCCTCCCAGGAACATTCGATGAATACCGAAGGACTCACTGAAGTTGCCGTAAAAGAAGCTCAACCCGTGGTCGAGCAGATTACCGAAACCCCGCCGGAACTGGAGCCTGCGCCACCCGCGCCGGCCACTGAACCCGCTGCGGCGGCCCCGGCGATCGCGATTCCCGGCCTGGATGACAGCAGCCTGTATATCCACCGGGAATTGTCGCAACTGCAGTTCAACATCCGCGTGCTGGAACAGGCGCTGGACGAGTCCTATCCATTGCTGGAGCGGCTGAAGTTCCTGCTGATCTTCTCCAGCAACCTCGACGAATTCTTCGAAATCCGCGTCGCCGGCCTCAAGAAGCAGATCACCTTCGCCCGTGAACAGGCCGGCGCCGACGGCCTGCAACCGCATCAGGCACTGGCCCGCATCAGCGAGCTGGTGCACGGCCATGTCGACCGCCAGTACGCGATCCTCAACGACATCCTGCTGCCGGAGCTGGAAAAGCATCAGGTCCGTTTCATCCGCCGGCGCAACTGGACGACCAAGCTCAAGACCTGGGTGCGCCGCTATTTCCGCGACGAGATCGCGCCGATCATCACCCCGATCGGCCTCGACCCGACGCACCCGTTCCCGTTGCTGGTGAACAAGAGTCTGAACTTCATCGTCGAGCTCGAAGGCATCGACGCCTTCGGTCGTGACTCCGGTCTGGCGATCATCCCGGCGCCGCGCCTGCTGCCACGGATCATCAAGGTGCCGGAAGAAGTCGGCGGGCCTGGCGACAACTATGTGTTCCTGTCGTCGATGATTCACGCTCACGCCGATGACCTGTTCCAGGGCATGAAGGTAAAAGGCTGCTACCAGTTCCGTCTGACCCGAAACGCTGACCTGGCGCTCGATTCCGAAGACGTCGAAGACCTGGCCCGCGCCCTGCGTGGCGAGTTGTTCTCGCGTCGTTACGGTGACGCCGTGCGCCTGGAAGTCGCCGACACCTGCCCGAAACACCTGTCGGACTACCTGCTCAAGCAGTTCAACCTGAGCGAGACCGAGCTGTATCAGGTCAACGGTCCGGTCAACCTGACGCGTCTGTTCAGCATCACCGGTCTGGACAGCCATCCGGAGCTGCAATACACGCCGTTCACGCCGCAGATCCCGAAACTGCTGCAAAACAGCGAGAACATTTTCAGCGTGATCAGCAAGCAGGACATCCTGCTGCTGCACCCGTTCGAGTCGTTCACCCCGGTGGTCGACCTGCTTCGCCAGGCCGCCAAAGACCCGCATGTTCTGGCCGTGCGCCAGACCCTGTACCGCTCCGGCGCCAACTCGGAAATCGTCGATGCGCTGGTGGACGCCGCGCGTAACGGCAAGGAAGTAACGGCGGTCATCGAGCTGCGTGCGCGCTTCGACGAAGAGTCCAACCTGCAACTGGCCAGCCGCCTGCAAGCGGCCGGTGCGGTAGTGATCTACGGCGTGGTCGGCTTCAAGACCCACGCCAAGATGATGCTGATCCTGCGCCGCGAGGCCGGCGAGATCGTGCGTTACGCGCACCTCGGCACCGGTAACTACCACGCCGGCAACGCCCGTCTGTACACCGACTACAGCCTCCTGACCTCCGACGACGCCTTGTGCGAAGACGTCGGCAAACTGTTCAGCCAGTTGATTGGCATGGGCAAGACGCTGCGCATGAAGAAACTGCTGCACGCGCCGTTCACCCTGAAGAAGGGCATGCTCGACATGATCCTGCGCGAGACGCAGTTCGCGCTCGACGGCAAGCCTGCGCACATCATCGCCAAGTTCAACTCGCTGACCGATCCGAAGATCATCCGCGCGCTGTACAAGGCCAGCCAGTCCGGCGTGCGCATCGATCTGGTGGTGCGCGGCATGTGCTGCCTGCGTCCGGGCATTGCCGGGGTTTCGCACAACATTCACGTGCGCTCGATCATCGGTCGCTTCCTTGAACACACCCGGGTGTTCTACTTCCTCAACGGTGGCGAGGAGCAGATGTTCCTCTCCAGCGCCGACTGGATGGAGCGCAACCTCGACAAACGCGTCGAGACTTGCTTCCCGGTGGAAGGCAAGAAGCTGCTGACCCGGGTCAAGAAAGAGCTGGAGTTGTACCTGACCGACAACACCCACAGCTGGAGCCTGCAGTCGGATGGTCGTTACATCCGCAACACGCCGACCGGCAACCAGAACCCGCGCAGTGCGCAGGCGACGTTGCTGGAGCGGTTGGGTAGCCCGATTTTGCCGGTCAGCAGCTAAGCGCTTAAAAGCACCCCCTCACCCTAACCCTCTCCCGGAGGGAGAGGGGACTGACCGAGGTGTCTCGCGCTATACATCGACCTGAGAAATCGAGTCGAACTCAGGTCTAGAAAAGCATGAAGGTCGGCTCCCTTTCCCCCTCGCCCCCCCTTGGGGGAGAGGGTTGGGGTGAGGGGGATCGATGTAAGTACACCACCTGAATCCAGCCGAGCACCCAATAAAAAGGCGATCCCGAAGGATCGCCTTTTTTGCACCTGCCCGTTACTCAACGCACGGTCAGAACAACCCCCACCCGCGTCAGCCACTCGGCCTCAAGGCCAAAGTCGGCTTGGGTCAGCTGATTCTCATCCAGCCAGTTCTCCGGGAATTCCACATCGAGGTTGTCGCCATTGGCATGCAACGCCACCTGCGGCATGGTCTGGGTGCCGCGAATGTGGTGGAACAGGATCGCAAAGCGCAGCAGCACGCACAGGCGGATCAGCTTGTCGCCGTCGTCGCCGAACTCGGCAAACTTGTCCTTGGGGATGTTGCGGCGGTGGCCGCGCACCAGCAGGGCGAGCATTTGCTGGTCTTCGCGGGAGAACCCGGCGAGGTCCGAGTGCTCGATCAGGTAGGCGCCGTGCTTGTGGTAGTGATAGTGCGCGATGTCGAGCCCGACTTCGTGCACTTTCGCCGCCCAGCCCAGTAGTTCGCGCCAGATGCCGTCGTCCAGTTCCCAGTCCTCGGCGATCTGATCGAAAGCATGCAGGGCTTTGCGCTCCACGCGTGCGGCCTGTTCCAGGTCTACGTGGTAGCGCTCCATCAGCGAGGTCAGGGTGCGTTCGCGCACGTCTTCGTGATGATGGCGGCCGAGCAGGTCGTAGAGCACGCCCTCACGCAGCGCGCCTTCGCAGTGATCCATGCGCTGCAGTTCGAGGGCGTCGAAAATCGCTTCGAGAATCGCCAGACCGGCCGGGAAGATCGCCCGGCGGTCAGGCTTGATGCCTTCGAAATCGATCTTGTCGACATCGCCGAGCTTGAACAGGCGACGCTTGAGCCACGCCAGGCCTTCAGCGTTCACTTCACCGGTGCCGTGTCCGCCGGCCTTCAGCGCCAGGCCGATGGCACGGATGGTGCCCGAGGAGCCGATGGCTTCATCCCAGGTCAGGCGATGCAGGGCGTGTTCGATGCTCATGATTTCCAGCCGCGCCGCCGTGTAGGCCTGGGCGTAGCGGGCCGGGGTGATCTTGCCGTCCTTGAAATAGCGCTGGGTGAAACTCACGCAGCCCATTTGCAGGCTTTCACGCAACAGCGGCTCGAAGCGTTGCCCGATGATGAACTCGGTACTGCCGCCGCCGATGTCGGCGACCAGACGTTTGCCCGGGGTGTCGGCGAGGGTGTGGGACACACCGAGGTAGATCAGTCGCGCTTCTTCACGGCCGGAGATGACTTCCACTGGGTGGCCGAGGATTTCTTCGGCGCGGCGGATGAATTCGCCACGGTTGCGCGCCTCACGCAGAGCGTTGGTGCCGACGATCCGCACGGCGCCCAGCGGCATACCGTTGATCAGTTGGGCAAAACGCTTCAGGCAATCGAGCCCGCGTTGCATGGATTCTTCGTTGAGATGGCGCTCATCGTCGATGCCGGCGGCCAGTTGGACCTTCTCTCCGAGACGTTCGAGAATACGGATTTCGCCGTTCTGGGCCTTGGCCACGACCATGTGGAAGCTGTTGGAGCCCAGGTCGATCGCGGCGATCAGGGACAGATTCTTGGCTTGGGATTGCGGCATGGTCTGGGGGTCTCGGTCGATAACCTCGACATCGTGCCACGATCAAACGCTGCCGCCAACGCGCACGGTTCAAACCCTTGATTTAGCGCACTGACGGCCTGCTTTCAGCCTGCGACTTCCACGGTTCCGATGAAATTCGCCAGCTCCGGCGTCTGCGGATCGGCAAACAGCACCTTCGGATCCCCCACTTCGTGCACCTTGCCCTGGTGCATGAACACCAGTTTGTCCCCGACTTCCCGGGCGAAGCGCATTTCGTGGGTGACCATGATCAGCGTCATGCCTTCTTTGGCCAGTTGCCGGACCACGCTGAGCACTTCGTTGACCAACTCCGGGTCCAGCGCCGAGGTGATCTCGTCGCACAGCAGCACCTTGGGCGACATCGCCAGCGCCCGGGCAATCGCCACGCGTTGCTGCTGGCCGCCCGAGAGGCGCTCCGGGAAGGCGTCGAACTTTTCACCCAGACCCACACGTTCCAGCATCTGCCGCGCCAGTTCTGCAGCCTTGGCCTTGGGCACTTTCTGCACAACCTGCGGCGCGAGCATCACGTTTTCACCGACCGTCAGGTGTGGAAACAGGTTGAATTGCTGGAACACCATCCCGACTTTCTGCCGCAGGCTGCGCAGGTCGGCGCGGGCGGCGTCGAGGTATTCGCCGTCGACTTCAATCACGCCGTCGTTGATCGATTCCAGGCCGTTGAGGGTGCGCAGCAGGGTGGATTTGCCCGAGCCGCTGCGGCCGATGATCGCCACCACCTGGCCTTCCTCGACGCTCAGGTCGATGCCTTTGAGCACGTGGTGATCGCCGTAGTATTTATGCAGGGCGGAAATTCTAAGCAGAGGCATGCAGTCTCCTTTCCAGGTAGCGCGCACTGAGGGACAAAGGGAAACACAGGAGGAAATAGCCGGCGGCGACGAGGCCGTAGACCATGAACGGTTCGAAGGTGGCGTTGGCGAGCATGCCGCCGGTCTTGGTCAGCTCGGTGAAGCCGATGATCGAGGTCACGGCGGTGCCTTTGACCACTTGCACCGAGAAGCCCACGGTCGGCGCCACAGCAATGCGCAGCGCTTGCGGCAGGATCACGTAGCGCAGTTGCTCCAGCGGGTTGAGCGCCAGGCTTGACGAAGCTTCCCACTGACCATTGGGAATCGCCTCGACGCAACCGCGCCAGATCTCCGCCAGATAAGCGCTGGTGAATAGCGTCAGGGCAATCGCCGCCGCCATCCACGGCGAGATTTCGATCCCGGCCAGCGCCACGCCGAAGAACACCAGAAACAGCTGCATCAGCAGCGGTGTGCCCTGGAACAGTTCGATCCAGGTACGGGCGATGCTGCTGGGTAGCGGGTTTTTCGAGATGCGCATGATCAGGATCAGCAACCCGACGATCCCGCCGCCAATGAACGCCACCAGCGACAGCGCCAGTGTCCATTGCAGGCCGGTGAGCAGGTTGCGCAGGATGTCCCAGAAGGAGAAGTCACTCATTGGCTGCTCCTCGCACTGCTTTTCGACAGGTAGCGCCGACCGAGCCAGTTCAATAACTGTCGGATCAGCAGCGCCATGCACAGATAAATGAGGGTGGTCAGGGCGTAGGTTTCAAAGGCGCGGAAGTTGCGCGACTGAATAAAGTTGGCGGCGAAACTCAACTCTTCGGTGGCGATCTGCGAACACACTGCCGACCCGAGCATGACGATGATGATCTGGCTGCTCAGCGCCGGCCAGACCTTGCCCAGCGCCGGCAGCAGCACCACGTGGCGGAACGCTTCGAAGCGGCTCATTGCCAATGCCGCTGCGGCTTCCAGCTGCCCGCGCGGAATCGCCTGGATGCCGGCGCGGATGATCTCGGTCGAGTACGCGCCGAGGTTGATCACCATCGCCAGCACCGCCGCCTGCCATTCGGAAATCTGCACGCCGAGGGACGGCAGGCCGAAGAAGATGAAGAACAGCTGCACCAGAAACGGCGTGTTGCGGATCAACTCCACATAAACGCCGAAGATCGTCGAGAACGGGCGGATGTTCCACGCCCGCACCAGCGCCCCGACGATGCCCACGCCAACCCCGAGCAGCGCGCCGATGGCCGTCAGCTCAAGGGTGAACAGCGCTCCGCGCAGCAGCAGGTCGGTGTTTTCCACCACCGGCAAGAAATCGAACTGATAGGCCATGAAAATCTCCCGCGTCGCCGGTCAGAGATCGGCCGGCAGCGGCTCTTTGAGCCAGGTCTGCGCATTCTTTTCCAGCGCGCCGTCAGCCTTGGCGGTGGCCAGGATCTCGTTGACCTTGCCCAGCAGCGCCGGCTCGTTCTTGTTTACGCCGACGTAGACCGGCGAATCCTTGAGCTTCACCTTCAGCGCCGGCACTCGCTTCGGGCTCTTTTCGCTGATTGCGACCATCACCACGTTGCCGCTGGCGATCAGATCGACTTGGCCTGCGAGGTAGGCGGCGATGGTCGAGTTATTGTCTTCGAAGCGCTTGATGGTCACGCCTTCGGGGGCGACTTTGGTCAGTTCGATATCTTCGATGGCGCCACGGGTGACGCTGATGGTTTTGCCCTTGAGGTCGTCCAAGCTGCTGACGGTCGCGTCTGGCGGGCCGAATACGGCGAGGTAGAACGGTGCGTAGGCACGGGAGAAATCGATGACTTTCTCGCGTTCGGGATTTTTGCCGAGGCTGGAAATCACCAGGTCGACCTTGCCGGTGGTCAGGAACGGGATGCGGTTGGTGCTGTTGACCGGGGTCAGTTCAAGTTTGACCTTGAGCTGGTCGGCCAGCAGTTTCGCAGTGTCGATGTCCAGGCCGCGCGGCTTCATGTCCGGTCCGACCGAGCCAAATGGCGGGAAGTCCTGAGGCACGGCGACTTTCAAGGTGCCGCGTTTGACTACGTCGTCCAGACCGTCGGCATGGGCGGGGGCCTGGCTCAGCATCAGACCGGCAAACAGGGCGGCGAGGAGGGCGCTGTAACGCTTCGTCATGGACAATCTCCGGATCGGCGGGAAATGAATTCTGCGATCGGACAGAGCATGGGCCGTGCCAAGACAGCGGTTTAGCCCTGCAAAGCCACAGGTTTAGCGGGTTTTCTCGGTCTTACTGGTCTGAACAGTCAGGTTGCATTTCGCACTGCGATAGCGCATCGACGCGCGCCGCCGAACCCCGCTGGGGCATGACTTGCCTGACGCCTCGAATAGCTTTACAACTGGCCGCACCTTGGCCTGGTCCGACTGGAAAACCATGAACTCGATCTCCCGCGCCGTACCCGAAGTGGCGCTGCAAGCGATCCGCAAACTGATTACCGAGCAGGGTTTCGGCCCCGGTGATGCGCTGCCCTCGCAGCGGGATCTGGCGGTGCAGCTGGGGGTCAGCCGGGCATCGTTGCGCGAAGCGTTGTCGTCATTGAGTGCGCTGGGGGTGGTCAGCATCCAGCCGGGCAAGGGTGTATTCGTGCAGTCGCCGGTGGAGCTGCCGCGGGGGGAGGGTGCGCCGGCCTGGCCGTTTGCAGCCCAGGCCTCGCCGCTGGAGATCTTTCAGTTGCGCTATGCGCTGGAAGGGTTCGCTGCCGGATTGGCGGCGGTGACGCTGAGCACGTTCGATCTGGACGAACTGGAAGACAACGTCGCCGCCATGCGCGAACAGCTGCGTGCCGGCGACTTCGAGGCCGCGGCGAAACTGGATTTCGAATTCCACCGGCGAATCCTGCGGGCCAGTGGCAATCAGGCGATGCTGAGCATCCTCACCGCCAGCGCCGACATCTTTCTGGAGAGTCAGAAGCTACCGTTCATCCGCGCCGAGCGGGCCATGGAAACCTGGCAGGAACACCGCAAGATCCTCCGCGCCCTGGCGCGCCGGGCCTCCGCTGCCGCCCAGAAAGCCATGCAGGAGCACGTGCGCAACGCGGCGCTGCGCACCGGAATTGCCTTCATCGCCCCCGCCAGCGCGTGACTTGAGCTATACCCAAACTCATCGAGTGCCATAGCAAGACTCAATCATCTGCGGCTTCCTGAACAAGGGAAGGGCGGCTATGATGGGCCACGTTTTTTTGCTTACAACCTGGAGAATTCCATGAGCAGCGATCTGATCAAACACGTTAGCGACGCTAGCTTCGAAGCCGACGTACTCAAGGCCGAAGGCGCTGTCCTGGTCGACTACTGGGCTGAATGGTGCGGCCCTTGCAAAATGATCGCTCCGGTTCTGGACGAGATTGCAGAGACTTACAAAGGCAAGCTGACCGTTGCCAAGCTGAACATCGACGAAAACCAGGAAACCCCGGCCAAGCACGGCGTACGTGGTATCCCGACCCTGATGCTGTTCAAGAACGGCAACGTGGAAGCGACCAAGGTCGGCGCTCTGTCGAAGTCGCAACTGGCTGCTTTCCTCGACGCCAACATCTAAGCGTCGCGGTAAAGACTGTCCTCAAAAAGCCCCGCAAATCGCGGGGCTTTTTGCGTATTCAGGGCTAGACGCTCCGAAACTCAGGTGGTACATTCGGCCCCGCACTGGTTTCTCCACTGCCCCCTGCTAGCCGTCGCCGACGCACTCCTTTTCGAACAAGTACGCGATCCTGTCGCCTTCTCTGCGGCGCGGCCTCATTAAGCCAAAAGCTTAATTTCCCCCCCTCCATAAATGATTACGTCATTCCTATATGAATCTGACTGAACTCAAGCAAAAGCCGATTACCGAACTGCTCGAATTGGCCGAACAGATGGGCATAGAAAATATGGCCCGTTCGCGCAAGCAGGACGTGATTTTCTCCCTGCTGAAAAAGCACGCGAAAAGCGGTGAGGAAATCTCCGGTGATGGCGTGCTGGAGATTCTCCAGGACGGCTTCGGCTTCCTGCGCTCCGCTGACGCTTCCTACCTCGCCGGCCCTGACGACATCTACGTCTCGCCGAGCCAGATCCGCCGTTTCAACCTGCGCACCGGTGACACCATCGTTGGCAAGATCCGGCCACCGAAGGAAGGCGAGCGTTATTTCGCCCTGCTCAAGGTCGACACGATCAACTTCGATCGCCCGGAGAACGCGAAAAACAAGATTCTCTTCGAGAATCTGACCCCGCTGTTCCCGACCGTGCGCATGAAGATGGAAGCCGGCAACGGTTCCACCGAAGACCTGACCGGTCGTGTGATCGACCTGTGCGCCCCGATCGGCAAAGGCCAGCGCGGTCTGATCGTTGCACCGCCGAAAGCCGGTAAAACGATCATGCTGCAGAACATCGCAGCCAACATCGCTCGTAACAACCCTGAAGTTCACCTGATCGTGCTGTTGATCGACGAGCGTCCGGAAGAAGTGACCGAAATGCAGCGCACCGTGCGCGGCGAAGTGGTTGCCTCGACCTTCGACGAGCCGCCGACCCGTCACGTACAAGTGGCTGAAATGGTGATCGAGAAGGCCAAGCGCCTAGTCGAGCACAAGAAGGACGTGGTGATCCTGCTCGACTCCATCACCCGTCTGGCCCGTGCCTACAACACCGTGATCCCGAGCTCCGGCAAGGTGCTGACCGGTGGTGTCGATGCCCACGCCCTGGAGAAACCGAAGCGTTTCTTCGGTGCCGCGCGGAACATCGAAGAAGGCGGCTCGCTGACCATTATCGCCACCGCGCTGGTTGAAACCGGCTCGAAGATGGACGAAGTGATCTACGAAGAGTTCAAGGGTACCGGCAACATGGAACTGCCTCTGGATCGCAAGATCGCCGAGAAGCGTGTGTTCCCGGCCATCAACATCAACCGCTCCGGCACCCGCCGCGAAGAGTTGCTGACCGCCGACGACGAACTGCAGCGCATGTGGATCCTGCGCAAGCTGCTGCACCCGATGGACGAAGTGGCTGCCATCGAGTTCCTGGTCGACAAGCTGAAAACGACCAAGACCAACGACGAGTTCTTCCTGTCGATGAAGCGCAAGTAACATCGTCGGATGAGTCCGAAAAATGGCGTCCCTCAGGGGGCGCCATTTTTTTTGCCTGTTTTTTGTCTGAACGATGGGAGGTTTGCGATCTGGTAAGGTCAGTGAGTTGGCAAAACAATAAGCAGCGATTGAGGCTGTACAAAAAACAACCACATGATTGGCATTAAAGATTTATGAGCACACTCGCTTATCGAAGGGATATCGACGGCTTGCGCGCAGTCGCGGTGATTGCCGTGGTGCTGTTCCATTTCGGCGTCCCGGGGTTCACCGGCGGATTTGTCGGCGTGGACGTGTTTTTCGTGATTTCCGGTTACCTGATCACCTCGATCATCTGGAACCAGCGCCAGGCCGGGCGTTTCAGTTTCATCGATTTCTGGGCCCGACGTGCCCGGCGGATCCTGCCCGCGCTTTTCGCGATGATCGTTGCGGTGCTGGCGGTTGGCTGGTTCCTGCTGGCGCCCAAGGATTACGAAGAGCTGGGACGCTCGGTGCGCTACCAGGTGACCTTTGTCTCGAACATCCTGTTCATGCGCCAGGATGGCTATTTCGACGTCGCCTCTGATCTCAAACCACTGCTGCACACTTGGTCGCTGGCGGTGGAGGAGCAGTTCTACATTCTCTTCCCGCTGGTGCTGACCTTGCTGTCGAGCCGTCTGAAACACTGGCGGCTGGCGTTGTTCGGCGTGTTGCTGCTGTCCTTCGGGCTGAGCGTGTGGGCAGTCAATCATCACCCGGAAAAAGCTTTCTTCCTGTTGCCGATGCGGGCGTGGGAGCTGCTGGCCGGTGCGATGCTCGCCGTGGCGCCCCGGCATTCGTGGCGGCTCAAGCCGACGGCGGCGCAGTGGCTGAGCATTTTCGGCATGGCGCTGATCCTGCTGGCGGTGTTCTGCTATGACAAAAGCACGCCATTCCCCGGTGTTGCTGCGCTGCTGCCGGTGTTGGGTGTGGTGGCGCTGATCCTGGCCAACGGTCATAGAGAGACGCTGATTGGTCAATTCTTGAGCAGTCGGGTGATGGTCGGCCTCGGCCTGATTTCCTATTCCTGGTACTTGTGGCATTGGCCGGTGTTTGTGTTTTCCAGCTATGCCAGTGTCGAAGAGCCGGGGGCGCTGGATATCGCGGGTCTGATCCTGCTGACGCTGGTGCTGGGTTATCTGTCGTGGAAGTTCGTCGAGACGCCATTTCGTGAGCGTCGTGTGCTCGCCGGACGCCGGCAGGTTCTGTTGGCCGGTTTCTGCGGCATTCTGGTGCTCGGTTTGGCGGGCCAATCCCTGCGCTGGACTGACGGGTTGCCGTGGCGCCTGTCCGAGCAGGCGCTGCAATATGCCAAGGGCCGCGAATGGCGCCCGGAACTGATGGCGTGCCTGGCGGATGACAAGACGCCGGACGACAAACTGTTCTGTCATTACGGCGTGGCAAACCTGCCAAGTCAGGCGATGGTCTGGGGTGACAGCCACGCCACAGCGTTGATCCCGGTGTTCGATGATGGCGCGAAAGCGCACAACGTCAGCGTAATCCTCGCCAGCTCTCCCGGTTGCATCCCGGTTGACGGGCTGGAGCATGACGGCGTCTGTGCGCGTTTCAATCGGCGGGTCGAGCAGGGCTTGAATGCGCAGCGCGTCAGCGATGTGGTGCTGGTCGCGCGCTGGAGCCTTTATCTGTATGGCGATGCCAAAGGTGACCTCGGCCATGTGCTTAGAACCCCCGACGGGAAATATGACCGCGCCGAAGCCGAACAGCGTCTATCGGATGGCTTGCGCGCACGGGTTGCACAGTTGCGCGCCGGCGGGCATCGGGTCTGGCTGGTGAAAGAGGCGCCGTTGCAGCCATTCAGTCCGCCGTACCGCCTCACGCGTCTGGCGATGCTCGATCATCCGGTGGAAGGTGTCGGTCTGGCCGTTGGCGAGCATCACAAGCGCCAGGCATTCATCAGCCAGTTGTTCGCTCAATTGGCAAAAGACCCGGCGGTGCGGGTAGTCGACCCGGCGCCACGGCTGTGTGATGAAAGTGGTCTGTGCCGCACGGAGCTTGATGGCTATTCCCTTTACACCGATGACAATCACCTTTCAGAAGTCGGCGCCCGTTTCGTGGCACCGATCCTTGAACCGTTGTTTGTCGGTCTGCAAGCCGGGAAAAAACTCGCGAAAGGTCAGGTGAATGCAGCCAAGTAAGCAGTGACGGGCTGCCAGCGACCGGCATAGCAGGTAGGATGTACGCCTATTTTGAGGGTGCCATCGTCAATGAAATTCAAGGATCTTCGGGATTTCGTGCAGCAGCTTGAGCAGCGCGGAGAGTTGAAACGCATCCAGATTCCCGTCTCGCCGGTGCTGGAAATGACCGAAGTGTGCGACCGCACACTGCGGGCCAAAGGCCCGGCGCTGCTGTTCGAGAAACCGACCGGTTACGACATTCCGGTGCTCGGCAACCTGTTCGGCACGCCCGAGCGGGTGGCCATGGGCATGGGCGCCGAGTCGGTCAGCGAGCTGCGCGAAATCGGCAAGCTGCTGGCGTTCCTCAAGGAGCCGGAGCCGCCGAAGGGCTTGAAAGATGCGTGGTCGAAGCTGCCGATCTTTCGCAAGATCATCGCGATGGCACCGAAAGTCGTCAAAGACGCGCCGTGTCAGGAAGTGGTCATCGAAGGCGATGACGTTGATCTGGCAATGCTGCCGGTGCAGACCTGCTGGCCGGGCGACGTGGCGCCGCTGATCACCTGGGGCCTGACCGTCACCAAAGGCCCGAACAAGGATCGGCAGAACCTCGGCATCTACCGTCAGCAAGTGATCGGCCGCAACAAAGTCATCATGCGCTGGCTCAGTCACCGTGGCGGCGCGCTGGATTTCCGTGAGTGGTGCGAGAAGCATCCGGGCCAGCCGTTCCCGGTGTCCGTGGCCCTCGGTGCGGACCCGGCGACCATTCTCGGCGCTGTCACCCCGGTGCCGGACAGCCTCTCCGAATACGCTTTCGCCGGCCTGCTGCGCGACAGCCGCACGGAGCTGGTGAAGTGCCGTGGCAACGACCTGCAAGTGCCGGCCACGGCCGAAATCATCCTTGAAGGCGTGATTCATCCGGGTGAGATGGCCGACGAAGGCCCGTACGGCGACCACACCGGTTACTACAACGAAGTCGACAGCTTCCCGGTGTTCACCGTCGAACGCATCACCCACCGGATCAAACCGATCTACCACAGCACTTACACTGGTCGTCCACCGGATGAACCGGCGATTCTCGGTGTTGCGTTGAACGAAGTGTTCGTGCCGATCCTGCAGAAGCAGTTCCCGGAGATCACCGACTTCTACCTGCCGCCGGAAGGCTGCTCGTACCGCATGGCCATTGTGACCATGAAGAAGTCGTATCCGGGCCATGCCAAGCGCGTGATGCTGGGTGTCTGGTCGTTTTTGCGACAGTTCATGTACACCAAGTTCGTTATCGTCACCGACGACGATATCAACGCGCGGGACTGGAACGACGTGATCTGGGCCATCACCACGCGCATGGACCCCAAGCGCGACACGGTGATGATCGACAACACGCCGATCGACTACCTCGACTTCGCCTCGCCGGTATCGGGGCTCGGCTCGAAGATGGGCCTGGACGCCACCCACAAGTGGCCGGGCGAAACCACTCGCGAGTGGGGCCGCGTCATCGTCAAGGATGATGCCGTCACCCAACGGATCGATGCCATCTGGAATCAGTTAGGAATAGATTGATGCGTGTAACCCTGCAGCCCTCCGGAGCGGTGCTTGAGATACGGCCCGGAGAGCGGATTCTCGATGGTGCGCGGCGCCTGGGCTACGAATGCCCGCAAAGCTGCCGCAACGGCAATTGTCACGTGTGCGCAGCGCTGCTGGTGGAAGGCCGGGTCGAACAGGCCGGCAAGGTGCATGACCACGGCGAGTTCTACACTTGTATAGCGCAGCCGCTGGAAGACTGCATCCTGCTGTGGGATGGCGTGCTCGCGTTGGGAGAACTGCCGGTGCGCAGCCTGTCGTGTCAGGTCATCGAATGCCGGGACGTCGGTGGCGATACCTGGCGCGTTCGTCTGCGTGCTCCGGCGGGCAAGCCACCGCGTTATCACGCCGGTCAGTACCTGATGATCGAGCGCGAGAGCGGCGAGAAATCAGCCTTTTCCATGGCCTCGGCGCCCCACGGCGGGCGAGACCTGGAAATCCATGTTCTGGCGCGCGAAGCCAGTGCCCTGAGCTTGATCGAACAATTGCAGCGCAATTCGCTGGTACGGGTCGAACTGCCGTTCGGCGACACCCATCTCGCAGAATTGCCGGACGGGCCGCTGGTGCTGATTGCCGCCGGCACCGGCATGGGCCAGATTCACAGCCTGATCGAACATTGCCGGGCCAACGGCTTCAAGCATCCGGTGCATTTGTACTGGGGCGTGCGTCGTCCGGAAGATTTCTACGAAATCGAGCATTGGGACGAATGGCTGAAGCTGCCCAACCTGTTCCTGCACAAAGTCGTCAGCGACCAGTGCGGTTGGGAAGGACGCTGCGGGATGTTGCATGAGGCGGTGTGCGAGGATTTCCCGGATCTGAAACCCTTGCACGTCTATGCCAGTGGTTCGCCGGCGATGGTCTACGGCACGCTGGATGCGCTGGTGGAAGCCGGGATGGATGCCCACCAGATGCGCGCCGATGTGTTTGCATACGCGCCGCGCTCTTGAGCCGCGCGACTGAGTCGAGTGATCGGGCCCTCGGCTGAGCCGTCCTAGAACCGCACGCCCGTCGTGACCATGGCCGCGTTGGCGCCGAGAAAGACCAGCTCGGCGGCCAGCGGGCCATAATGGGTGCCGACCGACGGGATGATCACCGGTGCAACGCCGAAGTGATTGAGCGGAATCTTGTCCTTGTAGTCACCCCGATAACCCTGCAGCAATCCGCCCGTGAGTTTCACATACACCGGATAATCGGCACTGTCGAAGCGTTTGCCGGCATAGGCGTAATTGGAGCGCTGGCGAAACGAGTTACGGAAAGTTGCCCCGCCGAATACCCAGCCGGAAGCCTGATTGCGTTCGATGCCGATCAAGTCCTGATGATTATTGTGTTCGGGGTCGGGTGAGTAATGTTTGGTATAGACACTGGTTTGTGCATACCAGAAACCCTTGTCCTCTTGCGAATCAACGGCGGCCAGTGCCTGGCCGGTCTGAATCAATAACAATGCGGCCAAAAGTCTTGGTGTGTTCATCGTGCAGCCTCGGTTGAACGGGTTGGCTTGCGCCAGAGGAAAGCCGTTGTACGTAGGCGTTCAGCGACGGTAAATATGGAAAGTCCGAAATTTTAGTAGGAAAAATCCCGAGACTTCATGAACGAAACCTGAACGAAGCGAAGGCTTATCGTTATTTCATTCGGGTATTTAAGATATCTGCGCAATGGTATTAGGCTATATAAAACAGATAGGGCTGGCGGATAACCCCGAATTAGCGCTATCGAAGGTGTCATACATCCTTTAGCACTTTTCGTTTTACAGTTACTGCTATATGTTCTATCAAGCGAATAGTGCTTACATCTTGTAATACTTGCGGGGCCGAATACTTCCGTCATGACAGCCATTGAATCTGCTTTTCTGAATCTGGCTTACCCTCCGCGGCTCGACCTGGGGCCGCAGCTGACTCACGAACAACTTCTCGCTTCCATGCAATCGACCATGGCACGCCACAAGGGTGGGCCGGTGTGGTTGTTCGCGTACGGTTCGCTGATCTGGCGGCCGGAATGTTCGGCAGTGGAGCGGGTGCGCGGGCGAGTGCATGGCTACCATCGCGGTTTGTACTTGTGGTCCCACGAACATCGCGGCACACCGGAAATGCCGGGGCTGGTGTTCGGTCTGGATCGCGGCGGCTCGTGCAGCGGCTTCGCCTATCGGTTGCCGGAAGACAACCTCGACAGTGCGCTGTATGCGCTGTGGAAACGCGAGATGCCGTTCCCGTCCTATCGGCCACACTGGCTCAACTGCCGTCTTGAAGATGGCAGTCAGGTACAGGCGCTGGGATTTGTATTGGAGCGACACCTGCCCAGCTATGCCGGCAATCTGCCGGATCATGTGCTGAGCCAGGTGTTCGAAAGCGCTTGCGGGCGTTACGGCACGACTCGCGATTATGTCGAGCAGACCGCTCACGCCCTGCGCAGCCACGCCATGCCAGACCGGAATCTGGAGGCGCGGCTCAAGCGCTGCAAGTCAAAAGCCGATCAGGCGACTGCTTCGCGGCTCTGACTGGCGACTTGCTTGTGCCACAGGGTCGGTGCCAGGAAGGCCATCGACAGCAGGCAAGCGCCCACCAGCAGCACGAAACCGCCATCCCAGCCGAAGTGGTCCACGGTGTAGCCCATCGCAGCACTGGCCGCGACCGAACCACCCAGATAGCCGAACAGGCCGGTGAAGCCCGCAGCAGTGCCGGCGGCTTTCTTCGGCGCCAGCTCCAGCGCCTGCAGACCGATCAGCATCACCGGGCCGTAGATCAGGAAACCGATCGAGAACAGCGCGATCATGTCGACGGTCGGGTTGCCGGCCGGGTTCAGCCAGTAAACCAGCGTTGCGACGGTCACCAATGCCATGAACACCATGCCGGTCAGGCCACGGTTGCCACGGAAGATCTTGTCCGACATCCAGCCGCACAGCAGCGTGCCCGGGATACCCGCCCACTCGTAGAAGAAGTAGGCCCACGAAGTCTTGTCGACGTCGAAGTGCTTGGCTTCCTTGAGGTAAGTCGGCGCCCAGTCCAGCACGCCGTAGCGCAGCAGGTAGACGAAGACGTTGGCCAGGGCGATGTACCAGAGCATTTTGTTGCGCAGCACGTACTTGACGAAGATTTCCTTGGCGCTGAATTCGTCTTCGTGGCTGGCGTCGTAGCCTTCCGGGTAATCGTTCTTGTACTGCTCGATCGGCGGCAGGCCGACCGATTGCGGGGTGTCGCGCATGGTGATGAAGGCAAACGCCGCCACTGCCAGGGCTACCGCCGCCGGCACATAGAATGCCGCGTGCCAGTCATTGAACAGGCCCATGCCGAGCAGGAACAGCGGGCCGATCAGACCTCCGCCGACGTTGTGCGCCACGTTCCACACGGACACCACGCCGCCACGCTCCTTCTGGGACCACCAGTGCACCATGGTCCGTCCGCTCGGCGGCCAGCCCATGCCCTGGGCCCAGCCGTTGATGAACAGCAGGATGAACATCATGGTCACGCTGGACGTTGCCCATGGCGCGAAACCGAAAATGAACATCACCCCCGCCGAGACCAGCAGGCCGAAGGTCAGGAAGTAGCGCGGGTTGGAGCGGTCCGAGACCAGGCCCATGAGGAACTTGGACAAGCCGTAGGCGATTGCGATGGCCGACATCGCCAGACCCAGTTCGCCACGGGTGTAACCCTCGTCGATCAGGTACGGCATGGCCAGGGAGAAGTTTTTGCGCAGCAGGTAGTAACCCGCGTAACCAAAGAAGATACCGGCGAAGATCTGCCAACGCAGGCGTCGGTAGGTACTGTCTATTTTTTCTTCAGGCAATGGAGCCTGATGTGCGGCAGGTCGAAAGAAAGCAAACATTCAAGAGCTCCAAATTTCTTGTTTTGACTGCGGATGCGAATGTTACAGTTTCGTTACCGAAAATAGCACCGGTTCGCATCGGCAAAACAGCGGAAAATGTTGGAAGTCGCACGTTCTTTTACGAACCTGTCGCTCTGCTGTAAGAACAGGGCGTTTTCACCACTTCTGAACATGGGGTGGCTTAGACTCGCGATCCGTCGACCGACTGTTCTGCAGAGATGAATGATGGCTTTGAAGGTTCGCATGCTGATGCGCCGATTATTGGCGGCGGGGGTGATCACCGTTGCGGTGCTGACATTGATATACGCTGATCATCCTGCGCAATCCGGTTTGCGCAATGCCACGGTATTGATCATCCGACATGCGGAAAAGCCGACTGAGGGAACGGTACTCAATGCCCGGGGTGAAGAAAGGGCCCGCGCCTACGTCGATTATTTCAATCCGCTGCAACTGGATGGCCAGACCCTGACCCCCGAACGGCTGATTGCGGCTGGTGACAGCCCGGTGAGCTCCCGCTCGCGTCTGACCCTGACTCCGCTAGCCGAACGTCTGAATTTGTCTGTCGAACAGCCTTACATCAATGGCGATGCCCACGAACTGGTCAAGTTGCTGCGCAAAAGCAATCAGGCGCGGACGATCCTGATCGCCTGGCATCACGGCCATATCAACCACCTGATACAAGCGTTCGGCGGCGACAGCACGGCCCTGATGGGCCAGAAAAAATGGCCGGACGAAGTTTATGACTGGCTGATCGTTCTGCGCTTTGACGACAAGGGCCAGATCATCAAGGCCAGTAGCCGGAAGGTTCAGGAACATCTGTTGCCGGGCGATGCTGTGGACGACAGTCGGAGAGAGTAGTCCGTCAGAAAAGTTACCTGCGAACGTTCACGCAGTGTTTTCGTCCGATTTCCCGTCGTAGCTTAGGCAATGTCCTGCATCCAAAACAGACGTTGCGCCATTCAGTTGAAAGCCATTGCTCCGTAGTCTTTGTGCTGTTGCCGATTCGGCATTTCAGCTTGAAGGGGTGGGTCATGCGGTGGTTTTTTGCTCTGTTTCTACTGGCGTTCGTTGGTGCTGTAGAAGCAGCAGAGGTGTTGTTGATCCCCGACAATAATCCAGGACCTGTTTATCCTCGAGAACTTGCCAAGGCGGGGGTTATGGGTGAGGTGCGCGTCCGCTTCACCGCCAATGCAGATGGCTCGGTGAGTGACATCGGCATTCTGGAAAGTGAGCATCCTGATTTTTCCGCAGCGGTCACTGATGCCCTGCGGCAATGGCGATTCAGGCCATGGACGGTAGAGGACGGCAAGCCCGCAGAACTGGAAGTGATCGCCCCCATGGTTTTTCGACTGGATATTGATTCACCGATCCACGCAAACCAATGGCTGCGCAGAGTGCGATGTGTCGATCTCCACCAATACGCCATTCGCCGTCCGGTTTCTTCTTGGGTTCACTTGCCGGTCTTTCATTACACGCGGGCGTATTTATCCAGCGTGGTTTATACAGCTCAGCTTTCGGACGAGCGTCGACTGGGCTTGATTGCCAAACTCAATGAGCGTGCCCGTTACATTATTGATCGCTGTGGAAAAAGCCCGAATAGTCGGTATGTGAATTTGTTGCCGGAGGATATTCGCGAATTGCTTTAGTAAAAAGCCAGACAGTGTCGCTGTAGGTGTGACACTGTCTGGCTGATGAATTATTCAGCTTTGAACCCAGGCTTGCCGTTTGCTTGGCGCCACTCTTTGATTTCTTCTAAAACTCCTTCTGGACTGTCCTCTCTACCATTGATCGGGCGAGTAAGCACGAGTCGTTTTCGAGGGTGCTCTGTAATCTCTTCAAAGTGTCGCATTAGATTGCTCGTGTAATTTCCTAATGCGTCTCCGGTTAAACCGTTCGTATCCTCAAAAAACTCTGTTATGAATAGTAGAAATTCAGCTTCCGTATAGTCTTCCAGTCGCGCTTTGAGTTTCATTGTTGATTGCCTTTTTTATGTAATTCTATATGCGCTTGGGGAGTCAGAATTGACAGGTTTTCAACATCGTACACAGCGCCCCCGTCCGCTATTCTTTGTTTATGATGAATTTCGTATTTATCTCTTCTACCGACATTGTCACTAGGATCAGAATTAGGGGCTGAACCTCCACGCATTTGCTTTAAGTCAACTCTACCAAACTGTTCGCTTAATAACTCATCAGATGCGACGGCCTTCCAGAATTTTTCGCGAAATCTATCAAAATTTCTGAAGTCCTGATTTCTTAGTTGATCCGCAATCTGTGCAGGGACTGGTGCGCCACTTGATTCTCTCGCGCCACCCAACCAATTTTCGCCGACCTCTTGCCCCTTGCCTTTAGCCGTCCCCGGCTCATACCGAGGGCCGCCACGCGTGGCCATCATGTAAATGGATTCGATTCCCGACTCGATGGGAAACGTCAGGATGTAGTCATCAGGGTCGTCTATTTCACAGGCAGGGTGCTCGTCTAGCCGGCCTTCAATCTGGGTAACGCGGGCTCCGGGATAAATTCTGGTTCCAGAATCGGTTGCGGGCAATTCAGTGGTGTCGGGAATGTCGTCTCCAGGAGGCGTCTTGGGCGTCCAGGTCAACGTGATCGGGAACAATCCCTCGGTCGTGAAGGTGTAGAGATTGTCCGAGCGATTAAACTTTGCTTGCCTGACTCTGACCGTTTGACCTGGATCGGCTGAACGTAAATAGAGCTGCGTGTGCTCTCCCTTAACCGACGATACCGCGCGGGCAGGGAGCCAGTTGGCCTCGGCCGATCCAGGAAGTGCTACATGCTCATCGTTCTGGGCGAGTTGTGATAACGGGATCGTAAGAATCAACGGGCTGCGCTGCAGTTCGCCATTGCCGAGTGTCGGCGTATAAAAAACTGAAGCTAGAAACGTACTGACTGGCCCGGCGGATATTGCGCCGCGTAGGGCGCCGAGAGTGTCGAGCGCCTTGCCTAACGTAAGAGGCGAGCCTTCGAACCCCGCGATTAGTCCGTCAGAACTGACTACCAAGGGCCGAGCGGAGGTCATTACGCCGTCGAGGGTGGGCAGCTCGAGTTTTGTTATCGTGTTTTTCTGGCGTATTAACGTGCTGATTTCGTTTTGTAGGTTTTTTATCGTGCTCCAGCGTTTGCTCCGCCTTCGAAAATTGTAGAAGTCTTTGAATTCGCGCTCGGCTTTGGATGCTTCGACGTGTGCTAGATACAGTTTTCGATGCTTGTTCTTCATCCACCGAATTCTTTCGTCTATCGATTCCAGTTGGTTTGGTGTTAGCTCGCTTAGCAGCGTGTCAAACCGATTCGCAGCGTCAGACGCGGCTGTGTGCTTTCTCTTATGCTCAGCTTGTTTTTCTACTTCTCGTTGTCTCGCGAGCTCAGCTTCCGCTTCTGCTAGAGCGGCTCTATGTGCTGCGTCCCTGGCTGATTGCTCCGCAGCTGCTTTTGCGTGGGCAGCCCTGGCAATAGCCTCGGCTTGTAATTCGGCAAGCCGCTGGGCTGAGGCCTGTGCATAGGCCTGAGCTATTTGGAAGGACAGTGTATGGAGTCTGTCAGTGAGTTGCCTGATCTCCTCTGTATTTCTGTTTAGTGCATAAGCTGATGTGTATGAGTCTCTCCACCTATGCGGCACCTCTGCTGCAGGTACTCGCAAGTAGGCTTCGACAAGGTCCTGCTGAGTTCTTATTAGCGGGTCACCTCCATAAAAGGCATTGGCCCGCGTTTGATGCATGTTCCGCTCGGCAGACTTTTTATGTATCAAATGATTGATGGCAGCCTGTTGCCGAGTCAGTGTTTGTACAGGTGAAAGACCATGTGTACCGCCCATGCTCGAAGTCGCTGAGGTTATTTCCGATTGAAGGGTGTTAGGAAGTTGACCAAGCTTTACTTGGTGGTCATGTGCAATCTCTTGTTTACTCGCTTCGATATTTTGTACCGTATCTGAAATGAAGAGAGCTTCGTTGATTTCGGCAATGTCTTGCCGAGATAATTGAGTGAATAAGTCTGTGCCGGTTCGGCTTCTGTTTCTTGTTCTGCCAGTGCGGTCGTATCCACCACCTTCGGAGATTGGTGAGGAGGTAGGTGTCTTGTATGGATTAACTTCGGTTAAGCCTAAAGGTAATGGCTGGCCGGGGCGCCAGTCTTGATTGCTCATACAGTTACTCCTTGTGTCTGTATGGCAGAAAACTATCGTAGTTTTATAGAGTGATTGCGGTACATGTTTACCGCCGAGTTATCCAATATATGTGCGGCTACTTTTCGTTGATATAAAAAAGGCCAGAGCCGCTAAGTCTGCGGTTCTGGCCTTGGGAGGCTTCAGGCTCAGCGAACCTGCACCACAACCTTACCCACAGCCTTGCGCTGCCCAAGATCATTGATTGCCTGCGCCGCCTCGCTCAGTGGATACACCTGCGACACCAGCGGTTTCAACTTACCCTCGGCAAACCAGCCGAACAGTTGCTGGAAGTTCGCCGCGTTGTCCTGTGGCTGGCGTTGGGCGAAGGAGCCCCAGAACACGCCGAGCACGGCTGCGCCCTTGAGTAGCGCAAGGTTGACCGGCAGTTCGGGAATGCGGCCGCTGGCGAAACCGACCACCAGCAGGCGGCCGTTCCAGGCGATGGCACGGATGGCCTGGTCGAACAGGTCGCCGCCGACCGGGTCGTAGATCACGTCGGCGCCCTGGCCGTCGGTCAGGCGTTTGATTTCGTCCTTGAGGCTGGTTTCGCTGTAGTTGATCAGTTCGTCGGCACCGGCAGCCTTGGCCACGGCGAGTTTTTCGGCGCTGCTGGCGGCGGCGATCACCCGGGCGCCCAGGGCTTTGCCGATCTCCACGGCGGCCAGGCCAACGCCGCCGGAAGCACCGAGCACCAGCAGGGTTTCGCCCGGTTGCAGGTTGCCGCGCTGCTTGAGCGCGTGCATCGACGTGCCGTAAGTCATGCTGAAGGCGGCGGCGGTGTTGAAGTCCATCGACGGTGGAATCGGCAGCACGTTATAGCCCGGCACCGCCACCTGCTCGGCGAAGCTGCCCCAGCCGGTCAGAGCCATGACCCGGTCGCCGACTTTCAGGTGGCTGACCTTTTCACCTACCGCGCTGACTACGCCGGAGGCTTCGCCACCGGGCGAGAACGGGAAGGGCGGCTTGAATTGGTATTTGCCCTCGATGATCAGCGTGTCCGGGAAGTTGACCCCGGCGGCGTGCACGTCCAGCAGGATTTCATTCTTCTTGGCGACAGGACTGGCGACGTCTTCCAGCACCAGCGATTCGGCAGGGCCGAAGGCTTTGCACAGCACGGCTTTCATCAGGGCTATTCCTTTGGGAGTGATGGCCGATAAGTGTAGGTGTGGCAGTCAACGGGTCAACGAGCATGCCCGACCCTGATAGTCCGCCATAAGCTTGTGCTTGCGCGGCGGGTCGTTATGCTAGGCCGCAAACCGGATAAGGAGCGAATTGTGAAAGCGTGGATCATGTTGTTGCTGGCCCTGTCTCTGCCTGTGGCAGCGCTGGCCGAAGAAGCCAAAGAAGGCGAGGCGCCAAAGGTCAACTACATCACCCTGAGCCCGCCGTTCGTGGGCAACTATGGGCTGGACGGCACGCCGAAGCTCAAGGTCTACAAGGCCGACGTGGCGTTGCGGGTGACCGGTGACGAGGCGACCAAACTGGTCAAGGCCAACGAGCCGCTGATCCGCAATCAGCTGGTGGCGCTGTTCACCCAGCAGACCACCGATGCGATGGGCAGCATCGAAGGCAAGGAAAAACTGCGTCAGGAAGCCTTGAAGCAGACTCAACAAGTGATGAATGACGAGACCGGCAAGCCGGTGGTCGAGGATCTGTTGTTCAACAACCTGATCATTCAGTAAGGCATTCGTTGTCCGGGCGGCCCCCATCGCTGGCAAGTCGAATCGTCGCAACGCAGCTCCCACAGGGATTTTTAGTGAACACATAATTTGTGACCACCAGAAATACCTGTGGGAGCTGGCTTGCCAGCGAAGGCATTTTGTCAGGCGAAGGATGATTCAGGGTTTTAGCGCGATCACCGCCGCCCACTGCTCGGCCGTCACCGGCATCACCGACAGCCGCGAGCCTTTCTGTACCAGTGGCATTTCGGCCAGCGCGGTCTGCTGCTTCAGGTAATCCAGCTTCAACACCCGGGCAAACGTCTCGACATGGGCGACATCGATCGCACTCCAGGCGTTTTTCTCCGGTGTGGCTTTCGGATCGTAGTAGTGGCTCTCGGGCTCGAGTGCCGTCGGGTCGGGGTAGGCCGCCTCGATAATTTTGCCGATTCCGGCAATGCCCGGCTCCGGGCAGCTGGAGTGATAGAAAAAGAACTCATCCACCACCGCCATGGCCCGCAGGAAATTGCGCGCCTGATAGTTGCGCACCCCGTCCCAGCGCGCTTTGCCGAGTTTTTCCAGGCCTTTGATCGAAAGTTCGTCGGGCTCGGATTTCATCAGCCAATAGGCCATGGTGTGTGCTCCTGAAACGGTCATTGGGCAGGTTGTCGGGCAATTTTATGACAAACCGACAGTCGGTTGACGCCAGCATTTGCGCAGAGGTTCACGTTGTCGCAAAATGCCGGCCTTTAAAGCTTGACGCTGCTGCACGGCCTACGAATGGAAACCGCTGCTGTCATCGTGATGATGTGCCTTGAGGGGGGCAATCGATGAAACGCAAACCGGATTTGCTGTGGACTTTGGTGATTTTGTTCGGCCTGGGCGTCGTGACCACGGGTTATGCGCAAAGTCTGTGGGCCAACAAGGCCGATGCTCCGATTGAAGTGGCGCAACAAGTACAGCAGTCGACAGCGTTCAAGCGCTGACACCGTCTTCCCGACGCCGCTGAATCCCTCGCGGCGTCTACCCTGCGAAATACCACGCCTTGTCGGTCACCGTTCCCTGCAACGGTACATCCCAGCTGGCCTGCGCCAGTCGTTCGACTTTCTGACATTCATGGGCCAGGCCCAACAGCGTCGGCTTGCGCCAGTTCTGGCGTCGGGCCAGGTACGCCAGGCTGCGATCATAGAATCCGCCGCCCATCCCCAGACGTCCGCCGACATCGTCAAACCCCACCAATGGCAACAACACCAGATCCAGTGCCCAGATCTTGCGCTGGCGGGCCACGTTGACCCGGGGCTCAAGGATGCGGAAGCGGTTGGGCCGCAGCTTTTCGCCGGGCCGAATCTGTTGAAAGACCATTTTCGTCCGCGGCCAGGCGCTCAGCACCGGCAGGTAGGTTTTCTTGCCTCGACGCTGGGCGGCGCGCAGCAACAGACGCGGGTCGATTTCACCGTCGGTGGGCAAGTACAGGGAAATGTGTTTCGCCCGGCGAAATTGCGGGTCCTGCGCGAGTTGCTTATACAGGCCTTCGGCGGCCTGGCGTTGCTGGCTCGGCGTCAGTGAACGACGGGCCTTGCGCAGGAGGCGGCGCAGTTGGGGGCGGGGCAGCGGCGCGGAATCGGTCATGGTTCGGCTTCGGCAGGATGAGGACGAAAACGTACGCATAAAAAATCCGATGTCGGCATGCACCGACATCGGATTCGAATAAGGCTCCCCGGATGAACCGCTGTCAACTTAGCCCTTGAACCCGAAAGTTCAAGGTGGAGGAAGCAGTAGACTTTAAGGCTTTCCGTCTGGCGGACATGCACACCAGCCCAACGTGCAACCTCCAGGGTATAGCAAATCGGCTCAGGGACATCGTCAACTGGCAAGCACCCCAGGGAGTGCGGCGAGTATACCTCAAGCCGTCTGGCGAATCAGCCCTTGCTGATGTCCGGATCGTCGGCCAGTACCAGATCGACACGATCGAGCAAGTCACGCACCTGTTCACGGGTCGAACCGCTGGCCTGGATGTCCGGGCGCTCTTCTTTGTGCAAGAGGTCGTGAGTGATGTTCAGCGCGGCCATCACGGCGATGCGGTCGGCGCCGATGACTTTGCCGCTGCTGCGAATCTCGCGCATCTTGCCGTCCAGGTAACGCGCGGCACTGACCAGATTGCTGCGTTCTTCCTGCGGGCAGATGATCGAATACTCTTTGTCGAGGATCTGCACGGTAACGCTATTGCTTGAACTCATGAGTCTTGCTCCAGGGCCTTGAGGCGCGAAATCATCGATTCGACCTTACGCCGGGCGATTTCGTTTTTTTCAATGAGGTGAGCGCGTTCCTCGCGCCAAGTCTTTTCCTGAGCTAGTAAGAGTGCGTTTTGACTCTTTAGTTGCTCGACCCGAGTAATCAGCAGTTCGAGTCTGGCCATCAGCGCTTGCAGGTCGGTGTCTTCCATTGTGTCCACTGATTCGGTCTGATGGGTTTGGCTGGCGGACAGCCTTTAATGGTCTTGGCGAGTCTGTCGATGTAGGATACAAGGCCTTCATTCTAGACATAGCGCCGTCTGGCGCCTAGCTGCCCATGCCCATTCAGAATTCCCCGTACCAAGGCTTTGCCACCCTGCTGAATTCCAGCGGTCACTCCGTTTCGCCTGCTGAACTGCACGGCCTGTTGCTTGGCCGCAGTTGCGCCGGCGCCGGCTTCAATGCAGACGAATGGCTGATCGATGCCGCCGAGCTGCTCGAAAGCGAGCCGCAGGACAACGTCCGCAACGCGCTGATCGGCCTGCAGGAAATGGTCAAGAGCGAACTCACCGGCGACGACGTCACCGTGGTTCTGCTGCTTCCGAACGATGACGCGCCACTGGCCGAGCGCGCTGCCGCGCTGGGTGAATGGTGCCAGGGCTTCCTCACCGGTTTCGGCCTGAACTGCCGCGACAGCAGCATGCTGAGCACCGAGGCCACCGAAGTGTTGCAGGATCTGGCGGCAATCTCTCAGGTGCAAGATGCACTGGAAGAGTCCGAAGACGGCGAAAGCGATTACATGGAAGTCATGGAGTACCTGCGTGTAGCGCCGCTGCTGCTGTTCTCCGAAACCAAGAAAGCCGACGTGCCGCCAGCCGCCAAGCCGTCGCTGCACTGATCGCGTGCCAGGGAAAGCCATCTGCCCATGATCCATATCCCGAAAGCGGAATACAGCCGTCGCCGCAAGGCGCTAATGGCGCAGATGGAACCCAACAGCATCGCCATCCTGCCCGCCGCCGCGGTTGCCATTCGCAACCGTGACGTCGAGCACGTCTACCGCCAGGACAGCGACTTCCAGTACCTGAGTGGTTTCCCCGAGCCACAGGCGGTCATCGTCCTGATGCCCGGCCGCGAACATGGCGAATACGTGCTGTTCTGCCGTGAACGCAATGCCGAACGGGAACTCTGGGATGGCCTGCGCGCCGGCCAGGAAGGCGCGATTCGCGATTTTGGCGCCGACGACGCCTTCCCCATCACTGACATCGACGACATCCTGCCGGGCCTGATCGAAGGCCGCGACCGGGTGTATTCGGCCATGGGCAGCAACCCGGAATTCGACCGCCACCTGATGGACTGGATCAACGTGATCCGTTCCAAGGCGCACCTCGGTGCCCAGCCGCCGAACGAATTCGTTGCCCTGGATCACCTGCTGCACGACATGCGTCTGTATAAATCGGCGGCAGAAGTGAAGGTGATGCGCGAAGCGGCGCGGATTTCCGCCCAGGCCCACATCCGGGCGATGCAGGCCAGCCGTGCCGGGCTGTACGAGTACAGCCTCGAAGCCGAACTCGATTACGAGTTCCGCAAGGGCGGGGCGAAAATGCCCGCCTACGGCTCGATCGTCGCCGCCGGGCGCAACAGCTGCATCCTGCATTACCAGCAGAATGACGCGTTGCTCAAGGACGGTGATCTGGTGCTGATCGACGCTGGTTGCGAAATCGACTGCTACGCCAGCGACATCACGCGGACGTGGCCGGTCAACGGCAAATTCTCGGCCGAGCAGAAAGCGATCTACGAATTGGTGTTGGCCTCACAGGAAGCCGCGTTCGCCGAAATCGCCCCGAACAAGCACTGGAACCAGGCACACGAAGCTACAGTTCGGGTGATCACCGCGGGGCTGGTGAAGCTGGGATTGTTGCAGGGCGAAGTGGACGAGTTGATCGGCAGCGAGGCCTACAAGGCGTTTTACATGCACCGCGCCGGCCACTGGCTGGGCATGGATGTACATGACGTCGGCGAATACAAGGTCGGCGGCGAATGGCGGGTGCTGGAAGTCGGCATGGCGCTGACCGTGGAGCCGGGCATCTACATCGCCCCGGACAATCAGAACGTAGCGAAGAAATGGCGCGGCATTGGCGTGCGCATCGAGGATGACGTGGTAGTGACCAAGAGCGGTTGTGAAATTTTGACCCACGGCGTGCCGAAAACCGTCGCCGAGATCGAAGCCCTGATGGCACAAGCACGGACATGCGCGGCATGAGTCGGGTCAATCTGGCAATCATCGGTGGCGGTCTGGTCGGCGCCAGTCTGGCGTTGGCCTTGCAGGCCGGGGCCAAGGCCCGTGGCTGGAAGATCGTGCTGATCGAACCGTTCGCTCCCGGTGACACCTGGCAGCCAAGCTACGACGCGCGTTCCTCGGCGCTATCCTTCGGTTCGCGGCAGATTTATCAGCGGCTGGGCGTGTGGCAGGAAATCTCCCGCCGCGCCGAGCCGATCAAACAAATTCATGTGTCCGACCGTGGACGTTTTTCCACCGCCCGACTGTCAGCGATGGAAGAGGGCGTCCCGGCGCTCGGCTATGTGGTGGAAAACGCCTGGCTCGGCCAGTGCCTGTGGCAGCACCTCGACAAAGAGGTGATCAGTTGGCGTTGCCCGGCCGAAGTCACCCGCATGGAGCCGCTGCCCGACGGCTATCGCCTGACCCTCAACGATGAAACCACGGTCGAGTGCGATCTGGCGGTGCTCGCCGATGGCGGCCGTTCCGGTCTGCGCGAGCAACTGGGCATCAACGTGCGTAAGCGCCCGTACAACCAGAGCGCGTTGATCGCCAACATTACCCCGAGCGAAGCGCACAACGGTATGGCCTTCGAGCGTTTCACCGACGAAGGCCCGATGGCGCTGCTGCCACTGCCGGAAAACCGCTGCGCGCTGGTCTGGACCCGTCTGGGCATGGACGCGCAACGTCTGGCAGACCTGAGCGAACGGGATTTCCTCAGCGAACTGCAAGGCGTGTTCGGTTACCGCCTCGGCACTTTGAAACAGGTCGGTGCGCGGCATCTGTATCCGCTGTCGCTGGTGGAAGCCGAAGAGCAGGTGCGTTCGCATCTGGCCGTACTCGGCAACGCCGCCCACAGCCTGCACCCCATTGCCGGGCAGGGTTTCAACCTGTCCCTGCGCGATGCCGATGCCTTGGCCGCCGCACTGCTGGCCAGCGACAAACCGCTGGGGGACTTCGCTACGTTGCAGGCTTATCGCGAACGTCAGCGCCTCGATCAGGACCTCACCGTGGGCTTCTCCGATCAGGTCACGCGCCTGTTCGGCAGCACCCAGCCACTGGTGTCGCTGGGGCGCAACATCGGCCTGCTCGGCCTCGATCTGCTGCCGCCGGCCAAACGCTGGTTCGCCCGTCAGGCCATGGGGCTGGGGACGCGGCCGGATGCGTGAGTGGCTGATCAAACAGTTTGGCAAGGCGCGGTTGATGCGCTGGATCATGACGTTCTACCCGCCATACCTCGGCGCCGGTGTCCGGGTGAAGTACATCAGCGATGACTTTCGTGACATCCAGGTTTCGATGGGTCTGGGCTGGTACAACCGCAATTACGTCGGCACCCAGTTCGGCGGCAGTCTGTATTCGATGGTCGACCCGTTCTTCATGTTGATGCTCATGGAGAACCTCGGCTCGCGGTACATCGTCTGGGACAAGGCCGCTGACATTGATTTCATATCGCCGGGCAAAGGCCCGGTGTTCGCCCGGTTCAACATCGACGACACCCTGCTCGACGAGATCCGTCGGCAGACCGCCAGTGGCGAGAAATACCTGCCGCAGTTGCAGGTCGACATTCATGACGGCGCCGGCAACCTGGTGGCGCGGGTCGGTAAAACCCTTTACGTGCGGCTCAAGCCGCAAGCGAGACAGGCTTAAAGCATGGAAATGCGCGCAGATCTGCTGATTGTCGGAGCCGGAATGGTCGGCAGCGCCCTGGCGCTGGCGTTGCAGGACAGTGGGCTGGAAGTCCTGCTGCTCGATGGCAGTCCGTTGAGCGTCAAACCCTTCAATGGCGACGCCCCGTTCGAGCCACGGGTGAGCGCGTTGTCGGCAGCCAGCCAGCGCATTCTCGATCGCCTCGGCGTGTGGGACGGCATCGTCAACCGACGCAGCAGTCCGTACACCGACATGCATGTCTGGGACGGCAGCGGCACCGGGCAGATTCACTTCTCGGCCAGTAGCGTGCATGCCGATGTGCTCGGCCACATTGTCGAAAACCGCGTGGTGCAGGATGCCTTGCTCGACCGTTTGCACGATTGCGATCTGGGCCTGCTGCCCAATGCGCGGCTGGAGCAGATGCGCCGCTCCGGTGACGACTGGCTGCTGACCCTGGCCGACGGCCGCACCCTGCGCGCGCCGCTGGTGATCGCGGCGGATGGTGCCAACTCCGCCGTGCGCCGTCTGACCGGTGTCGCCACTCGCGAGTGGGATTATCTGCATCACGCCATCGTCACCAGCGTGCGCAGCAGCAAACCGCACCGCATGACCGCGTGGCAGCGCTTCACCGATCACGGGCCGCTGGCGTTTCTGCCGCTGGAGCGAGATGGTCAGCAGGACTGGTGCTCGATCGTCTGGTCGACCACGCCAAGCGAAGCCGAGCGGTTGATGGCGCTGGATGAAGCGGATTTCTGCCGTGAGCTGGAGCGCGCCTTCGAAGGCTGCCTCGGCGAAGTCATCAATGCCGACCCGCGTCTGTGCGTGCCGCTGCGTCAACGCCATGCCAAGCGCTACGTGGCCGAAGGCCTGGCAATGATCGGTGATGCCGCGCACACCATTCACCCGTTGGCGGGGCAGGGCGTGAACCTCGGTTTCCTCGACGCCGCTGTACTGGCCGAAGTGCTGTTGCAAGCCCACGAACGCGGCGAACGCCTTGCGGATGTGAAAGTGCTGAGCCGCTACGAGCGTCGGCGCATGCCGCATAACCTGGCGCTGATGGCCGCAATGGAGGGCTTCGAGCGGTTGTTCCAGGCCGATCCGCTGCCGCTGCGCTGGTTGCGCAACACCGGACTGAAAATCGTCGAGCAGATGCCAGAGGCCAAGGCGTTGTTCGTGCGTGAAGCGTTGGGGCTGACCGGGGACCTTCCCGTCCTGGCTAAACCTTAATTCTCCGTTGAGACTGAGGGCCCTTTCGCGGGCTTGCCCGCGAAGGCGTCAGATCAGGCACCGCCTATGTCGTGCAACATCTGGTAACTCCTTGGGAAAGTGATCGATTGAGCTGGTAAATGTGAGTCCTTATCATTTGGGCCACTTTTCCCGACCGAGAGATCACTCCCATGTTGGCATCCAAGCGTGTTCTGACCGCACTGGCCCTGACCCTGATTGGCAGCACCGCCGCCCAGGCCGCCGATGAGGTGGTGGTCTACTCGTCGCGTATCGATGAACTGATCAAACCGGTGTTCGACGCCTACACCGCCAAGACCGGGGTGAAGATCAAGTTCATCACCGACAAGGAAGCGCCGCTGATGCAGCGGATCAAGGCCGAAGGCGAGAACGCCACCGCCGACCTGCTGCTGACCGTCGATGCCGGCAACCTCTGGCAGGCCGAACAGATGGGCATTCTCCAGCCGTTCACCTCGAAAACCATCGACGCCAACATTCCCCTGCAATACCGCTCGTCCACCCACGCCTGGACAGGTCTGAGCCTGCGCGCGCGGACCATCGCCTATTCCACCGCACGGGTAAAGCCGGGTGAGCTGACCACCTACGAAGCGCTGGCCGACAAGAACTGGGAAGGCCGCCTGTGCCTGCGCACGGCGAAGAAGGTCTACAACCAGTCGCTGACCGCCACCATGATCGAAGTCCACGGCGCCGAGAAAACCGAGAAGATCCTCAAGGGCTGGGTCAACAACCTGTCCACCGACGTGTTCTCCGATGACGTCGCGGTGCTGGAAGCGATCAACGCCGGCCAGTGCGACGTCGGCATCGTCAACACCTACTACTACGGTCGCCTGCACAAGCAGAAGCCGGATCTGCCGGTGAAACTGTTCTGGCCGAACCAGGCGGATCGCGGAGTGCACGTCAACCTGTCGGGCATCGGCCTGACCAAACATGCACCGCACCCGGAAGCGGCCAAGGCGCTGGTCGAGTGGATGACCACGCCTGAGGCGCAGAAGATCTTTGCCGACGTGAACCAGGAGTTCCCGGCGAATCCGGCGGTGAAGCCTTCGGAAGAAGTGGCGGCGTGGGGGCAGTTTGTGGCTGATACGTTGCCGGTTGAAGTGGCGGGCAAGCGTCAGGCTGAAGCGATTCGGATGATGGATCGGGCGGGTTGGAACTGACGCTGCGCGTCGAATCGCCGCAAGCGTGACGCGCAGCGTCACAGGATGTGTGCCCACGCAGAGCGTGGGCACATTCATTTAACGAGAGTCTTTCCTTGGCCCACCCCGCCCAACGCCGCTGGTACCCCATCGTCTTCACCATCGCCGCGTTGGTGCTGCTCCCCCTCAGCGTCCTCCTGCTGTCGTGGCAGACCATCGACCAACAGATCTGGTCGCACCTGTGGGAAACCCAGATGCCGCGTCTGCTGGGCAACACCCTGACGCTGGTGCTCGGTGTCGGCATCGGCGTGACCCTGCTGGGCGTAAGCCTTGCGTGGCTCACCAGCCTCTGCGAATTCCCCGGTCGGCGCTGGCTCGACTGGGCGTTGATGCTGCCCTTCGCGATCCCGGCCTATGTGCTGGCATTCGTGTTCGTCGGCCTGCTGGACTTCGCCGGTCCCGTGCAAAGCCTGCTGCGGGAGTGGTTCGGAACCGGTCTGCGTCTGCCACGGGTGCGTTCCACCGGCGGAGTGATTCTGGTGCTGGTGCTGGTGTTCTATCCCTACGTTTACTTGCTGGCGCGCACCGCGTTTCTCGCTCAGGGCAAAGGCCTGATGGAAGCGGCGCGGGTGCTAGGGCAGTCGCCGTGGCAGGCGTTCTGGCGGGTGGCATTGCCGATGGCGCGGCCGGCCATCGGCGCTGGCGTGGCGCTGGCACTGATGGAAACCCTGGCAGATTTCGGCGCGGTGTCGGTGTTCAACTTCGACACCTTCACCACGGCGATCTACAAGACCTGGTATGGCTTCTTCAGCCTGTCGAGCGCTGCGCAACTGGCCAGTCTGTTGCTGCTGGTAGTGATGCTGGTGTTGTACGGCGAGCGTCGCGCCCGTGGCGCGAACCGGGCAAGCAACGAACGACCACGGGTAAAAGCGCTGTATCACCTGCGCGGGCCGAAGGCCTGGGCGGCGACTGGCTGGTGTGGTCTGGTGTTCGCCTGTGCGTTTGTCATCCCGGTGCTGCAACTGGTGGTGTGGTTCTGGCAGCGCGGGCGTTTTGATCTGGATGAGCGTTACGCCGGGCTGATTCTGCACACCCTGTATCTGGGCGGCATGGCGGCGTTGATCACGGTCAGCGTGGCGATGTTGCTGGCGTTCGCCCGACGTCTGGCACCGACCCGGGCGATCCGTTCCGGGGTCAGTCTGGCCAACCTCGGCTACGCGTTGCCGGGTTCGGTGCTGGCGGTGTCGATCATGCTGGCGTTCAGTTATCTGGATCGTGAGCTGGTGATTCCGCTGTCCGGCTGGCTCGGCGGTGCGGGCAAACCGTTGTTGCTGGGCAGTCTGGCGGCGTTGCTGATGGCCTATCTGGTGCGGTTCGTGGCGGTGGCCTACGGGCCGCTGGAAAGCAGTCTGGCGCGTATACGGCCCTCTTTGCCTGAAGCGGCACGTAGCCTGGGTGTCAGTGGGCCGCGACTGTTTTTCAAAGTGTATCTGCCGTTGTTGCTCCCCGGCACGCTCAGCGCCGCGCTGCTGGTGTTCGTCGATGTGCTCAAGGAAATGCCCGCCACCCTGCTGATGCGCCCGTTTGGCTGGGACACGCTGGCCGTGCGCATCTTTGAAATGACCAGTGAAGGCGAATGGGCGAGGGCGTCGTTGCCGGCGCTGACCCTCGTGCTGGTCGGTTTGTTGCCGGTCATCGGACTTATTCGCCGCTCGGCGCATCGAAACACTTAGTCGTCAGTCCTGAATCATGCGGCTACAATGCGCGGCATTCGGTGCGGTCCGTCTGACAGACCCTGTCGCTGAAATCGGCTGAAAGCCTTCTTCCACGGGGCTTTCAAACCGTGCAGCAGCGCTCCGCACCTTCGCCACGCCCGGAAGGAGAAACCCATGGGACAGCGTACGCCTCTGTATGACCTGCATCTCGCCCTCGGCGCGAAGATGGTCGATTTTGGCGGTTGGGACATGCCACTGCATTACGGCTCGCAGGTCGAGGAGCACCACGAGGTGCGTCGCGATTGCGGGGTCTTCGATGTATCCCACATGACCGTGATCGATGTCGCCGGCCAGCAGGCCAAGGCCTGGCTCCAGCATCTGCTGGCCAACGACGTCGAACGTCTGCACAGCCCCGGCCGTGCGTTGTACAGCACCATGCTCAACGAGCGCGGCGGCATCGTCGACGACATGATCGTCTACCGCCTCGAAGACGGTTACCGACTGGTGGTCAACGCTTCGACCCGCGATCAGGACCTGGCGTGGATGCAGGCGCAACTCGCCGGCTTCGACGTGCAGCTGCATGAGCGCACGGATCTGGCGATGCTCGCCATTCAAGGCCCCCATGCCCGGCACAAGATTGCCGAACTGGTGACCCAGTCCCGCGCCAACCTGATCCAGATGCTCAAGCCTTTCGAAGGCCACGTCGACGGCGACTGGTTCATTGCGCGGACCGGCTACACCGGTGAGGACGGTCTGGAAATCGCCCTGCCGGCCGATCAGGCCCCCGGATTCTTCAACGATCTGGTGGGCGCCGGCATTTCTCCCATTGGCCTCGGCGCTCGCGACACCTTGCGGGTGGAGGCCGGGATGAACCTCTACGGTCAGGACATCCATCAGGACGTTTCGCCACTGGCCTCGAACATGGCCTGGAGCATCGCCTGGGAGCCGGCCACGCGTCGGTTCATCGGTCGCGATGCGCTGGAAGCGGAAAAAAACGCCGGCGTGCAGCACAAACTGGTGGGTCTGGTGCTCGAGGAACGCGGGGTTTTGCGTGCGCATCAGGTGGTTCGTATCGCTGATGTTGGCGAAGGGGAGATCACCAGTGGTAGTTTCTCTCCTACGCTTAGCAAGTCGATTGCCCTGGCGCGTGTACCGATGGCGACTGCCGACCGCGCCGAAGTGGAAATCCGTGGCAAGTGGTATCCGGTACGAGTGGTCAAACCGACCTTCGTCCGTCACGGCAAAACCTTGATCTAACCTTTTCCGGCGGGCACGACCGCTGACCTATTTCCTGAGGACACAGAACATGAGCAATATCCCCGCCGACCTGCGTTTTGCCGAAAGTCATGAATGGGCACGCCTGGAAGCCGACGGCACCGTCACCGTGGGCATCAGCGATCACGCCCAGGAAGCGTTGGGTGATGTGGTGTTCGTTGAACTGGCCGAAGTCGGCAAGGTGTTTGCTGCCGGTGATGCTGCCGGTGTTGTCGAGTCGGTGAAGGCCGCTTCCGACATCTACTCCCCGGTCGGCGGCGAAGTGATAGCGGTCAACGAAGAGCTGGCCGACTCGCCGGAAGAACTGAACAACGATCCGTACGCCGCGTGGATCTTCAAGCTCAAGCCAAGCGACAAGGCCGAGCTGGACAAGCTGCTCGACGCTGCCGCCTACAAGGCCGCCATCGGCGAATAAGCTTCACGCAACACCGCAAAGCCCCGATCCGTCGGGGCTTTTTTGTGCGTGCAGCTTTTTATCGGGGATGGGTCAGGCGTTGCCCAACACTGCTTTGACCGCTGCCACCGAGCGCTCGACATCTGCTTTGGTCATGGTCGTGAACATCGGCAACGACACAATCAGTCGTCCGACGCGCTCGGCCACCGGCAACATCCCTTCCTTGAAGCCGCGCTCGCGGTACAGGCTCAGCAGGTGGATCGGCGGGTAGTGATAACCGATGCCGATGCCCAGCGCCTGCATCTGTTCCATGAACGTGGCCCGCGCCGGCAAGCCGTCCTGGCGCTCCGGTAACACCAGCTGGAACAGGTGCCAGTTGCTGTTGGTGAAGTCCGCTGGCGGCAGTTGCGCACCGTACGTGGCTTCGAAGTCGTCGCCAAAGCATTTGAAGTAATGGCGAGCCAGTTCCTGACGATGGGCGGTCAGGGTTTCGATGTGAGCGAACTGGCCGAGGCCGATGGTCGCTGCGACGTCGGTCATGTTGAACTTGCCGCCCAGCACATCGACATCCAGCCCGTCGAACCCGGTACGGGTGACGCCTTGCAGGCGATATTTCTCTGCCAGACGCGCCTCCTCGGGCGTGTTCAGCACCAGGCATCCGCCTTCGGAACAGGTCACGTTTTTGTTGGCCTGGAAGCTGAACGACACGAAATCGCCGGTGGCGCCGATGCGCTGGCCGTTCCAGCTCGAACCGAGTGCTTGGGCGGCATCTTCGACGATGCGCAGGTTGTGTTTTTTGGCGATGGCGTACAGGCGCTCCATGTCCACCGGCAGCCCGGCGAGGTAGACCGGAATGACGGCTTTGGTGCGCGGGGTGATGGCCGCTTCCAGTCGGTCCAGGTCGATGTTGCGGGTGACCGGATCGATGTCGGCGAACACCGGAGTGGCCCCCACCTCAAGAATCACGTTGGCCGTGGCCACCCAGGAAATCGGCGTGGTGATCACTTCTTCCCCCGGGCCGATGCCGGCGATGCGCAGGGCGATTTCCATGGTGCAGGTGCCGGAGTTGAACGTGCGTACCGGGCGCCCGCCGAAATATTCCGACAGTTGCGCCTCGAAGGCCTGGACCTTCGGCCCGCTGGTGATCCAGCCGGAACGCAGGACATCACCGACGGCGGCAATGGTGGCTTCATCGATGACAGGTTTGGAAAACGGTAGAAACGGCAGTTGGCTCATGAGGATTCGATCATCCGAGGGTTGGGCGCGTGTTGCAGGTGCCACAGCATGCCCCGTCTGGCCACCCGCCGCCAAGCCGTCCGCGATGGTATCCACTGCTATGCTGGTTTGACCGTGTTGCATTGACGCCGAGCGCCAGCCAAGAGAGAGCCCGTCATGTCCCAGTTGCCATCCTTGAGCCAGTTACGCGACCCCCATGCCTTCCTGCGCCGTCACCTCGGGCCCGATGCCGCCGAGCAGCAGGCGATGCTCGACAGCCTGGGTCTGGGCAGCCGGATCGAACTGATCGAGCAGACCGTCCCGCCCGCCATCCGCCTCAACCGCGAACTGGACCTGCCGCCCGCGCTGGACGAGCAGGCGGCCTTGGCGAAACTGCGCGGGTACGCCGCACAGAACCAGGTCTGGACCAGCCTGATCGGCATGGGTTACCACGGCACCCTCACACCGACGGTCATTTTGCGCAACGTGCTGGAAAATCCCGGCTGGTACACCGCTTACACGCCGTATCAACCGGAGATCGCACAGGGCCGGCTCGAAGCGTTGCTCAACTTTCAGCAACTGACAATCGACCTGACCGGTCTTGAGCTGGCCAACGCCTCGTTGCTCGACGAAGCCACTGCGGCCGCCGAGGCCATGGCGCTGGCCAAACGCGTGGCGAAGTCAAAGAGCAATCTGTTTTTCGTCGACGAAAACTGTCATCCCCAGACTATTTCCGTGGTGCAGACCCGCGCCGAAGGCTTCGGCTTCGAGCTGATCATCGACGCTGTGGATAACTTGAAGCAGCACCAGGTGTTCGGCGCATTGCTGCAATACCCCGACACCCACGGCGAGGTCCGCGACCTGCGTCCGTTGATCGATCACCTGCATGCGCAACAGGCGCTGGCCTGTGTGGCGGCTGATCTGCTGAGTCTGTTGTTGCTGACGCCACCGGGTGAACTGGGCGCCGATGTGGTGTTCGGCTCTTCACAGCGCTTCGGTGTGCCGATGGGTTACGGCGGGCCGCACGCGGCGTTTTTCGCCAGTCGCGAAGAGTACAAACGGGCGATTCCCGGGCGGATCATCGGCGTCTCGAAAGACGCGCGCGGCAATGTTGCGCTGCGCATGGCCCTGCAAACCCGCGAGCAGCACATTCGCCGGGAGAAGGCCAATTCGAACATCTGCACCGCCCAGGTGTTGTTGGCCAACATTGCCAGTTTTTATGCGGTCTATCATGGGCCGCAAGGGCTGAAACGAATTGCCCAGCGAGTCCATCGGCTGACCTGCATCCTCGCTGCCGGCCTCGAGCGTCACGGTATCAAGCGCATCAACCAGCACTTTTTCGACACGCTGACCCTGGACGTGGGCGGCGCACAAACGGCGATCATCGAAAGCGCTCAGGCTGCGCAGATCAACCTGCGCATTCTCGGTCGCGGCCACTTGGGCCTGAGCCTCGATGAAACCTGTGACGAGAGCACCGTCGGCAAACTGTTCGACGTGTTGCTGGGCGTCGATCATGGACTGAACGTCGAAGAACTCGACGCTGAAGCGCTTGCATCCGGAATCCCGGACACGCTGCTGCGCAGCTCACCCTATCTGCGACACCCGGTGTTCAACGCCCATCACAGCGAAACCGAGATGCTGCGCTACCTCAAGCAGCTGGAGAACAAGGATCTGGCGCTCAACCAGTCGATGATTCCGCTGGGTTCCTGCACCATGAAACTTAATGCCACCAGCGAAATGATCCCGATTACCTGGCCGCAATTCGCCAACCTGCACCCCTTCGTGCCTCGGGAACAGGCCGTTGGTTACACGCTGATGATCGAAGAGCTGGAACGCTGGCTGTGCGCGATCACCGGATTCGATGCGATCTGCATGCAGCCCAATTCAGGTGCCCAGGGCGAATACGCTGGGTTGCTGGCGATCCGCAAATATCACGAGAGTCGCCATCAGGGCGGGCGCGACATCTGCCTGATCCCGTCCTCGGCTCACGGCACCAACCCGGCCTCGGCGCAGATGGCCGGGATGCGAGTGGTGATCGTCGGGTGCGACGAAGCGGGCAACGTCGATCTGGAGGATTTGAAAACCAAGGCGTCCGAGGCCGGGGACAAGCTGTCGTGCCTGATGGCGACGTATCCGTCGACCCACGGCGTGTACGAGGAGGGCATCAGCGAAATCTGCGAAGTGATCCACAAGCACGGCGGTCAGGTGTACATGGATGGCGCCAACCTCAATGCCCAGGTCGGGCTGGCGCGGCCGGCGGACATCGGCGCTGACGTGTCGCACATGAACCTGCACAAGACCTTCTGCATTCCCCACGGCGGAGGCGGGCCGGGTATGGGGCCGATCGGCATTCGCGCGCATCTGGCGCCGTTCGTCGCCAATCACCCGGTGGTGCCGATCGACGGGCCGCAACCGCAGAACGGTGCAGTGAGCGCAGCGCCCTGGGGCAGTGCGAGCATTTTGCCGATCAGTTGGATGTACATCGCCATGATGGGGCCGCAACTGGCGGACGCCAGCGAAGTGGCGATCCTCGCGGCGAATTACCTGGCGCAGCATCTGTCCGGCGCCTTTCCCGTGCTCTACACCGGGCGCAATGATCGGGTGGCCCACGAGTGCATTCTGGATCTGCGGCCGCTGAAAGCGCAGACCGGTATCAGTGAGGAAGACATCGCCAAACGCCTGGTGGATTACGGTTTCCATGCACCGACCATGTCGTTCCCGGTGCCGGGGACGTTGATGGTCGAGCCGACCGAGAGTGAGTCCAAGGCTGAGCTGGACCGCTTCATCGGCGCCATGTTGAGCATCCGTGCGGAAATCACCGAAGTGCAGAACGGCAACTGGCCGGCCGAGGACAACCCGCTCAAGCGCGCGCCGCATACGCTGGCCGATATCACCGGCGTCTGGGAACGGCCTTACAGTATCGAGCAGGGCATTACCCCGGATGCGCACACCAAGGCGCACAAGTACTGGCCGGCGGTGAACCGGGTGGACAACGTCTACGGCGACCGCAACCTGTTCTGCGCATGTGTGCCGGTAGACGATTACCGCTGATTGGCGGGCAAAAAAATGCCGCTCGAATGAGCGGCATTTTTGTGGGCGATAGGTTTATTCCGATGCCACGGCGTTCTTCGCCAGGATCGCGTTCGCCAGTTCCATGTCCGTGGCCTGCAGGCCCGGGTTGTCGGCGCGGACTTTTTGCATGGCCGCTTCCAGGTACGGGCCACGGATGCCGCCATCGCTGGCGACGAAGCTACCGGCGTCATCCTGGGCGGCGACGATCAGCTTGTGATCCTTGAAGGTCAGGTACGTCGAGCCAGTGGTGGCGCCGGACGAAATGACGTTACGCCAAAAGCTGTCGGCCATCGCTGAACCAACGGGAAGGGACAGCAAGGCGAGGGTGGCGACAGCAAGTTTGAGACGCATGATGGGTGACTCCACTGGTGTTGAATAACGGGTTGGATCGCCATTTCGTCGATCCGGTTCCGTGATGGGCTATTTCTGCTCGCTCTGTGGCGTCACCCGCAGCACTTCCTCAATGGTCGTCAGTCCCGCTGCGACTTTCTGCGCCCCGGACAGCCGCAGGCTGCGCATGCCTTCCTTGAAAGCCTGACGACGGATCGCCGTCAGATCGGTGTCGGGGCTGATCAACGTCTTGAGGCTGTCGGTCAGTTGCATGATTTCGTAGACCCCGGCGCGCCCGCGGTAGCCGGTGTCGCGGCATTCCAGGCAACCGATGGCCCGTTGTGCGTTGCCCGGCAACGGCGCCTGCCATGGCCGGGTCAGGGTTTGCCAGTCTTCTTCGCCAATGGGCAATGGCGCCTTGCAGTGCGGGCACAGCGTGCGCACCAATCGCTGGGCCATGACCCCGAGCACCGTGGCCTTGATCAGGTAATGCGGCACGCCGAGTTCCAGCAGTCGGCTGATGGCGCTCGGTGCGTCGTTGGTGTGCAGGGTCGATAGCACCAGGTGCCCGGTCAACGCGGCCTGGATCGCCATTTCGGCGGTCTCCAGATCGCGGATCTCGCCGATCATGATGATGTCCGGGTCCTGCCGCATCAGCGCCCGCACCCCGGCGGCGAAGGTCAGGTCGATATTGTGCTGCACCTGCATCTGGTTGAAGGCAGGTTCGACCATCTCGATCGGGTCTTCGATGGTGCAGAGGTTGATTTCCGGAGTCGCCAGTTTTTTCAGGGTGGTATAGAGCGTGGTGGTCTTGCCGGAACCGGTCGGCCCGGTGACCAGAATGATGCCGTTGGGCTGGCGGGTCATGTCCTGCCAGCGGCGCAGGTCGTCGGCGGAAAACCCGAGCTGATCGAAATCCTTGAGCAGTACTTCCGGGTCGAAGATCCGCATCACCATTTTTTCGCCGAACGCGGTGGGCAGCGTCGACAACCGTAGCTCGACTTCGCCGCCGTCCGGGGTCTTGGTCTTGACCCGGCCGTCCTGGGGTTTGCGTTTCTCGGCAACGTTCATTCTGCCGAGGCTCTTCAGGCGACTGACGATAGCCATCGTCACCTGTGGCGGAAACTGATAGACGTTGTGCAGCACGCCGTCGATGCGAAAGCGCACGGTGCCTTGCTCGCGGCGTGGCTCGATGTGGATATCGCTGGCCCGTTGCTGAAAGGCGTACTGGAACAGCCAGTCGACGATGTTGACGATGTGCGCGTCGTTGGCGTCCGGCTCCTGATCGCTGGCGCCGAGATTGAGCAGTTGTTCGAAGTTGCCGAGGTTGCTGCCCGGCTGGTCGGCGTTGCTGGCGCCACTGACCGATTTGGCGAGGCGAAAGAACTCGACGCTGAATCGCTGGATGTCCACCGGATTGGCGACGACTCGTTTGATCGGTAGTTTCAGGACGTGGGTCAGGTCGGCCTCCCAGCCGTTGACGTAAGGCTGGGCGCTGGCCACGGTTACCGCATCGCGATCGACCGACACCGCGAGGATCTTGTGACGCTGGGCGAAGGCATAGGACATCAGCGGGATGATGGCGGCGACATTGATCTTCAGCGGATCGATCCGCAGGTACGGCTGGCCGGCCTGCTGCGCCAGCCACAGGGTCAGGCTTTCCAGGTCCAGGTGTTTGCCCGGACGGCTGAGGTCGTCCAGTTGCTGGCCGGCGATGAACTCCAGCGGGTGCACCTGCCCCTGGGTCGCATGGCGGCGGCGCGCATTCACCGCGTGCTCGGCCGAATCCTGGCTGATGAAGCCCTGGGCGACCAGTTCACGCAATACATCATTGAGATCCAGCCAGCGGTCCTGAGTGGCGAGTTGAACGGACATGCGGGCTCCTTTTGAACGACAGTTCGCAAAGGATAGTCGTGGCCCCGCAGTCCGTTGGGCCACTACCCGACAAAGGCGTTTCCGCTTTTGTCAGCCTGCCGCCTGAGTGGGCGCATCCCACGCCGCATCAGGGTTTTGCAGATTCACCGAGCAGACGCTGATCAGGTTACGAAGTTTTTCCGCGATCACCTGGGCGCGGTGCCAGCTCAGGCCACTCATGACGATGTCGATGGAAAGCAGGTCGTCCAGACGCTGGACATTCACCTGTTCCGGTGTGAGGAACTGCAAGGCGAACAGGTTCAGCACCCGCACCAGCAAATCCGGCTCGGCCTCGGCCAGTATCTGGTACTGCGCAAGGCAATGGGCGTTGCTGGCGTTCCACACATCGGCACGGGGTGCCGGGGTGTTGACGGCTTCGAGGTGTGGCATGGCAGGTCTCCGGAATCAGTGGAGGAATTTTTACATTCGATGCCGGGCATTTCTTGTCTAAGATGAGCTGATCAGGCGGTTGATCAGGAAGATCAATTCGCTGTTGGCTTTTTTCGAGGATTATTTATGCATAGTGAGCTGGACAGCTATGACCGGCGCATTCTCGCTCTGTTGCAAGAGGACGCTTCCTTGTCCAGCGCACAGATCGCCGAACAGGTGGGCCTGTCGCAGTCGCCCTGCTGGCGGCGGATTCAGCGGATGAAGGAGGAGGGGATCATTCGTGGTCAGGTGACGTTGCTCGATCGCAAGAAAATCGGCCTGAACACGCAGATCTTTGCCGAAATCAAACTCAACGCCCACGGCCGTTCGAACTTCACCGAATTCACCGAGGCGATTCGTGGCTTTCCCGAAGTGCTGGAGTGTTATGTGCTGATGGGGGCGGTGGACTTTCTGTTGCGGATTGTCGCGGCGGACATCGAGGCGTATGAGCGATTCTTCTTCGAGAAACTTTCGCTGGTGCCGGGGATTCAGGAAGTGAACTCGATTGTGGCGCTGTCGGAAATCAAGTCCACGACGAGCCTGCCGGTACTGCGCTGATGATCGTTCCCTCGCGAGGGAACGATCATCAGCCGAGGATTACATACGCAGCAGCATTTTCCAGGCGCGGTTCTGGTAAACCGCGATTGCCTGATGCTTGCGCGCATCGAGCAGTTCATCCGTGATGGTCGGCTCGTTGGCCAGTTGCGCCAGCTTGTTCAGCTCGCCGTACAGACGATCCATTTCCGGGATCTCCAGCACGTTGCGCGCGTGGTGCAACCAGACCTGGATGCGCTCGATGCGCGGCAGTTGCTCAGCCAGATCTTCCGGCTGCTGCTGATAACGCTGCAATTGCAGCGAGGTGGCTTCTTCACCCAGCAGGCGCGGCAACCAGCTGCCCAACTGCGCCGCACCCTGGCGATTGCCACGGGTGTTGCGGTCGGCCGCCCAGGTGCGGGCCAGCAGCCAGCGCGACGAGTTCAGCGAGAACAGGCCCCAGCGCGGGTCTTCCAGTTCTTCGAGGAACTGCTCCGGCGCGGCTTTGCGCACGTCTTCGTCTTCGATGCCGACCTGTACAAGTGGACGCCAGTCTTCCAGCAAAGCATCCAGCGCAACGCGCAGGTCGTGGGTCGACTGACGCGGTGCGGCCTGGCCGAGGCTGCTGAGCAGGGCGCGCATTTCCGCGAGGTTCTCGACCCAGTCCTGCAGCAGGCGCCAGTGGCCGTTGAAGCGATACTGTTCGGCCAGGCGCTGGCTGCTGCCGAGCAGGTGCCAGCTCAGGGCGGCGAAAGCATCGTCCAGCGGGGTTTCAGCGGTGATGGCCGGCGCCGGCAGGCTCAGCGAGTAGCTGTTGGCGTCGTACAGGCGATAGCCGCGCTCGGCTTTGCTGATATCGCACGGCATCAGGGCCAGGGTTTCGGCCAGTTCGGCGGCCAGTTCCAGCAGCGCGGCAGGCTCGCCTTCGCGCAGTTCCAGTTCCAGCTCGCAGATTTCTTCTTTTTGTTTGCCGACCACCACGTGGCCCAGGTCCAGCGCGGCTTCGATGACCACCTTGGTCTTGCCACGGCCCCAGGCAATCTCGGCGCGCTCGCGGACGAAATCGGTGGTGAAGATCGGCTTCAGGGTTTTCTTGTCCAGCTCGGCGAGGGACTCTGGCCAGCATTCGCCGTCGAGTTTCTTCACGTCGAGCTTGGCTTTGGGCAGATTCCAGTCGTACTCGTTACGTTCGGACAGACCGGCAACGCTCTGGCCACGGGTCTTGAGGGTCTGAATCACTTCCTCGCCGTCCTTGCGCAGGCGCAGGGCAACCTTGGCTCGGGCCAGGTCACGCTCGGGCGTGTCGAAGTACTGATTCATCAACTCACGGCGTTCCCAGCCACTTTTGTTGCGTTTTTTCAGGAGAGGGTGCTCGCGCAGGGCGGCGAGGGTTTCGCGGCTGACGCGGAGTTTGATTTCGGTTTCTTTCTGCATGGCCGGAAAATCCAGGATCGGGAGCGCAGCCGGGGGAATGTGTGGCTGCCAAGGCCGTGCAGTGTACAGGACTCAAACTTCCTACGCCTTGCGGCGGTTTATTCTCGGCGCCGGATGGTTCTATGATGGACTTCAATCCGGGAGTTGGAGTCAGCGATGCCTTTGCCGTCCATGCAAGACCAGTTCGCTGCACTGATCGCCGTGCCGTCGGTCAGTTGCACCCAGCCGAGCCTCGATCAGTCCAACCGGGCGGTGATCGATCTGCTCGCGGGTTGGCTTGGTGATCTGGGCTTCAGCTGCGATATCCAGCAGGTCAGTCCCGGCAAATTCAACCTGCTCGCCAGTTTCGGCAGCGGCCCCGGCGGGCTGGTGCTGGCCGGGCACAGCGACACGGTGCCCTACGACGATGCGTTGTGGAAAACCGATCCGCTGAAACTCACCGAAGTCGACGGCCGCTGGGTCGGCCTGGGCAGTTGTGACATGAAGGGCTTCTTCGCCCTGATCATCGAAGCCGTGCAACCGCTACTCGACCAGCCGTTCAAGCAACCGCTGTTGATCCTCGCTACCTGCGATGAAGAAAGTTCGATGTCCGGCGCCCGGGCGCTGGCCGAAGCGGGGCGACCGCTGGGCCGGGCGGCGGTGATCGGCGAGCCGACCGGGCTCAAGCCAATCCGCATGCACAAGGGCATCATGATGGAGCGCATCGACATCCTCGGGCAGAGTGGCCATTCGTCGGATCCGCGTCTGGGGCACAGTGCCCTCGAAGCGATGCACGACGCGATCGGCGAACTTCGCGGCCTGCGCCTGCTGTGGCAGCGTGAATTCAACAATCCGCAGTTCAGTGTGCCGCAGCCGACCATGAACTTTGGCTGCATCCACGGTGGTGATAACCCCAACCGCATCTGCGGCCAGTGTTCGCTTGAATTCGATCTGCGGCCGTTGCCGGGAATGGACCCGAAGGTTCTGCGGGCCGAGATTCTGCGCAAGCTCAACCCGGTCGCCGAACGACATCAGGTGAAGATCGACTATGCACCGCTGTTCCCCGAAGTACCGCCGTTCGAGCAGGCCGAGGACGCCGAACTGGTGCGAATTGCCGAAAAACTCACCGGCCACACGGCCGAAGCGGTAGCGTTCGGCACCGAAGCGCCTTATCTTCAGCGCCTTGGCTGCGAAACCATTGTGCTCGGCCCCGGCGACATCGCCTGCGCCCACCAGCCGGACGAGTACCTTGAAATGTCACGTTTGCAGCCTACCGTGCATCTATTGCGGCAGTTGATCGAACATTACTGTCTCAAAGCTGTATAAATTGCCGTCCGGCCAACCCGTATTCATGAGGAGAGCGCGCGTGTCGCCAAGCCTGTTCCGACGATAACCATCAGCCCGCTGTGCGTTTTCCGTTTCGCCCTTTTTCCGGCTGCTATTTATTACAGGCCCAGGTTCATGCCCGAATACGTCAATTGGCTTCGTCACGCGTCTCCTTATATCAATGCCCACCGCGACTGCACCTTCGTCGTCATGCTGCCCGGCGACGGCGTTGAGCATCCGAATTTCGGCAACATCGTCCATGACATCGTGCTGCTGCACAGTCTCGGCGTGCGCCTGGTGCTGGTCCACGGATCCCGCCCGCAGATCGAAACCCGTCTCGCGGCTCGCGGCCTGACTCCGCATTACCACCACGGCATGCGCATCACCGATGCCGCGACGCTGGAGTGTGTGATCGACGCGGTCGGCCAGTTGCGCATCGCCATCGAAGCGCGGTTGTCCATGGACATGGCCTCCTCGCCGATGCAGGGCTCTCGCCTGCGGGTGGCCAGCGGTAATCTGGTGACCGCTCGGCCGATCGGCGTGCTGGAAGGTGTCGACTATCACCACACCGGCGAAGTACGCCGGGTTGACCGCAAGGGCATCAACCGTCTGCTCGACGAGCGCTCGATCGTACTGCTCTCGCCACTGGGTTATTCGCCGACCGGTGAAATCTTCAACCTGGCCTGCGAAGATGTCGCGACCCGCGCCGCCATCGACCTGGGTGCCGACAAGCTGCTGCTGTTCGGCGCTGACCTCGGTCTGATCGACGAAAACGGCAAACTGGTGCGCGAACTTCGCCCGCAACAGGTGCCGGCGCATTTGCAGCGTCTGGGTAGCAACTATCAGGCGGAATTGCTGGATGCCGCCGCCGAAGCCTGCCGTGGCGGTGTAGCGCGCAGCCATATCGTCAGTTATGCCGAGGATGGCGCGCTGCTGACCGAACTGTTCACCCGTGACGGTGGCGGTACGCTGGTGGCCCAGGAACAATTCGAACGAGTGCGCGAGGCGGCGATTGAAGACGTCGGCGGCTTGCTCGACCTGATCAGTCCGTTGGAAGAACAGGGGATTCTGGTGCGACGTTCACGCGAAGTGCTGGAGCGTGAAATCGAGCAGTTCAGCGTGGTCGAGCGTGAAGGGATGATCATCGCCTGTGCGGCGCTGTATCAGATTGCCGATTCTGATGCCGGTGAACTGGCGTGCCTGGCGGTGAATCCTGAGTACCGCCATGGCGGTCGCGGTGACGAATTGCTGGAGCGCATCGAAACCCGTGCCCGCGCGCAGGGCCTGAAAACCCTGTTCGTTCTCACGACTCGCACCGCCCACTGGTTCCGCGAGCGCGGCTTCGAGCCGAGCAGTGTCGAGCGCCTGCCGGCAGCGCGGGCTTCTCTCTATAACTATCAGCGCAATTCGAAGATCTTCGAAAAGTCTTTGTAACGTGACGCCTCATCGCGAGCAGGCTCGCTCTCACACTGGCTCAATGAACCTTTGTGAGAGCGAGCTTGCTCGCGATAGCGTTTATTCGGTTACGAACTTCGCACTGACATAGGGCGAGTAGTCGGGCAGTACGCTCTCGACCTTGCCCTGTTCCTTCAAGAATTTCGCCGTTTCACCAATCGCCTTCGCCGTGCCGCCGTCCAGCAGCGCAGTGGTCTGTTGCGCCTTGGCGTCGGGGAATGCCGATCCTGCGAGTAGCTCCGGGACATCGGCGGCATTGGCACCAGTCAGTTTGGCGATTTTCTGCACCGGTACCGAGTCGGCCGTCCAGCTGTCTTTATGGGCGGCGTAGTCGGCGAACGAGTCCAGGGTCACCTTGGCGAATTTGGCCACGACTTCAGGATGCTTCTCGGCGAAGTCCTTGCGCGCGACCCAGACTTCGAAGGTCGGCGCGCCCCACTGGCCGACCTGCGCGGCATCGGTCAGGGTCTTGCCAGTTTTGCGGATTTCGCCCAACGCAGGTGACCAGACAAAGGCGCCGTCGATGTCCCCGCGTTTCCAGGCCGCCGCGATTTCTGCGGGTTGCAGGTTCACCACTTTGACTTTCGAAGTGTCCAGGCCCCAATGCTTGAGCGCACCGAGCAGGCTGTAGTGGGAAGTGGAGACGAACGGGGTGGCGATGGTCTTGCCGATCAGGTCTTCGGGCTTGTTGATACCGCTGCCGTTGCGAACGACCAGGGCTTCGGCGGCATTGATCTGTGCCGAGACGATGAACGCGACAATCGGCAGGTTGCGCGAAGCGGCGGCAGCCAACGGGCTGGAACCAAGGTTGCCGATCTGTACATCACCGGAGGCGATGGCTGTCACAACTTCCGGGCCACTGTTGAAACGGCGCCAGTCGATTTTTTCGCCTATGGTCTTCTCGTAAACGCCATCGGCCTGAGGGACTTTGCTTGGGTCGATGCCGGTCTGGTAGCCGACAGTGAGATTGGCGGCGTGGGCCGAGAAAGAAATCAATGCCGATACAAAAACTGTAACAAATTGACTAGATAGTGCGCGTTTGGCCATGATGGCGTCGCCTTTTCGATAGGGTTTGACGAATCGGGGTTTCGCCAAAGCTAAACGATCTAAAAAAAGGCTAATAAATACCATTTAGGAATGAGCTTAGTCGCCGATACGCTGTATCCCGGTGCAGATGGCCATTACAGAGCCATATACCCGAATGGTATGAAAAAGAATGAATAAATTCTTTTTGGGTTTATCAGGAAGTCTTTACCCTGCAAGGACCAAATAACTGCGATTAGACCTTGGTCGTAGACACACAAGGTTACGATTGACTTGTCAGTCACGGTCTGGCGCTAATCGCGCATCTTAGGATCCAGGGGCATCAGACTCCGGACCAGGAACACAAGAATTAGAAACGAGAGGAGCGATACATGAACAAGTCCACCTTGGCCCTGGCCGTGGCCGTAGGGGTTATTGCGCAGCAGGCAGGCGCAGCCGGTTTCATCGAAGACAGCAAGGCCACCTTGGGGCTGCGTAACTTCTACATCAACACCGACAACCGCGATGGCACTGGTCCGAACAAGAACGAAGAGTGGGGCCAAGGCTTCGATCTGCGTTTCACCTCGGGTTACACCCAAGGTACCGTTCAGTTCGGCGTTGACGCTATCGGCCTGTACGGCGTGCGTCTGGACTCCAGCCCGGCGACCAGCGGCAACTCCGCAGGTACCGCTTCGGGTGGCACTGTTTTCCCAAGTGACGGCAACCGTGCTGTGCATGACTTCGCCAGCCTGGGCGTGACCGGCAAGGTCAAGATCTCCCAGACCGAACTGAAGGTCGGTACTCTGCTGCCGAACAACCCGGTCATCAAATACAACGATGGTCGTCTGCTGCCACAGACCTTCCAGGGCGAAGCGATCACTTCGAACGAGATCAAGGACCTGACTCTGACTGCCGGTCAGGTTGAGGCCGTGAAGGGTCGTAACTCCAGCAACAACGAAAACATGTCAATTGCTGGTGCGAACGCCGGTTCGAACTACGACAAGGGCGTGTTCAGCAACAAGTTCTACTACGCTGGTGCTGACTACAAGCTGACCAAAGACCTGACCGCTTCGTACTACTACGGCGAGCTGAAGGAGTTCTACTCGCAGAACTTCCTGGGTCTGGTACACAACTGGGCAATCGGTCCAGGCGTACTGAAAAGCGACCTGCGTTACTACCGCAGCCGTGACAACGGCAACAACGGCGACACTCCTGCCTACTACACCAGCGGTTTCTACGGCGGCAAAACCGTCAAGGGCAAGGTCGACAACGATCTGTACAGCTACCTGGCCCTGTACTCGGTTCAAGGTCACACTTTTGGTGCTGGCTATCAGTACACCAAGGGTGACAGCGACTTCCCTTGGCTGAACCAAGGTGACGGTTCGTCCAACAGCACCATCACCGACATGCAGATCCAGAAGTTTGCCCGTGCTGGCGAACGTACCTGGCAAGCTCGCTACGCCTATGACTTCGCCAAGGTCGGCGTGCCTGGCCTGACCGCCGGTGTGATCTACCTGCGTGGCGATAACATCGACACTCCGGTCGGCGAAAAAACCGAGTGGGAACGTGACATCACCGTTGGCTACGTGATTCCGGAAGGCCCGCTGAAGAACCTCGGTGTTGCCTGGAAGAACGCCATGTGGCGTACCGATCTGGCGAGCACTCGCTCCCAGGACGAAAACCGCCTGATCGTCAGCTACTCGATCCCGCTGCTGTAATAGCGCGCTCCTGCACTGATGTAAAAAACCGATGTAAAAAAGCCCCGTCCGGCATCGCGCCGGACGGGGCTTTTGCGTTTTCGGGACAGGCCCACCCCCGTAGACCTTTCCCGACATTTCCCTCTTTACAGCAACTCAAGGCCTTCTCGAACCTTGGGGTCGATGTTCGGCGCGTTGCCGACAGGCGTCCAGTGAACAGATGTTTAATATTCTTAAATGATATAAATATCTCGTTATTTATTCTTTTTCAGGTGAGCAAATCCCGAGCTACAGTTGAGGTCTCCAACAACTCATAAGGAGCAGCACCATGAGCCTCAGACTCGGCGATATCGCCCCCGATTTCGAACAGGATTCCAGCGCCGGCAAGATTCGTTTTCACGAGTGGCTGGGCGATAGCTGGGGCGTGCTGTTCTCCCACCCGGCAGACTTCACCCCGGTGTGCACCACCGAGCTGGGTTTCACCGCCAAGCTCAAGGATGAGTTCACCAAACGCGGCGTGAAGGCCATCGCACTGTCGGTTGACCCGGTGGACTCGCACCACAAGTGGATCGAAGACATCAACGAAACCCAGAACACTATCGTCAACTTCCCGATCCTGGCTGATGCCGATCGCAAGGTGTCCGATCTCTACGACCTGATCCATCCGAACGCCAGCGACACTCTGACCGTGCGTTCGCTGTTCGTGATCGATCCGAACAAGAAGATCCGCCTGACCATCACCTACCCGGCGAGCACCGGGCGCAACTTCCACGAGATCCTGCGGGTGATCGATTCGCTGCAACTCACCGACAACTACAAGGTGGCCACCCCGGCCAACTGGCAGGACGGTGACGAGGTGGTGATCGTGCCGTCACTCAAGGATGAAGAGGAAATCAAGAAACGCTTTCCGAAGGGCTACCGCGCAGTAAAACCGTACCTGCGCCTGACTCCACAGCCAAACAAATAACCGTCTTCGGATCGCTCCCACATTCTGCATGGGGAGCGATCAGTTCGAACCACGATGCAGGGTTTCAGGCCGTTTTCACGGCCTGTTTTTTTTGCCCGGAAAACAGAGAAACGCATATCTCCATAAAGAATAACCAAATGAATAAATATGATTTATGGATATATAAATCAGCTGGTAAGGTCAGTGTCATTGAAGCGAGATCGCAACCCGCGAATCGCCTGTAACGCTCAAGGAATTGTCTGAATGCTGGTCGTCTCACTCGGTGGCAGTCCCAGTCAACGCTCCCGTTCCGGTGTGTTGCTGGAGCGCTCGCAACGCTGGTTGCAGCAGCAAGGGGTGGAAGTGGTGAGTTATCAGGTGCGGGACTTCCCGGCCGAAGACCTGCTTCACGCCCGCTTCGACAGCCCGAAGGTGCTCGACCTGCTGCAACAGATTGAAAACGCCGATGGTTTGCTGATCGCGACTCCGGTCTACAAGGCGTCGTTCTCCGGCGCACTGAAGACCGTGCTGGATCTGCTGCCCGAACGCGCCCTGAACCACAAGATTGTCTTGCCGATGGCCACGGGCGGCAGCATTGCCCACATGCTGGTGGTCGACTACGCACTCAAACCGGTGCTGTCGGCCTTGAAGGCCCAGGAAATGCTGCAAGGGATTTTTGCCGAGGACAGCCAGATCGCCTATGGCGAAGGCAGCGCCCAGGCGCAGTTGGCGCCGGCCCTGGAACAGCGGCTGCATGAAGCGCTGGACCAGTTTGTCAGCGCCATGGCCCGTCGGCCGAAGCCGCTGGAGCCGGGGCTGTTGAACGAACGTTTGTTGAGTGCTCGCTGGAGCATTTGAGCCACATCGAAACTTGAAGTACTGGCCTTACTCGCCCGCCAACGGGCAAGCAGGTGCAGCCAAAACCCAACAGCAAAAAGGAGAGCGCTATGCGCACTGTATTTTTGCGTCGTGGTCTGGTCGCTCTGTTTGCTGCGGCTGTGTCCTTCGGCGCCATCACTCAAGCTCAGGCCGAAACGCTTCGAATCGGTTATCAGAAATACGGCACGCTGGTGCTGCTCAAAGCCAAAGGCACCCTGGAAAAACGCCTCGCCGCCCAAGGCGTCGACGTGCAATGGACCGAATTCCCCGGCGGCCCGCAATTGCTGGAAGGCCTGAACGTCGGCTCGATCGACTTCGGCGTCACCGGCGAGACCCCGCCCGTCTTTGCCCAGGCTGCCGGTGCCGATCTGCTCTACGTGGCCTACGAGCCGCCTGCGCCGAACAGCGAAGCGATCCTCGTGCCGAAAGACTCGCCGATCAAATCGGTGGCAGATCTCAAGGGCAAGAAAGTCGCCCTGAACAAAGGCTCCAACGTCCACTACCTGCTGGTGCGTGCGCTGGAAGACGCCGGCCTCAAATACACCGACATTCAAACCGTATTCCTGCCACCGGCCGATGCCCGCGCTGCGTTCGAGCGTGGCAGCGTCGACGCCTGGGTCATCTGGGACCCGTACCAGGCCGCCGCCGAGAAGCAACTGCAAGCGCACACCCTGCGTGACGGCAAAGGCATCGTCGACAACCACCAGTTCTACCTGGCGACCAAACCTTACGCACAGAAAAATCCCGAGGTGATCAAGACCCTTGTGGAAGAAGTGCGCGCAGTGGGCGAGTGGTCCAAGGCCAATCCTGAAGACGTGACCCAACAGGTCGCGCCACTGCTCGGCCTGCCGGCGGACATCACCCTGACCTCGGTGAAACGCCAGGGCTACGGCGCGCTGTTCCTGACCCCGGAAGTGGTCGCCGCACAACAGAAAATCGCCGACACCTTCTTCCAGCTCAAGCTGATTCCCAAGCCGCTGAGTATCAAGGACGTGATCTGGACCCCACCGGCCGCTGTGGCTAAAGCGCAGTAATTTGAATCCCCAAGGAGACCACTCCATGAGCCTCAACATCTTCTGGTTCCTGCCTACCCACGGCGACGGCCATTACCTTGGCACCGCCGAAGGCGCCCGCGCCGTCGACCACGGCTATCTGCAACAGGTCGCGCAAGCGGCGGATCGACTGGGTTTCGGCGGCGTGCTGATTCCCACTGGCCGTTCCTGCGAGGATTCGTGGCTGGTGGCGGCATCGCTGATTCCAGTGACCCAGCGCCTGAAGTTTCTGGTCGCCCTGCGCCCGGGGATCATTTCCCCGACGGTGGCAGCGCGTCAGGCAGCGACTCTGGATCGTCTGTCCGGTGGTCGTGCGCTGTTCAACCTGGTGACGGGTGGCGATCCGGAAGAGTTGGCCGGTGACGGTTTGTTTCTCAACCACGAAGAGCGCTATCAGGCCTCGGTGGAATTCACCCGCATCTGGCGCCGGGTGCTGGAAGGCGAAACCGTGGATTACGACGGTGAGCACATCAGCGTGAAGGGCGCCAAGTTGCTCTATCCGCCGATCCAGCAACCGCGTCCGCCGCTGTACTTCGGCGGTTCCTCGGAAGCAGCGCAGGATCTGGCCGCCGAACAAGTGGAAATGGTCCTGACCTGGGGCGAGCCGCCAGCAGCGGTGGCCGAGAAGATCGAACAGGTTCGCGCCAAGGCTGCCAAGCTCGGTCGCACCGTGCGCTTCGGCATCCGTCTGCATGTGATTGTGCGAGAAACCAACGCTGAAGCCTGGCAGGCAGCGGACCGTCTGATCTCGCATCTGGACGACGACACCATCAAGCGCGCCCAGGCTTCGCTGGCACGCTTCGATTCGGTCGGCCAGCAACGCATGGCCGCGCTGCACGGTGGCAGTCGTGACAACCTCGAAGTCAGCCCGAACCTGTGGGCCGGCGTCGGTCTGGTGCGCGGCGGTGCCGGTACGGCGCTGGTTGGCGACGGTCCGACCGTAGCTGCAAGGGTGAAGGAATACGCGGATCTGGGCATCGATACCTTCATCTTCTCCGGTTACCCGCACCTCGAAGAGTCGTATCGGGTCGCGGAGCTGCTGTTCCCGCACCTCGACGTCGAGCGCCCGGAGCTGCCGAAAAGCGCCGGTTACGTCAGCCCGTTCGGCGAGATGGTGGCCAACGACATTCTTCCCAAAGCCGCGTCCCAGAGCTGAGGCGCCGCCATGAAGAAATTTATCCACAGCCTCGCGCCCTGGGCGTTGCCGGTGTTGTTGCTGGCGGTGTGGCAGTTGTCGGTGTCGGCCGGTTGGCTGTCGACGCGGATTCTGCCGGCGCCGGTGGCGGTGATCGAAGCCGGCGTGAGCCTGGTGCGCAGCGGTGAAATCTGGACGCACCTGGCAATCAGCGGCTGGCGCGCCGCGCTGGGCTTCACCATCGGTGGCAGCATTGGCCTGGTGCTGGGTTTCATCACCGGCCTGTCGAAGTGGGGCGAACGTCTCCTCGACAGTTCGGTGCAGATGATCCGCAACGTGCCGCACCTGGCGCTGATTCCGCTGGTGATCCTGTGGTTCGGCATCGACGAGTCGGCGAAGATTTTCCTGGTGGCATTGGGCACGCTGTTCCCGATCTACCTCAACACCTATCACGGCATCCGCAACGTCGACCCGGCGCTGGTGGAGATGGCCCGTAGTTATGGCCTGTCCGGTTTCAGCCTGTTCTGGCAGGTGATCCTGCCGGGTGCGCTGCCTTCGATTCTGGTCGGCGTGCGCTTCGCCCTGGGCTTCATGTGGTTGACGCTGATCGTGGCGGAAACCATCTCCGCCAGCTCGGGCATCGGTTACCTGGCGATGAATGCCCGGGAGTTCCTGCAGACCGATGTGGTGGTGCTGGCGATTCTGCTCTACGCGGTGCTCGGCAAATTGGCCGATCTCGCGGCCCGTGGACTTGAGCGTGTGTGGCTGCGCTGGCACCCGGCGTACCAAGTGGCGAAGGGAGGTGCGGCATGACCGCTCAACAACCTCCACGCCTGCTGCGCGGGATTCCGCTGGCGGTGCGCAATCTGCAAAAGACCTTCGGTTCTCGGCAGGTGCTGCGGGGCATCGACTTGCACATTCCGGCGGGGCAGTTCGTCGCGGTGGTCGGGCGTAGTGGATGTGGCAAAAGCACTTTGCTGCGCTTGCTCGCCGGTCTCGATCAACCCACCGGCGGCGACCTGTTGGCCGGTGCTGCACCGCTCAGCGATGCGCGGGAAGACACCCGGCTGATGTTTCAGGAAGCACGGCTGCTGCCGTGGAAAAAGATCATCGACAACGTCGGTCTCGGCCTCAAGGGCAACTGGCGTCCGCAAGCCCTGGAAGCGCTGGATGCGGTCGGCCTCGCTGATCGCGCCAATGAATGGCCGGCAGCCCTGTCCGGTGGGCAGAAGCAGCGTGTAGCGCTGGCGCGGGCCTTGATCCATCAACCGCGCCTGTTGCTGCTCGACGAGCCGCTGGGCGCACTGGATGCGCTGACCCGGATCGAGATGCAGCAACTGATCGAACGTCTCTGGCAACAGCATGGTTTCACCGTGTTGCTGGTGACCCACGACGTCAGCGAAGCGGTGGCGATTGCCGACCGGGTGATTCTGATCGAGGACGGCGAAGTCGGCCTCGACCTGCAAGTGGAACTGCCGCGCCCTCGGGTTCGTGGCTCCCATCGGCTGGCAGCGCTGGAAACCGAAGTACTCAACCGTGTGTTGTCCCTGCCCGGCGAGCCGCCGGCGCCGGAACCCGTTTCACCCTTGCCTACGCAATTGCGTTGGGCTCAATAACTCAAGCAAACGACAGGAATCAATGCCATGACTATCAAAGCCATCAACGTACGCAACCAGTTCAAAGGCGCGATCAAAGAGATCGTTCTCGGCGACGTACTGTCGGAAATCGACGTGCAAACTGCTTCCGGCATCGTTACTTCGGTGATCACCACCCGTTCGGTCAAGGAACTGGAACTGGTGGTTGGCAGTGAAGTGATTGCTTTCGTGAAGTCCACCGAAGTGTCCATCGCCAAGTTGTAAGCCTGTGAGTAAAAAACAACCCCGAAGGGTGTGAGCCCTTCGGGGTTTTTTGTTGCCCGTTTTCAGCGGACGAGAACTGACCGGTCAGGGCCGATCAATTACAAGCCGGGAGAGCGATCTGCTATGTTTCTGCTTTTGGCAGGCGCAGACACAGGATGGATATGACGATAGAGCTGAATGCGATACCCGTTCCGCCAGCGGATCGCGGGTATTTTGTGTTCAATCGTCAACAATGGTCGCACTTGCAAGGCGAAGGGCCGATGAGCCTCCCGCCTGCGCAAATGGAGGCGTTGAACAGTCATGCCCAGCCCATGACGACGGAGGAGGTAGTCGACATCCTGTTGCCTCTGTCGCGTCTGCTCTATCTGCGTTTTTCGGCGACGCAGGCGCTGAGAAAGAGTCAGTCGGACTTTCTCGCCATGCCTGGCTTCAAACCACCCTTCGTGATCGGAGTCTCGGGCAGTGTTGCGGTGGGTAAAAGCAGTTTTGCCAGGGTGTTGTCGGCACTTTTGTCGTTGTGGTCCGGTTCGCCGAATGTGCAACTGGTGACCACTGACTCGTTTCTCTATCCCCTGGCAACGCTCCAGGAAAAAGCGCTTTTGCATCGAAAGGGCTTCCCTGAATCCTACGATACGCCACGGTTTCTGGATTTCCTGCACGCGGTGCGCAACGATGCCAAAGCGGTCGAGATCCCGATTTACTCTCATGCCCGATACGACATTCTTGTCGATGAAACCCAGCAGGTTCGTGCGCCGGACATCATTGTCCTGGAAGGCCTGAATGTGTTGCAGGGCGGGCACAGTCCAGGACTGAACGTTCTGGACTTCATCGATTTCTCGATTTACATCGATGCCACCACCGACAACATCAAAAAGTGGTATCTCGAGCGGTTTGTCTACTTGAAGAACACGGCGTTCCAGTCTTCCGAGTCCTACTTCCACAAGTACAAACAGTTGTCTGACGAGGAAGCGCTGTTGGTGGCGTCCGAGACCTGGGATCGGGTGAATTTGAAGAACCTTGCCGAGAACATTCTGCCGACGCGTGACAGGGCCAATCTGATCATCAACAAATCCGCCGATCACTCCGTCGACAAGTTATTGCTCCGGGCTGTTTGACGAGTTGCTCAGCGCTTGTGCAGATAGGGCGGTAGATACAGGCCCAGATAGGCATCGAAGACACGCATCCCTTCCTCGGCCATGCGCGGTGTGATCTGCCCGTGCTGCTGCACCGAGCGGGCGTAGACGCGGTCGCCCAGTTCCATCGCCAGTGCGAATACATCCACGTCATCCGGCAGCTTGGGCAATTCGAAGTGATGGTCGAACAGCTTGTGCATCAGGTCGCCGAGTTCGAGGTCGTGCTGGCGGTCGGCCTGAGTGACTTCGGTAAGGCCGTGTTGCGCCAGGATCAGTTGGCGGGCGGCGGCGTCTTCGTCGTAGATCTCCAGCATGCGTTGTTCGACCAGGCGGGACAGGTCGCGCCAGTCGCGCAGGGCGTCGTGATCGATCGGCGCTTGCAGGCAGGCGCGGAAGGCCGCGTGGACATCCGCCGTCAGACCTTCCAGCAGGGCCGGTACGCTGGCGAAAAAATGGTAGACCGAGGAGGGCGGGATCTGCGCGCGCTCGGCGACGCTGTAGATCGACAGGCTCGCCACGCCCTCGGCGGCCAGCAGCGTGCGCGCGGCATCGAGTATCGAATCGATCCGCGCCTGACTGCGGGCACGGGGTTTGCGGACGGGGGCGGGACGCGTCATGAAAGTCTCCTGCGGGGCAGCGGGCATTGTACGCAGAGCTTGGGCATGTGCCACAGGGGCCAATAAAAAACGCCGCGGGCTGAGAAGCCAACGGCGTTTTCTGTTGCTGCAATCCGCTTAAACGGTATGCAGGTACCAGTTGTACTCAAGGTCGGAGATGGAGTGTTCGAACTCCTCCAGCTCGCTTTCCTTACAGGCGACGAAGATATCGATGTATTTAGGATCGATGTACTTGGCCATCACCTCGCTGTCGTCCAGCTCGCGCAGGGCATCGCGCAAGTTGTTCGGCAGGCTCTGCTCGTTCTGCTCGTAGCTGTTGCCTTCGACCGGAGCCCCCGGTTCGATCTTGTTGACCAGACCGTGGTGCACGCCCGCCAGGACCGAAGCCATCAGCAGGTACGGGTTGGCGTCGGCGCCGGCCACGCGGTGTTCCAGACGGACCGCGTCGGCGGAGCCGGTCGGTACGCGCAGGGCCACGGTGCGGTTGTCCAGGCCCCAGCTCGGCGAGTTCGGCACGTAGAACTGCGCACCGAAACGACGGTAGGAGTTGACGTTCGGGCAGAGGAAAGCCATCTGCGCGGGCAGGGTCTCGAGCACACCGCCGATCGCGTGACGCAGCGCGGCGTTCTGCTCGGGATCCTCGCTGGCAAAAATGTTTTTGCCTTGCTTGTCCAGAATCGAAATGTGGACGTGCAGACCGTTGCCTGCCTGACCCGGGTACGGCTTGGCCATGAAGGTGGTGTCCATTTCATGGTCGTAGGCGATGTTCTTGATCAGACGCTTGAGCAGGACCGCGTAGTCGCACGCCTTGATCGGGTCGGCGACATGATGCAGGTTCACTTCGAACTGCGCCGGGGCACTTTCCTTGACGATGGCGTCGGCCGGAATACCTTGCTCTTTCGCACCTTCCAGAATGTCCTGAAGGCAGTCGACGTATTCGTCGAGGTCGTCGATCAGGTAGACCTGAGTCGAGTGCGGACGTTTACCGGAAACCGGCGAGCGTGGCGGTTGCGGACGACCGTTCACGTTCTCCTGGTCAATCAGGTAGAACTCGAGTTCGAACGCGGCGCAGATGGTCAGGCCCAACTCGTCGAACTTGCGCACCACGTTAGCCAACACTTCTCGCGGGTCGGCGAAGAACGGCTGGCCTTCGAGTTCGTGCATGGTCATCAACAGTTGCGCGGTAGGGCGCTTCTGCCATGGCTCGTTGCACAGGGTGTCGGGGATTGGATAGCAGATACGATCGGCGTCGCCGATGTCCAGGCCCAGGCCGGTGCTTTCCACCGTCGAACCATTGATATCCAGAGCAAATAGAGAGGCCGGCAGGTTGATGCCTTTCTCGTAAACCTTGTGGAGGCTGGTGCGTTCGATGCGCTTGCCGCGCACCACACCATTCATATCCGCAATCAGAAGGTCAACGTACAGAACCTCAGGATGTTCCTTAAGGAACGCGTTCGCTTCGTTAAGCTGAACGGCACGCGGGGGTACCGACATGATGCAACACCTTTGTTGTTAAAAATATCAATCATTGATCTTTTCTGGTTTCAGTCAACCCGAACGGCCTGCCGAAGTCAAGCGAGGCCTTTTTTGCCCTGAAAAAGCGCCACGAGGGCATTTATGGGGCACTTTGGGGCATTTTTTTATCCGTGGAGGACGCGCCACCCGCAGGCTTGAGCAGGCCGTGTTGTATTTTTTACGGGGGTGTTGTGTAAAAAAATGAACAAGGCTAAGCTCGGGTCAAACCCATAACAGCAATAATACCGGGGTGCTTCATGTCTCGCCTGCCGTTAATCGGCGTCACCGACTGCTCCTTGCAGTCCGGTCTGCATGCTTATCACATCAGTGGCGACACGTCCGTCCGCAGCGCAGCCAGCAAGGCTCGCAGCCTGCCAGCGTTGTCTCTGTCCACGGCAGATCAGGCGGCAACGTCCGATATTCTGGACGCACGCGAAGGCATCCTCTTTAGCGGTTCTCCTCTCAATATAGATCTCTTTCCTCGTTCCGGCCTGCACCGCGCCCGTCGCTGTGCCCGTGATTCTGCGCGTCCGGGATGTGCACAGGAAATGCAACGCCAGCGTAAAGGGCAGGTAAGCTCCTCCTTCATTGTCTATGCGCGGTGCCTGGCGTAAGCCGGTACTGCGCGCAAGCAAGCCCCCTTAACGCGACGCCCCCGTGCGTCAAACTTGCCTGACACACGTCAGGAGACTCAGCCCAGAGGCATTTATGAGTAACAACCTCGACCAGCTCACCGATTGGTTGAAAGACCACAAGATCACAGAAGTCGAATGCATGATCGGCGACTTGACCGGTATCACCCGGGGCAAGATCTCGCCGACCAACAAGTTCATCGCCGAAAAAGGCATGCGCCTGCCAGAGAGCGTTCTGTTGCAGACCGTGACCGGCGACTACGTCGAAGACGACATCTATTACGAACTGCTCGACCCGGCCGACATCGACATGATCTGCCGCCCCGACCAGAACGCGGTGTACCTGGTGCCATGGGCCATCGAGCCGACCGCCCAGGTGATCCACGACACCTACGACAAGCAAGGCAACCCGATCGAGCTGTCGCCGCGCAACGTCCTCAAGAAAGTCCTGAAACTCTATGCCGACAAAGGCTGGCAGCCGATCGTGGCGCCGGAAATGGAGTTCTACCTGACCAAGCGCAGCGACGACCCTGACTATCCGTTGCAGCCGCCAGTCGGCCGTTCCGGGCGTCCGGAAATCGGTCGTCAGTCGTTCTCCATCGAAGCGGCGAACGAATTCGATCCGCTGTTCGAAGACGTCTACGACTGGTGCGAATTGCAGGAGCTGGACCTCGACACGCTGATCCACGAGGACGGCACCGCGCAGATGGAAATCAACTTCCGTCACGGCGACGCCTTGTCCCTGGCCGACCAGATCCTGGTGTTCAAGCGCACCATGCGTGAGGCCGCCCTCAAGCACAACGTGGCCGCGACCTTCATGGCCAAGCCGATGACCGGTGAGCCGGGCAGTGCGATGCACCTGCACCAGAGCATCATCGACATCGAGACCGGCAAGAACGTGTTCTCCAACGAAGACGGGACCATGAGCCAACTGTTTCTGCACCACATCGGTGGCCTGCAGAAACTGATCCCGGAATTGCTGCCGCTGTTCGCACCGAACGTCAACTCGTTCCGCCGCTTCCTGCCGGACACCTCCGCGCCGGTGAACGTGGAGTGGGGCGAAGAAAACCGCACCGTGGGCCTGCGCGTACCGGATGCCGGCCCGCAGAACCGTCGGGTGGAGAACCGCCTGCCGGGCGCCGACGCCAACCCGTACCTGGCGATTGCCGCGAGCCTGCTCTGCGGCTACATCGGCATGGTCGAGGGCCTGAACCCGAGCGCGCCGGTCGTGGGCCGTGGTTACGAGCGCCGCAACCTGCGCCTGCCGCTGACCATCGAAGACGCGCTGGAGCGTATGGAAAACAGCGCAACCATCGAGAAATACCTGGGCAAGACTTTCATCACCGGCTACGTCGCGGTCAAGCGGGCCGAGCATGAAAACTTCAAGCGCGTGATCAGTTCCTGGGAGCGTGAGTACCTGCTCTTCGCCGTCTGATACGCCGGGCGCGGTGGCCAGCCGCCGCGCCTTCACCGATAACAAGGAGAATTGGCATGACCAGCAACAACCCGCAAACCCGTGAGTGGCAAGCCCTCAGCAGCGATCACCACCTGGCCCCGTTCAGCGACTTCAAGCAGTTGAAAGAAAAGGGTCCACGGATCATCACCAACGCCAAGGGCGTGTACCTGTGGGACAGCGAGGGCAACAAGATCCTCGATGGCATGGCGGGTCTGTGGTGTGTGGCGATCGGTTATGGGCGCGATGAGCTGGCCGATGCGGCCGCCAAGCAAATGCGCGAGCTGCCTTACTACAACCTGTTCTTCCAGACCGCGCACCCGCCGGCGCTGGAACTGGCCAAGGCCATCGCCGACGTGGCGCCGGAAGGCATGAACCATGTGTTCTTCACCGGTTCCGGCTCCGAAGGCAACGACACCATGCTGCGCATGGTTCGCCACTACTGGGCGATCAAGGGCCAGCCGAACAAGAAAGTCATCATCAGCCGCAAGAACGGCTACCACGGCTCCACCGTGGCCGGCGCCAGCCTGGGCGGCATGACCTATATGCACGAGCAGGGCGACTTGCCGATTCCGGGCATCGTCCACATCGCCCAGCCGTACTGGTTCGCCGAAGGCGGCGACATGACCCCGGAAGAATTCGGGATCTGGGCCGCCAATCAGCTGGAAGAAAAGATTCTCGAAGTCGGCGTCGACAACGTCGGTGCCTTCATTGCCGAGCCGATCCAGGGCGCCGGCGGCGTGATCATTCCGCCAGACACCTACTGGCCGCGCATCAAGGAAATCCTCGCCAAGTACGACATCCTGTTCGTGGCGGATGAAGTGATCTGCGGTTTTGGCCGCACCGGTCAATGGTTCGGCAGCGATTTCTACGACCTCAAGCCCGACATGATGACCATCGCCAAAGGCCTGACGTCCGGCTACATCCCGATGGGTGGCCTGATCGTGCGTGACGAAGTGGTGGCGGTGCTCAACGAGGGTGGCGATTTCAACCACGGCTTCACCTACTCCGGTCACCCGGTGGCGGCGGCGGTGGGTCTGGAAAACATCCGGATTCTGCGCGACGAAAAAATTATCGAAAACGCACACAACGAAACGGCACCGTATTTGCAGAAACGTCTGCGCGAGCTGAACGATCACCCGTTGGTGGGGGAAGTGCGCGGAGTCGGTCTGCTGGGGGCGATCGAGCTGGTGCAGGACAAGGCCACTCGCAAGCGCTACGAAGGCAAGGGTGTGGGCATGATCTGCCGTCAGTTCTGCTTCGACAACGGGCTGATCATGCGCGCTGTGGGCGACACCATGATCATTGCGCCGCCGCTGGTGATCAGCAAGGCGGAGATCGATGAGCTGGTGACCAAGGCGCGCAAGTGCCTGGATCTGACCCTCAGTGCATTGCAGGGCTAAGTGCTAGGCTCTGAGCGATGGAGCTGTTGCGCTGTCGCTCGGAGCTGTCAGAAAGGCTGGTCTTTTCTTGAAAGACCGCCTCGTATCTTGCCAGACTAGCCGCGGTTCCAGTTGTCCGGGTTCGGCCGCTGAACAAAGTGGTTCAAAAAAGAAAAATTTGGAGCATGACGCATGAAGGCATTAGGTAAAAAGCTTGCTGGCAAGACTCTTCTGGCCCTGTCCGTCGCGGGCATGATGGCGGGCGCGGTTCACGCGGACGACAAAGTGCTGCACGTCTACAACTGGTCCGACTACATCGCTCCGGACACCATCGCGAACTTCGAGAAAGAGTCGGGGATCAAGGTCGTCTACGACGTGTTCGACTCCAACGAAACCCTGGAAGCCAAGCTGCTGGCGGGCAAGTCCGGCTACGACGTGGTCGTGCCGTCGAACAACTTCCTGGCCAAGCAGATCAAGGCCGGCGTTTACCAGGAGCTGGACACCTCCAAGCTGCCTAACTGGAAGAACCTGAACCAGGACCTGCTCAAGGCCGTGTCGGTCAGCGACCCGGGCAACAAGCACGCCTTCCCGTACATGTGGGGCTCGATCGGCATCGGCTACAACCCTGAGAAGGTCAAGGCTGCGCTGGGCGTCGACACCATCGATTCCTGGGACGTTCTGCTCAAGCCTGAAAACATCGCCAAGCTCAAGGGCTGCGGCGTGAGCTTCCTCGATTCGCCGACCGAAATGCTCCCGGTCGCGCTGCACTACCTGGGCCTGCCAACCGACACCCAGAAGAAAGAAGACATCAAGAAAGCCGAGGACCTGTTCCTCAAGATTCGTCCATCGATCACCTACTTCCACTCCTCCAAGTACATCTCGGACCTGGCCAACGGCAACATCTGCGTAGCGGTCGGCTACTCGGGTGACGTGCAGCAGGCCAAGTCCCGTGCCGCCGAGGCCGGTGACAAGGTGAAAGTCAGCTACGCGATTCCGAAGGAAGGCGCAGGCAGCTTCTTCGACATGGTCGCCATTCCGAAGGATGCCGAAAACGTTGAAGGCGCCTACAAGTTCATGACCTTCCTGCAGAAGCCTGAAGTCATGGCCGGCATCACCAACGCCGTACGTTTCCCGAACGGTAACGCTGCTGCAACGCCGCTGGTGAATAAAGACATCACCAGCGACCCGGGCATCTACCCGCCAGCCGATGTACAGGCCAAGCTGTATGCGATCGCCGATTTGCCGGCCGCTACCCAGCGCGATATGACCCGCAGCTGGACCAAGATCAAATCCGGTAAATAAGCCGGTTTGAAGCCGCAACCGCTGGCCGTCGCGTTCGCAAGGACGGCCAGCGGTGCAATTAAATGACAGAAAGTTTTGCTGCAACGGTTTTTCGAAGGTAAGTTGCGCGCCGGTTTTGTTGCCGGGCAACCGTGACTGTCATGCAGCGCGGGGCAACTTGGGCCCAACTAAATTAGAGGACCTCCACTTGCCTATTTTTTCTTCTTTGCGCAATGCCCTGCTGGCCGCTGCCGGCCTGACGTTCGCTGTCGGTGCCCAAGCCGCCGGTACTGTGCATATTTATAACTGGTCGGATTACATCGGCGAGACCACCCTGGCCGATTTCCAGAAAGAAACCGGGATCAAACCGGTCTACGACGTATTCGACTCCAACGAAACCCTGGAGGGCAAACTGCTCGCCGGGCGTACCGGTTACGACGTGGTCGTGCCGTCGAACCACTTCCTTGGCAAGCAGATCAAGGCGGGCGCGTTCCAGAAACTCGACAAGGCGCAGCTGCCGAACTATTCCAACCTCGACCCGGTGCTGCTCAAACGCCTGGAACAGAACGATCCGGGCAACCTGTACGCGGTGCCGTACCTGTGGGGCACCAACGGCATCGGCTACAACGTCGATAAAGTGAAAGCCGTACTCGGCGTCGACAAGATCGACTCCTGGAGCGTGCTGTTCGAGCCCGAGAACATCAAGAAGCTGCACAGCTGCGGCGTGGCGTTCCTCGATTCGGCCGATGAAATGATGCCGACCGTGCTCAACTACATGGGCCTGAACGCCAACAGCACCGATCCCAAGGATTACGAGAAGGCCACGGCCAAGTTGCTGGCAGTGCGTCCGTACGTGACCTACTTCCACTCCTCGAAATACATCGGCGATCTGGCCAACGGCGATATCTGCGTGGCCATCGGTTTCTCCGGCGACATCTTCCAGGCCAAGCACCGTGCCGAAGAAGCCAAGAAAGGCGTGAACATCGCCTACGCCATCCCGAAAGAGGGCGGCGCGCTCTGGTTCGACATGCTGGCGATTCCGAAGGACTCGTCCAACGTCAAAGAGGCCCACGCCTTCATCAACTATTTGCTGAAACCTGAGGTGATCGCCCAGGTCAGTGATTACGTCGGTTACGCCAACCCCAACCCGGGTTCGGACAAGCTGATGGAGCAGTCCATTCGCACCGACGAAGCGGTTTATCCACCGCAGGCCGTCCTCGACAAGACTTACGTGTCGGTCGAGTTGCCACCCAATATTCAGCGTTTGATGACCCGCAGCTGGACCAAGGTCAAGTCGGGTAAATAGCTTCAACGTACAAACTATCCTGGGTTCGTCTTGCGTGGGCGAACTGCACTCTTTTTTCTGGGAGTTTCGTAAATGGCAGTTGCCTCCGGCGCCTATAAGAAAGCCCTCGAGGGCGACCAGACACCTAAGCAGGTGCTGGTTAAAATCGACCGGGTCACGAAGAAGTTCGACGAGACGGTTGCCGTGGACGATGTGTCCCTGGAAATCAAGAAGGGCGAGATCTTCGCCCTGCTCGGCGGTTCGGGATCGGGCAAATCCACTCTGCTGCGGATGCTGGCAGGGTTTGAAAGGCCCACGGAGGGGCGCATTTTCCTCGACGGCGTCGACATCACCGACATGCCGCCGTACGAGCGACCGATCAACATGATGTTCCAGTCGTACGCTCTGTTCCCGCACATGACCGTGGCACAGAACATCGCGTTCGGCCTGCAACAGGACAAGATTCCCAAGGCCGAGATCGACGCCCGCGTGGCCGAGATGCTCAAGCTGGTGCAGATGAGCCAGTACGCCAAGCGCAAGCCGCATCAGTTGTCCGGCGGCCAGCGTCAGCGTGTGGCACTGGCGCGTTCGCTGGCCAAGCGGCCGAAGCTGTTGCTGCTCGACGAGCCGATGGGCGCACTGGACAAGAAACTGCGTTCACAGATGCAGCTTGAGCTGGTTGAGATCATCGAGCGCGTGGGTGTGACCTGCGTGATGGTGACCCACGACCAGGAAGAGGCCATGACCATGGCCGAGCGCATCGCGATCATGCACCTGGGCTGGATCGCCCAGATCGGCAGCCCGATCGACATCTACGAAACCCCGACCAGCCGCCTGGTCTGCGAATTCATCGGCAACGTGAACATCTTCGAAGGCGAAGTGATCGACGACGCCGAAGGCCACGCGACCATCGTCTGCAAGGACCTCGACCGGCAGATCTACGTCGGCCACGGCATCAGCACTTCGGTGCAGGACAAGTCCGTGACCTACGCGATCCGTCCGGAAAAACTGCTGGTCACCGCCGAAATGCCGACCTGCGAGTACAACTGGTCCAGCGGCAAGGTGCACGACATCGCCTACCTCGGCGGGCACTCGGTGTTCTACGTCGAATTGCCGAGCGGCAAACTGGTGCAGTCGTTCGTGGCCAACGCCGAACGCCGTGGCGCACGTCCGACCTGGGGTGATCAGGTCTACGTGTACTGGGAAGATGACAGCGGCGTGGTACTTCGCTCATGAACATGCGCAAATTCAAACGCCGGCTCAATCGAATAATTCCCGGTGGCCGCCAACTGGTCATCGGGGTTCCGTTCATCTGGCTGTTCCTGTTCTTCATGCTGCCGTTCTTCATCGTTCTGAAGATCAGCTTCGCCGAAGCCGACGTGGCCATCCCGCCGTACACCGAGATCTACAGCTTCGTTGACCAGAAGCTGCAAGTGCTGCTGAACCTGGGCAACTACGCGATGCTCGGCGACGACGAGTTATACATCGCCGCGTACCTCGGCTCGTTGAAGATGGCGTTTTTCAGCACCATCCTCTGCCTGCTGATCGGCTACCCGATGGCCTACGCCATCGCCAGCGCCCGCAAAGAGCTGCAAACGGTGCTGGTGCTGCTGATCATGATGCCGACCTGGACCGCGATCCTGATCCGCGTTTACGCGTGGATGGGCATCCTCAGCAACAACGGCCTGCTCAACGGTTTCCTGATGAGCATGGGCTTCATCGACGAGCCGCTGCAGATCCTCAACACCAACCTCGCGGTGTACATCGGCGTCGTCTATTCGTACCTGCCGTTCATGATCCTGCCGCTGTACGCCAACCTGGTGAAGCACGATCAAAGCCTGCTGGAAGCGGCTTCCGACCTGGGTTCGAGCACCTTCAACAGCTTCTGGAAAATCACTATTCCGCTGTCCAAGAACGGGATCATCGCCGGCTGCATGCTGGTGTTCATCCCGGTGGTGGGCGAGTTCGTGATCCCGGAACTGCTCGGCGGTCCGGAAACCCTGATGATCGGTAAAGTGCTCTGGCAAGAGTTCTTCAACAACCGTGACTGGCCGGTGGCGTCCGCCCTGGCGGTGGTGATGTTGGCGATCCTGATCGTGCCGATCATCCTGTTCAACCGCAGTCAGGCCAAGGAAATGGAGGGTAAAGAATGAAGCGCTTCCGTTTCTCCAGCCTGATGCTGGTGCTCGGCCTGTTGTTCATCTACCTGCCGATGCTGATCCTGGTGATCTACTCGTTCAACGCCTCGAAGCTGGTGACGGTGTGGGGCGGCTGGTCGATCAAGTGGTACGTCGGCCTGCTCGACAACACCCAACTGATGGGCTCGGTGGTGCGCTCGCTGGAAATCGCCTGCTACACCGCCGTCGCGGCAGTGGCGCTGGGTACGCTGGCGGCATTCGTCTTGACCCGCATCACCCGCTTCAAGGGCCGTACGCTGTTCGGCGGTCTGGTGACTGCGCCGCTGGTCATGCCTGAGGTGATTACCGGTCTGTCGCTGTTGCTGCTGTTCGTGGCCATGGCGCAGATGATCGGCTGGCCGCAGGAGCGTGGCATCGTCACCATCTGGATCGCCCACACCACGTTCTGTGCGGCGTATGTGGCGGTGGTGGTGTCGGCGCGTCTGCGTGAGCTGGACCTGTCGATTGAAGAGGCCGCGATGGACCTCGGCGCACGGCCGTGGAAGGTGTTCTTCCTGATCACCATCCCGATGATCGCGCCGTCGCTGGCGGCGGGCGGCATGATGTCGTTCGCCCTGTCGCTGGACGACCTGGTGCTGGCGAGCTTCGTGTCCGGCCCGGGTTCGACGACCTTGCCGATGGAAGTGTTCTCGGCGGTGCGTCTGGGCGTGAAACCCGAGATCAACGCCGTGGCCAGCCTGATTCTGTTGGCGGTGTCGCTGGTGACCTTCATGGTCTGGTTCTTCAGCCGCCGCGCCGAAGAAGCGCGTCGCAAGGCGATCCAGCAAGCCATCGAAGAAAGCGCTGCCGATTCGTGGAAGCAACCGGACGTGCGCCGGGCGCAGACGCCGGAAGCGGCGTAAGCCAGTGGGGTTGATCACAGCTCTGTGATTAACCTCAAATCCTGTGGGAGCGGGCTTGCCCGCGATGACGTCATCACAGTCAACTGCAATGTTGAATGTCAGACCGCCATCGCGGGCAAGCCCGCTCCCACATTTGGTTTTACGCAGTCCAGGGAGAACTGCGGATGACTTCAACGAAGTTCATCGGCTTGAACCCCGGCGCCTGATCTTTCAGCACATCGGTCTTCACATTGCCGAACGTCGTCTGCGGGCGATGACGCAAGCCATCGGCAAACGCGCAGATGATGCACTCCTTGAAACCCTCGCCCCGCGGGTGCGCATGCACCACCGCCTCACGCTGCACAGTGGTGAACGCGGCGTAATCCATGCCCAGCACATCCATCTCGACGCCTGCCGTCACCAGCGCCACGGTCGGACGCAGATGCTTCGGCACACCCGGCGTGGTGTGCAGGGCGATCGACAACCAGACTTGTTCGATGTCGTCGTCGCTCAGCCCGTAAGGCTTGAGAAACGTCGCTGCCGCGTTGGCGCCATCGACTTCGAAACGTTCGTCATCGCTGCGGTGACCTTCGACCAGACCCAGGTCGTGGAACATCGCGCCGACGTACAACAGCTCCGGATCGTAGGCCAGTTGCTGGCGTTCGCCGCTCAAGGCCCCGAACAGAAATACCCGGCGCGAGTGGTGGTAAAGAAGGTCGGATTCGATGTCGCGGATGTACTCGGTGGTGGCCCGGGCGAGGGCGCTGTCGGGGATCTGGATACCGGCGATGGTCGTGGTCATGTTGAGCTTCCTCGTCGAAAACGCCGTCGCGGCGCTGATGGGGAAAGTCTGTTCCCGGGGGCAAAACCGGACAATCGATCCATGGCTGCGATCCTTGCCATTCCACCTGCAAATCGTGCCAGCTCGCTTCTGCGACGAGGATTGGCTAGGGTTGGCGCTGATCCGCCATTCCCCGGGAGCCGACATCGCCATGAACAAAACCGTCGCCATTGTGGTGTTCCCCGGCGTGCAGTCGCTGGACGTCAGCGGGCCCATGGACGTGTTCGCCGAGGCCAACCGCTTCCTGGCGCCGGAAGATCATTACCGACTCGAAGTGATCGGCGTCGAGCGTGGGTTGATGCCGTGTTCCAACGGGTTGACCCTGAGTGCTCATCGGCATTTCAGCGAAGTGTCGCAGGGTTACGATTTGTTGCTGGTGGCCGGTGGGCCGCAGTTGCCGTTCCTGGATTTCGGCGAGGCGTTCGATGCGTGGTTGCGTGAGGCCTGCGGGCGGGCGCGGCGATTCGGCTCGATCTGCAACGGTGCGTTTATGCTGGCCCGTGCGGGGTTGCTGGACGGGCATACGGTCACCACCCACTGGAATGACGCCGAGGCGCTGGCGCAGTTGTGCCCGTCGAGCCGGGTCGAGGCCGATCGGTTGTATGTCGAGGACGGTCAGCTCTACACCTCGGCGGGGGTGACGGCGGGGATCGATCTGTCGCTCTATCTGCTGGCGCGTGATCACGGTTCCGAGGTCGCGTTGAGCGTGGCCAAGCGGCTGGTGGTGTTTACCCAGCGCTCGGGCGGGCAGTCGCAGTTCAGCCCGTTCCTCACACCGCATGCAGAACCGACGTCGGCGGTGGCGATGGTGCAGCTGTATGTGCTGGCCAATCTTACCGGCGACCTGACCATCGCCGATCTGGCGAATGCGGCGAACATGAGCGCGCGGAATTTCTCCCGGGTGTTTGCTCGCGAAGCGAAAGTCACCCCGGCGGAATTCGTCGAGCGTGCGCGGGTGGATGCGGCGCGGGTGATGCTCGAAAGCACCACGGCGCCGCTCAAGACCGTGGCATATCAGTGTGGGTTTCGTGATGCGCAGCATATGCGCGGTGTGTTTAACCGGCGGTTGGGGGTGACGGCGCAGCAGTTTCGGTTGAATTTTGCGGCGATGGTTTGAGTGGTGATCGGCTTTGGATCGCTACCCCTCACCCCAGCCCTCTCCCCCTGGGAGAGGGAGCCGATAGGGGGATATTGGGGAGATACGCCGACCTGAACGAACTTGGCTGAATCCATAATCGACTCCGATCATTCAGGTCGATGTATGACGCAAGACACCTCGGTCGGCTCCCAGAATCTGCCGTCAACCCCTAATTTGATTTTTCTATCAGTCGATATCAAAAAGCCCGCTTATATATAGACGCAACACCAGCGAATGCGCAGTATATTGCCCATCACTCAGTTAATGCCTTCTACTGCCTTTACTATCGGACGATGCCGCGCAATGAACGACCAACCCCGCAGTCTTGTATCCATCCTGTTTCCGGTTGGCCTGATATTGATTGCCATGGCATCAATCCAGTCAGGCGCCTCTCTGGCCAAAAGCATGTTCCCCATCGTGGGCGCCCAAGGTACAACCACGCTACGCCTGATGTTCGCCAGCGTGATCATGGTGCTACTGCTGAGACCCTGGAAGGCAAAGCTGACGGCCAAATCGCTGCGCACCGTGATCGTGTATGGGATGGCGCTGGGCGGCATGAACTTTCTCTTCTATATGTCCTTACGCACTGTGCCGCTCGGCATTGCGGTTGCGCTGGAGTTCACCGGGCCGCTGGCCGTAGCCATCTACGCATCCCGTCGTGCAATCGACTTTCTCTGGATTGCCCTCGCCGCAGTCGGATTGCTGCTATTGATACCAACAGGTGCGACGACAGCGGGCCTCGACCTTACCGGTGTGGCCTATGCGCTTGGCGCTGGTGTTTGCTGGGCGCTTTACATTCTCTTCGGCCAGAAGGCCGGCGCTGACAACGGCGTGACGACCGCAGCACTGGGCGTGATGATCGCAGCACTGTTCGTTGCCCCCATTGGCATCGTCCACGCAGGTGCCGCGTTGCTGACGCCTTCGCTGATCCCGATAGCCATCGGTGTCGCCATTCTCTCCACGGCCCTGCCTTATACCCTGGAAATGATCGCCCTCACCCGCATGCCAGCCCGCACCTTCGGCACGCTGATGAGTATCGAGCCGGCATTTGGTGCTCTATCAGGGCTGCTATTCCTGCAGGAATACCTTTCTTTGTCACAATGGATGGCGATCCTGTGCATTATCCTGGCTTCCGTCGGTGCAACCATGACCATGGGCAGCCATGCCAAGCCCGTGATTGCGGCGGATTGAAAGCGGTTGTAACGAAGGTCTGGTATTTGCCGCTCATTTAGGCCATGTTTAGCTTCGCAACTCAGTGCCAGATATGGACTTTTTCGGATAGGGACATCGGAACGCATCAAGCGAGAGCGAATGCAGGCAGACCCGAGCGTCAGACTCGAGGCCGCCATAAGGACGGTAATGAAACGAATTTTGATACTGATCGCCGTGCTCGCCGTTGCGGGATGCGCGGCAACCTCCAAGACTCAGGTAAAGCACGGCAAAAAAGGGCTGCATATCAACTGTTCAGGACTCTCATCTTCCTGGGACAAGTGTTACACCAGTGCCGCCAACTCCTGTGCGCCGAAGGGTTATAAAGTCATCGCCAAATCCGGGGATGCGGTGGAGGAGCCGGGTGATTATCCCTTTGGTCTCAACCCCGCCGGCTATACCAGCCGAAGCATGATCGTCATCTGCAAATAAACCGCCGCCGCTATTGTGCTCGCTGAACGGCGAGCTGGCGGCCGATCTCTTCGTGACTGGATTCCAGCACCCGCTGCTGAACTTGTGGGGACGCCAGCATTCGCGCAACCACCAACGCCCCGACACATTGCGACAGAATGGCCCAGGCCAGGCTGTCGCTCTCCAGAATTTGCGCCCAACTTTCCTGAAGCCGACAAATCCATAGCTCAGCCTGTTCCCGCACAACGACATCCGACCGCGCAATCTCGGCACCTAACGCAGGTAATGCGCAACCCAGCTCAGGTTGCTCGACATGCGCCATGTTCAGATACAGCTTCAGGCATCGCTCCAACCGCTCACGATCCTGCTCCCCCCGCCCACCAAGCCGATCCAGGCTCTGACACAACTCGCGCTCGACGATAGCGGCGAACAAAGCGTCCTTGGACGAGAAATGACTGTAGAACGCCGCACCGCTCAGGCCGATCGTCTTCATCAGGCCATCAACACCCATCGTTGAAAAACCGCTTTTTTTCGCGGACAGCGAGCTGCTTTGCAGCAGCTTTTCTTTGGTTTCAAGCTTGTGACCGGCGGAGTACCGCATGCATTCATCCTCGCAATTGACTGCCTTGACGCTGAGCAAATCCTAGCATAACGTTCGTTCACTTAACGATCGTTTACTAAAGGGATCCACCCATGAATAACAAGAAGGTCGTATTGGTTGTCGGTGCAGGTGATGCCACGGGTGGCGCCATCGCCAGGCGGTTCGCCAAAGAAGGTTTCATCGCTTGCGTCACACGGCGCAGCGCCGACAAATTGCAGCCGTTGGTGGAAGCCATTCAGGCGGACGGCGGCGAAGCCCACGGTTTTGCCTGCGATGCGCGGAAGGAAGAAGACGTCATTGCACTGATCGAAGATATCGAAACCCGTCTCGGGCCGATTGAAGCGTTTGTTTTCAACATCGGGGCCAACGTGCCTTGCAGCATTCTCGAAGAAACTGCACGCAAGTATTTCAAGATCTGGGAAATGGCTTGTTTCTCAGGGTTCCTCAATGCTCGCGAAGTGGCCAAGCGAATGGTCACCCGCCAGCGCGGCACCATTCTGTTCACCGGAGCTACCGCCGGGCTACGAGGCGCCTCCGGTTTTGCCGCATTTGCCGGGGCCAAGCACGGCATCCGCGCACTGGCGCAAAGCATGGCCAGAGAACTCGGCCCGATGAACATTCACGTTGCCCACATCGTGGTCGACGGTGCCATCGATACCGACTTTATCCGCAGCAATTTCCCCGACAAATACGCAACCAAGGATCAGGACGGTATTCTCAATCCCGAGCACATCGCCGAGAACTATTGGTACCTGCACAGCCAGCCAAGGGACGCCTGGTCTTTCGAGCTGGATCTGCGCCCCTGGAACGAACGCTGGTAATCCCTTCCAATAACAACAATGAGTGCAGCGAACATGAGCAAAACCGTGGAGTTCTACTTCGACCTCGGCAGCCCCGCCACCTATCTCGCGTACACCCAACTGCCAGGAATCTGCGCCGAAACCGGCAGCCAGTTGATCTATATCCCGATGCTGCTGGGCGGCGTATTCAAGGCCACAGGCAATGCGTCACCGGCGATGATCCCGGCCAAGGGCCGCTACATGTTTCAGGATCTGGACCGCTACGCCAAACGCTACGACGTGCCCCTGAAATTCAATCCCCATTTTCCGATCAATACCCTGATGTTGATGCGAGCGGTGACCGGCATTCAATTGCGGCACCCGGAGCGCTTCCTCGCGTTCATCGACTGCCTGTTCAAAGCGCTTTGGGTTGATGGCCGCGGTCTCGATGAACCGACAACGGTCGCAGCGGTGCTGACCGAACACGGTTTCAATCCTGAGCAGGTACTGGCACTGACCAATGATGAAGCGGTCAAGACTACCCTCAAGGACAACACCGAGACAGCCGTCAAGCGTGGAGTCTTCGGCGCGCCGAGCATGTTCATCGGCAACCAGTTGTTCTTCGGTCAGGATCGTCTCGACTTCGTTGAAGAAGCCCTGCGCTAGATCTCTACCACCAGGCGCCCATGAACTGCTTTCGATGAAAGCAGCTCATGGGCCTCGCCAGCGGACTCCAGCGTGAACCGACGCGCATCGAGCAGTGGCTTCACCTCTCCAGCTTCGATCAACAAGGCTACCTGGCGCAGGATCTCACCATGGTGCTCGCCACCCTTTCCCGTCAGCAGCGGCAACAAGGTAAACACGCCAGAGTAGGTCGCCCCCCGGAAGGACAGCGGCGCCAGACTATGCTCCCCCCACCCGAGGCAACTCAACACATGTCCGTGGTATATCCGCGCAGCCTTGAACGACGCATCCAGCGTTTCACCGCCCACCGTGTCATAAACAATATCGAAACCCTCCCCGGCCGCGTACTCACGGACATAGTCCTCGACCGACATCTCACGGTAATCAATGAACGTCGCGCCATAACCTTCAATAATTCCGCGTTGCCCTGCGGACCCCGTCGCAAAAACCTCGGCACCGAGCGCCCGGGCGATTTGCACTGCCACATGTCCGACACCGCCCGCACCACCGTGAATCAATACCTTTTGCCCAGCCCTTACCCGAGCCCGATCCACCAGGCCTTCCCAGGCAGTAATCAGCACCAACGGTAAACCTGCGGCTTCGCGCATGCTCAGATTGACCGGTTTACGCGCCAAAAGCCGCGCATCAACCGCCGCAAAATCGGCCAGCGAACCCTGCACACCTCCAATGCCGGTTGCCAACGCATAAACTTCATCGCCCGGCGCCCAGCCCTGCACGCCCTCACCTACCGCTTCGATCACCCCCGCCAGATCCAGCCCCAACACCGCCGGCAGCGGTTGTCGCGCATGAGCGGCCTGCCCCGCACGGATTTTCAGGTCCAGCGGATTCACACCGCTGGCCTTGATCCGCACCAACACCTGTCCGGCACCCGCCACGGGGCGTTCAAGGGAAACCAAGCGTAGCGGAGCGTTGGCGGTGTCCACTATCAGCGCGCGCATGTGCATTGAGTCAGTCATTTCGGTCAATCCTGTGGGAGAAAGTGAAGCCATGTTCCCGCAACAGATCCATGCCGATAAGACGCCAAATGACTATAGTGATCATGCCAAAACGGCATGAATGAGGCGTTTCATGGACAAGCTCAACGCAATGGCCATCTTCGTCCGGGTGGTCGAACGCGGCAGTTTCTCCGCCGTTGCCCGGGAACTGCACACCACCCAGCCGACCATCAGCAAAGTCCTGCGTGCCCTTGAGAGCCAACTGGGCGGTAAGCTGATTGCCCGCAGCACACGCAAGTTGTCACTGACAGATGAGGGTCAGCGGTACTACAACGAATGCCGAAATATCCTCGCGGCCGTGGATGCAGCCGAACACAGCTTCCAGTCTGGCAGGGAAGCGGTTGCCGGATCGTTGCGAATTGGCTCCTCAGTGAGCTTCGGTCGGCTACAGATCGCCTCGCGCCTGCCCGGTTTTCTTGAGCGCTACCCGCAAGTGCAGATTGACCTGCATCTGAACGACCAGAACCTGGATCTTGTCAACGAAGGCCTGGATGTCAGCCTGCGCATTGGCGAGTTGAACGACAGCGGCATGATCGCCCGTCGAGTCGGCACCACCCATCGCGTCAGCGTCGCAGCACCTGCTTATCTGCAACGCTATGAACATCCGCAATCACCGCAGGATCTTGCGCAGCACAACTGCCTGCAATTCAACCTGCTCGAATCGCAAAACCTGTGGACTTACGAAAAGGACGGCCAACGCCACGAGGTACGCATCACAGGCAATGCCCAGAGCAACAACTCCGAGGCCATCCGCGAAATGGTATTGGGAGGATTGGGGATTTCGCTGTCACCTGTCTGGCTGTTCAGTGACGATTTGAAGGCCGGTCGAGTGGTTGCCCTGTTGCAGGATTACCAGACCCGATCACTGCCGATACACGCCGTGTCCCCGGCGAACCGTCGCCAGTCCGCCAGGGTCAACGCGTTTGTCGATTACATGACCCAGGCGCTGGCTGCAGCGCCCGAGCTTCAACCTTTTAAATAGCGGCAGTACGCGTGTTCAGCCATTCCAGGGCCGCGCCATCCAGCAACGGGCTCAAACGCTCGCGCACCTCGGCGTGATAGGCATTGAACCACTCCTTCTCTTCCTGCGTCAGCAACGACGGCTCCAGGCAGCGAGTGTCGATTGGGCACAGGGTCAGAGTTTCGAACTTGAGGAATTCGCCGAACTCGCTGCTTCCAGCCAGGACGTTCATCGCCAGGTTCTCGATGCGCACACCCCAGCGACCTGGACGATAAGTACCCGGCTCGATGGAAGTGATCATTCCCAGCTGCATGGCGGTTTGCGGCGCCGGCGCAGCCTGATAGGCGATCACCTGCGGACCTTCGTGAACATTGAGGAAATAACCCACACCGTGACCGGTGCCATGGCCGTAATCCACGTTTTCAGCCCAGATCGGCGCACGGGCAATCGCGTCCAGCAACGGCGACAGAATGCCTTTCGGGAATTGCGCACGGGACAAGGCAATCACGCCTTTCAAGACGCGGGTGCAGTCACGTTTCTGTTCTTCGCTCGGCGTACCAACGGCCACCATGCGGGTGATGTCAGTGGTACCGCCCAGGTATTGGCCACCAGAGTCGATCAGCAGCAAGCCGTCGCCCTCGATCACCGCGTGTTCTTCCGGGGTGGCGTGGTAGTGCGGCATCGCGCCGTTGGCGTTGTACGCAGCGATGGTGTTGAAACTCAGCGATACATAATCCGGGCGACGCTCACGGGCCGCCGTGAGTTTCTCGTCGATGGTCAGCTCGGTAATGCGCTCGCGCCCCCAGGCCGATTCCAGCCAGGTGAAGAACTCGCACAGCGCCGCGCCGTCCTGCTCCATCGCCTGACGGATGTGCTCGGCATCCGCCGGGCTTTTTTGTGATTTGGCCAACGTAGTCGGGTTCAGGCCTTCGACCAGTTTCACGCCACTGTCGAGGTTGCCCAGCAGACCGCTGGTCACCCGCGCCGGATCCACAAGCAGGCTTACGCCGTTCGGGATCGCAGCCAAAGCGTCAGCGACTTCGCTGTAGTCGCGCAAGGTCACGCCATCTTTTTCCAGCACCGCACGCAGCTGCGCGTCGACCTTGCTCAAGGCCACAAACAGCATGGCTTGTTGCTGGCTGATCAACGCAAAGGAAACGAACACCGGGTTGAACGACACATCGCCGCCACGCAGGTTGAACAGCCAGGCGATGTCGTCGAGGGTGGCGATGAAGTGCCAATCGGCGCCGCGTTCCTGCAGGGTTTCACGCAGCTGGGCGAGTTTCTCGCCACGGCTGACGGTCGCCTGCGGCGGCAAATGTTGATAGATCGGCGCTTTCGGCAGGCCCGGACGGTCGCTCCAGACTTCGTTCAACAAGTCGAGGTCGGTACGCAGGCTAGCGCCCCGCGCTTCGAGCTTGCTACCCAGGGTCCGCGCCGACGCCACGGCCATTACTGCGCCGTCGACCGCGACCACGCCACCTTCCGGCGTCTGCTCGGCCAGCCAGTCCAGCGGGCTCGGTTGACCCGGTTGCAACTTGACCAGCTCGATGCCGCTGCCCTTGAGCTCCTTGGTCGCCTGTTCCCAGTAACGACTGTCGGCCCAGACCCCGGCGAAATCAGTGGTGACAATCAATGTCCCCACCGAGCCATGAAAACCCGACAACCATTGCCGCCCCTGCCAATAACCCGGCAGGTATTCCGACAAGTGCGGGTCCGCGGACGGCACCAGCAGTGCGTGGATGCCTTCGCGACGCATCAGTTCGCGGGTGTGCGCCAGGCGCTGGGGAACCGTTCCTTCGGTCAAAGTCTGGGTACTCATCGTGTCTCCTGCCAATCACTTCATCGTTATTGTTCGGTGCCGTTCGAAGCCGGCTCGTTAAAGCCCTGTCGCCCAGAATGCCGGAGCACTGGCGCAGGCGGTCTTGATCAGATCTACAGCGTTGTCGATGTCTTCGGCGGTAGTGAAACGGCCGAGGCTCAGACGAATGGTGCGGCCGGCCAAATGCGCATCGTGCCCCAATGCCAGTAGCACGTGAGACGGTGTGTTGCTGGCGGAGTTGCAGGCCGAGGTCGCGGAAAACGCGATCGAATGGCTCAGCGCAGCCGGGTTGAACTCGCCTTCACTGAAGGTCAGGCTCAGGGTGTGCGGAATACGTTGAGTGCTGCTGCCATTGAGGCGCACGCCGGGCAGGCTCAACAGTTGTCCGAGCAGTCGATCGCGCAACGCGACGATGGTTTTCTTCTCGCCTTCAAAGGCTTCAGCGGCCAGGGCAAATGCCGAGCCCATGGCAGCGATCTGATGCGTCGCCAGCGTACCGGAACGCAAGCCGCCCTCGTGGCCGCCACCGTGAATCTGCGCCTGCAAGCGCTGTTGCGCACGTGGGCCGACGTACAGCGCGCCGATCCCTTTGGGGCCATAGAGCTTGTGTGCCGAGAACGACATCAGGTCCACCGGCCATTGCGCCAGATCGATCGCGACCTTGCCGGCGCCCTGGGCCGCATCGACGTGGAATAGCGCCCCGCGTCCACGCACCACTTCGCCGATGGCCGGGATGTCGTTGACGGTGCCGAGTTCGTTGTTGACCAGCATCAGCGACACCAGAAAGGTGTCGTCGCGCATCGCTTCGCTGACTGCTTGCGGCGTGATCAGGCCCTCGGCGTCCGGCACCAGATAGGTCACGGCGACACCGGCGTCCTGCAATTGCCGGGCGGTGTCGAGGATGGCTTTGTGTTCAATCTGACTGGTGATGATGTGCCCGCCGGACACACCACGGGCCTGCGCCACGCCTTTGAGGGCGAGGTTGTTGGACTCAGTCGCACCGGAAGTCCAGACAATCTGTTGCGCCTGGGCGCCGACCAGGTCGGCCACTTGCTGCCGGGCGTTCTCGACGGTTTTTCGTGCCTGCTGGCCGAAGGCGTGGGAACTGGAAGCCGGGTTGCCGAAGTTACCGTTGAACCCCAGACACTCGACCATCACCTTGATGACCCGCTCGTCCACCGGGGTGGTGGCGGCGTAATCGAAATACAGCGGACGTTCATTCATAAAAAGACTCGCAGAGCGTGTTCCGGGATCAGGAAGCTCGTGTCTACAAACGGCACGGCGCAGCCTTGTGAGCTGCGCCCGGGTTCGAGAGCGTCATCAATACCTGATCGGATGCCGTTAAAGAAGTAGGGCTTCATTTAAAAGTGCGTAGGAACGCTCCTGAACGCGACTTTAACAGGCATCGGGCCGGCGGTTGTAGCACTGCGTCAGCTAAAGCTTTCAAGGAGTAACGGATACAGCGAAATCACCAGCAGCGCCGCCATGCCCCAGTTGAACACCCGCAACCAGCGACGATCCTTGAGCACATTGCGCAGCAAGGTGCCGCACGCCGCCCAGACGCCGACACTCGGCAGGTTGATGACGGCGAACACTGCCGCGATCACGATCACATTGGTGAAGTAACCCTGCATCGGCGTGTAGGTGCTGATGGCACCAATGGCCATGATCCACGCCTTGGGATTGACCCACTGAAAAGCTGCCGCGCCGAGGTAGCTGATCGGCTTCGCCTCGCCTGACTCACTTTCGCCGACCGGGCCGGAGTGAGCGATTTTCCACGCCAGGTACAGCAAGTACGCCGCGCCGACGTAACGCAGAACCGTATAAAGCAGCGGATAAGTCTGAAACACCGCGCCCAGCCCGAAACCCACTGCCACCACCAGCACGAAGAAACCGCAGGTAATGCCAAGCATATGGGGAATGGTGCGGTGAAAGCCGAAATTCACGCCCGATGCCAGCAACATGGTGTTGTTCGGCCCCGGTGTAATCGAGGTGACAAGCGCAAACAGGGCAAAGCCCAGCAACAGGTCGATCGAGAGGGTCATGGCAGGCAGTCCGTCAGGGTCATTCAGGTGTTGACCCTATCCCACGGCGCCGTGCAAACCCACGGACAGTTGGGTAAAACTTCAAGCAGTACAGTTGCGGATCAGCTAGGACGACCGTGCAGCTGTATGGTCCGCTCCGCACTCATTTCACCCTTGTTATCAAACCCGAAAGTCTTCTGCGGCTGGCCGAGCAGTAGGGCTTTCTTCGCGTGGTATTCCTCGAACGACAAGCCGCTGCGGTTCAGGCTTTCCAGCGCCAGTTCGCGGGTTTCTTCCACCGTGTAAGGACGCAGTTCCGGGGATACGTGGCTCGCGCAACCGGCGAGAACAGAGACAGCGAGCATCAGGGAAACAGTCAGTAAACGATTCATGGGAGCGTCCTGGCGAGCAGTGTGGGTCGATGGAGAAAGGCTACGCCCGGGCACGCTTCGGCAGAAATCAACGCTCTCAATAGTGGCTATCAGGATTCGAGCGGGTCAGGCGCCAATATTCACAAAAGATCTATCAATATCAATTAACAATCTTTTACGGAATAACAGTCAGCCTTTATAAATCCTTCATCGCGTTCGGCACTGTTGCTCCAGCAACTGTTTCCCAGGCAACAGCGGTTCAACAAACCGGCCTGAAAGTCACATGAGCACAGCCCCCGACAACGCTAAAAACCCCGGAATACGGGCCTTACAGGAATTGGTACAGCGCTTGCTCTACTCCGGTGACTACTCACTGCTCGCCGAGCAACTGTTGAAAAAGGAACTGACCATGTCGCGTCCACTGAAAGTCGTCGCCCTGTCCGGCGGAACCTGGCGTCCGTCCCGCACCCTGGTGCTGACCCAGGCCCTGCTGACCGAATTGTCCGGGCACTTGCCGGTCGAGAGTCATCTGATCGAACTCGGTGACATCGCCCGCCCGCTCGGCGCCGCGTTGTCCCGTCAGGAACTTCCGGCCGAGATCGAAGCCGAGTTGCAAGCCATCGAACAGGCTGACCTGTTGATCGTCGCGGCGCCGGTATATCGCGGTTCCTATCCGGGGCTGCTAAAGCACTTGTTCGACCTGATCGATCTCAATGCGCTGATCGACACCCCTGTACTGCTTGCCGCCACCGGTGGCAGTGAACGTCATGCGCTGGTCCTCGATCATCAGTTGCGCCCGCTGTTCAGTTTCTTCCAGGCCGTGACCCTGCCGATCGGTGTGTACGCCACCGAAGCCGATTTCGCCGACTACCAGATCACCAGCGAACCGCTCAAGGCGCGCATCCGTCTGGCCGCCGAACGCGCCGCGCCGCTGTTCGGCACACACATCAAACCTTTGCTGAAAATCGCCTGAGGAGCTGTTCATGGATGTTTTCTGGTTCCTCCCGACCCACGGCGACGGTCACTATCTGGGCACCACCCAAGGCGCGCGCCCGGTCACCCTCAACTACCTGAAACAAGTGGCGCAAGCCGCTGACAGCCTCGGTTACCACGGCGTGCTGATTCCCACCGGGCGTTCCTGCGAAGATTCGTGGGTGATCGCCTCGGCGCTGGTGCCGCTGACCGAACGCCTGCGTTATCTGGTGGCGATCCGTCCGGGGATCATCTCGCCGACCGTTTCGGCGCGCATGGCCGCAACCCTTGATCGACTGTCCAATGGCCGCTTGCTGATCAACGTCGTGACCGGCGGTGACCCGGACGAGAACCGTGGCGACGGCAGTTTCCTCAGCCACAGCGAACGCTACGAAGTCACCGACGAATTCCTCAAGATCTGGCGCCGCGTGTTGCAAGGCGAGGCGGTGGATTTCGAAGGCAAACACCTGAAGGTGCAGAACGCCAAGGCACTCTATCCGCCGGTGCAGAAACCTTATCCGCCGCTGTACTTCGGCGGTTCCTCCGACGCGGCCCACGATCTGGCCGCCGAGCAGGTCGACGTGTACCTGACCTGGGGCGAACCACCGGCCGCCGTCGCCGAGAAACTCGCCGATGTACGTGAGCGCGCAGCCCGTCACGGACGCAAGGTGAAGTTCGGCATTCGCCTGCATGTGATCGTGCGCGAGACCGCCGAAGAAGCCTGGAAAGCCGCCGACAAACTGATCGAGCACATCAGCGACGAAACCATCGAGGCCGCGCAGAAATCCTTCTCGCGCTTCGACTCCGAAGGCCAGCGGCGCATGGCTGCTTTGCACGACGGGCGCCGCGACAACCTGGAAATCGCCCCCAACCTGTGGGCCGGCGTCGGCCTGGTGCGCGGCGGTGCCGGCACCGCACTGGTCGGCGATCCGCAACAAGTGGCGGCGCGAATCAAGGAATACGCAGATCTCGGCATCGAGAGCTTCATCTTCTCCGGTTACCCGCATCTCGAAGAGGCCTACCGCTTTGCCGAGCTGGTGTTCCCGCTGTTGCCCGAACCGTATGCAAGTCTGGCCGGACGCGGCGTGACCAACCTCACCGGGCCGTTCGGCGAAATGATCGCCAACGATGTACTGCCCGCCAAAGCCAACGCCTGAGGAAGACCGAGTGACCGCCAAACCGCAAAGCACCCTGATCTCTCCCTTGCAGACCGCCCGCCAACTGGCCGCCGAATTTGCCCTGACCGCCGTCGAGCGCGACGAGCGCGGCGGCACACCAAAAGCTGAACGCGACGCCTTGCGCGACAGCGGTCTGCTGGCCCTGAGCATTCCCACCCGTTACGGCGGCCTCGGCGCGCGCTGGAGCGAAACCCTGGAAGTCGTGCGCGAGTTCGCCAAGGTCGACAGCTCGATCGCCCACGTCTTCGGTTTTCATCATTTGATGCTCGCCACCGTACGGCTGTTTTCCCGTCCCGAACAATGGCAACCGTGGTTCGAACAGACCGCGCGGCAGAACTGGTTCTGGGGCAACGCGCTCAATCCGCTGGACACCCGCACCGTGGTCAAGGACCTGGGTGGCTGGCGCGAGTTTTCCGGCAAGAAAAGCTTCTGCTCCGGCGCCAGCGATTCGCAAATGCTGATTGCCTCGGCGGTGGACGAAAGCAGCGGCGGCAAACTGCTGATCGCGGCGATCCCCAGCGGCCGCAGCGGCATCACCCTGCACAACGACTGGAACAACATCGGCCAGCGCCAGACTGACAGCGGCAGCGCCACGTTCGAACGGGTACGGGTGGAGGAATCGGAACTGCTACTGGATCCGGGTCCGCTGAGTACCCCGTTCGCTTGCTTGCGCCCATTGATCGCGCAACTGACGTTCACCCACATGTTTCTCGGCATCGCCGAGGGTGCTTTTGAAGAGGCACGGCAATACACCCTCAGCGAAACCCGCGTCTGGCACAAATCCTCGGTGCGCGAGGTGCGCGAAGATCCTTATGTGCTGGCCCATTACGGCGAGTTCTGGGTCGCCCTCGAAGGCATCCGTCTGCTGGTGGAACGCGCGGCCTCGTTGCTCGACGAGGCCTGGGCCAAAGGCCCGAACCTCAGCGTCGAAGAGCGCGGTCACCTGGCCACAGCGATTGCCACGGCCAAGGTTGCCGCCAGCCGTCAGGGCCTGGAGATCTGCAGCCGACTGTTCGAAGTCACCGGCGCCCGTTCGACCCACGCGTCGCTGCGTCTCGACCGACACTGGCGCAACCTGCGCACGCAAACCCTGCACGACCCGCTGGATTACAAACTCCACGAGCTGGGCGACTGGGCGCTGAACCAGGCCCGGCCGGTGCCGACGTTCTATTCCTGATTTCCTTTCGTGGAGCGAGACCCATGCAACTGCTGACCCTACCGCCCTCACCCGCCCTGGCCACGTCGATCCGCGCCACCGCCCAGGTCTTCGAAGACCCGAAATCCCAAGCCTTGCTCGCGCATCTGCAACAGGTCGCACCGAGCGAAGCCAGCGTGCTGATCATCGGCGAGACCGGCACCGGCAAGGAGCTGGTGGCGCGGCACATCCACAATCTGAGCAATCGACGCAACCGGCCGTTCATTGCGGTGAACTGCGGCGCGTTTTCCGAATCGCTGGTGGAAGCCGAACTGTTCGGCCATGAAAAAGGCGCCTTCACCGGCGCCCTCAGCGCCAAGGCCGGGTGGTTCGAAGAGGCGGATGGCGGCACTTTGTTCCTCGATGAAATCGGCGATCTGCCGATGGCCATTCAGGTCAAATTGCTGCGGGTGTTGCAGGAACGCGAAGTGGTCCGCCTGGGTTCGCGCAAGAGCATTCCCATCGATGTGCGGGTGCTGGCGGCGACCAACGTGCAACTGGAGAAAGCCATCAATGCCGGGCATTTCCGCGAGGATCTGTATTACCGGCTGAACGTGGTCAATCTGGAACTGAGCCCGTTGCGCGAGCGGCCCGGCGACATCCTGCCGCTGACCCGGCATTTCATCGAAGCCTACAGTCAGCGCCTGGGTTACGGACGCATCACCATCAGCCCCGGCGCCGAACACAAGCTGCGCGGCTACAGTTGGCCGGGCAACATCCGCGAACTGGAAAACGTCATCCATCACACGCTGTTGATCTGCCGTAACGGCGTGATCGAGCGCGATGATCTGAGGCTGTCGAACCTGCGCATCGACCGCCCGGACGATCAGCATTCCAATGTCGACGACTCACCGGAAGCGTTGCTGGAACGCGCCTTCCAGAAACTCTTCGAACAACAGGCCGGCGCGCTGCATGAGAAGGTCGAAGACGCGTTGCTACGTTCGGCCTATCGCTTCTGCCATTACAACCAAGTGCACACCGCCGCACTGCTCGGCCTGAGCCGCAACGTGACTCGCACGCGGCTGATCAAGATCGGCGAGCTGGCCGTGAACAAGCGGCGTCCTACGGAAAACCTGCAAGGCGAACGCTTGATCCAGCTGTCGATCTAGCCCACCAACTGGCAGTGCAAACCATCGTCGTGACTGCGGGCGATGCTGCTCAGCACCTGGAATGAACCGAAGGTCACGGTTCGCGCCTGATGGGTGCGGATCAACTGCCAGAAGTCCTGTTCGCCGGTTTCGAAACTCTGGAACGCCGCCTCCCCTGCTTCGCGGGACTGCCACTGCAGGAAACCCAGCACACGCCGGCCATCGTCGCTGGCCTGGACGCTGGCGCTGACGAAACCGGCATAGCGCTGGGCCAGACGCTCGGTCTGTACGGTCAACGCCGAGACCAGCGCCGGTTGTTGGCCCGGCTCGATTTCAAATTCGATCAATTGGGTAAAGCTGCGGTTTTTCGCTGGTGCTTGCATGACATCCCCACTCTGTCAGACGAATCTTGCGATTCGAAGGCCTGCAGGGTAAAACCTCGACTTAACTAGAGGTCAAGGGGCAATTGGCAAATGATCACTGCAGAAAATGTGCACAAGCAACTCACCGTCGGCGAAGTCGCGGCCCGCAGCGGCGTGGCCGTCACTGCCCTGCATTTCTATGAATCCAAAGGCTTGATCAAGAGCCAGCGCAATGCCGGCAACCAGCGGCGCTATCCACGGGAAGTGCTACGGCGGGTGGCGTTGATCAAGGTTGCGCAACGGCTGGGGATTCCGCTGGCGGAAATCGGCCAGGCGTTGAAACAGTTGCCGGACAACCGCGCGCCGACGGCGGCGGACTGGAAAGTACTATCGGAACAGTGGCGGCGGGAGCTGGACGAGCGGATCAATCAATTGATGCTGCTGCGTGATCGACTGACCGGTTGCATCGGTTGCGGCTGTCTGTCGATGGAAGCCTGCCCGCTGCGCAATCAGGGGGATGTGCTGGGTGAACAGGGGCCGGGAGCGCACTTTCTCGACGTTCCCAAGTGAGGGCTCCCATGTCATGGAAACCCTCAGTTCAATCCATCAGAAGCCCGGCGCAATCTGCCCTTTGTAGCGAGTCAAAATGAACTGACGCACTTCATCGGAGTTCAATGCCTTGGCCAGTTTCTGCAGGCCCGGGTCGTTGATGTTGTCGGGACGCGCGACCAGGAACTCGATGTACAGGCTCTTGCCCTTCTCGACGATCAGCGCGCTGTTGGTGTCGATCCCGGCTTCCAGCGCGTAGTTGGCGAAAACGAATGCCAGATCCACCTGACTCACCGAACGAGCCAGCAATGCGCCTTCCAGCTCGCGGATTTTCAGGTGCTTGGGATTTTCAACGATGTCGCGTTGGGTGGCCAGGGTGTTGCTCGGATCCTTGAGCTTGATCAGCCCCGCCTCATGCAGCAGCACCAGGGCCCGACCGGTGTTCACCGGGTCGTTGGGGATCGACACGCTGGCGCCATCCTTCAGCTCCGAGATGTTCTTGATCTTGGTCGAGTAGGCACCGAACGGTTCGATGTGCACACCGACTACCGGCACCAGATTGGTGTGGCGTGTCTTGTTGAAGTCATCGAGAAACGGCCGGTACTGGTAGTAGTTGGCGTCGAGGTTTTTCAGCGCCAGTTGCTGGTTGGGCTGGATGAAGTCGGTGAAGACCTTGATGTCCAGATCCACGCCTTCTTTGGCCAAGGTCGGTTTGACGAACTCGAGGATTTCCGCGTGCGGCACCGGGGTGGCACCGACAATCAGTTTTTCGTTGGCGTGAGCGCCGAACGACAGAACGGCAGCCAGAACGGCCAGGGTCTTTTTCATGTTGTGCTCCAAGGCAGATTTGAGTGGCCGTCGTGGGGTGAACGTGGGGCCTTTTATGGGTTGAACTTCTCTGTCAGCGTCGGCTGAAGTGCGCCACCAGTCGGTCGCCGGTCATTTGCAGGGCCTGCACCAGAATCAGCAGCAACACCACCGTGACCACCATCACGTCAGTCTGAAACCGTTGATAGCCGTAGCGGATCGCCAGATCGCCGAGCCCGCCGCCACCGATCACGCCGGCCATCGCCGTGTAATCCACCAGCACGATGGCGGTGACCGTCACCGCTGCGAGCAATCCACCGCGGGCTTCAGGCAACAGCGTGTGGCGAATGATCTGCCAGGTGTTGGCGCCCATGGCCTGGGTTGCCTCGACCACGCCGCGATCGACTTCGCGCAACGCGGTTTCCACCAGCCGCGCAAAGAACGGTGTGCAGCCGACGACCAGCGGCGGAATGGTCCCGGGCACGCCCAGCGAAGTGCCCACCAGCAGCGTGGTCAGCGGAATCAGCACGATCAGCAAAATGATGAACGGCAACGAACGCAGCATGTTCACGATCACCGACAGCACTCGATACACGCCGACCGTTTCATGCAACTGGCGCTTGCCGGTGAGAAACAGCAGCAGCCCCAGCGGCAATCCCAGCAACACCGTGAACAGCAGCGCCGCGCCAAGCATGCTCAAGGTGTCGAGACAGGCCTGGGCGATGTCGGCCCAGTAAAGGTGTTTGAACCACTCGGCCATGGTCAGGACCAGTCGTGACGCGGTGGCTTGACGCCGTTGAGCAGCCAGTTGCCGACCACGTGGTACTTCCAGCGCACCGGGTCATGCAGGGTGTGGACCCGGGCGTTGCGCCAGTGGCGGTCGAAGTTGTGCTTCTTCAGGGTCGAGCGGGTGCCGCCCAGTTCGAACAACTTGTTGCTGGCCTCGATGGCGATTTCGGTGGTCAGCACTTTGGCCCTGGCCACGGCCAGGGACGCCAGCGCGACGTTGTCTTCGTCCGGTGCCAGGCGTGCAGCGTCGAGCGCCCAACCGGCGCGTTCGAGGAGGGCTTCGGCGGCTTCCAGACGAATTTCCAGTGCGCCGATCTGAATGATGGTCAGCGGATCTTCGCTGGCCTTGTCCACACCGGCGTCGATCCATGGCCGGGCAAACTGACGGACGAACTCAACGGTGTCGCGTAGCGCCGCCCGGGCAATGCCGGCGTCGATGGCAGCGGTGGTCAACTGGGCGAAAGGCCCGGCCAGGGTCGGGCTTTCGTAGGAACGGTACGTCGGGAACAGATTGAACGGTGCCACCTGAAGATCTTCCGCCAGCACGGTGCCACTGGAGGTGGTGCGCTGGCCGATGCTGTCCCAATCGTCGACGATCACCAGCCCTTTCGTGCCGCGCTCGACAAAGGCCAACTGGCCCTTCTGTTCTTCATCCAGCGCCAGCACCGCCAGCCAGTGGGCGTAGAGCGAACCGGTGCAATAACCCTTGCGGCCGTTGATCACGAAGCCGTCGCCATAACGACGGATGGTTGCCTGAATATCCTGCACGTTCTTGCCGCCGGTTTCCGACAGCGCGTTGGCGAAGCGATGACCTTGCAGCGCCAGTTCAAAGAAGTGCGCCTGCTGCGCCGGGGTGCCTTGCAGGCGGATGTCTTCGAGCAGGCAGTAATGGTTTTGCGGGATCTGTCCGAGGGAGGGATCGGCGGCGGAAATGATCGCGATCACCTGCGCCAGCACGGCGTAGGACACCTGCGCGCCACCGTACTCCTTCGGCACGCTGATGCCCCACAGGCCACTGTTGGAATACAGATCGACGATTTCGGCGGGCACTTCGCGGTTGCGGTCACGCTCGGCGGCGTGTTCCTGCAAGACGGCAGCGACCTGTGCCGCCACGCGCAAGGCTTCGGCGTCGTCGGCGATCCGGTGGGCGGCCGGCGGGTTGATCGGATAAACGGCAGATTCAGACATGGATGACTCTCGGTATCGGTGTTGTACCGGGTCATTGCAGCTTCTGTGCCTGACTGACAGCCCTTGTTTTTCGGGGCTTTCAGAGGCTTTTTGCAGTGTTTGAAGATGAAAAGCCGCGCATTCTGTTGCTTCACTGTCGATGGCTGAACACTGCTCGTCGGGTACTCGGTCGGGGCGGCCACACACGCCTATAGTTGAGCGACCGGTCACTCCGGCGAAGGCACACCTTCAACTCCCCATAAAAACAGGGCGACAAAAACAAGGAGTACGCCATGAGCGTTCAACCTATTCCCGAGGGGTATCACAGCATTACCCCGTATCTCGGCATTCACAAAGCTGCCGAAGCCATCGACTTCTATAAAAAGGCGTTCGGTGCCACCGAAGTCATGCGCCTGAGCATGCCCGACGGCGGCATTGGCCACGCCGAACTGCGGATCGGTGACAGCGCGATCATGCTCGGTTCTCCCTGCGACCAAGGTCCGTTGAGCAATCCGGACAACGCTGTGTCCGTCGGTTTGCATCTGTACGTGACCGATGTCGACAAGTCGTTCCAGCGCGCACTGGAGGCCGGGGCGACAACGGTGTCCGAGGTCAAGGATCAGTTCTACGGGGATCGCAGCGGTACGTTGAAGGATCCCTACGGTCATCTGTGGTTTCTGGCCACGCGCAAGGAGGACCTGACGCAGGAGCAGATCGAGCAGCGGGCGAAAGAGCTGTTCCGGCAGGGTTAGCCACGACGAGTGTTCATTCCCGCGCAGCGCGCGGGGATGGGCGAACACGATTCATGAACCGTCGAACCACGCTTCACGCCTTGTCATGAACGCCCGGTGATTTCAGGATGCAGTCAACTAGCCTGAATAAAGGATCACCCCGATGTTTGCCGGATTCGTCAAAGACCAGCGCCACGTCAACGGCGTGGACATCACTTACCGCCTCGGCGGCAGCGGACCGGGCCTGCTTTTGTTGCACGGGCACCCGCAGACCCACGTCATCTGGCACAAGATCGCCGAGCAATTGGCCGAGCACTTCACCGTGGTCGCCGCCGATCTGCGCGGTTACGGCGACAGCAGCCGGCCGCCGGCCGATGAGCGGCACGAAAGCTATTCCAAGCGCGAAATGGCCCGCGACGGCGTAGAGCTGATGCAAGCGCTGGGCTTCACGCAGTTCTCGATCCTTGCCCACGACCGTGGCGCGCGGGTCGCCCATCGTCTGGCCCTCGATCATCCCGCCGCCGTGCAACGCATGGTGCTGCTGGACATCGCACCGACGCTGGCGATGTACAGCCAGACCAACGAAGCCTTCGCTCGGGCCTACTGGCACTGGTTTTTCCTGATCCGCCCGGCGCCGCTGCCGGAAACCCTGATCGAAGCCGATCCCGAAGGCTATCTGCGCAGTGTCATGGGCAGCCGCAGCGCCGGGCTCAAGCCGTTCACTGACGAAGCGTTTGCTGAATACCTGCGTTGCCTGAGCCTGCCCGGCAGTGCCCGTGGGATCTGCGAGGACTACCGGGCCAGTGCCGATATCGATCTGGAACATGACCGCGCCGACCTCGAGGCCGGCCATCATCTGAGCTTGCCGCTGCTGGTGCTGTGGGGCGCCGAAGGTACGGTCGGTCGTTGCTTCGATCCGCTCGGGGAATGGCAACAGGTGGCCACCGACGTACGCGGAAAGCCTCTGCCCGCCGGTCACTACCTCGCTGAAGAAGTCCCGGAACTGTTGCTCGACGAAGCGCTGGCGTTCCTGCGCTGAGCCATCCACCCCTCCCGCTCACCATAACGTCGACCGGCGTCGTGGCGAGATTGCGGTCGCGAAACATTTACTTTCACATCCTCCATCGGGATTTGCTTCGGTCATCCGTCTTATAGAGATGCGGGCCAGTCGCGTAGGCAACAGCCACGACCGGCCCTTCAGGAACTCCCGCGCTGCGAAGCCCGTAGGGTGGAGTCCCCTCACCGAATCAAGACCCGTCATCATGTCGAAGAAATCCCGCTCGAAACTGTGGTTCCTGGTACACAGCTGGCTGGCGTTGCCGATCTGGTTTTTTGTCCTGATTGTCTGCGTCACCGGTACTCTGGCAGTGGTCAGCCAGGAAATCGTCTGGCTGGCCAACCCGCAAATGCGCGCCAGCGCGCCGTCAGACGATGCACCGCGCCTGAGTTACGATCAAATCCTCGCCGAAATCAAAAAGGCCGAACCGCAGACTCTGGTGCAAAGCATCAGCCGACCGGACGAATCGCACTTTGCCCTCGACGTCGACGTCAGTTACCCCGACGGCCGTTCGCTGACGGTCTACGTCAACCCGTACACCGGGGTCATCCAGGGCACCGCACCGACTTTCAATTTCAAGGCCTTCACCCGCGCACTACACGGCTGGTGGCTGGTGCCGTTCACCAACGGATTCAGCTGGGGCTGGTATCTGGTGTCGTTCCTAGGTCTGCCGTTGCTGGCCTCGCTGGTGACCGGGCTGGTGGTGTACAAGCGTTTCTGGAAAGGTTTTTTCCGCCCGACCCTGCGCATCCGCCATGGCGCGCGGATTTTCTGGGGCGACTTTCACCGCCTCAGCGGCATCTGGTCGATCTGGTTCATCGCGGTGATTTCCGTTACCGGGGTCTGGTTCCTGATCCGCGCCCTGCTGTTCGATTTCCAGATTTCCATTTCCAGCGAGCCGATCATTCCGGCGATGCCCCGGGAAAGTGTGCCGATCTCCGCCGACGGCACACCGCCGCCCTCCATCAGCCTGGACGCGGCCATCGAGATCGCCCAACAAAAGATTCCGGGGCTGGAAGCCAGTTTCGTCAGCCTGCCCGGCAACGCCTACAGCCACATGAGTGTGGGTGGTCGTGGCTGGTATCCGTTGATGTTCCAGACCGCAACGATCAACCCTTACAACGGTGACATTGCCACTTCACGCCTGCTGTCGGACCGCTCCGCCCTCGAATTCGTCACCGAATCGATGCGCCCGTTGCATACCGGTGATTTCGGCGGGATATGGATCAAACTGGTCTGGTTCTTCTTCGGTCTGCTGCTGAGCATGATGGTTCTCAGCGGCCTGCTGATCTGGACCAAGCGCACCGCCCTGGCCACGCTCAACGCACTCAAGCGCGAAGACAAGAAAAACCGCAAGACCGCGCCGCGATCGACGCCCCGACATGAACCGTCGGAGGTCCACCCGTGAACCAGACCTTGACGACACCCTCGCGCCTGAGCCGGCTCTGGCACAAATGGCGATTCCACCTCAATGTCCTGCTGCTGCTGATCCCGCTCGGCTTCATGCCCAAATACTTTGCCGACGCCTCCCTGTTTCGCGGGGACAGCGGACTGGGTGAGCGGGAGATCGGCGAAATCCAGGTCGGCCCCTGGAGCCTGCGACTGGCCGAACTGCGTAATCAGGCACCGATCCTGACGGGGCCCGCCGGCTATATGAAGGACTTCAGCGCCGCGCTCTGCGACGCCTGCGTCGATCACGTCAAGGCGACTTACCTGCGCATCGGCAAACCTCGCAGCCTGCGTGCCGCCGGCGTGATCTTCTTCGGTACGCCGTACCGCATGGGCACCCAGTTGCCGGTGCCGGAAAAGACCGCCGCCGACGCCGAACTGTGGATCACCATGGAAGGCTGGGACGGCAGCATGCATCAAGCCTCGATTCCGCTGAGCCAGGCCTCACCCGCCACCGTTGCCTGGCTGAACAAACAAGGAGCCAAACCATGAGCCGCCCTTCCCGCCTGAGCATGAGCGCTGCATTGCTGGCGCTGTGTGCCGGTTTCAGCGCCAGCACCCTGGCCCACAACCCGATGTGCGAATGCAAGGCCATCGATGCCGATCAAATCAAATGTACTGGCGGTTTTTCCGACGGCAGCGGCGCGCCTGGGGTGACCCTCGATGTGATCGGCTACGACGAAACCATCCTGGTGCCGGGCAAGCTCGGCGCCGATTCGACCCTGACCTTCAAGAAACCCGGCGCCGAGTTCTACGTGCTGTTCGACGCTGGCCCCGGTCATGTGGTCGAAATCGACCAAGCGGATATCGAAACGCCATGACCACGCCGACCACTCAAGTTGTTCGCCCCGCCGGCGCCGGCCATGAAACCCTCTATGTGCTGTTGATGTGCCTGCTGATCCTCGCGGTCGCCGGTTCCGTGGTGGCTTGGCGCGGGGTGTCCCACGAACCCGAGCCGGTTTCCAGCCATCAGCTCGATGCCCGTCGCGACCTCGGCGCCAGCGAGCAAGGCATCTACGCCGACCTGCGAGTAACCCTCGACGAAATCCACCTGTTGCGTGAAGAACAACAAGCGCTGCCAACCCCACAGAACCTGGCGGATGAAGGTTTCGCGCCGTTCGCCCAGGACGCCAGCTCCGTGAGCCGTGGCGGCCATGCCTGGCAATTGCTGGCCAACAACGCCTACTTCGGCCACAGCCAGGCACCGGCGGTGGCCGGCTCGTTTCTGATGCGCCTGAACGCTGCGAACGACGCCGCTCCGGACATCTGGCTCAACCGCGCCGCCGATCTGCAAGCGCCGACGGACCTGTCAGACGCGGCACTGACCGCTGCCGGATGGAAACAGATCGTCGCGCAATTCGATGCCGGGGTGACCCGCGAGCATCGTCATTGAACCCTCGCCTTCATTCGAGAGAAGACCGTTTGCCCATGCCTAGTTCATCTCAACGCCGCCCCTTCCTGCGCCTGCTGCTGATCGGCCTGTGCGCCTGCCTGCTGAGTCCATTGGCCAGTGCCGATCCGGCCAAGCGCCTGCGCATCGGCATCACTCTGCATCCTTATTACAGCTATGTGGCGAACATCGTCGGCGACAAGGCCGATGTCGTGCCGTTGATTCCCGCCGGCTTCAACCCGCACGCCTACGAGCCGCGCGCCGAAGACATCAAACGCATCAGCGGGCTGGACGTGATCGTGCTCAACGGCGTCGGCCATGACGACTTCGCCGACCGCATGATCGCCGCCAGCGAAACACCGAACATCAAGACCATCGAAGCCAACGAAAACGTGCCGCTGCTGGCCGCCACCGGAGTCGCCGCGCGCGGTGCCGGCAAAGTGGTGAACCCGCACACTTTCCTGTCGATCAGCGCCTCGATTGCCCAGGTCAACAACATTGCCCGGGAGCTGGGCAAGCTCGATCCGGACAACGCCAAGACCTACACCCAGAACGCCCGCGCCTACGGCAAACGCCTGCGACAGATGCGCGCCGACGCACTGGCCAAACTGACCCAGGCGCCGAACGCCGAGTTGCGGGTCGCTACGGTGCACGCCGCTTATGACTACCTGCTGCGCGAGTTTGGTCTGGAAGTGACGGCGGTGGTCGAGCCGGCCCACGGCATCGAGCCAAGCCCGAGCCAGTTGAAGAAAACCATCGATCAACTGCGTGAGCTGGACGTGAAAGTAATCTTCTCGGAGATGGATTTCCCTTCCACTTACGTCGAGACCATCCAGCGCGAATCCGGCGTGAAGCTGTACCCGCTGTCGCACATTTCCTACGGCGAATACACCGCCGACAAGTACGAAAAAGAAATGACCGGCAACCTCAACACCGTCGTTCGGGCAATTCAGGAGTCCGGCGCATGACGGCTCAGGAAAACCTCTCAATCATCAGCAGTGGCCCGACGCTGGATTTCGCCGAGGTCAGCCTGACGCTGGGTCGCACGACGATTCTGGACAAGGTGACCTTCCAGGTGCAGCCCGGCAGCGTGCATGCACTGGTGGGCCCCAATGGCGGCGGCAAGAGCTCGCTGATCAAGACCCTGCTCGGGCAGATGCCGCACCAGGGCCGGCTCAGCCTGCAATGGTCCGGCGAGCCCGGCACCATCGGCTACGTGCCGCAGGCGCTGGAGTTTGATCGAGGTCTGCCAATGACCGTCGATGATTTCATGGCCGCCATGTGTCAGCGCCGCCCGGCGTTTCTCGGCCTGAGCAAACGCTACGCCGGCGCCATCGGTGATGCGCTGGAACGGGTCGGCATGCAGGACAAACGCAAGCGCCGGATGGGTGCGCTGTCCGGCGGTGAACGCCAGCGAGTGCTACTCGCCCAAGGTCTGATTCCCGCCCCGCAATTGTTGGTGCTGGATGAGCCGATGTCGGCCCTCGACGAAGCGGGGATCCAGGTGTTCGAGCGTTTGCTGGGTGACTGGCGCGCGGCGGGCATCACCGTGCTGTGGATCGAACACGATCTGGAAGCCGTCGGACGTCTGGCCAATCGCGTCACCGGCCTAAACCGCCGGGTGCTGTTCGACGCCACACCACAACAGGCCCTGACCCCGGAACGCCTGCTGACCCTGTTTTCGACCCATCCACGGAGCGCTGCCTGATGAGTTACGAAGCCTTTCGTTTGATGATTCAGGGCTGGGCCACGTCCGGCTACCTGCCGGAAGCGCTGGCCTATGGCTTTGTGGTCAACGCGCTGCTCGCCGGGCTGTTGATCGGCCCGGTGCTGGGCGGTCTCGGCACGCTGGTGGTGGTCAAGCGCTTTGCGTTTTTCTCCGAAGCGGTCGGCCACGCGGCACTGACCGGTGTGGCCATCGGCATTTTGCTCGGCGAGCCCTACACCGGGCCGTACGGCAGCCTGTTCGGCTACTGCCTGCTGTTCGGCATTCTGCTCAATTACCTGCGCAACCGCACCGGCCTGGCCCCGGACACGCTGATCGGCGTGTTCCTGTCGGTGTCCCTGGCGCTGGGGGCCAGCCTGCTGCTGATTCTGGCGGGCAAGATCAACGTGCACATTCTGGAAAACGTGCTGTTCGGCTCGGTGCTGACGGTCAACGGCAATGACCTGGCGGTGCTGGCGATCGTCGGTTCGCTGGTGATGGCGCTGGCATTGCCGCTGTACAACCGCATCATGCTCGCCAGTTTCAACCCGCAACTGGCGGCGGTGCGCGGCGTCGCCGTGAAGACCCTGGATTATCTGTTCGTGATTCTGGTGACGCTGATCACCGTCGCGGCGGTAAAAGTCATTGGCGCGATTCTGGTCGGTGCCCTACTGGTAATTCCTGCAGCCGCCGCGCGATTGCTCAGCCAGTCGCTGAAAGGCTTCTTCTGGTGCTCGGTGCTGATCGCCACAGTCAGCACGCTGTGCGGGATTCTCGCGCCCATCGTGTTCGACCTGCCGATTCCGTCCGGTGCCGCGATCATCCTCGTTGCCGGTATCGGGTTCGCCCTCGCCGCCATCGCCCGGGGCGTCGTCCCCAGTCTGAAAGGGAACCTTGGATAAATGTCTTTTTCACTGCGACAACTTGCTGTGGCCATCGCCCTCACCGGCGCCGTCTCAAGCCCTTTGCTGGCTGCCGAAAAAAACGTGCGCGTGCTGGCTTCGTTGCCGATCACCTTTGGCCTGGGCGAAGTGCTGCTCAAGGGCACCGACATCAGCCTCGAACGCGCAGCGCCGGCGAGTCTGCCGGGCAGCCGCCAGACCGCGTATTTCACCGGTCGCGGCGCCCCGAAGCTGAGCAAACTGGCCACCGGCGCCGACGCGGTAATCGGCGTGCGCTCGCTGTGGGCCGATGATCCGCTGTACCCGATTGCCCGACGCAGCAACATCCGCATCGTTGAAGTCGACGCCGCCCGCCCGGTGGACGGTGCCCTGCCCGGCATCGCCGTGCAACCGGGTCTGAAGGTCGATGGTTTGAACAGCCAGCCGTGGCTGGCCAGCAACAACATGGGACGCATGGCTGACGTGATGGCAGCGGATCTGGTGCGCTTGGCGCCGAAGGACAAGCCGAAGATCGAAGCCAACCTCGCCGCACTGAAACAACGCCTGCTGAAACTCAGTGCCGACAGCGAGGCACGCCTGGCCAGTGCCGACAATCTGAGCGTGATGAGCCTGAGCGATCACTTCGGCTATCTGATCGGCAGCCTGAATCTGGAGTTGATCGGACAGGATCCTCGACCGGATGCCGAATGGACGCCGGAAGACTTGAAGAAGTTGACCGCAACGCTCAAGGACAACGACGTGGCGGTGGTGCTGCACCATCGGCAACCGTCAGACGCCGTGAAAGCGGCAATTGCCGAGTCGGGCAGTCATCTGCTGGTGCTGAGCACCGATGCGGCGGATCCGGTAGCAGAACTGGAAGGGAATGTGGATGCGTTGCTCAAGGGTTTGAGCGGCGCCTGAGGAGAAGTGATCGCTCCCACGCTCTGCGTCCGCTTTGGGACGCAGAGCGTGGGAACGATCAAACGCCAATCCTCCGGACATGAAAAAACCCGCTGACTGTTTCCAGTCCAGCGGGTTTCTTTTTGGCTCAAGACTTACTGTGCAGCCGCTTGCGCTTCCATCTTCTGGCGCAGGCTCAGCGGGCGCATGTCAGTCCAGGTTTCTTCGATGTAGGCCAGGCATTCCTTTTTCAGGCCGCTCTTGCCCACGGTGCGCCAGCCTTCCGGGATGGCCTTGTAATCAGGCCAGATCGAGTACTGCTCCTCGTGGTTGACCACGACCTGAAAGAGGATGTCCTCGCGGTCGAATACTGACGTCATGCTGTGTCTCCATCGTTGTAGGGGTGGGCTGCACGGCGGGTGCAGCCGGGTATGTAGAAGGAACGTTCGGCGCGGCGAAAAATTTACAGGGCAGCGGTCGCGGCGCTCAGCGCACGACCGAAGATCTCGGCGACGCGGTCGATTTCAGCGGCGGTGATCACCAGCGGCGGCAGGAACCGCACCACTGCGCCATGTCGTCCGCCCAGCTCCAGGATCAGGCCACGCTTGAGGCATTCGCGCTGAACCAGCGGCGCCAGACGGGCGAAGGCCGGTGGATGGCCCAGCGCGTCCGGCGCACCGTTCGGATCGACCAGCTCGACACCGAGCATCAGGCCACGACCACGAATGTCACCCAGTTGCGGGAAGTCACGCTGCAGGATGTGCAGGTGCTCGCTCAGGCGTTCACCCATGGCCCCCGCGTGTTCGCAGACCTTGTGCTCGACCAGGTAGCGCATCACCGCAGAACCGGCGGCCATCGCCATCTGGTTGCCACGGAAGGTGCCGGCGTGGGCGCCCGGCTGCCAGGTGTCGAGCCAGTCGCGGTAAACCACCACCGCCAGCGGCAGGCTGCCGCCGATGGCTTTGGACAGCACGACCACGTCCGGGGTGATGCCGGCGTGCTCGAAGGCGAACATCTTGCCGGTGCGGGCGAAACCGCTCTGGATCTCGTCGACAATCAGCGCCACGCCAGCCTTTTCAGTGATGCTACGCAGACCGCGCAGCCACTCGATGTCGGCCGGAATCACACCGCCCTCGCCCTGCACCGCCTCGACGATCACCGCCGCCGGCAATTGCACACCGGCCTCCGGGTCGTTGAGCAGGTTTTCCAGGTAACTCAGGTTGGCCTTCACACCCGCCGCGCCACCGATGCCGAACGGGCAACGGTAGTCATACGGGAACGGCATGAATTGCACGCCATTGCTGAGCAACGCACCCAGCGGCTTTTTCGGCCCCAGGCTGCCCATCAGACTCAACGCACCCTGGCTCATGCCGTGGTAGCCGCCGGAGAACGACAGCACGGTGCTGCGTCCCGTGGCGGTGCGCACCAGTTTCAGTGCAGCTTCTACCGCGTCGGTGCCGGTCGGGCCGCAGAACTGGATTTTCGCTTCCTTGGCCAATGCTGGAGGCAGCAAGCCGAACAGGTCCTGAACGAATTGATCCTTCACCGGTGTGGTCAGGTCGAGGGTGTGCAGCGGCAGCTCATCGGCCAGCACTTGCTGGATGGCCTCGATCACCACCGGGTGGTTGTGCCCCAGCGCCAGGGTGCCGGCACCGGCCAGGCAATCGATGAAGGTGCGGCCTTCAACGTCTTCGACATACAGGCCCTTGGCACGCTTCAGCGCCAGGGGAATGCGCCGCGGGTAGCTGCGGGCATTGGATTCCTGCTGGCTCTGGCGGGCCAGCAGCGGCGATTCATTGAACTGGTACAGCGTTTCCGCCGGCACGGAGGCGACCCGGGCCGACGACTCTTCGATAAGGCTGGTGGCGACTGACATCTCTCGACCCCTCAATTCGCTATGGATAGTGACCAAAACTGCACACCGCACAGGTGCGCGTTCCGGTCGCGGGGCGCACATGCAGGTTTTCCTGTTCTGGAAACGCACCAGCACGTCGAGGATTTACACCCTTGATCGAGTTCTCATGCCGACAGCGGCAACGGCTTGTGCATCGGCAGGCTGCGCATGCCGTGGCGAATGAGCGGCGGCGCCGACTCGCGATACCCCAGACGCCGATAAAAGGCTTCCCCGGTGCGGGTGCTGGTGAGCACGGAACGGGCGCTGCCGCGAGTCAGCAGCCAGCCTTCAAGGTCCGTCATCAGCGCCCGGCCAACGCCTCGGCGAAACCATTCCGGCTGCACATGACAAAGGGTGACATCGCCGTCGGCCAGCGCCATGCCGACGCCCACCGGTCGGCCCTGCATCAGAGCAATGTTCAGATAGCGCTGCGGATCGGCGAGCCAGGTGCTGATGTGTTCCGGCGATTGCTGGCGGATCCAGAGATCCACGAGGTGGGGGTCGTTACGATGGTCGAGTGCACAACCGACGCGGATCGAACGCTCGATGATGCGGCTGATGATGCCGACATCGGCCGAGGTAGCCGGGCAAATGTAGATGGATGCATCCATGGCGCTGTTTCCCTCAATCCATTGAGTCAAAGGCTGGGGCGACAATAGCGTCGTGACCGGCGGATGACCAATGGAGAGAGGTTACATTTGATGTGCCGGGCTCAGGCCGGTTGCAGCGGCATGGTCAACTCGACCCGCAAACCATCCGAACGACTGTCGAAATGCAGGGTGCAGGCACAGCGCTGGACAATCGCCTGGACAATCGCCAGCCCGAGTCCGCAGCCGGTGCTCTGGCCGTTGCGCCAGAAGCGCTGGGTCAGGTGTTGCAGATCGTCCGGCGCAATCCCCGGCCCATGATCGCGCACCACGAAGCGCACGCGGTTGCCGGTGGTTTCCAGGCTCAGTTCCACGGCGCCTTCCGTCGGGGTATGGCGCAGGGCGTTATCGAGCAGATTGCGCAGTGCCGCAATCGACAACACCGCCGGCATTTGCAGCGGTGCGCTGGACAGTTTTTCGGGCAGATGCAGCCTGATCCGTTGACGCTCGCCGCTGGCGGAGTCCTGAATCGCCAGTTTCGCCACTTGCTCGGCGCTGCACTGCACGCCGTCATCGAACGACAGACTGCCCTCGACCCGCGCCAGCAACAGCAATTGCTCAAGGGTCCGGTGCAGGCGGTCGGCGCCCTCCTCGGCCCGGGCCAGGGACTGATCGCGGGCGCTGCCTTCGGTCATGCGCGCCACTTGCAGGTGGGTCTTGATCGCCGTCAACGGGCTGCGCAGCTCATGAGCGGCGTCACCGGTCAGGCGACGTTCGCGCTCGATGGTCTTGCCGATGCGCTGGAACAGTTGGTTCTGAGTTTCAAGCAGCGGTTTCAGTTCGCTGGGGAACGATTGCAACTGCAACGGTTCGAGCGAGTCGGCATTGCGGCGCATCAAGGCTTCGCGCAAGCGATTGAGCGGTGCCAGCCCCTGGCCGATCCCCAGCCACAGCAGGCACAGACAGCCGAGCAGCGCCACACCCACCGGCACCGAGGCCGCCAGCAAGATCGACATGTTCAGGGCTTCGCGCTCGATCACCCGGTCGGCGGTGGTGATGCGCACATCGCCCCGGGCCAGGGTGAAGGTGCGCCACGGAGCACCGTCGATCATCTGATCGTGGAAGCCCATTTTCTGCGCTTCGAGTGCCTGTTCCGGGTTGTTGTGGCTGCGGGCGAGGATTTCGCCGCGCAACGAACTGACCTGACAGGCCATGCCGCCGGGAATGTTCAGTTGTTCGGCGCTGAAGTGAGTGCCCTCGCCCTTGCTCGGAATCGCCGGCAACTGCTCCAGCAACCCGGCGACCATTCGCGCCGATGCCACCAGCCGCTGGTCGAGGGAAAACATCATCTGGTTGCGCAGGTCGCTGAGCATCCAGGCCGCCGCCAAGGCCCAGATCAGCGCGAACGCGGCGCCGAGGGTCAGGCTCAGACGCAGGCGCAGGCTCATCACTTGTCAGGTTCTCCACCATCGGCCGGGCCCAGGCGATAGCCCAGACCACGCACGGTTTCGACGATGCCCTTGCCGAGTTTGCTGCGCAGGTGATGGATGTGCACGTTGAGCGCGTTGCTTTCCAGTTCATCGTTGAAACCGTAGACGCTGTCCTTCAATTGCTCGGTGGACAGCACCCGGCCACGGTTATGCAGCAAGGCTTGCAGCAGGGATTGTTCGCGACGGGACAAGTCCACCGAACGGCCCGCCAGGGTGGTTTCACGGCTGCTTGGGTCGTAGGTCAGCGCGCCGTGCTCGATCAGGTTGACGCTGCGCCCGGCCACCCGACGCAACAGGGTTTGCAGACGGGCAAACAGTTCGCGCAAATCGAAAGGCTTGAGCAGGTAATCGTCGGCGCCGGACTGCAAACCGTCGACCCGGTCGGTGACTGAATCCCGAGCAGTGAGGATCAGCACCGGAATTTCCAGGCCCTGCTGACGCAGTTGCTGCAACAGTTTGAGGCCATCTTCGTCCGGCAGGCCGAGGTCGAGCACCATCACGTCAAATTCGGCAACCTTGAGGATCGCCCGCGCCTTGGAGGCGGTGTTGACGTGTTCGACCGTCAAGCCCTGGGCCGTCAGCCCGGCGACGATGCCACTGGCGATCAGGTCATCGTCTTCGCAGACAAGCACATGCATGGGGAGCTCCCTGAGCAAAAACATGAGTCAAACAGGTGAGGATTAAGCTCAAATTATGACAAGTGATTCAACGCACGAGAAGTGTATTCGCCCAAGCCCCTCACCTGCAAAACTTTCGACAACATGGATAAGACTGGCAACTTTAACAGTTAATAAAGCAAGGATACTCCAGTCTCAACTCGAAACACACAACCCCACCCACACGCCTTTAAAACTTAAATATCACAAGTTAATCTGAACCCAGCAAACGACAAACAACCCGTTGAAAGCCTCTTTAATTTCTTTAAGTATTTCCCAACCAAAACAAAAGAGAACCACCCCATGAAAAACTTCGTAACCACCGACTGGCGCCATGGAGCCGATCGTATTTTCTTTTTCTTCAAAGAGACTAACACTTACGCACGCTTCAACTTTGGTGACAACCGTATCGAAAAAACCCACCCTACTTCTGTCATCGGTCACTGGGACGACTTCGAGCAACACGTGAAGGACCTGAAGTTCGGTTTCAACACTAGAAGCCCTGATTGGCACCAAAACGGCGGCGGGAACATTTCCTGGTTCTTCTACTATGAGGAACAAACGCCGATGGTCTGCAAGTATTCCCAAATCAATGACAAAGTCGTGTTCAAAAAGAAACTGTCAGATACTGATTGGTGGCCACTGGGAAATTACTTCGACAAAATCGTCGGTGTCATGCTGGACACTACGGCAAGTTCCGCCCACGATTATTGGGTTCTACTGAACGACGGACGTTATTTCACCTACACTCCCCGAGTGCCGAGACCGCCTAAAGCCAAGCCACTCGCAAACTCCGCATGGAGCGGACTGGAACAATACAAAGGTCGCATGATCACCGCCGCCTCGAATGATCACCCCATCATCAGCACTTACTTCTATATCTTTTTATCCAACAACGAATATCTAAGGTTTGATATTAAAAAAAGAACACTGACTGCCCCTCGCCCGGTCGATGATGGAACATGGCCAGGACTGATTGCAGAATAAACACGCCATGCACAGATGGCCTGGAGGGGGGGGCGTCTTGATGTGAGAATCAATTGAGGAAGCGATATCCGATCCAGCTTTCTCGATGACCACGTTTGAGGTAGGCACAAACCGGAAGGTACAGGGTGAGTCCCGTAGAAAAACGCCGATTAGGCGGTTGGCCGATTAAGCTGACATTATGCCCCGAACGCCACAGCGACAAGGGTGCCGCGGTTAATCATCGGTTAATCGCCGCCGCCCATTGTGCTCATCACTTGCACAGGGACAAGGCTCCTCCATGCGTCATATTTTTTTATTGTTTGCACTGTTGATTTCGGGTCTGGCCCAGGCAGGGAACGATCCCTTTGCGACAAAACCGGAATTTCTCCCGGTCGACAAGGCCTTCGTGCTGACGTCCGAACGCCTGGATTCCGGCGAAACCCAACTGTTCTGGCAGATCACCGACGGTTACTACCTGTATCAGAAACGCCTGAAATTCGACGGGCTGGCGACGGAAAACGCCCCTGCGCTGCCCGAAGGTGAATCCCACAGTGACGAGTATTTCGGTGAGCAACCGGTTTACCGCCAAGGCCTTGAACTGAAGATTCCGGCGGCAGCCAAAGGCCAGATCAAGGTCAGTTATCAGGGCTGCGCCGATGCCGGCCTGTGTTATCCACCGCAGACCCGCGTGATCGATCTCGGTGGCAAAGCTGCCGCTGCAGCAACGGATGAGGCACAGGATCAAGCGCTGGCCAGCGGCCTGCAACAGCACTCGCTGGGCTGGAGCCTGCTGGTGTTCTTCGGTCTCGGTCTGCTGCTGGCCTTTGCACCGTGTTCGTTGCCGATGCTGCCGATTCTGGCGGGCATGGTGGTTGGCAGCGGTGCCACGCCACGTCGTGGTTTCGCGCTGGCCAGCAGTTATGTGATTTGCATGGCGCTGGTGTATGCAGCAATGGGCGTCATCGCCGCGTTGCTGGGGGCGAATCTACAGGCGTGGCTGCAAAACCCATGGCTGCTGGGCACTTTCGCAGTCGTATTTGTGATCCTCGCGCTGCCGATGTTCGGCTTCTTTGAACTGCAATTGCCGGTCGCTCTGCGTGATCGACTGGAGCACGCCTCGCGCAGTCGCAGCGGCGGCAGCCTGGTCGGTGCTGGTGTGTTGGGCGCGTTGTCCGGTCTGCTGGTCGGGCCGTGCATGACCGCCCCGCTGGCCGGTGCTCTGCTCTACATCGCGCAAAGCGGCAATGCGCTGCACGGTGGCTTGATCCTTTTTACCTTGGGTATCGGCATCGGCATCCCGCTGTTGGTGCTGGTGACGGTCGGCAATCGGTTCCTGCCGAAACCCGGCGCATGGATGAACCTGCTCAAAGGCATATTCGGTTTCCTGTTCCTTGGCACGGCGGTGTTGATGCTGCGTCCGGTACTGGATTCGTCACTGTGGCTCGCGCTGTGCGGCGCGCTGCTGCTGATCGCGGCCTACAGCGCCTGGAAACAGTCCGAAGGCTTCGGCCGCGTCGCCCAGTTGTTCGGTGCCAGCTCGCTGTTACTGGGGTTGTGGGGCAGTTTGCTGGTGGTGGGTGCAGCGGGCGGCAGCGATGATCCGTTTCAACCGTTGCAGGTTTACAGCACCGGGCGCACCGGCACGGCTGCACCCAACGGTCACGAAGCGTTCATTACGATCAAGGATCCAGCGGCCCTGCAACACGAACTCGATACCGCCAAGGCTCAGGGCCAATGGGTGCTGCTCGATTACTACGCCGACTGGTGCACATCGTGCAAAGTCATGGAGAAAAAGGTATTTGGCCAGGCGCGGGTGATGCAGGCCCTGAGTGATGTGCGCTTGCTGCGCCTCGACGTCACTGCCGACAATACCGCCAGCCGCGAACTGCTCGGCCGCTACAAAGTGCCGGGGCCACCGAGTTTTGTGTGGATCGGTGCCGACGGTGAAGAGCGCCGCAGCCAGCGGATCACCGGCGAGGTCGATGCCGACACCTTTCTGCAACACTGGACCACCACCCGAGACGCCCGTTAATGCTGACCTTCACCCTCGGCACCTTTGCCATTGCGCTTAACCACCTGCTGCTGATCAGCGCCTTGGCGCTGGCGACCTTCGTCGGCTGGCGGATGGCCAAGCGCGGTGGCGATAACCCCGAGTCGGCGCTGTTCAGCCTGTTTCTGCTGGGCATGCTCGCGGCGCGCATTGCCTTTGTCGCTGTGTACTGGGGACATTACCGCAACGATCCGTGGCAGATCATCGACCTGCGCGACGGCGGTTTTCTCGCCTGGCCGGGAGTGATCGTGCTGTTGCTGGCCGCGCTTTTTCGCGGCTGGCGCCGGCCGGGTTTGCGTCGACCGTTGGGGTTCGGCGTGGTCAGTGGCGTGGCATTCTGGTTGCTGGCCACCCTGTCGCTGAGCATCTACGAGCAAGGCACACGTCTGCCGGACATCACCCTGCGTAACGCCGCCGGGGAAACCGTGAAACTCGCCGACTATCAGGGCGGTCCGCTGGTGATCAACTTGTGGGCGACCTGGTGTCCGCCGTGCCGGCGGGAAATGCCGGTGCTGGAAAACGCCCAGCAGCAACGCCCGGACCTGACGTTCCTGTTCGTCAATCAGGCCGAAAGCATGCAAAGCGTCGCGACCTTTCTCGAAACCCAGGGCCTGAGCCTGAACAACGTGCTGTTCGACCGCAGCGGTCATCTGGGCCAGGCCGTGGGTTCGATGGCATTGCCGACTACGCTGTTCTACAGCCCTGACGGTCAATTGCTGGCCAGCCACCTGGGCGAATTGTCGAACGCCAGTCTGGCCCGGGCCCTGGAAAACTTCGACGTACCGAATCCAAATACGAACGCCGCACCGGCCACCTCTGCAAGGAAACTGCCATGCCCCGCCTCCGCCACCTGCTGACGCTGACTCTGGGCGCCGCCCTGCTGCACTTGCCGTCGGTACAGGCTGCTGAAGAATTGCCTGACGCGATCAAGAAGATCGAAGCCAAGGGCGCAAAAATCGTCGGCCAGTTCGACGCGCCCGACGGCCTGCGTGGTTACGCCGCGCAATACCAGAACCGTGGCATGGCGCTGTACCTGACACCGGACGGCAAGCACGTGCTGCTGGGCAACCTGTACGACGCCGACGGCAATGACCTGAGCAGTGCGCCGCTGCAAAAACTGGTCTACGCGCCGCTGGCCAAGGAAGTCTGGGCCAAGTTCGAAGCGAGCAACTGGATTCAGGACGGCAACAAGGATGCACCGCGCACGGTGTACCTGTTCAGCGACCCGAACTGCCCGTACTGCAACATGTTCTGGGAACAGGCCCGCCCATGGGTCAAGGCCGGCAAGGTGCAGTTGCGCCACATCATGGTCGGCATCATCCGCGAAGACAGCCCGGCAAAATCCGCCGCGTTGCTGGCCGCCAAAGACCCGGCCAAGGCCCTGGAAGAACACGAGAAGGCCGGCAAGGCCAGCACACTCAAGGCCTTGAAGGACATTCCGGCCGCCGTGCAGACCAAACTCGCGGCGAACATGCAGTTGATGGAAGACCTGGAATTACAGGCCACCCCGGCAATCTTCTACATGGACGACAAGGGCGAACTGCAACAACAGCAAGGCGCGCCGACGCCGGACAAGCTGGCGAAGATTCTCGGCCCGAAATAAAAAACACCCACGCAATGCGTGGGCGTTTTCGTTACTTCAGCTCAGCCAGAAACTTCAGCAGCGTGTCGGTCACGAACGGCGGATTCTCCAGGTTAGAGATATGCCCCGCCTCTGGCACCAGCACACACGGACAGCCAATCAAATCAGCCATTTCCCGCGCTTCCGACGGCGGGCGTGGTTTGTCCTGATCGCCACACATCACCAGCGTGGTGGCCGCATTCAGCTCGCCCAGACGCGGCAACAGATCATCTCGGCCAAACGTGATGCGCCCCATCGGCACGATGCTTTGACGCAGGTGATCGGCGGAATAACCCGCGAGTTTTGCGCGGAAATCCTGATACAGCGCCGACTGCGGATCGATGCCCGGACGGAAGAAGATCGGCACCACGATGTCGAGTAACTGCTCGGAGATCTCGCCGCTTTCTTCGATCTGCTTGAACAGCGAAAAGTAATACTGACGGGTCGGCTCCGGCTCGACGCCGACGTAGGTGTCCATCAGCACCAGACCATTGAGCCGCTGCGGCGCCGACAACGCCAGGCGCACGCCCCACATGCCGCCGACCGACAGTCCGACCAGCGTGACCCGGTCGATCTCCAGATGATCGAGCAGGGCCAGTGACTGACGGGCGATGTCGTCCAGCGAAGCGGTGCCTTCAGGCAAACGTCCGGATTCACCGTGGCCCCACAGATCCAGCGCAATCACCCGATAGTGCGGCGATAACGCAGCGATCTGCGGTGCCCACATGGCCTGGTCCCACAGGTAGCTGCCGGCCAGCAACACCGCCGGACCTGTGCCTTGATCAAAGTAGTGAAGCGCCTGTCCGTCAACCTCGAAGAAAGCCATCGACTCACCTGCACGGTAAAAAAGAGAACCGGCAGACTGAGCTGCCGGTTCTCCATCGTCAACCCTGCAAATATTGGTGAATGCGCCAAGGCCCCACGCGAGCCACTCGCTCCAACAAAAATGAGACTCAGCGAATCAAGTTGAAAAAATCCAGGAAGGAAAAATCCCCGACTTCAAACACAACACTGTATATCCGCTGGTGTTCCGGAGCAGACAGCTCGATCCATTGGTGCAACGCTCCGCCAACGTCTTGCCCCAGAATATCAACACTGCCTAAATCAGCATCTTGCGCATCACAATAGAAGACTTTTCCAGCCTTATGCCCCCAAGTCCAGGCAAACCGAAGCTGCAGATAGCCATGTCTGAATCGTAGTCGCACACGTTGAGGAGGAGTGAGATTTCCTTGGTTCAGGCATAAAACAATCGAAGCCCCCTCACGCATACCGCTTTCGTTACCGGCGTAGGTGTATATCCCCGCCTGACCCGCACCACTCAAAAACTCGATATCCATCATCGCCGCGGAGTTAGTGTGTTGACCTTCAGTGATCAACTCATTCACCAGTCCCGTAAATTGCTCGGTATCGGTAAAGCGCTCCGTGATCAACCGAAGAGTCAGGGGTGGAAACTTCTTAGCCGTCATCAGATCGGCCTTATCGTCAAAGCTGCTCCACAACTCCAGCACCACCTCGCTGTCAATGGCAAACCCCTGAAGCATGTCACGCACTAATTCATCGGCGATACCGTTCGCAACTTCCCCATCCTGGAGCGCTACAGCGTTGCGCAGGATGACCTGCCGAGGGCTCCCTGCTTCGTCGGTGCCGCTGATTTTCGTCCAGGTCGCATCGTCCGCTTTCGCAAAGTCCCATCCTGCAACCATCAGTTTTGGAGTTTCGGTAAAGGTATTCAGGTCCAGCACACCACCGCTGGCCCGATCAACCGTCAGCGGGGAAAAATCTGAAAGATCCAATACCCTGAGTACGGTGACCGGTGACGTGAGTAAACGGCCATCGCGCACCACCGTGTACCAGACGTCCAGCGCACGGCCCAAAAATTCCCGGATCAAATCCGGGAGGACATCAAAAGTCAGAGACCCCGGCAAATTGCCTGCCTTGCACTCCAGCGCCAAGGAATTGCCCCAGTGAATACACACCCAGTCTGAGGTACGCAATCCTGGCCAGTTAATTCGAACGGTTGCACCCTGGGTGACCAAGTGTGGATTGAGAGTTCCTGCTTGTGACTGATCAATCTCGGGCGCTGGCAGACTAATCAGCGCAGAACGCACGCGCACCTTCGTACGCGGAAACCGATGCGCACAACGATGAGAGTCCAGGCTATCGAACGCCACTTCGACCTTGAGCTCCAGCGTCGATCTATCCATCAACAGATCGAGCCACCAGCGCGGAATGCTCAGGTTCACCCCGTCAACCACCTGTTCATCGGTGATCTCATGGCCATCCAGCAGATAGATGAAAGTGAACTCCTGATCGGTGCGCTGCCCGATACTCCTCACCCAGATCTTTTGCCCTTTGCGCATGAGCGGCCAGGGTGGCAGGAACGCACGCGCATCGCCTGGCAATTGACCAAGATCCAGCCAGTGCTTGCAGTTCTCGCAAATCAGATCCTGCACCTTGACCCTGGGGAGATCGCGACACTTGAAACGCTTCACCGCCAAGCGAAGTGTCGAAGAGCACACCGTACAATCCTCCTGTGAGACATCACTCCAGATATCCACTGACTTGCCCACGAAAGGCGCGAGGATAGATGCTGGCAACCAGGCCTGAGCGCAGCCATGATCGTTACCGGTTTGCTCGAATATCAATGGTTCTGATGTTTGCCTGGCGGGGCGCAAGAAGAACCGTACAGGTTGACCTGCGGACAATCCGTTGAAAGCCCAGGAAAGTTTCAGGCCGTCCCCGACATCTCCTGGATAGATCCGGTTGCAGAAGCTGCTTTTGGACTTTGCGATGACGGGCATCGGCAACTGCGAACAACATTCTTCGTGCGACATGATCGGACCTCTTGTCCAGGCGGAACAGAAGTCAATCTAGCCTCCAAACAGGAACGTCTGCCTACTGTCAGATCTGACAGGTTCCCCAGACTCGCCGACGAACGGCTTCTTCGAAAAGAAAAAACCGCTGGATCTACATAGGCAAATCCAGCGGGATGTTTCACTCAAACACTCGCCATAAAAGCTGCTACTACAGAGATTACAGGCCTTCCAACTCCGCCATCAGATCATTCAACCGATCCACCTTATCCTCGGTAATGTCACTGGCCGCGAGCCCTTCGATGTACTCGGCCAGTTCCTCCACCGTGCTGCACTCGAACATCGCTCGCAGCGGCACATCCCGTTGCAGGGTTTTCTGCACCCGCGAGGCGATTTGCGTGGCGAGCAGCGAATGGCCGCCAAGTTCGAAGAAGTTGTCGCGGACCCCGACCTTCTCGACCTTCAGCACCTCGGCCCAGATATCGGCTAGGGTCTGCTCCAGTTCGCTGCGCGGTGCCAGGTAATCCTGGCTCTGCAACTGGCCGATCTCCAGCGCCGGCAGGGCCTTGCGGTCGAGTTTGCCGTTGGCGTTGAGCGGCAAGCGGTCGAGCCACAACCAGTGCAGCGGCACCATGTATTCCGGCAACTCTGCACGCAGGCGCTGCTTGATCCGCTCCAGCCGTTCGCTCTGATTCAGTGCGGAATCGGCGGCGACAAGGTAGCCGACCAGATGCTTGCCGTTGACACCTTCCTGAACGCCAACAGCACCATCGCGGACTTCCGGTTGTTCATGCAGACGCGCCTCGATTTCACCCAGTTCGATCCGGTAACCGCGAATCTTCACCTGATGGTCGACCCGGCCGACATACTCCAGCACGCCGTCACTGCGACGACGCGCCAGGTCACCAGTGCGATACAGGCGCTCACCCGGCGCACCAAACGGATTCGGCACGAACACCGGCGCGGTGCGTAGCGGATCGCTGACATAACCGCGACCGACACCGGTGCCCGCCACGCACAACTCACCCACCGCACCCAACGGCACCAGATCCAGCGCGCCATCGAGCAGGTACAGCAAGTTGTTATCGGTCGGCGTACCGATCGGCAGGTAACTGCCGCGAGTCGACGCCATATCGACGCGGAAGAACGCCACGTCGTCCGAGCATTCCGCCGGGCCATAGGCGTTGACCAGACCAATGTCCGGATAACGCAGCAGCCATTGGTGCGCCAGCTCCGGCGGCATCGCTTCACCGGTCGGCAGCATCCAGCGCAGGCCATCCAGGCTCAAACGATCCGAAGCGAGCATGCCCTGGATCAGCGACGGCACGCTTTCCAGCACGGTGATGCCCTGTTGCTGAACATGCACCAGCAAGCCTTGTGGATCGTGGGCGATGGTGTTCGGCACAATGTCCACCCGCGCACCGAACAACGGCGCGGCAAGGAACTGCCAGACCGAAATGTCGAAGCTTTGCGAAGCGGTCTGGGCGATCACATCGGCGTCGCTCAGGTTCAGGTACGGAACCTTGCTCAACTGGTTGTTGAGCATGCCACGCTGCTCGACCATCACGCCTTTCGGCAACCCGGTGGAACCCGAGGTGTAGATCACGTAGGCCAGGTTGTCCGGGCCGCTGAAGATGCCCGGATTCGACGGCGAAACCGCGCCCGCCTGAACCTCCTCCCACACCAGCAAGCGCGGACGGTTGGCGCAACTGAACTCGTCCAGCAAGGTCTTCGCCTGTTCACGGCAAGCTTCGGTACACACCAGCACCGGCGTGCGACTGAGCTCGATGATGCGTTGCAGACGCTGGCTCGGCAGGCCCGGATCCAGCGGCAGGTAACCGGCACCGGCCTTGAAGCTGCCGATGATCATGCCCAGCAGATCCAGATTACGTTCGCCCAACAGCGCCACCGGTTGATCCATCTGCACTCCAGCCGCGACCAGGGCATGGCCGAGACGGTTGGCGTTCTGGTTCAACTCGGAATAGCTGAGTTGCTGATCGAGGCAACTGGCGGCAATGCGTTGCGGATGTTGCTCGACCTGTGCTTCGAACAGTTCGACGTAGCTCTGCTCCAGCGGATAGTCGTGCTTACTCTGGTTGCAACCGTGGAGCAGGAGGTCCTGTTCCTCAAAGCCCAGCAGCGGCAGGTCAGCCATGTCGCCATGGAAGCCGTCGACCAGCGCCAGCAACAGACGCTTGAACTCGCCGAGCATGCGCTCGATGGTCGTCTCGTCGAAGTAGCGCTGGTCGTAAGACAGGTGCAGCCCCAGGTCATCGCCCGGATAGCAAACCGCCGTCAGCGGGAAGTTGGTGTGGGTACGGCCCGAGTCTGAGGTCGCGTTGAGGCTCTGCGCACGGTCCAGCACGGAGACTTCCACCGGGGCGTTTTCGAACACGAAAAGGCTGTCGAACAGCGGCTGGCCTTTCGGCAATTCGCTTTGCTCCTGGATGTTCACCAGCGGCAGGTATTCGTACTCGCGCAGTTGCATGTTGCTGTCGAGCAGACCGCTCAGCCACTGACGCACGCTGGCGCGCTGATCGTCAGCCGGGATCTGCACCCGCAGCGCGATACTGTTGATGAACAGGCCGACGGTGCGTTGCATCTCCGGCATTTCCACCGGACGCCCGGCCACGGTCACGCCGAACAGCACGTCGCGATCACCGCTCATGCGGCGCAGCACAAGAGCCCACGCCGCCTGGGCGAAGGTGTTGATGGTCAGTTGATGGGCCTGGGCCAGCTCACGCAGACGGGCGCCATCCTCGACATTCAGTCGGGTGTAGCGGTCGCCGACGATCATGCCGCCGCTTTCGCCGGCGTGTTCACGCAAGAACGGACGGTCGCTCGGGATCGGCGTGGTGCGCTCGAACCCTTGCAGGTTCTGCTGCCACCATTGACGCGCCTCGGCCAGGCTCTGACGTTGCAGCCAGCCGATGTAATCGCGGTAGCGCGGCGGCACCGACAATTGCGCTTCGCGCCCTTCGCCAAGGGCGGTGTAGATCTCGAAGAAATCATTCATCAGCAGCGAACGGCACCAGGCATCGATCAGGATGTGGTGGTTGCTCATCATGAACCAGTATCGCGCCGCGCCGACCTTGATCAGACGCAGGTGGAACGGTGCCTGATTGAGCAGATCGAAACCGGCCTCGCGCTCAGCCTTGAGCAGCGCTTGCAGTTTCGGCTCCTGCTCGGCGTCAGCGATGGTGCTCCAGTCCAGGTATTCAATCGGCGTGCGACCCGGTGTGTGGATCACTTGCAGCATGTCTTCGCCAACGTTCCAGCAGAACGACGCACGCAGCGCTTCATGACGGGCGACCACCGCTTGCCACGCCCGGGCGAAACGCTCGGGATCGAGCTCGCTGTTGATGCGGTAGCGATCCTGCATGTAGTACAGACCGGTGCCCGGTTCGAGCAAGGTGTGCAGCAGCATGCCTTCCTGCATCGGCGTCAGCGGGTACACGTCTTCGATGTGCGCCGCCGGCACAGGCAGTGCATCAAGTTGCGCCTGGGTCAGTTTTGCCAGCGGGAAGTCCGACGGCGTCAGACCACCGGCTTCGTCCTGCAAGCAATGTTCGATCAGGCTCTGCAACTCGCCGACATAGGCATCGGCCAGCTCGTTGATGGTCTGCGTGTCGTAACGTTCGGCGCTGAAAGTCCAGCGCAGCAGCAGTTCACCTCCGTACACCTGACTGTCGACGCTCAACTCGTTCGGCAATGGTGCGTGCGGATCGTGGGCAGCGCCAACCGATTCATCCAGCGGACGGAACAGCGCATCGCTGCCGAAACTCTGGTCGAACTGGCCGAGGTAGTTGAAGGTAATCGGCGCGTTCGGCAATGCCGCCATGCTCTGACGGCTGGCATCATCGGCGAGATAACGCAGCACGCCATAGCCCAGACCTTTGTGAGGCACGGCGCGCAGTTGTTCCTTGATCGCCTTGATCGAAGCGCCCTGCCCGGCAGCTTCTTCGATGTTGTGCGGAGTCAGGCGCAGCGGATAGGCGCTGGTGAACCAGCCGACCGTGCGGGTCAGGTCGATCTCGTCGAACAGGGTTTCGCGGCCGTGGCCTTCCAGTTGAATCAGCGCCGACGGCTGACCACTCCAGCGGCACAATACGCGGGCCAGTGCGGTCAGCAACAGGTCGTTGACCTGCGTGCGATAGGCGCTCGGTGCCTGTTGCAACAGTTGCTTGGTGCGCTCGGCATCCAGACGCACGCTGATCGTTTGCGCATGACGATTCTCGCGACCGCCCTCAGGACGTTCGCACGGTAAATCGAAGTTCGGGCCGGCCAGTTGCGCTTGCCACCAGCTCAGTTCTTCACGCAGGGACTCGCTGCCGGCGTAAGCCTGCAAGCGTGCTGCCCAGTCCTTGAAGGCGCTGGTTTTCGCCGGCAGCTTCACCGACTGATCGGCGTCGAGCTGGCGATACACGGTTTGCAGATCGTCGAGCAGAATGCGCCACGACACACCGTCGACCACCAAGTGATGAATCGCAATGAACAAACGTTGCTGACCTTCCGGTCCATCGACCAGTACCGCACGCAACAGCGGGCCTTGTTCCAGATCGAGGCTGCGCTGGGCATCGGCGAACAACGCGGCGCACTTGTCCATCGACGGCACGCGAACCTGCCACAACACGGCGGCATCGGTGACCGGTTGATGGGTTGCCTGCCACTGGCCGAGGGCTTCAGAGAAGCGCAGGCGCAATGCGTCATGTTGCTCGATCACCGCCAGCAGCGCTTGCTCCAGACGATGTGGTTCAAACAAAGCAGTCGGTTCCACCAGCAGCGCCTGGTTCCAGTGCTGACGCTCGGGAATCTCGGTGGCAAAGAACCAGTGCTGAATCGGGGTCAGACGCGATTCGCCAGTTACCAAACCTTGTTCGGCGGTTACGGTTTCACTGCGACTGGCAACGGCGGCCAGGGTCTGCACGGTCTGATGCTGGAACAGATCGCGCGGGCTGAAATGAATGCCCTGCTGCCGCGCCCGGCTGACCACTTGAATCGACAGGATCGAGTCGCCGCCCAGTTCAAAGAAGTTGTCGTTGAGGCCGACCTGCTCGACGTTGAGTACTTCGCACCAGATTTGCGCCAGGGTTTGCTCCAGTTCGTTGCTTGGCGCTACGTAATCCTGACGGTTCAGCTCCGGGTCCGGCGTCGGCAAGGCGCGACGGTCGAGTTTGCCGTTGGCGGTCAGCGGCATGCTCGCCAGCAGGATCAAGTGCGTCGGCACCATGTAGTCCGGCAGTTGCGTCTTCAGGTGCGATTTCAGTGCTTCGCGCAGTTCAGCTTGTTGGGCTTCGCCTTGTTCGGCGATCTCGGTGACAAGGTAGCCAACCAGTTGCTTGCCGCTCGGCGCATCCAGCGCCAGCACTACCGCTTCGCGGATCGAAGCGTGATCGAGCAGGCGGGTTTCGATTTCGCCCAGTTCGATACGGAAACCACGGATCTTCACCTGATGGTCGATCCGACCCAGGTACTCCACCAGACCATCGGGACGCTGGCGCACCAGGTCGCCGGTGCGGTACATGCGCCCGCCATCGGCGGCAAACGGGTCAGCGACAAAACGCTCGGCGCTGATGCCCGCACGGTCGTGATAACCCTGGGCCAGGCCGGCGCCGCCGACGAACAACTCACCGGTCGCGCCTTGCGGCACCAGTGCCAGATCGGCGTCGAGGATGTACGCCACGCGATCTCCGATCACGCTGCCGATCGGCACGCTGCCGGCGCCCTCTTCCAATACTTCCGGCGCCAGACTGGCCAACGGCATGACCACGGTTTCGGTCGGGCCGTAAGCGTTGAAGAACAGGCTCGGCTTGAACGCTGCACGAATCCGTTGCAGGTGCTCGCCGGTCAGCGCTTCGCCGCCGGTGATGATCATGCGCACTGGCAGGATGTCGTTTTGCGTCGCGAGGAACTGCGCCAACTGGCTGCCGTAACTCGGGGTGAAACCGAGAATATTGATCCGATGTTCGCGGATCAGGCCGCAGATTTCTTCCGCGTCCCACTGTCCTTGCGCACGCAGCACCACTTGCGCACCGCTGAGCAACGGCACCAGCAGACGCTCGGTGGCGGCGTCGAAGTTGATCGAATAGAAGTGCAGCTCGCAATCGTCCGCACGCATGCCGAAGCGTTCGATCACGGCCTGGCAGTGCATGGCGATTTCACCGTGGGACACCACCACGCCTTTCGGCTTGCCAGTGGAACCCGAGGTATAGATCAGGTACGCCTGATGCTGCGGCAGGCTGATAAATGGCAGCTCGGTGGCCGGGTAATCGGCCAGCGCGGCGCTGTCGTCTTCCAGACACCAGCGCGCCACATTCGGCGGCAGTTCGCCAAGGGCTTTGAACATCGCCCGGTCGCTGAGCAGCAGGCCGACGCGGCTGTCTTCGATCATGTAATGCAAACGGTCGAGCGGGTACTCCGGGTCCAGCGGCACGTAGGCGCCGCCGGCCTTGAGGATCGCCAGCAGGCCGACGACCATTTCCAGCGAACGCTCCAGCGCCAGACCGACCCGCACTTGCGGGCCGACGCCGCGCTCACGCAGGGCCCAGGCCAGGCGATTGGCGCGGGCGTCGAGTTCGGCGTAGCTCAGGGTCTGTCCGGAAAAGGTCAGCGCCGGCGCGTCTTTGCGCGCCAGTGCCTGTTCGGCGAACAGGTGATGGATGCACTGATCGAGACGACGCTCGCCCGGTTCGACGCCAAGGCTGTCGAGCAATTGCTGTTGCTCGGGCGCGTCGAGCAGCGGCAGTTCGCTGAGGCGTTGTTGTGGGTTGGCGATCAACGCTTCCAGCAGATTGCGCCAATGCCTGGCCATGCGTGCGATGGTTGGTTCGTCGAACAGGTCGGTGCTGTACGTCAGGCAGCAACCGAGGCGATGGTCGAGGTCGGTGACTTCCAGATTGAGGTCGAACTTGGTCGCCCGCGCATCGTTGGCCAGGTACTCGACGGTCATGCCGGCGAGCATGCGGCTCTGCTGGAACTCCCAGCGCTGCACGTTGCACATCACCTGGAACAGCGGGTTGTACGCCGCGCTACGCGGTGGCTGCAACGCCTCCACGAGATGATCGAACGGCAGGTCCTGATGGGACTGGCCTTCGATCACGGTGTGGCGCACCTGCTCGAATAATTCGCCGACCGACATCTTGCCGTCGAGCTGGCAACGCAGCACTTGAGTATTGAGGAACGCACCGATCAGCCCTTCACTTTCAGGCCGGATACGGTTGGCCACCGGCGCGCCAATGCGCAAATCGGTCTGGCCGCTGTAGCGATAGAGCAACGTTGCAAGTGCAGCGGTCATGGTCATGAACAGGGTCAGACCGTTCTGCGCATTGAATGCACGAACGCGTGCAGCGAGATCATCGCTGAGGTCGAAACGGAACAGCTCGCCCTGATGGCTTTGTACCGGCGGACGCGGACGGTCACCCGGCAGTTCCAGCAGCGGATGTTCGCGGCCCAGTTGCGCAGTCCAGTAATCGAGCTGACGTTGACGCTCGCCGGACTCCAGCCAGTTGCGCTGCCACACGCTGTAGTCGAGGTACTGCACCGGCAGCGGCTCCAGCGGCGAATCGCGGTCATCGACGAACGCTTCGTACAGCGCGCTGAGTTCCCGGGCGAAGATGTCCATCGCCCAGCCTTCGGTAACGATGTGGTGCAGGGTCAGGACGAAGTAATGCTCTTGCTCGGCCGTCTTGACCAGACAGGCGCGCAGCAGCGGGCCGGTCTCCAGATCGAACGGCAAATGCGCTTCATCGTCGGCCAGTTGCTGGACTTTCTGCTCGCGCACATCAGCGGCGAATTTCGAAAAATCCTTCCAGTCCATGCGCACGCCGGTCTCGGCATGCACGTGCTGACGGGCCACGCCGTCGACGCTCGGGAACGTGGTGCGCAGAGTTTCGTGGCGCAGGATCAACGCTTGCAGCGCCGCCTCGAAACGCCCGACATCCAGCACGCCACGCAGGCGCGCCATGCCGCCGACGTTGTACGCCGGGCTGTCCGGCTCCATCTGCCAGAGGAACCACATGCGCTGCTGGGAATAAGACAGCGGCACCGGTTTGCTGCGATCCACCTTGTCGATCGGCGGCTGTTTGTTGGTGCGGCCGCTGGCCTGAATCTGGCGAATCTGTTCGGCGAAATCACCGAGTTCACTGTGTTCGAACAACGCACGCAACGGCAACTCGACATCGCAGGCCTGACGGGTGCGGGAGATGATTTGCGTGGCCAGCAGCGAGTGACCACCGAGAGCGAAGAAGTCGTCGCGCAAGCCGACCTGTTTCAGGCCCAGCACTTCACGCCAGATCGCAGCGATCTGCTGTTCCAGCTCGGTGACTGGCTCGACATGTTCGCGCACTTGCCATTGCGGTTCGGGCAAGGCGCGACGGTCAAGTTTGCCGCTCGGGCTCAGGGGCATTGCGTCCAGGCGCATCAGTTGCGCCGGGACCATGTATTCCGGCAGCTCGGCGGCCAGTGCGGTTTTCAGGCGAGCGATTTGCGCGTCCTGATCTTCATTGGCATCGGTGGCGGTGAAGTAGCCGATCAGTTGCGGGCCGGCGACGGTTTCACGCACCAGCACGGCGGCCTGGGCCACACCGTCCTGCGCAAGCAGACGCGCTTCGATTTCTTCCGGCTCGACGCGGAAGCCGCGCAGTTTGACCTGCTGATCGAGACGGCCGAGGTATTCGATCACGCCATCGTTCGTCCAGCGTGCGCGGTCACCGGTGCGGTACAGACGCGCGCCCTGCTCGCCCAGCGGATCGACCACGAAACGTTCGGCGGTCAACGCCGGGCGACCGAGGTAACCACGGGCCAGGCCGATACCGCTGATGCACAGCTCACCCGGCACACCGGCCGGCACTGGATTCAGATCGCTGTCGAGCACGCGGCAAACGACGTTGCCCAGCGGACGGCCAATCGGCGAACGCTCGCCGTCGGCCACGGAACAATGCCAGTGGGTGACGTTGATCGCAGTTTCAGTCGGGCCGTAGCGGTTGTGCAGTTGCACCGCCGGCAGTTGCGCCAGAACGCGGTTACGTAGTTCCGCCGGCAGCGCTTCCCCGCCGGAGAACACACGGCGCAGGCTGGTGCATTCGGCGCTCAACGGTTCGTCGATGAACAGCGAAAGCAGCGGCGGCACGAAATGCAGGGTGGTTACGCCGTACTGCTGAACCAACTGCGCAATGCGATGCGGATCGCGATGTTCACCGGGGCCGGCGATCAGCAGGCGCGCGCCGGTGATCAGCGGCCAGAAGCACTCCCACACCGACACGTCGAAACTGATCGGCGCCTTTTGCATCAGCACGTCGGTGTCGTTCAGGCGATAGGTGTTCTGCATCCATTGCAGACGCTCAGCCAGCGCCGCGTGAGTGTTGCCCACGCCTTTCGGCTGGCCGGTGGAGCCGGAGGTGTAAATCACGTAGGCAAGGTTGTCGCCGTGCAGGTGCAGGCCCGGCGCCTGGCTCGGCCAGCTCTCCAGGTGCAGGGTGTCCATAGCGATCACGCTGACGCCTTCGCTGGCCGGCAAGCGGTCGAGCAATGCGGTCTGGGTCAGCAGCAGTTCGACGCCGCTGTCGCTGAGCATGTAGGCCAGACGCTCGGCCGGGTAGTCCGGGTCCAACGGCACGTAGGCGCCACCAGCCTTGATGATTGCCAGCAGACCGATCAGCAGTTGCGGCGAACGCTCGGCGGCGATGGCCACGCACACGTCCGGTCCGACGCCTTTGTCGCGCAGGTAATGGGCCAGACGGTTGGCCTGGGCGTGCAATTCGGCGAAGTCGAGGCTGCCGCCGTCCCATACCAGCGCGGTGCGATCAGGGGTCTGACGGGCCTGTTCATTCAGCAGTTCCGGCAGCCATTGCTGAGCCGGTGTGCACGCGGCGAAGCTCCACGCGTTTTGCTGAGTGTGTTCGGTGGCGGTCAACAGCGGCAGGTCGCCGATGGTTTGCTCCGGGTGCTCGCAGACAGCCCGCAGCAGGTTGCTGAAGTGCTCGGCGAGGCGTTCGATGGTCGCGGCGTCGAACAGCTCATCGGCATAGTCGAAGGACAGGCTCAGGCGACCATTACGGTCTTCTTCGCTATGCAGTTGCAGATCGAACTTGGCCTCGCGACTGTGCCACGGCAGTTCTTCGGCGAGCAGCCCCGGCAGACGTTTGAGCGCACTCAAGTCACGCTGCTGGTGGTTGAACATGACCTGGAACAGACCTTGTTCACGAGCCTGCGGGAAGGCTTCGAGCAATTGTTCGAACGGCAGGTCCTGATTCGCCTGGGCACCGAGTGCAGCCTGACGGGTTTGCGCCAGCAGTTCAGTGAACGGCAGACGCGAATCGACGTCGGCGCGCAGCACCTGGGTGTTGATGAAGAAGCCGATCAGACCCTGAGTTTCCAGACGCGGACGGTTGGCGTTGGGCACGCCGATGCGAATGTCACGCTGGCCGCTGTAGCGATGCAACAGGCTTTGGAAAGCCGAGAGCAGCAGCATGAACGGCGTGGCTTGGTAGGCCTGCGCGGTCTGGCGGATGGCGTCGCTGAGGCTGATTCCCAGACGAACGCTGTGGCGTGCGGCGCTGTGAACTTGCTTGGCAGAACGTGGATGATCGGTGGCAATTTCCAGCGTCGGATGTTCATCACCCAACTGCATTTTCCAGTACGCCAGTTGTCGCTCACCCTCGCCTTGCGCCAGCCAATGGCGCTGCCAGATGCCGTAATCCGCGTATTGGGTGGGCAGCGGCGCGAGTTCGGCGCGCTGGCCTTGGGACGCGGCGGCGTACAGGCGCGAGAACTCGTCGATCAGTACGTTCAGCGACCAGCCGTCGGCGATGATGTGGTGCATCGTCACCAGCAGTTGATGATCTTCGTCGTCGAGACGGACCAGCGTCACCCACAGCAGCGGGCCTTTCTCCAGGTCGAACTGGGTCCGGGCTTCGTCTTCACGAATCTGTTGTGCGCGGGCTTCACGTTCGCTGGCCGGCAGGTCGCTGATGTCGATCAGTTGCAGGTTGAACTCGCCCGCCACTTCAACCTGTTGCAGCGCCACGCCGTCGCGCTCAAAGAAACGCGTACGCAGGGATTCGTGGCGCTCGATCAGTTGCTGGAAACTGGCGCGCAGTGCGTCTTCGTCCAGTTCGCCACGCAGGCGCAGGGCACCGGGAATGTTGTAGGCGCTGCTTTGCGGATCGAGTTGCCAGGTGATCCACAGACGGTTTTGCGCCAGGGATTGCGGCAAGGCTTCGTGGCGCGACAACAAGGTGATTTCGCCTTGGGCGCTGCCGCCGTCCTGTTGCTGTTGCGCCACGGCTGCGGCGAACGCGGACAGGGTCGGCGCTTCGAACAGCAGGCGCAGGTTCAGCTCCAGGCTCAGCTCTTCACGGACCTTGGCGATTACCTGAGTCGCGGCGATCGAGTTGCCGCCAAGCAGGAAGAAGTGGTCGTCGGCGTTGACTTGCTTGACATTGAGTTGCTCGGCCCAAATTTTGCCGATCAGCGCTTCCAGCTCGGACGAGGACGCAGTCAATTCGCTGGTTTCAGCGGTGGACGACGGGAATACGGCGTAGCTGTCGAGGCTGCCGTCGGCCAGGCGATTGCGGCAGGCCGAACGTTGCAGCTTGCCGCTGGAGGTCTTCGGCAATGCGCCAGGATTGAGCAGCACCACCACGCTCGGCGCTTCCTGATAGGCCTCGGCCACGGCTTGGCGAATGGCTTTGATCAGCGCTTCGGGCGGGAGAATTTTCTGCACGCTGCGGCTGATTTCCGCCGCGATGCCGATGCCTTCTTCGCCATTCTGGTTGACCGCGAACGCCGCGACGCGGCCCTTGCGCACCACCTCCACTTCGCTCTCGACCGTCTTCTCGATGTCCTGCGGGTAGAGGTTGTGACCACGCACGATCAGCATGTCTTTCAGGCGACCGGTGATGAACAGTTCACCGTTACGGATGAAGCCCAGGTCGCCTGTGCGCAACCAGGTCTGTCCGGCGTGCTGGACGAAAGTCTTGGCGCTGGCCTCAGGATTGCGCCAGTAGCCGTGGGCGATGCTCGGGCCCGTGGCCCAGACTTCGCCGATGGCATTGTCGGCCAATTCTTCAAGCGTGCTCGGCTCGACGATCAATACGGCATGCTGTGGCTGGCTGATGCCGCAACTCATGATCGGGCTGCCCTCGCCCGCTTCGGCGCGGTTCCGGGCCAGAGCTTGATCGTCCACGCGCAGTGCAGGAATACCTTTGCCGCGCGGTGTGCCGGCGACGAACAGAGTCGCTTCCGCCAGACCATAGGACGCCATGAAACTGTTTTCGCTGAAACCGCACGCGGTGAACTTTTCGGTGAAGCGCTCAAGGGTATCGAGACGGATCGGCTCGGAACCCGAATAGGCCACGCGCCAGCGGCTCAGGTCGAGACGCTCCAGTGCCGATTCGCTGACCCGCTCGCTGCACAAACGATAGGCAAAGTCCGGCCCGCCGCTGATGGTGCCGCCGTATTGGCTGATCGCTTCGAGCCAGCGCAACGGCCGGCCGAGGAAGTACGCTGGCGACATCAGGATGCACGGCACGCCGCTGAAGATCGGTTGCAGCAGGCCGCCAATCAAGCCCATGTCGTGGTACAGCGGCAACCAGCTGACGATCACGTCGTCCGGGTTCACGTCGATGCCGAAGCCGTGGCGGATCAACAGTTCGTTGGCCACCAGGTTGCCGTGGCTGACCTGCACGCCTTTGGGCAGTGCGGTGGACCCGGAGGTGTATTGCAGGAAGGCGATGTGGTCTTGCGGCAAGGTCGGTTCGACCCAGCGTTCGGCCAGTGCGCTGTCGAGGGTATCGACACACAACAGCGGCGGCGCACCTTCGATTTGCTGCAAGGCGTCGCGCAGGTCGGCGCTGGTCAGCAGCAGACGCGGTTCGGCGTCGGCAATGATCGACAGCAGACGCTCCTGATGGTGACGCTTGGCCGACTCCGGCGGATAAGCCGGCACCGCGATCACGCCCGCGTACAGGCAACCGAAGAACGCCGCGACGTAATCCGGGCCGCTCGGAAACAGCAGCACCGCGCGATCACCGAATCCGGCCTCGGCCTGCAACGCTGCCGCGATGGTGCGCGCACGCTGATCGAGTTCGCGATAACTGAGCACCACAGCCTGCTCCTCGGTTTCAGCGAGAAAGCGCAAGGCCAGCCGGTCCGGCGTCAGGGCCGCGCGGCGCTGGAGGGCTTGGACCAGGGTGCTGGGGAGTTCGAACGCGTCGGTCATGAGGTTTCCTGCCTGAATTCGGCTTGCTGGTGGAATCGGGTTGGCTGCGGCATGCCCGTGCAAGGCATGCAGGACACGGTCTTCGCCGACCGTGCAAGGCATTGGAATGCTGTCTGGCCGGGGCTGTGTACCCGGAACCATTCACCAATGAGAACGGATGACGTCTTGAAATAATTAGTCGGCAGGCTGGATCGCCAATGGGGCTGGGGTGTGGCAGTGCGTCGCAGTTCTCAAATCGCACCGTATTGGATCATTAGTTCTCTTTCTCAATTGACAATCATTATCATTCAACATAATTTGTCGCTCGATGTGTTGGACGGCCCGTCCCCCAGGCGTCCCACTAACCTATTGGCAGCAAGGTGATTTCCATGACGGAACAAGTATCCACAAGCAGGTGCGATTCACCGCTACTTCAGGCATTCGTCGACAATCGACTGATTCTGGTCAAGATTGCAGCCCGAATTACCGGCTGCCGTTCACGCGCCGAAGATGTGGTGCAGGATGCGTTCTTCCGACTGCAATCGGCGCCGCCGATCACGTCATCGATCAAGGCCCAGCTGAGTTATCTGTTCCAGATCGTGCGCAATCTGGCTATCGATCACTACCGCAAACAGGCGCTGGAGCAGAAGTACGCCGGCCCCGAGGAGGAAGGGTTGAACGTGGTCATTCAGGGCGCTTCGCCGGAAACCTCGCACATCAACTTCTCGACCCTGGAACACATTGCCGATGCGCTGACCGAGTTGCCGGTCCGCACTCGCTACGCCTTCGAGATGTACCGTCTGCATGGCGTGCCGCAAAAGGACATCGCCAAGGAACTCGGCGTTTCGCCGACGCTGGTCAACTTCATGATTCGTGATGCGCTGGTGCATTGCCGCAAGGTCTCGGGCAATCGTGCCGATGCCGTGACAGCGCACCGTCGCTGACAGCGCACCGCCAAAAAAAAGATCGCAGCCTTCGTTGAAGGGCTGCGATCTTTTTTGTTTCAGCGAAACATCACGCCAGTTTGCACCGATCAAAAAACCGCTCGCGTCCCAGGATCATCAACGCCGCGCGCTTGTGCGGGAAGTCGAATTCCTTTTCGCAGTGGAAGCACTGGTTGTGCATGTGGCCGATCATTTTCGCGTTATCGGCACGCGGCTCCGCGACGACGCGCTGAGTACGCGGATCATCCAGAAACAGGTAGTGCACCAACGCAGACAACCAGCTCGCCACCTTGTGTGGGCCGCGATGGTTTTCTTCCCCGACCAGCATATGAATCCCGCGATCGTAATTATCGGCGTCGTAGAATGGCGCGATGCGATCTTCCTTGGCCCAATAGGCTTCGAAATAGGCAAACGGCTGATCATCGAAACAACCGATCAGGGTCAGGGTATGCGGATCGGCGTCGAGCTTGCTCAAGTACTCCCGATGCTGTTCGAGGCTGCCCTCTTCCTGCCAGAAACTGGCGACTCGCGGGCTGTTCTGCCAACGGTTGAAACGCGCAAGATCCTGCTCGATCTCCACCGTTCGCAGGGAAATCCATGCACCGAGACGTGCATCGAAACGCCGATAAACCTCACCCCGAGGCTTCACCGGTCGCTGCGGATGGCGCTTGCCGTTGCTGATGACCATTTGCTGCGGATAACTGCCGGTCAGCGAAGCCCCTAGCCACGGTTGCGGCAGTTGCCAGAACAGCGTGCGCTCGCAGCGATATTCACCTGCCACTTCAGTGCTCACCAGCAAACCGCTGAGCAAGGCTTCGGTCGGCGGTTGATCCAGTTGCCAGATCAATTGCTGACGCGCCGGATCCCGGGCAAACAGCCAATAGCAGGCGGCCCACAGCGCCTGGCCTGGAGGCAATGCATAGCGTTCATCGATCTGGATCGGTCCCAGGCCTTCACGGTCGAGGCGCAGGCGAATCAGCGGTTGCCCATCCAGACTGAGGCTCAGACGGCTTTCAGTGGCATCGGCTATCAGTTGACTGCCCGAAGGCAAGGCCAGGGCAGTCAGGTCATTCAGATTGGACATGGGTCGGGCTCACGATAATCGTCGACAGTTCAACGGTAAACGTGATGCACGACCGGAAATTTAACGCCAAGAGTATCAACAATCGGAGGATCGATAGGTGCCAGACAACTACGACGCGCAGTGGCTATTCGGATTTGACCCAGATCCTGCTGATCGCATAGTCATTCCCTTGGCCAGACGCCGTGTGACTATCCACAGACAATGTTTCAGGTGAGTAGCCCGCGGTAAATGTCCCTTCAAACAACTCCCAGGTTGTAGTTGTGAAACTCTGGGGACCCGCTACCGTCGTTGTGCCAACTGCAAGCGACAAACTCGGTACGTTAGAATTGGTGTTGACTCTGCAAGCCAGCAAGCCAAATTTGTAACGCTGACCCGCCTCAAGATCCTCAAAAACCTTCTGCAGGATAGGACCCGCAGATGAGTTGGTGTACGTCATGTTGAAAAGCACAAATTCATTCTCACTACGGCCGACAACCAGGTCTCGGACATCCTGGGCAGCAGCGCCTCTTTCCCAGCCGTTCCATGGAGCTGTTTGACCTTCGCAGAAGGTGGTCAGATCCAGATAAGGTACCTGCACCTGAAGGCACAACGGAGGGAACAATAGCGGGCAATCACAACCAGTACTATTCAATGCGACCTGAAAAACAAACACCAGATGGCTGTTGTGTTTCAGATTCTGCAGATAACTCCACTCAATCGTTCTATGCCAGCCCGCTTCATACTCTTGCCGATTAATCGGTTCGGCATCAGCGACGCACAACATCAGCGCAGTGCCATCCGTGTTCTGCCCACAGGCATGCAATGTCGCCAATTGGTTCTCGGTCATGAACGGCCATCGCGAGACTTCAACCTTCACACCGGTCGATTCCTCAGGCCTGTTCAGAGTCAGGACATCGCCGACAGCTTGTTCGGCTACTGGCGTGGGCACGCAATGCAGGGAAACAGGATATGGGGCCGGCATGAGGTATTCCTCTGTGTGGGATCCTCCTCACAACGAGTAGAACCTGACAGGAATCAAACCCCCGGCAGACACGGGCCGTCTACTGTCAGATCTGACAGGTAACAACGCAAAACCGATAAACGGCAGTCCCTGCGATCGCAGTGCACTGGCTATTTAGGCACCGGCACCACCGCAATCTTGTACGGATCGAAGATTTTCAGCATCTGCCCGCTGTCGCGCAACCCTTGCAGCAACTTGCCGAACGCTTCGCCGGTGATTGGCGCTTTCGGACTGAGAATCGCGTAATGATGGTAGATCTGGTCGATGCGCTGCGACACCAGCAATTCGTCGCGCACTTTTTCGTTTCGCAGCAGGTAATCGAACAGGTACGAGCGAGTGACCAGCGCAATGTCCGCCCGACCGCGCAGCACCATCAACAGGTTGCTGTCGTGGGAATAGGTCAGTGTGGCGTTGTAGGTTTCAGAGAGGTACTTGGGGTCGGCATTGAAGTTGGCGAATTCGTAGTGATAGCCGCTGTACAACGCCAGGCGCTTGCCCTTGAGATCAGCGAAGTAGTTCTGCTGACGACCGGGTTCGTTTTCCGCGACGAAAATCTCCGCGTCCTCCAGTCCCATGTCGACCGTGGTATGGGGAATGTCTTTCCAGCCCCAGTCCGGGTTCTCGAAGATCGCCATGTCCGTGCGGCCCTCCTTGAAATCGCCGAATCGTCGCGGAATCGAGGTGGGGACAAGTTCAAAACGGTAGTCGCTCTGAGCGCTGTTCAATGCGGCGACCAGTTCCGGCAGCAACCCCGTGTCGGCGCCGTTTTCCGGGCGAATGGTGTAAGGCGGGAAATGCGCCGCACCCACCCGAACCACTTGCACCGCCTGAGCGGGCAAAACCCAGGATGCAGCCAGCGCTGCGAGCATCAGCCCGGCGGCCGTCCGATTTGGCGAAAACTTCAAAACACCCCACTCCCCGAAAAAGTACCGTTGCTTGCATTCAAGCTAGGCGGTTTCGCCCAGTTAGCCAGTTTCCCGAACCGATAGAAAGCGATTAGCGCTCCTCAAGCACCAGGATCAGCGCTTCTTCGGCCAGTTGATCGAGGCTCAGACTGCCGCCAGCGCGGAACCATGTGGTAGTCCAGGACAGCGCGCCCGTGAGAAAACGTCGGGTAATGAACACATCGCCACGGATGAACCCCGCCTCCTTGGCCTCGCCCAGCACTTGCAGCCAGATGTCCTCGTAAATGTCACGCAGCGCCAGCACCTTGGCCTGACCGTCTTCGGACAGCGAGCGCCATTCATACACCAGCACCGCCATTGCTTCGCCGCTGCCGCCCATGATCGACTGCAATTCGCAGCGGATCAGCGCCAGTACCCGCTCGCGCACATTGGATGCTTCGGCAAGGGCTGCACGCATCAACGCGGTGTTGTAGCGGATGGTTTCTTCCATCACGGCGCGCAGGATTTCGTCCTTGCTCTTGAAGTGATGAAAAATGCTGCCCGACTGAATCCCCACAGCGCCGGCCAAGTCGCGCACGGTGGTGCGTTCGTAGCCTTTGTTGCGAAACAGGTGGGCCGCCACTTGCAGCAGTTTGCCGCGAGCGCTGTCCGGGTCGGTCAACCGGCCTTCGTCGACCAGTTCGCGCATGACCTTCAGGGCTTTTTGCTCGTCCACCCGTTCTCTCCTACAGTCGTTCAGTCGTCTGCCGCCCTGAAACCGCAGGGTTGCGCGGGCAATTTAAGCCGCCGGCCGCGACCAAGCAAGCGCTTGGGCAGAAGATAATTTCGCCTGTTTACAAACCAAGCGCTTGCTTGGTAGCCTCGATGCACTTCTGTCACAGGTTGCTGAGTCGGAGATGAAAATGCCCACCACCGTCCGCATCGGATGCGCCAGCGCATTCTGGGGAGATACGTCGACCGCCGCCGCGCAGCTCGTGGCCGCAGGACAGCTGGATTATCTGGTGTTCGACTATCTGGCCGAGATCACCATGTCGATCATGGCCGGCGCCCGCATGAAGGACCCGCAGGCCGGATTTGCCGGAGATTTCATCGAAGTCCTAGCACCCCTGCTGGCGCAACTGGCCGAGCAGAAAATTCGCGTCATCAGCAATGCCGGCGGGGTCAATCCCCAGGCCTGTGCCGCCGCCTTGCAGGCAGCCTGCGACAAGGCCGGTGTGTCGCTGAAAATCGCCGTGCTGTCGGGCGACGATCTGCAACCGCAATTCAAACAGCTCGCCACCCAAGGCATCAGGGAAATGTTCAGCGGCGCCCCGTTGCCACCGATGTGCGTTTCGACCAACGCCTACCTCGGCGCACCGGGCATTGTCGAAGCCCTGCGTCTGGGCGCCGATATCGTCATCACCGGGCGGGTGGTGGACAGCGCGGTGGTCAGCGCCGCGCTGGTGCATGAGTTCGGCTGGTCATGGCATGACTACGACAAACTCGCTCAGGCAGCCTTGGCCGGGCACATCATCGAATGCGGCGCGCAGTGCACCGGCGGCAACTTCACCGATTGGCGCGACGTACCGGATTACGAACACATCGGTTTTCCGATCGTCGAGGTCAGCACGGACGGCCAGTTCATCGTCAGCAAACCCGAAGGCTCTGGCGGGCTGGTCACGCCGCTGACCGTCGGCGAACAGATGCTCTACGAAATTGGCGATCCGCAGGCCTATCTGTTGCCTGATGTGGTCTGCGACTTCAGCGAGGTCAAACTTCAGCAACAAGGTAAAAACGCCGTCCGCGTCCACGGCGCAAAAGGCCTGCCGCCCAGCGACAAATACAAGGTCAGCGCGACGTACCCCGACGGTTTCCGCTGCACCGCCAGTTGCCTGATCGCCGGCATCGATGCGGTGGAAAAGGCCCGGCGCGTCAGTCAGGCGATCATCGACAAGACTTCGGAAATGCTCGAGCAACGTGGCTGGGGCCCTTACAGCGAAACCCACATCGAACTGCTCGGCAGTGAAGCCTCCTACGGCCCTCACGGCCAGCGCCGGGACAGCCGCGAAGTAGTGATCAAACTCGCCGTGCGCCACCCGAACAAACAGGCCTTGATCCTGTTCTCCCGGGAAATCGCCCAAGCCGCCACCGGCATGGCGCCGGGGTTGACCGGCATCGTCGGCGGGCGCCCGACGGTGTATCCGCTGATCCGGCTGTTCTCGTTCCTGATCGAAAAAAGCACCTGCAGCTTGCAGATCGACATCGCTGGCGAGCGCCACCCGTTTGCCCTGCCCGCCTCGGCCGTCCTCGACAGCCAGGATCTGCCACTGCCCCACGAAACACCCAAAACCCATGGCCGCGCCGACGCCAGCGTCGCGCTGGTGAAACTGGCGGTGGCGCGCTCCGGCGACAAGGGCAATCACAGCAACATCGGCGTTATGCCGCGCCGTCCGGAATACCTGCCGTGGATCGCCGAAGCGTTGACCCCGGCGGTGGTCGTCGACTGGATGAGCCATGTCCTCGACCCGATTCACGGCCGGGTCGAACGCTGGTATCTGCCGGGCACCCACAGCCTCAATTTCCTGCTGGAAAACGCACTCGGTGGCGGCGGCGTGGCGAGTCTGCGCATCGACCCGCAAGGCAAAGCCTTCGCCCAACAATTGCTGGAAATCCAGATCCCGGTGCCGCAGAGCATCGCCGAGCAGTTCGATTAGAGGATTGTCCATGGCATACGAATCGATTTTCAGAGCCGATCTGTTCAGCGGTCAGACCCTCATTGTCACCGGTGGCGGCAGCGGCATCGGGCGTTGCACTGCCCATGAGCTGGCGGCGCTGGGGGCCACCGTGGTGCTGGTCGGACGCAAACCGGAAAAGCTGCAAACCGTCGCCGCCGAAATTGCCGAAGACGGTGGCCGGGCGCACTGGAAGGCTTGCGATATTCGTGATGAAGAGGCCGTGAAGACGCTGGTCAGCGAACTGATCCGCGAGCATGGGCCGATCCACGGGCTGGTCAACAACGCCGGCGGCCAGTACCCGTCGCCATTGGCCTCGATCAATCAGAAAGGCTTCGAAACCGTGCTGCGCACCAATCTGGTCGGCGGTTTTTTGATGGCGCGGGAAGTGTTCAATCAATCGATGAGCAAACACGGCGGCAGCATCGTCAACATGCTCGCCGACATGTGGGGCGGCATGCCCGGCATGGGCCACTCCGGCGCCGCCCGTTCGGGCATGGACAACTTCACCAAGACGGCGGCGTTCGAATGGGGTTATGCCGGGGTGCGGGTGAATGCGGTGGCGCCGGGCTGGATCGCCTCCAGCGGCATGGACACTTACGAAGGCGCGTTCAAAGCCGTGATTCCGACCTTGCGCGAACACGTACCGCTCAAGCGCATCGGCACCGAATCCGAGGTCAGCGCAGCGATCGTGTTTCTGCTCAGCCCTGCAGCCTCGTTCGTCAGCGGCAGCACCTTGCGCATCGATGGCGCGGCCAGTCTGGGCAGCCGCGCATGGCCGCTGCACAAGGCGACCCACAGCGAATCTTTCAACGGTTTTCACCGGGCCTATATGCCGGACGTCTTGAAGGACAAGGAGTAAGCCATGCCGGTCATTCAATCCCAACTCGACCCACACAGCGAAGCCTTCGCCCGCAACCGCGCAGCGATGCTCGCCGCCATCGAGCAAGTCCAGCAGCTCGAACAGAACCTGCTGAACAAGGCCGCCGAAGCCAAACCGAAATTCGACAAGCGCGGACAACTGCTGCCCCGCGAACGCCTGAACCTGTTGCTCGACCCCGGCGCGCCATTCCTCGAACTGGCGAGTCTGGCCGGTTACAAACTGCACGATGACAAGGATGGGAGTTCGGCGGGTGGCGGTTTGATCACTGGCATTGGCTACGTCTCCGGCGTGCGGGCGCTGGTGGTGGCGAACAACAGCGCGATCAAGGGCGGGACGATTTCCCCGTCAGGCCTGAAAAAGTCCCTGCGCCTGCAACAGATCGCTCAGGAAAACAAACTGCCGGTGATCACCCTCGCCGAAAGCGGCGGCGCCAACCTCAATTATGCGGCGGAGATTTTCGTCGAAGGCGCGCGCAGCTTTGCCAATCAGGCACGCATGTCGGCAATGGGGCTGCCGCAGATCACCGTGGTGCACGGCTCAGCCACCGCTGGCGGCGCCTATCAGCCGGGGCTGTCGGATTACGTGGTGGTGGTACGCGGCAAGGCCAAGCTGTTTCTCGCCGGTCCCCCATTGCTTAAAGCCGCGACCGGCGAAGTGGCCACCGACGAAGAACTGGGCGGCGCCGAGATGCACGCGCAAGTCGCCGGCACCGCCGAATACCTGGCCGAGAACGATGCCGACGGTGTGCGTCAGGTGCGGGAAATTGTCAGCCTGTTGAACTGGAACGAGCAGCTTCCGTGGCTGCCCGAACCGCAATTCAAAGAGCCGTTGTACCCCATCGACGAACTGCTGGGCCTGATCCCGGACGACCCGAAAAAGCCCTACGACGTGCGTGAAATCATTGCGCGGATCGCTGACGAATCACGCTTCATGGAGTTCAAGGGTGAATTCGATCAACAGACCATTTGCGGCCACCTGAAGATTCAGGGCCGCGCCTGCGGTTTCATCGGCAACAACGGCCCGATCACGCCCAACGGCGCGAGCAAGGCGGCACAGTTCATTCAGCTGTGTGACCAGAGCCAGACGCCGCTGTTGTTTTTCCACAACACCACCGGGTTCATGGTTGGCACCGAATCGGAACAAAACGGCGTGATCAAGCACGGTTCGAAACTGATCCAGGCCGTAGCCAATGCACGGGTACCGAAACTGACCATTGTGGTCGGCGGCTCTTACGGCGCGGGCAACTACGCAATGTGCGGGCGCGGGCTCGATCCGCGCTTCATCTTCGCCTGGCCCAACAGTCGCACCGCTGTCATGGGCGGCGCCCAGGCCGGCAAGGTGCTGCGGATCGTCACCGAAGCCAAGCAGTTGAAGGACGGCCTGGTACCCGACCCGAAAATGCTCGACATGCTGGAACAGGTCACCGCACAGAAACTCGACAGCCAGTCCACTGCCCTCTACGGCAGCGCCAACCTGTGGGACGACGGGCTGATCGATCCGCGCGATACCCGCACCCTGCTCGGCTACCTGCTGGACATCTGCCACGAAGCCGACATCCGCACGCTGGCCCCCAACAGCTTCGGCGTCAGCCGGTTCTGATCGCCACGGACTCAAGGAGAACAATAAAAATGATCTTCACCCCGGAACACGAAGCCCTGCGCCGTACCGTCCGCCAGTTCGTCGAGCACGAGATCAACCCCCACGTCGATGAATGGGAAAAGGCCGGGCGCTTTCCGATCCACGAGATTTTCCGCAAGGCCGGCGACCTCGGCTTGCTGGGGATTTCCAAGCCGGAAAAGTTCGGCGGCATGGGCCTGGATTACAGCTATTCGATCGTCGCCGCCGAAGAGTTCGGCACCATCCATTGCGGCGGCATTCCGATGTCGATCGGCGTGCAGACCGACATGTGCACCCCGGCCCTCGCCCGCTTCGGTTCCGATGAGTTGCGCGACGAATTCCTGCGCCCGGCGATCACCGGCGAGCAGGTCGGCTGCATCGGCGTCTCGGAAGTCGGTGCCGGCTCCGACGTCGCCGGGCTCAAGACCACCGCACGCAAGGATGGCGACGACTATGTGATCAACGGCAGCAAGATGTGGATCACCAACTCGCCGAGCGCCGACTTCATCTGCCTGCTAGCCAACACCTCGGACGACAAGCCGCACATCAACAAGTCGCTGATCATGGTGCCGATGAACACACCGGGCGTCAGCCTCAGCTCGCACCTGGACAAGCTCGGCATGCGCAGCTCGGAAACCGCTCAGGTGTTTTTCGACAACGTGCGCGTGCCCCAGCGCAATCGCATCGGCCATGAAGGCGCCGGGTTCATGATGCAGATGCTGCAATTCCAGGAGGAACGACTGTTCGGCGCGGCGAACATGATCAAGGGCCTGGAATACTGCGTCGACAGCACCATCGAGTACTGCAAGGAGCGCAAGACCTTCGGCAACGCGCTGATCGACAATCAGGTGATCCACTTCCGCCTCGCCGAACTGCAGACCGAAATCGAATGCCTGCGGGCGCTGGTCTATCAGGCCACCGAGCAATACGTGAAAGGCCAGGACGTCACCCGACTGGCTTCGATGGCCAAGCTCAAGGCCGGGCGCCTCGGTCGGGAAGTCAGCGACAGGTGCCTGCAATATTGGGGCGGCATGGGGTTCATGTGGGACAACCCGGTGGCCCGCGCCTACCGCGACGTACGCCTGGTATCGATTGGCGGCGGCGCCGACGAAATCATGCTGGGGATCATCTGCAAACTGATGGGCATCCTGCCGGGGAAAAAGAAATGACCACCCTGCCCGCTTGCCAGACGCTGTTGCTGGAGCCACATAACGGTGTACTGCACATCACCCTCAATCGCCCGGAAAGCCGCAACGTCATGAGCCTGCAAATGGTCGCCGAACTGCGTGCGGTGCTGGCCGCCGTGCGCGATGACCGCAGTGTTCGCGCGCTGGTGCTCAGCGGCGCCGGCGGGCATTTCTGTGCCGGTGGCGACATCAAGGACATGGCCAACGCCCGCGCTCAGGGCAGCGATGCCTATCGCGAGTTGAACCGCACTTTCGGGTCGTTGCTGGAAGAAGCGCAGCATGCGCCGCAAGTGCTGATCACGGTGTTGCAAGGCGCGGTGCTCGGGGGTGGCTTCGGACTGGCGTGCGTGAGCGATATCGCGATGGCCGATCATCAGGCGCAATTCGGTCTGCCGGAAACCAGCCTCGGTCTGTTGCCGGCGCAGATCGCACCGTTTGTAGTGCAACGCATCGGCCTCACTGAAGCCCGCCGCCTGGCCCTGACCGCCGCGCGTTTTGACGGCCACCAGGCGCGGCGTCTGGGGCTGGTGCATTTTGTCGAGCAGGATCCCCAGGCACTGGCCGAACGGCTGGATGAAGTGCTGCAACATGTCCTGTGCTGCGCCCCCGAAGCGAACGCCGCCACCAAGAAACTCTTGCTGACCAGCGCCGGCCAGCCGTCGAGCACATTGCTGGATGAAGCGGCGCAGTGGTTCAGCGAAGCGGTGACCGGTGCCGAGGGCATCGAAGGCACGATGGCGTTCGTGCAGAAACGCAAACCGAGGTGGGCCTCCTGAAAGCTTCGTCGGAACGCCGCCCGGAGCAAGCCCGCTCCCACATTGGATCTGTGTCATTCACAAGTCCGGTGGGAGCGGGCTTGCCCGCGAAGAGGCAGTCCCATTCAGCACAAAACTCAAGGGAAAAGCCCATGCCCGCCATCCACAAAATCCTGATCGCCAACCGCGGTGAAATCGCCTGCCGTATCCAGCGTACCGCCCAGGCCCTCGGCTATCGCACGGTCGCGGTGTTCAGCGACGCCGACGCCGATGCACTGCATGTACAAATGGCGGACGAGGCCATGAACATCGGCCCGGCGCCAGTGCAACAGTCTTACCTGAATATCCCGGCCATCCTCGACGCCGCCCGGCGCAGCGGTGCCGACGCGATCCATCCCGGTTATGGCTTCCTTTCGGAAAACGTCGGGTTCGCCCGAGCCTGCGAACAGGCCGGTCTGACTTTCATCGGCCCCAGCGTCGAAGCCATCGAATTGATGGGCAGCAAACGCCAGTCGAAAATCGCCATGCTGGCCGCCGGCGTACCCTGCATCGCCGGCTATCAGGGCGCCGAGCAGGACGACGCGACCCTGACACGCGAAGCCGAACGCATCGGTTATCCGTTGATGATCAAGGCCAGCGCTGGCGGTGGCGGACGCGGCATGCGCCTGGTGCACCACGCATCCGAACTGGCGGCGCAATTGCGCACCGCCCGTTCCGAAGCACTGAACGGTTTCGGCAGCGACGAACTGATCCTCGAACAGGCGTTGATCGAACCGCGGCATGTCGAAGTGCAGTTGTTCGGCGACCGGCACGGCAACCTGATCTACCTCGGCGAGCGCGATTGTTCGATCCAGCGTCGCCATCAGAAAGTCATCGAAGAAGCACCGTGCCCGGTGATGACCGAAGAACTGCGTCAGGCGATGGGCGAAGCGGCGCTCAAGGCCGGACGCGCGGTGAACTATGTGGGTGCCGGGACCGTGGAGTTTCTGCTCGATGCCCGTGGCCAGTTCTACTTTCTGGAGATGAATACCCGGTTGCAGGTCGAGCACCCGGTGACCGAATTGATTACCGGACTGGACCTGGTGGCATGGCAGCTTCTGGTTGCCGAGGGCCATCCTCTGCCGCTGTCGCAAGCGCAGGTCAAACTCGATGGCCACGCCATGGAAGTGCGCCTCTATGCCGAAGATCCGGCCCAAGGTTTTTTGCCGCAGACCGGGCGTGTCGAAGCTTGGGCACCGGCACTGGATCGGGGGGCACGAGTTGATCACGGGCTGATCGAAGGCCAGTCGGTCTCACCGTTCTACGACCCGATGCTCGGCAAACTGATTGCCCACGGTGCAACCCGCGAAGAGGCCCGGCGCAAACTGTTGTGCGCAGTACAAGACAGCGTGTTGCTCGGCGTACAAACCAATCAGCGACTGCTGGCCAGTCTGTTGCAGCATCCGCAATTCATCAGCGGTGAATTCAGCACCGGGTTTATCGCGCAACACTTCGTCGACCATCCTTGTCTGCATCCCCATACTCCGAGTGGCGAAGAACTCGCGGTGGCGGCGTTGCTGTTTTATCAATCCTGCGCCAAATCGCATCACGCCCCACTGGCCGGTTGGCGCAACAATGCCGGAGCGCCATTGCACTATCGGCTGGGTCTCGACGATCAGTCGTGGAGCGTGCAATTGCACGCCGCCTCGGATGGCATCGTTCGGGTTCAGGTGGCTGAACGTGCCTTCGAACTGAAGCTCATCGAACACGGCGAACACTCGATATCCCTCGAAATCGAAGGCCTGCGCCGACGCCACGCCTATCGCCTGCACGACGACCAGCTTTGGCTGTTCACCCGTCCCGGCAGCCTGCGTCTGGTGGATCGAACTCATGCCGTGATCGACAGTCAGACCAGCGTCAGCACCGGCACCTTGAAAGCCCCGATGGATGGCGCAATCATCGACGTGCTTGTCAGCGAAGGCAGCCCGGTCAGCAAAGGCCAGTTACTGGTGGTGCTGGAGGCAATGAAAATGGAGCACCCGCTCAAGGCTGGCATCGATGGCGTGCTCAAGCGGGTGCAGGTCAAGGTCGGCGATCAGGTCAAAAATCGTCAGGTTCTGTTGCAGGTCGAGTAGTCGCCGCGCGCATCCGCAAGGTTTGACTACGCTCTGAATAATCAGGACGCGGAAATCAGGAACCCTGCGATGCCCCATTGGCTGGTCATTGATCTGGAAGCCACCACCGATGAAGGTGGCTGGCCGATTACGGAAATGGAGATCATCGAGATTGGCGCCACCCTGGTGGACCGTGCCGGTCGCGAGCAGGATCACTTTCAGCGCTTCGTCAAACCGACGCGTCGGCCACTGCTGACGACGTTCTGTCGTGAACTGACACACATCACTCAGGCCAACATCGACGCCGCGCAACCGCTGTCCGACGTCTGGCCGGCGTTCGAGCGCTGGCTCGGCCAGCATCAGACACGCCTTGAAGGCTGGGCCAGTTGGGGCGATTACGACCGCAAGCAATTGCTTCAGGAATGGCAGCGCCTGCAACTCGACACTGTGCTGAGCCGTGTGCCGCACATGAACCTCAAACAACGCTTTGCCAAGGCCCGACGCCTCGAACGGCCCCTGGGACTCAATGGCGCCCTGCAACTGGCGGGCATGCAGTTCACCGGTCAACAGCACCGGGCGCTGGAAGATGCGCGTAATACCGCCCGATTATTGCCGCTGGTGCTGCCGCTCTAGCGCAGGTGACGGCGCCATGAGCCTTGTGCATACTGGCCGACCTTTTTGACCCTTTTAAGCCCTTTTCGAGAGGAATCGCCCATGTTTAAAGTCAACGAGTACTTCGACGGCACCGTCAAGTCGATCGCCTTTGGCACTGCCGAAGGTCCTGCGACCATCGGCGTCATGGCCCCGGGCGAATACGAATTCGGCACCAGCCAGCGTGAAATCATGCACGTGGTGTCCGGCGCACTGACTGTCAAACTGCCGGACAGCAGCGACTGGGAAACCTTCGCCGCCGGCAGCCAGTTCAACGTGCCAGCCGACAGCAAGTTCCAGCTGAAAGTGGCCGTAGACACCGCTTACCTGTGCGAATACCGCGGCTGAAACCACAGTTTCCTGCGGCAATAAAAAATGCCCGTGTCCTTGGACACGGGCATTTTTCGTTTCGGGGCACATTACTCGAGGATTTCCACCGGCATGCCGACTTCGAGTCGGCCGTTGCTGTCATTGACCAGGTTCTGACCGAACATCGCACCATCGGCCTGGGTGCGGGTCTTCTGCAGCGTTGCCAGCGGCTCGCGATCGGCACTGCGTTCACCGGTTTTCGGATCGATCGTGGTGAGAATGCAGCGTGAACACGACTTGACCACGCGGAACTCGACATCACCGATGCGGATACGCTTCCAGCCATCCTCGGCATAGGCCTCGCTACCTTCGATCACCAGATTTGGCCGGAACCGCAGCATTTCCAACGGACGCCCGACTTCCTGCGACAGATGTTGCAGCGATGCCTCGCCAATCAGCAGCAGCGGGAAACCGTCGGCGAACGCCACTTGGTCGTCATCGTTGCCATACCCGGCCGCAGTCGTACGGGCGCGATCCAGCGGCACTTGCACCAGTCGCGTCGGTTTTCCGATGAATTCGCTGACCCAGCGGGCTGCTTCTTCGCCGGCATCCGGCACGCGCAGGGTGTCGCGCCAGATGGTCACGCCGCGCAGTTCGGCTTCGTTGCCGGGCAAGGCGATATCAATCGCCGAATGCCCCGGCGCATCGAGGGTCAGGCCACCGTCGGCATTCCACAGCGCCGACAACTGGCCCATCTTCGCTTCGGCACGCTGAGTCAGGAAGCGCCCGCTGGCCTCGTCCACCAGCATCCAGCGTCGATCGCCCTCAAGCCCCAGTTTGTCCAGGTCGATCCCTTGCAGGACCTCGCCCTTGCCGGATTTCAACGGGTAACGATAAAGCGCGCTCAGACGCAGCATGGCCAGCTCCCTGGTGGGTCAAAAACGCCACCCTATACGAGCTGCGTCGCCGAATCAAAGGCCTGAGAATGAGGAAGCGAACTTGCTCGCTTCCACTGCAACTGTGTGGTGATCAGGCCGGCACTTCGTCAAGCATCAGGCGCTGGCGCACCACATCGACCAGTTTGTCCGGCTGGAACTTGGAGAGGAAGTTGTCGCAGCCGACCTTCTTCACCATCGAGTCGTTGAAACTGCCGGACAGCGAGGTATGCAGCACCACGTAAAGGCCACGCAGACGCGGGTCGTTGCGGATTTCGGTGGTCAGGCGATAGCCGTCCATTTCCGGCATTTCCGCGTCGGTGAAGATCATCAACAACTTGTCGGTCATGTTGACCCCGGTGTCGGCCCAGGCCTTGAGCATGTTCAGGGCCTTCAGACCGTCGCTGGCGATGTGCATCTTCACGCCCAACTGGCCGAGGGTGTCGCGCAACTGCGACAGCGCCACATTGGAGTCGTCGACCAGAAGCACTTCACGGCCACGGGCACGTTCCAGGACTGGATCGTCAAGTTTGTCGCGGGAGACCTTGGCGTTGTACGGCACGATTTCGGCGAGGACTTTCTCGACGTCGATGATTTCTACCAGTTGATCGTCGACCTTGCTGATGGCGGTCAGGTAGTGCTGGCGGCCGGCGCTGGTCGGCGGTGGCAGGATGGCTTCCCAGTTCATGTTGACGATGCGATCCACACCACCGACGAGGAACGCCTGCACCGAGCGGTTGTACTCGGTGACGATGATCGTGCTGTTGGGGCCCGGCACCAGCGGACGCATGCCGATCGCCTGGGACAGGTCGATCACTGGCAGGGTCTGGCCGCGCAGGTTGACCACACCGCAGACAAACGGGTGACGCTGAGGCATCAGGGTCAGCTTCGGCAGTTGCAGGACTTCCTGAACCTTGAACACGTTGATCGCGAACAATTGGCGCCCGGCCAGTCGGAACATGAGAATTTCCAGGCGATTCTCACCCACCAGTTGCGTGCGTTGGTCTACCGTATCGAGAATGCCGGCCATCAATGACTCCTGGGCTTGTTCTGGTGAATTCACTAAAGAGGGTTATCGGCGGATTCCGGCCAATCTTGATCCCTCTACAAATCACCTACAAAATGCCATGAGAAGGCATTGATGTCACATTAACATCATGCTTTACTGGCCCCGTGATTTCATCTGCTACATTCTCTGCGGCGCGACCTCGGTTTGCACGGTAGGTTCCCGCGTCTAAGGGATTCCCCTAGTAACAATCAGGCCCAACCTGATGTTCGCAATATCCAATAGCCATTAATGTGACGCCATTCTCATTGCATGAACGGAGTCAGGCTTTTGTGTGCGATCGCAGGTCAGTGGAACCCCATCCTCTCGAAACCCCCGGCACAAGCCTCCTCGGCACTGCAGGGCGCGATCTCACGACGGTTCATGATCGTCGACACACACGACATTCGCTCATCAGACATGACGTTGTGGAGATAAGCATGCCGAACGACCGTAAAGAGTGGGCGCAGCGGTTCCCCGAATTTCTTGTCGAGGCTGAAACGCTCCTGGCGAAGTCCGAAGAGTGCCTGAGTCATTTGCAACTGATCAGCAATGACAAGGACGCCATCGACTGCATGCTCAGCACCCTGCTCAAACTGGCGAACAAGGCTGATGCCCTGGCGCTGGAGGCAGTCTCCGAATTCTGCCTGCACCTGCACGGCTTGCTTACTCAGGCACAGGATCATGTCGACCTGCATGCCCAGGCGCTCGATGCCCTGAAAGATTGCTTCACCTTGATGGCCTGGCAACTTGAACTGGTCGACCAGAGCACCGGCCAGCTGAGCCTGGACGAAAGCGAGCAGACCTCCCTCATCGAAGCGTTCGCCTTTCAGGTTGGACAGAGCCAATTTCAGCCGCCGCTCAGTGCCAAACCCTTGTCCTTCGTGTCTTACTCGGAGCGGCAAGCGTAATCGAGTGCACGCCGGGCCCATTGCAGCCCGTTAGTTCGAGCCATCGAATGTCGCAATTGAATAACTCATGCCTGCCAGCGACATCCTCAAATAAATAATTACGTTCCAACATGCAGACTGGCCATCGTTGAAGTCAGGGTTTACCTGTGTATGAAAATTGAAAACTTCAGGTTTCATCGATAATTATCGATCCCGATAAATCAACTTTTTCCATTATGGAACTCGCGTCCAACATGGCATATTTCCTGACTCTTTGGACATATAGGGCGAACGCGACCAACGGTATGTTAAGTGGTATTATGCCGCCCGTTAGTTGCTTTCACTTAATGGCACAGTGACTTCAATGATCGGTCCCCACCGAAGTTTGCAGTCAATTATCGATCACTGAACCGTATTGAAAACAACAACCTGAATCACAGATTTTCAGACAGAGACCGCCAGCCACTCCGCCCGGTCTGCCCGCAGCGAACATCCATTGGCTCCATCCGCTATGTACGCCAGCCTCAAGTCAATCACCACATGGCCTCCCTCCCGAGAAAACGCGCGCAGGTTCACGCTCACGCTTTGCATGGGTGCAGCGGTGGGCAGTCTGCTGACTTATGGCTTGTCTGCGCCGCTGTCGTTTGGCTTGCTGCTTATCAATCTGGCGGCCGCCGCTTGTGTTTTTACTCAGCATCGCCTGTCGCGCAAATCGATCAAGTTCCAGCCCCAAGAACTGGCCGATCGCTTGCTCGAAGTTCAGGAAAACGAGCGTCATCGTCTCAGTCGTGAACTGCACGACGATATCGGCCAGTTACTGACCGCCGCCAAGCTGCAGAGCGAATGGCTCAAACGGCGTCTGCCCGACGACCTTCAGGAGCACTGCTCGGCACTCTGCGACACCCTTGAGGAAACCCTCAACAAAGTCCGAGATGTGTCGGCCATTCTCAATCCACGGCAACTGACCAGCCTCGGGCTGGAAGCCAGTTTGCGCGCGCATCTGCTCAAGACGCTGACCAACACCTCGGTGCACTGGAGCCTGGACTGTCAGCAGCGCCTGAACGGCATTCCCGAAGAAATGGCGGTCGCCGCGTTCCGTATCACCCAGGAAGCCGTGACCAACATCCTGCGTCATGCGCAGGCCAAGAACCTGCTGATCCGCGTGCAACGCCTTCCCAAAGGCTTGACCCTGCTGATCAGCGATGACGGTCTGGGTTTTGCCCCGGCCGCCAATCCTGGTCGCGAAGGACAACGAGGCATGGCCGGGATGGCCGAACGGATCGAGCAACTGGGCGGCACCCTGAGCGTGACGAGCGAACCGGGCAAAGGCACTCAAATCGAAGCACTATTCCCCTGGGCGCCCCGTGCACTCGAGCGGGCCAGTACGAATAAGGTTATGCGTTGACTTGTAACTTACTTCTGGTGGATGACCACTCGCTGATCAGAGCCGGCGTGCGCGCTCTGGTGCTGGATATTCCCGGTTATGCGGTAATCGGCGAGGCCAATGACGGCTCGCAGTTGCTTGAGATGGTCGAGCAACTGAACCCCGATATCGTCTTGCTGGATATTTCCATGAAAGAAACCGGCGGCCTCGAAGCGTTGCAACGGCTCAGACGGGTTCGTCCGCACAGCAAAGTACTGATCCTGTCGATGCACACCGACCCTGCGCTGATCATGCAGGCACTGGAATCCGGTGCTCATGGCTATCTGCTCAAGGACACCACGGCCACCGAGCTCGAACACGCGCTGGAAGCCCTGCGCAACAACGAACGTTACCTGAGCCCGGCCATCGCCCACACGGTGATCAACCAGGCGCTGACCCGCAATCAGAAGCTGCAACCGGAAGTCGCCGATTCACATAACCTGACAGCGCGCCAGCTGGAAATCCTGCGCCTGATCGTGCGCGGCAAATCCACACGCGAGATCGCCAATGGCCTGGGCCTGAGCATCAAGACCGTGGAAACCCACCGCTCGCAGATCATGAAACGCCTGCAGATCTACGACGTGGCCGGGCTGGTGCTGTTTGCCGTGCGGGAACAGATCATCAGTCTGGACGACTGAAGCGCCGCGTCTTGCCCAGCAGCGGCGAGTTCTCCGGCAAATGCACGCGCAACGCCGCCGGACGCGCCGCAAACCGCAGACTGTCTCCTTCCAGCGGCTCGCCATCGAGATTGATGCAGAGCCCTTCGGCGACCTTGATTTCAACCCACGGCAAACGCGTGCGCACAAACATGTTGTCGAGGCCAAACCCGTCGCTGAGCAGGGTTTTCAGCGTGCCGATCAGTTCCTGCGGTGCCGGCAGGATACTGATATCCAGCAGACCATCATCGGCCAGTGCCTCTGGGCACAATACATGCCCTCCGCCCGCCTGGCGGCCATTGCCGATACCCAACGCAAGCAGCTCACCGCGCCAGTGGAAATCCGGCCCCTGCAGTTCGCCATAAGCGGCGTGCAACTCACTGAATCGTGACAGGCCCGTAAACAGATAGGCTGCGCCTCCCAGCACCTTTTTCAGATCTTCCGAGGTATTGGCGGTGACCTGGCTGCCGAAACCGCCAGTGGCCATGTTCAGGAATATCTGCCCGCCCACTTCACCCAGATCGATGTCATGGGGAGGTGCATCAAGCAACTCAAGCGCCTCGGCCGGCTCCAGGGGAATGCCGGCCGCGCGGGAAAAGTCGTTGGCGGTTCCCAGTGGCAACAGCACCAAACTGGCCTTGCGCGGGTGAGCCGCCAGGGCCTCGGCGATATCACGCAACGTACCATCGCCACCGCCGGCTATGATCTGCTCGAATCCGGCATCCAGCGCTTCTTCGACCAGACGCTGGGCATCGCCGGCTTCCCAGGTCAGGCGCACCGCCAGTTCCCAGCCTTGCTCGCGCTTGTGCTCAACAGCGGCGCGAACCGCTTCGTTGAGTGCCTGCTTGCCGTGCAGAATCAACAATGCCCTGCGATCACTCATTTTGGTCACTCCCGGAATTGAATCAGTTCGGGACATCTTGACCTTCACAGCACGCAAAAGAGCCGCCGCAATCCCAAGTATTTCCAGCCCCCCCGTTCACTCGTCCTACAAGGCGGTATTTTTTCGCACAGAATGTAAGGAATCGGCTCAATTGACCCGCCCTGGCCATTGGTACACCGTGCATCGACGGCAACAATCTTCAACCCGATTACACAAGGATGTGCAGGTAATGAGTCAATACATCATCAGGACTTTCGATCATTCGAGCAGCCGTTTCTGCCGGCAGAAACTCATGGCAGCAGGCGGGGATTTCCATGCACAGCCATGAAGCAAGAATGCAGGTGAGTCCGGTTGCCCCCCTCTCCGACAGTCGTACCAGTCAAAAAGCCGAATTCAACAGCTGTACCAAAAACACCGGAGAAACCGTTATGGAACCTCGTGTCACCGAGCTGGAAACCCACCTCAAATACATCCGCCGTGACATGGACGAAGTAAAGGGAGACGTCAAAGCCATCAAACACCGCCTGGCCTACTCCGCAGGTGCCACAGCGGTGGTCCTAGGATTGTTGGGCTGGGTTGCCAACAGTCGCTTCGACCAGCTCGTCACACTGATCAGCCGCTGACGGGCTGAAATGCAGGCTCTCACCGAGCCTGCATTTCAATGATCAGCCGAGAAGTTCACTCAAGGGAATGAAGGGCACCATGTCTCCCCGAGTCAGGGTGCGCCCCTCCTGCACCTCTACCAATCCGTCGGCCCAGGCGGCGCTACGCAGAACACCCGAGCTCTGGTTTCGGTAGATCGTTGCCTGCCCCTGCTCCAGACGTCCCCGCAGGAATTCACGCCGATTGCCGGCCTGTGGCCAGACGAAGCCAGCCGGGACTGGAAACTTGAGTGGCTCGACATCTTGCACCCCCTGACGACGCAGCAGATAGGGCTTGGTCAACAAGGCAAAAGTCACCAGGGTCGACGCCGGATTGCCGGGCAAGCCGATAACCGGAACACCACGGAAATGACCAACAGTCAAAGGCTTCCCTGGCTTGATCGCCAGCTTCCACAGTGTCAGCTCACCGTCTTCCCTCAGCGCAACGCCGAGGAAATCCGCGTCCCCAACCGATACGCCACCGGTCGACAGTATCAGGTCGGCTTTTTTGAGCTCCCCAAGACGTGCGCGGGTGGTGGGCAAGTCATCCGGAAGAATCCCGGCATCCAGCACTTCACAGCCCAAACGCTGCAGCCAGCTGCACAGCACCACACGGTTACTGTTGTAAATCTGTCCCGGGCCCAGTGCCGCTCCCGGTTCGACCAACTCATCGCCAGTGGACAGCACCGCCACGCGGATCTTGCGGATCACATCAAGGCCGGCGCAGCCCAAAGACGCAGCCAACCCTTGCTCGATCGGACCGAGTCGGGTTCCCGCGGACAGAATCAGTTCGCCGACAGTGGTTTCCTGCCCCTGCGGGCGGATGTTCTGCCCGGACACCATGGACTCGATGAACCGCACGCGTTCGTCGGCCTCGATGACCGCGTTTTCCTGCATCTCGACGCAATCGGCGCCCGACGGAACGGGGGCGCCCGTAAAGATGCGGGCGCAGGTGCCCGGCTCCAGCGGTTCAGGCGCCTGACCGGCAAAAATCTTCTGACTGACCCGCATCGGCTCACCGGTCCAGTCGGCCAGGTTCAAGGCATAACCGTCCATGGCACTGTTGGGCCATGGCGGCAGATCCAGTGTCGAAACCAGATCCTGCGCCAGCACCCGCCCCTCGACCTGCGCCAATGGCAGATACTCGGATTCAATAATCCGCGAGGCGTCCGCCATTTCCAGCAGACACGCCAAGGCCTCCTCGACCGGTATCAGGCTGCCGGTCTTGCCAGGCTTACCCGCGGGATTCACAGGGAACTGCCTGTTTCAGATGAGGGACGAAATTGCACGGACGATGTCGCGAATCCAGTTGCTCGGCCAGGATGCCATCCCAACCGGTACGAACCGCATTGGTCGAGCCCGGCAGGCAGCAGACCAGCGTACCGTTGGCCAACCCCGCCAATGCCCGGGATTGCACAGTGGAGGTGCCTATATCGGCAACCGAAATCTGGCGGAACAACTCACCAAAACCATCGACTTGCTTGTCCAGCAGGCACGCAACAGCTTCGGGTGTACTGTCGCGACCCGTGAAGCCCGTGCCCCCAGTGATCAGCACCACTTGCACGACGTCTTCGGCAATCCAGTGGGCGACTTGCGCACGGATTTTGTACAGGTCATCTTTGAGCAAAACCCGCTCCGCCAGGTTGTGGCCGGCAGCCGTCAAACGGTCGACGAAGACCTGGCCGGAGGTATCGGTTTCCAGGGTACGGGTGTCGCTGACCGTCAGTACCGCAATATTGAGCGGTGCAAAAGGTACATCAGCCTTGGCTTTCATAGGCTCATCCAGTTGTAGGAGAAACAGCCCGGTGTTATATCACAGCGCCCCATTTTTTCGCCGAACCTGCGGAGAGTTGCCATGACTTCCAATACCCGATTGCCGCCCTGCTCTGTCCTGTTGCTGGCCGGCGGACGCGGCCAGCGCATGGGAGGTCAGGACAAGGGACTTATTGAATGGCACGGGGAGCCTCTGATCGCTCATTTGCAGCGCAAGGTTCGTCCGCTGACCGACGACCTGATCATTTCATGCAACCGCAATCGCGAACGCTATGCACCTTTCGCCGATCAATTGGTTGTGGATGACGAAGAAGGCTTTCCCGGGCCGTTGGCCGGCATCCGGGCTGGCTTGCGAGCAGCCCGCCACACCCATCTACTGGTGTTGCCTTGCGACGTACCGCGAATCGATGGCCCCCTGTTACAAAGCATGCGCGAGACCGCCAGCCTGCACCCTGAAAACCCTCTGATGCTACGTCACGACGAGCACTGGGAACCGCTGCTTTGCGTGATTCCCGCAGCGCTTCTGCCCGCATTCGAAGAGGCCTGGCACGAGGGGGAGCGCAGCCCTGGCCGGCTCATGCGCAGCCTTGGCGCTCAGGCCCTGATTTGCCCGGACAACGACCCGCGGCTGGCCAATCTCAATACCCCGGAACTGTTAAGCTCTCATAACACTGTGTCAGACTGACCGCATTCAAGGAACTCTCACGCCTTGCATACGTCTACAAGTTCAGTAACCAAAAGAATTCCCTTCGGAGACAAACACATGACTCAACGGACTCTCGCCACTTTCATGCTCGCTCTGGGCCTGGCCACCCTCGCCGGTTGCGCTTCGCCAACGGTGATTACCTTGAATGACGGTCGCGAAATCCAGGCCGTCGACTCGCCTAAATTCGACAAGGATTCGGGCTTTTACGAATTCGAACAACTGGACGGCAAGCAGACTCGCATCAACAAAGATCAGGTTCGCACCGTAAAAGAGCTGTAAGCGACGCCAGATACAGAAAAGCCCGCATGATGCGGGCTTTTTCGTGGGCGGGAGAAAGTGGTTGGCGCTATTGATCACCAGTCCAGCGTGATCCGGCTTTCAAATTCGCGCGCCTGACCTGTGACCGGATCAATGAACCGCAAACCCTGCGCCAGAAGTTTGAGTGGGTTGGCGTAATCATCTTCGACGTCCTTCAGTACCTCGGGATAGAACGGATCGTTGCAGATGCTCGCGCCCAGCGCCGTCATATGCACCCGCAACTGGTGTTTCTTGCCGGTCACCGGGTACAGGCCATAACGCCAGAGGTCACCGTTCCTTTCCCGCACTTCCACTGCTGTTTCGGTGTTGCTGACACCGGGACTTTCCTGCATGCGGAAAAAAGGCTCGCCATCGACCATGCGGCTCTTGTGCACCAATGGAAAATCCAGCCCCGGCAATGCAGCAGCGATGGCTTCGTAGCGTTTTTCGATTTGCCGTGTCGGGAACAATGACTGATATGCCGAACGCGTCTGCGGATTGGCCGAAAAAATCACCAACCCGGCGGTGTGCCGGTCAATCCGGTGCAGCGGCACCAGGTGCGGATTGTCCAGTCGACGAATCAACCGGCGCAGCAGCGTTTGCTCCACGTACTCACCCGCTGGCGTCACCGGGAGGAAATGGGGTTTGTCGGCAACAACCAGATGATCGTCCGCATAGAGAATCGACTCGACCACCGGAATAGGCTTTTCGTCTGGCACTTCGCGAAAGTAATGGATGCGCAGGCCTTCCTTGTAAGGCAAGTCGAGCGCAATCGGCTGGCCTTCACCATTCAGCACCCGGCCTCGGGCAATACGGTCCAGCCATTGATCGCGTCCGATGGCACCGAAGTGATCACACAGACAATCGAACACCGTCTCCCAGTCGCCGGGAGGCAGATAAAGCGTACTGGCCTGATTCTGTGCGGCGGAAAAAGTAGATGTGCTGGACATACGGAGAACTCGAACCCTCAAGGCAGAGCGGCATTATCCAACACGGGACGCAGCAGACCTAGCGCAGAATCAGGCGGAGATCGATTTGAGGGCCGCCGCCTCGGTGAATTCCTTCAGCCAGCGCAATACATCGACGGCCTCCCAGCGACCCGGATCGTACAAGGCGTACAGCAAGCCCTGATAACCCACCACATCCAACTGCTTGTGATAGCCGGCGCGCTGGAATAACGCCTCGATCTCGGCAAAACAGGTATTGAAATGCAGCTTGTTGAACGGCGTCTTGCCTTCCGTGACCAGACCGTCCAGGCGCAATTCGTGGACGGCTTCGCGCACCACGTCAACCGACATCCGGTTCACGCTGCTTTTCAACTGTTCGACATTGACCACGGTTCATCCCTCTGACGTACTGGCCACCGTGCTCATCGCCCAAAAAAGGACACCGCACGACGAGCCCACTCAATTACTGTATGAACATACAGTAACCGAATAAACCCCAGAGTGCCAAGGATCGATGACCATCGCGATGAATGGCCAGGTCGGAACAATGAAGAGGGAAAAGGCTAACGCAGGAATGCCACAACCTGATCGGCACTGAACGGCCAGCTCATTTCCGCCCCGGTATCGACCCGGCGCAGCACAGGGATCCGCAGACTGTAGGCCTCGAACCAGGACTCATCGTCAGCAATGTCCACCAGTTCCACCAGCAGGCCATGCTCGACAAACGGCATCAGCTCGGCTTCAGCGACTTCACACAGATGGCACCCCAGGGTGCCGAACAACTGGCATTCAGGAAGCATGCGCGTTCAATCCCAAAATTTGATTGGCCATTTTAGGCCTGACCTGTGAACCCGTCGACCCATCAGAGGCTTCAAGCCTTTGAGTGGTTTTATCCTCGCAAAACCCTGACTCAAATCAGCCCGCACAAATGCGTTTTCCACCATGCTCCGGTGTTTTTTGCCTCTACGCTTGAAGAGCCTGCCCCTGCCGCCGGAGTGTTTTGTGTTTGCCAACCTGTTGATCATTCTTGCCTCGTCCCTGGTGATGATTGCCCTGTTCCGCCGCCTGCGCCTGCCACCGGTGCTGGGCTACCTGTGCGTCGGGCTGATGGTCGGACCGAAGGCGTTCGACTGGATAAACGAGAGTGAACACCTGCCGGACCTTGCCGAGCTGGGCGTGGTGTTTCTGCTGTTTTCCCTGGGGCTGGAATTCTCCCTGTCAAAAATGATTGCCTTGCGCCAAGTGGTTTTCCGTCTGGGCAGCCAACAGGTGCTGATCAGCACAGCGCTGCTGGGAAGCGTACTGATGCTACTGGGCATGCCCCTCACCCCGGCGCTGCTGCTCGGCGCAGGTCTTTCACTTTCATCCACGGCGATCGTCACCAAGGAACTGGGCAGCCTCGGCGAAATCTTCAGCAGCCACGGCCAGAACGCGGTGGGGGTCCTGTTGTTTCAGGATGTGGTGGCCGTGTTGTTGCTGACGCTGGTGCCCGTCTTCGCCGGTAGCAGCGATCAAGCCTGGTATTGGGCGTTGCCGCTGACACTGCTCAAGACGGTTGTGCTGTTCATCGGCTTGCTGCTGGCCAGTCGCTGGCTGTTGCCGCGTCTGTTTCAGGAGGTGGCGGCATCGCGTTCGGCCGAACTGTTCGTGCTGTTGGCGCTGGTGATCGTGTTGCTCACGGCGTGGTTGACCCACCTGCTCGGCCTGTCCCCTGCCCTCGGCGCCTTCCTGGCCGGCATGCTGCTGGGGGAGAGTCATTACCGGCATCAGATCGAAGCCGATATCCGACCGTTCCGCGACATTCTGCTCGGCCTGTTCTTCGTCAGCATCGGCATGCTGATCGACCTGCAACTGTTCGCCAGCCACAGCCTGCTGATTCTCGCCATGACCCTGGGATTGCTGGTGATCAAGGGCTCAGTGGTGGCGCTGCTGGTGAAATGGCGCGGCAACGACAATGAAACCGCGTGGCGCAGCGGCCTGGCACTGGCTCAGGGCGGCGAGTTCTGTTTCGCCCTGATGGCGCAGATGCAGCAAAACCGGCTGATGCCTGCCGAACTCGGCGCGCTGCTCCTCGCTGCAACGTTCTGCTCGATGCTGCTGACGCCGCTGATGTTGCGCGCAGCCCCGCGCATCGCCGCCGCCCTGCACCGCAAACCCAATCAGGAAGCACAGATCGAGCAGATCAGCGCCCTCAATGCCGGCCTCGACCAACATGTGGTGATCTGTGGTTACGGTCGTGTCGGTCAATCCATCGGACGCTTCATGCGCAATGCCGGGCAAACCTACATCGCGCTGGACAACGATCCGGTGCGGATACAGGAAGCCGCCACCGTCGAACGCGACGTCCACTACGGCGACTCAACACGCGGCGATCTGTTGACCGCCGTCGGTTTGCTGCGCGCCAGGTTGCTGGTAATTGCCGTGGATCAAGCCGACGTGGCCTTGCGGATTCTCAAGGAGGCCCGGCGCCTCAACCCGAAAGTGCCGATCCTGGTGCGTACCCGGGACGACAGCCAGTCGGCCGAGCTGAAAGCAGCCGGCGCCAGCGAGGTGGTGCCGGAACTGCTGGAATCGAGTCTGATGCTCGGTTCACATGCCTTGGTTCTGCTGGGGTTTCCTGGGCACCAGGTGCAGGCGAAAGTCGATCAGGTGCGCGCTGACCGTTATCGCCTGCTTCACGGCTTTTACCCCGGAGCCGCTGATGAAGAGACTTAGTCCTGACTCACCGCGCCGATCTTGTGCAGCGACAGGTCCGCGCCGTAATACTCCTGTTCCTGACTCAGGCGCAGGCCATGCAGCGCCTTGATCGAACCGTATACGGCAAACCCGCCGGCCAGGGCCACCACTACGCCCAATGCGGTGCCGATCAACTGGCTGATCAGGCTGACGCCGCCGAGCCCGCCCAACGCGGTCGAGCCGAAGATCCCGCAGGCGATGCCACCCCACACGCCACACAAGCCGTGCAACGGCCAGACACCCAGCACGTCGTCAATCCGCCATTTGACCTGCGCCGCCGTGAAGCACCAGACAAACAGGGCACCCGCGATCCCACCGGTCACCAGCGCACCCACCGGATGCATCAGATCAGAGCCGGCACACACCGCCACCAGACCGGCCAACGGGCCGTTGTGCAGAAAACCCGGGTCATTGCGCCCGACGATCAACGCCGCCATCGTACCGCCCACCATCGCCATCAACGAATTGACCGCCACCAGGCCACTGACGCCCTGCAGGGTTTGCGCGCTCATCACGTTGAAGCCGAACCAGCCGACGATCAGGATCCACGAGCCCAGCGCCAGAAACGGAATGCTCGACGGCGCAAATGCCACCAGCCGGCCATCGCGATAGCGCCCGTTGCGCGGACCCAGCAACAGCACCGCCGCCAAAGCCAACCACCCACCCATGGCGTGAACCACCACGGAGCCGGCGAAATCATGGAAGGATGCGCCGAACTGCGCCGCCAGCCAGGCTTGAAAGCCATAGTTGCCGTTCCAGATCATGCCCTCGAAAAACGGATAGATGAACGCCACGATCAGCGCCGTCGCGCACAATTGAGGAACGAACCGCGCCCGCTCGGCGATGCCACCGGAAATGATCGCCGGAATCGCCGCCGCAAAGGTCAGCAGGAAGAAAAACTTCACCAGCCCGTAACCGTGATCGGCACTGAGCACCGACGCCGGTTGCAGGAACGTCACCCCGTACGAAATCCAATAGCCTATAAAGAAATAGGCCAGGGTCGACACCGCGAAGTCGCTGAGAATCTTCGACAGGGCGTTGACCTGATTCTTCTGGCGAACCGTTCCAACTTCTAGAAAGGCGAACCCGGCGTGCATGGCCAACACCATGACCGCACCGATCAGAATGAACAACGTGTTGGAGCTATGAACGAGCGTATCCACAGCGCTTTGCAGATTTTCCATGAAGAGGCAGACCCAAGGCTGAAAAAGGCACCAAAGCGGTTCATGCAGACATTTCATGCACCAAGTTGCAACCGCGCAGTCACCGATGCACTCGTCCGGCGAACCGCTTTGGCGCACAAGGTCGATGTCCTGATATGAACCCGTGTCATCCGGGCTATGATTTCCCGGCTTCGCGCTCGGCAACAGCGCACTGCTACCGATGGACGCACCACGACATAGCAAAAGACATACCAGTCATTTGTACTGAACCTTCACGCAAGGCTCATACTCGAAAGTTTCAGAAAGCCGCTTAAGACAGCCACTTACGGAGATCCCCAATGGCCAGCATCAAGGCAAAGACTGCTCAAGAAATCCTGATGAACGACTTCCAGACCCTGGTCAGTGACACCGAACGGTTGCTGGAACACACCGCCACGCTGGCCGGTGATCAGGCTGACGAATTGCGCGAACAGATCCACGAAAGCCTGCTGCGCGCACGAGAAACCCTGAAGCTGACCGAGGACACCCTGCGCGAGCGTGGTCAGGCAGCGGTCACCGCTACTGAAGACTATGTATCGGCCAACCCGTGGCAATCGGTGGGTATCGCGGCGGGCGTGGGCTTTCTGATTGGCCTGCTGGCCACGCGGCGCTGATCATGTCGATCGGTGAATCCGGCCCGACTTCGGGCACCACTTCCTCCACGCGGCGCCTGGGCGCAGCCGTCCTCGGTCTGTTGCACAGTCATGTCGAACTGTTCGGCATCGAACTGCAGGAGCAGAAGGCGCGCACCGTCAGCCTGTTGTTGTTCGCAGGTCTGGCGCTGGTGTTTGCATTGCTGTTGCTGGTCGGCCTGTCGACACTCGTCCTGATCGTGTTCTGGGACACGTACCGTCTCGCCGCAATCATCGGCCTGTGCGTGTTCTATACCCTGGCGGCTATCTTCTGTGCGCTGCGTCTCAAGGCTGCGATCTTCGATGAGTCCTCACCCTTCCACGGCACTCTGCAAGAGCTGGCCAACGACCGGGAGCGCCTGCTGCCATGAGCCTGCCTGAACTTCCGCACAACAGCTCTCGTCGGGAAATGCGCAAGGCCCTGATCCGTCTGCGCATGGAAATGCATCGTCAGGAAATCCGTCATGAAGCCGGCCAGGTCCTGCAACCCTTGCAACGCATGCGTGGCATGACGCAAAACCTGCAAGGTGGTTTTGGCATCAAGCACGCGCCGTTGTGGGGCGTGGCAGCCGTGACGCTGCTGGGTTTCCTCACCGGCAAAGGCGCTAAAAGCGGGGGCGTCGGCGGTCTGAGTCGGTTGATCCGCCTCGGCACCAGCCTCGCTCCGCTGATCAAACTGGTGATGCAAAATTCCAGCAAGCGCTGAGCTACACATCTGGCTGCATTCTTGCAGTGCTGGCGGGATTGAACCTCTTCATCCGGAGATTCAATCCCGCTTGCCTATCTGGCCGGCAGGATCCAGAACAACAACGACCAAGGAGGCCCCGTGATCGACGGGCAACCGCTCGCCTGCTTTCAGCCTTTCATCGATACCGCCACCGGACGCATTGCAGGGGTCGAAGCGCTGGGTCGTCTGCGCCAGGCGCAGGGGCAACTGACATCGGTGGGGCCGCTGTTCGCCGATCCACGAACGCCAGCCACCGCGTTGCGCCGCCTCGACCGGCAGATTCGCGACAATGCGCTGAGCCGATTGCACGAAGCGCCGCCGGACTGGTTTCTCAGCCTGAACATGTCGCCGCGCTGGATCAGCCGTCTGCGCGCCGATCAGGCGCTGCCGAGTTTCAAACAACTTGCCCGGCATGGGGTCAACCCGCAGCGGATTGTCTTCGAGATCACCGAGTTGGGCGGCAACAGCCAGCGACTGTCTGAAGTGGTCGCGCGCTATCGCGATGCCGGGGCGCGAATCGCCATCGACGATTTCGGCGCTGGGTACTCACAACTTGATCGTGTGCTTGCGTTGCAACCGGACATTCTCAAGCTCGACATGCGCCTGTTCCAGGCCGCTGCCCTCGGCGGACCCAGCAGTGATGTGGTCAAGGCGCTGGCACAGATGGCGGAAAAAACCGGCTGCTGGATCATCGCCGAAGGGGTGGAGACCGAAGCGCAGCTGAATTTTGCGCTGGAGTGTGGCTCGCGTTACGTACAGGGTTTTCTGTTCGCCCGGGCGCAAGAGGCTTTTTTTGCGACGGATGCCTTCGTCCAGCGCTTCGCTGAACTGCGCCAATCCTATGTGAAGCAGAAACTCACTGAGCGCGGCAAGTTGATGTCGATGCGTCAACAGCTCGGCGAATTGATGACGATCCTGCAGACCTGGGCCCAGGCTCGCGCGCCGCTCAGCGCCTTGCCGCAACTCGATGCCTTTCCGTGGTTACTGCGGTTTTATCAGTGCGACCGTCAGGGCACACAACTGACGCCGAATCTGGAATGGCGCCAGAACGCTTGGGTCGCCGACAACCGCTACCTGGGCCACAACTGGTCGTGGCGCCCCTACTTCTATCACTTGCTGGCAGAGGGCTGGGAAGAACGCCGACTGACGCTTTCCAACACCTACCGCGATGCCACCAGCAACCAGTACTGCCTGACCGCCGGACAGTTTTTCGACAATGGCGAACGCCTGCTGTTGATCGACATCGACGCCGCCGGGCTGTAGTTGCGCTTGCAGACACACGCTCGAACCGGGAAGCTAGGGCACCAGTCACCCGACGGAGAGAATCAGCCTTGGATTGGCAAACCCTGCTCAACCGCGAACGTCTCGGTAAGCCGCTGCACAGCCCGCAAGAACTCGGCCGCAGCCCGTTCCACAAAGACCATGACCGCATCATTTTCTCTGGTGCCTTTCGCCGTCTGGGCCGCAAGACCCAGGTGCATCCGGTGTCCAGCAACGACCACATCCACACGCGCCTGACCCATTCGCTGGAAGTCAGTTGCGTCGGTCGTTCGCTGGGCATGCGCGTCGGTGAAACCCTGCGCCGTGCCCTGCCCGAATGGTGCGAGCCGAGCGATCTGGGCATGGTCGTCCAGTCCGCCTGCCTGGCCCATGACATCGGCAATCCGCCGTTTGGCCATTCCGGTGAAGACGCCATTCGTCACTGGTTCCAGCAGGCTGCCGGGCGCGGTTGGCTGGATGCGATGAGTGACGCCGAGCGCGGTGACTTCCTGAATTTCGAAGGCAATGCCCAGGGCTTCCGGGTCCTCACGCAACTGGAATATCACCAGTTCGACGGCGGCACTCGACTGACCTATGCGACCCTCGGTACCTACCTCAAGTACCCGTGGACCGCGCGTCACGCCGACTCCCTGGGTTACAAGAAACACAAGTTCGGTTGCTATCAGAGCGAGCTGCCACTGCTGGAGCAGATCGCCCACAAACTGGGACTGCCGCAACTCGAAGAGCAGCGCTGGGCGCGCCATCCACTGGTTTATCTGATGGAGGCCGCAGACGACATCTGCTATGCACTGATCGATCTGGAAGATGGCCTGGAGATGGAGCTGCTGGACTACGCCGAAGTCGAGTCGCTGCTGCTGGGTCTGGTCGGCGATGATTTGCCGGAAACCTATCGACAGTTGGGTCCGCAGGATTCACGCCGACGCAAACTGGCAATCCTGCGGGGCAAGGCCATCGAACACCTGACCAATGCCGCCGCCCGGGCCTTCGTCGAGCAACAGGACGCACTACTGGCCGGAACGCTGCACGGGGACCTCGTGGAGCATATGCACGGCCCGGCCAAGCGCTGTGTGCTGAATGCAAAGGACATCGCCCGCCGCAAGATTTTTCAGGACAAGCGCAAGACTCTCCATGAGATTGGCGCTTATACGACGCTGGAGATACTGCTCAATGCGTTCTGCGGTGCCGCCCTGGAACAACACAACGGCCGTACGCCGTCGTTCAAGAGCCGCCGAATCCTCGACTTGCTGGGCAACAATGCACCGGATCCGCACGGCCCGTTGCACACATCGTTCCTGCGCATGATCGACTTCATCGCGGGCATGACTGACAGCTACGCCAGTGACATGGCCCTGGAAATGACAGGGCGCTCCAGTCATTGAAGCATCGCCGTCCGACCGGTCAGACATTGATCGGTCGGACACGTACTTCGTCCAAAACAGGATTCAAAAAGCGCTCCTGGTGAATATCACGACTTCTCTCTGATACCTATGTTCGATTTTCGCGACGAGCCGCCAACATAAAAAACGAAATTCATGATGACTGACAAACATTAAACAAACTTGCTTTTCAGCCATATACCGCCCGCCACTGAACAAGTGCAATTGACGAAGCGCCCCCTCTACCTACGTTAAAACTAGTTAACACGTAGTCTTATTCTTCTTTGTTTGTAGGACTAATCCTAGATTGCCACTAAGGTCCTGTCGGTTCATGCGACCGCTCATCCATCTGAGCTAAGGTGCGCCCTTTCTTCGTGCTCGCATGGGACTTTATTATGAACTCCGTTTTTATTGTCGACGATCACCCGGTTATCCGTCTTGCCGTTCGAATGTTGTTGGAACATGAAGGTTACAAGGTCGTCGGTGAAACCGACAACGGGGTCGATGCCATGCAAATGGTTCGCGAATGTGCTCCCGATCTGATCATTCTCGACATCAGCATTCCAAAGCTGGACGGCCTGGAAGTCCTCGCCCGCTTCAATGCCATGAGTTCCCCGTTCAAGACGCTGGTTCTGACCGCACAGTGCCCGACATTGTTCGGCATTCGTTGCATGCAGTCCGGCGCGTCGGGTTATGTCTGCAAACAGGAAGACCTCAGCGAACTGGTCAGTGCCATCAAGGCTGTTCTATCCGGTTACAACTACTTTCCCAGTCAGGCATTGAACCCGGTTCGCAGCGATGATGTGCGCTACACAGAGCTGGAACTTTTCAAAGCCGTCAATGACCGGGAATTAATGGTATTGCAACTATTCGCTCAAGGTCGCACAAACAAGGAAATTGCCAAAGGCATGTTCCTCAGCAACAAGACCGTCAGTACTTACAAAAAGCGTCTGATGCAGAAACTCAAAGCCAAATCCCTTGTAGAACTTATCGAAATGGCCAAACGTAACGCACTCGTGTGAGAGCAAACATGCCCAGCCGTTTAAAGAACTGTCTGATTGTACTGAGCACCTGCCTTGGGTTAAGCGCTCATGTAACTGCCACGCCCGTCACCTCACAAGACTTGACCTTGCTCAGCCGCTCGACTGCCAAGTTGTTGCCAGTCTTGCTGGATCATTCACAACGGGATTGGTTGCACAATCGCAATGAGCTGGTTCTAGGCACATCCGCTCCCGACTATCCGCCTTTCGACATGACCGCCAGCGGTCGCGACTACGAAGGCTTCACGGCCGACTACGCGGGGCTCATTGGCCAGACAACCAGCCAGCCGGTCAGGGTCAAGCGCTTTGCCACACGAGACGCCGCGATACGTGCATTGATCGATGGCAGCATCGACATGCTCGGCACGTCCAACGGGCTGGAGGCGGAAAACGCCAACATCGTGCTATCCAGCCCTTACGCCATCGACCAACCGGTATTGGTCACCCGCACGGGCGAAACCCGGTCACTGAGCGAAGGTCTGGCCGGTTTGCGACTGAGCATGCTGTATCACTATCTGCCGCTGGACGAGGTCAAGGCCCTGTATCCCAAGGCCCTCATCACGTCCTATCCGTCTTACCAGAACGCAATCAACGCGGTCGCTTTCGATCAGGCGGACGTGTTTCTCGGCGACACCATTTCCACCCACTACATGATCAGCAAGGGTTATCTGAACAACATCCGCATGGCGAACTTCGGCAAGCACGAAGCCCACGGTTTCAGCTTTGCCGTGCGGCGCGACAATCCTCAACTGCTGGGCATCATCAATAGCGTGCTCAAGGCCGTCCCGAGCAGCGAGCGGGAAAACATCGCCAAACGCTGGAGTATCGGCAGCGACACCTTGCTGACCGACCAGAAACTGCAACTGACCTACCGGGAAGAACAATGGCTGAAAAAACACCCGGTGGTAAGCGTGGTCGTCAACGAGGCGTTTGCTCCCCTAACGTTCTTTGACACGGATGGAAATTTTCGCGGCATCAGCGCAGACCTGCTCGAACTCATCCGCTTGCGCACCGGTCTTCGCTTCGAAGTCCGCCGTAGCCGCAGCGACGCCGAGATGATCAAACAGATCGAAAACCATCAGGCCGATCTGGTCGCCGCCCTGCTGCCTACCGCTCAGCGGGAGGAAACCCTGAAATTCAGCCGCCCTTATCTAGAAAACTCCTACGTCTTGTTGACCCGCAAGGCCGCCGACAGTCCGACACATCTGGGGCAGCTCAAGCGCAAACGGCTGGCCATCGCCCAAGGCAATCCGATGATCGAGTACCTGCGCCGGGAATTTCCCCGTATCCAGTTGATCGAGACCCCGGATACCTACAGTGCAGTGGCATTGCTTGACGAAGGTCAGGTCGAGGGCGCGGTGAACTCGCTGGTGATCGCCAACTATTTCATCGCTTCACACATCTTCGAACAGCCATTGCAGATCACCACCACGATCGGCACGCGGCAGGCAGCCTTTTCCCTGGCGACAGCGCGGGACAACGCGGAACTGGGCTCGATCATCGACAAGACACTGATGAGCATAACGCCCGAAGAACTGGGCATCATCAATGGGCGCTGGCGGGGTTATTCAAGCCTGTCGCAAGGCACCTGGCACCAGTACCGGCGCCTTTTCTATCAGGTTATCGGGGGAGCCGGCCTTCTCCTTCTGCTGTCACTGTTCTGGAATGCCTACATGCGCCGCCAGATCAAACAACGCCAATCGGCCGAACGTGCCTTGAACGATCAACTGGAATTCATGCGTTCGCTGGTCAATGGCACGCCCCATCCGATTTATGTGCGTGATCGACAAGGCCTGCTGCAGAGTTGCAACGACAGTTACCTCGAGGCCTTCAATGCCAAGCGAGAAGATGTCATCGGCAAAACGGTGATGGACGGTGCACTCAACAACGCTTTCGAAGCCAGGGTGTATCAGGCCGACTATCGACGGGTCGTGGCTGAGGGCAAGCCGCTGGTGCTCGACCGGCCATTGCATATCGGCAACCGGCGCCTGACGATCTATCACTGGATTCTCCCGTACCGCGATTCCAGCGGTGATGTACAGGGGATCATTGGCGGTTGGATCGACATCAGTGATCGTCATGAACTGCTCGACGAACTGCGCGCCGCCAAGGAACGGGCAGATGATGCCAACCGGGCGAAGAGCACTTTTCTGGCTAGCATGAGCCACGAAATCCGTACGCCGATGAACGCAGTGATCGGCATGCTCGAGCTGACGCTCAAGCGTATGGATAAAGTGCATCCGGACCGCTCCAGCATCGAAACCGCCTACAGCTCGGCCAAGGACCTGCTGGGGTTGATCGGCGACATACTGGATATCGCCCGGATCGAATCCGGGCGCCTGAGCCTGAGCCCCGAGCGGGTCAACCTCATCGATACCGTCGGCTCGGTGGTCCGGATCTTCGAAGGTCTGGCCCGGCAGAAACGGCTGACCCTGGCGGTGAACGTCTCCCCTCCAGAACTGAACGTCGACGTGCACCTGGACCCTTTGCGCTTCAAGCAAGTGCTGTCAAACCTGATCAGCAATGCCATCAAGTTCACCGAAAAAGGCCAGGTCAGGATCACGCTGGAACTTCTGGCCAGCGACGTTCCCGAATGCTCACAGCTGCAGTTGACTGTTCAGGACAGCGGCATCGGTGTCTCTGCCGATGATCAGCGGCGTCTGTTCGAACCGTTCGCCCAGGCCCATCAGGGCAAGGATCGGGCAATCAGTGGCGCGGGGCTGGGACTGGTCATCAGCCGCAGCCTGTGCGAAATGATGGGAGGTCAACTGCAACTGAGCAGCCAGCCAGGGATCGGTACACAAGTGAGTGTGTCGCTGCCACTGCCCATACTGCCCGCAGAAGCGACAATTGCGAAACACGAACCGCAGATCCAGACGGCCCTGACACCGCTGAACGTTCTGGTGGTCGACGATCACCCGGCCAATCGCCTGCTGATGTGCCAGCAACTGGAGTTCCTCGGCCATCACTTCAGCATCGCCGAGGAGGGTCAAAGCGCACTGGAACAATGGAAAAACGGTGCATTCGATCTGGTCATCGCCGATTGCAACATGCCCGTCATGAACGGCTATGAACTGACCCGTGCGATCCGTCGCTACGAAAGACTCATGCAGCGCCCGACCTGTACCGTGCTCGGATTCACGGCCAATGCACAACCCGAAGAGATTCTTCGCTGCAAGCAGGCTGGCATGGACGAGTGCCTGTTCAAGCCCTTGAGCCTGAGTGTCTTGAGCCAGTGGATCGACAGTGTCCAGCCCGTGCTCCATACACCCGCGCTCATTGCGCCTGCATTCAACCTGCAAGGGCTGCATTCGCTGACCGGAGGTAACCCGGTCCAGACTCAGCGGCTGCTGACTGAACTGCTCAACAGCAGTCGTCTTGACCGTAAGGATCTGCAGGCGTTATCCCCCGGGCGGGATGACCACGCTCTGGCCGAGATTGCACACAAGATCAAAGGTGCCGCGCGCATCGCCCAGGCAGCCCGTCTGATCGACAGTTGTGACGCACTGGAACAAGCCTGCCTGCAAGCCTTGCCAACGGACGAAATCGAGCGCCGCTGCGAGGCCAGCAGTTCCGCCATCCTTGAACTGGAAAAAGCACTGGAGCAGCAACTGACGCTGACCAGCAGAGCGGAATGATCGGGCCTTAACTATGCTTGGGCGCTGAGCAGTGTGTTTACCAACACGGAGAGTCCGCAATGCCCAGCCCACTGCGCCAGGATCAACGCCGGTTCCCTTTGCACGTGCACATCAGTGTCATGTTCACCTTTCTGCTGTTGCTCACCGGGGTCGTGCTGGGGCTGTTCAACTACCGGCAGACCACACAGATCATTCTGTCGAGCAGCGAAAAACTGTTCGAGCGCATCGAGCAGGATGTACGCGTCGACCTGCAATCGACCTATGCGCCAATCCGGCACCTGCTGAGCCTGCTCGCGGACAACCCCGGGACTCAGGCCTCAACCCTCGAACAACGCCTGACGCTGCTCAAGCCGTTCAGCCAGTCACTGACGGACAACCCGGACTTGGCCTCGTTGTATCTGGGTTACGACAATGGTGATTTCTTCATGGTGCGCCCCTTGCGTACCGCGTCACTGAGAACCTTGCTGAAAGCTCCGGATGCTGCGGCGTATCAGGTCTGGAGCATCGAACATGACGCCAATGGCAGCGCCAGATCGCAATCGCTGTTCTTCGATCAGGCATTGTCAGCGGTCGGACGTCACGACAATCCGGACGATGTCTACGACCCGCGCAACCGCGCCTGGTACACCCGCGCACAGCAACAGAACGAACAAATCACCACCGAACCCTATGTGTTTTTTTCCACCCACAATGTCGGCACGACCCTCGCCCGGCGCAGCAGCGCGCACGCGGTGATCGCCGCCGACCTGACCCTCGACGCGCTGTCGGCGACCCTGACCAAACATGTTGTGACGCCAGCAACGGAAATTGTCCTCTTCGACGCCGAAGGCAACGCCGTAGCGTACCCCGACAGCAGCCGGCTGATCGTCGATGACCGTACCGCGCGCCTGGCCAAGGCAGCCGACCTGAGCCCTAGTCTGCATGCCCTGCTGTCTACCGATCATCAGGGCAAACGCCTGAAAGCTGACGGGCGACGCTGGATCGTCGCCCGCAGCAGCCTGCAGGAAGGTGGCCCGAAAGGTTTGCAGATGGCCTTGCTGGTGCCGGAAGACGAGTTACTGGTCGATGCCTATCGCATGCGCTGGCAAGGTGCGCTGATCACTCTCGCCACCCTGTTGCTGTGCCTGCCGCTGGGCTGGCTGATTTCGCGGATTCTGGTCAAGCCGCTGCATGCACTGGTCAAGGAAGCCGATGCCATCCGCAGCTTCGATTTCAACTTTCCCGTGACCCGTCGCTCGCCGGTGCTGGAGGTTGACCAGTTGAGTCTGTCGATGGCGCGGATGAAAGACACCTTGGCCAGCTTCTTTCGCATCACCGACAGCCTGACTGCCGAAACTCGCTTCGCCCCGCTGCTGCAACGAGTGTTGTTCGAAACGGTGCAAATTGCCCAGGCCCAGGCAGGCCTGATCTACCTGCGCGAAAGTGATGGCAATCGCATGGAACCTTACGGGCTGGTGGTCGACGGCACTTCCCGGCCGCTGGCAGTGTTCGATATTCAAGGCCACAACCTTGATACCAAGCAGGGTCCGGCCTGGTTCGAGCAACTGGCGCATGCCGACAACGTGGTCAGCAACCTCGGCTTCGAACAGGCCGCCGACCTGCAAAAGGTCCTGTTGGCCATGGACACGCCGCGCGTCCACCTGATCGGGATCCGCCTGCACAACCAGCACAACGAAACAATCGGTCTGCTGGTGCTGCTGATCAACGACAGCGGCACCCCCGCCGACCTGGAGAAGCTGCGGCCCGACCGCATCGCGTTCCTGCAAGCGGTGTCCGGTGCGGCGGCGGTGAGTATCGAGAGCCAGCGTCTGCAAGCCCGGCAAAAACAACTGCTCGATGCGTTCATTCAACTGCTCGCCGGCGCCATCGATGCCAAGAGCCCTTACACCGGCGGGCATTGCCAACGCGTGCCGGAACTGACCCTGATGCTCGCCCACGCCGCAGCGGCCAGCGACGCCCCGGCCTTCAGCGACTACCAACCCTCTGAGGATGAATGGGAAGCCTTGCACATCGCCGCGTGGCTGCACGATTGCGGCAAAGTCACAACGCCGGAATACGTCGTCGACAAAGCCACCAAACTGGAAACCCTTAACGATCGCATCCATGAAGTCCGCACCCGCTTCGAAGTGCTCAAGCGCGATGCCTGGATCAGCTATTGGCGAGCCATGGCATCGGGTGGCGACGAACGACAACTGGCCAGCCTGCGCGACGCGACGCTGACAGAGCTGGATGATGATTTCGGTTTTGTAGCCCGCTGCAATCTGGGCAGTGAGGCCATGGCCGACGCCGACCTTCAGCGTCTTGAGGGCATAGCGCAGCGCACCTGGACACGCACGCTGGATGATCGTCTGGGCGTGTCCTGGGAGGAAAACCGGCGTCAGGCGCGCACATCGCCCCCCCTCCTGCCCGTCAGCGAAAAGTTACTGGCCGACAAGCCCGAACACCTGCTCGAACGCGCTGACAGCGAACTGATTCCAGAAGACAATCCGTGGGGGTTCAAACTCGACGTCCCACGCTACAAATACAACCGTGGCGAGCTGTACAACCTGAGCATTCCTCGCGGCACTTTGACCCGTGAAGAGCGTTACATCATCAACCATCACATGGTGCAGACGATCCTGATGCTCAGTCACTTGCCCTTCCCCGGGCACCTGAACAACGTCGCGGAAATTGCCGGTGGTCATCACGAGAAAATGGACGGCACCGGTTACCCGAAACGTTTGAAACGCGAGGAAATGAGTCTGCCGGCGCGGATGATGGCGATTGCCAATATCTTCGAAGCGCTGACCGCCGCCGACCGCCCCTACAAAAAGGCCAAGACCCTCAGCGAGGCGCTGGGAATCATGGCCACCATGTGCCGCGAGGCGCACATCGATGCCGAGCTGTTCAGCCTGTTCATCCGCGAAGGCCTGTATCTGCAATACGCCAGCCGTTTCCTCGACCCGCAACAGATCGATGCGGTCGACCCTGACGGCGTGCTGCGCAAGGCGGGCCTTGCGGCTTGATCAGCAGTCGGTCAGGCGCAGGAAGATCGCTGCCAGTTGTTCGATACCGGCTTGATCCTCTGCACCGAAACGCGAAAGCTTCGGGCTGTCGAGGTCGAGTACGCCAATCAGGCGACCGTCCTTGACCAACGGCACCACCAGTTCACTGTTCGACGCGCTGTCACAGGCGATGTGGCCGGGGAATGCGTGAACGTCTTCGACCCGTTGTGTCTGCAGACTGGCCGCCGCCGCGCCACACACACCGCGACCGAACGGAATGCGTACGCAGGCGATCTGGCCCTGGAACGGGCCGAGCACCAGCTCTTCGTTGCGATTGAGGTAGAAACCCGCCCAGTTCAGGTCATCGAGCTGGTTGTACAGGAACGCCGAAAACTGTGCGGCGTTGGCAATGAAATCGCGCTCGTCCGCCAGCAGCGACTCCAGTTGTGCGGCCAACATGCCATAGCCCTCGAGACCCTGGCCGCTTTGTTGCAAATCAATCATGCCTTGTGCTCCAGCAATTTCAGTCCCACCCAGTAACGGGCGAATTGGTACGCGCAACGTCCGTTGCGGTTGCCACGGCCGGTCGCCCAGCGCACGGCGAGAATGTCCAGTTGTTCGTCGCGCTGCCAGCTCAGGCCGGCCTTGGCGGCCAACTGGCCGATCCAGTGTTCGACGACGTTGAGGAAATGTTCCTGAGTGAACGGATAAAAAGACAGCCACAGGCCGAAGCGATCCGACAGGGCGATCTTGTCTTCCACCGCTTCGCTCGGATGCAGTTCGCCATCGACGCGCTTCCAGTTTTCGTTGTCGCTTTCCTTTTCCGGCACCAGATGGCGACGGTTGGAGGTGGCGTACAGCAACACGTTGTCCGGCGCCTGCTCCAGCGAGCCGTCCAGCACGCTTTTCAGCACCCGGTAATCGCCTTCGCCGGATTCGAACGACAGGTCATCGCAAAACAGCACGAAACGTTGCGGCAGTTTGCCGATCTGCTCCACCACACGTGGCAGGTCGGCCAGGTGATCACGTTCGATCTCGATCAAGCGCAGACCAGCCTTGGCGTGCTCGGCCAGCAGCGCCCGCACCAACGAGGATTTCCCCGTACCGCGCGAACCCCAGAGCAAAGCATGGTTGGCCGGCATGCCGTCGAGAAACTGCTGGGTATTTCGGCCCAGTTGCTCCAGTTGTCGATCGACACCGATCAAGTCCGAAAGACGCATGTCGAGGCTGACTTCCAGCGGCAGCAGATACCCGCTGCGACCGTCACGCTGCCAGCGTGCGGCCAGGCAAGTGCCCCAGTCGATGACCGGGCGTGGCGCCGGTAGCAGCGGTTCGATCCGCGCCAGAACCGACTCGGCGCGCTCAAGAAAAGCATTCAATCGGGAATCCACGTCTTCTCCTCGGGCTGGTTCACAGTAATGATGGCAATACAGCGACAACCGATAGCGTTCGACACCCGCCCGGCGCCTTGTTACAAGGCGATTCGGGAACCACGGTATCCATACATGATCGACTATGCTTGAGCAGCGAAGGGAAACGGAAGTGGTTCAACACCCCATGGATATCAAATTCACCCACCGGCTGTCGTACAAACAGGCCCGGCTTACCGTGCTGGTCGGGTTCATTCTGGGCACGCTGCTCAGCCTGCTGCAAATCGGCATCGATTATGCCAGTGAAGACGCGTCCATCAACCGTGAAATCCTGTCTTTGCTGGAAATCAGCCATAACCCGGCCTCGCGTATCGCCTATAACATCGATGCCGAGCTGGCCCAGGAACTCACGTTGGGCCTGCTGCGCTCGCCGGCGATCATCTCCGCACAACTGACCGACAACAATCAGACGGTACTGGCCAGCGTCAAGCGCCCGGAACTGCAAAGCGGATATCGGTTGATCAGCGACTTTCTGTTCGGCGCCAAACGCGAGTTTGAAGATCGGCTCTATCTCGACCACTTGCCCAACGAATCCCTCGGTACCCTGAGCCTGGAGGTCGACACCTATGCCTTCGGCAGCCGCTTCCTGCGCCGGGCCGAAGTCACGCTGCTCAACGGCTTTGCCCGCAGCCTGATCCTGACCGGCATCCTGCTGGCGCTGTTCTACGTGATGCTGACCAAGCCACTGGTGCGGGTGATCCGTGAACTCAGCGGGCGTGATCCGCGCAGTGCCGAACCGACCACTCTTGAATGTCCGAGTGGACACGCCAACGACGAGATCGGCGTGCTGGTGAAGGTCGCCAACCAGCAGTTCGAAAACATCGCTACGGAAATCCAGCAACGGCGCACCGCAGAAAACCGTCTCACCGACTACCTCGCTCAACTCGAAGACATCGTGTCGGCACGCACCGCTGAACTCAAAGCGATCAACGCCCGCCTCAGCCAGTCCAACGAGGAACTGGAGGTCGCCCGCAGCACCGCACTGGACATGGCCGAGGCGCGCTCGGCGTTCCTTGCCAACATGAGCCACGAGATCCGCACCCCGCTCAACGGCTTGCTGGGCATGATCGCGCTGTCCCTCGACGGCCCGCTCAACGGCGAACAACAGCAACAACTGTCCATTGCCCACGACTCGGGCAAAGTGCTGGTGGAGTTGCTCAACGATATTCTCGACCTGTCGAAGTTCGATGCCGGGCAACTGGAACTGGAGCACATCCCGTTCGACCTCGGCTCGCTGATCGAAGACACCGCCAACCTGCTGTCGCAGAACGCGGCGCCAAGCGTGGAGCTGACGTGCCTGATCGATCCGCACTTTCCGGCGCTGGTGCTCGGAGACCCGACACGGGTGAGGCAGATCGTCAGCAACCTGCTGTCCAACGCCCTGAAGTTCACCCGTTTTGGTCGGGTCGATGTGCGTTTGTCGACCTGGAAGGATGGCGTGCGCATCGAGGTCTGCGATACCGGCATCGGCATCGCCCAGGAAGCCCAGGTGAAGATTTTCCAGCCCTTCACCCAGGCTGGGGCCGGCATCACCCGCCAGTACGGCGGCACCGGGCTGGGCCTGGCCTTGACCTACAACCTGTGCGAGGCCATGCAGGGGCGCCTGACGATCAGCTCCGAAGTCGGTTTCGGTAGCCAGTTCTGTGCCGAACTGCCGCTGCCCTGCCACACCCGCGCGGTCATCCCGGCCCCGTTGCATGGCAGCGTGCTCGCCATCACCACTGCCGCCAGCGGCCTTTCAGAGCTGCTGGGCAGTCTGTTGCCGGTCTGGGGCCTGTCGTACGAACAGCGCACGATTGAAGCGTCACTCCTCGGCCCGTCGCCGGACATCATCATCACCGATTGCCCCGAATGCCTGTTTGGCCTGCGGCCGACCATGACGGCACCGATTCTGCTGGTGACGGCTTACGGCAGCTTCATGCCGGGCGAAGAAGCTGCGGCACTTGCTCCGCTTCAGCAACAGGCTCGTCCTCTGGCACGCAACGCGCTGTATCAGAATCTGCGCAGAACCCTGCAACCGGACATCACCACCATCGACCGTGCACGGCTTGAAAGCGTGCCCTCTCAACGTCGCGGGCGGGTGTTGCTGGTGGAAGACAACCCGGTCAACCAACTGGTGGCCAAGGGCATGCTCGGCAAACTCGGTTGCGAGGTAGTAGTGGCGGCCCATGGCGCAGAAGCACTGGATCAACTGGAATACCACGAGTTCGATCTGGTGCTGATGGATTGCAACATGCCGGTGATGGACGGTTACGAAGCGAGCCGGCAGATCCGTCAGAGCGGTCGCTGGCCGCACTTGCCGATCGTGGCGTTGACGGCCAACGCCATGTCTGAAGAACGCGAACGCTGCCGCGCGGCAGGCATGAGCGACTATCTGGCCAAACCGTTCCGCCGCGAAGAGTTGGCAGCGCTGCTGGATCAGTGGATACCGACTACGACAGCGCTTTGATTTGCCCCAGCAGATGATCAAGCCCGGTGCGCAGCTCGTTGAGCCGATCCAGGTCCACACCACTGTCGCACAGCAGGCGATCCTTCAACGGCCCGACCTGCTCGCGCAACGCCTGCCCCTGAGGCGTGAGGCTCAGATGAACCTCACGCTCGTCCCGCGCCGAGCGTTGACGCTGCACCAGTTGCAGTTGCTCCAGACGCTTGAGCAGTGGCGTCAGCGTCCCGGAATCCAGCGCCAGACGCTCGCCCAACGCCTTGACGGTCGGCTGCTCCGGTGCCGCCTCCTGCCATTCCCACAACACCAGCATCGCCAGGTATTGCGGGTAGGTCAGGCCGAGCTGATCGAGCATCGGCTTATACGCACGAATCACTGCCCGGGACGCGGCGTACAGCTTGAAGCACAACTGACTGTCGAGCTTCAGCGCATCGGCTGACAGTTCGTTCATTTGAGCAGTGCTTCGATCTCGCGGCTCAGATCCTGCGGCTTGGTGGCCGGAGCGAAGCGCTTGACCAACTGGCCGTCCTTGCCGATCAGGAATTTGGTGAAATTCCACTTGATGCCCTGGGAACCCAGTACACCCGGCGCAAGCTTCTTCAGCTGTACGAACAGCGGATGCGCACCGTTACCGTTGACTTCGATCTTCTTGAACAGCGGGAAGCTGACACCGTAGTTGAGCTCACAGAACTCGCTGATCGCCCCCTCGTTGCCGGGCTCCTGCTTGCCGAACTGGTTGCACGGAAACCCCAGCACCACCAGCCCCTGATCCTTGTAGCTCTGCCACAGCTCCTCAAGGCCCTTGTATTGCGGGGTGAAACCGCACTTGCTGGCAGTGTTGACCACCAGCACCGCTTTGCCGGCGAAGTCGGCCAGGGTCTTTTGCTCACCCTTGATGGTGGTGCACGGGATGGTCAGCAGGTTATCGCTCATGGTGCGCACTCTGGAAAGTTGAGAAGCTGTGAAAATAGCGAGCAATTGAATTGTGTGCAATTCAATTATCAGAAAGGCGATCCAGGGATCGCCCGCATCGGCTATTCGCGTGGCACCAGATCCAGGCACACCGAGTTGATGCAGTAACGCAGACCTGTCGGCGGCGGGCCGTCGGGGAACACGTGCCCCAGATGCGCATCGCATCGGGCGCATTTCACTTCGGTGCGGATCATGCCATGGCTGATGTCGCGGATTTCGGTCATGGCGCTCTCGCCGATCGGCGCGTAGAAGCTTGGCCAGCCGCAACCGGAGTCGAATTTGGTGCTGGAGTCGAACAACGGCTCATTGCAGCAGACGCAGTGATAGACACCGTCAGTCTTGGTGGCGTTATATTTGCCCGAGAACGGTCGCTCGGTGGCACTGAGACGACACACGTTGTATTGCTCCGGGTCGAGCATCGCGCGCCATTCTTCCAGGGTCTTTTCTATCTTTTCCATCATCACACCTCAGCGGCTGAAAAAGCCCGATCTGTACCTTTTCCACGGATCGGGCGGCACGTATGATTGCGCCTCGTCACACGCCAGTCTGGCAGCGGGATCCTGCGCATTCAAACGGATTGTTGGAAACCGCCGCTCAAGACGCTTGCCTGTGTGAAGACGCAGGATTCCCAGCACGGTTGTCCATTCGCCGCCTGGATCGTTCATTTTCGGGATCACATCGCCATGCAGTTCAGCAAATCGAACAAGCTCGCCAACGTCTGCTACGACATTCGCGGCCCAGTGCTCAAGCACGCCAAACGCCTGGAAGAGGAAGGCCATCGCATCCTCAAGCTGAACATCGGCAATCCGGCGCCCTTTGGTTTCGAAGCGCCGGACGAAATTCTCCAGGATGTGATCCGCAACCTGCCGACCGCCCAGGGCTACAGCGACTCCAAAGGCCTGTTCAGCGCGCGCAAGGCCGTGATGCAGTACTACCAGCAGAAGCAGGTCGAAGGTGTCGGCATCGAAGACATCTATCTCGGCAACGGTGTGTCCGAACTGATCGTGATGTCGTTGCAGGCACTGCTCAACAACGGTGACGAAGTGCTGGTGCCGGCGCCGGACTATCCGCTGTGGACCGCTGCCGTGAGCCTGGCCGGCGGTAACGCGGTGCACTACCTGTGCGACGAAGGTGCCAACTGGTTCCCGGACCTGGCCGACATGAAGGCCAAGATCACCCCGAACACCAAGGCCATGGTGATCATCAACCCGAACAACCCGACCGGCGCGGTGTACTCGAAGGAAGTGTTGCTGGGCATGCTGGAACTGGCCCGTCAGCACAACCTGGTGGTGTTCTCTGACGAGATCTACGACAAGATTCTTTACGACGACGCCGTGCACATCTGCACCGCTTCGCTGGCACCCGATCTGCTGTGCCTGACCTTCAACGGTCTGTCGAAGTCGTATCGCGTGGCGGGTTTCCGTTCCGGCTGGATCGCCATTTCCGGGCCGAAACACAACGCCCACAGCTACATCGAAGGTATCGACATGCTGGCCAACATGCGCCTGTGTGCCAACGTGCCGAGCCAGCACGCGATCCAGACCGCCCTCGGCGGCTATCAGAGCATCAACGATCTGGTGCTGCCGCAAGGTCGCCTGCTGGAACAGCGCAACCGCACCTGGGAGTTGCTCAACGACATTCCCGGCGTGAGCTGCGTGAAGCCGATGGGCGCCCTGTATGCATTCCCGAAGATCGACCCGAAGGTCTGCCCGATCCACAACGACGAGAAATTCGTCCTCGATCTGCTGCTGTCCGAGAAGCTCCTGGTGGTTCAGGGCACGGCCTTCAACTGGCCGTGGCCGGATCATTTCCGTGTCGTGACCCTGCCGCGGGTCGATGACCTGGACATGGCCATCGGGCGCATCGGCAACTTCCTCAAGTCCTACCGCCAGTAACCGGCGATCTGTGCGCAACGAGCCTTTCGTTGCGCACTGTCTGATTCAGCAACACTTCTGCCCCGCCCCCTTCCGCACGCCTTCTACACTGTCGATTCGTACCGATCACATGCGCCTGATGCAATGGCGGTGGGAGGTGCGCAGCTGTCATCCATGTCGTCTTCAGGGGTGGGAATTGTCCCGCATACCGGAGAATCCGATGTAGGACACAGTTTGAAATAGTCACTCGGTTGAATCGCCCGGTGCCGCACCTTATATACCCCGCAGTACGCTACATCTTTAGCTTGAGGAGATTTCTACAACCATGATGCGCATCCTGCTGTTTTTGGCCACTAACCTGGCGGTCGTGCTGATAGCCAGCATCACCCTGAGCCTGTTCGGCTTCAACGGGTTCATGGCGGCCAACGGGGTTGACCTCAACCTCAGTCAGCTGCTGGTTTTCTGTGCAGTCTTTGGTTTCGCCGGTTCGCTGTTCTCGCTGTTCATCTCCAAGTGGATGGCGAAGATGAGCACGAGCACCCAGATCATTACCCAGCCGCGCACCCGCCACGAGCAATGGCTGATGCAAACCGTCGAGCAACTGTCCCGCGAAGCCGGGATCAAGATGCCCGAAGTCGGGATTTTCCCGGCCTACGAAGCGAACGCCTTCGCCACCGGCTGGAACAAGAACGACGCGCTGGTCGCGGTCAGCCAGGGCTTGCTGGAGCGCTTCTCTCCGGATGAAGTGAAAGCCGTGCTGGCCCACGAAATCGGCCACGTTGCCAATGGAGACATGGTCACCCTGGCACTGGTCCAGGGCGTGGTGAACACCTTCGTGATGTTCTTCGCGCGGATCATCGGTAACTTCGTTGACAAGGTGATCTTCAAGAACGAGGAAGGCCAGGGCATCGCGTATTACATCGCGACCATCTTCGCCGAACTGGTTCTGGGTATCCTGGCCAGCGCGATCGTGATGTGGTTCTCGCGCAAACGGGAATTTCGTGCCGACGAAGCCGGCGCCCGCCTGGCCGGTACCAGCGCGATGATCGGCGCTTTGCAACGCCTGCGTGCCGAACAAGGCCTGCCGGTGCACATGCCAGACACCCTCAACGCCTTTGGCATCAACGGTGGTATCAAACAAGGGTTCGCCCGCATGTTCATGAGCCACCCGCCGCTGGAAGAGCGTATCGACGCTCTGCGTCGTCGCGGCTGATCAGCCCGGCCCAAACAGAAAGGCCCGCAGTGATGCGGGCCTTTTTTGTGCCTGCTTACTGGCCATTCAGCCGGTAAACCCGCTCTTGCAGGCGCGTCACTCCCGCCTGCAGGAACTTCCCGCTTTCGCTCAACACGTCCTCTTCTTCCAGCGCCTGTATCTGCCAGTCGCCACCGAACAGTCGATGCATCTCGGCATCTTCAACCGCAAACGGCGGCCCCGGCATTTGCGCCTGATCATAATCCAGCGTGATCAGCAAACCGCGGACACCCGCCGGCAAGATATTCTGCAAGTGCGCCGCGTAGCGCTCACGCATCGGTGCCGGCAAGGCAATCACCGCCGCGCGGTCATACAGTGCCGTGCAATCGGCCACATCGCTCGCGGACAAGGCGAAGAAATCCCCGCACCACAACTCGATCGCCCCGGCCCGATAAACCTTGAAGCCGCCCTCCTCGCTGATCTGCGGCTGCAATTGCTGCTCACGGAAGAAGTCTTCGACAGCCCTGTGCGACAGTTCGACGCCGAGAACCCGATGCCCACGCCCGGCCAGCCACAGCAGATCCAGGCTTTTACCGCACAACGGCACCAGCACACGCGCCTGCGCCGGGATGGCCAGATCAGGCCAGTGACGCTGCAAATACGGGTTCACCTCCGGCTGATGAAAGCCGATCTGGTTCGATTCCCACTTCTTGTGCCAAAACTCCGGCTGCATGTTTCCTCCTAAGAATTCGATCAAAAAGCGTTAAAACTTATATTGGAATTAGATCAATGAACTGACTGAAGATGAAGCATCTTAACGCTCAGGAACCCTTCCATGTTTCCCAGCCTGTTTATCTCTCACGGCTCGCCCATGCTCGCGCTGGAACCCGGTGCCAGTGGCCCGGCCCTGGCGCGTCTGGCCGCCGTGCTGCCGCGTCCTAAAGCCATCGTCATCGTTTCCGCTCACTGGGAAAGCCATGAACTGCTGGTCAGCAGCCATCCGCAACCGGAAACCTGGCACGATTTCGGCGGATTTCCCCGTGCACTGTTTGAAGTGCAGTACCCGGCACCGGGCAATCCGCAATTGGCGCAAGAGGTCGCCGAACTGCTGACCGCCAACAACCTGCCCGCGCGCCTCGACCCGCAACGTCCGTTCGACCATGGCGTGTGGGTGCCGCTGTCGCTGATGTATCCGCAAGCGGACATCCCGGTGGTACAGGTCTCCCTGCCCAGCCGTGGCGGTCCGGCGTTGCAGACCCGCGTTGGCCAGGCGCTGGCCAGTCTGCGCGATCAGGGCATTCTGTTGATCGGCTCCGGCAGCATCACCCACAACCTGCGCGAACTGGACTGGCATGCCGGCCCGGAAAGCGTCGAGCCGTGGGCCCGGGACTTCCGTGACTGGATAATCGACAAGCTGGCAGCCAATGATGAAGCCGCCTTGCACGATTACCGCCAGCAAGCGCCGAACGCCGTGCGCAGCCATCCGAGCGACGAGCATCTGTTACCGCTGTACTTCGCCCGCGGCGCCGGCGGTGATTTCAGCATTGCGCACCAAGGGTTCACCATGGGCGCACTGGGCATGGACATCTACCGCTTCGGCTGAAGAGTTCTTTCCGACCTCAAATCGCAGGCAAAAAAAATCCCCGAACCAGTCGGGGATTTTTTTATGTTCGATCAATCAGCCCAAGGGCGGATCAATCTTCGCGGTAGCGACGCAGCTTCAACTGCTTGCCCGCAACGCGAGTGTCCTTCAGTTTGGTCAGGAGTTTATCCAGACCATCTTCCGGCAGCTCGACGAGGCTGAAGCTGTCACGCACCTGGATGCGACCGATCGCTTCACGTGCCAGACCACCTTCGTTAAGGATGGCGCCCAGCAGGTTTTTCGCCGCGATACCGTCACGCGCGCCCAGCGCGGTACGGCAACGGGCACGGCCTTCGCCCAGCGGCATCGGAGCGCGACGCTCGCGGTCACCACGATCAGGACGGTCACCGGTACGCTCTGGACGATCGCCACGCGGTGCGTTGTTCGGCACCAGTGGACGTTCCTTCTCGATAGCGGCCAGGTTCAACGCTTGACCATTGGTAGCCTTGCGCAGCAGAGCTGCAGCCAGGGCACGCGGGGTGCAACCGATGTCGGCGGTCAGGCGATCCAGCAGATCACCGTGAGTCGATTCGGCGTCAGCCACCAGCGGCGACAGGCTGTTGGTCAGTTTCTTGATGCGGGCATCGAGAACGGCCTGGGCGTCCGGCAGACGCACTTCGGCAACTTTCTGACCGGTTACACGCTCGATCACTTGCAGCATGCGGCGCTCACGTGGAGTCACCAGCAGCAGCGCGCGGCCTTCGCGACCGGCACGGCCGGTACGGCCGATACGGTGCACGTAGGATTCCGGATCGTATGGCATGTCCACGTTGAACACGTGGGTGATACGCGGTACGTCCAGACCACGAGCGGCAACGTCGGTCGCTACAACGATGTCCAGACGGCCATCTTTGAGCGAGTCGATGACGCGCTCACGCTGGTTCTGGGCGATGTCGCCGTTCAACGCTGCGGCTTTGTAGCCTTTGGCGTCGAGGGCGCTGGCCAGATCCAGGGTCGCTTGCTTGGTGCGCACGAACATGATCAGAGCGTCGAAATCTTCCACTTCCAGCAAGCTGAGAACGGCAGAGGTCTTCTGGTCAGCGTGAACCAACAGGTGAGCCTGTTCGATCGCGGTAACGGTCTGAGTCTTGCTCTGGATCTTCACGTGCTTTGGATCGCGCAGGTGACGCTCGGCGATGGCACGGATCGATTGCGGCAGGGTCGCCGAGAACAATACGGTCTGACGGGTTTCCGGCATGGCCTTGAAGATAACTTCGAGGTCGTCCATGAAGCCCAGTTTGAGCATTTCGTCTGCTTCGTCGAGAACCAGGTGGTTCACGGTCTGCAGTACTTTTTCGTCGCGACGCAGGTGGTCGCACAGACGGCCCGGAGTGGCGACAACGATCTGTGCGCCATTACGGATTGCTTTCAATTGTGGGCCCATCGGCGCGCCGCCGTAGACAGCCACAACAGTTACGCCCGGCATTTGCTTGGCGTAGGTTTCGAAAGCGGTTGCAACTTGTAGCGCCAACTCACGAGTTGGGGCCAGGATCAGAGCTTGCGGCTCGCGCTTGGACGGATCAATGCGGTGCAGGATAGGCAGGGCAAAGGCAGCGGTTTTACCGGTACCGGTTTGCGCCTGACCAATCATATCGTGACCGGCGAGGATGATCGGGATCGACTGCTGCTGAATGGCCGAAGGCTCTTCATAGCCGGTAGCGACTACTGCAGCGACAATATTGGGATGAAGTTCAAGAGCGGCGAAGCCGCCGATTTCCTGGGTCATGGGTCTGCCTCTAAGTGCATCCGCAAAGACCCATGCTCCAAAGCTGCACATGCCGTGTTGAGACTCAAGAGTCGCCCTGGCAGCTTTGTCGGCGGGGATTTGCGAAAACGAATGAATGAAAAAGAATCGTCAAGGAAGAGCCCGCAGTGCGGACGTGCAGCCGAAGCTGACTTCGGGGAATTGCGCTACCTAAACGCGGCCCGGTTAAAGGCCGGCGCGCACTATACCGGAATTTGCCCGAAAAGGGAGCTTTTTTTATCGGTGAAATACAGTTGTCACCGCTGTGTAACGGGGTTTTGCGGATAATCGGGCAAAGGTCTATTTTTCAAAGACCCCGGCCCTGCTGGCGATGGCGCTTAAACGATTCACCGATGTGCGGCATCTGGTCGCTGCACCCTTTCTTCCCGCCCGAGGAAACACCCATGAATCAGCCCTGCCCCGGCCGCGTCAGCCGTGCGCGCCACGGTCACGTCCAATTGATCGGACTGGACCGAGCCGCCAAGCGCAACGCTTTCGATCTGGATCTGCTCAATGACCTGGCCCTGGCCTATGGTGAATTCGAGGCCGACAGCGAAGCACGGGTGGCCGTGGTGTTCGGGCATGGCGAGCATTTCACCGCCGGGCTCGATCTGGTCAACGCCAGTTCCGCCCTCGCCGAAGGCTGGCAGGTGCCGACCGGTGGTTGCGATCCGTGGGGCGTGTTCGTCGGGCCACGGGTCAGCAAACCGGTGATCGTTGCCGCGCAGGGTTATTGCCTGACCATCGGCATCGAGTTGATGCTCGCTGCGGACATCAACCTGTGCGCCAGCAATACCCGGTTCGCCCAGATGGAAGTGCAGCGCGGGATCTTTCCTTTCGGCGGTGCGACGCTGCGCTTTCATCAAGTCGCCGGCTGGGGCAATGCCATGCGCTGGCTGCTGACCGGCGACGAATTCGACGCCCATGATGCGCTGCGCCTGGGTCTGGTGCAGGAAGTCATGGCCAGCGAAGACTTGCTGCCACGCGCCATCGAGTTGGCCGAACGGATCGCCCGACAGGCGCCGCTTGGCGTGCAGGCGACGCTGATGTCGGCACGTCAGGCGCGCTACGAAGGCGAGACCGCAGCGGCACAGAGTTTGCCGCCGCTGGTGAAGAAATTGCTGGCCAGTGATGATGCCAAAGAGGGTGTTCGCTCGCTGGTGGAGCGCAGGCCGGGGGTCTTCAAGGGCATTTGAGGCTCAAGTGGCCGGGCGAATAGCCTTGATCAAAGACTGCAATGAATAACCCAGCTTCGGTGCCAGCGCTTCAGCCCGGGCGGTGAGTGCCTGCATGTCCAGTACCTGATCGAGATCCGCCGGCACGATCAGAATCACGTTGCCTTCCTTCACCGGCAGTTCCCAGTAATGCCGGTGATAGAGCCCGCGCAACAGCGCCGCCCCCAACGGTTTGCCGTCATCGGTGGCCCACTGGTTGATCACCAGCCAGCCGCCGGGATTCAGACGTTTCTGACAGTCACCGAGGAAATTCCACGCAAGGTGTGCGGCACCCGGGCCGACATCGGTGTAGAGGTCGACGAAAATCAGATCCGCCGGCTCGGCCGTCGGCAGCAGTTCGATTGCATCGCCAACGCGGATATACAGCCTTGGATCGTCATCCAACCCAAGGTACTCGATGGCCAGACGCGGCACGTCCGGACGCAACTCGATGGCTTCAACATCTTCCAGCGGCAGGAACTTGAGGCAGGCCTGGGTCAGCGTGCCAGCACCAAGCCCGAGAAACAGAGCGCTCTCCGGTTGTTCATGGCACAACGCGCCAATCAGCATCGCCCGGGTGTAGTCGTACTCCAGCCAACTCGGGTCGGCGGTAAACACACAGCTTTGCTCGATGGCATCGCCGAACTCCAGAAAGCGGTAGTCGGCCACTTCCAGCACGCGAATCACGCCGAACTCATCCTGTACCTCGGCGAGCAACAGCTCGACGCGCTCCTCAGTCATTTCGTCTCCTGTTGGTCACCGGGCGCGGTGACGCGATGGCACCGCTCTGGCGCCGTGGCAAAGCGGCGATTGTCGGCGAAGCGACGGGAGCAGGTCACGCACTAATTGCTGCTAACATGGCCGTCCGTGCGTAGAACCTTAGAGACCGTGATGAGCCAACCCTGGAGCCCTGACAGCTGGCGCGCCTTGCCGATCCAGCAACAACCTCAATACCCCGACGCCGCGCACCTGCGCCAGGTCGAGCAGACGCTGGCCAGCTATCCGCCGCTGGTGTTTGCCGGTGAAGCGCGGGAGTTGCGTCGTCAGTTTGCCGAAGTCACCCAGGGCCGGGCCTTCCTGCTGCAGGGCGGCGATTGCGCGGAAAGCTTCGCCGAGTTCTCCGCCGCGAAGATCCGTGACACTTTCAAAGTGCTGCTGCAAATGGCGATCGTCATGACCTTCGCCGCCGGTTGCCCGGTGGTGAAAGTCGGGCGCATGGCCGGCCAGTTCGCCAAGCCGCGCTCGGCCAACGACGAAACCATCGACGGCGTGACCCTGCCGGCCTACCGAGGCGATATCGTCAATGGCATCGGTTTCGACGAAAAGAGCCGCGTACCGGATCCGGAGCGTCTGCTGCAGTCCTATCACCAGTCCACGGCGACCCTCAACCTGCTGCGCGCCTTCGCCCAGGGCGGTTTTGCCGACCTGCATCAGGTGCACAAGTGGAACCTCGATTTCATCGCCAATTCGGCGCTGGCGGAGAAGTACAGCCACCTCGCCGACCGCATCGATGAAACCTTGGCGTTCATGCGTGCCTGCGGTATGGACAGCTCGCCGCAACTGCGCGAGACCAGTTTCTTCACCGCCCACGAAGCGCTGCTGTTGAACTACGAAGAAGCCTTCGTGCGCCGCGACAGCTTGACCAACGATTACTACGATTGCTCGGCGCACATGCTGTGGATCGGCGACCGTACCCGTCAGCTCGACGGCGCCCACGTCGAGTTCCTGCGCGGGGTGAACAACCCGATCGGTGTAAAAGTCGGCCCGAGCATGAATCCGGATGACCTGATTCGTTTGATCGACGTGCTCAACCCGGACAACGATCCAGGCCGCCTCAACCTGATTGCGCGGATGGGCGCGAACAAGGTTGGTGATCATCTGCCGGCACTGATCCGCGCGGTGCAGCGTGAAGGCAAGCAAGTGCTGTGGAGCTCCGACCCGATGCACGGCAACACCATCAAGGCCAGCAGCGGCTACAAGACGCGCGATTTCGCGCAGATCCTTGGCGAGGTTAAGCAGTTCTTCCAGGTTCACGAAGCGGAAGGCAGCTACGCCGGTGGCATCCACATCGAAATGACCGGGCAGAACGTCACCGAATGCATCGGCGGCGCACGGCCGATCACTGAGGACGGTTTGTCGGATCGCTATCACACCCATTGCGACCCGCGAATGAATGCTGATCAGTCGCTGGAACTGGCGTTCTTGATTGCTGAAACCCTTAAACAGGTTCGGCGCTGAGTTCGGAAACCTTCATTGTTTGATCGGGCCTCATCGCGGGCAAGCCCGACTCCCACAGGATCGATGTCGTACATTTAGTTTGTGAACGACTCGGTCACTGTGGGAGCTGGCTTGCCAGCGATGAGGCCGGTTCAGTCGCAGCCAATCTGAACCATAGCCATCCGGAGCCGACCCGCACTTTCCCGCTGACAATTGAGCTGCACGTGCTCAAGCTCCAACCAGTCCGCCATGCGCCGCAGGTTCAACGCCAGCGCCAGCATTCCCGCGTCATCCAGTCCGGTTTCTTCCTCGTGTACCGCATGCACTGCCAATCGCCCCGCCGCCCGCTCGGCGCGCAGGTCAACTCGCGCAGCAATCCGTTCGTTGTGCAGGAACGGCAGCACGTAATAGCCGTAAACGCGTTTATCTTGCGGCGTATAAATTTCCAGCCGATAGCGGAAATCGAACAGCCGTTCGGTACGACTACGCTCCCAGATCAGCGAATCGAACGGCGACAGCAATGCGCTAGCCTCGACTTTGCGCGGGACTTTCGGTTCGGGCAGGCAGTAGGCGATCTGGCGCCAACCAGCGACTTCGCAGGTCAGCAACTGACCGGCCTCGACCAGCTCCGCCAGTCGCGGGCGTGCATCGGAAGGGTTCAGGCGGAAGTAATCGCGCAGGTCTTTTTCCGTGCCTACGCCCAACGCCTCAGCCGCGTGCAGCAGCAAACCGCGCTGCGCCTCGGCCTCATCGGGCAATGGCAGTTGCAGCACGGACGCCGGAATCACTCGCTCCGGCAGGTCATACAGCCTTTCGAAGCCGCGCCGCCCGGCCACGGTCACTTCGCCAGCCGCAAACAACCATTCCAGCGCATGTTTTTCCGCGCTCCAGTCCCACCAGGGGCCGGCCTTTTCCTCACGAGTCGACAGACTGCCGGCACCCAATGCGCCCTGCTCTTCGACCGACGCCAGCACCCGGCGGATGGTGTCCTGTTGCTCACGGCCGAAACGCGCCAGTTGCTGATAAATGTCTTCACCGCGCTTGGCCCGCTGCATCCGCCAGCCCATCAACGGGTACATCGACAGCGGCAGCAACGAGGCTTCATGGCCCCAGTATTCGAACAGCGAACGACGTCGCCCCGAACTCCAGGCAGCCTGGTCGAGCAAGTCAGCAGAATAGGAACCGAGACGGGAAAACAGCGGCAAGTAGTGCGAGCGCACCACCGCATTGACGGAGTCGATCTGCAACAGACCGAGGCGTTCGATCAGCCGGTTGACGTGCATCGCCTTGACAGCCGGCGGCTGGCGCCCGTGAAACCCTTGGGCAGCCAGTGCCAGACGTCGAGCCTGTTTAAGGGAAAAGGACAGAGTCGCGGGCATGTGTACCTCCATGTCTGCTCGCAACCTACCTCACTACAAAGGGGTTTGTGTAGCGATGGCCTCATCATTTATGCATCGGATCGTCCCAAAACGGCCGCACCGACTCGTGTTCGACATCGGCACGGCTGACCCCGATGTCCTTCAGCGCTTCGTCGCTCAGACTGGCAAGCAACTCGCGTTCGCGGTGAAGTTCGTACCAGCGGCTAAACTTGTGCAGCAGATCGGAAATCAGATGGACCGGCATTCTTTCATCGCTCACATACAGTTTTTGACCTTTCATCGTGTTGCCCTCCTTTAGGGATGGCTCAAGTCTCGCGCTGGGGCTACGATCAATCCAACGAATGTTTCTGATGGCATGAATCACGGAGATTCATCAATTGTCGGCGTATCCCAGTATCGATACCGATGTCCTGCGCACCTTTGTCGCGATTGCCGATCAGGGCGGTTTCACCCGTGCCGGCGAAATGGTCAACCGCACTCAGTCGGCAGTGAGCATGCAGATGAAGCGTCTGGAAGAGGACGTGTTGCAGCGCCAGTTATTCGAGCGCGACGGGCGCCAGGTGCGCCTCACTGCTGAAGGCCAGGTGTTGCTCGGCTACGCGCGGCGCATCCTGAAATTGCACAGCGAAGTGTTCAACACCCTGCGCGAACCGCACATGGTCGGCACGGTGCGAATCGGTACGCCGGACGATTACGTGATGCGGTTTCTGCCGGGGATCCTGTCGCGCTTCGCCCAGTTCTATCCGCTGATCCAGATTGAAGTGCATTGCGAGTCGACCAAACAACTGCTGCAACGCACGGATCTGGATCTGTCGATCGTCACCCGCGAACCGGGCAACGAAATTGGCCAACTGCTGCGCAAGGAGCGTTTCGTCTGGGCCGAAGCGCAGAATTTCAGCGCCCACGAGCAGACCCCGTTGCCACTGGCGATGTTCAACAGTGATTGTTTCTGCCGCCTGTGGGCCTGCAATGCGCTGGACGCCATGGGCCGCGAATACCGGATTGCCTACAACAGCACCAGCCTGTCGGCGCTGATGGCGGTGGTGAGCGCCGGTCTGGCGATCACCGCGCAACTGGAAAGCCTGATCACCCCGGACCTGCGCATTCTCGGTGCCGCCGAAGATCTGCCGCTGTTGCCCGAGGCCAGCATCATGCTGATCCGCAACCTGAACAATCCATCGCCGATCACCGAATGCCTGGCCGAGCACATCGTCGAAGGCTTCAAACTTTAAAGGCGAGCATCACCGCGCACAGCACCAGGAACCCGCAGAACAGCCCACGCAGGAGTTTTTCCGGCATCGCGTGGGCCACTTTCACGCCCCAACTGATGCTGGCCAGGCCGCCGATGGCCAGCGGCAGGCCGATCATCCAGTCCACCTCGTGGTGCACCGCGTACGTCACCAGCGTGACACCGGTGCTCGGCAATGCCAGCGCCAGCGACAAACCTTGGGCGACCACTTGAGTGGTGCCGAACAGGCTGGTCAGCACCGGGGTCGCCACCACCGCTCCGCCGACACCGAACAAGCCGCCCATGGTGCCAGACGCCGCGCCCAGCACGCCCAGCCAAGGCCATGAATAGCGCATCTCGGAAGTCGCTGCCGGACGCGCGCCGAACATGCGCACCAGGTTGTACGCCGACAACGCCACGAGGAACGCGACAAAACCGATGCGCATGGTTTGCGCATCAATGCCCACGGCCCAGATCGAGCCGATCCACGCAAAGCAGAACCCCATCACTGCCAGCGGCAACGCGTGCCTGAGTTCGATGCGATTGCGCTGGTGATAACGCCACAGCGCCAGCATCACGTTCGGCACCACCATCACCAGCGCCGTGCCTTGGGCGATCTGCTGATCGAGCCCGAACCACACGCCCAACAGCGGAATGGCGATCAAGCCGCCGCCGATGCCGAATATCCCACCTAACGTGCCAAGGGCGGCGCCGAACAACAGGTAAAGCAAAAACTCGATCACAGCAAAATTCCTCATACGTCAGGCAATTCATCCTACGCAGTCGGCACTGGCACGGAAACGCACAGCAACGCACAATGGCTGTGCCAAATCCGCATAGGCACTGAATTGATTCATGAACCCCAATCAATTGACCGAACAACTCGGTTTGTTCCTCGATGTGCTGGAAAGCGGCAGCTTCTCTGCCGCCTCACGCCGACACCCGCTGACGCCATCGGCCGTTGCACGGCGCATCGACAGTCTGGAGAGCGCTGTCGGCAGCCAGTTGTTCGTCCGCAACACTCACGCGGTGCGCGCCACGCCGGCCGGTCTGGCGTTTGCCGAACGGGCGCGACGGATCGTTGCGGAACTGCAACTGGCCCGCGCTGAAGCCGTATCCCTGAGCAGCGCGCCGGAAGGCTTGATCCGGGTGGATGCGCCGGCAGCGTTCGGGCGTCGGCATCTGGCACCGGTGATTGCCGACTTTCTGATGCTATATCCGGGGCTGGATGTACAGTTGCATCTGATCGACAGCTTCGTCGACATGGACGGCTCGAACCTGGGCAAGGTCGATCTGGTGCTGCGTGCCGGGCAAATGGCCGACACCCGACTGGTCGCCACGCCGCTGGCGAGCATGGTGCGCATTGCCTGCGCCAGTCCCGACTACCTCAAGCGTCGGGGCGTGCCGAGCGAGCCCGCTCAATTGGGCGAACATGACGGTCTCGATTGGGACGGCCTCGCCCCACCCTTCGCCTGGCGATTCGAACAGGACGGGCAGATGCAGTTGCACCGCCCGGCGCGGGTGCGCATGAGCGCTAACAACGCTGAAGCATTGGTGTGTGGCGCGCTCGCCGGACTGGGCATCGCCCACCTGCCGACCTGGCTGGCCAGCGAATACTTGCTGCGAGGCGAGTTGCTACCGCTGTTCTGTGAAAACGGCCTGCCAAAACCGGAGAGCACCGGCATCTATGCGCTGCGACTGGAACAACAGGCCAGCTCCCGCAGCCGCCTGCTGTTGGAATACCTCAAGACCCGTTTCAGCCCCGTGCCACCGTGGGATCTGGCGCTGCAACGGGAGCTGGGCCGGCACTGACCGATTTACCACGGGCCACAATTGTCTGGCGCATTAAAGATTCGAGCGCTAGATTCATACGCATTACCGTTCAAGGCACCGACATGACCACCACCCGCGACACCACCGACCACTGCGAAGAGCTGCTGCTCGACAATCAGGCCTGCTTCGCCCTGCATTCCACCTCGCTGATGATGACCAAGGTCTACAAACCGCTGCTGCAAGCGCTCGGCCTGACCTATCCGCAATATCTGGCGATGATGGTGCTGTGGGAGCAGGATGGTTTGACTGTCGGAGAAATCAGCACGCGCCTGCTGACCGATCCGGGCTCGCTGACTCCGCTGCTCAAGCGCCTGGAAGGTGAAGGGCTGCTCAGCCGAACACGGAGCCGTGAAGACGAACGCGTGGTCATTGTCGAGCTCACCGCACAAGGCCGCGCCTTGAAAGACCAGGCCCGAAGTGTTCCGCCCTGCATTCTGGGCGCCAGCGGATTCACTTTGGAGCGACTGCAAAACCTGCAAGCGGAATTGCAGGCGTTGCGCAGTCATTTACAGGACAGCCTGGCCTGACCGCAGCACCTTCCCCGCCTGTTCGAGAACGCCTACCAGCTCTCACAAGAAATTATTTTCGCTGAAGCCAATGCGGCTTCAGCCGCTCTGAATCAAACCTTTCCGCCCACTGCACCGCCCCGTTTCGTGGTTTGCCTTCATTTTTTGCGAAATTTTATCTTGCGCACTAAATATTAGCGAAGTACATTTGCCTCGTACTTACTTAGCGCGCAAACAGTTAGCGCAACAACCCACGCAATCGACGAGGCTCACACCATGCAAACTCTCTACACCGCAATCGCAACCTCCACTGGCGGCCGTGACGGTCGTGCGATCTCCAGCGACAACATCCTCGACGTCAAACTGGCCACCCCGAAAGAACTCGGCGGTGCCGGCGGTGCGGCCACCAACCCTGAGCAACTGTTCGCCGCCGGCTACTCGGCCTGCTTCATCGGCGCGCTGAAATTCGTTGCCAGCCAGACCAAGCGCAAAATCCCGGACAACGCGTCGATCACTGCTCACGTCGGCATCGGTCAGATTCCTGGTGGTTTCGGTCTGGATATCGACCTGCACATCAGCCTGCCAGGCCTGGAACAGGCTGACGCGCAAAGCCTGGTTGAAGCTGCCCACCAAGTCTGCCCGTACTCCAATGCCACTCGCGGCAATGTTGATGTACGCCTGCACGTGACCGTGTAATTGGCCTGAAGTAAAAATCGCAGGCATAAAAAAGCCCGACTCAATGGTCGGGCTTTTTCTTTCCGTAAAAACCAGTGCTTATTTGGCACGGCCTTTGTAGGAACCGCCTTCGCGGGTATCGATCTCGATCTTGTCACCGATTTCGATGAAGTCAGCAACTTGCAGCTCAGTACCGTTGCTCAGCTTGGCTGGCTTCATGACTTTGCCGGAAGTGTCGCCACGAGCCGAACCTTCGGTGTAGTCAACTACGCGCACGATGGTGGTCGGCAGTTCTACGGAAACCAGACGCTCTTCGAAGAACACGGCTTCGCAAACGTCGGTCATGCCTTCTTCAACGAAAGGCAGAACGCTTTCGATGTCTTCGGCGTTCAGCTCGTACATGGTGTAGTCGCTGGTGTCCATGAACGTGTAGGTGTCACCGCTGATGAAGGACAGGGTCGCTTCTTTGCGGTCCAGGATCACGTCGTCCAGCTTGTCGTCCGCACCGTAAACGGTTTCGGTCTTGTAACCGGTCAGCAGGTTCTTCAGCTTGGTCTTCATGATCGCGCTGTTACGGCCCGATTTGGTGAATTCAGCTTTCTGAACCAGCCAAGGATCGTTGTCGATACGGATCACGGTACCGGGTTTGAGTTCTTTACCAGTTTTCATTGCGAATATCCGAATTTGGATGGGATTTACAAAAATCTAGGCCGCGTATCATATCCAATTTCGGTAAAACTGTACCAGCGCCGTCGCAAGATCGGCCTGCAAGGCCTGTTCCAGACACCACGCGCGGGCATTTTCCTGCAATTCGGGCCAGTGTTTACGGGCCTCAAGCCAGTGCTCGCCGATAGGCTGCCCGGCACTCCACGCTCGCCAGAGACCGTTCATCGCCTCGGCAGCGTCCGGCGAAAGGCCTTTTCCATAGAGCGCGAGGAAGGCATCGAGCTTGTCCAGATGGATGTCTTCGTCCTGCTGATAGATGTGCCACAGCATCGGCCGCCCCGCCCATTGCGCCCGGACGAATGAGTCTTCACCGCGCACCGCGTTGAAATCGCAACACCACAACAATTGATCGTATTGATCCTGCCGGACGAACGGCAGCACCTGCACGGTCAGCGATCGATCGACATGCACAGCGCCGACAGACAGCGACTCAACGCCGAGCCAGCGCGCGACATCACCGAGAATCCGCCCTTCCGGCACCAGTAGATGAGTGGGCGTCAAATCCGCCGCGAGTACATCCAGCCAACTGGCGAGCCCGGCGTTCTCGTAGGCGAACAGCGAAATCAGCTGCGCGCCGGGTGCAGGAACGACACTCAACGTTTGCAGGAATTGTCGCTGCGACTCGGGATCCTGCTGAAACCGCCGACGCCGATCCAGCAATCCGCTTTCACGCAACAATCCGCCAGTGCCCGCCTGGAATCCCGGAAAGAAAAAAATCTTCTGCACTGACTTGTACTTCACCGACGGCAGACCGTGGCAGCCGACCACCCAGTCTTCGGCGCTTAGATAGTCGAGGTTCATCCACAATGGCGGTGTTTCGCGCTCGGCCATGGCGTCCATGTAGGCACCCGGCAACTGGCAGGCGAATGCGGCAATCACCACGTCGGCGGCGTCCGTTTCTTGCCATTCTGCCGGCCAGTGTCGAACCTCGACGCCCTGCTGCCATTGCGCGTCGAGGTGGATGTCGAGCTCCGGACAGATGCGCTCGAACGCGCGCAGGTCATCGACCCACAGCCGCACCGCCAGTGCATGCTCGGCCACCAGTTGCCGGGCCAGACGCCAGGTCACGCCGATGTCGCCATAGTTGTCGACCACGGTGCAGAAGATGTCCCAGCGGGTTTTCGGTTGCGGCATTCAAGACTCCCGTTGGCAAAAGCGGCGATTGTCCGCATAAATGTCGGCGTGCAGAAGAGCCGACGACGATTAATCTTCGTGCGACAATCGCCACTTGCCCGCAATCATCCGCCAGGAGGCAGCCATGCCCTACCGCCCAAACCCGCGTCGCCCCTTGCCTGTTCAGCTTAGCGCGCTGCAATTGACCGGCAGCATTGCCTTGGGCCTGTGGCTGGGTTTCCTGGCCATCGCGCTGACTTGCTGGCTTGCCTCATTGCTCTTCAGCCGTCAATTGCAGCCAGTCGCGGACGCTGTGCAACAACTGAGCAAGCCACCGGTCGCCGCCCAACCGCAGCCAGAACCCGAGCCGCAAAACCGCCTGTTCGAGCAGTACGAAGAAAACCTGCGCAAGAACGAACAACAAAACCGTCTCGATCAGGCCCGCAGCAGCACGCGTAACCAGTCGAACCCGAAATGCCAGTTCTGGCTCCAGCAGGATCAGACGGCCCCGAGCGAAAAAAGCCGCGCCAACGTCCTGCAATTCTGCGATTGATCATGAACAAGCACGCCGTCCATCAACTGATTCTCGACAAACTGCGCGTCGACCTCGATATCGCCGAACGCGCAGCACAAACCGCTTACGAAACTGCGACCCACGAAGAAAACATCGCTGAAAACAAGTACGACACCCTGGGGCTTGAGGCGTCGTACCTGGCGGCCGGGCAAGCAAAACGGGTCGAGGAGATCCGCCAGTCACTGGCGGTCTGCCAGAACCTGACGCTTCGGGCCTATGACGATCAACGCGGAATTGAAATCGGCGCCCTGCTCGGTCTGGAAGACGAAAAGGGTCGTGAACAATGGCTGTTTCTGGCGCCGGATGCGGCGGGCCTGAAAGTCGACGTGGTCGGTCAGCCGATTACCGTCATCACCCCGCGCTCGCCGCTGGGCAAAAGCCTGCTGGGCAAGTTCGAAGGTGATGAGGTGGAGATTCTGGTGGCAGGCACCCGGCAACAGTTTGCTGTCACCGAGGTGCTGTAGACAGGGACTTAGTGGACCGGCAGTTCGACGCCTTCGAACAGCTCTTCCAGTTCCTGCTTGTTGTGGCACTGAATGGCCTTGGCCATGACTTCGCGAGTCAGGTGCGGTGCGAATTTCTCGATGAAGTCGCACATGAAGCCACGCAGGAAGGTGCCACGACGGAAACCGATCTTGGTCACGCTGGATTCGAACAGTTCGCTGGCATCGAGCACCACCAGATCGTTATCCAGTTTGGTATCGACGGCCATTTTCGCCACGATGCCGACACCCAGCCCCAGGCGCACGTAGGTTTTGATCACGTCGGCGTCGGCAGCGGTGAACACCACTTTCGGTGTCAGGCCGCGATGGCTGAAAGCTTCGTCGAGTTTCGAACGGCCGGTGAAACCGAACACGTAAGTCACGATCGGGTATTCGGCCAGCGCTTCGAGGGTCAGCTTCGGCAGCTTGGTCAGCGGGTGGCCCTGAGGCACGACCACGCAGCGGTTCCAGCGGTAGCACGGCATCATCACCAGATCGCCGAACAGCTCCAGCGCTTCGGTGGCGATGGCGAAATCGACGGTGCCGTCAGCGGCCATTTCGGCAATCTGCATCGGCGAGCCCTGGTGCATGTGCAGCGCCACATCCGGGTATTGCTTAATGAAGTTGCTGATCACCGGCGGCAGTGCGTAACGTGCCTGGGTGTGAGTGGTGGCGATCGACAGGGTGCCTTTTTTCTCGTTGGAGAATTCCTGGGCGATCTGTTTGATGCTTTCGACCTTGCGCAGAATCTCACCGGCGGTGGTGATGATGCGCTCGCCTGCCGGCGTGACGCGGGTCAGGTGTTTGCCACTGCGGGCGAACACTTCGACGCCCAGTTCGTCTTCCAGCAGACGGATTTGCTTACTGATGCCCGGTTGCGAGGTGTAGAGACTTTGGGCTGTAGCGGAAACGTTGAGGTCGTGGTGCGCCACTTCCCAGATGTAGCGCAATTGTTGAAGCTTCATATGAATCCCTCAAAGCAGGTAGACGCCACGGGCATCAGCGACGGTATATAACTATATTAATGGTTTGAAGAATAAATCTAGAACTTTTTTATCAAAATGCCATTATTCCCGCCTCAGCGATCCTCCCGACGCCGACGCTCCACCAGCGGCACCATGTAAACCGGCACCTTGGACAATTGCAGCAAGCGAGTCGCCGTGCGCCCCAACGGTGTTTCCGCCCCAACCCCGTGGCTGTGACTTCCTACGATCAGCAAATCGACGGAGAGTTTCTGTACCTGGTCGAGAATCACCTGCGACGGATCGCCCTGCAGCACCCGCACCGCACGAATCCGCAGCAGATCCTGCTCGCCTTCGTCCCCCAGCTCTTCGCGAAAACTGTCGAGCACTCGCTGCTCGATATTGGCGATGACGGTTTTCAGACCCTGACTGTGAAACTCGTTCAACGCCTGTTCGTCGAGATAGCTCTGCAACACCGATTCGGCAAACAGCCCCATCGGTTCCACCGCGTGCACCACATACAAGTCGGCATTGAATGTTCGAGCCATCGCCAGGGCATGCTGCATCACTAACGGTGCGTACAGACCGAGGTCAGTGGCATACAGCATCGAACGAATCATATGACCTCCTCGCAAGCCAACATGGCGGAGATTTGATTCAGCTTAGCAGTGCCTTGGCGAGTACGACGTGCGACGCAACGTCTTGAAGCACGAGGGCTTTAGACCGCTGGTTCGTTGCTGATGCCGTGGGGGACATGGCCGGTGGCAACCACCTCCCGGGCCAGTTCACAGTGACCGGCCTGATCGTCGAAAAACACGTCGGCGGCGAAGGCTTCGAGGAACGCCGATTTGGTCAGGCCGCCGAGGAACAGCGACTCGTCCAGTCGAATGTCCCACTCACGCAAGGTGCGGATCACCCGCTCGTGAGCCGGCGCCGAACGTGCGGTGACCAGCGCGGTACGGATCGGGCAGTCGTCATCCGGGAACTCGCGCTGCAACAGATTGAGCGCCGCGAGGAAGCCCTTGAACGGCCCGCCACGCAATGGCTCACGGGCGGACTCACGCTCCTTGGCCTGGAACGCTTCGAGGCCGCCGGATTGATAGACCCGCTCCGATTCGTCGGAAAACAGCACCGCATCGCCGTCGAAGGCGATGCGCAATTCATCGCTGGCCGCACGGCTCGCGCCGCCGGACAGAATAGTCGCCGCCGCGAAACCAGCATCCAGTGCGGCGCGCACGTCTTCGGCATGGGTGGAGAGAAACAGGTCGCAACCAAAGGCTTTCAGATACGGATAGGGACTGCGCCCGCCAACGAACGCCGCACGGGAAATCGCCAGGCCGTAATGACCAATGGAGTTGAAAACGCGCAGACCGGTGTCGGCACTGTTGCGCGACACCAGAATCACCTCGACCCGAGCGCGACCGAGGCGACTGTTGAGGTTGAGCAGTTTTTCCACCAGCGGAAAGGCATCGCCCGGCGCGAGGATTTCGTCTTCGTGCTCGATCTGATATTGGCGATAGGCTTCGACGCCGCTCGACAGGTAGACCTTGTGGCTCTCGCTCAGGTCGAACAGGGCACGGGACGAAATCGCCAGCACCAGTTTGTCATCGATGTTCTTGGCCATGCCTTCCCCCAAATCCCTCAAATAATCGACTCAGGTGTTACGCCGGTCGATGAAACGCAAATTGCGGTACAACGCTTCGATACGCGGCAGCTCGCAACCTGCCGCTTTTGCCGCAGCCAAGGGTCGAGCGTAGATGGCATCCAGCTCCAGCGGTCGCTTGTGCAGAAAATCGTGGTACATGCTCGGCCAATAGTCGGGCATTTTCTCGGTCATCATGAACAGGTAATCGGCGTAACCGGGCGGCATGTCATGACCGCAGGCCTTGGCGCCCTGCACCACTTCAGCCATCAACGCCTGAATCAGAATGCGGCTGTCGGCATCGGCCATCAGCGGCGTGGTACTCGCCCCGAGCAAAACGGAAAGACCATTGTAGGGAATGTTCCAGACCAGTTTCTGCCAGCGCGCCTGATGCAGATTCGGCATAGCCTGGGAGTCGATGCCGGCGGCACGGAACAGTCCGACGCCGTCCTCGACGATCGCCATGCGCGCCGCATCATCGGCTGCCGGACCACTGTGATAACCGACGTTCACCGCACCCAGCGCTTGATGAGTGATGTGGCCCGGGCCTTCCCGGTGAACGCAGATCAGACACAAGCCGCCCAGCAAGTGCAGGGAATCGGGCAGCAACGCCCGCAAACTGTCTTCGACGTCCAGACCGTTTTGCAGCACCAACACTTTCGCATCGGGTTTCGCCGCCTGAATGATCGACGGCGCCAGCCCGGCATTGCTGGTGGTCTTGGCGCCGACCAGCAGCCAGTCGCAGGGCGGCATGTCTTCAGCCGATGAATAAGCCTGCACCGGGTTGAGCGTCAGCGTGCCGTGAACCGCACTGTCGACCTGCAAGCCACGCTCGGCGACGGCGGAAAACTCGCTGCGCAGTAAAAAGTGCACATCGAATCCGGCCCGGGCCAGCATCAAGCCGTAAAACCCTCCAATTGCGCCGGTACCGATAATCCCCACGACCGGTTTATTCACTGCTCCCATCACGGCAACTCCTCTGCAATTCGACCCAGCGCCTGCACCACGGCTGCGTTCAGCTCCGTGGCGTTCAGGCGCGTGTGTACTGCCCCAAAGAACTCGCCGTCGCGCACCACGAACAGCGCCGGCAAATGAAAGACCTGATAGCGCTCGACCAGCCCGCCGTTATTGCCAGCGTCGATCCAGCACAGGCGATCGATTGCCAGATCCAGCCCCGGCAAAACTTCGCGGGCATAGCGGCAACTGGAACAGCCGACACTGGTGAAGATCACCAGCGAAACGCCGTTCATCGCCAGCAGCCGTTGGTCGGCGTCGAAATCGGTCAGTTCCGATTCGAACACTATACTGGGGGAAACAATGTCAAATGGCCGACACAGGGAGTCTGTGCTCATGGGACGGTTTATTCCTCATCCGGATGATGTGCCCGTCGAATTAACGTTGCTCAAACCTGAGTGCATTTCGCGGCAACAGCTGCACACTATCAGCCTCGGCGGCATCGCTTGCAATTACCACCGCGCCTGGCGACATGGCACCGCGCTGCAAGTGCGCATGCCGACACTCAATGCCGACTTCGCCTATCCGGGCTATGTGGCCTGGTGCCTGCGCCGTAAAAAAGGCTATCTGGTGGGCATTGCGTTCACCGATGAGCAGACGCTGTTCAGCGCGCGAATGGGTGAGCAGGTGTGTCAGATCGAGCGTTATTGCCGAATCAACGATGCTCACGATGACCTGCAGGATATCCAGGCGCGAGCGCTGCAATGGGTCGAGCAGCACGCCGAAGAGTTCTCCCACGACAGCGTTCGCAAGGCTTTTGCGTAACCAGAGCTGGACTGAACAGTTACTTGCCCATTGTCTAGCAGGCGTCTAACGCGATAAGGTTCGGCTCCCCGACGCGCTTAAATCTGCTGTGCTCCGCCGCGCGGGGATCGCTGGCGGCCGGCACCCGTGACCTGACGAGTAAACGATGGCTGATTTACCGATCAACGACCTAAACGTCGCCTCCAACGAGACCCTGATCACTCCCGATCAGCTCAAGCGTGATATCCCTCTGAGCGACGCTGCCCTGCGCACCGTCACCAAGGGTCGCGAAGTCATCCGCAACATTCTCGATGGCACCGACCACCGTCTGTTCGTGGTCATCGGGCCTTGCTCGATCCACGACATCAAGGCTGCCCACGAGTACGCCGAGCGCCTGAAAGTTCTGGCGGCGGAAGTGTCGGATACCTTGTATCTGGTCATGCGCGTGTACTTCGAGAAGCCACGGACCACCGTTGGCTGGAAAGGCCTGATCAACGACCCGTACCTGGATGACTCGTTCAAGATCCAGGATGGTCTGCACATCGGTCGCCAGTTGCTGCTGGACCTGGCCGAGAAAGGCCTGCCGACCGCGACCGAAGCTCTCGACCCGATCTCCCCGCAATACCTGCAGGACCTGATCAGCTGGTCGGCCATCGGCGCTCGCACCACCGAATCCCAGACCCACCGCGAGATGGCGTCCGGCCTGTCCTCGGCAGTCGGTTTCAAGAACGGCACCGACGGCGGCCTGACCGTGGCGATCAACGCCTTGCAGTCGGTTTCCAGCCCGCACCGCTTTCTGGGCATCAACCAGGAAGGTGGCGTGTCGATCGTCACCACCAAGGGCAACGCCTACGGTCACGTGGTACTGCGCGGCGGCAACGGCAAGCCGAACTATGATTCGGTCAGCGTCGCCCTGTGCGAGCAGGCGCTGAACAAGGCGAAGATCAAGCCGAACATCATGGTCGATTGCAGCCACGCCAACTCCAACAAGGATCCGGCGTTGCAACCGTTGGTGATGGAGAACGTCGCCAACCAGATCCTCGAAGGCAATCAGTCGATCATCGGCCTGATGGTCGAGAGCCACCTGAACTGGGGCTGCCAGGCGATCCCGAAAGACCTCGCCGACCTGCAATACGGCGTCTCGATCACTGATGCCTGCATCGACTGGTCGGCCACCGAAAACACCTTGCGCAGCATGCACGCCAAGCTCAAGGATGTACTGCCGAAACGTCAGCGCGGCTGACAGCTGTTTCGCAGGCATAAAAAAACGCCGGGCATTGCCCGGCGTTTTTGTGTGTGCGGTGTGAGGTCAGTCAGATCTTGGCGGTGCGCCGCTGATGACGCTCCATGTAGCGCTCCACGTAGGAGCACGACGGGATGACCGTGTAGCCCATTTCATCGGCGTACTGCAGCGCCCGTTCGGTCAGGGCTGCCGCGATGCCTCGGCCACGCAATGCGTTGGGCACGAAGGTGCGGTAGATATCCAGGGTCTGTTTCCCCAGATCCATATAAGTCAGGTAGGCACGATGACCGTCCACATTGGTCTCGAACTGATGACCAGCCTGGTCATGGTGGATGGACAACGCCTCGCTCATCACTACTCCTCGCGGGTCTTTGATTCGACCCCTACCTTACCGATGTTTTCCCGGCGAAGGAACATCTACTACGCCACCCCGTGCCTGATGGACACCGAGAAGAACTGCACCGATCTCGCGTAACCCGAGCACGTATCAAATAGTAGGCACCAATGGCGAAAATGCTCAAGGCACGCTCGTCATCATGCTGATTGACGGGGCAGCTCCGGTGGACTCAGGGCTGGCTCGGGAGAAGCTCGTCCCGAGCCAAAAGGCTGAACATCGCCGGATGTTGAGACTTAAGACGTGCCTCGTTTTATAAAGTCACCTGAACATGGACAAAGATAAGCGAGACGCCGCACAAAATCGCAACAAAAGTGTGGACGAATCCATATAGACAGACTCTAGCCACTACCTGCAAAACAGCACCTGACAACGGGAACTTTTTCTCAATAACTCGCTCATCTCGGGCCTTCCAGCTGAATATTTTTTATACAACCCAGTTAAAAGTTGCTCGAAAAAGAATCAACGCCTACAATTTTTTTTGCTTCTTGCCTTACGTCAGTTTACTTACTACAAGTAATGGGTAGTATGTACGCCGGCTATTTCCTCAATCGGAGGAGACAGCCACTTAATTGAAAGTCCTTGAAGGGGAACACGATGAACAACGTTCTGAAATTCTCTGCTCTGGCTCTGGCCGCAGTTCTGGCTACCGGTTGCAGCAGCGCATCGAAAGAAACCGAAGCACGTCTGACCGCTACTGAAGACGCAGCTGCTCGCTCCCAGGCTCGTGCAGACGAAGCTTACCGTAAAGCTGATGAAGCTCTGGCTGCTGCTCAAAAAGCACAACAGACTGCTGACGAAGCTAACGAGCGTGCTCTGCGCATGCTGGAAAAAGCTAGCCGCAAGTAATAGTCCTTCGGGATTGTTATCAAGCCGACCCGTTTTTCGGGTCGGCTTTTTTTTGCCTGAAATTTTCTTCATGCAATAAAAAACCCGCCGACGCGCAAGCATCGGCGGGTTCTTTTTATCGGCTTACTGCTGCAAGTCGATCGGTGCGCTGGAGACGATCGGCGCCGAGGTGTTCGGCGTGCCGATTTCGGTTGGCAAGCCGTCTTCCGCTGCGACTACATCACGGACCACATCCCAGTTCATGCGCAGGTTGTTGGTGATGTCTTCACGCTTGAGCATCGCGTTGATCACGGCGGTGTGCTTGTCGACCACCGACGGGTTGCCCTTGTCGTCGATCGGCGTGTGCGCTTCCAGGTAGACCTTGCCGCCACTGCGACCGAACTTGTACGCATCGTTGAGGATCCGCACCGACGTGCCCACCGGCACCATGCCGGCCATTTCCAGCACGTTGTTGTTGAACATGCGGAAGCAGCCGTGGCTGGTGCGCATGCCGATGCCGAACTTCTTGTTCGAACCGTGGATCAGGTAACCCGGTGTACCCAGGGTGAACTTGAACGGGCCCAGCGGGTTGTCCGGACCGGCCGGCACGACGTTCGGCAGCGGATCGCCATCGGCGGCGTGTTCTGCCTTGATCGAGGCTGGCGGTGTCCAGGTCGGATTCGGCGTCTTGGCGGTGATCGTGGTGTGGGCAATCGGCGAGCCCCAGCCCTCACGACCGATACCCAGCGGGAAGGTGTACACCACGTTCCGGCCTTTCGGGTAGTAGTAGAGGCGGTATTCGGCGAGGTTGATCACGATGCCTTCACGCGGGCCCGGCGGCAGGATGAAACGGGTCGGTAGGACCACTTCGGTGCCCGCACCCGGCAACCAGGCATCGACGCCCGGGTTGGCCGCAACCATTTCCGAATAGCCCAGATCGTAGGTGGTGCCCAGATCGGCAAAGGTGTCTTCGTACTTGGCCTTGATCACCTGCACCTGGCCGATGATGTCTTCACCAGGTGGTGGCAGGGGAAACTCCAATGCGGCAACGGGGCCGGCCACACACAGGGCGGCAAGAGACAGGCAGCGGGTGACGGCAGGAAAGCGCGGCAACATCCGGAAAATCCTTCGCATGATCGACAAGGGTATAAGAGCGCGATTGTACACCGCGCCTCGGGGATTCGGGGAGATGCGCCGATGGGCTGGCAGAACTCTTCATAATTGAAGCTGCCGCCTGCCCGGGCTGTGTTCGGAAGATGTTTGCGCTTAAAGCTCGAAACGCAGCTCAGGCCAAATCGGCGAGGTTCCACGTTTCTGCGATTCGAGAATCGCCCGGCACAGCGAACACAGACGTTGATCCTGGAACACCCGGCGATCCACGCTCGACCAGCGCGGTTGCGCCGGCAGCAGACTGCCGCACAGGGTTCGGTCGGCCGAGCCACCGAGCTCCAACTGACGGGTCACCAGATGCACCCGCACTTCCTGGCAGGCGAACAGATCCAGCTGTTCGTCAGGCTCGATCAGTTGGTAGGCAAACAGGGACCAGGCAGAACGCGACATCGGGGGCTCCATTTAGGGGGGCGCCACATTAGCCGAAAGCCTGCCGCTAGAAAAGCCTCATAACAGCGGTTTTAGCGTCGGCCAGACATTTTCCAGCAACTTGCCCTGAGCCCCGGCTGCCGGGTGCAGACCATCGGCCTGCATCAAGTCGGGATGGCCGCCGATCCCGTCGAGGAAAAACGGCACCAGCGGGATCTTTTTCTCCTCGGCCAGTTTGCCGTACACCTGCGCGAACGCATCGGTGTAACGCTTGCCGTAATTGGGCGGCAATTGCATGCCAAGCAACAGCACCCTGGCACCGCTTTGACGGGAGCTGTCGATCATCGCCGCAAGGTTTTGTTGCAATTGAGTCGGCGGCATTCCGCGCAGGCCATCGTTGCCGCCCAACTCGAGAATCACCAGCTCCGGTTTATGCTCTGCAAGCAGCGCCGGCAGCCGCGCCTGGCCTCCGGCACTGGTGTCACCGCTGATGGAGGCATTGATCACTTTATCGTCAAAACCTTCGGCCTTGAGCCGCTGCTCAAGTAACGACACCCATCCCGACCGGGTATCCAGTCCGAAACCGGCGCTGATACTATCGCCAACGATCAGGACTGTACCCGCCGCTGCGTTCTGGGCCATGCACATCAAGGCCAGGCCAGCACTCAAAAACCACACACGCATCGGATTCTCCATGGGCGCAAGCATTCTCACCGCGAAGAACCTTAGCAAAGTGGTTCCCAGCGCGGAAGGTGAACTTACCATCCTGCACGAACTCAGCCTGGAACTGAACAAGGGCGACAGCCTGGCCATCGTCGGCGCGTCCGGTTCCGGCAAATCCACCCTGCTCGGCCTGCTCGCCGGCCTCGACCTGCCAAGCAGCGGCGAAGTCGTTCTCGCCGGCCAGTCCCTGAGCAATCTCGACGAAGACCAGCGCGCGCGCATTCGTGCCGAACACGTGGGTTTCGTCTTTCAATCGTTCCAGTTGCTCGACAGTCTCAACGCCCTGGAAAACGTCATGCTGCCGCTGGAGCTCGACGGCCGCAAAGACGCCCGCGGTCGTGCCACTGAATTGCTGCAGCGGGTCGGCCTCGGTCAGCGCCTGACTCACTCGCCGCGCCAGCTCTCCGGTGGTGAGCAACAGCGCGTGGCCATTGCCCGGGCCTTCGCCGCCGAACCGGATGTGCTGTTCGCCGACGAACCCACCGGCAACCTCGACAGTCACACCGGCGAGCGCATCAGCGACTTGCTGTTCGAACTGAACAAGGAACGCGGCACCACCCTGGTGCTGGTGACCCACGACGAGCGCCTGGCCCATCGCTGCCGGCGCCTGATCCGACTTGAAGCCGGCCTGTTGGTCGCCCCTCTGGAGCCTTGATGGCACGTCTGCCGCTGTTGCGTCTGTTCAGCCTTGCCCTGCGCCAACTTATGCGCGATGCCCGCGCCGGGGAGTTGCGGGTGCTGTTCTTCGCCTTGCTGGTGGCGGTTGCCGCCAGTACCGCCATTGGCTACTTCGGCGCTCGCCTGAACGGCGCCATGACCTTGCGCGCCACCGAGTTTCTTGGCGCGGATCTGGTGCTCGAAGGCAGCTCTCCCGCCCGAACGGAACAGATCAAGAGCGGCACCGAGTTGCGCCTCGACCATGCGCAGATCGTTGAATTCTCCAGCGTCATCGCCACCGATAACGGCATCCAGTTGTCGAGCATCAAGGCCGTCGACCGCGCTTATCCGCTGCGTGGTGAGCTGAAAAGTGCACCAGCGCCGTTTGCTGCCGAAGAATCAGGTGGCGAACCACAGCCGGGAGAAGCCTGGGTCGAATCGCGCCTGCTCACCGCGCTGGACCTGAAGATCGGCGACAGCATCGACGTCGGCATGAAGACCTTGAAACTCACAAGGGTGCTGACTTACGAGCCGGATCGCGCCGGCAATTTCTACAGCCTTACGCCTCGGGTGCTGATCAACCGCGACGACCTCGCCGCGACCGGCGTGGTCCAGCCTGGCAGTCGCGTGAGCTATCGCGAACTGTGGCGCGGCGAACCCAATGCGCTGGAAACCTATCGCCAACTGATCAAACCGGGCCTTGCCGCCAACCAGCGAATTCAGGATGCCCGCGACGGCAACCGACAGATCGGCGGCGCACTAGGCAAGGCCGAGCGTTATCTGAACATGGCCAGTCTGGTCGCCGTGCTGTTGGCCGGCGTGGCCGTGGCGTTGTCGGCGAATCGCTTCGCCAGTCGCCGTTTCGATGCCAGTGCGCTGTTGCGCTGTCTGGGTTTGTCGCGCCGGGAAACCATGGTCCTGTTCAGCCTGCAACTGGCGGTGCTCGGACTGTTCGCCAGCCTCAGCGGCGCCCTGCTCGGCTGGCTCGCTCAGTTGGGCTTGTTTGCGCTACTGCACGATCTGCTACCGACCGACGTACCGCCGGGTGGCTTGCTACCCGCGCTGGCCGGGATCGGCACCGGGCTGGTGGCGCTGGCCGGTTTTGCCTTGCCGCCGCTGGCCGCATTGGGTCGCGTGCCGCCGTTGCGGGTATTGCGCCGGGACATGCTGCCGATTCCGTCGAGCACCTGGATGGTCTACGGTGCGGCACTCGGTGCGCTCGGGCTGATCATGTGGCGCCTGAGCCTTGATCTGCTGCTGACCTTTGCCTTGCTGGGCGGTGGCGTGGTCGCCGCGCTGGTGCTCGGTGGTTTGCTGTTGCTGCTGCTCAACAGCCTGCGTCGCCTGTTGGCTCGCGCCTCCCTGCCCTGGCGTCTCGGTTTGGGTCAATTACTTCGCCACCCGTTGGCGGCGGCCGGACAGTCCCTGGCATTTGGTTTGATCCTGTTGTCCATGGCCTTGATCGCCTTGCTGCGCGGCGAATTGCTCGACACCTGGCAAAACCAGTTGCCGAAAAATGCCCCCAACTATTTCGCCCTGAACATCCTGCCGGCGGACAAACAGGCCTTCACCGATCACCTCATCAATGTCTCGGCCCAGGCCGCGCCGTTGTACCCGGTGGTGCCGGGACGACTGATCAGCATCAACGGTGAAGCGGTGCAGCAGATCGTCAGCAAGGATTCGGCCGGTGACCGGGCAATCCAGCGCGACCTGAGCCTGACCTGGGCCGCTGACCTGCCACCAGGCAACAAGCTCACCGCGGGTGAGTGGTGGAAAGATCAGCCACAGGACGATGTGCCCGGCGTGTCGGTGGAAGGCAAAGTCGCTGAAAGCCTCAAACTCAAACTCGGCGACCATCTGGTATTCACCGTTGGCGGAGTGAACCGCGAAGCGAAGGTCACCAGCCTGCGGGAAATCAACTGGGACAATTTCCAGCCGAACTTCTTCATGATCTTCCAGCCCGGCACTTTGAAAGATCTGCCGGCGACCTACCTGACCAGCTTCTATCTGGCGCCTGGTCACGATCAGCAGATTGTCGAGTTGTCACGAGCGTTCCCGGCGGTGACCATCCTGCAGGTCGAAGCCTTGCTCGAACAGCTGCGCAGCATCCTCGCCCAGGTCACCCTGGCGGTGGAATACGTGCTGTTGTTTGTGTTGGCGGCCGGAATGGCGGTGCTGTTTTCCGGGTTGCAGGCGACCCTCGATGAACGCATTCGCCAGGGCGCGCTATTGCGTGCGCTAGGGGCGGAACGGCAGTTGCTGGTCAAGGCGCGGCGGATCGAGTTCGGCCTGCTCGGCGCGGTCAGCGGGTTGCTGGCGGCCATCGGTTCGGAAGTGGTGAGTCTGGTGCTGTATCGCTACGCGTTCGACCTGCCCTGGCATCCGCACCCGTGGTTGCTGGTGCTGCCACTGATCGGTGCGGCATTGATTGGTGGTGCCGGCGTGTTCGGCACCCGTCGGGCACTGAATGCGAGCCCGCTGACAGTGTTGCGCGAGGGTTGATAGACTCCAGCCCTCAATACCACAAGAAGTTGCCATGAGCCGTTATCGCCCTCCCCGCACCGCCGGCACCGCGCTGATCACCCCTGAAGGTGAAGCGCGGATGCGCGCCGAATTCCATGAGCTCTGGCATGTGCGCCGCCCACAGGTGACGCAGTCGGTCAGCGAAGCCGCGGCTCAGGGCGATCGTTCGGAAAATGCCGAATACACCTACGGCAAGAAAATGCTGCGCGAGATCGACAGCCGCGTGCGCTTTCTCACCAAACGCCTTGAAGCACTGAAGGTCGTCAGTGAGAAACCGAGTGATCCGAACAAGGTCTATTTCGGCGCCTGGGTAACCATCGAAGACGAAGACGGTAAGCAGTCGCGCTACCGTATCGTCGGCCCGGACGAACTGGATCTGAAACTGGGCCTCATCAGCATCGACTCGCCGCTGGCCCGCGCCTTGATCGGCAAGGCGCTGGACGCCGAAGTTCGGGTACAGACGCCAACCGGCGAGCAATTCGTCTACATCGTGGCGATCGACTATCCCTGAGGTTTAACGCCGTGTGATCAAGCCCTGGCGCGCGACGCGAGTCAGTTGCCCGATCATTTCCGGGGCATTGTCGCGGCTCGGTGCCTGAATCACCGCCAGGTCGAAACTGTCATCGGCAAAACGCGCCAGCGACTCGCCATCTTCAACGAACTGGATCAGAAACGCGGCAGGACCGCCGCTGCGACGTGGCCAGCCATCGAGATAACGCAACAGCGTCGGCTGATGTTTGCCGCCAAGCAGGATTTTTGGATTGCGCTGGGTGATATGTGCCGTGATCGGCGCGGGACGTGCTGGAGGGCGAAGTGCATTCATCGTGTCGTGTCTCTGCCTCAAAAGTCTGCATGGCAGGTGAGAGGCAACACCGAACCAGCGCTTTAGCGGTATTTCGAAGCCCTGTTCCGGCTTCTGACGGCAACTGAAGAATAGTCACCTGGCGCCCCGCAAGTAGCTGTTTAAATCGGCGCATGAGCGGCATCCTAGAGAACGTGACCAGCCAGTGTCAAGAATCAGCCGCAACAAAAAAGGCCCGCACAATGCGGGCCTTTTGCTTGAGCCAGAGCGGTCAACCGGCGATGGCGCGGTCTACCGAAAGTTTGCCGGCACCTTCGATCAGCACCGCGAGGCTGCCACCGAGCAGGGCCAGGGCGAACTCGTAACCGTTGTTGGCCATGAACAGACCGTTGCTGATGTGCACGGTGAAGATCGCCACCAGCGACAGGAACGTCAGACCCAGTGCCGCCGGGCGAACCAGCAGACCGATGATCAACGCCAGACCTGCAAAGAACTCCGTACCGCCCGCCAGGGTGGCCATCAGGTAGCCCGGGGTCAGACCGAGGCTTTCCATGTATTGAGCAGTACCCGCCAGGCCGTATCCACCGAAGAGACCAAAGAGTTTCTGTGAACCGTGGGCGGCGAAGATCACACCGACGGCGATGCGCAGAATGGTCAGACCGTAGCCAGCGCGGGTGAACAGAACCTTGTTGATCAGAGAGCTCATGTTTCAATTCCTTGTTGTGAGAAGTGCTTGTTGGTTGGCCGCCATATTAATCAGTTAAATTTATGTTAAAAGCGCAAATATTCCGCCATAACAATCAACTTATTAGATCATTTGCGTGAGACAACTTTCTGTCCCCGGGGCTCCAACGACTCCCGCTCCCGGTCGAACGCCAAGTAATACTTGTTCACGCTATTAACATAGCTGACGGCGCCCATGCCCACCTGCTCCATGGCAATACGCTCGACCTGGAAGAACCACTGATTCGGGTTCAGGCCACGGCGCCGGGCCTCGGCGCGCATGCCCTGCACACGCTCCGGGCCGATGTTGTAGGCCGCCAGGGTGAACGCCATGCGCTCGCGCTCATTGAGCTTGGGGCTGTTGAAGAACTTGCGGCGGATCATCGCCAGGTACTTGGCCCCGGCCTGCACATTCGCATCGAGATTCTGGATGTTATTGACGCCAACCCTCTGCGCGGCGGACGGCGTGATCTGCATCAGCCCGGTCGGCCCCCCGCCACTGCGTGCACTGGGTTGCAGTGCCGATTCCTTGAACGCCAGCGCTGCCAGGTTGAGCCAGTCCATGTTCTGCGCTTCGGCATGTTTTTGCAGGGTCGGACGCAGTTTTTCCAGACGCTGGCGATCAGCCTTGGCCAATGGATAGTGAACTTGATAGAGCCGGCGGTAGATCCGCAGAAACGCCGCATCTTCGTTCGACGGCGTCTTGTAGCCGGTCAGGAAGCGGTCGATGCTCGCTCGTAGCATCGCGGCATCGCGCCGCACGAACCAGTACTCCTCGCCCGGCTCGCTGATCATCAATTGCCGGTCAAAACGCAGTTTCGGCAGGATCTTGCCCCAGCGCTCGGCAATCGGTTGCTCGACGATGGTCAGGTGGAAGATCCCGCCCTGGACCATTTCCAGCACATCCTCGACCGCCAACGTAGGATCGACCCATTCGATCTTGATCGGCGCCAGCTTGTGCAGCGCCAGTTTCTGGTTGAGCTGGCTGACCGCCTCCCCCGCCGCACTGCCGGTGGGCAGCGCCAGGGTCTTGCCGGCGAGTTGCTCGACCTTGGTGTAGCGCTTCTCACCCTTGATGCCGACCAGCACCAGCGGCACGTTGCTGGCGATCGGCTCGCTGCTGGCGACCGCATGGCCCGGTTGCAGATCGAGCAGTTCGCCCGGCGCTACCAGATCGCCTTCGCCACGCTGCAACGCGCCAAGCAATTGATCCTTGGCTTTGGGAATGATCTTGAGGGTGATTTCCTGGCCGTCGCGGGCGTGGCCATTGAGGTACTGCTCGAAGGCGCGCAAACGGTGATATTCGACGCCGATGGTCTGGCCCTGGACTTCGCCGGAGCTGTTGCGGCTCTGGTTGACCAGCACCCGCAGCACGCGGCTATTGCGGATCTCGGTCAAGTCGCGGACCTTGACGGCCGGCACGGCTTGCAGCGGCCCGGGCAGGCGCGCAACCGCCGTCATCGGCAGCAGCAACGAGCCACACAGCAGGAGCAAAACCGAGGGACGAACCATCCACTCTCCGGAAAGAATACGGGGTGTTTTCACCGCTGAGCGGTCATAAAACACCGACGAAAACAGAGCGCCAGAAGCGCTGATAAAGTGCGAGAGACTGGCACAGTGATGGCAACTCTGCCAACCCGTGTTGCCTCGCGGCCTCAACAGACAGCCATAAGCCGTTGTAGTTCTTGGCTTTTCTTTTAAATCTACCGCTCTGATATGCTTTCCGGCCTTCGGCCCGAGGTAGCACCATGCAACTCATCGATATCGGCGTCAACCTGACAAACCCCAGTTTCGCCGACAAACACCAGGCTGTGCTCGACCGAGCCTACGCTGCCGGGGTCTGCCAACTGGTACTCACCGGCACCAGCGTCGAGGGCAGCGAACAGGCGCTGGAACTGTGCCAGCAACTGGATCCGGACGGGCAGCGACTGTTCGCCACCGCCGGTATTCACCCGCATTCGGCCAGTGACTGGAACGCCGACAGCGCACGGCACCTGCGCAGCCTGCTGAAGGAATCGAACGTGGTGGCAGTCGGTGAATGCGGACTGGATTTCAACCGTGATTTCTCGCCGCGCCCACAACAGGAAAAAGTCCTCGAAGAGCATCTGGCCCTGGCCGTGGAACTGCAACTGCCGGTGTTCCTGCACGAACGTGACGCCAGCCAGCGCTTGCTGGAAATCCTCCGTGACTTCCGCGATCAATTGCCTGCCGCCGTGGTGCATTGCTTCACCGGCGAGCAGAAAGCGCTGTTCAGTTACCTCGACCTGGACTTGCATATCGGCATCACCGGCTGGATCTGTGACGAGCGTCGCGGCACCCATTTGCACCCGTTGGTGAAAGAGATCAAACGAGGTCGCCTGATGCTGGAAAGCGATGCGCCGTACCTGCTGCCCCGCACTCTGCGGCCAAAACCGAAAAACGGACGTAACGAACCGGCGTACCTGACCGAAGTGTTGCGCGAAGTGGCGTTGCATCGAGGTGAGGCCGGGGAAGATCTGGCGGCCCACACCACCGCCTGCGCTCGAGCGTTCTACGGTTTACCCGCCCTGCCCTGATCCGCAGGAAATGCATCACTCGTTGATGCACATCAAGATCCGGACACCTGCGTAGCGGCACAATGCTGGCACCTTGCCAAAACTGTTTCCGCTATCAGAGAAGACCTCCATGGGTGCCTGGCTTAGCAATATCTCGCTGAAATACAAATTCTGGGCGGTCAACGCGGTCGCCTTCGTCACCACTCTGTTGTTGGTCTTGTACGCAGTCCAGCTCGAACAGCAGGCCCGCAGCCATGCTGCGCAGGCCTCGGCACAGGCGCAGGCGCAATTGCTCAAGGCCTGGCCCGCAGGTCAGGCACTGCCCAAGAGCGATCAGGTGCTGACCTTCAAACGCGGTGAAGCGCCGCGCCTCAACGATCAGCCGCTGCTGGAAATCACCGACAGCAATGGCTGGGTCGATATCAGCCACTTGCCGCTGTTTGGCGAAAACCCGTTGCTCGGTGCCGAGGTGTTCAGCCGCGCCGACGGCCAGGCCGCGGTGATTGCTTTCGCGCCGAGCCTGAGCCAGGTGTTCAGTGAGCGTTTCGCCAACTATGCGGTGGCGGTGTTCATCCTGATGCTGGCGATGCTCGGTGCTTCGCAGTTGCTGATCCGCTTCCTGCTCAGCCAGCTCAACACCCTAAAGGACGTGATGCTGCACGTGGAGAAAACCGGCGATCTTTCGGCTCGGGTGCCGTTGGCCTGCAAGGACGAAGTCGGCCAGATGGCCAATGCCTTCAACGCGATGCAGGCCGGCTACCAGCGTGTGGTCACTACCGTGGCCAACACCGCGCGGCAACTGGATGTCGGTGCTGCGCGGCTGGCCTCGAGCATGAACGAGGTGCGCCACGGCATGCTCGGCCAGCAGAGCGAAACCGATCAGGCGGCCACCGCGATCAACGAAATGACCGCCACCGTCTACCACATCGCCCAGCACGCCGGTGCCACTCGCGACCTGTCGCAGACCGCCGATGGTCTGGCCGGCAGCGGTCAGCAGGTGGTGACCCGCGTCCAGCATTCGATTGCCGGTCTGTCCAGCGGCGTGCAGCAGACTGCCGAGATGATCCAGCGCCTGGCCGAGGACAGCCAGAAAATCAACGGCGTGGTCAGCGTGATCCACAGCATCGCCGAGCAAACCAATCTGCTGGCGCTCAATGCCGCCATCGAAGCGGCGCGCGCCGGGGAAATGGGTCGAGGATTCGCAGTGGTCGCCGACGAGGTACGCAATCTCGCAAAACGTGTGCAGACCTCCACCGATGAAATCACCACCATGGTCTCGGCGTTACAGGCCGGTACTCGCGATGCGGTGGACTTCATGCAGGAGAGTTCGTACAAGGCCGACGACTGCGTGCAGCAGGCGCAAGAAGCCGGTGAAGCGCTGGCGGAAATTACCGGGGCGGTGGCGCAGATGCGCGAGAGCAACACGCAGATTGCAGTGGCGGCAGAACAGCAGAGCCAGGTGGCCGAAGAGATGAACCGCGCGGTGGTGAGCATTCGTGATGTGACCGAGAACACGGTGCAGCAGACCGTGGATTCGGCGACCACCAGTAACGAGCTGGCGACGCTGGCCGGGGAACTGAACAAGGCGATCGGTCAGTTGAAGCTCTGAGGGGGCAACATCAAAGAAGGCCATTGTCCCTATCACTGCAATAGCCAACCTTGATTCGCCGCCCTGCCCGCCCGGGCCTATTCTTCAACCATGAATCGAACATGGATTGAGGAGCAGCAACATGGGCAAACGTCACCCCAACCTTCCCGCGTGGCAATGGCGCGCGTACCCGGCCAATCATCAGCACCCGACCAATCTGGTGCTGCACCTGATCGCTGTGCCGCTGTTCATCGTTGCGTTTCTGTTGATCGTCTCGGGCGTGTTCAGCCTGAGTCTGGCGAGCGTGGCAATTGGCGTGATCGGAATTGTCGCGGCACTGGGTCTGCAGCGCCACGGCCACAGCCTGGAGGCGCAAGCCTCCGAGCCGTTCAGTGATCGCAAGGACGCAGTATCGCGCCTGCTGGTCGAGCAGTTTCTGACGTTCCCACGGTTTTTTCTCAGTGGCGGATGGTATCGCGCCTGGCGTGAACGCCACCGCCGTCATTGAGTCAGGCGAAGATCGTCACCGTCTGCCGGCTCATGGCGATCAGCTCGCCTTGCGCACTCCACAGTTTGGCGGCGACGTGGCCGTAACCGTCGGCGGCATACTCGATGTCCGCCAGATACTGGCACCAGTCCAGCGTGCTCAAATCGCGTAATGGCTGAACGAATTCGATGGTCCAGGTCAGTGTGCTACCCGGTGCCGGTTTCTTCAGGTACGGCAACAGCGCGGGCGGCCAGGCATCGACCAGCGCCAGCAGGTGCGCCTCGTTGACCGGCTCCTCTTTGACATCCCCACGCAAGCGCACCCAGCCGCCCATCAGCCGCGACTGATTGCCGGTGAACGGCATGCCGCCGACACTCCAGCGCATCGCCAGATGACGCATGAACTCCGGGGTCACACCTTTGATGTACGGCAGTTCCTGGCAGTCGTCCCAGCGTTTCATCTCCGGTGCCGGGTAGGCTTCAACCGCTACTTCCGAAGGGCGCGAAGCACCGAAGCTGCCTTGCACCATCGTCACTACTTGGCCGTTCTGCACGGCGCGGCCCAGCACCTGGCTGACCGCTTTGCCTTCGCGCAGCACCTCGACCTCGAAGCTCACCGGAACCTCGGGCTCGACCGGGCCGACAAACGTGATCGCCAACGAACGCACCGGCCGATCGGTGGGCACCTTGGTGCGCATCACTTCAAATTGCAGCGCGGCAACCAGCCCGCCAAAACTGGCCCGGCCCTGTCCCCACTCGGCAGGAATCGTGACCTCGGGTTGACGACGGACAGCATCGATCAGATCGCAAAAGCGCATGGGAACCTCGGACACGAAAAAGGGAATGACCGGATCTTAACCAGCGCGGCAGAGCGGCGCAGCGTCCATTCCGGTCAAAGAGACTGACAGATAAGACAGCGCGCCGAGCTGGAGAGGGTTTCAGGACTTGAAGCAGGCTGCGCTGAGCTTTTCCAGCACCCGGTCAGCCTTGCTTTCGGCCTTGATCATGGTTGCCTGCCAGGTGGCGACGCAGGGTTGCAGATCCGCTTCCTGTTCGGCCTTCGCCAGCCATTGCCAGCAATCGTGCCAGTCACCCAATGCGCCCTGTGCAGACTTCAGACGCTCCAACGCGGGTTTCGGCAGGCGATCAAGTTCGGGATAGGCTTCGATGCCGTAACGCACACGCTTGATCAGCAGACGCAGGCGATGGCGGTCGTGGGCCGGATCGTGCAGCGCCACGTCGAGGTTCCTCCATTGTTTACCCAGGCGTTTTTCGATGCGCTTGCCCAGATCATCGAGCAATCCCTGACGCTGGGATGCCCGTAGGAAACGCGGAAACGCATCGAGGATCATCAGCAGCGAAGCCACTTCCGCACTCGCCGCCAATGCCGGATAGGCCTCGGCCATCTGCGCCATGCGCCGCTGCGCGGCCTCAGGTTGACCATGTTCGAGCAGATACGCCGCCAGCACCTCGCGATCACGCCATGGCGTAGTCACTTGCCCGACACCGGCCGCCGCGACTTCCAGTTGCTCGACACCGGGCAAACCGCGCAATGGCCTTAACAGGCTGCGCAAGCGGCGCACGGTGGTTCGCAAATCATGCAGCGCCTCAGGGTCGGTCCGGGCGGTCAGACGTGCCTGACAGGCCAGCAGCCTGACTTCCAGACTCAGGACATGAGCCACCAACCGGTCAACCAGCGCAGACATTAATTGCTCCTGAATTCAATGGCGTTGCATGAGTGTGCATCTGCGCAAGGCACCTGCACTTGCGCTACGTCAGCAGCTTAGCGCCCGGCGCGGGATTCGCGAATGTAGAAACGCGCCTTTTCAGCCTTGCTGCTGCAACCTTCGAAACCTTCGAATTGCTGCTGAGTCTTGGCCGCCGTCAGCAACGACAGGGCCTTGGAGTAGCTGACCGTGCCGGCGAAACCCTCGGCCTTGGCCAGATCCAGTTCATGCCACGCCGCGTCGAGTTGGCTGCCGCAGCTGTCGCGGTAGGCGGTCTTGCCGGCGCAACCGGCCAATGCCAGGGCAATCAAGGGCACACAGATCCAGGCTTTCATCACTTACACCTCAAAGATAGGTCAACAGTCGTGCAGTTAAGACGGTCCGGCGCTGAAAAAGTGCCTTGTGCCCCGTGAATCCACCGCACGGCAAAAGATAACGCCAGCGGGTCATGAAGTATCGAAATAACGACGCCATCGCCACCCCGAGCGACCCTGGCGATTGTAGCCCGGCCCTCGATGGGTGCATTGTGGAAACCTGTCGGGGAGGAAGTCTGATGAAAAAGCGTGTCGCACTGGTGCTGGGCTCCGGTGGCGCCCGGGGCTATGCCCATATCGGGGTCATCGAGGAGATTGAACGGCGTGGTTACGACATCGCCTGTATTGCCGGTTGTTCTATGGGCGCGGTGGTCGGCGGAATCTACGCCGCCGGCAAACTCGACGAGTACCGCAACTGGATCGAAAGCCTGGATTATCTCGATGTGCTGCGGCTGGTGGACGTGAGCTTTCGCCTCGGCGCGATCCGTGGCGAGAAGGTCTTCGGCCAGATCCGCAAGATCGTCGGCGAGATCAACATCGAAGACCTGCGCATCCCTTACACGGCGGTGGCAGCCGACCTCACCAATCAACAGGAAATCTGGTTTCAGGAAGGCTGCCTGCATCAGGCGATGCGTGCCTCGGCGGCGATTCCCAGCCTGTTCACGCCGGTAATGCAAGGCAACCGGATGCTGGTGGATGGCGGCATTCTCAACCCGCTGCCGATCGTGCCGGTGGTGTCGAGTCACTGCGACCTGATCATCGCGGTCAATCTCAACTCCACCAACCAGCGTCATTACAAATTGCCGGTGATACAGCGGCCCGCTGCGTTTCGTAGCCGCTTCGACAACCTGATCAGTTCACTCGGTTCGAAAATGCCGTTCCGCCGCACACAAGCCGAGCAACTGCTGCGACTCGAGCAGGAGGCGTTGCGCGCCGAGGCCGCCGAGATCAATCCATGGGTCGAAGGTGCGGAGCCCGAAACCCAGCAACCGGCCGCCGCCCCTGAACGTGAAGGCGCCCCGAAATCCGCCACCGGATCGTTCATCATCGATAACGTCGGGCCGGCGTCATTGCTGGATTTGATCAACCAGAGTTTCGAGGTGATGCAGACCTCGCTGGCACAGTACAAGATCGCCGGGTATCCACCGGACATCCTGATCAACGTGCCGAAGCGGGTGTGCCGATTCTTCGAGTTCTACAAGGCACCGGAACTGATCGCGCTGGGTCGCGAAATCGCCCGGGACACCCTCGACCGCTATGAGAGCGAACAGAGCTAAAGGCTGTTCTCGTTCAACAACCGATAGCCGACGCCTGCCTCGGTCACGATGAACCGTGGCCGGGTCGGATCGTCCGCCAGTTTCTGCCGCAGATGACCGACCACAATCCGCAGATAGTGACTGTCCTCGGTGTGGGTCGGGCCCCAGATATCCTTGAGCAATTGCTGTTGGGTGATCACCCGCCCCGGATGTCGCGCCAGTTGCGCCAGCACGGCGTACTCCTTGCGGGTCAGGGCAACTTCGACGCCGTCGAGCAGCACCCGCCGATAAGCGAGGTCCACCGTCAGCGGGCCAAACACCAACGCCGCTTGCTGCGCCTCCCCGGCCGGTGCCTGGCGCAACAACGCGCGGACCCGAGCGAGAAACTCCTGAATACCGAACGGTTTGGTCACGTAATCATTGGCGCCGCCATCCAGCGCCTGGACTTTCTGCCCTTCGCTGGCGCGCACCGACAGCACCAGCACCGGCGCCGTGGCCCACTCGCGAAACTCGCGCAACACTTGCTGACCGTCCATGTCCGGCAGGCCGAGGTCGAGCACCAACAGGTCCGGTTTGTTCAGCGCCGCCTGGGCCAGGCCCTCGGCACCGGTGCCGGCCTCCAGCACTTTGTAGCCTTGGGATACGAGGCTGATGCGCAGAAACTTGCGGATCTGCGGTTCGTCATCGATGACCAAAATGGTCGCGGTCTGAGTCATGAGTTCACATCAACACAAAAGAGTGGCAAGAGAGTAGCGCAGCGCGGATCAGGCTTCACCGTCCATCCCCGGTTGCGCCTGCAAAGGCAGGTGCAGGGTGATGCAGGTGCCGTGTCCGTCGATACCGTCGCCGACACTGATCCGCCCGCCATGGGCGCCGACCATGCCCTGACAGATTGCCAACCCGAGGCCAGTGCCCTGCCCGCCGCGATCACCCCGGGCGGCGGTGTAGAACATGTCGAAAATCTTCGCTCGCTCATCGACAGGAATTCCCGGCCCTTCATCGCTGACCGAGAAAAACACCTCGCTCTCATCCGCTCCGGCACGCAGTTGCAGCCGGCCGTGGGACGGCGAAAACCGTGCGGCGTTCTCCAGCACATTCACCAGCGCCTGTTCGATCAACGCGGCATGGACGAACAGCAGCGGCAACTCGGCCGGTACATCGGTGCTCACGTGCAACGACGACAGCACCGCTCGCAGACGATTGAGCGCACTGCCGACGATGTCCGCTGGCGACACCCAGTCCCGCGCCAGCTTCAGGGCACCGTGGCCGAGGCGGGTCATGTCCAGCAGATTCTGGATGTAGCGGTCAAGACGTTCGGCTTCATCGCGAGTGCCTTCAAGCAACTCGCGGCGATCTTCCAGCGGGATCGCTTCGCCGAGCGCCAACAGGCTGTCGATGCTGCCGCGCATTGACGTCAGCGGCGTGCGCAGATCGTGGGACACCGACGCCAGCAAGGCACTGCGCAATTGTTCGGTTTCGCCGTGCAGGCGCGCAGCTTCAAGGTCATCGGCCAGTTGCGCCCGGGCGAGTGCCTGGGCCAGCGGCTGGCTCAGCGCAGTCAACAAGCGGCGGCGTTGCCCGCTCAACGTCTGGCCTTCTTTGGCGCACACACCGAGCAACGCCAACGGCCCGTCCTCCACCGACAGCGGCCACCACCACCAGCGACCGAACGGCAACGTGCCGGTGCCCATGCCTGCCGGTTGATCGTGTTGCCAGGCCCAGTCGGCGGCGGCGCGTTCCGCTTCGGTGAATTGCAGCGGGCCGCCGGTCTCGACTTTCCAGCCACCCTGGCCGTCGCGATTGAGCAGGCACAATTGCAGATCGCTCCAGCCATTGAGGTGCTGCGCAGCGGCGCTGACCACGGCCTGACGGTCGGTGGCGGCGGTGAGTTTGCGCGACAGGTCGAGCAGTTCGGTGGTCTCTTCCTGGGTGTCGCGCAGGGCCTGCAATTGCCGACGCTGACGCGCCGCCAGGTTACCGGTGAGCGCCGCCATCAGCAGGAAGAACAGCAAGGTCAGCACGTCTTCTTCGCGCTGGATGCTGAAGGAGAAATTCGGCGGAATGAACAGAAAGTCGTAGGTCAGGAACGACAGCGCCGCGCAGGCCAGCGAAGGCCCCAGGCTGCTGCGCACTGCCACCAGCAACACCGCGGCAAGGAACACCAACGAGATATTCGGCAACGGCAATACGCTGGACACCGCCCACGCCAGCGCACTGGCCAAAACCGTGGCCACCAGCGCCAGCGCGTAGTCGAACCACACCAGTGTCGGTGCCGACCGCTGACGTGGCGGATGCTGTTCGTGGTCGCTGTCCAGCACGTTGATTTCCAGGCCATGGGACTGGCGCAACAAACGCGCCGCCAGACCACCGCCAAACAAACGCCGGCGCAGACTCGGCCGCGACTGGCCGACCAGCACCAGACTGGCGCGGCGTTCGGCGGCGTGCTGGATCAAGGTCTTTGCTACTTCGCCGGCCCGCAGCAGCACCACTTCGCCGCCAAGCCGTTCGGCCAATTGCTGGGCGCTTTGCAGGCGCAGGCGCGATTGCTCATCGCGCACACTGCCGTTTTCGACGTGTACCAGACTCCAGGGCAAATGCCGGCGCTGTGCGACGCGACTGGCATGACGCACCAGCCGTTCAGCATCGGCATTGCCGTCGACGCCGACCAGCAAGCGCCCGCGCACGGCCGGTGCAGCCTGGCCGAGCTGGCGATAGCCTTGGGCGAGATCGTTATCGACCTGCGCCGCAGCGGTCTGCATCGCCAGTTCACGCAGCGCGGTGAGGTTGGTCTGGGTGAAAAACGCATCGATCGCGGCCCGCGCCTGTTCCGGCACGTAGACCTTGCCTTCGCGCAAGCGCTCGAGCAATTCCCGGGGCGGCAGGTCGATCAGCAGCAGTTCGTAGGCTTCTTGCAGCACCCAGTCCGGCAGGGTTTCGCGCACCTGCACACCAGTGATGCCCCGCACCTGATCGTTGAGACTTTCCAGGTGCTGGACGTTGACCGTGGTGTACACGTCGATGCCGGCTGCGAGCAGTTCCTGAATGTCCTGCCAGCGTTTGGCGTGACGACTGCCGGGGGCGTTGCTGTGGGCCAGTTCATCGACCAGCACCAGTTTCGGTTTTGCCGCGAGCAGACCGTCGAGGTCCATTTCCTCCAGCGTCACGCCACGGTATTCCGAACGTACCAGCGGCAGTTGCGGCAGGCCGCCGAGCAACGCTTCGGTTTCGGCGCGACCGTGGGTCTCGACCACGCCGGCAATGATTTTCACGCCCTGACGCAATTGACTGTGAGCCGCCTGCAACATCGCATAGGTCTTGCCCACACCCGGCGCGGCGCCGAGGAAAACCTTGAGCCGGCCACGGCCGTCGCGGGGCAGGTCTGCTAACAGCGCGTCGGCGCGGCCGGAGTCACTCATGCTTGAAAGTCTCTCTTCCTGATGTCATCGCGATTTACAGCTTTTCCAGCGCCATGTTCAGCGCCAGCACATTCACTACCGGTGGGCCCACCAGCGGCTGTTCGATGTGCGCGTCGAGCAACTGCTGCAAGGTCGCCACCGGCACATTACGCGCTGCCGCGACACGCGCCAGTTGATAGGCAATCGCGGCCGGTGGCAAGTGCGGATCGAGACCGCTGCCGGAGGTGGTCAGCAGCGCCAGTGGCACCGGGCCCTGACCGGGCACCTGCAACTTGTTGGCGTCATCGATCACCCGAGTGGCCAACGCCGGATTGCTCGGCGCCAGGTTGCTCGCGCTGCTCGACACCGTCGCAAAGGCACCGGCCGAAGGACGTGGATGGAACCAGGCATCGCCGACAAAATCCTGAGCGATCAGCGACGAGCCGCGCACCTTGCCTTCGGCGTCGTGCACCAGACTGCCGTTGGCCTGTTCGGGGAACGCAACTTGCGCGACTCCGGTGACCACCAGTGGATAGGCAACGCCAGTGACCAGGGTCATCAGCACCAGCAGGCTCAGGGCCGGACGTAACATTGTGGACATTTCAAAATCCTCGAATTCATTGGGCAAACTTTGGTGGGGGGTCAGGAAGATCCATCCCCCTCACCCCAGCCCTCTCCCCCAGGGGGGCGAGGGGGAAAGGGAGCCGATTTGCATACTTTTCAAAACCTGAGTTCGGCTCGATATTTCAGGTCGGTGCAACTCGCCAGAACACCTCGGTCAGTCCCCTCTCCCTGAAGGAAAGGGAGCCAATCTTTGTGCATTTCAAATCCTGAGTTCGACTCGGTAATTCAGGTCGATGTATCTCCGGAAAACACCTCGGTCAGTCCCCTCTCCCCCCGGGAGAGGGTTAGGGTGAGGGGACGATTTCGGGGTCAAACCAGATGCAACGCCGTCAGCAACATGTCGATCGCCTTGATCCCCACGAACGGCACCAGAATCCCGCCCAGGCCATAGATCAGCAGGTTGCGTCGCAGCAACGCCGCCGCACTCGCCGCCTGCACCCGCACGCCGCGCAGGGCCAGCGGAATCAGCACGACGATGATCAGAGCGTTAAAGACGATGGCTGACAGAATCGCGCTCTGCGGGCTGCTCAAGTGCATGATGTTCAGCACGCCCAGTTGCGGGTAGATCGCAGCGAACAGCGCCGGCAGGATCGCGAAGTACTTGGCCACGTCGTTGGCAATGGAAAAAGTCGTCAGCGCACCACGGGTCACCAGCAATTCCTTGCCGATCTGCACCACGTCCAGCAGCTTGGTCGGATCGCTGTCGAGGTCGACCATGTTGGCCGCTTCGCGCGCCGCCTGAGTGCCGTCATTCATCGCCATGCCGACGTCAGCCTGGGCCAGCGCCGGGGCATCGTTGGCGCCGTCGCCGCACATCGCGACCAGGCGACCGTCGTTCTGCTCATGACGGATGCGCGCCAGTTTTTTCTCCGGTGTGGCTTCGGCCAGCACGTCGTCGACGCCTGCTTCAGCGGCAATCGCGGCAGCGGTCAGCGGGTTGTCGCCGGTGACCATCACGGTGCGAATCCCCAGCTTGCGCAGCTCGGCGAAACGCTCGCGGATACCCGGCTTGACCACATCTTTCAGGTGAATGGCACCAAGCAATTTGCCGTCGGCGCAGACCAGCAACGGTGTGCCACCGCTCTGGGCGATCTTGTCGATTTCACGGGACAGGCTCGGGGCCAGATCCGAACGCTGTTGACCGATGAACCCCAGCAGCGAATCCACCGCGCCCTTGCGGAATACACGGCCCTGATAATCGACACCGGACAAGCGGGTTTCCGCACTGAACGGCACCGCGGTCAACACGTCCAGCGCAGGTTCCGCTTGCGGATGCAGACCTCGCAGGTACTCGACGATGGACTTGCCTTCGGCGGTTTCATCGGCGAGCGAAGCGAACAGCGCGCCTTCGGCCAGCTCGCGACCACTCACGCCGGGAGCGGCATACACCGCGCTGCAACGACGGTTGCCGAAGGTGATGGTGCCGGTCTTGTCCAGCAGCAACACGTGCACGTCACCCGCCGCTTCCACGGCACGACCGGACTTGGCGATCACGTTCAGGCGCACCAGACGATCCATCCCGGCGATACCGATCGCCGACAGCAGACCGCCGATGGTGGTCGGAATCAGCGTCACCAACAGTGCCACCAGGAACACCAGCGGCAGGCTGCCGTTGGCGAAATGCGCGAATGGCTGCAATGTCACGACCACCAGCAGGAAGATCAGGGTCAGACCGATCAGCAGGATGTCCAGCGCCACTTCGTTCGGGGTCTTCTGGCGTTTGGCGCCTTCGACCAGCGCGATCATCCGGTCCAGGGTCGATTCGCCCGGGTTGGCCGTGATCTTCACCAGCAGCCAGTCGGACACCAGTCGCGTGTTGCCGGTGACGGCGGAACGGTCGCCGCCGGACTCGCGGATCACTGGCGCCGATTCACCGGTGATCGCCGCCTCGTTGACGGCTGCGATGCCTTCGATGACCTCGCCGTCACCAGGGATCATTTCTCCGGCTTCGACGCGCACCACATCGCCCTTGCGCAGGCTCGCGGCCGGCACCACCTGGAAGCTGCCGTTGGCCAGTTTGCGTCGAGCGCTGAGCCCTTCACTCCCAGCCTTGAGGCTGTCGGCGCGGGCCTTGCCCCGACCTTCGGCCAGTGCTTCGGCGAAGTTGGCGAACAGCACGGTGAACCATAGCCACAGGGCAATTTGCGCCGCGACGAAGGTCGGCACGACGTTGTCCGGGATGAAGCACAGCACGGTGGTGAAGATCGCGGTCAGTTCGACCACCAGCATCACTGGCGAACGCACCAGTTGACGCGGGTCGAGCTTGACGAACGCTTGCACCAGTGCCGGACGCCACAGGGCGCTGATCGCGGTTTTCGCGTGTTCCGGCGCCTTGGCGACGACGGGTTTGATTGCGGGCATATTCATCATTGACTCCTTAGAAGCCCATGCTCAGATGTTCAGCTATTGGGCCCAATGCGAGGGTCGGCAAGAAGGTCAGGCCGCCCACCAGCAAAATGGTCACGGTCAACAGGGTCACGAACAGCGGGCCATGGGTCGGGAAGCTGTTCTGGCCGATCGGTGCGGTTTTCTTCATCGCCAGGCTGCCGGCCAGGGCCAGTACCGGGAGGATGTAGCCGAAGCGACCGATCAACATGCCCAGGCCGAGCATCAGGTTGTGGAACGGAGTGTTAGCACTCAGTCCACCGAACGCCGAACCGTTGTTGGCACTGGCCGAGGTGTAGGCGTACAGCAACTGGCTGAAACCATGTGGGCCGGGGTTACTGATGGTCGCCGCCGGGCCAGGCAGGGCAGCGGCAATCGCGCCCAGCACCAGCACGCCGACCGGCATCACCAGCAAGGTCACGACCAGCAGTTGCACTTCGCGGGCCTGGAGTTTCTTGCCGAGGTATTCCGGGGTGCGACCGATCATCAGGCCGGCGAGGAACACCGCGATCAGCACGTTGAGCAACATGCCGTAGAGCCCGGCACCGACACCGCCGAAGATCACTTCGCCGACCATCATGTTGACCAGCGCCACCATGCCGCTGAGCGGGTTGAGGCTGTCATGCATGCCGTTGACCGAACCGTTCGAAGCTGCGGTTGTGGTCACCGACCAGAGCACGGTGGCAGTGGTGCCGAAGCGCGATTCCTTGCCTTCCAGCGGCGCGGTCTGCTCGACGGCCACGTTGTTCAGCGCAGGGTTCGGCTGATACTCGGCCCACATCGAAGTAGCGCCGCCGATGAGGAACAGCGCCAACATGCAGCCGATGATTGCGCGGCTCTGACGCAGATCCTTGACGTAGTGGCCGAAGGTGAACACCAACGCGACCGGGATCAGGATGATCGAGGTGACTTCGAACAGGTTGCTCCACGCGGTCGGGTTCTCGAACGGATGCGCCGAGTTGACCCCGAAGAAACCGCCGCCGTTGGTGCCCAATTGCTTGATCGCAATCTGGCTGGCCGCCGGGCCGAGCGGGATGACTTGATCGACGCCCTGCATCGTCACCGCATTCACATATTGCGCGAAGGTTTGCGGAACGCCCTGCCACACCAGATACAGCGCCAGCAGCAGGCACAGCGGCAGCAGGCCGTAGAGAGTGGCGCGGGTCATGTCGGCCCAGAAGTTGCCCAGGGTCTTGGTCGATTTGCGACCGATGCCACGGCACAACGCGACCAGCACGGCGAGGCCGGTGGCGGCGCTGACGAAGTTCTGCACGGTGAGGCCGACCATCTGGCTCAGGTAGCTGAGGGTCGCTTCACCGCTGTAGGACTGCCAGTTGGTGTTGGTCATGAAGCTGACGGCGGTGTTGAACGCTTGCGTCCACTCCTGGCCTGGCAGGTTTTGCGGGTTCAGCGGCAGGTGATCCTGGAACAACAGGATCGCGAACAGCAACAGGAAACCCGCGAGGTTGAACGCCAGCAGCGCCAGCGTGTACTTCTGCCAGCTCTGTTCGTCCTGCGGATTGACCCCGGCAATGCGGTAACAGCCGCGCTCGACCGGGCCGAGAATCGGCGTCAGCCAGGTGCGCTGACCTTCCATTACCTTGTAGTAGAAGCGCCCGAGGAACGGCGCCGGCAGCAACACCAACGCGAAAAACGCGAGGATCTGCCAATAGTCATAACTGTGCATAGCCGCTCCTAGTTCCGATCCGCGCGCAACAGCGCAACCAACAGATAAATGAACAGCCCCACTGCCAGCAGCAGTGACACCCCGTCCAGAACGCTCATGGAAGATCTCCGTGTTACGGCGTATTGCCGCGTGTGGAGGCATTGTCGGAAAGGTGGCTGTAAAGGAACGAGACCGAGGGTGCGCGCGGGGCATAAAGAAAGCGTAAAGAGTGGGTTTACGTCGGCGTTACAGCGGATTTTTGCGTTGTATGGGCGGGCCTGTTCGCGGGCAAGCCCGCTCCCACAGAATTTGTGTCGATCACAGCATCTGATCCCACAGCTGAACCTGTGGGAGCGGGCTTGCCCGCGAAGACGGCAGCACAGACAACATCGCACCCAACTGGCGCACAATTTTGTGGGCATTGCGCCGCGAACATCCCCGATACGACAGCTTTCAGCCCATTACGACGCGCCAATACAAAATGGCACGCCCACTGCACACACCCTCCTTCGAGCTTTCCAAACCGTTCAGGGAGCAAACGCATGAACACACAACTCAAACCCACGCTGGGCACGTTGCACCTGTGGGGCATCGCGGTGGGGCTGGTGATTTCCGGGGAGTATTTCGGCTGGAGCTACGGCTGGGGCGTCGCAGGAACGCTGGGCTTTCTGGTGACGTCATTCATGGTCGCGACCATGTACACCTGCTTTATTTTCAGCTTCACCGAACTGACCACGGCGATTCCGCACGCGGGTGGGCCGTTTGCCTACAGTCGCCGGGCGTTCGGTGAAAAAGGCGGATTGATCGCAGGCCTGGCGACGCTGATAGAATTCGTCTTCGCTCCGCCGGCGATTGCGCTAGCGATTGGCGCCTATCTAAACGTGCAGTTTCCGGCCCTCGATCCGAAACATGCAGCGGTCGGCGCATACATCGTCTTCATGGGGCTGAACATCCTCGGTGTGAAACTGGCGGCGACTTTCGAGTTGATCGTCTGCGTGCTGGCCGTCGCCGAGCTGTTGGTGTTCATGGGCGTGGTCGCTCCGGCCTTCAGTTTCAGCAACTTCGCGCTCAATGGCTGGGCCGGCTCGGACGTATTCGGCGCACCAGCGATTGCCGGGATGTTCGCGGCGATTCCGTTTGCGATCTGGTTCTTTCTCGCCATCGAAGGCGCGGCCATGGCGGCCGAAGAGGCCAAGGATCCGAAACGCACGATTCCCAAGGCCTACATCAGCGGCATCCTGACGTTGGTGCTGCTGGCGATGGGCGTGATGTTCTTTGCCGGCGGTGTTGGCGACTGGCGCACCCTGTCAAACATCAACGACCCGCTGCCACAGGCGATGAAAGCGGTGGTCGGCGACAATTCCGGCTGGCTGCACATGCTGGTGTGGATCGGCCTGTTCGGCCTGGTGGCGAGTTTCCACGGAATCATTCTTGGCTACTCGCGGCAGTTCTTCGCCCTCGCCCGCGCCGGTTACCTGCCTGCCTCGCTGGCGAAGCTGTCGCGTTTCCAGACGCCGCACCGGGCGATCATCGCCGGCGGCATCATCGGCATTGCCGCCATTTACAGCGACGGCCTGATCAACCTCGGCGGCATGACCCTGACCGCCGCGATGATCACCATGGCCGTGTTCGGCGCCATCGTCATGTACATCATGAGCATGCTCAGCCTGTTCAAGTTGCGCAAAAGCGAACCGAATCTGGAGCGGACTTTCCGCGCACCGTGCTACCCGCTGATCCCGTTCATCGCGCTGGTGCTGGCGGTGGTGTGTCTGGTGGCGATGGCCTGGTTCAACGCGCTGATCGGGCTGATCTTCCTCGGTTTCATGGCGGTCGGATTCGGCTATTTCCTGCTCACCGGCCAGTTGCGTGCGAACGCGCCGGCCGATGCGATGCTGACCGGTCAATAGACGCTGTGCGGGTGTACCGGGCATAACCGGCCTAGAATGGAACCACTGCGATTTTCCATCGCTCAAACGTGGTAAGCAGCATCGCCCGTCGAAATCCTCGCCCGGCGACCTGCCATTAAGGAGAGCCGCTATGCCCTGGTATGCCTGGTTGATTCTGGTTGTTGCAATCGGCTCGATCGTGGGGGGTCTGATGATGCTGCGAGACACCGCCAACAAGGTCGAACTGACCGAAGAACAACGTCAGCGCGTTGCTGAGCGCAATGCCGAAGCGGACGTCAAGGACGCGCAGGACCGCTGAACGAAAAACCCCGCCATAATCGGCGGGGTTTGTTTTTGAAAGCCGTTATTTTTCCCACTCGGCCTTGGCGATGTGCAGACCATGCAGGCCCTTGTATGCCGCGCGCTCCGGCGGGCTCCAGCCTTCGAGCAATGAGTCCTCAAGTCGATAGATTTCCACGCCCAGCGGACGACACACACTCAGCGGATCCTGTGCATCCGGGCCCCACATCGCCAGCGACAGATCACCGCCGGGACACGTCGACAATGCACACAGCAAGTCGATTTCCGCAAAGAACTCAAGATAGTCGCCCTTCTGCGCCGGACAGGCCTTCATGAAGTACAGGTCATCGTGGTTCAGGCCGGTGCACTGAAAGATGTTCAGTACGTCATGCACGTCGAATTCGGTCAGACCGTGTGGCAGTACGGCGCGGGTCAGGTTGGAATGGCAATGATGATGGAAGTCTTCGCCGGTGAGCATCTTGTTCACATACGGATCGCAGCGCGTGCCGAGCAAATCGTGCAGGCGCCCGCCGTGCTCATCGATGCCGTAACTGGCCAGGCTGTCATCGGTGATGGTCACCAGTGGCCGCAGAAAAGGCAGGTTCGACCAGAGGCGATCATGGGTGCTGACATGTGCGCCTTGCAGTTGCCGGGTCCGCGCCGCCCACATCCGTTCGCGCGGATCGTGGGCATTCCACACATTGAAGTCGCCCACCTGTGGCCCCACCGGTGTGGTGACACGAAACACATGCCCCGCCGGAACGTGCCAGGCACGACCGGTGCGGATCGGCACTTCGAATTGCTCGATCAGGGTCCGCGCAGCCTTCTGTTCGCGAATCCGCTCGTAGAACGGTGCATTGACCTGCAAGGCCGAGCCTTTACTGACTTGATAGGCGGCCGGATAGTCTTTGTACATGGTTCTCCTGCTCCTTCGGTGATGGCAACTTTGCAAGCTGCAACCACTATCCGTGCCAACCGTTCACCGCTGTTACGAACATGTTGGAGTCATCGGCAGGCTTTTTAGAAGTAGAAGTACAGTCACCATTCAATTTGCATTGGTTAAGATGGCGGTCTTGTTGCGGAGAGTTTAAATGCGTTACTCGCAGGATCATAAAGCCCAGACCCATCAGCGCATCATCAAGGAAGCGTCCGAACGGTTTCGCAAGGACGGCATCGGCGCGACCGGCCTGCAACCGTTGATGAAAGCGCTGGGCCTGACCCACGGCGGCTTTTATTCGCATTTCAAATCCAAGGACGACCTGGTCGAAAAAGCCCTGCAAGCCGCCGGCGATCAGGTCGCAGGCTTGTGCGAGGAGCTGTTCGCCCAGGAAAAACCGCTGGAAGCCTTCATCGATACGTACCTGTCCGAATGGCACCAGACTTCTCCTCATGAAGGCTGCCCGTTGTTGACCATTTCTTCGGAACTAGGACTACGCGGCCAACCGAGCCCGACCAGCGACACCGTGCTGAAGGCGCGTCTGGATCAGATTCAGACGACCCTCGAAGGCGAGAACGCGGCCGAACGCAGCATCGTCATCATGTCGACGCTGGTGGGCGCGCTCCTGCTCTCACGCAGTGTCGCGGATGCCGAGCTAGCGCAACAGATCCTCGACGTCACCCGCGAACACCTCAAGCGCTCCGAAGATTAATCCCGCCAACGCTTGAACAGCACACTGGCATTGACCCCACCGAATCCGAAGCCATTGGACAGCGCATACTCGATCGGCATCGACCGCGCCTGACCATGGACGATGTCCACGCCTTCGCTGGCCGGATCGGGATTGTCCAGGTTGAGGGTCGGCGGAACGATCTGATCGCGGATCGCCAACAGGGTGAAGATCGCTTCAAGACCGCCCGCAGCGCCCAGCAAATGCCCGGTGGCGGATTTGGTCGAGGTCACGGCGATTTTGTTCTGCGCTCCAAACACCGACTTGATTGCAGCCAGTTCACCCAGGTCGCCAACCGGCGTAGAGGTCGCATGCGCATTCAGATGCTGCACCTGATCCGGCGCGATACCGGCCTGAGCCAGCGCCAACGTCATGGCTCGCCGGGCACCGCTGCCGTCTTCCGGCCCGGCGGTCAGGTGATAGGCGTCGGCGCTGGTGCCGTAGCCGACCAGTTCGGCCAGTGGCTTGGCACCACGGGCCAGTGCGTGATCCAGGGATTCGATTACCAGCAGCCCTGCGCCTTCACCCATCACGAAACCGTCCCTGCCGCTGTCGAACGGCCTCGAGGCTCGTTCGGGCGTTTCGTTGTAGCCGCTGGACAGGGCCCGCGCCGCCGCGAAACCGGCAAGACTGACTCGATCGATTGACGCTTCTGCACCGCCACACACCGCAATATCGGCCTCACCGGCGCGAATCAATCGAGCGGCGTCACCGATCGCCTGGACGCCAGCGGCACACGCGGTGACCGGTGCGCCAATTGGACCTTTGAGCCCGTGCTGGATCGAGACATGGCCCGCCGCAAGATTGACCAGAAACGAAGGGATGGTGAACGGTGACAAACGCCGGGGGCCACGACTGTCAGTGGTGCGTACGGCATCTGCGATTGCGCCAAAGCCACCGACACCGGAGCCAATGATGGTCGCTGTACGCTCTTGAGCATGAGGGTCCCCCGGATGCCAGCCGGCCTGTTCAAGCGCCTGCCGCGCAGCCTCCATGGCAAACAGAATGAAACGATCCATCTTCTTCTGTTCCTTCGGCGGCGTAGCGCGATCCGGGTCGAAACCCGCTTCGGCGTCCTCTTCCATCGTCGGCACCACACCACCGACCCGGGCCGGCAGATCGGCAACCACCGCGTCCGGCAACTGGCGCAAACCCGAGCGCCCGGCAAGCAGACGCTGCCAGACGACTTCGACATCACTGCCCAAGGGCGATACCAGGCCCATACCCGTAACAACTACTCGACGCTGATCCATATCGGGTTGACCTCTCACGACTCAAAAGTCCTTCACTTGTAACGGCTGGCTGCCGAGCTGTGGGACAGGTTGGGGGCCATCACGTGCCGCGCGGCAACGAAGGCTTGCCATTCCCCGGCATCAGGAAGCGAAGGAATGGTGATGAGCTCGCCCTGGTCCAGACCTGCCAACGCGGCATCCACCATCTCGCCGGCTTCCATGACCATCTCCGCCGGAATACCGCTGGCATCGAAACCGGAACGTTCCCAGATTTCGGTGCGGGTCACACCTGGCAATACTGCTTGTACCTTGACCCCGGTGCCTTCCAGTTCCGTATTGAGCGACTGAGTGAGGCTCAGCACGTAAGCCTTGCTGGCACTGTAGGTCGCATTGAAACGCTCGGGGAACAAGGCGACCACTGACGCGATATTGATGATTGTGCCGCGCCCGGCGCTGGTGAATGCCGAAGCTGCAGCGGCTGCCAGGCGGGTCAGGCTGGTGACGTTCAACTGAATCAGTTTCTCCAGAACATCAGGATCGGCGTTGGCCAACAAACCATTGACCGCCACTCCGGCATTATTGACCAACAGACGGATGCCAGAGTCGCTGCGCAGGCGTTGTTCAAGCTTGAGCACTTCGTCTTTTTGAGTCAGATCGGCTTTCAGCACTTCGACCTGGACACCGTACACGTCCCGCAGCGTGCGTGCTGCGGACTCGAGGCGCTCATGATCGCGAGCGACCAGCAACAGATCAAAACCACGCGCCGCCAACCGCTCGGCATACACCGCACCGATGCCGGAAGAAGCGCCAGTAACAAGCGCCGTACCTTGGGATTTTGGGGAATTCATGACCATACTCCTGGAATGCCTGGCAGATAAGCAGCCCTGAAAAGCCTGAGCGTTTCAGCGGCGACGGAATTTATTATAGGCATAATCCAAAGCCAATATGATAGTCGTAATTTTCCATCACCGACAGGAGGCCTTGATGGTCACCCGCAGCCTCAAGTGATCGCCAGAATGCAAAAAGGCCGGTCAATGACCGGCCCCTTGGCTTTGAATAATGAGCTTAGTTCACTTCCAGCTTGTCGCGATTGCGATCCAGAATCGCTTTCCCGATGCCTTTCACTTCAAGCAACTCATCTACCGAAGCAAATGGCCCATTAGCATCACGATAGGCAATAATTGCCTTGGCCTTCGCCGCCCCTACACCGGATAACTGCTTTTGCAAGGTATCCGCATCAGCACCATTGAGATCGACCTTTTCACTCGTGGGCAGCGTATCGGACGCCTCCGTTACCATTGCTGCCTTTTCCGTTTGAGGGACGGCGAAAGGTGCAGCAACAGTCGCAATTGAAGCGCTGGTCAGCAGTGCAAAAAGCAAAGAGTAGAAAAAACCATTACGCATAAATGACGCTCCATGACATCGATTGAGAAAGCAGCTTTTCCCAAGCTGCTTCTCAAACTTAGGCCATGATTGGCGAGTGTCAAAAACGTGTCTATTACAGAATATGAAACAATCAGGGTTCCAGCCGACGCTGCTGATAGATCCAGTCGACAATTTCACCGTCGGGGGTGTAACCGCTGACGGTTTCGCGCAACAACTGACGAACACGGGAGTAATCATCACGGTCAAGCGCCGCGAGCAACTCGCTCAATCGGGACTTCAACACGTCCCACGGCAGATGATCTTCGTTGGCGGTCATGATCATCGGATGCGGTGTGGCAGCCACGTTGTCGCCTATCAGAAGTTCTTCGTAGAGCTTTTCACCAGGACGCAGGCCAGTGAATTCGATCGAAATATCACCTTGCGGATTGCGCTCGGAACGAATACTCAAACCGGAAAGATGGATCATTTTCTCGGCGAGTTCGACGATCCGCACTGGCTCCCCCATGTCAAGGACGAATACATCGCCCCCTTGTCCCATCGACCCCGCCTGAATAACCAATTGTGCGGCCTCGGGAATGGTCATGAAGTAGCGGGTTATCTTGGGGTGGGTAACCGTCAGCGGGCCACCTGATTTGATCTGGCTGTGAAACAGAGGAATTACTGAGCCGGAGGAGCCCAGCACGTTGCCGAAGCGGACCATGGTGAAGCGGGTTTTATTGACCCGGGATACGTTGGCGCTGTCTCTGAACAATACGGGGGCCGTTTCACGACTCAGAGCCTGCAGCGTCAACTCCGCAAGTCGCTTGGTGCTGCCCATGATGTTGGTCGGCCGCACTGCTTTGTCAGTGGAAATGAGTACAAAATTCGAGACACCAGACTGAAGTGCAGCCTGTGCCGTATTGAGTGTGCCGATCACATTGTTGAGCACGCCTTCGGCGATATTGTGCTCGACCATTGGCACATGTTTATAGGCTGCCGCGTGATAGACGGTGTCTACTTTCCAGGTTTTCATCACATCGAGCAGCTTCTCCTCATGCCGAATGGAGCCGAGGATCGGCAGCAGACGAACAGGCGTCGACTCCTTGCAGCCACGCTGCTCCAGTTCCGAGAGAATGCTGTACAGGTTGAACTCGCTGTGTTCGTAGAGCACCAGCGTCGTCGGGCCAAGAGTGAAAATCTGCCGGCACAGTTCAGCACCGATAGAGCCGCCTGCCCCCGTGACCATCACGACCTTGCCATTGATGCATCGTGCCAGCAGATCAGGCTGGGCGGGTACCGAATCCCTGCCCAACAAGTCGGCAATATCGACTTCCTGGATATCCTCCACCTTGACCCGGCCACTGGCGAGGTCGGTGAAATTCGGAACACTGCGCACGTGAAGCGGAAAACCTTCAAGCAGATTGAGAATCTCCCGACGCCTGGCTCGGGTCGAGGACGGCAACGCCAACAGCATTTCCTGGGCGCCGGTCACATCGATCATCTGTTGAATGTTTCTAGGCTTGTAGACCTGAAGTCCCGAAATCGAACGGTCGGAAATGTCGGGATCGTCGTCAATGAAAGCTACCGGGCGCATGACGCGGCCCATTCGCAGGGCCGCGACAAGCTGATTGCCTGCAACACCTGCCCCATAAATGGCAACCTTGATCAAACCATCATCACGACTGGTAAATGGGACATGCTGAGCGGCTGTAAACCAGTCCCCCATGAAAAACTGGCGCATGCACAGACGCAGCCCGCCAATGATCATCATGCTCAACCACCAATAGTTGAAGATAATCGATCGCGGCACCACAGACTCGTGATTGCTGTACCAGTAAACGACCACCGCCAGAATGAGCGATGACAGGCTGACGGCCTTGACGATCGCGATCAGCGCGTCATTGCCGAAGTAGCGCATGACCGCTCTATACATGCCAAAGCGGATAAAAAGTGGGATGGCGATGACCGGCGCGCAGGCGAAGAGCCAGATGTGGGCCTTGAAAGGGTTGTACATATCATCGATACCCAGACGCACGATGAACGCCAACCAAAGGGCGACCCAAACCAGAACGATGTCGGTAGCCACCTGCAATAATCGCTTTTGTTTGCGAGGCAAACCCAGCAAGACAGTCCGCACTTTATCCATTCACCCGTTCGAGCACTTGGCTCCCTCCTTCGACAGTCGACGAGCCGCATTGTAACCTCAATGCAGGAACCACCATCTGAATATTGACCGGCTACAGCCAGGGAATTGCTACGACGTTCAGACAGCAACCCTCCGACTGATTCAAGCGCGTTACAGTCGGCAAAAACGGATTCGATCCGACTTGTGACTCAACTAGGCGCACACGCCCTGACCCTATAGAATTTCGCTCTGGCCAATGCATCACCTCAAATCACGGAATCAGGAAGCTCTCAGACAATGACCCCTGTACTTGTACTCGGCGACTCTCACGCATTGGTTTTCAGCTCGGAAAAAATGAGAACACTGCTCTCCGAATATTCGTTCGAGGTTACCTCTGTCGGAGGAGCAACTGTATCGGGATTGAAAAATCCAAATGCCGTTACCCAGGCGATGCCCCAATTCATGGCCGCGCTGGGCGCGACGCACGCCAAGACAGTAATTGTCATGCTCGGCGAGGTCGATACCGGATTTGTTATTTGGTATAGAGCACAGAAACACGATAGCCCAGTTGAGCAAATGCTGCAGTTGGCCGTTGATAACTATCAAAAGCTTCTGAAAGACATTGCCGGGACGCATCAAGTAATCGCCCTCAGTACGCCTTTACCGACGATTCAGGATGAAATGGAATGGGGTGAAGTTGCAAACCTGCGAAAAGAAGTAAAAGCGTCACTGGCTGACAGAACTCGATTGACCATTGAGTTCAACAAGCGCATGGAAGAGTTCTGCCGCCGTGAAAACCTCAGCTACTTGAATCTGGACAGTCACTCGATAGATGTATCCGGGCGCCTCAAAGAATCCTTGCGCAACCCTGATCCCAGTAATCACCACTATGACCCGGCGGCCCATGCTCTCATGATTGCGCCACACTTGACGCCTTTGCTTGAACACTGCCGGCGCATGGAGCACGAAGGCAGTGACAGTCTGGACGTCAAAGTCCGCAATAGACCCGAACGTTGTAATCTGCTCAGTAGGCTGTGGAGAGCACTGTCGAGTAGAGAGTAACCCTGCGGCTACTTACACTTGTCCCAGACGCCTCGGGGGCTTCCAGCACGCAGGTAGTCCGCAAAGGGATCGGATCCGGCGATCGCCAGGCCGCGTTCGGAGACGTAGATATCTGGCTGAAAATCCGCAACGAGTGGTGAAACGTTAATACCCCGCGCCCTTCCCCGTATATTGCTCAGGACATCTTGAACGACGGTTGTCCCATTGCCTCCGACTAACAAGCCCGACTCGACGATGGTTTCGACATCGTGCTTTTCCTGTCGGGTTCGTCTGGATGCATTTACACCCAACGCTTCGATTTTTCCAACATAGGAATCCATGTCGAAATAGGTCGCCGACGCGTCGTAGCTCAGATTGACTGCTTGCTCATACAACAAACTCGAATCAGCCAGCGCGAATATCTTCTCGGCGGCACTGGTGACATCCAGATAATTGGCAACACACACATCCTGTAATCCGCAGGAAGAAAGAAAATCTGAAATCCCGCTCGCCTTGTCGAAACAGACTACCGGCAGTCTTTCCGCAAAAGCATCAATGGCGACGTTAGGCAATGGGTCCAGCCGTGAGGAAATGAACAGCACATCCGCTTCTTCATATGCGGTGCTGATTGCAGAAGTCTCTCCCAGTATCACGAACCGGTCTCGCAAACCCGATCGTTTGATCTGATCAGCGAGATAGACCGAATACCCATCTTCGGTACCCTGCATGTAGCCCTGTCCAATCCAGACGAAACGAAACCGTTCTCCCCCAGGGCTATTCATGGTCTTGATTGCACATTGGATAAAAAGATCTACGCCCTTACGAAAATTGACATACCCGGCGCCAAATACAACAAATTTTCTGTCAGTGTCACTTTTCGGTCGAATTTGTTCCCGAAGCTTATCCGACTCCCTCCGTGCCTGATCTTCACTGCCTTTTTGCTCGGCAAGAACGCACCGTCCTTGTGGAAGGATGTGCGTGGGGAAATGCTTGAATGCCGGAAATGAATCTTGAGCGTTCTCCTGCGTCAACCCCGCAGAAAATACAACTTCACTACTCCACAACAATGTATCCGACAACAAAGCCTGTGAATTGGGGTAGGCAGAGGCAAACTCATGAATCAGATAAACAGACGGAATAAAGTTTCTGGCAAGCGGTTCGAGAACGAGATTGCACTCCATACTATTAACCAGTGCAAACAGGAAACTGAATTCGACATTCAACTGTTGCATTGCGAGTTGCACATACTCGGCATTATGTCTGAGTGCGGGACTGCTCATGGTTGCAACAGCGGCGCCCTTAAACGCCCCCAGGAGCGGGCCATTTCCAAGCACTAATACAACCACGTTGTATCGAGCCGACAAGCGCTCGACAAGATTGAGCGCAAGAATGGGGGCTCCCGAGCGAGATGCCTCATGACTGACAACCAGGATGGTGTCCAGCTCAGGATTGAAGGCACGCGTCTCGGAACGATGCACTCGCGGCAACGTTGCGACCCGCCAGGTGTCATGCCGACCATGGTTCAAGTAATGAGCGACAGGATCAACGGCGCCCAGGTCAGGGTTCATTTGTAGATAGAGTGCCGGATCAAAATTCTCGGGAAGCAGGCTCGCGTCGCAAGTGCCTTCGATGCCAGCCACTGACATGGCGCCTGCATCCAACGGCGAATTATTCTCTTGCAGCTTCGGAGGAAGGTTGGGATCCGCCAGCCTTCCCCGTGCAGCATTCACAAACTCTAGAAGTTTTGACAGGAAGATACTGCGAGACAAAATCTGCTCCTCTCCGATCACTTCATTCCAAGAACAAAGCATCATTAGAAATATGGTTAAACACCCGATGAGTCAAATCGCTTACCGGACAAGGCCAGCACAAGTATTGATTCCGACCAGACATAGACACCGAACGTTCCGCTGAGGAGTTCAGAATCAATTTCGAGGACTTCAGGCTTCGGGGCGGCATTGCGGTAGCCGTTGTACGCGCAAGGATACACAGTTTTTTACAATGTACGGATCAGTCTTGGCCATAGACACTCGCTTTTCTGCGGTGACAGAGCGGATTGGCGCTTCAGATCGCTTTTCAATGAGGATGTTGCGTGTAACTCGTCCCACCTGCCCCGCTCTGGCAGGTTGGACGAGTGCAAGCACAGAAAAAGCCATAAGCACCAAGGTTGCTCATCTGGCTTCCAGTTGGCCTGCTTGATACTTTACCGCCAGCCAAATAAGAGGTACGTATGCCGCCACCAATGCGAGTACGCCATCAACCTTGAAGCAGACGACGCAGAGTGCAATCGGCAGCAGCCACAGTAGATTGATCAGTCCGACCACGGAAGTCACCGGCAAATGACTGCCGACCCGACGGGACGCAAACTGATAGGCGTGGCTGCGATGCGCCTCATAGATCTTATCCCCGCGCAACAACCGGCGTAACAGGGTAAACGTCGCATCGACAATGAATACGCCTAACAGTATCAGCCAGGCCCACAGCAATCCTGGCTCCACCCAGGCAGCCTGGAGTGACAGGACAGCCAGGATGATTCCCAGAAATCCGCTGCCCGCATCCCCCATGAAAATTTTTGCCGGCGGGAAGTTCCAGCACAGAAAACCACCCGCACAAATTGCGAGCAAGAGGGGTGGCCACGCCAGCTCGGGCAAGCCAATCACCCAATACAACACCCCGGCACCCAAGCCAATCGTAACGGCCTCGACACCGGCAATACCGTCAATGCCGTCCATGAAGTTGTACAGATTAAGCATCCAGACCAGATAGATGACTGCCAAAAGATGCCCCAACCAGCCCAGTTGGATACTGAAGCCACCGATCATCACGGGGGGCAGCCCACCGATCCAGTAAACACCCCATGCTGCTGCAAAAAAATGAGCCAGAAGGCGCCAGCGCGCAGCGATATGACCATGGTCGTCCAAAAAACCTATAACAGCGGTGATACCGCCTGCCCCCATCAATGCAATCAATGCTCCCTGGCCAATAAGCCCGACCTGGAACAGCACCAACAGTGCAAGGATGAACACCAGCACGATAGCGACCCCTCCGCCTCGCGGAGTTGGGACCGAATGGGAACTGCGCTGATTGGGTATATCCATCAGACTACGCGATAGGGCGTAACGGCGCAGACAGCCGGTCAGGACGAAAGATAGCCCGGCAACTGCTGGGATGAGCCACCAATGATTCATGGTTTTCGATTTTCCAGAAATGGTTTCACTGTGGCGACCAGCCCCTGTTCAAAGCTGAATGGCGGATCCCAACCCAGCAGACGCTGGTTCTTGCCGATATCGACCTGGAGCGAACCGAAGACTCGCTGGGCAACCGCACCTCGCCCCAACAGTCTTGCCATGGCACTCATAAAACTGACCGGTACAGGGAGCAGCACGACAGGTTTTTTCAGGGCGACAGCGATACCTCGCAACAACTCGGTAGTTGATACATCCTGCCCGTCACTGGCCAAAAAGACCTGACCAGCCGCAGCGGGGTGTGCAAAGCACGTCACGATCAGATCAATCAGGTTATCAAGACTTACCAGGCTGCGTCGGTTGTGTACCGCGCCCAATGGCAAAGGAATTCCGCGCTGCAGCCAGCGAATCATACTCAGGAAATTGGCTTTTACACCCGCCCCATAAACCAGAACAGGCCGGATAATCACAACTTCCATTTCAGTGGTGGTTGCGAGTTGTTTCAATCCAATTTCCGCTTCGAGCTTGGATATACCGTAAGGATCGACGGGAGCCGGTGTGTCATCGGCAGTAAATACTCTACCCGGCTCGGTGAACTCACCATTTACCTTGATTGAGCTGATGAAGATAAAACGTTTCACACCGGCGCTTGCTGCCTGCCGGGCGAGATTCAGAGTGGCATCGACATTCACCCGCCGAAACTCCGCCAGCGGATCCGCTGCCGCCTCCTCCATGACATGCACTCGCGCACCGCAATGCACTACAACATCAATCCCGATTAACGCATCTCGCCAATCAGCATTGGCCGTCATGTCTGCAAGCATGAAACGACGAATTGCCTGTGGCAGATCGAGACACTCCCGTCTCAACGCGGCAGCCGGCAGATAACTTTTGGAAGTTGCCAGATGTCGCAGCAAGGCCCCACCCAAAAATCCCGATCCACCCGTCACAAGCACAGCTTGAACAGTCATTGACAAGGCTCAACCTGAGGACGCCGAACATTTGAAATCAAACGACAGGTCAAAGGGGACGAATAACTCACGACAATATCATCGAGACCAGACCTGCTAACCGGCACCATTTATTATTCACTCTGGCGTTGTTGATTGTTTGATCACTGTCCGAAAACGACAGAGGTCGCCCGACCTGAATGTCGGACGACATGCTCTCACTACTGACTGATGTTTGTAGCGACCCGCAAGGCCAGATCCTTCGCATATCTTCTCAATTCCGGGACAGCAGTGGCCTCCCAGAATTGCGCCTTGAGCATTGGGCCGACATAACTCAACCAAGGCACAGTGACGCCGTGCGCATCCAATACAGAAAGCGATTGATCAACGCAGATACCCAATCCCAGGCTGTCCAGTTTTATCAGGCCTGCCTGACGCAACTGAACGATCAGGCGATCATCGACGCGGGCAAGGTTTGAGTTCGGTCCGGTGCAATTGATGATATGCGAAACATCCACGGTCTCGACCGTGGACTTGCCTCGCTGCCCGACATGAATACGCAAGCCTTTTTCCAACCGCTCGATACTTTGGATTCTGCCTGCCATCGGCAGAAGTCCGCCCTGTTCGATCTGCGCTGAAAATGCTTTGAAAGACTCAGGTGCGACTCTGTGGCGATGAGCATCCCAGTAGACTTGCAGATGACGCAGGAAACGCCGCCGCTCCACCTCATTCAAGCGGCCCCACAAGTGCGCTGTAATCGGTCGCAACGCGCCAACAATATCGCGCCAGTCGATCTCACTCTCGGCCGCCATGCGAACCAGTTCGCGTATGCGGCGAAGGTAACCCAAAGCAGTCGGAGAAGCAGACTGAAGGCCCTCCACGACCTCACCCGCAATGGACTCCACATGGCGAGAGGCACGGTGTGGCAATGGCCTGACACCTCGCCGGGAAAGCATGTATACCGGCCCGCGATGCCCCTGTTGATCCAGGGTCAACGCCACATCCAACGCAGTCAATCCGGCCCCCAGCAGCAGAATCGGTGCTTGCGGATCAATCGGTTCCTCAATGGCCCCCGACCAGGGATCAGCCAGATAACGTCCGGCGTCTCGGGCAACCGAAGTGATTGATGGGTTGAACGGTGAAAAATTTCCAAATGCCAGGATCACATGATCGGCAATCAGATTGCGGCCATCAACCAGGCTGACCAGGGCCTTTCCATCCTGGTACTCAAGACTGCGGGCCTCACAAGTGATCCGCTCGAAAGTCACCCCCTCTCGACAATTGTGCCCGGCATCGGCCAATAACCCCGAGAGGTATTCGCCATAGAGCTTTCGCGGCACAAAAGTAGATGACGTCGTACCTGGAAGGCGGCCTTCGCAAAAGTGCAGAAAGTGATCTGGCTGATCGACCAATGCCGACATGTTACCGGCCGGCACATTCAGCAAATGCCTTGAACTGCTGGTGCCATACGCCAAACCTCGAGCCATTTCACCGGACCGGTTGAGCAGCACCACATGTGTACCAGGCTCGCAGACTTGCAAGAACTGCACGGCTGTCACCGCACCACTGAATCCCGCACCGATAATGACCAGGGTCTTCAATGATCCTTCCGCCCTTCCAGAAATTGCATGATTTTTCTTACGGCCACTGACACATCATCCTTGAGTGTATCGATGCGAACATCCGGCGCTTCCGGCGGCTCATAGGAAGAATCGATACCGGTGAAGTTTTTCAGCTCGCCCGAGCGCGCCTTGGCATAGAGCCCCTTTGTATCGCGGCGCTCGCACTCCTCCAGGGATGTGGCGATATAGACTTCAATAAAAGAAGCATCACCGATCACCTCCCGAGCCAATGCCCGGTCACGCCGAAACGGTGAGATGAACGCACTCACCACAATCAGCCCGGCATCGACGAACAACTTGGCAACTTCTGCAACTCGCCGGATATTTTCCGTCCGGTCCTGATCGCTGAATTTCAGATCACGACACAGTCCGAGACGAATGTTGTCTCCATCCAGCAGGTAGGTGTGACGATGTTCCTCTAGTAACGCCTGCTCAAGAGCGTTGGCAATCGTCGACTTACCGGCACCGCTTAGCCCGGTAAACCACAGAACCACAGGTCGTTGAGACTTGAGAGCACTTCGCTGCTCCCGATCGACGACCATTTTATGAGCGACAAGATTTTCCGCCATCGCAAACACACCGCTGATATATATACATTGACTTGAATCAGGTATTTAACGCTTGAAGATGATTAATCTCATGACGTAAAAACCCAAGTCTTGAACTAAGCGTGAAGGATAGACCGGGCCATTGCCTGCGCCAAGGAAAACCTCTACGAGCCGAAAAGAACCGACTATTCCTACATGGGTGAGTTCCAAATCTGAAACAACTCATCCACATAGACAGAAACAGATTTTGGTGGCACGGAATTCGCGGACAACCCCTCCAGCAACCCTTCTTCGTCGATCAGGCGTGTGAGAACGTGTTGGAGCTCGACGACGCTGCCTGGCGTAAATAGCAACCCGTTCACATCATGAGTAACCGCCTCGGCGATTCCGGGTACATCGGACGCCACTACGGGACAACCGGCAGCCTGAGCCGAGTAGACAACAAGCGGAGTATTTTCATTCCAGACAGATGGCACTACCAGTGCATCCAGGCCACCCAACACGTTGAAGATGTCCTCATTCGAAAATGTGCCGCAGAACGTCACCGACTCATTCCCATCCGACAAACGATGCAGTTTGGCTACATATTCCGGAAATTCGGTTTGTTTGCCATATATCTTGAGATGCACCTCGCGGGAAGAAAACCGCTGCAGCGCCTCCAGAAGCACGTGGCAGCCTTTATGCGAGGCGAGCGTACCGATGAAACCCAATACCAGCGGCCTATCACGCAACGTCCGGTCGCGCACCACGACAGGCTGGGCCAGGTTGATGCCATAGGACGACCTGACCATTATTTCGGGTCGCACGCCGTTACCCAGAAGCAATGACTCAATCATCCTATTGGGAGCAATGACAGCCTGCAGAAGATTCAACCGACGAATGTTGCGGTCAAGACGCTTATCGAGAGCACGCACCTCACCCACGAACGGAACCGCTGGAATCCGAGGAGAACGAATCAGACGCACCAAACTATCGCTGACACTATCGGGAATTGCACTGACCAGCGCAGCGATTCGACCGGGCAACAGATTGGCCGCGAAATGCACTGCACAATTCCCCGCGTCCGGACTCGGCCCGGCACAGGTCAGTCCCCCACAGCGCAGCAACTGCCCAGTAGGACAAATACTCCAGAAGTCGGTCGGCGTGTAATAAGCAGGCACGCCCGCCGTCACGGCTTTTTCAATCAGTCCGGTGCCGAGGCGGTTGAGGTGAAAGAAATGTACAACGTCCGGCTGGAACTCCTTCAGCAGTTGCTGAAAAAAGTCCGCAGCCAGATGGTTATCATAGCCAATCTCGATTTTCGACGTCTGATCACCCATCGGCACATAGGCATGCCGAAATCGGTCCACGAGAAACCCGTCGTAATGATATTGGTCGAATCGCTCTCGATCCGTCAGCGCTTCAGTGGCCGGAAAACCTGTGAAGATCCTTACCTCATGCCCCCGCCCCTTGAGCTCGCGAGCGACGGACAGGGTCAGAACTTCGGTGCCTGCAGAAAACTCTGGAAAAAACTGATGTACGGTGAGTAATACCTTCATTCGAGGTTGCAGCCAGCACTGCTGGAAAGCAAAAGGCAACTCACCCGATTACCCTCACTTCTGCGATTCTTTCTTGGCCCATTCAAACGTTCTGAAGATACCGTCTTTCATGGAAATCTTGGGCGACCATCCGAGATCATCCTGAGCCAATTTATTGCACAACACACTCACGGGTACATCGAAAGAACGCCCAGGCTTGTAGTTTCTGGCAACCGGCGCGCCGCTGACCTCTTCGATCATCGACATGAGGCTGTTCAAACTTGTACCGATACCAGAACTGATATTGAAAACACTGGTTTCGCCGGTGTAGGTCACCGCTTTTGCAAATGCCTCCGCCACGTCGCTGACATGAAGAAAATCGCGCTGGACGTTGCCATCACCCCAGATTTCTATCGGCAAGCCCTTCAATACATTATGAATGAACACACCTACAGCACCCTGGGCTGTTTCCACGCGCTGGCGCTCGCCATACGGATTGGCAACCCGCAGAGACACTTGCTTGATGCCATGAAGGTGGCTGTATAGATGTAAATATTTCTCGATGGCCAACTTGGTTATGCCATAAGAAACCTCTGGATCAGTCGGATGTTTCTCATCAATAGGAATGTACTTCGGAGCGCCGTAAACAGTCCCGCCCGACGAAATGAAAACAATTCGACCGACCTTTTTTTCAACCATGGCATCAAGCAATTGCAAAGTTGCGATTACGTTGCTTTGCACATCATAGATCGGGTTTTCATTCGAGCTTTTTGGCAAGGTCGTCGAAACAAGATGCAAAACAACATCAACTCCGTCGATTGCCTCTTTGATACTGCTGATATCCGACAGATCGCCCGTCATCCACTCGACTTGCTCATCAGGCAGAAACGTACGATAGGCAGGCACTCTCGGGCGTTCGAAAACACGGATCGAATGCTTATCCTGTAACAAACGATCAACGATAGTTGATCCGATAAAGCCGCCGCCGCCAAACACTGTGATTTTCATAAAAACTCTCGACTAACATCGAAACTGTCGAAACAAAATTGATGTTAATCTGCAATAAAAAAGACGAAAAACCTATCACACAAGCAGAAATGCGTCAAGAAACAGACACTTTCAACCTTCGTGCAACCTTCCTGATAAAAGGCCTGTTGAAAATAAACCTGGCCCAGCGATTTCGACGAATCTTCGCGACCAGGAAAGCCAGAATACCTTGATTGAATGGAGCGGTGGTCTGTGCTTCATTCGTCAGGCAGTGCGTTGAGTACAGGTGATCGAGATAAGAAGTGACTCGTCTGTTTTCCAACGCGTTCGTCGCCATTTCTCTGGCCAACCCCAACGGCAAAAATGGTTGAGGCGAATGCTTTCTGTTGTCTCGCGCCTCATCCATGATTTCCAGCCACTGACGGCTGGTTGCAGCGGCAGTGTAGTTCGCCTCAATCAACTGACGACAGGCCAGCGCCTTGTGACGACGTGTTTCGGCGTCCGCCGCCAACTCTTGAAGCACCTGCACATAACGAGCGACTTCATCCTCGCCATGCTGGACCAGGTATCCGGTTTCCACACCCACCAGCTCGTCCTGGCCACCCACATCCGCCACGACAGGAACCACACCGGCCGCCATGGATTCGATAAGCGCAACCGAAATTCCTTCGTACTCGGATGGCATTAACAAGACGTCGGACACTGCCAGCAGGGAAAGCCAGTCGGCGTGAGGCTTCGCCCCCAGCACACGTACCTCTGTGCCCAGGTCATACTGTGCGATCAGACTTTCAAACGCAGGGCGCAACTCCCCCTCGCCAATGACCAGGGCATTGAAGCGAACTCCCCTCTGCTTCGCCACACTCAAAATTTCGGCAAGCTTCAGCGGCCGCTTCTGATCACACATACGACCGGCAAAAATGATGGTCAGAGCATGCTCATCCAAAGCAAAACCGCGCAATACTGCACCACGCTCGCTTTCGGACAGGGAGACCGGTTGAGATTTGATTCCCGTGTACATCACTCGAACCTTTTCCGGATCGGCGCCAAGCCTCTCCATCCAATCGGACAAGTGACGCGTACTCACCACATTCAGATCAAGTGCATCCTGGTAACCGACCGCAAATCGCGGGTGCCCACCATTGAGCCAATGCATCTCTTCGGTATGGCACAAATCCACAAACGCCGTTTCAGGCGCCATGGTGCGCAAGTAAGGCAGCAGCTGATAGCCCAAAGTACTGCCGGCGATCAACACCGTGTCAATGCTCCGAGATTCAATCAGATACAAGATAAAGCGCGGAAAATCCGACAAAGACAGGAAATTCGGCAGCACGAAAACATCACGGGTCAACTCGGCAAACTTTCCGAGCCAGCGATGATCTGCTTCCAGGGTCGCGCACACGGTGACATCAGCGCCACCGGCAACAAGGCCTTCGATAAGGTCAATGTTGACCCGATCAGCCCCACCTTCAACCATCCACGGCAGAAGAAACATGACCCGCCGGCCGCTTGCATTGCGCTTGAGTGGATTGCGGAAAGGAAACGCAACCGGCAATGTTTCATAGGCTGAAGGAAAACGCCGATTGACCTGTGGAACAGCCTTGCCGGCCTTTATCTGGTCAGAATCAATATCATTCTCCACCGCCGAGAAAGAGCACCATTGCAGATACTCTGGAATCGTATATCCCCAATACCCCTTGTCAGCCAAGGAAGAAAGCATGGCGAGGGGATCCCGACCGTCCGACAAAATCGCAACATCGGAGAAAGTCTCCAGCAGTACCGACCTGCGGAATACCGCCGCTCTGACCCTCAATTGAGCACTGGCAAGGTAATGTTTACCTTCACTCAAATGATGGTTTATCAACCACCCGTGCTCGCCCGGAATCATTCCCAAGGAATTGCAAAAGGCAAACTCCGGATTTGATGCCAGGGACCAGATGGCCTTTTCGATAAACGTCGATTTCAGTTGAGTTTTGGCATCCACCAGCACCACATAATCAAACGCAGACCAAACCGCGCTCGTGGATGCACACTCGGCACGTGGGCGCAAAAGAACGCGCTTATCCTTCGCAACCTCAGCAATAAACGCCGCATTCAACTGCTCATCCGAGTTGCCGTCGTAACAAACAAGCCACTGCCAACTTTGAAAGGTCTGCACCCGCAGTGACTTGTAAACATCTGACAAATCACAAGCGCGCTCACTTGCTGAAGTGACAACAAGAACAGGTACGGCCTGCGCTCCATCGGCTTGAGCAGCTACGTAATTATTCGCCATTGCGACCGTACCACAATATCTCGAGAAATCCGGCGGTGTTGAGTTTTGCATAACAAGACCTACTTCCCTGCGCCGAGACGCTGGAGGCTCTTCAGAAATTTTACGAATGAAAACCCATCGACATCTCGAAGTTTCAGGAACGGCTTCTCAACCAAGCGATAAGTCAAATAAGCGAGCAAGTAAACACACAGAGTGAATATTGGATAAACGATCCAGGGATTATTATATATAGCCTCATGCAACCCAAATCTGTTCAACACCGAAATCACCAGAGTGAAGGCAAAAATATGCCCAAGGTAGATCGAGTAGGAGACCAGACTCGTAAACTTGACGAAACGATTGAGCAATTGCGAGCGCGAAGGACGCAAATGGAAGAATGCGGGAATCAGTGCCGCAAAAAAAATCGCCGAGCAGGAAAAAAACACTGACTGCAACACTTTGTCATTTAACGTCCAAGGCACGCCCTGCTTTGTCAGGACAATGATCCCGACTACAAATGCCAAAGGGATATACCAAAAGCGGATAATCCGATCAAACAACGGCTTATGCCAAGTATAGAGATAAGCCACCAGCACACCGAACCCAATGGCATCCAGACGATAGAGAACGACATAGCGAGCATCGTCATACCTGACCGGCTGGATCGGCATGCCAATACGCGCAAGAAAAGGAACGACGATAAAAACCGCGATCGTTATCATCGCTGCCCGTTTTACGCTGGCACCAAAACCGATCATCAGCAATATGAGCAAAGGGAACGTATAGTAAAACCACTCTTCTACAGCCAAGCTCCACGACAATCGATAAAAGTCTGTCATGGTCCAGGCGAAATTCTGAGCAAACACCAAGTATCGAAACTGCTCGCCGAAGGTCGTTGCGCCTTGCCAGTCAAACTTCAACGAAACAAAGAAGAAGAACACGTAAAGCGGCAATGTTCTCATCCATCGGCGATACCAGAAGTTCGTGAGCCCCGCCGTTTTCGTTTCACCCCAACGCGCGGCCTCTTTAAGCAGAATTCGACCTATCAGGAAACCACTCAGGCAAAAAAACAAATCCACGCCAAAAATGGCCAGAAATGCGAAATTTGACAGGATGGGACTGGGAAGAGAGTGCCCCAGCATATGCCCGAATACGACAAGCAGGCATGCAAGCGTCCGACAGACATCAAGTCCGAAAGAACGATTGGAATCCGCAACAGTTGTGCTCATATCAATTCACTACCGAAGACTATTTATTAAAGGAGACTTGCTTGTCCCAGAGAATTTCGCAGCAGTTGCCCTGCGGCGCACGGAACTGGCCAATCGCAACCCGATCAACGGCCGAAAGCCCATACGCAACCTCATAGCGACAGTAAGCAATCCCCGATCGCGTCTCCGTGGACGTAGGCTTGAGGGAATTCAGGTTGAAATCCTTGTTGATAAAGCCCTCCGCCCCCGCCTTTGAAGTGTCACGTGGATAAATATGGAGAAAAAAGTTATCCGGAACCTGAGCAACATCGCAGCCTTTGAGCTCCAGCTTGAGAGCATTGCTGACGACATCCAGCGTCACATGATCCGAAACCGCGATAGACGCAGCACTTTCAACAGGCGCCTCGGCATCTACCCACCGGGTAAAATACAAAACGCAGGCTGCCACACAGATAAAAAAAGAAACAGAACTTAGAATCTTCAGGTCAATCTTCACGCAGTGCCTCTACTTCACAAACAATAAAACCAGCGACGCCCTCGGTTCCATATCAAAGAGAGTCACTGGTTACGGCGCCGCAGCGCGGAAAAATACGTTGCGCCGCGTCAAGCAGCGCCTAACCTACGAAGAAGCCTGCTCATCAGCGCTCGCCATCCAGTAGCAATTGCGACAGCAGGCTGCTCGGCGATCACCGCCTGGCTAAAAAAATCTTCTTTACCCGTAAGACCGATAAAGTCCAGGTAATTGAAGCCATGCAGCGTCTCAATCTGTTCCTGAGACTCGGCGTCCGTCATCAATCGATAAAGCAATTCGATACCGAACAACCTCGTACCTGGACAGGTGCCAGCATGAATTGCAACCATTGCCAACAGAAACTGAGTATGAGCTCCCTGAGGTGTTACCCACTGTGCGGCTTCCGGAAAGATCTCAAGAATATCCGCTTGGGGCAAATCGACATAATGTTGTTTCTGCAGATGCCATTCCAGCTTCAAACGGGCCCGTCTGTCTGGGCGATCGCCACTCGCATTGGACTGATCTGAGAAGATCCGGTGCAATGTCAGCTTTTCCTGGACGACATGGATATCGGACACCTTCAACAATCGGGTCCAAAGCTCCGCATCATCGATCTGAGCATGGGCACACTTGTACAGTTCGCTTTGCTCGTAGGCACTGCGCCTGACCAGGGCACTCGGATGGCACAATCTGTTCTCGTTGAAAAACAGCGCACGCAACCAAGCCGCTCGTGACTTGTTTGGCTGGTTGAACCAATCGATAGACAACGGTTGATTGTTTTCGTCAATACATTGCACGTGGGAGAACACCGCACCGATGTGCGGGTTGGCATCCAGCACTGCGACTTGTTTCTCTAGCTTGTCCAGTGCCCAGGCATCATCCGAGTGATGGATAGCGATGTAGTCACCGGTGCTCTGTGACTGGATAGCGCGATTGATATTGTAAATATAACGGCGAGTTCGATCATTTCGAACCTTGATAATCCGCGGATCATCATAGCGCTCGATAACTTCCCAGGAAGCATCTGGCGAAACATCATCAACGACAATCAGTTCCAAGTCACCATAGGTTTGATTGAGAACAGTATCAATCGCCTGCCCAATATACTTATCGTGATTATAGGAAGTCAGTACAACCGAAACCTTTGCCACCTTAATCTCCCTTGCGCCTTTTCATAATATGCACCGTCCTGCGCAATCGAGCGACGATTTCTGCATCAATATATTTGTAGGAGGTGAGATAACGCTTGTGCTTCAGAGCAAACGCTTCACGCTCGGAAACAAGTGAGGCCACCTCCAACCGCGACTGCTCAAGTTCAGCCCTCAACTGTGCCGACTCGACCTTTGTCTGCTCGTGCGCAACTTTCGTCCGCTCGTGCTCGCCCTTCGTGTGTTCCAAGTCGACCTGAGAATGATCGAGGAGTAACTTCAACTGACTAAAATCAGCACTCAATTGTGCCAGCTCGACACTTGTCTGCTCGTGCGCAACTTTCGTCCGTTCGTGCTCACCTTTCGTCCGTTCGTGCTCACCTTTCGTAAGTTCGTGCTCGGCTTTCGCATGTTCGTGGTCGAACTGCGCCTGTTCGCGCAGTAACTTCAACTGATGAAAATCAGTTCTCAATTGTGCCAGTTCCACTCTTGCCTGTTCGCACTCAACTTTCGTCCGTTCGTGCTCGACCCTTGCCTGTTCAAGTCCGACTTTCAACTCGTCAAGTTCAATCCTGGACTGATCGAGTTCCTTTTTTGAGATCTCAGCCTCCACCTTCGACTGTTCCAGCTCTACCCTGAGTTGCTGGTGCTCATTTCGATCCGCCTCGAGCTGCCCTGCATATTCGCTAAAGCTAGCCTGGAGCGCAAATAGCTGATCTTCCTTGCTCTTGCCGAAATCCATCCATGTCAGACGCTGCTCTGCGAGCCACTCCTTATCCTTCAACAGCCCGGAAATCTGCTCAATGAAATACCGACGCATTTCGCCAATGCGCTGATGCCGCCCACGCAGCAACTCGATCCCCTTAAGCGCTACTGTCAACTGCTCTTGCGAGAACGCTTCTTTCGCAGGAGGGATGGAGGTTGGGTAGTCATAGAATTCGAAGTCTTTCGCATAGAGTTCATCGATCAGCGACTTGGATCGCGGACTGATGAATTCCGGAAGATAAGGGATCAGACTTTCGTTTGCCCTGGCCTTACTGAATGGACTGATGTAAGGCTCACCGAGATGGCTGCGTAGCGCAGCATTGAGCGCTGCGGTGTCCTCGATTTTGGAAACGGCACTGTAGGAGAATGCATCCGGCTGTAGCAAATCATATTGCGGTGTCCAGTGAGCGTCCTTGAAGTCGTTTCGTTCATTGGCGAACAGAAACTCAAGAAAACACTCGAAAGACGCGGTCACATCCGACAGGGTCTCGACCGGAAGATCCACGAACGCCTGGCCTTCATACGGCTCGACTTGCAAAGGCTCGCGTAAAAGGATCTTCGACTGCCATGCAGAAAATATTCGCTTGTAGGGGTTTCTCACCAAAGCAAAACTGAAGTATCCCTCCCTCCTGACATGCTCAAGCTGCTCGGGAGAGCGCACGAGCAATTGAGGAGCAACGGCCAGCAACGTGTCATGAATCACCAGTTCGGGATCCGTCTCGGAACTGATCTTCAATTGCTTGACAGCCTCCGCAACCCCTTCAAGCTCCGCGAACCACCACTTCAATGAGGTGCAGGCCACCTTCGGTGTCGCGATGTAAAGCAACTTGCGCTCATCCGAAACACAGCTGTTCCAAGAAAAATAGTCCAGCAAGCGCTGGTGATCACTGCTCGTCATTACCGTCTACTCAGGCTTGTTGTTTTTTCTTGGGAGTGTAAATTTTAGCGACATCAATGCACAGCCTTGGCGTATCCGCCTGACAACCCTCAAACCCAGGCATGCTGTCAGCCGATTCCTGAAACATCCAAACATTCCCGAACGGAGCGAGCGCGTTGTCTTCAGAACAGCTCAAGCGCTGGCTCATCGATAGATGCATCCATATAACCGAAAGATCTTGCGCCTTGATCCGACACGAGCCGGAACATGATCGCATCCAGAATTCTGTGGCACAACGTGGGCTCGGCCTCTGACCAAACGCCACCACCGACAAAGTATACGCCGGGCAGCATCACCATCTGAAAACTGAAAGTGATTCTGAAGGTCCGCTCGGTACCTTCACATTCAAAATATTTTCCTTCCTCGGGAAAACGTTGACCCGTAATCACCACACCCGAGACTGTGCGAACATGCACGGCGAAGAAAATCCGCGATACGCTTTCGGTGATGACACCACGCATAACGATATCGTATTCCCCACCAGCCTTGAGCACATTACAGCGTCGCCCCTGCTTGTCGAAAATTTCGAAGGCGTCGATCCGGGCACCCTGTTCCGGATAAACGGTGGTCGATTCGGGCACCATTCCCGCATCGAAGAACTGATCTTCCGGGGGAGCGTCCTGGGGCACGTCCACCTCCCGGGTCTCGACTACTATCTTGTCGGAACCAATCGTCTTGAATTCTTCAATCAAGCGCGGTTGCTCTTCCACTGGCGCGTAGATGAGCTTCTGATACGCCCGAACGACTTCCATCGGTGACCCAGTGCAGATGCGCTCGCCGCGCTCCATCAGAATCGCCCGATCACAGAGTTCGACAACTTGAGGCCCGGAGTGCGACACGAACAAGATCGAGGTGCCTTTGGCCTTCAATTCATCAAGTCTGGCGAAACACTTGCGCTGAAAGCGCTCATCTCCAACAGCCAATGCCTCATCGACAATCAGAATGTCAGGGTCAACCATTGCCTGAACGGCAAATGCCAGACGCACGATCATGCCGCTTGAGTATGTCTTGACCGGCTGATGAATGAACTCGCCAATGTCGGCAAAAGCGGCAATGTCGTCATAACGCTCGTCGACTTCAGCTCGGCTCAATCCCAGGATTGCGGCATTCATGTAGACGTTCTCATGCCCGGTGAACTCCGGATTGAACCCGGACCCCAGCTCAAGCAGCGCACCGATCCGCCCCACCGTTTGAACATCGCCGACGCTCTGGTTCAACGTGCCGCAAATGACCTGGAGCAGCGTCGACTTACCGCTTCCGTTGCGACCAACGATACCAACGGTCTCGCCTTTCTTGATATCGAACGAAACGTTCTTGAGTGCCCAGAACTCGCGAAAGTACTGCTTGCGCTGACCGGCGAACATTTGCATGAGTCGATCACGCGGCTTGTCATAAATGTGATAACACTTACTGACATTCTGAAGATTGATCGCAATTTCAGAGGACATCGGCAAACCCCTTTCTGGTCTTCTGGAAGAAGGCGAACCCGAGGTAAGCCACTGCAATAGCCACGCATGCGTAGATGCCGAGCGCCTGCCAGTCAGGCGCCTGCCCGAAAAACAGAACAGCTCTGACGTTTTCCACAACTACGGTCAGCGGATTGAGCGTCAGAAGACCTCGATAGTCCTCCGGCACCGCCGTCGCAGGATAAAAAATCGGCGCAAGAAACATCAGACCGCTTGTCACCAGGCCGATGAAATGCGCGACATCTCGCATGTAAACACCAATAGAAGCCAATCCCCAGGAAAGGCCAAGAATAATCAACAACAGCGGTGCAACAACCAGCGGCAAATAAAGCGCCGTGACAGGTGGCAAGCCAAAAAATACGCAATAGGCGAGCAACCAGACTATCAAGCTGACGAACGCATGGAACACGGAGGAACCTGCAATCACGCAGGGCAATATTTCCAATGGAAACACAACCTTTTTCACGTAATTGGCGTTCGAAATGATCAGATTAGGCGCTCTCGTCACGCACTCCGCAAACAAGTTGAAGACCATCAAGCCTGCAAACAGTATGAGTGCGAATTCCGCTTTTGAGCCACCGGCCCCCGCCCAGCGGGAATTGAAAACGTAACTGAACACGAACGTGTAAATAGAAAGCATCACGATCGGATTGAAGAACGACCAGAGAATACCCATGAAGGAGCCTCGATAACGACCGATGACCTCCCGTTTGATCAACGCAACAATAAGCGCGCGATTGTGCCAGACGCTGGTAAACATGACGCCAGGCGCCGCCGAAAATTTCTGCATTAACCTGCGACCTCAAAAAAACTCATCTTCAACCCCTTTTGAAAGCATTCATTGTCAAATTCCTTTGAAAATGGTTGCCACTACAAGTCCCAGATTTCCGAGGAGTGTCTGCCGATACACACCCGAGCGCCACATCCCAATCAGACGACCTGGCATGCTTTGACTGCGAGCCACCTTGAATCGACGAAGCACTTCGCGATTTTTTTCTGTAAGAAGATACTCGACAGTATCCAGAGCGCTGACGTTCTGATCGATCCAGCCCCTCAGACGCCCCTGAAACAACCTATGGATGCGCGTCAGCGCTGCCATGAAGCCCGCATTGGCACCGATCGAATTCGATTCATGCTGACGGTAAAAAAGACGCGGCACCTGATCGAAATGGAACTGACCACCCGCTCCGGTCACTAGCAGATATGCCCACCAGTCATGAGCCACAACACCCTGAGCCGGACCCGCTCTCAAAAGCTCACGCGCCGCTCGATTGAAAACCATCGTATTTCCGGCAGCAACACTCTGTACAAGCGCATTGGGAAAACCGAAAGCGCGAGAAAACTCGGGGGTACGACCTACCCCGACGCCGGCTTCGTTGACCACGGTTGTCCGAGAGGCATACAGCGCTGGTACATCAACCGGCAGCTGACGTAACCTGGCCAACGCAGCACTCAACTTGTCACAAGTCCAGATATCGTCCTGATCAGACCAGGCGTAGAAATCTGCACTGACGGTTTCCAGACAGGTGATTGACATGAAATTATCGGCGAAGCCCGTTTGAGGGCCAGAAAGGAGGGTAACTTTTTCCTCCCCCAAACGCGCCTGGAAGGCTTTGAGAATATCCAGCGTTGAATCTGTCGAACCGTCATCGGAAACGAACAGGTGCCACTGCGCATGATCCTGCTGCTCAATGGACGCCAATTGCTCTGAAAGGAATCGCTCACCATTGTAAGAACACATCAAGATCGCGACAGATTCATCCCTAGCAGGCACTTCAACAGTGCCAAAATCCAGACTGGAATTCGCGGTATCCGCTGATAAGGGGCTTGCCACTGTATGCTCCACTGCAATTAATCGCCGGTCTGGGGGACGCCTGAAAAGTCATCTTCAGCGTCTCGCACCCTACCCGCTCCATTCGTTCCTTTCACGAAGCGCGCGATTATAGAGAACTTTTATCGTCGGTTGTTAGGCTTCGAACAGGCCAGACAAAAAGCGCGAAAGCTGCTGAAAGTCCGATCAGGATTTTGTGCCGACGACGGCCGTCAGACAGCACACAAAAAAGAACAAAAATTTGTCCCGAAGCCGACGCCGACACTGTCCGCCCCGCACCGACAGCAACAGCAGATCACGCCGCCTCAGCTTCAACCAGCCCCTGACAAATGGCGCATTACCCACCCCGACAAGCAATGCAATTGTCCTGACTTGTTTGAACCACCACCCCTCATGAATAGTGACATAACGCTGAAACAACGATGAAAGCCCTGTATTGGCTCCTACCTGATTATTCTCGTGTTGCCGATAAAGCATGCTGGACTGGGAATCGATGAACCATTCAAATCCATGGCTCCTGGCAAAGGCATAGCTATACCAGTCGTGCAGACTGACCTGCTGTAATGGCTCCCAGTCGTGGATGACCTGCTGACGCAACGAACAGGCAAGCGCAGGACTAAACACGTAAGTACAGCCCGGCCCCGCCGCTTCGAACAAGAAATCCCAGGCGACTTGCGGCTGACTTTTATCCAGCAGGATCGTTCTTCCATCCGGCCAGAAGGCCGTGACATTACTTGAATAGGCGTCGACACCCTGAGAAGCGATTATTTGAGTCGCGCGAAGGAGCTTGTCGGGTTGCCAGATATCATCCTGATCCGCAAAAGCCACCGCATCGTAACCGTGCAGATCGACATCGCGAATCAAGCGAAAAAAGTTGCGCGCCGCACCGCCAAAACGCCCGGCGGGAGGCAAGAGAACCACGCGACTATCGACAGCGCTGAACGCCTCGCACCACACCTCGGTGCCGTCATCGGACAAGTCAACGCTGATATAAATAGTAACATCGACGGCGAGCTGTCCAAGGATCGAAGCTAATTGCTCCTCGATCCACTGCATACCATTATAGGCAGCCAGCAAAACCGCGATCTTCGGATGTTTTACTGGCATGCCGTTCCTGCTAGCAGCGATTGAACGCACCAATTGAAAGCTCGTCGCTTTCAAATCAGCGAGAAGGCGAATCCAGCAGCTTTTGCAGATATTGACCGTATCCCGTTTTCTTCAGGGCTTCTGCCTGAGAAGCAAGTTGCTCGGTCGTAATCCAGCCGTTGTGATAGGCAATCTCTTCCAGGCAGGCCACTTTCAAGCCCTGGCGTTGCTCGATCGTATGCACGAAATGACTGGCTTCAAGCAACGAGTCATGCGTACCGGTATCCAACCACGCGAAGCCTCGGCCGAGCATTTCGACATTGAGCGTCTTCTGATTGAGATACGCACTGTTCACATCAGTGATTTCCAGCTCACCACGCGAAGACGGCTTAATGTTCTTGGCGATCTCGACAACCTGATTGTCGTAGAAATACAGCCCCGTCACCGCATAGTTGGATTTTGGCTTCAGCGGCTTCTCTTCGATGCTCAGCGCCCGGCCGGTAGAGTCGAATTCGACCACACCGAAACGTTCCGGATCGGATACGTGATAGCCAAACACGGTAGCACCAGACTGCTGCGAACTGGCGGAGCGCAGATTGTCCGAAAAATGCTGACCGTAGAAAATGTTGTCACCCAGGATCAGGCAGCAAGGATCCTTGCCGATGAACTCTTCGCCTATGATAAACGCTTGCGCCAGGCCGTCCGGACTAGGTTGCTCCGCATAAGTCAGCTGAATGCCGTACAAGCTACCGTCGCCGAGCAGCTTTTTGAAGTTCGGCAGGTCTTCCGGGGTGGAAATAATCAAAATTTCGCGCATGCCCGCTAGCATCAGCACCGATAGCGGATAGAAGATCATCGGCTTGTCGTAAATCGGCAGCATCTGCTTGGACACGCCAAGGGTAAGCGGGTGCAGGCGAGTGCCCGAGCCGCCAGCGAGGATGATGCCTTTACGATTTATCGTGGTCATTTGTTAAGAACTTCCCTAAGCATTCGAGTTACACCACTTTGCCAATCCGGCAAGTGTAGAGAAAAATTGTCCCGCAGTTTCTGAGTATTCAATCGAGAATTAAGCGGACGACGAGCGGGAGTCGGGTATGCAACAGCATTGATCGGATTGATCACCCGAACGGCAAGGTCTTCACCATTGGCTTTGGCAAACTCAAGCACATGACAGGCATAATCGTGCCAGGAAACCTCTCCTGCGGCAGCGAGATGATACAAACCTGCCAGCTCCGGTCGCAGCAACGCTTGCTGCAGGGCGAGCGCGGTGACATCGGCGATCAGCTCAGCCCCTGTCGGCGAACCTATCTGGTCAGCAATGACATTCAGCTCCTGGCGCTCCTTTGCCAGACGCAACATGGTCTTGGCAAAGTTCTGGCCACGCGCTGCAAAAACCCAACTGGTACGAAAGATCAGGTATTTGCACCCGGACGCCTGGATCGCCGCTTCTCCCGCCAACTTGCTTTCGCCATAACGATTCAATGGAGCGGGAGTATCGGTTTCCTGCCAGGGAGCCAGCCCCTGACCGTCAAAGACATAGTCTGTGGAATAGTGAACGAGCCAGGCACCCAGTTGCGCGGCTTGTTCGGCCATCACCTGAGTCGCCTGGCCGTTGACCCGCAGAGCCAGCTCGGATTCCGACTCAGCCTTGTCCACCGCGTTGTAGGCGGCCGCATTGACGATCACATCCGGCTTGACCCGATCGATGGTGTCACGCAATGCCGACAGATCAGCCAGGTCTCCACTCAAACCGTCAACTGTCTGCCGATCCAGCGCAACCAGCTCGCCAAGCGGAGCCAGTGCGCGCTGCAGCTCCCACCCTACCTGACCATTCTTACCTAGCAGAAGAATCTTCATGCCTGATTCGAGCGATCCGCGTAGTTCTGATCAATCCACTGTTGATAGCTGCCGCTCTTGACGTGCTCAACCCACTCAGTGTTGCTCAAGTACCACTCAACAGTCTTGCGGATGCCGGAGTCAAAGGTTTCTTCCGGAGTCCAGCCCAGCTCGCGCTGGATTTTGCTCGCATCGATCGCGTAACGCTGGTCATGGCCCGGGCGATCCTGAACGTAGGTGATCAGCTTGGCGTGCGGGCGATGCGCGGAATCAGGGCGCAATTCGTCAAGCAGAGCGCACAGGGTGTTTACCACTTCGATGTTTTGCTTTTCGTTGTGACCGCCAATGTTGTAGGTCTCGCCGATCACACCTTCAGTTACGACTTTGTACAACGCACGGGCGTGATCCTCGACATAGAGCCAGTCGCGGACCTGATTACCCTTCCCGTATACCGGCAACGGCTTGCCTTCCAGCGCATTGAGAATGATCAGCGGGATCAGTTTCTCCGGGAAGTGGCAAGGGCCATAGTTGTTCGAGCAGTTGGTAACCAGAGTCGGCAAACCGTACGTACGGGCCCAGGCACGTACCAGGTGATCGGAACTGGCCTTACTGGCCGAGTACGGCGAACTTGGCTGATATGGAGTCGTTTCAGTGAACAGATCTTCCGGACCTTCCAGATCACCGTAAACTTCATCCGTGGAAATGTGATGAAAGCGGAAAGCAGCCTTGCGCGTGTCATCCAGCACTGCCCAGTAATGGCGCGCCGCTTCGAGCAAGGTGTAAGTACCAATAATGTTGGTCTGGATGAACTCGGAAGGACCGGAAATCGAACGGTCGACATGAGATTCTGCTGCCAGATGCATGATGGCATCCGGCTGATGTTCACGCAGAACACGGTCGATCTGCTCGCGATCACAGATATCGACGCGCTCAAACGCATAACGCGAGTTTTGACTGACCTCAGCCAGTGATTCAAGGTTACCGGCGTAAGTCAGCTTATCGACGTTAACGACAGAATCGGTGGTGTTGGAAATGATGTGACGGATGACTGCCGAGCCGATAAACCCGGCGCCGCCGGTAACTAGAATTTTCACGCGAAACCATACCCTTGAGCTGCGGACTGCGCCCCCAAACGAGCGCGGCCTAATCCATGAATGCAAAAGCCGTCGAAGACACGGCCTCTGTCAAAGTCAGTCTGAATCGATGTGGAAAAAAGCCACTATCGAACAAGGGAAGCATTTTACAGCTTAATTAACGTTTTACTAATGGAGAAAGACAGGCAAAGCCGCAATTTCGACAGATGCCCTGCCGCGATTGCTCTTACACAAGACGCTTTCGTACTGCTCTGGACGAGCGTCCCAGAAACCAACCGAGGATGGGGCCGATAAACATGCCGACGAGCAAAGGCACTACCACAACCAGCGATACCGGAATCGCAGGTCCGGACCACCCCAGAAACAACAGGGACACCGATTGTTGATTCTCTAGAACAAAAGCCAGAATCACCAATACAAGCAATAGAATAAAAACACCTAGAAGCATGCGTTTGAGGTTACGCATAAGCAACTCCCGGATTGATAGCGACTGTCAAACCCCCTCCTCCTCTTCGTCATTCACCCGATCACGCAGCTCTTTTCCCGGCTTGAAATGCGGAACGAACTTTCCGTCCAGACTGACAGACTGACCTGTTTTCGGATTGCGCCCCACACGTGGCGCACGATAATGTAAGGAAAAGCTGCCAAAACCACGGATCTCGATGCGATCACCGGTAGCCAGGCACTGGGACATTTGCTCAAGCATGGTCTTGATGGCCAGCTCCACATCTTTCGATGAGAGCAGCCCTTGATGGGTGACAATTCGTTCGATCAACTCCGACTTCGTCATATTTTTCCCTTCTTTTTCAAGCAGCTAGATCAGCGCTTGAAAGGTTTTAGCACGCCCGGAAGATTTTGAACAGCCCAGCACTTGACATATCTTCCTACGCGTCGAAACGACCATTTTCAGGGCGACAAATCCCCAACATCGATCAATACGAACTTATCGACAAATAACCAGCATGGTGCGCGTGAGATATCCGGCCGGGTTGAAGCCAAAGGGAAACTCGCCATCATCCTTCGCATCATCGGAACGAGTAATCACCTTATAACCCGCCCCTTTACATTCCTTCGCCGCACGCTTTTGACACCTGTCCCAACCGGAACCCAGGCCCGAACAATCAACTTCTATTCCGCTAACGCCACGCGCCGCATGCGTCTTGGCAGTCGTGGTACAACCCGCCAAGACCAGCACGCACAACAGGACCATAAGCTTGTTCATTCACTTCCTTATGCCAGGCGCCATGCCCGACTACAACGATCTTCAGACTGAGCCTAGACGCGAATAGGCGATTGATCCGATTAAAGAAACAGACCTCCTGACAAAAGGAATGGTTTCATCGACCCTTCCACCTTCGAATGCATCACCAAATCGCAGGCACAAAAAAGGGCGACCGAAGTCGCCCTTTTTAATGATCAGACAGAACTCAGTTCTGTTTGGCCATTGCTTGACGCAGCAGTGCCGCCATGGTGGTGTCAGCTGCTTCACCTTCCGGAGCTGCTTTCAGGCTCTGGATGGCTTCTTTCTCTTCAGCATCGTCTTTCGATTTGATCGACAGCTGAATTACGCGGCTCTTACGATCAACGCTGATGATCTTGGCTTCTACTTGCTGGCCTTCTTTCAGAACGTTGCGCGCGTCTTCAACGCGGTCACGGCTGATTTCGGAGGCTTTCAGAGTCGCTTCGATATCGTCGGCCAGAACGATGATGGCGCCTTTGGCGTCAACTTCTTTCACGGTGCCAGTAACGATTGCGCCTTTGTCGTTAACCGAGACGTACTCGGAGAACGGATCGCTTTCCAGTTGCTTGATACCCAGGGAGATACGCTCGCGCTCTGGGTCAACCGACAGGATAACGGTGTCCAGCTCGTCGCCCTTCTTGAAACGACGTACGGCTTCTTCGCCCACTTCGTTCCAGGAGATGTCGGACAGGTGAACCAGACCGTCGATGCCGCCGTCCAGACCAATGAAGATACCGAAATCGGTGATCGACTTGATGGTGCCGGAGATTTTGTCGCCCTTGTTGAACTGGCCAGAGAAGTCTTCCCACGGGTTCGACTTGCACTGTTTGATGCCCAGGGAGATACGACGACGCTCTTCGTCGATGTCCAGAACCATAACTTCCACTTCGTCGCCGACTTGTACGACTTTCGAAGGGTGGATGTTCTTGTTGGTCCAGTCCATTTCCGAAACGTGTACCAGACCTTCAACGCCTTCTTCCAGCTCAGCGAAGCAGCCGTAGTCGGTCAGGTTGGTTACACGAGCGGTAACGCGAGTGCTTTCTGGGTAACGGGCTTTGATAGCAACCCATGGATCTTCGCCCAGCTGCTTCAGGCCCAGGGAAACACGATTGCGCTCGCGATCGTACTTCAGAACCTTGACGTCGATCTCGTCGCCAACATTGACGATTTCGGAAGGGTGCTTGATACGCTTCCACGCCATGTCGGTGATGTGCAGCAGGCCGTCCACGCCACCCAGATCGACGAATGCGCCGTAATCGGTGAGGTTTTTGACGATACCTTTGACTTGCTGGCCTTCTTGCAGGGATTCCAGCAGAGCTTCACGCTCGGCGGAGTTCTCGGCTTCCAGGACGCTGCGACGGGAAACGACAACGTTGTTGCGCTTCTGGTCCAGCTTGATGACCTTGAATTCCAGCTCTTTGCCTTCCAGGTGCGTGGTATCGCGCACTGGACGGACGTCAACCAGGGAACCTGGCAGGAACGCACGGATGCCGTTAACGTCGACAGTGAAGCCGCCTTTAACCTTACCGTTGATAACGCCCTTGACCACTTCCTCAGCTGCGAAGGCTGCTTCCAGAACGATCCAGCATTCAGCGCGCTTGGCTTTTTCACGGGACAGCTTGGTTTCACCGAAACCGTCTTCAACCGAGTCCAGAGCAACGTGAACTTCGTCACCGACGTTGATGTTCAGTTCGCCAGCGTCGTTGTAGAACTGCTCCAGAGGGATCAGTGCTTCGGACTTCAGGCCAGCGTGAACGGTTACCCAGCGAGCTTGGTAATCGATATCAACGATAACACCGGTGATGATGGAGCCTGCCTGAAGGTTCAGGGTCTTTAGGCTTTCTTCAAAGAGTTCCGCAAAGCTTTCGCTCATTTTAATTCCTGTTGATTAGGGCGAAAAAGTACGCCCATCTCCACATCCCAGACGATGTGGGTTAGTTTCATTAAAAAGAAGCACCGCAGGACTATGACTGGTCCCCTGTGGCCTTCTTGGTCACCCGGCGATATCGCGAATGGCGATCTCGCTCATGATGCGTTCAAGCACCTGATCGATGGACAACTCCGTGGAATCCAACTGTATCGCGTCGGCCGCCGGCTTGAGCGGGGCCACCGCTCGCTGGGTGTCACGCTCGTCGCGTGCACGGATCTCATCTAGCAGACTCGACAGACTAACACCCTCGACTTTGCCCTTCAACTGCAAATATCGACGGCGCGCCCGCTCCTCGGCACTGGCGGTCAGGAAAATCTTCAAGGGCGCGCTCGGAAATACCACCGTTCCCATGTCGCGGCCATCGGCCACCAGGCCCGGCGCTTCCTGGAAAGCACGCTGGCGCTGCAGCAGCGCCTCGCGTACGGCCGGTAACGCAGCCACCTGGGAGGCGCCGGAACCGACGCTTTCAGTGCGGATGACATCACTGACTTCGTCACCTTCCAGAATGATGCGCTGCAACTGACCGTCGGTCGCCGCGATGAATTGCACATCCAGATGAGCGGCCAGTTTCTTCAGCAGCTCTTCATTGGTCAGGTCGACACCATGGTTGTGCGCTGCAAACGCCAGCAAGCGATACAGCGCACCGGAATCCAGCAGGTTCCAGCCCAAACGCTTGGCCAGAATCCCGGCTACGGTGCCTTTGCCCGAGCCGCTTGGCCCATCGATGGTGATGACCGGTGCAATGTTGTTCACGACTGAGCCTCTTGCGCCACACGAATGCCGACCTGCGCGCACAGCGCCAGGAAGTTCGGGAACGATGTCGCGACGTTGGCGCAATCATGGATGCGGATCGGTGCAGTGGCGCGCAGCGAGGCCACGCTGAAAGCCATCGCGATACGGTGATCGCCATGACCATGCACTTCGCCGCCGCCTATCTGGCCGCCGTCGATGATGATGCCATCCGGGGTTGGTTCGCACTTGACGCCCAGCGCCAGCAAACCGTCCGCCATGACCTGGATACGGTCCGACTCCTTGACCCGCAGCTCTTCAGCGCCGGTCAGCACAGTGCGCCCTTCGGCACAGGCTGCCGCCACGAACAGCACCGGGAATTCGTCGATGGCCAATGGAACCAGCGCTTGCGGAATCTCGATACCCTTGAGTTTAGCTGCTCGCACGCGCAGGTCTGCAACCGGCTCGCCGCCCACTTCACGCTGGTTTTCCAGGGTGATGTCGGCGCCCATCAGGCGCAGGATGTCGATCACACCGGTACGGGTCGGGTTGATGCCGACATGCTCGAGCACCAGCTCCGAACCTTCGGCGATCGACGCGGCCACCAGGAAGAACGCCGACGACGAGATGTCGCCCGGCACTTCGATGTGGGTCGCGGTCAGCTTGCCGCCGGACTCAACCGATGCCGTGGCACCGTTGACGCTCACCGGATAGCCGAAGCCGCGCAGCATGCGCTCGGTATGGTCGCGAGTCGGGGCCGGCTCGGTCACGGTGGTCTTGCCTTCGGCGTACAGACCCGCCAGCAGCAGGCAGGATTTCACTTGGGCACTGGCCATCGGCATGGTGTAGGTCAGGCCTTTGAGCTTGTGACCGCCACGAATGGTCATCGGCGGACGACCTTCGGCAGCGGTTTCGATCACGGCACCCATTTCCCGAAGCGGGTTGGCCACGCGATTCATCGGGCGCTTGGACAGCGACGCATCACCGGTCAGGGTGCTATCGAAGTCCTGCGCGGCCAACAGGCCGGACAGCAGGCGCATCGAAGTACCGGAGTTGCCCAGATAGATCGGGCCCGGTGCAGGCTTAAGACCATGCAGGCCGACACCGTGAATGGTCACGCGGCCGTGATGCGGACCTTCGATGACCACGCCCATGTCGCGGAACGCCTGCAAGGTCGCCAGGGCATCTTCGCCCTCGAGGAAGCCTTCGACTTCGGTGATGCCTTCAGCCAGGGAACCGAGCATGATCGAACGGTGGGAAATCGATTTGTCACCTGGTACGCGAATCCGACCGGACAGGCGGCCACCAGGTTGAGCCAGGAAAATCAGATCGTTGGAATTCATAGCGTCCACATAGGCCCTGCGGGCCAGGATTTTACTGAAATGCTCGCGGGCAACCCGGGCGCGCGTGAAGACGCCCAACAATTGGTGCCCATCCCCTGCATCGACCGCGTCGCGCAAGGCGTCGAGGTCGCTGCGAAATGTATCGAGTGTGCGCAGGACAGCCTCGCGGTTGGCGAGAAAGATGTCATGCCACATGACCGGGTCGCTTCCGGCGATTCTTGTGAAATCGCGAAAACCGCCCGCAGCGTAACGGAAGATCTCAAGGTTTTCATTGCGTTTGGCCAGCGAATCGACCAGACCGAAGGCCAGCAGGTGCGGCAGATGACTGGTCGCCGCCAGCACTTCATCGTGACGCTCGACCTGCATGTGCTCGACGTCGGCACCGAGCTCGCGCCACAAGCGATCAACCACTACCAGCGCAGCCGGATCGGTCTGCTCCAGCGGGGTCAGAATCACTTTATGACGACGAAACAGCTCTGAGTTGGAGGCTTCCACCCCACTCTGCTCGGAGCCGGCAATCGGATGACCCGGCACGAAACGCGCCGGCATGCCGCCGAACGCTTCGGTCGCCGCGCGCACCACATTGCCCTTGGCGCTGCCGACATCCGTCAGGATCGCCTGCCCCAGATCCATGCCAGCCAGACGGGCCAGCACTTTTTCCATGGCCAGGATCGGCACCGCCAACTGGATCACGTCCGCACCCTGGCAGGCAGCCACCAGGTCTTCTTCGCAGCGATCCACCACACCCAACTCGACCGCCAGCTTGCGCGATTGCGGGTCGAGATCGACCCCGACCACTTCGCGGCACAGACCGCTCTCACGCAAGCCTTTGGCAAACGAACCACCGATCAACCCCAGACCGACCACCACCAGGCGCCCGATCATAGGTGCAGCAGATTGCAGCGCAGTGACATCACCCACGAGCCAGAACCTTGCGCAGCGCTTCGAGGAAGCGGCTGTTTTCCGCCGGCAGACCGATGGTCACCCGCAGATGGTTCGGCATGCCGTAGTTGGCCACCGGACGCACGATCACGCCTTCGCGCAGCAGGCCCTGGAACACCGGAGCCGCCACCTGACCGAGGTCGACGCAGATAAAGTTGCCCTTGGACGGAATCCAGCTCAGGCCCAACTCGCGGAAACCCGCTTCCAGCTGTTGCATGCCGGACTCGTTGAGCTGACGGCTCTGCGCCAGATATTCCTCGTCCTTCAGCGCCGCACACGCCGCGGCCAAGGCCAGGCTGTTGACGTTGAACGGTTGCCGTACGCGGTTCAGCACGTCCGCCACTACCGGAGTGGAGAGGCCGTAACCAACGCGCAGCGCCGCCAGACCGTAGGCCTTGGAGAAGGTGCGCGAGACCAGCAGGTTCGGGTAAGCCGCGAGGAAATCCAGACCATCCGGCAGATCGCTGCCTTCGGCGTATTCGATGTAAGCCTCGTCCAGCACCACCAGCACGTGCTCCGGCACGTCCTGCAGGAACTCGTCCAGCGCCTCGGCGCCGAACCAGGTGCCGGTCGGGTTGTTCGGGTTGGCAATGAACACGACGCGGGTGTTTGCGTCGATGGCGGCCAGCATCGCCGGCAGGTCATGCCCCCAATCCTTGGCTGGAACGACCTTGGCCTGAGCGCCGACCGCCTGGGTCGCGATCGGGTAGACCGCGAACGCGTGCTCGCTGAACACCGCATTCAGGCCCGGCGCCAGGTAGGCGCGCGCCACCAGCTCGAGAATGTCATTGGAGCCGTTGCCCAGGGTCACCTGGTTCAGCTCGACACGGCACTGCTCGGCCAGCAGGGATTTCAGTGCGAAACCGTTACCGTCCGGATAGCGGGTCAGCTCGTCCAGCGCTTCGCGAATCGCGGCCAGCGCCTTCGGGCTGGCGCCCAGCGGGTTTTCGTTGCTCGCCAGTTTGACGATGCTCGCCGGATCCAGATCCAGTTCGCGAGCCAGTTCGTCCACGGGCTTGCCCGGAACGTATGGCGAAAGTTGTTGCACGCCCGGCTGTGCCAGAGCGAGGAAGTTGCCACTCATTTGCTACCGCCCCTTAGAGAACTGCTTTCGGGTAGGAACCCAGCACCTTGAGTGCTACTGCTTCCTGACTGATCTTTTCCAGCACACCTTTGATCAGCGGATCACGGTGATGGCCGACGAAGTCGATGAAGAACACGTAGGTCCATTTGCCGCTGCGCGACGGACGGGTTTCGATCCGGGTCAGGTCGATCCCGTTGTCATGGAACGGCACCAGTAGCTCATGGAGCGCGCCGGGCTTGTTGCTCATGGACACGATGATCGAGGTCTTGTCGTCGCCGGTCGGCGGCACTTCCTGATTACCGATCATCAGGAAGCGCGTGGAGTTGTCCGGACGGTCCTCGATCTTCTCGGCCAGACGGGTCAGGCCATACAGCCCGGCCGCCATGTCACCGGCGATCGCTGCCGAATTCCACTCACCCTTGACCCGCTTGGCCGCTTCGGCGTTGCTGGAAACCGCCACGCGCTCGACATTCGGGTAATGAGCATCCAGCCACTTACGGCACTGGGCCAGCGACTGGGCGTGGGAATAGATACGGCTGATGCTGTCTGTCTTGGTGTTTTCACCGACCAGCAAGTGGTGGTGAATCCGCAGCTCGACTTCACCACAGATGACCATGTCGTGCTCGAGAAAGCTGTCGAGGGTGTGGTTGACTGCGCCCTCGGTGGAGTTCTCCACCGGCACCACGCCAAAATTCACCGCACCGGCCGCCACTTCGCGGAACACTTCGTCGATCGCCGCCATCGGCTTGCTGATCACCGCGTGACCGAAGTGCTTCATGGCCGCTGCTTGGGTGAAGGTGCCTTCCGGCCCCAGATAAGCCACTTTCAGCGGATTCTCGAGGGCGAGGCACGAGGACATGATTTCGCGGAACAGCCGCGCCATCTCTTCGTTGCCCAGCGGCCCCTTGTTGCGCTCCATCACACGCTTGAGGACCTGCGCTTCTCGCTCGGGACGATAGAACACCGGCTGCTCGCCTTCGGCCAGACTGGCCATCTTGACCCGGGCAACCTCTTCGGCGCAGCGTGCGCGGTCGCTGATCAGCTGGAGGATCTTCTCATCGAGGTTGTCGATGCGAACGCGCAGCGCCTTGAGCTCCTGCTCGGACATCAGGAATGCTCCTTCTCGAATTCAGCCATGTAACCAACCAGAGCCTCAACCGCGTCCAGACCCAGGGCGTTGTAGATCGAGGCACGCATCCCGCCGACCGAACGATGGCCCTTGAGGTTGAGCAGGCCACGAGCGTCGGCGCCGGCCAGGAACGCCTTGTCCAGACGCTCGTCAGCCAGGCGGAACGGCACGTTCATCCAGGAACGGGCGTTGATGCTGATCGGGTTGGTGTAGAAATCGCTGTTGTCGATGAAGCCGTACAGGCGATCTTTCTTCGCCTTGTTGCGCTGCTCCATCGCGGCGACGCCGCCCTGCTCCTTCAACCACTCGAAGACCAGGCCCGAGAGATACCAGGAATAGGTGGCCGGGGTGTTGTACATCGAACCGTTGTCGGCTGAGATCTTGTAATCGAGCATGGTCGGGCACGAACTGCGGGCACGGCCCAGCAGGTCTTCACGGACGATCACCACGACCAGACCGCTCGGGCCGATGTTCTTCTGCGCACCGGCGTAGATCAGGCCGTACTGCGACACATCGATCGGGCGCGAAAGGATGTCGGAGGACATATCGACCACCAACGGAACATCACCGGCCTCGGGCACCCAGTCAAACTGCAGGCCGCCGATGGTTTCGTTGGATGCATAGTGCAGATAGGCCGCACCCGGAGTCAGCTTCCATTCGTGCTGACCGGGAATATTCAGGTAGTCATAAGGCTTGGCGCTGGCGGCAACATTGATATTGCCGAAGCGACGCGCTTCTTCGATGGCCTTCTTCGACCAGATGCCGGTTTCGACATAGTCGGCAGTGCCGTTCTCGGGCAGCAGGTTCAGCGGAATCTCGGCGAACTGCTGGCTCGCGCCGCCCTGCAGGAACAGCACTTTGTAATTGGAGGGGATGGACAACAGGTCGCGCAGATCCTGTTCGGCTTTCTCGGCGATGGCCACGTAGTCATCACTACGATGGCTCATTTCCATGACCGACAGACCCTTGCCGTGCCAGTCGAGCATCTCGGACTGGGCACGCAACAGGACAGCTTCAGGCAGCGCAGCGGGACCTGCGCAGAAGTTAAAGGCTCGTTTGCTCACATCCACTCTCGCTATGCAATCACGGTAGCGGACAGAGCAAACACTCTGCCCTGCTACGATTTGGTTAGTCTTGCGACTCTTCTTCGTCTGCGGCGTCCGCCTGCAGGTTGTCGACTGCATCGTCCGGCTCGGCGCCGATCACGCCTTCTTCCAGCTCGACACCTTCTTCACCTTCAAACTCTTCACCCTCGACTTCCGACGGCTCCTGGACCCGCTCCAGACCGACCAGAGTTTCATCCTTGGCCAGTTTGATCAGGGTCACGCCCTGGGTGTTACGACCCAGACTGGAGACTTCGTCGACACGGGTACGCACCAGCGTGCCCTGGTCGGAGATCAGCATGATCTCTTCACCATCCTGCACCTGAACCGCGCCGACCAGACGGCCGTTACGCTCGTTGCTGACCATGGCGATAACGCCCTGACCGCCACGCTTGTATTCAGGGAACTCGGTAATCGCCGTGCGCTTGCCGTAACCGCGCTCGGAAGCCGTAAGGATCTCGCTGCCTTCTTCCGGGATCAGCATGGAAATCAGCTTCTGCCCTTCCGGCAGACGCATACCACGCACACCGCGAGCGGTACGACCCATGGCGCGGACTTCGGATTCCTTGAAGCGCGTCACCTTGCCGCCGTCGGAGAACAGCATGATTTCCTGCTCGCCATCGGTGATGGCAGCGGAGATCAGGATGTCGCCTTCGTCCAGCTCCAGCGCGATCAGACCGACGCTGCGCTGACGACTGAAGGCGACCAGCGGGGTCTTCTTGACGGTACCGTTGGCGGTCGACATGAAGATGAACGGTGCCTTCTTGCGGTCGGCAGCCTTGATACGCGCCTTGCGCTCTTCTTCGGTTTCGTTGCTGTTTTCGATTTCTTCTACATCAGCCTCGGCGCCTTCGGCTTCTTCTTCATCAGCCTGACGCTTCATGGCTTCGAGATCGACCGGCAGCATGGTGGTGATGTATTCACCGTCATCCAGCGGTAGCAGGTTGACCAGCGGACGGCCACGGGCGGCGCGGGACGCTTCCGGAATCTCGTAGGTCTTGAGCCAGTACACCTTGCCCTTACTGGAGAACAGCAACAGCGTGGTGTGGCTGTTGGCAACCAGCAGGTGAGCGATGTAGTCCTCATCCTTCACGCCGGTAGCCGATTTGCCTTTACCACCACGACGCTGAGCCTGGTACGCAGCCAGTGGCTGGGTCTTGGCATAACCGCCGTGGGAGATGGTCACGACGCGCTCTTCTTCCGGGATCATGTCGCCCAGGGTCAGGTCGAGGCGCGCATCGAGAATCTCGGTGCGGCGCACGTCGCCGTATTCAGCGCGAATCACTTCCAGCTCTTCGCGGATCACTTCCATCAGGCGCACGGCGCTGTTGAGGATGCGGATCAGCTCGCCGATCTGGTTGAGAATCTCTTGATACTCGGCCAGCAGTTTTTCGTGTTCCAGGCCGGTCAGACGGTGCAGACGCAGTTCCAGAATGGCTTGCGCCTGTTCCGGCGACAGGAAGTACTTGCCTTCACGCAGACCGTATTGCGGATCGAGGTTTTCCGGGCGGCACGAATCGGCACCGGCACGCTCAACCATCGCAACCACAGCCGAGGATTCCCACGGCGTGCTGACCAGCGCTTCCTTGGCTTCCGACGGGGTCGGCGAAGCCTTGATCAGGGCGATCACCGGGTCGATGTTCGACAGGGCTACCGCTTGACCTTCGAGGATGTGACCACGCTCACGAGCCTTGCGCAGTTCGAACACGGTTCGGCGGGTGACGACTTCGCGACGGTGACGGACGAAGGCTTCCAGCAGATCCTTGAGGTTCAGGATGCGTGGACGGCCATCGATCAGCGCAACGATGTTGATGCCGAATACCGATTGCAGCTGGGTCTGGGCGTAGAGGTTGTTGAGGATCACCTCAGGCACTTCGCCGCGACGCAGCTCGATCACGACGCGCATACCGTCCTTGTCGGACTCGTCACGCAGCTCGGTGATGCCTTCGAGTTTCTTCTCTTTTACCAGCTCGGCGATCTTCTCGATCAGACGCGCCTTGTTCAGCTGGTAAGGCAGCTCGGTGATAACGATCTGCTGACGACCACCGACCTTGTCGATGTCTTCGATGATCGAACGGGCGCGCATGTAAATGCGGCCGCGGCCGGTGCGGTAGGCTTCGATGATGCCGGCGCGACCGTTGATGATCGCGGCGGTCGGGAAGTCCGGACCGGGAATGTATTGCATCAGCTCATCGACGGTCAGCTCGGGGTTGTCGATGAGGGCCAGGCAACCGTCGATGACTTCACCGAGGTTGTGCGGCGGAATGTTGGTCGCCATGCCCACGGCGATACCGCTGGAGCCGTTGACCAGCAGGTTCGGCACGCGGGTCGGCATGACCGCCGGGATCAGCTCGGTGCCGTCGTAGTTCGGCACCCAGTCCACGGTTTCCTTGTGCAGGTCGGCCAGCAGCTCGTGCGCCAGCTTGGTCATGCGCACTTCGGTGTATCGCATGGCCGCGGCGTTGTCGCCGTCCACCGAACCGAAGTTGCCCTGACCGTCCACCAGCAGATAACGCAGCGAGAATGGCTGCGCCATACGGACGATGGTGTCGTACACCGCGGTATCACCGTGCGGGTGATACTTACCGATCACGTCACCGACGACACGGGCAGATTTCTTGTACGGCTTGTTGAAGTCGTTGCCCAGCTCGCTCATCGCGAACAGCACGCGACGGTGCACGGGCTTCAAGCCATCGCGCGCATCCGGCAGTGCACGGCCGACGATCACGCTCATCGCGTAATCGAGATAGGACTGTTTCAGCTCGTCTTCGATATTGACCGGGAGGATTTCTTTGGCCAGTTCGCCCATGAGAAGCCTGATTCCTTTTTCTGGTGAAACTTCGCCATATCCATAGGGGACGCACGAAGCTCGTCGATGCAGGCCGAGTGCCATGCGCCGACTTACGACAAATCGACAAGTTGACCCTGGATTTGCGCAGTGAAGACAACCCCGTGGGACTGCCTCGGAAAACGCCGGATGTTATCACAAGAGCCGCCACGCACCTATCCCCCAGATGCGCATGGAGCATAGTTAGATGACCGATGACAGGCTTAACGGGGACGAGAGAGGCTCAGAGCTTCTCTGAATGCAAATTTGAGGTCTGGTTTGGGGATGTTTATTGACAATTATGACCTCATCGCTGGCAAGCCAGCTCCCACAAGATCGGCGGCGCGCACAAAACCTGTGGGAGCTGGCTAGCCAGCGATGGCGTCCGAGCAGACGCCAGAGTCAATCAATGCAGGCGCTTGCGGCACATCAACTGGGCCATTTTCGCGGTGTCCGGGCGCTCGACGATGCCCTTCTCGGTGACGATCGCATCGATCAGGTCCGCCGGCGTCACGTCAAATACCGGATTGAACGCTTCGACATCAGCCCCGACGCGCTTGCCGCCGACTTCCAGCAGTTCGGCGCCGTCGCGCTCCTCGATCGGAATGTCATCACCACTGGCCAGATTCATATCAATGGTCGAGCTCGGCGCCACCACCATGAAGCGCACACCGTGGTGCATGGCGTTGACCGCCAGTTGGTAGGTGCCGATCTTGTTCGCCACGTCGCCGTTGGCAGTGATCCGGTCGGCGCCGACGATCACCCATGTAACGCCTTTGGTTTTCATGATGTGCGCGGCGGCGGAGTCGGCATTGAGCGTTACCGGAATACCTTCGTTGGCCAGTTCCCACGCGGTCAGGCGCGAGCCCTGCAGCCACGGCCGGGTTTCGTCGGCATAGACACGCTCGACCATGCCTTCGATGAACGCGGCGCGGATCACCCCGAGCGCCGTGCCGAAACCGCCGGTGGCCAGGGCGCCGGTGTTGCAGTGGGTCAGGATCGCCTGGGCGTTGCCCTGATGCTTGCGGATAAGGTCGACGCCAAGCTGAGCCATGGTCAGGTTGGCTTCGCGATCGCTTTCATGAATGGCGATGGCTTCGGCTTCCAGCGCCGCCAGCGGATCGGCGTTTTCCTTCAGGCGATCCAGACGGTCGTGCATGCGGTTCAACGCCCAGAACAGGTTGACCGCTGTCGGACGGGAATCGGCCAGCAGCATGAAATCCTCTTCCAGCGCCGCGTACCAGTCGCCACCCTCGGCAATCCGGGCACGGGCCGCCAGCACGATGCCGTACGCGGCACTGATACCGATGGCCGGTGCACCGCGCACTACCATCGAGCGAATCGCCTCGGCCACGCCGGCGGCGCTGGTGTAGGCGATCCAGTTTTCCTCGAACGGCAAAACGCGCTGATCCAGCAGGTGGAGCGCGCCATCACGCCAATCGATGGCCTTCACTTTCTCCGCAGCCAACAGTCGATCGCGCATCCCTCACCCCGCACTCATGAACAAAAGCCGCCGATTATAGCGATCCCCCCGCGAAGACGCTCGGGTATACTTCGCCATCCTTTACAAAAGCACTGGAACCGACCCTCGATGCCGAAACCTGCCATTGCGCTCGACTTATTATTGCTGCCGACCTGGCTGGTACCCGTCGAACCCGCAGGCGTGGTGCTCAAAGAGCATGGCCTGGGCATCCGCGACGGTCGCCTCGTGTTCATCGGCCCGCGCGCCGAAGCCTTGAAGTGTAACGCCGCCGAAGTCCGTGAATTGCCGGACGTGCTGCTCAGCCCCGGCCTGATCAACGCTCACGGTCATGCGGCCATGACCCTGTTCCGCGGCCTCGCTGACGATCTGCCGTTGATGACCTGGCTGGAAAACCATATCTGGCCGGCCGAAGGCAAATGGGTCGATGAAGATTTCGTCCGTGATGGCACTGACCTGGCCATCGCCGAACAGATCAAAGGTGGCATCACCTGTTTCTCGGACATGTACTTCTTCCCGAAGGTTGCCAGTGAGCGCGTGCACAACAGTGGAATCCGTGCGCAGATCGCGATTCCGATCCTCGATTTCCCGATTCCGGGCGCTGCCAGCGCCGATGAAGCCATACGTCAGGGCGTCGAACTGTTCGGCGACCTGAAGCATCACGAACGCATCAAGATCACTTTCGGCCCTCATGCACCCTACACCGTTGGTGATGAGAACCTGGAAAAAATCCGTGTGATTGCCGAAGAACTGGACGCCTCGATCCACATGCACGTCCACGAAACCGCCTTCGAAGTGCAGCAAGCGGTGGAACAGCGCGGCGAACGACCACTGGCCCGCCTCGGCCGACTGGGCCTGCTTGGCCCGCGCTTCCAGGCCGTGCACATGACGCAGATCAGCGATGACGACCTGGCGTTGCTGGTAGAAAGCAACACCAGCGTGATCCACTGCCCGGAGTCGAACCTGAAACTGGCCAGCGGCTTCTGCCCGGTAGAGCGCCTGTGGCAGGCCGGGGTCAACGTGGCCGTCGGCACCGATGGCGCCGCGAGCAACAATGACCTGGACCTGCTGGGCGAAACCCGCACCGCTGCACTGCTGGCCAAAGCCGTCGCCGGCTCCGCCACCGCGCTGGACGCCCACCGGGCGCTGCGCATGGCCACGCTGAACGGCGCGCGGGCATTGGGGATCGAAGCCGAGACCGGCTCCCTGGAGCTCGGCAAGGCCGCGGACATTGTCGCGTTCGACCTGTCCGGCCTGGCACAGCAACCGGTCTATGACCCGGTCTCGCAACTTATTTACGCCACCGGCCGAGACTGCGTGAAACATCTGTGGGTCGCCGGCAAGCAATTGCTCGACGACCGACGCCTGACGCGCCTGGACGAACAACAGCTCGGCGAAACCGCCCGGGCCTGGGGCCGACGCATCAGCGGCCACACCGAATCGTAAACACCCCGGGGCAGACTCCGGGGCTACAGCCTTTTTCAAGTTTTAGAGGATTGAATCATGAGCAACGTCGACCACGCCGAAATCGCCAAATTCGAAGCCCTGGCCCATCGCTGGTGGGACCGCGAAAGCGAGTTCAAACCGCTGCACGACATCAACCCGCTGCGGGTCAACTGGATTGACGAGCGCGTCAACCTGGCCGGCAAGAAGGTCCTCGACGTCGGCTGCGGCGGCGGCATCCTCAGTGAAGCCATGGCCCAGCGCGGCGCAACGGTGACAGGCATCGACATGGGCGAAGCGCCGCTGGCGGTCGCACAACTGCACCAGCTGGAATCTGGCGTGAATGTCGAGTACCGGCAGATCACCGCCGAAGCCCTGGCCGAAGAAATGCCCGAGCAGTTCGATGTCGTCACCTGCCTGGAAATGCTTGAACACGTACCGGACCCGTCCTCGGTGATCCGCGCCTGCTTCCGCATGGTCAAGCCCGGCGGCCAAGTGTTCTTCTCCACCATCAACCGCAACCCGAAGGCGTACCTGTTCGCCATCGTCGGCGCCGAATACATCATGAAGCTGCTGCCGCGCGGCACCCACGACTTCAAGAAATTCATCCGCCCGTCCGAGCTGGGCGCCTGGAGCCGCATGGCCGGCCTCACCGTCAAGGACATCATCGGTCTGACCTACAACCCGTTGACCAAGCACTACAAGCTGGCCGCGGACGTTGACGTCAACTACATGATCCAGACCCTGCGCGAGGAGTAAGCCGATGGCCATCAGAGCAGTCCTTTTCGACATGGACGGCACGCTGCTCGACACCGCGCCGGACTTCATCGCCATTTGCCAGGCGATGCGCGCGGATCGCGGTTTGCCGCCGATGAACGACAAACACATCCGCGACGAAATCTCCGGCGGTGCCAAGGCCATGGTCGCGGTGACGTTCTCGATGGACCCGGAATCCCCGGGCTTCGAGGAGTTGCGCCTGGAGTTTCTCGAGCGCTACCTCGCCGGCTGCGCCGTGCACAGCAAATTGTTCGACGGCATGGGCGAATTGCTGGCCGATATCGAAAAAGCCCACCTGGTCTGGGGGGTGGTCACCAACAAGCCGCTGCGTTTCGCCGAACCGATCATGCAGCAACTGGGGCTGGCCGAGCGTTCGGCCTTGCTGATCTGCCCGGATCACGTGAAGAACAGCAAACCGGACCCCGAGATGCTGACCCTTGCCTGCAAGATGCTTGATCTGGATCCGTCGAGCGTTCTGTTTATCGGCGATGATCTGCGCGATATCGAGTCCGGCCGCGACGCCGGCACCAAGACTGCCGCCGTAACCTATGGCTACATTCACCCGGACGACAACCCACGGCACTGGGGCGCGGACGTGGTGGTGGATCATCCGCTGGAGTTGCGCAAGGTGCTCGACAACGCTCTGTGCAGTTGCTGAGTAGTGCCTGACAGCACTCCCACACAGGCCGCGTGAACGATCAGAAGTTAATGGATTAGAGGTTTTTTATGTTTGATTACTCCGCTCGCCCCGAATTGCTCAAGGATCGGGTCATTCTGGTCACCGGTGCCGGTCGTGGCATCGGTGCGGCCGCCGCCAAGACCTACGCAGCCCACGGTGCGACCGTGCTGCTGCTGGGCAAGACCGAAGCCAACCTGACTCAGGTCTACGACGAGATCGAAGCGGCCGGGCATCCACAACCGGCCGTGATCCCGTTCAACCTCGAAACCGCCCTGCCCCATCAATACGATGAGCTGGCGGCGATGATAGAGGCTGAGTTCGGCCACCTCGACGGCCTGCTGCACAACGCCTCGATCATTGGCCCGCGTACGCCGATCGAGCAGTTGTCCGGTGAAAACTTCATGCGCGTCATGCAGATCAACGTCAACGCGATGTTCATGCTGACCAGCACCCTGTTGCCGTTGCTCAAGCTGTCGCAGGACGCCTCGGTGGTGTTCACCTCCAGCAGTGTCGGGCGCAAGGGCCGCGCTTATTGGGGCGCTTATGGCGTGTCCAAGTTCGCCACCGAAGGTCTGATGCAAACCCTGGCCGACGAAGTCGAAAACGTCGCCCCGGTGCGCGCCAACAGCATCAACCCGGGCGCCACCCGCACCAGCATGCGCGCTCAGGCTTACCCTGGCGAAAACCCACTGAACAACCCTACCCCGGAAGAGATCATGCCGGTCTATCTGTACCTGATGGGTCCGGACAGCACGGGCATCAATGGCCAGGCATTCAACGCCCAGTAGTGCCATACGTCGCATTTGTTGCCGCGGCGGATTCCCGTCGCGGCAGGCATTTGCCGCTTTTCGCAGGGCCATTTCAGTCAAATAACCACCACCCCCCTCCGCAACAAACAACTCAAACTATTGATTAACAAGGGTTTTAATAAAACCTGAACTGAATGGCACGACTTTCGCTCTACATTCCCTCAAAGCACGCCGAGTGAAGGCAGTCGGGCAAGGCCTGATTCGATAGCTGACTAATCGTCATCGGGCAGACTAAACTTACGCCAAATGTCCTACGGGACTGATGGATCAGTATGACGCGCAGCCCATAGCCGCTCTCACCCAGCCTGTAAGACAGACTTACTGCTTAGGGGCTCACGCCATATGAAATCACCCTCCCAGACCACTGCAATTGACTTCGATAGTGCCAAATTGCAACGCCTGGGCTTTGGCCAGTTGCCTCCGCTTCTGGAGCGACCTGTCAGCCTGGCGCAATTGCGTCAGCAAATGAGCCTGCAACTGCAAACCAGCCTTGAGCCGCAACGCATCCTCGGTCTGTTTTTCCGCGAAGTTCAGCGACTGGTGCCGCTCGATGCCTTGAGCTATGTGCACAGCGGCAGTGACTTGCGCCTGGAATTCGGCGCCCGCGGTCATCATTCGGCCAGCTACAGCCTCAGCCACGACGGTGAGCACATGGGCGAGTTGGTGTTTCGCCGCAACCAGCGCTTCAGTGAGCAGGAACTGGGCAATCTGGAATCGCTTCTGTCGTCGCTGCTGTACCCGATGCGCAACGCACTGCTTTATCGTGTCGCAACGCAAACCGCCCTGCGCGACCCACTCACGGGCGCCGGCAACCGCATCGCCATGGAGCAGACCCTGCAGCGGGAGATCGAGATGTCGCGTCGACACCTGCAACCGTTGTCGCTGCTGATGCTGGACATCGACCACTTCAAACAGGTCAATGACAGTCATGGCCACAGCGCTGGCGATGAAGTGCTCAAAGCTGTCGCGGCATCGATCAAGGACCAGTTGCGCAACGTCGACATGGTGTTCCGCTATGGCGGGGAAGAGTTCCTGATCCTGCTGTCCAACACCAGCCGCGAAGCCGCCGCGATGGTTGGCGAACGCCTGCGGTATGCAGCACAAGCCCAGGACTATTATGCCGATGGCCAGTTGATCGAACTGACCGTGAGCCTCGGCTGTTCGACCCTGCTGCCGGGTGAATCCGCCGACAGCCTGCTGCGCCGCGCCGACAGCGCGCTGTACGTGGCCAAGCGCGAGGGGCGTAATCGCCTGACAATGGCCGGCTGAACGTTCTCTGGCAAATAAAAAACGGGAGCCCGCGGGCTCCCGTTTTTTTCATGGATGTCGTCGAAACTAGCTCTCGACCAGCGCCCGTCGCTCGCGCCCGACCAGCACCCGCTCCGTCAACTCCAGCTGCATGCAGCGCTCGAGGAACAAGTACATGTAGTCGTAACTCTTGCACACGGCCTGGCGCAGTTCCACCTGCAAGGCCTTGCTCGGGTTCATCCCGGCCAGGGTGCAGATGATCTCCAGCGCTTCCCACGGGTGGGCATCATCGTACTGGGCGTGCATCTTCAGCCATTTCATCGCCCGCTTTCGATCTTCTTCAGGGAAAGCGGCGGCGTACACACCTGTCGAGCAGACCAGCGCCGACCACTCCCCGGTCGCGCCTTCAATCGCATAGTTGGTGGCGGCAATGGCCACGATCAGCGAATCCGCCGAACTGGTGTGCCAGCACCAGTGACTCAGGGCATGCAACTCCGGCGGCACTTGCTGGGCCTGGAGGTCTTCCAGACTCACGCCGTGAGCCCGACTCCAGTTGACCCAGTAATCGGCATGGTTGAGTTCGACGCGAATATTGCGCATCAGCCAGCGCCGAGCCATGTCTTCACCCGGGTGACGGGCGAACTTGGTCTTGGTGAGGTTCTGCGCCATGTACAACGCGAACTGCTCAACGACGGGCCAGCCCCCGATCAGGTACTGGCGCATGGTCTTGGCGCTGAGCTTGTTATCACGCATGCGCAGGTAAAGTTCATGTTCGACAACCCGGCGTTTGCTCTCGCTGCAATCCTGGATCAACTGTTGTGCCCAGGCGGGATAACTTGCAGCTTCCATGAGTGGTCCGGTTCGGTTGAATGTGTCGATCACTGTTCGGCTCCTTTTGATTTGTGATTGTAAGGATCGGCAAGAGACTTCAACGGAACGTGCCAGGCGCTTTGAACAACAACGGCTGCGGTCTGGCGGGCCGACTTTGCAAACTGTCACAGGTAAACAATTGCGGGCGTTCGATGACATAACCCTGAGCGTAATCCACGCCGATTTCAAGCAATGCCTGCTCGATCTGCGCTGTTTCGACAAACTCGGCAATTGTCTGCTTACCCATGACATGCCCGATGTGATTGATCACTTCGACCATAGCGCGGTTAATCGGGTCGTCCAGCATATCCTTTACGAAACTCCCGTCGATCTTCAGGAAGTCTACAGGCAAATGTTTCAAATATGCGAATGAAGACATTCCGGCGCAAAAGTCGTCCAACGAGAAGTAACAACCCAAGCCTTTGAGTTCATTAATAAAACGGATAGCACTGCCGAGATTTGCAATGGCGCTGGTTTCTGTAATTTCAAAACAAATCATTTCAGGCGGAACGGAATAGATATCAAACTGTTCCCGAAGAAAGTGCAAGAACGCGTCATCTCCGATAGTAATGCCTGAAAGATTAATCGCACACATTGCCAGAGGCCGTTCGCACTCTTCGTTAATACATTGGGCAATTACCTTAAATACATTCTGCACAACCCAGCGATCGAGTGACGTCATCAAACCGTAACGCTCGGCCGCCGGTATGAAACTGTCCGGCAGAATCATCCGACCCGCTTCGTCATGCAGACGCAACAGAATTTCGATGTGCCCGCCCGCGCCACCAGCCACCGACCCCAATGGTGCGATTTCCTGGGCATAGAGACAGAAGCGGTTTTCCTCCAGGGCCATGTGCAGACGCTGTACCCAGGCCATTTCGCCGAACCGCAGGGACAGCTCCGAATCGTCAGCATGGTAGACCTGCACCCGGTTGCGGCCCTTTTCCTTGGCCATGTAGCAGGCCATGTCGGCTGCCCGCAATGAAGCTTCGAGGGTGGTCGGGGTTTGCGCGACATGCACCAGACCAATACTGACGGTGGTCAGGAACGGCCGCCCCTTCCAGACGAAATGCAGGTTCTGCACCGTCTGACGCAGCCCCTCGGCGATCTTCTCGGCCGCTTCCGGCGCGCAGTTTTCCAACAGAATGCCAAACTCGTCGCCCCCAAGTCTCGCCAGCGTGTCGCCCTCACGCAGGCCCGATTGCAGCAACGCGCAGATATGCCGCAACAACTCATCACCCGCTGCATGCCCGCAGGTGTCGTTGACCAGTTTGAACTGATCGAGATCGAGGAACATCAGCGCATGCCGCCCTGGCTGACGGGTCAAATTGTGCAGAGCCTGCTCGAGGCGATACTCAAACTCGCGGCGATTGGCCAGGCCGGTCAACGCATCGTGAGTCGCCTGCCACGACAGGTTGGCGATGTATTGCCGCTCCTGGGTCATGTCATGCAGCACCAGCACCGTCCCGCTGACCTTGCCGGCATTGCGGATCGGTGCCCCGACCAGGGTCACCGACACGGTGCTGCCGTCGAGCCGCTGAATCAACTTCGAGTGCTCGCTGCCTCCGCTAAGCTGGCCGCTGAGAATGTGTTCGATCAGGGTCAGCCCTTCGGTCTGGGCATTGTCATCCAACAGATTGAACAGTGCAGCCAAGGGCAAGCCGGCCGCCTGCTCAGCCTTCCAGTGGGTCAAGGCCTCGGCGGCCGGATTCATGTATTCGATCGCGCCGCTCACATCGGTGGTGATGACCCCGTCACCGATCGAGTGCAGGGTGACATGAGCCCGGTCCTTCTCCAGCTGCAACGCCTCGGCGAACGCATGTCGCTGCTTGAGCAGTTTTCGGGTACGCAGCAGTGCCAGCACGATCAGGCCCAGCGCCGTCGCGAGGTTGGTGAACAGCAGCAGGCGCAGGATTACCCGCGAGCCCTCGCCCAACGCGTCGCTGAAGGCCTTGGCTGCGGGGGTCACACCATCGTTGATCGCAAAGATCCGGTCTTTCCAGCGCCGGATATCGGCGTCACTGGCTTCATTGGCCGTGATGCGCCGGTGCATCTCCTGCGCCACGTCGTCAAGTTCCACCAGATAGGCATCGCCGAGCGTCCAGCGGTCGATGGCCGTTTCCAGGTAACTGAAGTGCCGGAAGTTCAGGTACAGCCAGATCAGGCTGGAGACATCATCCGGGTGGTTGCCGCCCTTGAGGATGCCCTCGCGCGCCGCTTGCAGGTCGGGCGGTTGCTTGTCCAGCGCCAGGCGCAACTGATGGCCGCCCTGAGGCACGGCAATCGCGTTCTGGTATTTGAGATAAATCGCCTCGTCACGGCTGTCGGCATACAGGTTGAGGTAATAGATGGCGTCTTTTTGGCCCTTGGACCAAAGGCTCTCGCCTGCCACATAACCGCGAACGGCCGACAGGACGTAAAGGCTCACGCCACCCAGCAAGGCTTGAAACAACACGACGGCGATAAATGGCCAGACGATGCCCAACAACCGAGGCGTTCCGAGAGTCCGCTTTTGCTTCATGAGATTCCTTGCATGAGCACTGCCTGATCGCCCTTCTCTTCACGAGCATCCCCCCAAGACTAGGAGGCGTTCCCGGTTCAGGCAAGCGGTGGATCAGCCTCAGTGCAGCACAAGCGCCAAGAGTAGATATCTACCGCCAATGCAGAGCTCTGGATCGTTTTACTGCGCATTCCCATTTCCGTAACGGGAATCCATTCGAAGGAGTGCGACATGACAGAGACTACTACCGATGCAACCAAGACATCAGCCACCCGGGAACTTCGTGCCCGGCAGGCACTGGGACTTGATGACGGCCCGGATATAGAAGGTTTCGTGCAGATCACTGTCAAGGACCGAAAACGCTTCAACGCCTTGCGACGCGACACACCCGGCATCGCGAGCAGCTATTCCCTGGAGTCGTACAAGGCAAAACTCATCGATGCGCAAATCACTGCCACCGTAGAAAGCTTCATGTCCGGCAGCCGCCTGCTGATCCGTCGTCTGGGCGCCGAGGTGCTGTTTGAAGCTTCTACCGACGAAATGCGCGCGACTCCATCGGTATTTCTTCAACGCATTCTGGAGTCGGGTCCGTCTCAGAACCTGGCCGTTGAACTATTGAAGACACTCAAGTGGTACGGCGCACGTCCTGGCGAACAGACGCCTGCTTGCGTACGCAATCAATTGCTGTGCAAGGCCATCTGCCTTTACCTGCAAGCCCCATCAACTGATGAGCCTCAAGAACTCGCCGGCTTCCGCTGGCAGGATCCGGTCCACTGGGGCAAAAGCTACCAGACCCTGCGCGCCGACTTCGCACAGCATCTACTGCGCACCAAACGGGTTGCCAACACCAATGAGTCGATATTGTTGGCACATGTTTTCCAGACCCGACTGTCAAAAGACTTCCACGTACCCGACGTCCCGCCCGACCTGCGCTACAAGAGTTCGGTGGTATGGGTCAACTTCATGCATGGCGTGCTGTTGGCTGACGAACTCGGCCTGGATCGGCCACAACCGCTTTCTTTTCAACAGCTCGTCAATCTGCCCCTGGAACGCAGCGCCGACGCTTCAACCGAAGAGCTGGAAACGATTACACGGCTGAGATTGAGCCCGACGCTCGATTGGGCAGTTTGCATGGGTATCGTCCAGGCGCGAGTGGCATCCGACTACAACGAGGAAGAGATCAAACGAGCGTTGGCGGCGCTGGAAAGCCAGAGTGAATATCTGAACAAGGCCGTGCAATCTCTGGAATTACGCCCGCCGGAAAGGCTGCAACTGGCCAAGCGAATGAAAGAGGATGCACTGGGTAGCCGTACACTGGAGTCGGATGGACGCAGACTTCTACGGGACTATCCGCCAGCCTCTATGAGTTTCAAAGATATGCCGTCGCTGAAACTTGAAGGGCATGGGTTTCTTGACCTTTATGCCGACGGTCAGTTCGATGATGGCAAACGATGGTTTATCACCGAGCGGGATGGCAAAACACGAACCCTCGAAACATTCCGGGTCGACGAAAAACGGTTTTTTTACTCGGAACGCAAAGTCGACGGTGTTTATCGGCAGATGTTTACCGGCGGGACTTTTCGCAACCATTCAGGCAATAGGCTACCGGACGTCAATGCGCAGTTCGAAGCCGAGTTCAAGAATCATGTGACAACTATCAGGTCGGCCTATCAGACCTTGACCCTGAGCCTTCTGGCGTCGTTACCATTGGCTGAGCATCGGGCGCTGGAGCGAGGAGCCATCAAGGTATTGGGGCTTCGTCAGACCATCAAAAAGCAAGGAGTGTCAGAACATATCCGGGCAAGAAAAGGCTTCGTTCTGCAAGCGACCTGCGAGGATGAAATCAGCTATTACGAACTCATCCCGAGTGCCGGCGTCATTCGTCGTCGAGCTGGCCTGCGATCTTCGACTGTCAACGGCGTGCGCACCGAATTCCCCCTTCACGCCTCGATCCCCGGACAAACCTATTCTCCCGAACGGAACCAGGCTACAACCTTGCTTCTCGACTGGTCTGCCCACTTGCATGGCAAGGCGCCCTCTGACCAGCAGTATTTCGTTGGCTTTCTCGACACAATGGGACAGATGCCCGCGGCGTTGCCGTCCAGCGAAGCAGTAACTCTGACATCCTCTCGCCTCAATGCAGTGGCCCACTACATTGCAGCGAACTACCTCTACGTCGATGAAAAGCATTTGTACACCCAAGCCCGGGGCATGACGATCTTCGACACTCGCAGGGCCGAAAGCGAACAAAGACTGAATATGTTCCTTGCAATCGTCAAAGGATTCGTACCGTTCTGGGGAAGCATTGAAGACCTCATGTCGCACGACACCGCAAAAAAGGCCATGGGCGGGGCCGGACTCGTACTGGACCTGGCTTCATTCCTTTTTCCCGTCGGGAAATTCTTATCAGGGACGGTACGACTGATCCGGACAGCGAACACCGTTTCACGCATGGCCATCACAGCGAGCCTGCCTCCATTTACGACACTGACTCGCAAGCTCCTGACGGCGACGGTGAGCAATCTGAACCCGTTAAGCGGCATTCCGACGCTACTCAAGTCGACAGCGAGCGGCGTTGGCCGAGCGTTGCTTAAGGTGGGTCGCCTGACCGTAGGTGGAGTAAGAAAGCTGGCTGGCAATGCTGACAGCTACCGACTGGTCAAAAACCTGCCGCAGACAATCGATCCGGGGCGCTGGAAAGCGCTGGCCGATAGCGATCGACTGGCATCAGTAAAAGGTGTTGATGATGTTCTGGTGCGCAATACGAGCTCGTCCGATATGAGAAGGTTCCACGTTGTCGACCCGGTGACGTCCTTGCCATACGGCCCGCGCCTGTCCAGCCATCGAAAGCAATTCACGCAAGGTCGATCCACTTTCACCACGCTGCCCCCAGGCAAACTTCACGCGCGCGTGGAAATCCCTGAACAGGCCAGCATCCGTGAAATACTCGAAGTCGACGGGCGTACCACGCTGCTGATTGATGACATCCCGTATCGTCTGGAAGGTGATCAACTACGCCGCGCCAACCTGATCGATGAAAAGTCGATGCTCAAATCCATACCTTGCCGGGCCCGACGCGCGCCAGGTAGCGATGTATGCAAAACGAGTTATGTCACGCGAGCGCCAGCGCCGACTCCGCCTCTGAACAGTCAGGACACAAGCAAAGGGTGGGCGGAATGGTTCGGCGATACCATTTATACACCCGCCATCTCAGCGCAGCCGTTACTGACAAGCGCCATCAAGAACTACAAGCAGCTCAATGCATCATTGGAGTTTCAAAAGGGAATCTATACGCGCACCAAGGTTCGCCTTCCCTACGATCACTCAAAGAAGTTCGATACGCTTGAAGTCGGAGCAATCATCGTTCCCGCGAAGGACGACTCGAAGCACTATGTGTTCACCCGCCTGAACGCCGGAGATTTCTACGTCGCCGAGCGCTTGCCAGGGCAGGTCCTTTCCGATCCTCTGGTTTTGCGCAAGGCACAAACCTTACCGGTAGAACTGGCCGAGGAATTGAAAACGGTTTACACAGGATCGCTCAATGCCAACAACGCGGCGCGGATCAATTCGGTTCCAGAGGTCGAGCGCGCCCTGAAAACCATGGATGAAATCGCCATTCCGCTCGGCACACCCGCCAACCCGCCTGTCGGCATGAAATGGCTGAAGGTGGACACCAGCCCCGGTGAAGCACTGATGTTCGACCACTCGACGCGAATGATCATCGCCAAGCGATCCGAAGGTGCCACAACCTGGGCAAGGAGCAAGGATGCCCCAGAGACTTTGCGACAGCGAACGGCGGAAATTTTCGACACTCTGTTTCTGTCACCGACGATCAACCCGCCAGTTGCCAACGCGTCGCTGCGCATCGATGCCACAATGCAAAAACTGCAACACCTGCTGAGCCGATTCGATCGTACAAACAATGCTCGCAACATTGCCTATGCCGAAGTCATCACCGCAAAAGGCGTGCGAGAAGTTTACGTGAGTGTGTCCGGCGCTCATGGCACAACCAAACACCTGCCCTTATTCCATCATTTGGGCGGAAATCATGTAAAGATCGGCGACACGACTTACGTCAACGTCGACTTCAGCCTGAGTGTGGGCAAGACGAACCTGGAATTGACGGATCAAGGGCGTCTGGTAGCAGTCCCGCTGACCATCAAGAACATCGACATCTACACACCGACACTGGCGGCTAGACCGACCTCTCTGGACAGCGAGAGCAAGCTGATTCGCGTGATACGCGATAAATACCCCGACCCACTGGAGTTGAAATCAGTGAACGTCGCTACCACGATGCCACCCTGCGAGTCCTGCTCACTGGTCATGAAAGAGTTCGGTCACAGAGGCGAAGCGGACGCACTGCAAGTGCTCTGGAAATGACCTACAACCGCTGCAAATGTCCATACAGCTTGGCGTACAAACCACCATCGGCAATCAGCTGCTGATGGTCGCCATCCTCAGCCACTTGCCCGCCATCGAACACCAGCACCCGGTCCGCTTGCTTCACCGCTGACAGGCGGTGGGCAATGATCAGCGTGGTGCGGCCATGGAGGAATCGCGCCATGGCCTGGTGCAGGTTGTATTCGGTGGCGGCGTCGAGGGCCGAGGTGGCTTCGTCGAGGATCACCACTTTCGGCTCGGCGAGGATCATCCGCGCAATCGCCAGACGTTGTCGCTGGCCGCCGGACAGGCGCACGCCGGAGCGGCCGACGATGCTGTCCAGTCCATCCGGCAAGGCACGGATGGTGGGTTCGAGCTGGGCGATTTCCAGCGCCTGCCAGCAAGCTTCGTCGCTGCGGGTGCGGCCCATGGTCAGATTGGCGCGTACGGTGTCGTTGAACAGCGCCGGATGTTGCAGCACCACCGCGACGTTTTCCCGAACCGTTTCCAGGCCGATTTCCTGCTGGGTCGATCCGCCGAAACGGATGGTCCCGGCCAGCGGCGTGTACAGGCCCAGCAGCAATTGCACGAGCGTACTTTTGCCGCCGCCGCTGGCGCCGACAATCGCCACTTTCTCGCCCGGTGCGATGGACAGGTTCATATGGTCCAGCACCAGCTCATCGCCGTAACCAAAGCTCAGACCCTGCACCTCGATGCCGACGGTATCGCGGCCCTTGAACGGGTCGACGCCGCCGGGGTATTGAGGCTCGTCGGCACGGGCCAGCAGTTCGTTGATCCGGGTCAGCGCACCGCCGGCGGCGTAATAGGCGTATTGCAGGTTCAGCAGTTGTTCGACCGGGCCGATCATGAACCACAGGTAGCTGAACACCGCGAGCATCTGGCCGATCGACAAGTCGGAGAACAGCACCGTCAACATGGCCGCCGCGCGGAAAATGTCGATGCCGAACTGGAACAGCAGACCACTGGCGCGGTTGGACGCATCGGTCTTCCACTGCGAATTGACCGCGTAGTTGCGCACTTCCTGAGCCCGCAGGCCGAGACGCCCGAGGAAGAAGCCCTGACGGTTGCCGGCACGCACTTCCTGAATCGCATCGAGGGTTTCACTCAATGCCTGCGTGAAGCGCGCGGTGCTGTCATTCTCGAGTTTCTTCAGGTGCTTGACCCGTTTGCCCAACTGCACCGTGGCGTAAATCACCAACGGGTTGAACAGCAGAATCAGCAGCGCCAGTTTCCAGTGCATCCACATCAGGATGCTGGCGGTGCCGACCAGCGTCAGCATCGCCACCAGGAAACGACTGAGGGTTTCGCCGACAAACTTGTCGAGGGTGTCGAGGTCGGTGACCAGGTGCGTGGTGACCGTGCCGCTGCCCAGGCTTTCGTATTCGCCGAGGGAAATACGCTTCAGACGCTCGATCAGGCGCACACGAATGCGGTAAACGATGTCCTTGGCCAGCCGCGCAAACAACCGCGCCTGCAACACGCCAAAGCACAGGGCGCTGCAACGCAGGGTCAGTGTCACCACCAGCATCAGGCCGATGTAGCCCGCCGCCTGCTGCCACATCGTCGGCAGCGCGTGGTTCATGACCTTCAGCGCGGCATCGCCGTGGCCGAGCAGAACTTCGTCCACCAGCAATGGCAGCAGCAACGGGATCGGCACGCTGCACAGCGTCGCCAGTACGGCGACGCCGTTGGCGATCCACAGGGATTTTTTGTGATGAAGTGCCAGACGCCGGACTTCAGCCCAGCTCAGCCGGTCGACACGCTTGACGGCTGGCGTGTCATCGGCCGGGTCAGACACAGGCCGCGCGCTCCAGCCATCGACCGAGCAGCGGTGACAGTTCACTGAGCGGCTGATAACCGTTGGTCAGCAACGCCAGTTGGCCATTGCGCTCGGCGAGCAGGGTCGGGAATCCGGCGATGCCCAGATCCTGAACCCAACTGAAATCGGCCTGGGTCGCCTTGTGTTGATCGGCATGATCAAACAGGGCAGCAAATTCGATGCGGGGGACGCCAGCCTTCTCTGCCAGCTCCACCAGAACGCTGGCCTGGGTGACATCGCGACCTTCAGCGTAAAACGCGTGCTGGATCAGCCCGACTAGTTTCCACGCGCAATCCGGTGCCAGGCTGCGCGCGGTGACGATGGCACGGCAGGCAGGCTCGGTGTCGTAGACAAAACCGTCCGGCAATGCGCCTTCGAATTTGAACGGCTGGCCGGTGGCCTCGGTGACCGCCTGCCAGTGTTCGAGAATGTAGCGCCGGGTGGTGGGTTCAAGTGCCGCGCCGCTGCCGGTGCGCAACCCGCCGACCACCAGGTGCAGTTCCACCCCGGCTGCCTGCGCCTGCTCCACCAATGCCTTGGCTACCGGAGCAAATCCCCAGCACCACGAACACATCGGATCCATCACATAGAGCAGGCGTGCAGACATGATTAAGCCTCGGTGGATGCTTGCTTATAGTTGTAGCCGATCGGGTGCGGCATGTTGCGCGCCTTGGCCAGTTCGATCTGTTTCTGGCGGTCGACGGCGCTGCGGCGAGTCTTCTCGCTCAGGGTGTCCCAGCAGTGCGGGCAACTGATGCCGGCCACGTAATGCTCGGAGGCGCGATCTTCAACGCTGACCGGCGTGCGGCAGGCATGACACTGATCGTAGTCGCCTTCGCTCAGGTCATGGCGCACGGTCACGCGGTTGTCGAACACGAAGCAGTCGCCCTGCCATTTGGTTTCTTCCTGCGGCACCTCTTCGAGGTACTTCAGGATGCCGCCCTTGAGGTGGTAAACCTCTTCGAAGCCCTCGCCAAGCATGTAGCTCGAGGCTTTTTCGCAGCGAATGCCACCGGTGCAGAACATCGCGACCTTCTTGTGCACGGCCGGGTCGAAGTGTTCTTTGATGTAGTCGGGGAATTCGCGAAAACTGGTGGTTTTCGGATCGATGGCGCCTTCGAAGGTGCCGATTGACACTTCGTAGTCGTTGCGGGTGTCGATCAACAGCACTTCCGGGTCGCTGATCAGCGCATTCCAGTCCTGTGGCTCGACGTAGGTGCCGACCTTCTTGTTCGGGTCGACGCCTTCAACGCCCAGGGTCACGATCTCTTTCTTGAGCTTGACCTTGGTGCGATAGAACGGCTGCTCGTCGCAGTACGATTCCTTATGATCGATATCGATCATGCGCGGATCGTTGCGCAGCCAGGCCAACAGGCCGTCGATGCCTTCACGGCTGCCGGAAACCGTGCCGTTGATGCCTTCTTCGGCGATCAGCAAGGTGCCTTTGATACCGTTGTCGACCATCGCTTGCAGCAGGGGCTCGCGCAGGTTGACGTAATCTTCGAGGGTGACGAACTTGTACAGTGCCGCCACGACAATCGGTTGTGTCATGGGTATTTCTCCAGGTGGCTACCCTCGTAAAGGGTGAACCGGATGCGAAAAAAAACGCGCCGGTTGAGCGGCGCGTTGCGGATTCTAGCAAAAAACCTCAGTTCATTGCTGCAGGCTCAATGCTTGCTGCCGCCGGCACAGGTCGGCGACGCCGGGGCGGCGCCCACCTCTGCCCATTCCTGCGGGGTGTAGGTGTGCAGCGCCAACGCATGGAACTCGCCCATCAGCTCGCCGAGCGTGCCGTAGACTTTCTGGTGGCGCTTGACCCGGTTCAGGCCTTCGAACTGCGCGCTGACCACCACTGCCTTGAAGTGGGTCTGCAACCCGCGACTGTGCATGTGGCTTTCGTCCAGCACTTGCAGATGCTCAGGCTGAAGCAGCGCCAGCGTCGATTCGATGCGTTGTTGCATGGTCATCACGAACTCCGCTTACGGCTTTTTCTTGGCCGGAGCAGCGCCTTTCGGTGCCAGCTCGTTGGTCATGTCATCCAGCAACTTGTTGACCACAGGCACTGCAGGTTCCAGCTTGGCCTGAGTCATCTGGGCCGATTGCTGAGTCAGCTGTGGCATTTTTTCCAGGACTTTCTTGCCCAGTGGCGACTGGTAGAACGCGACCAGATCCTTGAGCTCGGATTCGCTGAATGTGCTGGTGTAGAGCTTGACCATGTCCGGTTTCAGCTTGTTCCAGCCGATGGCCTGGTCCAGGGCGGCATTGGCCTTGGCCTGGTAGGTATCCAGTACGGCTTTCTTGGATTCCGGCGCCTTGGTCTGTTCAAAACGCTGGGCGAACATCTGCTGCACTTGCATGTACACCGGAGTGCCCAGCTTGTCAGCGTGCGCCAGGGTCAGGAAAGCTTCGGCACTGGCGTTGTGGCTGGCGGTATCGGCAAGCACCTGGCCGCTGGCGCAAACCAGGGCAACCGCGGTGCAGATGGCACGAAGACGAGTCATCGAGTTTCCTTTTCAGCTAGGCGAGGTAAAACCCCAAGGGCGACCATTCTGCGCCTGAATAACGCTGCGGCTCAACCCCCGAGCCTTGCCGCGCTTGATTGGCGGGGCCTGGCAGGGCAACAATCGAGTGGATGGAACCACTTGGGCCACACCGGGCCTAAACTGCGCAAACAGACCAACAGGAGTGTGCACGATGAGCCGTATCGAAACCGACAGCCTGGGCCAGATCGACGTCCCGGACGACGCTTACTGGGGCGCTCAGACGCAACGCTCGCTGATCAACTTCGCCATCGGTCAGGAACGCATGCCCTTGCCGGTACTGCACGCCCTGGCGCTAATCAAGAAAGCCGCGGCCCGGGTCAACGACCGCAACGGCGACCTGCCCGCCGACATCGCTCGCCTGATCGAACAGGCCGCCGACGAAGTGCTCGACGGCCAGCACGACGACCAGTTCCCGCTGGTGGTCTGGCAGACCGGCAGCGGCACCCAGAGCAACATGAACGCCAACGAAGTGATTGCCGGCCGCGCCAACGAACTGGCCGGCAACCCGCGCGGCGGCAAGACGCCGGTGCATCCCAACGATCACGTCAACCGCTCGCAGAGTTCCAACGACTGCTTCCCCACCGCTATGAGCATCGCCACCGCGCAAGCGGTGCAGGCCCAACTGCTGCCGGCCATCGCCGAGCTGTCCGGTGGTCTGGCCGAGCTTTCGGCGCGGCACATGAAACTGGTGAAGACCGGTCGCACCCACATGATGGACGCTACGCCGATCACCTTCGGCCAGGAAATCTCCGGTTTCATCGCGCAGCTGGATTACGCCGAACGGGCGATTCGCTCAGCGTTGCCAGCGGTCTGCGAGCTGGCGCAGGGCGGCACCGCCGTCGGCACCGGGCTGAACTCGCCCCACGGTTTTGGTGAAGCGATTGCCGCCGAACTGGCGGCGTTGTCCGGCCTGCCGTTCGTCACCGCGCCGAACAAGTTCGCCGCCCTCGCCGGCCATGAACCGTTGACCACGCTGTCCGGCGCCCTGAAAACCCTCGCCGTGGCGCTGATGAAGATCGCCAACGACCTGCGCCTGCTGGGCTCCGGCCCTCGTGCAGGGTTTGCCGAAGTGCGGCTGCCGGCCAACGAACCGGGCAGCTCGATCATGCCCGGCAAGGTCAACCCGACCCAATGCGAGGCGCTGTCGATGCTGGCCTGCCAGGTGTTGGGCAACGATGTGACGATCGGTATCGCTGCCAGCCAGGGTCACTTGCAGTTGAACGTGTTCAAACCGGTAATCATCCACAACCTGCTGCAATCGATCCGCCTGCTGGCCGATGGCTGCAGCAACTTCCAGCAGCACTGCATCGCTGGCCTTGAGCCGGATGCCAAGGTCATGGCGCAACATCTGGAACGCGGCCTGATGCTGGTGACGGCGCTGAACCCGCACATCGGCTATGACAAGTCGGCGGAAATCGCCAAGAAGGCCTACAGCGAAGGCAAGACCTTGCGCGAAGCGGCGCTGGAGTTGGGGTATCTGACCGATGAAGAGTTCGATGCCTGGGTGCGGCCGGAGAACATGATCGAGGCTGGCGCCAAGGGCTGAGTCATCTCGATCCTTCCCACGCCTGGCGTGGGGAGGATCATCCGACCAACAGTTTCGCCCGCCGGGCCTTGAGCCCGGCAATCAACGATGGCCCCAGTGCCACCAGCGCCGAACCGAGCACCACCAGCACCGCCCCGCCATAACCCAGACCGTTGATCTGCTCGGCATGCACGTAGTCCGGCCAGGTCCACGCCGCCAGCGCCACTGCGCCGAAGGTCACCAGTGGCGTAATCGCCAGGGTCGCACTGACCCGCGAGGCCTCCCAATGCGCCAGCGCCTCGGCAAACGCGCCGTAGGCGATCAAAGTGTTCATGCAGCACGCCAGCAGCAACCAGCCCTGCAACGGGCTCAGCTCCAGCGCTTCGAGCGGATGGACCCACGGCGTCAGCAACAAGGCACAGAACAGGTAGATCACCATCATCACCTGCAACGAATTCCACACCGTCAGCAATTGCTTCTGCCCCAATGCATAGAACGTCCAGACCGTCGACGCCAGCAGCACCAGCAACACGCCAGCGGTGTAATCAGACAAAGACGTCAGCAACTCCGCCAGACGCTGATTGAAGAACAGCGCGAAGCCGATCAGCAACACCGCCAGCCCCATGCCCTGTCCGATGCTGAAGCGTTCCTTGAACACGAACAGACTGGCGATCAGCAACATGATCGGCCCCATCTGCACCACCAACTGAGCGGTGCCAGGGCTGAGCAGGTTCAGGCCCATCAGGTACAGCACGTAGTTGCCCACCAGCCCGAGCACCGCCATCAGCACCAGCCAGCCGCCCTTCGGCCCGAGCAGCTTGCGACTCGGCAACCGTTTGGTCGCTGCCAGATAAATGAACAAACAGCCGCCGGATACCGTCAGGCGAAACCAGGTCACGGTGATCGGGTCCATTACCTGCAGCACCTGCTTGAGCTTGATCGGCAGGATTCCCCACAGAAACGCCGTCAACAAGGCCAGGAACATGCCGTACACCCAACGACCCGATGAAACGTGCATGAGAACCCCGAAAGCCAATGACAGGAGGGCTCATTCTAGGCGCAGAGCCCGGGCCGACACAGGGACAGTTGCGGTCAGGCCGCTAATGAAACTGTGCAGGTCGCAGCATTAAATTGACGCGTTGCCGTTGATCGGCTGGCGAAGCGCTGCAAGTGGTTCAGGCATAAGCTCTTTGGATCCCATTCAGCGCAGCGCTCAAGGAGATCGATCATGTTCGGAATGCGCGCCCAGGACACCGCCCCCGCGACGCACTTTCGCAGCGACCGGGTGTGCAGGGTCAACGGCGAACTGTTTTTCAGCACCCGGGAGAACACCCTCGAAGGGCCGTTCGACAGCCCCGAGAAAGCCGAGCAGGAAATCCGCGCGTACATCGCGCGGATGCGATTGATGGATTCCAACAGATAAGCCGTGCTGAACCCAATCGCGGGCAAGCCCGCTCCCACAGGTTCCAGGGTGGCCACTGAATTGTGAGCACACTCAAACACTGTGGGAGCGGGCTTGCCCGCGATTACGATTTGCCGGTCAACGTATCGTTCAAGGCTTAGCGCACGGCTTCGAACAGGCCCGTAGCGCCCATCCCGCCACCCACGCACATGGTCACGATCCCGTAACGCAGATTGCGTCGCTGCAGTTCGCGCACCAGATGCCCGACCTGTCGCGAGCCGGTCATGCCGAACGGATGGCCAATGGAAATCGAACCGCCATTGACGTTGTACTTCTCGTTGTCGATTTCCAGCCGGTCACGGGCGTACAGGCATTGCGAGGCAAACGCTTCGTTCAATTCCCACAGATCGATATCGGCCACCCGCAAGCCCTTGGCCTTGAGCAGCTTCGGAACGGAGAACACCGGTCCGATGCCCATTTCGTCCGGCTCGCAACCGGCGACGGTAAAGCCACGGAAAAACGCCTTCGGCTTGAGCCCCAGTTGCAGGGCTTTTTCCAGGCTCATCACCAACGTCATCGAGGCGCCATCGGACAACTGCGACGAGTTGCCGGCGGTCACTGAACCGTCCTCGGCAAACACCGGTTTCAGTCCGGCCAGGCTTTCATAGGTGGTGTCCGGGCGGTTGCAATCATCGTGATCGACGATTCCGTCGAGGATCTGCACCTCACCGCTGTTCTTGTCCTCGACCCGGTACTTCACCGCCATCGGCACGATTTCATCGTTGAACAGCCCTGCTGCCTGCGCCTGAGCGGTGCGGATCTGACTTTGCAGCGAGTAGCGATCCTGAGCCTCACGGCTGACGCCATACCGACGCGCCACCACTTCAGCAGTCTGGCCCATGGTGTAGTAGATGCCCGGCGTCTGCTGTTTGAGCAACGGGTTGATCAAGTGATCGGTGTTGACGCTTTTCAACGTCAGGCTGATCGACTCGACGCCGCCGGCGACGATGATGTCGCTGCAACCCGAAGCGATCTGGTTGGCGGCAATCGCAATCGCCTGCAAACCCGAAGAACAGAAACGGTTGAGGGTCATGCCCGCCGTGCCGGTGCCCAGTCGCGAGAGCACCGCCACGTTACGGCCGATGTTGTAACCCTGGGCGCCTTCGTTGGAACCGGCGCCGACGATGCAATCCTCGACGCTGGCCGGGTCGACGTCGTTGCGCGACAGCAAGGCGTTTACACAATGGGCCGCCATGTCATCGGGACGGGTCTGGTTGAACTTGCCGCGAAAGGACTTGGCCAGGCCGGTCCGCACGCTGTCGACGATCACCACTTCACGCATGGCATACCTCATTGTTGTAGTCGGTTGAGAGTGGACCGAGCATAAGTCCACCCAATCCCCGACTGCGACAATCATTCACCTCGCGTATGCGTGTTCATCGTTTCAGTCTTTGTGCTTTTTGGCCTTTTTGTCGGACTTCTCAAAAGCGTCTTCCAGCGCACGGTTGATCGTGCGCAGTACCTTGACCCGGGCCCAGCGTTTGTCGTTGGCCTCGACCAACGTCCACGGCGAGATTTCAGTGCTGGTGCGGTCGACCATGTCGCCCACGGCCCCGCGGTAGGCGTCCCACTTGTCGCGGTTGCGCCAGTCGTCTTCGGTGATCTTGAAGCGCTTGAACGGGATCTCTTCACGCTCCTGGAAACGCTCCATCTGCGTGTCCTTGTCGATCGCCAGCCAGAACTTGACCACGATCACGCCGGCATCGGCGAGTTGCTCCTCGAAGTCGTTGATTTCGCCGTAGGCGCGCATCCAGTCGGCGGTGCTGCAAAAGCCTTCGACCCGCTCCACCAGCACCCGGCCGTACCAGGAGCGGTCGAACACGGTGAACTTGCCCCGGGCCGGAATGTGCCGCCAGAAGCGCCATAGATAAGGCTGCGCCCGTTCTTCTTCGGTCGGCGCGGCAATCGGCACGATGTTGTACTGACGCGGATCGAGCGCCGCCGCGACCCGCCGGATCGCCCCGCCCTTGCCCGCCGCATCGTTGCCTTCGAACACCGCCACCAGCGCATGCCGGCGCATGCGCTTGTCACGCATCAGCCCAGACAGCCGCGCCTGTTCGGTGATCAGTTGTTCTTCGTAGTCTTTCTTTTCCAGGCGCTGGGTCAGGTTGAGGCTGTCGAGCAAATTCAATTGATCTACCGACGTTCCCAGCGGCTGAGCACTGACAGCCTGCGGATGCACATCGGGGCGTTTCAGTGCGTTTTGCAGGCCTTCGAGCAGGATCTTGCCGACCGTCAGGCTGCGGTAATGCGCGTCCATTCCTTCGATGACATGCCACGGCGCGTAATCGCGACTGGTGCGGCGCAACACGCGCTCGCCGTATTTGACGAACTTGTCGTAGGTTTCCGATTGCTGCCAGTCCAGCGGGCTGATCCGCCAGCTGTGCAACGGGTCATCAGCCAACGCCTTGAGGCGGGCTTTCATCTGTTTCTTGGACAGGTGGAACCAGAACTTGAAGATCAACGCGCCTTCATCGCACAGCATCTTTTCCAGACGCTCGGCGCCGGCAATCGCCTGATCCAGTCGCGGGTCCTTGAACAGCCCGTGCACCCTGCCCTGCAACATCTGGCTGTACCAGTTGCCGAAGAAGATCCCCATCCGCCCCTTGGCCGGCAGCATCCGCCAGTAACGCCAGGCCGGTGGCCGTGCCAGTTCTTCGTCGGTCTGCTGGTCGAAGGTACGCACTTCGATCAGGCGCGGGTCCATCCACTCGTTGAGCAGCTTCACCGTCTCGCCCTTGCCGGCGCCTTCGATGCCGTTGATCAGGATGATCACCGGGAAACGCTTTTGCTGCTGCAACTCGAACTGGGCTTCGAGCAGTGCTTCACGCAGCGCGGGCACGGCGGCGTCGTAGGTTTCTTTGTCGATGGCGTGACCGATTTCAGCGGATTCGAACATAGGACGGCTCCTTCCAGGATTCAGCAAGACTAGCGGATTGGGCACAGACACGGCACAGAAATTCCCGCCGGCGGCGGATTGTCCTTGAGTCATCTTCGGCATGGCTTGCCATGGATCAAGCGCCGCCCGCGTGATCGGCTAGAATGGCCGCCTTGCCGTTGCCGAGCCTGCCATGAAACCTGTAATGCCCCACGCCCAACTCGACTGGGATGACCAGGGACGCCCGCGTTCGCGAGTGTTCGACGATGTGTATTTTTCCGACCAGTCGGGGCTGGATGAAACCCGCTACGTGTTCCTCGAACAGAACCGGTTGGCCGAGCGCTTTGCCGCGTTGCCGGCGGGCGGGCGACTGGTAATCGGTGAAACCGGGTTTGGCACCGGGCTGAATTTTCTCTGTGCCTGGCAGTTGTTCGAACAGCACGCGGTGGCCGGTGCGCGGCTGCATTTCGTCAGCGTCGAAAAGTTTCCGCTGAGCCCTGTCGACCTGCAACGGGCGCTGGCGTTGTGGCCGGATCTCAAACCGCTGTCCGATCAACTGCTCAAGCATTACGTGGCGATCCATCAGGGTTTCCAGCGCATTGTTCTGGATAACGGTCGAGTCACCCTGACGCTCCTGATCGGCGATGCGCTGGAGCAGTTGCCGCAACTGGACGGCCAGATCGACGCGTGGTTTCTCGACGGTTTCGCCCCGGCTAAAAACCCGGAGATGTGGACCGCCGAACTGTTCGCGGAACTGGCACGGTTGGCGGCGCCGGGCTCGACCATCAGCACGTTTACCAGCACCGGTTGGGTGCGACGCCTGCTCAACGCCGCCGGCTTCAAGATGAAGCGCACGCCGGGCATCGGTCACAAATGGGAGATTTTGCGCGGCGAGTTTCTCGGCTGGCCAGAGGATGATCCGCTACCGGCGGCAGACAAACCGTGGTTCGCCCGCCCTGCTCCGTTGACAGGTGAGCGTCGTGCCTTGGTGATCGGCGCTGGCCTGGCCGGTTGCGCCACCGCGGCCAGCCTCGCAGCACGGGGTTGGCAGGTCAGTTTGCTGGAACGGCATGCGGCGGTGGCACTGGAAGCCTCGGGCAATCCCCAAGGCGTGCTGTATCTGAAATTGTCCGCCCATGGCACCGCACTGTCGCAGTTGATCGTCAGCGGTTTCGGCTACACCCGGCGCCTGCTGGAAACTCTGCAACGCGGCACCGACTGGGATGACTGCGGCGTGCTGCAACTGGCGTTCAATGAAAAGGAAGGCGAGCGTCAGGCGCAACTGGCGGCCGCTTTTCCCGAAGATCTCTTGCAGTGGCTCGATCAACCCGAGGCGCAGGCCCGCGCCGGGATCGGTCTGGCTCACGGCGGTTTGTATTTTCCCGAGGGCGGCTGGGTGCATCCGCCGGCATTGTGTCAGGCGCAATCCACACAACCGGGCATCACGCTACTCTCCCATCAGGAAGCCGTGGAACTGCGCAAAGTCGATGGTCAGTGGCAAGCCTTTGACGGCGAACGCCTGATCGCAGAAGCACCCGTCGTGGTGCTGGCCGGTGCCGCCGAGATCAAGCGCTTCCCCCAGAGTGCCGACCTGCCCCTCAAGCGCATTCGCGGGCAGATCACCCGACTGGCGCAGACCGAGCACAGCCAGGCACTGGCCACCGTGGTCTGCGCCGAAGGTTATGTCGCACCGGCACGGCTGGGCGAACACACTCTCGGTGCCAGCTTCGATTTCAACAACGACGACTTGACCCCGACCACCGCGGAGCACCTGGGCAACCTGGCCATGCTCGAGGAGATCTCCAGTGATCTGGTGTCACGGCTGCGCATTGATGGACAGGATCCCGATAACCTTCAGGGCCGAGCCGCCTTCCGCTGCACCAGCCCCGATTACCTGCCGATCGTCGGCCCGCTTGCCGACCGTGAAACGTTTGGCCACGCCTACGCCGCGCTGGGCAAGGATGCACGGCAAGTGCCGGATATCGCCTGCCCCTGGCTCGACGGACTGTACGTCAACAGCGGTCACGGTTCCCGTGGCCTGATCACCGCGCCACTTTCCGGTGAGCTGCTCGCAGCCTGGCTCGATAAAGAACCGTTGCCCCTGCCCAGAAGCGTCGCCGAGGCGTGTCACCCGAACCGGTTTGCCTTGCGACGGCTGATCCGGGGCCGATGAACCCTCAGCCATCAACCGTCCGGTAACACACAGGAGCCTCCATCGACCAATCGCAACACTTGCTCGGTCAACCGCTCGAGCAAGGCGCTCTCGGTTTGCTCCAGCCGGGTAGCGCACAGATTCATTTCGCTCAAGTAATCGGCCGAAGTGAGTTCCCCGGCCCTTTCGAACAACGCCTGGGCTTGCTCGTGGTGAGGTGCGCGGGCTTGGTCAAACTGCTGTGCAAAACTGCTTTTCACGTATTGGCTCCAGAATGGCAGGCGCACCAGAAACTTCAGCCATTCGGAGGACAGCTCAGCGGTCTGGACTTGATCGATGGCCTCGACCAGATCGGCCCCCGACACATTGGCCAGTGACGCATAGCGCATGTGCGAGGGCTGCCCCGGCAGTTCCAGTGCCCGTGCCAGCCCTGAGCGATAAGCCAGGGCCACTTCCAGAGGGTCGGGGGCCGCGTGTTCAACAGCATGCTCCGCTGCGATGCGGTCCAGTTGTTCAAGACGGAACAACCCCCTTGCCAACTTCAATAGCGACGTCGCAGACGGGGGGCGACCTGCGGTAATGCGGTTCACATGATGGACTTGCACCGCGACTTCCAGATGACTGAAGTTCAACGCCGCATTGTCGGTGCAGTTGATCGGATTGGCTGCCAGATCGAAAATCTGCCGTCGCAATTCGGCATCGTCCTGCGTCGCTTCCAGCACCGTCCAGACCCGACGTGACAAGTCTTCTCGCACATGGGCGGAGTCGGCTGAGTTACCCAGCTCCGCCAACAGTTGAAACAGGCCCTCGGCCATCGGATCGTCCTTGATCGCGGTCCAGGTCTGCAGACGCCGGGAGCCCACTGTCCCACCTGTTTCTGTCAGCCAGATCGAGCGTGCCCGGTTTTCGTCCAGCCGCGCGCTGTCGTTATCCAGATAACCCATGCCGACACCGACAGTCCTGCGATAGTTATCAAGGTGAACTCTGCTGACCTCGGAAATCGGGTTGTTGCGCAGGTTGATCGCTTCACTGAAACGCGTGGGGGTTTCAAAAAGCCATGCGGGCAATTCGCGAATGTCATTGTCACGCAGATCCACCCGATCCAGATTCGGCAAGAACTGCAGCCCCTTCGGCAACTCCGTGGCCCGGGTATTGCGCAAGGACAGGTAGGTCAGATCGAACAGCTTGCTGACATTCACCGTCGCCCCCAAAGGGTTTGCGCTCAGGTTCAGGTTTTGCAATGTTCGAAGCTTCCCCAGTTTTATCAGATCATGCTCCGTCAACTGGATGTGATTGTGTTCCAGGCTCAGTTGCTTGAGGTTCGGCATGTGCGAGATGACTTCCGGCAACAGGCTCAGTTGATTGTGGCCCAACTCGAGCGACTCGACTTGCTTGAAAGCCTTGAGGAAGTAGGCACTATCGTTGTCCAGCAGCATATCTTGCAGCGACAAGTGCCTGACATGGTCAAACGCCAGCCCGGTCGGCAAGGTCGGAAACCTGCCGAACCGCATGCCATCGAGTTTCAGGCCGTAGACCGGACGCTGGAACTCATCAGGCAGGAAAACCAGACGCCGAAAACAGTCCTCGATTTCGAACGCCACGATTTGTCGGCATTCGTAGATCTCGCTCAGTTCGCCGCCCAGCGCTCTCATGGCCGGTTCATCCTCAACCCAGGCATCCAGCACGTCACAGAGTCGGTTCAGATCGTTTTGCAGCTGCCTTACACGAGTCGCCCGGATCAAATGATCGCCGCCCAATTGATCAAGAAACTCACTGGCCTGCTGGTCGGTAAACAGGGGGTAGAGCTTTTTAACTTTGCGCAGCAAGCGTCGGGGGTGAGTCAGCGGCTCATTCGGGGAATCAGCGACGGTGCAGGCAGGCTCACGGGCCAGCGTTTCGAAAGGTTGCCCCTCCAGCAGCCGGGCACAACCCTCACGTTCATCCAGGGCGGTATTCAACAATCTGTTTCGCAAGCGCCAGCCATCGTTCTGAGCCGGCTCGGCAAAGCCCAGGGCTTTGCGCTGACCGGTTGAAAGCCCTTTGAGGACGGCTCGGTAGAGGCTGTTGGCCCCTCCCGCGACCCGGCCAAGCGACTTCGAGTCACCGTCGAATACTTCGTAGCCGTTTTCGAGCTTGACCAGCGTACGAGCATCCGGGGACGTGAACGGATGCGGGCCAATGGACTCCAGCAGCTCACCCTTGAGCGTCAGAGCCCGCAATTGCAGGGGCATGTGAGGGTCCCAGCCACTGAGATGTGGCAGCAATCGGATTGCCAGTTTCTCGGTGTCTGTATTGGCGATATCGGCCAGGTAAAAACCGGTCAGCGCCCGCTCCACTCGCACATGGCCTGAAACCTGGCGAAGCCTTTCTGCCAACCCCATCGGTACGCGCCCGGTCGTGCGCAGATGCGTGCGCTCCACACTGGACGAATGCCTGACCAGCTCACGTGCACGGCGTGCGGGTACATCGGGATAAGCGCTGCGCACCTTGATTACATCGCTGGCCGCACGCTCATCGTAGCGTTGGTAGAGGTGTTCAAATACCGACCGGCGATCAGCCTTGACCTCTGCTCCCAGGATTTTTGCCAGCTGCACACCTGCCTCTCCAGGTGCAGCAGTGCCTCCAAGCAATGCGTCCTTTTCCTCGGGGGACATTGCGTCCAGAACGGTCTTAAGCAGCTCACCCTTGTCCAGTTGGTGCTGGCGGACAATGAGACTCACGGTGTCATCGTCAACTGCGTTGGCAGGATAGGTCGCCGTGATACGACCCTTGTCGTCAACGACCTTGATATAGCGATCGTCCGGCCAGTTCGCCAGCCGGGGCAACGCATGCAATTGTTCCTGGACGTGACGGGGATCGGTCGCTTCGCCCCGCTCCATCGCGGCGATGAAATCGCGCAGTCTGCGCTCCAGGCGGAACCGTTCGATTGTGTCATTCAAATGGGCGGGCAGCAGCCGGTTATCGTCACTCAGGCGTTGCAACTCATCGAATCCGACATCGCTCAGCCGACGCATCATGTCCAGCCGACTGTCCTCGAAGGTCGCCAGCGTCGGATCGATACGTTTGAGCGTGTAGGCACTGGTCCACTCTTCGGTAGACTCCGATGGACGACGCCAGCCGCCGTGGTTGTTATGTTCAAGTTCCGGTGCGTAGGCATTCGATCGCACGGGATGCTGAATATGCCATCTTCCGGAAGCCGGATTACGTTCCACCGCGAACGTCCGATCGTCCATACGGACAAAGACCTGGTCATCGATCCGATATAATCCCGCCGCATCGGGTTCAATGACGACTCCTACCGGCAGGGGTTGTTCGTAGGCATTGAGATCGGTTCTCCACAATCGGGTCGCACCGCTTGGGGCGAGAATGGAAGTGAATGGCTGAAAAAAATCCGGGTGTTTGCGTACCGTCTTGATCGCCAGCGATTTCAGGCCTTTCATCCCGACACCGATCGTGGCCATGAATACAATGTTCTCGGCGACACTGAGCATGTGGGTCAGCGCCTCTTGCCGGTCGCCACGGGTCCAGTCCTCGATCCCTTCGTAGACCTCCGCCAGCAATTGGCCAACGGCAACACCCATCATCAATTGTCCGAGCACCGGAACGACAAAACCGGCCAGGTTCGCGACCGTCATGCCGATTTCCAGGTACTGGAGCTGGCGTTTCTCGCGTTCTTCCTCGTCCACGTCGGCAGTCGGCACCGCGAGCACGCGGGCATCGAACTCCAGCTTGGCGACATGGCTCTTTAGCATGTAGTCGAAAAGCGATCCCGTCATGGCCAGCTGTTTGATGTGTCCCAGACTGCGGGTGCGGTTGAATGCATTGAAGAAGTCGACCTTGTCGGACTCACCAAGGCAATGGGTGAAATACGCCCTATAGCTTTCGATCCCCAGTTTGAAACTCAGATACTCCACGAACGCAGTGAAACTCATATATTCGTAAATCGGCTGTTCCGGCTCGCCAGGCATGTAAACCAGGCACCATTCGTCCGGATTGAGTTCAACCGAGCGCTCGGAAAACACCACGACACCCCAGATGCAGCAGTCGTGGATCTCGATGCCCTGCATGATCAACGAGCGGCCCCGATAACGCAGGCTGTCCGAATCGACGAGACCTCCCGCATCGATCAAGTGCTGGACGGTCTGAAAGCCATCCGGCGTGATGTGTTCCTTGACCCGTGCCAGATGCAGATCCAGTTGCAGCAACTGTTTCTTCAACATGAAGATGTCCCGGATCATCGGGCTGCCCGCCACAGCCTTGCTGTCCTCCTCTTTCAAACCGAACACCTGCCGAAAATGCCGCTGGTACTTGCCCCCGAGATCCAGCTCACGACAGAACGCGGCAAACGCCGTCGGGGTCAGGCCAGGAATGCCTTCGGGCCTGTTGGTGACCCGGATCACGCTGCCCTCGGGGAGCCCCTCCTCCAGTGCCTCACTTTCCGTGAAGTTCTGCATGGCGGCTTCCAGTAACGTCAGCCTGGCAGGCTCGATGACCGGCGGCCCGCCCCCCGGCGGAACGGTGGGCTCGCAGCCACACGCGGCCCCCGGCAGCTCCAGATAGTCTTTTTCGACATCGATGTCTTCCGCCCATCGATCTGCTACAGCGTTGTTCAGCATGACGAAACAAAAGTCGTTCAACGGGGTTAGCTGGCGCAGATCGGTTTCGACCTTTGCCTGAGTGACGTGCAGTGCGCGGGCGGTCTGATCCAGCGCCTGCAGTGTGGCGGATGTAGTTTTCAACAACCCGGGCGGCAGGTTTTTCTGCAACGCCTGGGCAATTTCGAGATCACCGGTGGCTTCCAGCAAATAGCGCAGTATCTGCTTTTGCGTCAGCGGGGATGGCGGATCGACTGTCAGGGTACTCGACATGGGCAATAGTCCTTTATTGCAGTTTCAAACCCTCACCCTATCGATCCTCTGGCCCATTTAAAAACAGAAATAATTGCGCAATCCGCCCATGGAACAAGCAGCAATTACCATGTTTTGCATAACTATTTACCGCACTGGCCCACACGCTTTGCGCTATGGCCTCCGACAGTCTGACAACCCTCCATATAACTTATCGTTCTAAAACTCCCACATCCTGACCGGGTCAGTTCCTCAGTACCGGCCATTTCGGCGTGGTACGGCAATACCCTCCCCAACGGAAAAACCGGTAAGGACTTTATGTGCGGATTAGCTGGCGTTTTTGGTCTGGGGCTTTTAAAGGGCTTCAGGGGGCATTCACCCCCCTAAATCCCCCTCAAAAACGCTGAATTGGTACAAAAAGTGGTACGAGATCAGAGCGAGTTCACGGAGCCCAGGGCAGTAGAAGTGCTATTGAAAAAATCCGTTGAAACACCTATTTATTAATTGAATCGTGCCGATACGAAAAAGAAAATATAAACCGTAGAGGTTGGGGCTAGACTCCCAGCAAGCGGTTGTAGCTACCGTGAAATGGATCCAAAAATATGGGAGAACCTTACCGATCTCCCACCGGTCGGATGGAATGTGGAACGAATTGTGTTTACGAGCGTTGACACAATTTGTTAATTGACAAGCCAATACGCTTGTCCATAATCGCCATCCGGAGTTATCCACAGGAACGTGGATGCTTTGTCAGTATTACTCAGAGGAATTGCGCCATGTCTAGCAACCCATTCGTTCTCCTGTGCTACGCGCAGAAGAAAGGCGGTTTGTGGATTGCCGCGTGCCCACAGTTCACCCTCGCGGCACAGGGAGTCGACTTCGACGAAGCCAAGGGAAAATTGGAAGCACAAATCAAGTCGTACATTGTTGAGGCGTTGACCGTAGATCGCGAGCACGCTGCTCAACTTCTCGGCCGCCAAGCACCGCTGCTGATGCGCCTTCAGTATCGCGCCCAAGCGTTCTGGTCGTCGATTCGCCATGGTCGAAGCAAGCGAGTCAGATTCTTTGAAGAACCAGCCCTCCAGTACGTTGGTTGCTAAGGATCGAAAATGTTTGCAGGGAGGCACAGACCGCTCACTTACAGAGAGGTGACAGCGGTGTTGAAGGAGCTAGGGTTCTCCTTCCGAAATCAAGAAGGCAGTCATGAGCAATGGGTACGAGAAGGTGATCCCTTTCGCAAAGTTACCGTCGACAAGCCAAAACAGCCATTCCACGGCGACTTGATTAAATACATGTGTCTTCAGGCAGGTGTCAGCAAAAGACAGTTCTATGCCCTTGTGAAATAGCCCGGCTCCTGCCGGGCTTTTTCATTACGGTGCTTTCCCAGCCGAGCCACGGAGGCATGCTAATTTTTTCTCCCGCGAATGTAGGTCAGAACCGCCAACGTTCTCAAAGCGAATTTCCTTCCGGTTTTATTCCTTCTGAATTTCATGCACGTAAGCCTGACACGCCTGCAATGCAATCACCCCCCGGTCGCCTTCACCGGTGATGGCGACAATTCGTTGAGCGCGCCATCCATTCGGCGGGTAGCCGTTCACATTCTGTATGGGATGCTACGATTTAAAGCTGGTGCGGCCTCCATTCCCTAGGTTAATCACCGGGCGCTCGCTGCAGAGTTCAATGGAGGCCGGGCCTCCCCCACCAAGGTAGGTGCGACTTCATGAACAAGCCCGCCCTTCAGCCGCGAATAATCAGAGCAAAGCAGGCACCAGGTTATCTCGGTATGTGCCGCGACGTGTTCAACAAGAGCGTGAGGCCCTACGTACGCGAATTCCCGATCGGCCAGCAAGGCGTAGGCTTTGACCGGATTGAGCTAGACAAATGGGCGGATGCTTGCATCGAGGAAAACGCGATAAGAAAACTTCATAGAGAAGAGCCCCCACTTCTTCTGATCGACGCACCGCAATCAAAGCAGAAAAACCGCGGCACCGCGAGGTTGGGCCAGAGATCCGGCCTATCCAACCATGAGCCTTCGACCTCAGAAGATTTCTATAAGCTGGTGGACGAGCTCTTGGGAAGATCTAGGATCAAAACGGATCGACGCAGGAAAAAGCAGAGCTCCCCACCGACTGACCAATAGGCTATCTGCAGCAAAGTTCAGTCACTGCCCGCCGGCGTCTCCCTATACTAAATAATGCAGCAGTATGGGCTGGAGCAGTGCATAGGCCACGTATTACGTGACTTTCGGCATTTTTCTGTCTAAAACTCTACTGTCATTTGCTTGCGTTTACCCCTAGTAAAACCGGGATGGAGTGAGCTAGTTTTAGACAGCTTTTCGGATAGCCGAAAGGAGCTCCAAAATACAAATGGCCGCAGAGCACTACCTGCGCCCGCACACAAGAAAACCACCAGAGGAAAAAACATGTCGAGCAAGGAAGACTTGATTCAGGCATTGCAGCGCTTTGAAGAAAAAACGCGAAGCGCGGAGATGGACAAGGAGGCGAAAGCTGTTGAGTTTAAAAGTTTGATCGGCAATAAGATGCTAGAGATACGTAACTGGGTTCCAAAGGTAAGTGGAATTCAGGCGTTGATGGGGCCATCGGTTAGCTTGGGAGGTCTGAGCCTTACCTCCCTTGACGTAACTGTTCTGGGTAAGAAAGTGGCGATTTCGCCAAACGTCCTTGACGAACAATACTCTATTAAAATTGATGGCCTTTTCGACGGCGTTCAGTATTTTCATTACATCAATAATGAATGGGTAGCCAAGGATGACTTCCTCGATGTAACCATCAAGCTCACGCCAGAAACATTTTATGACCAACTAATCGCCCTTATCCCTAAATAGTTTTCAGCACAACAAGCCGTCACCGTGTCACATCCCGAACATACGCTTGGCACGCCTGCAGCGCGATCAGCCCCCGGTCGCCCGTGTCGGTGATGGCAACAATTCGTTGAGCATGCGCTGGGTCAAGTTCGGCTCGTACGGCTGCATGATCCACGCCGCCGGCGCCGGTGGCGGAAGGCACTGAACAGCCACCGGTTGAACCCGCATCGATGAGGACTGACAGCCGCAGATCAGAAGTGGCAAGGCGATCGCGCAGCAGAGCCTGGTCTTTTTGAGCATTGGTCATTTTCTCGGAGTGGGTTTTGTCACTGGCTGCCAGCCGCTGCTCGAGCGCCATTCGCTTGTCCTGTTCGGCTTGCTGTGCGGTGGCTGCGACCTGGGTCAACTGGTTGAGGGTTTCTGTGTGCAGGCGATCCTGCTGGGCCAACTGCTTCCCGTAGCGCCAGTCCTGAACCTGCCAGGCACTGGCCCAGGCGGTGAGCACCAGCGCCACGGCGCCGACCAACTTCCACGGCATCACCATCACGGCACATCCTTGAAAAAGACGTGGCCGCCCAGTTGCAGCGTCTGCTTGGCTTTCGCCGCCCAGCCGGGCGCCGTCTTCATGCTGAGCGCGTAGTAGTGCGTGGCACCGCCGGTAGGATCCGGCACCTTGCCGTCGATCACCTGGTCAGCAGCGATCCGGCACTGCGCCAATTCGCGGAACGGGATATCCCGGGCGCCACTCAGGAACGGGTAGTTCGGGTCACCCTTGTTCCAGCAACTGAACTGGTACGGTTTCTGGCAAACCCCGGCATAGCCCTCCCCCCATCAAGACTTGAGCTTCCCATCCAGTATGCGATTGCGGATGGTCCAGGCCACGGCCACCTTGCCGGCTGATGTCTCGCCGCGCGCCTCACCCCAGATCGTCCGAGCGAGAATGTCTCGGTCTTGTTCGGTCACAGTCATCACTTTCTCCAGGCGAAAAAAAACCGCCTCACGGGCGGCTGGGTGTTCTTTTGTGCGTCAGGCCGGAATGACCTCGGGCAGCGGGTACCGCGCTTTAATGGCGGCCACCGATTGGACCCATGGCGAGAAGTCGGGCTCAAGGCCTTGGCTCAGGGCGTCATAGGCGATTTCCAGTCGCAGTGGATCTGACTCGGCCTGATAGGCGGCGCGGCACTGCGCGCGGGCCGTTTCGAGATCAGCCTCGAACTGCTCAGCCTTTCGCTGCTCGGCGGTGACCATCTTGCTGAAATCGATATTCATCGCGGCAGACTCACTTCGCCGTCCGGCGGGTTGGCAATATCAGCCGGAAAGCACGCGGCTTCACCGGCATCGACTGCGATCGGCAGTGCCAGCGTGATAATCAACTGCCCACCGACACGCTCAACCGGCTTTACAACACGCGGAGAACCGACGGTTTCGGCGGGCAGTACCGCCCCTTCGGGCAGCGCGGTGAAGTCGAACGTTTCCCCGTCGATAGTGAGGGCGTCACCGGCCTTGGATAACGTCATGGCGCCCTCCATGCGGATGGGCGAAAGCTTAATAATCATTGATGTCCTCCAGTCAGAACCATCGGCCAACGGCCATCATGCGCGAGGCGCGGGCGGTAGCGTCGTTGTAAAAGGCCACGCGCGACCATGAGACGCTTGTAGTTGTCGGGGCCCCATTGAGTGAAATAACGCCGTTGCTCGAGTTCGTCACACCTGTACGCGCCATCCCGATCAAGGCTGATGCATTCGTTCACGAACCGTCGAGCGATGCATCGCTGACCGAAGCAGATATGCGTGGCCTGGCCAACACCAAGGCGGTCGCCAGCGTGATCGAGCGCTTCGTGAATGAGGACGCCGGCAAGTTCTACGGACGCACTGACGCTCTGGTTGCCGAGTTGGCAGCAATTGCAGGAGGTCGCCAATGAGCGGATTACAGAGTTTTGGAATCAATACCGCCGGCCGTGACTTCGCCGTCGGCGACGTGCACGGGCACTTCACTCGACTGCAAAAGGCGCTGGACGCGGCGGGCTTCAACCCTGCCGTTGACCGACTGTTCAGCGTTGGGGATCTGGCGGATCGAGGGCCGGAGTCTGCCGAGGTCGACACCTGGCTGGCAAAACCCTGGTTTCACGCCGTGCGCGGGAACCATGAACACATGGTGGTGGACGCGTACCGGGCAGATCCAGAGGGCCGAATGAAGGACATGCACCTGATCAATGGTGGCGCGTGGCTGTATGCGCGATCCAGCGTTGAGCGGGACTGCTATGCGGAACTGCTGGCCGACCTGCCGCTGGTGATCGAGGTAGAAACGCCGGATGGGCTGGTGGGCATTATGCATGCTGACGTCCCATTTCCTGACTGGATCACGCTGAGCAATCAACTCGAGCGCAGACTTCATGGTCGTCAGCAGGTTGAGGAGATGTGCCAATGGTCGCGCCAGCGAATTACCAGCGAAAACCGTGACGGGGTGAAGAACGTGCGAGCGGTCGTTGTTGGACACACGCCAGTTCGGCGCACGGCGATCCTCGGCAACGTTTATCACATCGACACCGGTGGCTGGATGGATGGCCACTTCACGCTGCTGAACCTGCACACGCTCGAAACCATTCCGCCTACAGATCCAAAGTTGAAATGGGACTGGGACCAGAACGAAGACTCGACACAAATCGCGAATAAAGAAAACGTGTCGCGACATGTAGGAGGTGACTGATGGGGGCTGCTGAAAAATTGCCCGAAGAGGACGGCCACGACAAAGTGACCGAAAAGCGGATGGCGGAGCTGGTGGGCACCACGGCGAAGGCGCTGGCACGCAAGAGAGAGCGGAAAATTATCCCGGAAGGCGTTTGGTCGAAGATCGACGGCAGGATCATGTACAGCGTGAGGAGATATGACGAATGGATCGAAAGTCTGTGGACTTGCCAACAGGGGTTGAGTTTGTCGGACCATCAATCCGAATTCGTTTCTCCTGGAACAAGAAGCGGTGTTGTGAAACGCTCCCCTTCCCTCAGACCGCGAAAGGAATCGCCGCAGCGGCAAGCCTTCGTTCTCAGGTAAAGCAACTGGACAAGCTCGGCGCGCTCACCCCGCAGAAGTACGCCGAGCTGTTCCCAGGCACGCGCAGCGCCGAAGTTCAGGCCATGCCGATCTTCTTCGACTACGCCCAAGACTGGCTTGACAGCCTCCAGATCGTCGAAAGCACGCGCAAAAATTACCGATCCACTCTGCAAAACTACTGGGTGCCCTACCTCGCGGCCAAGCCGCTGGACAAGATCACACCTGTGATCCTGCGCAAGGTCGTCAACGACATCCAGTGGACGTCTCCCGTCCGGCGAAAGGATGCAATCAGGCTGATGACCACCATCTTCACCCAGGCCGTGTGTGATGAGCTGATCCACCGCAACCCGGCCAGTTCGATCCCGCCCACTCGCGTCACGAAGCGCGAAATCGATCCGCTCGCGCGTGACGAGGCGGATCTGATCATCGCCAAGCTGTACGAACTGACGAGCGGCCTACAACAGATTTACGCGATCTTCTTCGAGTTCTCGTTCTACACCGGGATGCGCCCGAAAGAGGCAATGGCGCTGCGCTGGGAAGAGATCGACATGCGCAAGAAGACTGCCAAAATTTGCCGCATTCGCATCAATGGAAAGATCCAAGAGCGAACTAAGACAAAGCGATCCCGCGAAGTTTTATTGAACGATCGCGCAATCAAGGCGCTCGAAAAAGCCAGGCCACTCACAGCGGCGCGTTCGGATTATGTGTTCGCGCCGGAAGGATCGGGAGATAAATCAGAGTTATATATCCGATCCGAGACTGGCCCAAAACGCTACTGGCTGAGCGCGCTGCGAAAGTTAGGTATTCGGCATCGCAGGATGTATGACACGCGCCACACGTACGCAACGATGTGTTTGATGTCGGGGATGAATCCAGCGTTCATCGCTGCGCAACTCGGACACAGCGTTCAAGTACTGCTCTCCACCTATGCCAAGTGGATCAGCTCGCCGAGTGATTGGGCGGAGCTTGAGAAGCTGGATCGAATGGAAAGTGGTACAAAACCGGTACGGGAGAATCACCAGTAGCTACATGAACGCCGAAATACAAAGGATTTACGGTACATGTGCGGATTAGCTGGCGAGTTACGTTTTGATCAACAACCTGCAGACCTTGCAGCCATCGAGCGAATCACCCATCACCTGGCGCCTCGCGGCCCCGATGCGTGGGGTTTTCATGCCCAAGGGCCGATTGCCCTGGGCCATCGACGCCTGAAAATCATGGACCTGTCGGACGGCTCGGCACAGCCGATGATCGACAGCCAACTGGGCCTGTCCCTGGCCTTCAATGGCGCGATCTACAACTTTCCGGAACTGCGCGCCGAACTCGAAGCGCTCGGTTATGCGTTCTATTCCGGCGGCGATACCGAAGTGTTGCTCAAGGGCTATCACGCCTGGGGCGAAGCGCTGCTGCCGAAACTCAACGGCATGTTTGCCTTCGCCATCTGGGAACGCGATGCCCAGCGCCTGTTCATCGCCCGCGACCGTCTCGGTGTGAAACCGTTGTACCTGTCGCGCACCGGCCAGCGCCTGCGCTTTGCCTCGGCCCTGCCCGCCCTGCTCAAGGGTGGCGACATCAACCCGATTCTCGATCCGGTGGCGCTCAACCATTACCTGAACTTCCATGCCGTGGTGCCGGCGCCACGCACCTTGCTGGCCGGCATTGAAAAGCTGCCGCCGGCAAGCTGGATTCGGATTGAGGCGGACGGCACCTCCGAGCAGAAAACCTGGTGGACGCTGCCTTACGGCCCACACGACGACGAGAAAAATCTGACGCTCGAAGACTGGCGCGACCGTGTACTCGACAGCACCCGCGAAGCCGTGGCAATCCGTCAACGGGCGGCGGTGGATGTTGGCGTGCTGCTGTCCGGCGGGGTCGATTCAAGCATGCTCGTCGGTCTGTTGCGCGAAGTCGGCGTGGAGAACCTGTCGACCTTTTCCATCGGTTTTCAGGATGCCGGCGGCGAGCGCGGTGACGAATTCCAGTATTCGGATCTGATCGCCAAGCATTACGGCACTCAGCACCATCAACTGCGCATCGACGAAAAAGAGATCATCGAGCAACTGCCCGCGGCGTTCCGCGCCATGAGCGAGCCGATGGTCAGCCACGACTGCATCGCCTTCTATCTGCTGTCCCGCGAAGTGGCCAAGCATTGCAAGGTGGTGCAGAGCGGCCAGGGCGCCGACGAGTTGTTCGCCGGCTATCACTGGTATCCGCAAGTCGATGGCGCAGCCGATCCGTATGCGGCCTATCGCGAGGCGTTTTTCGACCGCAGCTACGACGATTACGCCGCCACAGTGCAACCGAAATGGCTGACCGCGAATGACGCTGCCGGCGACTTCGTGAAGGAACATTTCGCACAGCCCGGCGCCGATGCGGCGGTCGACAAGGCCTTGCGTCTGGACAGCACAGTGATGCTGGTGGACGACCCGGTCAAACGCGTCGACAACATGACCATGGCCTGGGGCCTGGAGGCGCGCACGCCGTTTCTCGACTATCGCCTGGTGGAATTGTCGGCCCGCGTTCCGGGCAAATTCAAACTGCCCGACGGCGGCAAACAGGTCTTGAAAGAAGCCGCGCGGCTGGTTATCCCAAGCGAAGTGATCGACCGCAAGAAAGGCTACTTCCCGGTACCCGGCCTCAAGCATCTGCAAGGCGACACCCTGAACTGGGTACGCGAACTGCTGCTGGATCCGAGCCAGGATCGCGGCCTGTTCAACCCTGCCATGCTCGACAAATTGCTGACCGATCCACAAGGCCAGTTGACCCCGTTGCGCGGCTCCAAGCTGTGGCAACTGGCGGCGCTGAACCTGTGGCTCAGCGAACAAGGAATCTGATCGATGAAACCTCACGCCACGGCTTACAGCCAACGGCTGCTGCGCGGTCAGACACCGTCCTACGAACGCTTGCAGGCGCGGCTGGCCGAAGATGGCAACCAACCGAGCGCCGAACCGATTGTCGTGCACTGCGGCTGGGGCCGGTTGCTGATCGGCCACACCTTTCCCGACCCGGCGAGCCTTGCCCAGGAGTTGCTCAACGAACAGCCGGGCGAGCGCGATATCGCCCTGTACGTGGCCGCGCCGCAGCAGATTCTCGGACTGGAACCGACTCAGCTGTTTCTCGACCCATCCGACACCTTGCGCCTGTGGTTCAGCGATTACCGTCAGGCCACACGAGTGTTTCGCGGCTTCCGCATCCGTCGTGCGCAAAGTGACGAGGACTGGCAGGCGATCAATCAGTTGTATCAGGCACGCGGCATGCTGCCCATCGATGCCACCCTGCTCACTCCGCATCATCAGGGCGGGCCGGTGTACTGGCTGGCCGAAGACGAGGACAGCGGCGCGGTGATCGGCAGCGTCATGGGCCTCAATCACCAGAAGGCTTACAACGACCCGGAAAACGGCAGCAGCCTGTGGTGCCTGGCGGTCGATCCTCAGTGTTCGCGTCCCGGGGTCGGCGAAGTGCTGGTGCGGCATCTGATCGAACACTTCATGAGCCGCGGCTTGAGCTATCTCGATCTGTCGGTGCTGCACGATAACCGACATGCAAAAAACCTCTACGCCAAACTCGGCTTTCGCAATCTCTCGACCTTCGCCATCAAGCGCAAGAACGGTATCAACCAGCCGCTGTTTCTCGGACCGGGGCCAGAGGCCGCGTTCAATCCTTATGCGCGGATCATCGTCGAGGAAGCCCATCGACGCGGTATCGATGTGCAGGTGGACGATGCCGATGCCGGGCTGTTCACCCTCAGCCATGGCGGGCGCCGGGTGCGTTGCCGCGAATCCCTCAGTGACCTGACCAGCGCCATCAGCATGAGTCTGTGCCAGGACAAGAGCCTGACGCACAAGGTGCTGAAGGCGGCCGGTCTGAACTTGCCGGCGCAGCAGCTGGCGGCGAATGCGGACGACAATCTGGCGTTTCTCGACGAGCACCAGCGGGTGGTGGTCAAGCCGCTCGACGGTGAACAGGGTCAGGGCGTAGCGGTGGATCTGCAAAGCATCGAAGAGGTGCAGAAGGCCATCGAAACCGCGAAGCAGTTTGACAGCCGGGTGCTGCTCGAAAGCTTCCATGAAGGCCTCGATCTGCGGATTCTGGTGATCGGTTTCGACGTGGTGGCGGCGGCGATCCGGCGTCCGGCCGAGGTGGTCGGCGACGGCCATCACTCCATCGGCGCGCTGATCGAAGCCCAGAGCAGGCGCCGGCAAGCGGCCACCGGCGGCGAAAGCAAAATCCCGCTGGATCACGAAACCCAACGCACCCTGCACGCGGCGGGTTACGACTACAGCAGCATTCTGCCGGCCGGCGAACATCTGTTCGTGCGGCGTACGGCGAACCTGCACACCGGCGGCACCCTGGAAGACGTCACGGCGATTCTGCATCCGACCCTGGTCGATGCCGCCGTGCGTGCGGCGCGAGCGCTGGACATTCCGATGGTCGGGCTCGACTTGATGGTGCCCGCCGCCGACCAGCCGGAGTACGTGTTCATCGAAGCCAACGAACGGGCGGGCCTGGCCAACCATGAGCCGCAGCCGACGGCCGAGCGGTTTGTCGATCTGTTGTTTCCGCACAGTCAGCCCGCCGTTTGATCTCTCTTCAGCGTCATTCCCGCGTCGAACGCGGGATGACGCCCCGCAACAGGAGTCTCCATGACCACCCACATTCCCGAACCGGATCTGAACTACCTGCAAAAAGTCCTGCTGGAGATGCTCGCCATTCCCAGCCCCACCGGGTTCACCGATACCATCGTGCGTTACGTCGCCGAGCGGCTGGAAGAGCTCGGCATTCCTTTCGAGATGACCCGTCGCGGCACGATCCGCGCCACCCTCAAGGGCAAGAAAAACAGCCCGGACCGCGCGGTGTCGGCGCACTTGGACACCATCGGCGCCGCCGTGCGCGCAGTGAAGGAAAACGGGCGCCTGACCCTGGCGCCAGTCGGTTGCTGGTCGAGCCGTTTCGCTGAGGGCAGCCGCGTCAGCCTGTTTACCGACAACGGTGTGATCCGTGGCAGCGTGTTGCCGCTGATGGCGTCCGGGCACGCCTTCAACACCGCCGTCGACGAAATGCCGATCAGCTGGGATCACGTCGAACTGCGCCTGGACGCCTACTGCGCGACCCGCGCCGATTGCGATTCGCTAGGCATCAGTGTGGGCGATGTGGTGGCGTTCGATCCGTTGCCGGAGTTCACCGAAAGCGGCCACATCAGCGCCCGACACCTGGACGACAAGGCCGGGGTCGCGGCGCTGCTCGCAGCGCTGAAAGCCATCGTCGACAGCGGTCAGGAGTTGATGATCGACTGCCATCCGCTGTTCACGATTACCGAGGAAACCGGCAGCGGCGCAGCGGCGGCTTTGCCGTGGGATGTCAGCGAATTTGTCGGGATCGACATCGCGCCCGTCGCACCCGGCCAGCATTCCAGCGAACACGCGGTGAGCGTGGCGATGCAGGATTCCGGCGGGCCGTACGACTATCACCTGTCACGGCACTTGCTGCGTCTGGCCGGAGAGCATGAGCTGCCTGTGCGCCGTGACCTGTTCCGCTATTACTTCAGCGACGCCCATTCGGCCGTCACCGCCGGCCACGACATTCGCACCGCCCTGCTCGCCTTCGGTTGCGACGCAACCCACGGTTACGAGCGCACGCACATCGACAGTCTGGCTGCTCTGAGTCGCCTGCTGGGGGCTTACATCCTGAGTCCGCCGGTGTTCGCCAGCGATGCGCAACCGGCCAACGCGTCACTGGATCGCTTCAGTCACCAGATCGAGCACGAGACACAAATGGAAAGCGACACCCGGGTGCCTTCGGTGGACAGCCTGGTGGGGCAACGCTCGGACAGTTGAGTCTGGCCCTCGGCGGCCATTCGCCGTAGCATCCCGACATTGATTTAGCCGAGGTGCCCATGCTGATCCCCTACGACGCGCTCGAAGTCGACACCCTCACCCGCCTGATCGAGGACTTCGTCACCCGCGACGGCACCGACAACGGTGACGACACCCCGCTGGAAACCCGCGTGTTGCGGGTTCGCCAGGCCCTGACCAAAGGCCAGGCGCTGATCGTCTTCGATCCGGAAAGCGAGCAATGCCAGTTGATGCTCAAGCACGACGTGCCCAAGCACCTGTTCGACTGAAACGGTCAACGGCTCTTGCCGTTGGCCTGTTTGCGCTGGATCCGCTCGTAGACTTCGGCGCGGTGCACGTTGACCTGCTTTGGCGCCTCGACGCCGAATCGCACGCTGGAGCCGTTGACCGCCAGAACGCGCAGAGTGATGTTGTCGCCGATGGAAATCAGTTCACCGACAACACGGCTGAGTACAAGCATGAGGGTTGTCCTTCAAGGTTTTCGAGCCTTGAAGATGCGCGGCTTTCGAGCGCCCTACAATGCGCTGCGGGCAAATCAGTCAAACCCTACACGCCCTGGCGCATCGGCCTTCAGACGTTTCCTTCAAACCCGTGCTTCAGGTCGCCGAAAACCGTGGCCCGAACAGAATCACGCTGGCACCGATCACGCACAAGGCGACACCGATCCAGTCCGAACCCAGCGGACGGATGCGCTCGACCACTGCCAGCCAGCCAATCGACGCAATGATGTAGATGCCGCCGTAAGCGGCGTAGGCGCGACCGGCGTAGGTCGCTTCAACGCGCGTCAACAACAGCGCAAACAGGGTCAGGCTGAGCAGCGCCGGGATCACCCACAAGGCGCTCTTGCCCTGGCGCAACCACATCCAGAATGCGAAACAGCCGGCGATTTCGAACAGCGCGGCGAGGAAAAACCACAAGTAATTGAGCATGCAGATGACCCGTCAGGGTGACTATGGCGGTCACCCTAACGACGGGGCTTTAGCGGTGCAAGTTCAGCCGTTGTTCTGCTTGGCCTTGGCGCGCATCTTTTCGGCCATCGCAGTCATTTCGTTGTACAGCAGCTGCGGGTTTTTCTGCTTGATCGCCCAGGCCATGCGTCCTTGTTCATGGGGCAGGATCATGAACTCGCCGGCCGCCACCTGCTGGTAGATATAATCGGCAATATCGGCGGCGGTGATCGGCGAACTTTCCAGCAACTTGCCGACCTGAGCTTTCATGGCCGGCGTCGGGCCACGGAACGAGTCCAGCAGATTGGTCTGGAAGAACGACGGGCAAACCACATGGACACCGACTTCCTGTTGGGCCAGTTCGATCAGCAGGCTTTCGGACAACGCCACCACGCCGGCCTTGGCCACGTTGTAGTTGCTCATCGCCGGGCCTTGCATCAATGCCGCCATCGAGGCGATGTTGATGATCTTGCCCTTGCTCTGTTCCAGCAGTGGCAGGAACGCCTTGCAGCCCTTGACCACGCCCATCAGGTTGATCGCGATCTGCCAGTCCCAGTCTTCCAGCGACAGCTCACTGAAGAAACCACCCGAGGCCACGCCCGCGTTGTTGACGATGATGTCGATGCCGCCGAGTTTCACTTCACAGGCTTGGGCGAACGCGGTGAGCTGGCTGTAATCACGTACGTCGCAGCGCTGGATGAAGCCATCGCCGCCGGCCTCGCGAACCAGTTTCAGGGTCTCTTGCAAGCCAGGCTCGCTGACGTCCGACAAAGCCAGTTGCCAGCCTTCACGCGCCCAGCGCAGCGCGATTTCGCGACCCAGGCCGGAGCCCGCGCCAGTGATCATCATGCGATTTTGCATAGCAAACAGCCTTGTTGTTCCGGGGAAGATGCGCGGAGTGTAGCGAAGGATCCGGAGCGACCCACGCTCCATCAGATTGCTGAATGGCAGGAGCAAACCGTGGCATCAAACGAAATAAGACCGTGAACCAAATACGTTAAAAAAACATTGAATTTTCTTTCACGTACACCAGTCGGAATTTGTAAGCCGTCTGGATTTAGTTCAACTTCCAGTCGCCCTTGAACACCAAGACTTCTCAGACACTATCAACAAGGAAATCGACATGGGCACAATTCTTATCATTATCCTGATCCTGTTGCTGATCGGTGGTCTGCCGGTCTTCCCACACTCCAGAAGTTGGGGTTACGGTCCTTCGGGCATTATCGGTGTGGTGCTGGTTGTACTGTTGGTGCTGCTGTTACTCGGCCGCATATGACTTTTTGACTGACAAAAAAAGAGGCCCTGAAAAGGGCCTCTTTTTATTGCGCCGAATAATCAGTCCGGCTTGCCGTTAATCACACCGGCGGTGTTGTCGATCAGGCTCTTGGTGGCCGTTTGCAGGAACGCTTCGAGTTTGAGTTTCAGCTCGGCGGTACGCGGTGCGTCCGGAATGATTTCAGCCGAAGGATTCGCACCCAGTTGGTACTGGTAGATCTTCGGCGCCATTTCCTTCTCTTTCGGCAGCACCAGGATCTGGTCAGCGGTCACGATGGCGGTGGTCTGCTCGCTGCCCGACGGCTTGATCACACCGAAACCGGTGTCGCCTGCCGGCAGGTTGAGCAGGTCACGGCCCCAGCACTGATGACGCACTTCGCCACCCAGACGACCCATGATGGTCGGCACGATGTCGATCTGCGTACCCACGGTGTGGTCACGAGTACCAAATTTTTCCTGGATGCCCGGTGCGATCATCAGCATCGGCACGTTGAAGCGGCCCAGGTCCATTTCGGTGATCTGACGCTCGTTGCCGAAACCGTGGTCGCCGACGATGACGAACAGGGTTTCCTTGAAGTAAGGCTCCTTGCGGGCCTTCTCGAAGAACTGGCCCAGTGCCCAGTCCGCGTAACGCATGGCGGTCAAATGCTCGTTGAGCGTGCCACGATCCGTCACGCGCTCGACCGGCAATGGCGTCGGCAAGGCGTATGGCGTGTGGTTGGACAGGGTTTGCAACAGCGCGTAGAACGGCTTGCCGTTTTCCCGCGCCTTGAGCTCTACCAGACCACGGTCGAACATGTCCTGGTCGGACACGCCCCAGGTCGGATCGGAGAACACCGGGTTGACGAAGTCGTTGCGGCCAACGAAGTTGGTCATGCCCTGGTTGCTGAAGAAACCGGACTGGTTGTCCCAGGCGAAGTCGCCGTTGTAGACGTAGACGTCGTCATACTTGCGCGCGCTGAGCAGCTGCGGCAGGCCGGACAGTTTGTGGCTGCCTTCCGGGGTCTGCATCAGGTATTCGAAACCCGGCAGGTTCGGGAAGCAGGCCATGGTGGCGAACATACCCTGGTGAGTGTGGGTGCCGTTGGAGAAGAAGCGGTCGAACAGCAGGCCTTCCTTCGACAGTTTGTCGAGGTATGGCGTGATGTTGCCCGGCGCGCCCAGAGCGCCCACCGAGTGACCGGCCATGCTTTCCATGAGGATCACGACAACGTTCTTGATCGGCAGGGTCTTGTCGGCCGGCGGCGTGTAGTCACGACGCACGGCGGCAATGTCGGCATCGACCAGTTTGTCGTCCGGCATGACCAGCATCTCACGCACGACTTTCTGCGCCTGATCCTGCGGCAGCGTGGCTTTCCAGATGTTGTTGCGGTCTTCGCCCATGCGGTCCTTGGCTGCCGCGATCAGCGACAGGGTGCCATTGAGGCCGAGCTGGTTGGCGAAGTTCGATTCGGTGGTGTACACGTCACCCCAGCGCAGTGGCGGGCCTTGACGCAGGGTGCCACGCACGGCAACCACACAGATCAACAGGCAGACCACGAACACCGCCAGACGCGCATACCACGGCGCCACCTGACGGGTGCCGACGTTGCCGCCGCTGAACGGGCCGCGCGGACGGGTCAGACGGTCGGCGCCCTTGAACGCCAGGGTCAGGATCAGCGTGCCCACGGCCCACGCCAGCAGGTAGCGCACTACCGGGAAACCGTACCAGAGCATGCTCATCACGGTTTTCGGGTCTTCCTTCACGTACTGGAACACCAGGCCGTTGAGGCGCTGGTGAAACTCACGGTAGAAGTCCATCTCCATCAGGCCGAGGAACAGCGCGATGCTCGAAGCGATGGTCAGCCACAGACGGAAGAAGCCGCGCGCGGCCATGGCACGGGCACTGAACAGCGCCAGCACCAATGGAACACAGATATAAACTACCAGGCGCAGGTCGAAACGCAGGCCGTTGGCGAAGGCTTCGAGGAACGTCGAAGCCGGGGTGTCGAGGATCATCTCGCGGTTGTAGACCAGCAGCGCGAGGCGCAGCACGGAAAACATCACCATCATGACCAGCGCGCACAGCAGCGTGTAGGCCAGATGCGATTTGACGGTCGGTTGCAGCAGGCGACTGGAAGATCGCTGCTGATTCAGGGCGTCCGGGTTTGCCATGTCGTTTTAGGACCCATTGGAAGTTGAAGTTGCAAAAATACAGCTGCGCCCTGCCCTCTGTTGGCCATTCCAGGCCCCGGGGCTTGCGCGGTGCGCAAATGTTGCACGATCACTGGCGGCATTGCCATTGATTACTGCCCCGCTGCCGGACTCTTTCATTAAAGGCACGGTATACCCGGACAGCTGCAAACAGCGCGGGCGAATTGTCTTGAAGACTTTGTGAAAATTTCGTTCAACGCATATCCGGAAACACAATAAACCTACAAAACAAAACGCCCCGAGTTCTTCGGGGCGCTTGCCAAAAAACGCGATGTTTACTTCTCGGCGCGTTCTTTCAAGGCTTTCAGGGTGTTGAACGGTGCGTCGACCACGAACTTGTTGGCGATCATCGACGGCACGCTGCCACCTGGCTCGGTGTGGACCTGATAGGTCACTTCGACCTGATCGCCTTTTGGCACGAACTTCCAGAAGCCTTTGACCTGAGCGACCCGCACAAAGCCTTTTTCTTCCGGCAGGTATTTCGGCAGACCTTCCAGGTTGCGGGTCAGGCTGCCATCGGCGCCTTCAACGGTGGTGACATGCAGGATCGAATCGCGCGGGGTCACCGGCCATGGCGTGTTGAACTGAGTGTAGGTCCAGCTCTGGTCGCCTTCGTGCTTGAGCAGTTTCTGGGTCTTGCACTCGTGAATCCAGGCACAGGCACCGGAGACGTCTTCCTGCAATGCGCGCAATTTGGCGACGGTGGTCTTCATCAGAGTCACGCCCTGATAAGACTTGTAGTCCGAACCTGGCACTTCGCTAAGGGAGACCTTGATGCCGTCTTCATTCTTGGCCACTTTCCAGTCTTCGGCCTGGGCAGCCGAAGTGGCCAGCACGGCAGTCAAACCACACAACACAACGATACGATGCAGCGAACCCATAGTCTTATTCCTTATTGTTGAAGTTCCGTACGTTTGACACATCACGCCGCCGTCATCTGCTCCCACCAGCCGAGCAGTCTGATCGCGTCTTCCTGGCTGCTTCCGCAGACTTCGACATCGGCCTTGAACCCTGAACAGACCGCTGGACGTTCCGGTTGGCCGAAAATGCTGCACAGGTTTTCGACCGAGAGCTGAACGCAACGTTCGCCGGCAGGTTTGCCATCGGGCATGCCCGGAATCGGCGAGCTGATGGAAGGGGCAATGCAACAGGCGCCACAACCTTCACGGCAGTTCATGACGACGAGTTCCTCGGGACGGGCAATGTGTTAAAGGGACGCGGAACAGGGTAACCGCTAAAACGGCTGTTTTAAATTCCCTGAACCGGGGTTTTTACGCAGAAACGAAAGTGACTGACCAGTCTCCGACAAAGCGTCTGGTCTGCGGGTCACGGATCGAATGAATTTACTGCTTGAATTCGAAATCCAGCGCCGCGCCTTCCACATCACGACGCTCTTCGTTGCGTAGTTGCAATTGCATTTCGTTGCTCAGCAGACGGCCGTTAAGTTGAAATCCGCTGTTCTTCTCGCCAAACATCTGCGGCAGGACCGCTTCGCGCTTAGGCAATGGCACCGTACCCACCGGCTTCAACTGCTGAACCATGTCCTTGGGCAGGCTCAAGTCGAGTTTGGGAGTCGGCAGTTGGGTTTTCACCACTTCACTGGCAGGCTTCGACTTGGAAGCAATCGGTGCGCGTTTCTTTGCAGGGGCGGCTTTCTTCTGCTGCTTGTCTTTCGCAGGAACGGCTTTCTTGCCGGCAACCGGTTTTTTCGCCGTAGACGCTGCTGTCGGTTTTTCCGAAACGGCAGTGGCCATGACAGCTGGCGCGTGACCGATCATCAATAGACAAAGCAAAACCCAGGCAGCAGGAAAAATCGCTTTCATGGAACCCACAACGCTAACGGCAGAGGGCCATATGCTCGCCTGTTGAACGCCACATGACAAGCGCGCCGCGCTGACCGTTCAGAAACCGCCGGCCGTTTCCTGACACAGTTGAGTCGCCAGCAGACCGAGGGTCATCAACGCCCGTTCCGCTTCACGATTCCACGGAGTCCCGCAATTCAGCCGGATACAGTGATTGAACTGCTCGGTATTACTGAAGATCAGCCCCGGTGCGATGCTGATGCCCTGCTGTAATGCGCGGACATGCAACTCCTGCGTGTTGACCCGCCCCGGCAGGCTCACCCACAGGATGAAACCGCCCGTGGGTCGAGTCATTTGCGTGCCTTCAGGGAAGTACTGCTGCACCGCCAGCTGGAATGCGCTGAGGTTTTTTCGGTATTCCTGGCGGATGTACCGTAAATGCCGGTCATAACCGCCATTTTCCAGATAAGCGGCGATCGCCATTTGCGTGACGCTGCAAGCTGAATGCGTGGTGAACGTCTGCAGACGCTGGATTTCCTGCTGATACTTGCCGGCAATCATCCAGCCCACGCGCACACCCGGCGACAGGGTCTTGGAGAAGCTCGAACAGTAGATAACCCGATCCAGTCGGTCGTAAGCCTTGAGCGCCTTGGTGCGCCCTTGCTCAAACATCAATTCGCCATAAATGTCGTCTTCGACGATCTGGATATCGAAGTCCGAGGCCAGGCGCAGCAATTGTTTTTGCCGCTCTTCGGGCATGGTGCCACCCAGCGGGTTACTCAGCCGGGTCGTCAGCACCAGCGCTTTGATCGACCATTGATTGGCCGCCAGTTGCAGGGCTTCCAGGCTCATGCCGGTGGCCGGGTCGCTGGGGATTTCGATGACTTTCAGGCCGAGCAGGTCAGCCAGTTGCAGCAATCCGTAATAAGTCGGTGATTCGGCGGCGATCAGATCGCCCGGACGCGTCAGCACCCGTAACGACATTTGCAGCGCATCGACACAACCGTGAGTGATCACCACTTCCGAAGGATCGACCACCACACCGGCGTCGCGCATGCGGATCGCCACTTGTCGGCGCAACGGTTCGAAACCGGGGCTGAACATGTAGCTGAAGGCTCGCGGGCTATGGAATCGGGTGACCTTGGCCAATTGCTGATGCAGTGCGCGCACCGGTAAATAGTCGACGCTCGGCACGGCGGCGCCCAGCGGAAACACGCCTTCGCGGCGCGACTCGACCAACACTTGCTGAATGATGCTGGCGCGGGTGACCAGGCCAGGTCGTTCGACCCGGGCAATGTCCGGGGTCGGTGCGGTCAGGGCCGGAGTCTGGTGCACGTAGTAACCGGACTGCGGCCGAGCACGGATCAGCCCCTGATCCTCGAGGTTGGCGTAAGCCTGCAACACCGTGGCATGGCTGACGTTGAGCTGCGAACTCATCTTACGCACCGAGGGCACGCGCTCGCCCGGCTGATAGACGCCGCGGCGGATGTCTTCGGCCAGTTGTTGAGCAATACGTTGGTAGAGCAAGAGATTGGTCATGACGCAGCACTCGATATCACGGGCGTTTTATTTTTGTGTGAACAATACCGGAACAGTTCTGAAGTGTACTGGGACAGTTGCCATATTAGTCAACCATACAGTGCAGTGTCGGATAAATCTGTACTGCTTTGTGAGGTAATCGACAGACGTAAAAAAGCCCGGCGCTGCATGACAGGCCGGGCTTTCCAGTAACGCCACCCTCAGCGGGCGGCGCCGAGCTGGCCTTTTTCGTCGGAGAACACGATTTCCACACGGCGGTTCTGCGCGCGTCCACGCTCGGAAGCGTTGGCGTCCACCGGGTATTCGTCGCCGTAGCCTTCGACCTGAATACGTTTTTCGTCGATGCCCAGGTCCGTCAGCACATCGGCAACCGACTGTGCGCGGTCGCGGGACAGCTTGAGGTTTTCCTGCTTGCCGCCGGTGCTGTCGGTATATCCCTCGATACGCACCACGCGTTTCGGGTTGAGTTGCAGGAACTGCACGATCTTCAGGACCACGCGATTCGCCGAGTTTTTCAGCTCCGCTTCGCCGGTGTCGAACAGCACATCACCGAGGGTCATCACCAGACCGCGATCGGTCTGGGTGGTGGCCAGTGCGACAATCTGTTCTTCCAGCCATTTGCCCTGCTGCTGCACGCTCAACAGTTTGGATTCGCGCAGCGCCAGTTGCAGGCGTTGGCGCTCAAGCTCCAGCTTCGCCGCGCGCTCTTCGTTGAGCACCAGGTTGGTGTGCTCGCGGGCGATCTGGCTGTAACGCTGGCTCAGATAGGAGTAATGCGCCACGTCCGAGCCACTCCCCCAATAAGTGGAGAGACGATCGGCGCGGGCCAGGGATTCACCGGCACGGATCACGTCTTTCGGCGCGATACGCAGCACATTGGAATCTTCCTTGACCTTCTGGAAGTCAGCACTGGCCTCCTGCAAGGCGGTTTCGCTGTGTTGGCCGGCGCAGCCATAAAGGCTGGCGCAACCCACGAGGATCAGAGTGCCGAAGGCTTTTGAAGTCAGGCTCATTGGGCATCTCCCAGTTGCTTGCGCAGACGGACGATGCGGGTATTGAGCACGTTCAGTTGCTCTTCGCTCTTCTGGGTCAGCACCTTGGCTTCAGCCAGGCGTGCATCCAGCTCGGCCTGTTCCGCGCGCATCCGCGCGTTCTTGAAGGATTCGCCGGCCATGCTGCCCTTGGCCCGGTTGAACTTGTCTTCTGCCAATTTCATTTCCGGCACTTCGTCGGCAGTGGCGCCGACGGCCTTGGCCTGCTCCAGCGCCTGTTCGGTCAAGCGCATTTGTTCATTGGGTGCCGGATCACTGGCGCAACCGGCCAGAGCCAGAACGGCCAGAGCCGTGAAAAGAACTCGATTACTCACTAAGAATCCCTACTGTTTTGGGGCGCTGACAGGTGGTTGCGGCGGCTGTTGCTGCTGCGCCTTCCAGCGCTCGATGTTGCGTTGCAGCGCGGCTTCCGTCAGGCCGGACGCGGGCAATTCTGTCATCTTTTTGGCCAGCTGTCCGCGCAACCACGGATCGTTACAGGCCGAGTTGTGGGAAAGCGCCAGGAACAGACCGGGACGGTCAATCGGTTGCTCGAAGGCCAGCAGATCATTGGCCATGCCCAGGGCCTGCGCGGCCGCCATCCCCGAGTAGCGGCCGGCAAGTACATATTCCACTTCACCCAGCAGAAGTTTCTGCAGGGCCTGAGTGAGGTTTGCCGTACGGGTCAGGGTCAATTGCTTCTCGGCGAAAGTGCCGAATGCCTGGGTCATTCGAGACTTTTCTGACAACGCCCCTTGATGACCCTGGAGATCCTTCGCTTCGCTGTAGACCAGGGTCGAGCCCTTGCGGGTCCACACCAGATAGTCGTTTTCCAGCAGCGGCGGATAGATGTAGTCAAGGTTTTCCAGCTCGTTGAAGGCCAGCGGCGCGTCGGCCAGCATGTCCATGCGCCCGCTGCGCACTTCGTCGAGGGCCTGTGAGCGTTTACCGGCATAAAGCAATTCGACCTTGATGCCCAGATCCTTCGCCACTTGCTGCAACAGGTCGGCACTGGCGCCGATCAACTGTTTGGGATTCTGCGGATCCTGCCAGAGATACGGCGGTGCATCCGGGCTGCCGGTGACGACCAGTCGCTCGCATTTACCCGCCGCCATGGACAACCCCGGCAACAGGCTGGAACACAGCAATAACGAGAAGCCCAACCGGCGATGCAGATCCATGGCGAAACGCTCCCACTCAAATCCGAGACAAAAAAAAGCCCGACCAACAGGCCGGGCTCTTTATAAGTGAAGCCGCCGGATTAGACCAGCTTCTCCAGCTCAGGTACGGCTTCGAACAGATCCGCCACCAGGCCGTAATCGGCCACCTGGAAGATCGGCGCTTCTTCGTCCTTGTTGATCGCGACGATCACTTTGGAGTCTTTCATGCCGGCCAGGTGCTGGATCGCGCCGGAGATACCGACGGCGATGTACAGCTGAGGCGCAACGATCTTGCCGGTCTGACCGACCTGCATGTCGTTCGGTACGAAACCTGCGTCGACCGCGGCACGCGAGGCGCCAACGGCAGCGCCCAGCTTGTCGGCCAGGGCGTACAGGTGTTTGAAGTTGTCACCGTTCTGCATGCCGCGGCCGCCGGAAACGACGATCTTGGCAGCGGTCAGCTCAGGACGATCAGACTTGGCCAATTCTTCGCTGACGAAGCTGGAAGTGCCGGCGTTGTGAGCAGCGGCAACCGATTCAACGGCAGCCGAACCACCTTCTGCAGCAACCGGGTCGAAACCGGTGGCACGCACGGTGATCACTTTGATCGCAGCGGTCGATTGCACGGTAGCGATGGCGTTACCGGCGTAGATCGGACGCTTGAAAGTGTCAGCGCTTTCTACCGAGATGATCTCGGAGATCTGGTCAACGTCCAGCTGGGCGGCAACGCGCGGCAGGATGTTTTTGCCATTGGAAGTAGCGGCAGCCAGGATGTGGCTGTAGCCAGCGCCCAGCTCGGCGACCAGCGGAGCAACGTTTTCCGGCAGCTGATGCGCGTAGGCAGCATTGTCAGCGTTCAGGACTTTGCTCACACCAGCGATTTTTGCAGCGGCTTCAGCCACGGCGCCAGCGCCCTGGCCTGCAACCAGAACGTGGATGTCGCCACCGATTTTGGCTGCGGCAGCAACGGTGTTCAGGGTGGCCGGGGCCAGCACCTTGTTGTCGTGTTCGGCGATTACCAAGATAGTCATGATTAGATTACCTTCGCTTCGTTTTTCAGTTTCTCGACCAGTTCAGCCACCGACTTGACCTTGATGCCAGCGCTGCGTGCAGCCGGCGCTTCGACTTTCAGGGTCTTGTTGGTGGAGGCGGTGGAAACGCCCAAAGCGTCCGGAGTCAGCACTTCGAGAGGCTTCTTCTTGGCTTTCATGATGTTTGGCAGGGACGCGTAGCGCGGCTCGTTCAAACGCAGGTCGGTGGTGACGATCGCTGGCAGTTTCAGGGAAACGGTCTGCGCGCCGCCGTCGATTTCGCGAGTCACGGCAACGCTGTCGCCGGAGACTTCGACTTTCGAAGCGAAAGTGCCCTGACCGTAGCCGCTCAGTGCAGCGAGCATCTGGCCGGTCTGGTTGTTGTCGCTGTCGATGGCCTGTTTGCCCAGGATCACCAGCTGAGGCTGTTCCTTGTCGACCACGGCCTTGAGCAGCTTGGCCACGGCCAGGGAAGTCAGGTCTTCAGCGGATTCGACGAGGATGGCGCGGTCGGCACCCAGAGCCAGTGCGGTACGCAGCTGTTCCTGAGCGGTGGACGGGCCGATGGAGACGACGACGATTTCAGTCGCAACACCTTTCTCTTTCAGGCGTACGGCTTCTTCCACTGCGATTTCGCAGAATGGGTTCATCGACATCTTGACGTTGGCGAGGTCTACGCCGGAATTGTCCGCCTTGACGCGAACCTTGACGTTGTAATCCACAACGCGTTTGACAGCTACAAGAACCTTCATGGATTCCTCGTTACTCTCCGGTGAAAAGAAAGTCGCCTAGGCGAACCTGGCGGTTGATGCTCATCGGGCACAAGGGCACCTCTAAAAACGCCGGCTGAGTGCGATGACCGTTCGTCAGTCGTGACCAACAAGTCATGCCGCTTCGCGGTGTGTAAACTGCGCGCCGAAACTGCGCTGCGCATCACCGGGTACCGCCTACGCCCTGTCTTTAGAGGTGCTCTTGAAACCACCATTCAGCCTACGGCGAGCGCAAAACCGCCCGTATCTTGACCGGAACGCCCATTCTGGTCAATACGCCAAAATGCCCTGTCATCAGCCGCGCTTCTTTGATTTCTCTGGGCTGGAGCCGATTCAAACAAACGTTTGTATTGGACGCTAAGAGTGGTGTAGATATAATGCGCCGCCTAGAGAGAAAGGTGGTTTGCCCATTATTAGCCTTGACGTTAACGTAAAGGCAATAACGGATACGACACCGAACCTCCAAATTAGAAAAAAAACTGTTGAGCCTTGAGTAGGAGATAGCCTGTGGAACGCGAATACATGGAATTCGACGTGGTCATCGTCGGTGCCGGCCCCGCTGGCCTGTCCGCTGCCTGCCGTCTGAAGCAGAAGGCCGCCGAAGCCGGTAAGGAAATCAGCGTCTGCGTGGTCGAAAAAGGCTCCGAAGTCGGCGCACACATCCTTTCCGGTGCCGTATTCGAACCACGGGCCCTGAACGAACTGTTCCCTGACTGGAAAGAACTCGGCGCCCCGCTGAACACTCCTGTCACCCGCGATGACATTTTCGTGCTGAAAAACGCCGAAAGCGCGCAGAAAATTCCTGACTTCTTTGTGCCCAAGACCATGCACAACGAAGGCAACTACATTATCTCCCTCGGCAACCTGTGCCGCTGGCTCGCTCAGCAGGCTGAAAACCTTGGCGTGGAAATCTACCCGGGCTTCGCCGCTCAGGAAGCGCTGATCGATGAAAACGGCGTGGTGCGCGGGATCATCACCGGCGACCTCGGTGTCGACCGCGAAGGCCATCCGAAAGAAGGCCTGTACACCCCGGGCATGGAACTGCGTGGCAAATACACGCTGTTCGCCGAAGGTTGCCGGGGCCACATCGGCAAGCAACTGATCCAGCGCTACAACCTGGACAGCGATGCCGACGCCCAGCACTACGGCATCGGTCTGAAGGAAATCTGGGAAATCGACCCGGCCAAACACCAGCCAGGTCTGGTGGTGCACACCGCTGGCTGGCCGCTGGACATCATGGGCACCGAGAACACCGGCGGCTCCTTCCTCTATCACCTGGAAAACAACCAGGTTGTGGTCGGTCTGATCGTCGACCTTTCCTACAGCAACACCTATCTCTCTCCGTTCGACGAATTCCAGCGCCTCAAGCATCACCCGGTACTGAAGCAGTATCTGGAAGGTGGCAAGCGCATCAGCTACGGCGCTCGCGCAATCTGCAAGGGCGGCCTGAACTCGCTGCCGAAAATGGTCTTCAAGGGCGGCGCGCTGATTGGCTGCGACCTCGGCACCCTGAACTTCGCCAAGATCAAGGGCAGCCACACCGCGATGAAGTCCGGCATGCTCGCCGCTGAATCCGTGGCCGACGCACTGTTCGCTGACAAGGATGGCACCGAAGAGCTGACCACCTACGTCGACGCCTTCAAGAAAAGCTGGCTCTACGAAGAACTGTTCGCCAGCCGCAACTTCGGCCCGGCGATCCACAAGTTCGGCGCCATCGTCGGCGGCGGTTTCAACTGGCTGGACCAGAACATCTTCGGCGGCAAACTGCCGTTCACCCTGCACGACACCAAGCCGGACTACGCCTGCCTCAAGCTCGCGGCCGACTGCAAGAAGATCGACTACCCGAAACCCGACGGCAAGATCAGCTTCGACAAGCTGAGCTCGGTGTTCATCTCCGGTACCAACCATGAAGAAGAACAGCCGTGCCACCTGAAACTGACCGACCCGACCATCCCGTTGAGCCGCAACCTGCCGATGTACGACGAACCGGCGCAGCGTTACTGCCCGGCCGGCGTGTATGAAGTGATCACCAAGGAAGACGGCGAGAAGCGCTTCCAGATCAACGCCCAGAACTGCGTGCACTGCAAGACCTGTGACATCAAGGATCCTTCGCAGAACATCACCTGGGTGACGCCGGAAGGCGCCGGCGGCCCAACCTATCCAAATATGTAAACGGAACATATAAGTCGAACCGCTGAACATCAAGGCTCCCTATATGGGGGCCTTTTTGTTGCCCGCGATTTGCCGAGAATCAAGCCGCGCGCTCATCCCCCGGGCTGCGCTCGAAGTAACGCTTGTACTCGCGACTGAACTGCGACGTGCTCTGATACCCCACCCGATGCGCCACCTGCGCAACACCCAACCCTTCGGCGATCAACAACGTCTGCGCCTTCAACAAACGCAATCGTTTCAAATACTGCACCGGCGACAGCAACGTGCTGCGTTTGAAGTGTTCGTGAAAGGTCGAAACGCTCATGTTCGCGCAACCGGCCAACGTCTCGACGTTCAACGGTTCGGTGTAGTGCGAGTGCAAATGGCTGATCGAAGCCGCCACGCGCGCGAACTGCCCCTGCTGCTCCACCAGCGCCCTCAGCACATCAGCCTGGGGACCGCGCAACGCGACGAACAACAACTCCCGCACCCGCGCAGGCCCGAGAATCTGGCACTCCAGCGGATCGTGCAGACAGCACAGCAAGCGTTCGACGCAACCTCGCATGTCATCGTCGAGCACCACCGAGGTCATCGATTCCGGCGTCTGCGCCGGAATATGCCGCCCCGGCGCCAGCCCCATGGCCAGCACCAACTCACCCAGCAGCACCCGGTCGATCGCCACTGACACGCCGAGCAACGGCGCATCCGGTAACGCATAAGTTTCGCACTCGAACGGCACCGGCAACGCCTGGATCAGGTAATGCCCGGCGCCGTACTCCATGGTGCGCGGCCCCAGATACGCCAGTTTGCTGCCCTGGGCGATGATCATCAGGCTCGGTTCATAAATGTGCGGGCCACGGGCGACGTCACAACTGGCGCGCAACACCTGCACGCCCGGCAGCCCGGTCTGGCTGTAACCATCGCGCAGCGCCAGCGGTTCGATCAGCGAAACCAGGGTGGCGTTGGCATCAAGGTGACGGGTCAATTGCATCGGGTGGCTCTTCAGAAAAAATCACGGAAAAAGGGACAAAAGCATCATCGCAGATCCTTTTGCCAATGCGACCGATCAACCCCGCATGCCGGAGGATTAGGCATGACACCCGGAGGAATCGCCATGGCCGGACGACCGGACGGCGCCCAGAATGCGCCGCCTCACTTGTCACTGCTTTTGCGAGGTTTCACATGTACACCGCCATCGGCTATGCCGCTCAAACGGCCACCACGCCCCTCGCCCCGATGAAATTCGAACGCCGCAGCCCTCGGGCCGACGACGTCGCCATCGACATCCTGTACTGCGGCGTCTGCCACTCCGACATCCACCAAGCGCGCAACGAATGGGGCATCGCCGTTTACCCGCTGATGCCCGGCCACGAGATCGTCGGAAAAGTCACCGCCATCGGTGCGAATGTCACCAAACACAAAGTAGGCGATCTAGTCGGTGTCGGCTGCATGGTCGACTCTTGCCGCACCTGCGAAGCCTGTCAGTCGAACCTCGAGCAATACTGCCTCGAAGGCCCGACCATGACCTATGCCACACCCGACCGGGTCGACGGCAGCAACACCATGGGCGGTTATTCGGACAGCATCGTGGTCAGCGAGCACTTCGTGGTGCGCATCCCCGAGAAACTGGATCTGGCAGCCGCCGCGCCGATTCTCTGCGCCGGTATCACCACTTACTCGCCGCTCAAGCACTACGGCGTGAAGGCCGGCGACAAGGTCGGGATTCTCGGCATGGGCGGCCTCGGTCACATGGGCATCAAGTTCGCCAAGGCCATGGGCGCCGAAGTGACGCTGTTCACCCGCTCGGCAAGCAAGGCTGAGGAAGGTCGTCGTCAGGGCGCCGATCATGTGATCGTCTCCACCGACGAAGAGCAGATGAAAGCGGCGGCCGGTCGCTTTGACTTCCTGCTCGACACCATTCCGGTGCAGCACGACCTCAACCCGTACCTCGATACCCTGCGCTTCGACGGCGTGCACATTCTGGTGGGCCTGATCGAACCGATCGATCCGCCGGTCCACGCCGCCAAACTGGTGCTGGGTCGTCGCGTGCTCGCAGGTTCGTTGATCGGCGGCGTTGCCGAAACCCAGGAAGTGCTGGATTTCTGCGCCGAGCACAACATCAGCTGCGACATCGAAATGCTCGACATCCGCCAGATCAACGAAGCCTACGCTCGGATGATCGCCGGTGATGTGAAGTACCGCTTCGTGATCGACATGGCGACCCTGAAGCTTTAAACCTTAAGGCCGAGTTCTGCCGAGAGCCGGGCCGTGACCCCTTTGATCAGGGGAATCAGCTCGGCCATTTTTTCCAGCGGCATGTACGGCACGGTGCTGGCGATGCTGATCGCCGCGACAATGCGCTTGCTCGCGTCGCGGATCGGCGCCGCCACGCAGCGGATCGACGGTTCGTTGTCTTCCAGATCAAACGCGTAGCCGCCGGCCACGTACTCGGTCATCCGCTGCTCAAGCTGCTCCCACGACTGCTGGGGATGCTGCGGCCAGAACTGACTTTTCCCACCCGCCGGCAGGCTGATGTCATACAGACGCTGCCAGTCCTGCGGCGCGTCATCCAGCATCAATGCCTTGCCGATCCCTGTGCGCGCCAGCGGCATGCGATGGCCGACCCGTGAGCGCATTTCCGGGCCGTTGCGCCCCGGGTTCTTCAACAGGTACAGCACTTCGTCGCCTTCACGAATCCCCAGGTGAACGGTGTCACCGGTCAGCGCCGACAACTCGTCCAGATAAGGCCCGGCCAGGGTCACCAGCGGCAATTCTTCACGCGCCTGAAAGCCCAGTTCGATCAGCTTCGGCCCCAGCAGATAACCGACTTGCGGCACGACGCGCAGGTAGCGCTCGTCCACCAGGCAACTGGCCAGACGATGAGTGGTGCTGCGCGTGGTGCCGATCAGGCGGGCAATCTCTTTGAGATCGCGGGCGCCACTGGCGACGGCTTGCACCACACCCAACCCGCGAAGCAGGGTCTGGGTGCCGGTCGGCGCGGCGTCCTTGGCGGTTTTTGGGGCGTCTTCCTGCATATCCAGCCTTTAGCGTTGAGCGAGGGAACGGGCGGCATTATGGTCGCCCGACAGGGACGACTACAACTCGATGCGCTCGACCTTGCCCACCAGCAGCACGTAGGACAAAGCACCAATCAATGCCAGAACCGCGATGTAGGTGATCGCCGGAGCGAACGAATCGCCGCTGGCCAGGAAGCCGATGACAATCGGCGTGGCAATCGCCGACAGGTTGCCGATGAAGTTGAACACCCCACCGGTCAAGCCCAGCAACCGCGCCGGCGCCAGTGTCGAGACCAGCGACCAGGTGATCGACGCCAGCCCATTGCCGAAAAACGCCAGCGCCAGGAAGGCAATCACCAACGGCGTCGATTCAACAAAGTTGGCGCCGATGATCGAGGTGGAAATCAGCAACCCGCCAATGATCGGCAACTTGCGCGCAAACCCGACGGTGCAGCCGCGGCGAATCAGGAAGTCGGAAAAGAACCCGGAACACAGCACGCCGATGAACGCGGCGAGAAATGGCAGCGACGCCAGCAGACCGGACTTGATGAAGTCCATGCCGCGATATTTCACCAGATAGGTCGGGAACCACGTCAGGAAAAACCACAGCGTCGAGTTCAGGCAGAACTGACCGAGGTAAATCCCCCACAGTTTGCGTTTGCTGAGGACGATGCCCAGATCAGCCCAACTGAATTTCGCCTTCACCTTGGCGGTTTCGGCGGCGATGTCCACCAACCCGCCGCCCTCACGGATCAGGTCGATTTCGCCTTCGTTGGCGCCTTTGAAATCACGCGGCTCGCGATACACCGCGTACCAGATCGCCGCCCACACAATGCCCACCGCGCCGGTCACGACAAACACCATGTGCCAGCCAAATTCATGCTGCAGCCACGCCAGCACCGGAGTCAGGAACGCCAGCCCGACAAACTGCCCGGAGGTGTAGAAACCGATGGCCGTGGCACGTTCGCGCTCGGGAAACCAGGTCGTTACCACGCGGCTGTTGATCGGATACGCCGGCGCTTCCAGCGCACCGACCGCCATGCGCAGCACGAACAGTGCAATGAAACTGGCGGCGAAACCGAGCATCACGGTGGCCAGCGACCACAACAGCAGCGCGACGCTATAAAGGACGCGCGGCGGCACCCGATCCACCAGCCATCCGCCGGGGATCTGCATGGCAGCGTAGGTCCAGCCGAACGCCGAGAAGATCAGCCCGACATGCACCGGGTCGATGCCCAACTCGGTGGTGAGCGCCGGGGCGGCAATCGACAGGTTGCTGCGATCGAGGTAGTTGATGACCACGGTGATGAACAGCAACACCATGATGAAAAACCGCTTGCGGCTGGGCGTGACTAACGTCGCTTGCCCGGTGAGGGTTTGCGGTTGCATGGGGAGCGCCTCTTCTTATGTTTATTGAGGTCGGGGGGATGCAGATCTCCGCTTCCTGGAGATCAACCTGTGGGGAGCGAGCTTGCTCGCGAAGCGATCTATCAGGCGACATCGGTTTCGAATGTGCCGCCCTCTTCGCGAGCAAGATCGCTCCCACAGTGTTTGGTGTTGGATCAGGAAAGACTCACCACTCGGCAAAACTGCCATCGGCATGACGCCAGATCGGGTTGCGCCAGCGGTGGCCGACCGCCGCGCGTTCGATCACGTATTCTTCGTTGATCTCGATCCCCAGGCCCGGGCCGTTGGGGATTTTCACGAAGCCTTTGTCGTAGTCGAACACCCGGGGATCCTTCACATAATCGAGTAGGTCATTGCTCTCGTTGTAATGGATGCCCAGGCTCTGCTCCTGGATAAACGCGTTGTAACAAGCGGCGTCCAGTTGCAGGCACGCCGCCAGTGCGATCGGCCCCAGCGGGCAGTGCAATGCCAGCGCCACATCGTAGGCTTCAGCCATGTTGGCGATCTTGCGGGTCTCGGTGATGCCGCCGGCGTGGGATGCATCCGGCTGGATGATGTCGACGTAACCTTCACTCAACACCCGTTTAAAATCCCATCGCGAAAACAGCCGCTCGCCGAGGGCAATCGGCGTGCTGGTCAGCGGCGCCAGTTCTTTCAGCGCTTCGTAGTTTTCGCTGAGCACCGGCTCTTCGATGAACATCAATTTGTACGGGTCGAGTTCCTTCATCAGCACCTTCGCCATGGGCTTGTGCACCCGGCCATGGAAGTCGACGCCGATGCCGACGTTCGGCCCGACCGCATCACGCACGGCGGCAACGTTGGCCAGCGCCAGATCGACTTTTTCGAAGGTATCGAGGAATTGCAGCTCTTCGGTGCCGTTCATTTTCACCGCAGTAAAACCACGACTCACCGCCTCTTTCGCAGCCCGCGCGGTGTCCGCCGGACGGTCGCCGCCGATCCACGAATACACACGGATCTTGTCCCGGACCTGACCGCCAAGCAGATCGCTGACCGACACGCCGAGGGCCTTGCCCTTGATGTCCCACAACGCCTGGTCGATGCCGGCCAGTGCGCTCATGTGGATCGCGCCGCCACGGTAGAAGCCGCCGCGATACAGCACCGTCCAGATGTCTTCGATGTTGCGGGGGTCTTTGCCGATCAGGTAGTCGGACAATTCCTCGACCGCTGCGGCAACGGTATGGGCGCGTCCCTCGACCACGGGCTCGCCCCAACCGCTCACGCCCTCGTCGGTTTCGACTTTCAGGAAGCACCAGCGCGGCGGGACGATGAAGGTGGTGAGTTTGGTGATTTTCATCTGCTTGTCTCTCTTGTGCAGCGCACACAGCGCCAAAAAGTCTTAGCGAAGGGCTTTCCAGGCAGCCACGTAGGCCTTGGCATTGGCCGCCACTTGCTCGGTCGTCATGCCCGGCTTGAACAGCCCGGACCCGAGGCCGAAGCCTTTGACGCCGGCGTCGATGAACGCCTGCATGTTGTCCGGTGTGATGCCGCCGACCGGCGCCAGAATCGTCCCTACCGGCAGCACCGCCAGCCAGGATTTCACCACCGCCGGGCCCATCTGTTCGGCCGGGAACAGCTTGAGAATGTCAGCGCCCTCCTCCAGCGCCGCGAAGGCTTCGGTCGGCGTTGCGACGCCCGGCGACAGGTACAGCCCCGCGGCTTTCGCTGCCCGCAACACCTTGGCATCGCTGTGGGGCATGACGATGACTTGGCCACCGGCTTCCTTCACCAGTTCGACCTGTTCCGGGGTCAGCACCGTGCCGGCACCGATCAGGCAATCGGCGGGCAGGGTCTTACGCAGGATGCGAATGCTTTCGTACGGCGCAGGGGAATTGAGCGGTACTTCGATGACGCGAAATCCGGCCGCGTACAGGACTTCTCCGACAGCGGCGGCTTCCTGCGGATGCAGGCCGCGCAGGATCGCGATCAGACCGTTTTGCGCCAGTGCTTGCTTGAGCATGTCAGGCCTCCAGTCAGGGTTAACGGGATGAGGAATCGATCAGTCCGCCGGCAAGCGCCAATTGCCACAGCCCGCGCTCGGTGGCCTGCTCGGCCAGCGTCACACGGGCGAAACCGCAGGCGTCGAGGGCCCGGCTGTAGCGGGCGCACAACTGCGCGTTGCCGATGAGGATGATCGAAGGAAGATGTGCGCTGTTGCGCCGGCGTCTTTGCACGGCGGCCAACGCTGTCAGCTCGTGGCCGATCAGCAGGCCGGACAGATAGTCCGGTTGCCCGGTGGCACTGAGTTCACCGGTCAGGCCCAGGCTGCGGGCGCTGAACAAGGTCGACAGCACGCCGATTTCGCCCTCCGACGACAACACAACCTGCACACCGCGATCAAAGGCCTCGGCGTCGAACGTCGCGCTGTAATGTTGGGTACGGCCGAGAATGCTGTGCTCGCTGAGCACGGCGAACACTTCGCCGGTCATGAAAGTGTCGAAGCGGGTGATGCAGCCGTCGGCCACTTCCACCCATTTCGAATGACTGCCCGGCAGGCCGATCAACAGATCATTGCCCGCCTCGAGCGGCAGATTCTGCAGGACGCCGAGGACCTGAGTTTCCTCACCGCGCATCACGTTCGGCAGTGTCGAACGCTGAATGACACCCGGCACGATATGCACATCGACACCGCGAATGCTGCGAATGGTTTGCAGGGATTTTCCAAGATCGGCCACGTTGGCCGGCGTATCGCGGTAGGACGCTTCGCGCCAGCCCTGAGCGCTGCCGACCATGCCACAGGCAATCACCGGCAAATCGGGTTGCGCATCGAGCCAGTCGCCGCACGCCTCGTCGAACGCCAGCTCAAAACCATCGGAGCATTCACGACCGTTGATGACCCGCGGCGTCTTCGGCAACTGCATGATCCCGAACGACAGCGACCGCTGCGCCAGCACCTGCCCGCCCGCCGCGAGTTTGTAAGCACGTAGGGAGGTCGTCCCCCAATCGAGCGCGATCAATTGCGCCAGCATCGCTTCACCTGTTTTGTTATTGGCAGTGAGTGAGATGGACTATAAACCCGGACACCAACAAATCTCAATATATAAATATCACTCCCATATTATGGGATTTACAAGTGTGACAGGATTTTCTCCGCCAACGCTCTAAAATGCCGTCTCGCGCCCTGAGTGGCGCATGCACTCGAATGCTCAAGGAAGAAAAATGAAGGTACTGAAAACGTTGGCGCTGCTGGGCGCACTTTGCTTCAGCTCAGTCGTCAGCGCTGCAGCATCGCTGAAAGAAGGCGATATCTGGGCCTACAAAACCCGACCGGGAGAGGAACAGTCGACGCTGACCATCCTGAAAATCGAGGACTACCCGGCATACGGCAAGGTCGTGCACATCCGGGTCGACGGCATCCGCATGATCAATCCGGTGGCGGGTAATGAAATCAATGAAATGCCTCATCTGCCCTTCCATGCCAAAGCGTTGCAAAGCAGCCTTACCCGCCGAGTGGGAGAGACTGCGCAGATTCCGGATTTCAGTCAGGGCTACGAGTATTGGAAAGCGGCCTTCGACGAAGGGAAGGCTGGGGCTTTCAGGATTTCCGTGCGGCAGGCGCTGGATGGACTTTTGAGTGGCAACTGGGAATCGACCGATGAGGAAACGGCCAAAACCAGGCAGACGCCCTGACGATCAACCCTCGGCAAACTCGCGCAACACCTTGCCATCCATGCGATACCTCACCCACTCTTCCTGCGGCTGGGCGCCGAGGGATTTGTAGAATTCGATGGCCGGGGTGTTCCAGTCCAGCACGCTCCATTCGAAGCGGCCGCAGTCGTTGGCGCAGGCGATTTTTGCGAGGTGGCGCAGCAGGGTTTTACCGGCGCCGCCGCCCCGTTGTTCCGGGGTGATGTAAAGGTCTTCGAGGTACAGGCAGTTGCTTCCCAGCCAGGTTGAATAACTGAAGAAGAACACCGCGAAACCGATCGGCAAGCCGTCACGCAGGCAGATCAGGCCGTGGGCGGTGGCGCCTTCGCTGAACAGGCTGCGCTCGATGTCGGCGACGCTGGCGATGACTTCGTGACGGGCCTTTTCGAAGTCTGCAAGTTCAGTGATGAACGCGAGGATTTGCGGAGCATCGCTGGGGGTCGCCGGGCGGATTTCGATCGTCATGGACGGGCCTTGTCGGAAAAAGGAAAACGCCATACTAAGGCGGCGCGCGGCGCTCGTCACATGGCAAAGCAAACACTACTCTACTCAATCGCAGAAACACCGCAACTCATGTGGGAGCGAGCCTGCTCGCGAGGCGGAGGTAAGGTCGAGGCCTTCATCGACCGAGCAGACGCCATCGCGAGCAAGCTCGCTCCCACAGGGATTTTTGTCTGGATGGAAGGATATTCATGAACGCATTCGAACCTCTGGCCTCACTCGCCGCCGAACTGCTGCCCCACGCCCTGGAACCGTCGGAGGACGGCGCTCATGATCTGTCGCACCTGCAACGGGTCTGGCACAACGTGCGCACCTTGCAGGCCGAGGAAAGCGGCGATCTTGAGGTGCTGCTCGCGGCGGTGTTGCTGCACGATTGCGTGGCCGTAGAAAAGAACTCGCCACTGCGTTCACAGGCATCACGCCTGGCGGCGGAAAAGGCGTCAAAGGTGCTGGCAAACCTGAACTGGCCCGAAGCCAAAATCGACGCTGTCGTCCACGCCATCGAAGCCCACAGTTTTTCCGCCAACATCACCCCGCTTACCCTCGAAGCCCGCCTGATGCAGGACGCCGACCGCCTCGATTCCCTCGGCATGCTCGGCGTCGCCCGCACCTTCTACATCGCCGGGCGCATGGGCAGCGCGCTGTACGACCCGCAGGATCCCGAGGCTCGGGAAAGGGACTACGACGACAAGCGATTCTGCCTCGATCATTTCCAGACCAAACTGCTGCACCTCGCCGACGGTTTCCAGACTGCTGCGGGTCAGCGTCTGGCACAGATCCGTCATCAACGCCTGAAGGGTTTCATGGAGCAATTCAAGGAAGAGATCGGCGTGGTCTGAAGGCATTACTCCGGTCAATCACGATCCTGAGATCGCCAAGCTCAGACCTAAGCCGCGGGCCTGTCGTGTTAGATAGATGACGCTCAATTTTTCCGGTCAAGGAACCGCGTCATGCCTCAAGCAACACCCCAGGTCTCGGGCAAACTGTTCGGTCTGTTCTGCCTCGCCAGTTATCTGTTGTCGCTGTCCTATGGCGTGACGTTTCTGCTCTCGCTGCTGATCGGTTCTCGCGGCGGCAACGAGCACGATGCCGGCAGCGTGATCAGCGCGGCGATGCTCAGCACCTTCGTTGCGGTGCTGGTGTCCGGGCACCTGTCCGACTGGCTGGGCGCGGCGCGTTCGATTGCGCTGTTCGGGCTGTTGCTGGTGGCAGCGAGTCTTGGGTTTGCGATGACGCCGGGCTTCGGTCATCTGCTGCTGTTTTTCGGGTTGCTGCTGGGGCTGGGCTGGGGCGTGTTCTATACGCTGGGGCCGATCATCGTCGCCAGTCTGGTAAGCCCGGCGCAGCGGGCGAAATACTTTGCGCTGCTGTCCGGCAGCATGATGACCGGGATCGGCAGCGGCCCGTTGCTCGGGCGGGCGGCAAGTGCGCTGGGTTTGCCAGTGACGTCGGCATTCTTTCTGGCGGCGCTGGCGAGCCTGATCGGGGTGCTGCTGTTCTGGCGTCTCGGTGCCCGTCTGAAAAGTACACAAGCACCGTCAGCCGCCAAAATCACCTGGCAAGCGACCACTCAAGTGCTGGGTTCCCGAGCACTGTTTCCGATCATCATGGTCGGCCTCGGCGGTTGCGTGTTTGGCGGGCTGTCGAGCTTCCAGACCAGCTATGCCGCCGCCCGTTCGCTGGACTATTCGCTGTTCTTTCTGGGTTTCATGAGCGCCGCCATCAGTAGCCGGATGTTGATCGCAGGTTATGTGGTCAAGCGTGATTCGCTGCGGGCGTCGTGTCTGCTGTCGGGATTGATGCTGGGCTCGATCGTTTTGTTCGCGTTCGGCGTGCAGAGTGGTTTCAGCTATCTGCTGGCAGCGGTGATGCTCGGTGTCGGTTACGGCCTCACCTACTCAGTGATCAATGGGTTGGCGGCAAACGAAGCTCCGGCCGGCACCACGTCGCAGGCGTTGTTGCTGTTCAGTCTTTCTTACTTCATCGGCGTATTCGGCTTCCCGCTGCTGGCCGGGAAAATCATCGTCGAGCACGGCATGCCGATGTTATTGCTGACGGTGTTGGCGGTGGCGGCGTTGAACTGGTCGATCACCCTCGGCCGCCTGCTCTGGCGGCGGATGACGGTAGAAAGCGCACTGACGAACTGAACCGTTCGTCATTCAATCGGCACCTATGCCACGCGAGGGCAGACCAAGATCAGGTAAGGATTCCAATCACTGGAGACATACCATGATCTCGTCAAGGTTGACTGCTCTCGTTTTTGCCGCCCTGCTCTCTCCCGTGGCGTTCGCCGCGACCGCCACGGGCACCGGCCCCACCGATCCGGTCACGCCACCGCGCGCCCCTGCGATCAACAGCGCTCCGGGCATGAATACCGATGGCTCCGGCGTTCCGCTGATCAATCAGCCGCCGGCCACCGGAACCGATCCACGCACCCAGGGCAATGACCCCGGTCGTCAGGGCGGAATGAACACGCCGGATTCCTCCACGACTCCCGACAACTCAGGCTCCGGCATCGGTTCGAAAACCACCACCGGTGGCTCGGGCTCCGAAGGAACCGGTCAGTAGGCGGAAGATTCGCGGATCAGCGCATCGACTTCGGCGGTGCGCGGTGCGGTCGCCGGGCCCCAGCGAGTGACGGCCAACGCAGCGGCGGCGTTGGCGCGCCTCGCGGCTTCATCAGCCGCCAGCCCTTGCGCCAGGCCGGCAACGAAGACACCGGCATGCGCATCGCCCGCGCCATTGCTGTCCACCGCCTGAACCTTGAAACCCGGCACATGCCGGCGCTCGCCGTGCTGATGAATCCAGCAACCCTGCGGGCCGTCGCGTACCACCATCAGCACATCCTGGGGCAAGTGCACGGCCAAGCGGTCCAGCGCTGTTTTGATGGCCGCCGCGCCAGTGAAACGCAAGGCTTCGACACTGTTGCTGGTCCACACGTCGATACGCGGCAACAGCGCCTGCATCATCGGTGAGTCCGGCGACTCCACAAGCGGGCCCGGATCGAACACCACGTTGATCGTCTTCGGCAGCGCCAGCGTCCAGTCCAGCAACGCCTGAGCCTTGCCGCTGTGCAACAGGCTGTAGCCGCTGACGTAGACATAGTCCCCGGCCTCGGCGGCAACGCTGTCCAGTTCCGCCGCCGTGACTTCACCTTCGGCGCCGATGTAGGAAATGAAACTGCGCTCGGCCGACGCATCGGTCAGCGCGACGCAGATTCCGGTGTCGCGTCCTGCAGGCTGTTCGATGCCGATATGGATGCCTTCAGCGTTCATCGCCTGCCGCGCCAGATCGCCGAATCGACCGTTGCCGTGGCGACCGAGATAGACCACCGGCAAGCCATTGCGCGCGGCGGCAGCCATTACATTGAAGCCGCCGCCGGCTTCGAAACTGGCGGACTGCGCCAGCACGTCGCCGCCGATTTGCGGCAGCGCCTCCACGGCCATGACCAGGTCGATGATGACCTGGCCGGTGTGCAACATCTTAGGCATGAGCATTCTCGGTTTGCGCGGCGCGGCGGTCTTTCGCCCCGCCGAGTACGAAGTACAGGCCACCGGCGACCACGAAGGTCACGATCCAGCCGAGGCCGTTGTGGCCCAGCCACGAGTCGGACAGGAAACCCTTGAACCAGACGTTCTCGGCAGTGGTGCCGATGGTGGTGAAACTGAAGCCCAGCACGATGGCAATCGCCCACGCGCCGAATGCGCGCCACTCGATGCCGCCGCTGTACCAGTAGGCGCTGCTCGGGCTGACGTCGAGCAGGTCTTTGGGGCTGTAGTAGTGACGGTGAATCAGGTCGACCACGAAAATCCCGACCCACGCGGTGATCGGCACCGCCAGCAGGGAAATGAAGGTAATGAACGGGCCGTAGAAGCTGTCGGCGATCAGCATGAAGTAGATCGAACCGGCGAAGATCGCAACGATATCGACCACTACCGCGTACACGCGTTTGACCTTCAAGCCGAGAGTCAGCGTGGTCAAACCGGCGGAGTACACCGACAGGTTGTTCGACAGCAACAGGCCACCGAACGCGGTGATCAGATACGGCACGGCCATCCAGGTCGGCAGCATGTCGCGGATCGCCACGATCGGGTCAGTCGCCGACGCGAGGTCGTTGTTGCCCACCGACAGCAGGCCGCCGAGGGTGATCAGCAGTACCAGCGGAATCCCCGCACCGAACGCCGCCGAAGCGACCAGCCGCACAGCCTTGACGCTGCGATGCTGATAGCGCGACATGTCCGCGCCGGCATTCGCCCAGCCGATCCCGGTGCCGGCCGCCATGGTGCCGATACCGATGATCATCGCGCTCATCGGCGCCGGCGTGGCGTTGAACACCGCGCTCCAGTCGATGGTCGCGCAGAGGAAGCCACCGACCAGAATGTTCAGCGCGCCGAACACGTAGGTCGCCCACTTCTGGATCACCAGCAACGTGGCGTGGCCGAGGCCGGACACCGACAGGGTCAGCAGCACGAAAATCGCGATGAAGATCAGGGTCAACACCGGCGCGCTTTTGGCTTCCACCGGCGAGCCGAACAGGATCGAGCACAACGACAGCAGCACGAACGCGGCAGTGGTGGTGTTGACGGTTTCCCAGCCCAGACGCGACATCAGTGACACCAGCGTCGGGCCGATATTGCCGCGCACACCGAAGATCGCCCGAGACAGGGTCAGACTCGGCGCACGACCGCGACGGCCGGCAATCGAGATGATCCCCACCACCGCGAACGAACCGGCAGCGCCGAGGATCGCAACGATGATCGCCTGCCAGATCGCCAGGCCGCGAAACGCAACCAGCGTCGCGCCCAGTGGCAGGCCGAGGATGGAAATGTTGGCAGCAAACCAGACCCAGAACAGTTGCAGCGGATGGCCGTTGCACTCGCCTTCCGGCACCGGTTCGATGCCACGGGTTTCCAGTTGCCCGGCGCTTTGCCCGGCGTTCGATAAGCTCATGAAAAATGCTCCTGTTTGCCTTTATTGTGGTTGTGGCAATGACGCAGAACGACAAGACATCCCGCCCTTCCTGGGCCTGTCTGCGCGATCCATTGCGGGTGAATATTCAGGATTTGTGGTGCGCCTTTCGCGAGCAGCCCAGCACCCTCAGGTTCAAAGTGAACCTTGAGGTTTGCACGGTCCCTGTGGGAGCTGGCTTGCCAGCGATGGCGTCAGTTCAATCAGCGCAAGGCCAACAGCTCCTGCACCAACGGTTCAAGCTCCAGACCATTGACGGCCTTCACCGTCTCGATCATCGCCGCCGGCCAGCTCTGCAGGCCCAGGCAGGCCCCGAGCATGGCGCCGAGAATCGCGGCGATGGTGTCAGTGTCGCCACCCAGGCTCGCGGCCATGCACAGCGCATCGAACGGCGTCATTTCACCGACCGCGACTTGCTGTGCGAGGGCGAACGACACCACCACCGATTCCTGCGACGCCACTGATGTGCCGATCACGTCGTACAGCAGATCCGCGAGCAACACCGGGTCGCTCTCGACACTGATGCTGCGCGCCCAACTGATCCGCGAAGCGATGCGCCCACCGGCGACCCAGTGCCCGTGCGCTTCAGCTTGCTGGGCGATCTGCTGGCCGAGGTTCAGCGCCTCGCCCAGGTCCAGGCCGTTGATGCCGGCCGAAACCACCGCCGCCACCGCCGCCGCGCTGGAAATACCCAGCGTGGTGTTGTGAGTGACCTGACAGGCCTGTACTACCGCTGCGATGAAGCGCTCGGGGTCGGCGACATCCGCCGCGATTCCCACCGGGGTGATGCGCATCGCCGCGCCATTGGTGGTGCCGTAGCGCCCGGCCTCTTCCGGCGAATGACCGGCGAGGATCATCTCGATGGCGCGCTTGGTCGATGGGCCGAGCAAGTCCTGCGAGCCCTTGGCCTGCATCTCGGCTTCCCATTCGATCAGCCGTTGCGCGAGCACCGCCGGCTCGATCCGGCCCTTGCCTTCGACCAGCAATTCGCCCACCAGAATCGCCTGTTCGGTGTCATCGGTGATCGAGCCTTTGGGCATGTTCGCGGCAATCGGTTGCAACGGGCCGGCGTCTTGCAGGTCGGTGATCTGTCCGAAGCGCTGCTTGATCGTTTCGCGGTTCAGGGATTGCGTCGGCATGCCCAGCGCGTCGCCGAGGGCCAGGCCATAAAACGCGCCCAAGGCACGGGCGAGGGCGGTCATTTCGATTCTCCAAATTGCAGGTGCAGACGGAAATGCACCGGATCGAGCAGGCTTTCGACCTGTTCCATGAAACGATTCTGCCGGTCGTAGGTGGTGCGCAGCGCCTTGAGGAACACCGTGCCTTCCGGACGCCCGAGCAGTTCGGCATCCACGGCGTTGAGCGGCTCGGCACCGATCCACTGATCGCCGCGCTCGCCGATGTAACCGTAGGCCGCCAACGTAACGGTCAGCGAATTGTCGATCAGGCCCACACGCGGCAGGCTTTCCAGGCCTCCGGTGGCGGGCATCAATGAGCGTTCGAGGGACACCAGTGTGCCGTCGTTGGAACGGCGACGACGGTCGAGGGTGATGAATTGGTCGGTGCCGAAGCGCGAAAACAGATCGGCCCGGGTCACGGCTTCCAGGCGCAGCACTTCGGTATTGATCAGCGCCCCGCTGTCGGCCAGGGCTTGGGCCCAACCGCTGCGTTGATCGAGCACCACACCGTCGAACGTGACGATGGAGCCAACCCCGCTTTGCGTGGCGATGTAATTGCGCCGCTTCAGTTCGGCCAGCGCTTCGCGCAACGTGCCACGGCTGACGTTGAATTCCTGAGCCAACTGATGCTCGCCGGGCAACAGAAAGCCGTCCTCCATGAGGCCGCTTTCGATGCGTCGGACGAGCTCGTCGACCACCCGTTGTTTCTTGTCAAATCGTACCTGTCTAATCATGTACAAAGTGATAACTGAAACGGGGTTGGATGGGCAAGGGAAATTTTGGGTGGGGTGACGGAAGGCGCCGGGATCAAAAGCTTTCCCTCATCGGAACGCCGCCCGACTAGCCCTCTCCCGGAGGGAGAGGGGACTGAATGGGGGATATTGGGGAGATACGTCGACCTGAAAAAGCTTTACCGAATCCATAATCGACTGGTCATTTCAGGTCGATGTACAGCGAAAGACACCTCGGTCAGTCCCCTCTCCCTCCGGGAGAGGGTTAGGGTGAGGGGGGCTTTTGATCTCAGCGTTGTTTCAGGCGATCGATAACCACAGCCAACAACAAAATCGACCCACGAATCACATACTGATAGAACGTATCGATATTCTTCAGGTTCATCGCATTCTCAATAATCGCCAGAATCAAAACCCCGGCAATCACATGCCGAATCATCCCGATCCCACCACTCAACGACACCCCGCCCAACACGCAGGCCGATATCACCGTCAGCTCAAAACCCTGCCCGATCATCGGCTGACCCGAAGTCATCCGCGAAGCCAGAATCACCCCGGCCAGCGCACCGATCACCCCATGCACCGCAAAGATGATGATCTTCGTCCGATCGACATTCACCCCCGCCAGCAACGCCGCTTCCTGGTTGCCACCGATGGCCATGGTGTTGCGCCCGTAGGTCGTGTAATTCAGCAACCAGCCGAAAAACAGGAAGCAGACGATAGTGATCAGGATCGGTACCGGCACGCCGAACAACTGGCCGTTGCCGAACACGAAGAACGATTCCTGGGACACGCCCACCGCTTTGCCGTTGGCAAAAATGTAGGCCAGCCCTCGGACGATCTGCATGGTCGCCAGCGTCGTGATCAACGCATTGACCCGTAACTTGGCGATCACGATGCCGTTGATCAACCCGACGATCAGCCCCATCACCAATGCAGCGCTGACGCCGAGAAACACGCTGTTGGTGTCGCGCATCACCACCGCCGCAACCACCCCGGCACAAGCGATCACCGAACCCACCGACAGGTCGAAATGACCCGACGCCAGACAATACAACATGGTGCACGCGGCGATCCCGGTGGTGGAAATCGCCAGGCCCAGACCGCGCATGTTCAGCGGCGAGAGGAAGTTGTCGATCAGCAAGGTGCAGGCGAGAAAAATCCCCACCGCCGCCAGCAACATCACCCAGTCATCGAGGAAGCGCCGCATATCCAGCGGTTTGCGTGCGGTCGGCAGGGTTTCGTTTTGGGTTGTCATCATAGTCACCTCTCAGTTCGCCACGCCGTCAGCGCGGTGGCGCGGCAAAGCCAGTTGCAGCAGGTTGGATTCGTTGGCCTGGTCGCGGCTGACTTCGCCACGCAGGGCGCCCTCGCACAACACCAGAATGCGGTCGGAAATACCCATCACTTCCATCAGATCGCTGGACACCACGATCACCGAAATACCGTCGGCGGCCAGGTTATGGATGATCTGGTAGATCTCGGCCTTGGCGCCGATGTCGATGCCCCGGGTCGGCTCATCGAGCAGCAGGACTTTCATTGGCATCGACAGCCAACGGCCGAGAATTGCCTTTTGCTGATTGCCGCCGGAGAGGAATTTGATCTGTTGCCCGGCGTGGGGTGTTTTCACTTTCAGGGCCTTGATCTGTTTGTCGGCATTGCCCTTTTCCCAGATCCCGCGCAGCAGGCAACCGAGCCCGGAGTTCGCGCCCCGCGCACTGATGTTGATGTTCTCGGCAACGCTGGCGAGCGGGATGATGCCTTCCTTCTTGCGATCCTCGGGGCACAGCAGAATCCCGGCGGAGATCGCGTCACGGGGCGAACGCAGTTTCAGTTCATGACCGCGTAATTCCAGGCGTCCGGCGGTGTTGCGTTCCAGGCCGCTGAGTAACCGGAACAGCTCGGTGCGCCCTGCCCCGACCAGTCCGAACAGGCCAAGAATCTCGCCTTTGTGCGCATCGAAACTGATGGGTTCGCGCAGGCCCGGGCCGAGCAATCCATCGACTCTCAGCGCCACGGCACCGCGCGGGCGACTGCGGTAATCGTAGATGTCCTGAATGTCGCGCCCAACCATGCAGGTCACCAGTTGATCGTGGGTCAACTGGCTCATGTCGTCGAAGGTACGCACGTAGCGACCGTCCTTGAACACCGTCACCGCGTCGCAGATGCGGAACACTTCTTCCATTCGATGGGAGACGTAGAGCACCACTTTGCCCTCGTCGCGCAGCCGACCGATGATCGCCATCAAGCGGTCGATTTCCCGCGCCGACAGGCTGCTGGTCGGTTCGTCAAAGGCAATCACATGCGCGCCACGGGACAACGCCTTGGCGATTTCCACCAGTTGCCGCTGGCCGAGGGACAGGCGCCCGACTTTGGTCTGCGGGTCGATTTCATCGGCCAGGCCCTTGAGGCAAGCCAGGGCTTGCTGACGCAACGCACCGCGATTGATCAGGCCGAAACTGGCCGGCAGATGCCCGAGGAACAGGTTCTCGGCCACGGTCATTTCCGGCACCAGATGCAGCTCCTGGTGAATCACCGCCACGCCGCTGCCGATGCTGTCGGCAGTGGACTTGAACGCCATCGTCCGCTCGCCGATCTGCAGCTCGCCGCTGCTCGGAATGTAGGCGCCACCGAGGATCTTCAGCAGCGTCGATTTGCCAGCGCCGTTCTCGCCCATCAAGGCGTGCACCTGCCCGGGAAGGGCAACGAAGCTGATGCCGTCCAGCGCCTTCACGCCGGGAAAGGTCTTGCCGATCCCGTTGAAACGCAGGCTACCGCTGGCACTGTGTTGTTGTGTTTGTACTTGCGCGTGCATTTAAGCCACCTCTTCACACCGATGACAGCCCGGTGGCCCGGGCCGTCGCTGCCGTCAGTTCCACAAGCCGATCTTTTCCAGCTCTTGCTTGAAGTTCTCGCGGGTGATCAGGGTGACGTCGTCCATCGCGGTGTACTTCGGTGGTTCTTTGCCGGTGGTGACCCACTCGTACATCATGCTGGCGGTGTTGTAGCCCTCGATGTGCGGGCTCGGCAGCATCGAACCGTAGAAGCCGCTGTTGGGCTTTTTCAGCTCGCCGATCGCATCGGTGCCGTTGATGCCGATGCCGATTACGTTGGCGGCGGCAAACCCGGCAGCTTCGGTGGCGCGCACGCCGCCGAGCACGGTGTTGTCGTTCATGCCGCCGATGATCAGGTTCTTCGCCGCGCCCGGCAGCTTGACCAGCGCCGAGTTGGTGGCGTCCATGCTGCCCGGTACGTCGAGGGTTTTCAGGGCGGCGGTCAGGATGTGCTCTTTCGGCAGGCCGGCGTCTTCAAGCGCTTTCATCGAGCCGTCGGTGCGCTTCTTGCCGGTGTCGAGTTCGTTGTAGGTGTTTACCACCGCGTAGGTATCTTTCCAGTCCCAGTTACGCTTTTTCGCTTCGGCGGCCATGGCGGCGCCCTGCTTCTGGCCGACTTCGAACGCGGCCATGCCGAGGTACGGCACCTCTTCCATGAACTTGCCGTTGGCGTCGACGAAACGGTCGTCCACGGCGATCACTTTCAAATCATTGAGTTTGGCCTTGGCCATGATCGCAGGGCCAAGGGACACGTCCGGCGGGCAGATGACGAAGCCCTTGGCGCCGTTGGCCGCGAGGCTGTCGATGGCCGAAAGGGTTTTCTCGCCGTCCGGCACAGCAATCTTGATCAGCTCGAAGCCTTTGTCCTTGGCAGCTTTTTCAGCGAAGGCCCATTCGGTCTGGAACCACGGCTCTTCGGCCTGCTTGACCAGGAAACCGATCTTCACCGGATCGGCGGCCAGCAGCGAACCGCTCAGGCTGAACGCAGTGACCGCCAGCGCGGTACTGCACAGGGTACGAATCCCGAAACGACGTTTCATAAGCAGACTCCTTGTTATTTTTCTTGAGCGTTATTTGAAAAGCGTTACAGCGGTCGAAGCGTTTCCCGCAAATCAAGACGACAATAGTCATATCGTATGATGATTGAATTTCAGGCGGACCCTTCCACCTGAAATCCGCTTTTTCAGTCGTGGTACATCACCGAGCGACCACCATCGATGGTGATGCACGAAGCATTGATGAACGGCGCTTCGTCGCTGGCCAGGAACACGGCAGTCATCGCCACCTCGATCGGCTGGCCGATGCGTTTTGGTGGATGCAGATCGAAAGCGCGCTGGCGTTCGGCATGAGGGTCGGCGAAGCCGTTCCAGTAATCGACGTTGAGCTGGGTTTCGATGTAGCCCGGGGCGATGGCGTTGACGCGAATGCCCTTCGGCGCGTATTCGATGCCCAGCGCACGAGTTAGCCCGAGCAATCCGTGCTTGGCCACCGGGTAAGGGAAGCAGCCGGGGATGATGTTTGTTGAATGGGTCGAGGCAATGTTGATGATGCTGCCGATCCCCTGTTCGATCATCTGCGGCAACACGGCTTTGCAGCCATACCAGGCGCCGTCGAGGTCGATGGCGAAGCAGCGGCGCCAGTCTTCTTCGGTCATTTGCAGCGGATCGCGGAACACGTTGACCCCGGCGCAATTGACCAACACGTCAATGCGACCGTGCAGCTCGATGGCCAGTCTGGCCATGGCGTGCAGATCTTGCTGACGCGAGACGTCGGCCTTGAGCGCTTGCACATCGGCGCCCTGCTCACGCCAGTGCGCAGCGACTTTCTCGACCTTTTCAGCCTGGATATCGCTGATCACCAGTTTGGCCTGCTGCGAGGCGAAGGTCGCAACGATCGCTTCGCCGATGCCTTGGGCGGCACCGGTCAGCAACACAACCTTGTTTTTCAGACGCTCACCTTTGGGTGGCTCGGGCACTGGCGGCAAGGAAAGGGGTTCAGCCATGAATCAGGACTCCTGTTCGAAAGCATAAAAAAACCGGGCATCTGACGATGTCCGGTCTGGAAGGCTTTGGGAACAAAACAGGCGAGCGCCGCTGACGGCATCGGGCCGTTGCGAGACGCGGACTCCGCTAAGGAGTGCGATAGAAATTCGCTGCATCACTTCACCTGTTTTGTTCTTTTTAAGTGTGAGTGCGTGTTACTGCTGGAGCCGACTATAAACCCGACCGCCAAATAATCTCAATATATAATTTTGCATCCCATATTTTGGGATTTAACTCGCAAATCGCGTACAGAGTTTTCCTGCGACATCGACCTCCAGCGACAGCACTGCGCCGTCCAGTGGGTGGTTCAGCGGACTTTTGGCGCTGGTGATGTACAGGGTTTTCAGGTCTGCGCCGCCGAATACGCAACTGGTCGGGCGGCTGATCGGCAGGTCGATCTTGCGGTCGATTTTGCCATCCGGCGTCAGGCGCAGCAGGCAACTGCCGTCCCAGCGGGCGTTCCACACGTAGCCTTCGGTGTCCATCGCCGAACCGTCCGGGCCACCGTTCTGATCCGCGCCGTACCAAGGCTGGGCTCTGTCGAGGTTGCCGTCGGTGTGAATGAAATAGCGATACAACGTGCCGTCGAGACTGTCGCCGAACAGCAGCGTGGTGCCGTCGTCGCTCCAGAGCAGCGTGTTGGGAATCCCCAGGCCCCGTAGCAATGGCGTGACTCGTTTATCCGGATCAACCCGGAACAATCCGCCGGAACGACGGGTGATCGGCAGATCCTCGCCCTGCTCCCCGATGTTGTTTTGCATGGTGCCGAGCCACAAGCGGCCCTGGCCATCGCAACGCGCTTCGTTGGCGCGGTTGCCCGGTTGCGGATCGGCGACGCAGAACAGCGTCAGTCGCGGCTCAAGTCCGGGGGAATCGAGATCGAGCCGGTAGACGCCGCTGCTCAGGGTCACCAGCGCGTCGCCGCTGGCGCAGGGAATGAACGCCGAGACGTGCTCCGGCATCTGCCAGATCTGCACGTTCTGTCCGATCAGCCGCAGCGCCTGCTTGCCGGCAATGTCGACCCAGTACAGCGCTTGGGTCGGTGCATCCCAGAACGGGCCTTCGCCCAGTTGCGCCCGATGCTCTGTCACCGCAGTCCACGTCATGCAACCTCCTGTCTTGTTGTTTTTGTCAGCTGGCTTTTTTGTCGGCCATCACCTGCGGGTAGAACCGCTTGATGGCCAGGTCGGCGTTGTCGATCAGGGTCATGCAGGCCCACACCCCGCGCGCGGCATCCCGGGCGGCGATCGCGTCGGCCATGTCTTTGTGGATGGGCAGTGTGCGGCGCAATTCGTCGGGGTCTGCCGCGGACACTTCGAAGGACACGGCGAGCAGCGCGCCGAGGGCCGGCACCATTTGCTCGATGAATTGATTATGGCTGGCGGCCAGAATGCATTCGTGGAAGAACTGGTCGGCGCGGTTGTAATCGATGCCGCTGTCCACTGCCCGCTCGAGTGCGTTATAGGCCTGCTGCACGGCTTTCACCTGTTCGACGGTCGCCCGCTCGCAGGCCCAGCGCACCGCCATCGGTTCAATAGTGCGGCGCAGGTCGAGCAGGTCGTCGACGAAGTTTTCCGGCAGGCCGCTGCGCGATAGCCAGCCCACGACTTGCGGGTCGAACAGGTTCCAGCGCTTGATCGGCAACACCCGAGTGCCGACTTTGGGCCCGACTTCGAGCATGCCTTTGGCGACGAGAGTCTTGATGGCTTCGCGAATCACGGTGCGGCTGACCCCGAGTTGCTCGCCCAGATCGGCCTCAACCTTGATCGCCTGCCCCGGTTTCACCTGGCCGGCGGCAATCCAGGCGCCCAGCCAGTCAACCGTTGATGCGTGGAAACTGCTCGACATGGACACTCCGAAGCCGTTCGCTGTGGATGCCTACGCTAATCATCATACGATTGGGAGTCAACGACAAAAAAACCGCAGCCTGCTTTCACAGACTGCGGTTTTTCAGGGCTCGAGGCCGATGCGGAAGAACTCGCCGCTACTCCAGACGCCGAGCCAGCGCTGACCATCGATTTCACGGCTGACCGCCAGCTCCACCAATTGGTAGAACACGTTGCGATGGATCAGCGCTTCGAGGTTGGTGCGGACATGCACGTAAGGCGCAGGTTCTTGCGTCATCGGATCGATCTCGACGCGAATCGGATGCTCCGGGCCGGCCTCGGTGGTTTCATCGACATTGGTGGTAAAGCGCAGCACTTGCGCCTCACCCTCGCCCTCCACTTCGACGGCAATCGCCACGAATGGCGCGTCATCGACCTTGATCCCGACCTTCTCAACCGGAGTGATCAGGAAATAGTCATCGCCATCGCGGCGGATGATGGTGGAGAACAGTTTGACCATCGGCTTGCGCCCGATCGGCGTGCCCAGGTAATACCAGGTGCCGTCCCGGGCGATGCGCATGTCGATGTCGCCACAGAAATCCGGGTTCCACAAGTGCACCGGCGGCAAGCCTTTGGTTTTGGGGATTTGCCCCAGCAGGTCATTGGCTTTTTGCGGGCCACTCATGGCGTACTCCTTGAATTACTGGTCCCCGACGCCCAACAGGCTGCGCGCGTACTGCGCAAGCGGTGGGCCGATCAGGTCTTCGGGCTTGTTGTCGTGGAACGTCAGTAAACCGCCACGACTCTTGATCCGTGCAGTATCAATCAAATACTGGGTGCTGGTCTCGATCAACATGATCTGAATCACGCCACCGTCGATACCGAGGCGATCCACGGCTTCCTGATCCAGCCATTCATCGGAGTTGCCGATGCGGTCGTCGGCCTTGGCGAAACGGGTATACAACAGGTAGTGAGCACCGGCATCACGGGCTTCGCCCATCGCTTGGTCAAGACCTTCCGGCGCGCGGGCGCGGCGAACCATCGGGAAGTATTCGACGAAGCCTTTGAAGGCCTCTTCGGCCACTACGTTGGGCCGCGGGTAGGAACCACCCGGCGGCGCGAACGAACCCTGCGCGATGTAGATGAACGAATCCGGCTGAATGCGGAAATTGTTTACGCGGCGGCTGTCGCTGTGATCCAGCAGACCTGCGTCGCTCATCTGGTAGCGAGTCCCTTCGGCCATGTCACTGACAGTCATACAGCCGCCCAGCGCCAAAACGGCCAGCAGCAAAACCAGGCTACGCATCCTAATCCTCCAGAAGCCGGTGACGGAAAACCGGCGAATGGCCGTAGGATGCAGCTTTTGCGCCAGTCCTTGGAAATGTGCAGGTATCCGGTTTGAAATAAGGCGTTGTGGTTACACCGGGCTCAGCCGCCGATGATCTTCATGACGGTGGCGCCGCCGGAGAACGCGACTTCCTGCTTGTCGCCCAAGGCTTTGACCAGCAAACGTTGCAACGCTGGCAGCGCCTCGTGGCGAGGTTTGTCGAGCAGGTCACCGACGTAGTGGCGGTTGCTCGATGACAGGCAACCATGCAGCCATCCGGTGGATGAGAGGCGCAGTCGCGAGCAAGTTCGGCAGAACGGTACGCTTTCGTTGGCGATCACGCCGAAGTTGCCCAATCCTGGAATGGCATAGCGAACAGCGGTGGCATCCACGGGCGCGTCGGTTTGCGCGTACTCGTAATGTTCACCGATCAGGCTCAGCAGCTGTTGCAGGCTGACGAACTGTTGCAGGAAGGCGTTGGAGTCATTGGCCAGATGGCCCATGCGCATCAGCTCGATAAAACGCAGTTCAAAGCCGCGTTCAAGGCAGTAATCGAGCAGCGGCATCACCTGATCGAGGTTCTGCCCGCGCAACGGCACCATGTTGACCTTGATCTTCATCCCCGCCGCTGCCGCCTGATCCATGCCGTCGAGCACGGTGGCCAGGTCGCCGCCACGGGCAATGCTGCGGAACGCGCCGGCGTCCAGGGTATCGAGGGAAACGTTGATGCGTCGCAGGCCCGCATCGACCAGCAACGGGAGTTTCTTCGCCAGCAGTTGACCGTTGGTGGTCAGGCTGATGTCTTCCAGGCCCATCTTGCCGACGGCGGTCATGAAAGATTCGAGTTTGGGACTGACCAGCGGCTCGCCGCCGGTGATACGCAGGCGCTCGATGCCGGCGGCTTCGATCAGATAGGCAACGCCGCGTGCCATGGCCTCGGCCGACAGTTCATCCTGCGCAGCCACCAGCCGCTTGCCGTTAGGCACGCAGTAGGTACAGGCGTAATTGCAGGCTGAGGTCAGACTGATCCGCAAATTGCGAAAACGCCTGCCTTGACGGTCAACGATCATGAAGCACTCCGGCGATGGAAAATCGAGCGGCTAAAACTTGACTCACAATTCAAGTTTTAGCAAGCCCTATGCCTGAGTATATTCCTGCGGTACTGCGCCATGTAGCGAAAACACGGCGCATAAGGCGACTGAATGATTCAGCTGCTTGGGGTTTCAGGGTCGCGCTTGCGCTTGTTGCCCATGCGCACGCCGATGTCCATCAGGAACTGGAAGAAACCTTCCTGATCTTCCAGCACATTGCTCCAGAACGGCGAGTGATACAGCGCCACCGCGCCGTGCACCAGCGCCCAGGATGCGCAGTAATGGAAGTACGGCGGCACGTCTTCGAGCTTGCCTTCGCTGATGCGGCCCTTGATGAGCAGCGTCAGGCGTTCGAAGTTCGAGGCACGGATCTTGTGCAGCTCCTCGACCATCTCAGGGACCTGATTGCCCTTGACCACCTTCTCTTCCAGGCGATCGAACAGGCGATAGCGCTGCGGGTCGCGCATGCGGAATTCAAAGTAGGCACGGGACAGCGCTTCCTTGTCCTTGTCGACATCGGCCGAATGCAACAGCTCGTTCAAGTCGCGCTCGTAATCGAGCATCAGGCGCAGATAGATTTCCGCCTTGGACTTGAAGTGCTTGTAGATCGTGCCTTTGCCGATACCCACGGCATCAGCAATCATCTCGACGGTGACACTGTCTTCACCTTGTTCGAGGAACAGCTTGAGCGCGGTATCGAGAATTTCTTGCTCGCGGCGACGAAACTCACGGACCTTACGAGGTTCTTTGTGCATAAGAAAAGGTCTGTAGGGGTCAAAATTCGAAGCCGCGTATTATGCCTAACTTGCGCAAAAATGCACGGATCATCCGACCATATCTGTGTTTCTTGTTCATTTCACGAACGTTTCGGGGGGAATGAGAACATAACCGAAGCGAACGTATTCCAAATTTGTTTAAAAACCCCGACCGGCCAACTGGACTGAACGCCAGACTGATCAATACTTGAACTGTCGGGCGACATCTCCCCCAAGTGTCGCGCCGGTAAAGGTACCAAGGGACCGCGTGCCTTTGTTTTACTCCTAATGGTCTTAACCCGGATTCACCCCCCAGAACCCGGGTTTTTTTTGCCTGCGATTCAGGCTTTTACGTGCGCCAGCGGAAACAGTCGCTTGAAGTTCTCCGTGGTCTGCTCGGCAAAGCGCTCGTAATTCTCGCCCCGCAGCATCGCCAGAAACTCTGCCACTTCCCGCACGTATTGCGGCAGGTTCGGTTTGCCGCGATACGGGATCGGCGCCAGGTACGGCGAGTCGGTTTCCACGAGCAGGCGATCTGCCGGGACTTTGCTTGCCACATCACGCAAGGCATCGGCGTTGCGGAAGGTGACGATGCCCGACAGGGAAATGTAATAACCCATGTCCAGCGCCGCCTTGGCCATGTCCCAGTCTTCGGTGAAGCAATGCAGCACACCGGCCTGGGGCAACGCAGCTTCGCGCAACAGTTCAAGGGTGTCGGCGCGGGCGCCACGGGTGTGGATGATCACCGGTTTGCCGGTCTGCTGCGCGGCTTGCAAATGCAGACGGAAAGACTCCTGCTGCAATTCGGCGGCTTCCGGCTCGTAGTGGTAGTCCAGACCGGTTTCGCCGATCGCCACCACTTTCGGGTGATTGAGCTCGTGCAGCAGCCAGTCCAGAGCAGGCGCCGCGCCGGGCTGCACATCCAGCGGATGCACGCCGACCGAACAATCGACGTCGTCGTAACGCTCGGCCAAGGCTTTGACGTCGGCAGCGTTGTCGGCGCTGACGCCGATACACAGGAAATGCCCGACTCCGCGCTGACGGGCTACATCCAGCGCGGCATCCAGGGAGCCGTCGTGAACGGCAAGGTCGAGGCGATCAAGGTGACAATGAGAATCTACGAGCATAAAAAGGACTGCAACTTACATCGTATGAGTGGGACGGTCGGATTTCAGGGCTCCGGCCAGATGAGTTTCGATTCGACTGCGCGCGGTGTTGTCGCCATCGTTGAATTGCACGCCGACGCCGGCAGCGCGGTTGCCCTGGGCGCCTTTGGGGGTGATCCAGGCGACTTTGCCGGCCACTGGAATCTTTTCCGCCTCGTCCATCAGGTTCAGCAACATGAACACCTCGTCGCCCAACTTGTAGCTTTTGTTGGTCGGGATGAACAGGCCACCGTTCCTGATGAACGGCATGTAGGCGGCGTAAAGGACGGACTTGTCCTTGATGGTCAGGGACAAGATGCCGTTGCGCGGCCCCGGGCTGACGGGTTCATTCATGTTGACCTCCACTGCTGATGTTCAGAGTCTAGGTACACATTCTTATCTTTGGCCAGGCAGACTCGCCCATTGCACCAACAATGCTTCCAGCAGCAATGCCGCATTGAGGTTGGCCTTGCTCAGGACTTTCTGACGCTGGGCGAGAATCCAGTCCTGGATATCGAGGACTTTGCGCTGGGCGCTTTTCTGCGCCAGGTACTGCACGACCTTGCGCATGTCGGTCAGGCCGAGGCCTGCTTCATCCTGGGTCAATTGATAACGCAGGATCAGGCTCGACCAGTCACAGAACCAGTCGAACAGACGCAGCATCGGAATGTTTTTCCACTCCTCGGCGAGTTGCGTCGGCGATTGTTGCTGCTTGAGCAGCTTCTTCACGCCTTCGACAACCTGCGCCCGCTGCTCACGTACGCCCTGCGCCTGCAAAGTGACGGCCGCCAACGGCGAGCCGGCGGCCAGGGTCAGCAGCTCGACACGCTCTTCTTCGGAGCATTCCGGCAGTGCCTGAGCCAACCATTGCATGCTCATGGCCTCGCTCGGCAGCGGACAGGCCTGCTGCACACAACGGCTCTTGATGGTCGGCAGCAAGCGGCTCGGCTGGTGACTGACCAGCAACAGCACGGTATTGCCGGACGGCTCTTCGAGACTCTTGAGCAAGGCGTTGGCGGCGTTGATGTTCATCGCCTCCACCGGCTCGATCAACACAATCTTGCGACCGCCCAACTGCGCGGTTTGCACCACGAAGCTGACCAGATCGCGCACCTGGTCGACCTTGATCGCCTTGTCCGCTTCTTCCGGTTCGAGAATGTAATTGTCCGGGTGGCTGCCGGCCTTGAGCAGCAGGCAGGACTTGCACTCGCCGCAGGCTTCAGGCGTCGGACGCTGGCACAGCAGGCTGGCCATAAGACGCTCGGCCAACGCGCGCTTGCCGATCCCGGCGGGCCCGTGCAGCAGATACGCGTGGGCGTGCTGAGTGCGTCCGGCCAGTTGCTGCCAGAGACTGTCCTGCCATGGATAGGCCTCAGCCACGGCACAGCTCCAGCAAGTTCGGAATCAGGGTATCCAGCGATTGTTGAACCTTGGCCAACGGCTGACCGGCGTCGATCCGCACATAGCGGGCAGGATCGGCCTCGGCACGCTTGAGGAACGCGCTGCGCACGGCCTCGAAAAACGCCCGGCCTTCCAGCTCAAAACGATCCAGACGACCTCGGGCGCTGGCCCGGGCCAGGCCGATTTCCACCGGCAGATCGAAAATCAGCGTCAGGTCGGGACGCAGATCGCCCTGCACGAAAGTCTCCAGCGCAGCGATGCGCTCCAGCGACAAGCCGCGCCCGCCGCCCTGATAGGCGTAAGTCGAATCGGTGAACCGGTCGCACAAGACGACGGCACCACGGGCCAGCGCCGGGCGAATGACTTCAGCCAGATGCTGGGCACGGGCGGCGAACACCAGCAACAGCTCGGTGTCCGGGTTCATCACTTCGTCGACCGGGGCCAGCAACACTTCGCGAATGCGCTCGGCCAGCGGCGTACCGCCGGGCTCGCGGGTCAGCACCACTTCGATACCGTCGGCGCGCAGGCGCTCGGCGAGGTATTCGCGATTGGTACTCTTGCCGGCGCCTTCCGGTCCTTCCAGGGTAATAAACAAGCCAGTCACAGGCAGTCCTTAATCAAAGTCATTGCGCGTTTTGCGGTGCGGCCGCTTCGGTTTCCCGCGTCGGTAATGGCTCCTGGGCAGGAACCGGCGGCAACGATTCAGGCGCAGTGTCAGGTGATGCGGCAGGAATGGTTTCGCTATTTGCCGGAGTGGCTCCCGGTGCCGACGCCGGCGGCGGGCTCGAACGGTAATCCGAGCGCCGCTTGAGCTGGAACTCACGCACCGCACTGTTGTGCGCATCGAGGTCATCGGAGAAAACGTGGCTGCCATCTCCCCGGGCTACAAAATAGAGGCTGGTGCCTTCCACCGGGTTCAACGCGGCGTGAATCGCCTCGCGACCGACCATCGCAATCGGCGTCGGCGGCAGGCCCGGAATCACGTACGTGTTGTAAGGAGTGGCTTCCTTGAGATGAGCACGGGTCAGCTTGCCGTTGTAGCGATCGCCCAAACCGTAGATCACCGTCGGATCCGTCTGCAGCTGCATGCCCAGCGCCATGCGACGCACGAACACGCCGGCAATCTGACCACGCTCCTGGGGAACACCGGTTTCCTTCTCCACCAGAGAGGCCATGATCAGTGCCTGGTAAGGCTCGGCGTACGGTGCGTCGGCGGATCGACCTTCCCATTCCTTGGCCAGTACTTCATCAAGGCGGTCGAACGACTTTTTCAACAACTCGGTATCGGACACTCCACGCACGAAACGGTAGGTATCGGGGAAGAATCGACCTTCGGGAAACACGCCCTTGTGGCCGATTTTGGTCATCACATCGCTGTCGCTCAGACCGTCCAGGGTCTGCTCGATCTTTTCATCTTTCGCCAGCGCGGCGCGCACCTGATGGAAGTTCCAGCCCTCGACCAGAGTCAGACTGTACTGAACTACTTCGCCACGCTTCCACAGATCGATCAGGCCCTTGACGGTCATGCCCGGCTGCATGCGGTACTCGCCCGTGTGAATCGGGGTGCCTGCCAGATTGAAACGCCAGTAGATGCGCAGCCAGAAAGCGTCCTTGATCACGCCATCGGTTTCAAGTCCGAGAATAGTGCGGGTCGGCGTGGAACCCTTGGGCACATCCAGCAGTTCTTCCTGCGTGATGTTCAGAGGCTGTTCCAGTGCCGAATGAATCTTCCAGGCGCTGGCGCCCAGCAGCAGCCCTGCCAGAACCAGTCCGGTTTCCAGCAGCAGCAAAAGTTTACGTCTCACGAATCAGGCATCCAGTAGCGTGCGGGCAATGGTTTGCAGTTTACGGGTGAGCGGCCCAACCGGCCAGCTCAGTGCAGCGTACGCGCGTACCGGCCAGACGCCATACACGCTGTTGCAGACAAACACTTCATCGGCCCATTGCAGCTGATCAAGGCTGATATCGGTGATTTGCACGGGGATACCCGATGACGCTGCCTGAAACAATATTTCGGCGCGCATCACACCGGCCACGCCGCAACGTTTCAGATCCGCCGTGACCAACACGCCATCGCGTACCAGAAACAGGTTGCTGAACACGCCTTCGATCACACGGCCTGCCTGGTCGAGCATCAAGCCTTCGGCATGCTCGCTGTCTTGCCATTCGGCGCGAGCGAGGACCTGCTCCAGACGATTGAGGTGTTTGAGACCTGCCAGCAAGGGCTGGAAAGATAAACGCGTCGTACACGGAAACAGGCGAACGCCTTGCTCGCCATGAACGGCAGGATAAGCGACAGGAGGATTGCCTTGCAGAATGCGTCGGCCCGGCGCCGAAGGATCCGGCGCATAACCGCGCAAACCGTCGCCACGGGTGAGGATGAGCTTGAGCACACCCTCGCCCATGGTCGCTGCATAGGATTGCAGCTCGCTACGGATCAGCCCGATATCGGCCGCGATGGCCAGGCGTGAACAGCCTTCGGCCAGTCGCGCCACGTGACGCTCCAGCAGCAAAGGCTGGCCGTTACGCACGGCGATGGTCTCGAACAGACCATCGCCGTAAGCCAGGCCGCGATCTTTCAGCGACAGAGCGTCAGCCGGTTGACCGTCGACCCAGCAGTCCATCAGCCGGCGAACCGACGGAACGCCAACGTGCCGTTGGTGCCGCCAAATCCGAACGAGTTGGACAACACGACATCGATGTCCATGTTGCGCGCGGTGTGCGGCACGAAGTCGAGGTCGCAGCCTTCATCCGGCTCATCAAGGTTGATGGTCGGTGGCGCCACCTGGCTGTTGATCGCCAGCACGCTGAAGATCGCCTCAACCGCGCCCGCCGCACCCAACAGGTGACCGGTCATGGACTTGGTGGAGCTGACTGCCAGTTTGTAGGCGTGATCACCGAACACCGACTTGATCGCATTGGCTTCGGCAAGGTCGCCGGCCGGGGTCGAAGTGCCGTGTGCGTTGATGTATTGCACTTGATCGACATTGATCTTCGCGTCACGCAGCGCATTGGTGATGCAACGCGCAGCACCGGCACCGTCGGCGGGTGGCGAAGTCATGTGGAAGGCATCGCCACTGGTGCCGAAGCCGATCAGCTCGGCGTAGATGGTCGCGCCGCGAGCCTTGGCGTGTTCGAGTTCTTCAAGCACCAGGGCGCCGGCACCGTCGGACAGGACGAAACCGTCGCGGCCCTTGTCCCATGGACGACTGGCGCGGGTCGGTTCGTCGTTGCGGGTCGACAGTGCGCGGGAGGCGCCAAAGCCGCCCATGCCCAGGCCGCATGCAGCCATTTCGGCGCCGCCGGCAATCATCACGTCGGCTTCGTCGTACATGATGTTGCGGGCTGCCATGCCGATGCAGTGCGTACCGGTAGTACACGCTGTGGCGATGGCGTAGTTAGGCCCCTGTGCACCCAGGTGGATGGACAGGAAACCGGAAATCATATTGATGATCGAGCCAGGCACAAAGAACGGAGAAATCCGGCGCGGGCCAGTCTCGTGCAGGGTGCGACTGGTTTCTTCGATGTTGGTCAGACCGCCGATACCCGAACCCATGGCCACGCCAATGCGTTCACGGTTGGCATCAGTGACTTCCAGACCGGCATTGCGTACGGCTTGAAAGCCGGCCGCCAGACCGTACTGAATGAACAGGTCGAGCTTGCGCGCTTCCTTGACCGACAGGTATTCCTCGACATTGAAGCCCTTTACCGAGCCGCCAAAGCGGGTGGAATAGGCAGAAAGGTCGGTGTGTTCGATCAGACCAATGCCACTGCGGCCAGCCAGAATGCCCTGCCAACTGCTCGGCACATCCGTGCCCAGTGGCGACAACATACCCATACCGGTGACTACGACGCGTCTACGCGACACAGCACTCTCCTTTTTCAAATGACGACTTTGCATCAGGCCTAAAGAAAAAACCGCACGCCATGATGGCAGTGCGGTTTTTCCATGACAGCAAGCAACGATTACAAGCTATTACGCCTGGTGGTTAGTAACGTAATCGATTGCAGCTTGTACAGTAGTGATCTTCTCAGCTTCTTCGTCAGGGATTTCGGTCTCGAATTCCTCTTCCAGAGCCATCACCAGCTCAACGGTGTCAAGGGAGTCGGCACCCAGGTCTTCTACGAAGGAAGCGGTGTTTACCACTTCTTCTTCTTTAACACCCAGTTGCTCGGCAACGATTTTCTTGACGCGCTCTTCGATGGTGCTCATACCTTGTTTTCACTCCTAATGGACAAATTCAGGCAGCTGGCCAGTGGGTAAGTGTATAGAAAGACTTTTCAGCTTTTCAACTGAAAGCTTCACTCCTCAAACCCTGCGGCCCTCTGCCTATAAATAGATTGCAGCTTTATAACGGATTTTAGACAGCTCGTATGACATTTTTTTGAAGCAATCCGTCACATTTGAATTACATGTACATCCCGCCGTTAACCGGGATTGTAGCCCCGGTCACGTATGCCGCACCGTCGGATGCAAGAAAAGCGACCACGGACGCGATCTCTTGAGCTTGTCCCAGACGGCCCAGCGGAATCTGCGTCTGCAAGGCTTCACGCTGTGCTTCAGGCAGCTCGCGAGTCATATCGGTGTCGATGAACCCTGGGGTCACCGAGTTGACCGTAATCGAACGCGAACCGACTTCACGCGCCATGGCACGGCTGAAACCTTCCAGACCGGCCTTGGCGGCTGCATAGTTTACTTGGCCAGCGTTGCCCATGGCACCCACCACCGAGCCAATACTGATAATTCGACCCCAACGCGCCTTGGTCATGCCACGCAGGACGCCCTTGGACAGGCGATACAGACTGTTCAGGTTGGTATCGATCACGTCGTACCACTCGTCGTCTTTCATGCGCATCATCAGGTTATCGCGGGTGATGCCGGCATTGTTGACCAGGATCGCGACTGGAGCACCGAACTGCTCCTGGATGCTCGCGAGCACCTTGGTAACCGATTCATCACTGGTAACGTTCAGTTCGAAACCTGCGCCCTGAATGCCGTTTTCCTTCAGGGTCGCAGCAATGCGCTCGGCGCCCGAAGCGGAAGTCGCGGTGCCAACAACGATGGCGCCCTGACGACCCAGTTCCAGTGCGATAGCCTGGCCGATGCCACGGCTTGCGCCGGTGACCAGTGCAACTTTACCTTGCAGACTCATGCAAGCTTCTCCTGATTCAGACAGCCGCTGCGCGAGCAGCAGCGAAAGCGTCTGGGGTATTGAGGTTGGAAGTCGAAACGCCTTCGGCGCAACGTTTGTTCAGACCGGCCAGCACTTTGCCAGGGCCGCACTCGACCAGATTGGTCGCGCCTTTGGCAGCCAGGGTCTGTACGGACTCGACCCAGCGAACCGGCTTGTAGAGTTGCTCCAGCAGATCACGCTTGAGGGTTTCCAGATCCGTCGGCACCTGAGCGCTGACGTTCTGTACCACGGGGATCTGCGGCGCCTGCCAGTCGATGGCAGCGATGGATTCAGCGAAACGCTCGGCAGCCGGACGCATCAGTTCGCAGTGCGACGGCACGCTGACCGGCAGCGGCATGGCACGCTTGGCGCCACGGGCCTTGCAGCCTTCGATGGCGCGCTCGACGGCAGCCTTGGCACCGGCGATCACCACCTGACCCGGCGAGTTGAAGTTCACCGCGCTGACCACTTCACCTTGCGCCGCTTCGGCACAGGCCGCCAGCACGTCGGCATCTTCCAGACCAAGGATAGCGGCCATGCCGCCCTGCCCGGCCGGAACGGCTTCCTGCATCAACTGGCCACGGCGCTCAACGAGCTTCACCGCATCGGCCAGGCTCAGGCTGCCCGCAGCGACCAGCGCGCTGTACTCACCCAGGCTGTGACCGGCAACGAATGCCGGGCGCGCACCACCTTCAGCCAGCCACAGACGCCACAGGGCGATCGAAGCGGTCAGAATGGCCGGTTGGGTTTTATCGGTTTGATTGAGCAGCTCTTCCGGGCCCTGCTGGGTCAGCGCCCACAGGTCATAGCCCAGAGCATCGGATGCTTCTTTGAAAGTTTCGAGGATCAGCGGATGTTGCGCGCCCAGCTCGGCCAGCATGCCGAGGGACTGCGAACCCTGTCCTGGAAAGACGAATGCGAGGGAAGCAGACATGTAACAAGCCCCTAATGATCTTGTCGTCGGAAAAATGGCATCCCGCTAGAGGGACGCAAGAAACTGACAGTTGGATGGCCCTTTGAACCGGGCGGTCACATTTAAGCATTGTCCGACGAAAACGCCTAAGACAACAAATCCTCCAGACGGCCGTGCAGGCGCTCGGGAAGATTCTCCTGAATCTCGATCAGCGCACGCTGAATGGCACTTTGAAACCCCTGAACCCCGGCCGAACCGTGACTTTTCACGACGATCCCCTGCAAGCCTAAAAAACTTGCGCCGTTGTGTCGCGCCGGCGCCAGATCAGCCTGCAGACGCTTCATCAAGGGCAGCGCCAGTGCGCCGACAGCGCGGGAGGCGAGGTTTTTCTTGAACAAAGCCTCGATGCGCGCGGCAATCATCGTCGCCAGGCCTTCGCTGGACTTGAGCAGGATGTTGCCGACGAAACCGTCACAAACCACCACATCCGCCTCGCCGCGATACAAACCATCACCTTCGATGAAACCGATGTAATTGATACCGCGGGCAGCCTGCAACAACGTTGCAGCGAGCTTGACCTGCTGATTGCCCTTGATGTCCTCGGTGCCAATGTTCAGCAACGCGACACGCGGACGGGTAATGCCCAGCGTTTGTGCCGCCACAGATCCCATAACAGCAAACTGCAACAGATGCTCGGCGCTGCAATCGACGTTGGCACCCAGATCGAGTAACTGACAGTAGCCCTTCTTAGTAGGAATCGCGGCGACCATGGCCGGACGATCAATCCCCGGCAAGGTCTTGAGCACAAAGCGCGACAGCGCCATCAGTGCACCGGTATTGCCGGCACTGACGCAGGCCTGAACCTTGCCATCACGCAGCAATTCGAGAGCGACACGCATCGACGAATCCGGCTTGCCACGCAGGGCCTGGGCAGGTTTTTCGTCCATGGTGATGACTTCGGACGCCGGAACAATCGTCAGGCGCGCGCGATCGGCAGCCGATTGGCCGGTGATCAATTCTTCAAGAAGGGAGGGTTGACCGACGAGGGTCAGGTGCAGCGAGGGCGTAGCAGAAAGGCAAGCAAGGCTGGCCTGAACAATGCTGCGGGGACCGAAGTCCCCGCCCATTGCGTCAATCGCGATGACTTGAGCGGACAAGTGATTACTCGTCAGCGCCCTTGTCGATCACTTTACGGCCACGGTATACGCCTTCTGGCGATACGTGGTGACGCAGGTGAACTTCACCAGTGGTTTTTTCTACAGACAGGGTGCTAGCCTCGAGAGCGTCGTGCGAACGGCGCATGTCACGGGCAGAGCGGGATTTTTTGTTCTGCTGAACAGCCATAATTGATTAACTCCTAAACGTTTGGGTCACGCTTTAACTGCGCCAATACACTGAACGGGTTGGACCGCGTTACCTCGTCCTCGCTCGGTTCGGGCTCATCTGCTCCCGCCGGCTGCTGGCATTCTTCCGGATGATGAGCAGGCACAATAGGCAAGGCGAGCAGAAGCTCTTCCTCGACCAGTGACTGCAGATCCAAAGGATCTTCGCCCAGTTCCAGCACGTCATAACCTTTCGGTAACGACTGGGTATTCGCACCCTCCTTCACTACAGCGTAACTGCATTCGCTGTGGATCGGCAGGGTGACCAGCTCAAGACAACGCTGGCAAACCATTTTGACTTCGGTGTCGATAAAGCTGTGGATCACCACAGATTTACGTTCATCTCGTTCAAAAACGAATTTAGCCTGCACCGTACCGACATCGTCGGAAAGCGGGTCGCAGAGTCTCTTCAAATCGGCCAGCAGCAGTTCACCTTGAAGGGTGGTGCCACGGTCAGCCAATTTGCGCGGGTCAACGTGAGGTGGAATCGGGTCATTCAACATAGGCGCAGCATTATAGGGATGCACCCGCCCATGTCAAAGGAAATTGCGCCCTGTCCGTCACTTACGCGGCTCCGCTAGAATCTGCCACCTGCCTCTGGAGATGCGAATGCTGCCTTTATTACTCGCTTCAAGCTCGACCTATCGTCGGGAATTGCTCAGCCGCCTGCGCTTACCGTTCGTCTGCAGCTCACCGGATATCGACGAAAGCCACCGCCCGGACGAGTCGGCAATCGAGCTGGTCAAACGCCTCGCCGAACAGAAAGCCCGGGCCTTAGCTGACGAATATCCCGACCATCTGATCATCGGCTCCGACCAGGTTGCCGTACTCGGCGAGCGGATCATCGGCAAGCCGCACACCTTCGAAAACGCCCGCGAACAACTGATGGCCGCCAGCGGCGCCAGCGTGACCTTCCTCACCGGCCTGGCCCTGCTCAACAGCCAGACAGGCCACTGCCAGGTCGACTGCGCCCCCTTCACCGTCCACATGCGCACGTTGGACCAGGCCCGCGTCGAGCGCTACCTGCACGCAGAGCAGCCCTACGACTGCGCCGGCAGCTTCAAGGCCGAAGGACTGGGCGTGAGCCTGTTTCAGTCCACTGAAGGCCCCGACGCCACCAGCCTGATCGGCCTGCCGCTGATTCGCCTGATCGACATGCTGCTGGCGGAAGGCGTACAGATTCCCTGAGTCACAAAAAACCGGCCACGAAGGCCGGTTTTTTTTATTCATCAAGCGATCAACGCAATGATGGCCCGTGGAAACCCATCCACATTGCCAACTGCTCGGCCACACTGGCGCCCAGTTTTTTCGAGAAGCGGTCGAACGGCGATTCCTGAACGGTGAAGTCCACCAGCTCCTTTTCGCCAATCACGTCGCGCGCCACCGAACTGGCATTGCCCAGACCATCGATCAACCCCAGCGGCAGCGCCTGCTCGCCAGACCAGACCAGACCGGAAAACAACTCAGGATGTTCCTTGTCCTTCAGGCGATCGCCACGCCCCTGCTTCACGCTATTGATGAACTGCTTGTGCGTGGTATCCAGCACACTTTGCCAGAACGCCGTTTCTTCCGGTTTCTGCGGCTGGAACGGATCAAGGAACGACTTGTGCTCGCCAGAGGTGTAAGTGCGACGTTCGACACCCAGCTTCTCCATGGTGCCAACAAAGCCGTAACCGGCCGCCGTCACACCGATAGAGCCGACCAGACTCGCCTTGTCGGCGTAGATCTGATCCGCAGCACTGGCGATGTAATAGGCACCCGAGGCACCGAGATCGGAAATCACCGCATACAGCTTGGTGTCCGGATGCAGGCCGCGCAGGCGCTTGATCTCGTCATACACATAACCCGACTGCACAGGACTGCCGCCAGGACTGTTGATGCGCAGGATCACGCCCTTGACCTTCTTGTCCTCGAACGCTGCGCGCAGACTGCCGACGATGTTGTCGGCGCTGGCCGGCTCCTTGTCGGCAATCATGCCGGTGACGTCGATCAGCGCGGTGTAGTTGGAGCTGCGCGTGGCGCTTTTTTCCATGTCCATCAATGGCGTGAACAGGATCAGCGCAACAAACAGATAAACAAACGTCAGCAGCTTGAAGAAGATCCCCCAACGCCTGGAACGACGCTGCTCCTGCACACCGGCCAGTAGCGTCTTTTCCAGCAGCTTCCAGCTTTTCGCGTCACCGTCGTCGGCAGTTGCCTTGGCCGGTGCTTTCCATTCGTCGGTCATGCCATCCACCCCAGCAAAAACGTATTAAGCCTGCTGCGCGAGCCAGGCATGCAATTCACAAAATCGGTCAATCGACAGACGCGGCTCGAACTGCTGCAGCGATTCGATCGATTGCGCACCATAACTGACCGCCACCGAATCCATCCCCGCATTGCGTGCCATCAGCAGATCGAAGGAAGAGTCCCCGACCATCAGCGCCTGCTCCGCGCGCACACCGCAGTGCGCAAGGATCTGCTCCAGCATCAGCGGATGCGGTTTGCTCGCCGTTTCATCGGCAGCGCGAGTGATATCGAAATAATCTTCCCAGCCATTGGCCTTGAGCACCCGATCCAGCCCGCGACGATTCTTGCCAGTCGCGACCGCCAGGTGGTAACCCTGCTCGCGAAAAGACGCCATCGACTCGACTACACCTTCGAACAACGGCGAAGGCACGGCTTCTGCAGCGATGTAGTGATCCGCGTAATACTCGCGAAACAAGGTCATTTCGGCATCGCTGATGTGCGGATACAAGGTGCGGATCGCCTCGGGCAAGCCCAGACCGATGATGCCTTTGACGGCAAAATCATCACGCAACTCGAAACCTGAACGCCCGGATGCCGAGTGCATTGCCTCGACAATCCGATGAATGGAATCGGCCAGGGTGCCGTCCCAATCAAAAATCAGCAGTTTGTAATCAGATGGGCGCACTCAATCGCTCCACAGTCTTGGCCCACATCTCATCGACCGGTGCCTGCAACTTGAGTTCACCGCCATCGGGCAGCGGCACGGTCAGCATGTAGGCGTGCAAGAACAGGCGCTTGCCGCCCAGATCACGGATTTCCTTACTGAAACCGTCGTCGCCGTATTTGGTGTCACCCGCAATGCAGTGCCCCGCGTGCAACGTGTGGACGCGGATCTGGTGCGTGCGACCGGTGATCGGCTTGGCTTCGATCAGAGTGGCAAAATCGCCAAAGCGTCGCAGGACCTTGAACACGGTCACAGACTCCTTGCCCTCCTCCTCGTCGACCTCGACCATGCGCTCACCGGAGCGCAAATTGCTCTTGCCGAGCGCCGCGCGGACCTGCTTGATCGAGGTCGCCCAGTTGCCGCGAACCAGTGCCATGTAGCGCTTGTCGACACCGTCACCGCGCAACGCGGCATGCAAGTGACGCAACATGCTGCGTTTCTTGGCGATCATCAGCAGGCCGGAGGTATCACGATCGAGACGGTGAACCAGCTCGAGCTCCTTGGCGTCGGGGCGCAACTGACGAAAGGCTTCGATAACGCCGTAATTCAAGCCGCTGCCACCGTGAACCGCAATGCCAGCGGGCTTGTTGATCACGATCAGGGCTTTGTCTTCATAGACAATCGAGGCTTCGAGGCGCTGCAACAGGCCCTGGGCCAAAGGCACCGGCTCGTCACGTTCAGGCACGCGAACCGGCGGCACGCGCACGATATCGCCGGCCTGCAGCTTGTATTCGGGCTTGATCCGACCTTTGTTAACTCGCACTTCGCCTTTGCGCAAAATGCGGTAAATCAAGGTCTTGGGCACGCCTTTGAGCCGGGCGAGGAGGAAATTGTCGATTCGTTGGCCGGCATATTCCGGCGAGACCTCAAGCAATTGAACGCCTGGAGTCGAAGGGGCAGTAGTCGTCATGGCGCGGATGATAACAATTTTTATGGAATTGAAGCACTTAATCATTGCTGCTATAGTCGCGAACGCCGCCAAAAGCGGCCTGGACAGCGGAACCACGGTCAAAAACCGGCCCTGACCAACGCAATTCACCAGGACGCGAGGCCGTCCTACGGGGCTTTCGCTACGTAACGGTGGAGTTTGCAGCTGTAACAAGCGCAGGTGACATGAGGCCTGAATCACGCCGCAAAGCAGAGTTTTGACTCGCCACGCGAGCCATATTCACGGCCAGTTCACAAAGTGCAGTCAGCCGCGGATGACCCCGAGCGAAAGCGCCGGAAACACCGCCTGAATTAGCCATGATGCGTGACCTCCCCTTTCGGAGCTCACGGTAAATGCCAACCCGCTGCGGATTCTGCGCGCGGCAGCACCCGAATTATCAGGGATACGTGTAGGGTGGAGATGCACAACCGCTGGACTGTGTAGCAACAGGCTTTATCAAGACGCTTCATCTCGTCCACAGCCGCGGTTGATTCCTCCTCCTGACTGAGTGCTTAAGTAGCCACAGCAAGCAGGACGCGTACGTCGCGATAACGGCCCAATTGGCCGGACATCGCTGGACACGGGAATGGCCAACCACTCCCGACGCACCTGACACCGACCGTGAGAAGTCGTGTGTGCCGAACGCCGTTTCCGGCAGCCCGGAAACCGACGGTACTACATGAAAAGAATGCTGATTAACGCAACTCAACCCGAAGAGTTGCGTGTTGCACTGGTAGATGGCCAGCGCCTCTACGACCTGGACATCGAATCCGGTGCACGCGAGCAGAAAAAGGCCAACATCTATAAAGGCCGTATCACTCGCATCGAACCAAGCCTTGAGGCTGCCTTTGTCGATTTCGGCTCCGAGCGCCACGGCTTCCTGCCCCTCAAAGAAATCTCCCGCGAATACTTCAAGAAAGCCCCTGAAGGCCGCGTCAACATCAAGGACGTCCTGAGCGAAGGCCAGGAAGTCATCGTTCAGGTCGAAAAAGAAGAACGTGGCAACAAGGGCGCAGCCCTGACCACCTTCATCAGCCTGGCCGGTCGTTACCTCGTTCTGATGCCGAACAACCCGCGTGCCGGCGGTATCTCCCGTCGCATCGAAGGCGAAGAGCGCAACGAACTGCGTGAAGCGCTGAACGGTCTGGTCGCTCCAGCCGACATGGGTCTGATCGTGCGCACTGCCGGCCTGGGCCGCAGCAGCGAAGAAATGCAGTGGGACCTCGATTACCTACTGCAACTCTGGACCGCTATCAAGGAAGCGTCGCTGGATCGTTCCGCGCCGTTCCTGATCTACCAGGAAAGCAACGTCATCATCCGCGCCATCCGCGATTACCTGCGCCAGGACATCGGCGAAGTGCTGATCGACAGCGTTGAAGCCCAGGACGAAGCTTTGACCTTCATCCGTCAGGTGATGCCGCAGTACGCCAGCAAGATCAAGCTGTACGAAGACAGCGTTCCGCTGTTCAACCGTTTCCAGATCGAAAGCCAGATCGAGACCGCTTTCCAGCGCGTAGTCGAACTGCCTTCCGGCGGCTCCATCGTCATCGATCCGACCGAAGCCCTGGTGTCCATCGACATCAACTCGGCGCGCGCCACCAAAGGCAGCGACATCGAAGAAACCGCCCTGCAAACCAACCTTGAAGCGGCCGAAGAAATCGCCCGTCAGTTGCGCCTGCGCGACATCGGCGGCCTGATCGTCATCGACTTCATCGACATGACCCCTGCCAAGAACCAGCGCGCCGTGGAAGAGAAAGTCCGCGAATGCCTGGAAGCCGACCGCGCTCGCGTGCAGATCGGCCGCATCTCGCGCTTCGGCCTGCTGGAAATGTCCCGTCAGCGCCTGCGCCCTTCGCTCGGCGAAAGCAGCGGCATCGTCTGCCCGCGTTGCAGCGGCACCGGCATCATCCGTGATGTCGAATCGCTGTCCCTGGCGATCCTGCGTCTGATCGAAGAAGAAGCCCTGAAAGACCGCACTGCCGAAGTTCGCGCCCAGGTGCCGATCCCGGTGGCCGCGTTCCTGCTCAACGAAAAACGCAACTCGATCACCAAGATCGAACTGCGCACCCGCGCTCGCATCGTTATCCTGCCGAACGACCACCTCGAAACTCCGCATTTCGAAGTTCAGCGTCTGCGTGACGACAGCCCGGAAGCCGCGACCAACCAGTCCAGCTACGAAATCGCTGCCGCTGCCGCCGACGTCGAAGACGTTCAGCCAGCCGCCGCGACCCGCACCCTGGTTCGCCAGGAAGCTGCGGTCAAGACCGCTCCGGCCCGCGCCAACGCTCCGGTTCCGACCGAAGTTGCCGCTCCGGCTCCAGCTCCAGCCCCTGCGCCGGTTGCTGCGCCAGAGCCAAGCCTGTTCAAAGGCCTGGTGAAGTCGCTGGTCAGCCTGTTCGCGACCAAGGAAGAGCCTGTTGCTCCGGTTGTGGTTGAAAAACCTGCCGCCGAGCGTCCGGCCCGCAATGAAGAGCGTCGCAACGGTCGTCAGCAGAGCCGCAACCGTAACGGTCGCCGCGATGAAGAACGCAAGCCGCGCGAAGAACGTGCCCCACGTGAAGAGCGCGCACCGCGCGAGCCGCGTGAAGAGCGTCAGCCTCGTGAAGCCCGTGAAGTCCGCGAGCCACGCGAGTCCCGTGACGAAGCACCGGTAGCCCGCGAAGAACGCGCACCACGCGCCCCTCGTGAAGAACGTGCACCGCGCGCTCCGCGTGAAGATCGCAAGCCGCGTGGCGAGCGTGAAGAGCGCGTACGTGAACTGCGTGAGCCTCTGGATGCCGCACCGGTCGCCGCTGCTGCCGCTGTTGCGGTAGCCGCCGCCACTGAAGAGCGTCCAGCTCGTCAGCCGCGTGAAGAGCGTGCTCCACGTCCACCGCGTGAAGAGCGTCAACCGCGTGCCGAACAAGCCGCTGCTGCCGTAGCCGAAGAAGAAACCAACACCAGCGAAGAGCAACTGCCGGAAGACGGTTCGGAGAACGCCGAAGGCGATCGTCCACGCCGCCGCTCCCGTGGTCAGCGTCGTCGCAGCAACCGTCGCGAGCGTCAGCGTGATGCCAACGGCAATGTGATCGAAGGTTCGGAAGAGTCCGAAACCGGCGAAAACACCGAAGCACCAAGCACTGCCGATCTGGCTGCCGGCCTGGCGGTGACCGCCGCTGTTGCCAGCACCGTGATCAGCGCTCCTGCCGAAGCTCAGGCCCACGAGCAAGCTGAACGCGCGACCGCTGCAACGCTGGAAACCGCTCCAGTGGAAGCGCCGGTTGTTGAAGCAACCACTCCGGTAGAAGTGGCTGCTGCACCGGAAGTCGAAGTGGCGCCGGTTCGCGAAGCTCAGCCTCAGGTTGAAGTCGCTGCCGAACCAGCGGTGACCTTCGAAGCACCAGTCGTTGTTGAAGAGTCGGTTGTCGAAACCGTCGCTGAAACCGTGACCGAGACCGTGCGTGAAGTTCGCGAAGAGCAAACCGCTTTCAACTGGGTCGCCGAGCCGGCTGTCGCTGAAACCCCAGCGCCAGTGGTTGAAGCACCCGTGGTCGAAGAAGCCAAGGCTGCCGAGCCAGTGGTTGTTGCTGAACCGGCACCGGTCGTTGAAGCTCCGGTAACAGAAGCGCCAGTCGTAGCCGAAGCGCCAGCCCCAGTGGTTGAAGCCGCTCCGGTCAGCGCCCTGACGCCAAGTGGCCGCGCGCCGAACGACCCACGTGAAGTGCGTCGCCGCAAGCGTGAAGAAGAGCGTCTGCAGAAGGAAGCCGAACTGGCTGCCGCTGCTGCTCCAGCCGCTGCCGAGCCTGTGGTTGCTGAAGTGGTCGAGGCAGCCCCTGCCCCGGTCGCTGAAGAAGTTGCCGTTGAAGCCGTGATTGCCGAAGCACCACGCTCCGTTCAGGACGCGGTCGAGCATCACGAACAGGCCCAGGAAAAAGAACACGAGCCTAAACCTCTCGTCTGATTCCGACCGCCAATAAAAAGCCCCGCCTGGTGATCCAGGCGGGGCTTTTTTTATGCCTCGCGGTTTGTATCAGGCCGGCGAAAAAACCAACGCCTGGGGCACATCGATATCCCACAGAACGCCAGGATCATCGACGACAACCTCCACCACCCGCCCCTGCTTGAACAACGGTCTGGCACCACGATCCCCGGATAACGCCATCAACCCCGGCCCAAATGAGCGACCAAACCCAACCGGGTGTCCGTAGTCACCATTGAGCACTGGCACACTGACCGCATCGTCGGCAATCGCCGCCACCACCCGATCAATGCTCGACGACAGGATGAACGGCATATCGCCCAGCACAATCAACCAGCCATCCAGATCCGGGCAAGCGGCAACGCCCGCCGCAATGCTGTCGCCCATTCCTGTGGACTCGATCGAGACAACATCACACCCGTAAGCCTGCGCCATACGCATCGCTTGCGGTCGCGCCTCGGTAGTCACCAGCACTCGCCTGTCGAGACCCGCCGGCAGGTTCACCAGCGTCTGCTCGATCACCGAGCGCACCGCTCCGTCGCGCCCCGTGCAATCGGCCAGCAACTTGTCCTTGTCGGCACCCGCCACCTCGCGGAAACGGCTGCCCTCGCCTGCCGCCAGCACAATCACGCCAATGGATCGACTCATGCGCGCTCTGCCTTCTTCTGCTTCAACTCGACACCATTCTTGACCGCGACGATTTCCGCCAGCAACGACAACGCGATTTCCGCTGGGGAATGACTGCCGATAGGGAGACCGATCGGCCCGTGCAATCGTGCAATGGCCGCTTGCGACAAGCCTAGCTCAGCCAGGTATTCCCGGCGCTTGAGACTGTTGACGCGCGAGCCCAGGGCACCGACGTAAAAGGCCTTGGAATCCAGCGCCGTCAGCAGCGCCATGTCGTCCAGACGCGGATCATGGGTCAGGGCAACAATGGCAGTGCGTTCGTCGGTCTGAATGCTCAGCACCGCCTCATCCGGCATGCCGGGAACAAAGCGGCCATGCTGCTCTTCCCAGTCATAAACGAATTCGGTGCGGGGATCGCAGATCAGCACTTCGAAATCCAGTAACCGCGCCATCTCGGCCACATAGCGCGACAACTGTCCGGCACCGATCAGCAGCAGGCGCCAACGTGGGCCGTAGATGGCGCGCAAGGTCTTGCCATCAAAAACCAATGCATCCGTTTTGCTCGCCGGCGAAAGAATTACTTCACCGCTTTCAAGATTCAGCTCGCGCGCAACAATTTCATGGGCCTCACAACGGGCCAGCAACTCGGCGACCCACGCCGGATCGCCGACCCGCTCCTCGGTCAGGCGCAAGGTTCCGCCGCAAGGCAGGCCGAACCGCGCCGCCTCCTCCCGCGTCACGCCATAGGTGATCAACTGCACCGGCGGCCCATCGGCGGGAATCCGCCCGTCATGCAACCGGGCGATCAGATCGTCCTCGACACAGCCGCCGGACACCGAACCGATCACCACGCCATCCTCGCGCAATGCCAGCATCGCGCCGGGCGCCCGGGGGGCAGTGCCCCAGGTCTGCACCACGCTGAACAACACCACCCGCTGCCCGGCGCGGCGCCATTCCAGGACGCTGCGCAGGACATTGAGATCGGCGCTGTCCATCACGCTTGCGCCTTTTGCCAGCCCTGCAGCTGATAACGCACCGGCAGGCTGCGGATGCGCTGGCCGGTCGCGGCGAAGATCGCATTGCACAACGCCGGCGCAATCGGCGGTACGCCCGGCTCACCGACACCGCCCAGCGGTACGTCGCCCGGCGGCGTCACCAGATGCACCGCGACTTCCTTCGGTGCCAGCGACATGCGCGCCACTTCATACATATGGAAGTTGTCCTGCTGCACCTTGCCGTCCTTGAAGCTGATTTCGCCCCAGACCGCGTTGCCCAAGCCCATCACACAGGCGCCTTCGAACTGCGAACGGATCCGCTCGGGGTTGATCTGCGGCCCGCAATCCACGGCGATATCGGCCTTGTGCACGATCAGCGTGCCGTCATCCTTGACCTCGACTTCGATCACCGCCGCCACATAAGTCACAAAGCTGTAATGCACTGCCAATCCGAGACCACGACCCTTGGGCAACTTCCGGCCCCAACCGGCGGCCTTGGCCGCGGTTTCCAGCACGGTGCGCATACGCCCGGTGTCGATCGGATAACGCTCGGGGGATTCGCCGTAGTTCCATTCTTCACTGAGCGTGCGCGGGTCGATCTGCCGATCCCGGCCGAGCAATTTGATCTGATACTGGAGCGGATCTTCCTTGGCTTTGTGCGCCAGCTCGTCGACAAAACTCTGGATCGCGAAGCCATGGGGAATGTTCGACACCGAGCGATACCAGCCCACACGCGTATGAACCGTGGCTTCAGGGTTTTCCAGGCGCACGTTGGGAATCGCATAAGCCATGTTGGTAAAACCCATACCCAACTCGAACGCGGCTTCGTGATTCATGCCCGGTGCGAACAGCGCGGTGATGCTCGGCGCCACCGTGCGGTGCAGCCAGGCGGACGGCAAACCGTCCTTGCCCACGCCGGCCTTGAGGTACTCGGCTGACACGGTATGGAAATAAGAATTGTGGATGTCGTCTTCTCGGGTCCACTGCACGCGCACAGCCTTGCCGGGAAACTCCTTGGCAAGAATGGCGGCTTCAACGACGAAGTCCGGTTTGGACTTGCGACCAAAACCACCGCCCAGCAGTGTCACGTTGAAGGTCACGTTATCGAATGGCAGACCGAGGCGTTCGGCGATCCGTTCACGGGTGACCTGCGGCGCCTGGCTTGGCGCCCAGGCTTCGCACACGCCCTCCTTATAGCGGGCGATGGCCACCATCGGTTCCATCGGCGCCTGTGCCAGATGCGGCAAGTAATAAGAGGCTTCAAGGGTGCTGGCAGCGCTGCCAATGGCCTTTTCGATGTCGCCGGTGTTGCGCACCACTTTTCCTGGTTTCAGCGAAGCGGCTTCGATCTCTTTACGATAGGCGATCGAGTCATAAGTGGCGTTCGGGCCGTCATCCCATTCGATCTTCAGCGCCTCGCGACCCTTGAGCGCCGCCCAGGTGTTGCTGGCCACCACGGCCACGCCGCCCAATGGCTGGAACTCCGAAGGCAGCGGCCGCGGTTCGATCTGAATGACTTTGAGCACGCCCGGCACTTTCAGTGCGGCGCTGTCATCCACCGACTTGACCTTGCCGCCGTACACCGCAGGGCGGGCGATCACGGCGTACAGCATGCCGTCGAAATGCACATCAGCCCCGTACACGGCGCGACCATTGACGATGTCATCGCCATCGATAGCCTTCGTCCCTTCCTTGCCGATGTAGCGGAATTCCGACGGTTGCTTGAGCCGCAGGCTGTCACGGCCCGGAACCGGCAACGCACTGGCCGTTGCGGCGAGTTCGCCGTATCCCAGCTCACGCCCGGACGGTGTGTGAATGACTTTGTGCAATTGTGCATGGCATTCGCTGACCGGAACCTTCCACTGCGCGGCCGCAGCCTGCTCCAGCATGGTCCGGGCAGCGGCTCCGCACCGACGCATCGGCTCGTACCAGTGACGCATGCTGCGCGAGCCGTCGGTGTCCTGGTTGCCGAAGCGCACTTCATCGCCCGGTGCCTGCTGCACTTTGACGTGAGCCCAATCGGCTTCCAGCTCATCGGCGACCACCATGGTCAGGCTCGTGCGCACGCCCTGGCCCATTTCCGAGCGGTTGCAGACCACGGTCACCGTGCCGTCGGCGGCAATGCTGACGTAAACCTTCGGATCGTCGATCCAGCCGTTGGGCATGCCATCGGCGCCGAACTGCTTCGGTTTGTCTTCGGCCAGCGCATCCTGCCAGCCCCAACTTGCGGCCAGCACCAGCGCCCCCGTGGCGCCAACCCCCTTGAGGAAGCCCCGGCGGCTCAGATTACTCAGGGCGAAATCGTTCGGTAAACGGCTCATGCCTTGGCCTCCTTCAAGTGAGTGGAAGCCTGGCGGATGGCAGTCTTGATTCGGTTGTAGGTGCCGCAGCGGCAGATGTTGCCGACCATCGCCTCTTCGATCTGCTCGTCGCTCGGGTTCGGGTTGGTCTTGAGCAACGCGGTGGCGGACATGATCTGCCCGCCCTGACAGAAACCGCACTGGGCCACGGCGGTGTCGAGCCAGGCTTGCTGGACGATCTGGCCAATCGGATCGGCGTGCAGGTTGTCGATGGTCGTTACATTCTGCCCGGCCACCGAACCGATCGGCGTGATGCAACTGCGCGCTGGCGAGCCGTCGATATGAATGGTGCAGGCGCCGCACAGGCCCATGCCGCAGCCGAACTTGGTGCCGTTGTAACCGGCGACGTCACGGATCGCCCACAGCAGCGGCATGTCCTCGGTGACATCGAGTGGATGGTCTTGGCCATTGAGTTTCAGGGTAATCATGGGCACGCCCGCATATTCATGGAGGTTATGGGGTCGAGCAATCTGCCGCCGGAAAATCAGCGGTGGGTTCACGCAGATCGACTCAGGCTAATGAGGCTCTCTTGTGCCGACGAAAACGTCTGCACCGGGCCTTTGGTGGAGCAAAGGGTTGTATCGTTAGCTCGCTAAGTTAACCCGGGATTAACAAAAAAGCCCTGCACTTTTTAAATAGTGCAGGGCTTTGTGTTGAGCCTTGAAAGCGTAGCCTCAATAACGGTTGGGCTCCATTTCCAGCTCGACATTGAAACGTTCTGCAATGTCTTTCTGGATACGTTGCGCCAGATCGAATAGTTGCAGCCCGGTCGCGGAACCGTAATTGACCAGCACCAAAGCCTGCAATTTATGCACGCCGGCATCGGCTTCACGGAAACCTTTCCAACCGGCTCGCTCGATCAGCCAGCCCGCCGCCAGTTTCATCTGCCCGTCCGGTTGCGCGTAGACCACCAGATCCGGGTGCTGCACTTTGATCTGCGCAACCACCGCCGCTGACACCAACGGGTTTTTGAAGAAGCTACCGGCATTGCCGAGCACCGCCGGGTCCGGCAGTTTCTCGCTGCGGATGCTGCAAATAGCGCGGCTGACATCCGTCGGCGTCGGCTGCTCGATGCCCTGCTCGGTCAGGCGCTGACGCACCGGGCCGTATTCCAGGTGAAGATGCGCGACTCGATCAAGCTTGAAGCGCACTCGCAGGATCAACCAACGACCCGGCTGCTGCTTGAACACGCTGTCGCGGTAGGCAAAGTTGCACTCTTCCAGACTGAAGTCGCGCAGCTCGCCGGTCTGGCGATCCAGCGCCGTCAGGCCGGCGAACACGTCCTTGATCTCGACACCGTAGGCACCAATGTTCTGCATCGGCGCAGCGCCAACGGTACCGGGAATCAGGCTGAGGTTTTCCAGCCCCGAAAAACCCTGCGCCAGCGTGTGCTGCACGAACGGGTGCCACGGTTCGCCAGCTTCGGCCTCGATCACCACTCGGTTGCCGTCATCGTTGATCACGCGGATGCCACGGCTGGCCATACGCAGCACCAGCGCCGGGATGTCCGCCGTCAGCAGCAGATTGCTGCCGCCGCCGATGACCAGCAATGGCACATCGTGGGCGGTCGCATAAGCCAGGGCTTCGCGCACATCGGCGTCGCTGTAGGCTTCGGCAAACAGTTGCGCGCGAACGTCGACGCCAAAGGTGTTGAACGGTTTCAGGGAAACCTGAGGGTGTACCTGCAAACTCATAACCGGCCCTTCACTTCAATCAGCAACCGGTCGCAGGCGCGCTCGATCAGATCCAACACCTGCTCGAACCCCTGATCGCCGTCGTAATACGGATCCGGCACTTCATCGACTTCGCCTTCATAGCGGCGCAGGAACAAGTCCAGCTCAGCCTTGCCGGTGGACGGTTGCAAGGCCTTGAGGTTGCGCAGGTTGCTGTTGTCCATGGCGAGGATCAGGTCGTAGCTGGCGAAATCGGCGCGGCTGACCTGCTGAGCGCGTTGCGCCGACAGGTCATAGCCACGCAGTTTGGCTGCTGCCTGACTGCGCTTGTCCGGTGGATTTCCGACGTGCCAGTCGCCGGTGCCGGCGGAGGCCACTTCGACCTGAGCCGCCAATCCGGCCTCACGCAATTTTGCGCGCAACACGCCTTCGGCGGTGGGCGAACGGCAGATGTTGCCCAGGCACACGAACAGAACGCGCATCAGGCCTCCAACAGGCGACGGACGCGCTCGAGGTCTTCGGCGGTGTCGACCCCGGTCGGCGGCGCGATCAACGCGTCAGCCACATGAATCCGCACGCCGTGCCACAGGGCACGCAACTGTTCGAGGGATTCGGTGTTTTCCAGCCAGCACGGGCCCCAGCTCACGAAGTCCTGGAGGAAGCCTGCGCGGTAGGCATAGATGCCGATGTGGCGGCGATACGGCACGCCTTCCGGCAGCACGTCGCGGGTCTTGGCGAACGCATCGCGAGCCCACGGCAACGTCGCACGACTGAAGGTCAGCGCCAGACCGTTGAGGTCGCTGACGACCTTGACCACGTTCGGGTTGAACAGGGTTTCCACGTCCTCGATCGGCTCGGCCAGGGTGGCCATGCGCGCCTCGGTGTGGGCCGCAAGATTAGCGGCGACCTGATCGATCACGCTTGGCGGGATCAGCGGTTCGTCACCCTGCACGTTGACCACGATGGCATCCGGCTCAAGGCCCAGCTTCGCAGCCACTTCCGCCAGGCGGTCGGTGCCGGAGTTGTGATCTTCACGGGTCAGCACCACTTCGGCGCCGAAGGCCTTGCAGGCCTCGACGATGCGCGCATCGTCGGTGGCCACGACCACACGGCTGGCGCTGCTTTTGCTCGCCTGTTCCCAGACGTGCTGGATCATCGGCTTGCCGGCGATGTCCAGCAGCGGTTTGCCCGGCAGACGGGTCGAGGCGTAGCGCGACGGGATGACAACGGTGAAGGCTGTGGTCATTTATCCAGACGCTCGTCGGTGGTCAGGGTGCGGGCTTCGCTTTCCAGCATGACCGGGATGCCGTCACGGATCGGGTACGCCAGGCCGGCGCCCTTGCTGATCAGTTCGGTCTTGTCGGCGCTGAGCTTGAGCGGGCCTTTGCAGATCGGGCAGGCGAGGATGTCGAGCAATTTGGTGTCCATGAACATTCCCTGGATAAAAACGGTTTAAGGCAAAAGACGATCCGGCAACAGGCGCATCAGTTGCGTGTCGAACCAGGCCACGAAGGCCGGCGACGGCACGGCATCGACCGCCAGGTACCACCAGTCGGCGGCAGCGAAGGCGCGGCACTTCACCGCGTCCTTTTCGGTCATCACCAATGGCAATGACGGCGTGAAACTCAAGGCCTGCACGCTGTATTCGGCGTGGTCGGCAAACGCGTGGGGCACAGGCCGCCAGTCTAGCGCTTCGAGGGTATTGAAGAAACGTTGCGGATTGCCGATCCCGGCGACTGCGTGCAGTGCCTGACCGGGCGGAAAGTGATCGAGGGGCCGGCGTTCGCCGCTGAGCAGATTGACCAGCGCCGTGGGTTGCAGACGGAAGGCGAAACCGCCGTCACGATCCTCAGGGGCGCCGTTGAACAGTACGCCATCGACGCTTTGCAGGCGCTCGATCGGTTCACGCAGGGGGCCGGCAGGCAGGCAGCGTTTGTTGCCCAGACCTCGGGCGGCGTCGATCAGCACCAGCTCAAGGTCACGCGCGAGACGATAATGCTGCATGCCGTCATCGGACAGGATCAGGTCCAGCGGCTCACTGGCCAGCAAGGCTTTGACGGCGGCGCCACGATTCGGGTCGATCATCAGCGGCACACCGGTACGCTGAACGATCAGCAACGGTTCGTCGCCAGCAATGTCGGCACCTTGATCGGCTTCAACACGCCATGGCAACTGCGGCGGCTTGGCGCCGTAACCGCGACTGACCACACCGACCCGCAGCCCGCTGCGCCGGCAGTGTTCGATCAGCCACAGAATCATCGGCGTCTTGCCGGTGCCGCCAACGGTGATGTTGCCGACCACGATCACCGGCACCGGCGACTGATAGATTTCGCCTTCACCATCGAGAAAACGCTGACGCTTGCCGGCCACGACGCGGCGGTACAGCCACTCCAGCGGCCGCAACAGCGTCAGGGCCGGGTGCCCCTCGTACCACGCAGCGAGCAGACGATCGGACATGGCCATCAGGATTTGGGCGCCGCCTCGACCGTGGTCATGCGCAAATGGCTGAAACCGAGCTTGCCGGCCGCGTCCATGGCGGTGATCACGGATTGGTGCTGAGTCTTGCCATCGGCACTGATCGACAACGGCATGTTGGTGTCACCGTTGGCTTCTTTCTGCATGGCTTCCATCAGGGTCGCCAGGTCGTTCTTCGGCAGAATCTTGTTGTTCACCGAAAACACGCCTTCAGCGCTGATGGCCACGTCCAATTGCTTGACCTGCTGATCCTCGGCCGGCGAGCCGCTGACCGCTTCCGGCAGGTCGACACGCAACTGGGTTTCGCGGGTGAAGGTGGTGGTCACGACGAAAAACAGCAACAGAATGAACACCACGTCAATCAGCGACGCGAGGTTAATGTCGATCGTTTCCCGGGGTTTGCGACGGAATTTCACGCTTTGCCCCCGGCCAGATCGACGTCACGGTCGCCCTGCACCACTTCCACCAGTTTGATCGCTTCCTGTTCCATGCCCACCACCAGTTCATCGATGCGGCGTTGCAGGAAACGGTGGAAGAACACCGCCGGAATACCGACCATCAGGCCCGCCGCCGTGGTGATCAGCGCCTTGGAGATACCACCGGCCAATACCGAAGCGTTGGTGGTCATGCCGGAACCGGTGAAGGCGCTGAAAATGTCGATCATGCCCAGCACCGTGCCCAACAGCCCCAGCAACGGCGACATCGCGGCGATGGTGCCCAGCGCGTTGACGTAGCGTTCCAGCTCGTGGATGACCCGGGCAGCGGCTTCTTCAATGCACTCTTTCATGATCTCGCGACCATGCTTAGAGTTGGCCAGGCCAGCGGCGAGGATTTCACCCAGCGGCGAGTTGGCGCGCAATTCCTTGAGTTTTTCCTTGTTGAGCTGCTTGTCCTTGATCCAGACCCAGACCTGACCCAGCAGATGCTCGGGGGTGACGCGACTGGCGCGCAGGGTCCACAGGCGCTCGGCGACGATCGCCATGGCGGCGATGGAACTCAGAATGATCGGCAACATCATCCAGCCGCCGGATTTGACCAATTCCCACACAGTGACAGCCCCCTCGAAAAAGTGCGCCACTTTACCATACCGGTTCGCGATAAAGACCCGTCGCCCCGACGACCGTGCGCTGCCTGTGCTCAACGGTACTCCGCCCCCGGCAACGGCGGGTCGCGCCAGAACCGGCGTTGCTGACGCATCGACCGGGCCGGCTGGAATCTGCCCAGTTGCAGATGAATGGCACCGTGCTCAGCGCTGTCGTGGATGCGCAGACCCAGCTTGCGGTAACGGGCGATGACCGTCGGATGCGGATGCCCGAACGAGTTGCCCTGACCCCGGGAAATCAGCACGTCCCGGGGCTGCAAAACCTTGAGCAACGCCATCGATGAGGAACTGCGACTGCCATGGTGTGGGGCTTGCAGCCAATGAGTCGGAACCGCCAACGCGCTGTTGAGCAGATCCCGTTCGGCAGCGGTGTCGATATCGCCGGTCAGCAGCAAACGTTCACCGTTGGCGTCGATCTGCAGGACACAGGAGCGCTGGTTGCTGTCCTGGGCACCAGCCCATTGCCATAGATGAAAGGAAACACCATCCCACTGCCATTGCCGACCGCTGTCACAGGTCTCGGCGTTCAGCACTTCAGGCAGCCCCGGCGGATCGCCGCTGATCACCCGACCGACCGGCAAGCCCTTTGCCACGGCCAACGCCCCACCGGCATGGTCAGCGTCAGCATGGCTGAGCAGCATCAGGTCGAGTCGCTCAACGCCCAGCTTGTGCAAGGCCGGCAGCACCACCCGCTCACCGACGTCGAAGTCACCGAAGCGCGGGCCACTGTCGTACAGCAATGTGTGATGGCGAGTGCGGATCAGAATCGCCAGCCCCTGGCCGACGTCGAGCTGCCAGACATCCGCCACGCCTTCGGCCAGCCGCTCCCGGGGAGGAAATGCCAGCACCAGCAGCAACGGCCAGCCCAAGGGACGCAACGGAGCGCCTCGGGGCAGTAATAACAGCACGGCACCGATGCAGCCCAGCGCCAGTATCCAACCCGGCATCGATGCCGCAACCCATGCCGGCCAACGCCCGGCAATCAGGGCCAGAGCTCGGAACAATCCATCGACCAGCCCGCCGGCCAGCCACAATAGACCTTCGCCGACATAGGGAATCGGCAGCAACAACGTGCCAAGCAACGCCGGCGGGAGTACCGCAAAACTGATCCACGGCACCGCCAGCAGATTGGCCAGCGGCCCGCTGAGGCTGATCGGTAATCCCAGAATCAGCAACACCGGGCACAGACCGATTGCGATCAACCATTGCGCCCGCGTCCAGGTCTGCCACCAGCGCCAGGGCCCTAGACGACCGCCGAACGTGAAAATCAACACCGCCACTGCTGTGAAAGACAACCACAACCCCGGGCGCAGACTGGCCAGCGGATCCATCAGCAACACCCCATTGAAGGCCAGCAACAACGGCCACCAGGCACCGAGATGGCGAAATCGCAATCGCCACAGCAACACCAGCGCAACCATCACGCAGGCCCGTCGCACCGGCACATCGAACCCGGCCAGCAAGCCGTAACCCAGCGCCGCCGCGAACGCCAGACCACAGGCCCACGGCAGCCATGGCCAACGCAATGGCCACAGGCCGAATCGCGCCAGCCCGGCGACCAGCCCATACATCACCGCCGCCAACAGACCGATGTGTTGCCCGGAAATCACCAGCAGATGCACGGTGCCAGTGTCCTGCAGGATCTGCCAGTCCTCGCGACTGAGCCCCGAACCATCGCCCAACACCAGTGCCGCCAGTGCTGCGCCCCGGCCCTGGGTATCCATTTCCAGCAGACGCTGACGGATGCTGTCCCGCCAGGCCCATTGCGCCGCCGCCAGCCGACGGCCGTCCTTCACCGTGCCGGTGGCGCCGACGCGTTGCGCCAACAGCCAGGCCTCGTAATCGAAGGCATCGGGATTGAGCAGTCCGCCGGGACGCTTGAGTTTGACCGCAAGCCGCCAGCGCTCACCGCTGTTGACCGGTGGCCCGGCGTACCACGCCAGACGCATCAGCGATGGCAGTTTCTCGTGCCGCGAACGGGCATCCGCCAGCTCAAAGCGCACCACTCCATCGCCATTCTGCGGCAGACCGACCACCCGCCCTTCGACCCAGCGTGTCTCTCCGTCAAGCTTCGATGGCAATCGATCATCCAGCGCCCACTGCGCACCCATACACGACCAAGTGAAGCCAAACAGCAAAAAGGCCAGCGGATAGCTGCGAAACGGCAACAGCATCAGCGCCACAACCGGCAGCAAAACCATCCACCCGACCGGCGGCAACGCCGGCAAAAAAACCGGAACCAGCAGACCGACCGCCAGCGCCATCATCCCTGTGCGCATACGCTCGTCCTTGATTGGGACTTTCCTGAAATGTCTCCCCTCACAAGGCATAGCGGGTGTTGGCCGCAGCCGTCGTTATCAATTGTCACAAAGTCTGAATGGGCGGTTCGTAGAATCCAGACATACTTGCCGCCTTAACCGACCGAGAAGCCTTATGCCCCGGCGCTTATTCAAACGTTACATGCCCGATCCGACGAGCATCAGGGAACACAAATCCTTACGCTTTCTCGGCAAATTGCTGCATGACCCGAACCTCTGGCACCTCAACCGACACTCGGTAGCCCGGGCCATGGCCGTTGGCCTGTTCGCGGCGTTTCTACCGATTCCGGCACAGATGCTGGTGGCGGCCGCACTGGCGGTCACGGTGCGCGGCAACATGCCGATCGCCGTCAGCCTGGTCTGGCTGACCAATCCGATCACCATGCCGGCGGTGTTCTTCTGCACCTATCAGGCCGGCGCCTGGTTGATGGATGTTCCCGCCCGCACACTCCCCGACGAATTGACCTGGGAATGGATCAGCGGCGAGCTCTCGACCTTGTGGCAACCGTTCCTGCTGGGATCGGTCGTGGTCGGGCTGGCGCTGGGGGCCCTCGCCTACTGCGTGGTGATGATGTACTGGCGCTGGTGGGTGGCCCGGCAATGGGCGCGACGCAAGAAAAGTCGCCAGTCGTGAATGCAAAACGGCCTCCACTAAGGGAGGCCGTTTTTATTGCAACACCGGGTGAATCAGGTACGCATGCCGCGCCCACTCACCAGCAACCGGGCGCAACCGACATACAGCACCACGGTGGCGACCAGCATGAAGGTGATCGCGATACCAATGCGAATGTCCGACACACCGAGGATGCCGTAACGGAAGGCGTTGACCATGTGCAGCACCGGGTTGGCCAGCGACACGGTCTGCCAGAACGGCGGCAGCAAGGTAATCGAGTAGAACACGCCACCGAGGTAGGTCAGCGGAGTCAGCACGAAGGTCGGGATGATCGAGATATCATCGAAGTTTCGTGCGAACACAGCGTTGATGAAACCCAGCAGCGAGAAAATCGTCGCCGTCAGCACCACGACCAGCACGGTAATACCCAGGTGATGCACCTGCAGGCTGGTGAAGAACATCGACAAAATCGTCACGATGACGCCGACCATCAGGCCGCGCAGCACGCCGCCACAGGTGTAGCCAATCAGGATCGTGTGCGGCGACACCGGCGACACCATCAGTTCTTCGATGGAGCGCTGGAACTTGCTGCCGAAGAAACTCGACACTACGTTGCCGTAGGAGTTGGTGATCACCGACATCATGATCAGCCCCGGCACGATGTACTCCATGTAGGTGAAGCCGCCCATGCCGCCAATCTGCTTGCCGATCAGGTTGCCGAAGATCACGAAGTACAGAACCATGGTGATCGCCGGCGGCAGCAGGGTCTGCGGCCAGATCCGGGTGAAGCGTTTGACCTCGCGGTAAACGATGGTGTTGAGGGCGACGAGGTTGGGGCGAAGTTCGGAACTCATACCGCCACCTTCGACAGATTTTTCTCCACCAGGGACACGAACAGCTCCTCGAGGCGATTGGTTTTATTGCGCAGGCTCAGCACTTCGATGTTCTGCAGGGCCAGTTGGCCGAACAGCGCAGTGATGCCCATGGATTTGTCGACCTGGACTTCCAGGGTATGCGCATCGACCAGACGGGCCGGATAGCCGACCAGTTGCGGCGCCATCGACAGATCGCTCTTCAGATCGAGCAGGAAAGTTTCCACATGCAGCTGCCCGAGCAACTGACGCATGCTGGTGTTCTCGACGATGGTGCCATGGTCGATGATCCCAATGTTGCGGCACAGCTGCTCAGCCTCTTCCAGATAGTGCGTGGTGAGGATGATGGTGATGCCTTTCTGGTTGAGTTCGGTGAGGAACGTCCACATGGAACGGCGCAACTCGATATCCACGCCGGCTGTCGGCTCGTCGAGGATCAGCAGACGCGGTTCGTGCACCAGTGCGCGGGCAATCATCAAGCGGCGCTTCATGCCGCCGGACAACGAACGCGACGGTACATCGCGCTTGTCCCACAGGCCGAGCTGGGTCAGGTACTGTTCGGCGCGTTCCTTGGCGATCTTCGCCGGAATGCCGTAGTAGCCTGCCTGGGTCACGACGATGTCGAAGGTCTTTTCGAACTGGTTGAAGTTGAATTCCTGAGGCACCACGCCAATCGAGCGCTTGAGCGCTGCGGGGTTCTTGTCCAGGTCGTGACCGAAGATATTCACCGTGCCGCTGGTCTTGTTCACCAGGGTCGAAAGAATGCCGATGGTCGTGGATTTGCCGGCGCCGTTGGGGCCGAGCAAGGCGAAGAAGTCACCTTCGGCAACGTCCAGATCGATACCACTCAAGGCCTGGAACCCGTTGCCGTAGGTTTTGGTTAGCTGCCGGATGGACAGAGCGGAACTCATATCGGATTTACGCACCAAGAAGAGAAAAAGGACTGAATGACGGCGGGCGGCGAGGGAGACAACCGCAGCGCTCGAGCGCAATGTTGCTTGCCGCCGCCGCACAAGTACAGTCAAGTGTGTCGATAGTAGGTATTAAGTCAACGCGGTCATGACGGCTTTCTGATACGCCGGACGCTGCTTCAGTCGCGCGTACCAGGCCTCCAGATGAGGCATCGGTGCGCGTTCGATCGGCATCTCGAACCAGGCATAAATGAAACTGCCGAGCGGAATGTCGCCCATGCCGATCTCACTGCCGGATAGGTACGGCTGGTTTTTCAGGGCCTGATCGGCCATGGCCAGTAACCCTTCGCATTCCTTGATCGCGGTATGAATCGCCGGCCAGTCCTGCTTGTCCGCCGGGGTGCGCAGAACGCCCCAGAACACCGTACGGAAAGGGCCTGCGAAACTGGAGGTGGTCCAGTCCATCCACTTGTCGGCGGTAGCGCGGGTTTGCAGATCCGTCGGATACCAAGAGGTATTGGCCGCATGCCTGGCCAACAGGTAGCGGACGATGGCGTTGGATTCCCACAACACGAAACCGTCGTCTTCGATCACCGGCACTCGACCGTTCGGGTTCATCGCCCGGTACTCAGGCGTGTCGACCACACCGAACGCGCCACCGGCGTCGATCGCCTCGTAGGCCAGCCCGAGTTCTTCGGCGGCCCACAACGGTTTTCTAACATTCGACGAATTCTTGCGACCCCAGATCTTCAGCATGACCGCCTCTTTTCCATTGAGTGGGCGAGCAGCATACGCCGGATCAGCGGCTGCCGACATCACCGCGCATGTCACTGGACAGTGGCGTCTGCTGGTCGTTGAACAGGTGCGGATAGCACTTCTGCAGATGTTCGAAGAAAAAAGATTCCGGTACATCGGCGAACTGGCCGTGATCGACCAGGTACTCCATCAGCAGCGCGCCGTCGCTGTTGTACGGGTGAAAAACGCTGTCGTTCATACCGTCGAATTCCAGCGGCGCAACGTTGAACATTTCGCAGAGCTTCTGGTTGAACGCGGGTGTGGCTTTGACCCAGCGATCATTGAGAAACAACTCGGTATAACCATGCATGGCGAACACTTCGCTTCTCAGCAGTTCAAGCAGACGTGGCGTCGACAGATGATTTTTTACATCCGCCAGACCGATGCGGGCGGGGATCCCGCAATGGCGCGCGCAACCGGCGAGCAGCGTGGCCTTGGGCACGCAATAACTTTCACCCGCCGCCAGCGCGTAGCTGCCGCGCAAGGTCTGCGGGTCGCGGCTGAAGGTGTACATGTTGTAACGCACTGCCTCGCGCACGGCGTAATAAAGGCTGATCGCCTGCGCGCGCGGGTCGCGGCTGGCACCACGGTGCTGTTCTGCGAACTCCACCACCGAGGGGTGGTCACTATCGATGAAGCGGCCGGGGCTCAGATACTCGTGCATGACGACATTCTCCTGGGTGAACCCGGAGTCTAGCGAGAGGATCAGCACAGAGTTAACGACGTATCGGCCAAACATGGACGCAAAGCCGCGGAGTCTGCGAACGATTTCCCACGGGTGTTGCCCACCGAACCTACAAAAGACATCCAGGGATTCCCACGATTTAGATCAGCTTGCTCTGACCGCCCCGTTTTGCAGATGCCGTCTAAGCTCTGGAGGGTCGTTCGCCCTGGTTCACGGAGGATTGAATATGCTGTTGTTGTGGATACTGGTTCTGATCGTCGGCGTGGCGTATCTGGCCCACCGGCGCATCGCCCCGCTGCCTGCACTGGGGATCGTCGCGGCTTACCTGCTCGCGATGGGAATTTTCAGCCACGCGCCAGGCTGGTTGCTGCTGATCTTCTGGGTCGTGCTGGCCATCGTTGCCGCCCCGCTGCTGTTGCCTGACCTGCGCCGCAAACACTTCAGCGCGCCACTGTTCAGCTGGTTCCAGAAAACCCTGCCGCCAATGTCGCAGACCGAGCGCGACGCGATCGACGCCGGCACAGTGTGGTGGGATGGCGAACTGTTCAGCGGCCGTCCGGACTGGGAAAAACTACTGTCCTATCCCAAGGCGCAACTAAGCGATGAGGAACAGGCGTTCATCGACGGCCCGACCGAAGAGCTCTGCGCGATGGTCACCGACTGGCAGATCGGCCAGTCGATGGACCTTCCACCCGAAGCCTGGACGCACATCAAGGAACACGGTTTCTTCGCCCTGATCATTCCCAAGGAATTCGGCGGCAAGGGTTTCTCTGCCTACGCCCACTCCCAGGTGGCAATGAAACTGGCGACCCGCAGCGGCGACCTCGCCTCCACCGTGATGGTGCCCAACTCTTTGGGCCCCGCGGAACTGCTGCTGCATTACGGCACCGACGAACAGCGCAACCATTACCTGCCACGACTGGCCCGGGGCGACGATATTCCGTGCTTCGCGCTGACCGGCCCGCTCGCCGGCTCCGATGCCGGCGCGATGCCCGACACCGGGATCATCTGTAAAGGTCAGTGGGAAGGACAGGAAACCCTCGGCCTGCGCCTGAACTGGGAAAAACGCTACATCACCCTCGGCCCCGTCGCGACCTTGCTCGGATTGGCCTTCAAGGCCTACGACCCGGATCACCTGCTCGGCGACAAGGAAGACCTGGGCATCAGCCTCGCGCTGATCCCGACCGATACCGCCGGCGTGGAAATCGGCCGTCGTCACCTGCCTTTGGGCGCTGCGTTCATGAACGGCCCCAACTCCGGCAAGGACGTGTTCATCCCGCTGGACTTCCTCATCGGCGGCCAGGACATGCTCGGCAAAGGCTGGATGATGCTGATGAATTGCCTGTCGGTGGGGCGTTCGATTTCCTTGCCGGCAGTGGGTACCGGTGCTGCCAAGTTCACCAGTCTGGTGACCGGGCAGTACGCGCAGATTCGCGAACAGTTCAATGTTCCGCTTTCGGCATTCGAAGGCATTCAGGAAGCCATGGCGCGCATCGGCGGCAACGCCTGGATGATGGACGCCGCGCGGATGCTCACCGCCAACGCGGTGGATTTGGGCGAGAAGCCTTCCGTGCTGTCGGCGATCCTCAAGTACCACCTCACCGAACGCGGTCGCGAGTGCATCAGCCACGCCATGGATGTGCATGGCGGCAAGGCGATCATCATGGGGCCGAACAACTATCTGGGCCGCAGCTGGAACGGCGCGCCGATCTTCATCACCGTGGAAGGCGCGAACATTCTTTCGCGCAACCTGATGATCTTTGGTCAGGGCGCAATCCGCTGCCATCCGTTCGTGCTCAAGGAGATGGCCCTCGCCGGGCGTGAGGACAAGGACCAGGCATTGAAAGAATTCGATGGCCTGCTGCTCAAGCACATCGGGTTTGCCGTGAGCAACGCCGCCAGCACGCTGGTGCTCAACCTCGGTTTCGGCCACTTCGAACATGCCCCGGGAGACAAGCTCAGCCAGGGCTATTTCCGCGCGCTCAACCGTCAGGCTGCCGCGTTTGCCATGCTCGCCGACCTGAGCATGATGCTGCTGGGCGGCGAACTGAAACGCCGCGAACGTCTGTCGGCCCGTCTGGGTGATGTGCTGAGCAACCTGTATCTCGCCTCGGCGGCGCTCAAGCGTTATCACGACCTCGACTCCCCGGCGTACATGGAGCCGCTGTTCACCTGGGCCATGGAAGAAAGCCTCGGCCAGTCGGAAAAAGCGCTGGACGAACTGCTGACCAATTTTCCGAACCGGCTCTTCGGCTGCCTGCTGCGAGTGATCGTGTTCCCGTTCGGTCGCCGTCACAAAGGGCCTTCGGACAAACTCGGCGCCGAGGTGGCTGCGGTCATTGGTCGCGCCAAGGGCGATCCGGCGCTGGAAGAACTGCTCGCCGGATGCTATCGCCCGCAATCGGCGGACGATGCGGTCGGTGCGCTGCAACACGCCTGCGATCAGTTGAACGCCGCGCAACCACTGCACAAAAAACTGCACACCTCGCTCAAAAGCGGTCAGGTCAAACCGGTTGCAGGCGAACACGCCATCGATGCGGCACTGGAAGCCGGGGTGCTGCAAGCCGTGGAAGCCCAGACCCTGCGTGATGCCGAAGCCGCACGGCGCAAGGTGATCGACGTCGATGACTTTGACAAAGAGGAGCTGAAGCCGGCGGAAGGGAAAGTCCGCTGATCCCTTCAATCAGTGAAAAACGGGCGCAGGCGCTTTATACTCTCGCGCCCGTTTTGCTCTTGAGGACTTATCTCGTGTCCAACGTCGTTGCCGATCATCTGGTTTTGCTCGACCACCTGCGCAGTATCCTGGTCGCCGTAGGTGAGGCCGAACAGGTTCCCGAAGAAAGCCATGCCCTGTTCCTGGAGCGTTTCGACGAACTGCTGGCGTCACTGCCGATCGATCCGATCGAAAGCCAATACCTGGGCCAGGACATCCTGACTCAAGTGATTACCCGCTATCCGCAAATTGCCCACCTGATCCCGCGGGATCTGCTGTGGTTCTTCGCCGGCGACTGCCTGCACTACCTGTCCGATGAAGAAATCGACATGTATCAAGCGCTGGAAGAACGTCGCTACGAAGCTGAACAGAACGACGAACCGTTCGACTGGAACCAGGAAAAACAGCTACTGGCGATGTCCGCCCAGGACAGCAAGCACTGATTTTCGCCCGGTAAAGAAAAGGCCCGCATGGTGATCCATGCGGGCCTTTTTCGTGGGGCTAAAGCAGCCCTTCACTCTCGGGCAATTCGTACTCGGCCAAGGCTTTTGAAGCGGTGGGTTTTCCCGGCTTGCTCAATGTCGGCTCTTTCTCCAGGCACTCCACCAAATAGTCGATGAACACCCGCAGCTTCGGCGGCAAATAGCGCGTCGGCGAGTGCAACAACCACAATCCGCCATGGTAGGAGGCCAGGAAAGTCCAGTCCGGGAGGACCTGCACGATCAGCCCTTGCTCCAAGGCATAGCGGGCGGTGAAATACGGCAAGCTGCCAATGCCGATGTGTTGCAACACTGCGCCCAGACGTACGCCGGTGTGATTGGCGGCATATCGGCCTCGCACTCCGACGGTAACCGCTTTCGTGCCTTTCTTGAACTTCCAGCGCGCATCGCTCGGGGTTTCGCCCAGATAGATGCAACTGTGATTGAGCAAATCATGGGGATGCGTCGGTGTGCCATGTTCGGCCAGGTATTGCGGCGTCGCGCAGAGTAAATGGTCGATGGTCAGCAATTGCCGCCCGACCAGTCCTGCCGGCGGCCGCTCCGTGATGCGAATCGCCAGGTCGACATGATCGTCGATCAGATCCACTTGCCGATCTTCCAGCAACAACTCCACATCAACCTTCGGATAGCGGCGCAGAAACTCCGGCATGTGCGGATGAATCACGAACCGACCGACCGCTTTCGGCACACTGACTCGCACCAGTCCCTCGGCCTCGTGGGTGAACTGACCGCTGATTTCCATCACCGACCGAGCGGCGCTGACCATCTCCTGACAGCGTTTGAATACCTCTTCCCCGCCATCGCTCAAGCGCAATTTGCGCGTAGTGCGTTGCAGCAGCCGCGTGGCCAAAGCCTTCTCCAGCCGGGAAATACTGCGGCTGACCGCCGAGGGCGACGAACCCAATTGGCGAGCGGCTTCAGAGAAACTGCCGGTCTCTACGACCTTGACGAAAATCGCCATTTCACCGAGCAGCGGCAGTGGAAGATTTATGCTCACAGCGCAACAGTCCTTTGATGTTTGAACGGATTATCACGTTATTGCACGATTCATATAATTAAAAAAGAAACTTTAATAAGGGCATGGAATATGACGCTTCGCCTCTTTTTCCATAGTGATGACCTCAAGGCCAATGTGGAAGTCCTCGACTGCACGCCCCACGAGAACGAATTCGCCTTGGTGCTGCGCGCCACTCTGTTTCATCCGCAAGGTGGCGGACAGCCTTGTGATACGGGCTGGATCGGTGACAGCCAGGTCCTGCGTGTCGTGCAGGAGCCGGATCGAATCATCCATTTTGTCGATCAGCCCGTACCACTTGGCATGACCCAGATCCGTGTTGATGAAGAACGCCGCCGCTTCAACACCCGCATGCACTCCGCCGGCCATTTGATCGGCCACTTTGTTCAGGCCATGGGCTGGATGCCGATCAAGGCACACCACTGGCCAGACGAAGGCCGGGTGCAATTCAAGCCCGGGGATTCGGCCCAGGAAGTCGATGCGCAAATCGTTCAATACGGCATCGGGCAATGGATCGAACACGATCTGCCACGACTGACATCCCTGCGCGAAGGTGCGCGGGAAATCGGTTTCGGTGAACTGCCGGCCTATGGCTGCGGCGGCACCCATGTACGCAGCCTGAAGGATCTGGGCACAGTCACGATCGCGTCCCTTTCGCAGAAGAAGGGCACGTTGTCCGTCCACTACAACGTGGATTGAGGATTTCGGGCGCTGCCAGATGCAGCGCCCGACGCCGGGGGAACCGCGTTCGCCGGTTCCGTTGACTATTCGATAGATGGACCTGAAACCATGATGCTTGACGTCGAGCGTCTCGATGAGACGTGCATAAAAAAACTGGCCAACGAAGAAGTCCTCGCCATCCGCGTCAAAGGCTTTTTGCCTCAGGCGCAGGCGATCCAGATTGGCGACAAGATTCTCGCACCCGGCTTCGAAGGCTACATCAACGCGCCCAGCATCGGCCGCATCGGCATGGCGTTCTACGAGGCGGAAAACCAGCCGTTGCTGATCGAGGATTACTTTGAACGCGCCACCAGCAACATTGCCGAGTTGCGTAACCGCTGCGCGCCCTACTCGTCTCCGGTCGACACCTTGCGCTGCATGCTCGACGAATCCTGGCCCGCAGGCGCCCATCTGGAAAACCTCTACGGTCGAAAGATGTACGTCGGTCTGTCGCGAGTGGTCAAACCCGGCGTCTGCTTTCTCGCCCATCACGACATCTTCGCCAAGGATGCCCCGGAGAGTTTCCAGGCCCGCAGCCTGGAGGCGCAATTCGCCTGCAACGTCTACCTGAACATGCCGACCGAAGGCGGCGCGTTGCAGATGTGGGAAGACGACATTTCGCCGGACCGCTTCGACGAAATGCGCGGCGACAGCTACGGCATCGACCCGGTGCTGCTCGGCCCGCCAGCCCTCGAAGTTCGCCCGGAACCGGGGGACTTCATCATGTTCAATTCGCGTCGCATGCACTCGGTAACACCGGGCGTGGCTGATCCGCGCTTGAGCCTTTCGTTTTTTGTCGGTTATCGCGGCAATGCTTCACCCCTGACTTTCTGGAGCTGAAATGACATCGAATTACCTGGGCGAGTTTCTGGCGCTGGCCACCATCCACTTCCTGGCCGTGGTCGCTCCTGGCCCGGACTTCGCCGTGACCATCCGCCAGAGTGTGCGCTTCGGTCGTCTGGTCGGCATTTGCACCGCACTGGGCATCGGCGCGGGAATTTCCGTGCACGTGCTGTACACCCTGCTGGGCGTCGGCGCCTTGATGCACACCACGCCTTGGCTGCTGACCGTGGCCAAGGTGGTGGGCGGCGCCTACATCTTTTACCTTGGTATCAGCCTGATCCGCAGCAAGCCCAAGACAACACTGGAAAGTGAAAAGGCAAGCGACGAACCGCTGGTCGAGCAATCGCTGTTCAAGGCGTTCTCTACCGGCTTCCTGACCAACGCCACCAATCCCAAGGCGACGCTGTTTTTCCTGGCGATCTTCACCACGATCATCAGCGCCAGCACGCCGCTGGAAATTCAGGCCTTGTACGGGTTGTGGATGTGCGGTGTGAATGCGTTGTGGTTTGTGATCGTTGCGCTGTTCTTTTCAAGCAGCAAAGTGCGCGTGCTGTTCATGCGCATGGGGCACTGGTTCGAGCGCAGCATGGGGGTGATTTTGATCCTGTTTGCCGGGCGACTGGTGTTGTCGATGTAAACACGCTGATCGGAGAAGCCCGGCCCAGACAGATTGGACGGGCTTTTTCGATTCTGCGCCGCTTTTGCATTTCTGTGCGACGCGTCCCACTTCGGGGGCTCCCCTATCCCTTGCTTGTGGTGTTAGTTTGCGAAACCGTCTGACCTATCGATCAGACACCTCCTACTCACTGCCTGCAAAGGAATGCCCTTAGCAATGGACTTTTCACTCAAGCAACTGGCCGCGTCGACCCTGATTCTGGCCAGCCTTTCGTCCGTGACACTGCCAGCACACGCCAACATCACACCGCAGCAAAGCGCGACCATCCTCAAGACATTCAGCGATGCAAAGGTCAGTGATTTCCGCCAGTTCCTCGGCGAGCTGGCCAAGAGTGACCTGAGCAAGACTGACGACCTGCGCCCGTCCATCAGCGCGTTTCTCGATAACAAGACGCTGACTGCTGAACAACAAAACGAAATCTATCGCCTGCTCGGCCTCTACACCCGGGCGAAGTACGGCAAGGCCGCTCTCGAAACCCTGCGCGAACTGGTCGAGATTCCGACCGATCGCAAGGAGGGTGTTCCTCAACACGAGAATCCTGAATTCATCAAGATTGCCGCCAAGATCAAGAGCCTGGCCGAGTCCTTCGGCCTGAACTACCGAAACGTCGACAACCGCGTCTACGAGATCTCCCTCGACGGCAGCGGCAAGGAAGTCGTAGGCATTCATGCTCACGCCGACGTTGTTCCGGTCACGCCGGAAAACTGGGTACTGAAGGACGGCACCAAACTCGACCCGTTCAAAGTCACGCTGATCGGCGACCGCATGTACGGCCGCGGCACCGAGGACGACAAAAACGGCATCGTGGTGACGCTGTATGCCATGAAGGTCATCAAGGAAGAAAAGCTGCCGCTGGCGCGCAATTTCAAACTGCTGGTGGACACCACCGAAGAAACCACCGGCGACGCGATTCCTTACTACTTCGAGCGCAACCCGACGCCGGAGTACAACCTGGCGCTGGATGGCGGCTACCCGGTGGTGATCGCCGAGAAAGGCTACGGCACGGTCATGGCCAAATTTGCCAAGCGCAAGGCCGAGGGCAAAGGCGCGGAAATCATTTCGATGACCGGTGGTATGGCGACTAACCAGATTCCATCGGTTTCGCTCGTCACCCTGGTGACAGACAAACCGGCCGAACTGGCCGCCAGTCTGCAAAAGGCCGGTAGCGAATACGCCAAACAACATGGCGGCGATTTCGAAGTGAATGCCAAGGTCGATGGCAAAGACGTGAAACTCAGCGTTACCGGCGTTTCCGCTCACTCATCCGAGCCGGAATCCGGCGTCAACCCGGTCGCCCGCATGCTGGACTTCATCCACAGCGTGGATGGCAAAATCGCGCTCAAACACAACCACATCACCGACGCCGCCCGCTACGCCGCCGACAACTGGGGACTGGACTACAAGGGTGGCAAGCTAGGGGTCGGTTTCGCCGATGACTTCATGGGCCCGCTGACCACCTCGCTGACCTATGTCGGGATGGACGACAAAACCTTCAAACTCGCGGTCAACCTGCGCGTACCGAAGGGCAAGTCGCCGGAAGTGCTCAAGACCGAAATCGCCGACAAACTGGCGGCCTGGAGCAAGAAGACCCACGTCGCAGTCAACTTCGATTACTCGATCGCCGAGCCGATGTACCGCAATCCAGAAGGTGAGTGGGTCAAGGCGCTGTTGGCCGTGTCCACCGAAAACCTGGGCATGAAACACGAATTCGGCACCTCTGCCGGCGCCACCTCGGTGCATGAACTGCCTAACGGCGTGCAATTCGGCCTGGCCCGACCTGAGGTCAAATACACCGGCCACACCGACGGCGAGTTCAAGACGGTTGACCAGTTCCTGCTGGACCTGCAGATCGTCACGGAAATGATGGGGCGGATCGGGCAACTGCCGAAGCTGTGATCAAAGGATCGGGTCGCCCATGTGGCGACCCCACAAAAAAAGGACCGCAAGGTCCTTTTTTGTTGCGCCACAAATGGCGCACAAACAAAAACGCCGCTCATCACTGAGCGGCGTTTTTGTTGAATATGGAGCGGGAAACGAGACTCGAACTCGCGACCCCGACCTTGGCAAGGTCGTGCTCTACCAACTGAGCTATTCCCGCAATGGCGTCCCCTAGGGGACTCGAACCCCTGTTACCGCCGTGAAAGGGCGGTGTCCTAGGCCACTAGACGAAGGGGACAGGCTACAACTTTCACTAATAAAAACGCCGCTCTTTGCGGAGCGGCGCTTCTTGAATTTGGAGCGGGAAACGAGACTCGAACTCGCGACCCCGACCTTGGCAAGGTCGTGCTCTACCAACTGAGCTATTCCCGCAAATGGCGTCCCCTAGGGGACTCGAACCCCTGTTACCGCCGTGAAAGGGCGGTGTCCTAGGCCACTAGACGAAGGGGACACGCTACCCGGAACACATGGTGTGTGTTTCGGTGTCCAGATCCTTATCCGAAGACTTGGTTCTGGTTTCACTCAGCACCGCCCGAAAGCAATACTGTTTAAAATTGGAGCGGGAAACGAGACTCGAACTCGCGACCCCGACCTTGGCAAGGTCGTGCTCTACCAACTGAGCTATTCCCGCTTTGGCGTCCCCTAGGGGACTCGAACCCCTGTTACCGCCGTGAAAGGGCGGTGTCCTAGGCCACTAGACGAAGGGGACACACTACATCATTCACTCCCTGCTTCGTATCGCTGTGTGCTTTACGCTGCAAGTGGCGCGCATTCTATGGATGGATTGGAAGGTCGTCAACCCCCTGATATAAATTTATTTAAATCAATGACTTCGCCCTGCTTTACGAGCCCAATCGGACTTTTCCGTCGCCCGACGATTGACGCCTATATTCCGACACTCGCCAAGGCGTTATAGTCCACGGCACAGGTGATGGCAATCTGCACCCCAAGGGCCAGCATTTATATAAGCAGCCCTGCGGCCGATACAGACTGAGCTTCGCCGATCCAACCCGTCGAGCGGCGCTAGGCTCCTATATGCCAAGCCACTACACTCGCACGCGAACCCTATAAAGAGGTCTTACCGGTGACACCACTCATGATCACCCTGCTAGTCATAGCCGGGATCGCAATCTTGATCGCCATTGGCTACATGAACCATGTGGTGGAAAACACCAAACTGGAGAAGGCCCGCACCAAGGTCGAACTCAACGACCGCCTGCGCCGTTGCGGCGAACTGACCGAAACCTTCCCCGGCCAGTTCATGACCCCGGCCCTCAAGCTGTTGATGACCCGCCTGGAACTGAACGTCTGCCAGCGTCTGCTGAACCTGGAAAAGACCAGCGCCACCACCAAGGCCCGCATCACCGAACTGAGCGCCCTCGTCGCCCAGGGCGAATCGATCCCGGTCAACAACCCGCCAGCCCCGATCCAGACCGAAGCCAAGGCCAAAGACGTCCGTTTCCTCCTCGAAGCCCTCCACGGCCAGATCACCCGCGCCGCTCAGGACGGTTTCCTGCCACCGAACGAGGCCAAGCACTGGATTCGCGAAGTGCGTCATATCCTGGTACTGCTGCACATCGAGTTCTTCAACAACCTCGGCCAGCACGCCCTGCAACAAAACCAGCCAGGCCAGGCCCGCCTCGCCTTCGAACGCGGCGTGCAATACCTGCGCAAACAGCAGGACCCGCAGATCTACGCCGAACAACTCCAATACCTGGAAAAACTGCTGGCCCGCGCCAACGCCCAGGTCATGGACAAGATTGCCCCGGTCGAAGGCGAAGAAAACCAACTGACTGCTGGTCTCAAAGATGTTGAGGCTGATGCGGACTGGAAGAAGAAAGTGATTTACGACTGAGTGCAGATGTTGAGAAAAGCCACCGAGAGGTGGCTTTTTTATTGCCTGAAAGAAAAAGATCAAAAGCTTTCCCTCACCCTAACCCTCTCCCGGAGGGAGAGGGGACTGACCGAGGTGATTGGGGGAGGTACGCCGACGTGAAAGACCGAGGTGAACTCTGGTTTTAAAACGCGTGCAACTCGCCTCCTGCTGCTGCACCTTCTGCTGCTTCTTCTACTCTTGCTTCTGCTTTGGCTTTGGCTTTGGCTTCCCACCACTCAAAACGATGAGCGTTAGCTCGAGTACCGCTTTTGACGTGCCGGCCCCATCGGAAGGCTGAGTGGAGGGATTTATCCGGGGGTGGGCGCGAAGCGCCGTGTGGCGAAGCCGCATGCATCGAGAGGAGGTGCAGCGAAGCAAACCGTAGGCGATGCCCCCGGATGAATCCCGGAACGAAGGAACACCGAGCCAAAGCGAGGTGCCGCACGCCGGGGCCTAGACCTTTTGGTTCCTTTTGGGGCGTTTGCCAAAAGGAACTCGCCGTAAGGGCGAAACCGCCAGCGGCAGCACCCGCAGCAACGGATATTCACCCAAACCACCCCAAAGTCTGGTCGACCCAAAGGCCGCCAAGGTCAAAGCCGAAAGTGCCCAACCATCCCCCTGAGCTCACTCCCCAACTGCGCCAACTCAACACTCGAAGCCGCATTCCCGCGCATCGCAATCGACGACTGATCCGCACTCGCCCGAATACTGGTCACACTGCGATTGATCTCCTCGGCCACCGAACTCTGCTCCTCGGCCGCCGCCGCAATCTGCTGGTTCATCTGCTGAATCAACGAAACCGCCGCCGCAATACTCCCCAGCGCACTTTCCGTCTGCAACGCATCACTCACCGCCAGCTTCACCAGTTCGCCACTGCTCTGAATCTGTTGCACTGACGAATGCGCCGCCGAGCGCAACGCACTGACCAGCCGCTCGATCTCTTCGGTCGACTGCTGGGTGCGCCGGGCCAGCGCCCTCACCTCATCGGCGACCACCGCAAAGCCCCTACCCTGCTCGCCCGCCCGCGCCGCTTCGATCGCGGCGTTGAGCGCCAGCAGATTGGTCTGCTCGGCCACACTCTTGATCACCCCGAGGACCGTGCCGATGTTCTGAATTTCAGCGCTCAGGCTTTCGATGCTTGAACTGGCCGACGTCGCCGAATCCGCCAGTTGCTCGATCCGCGCCATGCTCTGGCGCACTACCTGCTGGCCACTCTCGACCTTGTCGTCGGCAGTCTGCGCCGCGAGCGCCGCTTCTTCGGCATTGCGCGCCACGTCGTGAACGGTGGCGGTCATCTGGTTCATGGCCGTGGCGACCTGCTCGGTTTCCTCTTTCTGGCTGCTGACTTCAAGGTTGGTCTGCTCGGTCACCGCCGACAGCGATTGCGCAGAGCTGGCCAACTGCTCAATGCCGGCCTGCAATCCGCTGACGATAGTGCTGAGGCCTGCGCCCATCTGCTGCATGGACTGCATCAACTGGCCGATCTCGTCACGGCGAGTCACTTCCACCGTCGCACTCAAGTCACCGGCGGCAATCCGCTGAGCGACATGCATCACGCTGCGCAACGGCGCGACGATCAACCGGGTGATCACCCACGCCGCAATCAGCCCGACCAGCAATGCCAGCGCCGACGAGCCGATAATCAGCACCGAGTTCTTCTTCAACTCCCCCTGCATCGCGACGTCCTGGGCGACGTAGGCCTGATCGACCCGCTCCACCACTTGGGCGGCACGCTGATGCAATTGCTCGTAGACGGTTTTTTCCTGAGCCAGAAGCCCCGTGTACTCGGCAAGCTTGTCATTGAAACCGGCGATGTGACCTGACACTTCATTGAGGACCGTCAGATAACCTTCGTCCTTGACTGTGGATTTCAGTTGTTCGGCTTGCGTCTGGGCCTGGGCGGCCTGTTCGATGTTACCTTTCTCGCTGTCATCGCCCTTGCGACTCTGATCCAGTCGCACCCGTGCTTCGTTCATGGCCTGCAGCATCAAGCGCGAAACCTGACTGACCTGACTGGCTTGCTCGATGAACTGCGCCCCATCCTTGCCCTCGCTGTCTTTCAGGGTGTAGGCGCCATCATCGGCAAGCCCCGCCTGCAGAACGTCGAGGTTGTTGGCAACGCTGGACACCGACCAACTGGCCATTTCCAGCGCCAGATCCTTGGCCTGCGTCAGCGAAACGAATTCGTCGAAGGCTTTGCGGTAGGCGCCCAACGACTGCTGGACGTCGTTCATGACAGTCTCATTGCCCGGCGATTGAGCCTTGAGTTGATCGGCCATGGCGATCAGGCCATCTACTCCCTCGTGCAGGGCTTCGGCGGTTTTCGGATTGCCGTGCAAGGCGTAGTCCTGCTCCAGCAGGCGCACCTTGAGCAGGCCGCTATTGAGCGAGGACATCTGTTTGAGCCCGTCGAAGCGCTGACTGATGGTTTGCAGGGACCAGACACCGATGGCCGCCACCAGCGCGGTCAACAGCAATACCAGCACAAACCCGACACCCAGTTTTTTCGCCATACCTAGGTTGGCAAAACGTCCTTGCACGGCCGAAATCATTGCGCGTAGTCCCCTGCCAAAGTCTGTTGCCGAAGAGTCGCAACGGCCATGAACCAGCACAAGACTCTGGCGTCGGAATAATGGCAAAAAGCTACGCACGCGTCGTTTTCAGAACACTTGAGGTCGATCCACGGCCGTACTGCGAAAGAACTGCCGCGCCCTCGGATCGCAAGCATAGGCCACATTGATCCGCTGCCAGTCACTGGCTTCGCCACTGGGGCTGAATGATGTCGCGCAGGACAGTTGCACACCATGACGCAAGGCTTGTCTACGCAAGCGCCCCTCGTCCGCCAGCGGCGATCGCGCCCAGATGAACAGCCCGCCCGTCGGCTTGCCAAACACCTCCCAATCGGCATCTTCCAGCGCCTGCAGGGCCGCCGCACGATCGGTATTGAGTCGCTGACGCTGGCGCTGCACCAGTTTGCGATAGGCGCCACTGGCCAGCAGCGCCGCCAGAACGGCCTCGTTGAACCTTGAAGTGCCCATGCAACTGATCGTCTTGACCCGCGCCAATTGTTCGATCACCTCAGCACCGGCCATCACGAAGCCTGCCCGCAACGAGCTACTCAGCGTCTTGGAAAAACTGCCTACATAAATCACCCGCCTGTCTTCATCCAGTGCCGCCAGGCGCGTGCCGCTGCCGTTATGCATGTCGGCGTAGACGTCATCTTCGATCAGCTGCAAATCGTAGGTTTTGCTCAATTGCAGAATGCGTCGAGCCACTGCCGGTGCCAGGCAGCTCCCCGTAGGGTTGTGGTGATGGCTGTTGATGAAAAGTGCCGCCGGCCGGAATTGCTGCAGCAACGCCTCGAGCGCCTCGACGTCCGGCCCGCCGGGCGTGCGACGAACCTCAAGCATGCGCACGCCTTGTAGCCGCAATAGATCGAACAGCGGCGAATACCCCGGCGTTTCCACCACCACACAATCACCGGCCCGGAACAGCGTGCGCACGATCAGGTCCAACCCGTGGCTGGCACCCGCCGTGGTCAGCACACCGTCCTCATCGGCGGTGATATCGAGCATTCCGAGCCGTTTGACTATCTGTTCGCGCAGCGCGGGGAGCCCGAGAGGCGTGTTGTAGTTGAACAGGCTGACCATGTCGGTGCGGGCCACCTGACGGATCGCATAGCTGAGATCATCGGGCTCTCGCCAGCTCTCCGGCAGAACGCCGTCGCCCAGTTTCAGGCCTGCGCGCCATTCGGAATTCGAATCGCGGCTGTCGCGCTCGCCCTCGAAAGCAGGGCTGTCGAATACCTTGCAACACTTCAGCGAGGTGGCCGCCACCATGAACCCCGAGCCCTGGCGCGAAGCCAGAACACCCTGTGCCACGAGACGCTCACAGGCCTCCATGACACTCGACTGGCTCAGCAGATTCGACCGCGCGATTTGTCGCACGGATGGCAGCCGCGTTGCCGGCGGCACCTGCCCCTGCACGATCCAATCGATCAATCCATCAACGATCTGCTGTACGACCGGCACCATTGCCTGTCGGTCAATTCTCAATTCCATGAGTGGCCAAACTCCTGTCCGTTTTACTCGCGGCAGTAAATCACAGCCGCGTCGGTCAGGCTGTGCGACAACGCCGTCAAAAGCCACCGTTCTAACTATTTGATACACATTGTTTATCAAGGGCGTGTAACTGACATGCCGGCGAAAAAAACCCGCCGAGAGGCGGGTCGTTTCCTGCATCAATACCTATTTTTCAGAATGCGGTCACGCCACCGTCCACGGCCAGCGAATGGCCGGTAGTGAACGCTGCACCATCGCTACACAGGTACAGCACAGCGCTGGCAATTTCCTCGACCTTGCCGATGCGACCTACCGGGTGCATGGCGTTGGCGAATTCGCCTTTCTTCGGGTCGGCCTCATAGGCGCGACGGAACATGTCGGTGTCGATCACCGCCGGGCAAACGGCGTTGACGCGGATTTTCTTCTTGGCGTACTCGATGGCGGCAGACTTCGTAAGACCGATCACCGCATGCTTGGAGGCCGCGTAAATGCTCATCTTCGGTGCAGCCCCCAGCCCGGCCACCGACGCGGTGTTGACGATCGCCCCGCCGCCCTGCGCCAACAGCAGCGGCAACTGGTACTTCATGCACAGCCAGACGCCCTTGACGTTGACGCCCATGATCGCGTCGAACTCATCCATCGAGCCTTCGGCCAGTTTGCCTTTCTCGATTTCGATGCCGGCATTGTTAAAGGCATAGTCGAGACGGCCGTAGGTATTGATCACCTCGTCCATCAGATTTTTCACATCGCTTTCGACGGTAACATTGCAACGCACGAAGGTCGCTTCGCCGCCGGCTGTACGAATCAGCGCAACGGTGCCCTCGCCCCCGGCCGCATCCAGATCAGCCACCACCACTTTCAGACCTTCGGCGGCAAACGCCTGGGCGGTTGCGCGGCCAATACCGTTGGCGGCGCCAGTGACTACGGCGACCTGACCGGAAAACGTCATGCTCATTGTTATGTCCTCGAAAGCGGGGATTGATGATTGGCAGCATAGCCACAGCCGCCCCGACAGCGGCAGCACTATCAGAAGGCCGTTTAGCCGCCCATGAATTGCAGTGATAAAACTGTGAGGGCCACTATCACCCTGTTTGATCGACCAGCATTCGCCTCGTCAGCCAACCTTGCGGCATCGCCAAGGACGGTCTATCAACAAGGCTTCATTCAGTTGAGTGCCAGTCATGACTAACCAGACCAATCGTCAGTTTCTGCTCGCCAAACGCCCGGTGGGCGCCGCTACACGCGAAACCTTCACTTATCAGCAAGTACCGGTGGGTGAGCCGACGGCGGGACAGATCCTGGTCAAGAACGAATACCTGTCCCTCGACCCGGCCATGCGCGGCTGGATGAACGAGGGCAAGTCCTACATCCCGCCGGTGGGTATCGGTGAAGTCATGCGCGCATTGGGCGTAGGCAAAGTCATCGCCTCGAACAATCCGGGGTTTGCCGTCGGCGACTACGTCAACGGTGCCATTGGCGTGCAGGATTACTTCCTCGGCGAGCCAAGAGGTTTCTACAAGGTCGATCCGAAACTGGCACCGCTTCCGGTTTATCTGTCCGCATTGGGCATGACCGGCATGACCGCTTACTTCGCCCTGCTCGATGTCGGCGCACCGAAGGCCGGCGACACTGTGGTGTTGTCCGGTGCAGCAGGCGCAGTCGGCAGCATTGCCGGGCAGATTGCCAAGATCAAAGGTTGCCGGGTGGTCGGCATTGCCGGCGGTGCCGACAAATGCAAATTCCTGATCGACGAACTCGGCTTTGACGGCGCCATCGACTACAAAAGCGAAGACGTGTTGGCCGGCCTTAAACGCGAATGCCCGAAAGGCGTGGACGTGTATTTCGACAACGTCGGCGGCGACATCCTCGACGCCGTGCTGAGCCGCCTGAACTTCAAGGCGCGCGTGGTGATCTGCGGCGCTATCAGCCAGTACAACAACAAGGAAGCGGTCAAAGGCCCCGCCAACTACTTGTCGCTGCTGGTCAACCGCGCGCGAATGGAAGGCTTTGTGGTGATGGACTACGCCGCGCAGTACGCCAGCGCTGCCCAGGAAATGGCCGGCTGGATGGCCAAGGGTCAGCTCAAGAGCAAGGAAGACATCGTCGAAGGTCTGGAAACGTTCCCGGAAACCCTGGGCAAACTGTTCAGCGGCGAGAACTTCGGCAAACTGGTGTTGAAGGTCTGAAAACAATAAAGGGAGCCATCGGGCTCCCTTTATTGAATCTTCAGCTGTTCGATCAGGCCAGTTCCGCAACCACCGAGGCCAGTGCCTTGGCAGGATCCGCCGCCTGGCTGATCGGACGGCCGATCACCAGATAGTCGGAACCGGCATCCAGTGCCTGACGCGGGGTCAGGATGCGACGCTGGTCATCCTGGGCGCTGCCGGCAGGACGAATCCCCGGGGTCACCAGTTGCAGCGACGGGTGCGCGGTCTTCAGCGCCGTGGCTTCCAGCGCCGAGCACACCAGACCGTCCATCCCGGCTTTCTCGGCCAAGGCTGCCAGGCGCAACACCTGCTCCTGCGGCTCGATGTCCAGACCGATACCCGCCAGATCCTCACGTTCCATGCTGGTCAGCACGGTCACGCCGATCAGCAATGGCTGCGGGCCGCTGCGCTTGTCCAGCTCTTCACGGCAGGCCGCCATCATGCGCAGACCGCCGGAGCAGTGAACGTTGACCATCCACACGCCCATCTCGGCAGCGGCCTTGACCGCCATCGCCGTGGTGTTGGGAATGTCGTGGAATTTCAGGTCGAGGAATACTTCAAAACCCTTGTCACGCAGGGTGCCGACGATTTCCGCGGCGCAACTGGTGAACAGTTCCTTGCCCACTTTGACCCGGCACAGTTTCGGGTCCAACTGGTCGGCCAGCTTCAGTGCGGCGTCACGGGTGGGGAAATCCAGGGCGACGATGATAGGAGTCTGGCAGGCGGACATGGATGGGCTCTCAGGCAAGTCGAAATCGGCGCGCATTGTAGCGGAACCGGCGGCGGCGCGGCACCCGATGATCGGTAAATCGTCGCGCCGGACGTGATCAGCATAGCCTTGCAGGGTATTGTGTCTAACCCGATACACAACCGACACGCCGGCAACATGCGTCCGCGCTAGCCTCGCCAGCCGCAACATGTCCTTACAGCAGCCCTTCCCGCCTCACGGCCGGACGCCTATGCTGAAACCACAACCTCGCAGCCTATCTTTGTGGTTGGCGGCCTACTGGCAGATGAACAGCCTCATGCACAACTCCCAAGTCTCCGTGAATGAAGAGCAGAAAGACGACAAGCGCTGGAGCATTCGGGCCCTGATCGTCGACGATGACGTGCCGATCCGCGAACTGATGATCGACTACCTGGCCCGCTTCAACATTCACGCCAGCGGCGTCACCGACGGCGCGGCCATGCGCCAGGCGATGCAGGCCGAACATTTCGACGTGGTGGTGCTCGACCTGATGCTGCCCGGCGAAGACGGTTTGTCGCTGTGCCGCTGGCTGCGCGCCGAATCGGACATCCCGATCCTGATGCTCACCGCCCGCTGCGAACCCACCGACCGGATCATCGGCCTGGAACTGGGCGCCGATGACTACATGGCCAAACCGTTCGAACCCCGGGAGCTGGTAGCGCGGATCCAGACGATTCTGCGTCGGGTGCGCGACGACCGCACCGAACAGCGTGCGAACATTCGCTTCGACAACTGGCGTCTGAACAGCGTCCTGCGTCAGTTGATCGCCGACGATGGCCTGGTCGTGCCGCTGTCCAACGCCGAATTCCGCCTGCTCTGGGTGTTCATCGAACGTCCGCGCCGGGTACTCAGCCGCGAACAGTTGCTGGACGCCGCCCGTGGTCGCTCGATCGAAGCCTTCGACCGCAGCATCGACCTGCTGGTCTCGCGCCTGCGGCAAAAACTTGGCGACGACCCAAAAGCCCCACAGCTGATCAAAACCGTACGCGGTGAAGGTTACCTGTTCGACGCGCGGGACATCGGCTGATGCGGGCGCGCTTCGACACGCTGTTCGGCCGCCTGTTTGGTGTGCTGTTCGTGGCGATCGTCCTGGCGCACCTGTTGGCTTTCGCCTGGTTCCACCATTACGGCCCGCCACCACCGCCTCCGCCTCCGGAGTTTTCCGAGGGGATCGACGGCCAACAGCCGCCGCCGGATTCACGCTTCCCACGGCGCCCTCCGCGCCCGTGGTTCGGCGGGCCGCTGGTGCCGCTGACCTTTCAGTTCATCTCGTTGATGATCGCGGCATGGTACGGCGCCAAACTGCTGAGCCGCCCGATCCAGCGCCTGAGCAACGCCGCCGAACGCCTCAGTGAAAACCTCGACAGCCCGCCATTGGACGAATCCGGTCCGCGCGAAGCACGCCAGGCGGCGCACACCTTCAATTTGATGCAGCAGCGGATTCGCGAACAGGTGCAGCAACGCGCACGCATGCTCGGCGCCGTCTCCCATGACCTGCGCACACCGCTGTCGCGGCTGAAACTGCGCCTGGAAAAGATCGACGACGACAAACTGCAAGGCCAGATGCGTCAGGACCTGAACGACATGATCGGCATGCTCGACGCCACCCTCACCTACCTGCACGAACAACGCACCAGCGAAGCGCTGCAACTGATGGATGTGCAGGCGCTGGTCGAGTCCCTGTGCGAAAACGCCCAGGACCAGGGCGCCGATGTACAAGTCAGCGGCCACTGCGCGCCCTTGCAGGTGCAGCCGATGGCCTTGCGTTCCTGCATCAACAATTTGATGGACAACGCCTTGCGCTACGCCGGGCAGGCACGCATCGAACTGCAGGATCAGCGCGAACAACTGCTGATCCGCGTCATCGACCACGGCCCGGGCATCGCCGCCGACAAGCGTGAAGCCGTGTTCGAACCGTTCTTCCGCCTGGAAGGCTCGCGCAACCGCAACTCCGGCGGCGTCGGCCTGGGCATGACCATCGCCCGTGAAGCCGCGCAACGCCAGGGCGGACAACTCAACCTCGAAGAAACCCCCGGCGGCGGCCTCACCGCCGTCATTCGCCTGCCCCGCCACTGAAGCCGACTGTGTACCGCCCGGTACAAAATCCACATACCCACGACACCTCGCGCCTTGACGCTGCATAAGCCGGTACACAAACCGGTTTTCCAGCCCAAGGAGAGAGCCCAATGATCGGTAGCGTGAGCAACTACACGAGCTACACCAGCACCAGCAGCACCACCACGCAAAACGCCCGCAGTCAGCAACTGCAGAAAGAACTGTTCGCCAAACTCGACAGCAACGGCGACGGCGCGGTGGATCAGGACGAACTGAACAGCGCCCTGTCGCAAAAATCCAACGACGGTTTGCTGGTCAACCTGAGCAAACAGTTTGGCGACCTGGACAGCGACAGCAGCGGCAGCCTCAGCGCCGACGAAATGGCCGCCATGGCGCCACCACCGCCACCCGATCACGACCAGGCCCCCAACACCGACCTGGCCGACGCCCTGATCAAAGCCCTGGACACCGACGGCGACGGCGCCATCAGCGGCGACGAACTGAGCAGCGGCCTGACCAGCGCCGGCAGCACCGCCGACAGCAGCAAAATCTTCTCCGCTCTCGACAAGAACAAAGACGGCATCGTCAGCCAGGACGAACTCACCGCCAGCCTCACCCCGCCACCACCGCCGCCACCTCGGGTTTCCAGTGACGAACTGTTCAGCCAGCTTGATGCGGACGGCGATGGAAATGTGACGGCGACCGAGTTGAGCAGTGCGTTGCAGGCCAGCGACAGCACCTCGTCGAACAGCAGCGACACCAGCGCGGCGTTGCTCAAGGTGCTGGATAGCGACAGCAGTGGTGGCGTGAGCAGTGATGAATTGAAGGCCGCGTTGCAGGCGGGACACCAGCGTCCGAGCGATGAACAGACTGCCAGTACTACTCAAACCACGACTGAAGCGTTGAACCGGATGATTGCCAATCTGAGCAAGCAGTATTCGCTCGATAGTGCGGCGTCGGTGGGCAAGTATTTGAATGTGGCGACGTGAGGTAATCCAAAAACAGGATGAGCGTTAGCTCGACAACGCTTTTGATCTTGATCCACCCGCCCCTTCGGAAGGCTGAGTGGAGGTGTTCATCCAGGGATTGGCACGTAGTGCCGTGCGGCGAAGCCGAACTCATCGACGAAGTCGATGCCCCCGGAGGGACTCCGGAGCGAAGGAACCCGAGCCTGCGAGGGCCGAACGCCGGGGCGAGCGTTTTTTGCTTACTTTTTTAGGCGCTTGTAAAAAAGTGAGTCGCCGTAAGGGCGAAACCATAAGCCGCCGTTACCGAAGAAACGGATATTCACCCAAAACAACCCAGAGCCTGGCCGGCCCAAAGGCCGCCAAGGCCCACCGTCAACGCCGATCCTCAACCCGCCCCTGACTTTTGCTCCAATCCGTCAACAAACTATAAGCAACAGCCAAAAGCGTAGGCCCGATAAACAACCCGATAAACCCAAACGCAATCAACCCGCCAAACACCCCGAGCAACACAATCACCAAAGGCAGATTCCCGCCACGGCTGATCAGATACGGCTTGAGCACGTTATCCACCCCACTGATGACAAACGTCCCCCAGATCCCGAGAAACACCGCCATCCCGTACTCGCCCTTCCAGGCCAGCCACGCCGTGGCCGGAATCCACACCAGCGGCGGCCCCATCGGAATCAGGCTGAGCAGGAACGTCACGATCCCCAGCACCAAAGCCCCCGGCACCCCGGCAATCAGGAACCCGATCAGCGCCAGAATCGCCTGCGCCGCCGCCGTACCGATCACCCCGTTCACCACCCGCTGCACGGTGCCGGCCACCAGCTCGATGTAATACCCGGCGCGATCACCGATCAAGCGCTCCAGCAGGCTGTGCACGAACGCCGCCAGCCGCGGCCCGTCACGGTAGAAAAAGAACACGAAGACAATGCTCAGGGTCAGCTCGAGAATCCCGCCGCCGATCTGCGCGCTGCGCGCCAGCAGCCAGTTACCGACCTGTCCCAGATAGGGCTTGATCGACACCATCAGCGCTGCGCCCTGCTGATCGACACTGTTCCAGAACCCGACCAGCCGCTCCCCCACCAGCGGAATCGTGCCGAGCCAGGCCGGCGCTTCCGGCAGACCGTCGACCTGCACATCCTTGATGAACACCGTGGCATCGCGCACGTGATCGGCCAGGTTGAACCCCAGCCATACCAGCGGTGCCGCCACCAGCAGCATCCAGCCCAGGGTCAGGATACCTGCCGCCAGAGATTCGCGGCCGCCGAGCCAACGGGTCAGCAGGCGCATCAACGGCCAACTGGCGAACGCCAGCACCGCTCCCCAGAACAGCGCCGACCAGAACGGCGCCATCACCCAGAAACTGGCACCGAACAGCACCAGCAACAGGATCTGCACCAGCAGACGATCATTATTGGGCATGTGAAATCTCGAAAAAGTCAGTCAGGCAAAGAGTAGGCGAACACGCCGGGCGTGTCCGCCAGAGACACCTTATCGCAACAGATCGATGCGCAGGCCGGCGCCTTCGACATTGCCGGTTTCCATCCGTGCCGCGCGCACACCTTGCGTGATCAGTGCCTGACGCCAGGCCTCGGCCTTGGGCCCGGAGACCGTGACCCGCAACGTGGTGTCGAGATTCAGGCCACGGGACAGCAGACGCAGCCAGGTCTCATCGGGATCGCCGGCCAGTTTCGGCAACTTCAGCTCACCGGTGTCTTTCAACTGTCGCAACAGAGTCGCAGAAGTCGGCAGCAAATCACCCAGAGGCGTGGCGGCCTCGAATTGCTCGACATGCAGATAGGCTTTGCGATTGCCGCGAGTGATGCTGTAAAGCGCCACCAGCGTGTTGTCGCGAGGCGCCGCCAGCCTCAGCAATAGATAGGCCTGCTGCTCGTCGGCACCGTACAGCTTGGCATTGCCGAACACTTCGTTGGCCCACAGGCTGCTTTCGCCGCAATCCCTGGCCTGACACCAGAACAACAGCTCGGCGTCCTGTTTTTGCAGGGCCTCGCGAGCGACGGTGAAAGCTTCATTGGCGGAATGTTCAGGCGGTAACTCGTAAGTGACCGAGGTGGTTTGCCCACGGGCGCCGACCTGGCCGTCGAAACGCAACTGGCCGCTGATCTTGCGGATCGAGCCCATCGGGTAAATCCGCTCCAGTTCCACGGGAGGGCGATAGTCGACGATCTGCGCGTCGGCCAGACGCGGCACGATCGGCAGATCCTGGCTGCCCGGCAGGTCGGCAGCGAGCAACACGGGACTGAAACAGCACAGCGCCAGCAGACTGAAAGATCGCATGGACAGGCTCATCGGATCGGCATGGCCGGGGCGCCTTTCTGGCTATTCGGGTTCGCAGCGGTGTAGAAATCCATTGTAGTTGTCTCCCATTTCAACCCGCCCAGCCTCGACAGTTGCCCGGAGCAAGTCAAGGAATGGCGAAGAACCGATTGAAACAGTCTGCGACAAGGACTGCACCCGACTCGTCATTCAGGTGCAGATGGTGCCCGCCCGGCAGCTGTTCCCGGTTAAAGGGTAGACGCTCCAGCAACTCGGGATGTTTGGCCAGCATACCGTCGGCCGCCACCACCAATTGCGTCGGACAGGCAATGCGCTGGATGAAGGCCATCGCCTGCTCCTGAGTCAGACGCAATGGCGATGGCAGGGTCAGACGGTTGTCGGTGCGCCAGGTGTAACCGCCGGGCACTGGCATCAGGCCACGTTGCGCCAGCAGTTCGGCGGCTTCACGGCTAACCGCCACCAGGCCTTTCATGCGCGCTTCGATGGCCCGGTCGAGGGTGTTGTAGACCGGTTTGCGTTTTTCCCGAAGATCAAGCTGCGCCTGCAGGGCCATGCCCAGGCGCTCGGCGGCGTTTTCGCCTTTATCCGTCGGCGGGATCACTCCGTCGATCAACGCCAGATGGGTAATGCGCTCCGGCATCGACCCTGCCAGCACCAGCGAAACTATCGCCCCCAGCGAATGCCCGAGCAGGCCGAAGCGCTTCCAGCCTAGCTGTTCCGCTACTTGCAGCACATCATGGGCGTAATCCCACAACGCGTAACCCGCGCCGACCGGACGATGTCCCGAGTGACCGTGACCGGCCATGTCCAGCGCAACAATGCGCAAGCCTTTCAGTTGAGGGGCCAGACGGGCGAAGCTGTTGGCGTTGTCCAGCCAGCCGTGCAGGGCAATCACCGGCAACCCGTCTTCAGGGCCGAAAAGATGCGCCGCCAGTTCGATATGCGGCAGGCTCAGGCGCACCTCTTCGACCGCCGGGCTCATGCGCAATCCTTGTGCTGGCGGTTTTCCCAGCGAGTGAACAGTTTTTTCAGCAACTGCGCGGTGTCCTGCGGGCGTTCGAGCGGAAACATGTGACCGCCAGGCACTGTCAGCGACTCGCCCTGAGGCAGACGACCGACGAAGCGAGTGTGATGGTTCATCACCACGCGACTCTTGTGCCCGCGCACCACCGCCAGCGGCACCTGAAGCTGCCGGGTGCGCCCGGGACTGGTGTGTGGCACGCCGCGATAGATGCTGATTTCGGTGGCGGGATCGAAGCGAAGGCGCAACTTGTCGCCGACCTTGTGCAAGCCATGTTGCAGGTAGGCGTCGAAGCACTCGGGATCGAATGCGCGGAACAGGGTCTTGCCGGCAAAGTAACTGCGAGCGCTGTCGAGGTCAGCAAACTCTTCGCGCCGCCCCAATGTGCGACCGGCCGGGGTCAGTTTATCGATGAAGCCAAAGCGCTTGGCAGCTCGTATCACCCATTGATCAGTACGGGTCAGCACTGGCGAATCGAGCATCACCACCCCGCGATACAGCTCCGGGCAACGCAGCGCGGCGTGCAGATGCAGCATTCCGCCGAAGGAATGGCCAACGCCCCACACCGGTTCGTCCTGTTGTTGCAGGTGATGGATCAGCTCGTCGACCAGGTGGTACCAGTTGTCACCCGCCGGAAAACGCGGATCGTGGGCATGCTGCTCCAGATGCGTCACCCGGAACTCCGGCGCCAGCGCCGAGAACAGCTTGCCGTAGGTGCCCGACGGGAACCCGTTGGCGTGGGCGAAAAAGATCGGTTGCGACATACCGGTAGATCCATGAGCGGTAAACAGGCGTTGATTGTCCGTAAGACGGCGCCCGACAGCAATGACCGTTACTGCCAGGAATGATGACAACGTTGTTTCATCGATATCCTGCAGCCCGTCGGAAAACAGACTGAACCTGTAAGTTCTGACAGTTGACGCAAATGTTCGACTCGGCACTAACTGCTGCGATACGAAACGCTTCAGGGAAGCTGTTCACATGCATAAGAACACGCCAACTGTCTCGGTACTGGATCCGCGAGGACTGGACATTGCTTCTGTGTCCTACTGCCGTGAGACGCCCGGTGCGGCAGCGGTGTCGCGTACTCATCGACAAGCCTACAACGCTGCCGGACAGGCGACCGTCAGCTGTGATCCGCGCCTGTACGCCCATATCGGAACCGATCCGGATGCCCGACCCAATCTGACGACGGTGCACAGCCTGACAGGCGTAACTCTTCACAGCGACAGCGTCGATTCCGGCCGCCGCTGGACGCTCCCCGGCGTGGCCGGTCAAAGCCTGTCCAACTGGGACGGCCAACAGACGCAGATTCAAACCGTACACGACCTGTTGATGCGCCCGACCAGAATCATCGAACTCGCTGATGGGATGCCTGCGCGCAACCGAGCGTTTTACACCTACGGCGATAACACCCCGACATTGGCTTTACACAATCAGTGCGGCCAGTTGATCCGCCTGGACGACGATGCCGGCACACTGCATTTCCCGGCTTTCGCGCTCACGGGCGGAGACACCACCCAAACCCGCCATTTTCTCGAGAAGCTCGACGAGCCGGACTGGCCCATCGCCGAGGCAAACCGGGACCTGCTGCATGAAACCGGCAGTGGTGCCACCACACGCACCCGCTACAACGCGCTGGGAGAAAGAATCAGTCTGGAAGACGCATCAGGCAATGTGCAGTTTTCCGATATGGATGTCGCTGGCCAGCTCAACCGGGTCCGCTTGAAACTCGCCGGGCAGATGGACGAAAGCGTACTGCTGCGGGATATCGAATACAGCGCTGGCGGCCAGATTCATCGGCAAGTTGCTGGCAATGGCGTGATCAGCGAAAGCCGGTATAACCCGCAAAGCGGCCATCTGATGGAAATCAAGGCCGGGGTTGCCGGCCAGCCGCCGCTCCAACATCTGACGTACAGCTACGATCGCATGGGCAATATTCTCGACATCAATGATCTGGCACAGCCCACGCGCTTTTTTCGAAATCAGAAAGTCGAACCGACCAGCACTTATACCTACAACAGCCTGTATCAATTGATTGCAGCCACTGGCTGGCAGCGGATCAACACCCAGAACGGGCCGCAGGAGCCCGCCTTCGGATCGCCAGCGGATCCCGGACAACTGGAAAACTACCGCCAAAGCTACAGCTACGATCCGGGTGGCAATCTCACGACGGTGGTGCATGTGGCTGCAAGCCATAGCTGGACGCAACGCATGGCGATTTCCCGCTACAGCAATCGAGGGCTGACACAAAACCCCGACGGCAGCTTGCCGAGCGAGGCTGAAATCGTTGCCGGGTTTGATCCCAATGGCAATAAACGCCTGCTGCAGCCTGGTCAGGATCTGAGCTGGACCCCAAGCAATCGCCTGCGCCAGGTCGATCAAGTAGTGCGCGAGGATGGCCCGAATGACAGTGAACGCTACATCTACGACGTTGGCGGTCAGCGTAAACGCAAGCTTCGCCTGGTACACAGTGGCGCCTCGATACACACACACGAAACGCGTTATCTGCCGGATCTGACCAGACGCGAAACACCGGGTGAATCCATGTCCGTCAAACTTGTGCAGGCCGGACGCTGTGCAGTCGAAGTGTTGCACTGGACTCGCGGCGGCCCCGGTGCCGATCTGTTTCAATACAGTCTGAGCAACCATCTGGGCTCAAGCCTGCTGATGCTCGACCAGCACGCCAACATCATCAGCCAAGAACATTATTACCCCCATGGCGGCACCTGCTGGTGGGCCGGTCCGGACAAGGTGCAGGCCAGCTACAAGACTCGGCGCTATGCTGGCCAAGAGCGAGATGCAACCGGTCTGTATTGCTACGGACAACGGTATTACGCACCTTGGTGGATGTGCTGGATAAGCGCCGACCCGGCAGGGGTTGTCGATGGTTTGAACCTGTATGCGATGGTGCGCGGCAATCCGGTCCGGTTCGTCGACCTTCAGGGACTGGCAGGTCTGGACACTGTCGCGGCAGTGGGTGCAACGGCGGCCCGGGACCTTCCCAGTGCCTTGATTGCCGCTGCCGTGCAATATGCCGTCGCGGGGTTCTTGTCACCCATGAGCGTGGCCGTCACGGCGGTCGGCGCCACAGCGGGCGCAATTACCGGTGGCATCAGTGGATATGCGAGTGCCAACTGGGCCAGATCCGCTCTGCACATGGATGATCCCGACAGTTGGGGCCCACTGTTGGCGCAAGTCAGCGGCGCCGCAATGGGAGCGGCGCTGGGTGCGGCACCATCCTTGCTCGGAATGCTCGACCCCAAAGGCAACACCGCAGCCGTCGCACAGATCGGCAGCGCGTTCGGCACAGTCTTTCGCGAATTGACCGCCCAGCATTTCGCCAATGCCGGACCGAGTAATCCGTCCGTGGGCCGTGCCGATTTCGTCACTGGCGCTGCCAGCATGGGAGTGGTGGGGGCCATTGGAGGTGCGGTCGGTTACGGTAGCTCGGCGTTGTTCGGCGCACAGCCGGTGGGCAAAGCCTTGCAATCGATTATTGGCGCCTCGACGTCGACCGGGCTCGGTGCAGGTGGTGCGTCTGCCGTAAGGGGACTGTCAGGCACACCGACAAAACCCTCCAAAGGCACCCCGGCCACTTTCGATCCCAAGAAAGCCGTTGTCGGCTACAGCAGCCGGCATTTCTTCTCATCGCTGGGGCAAATCGCCAACTTTACTGCCACGCAAATTCCGGGGTACAGCACGCTGGATGCAAATACCAAGGCCGCCGTGAGTCGGGCGATCAGTAGCGCCATCGGCGACTTGCGCTCGACGTTCGTGACCACCGCGACTCCCGGATTGAGTGGTGTGCTGGGACAAAACAATTACGATGTGGAAAAAGCCAAGGCTGATGTCGGTATCACCCAGGAAAACGTGCCGACCTCAAGCAGCGCGGCCTATGACCCCGCAGCCACCGAGATTTTCTACATCGCCAGCGAAACGACGCGGGGGCAACGTAAATATTCCCGGTCACAGCTGCACTATTAGACGACACACCAGTGAGGCTGCTCCCTCCTCACCGAGCCGGCGGCTGTTCTCCCAGCGGAACAACCGCCATGGTCAGCCGCGACACGCAACTGGCCTTGCCTTCATCGCTGGTCAGGCGAATGTCCCAGACGTGGGTCGTGCGGCCGATGTGGATCGGCTTGGCCACCGCCGTCACCCGGCCGCTGCGCAATCCACGCAGATGGTTGGCGTTGATCTCCAGACCCACGCAATAGAACTTGCTGGCATCGATACACAGATAACTGGCCATGGAGCCAACCGTCTCGGCCAGCACCACCGACGCACCGCCGTGCAACAGGCCGTAAGGCTGATGGGTTCGATGGTCGATCACCATGCTGGCGGTCAGGGAATCTTCGTCGAAGGACTCGAAGCGGATATCCAGCACTTCGCCGATGGTGTTTTTCTGGATGGCGTTCAACTGTTCGATGTTGGGAGTGGTGCGCCACAAGGTCATCGCAGGCTTCCTTTGTTGTTTTGATCGTCGCTCAATCCTGCCACAGCACCGCCTCGCTGCGCTCGCTCCATTCTTCGAAGCGCGCGCCATAGGTGTCTTCGATAACGTTGCGCTTGATCTTCAGGGTCGGCGTAAGGAAACCGTTCTCCACCGCCCAGCTGTCCTTGACCACCACCAGACGGCGCAGCCGTTCGTGCTTGTCGAGGGCACCGTTGACCTCCTCCAGCAACTTTTCCAGGCTCGAATGCATTTGCAGTCGCGCTTCCTCGTGGCCAGCCGCCGAAAGCACACACAGCCCCAGCGGCGCACTCAAGCCATCGCCGACCACGCAGACCTGCTCGATCCTTGTATGCACCGCGAGGCGGTTTTCAATCGGTGCCGGGGCGACGTACTTGCCTTTGCTGGTCTTGAAGATTTCCTTGAGACGCCCGGTCGGGCGCAAACGGCCTTCGGCGTCCTGCTCGCCCTTGTCACCGGTGCGCAGGAAGCCGTCGGCGGTCAGGGTCTCGGCGGTTTTCTGCGGCTCCTTGAAATAGCCGAGCATGTTGGCCTGGCTGCGCACCTGCACTTCCCCGGATTCGTCGATCCGCACCTCGACGTCCGGGCATGGTTTGCCGATCCAGCCTTGTTTGTACTGGCCTGGCAGACAAATGTGCGAATAGCCGCAGCTTTCGGTCATGCCGTAGACCTCCAGTACATCCAGTCCAAGCTTCTGATACCAGTCGAGCAAGGCCTGCGGCACTGGCGCGGCACCGGACAGGGCCACACGCAAGGCATCCAGCCCCAGGCCGGCCAGGACTTTGTGCCCGACGCGCTTGCCGATGAAGGGTAAACCGAGCAGGAAATCCAGGCGTTTGGCGGGGATCTTCGCGTACACCCCCATCTGGAATTTGGTCCAGATCCGCGGCACGCCAAACATCGCCGTGGGCCGCGCCCGCTTCAGATCCGTGAGAAAGGTATCGAGGCTCTCGGCAAAAAACACCGTCTGCCCGGTATAGATCGACGCCAGTTCGACGAACATCCGTTCGGCCACATGACACAACGGCAAATACGACAACAGCCGATCGTTTTCATTGAGGCCGAACAACTGCGTGCCACGGGTGGTGGCGAAACCGAGATTGGCGAAGCTGTGCATCACGCCTTTGGGCAGGCCGGTGGTGCCGGAGGTGTAGATGATGGTCGCCAGTTGATCGGCAGCAGGTCGCGGGTCGTCCTGGATCGGTGAGCTGCGTTGCAGGTCGTCCCAGCTGAAATCGAACGTGCCCGGCGGGTGCAGCGGCAGGCTGATGGTCGGCAGACCCGCCGGCACACCGGTCGACATCCCCGGCCAGTCATCCAGTTTGCCGATGAACGCCAGTACACTTTCCGAGTGGGTGAGAACCTGATTGACCGAGTCGGCAGTAAGGTTCGGATAGAGCGGCACCGAAACGTGTCCGGCCATCCAGATCGCCAGGTCGGCGATGATCCAGTGGGCGCAGTTTTTCGAGATCAGCGCGATGTGGCTGCCTTGGGGCAACTCCCTTGAACGCAGCCAGTGCGCAGCGCAACGGGCCTGATGGCCGACGTCGGCCCAGGTCAGCGTTTCGACCTGCCCGCCGCCAATGGGCTGCACCAGGAAGCGTTGGCGCGGGTGCCGGGCCTCGCGTTCGTAGAACACGTCCAGCGGCAATCGAAAAGCAGCAGACATGCGACTCGCTCCTTTCTTTTTGGGATGGAGCAAGCGTAGCCAACCAAGCAAGTGCTTGGTTGACTATTTCATACAAAAAAATTCACGGATGTTTGAGACTGTTCAGCGTCATCGAGCCGATCAGCAACTCGCCGTGCTCAAGCTCGGCCAGCCCGGCGGTGCTGACTTTTTCCGGCGGATAACCGGCGCCGTGTTGCAGATAACTGAGCAGATGCCCGACCAGCGGATTGTGGCTGACCAGCAGCACATTGCTCACCGACACCAGTTGCTCGGCGACGCGGTCCGGATCGACTTCCGGCGTCAGCCACTCGACCGTGCGGATCTCCGGCTCGAAACCCAGTGCCTCGCGCACCAGTTGCGCGGTCTGCTGCGCCCGCAAGTACGGGCTGGCGTAGATGGCCGTCAGTGGCTGGCCCATCAATCGAGCGGCGCTGCTGAGCACTTCCTTGCGGCCTTGAGCGGTCAGTTCCCGCTCCGAGTCGGGGCGCGAGCCATAGGGCTCGGCCTCGCCGTGACGCAATACCCAGAGTTTCATAGCTTGGGTTCCTCATCCCGGGCCGGATGCGGTGCCGGCGCGACAACGTGTGGCGCTTCAACTTCCGGGGTACGCGGCGCCGGCCAGTCGGCGAACGGCCAAGGCTTCTGGTCGCTGTGGAAACTGCCGAACCGGCCGATCTGCGCCAGAAACTGGCTCAGACTGTCGCCGAAATTCATCAGGCTGGCGCTCGGGGCGCCGTAGATCAAACGATAGATCAACTGCACCAGCACCACCGCGCCGAGGATGAACTGCGCCACTTGCCAGACGACGATGTAGACGATCATCCACAACACCCGCAACAGGATGGATTCGTACTTGGCTTCGGTTTTCGGATCGTTCATGTCTAACTCCCCTGCCCTGAAATAAAAGGCAATCAGTTGAAACCACTGGTGGAAATGAAATCGACGTCAGTCTTCGGTTCGGCGCGCATCAACAGGCCGATCACCTGTTCCAGCGTGCGACCTTCGAACAGGATCGCGTGGAGCCCGGCGACCAGCGGCATGTACACCCCGACCTCCTGGGCCTTGGCCTTGAGCACTTTCAGGGTGTTGACCCCTTCAGCGACTTCACCGAGACGCGACACCGCTTCGTCCAGACTCAACCCCTGACCGAGGGCGAAACCGACCTGATAGTTGCGGCTTTTCGGCGACGAGCACGTGACGATCAAGTCGCCGACCCCGGCCAGACCGAGGAAGGTCATCGGGTTCGCCCCTTGATTCACCGCAAACCGGGTCATCTCGGCCAGTGCGCGGGTGATCAGCATGCTCTTGGTGTTCTCGCCCATCTCCAGTGCCACCGCCATGCCAGCAATGATCGCGTAGACGTTTTTCAGTGCGCCGCCCAGCTCCACCCCGAAGCGGTCGGCACTGGCGTAAACACGGAAAGTGCGGCCATGCAGCGAGGCCTGCACGGCTTTGCAGAGTTCTTCGTCTTCGCTGGCGACCACGGTAGCGGTCAGCGCGTGTTCGGCGATTTCACGGGCCAGGTTCGGCCCGGACAGCACGCCGATACGCGCTTGCGGGGCAATTTCTTCGAGAATCTGGCTCATCAGTTTGAAGGTGTGAGCTTCGATGCCTTTGGTCAGGCTGACCAGCATCTTGCCGCTCAGGCGCTCGGCATGAGCCGCCAATACCGTACGCAGTGCGCTGGACGGTAATGCCACGAAACACAATTCGCAGGCATCTAGGGTTTCCTGCAGGTCGGTGACTGCCGTCACGCCGGGCAGAATCTTGATGCCTTTGAGATAACGCGGGTTCTCGCGATTGACCCGGATGGCCTCGGCCTGTTCGGGGTCACGCATCCACTGCCGGACTTGATGGCCGTTCTCGGCCAACAGATTGGCCACGGCGGTACCGAAACTTCCGCCTCCCAGGACCGCAATCGGGCGCTGTTCAGTCATATGTAATCCGTTAATCCATACCAGTGGCGATGCGGGCATTATACGGAGCGGCCCCTTCTCGGACAGCCCCGGCGTCAATTACCGGCACTTGTAGGAAGAAGACCAATAAAACCGAGGAAAATGCCCGCAACGTGACTGGAAAACTCATTGTCCTCGGTTAACATGCGCGCCAATTCTTTGCTATCAAGGCTGCGTCGTGTTTTCTGGCACTCCCTCCCCGCGTTCGTCCCTGCTATTGGCGCTGCTGTTCAGCCCGATGTTGCTGGCGGACGACCTGTTTCTCGACAGCGAGGCGTTGCCCCAGATCCTCACGGCCACGCGCCTGAAACAGTCGCCGGCGGAAGTCCCCGGCAGCATGACCGTGCTCGACAACGAACTGATCAACGCCAGCGGCGCCCGGGACATCAGCGAACTGCTGCGCCTGGTGCCGGGAATGATGGTCGGCAACATCAGCGGCAATCAGGCGGCGGTGAATTATCACGGGACCAACGCCAGCGAAGCACGGCGCATGCAAGTGCTGATCGACGGCCGCTCGGTGTACCGCGCCGGCCTGGCCACGGTGGACTGGAGCGACATTCCGGTAGCCATGGAAGATATCGAGCGCATCGAAGTCTTTCGCGGCCCGAACACCGTCAGCTATGGCGCCAACGCGCTGATGGCGGTGGTCAACATCATCACCCGCAACCCGGCCGACAGCCACGGCACACGGTTGAAAATCACTCGTGGCCAACGGGGCATCAATGATTTCTATGCCAGTCAGGGAACAGGCTGGAATGGCGGCGACTTGCGCCTGTCGCTGTCCGGCCAGGAAGATGACGGCTTCGACAGCGACCGCACCGGCGCCGATTATCGCGACAGTCGCCGCTTGAACCGTTTCAGCCTTGCGGTCAGCCAGACCCTCAGTGACAACCAGAGCGTGGACTGGCAACTCAACGCCAAGGACGGAACCAACCAGCGGCCTTACACCTATCGCCCTGTGTTCTCGGGGATTACCGCCGCCGGGAACAATTCCGACGTGATCGCCAAGGATTACGCCGGTTCGGTGCGCTGGAACCTGGACATCAATCCCGATCACAGCCTTTATGTACAAGGCTCGGCGCAACACTGGGATCGCCAGCAGACCTGGCGCGCCTGCGATGCCGAGGTGTCGTTCAGCCCGCAGCTCACAGAACTGTGGCAACTCAACCCGAATTACACCGAGCGCCTGGCGCGCAACATGACAATGTTCACGGGCCCCGGCGCACCGCCCGGAACGCCGCAACAAATGGCATTGGCCAATCAGGTGCTGGACCAGTGGCGTAATGGTGCCCGCCAGACCCTGTGCGGCGACATCGACCAGAGCGCCCGGGAATCGCGCTATGACCTGGAATTGCAGGACACCCTCAGCCTGTCCGACAGTCTGCGTTTGGTCAGCGGCCTGAACTATCGTTACGACCGGGCCGATTCCGAAACCTATTTCAACGGAACGCTGGACGACACCACGTGGCGCGCGTTCGGCCAACTGGAATGGCGCGCCAGCGAACACTGGCTGTTGCAGGGCGGCGCCATGTTTGAAAATACCCAGTTGATTGGCAGTTCGCTGACGCCCAGGTTTGCCGTCAATTACCTGATCAACCCGCGCCACAGCCTGCGTGCGGTGTACTCGGAAGCGATCCGCTCGCCGGACATGTTCGAGAACAACGTCAACTGGAGTTATCAGGTGACCAACCTGCGACCGACCGCCTACGGCCAGACATCGGCCCGCTACTTCGTCAAGACCCGGGGCCCCGGCGATCTGGATCAGGAGCACATGCGCTCGCGGGAACTGGGCTACAACGGCTTTTTCCCTGAATGGGGCCTGGCGCTGGACGTGAAGCTGTTCTACGACGAAATCACCGGGATGATCAGCGAGCCGCTGCGCAATAATCAGTACATCGCCAGCAACGCCAACGACTCGCGCTTTCGCGGCACCGAAACCCAGGTGGATTGGCGCCTGAGTGCGGCCGATCGGCTGCGCCTGACTTACGCCTACGTCGACGCCGAGGCGAGCAACCCGCTGGACCAGCAGTTCACCGCGCGCAACAGCGGCTCGGCCGGTTGGCTGCGCGACTGGGGTCAGGGCTGGAACAGCGCCCTCTTCTATTACGGTGACAACGCACTCAACGGCTATCGCTTCGAGCGCGTCGACACGCGCATCGCCAAACGCATCCCGCTGGGCAAGGCTCAACTGCAACTGGCCGGGGTGCTGCAACAGCGTCTGGACAATGAGCCGACCACTTTCGTCGACAACAATTACGACGAACGCCGGGTGATGTACTTCAGCGCCGAGCTGGAGTTCTAGATGCGTTACGCCATGTCACGGAAGATGCCAACGGCCGCCCAATGGCTGGCCGGGCTGTGCCTGTTCCTGACAGCCTGGCTGCACGGCGTGGCGGTGCAGGCGGCCGACATTCTACTGACCGGCGCCGAGGAAAGCCCCGGCGTGCAATCGTTCGTCCAGGCCCTGAGCGAGCTGCGCCCCACCGACCGCGTGCATTTCCAGCCACTGGCGAGCCTGCCGGCGCCGGGCAAGCTGCCGTCGAGCTTGCGCCTGATCCTGCTCGACCTGCCGAGCCTCGACTGGCGCATGCAGGAATCCCAGGGGCCGGCGACGTTGGTCCTGCGCATCAGCCGCTTGCAGGCCCGACAGCGCTTCGGCACCACCCAACCGCCCCACTTGAGTCTGCTGTGGAGCGATCCTCCGCTGAGTCGCCAGTTGCAGCTGATCCGGCGGATCCTGCCTCAGGCTCAGAGAGTCGGCGTGCTGTTCGATCAGCACAGCGAGTTCCTGCTCAAGGAGCTGCAATCGGCCGCCCAGCCACTGAATCTGCAAATCGTCCCGCAGCGCTGGGACAACACCCATGACAGCCGCCCCTTGCAGACCGTGCTGAAAAACAGCGATGTGCTGCTGGGCCTTGACGATCCCGACCTGTACAACCCGAAAACCGCGAAAAACCTGCTGCTCAGCAGTTATTCGCGGCAACTGGCGCTGATCGGCCCGAACGTCTCGTTTGTGCGCGCCGGCAGCCTTGCCAGCACTTACAGCGACCAGAGCGATTGGCTGGCGGTGCTCGACGAATTGCTCGACCGCCCACCGGCCACCTGGCCCAGAGCGCTCTATCCCGAGCGTTTTAAAGTATCAAGCAATGCGCAGGTGGCTCGTTCATTAGGGATAGAACCGATGAATGAAGCGTCTGTCGCCGAAGAGCTGGCCCAAGGAGAGCGCCGCCCATGATTTTCCGCCGTTGGGACATCAATACCCGCACCCAGTTGATCAGCCTGGGCCCTGCGCTGTTGCTGACCTTGCTGCTGATCAGCTTTTTCACCTTCGTGCGCATCCAGGATTTGCGTCAGGAGCTGAACCACACCGGCCAACTGATCGCCAACCAGCTCGCACCGGCCACCGAGTACGGGGTAATTTCCGGTAACAACGAGGTGCTGGAAAGCCTGCTCAAAGCCACGCTCGCGACGCCGAACGTGCGCTTTCTTGAAGTGCAGGACAGCGCCAATCGCATTCTGGCCTATGTCGAACAACCGTCGGATACGCACAAACGCCCGCATCAGGTCGAAGTGTTTCAGTCGCCGGTGCGACTGCAACGGATTGCCCTGCACAATGATTTCTTTCAGGACGGCAAAAGCAGCAACGGCGGCGCCAGCGAGGACTATTTGGGGCGGGTGATCGTCGGCCTGTCCAACGATGCCTTCAGCCAGCGCCAACAGGAAATCCTGCTCAAGGCCGGGATTCTGGCGCTGTTCGCCCTGCTCTTCACGTTTGTCCTGGCGCGGCGACTGGCCGGCAGCCTGTCGCAGCCGATCCGCGATATCGGCGATGCGGTCAAGGCGATTCAGGACGGTGACTACAAGACCCCGCTGCCGATTGTCGATGACACCGAGTTGGGCGCCCTGTCGCAGCACATCAACAATCTGGCCCAGGCGCTGGAACAGGCCAGCCGCGAACAGCATCAGGCCATGGCGCAACTGATCCAGACCCGCGAAGAGGCGGAAAAGGCCAACAACGCCAAGTCGGATTTCCTGGCAATGATGAGCCATGAATTGCGCACCCCGATGAACGGCGTACTGGGCATGCTGCAATTGCTGGAAACCACCGAGATGACCGAGGAGCAGATCGAATACGCGGCGCTGGCCTCCGAGTCCACCGAGCATTTGCTCAAGGTGATCAACGACATTCTGGATTTCTCGCGCATCGAGCGTTCGGAACTGGAGCTGGAGCACATTCCATTCAACCTCGCCGACCTGATCGGCGCGTGCGCGCAGTCGTTCCAGCACAGTGCGGCGCAACGTGGCCTGGCCCTGCAACTGCGGGTTCCCGAAGATCTGCGCGGTTTGCAGGTGCAGGGCGACCCGACGCGGATCCGCCAGATTCTGGTCAATCTGGTGGGCAATGCGCTGAAGTTCACCGAACAGGGTCGCGTCAGCATCGAGGCACAGTGGCAGTCGCTGGATCACGAACTGCTTTGGTTCACCTGCTCGGTGCGCGACAGCGGCATCGGGATTTCTTCGGAAAGCCTGGAATTGATGTTCAACGCGTTTCAGCAGGCCGACAGCTCGATTTCGCGTCGGTACGGCGGAACCGGTCTGGGTCTGCCGATCGCCCGCACCCTGGCGGAACGGATGGGCGGCACCTTGCGCGCGCAAAGCGAAGAAGGTCGCGGCTCGGTGTTTACCCTGGAAATTCCACTGGCTCTATATAAGCAGGCACTGCCTGCACTGGCGGCGCCGCGTGCAGTCGATGGCAATGCGCACGGCGAAGGTCGCAATGTCTTGCTGGTGGAGGACAATCCGGTCAACCAGACCGTGATCGAGGCAATGTTGCGCAGTCTGGGCTTCACTGTGAGCGTCGCCACCGACGGTATGCAGGCCGTGCGCAGCGCCGGGGGCAATCGTTTCGAAGCTATCCTGATGGATTGCCGCTTGCCGATCATCGATGGTTACGAAGCGACCCGACAGATCCGCCGCCTGCCCGGCTGCGATCATGTACCGATCATCGCCCTGACCGCCAACGCGTTGCAGGGCGACCGCGAAAATTGCCTGTCGGCGGGGATGAATGATTACCTGGCCAAGCCGTTCAAACGGAATGACCTGCAGCAGATTCTGCAGCGCTGGGTGCAGTAGGGAGGCCCTTTCGAGCATCTGCGACTGGCGTGAAAAGCGAAAGTGCGGCAGTCTTAGGCACCCGAACGAGCCTCAAAAGGGGCTTGAATAAAAATTTCAGTGCACAAGTGTACATTCATGTCCTTGGTGCTGTGACTTTCACCACAACGCAATAGTCTATGAGTAGGCTGCCGGTTCGAGGCATGAACGCGTCGATCGGTCGGGAAGATTTGCCCCACCTGCCGCATGGGATTATTGAGGAGCTCGCATGACCAAACAAAACGCCTTTACTCGGGAAGACCTGCTGCGCTGCAGTCGCGGTGAGCTGTTCGGCCCAGGTAACGCGCAACTGCCCGCCCCGAACATGCTGATGGTGGATCGCATCACCCTGATCAGCGAAGAAGGCGGCAAGTACGGCAAAGGTGAATTGGTCGCCGAGCTGGATATCAACCCTGACCTGTGGTTCTTCGCTTGCCACTTCGAGGGTGATCCGGTGATGCCGGGCTGCCTGGGTCTGGACGCCATGTGGCAACTGGTCGGCTTCTTCCTGGGCTGGCAAGGCCTGCCGGGCCGCGGCCGTGCGCTGGGTTCGGGCGAAGTGAAGTTCTTCGGCCAGGTTCTGCCGACCGCCAAGAAAGTCACCTACAACATTCATATCAAACGCGTCCTGAAGGGCAAGCTGAACCTGGCCATCGCCGATGGTTCGGTAACTGTCGACGGTCGCGAAATCTACACCGCCGAAGGCCTTCGCGTCGGCGTGTTCACCTCCACTGACAACTTCTAAGGGTTATTCGCATGCGCCGCGTCGTTATCACTGGTCTGGGCATTGTTTCGTGCCTGGGCAATGACAAAGAGACCGTCTCCGCTAACCTGCGTGCAAGCCGCCCTGGCATCCGGTTCAACCCGGAATATGCCGAAATGGGTCTGCGTAGCCAGGTTTCCGGCTCCATCGACCTCAACCTTGAAGAACTGATCGATCGCAAGATCTATCGCTTCGTCGGCCACGCTGCGGCTTACGCCTACCTGGCCATGAAAGACGCCATCACCGATTCCGGTCTGACCGAAGAGCAGGTGTCCAACCCGCGTACCGGCCTGATCGCCGGTTCCGGCGGTGCGTCGACCTTGAACCAGATGGAAGCGCTGGACATCCTGCGCGAGAAAGGCGTCAAGCGCGTCGGCCCATACCGCGTAACGCGGACCATGAGCAGCACCGTTTCGGCGTGCCTGGCCACTCCGTTCAAGATCAAGGGCCTGAACTACTCCATCGCTTCTGCCTGCGCCACCAGTGCTCACTGCATCGGTACCGCCATGGAACAGATCCAGATGGGCAAGCAGGACATCGTGTTCGCCGGTGGCGGCGAAGAGGAGCACTGGAGCCAGTCGTTCCTGTTCGACGCAATGGGCGCCCTGTCCAGCAAGCGCAACGACACCCCGGAAAAAGCCTCCCGCGCCTACGACGCCGACCGTGACGGTTTCGTCATCGCCGGTGGTGGTGGCATGGTCGTGGTCGAGGAGCTGGAGCACGCTCTGGCCCGTGGCGCGAAAATCTACGCGGAAATCGTTGGCTACGGCGCGACGTCCGACGGCTACGACATGGTGGCTCCAAGCGGCGAAGGCGCTATCCGCTGCATGCAGATGGCAATGTCCACCGTCGACACCCCGATCGACTACCTGAACACCCACGGCACCTCGACTCCGGTCGGCGACGTCGCGGAAATGAAAGGTGTGCGTGAAGTGTTCGGCGACAAGGCACCGGCCATCAGCTCCACCAAGAGCCTGTCGGGTCACTCCCTGGGCGCCGCCGGCGTTCACGAAGCGATCTACTGCATGCTGATGATGGAAGGCAACTTCATCGCCGGCTCCGCCAACATCGACGAGCTGGACCCTGAAGTGGCCGATCTGCCGGTGCTGACCAAGACCCGCGAAAACGCCACCATCAACACCGTGATGAGCAACAGCTTCGGTTTCGGTGGCACCAACGCCACCCTCGTGCTGAAGCGCTGGGAAGGCAAGTAATTCCCTTCTGCTGAGCCGCACATGAAAACGCCCCGACTGGTTCGGGGCGTTTTTTTTCGCCTGGAGAAAAGCGCTTATCCCTGTGGGAGCTGGCTTGCCAGCGATGACGTCCGCATTGCAAACATCCCTGCCGACTGACACTCCGCAATCGCTGGCAAGCCAGTTCCCACAGGGTTCTTTGGAGCGTCTGAAGATGAAACGTTTGTCATGCAACTTACCGCCCTGCGACCGAATGTCGCGTATTTGGCGGGCTCCAGGACTGTTGCAGATTTCGCAAGGATACATTGCACGAATCGAGCGTTTACTTAGCAGGCTAACAAATTCTATAACAGAGCCCTGCACACGCCTTGCTGCAGATAACAGAGATTGGAGCTAGCAGATGACTGTAAAAGTAACTGAACGCGACGATTCACACATGTCCCATGAAGGCGTAGCCGCCGGTGTACGGATCTGGGATGTGCATCAACAAGACTTGCTGGTCGGCATGTTCCACAACGAGATCGACGCCCACAACTACAAGGCCGAACTGGAACTGCTCGAACGGCAACGTGACCAACGCTCTGCCTGAAACAAATCACAGCATTGAAAACGACAAACCCCGCCATGAGCGGGGTTTGTCGTTATTGGGTGCTTCAGGGTTGCTTTGCAGCCTGGCGAGATCCGATTACCACATCAGATCATCAGGGATCACATAGGCCGCGTACGGATCGTCCTCGGCATTGACCTCTTCGACCTTCTCGTTCAACTGCACGATGCGCTGTGGATCGCGCTCCTGAATCTTCAGGGCCGCCTCACGAGGAATCACTTCATAGCCGCCGGCGTGGTGCACGATCGCCAGCGAGCCGCTGCTGAGCTTGTTGCGCATCAGCGTGTTGACGGAAATGCGCTTGACCTTCTTGTCGTCAACGAAGTTGTAGTAGTCCTCGGTGGTCAGCTTCGGCAGACGCGAGACTTCGATCAACTGCTTGACCTGTGCGGCGCGAGCCTTGGCCTCGGCCTTCTCCTGCTGCTGACGGTTCAGCTCCTGGTCGCGCTTGACCTTCTCGGCCTGAGCTTCCTGGGCAGCGCGCTGCTGGGAGTCGTCCAGTTCGATCTGGCCTTTGTGAGCCAGACGCTGTTGTTTCTGCTTGTCTTTGCTGACCTGTTTGGCCTGCTTTTGGTTGACCAGTCCTGCCTTGAGCAACTGGTCGCGAAGGGAAAGGCTCATTGATGCTTACTCACTTGGGCAACGGCTCAGCCGCAGCTGGGCAAATTCTTTTCCTGACGTTTGGCTTCACCCCACAGGGCGTCCAACTCTTCGAGGGTGCAATCTTCTATGGGTCGGTGGGTGTCGCGCAATGCCTGTTCGATAAATCGGAAACGTCTTTCGAACTTGCCATTGGCGCCACGCAGCGCGGTTTCCGGATCGACCTTCAGATGCCGGGCCAGATTGACCACGGAAAACAGCAGGTCGCCGATCTCGTCCGCCACCGCTTGCGGGTCATTTTCGGACATGGCTTCGAGCACTTCATCGAGCTCTTCACGCACCTTGTCCAGCACCGGCAACGCATCCGGCCAGTCGAAACCGACCTGCCCGGCGCGCTTCTGCAACTTGGCCGAGCGGGACAGTGCCGGCAGTGCGGCCGGCACATCGTCGAGCAATGACAGTTGCTGCGGCTCGGCGGATTTCTCGGCGCGTTCTTCGGCCTTGATCTCCTCCCAGCGCTGCTTGACCTGCTCTTCGCTCAGACGCGGCACGTCTAGTGGTGCGTACAGATCGCCGGTCGGGAACACGTGCGGATGACGACGGATCAGTTTGCGGGTGATGCTGTCGACCACCCCGGCAAATTCGAACCGCCCTTCTTCACGCGCCAACTGGCTGTAATACACCACCTGAAACAGCAGATCGCCCAACTCGCCCTGCAAGTGATCGAAGTCGCCGCGCTCGATGGCATCGGCGACTTCGTAGGCTTCCTCGAGGGTGTGCGGGACGATGGTCGCGTAAGTCTGCTTGATGTCCCACGGGCAACCGAACTGCGGGTCACGCAGTCGGTTCATCAGGTGCAACAGGTCTTCAAGGCTGTAGATCGATTTCATGGAGTCCGGTTACGCCGCGTCTCGATGATGTTCGGCAACTGGGAAATCCGCCCCAGCAACCGCCCCAATGCGTCCAGCCCCGGAATCTCGATGGTCAGGGACATCAACGCGGTGTTGTCCTCCTTGTTCGAGCGGGTGTTGACCGCCAGCACGTTGATCCGCTCGTTGAGCAGCACCTGCGAGACGTCACGCAGCAGACCGGAACGGTCGTAGGCGCGGATGACGATGTCCACCGGATAGGTGAGCACCGGCACCGGGCCCCAGCTGACCTGGATGATCCGCTCAGGCTCGCGCCCGGACAGTTGCAGCACCGAGGCACAGTCCTGACGGTGAATGCTCACGCCGCGACCCTGGGTGATGTAACCGACGATCGCATCGCCCGGCAACGGCTGGCAGCAGCCGGCCATCTGAGTCATCAGGTTGCCGACGCCCTGGATCTGAATGTCGCCGCGCTTGCCCGGCTTGTAGCCGGTGGCCTTGCGTGGAATCAGTTCCAGCTGTTCGTTGCCGCGTTCCGGCTCGACCAGTTGTTGCGCCAGGTTGACCAGTTGCGCCAGACGCAGGTCGCCGGCACCGAGGGCGGCGAACATGTCTTCGGCGGTTTTCATGTTGGCCTTGTCGGCCAGCTTGTCGAAATCCACCGCCGGCAGACCGAGGCGATTGAGTTCGCGCTCGATCAGGGTCTTGCCGGCCGCAACGTTCTGGTCGCGAGCCTGCAACTTGAACCAGTGAACGATCTTCGCCCGCGCCCGCGACGTGGTGACGTAACCGAGGTTCGAGTTCAGCCAGTCGCGGCTCGGCGTGCCGTGCTTGCTGGTAATGATCTCGACCTGTTCACCGGTCTGCAGGCTGTAGTTGAGCGGCACGATCCGCCCGTTGATCTTGGCGCCACGGCAGTTGTGACCGATTTCGGTGTGCACGCGGTAGGCGAAGTCCAGCGGGGTCGCGCCCTTCGGCAAGTCGATGGCATGGCCGTCAGGGGTAAAGATGTAGACCCGGTCAGGTTCAATATCGACCCGCAGCTGTTCGGCCAGACCACCGATGTCGCCCAGCTCTTCATGCCACTCGAGTACCTGACGCAGCCAGGAGATTTTCTCTTCGTAGTGATTCGAGCCGGATTTGACGTCGGTGCCCTTGTAGCGCCAGTGCGCGCAGACGCCGAGCTCGGCCTCTTCGTGCATCGAATGCGTACGAATCTGGACTTCCAGCACCTTGCCTTCCGGGCCGATCACCGCGGTGTGCAGCGAGCGGTAGCCGTTCTCTTTCGGGTTGGCGATGTAGTCGTCGAACTCTTTCGGAATGTGCCGCCACAGGGTGTGGACGATGCCGAGCGCGGTGTAGCAGTCGCGCATTTCCGGCACCAGCACGCGCACAGCACGCACGTCGTAGATCTGGCTGAATTCCAGACCCTTGCGCTGCATTTTGCGCCAGATCGAATAGATGTGTTTGGCCCGGCCACTGATGTCGGCGTCGACGCCGGTGGCCTGCAATTCGTCCTTGAGCTGGGTCATCACGTCGGCGATGAAACGCTCGCGGTCGAGCCGCCTCTCGTGGAGCAGCTTGGCAATCTGTTTGTATTGGTCGGGTTCCAGGTAACGGAAGGACAAGTCCTCCAGTTCCCATTTGATATGACCGATGCCGAGTCGGTGGGCGAGCGGCGCATAGATGTCGAAGACCTCCCGGGCGACCCGGTTGCGCTTCTCGTCGTCGGCGGTTTTCACTGCGCGGATCGCACAGGTGCGTTCGGCGAGTTTGATCAGTGCGACGCGTACGTCGTCGACCATCGCCACCAGCATCTTGCGCAGGTTTTCCACCTGGCCCTGAGTGCCCATCACCATCGATTGACGAGGACTGAGGCTGGCGCTGATCGCGGCCATGCGCTGCACGCCGTCAATCAGTTTGGCGACCACCGGGCCGAAGCGCTGGCTGACCGCTGCCAGCTCGATCTGGCCTTCGCGCACGCCACGGTAAAGCACCGCCGCGACCAGCGAATCCTGATCCAGCTTGAGGTCGGCGAGAATCTCGGCGATTTCGAGGCCGGTGCTGAAACTGCCGCTGCCCTCGGTCCACAGATTCTTCGCTGCATTGGACTGTTGCTCGGCCTGTCGAGCGAACTCACAGGCCTCTTTCAAGGCTTCGCGATCCAGTGCCAGATCGACACTGACCGCATGATCGAGCCAAGCCTCGAGATTGATACTGCCGTCGGTGTTGATCGGCTGGTGTGCTCTCACCTGTACCATCTTGCTTTACCTTCCCTACGACGCAGATTCAATGCGTCAAATCACTGACCTGTATTGCCCGTTCGCACTCGCGGGGCTAAGACGAGCGCTGCACGGGCGGACCAGTCGGATCAGACGAGCCATCCTAGCTCGCTTCAAATAACGCCATGGCCTCGACATGTGCCGTCTGAGGAAACATATCGAGAATCCCGGCACGTTTTAACCGGTAGCCCTGCTTGATCAATTCGACCGTATCGCGCGCCAGAGTTGCAGGGTTGCACGACACATAAACCAACCGCTCGGCGCCCAGGGTCGCGAGCTTGCGCACCACCTCGAAAGCACCATCACGCGGTGGGTCCAAGAGTACCGCAGAAAAGCCGTTTCCGATCCACTCGGCATCGGTCAAAGGCTGGGATAAATCGGCCTGAAAAAACTTTGTGTTATGCAAATTGTTACTAGCGGCATTGGCTGCGGCGCGATCAACCATGGTCTGCACGCCTTCGACCGCTACTACTTCGCGCACGGCCTTGGCCAGCGGCAAGGCAAAATTGCCGAGGCCGCAGAACAGGTCGAGCACGCGCTCATCGGCGGTCGGTTTCAACCACTCCAGCGCCTGGGCAACCATGGTTTCGTTGACCCCGGCGTTGACCTGGATGAAATCCCCCGGCCGCCAGGCCAGTTCCAGATCCCACGGCTCCAGGCGATAGCCCAGCGATTGCGTGACATCGACCGGTTGCGGCCCGTCTTCGCCGTGCAACCACAACTGCGCCTGATGGAATGCGCAGAAGTCCTTGAGGATCGTCAGGTCGGCCTCGGACAGCGGCGCCATGTGACGCAGCAGGACGGCCAGGGACGAGCCACTGAACAATTCGACATGACCCAGCGCCTGAGGTTTGCTCAGGCGACGGAGCATCTCCGGCAATCGGGTCATGATCGGCTGCAAGGGCTGTACCAGCACCGGGCATTCGCTGATCGCCACAATGTCCTGGCTGCCAGCGGCGCGGAAACCGACTTCGAGTGTTTTAGCCTTGCTGTCCCAGCGCACCGCGATCCGGGCGCGGCGACGGTAACCGAATTCCGGACCGGTCAATGGTGCAGCCCATTCTTCAGGCTCGACACCAGCGACTCGCGACAATTGCTCGGCGAGCATGCGCTGTTTCAGGGCAAGCTGTTCGCCGTGGGGCAAATGCTGAACGCTGCAACCGCCACAACGACCGGCGTGCTGACAAGCGGCCGGACGACGCAATTCGCTGGCGGTGAACACACGCTCGGTGCGCGCCTCGACCACTTTGCCGTGGGCGCCGAGTACCCGCGCCTCGACTTCTTCACCCGCCAAAGCGCCGAGGACGAACCAGGTTTTGCCTTCAAAAAACGCGATGCCGCGACCGTCATTGGCCAGGCGCTCGATCTTCAAGCGCTGCTTTTTGCCGGTCGGGATTTGCGGGGCCTTGCTGCCGCCGGTGGGCTGGAAGCGCAGGCCTCTCTCGTGCTTGGCCATCAGTTGGCCGCGTCGAAAATGCCGGTCGACAGGTATCGGTCGCCACGGTCACAGATGATCGCGACGATCACCGCGTTTTCAACTTCTTTGGACAGGCGCAACATCGCCGCCACCGCACCACCCGAAGACACACCGCAGAAGATGCCTTCTTCGCGGGCCAGACGGCGGGTGACGTCTTCGGCTTCGCTTTGCGCCATGTCGACGATGCGGTCGACACGATCAGCCTGATAGATCTTCGGCAGGTATTCCTGCGGCCAGCGGCGGATGCCGGGAATGGCCGAGCCTTCCATCGGTTGCAGGCCGATGATCTGCACGTTGTCGCTCTGCTCTTTCAGGTAGCGCGACACGCCCATGATAGTCCCGGTGGTCCCCATGGAGCTGACGAAATGAGTAATGGTGCCCTGGGTCTGACGCCAGATTTCCGGGCCGGTGGTGGTGTAGTGTGCTTCGGGATTGTCGCCGTTGGCGAACTGATCAAGCACCTTGCCACGGCCTTCGGCTTCCATCCGCTGGGCCAGATCGCGAGCGCCTTCCATGCCCTCTTCCTGGCTGACCAGAATCAGCTCCGCGCCATAAGCGGTCATCGCCGCCTTACGCTCGGCACTGGAGTTGTCCGGCATGATCAGGATCATTTTGTAACCCTTGATCGCGGCAGCCATCGCCAACGCGATCCCGGTGTTGCCCGAAGTCGCTTCGATCAGCGTATCGCCGGCGTGGATCTGCCCGCGCAACTCGGCACGGGTGATCATCGACAGCGCCGGACGATCCTTGACCGAACCCGCAGGGTTGTTCCCTTCGAGCTTGAGCAATAGGGTGTTGCTGGTGACACCGGGCAGGCGCTGCAAACGCACCAGCGGCGTGTTGCCGACGCAATCGGCGATGGTTGGGTACTGCAAGGTCATGGCGTTTTTCGCAATCCGGACAGCGGGGGCGCCTATCATACCGGCAAACCTGCGCGGCCCATATCACGCAAAGTGTGGTGCTTATGGCTTATCGGAATAAGGCGCCAGTTCAAGCCTCCTCTGACTGCGCAACATTCAAAGCATAGAACTCATGAAGTTTGGCCTGCAGAAGCTGCTTGTCCGGCAGTTGCACCTGATATTCGGCAATCAATGCGGGTGAAAGGCTGCGATTAAGTGCGTACTCCACCACTTCGTCTTCCTTGCTGGCACAGAGCAGTACGCCGATTGCAGGGTTTTCGTGGGGCTTGCGTGCATTTCGGTCCAACGCTTCCAGATAGAAGTCGAGTTTGCCCAGATACTCTGGCTCGAAGCGCCCGACCTTGAGCTCGATCGCCACCAGACAGTTGAGACCGCGGTGGAAGAACAGCAAGTCCAGGGCGAAATCCCGTCCACCGACTTGTAAAGGATATTCGGAACCCACAAAACAAAAGTCACGTCCCAGCTCGATCAGGAATTCCTTGAGGCGCGATAGCAATCCTTGATGAAGATCGGTTTCGGCGTGAGCGCCCGGCAAGTCGAGGAATTCGACCATGTAGGAATCGCGGAAAATCTCGAGTGCAGAGGGATGAGTCTGCTTCAGTACAGTGGAGACTTTTGCCGGTTCAGTGATGGTTCGCTCAAACAGGGCAGCTTTGAATTGGCGTTCCAGTTCTCGCGTCGACCACTTTTCCTGGATGGCCAACCTTAGATAGAACTCGCGCTCTTCGGGAAGCTTACTTTGAGTCAAAATGAGCAGATTTTGGGTCCAAGGCAATTGTGTCAGCAGTGCTGACACTTTTTCATTATCCCGGTAAGCCTCGTAAAACTGGCGCATGCGAAACAGGTTACGCCGAGTAAAACCGCGCAACCCCGGTTGCGTCTGGGCCAGATGTTCAGCCAATTGACCGACGACCGAATCGCCCCATTCAGCCAGTTCAATCTTGCGACTGATATGGGCACCGACCTGCCAGTACAACTCGATCAGCCGGGTATTGACTGCCTGCATCGCCTGGTGCCTGGCACTGCTTATCAACGCGAGCACTTCGTTGAAACGATCGCAGGATGAGTTGTCGGAAACGTTAGGGGCAGTCATGCAAGACTCCTTGAGGATCATTTGAAGCCTGAGCTTAAACGTTCAAGGAAGCCTGAAATGACCGTCCGTTACCCTTCGGAAACATCGCACAAAAACCCCAGAGTGCTCCGACAAAACAGGTCATGGAGGACTGTGAAGACTTCATCGCGAGCAGGCTCGCTCCTACAAACGAAGAGAGCTTTTCACACTGGATGCGGGCGACACACATCCACCACAGGAGCTGGCTTGCCAGCAAAGGCGTCGGGAGTGACGGCACTGTCATCCGCTACCAACCGCAAATTCAATCGCAACCCTGACTGACCGTTCTCGGCCCACAACATCCCACCCTGGCGCTGCACCGCATTCCTCGCAATGCTCAGCCCCAGACCGAATCCCCCATCCCCCGGTCGCGAACCATCGAGTCGGGTGAACGGCGAGAAGATCCGCTCCAGATCCGCCTCGGCCACACCGCCGCCCTCGTCCTCCAGCCATAGATGCCAGTAGTCCCCGTCACGCCGGCCATCCAGCCGCACGATGCCGCCCGCTGGAGAATGTCGGATCGCATTGCGCAGGATGTTTTCCAGCGCCTGGGCCAGGGTATTGAGATTGCCGCGCACCCAGCACGATGCCTCCACCGCACATTGCAACTGCCCTACCGGACAGCAACTTTCGTAACAGGCGTTTTCCGTGAGCATTTCCCACAGGGCCTGGATCTGGATCGCTTCGTCCGGCAGCGGTGCGCGTTCGGTTTCGAGCCAGGCCAGTTGCAGGGTGTCCTCCACCAGCCGCTGCATGCCATCGACTTCACGACCGATGCGTTCGCGCAATGGCAACAGATCCTGCTCGCTTTCGCTGGCCACCCGCAGACGACTCAGGGGGGTGCGCAGCTCATGGGACAGGTCGCGCAACAATTGCTGTTGCAGGGCAACGGTCGACTGCAGGCGTTCGGACATCGAGTCGAAGGCCCGGGCCAGTTCACCGAGCTCATCCGGCCGCTGGGTAATGCCGCTCGACAGCCGCACATTCAATTGATCGGCGCGCCACGCGTTGGCCTGCTCGCGCAGGTTGTTCAGCGGCACCACCAGCAAGCGATACAGACCAACACACAGCAACAGGGTGAACAGGCCGGGAATCACGCCGTTGGTGATCACCCGCCAGAACACTCGGTACTTGCCCGGCAGGAATCGCTCAGGCAACTCGATGACCAGGCTGCCAGCGGCCGGCTCTGTCGGGAACGGAACACGCAGCCATGGCCGGCCCTGTTTATGAATCGGCCAATCAAGTCCGCGCAAAAAAGTCAGGTGCTGGATTTCCTTTTCGTTCAGCGGATCACTGCTCAGTGACTGCAAGTTGCCGCCGATCACGCCGACCCAACCGGCCTCGCGCAATTCCATGCTCTGCAACCAGCGGTCAACGCCAACACGTCGATCCTGCCGCCATGCCTCTTCGGCTTCGGCGGCATAACGCGCGAGCGTGCCGCGTGCCTCGTCGGAGAGGAACTGGTTGCGCTCCTCCATATAGCGCCCCCAGGACCAGCTCAGCCAGATCATCAACAGACAGAACGCCACCAGCAGGCAGGCGAGCTTCCAGAACAGTGAATGCCGGCCCGGCAGGTCAGACACCTTCATCGACGGCGCTCAGTACGTAGCCCTTGCCCCACACCGTGCGCACTTCACGCTCGGTGTAGCCGATCGATTTGAGTTTGCGACGGATCTGACTGATGTGCATGTCGAGGCTGCGGTCGTGGGCCGCGTAGCCGCGCTGAAGAACGTGCTGATAAAGGAAGGCCTTGCTCAGCACTTCCTCGTCATTGCGATTGAGGGTTTCGAGCAAGCGGTATTCGCTGCGGGTCAGACCGGCCGGTTGATTGCAGTAAGACACTTCGCACTGCTCGTCGTCGAAGTGCAGACCGCCCGCCGCCGCTGGCTCAACGCTGACGGCCGGGCGCCGGTCGAGAGCGACCCGACGCAGGATCGCTTCGATCCGCACATGCAACTCGGCCATGCTGAACGGTTTGGGCAGATAGTCGTCAGCCCCCAGGCGAAAACCGCTGATGCGATCGGCCTCGGCCCCCAGTGCCGACATCAGCAGCACCGGCGTGGAGTGACTCTGACGCAGTTGCGTCAGCACGTTCAGGCCGTCGAGCCCCGGCAGCAGAATATCCATCAACACCACATCGAACGGCTGGCGCCGGGCGATGCTCAGGCCCTCGCTGCCGTTCTGGCACCAGGTGACCTGGAAGCCGCTGCGTCCCAATTGTTCGTGAACATAGGCACCGAGCACGGGATCGTCCTCGATGGAAAGAATGCGTGGCTGGCCTACAGAGACAGGAGTCATGACTATCTGCAAATAATTCTCAGTTGGGCGATTATTCAAGATTGCCCGCTGCCCGGCAACCCAAGGTTGACCTCTCGGACAAATGACCGGCGCCAAAACGACGGATCACGACATGATTTTTCCCGGGAATGCCCGCAAGCAAATCGCTACACTGCGCCCATGCCGCGTGCCGGAAGCACGTGTGAGTCAACGATCAGCGGGATGCAGGAGATAGGCGTGCTCAAGAAACTGGGAATCAAAGGTCGTGTGTTATTGCTGACCCTGTTGCCAACCAGCCTGATGGCACTGGTGCTGGGCGGCTATTTCACCTGGACGCAGCAATCCGACCTGCAGGCCCAATTGATGCAGCGCGGCGAAATGATCGCCGAGCAACTCGCTCCGCTGGTGGCGCCGGCCATGGGCCACGGGGATGCCGAACTGCTTGAGCGCATCGCCACCCAGTCCCTGGAGCAACCGGACGTGCGCGCGGTGACCTTCCTCGCACCCGACCGTTCGCCGCTGGCCCACGCCGGCCCGACCATGCTCAACCAGGCCCCCAGCGGCGACAGCACGCAACTGCTGCGGCGCAGCGGCAACGACGCCACCCGCTATCTGCTGCCAGTGTTCGGCAAGCACCGCAACCTCGCCGGCGAACTGATCCCTCAAGAGTCGGATCGCCTGCTCGGCTGGGTCGAACTGGAACTGTCGCACAACGGCATGTTGCTGCGTGGTTATCGAAGCCTGTTCGCCAGCCTGTTGCTGATTGCTGCGGGACTGGCGGGCGCCGCCCTGCTGGCCCTGCGCATGGGCCGCACGATCAATCGCCCGATCAGCCAGATCAAACAGGCCGTCGCGCAACTCAAGGACGGTCATCTGGAAACCCGCCTGCCGCCCCTCGGCAGCCAGGAACTGGATGAATTGGCATCTGGCATCAACCGCATGGCCGGCACCCTGCAAAACGCCCGGGAAGAATTGCAGCACAGCGTCGATCAGGCCACCGAAGACGTGCGCCAGAACCTGGAGACCATCGAGATCCAGAACATCGAACTGGATCTGGCCCGCAAGGAAGCTCTGGAAGCGAGCCGGATCAAGTCCGAGTTCCTCGCCAACATGAGCCACGAAATCCGCACGCCGCTCAATGGCATCCTCGGCTTCACTCATCTGTTGCAGAAAAGCGAGCTGACCCCGCGCCAGCTCGACTACCTGGGCACCATCGAAAAGTCCGCCGACAGCCTGCTGGGGATCATCAACGAAATCCTCGACTTCTCGAAGATCGAGGCCGGCAAACTGGTGCTCGACCATATTCCGTTCAACCTGCGCGACCTGTTGCAGGACACCCTGACCATCCTCGCCCCCGCGGCCCACGCCAAGCAGTTGGAATTGGTGAGTCTGGTCTATCGCGACACACCGTTGTCGCTGGTCGGTGATCCACTGCGGCTCAAGCAGATCCTCACCAACCTTGTGAGCAACGCGATCAAGTTCACCCGCGAGGGCACCATCGTCGCCCGCGCCATGCTCGAAGAAGAACACGAAGACAGCGTGCAACTGCGCATCAGCATTCAGGACACCGGCATCGGCCTGTCGAACCAGGACGTGCGCGCCTTGTTCCAGGCCTTCAGCCAGGCGGACAACTCGCTGTCGCGCCAGCCCGGCGGTACCGGTCTGGGGCTGGTGATTTCCAAGCGTCTGATCGAACAGATGGGCGGCGAAATCGGCGTCGATAGCACCCCGGGCGAAGGTTCGGAATTCTGGATCAGCCTGAGCCTGCCCAAGACCCGCGACGATGCCGAAGACCTGCCCGCCGCGCCGTTGCTCGGCCGCCGGGTGGCGGTACTGGAAAACCACGAACTGGCGCGTCAGGCGTTACAGCATCAACTGGAAGACTGCGGACTCGACGTCACACCGTTCAATACCCTGGAAAGCCTGACCAATGGCGTCACCGGCGCCCACCAGACCGATCAGGCCATCGATCTGGCGGTGCTCGGCATCACCAGCAACGACATGCCGCCGGAACGACTCAACCAGCACATCTGGGATCTGGAACACCTCGGGTGTCGGGTACTGGTGTTGTGCCCGACCACCGAATTGACGCTGTTCCATCTGTCGGTGCCCAACCCGCACAGCCAGCTTCAGTCCAAACCGGCCTGCACGCGCAAATTGCGTCGGGCGCTGTCGGACATGGTCAACCCGCGCCAGACGCGCAGCGAACCCGGCGAACCGTTGTCGAGCCGTGCCCCGAAAGTGCTGTGTGTCGACGACAACCCGGCCAACCTGTTGCTGGTGCAGACCCTGCTCGAAGACATGGGCGCCAAGGTGCTGGCCGTCGAAAGCGGCTATGCGGCGGTCAAAGCTGTACAGAGCGAAACCTTCGACCTGGTGCTGATGGACGTGCAGATGCCGGGCATGGACGGACGTCAGAGCACCGAGACAATCCGTCAGTGGGAAAGCGAACGCCATTGCACGCCGCTGCCGATCGTCGCCCTCACCGCCCACGCCATGGCCAACGAAAAGCGCGCACTGCTGCAAAGCGGCATGGACGACTACCTGACCAAACCGATCAGTGAGCGGCAACTGGCGCAAGTGGTGTTGAAATGGACGGGACTGGCGCTGCGCAATCAGGCACCGGACCGTGGTGGTGAAAGTCTGGTGGGTCATCAGGACCTGCCAGTCCTTGATCACGAAGAAGGCTTGCGTCTTGCCGCCGGCAAGGCGGATCTGGCGGCAGACATGTTGGCAATGCTGCTGGCCTCGCTCGAGGCCGACCGCGAAGCCATTCGCACAGCCCGCGACAATCAGGATCAGAACGGCCTGATCGAACGGGTCCATCGCCTGCACGGCGCCACCCGCTACTGTGGCGTTCCGCAATTGCGCGCCGCCTGCCAGCGCAGCGAAACCTTGCTCAAGCAGGAAGACCCCAAATCCTCGTCCGCCCTGGACGAGCTGGAACGGGCGATCAATCGTCTGGCGACGCAGGCGAAGATCAGCGCCTGATCCACGGCAATGCCGATCAACGCCGACGCGGCTAAAGTTGTCGCGGGTGATTCGCGCCCGCGTCGATGCTTCAGGAGAATTGCATGCGCACGATCGTTTTCAGCAGCCAGACCTACGACCGCGACAGTTTTCTCGCCGCCGACTGCCCGGCCGGCATCGAGCTGCACTTTCAACCGGCCCGACTGAGTCTCGACACGGCGCCGCTGGCCGACCGCCACGAAGTAGTCTGCGCCTTCATCAACGATGACCTCAGCGCGCCCGTGCTGGAGCGCCTGGCGGCGGGCGGAACCCGGCTGATCGCCCTGCGCTCGGCCGGTTACAACCATGTCGACCTGAGCGCTGCCAAACGCCTGGGGCTCGTCGTCACGCGTGTGCCGGCCTATTCGCCCCACGCGGTGGCCGAGCATGCGGTGGCGCTGATTCTTGCACTCAATCGCCGACTGCACCGGGCCTACAATCGCACCCGTGAAGGCGACTTCAGCCTGCACGGCCTCACCGGTTTCGATCTGGTCGGCAAAACGGTCGGCATTGTCGGCACCGGCCAGATCGGCGCGACATTCGCGAAAATCATGCACGGTTTCGGCTGTGAACTCTTGGCCTTTGACCCGTATCCGAACCCGGCCGTCGAAGCCTTGGGTGCACGCTACCTGAGCCTGCCGCAACTGCTCGAGCAAGCGCAGATCATCAGCCTGCACTGCCCGCTCAACGAGCAGAGCAAACACCTGATCAACCGCGATTCGCTGGCGCACATGCAGCCGGGCGCGATGCTGATCAACACCGGGCGCGGTGGTCTGGTGGACACGCCGGCGCTGATCGACGCGCTGAAGGACGGTCAACTGGGTTATCTGGGGCTGGACGTTTATGAAGAGGAGGCGCAGCTGTTCTTCGAGGACCGCTCCGACCTGCCGTTACAGGATGACGTGCTGGCGCGGCTGCTGACTTTTCCCAATGTGATCATTACTGCGCATCAGGCGTTTCTGACCCGCGAGGCGCTGGGCGCGATTGCCGCCACCACCCTGCACAACATCGCGACCTGGGCGACAGGAGCGCCGCAGAACCAGGTCGAGGGCTGACAGTCAATCGTCAGGCTGGAGGCGGAGTCGGGGTAATCGCCACGCACAAAATCAGTAGCGCCAGCCAGCCGAAGCCAAACAGTCGCTGCTTGAGGGAATGGCCCCGGCGCAGCAGAAACCAGACAAAGATCATCGGCATCAGGAACGCCATGACCTTCAGCCAGCCCTCCACCGGGCGAGAACCATCGGCATTCAACTCAGGCGCGACCGCTTGCTCGGCCTGTTGTCGGCGCCGGCGCCCAGCGGCGGCGGGCGTTACTTTCGGCGCTGGGGCTGCAGTGGAAGCGGATTCTGCGACGAAAGCTTCGGCAACCGCCTTGTTCCGGGGCAGACTGCCAAAGGAAATCGTTGATGCAACGGAGTTTGCTTTTGCCGGTACCTGCGCGCCCGTCATCGGAGCTCCGCAATGAATGCACGTCTTCGCTTCGGGGCTGATGCTCCGCTTGCATTCATAACATTCGATCAGCGCCATGTTCCGTTCCTTAGAAATGAAGGCGGCAGTTTGCCACGACTGACGTGTCGATTTGAACCGGATCGAAGGTCGCACGCGCGCGTTATTCTGCAATCAAGCCCGTGCTAGCATGTCGCGCATATTTGGAGGACCCATGGTCGAACACGATTTCCGCTACACCCTGATGAACCCGCAACACACCCTCACCGAATGCCGCGCCCTCGTACCGGGCCGTTATCAGGTTACCGGCAACGGTGGCTCGATCCGCATCGGCGATGTGCTGGTCGTAACCCTCAAAGGCAGCAAGGACTTGTCCATGCGACTGACCGTCGACACCGTCCGCCACCTGATCAACCCGCCGGGCCAATGGACCGCGATGACCACCGGCCCGGTGTTTGGCGAATTGGCGATCCACACCTGGCAGGTCAACTGCGACGGTTGCGCCAAGGAACTGAGCTTCGAATTCGCGGTGGACGCCAAGCTGGGCAAACCGGCAGAAAAACCGGCCGCCACGGCGCGTATCGCCGAGCTGGGCTGGAAAGCCGTCGATGACAAGCACCTGTGCCCGAAATGCCAGGAGCCGGCGTGATGAAACACCTGGCCCTGACCGCCGCTGTCGGCGCCGGCCTGATGGGTTGCGCCGCGGAGCCTGTGCAACTGCAACAGAACCGCAGCTACATTCTGGAGTGGATCGGCGAACGGCCACTGATGGACTACAGCCACCTGACCGTGACCCTGGGCGATGATGGCCGGGCCTATGGCAACGGCGGCTGCAACCATTGGTTCGCGCCCTACACCCTGGAAGGCGACAAGCTCAGCTTCGGCAAGGTCGGCAAGACCCGCAAACTCTGTGCTCCGGCGCTGATGGAGCAGGAACAGCGTTTCCTGCAGGCACTGGAGAAAGTCGAGCGCTGGGATATCTCGCCGATCGAGCAGATGCGTTTTTGGCCTGCTGAAGGCAAGCCGTTGCGTTGGTGGCTGGAAGAGGGTTGATCCTCTAGATCGCCAAGCCCCTCACCCTAACCCTCTCCCACTGGGAGAGGGGACTGATGGGGGGATATTCCAGAAATACACCGAAATGACCCTGCCCTGATGAATTCAAAATCGACTTGATTTTGCTTCGCCGAATCTACACTCGACTTGGTTCTGCCTCGCCGAATCCACACTCGACTTGACCCTGCTTCGTCAAACCAACACTCGACTTGACCCTGCTTCGTCAAATCCACACTCGACTTGACCCTGCTTCGTCAAATCCACACTCGACCTGACCCTGCTTCGTCAAATCCACACTCGACTTGACCCTGCTTCGTCAAATCCATAATCGACCGGTTCTTTCAGGTCGACGTATGACGCCAGACACCTCGGTCGGCTCCCTCTCCCTCCGGGCGGTCCGACGTTTCGGGAGGGCTGGGCGGGCGGCGTTCCGATGAGGGCTGCTCTTTGATGCGGCTTACTTGGTGGCCTGCAACGCCTCCAACTTCGCCATCACCCCCGCCGCCGTCTGCTCACCCATCAACTGCTCCCGCACCTTGCCCTTGTTGTCGATGATGTAGGTCACCGGCAAGGCCTCACTGCGCGGCAGTTCGAACAGATCCGCCGGATCCTGCGCCAGCACGGTGAACTTGATGCCGAGTTTCTCGCTGGCACCTTTCAGTTCTTCACCCTGCACGTTGTCGAAGTTGACCCCGAACACACCGATCTTCTTGCCCTTGAGCTCATCAGCCAGATGATTGAGTTCCGGGATTTCCGTGCGGCACGGATCGCACCATTCAGCCCAGTAATTGAGTACGACCCATTGTTTGTCCAGACGCTCGGACGCCACCTTCTGCCCGTTCTGGTCAACGCCGTAATCGTTACCGCAGCCCCCCAGCATCAACGCCCCGATGATCGTCAATGCCGCTGCCAGTCGCCGTGTCATGTCATGTTCCTTGTGAAAAATTGAATGCGCCTGCGACCCATCGCCTCCCAAGGTTCTGGATTGCGCGCTGCACAGTTAGAATAGCCGCCACTCTACGCAAGAAGCGACCCGCCCATGACCGATCTGACGCTTTATCACAACCCGCGCTGCTCGAAATCCCGCGGTGCGCTCGAACTGCTCGAAGCCCGTGGCCTGACGCCGAATGTGGTGCGCTACCTAGAAACGCCGCTGGACGCCGCGCAAATCAAGGCGTTGCTCGGCAAGCTGGGGATCAGCGCACGGCAACTGCTGCGCACCGGCGAAGACGAATACAAGACCCTGAACCTGGCCGATGCCAGTCTCACCGAGAAACAATTGATCGACGCGATCGCCGCACATCCGAAGTTGATGGAGCGACCGATTCTCGAAGCCGGCGACAAAGCCGTCATCGGCCGTCCACCGGAGCAGATCCTGGAGCTGTTGCCGTGAGTGCGCCGTACATTCTGGTTCTGTATTACAGCCGCAGCGGTTCGACCAACGAGATGGCCCGGCAGATTGCCCGGGGTGTCGAGCAGGCCGGGCTCGAAGCGCGTCTGCGCACCGTGCCGGCGATCTCCACCGAGTGCGAAGCCGTGTCGCCGGACATCCCCGATGAAGGCGCGCTGTACGCCACGCTGGACGACCTGAAGAACTGCGCCGGCCTGGCCCTGGGCAGCCCGACCCGTTTCGGCAACATGGCCGCACCGCTCAAATACTTCCTCGACGGCACCAGCAACCTGTGGCTGACCGGCGCGCTGGTCGGCAAACCGGCTGGCGTGTTCACCTCCACCGCCAGCCTGCACGGCGGTCAGGAAACCACGCTGCTGTCGATGATGCTGCCGCTGCTGCACCACGGCATGCTGATCACCGGTCTGCCCTACAGCGAATCGGCGCTGCTGGAAACCCAGGGCGGCGGCACGCCTTACGGAGCCAGCCATCACGCCGGGGCCGATGGCAAAAGCGGTCTTGATCAGCACGAAGTGGCGCTGTGCCGAGCACTGGGCGCACGCCTGGCCAAAACGGCTTTGAAGCTGGGGAACTGAGATGGCCAAAAAGCCGAAAATCCTGCCCGCCGTCGAATGGCTGGAGCCACGGGTGCGGGCGATGCGGGTGATCAGTCTGCTGTGCTTTTTCGGCCTCGCCGGACTGCTCGCCGCGTATTACCTGCTGTTCGCCGACCTGCACGGCGCACGGCCGTGGGTGATTCTGCTGATCGAACTGATTCCGTGGCTGGTGCTGGCGCCGGGCATGATCATGGGCAGCGCACGCGGGCATTCGTGGATGTGCTTTGTGGTGAATCTGTATTTCATCAAGGGCGCACTGGCGGCGTATGACCCGAGCCGGCAGCTGTTCGGCGTACTGGAGATGATCGCCAGTCTGGCGGTATTCTGCTCGGCGCTGTTGTATGTGCGGTGGCGCTATCAGTTGAACCGCAAGCTGGCCGGCGAAGGCGAGATCAGCGTCGCCTGAGCGGGCGCCTTCGCGAGCAAGCTCGCTCCCACAGGTTCCAGGTAATGCACAGAGGTTGTGAACACCTCGAATACTGTGGGAGCGAGCTTGCTCGCGATTGGAGCGACTAGGTCTCAATGATTGACGGTGTACGCCAGCATCATCGATATCTGGCTCATCGGTCGACCGCCACTTTCTTCATGCCACTGGTTGAACGCGTTCTGCACCATCGCCAGATCCCGCAGACTGCTCGGCACCTTGTCGACGATCTTCTGTGCATTCAGCGCCGCAACCACGTCGTAGCTCGGCACGAACGTGTCCTTGCCGACCATCCGCAAGAAGCGTGGCGCCGACAGCCCGCCCAATTGATGACCGTGTTTTTTCAAATAGGTCCACAGGCCGACGATATCGGTCACGGGCCAGTCGGCAATCAACGCGCCGAAACTGCCCTTCTCTTTCTCGACATCCAGAATGAATTGCGCATTGCGAGGCACGCTTTTCAGCTTGCCCAGGTGACGGATGATCCGCGCATCCTGCATCAGCCGCTCAAGGTGTTCGGCGCTCATCAGTACGACTTTTTCCGGGTCGAACTTGAAGAACACTTCCTCGAAGGCCGGCCACTTGGCGTCCACCAGACTGTGTTTGAGCCCGGCACGGAAGACCCGCAGGGCCATGGTCGAGAGATAACGGTCGTCGCTGATCTTGCGCAGTTGCGCCGGGGTCTTGGGAACGGGCAGATGGGCTTCCAGTTCAGCCGCCGAACCGAAGCGGTTCAGACAGTATTCGTGCAGCCACTTGTAATCGCGCATGCCCTCTCCTTTTGAATGAAACGAGAAACCAATGTGGGAGCGAGCTTGTTCCGGGCGGCGATCCGACGATTGCGGTGTGTCATCCAGATTTGATGCTGGCTGACACGACGCTTTCGCGAGCAAGCTCGCTCCCACAGTGACGGTGTTTACAGGTTTACGACATTAACGAATCGCGAAGCCGCCGTTTCATCAATCTTCAGGCTGGTGAAGTCGAACAGGTTACGGTCAGCCAACTGCGACGGGATCACGTTCTGCAGGCTGCGGAAAATGCTTTCGGTACGGCCCGGGGTCTTACGCTCCCAGTCCAGCAGCATTTCCTTGACCACCTGACGCTGCAGGTTTTCCTGGGAACCGCAGAGGTTGCACGGAATGATCGGGAATTGCTTGAAGTCCGAGTAGGCCTGGATGTCTTTCTCGTTGCAGTAGGCCAGCGGGCGGATCACCACGTTGCGCCCGTCGTCAGCGCGCAGCTTCGGCGGCATCGCCTTGAGGGAGCCGTTGAAAAACATGTTGAGGAAGAACGTCTCGACGATGTCGTCGCGGTGATGACCAAGGGCCATTTTGGTCGCGCCGATTTCGTCAGCAAAGGTGTACAGCGTGCCGCGACGCAGGCGCGAGCACAGCGAGCAGGTGGTCTTGCCTTCAGGAATCAGTTCCTTGACCACCGAGTACGTGTCTTTCTCGACGATGTGGTACTCGATGCCCAGCTCTTTCAGGTAGGCCGGCAGCACGTGCTCGGGGAAGCCCGGCTGCTTCTGGTCCATGTTCACGGCGACGATCTCGAACTTGATCGGTGCAACCTTCTGCAGGTGCATCAGCACGTCGAGCATGGTGTAGCTGTCCTTGCCCCCGGACAGGCAGACCATGACCTTGTCGCCGTCTTCGATCATGTTGAAGTCGGCGACCGCTTCGCCGGCCAGGCGGCGCAGGCGCTTTTGCAGTTTGTTCTGGTTGACCGTAAGAGTGCCCATGACGCGAAATCCGTGAGGTGTGACGAAAGGCGGGCATTTTACGCAAAAACACCGGGGTTGTGGCCACAGGTTGTCGCCCCTTCGATTGCCCGTTTGCACAGACCCCGACGCGATTACCCCGCCGGTTTACAGCGCGATTTGCTCTAAGACCCTATCACCTGTGCGGTTAAGACCTTTCTATACTGCGACATAAGGTCGCACACAATCTGAAGACCTGTATTTGCTCGGCCACATTGGCCCGTAGGCGCTCCGCTGGGGGGCGATGGCAATAACGAGAGGAGTGACTGGCATGATCCATCACGTAGTGGGACTTTTTACCCACCCCGATCAGGAATGGAAGGAAATCCGTGGCGACCAAGAGGAAAGCATCAGCCACATGTACCTGACGCACACGCTGATTCTGGCGGCGATCCCCGCCGTTTCGGCTTTTATCGGCACGACGCAGGTCGGCTGGGTGATCGGTAACCGCGCGCCGGTGATGCTCACCGTCGAAAGCGCGATCTGGATGACCGTCATGTCGTACCTGGCGATGCTCGGCGGGGTCGCGGTCATGGGTGCCTTCGTGCACTGGATGGCCCGCACCTATGACGCCAACCCGAGCCTGGCCCGTTGCGTCGCGTTTGCCACCTACACCGCGACACCGTTGTTCGTCGGCGGGCTGGCGGCGTTGTATCCGCATATGTGGCTGGGAATGATCGTCGGCACGGCGGCCATCTGCTACACGGTGTACCTGCTGTATGTGGGGCTGCCGACCTTCATGAACATTCCGTCTGACGAGGGATTCCTGTTTTCAAGCTCGGTGCTGGCGGTGGGCCTGGTGGTGCTGGTCGCCATCATGGCGTTCACCGTGATTGTCTGGGGACTGGGCGTGGGGCCCGTCTACACCAACTGACGACCGATCGAATCCGAGAAGAACAAGATCCGCCAACACAGGCCGCCGCGAGGCGGCCTTCTCGTGCCGGTTGAAAAAGAGCGACGACCATTCGGCAGCTCGGCGATTCGCAACGCTGCGGGGTTGCGGCATACTCGACGCCTCTGGAGATCCATCAAGCATGCCCGAGCAACTCAATACCCGCGTCGAAGATTGTTACCAACTCGCTGAATCCTTTTTCAAACGTCCTTTCAAACGCCCCGTGGTGAGCCTCAAGCTGCGTGGGCAAAAAGCCGGGGTCGCGCATCTGCACGAGAACCTGCTGCGTTTCAATCCGCAGCTGTATCGGGAGAACGCCGAACACTTCCTCAAGCAGACCGTGGCCCATGAAGTCGCGCACCTGATCGCCCATCAACTGTTCGGTGACCGCATCCAGCCCCACGGCGAGGAGTGGCAACTGATCATGCGCGGCGTTTATGAATTACCGCCGGACCGCTGCCATACCTATGAAATCAAACGCCGCAGCGTGACCCGCTACATCTATAAATGCCCGTGCGTGGACAGTGATTTCCCGTTTTCGGCTCAGCGCCATAGTCTGGTCCGGCAAGGTCGGCGCTATTTGTGCCGCAGATGCCGGAACACATTGGTGTTCAGTGGTGAAATGCGGGTGGAATAGGCAGATTTGTGTTGGTCTGATTGGCCCATCGCTGGCAAGCCAGCTCCCACAAGTTTTTGTGTCGATCACATCATGGTGTTCCAACAGAAATCCTGTGGGAGCTGGCTTGCCAGCGATGAGGCCGGTACAAACACTAAAGAATGACCTTGGCCCGCCGCAGCTCTTCAATTTTCGAAGAACTGAAGCCCAACTCCGCCATCACCTGATCCGTATGCTGCCCCAGCGCCGCCCCGACATGCCGCGGCGCCGGCAATGCCTCAGAGAACTTCAGCGGGCAAGCGATCTGCGCCTGCGCCGAGCCATCCCCGCGCGGCACCTGCGTCACCAGTTCCCGCGCCTGCAATTGTGGATGCTGCACCGCCTCGCCCAGATTCAATACCGGTTCGACGCAGGCATCGATCTCGGCGAACAGCTCGCAGAGTTCAGCAAAGTCATGCTTCTCGAACTCGACCTTCAAGGCATCCTTGAGCGCCCGTTGCTGCTCCAGCTTGGGTGACAAACCCTGCGCCGCCAGTTCCGACCGGCCCAACGCCGCACACAGTTGCTGCATGAAGGCCGGTTCCAGGCTGCCCACCGACATCCAGCGCCCGTCGCGGGAGCGGTAGTAATCGTAGAAGCTGCCGCCATTGAGCATCTGGTCCTCCCAGCCCGGTTCTTCACCACAGGCCAGATAACCGGCGCCGGCCATGGCGTTCAGGCTGAAGGAGCAGTCGGTCATGCTCACGTCCAGGTGCGTGCCCTGCCCGGTTTGCTGTCGCGATATCACCGCCGCCAGCAGGCCGATCACCCCGTGCAGCGAGCCACCCGCGATATCCGCCACCTGCATGCCCAGCGGCAACGGCCCGCTGTCGGCGCGTCCGGTGTGGCTGGAGAGCCCGGCCAGCGCCAGGTAGTTGATGTCATGCCCGGCGCGATCCTTGTAGGGCCCGGTCTGGCCGTAACCGGTGATCGACACATAAATCAGCTTCGGATTGATCGCCTTCAGCGCCTCGTAACCCAGCCCCAGACGTTCCATCACACCGGGGCGAAACTGCTCCAGCACGATGTCGTAGTCCGCCAGCAACTGTTTGACCAGCTCCAGTGCCTCGGGCTGTTTGAGGTCCAGCGCCAGGCTGCGCTTGTTGCGGTTCAGATAGGCATGGCTGGCCGAGACGCCGTGATCATGGGGCGGCAAGACCCGCAACAGGTCGAGCCGGGTCGGCGATTCGATGCGCAACACCTCGGCGCCCATGTCCGCCAGCAACAGCGAGGCGAACGGCCCCGGCAGCAGGGTCGAGAAATCCAGAATCTTCAGTGAGGCCAGCGGTGCAGACATGGGCGTTCTCCATCAACGATGCATGCAGCCTAGGCAGCCGTCGGCGATGGGGCAATTACCGGATCCATCAGATGCGCTGACCGTTGCGCTCAAACAGCAGGCAAGAAAAAACCCGCCGACGCGGGTTTTTCCATTCAAGCGATGCTTACTTCACATTGCTTGGGGTTGCGCCTTCGGCCACACCCAGGTCGTCTTCCGGACGGGTATCGATGATACCGCGACCGCCCGAGGCCAACTCGGATTGCAGCACGTCGGTGTCCAGTTCCTTGACCCACTTGGCCACAACGATGGTGGCAACGGCGTTACCGACCAGGTTGGTCAGGGCGCGGGCTTCGGACATGAAGCGGTCGATACCCAGAATCAGCGCCAGACCGGCCACCGGCAGGTGACCTACCGCCGACAGGGTGGCGGCCAGCACGATGAAGCCGGAACCGGTCACACCGGCTGCGCCTTTGGAGGACAGCAGTAACACCACCAACAGAGTGATCTGGTGAGTGATGTCCATGTGTGTGTCGGTCGCCTGAGCGATGAACACGGCCGCCATGGTCAGGTAGATCGCAGTACCGTCGAGGTTGAACGAGTAACCGGTCGGGATCACCAGACCCACTACCGATTTCTTCGCACCCAGACGCTCCATCTTGATCAGCATGCGTGGCAGTACCGATTCCGACGAGGAAGTGCCGAGTACGATCAGCAGCTCTTCACGGATGTAGCGGATCATCTTCAGCACGCTGAAGCCATGCATGCGAGCGATACCGCCGAGCACGATCAGGATGAACGCCAGGCAAGTGATGTAGAAGCAGATCATCAGTTGACCCAGCTGCACCAGCGAGCCGACACCGTAGGCACCGATGGTGAACGCCATCGCACCGAAGGCACCGATTGGCGCGAGCTTCATGATCATGTTGATGATGTTGAACATCACGTGGGCGAAGCGATCGATGAAGTCCAGGATCGGCTTGCCGTAGGCACCCAGGCGATGCAGGGCGAAACCGAAGATCACCGAGAACATCAGCACTTGCAGGATGTCACCGGTGGCGAACGCGCCGACGATGGTGGTCGGGATCACGTTGAGCAGGAAGCCGACAACGCTCTGGTCAGCACCCTGTGCCACGTAGGTGGCGACTTTCGAGGCGTCGAGGGTGGCGACATCGATGTGCATGCCGTTGCCCGGCTGCACGATGTTGACCACGACCAGACCGACCAGCAGTGCGATGGTCGAAACGATTTCGAAGTACAGGAGTGCATAGCCACCGGTCTTGCCGACCGACTTCATGCTCTGCATGCCGGCGATGCCGCTGACCACGGTGCAGAAGATGATTGGCGCGATGATCATTTTGATCAGTTTGATGAACCCGTCACCCAGCGGCTTTACGGCCACGCCGAACTGCGGGTAGTAGTGGCCGAGCGCAATACCGATACAGATTGCGACGATCACCTGGAAATACAGGGATTTGTACAGTGGCTGACGAGTCGTCATTGCAAAGTTCCTCAAGAGTCCCGCGTGGCAACATCCATCTGTTGAACGCGACACTTGAATTGCGAACCCTCCTGCACTGGAGGGATTTGTTGTGTCGAACGACGCTTTTCCGGATCGGCTCGGCGCACGCTTCTGTCGCTCTTATCGCAAACCTCGTGCCACTTTGGTGCAATTCGCTGCAAGCCTTTTGATATCAGGGGATGCGGGTTTTTCTGTGTCACCATTCGGTTACCCAAGTGTGGCGGATTTCCGCCAATGCACCCGGTCTCGTCCTACAATTTGGCGGAAATCCGCCTTGTTGCCGATCAAAGCCGCCGGCTACCATCGGTCGCCAGAGGAAGGATTTGCCGCTTATGCGCGAACGCACCATCGCCAGTCATTTCGCCCGCGCCGCCCTCGGTGGCGCGCGGCGCCGCGGGTTCGATTATTCGGACCTGCTGCAGCAGCTGGGCATCAGTCCCGAACTGCTCGACGAGCCGCGTGCGCGGATCGCCCCGGAACAATTCACCCAACTGATCCAGAACCTGTGGCTAGCCCTGGACGACGAATGCCTGGGCTTCGGCAACACTCAAAGCAAACCCGGCAGCTTCGCCATGATGTGCCACGCCATCATTCACTGCCGCAGCCTGGAAAAGGCTCTGCAACGCGGCTTATTGTTTTATAGCCTATTCCCCGACGCTCCGCGCCTGACCCTGACCCATGAAGACGAATGGGTGCGCCTGAGCCTCGAAGATGCGCAATGGTGGGACCCGGATCACTTTCTCAGCGAGAGCCTGCTGGTGATCTGGCATCGCCTCGGCAGTTGGCTGATCGGCCAGCGGATTCGTCTGGAACAGGCGAGTTTCAGCTACCCGAAACCGGCGCACGGGGCCGAATACGATTTGCTGTTCTCCTGCCCGCTGGCGTTTTCCGCATCCCAGAGCAGCCTGGTATTTCACAGCCGCTATCTGCACATGCCGCTGTTGCAGGACGAGCGCACGCTCAAGCATTTCCTCGAGCGCTCCCCCGCCGACCTGCTGTCACGCCCGGATGACGGCAACAGCCTCAGCAGCCGTTTGCGCCGCCTGCTCAGCCACGACAGCGCACGCTGGCCGGACCTTGAAGCCGTGGCCGCGCACCTGCACATCAGCCCGCAAACCCTGCGCCGGCATTTGCGTGAGGAAGGCACCAGTTTTCAGGAGTTGAAGGATCAGTTGCGGCGAGACATCGCGATTTATCACCTGGGACGGGCAGATCTGTCGTTGCAACAGATCGCCGAACAGCTCGGGTTTTCCGAGCCGTCGGCGTTTCATCGGGCGTTCAAGAAGTGGACGGGGCTGACGCCGGGGGCTTATCGGGCGCAGGAGCAGTAGCGCTCAAAGCAGGAATCAAATGACCAGATAGCGTAATGGCGAGCCGACAGTGTCTCCGTTTACACGCTCGACAATAGTCATCACGTTCGCTCCCCCATTCAACTGCGACTGCGCAATTGGCACATTGATTTTCAGGTCCAAACCGATCTGATGAGGCGCCAGTGTCTGACGCAAGATAAATGAGGAGTCCATTCCTTTACCAGCAAAGATAAAAGTCAGTGCGTCGCCCACCCCCATCCCGTCCGTACTGATGGAAAAGGGAATAGGCCCGCCCCCCTCTACAGGTTCAAGAATATCGTCGTAGCAAAATCCCGGTATGAAGTAAGCAGGTTCAGGGGTCTTGAGGTCGCCTTCGACTAGCAGCTCAAGCATAGATGTGATCCATCTGCGACCGGCCTTCTCCACCGTATAGATCAATCTGACAGAGCCATATTTATTCGGCTGCAAAAAGCGCGGTTCGACCCTCACCACCACATCCTTGCCGTCATCATGCATCTCAAGTTGAAAATGTCTGACCAGACAAGCGTCACAGGTACTTCCGTGCATGTAGACAGATACCAGCGCCCCGCTCGAAAGAGCATCTGAAGCTCTCAGGCGAAGATTGATACCGCCATTGACCGCGCGCAGGGGGATGACATCTTGCACAGCCTCGTCCACAACCGGATCGTAAATATCGGCTTCCGCCAAATACGTGGCATCGGGAGAGATGTACTGGAGTTCGTACACGTAGTTGAGTGTCAGCGTTTGCCCCCTGAAAGTCCTGGCGTCATCGGCTGGAATCAGGATAAGCGTATCGGTGTCATCACTTTCCAACTTCAGGCGTTTGTTCCAGAAAACGCCCTGAGAATCACCATAAACCCCCACAATCAGGTCCGCTCCGACGCGCTGCCCTTCAAAGCAAGAGATGCGCAACGTTAATCCCCTGCTCAACTGATCGAAGCTGATGCGACCATTCTCTGCCTCATCAAAGGACGCGAGCGGCAAATCTATTTGCGCAGCAAATGTCTTATCTACAACCTGTTGCCTTTCCTGTGCCGTAATAAACTTGACCATTTCCAACTCCTTGTTCCCAAAGCGTTAGTGGCATCCATTCGAAATGCAAGCGAGCCGAAGAGTCGGCTCGATCACATCATGGATAGGCCAAAGTGCCAGAGAGCAAAAAATACAGCGACTGTCAGATTTGACAGTTCCGACTAACGGTCACACCGCCGGAAAATGAATCCTGAACGCCGCCCCGCCCATCGGCGAATCCCCCAGCGTCAGTCTCGCGTTGTAGCTCTCGATGATGTCCTTGACCACCGCCAGACCAATTCCCTGCCCCGGATGCTGGCGATCCAGACGCTCGCCGCGTTCAAGGATCCGCGCGCGCTGATGTTGCGGAACACCGGGGCCGTCGTCTTCGATGCACAACTCGATCCCGGCCAGGCTTTCGCGCACGCTGATGCGCACTTCGCCGAGGCATAGGCGATAGGCGTTTTCCAGCAGGTTGCCCATCATTTCCAGCAAGGCACCCTGCTCGATCGGCACGTAGCAGTGTTCCGGCAGGTCGAACGCCACGCGTACGCGCTTGTCGCGGTAGACCTTGTCCAGGGTGTCGCACAGGCTTTTGAGCACCGGTCGCAGGCGCACCTGATGGCGTACCAGACCGCTTTTGCGCAGGCTGGCGCGCTGCAATTGGTAGCTGATCTGCTGACTCATGCGTTCGATCTGGGTTTGCAGCACCCAGGCCTGATCGCGATCTTCGGGGCGCTGAGCCATGTCTTCGCTGACGCCTTGCAATACCGCCAGCGGGGTTTTCAGACTGTGGGCCAGATCGTCGAGGGAGTCGCGATAACGGCTGCGTTGCTGGCGTTCGCTGTGCAGCAAGCGGTTGAGCGAGCCGGTCAGGCGCAGCAATTCACGGGGGTGCTGTTCGCTGAGACTTTCGAGGGTGCCACCTTCGATTTCATCGAGTTCCTGACTGAGCCGGCGCAAGGCTTTCAAGCCCCAGGTCAGGCCGATCCACAACAGCGAGAGCAGCACCAGCAACGCGGCGCCGAAACCGAGGTAGAGGTTTTCCCGCAGGCCTTCGAGGGTGGTTTCGTATTCGCGCACCGGTTGCAGCGCGACGATGCTGAACGCGGCATTTTTGCCGCCGAGCAGTTTGACTTCGACGTCGTAGACGAAGAACTCCTGACCGCTGGCCTCGCGAATCCTTGCGAACTCGTTACCCATTCCGTCGTAGCGCGGTTTGTAGTTGATCTGTTCTTCCTGGGTCGCTTTCGAACGCCAGACCAGATGACCTTCGCGGTCGTAGATGTAGCCGAGCAGACGGAAGTCGGCGAGGTTGAAACGCTCGTCCGGTAGCTGCATCGGCATCACCAGCCGACCGTTTTCGATACGCGCGGCAGAAATCAGTGTGGTGACGTCCGAGGCCAGGCGCTGCTCGATCGAATCCTGCAGCGCCAGGCTGAACGCCCCTTGCATCGCCGGGAGCAAGGCGAGCATGAACAACACCGCCAACGTCGTGGCGGCCAGCATCAAGCGAACGCGAAGCGAACGAATCAAGTGCAGCGCTCATTGAACAGGTAGCCGAGGCCGCGCACCGTGTCGATCGGCTTGAACCCGGCCGGGCCTTCCAGCTTGCGACGCAGGCGCCCGACCAGCACTTCGATCACGTTCGGATCACGCTCGTCGTCGTCCGGGTACAGCTGTTCCATCAGGCGATCCTTGGGCACCACTTGCTGGTGGTGGCGCATCAGGTACTCGAGAATCCGGTATTCGTAGGCGGTCAGCGCCAGCGGCTGTTCATCGAGGGTCGCCTGCTTGCGATTGAGGTCGAGCAGCAACGGCCCGGCAACAATGGAGGACTGGGTGAAACCGCTGGAGCGACGCAGCAGCGCATTGAGCCGCGCTTCGAGCTCTTCAAACTGGAACGGTTTGACCAGGTAGTCGTCGGCGCCGGCCGCCAGGCCCTCGACCTTGTCCTGCCAGTTGCCACGGGCGGTGAGGATCAGGATCGGGAAGCTTTTGCCGTCAGAACGCAACTGGCGGATCAGGTCAAGCCCGCCCATGCCCGGCAGGCCGAGGTCGATCACCGCCAGGTCAAAGTTGAATTGCCCGGTCTGGTACAGCGCCTCTTCGGCATTGGCCACGGACTCGACCACGTGACCGCTTTCCGTCAGGCGGGTTTGCAGGTGATGGCGCAACAGCGCTTCATCTTCGACGACCAACAGTTTCATGACGCTCTCCCGGGTAAATCAGAATCTCCAACAGCATACCTGCGACAACGGTGTACTGCCGCTTTTGAGGGTCCTGTTCATTTCCCCCCTCGGACATGATTCAAGCTTACTGAACCCGGCCTGTACCTGCCCTGAACGCACCCTGAACCCGAGCGCAATCAAATGAACTAGGCTGTTTTGACCTTTTATTGTCAGGAGACCCGATCATGCGCCTGTTCCTTGCCCTCACCCTGCTCGCCTTCAGCAGCCTCAGCGCGGCTGCGATCAAGACCGAGGAAATCCCTTACCAGAGCGCCGACGGCACGAAACTGATCGGCTACTACGCCTACGACGATGCCATAAAAGGCCCGCGCCCGGGCGTTGTAGTGGTGCATGAATGGTGGGGCCTGAACGACTACGCCAAGCGCCGCGCCCGGGATCTCGCCGGGCTTGGCTACAGCGCGCTGGCTATCGACATGTACGGTGACGGCAAGAACACCGAGCACCCGAAAGATGCCATGGCGTTCATGCAGGCGGCTACCCAGAATGCCGATGCCGCCAGCAAACGCTTCGAGGCCGGCCTCGACCTGTTGAAGAAACAACCGCAGACCGACACCGGCAAACTGGCCGCCATCGGTTACTGCTTCGGCGGCGGAGTTGTGTTGAACGCCGCGCGTCAGGGCGTACCGCTGGCGGGCGTGGTGAGTTTCCACGGCGCACTCGCCACCAAGACCCCGGCAACACCCGGCAGTGTCAAAGCCAAGGTGCTCGTCGAACATGGCGCGCTGGACAGCATGGTCACCGCCGACAACGTCACGGCATTCAAGTCTGAAATGGACAAGGCCGGCGCCGACTACAAGTTCGTAAGTCTCGACGGCGCCAAGCATGGCTTTACCAACCCCGACGCGGATCGCTTGAGCCATGGCGATCACGGTGGCCCGGATATCGGCTACAACAAGGCTGCGGATGAAAAGTCCTGGGCGGACATGCAGGCCTTCTTCAAGAAAATCTTTGGCTGAGCCGGAGTATGCTGATCGCTCCCACGTTCTGCGCGAGAGCGATCTGCACCAGCGCACTATTCAGCCTGAAGGCAACCCGGCAAAATGCCCGCCATGAATTCCAGCCCTCTCCTCCCCGCCTGCTGCACCCCGCTCGATGCCCACTGGCCGCTACCGACCGTGCTGCCGGACACCGTGCTGCTGAGCACCCACTTCGACCCGTCGCAACTGCTCGGCGATGACTTCCGCCGCAGTGCCATCGAGCCGCCGCCGAGCATCCAGCGTTCGGTGGCCAAACGGCAGGCGGAGTTTCTGGCCGGGCGGATTTGCGCCCGGGCTGCGCTGCAACAACTGGAAGGCTCAAGCAGTGTCCCGGCCATTGGCGAGGATCGCGCACCGGTATGGCCGGCGCACATCTGCGGCTCGATCACCCACAGCACCGGCCGGGCGGCAGCGATTGTCGCCAACAAGCAACACTGGCGCGGGCTGGGCATGGACCTGGAAAACCTGCTCAACGTCGAACGAGCCGAGCGTCTGGCCGGGGAAATCCTCACGCCGGCGGAGATGCAGCGAATGGCCGCCGGCGCCCGGGATCAACTGGCCTTGTGGGTGACGCTGACGTTTTCGGTGAAGGAAAGCCTGTTCAAGGCGCTGTACCCGATCGTCCAGAAGCGCTTCTATTTCGAGCACGCCGAAGTGCTCGAGTGGACCGAACAGGGTGAGGTACGGTTGCGACTGCTGACGGACCTGTCCAGCGAATGGCGCCACGGGACCGAACTGGACGCACAGTTCGGGGTGCACGACGGGCAGTTGTTGAGCCTGGTCAGCATCCAGGCTTGAGCTGTTTCAGCGCCGCTCCTGATTCCTCGGCCAGCTCAGGCTGAAACACGCCCCGCCCAAACTCTTGCTCTTGCCGATCAGCGCCCGACCGTCATGCCAGTGGATGATCCGCCGCACGATCGACAGCCCCAAACCATGCCCACCGGATGCCCGGGTACGGCTGTCGTCCAGCCGCAGGAACGGTGTGAAGATTTTCTCCCACGCACTTTCCGGCACACCGGGGCCATCGTCCTCGACGTCCACCCGGCAACGCATCTGCCCGACCTGATAACTGACCGTGACCCTTGAGCGCGCATGACGCATGGCGTTGCCCACCAGATTCTGCAAGGCGCGATGCAGGTAACGCGGCTCGGCCTCGACCCAGGCATCATCACAATCGGCGGCCGAAAGACACAAACCACGTTGCACCGTGACGTCAGCGCGCAGCGGCGCAAGCTCCTCGATCACCTGATTGACCAGTGCATCGAGGTCGATGCGCTGGAACGTCAGCGCCGGTGAGCCCTGCTCCAGCCGCGCATAGGTGAGCATTTCATCGACCAGCTTATCGAGGTCTTCGATGTCGTGGTCCATGCCCTCGCGATACTTTTCCAGCGCTTGCGGGGTGGTGGCCGAGCCGATCATCTCCAGACCGAAGCGCAGGCGCGCCACCGGCGTGCGCAACTCATGGGACACCGCGCGCACCAGCTCGCGCTGGATCGCCAGCAACTGTTGCAGGTGCTCGGCCATACCGTTGAACGCCGCCGCCAGTTTGCCCACGGAGTCGGCACCGCGTGCCGGCACCCGGGTTTCCAGGCTGCCCTTGGCGATGCGCGTGGCCGCTGCTTCGAGGCCGCGCAAACGCCGTTCGAGCTGACGCACCAATAAATAGACGATGAGACCGATCAGGGTCAGACCTAGCGCGGCGATCAGCACCAGCCACTGCGGCGGGTACGGATTCATCTGATAGAGCGGGCCGATTTCCAACACCCACGGCGTACCGACCATCCCGGCGAACACCCGGATCGAATCCCCGCCTTTGCCCAACGCCATCACCGTATCGCCTTCCGACACTCGACGACTCTGGTCTTCATCCATATCGGCCTCGTCCACGGTGACCAGCCGCAGGTCGAAACCAAACCCCTTCTCATCCTTCAACTGCGCCAGGCGTTTGGGCTGCTCGCCCACCGGCACCCGCACCAGTTCATCGGCCAGCAGATAAATGGTCGCCCTAGCCAGTTGCTCGCTGATCTGCTGTACCTCGCCCACCAGCACAAGCTGTTCCTTGTCGCTGACCAGTCGGTAAACCTTCGCCGCGTGCGGCCCGGTCTGCTCGACCAAGGCCTGGCCACGCTGCACGCGTGTGCGCTGGGTCAGATCGAGATCGGTCTGGGTGAATGTCTTCAACGTCAGCGGAATCCCCAGCAGCCGCTCCCACACCAGCAAGGCGCGGTGGCGCTCGGTTTCGTTCATCGGTTGCAGGTTGTCAGCCATCAGCGAAAACGTACCGTGGGCCAGACGTTCTCGGTATTGCTCGCTGCGCACCTGGTTGAGCAGGTGCAGCGCCAGCACGCCGAGTACCGCCACCAGAATCAGCGCCGCGCACATGCCGCCATAGATGCGCAGGAAGATCGAATTCACAGCGGCAGTTCTACGCAGGCTTCAGGCACGAACAGATAACCTTTGCTGCGTACGGTCTTGATCAGACGCGGATGATCGGGGTCGTCGCCGATCTTCGGGCGGATGCGCGAGATGCGCACATCGATCGAGCGGTCCTGGCCGTCGTAGCCGATGCCGCGCAACGCGGTGAAGATTTCTTCCCGGGACAGAATCCTTCCGGCGTTGGACACCAGCAGCCACAGCAGGTCGAACTCGGCGCTGGTCAACTCGATGCCGCTGTCGCTCAACCAGGCTTCGCGCAAGGCGTTGTCCACCACCAGCGGGCCGAATTGCAGACGGCGTGGCTTGCCCGACACCGGCTCCGGTGCGTCACTGCGTCGCAACAACGCCTGGATACGCGCCAGCAACAGTCGCGGACGCACCGGTTTGCACACGTAATCATCGGCGCCGATGTCGAGACCGAGGATCTGGTCGGCATCGTCGGTGCGCGCAGTCAGCATGAGGATCGGCCCGTCGTACTGGTCGCGTACCTTGCGGCAGATGCTCAGGCCATCTTCACCGGGGAGCATCAGGTCGAGGATCACCAGGTCCGGCTGTTCCTTGATGATCCGCGCCGCCGCCAGTGCCCCGTTGCCTTCAATCTCCACACGCAATCCGTTGGCTTGCAGGTATTCGCGGGTCAGTTCGGCCAGACGCTGGTCGTCCTCGACTATCAATACCTGCCAGGCTTCTTGCTCCACGGGTGACCTCTGCTTGCCGATGCTGCGAATAAAGAAAGGATCCTCCCGTCTTTTTGTCATCTTTTAGGAGGATAAGAATGCGTGCGTCAGGGCCGATTGTATAAACGGCGTACAGCGAGAACACAAGTCGGTAAATGCGTTCGGACAAGGCCGTTTTTTGTGATAGGGTTCGCGCCCTTAAAAATCCGCTGAAGCGTTTTTCCCGAAGAGAAAACAGTGACAAACGGTCTAGCTCAGCAGGTTCGCGGCCTACAACGGAATTCCCTGTTTCGCACACAATTTACGCACAGGGTTATCCACAGGCTGTCCGTTGCAATCGCCCCCCAAAACGCATTATCTTGTAGCCCGCGCTCAAAAAAACCCTACATATAGGGTTTGACGCTAAAAACCAAACACAAACCGGACAGTGAATTCAAGGCTTTTTATTGCCATTGTCGGGTTGAACCAAACGTATTTTCACAAGCCCAAACCGCGCCTGCGGATGGCTACCGTTTTCAGCCGATCACGGCGTAAACGGTACGGGTGTTGCAGTCCGAAACTGCTCCCCGAAAGGAATGCGGTTTCACGCGTATCGCGCGAACCGAAGACTTCGGCATGGAAGCGGCGCCCACAAGGCCCACTTCCTGAACTGTCCCGAAGTCGTTACCCGGCGCTGGCCGGTCGTAGTGCTTCAGGACGGAACGGTGGGCACCGTGATGGTGCCCAAACAAACATAGAGAACGTGGAGACACCCATGCAAACCGACACAACTCGCGAGAACCCGCAGGGCACCTTGCCGCAGGCCGCCGATTCGAATTCGGATCTGGCTGCCACCGCGCCTGGTCAACTGCGTGTGATCAAGCGTAATGGCACTGTCGTTCCTTACACCGATGACAAGATCACCGTCGCTATCACCAAAGCGTTTCTCGCAGTTGAGGGTGGCACCGCTGCCGCTTCGTCGCGAATCCACGACACCGTTGCCCGCCTGACCGAACAGGTCACCGCGACCTTCAAGCGTCGCATGCCTTCGGGCGGCACCATCCACATCGAAGAAATCCAGGACCAGGTCGAACTGGCCCTGATGCGTGCCGGTGAGCAGAAAGTCGCTCGCGACTACGTGATCTACCGTGACGGTCGTTCGAAAGAACGCGCTGCCCACGCTCCGGCCGAAGCCGCAGTCAACGCTCACCCGTCGATCCGCATCACCCGCGCCGACGGCAGCCTCGCGCCACTGGACATGGGTCGCCTGAACACCATCGTCACCGAAGCCTGCGAAGGTCTGGCTGAAGTCGACGGCGACCTGATCCAGCGCGAAACCCTGAAGAACCTGTACGACGGCGTTGCCCTGAACGACGTCAACACCGCGCTGGTAATGACCGCCCGTACCCTGGTCGAGCGCGAGCCGAACTACTCGTTCGTGACCGCCCGTCTGCTGATGGACACCCTGCGTGCCGAGGGCCTGGGCTTCCTGGGCGTCGCCGAGAGCGCGACCCACCACGAAATGGCCGACCTGTACGCCAAGGCGCTGCCGGCCTACGTCGCCAAAGGTATCGAGTTCGAACTGCTGAACCCTGTGCTGGCCTCCTTCGACCTGGAAAAACTGGGCAAGGCGATCAACCACGAGCGCGATCAGCAATTCACCTACCTGGGCCTGCAGACCCTGTACGACCGTTACTTCATCCACAAGGATGGCGTGCGCTTCGAACTGCCACAGATCTTCTTCATGCGCGTGGCCATGGGCCTGGCGATCGAAGAGAAGCAGAAAGAAGACCGTGCGATCGAGTTCTACAACCTGCTGTCCTCGTTCGACTACATGGCTTCGACCCCGACACTGTTCAACGCCGGCACCCTGCGCCCACAGCTGTCGAGCTGCTACCTGACCACCGTTCCGGACGACCTGTCGGGCATCTACCACGCGATCCACGACAACGCCATGCTGTCGAAATTCGCCGGTGGCCTGGGCAACGACTGGACGCCGGTGCGTGCACTGGGTTCCTACATCAAGGGCACCAACGGCAAGTCGCAAGGCGTGGTTCCGTTCCTGAAAGTCGTGAACGACACCGCCGTTGCCGTTAACCAGGGTGGCAAGCGCAAAGGCGCTGTGTGTGCCTACCTGGAAACCTGGCACATGGACATCGAAGAGTTCATCGAGCTGCGCAAGAACACCGGTGATGATCGTCGTCGTACCCACGACATGAACACCGCCAACTGGATCCCTGACCTGTTCATGAAGCGCGTCTTCGATGACGGCAAGTGGACCCTGTTTTCGCCATCCGAAGTACCGGACCTGCACGACCTGACCGGCAAGGCCTTCGAAGAGCGCTACGAGTACTACGAAGCCCTGTCCGAGTACCCGGGCAAGATCAAGCTGTTCAAGACCATCCAGGCCAAAGACCTGTGGCGCAAAATGCTGTCCATGCTGTTCGAAACCGGCCACCCATGGCTGACTTTCAAGGACCCGTGCAACCTGCGCAGCCCGCAGCAGCACGTCGGCGTGGTCCACAGCTCGAACCTGTGCACCGAGATCACCCTGAACACCAACAAGGACGAGATCGCGGTCTGCAACCTGGGCTCGATCAACCTGCCGAACCACATCGTCGACGGCAAGCTGGACACCGCCAAGCTCAAGCGCACCATCGACGTAGCCGTGCGCATGCTCGACAACGTGATCGACATCAACTACTACTCGGTACCGCAGGCGAAGAACTCCAACTTCCGCCACCGTCCGGTCGGCCTGGGCATCATGGGCTTCCAGGACGCGCTGTACCTGCAGCACATCCCTTACGGTTCCGACGCTGCCGTCGAGTTCGCCGACAAGTCGATGGAAGCGGTCAGCTACTACGCGATCCAGGCTTCCTGCGACCTGGCCGATGAGCGCGGCTCGTACGAGACATTCCAGGGTTCGCTGTGGTCCAAAGGCGTACTGCCGCTGGATTCGCAACAGATCCTGATCGAAGCACGTGGCCAGAAGTACATCGACGTCGACCTGACCGAGTCCCTGGACTGGGCACCGGTTCGCGCCCGCGTTCAGAAAGGCATTCGTAACTCGAACATCATGGCCATCGCACCGACCGCGACCATCGCCAACATCACCGGCGTATCGCAGTCGATCGAACCGACCTACCAGAACCTGTATGTGAAATCGAACCTGTCGGGCGAATTCACCGTGATCAACCCGTACCTGGTTCGCGACCTGAAGGCTCGCGGTCTGTGGGACTCGGTCATGATCAACGACCTGAAGTACTACGACGGTTCGGTTCAGCAGATCGAGCGCATCCCACAAGAACTCAAAGAGCTCTACGCGACTGCATTCGAAGTGGACACCAAGTGGATCGTTGACGCCGCCAGCCGTCGTCAGAAGTGGATCGACCAGGCCCAGTCGCTGAACCTGTACATCGCTGGCGCATCGGGCAAGAAACTCGACGTGACCTACCGCATGGCCTGGTACCGTGGTCTGAAAACCACCTACTACCTCCGTGCCCTGGCCGCGACCAGCACCGAGAAGTCGACCATCAACACCGGCAAGCTGAACGCTGTTTCCAGCGGCGGCAACCACGGTGACGATTCGGTCCTGGCAGCGCCTGCCGGCCCTGCTCCAGTGCCGAAGGCTTGCGCCATCGACGAGCCGGATTGCGAAGCTTGCCAATAAGCTGAGCCCGTAAGCGCTGCGAAGCGCTTGCCTGAAACCCCCGATCATTCCTCTGGACTGGCCGGGGGTTTTCTTTTGTGTACGAAAAAAGGCAAAAAAAAAGGCGAGCCTGAATCTCAGGCCCGCCGTTTTCCATTACTGCGTTGCTACATCAGACCATCAACGACTCCGTCATCGCCATCGCCTGCCCTACGACCGGGATAGTGAAGGAATCACCATTGGCGGTGGTAAAGGTTTCGATGGTGTTGGCGCCCTTGTACCAGTCCGCAAGAATCACGGCGTTATCCTGTTTGCCGGCGTTCCATTCGGCAGCATTGAAGATGAAGGCATTGGTGCCGTCGGTTTTGATGAGCACGTTCGCATACGACTGGATGTTCTGCAGTTCGACCTTGTCATTGCCGAAGCTGCCATCGTCCTTGATCATCACCGAGGTCGACGAATATACCCTGTAGACATCACCGCCCTCACCGCCGTAGGCATAGCCGCCCCCCGTCATGATCAAGGTGTCATTGCCGGCACCGCCAAACAGTTGATACTCACGCCCTGTACCCACCAGCGAGTCGTTGCCTTCGTCACCGTAGGCAGTGCCGGTATAAACCGTGATGGCGTCGTTGCCGGCATCGCCGTGCAGGACACTGCCGACATCGTTGTTGGCACTGAACATGCTGTCGTTACCGTTGCCGCCGAACAGGTGGTCGGCTTCGGCCTTACCGCTGCGATCAGGGCCGTTGAAAGCGTAGGGCTCGTACTGGCCGCCATAAATCGAGTCGTTACCGTCCCCTCCATAGACCAGGTCATCACCTTCTCCGCCATAGAGGGTGTTCCAGGCAGCATTACCGGTCAGGGTGTCGTTGAAAGACGACCCATGCAGCCCTTCGATATTGACCAGGACATCGCCGCTGGCATCGCCGCCGGTGACCGTATTGGCCAACAGGTCGATTTGCACCGCCGCCGAGCTACCGATATACCAGGCTTCATCGGAAACGCCTGCGCCGCCATCGATGAAGTCAGCCCCCTTGCCACCGATAAACGTTTCGGCACCCGCTCCGCCGATCAACGTATCGTTGAACACCGTGCCTTCCCAGTTTTCGATATTGGTGTACGTATCGCCGGCGGCAGCGCCGGTCAGTGGCTGGGTCAGGTCAAGGGTGATCGCAGAAGCCTCAAAAGCAAAACTGACGGTGTCACGACCGAGGGCGCCGTCGAAGTTGTTGACCTGCTCGTTGCCAATAAAGGTGTCGTCGCGTCCCGAGCCGACGATCTTCTCGATGCTCTGGTAGGTATCACCCTTGGCAATCGCTGTGTTTTCGCCCGTCTTGAGATTGATGACCACGCCCACTGGCCCGATATCGTTGTAGCTGACGGTATCGAAACCCTCGCCACCGATAAAGGTGTCGGCGCCATCCCCGCCCATGAGGATGTCGTTACCCGCCCCGCCGGTGATGATGTTGTCCAGCGCGTTACCAAACGATTGGAACGTACCGGTGCCGGTGTACGTCAGACGCTCGATGCCGGCGTTGAGGGCGTAATAGCTCTGATTGGTGCGCACCTCATCATTGCCGCCCCCCGCCAGTTCGATAATCGCTGCATAGGTCGCATTGTTGAGAACGTAGACATCATCGCCCGCCCCACCCTGCACGGTGAAACCCGTCGAGTTGGCATTGGCAATGAACACGTCGTTGTACGCCGAACCGATGATCTTCTCGATCCCGGCGAAGCTGTCACCCTCGGCGTCACCACCGCTGCCAACGCCAGATCCCACACCGGCCGCACCCATTGTCAGGGTCACGCCCTGGCTCGACTGCGAGTAGTCCACAACGTCAATGCCCAGGCCACCGTCGAATGCGTCCGCTGCGCTACCGGCGATGAACGTATCGGCGTATTGCGTGCCGCGAATCAGTTCGATGCCGTTGTAGGTATCACCCGCAGCAATGCCGCTGTGTACGCCAGTCTTGAAGTTAAGCGTGACGGCCACGCTGCTGTCGTCATAGCTGACGGTGTCGGTTCCGGCGCCGCCAATGAAGGTGTCGGCGCCATCGCCCCCCAGCAAAGTATCGTTGCCCACGCCACCGGTGATGATGTTGTCGCCGGCATTGCCGCGACCGGTGAAGTTGCCTGTTCCGGTGTAAGTCAGGCGTTCGACGTTGTTGTGCAGGCCCATGCTGAGCTGGTTGGTACGCACTTCATCGTCGCCGCCACCCTGCGCTTCGATAATCACCGCCGATGCACCGATGTTGACGACGTAAATGTCGTTGCCCGCACCACCCTGCAAAGTGAAGGAACCGGACGTGGAGGAATTGAACACATCGTCATACGCCGAACCGATCACCTTCTCGATACCCGAGAACGAATCGCCTTCGGCATCACCACCGGTCCCGGTGCCGGTGCCGGAGACCAGCGTCAAGTTGATGGCAGCGCCAGACTGCGAGTAGTCGACGACGTCCATGTTGTCCGGGCCAGTCGTACCGCCATCGAACTTGTCGGCGCCGACGCCGGCCACGAACGTGTCACTGTATTTGGAGCCGCGAATGACTTCGATACCATCGAAGGTATCGCCAGCCGCAATGCCCGAGTGAACACCGGTTTTCTGGTTGATGGTCACGCCCACACTCGAATCGTCGTAGGAGGCGGTATCGTTCCCCGCGCCACCAATGAAGACATCGGCGCCCGCACCGCCCATCAACACATCGTTGCCAACGCCACCGGTGATGATGTTGTTGCCTGCATTGCCGGCACCGGTGAAGTTACCTGTGCCGGTATAGGTCAGGCGTTCGACTTCGGCACTCAAGGTCATGGTGCTCAGCGAGGTGCGTATTTCGTCGTCACCGCCACCCGCCAACTCAATCACCGACTGATTCGGTGAACCGTTGATGATGTACACATCATTACCCGCTCCACCCTGCAACAGGGAGGCTGCAGAGCCGGTGGTAAACACATCGTCCAGAGCCGAACCGACGACTTTCTCGATGTTGGTAAAGGTATCGCCCTGCGCGTCACCGCCCTGACCACTGCCGGCACCGAGCGTGGTAAGGGTGATGTTCACGGCCTGCGCCGACAACGAATAATCGACGGTATCGACACCACCGTCAGCGCCGCCATCAAAGATGTTGGCCTCCGCGCCACTGAAGAACGTATCACCGTTCTTGCTGCCACGAATGATTTCGATACCGGAGAAGGTATCGCCCGCGGCAAAGCCGGTGTGGACACCGGTTTTCATGTTGACCGTGACACCCGCAGCGAGGCTGTCCTCATAGCTGGCAACGTCGATACCGGCGCCGCCAATCAACTGGTCGGCACCTGCACCGCCGATCAGCACGTCGTTGCCCGCGCCGCCGGTGATGATGTTGTCACCCGCATTGCCTGTGCCGGTGAAGTTGCCGGTGCCGGTATAAGTCAGGCGCTCGACTTCACCGCTCATACCCATTTTGATCTGGTTGGTGCGGATTTCATCGTCGCCGCACACTGGTGTGATGCGTCACGCCGATGCCGGTTACCAGATCGCCATCGACTGCGCCAAGGAGCAGGGCCTGAACTTGCCAATGATCACCGGCAAATAAAAAACCTGTGGGAGCTGGCTTGCCAGCGATAGCGGCGGCACTGCTGGAATTGATGTAGTAGGTGCCGACGTCATCGCTGGCAAGCCAGCTCCCACCAGGGTCCAGGTAAACCGGACAGAACAATTAAAACAATCCACAGAGGTTGAATCATGGCTGGCAACACCGATCGTGCAAGCAACAAACCGTTGATCGAAAGGCGTTCGATCGACTACATCCCGGAAGCGGAAAGACACGGTCGTCTATTCAGTCAGTTCACCCTGTGGATGGGTGCCAACCTGCAAATCACCGCAATCGTCACCGGGGCCTTGGCCGTGGTGCTGGGCGGTGATGTGTTCTGGTCGCTGATCGGTCTGTTGATCGGTCAACTGCTGGGCGGCGGCGTCATGGCGCTGCACGCGGCACAAGGGCCGAAGCTGGGCCTGCCGCAGATGATCTCCAGCCGTGTGCAGTTCGGGGTTTATGGCGCGGCGATTCCGATCGTACTGGTGTGCCTGATGTACCTCGGCTTCACCGCGACCGGCACGGTGTTGTCGGGTCAGGCGCTGGGCCAGTTGTTTGGTGTCAGCGACACCGTTGGCATCCTGCTTTTCGCCAGTGTCATCGTGGTGGTCACGGTGCTTGGCTACCGGGTGATCCATTGGATCGGCCGGATCGCCAGTGTCATTGGCGTGATCGCTTTTGTTTATCTGTTCAGCCGTCTGCTGAGTCAGGTGGACGTCGGGGCACTCCTGGAAATCCGTCACTTCAGCTGGAGCAGTTTCCTGCTGGCGGTGTCGCTCGCAGCGTCCTGGCAGATCGCCTTCGGCCCCTATGTGGCTGACTATTCGCGCTACCTGCCGAGCAAGACCTCTTCGGTGAAAACCTTCTTCGCTGCCGGTGCCGGTTCGGTAATTGGGGCGCAGGTGGCGATGATCCTCGGCGTGTTCGCGGCGGCTTCGGCCAACGGGCAATTCGCCGGCCATGAAGTGGCTTACATCGTCGGTCTGGGCGGCACCGGTGCCACCGCTGCGCTGCTGTATTTCAGCATCGCGTTCGGCAAGGTGACCATCTCCACCCTGAACTCCTACGGCAGCTTTATGTGCATCGCGACCATCATCAGCGGTTTCCGTGGTGACCTGAAAGTAACGCGCTTGCAGCGTCTGGTGTTCGTGCTGGTCATCGTGGGTGCGGCGACGCTGATGGCGCTGCTCGGCCAGCACTCGTTCCTCGGGGCGTTCAAGTCTTTCATCCTGTTCCTGCTGGCGTTCTTCACGCCGTGGAGCGCGATCAACCTGGTGGACTACTACTGCATCACCCGCGAGTGCTATGACGTACCGGCGCTGGCCGATCCGAACGGTCGCTACGGCCGCTGGAACCTCCTCGGTATCAGCGTCTACGTGTTCGGTGTGCTGGTGCAGCTGCCGTTCATCTCCACCAAGTTCTACACCGGTCCGCTGGTCGCCGCGCTGGGTGATGTGGATATCTCGTGGATCATCGGTCTGGTAGTGCCTGCCGCGCTGTACTACGTGTGCGCCAGAAAATGGCATGGCAGCGTGCCCGATCAACTGATTCTGCCGGTCGAGCAGGACAGCGTTGTACAACCTAAAGCAAGCGGGGCCGGTCGCGCTGCGGCGCAGGCCTGATTTGGACGTGGACAGGGCTGGATGCCTCTTGAACTGCCGTAAGCCAATTCATGATTAGGAGCGTCACAACAATGAAATCGAACAAGACCCTGCTGACCACATTGCTGTCCATGGGCCTGCTGGCCAGTGCCGGCGCCACTCAGGCTGCCGGCTGGTGCGAATCCGGCAAACCGGTGAAATTCGCCGGCCTGAACTGGGAAAGCGCGATGTTGCTGACCGACGTGCTGCAAGTCGTGTTGGAGAAAGGTTACGACTGCAAGACCGACAGCCTGCCGGGCAACTCCATCACCATGGAAAACGCCCTGAGCAGCAACGATATTCAAGTGTTCGCCGAAGAGTGGGTCGGCCGCAGCGAGGTCTGGAACAAGGCTGAGAAGGCCGGCAAGGTCGTGGGTGTCGGTGCGCCGGTCGTCGGTGCGATTGAAGGCTGGTACGTGCCGCGCTACGTGATCGAAGGCGACGCCAAACGCAAGATCGAAGCCAAGGCGCCGGACCTGAAAAACATCGCTGATCTGGGCAAATACTCGGCAATCTTCAAGGATGCTGAAGAGCCTTCCAAGGGCCGTTTCTACAACTGCCCTGCCGGCTGGACCTGCGAGCTGGACAACAGCGAAATGCTGAAAAGCTACGGCCTGGAAAGCACCTACACCAACTTCCGCCCGGGCACCGGCCCGGCGCTGGATGCGGCGGTGCTGTCGAGCTACAAGCGTGGCGAGCCGATCCTGTTCTACTACTGGTCGCCAACCCCGCTGATGGGCCAGATCGACGCGGTCAAACTGGAAGAGAAACCGGGCGTCGACAAGCGCGTGACCATCAAGGTCGGCCTGTCCAAGACGTTCCACGAGCAAGCGCCTGAGCTGGTGGCCGTGCTGGAAAAGGTCAACCTGCCGATCGACCTGCTGAACCAGAACCTGGGTCGTATGACCAAGGAGCGGATCGAGTCGCCGAAGCTGGCGAAAATCTTCCTCAAGGAACATCCTGAGGTCTGGCATGCGTGGGTCAGTGACGACGCAGCCAAGAAAATCGACGCGGCGCTGTAGGTCGATACCTCCCGGCTAACCGTGAGGCTGGCCGGGAGATTTGCCGTAATCGCTTGATTGAGATTTCTGATTGAGAGCCGCTTATGTTTCCCGAACGCTTTACGTTTTCCATCGCCGACTGGGTCAACGGTTGGGTCGATGCACTGGTCACCAACTACGGCGACGTGTTCCGCCAGATCTCCGACACCCTGCTATGGGCCATCGTCAACCTTGAAGGCCTGCTGCGCGCAGCGCCGTGGTGGTTGATGCTGGCCATCGTCGCGGGCGTTGCCTGGCACGCCACGCGCAAAGTCGTGACCACTGCCGTGATCGTTGGTTTGCTGTTCCTGGTGGGTGCGGTCGGTCTCTGGGACAAGCTGATGCAGACCCTCGCCCTGATGATGGTCGCGACGATCATTTCGGTACTGATCGGGATTCCGCTGGGGATTCTCTCGGCGCGCAGCAATCGCCTGCGCTCGATCCTGATGCCGCTGCTCGACATCATGCAGACCATGCCCAGCTTCGTGTACCTGATCCCGGTGCTGATGCTGTTCGGCCTGGGCAAGGTGCCGGCGATTTTCGCCACCGTGATTTACGCCGCGCCGCCGCTGATCCGCCTGACCGATCTGGGCATCCGCCAGGTCGACGGTGAAGTGATGGAAGCGATCAACGCCTTCGGCGCCAACCGCTGGCAGCAACTGTTCGGCGTGCAACTGCCGCTGGCCCTGCCGAGCATCATGGCCGGGATCAACCAGACCACCATGATGGCCCTGTCGATGGTGGTGATCGCCTCGATGATCGGCGCCCGTGGCCTGGGTGAAGACGTGCTGGTGGGCATCCAGACCCTCAACGTCGGACGTGGTCTTGAAGCCGGTCTGGCGATCGTGATTCTCGCAGTGGTCATCGACCGCATTACCCAGGCGTATGGTCGGCCACGGCATGAGGTGAGCAAATGAGCAACGCAACCGTGAGCAAGATCGAAGTCAAAAACGTCTTCAAGATTTTCGGCAACCGCGCCAAGGACGCCCTGGCGATGGTCGGCCAAGGCAAGACCAAGGATCAGGTGCTGAACGAAACCGGTTGCGTGGTCGGGGTCAACGACCTTTCCCTGAGCATCGGTACTGGCGAGATCTTCGTGATCATGGGCCTGTCCGGTTCCGGCAAATCCACGCTGGTGCGCCACTTCAACCGCCTGATTGACCCGACCAGCGGCGCGATCCTGGTGGACGGCGTGGACATCCTGCAATACGACATGGAAGCCCTGCGCGAATTTCGCCGGCACAAGATCAGCATGGTGTTCCAGAGCTTCGGCCTGCTGCCGCACAAGTCCGTGCTCGACAACGTCGCCTACGGCCTGAAAGTGCGCGGCGAGAGCAAGCAGCTGTGCGCCGAACGCGCGCTGCACTGGATCAACACCGTGGGCCTCAAGGGCTACGAAAACAAATACCCGCACCAGCTCTCCGGCGGCATGCGCCAGCGTGTCGGCCTGGCCCGTGCCCTGGCGGCGGACACCGACATCATCCTGATGGACGAAGCGTTCAGTGCCCTCGATCCGCTGATCCGCGCCGAGATGCAGGATCAGTTGCTGGAGCTGCAAAAGACCCTGCACAAGACCATCGTCTTCATCACCCACGACCTCGACGAGGCCGTGCGCATCGGCAACCGCATCGCGATACTCAAGGACGGCCGCCTGATCCAGGTCGGTACGCCGAAAGAGATCCTGCACTCGCCGGCGGACGAGTATGTCGATCGCTTCGTGCAGCGGCGGGCGGCGGTGGTCTGATCTGAGTTTTGCAGTACACAGACTGGCCTCATCGCGGGCAAGCCCGCTCCCACAGGGATTGTGTGAGCACCGGAGATCCTGTGGGAGCTGGCTTGCCAGCGATAAGGCCGGTGAAGCTGCATCAAAATTACGGTTGAGGTAAGTGATGTCCCAGGCTGAAAAAATCGTTATCGCCGACGCCCCGATGCGTTGGCAGGATGTGGTCGCGGTAGCCCGTCACGGCGCGCAGCTCGAGCTGTCGGCCCAGACCTGGGCGCGCATCGAAAATGCTCAGGGCATCGTCCAGCGCATCGTCGCAAGCGGCGAGCGCGCCTATGGCGTAAACACCGGGCTGGGCGGTTTGTCCAACGTCTCGCTGCAGGGCGAACAGCTCAGCCAGTTGTCGCGCAACACCTTGCTAAGCCATGCCTGCGGCGTCGGCCCGGTACTGGCCGACGAGCAGACCCGCGCCATCATGTGCGCTGCGATCCGCAATTACAGCCACGGCAAATCCGGGATTCATCGTCAGGTGGTCGAAGCGCTGCTGGCGTTGCTCAATCGAGGCATCACCCCGCAAGTGCCGTCGCAGGGTTCGGTGGGTTACTTGACCCACATGGCGCACATCGGCATCGCGTTGTTGGGCGTCGGCAATGTCAGCTATCGCGGGCAGGTTGTCTCTGCGCAACAGGCGCTGGCCGAAGAAGGCCTGCAACCGGTGCAACTCGGGGCGAAGGACGGTTTGTGCCTGGTCAACGGCACGCCGTGCATGACCGGTCTCAGTTGCCTGGCCATCGCCGATGCCACGCGTCTGGTGCAATGGGCTGACGTGGTCGGTGCCATGAGTTTTGAAGCGCAGCGCGGTCAGATCGCTGCGTTCGACGCCGAGATCATCGCGCTCAAGCCGCACCCGGGCATGCAGCAGGTTGGCGTCAATCTACGGGCGCTGCTCGATGGTAGCGAAGTGATCGCGACGAGCAAAGGCATTCGCACCCAGGATGCGCTGAGCATCCGCTCGATCCCGCAAGTGCACGGCGCCGCGCGCGATCAACTGCAACACGCGATCAAGCAGATCGAAACCGAACTCAACGGCTGCACCGACAACCCGTTGCTGCTGGGCACACCGGACGACTTCCGGGTGATGTCCCAGGCCAACCCGCACGGGCAATCGGTAGCGCTGGCAGCGGACTTGCTGGCGATCGCGATGGCCGAAATCGGTTCGATTGCCGAGCGGCGCCTGGATCGACTGATCAACCCGCACGTCAGCGGTCTGCCGGCGTTCCTTGTGGCCAATCCAGGGGTGAATTCCGGGATGATGATCGTGCAGTACGTCGCCGCGTCGCTGTGCGCGGAAAACCGCCAGTTGGCGCAACCGGCGGTGCTCGACAATTACGTCACCTCGGGCCTGCAGGAAGACCACCTGAGCATGGGCACCAACGCCGCGCTGAAGCTGCATCGCGCGCTCGAAAACTGCACGCAGATCCTCGCCATCGAGTACCTGCTGGCGGCTCAGGCGTTTGAGTTTCTCAAGGAACAACGCTTCGGCGCTGGCACCGATGTGGCGTGGCGACTGCTGCGCGAGAAGGTCCCGGCCTACGATCAGGACCGCTGGCTGGCGCCGGATATCGCCGCTGCCGCGAGCGTGTTGAAGGACTCGGATTTGCTGCACCACGTACTGCCGAATTTGCACTGACAATACCCATGCCAGCGTGCCAAGGCGCGGCTCCCAAAAGGTGAGAAGCGACGGACAACGGACATCTCCGGAGCGTCTGGTTAGTTAACAAGAAACTCTCAAAAGGAGCACAAGATGACTGCGCTGAACCTGATCCCTGGCCAACTGAGCCTGGCCCAACTGCGTGACGTCTACCAGAACCCGGTCAAGCTGACCCTCGACAACAGCGCCTCGGCGCAGATCGAAGCCAGCGTCGCCTGTGTCGAGCAGATCCTCGCCGAGAACCGCACCGCCTACGGCATCAACACTGGTTTCGGCCTGCTGGCCTCGACCCGCATCGCCAGCGAAGACCTGGAAAACCTTCAGCGCTCGCTGGTGTTGTCCCACGCTGCCGGCGTTGGCCAGCCGATCAGCGATGAGCTGGTTCGTTTGATCATGGTGCTCAAGGTCAACAGCCTGAGCCGTGGTTTCTCGGGCATCCGTCGCGTGGTGATCGACGCGCTGATCGCGCTGATCAACGCCGAGGTTTACCCGCACATTCCGTTGAAAGGTTCGGTCGGTGCGTCTGGCGACCTGGCGCCGCTCGCGCACATGTCGCTGGTGCTGCTGGGCGAGGGCAAGGCGCGCTACAAGGGCGAGTGGATGGAAGCGACCGAGGCGCTGAAAGTCGCTGGTCTGACGCCGCTGACTTTGGCTGCCAAAGAAGGTCTGGCGCTGCTCAACGGCACGCAGGTTTCTACCGCATTCGCTTTGCGCGGTCTGTTCGAAGGCGAAGACCTGTTTGCCGGCGCGCTGGCGCTGGGTGGTCTGACGGTTGAGGCAGTACTCGGTTCGCGTTCGCCGTTCGATGCGCGTATCCACGCAGCCCGTGGCCAGAAAGGCCAGATCGATACCGCTGCCGCTTACCGTGATCTGCTGGGTGAACGCAGCGAAGTCTCCGACTCGCACCAGAACTGCGAAAAGGTCCAGGACCCGTACTCGCTGCGCTGCCAGCCACAGGTCATGGGCGCCTGCCTGACTCAATTCCGTCAGGCCGCTGAAGTGCTGGTCATCGAAGCCAACGCTGTGTCGGATAACCCGCTGGTGTTTGCGGCTGAAGGCGACGTGATTTCCGGCGGCAACTTCCACGCTGAACCCGTGGCCATGGCCGCTGACAACATGGCGCTGGCCATCGCTGAAATCGGTTCCCTGAGCGAGCGTCGTATCTCGCTGATGATGGACAAACACATGTCGCAATTGCCGCCGTTCCTGGTGGCCAATGGCGGCGTGAACTCCGGCTTCATGATTGCCCAAGTGACGGCTGCGGCCCTGGCCAGCGAGAACAAGGCACTGGCTCACCCGCATTCGGTGGACAGCCTGCCGACTTCCGCCAACCAGGAAGATCACGTGTCGATGGCTCCGGCTGCCGGCAAGCGTCTGTGGGAAATGGCTGAGAACACGCGCGGGATTCTCGCGGTGGAATGGCTGGCGGCAGTGCAGGGTCTGGACCTGCGTAACGGTCTGAAGACCTCGACCAAACTGGAACTGGCCCGGGCGATTCTGCGTCGCGAAGTACCGTTCTATGAGAAGGATCGTTTCTTCGCGCCGGACATCAATGCGGCGAGTGAGTTGCTGGCTTCGCGGGTTCTGACTGGGCTGGTTCCGGCGAAACTGCTGCCTAGCCTGTAAGAGCCACCCCTCACCCCAACCCTCTCCCCAAGGGGGAGAGGGGGAAAGGGAGCAGATATTCATGGTTTTCAGAGCCTGAGTTCGACTCAAGAATCACAGGTCGATGTACCTCGCAAGAACAACCCGGTCAGTCCCTCTCTTTAAGGGAGAGGGGAAAGGGAGCAGATCTTCATGGTTTTTAAGGCTTGAGTTCGACTCGATATTTCAGGTCGATGTACCTCGAAAGAACAACCCGGTCAGTCCCCTCTCCCTCCGGGAGAGGGCTAGGGTGAGGGGGCTTTTGAAGGCTGCCCACCAAACAGAATCCAACGGAGGCCAACAGTGAAAACCCTCTGGCAACACTGCCACGTCGCAACCATGGCGCAAGGCGTCTACTCGATCATCGAGGATGCGGCCATCGTGACGTCCGGTGCACACATCGAGTGGATCGGCCCGCGCACTCAATTGCCGTCCGGCGAATATCCTGCGGTCAACGATCTGCAAGGCGCGTGGGTCACCCCCGGCCTGATCGACTGCCACACCCACACCGTGTTCGGCGGCAATCGCAGTGGTGAGTTCGAGAAACGCCTGCAAGGCGTCAGCTATGCCGAAATCGCTGCGGCCGGCGGCGGCATCGCCAGCACCGTGCGCGCCACGCGCGAAGCGTCGGAAGACGAACTGTTCGCCAGCGCCGCCAAACGCCTGAAAAGCCTGATGCGCGACGGCGTGACCACGGTCGAAATGAAGTCCGGCTACGGCCTCGATCTGGCCAGCGAGCGCAAGATCCTGCGGGTCATCCGTCGCCTCGCCGACGAGCTGCCGATCAGCGTGCGCAGCACCTGCCTGGCCGCCCACGCATTGCCGCCGGAATACAAGGATCGCGCTGACGACTACATCGATCACATCTGCGCCGAGATGCTGCCAGCGCTGGCCGCCGAAGGCCTGGTGGATGCGGTGGATGCGTTCTGCGAATACCTGGCGTTTTCGCCGGAGCAGGTCGAGCGGGTATTCATCGTCGCGCAAAAACTCGGTCTGCCGGTGAAGCTGCACGCCGAACAACTGTCGTCGCTGCACGGCTCCAGTCTGGCCGCGCGGTATCACGCGTTGTCCGCCGACCATCTGGAGTTCATGGATGAAGACGACGCCATCGCCATGGCCGAATCCGACACCGTCGCGGTGTTGTTGCCGGGCGCGTTCTACTTCCTGCGTGAAACCCAGTTGCCGCCGATGGAAGCCCTGCGCAAACACAAAGTGAAAATCGCCATCGCCAGTGACCTCAACCCCGGCACCTCGCCGGCGCTGTCGTTGCGCCTGATGCTGAACATGGCCTGCACCTGCTTCCGCATGACCCCGGAAGAAGCCTTGGCCGGCGCAACCATTCATGCGGCGCAAGCCTTGGGCATGGCCGATACCCACGGTTCGCTGGAAGTCGGCAAGGTCGCGGATTTCGTCGCCTGGCACATCGACCGGCCGGCGGACCTGGCGTACTGGCTGGGCGGTGAACTGGACAAACGCGTCGTGCGTCACGGCGTTGAATCAAGTCTGTAGGAGAGCGGTTGTGGATAAGGTTCTGAACTTCAAACAAGGTCGCGTGCCGTTGCTGATCAGCATGCCCCACGCGGGTGTGCGCCTGACTCCGGTGGTCGAGGCCGGATTGATCCCGGACGCGAAAAGCCTGCCGGACACCGACTGGCATATTCCGCAGCTCTACGATTTCGCCGCCGAGCTGGGTGCCAGCACGCTGGCGGCCGAGTACTCGCGGTTCGTCATCGACCTGAACCGGCCGTCCGACGACAAACCGTTGTACGCCGGCGCCACCACCGGGCTGTACCCGGCGACGCTGTTCGATGGCATCCCGTTGTTCAAGGACGGCAAGGAACCGTCGAAAGAAGAACGTGCGACGTACCTGGAACAGATCTGGACGCCGTACCACCGCACCTTGCAGGAAGAACTGGCGCGGCTGAAGGCCGAGTTTGGTTACGCGTTGCTGTTCGATGCGCACTCGATTCGCTCAGTGATTCCGCACCTGTTCGACGGCAAACTGCCGGACTTCAACCTCGGCACCTTCAACGGCGCCAGTTGCGATCCGCAGTTGGCCACGCAGCTGGAAGCGATCTGCGCACGCCACGGCGATTACAGCCATGTGCTGAACGGACGCTTCAAGGGCGGCCACATCACCCGTCACTACGGCAACCCGGCCGAGAACATCCACGCCGTGCAACTGGAGCTGGGCCAGTGCACCTACATGGAAGAGTTCGAACCGTTCCGCTACCGCGCCGATCTGGCGGAGCCGACGCGGGTGGTGCTCAAGGAGTTGCTGCAGGGGCTGCTTGCCTGGGGCAAAAACCACTACAAGTCCTGAAGGAACACCTGGATCCCTGTGGGAGCGAGCTTGCTCGCGATGGCGTCGTGTCAGTCGACATCAATAGTGACTGAACCACCGTCATCGCGAGCAAGCTCGCTCCCACAGTTTTTGGGGGACCACAGGTTTTGTGCGCAGCCTGGGTCGCCCCTGTGCAAATCCCGGTCGCCACAGGTCGCTTTTCCGTCTCGCCTGCTGCGTAATGTTTCGGCCACGGTGCAAGAAGACACCGATCCGAACAATAACCCGCTGCCGCACGAGACGATCCCACATGAAAAAACTGTTCACTCGTTGTGCGTTAATCCTCACCGGCAGCGCGCTGCTCAGCGCCGGCGCCATGGCTTCCGACGATGCTTCCTGCAAGGCCGTGCGCATGGGCGTGGTCAACTGGACCGACGTGATCGCCACCAGCGGCATGGCCGACGTGCTGCTCAACGGCCTCGGCTACGAAAGCAAACAGACCAGCGCCGTGCAGCAAATCATCTTTGCCGGCATCCGCGACAAGCGCCTCGATATCTTCCTCGGCTACTGGAAACCGGCGATGGACAAGAACATCGCGCCGTTCCTCGCCGCCAATCAAGTCAAAGTGATGGACAAGCCAAGCCTGGCCGACGCTCAGGCGACCCTCGCGGTGCCGGACTACGTCGCGGCGGCAGGGCTGAAAACCTTCGGCGACATTGCAAAATTCAAGGATCAGCTCGGCGGCAAGATTTACGGCATCGAGCCCGGCAGCGGCGCCAACACCACGATCAAGACCATGATCGAAACCAATCATTTCGGCTTGAAGGATTTCAAGATCATCGAATCCGGTGAGGCCGGCATGCTCGCCGCCGTGCAGCGGGCGGTGAACCGCAAGGAATTCGTGGTGTTCGTCGGCTGGACCCCGCACCCGATGAACATCAACATGAAAATCACCTACCTGACTGGCAGCGACGACGTCTACGGTCCGAACGAAGGCGCCGCCACCGTTTCCACCGTCACCGCGCCGGACTACGCCGAGCGCTGCCCCAACGTCCATCGGCTGCTGGAAAACCTGACCTTCACCGCCGCTCAGGAAAGTCAGCTGATGGTGCCGATCATGGAGCGCAAGACACCTCAGGAAGTGGCGAAGAACTGGCTGCGTGAGCATCCGGAAGATTTGCAGCGCTGGCTGGCAGGTGTCAGCAGTTTCGATGGCAAGGATGGCGTGGCCACGGTTCAGGCCAGTCTGAAAAATTGATGGGTACTTATCCACTGTCGCCGGCGATGGCAGCGTTTGTCGCCAGAACCGAAAGCTTCGCCAGCGATGACAGCAGCTTCGCCGGATTGCGCCGGAGCTATGACGACATGTGCCGGGCGTTCACTCCGCCGCGCCCGGCAGGGCTTGAGGTAGAGGACTTTCGATTGGGCGCGGTGCCGGTCCGCGACTATCGCCCACCCGTGGCGTTACCGCCCTGTGTGGTGTACCTGCACGGCGGTGGCTGGGTGGTGGGTGGATTGGATTCCCACGACTTCATCTGCTGCGAACTGGCCATGGCGCTCGGGGCGATGGTGGTAGCGGTGGATTATCGGCTGGCGCCGGAGCATCCGTTCCCGGCGGGTTTCGACGATTGCCTGAGTGTCTGGCGTGCTCTGCGCAGCGGGTCGTTCGGCTTCGACTCCGAGCGGATGCTGGTGGCCGGCGACAGCGCTGGCGGCAATCTCGCCGCCGCGTTGTGCCTGGCCTTGCGTGATGCCGGCGAGCCATTACCCAAGGCCCAAGTGCTGATCTATCCCGGACTGGGCGGTGACGAACATCTGCCGTCACGCAGCGAATGCGCCGATGCGCCGTTACTGAGCAGCAGCGATGTGGACTGTTATCACGCGTTGTACCTGCGCGGTACACCACAACCGAATGCCTGGGCCATGCCGTTGCTCGCTGATGATTTCAGCGGATTGCCCCCGGCCTGGATCGCCGTGGCGCAGTTCGATCCGTTGCGCGACGACGGTGTGCGCTACGCCGAACGACTGTCCGCCGCCGGGGGCGAGGCCACGCTGTATTACGGTGAAGGGCTGGTTCACGGCTGCCTGCGGGCGCGGCACCAGGTCGCCGAAGTCGATCGCCTCTACGAAAACCTGCTGGGGTTCATGGCTGACAAAATGTGACAGCGCACGGGCATGCTCATTGACGTAAATCGGGTTTATGATGCCGGACGGCAGAATAATAGAAGTCCCCCCAGGGATGACCTCGACCCTTACGGAGCGCGCAATGCAGACTTTGTTTCCGCAGATCAAACCTCACGCACGGCACGATCTGGCCGTCGACGACACCCATACGCTGTACGTCGACGAAAGCGGTTCACCGGAAGGTTTGCCGGTGGTGTTCATTCACGGTGGTCCCGGTGCCGGGTGCGATGCCCAGAGCCGTCGCTACTTCGATCCGAACCTGTATCGCATTGTCACCTTCGACCAGCGCGGTTGCGGTCGCTCCACCCCCCACGCCAGCCTGGAAAACAACACTACCTGGGATCTGGTCGAAGACCTCGAGCGCATCCGCAAACACCTGGGCATCGAGAAATGGGTGCTGTTCGGCGGCTCCTGGGGTTCGACCCTGGCGCTGGCTTATGCGCAGACTCACCCTGAGCGCGTGCATGGTCTGATCCTGCGTGGGATCTTTCTCTGCCGCCCGCAGGAAATCGAATGGTTCTACCAGGCCGGTGCCAGCCGTCTGTTCCCCGATTACTGGCAGGACTACATCGCGCCGATCCCGCTGGACGAACGCGACGACTTGCTCAGCGCTTTCCACAAACGCCTGACCGGCAACGATCAGATCGCCCAGATGCACGCGGCCAAAGCCTGGTCGACCTGGGAAGGGCGCACCGCGACCCTGCGCCCGAACCCGCTGGTGGTCGACCGTTTCTCCGAGCCGCAGCGCGCTTTGTCGATTGCGCGGATCGAGTGCCACTACTTCACCAACAACGCTTTTCTTGAGCCGAACCAGTTGATTCGCGACATGGGCAAGATCGCCCACCTGCCGGGCGTGATCATCCACGGTCGCTACGACGTGATTTGCCCGCTCGACAATGCCTGGGAACTGCATCAGGCCTGGCCGAACAGCGAGTTGCAGGTGATCCGCGACGCCGGGCACGCCGCCTCTGAACCGGGCATCACCGATGCGCTGGTGCGTGCCGCCAGCAACATGGCCCGGCGCCTGCTTGACCTGCCGCCCGAAGAAGCATGAAGGGGCTTTTGCAGCGCGTGAAAGGCGCGCGGGTCGAAGTGGCGGGAGAGGTGGTCGGCAGCGTCGATCAAGGTTTGCTGGTGCTGGTGGCGGTCGAACCCGACGACACGCAGGCCAGCGCCGACAAACTTCTGCATAAGCTGCTTAACTATCGAGTGTTCAGTGACGCCGAAGGCAAGATGAACCTGTCTTTGGCGGATGTGGGCGGCGGGTTGCTGCTGGTCTCTCAGTTCACCCTGGCTGCCGACACCAAAAGCGGGTTGCGCCCGAGTTTCTCGACCGCTGCCCCTCCGGCCCTGGGCGAGGAATTGTTCGACTATCTATTAAGCAAAGCGAAACAGATGCATGGCACTGTGGCATCAGGTAGATTCGGCGCGGATATGCAGGTGCACCTGGTCAACGATGGCCCGGTAACCTTCCTGTTACAGACATGAAAGCGCTTGAAACATCTTTTTAAGGGCTTTTCGACTGAAAACAGGGAATTTTCGCGATAAATACTTTGTTACCCCTGATGCGTTGTCACGCGGGCTACTAGATAATCGCGCGCTACGGGGATCAGCGTTCGTTGGTCCATTTTGACTTAGGTAGAGACTTGTCCGGATCCGATTGGGGAATCATTTTGACCCAGCGGAGTCGGAACAATGCTCGCCAACTTGGCAAGAGTGCCCTGCAAGGTCGGTTTTTTTGTACCGTATCCCTCACAGGCACTTCATCTGGCCGTTGGTTTATTGATCTGTTTTCGGCGAGGGTTGCTCGTGATTGTTAGTCCCTGTAATGCAGCAAAATTGTCTGCCAAACGCTTGCGCAGCGCTCTGGTAGCGGGCTCGGCACTTCTGTGCCTGCTCAGCGCCGGCCAGCTTTGGGCATTCAATCTTGACGATGTGTCGGCCAAGGCTAAAGAGCTGGCCGGGCAGAAGTTCGAAGCCCCGCGCAGCAACCTGCCGAACGAATTCCGTGACATGAAATTCGCGGACTATCAAAAGATTCGTTTCCGCACCGAAAAAGCCGAATGGGCCGACCAGAAGAACCCGTTCAAGCTGTCCTTCTATCATCAGGGCATGCACTTCGATACGCCGGTGAAAATCAACGAAATCACCGCGAACACCGTCGAAGAGATCAAATACGATCCGAGCCGTTTCGATTTCGGCGATCTGCAGTTCGATCCGAAGGCCACCGAACAACTGGGCTATGCCGGTTTCCGTGTGCTGTACCCGATCAACAAGGCTGACAAGCAAGACGAAATCATGACCATGCTGGGCGCGAGCTATTTCCGTGTCGTCGGCAAGGGTCACACTTACGGTCTGTCGGCCCGTGGCTTGGCGATCGATACCGCTTTGCCGTCCGGCGAAGAATTCCCGCGTTTTCGCGAGTTCTGGATTCAGCAGCCGAAGCCGGGTGACAAGCACCTGGTGATCTTCGCCCTGCTGGATTCGCCGCGCGCCACTGGCGCCTACCGTCTGATTCTGCGCCCGGGCAGCGACACCATCGTCGACGTCAAAGGCCAGATGTACCTGCGTGACAAGGTTGGCAAGCTCGGCGTCGCGCCGCTGACCAGCATGTTCCTGTTCGGCGCCAACCAGCCGTCGAAAGTGCTCAACTACCGTCGCGAACTGCACGACTCCAGCGGTCTGTCGATCCATGCCGGCAACGGCGAGTGGATCTGGCGTCCACTGAACAACCCTAAACATTTGGCAGTCAGCCAGTTCAGCGTCGAAAACCCGCGTGGTTTCGGTCTGCTGCAACGTGGCCGTGACTTCAGCCACTACGAAGATCTCGACGACCGCTACGACAAGCGTCCAAGCGCCTGGATCGAGCCGAAGGGCGACTGGGGCAAAGGCACCGTCGACTTGGTCGAGATCCCGACCGCCGACGAAACCAACGACAACATCGTTGCGTTCTGGAACCCGGAAAAACTGCCGGAGCCAGGCCAGCCGCTGGACTTCGCCTACCGCATGCACTGGACCATGGACGAAGCGGCGATTCACGCGCCGGACAGCGCCTGGGTCAAGCAGACTCTGCGTTCGACCGGTGACGTCAAGCAATCGAACCTGATCCGTCAGCCGGATGGCAGCGTTGCCTACCTGGTTGACTTCGAAGGTCCGTCCCTGGCTGCCCTGGCCCCGGATGCGGACGTTCGCAGCCAGGTCAGCGTCGGCGACAACGCCGAAGTAGTCGAGAACAGCGTGCGCTACAACCCTGAAACCAAGGGCTGGCGCCTGACCCTGCGGATGAAGATCAAGGACGCGAGCAAGTCGACCGAGATGCGTGCCGCACTGGTACAGAACATCGTCCCGGCCGATCTGGCCAAGACCTCGCTGCCGGCTTCCAACTCCTCGGTTGCCAAGGCCGACAAGGTCGCCGCCAAGCAACAAGAGAAAGCCGACAAGGAAGCCAAGGCCGCCGAAGCCAAACAGGCCGACGCCAAGCCAGCGGCAGACGCCAAGGACAAGGCCAACAAAGACGCCAAGCAGCCAGCGGCTGCGGACGCGGCCCCAGCCACACCGGAATCGGCATCGACTGAAGAAGTCCTGACCGAGACCTGGAGCTATCAGTTGCCTGCCGATGAGTAACTCTCAAGTACAGCCAGAGACTCTGTCCGAGTACCTGGCGCATCTGCCGATGACCGACGAGCAGCGCGCGGAACTCGCGGGCTGCCAGTCCTTCAGCGAATTGCATGAACGCCTGTCGTCCTCGACGTTCGACGCTCCGACCGAAGCCGCCCAGGCTTCGGTGGGCAAGCGCCTGACCCTGAGCACCGCCGAAGAGCTGGAAGACGCGGAAATGCTAGGCGTGGACGCCAGCGGTCGAGTTCGTCTCAAGGCCACACCGCCGATTCGTCGGACCAAGGTCGTGCCGGAGCCGTGGCGCACCAATATTCTGGTGCGTGGCTGGCGCCGCCTGACTGGCCGGACCAATCCGCCGCAACCGCCAAAAGACGAAAACGTGCTGCCTGCTGCGCGCTGGCGCACCGTTGGTTCGATCCGTCGCTACATTTTGCTGATCCTGATGCTCGGTCAGACCATCGTTGCCGGCTGGTACATGAAAGGCATCATGCCGTACCAAGGCTGGTCGTTCGTCGATCTGGAAGAAGTCCTGCATCAACCGCTGCTGCAAACTGCCACGCAAGTGCTGCCGTATGCGCTGCAAACCAGCATCCTGATCATGTTCGGGATTCTGTTCTGCTGGGTATCGGCCGGTTTCTGGACCGCGCTGATGGGCTTTCTCGAATTGCTCACTGGTCACGATAAGTACCGGATCTCCGGCAAAAGCGCCGGCAACGAGCCGATTCCGAAAGATGCGCGTACCGCACTGGTAATGCCGATCTGCAACGAAGATGTGCCTCGGGTGTTCGCCGGTCTGCGCGCGACGTTCGAGTCGGTGGCGGCCACGGGTGACCTGGATCGCTTCGACTTCTTCGTGCTCAGCGACAGTAACGACACCGATATCTGCGTCGCCGAGCAACAGGCCTGGCTGGACGTCTGCCGTGAAGCCAAGGGCTTCGGCAAGATCTTCTATCGCCGTCGTCGTCGTCGCGTCAAACGCAAGAGTGGCAACCTCGACGACTTCTGCCGTCGCTGGGGCGCTGACTACAAGTACATGGTCGTGCTCGACGCCGACTCGGTGATGAGCGGCGAGTGCCTGACCAGTCTGGTGCGCCTGATGGAGGCCACGCCGGACGCCGGTATCATCCAGACCGCGCCGCGTGCCTCGGGCATGGACACGCTGTATGCACGCATGCAGCAGTTCGCCACTCGCGTTTACGGTCCGCTGTTTACTGCCGGCCTGCACTTCTGGCAGCTGGGTGAATCCCACTACTGGGGTCACAACGCGATCATCCGCATGAAGCCGTTCATCGACCACTGCGCCCTGGCGCCGTTGCCGGGCAAAGGTGCGTTCTCCGGTGCGATCCTCTCTCACGACTTCGTTGAAGCTGCGCTGATGCGCCGTGCCGGCTGGGGCGTGTGGATTGCCTACGATCTGCCGGGCAGCTACGAAGAACTGCCGCCGAACCTGCTCGACGAACTCAAGCGTGACCGTCGCTGGTGCCACGGCAACCTGATGAACTTCCGCCTGTTCCTGGTAAAAGGCATGCACCCGGTGCACCGTGCGGTGTTCCTGACCGGCGTGATGTCTTACCTGTCGGCGCCGTTGTGGTTCTTCTTCCTGGTGCTATCGACCGCGCTGCTGGCGGTCAACACGCTGATGGAACCGCAGTATTTCATGGAGCCCCGTCAGCTCTATCCGCTGTGGCCGCAATGGCATCCGGATAAAGCGGTCGCACTGTTCTCGACGACCATCGTGCTGCTGTTCCTGCCGAAGCTGTTGAGCATCATCCTGATCTGGGCCAAGGGCGCGAAAGAGTTCGGCGGCAAGTTCAAAGTGACCCTGTCGATGCTGCTGGAGATGCTGTTCTCCATGCTGCTGGCACCGGTGCGGATGATATTCCACACCCGTTTCGTCCTCGCCGCGTTCCTCGGCTGGGCCGCGACCTGGAACTCGCCGCAGCGTGACGACGACTCCACGCCATGGAGCGAAGCGGTCAAGCGCCACGGCCCGCAGACCCTGCTGGGCTTCTTCTGGGCGCTGCTGGTGATCTGGCTGAACCCGAGCTTCCTGTGGTGGCTGGTGCCGATTGTCGGTTCGCTGATGCTGTCGATTCCGGTATCGGTAATTTCCAGCCGTGTGGGCCTGGGCCTCAAATCCCGTGACGAGAGCCTGTTCCTCATCCCCGAGGAATACAATCCGCCACAGGCGCTGCTGGCTACCGATCAGTACACCCACGAAAACCGCTGGCACGCGCTGAACGACGGCTTCGTCCGCGCCGTGGTCGATCCGCAGCAGAACGCCCTGGCGTGCTCGCTGGCGACCTCGCGTCACGGTGAGGCCGAGCCGATCGAGTGGCTGCGTCAGGAGCGTGTGCGTCACGCGATCAAGGTCGGCCCGGCCGGGTTGAACAACCATGATCGTCTGCAACTGCTGAGCGACCCGGTGGCCCTGGCCCGTCTGCACGAGCAGGTGTGGGCCGAAGGTCACGCCGAGTGGCTGGACGCGTGGCGGGCATCGGTGAAAGCTGATCCGCATGCGCCGCTGTTACCGCTCAAGCCTTTGAGCTTGCAGGCGCAGCCGGCCTGATGAAGAAACCCCGCTTAGATAGCGGGGTTTTTTTTGCCTGCTGAAAAGCCCCTCATCGGAACGCCGCCCGCCTAACCCTCTCCCAAAGGGAGAGGGAACTGATTGGGGGATGCTTCAGAGGTACGCCGACCTGATCTTGCTCTGTTGAATCCATAATCGACTCGACATTTCAGGTCGATGTATAGCGCAAGACACCTCGGTCGGCCCCCTCTCCCTACGGGCGGTCCGACGTTTCGGGAGGGCTGGGGTGAGGGGTGGCCCTTGAATGTTAAACAAATCCCCCATTAAACCTTGTGCAAAAAATCGAGTGCGTTAGCATCCGTCCCCGAATTGGCGCACCCGGACAATCTTGTCCACCTCTGTCGGTTTTCGCGCCGCAAACGCAATGGTTTTGGGGACTTGAAGATGAAGAAGTATCTGTCGATGCTGCTGGTCGGCGTCACGGCACTGGTTGCAGTCAATGCGGCGCAGGCCGGGGCAATCGATGACGCGGTCAAGCGCGGCACCTTGAAAGTCGGGATGGACCCGACCTACATGCCGTTCGAAATGACCAACAAGCGCGGCGAGATCATCGGTTTCGAAGTCGACATCCTCAAAGCCATGTCCAAGGCCATGGGCGTCAAGCTGGAGCTGGTTTCGACCGGTTACGACGGCATCATCCCGGCGCTGATGACCGACAAGTTCGACATGATCGGCAGCGGCATGACCCTGACCCAGGAACGCAACCTGCGCCTGAACTTCAGCGAACCGTTCATCGTGGTCGGCCAGACCCTGCTGATCCGCAAGGAGCTGGAAGGCACCATCAAGTCCTATAAAGACCTGAACACCGCCGACTACCGCATCACCTCCAAGCTCGGCACCACCGGCGAAATGGTCGCCAAGAAGCTGATCGCCAAGGCCAAATACCATGGCTACGACAACGAGCAGGAAGCCGTGCTCGACGTGGTCAACGGCAAGGCCGACGCCTTCATCTACGACGCCCCGTACAACGTCGTTGCAGTGAACAAGGTCGGCGCCGGCAAGCTGGTGTTCCTCGACAAGCCGTTCACCTACGAGCCGCTGGCCTTCGGCTTGAAGAAGGGTGATTACGACAGCATCAACTTCATCAACAACTTCCTGCGCCAGATCCACGAAGACGGCACCTACGATCGCATCCATGACAAGTGGTTCAAGAGCACCGAGTGGCTCAAGGACATGGAATAAGCGCAGGTCAGACTGACCTCGTAGCTCCAATCGCGGGCAAGCCCGCTCCCACAGGTTTGGTGTGAGCACAGAATATGTGCCCGCTTGAAATTCTGTGGGAGCGGGCTTGCCCGCGATGAGGCCCTTCCAGGCGACACAGAATCCGGAACCTGCAAATCCAATGAAACAGAAAAAAGCCCAATGGCCCTGGCACGTCCTGACTGTGCTGGTGCTGATCGGCCTGGCCGGCGCGCTGTATTACGCCACGTCGCTGATGTCCTACGAATGGCGCTGGAACCGCGTGCCGCAGTACTTCGCCTATCAGGCCGAGGAAACCCAGCGCGCCACCGACATTTCCACCGTCAGCGAACTGGTGCGCAAGGGCGGCAGCGCGCAAGTCACCCTGCGCAACGATGCCGGTGACGAGCAGCACCTGACCGTCGACGAAAACAGCCTGCAATTCGCCCAGGGCGATGATGTGGCCGAGGGTGACGTCGTAGGTGTTACCCGACATTGGGCGGCGGGTCCGCTGCTGTGGGGTCTGTGGACGACGCTTTGGCTGTCGGTGGTCTCCGGCGTGCTTGGGCTGTTGATCGGTCTGGCGACCGGGCTGTGCCGGCTGTCGAGCAACCCGACCCTGCGCGACCTGTCGACGATCTATGTCGAACTGGTGCGCGGTACGCCGCTGCTGGTGCAGATCTTCATTTTCTACTTCTTTATCGGCACGGTGATGAACCTGTCCCGGGAGTTCGCCGGGATCGCTGCGCTGTCGCTGTTTACCGGCGCCTATGTGGCGGAAATCATCCGTTCCGGCGTGCAGTCGATTGCCCGTGGGCAGAATGAAGCGGCGCGTTCACTCGGTCTGAGCGCTGGCCAGTCGATGCGTCATGTGGTGCTGCCGCAAGCCTTGAAGCGTGTGCTGCCACCGCTGGCGGGGCAGTTCATCAGTCTGGTGAAAGACACCTCGCTGGTGTCGGTGATCGCCATCACCGAGCTGCTGAAAAGCGGCCGTGAAGTCATCACTACCTCGTTTTCGCCGTTCGAAATCCTGTTCTGCGTTGCCGGCCTGTACCTGTTGATCAACCTGCCGCTGTCGAAAATCGCCAGCCGGCTTGAGCGGAGGCTCGCGCAAAGTGATTGAAGTCCGCGATCTGGTAAAAGTTTTCGACACCCGTGGGCAAGTGGTCCGGGCTGTGGATAACGTCACCACTTCCGTCGCCAAGGGCGAGGTGCTGGTGGTGATCGGTCCGTCCGGTTCCGGCAAGTCGACCTTCCTGCGTTGCCTCAATGGTCTTGAGGAATTCGATTCCGGCTCGGTGAGCATCGACGGCCTGCAACTGGCCGACCCGAAAACCGACGTCAATGCCTACCGCCGCGAAGTCGGCATGGTGTTCCAGCATTTCAATCTGTTCCCGCACATGACCGTGCTGGAGAACCTGTGCCTGGCGCAGAAAGTCGTGCGCAAGCGCGGCCAGAAGGAAAGCGAGGCCAAAGCCCTGGCGTTGCTGGAAAAGGTTGGTATTGCACAAAAGGCCCGCGAATACCCTTCACGTCTGTCCGGCGGTCAGCAACAGCGTGTGGCGATTGCCCGGGCGCTGGCGATGGACCCGAAGGTCATGCTGTTCGATGAGCCGACCTCGGCCCTCGACCCGGAAATGGTCGGTGAAGTGCTGGACGTGATGAAGAACCTGGCCGTGGAAGGCATGACCATGGTCTGCGTGACTCACGAAATGGGCTTTGCCCGGGAAGTGGCGGATCGAGTGCTGTTCTTCGATCACGGCAAACTGCTGGAAGACGCCTCGCCGGCCGAGTTCTTCGAAGCACCGAAGGATCCTCGGGCCCAGGCTTTCCTGCGTCAGGTTCTGTAACTGCAGCGTTCTCTCGGACGCCATCGCTGGCAAGCCAGCTCCCACAGTGAACGGGTTGAACACAACTTTTGTGATCAACACAAATTCTGTGGGAGCTGGCTTGCCAGCGATAGCATCACCTCGGTTCACAGCGAACCGAGGCCGATGCATCCACTCAAACCTTGAAGCGTCCCACCAACGTTTGCAGGTGAGTGCCCAGGCGCGCCAGCTCGACGCTGGAAGCCGCCGTCTCTTCACTCGCCGCCGACGTCTGATCCGATACATCCCGCACGTTCAGCACGCTACGGTTGATCTCTTCGGCCACGGCACTTTGCTGCTCGGCGGCTGCAGCGATCTGCTGGTTCATCGCCTGAATCGCCGACACGGTACGCGTGATGTTTTCCAGCGAACCACCGGCACGGCGGGTCAGCTCCACGCTGCTCTGGGTCAGCGTGCGGCTGTTGTCCATGATCGTCGCCACTTGCTGGGTGCCGTTCTGCAGGCCAACGATCAGCTCTTCGATTTCTTCGGTGGACTTTTGGGTGCGTTGCGCGAGGCTGCGCACTTCGTCAGCAACCACCGCGAAACCACGTCCGGCTTCACCGGCGCGCGCCGCTTCGATGGCGGCGTTGAGGGCCAGCAGGTTGGTTTGCTGGGCCACGGATTTGATCACGTCGAGCACGCTGCCGATCTTGTCGCTTTCGCGCTTGAGCTCGCCCATGGCTTCGGTGGAGTGGCCGACTTCAGTGGCCAGGCGTTCGATCTGGGCGATGGCTTCGCCGACCACTTTGTCGCCTTCGCGGGCCTGTTGGTCAGCGGCGACGGCCGCTTCCGAAGCTTCCTCGGCGTTGCGCGCGACTTCCTGCACGGTGGCGGCCATTTCGTTCATGGCGGTGGCGACCTGATCGGTCTCGATTTTCTGATTGTTCACGCCGGCGCTGGTCTGCTCGGTCACGGCCGACAGTTCTTCGGCGGCGCTGGCGATCTGGGTGACGCCGTCGCTGATGCCGCCGATCAATTCGCGAAGGCCTTGAGTCATGCTCTGCATCGAACGTTGTAACTGGCCGAGTTCGTCGCGGCGCTGGGAGATCAGGTTGTGGGTCAGGTCACCGGCGGCCACGCGCTCGGCAACTTTCAGGGTCTGTTCCAGCGGGATGATGATCTGCCGGGTGATCGCCCAGGCGGCCAGCAGGCCGAAGGCCACGGCCAGCAGAGTGGCGATCAGCAGCTGGTTCTTGGCGCTGGCGGCATCGGTGTCACGGACGATGGTCTGGGAGTCGGTGAGTTTCTTGCTGAGGTCCATCAACAGGTCGCCCTGGGTCGACATGCGGGTCAGCGCCTTGGCGCTGGCAACCTGCGAATCGCGGAACAGGCTGACGGCGGCGCGATAGGCTTTCAGCGACTCGGTGGCCTGTTGCAGGTTGGCGATGTGCTGTTCCGGCAGTTTGGCCGGCAGGGTCTCGAGGTTTTTCAGGGCGTTGTCGATGGCGTCGAGGGCCGGTTGTTCAGCCTCGGCCTTGGCGCTGTAGGTGTAGCCGCGCACCTGGAAGCGGGCCTGCTGGATTAGTTTGCTGAGGTCGATCACCGCGTTGAACTGCGCAACGCTGTCGCCCTGCAACAAGGATTTTTCGACTTCGGCGACCTTGGCCACGGCATTGTCGGCGGTGGCGCCGAGTTTGCTGCGGGCGTCTTCGCGCAGGGCGGTGGCCTGGGTCATGTCAGCGAAGGCGCGTTTGTATTCGGCCACGGCGGCCAGTTGCTGATCGACCATCGCTGCGTCGGCCGGTTGTTCGATCTCTTTGCGGGCGGTTTGCAGACCGCTGTCGAGCTTGCCGAGCAGGTCGTTGACTGCGCCCGGGCCTTGTTCGCCACGGCGCATCTCGTAGTCCAGACGCGCCAGGCGCAGGTCCTTGGTCAGCTCGTTGAGGCTGGAGATGAAACCGAGTTTGTCACCGCGGCTGATGATGCCGCTCATGCCGGTCCAGCCGGTGAAGGTGATCAACAGGGTCAGCAACAGCACCAGGCCGAAACCGATGCCCAGCTTGCGTTTGACGCTGACGTTTCCCAGATTCTCGGCTAACCAACGGTACATGCGACGACTCCCCTCGGACCACTAATTGGACTTATGGAGACTGTATCGGCTGGATGATGGCAATCTGTAACGCAATTTGTCTGGCGCCGAATGGCGCCAGAGCGGTTCAGAACAGGCGGGCGAGCAGGGCAGTGACGGCGGTTTCGACGCGCAGGATGCGATCACCGAGTTGCACCGGTTGCAGGCCGGATTTGCCCAGCAGGTCGATTTCGTAGGGAATCCAGCCACCCTCGGGGCCGATGGCCAGGGTCACCGGTTCGTTCAGGGCGCGCGGGCAGGGCGGGAAGTTGCCCGGATGGCCGACCAGGCCGAGGGTGCCGTCGGTGATGGCCGGCAGGCGATCTTCGACGAACGGCTTGAAGCGCTTCTCGATGATGATTTCCGGCAGCACGGTATCGCGGGCCTGTTCGAGGCCGAGGATCAAATTCTCGCGAATCGCTTCCGGTTCAAGAAACGGCGTTTGCCAGAAGCTCTTCTCGACGCGATAGCTGTTGACCAGAATCACCTTCGGCACGCCCATGGTCGCCACGGTCTGGAATACCCGTCGCAGCATCTTCGGGCGTGGCAGGGCGAGTACCAGGGTCAGCGGCAGTTTGGCCGGCGGTGGCTGATCGAGGGTGACCCGCAGTTCGGCTTCGCCCGCTTCCAGGCGCAGCAGCTCGGCTGAACCCATCAACCCGCCGATGCGCCCGACCCGCAGGCTGTCCCCGACTTCCGAACGGTGGACTTCCTGCATGTGGGTCAAGCGCCGATCACGCAGCACGACGCGGTCGGCCGCTATGAAATCGGCCTCTTCGAGCAACAGCAGGTTCATGGCTGCGTCGCTGGCGGCTGGTCGTTATGGTCGTCGACAGTTTCGTCCGGGCGCTCGCGCTTGCTGACCAGGCTGCCGAACAGGATGCCGATTTCAAACAGCATCCACATCGGCACGGCCAGCAGGGTCTGGGAGAAGATGTCCGGCGGGGTCAGGATCATGCCGACCACGAAGCAGCCGATGATCACGTACGGGCGGATCTTCTTCAGGTATTTGACATCGACCACGCCGATCCACACCAGCAGCACCACGGCCACCGGGATTTCGAACGCCACGCCAAAGGCAAAGAACAGCGTCATCACGAAGTCGAGGTAACTGGTGATGTCGGTCATCATTTCCACGCCGGCCGGGGTGGCCGAGGCGAAGAACTTGAAGATCAGCGGGAACACGAAGTAATACGCGAATGCCATGCCGGTGTAGAACAGCAGGATGCTGGAGATCAGCAACGGTACTGCGACACGCTTCTCGTGCTTGTACAGGCCTGGCGCGATGAAGCCCCAGATCTGGTGCAGGATCACCGGGATCGCCAGGAACAGCGACACCATCATCGTCAGCTTCAGCGGCGTCAGGAACGGCGACGACACGTCGGTGGCGATCATCGTCGCGCCGGCCGGCAAGTAACTGCGCAGCGGCGTCGAGACGAAGGTGTAGATCTGCTGGGTAAAGGAGAACAGCCCGGCGAAGATGATGAAGATCGCCGCGACGCAACGCAGCAGGCGGGTGCGCAACTCGGTGAGGTGCGAAACCAGCGGCATGTGCTGGTCGTTTTCGGGGAGATCGCTCATGGGGCTCGCGGCGGCAATGTTGGGTCGTGAGGGGCCGGCGTGGTTGGCGCGGCGGCTGGAGCAACGGGTTCAATCGGCTTCATCACCGGTGCAGTTTCGGCGGCCGCAGCAGAGACATGCCCGACGTTAGCTGTCGGTGCATGAATCGTTTGCTCTGCCACAGGCTGCGTTGGCGTCTGCTCTGCGACTGGCTGCACTGGCGTCGGCTCCTGCTGAACCGGTGGCGTGAAAATCTTCCGCGCCTCCTGCTCCAGCGACAGAATGTGTTCGTTGTGCAGTTGCCGACGGATTTCGTCGGCACCGATTTCACGTTCAACTTCCTGTTTGATCGCGTTGAAGCTGCGCTTCAGTCGCCCGACCCACAGGCCAGCGGTGCGCGCAGCGCCCGGCAAACGTTCGGGGCCCAGCACCAGCAGGGCAACGAGGCCGACGAGCAGCAGTTCAGAGAAGCTGATACCAAACATTAGTCAGTGCTCACACGTCTTTGCGGATCGGCTCTTCGACTTTCTGCGCCTGCACGTCGATGGTGTGCGGCGGGTTGGCCTGAGCGGTGGCTTGCGGCTGTACCGATGGCACCGGTTGCGCAGGCGTGACGGTCGGATCGGCCGGTTTTTCGTCGTCGTTCATGGCTTTACGGAAGCCCTTGATCGATTCGCCGACGTCGGTGCCGAGGTTTTTCAGTTTCTTTGTACCGAACACCAGTACCACGACAACCAGAATGACGATCCAGTGTTTCCAGTCAAAAATGCCCATGTTGCTGTTCCTCTCTAATAGTTGTTCAGGCGGACGGACGCGAGGCTTTCTCGACGTGTCCGGACAGGCCGAAACGGCGATCCAGTTCATCCAGCACTGCCTGCGGATGCTGCCCCAGTTGGGCGAGCATGACCATGCTGTGGAACCACAGGTCGGCAGTCTCGTAGATCACATCGCTGCAGTCGCCACTGACGGCGGCGTCCTTGGCGGCAATGATCGTTTCGACCGACTCTTCGCCGACCTTTTCCAGAATCTTGTTCAAGCCCTTGTGATACAGACTAGCCACATACGAACTGTCGGCAGCAGCGCCCTTGCGCTCTTCAAGCACCTGAGCGAGGCGGGTCAGGGTGTCACTCATGTTTGTGTCCTGCGGAGTAGATTGCGTGCGGGTCTTTCAAGACCGGGTCGACCGTTTTCCAGTCGCCGTTTTCGAAGACGCGGTAGAAGCAGCTCTGACGGCCAGTATGGCAAGCGATGTCGCCAATCTGTTCGACCATCAGGATGATCACGTCGGCGTCGCAGTCCAGACGCATTTCATGCAAGGTCTGCACATGGCCGGACTCTTCGCCCTTGCGCCACAGCTTGCCACGGGAACGTGACCAGTAGATGGCACGGTTTTCGGATGCGGTCAGCTCCAGGGCTTCGCGGTTCATCCAGGCCATCATCAGCACGCGTCCGGTCTTGTGATCCTGGGCAATCGCCGGCACCAGGCCATCGGCGTCCCACTTGATCTCGTCCAGCCAGTTTTTCATCTTCGACTCCGACAGCGAACCCACACTTCAATAGTCGGGTTCAGGCGTTGAAACAGTGTGCCAGCCGATCGCGGAACTGGCTATCGGCGAACGACCAGATACAAGCCGACTGCCACCATGATTCCGGCGGGCCAATGCCCCAGTTCATTCAGCGGGCCACCGGCGGCGAGGATTGTGCCGCCCGCCAGATGGGCACTGCCAAGCAGGCGCAGGAACCAGTCGTCCTTGCGTTTGTGCCATGGCGGTGGTGGGTCGTTGGCGTGGGGCTGGGACATGCGTTCGAGCAGGTCGCGGGCCATGTTGGCCAGGTGCGGCAGCTGTTCGAACTGGCTCTGGACGTTGCCGATCAAGGCTTTCGGGCTGACGCGTTCGCGCATCCAGCGTTCGAGGAACGGCTGCGCGGTGTTCCACAGATCCAGGTCGGGGTACAGCTGACGGCCCAGGCCTTCGATGTTCAGCAAGGTCTTTTGCAGCAAAACGAGTTGCGGCTGCACTTCCATGTTGAAGCGGCGCGCGGTCTGGAACAGGCGCATCAGCACCTGGCCAAATGAAATATCTTTTAACGGTTTTTCGAAGATCGGTTCGCACACGGTACGGATCGCCGCTTCGAATTCGTTGAGCTTGGTTTCCGCCGGCACCCAGCCCGAATCGATGTGCAATTGCGCCACGCGGCGGTAGTCGCGCTTGAAGAAGGCGAACAGGTTGCGCGCCAGATAATCCTGGTCTTCCGGGGTCAGGCTGCCGACGATGCCGCAGTCGATCGCAATGTACTGCGGGCTCCACGGGTTGACGGTGCTGACGAAGATGTTGCCCGGGTGCATGTCGGCGTGGAAGAAGCTGTCGCGGAACACCTGGGTGAAGAAGATCTCCACGCCGCGTTCGGCGAGCATTTTCATGTCGGTGCGTTGGTCGGCGAGGGTCGCCAGGTCCGTCACCTGAATCCCGTAGATGCGCTCCATCACCAGCACTTTCGGCCGGCACCAGTCCCAATAGACTTGCGGCACGTAGAGCAGCGGCGAGCCTTCGAAGTTGCGCTTCAACTGGCTGGCGTTGGCCGCCTCGCGCAACAGGTCGAGTTCGTCGTAGATGGTTTTTTCGTAGTCGCTGACCACTTCCACCGGGTGCAGCAGGCGGGCGTCGGCGGAGACCTTTTCGGCCGCGCGGGCGAGGATGAACAGCCACGCCAGATCCTGCGCGATGATCGGTTTCAGGCCCGGGCGGATCACCTTGACCACCACTTCTTCGCCGGTCTTCAACTGCGCGGCATGCACCTGCGCGACCGAGGCCGAGGCCAGCGGTTCGACGTCGAAGCGGCTGAACACCTCGCTGATCTTCTTGCCCAGCTGTTCTTCGATCAGCTTGACCGACAGCTGCGAATCGAACGGCGGCACGCGGTCCTGCAACCGCATCAGCTCATCGGCGATGTCTTCCGGCAGCAGGTCGCGGCGGGTCGAGAGAATCTGCCCGAACTTGATGAAGATCGGCCCCAAGTCCTGCAACGCCAGGCGCAGGCGTGCGCCACGGCTCAGGTCCAGCGGCTTGCGCGGGAACCAGCGCCATGGCAAGGCGTAGCGCAGCGCCAGCAGGAACCACGGCAAGGGCAGGTCGAACAGCAGGTCATCGAGGCGGTAGCGGATCACGACGCGCTGGATGCGCAACAGACGGCGGACGGCGAGCAGCTTCATGCGTTATCGCTTGGGTCGAGGGATCGGGAAAGGCGCTCGAAGCGCGCCTCGAGACGTTCCAGATCGAGTTTGATCCGGTCCAGTTCGCTGAAACGGGCTTCGGCTTCGCGCTGCCCGACGAGGGTGCGCGATTCTTCAGCCAGGTATTCGGCGAGGTTCTGGTTGAGGCTGGCAAATCCTTGTTGATACCAGCGAGCGCGGCTGCGCAGGTGACCGCCGACCAGTTGCGTGGCGACAGGTCCCAGCCAGCGCGAGAGTTCGTACTCCCAGTCCAGCTCGAGATCCTGCAGCACGCCCGCCAGTTCCAGCAGCACGCCGCTGTCGCCGTCGAGTTCGACTTCCGGTGCGTGCAGCACCGCGGTCTTGTCCTTGCTCAGGGCCAGTTTCACCAGGCTCGACGCCGGGGCGCGCAGGGTGCAGTCGACGCCGGTTTCCCAGTGGGACGCCAGCATCAGGCCTTCGTCACTCGGCAGGATGAACAGTTGCAGCGCCGGGCTGCGGCAATCCACGGCAATCACCTTGCCGGTCAGATGCGCCAGTCGCGGCAGCGCCGTGCTGTCGAGACGCAGCACGCGGTTCAGGCCGAGTTCGACGCTGGCGAGCAGCCCGGTCAGCAGCATCAGGGTTTGATGCCGCGGTGCAGGGCGACGATGCCTGCGGTCATGTTGTGATAGGTCACGCGGTCGAAACCGGCGTCGACCATCATCGACTTCAGGGTTTCCTGATTCGGGTGCATGCGGATCGATTCGGCCAGGTAACGATAGCTTTCCGAGTCGTTGGTGATCAGCTTGCCCATCAGCGGCATGAAGGCGAACGAGTAGGCGTCGTAGGCCTTGGACATCAGCGCGTTGGTCGGCTTGGAGAACTCCAGCACCAGCAGGCGACCACCGGGCTTGAGTACGCGCAGCATCGAGCGCAGGGCGTCTTCCTTGTGCGTCACGTTGCGCAGGCCGAAGGCGATGGTCACGCAGTCGAAATGGTTGTCCGGAAACGGCAGTTTTTCAGCGTCGGCCTGGACGAACTCGACGTTGCCCGACACGCCGACATCCAGCAGGCGGTCACGACCGACCTTGAGCATGGATTCGTTGATGTCGGCCAGTACCACCTGACCGGTCGGGCCGACCAGGTGCGAGAATTTTTTGGTCAGGTCGCCGGTGCCGCCGGCGATGTCCAGCACGCGGTTGCCTGCGCGCACGCCCGACAGTTCGATCGCGAAACGCTTCCACAGACGGTGCATGCCGCCCGACAGAAGGTCGTTCATCAGGTCGTACTTGGCGGCTACGGAGTGGAACACCTCAGCGACTTTTTCCGCTTTCTGGCTTTCCGGAACGTTTTTGAAGCCGAAGTGAGTGGTGGGTTCGGCATCGCTGCCTTTGCGCTGATCAGTCATATCGCTGTCACCAAAAGAGAATGCGCGACATTCTAATCCCCAAGCCATGCTTTGTCTTGGAATGGCTAAAGGTAAGATGGGCAACCTTCGGGACGATTTGCCGCAGTGGCGGTCAAGATTCGTTGCAGGCATTCATAGCCCCATTCAAAAAGCAGGAGTCATTCAATGGCCCATATCAGTGTTGAGCGTGCCCACAGCCTGGGCAAGGAAGTTGCCCGCGAGAAAGCCGACAAGCTGGCGCAGAAACTGTCCGATCAGTATGGCCTGGAGCCGCAGTGGGCGGGCGACACCCTGAACCTCAAGCGTTCGGGTGTGAAGGGCGCGGTGCACGTGGCCGAGGATTCGATTCGCGTTGACGTGGAACTGGGCCTGATGATGTCGGCCATGAGCGGCATGATCAAAGCCGAGATCGAGAAGGCGCTGGACAAGGCGCTGGTCTGAACAGAACAGAGGGGGAGCTTCGGGCTCCCCTTTTTCTTTGTGGTGCACCTGCCTTATATGTCAGTTGTTAGGGTGCCGTTTCTAATTTTTCTCCCTACTTTGTGCCTGAGCCCGACACACGTCCGGGCAGTTCCTCAAACCTTCTGCGCGTGAGGTGCACCATGGCCAAAGTTATTTTGAAGAAAAAAATCGACGCCTCGACTTCTGCTCTGAGCGACGTCAAATCCTATGCCCGCAAGATCTGGCTGGCAGGCCTGGGTGCCTACACCAAGGTCGGTCAGGAGGGCAGCGAGTACTTTCAGGAGTTGATCAAGGCTGGTCAAACTGTTGAAAAGAAAGGCAAAAAAGCCGTCACCGAAAAACTCGAAGCGGCCAACGCCGAGATCGATGAAGCCAAGCACGAAGTCAGCTCTTTCAAAGGCCGCGTCGAAGTTCAGCTCGACAAGGTCGAGAAGGCGTTCGACACGCGTGTCGCCAGTGCCTTGAATCGTATCGGCATTCCGTCTAAACATGACGTTGAGGCACTCTCTGCTAAGCTCGATGAGCTGACGGCATTGCTCGAACGCGTCGCGCGTAAATCTTAAGGAGAACGGGATGGCTGGTAAAAAGAACACCGATAAAGAAGGCAGCTCGTGGATCGGGAAAGTCGAAGACTACTCCCGCAAGATCTGGCTGGCTGGTTTAGGCGTGTACTCGAAGATCGACACTGACGGCAGCAAGCTCTTCGATACATTGGTCAAAGACGGCGAGAAAGCCGAGAAGCTCACCAAGGCTGCAGTCGGCAAGACAGTCGATGCTGCCAAGGACTCTGCAAGCTCGGCCAAGTCGCGCATCAGCGGCGTGAAAGATCGCGCGCTGGGCACGTGGGATCAACTGGAAGGGGCTTTCGACAAGCGCCTGAACAGTGCGATTTCGCGCCTGGGCGTACCGAGCCGCAACGAGGTGAAGGATCTGCACAAGAAGGTCGATACCCTGACCAAGCAGATCGAAAAGCTCACCGGCCTGAAAACCCAACCTGTGGCGGCCAAAACCGCAGCGGCAAAACCGGCGGCAAAACCTGCTGCCAAGCCATTGGCCAAGGCCACCGCTAAACCTGCAGCGAAAGCCGCCGCCAAGCCAGCGGCCAAAACCGCAGCCGCCAAGCCAGCAGCGAAAGCCGCGGCCAAACCGGTTGCCGCCAAGGCCGCCGCCAAACCTGCTGCAAAACCAGCGGCCAAGCCAGCAGCGAAAACCGCTGCCGCCAAACCCGCTGCCAAGCCTGCCGCCAAACCGGCTGCGGCGAAAAAACCTGCTGTGAAAAAACCGGCCGCGCCGAAAGCCGCTGCGCCGAAACCGGTAGCAGTACCGGCTGCACTGGCAAGCACGTCGAACTCCGCCTCGGCTCCAACTCCGGCGCCAGCTTCGACTGTTGCATCGACTCCGTCGACGCCAACCAGCCAGTCCTGATTTTCAGGGCTCAAGAAAACGCCCGGCCTGTGAAGGTCGGGCGTTTTTGTATGTCTGATCCAAGAGCCCCCTCACCCTAGCCCTCCCGAAACGTCGGACCGCCCCGAGGGAGAGGGAACTGACCGAGGTGTCTCGCGTTATACATCGACCTGAAAAAAACAGTCGATTATGGATTCAACACAGCACTTTCACGTCGGCGTAATTCCCGAGCATCCCACGGTCAGTCCCCTCTCCCTCCGGGCGGTCCGACGTTTCGGGAGGGCTAGGGTGAGGGCAGCGATCTACCTGACTCACTCGTGATCTTCGAGATATTGCAAAGCCATCCTCTCCGTAGCCACCTTCACCGGCGGCAACAGATGCGGCGCCACCAACATCATGATCTGATAAACCACCAGCCTCACTTCCCCTTCACGATCAAGAATCCGCTGATAGTCCAGCGAAAACAACAACGTCATGGTGATCTGCTCCACCAGTTGCCCCAACGCCTGGGTATCACTGACCAACTGCCCCGACGCCTTCAACCGTGCCAGTAATGACGCCAGGGTGCGCTTCAGGACGTTGAGAAAGTTTCGAATACCCTTGGCCAGTTTCGGCAGCCGTCCGGCCAGGTTCGACAGGTCCTGGAACAGGAACCGGTACTGCGCCAGCCGCTCGACGATCAGGTGCAGGAACAGCCAGTAATCCTCCGGCGCCAACTCGGCATCGGCAGGCGGGTCGAGCAGCGGCGCCAGTTCGTTCTGGAAGCGCTCGAACAGCCCGAGGATCAGCGGCTCCTTGCCGTGAAAGTGGTAGTAGAGGTTGCCGGGGCTGATCCCCATTTCATTGGCAACCTCCATGGTGGAGACGTTCGGCTCGCCCTTTTCGTTGAACAACTGCAGGGCACATTCGAGGATCCGTTCGCTTGTTTTCATCCAGTCTTCTTAAAGGGCGGTTGGGGCCGGTCAGCGCACGCGCACGTAAGTGCCGGGCGCCGCCTCCATCGGTGGATAGTTCGCGTTGCCAAGGGCCATCTGGGTTTCGCGCAGGGTGCCGGAGCGCTGCTGAACCCATTCCAGCCACTGCGGCCACCAGCTGCCGTCGACTTTTTTCGCGTCGTAATACCAGGCGCGCGGGTCGCTGCTCATCTTGCCGTTTTCGACGAAGTTGGCCTTGGGATTATTTGGTGGGTTGAGAATGCTCTGCACGTGGCCGCTGTTGGACAGCACGAAACGCCGCTCGCCACCCAGCAGCAGGGTCGAGCGATACACCGCGTCCCACGGCGTGATGTGGTCGTTCATGCCGGCCACACTGAAACTGTCGACCGTGACTTTCTGCAGGTCGATCGGCGTGCCGCAGACTTCCAGGCCGCCCGAATGAATCAGCGGGTTGTGCTTGAAGAAGTCCAGCAGATCGCCATGAAACGCGGCGGGCAGACGGGTGCTGTCGTTGTTCCAGTAGAGGATGTCGAACGCCGGCGGCTCCTTGCCCAGCAGGTAGTTGTTGACGAAGTAGCTCCAGATCAGATCGTTGGGACGCATCCAGGCGAACACCTTGGCCATGTCGCGACCGTCCAGCACGCCTTTCTGATAGGAACGGCGCTTGGCCGCTTCGAGGGTCTGTTCGTCGGCGAACAGTGTCGCCGGAGAGTCGATCTGGCTGTCCAGCAGGCTCACCAGATAAGTCGCGCTGGAGATTCGGCGCAACTGCCGTTTGGCCTGCAAATGTCCCTGCAACGCGGCGATGGTCAGCCCGCCGGCGCAGGCGCCCATCAGGTTGACCTCGCGGGCGCCGGTGATCGCCCGGCAGATGTTCATGGCCTCTTCCACGGCTTCGACGTAGGTCGACAGGCCCCATTCGCGGTGACGCACGTCCGGGTTGCGCCAACTGATCATGAAGGTCTGCAAGCCGTTCTTCAGGGCGTACTGGACGAAGCTGTTGTTCGGGCTCAGATCGAAAATGTAGTACTTGTTGATTTGCGGCGGCACCACCAGCAGCGGTTTCGAATACTGCTTTTCGCTCATCGGCTTGTACTGGATCAGCTCGAGCATTTCGTTGCGAAACACCACCGAGCCGGTGGTGGTGGCGACGGTCTTGCCGACTTCGAACGCCTGCTTGGTCACCTGGCGCGGCAGGCCATCGTTGTGCAGCAAGTCATCGAACAGATGGCTCAAACCACGCACCAGACTGTGGCCGCCGGAGTTGAACAACTCCTTGATTGCCAGCGGATTGAGCAGCGTGTTGGAGGGCGCCACGGCGTCGTTGATCAGGGAAAAAGCGAAGTGCGCGCGGGCGCGATCGTCATCGCTCATGCTGCTGTCGTCGATCCAGTGCTTGACCTGTTTCTGCCAGCTCAGATAAGCCTGCAGGCTCCGTCGATAGAACGGGTTGAGGCTCCAGGCTGGGTCGGCGAAGCGGCTGTCATTGGGGTTGGTCGGGTGCAGGGTTTCGCCGAGCAGCACGCGTCCGAGCGCGCCACCGAGTTTCAACGCGTGCCTCGCGCTGTGAATCGGGTTGCGCAGGCCATGGGCGGCTACGCTGCGCAACGTCGAAATCAGGTCGCGGCCTCGCAGGCCGGTCATTGCACTTTGTGCATTGATGAAAACGGCGGGACTGGGCACTACGCCCGTCGCGGGTTTGTCGCGCATGACTCAACACTCCTTCGTCTTCAGGCCAAAAACAAACACACCGAACCAGAACACCATAGACGCTGTTGTGGGTTGTTGCCTGCGCGGCGTCCTGCCACGCATGTTCAAAGAGCTCTGCAAGGAGCTGTCCAGAAAACCGGACCGGGCCGGTTATCCGCCCAGCGGTGTCGGGTGGGGGTGCATCACTGCACGAAGACGTTCCTCCTGGAGGAACTTCATGATGATCGGCGCCACAGCTTCGGCCCGGGTGATCAGGAACAGATGACCATCATCGATGATGTGCAACTGGGCGTTGGGAATCCGCCAGGCCAGCATGCGCATGTTGATCAGCGGGATCAGCGGATCGTCGTCGCCGGCCAACACCAGGGTCGGCTGATGGATCTTGTGCAGCCAGTGAATGCTGGTCCAGCCAAGGCCCGCGAACAGTTGCCAGTAGTAACCGAGCTTGCCCGCCGAACGCACCTTGGCCGCATGGCTGGCGGCGAGTGTCGGGTCGCGGCGGAACGAGCCACCGTAGATCATCGGGGCGATGCGGATCACATGGGACGGCTGGATGTAGCGCCGCGGACTGGCCATCATCCACAGCACCTTCGGCTTGCCCGGCACCATCACCGCGCCCGCCGCCGTCGCTGCCAGTACCAGCTTCTTGCAGCGCTCGGGATAGTCATAGGCGAACTGCTGCGCCAGCGCACCACCCCAGGACACGCCGATCACATTGACCTGTCCATAGTCGAGGTAGTCGAGCATCCGTGCAGTGAGTTTCGCCAGTCCCGGAAAGCGATACGGTCGTCTCGGCGTCGAAGAACCACCGACACCGGGCACGTCGAAGGCGATCACTTCCAGGTCCGGGTCCAGCGCCGCGACAAAAGGAAACACTAGCTCCAGGTTGGCGCCGATGCCGTTGAAAATCAGCAAGGGCGTCAAGTGAGGCTTGCCGGGGCGAACCGCCGTGCGGATGGTCTGGCCATCCAGCTCGACAGTACGAAAGATGAACGGTTGCGGCATGCTTCAAGGCCCTGTGGGTCGCAAATTCTATGTTCCATCTCGAACCCTGTGGGAGCGGGCTTGCCCGCGATGACGGTGGCAGCTTCAGCCAATGTGTCGACTGATATACCGCTATCGCGGGCAAGCCCGCTCCCACAGTTTCTTCAGGTGTCGGTTACCGCTCGTGTACGTAAGTGCCCGGCGATGCTTCGCCTGCCGGATACGCTTTGTTGCCCAGTTTCGTCGGCGCCTTTTTCAGCTCGCCCGAACGCGCCGCTTGCCACGCCTGCCAGTGCAGCCACCAGGAATCGGCGTGCTTGGTCGAGTTTTCCTGCCACTCGTCGGCGTTGGCGGTCATCCCTTCGCTGGTCATGTAGCGCGATTTCGGGTTGCCCGGCGGGTTCAGAATGCTCTGGATATGCCCGCTGCTGGACAGCACGAACTCCACCTTGCCGCCAAACAGCTGCGCCGACTTGTAGCAGGACTTCCACGGGGTGATGTGGTCGTTGGTGCCGGCCAGCGAGAAGATGTCGGCGGTCACCTGCTTGAGGTCGATCGGTGTGCCGCACACTTCCAGTGCATTCGGGCGGATCAGTGGGTTGTTTTTGAACATCTCGATCAGGTCGCCGTGGAACGCGGCCGGCAGTCGAGTCGTATCGTTGTTCCAGAACAGGATGTCGAACACCGGCGGCTCGTTGCCGAGCAGGTAGTTGTTGACCCAGTAGTTCCAGATCAGATCGTTCGGGCGCATCCAGGCGAAGACCTTGGCCATGTCTTTGCCTTCCAGCACGCCGGCCTGATACGAATGGCGCTTGGCGGTCTCCAGGGTCTGCTCGTCGACGAATAGCGCGACGTCGCTGTCCAGGGTGGTGTCGAGCACGCTGACCAGCAGGGTCAGGGCGTTGACCTTGTTCTCGCCGATCGCTGCGTAGTGGCCGAGCAGGGCGGTGCAAGTGATGCCGCCGGAGCAGGCGCCGAGCATGTTGACGTCCTTGCTGCCGGTGATCGCAGTGACCACGTCGACCGCTTCCTTCAGGGCTTCGATGTAGGTCGAAAGGCCCCACTCGCGCTGTTCCTTGGTCGGGTTGCGCCAGCTGACGATGAAGGTCTGAACATTGTTGCGCAGGCAGAAGCGCGCCAGGCTCTTGTCCGGGCTCAGGTCGAAGACGTAGAACTTGTTGATCTGTGGCGGTACGACCAGCAGAGGGCGCTCGTGCACCTGCTCGGTGATCGGTTTGTACTGGATCAGCTCCAGCACGTCGTTGCGAAACACCACCGCGCCTTCTGTCACGCCCAGGCTCTTGCCGACCTCGAACGCGCCCATGTTGACCTGGCTCGGCATGCCGCCGTTGTGTACCAGATCCTTGGCCAGGTGCGAGAGGCCGTCGAGCAGGCTTTTGCCGCCGGTCTCGAAGAAGCGTTTGACCGCCGCCGGATTGGCCGCCGTGTTGGTCGGCGCCATGGCTTCGGTCATCAGGTTGATCACGAAGTGCCCGCGCGCAATGTCTTTGGGCGAGAGGCTGCTGTCGTCGATCCAGGCATGGAGTTCCTTGCGCCATGCCAGGTAGGTTTGCAGGTAACGTTTGTACAGCGGGTTCTGACTCCACGCCGGGTCGGCAAAGCGACGGTCATCGCCAGCCGGTTGCAGTTCTGATTTGCCGAACAGCACGTTCTTCAGTTCGAGACCGAAATGAGTGACGTGTTTGACGCTATGGATCGGTTGTTTGATGGCCTGGGTCAGCACCATTCGAGCAGAGGCCAGCAGATCCTTTCCGCGAAGCCCAACGACAGGATTCAGCCCCAGGGTGTTTTCCGAGGCTTGGTACTTCAAATCATCGTTATTCTTGTTACTCATCTACGACGCTCCATTGTCCTGAGACGAGTACCCGGTTTCTGCTGTGCAGTTCCACAGCCAATGCCAGGTACTACTGCTCGGGTGACCGTTGATTCTGCATAGCTGCTTTACAGTCGTAGAGCACTGCAGGGAACTTGCCAGCTCCATTGGTTACCCGAGTTTAATTTTTTTCGCAAGCAGCCGATCCCGGGCCGCTTTAGCGGAGCATTCAAACAGATGAATTTAGAAAATGCCCTCTAAACAGTCCGAGGCGCGGACTAGAGCATCAGCTTGACGACGGACTCGTCAGGGTCGCGGGTTTTGCCGGCGGCTTTGAGCTCGGCCAGATAATCCGCCCAGAGTGCGTCATAACGTCGCCCCAGTTCGTAGAGGTAATCCCAGGTGAACAGGCCGCTGTCGTGACCGTCGTCGAAGGTCAGTTTCAGTGCGTACTGACCGGCCGGTTCTACCTTGCTCAGGCCGACGTGCAGCTTGCCGAATTGCAGGATCGGTTTGCCGTGACCCTGGACCTCGGCGGAGGGGGAATGCACGCGCAGGAATTCGGCGGGCAGGGTGTACTCCTCGCCGGACGCGTATTTGAGCGACAGGGTTTTCGAGGCTTTGTGCAGTTTGATGTCGGTAGGGAGTTGGGTCATCGCCGGCGTTCCGTCAGGTGGAAAAAATTGTGGGAGCCGATGGCTCCCACAGTTTCACGACCACTGTAAGTATGGCTTACAGGATATAACGGGACAGATCTTCGTTCTGCGCCAATTCACCCAGGTGGCTGTTGACGTACTCGGCGTCGATCAGGATCGCCTTGTCGTCGTGGGCGCTGGCCAGGTCACCGGCACTGAACGACACCTCTTCCAGCAGACGCTCGAGCAGCGTGTGCAGACGACGGGCACCGATGTTCTCGGTCTTCTCGTTGACCTGCCAGGCGATCTCCGCCAGACGCTTGATGCCGTCAGGCTGGAACTGGATGTTCAGGCCTTCGGTCTTCAGCAGCGCGCAGTATTGCTCGGTAAGCGAGGCGTGCGGTTCGCTGAGGATGCGCTCGAAGTCTTCCGGGCTCAGGGCCTTGAGTTCGACGCGGATCGGCAGGCGGCCTTGCAGCTCCGGCACCAGGTCGCTCGGCTTGCTCAGGTGGAACGCGCCGGAGGCGATGAACAGGATGTGGTCGGTCTTGACCATACCCAGCTTGGTGTTGACGGTGCAGCCTTCGATCAGCGGCAGCAGGTCGCGTTGTACGCCTTCACGGGACACATCGGCGCCGCCGACATTGCCGCGCTTGGCGACCTTGTCGATTTCGTCGATGAACACGATGCCGTGCTGCTCGACCGCTTCCAGGGCCTTGGCCTTCAACTCTTCTTCGTTCACCAGGCGACCGGCTTCTTCATCGCGCACCAGTTTCAGCGCTTCCTTGACCTTGAGCTTGCGCGACTTCTTCTTGCCCTTGCCCATGTTGGCGAACAGGGACTGAAGCTGGTTGGTCATCTCTTCCATGCCCGGCGGCGTGGCGATCTCGATGCCGGCCATTTCGGCGACTTCGATCTCGATTTCCTTGTCGTCCAGCTGACCTTCGCGCAGGCGCTTGCGGAACAGCTGACGGGTGTTGGAGTCCGGGCTCGGCGCTTCTTCGTTGCTGAAGCCCATGCGTGCCGGGGGCAGCAGCGCGTCGAGGATGCGGTCCTCGGCAGCGTCTTCGGCACGGTGGCGAACGCGGGTCATTTCCTGCTCGCGCAGCATCTTGATCGCGGCATCGGCCAGATCACGGATGATCGATTCGACGTCACGGCCGACGTAGCCGACTTCGGTGAATTTGGTCGCTTCGACCTTGATGAACGGCGCGTTGGCCAGTTTCGCCAGGCGACGGGCGATCTCGGTTTTACCGACACCGGTCGGGCCGATCATCAGGATGTTCTTCGGGGTCACTTCAACACGCAGCTCTTCAGGCAGCTGCATGCGACGCCAGCGATTGCGCAGGGCAATCGCGACGGCGCGCTTGGCATCGTCCTGGCCGATGATATGGCGATTGAGTTCGTGGACGATTTCGCGGGGAGTCATGGACATAATAATTGACGGTCCTCAAGCAGAAACAAGCCGTGGCACAGGGCCGACTCAGGCTTCTTCAGCGAGATCCTGCTCCTCAATGGTCTGAGTGTGGTTGGTGAATACACAGATGTCGGCGGCAATCCCGAGAGCGGTCTCGACGATTTCGCGGGCCGACAGATCGGTCTTTTTCAGCAGCGCGCTGGCAGCAGCCTGGGCGTAACCGCCACCGGAACCCATGGCGATCAGGCCGTTTTCCGGTTCGACCACGTCACCGTTGCCGGTGATGATCAGCGAGGCGTCCTTGTTGGCGACCGCGAGCATCGCTTCGAGGCGGCTCAGGGAGCGGTCGGTACGCCATTCTTTCGCGAGTTCGACGGCGGCGCGGATCAGGTGGCCCTGATGTTTCTCGAGCTGGCCTTCGAAACGTTCGAACAGGGTAAAGGCGTCGGCGGTGGCACCGGCGAAACCGGCGATGACCTGGCCGTGGTACAGGCGACGCACTTTCTTCGCGTTGCCTTTCATCACGGTGTTGCCGAGAGAAACCTGGCCGTCGCCGCCCATGACGACTTTGCCGTGGCGGCGGACTGAAACGATGGTGGTCAAGGGAAGAGTCTCCACACTGCGGGGCGAAAATGCCTTATGCCCATTCATATGGGGGTGGTGGAGAGGATTTCAACTGCGGGAAGGGAGAGGGGACGAGCGGTGTTGTTGCGCTGATCCTCCCCACGCAGCGCGCGGGAAGGATCAATCGAGGGAAATCAGCGGCTCTGGCGTTGTTGTAACAGCAGGTTGCTGAACCCTGCGCCCGCCAGTTGTTTCTGGGCGGTGGTCAGTTGTTCGCGATTGCTGAACGGGCCGACCAGTACGCGATACCAGGTTTCATCCTTCACCGTTCCGGACTCAACCGCGACCGCCTGGCCGAGCAGAATAATCTGCGCGCGCACCTTGTCGGCATCGGCCTCTTTGCGGAACGAACCGGCCTGGAGGAAGAACTTGGTCACTGGCGCAGCCTTGGTCACCGGTGGCGCTGGCGGCGGGGTGATCCCGGCCAATGCAGCCTGCGCGCGCGCCGTGTCGATCTTCGCCGCTTCCGCCGGGGTCACCGGCGTGGTCGGGATCGCCGGCACCTGTGGCGTCGGCAGGGTTTTCTCCGGCACGGCGTCAGGCGGCACGATCACTTCCGATTCCGGCAGCAGGGTGTAGAAGTCGTACTTCGGCTTCACCGGTTGCGTCGGGCTCGGCGGGGTCTTGTTGGCCTCGGCGATCTTGGTGGCTTTCTGCTGTTGCTGTTGCTCGACCTTCTCGCGCTTGACCGTGTCGCTGCCCTTGCCCGGCTCCAGTTTCATCAGGAACACGATGAACGCGCCGACCGTCAGGCCGATGGCCATCCACAGCCAACCCGGGATCGGTTGCTTTGCAGGAGCTTGGTAACGGCTGGCGCCACGCTTGGGTGCAGGTTTTTTCTTGGCAGCCAACTTACATACGCTCCAGGGTTTCCAGGCCGAGCAGTTCCAGGCCTTGCTTGAGGGTACGGCCGGTCAGCGCGGCAAGGCGCAGACGGCTTTGCATTTGTGCCGGGGTGTCGGCGGCGAGGATCGGGCAGTTCTCGTAGAAGCTGGAGAACAGGCCGGCGACGTCGTACAGGTAGGTGCACAGGGTGTGTGGCGTGCCCTTTTCCGCGACGTTGTTCAGCACTTCACCGAACTGCGCCAGTTTGGCCGCCAGTTCCTGTTCGTGCGCCGCTTCGAGGACGATCTGGCCGTCGACTTCGCTGAAATCCTTGCCCAGTTTGCGGAACACGCCGGCCACGCGGGTGTAGGCGTACAGCAGGTATGGCGCGGTGTTGCCTTCGAAGTTGAGCATCAGGTCGAAGTTGAAGCTGTAGTCGCTGGTGCGGTGCTTCGACAGGTCGGCGTACTTCACCGCGCCGATGCCCACGACTTTGGCAATGTTGCGCAGCTCGTCTTCGGCCAGCTCCGGATTCTTGTCCTTCACCAGGCTGTAGGCGCGTTCCTGAGCTTCGGTCAGCAGATCGATCAGCTTCACGGTGCCGCCATCGCGGGTCTTGAACGGACGGCCGTCGGCGCCGTTCATGGTGCCGAAGCCCATGTGCTCCATTTCCATCGGATGGGTCACGAAACCGGCCTTGCGCGCCACGGCGAACACTTGCTGGAAGTGCAGGGCCTGACGCTGGTCGACGAAGTACAGCGCGCGGTCGGCCTTCAGCTTGCCGCTGCGGTAGCGCACGGCCGCCAGGTCGGTGGTGGCGTACAGGTAGCCGCCGTCAGCCTTGACGATGATCACCGGCAGTGGCTCGCCTTCAGCGTTCTTGAATTCGTCGAGGAACACGCACTGGGCGCCGTTGCTTTCGACCAGCATGCCGGCGGCTTTCAGGTCGTTGACCACGTTGATCAGGTCGTCGTTGTAGGCGCTTTCGCCCATCACGTCGGCCATGGTCAGTTTGACGTTGAGCAGTTCGTAGATCTTCTGGCAGTGCGACAGCGAGATGTCCTTGAACTTGGTCCACAGGGCCAGGCACTCGGCATCGCCGGCCTGCAACTTGACCACCAGACCACGGGCGCGGTCGGCGAATTCCGGGGACTCGTCGAAGCGCTGCTTGGCGGCACGGTAGAAGTTTTCCAGGTCCGACAGCTCGTCGCTGGTGATCGGGTTTTCCTGCAGGTACGCCATCAGCATGCCGAACTGGGTGCCCCAGTCGCCAACGTGGTTCTGACGGATCACGGTATCGCCGAGGAATTCGAGCACACGGGCCACGCCGTCGCCGATGATGGTCGAGCGCAAGTGGCCGACGTGCATTTCTTTGGCCAGGTTCGGCGCCGACAGGTCGACCACGGTGCGTTGCGCCGGGCCAGCCTTGCGCACGCCAACGTGATCGTCGGCCAGTGCGGCGTCGAGGCGCGAGGCCAGGGCCTGAGTGTTCTGGAAGAAGTTGAGGAAGCCAGGACCGGCGATTTCGGCCTTGGTGACGTTCTCGTCAGCCGGCAGGGCGGCGATGATTTTCTCTGCCAGGTCGCGCGGCTTCATGCCCGCAGGCTTGGCCAGCATCATCGCAATGTTGCTGGCGAAGTCGCCGTGGGTCTTGTCCCGGGCGTTTTCCACCTGGATCGCCGGCGTCAGGCCTTCAGGCAACACACCTTCGTTGACGAGTTGGGTGAGGGCTTGTTGGATCAGCTGGCGAATGGTGTCTTTCATGGTCTTCTCTTTCGACCGCAAGCGCGGCGGCGCATCGATGCGCGGGTGGAAAAACTGGGCATTATCCGTTGCGAAGACGGGCTTGCCAACCTTAGCAGGCAGGATGTGGATGTGTGGTGACAATTCGTCAGCCATCGCTGGCAAGCCAGCTCCCACAAGAACGACGCTATTCTCTTGTGGGAGCTGGCTTGCCAGCGATAGCAATCGATCAATCAATACAAATCGACAGGGTCGACATCCAGCGACCAGCGCACCGCCCGGCCGCTCGGCATCTGCTCCAGCGCCAGCAGCCAGCTCGCCAGCAACCGGTGCAGAGGTGCCCGGGCCGTGGCCTGCAACAGTAGCTGTGCGCGGAAACGTCCGGCTCGGCGTTCCATCGGTGCCGGTACTGGCCCCAGCAGTTCAATGCCGCTCAGGTTCTGCTCGGCCAGCAAACGCTCGGCTTCGCTACAGGCTTCATCGAGAAAGCCTTCGGCCTGCCCCGGCTTGTGCGCTTCGGCTCGCAGCAGCGCCAGATGCGAGAACGGCGGCAGCCCGGCGGCTCGGCGTTCGCTCAGAGCCTGTTCGGCGAAAGCGAAATAACCCTGTTCGGTCAGTTGCACCAATAAAGGGTGGTCGGCCAGGTGCGTCTGGATGATCACCTTGCCCGGCTCCTCAGCACGCCCGGCGCGGCCGGCGACCTGCACGATCAACTGCGCCATGCGCTCGCTGGCGCGGAAGTCACCGGAGAACAGTCCGCCGTCGGCGTCGAGGATAGACACCAGGGTGACCCGGGGGAAGTGGTGACCCTTGGCCAACATTTGAGTGCCGACCAGAATGCATGGCTGACCTTTCTGGATCGTGGCAAACAGCTGATTCATCGCATCCTTGCGCGACGTGCTGTCACGGTCGACGCGAAGCACTGGATAGTCCGGGAACAGAATCGCCAGCCGCTCCTCGGCGCGTTCGGTGCCGGCACCGACGGGGCGCAGATCGACCTTGTTGCACTTCGGGCACTGGCGTGGCACGCGTTCGACGTAGCCGCAGTGGTGGCAGCGCAGTTCGCCATAGCGCTGATGCACGGTCATTCGCGCATCGCAGCGCTGGCACTCGGACATCCAGCCGCAATCGTGGCACAGCAAGGTAGGCGCAAAACCCCGACGGTTGAGGAACACCAGCACTTGTTGGCCGGCGGCGAGGGTCTGGCCGATGGCTTGCTGCATCGGTCCGGAAATGCCGCTGTCCAGTGGACGACTTTTCACGTCCAGGCGCAGGAAGCGTGGCTGCTTGGCGCCGCCGGCCCGCTCGTTCAGGCGCAGGAGCCCGTAACGACCGGTGTAGGCGTTGTGCAGGCTTTCCAGCGATGGCGTCGCGGAACCGAGGACAATCGGGATGTTTTCCTGCCGTGCCCGCACTAGTGCCAGGTCCCGTGCGTGGTAGCGCAGGCCTTCCTGCTGTTTATAGGAGCCGTCGTGTTCTTCGTCGATGATGATCAGCCCCGGATTTTTCATCGGCGTGAACAGCGCCGAGCGGGTGCCGATAATAATGTCGGCCTCGCCGTCGCGGGCGGCGAGCCAGGCGTCGAGGCGCTCGCGATCGTTGACCGCCGAGTGCAGCAGGGCGATGCGGGCGTTGAAGCGCTGCTCGAAGCGCGCCAGTGTCTGCGGGCCGAGGTTGATCTCCGGGATCAGCACCAGCGCCTGCTTGCCGGCTTCGAGGGTTTCGCGGATCAGCTGCAAATAGACTTCGGTCTTGCCGCTGCCGGTAACCCCGGCCAGCAGGAACGCGTGATAACTGTCGAAACCGGCGCGAATCGCTTCATAGGCTGCGCGTTGTTCGCTGTTGAGCGGCAGCTCCGGCTGCGCCAGCCAGTGCTCATGGCGGGCGCCGGGGGCATGGCGACGGACTTCGACCTGCACCAGATCCTTGGCCAGCAACAGATCGAGGCTGTCCTTGTTCAGCATCAGTTTGCTCAGCAACTGATGGGCGACGCCGTGAGGGTGCTGGGCCAAAGTCGCCAGGGCTTCGCGCTGGCGTGGGGCGCGGGCGATACGAGGGTCATCGAGGCTGGCGCCGGGGGCGGCGGACCAGAAACGTTCCTGCCGCGCTTCGGCCGGTTCGCCCTGACGCAGCAGCACCGGAAGCGCCCAACTCAGGGTGTCGCCGAGGCTGTGTTGATAATACTGGGCGGTCCACAGGCACAGCTTGAACAGTGCCGGTGGCAGCGGTGCGGTGGTGTCGAGCAGGGCCAGCGCCGGCTTGAGCTTCTCCACTGGCACTTCACTGGTGTCAGTGACCTCCACCAGAATCCCGATCATCTCCCGCCGACCGAACGGCACCCGCAGACGCATGCCCGGCTGCAACTGCGAGCGCGGCACGCCGGCCGGGGCCCGATAGTCGAACAGGCGGCGCAGGGGCGAAGGCAGGGCGAGGCGCAGAATGGCGTCGGGCACGCGGAGGATTCTCATAGGCGGGGCGGTGAAGAAGGGCGGGAGCCTAGCAGACGGTCGGTTCTGTGTCCTCCATCAGGAAAGCGTTCAAATGTTGACGAATGGGTTTTGGCGTCAGGTAAGGCGCTACGACGACTCATGGCTTGCTATGGGGAGGAGTGGCAACGCAGCCTGACGTCAAAAGACGCCGTCAACATTGAACAGTCTTTTCTGATGGAGGGCACCCCGGACAGCTTGCGCGATTGCAAAGGTCTGGTAGAATCCGCGGCCTAATTACGTGCGGTATTCAACAATAGTGTTGGATGGCGGCACGCTAGCCGAGGAAGACACCATGAAAGCTGATATCCATCCAGAATACCCAGTCATTGCTGTTACTTGCAGCTGTGGCAACAAGTTCGAAACCCGTTCGACTTTCGGCAAAGCTCTGCCAATCGACGTGTGCAACGAATGCCACCCGTTCTACACCGGTAAGCAGAAGACTCTGGACACCGGTGGTCGCGTTCAGAAGTTCGCCGATCGTTTCGGTGCTTTCGGCGCGACCAAAAAAGCCTAAGGCTGGTCAACCTGGAAAACCTCAATGGCTTTTCCATGCTGATAAAAAAGGCGTCCCTTGTGGGCGCCTTTTTTGTATCCGCGATTTGGCTTTCCAGTGCTCAGGCCCTCTGTCCGGCGCCCAGTGGCTTGCCGCAAGTCACGGTGCAGCGCGTGGTCGACGGCGACACCTTGCGCCTGAGCGACGGGCGCAGCGTGCGGATGATCGGGCTCAACACCCCTGAGCTCGGCAAGCAGGGTCGCAGCGACGAGCCATTTGCGGTAGCGGCGCGCAAACGCCTCGAAGCATTGGTCGCAGAGAGCGACGGGCGGGTCGGCCTGCAGCTCGGCGCCGAGTCCAAAGATCATTACGGCCGAATCCTGGCCCATGTTTTCAGCGCCAAGGGTGAGAATCTCGAAGCGCAAATGCTCGCCGATGGCCTCGGTTTCCAGGTCGCGGTGGCGCCGAATGTCGATCTTGTCGATTGCCAGCAGGCCGCCGAACGCCGTGCGCGGCAGGCCGGAATTGGCCTGTGGAAGCAGTCGCCTGTACTGAAAGCGGAGCAGATCCAGCGCTCGGGTTTTGCCGTAGTCAGCGGTCGTGTAAGCAAGGTCCAACGCAATCGCGGTGGAATCTGGATCGAATTACAGGACAAGCTTGTACTGCGTGTTGCGTCCAATCTGCTGGATCATTTCGACGGCTCTTCATTGCAAGCGCTGAAAGGCAAGCGGATCGAGGCTCGTGGCTGGGTAGTCGACCGTTCGCGGCGCGGTGGATTGAAACCGGGTCAGGCCCGTTGGTTGCTGCCGCTGACCGATCCTTCGATGTTGCAATCGTCTCGCTGAAGAAAAATTGTAGACATTTTTTCTGTCGATTGTGAACAGTCAAGCCCTTGTGCGCCGTGGCTCTTGGCCCAAAGTCGTAGGGCAGGGCGCTTGACAGGGGTGACCGGGCAGTCTTGTGGGGACTTTGCGAGGCGCGTATCCTCGCTGACCAGTCTGTCCAACAGTAAAAAGCGGAATGCCAAAATGTCTGATCTGAAAACTGCCGCTCTCGAATATCACGCCCATCCTCGTCCAGGAAAGCTGAGTGTCGAGCTCACCAAGGCCACTGCTACCGCCCGCGACCTGTCGCTGGCCTACAGCCCCGGCGTAGCTGAACCAGTGCGCGAGATCGCTCGCGATCCTGAACTGGCCTACAAATACACCGGCAAGGGCAACCTGGTTGCAGTCATTTCCGATGGCACCGCGATTCTGGGCCTGGGTAACCTCGGCCCACTGGCTTCCAAGCCAGTGATGGAAGGTAAAGGCGTACTGTTCAAGCGCTTCGCCGGTATCGACGTCTTCGACATCGAAGTCGACTCCGAAAGCCCGCAAGCCTTCATCGACACCGTAAAACGCATTTCCATCACCTTCGGTGGCATCAACCTGGAAGACATCAAGGCGCCTGAGTGCTTTGAGATCGAACGCGCTCTGATCGAGCAGTGCGACATTCCGGTGTTCCACGATGACCAGCACGGCACCGCGATCGTGACCGCTGCGGGCATGATCAACGCCCTGGAAATCGCTGGCAAAACCCTCGGCGAAGCCAAAATCGTCTGCCTGGGCGCCGGCGCTGCCGCTATCTCCTGCATGAAACTGCTGGTGAGCATGGGCGCCAAGGTCGAGAACATCTTCATGATCGACCGTACCGGCGTGATCCACGCGGGCCGTGACGACCTGAACCAGTACAAGGCTGTGTTTGCTCACGCTACCGAGAAGCGCACCCTGGACGACGCCATCGAAGGCGCTGACGTATTCGTCGGCCTGTCTGGCCCGAACCTGCTGAGCGCCGAGCAACTGAAGCGCATGGCGGCCAACCCGATCGTCTTCGCGTGCTCGAACCCGGATCCGGAAATCTCCCCGGAACTGGCTCACGCCACCCGCAACGACGTGATCATGGCCACCGGCCGTTCGGACTACCCGAACCAGGTCAACAACGTGCTGGGCTTCCCGTTCATCTTCCGTGGTGCCCTGGACGTTCGCGCCAAGCGCATCAACGAAGAAATGAAAGTGGCTGCTGCCAACGCTCTGCGTGAACTGGCCAAGCTGCCGGTTCCACAGGAAGTGTGCGACGCCTACGGCGGCATCAAGCTGGAATTCGGTCGTGAGTACATCATTCCGAAGCCAATGGACAAGCGCCTGATCACCCTGATCTCCGATGCCGTGGCCAAGGCTGCGATCGAGACCGGTGTGGCCACCCTGCCGTATCCGAAGCACTACCCGCTGAAAAGCGTGGATGACGTGTTCAACGGCTAAGTCGTTGTAGCGTTTCATGAAGAGCCCCGCTTTTTAAGCGGGGTTTTTTTTGTTCGTGAAAATGCATTCCGGCTTCAAGGGCGGCCCTCACCCTAACCCTCTCCCAAGGGGAGAGGGGACTGACCGAGTTGTCTGGCGAAGTACATCGACCTGCAAGACCGAGTCGATTATGGATTCGGTAAAGCAATGTCAGGTCGGCGTATCTCCCCAATATCCCACGGTCAGTCCCCTCTCCCTCTGGGAGAGGGCTAGGGTGAGGGCTGCCCTTGATGTGAAATGCCAATCTCAGTACGGCAGAAAACAAAAAGCCCCGCACTTCTCACGAAGGCGGGGCTTTTTAACCGATCAGGATCAGAACAGATCGATCGGTGCCTGCTCATCCGCCGGTAACGGACTACCCGGCGCGGTGCCATTGCCGATCTCGTTGACCGACGGCGGTGTGTCTTCAGCCTTGAACAGCTCGAAGTAGGCGCCCGGCGTGCTCGGTGTGGCCGCACGACCGCTGACCGGATCCACTCGCAGGCTCAAAATGCCTTCCGGCTCTGGCTGGACATGCGGCGGCTTGTCCTTGAGCGCGGCGCTCATGTAGTTCATCCAGATCGGCAGCGCCACAGTACCACCGAACTCCCGACGACCGAGGCTTTCCGGTTGGTCGAAACCGGTCCAGACCGTGGTCACGTAATCGGCGTTGTAACCGGAGAACCACGCATCCTTGGATTCGTTGGTGGTACCGGTTTTACCTGCGATGTCGCTGCGACCCATGGCCAGTGCACGACGGCCGGTGCCGAGCTTGATCACGTCCTGCAGCATGCTGTTGAGGATGTACGTGGTGCGGCCATCGACGATGCGCTCGGCAACTGCTGGAGCTTGTGGCATTGCTGCGCTGCCCGGCGCTTCACCCGGGATCGGCGCTGCGTTGACGGTGATCGATTGGGTCGCGGGTGCCGCGATGCCATCAGTCGCCGCGGCGCCTTGCGGTACGGTCGGCGGGTTGGCGACAAACAGCGTATCGCCATTGCGACTTTCGATCTTGTCGATGATGTACGGGGTGATCTTGAAGCCGCCGTTGGCGAAGGTGCTCCAGCCGGTGGCGATTTCCATCGGCGTCAGGGTCGCGGTGCCCAGTGCCAGGGACAGGTTGGGCGGCAGGTCCTGCTTGTTGAAGCCGAAGCGAGTGATGTAGTCGATGGTTTTTCCCACGCCCATCGCTTGCAACAAGCGAATCGAAACCAGGTTGCGCGACTTGTACAGCGCCTCACGCAAGCGGATCGGGCCGAGGAAGGTGTTGGTGTCGTTCTTCGGACGCCAGACCTTGTCCAGGTACTCGTCGACGAACACGATCGGTGCGTCGTTGACCAGCGTGGCGGCGGTGTAGCCGTTATCCAGCGCGGCGCTGTAGACGAACGGTTTGAAGCTCGAGCCCGGCTGACGCTTGGCCTGCATCGCGCGGTTGTAGTTGCTTTGCTCGAAGGCGAAACCGCCGACCAGCGAACGGATCGCGCCGTTCTGTGGATCCAGCGACACCAGTGCGCCCTGTGCCTGAGGAATCTGGCTGAACTTCAGCGAATTGTTCGGCTGGCGCTGTACGCGCACCAGATCGCCGACCTGCGCGACATCCGATGGCTGACGCGGGGCGGCGCCCATGCTGTTGGTATTGAGGAACGGACGGGCCCATTTCATGGTGTCCCACGCCACGTGCTCTTCACCGGTACGGGTCAGCACTTGCAAGCCATTCTTGTCGACCTGGGTGACGATCGCCGGCTCGAGGCTGCTGATTGTGCGTTGCTTGGTCAGCTCGGTGGCCCAGGCTTCATGGGTCTTGCCCGGCAGACGCGATTCAGGTCCACGGTAGCCGTGACGCTGGTCGTAGGTCATCAGGCCTTCGTGCAGCGCAGTGTTGGCCATTTCCTGCAGGTTGCTCGGCACCGTGGTGGTGACCCGGAAGCCTTCGGTGTAGGCGTCGCTGCCGTAGCGGCCGACCATTTCGGCGCGGGCCATCTCGGCGATGTACGGCGCGTTCACTTCCGGGGTCGGCACGTGATAGCTGGCGTTCAGCGGCTCGTTGATGGCAGCGGTGTAGTCGGCCTCGGTGATCTTGCCGAGCTTGTACATGCGGCCGAGGATCCAGTCGCGACGCTCCTTGCTGCGCGCCGGGTTGGCCAGCGGGTTGAAGCGCGACGGGGCTTTCGGCAGGCCGGCGATCATCGCCATCTGCGCCAGGCTGACTTCGCGGATCGACTTGCCGTAATACACCTGCGCCGCTGCCTCGATGCCGTAGGCACGGTTGCCCAGATAAATCTTGTTCACGTACAGCTCAAGGATCTCGTCCTTGGTCAGCTGCCGTTCGATCTGCAGGGCCAGGAGGATTTCCGTGGTCTTGCGCGAGAAGCTGCGTTCGCTGGTCAGGAAGAAGTTCTTCGCCACCTGCATGGTGATGGTGCTGCCGCCGGACTGGATGTGCCCGCTCTTGACCAGTTGGGTCGCGGCACGCATCAGGCTGCTCGGATCGACGCCGTAGTGGTTGGCGAAGTTATCGTCTTCAGCACTTAGTAACGCATTGATGAAATTGGGGGGAATGTCGGCGAAACGGATCGGTGTGCGGCGCATTTCGCCAAATTCTGCGATCAACTTGTTGTCGCTGCTGTACACCCGCAGGGGAATCTGCAACTGAATGCTTCTCAGCGCCTCCACAGATGGCAAACCCGGACTAAGGTAAAGAAACGCGCCGCTGAGACCTAAAAGCAGTCCGCAGAAAACGGCGACGATGGACCAACCGAAGAATTTCAGCAGACGAATCAAGGCTTTTGGACATCCAGGGCAAAGAATGAATTGGGCGACAGGGTTCCGGAAACACACAGAACGGCCCGCGCCGGCAGTAAAAAGCGGAAAAAATCGCTGGGCATTATAAGCACTTTTCCGCTGGGGGCGTCATTTGCGCTTCTGTCAAGACGGGGCGAGGGAACGCAATGCGCATTACAGAGTCCGTAACTCACGGATAGTCATAGGGAATTGGTAGTGCTAGGACTCTTCAACAAAAAGACCAATACGTTACTGGGGATCGACATCAGCTCCACGTCGGTGAAGCTGCTGGAGCTGAGCCGTCAGGGGGAGCGCTACCGGGTCGAGGCGTACGCGGTGGAGCCGTTGCCGGCCAACGCCGTGGTCGAGAAGAACATCGCCGAACTCGAAGGCGTCGGTCATGCCCTGTCCCGCGTGTTGGTCAAGGCGCGCACCGGGCTCAAGAGCGTGGCGGTGGCGGTGGCCGGTTCGGCAGTGATCACCAAGGTCATCGAAATGGACGCCGGGCTGTCCGACGACGAACTGGAAAACCAGCTCAAGATCGAGGCCGACCAATACATCCCCTATCCCTTGGACGAAGTCGCCATCGACTTCGAGGTCCAGGGCGTTTCACCGCGTAACCCCGAGCGGGTCAACGTGCTGCTTGCTGCCTGTCGCAAGGAAAACGTCGAAGTCCGTGAGGCGGCGCTGGCCCTCGCCGGCCTGACCGCGCGGGTAGTGGATGTCGAGGCTTATGCGCTGGAGCGCTCGTTCGGACTGCTGGCCACGCAACTGGCGGCGTCTCAGGAGCGCCTGACCGTCGCGGTGGTCGATATCGGTGCCACCATGACCACTCTCAGCGTCCTGCACAACGGTCGGATCATCTACACCCGCGAGCAACTCTTTGGCGGGCGTCAGTTGACCGAGGAAATCCAGCGTCGCTATGGCCTGACCATTGAGCAGGCCGGGCTGGCCAAGAAGCAGGGCGGTTTGCCGGACGATTATGTCAGCGAAGTCCTGCAGCCCTTTCGCGAGGCGCTGGTGCAGCAGGTCTCGCGTTCCCTGCAATTCTTCTTCGCTTCCGGCCAGTACAACGCGGTCGACCACATTCTGCTGGCCGGCGGCACGGCGTCGGTGCCCGGGCTCGATCGGCTGATCGAAGAACGCCTGAGTACCCCGACCCAGGTCGCCAATCCATTTTCCGACATGGCCTTGAGCAGCAAGGTCAACGCCGGGGCTTTGGCGAGCGATGCGCCAGCACTGATGATTGCCTGCGGGCTCGCGCTCAGGAGTTTCGACTGATGGCGCGGATCAACCTTTTACCCTGGCGCGAGGAACGCCGCGAAGAACGACGCAAACGCTTCCTGCTAACCCTGACCGGCGTAGTGGTCGGCGCGGTCGGCGCGGTCTTCATTGCTGCTCAGATTTTCAGCACCGCCATTGAACGGCAACAGGCACGCAACGATTACATCGGCAAGCAGATCGCCGTGGTCGATGAGCGGATCCAGCAGATCAGCGAGCTCAAGGCACGTCGCCAGCAATTGGTGGAGCGGATGCGCATCATCCAGGACCTGCAGGCCAACCGACAGGTCAGTGGGCGGATCTTCGATCAACTGGCGCGCACCCTGCCTGACGGGGTGTATTTCACCAGCGTGAAAATGGTCGGCAAGACCCTGTCGATCAGCGGCGCGGCGGAGTCGAACAATCGGGTGTCCGACCTGATGCGCAATCTCGATGCATCCGACTGGTTCGATGCGCCGAGCCTGAACGAGGTCAAGGCGACCACGGCCGGGCAACTGGATCAAGCCAACGTCTTTCAATTGACTGTCCGTCAGACCCGGCCCAAGAACCTGGAGGACGATCAATGAAACCGTCCGAATGGCTCGCGAGCCTGCGCAATATCGACTTCAACGACCTGGATACCAGCAACATCGGCTCCTGGCCGCCGGCCGTCAAAGGCCTGGCCGGTGCGCTGTTGATGGTGCTGGTCCTGGCGCTGGGCTACAACTTTTTCGTCAGCGACATGGAAAACCAGCTCGAACTCAAGCGCACGGAAGAAACCACGCTCAAGGAGCAGTTCACCAGCAAGGCGCACCTGGCGGCCAACCTCGAGCTGTACACCCAGCAGATGAAGGAAATGGAGAACTCGTTCGGCGTCCTGCTGCGGCAATTGCCCAGCGACACCGAAGTACCGGGACTGCTGGAAGACATCACTCGTACCGGGCTGGGTAGCGGTCTTGAATTCGAGGAAATCAAACTGCTGCCGGAAGTGACGCAGCAGTTCTACATCGAGTTGCCGATCCAGATCACCGTCACGGGCGCCTATCACGACCTCGCCACCTTCGTCAGCGGCGTGGCCGGATTGCCGCGGATCGTGACGCTGCACGACTTCGAGCTGGCCCCGGCCAATCCGGAAGGCGGGACGAAGTTGCGCATGAGCATCCTTGCCAAGACTTACCGCTACAACGACAAGGGGCTGCAAAAATGAGCCCGATCCGTTTCCTTCTATTGTCGATATTGACGCTGGGGTTGAGCGGTTGCGGCGGCAACGACTTCAGCGATCTTGATGCCTACATGAATGAAGTGCGACTGCGGCCGCCGGGCAAGATCGAGCCGACGCCGACCTTCCGTTCCTACCCGACGTTCACCTACAGCGCCGCCAGCCTGCGCAGCCCGTTCTCGCGCCAGGTACGGGTCGATCTGGCCGGGCAGCAGCACGGTTCGCGCAACGTCAAACCGGACCCGACACGGGTCAAGCAATACCTCGAAGGTTTCAACATCGAGCAATTCGAGATGGTCGGCACGATTGCCAATGCCTCCGGCTCCTTTGCGCTGCTGCGCGGGGCGGGCGGGGTGCATCGGCTGAAAGTCGGCGATTACCTGGGGCGCAACGACGGGCGCATCGTCGCGATCAGCGCCGCCCAGGTCGATGTGGTCGAAATCGTTCCCGATGGCGAAGGCGCCTGGCTGGAGCGGCCGCGCTCCATTCCTTTGAAAGAGCACTCATAGTGGAAGTCGAACAATGAACAGGATTTTCTCCACCCTCGGTTTTTCGCTATGGATAGCGCTGCTGTCGCCGATGGTTCAAGCGGCCAGTCTGAAGACGCTGGATGTTGCGGCGCTGCCGGGCGATCGCGTCGAGTTGAAGCTGTCGTTCGATGGGCCGCCGCCACAGCCCAAGGGCTACACCACCGATTCGCCGGCGCGAATTGCCCTTGATCTGCCGGGGGTGACCAGCCAGCTCACGAGCAAGACCCGTGATCTCGGTAGTGGTAATGCGCGCTCCGCCACAGTGGTCGAGGCCAACGACCGTACCCGGTTGATTATCAACCTGTCGCAACTGGCGCCGTATGACGCCCGGGTCGAGGGGAATACGCTGTTCGTGGTGGTCGGGCAAGGTTCCAAAGTCACCGCGCCGCGACCTGTCACCAAGGCTCCGCGCGCAACGCCGGTGGCCGCCCCGGCCCGGACGTTTACGCCGACGGCCAAGGCCATTCGTGGCGTGGACTTCCAGCGTGGCACGGCGGGCGAGGGCAATGTCGTCATCGACCTGTCTGACCCGACCATCGCGCCGGACATTCAGGAGCATGACGGCAAGATCATCCTCAATTTTGCTCGTACCCAACTTCCAGAACCATTGCGGGTGCGCCTCGACGTCAAGGACTTCGCTACCCCGGTGCAGTTCGTCAATGCCGGCGTCAGCGGGGATCGCGCGACCATCACCGTCGAGCCCAGCGGCACCTTCGACTACTCCACTTACCAGACCGACAACAAGCTGACCGTGAGCATCCGGCCGTTGACTGTCGATGACCTGCAAAAGCGCAACGCCGACCGCAACACCTATAGCGGCGAAAAGCTTTCGCTGAATTTCCAGGACATCGATGTGCGTTCGGTGCTGCAACTGATCGCCGATTTCACCAACCTCAATCTGGTGGCCAGCGACACGGTTCAGGGCGGAATCACCTTGCGCCTGCAAAACGTGCCGTGGGATCAGGCACTGGATCTGGTGCTCAAGACCAAAGGGCTCGACAAACGCAAGGTCGGCAATGTGTTGCTGGTGGCGCCGGCAGATGAAATCGCCGCCCGCGAGCGGCAGGAGCTGGAGTCGCAGAAACAGATCGCCGAGCTGGCGCCGTTACGTCGCGAGCTGCTGCAAGTGAACTACGCCAAGGCCGCGGACATCGCCAAGCTGTTCCAGTCGGTCACCAGCGCCGAGGCCAAAGTCGACGAAAGGGGTTCGATCACCGTTGATGAACGCACCAATAACATCATTGCCTACCAGACTCAGGATCGCCTCGACGAGCTGCGAAGGATCGTGGCGCAACTGGATATTCCGGTGCGTCAGGTAATGATCGAGGCGCGGATCGTCGAGGCCAACGTCGATTACGACAAAAGCCTGGGCGTGCGCTGGGGCGGATCGATCCAGAACAAGGGCAACTGGAATACCTCCGGGGTCAGCAATGGCTCGTCGACCACCATCGGTACGCCGGGCAGCACCAGCACCAACTCACCGTTCGTCGACATGGGCACGGTCAACAACACGTCCGGAATCGGTATCGCGTTCATCACCGACAACGTGTTGCTGGACCTTGAACTGACGGCGATGGAGAAGACAGGCAACGGTGAAATCGTCTCGCAGCCCAAGGTCGTCACCTCCGACAAGGAGACCGCGAAGATCCTCAAGGGCACCGAGATTCCGTATCAGGAAGCCAGTTCCAGCGGCGCTACGTCAGTGTCGTTCAAGGAGGCCTCGCTTTCGCTGGAGGTCACGCCGCAGATCACCCCGGACAACCGCATCATCATGGAGGTGAAGGTCACCAAGGACGAACCGGACTACCTGAACAAAGTGCAGGATGTACCGCCGATCAAGAAAAACGAGGTCAATGCCAAGGTGCTGGTGAACGACGGCGAAACCATCGTGATTGGTGGGGTTTTCTCAAATACTCAAAGCAAGGTCGTAGATAAGGTGCCATTTCTTGGCGATGTGCCGTATCTTGGCCGCCTTTTCCGGCGTGATGTGGTTTCGGAGAAAAAATCCGAGCTGCTGGTATTCCTCACTCCGCGTATCATGAATAACCAGGCGATTGCTGTGAGTCGTTGATTCTGTGCGAAATTTGATTCTTGTAGGACCGATGGGGGCTGGAAAAAGCACCATCGGCCGATTACTGGCCAAAGAGCTGCGCCTGCCGTTCAAGGATTCCGACAAGGAAATTGAACTGCGTACGGGCGCCAATATCCCGTGGATCTTCGACAAGGAAGGCGAGCCCGGTTTTCGTGATCGTGAGCAGGCGATGATCGCCGAGCTGTGCGCGTTCGACGGCGTGGTGCTGGCGACGGGCGGCGGCGCGGTGATGCGCGATGCCAACCGCAAGGCCCTGCATGAGGGCGGGCGAGTGGTGTATCTGCACGCCTCTGTCGAGCAACAGGTCGGCCGTACCGCCCGCGACCGCAATCGGCCGCTGCTGCGCACGGCCAATCCCGAGAAAACCCTGCGCGACCTGCTGGCGATCCGCGATCCGCTTTATCGGGAAATTGCCGATCTGGTGGTGGAAACCGACGAGCGGCCGCCGCGCATGGTCGTGCTCGATATTCTCGACCGCCTGGCACAGCTTCCGCCCCGTTAAAGCGCCGCCCGAAATGCGCTATCCTCGGCGTCCTGTCGAGGGTTGTGGCGGATCGCATGCAAGCGGCGTCACATCACTCAAGACCGGGGACATCCGATAATTCAAGGCAGGACGCCTGCTTCCATCTTCACTGTGGGGACACATGCAGACACTCAAGGTCGATCTAGGCGAGCGCAGCTACCCGATTCATATTGGCGAAGGACTGTTGGATCAGCCTGAATTGCTGGCTCCGCACATCCACGGGCGGCAAGTGGCAATCATCTCCAACGAGACCGTTGCGCCGCTCTATCTCGAGCGTCTGACCCGCAGCCTGTCGCAGTTTTCGGTAGTTTCCGTCGTGCTGCCGGACGGCGAAGCCTTCAAGAACTGGGAAACCCTGCAACTGATCTTCGACGGCCTGCTGACCGCACGTCACGACCGTCGCACCACGGTGATCGCCCTCGGTGGCGGCGTGATCGGCGACATGGCCGGTTTTGCGGCTGCCTGCTACCAGCGCGGCGTCGATTTCATCCAGATTCCTACCACGCTGCTGTCCCAGGTCGACTCGTCGGTGGGTGGCAAGACCGGTATCAACCATCCGCTGGGCAAGAACATGGTCGGCGCCTTCTATCAGCCGAACGTGGTGCTGATCGATACGGCGTCCCTGAAAACCCTGCCAGCGCGCGAGCTGTCGGCAGGCCTGGCGGAAGTCATCAAGTACGGCCTGATCTGCGACGAGCCGTTCCTGACCTGGCTCGAAGACAACGTCGACGCCCTGCGTGCGCTGGATCAAAAAGCCCTGACCTATGCCATCGAGCGCTCCTGCGCGGCCAAGGCTGCAGTGGTCGGCGCCGATGAGAAAGAAACCGGTGTACGCGCCACGCTCAACCTCGGCCACACCTTCGGCCACGCCATCGAAACCCACATGGGCTATGGTGTCTGGTTGCACGGTGAAGCGGTCGCTGCTGGCACTGTAATGGCGATGGAAATGTCCGCACGCCTCGGCTGGATCAGCGAGCAAGAGCGCGATCGCGGGATTCGTCTGTTCCAGCGTGCCGGCCTGCCGGTGGTTCCGCCGGAAGAGATGAGCGAAGCCGATTTTCTCGAACACATGGCAATTGACAAAAAAGTGATCGACGGTCGTTTACGCCTGGTGCTGCTGCGCCGGATGGGCGAAGCGGTAGTGACCGACGATTATCCGAAAGAGGTTCTACAGGCCACGCTGGGAGCGGATTACCGCGCTCTGGCTCAGCTTAAAGGTTAATAAGATTCCGATGACTAGTTTGCATGCCGACGAGGCGTTCCTCGGCCATTTCCAGTTAAGTCATGACCCTTTCGCTCCACGGGTCCCGGGCTTCAAATTCTTCCCAGCCCAGCGCAAACCGGTGCTGGGTCAACTGCATCACCTGGCGCGTTACAGCCAGTTGCTGCTGGTGGTCACCGGCCCTCAAGGCAGCGGCAAGACCTTGCTGCGTCAGGCGCTGGTGGCGAGCACCAACAAACAGTCGGTTCAGAGTGTTGTCGTCTCCGCCCGTGGCGCCGGCGATGCGGCTGGTGTGCTGCGTCAGGTCGCACAGGCGCTGGACGTGGCCCGAGCTGAAGTCGGGGCGATCCTCGATCAGGTCGTACAGCTGGCGCTGACCGGTCAGGAAGTCTATCTGCTGGTGGATGACGCCGAGCAGCTCGACGAGTCCGCCCTCGAAGCCCTGATGGCATTGGGTGCCGGCGCGCCGGAAGGCCGTCCGCATGTGTTCCTGTTCGGTGAGTCGTCGCTGATTGCTCAGCTTGAGGCGCTGCACCTTGAGGAAGAGCGCTTCCACGTCATCGAATTGCAGCCGTACACCGAAGAAGAAACCCGCGAATATCTCGACCAGCGGCTCGAAGGCGCCGGCCGTGGTGTCGAACTTTTCACCGCGGATCAGATCTCTGATATTCACGAAAGCTCCGAGGGTTGGCCGGGCAACATCAACCAGGTCGCTCGCGATGCTCTGATCGAAGTCATGATTGCCAGCCGCTCTGCGGTCAAGCGTCCAAGTATGGGGTTCAACATGCCGAAGAAACACGTATTGGCGATTTCCGCCGTCGTCGTGGTGGCGGTCGCTGCCGCCTGGCTGATGCCCGGTCGCAACAAGGCGCCGACCACCGGCGCACCGGCCAACGAACAGGCACAATTGCCATTGGGCCAGGGTGGTGCACCGAACGTGGAGTTCGCCGGTAACACTCAGCCGATGCCGTTGCCGCTGGTCGGCAATTCGCAACCGGTCATGCGCAAGCCATTGGCCGAAGCGGCCGGCGGGATCACTGAGGGTGACGACGGTGTGCCGCTGGAAGGTTCCAGCAATACACCGCCAACCGTGACCACTTCCGCGCCGCCGGTTGGTGTGCCGGCCGGTCCTGCACCGACGCCGGTTCCAGTTCCAGCGGCCAAACCGACGCCAGCACCGACTCAGGTCGCGACAGCCAAGCCAGTGCCTGCTCCGGCCGCTCCTGTCGCCAAGCCTGCTCCTGCGCCGGCCAAGCCTGTCGCAGCCGCTAAGCCTGTCGAGAAAGCGGCCGAGAAGCCGGTCACCGTCGCCAAAGCCGCCGGTGGCAGCTGGTACGCCGGCCAGGCGCCGGGCAACTATGTGGTGCAGATCCTCGGCACCAGCTCTGAAGCCGCCGCGCAAAACTTCGTCAAGGAGCAGGGCGGCGAGTACCGTTATTTCAAGAAAGTCCTCAACGGCAAGCCGCTCTACGTGATCACCTATGGCAGCTTTGCCAATCGTGATGCGGCCGTTTCTGCCATCAAGGCCTTGCCAGCGAAGGTTCAGGCTGGTAAACCTTGGCCTCGCACTGTCGCCAGCGTCCAACAGGAACTGGCAACAACTCGCTGAAGATTCGGCGGCCTTACCCAGGCCGCCTCTCCAAGCACCTCAAAATCTCTACAAGTGCGCGCCGTCTCTACAGACCGCGTGCCTTGTGGTGTCTGCGTCACAGTAGTCTTTGAGTCGTTGCGGTCAAAATTAAAAAAGTTTTGACTAGCACAGCAGATCGCTTTAAACCTTTCACAAATGCGACATGAATTTGCGACATTTCGTCGTCAAATTTGTGAGCCTCTGTGTCGCTGTGTACAATGACCACCCTTTTGCCCCCGCTAAGCCGGCGTACGTTCGGCGCGAGATGCAAGTGGTTGAATTGAAAAGAAATTTGCCTCGAAAAGAGGCAGCCTGGTGAGAAAGTGTCTATGAAAGCAGGTCTGTACCAACCAGATGAATTCAAGGATAACTGCGGTTTCGGCCTGATAGCCCATATGCAGGGCGAGCCCAGTCATACCCTATTGCAAACGGCCATTGAGGCCCTGACCTGCATGACCCACCGCGGTGGGATTAATGCCGACGGCAAGACCGGTGACGGTTGCGGTCTGCTGATTCAAAAGCCCGACGCCTTCCTGCGTGCCATTGCCCAGGAAGCCTTCAGCGTCGAGTTGCCCAAGCAATATGCCGTGGGCATGGTCTTCTTCAATCAGGATCCGGCCAAGGCCGAAGCGGCTCGCGAAAACATGAACCGCGAGATCCAGGCTGAAGGCCTGCAACTGATCGGCTGGCGCAAAGTGCCTATCGACACTAGCGTCCTCGGCCGCCTCGCCCTTGAGCGCCTGCCGCAGATCGAGCAGGTGTACATCGGTGGCGAAGGCCTGAGCGATCAGGACATGGCGGTCAAGCTGTTCAGCGCCCGTCGTCGTTCGTCGGTGGCCAACGCCGCCGACACCGACCACTACATCTGCAGCTTTTCCCACAAGACCATCATCTATAAAGGCCTGATGATGCCGGCCGACCTGGCCGCGTTCTATCCGGACCTGGGTGACCAGCGCCTGCAAACCGCAATCTGCGTGTTCCACCAGCGCTTCTCCACCAACACCTTGCCGAAATGGCCGCTGGCTCAGCCATTCCGCTTCCTCGCCCACAACGGCGAGATCAACACCATCACCGGCAACCGCAACTGGGCCCAGGCCCGTCGCACCAAGTTCAGCAACGATCTGATGGATCTGGAAGAACTCGGCCCGCTGGTGAACCGTGTCGGTTCCGACTCCTCAAGCATGGACAACATGCTCGAGCTGATGGTCACCGGCGGCATCGACCTGTTCCGTGGCGTGCGGATGATCATTCCGCCTGCGTGGCAGAACGTCGAAACCATGGACCCGGATCTGCGTGCGTTTTACGAGTACAACTCGATGCACATGGAGCCGTGGGACGGCCCGGCCGGCGTTGTAATGACCGATGGCCGCTACGCAGTGTGCCTGCTCGACCGTAACGGTCTGCGCCCGGCGCGTTGGGTCACCACCACCAACGGTTTCATCACTGTCGCCTCGGAAATCGGCGTCTGGAACTACCAGCCGCAGGACGTGATCGCCAAGGGTCGCGTCGGTCCTGGCCAGATCCTCGCCGTGGACACCGAAACCGGGCAGATCCTCGACACCGACGCGATCGACAACCGTCTGAAATCCCGTCATCCGTACAAGCAATGGCTGCGCAAGAATGCCCTGCGCATTCAGGCGACCATGGAAGACAACGATCACGGTTCGGCTTTCTACGACGTCGATCAGCTCAAGCAATACATGAAGATGTATCAGGTCACGTTCGAAGAGCGCGATCAGGTATTGCGTCCGCTCGGCGAGCAAGGCTATGAGGCCGTCGGCTCGATGGGCGACGACACGCCGATGGCCGTGCTGTCCCAGCGCGTGCGCACGCCGTACGACTATTTCCGTCAGCAGTTCGCGCAGGTGACCAACCCGCCGATCGACCCGCTGCGTGAAGCGATCGTGATGTCACTGGAAATCTGCCTCGGTGCCGAGCGCAACATCTTCCAGGAATCGCCGGAGCACGCTTCGCGCGTGATCCTCAGCTCGCCAGTGATCTCGCCGGCCAAGTGGCGTTCGCTGATGAACCTCGACCGCCCGGGTTTCGAGCGGCAGATCATCGACCTCAACTACGACGAAACCGTCGGCCTCGAAGCGGCGATCCGCAACGTCGCCGATCAGGCTGAAGAAGCCGTACGTGCCGGTCGTACCCAGATCGTCCTGAGCGACCGCCATATCGCGCCGGGCAAACTGCCGATCCACGCCTCGATGGCCACCGGCGCGGTACACCACCGCCTGACCGAAAAAGGCTTGCGTTGCGACTCCAACATCCTCGTTGAAACCGCAACTGCCCGCGATCCGCATCACTTTGCGGTGCTGATCGGTTTCGGCGCCTCGGCGGTCTATCCGTTCCTGGCCTACGAAGTGCTGGGCGACCTGATCCGTACCGGTGAAGTCCTGGGCGACCTCTACGAGGTGTTCAAGAACTACCGCAAAGGCATCACCAAAGGTCTGTTGAAGATCCTGTCGAAGATGGGTATCTCGACCATCGCCTCGTACCGTGGTGCTCAGCTGTTCGAAGCCATCGGTCTGTCCGAAGAAGTTTGCGAGCTGAGCTTCCGTGGCGTGCCGAGTCGCATCAAGGGTGCGCGTTTCGTCGACATCGAAGCCGAGCAGAAAGCACTGGCCACTGAAGCCTGGAGTCCGCGCAAGCCGATCCAGCAGGGCGGTCTGCTGAAGTTCGTCCACGGTGGCGAATACCACGCGTACAACCCGGACGTGGTCAACACCCTGCAAGCCGCCGTGCAGCAGGGCGACTACTCCAAGTTCAAGGAATACACCTCGCTGGTGGACAACCGTCCGGTGTCGATGATCCGCGACCTGTTCAAGGTCAAGACCCTCGACACGCCGCTGGACATCAGTGAAATCGAGCCGCTGGAATCGGTGCTCAAGCGCTTCGACTCCGCCGGCATCTCTTTGGGCGCACTGTCGCCGGAAGCTCACGAAGCCCTGGCCGAAGCCATGAACCGCCTCGGTGCGCGTTCCAACTCCGGCGAAGGCGGCGAAGACCCGGCGCGCTACGGCACCATCAAGAGCTCGAAAATCAAGCAGGTTGCGACCGGCCGTTTCGGGGTGACCCCGGAATACCTGGTCAACGCCGAAGTGCTGCAGATCAAGGTCGCCCAGGGCGCCAAGCCGGGCGAGGGCGGGCAACTGCCTGGCGGTAAAGTGAACGGGCTGATCGCCAAGCTGCGTTATGCAGTGCCGGGCGTGACCCTGATTTCGCCACCGCCGCACCACGACATCTATTCGATCGAAGACTTGTCGCAGCTGATCTTCGACCTGAAACAGGTCAACCCGAAGGCACTGGTTTCGGTGAAGCTTGTGGCTGAAGCGGGCGTCGGCACCATCGCCGCCGGTGTGGCCAAGGCCTATGCGGACTTGATCACCATTTCCGGCTACGACGGTGGCACCGGTGCTTCGCCACTGACCTCGATCAAATACGCCGGTGCACCGTGGGAACTCGGCCTGGCCGAAACCCACCAGACCCTGCGCGGCAACGACCTGCGCGGCAAGGTTCGGGTGCAGACCGACGGCGGCCTGAAAACCGGCCTCGACGTGATCAAGGCAGCCATCCTCGGCGCCGAAAGCTTCGGCTTCGGTACCGCGCCGATGATCGCGCTGGGCTGCAAATACCTGCGCATCTGCCACCTCAACAACTGCGCCACCGGCGTCGCGACTCAGAACGAGAAGCTGCGCAAGGATCACTACATCGGCACCGTCGACATGGTGGTGAACTTCTTCACCTACGTCGCCGAAGAAACCCGTGAGTGGCTGGCCAAGCTCGGCGTGCGTTCCCTCGAAGAGCTGATCGGCCGCACCGATCTGCTGGAAATCCTCGAAGGCCAGACCGCCAAGCAACATCACCTGGATCTGACCCCGCTGCTGGGCAGCGATCACATCCCGGCGGACAAGCCGCAGTTCTGCGGCGTCGAGCGCAATCCGCCGTTCGACCAAGGCCTGCTGGCCGAGAGAATGGTCGAGATGGCGACGTCGGCGATCAACGACCTCAGCGGCGCCGAGTTCGAACTGGACATCTGCAACTGCGACCGTTCGATCGGCGCGCGGATCTCCGGCGAAATCGCCCGCAAGCATGGCAATCAGGGCATGGCCAAGGCGCCAGTCACCTTCCGCTTCAAGGGCACTGCGGGTCAGAGCTTCGGCGTGTGGAACGCCGGCGGTCTGAACATGTACCTGGAAGGCGATGCCAACGACTACGTCGGCAAAGGCATGACCGGCGGCAAACTGGTTATCGTGCCGCCGAAGGGCAGCGCTTATCAGACTCAGAACAGCGCCATCATCGGCAACACCTGCCTGTACGGCGCCACTGGCGGCAAACTGTTCGCCGCCGGCACCGCAGGCGAGCGTTTCGCCGTGCGCAACTCCGGTGCCCACACGGTCGTGGAAGGCACTGGTGATCACTGCTGCGAGTACATGACCGGTGGTTTCGTCTGCGTCCTGGGCAAGACCGGTTACAACTTCGGCTCTGGCATGACCGGCGGTTTCGCCTACGTGCTCGACCAGGACAACACCTTCGTTGACCGGGTCAACCACGAACTGGTGGAAATCCAGCGGATCAGCGGCGAGGCGATGGAGGCCTATCGCAGCCACCTGCAGAACGTGCTGAACGAGTACGTCGAGGAAACCGACAGCGAGTGGGGTCGTGAGCTCGCCGAGAACCTCGATGACTACTTGCGTCGTTTCTGGCTGGTCAAGCCGAAGGCTGCCAACCTGAAGTCGTTGCTTTCCAGCACTCGTGCCAACCCGCAGTGATATGCGCCTGAAGAGTTTGATGAGGTTTTAACAATGGCTGAACGTCTGAATAACGACTTCCAGTTCATCGACGTCGGGCGCAAAGATCCGAAGAAGAAACTGTTGCGTCAACGCAAGAAAGAGTTCGTTGAGATCTACGAACCGTTCAAACCCCAGCAGTCGGCCGACCAGGCCCACCGCTGCCTGGGTTGCGGCAACCCGTATTGCGAATGGAAGTGCCCGGTGCACAACTTCATTCCGAACTGGCTGAAGCTGGTGGCCGAGGGCAACATCCTCCAGGCCGCCGAGCTGTCGCACCAGACCAACACCCTGCCGGAAGTCTGCGGCCGGGTGTGCCCGCAGGATCGTCTGTGCGAGGGTGCCTGCACCCTCAACGACGGCTTTGGCGCGGTGACCATCGGTTCGGTCGAGAAGTACATCACCGACACCGCGTTCGCCATGGGCTGGCGCCCGGACATGTCCAAGGTCAAACCGACTGGCAAGCGTGTCGCGATCATCGGTGCAGGCCCGGCGGGCCTCGGTTGTGCCGACGTGCTGGTGCGCGGTGGCGTGACCCCGGTGGTGTTCGACAAGAACCCGGAAATCGGCGGTCTGCTGACCTTCGGCATCCCCGAGTTCAAGCTTGAGAAGACCGTGCTGAGCAATCGCCGCGAAGTCTTCACCGGCATGGGCATCGAGTTCCGCCTCAACACCGAGGTCGGCAAGGACGTGACCATGGAGCAACTGCTCGCCGAATACGATGCCGTGTTCATGGGTATGGGCACCTATACCTACATGAAGGGCGGTTTTGCCGGTGAGGACCTGCCGGGCGTTTACGACGCGCTGGACTTCCTCATCGCCAACGTCAATCGCAACCTGGGCTTTGAAAAGTCGCCGGAAGATTTCGTCGACATGAAAGGCAAGAAGGTTGTGGTGCTGGGCGGCGGTGACACGGCGATGGACTGCAACCGGACTTCGATCCGTCAGGGCGCCAAGTCGGTGACCTGCGCTTATCGGCGTGACGAAGCGAACATGCCCGGCTCGCGCAAAGAGGTGAAGAACGCCAAGGAAGAAGGCGTGAAATTCCTCTACAACCGCCAGCCGATCGCTATCGTTGGTGAAGACAAGGTCGAAGGCGTGAAAGTGGTCGAGACCCGTCTCGGCGAACCGGACGCCCGTGGCCGTCGCAGCCCCGAGCCGATCCCGGGTTCCGAAGAGATCATCCCGGCCGACGCCGTGGTCATCGCTTTCGGTTTCCGTCCGAGCCCGGCACCGTGGTTCGAGCAGTTCGAGATCCAGACCGACAGCCAGGGCCGCGTCGTTGCGCCCGAGCAAGGTCAGTACAAGCACCAGACCAGCAACCCGAAAATCTTTGCCGGTGGCGACATGGTGCGCGGTTCCGACCTGGTGGTGACGGCGATCTTCGAAGGCCGCAATGCGGCTGAAGGGATCCTCGATTACCTGGGCGTCTAAACCCCGCTCGAAACTGCAATGCAATACCTGTGGGAGCTGGCTTGCCAGCGATAGCATCACCTTGGTTTACCTGACAAACCGAGTTGCATGCATCGCTGGCAAGCCAGCTCCCACAGTGTTTTGTGGTGTTGCAAAGCCAGCATTCCAGCGCGACAAATTGACCCGATAGACAAAAGGCTGACCTGCAACCGTGCCTTTTGCGTCGCGCTCTGAGAAAATGCCCGCACTTTTTTTCCGGATGCCGACATGACTGCCCTGAAGAACGACCGTTTCCTCCGCGCCCTGCTCAAGCAACCCGTAGACGTCACCCCTGTGTGGATGATGCGCCAGGCCGGCCGCTACCTGCCGGAATACCGCGCCAGCCGCGCTCAGGCCGGCGACTTCATGAGCCTGTGCATGAATCCGGAATTCGCCTGCGAAGTCACGATGCAACCCCTCGACCGCTATCCGCAACTGGACGCGGCGATCCTGTTCTCCGACATCCTCACCATTCCCGATGCCATGGGCCAGGGCCTGTACTTCGAGACTGGTGAAGGTCCGCGCTTCAAGAAAGTCGTCAGCACTCTGGCTGACATCGAAGCTCTGCCGATCCCGGACCCGCACAAAGACCTCGGTTACGTGATGGACGCGGTCAGCACCATCCGCCGCGAACTGAACGGCCGTGTACCGCTGATCGGTTTCTCCGGTAGCCCGTGGACTCTCGCCACTTACATGGTCGAAGGCGGCTCGTCGAAAGACTTCCGCAAGACCAAGGCGATGCTCTACGACAACCCGCAAGCCATGCACCTGCTGCTGGACAAGCTGGCGCAGTCGGTGACTTCGTACCTGAACGGCCAGATCCAGGCCGGCGCCCAAGCGGTACAGATCTTCGATACCTGGGGCGGCAACCTGTCGGCGGCGGCGTATCAGGAATTCTCCCTGGCCTACATGAAGAAAATCGTCAGCGGCCTGATCCGCGAGCACGACGGTCGCAAGGTTCCGGTGATCCTGTTCACCAAGAACGGCGGCCTGTGGCTGGAAAGCATCGCCGAGGCTGGCGCCGACGCACTGGGCCTGGACTGGACCTGCGACATCGGTAACGCCCGCGCCCGCGTCGGTGACAAGGTCGCACTGCAAGGCAACATGGACCCGACCGTGCTGTACGCCAAACCTGAAGCGATCCGCACCGAAGTCGGGCGCATCCTCGCCAGCTACGGCAAAGGCAGCGGCCACGTGTTCAACCTTGGCCACGGCATCACGCCTGAAGTCGATCCGGAACATGCCGGCGCCTTCCTGCGTGCGGTGCATGAACTGTCGGCGCAGTATCACGAGTAATCGGCGCTCAGCTCTAATGGTAGAAAACCAAAACGCCCGGCTTATGCCGGGCGTTTTTTTGTGGGCGTGAATCAGGCTTTTACGCCACCCAGTGGCGGCAACTTCGCCAGCTTCAACGCCACCAACAGCGCCACCAGCAACAACGCACCGATAAACAGACCGATCCCGTTCCACCCGGCCATGTGCCAGAACACTCCGCCCGCCGTCCCGGCGATGCTCGACCCGGCGTAATAGCTGAACAGGTACAACGAAGACGCCTGGCCCTTGGCCTTGAGTGCCCGACGGCCGATCCAGCTGCTGGCTACCGAGTGGGCGGCGAAGAAGCCGAAGGTGAAGATCAGCATGCCGATGATCACCAGTGGCAGCGGTGTGAACATGGTCAGGGCGAGGCCGGCGAACATTAGGGCGATGGTCGCCCACAGCACTTTGCGACGGCCCAGTTTGTCGGCCAGCGAACCGATTTTCGCCGAGCTGTAGATGCCCGACAGGTAGACCACCGACAACAGCCCCACAAACACCTGATCCAGGTGATACGGCTCGGCCAGCAGGCGGTAGCCGATGTAGTTGAACAACGTGACGAACGCGCCCATCAGCACGAACGCCTCAAGGAAAAGCAGCGGCAAGCCGGCATCGCGAAAGTGCATGGTGAAACCGTCGAGCAGGCTGCGCGGGTGCAGCGAGCGGGAGCGAAAGTTGCGTGACTCCGGCAGGATCTTCCAGAACACCGCCGCCGCGATCAGCGCCAGACCGCCGATCACCAGCATCGCTGTGTGCCAGCTGACGAAGTCGATCAGTACACCGGTGATCAACCGTCCACTCATCCCGCCGATCGCGTTGCCGCCGATGTACAGGCCCATCGCCAGACCGATGTGCTGCGGATGGATTTCCTCGCTGAGGTAAGTCATTGCAACCGCCGCCAGACCACTCAACGACAACCCGATCAGCGCACGCATGATCAGCACGCCGTGCCAGCTCGGCATCATCGAACTGGCGATGGTGCAAAGCGCCGCAGCAAACAGTGCGGCGACCATCACCGGTTTGCGCCCGACCCGATCGGAAATCGGCCCGGTGATCAGCAGACCGAAGGCCAGCATGCCGGTGGCCACCGACAGGATCAGGCTGCTCTGTGCCGCGTTGATCGAATATTCGTGGGACAGCAGCGGCATCATCGGCTGCACGCAGTACAGCAGGGCGAACGTCGCGAAGCCGCCGCTGAACAGCGCGAGTACCGTGCGCATGAACGCTGGTGTGCCTTTCTCGATGTAGATCTCTTGCAGTTCGGTCAGCACATCGTCCGCCGCAGCGGGCGGGACTTCATGGGCCAGTGGAGCGACGGCGGTTTTCACATCAGACCTCGGAGGGCGCGGGCAGGCAGGCAATGAAAAAATCATATAGCTGGCTAATGTTTCTATCCAATATATTGTTCGACCTGTTTGATAGCTTTAACGACCTAATGGGGTTTTCATGGAATTGCGTCACTTGCGCTACTTCATCGCCGTCGCCGAAGAACTGCACTTCGGCCGCGCCGCCCAGGTGCTGGGCATCTCCCAGCCACCGCTGAGCCAGCAGATTCAGGCGCTGGAACAGGAAGTCGGCGCACGGCTGTTCGAGCGTACCAATCGTCGGGTCGAGCTCAGCGAAGCCGGGCGACTGTTTCTGGAAGAGGCGCGGTTGGTGCTGGCTCAGGTCGACAAAGCGGCGGATGTGGCGCGGCGTGCGCAACTGGGTGAACTCGGTGAGTTGAAGATCGGCTTCACCTCGTCGGCACCGTTCAACTCGACCATTCCCCAGGCGATTTTTTCCTTCCGCCAGCGCTTCCCGGCCGTGCACCTGAACCTGCGCGAGATGAGCAGCACCATGGTGGCCGACGCGTTGGTGGACGAGTCGATCGAGGTCGGCATCATGCGTCCGCTGGGCCTGCCGGATTCGCTGAGCGTGGTCGAACTGATGCGTGAGCCCTTGGTCGCGGTGCTCAGCTCCAAGCATCCATTGGCGCAGGGCAGTGAGGAAGGTCTGTTTTTGTCGGCTCTGGCTCTGGAGCCGTTCGTGTTCTTCCCGCGCAGCTACGGCAGTGGTCTGTATTCGCAACTGATCAGCCTGGCCCGTGACGCCGGGTTCAGTCCGCACTTCGCCCAAGAGGCCGGCGAAGCCATGACCATCATCGGTCTGGTGGCGGCGGGCCTGGGCGTGTCGGTGATGCCGGCCTCGTATCAGCGGATGCGCATCGATGGCGTGGTCTATCGACCGCTGCTGGACCCCGAGGCTGTGACGGCGGTGTGGCTGGTGCAGCGCAAGGATCAGAAATCGCCGATGGCCAAGGCGTTTGTCGAGCTGCTCACACGCAAGGTCGAAGCCGGCTGATCAGGGCAGCCGCACCAGATCCCCCTTCAACGCCACCCGCGTCACAAACACCCCGGCGCGACATTCGTAAGTGTTCAGATCCTTGCGTACATGCTGGTCGTAGTAGCTGACGATATTGGTCACCGCATTGGCTCCGACGCGCTTGGCCTGGGCCTGCAGCGCAATAAGGTTCGACTGCAACACCCACTCGCACGAGTCGTGATCGCTCTTGTTGAAACCGTTGGTCTTCAGATCGCTGACCACGCCGCGCTGCAACATCCGCTGAGTCCCCTGTGGTCCATTGCCGATCAGGTAGAACTTCACACTGCCATCCAGCCGCCCGGCACGAATCGCATCCGACAGCACGTTTTCGAACGGCATGTACATCAGGTTGGTGGCGTGGCTGGCGCTGGGCAGCAGGCTGAAAAGGGTGGCGGCGATCAGGGCTTTCGCTTGCATGGTCATCTCCTTGACGGTGAAAGAGAACCGCGAGTGCTCGACCGACCGGGCTCGCCGTTCCGGCAGGCGCTATGTGTCGGCCTGTTTGAGCGAGTGTAGTTGTGGTGCACAGGTTTGGTTGGCTCGACTCCGTACATTTCGAGTAACGGAACTGTCTTAGGGAATATGGCCGTTGTTGCGCAAAATCAGTTCTTTTCAAGCGAGTGTCACGGATGCCACTTCGATACCAGCCTAAGGAGGGCAGTGTTTTGATTTGCGATTTCAGGGGTTATGAAATCCCCGAGATGGTCAAAGTCAGACCTGTTGTTGTGTTACGTAAACATCGAACCAACAGCCTGTTGGTAACAGTAGTGCCGTTGAGTACCACCGCCCCTGATTGTTTGCTCGGGCACCATCTTGAACTTGCAAGCCACCTTCAGGGAGCCAGCCCGAGCTGTTGGGCAAAGTGCGACATGATTGCCACAGTCAGTCTTTCGCGGCTTGATCGGATCAAAAGCCGGGATCGGCAAGGCAAACGCATCTACTTGATCTCACATCTTGCAACAGACGAATTTCACGCGATCAAAACCGCAGTCAGACGGGCGTTGGGACTGTGATGGCTACTGAGGTGGCGCATCAAAGCCAAATGCCAGCCGTTGCTCCACATGCAGTTTCAGGCAATACTGCCGGCGTTCCCGAAAGGGGCTTGTGAGACTCTGAGGATCCTGGGCAACCAGCCATCGCAGAGCCAGGCAGGTGAGAGGCGATGACAAGCCAACCTGTTTGTGAAAGGGCGCCGAAAGGCGCCCTTTGTCGTTTCTCGCGACTACTGAACCGTCGCCAGATCACCCTTCAACGCTACGCCGGCCATGATCGCGCCCGCGTGGCATTCGTAGTTTTTCGCATCCTTGCGCTCGTTGCTCTTGTAGAAGCTGACGATGTTGGTCACGGCGTTGGCGCCGGCGTTTTTCGCGGCCTGGTGCAGGCTGATGATGGCCGATTGCACGACCCATTCGCAGGCCACTTCATCGGACTTGTTGAAGGCGTTGGTCTTCTTGTTGGTCACCGCGCCAGGGCTGACGACGGTAACTTTGCCGGCCGGCGCATTGCCCGCCAGATAAAACTTCACGCTGCCGTCGATCTTGCCGGTACGGGTCGCTTCGGCGACCGCTTTGTCGAACGGCAGGTACACCGCCGTGTCACGGGCCTGGCTGACTGCCGGCAAGGCGCAGAGCAGCAGGGTGGCGGCAGCGAGTTTGTTCAAACGCATGGAGGTCTCCTTGACCTGAATTAATTCGGTTGCGTCCAGCGGCGGAAGATCAGCGAGGTGTTGACCCCGCCAAACGCGAAGTTGTTGTTCATCACGTAGTCGTGGTGCATCTGGCGGAATTCGCCGCGCAGGTAATCGAGTTTGCCGCAGTGCGGGTCGACTTCGTCGAGGTTGAATGTGTGCACGTACAGGTCGCGGTTGAGCATTTCGATACTGAACCAGGACTCCAGCGCACCGCAGGCGCCGAGGGTATGGCCGAGGAAACTCTTCTGCGAGCTGATCGGCATGCGCTCGCCGAACAGGCTGCTGGTGGCCAGGGTTTCGGCGATATCGCCCTGCTCGGTGGCTGTGCCGTGACCGTTCACGTAACCGATGGCGTCAGGCGTGAGGCCCGCGTCTTCCAGCGCCAGCTCCATCGCTCGACGCATGGTGACTTGCTCTGGACGGGTGGTGTGCTGGCCGTCGGCGTTGCTGCCGAAACCGACGATTTCGGCGTGAATGTGCGCACCGCGAGCGAGGGCGTGTTCCAGTTCTTCGAGTACCAGCATGCCGCCGCCTTCGCCGATCACCAGGCCGTCGCGGCCTTTGTCGTACGGGCGTGGCGAGGTTTGCGGTGCATCGTTTTTCAGGCTGGTGGCGTACAGCGCATCGAACACCATGGCTTCGGTCGGGCAGAGTTCTTCGGCGCCGCCGGCGAGCATCAGCGGCAAGCGTCCGAACTTGATCGCCTCGTAGGCGTAACCGATGCCTTGGCTGCCGCTGGTACAGGCGCTGGACGTCGGTATCAGGCGACCGGTGAGGCCGAAGAAGATGCTGATGTTCGCCGCCGTGGTGTGCGGCATCATCCGCACGTAGGAGTTGGCGTTCAGGCCTTCGGCTACCGAATTCAGCAGCATGTTGCCGAATGCCTTGATCTCGTCGGTGCTGCCGGTGGACGAGCCACAGGCCACGCCCATACGGCCGTCCTTGATCGATTCGTCGCCGAGCAGGCCGGCATCGGCCAAAGCTTTTTCAGCCGCGCCGACTGCCAGCCGCGAGACCCGGCCCATGCTGCGCAGTTGCTTGCGGGTCCAGTGCGCCGGCACCACAAAATCGTCGATTGGCCCGGCCAGTCGGGTATTGAGCTCGCTGAAGCGATCCCACTCGTCCATCCGGCGGATGCCGCTGCGGTTGGCGGCGAAGTTGCCGGCGATGGTGTCCCAGTCGCTGCCCAGCGAGGTGATGCCGGCCATGCCGGTGACGACAACGCGCTTCATCAGCACAAGCCTCCGTTGACTGCCAGCACCTGGCGGGTGATGTACGACGCTTCCGCCGACATCAGGAAATTCACTGCACCGGCCACTTCTTCCGGCGTGCCCATGCGTTGTGCGGGGATCATTTTCATCAGTTCTTCCACCGGCACGTTTTCATCGAGCATGGCCGTATCGATCAGGCCCGGCGCGACACAGTTCACCGTGATTTTGCGCTTGGCCAGTTCGATCGCCAACGCCTTTGCGGCACCGATCACACCCGCTTTGGATGCGCTGTAGTTGACCTGGCCACGGTTGCCGATCAGCCCCGAGACCGAGGTGATGCAAACAATGCGACCGGCGGCGCGACGACGGATCATCGGCATCATCACCGGGTGCAGGACGTTGTAGAAACCGTCGAGGTTGGTACGCAGCACCACGTCCCAGTCGTCATCGCTCAGGGCGGGAAACGCGCCATCGCGGGTCAGTCCGGCATTGAGCACCACGCCGTAGTACGCGCCGTGGGCTTCGACATCGGCTTCGAGGATGGCTTTGCAGGTTTCGCGGTCAGCCACGTCGAATTGCAGGATGCGCGCATTGCGACCGAGCGCTTCGACTTCGGATTTCACCGCTTGTGCCTCGCTCACGCCGCTGCGGCAATGCAGGACGATATCGTGGCCAGCCTGGGCCAGGCGCAGGGCAATCGCGCGGCCAATACCGCGACTGGAGCCGGTGACCAGTACGAATTCAGTCATCGTTCGACTCCTTCAATTGTTCAAGATATTGCGCCGCGTGCGGCGGTCGGAACACGTTCAGCCGGGCGCTGGCTTCGATGCCGGGTGCATTGATGTGACATTCGAACACGCCCATGCCGTTGTCGTCTTCCAGCGAGCGGATGCCATGGATGGTCAGTTCGCTGCCGACCGGAAACGCCTCGACATTGCATTCGAACTTGCGGGTGCCAAGCAGAAAGCCCAGCTCCACTGCTTTGCCTTTCTGCCGTGCATGGCAACCAGCGAAGGCAGCGACGCTCTGCGCCATCAACTCGACGCCGACCCACGCCGGCAGGTTTCCATCGGGCAAGTTGAACAGGCCGTCGGGCTTGACCGTCAGGGTGGTGCGGATCTGCTCATCGTCGAAGCTGAGGATTCGGTCGATCAGAATCATGTCGCCAGCGTGGGGCAGCAATTCGGCGAGCGGCCAGTCATTCATGGGGCGTCTCCGATAATCAGGCTGACGTTATTGCCACCGAAGGCAAACGAGTTGCTCATCAGGTAGCGGGGTGCAATGGACGCCAGGCGCTCGCTCGCGGTCACCCACTTCAGCGCTGGCAGGCCGGGATCGGCCTGGCCGTCCCAGACGTGCGGTGGCAAGGCGTGATCCGGGTTGTCGGCGCTCAGGCTCAGCCAGCAGAACGCGGCTTCCAGTGCGCCGGCAGCGCCGAGGGTGTGGCCGGTCATCGGTTTGGTCGAGGAACACGCCACGCCCTGCGGAAAAAGGGTGGAAACGGCAAGGCTTTCCATGGCGTCGTTGTGCTGGGTGGCGGTGCCGTGCAGGTTCAGATAACTGATTTGCGCGGCTTGCAGCTGTGCGCGATCCAGCGCCTGTTGCATGGCTTGCAACGCGCCACGGCCGGACGGCTCCGGTGCGGAAATATGGTGCGCATCGGAACTGGCGCCAGCGCCCAACAGGGCAATGGCGGGGCCGTCGCCGAGCTGTTTGCTCATCACGAACAGCACTGCTGCCTCGCCGATGTTGATGCCTTTGCGGTTGGCCGAGAACGGATTGCAGCGCTCGTCGGACACCGCTTCCAGCGACGAGAAGCCATTCAGGGTCAGCTTGCACAGGCTGTCCACACCGCCGCACAGCACCGCATCGCACAACCCCAGATCCAGTAGACGCCGGGCGCTCATCAAGGCCCGGGCGCTGGAGGTGCACGCGGTGGAAATCACGTAGGTCGGGCCGCTCAGTTGCAGCCAGTCGGCGAGGAACGTCGCCGGGGCGCCAAGCTCCTGTTGCCGATAGTCGTAATCGGCCGGGAACTGTTGGTCGCGAATGTAGTGCGCCAGGCCTTGACTGGCCTCGTCGATACCTGAGGTGCTGGTGCCGAGCACCACGCCGACGCGGTCCGGGCCATAGGCTTGGATGGCTGCGTCGATGTCGTCGCGAATCTGTAACGCGGCTTCCAGCAACAGCTGATTGTTGCGGCTCTTCTGCGCCAACATCTGCGATGGAATCGCCGCCAGTTCGCCGTGCACCGCGGCCACCGGCAGCTCGCGATCCGGCACCCAGCCAGACTCGCGGCGCATGCCCGAGCAATCGCCGGCGAACAGGTTGCGCGCGATCTCTTGCTTGTCACGGCCCAGGGCGCAGATCACGCCGAGGGCGTTGAGGTAGGCGGTCATGGCGTCGATTCACCTAAGGGAGAAACCCGATAGTGCGGGCCTTGGGGCAGGTTCAATTCGAAGCTCAACGGTTGTGCATAACGGATGTCCCAGCGTGCCGGCAAGGAACGTTGCCCGCCATGTTGCTGCGCGGTGGGATAATTGCGCGACAGCTCGCCGGCAGGCGTCAGGGCGAACAGCAGCGCAGCGAACAACTCCCGGGCTTCCGGATTCGGCGGCAGCAGGCCGTCGGCCTGCCAGCGTCCATCGATCAGTTGTTGACGAGCCTGGGGGATGCCCAGCGGGTCCATCATCGACCAGCGAATGCCCGGGCCCTCGCGCTGGATCACCAGCAACCAGTCCTGGCGTTGCTCGGCTTGCTGGCGCTCGATGTGCAATTGGAGCGGCAAGGGCAGCGTAGGGTTATCCACAGGCAGCGGCGCGTGGCTGGCACAGGCATTCAAAAGAAGTACTACGCCGAGCACAAAAAACCGCCACACATCGGACACTGTGGGAGCGAGCTTGCTCGCGAATGCGATCTCACATTCAATCTTTCTGGTGTCTGACACACCGCTTTCGCGAGCAAGCTCGCTCCCACAGGTGATGTGTGGCATCAGTTGTCACCTTGCAATGGTTTGCGCGCCACGACGTTGACCAAGGTTTCTTCGCGTTGGCCAAACGGTTTCGGCTTGCGCAGGCCAAAACGTTCGAGCAGACCGAAATCCTTCGAGCGGCTCCACCACAGGTACGGGTAGGAAACATTTCGTTCGCCGAACTCAAAGCCCTGCTGGCGAATCATTCCCAGATACTGCGCCGCACTCTTTTGCACGTGCATCGGATGGCGGAACAACCAGCGGATGACCCACGTATCAATGTAAGCCTCGGTGGACTCGGCGAACAGTAGATAACCGCCCGGCTTGAGCACCCGGTAGAACTCGGCCAGGGCCTTTTCCTGCTCCACCAGATGATGGAAGGTCTGGTGACAGAACAGCAGATCGACGCTCGCATCCGGGACATTCAGTGTCGCGCAGTCGCTGCCGATCAGCTCCACGGCGAAGCCCTGGCGCGCGGCTTCGACGGCGCTCAGTTCCAGGCTGTGCGGATCGGCATCGACGCCGATCAAACGCTGTGGCGCGAAGGTCTGGCGCAGATGGCCGAAGGATTTGCCCTGGCCGCATCCTGCATCCAGCAGCACCGGGTTGGCCGGCAGCGGTTCGCTGAACAAGCTGCGCAAATCATTGATCGCCACCCGCAACACATGGTGCTGCCAGGTGTGGCTGCGCAGGAACCAGAAGCCGAAACGGGTTTCCTCGACGTAGCTGTCGCTCAAGTAGTTCATGTGTCGTCCCTTGCACAGAGTTCGGAAATCGTTTTCAGCCGGCGGCGCGCTTCGCTGACAAACGGGTTGCGTTCGTCCCAGGCGTAACCGGCGAGGATCGAGCAGATCATGCGACGGATTTCGGGGGAGCCTTGCTCGTGGAAAATCACGTCCTGGAAAGTGCCGGCGTACCAGCCTTCGACGTAGCAGCGGAAGGTATCGACGCCGCGTTTGAGCGGTTCGGCGAACTCGCTTTGCCAGTCCACGGTTTCGCCCTGCAACTGTCGATGCAGCACACCGGCGGCCATGCTCGCCGAGCGCATGGCAATGGTCACGCCGGAAGAGAACACCGGGTCGAGAAATTCCGCCGCGTTACCCAGCAAGGCAAAACCGGGGCCGTGCAGGGTTTTGACATTGGCCGCATAGCCGCCGAGGGTGCGCGCCGGAGTGTCCCACACGGCATTGTTCAGCACCTTGGCCAGACTCGGCGTTTCAGCAATGAAACCGCGCAGGCAGGCATCGAGATCGGCATCGCGACCATTGAAATGTTCGGCAGCGGCGACCACCCCGACCGAGCAACGACCATTGCTGAACGGGATCGTCCAAAACCAGATGTCGCGGTGAAGCGGATGAGTGGTGATGAGGATTTTTTCGCGGTCGAAGGCAGGGTGGTCGATGTGATCTTCGACGTGGGTGAACACGGCCTGGCGCACCGGGAAATTCGACGGCGCCTCCAGGTCCAGCAAGCGTGACAGCACGCGGCCGTAACCGCTGGCATCGAGCACAAAATCGGCTTCGACGCGGTACTCACTGCCGTCTTCGCGACGCACATCGAGTTGCGGACGCGAGCGGTCGAAATCCACGCTGACAATGGCGTCGCCATAACGGATTTCCACGCCTTGCAACGCCGCCTGATCAGCCAGCAGTTTGTCGAAGTCGGCGCGTTGCACCTGGAAGGTGGTCGGTTTGCCGTCGGTGAACGTATCGCTGAAATCGAACGCGCTGTAGCGCTCGCCCCAGGCGAATGCCGCGCCGGTCTTGCGCTGGAATCCGGCGGCGTTCACCACTTCAAGCATCCCCGCCTCTTCGACGAAATCCAGGCAATGGCTGAGCAGGCTTTCGCCGATGGAAAACCGAGGGAAATGCTGGCGCTCGATGACCAGCACGTCGTGGCCCTTGCGCTTGAGCAACGCAGCGGCAATGGAGCCGGACGGGCCGGCGCCGATGATCACCACCTGACGGGATTCCATTTCAACGATTGGCACGCGAGCTCCTGGGTACGGCAATAGGGTTCAGTGACGCGCGGTGCAGGCCGATGAAGGCCGGCAGGAGCGTTGCGATCAAGCCCATCAGCATCAGCGCGAAGTAAAGCGCCGGGCTAATCAGCTGTTGTTGCAGCAGCAAATTGAGAAAAACGATTTCGCTCAAGCCGCGAATGTTCAACAGCACGCTTTCGCGCCAGCGGCTGGCGCCTTCGAACGACGCCCCGGCCCAGCCGAGGCCCAGCCAGTTGCCCAGCAGTTTGCTGGCGATCGGCAACAGCAGCAGCGCTGCCCATTGCACAGCGCCGAGGCTGGTAAAGGCGCTGTGCACATCGATCTGCACGATGCCAAACGTCAGGATCAGCGGAATCGCAATCCAGGTCTGCAAACGGTTCATCCAGCGTGCCGGCAACGGCAACACCAACGGAACTTTCAGCGCGGCCATACACAGCAGGTAGCCGATGCCGAAAATCAGCGCATTGAGCTTGTAGTGTTCGGCCAGCACCAACAGTGCAAAGAAACCCAGGCTGTACGTCAGTGGCCGGCGGATGCCGAACACCCGCAGCAGCACTGGCACGCAGGCCAGCCCCAGCGGCAGCAACAGACTGCTCAGGTGCAGGCTGCCTTGGGCGAGGCCGAACAGGGTCCAGCAGGTCAGGTCGATCAGGATCGCCGTCTGCACCAGACGCCGGGTGGCGGCGGGCGGATAATCGATATGGCGCAGGTACAGGTACAGCACCGGGATCGCGGTGATGGCGAACACCAGACCGATGGCCAGCGAGTTGAGCCATGGTTGCGCCGGCAGCAGCCAGTACGCCGCCGCCAGCCCGCAGGCGAACGGTACGGCGAAACTCGGCACGGCGATTTTCACACTCTGTCGATCCAGGCGCAGGTCGATCACGTCGCTGAGAATGTGCCCGAGCAACAGCGCGAAACTCAGGCTGTAGAGGTTCTTCAGCCAGGCCGGCGCAATCAGTTCGGCACCGCTGAGTTGCCAACTCGGTTCGATCCAGAAGTACATCAACAACGGCAGGACGAAGCTGGCCAGCAGCAACTGGCTGACGATCGGAATCAGCCCGAAATATCGACCGGCACGGGTGGCCAAGGCGAACAACGCCAGCGCCATCAGCCAGAAGACCACGACCATCATGCTGCCGGCTCCGCGACTGTCGCGGCATGGGCATGACGCCCGGCCCACGGCGCCAGCATGAAACTGAAGGCCAGCCCGAGGCTAACCGACAGACCGAAGTTGCTCACCGCCGGTGTACTCGACACTGCCAGCAGGCCGAACGACAGCCAGGTCGTCAGCGCCGCCAGCAAGGTGCCGAGCAAACTGACGGCTGCGCCGCCGACCTGCTCACGCATGAGAATCGCGTAATCGACGCTGATCGCCGTCACCAGCAGCAGACCGAACAGGCTGAACAGGGTCAGCGGCTGACCGAGCCAGCCGAGGCTGGCCAGGCTGCACAGGGCGGCGAGCAACGGCAGGGAAACGATGCGCAACGCACCGCCGAGGCCGAACGGCAGGATCAGCACCAGCACGATCAGCACGCAGGAAGCGAGTTTCAGTTCGGCGGCGCTGATCTGGGTTTCGGCGAACACCCGGTTCAAGTCACCAAGTCGATCCACCAGTTCCACACCGGGCAGATCCAGCGCCTGCACTCGCAGCAGCGCCGGATTGTTCAGGCCTTGCAGGCTCACCATCGCGGCCACGCCTTCCTCGGTCGGGCCGAGCCACAAGGTGCGGTAGGGCTCGCCGAGCGGGCCGACAAGTGCGGCGTCGATGTCTTCGGCGGGCAGGGCCTGCAATTGCGTCAGTTCGGTTTGCAGGGCTGCCAGCGGTACGCCGACTTCAAGCAGGGGCTGCCAGAATTGCGGCAACTTGTTCAGCGCTTCGCGAACCTGCTGTTGCTGGCTCGGCGGGCTGACCAATTGGTTGAGCGCCAGATAACCTTGCAACTTGTCGAGGTTGACCAGTTGATCCAGGCGTTCGCTCAGGGCCGCTTGGCGTTCCAGCAATTGCTGCTGGTTTTCTGCGCGCACCAGGAAGAACTGACTGGTCGGCTGATAACCGGTGATGCGGGCGATGGCCTGCGCTTCGTCGGTCAGGTGCTGCGGCGCGCCGACCCATTGGCGGATGTCGTTCTTGCTTTGCAGTTGCACCAGACCGCCGGCGCAAAAGGCGATCAGCAGGGCGAACAGAATCGGTGTGCGTACATGCTCCAGCAGGGTCTCTCTAAGGCTGACCATGCGCTCGGCCAGACGCAGCGGCCATTGCGCCGGGCGCAGTTCGACGTTGCTCAACAGCGCCGGCAGCAGGCACACCGCCGACAGGTAAGCGCCGAGCAGCCCGGCGGCGGAGAACACGGCAATCTGGGTCAGGGCCGGGAACGGCGTCCAGGCCAGCGCCAGATAGCCGATGGCGCTGGTGATCAGGCTCAGGGTCAGGCCCGACACCGTCAAGCGCAGTGCCGTCCAGCTGCGCCAAGGCTTGAGGCTCCAGCTCTTGGACAGATAGTGCAGCGGGTAATCCACCGCCACACCGATCAGACTCGAGCCGAGCACCAAGGTCATCACATGCAGATGCCCGAACAGTGCCACGCAAGCCACCGCGCCGAACAGCATGCCCACCAGCACCGGAATGAACGCCAGCAATACCCGCCAGCGGCGGAAGGCGAGCAACAGCAGCAAGAGAATGCCGAGGGTGGCACCGCCGCCGACCCAGGAGATTTCCCGGGTCGCTTGCTGCTGTCCGTTGGCCGCGTAGAGCAACCCGCTGGCGGCCAGCAGTTGCACATCGGATTTCGCCGCTTGCTCGCGGCTGTGTTGCAGCAGCGCGGCGACTTGCAGCGGCAGGTTCATGTCGAAGGCGTTGCCGGTGGTGCGCGCGCGCAGCAGTACCCAGCTCTTGCCGTCAGCATCGGCAATCAATGCGCCGCTGCCGATGTCCAGTTGCACCGCGCCGTGCTGCGGCTGGCTGTTCTGGATGCGTCCGGTGAGGCCCAGCCAGTCGTCCTGGCTCGGCACCAGACTGAAGCCGGTGAACGGGTCGAACAGCGCCTGCACCCGCTGGTGGATGAAGGCGTCCGGGTGTTCGATCAGCAACTGTCGATCATCGGCCGAGAGCATCGCCAGTCGACCTTGCAGCAACTGCGCGCGCAGGGCGGGCAGGTCGGCTTGCAGGTTCCATTGCACTTTTTCGAACAGGCCGCTGGCCTGCCATTGCTCGCCCAAAGTCTGGGCCATGGCGACGGCTTGCTGGCGATCGGCGTGGCCGACCAATACCAGCATTTCCCGGTTGAGCGGTTCCTGCATGCGTTGTTCGGCACGCTGCTCGACGGCGTCCGGATGGGTGCCGGGCACCAGCTCCATCAGGTTCGCCGACAGCGGTGCGCCGTCGCGCCACTGCCAGGCGCCCAGTGCGACGACGGCCAGCAGCAGGATCAGGAACAGCCAGGGCAGCCTGCGTTCACTCGGCAAAGTCATGTTGCTCCGCGTCGCTCAACGGTTGGCCGGCGGTGCTGTCCTGCATGCGCAGAACGGTGCTGTCGCCCTGGGTTTCCAGCAGTTCGATGGTGCTCACCAGCGTGCCGCCGGTGATGTTGATCCGGTTGAACACTTGCTTGAGCAGCACCGAACGCGGGGTGAGCGTCAGTTGCCATTTCTGCGCGTCGCCGTTCAGGGCCAGTTCGAAATCCCGTTGCAGGCCGCTGCTGTCGCCTTGCAGGACGGCGAGGAACAAACGGTTCTGCTCGGCGCCGGCGCTCTTGCCGGGCAACAGTTGCCAACCGTTGAGGTCACGACGGGCAATGCCTTTGGCGCTGATGCGGTAATCCTGCTGCAACGGGGTCTTCAGCAGCCACAGCAGGCCGTGGTTTTTGGCGAGGACAAAACTGCCTTTGCTGATCAGCGGCTGGGGCAGGGCGCGCAGGTGTTTTTCCTGAATGAACTGGCCGTGGATCACGTCCGGTTTCGCCAGTTGATCGCTCAACTGTTGCAGGTCGAAGGCGTTGGCCAGCGACGACAGGCCCAGCAACGCCAAGGCCCCGAGGGATTTCAGAAATACATTCATCGCAGCATCCTTTCCACGGCATCGGTGAAGACTTTCGGTGAGGCCAGTTGCATCTCGCGGCTGCTCACCTCGACAGCGACCTGCACCGAGCTGGCGCGGGTCAGGCGCTCGCCGGTCTGGGCGTCGGTGATCAGGTAGTGAATCTTCAGGCGGTTTTCCCATTCCACCAGGCTGGCGCGCACGTTCAGCCGCTGACCAAACACCGCGCCGCGCACGTAGCGCAATTGCAGGTCGATCACTGGCCAGGCGTAGCCCGAGTCGACCATCTGGTTGTAGTTGTGGCCGATCTTGTCGAGCAGTGCGCAACGCGCCACTTCCAGGTATTTCACGTAATGGCCGTGCCAGACGACGTGCATGGTGTCGATGTCAAAGAACGGCACGAGGATTTCCGTATCGGCGTGAAGCACTCCGGCACTACGCATGCAGCCTCCAGTGTTGCTCGGCGATGCGTTGCAGACACAGACGCAATTCGCCTTCCAGGGCACGGTCTTCGATCACCGGCGGGAAGTCTTGCGCCAGTTGCTCATGCATGGCGGCCAGCGACGGTGGCAGCGGTCGTGCGTCTTCATCACGGCCACGCAGCCAGACGCCCTGATTGGCCGCGAGCAGCGTGGCGGCAGCGACCTGTTCGGTCAGCTCCAGCACACGAATGGCGTCGCGGGCGGCGATGGTGCCCATGCTCACCTTGTCCTGGTTGTGACATTCGGTGGAGCGCGAGAAGACGCTGGCCGGCATGGTGTTTTTCAACGCTTCGGCGGTCCATGCGCTGGCACCGATCTGTACAGCCTTGAAGCCGTGGTTGAGCATTGCCCGGTCGGCGCTGGCGCCGGACAGGTTGCTCGGCAAACCGTGGTTGTAACGCTCGTCCACCAGCAGCGCGAGTTGTCGGTCGAGCAGGTCGGCGACGTTGGCCACGAGGTTTTTCAGGCTGTCCATGGCGAACGCGATATGCCCGCCGTAGAAATGCCCGCCGTGCAGCACACGCTCGGCTTCGGCGTCGATGATCGGGTTGTCGTTGGCGCTGTTGAGTTCGGTCTCGATGAACGAACGCAGCCAGTTCAGGCTGTCGGCCAGTACGCCGAGCACGTGCGGTGCGCAGCGCAGCGAGTAGCGATCCTGCAAGCGGTGCAGCGGCGCGGTCGGCGCGTCGATCGCCAGATCCTTGCGCAGCCACGCGGCGACTTGCATCTGCCCCGGATGCGGCTTGGCGGCGAACAGGCGCTCATCGAAGTGCTCCGGATTGCCTTGCAACGCCACCACGTTCAACGCGGTGATGCGGGTGGCCAGTTGCAGCAGATAATCGGCGCGAGCATAGGCGAGACAGGCGAGACCGGTCATCACGGCGGTGCCGTTCATCAGTGCCAGCGCTTCCTTGGGACGCAACACCAGCGGCGTCCAGCCCAGTTCGCGATGCACGTCGGCAGCCTGGCGGCGTTCGCCACGAAACATCACTTCACGCTCGCCGGACAGGGTCGCGGCAACGTAGGACAGCGGCGTCAGATCACCGCTGGCTCCCACCGAGCCTTCTTCGGGAATCAGCGGCAGGATGTCGTGCTCAAGGAAGGCGTGCAGGCGTTCCAGCAGTTCGATGCGCACGCCGGACACGCCGTGGCACAGCGACTGCAAACGCGCCGCCAGCACCGCGCGGGTGGCCTGGGCGTCGAACAGTTTGCCCAGCCCGCAACCGTGGAAGGTGTAGAGATGACGCGGCAGCGCCTCGACGTGATGCAGCGGCACCGCGACCACGCAGGAGTCGCCATAGCCGGTAGTGACGCCGTAGATCACGCCTTCCTTGTCCAGCAGCGAATCGAGGAACCGCGCGCCTTTGGCGATGCGTTCGCGGTAGTCGGCGTCGCTCTGCAACTGCACGGGCGCCTGACGGTTGGCCAGGGCCAGCACGTCTTCGATGCGCAAAGGGCGTTCGCCGAAGGTTACCGGCTCATGGGTTGGCGTCGTCATCGGTCTTCCAGAAAGGGTAAAAGTTGAACCATTGCTTGGGGGCTTCGAGGCAATAGTGACTCAGGCGTTCGGCATAGCGGGTCGCCCACTGATGAATGACCTGTTCGCGATCGCGGCGTGTCCACGTCACGGCATCGGCGAATGGCTCGAGGGTCAGGCGATAGTGGCCGTCAGGCTGCTTGAGGCACATCAGCAGATTGACCGGGCATTTCAGCAGGCCGGCCAGCAGCCACGGGCCTTGCGGGAACCGCGCCGGATGGCCGAGGAAGTCCACGGTCACGCTGCGCCCGCCGTGCAGTGGCACGCGGTCGCCGGCAATCGCCAGCCATTCGCCGCGCTCCAGGCGTTCGTGCAGTTGCAGCATGATCACCGGGTCCAGCTCGCTGACCTGGATCAGTCGCAGATTGGTCGCCCCGGCCTCGCCCAGCAGGCGATTGAATTGCTCGGCGTGCTTGGTGTGTACCAGCACATTCATGGTGACCTTTTCGCCGATCTCCGCCAGCGCCCGGCACACTTCGAGGTTGCCCAGATGCGCGCCCACCAGCATTTGCCCGCGACTGCCGCGCAACTGATTGCGCAGCAGCGCCGGGTCGATGATTTCGATCTGCTCGATGCGTAGCTTGCGGTTCCACACGTCGAGTTTGTCGAGCAGCGAATCGGCGAATGCCATGAATTGGCCGAACACGCGCCACAGGCTCGGACGCAACTCGTGGCGGCCGCTCCAGTCGGCGAGGCGTTGCTGATACTGCCAGGCACTGCGTCGTGCCGTGCGGCCGAACAGGAAGAAGTACAGGACGATGCCGTACAGCAGCGGACTCAGCAGGCGTCGGCCAAGAACCTTGGCGGCGAACGCGGTGAATTTCATCAGCAGAAAGCTGCCGCGTTCTTCGCGGTCGGCCCAGTGCTTCTTGTCGGTCTCGACGGTCATGCGCGCCACCGACGCCAGAGGATCGCGGGCAAGCGCAGCAACATGCCGAAGAACAGGCGTGTGTGCATGCTCGAAATCAGCACGTTGTCGTGGAACATCCGAAAGTGCGACACGCCGTCCAGCGGGTAATGCACGCTGGTTTGCAGCCAGCGCATCGGCTGGTTGCGCCATGACAGGCGCACGAGAATGTCCGAGTCGAAATCCATGCGCTTGCCGATCCGCGCCGAGTCGATCAGCGCCAGTGTCGGCTCCAGCGGATAGACGCGGAAACCGCACATTGAATCGCGGATCTGCAGCGACAGGCTGTTGATCCACACCATCACGTGAGTGAGGTAACGGGCGTACAGCCGACCCTTGGGCACGCTGGCGTCATACAGCGGATAACCGCAGATCAGCGCTCGCGGATGGACGCGGGATTCTTCGACGAAACGGCTGACGTCCAGCAAGTCGTGCTGACCGTCGGCATCGACCTGCAAGGCATGCGTGAAACCCAGTCGTGCGGCTTCACGCAGACCGGTCATCACCGCGCCGCCCTTGCCCTGATTGGTGGTGAGTCGCACCAGATACACCCGCTCGCGTTCGGCCAGGGCATCCAGCACGGCTGCGCAGGATTTGCTGCTGGCGTCGTCCACCAGAATGCACGGCAAGCCTTGGGCGAGCAGGGCGTCGACCACCGTGGAGATCGCGGTTTCGTGGTTGTAGACCGGGATGACCGCGCAAGGATTATGCATCGGCAGCTCCCAGCAGGATCCGGCCGCTGGAGCAGGTCGCGGTGTCGTTGCGGTAAGCGAAATACAGCTTGCCGCGTTCGGGGTCAAAGCGCAGGTGCAATTGGATTTCATCGCCGGGGCGCACCAGTTGCTGGAACTTCAGCACTTCCATTCCGGCGAACGGGCCGGGCAGGCTCAGCAGTTGCCGACCGAGGTTCAGCGCCCACTCGACCTGCACCACGCCGGGTAATACCGGGGCCTTGGGGAAGTGGCCGCTGAAGTAGGCCAGGTCTGGCGGCACACTCAGTTGCAGGCTCCATTCACCCTCGGTTTCGGTCTGCTCCAGAACTTCCGGTGCCTTCGGACGTGGTGCCAGCAGCAGTGCTTCGACATCGGCCTGAGGCAACTTGCCCTGAGTGTTCAGCGGCAGTTGTCGCAGCAAGCGCCAGCGTCGGGGCAAGGCGAGGGCTTCGCAATGCTCGCCGAGATGACGGCGCAGGGTTTCCGTAAGACTGCGCCGACCTTGTTCGCGCAGGGCAAACAGGCCTGATTCACTGAGCACCAGCAAGGCGCCGAGGGACGCGCGGTTTTCCTGCACCACGCCCAAACGCGCTTCGGCGACCCAATCATGGACGATCAGGGCCTGTTCCAGCATCGGCAGGGAGATACGTTTTTCTTCCAGTTTGACGATCCGGTCCAGTCGCCCGAGCAGTTCGAAACGACCATCGGCGTCGATGCGCGCGGCATCGGCGGTGTGTTCGATATGGCCGACGGGCAAGTACGGTGAGGCGATCAACAGGGCGCCGTCGACATCCTGGCTCAGCTCGACCCCAGCGAACGGCTGCCACAGCTGTTGGCCCTGACGCCAGGCGATACCGCCGGTTTCCGAGCTGCCGAGGATTTCCGTCGGCCACTGCTGCAAGCGCTGGTGCAAGCTTTGCGCGGCATCCGCCGGCAACGCACCGCCGGAGGAAAATACCCGGCGTACGGCGCTCAGGGCCGGCCAGTCGAGGTTGTCGACCATGCGCTTGAGCAGCGCCGGGCTGGCGACCCAGGCGAAGGCCGGGTGTTCGCGGCTGGCCCGCTGCATGTCTTCGGGAAAGGCCAGTTGTTTGCGCAGAAACACGCGTCCGGCACACAGCGGCCACAGCACACGGAACAACAGACCGTAAATATGTTGGGTGGCGACGCTGCCGATGATGCAGGCCTCACCGAGATCCGCGCCCCACAGTTGCTCGAGGGCTTCGACTTCATTGGCCAGTTGCCGCAGGGATTTGTCGATGCGCTTGGGTTCGCCGCTGGAGCCGGACGTGCACAGGCTCAGGCGGCACTGGTCGAGATCCAGTTCGGCGCCCGTCAGTGCGGTGTGTTGCAGGTCGCTCAGGTGCGCGTCGTCCGCGTGATCGGTCAGCCACAGGTCGACTTCATTCGACCAGCGCTGACGGGTCTGCGCTTGCAGGTCCGAAGGCAGCAATACGCTGACGCCGGCGCGCCAGGCACCGAGAAGTGCGACGGCCAGTTCTGCGGCATCTTCCAGGTGCACGGCCATTCGCTGCACACCTTTGGCTTGCAGGGCGGCGGCCAGGCTCAAGGCCTGTTCGCGCAGTTGTGCGTGATCGAGTGCCGGTGCGACGGTCATGGCGCGCTGCGGCAGATCCTTGAGCAACAGTTGCTCAAGTTTTATCCAGTTCATGGGCGACCTCTTACCCGTTGTCGTATCAGCCATTCAATGGCAAACATCAGGCCGATCAATCCGTAGGAGATCAGGCCGGTGTACAACATCCACCAGTGCAGCGGGGCCCAAAGGGTCAGCAGGGCCGCGCACAGACCGTTGCAGAAGAAAAACACGCTCCATGCCACGGTGACCTGGCGGGTGTAACGGATCGCCTCGGGCGGCAGTTGCGGCTCGCGAATTCGCGCCAGGCGTTCGACCATCGGCGGGCCGTATTTCAGGCTCAGGCTGAACAGCATCAACATGAAGCCGCTGATCAGCACCGGGTACCAGCGCAGTAACAGCGGGCTGTCGAACAGCGCCAGCAACAGGCAGAACACGATCGCCACGCAGGCCATCCACAGACTGCCGGGCTTGCGCTCGCCGGTCAGCGCACGGGCCAGCCACAGGCTGCCCAGCAGCAGACCGAACTGCCACGGCGCAAAGTGCTCCATGCCGAAATACACCGCAAAGGGGTACAACAGGCCTGCCAGCAGCAGGCCGAGGCCGATCAGTCGGCTCATGCGGCCGGTTGAACCAGACGGTAGACCGCCTCGACCACGTCGCCGACGGTGCGCACCGACTTGAATTCCTCGGCGGCGATTTTCTTGCCGGTCTGACGCTTGATGTGGTCGATCAGGTCGACCGCGTCGATGCTGTCGATTTCCAGGTCCTGATACAGGTTCGATTCCAGGCTCACCCGGGCCGGGTCCAGTTCGAACAGCTCGACCAGGGCATCACGCAGGGTGTTGAAAATGTCGTCACGAGTTTGCATGGTCCGGTCTCAAGCTGCCTGTTTTGCCGTGACGAACGCCGCAAGGCTCGCCACGTTGGTGAAATGGTTGCGGGTGTCCTTGGCGTCGGCGTCGATCTTGATGCCGTACTTTTTCTGGATGGCCAGACCAAGCTCCAGGGCGTCGACGGAATCCAGGCCCAGGCCTTCGCCAAACAGCGTCTGGTCGTCGCCAATATCGTCGACGCTGATGTCTTCGAGGCCCAGGGCGTCGATGATCAGCAGTTTTATCTCACGATGCAGATCGCTCATCTTCGGCGAGCTCCTTGATAAAAAAATGGTGCAGAAAGTCGTTGAGCTTGCGCGAAGCCTGCGGTGCAGGTCCTTGCGCGGCAAAGGTCTGTGGGTCTATATCGGCCCCGACACGAAAACTGAAATGAACGCGGCGGCTGGGGATGCGATACCAGGGCTCGGCCTTGGTCAGCGTAGTCGGGCTGACCTTGATGATCACCGGGGTAAGAATTTTCGCACCTCGTAGTGCGATGGCCGCCGCGCCCCGGTGGAAGGCCGGTGCCTGCCCGGGCTGCGTGCGCGTGCCTTCCGGGAAAATGATCAGGGTTTGTCCTTCTCGCAGTGCATCGGCGGCGGCATCGAGCATGTCCATGCTGCCGTCGTTGCTGATGTATTCGGTGCTGCGCAGCGGGCCGCGAGTGAAAGGGTTTTCCCACAGGCTTTTCTTCACCACGCAATTGGCGTGGCGCACCAGGCCGATCAGGAACACCACGTCGATCAGCGACGGGTGGTTGGCGATGATCATCTGCCCGGGACGGCCAAGGCGTTCGGCACCCTGAATGTCATAAGTCAGCACGCCGGTGCGGGCCATGAACCGGACGAAAAACCAGAACAGCCGACTGACGGTCTGCCGCGCCCGCTCCCGACGGGTTTTCGCGTCGCCCGACAGGCAGCCCAGCAGCGGAAACACCAGCAGGCGCAGGCACAGCCCGCCCAACCCGAACAGGGTGAAGCTGATGGCAGTGGCCAGCAGACGCCAGTGGTAGGCGTCGCGGTTTTTTTCGGTCACGGGTTGCGTTGCCAGGTCCATACACGATTTTTCCAGGCATGTTGGCAAAGGGTTTGCTGGCCGAGCAGGGTTTGCAGCATATTCAGCGCGTGGGGCCATTGCGCTTTGGACAATGCTTCGGGGGCGCTGTTCAGGGTCAGCCGCCAGTCGGTACCGGGGGTCAGCAGCAAGCCCACCGCATACGGAAACGGGACGTCATCGATCCACGCCGAATAGGCGGCGGGCGGTTGTTCTTCGGTGATCACCAACAGGACGGCGGGAGCGCCTTCGTTCAGCAGGGCGGCGGCTTCCAGCATGCCGTGTTCGAGGCCGTCGCCGGCGGCGGCGAGGGCGGTCATCTCGCTGGTCTCGCCGCGCATGATCGACCACAGGCCGATGATCGCGTTGTGCACGGAGAGGCTGAACTGGGTCGGTGACAGCGGTTGTTCGTTGGCCAGGTCGCTGAGGATGTCGAACGTGCGCGGGGTTTCACCGTGGCGGGAGACGAAGACCAGTGGCAGGTTTTCCCGACCGTCGGCCAGTGGCCAGCCGACACTGAAGGCCATCCGCGCCAGGCGGCTGAGACGGCGGCGCTGCATGGCCGGAAGGAACGACACATCGGGCGCGGCATCGCTGCTCGGGAGCGCGACCGGCTGTCGGCTCCAGGCTTGCCAGGCGTCCACACTGTCGAGCCCGGGAGCCCAGGCGCGCCATTGGGCGATGTTGAAGTTGATCACGGACATTCATCCCGCCCCTGCGGGCTGTTTTTGACGCGGTTCTGCCAATGCCACAGAGGTGCTGACCTTGCCGAAAGTGGCGTGGCGCTTGGCGCCGGGTGGCGCGCATTATCCCGGTGCGACGAGTGTGTAGCAAATGCTGGTTACATTTTGCGCGCTGAAATGGACCGAAGGGTACATGGCAAAAACTGTCACTTGGCCATTATCCGGGTTACGACGGGATTGTCTGTCGGGCATATCGACGGTCAATGGCGGCATTTGCGCCATGTCCATTGAGATATTTGCGCCTGACCCTGTAGTCCGTGTCCGTGAAGGTAGCGAAGCGATGCCGGGCACCACTACACTCGGTCATTCTTTGATACACGGAGGTTTTGTCATGCGGCGCGTGGTGTTCAATCAGAAAGGTGGCGTGGGCAAATCCAGCATCGCCTGCAATCTGGCGGCGGTCAGCGCCAGCGAGGGTTATCGCACGCTGTTGGTGGACCTCGATGCCCAGGCCAACTCCACTCAGTATCTGACCGGGCTCACCGGTGACGACATTCCGATGGGCATCGCCGACTTCTTCAAGCAGACCTTGTCTTCGGGCCCGTTCTCCAAGAAGAACAAAGCGGATATCTACGAAACTCCGTTCGACAACCTGCACATCATCACCGCCACGGCGGAACTGGCCGACCTGCAGCCCAAGCTCGAGGCCAAGCACAAGATCAACAAGCTGCGTAAGTTGCTCGATGAGTTGAGCGAGGACTACGATCGCATCTACCTCGATACGCCACCGGCTCTGAATTTTTACGCGGTTTCGGCGCTGATTGCTGCCGATCGTGTGTTGATCCCCTTCGATTGCGACAGCTTTTCCCGTCAGGCCCTGTACGGGCTGATGTCGGAGATCGAAGAGTTGAAGGACGACCACAACGAAGGCCTGGAAGTCGAAGGCATCGTGGTCAACCAGTTCCAGGCCCGGGCCAGCCTGCCACAGCAGATTCTCGACGAATTGATCGCTGAAGGTTTGCCGGTGCTGCCGGTTTACCTCGCCAGTTCGGTGCGCATGCGCGAGTCGCACCAAGCCAGCACGCCGTTGATCCACCTCGATCCACGACACAAGCTGACGCAGCAGTTCGTCGAGTTGCACAACTTGCTGGAAGACGCCTGAAAAAACAAAGTGGGAGCTAGCTCCCACTTTGGACGGTGTCGTCTCAGATGCCCTGGCTGCGCAGCCACGCCATCAGTTGCGGTAACGGAAACGCCCCACTCTGCCGCGCCACCTCACGGCCATTCCTGAACAGAATCAGGCTCGGAATCGAACGAATCCCCAACTGCGCCGACAACTGCTGATTGGCCTCGCTGTCCAGCTTGGCCAGCCGGCACTTGCCTGCCAATTGCGCGGCCGCCTGCTCGAACACTGGCGCAAACGACTTGCACGGCCCGCACCAGTCCGCCCATACGTCCACCAGTAACGGCAGATCGCCCTTGATCTGGCTGGCGTAATCGCCTTGCGTGAGTTCAAACGGCTTGTTCAGCAGCACCTCGGACTTGCAGCGCCCGCATTTCGGGTGGTCGTTGAGACGCTCGGCGGGGATGCGGTTGAGGCCGTTGCAGGAGGGGCAGGGGATGAGGAGTGGGTCGGTCATGATCGGAATCCGGTGGAGAGCTGATAACTCCTAGTTGGAGACGTTTGCTCATATTTTCAATCGTGCAGTGTTTGGCTGTGAGCCTAGGCTGATGTGGACCGGTTGAGCCCGTTGGTCTGCTCGGCTGTATCGCAACTTGCGATAATTTTGAGTTGTGATTAACTCCCCATAGCAGAATGCGATAAGGATGTTGCATGCATGTCATCACCGGAAAACGAATACGAGAAGCCAAAGAAAGGTGGCCTAATTCGGCTACTGCGCTGGATCATTGGTTTGAAATTGCGAAAGGGGGCAAGCCTTCAGACTTTGCGGCGATGAAAGCTTTGTTTCCTGCTATCGACAAGGTAGGTGAGTTTCATGTTTTCGATATCGGTGGCAATAAGCTGAGACTGATTGCCTACGTCAGGTATCGATCTCAAAAACTGTACATCAGGCATGTGTTGGATCACCGCGAATATGATCGGGGTAAATGGAAGGAGGAATGGGCATGAGTGTTCTGATAAAAAAAGCGGCTGAGCATTGGGAGTTCGTCTCGCCATTGCTGCGCAAGCCGAAAAACGAAAGCGATTATGACTTACTCGTCCAAGCGCTTGACGAATTGCTCGGGATGACGGGCGATGACGAATCCCATCCTTTGATGAGCCTGGTGGATATCATCGGTGACTGGATCGAAGAGTGGGATCGCATACATCATCCTGTATTCAAATCACCTGGTTTTGAGGTGCTGGGATATCTAATGCGTGAGCATGGCTTGACCCAGAGCGATTTGCCCGGGGTTGGAACTCAGTCGGTCGTATCGGAAATCCTTAGCGGCAAGCGCCAGCTCAACCTGCGGCAAGTCCGCTGGCTGGCCGATCACTTTGATCTCCCGATGGAGGTCTTTGCCCCGACTCACGAAGAACAACTGATCTCCAGATGCTTGCCCCACTCCGGCGGCCGCTCCGCATAGCTTTCCATTCCAGGCTGTTCCTCGAATGGATTGCTCAGCACCGCATGCAGCCGTCGCACTTCGGAGTAGTCACCCTGTTCCGCTGCATCAATCGCCTTCTGCGCCAGGTAATTGCGCAGGATGTACAGCGGATTCACCGCGTGCATCCGCGCACGGCGCTGTTCCTGATCGGTCGCGCCATCGCGTGCGACACGGGCGACATAGCGTTCGCCCCAGGCATCGAAGCCCTTGATATCGACGAAGTCATCGCGCAGGCGAGCGACGGCCTGTTCGGCTGACTCCTCACCCAGACGACGGAAGAACAAGGTGTAGTCGACGCCGCTGTTCTGCATCAGTTGCAGCAGTTGTTCCAGCAGTTGCTGGTCCTCGTCCTCGGCCGTGGTGAAGCCCAGACGGCGGCGCATCAGGTCGAGGTAGTACGCCTGGAACAGCGGCAGGTACAGGCCAAGGGTTTCGCGCAGGGCTTCGACGCTGATGAATGGCGTCAGGGCCTGGGCCAGGGCGCTGAGGTTCCACTGGCCGACCGGCACTTGATTGCTGAACGAGTAGCGGCCCTGATCATCGGAGTGATTGCAGATGAAGTTCGCGTCGAAGTCATCGAGGAAGGCGAACGGGCCGAAGTCGAAGGTGATGCCGAGGATCGACATGTTGTCGGTGTTCATCACCCCGTGGCAGAAACCGTAGGCCTGCCACTTGGCGATCAACTCAGCGTTGCGCTCGACGATTTCGCGGAACATCGCCAGGTACGGCTCCGGTTGTTCTAGGCACTGGGGAAAGTGCATCGCCAACACGTGTTCGCCGAGCGACTTCTGCTGCTCGGGCCGCTTGGTGTAATAGAAATATTCGAAATGCCCGAAGCGCACGTGGCTCGGCGCCAGCCGCAGCACCATCGCAGCGCGTTCCTGTTTCTCACGCCAGACCGGGGTGTCGGAACCGATCACGCATGCGGCGCGTGAGGACGGGATGTTCAACGCATACAGTGCTTCGGAGGCGAGAAACTCGCGGATCGACGAACGCAGCACTGCGCGACCATCGCCCATGCGCGAAAACGGCGTCTGTCCGGCGCCCTTGAGGTGCAAGTCCCAGTGCTCGCCGGCCGCGTTGTAGACCTCGCCCAGCAACAGCCCGCGACCATCGCCCAGTTGCGGGGTATAGCCGCCGAACTGATGCCCGGAATAGACCATCGCCCGCGGCTCTGCGTCGGCCCACAGTTTATGGCCGCCGAACAGTTCAGCGAATTCCTGGGTGTCAGCTGTCGCTGGGGCCAGATCCAGCAGCGCCAGGGCCGCAGGGCTGGCGACCACCAGTCGCGGGTTGTCGATCGGTTCGGGCAGCACGTGGGCCGAGAACGCGTCGCCCAGGCGGGCGAAGCGGTTGTCGAAGGTCAGTTCGTCGAGGGCTTTCAAGGGCCGGCTCCAGCAGAATGTCCGAGCATTCTGCTGGGATTAGCCGGGTTAGTCGAGTTTGGCGGGTGGCGGCTCTTGCAGCGGTTTTTGCTCGCCGCTGATCGGGACGATGGTTTTACTGTCGTCTTCGATCGGCACCAGTTTGTACTCCTGACCGTGAAGGTTCTTCAGGTAAACCTCCATCTGCCGGAACGAGATGTTGATGTGCTGCTTCTTGAACTCGCGGTTGATGAAGCGGTTGACCTCGTCGATGACCGGGTTGCGGTCACCGAGGTCGCGCACGTGCATGCGCAGTTCGTGGTCGAGGGTGCTTTCGCCGAAGTTGAGGAAGTACACATGCGGCTCGGGTTCTTTGAGCACGCGCGGGTTTTCCCGGGCGGCCTTGAGCAGCAGCTCCTTGACCAGATCCAGATCCGAACCGTAATCCACACCGAGTTTCAGCGTCACCCGGGTAATCGTGTCGGTCAGCGACCAGTTGATCAGTTGCCCGGTGATGAACGTCTTGTTCGGGACAATGATGTCCTTGCGGTCGAAGTCGGTGATGGTCGTGGCACGGATGCGGATCTTGCTCACCGTGCCCGACAGGTTGCCGATGGTGATGGTGTCGCCGATACGCACCGGGCGTTCGAACAGGATCATGATGCCGGAGATGAAGTTCGCGAAGATCTCCTGCATACCGAAACCGAGGCCGACCGAGAGCGCCGCTACCAACCATTGCAACTTGTCCCAGCTCACGCCGAGGGTCGACAGGGTCGAGACGAAACCGACCCCGGCGATCACGTACGACAGCAGCGTCGTGGTCGCGTAGGCACTGCCTTGGGCCAGATTGAGTTTCGACAGCACGAACACTTCAAGCAGGCCCGGCAAGTTGCGTGCGAGTGCAAAGGTGATGCCGATGATGATCAGCGCGCCCAGCATGTCGCCGATGCTGATCGGCACCATGCTCATGTTGGCGCCGGTGCCGCTGGTGTATTCGTAGAGGGTAATGTTGTCGAGGTACGAGAACACCGTGATCAGGTCGGCCCAGACCCAGTACAGCGCGGCGATGAAACCACCGAGCAGCGCCAGACGAATCAGGCGCAGGGACTGCTCGTTGACCTTTTCGATGTCCAGGGTTGGCTCTTCGATCACCGCTTCGCCGTCGCCGGCTTCCTTCGCTGCCTGACGTTTGGCCAGGGCGCGCTGGTAGGCCAGACGCCGTGCCGCGACCGCCAGACCACGGACGAAGGTCGCTTCAATCACCAGCCAGAACATCAGCAGGTACAGCGTGTTGATCAAGCGGTCGCTGAGTTTCAGTGCGGTGTAGTAGTAGCCGAAGCACACCGCGACGAACAGGGCGATGGGCAGAAGGGTGAACATCACACCCACGGCCTTGCGGAACAGCGAGGCGTTTTCGTGGGCCGGGCTGCTGATCAGCAGGCGGCTGAGCAGCCACGCCATCAGGGCGTAGCAGGTCAGTACCACCGGCATGCCCAGCACGTCATCGGCCAGCGCCGCCGGTTGCAGTTCGGCGACCGCCACCACGGCCACCAGAGCCATCACCACCAGACCGAGGCGACGCACCCAGCCCTGAAGGAATTCGACCTGCGGTTTCTCCCAGCGGAAGTGCAATTCGGCCACGCCGCCCGGCGCGAGTATCCGGTAAGCGGTGTAGAACACCAGCCACGCCTGGCCCATTTGCAACAGGGCCGCACCCATGTTGGCGTTCTGTCCTCGGGCGTCGATCTGTAGCGCCAGCCCGCACAGCGCCAGGCCCAGCGCCACTGGCATCGCCAGCAGAATGTTGATCAGGATCGCCTGCGGTGTATGCCACTGACTGTCGCGCTTGAAGTGGCCGATGTCCTGGTGGACTTTGTTCAGTCGCGAATACAGCTGTTTGCGACGCCACAGCAGCGTGCCGATCAACAGCGCCAGCGGCAGGAACAGTAGCGGACGTTGGGTCAGGCCGTCGGTCAGTTCGCTCAGGCTCGACGCCAGCGGCAAGGTGTCGATCTGACGTTTCAGGCGCTCCGGCACGCCGCGAATCCATTCGGTGTCCAGCGGCTTGTTGCTGGGAATCCAGAACATCTGCTCGTCAAGGGTCGCGCGCAAGCTTTGCGCGGTGCTCAGCAATTGCTTCTGGTTCAGTTGCAGGGTGATCGACTCATTGAGCATCGCGCTCAGTTCTCGATTCAAACGCTCGAGAAGGTCGGCGCGGGTGTTGGCCAGTTCCAGCAGGCTCTTGCGAAGTTGCGGTGTGACCTGCTCCGGCGGCTGGGTGGACAACAGGTTGTCGACGTAAGCGGTCGGATTGCTCAGCAGCTCGCGTTGCTGGCTGACTTCGAATTGATACAGGCGGATGTCAGCGATCTGATCCGCCAGGTCGCGGTCGACCTTGAGTCGCGGCAATGCCTGTTTCTGTTTATAGAGAATCTTCGACAACAACAGGCTGCCTTTGAGCACGTTGATCTGCTCGTCGAGGGCTGAGTCACTCTGGGTCACGCTGTCCAGTTGCTGTTTGGTCTGGAGGTTCTGCTGGGTGACTTCGTTGAGACGGTCGGTGCTTTTGAGCAAATAGTCGGAAAGTTTGAGGTTGGCCGCGCTTTCAGTGGCGAGCAGGGTGCTGCCGCCGGATTTCTGCGCCTCGATCGACTGCTGCGTCACGGTTTCCTGAGACAGGGCCAGACGCTTCTGGTTGATCAGGGTTTGCAGTTCCTGGATCTCGTGGTCCAGGCGGTCGGACTTTTCCGAGAGAAGGTCATGCTGGCTGTTGCCCAGGTCCTGCAACTGGTTATTGCCGGCCAATTCCTGACGGCGCAACGGGATCAGCGCATTGAGCGCAGCCAGTTCGGCGTTGAGCAGGTCACGTTGCTCGGCGCTCAGGGTCTTGCCGCTGTCCTTGCCGGTCTTGAGGATGTTGTTGATCTGCTGGATGCGCGTCTGGCTGCTGGCGATTTCTGCCTGGGCGCGCTCCGGGCGAGTCTGCGCAGTAATGATCAGGCTGTTGGCGTCGGCCAAGGCTTTTTGCAGATCGCTTTGCTGGGTCGAGCGCTCGGTGAGGATCTGTTCCAGCTGCTGGATGTTCTCTTTGGTGAAGCGCTGCGCCACTGGCACCACGGCGGTGGCTTTGAGTCGCGTCAGTTCACGCGCGTTCTCAATGGTCTGCTTCGGCGCGGTGGCCAACTGCTGCTTGAGGTCGCTCAGCTTCTGCTCGTAGTCACGCCGGTTGTTGAGTTGGTTCAGCGTGTTTTGCAGGAGCGTTTGCAGGGCCTTCTTGTCGGCCTCGGGCAGTTTGCTGTCGGTGAGCTTGTCCAGGTTGGCCTGCACGGCGTCGCTGGACGGCGGTTCTGCGGCTTGCAACTGGCCGACAGTAAGACTCAGGCCCAGCAGGGCCGCGAGGAAAAAGGAGCGCAGGGTAGGCATAGAGACCGGTCAAGCAAGTGAGAGTGGAGGCAGTTTAGAGGAAGAGCCCGGGGCCCGGGCGACTTCCTTCGGGGAATCTGACGCCCACTTTGCCGATCTTGTTCCCGTCCATGACCGCAACTGTCCAGTGGGTGTTGTTCCATTCCACCTGGTCGCCAACGATCGGTGCTCCGCCGACTTTCTGGGCAATGAAGTGGCCCAGGGTCATGTCCGGATCGATGCCTTCGGCCGGTAGGCCGTAAAGGGCTGCAACCGCTTTGAGCTGGGCGTCTCCTTCGAGTACGAAGTCGCCGAAGAAGCGTAGATCGAGGCCCCGTTGTGGCGCCTGGCTGAACAGTTTTCCGAGGGCCGGCAGGTTGTGTTCATGGCCGATAACACACAGCAAATCATCGACTTCCAGCACCGTACTACCCGACGGATGGAGCAGTTGCTGACCGCGAAACAGGGCCGCGATACGTGTGCCTTCCGGCATTTTCAGCTCGCGCAGGGGCGAACCGATGCACCATTTCTCCGCACCGAGCTTGTAAACGAACAGCTCCCACTCGCTGGTGACATGGACTTCGAGCGCCGCGCGGGAGATCGGCGCGGGCTCTGGCGGCACGGTCACCTTGAGCAGTCTGGCCACCCACGGCAGGCTCGTGCCCTGCACCAGCAGCGACACCAGCACGATGAAGAACGCGAGGTTGAAGTACAGCTGCGCATTCGGCAGCCCGGCCATCAACGGGAACACTGCGAGAATGATCGGTACCGCGCCGCGCAGGCCGACCCATGAAATGAACGCTTTTTCGCGACCGTGGAAGGCCTTGAACGGCAGCAACCCGACCACTACGGACAGCGGCCGTGCGAACAGAATCATCCACAGCGCCAGACCCAGAGCAGGTACGGCGATCGGCAGCAAATCGTGCGGGGTGACCAGCAGCCCCAGCACCAGGAACATGCCGATCTGTGCCAGCCACGCCATGCCGTCGAGCATGTGCAGGATGCCGTGACGGCTGCGCACAGGGCGGTTGCCAATCACCAGACCGCACAGGTAAACGGCGAGGAAGCCGCTGCCGTGCAGGGCGTTGGTCAGGGCAAACACCACCAGACCGCCGGCGATCACCAGGATCGGATAGAGGCCGGTGGCGAGGTTGATCCGGTTGACCAGTTGCAGCATCAGCCAGCCGCCGCCGAGACCGATCACGCCACCGATGCCGAACTCGCGGATCAGATGGGTCAGCAGGCTCCAGTGCAGGCCGGTCTGGCCGCTGGCGAGCATGTCGATCAGGGTCACGGTGAGAAACACCGCCATCGGGTCGTTGCTGCCGGATTCGATTTCCAGGCTGGCGGTCACCCGTTCGTTCAGGCCTTTACCGCCGAGCAGCGAAAACACCGCTGCGGCGTCCGTCGAACCGACGATGGCGCCGATCAGCAGGCCTTGAATCAGATTCAGGTCGAACAGCCACGCGGCGGCCATGCCGGTGAGACCGGTTGTTATGAGGACGCCGACCGTGGCCAGCGACAAGGCCGGCCACAAGGCTACGCGGAAACTGGACACCCGGGTTCGCAAGCCGCCGTCGAGCAGGATCACCGCCAGTGCGAGGTTGCCGACCAGATAGGCCGTCGGGTAGTTATCGAAAATGATGCCGCCGCCATCGACCCCGGCAGTCATGCCGACTGCGAGGATGATCACCAGAATCGGGATGCCGAGACGCGACGAAAGGGAACTGACAAGAATGCTCGCACCTACCAGCAACGCGCCGATCAAGAACAGGCTGTTGATGGTCGTCGCATTCAAAGGCAGTACTCCAGAAGCGGAAAGACGGGCACAAACTGACCATGCAGTCTGCGTGCCAGCGATTCTAACCTGTTGAAATGTGATGCTGTCAAAAAGGTTTTTCAGCGGGTTATTCGGGATTTGGGTTCGGCTTGCGATTGTCCCCCTCACCCTAGCCCTCTCCCGGAGGGAGAGGGGACTGACCGAGTGGCTCTCTCGGATTGCATCGACCTGAAATTCCGAGCCGAACTCAAGATCTTGAAAAGCCCTCCGATCTGCTCCCTTCCCCCTCGCCCCCCTGGGGGAGAGGGTTGGGCGGGCGGCGTTCCGATGAGGGGGTGGCTTTTGATCTTGACCTTGATCTAAAAAATCAAAGGCTGAACCGCCCAACCATATTGTTCAGATCCAGCGCCAGGCGCGACAGCTCATTACTTGCCGCACTGGTCTGATTCGCGCCGGTCGCCGATTGCACCGACAGATCGCGAATGTTCACCAGATTACGATCCACTTCCCGCGCCACCTGCGCCTGCTCTTCGGCGGCGCTGGCGATCACTAGGTTGCGTTCGTTGATTTCAACGATGGCCGTGTTGATGGTGTCCAGCGACATACCAGCGCCACGGGCGATGTTCAGGGTCGATTCGGCACGCTCGGTGCTGTTGCGCATCGAATCCACGGCGTGTTCGGTGCCGCTCTGGATGCTGCCGATCATGCGCTCGATTTCGCTGGTCGACTGCTGGGTACGGTGCGCCAGGGCACGGACTTCGTCGGCCACCACGGCAAAACCACGACCGGCTTCACCGGCGCGGGCCGCTTCGATGGCGGCGTTCAGCGCCAGCAGGTTGGTCTGATCGGCCAGCCCGCGAATCACATCCAGCACCTTGCCGATGTCACGGGATTCGTTGGCCAGATCACCGATCAGGGTCGCGGTGCTCTGCACGTCGGCGCTCATGCGTTCGATGGCGCTGACGGTTTCCTGTACCAGATCGCGGCCGTCACCGGCGGAGGTGGTGGCGTTCTTGGAGGCTTCCGAAGTGCTGACCGCGTTGCGTGCGACTTCTTCAACCGCGCTGGTCATCTCGTTGACCGCCGTGGCGGCCTGCTCGATTTCGTTGTTTTGCTGGGTCAGGCCACGGGCGCTTTCGTCGGTGACGCTGTTCAGCTCTTCCGCAGCGGAAGCCAGCTGCGTTGCCGAGCCGGAAATCCGTTGCAGGGTGTCGCGCAGCTTCGACTGCATCTTTGCCATGGCCGCCAGCAGGCGACCGGCTTCGTCGGTGCCGTCAACGTGGATCGGCTGGGTCAGGTTGCCTTCGGCGATGGTTTCCGCCGCATCCAGCGCTTTCGAGATTGGCTTGGTGATGCTCAGGGTCAGCAGCCAGGCGAACAGGAAGGTCAGGCCGGTGGCGATCACCAGCAGCGTCACCACCAGACTGAAGGCCGAAGAAAACTGCTCGGCGGCTTGCTGGTTGGTGTTGCTGATCTGCTCGCCGTTGATTTGCATCAGACGGTTGAGCACGGTGTTCATCGCTTCGGAGTTGTCGAGCAACTGGGTGTTCAACAGGTTGCGCAACTCATCCACCTGATTGTTGCGCGACAGGGTTTTCATCCGGTCTTCAATCTGGCGGTACTGACCCAGCAACTGCACGTACTGATCGTAAGCCGCACGCTCCTGCGGGGTGCCGATCAACGGCTCGTAATCGGTCTGGGCCTTGCGGATCTGCTGGTTGCGCATCTCCAGCAGTTCGACGGTTTTCTGCTGGACGTCCGGCTCGCGGTTCACCAGCAAACGGTACGACAGCACCCGCAGACGCAGGGTCAGTTGAGTGAACTCGTCGAGGTTCTTGATGCTCGGCACGCTGGTGGTGGTGATGTTTTCGGCGGCGCCGCGAATCTTGCTCATCTGGTTCAGGGCGAACACGCCGAGAATCAGCATCAGGCCGCCGATCAGGGCGAAACCGGTGAACGCCCGGGGGGCGATATTCATATTGCGAAGGGACATGGGGCGGATACCAGGAAGGGCCGCATCCATGCGGGCTGAGACTGCTGTTGGATGACTTATCGGTCATACGACTAAAGTCTTGAGCCGGTGCGCGTATTTGTCGCACGAAGGGCCGGGCGACGAAGTGCAGGAACCAGATCGGCAGATCACAGTCTCTAACACTCGCAGGAATGGTCGACTGCCAGGAAAATCAAGGCTTTGCGCCGGTTTAACCCTGGCATCCACGACGACTTTTCTTTATCGTACGCGCCCTTTGAAAAAGCCCTGGAAGATCAAAATGTTGGAAGCATCCCTCAGCCAATTGGAACAGCTCGTCAGCGACCTGGTGCAACAGAACCAGACCCTTTTGGAAACTAACCAGACCCTGTCCACGGAACTGGCCCAGGCCAAGGATGAAAACGAAAGCCTGCAACTGAGCCTGATGGAACAGGAAGAAAAGCACGGCGCCACCGCTGCGCGCATCCAGGCCCTGGTTGATCGCGTCAACGCAGGTCCTGTCAGCGCATGAACCACGGCACAGCAGGGGTAAAAGTCGTCTCCATCATGGGGGAGGACTATTCGATCAAGGCACCGGCCGGGGAAGAACAGACCCTGCTGGACGCCGCATTGATGCTCAAGGCCGCACTGGCCGACACCAAACGCAAATACCCGACGCTGATCGGTGACCGCCTGCTGGTGCTGGCGGCGATGAATCTGTGCTCGCAGCAGATTGAAATGAAGAAGCAGCACCAGCAGGAACTCGAGCGTTACCAAGAGCAAGTCAGCGCCACGGTCGAGACCATCGCCAAGACCATCAATCAGGGTTGATGGGGTTGCGCACAACCAAGGAATAAGATTGTCGATTGCGTTGTATACAATCGGCACGGCTGTTGCAGTGTTTCAGCCTCTTATTCTTTGGGGGTGCTCCATGCAGTTCTGGCGTCGCAGTATTCAATGGCAGCTGATCCTCGGCATGGGCACCGCCCTGCTGGTCAGCATCCTGATCGTGGTTGGCATTTATACCCTGGTGGTCAACCGCCTCGCCCAGAGCTATCTGGTCGAACAGGCCCTGCCGTCGAGCATCGAAGCGACGCGCAACGACATCGAGCGAATTCTCGTTCAACCCCTTACCGCCGCCAAAGACATCGCCAGCAATACGATAGTCCGCGACTGGCTGGCCACTGGTGAAGACTCCGCCAAAACGGCGGGCTTCGCGCAGTATCTGGAAGGCATCCGCGCCGAACACAATGCGTTCACCGCGCTGATCATCGGCACCGAATCCAATCACTACATCACCGAAAAAGGCCTGGATCGCACCCTCAGCCGATCCAAACCGGCCGATGCCTGGTTCTACTCTTTCCTCGACAGCAATCAGCCCCGCACCCTGAACATCGACAACGACGGGGCCACCGGAGAGCTGGCGCTGTTCATCGATTTGAAGGTGGAGCAGGCCGGCAAAGTGGTCGGCGTAGCGGGTCTTGGATTGAGCATGAAAGAGCTGTCGGAGCTGATCCACAACTTCAGCTTCGGTGAGCGCGGGAAGGTCTATCTCGTGCGTTCCGATGGCCTTATCCAGGTCCATCCCGAGGCACAGTTCAGCGGCAAGCGCACCTTGAGCGAGCAGATCGGCGGCTCAGCAGCACAAGCGGTCATGGGCCATAAAGTGGCGGCCAATAGCAGCTTCCAGCGCGACGGCGAAGACTTCCTCGCCTTCAGCCTGCCTTTGCGTGACCTCGGCTGGACCCTGGTGGCCGAAGTGCCACAGTCGCAGATCTACGCCGAAGCCCGCCGGGCGATGTGGATGAGCAGCGGCATCGGTCTGGCGGTGGCGCTGGTTTGCCTGGCGCTGGTGATCTGGCTGGCCCAAGGATTGGTGCGACCGATTCGTCAGGTAACAGCTGCGCTGGTAGCAATCGGTAGCGGTGGTGGAGATTTGACCCATCGGTTAGATTCCAGCCGCGCCGACGAGCTGGGCGACCTCGCTCGGGGCTTCAACCGTTTCCTCGACAGCCAGCGCGGGATGATCGCCGAGGTGTTGACCACCAGTGAACGTCTGCGTGTCGCGGTCGGCCAGGTGGCCCGGGTTGTGGATAACACCGCCGAGCGCTCAGGCCGCCAGCAGGAGATGACCGACATGGTCGCCACCGCCGTCCACGAAATGGGCCTGACCGTGCAGGAAATCGCCCAGAACGCCGGCAATGCTGCGGTCGCTTCGCAAACTGCTCGCGATGAGGCGATGCAGGCGCGGGAAGTGGTCGGCGGCTCGATTCGCCATATAGAAAGCATGTCCGATGAAATTGGCGTCGCGGCGGGGGCGGTGGGTGAGTTGGCGCATCAGGTGGCGTCGATCGATCAAGTGTTGGCGGTGATTCGCGGTGTTTCCGAGCAGACCAATCTGCTGGCGCTGAATGCGGCGATTGAAGCGGCGCGGGCCGGGGACATGGGGCGTGGTTTTGCGGTGGTGGCCGATGAAGTGCGGACACTGGCGCGGCGGACTCAGGCTTCAACCGACGAGATCCAGCACATGATCGGCAGCCTCAAGCAAGGTGCGGAGAATGCCGTGTCTTCAATGCGTACCGGACAGGCTGCGACCGGCACCGGGGTTGAATCGAGTCAGCGTACTGGAGCGTCGCTGACCGCGATTACCGGGCAGGTCGAGCGCATCAGCGACATGAACCATCAGGTGGCGACGGCGACTGAGGAGCAGTCGGCGGTGACTGAGGAGATCAACCGAAACGTGCAGGGGATTTCCGATCTTGCGCGGGCGACGGCGGGGGAGGTTCGGGCTTGTCGTGAGGATTGTCAGATGTTGCAGCGGTTGGCGGATGATCTGGCGCGGCAGATGGGTGGGTTCAAGTTGAGTTGAGTGCCAAGAGCCAAAGAGCCCCTCACCCTAGCCATCTCCCGGAGGGAGAGGGGACCGACTGCGGTGTATCACGCTCTCCGTCGACCTGAAATACCTTGTCGATTATGGATTCGGCAAAGCACTTTCAGGTCGGTGTACTTCTGAAGCATCCCCCATTCGGCCCCCTCTCCCTCCGGGCGGTCCGACGTTTCGGGAGGGCTGGGGAGAGGGCTGGCTTTAGAACCACGCATCCTGCATTGCCAGACACGTATCATCCCGCGCCTCCAGCAAAGCCAACTCATGCTGACACCCCGGCACTTCCCAGGTCAGAAAATACCGCGCCGCCTGCAACTTGCCCTTATAGAAGTCGACATCCGCCGCATTCCCCTTGGCTAGGCCTTCCTCCGCCCGAATCGCCTGCTCCAGCCAACGCCAGCCAATCACCGTGTGCCCGAACACCTTCAGGTACAACGCCGAATTCGCCAGGCTGCTGTTGACCTTGCCCTGAGCCAGATCCGTCAGCAGGCCGATGGTCACGCTCTGTAGACGAGCGACCAGTTTCTCCAAAGGCTCACGCAGTGCGGTCAACGATTCGTACGCCACCGCGCGCTCGGCCGTGTCGGCAATCAGGCGAATCAGTTGCTTGAGCCCGGCGCCACCGTTCTGCGCCAGTTTGCGTCCCAGCAAATCGAGCGACTGAATGCCGTGAGTGCCTTCGTGGATCGGGTTCAGACGATTGTCGCGGTAGTACTGCTCCACCGGGTATTCGCGGGTGTAACCGTGGCCGCCGAGAATCTGGATCGCCATTTCGTTGGCCTTGAGGCAGAACTCCGATGGCCAGGATTTGACGATCGGCGTCAGCAAGTCCAATAGCTCATGCGCCTGTTTGCGCTCGGCTTCGGTTTCCAGCGTGGTGGTGTCATCGAACAGTCGCGCCGCATACAGGCCGAGATCGAACGCACCTTCGACGTAGGATTTCTGCGTCAGCAGCATGCGTCTGACGTCCGCGTGCTGAATGATCGCCACCGGCGCCGTCGTCGGGTCCTTGCTGTCCGGCACCCGGCCCTGTGGACGTTCGCGGGCGTACTCCAACGAGTACAGGTAACCGGCGTAACCGAGCATCACCGCGCCCATGCCGACGCCAATCCGCGCCTCGTTCATCATCTGGAACATGTAGCTCAAACCGTGATGCGGCTTGCCCACCAGATAGCCGACACAATCGCCGTTATCGCCGAAGTTCAGCGCGGTCGAGGTCGTTCCGCGCCAGCCCATCTTGTGGAACAACCCGGCCAGCAGCACGTCATTGCGCTTGCCGAGACTGCCGTCATCGTTGACCAGGAACTTGGGCACGATAAACAGCGAAATCCCCTTCACCCCGGCCGGCGCATCCGGCAGTTTCGCCAGCACCATGTGCACGATGTTCTCCGAGAGCGGGTGATCGCCGCCGGAAATGAAGATCTTGTTGCCCTTGAGGCGATAAGTACCGTCGGACGCAGGTTCCGCGCGGGTACGAATATCCGACAGCGACGAACCGGCATGGGGTTCGGTCAGGGCCATGGTGCCGAAGAAGCGACCGTCGATCATCGGTTGCAGGAAGCGTTGCTTCTGCTCGTCGGTGCCGAAACTTTCGATCAGGTTGGCGGCACCCATGGTCAGGAACGGGTACGAGGTCGACGCAGCGTTGGCCGACTGGAAGTGGGCGAAGCAGGCCTGGGACAGCAATGTAGGAAGTTGCATGCCGCCAGCGTCGAAACTGCGCGCGGCGTTGAGGAATCCGGCTTCGAGGAAGGCATCCACCGCCGGTTTCACTTCGGGAATCAGAATCGCCTGACCGTTCTCGTAGCGCGGCTCGTTCTCGTCGCCCTTGCGGTTGTGCGGTGCGAAGTACTTCTCGGCGATGTTGCGCGCCGTGCCGATGGCGGCATCGAAGGTTTCGCGGTTGTGCTCGGCAAACCGCTCGCGCCGGGTCAGGCCCTCGGCATCGAGGACTTCGTACAGCTCGAAAGCCAGATTGCGGGAACTGAGCAGCGTCTCGGACATGGCGGCCTACCTTTTTTTGGAATGGACCGAGTCTAGGCGTGCGAATAAAGGCTGAACAGGAAGATTGATAACGGTGATGGAGAGGCCAAAAAAATGGGCGCCGGTGAGGGCGCCCATTTTTTATGTTGCCGGCAGAGTCGCTGATTAACCGATGGTCATCAGGCTGGCGTTACCACCCGCTGCCGCAGTGTTGACGCTCAGCGCGCGCTCGATCACCAGGCGCTCCAGCGCAATGTTGGTCTCGCCCTGGGACAAGCCCTGAACCCCAACGATGGCACCGGCACGCTTGGCAATCTGCTGGCAGACCGCACGCAACTGGTCGGAATGGCCGTGATGCAGAACTGCATCAAACACCACGTCGTCCTTGTTCCAGTCGGAAACCAGTTTGATCCGCGCCTGAATCTCTTTCGGCAGGCGTGCGAACAATGCCTTGCTGGTGTCGGATTCCGGCCAGACCGCCGAACCGCCCACTGCCAGTACTGCCGCGAGTTGGGTCAGCAGGTCACCTTCGATGTCCGCCAGGCACAGCACGTGCTCGCGCGGCAGGATCGCGTAGCTGTTCTTCTCGCCGGTCGGGCCGGCCAGCACGCGGGTGATGCCGCTTTGCGACTGGGCTGCGTATTGCACGCACAGCGTGCTCAGGTCGGCGAACTTGTTGCTGTCGGCCCAGGCTTTCAGGGCAACCAGCGGTTTGCTCAGGGCATCGCGCAGACGAACGTCCGGCGCCACGGCAGCATCACCGCGAGCGAAGGATTGTTCGATGGCATCGGTAGGACGCGTCGACAGCAGGCGGTACAGGTACAGCGGGCCACCGGCCTTCGGACCGGTCCCCGACAGGCCTTCGCCACCGAACGGCTGAACACCGACCACGGCACCCACGATGTTGCGGTTGACGTAGACGTTACCGGCGTTGACGTTGTCGATCACCTTGGCGATGGTCTCGTCGATGCGGGTGTGCACGCCGAGGGTCAGGCCGTAACCGGAGGCGTTGATCTGGGCGATCAACTGGTCGATCTCTTTACGCTTGTAGCGCACCACGTGCAGCACCGGGCCGAAGATCTCGCGTTGCAGCTCGTCGAAGCTTTCCAGTTCGATCAGGGTCGGCATGACGAAGGTGCCGCGTTTGACTTCCTCGGCATCGGCGATGGCCACCTGGTACACGTTGCGACCTTTGTCGCGCATGCCCTGGATGTGTTTCTCGATGCCGGCCTTGGCTTCGGCGTCGATCACCGGGCCGATGTCCACGGACAGGCGCTCCGGGTTGCCGAGACGGCTTTCAGCCATCGCACCTTTAAGCATTTCGATGACGCGATCAGCGGAATCTTCCTGCAGGCACAGGACGCGCAGAGCCGAGCAACGCTGACCGGCGCTGTCGAAGGCCGACGACACAACGTCGATTACCACTTGTTCGGTCAGTGCCGAAGAGTCGACGATCATCGCGTTCTGGCCACCAGTTTCGGCGATCAGCGGGATTGGACGGCCCTGGTTGTCGAGACGACCGGCAATGTTGCGTTGCAGCAGACGCGCGACTTCGGTGGAGCCGGTGAACATCACGCCCTTGACACGCTCATCGCCCACCAGACCAGCGCCGACGGTTTCACCGCGACCCGGCAGCAGTTGCAGCACGCCTTCCGGGATCCCGGCCTCGAGCAGCAGGCGTACGGCTTGTGCAGCCACCAGCGGAGTTTGTTCGGCCGGTTTGGCCAGGACCGGGTTACCGGCGGCCAGTGCGGCGGCGACTTGACCGCTGAAGATCGCCAGCGGGAAGTTCCACGGGCTGATGCAGACCACTGGGCCCAATGGGCGGTGGGCGTCATTGCTGAAATCGTTGCGAGCCTGCACCGCGTAATAACGCAGGAAGTCGACGGCCTCGCGGACTTCGGCGATGGCGTTGGCGAAGGTCTTGCCGGCCTCGCGAGCCAACAGGCCCATCAGCGGCTGAATCTCGCCTTCCATCAAGTCGGCGGCGCGTTCCAGAATCGCGGCGCGTTCGGCCGGCGGGGTGGCCTGCCAAATTGGCGCGGCGTTCAGGGCGCATTGAATGGCGTTGTCGACGTCTTCAACGGTGGCTTCCTGCACATGGCCGACCACGTCACGCAGATCGGACGGGTTCAGGACTGGTGCCGGTGCTTCGTTGCTGGAGGCGCAACCGAGCATCGGCGCGGCTTTCCAGTGGTTGTGCGCGGTGGCCAGCAGTGCGCAGGACAGCGATGCCAGACGATGTTCGTTGGCCATGTCGATGCCGCTGGAGTTGGCGCGCTCGGAACCATAAAGGTCGCGCGGCAGCGGAATGCGCGGGTGCGGCAGGCCGAAACCACCTTCCACGGTTGCCATCTGCTCAATCTGCGCAACTGGATCGGCCACCAGTTCCTGAATTGAAATCGACTGGTCGGCGATGCGGTTGACGAACGAGGTGTTGGCGCCGTTTTCCAGCAGACGACGTACGAGGTACGCCAGCAAGGTTTCGTGAGTGCCGACCGGAGCGTACACGCGGCACGGACGGTTCAACTTGCCTTCGGAGACTTTGCCTACAACCTGCTCGTACAACGGTTCGCCCATGCCGTGCAGGCACTGGAATTCGTACTGGCCCGGGTAATAGTTCTGACCGGCAATGTGATAAATCGCCGACAGAGTGTGGGCGTTGTGCGTGGCGAACTGCGGGTAGATGACTTCCGGCACCGACAGCAGTTTGCGGGCGCAGGCGATGTAGGAAACGTCGGTGTACACCTTGCGGGTGTAGACCGGATAGCCTTCCAGGCCTTCGACCTGGGCGCGCTTGATTTCGCTGTCCCAGTACGCGCCTTTCACCAGACGGATCATCAGACGATGACGGCTGCGGCGAGCCAGGTCGATCACGTAGTCGATCACGTACGGGCAACGCTTTTGGTAGGCCTGGATCACGAAACCGATGCCGTTCCAGCCGGTCAGTTGCGGTTCGAAGCACAGGCGCTCAAGCAGATCCAGCGACAGCTCCAGGCGGTCGGCTTCTTCGGCGTCGATGTTCAGGCCGATGTCGTATTGCTTGGCCAGCAGAGTCAGCGACAGCAGGCGCGGGTACAACTCGTCCATCACGCGCTCGTACTGGGCACGGCTGTAGCGCGGGTGCAGGGCCGACAGTTTGATCGAAATGCCCGGGCCTTCATAAATCCCACGGCCGTGGGAGGCTTTGCCGATCGAGTGAATGGCTTGTTCGTACGAGGCCAGGTACTTCTGGGCGTCGTGTTCGGTCAGCGCCGCTTCACCGAGCATGTCGTAGGAATAACGGAAACCCTTGGCTTCGAACTTGCTCGCATTGGCCAGTGCTTCGGCGATGGTTTCGCCGGTCACGAACTGCTCGCCCATCAGGCGCATGGCCATGTCGACGCCCTTGCGGATCATCGGCTCGCCGCTCTTGCCGATGATGCGGCTCAAGGACGAAGTCAGGCCGGCTTCGTTGTGGGTGGAGACCAGTTTGCCGGTCAGCAGCAGGCCCCAGGTCGCCGCGTTGACGAACAGCGACGGGCTGTTGCCCAGGTGTGGTTGCCAGTTACCGGTGCTGATCTTGTCGCGGATCAGCGCATCGCGAGTGCCTTTGTCCGGGATACGCAGCAGCGCTTCGGCCAGGCACATCAGTGCTACGCCTTCCTGGGACGACAGGGAAAATTCCTGCAACAAACCCTGAACAATGCCTGCACGACCGCCGGCACTCTTCTGGTTACGCAGTTTTTCAGCAATGGAGGCTGCGAGTTTGTTGGTGGCTTCGGCCATTGGCGCCGGCAGGCGAGCTTGCTCGATCAGCATTGGCACCACTTCCGGCTCGGGGCGACGGTAAGCGGCGGTGATCGAGGCGCGCAGTACCGATTGCGGCAGGATGCTTTCGGCGAATTCGAGGAAACATTGGTGGGCGTGATCGGTGTGGACTTCGCCCGCCTCATCGGCGTCCTTGGCGGTCAAACCGTTCAGCTCGGTCAGGGTTGCACCACCCTCGAGTTTTTCCAGGTAATTGAAAATTGCCTGCTTGATCAGCCAGTGCGGCGTGCGATCAATCGAGGTTGCGGCAGCCTTCAGGCGCTCGCGGGTCGGGTCGTCAAGTTTGACCCCAAGGGTGGTGGTAGCCATATTTTTATCCTCATAGGTGCCGCAGTTGCGCGACAACAGCTGGCGGCAAGATTAGCCGTGAGCTGAAAGAGGTGCAACCGGGTGCAACCCTTTTTTTGTCGGAATATTCGGCAGCTTGTCAGGAATAAATTTCAGCTTCGCGAAGATTGCTCTAGATGGGTGCTTTCAAGGTAGATGGCTGGGTGTCACTGCGCCGGAACGGTGCAAAATCGGCGGTTTGTAGTCGAAAAATCCACGTAGGTGCAACTAATTCTCAAGAAACTGGTTGCACCTGTTTTGCTTTGTTGCATAGGATTCGCGCCCAAGGTGCAACCGGGATAACCCGGTGTGCCGGCCAATGGCTTTCCTGGGGAAACATTGGTCATAAATGCGCGGCCGTGCGAATCGTCTGTCAGACGTCAGTCTGCAATCGGTGCAACCGCCGCCGCTACATAAAAACAAAGCCAGGGCACGTACGTAATGAGCGCAAGCAATCCAACCCTGATCACGTTCGTGATCTACATCGCAGCAATGGTGCTGATCGGCTTCATGGCCTATCGCTCCACCAACAACCTTTCCGACTACATTCTGGGCGGCCGCAGCCTGGGCAGCGTGGTGACCGCACTGTCTGCCGGCGCTTCCGATATGAGCGGCTGGTTGCTGATGGGCCTGCCGGGCGCCATCTACATGTCCGGTCTGTCCGAAAGCTGGATCGCCATCGGCCTGATCGTCGGTGCTTACCTGAACTGGCTGTTCGTCGCCGGCCGTCTGCGTGTTCAAACCGAGCACAACGGCGATGCGCTGACCCTGCCGGACTACTTTTCCAGCCGTTTCGAAGACAAAAGCGGCCTGCTGCGGATCATTTCGGCGGTGGTGATTCTGGTGTTCTTCACCATCTACTGCGCTTCCGGCATCGTTGCCGGTGCCCGTCTGTTCGAAAGCACTTTCGGCATGTCCTACGAGACTGCACTGTGGGCCGGCGCTGCGGCGACGATTGCCTACACCTTCGTTGGCGGTTTCCTAGCGGTGAGTTGGACCGATACGGTGCAAGCTACCCTGATGATCTTCGCGCTGATCCTGACGCCGATCATCGTGTTGCTGGCCACCGGCGGTGTCGACACCACGTTCCTGGCCATCGAAGCCAACGATCCTGGCAACTTCGACATGCTTAAAGGCACCACTTTCATCGGCATCATCTCGCTGATGGGCTGGGGCCTGGGTTACTTCGGTCAGCCGCACATCCTGGCGCGCTTCATGGCCGCTGACTCGGTGAAATCCATCGCCAACGCCCGTCGCATCTCCATGACCTGGATGATCCTGTGCCTGGGTGGCACCGTGGCCGTGGGTTTCTTCGGTATCGCTTACTTCTCGGCCAACCCGGATGTGGCAATGCCGGTGACCGAGAACCACGAGCGTGTGTTCATCGAGCTGGCGAAGATCCTCTTCAACCCGTGGATCGCCGGTATCCTGCTGTCGGCCATTCTGGCGGCAGTGATGAGCACCCTGAGCTGCCAGTTGCTGGTGTGCTCCAGCGCCCTGACCGAAGACTTCTACAAAACCTTCCTGCGTAAATCCGCCTCGCAAGTCGAGCTGGTGTGGGTCGGTCGTGCCATGGTGTTGCTGGTTGCACTGATCGCTATCGCAATGGCGGCCAACCCGGAAAACCGCGTGCTGGGTCTGGTGTCCTACGCCTGGGCCGGTTTCGGTGCAGCCTTCGGTCCGGTTGTGCTGATCTCGGTGATCTGGAAGAAAATGACTCGCGACGGCGCACTGGCCGGCATCCTGGTCGGCGCGATCACCGTGATCGTGTGGAAACACTTCGAAGTGCTGGGCCTGTACGAAATCATCCCGGGCTTTATCTTCGCCAGCCTGGCGATCTACTTCGTCAGCCTGCTGGGCCAGCCGAGCGCCGGCATGGTTCAGCGCTTTGAAGCGGCAGAGAAGGATTTCCATCTGAACAAGTGATGGGAATGAGCTGAGGCTCACAAAAGAACGGCCCGTTTCCTATAGGAAGCGGGCCGTTTTTTATTGCCTTCAATTTCTGATGAGCGCTGGAACCCCTGTGGGAGCTGGCTTGCCAGCGATGGCGATGCGTCAGTCGCCCTGAATGCTGGATGTGTCGACCTCATCGCTGGCAAGCCAGCTCCCACAGGGTTCTGCGATATTTCTGACGGATGTGTCTGTAGTTAAAAGCGTTGATTGTTGAAGGCCAAATCGAAGTTTTGAGTAGGGGAAATCTGATTTTTCAGTCACCCAACCTGCACCCCTTGTCCCTCATGCAGAATCGCCCGCCCTCCATCTGCAGAGAGACATCGGATGTTCGCGCCTGCCAATCAACCGCGTTTCACGTTGACCGTCGAAGGCGCCCAGTTTGACCTCAAAGTCCTTGAGTTCACGGGCAAGGAAGCCATCAGCCAACCCTTCCGCTTTGACCTGGAGCTGGTCAGTGAACGGCCGGACCTGGATCTGGAAAGCCTGCTGCACTGTCAGGCGTTTCTAAGTTTAGATGAAGATGGTTCCGGTATTCACGGTCAGATCTATCGGGTCGGGCAGGGGGATTCCGGCAAGCGTCTGACCCGCTATCACGTCAGTCTTGTTCCGCGCCTGGCTTATCTCGGCCATCGGATCAATCAGCGGATCTTCCAGCACCAAAGCGTGCCGCAGATCGTGACGCAGATCCTCAAGGATCACGCGATCCTGCGCGACGCCTTCGAATTTCGCCTCGGCAGCGACTACCCGCCCCGCGAATATTGCGTGCAGTACGCCGAGAGCGATCTGGCGTTCATTCAGCGGCTGTGTGCCGAAGTCGGCATTCATTTCCACTTTCAGCACAGCCCGAACGGGCATCTGTTGGTGTTCGGCGACGATCAAACGGTGTTCCCGCGTCTGGCCGAGCCGACGCTTTATCTGCCGGGCAGTGGCATGGCTGCGGCGGCACCGGCGATCAAGCGTTTCACCGTACGAGTTGAAACCCGCACCAGCGTGGTCACACGGCGTGATTACGACTTCAGCAAACCCCGGCTGGCGCTGCAAAGTCGCGCCGAAAGCGAACAGCGCCCGGTGCTGGAGGATTATCACTTTCCCGGCCAGTTCACCGAGCGCGAAACCGGCAAGCAACTGGCCCTGCGCACTCTTGAACGCCATGTCGCCGACTACCGTCAGGCCGAGGGCCGTAGCGATCAATCTGCTCTTGTCAGCGGACACTTCCTGCAACTGACCGAGCATCCCCGCCTGGACTTGAATGACCTCTGGCTGCTGACTGCCGTCGAGCACCATGGACGACAGCCGCAAGTGCTGGAGGAATCGGTCACCAGCGATGGCGATGAATTCCAGGGTTACCGTAATACCTTTCTCGCCACACCGTGGGACGTATTCTTCCGCCCTCCGATGGGCCCGGAAAAGCCACGGATGCTCGGCTACCAACCGGCCGTGGTCACCGGCCCCAAAGACAGTGAAATCCATTGCGACGAGTACGGCCGGGTCAAGGTGCAACTGGCCTGGGATCGCGACGGCGAACTCGACGAGCATTCCAGTTGCTGGCTACGGGTCGCCAGTGGTTGGGCTCATGACCGCTATGGCAGCGTGCTGATTCCACGGGTCGGCATGGAAGTGCTAGTAGGGTTCATCGATTCCGACGCCGACAAACCGCTGGTCATGGGTTGCCTGCCGAACGCGGCGACGCCGGTGCCGCTGGACCTGCCGGCCGACAAGACCCGCAGTATTTTCCGCAGCCAGAGCAGTCCGGGCGGCGGGGGCTACAACGAATTGCGCATCGAAGATCGCAAAGGCGCCGAGGAAATCTACCTGCGGGCCCAGCGAAACTGGACGCAGCATGTGTTGAATGATCAGCAGGTGCAGGTGGATAACCAGCGCAGTGTCGTCGTGACCGGTCTCGCCAAGCATGAATTGAAGGCCGATGAACAACGCATCACTCATGGCCAGCGCCAGACGGAAGTGAAGCAGGACGACCATCTCACGGTGACCGGCGACCGGCACATCCGCGTGAGCAATCAGGCAATCAACGCCAGTGCTCAATTCCACGTCAGCGCCGGCCAGCAAGTGGTGATCGACGGCGGGGCGAGCGCGACGATTCAGGCGGGCGGGCAGTGGATCAACATCGGCCCGGGTGGGATTTTCAGCAGCGTGCCGATTGTTATAGGTGGCGCGCCGATGGCGGCGATGAGCGCCGCGCCAACAGTGCCGGGGTTGCCGGAGAAACTGGTGGCGGCACCGGCAGCGATTCTGACCGCTGCGCAAATCATGAGCCTTAAAGGTGACGCGCCGTTCTGCGAAGAATGCGAGCGCTGCAAGGACGGTGTTTGTGCGGCTTGATCAATGGTTGAAGGATGAGCCGCTGAAATCGTCGGAGCAGTTGTTCGCGATTTTCAGCAGCGCCAGTCTGGTGGATCCGCTGAAAGCCTGGCCTTCGAATGCGCAGATGCCGAAACCGGTCTGGGCGGAAACGATCTATTCAGAGTGGGATGCAGTGATGCCCTACGTGGGAATCGTCGACGCGGGCAGTGAGTTTCTGGATTGGGTCGCGACCACGGAGTCTCGGGACTGGGGCTGGCTGGCAGTGTCCTCGGCGGGGCTTGAGGCGGTGGTCGAGCACGTTCGCAGTTTGACTCAGGTGCTGATGCCGGACGGGAAAGTGGTGTTCTTTCGGTTTTGGGATGGGCGGTATTTGTTGCCGATTCTTGAGTCGTCCGAGGTGGATGCCGGGCAATTGCTGCCGGTCCTGACGCGAGGATTGATCAACGGTCAGGCCGTCGAGATCGGGGGCAGGGAGCGGGTCTCGGGTCGGGAGTTTCCCTGGTGGTCGATGCCGGAAAAACTGCTGGCGCAGTTCGGCGGTGATGCCCGGGTCAATAATGCCTTGCAGTGGTTGAGCGAGGAGCAGCCGGCGTTGTTCGAGGCGTTTCCCGCTGATGTCTTGCGCTGCAAGGTTGTCAGGTTTTCTGCGGTTTCAGGGTCGGACGAATCGTCGGCTTCGGCATTGCTGGACTACTTGCGGGACGAGTCAGAGTGAAATTTCCGGGCAAAGGCTTCGGACGTTTCCTGCGAGTTGCGGCGGTTTGCGTGAACTGGTGGGCGCGGTGGTGCGGGGATAGTCTTTTGGCGGTCACCGCAAAATCGGTGACAGGGCGTGGAAGCCCTTTTATCGTTAGGCGCGTCAAGCTGCACCAGTCAGACGTCTTTGTCGTTTGAGTTTTTGGTGGCTGTGCGCGGGGCGCTTTCGAGTGCGCCGGGTGCCTAACGTCCCGGTCTTCCACACCTGCGTACAGCCGCCACCTAATGCGTGGAAGTGAGAGTTGGCGGCTCCATCCAATACGTTAGGAGTTAGTCCAGTGCCAACATTGAAACCCGATCCACCGTACGAACCCTTCATCCCCCACCCCAGCAACCGCCTCATGGCGCTGACCAGCAACTGCAACGACATGCCCACCCTGTTCATCGACACCCACGCCCCGCTCGATATCCTGATGGACGCCGCCAACTACCGCATTCGTGCGGTCATCCAAGTCCTGGAAAATATGTGCATGCGCGGCTCGGTCGAGTGCGACTCGGTCATCCTCAGCGACTTCGCCCAGCTCTGCGTGATTCCGCTGCGCGATGGCTGTGATGTGTTGGATGTGATTGGCAAGAGATTGCGCGCCTGTTGAGAGCACTTTGTGGCGAGCGGATAACTCCACTCGCCACAGGGTTCCATCGTGACGGACGCACCTTCAGGCAATCTTTGTAACCTCAGTCACGAATGTTCCGGCGTTGCTACGCGCGACCTTATAGCTGACTTTGTCGCCGACGCCGACTTCAGGTGATGTGTGCGTCTCTACAGTCAAGGTCACACCACCATCGTCGGGCGTTATTCCGATTGCGTAAATCAAATCTATAGCTCCCGTGAATCGGTTGAACTTTGAGACGTCGTTTACTGAAGCAACGGTGCCGGTTCCCGTGGTTGTATTAGAGTTGGGCATTTGTTAGTTCCTTTTCGAGAGTAATTGAGACTGCTCGAGCGTTGATGGCTAGTCGTTCAGTCGACTCATTGGGCGCCGTTTTTCGGCGATAGGGATACTGTCAAAGTTGACAGGTATGGGGTCCGAACCATTGAAAAAGGTTGCCGCTTGTCTGAATCCGGTCGTGTTCGCTAACTGGCTGAAGGAAGTAGCTGATGACGTGTGGGAGTTGTACCTTTGCAGCTTCTGTTCAGGCAGGTTTGAATGCGATGCCAAACGCGTATCAAGCCTGTAAAAGGTGTAAACCATGTCCCCGGTCTAATGTGTAAAGGATGTACCCGACAGCAAGACCACCCACTCAGCCCCCAACCCCTGACTTGCCGCCCGGTAAAAGGTAAACTTCCCGGCCTGCTCAGGAGCAACCATGAATTATCGTCACGCCTTCCATGCCGGCAATCACGCCGATGTGTTCAAACACCTGACCTTGACCCGCCTCATCGCCCTGATGTCGCGCAAGGAGCAGCCGTTTGCCTATCTCGACAGCCACGCCGGCATCGGTCTGTATGACCTGCAGGGCGATCAGGCCAACCGTACCGGCGAGTACCTGGAAGGCATCGCGCGTTTGTGGGATCAGCCGGATCTGCCGGCGCTGACCGCTGACTACATGAAAGTGCTGCACGAGATGAACCCGGATGGCCAGTTGCGCTTTTACCCGGGTTCGCCGGAGCTGGCGCGGCGTCTGACCCGACCGCAGGATCGGGTGATGCTCAACGAGAAGCACCCTGAAGACGGCGTTTTGCTCAAGGACAACATGGCCGGCGATCGTCGGGTCAAAGTGCATCTGGGCGAGGGCTGGCATGTCGCCCGCGCGATGTTGCCGGTGCAGGAAAAACGCGCGGTGATGTTGATTGATCCGCCGTTCGAACAGCTCGATGAAATGCAGCGTTGTGCGGCGTCGATGAAAGAGGCAATCGGCCGGATGCGCCAAACCGTGGCGGCGATCTGGTATCCGGTGAAGGATCAGCGCGCGTTGCGTCGTTTCTATCAGGATCTGGCCGGCACCGGTGCACCGAAGTTGCTGCGGGTCGAGCTGCTGGTGCATCCGCTGGACACGCCGAACAGCCTGAACGGCTCCGGGATGGCGATTGCCAATCCGCCGTGGGGGCTGGAGGAAGAATTGCGTGAGCTGCTGCCGTGGCTGTCCAAGAAACTGGGCCAGACCCAGGGTGGGTGGCAGATGGATTGGTTGATCGCCGAGAGCTGATCGGTGGGTTTAACGGTGTCTGATCGGACGCCTTCGCGGGCAAGTCGAATCGTCGCACCGCCACTCCCACAAGGTCGTGCGCGATTCCAGAATCTGCGCGAACCCTGTGGGAGCGGGCTTGCCCGCGATGCTTTTAGGACTCAGTTGCCTGCCAGACTCGGTGGCATGCAAACGCCGGTGCCGCCAATCCCGCAGTAGCCTTCCGGATTTTTCGCCAGATACTGCTGGTGATAGGTCTCGGCGAAGTAAACGGTCGGCGCCTGTTCGATTTCGGTGCTGATCTCACCCAGGCCCGCCTTCGACAATTCCGCCTGATAAACGGCTTTGCTCTTCAGCGCTGCATCCAGTTGCTCCGGGTGGGTCGCATAGATCACCGAACGGTACTGGGTGCCGATGTCATTGCCCTGACGCATGCCCTGCGTCGGGTTGTGCAGTTCCCAGAACATTGCCAGCAGCTCTTCGTAGCTGACTTTGTCTTTGTCGAAAACCACCAACACCACTTCCGAGTGGCCGGTCAGGCCCGAGCAGACTTCTTCGTAGGTCGGGTTCGGCGTGAAGCCACCGGCGTAACCGACCACGGTGCTGACCACGCCTTCACGCTGCCAGAAGCGGCGTTCCGCACCCCAGAAGCAGCCCAGTCCGAAGATCGCGAAATCGACGTCCTGAAAGAACGGGCCAAGCAGCGGCGTGTCTTTGAAGACGAAATGGTTTTCAGGCAGGGTCATTGCCGTTTCGCGGCCAGGCAGAGCTTGTTCTTTAGTCGGTAGCACGTTTTTGTTCACCAGAATTTCCGAGCGCAGAACCATGATCGTTCCTCTCAGTCAGGATGGGATGTCAATTACACAGACCACCAGTGTGCCCAATGATGCCCAGTTAATCACTAGTCAAAATGTGCGGGCACTTTGGTAGTGGTTTACAGCGGGAGAGGACCGCGCGGGTAGCGCTTGAGCGCCTGGATCAGCTCGCCGCCCGGAATCGGCCGGTCAAACAGGTAGCCCTGGCCGACGTCGCAGCGGTGCCGGCGCAGGAACGCCAACTGCTCGGCGGTCTCGATGCCTTCGGCCACGACCTTGAGTTTCAGGTTGTGGGCCATGGCGATCACGGCGGAGGTGATTTCCATGTCGTCCTGGTTGTCCGGGATTTCGTGGATGAAGCTGCGATCGATCTTGATGATGTCGATCGGGAATTTTTTCAGGTAGCTGAGCGACGAGTAACCGGTGCCGAAGTCGTCCATGGCCAGGGTCAGGCCCAGACGCTTGAGCTGGTCGAGTTGCAAGTGGGTGTCTTCGGTGGCTTCCAGCAGCAGGCCTTCGGTGAGTTCCAGCTCCAGCAGATTGGCCGGCAGCGCTTCTTCCTTGAGGATGTTGGCGATGGAGGCCACCAGATCCGGGTCGGAGAACTGCTTGGGCGACAGGTTGATCGCCACTTGCAGGTTGCCCATGCCGGCGGCGGTCAGCGCTTTGCTCATGCGGCAGGCCTGGCGGGCGATCCACTTGCCGATCGGAATAATCAGACCGGTTTCCTCGGCGACGCTGATGAACTGGTCCGGGCGAATCATGCCGCGCTCCGGATGATTCCAGCGCAGCAGCGCTTCCATGCCCAGCAGCCGCCCGCTGCGCAGGCACAGCTTGGGCTGGTAGAACACGTCCAGCTCGTTCTGGGTCAGGGCGCGGCGCAGGTTGTTCTCGACGAACAGTTTGTAACTGGCCTCGGCGTTCAGCGCTTCGGTGAACACCTGCACCTGGTGTTTGCCGTTGGCCTTGGCCTTGTGCAGGGCGAGGCCGGCGTTGCGCATTAGAGTCTGCGGGTCGCGACCGTGCAACGGCGCGCAGGCCAGGCCCACGGAGCCGGTGACACTGATCAACTGGTTGTCGACGAACATCGGTTTGTCGAGGGTCAGCAGCAATTGGCTGGCGATCTGTTGACCGGCTTCGAGGTCGGTGTTGTCGAGCAACACCGCGAACTCGTTACTGGCGAATCGCGCCAGGCTGCCGCTCGGGCTCAGGCTGTTACGCAGACGCCGGGCCAGGCTGATCAACAGTTTGTCGCCGGTCTGGTGGCCGAGGCTGTCGTTGATCCGCTTGAAGTTGTCGATGTCCACCAGCAGCAGGCTGATCGGGGTATCGCTGTCTCGGGCGAAGCGTTCATCCAGGTTGCGGATAAATGCAGGCCGGTTACCGAGATTGGTCAGGTTGTCGGTGTAGGCCAGGCGCTCGATGCGCTGCTGCGCCAGTTTGGTTTGGGTGATGTCTTCGTAGATGCCGATGTAGTGCGTCAGCTCGCGGTTGTCGCCGTAGACCTTGGAGATCGACAACTGGCCCCAGTAGGGTTCGAGGTTTTTGCGGCGGCTCTTGAATTCGCCCTGCCAGCTGTTGCTCTTGGCCAGCGCCGAAGGCGCGTCGAACAGCAGTTCGCTGAGGTTCTCCAGGGCCGGCAACTCCGACAGGCGCTGGCCGTGGACTTCCTCGGTGGTGTACTGGGTGATCGCGGTGAAGCTCGGGTTGACGTACTCGACCACACCGTCGCAATTGACCAGCAAGAAGGCGTTGGCGCTTTGCTCGACCGCACGCTGGAACAGGTGCAGGGCGCTGGTGGCGGTGCGGCGGTTGTGGTTATTGATGACCTGGGCGAACTGGTCGGCCAGCTCCCCGGCAAAGGCGATTTCGTCGGACTGCCAGGCGCGGGTGACGCCGGTCTGCTCCAGGCACAGCACGCCGACCACCTGGCCGTCGACACGGATACTGGCATCGAGCATGGCGTTGACGTCGCGCGGGCGCAGGGCCTCGGCCATTTCCCGGGTACGCGGGTCGCGCATCGCATTGTGTGCGTCGATGGCGCGGCTGCCGTGCAGCGCGTCCATATAGTCGGGGAAGCCGCTGACATCGATCACGTCCGGCAGGATGTATTCCTGGGTGGCGCGGTGATAGGCGGAAATCGGTACCAGCTTCTGGCCTTCGAGGTTCCACAGGCTGGCGCAGTCGATTTCATAGATATCGCAGGCGCAGCGGGTGATCAGTTCGGCGGCTTCTTGCAGGGAGTTCTGGCTGCTGTAGCGCTGGCGGGCCAGCAACAGGATCAGGTCCTGCTGGGCGCGTACCCGCTCCAGATGTTGCAGCTGTTCCTGCTGGGCACGCTGATTGAGCTCAAGGGCGATTTGCAGGCGCGAGTTCTGGGTTTCCAGGTCGACGGACGGCAATGCTGGCGCCTCGTCGAACACGTCGTCGACCGCCAGCAGGTAACCGCGCAGCAAGTGGCGGTTGTGCTGTTTGTAGGCTTCACCGAGTTCGAGAATGCTTAGCGCGCCGGCGGCGGTGTGCAAGGTATAGCGCACCAGATAATGCGGGCTGTCGCGTAGTTGTTGCTGGATCGCGTCGTGCAACTGATAGCGCGCTTCGGGCTCCATCAGGCTGGCGTAGGGCGAACCGACCAGCGCGCAGAGTTCTACGGCGGGCTGGCCGAACTGGCGTTCACAGTTGGGGTCGAGAAACAGCATCGCCCAACTGGCTTCATTCAGGCGCTCGAAACGCAGCATGCCGAGCCGCGAGGGCACAGGCAACTGCGTCACTACCTCGGCCACCATACGGCTGGCGGCATCGGGTTGGCTCTTCATGAAGGGAACTCGCTTGGAAATTTGCTGAACGCGCCGGGCTCTCGCCCTCTTTACTGTTGCCTGCGGCAAGGTTGCATCATTGCGGCACCGACTGACAAGAGACATGAAGGCCAAGTGCTATAAGAATATGTCGGCTGCAGTGAACATTTCTCCAGCGGTTGCCGGAAAGTAATGCTATCAAGCGTGGAGAGGGCCGTTCCAGAGCCTTCCGGCTTCCGGAACGGTCGTGCCACTGGATTTCATCGCAACGGAATATCGATGGATTGCAGGTGCCTGCCATCCCGATCGTGATAGTTGACCTGGATCCGCCCGGTCTCGACCACCATGTGCGCAAAGTTGTCCTGGCTGATGACTTGACTGGTCAGTTCGTGCCGGTATTCGCCTGCCTCGGTTTGCGCCAGCGGCTGGTCGAGCGTAAAGGTCGCTGCGGTGGCGTAGGGCAACAGTTTGCTGTTGCTCAACGGTGAAGACACGACGGTGTGTACTTCGAAGTCCGGGTCTTCGCTGTGGCTCAGGCGACTGGTCAGTGAGCCATGCACATCGCCGGAAATGAACACGACGTTTTTGAGTCGATGCCGGCGGATGGTTTCCAGCAGGCGCAGGCGCTGTTCGGGGAAGCCCGCCCACGCATCATCGCCGTTCATTTTGCGGTCGGGGTAGAACATGACGCTGGTGACCACGAACTTGACCCGCGCCGGGCTTTCGACCAGCCACGTGCACAAGGCCTGTTCCTGTTCTTCATCGAGGATGCGGCGGTTATCGGTCGACAAGTTGCGGCGAGTTCGACTATCCGTCACAAACCATTCGATATCGCCGTCGCTGAATTGATACCAGTAGTGCTTAAGTAAAGTACGGTCGATTGTGCCGTTAGTTGTTGATGAATAAACCGGGCTGTGACTGGCTTGATAGAATTCGTAAGCCGTCATTGCATTGCGAAATAGTGTTTCATCGGACGCGTTGGCGTTCATTGGCCAGTTATCTTCTATTTCGTGATCGTCCAGGATCATGTAAGTCGAAGTGCCGGACATCAATCGACGAATATTAGGCTGAGAAAATGCTGCACGATACTTTGCAATGAACTCGTCATAGTCGCGGTCCGGGGCGAACAGGTTCAAGTCGTCCGCGTAGATCTGATCGCCACACATCATGATGGCGCTGATCGCCGGTTTTGCGCCCTCGATCAACTGGCTGATAGACGCGAAGATCCGGTCGCCCAGATGCGGGAGGACCGGGATGCCGGAGGTCATGCGCAGGTAGCGACAGGACCCGAGGATGTAGGCACGAGGCTGCAAGGGCTGATGGCTGCGGGTGCGCAGGCGATACGTCTCCCGTGGCCATTGCAGCGGCAACTCCGCCACGCTGTGGATGGTGTGGACGGGACTCATCGGGCTGAACCAGCCGGTCTGGTATTCGTAGTCGGTGTCGGCTTGCAAATGATCGAGCACCAGCACTTCAGTCATGTCGCGGGTTGAATCCAGTTTGACAAACTGGCCTGTCTGCCATTGTTTCGAATCCAGTGCGCGGTAACGAATGCCGGCAAATACGGCAGCGTTATGTTGCCGTCCGCCACGAATAAAGATTCGCGCCTGGTTAGTTGTCATGTGGCCAATGATCGGGCCGACAGTAGGTTTCAGCATGTTCGAATCCATTCGAATAAATAAGGTTATGAATAAAGTTAACCAGTTTTATTGGTGCAACTTTGATTCGCCAAGGTTAGTTGCCTGTCGCTGAAAAATATCGACAGGAAGTGGACTCAAGTCGTGGCTTATATCAGCGCAAGTTGTGGGAAAAATGCAGGCGAACGTTATTTCAGGCAAAAAAAAGCCCCGCCAAACTGACGGGGTTGAGGTACGAGCGTGTGGCGCTCGAAAACGTGGAACCCGGTCGGCCCTCCGTTGCCGGAGGGCCGAGCGGTTTACAGCAGGATGGTGCGGATGTCCGCCAGCAGGCTGCTCAGACGCTGGGTGAAGCGTGCGGCAGCAGCGCCGTTGATCACACGGTGATCGTAGGACAGCGACAGTGGCAGCATCAGTTTCGGCTGGAAGGCTTTGCCGTCCCAGACTGGCTGGATGGTTGCCTTGGAAACACCGAGGATCGCCACTTCCGGCGCGTTGACGATCGGCGTGAAGCCGGTGCCGCCAATGTGGCCGAGGCTGGAAATGGTGAAGCAGGCGCCTTGCATGTCGTCAGCGGTGAGCTTCTTGTCGCGGGCCTTGGCGGCCAGCGCAGCGGCTTCGGCTGCCAGTTGCAGCAGGCTCTTCTGGTCGACGTTCTTGATCACCGGTACCAGCAGGCCATCCGGGGTGTCGACGGCGAAGCCGATGTTCACGTACTTCTTGCGGATGATCGCCTTGCCGCTAGGTGCCAGCGAACTGTTGAAGTCCGGCAGTTCCTTGAGCATGTGCGCGCAGGACTTGAGCAGCAGCGGCAGGATGGTCAGCTTGACGCCGGCTTTCTCTGCAACGGCTTTCTGAGCGATACGGAACGCTTCCAGCTCGGTGATATCAGCCGAATCGAACTGAGTCACGTGCGGGATGTTCAGCCAGCTGCGGTGCAGGCTCGACGCGCCGATCTGCATCAGGCGAGTCATCGGCACTTCTTCGATTTCGCCGAAACGGCTGAAATCGACGACCGGAATCGGCGGAATGCCCGCGCCACTGGTTGCACCAGCAGCAGCGGCCGGAGCTTCCTTGGCCTTCTGCATCATGGCTTTGACGTAAGCCTGCACGTCTTCTTTCAGGATGCGACCGTGTGGACCGCTGGAGCCGACAGCATTCAGCTCGACGCCGAACTCACGAGCCAGTTGACGCACGGCAGGGCCGGCGTGAACTTTGGCGCCAGGCTTGGCTGGAGCAGCAACCGGAGCGGCAGCCGCAGGTGCAGGTGCAGGTGCAGCCGGAGCAGCTGCGGCTGGCGCCGGAGCGCTCGGAGCAGCAGCGGCCGGTGCCGGGGCAGCAGCGGGAGCGGCGCCTTTGACTTTCAGCTTGAGGATCAGGTCGCCGGTGCCGACTTCGTCGTCCAGCTTGATGGAAATGCTTTCCACCACGCCAGCGGCAGGCGACGGGATTTCCATGCTCGCCTTGTCGGATTCCAGAGTGATCAGCGACTGGTCGGCTTCAACGCTGTCGCCAGCCTTGACCAACACTTCGATGATCTTGGCCTTGCCGGCCGAGCCGATGTCCGGGACGTGGATGTCCTGAACGCTGTCGGCCACCGGTGCGGCAGGTGCAGCGGCCGGAGCCGGCGCAGCGGCAGCGGCTGGAGCAGCAGCCTGGGCCGGAGAGGCCGCAGCAGGGGCCGCAGCACCCGCCACTTCCAGATCCAGGATCAGGTCGCCAGTGCCGACTTCGTCGTTCAGCTTGACGCTGATGGCCTTGACCACGCCAGCGGCAGGCGACGGGATTTCCATGCTCGCCTTGTCGGATTCCAGGGTGATCAGCGACTGATCAGCCTCGACTTTGTCGCCAACCTTGACCTGGATCTCGATGATCTGGGCCTTGCCCGACGAACCGATGTCCGGCACGTGCACTTGCTGAACCGAAGCGGCAGCAGGCGCAGCGGCTGGCGCGGCAGCAGCAGGAGCGGCAGCCGGCTTGGATTCAGCTTTGGCAGCAGGAGCAGCGGCAGCCGCTGGGGCCGCAGCAGCGGCGCCTTCGACTTCCAGTTCCAGCAGTTCGTCGCCTTCTTTCAGGCGATCGCCCAGCTTCACTTTCAGGCTCTTGATGACGCCGGCCTTCGGGGCCGGCACTTCCATGCTGGCCTTGTCCGATTCCAGAGTCAGGATGCTCTGGTCGGCTTCGATACGGTCGCCGACCTTCACAAACAGTTCAATTACTTCACCTTCACCGCTGCCGATGTCAGGTACGCGAATGAGTTCGCTCACAGAGTTTCTCCTCAGCAGTCCAGTGGGTTGCGTTTTTCCGGGTCGATGCCGAACTTGGTAATGGCCTCGGCCACGACTTTAGGTTCGATATCGCCACGGTCAGCCAGTGCTTCCAGGGCTGCCAACACCACGAAATGACGGTCGACTTCGAAGAAATGACGCAGTTTCTTGCGGCTGTCGCTGCGGCCGAAACCGTCGGTGCCCAGGACTTTGAATTCCTTGGACGGTACCCACTGACGGATCTGCTCGGCGAACAGTTTCATGTAGTCGGTAGAGGCGATGACCGGACCTTTACGGCCGCTCAGGCACTCTTCAACGTAGCTCTGCTTAGGCTTCTGGCCAGGTTTCAGACGGTTGCTGCGCTCTACGGCCAGGCCGTCGCGACGCAGTTCGTTGAAGCTGGTGACGCTCCACACGTCGGCACCGATGTTGAACTCTTCACGCAGGATCTTCGCCGCTTCACGGACTTCACGCAGGATGGTGCCGGAGCCCATCAGCTGTACGTGGTGCGCCGCATCGCGGGTGTCTTCTTCCAGCAGGTACATGCCTTTCTTGATGCCTTCTTCGGCACCGGCCGGCATGGCTGGCTGCTGGTAGGACTCGTTCATTACGGTGATGTAGTAGAAGATGTCCTGTTGCTCTTCGGTCATCTTCTTCATGCCGTCCTGAATGATCACCGCCAGCTCGTAGCCGTAGGTCGGATCATAGGTGCGGCAGTTCGGGATGGTGGCAGCCAGCAGGTGGCTGTGACCGTCTTCGTGCTGCAGGCCTTCACCGTTCAGGGTGGTACGGCCGGCGGTGCCGCCGATCAGGAAGCCACGGGTGCGGCTGTCGCCGGCAGCCCAGGCCAGATCGCCGATACGCTGGAAGCCGAACATCGAGTAGAAGATGTAGAACGGCAGCATTGGCTGGTTGTGGCTGGAGTACGAAGTACCGGCCGCGATGAAGGAGCTCATGGCGCCCGCTTCGTTGATGCCTTCTTCAAGGATCTGACCTTTCTGGTCTTCCTTGTAGAACATCACCTGGTCTTTATCGACTGGCTCGTAGAGCTGGCCGACGGACGAGTAGATGCCCAGCTGACGGAACATGCCTTCCATACCGAAGGTACGGGCTTCGTCCGGGATGATCGGAACGATGCGCGGGCCGATTTCCTTGTCCTTGACCAGTTGCGCGAGGATCCGCACGAACGCCATGGTGGTGGAAATTTCACGGTCGCCGGAACCGTCGAGGATCGCCTTGAGGGTATCCAGATCCGGAGTCGGTACGCTGAAGCTCTGTGCACGACGCTGAGGGACGAAACCGCCCAGTGCAGTGCGACGCTCTGCCAGGTAACGGGCTTCGGCGCTGTTTGGCTCCGGCTTGAAGAACGGCAGGTTTTCCAGCTCTTCGTCTTTCACCGGGATGTCGAAGCGGTCGCGGAACAGCTTCAGGCTGTCGACGTCGACCTTCTTGGTGTTGTGCGCGGTGTTCTTCGCTTCGCCCGCACCGGTGCCGTAACCCTTGATGGTCTTGGCCAGGATGACGGTCGGTTGTTCTTTGTGGTTGACCGCTTCGTGGTACGCCGCGTAGACCTTGTACGGGTCGTGGCCGCCACGGTTGAGTTTCCAGATCTCGTCGTCGGACAGGTCTGCAACCATCGCCTTGAGTTCAGGCGTGTTGAAGAAGTGTTCACGCACGAACGCGCCGTCTTTGGCTTTGTAGTTCTGGTACTCGCCGTCGATGACTTCGTCCATGCGGCGTTGCAGGATGCCGTCGACGTCCTTGGCCAGCAGTGGGTCCCAGAAACGGCCCCAGATGACTTTGGTCACGTTCCACTGAGCACCGCGGAACACGCCTTCGAGTTCCTGGATGATCTTGCCGTTGCCGCGAACCGGGCCGTCGAGGCGCTGCAGGTTGCAGTTGATGACGAAGATCAGGTTGTCCAGCTTCTCGCGGCCGGCCAGGGAGATTGCGCCCAGGGATTCCGGCTCGTCGCACTCGCCGTCGCCCAGGAAGCACCAGACTTTCTGTTTGCCCGGCTGGATGAAACCGCGGTGTTCCAGGTACTTCATGAAGCGAGCCTGGTAGATCGCCTGGATCGGGCCCAGACCCATGGATACAGTCGGGAACTGCCAGAAGTCAGGCATCAGCCAAGGGTGCGGGTAGGACGACAGGCCCTGACCGTCGACTTCCTGGCGGAAGTTGTTCATCTGGTCTTCGGTGATGCGACCTTCCATGAACGCACGGGCGTAGACGCCTGGCGAGGTGTGGCCCTGGAAGTAGATCAGGTCGCCGCCGTGTTCGTCGGTCGGGGCCTGGAAGAAGTAGTTGAAACCAATGTCGTACAGGGTCGCGCTGGAGGCGAAGCTGGAGATGTGACCGCCCAGGTCAGAATCTTTCAGGTTCGTACGCATTACCATGGCCATCGCGTTCCAGCGTACCAGCGAGCGAATGCGGCGTTCCATGAACAGGTCGCCAGGCATGCGTGCTTCGTGGGTAACGGGAATCGTGTTGCGGTAAGGCGTGGTGATGGCGTAAGGCAGTTGCGAGCCGCTGCGGGTCGCGAGTTCGCCCATACGGGTCATCAGATAGTGAGCACGGTCTTCGCCTTCTTTGTCGAGAACCGATTCCAGGGCGTCCAGCCATTCCTGGGTTTCGACGGGATCGAGGTCTTGCATGGCTTGCTCCAGGGCGGAAAGGCTTCCAGAATCGGTTGCCTGAGTTTGCGACTGGCCTTGTGGGCAGACGATTTAAAATTCTTGGATTGCCGACAGGTTGTTCCGGCGGCGTGTAGTTTTACTACAAATCATCCGGCATTTCAGCCTTTCGAATGTATAGACGAGTAGTAAAACTACAGATGAAAGGCTTGTGGCCTCCGACTGCGTTGTGAGAATAATCGTTAAGGTTGCTCTTTAGCCATCCGAAAAAGGTGAAAGTTTGATGCTGGCTGCCAAAGAAAAAGAAATTTCAGCTATTTCTCACTTTTGTTCGACAGTCCTTCGCGTAGCGGTTTTTCAATCATCACTACAAGCGGCCATTTACACGCCGATCAAGGATAGACCATGACCCTGCCCGCGCTTGCCGAACTGCCCGCCATTCTCCTGCCGTTGGTCAGCCGATCCGAGCAGTCGTTCCGTACGGCCGTCGCTCAGCTTGAAGATGATCAAGGCTTCTCCACCTGGACCCCGGAGCGTTGGGCGCAGTTCGCCCGCGTCACCGCCGCCAGCGATTTCGTGATTGAACAGAGCGTTCGTGACCCTTTGATGTTGTTGTCGCTGGTGCAGTCCGGCGAACTCGACCGGCCGTTCGCCCCCGGCGAACTGTGCGGGCAGATTGCGGCGGCGGTCAGCACCGCGCAGAGCGAGGATGAGCTGGGTCGGGTCCTGCGCCGTCAGCGCGCCCGTCATCAGGTGCGGATCATCTGGCGCGACCTGACTCGCCAGGCCGATCTGGTGCAGACCTGCCGCGACCTCTCGGACATGGCCGACGCCAGCATCGACCAGGCCTATCAATGGCTGTACAGCCGCCATTGCGAACAATTCGGCACGCCGACTGGCCGGCGCAGCGGCGAACCGCAGCAAATGGTCATCCTCGGCATGGGCAAGCTCGGCGCGGTCGAGTTGAATCTGTCTTCGGACATCGACCTGATCTTCGCCTACCCCGAGGGCGGCGAAACCGTCGGCGTGAAACGGGCGCTGGATAACCAGGAGTTTTTCATTCGCCTCGGCCAGCGCCTGATCAAGGCCCTCGACCCGATGACCGTCGACGGCTTCGTGTTCCGCGTCGACATGCGCCTGCGCCCGTACGGCTCGTCCGGCGCGCTGGTGTTGAGCTTCAATGCGCTGGAGCAGTATTACCAGGATCAGGGCCGCGACTGGGAGCGCTACGCGATGATCAAGTCGCGGGTGGTGGCCGGCGATCAGGTGGCCGGGGCGCAGTTGCAGGAAATGCTCCGGCCGTTCGTGTACCGGCGCTATCTGGACTTCTCGGCGATCGAAGCGCTGCGCACCATGAAGCAGCTGATCCAGCAGGAAGTCCGGCGCAAGGGCATGGCCGACAACATCAAGCTCGGCTCCGGCGGCATTCGCGAGGTCGAGTTCATCGCTCAGGCCTTTCAGCTGATCCACGGCGGTCGTGATCTGAGCCTGCAACAGCGGCCTCTATTAAAGGTGTTGAGCACGCTGGAAGGGCAAGGTTATCTGCCGCCGGCGGTGATCAGCGAGTTGCGCGAAGGTTACGAATTCCTGCGCTACACCGAGCACGCGATCCAGGCGATTGCCGACCGCCAGACCCAGATGCTGCCGGACAGCCCGCAGGATCAGGCGCGTATTGCGTTCATGCTCGGTTTCGCCGACTGGGACGCCTTCCATGAAAAGCTGATGTTCTGGCGTGGCCGGGTGGCCTGGCATTTCGCTCAGGTCATCGCCGATCCTGATGAGGAAGAAGGCGCCGACTGCGAAGTGGTGGTCGGCGGTGAATGGCTGCCGCTGTGGGAAGAGGCTCAGGACGAAGAAGCCGCTTGCCGTCAGTTGGAAGAAGGCGGTTTTGCCGACGCCACCAAAGCCTTGAAAGCGCTGGCCGGTCTGCGCAGCAGTCCGCAGCTGCGGGCGATGCAGCGTCTGGGGCGCGAACGTCTCGACGCCTTTATTCCGCGCCTGCTCGCCCAGGCGGTGGAGCATGACAACCCGGATCTGGTACTTGAACGGGTTCTGCCGCTGGTCGAAGCGGTGGCCCGGCGTTCGGCTTACTTAGTCTTGCTGACGGAAAACCCCGGCGCGCTGCGGCGCTTGCTGACGCTGTGCGCCGCGAGCCCGTGGATCGCCGAGCAGATCACCCGTTTCCCGCTGCTGCTCGATGAGTTGCTCAACGAAGGTCGCCTGTTCAAGCCGCCCTTGGCACCGGAACTGGCCGCCGAATTGCGCGAGCGCCTGACCCGGATCCCGGAAGACGACCTCGAACAACAGATGGAAGCCCTGCGCCATTTCAAACTGGCGCACCGCTTGCGTGTTGCAGCCTCGGAAATCTCCGGCAGCCTGGCGTTGATGAAAGTCAGCGATTACCTGACCTGGCTGGCGGAAGCGATTCTCGAACAAGTGCTGGCCCTGGCCTGGCGCCAGACCGTGGCCAAGTACGGCACGCCGCTGCGCACTGACGGCACGTTGTGCGATCCCGGCTTCATCATTGTCGGTTATGGGAAAGTCGGCGGGATCGAGTTGGGGCATGGTTCGGACCTGGATCTGGTGTTCATCCACGACGGCGATCCACAGGCTGAAACCGACGGGGCGAAACCCATTGATGGCGCGCAGTTCTTTACCCGGCTCGGCCAGCGGATCATTCACTTGCTGACGGCGCAGACCAACTCCGGCCAGTTGTATGAAGTGGATATGCGTCTGCGACCGTCGGGTGCGTCGGGGCTGTTGGTCAGTTCGCTGGGGGCATTTGCCCGCTATCAAGAAAATGAAGCCTGGACGTGGGAGCATCAGGCTCTGGTGCGGGCGCGGGTGCTGGTGGGCAGTCAGGATGTCGGCCAGGCGTTCGAGAAAGTACGGGCTCAGGTGCTGGGCAAGGCGCGGGATCTGGCGAAACTGCAACAGGAAGTGAGCGAGATGCGCGCCAAGATGCGCGATAACCTCGGCAGCAAGAGCACTGCCGCCGGTACCGGGGCAAATGCCTTCGACGCCACGGCGCCGTTCGACCTCAAGCAGGACGCCGGAGGTATCGTCGATATTGAATTTATGGTGCAATACGCGGCCCTGGCGTGGTCGCAGACCCACCCGCCGTTGCTGCGCTGGACGGACAATATCCGCATTCTGGAAGAGCTGGAACACGAGGGGCTGATGCCCGTCGAAGACGCCAGCCTGTTGCGCGAGGCCTATAAGGCCTATCGTTCCGCCGCCCACCGGCAGGCCTTGCAGAAGGATGCCGGGGTGATACCGGGCGATCAGTTCGCGGACGAACGGCGGCAGGTGATGCGGATCTGGCGCGAGCTGGGGCTAAGCTGATTCTCGAGACGGGGAGGCGTAAAGCCTCCCCGGTTCGTTTTTGGAAACCACATGAATATTCTGATCGTTGGGCCCAGTTGGGTCGGTGACATGGTGATGGCGCAGACACTGTTTCAGTGTCTCAAGCAACGCCACCCGCAGTGCGAAATCGACGTGCTGGCCCCCGAGTGGAGCCGGCCGATCCTTGAGCGCATGCCCGAAGTGCGCAAGGCCTTGAGCTTTCCGCTCGGCCACGGCGCGCTGGAGCTGGCGACCCGCCGGCGGATCGGCAAATCCCTGGCCGGCCAGTACGATCAGGCGATCTTGCTGCCGAACTCGCTCAAATCCGCGCTGGTGCCGTTCTTCGCCGGCATCCCGAAACGCACTGGCTGGCGGGGCGAATTCCGCTACGGCTTGCTCAATGACGTGCGCACGCTGGATAAAGAACGTTATCCGCTGATGATCGAGCGTTTCATGGCGTTGGCCTATGAGCCGAACGCCGAGTTGCCGAAACCGTATCCGCGCCCGAGCCTGCAAATCGACCCTGTGACCCGCGAGGCCACATTGGCCAAGTTCGGCCTGACCCTCGATCGCCCGGTGCTGGTGTTGTGCCCCGGCGCCGAATTCGGTGAAGCCAAGCGCTGGCCGTCCGAGCATTACGCCAAGGTCGCCGAGGCGCGCATCCGCGAAGGCTGGCAGGTCTGGCTGTTCGGCTCGAAGAATGATCACGCCGTCGGCGAAGACATCCGCGCGCGTTTGATTCCGGGCCTGCGCGAAGAGTCGGTGAACCTCAGCGGCGGGACTTCGCTGGCCGAAGCCATCGACCTGATGTCCTGCGCCGACTCGGTGGTCTCCAACGACTCCGGCCTGATGCACGTTGCTGCAGCGCTGAATCGTCCGTTGGTGGCGGTTTACGGTTCGACTTCGCCGGGGTTTACCCCGCCGCTGGCCGAGCACGTGGAAATCGTTCGCCTGGGCCTCGATTGCAGCCCTTGCTTCGATCGCACCTGCCGTTTCGGCCATTACAACTGCCTGCGCCAGCTGATGCCGGAAGCGGTCAACGATGCCTTGCAGCGTTTGCAGGGCTCTGTGGTCGAGGTTCATTAACTTGCGGGTATTGCTGATCAAGACCTCATCGCTGGGCGACGTGATTCATGCGTTGCCGGCGTTGACCGACGCAGCCCGGGCGATTCCCGGGATCAAGTTCGACTGGGTGGTGGAAGAAGGCTTTGCCGAAATCCCGACCTGGCACCCGGCCGTGGGCAAGGTGATTCCGGTGGCGATCCGTCGCTGGCGCAAAAACCTCTGGAAAACCATTACCAGCGGCGAGTGGAAGCGCTTCAAGCAATCCGTTCGGGCAAACAAATATGACCTGGTGATCGACGCGCAAGGCTTGCTGAAAAGCGCGTGGCTGACCCGCTATGTCAAAGCACCGGTGGCTGGCTTGGACAAGGGCTCGGCCCGCGAGCCGATCGCTGCGCGTTTTTATGATCGCAAACTGGCGGTGGCTCGTGGTCAGCACGCCGTCGAGCGCGTGCGCCAGTTGTTCGCCATTGCATTGGGTTATGACCTGCCCAAAGGCCTGGGCGATTACGGCCTCAATGTCGAGCGTCTGGTTGAATTGCCACGCAAGAATGCTTACGTGGTGTTCCTGCATGGCACCACCTGGGACACCAAGCACTGGCCGGAAAGCTATTGGCGTGAGTTGACCGAACGGGTCGGCTACCTCGGCGTCGGGATCAAGCTGCCGTGGGGCAACCCGCTGGAGAAGGCCCGGGCCGAGCGCATCGCTGCCGGCTTCAAGCATGCCGAAGTGCTGCCGAAACTGAACCTGGCCGGGGTCGGCAAGGTGCTGGCCGGCGCTCAGGCCTGCGTCGCAGTGGACACCGGTCTCGGCCATCTGGCCGCTGCGCTGGACGTGCCGACGATTTCGCTGTTCGGCCCGACCAATCCGGGCCTGACCGGCGCCTACGGCAAGTTGCAGATTCACCTCGGTAGCGATTTCCCGTGCGCGCCGTGCCTGCAAAAGAAATGTACGTATCAACCGACCGCGCAGGATGCCCGTCAGTTTGACCTGAAACGCGAGTTGCCTTTGTGCTTCACGCGTCTGAATCCCGAGCGTGTCGCCAGCCGACTGAGCACGTTGTTGATGGCTGAGGAGCTGCGTTGATGCAATTGGCATTTGTCCTTTACAAGTATTTCCCGTTCGGTGGTTTGCAGCGCGACTTCATGCGCATCGCCCTCGAATGCCAGAAGCGTGGCCATAAAATCCGCGTCTACACCCTGATCTGGGAAGGCGACGTGCCGCCCGGTTTCGAAGTGCTGGTGGCACCGGTCAAGGCGTTCTTCAACCATCGCCGCAACGAGAAACTCAGTGCGTGGATGGAAGCGGACCTGGCCAAGCGCCCGGTGGATCGCCTGATCGGCTTCAACAAGATGCCGGGGCTGGACGTCTACTACGCTGCCGACGGCTGCTTCGAGGACAAGGCGCAGAACCTGCGCCACTCGCTGTACCGTCGCTGGGGTCGCTATCGCCACTTCGCCGAGTACGAGCGCGCGGTGTTCGCCAAAGACGCCAAGACTGAAGTGCTGATGATCTCCGAAGTGCAGCAGCCGCTGTTCATCAAGCATTACGACACGCCGCTCGAACGTTTCCACCTGCTGCCGCCGGGCATCGCCCAGGATCGGCGGCGTCCGGCGGATGCCGACGAGATTCGCGCCGGTTTCCGCACCGAATTCAACCTCAAGGACGACGAACTGTTGCTGGTGCAGATCGGCTCCGGATTCAAGACCAAGGGCGTCGATCGCAGCCTGAAAGCGCTGGCCGCATTGCCCGCCGAGCTGAAGAAACGCACCCGGCTGTTTGTAATCGGTCAGGATGACCCCAAATTGTTCCAGATGCAGAGTGCAACTTTGGGGCTGGGCGACAACGTGACGTTCCTCAAGGGGCGCAGCGATATCCCGCGTTTCCTGCTCGGCGCCGATCTGTTGATCCACCCGGCGTACAACGAAAACACCGGTACGGTACTGCTTGAAGCGTTGGTCGCCGGGTTGCCGGTGCTGGTCAGCGCGGTCTGTGGTTACGCCCACTACATTGCCGAGGCTGATGCCGGGCGCGTGCTGGACGAACCGTTCGACCAGGCGCAACTGACGCAGTACCTGACTGACATGTTGAACGACGACGCTGCACGGGCGGCCTGGAGCCGCAACGGTCTGGCCTTTGCCGAGACGGCCGACCTCTACAGCATGCCGCAGCACGCGGCCGATGTGATTCTGGCGGAGCACGCTTAAATGAAGTTGATGCTGGCTGAACCGTTCAAGAGCCTCTGGGCTGGCCGCGACGCGTTCGCGGAAGTCGAAGGCTTGCAGGGCGAGGTGTACCGCGAGCTGGAAGCCCGCAGGACTTTGCGCACGGAAGTCGACGGCAACGGATTTTTCGTCAAGATCCACCGTGGCATTGGCTGGGGCGAGATTTTCAAGAACTTGCTGACCGCCAAGCTGCCGGTGCTCGGCGCGGGTCAGGAATGGAAGGCTATCCAGCGTCTGCAGGAAGTCGGCGTGCCGACCATGACCGCCGTCGCGTACGGTGAGAAGGGCAGCAACCCGGCGGATCAGCATTCGTTCATCGTCACCGAAGAGCTGGCGCCGACCGTCAGCCTCGAAGACTTCAGCATCGACTGGATCAAGCAGCCGCCGCAGCCAAAGCTCAAGCGCGCGCTGATCGCCGAAGTTGCACGCATGACGGGCATGATGCACCGCGCGGGGGTCAACCACCGCGACTGCTACATCTGCCATTTCCTGCTGCACACCGACAAACCGGTCACCCCGGAAAATTTCAAACTCTCGGTGATCGACCTGCACCGCGCCCAGACCCGTCCGGCGATCACTCAGCGCTGGCGCAACAAGGATCTGGCGGCGCTGTATTTTTCTGCGCTGGATATCGGCCTGACCCGTCGCGACAAGCTGCGTTTCCTCAAAGGTTACTTCCAGCAACCGTTGCGCCAGATCCTGGCGGAAGAAGCGCCGTTGCTGAGATGGCTCGAAGGCAAGGCCAACAAGCTCTACGAGCGCAAGTTGCGCTACGGGGATGCGCTCTGATGGCGGGTTGGAATCTTGAACCCGAATACAGCGACCTCGCAGCGGATTTCGGCAGCCTTGAAGCGGTATTCGCGCTTGAAGGCGAGCGTCTGACTCGCGATCCGCTGTCAGAAGTCATCCGCGTGCAGCGCAACGGCGTCAATTACTACGTCAAACGCTACGTTGGCGCCGGCAAGGGTTTGCGCCGTTACCTCGGCAAACCGCGGGTGAAGATGGAGTGGCAGAACCTCAAGCGTTTCGCCAAGTGGGGCATTCCCACCGCCGAAGTGGTGGCCTGGGGTCTTGAGCGCAATGGCATGGCCTACGATCGCGGGGCGATGATTACCCGCGAACTGCCGCGCACCGAGGACCTCTCGGCGCTGGCCGAGCGCAACGATCCCAAGCTCAAGGATCACGCCTGGGTCGACGGCATCAGCCGGCAGTTGGCCAGCTATACCCGGACGATGCACGACCATCGCTTCACTCATAACGATCTGAAGTGGCGCAACCTGCTGATCGACGATCAGGCGCAGCTTTTTCTCATCGACTGCCCGAACGGCGATTTCTGGCGCGGTTTCTGGCTCAAGTACCGGATTACCAAGGATCTGGCCTGTCTCGACAAGGTTGCCAAATATCACCTGTCGAACACCCAGCGCCTGCGCTTCTACCTGCAATACCGCCAGCGTGACCGGCTCAATGCCGCCGACAAGAAACGGATTCGTCACGTGGTGAGATTTTTCGAGGGACGCGAATGACTGATTTTCTCGCCGCTGAAGACCGTGCGCTGCTGGAGCGCCACGGTCTCGGCACGTTCGACGCGCTGTGGGCCAAGCAGCTCGAGGCGGTGGATGAGCCGAACACCGACGGCGGTGGCTGGAGCAGCGTGTTCCGGCTCGAACTCGAAGGCCACGGCTATTACCTCAAGCGTCAAAGCAACTACCTGACCCGCACCTTGCACGCGCCGTTTGGCGAGCCGACGTTCGCTCGGGAGTTTCGCAACATCAGCCGCTATAACCAGCTCGGCATTCCGGCGCTGCAAGCGGCGTTTTTCGGCCAGCGCAAAGTCAGCGGCGAAGTGCGCGCGATCCTGCTGACCCGCGCCCTCGACGGCTGGGATGACCTGGATTCGCTGCTGCAGCGCTGGTCGAGTCTCGAAGTCACGCAGCAATCGGCGATTCTCAAGGCCTGCGGCCAACTGGCGCGTCGCCTGCACGGTGTGCGTCAGATCCACGGTTGTTTCTATCCCAAGCACATTTTCTTGCGTGCCGAGGGTGCCGGGTATCAGGCGCAGCTGATCGACCTGGAAAAGACCCGGCCCTTGCTGTTCGGTCAGCGTGATCGGGTCAAGGACCTGGAGCCGCTGCTGCGTCGGGCGCCGGAGTGGAACGAGGCTCAGCTGCGCGAGTTGCTGGCGGCGTATCTCGATCAGTCGGTCGACAGTTCGCTGGTCGATAGCTGGGTCACGCGGCTGACTGCGCGGCGTAGTCGCAAGGAGACGCGCTGATGCAGTTGTCCGACCTGAAAAACGCCGGACGTACGCCGAGCCTGCCGCTGACGGTTTCGCTGGCCGATGCGGCGGGTGTCGCCGATTTGCAATTGCTCAGCCTGTTACGGGTGTTGCCGGGGCAGCGCTACGTCGGTGCCGGCGTGTGGCGCGGGCGTCCGGTGCTGGCCAAGTTGCTGGTCGGCAGCAAGGCTGCACGGCATTTTCAGCGTGAACTGGAGGGCGTGAAGCTGCTCGCTGCCCAGTGCATGACTACGCCGCTGCTGCTGGCCGATGGCCTGAAGGACGGCGAGGGTGGCTGGCTGCTGTTCGAGTTCCTCGAAGGCGCCGAAAGCCTCGGTGATGCCTGGAGCAAGGTCGAGTCCTTGCCGTTGTTGGCTGACGAACAGTCGGCGGTACTGGCCGAGGCGCTCGGTGCTATCGGCCAACTGCACGGCAAAGGTCTGTGGCAGGAAGACCTGCACCTGGACAACCTGCTGCGCCATGGCGGCCAGTTGTACCTGATCGATGGCGCCGGCATCTGTGTGGAAAATGCCGGTATGCCGTTGTCCCGACAGAAAGTGCTGGAGAACCTCGGGGTGTTTTTTGCCCAGTTGCCCAAGTCGCTCGAGCCGTTCACCGAAGAATTGCTGGTGTATTACCTGTTGAGCAACAGCGAGCACGCGCTGCCGCTGGAAGCCTTGCAGAAGCAGATCGACAAGGTGCGTGCCTGGCGGTTGAAGGATTTCCTGATCAAGGTCGGTCGTGAATGCACGTTGTTCAGCGTGCGACGCGGGGCCTTTGGCCTGCGCTCGATCCGTCGCGAAGAAGAACCCGCGATGCTGCCGGTGCTGGAGCAGGCCGATGCCTTGCTTGACCAGGGTCATTTGTACAAGACCGGCGGCGCGGCCAGCGTCGGCAGGGTCGAAGTGGCCGGGCGCCCTCTGGTGATCAAGCGTTACAACATCAAGAATTTTGCCCATTGGCTCAAGCGTTTCTGGCGCCCGAGCCGTGCGTGGCATTCCTGGCGCGAAGGCAATCGCCTGGCGTTCCTCGGTATCGCCACGCCCAAACCGCTGGCGGTGCTGGAAACACGCTTCTTCTGGTTGCGCAGCAAGGCGTACCTGATCACCGAGTACCTGGCCGGGCCGGACATCATCGAGCGTTTTGCACCGTACGTTGAAAGCGGCGAAGCGCCGGAAGCCGAGTTGCAGGCACTGGATCAGCTGTTTGCACGGTTGATTGCAGAGCGCATCAGTCATGGCGACTTCAAGGGCCACAACCTGTTCTGGCATGAGGATCGCTGGGCGCTGATCGATCTGGATTCGATGTGTCAGCACGGCTCGGCGGGCAGCTTTGCTCCGGCCTATGCCAAGGATCGTGCGCGGTTCATGCGCAACTGGCCTGAGAGCAGCGCGCTGTATCAAGTGATTGATCAGCGTTTGCCCAAGGATGTGTCGGACGCAGCGTGATTTCTTTCGCTGGTCGGTAAGACGTTTCCGCAATAAAAATCGGGTAAGGCATGTGGTGACAAATTCTTGTGACTTGTCCTACGGCCTTGCCAGAGCCCATGAACTGCCCCCCATAAAGCCCCGATGCTAGTTTGCCCCGACGTTCCCGGAGGGCAAACCTTGACCATCAAAACGGCTATCACCATCGGCGCATTTTCCTTGGCGTTATCTGGCTGCGGCACCGCCGTTACGGTGTTGCAGGGAGACGAAGACGCCACGCGTGGCCTGCGCAAACAGAAAACCTACTGCCAGTCCATTCCGCGCATCTACAGCGGCCTGGCCCATGACTTCTGCCTGCTGCACGCGCCGCCGGATCCCACTGGCATTCTGGTGCCGGTCGTCCTGCTCGACATGACCCTGTCGGGTGTATTCGATACGGCTTGCCTGCCGTATACGATCTATCGTCAGGCGGTAGACGGGAATATCAGTGTTTATTGGCGGCCAAGTCGTGGATAGGCCAATCGACAAGGGTTCTGCGGGGTGAACGACATGGGGCAATTCGCACAGGGTCATTCCCGCCACGTTTACGCTATAATCCCGCCCTTTAGCTGTCTCTCGCCCGGTGCGGGGGCACATCATTTTTCAAGGCGCATCGCGCCTGAATGCAGACTAAAGAGGCTAGACCCCTGTGGCATTGACGATTCTTGGCCTGTCCGGCGCCCTTAGCCATGATCCTTCAGCAGCCTTGTACATCGACGGCAAGCTGGTCGCGGCGGCTGAGGAAGAGCGCTTCGTACGCGATAAACATGCAAAGAACCGCATGCCCTACGAATCGGCGAAGTTCTGCCTGGAGCAGGCTGGCATCAAGCCGTCCGACGTTGACGTGGTGGCGATTCCGTTCGCCCCGATCAGCATTTTCGGCAAGGCTCGCTGGCAGTACGCCAAGCGTTACTGGTACGCCCCGGATCGTGCACTCGACGCGATCCTGATGGGTAACCGCCGCTACAAGCGCTATCGCAACAAGATCGTCTGGTGCCTGGAGCAACTGGGCTTCGATCCGAAGAAAATCAAGATCGAGCCGGTTGAACACCACCTGGCCCACGCCTCCAGCGCCTACCACTGCTCGGGTTTCAAAGAGAAAACCGCGATCCTCGGCATCGACGGCAAGGGCGAGTACGCCACGACCTTCTTCGGTTATGGCGAAAACGGCAAGATCCACAAGATCAAGGAATTCTTCGATCCGGACTCCCTCGGCGGCCTGTACGGCGCGATCACCGAGTTCCTCGGTTTCGACATGCTGGACGGTGAGTTCAAGGTCATGGGCATGGCGCCGTACGGCGACGCCAGCAAATACGATTTCTCGCGCCTGGCCTCGTTCGAGAACGGCGAGCTGGTGATCAACACCGACTACGCCAACGTGATCGGCCTGCGTCGCTATAAAGAGAAGGGCAAGGGTTACTACTTCTCGCCGAAGCTGATCGAGTGGCTGGGTCCGAAGCGCGAAGGCGACATCGCCGACGAGCCTTACATCCACTACGCCGCCAGCATTCAAGCGCTGTTCGAAAAAATTGCGCTGCAGATGATCGACTACTACCTGGGCGACGTGCTCAAGGAAACCGGCAAACTGGCTTACGCCGGTGGCTGTGCGTTGAACGTCAAGCTCAACCAGAAAATCATCGCCCGCGACGACGTCAAGGAACTGTTCGTACAGCCTGCATCCGGCGACGCCGGCACCGCAGTCGGCGCAGCGGCCTATGTGTCCAACGCCCGTGGCGTACCGGTCGAGAAGATGGAACACGTCTACCTCGGCCCGTCGTACAGCAACGAAGACGTGATCGCCGCGTGCGCCCGTCACGAGAACAAGCCGACCTGGCGCAAGCTCGACAACATGCCGGAGCAGATCGCCAAAATCATGGTCGATGGCAACCCGGTGGCCTGGTTCCAGGGCCGCATGGAGTTCGGTCCGCGTGCACTGGGTGGTCGTTCGATCATCGGTTGCCCGAGCGTCGCTGGCGTGGCTGACCGCATCAACCACCAGATCAAGTTCCGCGAGCGCTGGAGGCCTTTCTGCCCGTCGATGCTCGACACCGTTGCGCCACAGATGATCAAGATCGATCACCCGGCGCCGTTCATGACCTTCACCTTCGAAGTGGCTGAAGAGTGGAAGACCCGCGTGCCGGAAGTCGTCCACGAAGACGGTACGTCCCGGGCCCAGGTGCTCAAGCGCGAATACAACCCGCGCTACTACGACATGATGAAGGCGCTGGAAGTGCTGACCGGCAACGGCGTGTCCCTGAACACCTCGCTCAACCGCCGTGGTGAACCGATGATCTGCTCGCCGACCGACGCCCTGAACATGTTCTTCGGCTCGGATCTGCAGTACCTGATCATGGAAGACATCCTGGTGGTCAAAGAAGGCGCAAACGCTTATGACACGCTCGGCTGAACGCCATGTGCTGCAGTTCTGCCACGGCTATGACGGGCCGTTCCTGGACTGCGCGCGGCAGTACGCCAGCCTGTTCGCGGGCACCGGTTATCGGGTCACCACGGTCTTTCTGACCGGGGCGGCCGATAGCGAGGTGGCTGCGGCCTGCGCCTCCGACGAAGTGTTGTTCATGGAATACAGCTCCAAGGCCATTCGTGGCCTGAAGCTGGGTGCCATCGGCGATCTGCGCAAGATCGCCGCTTCACGCAATTTCAGTTTCTGCATCGCCCATCGCTTCAAGCCGATCTATATCGCCTTGCTCGGCACTTCGCTGCCGGTGATTGGCGTGCACCACGCGTTTGGCGATTACAAACGCGGCTCGCGCAAACTCTTTGCGCACATATTCCGCAAGCGCCTGAGCCTGCTCGGCGTGTCCGACGCGGTGCGCGATGACATGCGCCGTTGCCTACCGAAATGGCCGGCGGCGCGAATCCAGACCCTCTACAACCGCATCGATGTCTCGGCGTTGCAGATGAGTCAGGTGTCGGCCCGTGAAGCCCGCGAGACCCTCGGTCTGTCGGCGGATGCGTTCATTGTCGGCAACGTCGGTCGCCTGCACCCGGACAAGGATCAGGCCACGCTGCTGCACGGTTTTGCCGCGGCGCTGCCCGGTTTGCCGGCCAACAGCCAACTGGTGATTCTCGGCAAGGGTCGTCTTGAGGATGAACTCAAGGCGCTCGCCCGCGAGCTGGGCGTCGGTGATCGCGTGCTGTTTCTCGGCCAGGTGCCGGACGCACGCAATTACTTCCGCGCATTCGATGTGTTTGCCTTGAGCTCCGACCATGAACCGTTCGGCATGGTGCTGCTGGAGGCCATGGCCGCCGGCGTGCCGTTGCTGGCGACTGCGTGCGGCGGGGCGAAAGAAGTGGTCGAAGGCGTGGGCATTCTGTTCCCGCTGGGTGATGCCGAACATCTGGCCCAGGGCCTGAAACATCTGGCCGGCATGGACGAGCAGCAACGCCGTCAATGCGCCGAGATGATGTTCGATCGCCTGCGCGAGCGTTTCTCCGACCGCGCCGTACGCGACACCTTCTGGCATTTGCCGCAAGTTACCGATCTGGCACCGAGGGGCTGATGCTCAACCGATTTCAAGGCTGGCGCGAACGTGGCTGGTCGCCCGTTGACGCCTCAACTTATGCACAGGCCTGGCAGCGTTTCGGCGGCAGCGTCGCGACTCATCCGATGGTGGTCGAACGTCTGGCGGATCTGGCCGGCATTCCGGTGCGCTATCTGGCCTGGGAACAGCAGGGCGAAGTCAAAGCGGCGATCCCGACCTGGGGCCGCGACCTGGCCTTGTCCAAGGATGTGCTCAAGCGCAACGGCAAGAAAGGCCTGTTCGATCTCGGCAACGCCGAACTGATCCTGCCGGCCGCCGCCGATGCCCAGGCTCCGCTGCGCCATCGCGGGCGCTACCTGTCGGCGCTCAACGAGAACCGCTTCAGCGGTCTCAAGTTGCAGACCGAACAACTGGCCATGGCCCGTACCCCGGAAGAACTGTCGAAGAAGTTTCGCTACAACCAGCGCCGCGAACTGCGCCTGCTGGAAGAGGCGGGCGGGTTGGTGCGGCCGGTCAGCGACTTTTCGAGTGCTGAACTGGCGGCGATCTACTGCGACCTGTTCCAGCGTCGCTGGGGTTTCCCGGCCACTGGCGCGGCACGCATGGCCGAAGTCATCGAGTTGTTGCGCGAGCTGTTGATCGGCTCGGTAATTTTCCTCAACGATGCGCCGATCGCCATTCAGCTGGTGTATCGCGTCGAAGCGCCGGAGTGGATCAGCGTCGAGTACATCAACGGCGGCGTCGACCCTGAAACCCGTGAATTCAGCCCCGGCAGTGTCTTGAGCTTCCTCAATACGCAATCGGCGTGGGAGCACGCCCGGGCGCTGAACAAGCCGCTGCGCTTTTCCTTCGGTCGTGCCGACCGTGAATACAAGGATCGCTGGTGCAATCCTGTGCCGGTCTTCACCGTATGAGTCAGCCCATGAGCCGCAAACAGCAACTGCTCAAGCGCCACCGGCGCAATAAACGTGTCAGCCTGTTGATTGCGCTGATCGTGTTGATCGCCCTCGGCGTGCTGGTGGCCTGGTGGTTGCCGCTGGTGCTGGCGGTGGTTGGCTGGATCGCTCACGAAGCGTGGTTCGCCGATCACTTGTTCTACTCGCCGAAAGACGATTACCAATACAGCTTTCCGCCGTTCACACCGCAACCGAAAGTGCACTTGAACGGTGAGCAATTGCGCCTCGACGAGGGCGTGATGCTGGTGGATGACGCCACGCTGATCCTCGCTGTGCGGGTGAAAAGCACGTGGCTGGGACGTTTCTTTGATCCGCGTGTCGAGATGGCGGGTGGATCGAATCCGGATGCCCAGACCTTCGAACGTGGCGTCAACGGCCTGCGTTATCTGAACCTCAGCGGTCAGGCGCAAACCTTGTCGCAAGGCCTGCTGCGCCTGCGCGGGCGTTTCTGCCGAGTGACCGGCGAGCCGGTGCTGTGGGCGCTGGAGCAGCCGGACTACCGTCAGCAGCGGGTGATGGTCATCGCGCCGCACGCCGACGATGCAGAATTGGCTGCCTACGGACTGTACAGCCAAGCCAATGAAACCTGGATCGTGACTCTGACGGCAGGCGAGATCGAAGCCGAACACTATCAACAGATGGGCCTGAACAAGGTCGAGGCATCGCGACTCAAGGGCCGCTTGCGTGCCTGGGACAGCCTCGCCGTGCCGCGCTGGGCCGGCGTGCCGCAGGAACACTGCGTGCAGCTCGGCTACTTCTGCCTGCAACTGGCGGCGATGCAGGCTGCGCCGAATCAACCGATTGGCTCGCGGGAAGCCGATCTGAGTGACACGCGAATTTTTCGTCAGTTGAATCCGTTTGCCCTGCCTGGCGATGCCGACGGCGCGCCGACCTGGAACAATCTGCTGGCCGACCTGCGTGACGTGCTGTGCCGTGCGCGTCCGGATGTGATCGTGTTGCCACACCCGACGCTGGATCCGCACCCCGACCATATCTGCGCCCAAGAGGCCGTGCTGGAAGCCTTGCGCGGTCTCGATTACCAACCGACCCTGCTCGGTTACGCCAACCACTTGCACGACAACGATCGCTGGCCGATGGGCGACAGCGGGCAGGGCATCGCCTTGCCGCCGACGTTCGATGCAAACGTGGCGATGCAGCCGCTGTGCCTGCCGCTGCCGATCGAGTTGCAGCGGGACAAAGCCATGGCGCTGGGCATGATGCATGATTTGCAGCCACCGGCACCGTTCAAACGTCGCCTGCGCCGGTTGTTTCAGCGACTGCTGGCCGGTCGTCGTCCTTCGGTCTATGGCGAAAACGAATTTTTCCGCAAAGCGGTCAGACGCCAGGAGTTGTTCTGGGTACTGAAGCAGAGCGAAGCAGGCGCGACGGGATCGCACCGGGGAGAGGTATGAGTCAACGCGCAAAGGTTCTGCAACTGCAGCCCGACTACAACGTCAAATCCCATGATTTTGCTGACCTCGCCGAACAGATCGTCAAGGCTTTGCCGAAGGATCGCTATGAGGTGACGGCAGCCTTCCTGCGCGGCAAACCCGGGCCGGGTGAAGCCGTCAGCCGGGCCGACCGTTCGGTGTATTTCGAGTTTTCCGACAAGTCCCTCAAAGGCATGCGCCTGCGGGCGATGTGGCAGCTGTACAAGTTCTGCCGTCGGGAAAAGTTCGACGTGGTGATCTGCAACCGCTTCAAACCGGTGAACATGATGCTGACGCTCAATCGCTGGTTGAAAGTGCCGTTGTGCATCGGCATTTCCCACGGTTTTGGCGAGTACGACCGCTTCTATCGCCGTCGTCAGACTCAGCGCCTGATCGACCGCCACTGGCGTTTCGTCGGTGTGTCGCCAGCGGTCAAACAGTATTTGCTGGACTGCGATTGCGGTTTCACTGACCAGAACACGTACGCAATCACCAACGCCATCGACATCGAACAGGCCGAGGGTTTGCAGCACAGCCGCGAGCGGGCCCGTGAACTGTTGGGCATCGACCCGAAGGTGCGCCTGATCGGTGCGCTGGGCCGGCTGGTGTCGGTCAAGGGCCACACTTATCTGTTGCAGGCTTTCGCCCAACTGAAAGACAAATACCCGAACACCCAACTGGCGATCATCGGTGCAGGGCGCCTGCAAGCGCCGCTGGCCGCCGAGATCGAACAGTTGGGTCTGAGCGGCCGCGCGCACCTGCTGGGCTTCAAGGAAAACGCCCTGCAATATGTGCGTGCGTTCGACATCTGGACCATGCCGTCGCTGGCCGAAGGGCTGGGCCTGGCCTTGCTGGAAGGCATGAGCGGGCATCTGCCGGTAATCGCGTCGAACGTGCCGGCCATGCTGCCGCTGATCGAAGGCGCCGGTGGTCTGGCGATCACGCCCAAGGACGTACCGAGCCTGGTCGCGGCGCTGGATACTTATCTCGGGCTGTCGGATGACGAGCTCAGGGCCAAGGGTGAGCAGGCCTACCGCTATTTGCAGGAACAACACGACATCGAGGTCTTCCGCCAGGAATACCTGAACCTGATTGACTCCGGCCTGGCGCAGGCCCGCAAGGAACAACCATGAGTGAGGTCGCCGCCCTGAGCGATGCGCAACCCATCGTCACCGTCATCATCGCGTCCTACAACCACGGACCGTACATCGAGGAAAGCATCCTCAGCGTTATCAACCAAAGCTACCGGAACATCGAGCTGCTGGTGGTCGACGACGGCTCGAAGGATGACAGCGTCGAGCGCATCAATGCCTTGCAGGCAAAGCACGGTTTCGACTTCCGTGTGCAGCAGAATCAGGGCCTGACCAATACGCTGAACGGCGCGATTGCGCGGGCCAGGGGCAGCCTGATCGTACCGTTCGGCTCCGACGACATCATGTACCCGGACAGGATCGCCACCCAGGTCGCGTACATGGACGGCAAACCGGAAGTCGGTATTTGTGCCGGCAACATCGAGTTGATGGACGCCGACGGCAACCTTTATCCGGAGAAACGTCAGCGTCGGGACGTGCCGTTTCGTCGTCTGGATTTCGATGACATGTTCCTGGAGCGCAAGCCGTATCCGCCGGCGCCGACCCTGATGATCCGCCGTGAAGCGCTGGAGAAGGTGGGTGGGTTCGATCCGACGATTCGTCTTGAAGATCTGTACATCGAGCTGAAAGTCACCCGCGCCGGGTACTTCATCGATGGCCTGAACGTGGTGATGGCGCGCTATCGCAAGCACGCCACCAACTCCTACAAGAACCACCGTTTCATGATCGAAAACATCCTGCGCACCTATGCGCTGTTCAGCGATCACCCGCTGTACGACGAGGTGCGCTACAAGTCGCTCAATTCGATGTTCCTGAAAACTGCCAACCGCGACCGCAAACTGGCGCGGGAGCTGCTGGCACAGATTCCGTTCAAGGCCTGGAACAAGAAAACCTGGCGCGGTCTGGGCCGGTTGCTGTTTTCGCCGCTGGAAAAGGACTGAGGTCCTGGCCGCTAGCGATCAGCGAGCGGCTTTTTCCTCCAGACGCTTGTTGCCTTGCTGACGCTGGCGTATCCACTGGACGACCTTCTTGCCCGCGTTCATGCCGGGCTGCTCGATGTACAGGAACGTCGCGCTGCTGATCAGAATCAGCAGGCACGTACACACCGCCATCAGTGGCAGGTAGACCCAGGCGTCACGGGCATCGAGGCCAAGCGCCAGCGGCAGGCGCTGAACCATCAGCCAGAGTACGAAACCATGCAGCAGATAGGTGCTGTAGCTGATTTCTCCCAGCCAACGAATGCTGCGCGGTTTGAGGGCGCCGAACAGGGTGTTGCCCGAAGCCACGATCACGAAGAACAGTGATAGCAGGAACAACGGTGGCGTCTTGAATGCCCGGCTGAATGCGGTGAAGGCAATGGTCAATGCCAGCAGGGCGACCAAACCCGCCAATGGCGTTTTACTCCAGGCCACCAGTTGCGGGCGCCGCACCCAATACGCAGCCGCGATCCCGCCGAGGAAACTGGCCAGGAAGTGTTTCTTGAGCGAGTGCTCCCAGCCGACCAGTTGATACAGCGCATAAATCCCGATCAGGCACAGCACCACCTGGCGCCAGTTGCTCCGGAAGATGAATACCGTGGCGGCCAGTGGCAGCGCCATGTAGAAAAACACTTCGTAGGCCAGCGTCCAGGTGACGTTGGAAATCAGCATGCCCGTGTGCCGGTACAGATTGACGTCGGGTCGGTCAAAGGTCAGCCAGGCCAGGGTCTGCTTGAGCAGCTCCACGGCAGGCACTTTCAGTTCCCAGTTCTGCAGATGGAACACGGTGGTGAACACAATCAGCATCAACGGCAAGTACAGCGGGTACAGGCGAAAGCCCCGTGAGATGCCAAAGGCCAGCCAGTCGAACTGTCGGCCCTGAGACAGCAGGCGGCTCCAGAACAGAAAACCGGTGATCATGAAAAACAGGGCCACGCTGCCCTGGCCAAGCATCGAGTAGAAGGCGCTCGGTGGGAAGTCGATCACGCCCGTGCGCAGAAAGATCCAGGTAATGACCGAGTGATGCACGAACACGCCGAAGGCCAGATAGCCGCGCAGTCCGTCAATACTCGCGTAACGGCTTTCACCGGAATGCTGGATATGGCGGGCTATTTTCGGAATGGCACGCAGCAGCACTGCAGCGGTCACGATGGCCAGCAGATAGGCGGCCGGCGCAATGAGTGGGTTGGTTTCAATCATCAATTAACCCTGGCCGTGGTATTGCCGGCCAGCACTTGCTTGTGCAGATTGTCGACCGCAGATTGCGACGCCGTCATGGCGTATCCCTGGAGCAGCGCATCGAGGTGGTCCTCGAACAGCCAGCGCTTGTCGACGGTATAACGCTGCATGTGTCGCAGGTTGCGTTGACGCAGTGAAAGGCTCAGGGGCGAAGGGTAGATTCGCAGGTCCGCCAGATCAATCAGCCCGAACTCTCCGTCCTCCAGCACCAGCACGTTGCCCAGGTGCAGCGAGCGGAAGTAAACGCCCTTCTCATGCAGGCTGGCCATGAATTTGCCGAAGCGTTCGACCAGCGCCTGTCGTACAGCCGGTGCAGTGATGCCCTGCAGTACCTGGCGCAAGGTATGGCCCGGCAGCGGAGCGTAGTGCACTGCGCTGCTGCCATCGTCGAGGCGATACAGATTCAGCACCTGTGGGGTTGGAATGCCCATTGCGCGCAGTTGTTCGCTATTGATGGCGAAACGTTCGGAGTAAGGGTTGAAGTTGCCTGAGGTGTACCAGCGGCGGCGACGGAACAGCTTGAGGAAACTGCCATCGTTCAGGCGTAGAACCTTTGGACCCAGACCATCTTCTTCAATCACCTGGGCATCAGTGCCGAGCTGTTGCAGTCCGGAGGCCGACAGCTTTTGTACCGGTACGGTCAGAAGGCGTCGGGCCCGCTGATTGATGAGGAGCGCAGCAATCAGCGCCAGTGGAATCCACAGCAGGAACCAGTGTTCCTTGGGACGCGAAATGATGCCGCCGCCTTCTGTCAGCCCTGCACCGATACCGAACACTAGCCAGGTGGACGCGATGATCAACAACGGCTGCACGCGCTGACGCCAACTGCTCAGCAATCCCCAGAACTGGAAGAACAGCCACGGCAGCAAGCCCAGGATGCCGACGTAATAAAGCACCCCCAGGACAAAGCTGTGTGGTTCCTGAAAGTTGTAGCCAACGCCCGGGTCAATCGCGAGATCGGCACCGTAGCCATGGCCAACCCAGGGGTGATCGGAGATTTTTTGCAGGGCGATTTGCCAAATCTCGAAACGGTAGGAGTCTCCGCGTTCGGTGATCATTTTCGAAAACAGAGCCAGCACTGTGATACCGACGGCGGCCAACGCCCCCAGCATCACCAGTGAACGCCGATTCCAACAAATAAAAGCCAGCCAGAAAGCCGCGAGGGTCAAGGCCACCAACGGCGTTCTGGAGCCCGTCGCGATCACCGCGGCGAACATGATCAGCATCGCCGGCAGGCTCAGCCAAAGCAGGCGTCCATGCTTGCAGGACATGCTGATGCTGAGCCAGTAGGCGCAGAAGAAACCGAACAGATGAGAGCTGAGCAGCGGGTTGTCGAACGCTCCTCCGCCCACCAGACGCACGCCCGGTTGGTAATGCTGAACGAACGGGATCATGAAACAGACGGTGGCGATCAGTGCGACCACGGCCGCGGCGAACAGCATCGGAGACAGAATGTCGCTGCGGTAGCGCACCAGAAGGTAGCAGCCGACGAACAGCAGCAAGGTATGCAGTGGCGGCTTGAGCATCCCGCCGACCGACTCGTCATGCGGGCCCCAGCAAAGGCTGAACATCGCCCAGGCGACGAACACAAGCAACGCGAGAATCATCGGCTCGCGCAGCAGCTCCTTGAACTCTCGCGGGCGCAGGCACAGGGCAATCAGCGCCGGTATGCTGAACAGGCCGTAAAACAGCTTGTGGTGCAGGCTGCGACCCGGCAGGAAGAACAGCGCGCACAAGAGCAGGAAGTAGCCGACGGGAAGTATCCACAGGCTGATGAAATCGAAGATTCGATTGGACGTACTGCTGAAGCCGCGAAGTTGCATGCTGTGAGATTCAATCCTGAAGTTGATCGGCCATTGCGTTGATGGCTATTTGATGCTGAAAAAGGCGTCTAACAATAACAGCCTTTGCCCGATTGCCAGAACCCTGAAGAAGCTGTGCTAAAGTCAGCGTCCTTTTTATCGACTTTCGCGTGATATGACCGACTCCAGTCTCGCCGCAAGCCCTTCGAGCTTGAAAATCTACTTCCGCCTGCTCGGCTACGTCCGGCCGTATATCAGTCTGTTCCTGATCAGCATCGTCGGTTTTCTGATTTTCGCATCGACCCAACCGATGCTCGGTTACATTCTCAAGTATTTCGTTGACGGTCTGTCCAATCCCGAGGCCGTGCTGTTTCCCACCGTGCCGTACCTGCGCGACCTGCAATTGTTGCAGGCCGTACCGCTGCTGATCATCCTGATCGCTGCATGGCAGGGGCTGGGGTCCTATCTGGGCAACTATTTCCTGGCCAAGGTTTCCCTCGGTCTGGTGCACGATCTGCGGGTGCAGCTGTTCAACAACCTGCTGGTGCTGCCGAACCGTTATTTCGACAAGCATAACTCCGGCCATCTGATTTCGCGTATCACCTTCAACGTGACCATGGTCACGGGGGCGGCAACAGATGCGATCAAGGTCGTAATCCGTGAAGGCATGACGGTGATCTTCCTGTTCGCCTCCCTGCTGTTCATGAACTGGAAGCTGACGCTGGTGATGGTCGCGATCCTGCCGCTCATCGCCGTGATGGTGCGGACTGCGAGCAAGAAATTCCGCAAACAGAGCAAGAAGATCCAGCTGGCCATGGGTGACGTGACCCACGTGGCGTCGGAAACCATCCAGGGCTATCGTGTGGTTCGCAGCTTCGGCGGCGAAGCCTATGAAGAGAAGCGCTTCCTCGACGCCAGTCAGAGCAACACCGACAAACAACTGCGCATGACCCGCACGGGTGCGATCTACACGCCGATGCTGCAACTGGTGATCTACAGCGCCATGGCGGTGTTGATGTTCCTGGTGCTGTTCCTGCGCGGTGACGCCTCGGCGGGTGACATGGTGGCCTACATCACGCTGGCGGGTCTGTTACCCAAGCCGATCCGCCAGTTGTCCGAAGTCAGTTCGACCATCCAGAAGGGCGTGGCCGGTGCCGAAAGTATTTTCGAGCAGCTGGACGTCGAGCCGGAAGTCGATACCGGCACGGTCGAGCGTGATTCGGTCAGCGGTCGTCTCGATGTGCGCAACCTGAGCTTCACCTATCCGGGAACCGAACGTCAGGTGCTCGACAACATCAGCTTCTCGGCCGAGCCGGGACAAATGGTGGCGCTGGTGGGTCGTTCCGGCAGCGGCAAGTCGACGCTGGCCAACCTGATTCCGCGTTTCTATCACCACGACAAGGGCGAAATCCTGATCGATGGTGTGGAAGTCGAGCAGTACAAGCTGCTGAACCTGCGTCGCCACATCGCCCAGGTGACCCAGCATGTCACGCTGTTCAGCGACACCGTGGCCAACAACATTGCCTACGGCGACCTGGCCGGGGCGCCGCGCGAAGACATCGAGAAAGCCGCACGTGATGCCTATGCGATGGACTTCATTGCGCAGTTGCCGGAAGGCCTGGATACACAGGTCGGCGAGAATGGCGTGCTGCTGTCCGGCGGTCAGCGCCAGCGCCTGGCAATTGCCCGTGCCTTGCTCAAGAACGCGCCGTTGCTGATTCTCGACGAGGCCACCTCGGCCCTCGACACCGAATCCGAGCGGCATATTCAGGCGGCGCTGGATCAGGTAATGAAGGGCCGCACCACGCTGGTGATCGCCCACCGTCTGTCGACCATCGAGAAGGCCGACCTGATTCTGGTCATGGATCAGGGCCGGATCGTCGAGCGCGGCACTCACGACGACCTTCTGGCACAGAACGGCTACTACGCGCGTCTCAACGCCATGGGCCTCGACGCCCCGGCCGAAGACATCGCCTGATCCCGCCGAAAACCCTGTGGGAGCGAGCTTGCTCGCGATGACGGTGCAACAGTCAACATCAATGTTGAATGTGCATACACCATCGCGAGCAGGCTCGCTCCCACATTCATTTGTATCCAGACCTTTACCCTTCTTGACCAAACCTGCATAAATCCCGCGTCCGCGCTTGTTAAGGTTCCTGAACGAACTCTGATTTCCATCGAGGGGGCCATCCCCGTCGCGCGGGTACTCTCATGTTGCAACGCTATCTGTGGAAACTGCTGCCCAAGCCGCAGCGGGCCTTTCTGCTCGGGCGCCTGTCGGTGGTCGATCGGCAAGTGGTGAACAAGTCGATGTCGGCCAACCTGCGCTTTCCCAAGGCCTTCGCGCAGCGCTCCTGCCTGTTCATCCATGTGCCCAAATGCGCCGGAAGCAGTGTTTGCGCGTCGATGTTCGACGGGTGGCGGCCCGGCCATTTGCCGTTGTACTGGTATGAAGAGCAGTTTCCCGCGCAGTTCGCCTCGGCGTACAAGTTCGCCTTCGTCCGTGATCCGCTGGAACGTGCCTATTCGGCGTATGCCTTCCTGCGTGGCAACGAGCTAAGCAGCCGTGATCACGCGGCGCAGCAACTGGTCAGGCATTACCGTGACTTCGACGATTTTGTGACACGCTGGCTACATGCCGACACCATCGCACGACAGTTGCACTTTGCGGCACAAACGGACTTTCTCACCGATTCGCTGGGACGGCTGGCGCTGGACTTCATCGGTTATCAAGAACACCTGGAGCGGGATTTTCACCTCGTGTGCGAGCATTTGGGGCTGGCGAGTCAGTTGCAACACGTCAACAGTTCCCGGCAGCGACGGCCGTCGCCGGCGCGTGACTTCTGCACGCAGCGTACCCGACGGCTTGTACGGCGGGTCTACGAGCGCGACTACGAGATGCTCGGTTATGAATGAGACCAGGTCGGCCCTGCTGCCGTCGACCGGTCAAAATGCTGTGCAAGAAATGAGCGAAAAAAAACGCCGTTTCATCCTGTTGCAGCCACCGCACAAGCCTTCGCCAACCCTGTGTTAATATCGCGCCCCTGTTCATTTTGTATGTGGGATGCTCCATGAAGTTGTCCATGCCGCGATTCGATCAAGCCCCTGTCTTGGTGGTCGGCGATGTCATGCTCGACCGTTACTGGCATGGTGGTACCTCACGGATTTCCCCTGAGGCGCCGGTACCGGTTGTAAAGGTCGAGCAAATCGAAGATCGCCCGGGCGGTGCCGCCAACGTTGCCTTGAACATTGCCGCGCTGGGTGCGCCGGCGTCGCTTGTCGGTGTGACCGGTGACGACGAAGCCGCCGACAGCCTGAGCAACAGCCTCAAGGGTGCGGGTGTACGAGCCTTGTTCCAGCGCATTGCGCACCAGCCGACCATCGTCAAGCTGCGGGTCATGAGCCGGCACCAGCAATTGCTGCGTATCGACTTCGAAGAACCTTTCGCCACCGACGCTCTTGCGCTTGCCTCTCAGGTCGACGACCTGCTGGAAGGCATCAAGGTGCTGGTGCTGTCCGACTACGGCAAAGGCGCCCTGAAAAACCATCAGGCACTGATCCAGGCCGCCCGCGCCAAAGGCATTCCGGTGTTGGCCGACCCGAAGGGCAAGGATTTCTCGATCTACCGTGGCGCGAGCCTGATCACCCCGAACCTCAGCGAGTTCGAAGCCATCGTCGGCGGTTGCGTCGATGAGCACGAGCTGGTGAGCAAGGGCGCCAAACTGATGCACGACCTCGAGCTCGGCGCTCTACTGGTGACCCGCGGCGAACACGGCATGACCCTGCTGCGTCCGGATCATCCGGCACTGCACCTGCCGGCCCGAGCCCGTGAGGTGTTCGACGTGACCGGCGCCGGCGACACAGTGATTTCCACCCTGGCTGCGGCGATTGCCGCTGGCGAAGAGCTGCCGCACGCGGTGGCGCTGGCCAACCTGGCGGCCGGCATCGTGGTCGGCAAGCTCGGTACGGCGGCGATCAGCGCTCCGGAACTGCGTCGCGCGATTCAGCGCGAGGAAGGTTCGGAGCGCGGTGTACTGGGTCTGGAGCAACTGCTGCTGGCGGTGGCCGATGCTCGCGCGCATAACGAGCGGATCGTGTTCACCAACGGCTGCTTCGACATCCTGCACGCGGGCCACGTGACCTACCTCGAGCAGGCGCGGGCCCAGGGCGATCGCCTGATCGTCGCGATTAACGATGACGCTTCGGTCAGCCGCCTGAAAGGGCCGGGTCGACCGATCAACAGCGTCGACCGGCGCATGGCGGTACTCGCCGGTCTCGGCGCGGTGGACTGGGTGATCAGCTTCGCCGAAGGCACTCCGGAAAACCTGCTGCGCGAGGTCAAGCCGGACGTGTTGGTGAAGGGCGGTGACTATGGCATCGACCAGGTTGTCGGCGCCGACATCGTCAAAGCCTACGGCGGCACCGTGAAGGTGCTGGGGCTGGTGGAAAACAGCTCGACCACGGCGATTGTGGAAAAAATCCGCAAGTCCGAGTGATGCAAACATAAAGACCGCGCCTGCGATGACTCTCTGGAGTCACTCGCAGGCGCGGTCTTTTGCCGTTCAGGAATTCACTTTCTTGCGCGGCACGATCTTCTTCAGCAGTTGTTTCGCCTTGCCGCGCAATCGCGCCAGCCCCGTGTCCTTGGGTGGCGGCGTCAAACCTTGCTGGCGCAGCCAGTCCTTCCAGCGAATCCGCTCATCGCGCACCAGCCAGCCGTCCTGTCGGGCGAAGCTTTCCGCCAGATACAGACCACGGGTGCCTGCCGGGTACAAATGACCTTTCTTCAGCGTATACAGCTCGGGGAGCGGTTCGCCGTCCTGCAACGGCATCAAATACAAGTCCGGCCGCTTGCGGTCGAGCCGGGCGACCAGTTGATCGCCTTCCAGCCGTTCATCGACATGGAACAGGCTCAAGGACTTGGCCTCCTTGGGCACCTCCAGCCGCAGGTCGTAGATCAATTGCAGTGAGGCAGTCGGCAAGTGCACGTAGGCCTGGGGCCTTTCGAGCAATTGCTGATTGGCGCAGCGCACCGGTCGCGCTGAACCGGACAGCGGCGTCAGGCGAAAGGGCAGGGCCTCGCGATAGTGCAGCGCCGACGCGTACGGCGCCGGCAGCCAGGTGTCGTTGAAGCGCCCGCCGAGCCAGCCTTCCGGGGTTTCAAGCAGGCATTCTTCGGCGATCTCCTGGATTGCCGTGTGCAGCGGGATATTCAGTTCATGCGCCGGCACGTAGCCTGAAATCAGCTTGAGAACCACGTCGCCGCGATCCTGCCGGCGCTGGCGCACCAGCACCCAGTAATCGCGATTCTGCCAGTGCAGGGTCAGGCGTACCGAGACGCCGAGGTTGGCCAGCTCCAGTGCAAAGCGCTCGGCGTCGGCCACGCTGACCGGTTTGCGCCGTTGCAGGGTCTGGGCGAAATTCAGCGGCATGCCGACGCTCTGGTAGGTCAGGCCTTCGGGCGTCGCTTCGACGAACAGCGGCAGCGTCTTGAAGTTGCTCGGGTTCTTTCTAATGAGCGTACGCGGCATGTCGGCTCCTGCTTAAGGCCGCGAAGCGGCGTCATTGACCACGCAGGACCTGGGCAACGGTCGCAACGTTGTGGGCGAGGTGCAGCGGATTGATCGTCCCGACAATGGCACTGGCCACGCCGGGCTGGGCGAACAGCAACTCGAAGCTGGCGCGCACCGGATCCACGCCGGGGCTCAGGCACACGTGACCGCTGGCCAGGGCCTTCTTCACCAGGATGGCTTTGCCGTGGGCAGCAGCATAGTCAATGACAGCCTTCTCGTTTTGTTCGTTCAGATTGTAGGTGACCATCGCGCAGTCGCCTTGCTCCAATGCTTTCAGGCCGCCGTCGACGGTTTTGCCGGAAAAACCGAAGCCACGGATCTTGCCCTCGGCCTTCAGCGCCGCGAGGGTTGCATAGACTTCGCTGTCGTTGAGAATCGCCAGGTCATTGCCATCGGAGTGCACCAGCACCAGGTCGATAAAATCGGTTTCCAGACGTTGCAGGCTGCGTTCCACCGACATACGGGTGTGAGCGGCGCTGAAGTCGTGGGTCGACTGGCCATCGATAAATTCTTCGCCGACCTTGCTGACGATCACCCAGTCCTGACGCTCGCCGCGCAACAGAGGGCCGAGGCGTTCTTCGCTGTGGCCATAGGCCGGGGCGGTGTCGATCAGGTTGATGCCCAGCTCCCGCGCCTGCTTGAGCAGCATCCGCGCAGCGTCGTCGTCGGGGATCTGGAAGCCGTTGGGGTATTTCACGCCTTGGTCGCGGCCGAGTTTGACGGTGCCCAGGCCCAGCGGCGAAACCAGCAGGCCGGTGCTGCCCAGTGGGCGGTGCAAATCGTGCAGGGTCGGCAGGCTCATGGCAGCAGTTGCTCCCAGGCCGGAACGCCCATTGGTGGTTTCGGCAGCTCGGGCAGCGGAGCAGCGTGGCTCGGCTGGATGCCGTCGCGTTGCAGGGAGGCGATCACCCGGTCGGCGAAGTCCGGCGCCAGGGCGAGTTTGGTTGGCCAGCCAACCAGCAGGCGACCTTCTTCTGCGAGGAAAGCGTTGTCCGGGCGGGTCAGGCCGGTTTGCAGCGGCTCGGCACGGTCGACGCGCAGGGTCGCCCATTGCGTGGTGCTGAGATCGATCCACGGCAACAACTGTGCGATTTCCTTTTGCGCAGTGGCGATCTGCTCGGCTGGCTCGCGGGCAACGCCTTCGCTTTCGGCAATGTCGCCACCCATGTACCAGACCCACTGACCATTCGCTGCCGGATGGGTCGTGACGGTGATGCGTGGTTTGGTGCCGCCGCCCAGGCAATGAGCGTACAGCGGCTTCAGCCCCGCGCCCTTGGCGATGATCATGTGCAGCGGCCGGCGTTGCATGGCCGGATGAGTCAGGCCAAGGGCTTCCAGCAGGCCCGCCGTGCCCGCGCCGGCGCTGAGCACGATGCGCTGGGCGCGGATCTCACGGCCGTCGACCTTCAGGCCGACCAGCAAACCACTTTCCAGCAACGGTTCGATGTTCTGGCCGGCGAGCAGACCGTCGCCCGACAAGTCCGCCAGACGCTGGATAAGGCTCGGAACATCGACCACCAGTTCTGCGAGGCGGTAGACCTTGCCCTTGAAGCGCTTGTCTTGCAGGGCCGGCGGCAATTGATCGCCCTTGACCTGATCGACCCGGCCACGCACTGCTTTACTGGCGAAGAAACTGGTGAGGTTGCCGGCCAATGTGCCCGGCGACCACAGGTAATGGGCTTCGGACAGCAGGCGTACGCCGCTCAGGTCCAGCTCGCCGTTGCCGGCCAGGGCTTCACGCCAGCGACGCGGCATGTCGGCGATGGCTTCCGAAGCGCCGGTCAGCGCACCGTGCAGCGCGTACTTGGCGCCGCCGTGGATGATGCCCTGGGACTTCACGCTCTGCCCGCCGCCGAGGCTGGCGCTTTCCACCAGCACGGTCGAAAAACCCTGGCGGCGCAGGCGCGCGTTCAGCCAGAGGCCGGCGACACCAGCGCCAACAATCAGCACGTCGGTGGAAATGGGAGATGGCATGCAACGACCTCAGTGTTCAAGACGAGGGCGCAGTATACAGACTCGGGGAAAAGGGGATTTGTTGCTGATCAACAGAGGGAAGGCATCAGTCACTGTGGGAGCACGCTGGCTCCCACAGGCATCTGGATCGACTTATCAGTGGCCGGCGGTTTTCGAGAACAACTGGATCACCACCACGCCAAGTACGATCAAGCCCATCCCGAGCATCGCCGGGATATCCAGCTTCTGCCCGTAGATGAACAGCGCCGCGATGCTGACCATCACGATGCCCATGCCGGCCCACACCGCGTAGGCCACGCCCACCGGCACGCTGCGCACTACCAGCGTCAGCATCCAGAACGCGATGCCGTAGCCGACGATGACCAGCACCAGTGGCAAAGGCGTGCTGAAACCCTTGACGGCTTTCATCGAAACGGTCGCGATCACTTCGGCGCAAATGGCGATGGCCAGGTAGACGTAAGCGTTCATGTTCAAATCCTCATGTGAAGCGTTGCTTTCTGAGGCGGCATTCTAGTGACTCCCCAGATGGGGTAAAGTCATTACCTATCTGTTTAAAAGATGGGTTGGTCGATGAGCATGCAATGGAATCTGGATCAGTTGCGCGTGTTCGTTGCGGTCGCGGAACAGTGCTCGTTCTCCGCCGTGGCACGCCAGCAACGCAAGGCGCAGTCGGCGATCAGCAGCGCCATTGCGATGCTGGAGGACGACCTCGGTGTCAGTCTGTTCGAGCGTAGCAGCGGTCGCCAGCCGAGTCTTACCGAAGCGGGTGAGGCCTTGTTAGAAGAGGCACGGGAAGTGCTGCGTCAATGCGAGCGATTGAACGGCCGGGCCATGGCCATGTTGCGCGGTCAGGAGGCGCAATTGCGGGTCGCCCAGGATGAGGCGATGCCCTACCAGGCACTGGTGGAAAGCTTCGGTGCGCTGGCCGAGCAGTTTCCGACTTTGGAGGTGCAACTGACCAGCGCGGCCCAGGGCGAGGTTTCGCGCAAACTGGTGGAGCGTCGGGCCGATCTCGGATTGCTGTTCTATCACGATGAAATCCCCGAGGCACTGGAGCGCCGGGTGCTGGGCAGTGTGGAAATGGTCACGGTGTGTGGCGTCAATCATCCTCTGGCTGCGCAGTCGCAAGTCAACTGTCAGCAGCTTGCGCAACATCGGCAACTGTTGATGTCGACCCAGACCAGCGTCTATCCCGGCAGTGAACCGGCCAGCCCACAGGTGTGGCGCGCCGACAGTTTCTACGTGATGGCCGAATGGCTGGTGCGCGACCTCGGCTGGGCCTGGCTGCCGCGCCACGTGGTGCAGTACTCGGCTTACCAAGGCCTGATGGTGGAACTCGACAGCGAATGGACGCCGCCGGCGCTGGTGGTGGAGCTGGTCTGGCGCCGTGACGAACCCTTGGGGCCAGCGGCGCGATGGCTGGCGGAGCGATTTGCCATACACCTGCGGGCGATCGGCGGCAAAAGCCGATAAACTCCGCCGCCATGAATAGAACTCTCTACACCGCGCTGTTTTACCTGGGGCTGCCATTGGTGGCGATTCGGCTGTGGCTGCGCTCGCGCAAGGCGCCGGCGTATGCCAAGCGGATCGGCGAACGTTTTTCCTACGGGATGCCGAAGCTGCAACCCGGCGGCATCTGGGTCCACGCGGTGTCGGTGGGCGAAAGCATCGCGGCTGCGCCGATGATCCGTGCGCTGCTGCAACGTTATCCACAGCTGCCGATCACCGTGACCTGCATGACCCCGACCGGGTCGGAGCGCATTAATGCGCTGTTCGCCGATGAACCGCGCATCCAGCATTGCTACCTGCCTTACGATTTGCCCTGCGCGGCGGCGCGTTTTCTCGATCGCGTGCAGCCGAAGCTTGCCGTGATCATGGAAACTGAACTGTGGCCCAACCACATTCATCAATGCGCCAAACGCGGGATTCCGGTGGCGCTGGCCAACGGGCGCCTGTCCGAGCGTTCGGCCAAAGGCTACGGTCGGTTCAGCAAGCTGACTGCGCCGATGCTGGCCGAGATGAGCCTGTTCGCCGTGCAGACCGACGCTGAAGCCCAGCGCTTCCGTGATTTGGGCGCACGCCCTGAGACAGTGGAAGTCACCGGCTCGATCAAGTTCGACCTGACCATCGACCCGCAACTGTTGCAACGCGCCGCTGAGCTGCGCGGCCAATGGCAGGCGCTGGAGCGTCCGGTGTGGATCGCCGCCAGCACCCATGAAGGCGAAGACGAGGTGGTGCTGAATGCCCATCGCCGTTTGCTGGCCAACCATCCCGATGCGCTGCTGATTTTGGTGCCGCGCCATCCGGAGCGTTTCAACTCGGTGTTCGAACTGTGCCAGCGCGAAGGCTTTGCCACGGTGCGTCGGTCGACCGGCACAAACGTCGATGCTGCAACGTCGGTGCTGCTCGGCGACACCATGGGCGAGTTGCTGTTTCTCTACGCCCTGGCCGACAGCGCATTCGTCGGCGGCAGCCTGGTGCCCAACGGCGGCCACAACCTGCTGGAGCCGGCAGCGCTGGCGAAACCGGTGATCAGCGGCCCGCACCTGTTCAACTTCCTCGACATCGCCGCACAGTTGCGCAGCGCCGGGGCGTTGGCCGAAGTGGATGACGCCGAAGGGCTGGCGACAGAAGTGCAGCGGCTGTTCGAACTGCCGCGCGATGCACAGCGCATGGCTGAAGCCGGATTGAGCGTGATGCGCCGCAATCAGGGCGCGTTGCAGCGCTTGCTCGATGGCCTTGGAAGGTTGATCGACCGGCCATAAAAAAACGCAGCCTCAGGGCTGCGTTTTTGTTTAAGGCCGGGCCTTGAGCTGTTCTTCGGCGGCCTTGGCCAGATCCGGCGGCAGGAAATCCTTGTCCGGGTTGTAGTCGGCCTTCAGATAGCGAGTCAGGTCCTGCAGGTCGCCCGGGTTCAAGGTGCCCGCGGCCTGCTTCAGGCGCAGGTTGTCGAGAATGTAGTCGTAGCGGGTGTTGTTGTAATTGCGCACCGAGGTGTAGAGCTGACGCTGGGCGTCGAGCACGTCGACGATGTTGCGCGTTCCCACCTGATAACCGATTTCCGTGGCTTCCACCGCGCTCTGGTTGGAGATGATCGACTGGCGGCGCGCCTGCACCTGCTCGACGTCGGTGTTCACCGCGCGGTGCAGGTTGCGGGTGTTCTCCACGATCTGCCGGCGCAGGCTTTCGCGCTGCTGCTCGCTCTGATCCAGTTGCGCGTAGGACTGGCGCACTTGGGAGCTGGTCAGCCCGCCGCTGTAGATCGGAATATTCAGTTGCAGGCCTACGGTGCTCTGCTCGACGTTGCCACTGTACGGTGTACCGAAGGCATTCGGGTTGGCAAACCCGAGGGCGTCGTTGTCGCCTTTTTCGTACTTGGCCACGGCGTCCAGCGTCGGCAGGTGACCGGCCTTGCGCTGTTTCAGCGTTTGCTCGGCGGAGCTCACCGCAAAGTTGCTGGCCAGCAGATTGAGATTCTGTCTGGCGGCAGTGTCGACCCAGGCCTTGGCGTCGTTTGGCGCCGGCGGCAGGATCGGCAGGGTGTGGACGATGCCCTGGATCGAGTTGTACTGACGGTTGGTCAGGGTGATCAGCGCTTCGAATGCATCATCGACCTGGCGCTGGGCAACGATCCGGTTGGCACGGGCGGTGTCGTAACTGGCTTGAGATTGCAGCACGTCGGTCTTGTCCGACAGGCCCACGTCGAAGCGCTCGTTGGACTGGTCGAGCTGGCGCTTGAACGCCGCTTCTTCAGCCTTGGTCGAGGCCAGGTTGTCCTGGCTGCGCAGGACGTTGAAGTAGTCTTCGGCCGATTGCAGGATCAGGTTCTGCTCGGTGGCTGAGAGTTGCAGCGCGGCCTGTTCGTTGACGTCCTTGGCGGCCTGGTACTGGAACCAGCGATCGGCGCGGAACAGCGGCTGAGCCAGTGTCGCCTGATAGGAGTGGGCGCTGCGGTTGGCGATGGCCGAAGGCTGGTCGATCGAGGTGCGCACGTTGGCGGTTTCGGCGCCGCCGGAGAGGTTCGGCAGCAGCCCGGCGCGGGCCTGAGGCACCACTTCTTTCTGGGCACCGTACTGGGCGCGGGCGGCGGCCAGATCGGCGTTGTTGTCGACCGCTTCGTGATAGACGCTGACCAGATCGGTCTTGGTCGACAAGGGCGCTTCTGCTGCCCAGACCATAGCGTTGGACGCACAAGACACGGCAACAGCCAGTGAGAGTTTGCGCAGCATGAGGCGATCCCTAGCATGAATATTATGGAAATAATCCGGGCGCCAAAGGTAGGGCGCGGGCACTGCATCGTCAAGGCTTGGCGCCAAGGCGCAGCAGGGCAAGGCGAGTGTAGTTGTGCATTGAGGCGCTCACAATCCTGTCGGCCGCCGCAATTGCGCCATTCATCATGGTGTTTGCCACGGTGTTGGCGTTCTTTGCCGGTTGTGTCTAGACTGGCCGGGTTCTTGTCGGGGTGCCTTGCTATGAGGCTGAGATCGAATAATTTCGGATCCCGTTGAACCTGATCAGGTTAGCGCCTGCGTAGGGAACAAGATTTCTCGTCACCCGGCGAGTCCTCTTGTGCTTCGTCCGGGAAATTGTTCGACAATCGAACGCTCGACGACGATGCACAGCACCAGTCCTGGTGCGTCCGTGCCTTTCAGGTTCTGCTCCGACAATCCACTGCCTGGATGCTGTCTGGAGAGCCCGTGATGACTACAAAATCTAAAAACGCGATCAACCTGAGTGACTCGGCCAAGGTCGACGAGCAATCAGTCAAGCCGTTCACCCGTTCGCAAAAAGTCTACGTTCAGGGCTCCCGCCCGGACATCCGCGTACCGATGCGCGAAATCACCCTCGATGTGACCCCGACCGACTTCGGCGGCGAAATCAATGCGCCGGTCACCGTCTACGACACCTCCGGCCCGTACACCGATCCGAACGTAGTGATCGACGTGCGCAAAGGCTTGGGCGATGTGCGTTCGGCGTGGATCGACGACCGTGGCGACACCGAACGCCTGCCAGGCCTGAGCTCCAACTTCGGCCAGCAACGCCTTGCCGACGCCGAACTGACCAAGCTGCGTTTCGCCCACGTCAACAACCCGCGCCGTGCCAAGGCCGGGGCCAACGTCAGCCAGATGCACTACGCCCGCCAAGGCATCATCACCGCCGAGATGGAATACGTCGCCATCCGCGAAAACATGAAGCTGCAGGAGGCCCGCGCCGCCGGCCTGTTAAAGCAGCAGCACGCCGGCCACAGCTTCGGCGCGAGCATCCCGAAAGAAATCACCGCCGAGTTCGTCCGTGAAGAAATCGCTCGCGGCCGCGCGATCATCCCGGCCAACATCAACCACGTCGAACTGGAACCGATGATCATCGGCCGTAACTTCCTGGTGAAGATCAACGGCAACATCGGCAACAGCGCGCTGGGTTCGTCCATCGAAGAAGAAGTGGCGAAATTGACCTGGGGCATTCGCTGGGGTTCGGACACGGTGATGGACTTGTCCACTGGCAAACACATTCACGAAACCCGCGAGTGGATCATCCGCAACTCGCCGGTTCCGATCGGCACCGTGCCGATTTATCAGGCACTGGAAAAAGTGAATGGCGTGGCCGAGGACCTGACCTGGGAGTTGTTCCGCGACACGCTGATCGAGCAGGCGGAGCAGGGCGTCGACTACTTCACCATCCACGCTGGCGTGCTGTTGCGCTACGTGCCGCTGACCGCCAAGCGCGTGACCGGCATCGTGTCCCGTGGCGGTTCGATCATGGCCAAGTGGTGCCTGGCGCACCACAAAGAGAACTTCCTCTACACCCACTTCGACGAAATCTGCGAAATCATGAAGGCCTACGACGTCAGCTTCTCGCTGGGCGACGGCCTGCGTCCGGGCTCGATTGCCGACGCCAACGACGAAGCGCAATTCGGCGAACTGGAAACTCTCGGCGAGCTGACCAAGATCGCCTGGAAGCACGATGTGCAGTGCATGATCGAAGGCCCGGGCCACGTGCCGATGCAGTTGATCAAAGAGAACATGGACAAGCAGCTCGAGTGCTGCGACGAGGCGCCGTTCTACACCCTCGGCCCGCTGACCACCGACATTGCGCCGGGCTACGACCACATCACCTCCGGCATCGGTGCGGCGATGATCGGCTGGTTCGGTTGCGCGATGCTCTGCTACGTGACGCCGAAGGAACACCTGGGCCTGCCAAACAAGGATGACGTGAAAACCGGGATCATCACCTACAAGATCGCCGCTCACGCAGCGGACTTGGCCAAGGGGCATCCGGGTGCGCAGATCCGCGACAACGCCTTGAGCAAGGCGCGGTTCGAATTCCGTTGGGAAGACCAGTTCAACCTCGGTCTGGACCCGGACACCGCCCGTTCGTATCACGATGAAACCCTGCCGAAGGACTCGGCGAAGGTCGCGCATTTCTGTTCGATGTGCGGGCCGAAATTCTGCTCGATGAAGATCACTCAGGAAGTCCGCGAATACGCGGCCAACCAGCGGATCGACGCGGTCGACGTGGACGTCGCCCAAGGCCTGGCGGAACAGGCCGAGCGGTTCAAGAAGGAAGGCAGTCAGCTGTACAAGAAGGTTTGATCTGACCTGAGTCTGGCGGCGCTCGCGCCGCCGTCATCGCGGGCAAGCCCGCTCCCACAGTGTTTTGCGTTGCCCACAGGATTTGTGTTCAGCGAGGATTCTGTGGGAGCGGGCTTGTCCCGGGCGGCGTTCCGACGATGGCGATCAAAAAAACAACAAATGTCCCTCTGAGATAACACCCTTGAGCATTCAACCTGGTACTTATTCCCCCGACCTCGCTGTGCCCGCCGACAAGCGTGTATTCGGCGGTCGCGATCTGTTTTCCCTGTGGTTCTCCCTCGGCATCGGCCTGATGGTTTTGCAGACCGGTGCGCTGCTGGCGCCGGGGCTGGGCCTGTCGGGATCGCTGCTGGCGATTTTCCTCGGCACGCTGGTCGGCGTCCTGTTGCTGGCCGCCGTCGGCGTGATCGGCAGCGATACCGGCCTGTCGTCGATGGCCGCGCTGAAACTCAGCCTCGGCCGCCAGGGCGCGAGCCTGCCGGCGCTGCTCAATCTGTTGCAACTGATCGGTTGGGGTTCGTTCGAAATCATCGTCATGCGAGACGCCGCCAGCCTGCTCGGCACCCGTGCGTTCAGCGAGGGTTCGCTGTGGGCCAGTCCGATGTTGTGGACGTTGTGCTTCGGTGCACTGGCGACGTTGCTCGCCGTCAGCGGTCCGCTGACGTTCGTGCGCAAGATCCTGCGCAAGTGGGGCATCTGGCTGATTCTGGCCGCGTGCATCTGGCTGACCTGGAACCTGTTCGCCAAGGCCGATCTGGGTGCCTTGTGGGCGCAGGCCGGGGATGGTTCGATGCCGTTCGCCGTGGGCTTCGACATTGCCATCGCGATGCCGCTGTCGTGGCTGCCGCTGATTGCCGACTACTCGCGTTTCGGCAAGCGGGCAAAGAATGTGTTCGGTGGCACGGCCATCGGTTTCTTCATCGGCAACTTCTGGCTGATGAGCCTAGGCGTCGCCTACACCCTGGCCTTCGCGCCGAGCGGTGAAGTCAACGCGCTGCTGCTGGCGCTGGCCGGTGCCGGCCTGGGGATTCCGTTGCTGCTGATCCTGTTGGACGAGTCGGAAAACGCCTTTGCCGACATTCACTCGGCAGCGATTTCCAGCGGGATTCTGTTGCGTCTGAAAGTCGAGCATCTGGCGTTGGCCATCGGTGTGATCTGCACCCTGATCGCCTTGCTCGCGCCACTGGCGCAATACCAGAACTTCCTGCTGTTGATCGGCTCGGTGTTCGCGCCGCTGTTCGGCGTGGTGCTGGTGGATCACTTCATCCTGCGCAAGCGCAGTGGTCAGGTCGCTTCGGCCGCGTTGCGCTGGCCGGCACTATTGGCCTGGCTGGGTGGCATCAGCACCTATCACCTGCTGGCCAACCTGTATCCGGATGTCGGCGCAACCCTGCCGGCGCTGGTCGTGGCAGGGCTGCTGCAGCTCGTGCTCGGTCGGGCTTTCAGTTACGGCCGGGAAACAGCTCGGGCTTGAGGATGCCGTTCAGGCGCGGATAAGGGATCTTCAGTTCGACGTGGCCCAGCGCATAAGGCGCGATGGTGGTCACGTCGTACTTGAGGATCACGCCGCCATAGGTCAGCGCCACGTGCGGGGTTTTGACGAACGGCCAGTTCTTCACATATTCCGGTTCCTGATCGAGCTTGGTGCTGATCAGCCAGCTGTTATGCGCGACCTGCGCAGCCTTCCAGAACGCGTCTTCCTGACCCGGCACCAACATGTCCGACAGGCTCAGCACCTTGTGCTGCTGGCGCGAATAGTTGATGAAGCCGCGACCCGGTGTGCCATGGGCGCCGCCGGTGTCCAGGTAGCTAGACACTTCGACAATCACCAGACCGTCATGCTGCTCGCGTACTTTCGCCTGCAAATAGCTGCTGTTGCGCGGGCCGGCAGTGCGCAGGAACTGCTCGCGGTAGGCGGCCAGGGTCGGTGCAACCGGAGCATCCGGCGATGTGCGGGTGAATTGCAGCAGGCGTTTTTCGATGATGCCATCCAGTGCAGGCTCTGCCGGGAAGTGCAGGGTGTCGATGTTCACCAGCGGGCAGTCAGGGTTGGCGCAACCGGGTTTCAGTGTTTCCGAGGCATCGCGGGTGGTTTCCAGCGGCGTCCGGTAGTTGGGCTGGAACAGGCTGGCGCAAGCGCCCAGGGTCAGGGCGATGGCGGCCACGGAGGCGATTTTGAAAAGCGACATGGGCGTCCTTTCTGAAACAGGGGAAGGCAAAAAGTTACCGCTTCGACTCTCTACGAAGCGGTCAGTTCGCCACTAAGCTAATTAGAGTGGGTTTCGCCTCCACCGTCCATCCCGCTGACGGTAAAGGGGCTGCATCAAACGTCACCGGCGCGTTAGGATGGCGCGAAGTCGAGGTTGCAGGTAGCAGAAATGAACCTCGTATAGGATTTGCAGTAAACGAGGATGCTCATGACCGATTTTGCCAAAGCCATTCCGTCCGCCATCGACATCGTGCGACGCGAGCAATGCTACAAGGGCTTCTACAAGCTCGATCGCGTGCATTTGCGCCACGAACTGTTCGCCGGCGGCATGAGCCGCGAGATCAACCGTGAAGTGTTCGTACGACACGACGCCGTGTGCCTGCTGCCCTACGATCCGCAGCGCGATGAAGTGGTGCTGATCGAGCAGTTTCGCGTCGGCGCCATGGGCAAGACCACCAATCCCTGGCTGGTGGAGTTGGTCGCCGGTCTGATCGACAAGGAAGAAGTGCCGGAAGAAGTTGCTCGCCGTGAAGCGCAGGAGGAAGCTGGACTCGACATCAAGGCCCTGTGGCCGATGATGCAATATTTCCCGTCGCCGGGGGGCAGCAACGAGTTCGTGTATTTGTATCTGGGGCGTTGCAGCACCGAAGGCGTCGGCGGCCTGCATGGGCTGGAGGAAGAGGCAGAAGATATCCGCGTCACGGTCTGGGCCTTCGCAGATGCCCTGCAGGCCGTACGCGACGGACGGATTGCCAATGCGGCGAGCATCATCGCCTTGCAGTGGCTGGCGCTCAATCGCGCCGAAGTGAGGGGGCTATGGTCGTAAACAAACTGCGCGATCGCTATCGTGTCGACCTCGTGGGCCTGCAAGCCGCCTGCGAGGCCAACTACGCGCGTCTGATGCGACTGTTGCCGGACATGCGCCGCGAACCCGAGGCACGGCGCATCGCCGTGACCCAGGGTGACCAGATGCTTGGCGTGCTGGCCATCGAAGTGTTGCAGGCCTGTCCGTACACCACGACCCTGCAAGTACGTCAGGAACACAGCCTGCCCTGGCTGCCGGTGCCGCAACTGGAAGTGCAGGTCTATCACGACGCGCGCATGGCCGAAGTGATCAGCGCTGAACATGCACGACGCTTTCGCGGCATCTATCCTTACCCCAACGCGGCCATGCATCAGCCGGACGAAAAGGCCCAGCTCAATCTCTTTCTCGGAGAATGGCTGAGTCATTGCCTGGCCTGCGGTCACGAGTACGCTGCCGTTCGATAGCTGTGATAACAGCGGCAAGTTGTGAACTGCGTCCGGTTCGACGGTTCCTTCCCGGGGCTTTCCCCCAGCATAATTGCGAACCTTTCCGACCCGGCGATCCAGCCTTGGGAGAACGCCTTGCCGAGCGTATCGACTCTGACCACCGCCGATGCGGCGTTGCTGGTGCAACTGTCCGACAGTCATTTGTTCGCCGAGGCGGACGGTGCGCTGCTGGGCATGAAGACCCGCGAGAGCCTGCAAAAAGTCATCGAACTGGTGCTCGAACAGCAGCCGCAGATCGACTTGATGATTGCCACGGGTGACCTGTCCCAGGATGGCACTCTGGAGTCCTACCAGCAGTTTCGTCACATGACGGCGCAAATCAATGCGCCGCAGCGCTGGATTCCCGGCAATCATGATGAACCGCAGATCATGCAAGTGGCGGCTGTGCAAAGTGCGCTGCTGGAGCCAGTCGTGGACGTCGGCAACTGGCGCGTGACCCTGCTGGATTCTGCGGTGCCGGGCTCGGTGCCGGGGTATTTGCAGGATGAACAACTGCAACTGCTGGCCCGCTCCTTGAGCGAAGCGCCGGATCGGCATCATCTGATCTGTTTCCACCATCACCCGGTTTCGTTCGGTTGCGCGTGGATGGAACCCATTGGGTTGCGTAATCCCGAAGCGTTTTTTGAAGTGCTCGATCGTTTCCCGCAGGCCCGAGCCGTGTTGTGGGGGCATGTGCATCAGGAGATTGACCGCGAGCGCAATGGCGTGCGACTGATCGCCTCGCCCTCAACCTGCATCCAGTTCGAGCCGGGCAGTGTCGACTTCAAGGTCGGCGAACAGGCGCCGGGGTATCGCTGGTTGCGGTTGTTGCCGGACGGGCGGATCGAAACGGGTGTGGAGCGTGTCACCGATTTCCGGTTCACCGTCGATTACGGTTCCAACGGGTACTGATTCAAGGGCACAGCGCTGATTTCCTCGGGTGCTGGCCCAACACCCCTCGACTCCCTGTAAACTCCGCTTTCTTTAGCCGACACCCAGGGAGCTCAAATGTCCGGTTCGATCCTCTATATCCACGGTTTCAACAGCGCGCCGGCCTCGAAGAAGGCCTGTCAGCTGGTCGAGGTGATGGAACGGCTGGGTTTGAGCGATCAACTGCGTGTCCCGGCGCTGCATCACCACCCGCGTGAAGCCATCGGTCAGCTGGAGCAGGCAATCGCCGAGCTGGGTCGGCCATTACTGGTGGGAAGCTCCCTCGGCGGCTACTATGCGACTCACCTGGCCGAGCGCCATGGCCTGAAAGCCCTGCTGGTCAACCCGGCCGTCAGTCCGCACCGGATGTTCGACGGCTACCTGGGGACGCAGAAAAACCTGTACACCGACGAAACCTGGGAATTGACCCACGACCACGTGACGGCCCTGGCCGAACTGGAAGTGCCGGCACCGCAGGATCCGCAGCGGTATCAGGTGTGGTTGCAGACCGGGGATGAAACGCTGGATTATCGCCTCGCCCAGCAGTATTACCGGGCCTGTGCCTTGCGCATTCAGGCCGGTGGCGACCACAGTTTCCAGGGATTTGTTACACAATTGCCGGCATTGCTCAGCTTTGCCGGGATTGGCGCCGATACCTATCAGGCAATCGATTTCACCGCACTGTGAAGTCTTGCCCCATTTTCATTGAATCACTGACGACGAGACCTTATGGCCACTCCCAGCGCTAGCTCCTATAACGCCGACGCCATCGAAGTCCTCTCGGGCCTCGACCCGGTGCGCAAACGCCCCGGCATGTACACCGACACCAGTCGGCCGAACCACCTTGCCCAGGAAGTCATCGACAACAGCGTCGACGAAGCCCTGGCCGGCCACGCCAAATCGATCCAGGTCATCCTCCATGCCGACCACTCGCTGGAAGTCTGCGACGACGGTCGCGGTATGCCGGTCGACATCCACCCGGAAGAGGGTGTGTCGGGCGTTGAGCTGATCCTCACCAAGCTCCATGCGGGCGGCAAGTTTTCCAACAAGAACTACCAGTTCTCCGGCGGTCTGCACGGGGTGGGTATTTCCGTGGTCAACGCCTTGTCGACCCAGGTGCGGGTGCGGGTCAAGCGCGACGGCAACGAATATGAGATGACCTTCGCCGACGGCTACAAGGCCACCGATCTTCAGGTGATCGGCACCGTCGGCAAGCGCAATACCGGGACCAGCGTGTACTTCGCGCCGGATCCGAAATACTTCGATTCGCCAAAATTCTCCATCAGCCGCCTCAAGCACGTGCTCAAGGCCAAGGCCGTTCTGTGCCCGGGGCTGCTGATCAGCTTCGAAGACAAAGGCACCGGCGAAAAAGTCGAATGGCATTACGAAGATGGCCTGCGTTCCTATCTGGTAGACGCCGTCAGCGAATTCGAGCGTCTGCCGGACGCGCCGTTCTGCGGCAACCTGGCCGGGACCAAGGAAGCAGTCGAGTGGGCGCTGCTGTGGCTACCTGAAGGCGGCACTTCGGTCACCGAAAGCTACGTCAACCTGATCCCGACGGAGCAGGGCGGCACCCACGTTAACGGTCTGCGTCAGGGCTTGCTCGACGCGATGCGCGAGTTCTGCGAATTCCGCAGCCTGCTGCCGCGCGGCGTGAAGCTGGCGCCGGAAGACGTTTGGGAACGCATTGCTTTCGTCCTGTCGATGAAGATGCAGGAGCCGCAATTCTCCGGCCAGACCAAGGAGCGTCTGTCGTCCCGTGAAGCGGCGGCGTTTGTCTCCGGCGTGGTCAAGGACGCGTTCAGCCTGTGGCTCAACGCCAACCCGGAAACCGGTCTGGCCCTGGCGGAACTGGCGATCAGCAACGCCGGGCGTCGTCTGAAAGCGAGCAAGAAAGTCGAGCGCAAGCGCATCACCCAGGGGCCGGCATTGCCGGGCAAACTGGCCGATTGCGCCGGGCAGGATCCGATGCGCTCCGAGCTGTTCCTGGTGGAAGGTGATTCCGCCGGCGGTTCGGCCAAGCAGGCGCGGGACAAGGAATTCCAGGCGATCCTGCCGTTGCGCGGCAAGATCCTCAACACCTGGGAAGTCGACGGCAGCGAAGTGCTGGCCAGCCAGGAAGTGCACAACATTGCCGTGGCCATCGGTGTCGATCCGGGCGCCGAGGACATGAGTCAGCTGCGCTACGGCAAGATCTGCATCCTCGCCGACGCCGACTCCGACGGTCTGCACATTGCCACGTTGTTGTGCGCCTTGTTCGTCCAGCATTTCCGCCCGCTGGTGGATGCCGGTCACGTCTACGTCGCGATGCCGCCGCTGTACCGTATCGACCTGGGCAAAGAGATTTTCTATGCCCTGGACGACGCCGAGCGCGACGGGATTCTCGACCGTCTGGTGGCCGAGAAGAAACGCGGCAAGCCACAGGTCACCCGATTCAAGGGTCTGGGTGAAATGAACCCGCCGCAACTGCGTGAAACCACCATGGACCCGAACACCCGGCGCCTGGTGCAGTTGACCCTCGGGGAAGACTTCGCCGAGACCTCGGAAATGATGGACATGCTGCTGGCGAAGAAACGCGCCGGTGACCGCAAGACCTGGCTTGAGTCCAAGGGCAACCTCGCCGAGGTTCTGGCCTGATGCGGTTTGGCGGGGCCTTGGCGGGTGCTTTGCTGCTGGGGTCGATGACGGCGTCGGCGGAGCCTGTGCAAGAACTGCGCGTGCTCGCCGAACACCCGGTCGAAGGCATGCGCGGTGGCAATCTGTCGGGGCTGGCCCTGTGCGGCAACGAGCTGTGGACGGTGTCGGATCGCGATGATGACCAGATCTACCGTCTCGATACTCGCGATCCCGTCTGGCAGGCGACTGCCGTGCGCATCGATCCGCCGCCAGTCCCCGACAGCGGTTTGCCGTGGGGCATCAAGTCACGGACCTGGGCGGCGTCGTTCGTTCGTGGCGGTGACCTGGATTTCGAAGGGATCACCTGCGACAGCGCCGGCAATCGCTACATTGTCAGCGAAGGTCATGCAGCCGTACTGCAGGTGCCGCCGCAAGGGCCGTCGTCGTGGCTGAAAATCTCGCCGATGATGGTGCGCGAAGCTCGGGCCAGTGGCCTGTTGCTGCAATTCAATGCGATCTTCGAAGGTCTGGCGATCAATCCGGCGGGCGATCAGATGTGGCTGGCCGCCGAGCGGCAAAGCCGTGGCTTGTTGCTGATCAAGCGCCAACAGACGGTGTGGGACTGTGACGGTCGCTGTGTGCTGCTGAGCGAAGGCGGGATGGAAATGCAGCCGCCGCAGTTTCCCAAGGCCAGACCGGTCAATCGGGATTTTTCCGACCTGTCATTGTTCAACGGCAAACTGTTTACCCTTGAGCGCAACGCCTACCAGATCTGTCGCCGTGACGCGCAGACGGCCAAGGTCGAGCTTTGCTGGTCGTATGCGGCCGAGCTGTTGCAGAGCAATCGTCGTTACGCGCAGAACTTCGGGCTGGAAGAGGCACTGGTCATCGATGCTCAAGGCGCCTGGATCGGCGTCGACAACAATTTCGGCCCTCGCGCCGATGGCGAGGCGCGCCCGATCGTCTGGCGTTTCGCCGCGCCTGAGGGTGGCTGGAGCGCCAAGCCATGAGCCCGCAACCGCCGGGCAAACGCGCCGGTCGGGTGCTGATGATTCTGGCCTGGTGCGCGGCTCTGTTTCTGGCCACGCGGTTTTTCGGCCAGTGGGAAGAACGCCAGCGTAATCCCAATGCCGAGGTGACTTCGCAGCAGGGCAACGGCTATATCGAAGTGAAACTGATCGGCAACGCCCAAGGGCATTTTGTCGTCAGCGGACTGATCAACGGTCGGCCGGTGGAGTTCATGCTCGACACCGGCGCGACCGACGTGGCAATCCCGGCGGAGGTGGCGAAAAGCCTGAAGCTGGAAGAAGGTTTCGGTGTGACCCTGAGCACGGCCAACGGCCTGAGCCAGGGCTATCGCACCCGTATCGACCGCCTGCAACTGGGCGACATCGTGCTGCGGGACGTCCGCGCACTGGTGGCGCCCGGTCTGCATGGCGATCAGGTGCTGCTCGGCATGAGCGCCCTGAACAAACTTGAATTTACTCAGCGCGGCGGCACCATGCTGCTGCGCCAGACAACGAACCGATGAGGCCCGCATGAGCGACAACCTTGCAGACAGCTTAGATGGCGTAGAACGCCGGTCGCTGGCTGACTTCACCGAAAATGCCTACCTCAACTACTCCATGTACGTGATCATGGACCGTGCCTTGCCGCATATCGGCGACGGTCTGAAACCGGTACAGCGGCGTATCGTCTACGCCATGAGCGAGCTGGGGCTGGACGCCGATTCCAAGCACAAGAAGTCGGCGCGTACCGTCGGCGACGTGCTCGGCAAGTTCCACCCGCACGGCGACTCGGCGTGCTACGAAGCGATGGTGCTGATGGCCCAGCCGTTCAGCTATCGCTACACGCTGGTGGACGGTCAGGGTAACTGGGGTGCGCCGGACGATCCGAAATCCTTCGCCGCCATGCGTTACACCGAAGCGCGGCTGTCGCGTTATTCCGAAGTGCTGCTCAGCGAACTCGGCCAGGGCACCGCAGACTGGGGGCCGAACTTCGACGGCACCCTGCAGGAACCATTGGTGTTGCCGGCACGTTTGCCGAACATCCTGCTCAATGGCACCACCGGCATCGCTGTGGGCATGGCCACCGACGTGCCGCCGCACAACCTGCGCGAAGTTGCCACCGCCTGCGTGCGCCTGCTCGATGAGCCAAAAGCCACGGTCGAACAGCTCTGCGAACACATTCAGGGCCCGGACTACCCGACCGAAGCGGAAATCATTACTCCGCGTGCCGATCTGCTGAAAATGTACGAAACCGGCAAGGGCTCGGTGCGCATGCGCGCCGTGTACCACGTCGAGGACGGCGACATCATCGTCACCGCGCTGCCGCACCAGGTCTCCGGGGCCAAGGTGCTGGAACAGATCGCCGCGCTGATGCAGGCCAAACCATCGAAAGCGCCGCAGATCGCCGATCTTCGCGACGAATCCGACCACGAAAACCCGTGCCGCATCGTGATCATTCCGGTCAACAGCCGCGTCGATCACGACGCGTTGATGCAGCACCTGTTCGCCAGCACCGAGCTGGAGTCGACCTACCGGGTCAACGTCAACATCATCGGTCTGGACGGTAAACCGCAGCTGAAAAACCTGCGTGCGCTGCTGGTGGAGTGGCTGGAATTCCGCGTGCTGACCGTGCGTCGCCGCCTGCAATTCCGACTCGACAAGGTCGAGCGTCGCCTGCACCTGTTGGACGGTTTGCTGATTGCCTACCTCAACCTGGATGAAGTGATCCACATCATCCGCACCGAGGAACACCCGAAAGCCAAGCTGATCGAGCGTTTTGCCCTCAGCGAAATCCAGGCCGACTATATCCTCGATACCCGTCTGCGTCAGTTGGCGCGACTGGAGGAGATGAAGCTGCGCGACGAGCAGGACGAACTGCTCAAGGAACAAGCCAAGCTGCAAGCCCTGCTGGGCAGCGAAGCCAAGCTGAAGAAACTGGTGCGCACCGAGCTGTTGAAAGACGCCGAAACCTACGGCGACGACCGTCGGTCGCCAATCGTCGAGCGTGCCGAAGCCAAGGCGCTGACCGAGCACGATCTGCTGCCAAACGAGAAAGTCACCGTTGTGCTGTCGGAAAAAGGCTGGATTCGTTCGGCCAAGGGCCACGAGATCGACGCCACCGGCCTGTCGTACAAGGCCGGCGACGGCTTCAAGACTTCGGCGGCGGGGCGCTCCAACCAATCAGCCGTGGTCATCGACTCCACCGGTCGCAGTTATTCGGTGGCCGCGCACACCTTGCCGTCGGCACGGGGCCAGGGCGAGCCGTTGACCGGTCGTCTCACGCCACCACCTGGCGCCACGTTCGAATGCGTGCTGATGCCGGAAGACGACGCGCTGTACGTGATTGCCTCCGACGCCGGCTACGGTTTCGTGGTCAAGGGTGAGGACCTGCAAGCCAAGAACAAGGCCGGCAAGGCGCTGTTGAGCCTGCCGAACAACGCCAAGGTGATCGCACCGCGTCCGGTGACTGATCGCGAGAATGATTTACTTGCTGCGGTGACAAGCGAGGGGCGTATGCTGGTTTTCAATATCAGCGATTTGCCGCAGTTGGCGAAGGGCAAGGGCAACAAGATCATCGGTGTTCCAGGTGACCGTGTTGCCAGTCGTGAAGAGTTTGTCACGGACATTGCTGTCATTCCCGCCGGTGCTACGTTGGTCCTGCAAGCGGGTAAACGTCCGTACAAACTGAAAGCCGACGACCTCGAACACTACAAGGGTGAGCGTGGTCGCCGTGGCAATAAACTGCCTCGGGGCTTCCAGCGAGTGGATGCGCTGCTCGTCGAAAACCTCAATTAAGCGGCCAGGGGGCATTCGCATTCATTTCTCCGGCGGAGAAAATGAGTGAGAACGCCTCTCTAGAGCGTCCGATCTACGATTTAACCCGTAGATCGGCGCTTTGGCGCTGGAGTCGGAACGCATATTCACGGATGATATGGCCTTTCCAAGCGCCGGCGTGGCCGAGCGTTCTTCATATTTTTTGAGTATTTTCACTGTGGTCAGCCTTGTGGCGGCCACCTGGACGGGATGATGACTTCTCTGCGCCCCCTTATTCTCCTGCTCGCCGGCGTTCTTGGCCTGGCGGGTTGCAGCGTTCACCAGCCGGTGTCGCTGTATCAGCTGGACAGCGGAAGTCCGGCTCAGCCTGCGCAAAGCGCGGGCATGGCAGTTTTGCTGGGCCCTGTGGTAGTTGCCGACTACCTGCAACGTGAAACCCTGTTGCAGCGTCAGCCGGATGGCAGCCTGCAGGCATCGATCGACGGCCGCTGGGCCGGCAGCCTGTCTTCGGACATCGATCAGTTGCTGTTGCGTCAGGTCGCCGGCCATCTGGACAGCCAGCGTGTGGTATTGGCGCCGGCCACTCTGGGTTTCACCCCGGATGTGCAGGTGCTGTTGACCATTACCCGTCTAGACTCGGGTCAGTCGCAACCGGCGATCCTCGACGCGCAATGGCGTTTGATCGACCGTCGAGGTCAGGTTCGCGACAACCGCATCGTCCATCTGCAAGAGCAACATGCTGGCAGCACTGCCGCACAGGTGCAGGCGCAAGGCGTATTGTTGCAGCGTCTGGCCGAGCAGTTGTCGGTAGCGCTCAAGCCTTTGGCCAATCAGCCACCGGTTGCTGAGGCGCCGCGTAAGTCGGCACCGAAACCGGCTGCGCCGGCGGCGGAAGCCGAGAAGCAGCCGAAGATACCGATGGCTTCGCCGATTCGCACCGATATGGAAGTGTTTCGCTTCTAAGGCTGGAACGAGTCAGAACAGAGCCCGCCTTGTGCGGGCTTTGTTGTTTCTGGGCGTTGGTGGATCATGCTTTGGTACTCGGCTGGAAAAGCCCCTCACCCTAACCCTCCCGAAACGTCGGACCGCCCGGAGGGAGAGGGGACTGACCGAGGTGTCTGGCGTTATCCATCGACCTGAGAAATCGTGTCGATTACGGATTCACAGCCGAGCGTTCAAGTCGGTGTATCGCTCGAATATCCCCCAATCGGTCCCCTCTCCCTCCGGGCGGTCCGACGTTTCGGGAGGGCTAGGGTGAGGGGGCTCCAAAGTCTGGCGCAATCACGAAAACACCCCGCACAAAAAAGCCCGCAGACGAGCGATCATCTGCGGGCTTCTTTACATCAAGGCCTCAGGCCCGACGCTCATGCATCCGCGCCAGTTGCCGCTCAAGCATCGACGGATAAGGCTCCATCAACCGCTCAACACAGCAAGCCCCTTCAGGGCTGGCAATCGGCCGGATCCGCGCACGCTGGCGAATCAGCGCGTCGTCACCAATCTTGCGCTCCACCAGCAGCAGGTTGCGGCTGTGTTGCGACAGCGCCAGGGCGTCCTGCGCGGAGTCAGTCAGCAACAAGTCGATCTGGCTCAGGCCGAACAGTTCGTCGCCGAGGGTCAGGCCCAGCTGCAATTGCAGAGTGATGCCGCTGTCGGCGACTTCGATCTGCAACTGGTGGCCCAGCGCTCGCAGCAGCTCGCCGCAGCAAATGGCGTTGGTCAGGTAATCGTCGCCAATGTCCTCGGTGTGGAACAGCATCAGCGTACTGCCGTCGTTCAGGGTTTCGATTTCACCCTGATACAGCGAAGCGGCCTGCTCCAGGCAGTCGCGATAGCGCTCCTGCAACTCTTCCAGACGTGCCCGTGGCAAACGGCGCAGTTGCTCTTGCGAACCCAGCTGCACGGCCAGCACCGCCGTGTGTTGCGGCACGCTCGGGGTTGGCTGGCGAACGGCAGGTTGCGCGGGCTCGTTCAGCGATTCGTCACGCAGATCGGCAAACGGGTCTTCGTCATCGTCGTCTTCAACGGTGCTCACCACATGGCGCGGCGCAGGCTTCTGCGCGGCCATCGGACGGCTTTCGTCAAAACTCGGATCACGCAGGTTGCGCACTTCGAATTCCGGCTCGACGTCGTCGTCCTCGAACTCGGGTTCCGGCTCAGGCTCGGGAATGGTTGGCTCCGGGGCGTAGCTGGCATGCAGTTGACGGGCCAGATCGCCGATCTCGTCCTGGCGCTCGATACCCGGCGTGTATTCGTCGATCCGGCGCAGCCACACGCGCAATTGCAGCAGCGGCGTGGAGATGTGTCGACCCAGACGCAGGCTCAGGGCCAGGGACAGTGCCAGCAGGATCGCACTCAGGATGCCCATGCTTTGCAGGCTGATGGTCATCGGCTGCTGGAACTGGTCCATGTCCAGGCTGATGCGCAGTTGCCCGGCGGTCACGTCCTGGAAGGTGATCTTGCTCTCGTACATGCCCTCGGCTTCGCCCAGCAGGCTGTGCTTGGGCCGCTGACCGGACTCGGCGAGGATGCGGTTGTCCACGCTGTAGATGGCGGCGTGGGCCACCAGCTTGTTCTTGGTCAGGTTGTTGAGCAGCACGTTGAGGCTGAGGATGTCGTTGGACACCAGCAGTTCGGTCGCGGAGGTGGCGGTCTGCGTGGTCAGGCTTTCGCCCAGCGCATCGGCCTGCTCGTGCATGGCCTGCTTGAACTGCAAGCCCATCACGCAGGCATAGATCACCAGGGCCAGGGCGACCAGGATCACGTTATGGCTGGCAATGCGCAATGCAATCGGTACACGGCGGTGGCGCAGTGCACGGAAGATCAGCAGAAAGAAGTTATCGGTTTTAACTGGCGTGGGCCGGTTCACTGAGCTCGGCTCTTTTGTCCGTGAAGTTGACGCGCAGTATAGCGACAGGCCCTAGACCGGCAAAGCGCTGGCGGTGCCCGATGGTCACTGAAAGTGGGTAGAATGCGGTTTTTTTCCAGTTGCGGGGGTGCGCGTTGCGCGAAATCGTCCTGATTAACATCACGGGAGTCGACCGTCCCGGTCTGACGGCGGCCATTACCGGTGTTCTGGCTCAGGGTGGTGTGAACATCCTCGATATCGGTCAGGCGGTGATCCACGACATGCTGTCGTTCGGCATCCTCGTGGAAATCCCCGACTCCGAGCAAGGCAAGTCGGTGCTCAAGGACATCCTGTTCAAGGGTTACGAGCTCGACCAGCAGGTGCGTTTCACCCCGGTGTCCGAAGAGGATTACCAGCAATGGGTGGGCAATCAGGGCAAGAAGCGCCACATCGTTACCCTGCTGACCCGCAAGGTCACCGCCGGCCAGTTGCAGGCCGTGAGCTCGATCACCGCCAAATACGGCCTGAACATCGACCATATTGACCGTCTGTCGGGTCGCATGCCGCTGGACACCCCGGCCGACAAGGGCAAGGGCTGCATCGAGTTCTCCGTGCGTGGCGAAGCGGCTGATCCACAGGCCCTGCGCGCCGAATTCCTCAGCGTGGCCCAGGAACTGAACGTCGACATCGCCTTCCAGGAAGATTCGCTGTTCCGTCGCAATCGTCGTCTGGCGGTGTTCGACATGGACTCGACCTTGATCGAAGCCGAAGTCATCGACGAACTGGCCAAGGCCGCCGGTGTCGGCGACCGGGTTTCGGAAATCACCGAGCGGGCAATGGCCGGCGAGCTGGACTTCCGCGCCAGCTTCAAGGAGCGTCTGGCGCTGCTCAAGGGGCTGGATGTCAGCGTGCTCGATTCGATCGGCGCCTCGCTGCGTCTGACCGAAGGTGCCGAAACCCTGTTCGCCGAACTCAAGCGCCTGGGCTACAAGACCGCGATCCTGTCGGGCGGCTTCACCTACTTTGCCAAGCAATTGCAGGCCAAGCTCGGCATCGACTATGTGTTCGCCAACGAGCTGGAAGTGGTCGATGGCAAGTGTACCGGCGTGGCGATCGAGCCGATCGTCGATGCCCAGCGCAAGGCCGATCTGCTGAAACAACTGGCTGAAAAAGAAGGTTTGCGTCTGGAGCAGACCATCGCCGTGGGCGACGGTGCCAACGACCTGCCGATGCTGGCGATTGCCGGTCTGGGCGTGGCGTTCCGCGCCAAGCCGCTGGTCAAGCAGTCGGCGAAACAGGCGATCTCGACCCTCGGTCTGGATGGCGTGCTGTACCTGCTGGGCTTCCGGGACCGCGACGGGCAGCTCTGAAAACGGCACAGGATCGCAGCCCTCGGCTGCGGTCCTGGCTCAAAGTGATTTCCACAACGAGTCGAAATCCTCCTCGCTCCCGCCATTCTGCGCGGCCTCCAGCGAACGATAGGCAAACTGATTGAAACTGTGTGTGCTCGCCACCCGCCGATCCAGCCCGGCGCGGTGTTCTTCGCCCTGGGTGTTGATCATGACTTTGCTGCCTTCCTGAAACGGCAGTCGTGGCGCCAATAGCGTCGCGGGCAAGTCGATGGCGCTGATTTCCGGCAACAACAAACCTCGCAGGTAATGGCTGTGATCGTCCCGCGTGCGCACCAGTTGCAAGCCGCAGGGCTGCGCGTGTGGCGCCACCAGTTCGATGCCCATTTGTGTCCCGGCGCCGCGCACCTGGCGGATCCAGCGCACCACGGCAATGCTCCAGCCCTGATTCGTGGTGTCCTGGATGCCGACCATTTCCCCGGCCTGCAATTCGGCAGGCACCTCTTTTGGCCATGCCAGGCAATAACCGCCTGGGCTGTGGTTGATGACGGGCAATGCATAGGTCGGGTAGTGCGGCGGGCTGTCGGCGTCGCCTTCGTCGTCGGCCAGCGGTTCGTAGCGGATTTCCTCGTAAGGCAGGAATTCGTCGGACTTGCTCTGCGGGGCCGCATCGAATGCCTGGCTCCAGCTGTCCTTTTCCCCTTGGGCCACCGCACGGCTGAAGTTGGCGGCGCGCGAGCCGGGATGCCTGAGCAGTTCGCTGAACGTGCGTTCGCCGCCCAGATAGAAGTGCAGGGCGCTCATGCCGACACACACGGTCAGGTTGCCCTGGCCGACGGTGCGCTGAAAGCTGCGTTCGGCGGCTTCGCCCCAGGTCGCGTGCAGATGCTGGAGCGTGTCGAGCGTCAGGCCAGCCGGTACCGGCAGTGGTTTAGACGCATCCTGGTGCAGCAGGTGAGCTTCGATGGCATCGACCAGCGGTTGCGGATCGAAACCGAGCAGCCCCGGCTGTTGTTCGCTGCGAAATTTGCTGCGGTAGCGCGGACCTGCGTCGATCTGCGCAGAAATCGCGAACAGCCCTTCGTCCGAGGCGCCGGGATGCAGTTTCAGCCAGGCGCTCCACGGTTCAAGCACCTGCGCGAGTTGGGCGATCGGGTTCTGACGCAGTTGATTACAACGCGCACTGCCCAGCAGCAGGGCGGCGATATAGGTCTGTTCGACGCTTAGTTCACCGGCGAGGCTGGCCAGATCATCGCGCACCCGACGGTGTTGCAGCTGCAAGTCACGGGCGCAGCGAAACAATTGGTGCAGTTCAAACCACAGCTGATCCGGCGCCGGGCTGTACAACTGCGTGGCGCGCACCAGTTGCCCTTTCAGCGCATGGGCGGCGCGTTGCAGTGCCTCGCTCAGCAGGGCTGCCCGGTCTTTTGAGTATTTGGGGGCGATCCGCAGAACGATCTGTTTGTAACCGATGGTCAGTTGGCTTTGCAGTGACTGACACAGGTTGCTGATTTTGCGGGAGCGCTCATCGAGCATGATCGCCTGATGCAGAAAATGCCGCTCAAGGTGCTGGCAGACGAAGTACACCTCGGGTCGTAGCAGCTCGAGCAGTTGCAGGCGATTGTCGCTGGGCGTCAGCAATTGATTGAGTTCGCCAAGACCCTGATAGAGCAGGCGTGCGGTTTCGCCGATGTTGGCTTTCGGCAGGCCGGCGATCCAGCGCTTGAGATCGCGCGGGGTCGCTTCACAGAAAGACAGGCGTAACTGAGTCGGCGTCGGGGCGCTCAGTTGGGGTTGGGATCGAGGCTCACTCATGCCGTGACCAGCTCCGGCGGCGAATTGGGCAATGCTCAAAACTCTAGCAGTTGTGGTCTGTTTCGCAGGCGCTTGTCAGGCTTTTTTACCGTTGGTCTGCTGGCTGGGTGCCATTTCGGCAAGCGCTACTAGGCTCTCAGGCGTGCGATCGGAAACGCACGGTTGCACGGCTTGCCGCACACGTCGGGCAGGTCTCTGAAAAACTTCAAGGAGATGAGGTTCATGTCTAAATACGCAGTGGCAAATCAATGGGGCGGTAATTCGGCACCTTGGCATCCGGGTGGAACCTGGGTACTGGGCGCGCGGGACAACCAGAAAGTCGTCGCGATCGACATCAAGTCTGGCGATGGCGGTAAAAGCTTCACCGGCACCATGACTTACGCCGGCGAAGGCCCTATTGGCTTCAAGGCTCAGCGCACTGGCCAGAACCAGTACAACGTCGAAAACCAGTGGGGTGGCAACGATGCCCCGTGGCATCCAGGTGGCAAATGGGTGATCGGCGGTCGGGATAACCAGAACGTTATCGCGCTGAATGTCACCTCGAGTGACGGCGGGAAAAACCTCAGCGGCACCAATACCTACGCCAACGAAGGGCCGATCGGCTTCCGTGGGCAGATAGAGTAACGGCGCCACTCGGGTCGTGTCCGCCCCTTCGCAGACGTGCGGAAGGGCGGATCAACAGGTTCAGGCGTTCGGCAGTGCCAGGGCCTGGCCCATCTGTACCGGCGAGCCTGCTTTCATCTCTTCAACCCATTTCACCTGATCCGGCCCGAACAGCACGATCGCGGTCGAACCCAGCTTGAAGCGCCCCAGTTCCGCACCTTTCTCCAGATGAATCGGTGCACGGGCGGCTTCGTCGTAGCGGAAGGTTTTCAGTTCGCGTTTCGGCGGTGTGACCAAACCGGCCCATACGGTTTCAATCGATGCCACGATCATTGCGCCCACCAGCACCACGGCCATCGGCCCGCGCTCGGTGTCGAAGATGCACGCTACGCGCTCGTTGCGGGCGAAAAGTTCAGGGACGTTTTCAGCGGTGGTCTTGTTGACCGAGAAGATCCGGCCCGGGATGTAGACCATTTCGCGCAGGGTGCCGGCCAGCGGCATGTGCACGCGGTGGTAATCCTTCGGCGACAGGTAAACGGTAGCGAATTCACCGCCCATGAACGGCGCAGCATTGGCCGCATCGCCACCCAGCAATTCCAGCACGCTGAAGCTGTGGCCCTTGGCCTGGAAGATACGACCGTGTTCGATCGGGCCGAGTTGGCTGATCGCACCGTCGGCCGGGCTGAGGATAGCGCCCGGTGTCTGGTCCAGAGGGCGTGCGCCATCTTTGAGAGCGCGGGTGAAGAAGGCGTTGAAGTGCTCGTAAGCGGTCACGTCTTCAACCAGCGCCAGCGACATGTCCACCTGATAACGCTTGGCGAACCAGGTGGTGAAGGCATTCTTGAACCAGCGCACGCGGCACTCGGCAATGCAGCCGGCCAGGCGCGACAGCAAGTGATGCGGCAGCAGGTATTGGCTGATGATAAACAAACGCTCTTTCATGACTGTCCTTAAAAATCCTTAAAGCTCGACGGGGGTGTCGGGGTGGTTGCCCCATTCGCCCCAGGAACCGGCGTAGCCCTTGACCCGCGGATAACCGAGAGCCTTGGCCACCAGATAAGTGAAGCCGGACCGGTGATGGGTCTGGCAGTGAGTAATGATTTCTTTGTCTTTAGTGATCCCGAGGCTTTCGAGGATCTGCGGCATTTCGGTGCGGATGCGCAGCTGGCGCGCCTGATCCATGCCTGCCGTCCATTCGAAATTGACTGCGCCGGGGATGTGCCCACCCTTGGCCGCCAGCACTTTCTCGCCGGAATATTCCAGTGGCCCGCGAGCGTCCCAGATCGCCAGATCAGCGGCACCGAGGCGGCTTTGCAGGTATTCGCGGGTGGCGGTCGGTTCGTCGTGCAGGGTCAAGGCTACCGGGCCACCGGCGACAGGAGGGATCTGGATCGACATCGGCGAGCCTTCCGCCAGCCACGCCGGCAGGCCGCCGTCGAGGTAGTGGTACTGGTCGTGACCGATCACGTCGAGCAGCCAGATGAAACGCCCGGCCCAGCCGCCGCCTTCGTCGTCATAGACCACGTAGACCGCGTCCTTGTGATGACCCAGTTCACCGAACAGTTCTTCGAGTTTTTCTTTTGTCGGCAACAGGCCCGGAGCCGGTGCCTGGCCCAGCTGGGTGCGCTTCGGATCGACGAAGCGTGCGCCGGGGAGATGACCCTCGGCATAGCGGGCGGCACTGGTCAGATCCACCAGAATCAGGTTGCGGGCTTCGAGGCGAGGGAGCAGGTCGCTCGGCTCGATGACCAGCGCCAGGCCAGAGAAGTCAGACATGTGAGGTCTCCAGAGCACAAAGGGGAAGGATTGTAGCTGTCATTGGCCGCGCTGGCTAAAACTGTGCAGGGCTTTCTCGATGCACTGCGCGGTTTTGCCGAAGGCTTGCACGGTGATGTCGGCGAACGGCCCGCCACCCTGGTCGGCGACCACGATCATGATCACCCGGCCGTTATTCACCAACGAGCGCAGAAACAGATGTTCGCCACGGAACAGCGTGCGCAGGGATGGCGGCAGCAGGGCGGAGAACTGTGCGTTGTTGTCCGGGGTGATCCGTACCTGTGCCTGCTGCGCGAGCAAGCGTTGCAGCACGGTGCTTTGACTGACGACGAAGTTGAGCGCAGCGGCTTCCTTCGGCAGACCGGAAATCTGATGCACGCGCAGACTGGACTGCGTGCGGTCTGCCATCAGGATCATCACCCGGCGCATGCCGCTGGCCACCAGCGCATCGCGGGCGGCCATGGTCAAGTGCATGGCGTTGGTGAAACGGCTCGGCTCGGCCAGCAGTTCGGCACATTGCCGGCGCCACTTGGCGAGGTCTTCGGCGTTGGGGGCGGCGGCTGGCAGCATTCCGGCGGGCAGGCGACGGGTGCCCCACGGCCACAACAGGGAAACCGCCGGGTGCCACAGATCAGGCATCGAATGTCGGCGTGCGCTGTTGGCGGCCTGCTGGTGCAATTGTTGTTGCACCTCGTCCATCGAGATTTGCAGATAGAGGCTGGTCAGGTACTGCCAGCGCTCGCTGTGCGGACTGTCCCAGGCCTGTTGCGCCGACAGCGCCAAACCGTTGGCCAGCAGCACGGTGTTGGCCGGCTGATTGAGCCAGTGGCGCAGGGTCGGGTCGTCATCGAGGCGATTCTGCTGGCGCAGCGGATGATCGACATCGCGGGCGATGCGCAAAACCTTGACCAGCTCGGGCTGTTCGGTGAGCAGCAATCGATAACCCTGCTGCACCCAGATCGGCAATCGCCAGACTTCGACCAGCGCCTCACCAATCTTCAGCAGACGCACGCCGAACAATTGCTTTTCCACGTCGCGGGCCGATTCGCCCTTGTGGATAACCCGCACTTCCCATTCTTCGAGCAGTTTGGGAAAGGTCAGCGCCAGCGGCCACAGCGGCGACAGAAACAACAGACTGCCCCAATGAATGTCTTGCCACAGCCGCGCCAGGCGACTGGCAAAAAAACCGTTGGCCTGTTGCGTGGCGTGCTGACTGATCATCTGTATCTGGCGCAAGGCCTGGGGAATTTGCGCCTGCGGTTCGGCGGGCAGGCGTGCCAGCAGTTCTTCGGTACGGGCGAGGCCAAGGCGATTGATCGCGACCTCGAGGTTTTCCGCAGGCGCCGTCATGCTGCCCTGAGTGTGGCGGTTGGCTTCTCGAATGATGCTCAGCGCCAGCGCCGGGCTGTCCTGCATCAGGTCGGCAATGTCGCGCAACGAGCTGCGATTATCGCGAATGGCGCGGCAGACGCGATCGTGAGCCTCTTGCGGCACCGGCAGGCGCACGCCGTCGAGCAGCTTCACCCAGCCATCGAGTGTGGTGGGTTTTACGTGTGGGACGTTCGTTTCATTAGCCATGTCTGGACGAGATCTTCACTGACTGTAGACGCGCCCGGCATGGGCTAAATTGGCTTTTCGCCTGAACTGGCTATAGTCTGGCGCAGTTTTGCCGATAAGTAGAAGAAGAGATTTTTTAACTTCCGAATATGACCTTGAACCCGACTTAAATAAGTACTTTCTACCTATGGCTAAAATTATCGGCATCATCGTCGTATTCGCGAGCGTGCTCGGCGGATACGTGCTCTCCCACGGCAAGATTGCCGCCCTGATCCAGCCTTTCGAGGTGATGATCATCGGTGGTGCGGCACTCGGAGCATTCCTCCAGGCCAACCCCGGTTACATGACGATGCACGTGCTCAAGAAATCCCTGAGCATGTTCAGCTCGCGCTTCAGCCACACCTTCTATCTTGAAGTGCTTGGCCTGATCTACGAGATCCTCAACAAGAGCCGCCGTGAAGGCATGATGGCCATCGAGGGCGACATCGAAGATGCCGCTGCGAGCCCGATCTTCGCCAAGTACCCGGCGGTACTGAAAGACGAACGCATGACTGCGTTCATCTGCGATTACCTGCGCATCATGTCGTCCGGCAACATGGCTCCCCACGAGCTTGAAGGCCTGTTCGACATGGAACTGTACAGCCTGAAAGAAGACCTCGAACATCCATCCCACGCGGTGAACGGCATCGCCGACGCCATGCCGGGTTTCGGTATCGTTGCGGCGGTACTGGGTATCGTGGTGACCATGGCCTCCCTGGGTGAAGGCGATCAGAAGTCCATCGGTCTGCACGTAGGTGCGGCACTCGTGGGTACCTTCTTCGGTATTCTCGCGGCGTACGGTTTCTTCGGCCCGCTGGCGCACTCCCTGGCCCACGATGCCAAGGAAGAGCTGAACGTCTACGAAGCTATCAAGGCCTCGCTGGTGGCTTCGGCCTCCGGCATGCCGCCGTCGCTGGCTGTCGAGTTCGGTCGCAAGGTTCTGTACCCGGCTCACCGTCCAAGCTTTGCCGAGCTGGAACAAGCCGTTCGCGGTCGATAGTGCTCTGTTTTGCAAATACGTTCCTTTTTTGGCGAGTGACTGTTGTTGCCAGACAAGGCGCCGCGACGAGTCATAGCTTGCTATGGGGAGGAGCGGCAACGCCGTATGGCAACAACAGGCACCGTCAAAAAGGAACAGAATTTGTGAGACAGAGCACTCTGTATGGAAAATAACCAGCCGATAATCATCAAGCGCGTCAAGCGCATCGCTGGCGGGCATCACGGCGGGGCGTGGAAGATCGCCTTCGCCGACTTCGCGACGGCGATGATGGCGTTCTTCCTGGTGTTGTGGCTGCTGTCCACTGCGACCCCGGAACAGAAGATCGCCATCGCCGGTTACTTCAAGGACCCGGTCGGTTTCTCCGAGAGCGGCACGCCGTACATCATCGACCTGGGCGGCACACCGACCCTGGCGCCGGAAAACACCCTCAACCCTGAAGTGAAGTCGCAGCCGCAACCGGACAAGGTCACGGTCGACACCGAGCAGGTTGAAGGCATGGCCGAGCAGGTCGAGAAGGAGCGTCTGGAACTGTTGCTGCAAGAACTGCAGAACAAGGTCGACGAGAACCCTCAACTGCAGAAGTTCAAGGATCAGATCCTGTTCGAGATCACGCCGAACGGCTTGCGCATCCAGATCATGGACGCGGAAAACCGTCCGATGTTCGACTCCGGTTCTGCACGCCTGAAGCCATACTTCGAAGACATCCTGCTGGCCATGGCCGACACCATCAAAGCGGTGCCGAACAAGATCAGCATCAGCGGCCACACCGACGCCAAGCCGTACACCGGCACCGGTGACTTCGGTAACTGGGAACTCTCGGCCAACCGTGCCAACGCCGCCCGGCGTGCGCTGGTGGCGGGCAGCTATCCGGACGGTCAAGTGGCGCGGGTGGTGGGTTACGCCTCGTCGGCGCTGTTCGACAAGGAGAACCCGTTCAACCCGGTCAACCGCCGCATCGACATCGTGGTGCTGACCAAGAAGGCCCAGGCGGCCATCGAAGGTTCGCAAGGCGCAGAACCCGTGAAACCGGCCGAAGGGCAGAACGGTGAGGCCCCGGCCACACCGGTCGACTCGAACGCCTTGCCGGCGGATCAGCAGCCAGTGCCTGCGCACGAACTGCGCGAACGGTTGAACCTGTTTGACGACGCGGCGCCGAAGCCAACCGCGCCAGGCAGCGCGGCGCCAGCCCCGGCGCCCGCTACACCCGCCACTGCACCGGCCCCCGCGCCGAAGCAGTGACCCACAAAAAAGCCGCGAGATGATCGCGGCTTTTTTGTGTCTGGCTACTCAGTGGTTCAGTAACCGTTCTCCGGCAGGCTGGCGATGATCGAGCGGTAGCTGTTCATTCGCTGCTGCTGCACGCGGCCATCTTCCAGGGCCTTGAGCAAGGCGCATCCCGGTTCGCGGTCGTGCTTGCAGTCGCGGAAGCGGCAAGTGCCGAGTAGGTCGTCGAACTCGATGAACCCGGCCTCGACATCGGCGCGGCTGACGTGGCCCAGGCCGAATTCGCGGATACCCGGGGAGTCGATCAGTTCACCGCCACCGGGGAAGTGGAACAGGCGCGCGGTGGTCGTGGTGTGGGTGCCCTGGCCGGACAGTTCGGACAGCGGGCCGACGCGGGTTTCCACCTCGGGCAGCAGGCTGTTGACCAAGGATGACTTGCCGACACCGGACTGACCAACGAACACGCTGATGCGCCCGTCGAGCTGCTTCTGCAATTGCTCCATGCCGTTGCCGTGGTGCGCCGACACTTCCAGTACCGGATAACCCAGCGTGCGGTACACCGCCAGCAGTGCATTCAGCGCCGGGGCGTTCTGCTCGTCGATCAGGTCGAATTTGTTCAGCAGCAGCAACGGGCGGATGCCGGCGTGCTCGGCCGCGACCAGATAGCGGTCGATCAGATTCGCATGGGGCTCGGGCAGCGGGGCGAACACGATGACGATCATGTCGACGTTGGCGGCCACCGGTTTGAGCTGGCCACGGCTGTCCGGGCGGCACAGTTCGGTGGTGCGCGGCAGTTGCGCAACGATCACGCCGATGCCCTGGTTGCCGGCGCGCCACACAACCTGATCGCCGGTCACCAGCGCGGGCAGGTTGGCCCGCAAGTGGCAGCGGAAAACCTGGCCGGCCAGTTCGCCGTCAACGGCCTCGACTTCGACCTGCACACCGAAGTGGGCGATCACCAGGCCGTGCTGTTCCGGGCCCAGATCGCCGCCTTCGAGCGCCTCGACAGCCGAGGACTCGCGTTTGGCGGCGCGGGCGGCGCGCTCGCCCTGAATCTTTTCGATGCGCCAGTTTTGACGACGATTGAGTTGGCGTTTGGCCATGGGTGTTCCGTCTGAAGAATGCAGCGATTAGGTAAAACGGCCGCGAGTTTAGCACGCCCGGGCACCGCCCTAGGCTAAACTGCGCAGCATTGCCTAGGAGCCGAAATATGCAAAACCCGCAGAATCTGATCTGGATCGACCTGGAAATGACCGGTCTGGACCCGGAAAACGACGTCATCATCGAAATGGCCACCATCGTCACCGACAGTGACCTGAACACTCTGGCCGAAGGGCCGGTGATCGCCATTCACCACAGCGACGAAGTGCTGGCCCGCATGGACGAATGGAACACCCGCACCCACGGCAACTCCGGCCTGACCCAGCGCGTACGCGACAGTCGCGTGAGCATGGCCGAGGCTGAAGCCGAAACCATCGCCTTCCTCGAGCAGTGGGTGCCGAAGGGCAAGTCGCCGATCTGTGGCAACAGCATCTGCCAGGATCGCCGCTTCCTCTATACCCACATGAAGTCGCTGGAAAGCTATTTCCACTACCGTAACCTCGACGTTTCCACCCTCAAGGAGCTGGCCGCGCGCTGGGCGCCGGACGTGCGTGACAGCTTCAAGAAGGGCAGCACTCACCTGGCACTGGACGACATCCGTGAATCCATCGCCGAGCTGCAGCACTACCGCAAGCATTTCATCAAGTTCTGAGATCGGCGACCCACGCCGAGGCGCCCTCTTTTGGTGCCCCGGCGAAGTGAGTAGACTGCGCGCCTTCCTGCCAGGATCGCCACCATGTTGCTGATGCTCTACCTCGTCGCCATTACTGCCGAAGCCATGACCGGCGCTCTCTCTGCGGGTCGCCGCGGCATGGACTGGTTCGGCGTGGTGCTGATCGCCTGCGTTACCGCGCTGGGTGGCGGTTCGGTGCGCGACGTGCTGCTCGGGCACTACCCCCTGACCTGGGTCAAACACCCGGAATACCTGGTGTTGACGACGGTCGCAGCGATGATCACCGTGTTTACGGCACGCTGGATGCGTCATCTGCGCTCGCTGTTTCTGGTGCTCGATGCGGTCGGTCTGGTGGCGTTCACCCTGATCGGCTGCATGACCGCCCTGGAAATGGGCCACGGCATGCTGGTAGCTTCAGTCAGCGGTGTGATCACCGGTGTGTTCGGCGGCATCCTTCGCGACATCTTCTGCAACGACATCCCGCTGATCTTCCGCCGGGAGCTGTATGCCAGCGTCTCTTTTGCTGCCGCTTGGTGTTACATGTTGTGCCTGTTCCTGAACGTGCCGAGCGAACAGGCGATTCTGATCACGTTGTTTGGTGGTTTTCTTTTGCGCCTGCTCGCAATCCGTTTTCACTGGGAAATGCCGAAGTTTGTTTATAACGATGAACATTGACGAGTGGCTACAGCTTCTTACATTTGACTTTTAGTGGGCTTCTGGGTTGCGTGATATCTATAGTTGACGCCGCATATTAAATGCGGGTGCGTCAGGATGGATATCGATCACAGGAGTGAAAGCATGAATGAAGTTAACGAGCCAGTAGCAGAGCAGTCGAGTTTTTCGAGAGCTTTGGACAGTATCGATTTGAAAGTGAAATTTGATTCTGGTGCGTCCGCGCGAAGCAAAGTGCTATTTGGTAATGGGCGCATGCAAGTCAAGGTTCAGGTGCTAGTGTCCGGGTACGATGAAAGCGGAGATTATATTTCTGTGCCCGCAGATGTATTGAATACAGTAGAGCTTATTCATTACAACACCGGGAAAACGCTACGGGACGGTTGGAATGCCAGTACCGAACAGGGGCGATTCACGTTGGAGGCTCCCGTATCAGCGGATTCAATGGACGCATCGGACGATGAGTCGGAACAGCAGGTTCAGCCGCAGGTGCGCACCTTCTGGGTTTCGTCGGCGGGGGTTGGCACCTCACAGGTCGCAGCTCGCATTTCACTGAACGGAACCATTATCCGAAGCAACGGGACCGGCCTGTCGGGTCGCCACGACAGCAGCGTCACGCTGGAGGCGCAATTGCCGGTTACTTATTCCGTCGATCAATTTCGCTGGACGTCGACACGACGTGGCAATGAAGAGCCGGGTAATCGGATCCGGAACTACTATCTCGGACTTTATCCTCAGGGCCAGCAAATCAAGCTGGTTGACTGGAGCTCTTCGTACGGCACCGATAACGTTGAGTTTGTTCGAGGCAACAAGTTATACGCTACGAAGACCAATTATCTGTCCGGTTTTCTGGTTCGTCCGGATAAAAGGGAGATGTCCTTGAGCCTGCCTTATGACGGAGACCCGATTGCCTATACATTCTTTCCTGACGCAATTACGACCAAGACCAAGCACTATGTAGTCAGAGTGAATGACCGCGATGGTGAATTGACGGTGGTGCAGGCTTTATCCGAGTATTCGGATCTTTCTCGCAAGTCCATTGCCGACGGGACGTTTAACTTTTCGATCTATGATCAATACGGAACGGAACATAAACTGGCGATTCGAACTGACGCCGAAGAGCGTTCGTTCACTCTTGGGCGGGGATAAAACTGCGAAGTGGTAATAGATAGGTAAGCGCTTTGTAAAAGACCAAAACGGTAAGCTGCGATGTCAGTGTTCCATGTCGACATACCGGCATCGGCACAATCGCTCGTCAGCTCCTCGCTGTGGAAGGGGCTGACTCAATATCGCTCAAGGATGAGATTTGATGATCGGCAAACCGCCAAAGGGCTCAGGCCCATCTTCTGGAAAAACTGCTCCTCGCACGCCGGGATATGAAAATCCGCCGCGGGTGGGTTTTGAGCTCCCGGGTGCGCCACATCGGCCCGCATTGCCGCCGGTGGCAACTGCCCCTGTTAATTCAGGTACGGAAGCCGGAGTCTCGTCGTCCGTCGTCGAGACTGGCATGATCGTGTCCGAATCTGCGTCCGTGGTCCAGGCAACCCCGCCGATATTTTCGGCTCTGGCGGATTTCTGGATCAGTTCTGCTGTCGCACTGCCGGCCGTCGATGGGCAAGGATTCAGGATATTCAAGCAACGCCGGTACATCCAGCTGACTGACGGTCATCTTGTCCAGGTCGTCAAAGATCCCGCCACGGGTGACTGGCGAGCAACTCTGGCGAGTGAACTCACACCTTCCGGGCCGGTTCTATTACCTGATCAGCACAACCGTTACTGGCATCCGAAAGACAACAGCGGAGCGGTACAAGCCCCCAGTACGGACGACGCAGATGTTGAAACCTTTGCGCCAGGATCTTTCTCGACCCCATCGACTCGCCTGATCTCGCAATCCTCCGTCGAGCTCCGGGTGCGGGCGCTTTATCCCGACCTGCCGGACGCCGAAGTGACGAGCTTCATTGGCGAGCGTTTGCAGGTTGATCCGTACTCCGTTCTTCGGCGGCTGGAGCAAGAATCTGTCACGTTGCGCGAAGATCTGGATCGGTGGCTGGCAAGCGCATCCGTCACCCGCCCGGGTCATGAACCGGGGACGGGCGCTGCAAGCCGCGCTGCCCAGCAGCGGAGCCGTGAGACGTTCAGTCAGGATCTGCAAGCGATCTGGCGGCGCGACTCAGTATTGACCCAAGGAGTTGCCGATCACAGCTTTTCAACGTTCATCGATTTTTCGGGGGGGTTGCCGCACTTGTCCGCTCGGTTCGAATGGGTGACAGAGCTGGTGTTGAGCGCTCGTAACGTCAATGTGACGCTGGGGCGTTTTCTCGATGGTTTTCCCAATGTTCGTTTCCTGATTCTTGAGGCTGTACGGATGGACGAGTTTTCCCCGGCGATTTTCCAGATGCGGGATTTGCAGCATCTGACGTTGAACGGATGTTCGTTGCGATTAACCGAGAGCAGTGCCGAAGGTCTGTCCCGGATTGAAAGCCTCACGTTACTGGATCTGAACGACAACCCCTTGGGCATTGCCCCGCCTGTGGGGTTCATGCATGGGTTGGGTGAGTTGTTTCTGCGCGATTGCGGTCTGGCCGACCTTCCTTCCGGGGTGGAACGGTTACCTGCACTGACTCGCGTGGATTTGCGAGGGAACGACATCACCACCGTCGGCGATGAATTGTTCGAAATTGCGGATACACAGAATCTTTACCTGGATTTGAGGGGTAACCCGCTTGGCGAGACGGCGAGGCAGCGAATCAACCGTTATCTGGAAAATTCCAGTCTCGATCGTAAAGTGCAGATTCCCATGGATGAGGCCGATGTCGATGACGCTCCAGAATCAAGCGACAGTTCTGATAGCGGAATGGAGTCCGACATCGGATAAACACGGGACAGGAAATAAAAACTTGCTCGTTGGTTTGTAACGAGGTCTGAATATAAAAAAGCATGTGGCCCACTTTCTTCTTTGTCTGACTGGCTTTGAAGGGGTGGGTTTCTTGTGTTGGGGGTTCTGTTCAAGGCTTTGGATGGCTTGAATTCATATTCGATGTTTCAAGTTGTTCTGGGTGGGTTCTTTGTTTACATGTTGTCAGGTATTGGTGCTGTTATAGGATTTGCTGATGTGTTTAATATTTGGCTGCGCCCCGTTTGTTTTGATGTGGGTTTGTTGAATATTTGCATGTGGGAATTTTTGTAATGTTTGAAGATGTAGTCAGTGTTCAGAGGCTCGAGGTTAAGTTTGATTCGGCACCCACACTTCGCCATAAACAGCTCTACGCCAACGGCCGGATGCAAGTGCGGGTACTGGTACTGGTTTCGGGTGGCGACGCGCAGGCTAATGAAGTGTCTCTGCATGGTCACCGCGCCTTGCAGACGCTTCGCCTCATTTCCTATAACGGTGCGCGGCCACTTTCGGGCGACTGGAAAGTCGAGACCCGGGAAAATCGTTACGCCCATGACATGTCGGGCGGTATCGCTCGGGCCACTGCTCTGGTGCCGACTAGTCATAACCGCATTACCGATCCTGCCGACCCCCTTCAGGTCTATGAGTTCTGGGTCACCAGCACCAAGCCGGGCTCACTGCAGATTGCCGCCGAGATCACCCTGGGTGACGAAGTGATTCGAAGTAACGGTCAATCGAGCGGGGGCGACAGCAGCGTAACACTGGAGGCGATATCACCGGTCCAGTACCCGTTGAGCCACTTTTCCCTGGAAAAGGTCAGTGAGAGGATCGTTGATCGTTTCGATGCCATTCATCGGTATAACCTGGGGCTTAATGCAGGCCAGCGCTCTATTCATCTACTGGAATGGGCCAGCACCAAGGTGCAAAAGGATGACGATGACGCAACGCTGTTCTTTGCTTCCGGAAATATCGACGACTCCCATTCTGGCGGAAGAACTTATTGCGGTTATATGGCACCTGTCTATGGCGTCAGTGCAACCATTCGCGGGCCCAAGGGATATGTCGGGACACCCGTTAACCAGCAGCCGGGTAAGCTGACGGTATTGAGTTATCTCTCTCCCGACTATCAGCATCAGCGGGTACAGGATCAGGACTTTGCACTGACCGTGTTCGATGAGTTTGGCACTGCGCATTGGATTCAAATAAAACCGAATCTTTCTGGTCGTTCATTCAAGTTGGCTTGATTTCTCCTCGAATGTTTTAGCGAGCCTGATCGTCATTGTTTCGATGCTGCGGAGCTTCGCTTCGCAGTTCGTTGTTTATTATTTCCAGGCACAATAAGGAAGCTGTATATGGAGAACCCTTCTCCGGGCTCTGTGCATTCCAATGCATTCAATTTTGGCGAGTTTGTGAGGGGCGGTGTTGATCCTCGTACTGGCTTGTATACCTGTTCTTTATCTTTGGGCACTGCCCGCTCTGCGGACCTCAACGGGCCTTCGTTCGGACTTGCTCTGAGTTTCAATCCACTCGATAGCCGAAACACCGGCTACGGTTTGGGCTGGTCGCTGGCCACGACCCATTACGACACAATCAGCAAGATGATGACCTTGTCCGGAGGCGAGCGTTACAAGGCCGTCGAAACGGCCATGGGTCTTCAGTTCAGGGAAATGAAGCTGGAAAGCGTCAAGGTCGTGAAAACTGCTACTGGGCGCTTTGATGTTCGTTACAAGGACGGGCATCGGGAGGAACTGACGGTGCAGGGTGGCAGCTCAGTCGCCGTTCCTACCCGGATCGTGGCAGCCAACGGCGTGGCCATCACGTTGATTTACAAAGTGGTCAATCAATACCCGGAGCTGATCGAGGTCAAAGATGACCAACGAACGTTGCTGAAAATCACACGCAAGGCAACGCAGGTCACGTTGATTCAGAACCCGGACGCGACATCCAGAGCCGACTTCACCATGACGCTCAACAGTAATGATCGGGTTGTTGCGATCAGTCTGCCCGAGGGCAGGGGCTGGGAGCTCGAATATTCGCTCATCGATGAAATCGGTTACCTGAAACGGGTCGTGACGCCGCTGGGGGCCGTCGAAATCATTCGCTACAAGGAGCAAGGTCATCTGCTGCCTTCCGGCGAATCTGCTGCGACAGTGACGCTGCCCCATGTGATGTCCCATGATATTTATCCCGGGCACGGGCAACCGAAGGTGAGCAAGACTTACACGTTTTCGGATCGTAACTTTCTTGGGCATGGCTTGACGGTGGAGTCGTCCCACGATGGCGATCCGCTCTACTCTGCACCCTGGAATTACCGGTATGTGTCCGAGGAGCGTTTGTTGGTCGACGCCAAGGTACACAGTCACATCAAGCGGACATTCAACAAGTTTCACTTGTTAGTGGAGCAGGTCACGACGTGTGGGGAAGCGGTGACTTCGCAAAGCACCGAGTATCACCTTGCGCCAGGAAAATCTTTCAACGAACAACCGGCGCAGTTTCGCCTGCCCCGGACCCAGACTCTGAAGTACGAGAACCGCCTCACCAAAAAGCTGCGTCAGGAAACATCGGTCACCGAGTTCGATTCGGTGGGCAACCTGCTCAGGCAGGTGGGACCCGACGGTGTCACGACGCTGTCCGAATTTTATCCATCGGCCGGGGAGGCGGATTGCCCGGCGGATCCTTTCGGTTTTGTGCGGTTCGAGAAACAACGAACGGTCGTGGCCGCCTACGGTGGCGGGGCTTCGACTTGCACCCGTTTTCGATATGCCCTGCACTCGCCCCTACAGGGGGCGTCGCTGGCAAGCGTTGTGATTGTCGAAGAGCAGTTTTTCGAGAAAGTGGAGGGCAACGAGATCCTTCGTTCGAAAGTCGAGTATCGATACTTCGATACACCCGCGGATCCCCTCAGGCATGGCGCCTTGCAAGAGCAACGCGCCATTCGGAACGAACTGACCACCCGTTCGGCATTTACCTATCGACTGGAGGGGACTCGCCTTCATCTGACCACTACCGTTCATGGGTTCGACAATGCCCAGCAAACCACCAGGCAAGTCCTCTCGACACTCAGTGGATTGAAAATGTCCGAAACCGGGGCGGACGCTGATCGAGTCGATTACGAGTACGACGCCATTGGCCGCTGCCTGAGCAAGACCCTCTTCCCGAACACCGCCAACGCCGTCTCGACGACCTGGGGCTATCAGATTGCAGGCGGTGCATCGCCCGCAACAATGACGGTCACGGACCCGGCGGGGGGCGTCCAAAGAGTCAGTTACGACGGGTTGGGGCGTGTGATCGGCATCCAGGAGCTTGATTGCGATCACGCCGATGAGGCAGTGCCGCAAGAAAGTCTGATGCGCGCGGTCTACTCCGCACTTCATGACAAGGCGGGGCATCGGGTGGAGGAGACGCGCACAGACTGGTGGGGCGGCATTGCCTGTCCGGCCCGTACTCGACTGGTCTATGACAGTTGGGGGCAGGTCAAGCAAATGCACTATGCCGACGGTCGCGTAGAGCATCGCGAGGTCGATCCAGTCTCGCTCCAGGAGACGCAGTGGCAGGAGGGAATGGGGAAGGCCGTGACGCTTTTCAATGCTTTCGGCAAGCCGAAAAGTATTGAGATGCTCGACCAGAAGGGTACGAGCCTGGGCAAGTCGTTCTTTGAACATGACGGGTACGGCAGAACCCACAGTCAGACCGATCCGGACGGCAACAAGACCTTTTACCGATACGACGTTTTTGATCGATTGATTCGCAGCGAGTTGCCGGATGGGCATGCGGTCGAGACTGAATATGCCGATCACAGCGCCGAAGAGTTGCCGGTAAGGATCAAGGCTGGCGATCTGGAGCTGGGTCGCCAGGTATTCGACGGACTGGGTCGCCTGACTGCAAGTTCGGTCGGTGGTCGTACCTCCACAACGAGCTATGAAACGGGTTCCAGCCTGGCCAAATGGCAAATGGGCGCTGACGGGAAAAAGGTCGAATTCGCCCGGCCTCAGGGGCTCGGCGGCCGGGTGGTCGAGCGCAAGGCCGACGGACTGCTCTCCCTCGTCACCTATGACGCTGTGCATGGCAAGCCTGAAACCTGCAACGAGCAGGGGCGCGAACATCGTTTCGACTATTACCCTTCCGGGCGCTTGAAGTCCGAAATGACTGTGTACGGTGAGCACCGCCAGACGACGTCCCATACCTGGTCGCTCGGTGGCCGGCCGCTGGCCTTCATTGATGGACAGGGTAACGAACACAAGACCGAATATGACAAATGGGGGCGCAAGGCCGCTTTCACCCACGGCACTTTGCGGGCCGAATACGCCTACAACGCCGCAGGTCTGCTGGAGCGGGTCGATGCCTGGGATGCATCGACAACCCAGCGCATGAAGACCCATCTGGCCTATGACGATATCGGGCGTGAAACCACCCGTCGATTTGAAGTCGAAGGCCTGGAGAGCCAGACGCTGACGTCGAGCTACACCCCGTCCGGCAAGCTGGCGCAGAAAGTCCTGAAGCGCGGTATTCAAGTACTGCGCGATGAGCACTTCGCTTATGACGTGCGCGGGCGACTGAGTCATTACGCGTGCGAAGGTTCGCAGCGGCCACGGGATCCCTATGGCAAGGAAATCGTCGAGCAGACGTTCACCTTCGATGCGCTGGACAACATCCTCACACTGCAAACCCGATTCCCTCAGGGTGTCAATCTGACGACGTTCAGCTACAGCGTGATCGATCCCGCTCAGCTCACGGAGGTCAGTCATTCCCACGCGGATTATCCGCAACCGGTCACCCTGCAATATGACGCCAATGGGCGGATGATCAAGGATGACCAGGGTCGCATGCTGGCGTACGACGCGCTTGGACGGCTGATGGGGGTCAGCAATGCGCAAGGACAAGTGGTGCGGGGTCACCACTACGACGGTTTCGACCGCCTGGTCGAGCTGTCGCAACCCGGCAGTGCGGATACTCAACGTTACTATCACTGCGGTCGCGTCATCAACGAAGTACGTTGCGGCGATTCGCGCAGTGTCGTGCGACATGGAGGCCTGCTGTTGGGACAGCGCCAAGGCGGACTGGATGCAGGCGGGCGGATGTTCGGCACGGATCAGCAACAAAGTGTGCTGACGCTACTGCAGAATGGCCAGCTTGCAGACATCGCCTATAGCCCGTATGGGCATCGGGAAGCCGAAGGCGGATTCTTCAGTCTGCCGGGCTTCAGCGGCGAACAGCTCGATCCAGTCACCGGTCTCTACCTGCTGGGCAGCGGCTACAGGGCCTACAGTCCGACGCTGATGCGTTTTCTGTCTCCCGACAGCCTGAGTCCGTTCGGTGCTGGTGGCTTGAATGCCTACGCATATTGCCTGGGGGACCCGGTCAATCGTGTAGACCCCACCGGGCATTTTTCATGGCAGTCGATTGTCGGTATCGCATTGGGGGTTGTCGGAATTGCCGCGAGTATTGTGACCTTGGGGGGCGCGACACCTCTGGCGTTGCTCGCCATGGGGCTGGGCATCGCCTCGGGGGTGACGGGTATTGCCGGAGAGCTGGTCAATGAACGGGCTCCAGGGTCAGAAGCGGCATCGATACTCGGCTGGATCAGCCTGGGACTGGGCTTGGCTTCGGCGGGGGCGGGCTGGTTGGCTGCCCGGCAAATCATCACGCGGGGTGGGCGGATGCTGGGCAAAAACTTCAATGGACTTGCCGATGAGCCGGTCATTGAATACTACAAAAAAGGCAAGAAGACCGGAGCGACTGGCGCAAGGAATGCAGAACCGCCAGCCCCCCCTCCACGCTGGACTTTGACCGAGGACTACGCAGCGAACGATTACCTTCCCAATGGCAGACTGGGCAATGTTCCAAGGGCTAAATATGAGGAGTTCAGAGTCGATATCGCGACCAACAATAAATCGCCGATCGACGCTTCGAAAAACTATCCCGGGAGCAAATACGATCCTTATCCCAATTATGCCAATGCCAGGCCATTCAAAGGCTACGAGCACGCTCATACTCGATTGTCACAAGAGCATCGTGTGTTTTTCCTGACCAACAATGACATCCGACACGTCATCATAAAACAGATCGGATCGCATGATCCCGCATGGTAACCGATTCGTGGATTACAACCGCGTCAAGCGTCGCGTGCCGAATGTTGGCTCAGCGCCCACTCCACATGCTCCCTGACCAGCTCTGACGGATAATCCCGTCGCGCCTTCAACGCTTCCAGCACCGGAATCGTTGAAGGCGCATTGCCCAGCCCCACCGCCAGATTCCTTAACCAGCGCTCATACCCGGCACGCCGCAATGGCGATCCTTCAGTGCTGCTCAAAAACTTCTCTTCATCCCACAGAAACAGCTCCGCCAGTTCGGCGTTGTCGAGGTTGTGCCGTGGCTTGAAATCGCTTTCGCCGGACGGGCGGGCGAAGCGGTTCCACGGGCAGCAGATCTGGCAATCGTCGCAGCCGAACACCCGATTGCCGATCAGCGGTCGCAGGTCTTCGGGGATGGCGCTCTTCAGTTCGATGGTCAGGTAGGAAATGCAGCGTCGCGCGTCCAGCACATATGGGCCGACGAAGGCGTTGGTCGGGCAGATGTCGAGGCACGCGGTGCAGCGTCCGCAATGCTCGGTGCTGTGGGGTTCGTCCACCGGCAGGGGCAGGTCGACGAACAGTTCGCTGAGAAAAAAATAACTGCCGGCCTTGCGATTGAGGACCAGAGTATTTTTGCCGATCCAGCCCAGGCCTGCCTGTTCGGCGATGGCTTTTTCCAGCACCGGCGCGCTGTCGACGAAGGCTCGGAAACCAAACGGGCCGATCTCGGATTGAATCTTGTCCGCCAGTTGTTGCACGCGTTTACGGATCAATTTGTGATAATCGCGGCCCAAGGCATAACGCGAGATGTAGGCCTTTTCCGGCTTGGCCAGCAATTGCGCCATTTGCGTGTCGCCCGGCAGGTAGTCCATGCGCAGGGACACCACACGCAAGGTGCCCGGCACCAGCTCTTCGGGGTGCGAGCGTTTGCTGCCGTGGGCGCCCATGTAATCCATTTCGCCGTGGTAGCCGGCCTCGAGCCAGCGTTGCAGATGCTGCTCATGCTCGGCCAGGTCCAGACCGCTGATGCCGACTTGCTGGAAGCCCAGTTCGCGGCCCCAGTCCTTGATGGATTGGGCGAGGGCGGGAAGATCTGTGGTGATGGCGGACATGAGGCGAGAGAAACCGGAGCTGAGGTGCGTATAATTCTGCCAGACATCGGAGCCCGAAGACGCATGCCGCACACTAAAGATCAATTACCCGACGCGCTGTACCGCGCCGCGCAGGTGCGGGCGCTTGACGCACGGCTGATTGCTGCCGGCACGCCGGGCTTCGAATTGATGCAGCGAGCCGCCCATGCGACATGGCGCGAACTGGTGCGCCAATGGCCTTCTGCGAATGAATTGACGGTGTTGGCCGGGCACGGCAACAACGCCGGCGATGGTTATCTGATCGCTGCAATGGCCCACCGTGCGGGTTGGGCGGTGCAGGTGCTGGCCGTCGTCGACCCGCAACGCTTGCTGGGCGATGCGGCTTTGGCACATGCCGAAGCGGTGGCCGAAGGCGTTGCGATTGCTGCGTGGACTGCTTCCAGTGAGTTGCACGGAATTCTTGTCGACGCGCTGCTTGGCACCGGTTTGAGCGGTGAAGTGCGTGAGCCGTATGCATCTGCCATCGCAGCCATCAATGCCAGCAGTCTGCCGGTGGTGGCGGTCGATGTCCCTTCCGGTTTGTGTGCCGATACCGGCCATGTGCTGGGCAGGGCGGTGTGCGCTGACCTGACCGTGACCTTCATCGGGCTGAAGCTCGGCCTGTTGACCGGGGACGCGGCGGATCACGTCGGTGAACTGCTGTTTAACGATCTGCAAGCGCCTGCCGAAACCTACAGTGACATTGCTGTCGCCGCCTGCCGGCTCAACGTCGGTAATCTGCCGCGACTGCCTGCCCGGGCATTGGCTGCGCACAAAGGGCGTTTCGGCCATGTCCTGCTGATCGGTGGCGATCACGGCTTTGGCGGGGCGATTCTGCTCAGCACTGAAAGCGCGTTGCGCAGCGGAGCCGGGATGGTTTCGCTGGCGACTCGGCCAGAACATGTCCCGGCGGCATTGAGCCGGGTTCCGGAAGCCATGGCGTTGGGCACTTCGTCGGCCAATCAACTGATGGGGCTGCTGGGAAAGGTGTCCGTATTGGTGGTCGGCCCGGGGCTTGGACAGGCGAGTTGGGGCAGGGCGCTGCTGTCGGCCGCCGCCAATGCGCCGCTGCCGCAAGTATGGGATGCCGATGCGTTGAATCTGTTGGCCTCCGGTTTCGTCACTCTGCCCAAGAATTGCGTGATCACACCGCATCCGGGGGAGGCGGCGCGTTTGCTGAAGATCAGCACCGCCGAGGTGCAGGCCGATCGTCCGGCGGCGGCGCTGGCGTTGAGCAAAAAATATACAGCGGTAGTGGTGCTCAAGGGCGCGGGCAGCCTGATCGCTCATCCCGACGGGCGTCTGGCGTTGTGTCACCAGGGCCATCCGGCCATGGCCACTGCGGGCCTCGGTGATGTGCTGGCCGGTCTGGTCGGTGCGTTGCTGGCTCAGGGCATGAATGCGTTCGACGCGGCTTGCCTGGCGGTCTGGCTGCACGCCAATGCCGGGGCGCAACAAGGTAAATTCGGCCGTGGGCTGGCGGCCAGTGATCTGATTCCAGCCATTCGTCAGTTGTTGGAGGAGCATGCACCGTGTCTGAAGTAACCCTGTACCTGGCCGATGAACAGGCGATGAGCGACTTTGGCGCACGGATCGCCCGCGTGACCGGGGGGCATGGCCTGATCTTTCTCGAAGGTAACCTCGGGATGGGTAAAACTACGCTGTCGCGGGGGATCATTCGCGGGCTGGGGCACGTTGGCGCAGTGAAAAGTCCGACCTTCACGCTGGTCGAGCCCTACGAGATCGGTGACATCCGCGCCTTCCACTTTGATCTGTATCGCCTGGTCGATCCGGAAGAACTGGAGTTTCTGGGCATTCGCGACTATTTCGAAGACGACGCCCTGTGCCTGATCGAGTGGCCCGATAAAGGTGCAGGCTTTTTGCCAAAGCCTGACCTGACCATTACCATTAGCCCGCAAGACAGCGGGCGTTCGCTGACTATTTTGTCCCAGGGCTCGCGTGGCGAGGCCTGGTGTGCCGCTTTGGCATTGGAAACCAATTAAATGATGGGGTTAGGTATGCGCTTTCGCGCGTTGGTGGCTGCCGCTGGACTGATGTTGATGGCAGTAACCGTCAACGCTGTGGCCGAGACGAAGGTCAACAGCGTGCGCCTCTGGCGGGCGCCGGACAACACGCGTCTGGTGTTCGACCTGACCGGTCCGGTGCAACACAGCGTTTTCACCCTCACGGCACCGGATCGACTAGTGATCGACATCAATGGCGCTACCCTCGGCGCGCCTTTGAAAGTCTCCACCGCCAATACGCCGATCACTGCGATGCGCTCGGCCCAGCGTACGCCGACCGACCTGCGGGTGGTCATCGACCTGAAAAAAGCCGTCACCCCGAAAAGCTTCTCGCTGGCGCCGAACGCACAGTATGGCAACCGTCTGGTGGTCGATCTGTTCGATAACGCGGCCGATGCCGCGCCGCCGCCAACACCTGCGCCGACGCCGACGGTCGCGACCGTTCCGGCCGTGCCGGTTACCCCGACAGAACCTGCGATCAAACTGCCGCCGGCCCCGGCCGGCAAGCGCGACATCATTGTGGTGATCGATGCCGGCCACGGCGGCGAAGACCCGGGTGCGTCCGGTTCGCGCGGTCAGCGCGAGAAAGACGTGGTGCTGCAGATCGCCCGTGAGTTGCAGCGTCAGGTCAACGGCATGAAAGGCTTCCGCGCCGAACTGACCCGTACCGGCGACTACTTCATCCCGCTGCGTGGCCGTACCGAGATCGCTCGCAAAAAGGGCGCCGATCTGTTCGTCTCGATCCACGCCGACGCCGCGCCGTCTGCGGCGGCCTTCGGGGCTTCGGTGTTTGCATTGTCTGACCGTGGCGCCACCTCGGAAACCGCCCGTTGGCTGGCCGACAGCGAAAACCGTTCTGACTTGATCGGCGGTGCCGGCAACGTCAGCCTCGACGACAAGGACCGGATGCTCGCCGGCGTTCTGCTCGACTTGTCGATGACCGCCTCTCTGACCTCCAGCCTCAACGTCGGCCAGAAAGTCCTGACCAACATCGGCCGTGTCACGCCGTTGCACAAACAGCGTGTGGAGCAGGCCGGGTTCATGGTGCTGAAGTCGCCCGATATTCCGTCGATCCTGGTAGAAACCGGCTTCATCTCCAACGCCAACGAAGCGAACAAGCTCTCGGCCTCGAGCCACCAGCAGGCGCTGGCGCGTTCGATCAGCAGCGGCGTGCGTCAGTTCTTCCAGCAGAACCCGCCACCGGGCACTTACATTGCCTGGCTGCGTGATTCGGGCAAGATCGCCCAGGGGCCACGTGATCACCGCGTCAGCCCGGGCGAGACCCTGGCGATGATTGCCGTACGTTATCAGGTGTCGCCGGCCACGTTGCGCAGTGCCAACAACCTCAGCAGCGATGAGCTGAAGATTGGTCAGCACCTGACCATTCCCGGCACCGAACTGGCGTCCAAAGAATGAATCAGGTGTTGAACGCTGCCCGCATCGAACTGCTCAGCCCACGGCTGGCGAACCAGATCGCCGCCGGCGAGGTGGTTGAGCGCCCGGCCTCGGTGATCAAGGAATTGCTGGAAAACAGCCTCGACTCCGGCGCCAAACGCATCGACGTCGATGTCGAGCAGGGCGGCGTCAAGCTGCTGCGGGTGCGCGACGACGGCAGCGGCATTTCCGCCGATGACCTGCCGCTGGCGCTGGCCCGTCACGCCACCAGCAAGATCCGCAACCTTGAAGACCTCGAGCAGGTGATGAGCCTGGGCTTCCGGGGCGAGGCACTGGCGTCGATCAGCTCCGTGGCGCGCCTGACCCTGACGTCGCGTACCCGCGATGCCGATCAGGCCTGGCAGGTCGAGACCGAAGGTCGTGACATGGCGCCTCGCGTGCAGCCAGCGGCGCACCCGGTCGGCACCTCGGTGGAAGTCCGTGACCTGTTTTTCAACACCCCGGCGCGGCGCAAATTCCTCAAGACCGAAAAGACCGAATTCGATCACCTGCAAGAAGTGATCAAGCGCCTGGCGCTGGCGCGTTTCGACGTGGCGTTCCATCTGCGCCACAACGGCAAGACCATCCTCAGCCTGCACGAGGCTCACGATGACGCGGCTCGCGCCCGGCGTGTGGCGGCGATCTGCGGTTCGGGTTTCCTCGAGCAGGCGTTGCCGATCGAGATCGAGCGCAACGGCCTGCATCTGTGGGGTTGGGTCGGTCTGCCGACGTTCAACCGCAGTCAGGCGGACTTGCAGTATTTCTTCGTCAACGGCCGTGCGGTGCGCGACAAACTGGTGGCCCACGCGGTGCGTCAGGCTTATCGAGACGTGCTGTTCAACGGCCGGCATCCGACGTTCGCGCTGTTTTTCGAGGTCGATCCGGCAGCGGTCGACGTCAACGTGCACCCGACCAAACACGAAGTGCGCTTCCGTGACGGACGCATGGTGCATGACTTCCTCTATGGCACCTTGCATCGCGCTCTGGGCGATGTGCGGCCGGAAGACCAGTTGGCCGGTTCGGTCACCACCGCGATCGTGCGGCCAACCGGCCTCGAAGCGGGCGAATTCGGTCCGCAGGGCGAAATGCGTCTGGCCGCCAATGCGCTGCTGGAGCCGCCGCAGGCACAACCGACGTTCAATACCTCGCCGGGCGCGAGCACTGGCGGCACTTATCAGTATCAATACACGCCGCGTCCGCAATCAGCGGTGCCGCCGGCCGCCGAGGCTCAGGCCGCGTACCGCGAGTTTTTCGCGCCGCTGCCCGAGGCGAATGCCAACGCGCTGCCGGCCGGTCAGGAAGATATTCCACCGCTGGGTTACGCGCTGGCGCAGCTCAAGGGCATTTATATTCTGTCCGAGAACGCCCAAGGCCTGGTTTTGGTGGACATGCACGCCGCTCACGAGCGGATCATGTACGAACGCCTGAAGATCGCCATGGCCAGCGAAGGCCTGAGCGGCCAGCCGTTGTTGGTGCCGGAATCGCTGGCAGTCAGTCAGCGTGAGGCCGATTGCGCCGAAGAGCATGCGGCGTGGTTCCAGCGTCTCGGGTTCGAATTGCAGCGTCTGGGCCCGGAAACCCTGGCGATCCGGCAGATTCCGGCCCTGCTCAAACAGGCCGAAGCCAACCGTCTGGTGGGCGACGTATTGTCTGACCTGATGGAGTACGGCACCAGCGACCGGATCCAGGCACATTTGAATGAACTGCTCGGCACTATGGCCTGTCACGGCGCGATCCGCGCCAACCGCCGCCTGGCCTTGCCGGAAATGAACGGCCTGCTGCGCGACATGGAAAACACCGAGCGCAGCGGTCAATGCAACCATGGCCGACCGACCTGGACCCAATTGGGCCTGGACGATCTGGACAAACTGTTCCTGCGCGGTCGTTGATGAACCAGCTTCCTCCAGCGATTTTCCTGATGGGCCCGACCGCTGCGGGCAAGACCGACCTGGCCATCGAGCTGACCAAGGTGCTGCCGTGCGAGTTGATCAGCGTCGACTCGGCGCTGGTCTACCGCGGCATGGACATTGGCACGGCCAAGCCGTCCAAAGAACTGTTGGCTGAGTATCCTCATCGGCTGATCGACATCCTTGATCCGGCCGAGAGCTATTCGGCAGCCGATTTTCGCCGCGATGCGTTGCAGGCGATGGCCGAAATCACCGAACGGGGAAAAATCCCGCTGCTGGTTGGTGGCACGATGCTTTATTACAAGGCTTTGGTCGAAGGTCTGGCGGATATGCCGGCGGCGGATCCCGAGATTCGCGCGCAGATCGAGGAAGAGGCTGCACGCCTTGGCTGGCAAGCTCTGCACGATCAACTGGCGGCCATCGATCCGGAGTCAGCGGCGCGTATTCATCCGAACGATCCGCAGCGCCTGAGTCGTGCGCTGGAAGTCTATCGGGTCAGCGGTCAGAGCATGACTGAACTGCGGCTGAAACAATCTGAACAAAGTACCCAAGCTGCGGCATCGGGACTGCAACAATTGCCCTATACTGTCGCGAACTTGGCCATTGCTCCGGCAAATCGTCAGGTACTGCACGACCGCATTAAACAAAGATTCACAAATATGCTGGAACAGGGGTTCATTGACGAGGTCGTAGCCCTGCGTAATAGAAGTGACCTGCATGCCGGGTTGCCGTCTATACGTGCGGTAGGCTATCGCCAAGTCTGGGATTACCTGGATGGCAAGCTGACGTCGGCCGAAATGCAGGAGCGGGGCATCATTGCCACGCGCCAATTGGCCAAACGCCAGTTTACCTGGCTGCGCAGCTGGGACGATTTACACTGGCTCGACAGTCTGGATTGCGACAATCTGCCACGCGCCTTGAAATACCTTGGGACCATCTCCATATTGAGCTGAGTCCTTGCAATTGCCGTCTATCCTTGGGGGTGTGGCGGCAAAAGCCATCTGATTACCTATTTTTTATATTGAATCCTTAAAGGAGTGCGGCACATGTCAAAAGGGCATTCGCTACAAGACCCTTACTTGAATACTTTACGTAAAGAGAAAGTTGGGGTTTCCATCTACCTGGTCAACGGTATCAAACTGCAAGGTACGATCGAGTCGTTCGACCAGTTCGTTATCCTGCTGAAGAACACCGTCAGCCAGATGGTTTACAAACACGCTATCTCTACAGTCGTGCCGGTTCGTCCAATTCGTCTGCCAAGCGCAACCGAATCCGAAGCAGGTGACGCTGAGCCAGGTAACGCCTGATAGGAGTCTCCTTTGTTCTTTGAGCGCCACGGTGGTGGTGAGCGAGTCATCCTCGTTCACTTGGATGGACAGGACCCTGAGGCGCGCGAAGATCCGCAGGAGTTTCAGGAGTTGGCAAATTCGGCCGGCGCCGAGACCGTTGCGTTTTTTAACGTGCCGCGTCATCGGCCAACGGCCAAATTCCTGATTGGCAGCGGCAAGGTCGAGGAGTTGCGCGACCTGGTTCACGCCGAAGAAGCCGATCTGGTGATCTTCAATCACGTCCTCACGCCCAGTCAGGAACGTAACCTCGAACGTGTTTTCGAGTGTCGCGTGATCGACCGTACCGGTCTGATTCTCGATATTTTCGCCCAGCGCGCCCGTACCCATGAAGGCAAGCTCCAGGTAGAACTGGCTCAGCTTGACCACATGAGCACCCGGCTGGTTCGCGGCTGGACTCACCTTGAGCGTCAGGGTGGCGGTATCGGCATGCGTGGCCCGGGTGAAACCCAGCTCGAAACCGACCGACGACTGCTGCGGGTTCGCCTGCGCCAGATCAAGGGACGGCTGGAAAAAGTGCGCAGCCAGCGCGAACAGTCGCGTCGCGGCCGTTCACGTGCGGATATCCCTACCGTGTCTCTGGTGGGCTATACCAACGCCGGCAAATCCACGCTCTTCAATAACGTGACGAAATCCGACGTGTACGCGGCGGACCAGTTGTTCGCCACGCTGGACCCGACCCTGCGCCGTCTGGAACTGGACGACCTGGGGCCGATTGTCCTGGCCGACACTGTGGGTTTCATTCGTCATTTGCCGCACAAGCTGGTCGAGGCATTTCGGTCTACGCTCGAAGAGTCGAGCAATTCCGACCTGCTGTTGCACGTGATCGATGCGGCCGAACCGGATCGCATGTTGCAGATCGAGCAGGTGATGGTGGTGCTGGGCGAGATTGGTGCCCAGGACTTGCCGATCCTCGAGGTCTATAACAAACTCGATTTGCTTGAAGGCGTTGAGCCACAAATCCAGCGTGACGAAAACGGCAGGCCTCAACGGGTCTGGCTGTCGGCACGTGATGGCAGTGGCCTGGAGTTGCTTGAGCAAGCCATTGCCGAATTGCTGGGCAGTGATTTGTTTGTCGGAACCTTGCGTTTGCCCCAGCGGTTTGCGCGTCTGCGTGCACAGTTCTTCGAGCTGGGCGCGGTACAGAAAGAAGAATACGACGAAGAAGGTGTCAGCTTGCTGGCCGTTCGATTGCCGCGCTCGGAGCTCAATCGACTGGTCAGTCGTGAAGGCGTTGTGCCGACGGAGTTCATCGAGCAACACACTTTGCAATAAAAGCCTGAAAAAGCGGTTGTGCCGCAACGGCAGGCATTCTGTAGCATTGGTCGGCGCGCCGTGGGTGCGTCTTTGCTTTATCAGATGGAGAGCGCTATGGCTTGGAATGAGCCGGGTGGCAACTCGAACAATCAGGATCCTTGGGGTGGCAAGCGTCGTAATAACGGCGACCGCAAGGGACCACCAGATCTCGACGAGGCCTTCCGAAAGCTGCAGGAAAGCCTGAACGGGTTGTTCGGTGGTGGTAAGAAACGCGGTGACGATGGCGGTGGTTCGGGCAAGAGTGGCGGCTTCGGCGGCCTGCTCGGCATCGGCCTTGTCGTGCTGGCGGCCGTGTGGCTGTACAGCGCGGTGTACGTGGTGGACGAGCAGGAGCAAGCCGTGGTGCTGCGCTTCGGCAAGTACTACGAGACCGTCGGACCGGGCCTGAACATCTACTTCCCGCCGATCGACAAGAAGTACATGGAAAACGTCACGCGTGAGCGTGCCTATACCAAGCAGGGCCAGATGCTGACCGAAGACGAGAACATCGTCGAAGTGCCGCTGACCGTGCAGTACAAGATCAGCAACCTGCAAGACTTCGTGCTGAACGTCGACCAGCCGGAAATCAGCCTGCAACATGCGACCGACAGTGCGTTGCGCCATGTGGTGGGTTCCACCGCGATGGACCAGGTGCTGACCGAAGGTCGTGAGTTGATGGCCAGCGAGATCAAGGAGCGTCTGCAACGCTTCCTCGATACCTATCGCACCGGTATCACCGTCACTCAGGTCAACGTACAGAGCGCAGCCGCACCGCGTGAAGTGCAGGAAGCCTTCGATGACGTGATCCGTGCCCGTGAAGACGAGCAGCGTTCGCGCAACCAGGCTGAAACCTACGCCAACGGCGTGGTGCCGGAAGCCCGTGGTCAGGCCCAGCGCATTCTGGAAGATGCCAACGGTTACCGTGATGAAACGGTCTCCCGCGCCAAGGGTGAGGCAGATCGCTTCACCAAGCTGGTTGCCGAGTATCGCAAGGCGCCCGAGGTCACTCGTCAGCGTCTGTACCTGGACACCATGCAGGAAGTCTTCAGCAGCACCAGCAAGGTGCTCGTGACCGGCAACAAGAACGGCCAGAGCAACCTGCTTTACCTGCCGCTGGACAAAATGATTCAGAACAGTTCAGGCAGCAATGCACCGGTCACCGGTTCGGCTGCCGCCAGCAACAACACGGACGTCACGCCGCATGTCACTGACCTGCCGCAGTCGCGTACAAGGGAGACCCGCTGATGAGCAATAAATCGCTGATCGCCCTGATCGTTGGCGTTGTCGTGGTACTGGTTGGCTGGAACTGCTTCTACATCGTGGCTCAGACCGAGCGTGCGGTGTTGCTGCAGTTCGGTCGCGTGGTTCAGGCTGATGTTCAGCCGGGTCTGCACGTGAAAGTGCCTTACGTTAACCAGGTGCGTAAATTCGACGCACGTCTGATGACGCTGGATGCACCGACACAACGCTTCCTGACGCTGGAAAAGAAGGCCGTGATGGTCGATGCCTACGCCAAGTGGCGCGTGAAAGATGCCGAGCGCTTCTACACCGCGACTTCCGGCCTCAAGCAGATCGCCGACGAGCGTCTGTCCCGTCGTCTGGAATCGGGCCTGCGTGACCAGTTCGGTAAACGTACCCTGCACGAAGTGGTGTCCGGTGAGCGCGATGCGCTGATGGCTGATATCACGGCGTCGCTGAACAAGATGGCGGAAAAAGAGCTGGGTATCGAAGTAGTCGATGTCCGGGTCAAGGCCATCGACCTGCCGAAAGAAGTGAACCGCAGCGTGTTTGAACGTATGAGCACCGAGCGTGAGCGTGAAGCCCGCGAGCACCGCGCCAAGGGTAACGAGCTGGCCGAAGGCATCCGTGCCGACGCCGATCGTCAACGCCGCGTGCTGCTGGCTGAAGCCTATCGTGAATCCGAAGAGATTCGCGGTGACGGTGACGCCCAGGCCGCTGCGATCTACTCCAAGGCCTACGGGCAGGATCAGGAATTCTACGGTTTCTACCGTAGCCTGCGTGCCTACCGTGAAAGCTTCGCGAACAAATCCGACGTCCTGGTCCTCGACCCAAGCAGCGACTTCTTCCGTTACCTGGAAAAGTCCAAGCCTTGATACGACGTTGACCTGAATCATTCCGCCCGGCGGCTAAAACCTCGGGCGGGGTGATCCTTTGGGAAAACGTGTGTATGATGCGGCAGCCGGGAAATTCCCGGCTTTTTTGCGTCTGCACGTTTGATTGCTGTTTTTGTTGCAGAAGACCGGGTTGAATGACCCGACAGTTTTTCGAGGAAAGTGATGGGCGAAGCCGGTAACAGGCCTTTCGCCGCGTCGTTCATGCGCGTGCGTTTTGAACGGGTCGGTCATTTTCTGCTTCACTCAAGGCTCGCCCTCGGGCTGGCCGCCCGGATCTAAGGGGAATGGCGTAATGGCAACGGTAGACCGCTGGCTGCTGCCAGATGGCATCGAAGAAGTACTGCCACCGGAAGCGGCGCGCATTGAAGTCGCGCGTCGTCAGGTGTTGGATCTGTTCCAGAGCTGGGGTTACGAGTTTGTCGTGACTCCCCATATCGAGTACCTGGAATCCCTGCTGACCGGCGCGGGCCAGGACCTGGATCTGCGTACCTTCAAGGTCATCGACCCGCAATCGGGCCGGCAGATGGGTTTCCGTGCCGACATCACGCCGCAAGTGGCGCGCATCGATGCGCACACCCTGCGTCGCGAAGGTCCGAGCCGTCTGTGCTACGCCGGCAGCGTGCTGCATGCCCAGCCGCGTGCCTTGTCGTCCTCGCGCAGCCCGATCCAGTTGGGCGCCGAGTTGTACGGCGATGCGAGCCCGAGCAGCGACGTTGAAGTCATCAGCCTGATGCTGGCCATGCTGCAACTGGCGGATGTGCCGGACGTGCACATGGACCTGGGGCATGTCGGCATCTACCGCGGTCTGGCCCAGGCGGCCGGTCTGTCGGGTGAAGTCGAGCAGCAGCTGTTTGATGCGTTGCAACGCAAGGCCATCGACGAGGTCATTACCTTGACCGAAGGCCTGCCGGCTGATCTGTCTGGCATGCTGCGTGCACTGGTCGACCTGTGTGGCGGCCGTGAAGTATTGAGCGCCGCCCGTGAGCGTCTGGCCAATGCGCCGGCGCCCGTACTGGCTGCGCTGGAAGATTTGCTGGCGATCGCCGAGCGTCTGTCGGCGCGCTTCCCGGAGCTGCCGCTGTACTTCGATCTGGGCGAGTTGCGCGGCTACCACTACCACACCGGTGTGGTGTTCGCGGTGTTCGTACCGGGTGTTGGCCAGTCCATCGCTCAGGGCGGTCGTTACGACGACATCGGCGCCGACTTCGGTCGCGCCCGTCCGGCAACCGGTTTTTCCACCGATTTGAAAACCCTGGTGACCCTGGGGCGTGCTGAGATCGAGCTACCGTCTGGCGGTATCTGGATGCCTGACAGTACGGATGCGGCACTCTGGCAGCAGGTTTGCCAGTTGCGCAGTGAGGGTCAGCGTGTCGTTCAGGCGTTGCCTGGACAACCTTTGGCCGCCGCCCGTGATGCGGACTGCGACCGGCAATTGATCCAGCAGAACGGGCTTTGGCAAGTATCGCCACTGGCTTCTTGAGTTTTCCTGCCGGCCAACGCCGGCACCAAGTTTGCGCGAATGAGGACAAGTGTTATGGGTAAGAATGTCGTAGTCCTGGGCACCCAATGGGGTGATGAGGGCAAAGGCAAGATCGTTGATCTGCTGACCGAACATGCTGCCGCCGTAGTGCGCTACCAAGGTGGCCACAACGCTGGCCACACACTGGTGATCGACGGCGAAAAAACCGTCCTGCACCTGATCCCGTCGGGCGTGCTGCGCGAAGGTGTGCAGTGCCTGATCGGCAACGGCGTGGTGGTTGCACCTGACGCCCTGCTGCGCGAGATCACCAAGCTGGAAGAGAAAGGCGTACCGGTGCGCGAGCGCTTGCGTATCAGCCCGTCCTGCCCGCTGATCCTGTCCTTCCACGTGGCGCTGGACCAGGCCCGTGAAAAGGCCCGTGGCGAGCTGAAGATCGGTACGACCGGTCGCGGCATCGGCCCGGCTTACGAAGACAAGGTTGCACGTCGTGGCCTGCGTGTGGGCGATCTGCTCAACATGCCTCGCTTCGAAGACAAGCTGCGTGAACTGGTGGATTACCACAACTTCATGCTGGTTGGTTACTACAAAGAGCCGGCCATCGAGTTCGAAAAAACCCTGGCCGAGTGCAAGGAATACGCTGAGCTGCTCAAGCCGCTGATGCTGGACGTTACTGCCGAGCTGCACGACCTGCGTCGCGCCGGCAAAGACATCATGTTCGAAGGCGCCCAAGGTTCGTTGCTCGACATCGACCACGGTACCTACCCGTACGTGACCAGCTCCAACACCACCGCCGGTGGCGTGGCGACTGGTTCGGGCGTGGGCCCGATGTTCCTGGACTACATCCTGGGCATCACCAAGGCTTACACCACTCGCGTAGGTTCGGGTCCATTCCCGACTGAGCTGTTCGACGAAGTGGGCGCACACCTGGCCAAGCAAGGTCACGAGTTCGGTGCTACTACCGGCCGTGCCCGTCGTTGCGGCTGGTTCGACGCCGTTATCCTGCGTCGCGCTATCGATGTGAACAGCATCTCGGGCATCTGCCTGACCAAGCTGGACGTACTCGACGGCCTGGAAACCATCAACATCTGCGTCGGCTACAAAGATGCGCAAGGCAACACCGTTGCCCCGACCGATGCTGACAGCTACGTAGGCCTGCAGCCTGTGTACGAAGAAGTGCCGGGCTGGACCGAATCGACCGTGGGCGCCAAAACCCTGGAAGAGCTGCCGGCCAACGCTCGTGCCTACATCAAACGCGTTGAAGAGTTGATCGGCGCGCCGATTGACATTATTTCGACGGGCCCGGACCGCAACGAAACCATCGTTCTGCGTCATCCGTTCGCTTGATAAGTCGTTGATGTAAAAACACAAAGGCCCCTTCATCGGGGCCTTTGTCGTTTATGCCTGTTGGACGGCATGACCTTTGCTGTGAATCTGTCTACAAGAGTGCCATCAAATTAATGGCGTCAGAAGTAGAGGGATTCACAGTGTCGGCCGTTCTCTCACTGTTACAAAGCCGTTTGTTGCGGCCCGTATTCGTTACCCTTGGTATCGCCCTTTTGGTGCAAGTGTTGGTGGCCGTCGCCCTGACGCGGAGCACCGTCACCGCGCTGGAAGCCGACCTTGGTGCTCGCCTGGGCGTCGACAGCCAGAAGCTGTCCGGTGAGCTGGAGCAGGCCGGGCGTGAAGTCACGTCGAGCCTCGATACGTTATCCACCAATACTCGTCAGCGCCTGACTGCCGGCCTGTCCTCGCGTCTGAAGGACGAGCAGGCACAACTGCGTGCGACCCTTGAAAAAGACCTGAAGGACTCGGCCAACGACATGGCCCAGTTGCTCGCCTCCGTAGCGCCTCGCGCCATGTGGGACAGCGACGTGCCGACCTTGTCCGAATTCGCCCGCCGAGCCCAGCGCAATCCCAACGTGCTGTTCGTGGTTTACGACGACGCCACCGGCCAGCATCTGACCCGCTATCTCAACCGCGAAAATCCGATCAACAAGGCCCTTTTGGAAAAAGGCCAAGGTGAGCGAGCGCTGGATAAAGTGCTGGATGCGGCGAAGCATGATCCTTCGGTCTACTACCTCGAAGCGTCGATCAACCCCAACGGGGTGGAAATCGGCAAGGTGCTGATGGGCGTCTCGACGGCCTCGGTGGACACCGATCTGGCGGCGCTCGATCAGCGCTTCTCGGCGTTGATTGCCAGCAGCGATCAACTGGTCGGCGACAGCCTCAAGGGCGCGGCCGCCGACAGCGCCACGGCCATGCGCGCGCGCCTGCAATCGGCGCAATCCACGGCTGCCGAGATGAAAGCCAACACCACCAGTACCGTACAGGACGCCGCTGCCACGCTGCGCTGGCGCATCGGCATGGGCCTGGCGCTAGTCGGTGCCGGCGTGCTGTTGCTGCTGGCCGTGGTGCTCGGCCATCGTGTGGTCAATCGCCTGAAAATGCTCAACGCCGCCATGGACGACCTGGCAGCAGGTGAGGGTGATCTGACCAAGCGTGTGCAGATCAACAGCAAGGACGAGATCGGCGACATGGCTTCGGCGGTCAACCGCTTTGTGGATAAGTTGCAACCGATCGTGCGCGAGGCCGGGGATGTGGCTCAGCGTACCGGTGTGGAAATTGGCGCGATGACCCTGCGTAATGCCGGAGCCGATGCAGCGGCCGGAATGCAGCGTGATGAAGTCGCCGAAAGTCTGCGGGCACTGTCGCAAATGGCTGATGAGGCGCAATCGGAAAGCCATGCGATGCAGGCCGCGTTGAAGCAGGTGGTGGATATTCGTCAGGCTACCGACGAGAACACCCGCACGTCGGCCAAGGTCGGCAGCTTGATCGAGGCGTTGGCGGGGCAGGTCGATACCGGTGCGAAGGTCATCGAGCGCCTGGCGCAGCAGAGCGAGCAGATCGAAGTGGTGCTGACCGTGATTCACGGCATCGCCGAGCAGACCAACCTGCTGGCGCTCAACGCTGCGATTGAAGCGGCTCGGGCCGGTGAAACCGGACGTGGGTTCGCGGTGGTGGCGGATGAAGTCCGGGCGCTGGCGAGCAAGACCCAGAGCTCCACCGGCGACATTCAGGCGCACATCGTTGCCTTGCAGCAGGGCGCCCGCGAGGCGGTCGAGGCGATCGGTCAGGCCGGGCGTCAGGCCAGCGAAGGGTTGCTGGTACTGCGAGACAGTGCGCGGTTGCAGCAATCGGTGCAGGCGTCGGTCGAGCAGGTGCATGCGGCGATTGGCCTGGCGACTCAGGCCGCGGCGCATCAGGCGCAGGGTGCGCAGGCTGTGCGCGGTCGTGTCGAAACGATTCATGCCCAGGCCGAGAAAGCCGCTCAGGCGGTGGTCGAAACCACGGCCAGCGGCAAGGTGCTGGACGGGTTGGCGGCGCAGCTCAAGGCCAGTCTGGGTCAGTTCCGGGCTTGATATATTGCGGGCAAAAAAATCGCAGCCTCGGCTGCGATTTTTTATCGGCTCAAATACATTCGGGTCGTCAGCAGGTAGACGGGCAAGCCCGACACCACAATCAACAACGCCGCATAAGGCGCCGCCGCCGCAAACTCGACGTTCGCGGTGTGTGCCCACACCTCGGTCGCCAAGGTGTTGAGCCCGGTCGGACTCAACAGCAACGTCGCCGTCAGTTCCTTCATGGCATCCAGAAACACCAGCGCAAACGCCGCGCCCAGTGCCGGGAAGATGATCGGCAGGGTCACTCGACAGAACGCTGTGAACGAAGACGCGCCCAGGGTGCGGGCGGCCTCTTCCAGTTGTGGTGCTGCCTTGTTCAGCGCTGTGCGGATCGGCGCTTGAGCCAGTGGTAGAAACAGTAGCGCATAGGCGATCAGCAACAACGCGGAGGTCTGGTACAGCGCCGGCACGTAATGCAGGGCGAAATACACCAGGGTCAGAGCGATCACCAGCCCGGGCAGGGCGTGGAGCAGATAGGGCAGGCGCTCGGCCCAGATCGCCAGTTGGCCTTTGTAGCGTACCACCAGCAACCCGACCGGTACCGCCAGCACCAGACACAATCCCGCGCCACCCAGCGACAGCGCCAATGAAGACAACAAGGCTTCAGTGATCGCCGCAACCGGGAATGCCGCTGACGATCCCACGGCGAGCCAGTAAGCCAACATGCCCAGTGGAATTCCGCTGCCGACAATCGCCAGCATGAGGCAGTACAGCTGGCCGGCAATCACCCAAGGGCCCAGTCGCACTTGTTCAGCCTGGCGCGCCGCGCCCTGGCCGGTTCGCACATGACGGCCCTTGCCGCGCACGCGCAGCTCCAGCCACAACAGCATCAGGCACAGCGCCAGCAACACTGCCGACAGCATCGCCGCATTGGCATTGCTGAATTCCAGTTCGAATTGCTGATAGATCGCGGTGGTGAAGGTTTGCAGGCCAATGATCGACAGTGCGCCGAACTCCACCAGCATGTGCAATGCAATCAGCAGTGAACCGGCCAACAACGATGGCCAGAGCAGGGGCAGGGTGACGCGGAAAAACACGCCCCAGCGATTCTGTCCCAGGGTGCGAGCCGATTCTTCAAGAGAGGGATCGAGATTGCGCAAGGTTGCTGCGACCGGCAGGAAGATCAGCGGGTATTTCGACAGGCTCATCACCAGGATGGCCCCGCCGAGCCCTTCGAACTGCGCGCTGAGCGACACCCAAGTGAAGCTGCTGACGAAGGCCGGCACCGCGAACGGCAGGCAAAGAATCACGCCCCACAGGCGCCGGCCTGGCAGATTGCTGCGCTCCAGCAACCACGCCAGCGACAGGCCGATCACGCCGCAAGTCAAGGTTACCCCGACCATCAGCGCCAGCGTGTTGCGCAGCAGGCCGAACACATACGGCCGCCACAGCAAATGCAGCGCTTCGGCCCAGCCGGCCTGCCAGGCTTTGAGCCCGACGTAGGCCAGCGGCAACAGGCTCATGACCACCAGCAGCAACACCGGCAGCACCAGCCAGATCGACGGCCGCTTGCGCCGTGGCACATAACCCCCGCGTGTAGCGCGGGCGGATAACGATGCGGTCATCAGTTCAGGCCAACTTCGCGTTCCAGGTCCAGCGCCTCTTCGGCATTGCCCAGATCGGCGGGCGTGACGTCCGGCGCTTCCAGTTCGCTGAATGGCTTGAGGCCGCGATCCGATTCCATGCCTTTATGCAGCGGGTATTCGGCGGTGGTCTGAGTGATCACGCGCTGGCCTTCTTCGCTGGCCATGTAAGCGAGGAATTGCTGGGCTTCTTTTGGATGTTTGCTGGATTTCAGCACGGCTGCGCTGGAGACAGTAATCAAGCCACCAACGTCGCCGCCGGTGAAGTAATGCAGTTTGGAGTCGAGCTTGCCTTTCTCTCGCTGCAGGGCGAACCAGTAGTAGTTGTTCACCAGTACGGTGGCGACTTCGCCGTTTTCCACAGCCTTGAGGGCGACCATGTTGTTGCTGTAGGTCTTGCCGAAGGCGCGCAGGCCAGTCAGCCATTCTTCGGCGGCTTCGCGACCATGCTTTTTGATGATGGCCACGGCCTGTTCCTGGAAGGCGCCGCTGGTAGGTACGAAACCGACCTTGCCTTGCCACTGCGGATCAGCGAAATCCAGGACCGATTTCGGCAGGTCCTTTTCATCGACCAGTTTCGGGTTGAAGGCCACCACGCGAACCCGGGCGGTGACACCGATCCAGGTGCCGTTGCCGGCGACGTATTCTTTTGGCAGAACGGCCAGGGTTGCATCGTCGGCCTTGGCCAGCAGGCCTTGTTCGCCGAGGTTGTTCAGCGGTGGGGATTCTTCGGTGTAGATGACGTCGGCGGGGGAGCGGTCGCCTTCTTCGATGATCTGGCTGGCGAGCTGGTTGCTGCTGCCCTTGCGTACATTGACGTGAATGCCGGTCTTGGCTTCGAAGGCTTTTGCGATCGCATCGCCGACTTCCTTGTGTTGACCGTTGTAGAGCGTCAGGGAAACCGCATCGGCAGCCTGGGTGAGGGGGGGGGCGAGTGCCAGGCCGAGCAGGGTGAAGGTCAAGCCGCGGCGCAGGGTATTTCGAAACATCATTCGCAGGGTTCCTCACTGTCGCATTGCAAAAACTTGCAACAATGATAAACGATATCGTTTCTCAAATGCTCCTTGCGAGGGAGAAGGTGTGTCTGGTAGGCGCTGTGTCTCGGACTTTTCCAGGCCCCGGAAACGCAAAAACCCGCTTTCGCGGGTTTTTGTGAGATTCAAGATCGTAACCTTGAATTTGAATTGGTGCCCAGAAGAAGACTCGAACTTCCACGACCGTAAGGTCACCAGCACCTGAAGCTGGCGTGTCTACCAATTTCACCATCTGGGCTTCATCTTCAGCGTTGCCGCTGTTGATGTGGCGCACTATACGGAGCGTCTTTTGATCTGTAAACCCCTGATTTGATTTTAATAAATCAGTTTTAAGAAAATGACGGCTTAGAATGCAAAAAACCCGCTTTCGCGGGTTTTTGTGTGAGTCTTGAAACTGATCTAGTCTCAAACTCTAAATTGGTGCCCAGAAGAAGACTCGAACTTCCACGACCGTAAGGTCACCAGCACCTGAAGCTGGCGTGTCTACCAATTTCACCATCTGGGCATCTCGGCAACGTGTGTACGTCGTCGATGGCGCGCACTATACGGAGCGTGTTTTTAACTGTAAACCCCTGTCAGCAAAAAAAATGGTTTTTTTTACCAGCGGTGTTCAAAACGCCTTTCAGACGTCGATACAAGGCTCAAGACGCGCCTTATAGAGTCGGAAATTTCCCGTTTGATGGCGCCTATGCCAAACTAACCCGCATATAGACAAGGTGAAAACTCTCTAATGGCCGATTGGCAGTCCCTCGATCCCGAGGCCGCTCGTGAAGCGGAAAAATATGAAAACCCTATTCCCAGCCGCGAACTGATCCTTCAGCACCTTGCTGATCGGGGTTCGCCTGCTGCCCGCGAGCAACTGGTCGAAGAATTTGGTCTGACCACTGAAGACCAGGTCGAAGCCCTGCGCCGCCGACTGCGCGCCATGGAGCGCGACGCTCAACTGATCTACACCCGCCGCGGCACTTATGCGCCGGTGGACAAGCTCGACCTGATCCTCGGTCGCATCAGCGGTCACCGCGACGGCTTCGGCTTCCTGGTGCCGGATGACGGTTCCGATGACCTGTTCATGAGCCCGGCACAGATGCGTCTGGTGTTCGATGGCGACCGTGCCCTGGCCCGTGTTTCCGGCCTGGACCGTCGCGGTCGCCGTGAAGGTGTGATCGTCGAAGTGGTGTCCCGTGCCCACGAAACCATCGTCGGTCGCTATTTCGAAGAAGGCGGTATCGGCTTCGTTGTCGCGGACAACCCGAAGATCCAACAAGAAGTGCTGGTGACGCCAGGTCGCAATGCCAACGCCCAGATCGGTCAGTTCGTCGAGGTGAAAATCACCCACTGGCCGACTCCGCGCTTCCAGCCGCAAGGTGACGTGGTCGAAGTCGTCGGCAACTACATGGCGCCGGGCATGGAAATCGATGTCGCCCTGCGCACCTACGACATTCCGCACGTCTGGCCTGAAGCTGTTCTGAAAGAAGCGGCCAAGCTCAAGCCTGAAGTCGAAGAGAAAGACAAAGAGAAGCGCGTCGACCTGCGCCATCTGCCGTTCGTCACCATCGACGGCGAAGATGCCCGCGACTTTGACGACGCGGTCTACTGCGAAGCCAAGCCAGGCAAACTGCGCCTGTTCTCCGGTGGCTGGAAGTTGTACGTGGCGATTGCCGATGTTTCCAGCTACGTGAAGATCGGTTCGGCCCTGGACAACGAAGCTCAGGTGCGCGGCAACTCGGTGTACTTCCCCGAGCGCGTGGTGCCGATGCTGCCGGAGCAGCTGTCCAACGGCCTGTGCTCGCTGAACCCGCACGTCGATCGTCTGGCCATGGTCTGCGAGATGACCATCTCCAAATCCGGCGAAATGACCGACTACTGCTTCTATGAAGCGGTGATCCACTCCCACGCCCGTCTGACCTACAGCAAGGTCAGCGCGATGCTGGAAACGCCGAAGGCTACCGAAGGGCGCAAGCTTCGCGGTGAATACACCGACGTCTTGCCGCACCTGAAACAGCTCTACGCGTTGTACAAGGTATTGCTGGCCGCCCGTCACGTACGTGGCGCGATTGATTTCGAAACGCAGGAAACCCGGATCATCTTCGGTTCCGAGCGCAAGATTGCCGAGATTCGCCCGACCACCCGTAACGACGCGCACAAGCTGATCGAGGAATGCATGCTGGCGGCCAACGTGGCCACCGCCGAATTCCTGAAAAAGCACGAAATTCCTGCGTTGTACCGTGTCCACGACGGTCCGCCACCGGAGCGTCTGGAAAAACTGCGCGCGTTCCTCGGCGAACTTGGCCTGTCCCTGCACAAAGGCAAGGACGGCCCGTCGCCGAAGGACTATCAGGCTCTGTTGGCCAGCATCAAGGACCGTCCGGATTTCCACCTGATCCAGACCGTGATGCTGCGTTCCCTGAGCCAGGCGGTGTACAGCGCCGAGAACGACGGCCACTTCGGCCTGAATTACGAAGCTTATACCCACTTCACCTCGCCGATCCGCCGTTACCCGGACCTGCTCACGCATCGCGCGATCCGCAGCGTGATCCATTCGAAACAGGACACCCCGCACGTTCGCCGTGCCGGCGCGATGACCATTCCGAAGGCGCGCATCTATCCGTACGACGAAGCGGCCCTGGAGCAACTCGGCGAGCAATGCTCGATGAGCGAGCGCCGTGCCGACGAAGCGACCCGCGACGTGGTGAACTGGCTCAAGTGCGAGTTCATGAAAGATCGCGTGGGCGAGTCGTTCCCGGGCGTGATCACTGCCGTGACCGGTTTCGGTCTGTTCGTCGAACTCACCGATATCTACGTCGAAGGTCTGGTGCACGTCACCGCACTGCCGGGCGACTACTACCACTTCGACCCTGTGCACCACCGCCTGGCGGGCGAGCGCACCGGTCGCAGCTTCCGTCTGGGCGATACCGTTGAAGTGCGCGTCATGCGGGTCGATCTCGACGAGCGCAAGATCGACTTCGAGATGGCCGAGAAAACCATCAGCGCGCCAATCGGCCGAAAGAAGCGTGGCGCCGAAACCGCTGCTCCAGCAGCCAAGGTTGTGGACGAAAAGGCTCCGGCAAAAACCGCCAGCCGTCGTCCGGCCAAAGAAAAGGTGGCCGAGGCTTATCGCCCGAGCGATGCCGTGGCGAAAAACGCCGAACTGCGCAAAAGCCGTGAAATGAAGAAGGCCTTGCTGGCCGACGCCAAGAACGGTGGTAAAGCGGCGTCCGGGGGAAAGACCGGGCGGTCGGCGCCTGAAAAGGCTTCCGGCGGCAAGCCAGCCAAACCGAGCAAACACCGCAAGGGCCCGCCAAAAGCGGGTTCCGCTCCAGCCAGAAGCGGCGGGGCACGTAAACCGAAGGCGAAGTCATGAGTCAGTTGGAAAAAATCTACGGCGTTCACGCGGTAGAAGCGTTGCTGCGTCACCACCCTAAACGCGTCAAGCAGATCTGGCTGGCTGAAAGCCGCAACGATCCGCGGGTGCAGACGCTGATCGAGCTGGCCAACGAAAACCGGGTTCAGATCGGTCAGGCCGAGCGCCGTGAAATGGATGCCTGGGTCGAAGGCGTGCACCAGGGCGTGGTGGCGGACGTCAGTCCGAGCCAGGTCTGGGGCGAAGCGATGCTCGACGAGTTGCTCGATCGCACTGAAGGCGCGCCTCTGTTGCTGGTGCTCGACGGCGTGACCGATCCGCACAACCTCGGCGCCTGCCTGCGTTCGGCAGATGCCGCTGGTGCGCTGGCGGTCATCGTGCCGAAAGACAAATCGGCCACCTTGACGCCCGTCGTGCGTAAAGTGGCTTGCGGCGCGGCGGAAGTGATTCCGCTGGTGGCCGTGACCAACCTTGCTCGCACCCTGGAAAAGCTTCAGCAGCGCGGGCTGTGGGTTGTCGGCACGGCGGGTGAGGCCGAGGTCAGCATCTACGACCAGGACCTGACCGGCCCGACCATCCTGATCATGGGCGCCGAAGGCAAAGGCATGCGTCGCCTGACCCGTGAACATTGCGACTACCTGGTGAACCTGCCGATGGCCGGTAGCGTCAGCAGTCTCAACGTGTCGGTTGCGACGGGCGTGTGCCTGTTCGAGGCCCAGCGCCAGCGCGGGGCCAAGGCCAAGGCGGCTGCCAAAAAGGCTTAAGCTTCACGCAGTCCAAATGTGGGAGCGAGCTTGCTCGCGAAAGCGGAGTTACATTCAGCATCATTGTTGAGTGTTTCGCCCTATCGCGAGCAGGCTGCGCTCCCGCAGCGTTTTACGGCAGAGCGAAGTTTTGGTGGCTGTTCAAATAATCACCAATTGCCTTGCACCTCTTCTGTCCCTTCTCTACAATTGCGCCCCTTGCTGTGACGGCAGGCACGCATGTGCCCCGCGCCGGCAAGTCCATAAGTGTCATTCACTCCTTGTCTGACCGTTTTTGAGCGGCAGGCTACAACCCGTAAGGAGCATTCATGCGTCATTACGAAATCATCTTTCTGGTCCACCCTGACCAGAGCGAGCAAGTCGGCGGCATGGTTGAGCGTTACACCAAGCTGATCGAAGAAGACGGCGGCAAAATCCACCGTCTGGAAGACTGGGGCCGTCGTCAACTGGCCTACGCAATCAACAATGTTCACAAGGCTCACTACGTGATGCTGAACGTTGAGTGCACCGGCAAGGCCCTGGCCGAGCTGGAAGACAACTTCCGCTACAACGATGCAGTGATCCGTAACCTGGTCATCCGTCGCGACGAAGCCGTTACCGGCCAGTCCGAGATGCTCAAGGCTGAAGAAAACCGCAGTGAGCGCCGTGAGCGTCGCGAACGTCCTGAGCACGATGGCAGCGCCGATGGCGATGACAGCGATAGCGACAGCGACAACAGCGATAACGCTGACGAGTAATCCACGGACCTTTTAAGGAGCCTATCAAATGGCACGTTTCTTCCGTCGTCGTAAATTCTGCCGCTTCACCGCTGAAGACGTGAAGGAGATCGATTACAAAGATCTCAACACTCTGAAAGCCTACGTATCCGAGACCGGCAAAATCGTTCCAAGCCGCATCACCGGTACCAAAGCTCGTTATCAGCGTCAGCTGGCCACCGCTATCAAGCGCGCCCGCTTCCTGGCCCTGCTGGCCTACACCGACAGCCACGGCCGCTGAGACCGGGTAGTCGACAAGTAAGTAAGGGATCGAATGCATGCGTGCCTTAGCTGAATTCATCATGCGGGGGCGTATGCAGGCCACGCTGGTCGTGGCCGGATCTGCGGCATTGCCGCTGTTGTTCTGGTTGAGTGCCGCTGCAGGTTGCCTTGTGCTCCTGCGGCGCGGTTCGGACGCCTTGAGCGTCCTGGGTGTGGGAGTGTTGTCAGCGTTAGTGAGCTGGCACTACCTGAAAGACCCGACTGCACTGATTGTGCTGGTCGGGACCTGCGGTCTGGCGCTGGTTTTACGCGCCGGCCACACCTGGAATCGCGCGCTGCTGGTCAGCGTGGCCGTGGGATTGTTGATTGCCGTGAGCCTGGGGACTGTATTCAGTTCCTTCACCGAGACTCTGGCGCAGACGTTTGAACAAGTCTTGCCGCTGGCGATGGGTGAGGTCTACGAGAAATTCTCGGCAGATCAGAAGGCAATTCTCACTGCATTGGCAGTCCCACTGTCGATCATTTCGACAGCGGTGTCGTTGCAGGTTTTTAGCGTGCTGTGCCTGATTCTTGGGCGCTACTGGCAGGCGTTGTTGTATAACCCCGGCGGTTTCGGTCGCGAGTTTCGCGCCATCCGACTGCCGAAAGGCGTTGCGCTGTCGCTTCTGGCCGTCATGTGTGTGGCACCGTTCTTCGGTCTGCATGCCTTGGTCCTGTTGCCGTTGTGCAGCGTGCCGCTGTTCTTCGCAGGTCTGGCCTTGGTTCACGGGCTGGTGGCGCAGAAGCGGTTGGCCGGTTTCTGGCTGGTGGGGATATACGTGACGCTCGTGCCTTTCATGCACTTGCTCGGTCCGTTACTGGTGGTCTTGGCCATCGTCGACAGCCTGATTGATTTTCGCGGTCGTCACGTGTCGAAAGACACCGATAGCGCGAACGGTGAAGGTTAAAAGTTAAGAGGATTTTCACATGCAACTGATCCTTCTGGAAAAAGTCACCAACCTGGGCAACCTGGGTGACAAAGTGAACGTTAAGGCCGGTTACGGTCGTAACTACCTGCTGCCTTACGGCAAGGCTACCGCCGCGACCCCAGCAAACATTGCTGCGTTCGAAGAGCGTCGTGCCGAGCTGGAAAAAGCTGCTGCAGACCGTAAAGCATCGGCTGAAAGCCGTGCTGCCCAACTGGCCGAGCTGGAAGTGACCATCACTGCCACCGCTGGCGACGAAGGCAAGCTGTTCGGTTCGATCGGTACTCACGACATCGCTGACGCACTGACCGCCTCCGGCGTTGAAGTTGCGAAAAGCGAAGTTCGTCTGCCGAACGGCACCATCCGCAACGTGGGTGAATTCGACGTGGCTGTGCACCTGCACGCCGAAGTTGAAGCCACCGTACGCGTTGTCGTGGTAGCAGCTTAAGCAACACCTGATCGGCTGGCGGCTTGTCCGTCAGACGGTTAACATCGGGCACGATCCTGTTTACAGGTCGTGCCCTTTGTCTTTCTGTAATCCCTGCTTTTCCTGAATAAAAAGTGGCCATGAACGAAATCTCCGCTCCCGAGCAATACGATCTGCAAACCGCATCCTTGAAGGTGCCACCGCATTCCATCGAGGCCGAACAGGCCGTGCTCGGTGGTCTGATGCTGGACAACAACGCCTGGGAACGCGTGCTCGATCAAGTCTCCGACGGCGATTTCTACCGGCATGACCACCGTCTGATTTTCCGCGCGATCGCCAAACTGGCCGATCAGAACTCGCCGATCGACGTCGTGACCCTTGCCGAGCAACTGGACAAGGAAGGTCAGACATCGCAGGTTGGCGGTCTCGGCTACCTCGGCGAACTGGCGAAAAACACGCCGTCCGTCGCCAACATCAAGGCCTATGCGCAGATCGTCCGCCAGCGTGCGACGTTGCGCCAGTTGATCGGTATCAGCACGGAAATTGCCGACAGCGCCTTCAACCCCGAAGGTCGCACCGCCGAGGAAATCCTCGACGAAGCCGAGCGGCAGATCTTCGCGATTGCCGAAGCCCGGCCAAAAACCGGTGGTCCGGTGGGCGTAAATGACCTGTTGACCAAGGCCATCGATCGTATCGATACCCTTTTCAACACCGCTGACGCAATTACCGGCCTGTCCACCGGCTACACCGATCTCGACGAGAAGACCAGCGGCCTGCAACCGTCCGACCTGATCATCGTCGCCGGCCGTCCGTCGATGGGTAAGACGACTTTCGCGATGAACCTTGTTGAAAATGCCGTATTGCGCAGCGACAAGGTGGTGCTGGTGTACTCCCTTGAGATGCCTGGCGAATCGCTGATCATGCGTATGTTGTCCTCCCTCGGCCGCATCGACCAGACCAAGGTGCGTTCCGGCCAACTGGAAGACGACGACTGGCCGCGCCTTACCTCGGCGGTCAACCTGCTCAACGACCGCAAGCTGTTCATCGATGACACCGCCGGCATCAGCCCGTCGGAGATGCGTGCCCGGACCCGGCGTCTGGTGCGCGAGCACGGCGACATCGGCTTGATCATGATCGACTACTTGCAGTTGATGCAGATTCCCGGTTCCAGCGGTGACAACCGGACCAACGAGATTTCCGAGATCTCGCGATCCCTGAAAGCACTGGCCAAAGAGTTTCAATGCCCGGTGGTCGCTCTGTCCCAGCTCAACCGTTCCCTTGAGCAGCGTCCCAACAAGCGCCCGGTGAACTCCGACTTGCGGGAATCCGGAGCGATCGAGCAGGACGCCGACGTCATCATGTTCGTGTACCGGGACGAGGTTTATCACCCGGAAACCGAACACAAGGGCATCGCCGAAATCATCATCGGCAAACAGCGGAACGGCCCGATCGGCTTCATCCGCCTGGCCTTCATCGGCAAATACACGCGCTTCGAAAACCTTGCGCCGGGCAGCTATAACTTTGACGACGACGAGTAAGGGCTCCATCGTCTGAGTGCCCCTGATATTTCCGACCACAGCCGTCGGAATTGGTCATTTTTTGTGCTATATTCCGCGCCCGCGATTTTTCACCTCAACACCGGTCATCGACATGCAAGCAGCCAAGCCGTTATTTGACTATCCAAAATACTGGGCCGAATGTTTCGGGCCGGCGCCATTCCTGCCAATGAGCAGGGAGGAGATGGATCAGCTCGGCTGGGATTCCTGCGACATCATCATTGTGACGGGAGACGCCTACGTCGATCACCCGTCGTTCGGCATGGCGATCATCGGCCGGCTGCTGGAGTCGCAAGGCTTCCGCGTCGGGATCATTGCCCAGCCGAACTGGCAGTCCAAAGACGACTTCATGAAGCTCGGCGAGCCGAACCTGTTCTTCGGCGTCGCGGCCGGCAACATGGACTCGATGATCAACCGCTATACCGCGGACAAGAAAATCCGTTCCGACGACGCCTACACCCCGGGTGGCATGGCGGGCAAACGTCCGGATCGCGCGAGCCTGGTCTACAGCCAGCGCTGCAAGGAAGCCTACAAAAACGTGCCGATCGTGCTCGGCGGCATTGAAGCTTCGCTGCGCCGTATCGCCCACTATGACTACTGGCAGGATCGCGTGCGCAATTCGATCCTGATCGATGCCTGTGCCGACATCCTGTTGTACGGCAACGCCGAACGAGCGATTGTCGAAGTCGCCCAGCGTCTGTCCTACGGTCACAAGATCGAAGACATCACCGATGTGCGTGGCACCGCGTTCATCCGTCGTGACACGCCTGCAGGCTGGTACGAAGTCGACTCCACGCGCATCGATCGTCCGGGCAAGATCGACAAGATCATCAACCCGTACGTCAACACCCAGGACACCCAGGCTTGCGCCATCGAGCAAGAGAAGGGGCCGGTTGAAGATCCGGAAGAAGCCAAGGTCGTGCAGATCCTGGCCAGCCCGAAAATGACCCGCGACAAGACCGTGATCCGCCTGCCGTCGATGGAGAAAGTGCGTGGTGATGCGGTCCTGTACGCCCACGCCAACCGCGTGCTGCACCTGGAAACCAACCCGGGCAACGCCCGTGCTCTGGTGCAGAAGCATGGCGAGATCGACGTCTGGTTCAACCCGCCGCCGATTCCGATGACCACTGAAGAAATGGACTACGTGTTCGGCATGCCTTACGCACGTATCCCGCATCCTGCGTACGGCAAGGAAAAGATCCCGGCCTACGACATGATCCGCTTCTCGGTGAACATCATGCGTGGCTGCTTCGGTGGCTGCACCTTCTGCTCGATCACCGAGCACGAAGGCCGGATCATCCAGAACCGTTCCGAAGAATCGATCATTCGCGAAATCGAAGAGATCCGCGACAAGGTGCCGGGTTTCACCGGCGTCATTTCCGACCTCGGCGGGCCGACCGCGAACATGTACCGCATCGCCTGCAAGAGCCCGGAAATCGAATCCGCGTGCCGCAAGCCGTCCTGCGTGTTCCCGGGCATCTGCCCGAACCTGAACACCGACCACTCGTCGCTGATTCAGCTGTACCGCAGCGCCCGTGCGTTGCCGGGTGTGAAGAAGATCCTGATCGCCTCCGGCCTGCGTTACGACCTCGCGGTCGAGTCGCCGGAGTACGTCAAAGAGCTGGTGACCCACCACGTCGGCGGTTACCTGAAGATCGCCCCGGAACACACCGAGGAAGGTCCGCTCAACCAGATGATGAAGCCGGGGATCGGCACCTACGATCGCTTCAAGCGCATGTTCGAGAAGTACACCAAGGAGGCGGGGAAAGAACAGTACCTGATTCCGTACTTCATCGCCGCGCACCCGGGCACCACCGACGAAGACATGATGAACCTGGCCCTGTGGCTCAAGGGCAACGGCTTCCGTGCCGACCAGGTACAGGCGTTCTATCCGTCGCCGATGGCCACCGCCACCGCGATGTACCATTCGGGCAAGAACCCGCTGCGCAAGGTCACCTACAAGAGCGACGGCGTGACCATCGTCAAGAGCGAGGAGCAGCGTCGTCTGCACAAGGCGTTCCTGCGTTATCACGACCCGAAAGGCTGGCCGATGCTGCGTGAAGCGCTGATCCGCATGGGCCGTGCCGACCTGATCGGGCCGGGCAAGAACCAGTTGATCCCGACGCATCAGCCAGCTACCGACAGCTACCAGAGTGCCCGTCGCAAGAACTCGACGCCGTCCGGCAGCCATAAAGTGGCGAAGGACGTGAAAGAGAAGACCACCAAGATCCTCACCCAGCACACCGGTCTGCCACCTCGCGCCAGCGACGGCGGCAACCCGTGGGACAAGCGTGAGCAGGCCAAGGCTGCGGCGTTCGCCCGTAACCAGCAGGCTGCAAAGGATCGCAAGGACGCGGCGAAAGGCAAGGGTCCGAAACCGACGAAGAAGCCTGTAGTGCCACGCTGAATCGTTGCTGATATGAACAGAACGCCAACCTTCGGGTTGGCGTTTTGCGTTGTGCCTCGCAACATTTGCGTGCAACTGTGCCAAACCATTTCACCGCATCGCCCGATTTTGGTGCTGTACTGCCCTGAGCATTCCGGGAAAGCGCCCAAGCCTCTGCATGGCATAAGTCTTGCGCGCTTTCGAATACGCTTGGGCTCGCAGGAGGCACGCCGTGTCGATTCATGTCGCATTGCATCACGTCACGCATTACCGCTACGACCGCGCTGTCGAACTCGGCCCGCAGATCGTGCGTCTGCGCCCGGCTGCCCACAGCCGCACGCGGATTCTGTCTTATTCATTGAAAGTCTCGCCTGAGCAGCACTTCATCAACTGGCAGCAGGACCCTCAGGGCAACTACCTGGCGCGGCTGGTGTTCCCCGAGAAAACCGCCGAGCTGCGGATCGAGGTCGACCTGCTGGCCGAGATGGCTGTGTTCAACCCGTTCGACTTTTTCCTCGAGCCCTACGCCGAGAAAATCCCCTTCGCCTACGCCGCCGATGAACGCAAGGAACTGGCGCCGTACCTCGAAACCCTGCCGCTGACGCCGAAATTCAAGGCCTACCTGGACGCCATCGATCGCACTCCGCTGCCGGCCGTTGATTTCCTGGTGGCGCTCAACCAGCGCCTGAGCGAAGACATCAATTACCTGATCCGCATGGAACCGGGCGTGCAGACCCCGGAGCACACCCTCGAACATGCTTCCGGCTCCTGCCGCGATTCCGCGTGGTTGCTGGTGCAATTGCTGCGCAATCTTGGGCTGGCGGCGCGTTTCGTCTCCGGTTACCTGATTCAACTGACCGCCGACGTGAAAAGCCTCGACGGCCCGTCCGGCACCGAAGTGGACTTCACCGACCTGCACGCGTGGTGCGAGGTGTACTTGCCCGGCGCCGGCTGGATCGGCCTCGATGCCACCTCCGGACTGTTTGCCGGTGAAGGGCATATTCCGTTGGCGTGCAGTCCCGATCCGTCCTCGGCGGCGCCGATCAGCGGTCTGGTGGAACCTTGCGAGTGCGAGTTCAGCCACGAAATGTCCGTGGAACGGGTCTGGGAAGCGCCACGGGTGACCAAGCCCTACACCGAAGAGCAGTGGCAGGCGATCCAGGCGCTGGGCCGGCAGATCGATGCCGACCTGCTGGAAGGCGATGTGCGTCTGACGATGGGGGGCGAGCCGACCTTTGTGTCCATCGACGACCCGGATGGCGCCGAATGGAACACCGCCGCGCTGGGCCCGGACAAGCGCCGGCTCTCTGCCGAACTGTTCCAGCGCATGCGCAAGCATTACGCGCCGAAGGGGCTGGTGCATTTCGGCCAGGGCAAGTGGTATCCGGGCGAGCAACTGCCGCGCTGGTCGCTGAATTGCTACTGGCGCCGCGACGGTGTGCCGATCTGGCACAACAACGCATTGATCGCCGACGAGCAGCAGGACTACGGCGCCACGGGCGAACTGGCCGGCCGTTTTCTGGCGAGTGTCGCCGAGCGCCTGAAACTGCCGACACGCTTTGTGTTCCCGGCCTACGAAGACAATTTCTACTACCTCTGGCGCGAGGGCGCATTGCCAAGCAACGTCAGCGCCGAGGACTCGCGTCTGGAGGAACCACTGGAACGTGCGCGCCTGCGCAAGGTGTTCAGTCAGGGGCTGGACAAGGTCATCGGCCAGGTACTGCCGCTGGCGCGCACCGCCAAGGGCGATCAATGGCAGAGCGGGCGCTGGTATCTGCGCGATGAGCATTGCCGGCTGGTGCCGGGGGATTCACCGCTCGGCTATCGTCTGCCGTTGGGTTCGCAGCCCTGGGTGAAGGCGGCGGAGTACCCGTTCATTCATCCGAACGACCCGAATCAGGACTTCCCCGAACTGCCTGACACCGCGCAACTCAATCGACACGATGCGCCGGCCACGGCGGATGAGCGGGTGCCAAAAATCGAGGAGTCCGCCGACTGGCTGACCCGCACCGCGTTCTGCGCCGAAGCACGGGAAGGCCGGTTGTATCTGTTCATGCCGCCGCTGGAGCGGGTCGAAGATTATCTGGAACTGGTGGCCGCCATCGAAGCCACTGCCGAGGAACTGCACTGTCCAGTGCTGCTGGAAGGCTACGAGCCGCCGAGCGATCCGCGTCTGAACAACTTCCGCATTACCCCGGATCCCGGCGTGATCGAGGTCAACGTCCAGCCATCCGCGACGTGGGACGAGTTGGTAGAGCGCACGGAGTTCCTGTACGAAGAGGCGCGTCAGACCCGACTGTCCACCGAGAAATTCATGATCGACGGGCGACACACCGGCACCGGCGGCGGTAACCATTTCGTGCTCGGCGGGGCGACGCCGGCGGACTCACCGTTCCTGCGCCGCCCGGATCTGCTGCGCAGCCTGATCAGTTATTGGCACAACCATCCGTCGCTGTCCTACCTGTTTTCCGGACTGTTTATCGGCCCGACCTCTCAGGCGCCGCGAGTCGATGAAGCGCGCAACGATGCGTTGTATGAGCTGGAAATTGCTTTTGCGCAGATGCCTGAACCGGGAGAAGAGTGCGCGCCATGGTTGGTCGATCGTTTGCTGCGCAATCTGCTGATCGACGTCACCGGCAACACCCACCGTGCCGAGTTCTGCATCGACAAACTGTATTCACCGGATGGCGCCACGGGACGTCTTGGGCTGCTGGAGTTACGTGCATTCGAAATGCCGCCCCATGCCCGCATGAGCCTGGCCCAGCAGTTGTTGCTGCGGGCGTTGGTGGCGCGATTCTGGCGCGAGCCTTATGCGCCGCCGAAACTGGCGCGCTGGGGCACCGAGTTGCATGACCGGTTTCTGCTGCCGCACTTCATCGAACAGGACTTTGCCGACGTCATCGTCGAACTCAACAATGCCGGTTATCCGCTGCGCCCCGAATGGTTTGCGGCGCATCTGGAGTTTCGCTTTCCCAAGGTCGGCGATTACGCCGTCAACGGCATCGAGCTGGAATTGCGCCAGGCCCTTGAGCCCTGGCATGTGCTGGGCGAGGAGGGCGCGGCGGGCGGTACGGTGCGCTACGTCGATTCATCGCTGGAGCGCTTGCAGGTCAAGCTCACGGGGCTACCGCCTCAGCGATACTTGCTGACCTGCAACGGCATCCCGGTACCGCTGCAACCGACCGGGCGGGTCGGCGAGTTTGTCGCCGGTGTACGTTACCGTGCGTGGCAACCGGCCAACTGCCTGCAACCGACGATTCCGGTGCACGCGCCGCTGGTGTTCGACCTGCTCGACACCTGGATGCAACGCTCGCTGGGTGGTTGTCAGTACCACGTCGCCCATCCGGGCGGCCGCAATTACGAGACGCTGCCGGTCAACGCCAACGAAGCGGAGAGCCGGCGCATGGCGCGTTTTTTCCGCATTGGGCACACGCCGGGGAAACTTCCGATACCTAATGTCGAAACGAACGACGAGCTGCCGATGACACTCGATTTACGACGTTTCTGAATCATGCGCGACGCCCGGATTTTTCGTATATCCGGGCGTCATGTGCCTGCGTTAGTCTGACCGTTCCTTGCTGGCTGCCGAGCTTTCCATGCCTGACCTGCTTGACCGCTACCCGCTGACGGCGGGCAATTACCACGAACTGCTCGACGCCGGCGGGGCGGTGCGTCCGCACTGGCAGCGGCTGTTCGACCAATTGCAGCGCAGCACCCCGGCGCAACTGGTGCAGCGTCAGGCATTGCTGACCCGGCAGATTCAGGAAAACGGCGTCACCTACAACGTCTATGCCGACCCCAAGGGCGCCGATCGTCCTTGGGAACTGGACTTGCTGCCCCATGTGATCGCCGCCGACGAGTGGCAACAACTGTCGGCCGGAATCGCCCAGCGCGCGCGTCTGCTCAATGCGGTGCTGGCGGATCTGTACGGCCCGCAGCGGCTGATCAGCGAAGGCCTGCTGCCGGCGGAGCTGGTGTTCGGACACAACAACTTTCTCTGGCCCTGTCAGGGCATTGCGCCACCGGACGGGGCCTTTCTTCATCTGTATGCCGTGGATCTGGCGCGCACGCCGGACGGGCGCTGGTGGGTGACGGCGGATCGTACCCAGGCGCCATCGGGTGCCGGTTATGCGCTGGAAAACCGTACCATCGTGTCCCGGGCCTTCCCCGAGTTGTACCGGGATCTGAAGGTGCAGCACCTGGCCGGATTCTTCCGCACCTTGCAGGAAACGCTTGCCCGTCAGGCACCCTGCGACGATGACGCGCCGCTGGTGGTGTTGCTGACCCCGGGGCGTTTCAACGAAAGTTATTTCGAGCATCTTTATCTCGCGCGCCAGCTCGGTTATCCGCTGGTGGAGGGTGGCGACCTGACGGTGCGCGATGCCACGGTCTACCTGAAAACCCTCAGCGGTCTGCGTCGGGTTCACGCGATCATGCGCCGGCTCGACGATGACTTCTGCGATCCACTGGAGCTGCGCACGGACTCGGCGCTGGGCGTCCCCGGACTGCTTGAGGCCGTACGTCAGGGCCGGGTGCTGGTGGCCAACGCGCTGGGTAGCGGCGTGCTGGAGTCGCCCGGGCTGTTGGGCTTTCTGCCGAAGATCAATCAATACCTGTTTGGCGAAGAGCTGATCCTGCCTTCCATCGCCACCTGGTGGTGCGGCGAGGCGCCGGTGCTGGCTCAAGCGTTGGAGAAATTGCCGGAGCTGTTGATAAAACCGGCGTTCCCCTCCCAGAGCTTCGCCCCCGTTTTCGGGCGCGATCTGAGCGAAAAACAGCGCCAGAGTCTCGCCGAACGCATGCAGGCACGGCCTTATGCCTACGTGGCGCAAGAACTCGCGCAACTGTCCCATGCGCCGATCTGGCAGCCCGATGACGGCCAGTTGCAACCGCGAGCGATCGGCATGCGCATGTATGCGGTGGCCAGTCGTGATGGCTATCGAGTGCTGCCCGGTGGACTGACCCGGGTGGCGGCCGAAGCCGATGCCGAAGTGGTGTCGATGCAGCGCGGTGGTGCGAGCAAGGACACCTGGGTGCTGGGTGACCGGCCACCGAGCGGCGAACAGTGGAAGGCCCAGCGCAACATTGGCGTGCCTGATCTGGTGCGACGCGATCCGTACCTGCCATCGCGGGTAGTAGAAAACCTGTTCTGGTTCGGCCGTTACTGCGAGCGCTGCGACGATAGCGCGCGGCTGTTGCGGATCATGCTGGCGCGCTACGTCGACGGTGATGATCCGCAGGCCCTGCAGGCTGCCGTAGAGCTTGGTGAGCGACTGATGCTGCTGCCGGACGAAGGCGAGCTGCCGGAGCGCTTGCTCGCGGCTTTGCTCGGCGAGGACTGGTCATTCAGCCTGCGCTCCAACCTGCAACGCTTGCAGTGGGCTGCGTCGCAGGTGCGTGGCAAGCTCTCGCGGGAAAACTGGCAGGCGCTGGTGGAGTTGCAACGCGAAGCGACGGAGCTGGACACCGACGAGCCGGACTTCGGCGAGTTGCTGGATTTTCTAAACCGGCTGGTGATGTCGCTGGCGGCGCTGTCCGGTTTTGCCCTCGACGACATGACCCGCGACGAAGGCTGGCGTTTCCTGATGATCGGCCGGCGCATCGAGCGCCTGCAATTTCTCAGCAGCAGTCTCGCGGGCTTCCTGCGTGGCGCAGGCGCGTTCGATCAGGCCGGGCTGGAGTGGTTGCTGGAACTGGGCAACAGCAGCATCACCTATCGCTCGCGTTATCTGGCGGTGGCGCAGTTGATTCCGGTGCTCGACCTGTTGCTGCTGGACGAGCAGAACCCCCATGCGGTGTTGTTCCAGTTGAAACTGGTGACGCGCACGCTCAAGCGTCTGAACGATGATTTTGGTGTGCCGAGGGAGGCCGGGTTGCCAGAACTGGTCGAGCGTCTGGCACGCTTCGACCTGGGTTGCCTGGAAAATCCATTGTTCGGCGAGTCCAGCGTACGCGCGGCCCTCGACGGTCTGGCGGATCTGCTTCAAGACATTGCCGACGCCAGCGGCCAGGTGTCCGATCGTCTGGCCCTGCGCCATTTCGCCCATGTCGATGATGTCAGCCAGCGCACGGTGTCCGTCTGATGAATGCCCATTACCAGATCCTTCACGACACCTGCTATCACTACGACAGCCCAGTCTCGCTGGCGCAACAGTTGGCGCATCTGTGGCCCCGGGAATGCGCCTGGCAGCGCTGCACCGAGCAGCAATTGCTGATCAGTCCGGAGCCGACCGCACGTCGTGACGAACAGGACGTGTTCGGCAATCCGCTGACGCGCCTGGCGTTCGAGCGGCCTCATGATGAATTGCAGGTCAACGCACGGCTGACGGTCGAGGTGCTGGCGCGGCCGGCGCTGGATTTCAATCTGTCACCGGCCTGGGAATTGACGCGCAATGCGCTGACCTACAGCAGCCAGCCGCTGTCTGCCGAATTGCTGGAGGCTTGCCGTTATCGGTTTCAGTCACCCTACGTTCACTTGAAACGCAGCTTCGTCGACTTTTCCGAGAGTTGTTTTCCATCTGGGCGACCGCTGCTGCTGGGCGTGCAGGCGTTGATGGAAAAGATCTTCGACGAATTCACCTTCGACGCCGAGGCCACACAAGTCGCGACGCCGCTGGTCGAGGTGCTGGAGCGCAGGCGTGGGGTCTGTCAGGACTTCGCCCACCTGATGCTGGCCTGCGTGCGTTCCCGAGGATTGGCGGCACGCTACATCAGTGGTTATCTGCTGACACGGCCACCACCGGGGCAACCGCGTTTGATCGGCGCCGATGCGTCCCATGCCTGGGTTTCGGTGTTTTGCCCGGTGCTTGGCTGGGTGGACTTCGATCCGACCAACAATGTGCAACCGGCGCTGGAGCACATCACCCTGGCCTGGGGCCGGGATTTCTCCGATGTGTCGCCGTTGCGCGGGGTGATTCTGGGAGGGGGGAGCCATGATCCCGAGGTCCGGGTCACGGTAATGCCACTGAATGAGGGATGAGAACACGGCAGGAGCGGAGAAATCCGTTCCTGCCGGTTTTGCGTTCATTGGTCCTGCGGTGTTGCTCAGGCGTCGGGCGCCGGGTCTTTCGGTGCATCAACATCATCATCGGTCGCCACTTCACCGTCAGGGTTCAGTGCCGCTTCTTCAGCCATCTGTTTCTTGCGCTGAAGCTTTTCCTCTTTCTTCTGTTCCTTGGCCAGGTCACGTTGACGCTTGGCGAAGGAGTAATTGGGTTTGGCCATGGGCGATCCTCTTGGGTCGAAGGTGAGGTTGAGCGGCGCGTATTCTGCCCTGTATCGGTGCTCGGGGGTTAACCGGGTTTCTGGTCGACCCACTTTGGCGTGACGGTCGGCTGCCACTGATCGAGGGCATCGAGCAACGTTTGCGGCGATTCGCTCACTTGCAGCATGTCACGGTGCGGTGCGCGAACGAAGCCTTCGCCGACGATGTGATCGAGAAATGCGGTGAGTTTGCTGTAGAAACCGTTCACTTCCAGCAGGCCCAGCGGCTTGCCGTGGTAGCCGAGCTGGCCCCACGTCCAGACTTCGAACAGCTCTTCAAGCGTGCCGAGGCCACCGGGCAGGGCGATGAACGCATCGCTGAGCTCGGCCATGCGCGCCTTGCGGGCGTGCATGCCGTCGACCACTTCCAGGCGCGTCAGACTCTTGTGACCGATTTCCTTGTCCATCAGGCTCTGCGGAATGATCCCGATCACTTCACCGCCGGCCGCCAGTGCGGCATCCGCGACAATCCCCATCAGGCCCACAGCGCCGCCGCCGTAAACCAGAGTCAGTTTGCGCTCGGCAATGGCTGTGCCGAGGGCGATGGCGGCTTCGGTGTACGCCGGGGTGGTACCGGCGTTGGCACCGCAAAATACACAAACGGATGTGAGAGACATGCCTTCCTCCTGGGTCAATCGGTCACAGGGTAATGGCTGGCACGCCTTGATCCAAGGGCTAGACTTCGCGTTTCGGGGTTTCATAGGTGCCGCTGGCGCCACAGGCGTAGGCGGCGAGCAGGCTGCACAACAGACTGTTGAAGGACATGACGGGTGCTCCAGATGAGAGTCGAGCCCTGAAGATACGGCCCGGACAAACGTCTGGCTGTTAGATTGTTTCGATGAGTGTCATAGCCTGAAAGTTGTATACAATTTTTGACTCAAGTCATAGGAACTTGCGAAGATTTCAGGCAGTCTTTCCCCCATTCGTGTTTTTGTTAACCCTGCCTTGGAGATTCACCATGTTTTCCAAAGTTGTTGCGGTATCCCTGCTGGCGCTGGCCAGCAGCCAATTGATGGCTGCCGAGTGCAAAACCACCGTTGACTCCACCGACCAGATGTCCTTCAACACCAAGGAGATCGTGATCGACAAGAGCTGCAAGACCTTCACCGTCGAACTGACCCACTCCGGCAGCCTGCCGAAGAACGTCATGGGCCACAACCTGGTGGTCAGCAAGACCGCTGACATGCAGCCGATCGCCACCGACGGCCTGGCCGCCGGCATCGACAAGAACTACCTGAAAGACGGCGACGAGCGCGTCATCGCCCACACCAAGATCATCGGCGCCGGGGAGAAGGATTCGCTGACCATCGATGTATCGAAACTGGCAGCCGGCACCGAATACGGTTTCTTCTGCTCGTTCCCGGGCCACATCTCGATGATGAAAGGCACCATTGCTGTTAAGTAAGCAGGGCCACCGCGTTATCGTTCTTCGCGAGCAAGCTCGCTCCCACAGGTTCTATGTCTGACACAACTTTTGTGTACACCTGAAACCCTGTGGGAGCGGGCTTGCCCGCGAAGGGGTCCGCAGCATCGATAGAGTTGCAGGCCAAAGAAAAGCCCGCTGAGGATCACTCCTCAGCGGGCTTTTTCATTCACTCACTGATCACGGCGCAAACGGCATCACGCGTTTGTGATGAGTCTTTTTGTACGTGTTGACGATGATGTCGAACGCTTCCTGACGCACCGGCTCGCCGTGCAGGAAGGCGTCGATTTCGGTGTAGGTCACGCCGTGGGAGGCTTCGTCCGGTTTGCCCGGCGACAGGTCTTCCAGATCCGCCGTCGGCACTTTTTCCACCAGCGATTCCGGTGCGCCGAAGCTGCGGGCGATGGCTCGGACCTGATTCTTCACCAGCCCGCTGAGCGGAGCCAGATCGCAGGCGCCGTCACCGAACTTGGTGAAGAAACCCATCACCGCTTCCGCCGCGTGGTCGGTGCCGATCACCAGGCCATGGGCTGCGCCGGCGATGGTGTACTGGGCGACCATGCGCATCCGCGCCTTGGTGTTGCCGAGCACGAAGTCCACCGACACCGCGTGCTTGCCTTCGAAGGCTGCGACTTCGCCGGCCAGGGATTTCACCGCCGGGCCGATATTGACGGTGTGGCGTTCGTCCGGGGCGATGAAGTCCACCGAGGCCTGAGCGTCGTGTTCATCGAATTGCACGTCGTACGGCAGGCGCACGGCGATGAACTTGTAGGCCTCGTCACCGGTGCGCTCGCGCAGTTCACGCATGGCGCGCTGGGCCAGCAGGCCGGCGGTCAGCGAGTCGACACCGCCGCTGATGCCCAGCACCAGGGTCTTGAGTCCGGAATTGGTCAGGCAATCCTGGATGAAGGTGATGCGTCGGGCGACTTCCGCTTCGAGGGCCTGGTAATCGGCGAACGGCGGCTGAACGTTGAGCTGTTCAGCAATCTCACGCTGTACGGCTTGCATGAATTCACTCCTTGCTAGAAAGGCTGGAAACGGCAGGAACCTGGAAAACATGTCGCAAATAGGCGACGAAATTCGGGTCTTTGCAGTGGGTCTTGCCCGGCTCGTCGGAGATCTTCGCCACCGGTTGGCCGTTGCAGGCCGTCATTTTAAGCACGATGCTCATCGGTTCGACACCCGGAATGTCACAGGTCAGGTTGGTGCCGATGCCGAAGCTGACATTGATCCGGCCGCGCAGCGCCCGGAAGATCTCCAGCGACTTGGGCAGCGTCAGGCTGTCGGAGAACACCAGCGTCTTGCTCATCGGGTCGATGCCGAGCTTGTGGTAGCGGGCGATGCATTTTTCGGCCCAGATCACCGGGTCCCCGGAATCGTGGCGCAGACCGTCGAAGAGCTTGGCGAAATACAGGTCGAAATCGTTGAGGAAGGCGTCGGTGGTGATGCAGTCGGTCAGTGCGATCCCCAGCAAGCCGCGATATTCACGGACCCAGCAATCGAGGGCGGCGATCTGGCTGTCGATCAGCCGCGGGCCGAGTTGCTGATGGGCCATGATCCATTCGTGGGCCATAGTGCCCAGCGGTTTCATGTCCAGTTCGCGAGACAGGTGCACGTTGCTGGTGCCGACGAAACGACCGGGGAAATCGTGCTTGAGCACGCTCACCACTTCTTCCTGCACGCGGTAGGAAAACCGCCGACGTGTGCCGAAATCCGCGACCTGCAATTCCGATAGCTCGTCGGTCGAAGCATTGGCCGTCAGCCAGTCGAACTTGCGGTACAGCTGTTCGCGGGCCTGTTCCAGGACGGTTTCGCGGTAGCGATAGCGGTTGCGCACTTCGCTGACGATCGCCAGCAGCGGCACTTCAAACAAAATCACATGCAGCCACGGCCCGCGCAGTCGGATGAACAGCTCGCCGTTTTCGATGCCGGTGTGCAAATAGCGCAGATTGAAGCGGAACAGACCGAGGAATCGCAGAAAGTCAGGTTTGAGGAAGCTGATGCGCTCGAGAAAACTCAACTGATCAGCGCTCAGGCTCAACTCGGCCAGACGCTCGACCTGGAAGCGGATCTCCGCCAGATACGGGCGCAGATCTTCACTGTTACGGCAACGAAACTCCCATTCGACTTCGACGTTGGGGTAGTTGTGCAGCACCGCCTGCATCATCGTCAGTTTGTAGAAGTCGGTGTCGAGCAGGTTCTGCACGATGCGATCGGCAAACACACTCTCGCTCATAACGGGGTCTCCAGGCGGGCCGCGCGTTGGCGCGGTATCAATCAATGGCGCTAGTGGCGCATATCCGAGGCGGGGATTGCCAGCAATTTTTTGACCGCCACAGATCCCTGTGGGAGCGGGCTTGCCCGCGAAAGCGTCGGCAGGATCAACATCAATGTTGAATTTGATGCCGTCTTCGCGGGCAAGTCGGACCGCCGCACCGCCGCTCCCACATGGACTGAATACAACTTCAAACCGGACTGTCGATCTGCTCCAGCATCCACTTCACGAAATCCCGCACCTTGGGCACTTCCGCGGCGTGTTCCGGATAGGCCAGGTAATACGCATCGGTGCTGGGCATTGCATGCTGCCAGGGAATGATCAGTTTGCCGTCGGCCAATTCCTCTTCCACCAGGAACCTTGGCAGCAGGGCGACGCCGCAGCCGACCTGTGCGGCGCGGATGCACATATAAAAGGTTTCGAAACGTGGGCCGTGGTAGCTGTGCTCTGTCTGGTAGCCCTGACTGTCGAACCAGTCGTGCCACGCCTGGGGGCGGGAGGCGTTTTGCAGCAGCACCAGATCGGTGAGTTGCGTTGGATCAGTCAACGGAGTGTCCGGCAGGCTACTCGGCGCGCAGACCGGCACAAGCTCTTCGCCGAACAGCTTCAGGCATTCGGTGCCGGGGCGTGAACCCTGGCCGAAATAGAACGCCAGATCGCTGCGCCCTTGCAGCAAGTCATCGGCCTCCTGCTCGTTGCACAGGTCCAGATGAATCGACGGATGGCGCAGACGCCAGCCCTTGAGGCGCGGCACCAGCCAGCGGGCGCCGAAGGTCGAGGGCGTGGAGACCCGCAGGACTTCGGTCTCGCCGCCGTAGGAACGCAGGTAATGCGTCGACATCTCGACCTGGGTCAGGATTTTTCTGACTTCCACCAAGTACAGATCGCCGGCCGGGGTCATCTGCAAACGGCGGCGTACCCGACGGAACAACAAGTGCTGTAACAATTCTTCGAGTTGCGCCACCTGCTTGCTGACAGCGCTCTGGGTCAGGTTCAGTTCCTCGGCGGCCCGGGTGAAACTCAGGTGCCGGGTCACGGCCTCGAAGCACTGCAACGCGGTGATCGACGGCAAGTGGCGTTTGTTCAGCATGGGCGATCCTTTTCTTGTCTTTCTGCGCAGCATGAATAAACGGAATGATATCTCGCGTAAAGGTCGTTTGTTGCACAGCCATCCTGACGCTACAACTAAAGGTCTGCCCGGTCGTGAAAACGCGCCCGCACACATTCAGTTTTTCGCTTGAGGAGTGACCCATGGTTGCCGCATTGCTTGATCGTCTTGGTGTGAACCCGGCCCTGTACCAGAACGGCAAAGTGCCGGTGCATTCGCCCATCGACGGCAGCCGCATCGCCGCCGTGAACTGGGAAGGCCCGGCTGAAGTCGAGCAGCACATCAGTCGCGCAGATCATGCGTTCGAACAATGGCGCAAGGTGCCGGCCCCGCGTCGCGGCGAGCTGGTGCGTCAGTTCGGTGAAGTCCTGCGCGAGTACAAGAATGATCTCGGCGAACTGGTTTCCTGGGAGGCCGGCAAGATTACTCAGGAAGGCCTGGGTGAAGTGCAGGAAATGATCGACATCTGCGACTTCGCTGTCGGTCTGTCGCGCCAGTTGTACGGCTTGACCATCGCCTCCGAGCGCCCGGGCCACCACATGCGTGAAACCTGGCACCCGCTGGGCGTGGTCGGCGTGATCAGCGCGTTCAACTTCCCGGTCGCGGTGTGGGCGTGGAACACCACGCTGGCGCTGGTGTGCGGCAACCCGGTGGTGTGGAAGCCTTCGGAGAAGACCCCACTGACCGCGCTGGCCTGTCAGGCGCTGTTTGATCGTGTGGTGAAGAATTTCAGCGATGCGCCGGCCAATCTTTGCCAGGTGATCATCGGTGGTCGTGATGCCGGCGAAGCGCTGGTGGATGACCCGCGTGTCGCGCTGATCAGCGCCACCGGCAGCACCCGCATGGGCCGCGAAGTGGCGCCGAAAGTCGCCGCGCGCTTCGCCCGCAGCATCCTCGAACTGGGCGGCAACAACGCGATGATCCTCGGCCCGAGCGCCGATCTGGACATGGCGGTGCGCGCGATCCTGTTCAGCGCCGTCGGCACCGCCGGCCAGCGTTGCACCACGTTGCGTCGCCTGATCGCTCATGAGTCGGTGAAAGAAGAAATCGTCACCCGCCTGAAAGCCGCGTACTCCAAAGTCCGTATCGGTCACCCGCTGGAAGGCAACCTGATCGGCCCGCTGATCGACAAGCACAGCTTCGAAAACATGCAGGACGCGTTGGAGCAGGCACTGAGCGAGGGCGGCCGGGTGTTCGGCGGCAAGCGCCAACTGGAAGAGCAATTCCCGAATGCCTACTACGTTTCGCCGGCCATCGTCGAAATGCCGGAGCAGAGCGACGTGGTGTGCAGCGAGACCTTCGCGCCGATCCTGTACGTGGTCGGTTACAGCGATTTCGAAGAGGCGCTGCGCCTGAACAACGCGGTGCCGCAAGGCCTGTCGTCGTGCATCTTCACCACCGATGTGCGCGAGGCCGAGAAGTTCATGTCGGCGGTCGGCAGTGACTGCGGCATCGCCAACGTCAACATCGGCCCGAGCGGCGCGGAAATCGGCGGCGCGTTCGGTGGCGAGAAAGAGACGGGCGGTGGTCGTGAGTCGGGTTCGGATGCATGGCGCGCGTACATGCGCCGCCAGACCAATACGGTGAACTACTCGCTGGAGTTGCCGCTGGCGCAGGGCATCACGTTCGATTGACAGAGTAATCGATACGACGAAGAAACCTGTGGGGGCGGGCTTGCCCGCGATAGCAGTCTGTCAGCCAACTAACCTCTGACTGAACTGACGCAATCGCGGGCAAGCCCGCTCCCACAGGGTATGCAGTGTTTGTTAGGTTTCTGTTGGAGTCTGGCAATGCCGTTACGCGAAGAATGTCTGTGGGAAAAACTCACGCCGCAACGACCGGATAACACGGTGCTCAGGGGTGAGGTCAAAGTCGATGTCTGCGTGATCGGCGCCGGGTTTACCGGGCTGTCGGCGGCGCTGCATCTGCTGGAGAAGGGCAAAAGTGTCTGCGTGCTGGAAGCCCATCGCGCCGGGCATGGCGGTTCCGGGCGCAACGTCGGACTGGTCAACGCCGGGATGTGGATTCCGCCGGACGAGATTGAGGCCGGCTTCGGCGAGGCGGTCGGCAGCCAGCTCAACCGCATGCTCGGTGCGGCGCCGGCGCTGGTGTTCAGCCTTGTGGATAAGTACAACATCGATTGCCAGTTGCGCCGCGAAGGCACCCTGCACATGGCGCACAACGCCAAGGGTGAGGCGGATCTGCGCAGTCGCGAAGAACAGTGGAAACGCCGGGGTGCGCCGGTCGAACTGCTGACCGGAAAAGCCTGTGAGCAGGCGACCGGCACGCAAAAGATTGCCGCCGCGTTGCTCGACCGACGCGCCGGCACGCTCAATCCGATGGCGTATGTCACCGGGCTGGCGAAAGCCGTGGCGGGGCTCGGCGGGCAGATGTTCGATCACTCCCCGGTCACGCGCCTTGAACGTCAGGGCCAGCAATGGTCGGTGCAGACCGAGCAGGGTTCGGTGCTCGCCGAACAAGTGGTGATCGCCTCCAACGCCTACACCGAAGGCGACTGGACCGAACTCAAACGCAATTTCTTCCCCGGTTATTACTATCAGGTCGCTTCGGTGCCGCTTACCGAAGACGCTGCCCATGAAATCCTGCCGGGCGGGCAGGGCTCGTGGGACACACGCCAGGTGCTGAGCAGCATCCGTCGCGACAAGGACGGGCGTCTGTTGCTGGGCAGCCTCGGCAACGGCAATCAGAAACCGACCTGGTTCCTTAAGGCCTGGGCCGACCGGGTGCAGCAGCATTACTTCCCCAACCTCGAACCGGTGGAGTGGGAGTGCACCTGGACCGGGCGCATCGCCTTCACCCCCGATCATTTGATGCGCCTGTTCGAGCCGGCGCCGGGACTGGTGGCCGTCACCGGTTACAACGGTCGTGGCGTGACCACCGGCACGGTGGTCGGCAAAGCCTTCGCCGACTACCTGTGTAACGGAAATCCTCAGGCGTTGCCGATTCCCTTTGCACCGATGCAGCCCCTGGCGGGTGTGGGCTTGCGCAGTTGCCTGTACGAGGCCGGGTTCTCGCTGTATCACGCGGGCCAGTGCCTGCGCATTGTCATTTGAGTGTTGAAATATGTTGCGTGAAGCGGCGCTTTTCGGCGTAGCGACTAGCCTGTAATGGTGCGGGTTGTAGCAGTCCCGCACCAGCAGTGTGCAGTTCGGTGACGCGGGCTGTTACAGGCTGGTTGCACGTCGTTTGGCGCCGCGGTTGCAATGATGGCGCGTGCGGGTTGCGCCTGAAAAAATAAATGGTTTCACCTTCCGCGGTTTAGACGGTTGCACGCCCAATGAAAATGGGAACGAAACAGTCGAAATAACAAGAAAGCAGCGACTTTTTGAAGAATAAAAAACCGATGGCACGGCCCTTGCTCTGAGCAATCCAGTGAAGTCGCAGTGCCAACTAAAAAAAACCTTGGAGCACCACCTCATGTCCCAGACGTTTTACAAGAAAGGCTTTCTGGCCCTCGCAGTGGCTACTGCGCTGGGTGTTTCTGCGTTTGCACAAGCTGATGTGAAAATCGGTGTGGCGGGCCCTATGACTGGCGCCAACGCGGCATTTGGCGAGCAGTACATGAAGGGGGCACAAGCGGCGGCCGATGCGGTCAACGCGGCGGGCGGCGTCAACGGGGAGAAAATCGTCTTGGTCAAAGGCGATGACGCCTGCGAACCGAAACAGGCGGTGACGGTCGCCAAGGATCTCGTGAACCAGAAAGTAAACGGCGTTGTCGGTCACTTCTGCTCCTCTTCCACCATTCCAGCCTCTGAGATTTACGACGAAGCCGGCGTTATCGCGATCACTCCGGGTTCCACCAACCCGCAGGTGACCGAGCGCGGCCTGAGCGCCATGTTCCGTATGTGCGGGCGTGACGACCAGCAAGGCATCGTCGCTGGCGACTACATCGTCGACGTGCTCAAGGGCAAGAAAGTTGCCGTGCTGCACGACAAAGACACCTACGGTCAGGGCCTGGCCGATGCGACCAAGGCTCAGCTGACCAAGCGCGGCGTGACGCCGGTGCTGTACGAAGGCCTGACCCGTGGCGAGAAAGACTTCAGCGCCGTGGTTACCAAGATCCGCGCGGCCGGTGCCGACGTGGTCTACTTCGGCGGTCTGCACCCGGAAGCCGGTCCACTGGTCAAGCAACTGCGTACCGAAGGCCTGAAAGACGTGAAGTTCATGTCTGACGACGGCATCGTGACCGACGAACTGGTGACCACCGCTGGCGGCCCTCAATACGTCGACGGCGTGCTGATGACCTTCGGCGCCGACCCGCGCCTGTTGCCGGAAAGCAAGACGGTCGTGGATGCCTTCCGCAAGGCCGGCACCGAGCCTGAAGGCTACACCCTGTACGCCTACGCTTCGGTTCAGGCACTGGCTGCCGGCTTCAACGGCGCCAAGTCCAACAAGGGCGAAGACGCTGCCAAATGGCTGAAAGCCAACCCGGTCAAGACCGTGATGGGCGAGAAGACCTGGGATTCCAAGGGCGACCTGAAAGTCTCCGACTACGTGGTCTACCAGTGGGACGCGACCGGCAAATATCACCAGCTGGAAAAACAGAAATAACGGCACTTGATCAACCGGACGCCACATTCCCTGTGGGAGCGGGCTTGCCCGCGATGACGGCCTGACAGTCGACAACTTTGTTGAACGTTCTACCGCTATCGCTGGCAAGCCAGCTCCCACAAGGGGGCTGTGGTGGCCTGTCTGACATTGCTCCGACGTAAATCTGTATTTTTCCTAGAAGAACCGCGCGCCTCAGGGTGTGCAGGTTCTCACTGCGTGAGATTGCGTTATGGATGGTATTTTCCTGCAGCAACTGGTCAACGGCCTGACCCTCGGGTCGGTCTATGGCCTGATCGCCATCGGCTACACAATGGTCTACGGCATCATCGGCATGATCAACTTCGCCCACGGCGAGGTTTACATGATTTCCGCTTACCTCGCGGCAATCAGTCTGGCTCTGCTGGCTTACTTCGGTATCGAATCCTTCCCGCTGCTGATGCTCGGCACACTGGTCTTCACCATCGTCGTCACGGGGGTGTATGGCTGGGTCATCGAACGCATCGCCTACAAACCACTGCGCAACTCCACCCGACTGGCACCGCTGATCAGCGCCATCGGTATCTCCCTGATCCTGCAAAACTATGCCCAGATCAGTCAGGGCGCCCGTCAACAGGGTGTTCCGACGCTGCTCACCGGCGCCTGGCGCGTCGACGTCGGCTCGGGCTTCGTCCAGCTGACCTACACCAAGATCTTCATTCTCGTCGCGGCTTTCGTCGGGATGGGCCTGCTGACCTACGTGATCAAGTACACCAAGCTCGGCCGCATGTGCCGCGCGACCCAGCAAGACCGCAAGATGGCCTCGATCCTGGGGATCAACACCGACCGCGTGATTTCCTACGTGTTCATCATCGGTGCAGCGATGGCGGCCCTGGCCGGCGTGCTGATCACCATGAACTACGGCACGTTCGACTTCTACGCAGGCTTCGTCATCGGCATCAAGGCGTTCACCGCTGCGGTGCTCGGCGGGATCGGCTCGCTGCCTGGCGCCATGTTGGGCGGGATCATCCTCGGGATCTCCGAGTCGCTGTTCTCGGGCTTGGTCAACTCCGACTACAAAGACGTGTTCAGCTTCTCGCTGCTCGTACTTGTTCTGGTCTTCCGGCCTCAGGGCCTGCTGGGCCGTCCTCTTGTGTCGAAGGTGTAAGCGATGTCTTCAACCACTGCAAAATCCATTGATGTCAAAAAAAGCCTGGTTGAGGCGATTCTCGCCGGTCTGATTGCCCTGATCGTGTTCGGGCCGATTGTCGGCGTGGTACTCGACGGCTACAGCTTCAACCTCGAACCGACCCGCGTGGCGTGGATCATTGCCATCGTCATGGCCGGCCGGTTTGCCCTCAGCCTGTTCCTGCAAACCCCCAAGGGCCTGAAAATCCTCGAAGGTTTCGAGAGCACCGGTTCCGGTGTGCATGTGCTGCCCGCCGATCACAAATCCAGCCTGCGCTGGATCATCCCGCTGCTGATTGTGCTGGCCGTGGCCGTGCCGTTTGTTTCCAACTCCTACCTGCTGGGCGTGGTCATCCTCGGGTTGATCTACGTGCTGCTGGGGTTGGGGCTGAACATCGTGGTCGGCCTGGCCGGCCTGCTCGACCTGGGTTACGTGGCGTTCTATGCCATCGGCGCCTACGGTCTGGCGCTCGGTTATCAATACCTCGGCCTGGGCTTCTGGACCGTGCTGCCGCTGGCGGCGATCACCGCCGGTCTGGCCGGTTGCATCCTCGGTTTCCCGGTGCTGCGCCTGCACGGTGACTATCTGGCGATCGTGACCCTCGGCTTCGGTGAAATCATCCGTCTGATCCTTAATAACTGGCTATCGCTGACCGGCGGCCCGAACGGCATGCCGGCGCCACTTCCGACCTTCTTCGGCCTGGAATTCGGCAAGCGGGCGAAGGATGGCGGGGTGCCGTTCCACGAGTTCTTCGGCATCGCCTACAACCCGGACGTGAAGTATTACTTTATCTATGCGGTGTTGTTCCTGGTGGTCCTTGCCGTGCTGTACATCAAGCATCGTCTGGTGAAGATGCCGGTCGGCCGCGCCTGGGAAGCTCTGCGTGAAGACGAAATCGCCTGCCGCTCGATGGGTCTGAACCACGTGCTGGTCAAGCTCTCGGCATTCACCATCGGTGCATCCACGGCGGGTCTGGCGGGTGTGTTCTTCGCGACCTATCAAGGTTTCGTCAACCCGACCTCGTTCACCTTCTTCGAATCGGCGCTGATCCTCGCCATCGTCGTGCTCGGCGGCATGGGTTCGACCATCGGTGTGGTGATTGCAGCGTTCGTGCTGACCGTCGCCCCGGAACTGCTGCGCGGCTTCGCCGAATACCGCGTGCTGCTGTTCGGGATCCTGATGGTGTTGATGATGATCTGGCGACCTCGCGGGCTGATCCGCATCAGCCGTACCGGGGTCACTCCACGCAAAGGTGCCATTCACTATGAGAGGACTGCGCCATGAGTGAAGTCGTACTCTCTGTTGAAAAACTGATGATGCACTTCGGTGGCATCAAGGCCTTGAGCGACGTCAGCCTGAAGGTCAAACGCAACTCGATCTTCGCCCTGATCGGCCCCAACGGCGCCGGCAAGACCACGGTGTTCAACTGCCTCACCGGCTTCTATAAAGCCTCCGGCGGCAAGATAGAACTCAATGTGCGCGGCCAGCAGACCAACGTGATTCAACTGTTGGGCGAGTCGTTCAAACCGACCGACTTCGTCTCGCCGAAAAACTTTGCCAGTCGCCTGTACTACAAGATGTTTGGCGGCACCCACCTGGTGAACCGCGCGGGCCTGGCCCGGACGTTCCAGAACATTCGCCTGTTCAAGGAAATGTCGGTGCTGGAAAACCTGCTGGTGGCCCAGCACATGTGGGTCAACCGCAACATGCTGGCCGGCATCCTCAACACCAAGGGCTATCGCAAGGCTGAAAGCGATGCACTGGACTGCGCGTTTTACTGGCTGGAAGTGGTGGATCTGGTGGACTGCGCCAATCGTCTGGCCGGTGAGCTGTCCTACGGCCAGCAACGCCGTTTGGAGATTGCCCGGGCCATGTGCACGCGGCCGCAGATCATCTGCCTCGACGAACCGGCCGCAGGCCTCAACCCTCAGGAAACCGAAGCGCTGAGCGCGATGATCCGGCTGCTGCGTGACGAGCACGATCTGACCGTGGTGCTGATCGAACACGACATGGGCATGGTTATGAGCATTTCCGATCACATCGTGGTGCTGGATCACGGCATCGTCATCGCCGAGGGCGGGCCGGAGGCTATCCGTCACGATCCGAAGGTGATTGCGGCTTACCTGGGCGCCGACGAAGAGGAGCTGGTATGACCGGACCGATTCTCGAACTCAAGGATCTGGACGTGTTCTACGGCCCGATCCAGGCCCTCAAAAGTGTCTCGCTGCAGATCAACGAAGGGGAAACTGTCAGCCTGATCGGCTCCAACGGCGCGGGCAAGTCGACGTTGTTGATGTCGATCTTCGGCCAGCCACGGGCGGCGGGCGGGCAGATCCTCTATCAGGGCGTGGACATTACCCACAAGTCATCGCACTACATCGCCTCCAACGGCATCGCGCAGTCGCCGGAAGGGCGGCGGGTGTTCCCCGACATGACCGTCGAGGAAAACCTGCTGATGGGCACCATCCCGATTGGCGACAAGTACGCCAAGGAAGACATGCAGCGCATGTTCGAGCTGTTTCCGCGACTCGAAGAGCGCCGCACCCAGCGCGCGATGACCATGTCCGGCGGCGAGCAGCAAATGCTCGCCATCGCCCGGGCCCTGATGAGCCGGCCCAAGCTGTTGCTGCTGGACGAGCCGAGCCTGGGTCTGGCGCCGATCGTGGTGAAACAGATCTTCGCCACCCTGAGGGAACTGGCGAAAACCGGCATGACCATTTTCCTCGTCGAACAGAACGCCAACCATGCGTTGAAACTGTCCGACCGGGCGTACGTGATGGTCAACGGCGAGATCCGCCTGACGGGCACCGGCAAGGAGCTGCTGGTCAACGAGGAGGTGCGTAACGCCTATCTCGGCGGGCACTGAGTTTTCAGGTTTTCCACAGCGATACAGAGCCCCGAGATGCGAGTCCCGGGGCTTTTTTGTATCCAGAATCCATCACGACTCACGCCATTCCGGAAATTGTGGAAAACAAAATCCCCAACCTGCCAAAGCGCGACATATAGACGCTGCAAATCGCTGTTTTTCCACAGTTTTGACTTGTCCCCGTTTGCTGTGGAGCCGGCTGTGAATAACGTGGGAGTAGCTGGCTGAGAGCCTTTCAAACCGTGGCTTGCAGGCTTGTGATTGTTTTTTGATCAGGCCGTTTCCCAGTTGCTGGGGGCTCGTTTGTCAACCTTTTTATGGCCACTGCAAAACAGGCGAATGGATGTGGGCAGTCCTGTGGATAAGTCTGTGATTAAACTCTGGAAAGACTCCGCTAAGGGCCGTGATTACTGGCCCTGCGCAATCACGGCTGTGACCGATCAGTCGTGCAAAATGCCTTGCCCGGCACAATCGGCGGATCAGGGTCAAGCGAAAAACTTTGCTTTTGCCGCGCAAAGCCTTGTGTGGCGCGGCTTTGCGCATTTCCACTTGCCCCCGGAAACTGTGGAAGGGCTTGTGGATAACGTGCGTGCATGTGGCTACAGGCCACGCCGCACAAGGCGTTGCGAGCATTGATCAAAATATGAGCAGAAATGCACGCCAGTCGGTGGTTGCTCGTGAATGCCGGGCCGGGCATGCTGCCTGCTGATTTTCTATTCCAATGGCTGCCCCGGGTGGCCGAAGCAAGGAGAACACGATGTCCAACACCCTGTTTATCACCGGCGCGACGTCCGGTTTTGGTGAAGCCTGCGCCCGTCGTTTTGCCGAGGCCGGCTGGAAACTGGTGCTGACCGGTCGTCGTGAAGAACGCCTCAATGCGCTGTGCGCCGAGCTGTCGAAGCAGACCGAAGTGCATGGCCTGGTGCTGGACGTGCGTGATCGCAAGGCGATGGAGGAGGCGATTGCCAACCTGCCGCCGTCCTTCGCCAAGCTGCGCGGCCTGATCAACAACGCCGGGCTGGCGCTGGGCGTGGACCCGGCACCCAAGTGCGACCTCGACGATTGGGACACCATGGTCGACACCAACGTCAAAGGCCTGATGTACAGCACGCGTCTGCTGCTGCCACGCCTGATCGCCCACGGTCGCGGCGCTGGTATCGTCAACCTCGGTTCCATCGCCGGTAATTACCCGTACCCGGGTAGCCACATTTACGGCGCGACCAAGGCGTTCGTTAAACAGTTCTCGCTGAACCTGCGCTGCGATTTGCAGGGCACTGGCGTGCGCGTCAGCAACATCGAGCCGGGGCTGTGCGAGAGCGAGTTCTCGCTGGTGCGTTTCGCCGGTGATCAGGCACGTTACGACGCAACCTACGCCGGTGCCGAGCCGATCCAGCCACAGGACATCGCCGAGACGATCTTCTGGGTGCTGAATGCGCCGGCGCACATCAACATTAACAGCCTGGAACTGATGCCGGTGAGCCAGACCTGGGCCGGTTTTGCCATCGAGCGCAACAAGGCCTGACACCGCGTAACGGCTAATCGCTGGCAAGCCAGCTCCCACAGGGTTATCGGTGTACCCAAGCCTTGGGTTCGCCTTGAAACCTGTGGGAGCGGGCTTGCCCGCGAAGAGGCCGGAACGGGCAGTACAAGGCTTTGAGGTAAACTCCCCCTCGTAACAACCCCGCCGCACCCTGCGGTTTTCAAGGTTTTTCGAGGAGTTCAAGTGAGTAACCGAGGTGAGCAGTCGCTGCTCAAACAATCGACCATCCTGATGTTCGCCGTGGCGATCGCCGGGATCGTCACCGGTTTTGTTTCGGGTTCCCAGTCCATCCTGTTCGATGGCTTTTTTTCGTTGATTGCAACGTTCATCAAAGTCCTGATGCTGATCACGGCGAAGCTGATCGCCAAGCAAAGCAACCAGCGCTTCCAGTTCGGTTTCTGGCATCTGGAGCCGATGGTGCTGCTGATCGAGGGCAGTTTCCTGCTGCTGATCGCCATCTACGCGTTTCTCAACGGCGTGTTCGGCATCATCAATGGCGGTCGTGAAATCGAGCTGGGTCTGGTGATCATCTACGCGGCGGTGTTTACCGTTGTCGAGTTCGCCTACTTCTTCTACGTGCGCCACCGCAATCGCAAGCTTAAGTCGAGCCTGATTCAGTTCGACAACATCAGCTGGCTGGTGGACGCGATGCTCTCTGTGGGCCTGTTGATCAGTTTCCTCGCGGCGCTGCTGCTCAAGTCCCAGGGTTACGGCGAGTGGGCGAAATTTGTCGACCCGCTGATTCTCATCGTGCTGGCCCTGACCATGCTGCCGCCGGCGTTCAAGATCCTCGGCCCGGCGCTGCGTGACGTGCTCGGCATTGCGCCGGACACGCTGGACGATCAAGTCCGTCAGGTAATGGACGCGGCGAAGGCCGAGCATGGTTTCGACGACTACGTGTCCTACGTGCAGAAACACGGGCGGGCGCGGTTCATCGAGATTCATGTGGTGTTGCCGGCGGATTACCGATTGCAGAGCGTCGGCCAGCTGGATGTGCTGCGCGAGGAGATTTCCGCGAAGCTGGGCAAGCCGGACGCTGCGCGCTGGCTGACCATCAGCTTCACCGGCGACAGGAAGTGGATTGCCTGATGTTTCTGGGCGAGGGAGGCGACTCCCTCGCCACGGCTGTCAGCTCAGATAGTCGGCAAGGCCGCGATAGCAGGTCGCCAAGTGATACGGCGTGGTCGACGGCATGTCCTTGCGGCTGACCTCGCCCTGTTCGTCGCGGCATTCATACCAACCACCGGCGTGCAGGAAGCGCTGCTGCAACGCCTGCAACTGGCGCAGCACGGCGGCTTCGCTGCCCGGACGCAGTGTCAGCGCGCGCAGGTATTCGGCCTGGGCCCAGATACGCTGGGTCGAATCTTTCGGGCGTCCGTCCAGATTCAGATCGAGCATGGCCCGCACAGCACCGGACGGCTGCACCACGCCGTACTGCTCGGTGAACGCAAAGGCGCGGTCCAGCGCGACATGCAGTTTCGAACCGCGCAGCAGAGGCGAGGATTCCAGCAGGAAATACCATTCGAACTGATGGCCCGGCTCATACCAGTTATCCACAGCCCCCAGCGGTTTTTCCATCAGCACGCCATGTTGCGGATCGACGAAACGCTTGTGCATGGCTGTGCATAACTCGCTCAGCGCTTGCTTGGCCTGGGCATCTTCGCGCACGGACAGAGTGGCGAGGAAGGCTTCGGCCAGGTGCATCAGTGGGTTTTGCAGCGGACCGGTTTCCAGCGTGGTCCAGTCGCGGTCGAGGCAGGCTTCGTAGAGGCCATCACCGGTGGCGAAACGCCGGCAGATGACTTCCAGCGCAGCGTTCAGGGTCGATTCGACCAAGGGCTCGCGGGACTTTTCCCAGTAATGCGCGCAGGCGAACAGGATGAAGGCGTGGGTGTAGAGATCCTTGCGCTGATCCAGCGGTTTGCCCTGCGGATCGATGCTGTAGAACCAGCCACCGTGCTCTGCATCGTGGAAGTGCCGTTGCAGGGAGCGGAACAGCGCGGCCGCCCGGACTTCAGCGTTATCCACAACCCCGATCAGGCTGGAAAACAGATACAACTGCCGTGCGCAGGCCATGGCCCGATAGCGCTGCGGTGGCAGCGGCTGATGCGCGGCGTCCAGCGCCTCGTAAGGCAACGCCATGTCGGCGTTCCATCCCGGTCCTTGCCAAAGGGGCACGATCACGTCCAGAAAGTGCTGTTGCACTTCACCGAACAGGGCGGTCAATTCAGGCAGGGAAATGGAGCGGGAAGCATGAGGCATGGGCGGACGTCGTCACGGCAGGGGCGATTGCGCGACATGGTAGCAGAGCGGCGGCCTTTAGAGTCTTGGTGTCTGATCGGCCGTCATCGCTGGCAAGTCGAATCGTCGCACCGCAGCTCCCACAGGGGTATCGGTGTACACAATTTTGTGATCGCCTCGATACTGTGGGAGCTGCCTTGCCAGCGATGGGGCCGGATCAGGCAATAGAAATCAGCCGGCCAGCAGCCACGCGCCGGTCACCGCCGAAGCTGCTCCGACCAGTCGCACTAGCGGTGCGGCCGCCTGAGGCAGAAAGCGCACGACGGCATAACCCGCCGCATGCAGTGCAGCGGTCGCGACCACGAAACCGGCGGCATACGCCCACGGGCTCGACATGTCCGGCAACTCCAGGCCGTGGGCCACGCCGTGGAACAGCGCAAACAGCGCCGTCGCCGACACCGCCATCACCAGCGGCGGACGCACCGCCAGCGCCACCGCCAGGCCCAGCGCCAGCACCGACGCGGCAATCCCGCTTTCCAGCGTCGGCAACTCCAGTCCTTCAAAACCGAGCAGGCCGCCGATCAGCATGGTGCCGACAAAGGTGCACGGCAGCGCCCAGCGCGCGGCGCCTTGTTGCTGCGCGGCCCACAAGCCGACGGCCACCATCGCCAGCAAATGGTCGAGGCCGCCGATCGGGTGGCTGATGCCGGCCACCAGGCCAGAGTCGCCGTGGCCGGGGTGGGCGAAGGCCAGTGCCGGGGTCAGCAGCAGCGCGACGGCGCCGAGAATACGTTTGAGTGTCATGGAGAAGCTTCCTTGTTGATAGTGAATCAGGCCGCCGTCAGCAGGCCCTGGCGTTCGATGAAGGCGATGATTTCTTCCAGGCCCTGACCGGTTTTCTGGTTGCTGAACACGAACGGCTTGCCGTTGCGCATGCGTTGGGTGTCGCTGTTCATCATCTCCAGCGAGGCGCCGACCAGCGGTGCGAGGTCGATCTTGTTGATCACCAGCAGGTCGGATTTGCAGATGCCGGGCCCGCCCTTGCGTGGCAGCTTGTCGCCGGCCGAAACGTCGATTACGTAGATGGTCAGGTCGGACAGTTCCGGGCTGAAGGTAGCGGAAAGGTTATCGCCACCGGACTCCACCAGAATCAGGTCCAGCCCCGGAAAACGCCGGTTCAGTTGATCCACTGCTTCAAGGTTGATCGAGGCGTCTTCGCGAATGGCGGTGTGCGGGCAGCCACCGGTTTCCACGCCGATGATCCGCTCCGGCGCCAAAGCTTCGTTTCGCACCAGAAAGTCGGCGTCTTCGCGGGTGTAGATGTCGTTGGTGACCACCGCCAGGTTGTAGCGCTCGCGCAGGGCCAGGCACAGGGCCAGGGTCAACGCGGTTTTGCCGGAACCGACCGGGCCGCCGATGCCGACGCGCAGGGGTTGTGTGTTCATGTGATTCTCCAGATAAAAGGCCCTAGGAACGGAACAGGCGGCTGTACTGGCGCTCATGGGCCATGCACGCCAGGGACAGACCGAACGCGGCGCTGCCGAGGTGTTCGGGATTGATTCGGGTGGCGTCTTGCTGCGCCTGCTGCAACAACGGCAGCAGTTCGCTGGTCAGGCGCTGGGCGGCTTGCTGGCCCAGCGGCAGGGTTTTCATCAGCACCGCGAGCTGGTTTTCCAGCCAGCTCCACAGCCACGCGGCGAGGGCGTCCTGCGGGCTGATCCGCCAGGCGCGTGCGGCCAGTGCCCAGCACAGGGCCAGATGTGGTTCGACGCATTGTTCGAGAAAGGTCCGGGCCGGCAGATCAAGTTCGGGCAAACCGTTGAGCAATTGCTGCAACGAGTAGCCCATCTGCCGGCTCTCCAGATGCAGTTCGCGGGTTTCGCGGCTGGCGCGGTGGCTCTCGCAGAGCTTGCGCAATTCATCCCAGTTTTCGTTCGCTGCGGCCTGGCAATGGGAGAGCAGCAAGGGCGCTTCGAACCGCGCGAGGTTGAGCAGCAATTGATCGCTGATCCAGCGCCGGGCGCTGTCCGGGTTGCCGACGCGGCCGTTATCCACAGCCATTTCCAGGCCTTGGGAATAGCTGTAACCGCCAATCGGCAACTGCGGACTGGCCAGGCGCAGCAGCGCCCAGGCCGGGTTCACAAACGGACGCCGAACTGGTGGAGTTTCGGCGCGTAGTTGAAGTCCTCGTCACCGTGCCGCGAATGATGATGGCCGCCACCGTAGGCGCCGTGTTCCGGCTGGAACGGCGCTTCGATCGATTCGACCTGCGCGCCCAGCTGTTCAAGCATCGCCTTGAGCACGTAGTCGTCGAGCAGCCGCAACCAGCCGTCACCGACTTGCAGCGCAACGTGGCGATTGCCCAGGTGATAGGCGGCGCGGGTCAGTTCGAAGGCGTTGGCGCAGGTGACGTGCAGCAGTTGTTCAGGGCGGGCGCAGACCCGGACGATCCGGCCATCTTCTGCTTGCAGGTATTCGCCGTCATACAGTGGAGGCTGACCGCGCTCCAGAAACAGTCCGACGTCTTCGCCTTCGGCACTGAAACAGCGCAGGCGGCTTTTGCTCCTGGCCTCGAAAGTCAGGTGCAACTCGGCGGCCCAGACGGGTTGGGGGTCGATTCTGCGATGAATCACCAGCATCGGAAAGCTTCCTGCTAAGAACAATGCTCAGGCTAGAGCAAGGGGCTTGCCAATCGGACGAAGCGTAGGAAAACCCTGTCGGAGCGTAGTGGATGTTTCAAGATGTTGCAGGATTGTGAGGTGTTTTGGTGCATGAAGGTTTTTACATGCACCAATTTACGGCGCAAAAAAAATCGCAGCTCCAGGCTGCGATTTTTGCTTTCTTACTCGGTACTCCCGAGCCCTTGCCAGTGCTTGAGCCCGATAAAGATGAAGCGCAACTGCTGGGTGATCTTCGCCTGGGGCGTCAGATGCTCGGGCAGCGCTTCGGCCGGCGGGTCGATGATGTCCGGCAGGGTGGCGAACACCGATTTGACGATCAGGTCGGCCATCACGCTCAAGCCTTCGTGGTGCAAATGCTGCAACTTGGGCATCAAGGCCAGATCCGCTGCCAGGTCGGAGCTGATGTTCTCGCGCAACCGGCCAATCGCCTGGCGCACCGGCAGCGATCCACCGTACTGCTCACGGGCCAGAAACAGGAACTGTGAACGGTTGGCGCTGACCACGTCGAGGAAGATTCGCACCGAGGCATCGATGATCCCGCCCATGACGAATTCGTTGTGGCGCACCAAGCGGATGGTTTCGCGGAAGGTCTGGCCGACTTCGCTGACCAGTACAAGACCCAGTTCGTCCATGTCGGCGAAATGCCGGTAGAAACCGGTGGGCACGATGCCGGCGGTTTTCGTCACTTCACGCAGGCTCAGGCTGCCGAATCCTCGGCCGCTTTCCATCAAGTGGCGGGCAGCGTCCATCAGGGCGTTGCGGGTCTGTTGTTTCTGTTCGGCGCGGGGCAGCATCGCAAGGGTGTGTTCTTAGGCAGGACAAGCGCCGCACTCTAGCAAATCGGCTTTGCCGGCGTCGAACGGCAGCGGGGAATACAGCGGGGAACCGCGACTTCTTTATGTTTATGCGAGCCTCTGAAAAGTCAAAAGCCCAATCCGGGGATTGGGCTTTTTTTCCAGGCCGCCACGGGCTTAGCTCAAAGCACTGTTGCGTTCGATCACGCGGTCACCACCACCTTCGGCCAGGGTTTGACCTTGTGGGGTTTTGTCGTAGCCATCAGCCGCGAGGGTCTGGCCTTGTGGGGTGCGATCGGAACCATCGGCAGCAAGGGTCTGGCCTTGTGGGGTGCGATCGGAACCATCGGCAGCAAGGGTCTGGCCTTGTGGGGTGCGATCGGATCCATCGGCAGCAAGGGTTTGACCTTGTGGAGTGCGATCCGAGCCGTCTTGAACCAGACCTTTCTCTTCCAGGCGATCACGGCCGCCTTCAGCTACGGTTTGACCTTGTGGAGTCTTGTCATAGCCATCTTGAACCAGACCTTTTTCTTCCAGGCGGTTACGACCGTTTTCAGCCAGGGTCTGGCCTTGTGGAGTGCGGTCCGAACCGTCAGCGGCAACAGTCTGGCTGAACACCGAGTGGCTGGATTTCACTTGCGGGGTAGCCTGGTCGGCAGCTGGCAGAGCAAAAGCGGTGCTGGCCAGCATCGAGAGGGTAAGACTGAACAGAAGTTGGCGTTTCATGATGGGTTGCTCCTTGGGAGGGCGATAAAGTGGGTACGAGGGCAATGCTACTCTCGATAAGTCGATATAAAAGTTCATAAACACAATGGTAATAATCAACAGAATTGATTGTTCGCCCGGGAGGCTCTAGCTCGGGCGTTTCAGGCGGGTGGTTTTGCACTGGGGTGGGTATTTTCCACCCACTTGCGCCCCGCAAAAGTGCGGGTCCGGTAACGCCAAGTCGACCGATCGGTCAGAATGGCGACCGCTTTTTGGCCCCAATCGGGGCTTTCGATTAAACCTGCGGGCTGTTTGTCAGTCGTAGACTTCATGAGGGCCGTTAACGGCCCGTCGCATCAGCGGTGTCGATCCGCCGTCGTTTTCAGGAGCTTTGTGCATGACGCGCACCCGTAAAATCTTCGCCTGGACCTTCGCCACCCTTGTGCTGTTGCTGGCGGTGCTGGTCCTGATCATCGTGTTCTTCGATTGGAACCGGATCAAACCGCCGCTCAATGCCAAAGTCTCGGAAGAACTGCACCGACCGTTCGCCATCAACGGCAACCTGTCGGTGGTCTGGCGGCGCGAACTCGACGAAGGCGGCTGGCGCGCCTGGGTGCCGTGGCCGCATGTGGTGGCCGAAGACCTGACGCTGGGCAACCCGGACTGGTCGAAGCAGCCGCAGATGGTCACCCTCAAAAAGGTCGAACTGCGCATTTCGCCGCTGGCGCTGCTGGCACAACGGGTGACGATCCCGCGTATCGACCTGACTGAACCCAACGCGCAATTGCAGCGTCTGGCTGACGGTCGTGCCAACTGGACGTTCAAGTTCGATCCCAAGGACCCTAATGCTGAGCCCTCGAACTGGGTGGTGGACATCGGCGCCATCGGTTTCGACAAGGGTCATGTCACTCTGGACGACCAGACCCTCAAGACCAACCTCGACCTGCTGATCGATCCGCTGGGCAAGCCGATCCCCTTCAGCGAAATCGTCGGCGACAAAGCGGCGAAAACCGCGCTGGAAAAGGGCGGCGCACCGCAGGATTATGCTTTCGCACTGAAAGTCACCGGCCAGTACCACGGTCAGAAACTCACCGGCCAAGGCAAGATCGGCGGCCTGCTGGCCTTGCAGGATGCGGCCAAACCCTTCCCGCTGCAGGCCCAGGCGAAGGTCGGCGACACCAGCATCGAACTCGCCGGCACGCTGACCGAACCGCTGAACCTCGGCGCCCTCGACCTGCGCCTGAAACTGGCGGGCGCGAGCCTCGGCAATCTCTATCCGCTGACCGGTGTCACCCTGCCGGACACGCCGCCGTATTCCACCGACGGTCGTTTGATCGCCAAACTGCATGAGCCGGACGGCGCGCAGTTCCGCTACGAGCAATTCAACGGCAAGATCGGCGGTAGCGATATTCACGGCGACTTGGCCTACGTCGCCAGTAAGCCGCGGCCCAAGCTGAGTGGCGCGCTGCTGTCCAATCAGTTGCTGTTCGCCGACCTCGCACCATTGATCGGTGCCGACTCCAATGCCAAGCAAAAGGCCCGCGGCGGCGAAAGCAAACAACCAGCGGACAAAGTGCTGCCGGTGGAGGAGTTCAAGACCGAGCGCTGGCGCGACATGGACGCCGACGTCGAATTCACCGGCAAACGCATCGTCCACAGCGAGAAGCTGCCGTTCACCGACCTCTATACCCACCTCAAACTCAACGACGGCGAACTGAGCCTGGAACCGCTGCGTTTCGGCGTAGCCGGCGGCAATCTCGATGCGCAGATCCGTCTCAACGGCCGCACTGAACCGTTGGAAGGTCGGGCGAAACTGACCGCGCGCAAGTTCAAGCTCAAGCAACTGTTCCCGACCTTCGAACCGATGAAGACCAGTTTCGGCGAGCTCAACGGCGACGCCGACATCAGCGGTCGCGGCAACTCGGTGGCCAAACTGCTGGGCGGTGCCAACGGCAACCTGAAGATGCTGATCAATGACGGCGCGATCAGCCGTGAACTGATGGAGCTGGCGGGCCTCAACGTCGGCAACTACGTGGTCGGCAAGGTCTTCGGCGACAAGGAAGTGAAGATCAACTGCGCAGCGGCGGACTTCGACATCAAGACCGGGCTGGCGACCACGCGGCTGTTCGTGTTCGATACCGAGAACGCGATCATCTACATCGACGGCACGGCGAACATGGCCACCGAGCAGCTGGACCTGACCGTGACCCCGGAATCCAAGGGCTGGCGTCTGATCTCCCTGCGTTCGCCGTTGTACGTGCGCGGCAAGTTCATCAAGCCTGACGCCGGGGTGAAAGCGGTGCCGCTGATCCTTCGCGGGGCCGGCATGGTGGCGCTTGGCGTGATCGCCGCGCCGGCGGCGGGGCTGCTGGCGCTGGTGGCGCCGAGTGGCGGCGAGCCGAATCAGTGCGCGCCGTTGCTGGAGCAGATGAAGGCGGGCAAGGCACCGGTGACCGTCAAACCCACTAAATGATTTTTTAGCGTTTATCAGAAAGCAATCGCGGGCAAGCCCGCTCCCACAGGTTTTTCACTGAACCTGTGGGAGCGGGCTTGCCCGCGATCGGATCTGGAAGTCTCAGAGGTCTTTCAGGATATCGGCCATGTCATCCGCATGCTCTTCTTCCTGAGCCAGGATGTCTTCGAAGATCCGTCGCGTGGTCGGATCCTTTTCGCCGATGTACTGGATGATCTCGCGGTAGCTGTCGATGGCGATCCGTTCGGCCACCAGGTCTTCGTAGACCATTTCCTTCAAGGTGTTGCCGGCCACGTATTGCGCGTGGGACATCTTCGACAGCAGGTCAGGGTTGAACTCGGGCTCGCCGCCCAGTTGCACGATGCGCTCGGCGAGACGGTCGGCATGTTCGGCTTCCTGAGTGGCGTGCTCGAGGAACTCGTCGGCGGCGACGTTGGCTTTCAGGCCGTTGGCCATGAAGTAGTGGCGCTTGTAGCGCAAGACGCAGACCAGTTCGGTGGCCAGCGATTCGTTGAGCAGGCGCAGCACTTCTTCACGGTTGGCGCTGTAGCTTTCGGTCACCGCGCCATTTTCCACGTGCTGGCGTGCGCGCTCACGCAGGGTTTGAACATCAGACAAATGCAGGTCACTCATTTCAGTCTCCTGGAGGCTAATCCAATTGGCGTCACGTTCTGTTGACGTGATCGTTACCTGGTTGTGAGTGATGAACGCTGCAAAAAGTTTTGTCGGATTCAGCGCGGGACATGCCCGGAAAGTTGAGCCTCTTCGCGCAGCCAGGCAAAAAACGCTTTCACCGGTGGATGCCGCTCGCGGCCCGGTACGCAGAGGGCGCTATAACCGGCGCCGTCGACCTGCACCTCGCCCTTGTACGGCACCAGCAGACCGCTGGCGACGCTCTCCGAGACGAGGATGTTGCTCGCCAGCACCAACCCTTGCCCGGCGATGGCGGCTTGCAGGGCGTAATGCTCTTCATCGTATTCGCGAATGGCCGGATGCTGATTGAGCCAGTTCTCGCCCGATTGCGCGCACCACGCTTCCCAGCCATGGGCGTAAAGCTTGGAGTTGTGCCAACGCACGCTGATCAACGCCGGGGTGCGGCGAGCAGCCAGCGCCACCTGCTCCGGCGAGCCGTACACGCCGAACGATTCATCGAACAGGCACAACCCGTAGAGGTTCGGGTAGTCATCAAGGCTGTAGCGCAGCACCAGATCGACGCTGGCGTCCTGATGCAGGTCGATCACTTCGCAATGCGTATCCAGCCGCACATTGATGTTCGGATGCTTTGCGTAAAACCGCCCCAGTCGCGGCACCAGCCACAGCGCGGCGAAGGCGGCGGTGGTCGACAGCGTCAGGCTGCTGCCGCTGCGTTGCGGGCGCAGGGTGTCGACGCTTTGCGCCACTTCCAGAAACGCCCCGTGCAGGCTGCGGAACAGCCGCTCGCCACCCTCGGTCAGGCGCACCTGACGCGGCAGGCGTTCGAACAGCGCCACGCCAAGCCAGTCCTCCAGCGAGCGGATCTGATGGGAAATCGCCGTCGGCGTCACCGCCAGTTCTTCGGCGGCCGCCTTGAAACTCAATAGCCGTGAGGCGGATTCAAACGCGCGCAGGGCGGTCAGCGGCAATGAAGCGAACATGGAAGCTCCATAGATGAAATCAATTCATCCAGACTGATTTTTGCTCATTTGAGGCGATGGCGTGAGCGCTGCAATCTGGCACCACACAGTCATTCAAGTCTAGTCCCAAGGAGTCTCAGATGAGCAAGATTCTTGCGATCCATGCCAGCCCTCGCGGTGAGCGTTCCCATTCGCGGCGCTTGGCGGAAAGCTTTCTCAGCGCCTGGCAAGTCCGCCACCCAAAGGCTCAAGTGACCCGCCGAGAAGTCGGGCGTGCGTTGATTCCGGCGGTGAATGAAGCGTTTGTCGCGGCGGCGTTTTACCCGGAGCCCGAAGCACGTCCGCTGACGATGCAAGCGGATCTGGCGCTCAGCGATCAACTGGTGGGTGAGTTGTTCGATCACGACCTGCTGCTGATTTCCACGCCGATGTACAACTTCAATGTGCCCAGCGGCCTCAAGGCCTGGGTCGATCAGATCGTGCGTCTGGGCCTGACGTTCGACCACACCCTGGACAACGGCATCGCCCAGTACACGCCGCTGCTGCGCGGCAAGAAGGCGCTGATCGTCACCAGTCGCGGCGGTTTCGGATTCGGCCCGGGCGGTGAGCTGGAGGCGCTGAATCACGCTGATCCATGGTTGCGCACCGCGCTGGGCTTCATCGGCATCAACGACGTCACGGTGGTCGCCGCCGAGGGCGAGGAGTCCGCCGAACGCACCTTCGCGGTGTCGGTGGCCGAGGCCGAGCAGCGCTTGCTCGATCTGGCCCGGGCGTTCTAGGTGGCCTGGCTGTTCTTGCTGATCGCGGCCGGGTTCGAGGTCACCTTTGCCATGGGCATGAAGTACGCCGAGGGCTTCACCCGGCTCTGGCCGTCGCTGATAACGGTGATTGCTGCGGTGGGCGGGATTTACTTCCTGGCCCTGGCGATGCGCGAGTTGCCGGTGAGCATCGCCTACCCGATCTGGACCGCCATCGGCTCGCTCGGCACGGTGTTTCTCGGTTTCGCGTTGCTGGGCGAGAGTCTGACGCTGGTGAAGTTGCTGTCGGTGGGGCTGATTGTGGCAGGGGTGGTGGGGCTGAAGTAGGCTGCTCGTGGAGTTGTCATCATCAAGGAGGATGCTTGGCGGGCGTTTTGCACGTCATGCATCCACCCACCGACCACAAGGATGTTTGCCCATGTCGCAAGCTTCGGCCACACGTTATCCACTGGTGCTGGTGCCGGGAATGCTCGGTTTCATCCGGCTGGTGCTGTACCCGTACTGGTACGGGATCATCAAAGCGTTGCGCCGGGGTGGTGCGACGGTGATTGCGGTGCAGGTGTCACCGCTCAATTCCACGGAAGTGCGCGGCGAGCAGTTACTGGCGCGCATCGATGAAATCCTGCGCCAGACCGGTGCGACCAAGGTCAATCTGTTTGGCCATAGCCAGGGCTCGCTGACGGCGCGGTACGCGGCGGCCAGGCGCCCGGATCTGGTGGCGTCGGTAACGTCGGTGGCCGGGCCCAATCACGGTTCGGAACTGGCCGACTATCTGGCGAAACACTATCCGGCAGACAGCGCCCGGGGCCGCATTCTTGAGGCGCTGTTGCGTTTTGTCGGCTGGCTGATGGCATTCATGGAAACCGGTTACCACGGCCCGAAACTGCCGGTGGATATCCACGCCTCACACCATTCCCTGACCACCGAAGGCGTGGCGCTGTTCAATCAGCGTTATCCACAGGGCTTGCCTGATACCTGGGGCGGGCAGGGGGCGGAAGAGGTCAACGGTGTGCGTTATTACTCATGGTCCGGCACCTTGCAGCCGGGCAAGACCGACCGCGGTGGCAACCTGTTCGACGGCACCAACCGCAGTTGCCGGTTGTTTGCCAAGACCTTCGTGCGCGAGCCGGGACAGTGCGACGGCATGGTCGGACGCTACAGCTCGCACCTGGGCACGGTCATCGGTGATGACTATCCGATGGATCACTTCGACATCGTCAACCAGTCGCTGGGACTGGTCGGCAAAGGCGCGGATCCGGTGCGGCTGTTCGTCGAGCACGCGGCGCGCCTCAAGGCTGCCGGGGTTTAGCAGGCAGACCACGCTATCGTTCATCGCTGGCAAGCCAGCTCCCACAGTGATTCGGGCGTCCACAAGATGTGTGTTCGACCCCAGCCCTGTGGGAGCTGGCTTGCCAGCGAAGAGGCCGGATCAGGCAACGCTGAGTTTGCGGCCGAGCACCGTCGTCCAACGCTCGGAAAGAATCACTCCACCCAGCGTCAGCAAACCACCGACCAAGTGATACATCGCCAGTTGTTCCTTCAATACCACCGCGGCAATCAGCGCGGTGATCAACGGCAACAGGTTGAAGAACAGCGTGGTCCGGCTCGGGCCCAGACGCTGCACGGCCTGCATCCACGCCAGCGGCGCGAGCATCGAGGCCAGCAGGCACGCGTACAGCACCAACGGAATGTTCTGCAGGGTCAGGCCGGTTTTCGGCGACATGGCGTACAGCGGAAACAGCACCACTACCGCCACCAGCACCTGCAAATACAGCAACACCAATGGCGGCAAACGCAGCTGCCATTTTTTCAGCAAGGTGCTGTAGATCGCATAGGCGAGGGTGGCGATCAGCATCATCGCGTCGCCCAGGTTCACCCCGTGTTGCAGCAGTGCGCCGAGGCTGCCGGACGACACCACCACCAGCACACCGGCGAACGACAGTACCGCACCGACCAGCGCACCGGCGGTCAGGCGCTGGCCGAGGCTGATGATCGCCATGGCCAGCGACATCAGTGGCATCAGCGACAGGATGATGCCCATGTTGGTGGCGGTGGTCATGGTCGCGGCGAAGTAGGCCAAGCTCTGATAGACCGCCATGCCCAGCACGCCGAGGATGAAAATCTTGCCGAGGTTCGGGCGGATCTGCGGCCAGTGAGCGATGACCTTCCTGAGCATGAACGGGGTGAACAGCAGGCCGGCGAGCAGCCAGCGATAGAAGCCGATCTCGGCGGGAAAAATCGCGCCGACAGCCAGCTTGTTGATCACGGTGTTGCCGGCCCAGATGAAAATCGCCAGCAGGGGAAACGCGTATTGCATGGGAGGAAAAACCAGTACGTTGATGAACGGTGATTATCTCCTGTCTGGATGCAGGCCTATACTGCGAACCGGACAACCTGCCTCTGATTCCGGACAGCATGAACAGTAAACACATCGACCTTTTGGATTTCAGCGAATTGCCGTCGGCAGTGTATTTCCGCTATGCCGACTTCAACGCCCACGAATACGCCGCGCCGCACCGCCATCCGTGGGGCACGCTGGAATACGCGGCCCACGGCGTGCTGCACATGGATGTCGACGGCAGCCGCTTCATGTCGCCGCCACAATACGCGGTGTGGGTGCCGCCGCAGGTCGAGCACAGTTTCTACAGCCATCAGCCGGTCAACTATCGCGCGGTGTGTCTGGCGCCAGAGGTGTGCGCAGACTTGCCGGCCCAGGCCTGCACCCTGGCGATCAGCGATATCCTCAAGGCAATCCTCAAGGACTTCGCTGCCCGAGATGTGAAGATCCCCGCGTTCGACGCCGACCAGCGCCTGGCCCAGGTGCTGGTGGATCAACTGCGGCAGGCGCCGGTTCATCAATGCTATTTGCCCTACGCCAGAAGCCCCGGCTTGCTGACCATCCTAGAAACCCTGCAGGCCGAGCCCGGCAACAACGAGCCGCTGGCGCACTGGGCGGCGCAGGTGCATGTCAGCGAGCGCACCCTGGCCCGGCAATTCGTGCGGGAGTTGGGGATGAGTTTCGGCGAATGGCGCCAGCGCCTGCGTTATCTTGCGGCCATCGAGGCGCTGGAAAGTTCGCGCAGCGTGCAGGAAATCGCCTTTGATCTCGGCTACAGCAGCGGGTCTGCTTTCATCGCCATGTTTGCGCGGCAGGCGGGGTGTACGCCGGAGCAATACCGGCGCAGTCACCTTGAGGGTAGGAAGGTGTAACAAGCTTTGACTACACTCAGCCGGAGGCCGCCTCCATCGATGCGGCAACAAGGAGAAAACTCCATGAAGATGTTGCGTGTCCCTTTGTTGATGATCGGTCTGCTGCTGTGCTCCCAGGGTTTTGCCGCCACGGCGCAACAGAACAAGATGACCACCTGCAACGCCGACGCCACGGCCAAGAGCCTGAAAGGCGATGAGCGCAAGACCTTCATGAGCACTTGCCTCAAGGCAGCGCCGGCGGCCAACGACGCCAAGACGCTGACCCCGCAGCAGGAAAAGATGAAAACCTGTAATGCCGATGCCAAGACCAAGGCGCTGACGGGGGATGCGCGCAAGACTTTCATGAGTGATTGCCTGAAGAAGAAATGAGGTGGATTCGACGGGATGGGTTCGGCGTGAGAACCGGCCCTCACCCTAGCCCTCTCCCGGAGGGAGAGGGAACCGATTCGGGGATGCTTGGTATTTGCATCGACCTGAACGTGCGGTGCTGAATCCGGAATCGACCTGGTCTGTCAGGTTGCAGGAATTCTCTAAATCTACTCGGTCAGTCCCCTCTCCCCCCGGGAGAGGGCTGGGCCGCCAGTCAGACACCCAATCCGTAAACACCGCATATCCCTAGTGCTCCCCAAGGATCGCTGGCAGACTGCCAATCCTTTTACGCCGTTCGTTTTGAGGCTGTATGCCAACGTTTTCTGAGCGTCATGTTGTGTTCTGGGTCAGTTGCATCATCATTTTCGGCGGTTTGCTGCTGGTGCTGCCGCTGCGTCTGTTGCCCAGTCTGTTGGCCGGTCTGCTGGTGTTCGAGCTGGTCAACATGCTCACTCCGCAACTGCAACGGCTGATCGAAGGCCGCCGCGCGCGCTGGCTGGCGGTGGCGTTGCTGGGCACGCTGGTGGTGAGTGTGCTGGCGCTGATCTTTGCCGGGGCTATCAGTTTCCTGCTGCACGAGGCGGAAAATCCCGGGGCTTCCCTAGACAAGTTCATGGGCGTGGTCGACCGCGCGCGCGGGCAACTGCCGCCGTTTCTCGACAGTTACCTGCCGGCCAGTGCCGCTGAATTCCGTGTTGCCATCGGTGAATGGGCGAGCAAGCATTTGTCCGACCTGCAACTGGTGGGCAAGGACGCGGCGCACATGTTCGTGACCCTGCTGATCGGCATGGTGCTCGGCGCGATCATCGCGCTGCAGCGCGTACCGGACGTCACCAAGCGCAAGCCGCTGGCGGCTGCACTGTTTGACCGTCTGCACCTGCTGGTTCAGGCGTTTCGCAATATCGTTTTTGCGCAGATCAAGATTTCCTTGCTCAACACCTTATTCACCGGGATCTTCCTGGCGGTGATCCTGCCGCTGTTCGGGATCAAACTGCCGCTGACCAAGACCCTGATCGTGCTGACGTTCCTGCTCGGGTTGTTGCCCGTGATCGGCAACCTGATGTCGAACACGCTGATCACCATCGTCGGCCTGTCGCTGTCGATCTGGGTGGCGATTGCCGCGCTGGGTTACCTGATCTTTATCCACAAGCTCGAATACTTCCTCAACGCGCGCATTGTCGGCGGGCAGATCAGTGCCAAGTCCTGGGAGTTGCTGTTGGCGATGCTGGTGTTCGAGGCCGCGTTCGGCCTGCCGGGAGTGGTGGCGGGGCCGATTTATTACGCGTATCTGAAGAGTGAGTTGAAGCTGGGCGGGATGGTTTAACCGACAGATCTGTATTGGCTGAACGGACGCCATCGCTGGCCAGCCAGCTCCCACACTTCACACGCTGCTTTCGAAGCGGTATCAATCCTGTGGGAGCTGGCTTGCCAGCGATTGGCGCGACTCGGTATTAAATCAGTTCACCGAGCCATAACGCTTCATGGCTTCAATCGCCAGGCCGCTACCAATGCTGCCGAAGATATTGCCTTCCACATGCCGCGCGTTCGGCAGCATCGCCGAGACGCTGTTGCGCAGCGCCGGGATGCCGCTGGAACCGCCGGTGAAGAACACCGTATCGACCTGACCCACCGCCACGTTGGCGTCCGCCAGCAATTGCGTGACGCTGCCGCGCACGCGCTCCAGCTGCGCATCGATCGCCGATTCGAACAAGGCCCGGCTCAGCTCGACGCTCAGCCCGGATTCGATGCGGTCCAGCGGCACGTGGCGGCTGTCGTTGTGGGTCAGGTGGATCTTGGTTTCTTCCACTTCCATCGCCAGCCAGTGCCCGGCGCGCTGTTCGATCAGCTTGAACAGACGGTCGATGCCGCCGGTGTCCTCGATGTCGTAACGCATGCTGCCCAGGGCCAGGGTCGACTTCTGCGAGTACACCGAGTTGATGGTGTGCCAGGTCGCCAGGTTCATGTGGTGACTGGTCGGCATGAACGCGCCGCTCTTCATGCGGCTGCCGTAGCCGAACAGCGGCATCAGGCCCTGCAGGCTCAGTTGCTTGTCGAAATCGGTCCCGCCGATGTGCACACCGCCGGTGGCGAGGATGTCGTCGTGACGGTTATCGACACCACGACGCTCGGGCGACAGGCGCACCAGCGAGAAGTCCGACGTACCACCGCCGATGTCGACGATCAGTACCAGCTCTTCCTTTTCGATGGTCGACTCGTAATCGAAGGCCGCGGCAATCGGCTCGTACTGGAACGACACGTCCTTGAAGCCGAGCTTGCGCGCCACTTCCACCAACGTGTCTTCGGCTTCCTGGTCGGCCAGCGGGTCGTCGTCGACGAAGAACACCGGGCGGCCCAGCACCACTTGCTCAAACTCACGACCGGCGGCCGCTTCGGCGCGATTCTTGAGCTGGCCGATGAACAGCCCCAGCAGATCCTTGAACGGCATCGCCGTGCCGAGAACGCTGGTGTCGTGCTTGATCAGCTTGGAACCGAGCAGGCTCTTGAGCGAGCGCATCAGGCGGCCTTCGTAGCCTTCCAGATATTCGTGCAGCGCCAGGCGACCGTAAACCGGGCGGCGCTCCTCGATATTGAAGAAGACCACCGACGGCAGGGTGATCTTGTCGTCTTCCAGCGCGATCATCGTTTCCATGCCGGGGCGCAGCCAGCCGACGGTGGAGTTGGACGTGCCGAAGTCGATGCCGCAGGCACGGGCTGGAGAGGCGTCTTTCATGGTCTTTCGGTTCCGGTCAAAAAAACGGCCGCGCAGTGTATGTCAGTGCGCGACAGATTCGAAGGCCAGTCATCTGCTATTTCGCTACTAAACTGCCTTGAAAGCCCGAGCTTTGCCCCAAACTTGCTGGCATGGGCCGGCAGACACACCGGCGGTCGCAAGAACCGCCGTCCACTGCCGATAAACTTCTGCTGCGCCACCCGGTCACAAGTTTGAGATCGGTCAACCTGGCACGCGCGAATCGGCGCATGCTGACGGCGGCGCGAAATCGATAACGGATGGTGACTCCTTCAATGGACTTCAAAGACTATTACAAGATACTCGGCGTGGAGCCGACGGCTGACGACAAGGCAATCAAGGCTGCCTATCGCAAGCTCGCGCGCAAATACCACCCCGATGTCAGCAAGGAAAAAGACGCCGAGGCCAAGTTCAAGGACGCCTCGGAAGCCTATGAAGCGCTGAAAAGCGCCGACAAACGCGCCGAATACGACGACCTGCGCCGCTACGGCCAGCACGGTCAGCCGTTCCAGGGACCGCCGGGCTGGCAAAGCCGTGGCGGCTTCGGTGGCGGCGGTGGCGACACCGGTGACTTCTCGGACTTCTTCAGTTCGATCTTCGGCAACCGCGGCCCCGGTTTCGGTGGCGGCGAAGGCCGGCAATCCCGCAGTGCGGGGCGCAGAGGGCAAGACGTGGAACTGGAACTGCCGATCTTTCTCGAAGAGACGCTTTCGAACGAATCGAAAAAAATCAGCTTCCAGGTGCCGCAATACAACGCGGCGGGCCAACACGTCAGCAACACCAGCAAGAGCCTGAACGTGAAGATCCCGGCGGGCGTGACCGACGGCGAGCGCATCCGCCTCAAGGGACAGGGCGCACCGGGTATCGGTGGCGGCGCCAATGGCGATCTGTACCTGACCATCCGTTTCGCGCCGCACCCGAAATTCGATGTCGAAGGCGAAAACCTGATCATCACCTTGCCGCTGGCGCCGTGGGAGTTGGCGCTGGGTGCCGAAGTGGCCGTGCCGACCCTGACCGGCAAGATCAACCTCAAGGTCCCGGCCGGCAGCCAGAACGGCCAGCGCATGCGCGCCAAGGGCCATGGTTTGCAGAACAAGGCTGGCGAGCGCGGCTATCTGTTCGTCCAGCTCAAGGCCGTGATGCCGAAAGCTGCGGGCGATGACGTCAAGGCGCTGTGGCAGGAACTGGCGAAGAAAGCCGCCTTCAACCCGCGAGAGAACTTCTGAACCCGGCGACGGAGTAGCCCATCATGAGCAGCCCCCTGATCGTTCAACTGGACATGGCAGAATTCTGTGAGGCGGCCGACCTGTCGGACGTCTACGTGATCGAAATCGTCGAACACGGCATCCTCGAACCTCAGGGCGCGCAGCCCCGGGAATGGCGCTTCACCGATTACGAACTGGCCCTGGCCAAACGCGCCGCCAAGCTGCGGCGCGACCTGGAGCTGGAATGGGAAGGCGTCGCCCTGGCGCTGGACCTGCTGGAAGAGGTGAAGGAATTGCGGGCCGAGAACCGGATGCTGCGCCAGCGTCTGGCGCGGCTGGTGGTCGAGTAAACCTTCAGATCTGTCTGGGCAGCTTCACGCTGAACAGCGTCCCGGCGGCCTCGCTTGAACTGACTTCGATCGTCCCTTCGTGTGCGGTCACCACTTCCTTGACGATGAAAAGGCCCAGACCGAGGCTGGTCGATGGCTGGCCAAGTTCTTCGTCGGCACTGCGCACCAACGGATCGAAAATGGTGCCGACAGCCTCCTCAGGGATGGGGTCTCCGTAGTTGTGAACACTTAGAAGCACGCTGTCGGCTTCTCCCTTCAACGTCACGATGACCTCGCGCGGATTCGAGCCATGCTGCAAGGCATTGCCGATCAGGTTTTGCAGCAGTTGATCCAGCCGGCCCGCGTCCCATATGCCCCGGGTGTCACCCTCGACTTTGAGGGTCGGATCGCATTCCGGGTTGCCGGCACATGCTTCGGCAATGGCCGCTCGTGCTGCATCGGCCAGGTCCATCGGCGCCGGTTCGATCGGCAGTCTTTTGCCTAGTCGGCTGCGCACCAGCTCCAGCAAGTCGCTGACCATGGCCGCCATGTGCCGCGCGCCGTGTTTGATATTGAGCGCGCAAGTCAGCGCGTCACCTTCCAGCGTGGTTTTACGCATCAGCAATTCGGTGGACATGCTCACCGCTTGCAGGGGCGCGCGCAGGTCATGGCCGAGAATGGCGAGGAAAATATCGCGAGAGCGGTTGACCTGTTCGGCGTAGGCGGCGGTCGATTCGGCCAAGGCTTCGTCGATGGCTTCGTTGAAACGGATCATGTCTTGGAAACAGTTCAGGTCCGGAGTTTCCAGGCTGTCCACCCACAGACGGATCACACAGGCGCGCAGATGGCGAAACTCCGAGGTCATCTGTACCAGGTCGAAGCCTTCCGTATGGCGCAGTTCGCCGTGGCTGGCACCGGCCTGATCCAGGCTCGGGGTTTTTTCCGGGCCTTCACCCCTGGCCTTGGCCACTTGTTCGCCTGCGGTCTGCGTCGTGGTCATGTCCCGAGCGGCGGCCAGCAGAATTGTCCTCGCATGATCACGCAGCGCTGCACGATCCAGGTACTCACTTGCCGGTGTGATCGTCCTGGCGAACTGTTCCCACTCGTCGACGATCCGGTCCGTGTGTTGCCGGATGAATTCGGGTAAACGCATGGCAGAAGTCCTGAACATTCAGCAAGGTTCTGTCGATGGTAGACCCTTTACTCCGCATTGGTAGTGCCGTTGGGGCAGGTTCCCTGCCAACAACTATGTACCGCCGGCCAGCCCCGTCGCCGTGGTGTGCTGAAGCTCTATCAATCTGGAGTGACGCCATGCCTGACAAATCCGCCAATGGGAGCCGAGTCTCGGTTACCCGCAGCATCCACGGTGACTTTCTTGAAAAAAGCATTCCCGACTGGCTGCTCGCCGCTACGCCCGAGCGCCGAATGGCACTTAAAGGTGCCGAAAGACCTGTGCCCGATTGGTATCGAAAGGCTTCCCCGCAGCAACGCAAGGCCGTTGACGACAGTCATGTCGCAAGCTTCAAGGCCCAGTCCGGGCTGGACAAGGCCATGGACTGGTTGCAGGACATCGATACTTTCGCCGCGCCACTGCTGAGCAAGGCCTTGAAAGAACAGTTCAATGTCGAGCCGGACGTCAACAAGACCTTTCTGTTGCTGAGAAAACCTCTGGAGATCAGTCTTTTCGGCATCGATATCGGCCATTTCGATGTCATGAATCTGCCGCTGTTGCAGGCGGCGCTGCATAACTTCGAGGCATCGGAATGCGAAAACGGGGCCTTCCATGAAACCTCCGGGTTCGAGGTAGAAGGAGCCATGCCCGGTTCTCGGCAAAGGCTCACGATCTCGTTGACGGTCGGACAGTTCACGAGCCTGTGCCGGTCGCTGGACATCGGCGCGAAGTTTCAGGATTACTTGAAGAAGCATTTGCACCCCGAAGACAGCGTGTCCGAGGCTGTGTTGCGGGAGAAATTCTCCGCTGCGCAGAAGACAGCCCTGCGAGCGGCGGCAGAGCGGGCACTGCTGCAAAAGGATATTGAACCCAGGGACTACACCTCGATCATGGAGTTGATCGCAGGAAATCCTCAGCCGAGCCAGGGCCGCAAGCAGATCTGGCTCTGCGATCTGAGCCTGATGGGGCGAAGGACCACCGGGTGTGTCTGGTTTTCCATCTGCGAGGAGTATCGATACGCCAACGAGCGCCTCATTTACATCCCCAATGATCCTGAGCACCCGCTCAAACGCTACAGCGACAAGGAGCTGGATGAGCTGTTCAAGCAGCGTTTCACCGCCCGCCATGGTCTGGTTCCCGATGATCCGGCGCCGACGGATTACCAGCGCTTTTTCAGTCGGTTCATGGACTACGCGGACCTTCCCCGTTACTTCTCCGAGTTCAACCATGACGCCCCGCACAAGACGTTCGTCCAGACCATCGCCCCCTACGCGCCATTGCTCAATAGCTTGCTCAAAGGCAGCAGTCCATTCGCCGGGGTCCTGGGAGTAAAGGAGTTACCACCGCCGTCCCCGATTCGGCAGGTGCCTAACGAGGCCCCTTGGTTGCGACCGCGAGGTCTGTCGCAAAAAGGCCGGGGTCTCTGGGGAAAGAACATCGAGCTGTGGGGGTATCTGTTCGACCGGTATCGCGAAAAATTGATCGATGATGCCCGCAGCCATGCGGTGCCCACAGCGGACGTTGATGCCAGGGTGCGCTCGGAAAAGTTCGCAGTGTTGCTGAACATCGGCATGCTGGCGCTGACCGCGGTTTCGATGTTCGTTCCGGTGTTGGGGGAAATCATGATGGTGGTGACGCTCTCCCCGTTGTTGTCCGAGGCCTTCGCAGGGACGATCGAGTGGGCCGAGGGCAATCGCAAGGTTGCCAGCCGGCACTTGATCGATGTTGCCGAAAATCTCCTGGTGCTTGCGTTGACTGCCGGTGCGGCCAAAGGAATGGCCAAAATGGTCCCGTTGAAAGCCGAGCCGGTGATCGAGGACCTGCATTCGGTCCGGTTACCCAATGGCTCGACCCGCCTGTGGCGTGCCAGCCTGAGCGGTTATGAGTCTCCCGTGCCCTTCAATTCCGACGTCGTACACAACGCCAGTGGGCAATTCGAATTGAACGGCAAACACTACATCCGGCTCGATGGCCGTAGCTATGAGCAGTTCTACGATACGAACGTGTTGCGCTGGCGCATCAGGCACCCCACCGATTCAGAAGCCTATCAACCCCTTCTGAACCACAACGGTGCCGGCGCCTGGCGTTACGTTCAGGAGCGCCCGCTGACCTGGGATCGTCTGGCACTGATGCGGCGAATGGGGCCGATTGCAGAGGCTTATTCCGACGAACAACTGCTCAGGATTGCCGATGTCAGTGGCATGAGCGACGGCGCGCTGCGCAAGATGCATCTGGATAATGCGATGCCGCCTCCTCAACTGATGGAAGCCATTCGATTGTTCGACGTTGACCGAAGCGTCGGGCAGGTGATCAAACAAGTGGCGAGCGGACAAGCAATCGACGGGCGCTATCTTTACACCCTGCCTCTGGTCACCGAACTGCCGCGCTGGCCCTCCGGCCGCCTGCTGGAATTTTTTGAAAACGACAATCTGTCAGGGGTGTCGGTCAAGTACGGCTCGGAGCGCCTGGCGCCGGGGACAAAGCTGAAACCGCCGATTCGCCTGAGCCGCTCCGATGCGCTGAGTGGTGAGTTGCCTGCGCGTATTCTGGCGGCACTCGATGAGACCGAGGTCACTCGTCTGTTGGGTGGCGAGCCGGCAAGGGTAAGGGACACCCGTCCGATGGAGCTTCGCAAGCAACTTGCCGATCTGGCCCGGACCCGTCGCCCTGCGTTGTTTGAAAGCCTTTACAAGGGAACGGAGCCGGCGAGCGCGCATGTCATCAAGTTACAACGAGCGATACCCGGTCTGAGTGAACCGGCGGCGCAACGGGTCCTGGCTCAGGCCAGCCCCGAGGAAATCTCCCGACTGGACGGTACGCATCGTATTCCGCTGTCCTTGCAGGAGCAGGGGCGCTGGTATGCGCGGGAGGGGCGTCTGACTCGTGCCTATGCCGGTCTCTACGGTGAAAATATGGCACTCCCCGACAGTGCTCGCCTGGCGTTGCATGCGCTGGAAAAACTGCCGGGCTGGCCAGACGACTTACGCCTTGAGGTGCGCGAACGCGGGATCGAAGGACGGTTGCTCGATGGCATTGGTAGCGAGACTGCCAAGGTTCGGAAATATCTGGTCAAGCGCGGTCCTTACTATCAGGCGTTCAATGCGCGTGGTGAAACGCTCAATTCGATATCTGCCCACGGCGACGATTTCTATAGATCGATCATGCACGCCTTGCCTGATGAGGCACGCCGTTCTCTGGGAATACCGGAAGTGGGTCGCAATGCCGATCTGCAACGCGAGATCATCGATTACGCCATCGACCATCGCAGTGAATCGCAGCAGTTATTGCAAGATGCCGATGCACCCAACGTCTGGTTCAGGCCGCCGCAGCGTATTTCTGCGGACCTTGCGGGTTACCGCGCCAGCGGTTCGACCGGTGAACTTGCGCCTTCGCTGGTCGCGCGGGTTCGGGATGTATACCCCGCACTGACCGACGAGCAGGCGCGGGGGGTTATCCTCGAACAATGGCGCTCGGGCAAAAACGATCAGCAGATCCATCATCTGCTCAATAACCTGATGCGTGAGTGGGAGAGCCTGGAGGCGACGCTCGATAACTGGTTGGCATCGCCTGCAGTCGGCGGGCTGATTTCCCCCTACGGTTCCCGCTATGTTGCCGAGAGCATAAAGACTTGCTGGCGCAACGCACCATTGGCCGCCCTGGGGGGAGAATTTCGAGGCCTCAACATTATTACTCAGCGGCCTTTGCCAGAGTTGCCGGCCGATTTTTCCCATGTCCGCAACATGCTACTGATGGGGCCGGACACGGCTCGATTGCTGAAGCATTTTCCAAACGTCAGAACACTGCATATGTCGGCGCACGAGACTGAAGTCGACGGCCTCCTTGATGCGTTGAAACCGTTGCGACAACTCACGGATCTCGATCTCTCCATCCCGTCTTCCCAGCGTCTGTCCTCGAGGCTGGGCGAACTGCCAAGCCTCGAAAGCCTGAATCTGGTGGTGACCGGCAGTGGCGATCAGGCGGGCACCACTCATGTCCTGGACGTCAGCGGCCTGCGCAACTTGCGCAGGTTGGGGGTGGCGGACGACGGCATGCGCGACTGGCCTCGGGGCGTCCTCGATCTGCCATATCTGCAACGGCTGTATCTTCAGCGCACACGGATTGCCAGTGTGCCTGCCGGCTTCTATGGCGGGCATGAGCCCTTGTTGAGTGGGCTGACCCTGGACTGGTCGCTGTTCTCTTCGGAAAATTTCCGGCCGGTCTTCGAATTCTTCAGGCAGCAGCCACAGCGCGCAGGCGACCTGGACGCCATGCTCAACGACTACTGTCGCGGGCAACTCAAACGCTTTGGCGGCAGGCTCCCGGGGTTTTATGAGGGCTTGCTCGATCCTTTCGTTGCGCAGTGGCCAGGGATCCAGGAACGATTCGATGCAATGCAAGCGTTGAATACCCAGTACGCGGAGCTTGAGCGTCTCGATGGATGGATCGGTAATCCGTCGGATATTTTCCATGGCGGGTATGTGCGATCAGCAGTAGCGGAGGCTATCAGAACCAACTGGCGCGCCGGGTTGTTACAACGATACGGTGCGACCACGGGCAATCGTTTCAATACCTTTGCCGCAGGCCAGGCGCCGGTCCTCGAACTGACTGGTATTGCGGTGGATTCCTTTCCCTCCCTCCCGGCCGCAGGCTTCAGTCATGTGACCAAACTGCGCTTGAACGGCTTTCGTGCGCCGGCCCCGCAGATAGAGGGTTTTTTGCGTACGTTCGGCAATGTCCAGAGCCTCGAACTGAGCGAATGCAACCTGACCGGGCTGCCGCTGCAACCGGGGGATCTCACAGCGCTCGAGCACTTGAGCCTGCGTGACAATCCTTTGTCAGCGCTGGACGTTGGTGCGCTGACTCGCCTCAGATCACTGGATCTGCGTTCGACGTACCTGACGCAATGGCCGGCGGGCACCGAGCAGCTGTCGCAGCTGACATGGCTGGACCTGCGTAACACCCGGATCGATACGTTGTCCACGGCTGAGCTGGCGCAGGACGAGTTACTGGTCAATACCAATCTGACCGGAACCCCTCTGACTCCACTTGCTGAAGCCGATCTGGCCGCAGCCAGACAGCGCATCGAACAGGCCCGGGGGCTGGAGGGAGGCACGCTGGCCCGGTTTTCCCTCGAGGCTGTTCCGAATGAGTTTCCACCGAGAGAGACCGGCTCGTTGGTGATGAGTCGGTTGCTGTCTCTGCCACCGGAGACCGGCGCAGCGGAAGAATCGTTCGCCTTGCGCCTGCAACGGATAGTCCCCGACTACAGCGAAGAGCAGGCCCGACAAATGATTGGTCAGATGCGCGATGCCGCCATGACCGACCTGCAGATCGCTGCCCGGCTGGAAGACTGGGCCCATCTGTCAGAAACCCTGATCCGCCGGCTCAACAGTTGGTCTTGCATTCGAGAGGCCCGGGGGGAAGGCTGGGTGGTTTCATCGCGGACCCGCAGCCTCGCGGCACACCGTATCCTGGCGTGCTGGCGGGAAGGATTGCTAGGCAGAAGTGGCGGCCCTGGCAGCGAACTCAACCTCGATGGTCTGCAACTGGGGGACTTGCCCCGATTGCCCGTCGAGTTCGGTCATGTCCGCGAGTTGAATCTGACCGGCGTGAGAATGTCCGAACAGGGCTCCAATGGCTTTCTCGCAGCATTCCCCAATCTGTCGACCCTGAATCTCAGCGGCCAGGCCTTGCAGGCCGTGCCGGAAGCGATCGCCGGGATGACCGGGTTGCAGCGGCTGGAGCTGTCGAGTCTGGGTCTTGCCGACTCCGTTTCGCTCTACTTCACGCTAGCTCCTCTGGAACATTTGCAATGGCTGGACTTGAGCCACAACTTGCTGCAGGAGTTCAATGCCGAGCTGTTCGAGGAACTGCAACGGCTGGACCTGCGCAACAATCATTTGGCCGACTTGCCTGCGGGGGTGCTGGAGACGAGATCGCTCAGTGCGCTGAACCTGAGTGGTAATGACATTTTCTCGATTCCGCTACGGGCACTGGATGGAACCCATGAAACCCTGATGCAGGGTACGGACCTGTCGGACAACTACCATCTGTCCCTCGAAACCCTTGAAGCATTGCGCGACTACGCGCAGGCCAGAAACCTAGACCCGGTGCTGGGCATTCCCCGTGATCGGGTGCAGTGGATGATCGATGGTTACGCCAGTGAAACCGAAAGCGAGACGATCACCGATACCCAAAGCGTGGGGCTGAGCGATGATGAGTCCGACGAGGAAAATCCCGATCTGTTTGAACAGGATGTTTCCCCTCAAATGGAGCCCTGGCTGGAGCGAGGCATCCCCGAGGACGCCAATGACCACCGGGCCATATGGCATCGGCTGGCGGCCGAGCCTGGCAATGGCGATTTCTTTCATTTGCTCGAACGGATGAGAGACACCCTGGAGTTCCGACTTCACCGGGCCGATCTCATCCGGCGTACCTGGACCCTTCTGGAAGCGGCAGATCGATTTTCCGAACTGCGCCAGACGCTGTTCGCCATGGCGCGCACCCACACGACCTGTATCGATGGTCGAACACTGGCGTTCAGTGAAATCGAGGTGAAGGTGTTCGAGTACAACACATTGCTGGAGGTCGAGCCCGGGCTTGAACAAAAGGGCCGTGCGCTGTTGAACCTGTCACGCCAGTTGTTCCGTCTGGAGCAAGTCGAGAAAATCGCCGCTGAAGCGATCCATGGGCGCCTCGATCCGGCAGAAGTGCGCCTGCAGTATCGTATCGGTCTGACGGGCGGCTGGCCGGACGGTCTGACGCTGCCCGGTCAACCCCGATCCATGGCGTTCGGCAGGCCCGTCAGCGGAAACACTCTGGTTCAGGCGCGCGAGCGGGTACTTGAAACGGAGCGCAGCGACAGGTTCTACGAGGATCTGATCGGACGTCGATATTGGGTGGAGTACCTCAACGAAAAATACCCGCAGGCATTCGAGGCGCTGGAACGGCGCGCCGCTGAACGGCACGGGGAGGTCGAAGGGCAATTTGAAGGGCTCGATAGCAGCGCCTATCACGAAGCCCTGAACACTCTGGCCATCGAGAAGGACACCGCGCTGAATGTGAAACTCATCGAGTTGTCTCGACTGGAGGCGGGCGAAAATACGTCCACGGTCAAAGATTCGAATCACCCCGGCACGTCGAAGGGCGTGACGGGCCATTCCGATTCGTAAATCTGCCTTGCAACGCACGCCTGGAGCCGGCCGAACCGGCTCCAGGCTGCATTCAGAACAGAAAGTAACGCTGGGCCATCGGCAGGGTTTCGGCCGGTTCACACCAGAGCAATACGCCGTCGGCCTTGACCTGGTAGGTCTGTGGGTCGACGTCGATGTTCGGCAGGTAGTCGTTGTGGATGAGGTCGGTCTTCTGCACGTCGCGGCAGCCTTTGACCACGGCGATTTTCTTTTTCAGGCCCAGCGCTTCGGGCAATCCCGACTCCTGCGCTGCCTGGCTGATGAACGTCAGACTGGTGGCATGCAACGAGCCACCGTAACTGGCGAACATTGGGCGGTAGTGCACCGGTTGCGGGGTCGGGATCGAGGCGTTGGCGTCGCCCATCAGGCTCGCGGCGATGGCGCCGCCCTTGAGAATCAGCGTCGGTTTCACGCCGAAGAACGCCGGTCGCCAGAGCACCAGATCCGCCCACTTGCCGACTTCCACCGAACCCACTTCATGGCTGATGCCGTGGGTGATCGCCGGGTTGATCGTGTATTTGGCGATGTAGCGTTTTGCGCGGAAGTTGTCGTTGCCTTCGCCGTCCAGGGGCAACGGGCCGCGCTGCTTTTTCATCTTGTCGGCGGTCTGCCAGGTCCGCGTGATGACTTCGCCGACGCGGCCCATGGCCTGGCTGTCGGAGCTGATCATCGAGAACGCGCCGAGGTCGTGGAGGATGTCTTCGGCGGCAATGGTTTCGCGGCGGATACGGCTCTCGGCGAACGCCACATCTTCGGCGATGCTCGGGTCGAGGTGATGGCAGACCATCAGCATGTCGAGGTGTTCGTCGATGGTGTTGCGGGTGAACGGCCGGGTCGGGTTGGTCGAGCTCGGCAGCACGTTGGCGAAACCGCAGGCCTTGATGATGTCCGGCGCATGGCCGCCACCGGCACCCTCGGTGTGGTAGGTGTGAATGGTGCGGCCCTTGAATGCGCCAAGGGTGGTTTCGACGAAGCCGGATTCATTGAGGGTGTCGGTGTGGATCGCCACCTGCACGTCGTACTGGTCGGCGACGCTCAGGCAGTTGTCGATGCTCGCCGGGGTGGTGCCCCAGTCTTCGTGCAGCTTGAGGCCGATGGCGCCGGCCTTGACCTGCTCGATCAATGGTTCCGGCAGACTGGCGTTGCCCTTGCCGGTGAGGCCGATGTTCATCGGGAACGCGTCGGCGGCCTGGAGCATCCGCGCCAGGTGCCACGGACCCGAGGTGCAAGTCGTGGCGTTGGTGCCGGTAGCCGGGCCGGTGCCGCCGCCGATCATGGTGGTGACGCCGCTCATCAGCGCTTCTTCGATCTGCTGCGGGCAGATGAAGTGGATGTGGGTGTCGATGCCGCCGGCGGTGAGGATCATGCCTTCGCCGGCAATCACTTCGCTGCTGGCGCCGATGGCGATGGTCACGCCGGGCTGCACGTCCGGGTTGCCGGCCTTGCCGATGGCGGCGATGCGCCCGTCCTTGAGGCCGACGTCAGCCTTGACGATGCCCCAGTGGTCGATGATCAGGGCGTTGGTGATGACGGTATCGACCACTTCAGCCGCCAGTAGCTGGCTCTGGCCCTGGCCGTCGCGGATCACTTTGCCGCCGCCGAATTTCACTTCTTCGCCGTAAGTGGTGAAGTCCTGTTCGACCTCGATCCACAGCTCGGTGTCGGCCAGGCGCACCTTGTCGCCGACGGTGGGGCCGAACATGTCGGCGTAGGCTTGTCTGGAAATCTTCATCTAGCGTCCTTCAGGAAAATAGCGGTGAGCCATCGATCGTCTCCCTGACCCTCCCGAAACGTCGGACCGCCCAGAGGGAGAGGGGACTGATCGCGGTGAGGCGGCTATCGGTGATCGGCTCCCTCTCCCTCAGGGAGAGGGCTGGGGTGAGGGGCAGCGGCACACACGGACTCAGAGGTCACCCATGACCCGCCCGGCAAACCCGAACACCCGCCGGTGCCCGGCGTAATCCACCAGTTCCACCTCGCGACTCTGGCCCGGCTCGAAGCGCACCGCAGTGCCTGCCGGGATGTTCAGGCGCATGCCACGGCTGGCCGCGCGGTCGAAGGTCAGGGCGTCGTTGGTTTCGAAAAAGTGGTAATGCGAACCGACCTGGATAGGACGGTCACCGCTGTTCGCCACTTTCAGGCTGATCGTGCGACGACCGACGTTGAGTTCGATGTCGCCGGGCTGTATCCGGTATTCGCCGGGAATCATCAGTGGGCTCCTTGCAGAATCTTGTAGTAGAGGGCTGTCGGGCGGTACGTGCCGTTCGGGTCGCAGGCGTAGTCGGGAATTTCCCCGGCGCGGGTGTAACCCAGGGCTTTGTAGAAATCTTCGGCAGGAGAGCCGGCCTCAGTGTCGAGGTAGAGCATGCCGCGCTTGTATTGGCGGGCAGTCAGTTCCAGTGCTTCCATCAACTGCTGGCCGAGGCCGCGACGCCGAGCGTGTTCGCGCACCAGCAGTTTCTGCACCTCGGCGCGGTTCAGGCCGTTGGCCTTCTGGCACAGGCCCAGTTGCACGCTGGCCTGCACCTGTTCGTCCTTGACCACCACCCACAGCAAAACGTTGCCCTTGTTCAGGTTGTCCTGAACATCGTCGAAATAGGCGCGAGCCTGCGCGGCATCGAGATCGGCCATGAAGCCGACGCTGGCGCCATAGCCCACGGCGTCGAGCAACAGCTCAATCAGGCCCTGACGATAGTGGGCAAAACTTTCGGCATTGACGCGTCGCAGTTGGGCGGGGTTCATCGGTGTCACTCCTTGTTGGCGAGCGGCGGCTCCGCGCCAGGGTTGAGGGTCAGTTGCATGAACGTCAGGTCGAGCCAGCGGCCGAACTTGGTGCCCACCTGCGGCATCTGCCCGGTGGTGATGAAACCGGCGCGCTCGTGCAGGCGGATCGACGCCGCGTTGCCGCTTTCGATGGCGGCGACCATGACGTGCTTGCCGCAGGTTTTCGCACGTTCGATCAGCGCGGTCATCAACTGCGGGCCGAGCCCGTTGCCGCGTTGGTCGCTGCGCACGTAGACCGAGTGCTCGACCGTGTGACGGAAACCGTCGAACGGCCGCCAGTCACCGAACGAAGCGTAGCCGAGGGTGGTGTTGTCGGCGTCGGCGATCACCAGGATCGGATAAGCCTGGGCCTGACGCGCGCTGAACCACGCCTGACGGTTGCCGAGGTCGACCGGGGATTCGTTCCAGATCGCCGTGGTGTTGAGCACGGCGTCGTTGTAGATGTCGCGGATCGCCGGCAGGTCGGCGTGCAGTGCATCGCGGATGGTGTAAGTCATGGCGCGGCCTCAGACGATCGGTTGGTGGACGGTGACCAGTTTGGTGCCGTCGGGAAACGTCGCTTCGACCTGGATCTCCGGGATCATTTCCGGGATGCCTTCCATTACTTGATCGCGGGTCAGCAGGGTGGTGCCGTAGTGCATCAGCTCGGCCACGGTCTGGCCGTCCCGGGCGCCTTCGAGCAGCGCCGCCGAGATGAAGGCCATGGCTTCCGGGTAGTTGAGCTTCACGCCGCGGGCCAGTCGCCGCTCGGCAACGAGGCCGGCGGTGAAGATCAACAGCTTGTCTTTTTCGCGTGGGGTCAGGTCCATCGTTTGAAATCCATTTGGGCAGAATTGTGTGGTTCTTGCGGGTTGAGGGGTGTCAGTGCGAACCGCCCCTCACCCTAGCCCTCTCCCGGAGGGAGAGGGGACTGAACTCGGTTGTTTGTTATGGCCAGTTCAGTCAGCAACATTCTTGAGTTAACAAATTCTTTTCAGGCACCTCGGTCAGGCTCCCTCTCCCTCAGGGAGAGGGGACTGATCTCGGTCGATTATTGAGGCCAGGTCAGTCAGTAATTTTTTTGAGACTGCAAAATTCTTTCCAGACAGCTCGGTCAGGCGCCCTCTCCCCTCCGGGGAGAGGGCGGGGGGTGAGGGGCTGGTTCTCAAGTACTCCAGATTCTTGGCGAAACAGCTTCACGGCCAAGCAACGCAGGCCTGAGCAATCGCCACAATTCAATAAGCCACGCCCGCGCCAGCAACGCTTCACTGGCCAGACAACGGGCGACCAAAAGTCCGGGAAGTTGCGTCAGATCCCCGCGCACTTCATGACCCAGCGAACGGCAACGCTCCAGCAGTTCGGCATCAATCTCACCGGTGACCAGCAACGTCGCAAACACCGGATTGCCATCCAGGCCAATCGGCGAATCAAGCAAACCGTCATCACCGACGATGCGCTGGCGCTCATGCCACAGCAGCCGGCCATCGCGGCGAATATCCAGATGCGCCTGGAAATGCCCGAGGTCGAAACGCTCGCCACTGGCCGGGCGACCCAGCGCCACCACGTCCCAGTAGAACAGCCGCGCATCACCTTCAAGCTCGATCGAAGTCGAGAGTTCCGCCTGGGCGGCGCTGTAGACGATGGTTTCCTGGGGCAGCCATTCCAGTGTCGCGCCATCAGCGACATGCAGGTTCAGCGACTGATAAGCGGGCCCCGCCGCGCGATACCACTTGGCCGCGCCGGGGCTGGTGATCTGTGCCCAGGCGCCCTGTTCGACGCGGGCGCTGATGTTCAGCCGATCACCGCCGGCAATGCCGCCCGGCGGGTGGACGATGATGTGCTGGCAGACCTCGGGCCCTTCGGCGTACAGATGCTTTTGCACCCGCAACGGGCCGAGGTGCCGGCGTCGGGTCGGCCGCGTGCAATCGCCGAAGCGGGCGTAGGCCAGCTCAAGCTCGGCATGCCAGCTCGGGGTAAACAGGGCAGTCGCTAAAGGTAAGTTCATTTTTTCTGATTATCGTTAGGACGCTACAGATTAGACCGTAACCTCAAATAGTCACCAGCCCGCGTACACCTTCGGCTTCCATATTTTCGCCACGGCCCTGCTGCACGATCTCGCCCCGGGACATCACCAGGTACTGATCGGCCAGTTCGGCGGCGAAATCGTAGAACTGTTCCACCAACAGAATCGCCATGTCGCCTCGGGCTGCGAGCTTTTTGATCACCGCGCCGATTTCCTTGATCACCGACGGTTGGATGCCTTCGGTGGGTTCGTCGAGGATCAGCAGCCGTGGACGACTGGCCAGTGCGCGGCCAATCGCGAGCTGCTGTTGCTGACCGCCGGACAGGTCGCCGCCGCGCCGCTGTTTCATTTGCAGCAGCACCGGGAAGAGCTCGTAGATGAACGCTGGAACCTCCTTGGCTTCGCTGCCGGGAAAACGCGACAGGCCCATCAGCAGGTTCTCTTCCACGGTCAGCCGGCCGAAAATCTCTCGGCCCTGCGGCACGTAGGCGATCCCGGCATGCACCCGCTGATGCGGTTTGAACGCGGTAATCGGTTTGCCTTCCCAGTTCACCGCGCCTTCCTTGGCCGGCAACAGGCCCATCAGGCATTTGAGCAGCGTGGTCTTGCCCACGCCGTTACGGCCGAGCAGGCAGGTCACTTCGCCGACCTTCACATCAAAGCTCAGGCCGCGCAGGATGTGGCTTCCGCCGTAGTACTGGTGCAGCTTGTCGACTTGCAGCATGTTCAAATTCCTTCTGTTGCACACAGAACCCTGTGGGAGCTGGATTGCCAGCGATGAGGCCGGCATATCCAGCATTGATGTCGACTGATCCACCGCCATCGCTGGCAAGCCAGCTCCCACAGGTTTTTTATTCGCAAACCTTAGCGGCCGAGATAGACCTCGATAACTCGCTCATCGGCCTGTACCTGTTCCAGCGATCCTTCGGCCAGCACGCTGCCCTGGTGCAACACCGTGACGTGGTCGGCAATCGAGCCGACGAAGCCCATGTCGTGTTCCACCACCATCAGTGAATGCTTGCCCGCGAGCGACTTGAACAGCTCGGCGGTGAACTCGGTTTCGGCGTCGGTCATGCCCGCCACCGGTTCGTCGAGCAGCAGCAGTTGCGGGTCCTGCATCAGCAACATGCCGATTTCCAGAAACTGTTTTTGCCCGTGGGACAGCAACCCGGCCGGGCGATTGACCGAGGTGGTCAGGCGAATGGTGTCGAGCACTTCGCTGATCCGGTCTTTCTGCTCGCTGCTCAATTTCGCCCGCAGACTGGCCCACACCGACTTGTCGGTTTTCTGCGCCAGTTCCAGGTTCTCGAACACGCTCAGGGCTTCGAAAACCGTGGGTTTCTGGAACTTGCGACCGATGCCGGCCTGGGCGATCTGCACTTCGCTCATCTGCGTCAGGTCGAGGGTTTCGCCGAACCACGCCTTGCCATGACTTGGGCGGGTCTTGCCGGTGATCACGTCCATCAGCGTGGTCTTACCCGCGCCGTTGGGGCCGATGATGCAGCGCAGTTCGCCGACACCGATGTACAGGTTCAGATTGTTCAGCGCGCGGAAGCCGTCGAAGCTGACGCTGATGTCTTCCAGGGTCAGGATCGTGCCGTGACGGGTGTTCAGCCCCGGCCCCACGCGCTGGCCGAGGCCGAGGGCGTCACGACTGGTGCCGGCGTCCTTGTTCGGTTCCAGTGGCGGGAAAAAGGCCGGTTCCAGCATGAATTCAGCGCTCGCCGTGACTCTCATGATTCACCTCGTTTCTTCAGCAGACCGATCACGCCTTTGGGCAGGTACAACGTCACGACGATGAACAGCGCGCCGAGGAAGAACAGCCAGTATTCGGGGAAGGCCACCGTGAACCAGCTCTTCATGCCGTTGACCACGCCGGCGCCGAGCAGCGGGCCGATCAGCGTTCCGCGTCCGCCAAGGGCTACCCACACAGCAGCTTCAATCGAGTTGGTCGGCGACATTTCGCTCGGGTTGATGATCCCCACTTGCGGCACGTACAGCGCGCCGGCCAATCCGCACAACACAGCGCTCAACACCCAGACGAACAGCTTGAAACCGCGAGGGTCGTAACCACAGAACATCAGGCGATTCTCCGCATCACGCAACGCGGTCAGCACCCGGCCGAACTTGCTGCGTGCCAGCCGCCAGCCGATGAACAGACTCGCCACCAGCAGCAACACCGTCGCCAGAAACAGCACCGCGCGCGTGCCGGGTTCGGTGATGCCGAAGCCGAGGATCGTGCGGAAATTGGTGAAGCCGTTGTTGCCGCCGAAACCGGTCTCGTTGCGGAAAAACAGCAACATCCCGGCGAAGGTCAGGGCCTGGGTCATGATCGAGAAATACACGCCCTTGATGCGCGAGCGGAAGGCGAAGAAACCGAACACCAGCGCCAGCAACCCCGGCGCCAGCACCACCAGACACATTGCCCAGAGGAAGTTGCCGGTGCCGCTCCAGTACCACGGCAACTCGGTCCACGACAGGAACGTCATGAACGCCGGCAGGCCATCACCGGCAGCCTGACGCATCAGGTACATGCCCATCGCATAACCGCCGAGGGCAAAGAACAGACCGTGGCCTAGCGACAGCAGACCGGCGTAGCCCCAGACCAGATCCAGTGCCAAAGCGACGATGGCGTAGCAGAGAATCTTGCCGACCAGCGTCAGGGTGTAAGCCGAAACGTGCAGCGCACTTTCCGCAGGCAACAACGACAGCAGTGGCAGGGCGATCAGCAACGCGAAAACAACGGCACCAACAGCGAGGGAAGCTTTCGGGCCGGCCTTTTGTGTAGCCGTAACGAGCAGGGGCTGGTTCATCAGTCGATCACCCGTCCTTTCAGTGCGAAGAGGCCTTGCGGACGTTTCTGGATGAACAGAATGATCAACGCGAGGATCAGGATCTTGCCGAGCACCGCACCGATCTGCGGTTCGAGAATCTTGTTGGCGATGCCCAGGCCGAACGCGGCGAACACACTGCCGGCCAGTTGCCCGACGCCGCCGAGCACCACCACCAGAAACGAGTCGATGATGTAGCTCTGGCCGAGGTCCGGGCCGACGTTGCCGATCTGGCTCAGCGCCACGCCACCAAGCCCGGCGATGCCCGAGCCGAGGCCGAAGGCGAGCATGTCGACGCGCCCGGTGGGCACGCCGCAGCAGGCTGCCATGTTGCGGTTCTGGGTGACCGCTCGCACGTTCAGGCCCAGTCGGGTCTTGTTCAGCAGCAGCCAGGTCAGCACCACTACGAACAACGCAAAAGCGATGATCACGATGCGGTTGTACGGCAGCACCAGATTCGGCAACACCTGAATCCCGCCAGACAGCCACGCCGGGTTCGCCACTTCAACGTTCTGCGCACCGAACACCAATCGCACCAGTTGAATCAGCATCAGGCTGATGCCCCAGGTGGCGAGCAGGGTTTCCAGCGGCCGGCCGTAGAGGTGACGAATCACCGTGCGCTCCAGGGCCATGCCGATGGCGGCTGTGACGAAGAACGCCACCGGCAGCGCAATCAGCGGATAGAACTCGATGGCCTGCGGTGCGTAGCGCTGGAACATCAATTGCACGACGTAGGTCGAGTAGGCACCGAGCATCAGCATCTCGCCGTGGGCCATGTTGATCACCCCCAGCAAACCGAAAGTGATCGCCAGCCCCAGCGCCGCGAGCAACAGAATCGAACCGAGGGACATGCCGCTGAAGGCCTGGCCGAGCAGTTCGCCGATTAGCAGTTTGCGCTTGACCTGGGCGAGGCTGGTTTCGGCAGCGGTGCGCACGTTGGCGTCGGCTTCGACGCCGGGTTCGAGCAGGCCTTCGAGACGGGTGCGGGCCAATGGGTCGCCGGTTTCACCGAGCAGACGCACGGCCGCGAGACGCACCGCCGGGTCAGTGTCGACCAGTTGCAGGTTGGCCAGCGCCAGGCTCAGGGCGGCGTGGACGCTTTCGTCTTTTTCGCCAGCCAGTTGCTGGTCGAGGAATTTCAGCTGCGCGGGTTTGGCGCTTTTCTGCAATTGCTGCGCGGCGGTCAGACGGGTTTTGGCGTCGGCGGCGAGCAATTGGTGGCTGGCCAGTGCGGTGTCGATCAGACCCCGCAGGCGATTGTTCAGGCGCAGGGTTTTGGTCTGGCCGTCGATGCTGAGCTCGCCTTGTTGCAGGGCGTTGATCAGTTCGACACGGGCCGGGTCGGGCTGCGCGGCCCAGGTTTCCAGCAGTTTGGCCTGTTGCGTCGGGTTGGCGGCGACGAAGTCTTCGGCGTCGCTGGCGTGGGTGGCCATCGGCAGTAAAAGTACGAGGGCCAGGATCAAGCGGTAAAGGGCAGTGGGCATAGAGAGTCGCCTTGCTTGGATTTTGTGGGAGCTGGCTTGCCAGCGATGCAGGCGACTCGGTGCATCTGTTGGACCGAGGTGATGCCATCGCTGGCAAGCCAGCTCCCACAGGATCGGTGTCAGGCTCAAGCCTTGTGCTCAAGCCTGACATCCCATGGCTCAGTTGCTCTTCACCGCATACTCCGGCTTCTTGTCATTCCCCGGAATGAACGGACTCCACGGCTGCGCTCGAATCGGCCCTTCGGTCTGCCACACCACGTTGAACTGACCGTCGGCCTGGATCTCGCCGATCATCACCGGTTTGTGCAGGTGGTGGTTGGTCTTGTCCATGGTCAGGGTGTAGCCGGATGGCGCGGCGAAGGTCTGGCCGCCGAGGGCTTCGCGGACCTTGTCGACGTCGGTGGACTTGGCTTTTTCCGCCGCCTGCGCCCACATGTGGATACCGACGTAAGTGGCTTCCATCGGATCGTTGGTCACCGCTTTGTCGGCGCCCGGCAGGTTGTGCTTCTTCGCGTAGGCTTTCCAGTCATCGACGAACTTCTTGTTCACCGGGTTCTCCACCGACTCGAAGTAGTTCCACGCTGCGAGGTTGCCCACCAGCGGCTTGGTGTCGATGCCGCGCAGTTCTTCTTCGCCCACCGAGAATGCCACCACCGGTACGTCGGTCGCCTTCAGGCCCTGGTTGGCCAGTTCCTTGTAGAACGGCACGTTGGAGTCACCGTTGACGGTGGAGATCACAGCAGTCTTGCCGCCGGCCGAGAATTTTTTGATGTTGGCGACGATGGTTTGATAGTCGCTATGACCGAACGGGGTGTAGACCTCTTCGATGTCTTTATCCGCTACGCCTTTGGAATGCAGGAACGAACGCAGGATCTTGTTGGTGGTGCGCGGGTACACGTAGTCGGTGCCGAGCAGGAAGTAGCGCTTGGCGCCGCCGCCTTCTTCGCTCATCAGGTATTCAACTGCCGGGATCGCTTGCTGGTTCGGCGCGGCGCCGGTGTAGAACACGTTCGGCGACATCTCTTCGCCTTCGTATTGCACCGGGTAGAACAGCAGGCCGTTGAGTTCTTCGAACACCGGCAGCACCGATTTGCGCGACACCGACGTCCAGCAACCGAACACCACGGCGACCTTGTCCTGCGTCAGCAACTGCCGGCCCTTTTCTGCGAACAGCGGCCAGTTCGACGCCGGGTCGACCACCACCGGTTCAAGCAGCTTGCCGTTCACGCCGCCCTTGGCATTGATCTCGTCGATGGTCATCAACGCCATGTCTTTGAGTGATGTTTCGGAGATCGCCATGGTGCCGGACAACGAATGCAGAATCCCGACCTTGATGGTCTCGGCGGCCTGTACCGTCCAGGTCATGCCCATCGCGGCAATGGATGCCGTGAGTGTGAAAGCCTTGATCAAACTGCGACGCTTCATTGTGCGATCTCCACGAACGTTAAAGTTTTTTATGGTTGGCAGATGCGAACGACTGAAGGGTGTTTTGCAAGGGCTGTGCCCGGTCGGGTTTGAGCAGGGAAATGTCGGTTTAGAGCGGTTGCGCGCAGAGTCGGCGCACCACGAGGGGACGTGTTGCATGCAAAGGTGCAGCGGGGTGCGCCAGATTGGGGCGCACCCGGAGGATTCAGCGGCGGCGCATCAGGCCGATGAAGAACAGGCCGCCGAGGGCTGCGGTGGCGACGCCGATGGGCAGGTCTTCCGGTGCGATCAGGGTGCGTGCGGCGACGTCCACCCAGACGAGGAAAACGCTGCCAAGCAACACGCACACCGGCAACAGACGCCGGTGCTCGGCACCGATCAGGCGCCGGGCAATGTGCGGAACCATCAGCCCGACAAAACCGATGGAACCGCTGATCGACACCAGCACCCCGGTCATCAGCGAGGCAATCACGAACACTCGCAGACGCACCGCCCGCGCGTTCAGACCAAGGGTGACGGCGGTCTGTTCGCCGGCCATCAAGGCGTTCAGCGGGCGGGCCATACCGATCAATAGAATCAAGCTGAGCAACACGCTCAGTGCCGGCACAGCGAGCAATTCCCAGCGTGCCAGGCCGAGGCCGCCGAGCATCCAGAACATCACCGCGGAACTGGCGCGATGATCGCCCATGAACAGCAGCAGATTGGCGATCGCCATCATCACGAACGACACCGCCACCCCGCACAGCAGCAGGCGATCACTGTCCAGTCGACCGTGACGGTTGGCGATGCCCAGCACCAGGAACATGCTCAACAACGCGCCGATGAACGCGGCAATCGGCAACGTCAGCAGGCCGACGATCTCACCGACGTGCAGCACCACGATCACTGCGCCGAGGGTCGCGCCGGAGGTGACGCCGAGCAGGTGCGGGTCGGCCAGCGGGTTACGCGTCACCGCTTGCAGCACCGCGCCGATCAAGGCCAGCCCGGCGCCGACCAGTGCCCCGAGCAACATGCGCGGCACGCGGATCAGCCAGACGATGTGTTCCTGGCCGGCGCTCCAGTCCGGCATGCCGAGGCCGAACAGTTTGTGCAGCAGAATCCGCCACACCACGTCCACCGGCACCCGCGCCGGGCCGAAGCCCAGCGACACCACGCAAGACACCAGCAGCACCGCGCTGAGGGCAATCAGCAGCCAGCCGTAGCGACGATTGATCATTCGCCGTGGAAACCTTTGGCCAGGGTTTCAACCGCGAGCACGTTGTCGATCCCCGGCGTGGCCTGCACGTAAGGGATGACGATGAAACGCTGGTTCTTGATCGCGTCCACCGATTGCAGCGCCTTGTTCTTCAGCAGAAATTCAATCTTCTGCTCGGCGGTGATTTCGCTGTAGTCGACGATGACGATCACCTGCGGATTGCGCTCGACCACGGTTTCCCAGTTGACCCGTGTCCAGCTCGCTTCGACGTCATCGAGAATGTTGCGCCCGCCGGCGGCGTCGATCAGCGCTTGCGGCATGCCGAGACGGCCGGAGGTCATGGCGCGGTCTTCGCCGCTGTCGTACAGGAACACCCGTGGTTTCTCGGCGGGCAGATCTTTGCGGACTTCCGCGACCTGACCTTGCATGTCGGCGATCAGCGCGTTGGCGCGGTCCTGCACGTCGAAGATTTTGCCGAGGTTGCGCAGGTCGTTGTAGGTGTCTTCCAGCGTCGCGGCGGGGCGCTTCATCACGAAGGCGCAGGATTCGGTCAGCTCATAGACATTAATGCCTAGCGGTTGCAGGGTCTGCGGCGTGAGATCACCGCCGACGCGCATGCCGTAATCCCAGCCGGCGAAGAAGAAGTCGACGTTGGCGTTGAGCAGGGTTTCCACCGACGGGTATTTGGCTGCCAGCTCCGGCAGACCGTCGAGAAGACTCTGCATTTCAGGCGTCACCGACTTCCAGCCACTGACGCCGCTGTAGCCGGCCATCTTCGACTTGAGGCCGAGGGCGAGCATCATCTGAGTCATGTTGATGTCGTGGCTGACCGCGTGTTTCGGCGCTTCCTTGAAGGTCACTTCGCGGTTGCAGCTGTGGATCGTCAGCGGGTACTTGGTGGCCTCGGCGAAGGCTTGGGTGGTGCCCAGCAACAGAGCGAGGCAGAGCAGAGAACGCACAGTCATGGTCGGGTTATCCAGGTGATTCGCGGGTAGCCGTGGAGAGGGTGGGAATCGATCAGCGCTTCGACGCCGAACACGTCGCGTAGCAGTTCGACGGTGAGGACTTGTTGCGGGGTGCCGCTGGCGACGATGCGACCGTGATTGATCACATACAAACGGTCACAGAACGCGGCGGCCAGGTTCAGGTCGTGAATGCTTGCCAACGTGCCGATCTGCAACCGCTTGACCAGTTGCAGCAGTTCCAGCTGATAGCGCGGGTCGAGGTGGTTGGTCGGCTCGTCGAGAATCAGCAGTTGCGGTTGCTGGGTCAGGGCGCGGGCGAGGATCACGCGTTGTTTTTCACCGCCGGACAGCGTGGCGAATGCGTGATCTTCGAAGCCATCGAGGCCCACGGATTTGAGGGCCTGGGTGGCGAGTTGGCGGTCTTCCAGTGTGTCGCCGTCGAACAGGCCCTTGTGCGGCGTGCGGCCCATGGCGACCACTTCTTCGACGGTCAGGCCGAAGGCGTCGGGGAATTCCTGCAAGACCACGGCGATGCGTTGCGCGCACCAGCGTGAGGATTGTTTCCAGACGTTGTGGTGATCGAGTTTGACCTCGCCGTGTTCCGGCTGGCTGAAGCGGTAGGCGCAGCGCAACAGGCTGGTCTTGCCGCTGCCATTGGGTCCGATCAGCCCGACGAACTCACCGGCGGCCACTTGCAACGAGGCGTCACGCAGCTGGAACTGGTGATGACAGTGGCCGTGGCCCAGAGGTGTCCAGGCGAGATGGGTGAGGGTGAGTGATGTCATAGAGCGTTCAGTGTGATCTCGATTTCTGTGTTTTTTCCGGTAGATCCATCCCCCTCACCCCAACCCTCTCCCCCAGAGGGGGCGAGGGGGAAAGGGAGCCGATCTTCGTGCTCTTCAAGTCCTGAGTTCGGCTCGGTATTTCAAGTTGGTGCAACTTGCCCAAACTCCTCGGTCAGTCCCCTCACCTCCAGAGAGGGGAAGGGAGCCGAGCTTTATGCTCTTCAAATCCTGAGTTCAACTCGGTATTTCAAGTCGGTGTAACTTGCCCAAACACCTCGGTCAGTCCCCTCTCCCTCCGGGCGGTCCGACGTTTCGGGAGGGCTAGGATGAGGGCAGGGCCAGTGAGTCAAAAGGTGTAATCAGCCGTGACAAAGAACGAACGAGGTTCCCCCAGAATCCACTGCTGCCCCTCATTGTATTGGCTTTGCGCGTATGTCCGGTCAAACAGATTGTTCACCTGCAACCCCAGCGTGGTGTTACGCAGGGCTTTCCACGACAGCGTTGCATCGACCACGGTGTAGCTCGGCAGCTCGTTACGGTTGGCCATGTCGGCGTAGCGCGCATCGACATAACGCACGCCGGCACCAGCCTTCAGATCATCGGTCAGCGCCTTGCTCAGCCACAGATTGGCGGTGCGACGTGGCACGTCCACCGGGCGATTGCCATTGCGCGACACCGGCACGCCACCGACCACTTCTTCGAAATCGTCGTATTTGGCCTTCACGATCGCGGCGTTGGCTTGCAGCTGCCAGGCGTGCGGCAGTTGCAGATCGAGGCTGGCTTCCAGACCGTTCGACGATTGCTGCCCGACCTGCTGTTTGAGCGTCGGGTTGCCCGGATCGTCGGTCAGCAGCTTCTTCTTCACGATGCGATACGCCGCCAGCGTGAATTCGCCACGCTGATCCCAGAACAACTGCTTCAGGCCGATTTCGGTTTGCCGCGCGGTCGACAAGCCGTATTGCTGCTGGCTCGGGCTCAGGGAAATCAAACCGCCAATGCCATCGGTGCTGGTGGCGACCTGACCGTAGAACGAGGTGTCCTGCGTCAGCGCGAACACCAGGCCGGCCTTCCAGTTGTTGCCGGTCAGGGTCTTGTCGCTCTGGCTGCCGTCGACCAGGCTGTTGCGATCCACGTGCACGTAGTCGCGGCGCACACCGGTCACCAGCGACCAGCGCTCGCTCAGTTGTGTGCGGTTTTCAGCGAATACCGACATCTGCTTGGTGGTGCTATCGAACTGATCGCGATACGGATTGCGGCTCTCGAAATAACCGGTTTGCGGGTGATACAGATCCAGCGGCTGACCGTTCGGCAATACGTCATTAAACGGCGAGTTGCTGTTGAGCTGAAAGCGAATGCGGTTGTAGTCGACACCGGTCACGGTCTGGCTGTCGAGGCCGAACAGTGAGTGCTTGAAGGTGAAGGTCTGGCGGTCACCGACCTGTTCCTGTTTGTGGCCGATGCCAAAGTAGCCGCTGCGGCTGAGTTGCTGGCTGTCAGCGTTGAAGTTGTAGTTCTCGGCGTTCTGCCAGCGGCGCTGGGCCTTGAGGTAGTACAGCTCGTTGCTGGCGCTGACTGCATCGTTGATCTGCCAGTCGCTGGTCAGGCGCGTCCATTGATCGTTGTAGTGCTGCTTGTCGTCGCGCACGTTGTAGTTCTTGTTGCGCAGGCTGGCTTTCAACTGGCCGTTGATCAGTGGTGTGCCGAAATAGTTCTGCGGGCGCTGATCGCCGTAATCGTGGGCCAGGGTGAAGGCCAGATCGTCAGTGGCCTGCCAACGCAGGGCGGCGCTGATGAAGTCGCTGGACGAGTCGCCGCGATCGACCCAGCCGTTGCTGCGCAGGCGATTGAGGTTGAGGCGATAGCTCAGGGTGTCGGTCAGCGAACCGCCGCTGTCGAACGCCTGCTGCTGGCGGTCGAACGAGCCGTAGCCGACGCGCACGTGGTTTTCGATTTCACCTTCGAACGGTTTCTTCGGTATCACGTTGACCACCGCGCCGGTCGCGCCTTCGCCGTACAGCACTGAAGCCGGGCCGCGCAGCACATCGACGCGCTCCACCGACCAGGTGTCGACCGGGAAGGTCACGGTGCCCATGCCGGTGTACATGCGGTTGCCGTCATACAACTGCATCACCGAACTCTGCCCGGTAAAACCCCGGGACTGCAACGAAGTGCCGCCATCGCCCGGCGTGCCGGTGCGACTGATGCCGGTGCTGCGCGACACCGCGTCCTGCACGCTGCGATCACCACGGGCGCGGACCTGCTCGCCGCTCAGGCTTTCGACGCTGGCCGGAGTTTCCATGGCCGTGAGGTTCAGGCGCGAACCAGCGCTGGTCGGCGTGGTCAGGCTGACGGTCTGGTCGTCATTGACCACGGCGGTGATGGTGCCGGTGGGCAGCGTCAGCGGGGCGTTGTCGGCGTGGGCATTGTTGTTCAGGGCGAACAGACAGAGGCTGGACAAGAGGTACTTGTTCATCGGGGCGGTGAATCACTTCTTCAAAAGAAAAGCCCGCAGGCTCATGACAGTGCATGGCTGCGGGCAGAGCAGCAAATTTGCGTTATACAGTAACACTAAAAAATGCCGGAGTTTAAGCCCCGGCAGTTTAAAGATCTGTCTAGATCGCGCATCTCGCCTGTTTCATGATGAAGTTGAGGCAGATTCAGTTTGACGGCCCAGACGCGACAGCAACAACCGATCCAGCAACCACACCACCACCAGCGAAGCGCCCACCAGTGGAAACACCACCGCGAGAACCAGCATGATCGCCACGCCGGTTTTCCATTTCGGCAGATCGTGGCGCAGCGGTGGTACGCCGAACTTTCCTTGCGGGCGACGCTTCCACCAGATCACCACGCCGCTGACGGCGCTGAGCAGGATCATCAGGCAGATCAGCAGCACGATGATCTGATTGAAAGTGCCGAACATCTTACCTTCGTGGAGCATCACGCCGATCTCGGTGGCCCGAGCGACGGCTCCGTATTGCTCGAAACGCACGTCAGCCAGAACCTTGCCGGTGTACTGATCGATGTGCAGGGTGGCGTCGTTGCGCGGGTCGTCGGCGAATACGGCGATGGTGAACACGCCGGTGGCGGTGGTCGGCATTGTGATGCTGTAGCCCGGCTCGACCTTTCGCTCGATGGCGATGTTCTGCACGTCTTGCAGGCTGATGATCGGCGCGGCGGGGCCGTGTTGCATGCCGCCGTGGGCCATGTGTTCGGCGTGGTCGCCGGACATCGGCATCGGCGTATTTTCCATGGCCCAGGGTACGGTCTGGCGCGCGGCGTTGTTGAGGCTGCCGGCCTCGACGTCGGAGGTCGGTACGTTGTCCCACATCGCCGCCGGGAACACGTTCCACACCTGGGCGTACTGTTTGCCCCAGAAGCCGGTCCAGGTCATGCCGCTGAGCAGCATCACCAGTAACAACGCGGCGCCCCAGAATCCGGTGACCGCATGCAGGTCACGCCACAACACGCGACCGCGACTGTTCAGACGTGGCCACAGAATTCCGGCTGCCTGACCTCGCGGCCACCACAGGAAAACCCCGGACACCACCAGCACCACGCCCCAACCGGCGGCGAGTTCGATCAGCCGGTCACCGACGGTGCCGATCATCAATTCGCCGTGGATCGCCCGGGCGAGCGCTTGCAGATTCTGCTTGGCATCCTGCTCGCCGAGGATGTCGCCGTGGTATGGATCGACGAACACGTTCAGCTCATGGCCGGCATTCTTCACCACGAATTGCGCGCTGCGCTCGGCGTTCGCGGGCGGCAGGTACTGGGTGACCTGTCCCTGTGGATAAGCGCTTTTGACCTTTTGCAGCAAATTATCGGCCGGCACGGTGTGATGCCCGGCCGGGACGTTCAGCAGGCTGCTGTACATCAGCGAATCGAGCTGCGGCTTGAACAGGTAAATCATGCCGGTCAGGGCCAGCATCACCATGAATGGCGCGACGAACAATCCGGCATAAAAATGCCAACGCCAGGCCAGGTTGTAAAAATTCGGTTTGGGCTGTTTCATCACGAGTGCTCCGCTTGGCTTGGATCTTCTAGTTGTCTGTTGTCACTCGCTCCCTCAAAGGGAGCGAGTGCCCTTGAGGGTTAGAAACTCATGTCCACCTTGGTCCAGAGCGTGCGCCCCGGTTCATTGATGGCTTGCGGGTCGTTGGCCGGGTAGCCGAACCCGGCGTTGCCCGCCAGGTTCAGGTGTTCGGCGTAAGCCTTGCCGAACAGGTTGTCGACGCCGGTACTGACCTTCCAGTTCTTGTTGATCCGGTAGGCACCGTTGAGCGAGAACACGCCGAAGCCTGAACTCTTGTCGTAATCCTTGCCGACCACGTTGCCCTTGTTCTGGTCGATACGGTTTTGCGCGGCTACCACCCTCCACAGTGCGCCGGCGCTCCAGTTGTCTTCGCTGTAAGTCAGGCCGAAACGGGCATCCAGCGGCGGCATCTGCGGCAAGGCCTTGCCGTCGCTGCTGTTCTTGCCCCAGGCGTAGGCCAGGGTCGCATCGGCTTTCCAGTGGTCGGTGAGCTTGTAGGCTGCGCCGAGTTCACCGCCCATGATCCGCGCGTCGATGTTCTCGGCGCGGGAGGTGCTCATGCCCATCATCGTTGGGGTGTAGTCGAACAGGATGTAATCGCGCACCACGCCGATGTACCCCGAGGCCCAGGCTTCGAGGTCGGCGTCCTTGTAGTTCACGCCGAAGTCGAGCTGAGTGGTTTTTTCCGGTTTGATCGAATCGAACGCATTGACCGAACCGGCCGGGCCGGACTTGGGCGAAAACAGCTCCCAGTAATCCGGGAAACGTTGGGCGTGGCCGAGGCCGGCGTAAAGCGTGGTCGGGCTATCGGCCAGATCATGCTCGTAACGCACGAAGCCGCTCGGCAGGGTGTCGGCGCGGGTTTCGTCAGCAGTCGGATTCGGGCGGGACATCATTCCCGAGCCGATGCTCTGGCGATAATCCTTGGCCGAGGCACGGTCGACCCGGGCGCCAGTGATCAGGCGGTCACGGTCGGCGGCGTACCAGGTCATTTCGCTGAACACCCCATAGTTATGGAAGTCGGCGTCCTTGGTGTACGGCTGATCCTTGTAGGTATCGATGCCCATGCCGCTGCGCTGACGGTGTTCGTTGGTCTGCGCATCGAGGCCAGTGATCAGCTGGATGTCGGCCCAGCGCCAGGTCGCTTTGATCCGCGCGCCGAGGGTGCGACGGTCGACGTTGGACGCCATGGGACCTGCCATCATCCCGGTGCCGGATGGCGTGCGCAGGGTGTAGTTGTCCATCACGTGGTCGGCGTAGTTGTAGTAGACCTGCGCTTCGAGCTTCTCCAGCACATCGGTGATGTTGGATTTCTCGAAGCGCAGGCCGAGGCTTTCACGCAGGAACTGCGAGCCGTCCATGCCGCGCCCGGCGTAGCGCGCTTCGCCGTCGCCCTTGCCGGCGGTGAGTTCGATCAGGGTGTCGGCATCCGGGGTCCAGCCCAGCGCCACATCGCCGTTCCACTTGTCATAGCGCGAGGCGACGGTGTCGTTGTTGCCGTCGCGGTAGTCGTCGGAATGCGCGGTGTTGCCGATCACTCGCACATAGCCCAGCGAGCCGCCGGCCGCCGCATCGACGACTTTGTCGAAGCGTCCGTTGGAACCAGCCAGCACGCTGGCATTCACGCGGGTGCCGAGTTCGCCGAAGCTTTCCGGTTCGCGGTCGAACAGGACCGTGCCGGCCGAGGCACCCGGTCCGTAGAGCACTGTTTGCGGACCTTTGATCACGGTGAGTTTGTCGTAGGTCTCGGGCGAAATGTACGAGGTCGGCGCGTCCATCCGGCCGGGGCAGGCACCGAGCATCATGCTGCCGTTGGTGAGGATGTTGAGCCGCGAGCCGAACATCCCGCGCAATACCGGATCACCGTTGGTGCCGCCGTTGCGCACCAGGGCGAAGCCGGGAATGGTCTTCAGATAGTCGCCGCCATCGCTGGCCGGCACCGGTTGGCGCGGGTCCTTCGGGTTGGTGACGATGGTCAGCGGCGAGCTCGGGGCGATGGCGGTGATTACCGTCGGGCTCAGTTCTTCTGTGTGGCCGGCGTGTTCATCGGCGTGGACCAGCGGGGACAGCAGGACGCCGCAAAGGACGGCGGTAGCGTGCCTGAAACGAACACGGGATTCGTTCAGGGCGAAGGACGCCGGGGCAGAGCCCGAGCGTGGGACAGCAGAAAACCTGGACATGACAATTTCCATCAAACAGTCGTAAACGACACGGCCGGCAGCCTGAAGCTGTCTTCTCAACCGTGTGCAATCAGAGGTGGGTGTTTACGCTGCGACGGGCGGGGCGCGGCTGCGGGCGCCGGGGAAGAAGGTCTGCCGGGCATGGCCCAGACGCGGGGAGGGTGGGGTGAAGGTGTTGACGTGGGCGATGCTGAACGTGGCAAAACTGCCGCCGCCAGTCAGCGCCGGGCAGTTGAACAGCAGGCTGCAATAACCGCATTTTTCCCACAGCACATGGTGCGAGGATTGCGGCGGGCAGTGTTCGGCCGAGGGTGTTGCTTCATGCGCGGTATGATCCATGCCCGCCATGTCCATCGACATGTCCATGCTCATCGGCATCGAAGTCGAGGCGTGCTGATCCATCGGCATCGACTGAGAAATCAGCGGGCCGATGAAGATCATCAACATGGCGAACAGGGCGATCCAGCTGCCGCGTGTCAGGTGTTCAGTCTGACGGCGTTGCACGGACGACCTGGCGCTGCGCGGGCGCATGGGCGGAGTCTGCCGAAGGGGTTACTGGGCGTGCGCGTGTTCCGGCATGTCTTGCGGTGGTTTCTTCTGCACGGCCACTTCGACGGTCACGTTACCGGCCTTTTCGAAGTGCAGGGTCAGCGGGAAGCGCTTGCCATCGGTCAGCAGACTGCGGTCGGTCGGATTCATCAACATCACGTGATAGGCCATCGGCGCGAAGGTCACATTTTCACCGGCCGGAATCGCGACGTTCGGCACCTGTTGCATCTTCATCAGGTCGCCCTGCATCACGTGTTCGTGCAGTTCGGCCGTCGGGGCGATGGGCGAGTCGACGCTGAGCAGGCGGTCAGCCGTCTTGCCGGCGTTGTGAATGATGAAATACGCGGCAACCGTCGGTGCGTTCGGCGGCAACTCCTGCGACCACGGGTGGGCGATTTCCAGCTCGCCGGCCTTGTATTCGTGGGCATGGGCGAAGCACGCAGGCAGCAACAGCGCAGCGATGACGATGAATTTGTTCAACATGGCAGTTCTCCAGAACGATTTGAAACGCAGGTCAAATGCGGGAACAAATCAAACCAGAGGGGAGGCGCGGGGATTGAGGCTCGGCCATTGCTGGCGCGGAGTCGGGGTTTGCAGCACGGCGGGCGCCACACTGCGATTGCTTTCGTATCGGGCGAAATACAGCTGCGGCGAATGCCCCGGCAACGCCACCACCGGCGCCGATCCGGAACAGCACCAGCAATGCTGCATGGTCGAATGATTGTCACCGCTTTGCGGCGCCTTCTGATCGAGGCTGCCGATGTCGATCGCCACCATCTTCGTCCCGCTGCCGGTGCAGAAACTGCTCCACAGCAACTGCTCGGCCGGCGTTTGCGCCGCCTGCGCCATCGCTCCCGTCAACGGCATGGCGAGCATGTTGAACAGCACTGCAAAGCAGGCGATCCAGGCAAATGCGAGCCGGTGTCGGTTCATGGGACAGGTCCGTAGGGTGGGCGATCAGGCGCGGCTATTTAGCCTGATCAGGGCCGATAAGTAAAAAAGCGTCGTGCGGTTTGGTGTCGCAGCGCTCTTTCAAGAGAGTGTAGCGGCTCGAATTTGCATTGCATGGGACTTGCGTCAACAACTGAAGCTATCGCGAGAGGAAAAAGCTCCGTCCCGATCAAGGTCTTTCAAGAGCCGAGATGACGTCAGCAACCGTCGAAAACTCCCGATCAACCTCCGCCAATCCAGGCCGTTTCAACACCATCACCGGCACCCCAAGCTCCCGCGCCACTTCCAGTTTCGGCTCGGTTGCGGTGCTGCCGCTGTTCTTGCTGATCAGCACGTCGATCTGCCGGCGTTCGAACAGCGCCCGCTCATCTTCCAGCAGAAACGGTCCACGGGCGCCGATGACTTCGCAGCGTTCGTTGCCGGGGTAGACGTCGAGGGCGCGCAGGGTCCAGAACTGGTGCGCAGGGATTTCATCGAGGTGCTGAAGCGGTTCGCGGCCAAGGGTAAACAGGGGGCGGCGGAAGGGTTCGAGGGCGGTGATCAGTTCGGCCCAGTCAGCGACTTCGCGCCAGTCATCGCCCGGCTCTGGTTGCCACGCCGGGCGGCGCAGGGCCCAGCAGGGGATGCCGGTGAGTTGCGCAGCGGTGGCAGCGTTCTGGCTGATTTGTGCAGCGTAGGGGTGGGTGGCGTCGAGCAGCAGATCGATGCCTTCATCGCGAATGAACTGCGCCAGACCTTCGGCGCCACCGTAGCCGCCGACGCGCACCTGACACGTCAGATCGGTCGGCACCCGGCCCACTCCGGCCAGACTGTAGATGTGTTCCGGCCCCAAAGTACGCGCGATGGCCAACGCTTCAGTCACACCACCCAACAACAGAATCCGTTTCATACAAAAGCCCCCGCATGGCCGACGATGCCGCCCTGACGATCAATCGCAAATACTTCGACCTGGACCTGAGCCGGCACCACGCTACGGGCAAATTCCAGGGCATGGCGGCAAACCTCATCGCCCAGCGCAACGCCCGCCGCGCTGGCCATCGCCAACGCCTGCTGACTGGTGTTCGCCCCGCGAATGGCTTGCTGCAAATCGTCATCGGCGCCAATTGCCGCCGCCCACTCTGCCAGTTGCGGCAGGTCGATGCTTGAATGACGCGAGTGCAGATCCATGTGCCCGGCCGCCAGTTTGCTGATCTTGCCGAAACCGCCGCACAGGCTGAGTTTATCCACAGGCACTTTGCGCAGGTGCTTGAGTACCGCGCCGACGAAGTCGCCCATTTCGATCAGGGCGATTTCCGGCAGGTCGTAGACCCGGCGCATGGTGTCTTCGCTGGCGTTGCCGGTGCACGCGGCGATGTGCAGGTAGCCGTTGGTTTTCGCCACGTCGATGCCTTGATGGATCGAAGCGATATACGCCGCGCAGGAAAACGGCCGGACGATGCCGCTGGTGCCGAGGATCGACAGCCCGCCGAGGATGCCCAGGCGCGGGTTCATGGTTTTGAGCGCCAGGGCTTCGCCGCCCTCGACGTTGACCGTCACCTCGAAGCCCCCGCGATAGCCGGTTTCTTCGGCGAGCAACGTCAGGTGATCGCTGATCATCTTGCGCGGCACCGGGTTGATCGCCGGTTCGCCGACGGCCAGCACCAGCCCCGGGCGGGTCACGGTGCCGACGCCCTTGCCGGCGTTGAAGCGAATCCCCGGCTCGGCCATCAGGCGCACCCGCGAATAGAGCAGGGCGCCGTGAGTCACGTCCGGATCGTCGCCGGCATCCTTGATGGTTCCGGCTTCTGCGCCGTCTTCGGTTAGTCGGCAGAACTCCAGACGCATCTGCACCTGTTTGCCCTTGGGCAACACAATCTGCACGGCGTCAGCCACTACTCCGCCGAGCAACAGGCGGGCAGCGGCGAGGCTGGTGGCCGTGGCGCAGCTGCCGGTGGTCAGGCCGCTGCGCAGGGGCGCGGGTTGTTCGGCAGTTTCGTCACGCATCGAGGGGTTTGACCAGATCGAGCAGGGTGATCGGCAAGGCCTGGCGCCAGGTGTCGAACTCGCCCAGCGGCTGCGCCTGGGCGATGTGGATGCGGGTCAGCTCGCCGCCATGGCGTTCGCGCCAGCTCATCAAGGTCATTTCGCTTTGCAGGGTCACGGCGTTGGCCACCAGTCGGCCACCGGGTTTGAGTTGTTCCCAGCAGGTGTCGAGCACGCCTTCGCGGGTCACGCCGCCGCCGATGAAAATCGCGTCCGGGCGTTCCAGTCCGGCGAGAGCCTGCGGTGCGCTGCCGCGAATCAGTTGCAGGCCGGGAACGCCCAGCGCATCACGGTTGTGTTCGATCAACTGTTGTCGGCCGTCATCGGCCTCGATAGCCAGAGCGCGGCAGCTCGGGTGAGCGCGCATCCATTCGATGCCGATCGAACCGCTGCCGGCGCCGACGTCCCACAGCAATTCGCCCGGTGTCGGAGCGAGGCGGGCGAGGGTGATGGCGCGCACGTCGCGTTTGGTCAATTGGCCGTCGTGCTGGAAGGCCGAGTCCGGCAGGCCGGCGAGGTGTGACAGGCGCAGTGTCTGCGGATCGGCCAGGCACTCGATGGCGATCACGTTGAGGTCGGCAATGGCCGGGTCATTCCAGTCGTTGGCGGTGCCGTCGATCCGGCGTTCGGCGTTGCCGCCCAGATGTTCCAGAACGCTCAGGCGACTGGGGCCAAAACTGCGCTCGCGCAGCAATGCCGCAACCGCCGCCGGGCTTTGACCGTCATTGCTCAGCAGCAACAGGCGCACGCCGCTAGACAGTTGTGCGTTGAGGGTCGCAAGCGGGCGAGCCACCAGCGACAGCATACTAACGTCCTGCAAAGGCCAGCCCAATCGGGCTGCTGCCAGCGAGCATGAGGATGGCGATGGCAGAACCAGCATCTCGGCCACCGGAACCTGCCGCGCCAGACTCGCCCCGACGCCGTAGAACATCGGATCACCGCTGGCCAGCACGCACACCGCTTCGCCTCGACGCTCGAGAACCGGGGCCAGGGAAAACGGGCTCGGCCACAACTGGCGCTCGCCACGGATGCACACCGGCAACAGATCCAGCTGACGCTGACCGCCGATGATCCGCGAGGCGCCCAGCAGGGCGCGTCGGGCATTCTTGCCCAGGCCCTTGAAGCCGTCTTCACCGATTCCTACTACTGTCAGCCAGGGTGACATCTGTAGCCCCTCAAAAAAGTGTCCGCAAACGCGCCGTTCCGACGGGCAGACTTTTCATGCCGTCGGACAAAGCAGGCATAATACCGCGCCTTCGCCCGCGAAGCGCCTTTCCCACAGAGCTGCCAGCCCTTGAACGAACGCCGGATGTCCAACGCCATACGCCCCTCGGCCTGTCCGGGGTTGCTGCGTATCGTCCAGGCGCTGGATGGCGGGATCTGCCGGATCAAGCTCGATGGCGGTTCGATCACGGCCGATCAGGCCGATGCGGTGGCCAATGCCGCCGAGCGGTTTGCGGGTGGAGCGATCGAGGCGACCAATCGTGGCAATCTGCAGATTCGCGGCATCGGCGAGCAGTCCGCCGCGCTGATCGACAGCCTGCTGGCCGCCGGTCTCGGGCCGCGAACCGCAGCGGGCGACGATGTGCGCAACCTGATGCTTAGCCCGGCCGCCGGCATCGACCGACAGATGCGCTTCGATACCCGTCCATTGGCCGGGCAGATCCTCGAGACCTTGCAAAGCCATCCGCGTTTCCATGAGCTGAGCGCCAAGTTCGCCGTGCAACTGGACGGCGGTGAAGCGTTGGCGATGCTCGAGCATCCCCATGACCTGTGGTTGTCGGCATTCGAAGCTCGCGGCGACACGCTGCTGGCGTTCGGTCTGGCGGGTTGTCCGACGGATCGGCCGCTGGCTGCCGTGGCGCTTGCGGACGGACATGCGCTGGTGGTGGCGGTGCTGGAACTGTTCCTTGAACTGGCCCGGCCGGAGCAGGCGCGAATGCGTCATCTGCTGGATGAGTGTCCGGCGCCGGTGTTCCTGGAAAAAGTCGCTCAGCGGATCAACCTGAAAGCCGTCGCTGATTGGCAGCGCGAAGCCGGACCAGAGGGTTTGCACCTCAGCATCCACCCTCAGCAATCGGCTGGTCAGGTCTATGTCGGTGCCGCACCGGCGCTCGGCCGCCTCGATCCGGACATGTTGCGTGGCGCCGCGCAATTGGCCAGAACCTTCGGCGACGGCAGTCTGCGTTTCACCCCTTGGCAAAGTCTGTTGCTGCCCAATGTGCGTGAGACGGATGCGGTTAAAGCGCTCGATGCTCTGAGCAAGCTGAACCTGTTGACCCATGTCGACGATCCCTTAGCGCACCTGATCGCCTGCACCGGCTCCAACGGCTGCAGCAAAGGCCTGGCCGACACCAAACACGATGCCCGCGTTCTGGCTACGCTGTTGCCACACCCCGTGGATGTGCACCTGTCCGGCTGCCCGCGTTCCTGCGCCGCCGCGCACCGTGCTGCAGTGACTCTGCTGGCGGTCGCTCCCGGTCACTACGATCTCTATTTTCGCGATGCAGCACAGCCCGGTTTCGGCGCGCTGCACGCTCACAACCTTACTATCGAAGCGGCCGCGACCTTGCTCGCCGCCCGCTCACGGAGCCCCCTTGATGCTTGATTACATCCGCGACGGTCAGGAGATCTATCGCAACTCCTTCGCGATCATTCGCAGCGAGGCCAACCTGGCTCGCATCCCGGCCGACCTGGAAAAACTCGCGGTGCGGGTGATCCACGCCTGCGGCATGGTCGAGGCCATCGACGGGCTGCAATTTTCCGAAGGCGCCGGCAAGGCCGGGCGCGATGCGCTGGCCGCCGGCGCGCCGATCCTGTGTGATGCGCGGATGGTTTCCGAGGGCGTGACCCGTGCGCGTCTGCCGGCCAACAACGAAGTGATCTGCACCCTGCGCGACGACAGCGTGCCGGAGCTGGCGCGCGAGCTGGGTAACACTCGCTCGGCGGCGGCGCTGGAATTGTGGCGCCCGCATCTGGAAGGCAGTGTGGTGGTGATCGGCAACGCGCCGACCGCGCTGTTCTATCTGCTGGAAATGCTCGACGCCGGCGCTCCGAAACCGGCGCTGATCCTCGGCTTCCCGGTGGGCTTCGTCGGTGCTGCCGAATCCAAGGCCGAGCTGGCCGCCAACAGCCGGGGCGTGCCGTTCGTGATCATGCAGGGCCGCCTCGGCGGCAGCGCCATGGCCGCCGCTGCGGTCAATGCCCTCGCCACGGAGATCGAATGATGCAGGCCAAAGGACGTTTGATCGGCCTGGGCGTCGGCCCCGGTGATCCGGAACTGATTACCGTCAAGGCCCTGCGCCTGCTACGCGAGTCGCCGGTGGTGGCGTATTTCGTGGCCAAGGGCAAGAAGGGCAACGCGTTCGGCATCATCGAGGCGCACCTGCAAGATGCGCAGAACCTGCTGCCGCTGGTGTACCCGGTGACCACCGAAGTGCTGCCGGCGCCGCTGTCCTACGAGCAAGTGATCAGCGATTTCTACGATGACGCGGCCGAGGAAGTGGCCGCGCATCTGGATGCCGGTCGCGATGTGGCGGTGATCTGCGAAGGTGATCCGTTCTTCTACGGCTCCTACATGTACCTGCACGATCGCCTCGCCAGCCGTTACGAAGCCGAAGTGGTGCCGGGCGTCTGCTCGATGCTCGGTGGCGCTTCGGTGCTGGGCGCGCCGCTGGTGTATCGCAATCAGAGCCTGTCGGTGCTGTCCGGCGTGTTGCCTCACGAAGAGCTCAAACGTCGTCTGGCCGATGCCGACGCGGCGGTGATCATGAAGCTGGGGCGCAACTTCCCGAAAGTACGCGACGTGTTGGCAGAGCTGGGCCTGGCCGAGCGTGCGCTGTACGTCGAACGCGCGACCATGGCCAATCAGAAGATCGTGCCGCTGGATGAGGTCGAGCCGATGTCGTCGCCGTACTTCTCGCTGATCATTGTTCCCGGCGAACGGTGGCAAGGCTGATGACCCAATCCACACCGGCCATCGTCATTCTCGGCCAGGGCGCACTGGCCACGGCCCGTCGTCTTCAGCAGGTCTATCCGGCTGCGCAGATTCACGGACTGAAAGGGCGCGTCGAAGGTGCCGACCTGACTTACAGCGAGTTCGGCGCAACCCTGCGCGAGTTGTATCAACAGGACACGCCGATCATTGCCTTGTGCGCGGCGGGTATCGTCATCCGTACATTGGCGCCACTGCTGCTGGAAAAAGGCGTCGAGCCACCGGTGCTCGCCGTGGCTGAAGACGGCAGCGCTGTGGTGCCGTTGCTTGGTGGCCTGGGCGGGGTGAATGTCATGGCCCGTGAGATGGCGGCTGCACTTGAAGTGGCAGCGGCGATCACCACCAGCGGCGAATTGCGCTTCGGCACCTGCCTGCTCAACCCGCCCGGCGGTTACGCGCTCGGCGATCTGGAGCAGGGCAAGCGCTTTGTCTCTGACTTGCTCGCCGGCCACAGCGTGCGCATCGATGGCGCTGCGCCGTGGCTTGCGCAGGCGCAATTGCCGGAAGATCCACAGGCGCAGCGCTCGATTCATGTCGGCAGCGATGCCCGTGTGGCGAGCGCCAGTGAGTTGCTGATTTATCCGCGCAGCGTGGCGGTGGTGGTCGGTTCCGAAGTGGCTGACCTGTCGGGCTTCATTCGCAATGCGTTGCTGCAGTCCGGTGTGGCGATTCAATCGCTGGCCTGTCTGGTGGCGGCTGATGTTCAGATGGCCAGCCCGGCATTGCGTGAAGCTGCGCTTGAACTGGCGGTGCCGCTGCGCTTTGTTGCGCCAGCGAGTGACATCGTTGAACTGGCTCGCGATGCAGTCCCTGACGCTCGAATCATCACAGCATCCCACGACCTTGCCATCGCAGTGGCCGAACAGCCGCTGGATGTTTCGCAGGTCGGTCGTCCGCGTGGTCGTCTGGCCGTCATCGGCCTCGGCCCGGGTGCAGCCGAGTTGATGGTGCCGGCAGTGAAGGCCGAACTGGCCCGGGCTACCGATGTGCTGGGTTACGAAACCTACGTACGCATGGCCGGTCCCTTCCGCGAAGATCAGGTGCAGCACTGCACCGACAACCGCGAAGAAATGCAGCGCGCCCGGCATGCTTTCAGACTCGCCGCTCAGGGCCGTTCGGTGATTGTGGTTTCGTCCGGCGATCCGGGCGTGTTCGCCATGGCGGCGGCGGTGCTCGAAGCGTTGCACGAGTCGACGGATCAGGCGTGGCACAGCGTCGATCTGGAAATCCTGCCGGGTGTTTCCGCCTCGCTCGCCACCGCCGCTCAGGCCGGTGCGCCGCTGGGCCACGATTTCTGCGTGATGTCGCTGTCGGACAACCTCAAGCCGTGGTCGATCATCGAAAAACGCCTGGATCTGGCCGCCGAAGCTGATCTGGCGTTGGCGTTCTACAACCCGATCTCCCGTGCCCGTCCGTGGCAACTGGGGCGAGCGCTGGAAATCGTCGCGCAACATCGCGCGCCGCAAACGCCGGTGGTGCTGGGACGTGACATCGGCAGGCCCGGCCAGACGCTACGCACCACCACGTTGGGCGCGTTGACCCCGGATCAGGTGGATATGCGCACCATGGTGCTAGTCGGGTCCTCCACGACCTGTACTTTTTCTCGGGCCAGCGGTGGCGATTGGGTGTACACCCCGCGCTGGTATGGCGAGAAACCTGATAACTGAGGCATAAAAAAAGCGGCTCTTCGGAGCCGCTTTTCATTTCAGGGGTGGCAGTTCAGCCAAGATAACCTTTCACCCCAGTAAAGATGATCTGTGCCGCCAGTGCACAAACGAACAATCCCATGAGCCGACTGACGATCTGCAATCCCTGATCGCCAAGAATCCGCTCGATTCGATTTGACAGATACAGCACCACACCGACGGTAAAACTGGCCAGGGCGATACTCATGATCGCGATCAGCTTGTCATCCCAGTGCGGCTGGCTGACGCCCATCACCAATAGCGCACCGATAGTGCCGGGACCGACGGTCAACGGAATGGTCAGCGGTACGATGGTCACATCCTGCTGCACATTGTCTGTCTGTACCGCCGACTTGCCCTGCGCCATCCCCAGTGCCGAGATGAACAGTACGCTGCCAGCACCGATGCGGAAGGCATCCACAGTGATCCCGAACACATCGAAAATCACCCGCCCGAACAAATACAGCAGGACACTGGAGACAAGCGTGGCGATGGCCACTTTCCAGGCCAGGCGGCGCTGCTCCTTGCGTGAGTAGCCACGCGTGAGGCTGATGAAGCAGGACAACACGAAGAACGGGCTGTAGAGCACCAGCATCTTCAGGTAAACGCTGAACAACACGTGGAGCATGGTTTTGGCTCGCATTCGGATTGAGGTGAAACAAAGTCTATCAGTCGATCAATTACCTGTGGGTGGCGCGCTTGAATTATTTACTTGTTAGTTTCCTTTGTGGAGGTGCTTGGTTGTGCGCATCTAAGTGTTGTTGTCGGTTGTTTGTGGATATGGTGTTACATGTTTTGGTTTGTTGGAGTTGATGGGGTTGGGTATTGTTCTTTCGGCAAGTTCATGAGGGACTTGTTTAAATTAACGTAAGGACAGTGTCATGAGTAAATATACTACTAGCCAGGCTTATATCGATTCCTGCATCAAAAATTTGAAAGAGTATGATTTGGGCGAGCCGTTGGCTGTTGCGCCTCGCAGGATGTTCTCCCTGGGTGACGATGTTGAAACGCCGAGCAAGGGTTCGATTGTAGGCGAGGGTGTGCTTAGTTTTAGCGGTAATCTCTCGGGTGTTAACCGCGCAGATGCACAGAATGCTTTTCTCTATGCATCGTTAGTGGCAAATAAACAGTATCCGGCGGAACACCAGGGCAAAGAGTGGTACATGATATTCCGCGAAGTCATGACCAATATGGGTTGGGCGCCTGTCACCCGATACTACAGCGATCTTAAAGTAGGCGGGACCAGTGTCCGTATGGACCAACTGGTTCTGCAAATCCTGGGCTCGGTCGTTGCCGGGGTTGCGTTGCCAGGCCCGACTTCTGCATTGATGCTGAAAGTGGCGGGTGACGCCATCGCCGCTCTGAAACAACGTGAAACCGCACTGACGGTTTATGAGCGAAACCTGTTGGAACAAGGCGTAGGCGGAGTCACCGCAGGGGCGTGCACAGAAGTAAACGGTGTAACTATTTTTGCTATCGGAGCAGTGCGTTTCAAACGTCGAAATACATCGACCAAAGTAATGTTTGTCGATGTTGATGTTCGTAATGTGGATCTGTATAGCGGTGAAACAGTGTTTGAGAAAAATGATGCTCTTGCTGAAGCCACTCGTGCGTTTGTCTCGGGCAAACTTGTGGCGCACGCTCTCAAGAAGATTGATTACGACATCTAATTAAGTAAGTAAGGGTAATCGTGCATCGATTGCCCTTATTCAAAAAAGAGAGGTGTTGATGTGCAAGATTTATATACAGTATTGATGGTTGGGGCGGCAGTCCTGATCGTGCCTGAAACAGACGATGTGACCATTTACGATGATGTGATCAACACCGTGTTGTACGCGCAGTTGGTGGCGAATAAGCAGACGGAAAAAGAACCGGATACTCTCTGGTATGACGTCTATAGCGACATTATCGATGGTTTTTGGTTTCGGTATGAAAAATCGCGAGAGGACAGGACTCTTGCTCCAGACAGTGATGTTTGCGCAGTGGACTGGGTAGTGGCTGCGATGTCCAAAGTGAATGCTGACGAAGGGCAAGCAATCGCCGAAGTAATGGCTCGATTGGAGAAGATCTCGGATACGACTCCCGCCATCAAAATGTTGCGTACCCATGTGCAGAAAGTATCCGAGCATGTAGTGATGCCAGTGCCGGCACCTGCAGAGGACGTGCACATGATGGTGATTGTGGCGCAGTCACCCACTTCGTTCCGGAGTGTGTACTTCGAACTTAAAACCGATCAGGCACTGGGCCCCAGCCCTCTGTTCCAGCGTTATCGTGCCGAGGACGTGAAAGGCGCTGTTACTTTGCGGGCTTTCCGCGCGAATCTGGTGGAATCCCAGTATGTCCCGGTGCGTCACGAACTTGCCCTGAAGATCAAAAGCAGAATCAAAGACAATGTTGCTGTGCTGGAGAAGGGCGACCCGTCTTGCTGCGCTGTACTTCCAGAGAGGCTCGGCAATGACTGACGTATTTGCACCTGCATCCGCAGTGGTCGGTGCCAGCGTTGTGTCGTTTGCAGCTGGCCTGCCGGCTTCCCATCGGGAAGACATTTACATGAGCACGGCTTTTGCGCAACAGAGCACCCGAGCGGCGATGGCCGATGGACTATCGGGCGATTGGTTCGACTATTACTGCAATAAACTGAAACATCTGGGCTGGGACGTGCCACGACCTCAAACGTTTTCCCCCGAGCCTGTCGCCCCGATGGGCAGCAAGGCCCTGCAGCGTATAAAGGCTTCCCTCGGTGAGGAGTTCTACTTGCCCATGAGGCGGGCCATGGCCGAGCTGGAGCGAAACTTATTGGCGATGGAAGTGTTTGAGTCCACTAGCCTTGAGGCCGATGTCGGCTGTTTTCAGATGATTCCGTGTGTCATGAACGGCGCGCACAAGGTTGAACTCGGGGTCTACCATCGCAGGTTTTCGATTCAGCGAGAGATCTCGCGGTTCCTGTTTCTCAAAAATGAATCGCTTGAGCGCGAGAGTATCGAGCAACTGACTGCGATCACCTTCAATACGCTTCACTACGCGACATTTCGGGAGAAGGTGAAGAAAGCGGTACTGTCACAGTCGAGCAAATACCTGAGAGAACTTGAAATTTGAAAGGATGACCGCACGGCATCACTCAGAAGGTGGAAGCCGTTCGGTTTTGCTGGTCGCGCTGGGCCACCCAGTGTTCGATCAACTCGCGTAACTGCGATAACTCCACCGGTTTGGCCATGTGCCCGTCCATGCCGGCCTGGCGCGCACGCTCCTTGTGTTCGGCGAGAATGTGCGCGGTCAGTGCGACGATCGGCGTACGGATGCGCTGATTGCCGACTTCCCAGGCCCGCAGTTGCTGGGTGGCGGAGAAACCATCGAGGATCGGCATTTCGCAGTCCATCAGCACCAGGTCGTAGCGCTGGGCCTTCATGGCCTGCAAGGCTTCTTCGCCATTGCTCGCGGTGTCCGGTTGCAGGTTGAGCTTGCCGAGCATGCCGCGAATCACTTTGGTGGAAATCGTGTTGTCTTCGGCGACCAGAATGCGGAAATCGCTCGGGACTTTGACTGCCGTGGCCGGGCCAACGGCTTGTGGCTGGAACACCGCCTGGCCACGGTTGCGCTGGTTCAGCTCGTCGGCCAGTGTGGTCTTGAGCGTGTAGCCGGCCACCGGTTTGGCCAGGATGCGTTTGATCCCCGAGTTGCGCGCGATGATCTTGCTCGGCGCGTTGCTGATGCCGGTGAGCATGATCAGCAGAATGTCGTGGTTCAGGCTCGGGTCTTCCTTGATCTTGGCCGCCAGTTGCATGCCGGTCATGCCGGGCATGTTCTGGTCCAGCAGGACCACGTCGAAATAGTCACGCAGGTGCGCTTTGGTGCGCAGCAGGGCCAGCGCCTCCTTGCCCGACGGCACGGCGCTGACGTTCAGGCCCCAGGCGCTGCACTGTTGCACCAGTACTTTGCGACAGGTGTCGTTGTCGTCGACCACCAGCACCCGCGCGCCTTGCAGCGGACTGTCGAGATCGGAGGTCGGGTGCTCCAGGCGGTCTGGGTCCAGCGGCAGGGTCAGCCACAGCGTGCTGCCCTGGGTGGCGCCGCTCTTGATGCCGAACTCACCCTGCATCAGGCGAATCAGTTGCCGTGCGATCACCAGCCCGAGATTGCCGCCCAAGCGGTTGGCCGACAGGAAGTGCTTGCTGTGCAACTCGGCGTGCATCAACGCATCACGCTCTTCCTGGTCCATCGGCTGGCCGCTGTCTTGCACGGCGATGCGCAGGCGTGGCTTGGCGCTGCGTTCATCGAGGGCGACCACCACCAGCACTTCGCCTTCTTCGGTTTTCTTCAGGGCGTTTTCCAGCAGGCTTAGCAGCGTCTGGCGCAGACGGGTCGGATCGCCGCTGATGACCCGTGGCACTTGCGGCTGGATGAAGCTGATCAGCTCGACGTTCTGCTGTTCGGCCTTGGCGCGGTAGATGCTCAGGCAATCGTCGATCAGGGCGTTGAGATCGAATTGCACGTCGTCCAGTTCGATCTGCCCGGATTCGAGGCGGGAGATGTCGAGGATCTCGTTGATCAGGGTCAGCAGTTCGTTGCCGGCGCTGTGGATGGTCTGCACGTAGTCGCGCTGCTTGACCGACAACGGCGTGCCGAGCAGCAGTTCGGTCATGCCTAGTACGCCATTCATCGGCGTGCGGATTTCGTGGCTGATCTTGGCGAGGAATTCGGCCTTGGCATTGATTTCCGCGTTGCTTGCGGCGAGGTCGCGGCTGATGCTGAAACGGCTTTCGGTGATGCTGCGCTGGCGCTCGCCCAGGGCGATGCTCATCAGCAGGCCACTGATACAGATGAAGCCCATCAGGGTCATGATCAGGCCTTGCGGCGCCACCAGGGTCAGCCCCAGCAGGGCCGGAAGGATGATCAGCGTGCCGATGTTGAACACCACCATGGCGGCGACGAACAGACGGGCAGGGCGGTAGCCTTTCTGCCAGTGATAGAACGCTACCAGCAACATGCTCAGCCCGGCCAGGGCCACCAGTGCGTAGGTGATGATGTTCAGCGGCAGGGTGTTGACGAACAACAGCAGCAGGCTGCAGATCACGATGAACAGGATGTCGCCCAGCAGCAGTTTGTTCAGCGGATGCGGGCTGAGCGGGGCGAAGAAGCGGTAGGCGAACATCAGGCCGGCCGGTGCGGTCAGCAGCAGTGCCAGATAGGCGCCGGGGGTCTGGATCGCGTGCCAGTTCGGCAGCCAAGGACCGGCGAGGTTGAGCAACAGCAACAGGCTCAGGCTCAGCAACGCTTCACACACCGCCAGCCACAGGCTGCTGCGCGAGCGGGTGTAGGCGTAGCGGATCAGGTTGTGCAGGATCAGCATGGCGAGGCAGCCGAACAGCAAGCCGTAGATCAGCGTCTGATTATGGTTGGCCGCGCCCATCACCGCCGATTGCAGGGTGATGTATGGACGCAACTGATGGTCGGAGACCAGGCGCAGGTAAACGTCGAGGGACTTGTCGCTTTGCGGTAATGGCAGCAGAAAATCGCTGCTCGGCAGTGGGCGCTCGGCCTGGGCCTGGACGGTGCCGGTTTCCCGTTGCTCGATCAGCCTGTCGCCATCGAGCACGTACAGATTGAGGTGGGACAGGTCGGGAGCGAAGATGCGCAGCACTTGTTCGTGCTTGCCGGGCGCCAGTCTGAAGCGCAGCCATAACGCGCCATCGGGTTCGGCCGCGGTGAGGCGGTCAAGCTCGATAGGGCTGAATTGATTGGTGTAGCGGGCGGAGCGGATGTCGCTCAGCTGGAGGTTGCCCTGATCGTCGAGCAATACCGACCAGCCACTGCCTTGCGCGGCCTGGGCCGGGAGCATGCAGAGCAAGGTCAACAGTGTGACGGTGAAGCCTATGGCAATCCTGAGCCAGCGCACGGCGAAATCCCTTCGTAGGTTGATGCCAGAATATAACGATGCGCAGCGTCGGAACAGTCCGGCAAGGACCAAGGGCCCTTGCCGGAAACACAGCGTAGCTTATTACAGAGTTTCGCCGCGTTCACGGGCAATGGCGCGGTAGCCAATATCGGTGCGGTAGAAGCAGCCTTCCCAGTCGATGGCCTTGGCCAGTTTGTAGGCCTGCTCCTGGGCAGCACTCACGCTGGAACCCATGGCGGTAGCGCACAGCACCCGACCACCGGCGGTCACGACATTGCCGTCCTTGAGCGCGGTGCCGGCGTGGAAGACCTTGCCTTCCAGGCTCGCTGCCGCGTCCAGACCGTTGATCGGCGCGCCCTTGGCGTAGTCGCCCGGGTAACCGCCGGCCGCCAGCACAATGCCGACACTCGGACGTGGATCCCACTGCGCTTCAACCTTGTCCAGCGCCTGGGCCAGTGCCGCTTCGACCAGTAACACCAGGCTCGACTGCAGACGCAGCATCACCGGTTGGGTTTCCGGATCGCCGAAACGGCAGTTGAACTCGATGACCTTCGGATTGCCGGCCTTGTCGATCATCAGACCGGCGTACAGGAAACCGGTGTAGACGTTGCCTTCTTCGGCCATGCCGCGCACGGTCGGCCAGATCACCAGATCCATAACACGTTGGTGAACGTCAGCCGTGACCACTGGAGCCGGGGAATAAGCACCCATGCCGCCGGTGTTCGGGCCGCTGTCGCCGTCGCCGACGCGTTTGTGGTCCTGGCTGGTGGCCATCGGCAGAACGTTCTTGCCGTCGACCATGACGATGAAACTGGCTTCTTCGCCGTCGAGGAATTCTTCGATCACGACGCGCGAACCGGCATCACCGAAAGCATTGCCGGCGAGCATGTCGCGCACGGCGTCTTCGGCTTCTTGCAGGGTCATGGCGACGATCACGCCTTTACCGGCAGCCAGGCCGTCGGCCTTGATCACGATCGGTGCGCCTTTTTCACGCAGGTAAGCCAGGGCCGGCTCGATCTCGGTGAAGTTCTGGTAGTCGGCGGTCGGGATCTTGTGGCGCGCCAGGAAATCCTTGGTGAAGGCTTTCGAGCCTTCCAGCTGTGCGGCACCGGCGGTCGGACCGAAGCAGTCCAGGCCTCGGGAGCGGAACAGATCGACGACGCCGGCAACCAGCGGCACTTCAGGGCCGACGATGGTCAGGGAAACGTTCTTCTCGGCGAAGTCGGCCAGTTGCTCAAGGGCCAGCACGTCGATGGCGACGTTTTCGCACTTGGCTTCAATCGCAGTGCCGGCGTTGCCCGGTGCCACGAAAACCTTCTGCACACGCGGATCCTGAGCCACTTTCCAGGCCAGGGCGTGTTCGCGGCCACCGCTGCCAATGATCAAAACATTCATTTCAAAAACCTCGGATGACGCTAATTCTGTTGAGCGCCGCAGGGGCGCTTTTCTGTGGGAGATGGCTTGCCAGCGATAGCATCACTGCGGTCTGTCTTAAGAACCGAGGTGGCTGCATCGCGGGCAAGCCCGCTCCCACAGGGAATCGGTTTATCAGTGACGGAAGTGGCGCATACCGGTGAATACCATCGCGATACCAGCCTCGTCGGCAGCAGCAATCACTTCAGCATCACGCATCGAACCGCCTGGCTGGATCACCGCAGTGATACCGACCTTGGCCGCATTGTCCAGACCGTCGCGGAACGGGAAGAACGCATCCGATGCCATCACCGAACCGGCGACTTGCAGACCAGCGTGTTCAGCCTTGATCGCGGCGATACGTGCCGAGTTCACGCGGCTCATCTGGCCAGCGCCGACACCGATGGTCTGACGGTTCTTGGCGTAGACGATAGCGTTGGATTTAACGTACTTGGCCACTTTCCAGGCAAAGATCAGGTCGTGGATTTCCTGTTCGGTCGGGGCGCGTTTGGTCACCACTTTCAGGTCGTCGGCGCCGATCATGCCGATGTCACGGCTCTGTACCAGCAGGCCACCGTTGACGCGCTTGTAGTCCCAGGCAGCGGCACGGTCGGCCGACCACTCGCCGCAGGCCAGCAGGCGCACATTGGCCTTGGCAGCAACGATGGCGCGGGCTTCTTCGCTGACGCTCGGGGCGATGATCACTTCGACGAACTGACGCTCGACGATCGCCTTGGCGGTCTCGGCATCCAGTTCACGGTTGAAGGCGATGATGCCGCCGAACGCCGATTCGGTGTCGGTGGCGTAGGCCAGTTCGTAGGCCTGACGGATGCCGCCTTCGGCGTCCGGGCTCACGGCCACGCCGCAAGGGTTGGCGTGCTTGACGATCACGCAGGCCGGTTTGACGAAGCTCTTCACGCATTCCAGCGCGGCGTCGGTGTCGGCCACGTTGTTGTACGACAGTTCTTTGCCTTGCAGCTGAGTCGCGGTGGCGATGCCGACTTCGGCTGGTTTGGCCTCAACGTAGAACGCCGCGCTCTGGTGCGGGTTCTCGCCGTAGCGCATTTCCTGGGCCTTGATGAACTGGCTGTTGAAGGTGCGCGGGAATTCGCTGCGACCTTCGGTGCTGAGGGTGTCAGCGGCCTGGTTCACGGTGCCCATGTAGTTGGCGATCATGCCGTCGTAGGCGGCAGTGTGTTCGAACGCCTTGAGCATCAGGTCGAAACGTTGTGCGTAGGTCAGGCCGCCGGCCTTGAGGTTTTCCAGGACGTTGGCGTAGTCGCTGGCATTCACCACGATGGCCACGTCTTTGTGGTTTTTCGCGGCCGAACGGACCATGGTCGGGCCGCCGATGTCGATGTTCTCGATGGCGGTCGGCAGGTCGCAGCCTGGCTTGCTGATGGTGGCTTCGAACGGGTACAGGTTGACGGCTACCAGATCGATCGGCTTGATGCCGTGCTCGTTCATGATCGCGTCATCGATACCGCGACGACCGAGGATCCCGCCGTGGATTTTCGGGTGCAGGGTTTTCACCCGACCGTCCATCATCTCTGCGAAACCGGTGTAATCCGCGACTTCCACTGCGGCCACGCCGTTGTCCTGCAGCAGTTTGAAGGTCCCGCCGGTGGAAAGGATTTCCACGCCCAGGGCTTCCAGCTCCCTGGCGAATTCGAGGATCCCGGTCTTGTCGGAAACACTGATCAAGGCGCGGCGGATCGGCAGGCGGGTAGTCTGGTCGGTCATCTCAATTTCCATCAAAAGCAAGGGAAGTCAGCAAAAAAGGCGACCGGTTTTACGCGGGCGCCTTTCTGGTTTGATTGAATGCTTACAGCAGATCGTACTGCTTGAGTTTCTTGCGCAGCGTGCCGCGGTTGAGTCCGAGCAGCTCGCTGGCCTTGGTCTGGTTGCCCTTGACGTAGTTCATCACGCTTTCGAGCAGGGGAGCCTCGACTTCGGAGAGCACCAGGTTGTACACGTCCGTGACGGCTGCGCCCTCAAGGTGGGCGAAATAATTGTGCAGCGCTTTCTCGACACTCCCGCGAAGGGTCTGGCCTTCTTCGCTCGGGGTATTGAGGTGCTGTTTCAAATTCACGTTGTCGCTCACGGGTGTTGTTCCACTCACTAAAGTCTCGGTCATCATCGTCATGCGGCCACCCCTTCTCCGTCCCCTGTCAGGCTCTTGTAACGTTCGGCGAAGAACTCCCGAACGTTGGCGCATTGTGTTTCCGTACCATCCAAACGATTGAAACGGGCGCGAAACTCCTTGGCGCCCGGCAAGGTTGCGAGATACCAGCCCACATGCTTTCGGGCAATGCGTACGCCCATCACGTCCCCATAAAAGGCGTGGAGGGCGGCCAGATGCTCAAGCAGAATGCGTTCCACCTCGATCAGCTCCGGCGCCGGCAGTTTTTCGCCTGTACGCAGGAAGTGTTCGATCTCACGAAAAATCCATGGCCGCCCCTGGGCAGCCCGGCCGATCAACAGGCCATCGGCACCGGTCGCGTCGAGCACGTAGCGGGCCTTTTCCGGCGATACGATGTCGCCGTTGGCAAAGACCGGAATCGACACCGCCTGCTTGATCGCGGCAATGGTGTCGTACTCGGCTTCGCCGGTGTACAGGTCGGCGCGGGTGCGGCCATGCACCGCCAGCGCCGTGATCCCGGCCTGTTCGGCGATCTTCGCCACGGTCAGGCCGTTCTTGTTGTCGCGATCCCATCCGGTGCGGATCTTCAGGGTTACCGGCACATCAACCGCACCCACGACGGCGTGCAGGATCTCGGTAACCAGCGCTTCATCCTTCAACAACGCGGAGCCGGCGGCCTTGTTGCAGACCTTTTTTGCCGGGCAACCCATGTTGATGTCGATAATCTGTGCACCCAGTTCGACGTTGGCCCGGGCCGCGTCCGCCAGCATCTGCGCGTCGCCACCGGCAATCTGTACCGAGCGCGGCTCGGGATCGCCTTCGTGGATCATGCGCATGCGCGACTTGCGGGTATTCCACAGGCTCATGTCACTGGTGACCATTTCCGAGACTACAAGCCCTGCGCCCAATCGCTTGCACAACTGACGAAAGGGCTGGTCGGTGACACCCGCCATAGGGGCGAGGATCAAGCCGTTCTGCAATGTATATGGGCCGATGCGTACCGCCGACATAGGACTTCCCTGAAGTGGGGCCGGATCATGAGAGTTCGAAAAAGGGTTGGCATGATACCCGCTCTCGATGACTGGATAAAGGCTGAATTGAACAAAATCTGAACAGTTATTCTGTTATTACCGCCGGTTTGGTCGTGCGGTGCAAAGTCAGAAAACTGCCGTCAATTGCGGAGCGGTGAAGCGTTTCACTCGGGCGAGTGGAAACTCAGGCTGTAGTTCACCGCTTTCGGCCCCGGGTCGAGGATGTCCAGGGCGATGTGGATCGGCGTCTGCGGCGGCATTTCCGCCATGCCTTCGAGGTCGCCGTTGAGATATTCGCCAGGCTTGAAGCGACGGCTGGCGATCAGGTGACCGTTGAGGTCGGCGAAGCGCAACTCCAGCAGCGGAAACGGTTGCGAGAACGGTGCGCGGTTATAAATGATCGCGTCCACCACCAGCGCTCCGCTGAATTCCGGATGGCTGCGCACTACCAGGTTGCTGCTCTTGATCTTGGCGATATCGACCTTGGACGGCACCGTGCAGCCGATCTGCGGGCACAGTTGCTGGAACCACGGACGGTATTGATCCTGGCGGGCCAGCTCATCGAAATGATAGGCGATGTACTGGCCGGCGAGAGCGCCGGCGGCCAACAGGATCAACAACAGCCAGAGCAGGCGTCGGCCCCAAGGGGAGCGGCGTTTCTGCCAGTCCAGTTGCAGCGGGTCGTCGGTCAGGTCCTGTAACACTTCGGCACGTACGCCGGGCTCGCTGCGTTCGCGTTTTTTGCGCGGCGGCTCGACCGGTGTCAGATCGTCGTCCACCTCGTCACTGGCTGACAGGCGTTCGTGGCGAGCGGAATGATCGATCGGGTCGTGCAGGCGCAATTGCGGGATGGGCGGCTCGTCATCGAGGTCCACCGGCTCCAGCGATAGCGAAGGTTCGGTGCGTTCCGGTTTTGCCGGTTCGGCATCGATGACTTCGGTTTCGTGTTCAGGCTCGGCTGGTCGCTCGTCCGCCGGTTCGCTGAACAGGCTGTCCGACCACGGCTCGTCTTCCGGCTCGTGGCTGTCGCGACGCGCGCTGAGAGACTCTTCGCGCGGTCGGCCGAATTCGGTGGTCGGCTGGATTTCCCGTTGCTCGAGGCGGGCCAGTTCCTGATCAAGATCCAGGCTGTCCAGGTCCAGCTCGGCGGCGCTCCACTGCTTCTGGCTGATGGCGCGTGGCTCAGGCGTTTCGATGGGCTCGGGTTGTCTGGCGACGACCGGTGTTTCTGTGACCGGTGCCGGTTCGACGATGGCTGGCGCTACCGGCGTGACTGCTTCCTTGCCTGCGCGCTGTTCGAGCAACTGCTTGGCTGCGTTGAACACTTGCAGGCAGGAGCCGCAACGAACCACTCCGCGTGCCACGCTCAATTGAGTGTGGCTGACGCGGAAACTGGTTTGGCAATGCGGGCACTGGGTGACGAAGCTGTCGGTCATGCGGCGATCCGGATTGAGCAGGCGGTCATTCTAGCGCCGACGGCCGGTGATGCGCACCCAGCCATCACGATTGGCGATCGGGTCGAGATCGAAGTCCTGCGCGTAGGCGGCGGCGACTTCTTCGCCCTGTTCGGCGAGGATCCCGGACAGCGCCAGACGCCCGCCGGACTTGACCAGGCCGGACAGTTGCGGCGCCAGAGAAACCAGCGGGCCGGCCAGGATGTTGGCCACCAGCACGTCGGCTTTGACCTGCGGCAGATCCTCCGGCAGGTACAGCGGGAACAGCTCGTCGGCAATACCGTTGCGACCGGCGTTGTCGCGGGAGGCTTCCAGCGCCTGCACGTCGATGTCGGTGCCGACGGCTTCTTTCGCGCCCAGCAGCAGCGCGGCGATGGCCAGAATCCCCGAGCCACAACCGAAGTCCAGCACGTTGCAGTCTTTCAGGTCCTGACCGTCCAGCCATTCCAGGCACAGGGCGGTGGTCGGGTGGGTGCCGGTACCGAACGCCAGGCCCGGATCCAGCAGCAGGTTGACTGCGTCAGGTTGCGGCGCGGCGTGCCAGCTCGGCACGATCCACAGGCGCTGGCCGAATTGCATCGGCTGGAAACCGTCCATCCAGCTGCGTTCCCAGTCCTGGTCTTCGATCACTTCGCTGTGATGCTCGGGCAGCGGGCTGCCGGTCAGCAGTTCCAGATGGGCCAGTACCGGGGCGGCTTCGGTGCCGCCCTCGAACAGGGCCAGCAGGTGGGTGTGTGCCCACAGCGGGGTGGTGTTGAGTTCCGGTTCGAAGATCGGTTGATCTTCGGCGTCCATGAAGGTCACCGAGACGGCGCCCACTTCAAGGAAAGCGTCTTCGTAGGTTTCGGCTTGTTCTGGGCTGATGGCGAGACGGACTTGCAGCCAAGGCATGGCGGGCACCTGTGAAAAAGATTGATTGCAGCCTAGCGGCCTGCGAGAAGCGCGCAAGTTTACGCGAGCGCGATGGTTTTGTGGGAGCGGGTAATGTGTGAGCAGATGAAACCTTAAGAAACAACAAAGCCGCCCGAAGGCGGCTTTGTCAGGTGCGGGCTGAAGCTTAGTGCTTCTCGCCAGCCAGCTTGTGCTCGAGGTAGTGAATGTTCACGCCCCCTTTGCAGAAGCCTTCGTCGCGGGTCAGATCACGGTGCAGCGGGATGTTGGTCTTGATCCCGTCAACCACGATTTCGTCCAGGGCATTGCGCATGCGCGCCATGGCTTCGTCGCGGGTGGCGCCGTAAGTGATCAGCTTGCCGATCAGCGAGTCGTAATTCGGCGGAACCGCATAACCGCTGTACAGGTGCGAATCGACGCGAACGCCGTTGCCGCCTGGTGCGTGGAAATGCTTGACCGTGCCCGGGCTCGGCATGAAGGTTTTCGGGTCTTCAGCGTTGATCCGGCATTCCAGCGAGTGACCGCGGATAACCACGTCATCCTGAGTGAACGACAGCTTGTTGCCAGCGGCGATGCTGAGCATCTCCTTGACGATGTCGATACCGGTGACCATTTCCGAAACCGGGTGCTCCACCTGAACACGGGTGTTCATTTCGATGAAGTAGAAACGACCGTTCTCGTACAGGAACTCGAAGGTGCCGGCGCCACGGTAGCCGATGTCGACGCACGCCTTGACGCAGCGGGCGAGGACTTCCTTGCGGGCCTGCTCGTCGATGCCCGGAGCCGGCGCTTCTTCGAGGACCTTCTGGTGACGGCGCTGCAGCGAGCAGTCACGGTCGCCCAGATGGATGGCGTTGCCCTGGCCGTCGGACAGAACCTGCACTTCGACGTGACGCGGGTTGGTCAGGAATTTTTCCAGATAGACCATCGGGTTGCCGAACGCCGCGCCAGCTTCGGTGCGGGTCAGTTTGGCGAAGGCGATCAGGTCTTCTTCCTTGTGCACCACGCGCATGCCGCGACCACCACCGCCGCCAGCGGCTTTGATGATCACCGGGTAGCCGACTTCACGACCGATGCGCAGCGCCGTTTCTTCGTCTTCCGGCAGTGGGCCGTCGGAGCCTGGAACGGTTGGAACGCCCGCTTCGATCATCGCGTGCTTGGCCGATACCTTGTCGCCCATCAGGCGAATGGTGTCGGCTTTCGGGCCGATGAAAGCGAAACCGGAGTTCTCGACCTGCTCGGCAAAGTCGGCGTTTTCCGCGAGGAAACCGTAGCCTGGGTGAATGGCGGTAGCGCCAGTCACTTCAGCGGCCGCGATGATTGCCGGGATGTGCAGGTAAGAGTGCGCGGCAGAAGCCGGGCCGATGCAGACGGATTCGTCTGCCAGACCCAGGTGCATCAGCTCTTTGTCGGCCTTGGAGTAAACGGCGACGGTCTTGATGCCCATCTCTTTGCAGGCACGCAGAATCCGCAGGGCGATCTCACCGCGGTTAGCGATCAGAACTTTTTCCAACTTCGCAGTCATCAAAGGCTCTCCGCAGTTCAAACGATGGTGAACAGCGGTTGGTCGTACTCAACCGGCTGGCCGTCTTCGACGAGGATGGACTCGATCACACCGCTGGTTTCAGCTTCGATGTGGTTCATCATCTTCATGGCTTCAACGATGCACAGGGTGTCGCCTTTCTTCACGGTCTGGCCGACTTCAACGAAGGACGGCGAGGTTGGCGAAGATTTGCGATAGAAGGTGCCGACCATCGGCGAACGGGCAACGGTGCCGTTCAGCGCTGGAGCAGCAGCGGCAGCCGGAGCGGCGGCAGCAACTGGGGCGGCAGCGGCAACAGGTGCAGCGGCCGGAGCCTGCATCGGAGCCGGTGCGTAGTACTGCTGCGCCGGGGTCTTGCTGTGGCGGCTGATGCGTACGGACTCTTCGCCTTCCTTGATCTCGAGCTCGTCGATGCCGGACTCTTCCAGCAATTCGATCAGTTTCTTAACTTTACGGATATCCATGAATCATCAACTCCCAAGGGTCGGTCAGGGGCGTATAGCTTGTTGTTCAAGCTGCTCTAGTGCAGCCTCCAGGGCCAGTCGATAACCGCTGGCGCCAAGGCCGCAGATCACTCCCACCGCTACGTCGGAGAAGTAAGAGTGATGGCGGAAAGGTTCGCGTTTGTGCACGTTGGACAAATGCACTTCGATGAATGGGATGCTCACTCCCAGCAGCGCGTCACGTAATGCGACACTTGTGTGCGTAAAAGCCGCTGGATTGATCAGAATGAAGTCCACACCTTCGCCGCGTGCGGCGTGGATGCGGTCGATCAATTCGTACTCGGCATTGCTCTGCAGGTACAGCAGATGATGGCCGGCTTCACGGGCGCGGCGTTCCAGGTCCTGATTGATCTGCGCCAGGGTCGTCGACCCGTAGGTCCCGGGTTCGCGGGTGCCGAGCAGGTTCAGGTTGGGGCCGTGCAGCACCAGTAGCGTTGCCATCTGCGTGTTCCTTGTTATGGGTGAGCCTTCGTCAGAACCCGGCGACTATGCCGCAAAGACTTTGTGACTGTCCAGTTCTCTGCAATAGCCAGCACGATCTCCGATGTTTGCGCGAAATATGTGACTGAGTGATCAGATCCGGTCATTCACGCTGCCAAACCCGACACAATCGCGATCAGACGCGGAACGCCTGAACCGCTGTGTGCAGTTGCCCACCCAATACCAGCAGATTCTCACCCTGTTCACGTCCTTCGCCGATGCGCAGCAAGTTATCGCCGCCCAATTGGTGAATCCGTTCGCTGTGATCGCGGATTTCGCTGACCGCGCCACTTTGCTGCGCTGTGACATCGGCGATGCGCACTGCCGTGTCGGAAATGGTCTGGATTGCGCCGACAATCTTGTCTAGCGCCCCGTCCGCCGATTGCGCCTGATTGGCTGTGGCTTCGGCGTGCTCAACCTGAGCGCGCATACCTTCGACCGACTGTCGGGCGGCGGTTTGCAGGCCGGCGATCAAGGTTTGAATTTCTGCGGTGGCGCCAGCGGTGCGTTGCGCCAGTGAGCGGACTTCCTCCGCCACCACGGCAAAACCACGACCCATTTCCCCAGCGCGGGCAGCTTCGATGGCTGCGTTCAGGGCCAGCAGGTTGGTCTGGTCGGCAATCGAACGGATCACCGTCAACACGCCACCGATGGTGGCCGACTCTTCCGCCAGATGCTCGATCATCTGCGCATTGCCTTGTACTTCCTCTACCAGCGCATGCAGGCCGGTGAGGCTCAGGCCGATGACTTTTTGCCCGTGCTCGACGGCCTGTCCCGCATGACGGCTGGCGTCTGCGGCCTGGCGCGCATCGCCGGCCACTTGTTGGATGGTCGCTTCCAGTTCGCTGAGGGAGTCGCGGATCAGCGCGGTATCGCCGGCCTGATGTTCGGCGCCGCTGTGCAGGTCATTGCTCAGCTCGGCGAGGGTGCGGCTGCTGCCCGCCACTTGTTCGGCATTGCCGCGAATCGTCCCGACCAGATCCACCAGATAGGCACGCAGGCGATTGAGCGAGGCTTCGATGTCGTGCAGTTCGCGGTTGGTTTTACCCAGATGAATGTCGCGGCTGAAATCGCCTTCGGCCCAGGTCGAAAGCGCAGGGGCGAGGTTGGTCAGGGTGCGGGCCAAGCGTCGCTGCAAGGTGTCGATCAGCAGGGCGATCAACAGGATCAGGCCGATCATCACGCCTTGCATCAGGCGCACTTCGCTCTGGATCTGCCCGTGTTGGGCGCGTACCACCGGCTCCAGGCCGGCGATGGCTTGTTGCACCGCAGCGATTTTCTCGTGGGTGGCGGTGCTGAGCTCGGTGCGTTTCTGGATCTGGTCGCGGGTGCGGGCCAGTTCTGCCGGGTAACGGCCGAGCAAACTGTTGAGTTCGCGTTTGAGGCCGACGCCGGCGTCTTCGGCGACGGCTTTTTCAGTGCTTTCAATGCCCATCATCGAGGCAAAATCGTCGCTGCCGGATTCGCTGCGGGTGACCACACCAAGCAGGGGCAGGGCATCGATTGCCTGAGCCTGGGTGCGGATGTTGGTGACTTCGCGCTCGACGTCGGCAGCCAGTTCACTGCGCCCGCTGCTGGCCAGTTTGTCCCGGGCCAGCGATAACTTGCCCAGATGTTGAGACGCCGCGAGCAGTGGCGTCAGGTAAGTCGAGTTGCCGCCGGCGTAGGTGCTGAGCTGATCGAGGCTCGCACCCAGTTCGCGCTCCGCCTGCAACAGCAAGGCTTGCGGATCGCCGGCCAGTTTGCCGGCGGCGAGCAGGTCGGTCTTGCTGAATTCTTCGAGGCTCGACAGGCTTGGACGCAGGGTGTCGGCCAGTGCCGGCGGCAAGTCACCGAGCTCTTTCTGCAAGCTGTCGATGGCCTGGCTGGCGCTGCTCAGGCGCAGGGCGTCGCCGCTGCCGAGGTAGTCCTCGACGTTACGCGCGACTTCATTCTGAAATTGCTGGGACAGCCCGAGGTAGCGCTCCATCAACAGATAGGGGCGCTCGAGGGCTTTTTGCGACCACCACAGCGTGGCGCCGAGGGCCACGCAGACGGCGACCAACAACAGTGTGTTGAGATTGGTGAGCAACTTCAGGCGCATGACGGCTACCAACGGCAGAAATGGTAAGCGCCTGAATTTATTGCGGTTCTGTTACAGGGTTATGACCGAATCGGTGGATTCCGGTGAAAAAGTGGCACTTTGCTTTGAGTCCCGCGCGGTCTGCACCCGATTGCGACCTTCACCCTTGGCGCGGTACAGCGCCTCGTCGGCCTGGCTCGCCATCATCAGGCTGTCGGAATCGTCGTGCATCTCCACCACCCCGGCGCTGAACGTGCACCACAGGTCGTGAGGCTGGGCCGGGTAATGGATTTCGGCGAAGCGCTGGCGGATTTCGTCGAGCACTTTGTGCGCGGCTTCTATATCGGTGTCGGGCATGACGATGGCGAATTCTTCACCGCCGTAACGGCCGATGAAGTCGGTCTTGCGTAGGCGTTGCTTGAGGAACAGCGCCAAGCTCTTGATCACACGGTCGCCCATGGGATGGCCGTGGCTGTCGTTGACCCGTTTGAAGTGGTCGATGTCGAGCATCGCAAAACTCAGCGGCTTGTTTTCGCGGCGGGCACGGAACGAGCAGTCTTCCAGCAACTGGAGAATGTGCGTGTGGTTGTAAAGGCCGGTGAGACTGTCGCGGACCATTCGTGCCTTGAGATTGCGTGCACGCGCTGCGCGGTTGCGCACCGTGGTGATCAGGTGGCGCGGCTTGATCGGTTTGGTCAGGAAGTCGTCGCCGCCCTCGCTCATGGCGTCGAGTTGTTTGTCCAGGTCGTCTTCGGCCGATAGATAAATGATCGGCACGCTGACGTAGCGGTCGTTGTGACGGATGACCTTGGCCAGTTCGGTGCCGGTGCAGGCCGGCATGTACATGTCGAGGATGATCAGGTCCGGCTGGAAGTCCGCCAGCTCGGCCATGGCCTGAATCGGCTCGATCAGTGTGCGAGTGACAATCCCGGCGCTGTTGAGCAAGCGTTCGGTGTGCATCGCCTGAGCGCGGGAGTCGTCGATGATCAGCACTTTATAAGGCTCGTACTGTGCGACACAGGTCAGGACTTCGATTTTTTCCAGCAGGCTCGAGGCTTCGAGGGTGCCGGTGAGAAACTCCTGACCGCCGGCGCGCACGGCGGCGAGGCGGGTCGGGGTGTCGGTTTCATGCAGGCTGAAGAACAGCAGCGGCAAAGGCTCTTCCAGACCTTGCTGGGCCTCGGCGGCGAGTTTCAGGCCGACGCCGGCGCCGCTGAAGTCCACGTCCATGACGATGGCGGCTGGCAGGCGCTCGACCATCGAGGAGCGAAACGCCGACACGCTGTCCAGCGCCTGGGCGCTCAGACCAAAAAACTCCAGTTGCTTGGCCAGCCGCTCGGCGCGGTCGTGATCCTGAAGCATCACGTAGATCGGTTTGCGCAGGGGCGGCAAAAAGGTCTGGTCGAGCTGATCGCCATGGCGCAGGCCGGTGCGCGAAAGACGCTGCATCAAACGGTTGAGGTCAGTGATCAGGCCACTGCTCAGGCGCCCGCGATTGGCATCCACCGCTTCCAGCGACTGGCTGATGTGATGGGCCAGTTGGGTGTGCTCGGGCTGTTCGAAACGCTCGGCAAAACGCAGCAGGCGCAGATTGGCTTCGCTCAGTTCGGCGAGGTCGGCAGTGGACCACTCACTGCGTTGCAGGCGCTGCCATATCTCAAGAATCTGACGTGCCTGATGAATTACCCGCTGGGCAAAGTGGTGCTTGAGGCGCTCACGGCTGGGGTCTTCTGGCTCGGTCATATCCTGACTACTAGTTAGGGTGCATGCTGAGATCGACTGGTGGCTCTATGCTAGCACCTCTTTCCGGTTACATGAGTGTCGTACGTCAATAATCTGCGGTGCGTCACCATTCAGTTTCTGACCAGCTGGTTTCAATTCGAACCTGTTTGTCGGGGGAGGTCCCTTGGATCCGGGTACTCTAAGGCTTATCAAGAAACAATTTCTATCGCAGGCCTGATGCGAAAACGGGAGGGTTCACGAATTTTTCCATCGGCATCGACAAGGTTTTCTCAGGGCCACGGGTATCAGGGAATCCCTTAGCGCACGACGGCAGGCCCAAAGAGTCACCCCCTGTCATTATTGACGGGTGCGAGTCAGAGGCACGTTGTTGTATGGTTGCTGTCGAACCGTTGAACCCAAGATTGAAAGGATATCGCCATGCTGGACTGGAAGAATCGCGCGGGCAGCGCGCCCGAACGTGCCGCCGAGCCGAAGTCGGCCGCGCGCAGCTATGTTGGCGGCCTGTTGTTCAGCCGCGCGCTGGCCACGCTGGTCGGTATTTACCTGTTGGTGACCATCGGCCTGGGCTGGTACTGGAGCGAAGAGCCGGCCCTGTTCCCGGTGGCGCAGAACGCACAGCTGGCCGCCGAGAAAGAAGGCAAGCAGATGGTGGTTGGCTACACCACGGTCGAAACCCTCAAGACCGTCGCCGGCACCCTGCTGAACAAGCCGGGCGGCTACATTTCCAACGACCGCTTCCCGCCGGGCCTGTGGATGGACAACATGCCGAGCTGGGAATATGGCGTGCTGGTGCAGGTGCGTGACCTGACCCGTGCCTTGCGCAAGGACTTCGCCCGCTCGCAGTCGCAATCGGCTGAAGACGCCGATCTGGCCAAGGCCGAACCGCGCTTCAACTTCGACAACAAGAGCTGGATTCTGCCGTCCAGCGAGTCGGAGTACCAGGAAGGCATCAACTCCCTGAGCCGTTATCAGGCCCGCCTGTCTGACCCGACGCAAAAGAACGCGCTGTTCTACGCTCGCGCCGACAACCTGAACAACTGGCTGGGTGATGTCGGCACCCGTCTCGGTTCGCTGTCGCAACGCCTGTCGGCCAGTGTTGGCCGGGTCAAGCTCAACACCGCGCTGAAAACCGAAGTGCCGGCGGTGGGTGAAGTGCCACAGGTTGACGAGGAAATTGTCGAGACCCCGTGGATGCAGATCGACAACGTGTTCTATGAAGCCCGCGGTCAGGCCTGGGCGCTGTCGCACATGCTGCGTGCCATCGAAGTCGATTTCGCCGACGTGCTGGCGAAGAAGAACGCCACGGTCAGCGTGCGCCAGATCATTCGTGAACTGGAGGCTTCGCAGGAGCCGGTGTGGAGCCCGATGATCCTCAACGGCAGCGGCTTCGGGGTACTGGCCAACCACTCGCTGGTGATGGCCAACTACATTTCCCGGGCCAACGCCGCCGTGATCGACCTTCGTCAACTGCTCAATCAGGGCTGAGTCATGAGCGACAACGCCAGAGAGGCTGCCCATCGGGCGGCCTCGGATGCCGAACAGATCGCCTGGGTCGATGAGCAGGACAACCTGCTCGGCGCCCTGGTGCGTTCCGACCTGCGTGAGCGCGGGCTGATCGGGCGTGGCACCTACATCATGCTGTTCAACTCCGTCGGCGAACTTTGTGTCCACCGACGGACCTTGAGTAAAGCCATTTATCCCGGTTATTGGGATGTGGCGGCGGGGGGGATGGTGCAGGCGAACGAGACCTACGCAGAGTCGGCGGCCCGTGAGCTGGAAGAAGAGCTGGGGGTGAGCGGCGTCGAGCTGACGGCTCATGACCATTTCTACTTCGAGGACACCGGCAATCGTCTGTGGTGCTCGGCGTTTTCAGCGGTATGGGACGGGCCGCTGATCCTGCAGCCGGAAGAAGTGCTCGAAGCACGCTTCATTCCGGTCGATCAGGTCATGCTGGAAATCGAGCAGAAGCCTTATTGCCCGGACTCTCTGGCAGCCTTGAAGCGCTATCTGAAGGCTCAGCAAAGCGACGTCGCAAAGAACTCATAAAATGGCGCCGATTGGCACTTAGCAATCGGCGTTTTTGCCGTTACACTGCGCGACCTTTTCAAGCTGTGCCGGCCTGCTTTGCAGGAGCAACCGACACAGTAGCGCTGCCCCTGCCTGAGTGGGGCTTCGCGGTCGATAGCCTTGCCCAAGGCTGCGATCAGTCTTTGTCCTCCCAAGAGGATTGCCGGTGGCCAAAAAAGCCGCATCCTTCGCCGCCCTGGGCGGTCTGGTATTTTCCACCGACGCAGGTCGTCATTGCCCGGAATGCAGTAAGCCGGTGGACGCCTGTATCTGCAGACAAACCGTGATCCCGGCCGGCGACGGCATTGCCCGCGTTCGCCGCGAGAGCAAGGGTCGTGGCGGCAAGACGGTGACCACCATCACCGGCGTGCCCCTGGCCGAAGACGCACTCAAAGAGCTGGCGACAACGTTGAAGAAGCGTTGCGGCACCGGCGGTGCGTTGAAAGACGGGATCATCGAAATCCAGGGCGATCATGTCGAGCTACTCTTGGCCGAGTTGATCAAGCACGGTTTCAAGGCGAAGAAGTCCGGCGGCTAGCAGCCTCTGTGAAAACCACCAGCGGCTTGATCCGGCACTGATTGTCATCAGTTTCGGCGTCGTCACCATGGTTTTCACAGAGCCTGTTCATGACCGGTTTCTAAACTCAACGCTGTCAGCGCGGTCTACCGCCCCGCTGACGAACCGTCATTTTCATTCTTTAGACTGCGCCGGCCTGCATCAGGCGACGCACTATGACTTCTTTATAGGGGACTTCGATGTCCGTACGACGCACACGCAAAGACGATGGCAGCCAATGGACAGTTGCGGACAGCCGCAGTGTTTACGGGATTCGCCATTGGGGGGCCGGGTATTTCGCGATCAATGACGCCGGTCGCGTCGAAGTTCGTCCGAACGGCCCGAGCAGTTCACCGATCGACCTGTTCGAACAAGTCGACCAGTTGCGCAAGAGCGGCCTTTCGTTGCCGCTGCTGGTGCGTTTTCCCGATATCCTGCAAGACCGCGTGCGTCAGCTGACCGGTGCTTTCGACTCGAACATCGAGCGTCTGGAATACCAGAGCAAGTACACCGCGCTGTACCCGATCAAGGTCAACCAGCAGGAGGCGGTGATTGAAAACATCATCGCGACCCAGAACGTTTCCATCGGTCTGGAAGCCGGCTCCAAGCCTGAGCTGCTGGCCGTGCTGGCACTGGCGCCGAAGGGAGGCACCATCGTTTGCAACGGTTACAAGGACCGCGAGTTCATCCGTCTGGCGCTGATGGGCCAGAAGCTTGGCCACAACGTGTTCATCGTGATCGAGAAAGAGTCCGAAGTCGGTCTGGTGATCGAAGAAGCCGCCTCGCTGAAGGTCAAGCCACAGGTCGGCCTGCGCGTGCGCCTGTCGTCGCTGGCGTCGTCGAAGTGGGCGGACACCGGTGGCGAGAAATCCAAATTCGGTCTGTCGGCGGCGCAACTGCTGTCGGTGGTCGAGCGCTTCCGCGCCGCCGGTCTGGATCAGGGCATCCGCCTGCTGCACTTCCACATGGGTTCGCAGATCGCCAACCTCGCGGACTACCAGCACGGCTTCAAGGAAGCGATCCGTTACTACGGTGAGCTGCGCAACCTTGGTTTGCCAGTCGATCACATCGACGTCGGTGGCGGTCTGGGCGTCGACTACGACGGTACCCACTCGCGCAATGCCAGTTCGATCAACTACGACATGGATGACTACGCCGGTGTCGTGGTCGGCATGCTCAAGGAGTTCTGCGACGCGCAGAGCCTGCCGCACCCGAACATTTTCTCCGAAAGTGGCCGTTCGCTGACCGCTCACCACGCCATGCTGGTAGTGCAGGTGACCGACGTCGAGAAGCATAACGACGACGTGCCGCAGATCGAGAACAAGGAGTCGCTGCCGGAAACCGTGCAGTGGCTGGTTGATCTGCTCGGCCCGACCGACATCGAAATGGTCACCGAAACCTATTGGCGCGCCACTCACTACATGAGCGACGTGGCCACCCAGTACGCCGATGGCAAACTGACCCTGGCCGAAAAAGCCCTGGCCGAGCAGTGCTACTTCGCCGTGTGCCGTCGCCTGCACAACTCGCTGAAGGCGCGTCAGCGTTCGCACCGTCAGGTGCTGGACGAACTCAACGACAAGCTGGCCGACAAGTACATCTGCAACTTCTCGGTGTTCCAGAGCTTGCCGGACACCTGGGCCATCGGCCAGGTGTTGCCGATTCTGCCGCTGCACCGTCTCGACGAAGAGCCGCTGCGTCGTGCTGTCCTGCAAGACCTGACCTGCGACTCCGACGGCAAGATCAAGCAATACGTCGACGAGCAGAGCATCGAGACCAGTCTGCCAGTACACGGGTTGAATGAAGGTGAGGATTACCTGCTGGGTATCTTCCTGGTGGGCGCCTATCAGGAAATTCTCGGCGACATGCACAACCTGTTCGGTGACACCGATTCGGTGAACATCTACCAGAACGCCGACGGCAGCGTGTACCACGCCGGGATCGAAACCCACGATACCATCGAAGACATGCTGCGCTATGTGCACTTGTCGCCGGAAGAGCTGATGACCCACTACCGCGACAAGTGCGCCAGTGCCCGTATCAGTGCTACCGAACGCACCCAGTTCCTCGATGCGCTGCGCCTGGGTCTGACCCGCTCCTCCTACCTGTCTTCCTGACGTCAGGTTCCGAATCCATCAGGTTGTCTGAAATTTTTCCGCACGCAGCGGAAGTTTCGGATGACCTGATGAGACTTCTCTTTTTCTGCTAGCGAATTGGCCTTCATCCTCACAAGAAAAGTGATGTTGTCTGCTTTTCGCGTAGGCCATTTCCTAATTTGTACTTCGGCTCTCTACTCGGCCATGGCTCTCGGCGAGAATCCCCGGCCGCCCCTCCTGTAGAGAATCGCCCATGTTCGATCCAGCCGACGAGTCGTCGTTTCGTCTCGATGTCGCGGGTCTGTCCGCCCCGCTCGAAGTCCTGGCCTTTACCGGTTGCGAGGCGATCAGCGAGCCTTTTTCGTTCGAAATCGATCTGTTGATCGACGATCCTCATCTCGACCTTGCCGGCTTGCTGTACCGCTCGGCACGCCTGTGCTTCGGGCCTTCGGGCAACGGCGTGCACGGACTGCTACAGGGCCTGGTCCAGCACGAACATGGCCGCGGCGCCAGGTTATGCCGGGCACGACTGGGCCCGAAGCTGAGTTGTCTGGGCCTGCGCCATAGCCAGCGGATCTTCAGTGGCCGCTCGGTGCCGCAGATCCTCGATCAGGTGCTCAGGGAGCACGGCATCAGCGGCCATCAGCGTCGGTTCGAATTGCAGGCCGACCACCTGTCCCGCACGTTCTGCACCCAATACGGCGAATCGGATCTGCAACTGGTGCAGCGCTTGTGCACGCAGTCGCGGATCCACTATCACTTCGAGCATGGGCGCGAGAACCATTGCCTGGTATTCGGTGATGATCCGGCGTTGCTGCCGCAAACGGGGAGCGTGAGTTTCGCAGCTGAGGGGCGCGCGCCGGCGGTGCGTCGCTGGCTGATGCGGGAACAGGCCCGTGGGTCCGCCGATTATGCCCTGCGAGCCCGAACGGCACAGGGACATTCCGATGTGCCAACCCTGCGTTGTGGTCGTTGGCTGAGTTTGTCACCACGGCCGTTTGCGGAGTGCAACACCCACTGGCTGTTGACCCGTATCGAGCACCGCGCGGATCAGATGCTCGAACCCTCCTACAGCAACCGCCTCTGTGCCGCCGAGCACTTGCAGGTGTGTGAACCGGTCGTCGAACGTTCCGCATTGCGCATGGGCAGTCTGCAGCGGGCCTGGGTGGTGGCGGTCGACGAGCCGCAACCGGATTGCTCGCGGCCGGTGGCGGTGCAGTTCGACTGGCTCTATCAGGGCGAGGGGGCAAAACCCAGTCACTGCTGGCTGCCATTGGCTCCCGCATTGGCGGATACGGCGCTGACGTCATTGCGTGAAGGCGTCGAAGTGGTGGTGAGCTTTCTCGAAGGCGATCCGGAACAACCGGTGATCAGTGGTGTTCTGCAGCCGGCGGCAACCACTGATTGCCATGAGGATGACGAACCGCCACCGCTCCCCGACACCCTGGCGAGTGAAGGCCTGGCGCCATGGCTGACGACGGGCGAGCCCTTGTTGCTGTTGTGTCTGATGCCGGGAGGCGGCAGTTATCGATACTGTCGGGAGTCGGTGTGCAGTTGTCGACTGGTTGCGGGGCTCAGCCCGGGCGATGGACGATGAGCGGCAAGGCGCCGGGGCAACGTGCGCAATGGCTTTTGCTGGATGTCGCGCATTCACCGCAGGCGTTGAGTGCATTACGCCAAGGGTTCGCTGGCGTACCGCACTTGAAGTTGTTTGATGGCACGGAGTTCCAGCCCGTGTGCGAGCAGGGGCCGTTGTTGGTCGATCTGCGTGATTGCCCGGCGCTGTCGGCGTTGTGTCACTCCGACCCGCAGACCTGGTGCGGGTTGCTGCTGGGCAGCGAGGCCTCGACCGAATCGTTGCGTGAGCATTTGCAACGGATGCTGACGGTTTCTGTCGGCCTGAATCATCGTGCGCTGCTCAACTACTACGACCGGCAGACCGCCAGCTACTTTTTCGACGCCTGCGATGCCCGCCAGTTGAGCCGCTGGCTCGGGCCGATCAGTTGGCTGCGCTGGTTCGGCGGTACCTGGGGCGACCGGGCAAGCGGCAGCCTGGGCTGGCAACAGCTGCGAAATCCGGGACTGGCCGTCGAGCCACTGAAGATCGAACAGGCACTGACCCGTCAGCAGCGTGAACGCTTGCACCGTTGCCTGCTGGAACAACATATCTGGCGCTGGAGCCAATCGACGGGAACCGATTACCGCACGTTGTCCTCCCACGTTGAACAGGGTCTGACATTGGGTTTCAGCGAGCGCGCCGTGCTGGATGACTGGTTGTGGCTACGCTTGCAGCATCCGCGCGCAGAGCTGGTGCAACCGCCACAAGGATTGACCCAGCAAGAGCGGCTCGATCATCTGCGTCGACGCTGGCAGAACGACCCATCCTGACACGAGGTTTCGCGCGCATGGTCCACTCTTTACGGCATTGGTTCGGCGCGATTTTCGCTGGTTTTTTGCTGTTGATACTCGGTGGTTGTTCGCCGTTGAAAATGCTCAACGGCCTGACGCCCGCGGACAGTTACGTCAAAACCGCGGACATTGCCTACGGCGAGGACCCGCGTCAGAAGCTCGATGTCTACGTGCCGCGCGATCTGTTCGAAGACGCCCCGGTGGTGGTGTTTTTCTATGGCGGCAGCTGGAACAGTGGTGATCGTGGCGATTACCGGTTTGTCGGCGAGGCGCTGGCCTCACGGGGCATTGTGGCGGTGCTGGCGGATTATCGCTTGTATCCGCAGGTACGTTATCCGCTGTTTCTCGAGGACGGGGCTCGCGCCGTCGCGTGGACCAAGGCCCATATCCATGGATTCTCCGGCGACCCCCGGCGGCTGTACCTGATGGGGCACAGCTCCGGGGCCTATAACGCGTCGATGCTGGCGCTGGATCCGCGCCTGCTGGGCGCGGTCGGGATGTCGCCGGCAGACCTGAGCGGCTGGATCGGTCTGGCCGGGCCTTACGATTTTCTGCCGATCAAGAATCCCGAGGTGCGTCCGGTGTTTTTCTGGCCGGACTCACCGCCGCAATCGCAGCCGATCCGGCATGTCAGCCCCGGAGCACCACCAGCACTGCTGATCGCCGCGAGCCGGGACAGTCTGGTCGATCCGACCCGCAATACCGGCGGGTTGGCGCGATCACTGCGCGAGGCCGGCGTGCCGGTGCAGGATTTGTACTATGCCCGGCCAAACCACGCGACGCTGGTGGCAACCCTGTCGCGGCCATTGCGGTGGTTGGCGCCGGTATTGGATCAGATTGTCGGCTTCATCCGGCACACGCCGCCTCAGTGAGCCGCGCCGGCAAACCAGCCGTCATTACGCCGCAGTCGCCACGCCAGTGTGCCGAGGGTCAGGCTGCGCAGCACCATGAACAGCAGGAATGAAATCCACAGTCCGTGATTGCCCAACCCGCTCAACGCCCAGGCAAAAGGCAGCAGCAGAATGACCGTCAGCAGCATGCCATTGCGCATTTCCCGGGCGCGGGTGGCGCCGATGAACAGACCGTCGAGCAAGTAGCTCCAGACTGCAATCAACGGCAGAACGGCGAGGTAGGGCAGGTAGATGAACGCGGTCTCGCGCACGCTCTGAATGTCGGTCTGCATCTCGATGAACAAGTGCCCGGCAAACAGAAACAGCGCGGCGAACCCGAGGCTGGCGAGCAACGACCAACCGCCAGCCACCACCAGCGAACGACGCAACGCAAGACGGTCTCGGGCGCCGATGGCATGCCCGCACAAGGCCTCTACCGCGTGGGCCAGGCCGTCCAGCGCATGGGCGGTCAGCAGCAGGCCGTTGAGCAGCAGCGCGTTGGCCGCGACCGTAGCGTCGCCCAGGCGCGCGCCTTGTACGGTGATCAGGAAAAACACCGATTGCAGCGCCAGGCTACGGATGAAGATGTCGCGGTTGACCCCCAGCAGCGGTCGCCAACTCTGCCACAACCTCAGTGCCGCCCAGACGATGTGCCCGGGATAGGCGCGCAAAGCCTTGCGGGTGAGTGCCAGACCGAGCAGGGCGCCGCTCCATTCGGCGATCACCGAGGCTCGGGCCGAACCGACCACGCCCCAGTCCAGGCCGATGACAAACCACAGGTTCAGCACGATGTTGATCAGGTTGGTTGTCAGCAGAATTGCCAGCGGCGCACGGGCGTTCTGGGTGCCGAGAAACCAGCCGACCAGCGCATAACTGGCCAGCGCCGCCGGCAGCCCGAACAGGCGGGTGTGGAAGAAGTCGCGGGTCAGTTGATTGAGCTCCGGCGACGGTTGCATGAAGTGCAGGGCGACACCGCTCAGCGGCACGCCCACGGCACCCAGCAGTAACGCCAGTCCCATCGCCAGCAACAGACCTTGCAGCAGGATCTGCCGCAGCGCCGCACCATCGCTGCGCCCGGCGGCCTGCGCGGCGAACCCGGTGGTGCCCATGCGCAGGAAACCCATGGCCCAGGCCAGAAAGGTATACAGACTGGCTCCGACCGCCACCGCACCCAGCTGATGGGCGTGGGGCAGGTGACCGATGACGGTGCTGTCGACCAGCGCCACCAGCGGCACGGAAATGTTAGAAAGGATCATGGGGGCGGCGAGGGCCCAGACCCGGCGATGGGTCGGGCGGTCGCGCCAGTCGGCGGTCAGGTTGGACATGCGGGCTCCTTGGGGAGCGGCATTGTAGCGGGTGGGGTCAGTGAATGATCCAGCTCAGCAGCCACAATCCCAGCAGCAGCCAGATGATGCCGGCGATTATCGACGCGTTCATGAATGCGCGGATCGCCGACCACAGCAGCATCAGGCCGACGATCAGCGCGATGATGCTGATGATCGAAGTGTCCATGCCCAGGGCCTTCGCCAGCCCGTCGACGAAGTTGCCGCCGGCATTGCCCAAGATGTTGAACAGGCCGCTCAGGCCGTCGACGATGAAGCGGATGATCGCGCCGAGCGCCTGGCCCAGCCATTCGAAAAAGCTTTCTACCTGCATGTTTGCATCCTGATGAAAGAGCTGAGCCTTGGGCCGCGCCGGGGGCGGCCGAGTTCCCTGCAAGCATAGAGGGTTTGCCGGTTGGTGGCTGCCCCTTGCCTTCGCGCAGCATCCCCCCGAAGCTATACGCCTTCAGGAGAAATCGATGAACCTTGTTGAACTGACCGAACGCCTGCACGCCATTCGCGACCGCAATGACTGGCGGCAATTTCACAGCCCGAAAAACCTGGCCATGGCCGCCAGTGTGGAAATGTCCGAGCTGGTGGAAATCTTCCAGTGGCTGACCGAGGACCAGTCCCGCCAATTGCCGGCGGACAAACTGGCCCACGCCGGACAGGAAGTCGGCGACATCGTTCTGTATCTGTTGCTGCTGTGCAGCGAGCTGGGGCTGGACATGAATGAAGTGGTGCGCAGCAAGCTCGCCGACAGCGAACGGCGGTTCAGCTGATGAGCGACCGTCATTTCGATCAGTTGGCGACCCGTTTCGCCGAAAAAATCTACGGTGGTGCCAAAGGCGCGATTCGCCTCGCAGTGTTGCAGGCTGACCTCGCCGAAGCCCTGCCGGATCGCCCTTTGCGGGTGCTGGACATCGGCGGCGGCCTGGGCCATATGTCGCTGTGGCTGGCTGAACGCGGGCACGAGGTGACGTTCACCGAGCCGGCCGAGCCGATGCTCGAAGGCGCACGCCAGCGTTTTGCCGAAGCCGGGCAAACCGCGACCTTCATTCAGGCGCCCTGGCAGGAACTGCTCGGCCAGCTCACTGAACCCTATGATCTGGTGCTGTGCCATGCGGTGCTGGAATGGCTGGCCGAACCCCATGCGATCCTGCCGGTGCTGCATCAGTTGACCAAGCCCGGCGGCTGGCTGTCGCTGGCGTTCTATAACCGCGATGCACTGATTTACCGGAACCTGCTCAAAGGCCATTTCAAGAAAATGCGCAAGAACGACATGGCCGGCGAGAAGCAGAGCCTGACCCCGCAGCAACCGCTCGATCCACGGGAACTGGCGACGCAACTCGCCGGGTTGTGGCAGGTCGAAACTCAGAGCGGGGTACGGGTTTTCCACGATTACATGCCGGTGGAATTCCAGGCCCGTGCCGAATTGATTGATTTGCTCGAGATGGAACTCGCCCACCGTCGTCACCCAAGCTTCGCCGGGCTTGGGCGCTACTTGCACTGGATCTGCCGGCCGATCTGATCGGAGCGAGAAATGAAAGGTCATTCTGGGTTACTGCTGATCTGTCTGGGGTTGGCCGCGTGCCAGGGCAGCAACCCTTATGTGGCGCAGTCGCGGCCATTGCCGCCAGCGCCGCCGCAAGCCGCGACTACCTTCGACCGCAGCGCTTATCCGGCTCCGCCTCGGGATTATGGGCGCTACCGCAGTTGGGCGTGGCTCAACGGCCAACTGCCGCCGGGCTCGGCCTGGGCGGATTCGGCGCAAGTGGCCGAAGCCGTCAGCAATGCGCTGGATCAGCGTGGCTTGCGCCCGCTGCATGACAATCGCCCGGCCGACCTGTTTGTCAGTGCCAACCTGAGTCTGGAAACCCGCTTGCGCCAGGTCCAGGACGATTACGGGTACGGCGGATACAGTGGTTATGACCGTTACGGCCGGGGTTACGGGATGTACAACACGGTGCCGATCGTACGCACTTATCAGGAACAGGTCGTGGTGGTACGGGTCGATCTGTTCGATGCCGGCAGCGGTCAGCCGGTCTGGAGTGCCAGCGCCGAAACCGGCACTCAGGGCAACCAGAGTGACCGTGCAGATGCGATCCGGGAGGCTGTCGAAAAGGCAATGTCGGCGTATCCTCCCAGTTAGCTTCCTGCCAGTCAGAAGCTCCCCCAGGTTCATGTCTTCCACCGGAGAAAAACCATGTTCCGCCGTCTCGCTTTACTGGCCGTGGCCGCGCTGCTCAGTGCCTGCGCCGCCAACCAGGTCAATCATGACTTCGACGCCAGCCGCGACTTTGCCGCCTACCGCAGCTGGAGCTGGAAAGAACCCGCCCTGCAATACCGTCCGGACGACCCACGGATCAAGAGCGACCTGACCGAACAGCGCATCCGCCAGTCCGTCGCCGATCAGCTGGATCAACGTGGCCTGCGCCCGGCCGCTGCGGGCACTAAAGGTGACTTGAGTGTGCAGACCTACCTGATCGTCGAGGATCGCCAGCAACAGGTGACCACCAACTACGGCGGCGGTTGGGGTGGCCCGTGGAATGGTTACTGGGGCGCGCCGATGTACAACGAAACCCGCAACATCACCTACAAGGTCGCGACCATTCAGGTCGACCTGCTTGACGGCAAGGACGGCAAACTGGTGTGGCGCGGCAGCGATGAACAGATGCTCAGCCGCACGCCGAACCCGGCGGATCGCAGCAACGCCATCCGCGAGACGGTGACCCGGATCCTGTCGAATTACCCTCCGCGCTGAGCCTGCGCAAACAAACGGGAGCCAATGGCTCCCGTTTTTTATGGAGAAGCGGCTGGCGCGTTGCCAGCAGTGTCGTTGCAGCGCGTCTACACTGAAATCCACCAATGGAGGTTGCGCCCGGCAGTACGCCGGCAAAGGAGTGCGCCATGTCGCGTCATCCGCAGTGCGGCGGGCCTGTCCGGCAGCGAGGGGCGATCGGCTTGATGGCGGCCGCCACTCTCAGCCTGGCGCTTGTACTGATGCTGTTGGTGGTGGACACCGGCCGGTTGTACATGGAACAACGCAAACTGCAGCGGCTGGTGGACACCGCCGCCCTCGAAGCCGTCAGCCGTGGCGGCAATTGCCTGCCGGGCCTCACCGCCGCCAGTTACGCCGGGCAAAGTGCGACCCGCAACGGGTTTACCGCCGATGCCAACAACGTCATCGTGGTCGATTGTGGAACCCTGGTGACAGCCGCCACCGGCCTGCGCACGTTTACGGTGGATGCCACGCAATCGGCGACGGTCAAGGTTGCGGCCAACCGTACTGTGACGACCAGTTTCGCCGGTGGCGTGCAATCGCTGTTCAGTAGCACCCCGCTCAGTCTCAACACGGTGCTCTACGCTTCGGCGGTGGCCGCCCAGCCAAAGCCGACCGTCGCCCAACTGAATATCCGCAGCAACCTGGCCAGCATCAACACCGCCCAGTCGAACATCCTCAACCCGCTGTTTTCCGGGTTGCTCGGCGGCAACGTCAACCTGACGGCGGTGGGCTGGAACGGTTTGCTCAACACCGACATCAACCTGCTCAGCTACCTGAATCAACTGGCGATCAACCTCAACGTGGCCGCCGGCAATTACACCCAGTTGCTCAATACCCAGGCCACGGTGACGCAACTGATTCAGGCCGCTATTACGGCGGTCCAGCTCAACGGCGCAACCGTTGACGTGATAACTGCGCTGGGCCAGCTGCAAGTGGCGGCGATCAATGCCGCGCCGGTGAAACTCGGCGACATTCTGCAACTGCAGACCGGCACCACGGCCGCCGGGCTGGATGCCAATTTGCAGTTGCTGCAACTGGTTCAGGGCGTCATTCAGCTGGCCAACAGCAAAAGTGCGGTGGCTGCCACCCTGCCGATCAATGTGCTGGGGCTGGCGAATGTTACGGTGCGGGTCAAAGTCATCGAGCCGCCGCAGTTCTCGGCGATTGGTGATCCGGCGCTGGCGAAGGCCAACCCTTTGGGGCCGAACCGGATTTATGTGCGTACCGCGCAGATTCGCACGCTGCTCTCGATCAACCTGCCGGTATTGTCCGGCGTAACCGGGCTGACCAATGCGGTGCTGGGGCTGGTTGGCACCCTGACGCCGACGCTCAACGCGCTGCTGAGTCTCAATCTGGTTGCCACACTGAATTCGGTCGGTTGCCTGCTCGGTGCCGGTTGCGAACAACTGGACCCGCAGTTGTTGCCCTCGCCGGAAATCGACATCAGCCTGGATGCCGGCGGCGCCATCAGTTATGTCACCGACTACAGCTGCCCGACCGGCAACACCGGCACAAAAAGCCTGACGGCCCGTACTGTCACCTCGGTTGCTGACCTCAAATTGGGCAAGATCGACCCGACCAACGCGTTCTCGTCACTCGCCGAACCCACCGTCACACCATTGCCGTTGGTGGATCTGGGTACCGTGACCTGCCACAAGATCCTGGGAATCGGCAGCTGTGATCCGAGCACCCACGTGCAATACGGCGCGGGCGGCATCGCGATCATGGTCAACACCAGCGTGGCGCAGAACACCCAGGATCTGGTGTTTTCCAGCAGTACACCATTCGCCACGCCGCCAAACCTGAAGCTGCCGCCGAGCGTGATTTCAGCAGCGCCCAGCAGCAACATCGTCAACAGCCTGGCGAGCACCCTGGCCGGGATCAATCTGATCGTCTACAAACCCCAGGGCAGCAATCCACTGGGTTCGATCATCACCGGCGTCGCCAGCCTGATCAGCGATGTCACGACGATCCTGCAACCGCTGATCACCAATCTGGTAAGCCCGTTGCTGGATCCGCTGCTCAACAATTTGCTCAAGGGTCTGGGAATCAATCTGATGGACGTGGACGTCGGCGCCAATATGACCTGCGGCCAGACCGGGAAGGCGTATCTCGTCATCTAGTCATCAGGGGCGATCGGCAGTTCGATGCAGAACCGTGCACCGTCCACCGAGTTGCGCACACTGAGATGACCGCCCATGTTCTCGATGATCCCGTAACTCACCGACAATCCCAGGCCAGTGCCGACACCCACCGGTTTGGTGGTGAAGAACGGCTCGAAAATCCGCTCCAGCAGACGCGGGTCGATGCCGCCGCCGTTGTCCTCGACCCACAGTCGCACCTTCGAATCGTCACGTTCGGCGTAGATCGAGATCCACGGTTTGAACCCTGAGTCGGACTCGCGCTTGCCCAACAACGCATCCCGGGCGTTGACCATCAGATTGATCAGCACCTGCTCAAGTTGATCGACATAACCGCGCACTTGAACGACAAATGCAGTTTCACTGATGCGCAAATCCACGCCTTTGCCACGCATACCTTCGGCCAGCAGCGACAGCGTACCTTCGATGGCGCTGGCCGGGTTGAACAGTTGCTGTTCGATCTCGGAACGGCGACCGAACACCCGCATGTGATCCACCACTTTCGCAGCGCGCTGGACCTGTGCGTCGATGCGATTGAGTTTGTCGGTCAGATAATCGATCTGTACATCGCCGTTGCTCAGGCGCTTCTGGACGTTGACGATGGCCATGCGCATGACGTTCAGCGGCTGATTGATTTCGTGGGCGAGGCCGGTGGCCATTTCGCCGAGGGTGGCCATTTTCGCGCTTTGCGTGAGTTGCTGCTGGGAGCGGCGCACCTCGGTGTTGTCGCGGCCTACCGCCTGCACTTCGATCAGTTTTCCGTGCTCATCGAACACGCCGCGATCCGACCACACCCACCACGCATGCTCGCGCCCCGGCAATTGCAGGCTGATTTCGGCGGTGCTGACGGGGGATTGAGGGGTCAACTGCGCCAGGCGCTCAACGAAGGCGGCGCGCTGAGCGTCGGACATCCAGCTGCCCAGATCGACCCCCGCCAGATCTTCCGGTGAGCATTCGAGATAAGTCGCCAGCGGCCGGTTGCCAAATGTCAGGGTCAGGTCCGGGCGATAGCGGCAGATCATCGCCGGCGAGTCTTCCACCAGAATCCGGTAGCGTTCTTCACTCTGTCTGACCTGTTCGGCGGCCAGCGTTGCCTCGGTGACGTCCAGCCACAAACCGACGGCTTCCACCGGCAGGCCGAGGTCGTTACGCAGCAACCGGGCTTCGTCGAGCAGCCAGTGATAATCGCCGTGACGGTCGCGCAACCGATAACGGGCGCGCACCGAGCCTTCGCGCAGCAGTTGTCGGGTTCGTTCGAAATACAGGGCCCGGTCATCCGGATGAATCCGCTCGGCCAAGGCGCCGGCGTCGCAGTCTTCCAGGCTCCAGCCCATTAACGGTTGCAGGCTGGCGCTGAAAAACGCCGGCAGCAATGCCCCTTCGATGTACTGCTGGACGTAAATCACCGCCGGCGAACTGGCGATCAGGTTGTCCAGCCGCGCATGGGCTGCAGCGGCCAGTTGCTGCTGGTTCTTGATGTCGCTGATGTCGAGCATGAAACCCACCAGCCGACGGTGATCTCCCGTGCCGGTGACTTGCCCCTGCAGGCGATACCACGCCGGCACCTGACCGGCATCGGGATGATGCAGGCGCACGCACAGGTCGAGGACTTCCCCGTGCAGTTGCAGGGCTTGCAGGCGGCTGCGGACTTCTTCGCGGTCGGCGGGATGGATCAGCGTCAGCCAGTTTTCCAGCGTCAGTGTCGGTCTGTCCTGATGCAGGAGGGCGGCCAGCGTGGGGGCCAGGTGAATCTGCTCGCCACTGCCGATTTCCCACCAGCCAGTGCCGAGCAATGTCTGCAAGGATTCCAATCGCTCCAGTTGCAGTTGATGCTGCTGTTCACGCAGGCGCCCGAGCAGCGGACCCGCCAATGCCCCGGCCAGCATCAGCCAGTCCCGATCGGTCAGATACGGCGCAGTCTTGTCCACCGCGTAAAAACCGCAGAGCAACCACGCCATCACGCCTCGATCATCGCTGTAGGGCACGGCGAAACCTTCGGCGTTGCCGAACAGGCCCTGGACCCGCGAGTGTTCATACTGGCCGTAATGTGCACCCAGGCGCTGCGGGCCGGTGCCATTGAGGCTATCGAGCGGCGTGCCCAGACGCTGGCCGTCATGCCACAGCGCCGGTGCGTCATGGGCGTGGAATTGCTGGTGGATCTGCCAGCCCTGTTCCTGTTCGTCGAGCAGGGCGAGTGCCAGACTCGGGATTTGCCAACGTTGGGCGATCACCTGCAATTGTTCGCTGACAAGCATCGGCAATCGTCCCAGGCTGCAACTGCGCAACTGCTTGCTGATCTGTTCGGCGAGCATATGGCACGACTCGCGCTGATGGGCCTGCTGGCGTTCGGACAACAGGTCGGCGATGTCGATCAGTTGCAGCAGCCAGCCATTGCCCAGCGGCTGGACCCAGCCTCGCAGGTGCAGGGTCTGGTCGCTCAGGCCGGGAAAGTCCAGATCCAGCAGTTGCCCTTGCCAGTCCTGCGGCCGGCCCTCGATGGCCAGTGTGCTGTGGGGCAGCAGGTAGTCGGGCAGTGGCAACGGTTTGTCACGGGGCGTCTGTTGCCTCAGCAGTTGGCGCAGCGGGCCGGCCATTTGCAACACACAGCCGTCGTTATCGAGGTGGACGTGCAGGCCCGTCGCGGGTGAGCCGAGCGCGTCCGGCTGGTCGCCGGCGAGCGGGGCGCGCTTGAGCAGACGGCCGAGCAGATTGTCCCCGGTCGTCAAAATTTCAGGCTCGAGCTGGCGGTCAGGTTGGTTGGCAGGCTGGGTACGGTGCCGATGCCGGGCAACACTAGAAACGGAATGACCTGATTCAGCTTACTGACGGGGTAATTGACGCTGACGGTGAGCGTGCCCGCTGTCGGGTCATAGACCGCTGACGTATCAGTGCCAACCACCACATTCAGCGACGACAGCGTCAACGACAATTGCTGGGTCAGTGCGGCATTGGCAGTGTTGACCACTACGGTTGAATAGTTGGGAGTCGTGGGGTCGACCGCCACGGCGCGGCGTATCGCTTCGGCGGTGGCCTGGTTGAAAGTCTGCATCAGCATGAACGGCAGGGCATAGCTGACCAGACCGTAAAACACTGCAAAAAAGATCACGAACACCAGAGCGAACTCGATCGCCACCGCACCTTTTTGCGCCTTCCGAGAGCCGGTTTTCATCCGTGCGTCTACCCTGACAGTCACTGCGTAGTATCAGCATAGAATCATTCAGCAAAAACGGACGGTTTTTACCGGATGCAAAGTCTTGCCCTTCTGATCTGGTTGACCGTGTGCGCGGCACAGGATGCCCGGCATCGACGGATCGCCAATGCCCTGACTTTGGGTGTCGCTACCTTGGCGCTGGTTTATCTGTTGTATTTCGGCACCACGTGGATGGGCGCGGAAGCCGGGCAGGGCGGGTGGGCTAGTCTGTTGGCGCTGGCATTCACGCTGCCGGGGTATTTCATGGGGCGGATGGGTGCCGGCGATGTGAAATTAATGACAGCTCTTGGCCTTGCGACGGACGGCACATTGCTGCTCGGGGTGTTTATCGGTGCCGGTGCGGCGAGCGTGATCTGGATTTTTCTGGCGCCGCGCGTCTGGCAGTATATGAGTCAAGGGCTTAGAGATCGTGTTCGATATATGGCGCCATCGATGTCAAAAAAGCTGCCATTTGCGCCGTTCGTGCTGGTCGGGTTTTTACTGACTCTACCGTGGATCCATTAGTCGCCAAACGCCACTAGTCTTATGTACATAGTCGGAAAGTGCGTCTACTTTCTAATGAACTGGTTATACAGCCAATGGCTGACAGTACAGGAATGGTCAGTTTTGGCCTGGGCATGGAGTGGCACGTGAACAAGCTTACATCTGCGGTAAAAGTCCTCGTTGTCGATGATCAGCCCTTGATCGTCGAAGAACTCTGTGAATTTCTCGAGAGCAGCGGCTACCGCTGTGTTCCGTGTGAGTCCAGCAAAGAGGCGATCGAGCGTTTTACGGACGACACCGCAATCGGCCTGGTGCTGTGCGATCTGCACATGCCGGACATGGACGGCATTCAACTGGTGCAGGCGCTGCAACGGCTGGCCGGTAAAGATCGGGCATTCGAAGCGATCATGCTCACCGGACGCGCCGACAAGCAGGACGTGATCAAGGCGTTGCGCGCAGGGATTGCTGACTACTACCAGAAACCGGTCAATCTGGATGAGTTGCTGGAAGGCTTGCAGCGTCAGGAAGTGGTGCTGCAGGAGCGGCAGAAAACCCTGCAACTGGGGCACTTGAATCAGAAGCTTCAGGACCTTTCGTCGTCCATCAATGATCTGTACCAGGATCTGGACAAGGTTCGTCGCGGACCGACGCCCGTTCGTGACGAGGTCCCGAGTGAGGCTGATGCGCAGGAGATCCCGGCGATCTTCAATCAGTTGTCACCACGGCAACTGGACGTTGCACGTCTGGTGGGCAAGGGCCAGACCAATTATCAGATTGCCTGTGAGCTGGGCATCACCGAAAACACGGTGAAGCTTTACGTTTCACAGGTATTGCGCCTGACTCACATGCATAACCGCACGCAGCTGGCGTTGGCCTTGTCACCGAGTGCGGCGGCTTTGCGGCAGCGGGTTACGGCTCACTAGTCTTGATCCCCGGCAGCCTTCGGGCTGCCCGCGATGGCGCCCTCTGCACCCTCCCGGACTAGTTTTTTGTCTCGATCTTGCCCCCGGCATCCGGGTCATAGAAATCGGGAATGTCGTAGTTGTATTTCTTCAGCCAGCGCTGCATCGCCAGTTCACGCTCGGTGGCCGTGGCCGCTTGTGGGTCAGGCGACGCGGCCTTGTTGCGGCTTTGCAGTAACAGCCAGCCTTCGGTTTCCTGCTGCTGGGCTGATGCCGGCCCGGCGTCGATGGCCAGTGCGCCGAGCGGCAGGCTCAGCAGGCTCAGGCAGCACAGGGTCTTGAACGTGTTCATGGCGCCTCCTTGAAGTTCACTTGATCGTCGTCGGTTGCGGGTCAGCCACCACCGCTACCTGATTGCTCGCGGTGGGTTTGGCCGGGGCCGGGGCCTTGAGTTTTTCTGCTCGTTCCTGGGCGTCGGTGAACTGTTCCGGGGTCAGGTGCGCGCGGCTGACGACTTCGGCGGCTTGCTGCCAGTTGTTCTGGTAGATCAGCAGAGTGACCAGGTTCAGCGTCGCCAATTGATTGTTCTGTTTCAACTCGATAGCTGTCAGAAACTCGAAGCGAGCGTCTTCGAGTCGCAGCTGATTGAGGTACACCACGCCCAGGTCGTTGCGGATGTTTTCATTGGTCGGCGCCAGTCGCGCAGCCCGTTGCAGGTGGGCCTGCGCCTGGCCGTTATCACCGCGCGCGGCATACAACTGACCCAGACCATGTTCGGCGTCGGCGTTGAGGCAAGTGCCGAGCAATCCTCTATACAACGGCTCGGCTTCACTGCGTCCCAGCAAACGATAGACCTTGGCCTTGCGCAACCGCACCTCGACGAGGTTGTCGGGCAGACCTTGCAGGTTGGCCAGGCTGGCGTGCAGCTTGCCGTCATTGGCAAGGTCATCGGCCAGGTTCAGCGACAGCTCCTGTTCGGAGCTCAGCTTGCTGCAACTGGCCGGCGCCAGCATCGTCGTCCACGGCGCCTGACCGTCCGTTGCGCAACCGCCGAGCAGCAACAGACTTGCCACGACCATCAGTGCTTTCATCAATCGCTCTCCATCGCCAGTGTCAGGACGCAAACGCCCGGGTGATTGCGGTAAATCCAGGGCCCGCCAGTACGATCAGCAAGGCCGGAAACAGAAACAACATCATGACCACCGACATCTTCGCCGACATCTTCGAGATGTATTCCTGCAAGCGTGTCAGGCGTCGGTCATCCAGCAGTTGTTTGAGCGCCAGCAGCGATTTCATCGCGCCGCCGCCCTGCTGAATCAGCTGTTGCAGGATCACGCAGGTGTCGGTGAATTCATCCACCGCCAGCATCGCGGCAGCTTTGTTCAGTTCCTGCCCGAGCTCCAGACCCGAGTCGACGCGGGCCAGAATCAGGCGCAATTCGCTGGTCAGCTCCGGCAGCAGCTTTTGCCCCTCGATACTGAGCACACGCAGGGCTTGCTCGACGGCCATGCCGGACTCGAACAGGATCCGCAGCAAAGGAATGAACGTCGACACCTCCACCGAAATGATTTTCTGCCGACGGCCAGCGGCATAGGCCAGCAGGCGCTTGGGCAGCAGATAGCCGGCACCGGTAGCAATCATCGGCACCAGCCAGCCGTTGGGGGCCTGGGGAAAGAACACTTCCTGCAAAAACAGCCCCAGGCCCAGCGTCAGCAGCGGCGTACCGATCTGGCAGGCGGCAAACAGCGAGCGCTCACTGGCACGGCGCCAGCCGAGGCGGCTGAGCAGGGTCTGGGTTTCGCTGTCGATGCTCACCGAGCGCTGGCCGAACCGGCTGTTTCCCAGTGCCCGCAGCCAGTTGCCGAAGCGATTCTCGCGCACGAGGTGGCCCTGCAAACGCTGGTTGACCTGACGCACCCGGCGGCGCTCGGTCAGCAGGTGGTTGCCGACCAGCAACAGGGCGCCGAGCAACAGCATGAGGCTGGCCAGAATCACCATGTCAGACACTCCTCAACATGCGCCACAGTGCCAGGCAGCCGATCACCTGCAATATCACCGCGATGATCAGCATCGTGTGGCCCCCGGAGTCGTTCCACATACCGAGCATGTAGCCGGGGTTGGTCAGCATGAAGTAGCTCACAATGATCAAGGGCAGCGATCCGAGCACCCACGCGGTCATGCGGGTTTCGCCTGTCATCGCACGCAACTGACGAGCCCCCTGGTCGCGCTCTCGAATCAGTTTGATCAGGTTCTCCAGCAATTCGCTGGCGTTGCCGCCATAGCGATGATTGACCTTCAGGCCCAGAGCGAACATGCGTAGTTCGTCCTGTTCGTAGAGCTCGGCGAAGTCGCTCACCGCATCCGGCAGGTTGACTCCCAGTTGCACGTTGCGCTGCACCCGGCCCATCGCCGACTTCAACGGATCGTCACTGGTTTCGATGCCGCCCATCACCGCGTCGCTCAGGGTCCTGCCGGACTTGAGGCTGCGCACTGTGTGATCCAGCAACTGCGGCAGTTGTTCGATCATGCGGTTGAGCCGGCGCCGGTACAGCCAGGCGATGTACAGCCGCAAAATCAGGGGCGGTGCCAGCATCAGGGTCAACAGGCCGATCCAGTCAGCCAGCAGATAACCCAGCATCATGGCCACGACCCACAACGACAGCCACAGCCCGAAGTGCTCGGTCGGACGGCCGAGACCCGCCCGCAGAAACATTCGCTCCAGCCCGGTCCACGAAGTTTTTTCGACCGTTTGCGGTTGTCCGGCGGCGAGGCGAGAGAGCACCCGTTCATTAGCGGTCTTGCGCGCACCCTGCAGGAACAGGCGAATCGACAGCCCCAGCATCAGCAGGCAAATGACGATCAGGATCAGCGGTCCGATCATGACGAAAGCTCCATGCGCTCAGCCCAGGCTCGACTCGTGCCGCAACTTGTCGCCGGCCGGGTTGACCGCTTCTCGCAGGAAGCCGAAACCGGTGCGTCGATCAAGACGGAACAGCGTGTTAGTGACGTAGACGTCTTCGCGCACGCCGACCACTTCCACCACCTCGCTGACGCAGCGGCGGCCGTCGGGCATGCGCGTCAGCTGGATGATCACGTCGAGCGCAGCACAGATCATCTGGCGCAGGGTGCGTTCGGCCACGGTGCGCCCGGTCAGGCCGACCAGGGTTTCCAGACGCAGCAACGCATCCTGGGCGTTGTTGGCGTGCACCGTGCTCATCGAGCCGTCGTGACCGGTGTTCATCGCCGTGAGCACGTCGAGCACTTCGACGCCCCGGATTTCGCCAAGAATGATCCGGTCCGGACGCATCCGCAGGGCGTTGCGGATCAGGTCGCTGGCCTTGACTTCGCCATGTCCCTCGGCGTTCGGCGGCCGGGTTTCCAGACGTACCACGTGCGGGTGACCGAGCTGCAATTCGGCGACGTCTTCGATGGTCACCAGCCGTTCGTGGGGATTGATCAGCTGACTGAGAATGTTCAGCAGCGTGGTCTTGCCGGTGCCGGTGCCACCGCTGATCAGGATGTTGCAGCGCTTGCCCACGGCGTCCTGGAAACAATCGAAAATCGCCAGGTCGATGGTCTGCATGGCGATCAGGTCGCTGCTCTTGAGCATGTCCTTGCGGAATTTTCGAATCGACAGACAGGGTCCGTCGAGGGCGATGGGCGGAATGATCGCGTTGACCCGGCTGCCATCGGGCAGGCGCGCATCGACCATCGGCGAAGACTCGTCCAGCCGTCGCCCGAGCGGCGCCAGAATGCGCTGCATGACTCGTTCGACGTGATGCGCATCGATAAAGCGCAGATCACTTTGATGCAGTACACCGTCGCGCTCGACGAATACCCGGTGCGGGCCGTTGACCAGGATTTCGGTCACGGCGGGGTCGCGCAGCAGCACTTCCAGCGGACCGAATCCGGTCAGTTCATCAACGATTTCTTCCGCCAGCCGCTCCATCTCGTAGCGTGAAATCGCCAGGTGCAGACGGGCGATGTATTCGGCGACCTTGTCGGTGACGAACTGCGCCAGCAATGGCCGCGAACCTTCCAGCAGGTTTTTCCCGGACTCCTCGATGGCATCGATGATGTAGCGATGCAGGACCAGTTTCAGACCTTCGTGGTCGGTGTTGCCCGACTGACCTCGCGCCGGAGCACCGAAGAGTTTTTCCGGGCTCATGAGGTGCCTCGCAACCGGTCGAACCAGGTGACCTTGGGTTTGGCCAGGCCTTCGGAGCGTTTGGCCAGGCGTTCGCCGAGCGCCCGCAGGCTCTGGGTGAGTTTTTCCCGGGGGGCCAGTTCAAACAGGCTGATTCCCTGATTCTTGGCATTCATGCGCAGCTCCGGACTCAAGGCCAGCACCGCGATCACTTCCAGATTGAAGGTCTTGCCGAGGGTTTCTGCATCCGGCGCGACGTTGCTCAGATAGCGGTCGACCAACAGCCGTCCGTGATCGAGCTTCATGCCTTTTTCCCGCCACAGATTGAACACCGCCAGATTGCGCCGGCAATCGAGAACATTCTGGTCGGTGTACCAGATCAGCTTGTCGCAATGGCTGACAAAGGTGCGCAGGGCTTCGCTGTCAGGCTGGCCGGTGAGGTTCACGACAATGTGCTGGAAGTGTTGGCGCAAGGCGCTGAGCAACATGAACAGCTCGGCGGCACTGGTGCTCTCCAGCGGTTCGTCATTGTCGGCGTACGCCAGAATCCGCAGCCCCGCTTCCGCGCTGGTGAAGGCACTGTCGATCAACGTGGCGTCGAGCCTGCGCAGGTGGCGCAAGGCATCGCCGAAGTGGAACGAACTCTCCAGCCCCAGCAATGCAAGGCTATCGCCACGGGGCAGGCCGAGATCGAGCAGCAGCGTCTGCTGCCCGCTCTTTTGCACCACCAACGCCATATGATTGGCCAGTAGCGCGCCGTCGGAACTGCTCTGCACACCGTACAAAACCGTCAGACCACCCAGTTGCGTATTGTGGGTCACTGGCGGCATGCGTTTGCTCAACCGACGCACTAGCCCGGCCACTTCGCTGGAGCGCGAGCCGTAAGCCACAAAGTCCCTTGCCCCGGCGCGCATGGCGTTGAGCACCAACTGATTGTCCATGCCGTCGCCGAGGGCAACGATTGCCAGCATCGGTTTGGCTTCCAGTGCGCCCTCGATCAGCGCGCTCTGAGCCACCACGTGTTCGCGATCGAGGCCGACGAACACGAGGCTGGCGAAGGTGACATCCACCAGTGCGAGCAATTCATCGAGGCTGCCGGCACCGGCGCTGACCACTTGACCTAGCGGCGCGAGGGCGCTTTGCAGCCATTCCAGATCGGTGCTGTTGCGGGTGATGGCGAGAAAGGTCTGGCTCAGGCTCTGGCTCATTGGGACAACCCGCTGCGCTTGTCGAAGTTGCCGTTTTCCAGGAAGAACATGCGGTAGAAATTCGGGTCGTAGTTGCGCAGTTTTTCACCCGGCAACGAGGGCAGTTGCGCGTCTGCCGACAACGGCCGCACCAGATGCGGGGTGACGATCATCAGCAGCTCGCGCTCTTCGCGCTTGATCTGCGAGCTTTTGAAAAACGCCCCGAGCACCGGGATATCGCCCAGCCCAGGAAACTTGTCGACCTGGGAACTGTTGGTGGTGCTGATCAAACCGCTGATGACAAAACTCTCGCCGTCCGCCAGGGAAATGCTGGTGTCAGTGCGGCGGATGGTCAGGGCTGGCACCGTGGTGCCGGCGATCTGCACGGCGTTGCTGAAGTCCAGCTCGCTGACTTCCGGCGCGACTTTCAGGGCGATGCGGTCGTGGCTGATGATCGTGGGCGTGAGGGTCAGGCGGATGCCGAATTCCTTGTATTCGATCGACACGCTGTCGCTGCCGGAACTGGGCACCGGAATCGGAATCTGCCCGCCTGCGAGGAAGCTGGCGCTCTGCCCGTTCAGCGCCACCAGGCTTGGCCGCGCCAAGGTGTAGGCGAAACCGCTGCCTTCCAGGGCATTGATGATCGCCATGGTATTGCCGCCGATCCACGAGAAGTTGAACAGCGAGTTGTCCACCGGCAGTCGCGGCTGCGGGACGCCATCAATGGGCGGCAATGTCCCGGGAGAGCCGAAAAGGAAATTGCCACGGGTGCCGATCAACTTGGCCGAGGCCTGTTTGAGTTTGGTGCGGCTGACTTCGACGAAGCGGATGTCGGTCTGCACTTGTGAAGGCAGCAATGCATCATCCGAGGGCAATGTCCCCGCAACCGTCAGGGCTGAGGTGGCAGCACCTTTGACAAACACCATACTCTGGCGCGGCTCGCTGGAGCAGCCGGTCCAGACCATCAGGCTGGTAGCGCCAGGGGCCACGGCGGTGAGGAGGAATGACGAATTGCCGTTGGCATGCACGTCGGCAATTTTCGGATTGCCGACGGCCAGGCGTGTGATTGCCACCGGTGATTGCATGTCCTGCTGCCAGCCTTCGTTGATCTCAATCACTGGCGGCAAGCGCCCGAGGGCCGAGCAGTTGCCGGTGGCCGCATGGGCAGCGTTTATCGACAGTCCCATCAGCAGCAAGGCTCGGAGCACGGGATTGAAGGTCGGCCAGGAACGACTCTGCATGCACTTGGATCCTTGCTCAGTCATGGATTTTGTTGGTTGACCTGATTGCCGCGAATCACTTCCACGGCGGGTCGAACGGCACCGGCGTGATCGCCGCTCGATGGCGCCTTCGGTGCAGACCCCAGCGCCAGCTGAGTGAACTGGAAAAGCTGGCTGTTGGCTGCCACCAGTTTGTCCGGTGTCTGGCTTTCGCCGGCCCAGTACTTGGCCAGACGCTGTTCTTCGCTGCTGCGCACGGCCAGGCGTAATGTCCCGACCTGGGTAGCGAGCATCATTCGACTCAACAATTGCTCAGGCACCGCCAATACCACGGTGCGCGCGGTGACCCGGCGCTGGTCCTGTTTGAGCTTGTCGTCGGCGCTCAATGCGGGAGCGGACGGTTGGCCGTCGTTGGTCAGACCGTACTGTTCGCCAACGCCGAGCACACGCATGGCTGGTACGACAATCTGTGCCGATTGCTGCGGATTGCTGGCGTCCTGGCGCAGGAACAGCAGCACATCGACATAATCCCCGGGAATCAATTGCCCGGCCGCACCGATCACTTCATCGACCGACACCGCCAGCGCACGCTCATCGCGGTGGATCATGCGCGCCAGCGTTCCACCGGCCTCGAAGCTTTCATCGTTGAGCCAGGTCCCGGCACTCAGGTGGCGCCACGGTGTGCGGCCCACGGCCTGATCGATTGCGCCGAGGCTGCCGGCAGGCGCACTGAGCAGTTTTTCAACGGCCAGGTCGGCGGCCGTGAGGGGGGTGAACGGAGGAACGTCACGCACCAGAACCACGACTGGCTGACGGGTCTGATCTTCGGCGGCAGCGACGGTTTTTTCGACGGTGACCACTGCAGGCACAGGTGCCTCGGCAACCGGCGCGGGTTGCCGGCTGAGCACCAGGCCCCAATAGCCGACAACAATGGCTCCCAGTAAAAGCACCGCGGCAAGGCCCATGGTGACGCGACTGTTCATGATGGCTCTCCCTTTCCTGCTGCACTACCAGCCCGTACTTCCTAACAAGGGAACATCGCAATCAGGCAGCTATGAACATCCAACTATTTCGCTATTTCCACGCTAGCTGAATCAAGCCAAAACGCCATTACTGGCCGGCAAAAAACCTACGAAAGTATGGGGGTTGGCCAATTAGCAGTCGAAATACGGGGCGCGACGAAACAACTAATCCTTTATGACTAATCCGTTCTTACAGTTGTTGGGAGAGGGTTTGTTGACAATGCTCAATTGGCACGGTGGAAGCTTTGCCGCTGTAGCGACATCGGCGCCATGAGCGCAAAGGAGTGGACGTATGATTCTCGATTATCTGCTGGCCAGGGCACGACTGTTTTTCAAAAGTGACGAAGGGGCTTCGGCTATCGAGTACGCGATCGTGGTGGCGATGGTGGCGGTAGTGGTCGTGGTATTCGTGACGCCAATGGGCACCAAGGTCTTCAACATCTTCAGCCAGATACTGACCACACTGGGTGGCACGGCCCCGACCAAACCCGGCATACCTTGACCGAGTTCCCCCTCCCTCTGTCGATGCCTGTTTGCTGTTGAGCGAAAGCGTGCAGGCATTGCCCCGATCATAGGCTTTCCGGTGTCCGGAAGATCCCGGGCATGAAGGAGAATGTCCATGCTCTTTGAATACCTGATGGTGCGTGCCCGGTCGTTCCTGGCGAGCACCGAAGCCGCGTCGGCCATCGAGTACGCGATTGTGGTGGCGATGGTCGCCATTGTGGTCGTGGTGTTCGTGACGCCTGTCGGTGCCAAGATGTACGCGATCTTCAGCAACATCCTCACGGCCTTGGGCGGTACGGCGCCGGCGGCACCCGTGCAGACACCCTGATTCGATGGGTAGCGAATCTCGCACTACACTCGGTTCCACCTTCAGTTTCTCAGGGATTGCCCAATGACTGCTTCCTCGCTGCCCCGCCAACAGTTGCTTCTGGTTGACGATGAAGAGGATGCGTTGCTGGAGTTGGCGGAGTTGCTGGAGGGCGAGGGCTTCGTCTGTCATACCGCGACGTCGGTCAAACTCGCCCTGCATCATCTGACCCGTCATCCCGATATCGCCCTGGTGATCACCGATCTGCGCATGCCGGAGGAAAGTGGCATGTCGCTGATCAAGCGTCTGCGCGAACACACCTCACGCCAGCATCTGCCGGTGATTGTGACGTCGGGGCACGCAGACATGGAAGATGTGAGCGACATGCTGCGGTTGCAGGTGCTGGATCTGTTTCGCAAGCCGATCTATCACGTGCGGCTACTGGAGACGCTGGACAATCTTTTCCCCAAGCCCCAGGTCAACGCTTCCTGAGTGCTGGCTTGCGGCTCGCCGGCCGCAGACTGCAAAGCCTTGAATGAAAAGCCTGAAAAATGACGCCATCGGTTTGACTTTTTGATGGTGTCGAAATGATGGCTCGTGTACATTCCCCGCGCCCGGACCGGACACCCCGGTAGGGTCGGTAGGGAAGCCTGAACGAATACGTGAGCCCTGCTGAAACTGTTTTTGATGTTTTGGAAGGGAATCCCGTCGTGAATACCTCTTGCCTGCGCCGCTCGCTGTTGGCGCTGTCTGTTTTTGCCGCCATCACTCATATGCCTTTCGGTCATGCCGTCACCGACGATTACGATTTGAGCAGCGGGCCGTTGAACAGCGTCGATCAGTACTATGGCTTCCTGAATCTCGTCGGCACCACGAACGTAGTGCAAACCTCACCATCGGCCGTCACCAGCGCCGCACAGTTCACTCGGCCAATGGCCAATTATGATGTGTCCAACAAGGCGCAAATCACCATCGACGGCGCCACTCACGGCGTCGGCATCGGTATGTATGCCGGTGGTGTGTCCTGGTCAAAACTCAATTACAACCTGTACAACCGCGGCACGATCGACGTCAACGGTCTGGCCGACAGTGGCGACTCGACCGGCTTCCTCGTTCAGGGCGTGACCATCGGTGGCAACTTCAGTAACGAACGCAATGCCCGGATCAACGTCAGCGGCAATCGGGCCACCGGGGTTTCACTCACCGGCGTGAAACTGACCTATGGCGTGACCAACCATGGTTCGATCACGGTCAGTGGTACCGGCGCTCGTGGCATCTATCTGGAAAACACCACGCAGTCCATGCCGGTCTACAACGAAGGCACTATCAAGGCCATCGGCAGCGGTGCCGAGGGCTTGACCATAAACGGGGCGAGCTTCGTTCCCCAGGCCGGCGTCAATACCAGCAGTGTCGCCAACATGGGCACGCTTTCGGGTGAAAGCATCGGCATACACGTGAGCAATCAACCCGTGGGCGCTGGCTTGTTCAATATCATTCAGTTCGGTGGTTTGATCGAAGGGGGCAAAGCCGCCATTCAGGTCGATGACGGCCAGGCCTATTTTCGTTGGCAGGGCGGTGACGTAAAGGGCGATCTGCTGGGCCTGTCCGGTGTAACGATTGACGGCGAGACGCGTTTTTCCGGCTCGACGATCAAGTCCGGTTACGTCACCGTACAAGAAGGAACGCTGACGCTCGTGCAACCTCACACCACGATCATCGGCGATCTGGACATGGAGGAAGCGGACTCGGTGATCGCGATGTCGGTCGGCAACGACACCGATATCAATCGTCCGGTCCTTGCCGTCACTGGCAAAACTGAAATCGAGCCGGGCGGTCACTTGCAGCTGGAGGCCCGTTCGAGCGATTTCCGCACGGCTGCAGGAGGCAACCGTTACACCTTGATCCGTTCCGGCACGCTGACCGGTGGCGAGAACCTGACGGTGGTGTCGACCTCGGCTTTGCTGGACGTGAAAAGCTACGGGGTCGAAGGCAACGATGTGAAGGCCCTGGTCAGCACCAAGCCGGAAGAAACCGTGGTTGAAAATACGCTGGATGCTGGCGGTTCGAGCAACGGAGCAAAAGCGGTGGGTCGTCTCTCCAGTGCGCTGATGTCCCGGCTCGACGAACATGATCCGGTGTTCCAGGCATTCGCCAACGCCAGCACCGATACGCAACTGGCACGGCTGTCCGAAAGCCTCAGCCCCGATGTCAGCCGTGGGGTGATTCACGCCGCCACCAACAGTCAGACGCTGGTGTCGGGTGTCATCAATGATCGCTCCAGCCGCGCCCGTACCGTTGGCGTAGCCACGGACAAAGGTGTCTGGCTGCAAGCCTTGAGCAGCGACGCCAACCAGGATGAGCGCCGTGGTGTGAGTGGTTACGATGCCGACAGCCACGGCATCGCCGTCGGTGCCGATGGCCAGTTGAATGCCGATCTGGCGGTCGGTCTGGCGTACAGCTACCTCGACACCGATGTGAAATCCGATCGCGGCAACAAAACCCAGGTGACCGGGCATGCGCTGACCCTGTACGGCAACTGGACCCATGACAACTGGTTCGTCGATTCATCGCTGATGTACGGTTGGAACGACAACGAATCCAAGCGTTACATCGCCGGCACTCGGGCCAAGGCTGACTACGACAGCAACGTGTTCGGCGTCAGTGCGCTGGCCGGTTACACCGTGCGTCTGATGCCAAATGTGGTGCTTGAACCGCAGGTCGGTGCGCGTTACGCGAACGTGAAAATGGACAGTTACCGCGAGAAGGGCAGTTCGGCTTCGCTGAATGTCGGCAGCCAACGCTATGAAGTCGGTGAAATGGGTGTTGGCGCGCGTTTGGCCGCCGCGTTTGATTTGGGTGCCGGCAGTCTTGAGCCTGAAGCGAAGTTGATGGCCTGGCATGACGTGATTGGCGACAAGACCGGGACCACGTCCTCGTTTGTGTTGGGCGGCGACTCGTTCACCAGCCGTGGCACGACACCGGTGCGCGACAGCTATGAGCTGGGCCTGGGCGCCAACTATCGCATGGGTGCATGGAGCGTAGGCGGGTCGTACAACTACGTGACCGCCAGCGGCTTCAATGCTGACGGTTTCACGGCGAAAGTGCGTTACGCCTTCTGATTCCGGAGCCTGCCGGGTTACAGCTGATAGCTGAAGCTGATGCTGTAACGCGGCCGGCGATTGAACGTATCCAGTGCTTCATCCGACATCGGCTTGGCCGCTTCCAGCGCAATGTTGTAGTACTTGGCATCGCCGAACCTCAGGCCCACTGCGGCCGAAGACAGACTATTTGCCTGCACCGGCAACTGGTTGAACCAGCTGCGCGAGCGATCGAGCACCACGTAGGGTTGCAGGATCCGCACCCAGCTGCCGTCGCGGTTGAAGCTGTAGTTGATCTCGTAAGCCACCCCCCAGCCCTTGTCGCCGGACGCCTGGTCGTCGGGGTAGCCGCGGCCGAAATTCTGCCCGCCGAATACCGCACGTTCGCTGTCGGGCAGGGTGTCGTCGGTCCAGTACAACGCTCCCGATAGCACGCCCTGCCAGTTGTCGAAGAACTTGTCGCTCTGTACCCCCGATAGCCGCAGACGGAAGAAATGCAGGTCGATGGCGCTGTTGTTGGTTTTCGCGCCCATGCTGTCGAAGCCTTGATAAACCCCGCCACTGAGAATCCGCAGTTGCCGGGCGTCGGCCTTGCGCCAGTCGCTTTCGAAGGCGAGGGCGCGGATGTCGGTGCGCTCTTCGGCGCTGAGCGGGTAGCCGATGACGTTGTAGCGGGTCTTGTCGTTGACCGCGTAAAGGCGCGATCCGGCCGTCAGCAGTTCATTCGATGCGGCAATCAGCGGCACACTGAAACCGATCGAGTAACGGTCGTTTTCGCGGTGCGGCTTTAGTTCCAGACCGTTGTTCAGCAGCACATTGGTGCCGGGGTCGGCGCGATAGCGCGAGGCGGACAGACTCAGTTGCGTGCCTTCATCGTCGAGGAACTGGTTGTAGTCCAGTCGATAGTAATGCTCGTGATCATCGCCTGGCGGAAACAGACCGCTGAGGCTCAACTGTTCGCCCATCGAGGTCTGTGAATTGCTGCTGACACCCAGCAAGGCCTGGGTGCCGTTGCGATTGTCTTCGGTCGTGCTCAGGGTGCTAGTGAACGGTTTGCGACTGGCCTGGGCAACCAGTGTGGTTGCACCGTCGGTGGTGCCTGGCGGTGGTACCTGGGCCTGGATCGTCACGCCGGGAATGCGCGTCATCAGCGTGGTGTAGCGCTCGAAGGTCTTGCGGGTCAATGGGCGTTCGGCCTGGATCTTCGCCGTCAGTTTGTCGAGCAGCCCTTTGACTCGACCAATATCACCCTGTACTTGCACATCCCGCACGTAACCTTCCACCAGCACTACCCGCGCCGCGCCGTCATCGAATGTCTGCTGTGGCAGGAAAGCATAGGACAGCAGGTAGCCGTCGTTCTGGTAGCGACGGGTGATAGTGCGCGTCGCTTCGATCAGATCGGCGAGGCTGGATTCGTGGCCGATCAGGGGTTTGTAGATCTCTGCCAGTTCGTTGAGCGGGTAAATCGTGCCGCCTTCGATCTGTACGGTTTTCAGGTTGAGCTTCGTGCCCATCATCAGCGGCTCGGCTGCAGCGGCACCGGGTTCCGGGACTTGCAGCGGCGCGGCGCCCGGACGGTAGGCGTCGGCGGGCAGGTTCGGCACCGGCAGGTTACGGATGGTTTCATTGCTGTTGAGAAAGCTGGGCAGGGTGTCGGCGAGGGCAGTGGAACTGAGACTGAGGAACAGCAGGGATGCCATAACGCGCATAGGACACTCCATGTTCAAACCGCAGCACTGGGCAGGGTTTCTCCTAAGAAAAAAGCGGAAGACTCGTGGGAATCTTCCGCCCTCAACCAAGCGTAGGCGCTGTAGGTTAGGCCGTCGAATCGGCCAGGTGCAATTCAGCGTTTGTTGCCGCCCAGAGCGCCGGTCAGGCCGCCGAGGACCCCGCCCAGACCTGTGCCGGTGCCGCCATTGGTGGCACCACCGAGCACTCCGCCGACGGCATTGACCGTGTTACTGACCACAGTGGTGACCGGATTGGTGGCGGGGGTGCCGGCACCGCCGTTGAGCAGGCCACCGACGGCGGTCACAGTGTTGCCCACCGTGCCGACAGTACCTCCGACCGCAGTGACCACTGGATTGGTTGTGCTGCCAGCGAGGGTGCCACCCAGATTACTCACGGCGCCGCCCACTTGCGCTGTCAGGCCGGCGACCGGACCACCGAGCCCGGTGGCGTTGCCGACGTTTTGCGTCAGGCTGGTGGCTGCGCTGGTCACAGGGCTCAGGCCCGTGCCGACGACATTGCCGACATTGGCCAGCGCCATGGTGGGTGCCGTGATCGTTGTACCTGGACCACCGACAGCAGTATTGAGCGAGGCCACAGTGTTGCCCGCCGACACCAGCACATTGCCAGGAGCGTTCAGCGAACCATTACCTGCCGCCAGACCGGAACCGACATTGGCCACGGCCCCGCCGACTGTTTGCAGCAGACCGGTGCCTCCGAGGCCACCGCCGATGCCGCCCGAGTCCCCGCCAGTCCCGTTGGCCACCAGTCCGCCGGCCTTGCCGACCGTGGTGCCGACATTACTCAGCGCGCCGCCCAGCGTGTTGGTCAGGGCATTACCGTTGCCAGCGCCGGTCACTTTGTCACCGAGGCCGTCTACGGTACCGCCGACTTTCTGGATCACGCCGTTGAGGGGCGCGCCGAGACCGGTGGCGCTACCGAGTTTGTCGGTGGTGCTTTCAACCATCGCAATCACCGGCACCAGTTTCTGACTGACCTGCGTGGTGAGTCCGCCGAGCGGTCCGGTGGTCGTGGCGGTACTGAGGGTGTCGCCCAGCATGGTGACTTTCTCGCCGACGCCGTCGAGCAGTGGCGCAACTTTGGTCACGACCCCGCCGACCACCGGAATACTGCCGGTGGCTGTCGCCAGCTTGCCGCTGACATCCGACACACCGTTGCCGACATCCTGCACCACACCGCCGACCGACGATGCGGTCACACCCAGGCCATTCGGGGTGCTGGCCAGTTTGCCGATGCCGTTGGACACACCATCCCCCAGCGTGCCGACCACATTGCCGGCGGTATTGGCGACGCTTTGCACCACACCTCCCACCACCGGAACCGTGCTGAGGGAGTCGCCAACCTGGCTGACACCATCACCCACACCGCTGACGGTCTTGCCAACATCCTGTACCAGGGTGGTCGTCACCAGCGAAGGAGTGGTGGGATTGGTTGGATTTGTCGGATCCGTTGGATTGGTCGGGTTGGTTGGATTGGTTGGATTGGTCGGGTTTGTCGGATTGGTCGGATTGGTCGGGTTGGTGCCGCCAGTGCCACCGGTTCCGCCAGTGCCAGCCGTACCATTACCGCCGGTGCCTCCGGTCCCACCGGTGTTGCCAGTCCCACCGGTGCTGCCGGTGCCTCCCGTCCCGCCAGTGCCAGCCGTATCGCCGGTGCCGCCAGTTGCGCCCGTACCGCCCGTACCCGCAGCGGCACTGTCTGGAGAAGAGCTGCCGGACGTACTGTGATGGCCGCCACCACCGCTGCTGCAACCGGAGAGACCGAGAGAAAGAATCAATGCCAGCGCTGTTGCCGATTTGCACCACACTTGAGTTTTCATGAGGGGTATTCCTTGCACCTGTCACAACGTTCGTTGTCTTCGATGGCCCGCCGATTCTGTTGCCGGCAATGCCTTCGTCCGTTGTGCTCATATCAATCGCAAGGTTGGATCCACACCATTCTCGAGTTGGTATTAACGCCTTTATATAGGTCGGTGAGCGTGCTGCTTAACGACTAATGCCGAGGATATAAACGCGCAAAAAAAAGCCTTGAAAATCAAGGCTTGATGTTTGACAAGGGGCTGGATAACGGCGGCAGAAACTTAAGTTATATACACACAATTAATCATATTCCGCAGCTGCGGATCGATTCAGGCAATCGGTTGCCAGTGACCGACCATGTGTTCCAGATCCCCGGCCCCGATCAGACGCAACTCGCCGCTGGATCCCGCCGCACTGGCGAACAGTGAAACCTCACTCGGCAGGCGCACCGGTTTGCGAAAATGCACGGCGATTTCCAGGTTGGCTTTCGGCAGATGATCCGCCAGTGCAGCCAATGTGCGGGCCTTGTTCCACAGACCATGGGCAATGGCAGTGGGGAAACCGAACAGCCTGGCACTGGCGGCGCTCAGGTGGATCGGATTGTAGTCGCCGGAGACTTTGGCGTATTGCCGGCCGATGTCCGCCGGGGCTTTCCATTGCGCCACCTGCATCAGTGGCAGCGATGGTTCCCACGCCTGTTCGAGCGCTTCGCCCTCAAGCTTCACGCCTCGACAGAGCATCTGACTTTCGGCTTCCCACAGCGGACCGAGTTGATCGTCGAGGGTGGTCAGCAGTTCGAAGGTCGCGCCTTTCGGATGCGGTTGCAGGTTATGCACCCGAACGCTGGCCTGCGCGCGACTGATCCCGCCCATCGGCCGCAGAATGCGGATGCGATTGCTCAGGTGAATCAGCCCCAGCAGCGGGAAAGGGAAGTCGCTGGCCGTGAGCAATTGCATCTGCAACGCAAACGCCAGGACGTGTGGATAAGTCGGCGGCAGCAGCCCGTCATCGGCAAAACCGCAGACCTTGCGATAGGCCGCGAGGCGTTTGCCGTCGACATCGACCCCGCAGCGCAAGCCGCTGTCGGGCAAGTGGGTGCCGGTGATTTTGCGCCGGGTCGCTGCCCGGACATACAGCCCCGGCAGACTCGGTTCACGGTGCAACGTGTGCCAATCGATGCTCATGCCTAAGCCCCCAGAACACTTTGTCCACAGACCCGCAATGCCTGTCCGGTGAAGGCGCCGGTGCCCGGTTGCGCCAGCCAGGCCACGGCTTCGGCGACGTCCTGGGGCAAGCCGCCCTGGCCCAGCGAACTCATGCGCCGGCCGGCTTCGCGCAGGCCAAAAGGAATGTGCGCGGTCATCTGGGTTTCGATGAACCCCGGCGCCACGGCGTTGATGCTGATGCCGCGTTCCAGCAGTGTCGGTGCCCAGGCCTGGGCCAGCCCGATCAGCCCGGCCTTGCTCGCCGCGTAATTGGTCTGCCCGCGGTTGCCGGCAATGCCGCTGATCGATGCGAGTAAGATCACCCGCGCGTTATTGCGCAGGGTGCCGCTGTCGAGCAGGGCCTTGGTCAGCACTTGCGGGGCGTTGAGGTTGACTGCCAGCACCGCGTCCCAGAATTCCGGGGTCATGTTGGCCAGGGTCTTGTCGCGAGTGATGCCTGCGTTGTGCACCAGAATGTCGAGGCCGTCCGGCAGCTGTTCGATCAGTTGCGCGGCGGCGTCTTCGGCGCAGATGTCGAGGGTGATGGCGCGCCCGCCGAGGCGCGCGGCCAGGGCTTCCAGATCAGTCTTGGCCGGCGGCACGTCAAGCAGTATCACTTCGGCGCCGTCACGGGCCAAGGTTTCGGCGATGGAGGCGCCGATGCCGCGAGCCGCGCCGGTGACCAGCGCCTTGCGCCCGGCCAGCGGACGTGTCCAGTCGGTCACTGGCGTGGCACAAGGATTCAGACGAATCACTTGCCCGGAGACAAATGCACTTTTCGGCGAGAGGAAAAACCGCAGCGGCCCTTCGAGCTGATCCTCGGCGCCTTCGCCCACGTAAATCAATTGCAGGGTGCCGCCGCTGCGCAGCTCCTTGGCCAGCGAACGGGAGAAACCTTCGAGCGCTCGTTGGGCACTGGCGGCGAACGGTTCGCGCAGGGTTTCCGGGGCACGACCGAGGATCACCAGGTGCGCGCTGCTGTCGAGGTTCTTCATCAACGGCTGGAAGAACTCGCGCAGTTGTTTTAGCTGGTCGGTGTGCTGCAAATCGCTGGCGTCGAAGATTACAGCCTTGAGTTTCGGGCCATGGCCGGGAATCCACTGCGTGGCGGACGAAGGCTGATCGCCGTAGCGATAAATGGCATCAGTCAGCCGGTTGGCAAAGGCGCCGACCCGTTCGGCCAGCGGCCCGCCGCCGATCAGCAGTGCACCGTCCACCGGCCGAAGGCGCCCGGCCTGCCAGCGCTCCAGCCGCACCGGCGACGGCAGGCCGAGGGCCCCGACCAACCGATGGCCGATGGACGAGTTGGCGAAGTCGATATAGCGGTCAGACATGGAACGCTCTCCAGAAGATGGGGTTCAAAGTGTGGACTGCGAAGGGCAATCAATCGTTCGATCCACGCAATAAGGCCTACGCTAGAACAGCAGAGTAGTTTGCCCCCGGCGCTTTTGTGGCCGAACTCGATGGCAAGTACACCACTTTACCCTGTGGGAGCGGGCTTGCCCGCGATGGCGGAGTGTCAGCCACTGAGGATGTTGGATGTGCCGGCCCTATCGCTGGCAAGCCAGCTCCCACAGGGATTTCCACGAATCTGGATCAATAAGGAGCATTTCATGAGTCAGCTGCGCCGCGTCGCGATCATTGGTGGCAACCGCATTCCGTTCGCCCGTTCCAACGGGCCGTATGCCACCGCGAGCAATCAAGTGATGCTAACCGCCGCCCTCGAAGGCCTGATCGAACGCTACAACCTGCATGGCCAGCGCATCGGCGAAGTGGTCGCGGGGGCGGTGCTGAAATTGTCACGGGATATGAACCTGACCCGCGAATGCGTGCTCGGCTCGCGCCTGTCGCCGGCAACGCCGGCCTATGATATCCAGCAGGCCTGCGGCACCGGCCTGGAAGCCGCGTTGCTGGTGGCGAACAAGATCGCCCTCGGCCAGATCGATTGCGGCATTGCCGGCGGCGTCGACACCACGTCGGACGCGCCGATCAGCGTCAGCGAAGGCTTGCGCAAGATCCTCCTGCAAGCCAACCGCGCCAAGACCACTGGTGACAAGCTCAAGACCTTTCTGCAATTGCGCCCGAAACACCTGATCCCCGAATTCCCGCGCAACGGCGAACCGCGCACCGGTCTGTCGATGGGCCAACACTGTGAATTGATGGCTCAGACCTGGAACATCCCCCGAGAAGAACAGGATCAACTGGCACTCGAAAGCCACCACAAACTGGCGGCGTCCTACAGCGAAGGCTGGCACAACGACCTGATGACGCCGTTCCTCGGCCTGACCCGCGACAACAACCTGCGCCCGGACCTGACCCTGGAAAAACTCGCGACCCTGAAACCGGCCTTCGAGAAAAGCGCCAAAGGCACACTGACCGCCGGCAACTCCACGCCACTGACTGATGGCGCATCGGTGGTGTTGCTGGGCAGTGAAGAGTGGGCGAAGGAACGTGGTCTGCCGATCCTTGCCTACCTGCGTGACGGCGAAGCGGCAGCGGTGGATTTCGTCAACGGCGCAGAAGGGCTGCTGATGGCCCCGGTGTATGCGGTACCGCGCTTGCTGGCACGCAATGGTTTGACCTTGCAGGATTTCGACTACTACGAAATCCACGAGGCATTTGCCGCGCAGGTGTTGTGCACGCTCAAGGCCTGGGAGGATCCGGAGTACTGCAAGACCCGGTTGGGGCTGGATGCGCCGTTGGGGTCGATTGATCGCAGCCGCTTGAACGTCAAGGGCAGCTCATTGGCGGCGGGGCATCCGTTTGCGGCGACGGGTGGGCGGATTGTGGCGAACCTGGCGAAGTTGTTGGATGCGGCGGGACGGGGGCGGGGGTTGATTTCGATTTGTGCGGCTGGCGGCCAGGGTGTTACCGCCATTATCGAGCGTTAGAAGAGCAAAAAGCTTTCCCTCACCCCAGCCCTCTCCCGGAGGGAGAGGGAGCCGATTGGGGGGGATGCTTCAGAATTCCGCCGACCTGAAAGAACGTTGTTGAATCCATAATCGACTCGATCTTTCAGGTCGATGAATAGCGAAAGACAACTCGGTAGGCTCCCTCTCCCTCCGGGCGGTCCGACGTTTCGGGAGGGCTGGGGTGAGGGAGCTTTTGACTTTGACTCAGGTGCGGAACCGCCGCACCAACCCATCCAGCTCATTCGACAACCCCGCCAGACTCTGCGAATCCAACCGCGCCGAATTCGCCAGCTCCGCCACCAACTGCGCATCACCATGAATCTGGCTGATATGCCGATTGATGTCCTCAGCCACCTGATGCTGCTCTTCGGCGGCGGTAGCAATCTGCGTGTTCATGTCACGAATCACATCCACCGACTCACGGATCTGACCAAAGCTTTCCCGCGCCTCGCCAATGCGTGCCACCGATTGCTGCGACACATCGAGGCTGGCGCGCATCTGTTGGGTCACGGCGCTGGTGCGCTTGGCGAGGTTGCCCAGCAGACCGTCGATCTCCGCCGTCGAATCCGCCGTGCGTTTGGCCAGTGCGCGAACCTCATCGGCCACCACCGCAAAACCGCGACCTTGCTCACCGGCCCGCGCCGCTTCGATGGCCGCGTTGAGCGCCAGCAGGTTAGTCTGTTCGGCAATGGAACGGATGGTGCCGAGAATCGACTGGATGTCGTTGCTGTCGCGCTCCAGTTGTTGCATCGACTGCGCCGACTGCTCCAGTTCCTGGCTCAGTTGATCGACACTGTTCACCGCCGCATCGATCTGCTGCTGACCTTCGCGGGCCTGGCGTTGGCCGCTGTCGGCCGACTCTGCTGCCTGGCTGCAAGAGCGGGCGACTTCGTTGGCGGTGGCGACCATTTCGTGGAACGCGGTCGAGACCATGTCCACGGCTTCACGCTGGCGTCCGGCCGCTTCGGCCATGTCGCCGGAAACCCGGGTCGAACTCTGCGAAGTGGCGAGGATTTTCCCGGCCGCACCACCGATGTGCTGGATCAGGCTGCGGATCGCGGTCAGGAACTGGTTGAACCAGTTGGCCAGTTGCGCGGTTTCGTCGTTGCCACGGATGTCGAGGTTTTTGGTCAGATCGCCTTCGCCCTGGGCGATGCCTTCCAGACCGCTGGCGACGCTGCGGATCGGCCGTACGATCAGACTGGCGAAACTGGCGCCGACCACGGCGAAGATGACCGCCAGCACAGCGGCGATGATCGCGATCAGCCAGGTCAGTTGAGTGGCCGAGCTCATCACGTCGGTCTGTTTGATCAGGCCGATAAAGGTCCAGCCCAGTTGCTCCGACGGCCAGACGTTGGCCATGTAGCGCTCGCCGTTGAGTTCGACTTCCACCAGCCCTTTGCCGGCCTTGGCCAGTTGCGCGTAACCGTCGCCGAGGCTGTCGAGGGGCTTGAAGTTGTGCTCGGGCTGCTTCGGATCGACCAGCACCGTGCCGCTGTTTTCCAGCAGCATCAGGTAACCGGTTTCGCCGAGTTTGATCTGTTTGACGATCTCGGTGAGTTGCTTGAGCGTGACGTCGATACTGACCACGCCACCGTTGCTGCCGAGTTTGTTATCGATGGTGCGCACGGTGCTGACGTAGGTCGCATCGTCCTGCGCCCAGTAATAGGCGGCGGTGCGGAACGGTTTGCCGGGTTTGGCCTGAGCGGCCTTGTACCAGGGGCGCTGGCGCGGATCGTAGTTGCTCAGCTTGGGATCATCAGGCCAGGAGACGTAACCGCCGGCAGCGGTGCCGACGATCGCGTAGGCGTAGGCCGGGTGGCTGTTGCCCAGATCCTGAAGGAAGGAGAAGACCTTTTTGTCCATCTCGCCCTGCGGGACGCTTTCGGCGTTGGCGCTCATGTAGGTCTTGAGGCTGTCGTCGGTGTTCTTGATCAGCGGTTGCGTCGCCAGGTAATCGACGTTCTGGCTGATGCCGTCAAAAAAAAGCTGCATGGCGTTGCTGACCTGGCGGATCTCGCGTCCGCTGCCGTCGACAAAACCTTCCCGGGCATCGCTGCGCAGGTTGAGTACCACCAGCGTGGCGACCAACACCACGGGCAAGCAGGCGATGATTGCAAACGCCCACGTCAACTTCTGTTTGATGTTCATCCGCGCTCCAGATTTTCTTGTAGGCCCACGCAGTGCAGATGACTCGCGGTTTATTGGCAGCCGAAAAACGTTGTTTTCCACTCCATTCCTTGAGTGCGACATCGAAGTTTTTTTTGGAACGATTGTCGGACAAATTCCTCTGTCTCTGAGGACTTCGGCTGCCGGAGAGGGAAATTGAGGCTGTAAGAGAAAATTCTTACGAGTGGAGTGATGCTGGATGTCAGATTCTGTCGCAAATGCCCTCAAGTCCTTGCGCCAACAAGTTCTGCGGGCTCGGCTATGATTCGCAGCGGTTGATACAAGTGCGATACAAGAGCAGCGGATCGGCCCGTTTGATCCGGCACAGTGTGTGCATCCACAGGTTCACAGGTCGGCAACCCCTCCCCGTGATGCGAGGATTGCCGTATAACGAGTGACATTCGCGTGTTTGGTAATAAAGGACCCACAATAAAAGCTGATGAAGACTCCAAAACGCATTGAACCCCTGATCGAGGACGGTCTGGTCGACGAAGTGCTGCGTCCACTCATGAGTGGCAAAGAAGCAGCTGTTTATGTGGTGCGCTGCGGCAATCAGTTACGTTGCGCAAAGGTCTACAAGGAGGCGAACAAACGCAGTTTCCGCCAGGCGGCCGAGTATCAGGAAGGCCGCAAGGTTCGTAACAGCCGACAGGCCCGGGCAATGGCCAAGGGTTCCAAGTTCGGGCGCAAGGAAACCGAGGACGCCTGGCAGAACGCCGAAGTCGCGGCGCTGTTCCGTCTGGCCAGTGCCGGGGTGCGAGTGCCCAAGCCGTACGACTTCCTCGAAGGCGTGCTGCTGATGGAACTGGTAGCCGACGAATACGGTGATGCCGCGCCGCGTCTGAACGACGTGGTGCTGGAGCCGGATCAGGCCCGCGAATACCACGCGTTCCTGATTTCGCAGATCGTGCTGATGTTGTGTACCGGTCTGGTGCACGGTGACCTCTCGGAGTTCAACGTGCTGCTGACACCGACCGGCCCGGTCATCATCGACCTGCCGCAGGCGGTGGACGCGGCGGGCAACAACCACGCGTTCAGCATGCTGGAGCGTGACGTCGGCAACATGGCGTCGTACTTCGGCCGGTTCGCTCCGGAGTTGAAGAAGACCAAATACGCCAAGGAAATGTGGGCGTTGTACGAAGCGGGTACGTTGCACCCGGCCAGCGTGCTGACCGGCGAGTTCGACGATCCCGAGGACCTGGCCGATGTCGGCGGGATCCTGCGCGAGATCGAAGCCGCGCGTCTGGATGAGGAGCGCAAGCAAGCCATCCGGGCGGCGGACGACGAGCCCAAGGGCAAGTCCGACGAACCGCCTCCGCCACCGTGGATGCAGTAAGCATCTGAAAAAGAAAACCCGGCTTCGGCCGGGTTTTACACATTCAAGGATTGATTGTGACCACTACCTCCCGCAATGCCCGGCTGATCATCACGGCGCGGCTGATTTCCGATTTCGGCGCTTTCCTGAACATGGTCGCGCTGGCCACTTATGTCTATCTGCTGAGCAACAGCGCCATGAGCGTCGGGATTTTCCTGGCCAGTCGCGTGGGCGGCGGGATTTTCGCCAGCCTGATCGGCACTGCGTTTTATCGTCGATGCAGTGGTCGATTGCCGTTGATTGCCTTCGATCTGCTGCGCGCCGCTGTGCTCGGGTTGTTGCTGGTTGTGCCGGTCAGTCAGCAGGCGTTGTTGCTGCCGCTGATTGCGTTCGGCCTGGGCTTTGGCAATTCGATGTTCGCCATCGGCCTCAACAGTCAGTTGCCGCGCTTGATCGAACCGGCGCAGTTACTCAAGACCAATGCCTGGATCACGTCCGCCTCGTCCATGGCGATGGTCGGCGGCAGTCTGGTGTCCGGGTTGCTGGTTGCGGGATTTGGTTTTGAAACGGTGTTCGCGCTGAATGCGCTGACTTATCTGCTGGCGGCCCTGTTGATCGCGCCGCTGCGGTTCAGCGCACCGGAGCCAGTGGCGGAATCCAGCGCTAAACAGGGTGAATGGTCGGCGTTGTTGCAAGGCCTGCGCAGTGCCCCGGTGGTGGCCGCGATGTTGGCGGTGACCATGGCCGACACCCTTGGCAGCGCTGCGCACAACGTGGGATTTCCGATCATTTCCAAACTGCTCACGCCAGATTCGGCGAGCACCACGCTGGGCCTGATGCTCGCGGTGTGGGCCAGCGGCAAACTGCTGGGCGCGCGGATCGCCAGTCGCCTGAGCGGCTCTGACAACGTCCATCTGGAGCGCCGCTATTTCGGCGGCGTGTTGTTGATGTCCTGCGGCTTTATCCTGATGTTCCAGCAGCACAGCGTCATCGGGCTGTTGCTGTTTTCGCTGCCGGCCGGGCTGGGTGACGGGTTCTCGGAAGTCGGCCTGATGTCACGTCTGCAACGGGAGCCTGAGCCGCTGCGCCTGCCGATCTTCAGTTTCCTGACGCTGTTGCAGATGACCGGGTTCGGCGTCGGCATGCTGATCGCCGCGCCGTTCTACAACTGGTGGGCGCCGGGTGCCGTGGTGTTGCTGTTCCACGGCATTCCCCTCGCCACTGTGCTGTCGATGAAGGTCCTGCTGCTCAGGCGCGAGCGGGTTGCGCGCAGCAGCCCGACGCCAGTTCCTTGAGGATCGGGCAGTCCGGGCGGTGGTCGCCCTGGCAGTGTTCCACCAGATCCTGCAGGGTGTCGCGCAGTTCGCCGAGTTCGCGGATCTTCTGATTCAGCTCGTCGATGTGCTGGCGGGCCAGGGCCTTCACATCGGCGCTGGCACGCTGACGGTCCTGCCAGAGCGTCAGCAGTTTGCCGACTTCCTCCAGCGAAAAACCCAGGTCCCGCGAGCGCTTGATGAACGCCAGCGTATGCAGGTCATCGTCGCCGTAGACGCGATAGCCGCTGTCGGTGCGATGGGCGGCCCTTAGCAGACCGATCGATTCGTAATAACGGATCATCTTTGCGCTCAGGCCACTGTGGCGGGCCGCTTGGCCGATGTTCATCGGTTGTCCTCCAGATCCTCGGGTTTCCAGGTTTTCAACAGTAGCGCATTGCTCACCACGCTGACGCTCGACAATGCCATCGCTGCCCCGGCCAGCACCGGATTGAGGAAGCCGAACGCCGCCAGCGGAATGCCGATCAGGTTGTAGACGAAGGCCCAGAACAGGTTCTGCCGGATCTTCGCGTAAGTCTTGCGGCTGATCTCCAGTGCCGCCGGCACCAGCCTAGGGTCGCCGCGCATCAGGGTGATGCCGGCGGCGTGCATGGCTACGTCGGTGCCGCCGCCCATGGCGATGCCGATATCGGCAGCGGCCAGCGCCGGGGCGTCGTTGATGCCGTCGCCGACCATGGCCACGACTCCGGTTTTTTTCAGTTCGGCGACGGTGGCGGCTTTGTCCGCCGGCAGCACTTCGGCGTGGACGTTTTCGATGCCCAGCGCTTCCGCCACCACGCGAGCGCTGCCTCGGTTGTCGCCCGTCAGCAAGTGGCTGTGGATATGTCGCGCGGCCAGTTGTTGCACCGCGTGCAGCGCGCCGGGCTTGAGGGTGTCGCCGAACGCGAACAGTCCGAGGACGCGGGGAGCGGGGCTTTGTTCGATCAGCCAGGACAGTGTCCGGCCTTCGGTTTCCCAGGCCTTGGCGGATTCCGCCAACGTGCCGGCGTCCAGACCGGTTTCTTCCAGCAGTCGGCGATTGCCCAGGGCCAGACGTCGACCGTCGAGATGGCCAGCGATACCGCGACCGGTCAGGGACTGGCTGTCGCTGACGTCGGGCACCGCCAGATTGCGCTCGGCACAGGCATCCAGCACCGCTTTGGCCAGTGGATGTTCACTGCCGCGTTGCAGCGCGCCGGCGGCCGTCAGCAGGGCGTTTTCATCACCGTCGATCGCACTGAAATGCGCGATGCGCGGGGTGCCGGAGGTCAGGGTGCCGGTCTTGTCGAACACCACGCTGCTGACTTCATGGGCGCGTTCCAGTGCTTCGGCGTCCTTTATCAGAATCCCGTGGCGCGCCGCCACGCCGGTGCCGGCCATGATCGCAGTCGGCGTCGCCAGACCGAGGGCACAAGGGCAGGCGATCACCAGCACCGCGACGGCGTTGATCAGCGCGGTTTCCAGCGGCGCGCCATACAGCCACCAGCCGATCAATGTGGCGAGGGCCAGCAGCAGAACCGTCGGCACGAACACCTGACTGACTTTATCCACCAGTTTCTGGATCGGTGCTTTCGCCGCCTGGGCGTCCTCCACCAGACGGATGATCCGCGCCAGTACGCTTTCCGCGCCGAGCGCCGTGGTGCTCACCAGTAAACGGCCTTCGCCATTGATCGCACCGCCGGTGACCTTGTCGCCCGGTTGTTTGGGCACTGGCAGGCTTTCGCCGCTGATCAGCGCTTCGTCGGCGTGGCTCTGGCCTTCCAGCACCTGGCCGTCCACCGGGAAGCGTTCGCCGGGTTTGACCAGTACGAGGTCACCGAGGCGCAGGGCGCTGATGGCGACGTCCTGTTCGCGACCCTCGATGACTTGAATTGCTCGCTCCGGGCGCAACGCTTCCAGTGCACGGATGGCACTGGCGGTCTGGCGTTTGGCGCGGCTTTCCAGGTATTTGCCGAGCAGCACCAAAGCGATGACCACTGCCGAGGCCTCGAAATACAGATGCGGCATGCGCCCGGCGGCGGTCGCCCATTCATAGAGACTCAGGCCATAACCGGCGCTGGTACCCAGCGCTACCAGCAAGTCCATGTTGCCGGCACCGGCGCGCACCGCTTTCCATGCGGCTACATAAAAACGTGCACCGAAGATGAATTGCACCGGGGTGGCGAGGGCAAACTGCGCCCAGGCCGGCAGCATCCAGTGAATGCCGAACGGTTGCAGCAGCATCGGCAGCACCAGCGGCAAGGCGAGGGCAATCGCACAGATCAGCGCCCAGCGCTCGTGGTTCAGGCGTTGCTGACGATTGTCGGTCTGGTGTTCAAGTTCGAAGAGGCTGGCTGAATAACCGGCCTTGCTCACAGCGGCGATCAGGAGCTGAGGATCGACAACGCCAAGCAGTTCAAGATGGGCACGTTCATTGGCGAGGTTGACGCTGACGCTTTTCACCCCCGGAACCTTGTTCAGGGCGCGTTCGACACGGCCGACGCAGGAGGCGCAGGTCATGCCGTCGATGTTCAATTCCACAGTGTGCTGCGGCACGCTGTAGCCGGCGCGCTCAACCGCTTCCATCAGCGCTGGCAGGCTGTCGCCGGGTGCCTGCACGCGGGCCTGTTCGGTGGCGAGGTTGACGCTGACGGCACTGGCGCCGCTGACTTTGCTCAACGCCCGCTCGACACGGCCGGCGCAACTGGCGCAGGTCATGCCGCTGATGGGCAGATCGAACGTGATGGAATCGGACATCGGTCGTACTCCCTGTAGTGGATGTCTACAGGATCAACCTTGCCATGCTGGCAAGGTCAAGCACCAAAAAAATGGTGGGAGCGAGCCTGCTCGCGATTGGGGCATTACAGTCAACATCGAGGTTGCCTGTATGACCGTCATCGCGAGCAGGCTCGCTCCCACACTTTTTGAATGCTCAGTAACCGAGATCGGTGCGCTTGAGGTACATGCCTTCCGCATTCATCGCAATCCGGAACTTCAGAATGTCACCGGCATGCAGTTTGATCTCCTGCGAGCCCGGCGCGAGCATGCCCGGGTTGCAGCCCGGCATTTGCCCCGGCAGCAGTTTCAGGCGCAGCGAGACATTGCCCGGCGGCAGGTTGAACGAGGTGCTTTGCTCCTGGAACAGGCGAGCCGACAGTTGATCCTGGATGTACACGCCGATCTCGCAGGAGGTCGCGACTTCCAGGCGCTCGCGGGAAATGATCAGCACTCCGTAATCTTCCCCGGCGGCATGCACCGAAGGGATCGCGGCAAAGAGGCTGAGAAAGCCAAACAGGCTGAAAGCTGACCAGCGCATGGCTGAATCTCCTGAATTTATGTCATTGATGCACGCAGCTTGGCCGAGCGCGGCGCCGATTGCCAGCCCGGCAGTTTTTTGCAGAACTTGACCTTGCCATCGTGGCAAGCTCGAAACTGCCGGCAACCTCACTCAAAGGAGTCATTCCATGCAAGTGTTCACTGTTGAAGGCATGTCTTGCGGTCACTGTGTCAAAGCCGTCACGCAAGCGGTCCAGAGCAAGGATCCGGCGGCCAGCGTGCGGGTCGATCTGGCGGCGAAGGAGGTCGGCGTCGAAAGTGCGTTGAGCGCCGAGCAGGTGATCGAGGCAATCAGCGAAGAAGGGTATGCCATCAAACTCGCCTGATCTTTTTAATAGTTAGCGAGCTACCGGAATGTTCAAGGCGTCCTCGCGCGGCTAGACTGTCGGGCTGCACTCTCGACTAAAGTGCCCGCCCAACTGCTTGCCGAACCTGGACGCCTGATGAACTTCCGTACCATTTTGATTCTCGGTGCCTTGACCGCTTTCGGTCCGTTGGCGATCGATTTCTATCTCCCCGCGTTTCCCACCATGGCGCTGGCGTTCGGCACCGATGAGAAACACGTCCAGCTGACGCTGTCGGCTTACTTCTTTGGCCTGTCCATCGGTCAACTGGCTTACGGGCCGGTGGCAGATCGCTTTGGCCGAAGGCTTCCGTTGCTGGTGGGGCTGACGCTGTTCACGCTGGCATCACTGGCCTGCGCCTATGCACCGAATCTGGAATGGCTGATCGGCGCGCGGTTCGTCCAGGCGCTGGGCGGTTGTGCGGGGATGGTGATTGCCCGGGCGGTGGTCGCCGACAAATGCGACGCGGTGGGGTCGGCGAAAGTCTTCTCGCAACTGATGCTGGTGATGGGTCTGGCACCGATTCTGGCGCCGATGCTCGGCGGTTTGCTGGTCAACACGACGGGGTGGCAGTCGATCTTCCTGGTGCTGACCGGGTTCAGTGCCCTGGCCGGACTGGCGGTGGCACTCGGCCTGCCGGAAAGTCTGCCGGCCCATGTTCCGCGTCAGCCATTGTCCGGTGCTCTGCGTCAGTACGGTCGACTGCTGACCGACCCGGTCTACATGGGCCATGCCCTGACCGGCGGCATCGCCATCGCCGGGATGTTTGCCTACATCGCTGGCTCCCCGTTTATTTTCATCAAATTGTATGGCGTGCCAGCCGAGCACTTCGGCTGGCTGTTCGGCACCAACGCGGCCGGTTTCATTCTGGTGGCGCAGTTCAACGCACGACTGTTGGCCAAGCGTGGCCCGGCCTTTCTGCTGTCACGGGCAGTCTGGGTTTACTTCGGCGCCGGGCTGACGCTGCTTGCGGTCAGCTCTTTGCACACCGAGGCACTGTGGCCGCTGCTGATTCCCTTGTTCATCTGTGTGGCCAGTCTGGGTTGTATCAGCCCCAATGCGGCGGCGAGTGCGATGAACGGGCAGGGCGCTCGCGCCGGCAGTGCGTCAGCGTTGCTCGGCAGCATGCAGTTCAGCGTCGCCGCAGGTGCTTCGGCGCTGGTGGGGGTTTTGCACGATGGCACCGCCGTGCCGATGGCCATGGTCATCAGCCTGTGCGGTCTGTTGGTGGTCAGCGCGGCGATGCTCACCCGGCGCATACAGAATGCCCGGGCGCTGGCAAAGGCGCAGGCCGAAGTCTGAACGGAAGAACTCAGCCGACAGCGCGTTGCTGGCCGAGGTCGGGAATCTGATGGGGCGCGTAGATACGCGCTTCGAGGGTGCGAGTGAAGGCCCGAGCTTCAGCCTCACTGCGGAATGTCACGGCGTGCTGGTCGAGACGAACTTGCCACTGGGACTTTGCCACTTCTTTTATCAGGATCTTCATTGCTGACCTCCCGGACGTAAAAGATTGCATCGCAGAGGTTTCGATTGTAGACCCGAATACGATCGCAATTGTGACAAGGGTCAAGCATCTGACTGACGGCAAGAAGCGACCGCAGCCCCCGCGCCAGATACTTTTGGCACCGGCGAGGACTGCGGTCTCCGGAGTTTTAGAAACTTTCTAAAACAATTTTCCCCTTGGCCTTGCCGCTTTCCAGCAACTCATGGGCACGGCGCAGATTGCTCGCGTTGATCGTGCCGAAGTGCTCGCCCACCGTGGTCTTCAACGTCCCGGCATCGATCAGGTCGGCCACCCGGTTGAGCAATTTGTGCTGCTCGATCATGTCCGGCGTTTCGAACAGCGAGCGGGTGTACATGAACTCCCAGTGCAGCGACAGGCTCTTGCGCTTGAGCTTGGTCACGTCCAGCGACTTCGGATCATCGATCAACGCCAGTTTGCCTTGCGGCGCCAGCGCCTCGACCAGTTGGTCCAGATGCTGATCGGTCTGGGTCAGGCTGGCGACATGGGTCACGTGGCCGAGGCCGGCGCGTTTCAGTTCTTCGCTCAACGGCTGGCTGTGATCGATCACCCGGTCGGCGCCCAGCTCTGTGACCCAGTCGCGGGTTTGTGGGCGAGAGGCGGTGCCGATCACTTTGAGCCCGGTCAACTGGCTGGCCAGTTGGGTCAGGATCGAACCCACGCCACCGGCCGCGCCGACGATCAGCAGGCTCTGACCTTCGTCAGTGTTGCCTTCGCGAATTTGCAGACGTTCGAACAGCAACTCCCACGCCGTAATGGCGGTCAGCGGCAGGGCCGCGGCTTCGGCGTAACCGAGGGTTTTCGGCATATGGCCGACAATCCGTTCATCGACCACGTGCAGTTCACTGTTGCCACCGGCCCGGGCGATGGAGCCGGCGTAGTACACCTTGTCGCCTGCCTTGAACAGTGTCACTTCACTGCCGACCGACTTGACCACACCGGCCACGTCCCAGCCCAGCACTTTGGCGGCGCCGCCTTCTGGCGCGACATTCTGGCGAACCTTGGTATCGACCGGGTTGACCGAAATCGCTTTGACTTCCACCAGCAGGTCGCGCGGGCCGGCTACCGGCTCCGGCAGCTCGATGTCTTGCAGGGATTTTTCGTCGCTGATCGGCAGGGACGCGTAATAGGCGATGGCTTTCATGGATGACTCCGAAACGTGCTTAAAGGAAGGATTCAGGCGATGGCGCGCAGACGCTTGAGCTCGAAGTGTTCGAGGAAGCCTGCGGCCTGCGCCCGGAAATGCTGGATATGTGCGCTGTCATCGTGGGCCTGCAGGGCTTCGTCACTGGCCCACTGCTCGATCATGTAAAAGGCTAGCGGGTTGGCGAGGTCCTGGTGCAGGTCGTATTGGCCGCAACCGGCTTCCGCGCGGGTCGGTTCGATCAGTGCGCGCAGATGCTGTTCGAGGGCGTCCTGCTGGCCAGGTTTGGCGATCAGGGTGGCGATGGCGGTGAATGGCTGGGACATGTTCGACTCCGGAACAGGATGAATTCGATGGGTGGCATGATTGGCTATTTCTACGCGAGATAAAACCGGCTAAAAGAGCAGTCTCTTTCAATATTATTTTGATAATCGAGGCTGAAATGCTGCGTTTCGATGACTTGCAGTTGTTTGTCCGGGCGGCGGATCTGGGCAGCCTGTCGGCGGCGGCCCGGGTGATGGACATGTCCGCCGCCGTGGCCAGCGCGGCGCTCAAGCGCATCGAGCAACAACTCGGCGCACGGTTGCTGGCGCGTTCCACCCGCAGTCTGCGCCTGACCTCCGAGGGCGAAGGCTTCCTCGAATACGCTCGGGCGGCGCTGAGCAATCTGGATGAGGGCCGTCGTCTGCTGGCCAGCGGTCAGGATCAGGTCAGCGGGATTCTGCAACTGTCGGCACCGTCGGATTTCGGCCGCAACCTGCTGCTGCCGTGGCTCGACGAATTTCAGCGTGAACACCCGAAACTGACCGTGCGCCTGTTGCTGGGCGACCGCATCGCCGACCTGTTTCGCCAACCGGTGGACATCGCCTTGCGCTACGGCGAACCGGAAGACTCCAGCCTGATCGCGTTACCCATCGCCGCGCAGAACCGTCGGGTGCTTTGCGCCTCCCCCGGCTATCTGGCGAAACACGGCGAGCCGACTCAACTGGAGCAGCTCGCGCAGCACAATTGTCTGCTGTACATGCTGGGCAGTCGGGTGCATGACCATTGGAGTTTTCATGACGGCAAACGCGAGGTCGGCCTGACTGTCAGTGGCGATCGCTTCAGCGATGATGCCGATGTGGTGCGTTTATGGGCCGTCGCGGGGGCGGGCATCGCTTACAAGTCGTGGCTGGATGTGGCCGACGACGTGCTCACCGGGCGCCTGAAAGTGCTGCTGCCAGGGTTGCTCTGCGAGCGGGCTCCGCTGAATTTGTTGTGCGCCCATCGCGCACAGTTGAGTAAGCCGGTGAACCTTTTGCGGGAGATGCTCGCCAGCCGTTGCGCCGAATTGAGTAGCCGATTTCCCGTTTTTCCGCATGTTGATCATTAGTCGCAGGTAAATAGCGAAATTTCTGTCAGGAACAATCACCAGCTGTACCCGCTCCGGCGCAGGACGCCGCGAGCAACCCGCTTATACTAGCGACCGCTTGAAGCCTGCCCCGGCACGCAGGCACAGGCATGATCGGACCGACGCTGGCCGGGCAGCGGTGACGATCGCGTCGAGTACTGCGAATGCCGGGTGGAAGTGTGTTGCCTTGCCCCGGATCAAGGCGTTTTGCGCGGCTTGGCCGACGACTGATTACTGGTCAAGATGTCTCTGAGCAGTAGACGATACGATTCAACAGGGAGTGAATACATGGAACATGCACCTTGCATCAGCCAGATCGCCACGTTGCTGGCCGATCCCAAACGCAGCGCGATGATGTGGGCGTTGATGGATGGCTCGGCCCGGCAGACCGAGGAGCTGGCGCTGCTGGCGGGGCTGTCGCCCTCTTCAGCCAGTGCGCATCTGGGGCGCTTGTCCGCTGGCGGTCTGTTGAAGGTCGAGGCTCGCGGGCGCAAGCGCTTCTTCCGTCTGGCAGCTCCCGAAATCGGCGCGGCCATCGAGGCGTTGGCAAGCGCCACTCTTGCCAGCGCTCCACGGGAGATTCCCGATGTGTTCAAGCGCACCACACCCATCGCCAGGCCCCAGTCCGCGCCATCGTCCCTGCTGCGTGCGCGTTTTTGCGATGATCATCTGGGCGGTACGCTGGCGGCCGACCTGTACCAGCGCCTGCTCGATGCCGGCTGGATTGAACAGCTTGAACATCGGGTGGTGGTCACCCATAAGGGCTCGACACAGTTGGCCAGTCGTGGGGTCTTCATCCAGGCGCTGGCTCATCGCAATGTTCAGGTGGCTTGCGCGTGCCCGGACTGGAGTGAACGACGCCCGCACATGGGTGGTTCGCTGGGCGCAGCGTTATTGCAGCTGTTCATGCAGTCCGGCTGGTTGATGCTGCCCAATGACTCCCGCGCCCTGCAACTGACGGCGGCGGGACAGCGGGAAATTCATCGATTCGCCCGGGAAACCGAGCTGGAAATGGCGTTTTAGAGCGCTTCACGCCATTGTCGGATGACAGGCGTCGCCTACGGCTGCGAACAGGTCGCATCTGGCACAAGCGCTGAATGGCTATCGCGCACACTCGATCCGCAGACATTTCGGATGGAGAAGGTGGCATGGACACAGGAAGCTTCAGCGCGGCAGATCGACTGGAACGCCTGCCGGTCAGCGGTTATCACCGGATCATATTCATCATCATCGCCCTGGCGTTTTTCTTCGACTCCATGGATCTGGCGATGATGACCTTCCTGCTCGGCTCGATCAAAACCGAATTCGGCCTGAGCAGCGCCGAAGCCGGGCTACTCGCCAGTTCGAGTTTTTTCGGCATGGTGCTGGGCGCATCGCTGTCAGGATTGCTGGCTGATCGTTTCGGTCGCAAACCGGTATTTCAGTGGAGCATCGTGTTGTGGGGCTTGGCCAGCTACCTGTGCTCCACGGCGCAGATGGTCGAGAGCCTCACGCTGTTCCGCATCCTGCTGGGGATCGGCATGGGCATGGAGTTTCCGATTGCCCAATCGATGCTGTCGGAACTGATACCGGCCAAGCGTCGCGGGCGATACATTGCCTTGATGGACGGCTTCTGGCCGCTGGGTTTTGTCGCTGCCGGAGTTCTGTCGTATTTCCTGCTGCCGCTGATTGGCTGGCGCGACATCTTTCTGGTGCTGGCGGTGCCGGCGGTCTTTGTATTGGCGATCCGTTTTTTCATTCCCGAGTCGCCACGCTGGCTGGAGCAGGCGGGCAAGCATGACGCGGCGGACAAGGTGCTGTGTGCAATTGAGGATCGGGTGCGGGCGTCGCTCGGCGGGGCTACGTTGCCGGAGCCGGTTCGCCTGCCTCGGGTGATCACGCCACCGGGCAACTTCCTGTCGGCCCTCGGCCAGATCTGGTCGCCGCAGTACCGACAGCGCACGATGATGATCTGGAGCCTGTGGTTCTTTGCGCTGCTCGGGTTCTATGGACTGACGTCCTGGCTCAGTGCGTTGCTGCAACAATCGGGGTTCGCGGTCACCCAGTCGGTGTACTACACGGTGTTGATTTCCCTCGGCGGGATTCCAGGTTTTCTGATGGCGGCGTGGCTGGTGGAGCGCTGGGGGCGTAAGCCGGTGTGCATCGTCACGTTGCTTGGCGGCGGGGTGATGGCGTTTCTGTATGGCCAGAGTGCGGTGTTTGGCGGCAATGTCGGATTGCTGATCGGCACGGGTCTGTTGATGCAGTTTTTCCTGTTCGGCATGTGGGCGGTGCTCTACACCTACACGCCGGAGTTGTATCCGACCTCGGCGCGGGCGACGGGCTCGGGTTTCGCCTCGGCTATCGGGCGCGTGGGATCGTTGCTCGGGCCGCTGATCACCGGTCTGGTGTTCCCGATCACCGGGCAGGGCGGGGTGTTTGCACTGGGGGCGTTGTGCTTTGCGGTGGCGGCGGGGGTGGTGTGGTTGTTCGGGATGGAGACCCGGGGCAAGACGCTGGAAGAGTTGACTGAAGCGGTTGTGCGCTGAGACCTGAAAAGCCGTTCGAACACGGGTGTGTTCGAACGGCTTTCGGCCGTTACGGTTTTACCAACCGCGCATCCAGGCTGTTCTGTGCCAGGCGTTTGGCCTGATCCTGAGTCATGCCCAGGTGCGTGTGCAGCGCATGGAAGTTCTCGGTGACATAACCGCCGAAATACGCCGGGTCATCGGAGTTCACCGTGACCTTCACGCCGCGCTCGAGCATGTCGAGGATGTTGTGCTGCGACATGTGATCGAACACGCAGAGCTTGGTGTTCGACAGCGGGCACACGGTCAGCGGGATCTGCTCGTCGATGATCCGCTGCATCAGGCGCTCGTCTTCGATGGCGCGCACGCCATGGTCGATGCGCTGGATTTTCAGCAGGTCGATGGCTTCCCAGATGTACTCCGGCGGGCCTTCTTCGCCGGCGTGGGCGACGGTCAGGAAGCCTTCGTGACGGGCACGGTCGAACACGCGCTGGAACTTGCTCGGCGGGTGACCCATCTCGGAGCTGTCCAGGCCTACGGCGACGAACGCATCACGGAACGGCAGCGCCTGGTCGAGGGTTTTCTGCGCTTCGTCTTCGCTCAGGTGGCGCAGGAAGCTCAGGATCAAACCGCTGGTGATGCCCAGTTGCTGCTCGCCGTCCTTCAGCGCGGCGGCGATGCCGTTGAGCACCACTTCGAACGGGATGCCACGGTCGGTGTGGGTCTGCGGATCGAAGAATGGTTCGGTGTGGATCACGTTCTGTTCTTTGCAGCGCAGCAGGTAGGCCCAGGTCAGGTCGTAGAAATCCTGGGAGGTGCGCAGCACGCCGGCGCCCTGGTAATACAGGTCGAGGAATTCCTGCAAATTGTTGAAGGCGTAAGCCTTGCGCAGGGTTTCGACGTCGCTCCACGGCAGGGCGATCTTGTTGCGTTCGGCCAGGGCGAACAGCAGCTCGGGCTCCAGCGAACCTTCGAGGTGCAGGTGCAGTTCGGCCTTGGGCAGGGCGTTGAGCCAGTCGTACATTATTGGAATCTCATCAGGTGCAATGACGGGCATTCTACAGATGCCCGCCGAAACAATTGGCAAAACCTGACCAACCGATCCATCACACCGCTTCCTGCTCCCGTCGATAGGCGTAGGTATCGGCGAAGCGCGACAGCAGGAATTCGGCGCAGGTAGTGGTCGGGTATTTCGCGGGATAGTGTGCGTCCTGACAACCGGGCAGGCATTCGATACATGTGTCCGGGTGCGGTTCGGCGAAGAACGGCATCGAGTAGCGATCCACGCCGAGCGGGCTGATCACCCGGTGCGGGGTCGAGCGATAACGGTCGTTGCTCCAGCGCGCCATCATGTCGCCGAGGTTGACCACGAATGTGCCGTCGATGGGCGGGGCGTCGATCCACTGACCTTTTACGTTTTTCACCTGCAAGCCGCAGGCCGCGTCCTGATACAACAGCGTTATGCAGCCGTAATCGGTGTGCGCGCCGGCACCTTGCTGCTCGGCGGAGCTGGCGGTGTGACGCGGCGGGTAATGGATCATTCGCAATACGCTGACTGGCTCGTTGAAGCGTGTATCGAAGAAGTCGCGCTCGATGCCCAGCGCTAAAGTCATGGCCCGCAGCAGGGTTTGCGCGAGGGCCTGCATGTCGAGGTAATGCTGTTCCATCAGCGTTTCCCAACCGGGAATGGCCGGATGACGGTTGGGGCCGCGCAAGGGTTTTGCTGCCAGCACCTCGGGGTGATCGGCCGGCAGGTGCAGGCCCATGTCGAAGGTTTCCTTCAGATCGCTGGGTTTGTCCGGGTCGAGTTGCTCGGTGGCGATGGCACCGTAGCCGCGGTGATGACGGGTTTGGGTGATGTCGATCTTGAGTTTTTCCGCTGTCGGCAATGCAAAGAAGTGCCGGGCATGATCGAGTAAGGCATTGATGCGCTGCGCAGAAATCGGATGACCCTTGATGTAGAAGAAGCCCCATTCGCGGCAGGCGTGGTCGATCTGTTCGGCGACGGCGGACCAGGCGTTCTGGTCGGTAGAGTAGAGCGGCGAGATGTCGATGATCGGAAGGCTGTTCATGCACAATCCTTGGAGTCATGTGAGATCCAGTGTGGGAGCCAGCCTGCTGGCTCCCACAGGGTTTTATGGCGGGCAGGCGTTACTTCGGCATCTCGGCCTTCATCCCTTCGACGTAGTAATTCATCGACGCCAGTTCCACATTGGTCGCGCTGACCCCTGCCGGGATTTTCTCGACCCCGGCCTGATCCTTGATCGGCCCGGTGAACGGTTGCAGGGCGCCGCTCTTGATGTCGGCAATGATCTGCTCGGCTTCGGCCTTCACCGGCGCCGGCACCAGATCGCTGATCGGCAATTCGACCGTGCCTTCCTTCAACCCACCCCAATAGTCCTGGGATTTCCAGTTGTGGTCGATCACGCTCTGGGTCGCCTGAATGTAATGCGGCGCCCAGTCGTTGACGATTGAGGTCAGCACGGCTTTCGGGCCGAAATGCGCCATGTCGGAAGCGTAGCCCACGGCATACACACCACGTCGTTCGGCGGCCTGGATCGGCGCCGGGCTGTCGGTGTGCTGGAACACCACGTCCACGCCCTGATCGATCAGCGCGTTGGCAGCGTCGGCCTCTTTACCCGGATCGAACCAGGAGTTGACCCAAACCACTTTGATTTCGGTGCCGGGGTTGTACTTGTTCAGGGCCAGCTGGATGGCGTTGATGTCGCGGATCACTTCCGGGATCGGGAACGAGGCGACGTAGCCGATCTTTTTGGTCTTGGTCATTTTCGCCGCGAGGAAACCACCGACATAACGGCCTTCATAAGTGCGCGCGAGATAGGTGCCGAGGTTCTTGTCCTGCTTGTAGCCGGTGGCGTGCTCGAAGGTCACTTTGGGAAACTGTTTGGCGACTTTCACCGTCGGGTTCATGTAGCCGAAAGAGGTGGTGAAGATCAGGTCGTAGTTGTCCTTGGCCATGTTGCGGATCACCCGCTCGGCGTCGGCGCCTTCGGCGACGTTCTCAACGTAGTTGGTGGTGATCTGCGTGCCGAGCTTTTCCGCCAGCGCCTTGCGCCCCTGTTCATGCTGATACGTCCAACCGTGGTCGCCGATGGGGCCGATGTAGACGAAGCCGACTTTCAGTGGATCGGCGGCACTGGCGCCCAGGCTGAGGCCAAGGCCCATGGCGATGCACAGCAGTGTTTGCATTGGACGTTTTTGCATGAACGCGAACTCCCTTTTGTTGTGTGTGGGGAGGGCAATGCAAAAGGCTGACCAAGCGGACAACAAATCGATTCGAAATCGCGGCGAGGTGTTCGCGAGCTAGCCCGCCCCCACAAAAGCACCGCGATCCCTGTGGGAGCGAGCCTGCTCGCGATGAGGCCGGTGCGGCCAATAAAAGTGCAGCGGCTGTAACGGTTGCTGCCGGCTGGTGCGCTAAGGTGTAACGAACCATTAGCGCCGCCTCGCAGTCAGTAACTCATTCGTCCCCAGCGCCCGCAGGCCCACCATGCTCACGATCCTCAAGCAAGAAAGCTTTCTGCTGCTGGCTCTGATCGCCGCTCTCGTGGCGTATCCGCTGGAACACTGGTTGCTGCACAGTGGCCAGATCGTCGCCCTGACCGGCGGGCTGGTGTTGATCGCATTCATCGTCGCCGCCTCGATGCGCGTCGCCCATCAGGCAGAACTGCTCGCGGAAAAGGTCGGCGACCCGTACGGCACGATGATCCTGACCCTCGCCGCCGTGCTGGTGGAAGTGGTGATCCTGGCGATCATGATGAGCAACGAAGCCTCGCCGACCCTGGTGCGCGACACGATCTATTCGGCGGTCATGCTCGACATCAACGGCATCCTCGGTCTCGCCGCATTGATGGGCGGGATCAAGCATGGCGAGCAGTCCTACAACGATGATTCGGCCCGCAGTTACAGCGTGATGATCCTCACCGCCATGGGCGTGTCGATGGTGGTGCCGGAGTTCATTCCCGAGGCCAACTGGAAAATCTATTCGGCGTTCACCATCGGCGCGATGGTGGTGCTTTATGCGTTGTTCCTGCGCATGCAGGTCGGGCCGCACAGCTACTTTTTCAGCTACAGCTACCCGGACAAACGTCGCAAGAAAGAGCCCGTGGAACAAGAGCCGAAACCGGTCAGCCTGGCGCTGTCGATCGGCATTCTGGTCTTTGGTGTGGTGGTGATCGGCGCACTGGCCGAAGTGATGTCCAAGACCCTCGATCTGGGCCTGGAAGGGACGGGCGCACCGCCGGTGATCACGGCGATTCTGGTGGCGGCGATCTCGGCAGCGCCGGAGATTTTGACCGCGTTGCGTGCAGCGTTGGCCAACCGTATGCAATCGGTGGTCAACATTGCGATGGGCGCTTCGTTATCGACGGTGATTTTGACGGTGCCGGTGATGGAAGCGATGGCGCTCTACACGGGGCAGCCGTTTCAGATGGCGATGACGCCCGTGCAGACGGTGATGATCTTCATCACGCTGATCGTCAGCGCGATCAACCTCAATGACGGGGAGACCAATGCCATTGAGGGCATGACCCATTTTGTGTTGTTTGCGACGTTCATCATGTTGTCGCTGCTCGGCCTTTGAGCCCACCAGAAACCACTGTGGGAGCTAGCTTGCTAGCGATTACGGTACATCAGTCAACATCTCTGTTTACTGACAGATCGCAATCGCTAGCAGGCTAGCTCCCACAGGTTTAACCACTGGGTAATCAGGTGCCGGCAATCAACTGCCGAGCCGCCTGGCTGTGATCGGCAATCAGGCCTTTGAGATCCAGCCCTTCAACCTGCCCGTCAACCACGCGCCACTTGCCGCCGACCATCACGCGATCCGCGCGGTCCGCACCGCACAACAGCAATGCCGAGATCGGGTCATGACTTCCGGAGAAGCGCAGCTCATCGAGCTTGAACAACGCCAGATCCGCCTGTTTGCCGACCGCCAGTTCGCCGATGTCGGTACGGCCCAGCAAGCTCGCCGAACCCTTGGTCGCCCAACCCAGCACACGTTCCGGGGTGATCTTCTCGGCACCATAACGCAGGCGCTGGATGTACAGGGCCTGACGCGCTTCGAGGATCATGTTCGACGCATCGTTGGAGGCCGAGCCATCCACACCCAGACCGAACAGTGCACCGGCATCGGTCAGGTCGATGCTCGGGCAGATGCCGGACGCCAGACGCATGTTCGAGCTCGGGCAATGGCAGATGCCGGTGCCGGCCGCGCCGAGGCGGGCGATTTCGTCGGGGTTGAAATGGATGCCGTGGGCCAGCCAGGTGCGCGGGCCGAGCCAGCCGACGCTGTCCAGATAATCCACGGTGCGCAGGCCGAAGCGTTGCAGGCAGAAATCTTCTTCGTCGAGGGTTTCGGCGAGGTGAGTGTGCAGGCGCACATCGAGTTTGTTCGCCAGTTCGGCGCTGGCGGACATGATTTCCGGGGTCACCGAGAACGGTGAGCATGGCGCCAGCGCGATCTGGATTTGCGCGCCGTCACCACGCTCGTGGTACTCGTGAATCAGCCGCTGGCTGTCGTCGAGAATTACCTGGCCTTCCTGCACGGTCTGCTGCGGAGGCAGGCCGCCGTCCTTCTCGCCGAGGCTCATCGAACCGCGGGTGAGCATGGCGCGCATGCCCAGTTCACGCACGGTTTCGACTTGCACGTCGATGGCGTTTTCCAGGCCATCCGGGAACAGGTAGTGGTGATCGGCGGCGGTGGTGCAACCCGACAACAGCAACTCGGCCAGCGCAACCTTGGTGGCGAGGGCGAGTTTTTCAGGCGTCAGGCGCGCCCAGACCGGATACAGGGTTTTCAGCCACGGGAACAACGGCTGATTGACCACCGGCGCCCAGGCGCGGGTCAGGGTCTGATAGAAGTGGTGATGGGTGTTGATCAGGCCCGGCAGGATCACGTGTTCACGGGCATCGAACACTTCATTGCACGGGGTCGACGGCTGTTGGCCGGCGCCGAGCACTTCGGTGATCACACCGTCTTGCAGCACCAGACCGCCACGTGCATCGAGGCCGTTGGCCGTGAAAATGGCGAGGGGATTTTTTAACCAGATACGGGTCGCAGGCATTGTGGCCGGCTCCTCTGAAAGTTGGGTTCAGGGTTGCCAGCTCAGTGTTGCCCTGTCTGCTGATCCAGGGTCGCCGCGAAGGACGAGGTGCGGAGTTTCGATCAAAATGTTGCGACGGGCAAGTCCAACCCGACCAGACACCGGGATAACCCTGTGGGAGCGAGCCCCCCACAGGGTCCAGTGATTACCAGGGAATGGTTTCACCTTTGTAGTTCACGAAGTGATGGCCGCCCTTGCCGGCAAACGCATCCACCTGATCCACCAGACCACGGGTGCTGGTCTCCACGTCGATGTCGGCACCTTCGCCGCCCATGTCGGTTTTCACCCAGCCTGGATGCAGCGACAGCACCGTCAGTTTCTGATCGCCCAACTGCGTGACGAAGCTGTTGGTCATGGAGTTGAGCGCCGCTTTGCTGGCCTTGTACAGCGCCAGTTCCGGTGCGTCGGGCATGGTCACGCTGCCGAGTACCGAACTCATGAATGCCAGCACGCCGCTGCCGTCGCGAATCTGCCCGACAAAGCGTTGGGCCAGGTTGATCGGTGCCACGGCGTTGGTGAAGAACAGCTGACCGACTTCCGCCAGCGTTGCGCCGCCCGGCGTCTGGACTTCAGGGCCCTTGACCCCGGCGTTGACGAACAGCAGGTCGAAGGTCTCGCTCTTGAGCTGTTGGCTCAGGGCGATCACCGCTTGCTGGTCGTCCATGTCGAGTTTTTCGATCTGCACGTTGCCCAGTGCTTTCAGTGCCTCGGCGTTCGCAGGATTGCGAACCGTGGCGGTGACTTGCCAGCCGTCGGCCAGCAGGGTTTTCACCAGTCCCAGGCCCAGGCCTCGGGAGGCGCCGATGATCAGTGCGTGCTTGGCAGGATTAAGTGCGGACATGACGGGCTTCCTTGAAAGTTGAAAGATCACGGGTTCAATGGACAGCGTTGACCGAGCCGTTGCTGCAACTCGTGGCGCAACTCGCCGAGTTCGGCCATGCGGGTTTCGATCAGCTTGAGCTTGTCTTGCAGCAGTTGCGTGACGGCCGTGTCGGGGTTTGGCGATTGCCACAACGCGCCAACGCTGCTGCCGATCTCGCCGAGGGTAAAGCCCAGACGCTGCGCCGTCTTGATGTAAAGCACCAGTTGCACCATCTCCGGTGGATAGTCGCGATAACCGTTGGCGCTGCGTTGCGCCGCGATCAATTCGCGCTCCTCGTAGAAACGCAGCGTGTCACGGCTGACATCGCAGGCCTGGGCCAACTCACCGATGCGCATCAAGGACATCTCGAAAGTGTTTGACCCTGGAGCATACTCCAGGCTTTACCGTGGTTGCTCCCTGAATTTTCGGAGCAAGGACGATGTGGACTTCAACGCAGTATCGCAACGTGGTGCGTGGCAGTGCCTGGTATGACTTGATCGTCACGGCAGCGTTTGTCACGCCGTGGAGTTTTGCCGCATTGCATGGGCTGTTGACGGCGTTGAGCCAGATGCTGAATCTGCCCGGCGAGCTGCCGCCGTTCGAACCTGTGCACATGTTGATGGCGAATCTGTTGGGTTCGGTGGTTTGTGTTTGGGCAGTGCTGCGGATTCGTGATCCGCAGCTGGCTTATGGACGCTATGACGCGGTGGCGCGGTTTCTGTTCGCCGCGTGGCAGGCGTATGCCCTGGCCCATGGCGCCAGTTCGATGCTGGTGGGCTTTCTGGTCTTCGAACTGGCGTGGGGTGTGGCTCAGGTATTGCCGGTTCAAAGCACCTCAGTGCCCGGGCTGCCACGGCTGTCCCAGTGACACCGGCGCATACAACCGCGTACGCACCGCATCCCGCGACAACAGCACCAGCACCAGAATGGTCGCGACGTACGGCAGCATCGCCAGCAAGCTCGACGGAATCGCCAGTCCCAACCCCTGCGCCACCAGGTGCAGGATGCTGGCGAGTCCGAACAGATACGCCCCGAGCAACAGTCGCCACACCCGCCAACTGGCGAACACCACCAGCGCGAGGGCGATCCAGCCGCGTCCGGCGGTCATGTTTTCGGCCCACATCGGCGTGTACGCCAGCGACAGATAAGCCCCGGCCAGTCCGGCCATCGCTCCGCCAAACAGCACCGCCAGTGTACGCACGGTCAGCACAGGCAAGCCCATGGCACTCGCCGCATCAGGATTCTCGCCGACCGCTTGAATGATCAGCCCGACACGACTTTTCACGATCACCCACGCCACCAGCGCAAACAGCGCGAATGACAGGTACACCAGCAGATCTTGAGCAAACAGCATGCGGCCGATCAATGGGATCTCACTCAGGTAAGGAATCGCCAGCGGCTCGAAACCGGCCAGCGGTTTGCCGACCCACGCCGCACCGACAAAGGTCGACAGGCCCACGCCAAAAATCGTCAGCGCCAGCCCGGTCGCCACCTGATTGGCGTTGAACACCAGTGCCACCAGCGCAAACAGCGACGACAACAGCATCCCGGCGAGCATCGCCAGTACAACGCCGAGCCACAGATTGCCGGTGCTGAAGGCGACGATGAAACCGATCACCGCACCAAACAGCATCATCCCTTCCTGCCCGAGGTTGAGCACGCCGCTCTTTTCGCAGATCAGTTCACCCAGCGCCACCAGCAGCAGCGGTGTGCCGCAACGCACCATGGCGTAGAAAATATTGCTCAGCAGATCGATGTCCATCACAGCGCTCCGGCGGTTACGGCGGTGGTTGAAGTGCGTCGGGCCCAGCGCAGGTTCAGGCGGGGTCGGTAGAGGATCAGCACGTCACAGGCCAGCAGGAAAAACAGCATCATTCCCTGGAACAACTGGGTGATCGCCTGTGGCAGGTTCAGCGTCATCTGCGCGCTCTCGCCACCGATGTACAGCAGCGCCATCAACAGGCTGGAAAACAGAATCCCGATAGGGTTGAGCCGCCCGAGAAACGCCACGGTGATCGCTGCATAGCCATAACCGGGCGAGACTTGCGGCACCAGTTGCCCGATCGGCCCCGTGACTTCGCAAACACCGGCAAGTCCCGCCAATCCTCCGCTGATCAACAGCGCGAGCCAGATCAGGCGTTTCTCGCGAAAACCGGCAAATCCTGCCGCGCGTTTATCCAGCCCGAGCACTTTGATCTGGAAACCGACAAAGCTTTTCTGCAACAACACCCACACCGCCACCAGCGCCAACAGGGCGAAATACACCCCGGCGTGAACCCGGCCATCCTCAATCAACAGCGGCAAACGGCTGGCGTCGCCGAACATCGCCGACTCGGGAAAGTTGTACCCGGCCGGGTCCTTCAACGGCCCGTGGACGCAGAACAGCAGCAGGTTCAGCGCAATGTAATTGAGCATGATGCTGGTGAGGATTTCGTTGGCATTGAAGCGCGTGCGCAACCAGGCGGTCAGCCCGGCCCACGCGGCGCCGGCGAGGGTGCCTGTGAGCAGGGTCAGCACTAGTGCCCAGCGGCTTTGCATGTCGATGATGTTCACCGCCAGCGCACTGCCGGCCAACGCACCGAGCAACAACTGACCTTCGGCGCCGATGTTCCAGATCCGTGCCTGATAAGCCACCGCGAGGCCCAGGGCGCAGAGCAGGATCGGCAATGCCTTGACCAGCAGTTCGGAGACGCCATATAGGTCGCTGACTGGCGCTATCAGCAAGGTGTGCAAGGTTTGCAGCGGATCGTGACCGAGGGCGATGAACAGCAGCGAGCCGCAACCTAGGGTCAGCGCCGCCGCCAATAGCGGCGAGCACCACAGCATCAGGCGCGATTGTCGGCCACGGGGTTCGAGAGAAAGCAGCATGGAAAACTCCGTTAAACCGAGGCGGGTTGGGGTTGAGGGCTGTGGAACTGACCGGCCATCCAGCCACCGACATCGCTGATCCGGGTTTGCGCGGTATCTTGCAGCGCCGACATCTGTCCGCCGCAGAGCGCGCCGAGGCGATCGCAGATCTGGAACAGTTCGTCGAGGTCTTCGGAAATCACCAGGATTGCTGCGCCGGCATCGCGCAGTGCGATCAGGGCGCGATGAATCACCGCCGCCGCGCCGACGTCCACGCCCCAGGTCGGGTGCGCCGCGATCAGCAATTTCGGCTGCTGGAGGATTTCCCGGCCAAGGATGAATTTCTGCAGGTTGCCGCCGGACAGGCTGCGGGCGGCAGTTTGGGTGTCAGGAGTTTTCACCCCGAAGCGCTGGATGATCGCTTCGGCGAGGGATTCAACTTTGCTGCGTTCGATCAGCCCGTGGCTGACCAGACCTTGTTGAAATGCGGTGAGCAGGGCGTTGTCGGCCAGGCTCAACTCCGGCACCGCGCCGTGACCGAGACGCTCGGCGGGGACGAAAGCCAGGCCGAGTTTGCGGCGTGCATCCGGGCGCAGATCGGCGACGGGGCGTTCTTGGAAACAGATGGTTTGCGCTGCGTCGCGGGGCAGGATTTGCTCGCCGCTAAGCAGTGCCAGCAACTCATCCTGACCATTGCCAGCCACCCCGGCGATGCCGACGACTTCGCCGCTGCGCACTTGCAGGTCGATGTCGATCAACGAACAGCCGAACGGATCGGGGTTGTGCCAGTTCAATCCGCTGACCTGCAGAAATGTCGCGCCGCCACTGACTTTCGGGTATTCGCCGATCAACGCCGCCGACTCGCCGACCATCAGTTGTGCCAGTTGTTGGTCGGAGCATTGCGCCGGTACGCAATGCCCAGCCACCCGACCTCCGCGCAATACCGTGGCGCTATGGCACAAGGCGCGCACTTCGCCGAGTTTGTGGCTGATGAACAGAATGCTGCAGCCCTCGGCCGCGAGCCGGCGCAGGGTGATGAACAACTCGTCGGTTTCTTGTGGCGTGAGTACCGAGGTGGGTTCGTCGAGAATCAACAGGCGAATGTCCTGCATCAGGCAACGGACGATCTCCACCCGTTGGCGCTCGCCGATCGACAGGCTGTGGACAAGTCGCTCCGGCTCCAGCGCCATGCCATAACGGCGGGACACTTCGCGGATTTTCGGTTCAAGCTGTTTCGGCGCCCCGGCGGCCGGGCCCATCGCCAGCGCAATGTTCTGCGCCACGGTCAGGGTTTCGAACAACGAGAAATGCTGGAACACCATGCCGATGCCCAACTGCCGGGCCTGGGCCGGGTTGCGCATGTTCACCGGTTGCCCTTGCCAGAGCATTTCGCCCGAGTCGGCCTGGGTAACGCCGTAGATGATTTTCATCAGCGTGCTTTTACCCGCACCGTTTTCACCGAGCAGGGCGTGGATTTCACCGGGGGCGATGCTCAGGTCGATGGCATCGTTGGCCAGGCAACCGGGGTAATGTTTGCTGATGCGGCGCAGCTGCAGGCGCGGGGTGGGCGTGGCGTTGGGCATGACAGGCTCGGCTTGCTTGGAGTTGTGCCTGTGGATAAAGCAATTTCCTGGCCATTGAGTCAGGAACCCGTCAAGCCCTTGCCCGGCGACCCTTCAAGTAGAGCCACGAAGGTAAAACTGCTCCGATTCGCGGCACCAATTAAGCGCAAAGCCTTTGAACAGGCTCCAGTTTTGTACGTGAAATTCTGGTTAAAAAACGAGCAATCGCGCCGGAGCCAAGCAGCACCTGCGGCTAAGGGAGTCATGAACGGGTTATCCACAGGTTGCTCCACAGTATTTGTGCGCAATCAGAAAACCTTGGCATAAGCGCACCGGTGCTATCTCCCAATGGCGATAAACACATCTAACTGATTGTTTTTGCTTGGAATTAAACTTTTTTCATGTGGTTTGGGCGAAAAGTGTACAAATCGCGCAAAGCCACGTGACAGAAGGGTTACAGCGGTGTGTGCTCAGGTTATCCACAGTCGGGTGCACAGCTGATGTGGGCAACTCGGTGGAATAAGCGAATTGTGTCGTGCCCTGAAATATTGCAGGTGCTCAGCGCTGGAGCAGTATGCGTCCACGGCTGAGATCGGCCAGTTGGTTTTGCAGCAACGGAATCTGTGCTTCCCCCACTGCCAACTGTAATTCTACGCCGTTGGCGGTGAAGTTCTCTTCCACAACGAGGCCGCCGAGATCCGCCACCCGCAATTTCACCAGCGCCAGTTCGGCAAACCCGCACGCGCAACGCAGGGGCACGCGGCTGATCAATTCGATTTTCGTCGCCGCTTGCAGGCACTTGTTCGCGCCGCCGCCATAAGCCCGGGCCAACCCGCCGGTGCCCAGTTGAATGCCGCCATACCAGCGGATCACCAGCACCGCGACCTGATCGCACTCCTGCGCTTCGATGGCCGCGAGAATCGGACGCCCGGCCGTTCCACCAGGTTCGCCGTCGTCGTTGCTGCGGTACTGATCACCGAGTTTCCACGCCCAGCAATTGTGTGACGCGTTCAAGTCGCTGTGCTGCTCGATGAAGGCTTGCGCATCGGCAGGGCTGCCGATCGGTGCGGCGAATGTGATGAAACGGCTTTTGCGAATCTCTTCGCGGAACTCGCAAAAGCCGCTGAGGGTGAATGGCATAGAACGACTTATATAGAAGGAGTGAGGCCGCAGCCTTTGAGAATGATGCGGATCAGGTTGCTGCCGGCGTCTTCCATGTCCTGTTTGGTCAACTTGCTGCGGCCGGTCACCCGGCAGATTTGCGTGGCAAAGTCGGCGTAATGCTGGGTGCTGCCCCACAACAGGAAGATCAGATGCACCGGGTCGACCGGGTCCATTTTGCCCGCGTCGATCCAGGACTGGAACACTCCGGCGCGGCCCAGGAACCAGGCGCGGTAATCCTGGTTGAAATATTCGGTCAGGCATTCGCCACCGCTGATTACTTCCATCGCAAAGACGCGCGACGCCTGCGGATGACGGCGGGAAAACTCCATTTTTGCGCGGATGTAGCGGGTCAGCGCTTCGGCCGGATCGTCCTCGGCGGTCAGGGTGTTGAAGGTGCTGTCCCACAGCTCGAGGATGTTGCTCAGCACCGCCACGTACAACCCGAGCTTATTGGTGAAGTAGTAATGCAGATTCGCCTTGGGCAACCCGGCCTTGGTGGCGATGGTGTTCATGCTGGTGCCTTTGAACCCGTGACGGGCGAACTCGTCTTCGGCGGCTTTGATGATGGTCTCTTCGTTCTTCTGACGAATGCGGCTGGCAGGTTTGCCGCCGTGAGCGGGGACTTCAAAGGTCATAGGCACTTCCGGGTTTGTCTGTGGGGTGCAACCAGTTGCGTTGATAGCGCAACCATCGGCTCGCGACAAGCCTTCGGCGAATAATACGCCGGTCGCTAGCGCGTTGCGGCCAGGCTTTCGAGAAAGCTTTCCAGTACCAGATGCGGGCGCCGACCCTTGCGGGTGACCGAGGCAAGGCTCAAATCATAGAAGCGTGTGTTGGCCTTGAGCGCACGCAGTCGCCCCTGTTGTACCCAGAGGCTGGCGTAGTGATCTGGCAGATAACCGATGTAACGCCCGGTCAGAATCAGGAACGCCATGCCCTCACGGTCGGAAGCACTGGCGGTACAGTTGAGAGCTTGATAGTGGGCCTGGATCTCCGCTGGCAAACGGAAGGTCGGCGCGATGGCGTCCTGACTGTTCAGGCGTTCGTCGTCCAGTTGCTTGTCATCGACATAAAACAGCGGATGGCCGACCGCGCAATAAAGCAGCGAACGTTCGCTGTACAGCGGCTGATATTCCAGTCCCGACAGCGCACTGGCCTGCGGCACCACGCCGACATGCAGGCGTCCGTCGAGTACGCCTTGTTCGACTTCGTTGGGGGCGATCATGCGGATCTGGATCTGCACGTCCGGCCCACGCTCCTTCAACTGCGCCAGTGCATGGGTGATGCGCATGTGGGGCAGGGTGACGAGGTTGTCGGTCAGGCCGATGATCAGTTCGCCGCGCAAGTGCTGGTGCAGGCCGTTGACCTCGGTGCGGAAACTTTCCAGCGCACTTAAAAGCTGCAGCGCCGATTGATAGACCTCGCGGCCCTCTTCGGTCAAGGAGAAACCGGCGCGGCCGCGTTGGCACAGACGCAGGCCGAGGCGTTGTTCCAGATCGCTCATCTGCTGGCTGATCGCCGAGCGACCGATACCGAGCACGGTTTCCGCCGCGGAGAAACCGCCGCACTCCACCACGCTGCGAAAAATCCGCAGCAGGCGAATGTCAAAGTCACTGACCTGAGCCAGTGGATCGGGGCGGCGGCTGCTCATGTTGTTGTTCTCATTGTTTAGCAGAGTTCTAACTGAAGGTTAGAAGAGTTGAATTTCACCGACTTTATCCGCGTGGCAATTTAGCCGCAACAACGCTTTCTATCTCTCTGACGCTTATTGCCCTGCGAGGTTTTGCCCGATGAACATGCCTGAAAACGCGTCGTCGCCACTGGCCAGCCAACTGAAGCTGGACGCGCACTGGATGCCGTACACCGCCAACCGCAACTTCCAGCGCGACCCGCGTCTGATCGTCGGCGCCGAAGGCAGCTGGCTGATCGACGACAAGGGCCGCAAGGTGTACGACTCGCTGTCCGGTCTGTGGACCTGCGGCGCCGGGCATACCCGCAAGGAAATCCAGGAAGCGGTGGCCAAGCAGTTGGGCACTCTCGATTACTCGCCGGGCTTCCAGTACGGTCACCCGCTGTCGTTCCAGCTGGCGGAGAAAATCACCGACCTGACGCCGGGTAACCTGAATCACGTGTTCTTCACTGACTCGGGTTCCGAGTGTGCCGATACCGCGGTGAAAATGGTCCGCGCTTACTGGCGCCTGAAAGGCCAGTCGACCAAGACCAAAATGATCGGCCGCGCCCGTGGCTATCACGGCGTGAACATCGCCGGAACCAGCCTCGGCGGCGTCAACGGCAACCGCAAGCTGTTCGGTCAGGCGATGATGGATGTCGATCACCTGCCGCACACCTTGCTGGCGAGCAATGCATTTTCCCGTGGCATGCCGGAGCAGGGCGGTATCGCCCTGGCCGATGAGTTGCTGAAGCTGATCGAGCTGCACGATGCTTCGAATATCGCTGCGGTGTTCGTTGAACCGTTGGCCGGTTCCGCTGGCGTGCTGGTTCCGCCACAGGGCTACCTCAAGCGTCTGCGTGAAATCTGCGATCAGCACAACATCCTGCTGGTGTTCGATGAAGTGATCACCGGTTTCGGCCGTACCGGCAACATGTTCGGTGCCGACACCTTTGGTGTGACCCCGGACCTGATGTGCATCGCCAAGCAAGTCACCAACGGCGCGATCCCGATGGGCGCGGTGATTGCCAGCTCCGAGATCTATCAGACCTTCATGAACCAGCCGACCCCGGAATACGCCGTGGAATTCCCGCACGGCTACACCTATTCGGCGCACCCGGTGGCTTGCGCCGCTGGCCTGGCGGCACTCGACCTGCTGCAAAAGGAAAACCTGGTGCAGAGCGTGGCCGACGTCGCGCCGCATTTCGAAAATGCCCTGCACGGCCTGAAAGGCGCGAAGAACGTCATCGACATTCGCAACTACGGCCTGGCCGGTGCGATCCAGATCGCGGGCCGTGACGGTGACGCCATCGTGCGTCCGTTCGAAGCCGGCATGGCGTTGTGGAAAGCCGGGTTCTACGTGCGTTTCGGCGGCGACACCCTGCAGTTCGGCCCAACCTTCAACAGCAAGCCGCAAGACCTCGATCGTCTGTTCGACGCGGTCGGCGAAGTGCTGAACAAGCTCGACTGATTTTTCCTTCTATATATACCTACAAAAACGGGCACTCCATGGCGGGTGCCCGTGGACAAGAATTCAGGAGTTTTCGATGAGCGTTATCCCGCATTTGATCAATGGCGAACTGGTGACCGAGAACGGTCGCGCTGTCGATGTGTTCAACCCGTCCACTGGCCAGGCGATCCACAAGTTGCCGCTGGCCAGCCAGGAAACCATCCAGAAAGCCATCGATGCCGCCAAAGCTGCGTTCCCGGCCTGGCGCAATACGCCACCGGCCAAGCGCGCCCAAGTGATGTTCCGTTTCAAGCAACTGCTGGAGCAGAATGAAGCACGCATCTCGCAATTGATCAGTGAAGAACATGGCAAGACGCTGGAAGATGCTGCCGGTGAGCTGAAGCGTGGTATCGAGAACGTCGAGTTCGCCTGCGCAGCGCCGGAAATCCTCAAGGGTGAGTACAGCCGCAACGTCGGCCCGAACATTGATGCCTGGTCGGACTTCCAGCCGCTGGGCGTGGTGGCCGGTATCACGCCGTTCAACTTCCCGGCGATGGTACCGCTGTGGATGTATCCACTGGCGATCGTCTGCGGCAACTGCTTTATCCTCAAACCGTCCGAGCGTGATCCAAGCTCGACCCTGCTGATCGCGCAACTGTTGCTGGAAGCGGGTCTGCCGAAAGGTGTGATGAGCGTGGTTCACGGTGACAAGACTGCGGTGGATGCGCTGATCGAAGCGCCGGAAGTCAAGGCGCTGAGCTTCGTGGGCTCGACGCCGATTGCCGAATACATCTATGCCGAAGGCACCAAGCGCGGTAAACGCGTACAGGCACTGGGCGGCGCGAAGAACCACGCGGTGCTGATGCCGGATGCGGATCTGGACAACGCCGTCAGCGCACTGATGGGCGCGGCTTATGGTTCTTGCGGCGAGCGCTGCATGGCAATTTCGGTGGCCGTGTGTGTGGGCGATCAGGTAGCCGATGCGCTGGTGGCGAAACTGGTTCCACAGATCAAGGCATTGAAAATCGGTGCCGGTACTTCGTGTGGTCTGGACATGGGGCCGTTGGTCACCGGTCAGGCTCGCGACAAAGTCAGCGGTTATGTCGAAGACGGCGTGGCGGCGGGCGCGACCCTGGTGGTCGATGGTCGTGGTCTGAGCGTTGCCGGTCACGAGGAAGGCTTCTTCCTGGGTGGCTGCCTGTTCGATAACGTCACCCCTGAAATGCGCATCTATAAAGAAGAAATCTTCGGGCCGGTACTGTGCATCGTTCGGGTGAACAGCCTGGAAGAGGCAATGCAGCTGATCAACGATCACGAATACGGTAACGGCACCTGCATCTTCACCCGTGATGGTGAGGCGGCACGTCTGTTCTGCGACGAGATCGAAGTCGGCATGGTCGGTGTCAACGTACCGCTGCCGGTGCCGGTGGCTTACCACAGCTTCGGCGGCTGGAAGCGCTCGCTGTTCGGCGACCTGCATGCCTATGGTCCGGATGGTGTGCGCTTCTACACCCGTCGCAAAGCGATCACCCAGCGCTGGCCACAGCGCGCGAGCCATGAAGCTTCGCAATTCGCATTCCCTAGCTTGTAAGTAGAAGGGCAGTGCAAAGAAGGCCGACCTTTTAAGGTCGGCCTTTGCGTTTCGGAGCTTTTTTGACCGATATGACAGATTTATGAAATTAAAAGTTGACGGCAGATTCTGGAGGCCTATAATTCGCCCCACTTCCGGCGCAGTCGAAATGCCTCGATACCGATGAACGTATCACCCGCCGCCAGACCGGTGTTAACGCCGGTTTTCAGGTTGATCGTCACGCCGACGCCCTGGTTGGCATCTTCGTAGCTGGCGGTGTCGAATCCTGCGCCACCGTTGAGCTGATCAGCCCCTTCGCCACCGATGAGAAGGTCGTTGCCATCCCCACCATTCAACACATCATCACCCGCCAAACCGCGTATTTGATCATCGCCGGCGGTACCTGCCAGCGTATCGGCACCGTTGGACCCGTAAATTACAGCCATTACATCTTCCTTGTATGAGTGTGTTTGTGTTGGGAGCTGCGTTGAATCGCCTGGTGCTACAGGGGTTTTCACCCTCCCTGATGCATGCAAGGCCTGATTGCGAAAAGGCTTGAGAATGGCGAAAAATCCGACCGGGCTGAACCAGACCGGCAATGTCCGACACAATCGAAATAATCACCGCGCACAAAGGCTGCGCCGTCATTGCGACGTGCAAGCGGCAACAGGAGAAATGATTTCAATCGGTTTGAATGAAGTCTTGCTGACAGGAAATTCGGCAATGCGCGGACAGTGAGTGCGTGAAGGATCTGACCGGCGACGCTGAACTCGGGCACCGTGGCGGGCGCACTGACGAAATTATGACTCTTCAAATCGTTGCATCCCTGATGACTACTGATGGCTTCCAAGCCACCGGACCCTGAGCCCGGTTGAAGATAGGTGGTGCGGATTAAAGTTTGACGCGCATTGCCGCTGCTCCGCAAGAGTGCAAGTTCCGCACCATTGCGACCGACGAACGGTAGAAGCCTGAACAAATGTCCCAAATGACGCGCATAAAAAAACCGACGCACGGGGCGTCGGTTTTCATTGCAGCTTTCAGATCACATCAGGTCATCTGAATGATGGTCTGCATGATGGTGCTCTGGGTCGAGATGGTCTTGGCGTTCGCCTGATAGTTGCTCTGGCCCTTGATCAGGTCTACCAGTTCATTGGTCAGGTTAACGTTGGACTCTTCCAGGGAGTTGGACTGAATGGAGCCCAGAGTACCGGTTTCCGGAGCGTCATAACCCGGAATACCCGATGCGAAGGTTTCCTTCCAGCTGGTCCCGCCAACGGCTTGCAGGCCCTGTTCGTTGGTGAAGCTGGCCAGCGCAACCTGGCCGATGGCCTTGTTCTGGTTGTTGCTGAAGTTGGCGAACAGAGTACCGGTGCCGTCGATGGTCAGGTTGGTGATCTGGCCAGTGGCGTAACCGTCCTGGGTCGGAATCGAACGCGCGGTGTCCGCGTTGTACTGAGTGGTCTTGGCCATCGAAACGGTAATGCCGGCCGGGTTGGCTGCTGCGCCGTTTGGCGTAAAGACGCCGTTGGTCACGGTTCCCGGTTTCCAGTTTTTCAGGGTCAGGTCATTGCTGATGATCGGGGCCGCTGGATTCGCCGGATTCGGCGTGCTGACCTGAGTCAGTTTACCTGCAGAGTCAAAGGTAAAAGTGGAAGCCACAGGCGGAGTGGTTTTCGGATCGCTACCGGTAGCATCCGGGTTGCGACCGTCCACCAGGGTGTAAACCTTCCAGGTATTGGAACCGGTTTTCACCACGTACTGATCCATGGGGTGCATGTTGCCCTGGCTGTCATAGATCGGGGTGCTGAACGACTTGGTGTAGGACGCGGTCTTGGTCGGGTCAAACGGAACGCCTGTTGCAGCCGTATCGTCGATCACCGGCGCAGTCGAGTCCAGGTTGATGGTCGAGGTCACCAGCGAGGTGGACTTCGGCGCCAGGTTCGAGGTGTCGATCTTCAGGTCGGTCAATACGCCGTTGATGATCTTGCCGTTGGCATCCACACCGTAACCTTGCAGACGCGAGGTGTAGTCGGTGTTGGTAATGAAACCGTTATTGTCGACCTTGAACGTACCGGCACGGGTGTAGGACACCGAACCGTTGTTGCTCAGGGTGAAGAAGCCCGAACCGTTGATGCCCATGTCCAACACGTTACCGGTGTTGTTGATGTCACCCTGGGTGAACTGCTGGGAAACGTTGGCCAGGCGTACGCCGTTGCCGATGACCTTGCTGCCGCTACCCAGGCGAGTGGCCGAGTAGACGTCTTCGAATTCTGCACGGGACGATTTGAAACCGGCGGTTGCGACGTTGGCGATGTTGTTGCCGGTCACGTCCAGTTGCTTGTTGGCTGCATAGAGACCGCTAAGGCCGATATTGAAAGACATATTCCACTCCTTTGTGCCGGTTAGTCGGCTCTATATACCAATGGTTTGTACTTTGGACAGGGCAACGGTGCCCTTGCCGGACAGGTTGAGCATCAGCTCGCCGCCGGTCTGGCTGATCGTCACGCTGGTGACGGTGGCCGGCAGGTAGGTCGCCATATCGGTCGAAGTACCGTTGATCGATGCGTTGGCCTTGACGGTGTAGGTACCGGTCTTGACCAGGTTGCCGTCCTTGTCCTTGCCGTCCCAGGTGAAGCTCGCGGCGCCTGCGGCGCGACTGCCCAGGTCGATGGTGCGAATCGCCGTGCCGCTGCTGTCGCTGATGGTGACGGTACCGCCGGCAATCGACGACGGAACGGTGACCGAACCGGTCATGCCTTTGCTCGGATCGTCGAGCTGGACCGAGTTGGTCTGCACGATCACATTGCGGCCAACCAGCGAAGAAGCCTGCAACGCTTGCGACGAGTTGTAGTTGCCGGCCAGCGAACTCACGGTGCTGTTGAGGGTGGTAATCCCCTCGAGGCTGCTGAACTGCGCCAACTGGGCAACGAATGCACTGTTGTCCTGCGGGTCGAGCGGGTTCTGGTTTTTCAGCTGAGTTACCAGCAATTGCAGGAACGCATCCTTGCCCAGAGCCTGGCCGCCGGTGGAGCTGTTAGTGGCCGAAGCAATGCCATCGGCTGTCGAACTGGTCTTTTTCGACGAGTTCGCCAGGATGTCCTTCATGCTCAGGCTGCTGGTGGTATCGGTAACACTCATGGCAGTCGCCCCTTATTACTGACCGAGGGTCAGTACCTTCTGCATCATGGTTTTGGCGGTGTTCATCATTTCGGCGTTGGTCTGGAACGACCGGCTCGCGGAAATCATGTCAGCCATCTCTTCCACCACGTTGACGTTCGGGTAGTAGACGTAGCCCTTGGCATCCGCAGCCGGATGGTTTGGCTCGTAGCGCGCTTCGAGGTTGCTCTGGTCTTCGACCACGCCCATGACCTGCACGCCTTGACCGGCAGCGTCCTGGTTCTGGAACAGCGAGTTGCTGCCGCCGCTCTGACCGCCCTGGAACATGGTGGCGAACACCGGGTGACGGGCGCGATAGGTCTGGTCGATGCTCGACGAGACGGTTTCGGCGTTGGCGATGTTCGAAGCCACGGTGTTCAAACGCGTGGTCTGTGCGCTCATGCCGCTGCCGGCAATGTTGAAAACGCTGGACAGGGACATGGATTACTCTCCGCGCAGGGCTGACACCAGCCCTTTGAATTTGCTGTTGAGCAGCGTGAAGCTGGCCTGGAAGCCGACGGCGTTTTCCGCGTAGTTCGACTGTTCCAGTTGGGCGTCAACGGTGTTCTGGTCGATCGACGGCTGCATCGGCGTGCGATACATCAGCGACTCGTCGCCATTGCCCAGGCCTTCAGCTTCGATGTGACGGCTGTTGGTCATGTTCAGGGCGATGGTGCCGTTGGCGTTCTTCTGGCTCTGTGCTTCAAGCACTTTGGAGAACTCCAGATCCCGAGCCTTGTAGTTCGGGGTGTCGGCGTTGGCGATGTTGTTGGCCAGGACTTCGGCACGCTGGGCGCGGAAGCCCAGGGCTTTTTCGTGAATTCCGAGCGCTTTATCGAAGCTGATGCTCATGTCGGGAACCTTCAGGTGACCGGGTTTTTCGTAACTGGGTTATAGCAAGCTGCGTGCCAGTTTTAAAAAGCCCCGGATTCCGGGGCTTTGCAGGTGATCGGCAATGCGGCAATGCCAGAAAAGCGGCAACGGGTTTCCGCCGAATGCCGCTTTTCTGCCGCTTGCCGTCATCGCAAAAACGCTCAGGCATAAAAAAACGGGAGCCCCTGAGGACTCCCGTTTTTGGTGTTGCCGGTGCAAATTACTTCGCCTGGTAAATGATCCCCGGGCTGCACTGGACCATCTGGTAATGGTCCGGCAAACCGTTCAGCGCTTCGGAAGCGCCGAGGAACAGATAACCGCCCGGCTTCAGCGTGCTGTGAATACGCAACAGGATGTCTTTCTTCACCTCGGCGGAGAAGTAGATCAGCACGTTGCGGCAGAACACGATGTCGAACTTGCCAAGGCTTGCGTAGCTGTCGAGCAGGTTGAACGAGCGGAATTCCACCCGGTTCTTGATCGGCGCCTTGATCACCCACCGCCCCGGCCCTTTCGGGTCGAAGTAGCGCTGCAGACGATCGGTGGACAAGCCGCGACCGATTGCCAGGCTGTCGTACTCGCCGGTCTTGCAGTTGGTCAGCATGCTGCCGGACAGATCCGTGGCAACGATCTGCACACCCATCTTCAACTGACCGAGGTTGGTCCGCTCGAACTCGTCGATCGACATCGACAGGGAATAGGGTTCCTGACCCGACGAGCAAGCCGCCGACCAGATCCGCAGACGCTGGTTGGGAGCCGCCTTGATCGCCTCGGGCAGCACCTTGTTCTTCAAGACTTCAAACGGATAGGTGTCGCGAAACCACAGGGTTTCGTTGGTCGTCATGGCATCGACCACCTGCTCGCGCAAACCGCTGCGCGGCTGGGTCTGGATGCGCTGTACCAGCTCACCCAGGGACTTGATGCCTTGCTGCTCCATCAGTTTGTTGAGACGGCTCGAGACCAGGTACTGCTTGTTTTCACCGAGCAAAATGCCACAGGCTTTTTCCAGGAAGACCCGGAACTGTTCGAAATCCAAATTACCCGTAGACAAATGATGCCGCCTCTTAAATCGTGTTGACCGCCAGGGACGGAAAGTCCCTAGCTGATATCTGCTGCTTTGATCCGGTCGACTACCCGGGATGCCAGGTCATCAGGACGGAATTTGGCCAGGAAGTCATCGGCACCGACCTTCTTGACCATCGCCTGGTTGAACACACCCGACAACGAAGTATGCAGGATGATATGAAGCTTTTGCATGCGAGGGTCGCTGCGGATTTCGGCCGTCAGGGTGTACCCGTCCATCTCCGGCATCTCGATGTCGGAGATCATCATCAGGAACTCTTCTTCCGGCTTCTTGCCCTCATCGACCAGCTTGCGCAGGTAATCCAGCGCCTGCTTGCCGTCGTTCAGCGCCACCACTTCAACGCCGACCGTCTGCAGGCAACGCGTCACCTGCTTGCGCGCCACCGACGAGTCATCGACCGTCAGCACCCGCAGAGACAGCGCCTTGCTCTGGGTCTCGACATCCACCACGCCGACCGAAATCGCTTCCGGTGTTGGTGCGACTTCCGCCAGCACCTTTTCGACGTCGATGATTTCGACTAACTGATTGTCCACCCGAGTCACAGCGGTCAGGTAATGATCCCGACCGGTCCCCTTGGGTGGCGGATGGATCTCTTCCCAGTTCATGTTGACGATACGTTCCACCGAGCGCACCAGGAAACCCTGGGTCTTGGTGTTGTATTCCGTGATGATCACGAACGGACTGTTCTTGTCTTTCAACGCCCCGGAACCGGTCGCCATTGCCAGATCAAGGATCGGAATGGTCGCCCCCCGGATATTCGCCACCCCGCACACGACAGGACTGGACTTGGGCATCAGCGTCAGTTGCGGGCACTGCAGCACTTCCCGAACCTTGAACACGTTGATCCCGTAGAGCTGCTGGCCGTCGAGACGGAACAACAACAGCTCCAGGCGATTCTGCCCTACCAGTTGCGTGCGCTGGTTCACCGAATCCATTACACCAGCCATGCCCAGACTCCTACACCAACGCCAAGTGTTGTTGCGACGCACATTCATTGCTAAACGGCACGGCGCTTGCTTTTTAACTCTTATGAACACTCAAACGACATTTTTCCGACGCCTGACATCCCCCCTTCGCAGAGGACTTTGCGCGGTGTCCGCCGCTTGCCTGTTTTTCGCGGGCAGCCCTGCCATTGCTGATGCGGTTACCTTGCCTGACATGCTTATCGGCGTCACTCAGGGCTTTCTTGAATTCACCGTAGAAGACTATCTGGCTACCAGTCAAACGGAAGGGCGTTATGAAATCGAGGTCAAGCAGCTCGATCCTCGCATGCGCATGCCTATGTGCGACAAGGAATTGACAGCTTCGCTGGAGAGCCCGGCACGTCCTCTGGGCCGTGTGACCGTCAAGGTTCGCTGCGAAGGCGCCTCCCCCTGGACCGTGTTCGTACCCGCTCAAGTCCGCCTGTTTCGCCCGGTCGTGACCACCACTCGTCCGCTCAAACGCGCCGGCATCATCGAGCCTCAGGATGTGACCCTGCGCGAGCAGGATGTCAGCCTGATCAACCAGGGTTTCCTGACGTCGGTAGATGAAGCCATCGGGCAAAAATTGACCCGACCAACGGTCGCCGACCAAGTGATTACCCTCGTGCATCTGGAACAGGCGGAAGTCGTTCGCAAAGGGGATCAAGTGGTGATTACCGCCCGCAGCGGCACACTCGCTGTGCGCATGCCGGGAGAGGCCCTGTCCAACGGCGGCCTGAAAGAACAGATTCGAGTGAAAAACCTCAATTCCCAACGGGTCATCAAGGCGCAGGTCATGGCGCCGGGCCAGGTGGAAGTGGCAATGTGAGCAACGATTGGAGCGAAGACAGGAAAGCCTCGTGAGTGATCGCGCAGAAAACTGGCGCCAACCTGAGCTGTTCCCTAAACTGTGCCGCAGCAGGACTTGCGCGGCGCATGCAGGCTCATTGGTAAAAGAGCCTAAAGTTTTCCAGGGGATGGCCGAGAACATGGCAAGCGTCCAAATTCCCAGAGGTTTTTAACATGGTCATCGATTTCAGCCGTTTGAACAGCTCCTCGTCACTTACGGGCAGTACACGTACCAGCACGCCTAAGGAAACCGCCGAAACCGGCACTTCCGCGCCGCTGAATACCCCGGCCGAACAGGCCAGTACCGCAAAAAGCGGGGAATCGGTACACCTCAGCAATGAGGCTCAACAGTTGCAGAAGGTCACTGACAAGCTGCGCGATCAGCCTGCCGTCGATAAAGCCCGTGTGGCCGAGTTGAAAGCAGCGATTGCCGATGGCAGCTATAAAGTCGACAGCAACCGTGTAGCCAGCAAACTGCTCAACTTCGAAGCCCAGCGCTAGGCCTCGGTCAGCGCCAGGCTTTTGGACGCTTAAAACCCAAGGCCAGCCATGCACGACACTACTTTATTGCAACTGATCACCGACGACTTTGCTCCAGCTCAACAATTGCTGGAGTTACTGCAATCCGAGTCTCTCGCCTTGCATGGTCGCGACATGCCACTACTGGAAGAAATTCTGGCGCGCAAACAGGCATTGATCATTCTGCTCGAACAGCATGGCCGCAAACGCAGCGAAATCCTCGCCAGCCTCAATCTCTCACTCGACCGTAAAGGCCTGGAGCAACTCGCCAGCCAGTCGAGCATCGGCGAGCAGTTGCTGAGTCAGAGCGACGTTCTGACCGACCTGATCGCCCAGTGTCAGGCGGCCAACGTCAAGAATGGCCAGTCGATTGTGATACAGCAGGCCGCCACGGCCAACCAGCTGAAAATCCTCACCGGCGGCGAGCCACCCGCGCTCTATGACGCCAGTGGCACCTTCTCCAAACTGCAGAAACCACGCGCGCTCAGTCAAGCGTGATTCTTTCTTCTATGCTTGCGCCCTATCAACGCGCGATACATGCTGGCAAAATACTGGCCAGCCGTAGTCAAATTTTGTCTGGAGATTGATTTAACGTGTCCAATGATGACGCTCCGCAGCCCCCAAAGGTGCTCACCACGCCCCTGGAGATCTCCAGCAATCTGCGCCAGCTGCAAGAGAGCCATGATCCGCTGATCATCACGTTCCACGAGCGCAGCCAGCGCTTCCAGAGCTACCTGATTGAAGTGGATCGCGAAAACGGTTCGATCAAGCTCGATGAGATGATCCCGCGCGACGGTGAACGTTTTCTGGAAGCAGGCGAACCGTTCAAGGTCGAGGGTTTTCATGATGGCGTCCGCATTGCCTGGGAATGTACAGGGACGCTGACCATCAAAGACTCCGACGGCGACCGTTTCTACACCGGTGACTTACCGACCGAAGTGGTTTATCACCAGCGCCGCAACGCCTTCCGCGCCGCACTGAAACTGACCGACCTGGTCAGCGTCGTGCTCGGCGGCGAAAAGCTCAAGTCGCCGCTGGACGGCAAATTGCTGGACATCTCGGCCACGGGTTGCAAGTTGCGCTTTGAAGGCAACATCACCGACCGCCTGCAACTGGGCGAAGTCTATGACCGCCTCGCTGCCGCACCGCTGTTTGGCAATCAACCGGTATCGGTCGAACTGCGCTACCTGCACTTCGAAGAAAAGCTCAACATCACCTTCGCCGGCCTGCGCTTTCACAACATCAGCGGCCCGGCAGCGCGTAACGTCGAGCGTTTCGTCTATCAGCTGCAACGTGAAGCACGGCGTTTCGACAAAGACGATCTCTGATTGGTAGCGCCATGAAAAACGGGCAGCCCCTTGCGGTGACTGCCCGTTTTTTTATGCCCGGTGTTTTTTCAGGATCAAGGCCTGGCGCCGCTGATGTCCGGCGCTGGATTGTCGTTGCCGCTCTCAGGCTCCACAGGTGATTCGGGCTCAACGGCGGGCTCAGGCGCAACGTTATTCTGCATCTGCTCCTGCACCACCTGCTCATCGACTCGCGGATCGAGTGCCGCCACCAGCGGCGAACTGGACATGCTGTCCGGCATCGCCACGTGATGCAGCGGCGCGTCGTCGACCTGATGCAGATTGGTCACGGCTTTCGGCCGGATGCGCCACACCAGCACCAGCGCGAAGAAGCTGAAAAACGCATACAGGCTCTGGCTGCCGAACATTTTCATCAACACACCGGCCAACAACGGCCCGATGCTGGCGCCAACCCCGTAGGTCACCAGCAGCATCGCCGTCAACGACACACGCCGATCGCCTTCGACATGGTCGTTGGAGAACGCAACCGCCAGCGGGTATAGACAGAACTGCACCAGCGAGCACAGGAAGCCGACGCCAAACAGGATCTCCAGCGGCACTTGCGGCAGGATCGCCAGCGGCAAGGCAGCCACGGCCAGAAAACCGGCGAAGCAACGGATCAGCAAGGCCCGATCATAGCGATCCGAGAGCCAGCCCAGCGGCCATTGCACCAACAGCCCGGCGAAGATGCAGGTACCCATGAACAAACCGACCTGCTCGGTGGACAACCCTTGCTGCGATGCATAGAGCGGTGCCAGACCGTAAAACGAACCGATGATCAAACCGGCACCGAGCACCGTACTCAATGACTGCGGTACTCGCTTGATGAAGAAGCGCGGCTCCATCGGCGCCGGATGCAAAGGCGCCGGGTGAATCCGTCGGGTCAGTGCCACGGGCACCAGGCACAACGCGAAACACAGGGCGACCAGCATCAGCAGTTCCAGCCCCAGCCCCGGGTGCATGACCAGAATCAGCTGCCCGAGCACCAGCCCCAGATACGAGGCAATCATGTAGCCGCTAAACACCACGCCGCGCTGATTGGCGTCAGCCTGCTCGTTCAGCCAGCTCTCGATTACCATGTATTGGCACATCATGCCGAGACCAACGATGGTCCGCAGCACCAGCCAGGCCGGCAGCCAGTCCACCAGACCATGACCGAGTACTGCCGCGCCGACGATCCCGGCACACGCCGAATAGGCACGGATATGCCCGACCCGGGCAATCAATCGGTGACCGATCTTGCCGCCCAGCACCAGACCGAAATAGTTGGCCGCCATCAACGCACCGACCCACAGTCCGTCGACATGGTCGGCCGCCAGACGCAAGGCCAGATAAGTAGAAAGAAGGCCCGAGCCGATCAACATCATCAGCGAGGCGAAATACAGCGCTCGAAAGGATTTCCAGATTTGGCGCATCGGCGTTCCGAGCGGCTCCTTGCGGTGAGTATCGGGCTATCAAACGATAGCCCGATGGCGACAGTTCGTCAGGCCTGGGCAGCTAGAACACGCCGTTCCCAGGGAGTGATTTCATCGTAAAAACTGGTCAACTCCATGGTTTTCGAAGCGATGTAGCCTTCGATGAACTCCTTGCCGAACAGTTCCTTGGCCAACTGGCTGCGTTTCAGACGCTCGAGCGCGGCGTGCAAAGTACACGGCAGCGAAAGATTGTCCGGCACTTCGAATTCACCCTGGATCGGCGCACTCGGCTCCAGCTCATGTTCGATACCGTGCAGACCGGCCGCCAGACTCGCGGCAATCGCCAGGTAAGGGTTGGCATCGGCGCCCGGCAAACGGTTCTCGACCCGGCGGGCGACCGGCGAACTGGCCGGAATCCGCAAGCCCGCAGCGCGGTTGTCGTGGGACCAGCAGGCATTGTTCGGCGACGCAAACGGATGGCACAGACGCTGGTAGGAATTGACGTTCGGTGCAAACAACGCGGTGAAATCGGCCATGCCTGCCTGCTGCCCGCCGATGAAATGGCGGAACGTCGCAGTCGGCTGACCGTTTCCATCGCTGAACACATTCTTGCCGCTGCCGATCTCGACGATGCTCTGGTGAATGTGCATCGAACTGCCCGGTGTGTGCGCCAGCGGCTTGGCCATGCAGACCACGGTCAGGCCATGCTTGAGCGCGACTTCCTTGAGCAGGTGCTTGAACAGGAAGGTCTGGTCGGCCAGCAACAGCGGATCACCGTGCAGCAGGTTGATCTCGAACTGGCTGACGCCCATTTCGTGCATGAAGGTATCGCGCGGCAGACCCAGGGCCGCCATGCATTTGTAGACTTCACTGAAGAACGGCCGCAGACCGTTGTTGGAACTGACGCTGAACGCCGAATGGCCATCTTCGCGACGACCGTCGAGACCGACTGGCGGCTGGAACGGTTGAGTCGGATCAGTGTTCGGAGCGAACACAAAGAATTCGAGTTCAGTCGCCACCACCGGCGCCAGGCCGAGGGCTGCGTAGCGGGCAATGACTTTCTTGAGCTGGCCACGGGTCGACAGGTTGGAGCTTTCGCCGGTCAGCTCGTCGGCATCGCAGATCGCCAGGGCACGCGGCTCCTGACTCCACGGCAGAGGATGGATCTGCGCAGGATCGGCCACCAGCGCCAGATCGCCGTCATCGCTGCCGTAGAACCGCGCAGCGGGATAGCCCCCCATGATGCATTGCAGCAGCACCCCCCGGGCCATCTGCAAACGCCGCCCTTCGAGGAAACCCTCGGCGGTCATTACCTTGCCTCGTGGTACGCCGTTCAAATCCGGCGTGACACATTCAATCTCATCAATGCCCGTCAATCGCTGCGCGAGTGAACGCTGGCCATCGGTTGTCATGACGCAATCCTTGTTATTGTGCGAGCCGCGAACGGCGACCCGGACAAAATAGGCTTCAGCTGTTCGGAATATCAAGCAGCGGCCAACAAAAAGACTTCGAGTCGATGAACCCGTGATTCAGGGCAGGTAAATACTGAACACGCCGCCGCCCAGTGGCCCGCCATTGCGGATCTCGGTCCGACCGCCGACACCGTTGCGCTGATGCAGCGCCGCTATGCGCCCGGCGAAGTACAGACCGAGGCCGGTACTGCCGCTGCTGTGATTGATGCCCTGCACATAGTCGGCCTGGCGCTCGAGCATCTCGACCGGGTAACCGTCGCCGTCGTCGTTGATGCTCAACACCAGTTGCCCGGCCTCGTCACTGACGGTGATCAGCAGCGATTCGCGGGCGTAGCGGATTGCGTTGTTGATGCAGTTGCCCAGCACCGAGGCGATCAGTTCACGGTCGAAGAAACCCAGGGGACTGAGCGGGTCGACTTCGTAAGTCGCAATGATTCCACGACTGGCGAAAACCTCTTGATGAGCCGCCAGTTGCGCCTCGATGAAATCGTCCAGATCGTGGTAAGCCGGCTGCAACGGCATCTGGTTGACCCCGAGCTTGTACAGCCCCAGCAACTGAACCAGCATGCCGTTGAGGTGGGCGAACTCGAAGTCGATCACGCCCTGCTCCGGCACCTTGCGCTGGGCCTCGGGCAGACGCGCCAGCCATTGGCTGTGGGCCTGCATCAGCATCGCCAGAGAGTTCTTCATGTCGTGCACGGTGGAGGCAATCACCGTGGAAAAATCCAGTGCCTGCTCGTCTTGGTTCATTCGCCAAACGCCTTGCTTTTCAGCTTCTGATAACGCGGATAACGCGCGTCGGTGTCGGGCATCAGGCCGACCATTTTCAGGCAGGCCCGACATTCTTCCAGCTCCGCCGACGGCACATTGGTGTCGGTGCCGTGCAGCAGCGATTGCGCCATGTTCAGTGCAATACTGATGTTCTTCGGTTGCATCTTCAGCGCCTTGCGGAAGACTTCGCGGGCCTCCACCAGGTTGCCGGTCTTGTACACGCGCACGCCCTGACGGTTGAGGTCGGCGGCCGCGTTACTGGAGCTGAGAATAGTCGGGTCGTCGGTGAGCTTGGCGATGTCTTTCATCACCGTCGGGTCATCGCCGTAGATTTCCGCGCAGCTCTTGAGCATCGACGTGCCCGCCTCGGCCTGACCGAGCATCTGCAATTGCTTGGCGACCAGCAGCGCGGCCTCGGGGCTCATGAACTGTTCCATGCCGTCGAGGCGCATCAGCGCTTGCTCGGTGAGTTTCTCGGCGGTTTCGGCGTCGTTGAGCAGCAGGCTGGTGGCCTTCATCAGACGCGCACGAATCTGCAGGCCCGGGTCGGTCGGGTTTTCCTTGGCCACGGCACTGAGGGTGGTGTTGATCTCCAGCCGCGTGCGGGTGTCGAGGCCCTTCTCGCTGCCCTTGCTGATCAGCGCATGGGCCAGGCCCAGATTGCTTTCCGGGTCTTTGAAGCGCGACTGCGCGCCTTGGGACACGGCCTGACGATAGGCCCGCGACGCCGTGTCGAAATCCTCGTTGGCCATTGCCAGTTTGCCGAGTAGCGCCTGTCGGCGCACCGCCAGCGGCGACAGGCGAATCGCCTCTTCCAGTGTCCGTTGCGCGCCTTTGGTATCACCTTCGGCCACCAACACATCCGCCATGCCGTCGTACAGCGCCGGCATCATCGGGAACACCTTCAGGGCTTTTTCATACACGCCTTTGGCCTGGGCAATCTGACCGCGCTTGAACAACAACTTGCCCAGCCCGGCAAATGCCCACGGCAACGGCCGGTCAGCGATGATGCTGTCATACAGCCGCTCCAGCGCTTCGTTCTGATTCATGTCGCGCAAGGCATCCGCGCGATAGCGCAGGCACAACGGCGAATAGCGGATGTCCTGCTTGCACAGGGCGATACAGGCGTTGAGCACCTCGACCGGTTTGCCACGGTCGAGGGCTTGCAGAATCGGTTTGAGCAGGGTCTTGCGCTGCTCCAGACGTTCAAGACGCTGGGCCAGGCCGATGCGGTTGAACGGCTTGGTCAGGTACGCATCCGGCTCGTGCTCCAGGGCACTGAGCACCATTGCCTGACTGGTCTCGGCGGTGACCATCACAAACACCGCTTCGTGACTGATCAGCTTGTCCACCATCAGGTCTTCCAGCACCTGCTGACCGTTTTTCTTGCCGTCACCGAGGTGGAAGTCCTGGAGGATGAAGTGATAGGACTTCTGCGCGCACATTTTCAGCGCCTGCTCACCGGTGTCGGCGGTGTCCACATCCTTGACGCCCAACTCGCGCAACATCGAGCGTACGGAACTGCGGAAATCCGAGAAATCATCGACGATCAGAAAACTCTTTTGGTGATACGACAGCATCGAGGATTTCCAGGCAATTGAAGAGGATGGACCGAGGGCACATTTCAGGCGCGCAGATAATAGCTGCCGGCCAAATGCTATCAAGCGATTTCGTGCGACTCTGAAGTCACCGAACGGGTTATCGGCCGGATCAACGGTTCTCTTGAAGCGGGGCTTCAAGATTCATTGCACAGCGATTACCCTGCGCGCCTGCTCTCACCCTCCTACTTCAAGGTTTTCATCGTGTACATCAAAGGACGCTACATCGTGTCGGCCTGTGCACTGCTGTTTCTCCAGCAGGCACTGGCGACCGGAATGGACTGCACAAAGGCTGTGAGTGTTGTGGAGAATGCGATTTGCGCCAGTGAAGGCCTGCGTAAGCTGGATGGCCAGATGGGCGCGATCTATCGCCAGTTTATGAATGCGGCACCGCAGGCGCAGACAGAGATCAAGAAGGCCCAGCGCGAATGGTTGAAGGAGCGCAACCAATGCGCCGAGGACGTCAGCTGCCTGAACCAGCGATATCAAGATCGTTTGCAGGTACTGAACGCGCAGTGGAGCGATGCGCTGGCTTACCAGCCAGCCGAGACTGATAAACAGGCAATGGTCGATCTGCAGCAACGAATTCAGGAGATGAGCAAGATTCATCCCGAGTTTGCACTGGAGCGAACCCTTGAGTCTCTGCGGACTAACACCACTGAAACGTCATTCTCTGGCGAGACCGGTGAAGATGACCAGACCCTCTTTCCCAAGACCCGGCCCAAAGATGTCACGACGGACGAGTGGAAGGCGCTGACCGCCTCGGATATCACCGGAGCGGTGGATTTCGGGCAGACCTCATACACCCTGATGGATCTGGACGGCGATGAGCAGCGCGATCTGATCGTATCGACTTATGCCGGTGGCACGGGGTTGTTCACTTACACCGAAACCTACCTTCGTACTCAAGACCGGTTCATCCGGAGAGCCGCTGCGCTCGGCCCCGAGAAGAGCGCCGAGAGCTATCTTTTTTACACCAATGATCGAGGTGCGAACCAATCCAACGACTGGATCACGCTCCACGGTAAAGTGTATGCGGCCTATCGCAACGGGACCTATGGTGTCGACCAGGTCTATTTGCTCAACCCCCTGAAAATAAACAGCGATGTTCCCACCGTGACGGTGGGCTATCGGTATGACCTCAATGTGCCCCGCACCCAGCACAAAGAAGATGGTGTGACAGCCTTCGATCTCGAGCCGGCGCTGCACCAAACACTCAACCGAGCACTGTCCAAACTGAGTGAAAGCACCACCGCAAAAGCCACTGCTCAGAAGAGTCCGCTCTGTCCTATTCCTCCGAGTGGCGCCGGGGAAAACGATTACTACAGTTATGGTCCGACGCATTACACCATCGAAATGGTGGCTGATTTACCCGTCGTCATCGGAAGCGATTGCTACATCGGGGCATTGATTGACTGGTTTGGCGGTTACAGCGAAAACGGAGGGCTATCAGCACAGCTCGCATTGCGCAAACCTGATTCAGACGGAGGTGGCCTCACTTACGAAGTCAACGGACGTCGACATCTGACCGGAGTGAGCACTTCAATCGGAAAAGTCGAGCCGGATGACGGGATCTAGCCTCTGCCACCCTTGACCGGCCAGCACAAAAAAGCCCCGCCAGATCACTCTGCGCGGGGCTTTCTAAAATATGGTGTCCCAGGGCAGGTTCGAACTGCCAACCTTCCCCTTAGGAGGGGGATGCTCTATCCAATTGAGCTACTGAGACACAGGACTGTCAGTGCGACAGACGGCGTGCATGTTAACGGCCAGGCCCTGATTTGTCATGTCGTCCGCAGGGCTTTTTAAGTGTAGGCAGGCGCCCTGCAATGCAGTCGGACATTTTATCGTGCAATTTGCATCCCTCCAAAAAGCCATCATTGCAGAATGCAATCCACGCCGTTCTAAAAACCCTGCTAAATGCTTGTTTTTAAAGGACTTGGCAGCGGTTAGACTAGTGGCACGACGGCTGCTTCAGTGATTCTTATAAAAGAACAACTGGAGTCCCGCCTCATGAACCGCGTCCTCTTGCTCGCCAACGCAATCGCCCTGACGGTTCTGGTGGGGTTTCAATTTGTTCCTCAACACACTGAGACAGTGGCACAGCGCATGCCGCACTACCTGCAAGTGCAAAAGGCGCCGCAATGGGCGGTGCTGAGCGATCAGCGCGGCATTGTTGCGCAAGATGTCAGCGAGTCAGATCAGGCACAGACGACCCCCATGTCCGAACGCCTGGTGTTTTGAATCATTTTTGGAGTACAGCATGTCCAAATCCGCCCTGGGGTTGTTGATCCTCGCTTTCTTGAGCGGTGTTTTGCATTTCTCGCTGTTCGAAGAGACGGAAATCTCTTTACCCCTGATTGGCTGTGGCGTTTTCGCTGTGCTGTTTGCGCTGGCGCTGGTTGCCGGGCGCAAGATCAAGTTTGATCCGGTTCTGCGCTGAGCCTGACCAGGTTCAGCAGTTGATCGACGGCATCAGTGAGGTCGCCCGAGTTGTCGATCAGATGCACAGGCTTGTCGGTTGAACGTCTTTCCTTGAACAGCGCGTTGCGGGCGAGCCTGGCATCGATCTGCTCAAGGGTCTCCCGGCCACGCCTGAGCAAGCGTTCACGCAAGACATCATCGCGAACTGTCAGCAACACTGGCACCAGTGTCGGGTAGCCTTCCAGCGCTTGTCGAAGGTTCGCCCGAGAACCGTTGACCAGCACGTACTTTCCGGCTTTCAACCATTGGTCCATTTCTACCGGAATTCCGTAGGAGAGGCCGTTGGCTTGCCAAGCGAGAGAAAAATCACCGGCTCGCTGACGCCGCTCGAACTCTTGCGGGGTCACACCGATCGCATCCTCGCCCACCGATTCGGCCGAACGCGTGATCACCCGACGTATGACTGCGCAGTTCAAATCGCGTAAAGGCTCGCGCGCAGCCTCGATCAGACTGTCCTTGCCGGAGCCGGATGGCCCCATAAGATAAATCAGCCTGCCATCCATCCTGAAAACGCCCTCCGGCGGGCATTTGCCCCTAGTAAATCGGCCATTTGCCACTATCCTGTACAAGGTAAGGAACAAGGATTCTAGCCGCATAGCATGCACGGTCTGACGTCTTCGGGCATCTGTTCGTGCGCTTCAGGACGCGGTCAGCGATACGGGCCGACGCATTCTTTTCAAACCAGTCCGCATTTCTGATAATTGGTGCTGGCATTACGCCTTTACCCGGCTCAATATTTGTCACAGAATTGACGCCAATGATCTGGCAATTTTGAGGCATGATGCGCGCCTCTTAACAATTCAGGTTGAACCATTTGGCGCGGATGCTTGTCCTACGACTCATCCTGCGGCCAATCCCGAGAACCGCTCCCCTGAACTAACCGGTTAAATATATGCGCCCATTGAAACAGGCAATTTATTCCAGCCGTACGGCTGACAAGTTCGTCGTACGTCTGCCAGACGGAATGCGTGAACGCATTGCCGAGGTGGCTCGCAATCATCATCGCAGCATGAACTCCGAGATCATTGCGCGCCTTGAGCAGAGTCTTATTCAGGAAGGTGCACTGGGCGAAGAGCTGAGCATGCGCCTCGACAGCCCGGAGCTTTCGCTGCACGAACGCGAGTTGCTGCAACGCTTCCGTCAACTCTCCCATCGCCAGCAGAACGCGCTGGTTTCTCTGATCGCCCACGACGCCGAAATGGCCGCAGACGCATCCTGAGTCAAACCGAACATCTCAAGCCAGCATGAATGCTGGCTTTTTTTTGCCCGACATTCGGGCTTTTCAAGGACGAAAAAAAGCCCGCCAATCGGCGGGCTGTTTCGATGCGAGCAATCAGAGCAGGAAAATCGTTGCCAGTCCCAGAAAGATGAAGAAGCCACCACTGTCGGTCATGGCCGTGATCATCACGCTGGCACCCATTGCCGGGTCGCGCCCCATCTTGGCGAGGGTCATAGGGATCAATACGCCCATCAACGCTGCCAGCAGCAGGTTGAGCGTCATGGCGGCCGTCATCACCACACCCAGCGACCAACTGCCGTAGAGCAAGTAAGCCACCACACCAATCACACCACCCCAGACCAGGCCGTTGATCAACGCTACGGCGAGCTCCTTGCGCATCAGACGCGACGTGTTGCCGGTGCTGACCTGATCGAGCGCCATGGCACGAACGATCATGGTGATCGTCTGGTTGCCGGAGTTGCCGCCAATGCCCGCCACAATCGGCATCAGGGCCGCCAGCGCCACCAGCTTCTCGATCGAGCCCTCGAACAGACCGATCACCCGCGACGCGACGAATGCCGTGATCAGGTTGATCGCCAGCCACGCCCAACGGTTGCGCAGGGATTTCCAGACCGAAGCGAAAATGTCTTCCTCTTCACGCAGACCCGCCATGTTGAGGACTTCGTTTTCGCTCTCCTCACGAATCAGGTCGACCATTTCGTCGATGGTCAGACGGCCGATCAGCTTGCCGTTCTTGTCGACCACCGGGGCCGAGATCAAGTCGTAACGTTCGAACGCCTGAGCAGCGTCGTAGGCGTCTTCGTCCGGGTGGAAACTCACCGGATCGCTGGCCATTACTTCGGAAACCTGTTTCTCAGGGTCATTGACCAGCAATCGCTTGATCGGCAGCACGCCCTTGAGCACGCCGTCGTAATCGACTACGAACAGTTTGTCGGTATGGCCCGGCAGCTCTTTGAGGCGGCGCAGGTAACGCAGAACCACTTCGAGACTGACGTCCTCACGGATGGTCACCATCTCGAAGTCCATCAGCGCACCGACCTGCTCCTCGTCATAGGAGAGGGCCGAACGCACACGCTCGCGTTGTTGCTGATCCAGGGTCTCCATCAGCTCATGGACGACGTCTCGCGGCAGCTCGGAGGCCAGGTCAGCAAGTTCGTCGGCATCCATGTCCTTGGCGGCAGCCAGGAGCTCGTGATCATCCATGTCGGCGATCAGCGTTTCACGGACGGAGTCGGATACTTCGAGAAGAATGTCGCCGTCGCGATCAGCCTTGACCAACTGCCAGAGCGTCAGACGATCGTCCAGCGGCAGGGCTTCAAGAATGTAGGCAACGTCGGCGGAGTGCAGATCATCGAGCTTGCGTTGCAGCTCGACGAGGTTTTGCCGGTGGACCAGGTTCTCGACCCGGTCATGATGTGCGCCTTCCTGGCGGTGAGTCAGGTCTTCGACGACCCGTTGGCGCTGCAGCAGCTCAACGACCTGAGCCAGGCGATCCTGCAGGCTTTCCTGTGTTTTCTTTACTTCGATTTCGGACATAGGCGAACTCCACTCCCAGCAGCGGGGCACGCCGGAAGGATCAATCAGTCAATTCATGATTGGTAAAACGGGGTACTGAGTAACTACTGGGTAAGTCCATGGAGGTTTTCCATAAGCCCCGGCGGGGCTGACGGGCGCAATGATACACCGCCTGACGGTTTTAAACGTTAAAAATCTAGGCTGAAACAAGCGCTTGCGAGACAAAGCTGAGCGCTGTCCTGACTCTTCAGACTGCGACGACTCATCCTGAAAAGAAAACACACCAGCAGTAAAAAAACTGCCGGCTACGCTTGAGAAAGATCGTCATGGAGGACGCCGAATGCCATCGAAAACATCCCGATTCATGTTGACCACCCTGCTCTGCCTCCCACCCATAGGGAGCGCAACGACACTTCATCGCTGTGAAGCCGCTGACGGCAGCCTCACCTTCACGACACTGAGCTGCGCGAACGATGAGCATCTTTCACTTCAGGAAGTACGCCCCTACTCGCCCGGCTCGACCGTGGCACTGATGCCCGAAGCCCGGCACGAAGAAATATCCGGTATGAATATCAGAAAACGGGAAATGGCTGTCGTTGGACGGACGCAAGACAAATGCGGAGATCTGATCGATGCGCGACAGAAGCGCGAAGCAATCATCAATCAACGAATCATCGCCGGCATGAGCCAACAAGATGTTGAAAGCGCCCTGGGCAAACCCGACAAGGTGAGCATTCGCAATTCGGCAACGAGCTATCGTTACGACCTCAAGCGAGGCCGCAGTGCTCAAGTTGATTTTGATGAGAAAGGATGCGTGACGGGAAAAGCCAAATCCCGGACAGCAAAAAGCCCGCGTTAAACGCGGGCTTTTCGGTATATGGTGCACTCGACAGGATTCGAACCTGTGACCGCTCGGTTCGTAGCCGAGTACTCTATCCAGCTGAGCTACGAGTGCATTTTGTGTTTTTAGACCAGACCACAACTGGCTGAAACCAAGTTATCTGCATTACTGCAACTAACCCTTAAATGGTGCACTCGACAGGATTCGAACCTGTGACCGCTCGGTTCGTAGCCGAGTACTCTATCCAGCTGAGCTACGAGTGCATTTGTGTTTGATAGACCAGATCACACCTGGTTGAAGCCGAGTCATTTACATTGCTGCAATTGACTCTTAAATGGTGCACTCGACAGGATTCGAACCTGTGACCGCTCGGTTCGTAGCCGAGTACTCTATCCAGCTGAGCTACGAGTGCATTTGTTGCGCCGCATTATAGCCCGTCTAATCTCTATTCAAACCACTTTTTCTATTAATTTCAACAACTTACAGAAAAAGCCAGATTACGACGTACTAAGCAAATAATGGCGGAGAACGGGGGATTCGAACCCCCGACACCCTTGTGAGGTGTACTCCCTTAGCAGGGGAGCGCCTTCGGCCACTCGGCCAGCTCTCCGCAACACGGGGCGTATCTTAACCAACCTTTTCCCCGTTTGCAAACATAAAAATCGATAAAAATTAATGGCTTGGTTCTTCGTCCTTCTCTTTCTTTATACGCAGATAGATTTCCTCACGGTGCACGGCCACCTCTTTCGGGGCGTTGACGCCGATACGCACTTGATTTCCTTTAACGCCGAGCACGGTCACGGTGATTTCTCCATCACCGATAATCAGGCTTTCTGCGCACCGACGAGTCAGAATCAGCATACCTTTCTCCTCACGCGAATCATTTCAGGGACAACAGTCTGCAAAAAAAAGGCACCCGACCTACAACCGGAGCGATCGTAGCCCTACATGCCTGAGTATTGACCAGCGCGAGCAAAAGAACAGTTCAGGGCTCGCGCCATTCAAAAAATAAAGGGCGCGGTCAGACCGCGCCCTTCATTGACCAGGATTACTCGCCCTGACGGGCCGGAGCGTCCAGTTCGAAAGCCGTGTGCAGGGCGCGCACGGCCAGTTCCAGGTACTTCTCTTCGATCACCACGGAAACCTTGATTTCCGAAGTCGAGATCATCTGGATGTTGATGCTTTCCTTCGCCAGGGATTCGAACATGCGGCTGGCCACGCCTGCGTGGGAACGCATGCCGACGCCGACGATCGAGACCTTGGCAATCTTGGTGTCGCCGACGACTTCACGTGCACCGATCTCGCGAGCGGTGTTTTCCAGCACGGTCTGTGCGGCCTGGTAGTCGTTGCGGTGCACGGTGAAGGTGAAGTCGGTGGTGTTATCGTGCGCGACGTTCTGCACGATCATGTCGACTTCGATGTTCGCGGCACTGATCGGGCCGAGAATCTTGAACGCCACGCCCGGGGTGTCTGGCACGCCACGGATGGTCAGCTTGGCTTCATCGCGGTTGAAAGCGATGCCGGAAATGATCGGCTGTTCCATGGTTTCCTCTTCATCAATAGTAATGAGGGTGCCCGGACCCTCCTTGAAGCTGTGCAGTACGCGCAGCGGAACGTTGTACTTGCCGGCGAACTCCACCGCGCGGATCTGCAGCACCTTGGAACCGAGGCTGGCCATTTCCAGCATCTCTTCGAAGGTGATCTTGTCCAGACGCTGAGCGACCGAAACCACACGCGGGTCAGTGGTGTAGACACCATCGACGTCGGTGTAGATCTGGCATTCGTCAGCCTTCAGCGCAGCGGCCAGCGCCACGCCGGTGGTGTCGGAACCGCCACGACCCAGGGTCGTGATGTTGCCGTGCTCGTCGACGCCCTGGAAACCGGCGACCACAACCACGCGGCCGGCCTTCAGGTCGCCGCGAATCTTCTGGTCATCAATCTGCAAGATACGCGCTTTATTGTGCGCACTGTCCGTCAGGATCCGCACCTGGTTACCGGTGTACGACACCGCCGGCACACCACGCTTGATCAGCGCCATGGCCAACAGGGCAATCGTCACCTGCTCACCGGTGGAAACGATCACGTCCAGCTCACGCGGAACCGGTTGATCGTCGCCACTGATTTGCTTGGCCAGATCGATCAGACGGTTGGTTTCGCCGCTCATTGCAGACAGCACAACCACCAGGTCATCGCCGGCATCGCGGAATTTCTTAACCTTGTCGGCGACCTGCTCGATTCTCTCGACAGTGCCGACCGAGGTGCCTCCAAATTTCTGTACGATCAAAGCCATTTCAAAGCCGCCTCTGCCCATGAAGGGCGCCCAATAATCAACTCAAACAGCCGTCGGGCCCGCCACTAGACTGCGGGCCCCACGGGCCGTCTTATAAACCCTGCTCGACGAATGGAATGGTCAGCGCCAGTGCGCCATCCAGTGCGCCGGCGTCAACACCACCGCCCTGCGCCATGTCCGGACGACCACCGCCCTTCCCGCCCACTGCCGCAGCAGCCTGTTTCATCAAATCACCGGCTTTGAGTTGGCCAGTCAGGTCCTTGGTCACGCCTGCAACCAGTACGACCTTTTCCTCATGGACACTGCCGAGCAGGATCACTGCGCGGCCGAGTTTGTTTTTCAGCTGATCGACCAGCGCCAGCAGCGCCTTGCCATCCTGACCATCCAGACGCACGGCCAGAACCTTCACACCCTTGACGTCCACGGCCGAGGCCGACAGATCGTCACCGGCAGCAGCAGCGGCCTTGGCCTGCAACTGCTCGAGCTGCTTTTCAAGCGCACGGTTGCGCTCCAGCACAGCCGACAGCTTGTCGATCAGGTTGTCGCGGCTGCCCTTGACCAGGTTGGCCGCTTCCTTGAGTTGTTCTTCCGCTGCGTTCAAGTAGGCCAGCGCCGCAGCGCCGGTGACTGCTTCGATACGACGCACGCCCGATGCCACACCGCCTTCGCTGATGATTTTCAGCAGGCCGATGTCGCCGGTACGGTTGGCGTGGATACCGCCGCACAGCTCGACGGAGAAATCGCCGCCCATGCTCAGCACGCGCACGTTGTCGCCGTACTTCTCGCCGAACAACGCCATCGCGCCTTTCTGCTTGGCGGTTTCGATGTCGGTTTCTTCGGTTTCAACAGCGGAGTTCTTGCGGATCTCGGCGTTGACGATGTCTTCCAGCGCTTTGATTTGCTCAGGCTTGATCGCTTCAAAGTGGCTGAAGTCGAAACGCAGGCGCTGGCTATCAACCAACGAACCTTTCTGCTGAACATGCTCACCCAGCACCTGACGCAATGCAGCGTGCAGCAAGTGAGTGGCCGAGTGGTTCAACGAAGTCGCGTGACGCACTTCGGCATCCACGTGGGTTTCCACTGGCGCGCCGATGATTAAACTGCCGGACGCCAACACACCGTGGTGCAGGAACGCGCCGCCGGTCTTGGTGGTGTCGCGCACGTCGAAACGGCTGTTGCCGGCCTGCAGATAACCGCAATCTCCCACCTGGCCGCCAGATTCAGCGTAGAACGGCGTCTGATTCAGAACGATCACCGCCTCTTCGCCTTCATTCAAGACGTCGACCGACTGGCCATCTTTATAGATGGCGACAATTTTCGCCGAACCGCTGGTGTCGGTGTAACCGGTGAACTCGGTGGCCACATCAACCTTGACCAAGGTGTTGTAGTCCAGACCGAACGAGCTGGCCGAACGCGCACGAACACGCTGGGCTTCCATCTCACGTTCGAAACCGACTTCGTCGACGGTCAGGCTGCGCTCGCGAGCGATGTCGGCGGTCAGGTCCATCGGGAAACCGTAGGTGTCGTAGAGTTTGAACACCACGTCGCCCGGCACCACGGTGCCTTTGAGTTCCAGCAGATCCTGCTCGAGAATCTTCAGGCCGTGCTCCAGGGTCTTGGAGAACTGCTCTTCTTCGGCCTTGAGCACACGCTCGATGTTCGATTGCTGCTTCTTCAGTTCCGGGAACGCTTCGCCCATCTCGGCGACCAGCGCCGCAACGATCTTGTAGAAGAAGCTGCCGGTTGCGCCCAGTTTGTTACCGTGACGGCAGGCACGACGGATGATCCGGCGCAATACATAACCGCGACCTTCGTTGGACGGCAGCACGCCGTCGGCGATCAGGAAACCGCACGAACGGATGTGGTCGGAAACAACCTTGAGCGAAGACTGGTCGCCATTTTCGCAGCCGATTGCCTCAGCCGAAGCTTTCAGCAGGTTCTTGAACAGGTCGATGTCGTAGTTGGAGTTGACGTGCTGCATCACCGCACTGATCCGCTCCAGGCCCATGCCGGTATCCACCGACGGCGCTGGCAACGGATGCAACACGCCGTCGGCGGTGCGGTTGAACTGCATGAACACGTTGTTCCAGATCTCGATGTAACGGTCGCCATCTTCTTCCGGCGAACCCGGTGGGCCGCCCCAGATGTGGTCGCCGTGATCGTAGAAAATCTCGGTGCATGGGCCGCACGGGCCGGTATCGCCCATGGTCCAGAAGTTGTCGGACGCGTAAGGCGCGCCTTTGTTGTCGCCGATGCGAATCATGCGCTCGACCGGCACACCGATTTGTTTGGTCCAGATGTCATACGCTTCGTCGTCGGAGGCGTAGACGGTAACCCAGAGCTTTTCCTTCGGCAGTTTCAGGACACCGGTCAGGAACGTCCAGGCGAAGGTAATCGCGTCGTGCTTGAAATAGTCACCGAAGCTGAAGTTGCCCAGCATTTCGAAGAAGGTGTGGTGACGGGCGGTATAACCGACGTTTTCCAGGTCGCTGTTCTTGCCACCGGCACGCACGCATTTCTGGCTGCTGGTCGCACGGGTGTACGCGCGTTTTTCCTGGCCCAGGAAGCAGTCCTTGAACTGGTTCATCCCCGCGTTGGTGAACAGCAGGGTTGGGTCGTTGCCCGGAATCAAAGAGCTGGAGGCTACACGGGTGTGGCCTTGCTCTTCGAAGAAGCGAAGGAAGGCTTCACGGATTTCTGCGCTTTTCATTAGGTTCTTCCACGGAGGCTGCGGCCAAAGGCCTGTGCGAAACGTCAACAGACGAAGCGACGGCAAAGGGCCGCATTATATCGGCCCTGCGCGCGGGGTACAGCGTGTTTATACGATAGAAACGGTCAATTGGGCGGCTAACGCTGTCACTTGCGCGAAAACTCGACGAATGTCGCGATCACTTGCTCGATTTGCGAGCGATTGACGTCCATGTGCGTGACCATCCGCAGACGGGCGGCAGCGCTCAATTTGATCCCGCGCTCGGCGGCAAACGCCTTGATCGCCTCGGCACGGTCGCCCATCTGCACGTAAACCATGTTGGTCTGCACCGGCTCGACGGTGAAACCGGCCTCGCGCAGGCCTTCGGCCAGAAATTGCGCGTTGGCATGGTCATCCGCCAGGCGCTCGACGTGGTGATCCAGCGCATACAGCCCCGCCGCCGCCAGCAACCCGGCCTGACGCATGCCACCGCCGACCATCTTGCGCAGGCGCCGCGCCTTGCCGATCAGCTCGACCGAACCGCAAAGTACCGAACCCACCGGCGCGCCGAGGCCTTTGGACAGGCACACCGACACCGAATCGAAGTATTGCGTGATCTCCCGGGCATCAACCCCAAGTTTGACCGCTGCGTTGTACAACCGCGCGCCGTCCAGATGCAGTTGCAGGCCGTTGTCCTGGGTGAACTGGCGCGCCCGGGCCAGATATTCCAGAGGCAGCACTTTGCCTTGCATGGTGTTTTCCAGCGCCAGCAGACGCGTACGGGCGAAGTGGAAGTCGTCAGGCTTGATCGCCGCCGCCACCTGATCCAGGTCCAGCGAACCATCGACCTGCACTTCAAGCGGCTGCGGCTGAATCGAACCGAGCACTGCCGCACCGCCACCCTCGTACTTGTAGGTATGCGCCTGCTGCCCGACGATGTACTCGTCACCGCGTTCGCAATGCGCCATCAAGCCCAACAGGTTGCTCATGGTGCCGGTCGGGACGAACAGCGCGGCTGCAAAACCCAGCCGTTTTGCCAGTTCGGCTTCCAGACGATTGACCGTCGGATCTTCGCCATACACATCATCACCGGTGGCCGCAGCGGTCATCGCGTCGAGCATGGCGGGAGTCGGTTGGGTGACGGTGTCGCTGCGAAGATCGATAACACTCATGAACCTGGCCTCTGGTCAGCAGGGGAAATCCCTTTTCGAAGAGGAATTACTGCGGGCATGGCGCGGATTAATCAACCCTTGCGCAAGGAAAAGTCGCTTCCACGCTTCGAAAAACCCGATGGCAATCATCACAAAGGCGCGATGCACAGCCCGGCAATCTGTGTTAAAAACGCTGCGCCGCCCGATAAAGGGTGGCGAAACGTTCTCAGGGCGGGGTGCAATTCCCCACCGGCGGTAATTGCGCGCAATGCGCATAGCCCGCGAGCGCTTGGTGTCAGGCACGGCAAAAGCTGTGAGCGGCGGCAAGGTCAGCAGACCCGGTGTGATTCCGGGGCCGACGGTCATAGTCCGGATGAAGAGAGAACGGGATTGACGCCAAAGGGCCGTCCGCAAGCCTTCGAGCATGCGCGCGTACCCTTGAATCCCTTTCGATTCATAACGCCCTGTTTTTCACACAAACAGGAGTCAGAACATGCAACCCACCGCTATCGACAGCAAAAGCAAACACACCCACGGCGAGCGCGTCGCGTTCATCCAGGCCTGCTGGCACAAGGAAATCGTCGATCAGAGCCGTAAAGGCTTCCTCGCCGAAATGATCGCTCAGGGCTATCAGGAATCGGACATCGATTTCTTCGAAGTCGGCGGCGCCTTTGAAATGCCTCTGCACGCCAAACTGCTGGCCAAGACCGGCCGTTATGCCGGTATCGTTGCCGCTGCCCTGGTGGTGGACGGCGGGATCTATCGTCACGAATTCGTCGCCCAGTCGGTCGTCAGCGGCCTGATGCAGGTTCAGCTGGAAACCGAAGTACCGGTGTTCTCGGTGTCGCTGACCCCGCACCACTTCCATGCCGGCGAAGAACACCAGAAGTTCTTCTTCGAACACTTCGTGCACAAAGGTCAGGAAGCGGCGAAGACATGCGCCGATACGTTGCAGAAAGTGCGTGCGTTGCGCCGCACCGAGCCACGTGCTGTAGCGGTCTAAATACGCTGAGTGAGATCTCCGGTCTCACTCATCCCTCTGTGGGAGCAGGCTTGCCTGCGATAGCGGTGTATCAGTCACTGTAGATATTGACTGACTGTCCGCCATCGCGGGCAAGCCCGCTCCCACAGTGGTTTATGTGGAACCGAAAATCGGGTCAGGCGAGATTTTCGTCAGTGGTCGGCACAATCAAAATGCCCGCCCGCAGGCCGTTCTTGACCTTGGGATTGGGGAAGATGATCCGCGCGCCCTGTTCCTCTATGACCCAGCGGGTATTGGCCAGGTCTTCGGCCAGCACATAACCCACATCCAGTTCCGAAAAGTTTTCGATGTCCGCCGGCAGGTTCAGGCGGAACGCATCGCTGTGCTTGATGATTTCCCGCGCCACGCTGAACAGTTGCAGACCGTCCAGGCCCTGCTCGGCCATCTCCGGCTCGGTGCCTTCGATGATCTGCTTCAGACGGGTTTCCAGCAGCGACACGTTTACCCCGGCGTTCTGCCCGAACGGCCGCGCCTTGCCCAGTTCCAGCGTGAAGGACTCAGCCCCGAGCTTGTCGTAGGTGTAGGAGCTGAACACGATCGACGGTTTGTTCTGCAACAGCACCGCCTCCATGCCGGCGGCACGCAGGCGGGCCAGTTCCTGACGGGAATGCTGGCGACCTTCCTTCCACGGATACAGGGCGAACTGTTCGATTTTCGAGCCACGAATCGCCGTGTGCAGGTCGTAGTGCAGACGCTGACGATCCGGCACGCTGAAGAAACTCGCGGCCAGGCGCTCCAGCTCGCAGGCACGCAGGGCTTCGGAGCCGCTGCTTTGTTCGTGACGGCCGTTGAACAGCCGATTGACGTCCTGCTCGATGAAACGCTCGCCCTTGCGAATCGCTTCCGGGTTGCCGAACAGGAACAGAATGCGTGCGCGCGGCTTCAGATCGCCGCGGGCGATGTCATGCAGCAGCCGGTCGAGCAATTCGATCGGTGCCGTTTCATTGCCGTGGATGCCTGCCGACAGCAGCAGGTCCAGGCCATTGTCGCGCGCTTCGGGTGGCCGGACTTCCAGCGCACCCTCGCTCAACCAGCGCATGCGCACGCCTTCGACAGTCAGTTGAGTCTTCTCCGCCGGTTCGCGGCCGGCGAGGGTCAGTTCAAGCAGTTTGCCGAGGGCGAGCATAGAGCGGTTTCCTTAGTGGTCGTGGTTGCAATCCGGGCCGTGCACGTGGTCTTCGTCGTCGCCAACGTCGGCCGGTTCCATTTCCAGCTGCAGACTTACCAGATTAGTCGCCAATGGGCGCAGCAGCAGGTTGGCGTACTCAGCATCGCCCTCTTCGACGTCCACGCCGATCAACAGTTGGCCGCGGCCGTCCTGCTGAATCCACAGCTCTTTGCCTTGCCACATGACCGCGACGCGGGTACAGGAAGTTTCCAGTTGCTTGCCATCGGTGTCTTCAAGGATCAGCCGCAGGGAATCGCTCATGTCTTTTTTACGCTCAGTTGGGGAGACAAACCGCGCGCCGCGTTCAGGCGGCGCGCCGGTCATCAATTGATCTGGAATGGATAAACCGCGCCCAGTTTAAGGATTTGCGTCAGTTCATCCAGTGCCGTCCGGCATTCAAGCAGCAATTGCGGGTCCGCCAGGTCGCTTTCGCTCAGGCGGTCGCGGTAGTGCTTTTCAACCCATGCGGTCAACGAATCGTACAACGGGGCGGTCATGATAACCCCTGGGTTGACGGCCGCCAGCTCGGTTTCGTTGAGCGCGACGCGCAGTCGCAGGCACGCCGGGCCACCGCCGTTCTGCATGCTTTGCTTGAGGTCGAAAACCTTCACTTCACGGATCAGGCCGCCGGAGTTGGTCAGGCCTTGCAGGTAATTCCACACGCGCTCGTTGCCACGGCACTCTTCCGGCACGATCAGCAGCATCGAACCGTCAGGACGCGACAGCAACTGGCTGTTGAACAGGTAGGAACGCACCGCATCGTCCACGGTGACCGCCGAACGCGGCACGCAGACCGACTGGAAGTTGCCGCCGACCTTGGCCAGTTTGGCTTGCAGTTCAGCCAGCATCTGATCGGTGTCGAGGAACGCGTCCTCGTGATAGAACAGCACCTCGCCGTTGCCCACCGCGATCACGTCGTTGTGGAACACGCCCTGATCGATCACGGCCGGATTCTGTTGCGCGTAGACCACGCCTTCGTCGCGCAGACCGTGCAGACGGGCGACCGCTTGCGAGGCTTCGAGGGTCTGGCGTGCCGGGTACTTCTGTGGTGCCGGGTAACGAGTGTCGAACGCACTGCGACCGAACACGAAAAACTCGACGCCAGCCTCGCCGTACTCACGGCAGAAACGTGTGTGGTTGGCCGCGCCTTCGTCGCCGAACTGCGCCACCGCCGGCAATGCGGCGTGGTGAGCAAAGTGCTGTTGATCGGCGAACATTGCACCCAACACGCGACTGGTGGTCGGGTGCTCGATGCTGCGGTGGTATTTGCAGTTCAGGTTGGCGGCGGTGAAATGCACGCGACCGTCAGCGGTGTCGGCACTCGGGCTGACCGTGGCGGCGTTGGCCACCCACATGCTCGACGCCGAGCAACTGGCAACCAGCAGCGGCATCGCGTCTTTCGCGGCGCGCTCGATGACCTGCGCGTCGGTGCCACTGAAACCCAGACGGCGCAAAGCGGCCACGTCCGGACGCTCCTGCGGTGCGAGAACGCCCTGCTGAAAGCCCATTTCCATCAGCGCTTTCATTTTCGCCAGCCCTTGCAGCGCCGCTTCCTTCGGGTTCGAGGACTGCTGGCTGTTGCTCTGGGACGCAACGTTGCCGTAGGACAGACCACCGTAGTTATGGGTCGGCCCCACTAGACCGTCAAAATTGACTTCATAGGATTTCATCAGCGAGGCTCCACGAGAATCTGTTGTTATAGGCATCGGGTAACAATTCAATAAGACCGAGTCGCGGCCTTCGCTGGCAAGCCAGCTCCCACAGGTTCAGCAGTGTTCACAAATTTTGTGTTCGACTCGGACCTTGTGGGAGCTGGCTCGCCAGCGATGGGCATCACGCCATCTTCACGCCAGGCGTCAGGGCCGCCGGCATCACCAAACTCGGAGTTTCCAGTGAGGCCACCGGGTACGCGCAGTAATCCGCCGCGTAGTAGGCACTGGCACGGTGGTTGCCCGAAGCGCCGACACCGCCGAACGGTGCGCTGCTCGCAGCCCCCGTCAGCTGCTTGTTCCAGTTGACGATCCCGGCACGGCTTTCCAGCCAGAACTGTTGGTAACGCTCTTCGGAATCCGACAGAAGACCAGCGGCCAGACCAAACGCGGTGTCGTTGGCTTCGGCAATCGCCGCCGCAAAATCGGCGTAGCGGATCACTTGCAGCAGCGGACCAAACAGTTCTTCGTCGGAACGATCGGCAACCGCCGTCACATCAACGATGCCCGGGGTCAGCAGCGCCGACTGAGCCTGTGGCTGAGTCATCGCCAGCAACGACACCGCGCCGTTGGCCAGCAGATGCGCCTGGGCGTCCATCAACGCTTTCGCCGCGCCGAGGGAAACCACCGAGCCCATGAACGGCGCCGGTTGCTGATCGAACGCGCCGACTTCGATGGTCGAGCTGACGTCCACCAGACGCTTGAGCAGGCTGTCGCCCCACGCGCCTTGTGGCACCAGCAGACGACGGGCGCAGGTGCAACGCTGACCGGCAGAAATGAACGCCGACTGAATGATCGTGTACACCGCTGCGTCGAGGTCGGCGACCTGATCGACCACCAGCGGGTTGTTGCCGCCCATTTCCAGCGCGAGGATCTTGTCCGGGCGACCGGCGAACTGCTGGTGCAGGTGATTGCCGGTACGGCTCGAGCCGGTGAAGAACAGACCGTCGATGCCCGGATTCGCCGCCAGCGCGATACCGGTTTCGCGGGCGCCTTGCAGCAGGTTCAGGACACCGGCCGGCAGACCGGCTTCGATCCAGCACTTGACCGTCAGCTCGGCGACTTTCGGCGTCAGCTCGCTAGGTTTGAACAGCACGCTGTTACCGGCCAGCAGTGCCGGCACGATGTGGCCGTTCGGCAAATGGCCGGGGAAGTTGTAAGGACCGAACACCGCTACTACACCGTGGGGCTTGTGGCGCAACACGGCGGTGGCGTCGCCCAACGGGCCGCTCTTCTCGCCGGTACGCTCGCGGTAGCTCTGCACCGAGATCGCGATCTTGTTGACCATGCTGGTGACTTCGGTCGCAGCTTCCCACAGCGGTTTGCCGGTTTCTTCACCAATGGTGCGGGCCAGTTCGTCGGCGTGGTTTTTCAATGCGGCGGCGAACGCTTCGAGCACGCTGATGCGATCTTCCAGGGTACGACGGGCCCAGCTTGGGAACGCCTGACGCGCAGCCTGCACGGCGGATTCGACCTGAGCGGCAGTGGCGCTCTCCCCCGACCACAGCACTTGCTGGGTCACCGGGTTCAGCGATTGAAAGGCTTCGCCCTGACCGGCCAGCCACTCACCTGCGATGTATAGCGAATTCATTATTTCGACTCCCGGGCAGCAGACAACGCCACGGCGCGAACCTGATCGCCAGCGTTGAGTTGAAGACGTTTGGCGGTCAGCGGATCGACCACCAGCGTGCCAGCGGCCAGACGGGCCGGCGCAGCCGTGATGCGGCAGTCTTCGCGTTTGCGGTTATGGATGATGAACGGCGTGGCGTCGTCGCCCGGCGTGCCGATGGCCAGCACCAGCGCTTCGCTGTCACGCACCGCGCGGATCTTGCTGGTCTCGCACTCGATGGCTGGACCTGCGTCGAAGATGTCGACGTAACCCTGGTAGCTGAAGCCTTCGCTCTTGAGCATCGCCAGTGCTGGCTCGGTGTCCGGGTGCACCTGGCCGATGACGTTGCGCGCATCCGGCGACAGGAAGCAGGTGTACAGCGGGAATTTCGGCATCAGCTCGGCGATGAACGCCTTGTTGCCGACACCGGTCAGGTAATCGGCCTGGCTGAATTCCATCTTGAAGAAGTGACGGCCCAGGCTTTCCCAGAACGGCGAGCGACCGGCTTCATCGGATACGCCGCGCATCTCGGCAATGATCTTGTTGCCGAACATTTCCGGGAATTCGGCGATGAACAGCATCCGCGCCTTGGACAGCATGCGACCGTTGAGGCCGGTGCGGTAGTCGGCGTGCAGGAACAGCGAGCACAGCTCGGAATTGCCGGTCAGGTCGTTGGCCAGGAACAGCGTCGGAATCTCGCGATAGATGTTCAGTTCCTGCGAGGCGCTGACGGTGAGGCCGACGCGGAAGTTGTACCAAGGCTCGCGCAGACCGACGGCGCCGGCGATGGCGGAAATTCCCACCACGCGACCGTTGTCATCTTCGAGCACGAACAGGTAGTCCGCGTCGCCACGGCCGGCTTCACCGCGAAAGGTCTTCTCGGCCCAGCCGACCCGGTGGGTCAGGCGCTCTTCGTTGGCCGGCAAGGTGGTCAGGCCGGTGCCGGTGCTGCGGGCCAGGTCGATCAGAGCGGACAAATCGCTGCTGCGTACGGGACGAACAATCATGCTATCTCCTCAAACGGGCCGCCGTGGCCACCCGTGAAACTCGCTAAGGCGTTAAACCGCCACCAGGCGCACGCTGGCACCTTCACCGACGCCCAGGGCTTCGGCCGCTTCCAGATCCAGGGTCACCGGTTTGCCCGGCGCGTAATCCAGTTCCAGCAATACCGCGCGGTAATCCTGCAACTGGGCATTGGCCACCAGATACTGGCGCCCGGCACCTTTGACCGGCTCGCCGATTTTCACCGGTACCACACGGCTCTGGGCGATCGAACGGATCCCCGAAACGCGCGCATGCAGGGTCGGGCCACCGTCGAAAATGTCGATGTAGTGATCGGTCTCGAAGCCTTCGCGCATCAGGATGTCGAAGGTGATCTGCGCACGCGGATGCACCTGGCCCATCGCTTCTTGAGCGGAATCCGGCAGCAGCGGCACGTAGATCGGGTAATGCGGCATCAGCTCGGCGAGGAACGTACGGCTTTTCAGGCCACACAGACGCTCGGCCTCGGCGTAGTTCAGGTCGAAGAAGTTGCGACCGATGGCGTCCCAGAACGGCGAATCGCCGTTTTCATCGCTGTAACCGACGATCTCGGTCACCACCGAATCAGCGAAGCGCTCTGGATGGCTGGCAACGAACAACAGACGGCCCCGGGAGTTGAGCTCCGAGAACGGCGAACCCACCAGCTCGCGCTGCACGTAGAAACTGGTCAGCAAGCTGTTGCCGGTCAGGTCGTGGCATTGCGAGAGCACGTGGATCTTGTTGTGGATCTTCAGCTCGCGGGAAGCGTGCACGAAGGTCTCGTTGCGAAAGCTGTAGAACGGCTCGGAATAACCGGCCGACGCGACGATCGCCGAGCAGCCCACCAGCTTGCCGGTGGCGGTGTCTTCGAGGACGAAGAAGTAACTCTCCTCGCCGTTGAAGCTCACTTCGGCGGCAAACGAGGCTTCGCTCGCGGCGATCTTGTCGCTCAGGCGTTCAACATCATCCGGCAAGGAAGTGACACCAATCGGGCTGTCCGCAGCCAGACGCTGTACCTCGCCCAGATCAGCCATTTGCGCGGGGCGCATCACCAGCATGGTGTCACTCCTTTCTCTACTTCAGGTCGGCGAAAGCGCCGACTCGGGAAAAAAATGCCGGGCAGGCCCGGCACAGGAAAATGGTCCCGACGTCGGTCGATAACGACAGACGCCGGGCGGTCTTGCATGAATCAGGCTTGGGTCAGTTTCGCCGCAGCACGTTCGAAGCGATCCAGACCGGCGTCGATGTCCGCGTCTTCAACCACCAGGCTCGGGGCGAAACGGATCACGTCCGGGCCGGCCTGCAGAATCATCAGGCCTTCTTGCTCAGCGGCGTTGAAGATGTCCTTGGCCTTGCCTTTCCAGGCATCGCTCAGCACGCAACCGATCAGCAGACCGAGACCACGCACCTGGGTGAACAGGCCGTACTTCTCGCCGATCTGTTGCAGGCGGGTCTTGAACTTGTCGTGCTTGGCGTTGACGCCGTTCAGCACCTCAGGGGTGTTGATCACGTCGATCACCGCTTCAGCCACGGCGCACGCCAGAGGGTTGCCGCCGTAGGTGGTGCCGTGAGTGCCGACGACCAGGTGTTTGGCCAGCGCTTCGGTGGTCAGCATTGCCGCGATCGGGAAACCGCCGCCCAAGCTCTTGGCGCTGGTCAGGATGTCCGGAACCACACCGTAATGCTGGTAGGCGAACAGGTTGCCGGTACGGCCCATGCCGGTCTGCACTTCGTCGAACACCAGCAGCGCGTTGTTCGCGTCGCACAGTTCACGGGCGCCTTGCAGGTATGCCAGCTCGGCCGGCAGAACGCCGCCCTCGCCCTGGATCGGTTCCAGAACGACCGCGCAGGTCTTGTCCGAAACAGCGGCTTTCAGGGCCGCCAGATCGTTGTACGGCACGTGGGTGATGCCGGTGATTTTCGGGCCGAAACCGTCGGAGTACTTCGACTGGCCACCGACGTTCACGGTGAACAAAGTGCGGCCGTGGAAGCTGTTGAGCGCGGCGATGATTTCGTACTTCTCGGTGCCGAAACGATCAAACGCAACGCGACGGGCCAGCTTGAAAGCGGCCTCGTTGGCTTCGGCGCCGGAGTTGCAGAAGAACACGCGCTCGGCGAACGTGGCGTCGATCAGCTTGTGCGCCAGACGCAGCGCCGGTTCGTTGGTGAACACGTTGGACACGTGCCACAGCTTGTTCGCTTGCTCGGTCAACGCACCGACCAGCGCCGGATGCGCGTGGCCCAATACGTTGACGGCGATGCCGCCGGCGAAGTCGATCAGCTCGCGGCCGCTCTGGTCCCAGACGCGGGAACCGGCGCCACGCACCGGAATGAAAGCGGCAGGCGCGTAGTTGGGAACCATTACCTGGTCGAAATCGGCGCGTTGTACCGCAGCGTGCTCAACGGACATCGGAGTCTCCTGATGAGGGCCACTCGCCTGAAACTGGCGAGCGATGGGGGGATTGTAAGGACAGTTTTCAGCCCGGCCTTGTCGCCAAGCGACAACTTCTTATAGCGCAAACCCCGGATTTTCCCGGGTTTACGGCAATGCGACATATAGCGTCGCAAAGGCGCAGTTTAAACTGTCGCCGCCAATTGCAGCACGCCTTGCGAGCATATCAATCGGAATGGGCAGGCCTGTCATATCTATGTACCGCACACCTTTGACGGGCACTTGATAAGTACGCGCTCGAGGCGCTTTGAAAAAACACTTAAACAGCGCAAAAAAAACGCCACGGAAATGAGTTCCATGGCGTCTTTTCAAGACCCGTCTTTCAACCGCGCTCGGGCGGCACCGATGACAGTTCGAACGGACTGCTGCTGCGCCGCTGGTTGCGGTCTTCCCGCGGCGTGGCGCCGAAAAAGTTGCGATAGGCGCTGGAGAAATGCGGCCCCGAGGAGAATCCGCACGACAGGCCGATCTGGATGATCGACTTGCTGGTCTGCATCAACATCTGCCGGGCCTTGTTCAGGCGCAATTCCAGGTAGTACTGGCTCGGCACGCGGTTGAGGTATTGCTTGAAGATCCGCTCCAGTTGGCGACGGGATACGCACACGTGCTGAGCGATTTCGTCGGTGGTCAGCGGCTCTTCGATGTTGGCTTCCATCAACAGCACCGCCTGGGTGAGCTTCGGATGGCTGGAGCCGAGACGGTTCTGCAACGGAATGCGCTGACGCTCGCCGCCTTCGCGGATGCGCTCGACCACCAGTTCTTCGGAGACCGCACCGGCCAGTTCAGCACCGTGATCACGGGCCAGAACTGCGAGCAACAAGTCGAGCACCGACATGCCACCACACGCGGTCAGACGATCGCGATCCCAGTCGAACAGGTGACTGGTGGCGATGACTTTGGGGAAGCGTTCGGCGAAATCGTCCTGCCAGCGCCAGTGCACCGCCGCGCGGTAGCCGTCGAGCAAACCGAGTTGCGCCAACGGATACACACCGGCCGACAGACCGCCGATCACACAACCGGCGCGCACCAGTTGTTTCAACGCGCTGCTGAGCACCGGCGCCAAAGTCGTCGGTGGCTCGTCAGCGAGCAGGAACAGTTTCTGGAAGTTTTCGAGCTTGCCGGCCCAGGGTTCGCCGGGCAGTTGCCATTCACCTTCGGTCGGTGCTTCAGCCTGCAGGAACGACAACTCGTAAACCACGTCCGGATGCACACGCTGGGCAACACGCAAGGCCTCCTCTGCCAGCGCCAAAGTCAGAGCTTTAGTGCTGGGCCAAATCAGGAAACCAATTCGATGGGCAGTCATGGGCGGGCAATCCGAAGCGAAGAACGGTGATGAAGGCAAGGGCCAATGCTAGCCCGAAAATGAACACAAATCCTGAAATCGGCTGAGTTCCAATGTGGGAGCTGGCTTGCCAGCGATGGCGGTGGGTCTGCACCAGAAATGCAAGCTGGCTCACCGCTTTCGCTGGCAAGCCAGCTCCCACAGGAATTGGAGTCGATCTCTAGGTCGCGAAGCATGACCTAATTTGGTGCATAACGGGAGCGATTACTTGAGGCTGCCCGAGAGGAATTGTTGCAAACGTTCCGACTGCGGATTGACCAGCACTTCACGCGGGTTGCCGCTCTCTTCAACGACGCCTTTGTGCAGGAACACCAACTGGTTCGACACTTCACGGGCGAAGCCCATTTCGTGAGTCACCACCACCATGGTGCGGCCTTCCTGAGCGAGGGCCTGCATGACCTTCAGCACGTCGCCGACCAGTTCCGGGTCGAGGGCCGAAGTCGGTTCGTCGAACAGCATCACTTCCGGCTCCATCGCCAGCGCACGGGCGATTGCCACTCGCTGTTGTTCACCACCGGACATGTGCCCCGGGAACGCGTCCTTGCGATGAGCCACGCCGACCTTATTCAGGTAGTGCTCGGCTTTCTCGCGGGCTTCGGCCTTGGACACGCCCAGCACGTGAACCGGCGCTTCCATGATGTTTTCCAGCGCGGTCATGTGCGACCACAGGTTGAAGTGCTGGAACACCATCGACAGGCGCGAACGCATGCGTTGCAGCTGTTTCGGATCAGCGGCTTTCAGCGCGCCGTCCTTGTTTGCCACCAGCTTCAACTCTTCGTTGTTGAGCAGGATCTTGCCCGCGTGCGGCTGCTCGAGCAGGTTGATGCAGCGCAGGAAAGTACTTTTGCCGGAGCCACTGGAGCCGATGATGCTGATCACATCGCCAGCGGCCGCTTTCAGGGAAACGCCCTTGAGCACTTCGTGACTGCCATAGCGTTTATGCAGGTCTTGGACTTCAAGTTTGTACATGCGGTCGGTTCTCACAAAAACAGTCAGTCGTTGAGCAAAGGGCCGTCGCGCAGCGCATCGCGCCCCGCCACTTTGGCCAGCCAGAAACCGGGTTGGGCGTAACGCAGCCGCTCAATGGCAAACAGCACCCCGGACGTACCAGCACACACCGTGCTGACCCGATCCGACAGCGGATCGATCACTTCAAAAATCTTGTCACCGGCTTCAACCCACTCGCCGGGCTTGCGCAGAAAACTCACCACGCCCGGATGCGGCGGCAGGAGCAGTTCCGTGCCTTCGAACGGCATGCCTTCGCACGGTTCGCGCACGGCGCTCGGCCACTCGCCACGGATCAGGCCTTGCTCGGCGAGGAACGCCAGAATACCTTCCGCCCAAGCCTCAGCCTGCGCAGGTGTGGTGTCAGCCTGACCACCCAGTTCAACGGTGGTCGCCAGGCACGCCAGTGGAATCTGTGCGTCCGGGAACAGGCGCGACAGACGCAGCCACGGTAGCGAACAGGCTTCGTCGAACGAGCTGCCGCCGGAATCTTCCGCCAGCAGGCCGACTTTCACATCCAGGTGCGCGGCGAGCGAACGCCACTGCGGCCAGTGCTGCGGCAAGGCATACATGTGCAGCGCGGCTTCACAGTCGCAATGCAGATCCAGCACCACATCGGCGGTGGCGGCATGTTGCAGCAAGGTGCGCTGCATGCCTTGCAACTGGCTGTTGGCCTCAGGTAATGCGGCCAGGTGATCGGCCATCGCCTGACGGATCAGACGGATGTTGGCGTGCGGATCATCACCGAGTTGTCCTTGAAGCTTAGCGGCCACGGGGGCGCTGAGCTCGACGAAATCACGGTTGAAATTCTTGCCGCTGCCGGCCTCGAAACGCCCCTGATGGTTGCCTTGCAGCAACTGGCCAAGACCCAGAGGGTTGGCCACGGGAACCAGCTCGATGACGCCGTTGAGCAAGCCCTTGGCTTCGAGTTCGCCGAGGCGTTTTTTCAGTTCCCAGGCAGTACGCATGCCGGGCAATTCGTCAGCGTGGAGGCTCGCCTGGATGTAGGCCTTGCGCTCACCACTCCCGAAGCGAAACACCGAAATCCGGCGCTCGCTGCCCAGGTGGCTCCACGGCAGAACGTGGTCGATGCGTTCCATATCAGTGCTTCCTCGGAGCCAGATAGCTCAGCCAGCGACGCTCGGCCAGCTTGAACAGGCGCACCAGAATGAAGGTCAGGCACAGGTAGAACACGCCGGCGGTGATGTACGCCTCGAACGGCAAGTAAAACTGCGCGTTGACGGTACGGGCCGCGCCGGTGATATCGATCAGGGTCACGATGGACGCCAGACTGGTGGTCTGCAGCATCATGATCACTTCGTTGCTGTACTGCGGCAGCGCCCGGCGCAGGGCCGATGGCAGCAGGATGCGCTGGTACATCTTGAAGCGCGACATGCCCATGGCCTTGGCCGCTTCGATCTCGCCGTTCGGCGTGGCCTTCAGGCTGCCGGCGATGATTTCGGCGGTGTAGGCGCTGGTGTTGATCGCGAACGCCAGGCACGCACAGAACGTTGCGCTGGACAGCCACGGCCACAGGAAGCTTTCACGCACCGCTTCGAACTGGGCCAGACCGTAGTAGATCAGGAACAGTTGAACCAGCATCGGCGTGCCGCGAATCACGTAAGTGAAGAGCCACGCCGCGCCGTTGACAACAGCGTTCTTGGATACACGCATCAGCCCCAGCGGCAGCGCCGCGAGCAGACCGAAGAACAGCGACAGCGCGAGCAACTTGAGGGTGGTCACCAGACCGCCGAGGTACAGCGGCAGGGCCTCCCAAATGACGTTGTAGTCGAAGATCATAGATCAGCCGCCCTTACGCCTACCGAGTAGCGCTTCTCAAGGTGACGCAGCGCCAGCAACGAGACACTGGTGATGACCAGGTACATCGCCGCCACTGCGAGGAAGAAGGTGAAAGGCTCGCGGGTGGCGTCGGCCGCCTGCTTGGCCTTGAACATCATGTCTTGCAGACCGACCACGGAAATCAGTGCGGTGGCCTTGGTCAACACCAGCCAGTTGTTGGTGAAGCCCGGAATCGCCAGACGAATCATCTGCGGCACCAGCACCCGGAAGAACACCTGGAAGCTGCTCATGCCGTACGCCATGCCCGCTTCGGCCTGACCTTTGGGGATCGCCATGAACGCGCCGCGGAAGGTTTCCGACAGGTACGCACCGAAGATGAAGCCGAGGGTGCCGATACCGGCGGCCAGCGGATTCAGGTCGATGTAGTCGTCATAGCCGAGCATTGGTGCGACGCGGTTGAGCAAGTCCTGGCCGCCGTAGAAGATCAGCAGGATCAGCACCAGATCGGGAATCCCGCGGATCACCGTGGAATACAGATCGCCCAGCCAGGCCAGCCAGCGCACTGGCGACAGGCGCAATGCGACACCGATCAGCCCGAGAACGATGGCCAGGGCCATGGACGACAAGGCGAGCTGAAGCGTCAGCCAAGCGCCATCGAGGATGACAGCCCCGTAGCCTTTCAACATGATTCAGGTCCTCGAAAGTTGGGATGAAAAAATGGCGCAAACCGCAGAGATCCTGTTGCTTGCGCCATTTCGGACGGGTCGAGCGACGTCTTTACTTGCCGTAAATGTCGAAGTCGAAGTACTTGTCCTGGATTTGCTTGTACTTGCCGTTTTCGCGAATGGCCGCGATGGCAGTATTGATCTTGTCTTTCAGGGCGTCGCCCTTGCGCACGGCGATACCTACGCCGTCGCCGAAGTATTTGACGTCGGTGAAGGCAGGGCCTACGAACGCGAAGCCTTTGCCGGCGTCGGTTTTCAGGAAGCCGTCATTCAACAGCGTAGCGTCCGCCACAGTACCGTCGAGGCGGCCGGCGGCCACGTCGAGGTAGATTTCGTTCTGCGAGCCGTACGGCTTGATCTCGGCACCCAGCGGGGCCAGGACTTCGCGGGCGAAACGCTCGTGGATCGAACCACGCTGCACGCCGATGTTCTTGCCCTTCAGCTCAGCCAGACCTTCGCTGACCTGAGTGCCTTCCTTCATCACGAGGCGGGCCGGGGTGTTGTAGTACTTGTTGGTGAAGTCCACGGACTTCTTGCGGTCGTCAGTGATCGACATGGACGACAGGATCGCGTCGATCTTGCGCACTTTCAGTGCCGGGATCAGACCGTCGAATTCTTGCTCGACCCACTGGCACTTGACCTTCATTTCTTCGCACAGCGCGTTGCCGATGTCGTAGTCGAAACCGACGATGCTGCCGTCCGGCGCTTTGGAAGCAAATGGAGGGTAAGCCGCTTCGATACCGATCTTCAGAGGCTTTTCATCGGCGAATGTCGGCAGGGACAGCACGGACAGTGCCAGGGCGCCAAGCAGCACAAGTTTCTTCATCTTGGGACTCCATCGGTAAAGGGCAAAAACGGCAGAGTGAGCGACAGCCCAATATGCGAATGGGTGAATCGGGAAAGCGGTGCTGCATCTGTGGGAAATTTCCCATTGAAACCGTCAGCGATTTCAACACGAGCCACGACGAGCGAGTGATCGGCATTCTAACGACAGGCCCGAAGCCGATATTTCTTCAATGCGACAACTAATTACAGATGCACCGAGAAACCCGCTTGAGCACATTGACAGCTCCGCAATTTCATGCAAGAGCGAAAGACAGTGAACCGATCTATGCTGCAAATTGCGGGCCTATTATTCGCAAACCCTTCTAATCCGGCAAGCGCGGGGTGATGTCTTATTTTTCACCGGGTGTTTTGAGGCCCTGAAACAGGGCGCGGCGTTTCCCATCGCCCCGTTGCGGAGCAGGCGGTTACACATTCAGTTACTTGAAGGCGGACGGGTAACAGTGGGAATGAGCTGACAGAGCAATTCGATAATTATTGGCTGCAGGTTTTGTGTTCCATCAAAGGATTGCACCTTTGCATGACAAACCGCTTTCGCTGGCAAGCCAGCTCCCACAAGGATCTACGCTGCTCGCGCAACCTCCAACACACCACAGAACCTGTGGGAGCTGCGGTGCGACGTTTCGACTTGCCAGCGAAGGGGCCGACCTTAGCAACCCATAAACTACAGACAATAAAAAGCCCCGTCCGGCGCAATGCCGGACGGGGCTTTTCAGCCTTCAGACCCGCCGCTTACGCGACGTTCATGGTCTTGTGCGTATCGATCAGATGCTGCACCACGCCCGGATCGGCCAGGGTGGAGATATCACCCAAGCCATCGTATTCAGCTGTGGCGATCTTGCGCAGAATGCGACGCATGATCTTGCCCGAACGGGTCTTCGGCAGCCCTGGCGCCCACTGGATCACGTCCGGCGAAGCGATCGGCCCGATCTCCTTGCGCACCCAGTTCTTCAGCTCCAGGCGCAGTTGCTCGCTCGGCTCTTCACCATTCTTCAGAGTGACGTAGACATAAATGCCCTGCCCCTTGATGTCGTGCGGCACACCGACCACCGCCGCTTCGGCGACTTTCGGGTGAGCGACCATGGCGCTTTCGATCTCGGCGGTGCCCATGCGGTGGCCGGACACGTTGAGCACGTCGTCTACACGACCGGTGATCCAGTAGTAACCGTCGGCATCGCGGCGGGCGCCGTCACCGGTGAAGTACATGCCACGGAAGGTCTTGAAGTAGGTGTCGACGAAACGGTCGTGGTCGCCGTAAAGGGTGCGCGCCTGACCCGGCCACGAATCGAGAATCACCAGATTGCCTTCGGCTTCGCCCTCGATGATGTTGCCGAGGTTGTCCACCAGCGCCGGCACCACACCGAAGAACGGGCGTGCCGCAGAACCCGGCTTCAGCGCATGAGCGCCCGGCAGCGGGCTCATCATGTTGCCGCCGGTTTCGGTCTGCCACCAGGTGTCGACGATCGGGCAACGGGACTTGCCGACATTCTTGTAGTACCAGTCCCAGGCTTCCGGGTTGATCGGCTCGCCGACCGAACCGAGCAGACGCAGGCTGCTGCCGTCCGCGCCTTCAACAGCGGCGGTGCCGGAGGCCATCATCGCGCGGATCGCGGTCGGCGCGGTGTAGAGGATGTTGACCTTGTGCTTGTCGACGATCTTCGCCACCCGGGTGATGTCCGGGTAGTTCGGCACGCCTTCGAACAGCAGCGTGGTCGCGCCGTTGGCCAGCGGGCCGTAGACAATGTAGGAGTGACCGGTGACCCAGCCAACGTCGGCGGTGCACCAGTAGATTTCGCCCGGACGGTAGTCGAACACGCGCTCGTGAGTCATCGCCGCGTACAACAGATAGCCGCCAGTGGTGTGCTGCACGCCCTTCGGCTTGCCGGTGGAGCCGGAGGTATAAAGGATGAACAGCGCTTCTTCAGCGCCCATCTCTTTCGGCGCGCAGACAGTGCCCGCCACTTTCATCAGGTCTTCGTACCAGATGTCGCGATGCTGGTTCCACTTGATGTCGCCGCCGGTGCGCTTGCACACGATGACTTTCTGGATGCTGCTGGTTTCCGGGTTGGTCAGGGCGTCGTCGACGTTGGCCTTGAGGGAAATCTTCTTGCCGGCGCGGATGCCTTCGTCAGCGGTGATCACCACTTTCGAGCGGCAGTCGATGATGCGACCGGCCAGGGCTTCCGGCGAGAAACCGCCGAACACCACCGAGTGAATCGCGCCGATCCGGGTGCAGGCCAGCATGGCGACCACGGCTTCGGGGATCATCGGCATATAGATGGTCACCACGTCGCCGCGGTGTACGTCCTGGCCACGCAGGGCGTTGGCGAGTTTGCACACTTGTTCGTGCAGTTCGCGGTAAGTGATGTTGCGGCTTTCGGAAGGATCATCGCCTTCCCAGATGATGGCGACTTGATCGCCGCGCTCGGCCAGATGACGGTCGAGGCAGTTGTAGGAAACGTTCAGGGTGCCGTCGGCAAACCACTTGATGTCGACATGGTGATCGTCGAACGAAGTCTGTTTCACCGTGGTGAAAGGCTTGATCCAGTCGAGGCGCTTGGCTTGTTCGCGCCAGAAACCGTCAGGGTTGACGACCGACTGTTGGTACATGGCTTTGTAGGTCGCCTCGTCGGTCAGCGTATTGGCCAGAACCTCGGGACGAACGGGATACAGGGAAGCCGCACTCATCTTTCCTACCTCGGTGTAATAGTTGTTTTTGTATGACCCTGTTGTAGCCGGGGCGACCGTATAGAACCATTCGACGATGGTAGTAACAAGCCCCTACAAAACATCCAGAAATGACCAAAGCACCTCTGAAGCAAACCACGCAACCCTTGTGGGAGCTGGCTTTCCAGCGATTCAGACGACCCGGTTTCCAAGGAAAGCCGCAGCGCTGATAACACGATATCCAGCGATTGTTACCAAATCTGCCAAAGGTGTTTATCAAAACCGGGTCTGTTTACCCCTACCCCGCCTCCCTAGAATTCACCTCGCCGACAAGGCAAAGCGATTAACAACGTTACAGCCCCCACGAAGGCCGTTAATCCAGTTCTGAAGTAACAAACCAAAACGATGAAGTTCCACACGCAACCCCAAAAAGGTTGCGTGACCCCACTCGACCTCAAGAAGGTAAATTTCAAATGAAAGCTTTATTGGTTCTGGCCCTCAGCAGTCTGTGCGCAACCGCCATGGCAGACGAGGTCCCGACTGATGTCGCACAGCAACAACCGGCTATCGAGGAATACACTTACTCCACTCACCTGGACATCGCCAACGTTGTATCGATGAGCGAAGTTCCGAATGTCTGCGAAGTGGTTCCGATGAAAATGGAGTACGACGACTCCACCGGCCAGCGCCACATCCTGCGTTACAGCGTGATGGGTAACGGCTGCACCAATTGATGGTTTGAGACTGCACCGAATCGGATCACTCAGCGCAACATCGAGGGTCGATTCCAGCCCGGCTTCGGTCGGGCTCAGTTGTGTTTGAAGAGACGTAAAAGGGTTGCAAAACACAAGATGTAGTGAAAACCGCGTTTTTTTGTTCATTTCTTGAACAAATCGTCATTCGTAGAATTTTTCCGAAAAAAAATCTATACCGGGCAAAGCCCCATAAACCCTCGCTCCGACCGAAAAACCACCCTCCTCGGCCGCGCCATGAGCCGATTCGCCGCACCACGCGCGCGAAAATTTCCCTATAATGCCGCCCTATAACGGGCCTGCAATATTCCCTTACAGGGATGAATAGCCAGTCTGAAGCCCCGCAGCAGCGTCCAACGTTGCCTGCGCCCATCAGAGGCTCTCGGAACCCCGTACTAAATTCTGTTTTATTGCCTGCCTTAGCTGCTGCAAAAAACGATTCCTTAAGATCCAACGCGGCCAGTACGGTCGTGTGAAAAACCAACCATCAGTTTTCACACGGGCATCTGGCCCTCACGCAGGAGACGACACGTCATGCTGAGCTGGGACGAATTCGACAAAGAAGACAGTGAAGTAGCAGCAGTGAAAGGCGCCAACGCCGGCCACGCTACTGAAGCCAACATGGACCGCCTCGACAACGCTGGCGGTGCCGCTGCTCTCGAAGCCCGCGCCGTGACCGCCGCTGACTCGGCCGCCGTGGCCCGCGCCAAGGCTGCACTGAACTCCCTCGACGTCGCCGAAGGCCTCGCCGAACTCGAAGGCGCCTCCGCCCGTGTCGCCGTTGACGAAAAGCGCATGATCAACTGCCGCGCCGACCTCAACCAACTCGTGCCATTCAAGTACGACTGGGCCTGGCAGAAGTATCTGGACGGTTGCGCAAACCACTGGATGCCGCAAGAAGTCAACATGACCGCCGACATCGCCCTCTGGAAAGACCCGGAAGGCCTGACCGACGACGAGCGCCGCATCGTGATGCGCAACCTCGGCTTCTTCTCCACCGCCGACTCCCTGGTTGCCAACAACCTGGTGCTGGCCGTGTACCGCCTGATCACCAACCCGGAATGCCGCCAGTACATCCTGCGCCAGGCGTTCGAAGAGGCGATCCACACCCACGCCTACCAGTACTGCATCGAATCGCTGGCCATGGATGAAGGCGAGATCTTCAACATGTACCACGAGATCCCGTCGGTCGCGAAAAAAGCCGCCTGGGGCCTGAAATACACCCGTTCGATCTCCGATCCGAAGTTCGAAACCGGCACCCCGGACACCGACAAAGAACTGCTGCGCAACCTGATCGCCTACTACTGCGTTCTGGAAGGCATCTTCTTCTACTGCGGCTTCACCCAGATCCTCTCCATGGGCCGCCGCAACAAAATGACCGGCGTCGCCGAGCAGTTCCAGTACATCCTGCGCGACGAATCCATGCACCTGAACTTCGGCATCGACGTGATCAACCAGATCAAAATCGAAAACCCACACCTGTGGGATGCCGAAATGAAGGAAGAAGCGACCCAGATGATCCTGCAGGGCACCCAACTGGAAATCGAATACGCCCGCGACACCATGCCTCGCGGCGTACTGGGCATGAACGCGGCGATGATGGAGGACTACCTGAAGTTCATCGCTAACCGTCGCCTGTCGCAGATCGGCCTTAAAGAAGAATATCCAGGGACGACTAACCCGTTCCCTTGGATGAGCGAGATTATGGACTTGAAGAAAGAGAAGAATTTCTTTGAGACGAGAGTTATTGAGTATCAGACTGGTGGGGCGTTGAGCTGGGACTAATTCCCTGAAACGCTAGCAAAACCGAAAATGAGGCTGCCAATAGGCGGCCTTTTTCACGATAGCGTCATCAATTTTCCACCCATACCACTGAATAATCGCAAGCATCAAAATCCTCGCGAATGGGAAAGCCATAGGTCATAATGTCCCACAAAATTCCCGCCGAGCCTTTCGTATGCCGTCCGCTCAATCACTCGAACTTCTAAAACAAGCAAGAAGTCGATACACCCAACGTGAGATCGCCGAACACGTCGGTAAGGATGCAAAGACTATCCGCAGATGGGAAAAGGGAGAGTCTCCATGCCCCGTCATGCTTGAACCAGCGCTGAAATCACTACTAACGCACCCTGAAACCAAGGAAGTCATGAGTTCTCAACCGAAATTTAAGTTTATTGACCTTTTCGCCGGAATCGGTGGAATTCGGATGGGCTTTGAGGCACATGGTGGTGAATGCGTATTTACGAGCGAGTGGAATACGTACTCAAAAAAAACATACATTGAAAATTATGGCGACAACCATCTATTTGTTGGCGACATAACTCCATTCCCCAGCAGCGATATTCCCGACCATGACATTCTTTTAGGTGGCTTCCCATGCCAACCTTTTTCCCTTGCAGGTGTCAGTAAAAAAAATTCGCTGGGACGCCCGCACGGGTTTGAATGTACAACCCAAGGGACTCTTTTTTTTGATGTGGCGCGAATTATCGAAGCAAAAAGGCCGAAAGCATTTCTTTTAGAAAACGTCAAAAATTTAATATCACATGACAAAGGAAATACTTTTAGGGAAATTATAAGAACGCTCAAAGACGAGCTTGGTTACGAAGTCCATTACAAAGTAATAGACGGACAGCACTTTACACCTCAGCATCGCGAGCGAATTATAATTATTGGATTTAAAGAAAGTACAAATTTCACTTGGGATGAATTATGTCTTCCTCCAACCCCTTACCGTCTTTCTAGCATTTTACATAAAGATGATGGTAGCGAACCAATGCTGCCTTGGGACGGCGACAAATACTTTGACCATAGCCGTTGGGCAGTGCAGGAAAAGTATACCCTCACCCCAAAATTGTGGAATTACTTACAAGCATATAAGTTGAAGCATAGCGCCGCAGGAAATGGCTTTGGTTTCGGCCTAGCATACCCTGACAGCATCACCAGGACGTTGTCGGCTAGATATCATAAGGACGGCTCGGAAATATTGGTATACCAAGGCACTCTTAAAAATCCAAGGAGATTAACTCCCCGAGAGTGCGCAAGACTTATGGGATTTCCAGATACTTTCAGAATTCCAGTAAGTGACACACAAGCATATCGCCAATTTGGTAATAGTGTAGTGATGCCTGTAATTAAAGAGGTAGCTAGAATTATGCTCCCCCATCTAGAAGGTCATACTCAAACCGTAGAAAAAAAATCGGACCTTTTGCACGCTTAACTATGGATATCGTTTCCCCCTCAACTCGAAGCCGGATGATGTCCGGCATTAGAGCCAAGAATACAAAACCGGAGCTAACAATTCGTAGGTCCCTTCATAAACTTGGGTTCAGATATAAGCTTCATGAAAAAAAACTGCCTGGGAAACCTGATCTAGTTTTACCAAAGTACAATGTGGTCATATTCGTCCATGGTTGTTTCTGGCATGGCCACAACTGTCCATTATTCAAGTGGCCCAAAACGCGTCCAGAATTCTGGCAAAAAAAAATAGGTCGAAATAGAGAAAACGACCACCTCACAGAAAAAAAACTGCTAGACAATGGTTGGAGAGTTTGTAAAGTATGGGAGTGTGCCATCAGAGGTAATGGCATCACCGTAAGCAACGTAATTGTGGAGCTGAGTCGATGGATAAGGGGAGGTTCATCCAATCTCGAAATTTCGCGAGCAAGCTTTACTGCTGAAAAAGTTTCCAACACTCCAAAAAATGAAGGTCTTCAGGATGAAGAAAACACAATGGATACGGCAAGAGAATCAAATAGCCCTCCGCCTTCCATGCGGTGAAACTGTAGAACCTACCGCGCTGGAAATTTTCCAGATTGTGTTTCAAGGCATCACTCACTACAAAAGTTACGAAGTAGAAAACCCGAAACTTCATCTGCCGGATGTCACCTTTTCAAAAATACCCGCAGAAGTGACACTTTGCATAAGCTCTGAATCAAACAATATAAAGTCTGAGCTTGGTGTAAGCTCCACATCCGAGTTTATTGCTATTTCGACAGACTCTGATCAAGCGATCATAAATTCCACATGGCATCCAATTCATAAAAGCCAGTTCCACACCGCGCTAGCTTGGCTAAGTTCAAAGAATATAAATATAAACTCAGGGCTAAATATTGCTTCACTTATAGATATACGCATCTCTGAAGATCAACCTTTCAAGGTAATTGATACAGTTTCAGAAAAAGATTTCACACCGACCTATGATGGCGCCCATGCAATTGCAATAGACGGCTTAAATGCCAAACTGTATGAATATCAAGCCATCGGAGTTCTACACCTTCAGAAAAACTCACAGCAGGGTGTTGGGTGTGTACTAGCTGATGAAATGGGGCTGGGGAAAACCTTACAAATCATTGCCCTATTGCAGCAAGAAAAAAACTCCTTGCGAGGTCCATCACTAATTATTGCTCCTGCAACACTAATAGAGAATTGGGCAAGAGAAATCATTCAATTTGCTCCGAATCTTGAGATACAAAAGCACATTGGATCGGATCGTGCAGGAATAACAAAAAAGCTAGGGTTATGTGACATCACGATTACCTCCTACGAAACTGCAATAAAAGATGAAATTCTACTCGCATCAATAAACTGGAATATCATCACCCTGGACGAAGCGCAAAATATAAAGAACCCTCATGCGCAACGAACCTTAGCTATCAAGCGCCTGCCCTGCCGCGTCCCTATTGCAGTTACTGGCACTCCCTTCGAAAACAAACTAGAAGATTTGTGGTCAATCTGCGATTTTGTTTTACCGGGCTTATTAGGTGATCTAGATCAGTTCAACATTCGCTTTTCTGACTCTGCTTACGGCGCAGAAAACATTGCTCCCATCATTGCGCCTTTAATATTACGGCGAATGGTTTCTGAAGTCGCCGATGATTTACCTAACAAAATCGATATCCCCCAAGCGCTGCCAATGAGCACTCTCTTGGCAAATAAATACGAAATTATAAGAACTGAGATCTTAGCTGAGTATGGAGCTGCTGCAGGGCTGGTAGCAACATCGAAGCTTAGAATGTTTTGCGCAAATCCATCAATGCATCCAGATTGGTTAGTTGAACCAATTCAAGAAACCCCAAAATATATTAGACTCATTGAAATCCTGTCAGAGATTTTTTCGAGAAATGAAAAAGCACTGATATTTTCAACTTATCAATCAGTAGCCGATTTGTTTATTGAAAATCTACCAAAAAACTTTCCAACTAATTTTTTTAGAAAAATTGACGGAAGGACTCTTGTCATGGAAAGACAACTAATCGTCGATGAGTTTTTTAATTTTGAGGGAACTGGTGCACTGTTTCTTAACCCAAAAGCGGCTGGTTCTGGATTAAATATTACTGCGGCTAATCACGTCATACATTTCAATCCAGAATGGAATCCAGCACTAACAGCTCAGGCTTCAGCTAGGGCCTATCGACGAAAGCAAAAAAAACCAGTCACAATACATCATCTTTATTATGCAGACACAGTTGAAGAAGTTATCAGAAATACCTCACTATCGAAACAAACCCTTGCTGGACAGGCTGTGACGGGCCATCAAGGAGAAATAGAACCGATTGTAATCGCTGACGCCTTAAATATTTCCCCAATAAACTCTAAGAATTAAATTATGACTAGAGAAGCAAGAAAGAAGCTAAGCCCAAACGATGCGGGAAAAACAGGAACGCATCAAGCCGGCATCCTGGTTCCCAAAAAAAGTGAAATCCTAACTTTTTTCCCAACTCTTGAAAGGGGAACCAAAAACCCGCGTCAAACGATTGTAATGTTTGAAGAACAAGACAACACTAGGTGGGAGTTCTGCTACATACACTACAACAACAAACTTTTTGGCGGCACTCGAAACGAATATAGATTAACAGGCATGACCAACTACCTACGCTCTACGAACGCAAACGTAGGTGACATAATTTCCTTCTCAAAAAATGATGATCTCTCTTACAAAATAAAAATTATCCGATCCCGTACTTCAAATAATGACAGCGCAACATGCGACACGCTGATACTTACCAGCGGCTGGACAATCATCAACTGCAAGTGATAAATGGACATCATCATGAATGACAATCTTTTTACTGTAGCACCCGATGTAGCTCGTATCAGTGAAGGATTAAGAGATACTGGGTACGATTTTAACACTGCTATTGCTGACATCATCGACAATTCCATTGCAGCGGAAGCCAATCTCGTCGATGTGCGAATCGTAGTTGACTTTACCGGAAATATAATTATTTCCGTAGGAGACGATGGTAACGGCATGGATAGGCCTGCTTTAATGGACGCTATGAAATATGGTTCCCCCAAACGTCCAAGTGCTAAAAGTTTGGGGAAATTTGGGCTAGGACTTAAAACCGCATCAACTGCATTCTGCAGACGTTTATCCGTGGTCTCAAAGTTTACAGCCGATGTAGATCCTCTTCGGGCAACCTGGGACTTAGATGTGATGGCGGCCCGGAATAGCTGGGATTTGGAAATAACATCACCATCCGATAGCGAGCTCGAATTACTGAATATAACCGCAAAAAATAATCACGGCACAGTGGTAATCTGGGAAAGTGTAGACCGAATACTCAATGGCTATAAAGACCCCACTGCCCCCCCTCTAAAAAAGGCAGTACTACGCTTAGTAAAAAATTTGCAGGAACATATAGCCCTTGTTTACCAACGCTTTCTTGATCCCAACGATGATCGTGAGCGAACAGTAAACATTCGAGTAAATGATGAAGTGGTAGAGGCTTGGGATCCATTCTGCATTGCTGAAACTAAAGAGCCCGTTGCTTTTGTTACTCAAGACCTAGTTCTTCCTGATGGAACGAAAACAAACTTTATTATTAAAGCCTTTATCTTACCCCGAAAAGAAGAATTCAGTAGCGAGGAAGCAAAAGTTGCTGCGCGGGTTTCCAATGAAAGACAAGGCGTTTACGTTTACAGAGAAAACCGACTAATCCATGGTCCTGACTGGATGGGAATGTTCAAACAGGAACCGCATTATTCTCTAATGCGAGTTGAATTATCATTCGACCATACGTTAGATACCGCATTTCAAGTTGATATAAAAAAATCTCGTATAAATCTCAATTCAGATCTTTATGAATGGCTCCGTGATAAAATCCTTGCAGCTCCTCGAAGAGAAGCGGAAATACGTTATCGCCGAGGTGTAGCAAGCACTGCAACGGGCACCGCTGCACTTCTCCATGCTTCCTCAAGCAATGTGATAAACCAAAAATCAGCAGGACTCACAAAGGCAGAAGTTAACATCGTTGATGCTGGCACCGGCGAGGTAACTGTCAATAACAAGTCCGGCACGACAACCGCGACGATGAAAATCGTCGACTCTACGGATACCGGTTCGATACACATTACTACTGCACCAACTCTAGAGCATGGTGCATTGTGGGAACCTAGTATTGGCAGGGGGTCTGCTGCAGCAGTGTCGCTTAACACTGGACATCCATTTTACTCTAAGGCCTATCTACCGAATAAAGAGAACAGTCCAGTAATACAGGCATTAGACTATCTATTATGGGCTCTCGCCCAAGCAGAACTTAACAATGTAAACAACGCAAACAAAGACGCATTCGAAGAGTTCCGAATCGAAGTATCCAGAAACCTCAAAAAGCTTGTAGCAGACTTACCTGACGCAGTAGATGGAGATATTGCTTAATGGCAGCACTCGACATCAAAGTATTATGCCGCCGTCTTGAAGGTAGGTTTGGCATACGCCTTACAACTGGAGAAAAGACTATCGATGGCGGTCAATTTGATGTCATAAGACCTTCCGACTTAGATGATGGAAATAGCTTCTGCATTATTGTTTCAAGAACACACCGACAAATCGAAGCGTGCTTTTCCGCAGACAATTTCTCTGGAGCTATGCTCCGGAGAATGTCGGAGGCTGACAGCGAATCAAAAATTCAATTTGATCGAATTCGTACCACTCAGGAAAACCTTCAAATATACGTAGCAACAGACGGCAACTTTACCGAATCATTAGCTGAAAACAATAAATCATGGCAAAAGCTTGATATCGATGTATGCCAAAGGCTCTCTACCTCTGAAACGACTACAGACTCCATACTCGCTCACGCTCTAAATGTCACTACTTGCTGCCTATCTTTAACCTTATCATTACTAACATTAGAAGACGCGGAAAGCTCTGACCACTTAATAAATAAAGGATATCCAGAAGGTTCAATAACGCGCATTGAGGTTAACAAATACGAAAGAAACCCTTCAAATAGAGCTGCATGCATTTCTTACTACGGTACAGCATGCCAAGCATGTGAGTTCGATTTTTCCACTTTCTACGGAGAAATTGGCGAGGGTTACATTCAAGTTCATCATTTGACTCCAGTTTCAAAACTCGGGAAAGATTACATCATCAATCCCGTTGTAGACTTAGTACCCTTATGCAGCAATTGCCATTCGATGATTCACCGAAAAAATCCACCTCTATCCTTAAACGAATTAAAGCAACTTGTAAAAAAACGCACAAAAATTCAAACTTAGACACACTTCTTGACTAAACTTTAATCTTGACCTAACGCACATCATGAATATACTTACGGGCGACGCCTAAGAAACGTCTGTACCAGAGCGGTCCTCCGCACCCGACAGTCATGCGGCTTTTTTTCGTCTGCGGTTTCTCTACGCCTGCGAAAAGTCCCGTTATGTCGGGAGTGGGCGAATACAAGACCCGAAAGGGGAATATGTCCGGCCCGTCTCTGGTGGGTTTCTTAGCTCCCGACACCCTTAACGAATGCCCTAAGAAAGCAGCCAGAGGTAAATGGAAATGCCTGACTACTCAGCCTTCACGATGAAGGCGAATCGCTGTACCCGCCGTTTGAATCCCGTGCTCCCGACTTGGGGGGCACGTCATGTCTGAACCACTTCTTCCAACACGATTTGTCCGCAACAAAACCCACCTGCATGCCCTTCTGGTGGAGAACCAGGCCTGGTTCTGCGTCCATGAACTGGGGCGGCTGATGGGTAAATATCTGGATGAGCGACAGCTGCGCAAACTCGACGCCGATCAGCGGCAGATGATGTGCGTGGAGACCTACGGCGAGCCCGGAGAACATCTGATGGTGAGCGAGTCAGGTGTGTATGCGCTGTTGATCTATCACTACTGTCCCGAGTATCGGCAGCTTCGTGAGTGGGTGACGCATCAGGTTGTGCCTGCGCTGCGAGATGCCCGTCCGATGCGCTCGGTTGAGCGTCCAACGTTGAGTGTTTTGAGCTGGCCGAAGATGTCGCTAAGCACGTTGCACTGGCAGGATGAGCCGTGGATTCGTTTGCGGGACATGCCGTGCTTGCTGGCGGAGGATCCGTTCAATCGGCAGGAATCCTGGTGGCGTAAAGCTTCACGAATGCTGCGTAGTTACTGACATCAAAAAACCGCTGCTTGAAAACTCAAGCAGCGGTTTTTTTATGGCCCAGAGTGCCTGGGATAGCCAATCCCCGGCAGACTGGTTCTGCATCATTCTGAAAACAATCAGTGCAACCCACCCCATCACCCGCTATTAATACCCCTCCCCCACTCAAGGACCCGAGCCCCACCATGAAATTCGACCTCGCCTACTGCCTCAGCCTCGACGACAAACTGTCGATCTATGACGTTCGCGATCTCAATTTCGATGAGACGGTGGCGTTCGATTCCGCGAAGGAACACTTCCAGTGCCCCAACGACGCCTGTCGTTCGGCGTTCGATGCTTCCAACGAGTTGGGTACGTTCAACGCCAAGAACGTGAATTACGTGCGCACGCCGCACTTCAAGAATCTGCCCGGTACGCAGCATGTGGCGGGTTGTCCGTATGTGAGTTTGAAGACGTCGGCGCCGGGGGTTGAGGCGGCGGATGGGGAAACGGATGACGGGCGGGAGGAGCATTTCCCGTCGGAATTGTTGCTGACACGCCGTGAGTATGTGCGCAAGCCTGCCGCGCCTGCGGGGGCGGCGGATGTGTTGCGGGATGATCCGGTGCGGGTGGCGGCTACCAACTCGAAAGAGTCGCCGAGTCGTGAGACGGCGCCGGACAAGACCAGTGTCTTCGCTCACCCCGTGGAGTGTTTTGTGTCGAACTTCGCGGACAAGGATTTGCTCAAGCGCATGCCGTTGAAGATTGGCGAGCATACGGCGCCGTACAGTTCGTTCTTCAAGAAGATCGAGTACTTGATGGACAACAAGGGGCTGATTTACTGGGGCCGGATCAAGAAAATCGAGGACTTTCACAGCGCCAGTTTCCGGATCGATTTCGAGGACAAGGTCTGGTTCAAGAAGCCGGATGACAGCAAGAAGAAGCCTTATCCGGTCAGTGTCTATCTCAACAAAAAGCTGATCGACAACTACCGCAAGCGCAAGGCGTTTCTGGAAGAGATCAAGCACGCCATCGACAGCGATAAGGAGTTGTTTTGCTTCTTTTATGGCGTGACGCCGGAGTTGAAACAGGTGCCGGGCAAGAAGAACCCCGAAAAACCTTTCGAGGTCTTCAATGCCAATATCGAGAACCTGGATCACTTCATTATTCGTGAAGCGCCGGGGTTGGCGTGATGGTTAGTTCTGGGGCAGTTGCAGTTTGACGGCGCCGGGGTCTTGCATGATCAGGGAGTACGGCAGGATCGACCACTCGGGCTCATCGCAACCACGTTGTACGCGGGGGAAGTACGGCCCCAGATAAATACCCTTGGCGGTGAAGTACCAATCGAAAGCGCTCCAGACATTTTCATCGGTGTAATCACAGCTGTCTTCATCACCTGCGGCTGGTTTCTTCATTTCGTTGGGATACAGCGAGGTGAACTGCTTTATAAGCCATTGCACAAACACCTCTCTCTGTTCGCCATTGCTTATCTCCGTCGGAGTGCCTTCGTGCGCCCCCACTTTCAAAACGTCTTCCAGCTTTAATTCCTGGCCAGTATGAGCATTGAGATTGATTGGGGAGTTGCCGACATCCGGGTGCGCGCCGCCGCAGTCGTAACCGGTGTTGATGTTCAGGCTGACGATATCGGACGACAGAAACGTGGGCGCGACGCTTTGCCATTGCTCGGCACTTTCGCCACCTTGCAGCATGCAGGCGTGATAACTGATGACCTCTTTCCAGAGACGTTCCAACAATTGCTCGTTGATCCGCTGCTGCTCTTCTTTGGGATAACCGGACTCAATACTGAATAAAGAGATTTTCGACTCAGGCTCCGCCCACCATTGCAGGTCGTAGCCCATGAAGTTCTCTTTCTTCCCCGGTTTGAGCTTGAGCCCCTGCAGGCGCAAATATTCGTAAGGATCGTCTTTCGGCAACGTGGCAATAAAGGGCAACGTCGTTGCGGTCGGCGCTGGAAGTTTGGCCTCGACCAGTTGCACCAGCAGCTTTTTGCCCTTCGGGTTTTGCCATTCGCCCTGCCAGCCGTTGGCGGTGGATTTCAGTTTGAGGGTTGGCAGCGGCTTGTCATCGCCGTAGCGATTGTTGCCCTCGGCCAGCGTCAACGCACTCTCTTGTAATGAACCGCTGAGGGCCAAATCGCGGTGATACTTCTCGTAGAAGTAACGACCGGTCACTTCATCCGGCTGCTGAGTGTTGAGTTCCACCACAATCGGCGTCTTGCCCAATGTGCCGGTGAACACGCGCGGACCATCTTCGGCATGGGCGGCGGAAATCAGTGTGAACAACGCCACGGCATATGGCGCCAGGCGTAACAGTCCCTTGAGCATGGATCGATCCCTGAATGAGTCGGAAGTTGCGCCGGGACGTGGGGGCCGGCGCTGGAAAATTCGCGGCGAATTATGGCGAGGTTGTGTCCGGTAATCGAGATATGTAATTCGAGCTCTAACGACGCGTCATGGCAGTTGCAGCGCTACACCACCCGGATGTTGTTTGACGACGTTGTACGGCAGAACACTCCAGTCCACGAATCCGCATACCGCTGCGACATGCGGAAACGATGGATCGAGCTTGATGCCTTGCGGTGTGAAATACCAACCAGGGAAGTCCCAAGGACCTTCATCGTTGTAGCCGCAGTCGTCTGAGCCTTCCGGCGTGATGGTCATGTCTTTCGGGTAGAGCCTGGTCAATTGGGCAACCAGCCAAGGCGCTAACTCCGTGGTGCGGTACTTTGACCAGACATCAGATGAACCGGATGATGTGTCGATGTAGTCGTCGCGCTCTTCATGACGTACTGGCTGGCCCTGCCCGACCCACAGAACATCTTCAAGGGTCAGTAACTTGCCGCTCTTTGTATCGATATTGAGCGCTTCCTGGTTTTGATCCGGGTAGGCTCCGCCACAGAAGTATTCGGTTGAAATGCGCACGCTCATCACTGCCGATGACATCCACAGCGGTTGACTGGATTGAGCGTAATAACCGCCGCAGCCATATGACGACAACACTTGGCCCCACAAACGCGCCATCAACTGCTGGTTGATACGCTGACGCTCCTCAGGGGAGTAACCCGAGACCACTTCGAAGAGTGAAGTTTTTGTCTGCGGCTCGCTCCACCATTGCAGCGTGTAGCCCATGAAGGTTTCGGTTTTGCCTTTCTTGAGCGTGACGCCCTGCAACCGCAAGTACTCGTAAGTTGCATGATCATGCAACTTGGCCAGATAGGGTAAGGAGCCGGCGGGTACTTCGGGAATGATGGCTGGCTTCAACTCGATCTTCAGGGTCTTACCGGCGGTACTTGTCCACTCGCCACTCCAACCATCAAGTGCTGGCTGCAAGCGAAGGGTCGGACGAGAGTTCTCCATCCGCGAGCCTTCCTCCAGCACCAGCGTTTCCCCATCCATGGCACCGTCGAGTGCCAGATCCTTGCGGTACTTCTTATAAAAGTAACGACCCTCTCCGGTACGGGTATTTATTTCGAGGACGATGGGCGATTTACCCAGAGTGCCGGTGTACACCTGCGCGCCGCTGTCGGCCCAGGTCGCAGTCGACACAAACAACCCCGTCAGCAACAGAACACCGAAAAGGCGCAACAGTCCTCGGAACATCACTTCATCCTTGAGTAAACGAGCCGTTGCTCGCAAAAAGTAGCCGCGGATTATGTAGAGGTTGCAGTGCAGAATCGAGCGACTTCAGACTCAATTCACGCACATGCTGATCATCACAATCACCAGCAACCCGATATACACCCAAGCATGCACCCGATCCGGTATCCGCCCGATCCACGGCGTCGCCAGTCGAATCCCCAGCATCGAGCCCAGCGTCAGCACCGCAAACGCCAACAGATCCACATACCCGATAAACCATGGCCCGAGGTCTGTCTCGCTAAATCCGGCCATCACCATGTACGTCAGCGTCCCCGCCAAAGCTACCGGCATGCTCAGCGGATTGGCCATCGACGTCGCCTGCGACATGCTCAACCCGCAACGCCGCAATAACGGCACGGTCATGACGCTTCCTCCTAAACCGAGAAACGTCGCGATGGCGCCAATCCCCACACCGCCGCCAGACGTTTCCACCGTTCCCAATCGCCGTGGGATGACGCCTTCGGACTGTGTGAGAAAGCCGCGTCGCAACAGGCAATCGACAATCGTCACACCGAGGTAGGCGATGAAGGCATAACGAATGACTTCGCCACTGACCCACACCGCTGCGACTGCGCCGACAACCGCGCCCAAACCGATGAACCCGCCCAAGGGCCAGAGGTAATCACGAATAAGATTGCCGGCGCGGCGGTGTTTGTCAGTGGCGACCAAGGCGTTGACGATCATCACGCAAGTCGAGGTGGCGACGGCGATGTGCATGGCGGATTGGCTGATCGGGTCGTCAGCGCCGTGGCCGGCGGTAAGCATGCGGTACAGCAGCGGCACGACGACGAAGCCGCCGCCGAAACCAAAAAGTACGGCGGTGACGCCGGTCAGGCAGCCGAAGAGTGTCAGCAGGAGGTAGAACATGGCGCGTCGTCCGTTGTTTGGGAGCGGTCGACGATAGAGCCGCAACGCTTGGCCTGCTTCAGCAAGTCAGCCAATAATGTTTGCGTTTACGCCAATCGCTGGATGCCTCTCGATGCGCAATGTTTCGATCAATCTGCTGGATGACACGCCGCGCCCTGTGGTGGCGATCGGTACGGATTATCCCCACGGCTATCTGTTGCCACGTCATACACATCGGCGGGCGCAATTGTTGTATGGCGCGACCGGGGTGATGCAGGTCAGCACGCATGACGGCAACTGGGTGGTGCCGCCGCAGCGGGCAGTGTGGATTCCGCCGGGGGTGGCGCATGAGGTGTTGATGCTGGGGGTCAGCACTCGCAGTTTGTATATCGAGCCGGGGGCGGTGGATCTGGGTGAGCGCTGCCAGGTGATCAGCGTGTCGCCGTTGATGCGGCACTTGCTGATGGACGCCGTGGAGTTGCCGCTGACGTATGACCAGACCGGACGCGACGGTGTGCTAATCGATTTGCTGCTGCATGAATTGGTGCGTAGCGCACCGCTGCCGTTGCATATCCCGCTGCCGTCTGACGGAAGACTGCTCGAACTGTGTCAGACCTTTCTGCATCAGCCGAATGCCCATCAATCGCCCCAGCAATGGGCCGATCAGCTGCACGTAAGCTTACGCACCTTCAACAGACTGTTTCGTCAGCAGACCGGCCTGAGTTTCAGCCAATGGCGCCAGCGCGCCTGCGTGGTGTTGGCGCTGGCACGGCTGGCGGCGGGTGAAGCGGTGACGCGGATTGCCCTGGATTTCGGCTATGACAGCCCGGCGGCGTTCTCGACGATGTTCCGTCGGATCCTCGGTCAGGCACCGTCCGTCTGGTTGGAGGCGGCGAACTAGGGCAAATCAAAAAATGCGTTTGATCCCGGCCGAAAACAACTGTACAAAAACACAGTACATTTCCATCAGCACTCTCGAGCCCGGAGCACACCATGGCCTCTTCAGCGATGAATCTCATCCTCGAACGTATCGCCCTTTTCCAGTTCACCCCGACCCACTGCGCCCAGGCCCGAGGGATGTTGGGCTGGAGCGTGGAACAACTGTCGCGGGAGGCAGGGGTTTCGGTCAATGACATCCAACGGTTCGAAGCGCAGCAGGAAGTGGCGGATTCGGCGCGGCTGGCGTTGACCTATCGGTTTGAGGCGCAGGGGCTGGTGTTCTTTCCGGGGTTTACGCCGGGGCGTGGGGGGAATGTCAGAGGTGCTATGCCGGATTCAGTGAGTCATGGAGATTATGCGATGGCTGACTGAAAGGACTGATTGTGATTATTCCAATATAGGTATATTTTTCGCATGAGTACAAGGAAGCCACTCCTGTGGGTTAGCAGTAGCAAGAAAGATCTGAAGCAGATGCCCACAGATGTACAGGATGTTTTTGGTCACGCACTGGATTTGGCCCAAAGCGGTCTCAAACATCCAGATGCAAAACCTCTGAAGGGGTTTGGAGGCGCGGGTGTCCTCGAGTTGATTGAGGACTTTGATACGAATACCTACCGCGCCGTTTACACGGTCCGTTTTGGCAATGCGATTTACGTCTTGCATTGTTTTCAGAAGAAGTCGACCACCGGTATAAAAACCGCGCAGTGCGATGTCGATCTGATCCGAAAGAGACTTCAAGCCGCTCAGGATCACGCGAAAGGAACATAGAAATGAATGAAATCGAAGAAAGCAGCGGAAACGTCTATCAAGACCTTGGCTTGCCAAACGCCAGTGAAATGCAGGTCAAGTCACAGCTTGCCGCAAAGATTGGCGAAATCATCAAAGCGCGTCATCTCACTCAATCTCAAGCATCTGAAATCTTGGGGCTCTCACAACCCAAGCTATCCGAAATGCTGAGAGGGAAATTCCGCGGCATCAGTGAAGCCAAGATGATGGAATGCCTTTCTCATCTTGGGCGAGATGTCCAAATTGTTGTCAAGTCGGCCCCTCGCTCACGCAAAGAGGGCCGAATTGAAGTGGTGTTTGCATAACGCGAAACCCTACTACGCCCCTTGCACCACCGCCTCACTCTCCCCTTCAACCGCCAACCACCACGCATTCCCGCGTTGCGGCTGTGCCAGGTTGAACGCCTCGCCCATTTGCGGAGTGGTAATGGAAACACTGCGCTCCCAGGCCAGTGCAAGAATGCGGTCAAAGGGTTCATGCCAGGCATGCATCGCCAGGTCGAACGTGCCGTTGTGGATCGGGAGTAACCAGCGGCCCTTAAGGTCGATGTGGGCTTGCAGGGTTTCTTCCGGTTGCATGTGCACGTGGGGCCATTCGACGTTGTAGGCGCCGGTTTCCATCAGGGTCAGGTCAAACGGGCCGTATTGTTCGCCGATGCGCTTGAAGCCATCGAAGTAGCCGCTGTCGCCGCTGAAGAAGATTCGTGTATCGCCATCGATGATGACCCACGAAGCCCAAAGGGTCTGGTTGCCGTCAAACAGGCCACGGCCGGAGAAGTGTTGCGACGGGGTGGCGATGAAGCGGATGCCGGCGACTTCGGTGCCCTGCCACCAGTCGAACTGGCGGACCTTGCTGGCATCGATGCCCCATTTCACCAGCGTGTCACCGACGCCCAGCGGGGTCAGGAACACATTGACCTTGTCCGCGAGTTTCAACACTGCTTCGTAGTCGAGGTGGTCGTAGTGGTTGTGCGACAGGATCACGGCTTCAATTGGTGGCAACTCGTCGATGCTGATCGGCGGCTGGTGGAAGCGTTTCGGGCCGGCCCATTGCACGGGCGAGGCGCGCTCGGCGAACACCGGGTCGGTGATCCAGAACTTGTCTTGCAGTTTCAGCAGCAGGGTCGAGTGACCGAGACGATAGACGCTGTGATTCGGCGCAGCGATCAGGTCGGCGCGGGTCAAAGGCTGCACGGGAATGGCCGACGCCGGGCGGGTGTTGCGCGGTTTGTGAAAGATCATGTTCCACATGATGCGCAGCATCTTTCGCACACCTTCGCGTTGCACTGGAGCGTGATTGCGGAAAGTCCCTTCGGCCTGGCGCGAAGCTTCAGGTACAGGACTGACCGCGGAAGAAATTGATTTGGCCATGACTGAATGACTCCAGAAAAACCGCGCAACTCACGGTTTTCCAAGGTGGGACGATAAATGGCCAAGGCACGCACGCATCAGCCGGACATCTGGTTTTAGGTTGCACCGATTAACGCAGCATTACACTGATCGGTGTACTTTCTAGGTTGCATCAAACCGGATGACAAGTAAACTGCCGAGTGTAATTTCCTCCTTTTTCCTGCCGAATCGAATTTATGACAGCTCCAACGCGCCTTACCGACCGCAAACGCGAAGCCATCATCCTGGCGGCCATTACTGAATTCCGCGCCAACGGTTTCGAAGTCACCAGCATGGACAAGATTGCGGCCACCGCCGGGGTGTCGAAGCGTACGGTGTACAACCATTTTCCGAGCAAGGAAGAGCTGTTCGCCGAAATTCTCAACCAGTTGTGGGCACGGATCAGCACCGAGCAAGCCGTGTCGTATCTGCCCGATCAGCCGTTGCGCGATCAACTGCGAACGATGCTGCTGGCCAAGTTGCAGATGATGGCGGACGACAATTTCATGAATCTGGCACGTGTCGCCATTGCCGCCGCGATCCACTCGCCCGAACGCGCACAGAATATGGTGGCGCGCATGGGCGAACGTGAGGAAAGCGTGACCGTGTGGATTCGCGCGGCTCAGGCGGACGGTCGATTGAAACCGGTCGATCCGGAGTTCGCCGCGCATCAGGTACAGGGCCTGCTCAAATCCTTCGCCTTCTGGCCGCAGATTTCCATGGGCCAACCGGCGCTCGACAACGCATCGCAAAATGCCGTGGTCGAGTCGGCGCTGGATATGTTCCTGGCCTGCTATCAGCCCTAGATCGTGCCTGCACCAAGATTAAATGGCTCACAAGGACACTGAATTTTCCCGCTGGAATAAATGACAATGTCTGTCATTGACCGATGAACGGTCACTCTGAAGAATTACACTGCAAAGTGTTTCAGAATGAATCTGGCGAAGAACATCATGGATAACCAACGCGGCAAAGGCTTGTCATTCGCCAGACGCATTTACCTGCCACGTGCCATCGGTTTGGGCGTCGGTCTTTTCAGTGTCGGCGCCGCTCTGTATCCATTGAACATGCCGGCCTGGCTCTGGGCGCTGCTGCTGTTCAATGGTTTTCTCTGGCCCCACGTCGCCTATCAATGGTCAACTCGCTCGGCCTTTCCCTACCGCGCCGAACGTCGCAACCTGCTTTATGACTCGGTGTTCGGTGGTTTCTGGACCGCGTGTTTCCAGTTCAACCCGCTGACCGCCGTGACCATTCTGTCGATGATGACCATGAACAATGTGGCCGCCGGTGGCCGGCGGCTGTTCCTGCTCGGCGCCCTCGCCCAGGTGATCGGCGTGCTGTTGGGCTGGTCGGTATTCGGGGTCAAGTTCAACCTGACCACCACGCAGACCCAAGTCTGGGCCTGCCTGCCGATGCTGACCCTTTATCCGCTCGCACTGGGGATGGTCTGTTACCAACTGGCGATCAAACTGGCCGAACACAAACGCACCTTGAGCGCCCTCAGCCGCACCGACAGCCTGACCGGCCTGCTCAACCACGGTGCCTGGAAAGACCTGCTGCACCTCAAGTTCCAGCAGTGCCGCGACCACAACAGCCAAGCCACGCTGGCACTGATCGACATCGATCATTTCAAGGTGATCAACGACAGTTACGGGCACATCGTCGGCGACGCAGTGCTGCAACAACTGAGTCGCAAACTGAAATCCGTGCTGGATGAAAGTGAGCTGGCCGGTCGTTACGGCGGCGACGAGTTCTGCGTGATCCTGCCCAACCTGCCGCTGAGCAAAGCTGAGGCCTTGATGGAGCAACTGCGCCAGGCTCTGCATCAATACCGCCATCCCGAGGTGCCCGAGTTGCGCGTCAGCCTGAGCATTGGGCTGGCGCGTTTTCAACTGACCTACGCGGATGCACTCGACTGGCTGGATGACGCCGACAAAGCGTTGTACACCGCCAAGCACACGGGCCGTAACACGATCAGCGTAGCGTTGAGCCGGTCCAGCGCCTGACAAAAGTTGTACAAGATCCGGACAAACCACTTTCTTGTACAACTTTATAAACTTTGTATAAGATTGAGCCGTCAGCCTGGATGCTGGCACTATGAAGTCAACGCCGAACGTCGCCAGCATCTTCGGCCTGCCGCCGCGGGAACAGGGACAACACCTCTAGCCCTATTTCCGGAGCGCACCCAGCATGTTTTTCAATCGCCACAAGTCCGTCATCGACGACCTGCAACACACCATCACCGAGCAATCCGGTTTGCTCGAAGCTATCAATCGCTCCATGGCGGTGATCGAGTTCGATCTCGACGCAGTGGTATTGCGCGCCAACGACAACTTCCTCAAGACCATGGGCTACACCGCCGAACAGGTGATTGGCCAGTCGCACCGCCAGTTTTGCCCACCCGATTTTGCCCGCAGCAGCCAGTACACCGAGCTTTGGTCGAAGTTGAAAAACGGTCAATTCCAGTCCGGCACCTTCGAACGCGTCGACAGCCAGGGCCGGCCGATCTGGCTCGAAGCCAGTTACAACCCGATCAAGGATGCTTCGGGCCGCGTGGTGAAAGTGGTCAAGTACGCCATGGACGTCACCGCCAAGGTGCAGCAGGAAAGTGAAGCCAACGCCAAGTTGCAGGCCATCGACCGGGCCATGGCGGTGATTGAGTTCGACCTCAATGGCAATGTCCTTACAGCCAATCAGAATTTTCTGACGCGCATGGGTTACACGCTTGCCGAACTCAAAGGCAAACATCACCGCTTGTTCTGCACCGCAGAGCTGGTCAGCAGCAGCGAGTATCAGGATTTCTGGCGCCGGCTCAATCAGGGTGAGTTGTTTCACGGGCAGTTCGAACGCGTCGACAAACGCGGGCAAACCGTCTGGCTGGAGGCCAACTACAACCCGGTCTACGACGCCGCCGGCCGGCTGTGCAAAGTGGTGAAATTCGCCTCGGACGTCACCGCCCGGGTCGAGCAGCACGAGCAGGATGCGCGCAGCGCCAGCGCCGCCTATCACATCTCTGTCGCCACCCGAAAAGTCGCCGAGCAAGGCACGCAAGTGATCCAGCAAACGGCCAGCGAAATGCGCGAAATCGCCGACGACATCGCTGAATCTTCGAACCTGATCGCACAGCTCGGCGAACGCTCCGAGCAGATCACCACCATCGTCAACACCATCCGTGCGATTGCCGATCAGACCAATCTGCTGGCCCTGAACGCCGCGATCGAAGCGGCCCGTGCCGGCGAGCAAGGTCGCGGTTTTGCCGTGGTGGCCGATGAAGTGCGGCAACTGGCGGCACGTACCAGCGGTTCGACGGCGGAGATTTCCAACATGATCGGCCTGATCCAGAGCGAAACCCGCCAGGCGATCAAAAGCATGGACGGCACCCGTGGGCGCGCGGCGCAAGGTGTCGAGCTAGCAGATCAGGCCGGGACGGTGATTCTGCAGATTCGCGACGGCGCCAGCGAAGCCGTGGACGCGGTGAGCATGTTTGCCAACGAGCGTACGCCGGGATAAGGCCAACACGGGCGACGCAGGGCTATAGTGACTCAACGTCCCAAGCCCTGCCGAGTCCGTCATGACCACCGAAAAAACCGAATCCCCCGCCGCTGCCACTGTCGATCACCTGCGCTTCCACCGCCCCCACGCCCACCTCAACACAACCTTCGGCAACGACAAGTTCGCCTTGCGGGCCGAGGCGTTCGCGCGGTTCTTCGGTACGCCGACTTTCCTCGGCGCGCAAACCCTGATCGTGGTGCTGTGGGTGTGCCTCAACATCTTTGGCGTGACGACCTTCGACGTCTATCCGTTCATCCTGTTGAACCTGGCGTTCAGCCTGCAATCGGCCTACGCCGCACCGCTGATTCTGCTGGCCCAGACCCGTCAGGCCGCACGGGACAAGGCGCAATCGGACGCCGACGCGCAGCACCGCGAAGCCTTGGCCGTGGCCAATTCCGAGCGTCAGGTGCAGGCGGCAAAGAACACCGCGCAGTTGCTTGAGCTGCTGGAGCAGAACACCCGGCTCACCGAAATGACCAAGAACCTGACCGAGCGCATCGAAGGCCTGACCCGCGAGTTGCACGATCACATGCGCCAGAACCCGCAATCCTGATCACGGCAAACGCAGCGCCCGCCCGAGTTCATCGAACAGCGTGACCACCGAGCGCAACGCGCGACAGTCCGGGCGGGTCAGCAACCACAGCGCGGTGTCATAACCGTGCAGCGGTTCGCTCAAGGCTCGCAGGCCTTCGGTAATCAGAAAGTCCGGCAACGCCGCGACGCCGAGCCCGGCGCGCACCAGCTCTGTCACCGACAGCATGCTGTTGCAGCGGTAACCCGGCGTCACGCCCGGCAAGTGCTGGCGACGCCAGACGACGGTCGGGTGATCGGGCAGGAAATCGTCCGGAGCGATCCAGGTCAGCGTGGTCAGATCGGCCTCTTCAACATTTTGTAGATAACGTTCACTGGCGCAGACCCGGTAGGCAATTTTCGCCAGTTCCCGTCCGACCAGATGCTCCGGTGGTGTGCGCGTCAGGCGCAGGGCGATGTCGGCATCGCGGCGGCTGAGGTTGGCGAAATCGTTGGAGGTGCTCAACTCGATGGTCAGCGCCGGGTAGTTCGGCATGAACTGCGCCAGCGCCGGCAGCAGCAGACCTTGCAGCACCGAATCGGTACAGGTCAGGCGCACCGTGCCGCTGACCACTTCGCCGCCCTGCTCCACGCCGATGCGCGCCGCTTCCAGTGCCTGTTCGGCGCGTTCTGCCTGTTCCGCCAGAGTCTGCGCAAGACTGGTGGGCAGGTAACCCGCTCGGCTTTTTTCGAACAGTTGCTGACCCAGCGCGGCTTCGAGCCTGCGCACGGCGCGAAACACCGTCGACACATCGACCTTCAACAGCTGCGAGGCCCGGGCCAGAGAGCCGCCGCGCACCAGGGCGAGAATCAGCGCCAGGTCCGGGAAGTCGAGTCGATAGTGCGTCGCTGCATTGATCACTTGGGGAAATGCCCATATTGAGTGCGTGAACGCCAATCTATAGTGAGCATCATCCATCAACAAGCACAGCGAACACTCATGGAATCCAGAGCACTGCGCATCGCCCTGATCGGTGACTACGACCCGCAAGTCACCGCCCACCAAGCCATCCCCGTTGCCCTTGGGCTGGCGGCGGAACACATTCGCCGTCCCGTAAATTTCGAGTGGCTGGCCACGGACGGGATTCACGTCGATACACCGTTCGATGGTTTCGACGGTTTCTGGTGTGTCCCGGCCAGCCCTTACAAGAGTGAAGCTGGCGCGTTGCGGGCCATTCGTTTTGCGCGCGAACAGCAGCGACCGTTCCTCGGCACCTGTGGCGGTTTTCAACATGCCGTGCTGGAGTTTTCCCGCAACGTGCTCGGATGGGCCGATGCCGAGCATGGCGAAACATCGCCCGGGTCCAGCCGTGCGGTGCTCACGCCGCTGACCTGCTCGCTGGTGGAAGCGGTGGACAGCATTCACCTGGTGCCCGGTTCGTTGATCGCCAAGGCGTACGAAACATCCGAGATTCGTGAAGGTTATCGCTGCCGTTTTGGTGTGAATCCGCAGTTCGAACGGGAATTGCTGACCCATGACCTGCACGCCGTGGGCCACGATTCGGCCGGCGATCTGCGCGCCATCGAACTGAAAAACCATGTGTTCTTTGTCGCGACGTTGTTCCAGCCGGAACGTGCCGCGCTCAAAGGTTTATTGCCACCACTGGTGCGGGCGTTTGTAGAAGCCTGCTCGGAGCAACGTCGATGAAATCGAACACTGAATGTTTCGCCGTGATCTTCACCTCGACCCGCACCGACGGAGACAACGGCTACGCCGAAGCCTCCGAGCGCATGATGCAATTGGTGGGCGAGCAACCGGGGTTTCTCGGCATCGATTCGATCCGGGGCGCGGACGGGGTGGGGATTACGGTTTCGTACTGGGAGAGCGAGGCGGCGATTCTGGCTTGGCGTGAGCATCCGGAGCACCGCGTGATTCAGGCGCGTGGGCGGGCGGAGTGGTATTCGGCGTTTCATACACGGGTGTGTCGGGTTGAGCGGGAATATCGGTTCGGCCAGTGAGTATTGAGGTGAATTCACTGGCCCCTTCGCGGGCAAGCCCGCTCCCACAGGTACCGCGTGATTTTCAGAACAACCCATAACCTGTGGGAGCGGGCTTGCCCCGGGCGGCGTTCCGACGAAGGGGCCGGAACAGTCACAGCAGAACCTCAGCCCTTCACCAGACTGCGCACCGCCTCAATCTCCGGCACTTCACGCTTGCTCATGTAAACCCGCAACGGTTCGGTGATGTTGATCCGGTCATCGATGTGCTGATCGAGCAGCAACTGGATCAGTTCGCGCTTGAGGGTCATGGTTTGCTCGGTGGCCGGTGACCAGACAAATTCGCTGGCGGGAATGATGCCGTCATCGGCCACGTCCATGCCAAACGAGTCTTCGCTGAAACGCACGATGTACTGGCCGGTCTTGCGGTTGAGGCCGACAAAACCCTTGAGGTCGTCGGCCGCCTGGCAGATGAGTTGGGATGTGATGCGCATGGTAAACCTCACAAGAGTGATCGAAGGTTTACACGCAGGGCATTGAGGCACACCCTCTGCCGGGGTGGTTGCCGTGGCCAAGCGTACTGCAAACAAACGCACAAAAGTGCGGAAATTTTCGCTTTCAGTACGTTTATGTCGGTCTTGCGATAGCACGTTTTCGTTTGAGTTGCTAAAAGGGACATCTTCGAAAATACCTGCGAAAGGACCTCGACATGCCCGCCACGTTTACCAAAAGCGCTCTGCTGCTGAGCCTGATGCTCGGCCTCGGCCAGGCCCACGCTGCCGCCCAGCCAAGCCCTGTTGCATTCGCTGCCTCCGAGGGCATTCCGCACCCGGCGGTGATCGCCCACCGTGGCGCGTCCTTCGATGCACCGGAATCCACCGCAGCCTCCTACAAGCTGGCCCGCGACCTCGGCGCCGACTACCTGGAAATGGACCTACAGCGCAGCAAGGACGGCGTGCTGTTCGCCCTGCACGACAACAACCTGCAACGCACCACCGACGTCGCCAGCAAGTTCCCGGATCGCAAGGACAGCCCGGCCAACGCCTTCACCATGGCCGAACTGAAAACCCTGGATGCCGGCAGCTGGTACAACAAAGCCTACCCGGATCGCGCGCGTCCGTCCTACGCCGGCCTGAAGATTCTGACCCTGGACGAAATCATCGACATCGCCCAGGCCAACCCGCAGCACAAGCCGGGCCTGTACATCGAGACCAAGGAACCGCAACTGTTCCCTGGCATCGAGCACGACCTGAAGGAAAAACTCCAGGCCCGTGGTTTGCTGATCCCGGCCGGCGCCAAACAGCCAAAAGACGCCACCAGCGTCGGTGCAGGCAACGGCAAAGTGATCCTGCAAACCTTCGAGAAAAACAGCCTTGAGCTGCTGCAAAAGGAAATGCCGCAGGTGCCGAAGATCTTGTTGCTGTGGGTCGGTGAAGGCAGCATCGAGCCGAAATCGAAAGTGACCTTTGCCGAATCCGGCGAGAAGGACAAGAACACGTTCTACGGCAAGCAAGAGCCGAAATCCGAAGCTGAATTCAAGCAATGGATAGACTACGCCAAGGCTCAGGGCGCCATCGGTACAGGCCCTTCGGCCAAACTGACTCACGGCGGCGATCAGAGCTATTCGGATCTGGTTCAGCCATGGATGAACAAATACACCCACGACAAGGGAATGCTGGTGCACGTCTACACCGTCGATGAGCCGGTGGACTACGAGAAAGTCATGGCTGCCGGCGTCGATGGCATCTTTACCAACCGCGCCAGCGAGCTGCTGAAGTTCTACAAACGCCCGGCCGCCGCCAGTGTGGATCAGGTGTTGAAGAACAACGGTTTCTGATGCAACCGGACACCCCGTGGACAGGCCGCCTCTGGCTGGGGCACGACTATGGCCTGATCCACGGGATGTCGGGGCGCACTGCGCCCCACTCCCACTATGCGCACCAACTGATTCTTGCGCCTGACCGGCCGTTGACTGTACTGGTCGAGGGCGAAACCGTCACCACTTCCCGCCTGCTGATTACGTCACAGACTCGCCATGCGATTGTCGAGGCGCCGGATCCCGTGTTCACCGTGTACGCCGAACCGTTGCGGTTTGAGGCCCAGACGTTGCGCGATGCGCTGTTCGACAGCGAGTTGTCGTTGTCAGCACTGGATTACGCCATTGGCCAATGCCCGCGCCGCGAGCTGAGCGATCCGCGAATCGAACGCGCCCTCGCCACTGTCGATGCCTCGCTTTCGAGCAAAGTCGCCGCCAGCGCCGTGGCTGATTCCGCCCATGTTTCCCTGAGCCAGTTGCAGCGCTTGTTTGTCAGTCAGGTCGGCTTGCCGGTGCGGCGACTGGTGTTATGGCGACGATTGCGGCTGGCGATGGCTGCGATTCTGGCAGGTAATGCGGTGACCGATGCCGCCCACTCCGCCGGGTTTGCAGACTCTGCGCACTTCTCCCGCAGCCTGAAAAAACTCTTCGGCGTCACCGCCCGCCAGGCGTTGCAGCACATCGAATTGCGCCTGCTGGACTGACTCAACGTCTCAAGCCGTCCGGCACTTTCGGTTCCTTGCTCAGCGCTGCCGGTTCGAACGGATCGAGCAACTGCACCATATAGTCCCGTGGAAAATCTGGGCGACTGCCGATGCCCAGGTCGCCCTCGCCGATTCGATAGTTTTCCGTGTAAAAACCGGTGCCCAGCAGCCAGTCCCACAGGGTGAAGAACAGCCCGAAATTGACGTCACCGGCGCGCCCGTACTTCATGTGGTGAAAGCGGTGCAACGGCGCCCAGGCGAAGATCCAGCGCAACGGACCGACGCGCATGTCGACGTTCGAATGTTGCAGTAACAGTTGAATCGCGATGGCGAACGCCAGCAACACCGCCACCTCGGACGGAATCCCCAGCACCAGCAACGGCAGCAGCCCCGCCGTCGCCTCCAGCAGTTGATGCAGCGGATGTTTCATCAAACCGTTGAAACCGTAGAGCCGCTCGACACTGTGATGAATCGCGTGCAGCCGCCACATCCACGGCACGCGATGGCTGGCGTAATGCACCAGGCTCACGCCCGCATCAGCGATGAAAATCGCCAAGCCGACTTGCAGCCACAGCGGCCAGTTCGACGGCCATGCACCGTCAATCGCCAGCAGCGTTACCAGCCCCGGCAACGCCAGCAGGCCGACGGCGTTCAGCGCTTCGTTGACCAGCGCGTGGAGCATATCGCGACGACGGTCACCGGCCGGGCGATTCCAGTTCACTTCATAAGGCAGCAGCCATTCAGCCGCGAACGATACCGCCAATGCCAAAGCAAACAACGGCAACAACCACAGCAGCGAATGCCCCGCCAATCCAATCCCGCCGCCAATAAATCCCCCCCAGAACAACGGCGCATACAACCACGAAAAGATGCGTTTCATGTCCACCTCCATTAATCGAAGGCTGAGCATGAAAGTTGCCCGCGAACGGCGATTGAACAAACGACGCAAAACACCCACGGCATTTTTTAAGGGTGAATTAAGTTGAAGTGGCTAACCTGAACTCACTTGAACGAATCACCCAAAGGAATAACCGATGAAAACCTTGACTGCCCTGTTTACCGCTGCCGCCCTGACCCTCACCGCTGGCCTGGCCCAGGCTGACGTTCGCGTCGATCAGATTCCTGAGCTGGTGAAGTCCGGCAAGATCAAGTCGCTGGAGTCGATGAACGAACAAGCGCTGAAACTGCACCCGGGCGCGACCATCACCGACACGGATCTGGATAATCACTTCAATGGTTATGAGTACGAAGTTGAATTGCGTACTGCTGATGGCAAAGAGTTCGATGTGGACTTCGATGCGACCACTGGCAAGGTGCTGAGCAACAAGCAAGACACTTGAATGGCTGCTAAAACAAAGCCGCACGATTATTGGATCGTGCGGCTTTTTTGTGTCTGCCTTGAGAACTTCGTCGCCAGATAGATCTTTCCCCCCTCACCCCAGCCCTCTCCCCCAGGGGGGGCGAGGGGGAAAGGGAGCAGATCTCCATAGGTTTCAAAAACTGAGGTCAACTTAGAACTGTCAGGTCGGCGCACCTCTAACATTCAACTCCGCTTGTACCCTTCCGATGTATTGGGAGGGCCAGGACGAAGGGAAAGGGAGCTGATCGGGGGATTTTACGCACCTGAGTTCGACACAGGATTTTCAGGTCGATGTATCTAGCAAAAACACCTCGGTCAGTCCCCTCTCCCTCCGGGAGAGGGCTAGGGTGAGGGGAACGGCTTCACGCGGTAGTACTGACCAACGCCCCCGACGTACTCGAATCCGACTCCTGCAACGCCGCCAACAACGCCGCCGTCGCCGTCTGCAACGAAGCCGAAGTCGTCGCGATCTGCGTCTGCGCAGCCGCAACATCCGCAGCCTTGGCATCCTGACTTTCCTGTTTGGCCTGAGCCGCTTGCAGCGCCTGTTGCTGTTCCTGCAATTGCTTCTGCAACTCGGCAATCTGCTTGCGCAGTTCTTTCACGGTATCCGATTCTTCGTTGCTGGAACTGCTGTCCCCCGAAGGTGCAGCGCCGCCGCCCGCCGCGACTTTGCTGGTGTCAGCTTTCACACCGGTGCTGGCCGCCGCCGTGGTCGAGGTGTCGTCGCCCGTGTCGGCGATCGAGGTTTTGCTGGTGGACGTGGTGACGGTTTGATTGATCGAAACAGACGTGATGCTGACCATGGGAAATCTCCGATGACGGTTATGAATAACCGGCCATCGGCGGCGGCCTGCACGAATTGAGATCGACTGTGTACCGACTCGGTAACCGGGCCGGTACACAGTCACTGGCGGGTCAGACGCTCAGGCGAGCGGTGACGTCGTTCAGTTGGCCGGAGAGGCCGTGCAGGTTCTGACTGGCGCTTTCGGTGCGCTGCACGTTGTCGAGGTTGGTGCTGGCAATCGAGGTGATCTCGGTCAGGTTGCGCGAGATGTCCTCGGCCACCGAGGTCTGCTCTTCCGCCGCCGTAGCGATCTGGCGGTTCATGTCGCGGATCGCTTCCACCGCGTGGGTGATGCGCTCGAGCATGGCGCCGGCCTGGGTCACTTGCTCGACGCTTTCATCGCTGCGGGTCTGGCCGCTGTCGATGGCGTGGGCTGCATCCACCGCGCCGGTCTGCACGCTCTGGATGATCTGGTTGATCTCGATGATCGACTCCGCCGTGCGCTGCGCCAGATTACGCACTTCGTCAGCCACCACCGCAAAACCACGCCCGGCTTCACCGGCACGGGCCGCTTCGATGGCGGCGTTGAGCGCCAGCAGGTTGGTCTGCTCGGCGATCCCGCGAATCACTTCCAGCACCTTGCCGATGCGGCCGCTGTCGGCTTCCAGACGACGGATCACGGTGGCGGTGTTGGCGATTTCGCCGCGCATCTGAGTGATGCTGTGGATGGTGCTCTGCATGACCTTTTCGCCCTGCTGGGCGGACTGGTCGGCATCGTCGGCAGCACGCGCCGCATCGGCCGCATGGCGGGCGACTTCCTGGGCGGTGGCGGACATTTCGTTCATCGCCGTGGCCACCTGATCGGTGCGGTTGAACTGCTCGTTGGTGCCGCCGGCCATCACGGTGGCGATGGCGTTCAACTCGCCGCTGGCGCTGTCCAGATCCTTGGCGCTGCGCTGCAGATGGTTGAAGGTTTCGGCGAGGAAATCGCGCAGGGTGTTGGCTGCTGCGGCCAGGTTGCCCAACTCGTCCTGACGGTCGCTGGACACACGCTCGACCAGACGGCCCTTGCTCAACTGGGTGACGTAGTCGATGAGTTTGCGGATCGGATCGACCAGGTTGCGGTTGACCAGCCACAGGCTCAGCAATCCGATCAACAGGCCGGACGCGAGCATCACCAGAATCCCCAGCATTACAGTGCGATCAGCGCCAGCGCTGATCAGCGCCGACTGTTCGGTGCCCTGCTTGCGCAGCTCGGCCACCAGTTCGCTCATCTGATCGCTGGCGGCGCGGTCGACGCCTTTGACGGCGGTGTCGCCAGCGGTCGGATCGGCACCGGCGGCGACGTAGGCATCGCGACCTTTCTGGTACGCGCTGCCGAGCAGACGGTGCTCTTCACGCAGCCGTTCGATACGGGTTTTCAGCGAAGGCTCGAGGCCTTTCTGATTGGCCAGTTCACCGAGGATGTTCTGCACATCGCGCTGGCGATCTTCGAACTGGCCCCAGTATTTGGCCAGGTCTGCCGGTTGCTTGCCGCGCAGCAGGACGTTTTTCCACTCCTGCACCTGCACCTTGAATTGCAGGTTGGCTTCGTCGATCAGTTGCGACGTGTGCAAGGGGCCGGCAATCAACTGGCTGTAGTTCTGCACGCCGTTGGACAGGAAATGAAAGCAGGCCAGCGCGATCAACAGCATCGCCAACAGACTGCCGCTCAGCAGGGCGAGAATTTGCGCTCTCAGGGATTTTTGCAACATCGCAGGTACTCATGACAGGGATGAGGCACGTCCGGTAAGACGTGAATTGTGGCCGGACATCCGTGTCGGCGAACCTTGGCTCTTGGCCGAAGGCGCGCAACCTAACTCATGCGTGATCGGCGTGCCAGAGGGCTTCTTGAGAAATATCCGACCGCCGGTAAGGCATTGATTCTGGCGTCATTTACCTGTCACCAAAACGTCACACGGCATTGCAATGATGCGGCTCAGGTGAATCTGCAAATCCCGCGACAGACGCCCTCCTCCCAGCGAGACTTCATGAACCACAGCCTCGATATCAGCCATCGCGATCCAGACCTGTTCGGCTTGCTCTACGGTTTTCGTTTCCGCCCCGGCGAGCGCGGTCGCGAAGTCGACTCGGCGACTGCATTGCGCTACCTGCAAGACGACACCGATGGCGACGAATTCCTCTGGCTGCACCTGAACCTCGCTCACGCCGCGTGCGAGCGTTGGATGAAAAGCCACCTGCAATTGCCCGAGGAGTTTTTCGAGGCGCTGCATGAAGGCTCGCGCTCGACTCGCATCGAGCATGTGGATTCGGCGTTGTTGGCTGTGGTCAACGACGTGGTATTCAACCTCAGCAGCATGGTCTCCTCGGACGTGTCGACGCTGTGGGTCTGCGTGCGCAGCAAACTGATCGTCAGTGCGCGCCTGCAACCGCTGCACTCGGTGGACAAGCTGCGTTCGTCGGTGAAGGCCGGCGAGCGCTTTCGCTCGCCCTCGGAATTGCTCGTGCACTTGCTGCGCGACCAGGGCGAAGTGCTGACCCAGATCGTGCGCAAGACCAGCATGAGCGTCGATCAGGTCGAGGACGAGTTGCTGTCCTCGCGACTGTCGACCAACCGCGCCGAACTCGGCGCCAACCGTCGGGTGCTGGTACGCCTGCAACGACTGCTGGCGCTGGAGCCGGGTTCGCTGCTGCGCCTGCTCAATCGGCCGCCGCCCTGGTTGCAGAAGGAAGACGTGAAAGAGCTGCGCAAGTCCACCGAAGAGTTCGCGCTGATCATCAACGACCTCACGGCCCTCGGCGAGCGGATCAAGCTGTTGCAGGAAGAGATCGCCGCCAACCTCAACGAACAGAGCAACCGCACGCTGTTCACCCTGACCGTGGTGACGGTGCTGGCGCTGCCGATCAACATCATTGCCGGTTTCTTCGGTATGAACGTCGGCGGCGTGCCGCTGGCCACTGATCCGGAAGGGTTCTGGATTCTGGTGGCGCTGGTGGTGACGTTTACCGTGATTGCCGGGCGCTGGGCGTTTCGCAAACGCGGGGACTATTAGGACCAGCGGCGCGGCTAATCGGCCAAACACTGACCTGCCGCAGTCTCTCTGTAATATTTAGCAACGATCATGGGCGACACTCCTTCCCCCGCTCAGGATTGTCCTCCCATGGCTACTCCCTCCCTGACCGCCAGCCCGGCCCCTGCCTCCAGCGGCAGGCCGGCGCTCGACAAGAAAACCGGCCCCTTCACTTACGTGGTGTTCTTTGCCGTGCTGGCCATGGGGATGCTCTTCACGGCCTACAGCCTGATGCACGACATGCACGAACTCGGCACGGTGGTCACCACCTGGACCCCGTTCCTGCTGCTCGGCGTGGCGCTGTTGATTGCGCTGGGCTTTGAGTTCGTCAACGGTTTCCACGACACCGCCAACGCCGTGGCCACAGTGATCTACACCCACTCGCTGCCGCCAAATGTGGCCGTGGTGTGGTCGGGTTTCTTCAACTTCCTCGGGGTGCTGCTGTCGAGCGGCGCGGTGGCGTTCGGCATCATTGCGTTGCTGCCGGTGGAGCTGATTCTGCAAGTCGGTTCGTCCGCCGGTTTCGCGATGATCTTCGCCCTGCTGATCGCTGCGATCCTGTGGAACCTCGGCACCTGGTGGCTGGGCCTGCCGGCCTCGTCGTCGCACACGCTGATCGGTTCGATCATCGGCGTTGGCGTGGCAAATGCCCTGATGCACGGTCGCGACGGCACCAGCGGTGTGGACTGGGCTCAGGCGACCAAGATTGGTTACGCACTGCTGCTGTCGCCGCTGGTGGGTTTCGGTTGTGCGGCGCTGTTGCTGCTGGCGCTGCGCGCGTTCGTGAAGAACCGTTCGCTGTACAAGGCCCCGGAAGGCAACACCCCGCCGCCGTGGTGGATTCGTAGTTTGCTGATCCTGACTTGCACCGGCGTGTCCTTCGCCCACGGTTCCAACGACGGCCAGAAAGGCATGGGCCTGATCATGCTGATTCTGGTTGGCACCCTGCCGATGGCTTATGCGCTGAACCGCACCATGCCGGAAGAGCAGTCGCTGCAATTCGCCGCTGTTGCCCAAGTGACCCAGCAAGCGCTGGTGAAAAGTGCGCCACTGCCGGCACCGGCCAATCCACGCGCAGTGCTCTCCGACTACGTGCGTAGCAAGGAAGCCACGCCGCAACTGATCCCCGCGCTCGCCTCCCTGACCGGGCACATCGGTGAAGAAGTCAAAGGCTACGGCTCGCTGGCGAAAGTCCCGGCCGAGGCCATGGGCAACGTGCGCAACGACATGTACCTGGCCAGCGAAACCATTCGCCTGATGGACAAGAACAAGGTCGGCACCTTCGACGCCGACACCAGCGGCAAGCTGCAACTGTTCAAGCAACAGATCGACAACGCCACCCGGTTCATTCCGCTGTGGGTGAAGATCGCGGTGGCGATTGCCTTGGGGCTGGGCACCATGGTCGGCTGGAAGCGGATTGTGGTCACGGTCGGCGAGAAGATCGGCAAGACCCACCTGACCTACGCCCAAGGCGCCTCGGCGGAAACCGTGGCGATGCTGACTATCGGCGCCGCCGACATGTTCGGTCTGCCGGTGTCGACCACCCATGTGTTGTCCTCGGGCGTGGCCGGGACCATGGTCGCCAACGGTGGCGGCCTGCAGATGAAGACCATCCGCAATCTGCTGATGGCGTGGGTGCTGACCTTGCCGGCGGCGATTCTGCTGTCGGGCAGCCTGTATTGGTTATTCACTCAGATCTTCTGATTAACCGGAATCCCTGTGAGAGCCTTTGCTCCCACAGGGATTTGCGGCAGGAATCAGAGCGTCGAACGAATCAACTCCCCCAGCCAATCCATGAACACCCGCACCCGTAACGGCAAATGCCGCTGCCGGGCGTATAGCAGTGAAATGCCCATCGCCGGCGCAGTGTATTGCGGCAGCACCGTGACCACCTCTCCGGTGTCCAGATAGCTGTTCATCCCGGTACGCGGCACCTGAATCAGACCGAATCCACCCAGGCACGCCGACTCGTAGGCATCGGTGCTGTTGACCGTCACGCTGCCGGCCATCGGCACGCGGTGGACCTGCCCGTCCTGCTCGTAGACAAACCCTTCCGATCGCGAACCCAGCACTCCGACGTAATGCACCAGCCGATGCTGTGCCAGATCTTCCAGGGTCTGCGGCACGCCGTAGCGCTCGAGATACGCGGGGCTGGCGCAGTTGATCATGCTGAAGTCCCCCAGGTGCCGCGCCACCACCGACTGATCGGGCTGCGCGCCGATGCGCACCACGCAATCGAAACCTTCGGCGAGCAGGTCGACCCGGCGATCGGTGCTGCTGATTTCCAGCTCCAGGTTGGGATGGCGCGCCATGAATTCCGGCAGCTTCGGCATGATCAGCCGCCGCGACAGAATGTTCGGCATGTCGACCCGGATCCGCCCGGTCAGCGACGCTTCGTCCTGGCGGAACAGGTTCTCGATTTCGTCCATGTGCGACAGCAGATCCTTGCTCCGCTCGTACAGCGCAAGTCCGTCCTGAGTCGCCTGGACCTTGCGCGTGGTGCGTTGAAGCAGGCGCGTGCCGAGCAGGCTCTCCAGCGCCTGCACTTGCTCGGACACCGTCGAGCGCGGCAGCCCCAGACTCTCCCCCGCCATCGTGAAACTCGACAATTCGCTGACCCGGACGAAGGTGCGCAGCAGTTCCAGTTTGTTCATGGGCCACCTGTTGATTGTTCGGACATTCCGACCAGTGATTCCGGTTTCAGTCTGTTTATCACCTCATGGCGGATAAATAAACTTTGCTGCATCAACCGTCACTGCTCTCGAGGAAGACTCATGAACCGCAAAATCGCATTGATCACCGGTGCCAGCCGTGGCCTCGGCAAGAACGCCGCCCTGCACCTCGCCGAGCAAGGCGTGGACATCATCGGCACCTACAACAGCCGCGCCGATGAAGCGCAATCGCTGGTCGAGGAACTGAAAACACTCGGCGCCAACGCCGTGATGCTGCAACTGGATGTCGGCCGCAGCGAAGGCTTCGCCGATTTCGTTGTGCGGGTGGAGCAAGCGCTGCAACAGCTCGGGCAACCGCGCTTCGACTTCCTGATCAACAACGCCGGGATTGGTGTACACGCTTCCTTCGCCGAAACCACGCCGGAGCAGTTTGACCTTCTGATGAACGTGCAGTTGAAAGGGCCGTTTTTCCTGACTCAGCAACTATTGCCGCTGATCAACGATGGCGGGCGGATCATCAACATCTCCAGCGGTCTGGCCCGCTTCACCCTGCCGGGCTATGCCGCCTACGCGGCGATGAAAGGCGCGATGGAAGTGCTGACCCGCTATCAGGCCAAGGAGCTGGGTGCGCGGCAGATCGCCGTGAATATCCTGGCACCGGGCGCCATCGAAACCGACTTCGGCGGCGGCGCGGTGCGCGACAATTCGGCGCTGAATGCCATGGTCGCCAGCAACACTGCGCTGGGCCGTGCCGGACAGCCGGATGACATTGGTGGTGCACTGGCACTGTTGCTGTCGCCGGGGGCGCAGTGGATCAACGGTCAGCGGATCGAAGCGTCAGGCGGGATGTTTCTTTAAGCCCGAAAAAGTCCGGACAAAAAAAATCGCAGCCCTCGCAGGCTGCGATTTTTTGTTTCAGCTCTGGCAAGCGTTGCGCATCACCAGCCGCTCGCGCACCACGTCATAACCCCAGTGATAGACGTAGGTGTACGGCAGGAAGAACAGCAGCACGCCGATGTCGAGCAGGAACGCCTGCCACAGGCTGACCGACAGCCACCATGCAATCAGCGGCACGCCCATCACGATCAACCCGCCCTCGAACAGCAGCGCGTGCGCCACCCGCACCCAGGCGTTGTGGGCGATGTTCCAGCGCTTGAGCATCCGGTCGAAGAAGCCGTTGAACACCACGTTCCAGCCCAGGGCCAGCAACGCAACAGCGATGGTTACAGCGCCCATTTCGACCAGCGGTTTGCCCATGATCCACGCCAGCAACGGGGTACAGATCAGGATCGCCAGCAGTTCGAAACCGATGGCCTGGAAGATACGCTCAGTGATGGATTTGTTGGCAGTCATGGCCGAGTCCTCTGTGAAGATGGTTGCCATGATCCAGCACCGCACCGATACTTCATAACCAATAACCATCGATCAAGGCGATAGTTCATGGCGTCTCAGGAAGTGTTGCTCGCGTTTGTCCAGGCGGCGACTCAAGGCTCTTTTTCAGCGGCGGCGCGCAAACTCGGGCGCAGTCAGTCGACGGTGAGTGCGGCGGTGGCCAGTCTTGAGATCGATCTGGACTTGATCCTGTTCGACCGCAGCAGCCGCAAACCGACCCTGACCCCGGCCGGCCACGTGATGCTGCAACGGGCCGAGGCGATTCTGTCGGCCACCAGCCGCCTGGAAATGACCGCCCGACAACTGGCCCAGGGCGTCGAGCCGAAACTCACGGTGGCGATTTCCGACACTTATCAGTCCGACCGTTTCGAAGCCGCATTGGTGGGCTTCGAGCAGCGCTATCCGGATCTGGAGCTGGAATGCCTGATCGCCGAGTGCGATGACCTGATCGAACTGGTGCAACGCGGTCGGGCGCATCTGGCATTCGCCGAGATGCAGGAAAACTATCCGCCGGACTTGGCGACCTCGACCGTCGCCGAACGTACCGAAATCGCCTTGTTTGTGGGTCGTGGGCATCCGCTGGCGACGCAGGAACCCATCGATCAAACAGTCCTTGAGCAGCATCGCGAGCTGCGCCTGGCAACCATCGTCAACCCCTATGACAGTCGTGGTAAAGGCCGGGTGTGGTCGGCGCCGAGTTATCTGATGCTGCTGGAGATGGCCGAAAAAGGTTTCGGCTGGGCGCCGTTGCCGCGCTGGCTGGTGGAGCGCTTCGGCAACGATCTGCTGGTTGAACTGAAGGTGCGCGGCTGGCCGAAACCGGTGTTCGTCGATGCGCTGTGGTCGCGGCTGTACCCGCCGGGGCCGGCGGGGAGCTGGTTGCTTAGCAAGATGCTGGAATAGCGGCGTGCCCATCGCGAGCAAGCTCGCGCCCACACTAGATCTGTGTCGTTCACAAATCGCCTGCTGGCGATGGCGGCCGATCAGACAGCAGCAATTTCAGCCGGGCGGTTCACCTGGAAATACTCATGCAACCCGCGCATCGCCGGCAATTCCAGCGCCTGCGCCGCATAACACAACCCCACCCGCCGGGTCGGCGCCGGCAGGTGCAGCGCACGCACCACCACCCGCGTCTGTCCGCTCACCAATGACTGCGGCAACATCGCCACGCCGACACCCGCCGCCACCATGTGCAACGCTTGCTGCAATGAACCGGCATGTCCCGCCACCGCTTCCGGCGAGCGCCCGTACAGCGCCATCAATCGCTGATGGGACGGATGCTGCGGACAAGTGATCCAGTCCTCGATCGGCGCCCAGCCTGCCTGCGCGTTGGCCATCGGATGATCGAGGGGCAGCGCCATCACATAGGACTCTTCCCACAGCGGCAGGAACAGTTCGTCTTCGCAGCACATTTCCTCGACCGCCAATCGACCATCGCCGTGACAACCCTCTTCCAGAGTCAGCAGCAGATTGGGCAACGCCTGATGGGCCATGCGCACGAAGGCTTCGATGTGACTGGCGGCAATATCGCCCTCGATGCCGAGGGTCAGCGGCGCGCGGTTTTCGCGGCCGCGAAACATCCGGCTCAGCGCCTCGGATTCGGCCACCATCCGCCGTGCCTGTGGGTACAGAAGGCGCGCTTCGTCGCTGACTTCCACACCACGGGGCTGACGCACGAACAGCGTTGCACCAAGTTCTTCTTCCAGCTGTTTGATGGTCACCGACAACGTGGGCTGACTGATGAACAGCCGTTGCGCGGCGGCGGTGATGTTGCGTTCTTCGAACACCGCGAGGAAGGCTTTGAGATGGCGGATATCCATAGGAGATTCCGATAGCAGACAGAGGAATAAGGCATTTTTCAGCCTTCAGCGGGCTAAATATACTGCGTCACGAATCTGGTTATTTGTTTTTCTTATCTCAGGAGTTCAAACATGGGCAAGCCATTGATCATCATCACCGGCGCCAGCTCGGGCATCGGCGAAGCCACCGCCCGCCGCTTGAGCGCTGCCGGTCATCCGCTGCTGTTGCTGGCGCGACGCATCGAACGCCTCGAAGCACTGGCCCTGCCGAACACCCTCAGCCGCCGCGTCGACATCACCGACCGCGCCACGTTGCTGGCCGCCGTGGCCGAGGCGGAAGCGCAGTTCGGTCCGGCCGATGCACTGATCAACAACGCCGGGGTGATGCTGCTGGGCGAGATGAGCAAACAGGATCCGGCGCAGTGGGACCAGATGCTCGACGTCAACGTGAAAGGCCTGCTCAACGGCGTGCACGCGGTGGTTGCCGGGATGATCGAGCGCAAGCACGGCACGATCATCAACGTCAGCTCGGTGGCCGGGCGCAAGACCTTCCCGAACCATGTGGCGTATGTCGGGACCAAGTTTGCGGTGCATGGGTTGTCGGAGAACCTGCGTGAAGAGTTGTCGCCGCATAACGTACGCGTGACTACGATTGCGCCGGGTGCGGTGGAAACCGAATTGCTGAGCCACACCACGGATGAGGCGATCAAGACCGGGTATCAGGCTTGGAAGCAGGATATGGGCGGGACGGTGTTGAGTGCCGAGGATGTGGCTACGGCGATTGCTTATGCTTATGGGCAGCCGCAAGGGGTTTGTATTCGCGAGATTGTGATGGCGGCTACGCGCCAGCAGGCCTAAAGCCGAGAGGCAAAAGCAAAAGCGCCCTCACCCCAGCCCTCTCCCGGAGTGAGAGGGAGCCGACCGAGGTGTCTTGCGTCATACATCGACCTGAAATACCGAGTCGATTATGGATTCACGGAGAATCGTTCACGTCGGCGCCGAGGTGTATTACGCGATACGCCGATCTTTAAATCTGGTCGATTATGGATTCAGAGCAAATCGCTCACGTCGGCGTATCTCTCCAATATCCCCCATTCGGTCCCCTCTCCCCCCGGGAGAGGGCTAGGGTGAGGGCAAACGATCCAAAGCCGAAAGTCGCCCTTCAATAAACCGCCGTTCCGGCTCTTGCCGGGTCAACTCCAGCGCCCGCAAATAAGCCGCCCGTGCCTCCCCAACCCGCCCCAACTGCCGACAAAACTCCGCCCGCGCCGAATGCGCCAGGTGGTAATCCTGCAACTCCCCCCGGTCCAGAATCCCCTCAATCAAGGTCAACCCGGCCAGCGCTCCATCACGCTTGGCCACCGCCACCGCCCGGTTCAACTCGATCACCGGCGACGGCACCGCCCGCAACAACACGTCATACAGCCCAACGATCTGCTGCCAATCCGTCTCCCCCGCCGTCGGCGCTTCGGCATGCACCGCCGCAATCGCCGCTTGCAGGCAGTAAGGCCCGAAGTGTCTCGTGGTCAGTGCCTTTTCCACCAGATCGCAGCCTTCGGCGATCAGCTCGGTATTCCACAATTCGCGATCCTGATCATCCAGCAGAATCAGTTCACCATCAGGCGTCGACCGCGCCGACCGCCGCGATTCGTGCAGCAGCATCAACGCCAGCAAGCCCATGACTTCCGGGTCCGGCAACAACTCCAGCAACAACCGCCCGAGGCGGATCGCCTCGCGGGTCAGGTCTTCACGGGTGACCTGGGCGCCGCCGGATGCTGAATAACCTTCGTTAAACACCAGATAAATCACCCGCAGCACACTGTCGAGGCGTTCGGGTAATTCGCTCAGGTTCGGCACTTGATAAGGGATTTTCGCGTCGCGGATCTTGGCCTTGGCGCGCACGATGCGCTGGGCAATCGCCGCCGGGGCCGAGAGAAATGCGCGGGCGATTTCCTCGGTGGTGAGGTCGCAGACTTCACGCAGGGTCAGCGGAACTTGCGCGTCCGCCGCCAGTGCCGGGTGACAGCAGGTAAAAATCAGGCGCAGACGATCGTCTTCCACGTCTTCAGCGTCCCATTCGGACTGTTCCAATTCTTCCAGTTGCGCCAGCAACAATGGCTGCGAGGCCTTGAACCGTGCGCGCCGACGCAACACGTCGATGGCCTTGAAGCGCCCGGTGGACACCAGCCACGCACGCGGATTGTCCGGTACGCCGTCGCGCTGCCAACGCTCGACCGCGACAAAGAACGCCTCATGCAAAGCTTCTTCGGCGAGGTCGAAATCGCCAAGCAAGCGGATCAGTGTCGCGAGGATCCGCCGCGAGTCTTCGCGATAGATCTGCTCGACCCGGGCCGCGACCTCAGACATTCAACTGCCGCACGGGACGCACTTCGACACTGCCGACCCGGGCTGCCGGAATGTTACCGGCGACCTGAATCGCTTCGTTGAGATCCCGCGCGTCGATCAGGTAGAAGCCGGCCAACTGCTCCTTGGTTTCGGCGAACGGGCCGTCGGTGATCGACAACTTGCCGTTGCGCATGCGCACCGTGGTGGCGGTCTGCACCGATTCCAGCGCTTCGGCGGCGACCATCCGGCCGCTGCCCTGGATCGATTCGGCGTAGGCCCAGCATTCGGCGTCTTCCGGGCTGTCGGGGGACGAATGCAGCAGGCGCTCATCGCTGTAGACCAGGCATAAATACTTCATGGCGTTCTCCTGAATCGGACGGATCAACTATGGCTGAAGATCAGGGTTTCGCATCGAACAGGGTCGAGCCAGTCATCGGATCGAACGGCGCCGACCAGTGTTCGTGGGCAATTTTCCACACCCCGCCGACCAGCCGATAGCAGGCGGTGGCGCGCATCCAGCAACTCTGGGCTTCACCCTTTTCATTGGTGCCGCCGCAATTGGCCACCCAATGGGCGAAGGCGATGTTGTCCCCGGTCTCGATGGCAATTTCATGGAATTCGAAAATGTGCGGGCCGGGGCACATTTCCATGCAGGCCACCCAGTGGGCGCGGTAGGCCTCTTTGCCCTTGAATTGCAGGGCCTTGATCGCATCGAACGAGAGGATGTCGTCGGCGTACAGGGTCATGACCTTTTCCACGTCCTTGGTCATGACAGCCTGACGGTAGGTGTCGATCACGGCTTGAATCTGCGCTTGTGTACTCATGGGTTTTCTTCCTGGTTTTTGTTGTGAAGACACCTTTAGTCGCTCGGCAATTGGCCGGATCGACAACCGAAACAAAAAATTTCCGAAGAAGACAAAATCGCTAGAATCCGAGCCTCATCTTTGTAGGAAAAAGGAAATTCCCGTGTCAGCCCGACTCGTGCCTTACGAAAACCTGAACGCCACCCAACGCCAACAGGTCGAGGCCATAGAAATCCACGCCGAGCAGATCAAGTTCTCCGGCGACATCCACGGCGCCCTGCACACGCTGCTGTCGAAACCCGGCCCCGGCGTGAAGGGTTTTGCGTTGCTGGCCGAGGACGTACCGGTGGCCTTCCTGCTGCTCAAGCGCCCGCCCGTTCTGCCGGAATGGGCCGATGAACACAGCGCCACCCTGCATGCATTGCAGGTCGATCACCGGGCCCAGGGCAAGGGTTATGGCAAGGCCTGCCTGCTGGCGCTGCCGGACGTTGCGCGTCAGGCATGGCCGGACATCAAAGGGCTGGAACTGTCAGTGGATGCCGACAACGACGCCGCGATTGCGCTGTACGCCAAGTATGGCTTCGTCGACAGCGGCGAAGCGTACAAGGGGCGCATTGGTTACGAGCGGCGCATGGGTCTGTTCTTCTAATCGTCGAGGGAGCAACGATGATCGATTCAATCGAAGCACTGGAAGCTATTTACGGATTGCCCCACGAGCGAGCGGTACGCAAGCAGATCGGTTTTCTCAACGAGGACTATCAGGCGATGGTCCGGGTCTCGCCGCTGGTGATCGTCAGCTCGGTGGGCGCCGACGGCATCGACGGTTCACCGCGCGGCGATGCACCGGGGTTTGTGCGGATCATCGACGAGCACACCCTGGCCCTGCCGGATCGCCCGGGCAACAACCGCATCGATACCTTGCGCAACGTGCTGCACGATCCGCGGGTGTCGCTGCTGTTCATCATTCCGGGGATTGGCGAGACGTTGCGGGTCAACGGCACCGCGACCATCAGCGCTGATCCGGAGTTACTGGAAAGCTTTGCGGTCAACGGCAAACCGGCGCGCACGGTGTTGCTGGTGACGGTGGAGGCGGCGTTCTTTCACTGCTCGAAAGCGTTTGTGCGTTCGGATGCGTGGAATCCGCAAACTCACTTGCCGCGCTCGGCGCTGCCGACGGCGGGTGCGTTTCACAAGCGTCTGAACGACGGCCAGTTCGATGCCGAGACCTACGATCGCGAAGCCCCGGCGCGGGTGCGTGAAACGCTCTACTGAAGTCTTTACAGGGTCAGGATCATCTCGTGCCACGCCATCCCGCCGTGGTCGGACTCGGACGGCTTGATATAGGCAAAACCGAATCCGGCGTACAGCGGGATGTGCCGATCCTTGCACATCAGGTGAATCGTCGCCTTGCCTTGGGCGCGCATGCGCTCGATGAATTCGCCCAGCAGACGTTTGGCCAGGCCCAGGCCTTGATAGTCCGGATGCACCACCACCGACATGATCACAACATTCGGCCCCGCCGGGTCGTGGCCGATCAGTTCCTTGAACGCCTCGTCGGACATCTGCACCTCGAACGCCGCACCGGAGTTGATGAACCCGGCCACCTGCCCGTCCACCTCAGCGACGATGAAACCGTCCGGCCAGGTGGCGATGCGCGTGGCGATCTTCTCGCGGGTCGCGGCTTCGTCACCTTCATAGGCGAGGGTTTCAATGGCGTAGCAGCGGTCCAGGTCGGCGGCGGTGACGTGGCGGATGACGGTGTTCATGGCGGCTCGAAATCAGTGAAAACAGGGCCGCCAAGGATAAAGGAATAAGGTGTTCATATCGATCCGCACGGGCGGCGTAAAGCCTGCGTATAAGCGCTTTTCTTCGGATTCGGGACGGTCTATTCCTGACCACTGTCTCTGATCACCCGAAGGGGAACAGTTTATGAGCAGCGTGGAAATCGGTTTGTTGATGGTGTTGGGTATCAGCTTTTTCGGCTTCATCACCCTGGGCATCGACCTGTTGCGGGCACGACGGATCAAGGGCAAGTAAGGCTTGATCGGCAGCGCGAAGCGAATTCGCGCTGCCGGTCATTCATCAGGTTTTCTTTTCGACCGGGACGCAGATTTCCAGCGTGCCGGCATTGGTTTTCGGATTGAAATCGGCGCTGTAGCGTTCCAGCTCCGGGGCGTTGAGGCCCTTGTATTCGGAGGCCGGCAGCCAGGTCTTGTAGATGTACTCAATGGTCTGCGGCAGAAGATCCAGCGAACCCTTGTGCTCGAACACCGCGTACTGACGCGGCAGGATTTCGATCCACGGATACTTTTCCTGCGGGAAGTCATCCAGCTTCCTGATCTCGACCCCGGCCATGTAATCGAAACCGCCGTTGCCGTCGAAATTGCTGCAGACGCCGTAGGTCACTTCGCCCTTCTGCCCCGGAATATTTCCGATGTGCGGGATCAGTTTTTCCCACAGTGCGGGGATGTCCTGGACGGTCTCTTTGGTGAAACGATCGCGAAAACCTGCAATCAGCAGGAAGTGTCCATGTTCGAAGCGAGGTTCAGCCACTTCGACGCGTTTTTGCTCATCCATGACTCGACTCCTTGGAACGAAAAAAGTGGGTTCGGCTGGGAGTATAGAAGCCAAACCCGATTCGCACATTTACAGCGTATGCAGGGCCTCGGCCGCGCCGGAGCCGACGAACTCGTTATAACCGGATACGATCACGTAGACCGCGAAATAGCAGAAGATCGCCGCAGATGCCATGTAGGAATAGCGCAGCAGCTTGTCGCCCAGCAGTTTGCCGCCATGGCTCGCCGCAAAGCACAGACCCGCCGACCACAACAGCCCGGCACACAGGAAGCCGCCGAGGAACAGCGCCGAGCTTAGCGGGCCGCCGCCACCGGAGCGGGCGATCAAGGTACCGCCCACTGCCGCGAACCAGAGGATGGCGCTCGGCGACGACATGGCGAGAAAGATCCCACGGAAGAATTCCTTGCGATGGGAGTTCTGGCCGACCTCCGCCGTCTCCGCCAGCATCGCTTCGTGGTGGATCGCCGAATAGATCATCTTCGCCGCGAAGTAGATCAACAGCGCCGAACCACCGATCCACAGCACCCAGCGCACGGTTTCGTATTGCAGCAGAACGGTCATCCCGGCCAGCGCCAGAACGGCGTAGATCAGGTCGCCGACGCAGGTGCCGAGGCCCAGGGCAAAACCCTGAAAATAGCCGCGCTGCATGGCCAGGGTGATCATCGCGATGTTGGCTACGCCGATGTCCAGGCACAGCGAAAGGCTCAGCAAAAAGCCGCTGGTGAATTCCATTAACCGTTTTCCTTGGGAAAAATTGTTGTCATACACGCTGGACAGTCTGCCATCGCTGCCCTTATCTTCCGCCACAGGTCACCGCAGTGACCAGCGTCGCTCGGACGGTTCCGGGCGCTTACGTTATCCGAGGCAACAATGGCTGAACAAGGTTCGCCGCGCCGCTTTGCGCGCATAGATCGACTCCCCCCTTACGTTTTCAACATCACTGCCGAGCTGAAGATGGCCGCCCGACGTCGTGGCGAAGACATCATCGACTTGAGCATGGGCAACCCCGACGGCGCCACACCGCCGCACATCGTTGAAAAACTGGTGCAGGTTGCACAACGCGAAGACACCCACGGTTACTCCACGTCCAAGGGCATTCCGCGCCTGCGTCGGGCGATTTCCAATTGGTACAAGGAACGCTACGAGGTCGATATCGACCCGGAAAGCGAAGCCATCGTCACCATAGGTTCCAAGGAAGGCCTGGCCCACCTGATGCTGGCGACCCTGGATCAGGGCGACACCGTGCTGGTGCCGAACCCGAGCTACCCGATTCACATCTACGGTGCCGTAATTGCCGGCGCCCAGGTACGGTCGGTGCCGCTGGTGCCGGGTGTGGACTTCTTCGCCGAGCTGGAGCGGGCGATTCGCGGCTCGATCCCGAAACCGAAGATGATGATTCTGGGCTTCCCGTCCAACCCTACCGCGCAGTGCGTGGAGCTGGACTTCTTCGAGCGGGTGATCGCCCTCGCCAAACAGTACGACGTGCTGGTGGTGCACGACCTGGCCTACGCCGACATCGTCTACGACGGCTGGAAAGCCCCGTCGATCATGCAGGTGCCGGGCGCCAAGGACATCGCGGTGGAGTTTTTCACCCTGTCCAAGAGCTACAACATGGCGGGCTGGCGGATCGGTTTCATGGTCGGCAACCCGGAACTGGTCAACGCCCTGGCGCGGATCAAGAGCTACCACGACTACGGCACTTTCACCCCGCTACAGGTTGCCGCGATTGCTGCGCTGGAAGGCGATCAGCAGTGCGTACGCGACATCGCCGAGCAATATCGCCAGCGCCGCAACGTGCTGGTCAAAGGCCTGCATGAACTGGGCTGGATGGTCGAGAACCCGAAAGCTTCGATGTACGTCTGGGCGAAAATTCCCGAAGCCTATGCGCATCTGGGTTCGCTGGAATTTGCCAAGAAGCTGCTGGCCGAGGCCAAGGTCTGCGTCTCGCCGGGTGTCGGATTTGGTGAGTACGGCGACGATCACGTGCGCTTCGCACTGATCGAGAACCAGGACCGGATTCGTCAGGCGGTACGCGGGATTCGCGGGATGTTCCGAGCGGATGGCCTGGCGACCAAGTAACTGCCCCCTCCCCACACCTGATCGTTCCCACGCGGACGATTCGACGCCTCGACGTGGGAACGATCAACTCGCGAATTGCACCCACAAAAAAACCGCATCGCTGCGGTTTTTTTGTGCCTGCATCTTCTTAAACGAAGAGAGGCTTAAACGAACAGTGACAGCAGCAGGATAAAGCCCAGCGCAACCACCGACAGGATGGTTTCCATCGCGGTCCAGGTCTTGAAGGTTTCCGCCACGGTCATGTTGAAGTACTGCTTCACCAGCCAGAAACCGGCATCGTTGACGTGGGACAGGATCAAGGAACCGGCGCCGGTGGCCAGCACCAGCAACTCACGGTTCACACCCGGGATCATCCCCACTACCGGCACCACAATGCCCGCGCCAGTGATGGTCGCCACGGTGGCCGAACCGGTCGCGATACGGATCACCGCTGCCACCAGCCATGCCAGCAGGATCGGCGAGATCTGTGCGCTGACCGCCATGTGGCCGATCACGTCGCCCACACCGCTGGTCACCAGCATCTGCTTGAAGCCACCACCGGCACCGATGATCAGGATGATCGCGGCGGTTGGCGCCAGGCTGGCGTCGAGCCATTTGAGCATCTGCTGAGAACCGATGCCCTGCTTGGCACCGAAGGTGTACAGCGACAGCAGCAATGCCAGCAGCAGCGCCGAGATCGGGTGACCGATCATGTCCATCCAGGTACGGAAGAAATGACCGTCCGGCAGCGCCACGTCGGCGAAGGTTTTCAGCAGCATCAGGAACACCGGCAGCAGCACGGTGACCAGGGTGATGCCGAAGCTTGGCAACTTGGCCGAATCGGTTTCACGGGCCAGTTGATCGACCAATTCCTGGTTCGGATGACCCGGAATGTGCTTGGCGATGAACGTACCGAAGATCGGGCCGGCAATGATGGCAGTCGGCAGCGCGACGATCAGACCGTAGAGAATGGTCTTGCCGATGTCGGCACCGAACACGCCGATAGCCAGCAGCGGGCCCGGGTGTGGCGGTACCAGGCCGTGCACGGCGGACAGGCCGGCGAGCAGCGGGATACCGATTTTGATGATCGACACACCGGTGCGGCGAGCGACGATGAACACCAGCGGAATCAGCAATACAAAGCCGATTTCGAAGAACAGCGGAATGCCCACCAGGAACGCGGCGAACATCATTGCCCACTGCACGCGCTCTTTGCCGAACGCGCGAATCAGGGTCTGGGCGATCTGATCGGCACCGCCGGATTCGGCCATCATTTTGCCGAGCATGGTGCCCAGCGCAAGGATGATGCCGACGAAACCGAGCACGCCACCGAAACCGTCCTGGAACGCCTTGATGATGGTGCCGATCGGCATGCCGGACGTCAGGCCGAGGAACGCGGCGGCGATGGTCAGGGCAATGAAGGGATGGAGCTTGAACTTGGTGATCAGGACGATGAGTCCGATCACCGTGACCACTGCATCGAGCAGCAGGTAGGCGTCGTGGGACATGCCAAACATTGGGGGTGTCTCCTGGCTTGTTGTTGTTATTAAAGCGGGTTAATCAGAAGTCGTGAGGACAGCGCTATCTGCATGAACACACTCATACCGCCTGCTTCAGGCCATGGGCCTGCCACCAGACGTGGGCTTGTCCGGCAAGCTCTTCAACGCTGTGGATCGAAGCATTCAGGGCCAGGGTCAACGGCTCGCCCTTGGGCGATTCGAGGGTGGCGAACTGGCTTTCGATCAAGGTGGCCGGCATGAAGTGGCCCGGACGGTGGGACACACGTTCGGCGGCAACTTCCGGCGTCAATTCGAGGAACACGAAGCCCAGGCCCGGCAAGGCGCTGCGCAACACTTCGCGATAACTGTGCTTGAGGGCCGAGCAGGTCAGCACCGGGCGTTCGCCCAGGGCGTCGACGCGACGCAGTTCATCGCACAGGCTGTCGAGCCAGCCGGCACGGTCTTCGTCGTTCAGGGGGATCCCCGCGCTCATCTTTTCGATGTTCGCGGCCGGATGGAAAGTATCGCCTTCAATGGCAGTGGCGCCGCTCAATTGGCACAGGGCCTCGCTGACGCACGTCTTGCCGCAACCGGCAACGCCCATGATGACCAGGGCGGTGATGGGATGATTCATGAAACACCTCAGCGCGCAGACAGCGCTACCTTTGCTAACTATGACTCTAGTGCACAGGCAGAAATTGCCGACGCCTTCTTGTCGTTTTTTTGGGTTGCAGCAGGTTTTGTCCCAACGCCAAAAAGCGAGGATCAGGCAGGACCTCGCTTACGCATTTGCAGCTGCATAAGGACAGCGCTACCTTAGTGCCTTGATTTTTGTTTGGCAAGCCGCCCGATGACCACCCCTAAAAACGATAAAAACACCCGCACCACCGGCCGTCCCACCCTCAATGAAGTCGCCCGGCTGGCCGGGGTCAGTCCGATTACGGCTTCTCGCGCCTTGCGCGGGGTCAGCACTGTCGCTACCGAACTGGTGGAAAAAGTGCAAAAAGCCGCGCAGGAACTCAACTACGTGGTCAACCCCGCCGCCCGCGCCCTGGCCTCGGCCCAGAGCCATTCGGTGGTGGTTCTGGTGCCTTCGCTGGCCAACCTGTTGTTCATCGACACTCTGGAAGCCATTCATCGGGTGCTCACGCCCAAGGGCTTCGAAGTGCTGATCGGCAACTTCCACTATTCCCGCGATGAAGAAGAAAATCTGCTGCGCAACTACATGGCCTATCAGCCACGGGGTTTGCTGCTGACCGGTTTCGACCGCACTGAAAGTTCGCGGCGGATGATCGAGGCCAGCAACATTCCCTGTGTGTACATGATGGAACTGGACAGCGCCGCCGGAGTGAACTGCGTCGGATTCTCCCAGCTCAGCGCCGGGGAAACCGCCGCCGAACATTTGCTGTCCCGTGGCCGCAAGCGCTTGGCATACATCGGCGCGCAACTCGATCAACGCACCCTGTTGCGCGGTGAAGGCTTTCGCAAAGCACTACAGAAGGCCGGTCGCTACGACCCGGATCTGGAAGTGCTGACCCCGCGTTCATCCTCCGTGGGCCTGGGCGGAGAGCTGTTCCTGCAACTGCTGGCGGCGCATCCGGATGTCGACGCGATCTTCTTCGGCAACGACGACCTGGCTCAGGGCGCATTGCTCGAAGCGCTGCGCAACGGGATCAAGATCCCCGAGCAAGTGGCGATCCTCGGTTTCAACGACTTGCCGATGTCGGAGCACATGGTGCCGCGCCTGAGCAGCATCAACACCCCGCGTGAAGCCATCGGCCGGCGTGCGGCGGAGCAGATGCTGACGCTGATGGCCGGCAACAGCGTGGCGCGGCCGGTCGAGGACATGGGCTTCGAACTGAAAATCCGCGAGAGCACCTGACTCAACTCCCCAGCAACTCCACAAGAGCCAGCGCGCCCTTCTGCAACGGCTGGCTCTTGAGCCACACCGCGTGCACCGGCAGCACCAGACCGTTTTCGATGTTGCGGAAATTCAGCCGTTTCAACCGTCCGTTATCGAGCCACGGCTGCACCACCGACAACGGGAAATTGCCCCAGCCCAACCCTGCCTCGACCATCTCCAGCGCGGTCTCCAGGCTGTCGGTGCGCCAGTGGGACTCGGCCACCAGCGGCCGGGTTTCGCTGATCGGCAAGTCGCGACTGCCAACGACGATCTGCCGCACATGCACCAGATCTTCAAGAAACAGATCCTGCCCCTGCAACAGCGGGCTGTCCGCCGCCAGCGTGGCGATCATCCGTTCACTGCCGACAAACTGAAAGCGCTCCAGCACGTTCACGCTCAACCCGGCGAACGCCAGGCACACGCTGACCCGCCCACTGTGGAGCATCGCCAGCACGTCATCCTGCGGCGCGGTCAGCACTTCGATGTCGAGCAGCGGGTGGCGCTCACTGATGTCCTTGATCGCCGCCAGCAAACGTCGCCGATCAATGTCCGCCGCCACGCCAATCGATAACTTGCTCTCCAGCCCCAGCGACAACTGCACCGCGTGCACCTGCAATTGCTTGAGCTGATCGGCGATCAGTCGCGCATGGGGCACCAGCGACAGCGCCATCGCCGTAGGTTGGGGTTCGCGATGGCTGCGGTCGAACAGCGGATAGCCGAGTTCGGCCTCCAGATTGCCGATGGCCATGCTCACCGCCGACGGGACTTTGCCCAACGCCCTGGCTGCGGCGGAAAACGAGCCGCGCTCAATCACTGCGAGAAACAGCTCGATGCTTTCGCTGTTGAAATTCACATCATTTACCTATCAATAAAACTGAAAGCTACTGACTTTTTCTGTCACCTCCATTGAAGCTATCTTTCGTCGCCTTCGCCAGCCCCACTGGCCACCCGTCGCAAGAAAGAGGCAATTCCCCATGCAAGGCGTCAAACGCAAACTGGTCTATGTGTCGCTCTATGAAGTGATCGGCATGACCTTCTCGGCTCTCGGCCTCGCCTTGTTGTCCGGCACTTCGCCCGGCAGCACTGGCCCGCTGGCGGTGATCATCACCACCATCGCCGTGACCTGGAACTTCATCTACACATCACTGTTCGAGCACTGGGAAAGCCGTCAGGTGTCGCGCACCCGCACGGTCAAACGCCGCATCGCCCACGCCGTCGGTTTTCAACTGACGCTGATCGTGTTCCTGATTCCGCTGATCGCCTGGTGGATGAACATCAGCCTGATCCAGGCCTTTTTGTTGGACCTGGCGCTGATCGTGTTCATCCCTTGCTACACCTTTGCGTTCAACTGGCTGTTCGATAAGGTGTTCGGCTTGCCGGCCTCGGCGCTGCCGGATCCGGTACCCGCAGCATGAATCGCTAATCCGTAAGCGGATATTGCAAGAAATCGGCGGTTTTACTGCTTAAGCCGCCGATATAAACAATCCTTGATTTCCGATAGCAGGCTAAGCTTTTCCATCATAAAAAAATGGATCGGCCCATGACTGCACACGCCCCCGCCGCCGCGCAAAGCGACGGTATCGACCCGATACGCGCCGCACAGGTTTCCGCCCGCATCGACCGTCTTCCGGCGGTCGCCACGATCTGGCGGCTGGTGGCGCTGCTGTCGATCGGTGGTTTCTTCGAACTCTACGATCTCTTCCAGACCGCCTACATCAGTCCCGGACTGATCCGCGACGGCATCTTCGCCACCGGCAATCAGGGCGTGTTCGGGTTCTCCGATCAGGCCGCGTTTGCCTCGGCGACGTTCCTTGGATTGTTTCTAGGTGCCAGTTTGCTCAGTCCGTTGGCGGACCGCTTCGGGCGGCGGGCGATCTTCACCTTCGCGCTGGTCTGGTACACCGTGGCCACGGTGCTGATGGGCGTGCAGAGTTCGGCGCTGGGGATCATCTGCATGCGTCTTCTGGTGGGCATCGGCCTCGGCATCGAACTGGTGACCATCGACGCCTACCTCTCGGAACTGGTGCCAAAACGCATGCGCAGTTCGGCGTTTGCCTTCGCGTTTTTTGTGCAGTTCCTGTCGGTGCCGGCGGTGGCGCTGATGTCTTGGTGGCTGGTGCCGCAGGCGCCGTTCGGGGTGTCCGGCTGGCGTTGGGTGGTGCTGGCCAGTGCGGTGTTCGCGCTGTTTATCTGGTGGCTGCGCAAACGCCTGCCGGAGTCGCCGCGCTGGCTGGCCCAGCATGGTCGCTTCGATGAAGCGAACCGGATTCTCGATGACATCGAAGCGCGCTGCGAGAAGGATTACCGTAAACCACTGGACGCGCCGGAAGCCGTGGCCGTCGATGTTGAAGGCAAGGGCCGTTTCGCCGACATCTGGCAACCGCCGTACCGGCGCCGCGCACTGATGCTGATCGTCTTTCACATCTTCCAGGCCATCGGTTTCTTCGGTTTCGGCAACTGGCTGCCAGCGCTGCTTTCCGGTCAGGGTGTCAGCGTCACTCACAGCCTGATGTACGCGTTCATCATCACCCTCGCCTACCCGCTCGGGCCGTTGTTGTTCGTCAAATTCGCCAACCGCTTCGAGAACAAGTGGCAGATCGTCGGCTCAGCCTTGGGCGCCATGACCTTCGGCACGTTGTTCGCGTTGCAGACCAGCGCCTTCGGCCTGATCTTCTGCGGCGTGATGATCACCTTCTGCAACGCCTGGCTGAGCTTCAGTTACCACTCCTATCAGAGCGAACTGTTCCCCACCAACATCCGCGCCCGGGCGGTGGGGTTCTGTTACTCGTTCAGTCGTTTGTCGACGGTGTTCAGCAGCCTGTTGATCGGTCTGTTCCTCGACCACTTCGGCACGCCGGGGGTGCTGGCGTTCATTGTCGTCAGCATGCTGATCGTGATGCTGACCATCGGCTATTTCGGCCCCCGCACCCGTAACCTCGCGCTGGAAAACATCGCCCATCGCTGACGGGCGACGGTCATCTTCTGCCGCCGGACGGCAAAGGATGACCGCTTCCGAAAACCCGCAACGCCTTAACCTGCTGAATCCACGGGGCTTGTTCTGGCGGCACGGTAATTGCTGCTTTACCGCCGACAGCAATTACCACAAGGTCCTTCATCATGTTGGTCAGTTCGAAACAGGCGAATTTGATTCATCTGCCCAAGCGCCTCACCGAAGACGCGACAGCGTCGGCGGCTGCCGGTCTGCAAGGCGGGCTCCACGGCGCCATGCTGCAATCGCTGCAAAACCAGGCGCAGGGGCAAACCACTGACGCCACCAACCAGATTCAAAGCTCGGCCACGCAACTCGCCACCCAGCAAGTCAGCGAAGCCACGCGCATCAGCGACAACGTCGATGAGGCGTTCGCCAAGACCCGCGTTGGCCTGCAGACTTCTGACGCTTCGCAGACCAAGACCACCGGCACTTCCGCTACCGACGAATTCAAGGACTACATGAGCAAGACGCCGGAACAGCGTCTGCGCGACAGCATCCTGAAGGAAATGGGTTTGACCGAAGACGACATCAAAGCCATGCCGCCAGAGAAACAACTGGCCATCGGCAAAGAGATCGCCGATCGCCTGCAGGACAAGATGAAACTGGCCGAAGCCGAGAAGCAGAACAAACAAGATGCCAACTCGGTCAAGATCAGCGACCAGTCGGCAGACAAGTTCCTCGCTTCGCTTTAAAGAACGGCGCAATGAAAAAGGATCCCTCAGGGATCCTTTTTTTCAGCCGTGAAGCCGTCAGTTCAACTGCAACGTCTCGTTGAACTGGCTGATCGCATCCACCACATGCCGCGAGCCCTGCTGAATCTCCCGGATCGCGTCGCCCGCCTCGTTCGCCAGTTCCACCCCGAGCCCGGTGCGGCTCAGGCTCGACTGCATGCTCGACACCGCACTCAGTGACAACTCATGGTTCTTGCGCACCACATCGACGATCTCCAGGGTCGCCTGACTGGTCCGCGCCGCGAGGCTGCGCACTTCGTCCGCCACCACCGCAAAACCGCGTCCGTGCTCGCCCGCCCGCGCCGCTTCGATGGCCGCGTTGAGTGCCAGCAGGTTGGTTTGATCGGCGATCCCGCGAATGGTCTGGACGATGGTGCCGATGATGTCCGACTGCTTGCTCACCGCATCGATGCTCAGTGCCGCTTCATTGAGGTCGCGGGAAATGTCCTGAATGATCTGCACCGTTTGCTGCACGACCTGTGAGCCTTTTTGCGCGCAGGCGTCGTTTTGTACCGAGGTGCTGTGGGCCGATTCCGCAGCGGTCTGCAAGGTGGTCATCTGGTGCGTGATGTCGCTGGCGAACTTCACCACTTTGTACAATCGGCCCTTGGCGTCGAACAACGGGTTGTACGAGGCTTCGAGGTAAACGGTCTGCCCGGACTTGTTCTTGCGCTCGAACCGGTGTGAGTGATATTCGCCGCGATTGAGCGAGGCCCAGAAAGCCTTGTACTGCGCCGACTCGGCTTCGGCACGGTGACAGAACAGACTATGGTGATGGCCAACGATCTCGTTGAGCGAGTACTGCATGGTCCGGAGGAAGTTGTCGTTGGCCGTGATCACATTGCCTTCCGGGGTGAACTCGATCACCGCCATCGAGCGGCCGATCGCCGCCAGCATGCTTTCCTCTTCCTTTTCCTTGTTCACGCGCGCCGTAATGTCCGACGCCACTTTGATCACACTTCTGACTTGTTTGTCCGGGCCATAGACCGGCATGTAACTGGCCTCGAGCCAGATCTCCTGACCGCGCTTGTTCAAACGCAGGAAAGTCCCGCTGATCGGCTCGCCACGGGCCAGATCACGCCACAACTTGGCGTATTCCTCGCTGCGGTAAAACTCCTCTTCGCAAAAGACCCGGTGATGTTTGCCACGCACTTCCTCGGCGCTGTAGCCCATGGTCTTGCAGAAGTTGTCATTGGCATCCAGAACGATGCCGTCGGGGGTGAATTCGATCATTGCCATCGAACGGCTGATCGCCTCCAACTTGGCGTTGGCTTCGGTCAGGGCACAGCTGAAGCGTTCGATTTCCTGCAGGTCAGCCTTGTGATGTAGGTTGAACATGTCTCTATCACCTTCCGCGCGGTCTTTTGATTTGATGAAAGTTCAGGTCTTTCAGAATCCACCACTACGTTCCACAGAACAGGCACACGCATTCCTCCACAGGAGGAAGTTGTCAGGTGATAAACGATGATTAATCAAAGAGTCCATGCAGCGACGCTCTAATCAAGACATCCTTCTCTTGATAGCCCGCGAGCGGGCCATTCCTAACATGCAGAAGAACTTCCATTTAAAAACAGCTCCTTGTCGGTCAAGTGTCGGTGCCTTGGATTGCGCACTCTGGCAGCTTTGAGATCGGTAACCGCTAGCGGTCGGAGCCCATTGGATGGCGTTCGACATAGTTAGTTATGAATGAGCATAGACAGCGCAAAGCCTTGCGCAAGGCCACTAGTCGGCCAGCAATGAGGGAGTTCGGACAGGAAATGGACGAGAAACGGTTCAGCGCAAAAAACGTTTTTCCTGCTCGGACGCCATCGCGGGCAAACCACGCTCCCACAGGTACCACGCTAGCTTGAACATTGCGCAGAACCCTGTGGGAGCGGGCTTGCCCGCGATGGCGTCGGTGCAGCACTACAGAAATATAGGAAAAGAACTACAGACTGCCGCTCACCTTATTCGCCACCTCACCCGGCACCCACGATTTCCACACTTGTGGTTGATCACGCAGGAACGCTTCAGCGACTTGGCGTGGTTGCTGGCGCTTCTCGCTCATCCCGGCCAGGGTCTGGTTCAGCAAATCGATCGGCAAATCGACCTTTTCAAAGAACGTCACCAGTTCCGGATACCGCGCCTTGAACGGCGCCGACACGCCAATCGCCAGGCTCGCCGGCATCGAGCGGGTGCCTTTCGGATTAGGGTTATTGGCATCGGCCAGGGTCTTCCAGGCTTCGGCGTCGAACGGTGGCTCTTCCAGCTTCACCAGTTTGAAGCGACCGAGCAGCGGCGTTGGCGACCAGTAGTAGAACAGCACCGGTTTGCCGCGCTTGATCGACGACGCCACCTCAGCATCCAGCGCCGCGCCGGAACCGGTGCGGAAGTTGACGAAGCTGTCATTCAGCGCATACGCCTTGAGCTTCTGACTGTTGACGATTTCCGAGGTCCAGCCGGTCGGGCTGTTGAGGAAACGCCCGCGACTCGGGTCCTCAGGGTCTTTGAATACATCCTTGTAGCGCGGCAGGTCGGCCACGGATTTCAGCTCCGGCGCCAGCGGTTTGATCCCGCGCTCGGGGTCACCCTTGATCACATATTCCGGCACCCACCAGCCTTCGGTTGCGCCCTTCACCGTGTCACCGAGGCCGAACACCTTGCCTTCGGCGGCAGCTTTGACCCACGCCGGACTGCGCCCGGCCCACTCTTCGCCAATCACTTGAATGTCGTTTTTCGCCAGCGCCGCCTCGAGGCTGACGGTGCTGCCCGGCAGCGTGTCGGTCGGGTAGCCGTAGCCTTTCTCGACAATCAGACGCAGTACTTCGGTGATGAAGCTGCCGCTTTCCCAGGTGATGTCGCCGAAGTGAATCGGCGCGGTTTTTTCCGCTGCCACGGCGTGGCCGGCTGTAAGGGTCAGGGCCAGCAGCGAACTGCCGAGCAGGGTTTTGATCGATCTCATGCGGACCTCTTGTTCTGGGAGGAAATCAGGGTTTGGTTGGCGCTGTGGCGGTTGCACAGGGCTTGGGAGCGGGTCATGTACATGCTCACCGAACGCTGGGAGATGCCCAGTTCGGCAGCGATTTGTGGGTAGGTCAGGCCGTCGATGCGGGCCAGCAGAAAGGTTGAGCGCACCTTGCCCGGCAGGCGCTGGAGCGTCCGGTCCAGATGCTTGAGGCTCTGCGACAGGTCGGCGAGTTCTTCGGGAGACGGCGCGTGGTCGAGGTCACTCTGTTGCAGTTGATGCAGATGCCGACGCTCCAGATCACCCCGCCGCCAGCGCTCGTAAAGCAGCCGCTGGGCAATGGTGGTGAGCAACGCGCGGGGTTCGCGGATGGCGGTCAGGCCCGGTGCCTCGAGCAGTTGCGCGAAGGTTTCGGCGGCAATGTCTTCGGCGCTGGCTGCATCATTCGATTGCCGACGCAGACGTGCGCACAACCATGGGTAATGGTCGCGAAACAACGTGTTCACATGATTGCGATGGGATGAGTCGGCGCCGGACATGGGGGCTCCTTGGTCAAGGGTCGCTGAATGTCCGGTCGTCCGGTGGCGCGATCCTAGCAAGGTGCCTTATGCGTTAAAAATACTTAAAAAGAATTTTTATATTCCATTAATGAATTAGCCGGAGCCGCTACCGCAAGCGGCCATAACCCAGTTCTTCGGCCTCGCGCTGATAATCCAGCAGGACGAGGTAATCGCCTTCGCTGGCGGGAAGCACTTCGGGCAAACCGAGGATACGAGCCACATCAGGCAAGTCTTGCAGGCTGCGGTTCATCGCCCGGCGCAGGTGTTCGATCTGCGTGTCCGAAGCACTGGCAGCGGTGATGAAGGGCAAGGTCGGGCTGAACGCACTGCGCGCCACCACCCGCAAACCACTGACCTCTTCGGCGGCGTGCTGCGTCAGGTAGGCAAAGGTCACGCTGTCGATGGCCGCCAGATCGGCGCGATCTTCGCGCAACCAGCGCAGGCTTTCGCGATGGCCGCCACTGAGGCCGACCGAAGCGAAAAACTGACCGTCCCGCTGCAATGGCGCCAGACGCTGGCGCAACAGGTTCATGCCGCTGTTGGAGTCTTCGCTGTTGATCACCCCGCGACTGTCGAAGAACTCCGCCAGACTGCGGCGCGGATCATCGGCACGGGCAAGAATCAGGCTGCAATGGTTGCCGGCGCTGGCGTCCGGTAATTCGTAGCGTGGACGGCCGACAATCCGGACCTGACCACGCAGCGCGGTCATCAACGGATAGCCGCAGGTCTGGGTCAACAGCAACTGCGGCGACAGCCAGAGTTCGGGCAGCGACAAGCCTTCGGCCTTGAGTCGCGAGCGGCCCAGGTGATCGAGAATCCGCGCGAGCCACTGTTCGTTCGCCGCGCGGATCGACTCGGGTGCGGTGTACATCAACAGCTCTGCGTAACCTGACGTCATGGTGGCCTCAAATAAACGGATGCTGCGGGCTGTCAATCGGTTTGATGCCGTGCCGGCGCCACAATTGCCCATAACCTTGCACCAGAAATCCGCCACTGCGCGCGACCCATTGCTCCCGGCGCATACGGTAAGCCTTGGGCAAGTCGTACCAGGCCAGCTTCGGCAAATCGTGATGCACCAGATGAAAATTCAGGTTCAGGAACAACCAGCGCCACGGCCACCCGGCTTCGTTGAGCACCGTGCGCTGTTCCGGTTGTACGTGCGGCCGGTGTTCATAGTAGGAGCGAATCATCGCAATCGACAGCGCCGGAACGCTGATCAAAAACAGGTAATGCCAGATCGGCAATACGCTGTAGCGGGCGATGAAAAACAGCATCAGCACGGTCAGGGCACCGTGGGTCAGCCACATCAGCCAAGCCTGACGCTCGCCATTTTTCAGACGCTGCAGTTCTTCGCCGGCCAGCGCCAGCAACGCCAGCGGCGCACCAAGAATGAATCGGCCTAATACGGTCTTGTTCAGCCAGTGCAGGCTGCGTTCGAACAGCGAACTGCCCTGCCAGCGCTCGGCACTCAGGTAACGGCTTTCAGGGTCGATGCCGGGGATCGTCAGGTCTTCATCGCGATGGTGCTGCAAATGGCTGTCGCGATAGAGCGTGTAGGGATACCACACGGCGAATGGCGCATAACCGAGAACTTTGTTCACAAAGGTCCAGCGCGTCGGATGCCCGTGGAGCAATTCGTGCTGCACCGACAGCCACAGCACCAGCAACGGAATCAGCAGCAAGGTGCTCCACCAGAGGCCCAGCCATCCGCTGCCCAGCACAATCGCGAACCAGCTGCCGTACACGCCGATCAGCAGCAGCCAGGTCGGCCACTCGGTGCGGGCGGTGAAGCGCTGGCGCAGGGTTTCGATTTGCTGACGATGGCGATCGTCAAAGTAATGGGCCATGGCGTTGCTCGGAAAAGGAGTCCATTCCTTCTGTGCAACGACAACGGAAATTCTTGCAGTTTATTTTTTACAGAGAACGCGGGAGCCCGGATCCGGGCTCCCGAAAGACATGATCAATGGCCAAATATGTCGACTTTTTTCGCCCTTTTCTCGTGGCGTTTCTCGATGGCGGTCTTGGCCGGTTTCTTCTTCGCGGCTTTCTTCGAATCCATACCTTTGGACATGATGCGTACTCCACTCAGAGGGGATGTGAGATCAGGTATACACCTATCCCGGCGAGCACGTTGTTTTATAATCCGCGGCTTTTGCACCGGCAGTCCGATTCATGACCGACATCCGTTACAGCCAGCTTGACGACCTGTCCTGGCCCTTGATGAACAAGTTCTACCGCCAACATCAATCGTCGATGAAAGCGGTGCGCGAGGCGCAATTTTGGGTGGCGCGGCGCGAGGAAATCGTGGCTGCGTTGTGCCTGCGGCCGGTGTTCGGCGGGCATTGGCTGACCGGGTTGTTCGTCGACCCGGCCTGTCGCGAGCAAGGCATTGCAGCGCAATTGATTGCAGAAGCGGTGAAGGACGTCGAGGCGCCGGTGTGGCTGTTCTGCCACCCGGACTTGCGCGGTTTCTACGAGCGGCGCGGCTTCACCTTCGACCCTGCCCTGCCCCAGGCGATGGCCGAGCGTTTGAGCCGTTATGCGCGGAGCAAGCCGATGATTGCCATGGAGCTGGCGCCGCGCCTTGGCTAGTCAGTCGTCGGCGTTGGGATCGAGATCCGGGAACATCACCTCGGTGTAACCGAACTTGCTGAAATCGGTGATGCGCGACGGGTACAGCCGACCGATCAAGTGATCGCATTCATGCTGCACCACCCGCGCGTGGAAGCCCGATGCAACGCGCACGATCGGCTCGCCCTTGGGGTCGACACCTTCGTAGCGGATCTGCTGATAACGATCCACTGCGCCCCGCAGGCCGGGCACCGACAGACAGCCTTCGAAGCCCTCTTCCATCAAGGGACTCAACGGCGTGATCAGCGGATTGATCAGGATCGTCTGCGGCACGGCTTCGGCGTCCGGGTAACGCTCGCTGTGCTCGAAACCGAAGATCACCAGTTGCAGGTCGACGCCGATCTGCGGCGCGGCCAGGCCGACACCGCCGACGCTTTCCATGGTCTGGAACATGTCGTCGATCAGTTGCCACAGCTCAGGGCTATCGAGCATTTCGGCAGGCACTGGCGGGGCAATGCGCAGCAGGCGTTCGTCGCCCATCTTCAGGATTTCACGGATCATGATCAGGCTTCGTCTGTGTTCGGGTCGAGCGAATGATCGCGCCCAAGTCCGGAAACGTGTTGTTTGGGATGTTCATCGAGTTCGCCGGGGACTTTCTCTCCCGGGTCCTTGCCCTCGCTGGACATGTGTTCGATCACCGCATTCATCTCCGCGCCCAGCAACAGCACGGCGGCGGAAATGTAGAAATACAGCAACAGCACGATGATCGCACCGATGCTGCCATACATGGCGTTGTAGTTGGCGAACGTCTTGACGTAAAACGCGAACCCCAGGGACGCGATGATCCACACCACCACCGCCAGCACCGAGCCCGGGGTGATGAAACGGAACTCCTGTTTGACGTCAGGCATCACGTAATAAATCAACGCGACGGCGACCATCATCAGGATCACGATCACCGGCCAGCGAGCGATGGTCCATACGGTGACGATGAAGTCTTCCAGCCCGAACTGACCCGCAATCCAGCCCATCACCTGAGGCCCCAGCACCATCAGCGCCGCGGCGGCCAGCAACATGCCGGCGATGCCGACGGTGTAGAAAATCGACAGCGGGAAGCGCTTCCAGATCGGCCTGCCTTCGACCACGTCGTAGGCCGCATTCATCGCGCTCATCATCAGGCGCACACCGGCGGACGCGGTGTACAGGGCAACGACGATACCCACTGAAAGCAGGCCGCCCTTGGATTGCTGCAACTGGTCGATCACCGGGTTGACCTGCTCCAGCGCCTGGGGCGGCAACACCAGCTCCGATTGCAGGCGCAGCCAGGAGAAGAAGTCCGGCAGGTGCAGGAAGCCGATCAGGGCAATCAGGAACAGAATGAACGGGAACAGCGAGAACAGCATCTGGTAGGCCAGTGCCGAGGCATAGGTCGACATCTCGTCGTCCATGAACTCGGTGACGGTACGCACGATGACCCGGTGCAGGGGCAGGCCTTTCATGTCGGGGAAAATCATTCGCGTCTCCTTTCGCCGCAAAACAGGTTGAAGTCGTGGCGACTCAGGGGCCGTTTTTCTCTCATCAAAGTAGCTTACTTGGCGACTTTGAAACACTGTGATCCGTGACTGTATGTGAACGGGACACGAAAACGGCCATCCTTGGATGGCCGCTTCGGTGTTTCGTTCAAGGCTGGATCAAGCCTTGTCGACGCCTTTCTTGATCGCATCCTTGGCTTTGCCCACCGCTTGCTGGGCCTCGCCTTTCTTCTCTTGCAGTTTGCCTTCGGCTTGCAGCTTGGTGTTGTCGGTGGCTTTGCCGACACCCTGCTTGACGTTGCCGACGGCTTCGTTGGCCATGCCTTTTACTTTATCGCCTGTGCTACTCATGGTGTTTCTCCTTGGTGCATTGAAGGGGAAAAGTCAGTACGTAATGATTGACTGGCCCGGTTTGCCCCAAGTTTCATTTATTTTCAGGGCTTCATTTCGTCGCGACGTGCAGGTTGCGCTTTATGTTTGTGAGCGTAGCCCCGAGAATGCCCACCATAAGGGCGCCAGGCGCCACAGAACTGATCCCGCAGGAATGTTATGAAACTCGATAAAAAGCAGGCCATCGCCCGTCGCAACCAGGAACTGGGCGGTGCCGTGCTCGGCACCAACAACTGCCACTTCGCCGAACTGAACCGCAACCGCAATATCTGGTGGTTCGATCTGCCGGTGACGCGCCTGGCGATCGGTCAATACGAGTGGATTCACCTGTTGATGCACACCCCGGCCACCGACGAACTGCTGCACCTGAAAGTGCCGACCGTGTTTCTGCGCGAGAAGCTCGAAGGCCTGGTGATCCGCAACGAAGGCAAGCGCAAGGCAGCCCTGAGCCTGGAACTGAGCGCCGACAAGGACTCCTACCTGCAGGACATGCGCCCGGCGGGGACCAACGTGAATTTCGCGCCGTTCCGTCAGTAAGATTAGGGGAGCCCTCTCCCCTCACCCTAGCCCTCCCGAAACGTCGGACCGCCCGGAGGGAGAGGGGACCGACCGAGTAGTCTTCACGAAGTACACCGACCTGAAATATCGAGTCGAACTCGGGTTTTGAACAGCCCCCGATCGGCTCCCTTCCCCCCTCGCCCCCTTGGGGGCGGTCCGACGTTTCGGGAGGGCTGGGGTGAGGGGGTAGGATTTACCAGACACCGCAAATCCTTACATGCACCAACAAAAAGCCCCGCATCTGCGGGGCTTTTTATTTTACGCGGCGTTCTTCGCCTTGATCTTCTTCAGCTCTTCGTCGCGCAACTCGCGGCGCAGGATCTTGCCGACGTTGGTGGTCGGCAGCGCATCGCGGAATTCCACCGAACGCGGCACCTTGTAGCCGGTGACGTTGGCGCGCATGTGCTCCATCACCGTTTCCTTGGTCAGCGTGACGCCTGGTTTGGCGACGATGAAGATCTTGATCGCTTCGCCCGACTTCTCGTCCGGAATGCCGATGGCCGCGCACTGCAACACGCCCGGCAGGGTCGCCAGCACGTCTTCCAGTTCATTCGGGTACACGTTGAAACCAGAGACCAGGATCATGTCTTTCTTGCGATCGACAATGCGCATATAGCCGTCCGGCTGGATCAGCGCGATGTCGCCGGTCTTCAACCAGCCTTCGCTGTCGAGCATCTCGTCGGTGGCTTCCTGACGCTGCCAGTAGCCCTTCATCACTTGCGGACCCTTGACGCACAGCTCGCCGATTTCGCCCAGCGGCTGCTCGACACCGGCATCGTCGATGACTTTGCACAGGGTCGACGGCACCGGAATGCCGATGGTGCCAATCTGGATGTTCTGGATCGGGTTGACCGTGGCCACCGGGCTGGTTTCGGTCATGCCGTAACCTTCGCAGATCGGGCAACCGGTGACCGCTTTCCAGCGCTCGGCCGCAGCCAGTTGCAGGGCCATGCCACCGGACAGGGTGACTTTCAGCGCCGAGAAATCCAGCTTGCGGAAACCTTCGTTGTTGCACAGGGCCACGAACAGCGTGTTGAGGCCGACGAAGCCGCTGAACTTCCACTTCGACAGTTCCTTGACCATCGCCGGCAGGTCGCGCGGGTTGCTGATCAGGATGTTGTGGTTGCCGATCAGCATCATCGCCATGCAATGAAAGGTGAACGCATAGATGTGGTAAAGCGGCAGCGGGGTGATCAGGATCTCGCAACCTTCATTGAGGTTGGAGCCCATCAGCGCCTTGCACTGCAGCATGTTGGCGACGAGGTTGCGATGGGTGAGCATCGCGCCCTTGGCCACGCCGGTGGTGCCGCCGGTGTATTGCAGCACCGCGACGTCGCCGCTGTCCGGGTTGGCTTCGGCGACCGGTTGACCCTGGCCCTTGCTCAGCACGTCGTTGAACTTGACGGCTTTGGGCAGGTGATAGGCCGGGACCATTTTCTTCACGTACTTGATGACGCTGTTGATCAGCAGGCGCTTGATTGGCGGCAGCAGGTCGGCGACTTCGGTGACGATGACGTGTTTGACGCCGGTTTTCGGCACCACGGCTTCGGCCAGGTGCGCCATGTTCGCCAGGCACACCAGCGCCTTGGCGCCAGAGTCGTTGAATTGGTGTTCCATTTCCCGCGCGGTGTACAGCGGGTTGGTGTTGACCACGATCAGCCCGGCACGGATGGCACCGAAGACGGCGACCGGGTACTGCAACACGTTGGGCAGTTGCACGGCGATTCGATCACCGGGCTGCAAATCGGTATGCTGTTGCAGATAAGCGGCAAACGCACCGGACAATTCGTACAGTTCACCGTAGGTGATGGTCTTGCCCAGGTTGCTGAACGCCGGTTTGTCGGCGAAGCGTTGGCAGGATTGCTTCAACACTGCCTGAATATTCGGGTACTCGTCTGGATTGATGTCGGCAGCAATTCCAGCGGGGTACTTATCCTTCCAAAAGTCTTCGATCATGGAAGCCCACTCCTCAGCAACGCGAATTCAGCACCGCATTTGATGCGATTATTATTGGTGTTTGTTTATTGGTGAGTCTGGCTTTTTACAAGGCCGAGAAGTCACAAAGCGCGCCGAGAGTAGCAGCTTTGCCAAGGGTCGACTAGAGCCAAAAGCGGCCCCTACAGTCATTTTCATGACTCAAGAACTACTGGCAGTCATTTTAGAGCAAAAATCCTATAACTCCCTAAAAGCCCCGGAATTCCGGGACAAAAAGCAAAAAATCGCTAGCAAGGCTAGTTCCTACAGGATCACCGTATCCCTGTGGGAGCTAGCTTGCTAGCGATTGCGCGAAGCGCAGTCTTTATGCGATATCGCGCAACTCCCGCCGCAGAATTTTCCCGACAGGCGTCATCGGCAACGACTCACGCAGCACGATGTGTTTCGGCACCTTGTAAGCGGTGAAATTCTCTTTGCAGTAGGCCTTCAGCTCTTCCAGGCTCACGCCGGTTTCCCGCGCCACCACAAACAGCTTCACCGCTTCCCCGGAGCGCTCGTCCGGCACGCCGATCACTGCGCAGTTAGCGACTTTCGGATGGGCCATCACCACGTCTTCGATTTCGTTCGGGTACACGTTGAAACCGGAGACGATGATCATGTCCTTCTTGCGATCGACGATGCGCACGAAACCGTCCGGGTCGATCACCGCGATGTCGCCAGACTTGAACCAGCCCTCGGCATCCAGCACCTCGGCGGTGGCCTCGGGTTTCTGCCAGTAGCCCTTCATGATCTGCGGGCCCTTGATACACAGTTCGCCGCGCTCACCCAAAGGTTGCTCGACGCCGTCGTCATTGATGACTTTCAACCGGGTGCCCGGCACCGGCAGGCCGACCGTGCCGATTCGTGACAGCTCGCCGTACGGGTTGGTGCAGGCTACCGGCGAGGTTTCAGTCAGGCCGTAGCCTTCGGTGATGCGGCAACCGGTGATCTGCTCCCAGCGTTCGGCGGTGGCCTTGACCAGTGCTGTGCCGCCGGAGTTGGTGAGCTTGAGGGTGGAGAAGTCGAGTGTCTTGAAGTCCGGATGATCCATCAGCGCGACAAACAGTGTGTTGAGCCCCAGCAGTGCCGAGAACTTCCAGTTTTTCAGCTCCTTGATGAAGCCGCCGATGTCACGCGGGTTCGTGATCAATACGTTGTGGTTGCCGGACACCATCATGCACATGCAATTCGCGGTGAAGGCATAGATGTGGTACAGCGGCAGCGGCGCGATCATCACTTCCTGGCCTTCGCGCAACAACGGCTGACCGTCGCTGCCGAACTGGCCGAGACAGGCGCGAACCTGCTGCATGTTGGCCACCAGATTGCCGTGGGTGAGCATCGCGCCTTTGGCCAGACCGGTGGTGCCGCCGGTGTATTGCAGGACAGCGATGTCGTCGAGACCGACCTTTAATGGCTTGATGCCCAGGCCCCGGCCCATGCGCAACGCGCTCTTGAAGGAAATCGCCTGGGGCAGCGAATACGCCGGCACCATCTTCTTCACTTTGCTGACCACGGTGTTGACCAGCCAGCCCTTGGCGGTGGGCATCAGGTCGCCCATCTTCGCTTCGATCAGGTACTGAATGTCGGTGTCCGGCAGTACTTCCTGGACCTTCTGGCCGAACATGTTCAGGTACACCAGCGCCCGGGCACCGGAGTCCTTGAACTGGTGACGCATCTCCCGCGCGGTGTACAGCGGGTTGGTGTTGACCACGATCAGCCCGGCGCGCAGTGCGCCGAACACGGCAATCGGATAATGCAGGACGTTGGGCATCTGCACCGCGATGCGATCCCCCGGCACCAGATCGGTGTGGGCTTGCAGGTAACCGGCGAACGCGGCGCTGTAGCGCTCCAGCTCGGCGTAGGTCAGGGTCACGCCCATGTTGCTGAACGCCGGGCGATCAGCGAATTTCTTGCAGGAACGCTCGAACACCTCGATCACCGACTTGAATTCACCCACGTCGATGTCCAGGGGTACGCCCGCCGGGCGTTTGTCATTCCAGAAATCAGGTTGCATTGTTCTTGTCCTCTTTACCTGAGCCGATCCGGGGCCGCTTCGCTGTCATTTTTCTCTTGTCCTTGAAAAAGCCGAAAGCAAAAAGCGGGGCTTCACGGACACTAGCAGCTATGGTCATTCAGGCAAATATGGGCGACGTCCTCATTGATCGTGTGAATCTTCCTGCCGTGGCGTGAGCTGATCGGACGCGCTATACAATGCAATCTCTGCAAGCCCCTGTAGTAAAAGCATGCCGCAAAAGGAATCGCCATGATCCACGACACTTTCTGGCTGGACGCGAGTGACCGCAGCCGCCTCTTCGTCAACCAGTGGCTGCCGAATACGCCGCTGAAAGCGGTGATTCTGCTGGCCCACGGCATGGCCGAGCACAGCGCTCGGTACGCGCGGCTGGCAGAGTCGTTCTGCGCCGAAGGCTACGGGGTGTATGCGCCTGATCAGCGCGGCCATGGCAAAACCGCCGATCATGGGACGCTCGGGCATTTCGCCGATGACGATGGCTGGTGCAAGGTGGTTGGGGATCTCGCGAGCCTCAACCAGTTCATCGGCCAGCGTCATCCGGGCGTGCCGATCGTGCTGCTCGGGCACAGCATGGGCAGCTACATCGCGCAGGCTTATTTACTGCATCACAGCGCCAGCCTGCACGGCGCGATTCTCAGCGGTTCGAATTTCCAGCCGGTTGCGCTGTACCGCGCGGCCCGGCAGATCGCCAGGTTCGAAAAACTGCGTCAGGGTGCCAAGGGTCGCAGTGCGCTGATCGAATGGCTGTCGTTCGGCTCGTTCAACAATAAATTCAAACCGGCGCGCACCGCGTTTGACTGGCTGAGTCGCGACCCGGCCGAAGTCGACAAGTACGCCACCGATCCGCTGTGCGGCTTTCGCTGCACCAATCAGTTGTGGATCGACCTGCTCGGCGGGTTGCAGCAAATCAGCAAAGCGTCCAATCTCGCCCAGATCGACCCGGGCCTGCCGCTGCTGGTGATTGGCGGCGAATGTGATCCGGTGAGTGAAGGCAAGCGTCTGACTGATCTGGCCAATGCCTTGCGCGCGGCCGGCAGCCAGAACCTGCAACTGAAAATCTACCCGCAGGCGCGGCACGAATTGTTCAACGAGACCAACCGCGACGAAGTGACCGCCGATGTGCTGGCCTGGATCGACCAGGCGCTGAGCCATCGTCGCCCTCACCGCAGCGAATAATTTTTTGTGGATTCATTTAATCCGTCACAGGAATCAAGACCGATGACCCAGGTTACCAACATCCCTTACGAAGCTCTCGAAGTCGGCCAGACCGCCAGCTACAGCAAGACGGTAGAAGAGCGTGACATCCAGCTGTTCGCCGCGATGTCCGGCGACCACAACCCGGTGCACCTGGACGCCGAGTTCGCCGCCGCCAGCATGTTCAAGGAACGCATCGCCCACGGCATGTTCAGTGGCGCGTTGATCAGTGCGGCCGTGGCATGCGAGCTGCCTGGGCCGGGCACCATTTACATCGGCCAGCAGATGAGCTTCCAGAAGCCGGTAAAGATCGGCGACACCCTGACCGTACGCCTGGAAATCCTCGAGAAACTGCCGAAATTCCGCGTGCGCATTGCCACTCGCGTGTTCAACCAGCGCGATGAGCTGGTGGTGGACGGCGAGGCAGAGATCCTGGCTCCGCGTAAGCAGCAGACTGTTACCCTGCCGACCTTGCCGGCCATCAGCATCGGCTGATTGGCCCTGTAAAAAACAAAGTGGAAGCGAGCTTGCTCGCGATATGGCCGGATCAGTCAACATCACTGTTGAATGTCAGTCCGTCATCGCGAGCGAGCTCGCTCCCACAGTTTTTTCAGTGACGCTTACGAGCGTGCGCGAGCCTGGTTACGCAGCGCTTTCACCTGATCATGATTGCGTTGCACGCCGTGGTACTGACGCTCAACCAGATCACGAATGCCGACCAGGTTGTGCTTGTTGATCTTCTCGATCGCTTCCCGATAAGCCTTCAGAGCGTGATCTTCACCACGCTCGGCTTCGTTGAGCACGGCTTCTTCGTCCTTGCCGGTGAACATGGCTTTGACGTCGACCCAGCGACGATGCAAGTCACCACTGACGCTGGTGGAGGTTTCCGGATCGCCACCCATCGAGCGCACCGCTGCCTGCAGTTCAGCTGCGGCAGTTGCGCAGTCGGCTGAACGGGTCACGAACAGGGTTTTCAGTTCTGGGTGCTTGATGTCTTCAGCGCAGGTCTTGAACCCTTCCTGACCGTCCTTGCTGGTTTCGATCAGGTCGTTGAGGACGGAGATGGCTTCTTTATTCATGTCAGTCATTTTTCAATTCCTTGCGTTGGTGAAAGATGCAAGGAGTGTTGCAGTGGTCGTGCCAGCTTTCGCCAAAGAATTTAATTGTTATTTTTCAATGAGTTATAAATAAAACAGAATTCTGTATGCCTGTTATTTGCATGATCTGTCATTTGGCCTGCATGCAGAATGCCTGTATTTTCCAAAGTGTTTTTAACGCCAGACGATTTCAACGATGAACCCTGAAAAACTCGAACTGCTGGTCACCCGCGAAATGCCCTTCGGCAAGTACAAGGGACGGATCATCGCCGACCTCCCCGGCCCGTACCTGAATTGGTTTGCCCGGGAAGGTTTCCCCCACGGCGAACTCGGCGGCCTGTTGGCGCTGATGCAGGAAATCGATCACAACGGCCTGTCGGAGCTGCTTGAACCGTTGCGCGCCAAACATGGCAAACCCGCCCCGCGCCACTGAGGCGCATCCTGATCCGAGTCGACCATGCCCGATAACACCCGCCGCGCCCGAGACGAAGCCTTCTGGCAAACCTTCGCCGACCGTTACGACCGCCACCCCGGCCCCGTGAACCTGGAAAACGGCTACTTCGGGCGCATGTCGCGAACCGTGGTCGAGGACTACCAGCGCCACATCGAACTGATCAACAACAGCAACTCGGTCTACGTACGCCAACGCTTTGAACAGCACGACAGCCTCGACATCCGCGCGCAACTGGCCGAGCTGATCGGCGTACGCGCTCAGAGCATCGCCTTCACCCAGAACGCCACCGCCGGCCTGCAGTCGCTGATCCGCAACTACAACCGCCTCGAGCCTGGCGATCAGGTGCTGATCTGCGATCTGGAATACGACACGGTCAAAGGCGCCATGCGCTGGCTGGCCCGCCATCGCGGGGTCGAGGTGATCGAGATCGAGCACACGTACCCGGCCAGTTTCGACAGCCTGCTGGCGACTTACCGCGAAGCCTTCATCCGCTATCCAAAGCTCAAGCTGATGGCGCTGACCCACGTCACCCACCGCACTGGTCTGGTGATGCCGGTGCAGGCCATTGCCGCGCTGGCCAAGGAGCATGGCGTCGATATCATCCTCGATGGCGCCCATGCCCTCGGCCAGATCGAGTTCGATCTGGAAGCGCTGGGTATCGCGTTCGCCGGGTACAACCTGCACAAATGGATCGGCTCGCCGCTGACCCTGGGTTTTCTGTATATCGCTCCGCAGCGTCTGGCCGACATAGACCCGGACATGGGCGAGATGCATTTCCCGCTCAACGACATCCGCTCGCGCACACCCTACAGCACGCCGAACATACCGGCGCTGATGACCCTGCCGCTGGTGTTCGAGGAACACCGCTCACTCGGTGGCGCGGCGGCCAAGGGCGCACGGGTCAACTACCTGCGCAACCTGTGGGTCAGCGCTGTGCGCAACTTGCCGGGCATCGAAGTCACGACCCCGGACGATCCGCGGCTGTATTGCGGCATCACTTCTATTCGGTTTACCCGACATGCCGACCAGCAGGCGATGGTCGAACGACTGCTCAGCGACTACAACCTGTTCACCGTCGTGCGCAACGGCGCCGCCTGTGGGCCGTGCATCCGCATCACGCCGTCACTGACCACCACGGCGGCGGAGATTCAGTCGCTGGTTCTGGCGCTGAACGAACTGCGCTAAACCGTGTACTTGTCGAAGTCCTCGGGCTTGATCTGCGACGACACCGCAAAGGTGTCGATGCCGATCGTGAGGTGGCCGAAGTAACCGTCTTCGTGTGACTCCCGGCCGATGGGCCACACCGTCAAGGTCGAGGCTTCTCCGCCCATGTTGGCGTAGTAGCTGTCGTCGGCGTTGCACACCGGCACCGAACCGCGCCCGCGATACGCCTTGGCGTTGAGCACCCCGCGAGAAACCACCTCGGGAAAGTACAGCTGCCCGACCCAGGCCACATTGCGTTCCTCCAGATATTCGTTGCCGGCGACGATGCGAACCGCCACGTGAATGTGCAGGGCGCGTCCGGCGTAGAAACCCGGATAGATAGTGGTAAAACGCACCCTACCCTTGTGATCACTGAACTGGCCACCGCGCAGATAGGTGTCATCGTCGGTTCGCGGAACTGAACCGATCGCATCGACATCGACTTCCAGATCCGGGTTGATACGGCTCCAACCGGAATAGGCACCGCGTGCGTTGCAGTGCCAGATATCCACCAGGGCGCCGCTGACCGGTTCGGCGGTCATCGCATCGACGATGGTCAGGCGCAACAGCAAAGGCAAGCCCTCGGCACCTTCACTGATGTTGCGGCGCAGCAGTTTGGGATTGCGAAAATACGGCCCGGCGACTTGCTCGGGGGCCAGTTGATAAACCGATGGAGCTGAAGGCTGGTTATCCATGACGCGTTCTCTCTTCCATAAGATGAACGCAGGTTAACGCCACACGCAAAGCCAGGTGCGGTAACTATGTATCTCCAGATAACGTATCTCGAGATAACGAAAGTTTTTAGCGGGCAAAAAAAAACGGTGCACCGACCAAGCGCACCGTTAAAGCCGTAGAACACACAACGAAGTGTCAGGAAAAAACTATTTCAGAAGCATCAGTCCAGCAGCGCCAGAGCCTCGGCGGTGCATTCCTGAATGCGCGCCCAATCGCCGTTCTTGATCCACTCCGGATCGAGCATCCAGCTACCACCCACGCACATGACGTTTTTCAGCGCCATGTAGCTCTTGATGTTGGCCGGGCCGACGCCGCCAGTCGGGCAGAATTTCACTTCGCCGAACGGGCCGCCGAGGGCTTTGATGGCCGCCACGCCGCCGCTGACTTCAGCCGGGAACAGCTTGAAACGGCGATAACCCAGGCCATAGCCTTCCATGATGCCGGAGGCGTTGCTGATGCCCGGCAGTAGCGGGATCGGGCTTTCGACGCTGGCTTCCAGCAGGTCGCGGGTGATGCCCGGGGTGACGATGAATTGCGAACCGGCCGCTTCGGCAGCAGCCAGCATGTTGCGGTCGAGCACGGTGCCGGCACCGGTCACCAGCTCCGGGCGCTGTTCGCGCAGGATCTGGATCGCCTTGAGGCCGAACTGCGAACGCAGGGTCACTTCCAGCGCGGTCAGACCACCGGCGGCCAAGGCGTCGGCCAAGGGCAGCACGTCCTGTTCACGGGCGATGGTGATCACCGGCAGGATCCGCGCCTTGGCGCAGAGGCTGTCGATCAGGGCAACTTTGTCCGCCATGGAAACGGTCGGGGATGGGGTTGTCATAGCGGCTGTTCCTTGGCTCATGGGCACCAGTAAATCTCTAACGTAGGTTGCAGAAACGCGCGAACCGGCATGGCGGCGACGTCGTTGGATGCCAGTGCGGCATTCAGGGTGGTCAGTTTCGACTGACCGGAAATCGACAGAATCTTGTGCCGTGCCGAGGCCAGCAGTGCGCGGCTCATGGTCAGACGTTGACGCGGCACACTTGGCGCGAGCATTGGCCAGCAGCGACGGGTGCCGTCGGCTTGCAGGGCTTCGGTCAGGTTCGGGCTGTCCGGGAACAAAGACGCGGTGTGACCGTCATCGCCCATGCCCAGCACCAGTACATCAATGGCCGGCAATTCAGCAAGCAAGCGGTCAGCGTTTTCAGCAGCCTGCTCGACGTTGGCCGCCGCGCTGTAAAGGCTGAGGAATTGCGCCTTGGCCGCCGGGCCCTTGAGCAGATACTGCTTGAGCAGACCGGCATTGCTGTCGGCGTGTTCGACCGGCACCCAGCGCTCGTCAGCCAGGGTCACTACGACCTTCGACCAGTCCAGTTCCTGCTTGGCCAGGTGCTGGAAAAACGCCACCGGGCTGCGACCGCCGGACACCACCAGCACGGCGTTGCCGCGCGCTGCCAATGCATCGCTCAACTGCTTGGCGACATTCAGCGCCAGGCCTTCGGCGAGCAACACCGGGCTCTTGAATTCGTGGGCATTAACGCCCGCGGGCAGTTTCACATCAGATATCGCCATACCACGACCTCCCGTCCCGCGTGATCAATGCAATGGAGCTCATCGGCCCCCACGACCCGGCCGCATACGGCTTGGGCGCGTCACCGGATTTTTTCCACCCGGCGATCAACTGGTCACACCACTTCCACGCGGCTTCGATTTCATCTTTACGGACAAACAGGTTCTGATTGCCGTTCATCACTTCCAGCAACAACCGCTCGTAGGCGTCGGGGATCCGCGCGCTGCGCCAGGTGTCGGAGAAATTCAGTTGCAACGGGCCGCTGCGCAGTTGCATGCCCTTGTCCAGGCCTTGATCCTTGGTCATCACACGCAAGGAAATGCCTTCGTCCGGTTGCAGGCGGATGATCAGTTTGTTGCTGATCTGCAGGCGCTGCTCCGGGGCGAAGATGTAGTGCGACGGTTCCTTGAAGTGGATGACGATCTGCGACAGCTTTTGCGGCATGCGCTTGCCGGTGCGCAGGTAAAACGGCACGCCGGCCCAGCGCCAGTTGCGGATGTCGGCACGCAGAGCGACGAAGGTTTCGGTGTCGCTCTGGGTGTTGGAATTCGGTTCTTCGAGGTAACCCGGTACGGATTTGCCTTCGCTGTGGCCGGCAATGTACTGGCCGCGCACCACTTGAGTGGTCAGGCCTTCCGGGCTGATCGGCGCCAGCGCCTTGAGCACTTTCACTTTTTCGTCACGGATGCTGTCGGCGGACAGGTCGGCCGGCGGATCCATGGCGATCAGGCAAAGCAGTTGCAGCAAGTGGTTCTGGATCATGTCGCGCAGCTGGCCGGCCTTGTCGAAATAGCCCCAGCGGCCTTCGATGCCGACCTGCTCGGCCACGGTGATTTCCACGTGGGAGATGTAATGCTGGTTCCACTGGGTTTCGAACAGGCTGTTGGCAAACCGCAGGGCGATCAGGTTTTGTACCGTCTCTTTGCCCAGGTAGTGGTCGATGCGGTAAGTGCGGTTCTCCGGGAAGAACTGCGCCACGGCGTCGTTGACCTTACGCGAGGATTCCAGGTCCGAGCCGATCGGTTTTTCCAACACCACGCGGGTGTTTTCGGCCAGACCGACTTTCGCCAGGTTTTCGCAGATCGCGCCGTACACCGCCGCCGGGGTGGCGAAATAGGCAATCATGCGTTGTTTGGTGCCCGCCAGATCGACCAGCGCCGCGTAATCTTCAGCCTTGAGGAAGTCGACGTGCAGGTACGTCAGGCGCGCCAGAAAGCGCTCGGCCACGGCCTCGTCCAGTTCCTTGCCCACGTAGCGGCGCAGTTCGGCGGCAATGAATGCCATGTGCTGCTGTTCGGTGCCTTCTTCACGGGCCAGCGCGATAATACGCGTGTCCTCGTGCAGCAAACCGGCGCCATCCAGGTGATAAAGGGCAGGAAACAGCTTGCGCAGGGCCAGATCGCCCAAGGCGCCGAACAAGGCGAAGGTGCACGGTTCAACCGTAATCGAAGGCATGATGTTTGTTCTTTTATCAAGTTAAGCTACAAATACCTTTTTTCAAGGCATCACTCAAGGGAAAATGTAGTAATAACCACAACATTTTCGCAAAATACAGATTCCGAGTGGTGGTCGGTCGGAGCCATCAGTAGGATAGGCCACCGTCACGGGCCACATCAAAGGCCCAATTTGCATAGCCGCGCGCTTATCGGCGCCGGTGAATCTAGGAATTCTTATGGACCGCGTGCGAAATTTACTGGAACAAATCCAGAGTCGCCTTGAAGAGCTGAACAAGGCCGAACGCAAAGTCGCCGAAGTGATCCTGCTCAACCCACAGCAGGCCACCCGCTTCAGCATCGCCGCCCTCGCCCAGGCGGCGTCGGTCAGTGAACCGACGGTCAACCGTTTCTGCCGTTCGTTCGGCGTCAGCGGCTACCCCGAACTCAAGCTGCAACTGGCCCAGAGCCTGGCCAGCGGCGCGGCGTATGTCAGCCGTGCTGTAGAGGCTGACGATAATCCCGAAGCCTACACACAGAAGATTTTCGGCAGCGCCATCGCCTCGCTGGACAGCGCCTGCCAGGCGCTCGACCCGAACCTGATCAGCCGCGCCGTCGACCTGTTGATCCAGGCCCGGCAGATCCACTTCTTCGGCCTGGGTGCTTCGGCCCCGGTGGCGCTGGATGCGCAGCACAAGTTCTTCCGTTTCAACCTGGCGGTGACCGCCCACGCCGACGTGCTGATGCAACGGATGATTGCTTCGGTGGCGCACACTGGCGAATTGTTCGTGATCATTTCCTACACCGGCCGCACCCGCGAACTGGTGGAAGTGGCGCGCATTGCCCGGGAGAACGGCGCTTCGGTACTGGGCCTGACGGCAGAGAATTCGCCGCTGGCCAAGGCCAGTACGCTGAGCCTGAACATTCCGTTGCCGGAAGACACCGACATCTATATGCCGATGACCTCGCGGATCATTCAGTTGACGGTGCTGGATGTGTTGGCGACGGGGATGACCTTGCGTCGCGGGGTGGATTTCCAGCCGCATTTGCGCAAGATCAAAGAGAGCTTGAATGCCAGTCGGTATCCGGTGGGTGACGAGTTCAATTGATCCAACATTTGCACTGACAAGTCCTGCCTCATCGCTGGCAAGCCAGCTCCCACAGGTTTCATTAGTGTTCGCGAATTGTATGTTCGGCGCAGACACTGTGGGAGCTGGCTTGCCAGCGATGGGGCCAGCAGCAACAAACTAAGCAGCAGCCCAAGCCTGCAAACTCAAATGCGCCTTCTCCCCCGGCGCCAGATGCAGGCTGTCCGTCCCACCCGCCGCCGCTTCAACACAGACAAACTCCGAAATCTCATCCCAGGTCACGCCCAGCAACGGCCGCGCCCCCGGATGCCACACAACCGTGTCCGCACTGTCACCGGTATCGATGCACAACTCGCGCTGCCAGGCGCGATCCTTGAGCTGTAATTCGCCGTCGTGCTGGAACACGCGCTGACAACCACCATCAACCCGCAACTCGCCCTCCTGCTGGCAAACCTCACGGTTCAACTGGTCGTAACCCTGCGCGCCTTCGAGCCCAGACAGCGCTATCTCACTCACGTCACCAATACGCCAGTAAGCGTGCAAAGCCTGGCTCAACTGGCACGGCATGTCGTCCTGATGCTCGGTGCTCAGACGCAATTCCATACGCTCACCCAAGTGTGCGTGCAAGTCCACCTGCCAGTCGCACAGCTGCAATTGCCAATGCAGGCGCACGCCATCATCGGCGCTGCTGCTGTCGAGCAGTTTCCAGTCCAGCAGTCGCGCCCAGCCGTGGGACGGCCACGCGTTTTCGCTCGGATGGCGGCCATACCACGGCCAGCAAACCGGCACACCACCACGGATCGCCCCGACGTGCGGCCACTTCGCCGCGCACCACAGCCACGGTTTTTGCCCGCGCGGCTGAAAATGCAGCAACTGCGCACCCTGACGACTGAACACCGCCTGACACAGCGGATGGTCGATCACCAGCACATCGCGCATCTGATAGCGCTCCCAGGCGAACACCGGTCGTTCGCGCAGGGATTTGAAGAAGCGTTGCAGCGGATGCTCATGCATGGGCCACGGTTCCAGATTCAACTTTCATGGGCTGCGACACCCCTTTCCAAAAAAAAGCGGACAGCCAAGGCTGTCCGCAAATATGCGCACATAGAGAGGAGCTTATCGCAGACGCGTTAGAACGTAGACTGAATTTTCAGGCCAGCGACCAATGCGTTGTCCACTTGATCCACGCCACCCGGGTGAGTGATGTATTGCAGGTTCGGACGCACGGTCAGCCAGTTGGTGACGTGGAAGCCGTAGTTGATCTCGTAGTTGTATTCGGTCTCACGAATCGGCGAGAACGCCGCGTTGTCGTAGTCCGAAACACCGTTGGAAGCGTTCAGCAGCTCGGCGTTTTTCTTCACGTCGTCGTTGACATGGATACGCGCGGCACCGATACCGACGTCATCCTTCGGACGGGCGTCGAACGGGCCTTTGTAGACAAACATCACCGACTGGTAGTTGTCGATGAAGTTGGTGTCCTTGTCGTGGAACGTGGCGTTGGCCGCGATGTTCAGACCACGGGAAGCGTCGCCGTTGTGGCTGGTGAGTTGCTGTTGCGCAACGAACCAGTAGCCGTGTTTGCTGCTGTGGGTGCGGTAAGCATTGCCGGTGGTTGCTGCGTCGTTGCCGTTGATGTCTTCGCGGACGTCATTGGCGTCAGCCGTGCTCTTGTAGTAACCGACGCGGTATTCGCCCGGCAGGCTGTTGACCTTCGGCGACCAGACCAGCTCGACTGGCAGCACGGTACCGGCGGTGCCACTGCCGCTGAGCTTGAAGCCGTTGCCGTGTTCCAGCTGCGACGGGTTCTGGTTGTACGCACCGATCTGCGCGAAGAGCTCGTCGTTGATGTTGTACTTCACACGGATCGCGGCCTGGCTGACGGGCCAGTTGTACCAGATGTTGGTCGCCCAGTTACCGACTTGCGAGCCGCAGAACGCCAGGTTCTGGAATTCGCACGGGAAGGTGTTGAAGTCTTCGCCTTCACCGAAGTAACCGGCCTTGACGTCGAGTTTGTTGTCGAAGAACTGGTGCTGAATCCACAGTTGGGTCAGACGCACCATGTGGCCACGACCGTAGACTTCCTGCGAGGAAGACAGGGTGCCGGCACGCGGATCGCCAACGCGATCGTTGGAAATGTTCTGACCGTTACGGTTGGTCAGCTGGATCTTGGCTTGAGTGTTGTCCCAGCCCCAGAGTTTTTGCAGGTCCAGTGCCACGCCCAGACCGAACTGGTCGCTGTAGCGGCCAGTCTTGTCGTCGTTGTAGCCGCCATGCAGGTTGGCGCCCATTTCCCCAACGTAGTCGGCCTTGATGTCGATGCCTTGCTCGATCAGCTTGGTCCGCTCACCACCCCAATCGCCCGTCATCCATTTGGAATCGGAGCTGAATGCATCGGCGGCCATGGCATTGCCGGCCAGGACCAATGCGGCCGCAGCTGACACTTGGCAGATCAACCGGGCATTGACGTGTTTCTTTTTCATCCCTACATCCTCGTCTTTATTGTTATTAACTGTTTTTTTCCAACGCGGTTTACATCCCCTGCAGAAATGAGCCTGTTGCAGGCTCACCCCCACATTGATTTCTTACCGACCCTTGAACTGAGCGACGTTGGCGCTGTGCGCTTCAGTCTTCGGCAGACCGGCAACCCCCAGGCGCTCGCCGCTCTTGGCATCGAACAGCAGCACTTTCGACGGATCGAATTGCAGGGTCAGGGTCTCGCCCACCTGCGGCGCCACGTCCGGAGCCAGACGGCAGCAGACCTTGGTGTCGTTGAGGTTGACGAACACCAGAGTGTCCGGACCGGTCGGCTCGGTGACCTGAACTTCAGCCTTGATGTTCGGCAGGCCATTGCCCTCGCCGCTGGCCAGAACAATCTGCTCCGGGCGCAGGCCGAGGATCACTTCGCGGTCTTCGAGACCGGCGTCCTGCATCGCCATCGGCAGCTCGCAACGGGCCTGGCCGCTGTCGAGCAGCGCCAGCAGACGGCCGTCCTTGCGTTGCAGGCGCAGCGGGATGAAGTTCATCGGCGGCGAACCGATGAAACTCGCCACGAACAGGTTGGCCGGGTCGTTGTAGATCTCTTTCGGCGTACCGAACTGCTGGATGATCCCGTCCTTCATCACCGCCACTTTGTCGCCCAGGGTCATCGCTTCGATCTGGTCGTGGGTCACGTAGACCGTGGTGGTTTTCAGGCGCTGGTGCATCAGTTTCATTTCGGTGCGCATCTCGACGCGCAGCTTGGCGTCGAGGTTGGACAGCGGTTCGTCAAACAGATAGATCTTCGGGCGACGCGCCAGTGCACGGCCCATTGCCACGCGCTGTTGCTGGCCGCCGGAGAGCTGGCCCGGCTTGCGATTGAGCAGGTGCTCGATCTGCAGCAGCTTGGCCACGCGGGCGACTTCTTCGTCGATCGCCGACTGGCTCATCTTGCGGATCTTCAGACCGAACTCGATGTTCTCGCGCACGCTCATGGTCGGGTACAGCGCGTAGGACTGGAACACCATCGCGATGTCCCGATCTTTCGGGCTCATGCCGCTGACGTCCTGGTCACCGATCATGATCGCGCCGCCGGTGATGGTTTCCAGGCCGGCGATGCAGTTCATCAGGGTCGACTTGCCGCAACCCGACGGCCCGACAAGGATCAGGAACTCACCGTCCTTGATCGACAGTTCGATGTTCTTCAGGGTGTCCGGCAGGCCGGCACCGTAGGTCTTGTTTACATTGCGAAGTTCGAGCGTAGCCATGATTACCCCTTGACTGCGCCGGCCGTCAGCCCGCGCACGAAATACTTGCCTGCGACCACATAGACCAGCAGGGTCGGCAGCCCGGCGATCATCGCCGCCGCCATGTCCACGTTGTATTCCTTGGCCCCGGTGCTGGTGTTGACCAGGTTGTTCAGCGCTACCGTGATCGGTTGCGAATCACCGCTGGAGAACACCACGCCGAACAGGAAGTCGTTCCAGATCTGGGTGAACTGCCAGATCAGGCAGACCATGATGATCGGCGTCGACATCGGCAGGATGATCATGCGGAAGATGGTGAAGAACCCTGCACCGTCCAGGCGTGCCGCCTTGATCAGCGCATCCGGAATGCTCACGTAGTAGTTACGGAAAAACAGCGTGGTGAACGCCAGACCGTAGACCACATGGATGAACACCAGGCCCGTGGTGGTGCTCGCCAGGCCCATCTTGCCGAGGGTGAACGACGCCGGCAGCAGCACGGTCTGGAACGGCAGGAAGCAGCCGAACAACAGCAGACCGAAGAACAGCTGCGAACCGCGGAAGCGCCAGAACGACAGCACATAGCCGTTCAACGCACCGATGGCGGTGGAGATGATCACGGCCGGAACGGTGATCTTGATCGAGTTCCAGAAGTAACCGTCAACAGTCGCCCAGGCTTTCACCCAGCCGATGCCGCTGACCACGGTCGGCCAGCTCAGCAGGTTGCCGGTGGAGATGTCTTCCGGGGTCTTGAAACTGGTCAACAGCATGACCACCAGCGGTACCAGATACAACAGGACCGCGAGGATCAGCACCGCGTAGATCGCGATGCGACTCAGGCTGATGGAAGGTTTGGCAGCGAGACTAGTCATGACGCTTGGTCCTCAGCTCGGAGTACAGGTAAGGCACGATGATCGCGAGGATCGCACCGAGCATCAGGATTGCACTGGCCGAGCCCATGCCCATCTGCCCACGGCTGAACGTGAACGAGTACATGAACATCGCCGGCAGGTCGGAGGAATAACCCGGGCCGCCGGCCGTCATGGCCGCCACCAGGTCGAAGCTCTTGATCGCGATATGCGCCAGGATCATCACCGCACTGAAGAACACCGGACGCAGGCTTGGCAGCACCACTTTCCAGTAGATGCGCGGCATGCTCGCGCCGTCGATCTGGGCGGCACGGATGATCGATTGATCAACGCCACGCAGGCCGGCGAGGAACATCGCCATGATGAAGCCCGAAGCTTGCCAGACCGCCGCGATTACCAGGCAATACACCACGCGATCAGGGTCGATCAGCCAGTCGAGACGGAAGCCTTCCCAGCCCCAGTCCCGCAGCAATTTGTCCAGGCCCATGCCCGGGTTGAGCAGCCATTTCCACGCGGTACCGGTGACGATCATCGAGAGCGCCATCGGGTACAGGTAAATGGTGCGGATAAAGCCTTCGCGACGGATTTTCTGGTCAAGGAAAATCGCCAGTGTCACGCCGATCACCAAGGTGATGCCGATGAACATGCCGCCGAACACGGCCAGGTTCTTGCTCGCCACCCACCAGCGGTCGTTGTCGAACAGCCGCGCGTATTGCGCCAGCCCTGCCCACTTGTAATTAGGCAGGAACGTCGACGTGGTGAACGACAGGACAAACGTCCAGAGGATATAGCCATAGAAGCCCACCAGAACGATGAACATGCTCGGCGCCAGCACCAGTTTCGGTAGCCAGCGCTGCAATGCGTCGAACGGCGAGGCCTTGCTGAACACAGCAACAGAACTCATGGGAAGATCCAGTAAAGAAGATGAGGGACCGCAGCAAGCTGCCAGCCTCAAGCCGATGCGCGACTTGAAGCTGGCAGCTGCTCTACGCTGGTGTTACTTGGCAGCCTTGATGGCGGTGCCGAGTTTCTTCGCAGCGTCGGCCGGGTCGGCTTTCGGGTCGTTGATGTAGTTGGTCACGACATCAAAGAACGCACCCTGTACGGCCAGCGTGGTCGCCATGTTGTGCGCCATGCTCGGCTGCAGGCCGCCGTTCTTGGCGTCAGCCAGGAAGTCCTTGGCAGCGGTCTGGGCGCAGGAGTCGAAACCGTACTTGCCCATGTCGGCGAGCATGTCGTTACGCACCGGGATCGAGCCCTTGTTGATGCTGAAGACTTTCTGGAAGTTTTCACCCAGCACGACTTTGGCGATGTCCTGCTGACCGGCCGCGGTGCCCGCGTCCTTCTGCTTGAACACGGCCAGCGAGTCGATGTTGTAGGTGAACGCCTTGTCGGTGCCCGGGAAGGCTACGCACTCGTAGTCCTTGCCGGCGACTTTCTTGGCGGCGGTCCATTCGGACTTGGCCCAGTCACCCATGATCTGCATGCCGGCCTTGCCGTTGATGACCTTGGCCGCTTCCAGGTTCCAGTCCTGGCCTTTGCCGTCCTGGTCCATGTAGGTCGCGACTTTCTTCAGCTCGGTCAGGGCTTTGACCATTTCCGGGCCGGTCAGGGTGGCGTTGTCCAGGTCGACCAGGGCTTTCTTGTAACCATCAACGCCCATCACCGACAGCACGACCGCTTCGAACACGGTGCTGTCCTGCCAAGGCTGGCCGCCGTGGGCCAGTGGAATGAAGCCCGCTGCTTTCAGCTTGTCGCCGGCGGCGTAGAATTCTGCGAGGGTGGTCGGGGCTTTTTCGATACCGGCTTTCTTGAAGACTTCCGGGTTGATCCACAGCCAGTTCACACGGTGAATGTTCACCGGTACGGCCACGTAATCACCTTCGAACTTCACGGTGTCGGAGACTTTCTTGTCGAGCAGGCTGTCCCACTTCTCGGACTTGGAAACGTCCTTCAGAACGTCAGTATCGAGCAGACCGGTCGACGCCCATTCCTGGATGTCCGGGCCTTTGATCTGGGCGACGCCCGGCGGGTTGCCGGCAACGGCACGGCTTTTCAGCACGGTCATGGCAGTCGCACCGCCACCGCCGGCGACAGCGCCGTCTTTCCAGGTGAAACCGTCTTTTTCGACTTGGGCCTTGAGCACATCGACGGCGGCTTTTTCGCCACCGGACGTCCACCAATGCACGACTTCCACCGAACCTTTGGATTCGGCAGCGGAAACACTCAGGGGCAGCACAGCGAGCGGGAACAGGGAGGCGACAGAAATGACAGTAGCGAGGCGAGAAATCGCATTCATCTGAGATGTACCTTTCTTGTTGTTATGCATGCAAGTCTGGTGCTTGCGCTGCACACGAGTTTAAACAGAGCGTTTCCCTTCGCAGGTAACGAAGGGACGCGCAAATGTCACCGCATGGTTACACAGGAACGGGCCGGGACAACTGTGCCAGCGCAGTCGCCATGCTCGGCGCCAACGGCAGACGCGGGATCAGCACGGCTTGCCAGGCGTGATACAGGTCCGGTTTGCCCGCCCAGATATCGGCACTCGGGCGGTTTTGCGGATCGAGTTCGTGATGCCAGCTGCCGTTGCAGCGGTCGATGAAATTCGCTTCGCAAAATTCCCAGAACAGTCGGTACCAGGCTTCGTACTGCGCATCACCGGTGCGTTTGAGCAAGGCACTGGCGGCAGCGCTGGCTTCGGCGTGGGTCCAGTGCAGACGATGGCGCACGACGGCTTTGTTGTTCCAGTCGAGGGTGTAGACGATGCCCGGCGCACCATCGACGTCCCAGCCATGACAGCAGTTGTTCTCGAACAGCTTTTGCGCATCGGTGGCCAGCCAGCCCGGCGTGAGCATCCCGGCCTGGACCCGGGCCGCTTCAAGGTGCAGCAACAGTCGCGCCCATTCGAAACCGTGGCCCGGCGTGGTGCCGTAGGGACGGAAACCGTCGGCGGGATTGTCGTGGTTGTATTCGCGCAGGGGCTGCCAGTTTCGGTCGAAATGCTCGATCACCAGATAATCGTTGGCGGCGGCGTGACCGTGGATCACCCGCTCGACGATGCGCTGCGCACGCACCAGCCAGCGCGGATCTGCGGTGACATCGGCCAGCGCGAGAAACGCTTCGGTGGCGTGCATGTTGCTGTTGGCGCCGCGATAGGCTTCTTCTTCGCTCCAGTCGCGACTGAAGAATTCGCGCATGGCGCCCTCTTCCTCGCTCCAGAAATACGTGTCGATGATGTCGATGGCGTCATCCAGCAACGCTTGTGCACCGGGGCGTTGAGCGACCACAGCGGAACTCGCCGCCAGAGCGACGAAAGCATGCAGATAAGCGTTCTTGCCAGTGTTGCCGTCACGGTGTTCGGCAACCGCAAACCAGCCGCCATGCAGCGCATCGCGCAACGGGCCGCGCAACGCCTGAATGCCGTGATCGACCAGCTCGGCAAACCCCGGCAGGCCCTGAATATGGGCCATGGCGAAGCTGTGGGTCATGCGGGCGGTGTTCATGGTTTCGGCTTGCGCACCGGCCTGAAGCCGACCGCGCTCATCGAGATTGCCGAAGCCTTCGGGCAGTCGTGAAGCCTTGGCAAATGCCAGCAGGCGCAGGCCTTCGTCGGCGAGCCATTGCTGGTGGGCAGGGGCATTCAGCCAACTGCTGAAGCCCGGATTGAAATGATCCATGGAAGGCCTTTTTTGTTGTTATGACTGCGGGGAGTCTAAACAACGGGCTGGGGTGGGCTTGTAACGAAGGGGACGGGGTTTGTCACCGAGTCGTGACAAAAGAGCCCTCCCTCACCCCAACCCTCTCCCTGAGGGAGAGGGGCCGACCGAGGTGTCTGGCGTGATACATCGACCTGGAAAACCGAGTCGATTATGGATTCGGTAAAGCAGGATCAGGTCGATGCATCTTTAAAGCATCCCCCAATCGGTCCCCTCTTCCTCCGGGAGAGGGCTAGGGTGAGGGAAACGCTTTTGACTTAATCCGCCGAACGCGGCAATTGCAGCGTCACGCGCAACCCACCCTCACGCAAATTCTGCAACGTCACCTCCCCCCCATGACTATGAGCAATGTTGCGTGCAATCCCCAACCCCAGCCCATACCCCTGCTGCTGCCCCGCCAGCCGGAAGTGCGGTTCGAACACCTGCTCCAGCCGCTGCTCCGGCACGCCCGGCCCTTCATCGTCGACATGCAGCACGAACGCACTCTCGTCGTCATCGATATGCAGATGAGCGTTCTGCCCGTACTTCAGCGCATTGTCGATCAGGTTGCCGATGCAGCGTTTGAGTGCCAGTGGCTTGCCCGGATACGCCGCCAGCGCCCGCCCCTGCTGGGTCACGCGACCGTTGCCGTTGGGCGCCAGATACGGCTCCACCAGGCAGTCGAGCACATGGTTCAGATCCACCGGCTCGATGTTTTCGTGGATGTCGGTGTCCTTCACGCATTGCAGCGCGCCTTTGACCAACAGCTCCAGCTCGTCCAGATCGCGGCCGAACTTGGTCTGCAGCGTTTCATCTTCCAGCAGTTCGACCCGCAGCCTCAGACGCGTGATCGGTGTACGCAGGTCATGGGAAATCGCACTGAATAGTTGACTGCGCTCGGTCAGGTAACGGCTAATGCGCTCGCGCATGGTGTTGAAGGCGCGGCCCACTTCAACCACTTCGCTGCCGCCACCCTCGGCCACCGGCTCAACGTCGGCGCCCAGCGACAGGTCCCGCGCGGCCCGCGCCAGACGCTTGAGCGGCCGGCTCTGCCAGTGCACCAGCAGACCGATGAACAACAGCAGAAAACCACTGGTGAAGACGATGAACCACACCTGCTGGGTCGGCAGCCCCTGCTCTTCGAGACTGGTGTAGGGCTCGGGCAATAGCGAGGCGATGTACAGCCACTCCCCCGGCGCCAACTGAATCTGGGTCACCAGCACCGGTGGATTCACCGGTTCCAGGGTCAGCGCGTAATGCGCCCACGAACGCGGCAACTCATCGAGTTTCAACCCGGCGTTGAAGATCCGTAAGTCATCGGGACTGACGAAGGTCACCAGAATGTCGGTGTCCTGGCCCAACGACTGACGCAGCACTTCATCCACCGCTTGAAGCACCGCCGCCTTGCGCGGCGTCACTGGCAGCACTTCCATGCCCAGCGGTTTGTCATTCAGCGTCACCACAAAACGCGTGCCGCCCATGCTGCGCAATTGATCGAGCACCAGCGGCCGATAGGCCACCGGCAACGAGCGGAAATAACTGACGCTGGCCGTCATCGAATGGGCGAGGCTGCGAGCGCTGGTGACCAAGCCTTCGAGCTGTGTCGCGCGCAATTGGGACACCCAGATCACGCTGGACAGGGTCTGGGCGAACAACACCGCGAGCAACGTCAGCAGCAGCATCCGCCCGAGCAGCGAACGCGGCATCGGCACTTTGCGTGCGGTGGTGCGAAGGAACTCAGTGACCATTGCCGGCAACCACGTTGGCTGCCAGTTGGTAGCCGCTGCCACGCACGGTGCGGATCAGCCGTGGCGGCTTTTCGGTGTCTCGCAGACGCTGGCGCAAGCGGCTGACGGCCATGTCGACGATACGATCGAGCGGCATCAAGTCGCGGCCACGGGTGGCGTTGCCGATGGTGTCGCGGTCGAGGATTTCCTGCGGGTGATCGAGGAACAGTTTCAACAGGGCGAAGTCGGCGCCGGACAGAATCACTTCCTCGCCGTCGGTGTGAAACAGCCGATGGCTGACCATGTCCAGCCGCCACTCGTCGAAGGCCAACACTTCACTGCCGCTGCGCTCCTGGCCGAACTGGGCGCGGCGCAGCAGAGCTTTGATCCGGGCTTGCAGTTCGCGGGGGCTGAAGGGTTTGCCGAGGTAATCGTCGGCGCCCAGTTCCAGACCGATCACCCGATCGGCCTCGTCGGAACTGGCAGTCAGCATGATGATCGGCACCTGGGCCTGACGCGGATGCTGGCGCACCCAGCGGCACAGGCTGAAGCCGTCTTCATCGGGCAGCATCACATCAAGGATCACCAGATCGCTCGGCGCCTCGTTCAGCGCCTGGCGGAAACTGGCGCCGTCGGCCGTGGCCCGTACCTGAAAACCCGCGCGGGTCAGGTAGGTTTCCAGCAACTCGCGTATCTCCTGGTCGTCATCGACCAACAAAATCGACTTGTTGACTGAGCTCACTTCGAAGGCATCCTTGTTGTTGGAATTGGGCGGATTATGCCTGATGAACCTTGGATATTTGTTGTCTGTTCTGGCCTCATCGCTGGCAAGCCAGCTCCCACAAGGATCTGTGTCGTTCACAAAACCTTTGGGAGCTGGCTTGCCAGCGATGAAGGCGACTCGGTTTCAAGCCTGTTCGAGCGCCACTCCTGCACCAACGAGACCGGAATACGGCGCCGTCACCAGCCACACCGGAATCCCCTTGAAGTAATCGCTCATGCAACCCTTGTCGGCGAAGCTGCGGGCGAAACCGCTTTCGAGGAAGAAATCGGCGAAACGCGGAATCACGCCCCCCACGATGTACACCCCGCCACGGCCGCCAGTGGTCAGCACGTTGTTGCCGGCCACACGACCGAGCCAGCAGCAGAACTGCTCCAGCACTTCCAGGGCAATCGGATCGCCTGAAAGTCCTGCCGCAGTAATTGCCTCAGGTGTGTCGAGTTTCGGTTCATGACCATCCACCGCGCAGATCGCCCGGTAGACCCGAGGCAAACCGCCGCCGCTCAACGCGGTTTCTGCGCTGACGTGGCCGATCTCGTTGTGGATGTGCTGCCAGAGCTGGGTTTCACGCGGGCTGCTCAGCGGCAGATCGACATGACCGCCCTCCCCCGGCAACGCGGCAAACCGGCCTTCGCCCAGATCGAGCAACGTGCCGACGCCCAGGCCGGTGCCCGGGCCGATCACCACCGCCGGACGCAACGGCTCCGGCTCGCCTTCGCAGACCACGCGGAATTCGCCGGGCTGCAAACGAGTCATGCCCAACGCCATCGCCGAGAAATCATTGACCAGCAGCAACTGCTCGACTTGCAACGCCTGGCAAAACGCCTTGCGGCTCAGGCGCCAGTGGTTGTTGGTGAACTTGAACTCATCGCCGCTGACGGGACCCGCCACCGACAGGCACACCGAACCGATGGCGCCTGGCGCCAGGCCGAGCCCGCTCAGGTAGAGGCTGATCGCCTCTTCCGGGCTGGCATGGTCGGCCGTGGCCAGCACCTGCACCGATTCGAGCTGCTGATCTTTCCACAACGCGAACCGCGCGTTGGTGCCTCCGATGTCACCGACCAAAGCCAGTTTCAATTAAGCGTCTCCAGGGCAGAAGTGAAGGCGCTGGCGCCCTGCTCTGCCGAGCTGAAGGCCAAACGCATGAAGCCAAACAGTTCGCGGCCGCTGCCGATGTTGTTGCCCAACAGGCCTTTGGCGGGTTCGCGCGCTGCAAATTCGGCGGCGTCCACTTTGAGTTCCAAGGTGCCTTTGACGCCATCGACGCGGATGATATCGCCCTCTTGCACGCGAGCCAAAGCGCCGCCGACATAAGCTTCGGGGCTGACGTGGATCGCCGCCGGGATTTTCCCCGACGCGCCGGACATACGCCCGTCCGTCACCAGCGCGACTTTAAAGCCGCGATCCTGCAGCACGCCGAGGAACGGCGTCATCTTGTGCAGTTCCGGCATGCCGTTGGAGCGCGGGCCCTGGAAACGCATCACCGCGACAAAATCTTTTTCAAGCAAACCGGCCTTGAAGGCGTCGGCCAGATCCTGTTGATCCTGGAACACCATGGCCGGTGCTTCGACGATCTGGTTTTCCAGCGCGACGGCGGACACTTTCATCACGCCGCGACCGAGGTTGCCTTCCATCACCCGCAACCCGCCCTCTGCCGAGAACGCGCGAGCCACCGGACGCAGAATGTTTTCGTCGAGGCTGTCCGTCGGGCCTTCGCGCCACACCAGTTTGCCGTTATCGAGGAACGGCTCCTTGGTGTACTGGCTCAAGCCGTGGCCGAGCACGGTGTTGACGTCTTCGTGCAACAGACCGGCTTCGAGCAGTTCGCGGATCAGGAACGACATGCCGCCCGCGGCCTGGAAGTGGTTGATGTCGGCCTTACCGTTCGGATAGACGTGGCTCAGGGTCGGCACGACTTCGGAGAGGTCGGCCATGTCCTGCCAAGTCAATTGAATGCCCGCCGCCATGGCGATGGCCGGCATGTGCAGGGTGTGGTTGGTCGAACCGCCAGTGGCGTGCAGCGCAACGATCGAGTTGACCAGCGACTTCTCGTCGACGATTTCGCCGATCGGCATGAAGTTGCCGTTCTGTTTGGTCAGACGGGTGACCTGATGCGCGGCTTCGCGGGTCAGGGCATCACGCAGCGGCGTGTTCGGGTTGACGAAGGATGCCCCCGGCAAGTGCAGGCCCATGACTTCCATCAGCAACTGGTTGGTGTTGGCGGTGCCGTAGAAGGTGCAGGTGCCGGGGCTGTGGTAGGACTTCATTTCCGATTCCAGCAGTTCCTCGCGGGTCGCCTTGCCTTCGGCGTACTTCTGCCGCACGTCGGCTTTTTCCTTGTTGGAAATCCCCGAGACCATCGGCCCGCCCGGTACGAAAATCGTCGGCAGATGACCGAAACGCAGGGAGCCCATCATCAGGCCCGGCACGATCTTGTCGCAGATGCCGAGCATCAGCGCGCCGTCGAACATGTTGTGGGACAGCGCCACCGCCGTCGACATCGCGATCACTTCGCGGCTCGGCAGGCTCAGCTCCATACCCGGTTCGCCCTGGGTCACGCCGTCGCACATGGCTGGTGTACCACCGGCGAACTGGCCGACCGAGCCGATTTCGCGCAGGGCGTTCTTGATCTGTTCCGGGAAGACTTCGTACGGCTGGTGCGCCGAGAGCATGTCGTTATACGACGAAACAATGGCGATGTTCGCCGAGTTCATCATCCGCAGGCTGTGCTTGTCTTCAGTGCCACACCCGGCCACGCCGTGGGCGAAGTTGGCGCATTGCAGCTTGCCGCGCATCGGCCCATCAGTTGCAGCGCCGCGAATCAGCGCAAGGTAAGCCTGACGCGTGGCGCGGCTGCGGGCGATAAGCCGTTCGGTGACCTCAAGAACGCGGGGATGCATGTGTAGAACTCCAGGCTAACGGATGTGGCGACCTGATTGTCTATGCTGATCAAAGGCCCGTTCGCGTGGGATGACGAACGGTTTTCTTGATCATTCGGACCAGTTGATTCAGGTCACTCGTTGTAGATAAAACAAAATATTGCCACTAAAAAGGCTTGTTTTCTATTTTTATGCGAATAATCTTGTAATTCCAACAACAAAACGACGGCGGCGCTGTTCAATGACTCTTCGAATCGCAATCAATGGTTTTGGCCGCATCGGCCGTAATGTCCTGCGCGCACTGTATACCCAAGGCTATCGTCAGGATTTGCAGATCGTCGCCATCAACGATCTGGGCGACAGCGCGATGAATGCGCACTTGCTCAAATACGATACCGTTCACGGCACGTTCGATGCTGAAGTTGCGCACGACAACGAGAGTCTGACCGTCAACGGTGACCGCATTGCGGTCAGCGCCATCCGCAACCCTGCCGAGTTGCCGTGGGCTGCGGAAAAGATTGATGTGGTGTTCGAATGCACCGGTCTGTTCACCGACCGGGCCAAAGCCGCCGCGCATATTACTGCCGGTGCGCGCAAAGTCATCATCTCGGCCCCGGCCAAAGGCGCGGATGCCACCGTCGTTTATGGTGTGAACCACGACATTCTGCGTCAGTCGCACCAGATCATTTCCAACGCATCGTGCACCACCAACTGCCTGGCCCCAGTGGCCCAGGTGCTGCACCGCGAACTGGGCATCGAAAGCGGTCTGATGACCACGATTCACGCCTACACCAACGATCAGAACCTGACCGACGTCTATCACACCGACCCGTACCGCGCCCGTTCCGCCACTCAGAACATGATCCCGAGCAAGACTGGCGCTGCCGAAGCCGTGGGCCTGGTGCTACCGGAACTGGCGGGCAAGCTGACCGGCATGGCCGTGCGCGTACCGGTGATCAATGTGTCGCTGGTGGACCTGACCGTGCAGCTAAAGCGCGAAGCCTCGGCCGATGAAGTGAACGCACTGATGAAAGCCGCAAGCCAGCATTCGAAAATCCTCGGCTACAACACCCTGCCGCTGGTATCGAGTGACTTCAACCACAACCCGCTGTCGTCGATCTTCGACGCCAACCACACCAAATCCAGCGGCAAACTGCTGAAAGTGCTGGCCTGGTACGACAACGAGTGGGGCTTCTCCAACCGCATGCTGGATAACTGCCTGGCCCTGTGCAACGCAGAATAAAACCACTGTCGCCGATTTGAGAGCGGGCAATAGCTTTACCAACCTTTGACAAATCAACACTTGACCACTCGGGCGGATGATAAGCATTATCATTCGCTCGAAATGGATCAGGTCCTCCCGTGAGTCAGTCGCAGTTCAATCACGTTTTCCTCGCCCAGCGCACTTCACTGCTGCGAACGCTGGAACGAATGGTCAACAACCACAGCACCGCCGAAGACCTGTTGCAGGAAACCTACCTGCGCGTCACCCGGGCGCTGAGCGAACGGGCCATCGATCACCTTGAACCCTTTGTCTTCCAGACCGCGCGCAACCTGGCGCTGGACCACTTGCGTGCGCGCAAGATTCACTCGCGCACCATGGTCGACGACGTGCCGCAGGACGTGGTGCACAGCGTCGCCGCCCCCGCCAGCAGCGCCGAAGACGCCGCCCACGCCGAACAATTGCTGGAGCGCTTGAACGTGAGCCTCGGTGAACTCAGCCCCCGTCAGCAGCAAATCTTCATCCTCAGCCGCCTGCACGGGCACAGCTATCAGGAAATCGCCGAAGAACTGAGCGTCTCTCTCAGCACGGTGCAGAAAGAACTCAAACTGATCATGACCATTTGCATCGGTGTCGCCGAGCGCCTGAACGGCGACTGATGTTGTAGGTTTTTTCTGTAAGAGCCAGGATCGACTGCACTGATCATCGGGCTTTGTTACCCTTGCCCGACTTTTACGCTTCACTAAAAAAACAGCCGTGCACAGACACTGCCGAGGAAACACCGTGACGGACACCCACCGCCCTCCTTCGCCCGACACGGCGCAGGACGCCGCCAACGCAATGGACCAGGCTCTGGACTGGCTCATCGTGCTCGGCAGCCCGGACGAGGAGCAGACCCGGCAATTTCATGCCTGGCTGGCGGCCGATCCATTGAACGCCCAGGCGTTTGCCAAGGCCCAAGCGATCTGGGACGGCCCGCAAATCGCCCAGTGCGCGCAGAACCTCGCGGCCCAACCGAAGAAAGTCACCGTCCTCACACGCCTGCGCCCGCATTGGAAACCGCTGGCAACCGCCGCCGTGCTGGTGCTCGGTCTGTTCAGTTTCAGCAACCTGCCGATGCGTCTGCAGGCCGACCACCTGACGGTGGTCGGCGAGCGTCAACGCCTGCAGCTTGAGGACGGCTCGAAAGTCCTGCTCAACACCAATTCCGCCTTTTCCAGCACGATCAACGATCGGCAGCGCGTGGCGCGGCTGTATCAGGGCGAAGCGTTTTTCGAGATCCCGGCCAGTCGAAGCCAGCCACTGGAAATCGACGCTGGGCCCGTGAAGGCCAGCGTGCGCGACACCGCATTCGCGGTGCGTTACCTGGACGGTGTGGCGCAGGTGCGGGTGCAGCGCGGCGATGTCGATCTGCGTGCAACCCGTGACGATGCCCGAGTGCGGCTGTCCGCCGGGGAAAGCATTCAAATCGGCCCGAATGGTTTCGACCGCCCGGCCAAGGTCGATGCAGCTACCGATCTGGCGTGGGTACAGGGTCGGCTGATCTTCGAGAATTGTCCGCTGAACCAGGTGCTGGCCGAACTGCGCCGCTACTACCCGGGCTTCATCATCAACGCCAACGAGCAGTTGGCCGACGTCGCCGTTACCGGCAATTACCGTCTCGACCAGCCGCTGGACGTGGTGCGTTCGCTCGCTCACATCACCTCGGCCAAGCTTCAGGAATTCCCGGCGCTGGTGATTTTGAACTAAATGAGAATTATTTTTACTCGATAGCTGAAGCTCGTTCGTCTCGTTATAGCCAATGCAATTGATTCGCATCTCGCGATACCAATCAGCACCTATAAAGATTCGTGCGACACGGAGCGCTATCGATGTCCTCACGCCTTACCCGTCAGACTTCCTCCCCTTCCCGCGTACTGTCGTTGCTGACCGCTGCCATCCTGATGGCCGGCACCGCGCCGCTGATGGCTGCCACCGAGCAACCGGCACGCAACATGGGCGATTACTCGTTCGCCATCAGCCAGCAACCGCTGGTCTCGGCGCTCAACGCGTTCACCGCTGTCACGGGTTGGCAGGTCGGTTTGCCGGCTGAACTGGGTCAAGGCGTGTCGTCGCCGGGCGTGCGCGGTTCGCTGCCACCGGAAAAAGCCCTGGAGCGCCTGTTGGTGGGGACCAACCTGAGCTTCCGTAAAATCAGCAATAACAATGTCGTGCTGGAAAAGCGCAACAACAGCGGCGCACTCAACCTCGATCAGGTGACCATCAGCGCCACCCGCCAGGAACAGTCGGTGAGCAGCGTGCCGGCCACCGTTACCGTGCAGACCCGTCAGGACCTTGACCGCAACAACGTCAACACCATCAAGGACCTGGTGCGCTACGAGCCGGGCGTGTCCGTGGGCGGCGCCGGCCAGCGCGGCGGGATCAGCGGCTACAACATTCGCGGTATCGACGGTGATCGCATCCTGACCCAGGTCGACGGTGTCGAAGTGCCGGACGGTTTCTTCAACGGCCCGTACGCCAAGACCCAGCGCAACTACGTTGATCCGGAAATCGTCAAACGCGTCGAAATCCTCCGCGGCCCGGCCTCGGTGCTGTACGGCAGCAACGCCATCGGCGGCGCCGTCAGCTACTACACCCTCGACCCGGACGACATCATCAAACCCGGCAAAGACGTCGGCGCCCGCCTGAAAACCGGCTACAGCTCCGCCGACGACAGCTGGCTGAAATCCGCCACCGTCGCCGGTCGCGCCGACCAGTTCGACGGTTTGCTGCACTACAGCCAGCGCGACGGTCATGAAACCGATTCCTACGGCAGCAACAACGGCACCGGCCTCGAGCGCACCGCCGCCAACCCGGAGGACGTGAAAGCCACCAACGTGCTGGCCAAGATCGGCTGGAACTATAACGAAGGTTCGCGTCTGGGCCTGACCTACGAAAAGTACAAGGATGATCGCGACACCGATCAGAAAAGCGCCTACGGCGGCCCGTACTTCAACGGCGCCCCGACGATCCCGAACAGCATGCTGCCCGGCGGCATGTACCAGTGGCGCACCGGCAACGACACCGTCACCCGCGAGCGTTTCGGCCTGGAGCACAGCTTCGAGTTGAACAGCCTGCTGGCCGACAACGTGAAGTGGAGCCTCAACCACCAGACCGCCAAAACCGACCAGAGCACCGAAGAGTTCTACTACCCGATGACCCGTAAAGTGTTGCGTACCCGCGACACGATCTACGAAGAAAAGCAGTGGGTCTTCGACGCACAACTGGACAAGGCTTTCAGCATCGGCGCCACCGATCACGTGCTGACTTACGGCACCACCATCAAGCAGCAGGAAGTCACCGGTTCGCGCAGCGGCGACGGCAAGTGCCTGGCGGTCGGTCGCGGCTGCACCGCCATTGGCGCCACCAGCGCGACCGACGTGCTGAAGAAGTCCAGCGACTTCCCGGACCCGACCATCAACACCTACAGCCTGTTCGCCCAGGATCAGATCAGCTGGAACAACTGGACCTTCCTGCCGGGCCTGCGCTACGACTACACCCAGCTCAAGCCGCACATCACCCAGGAATTCCTCAACACCGTGGCTGCCGACGGCAAAGGCACGGTCAGCGACGAGAACAAGACCTGGCATAAAGTCTCGCCGAAATTCGGCCTGACCTACGCTCTGACCGAAAACTACACCTGGTACGGTCAGTACGCCGAAGGCTTCCGCACCCCGACCGCGAAAGCGCTGTACGGCCGCTTCGAGAACAGCACCACCGGCTACAACGTGGCGCCGAACCCGAACCTGGAACCGGAAAAGAGCAAAAGCTATGAAACCGGTCTGCGCGGCAACTTCGAGCAAGGCTCGTTCGACGTGGCGGTGTTCTATAACAAGTACCGCGACTTCATCAACGAAGACGCCGTCACCCCTGGCTACGACGAGCTGACGTTCCAGACCAACAACATCAAACACGCCACCATCAAGGGTGCCGAGGTCAAAGGTCGTCTGAACCTGGATTCGTTCGGCGCGCCGCAAGGCCTCTACACCCAGGGTTCGATTGCCTACGCCTACGGTCGCAACAACGACACCGGCGAGCCGCTCAACAGCGTCAACCCGCTGACCGGCGTGTTCGGCCTCGGCTACGACCAGGACAACTACGGCGGCCTGCTGAGCTGGACCGTGGTCAAGAAGAAGGATCGCGTCGACGACAGCAACTTCAAGTCGCCGGACGGCGTCAGCAGCCAGTTCAAGTCGCCGGGCTTCGGCATTCTCGACCTGACCGGATTCTACAAAGTCACCGACGACGTCACCGTCAGCGGCGGCGTCTACAACCTGACCGACAAGAAGTACTGGCTGTGGGATGACGTGCGCGGTTACGACAGTGTCGGCGAAGCCGCTGTACTCAGCCCGGCCAACCTCGATCGCCTGACCCAACCGGGTCGCAACTTCGCGATCAACCTGGTCTGGGATATCTGATCCGGCCGACCTCACGGTGCGAGCGCATGGCCGCGCCGTGAGGTTTTTTTACTGTCCGGCGCTTGCCCGTACGTCTCGTTATCAAGCGCCTCTTCATTTCAAGGACATCTCATGAGCACCCCGGAAAAAGCCCTGCGTTCGCAACGCCTGAACCAGATCACCCACGAGCCGCACAGCAAGCTCGATGCGCTGGTCAAGGCCCACGCGCCGTTCGAGACACGCGCCAATTTCGCCCGTTTCGTGGTCGCGCAGTACCTGTTCCAGTCAGAACTGGTCTCGCTGTACAACGATGCCGAACTGACCGCCATCGTTCCTGACCTGCCGGCCCGCTGCCGCGCCGAAGCCGCCAAGGCCGACCTCGCCGACCTGGACACCGAAGTGCCTGCCCCGGTGGCCGGCGCGGTGAAAAACCCGAGCAAGGCCCGCGCCCTGGGCTGGATCTTCGTCTCGGAGGGCTCCAAGCTCGGCGCTGCGTTCCTGATCAAGCGCGCGGTTGCGCTGGAGCTGAGCGAAACCTTTGGCGCCCGTCACCTGGGCGAGCCTGAGGGCGGTCGCGCCGAAGGGTGGAAAAGTTTTGTGCGCACCCTCGATTCGCTGCAATTCAGTGCCGAAGAAGAAGCCGAAGTGGAGCAAGGCGCGATCGACGCGTTCAACCGCTTCACCGTGCTGCTGGAACAGGCTTACGCCACAGAAGCCGAGCCGGCCTGATATTGGCCACGATGTAAAACCCTGTGGGAGCTGGCTTGCCAGCGATGACGACGTGTCAGACAACATCCCTGTCGACTGACCGGACGCTATCGCTGGCAAGCCAGCTCCTACAAGGAATTGCGTAATTCTGTAAGATTCCCACCCTGTCTCATAAGCCTCTCGCCGAGCCCATGCCGCAACCCGCCTCCTCTCGACTCGCCCGCCTGCTGTTCGGTCTACTCGCCTATGTCAGCCTCGGCATCGGCCTGATCGCCATCGTCGTGCCCGGCCTGCCAACCACCGAATTCATCCTTCTCGCCGCCTGGGCCGCGACCCGCAGTTCGCCGCGCCTGAGCGCCTGGCTGGAAAACCATCGGCTGTTCGGCCCGATCCTGAGCAACTGGCGCAACGGCAAGATCATCGCCCGCAAGGCCAAGGTCAGCGCCACCGTCAGCATGCTGCTGTGCGCGACCCTGATGCTAGTGATGCTCGATCACGGCTGGCCGGTCTATCTGGCGATCGCCGGCATGACCATGGGCAACCTGTGGATCTGGTCACGACCGGAAGCGTTGCCGAAGATTTCCTGATTTTTCCCTTCTTTTCAGGGCATTTGCCCGCGCAAACGTTTAGCCGTGACCGTTCGTCGGCTTGCGCCTCATGCACCCTCGCCCCGCGCCGATGAGCATTGAATGGCGCTGAATGGATTTGGCGAACCGGGCAATTCCGTGCCCCGTAGCCAACAGTTCATTCATTCGCGAGAACGCCCCATGTTCGACTCCCTGTCCATTCGCCTGAAAATCGTCCTGCTGTCCGGCCTGTGCCTGCTCGGCGTGGTTGCGCTGATCGTCGGCATCAACATCTACCAGACCAACCAGAACGACGAACTGGTCAGCGAGTCGAGCAGCAAGATGCTCACCGCCAGCGTGCAGGACCTGTTGCAGGCCAAGGCCGCCGAACAGGCGGTGCAGGTGCAGAAAACCTTCGGTGAAAGCCTGCTGGTGATCACCGCACTGGCCGACCAGATCAAGGACATGCGAGTCATGGCCGCCAAGCGTTCGCTGGACGCCGGCGCCTTGCGTGAAGAGTTGAACCTGAGCCTGAAAACCGCGTTCGAGCGCAACAGCAAGGTGCTCGGCATCTGGCTGGCCTTCGAACCCAACGGCCTGGACGGCAAGGACAGCGAATTCGTCAACGACGCGGCGCGCCAGTCCAACGAAGCCGGGCGCTTCGCTACTTACTGGAGCCGCGCCGCCGGTTCTGCGCTGAACACGATCATGGTCGAAGAAGACATGACCAAGACCACCCTCAGCGTCAGCGGCACGCCCTACAACAGTTGGTACACCTGCCCTCGCGACAACAAGCGCACCTGCCTGCTCGACCCGTACGCCGACACCGTGGGCACCAAGGAAATGCTCATGACCACCATTTCCGTGCCGTTGCTGGTGGACGGCAAGGCCATCGGCGTGGTCGGCATCGACATCGCCCTCGACGCCCTGCAAGCGGCGGCCGTGGGCTCCCAGCGTGAACTGTTCAACGGTGCCGGGCACATGCTGATCGTCTCCGGCAGCGGCGTGCTCGGTGCCTACAGCACCGACGCGACCAAGGTCGGCAAAGGCATCGCCGAAACCCTCGGCGCCGAAGGCAAGGACATCCTGCAACTGCTGAGCGCCGGCACACCGAAGATTCTGGAGCAGGGCGATCTGATCCGCGCCGTGTACCCGGTCGACCCGATCGGCAATTCCCGGGCTTGGGGCGTGGTCATCGACCTGCCGAAACAAGTGCTGCTGGCCGACTCGGTCAAGCTGCAAGCGGTGCTCGACGACGCTCAGCAAACCGGCATGATCACCGCACTGTCAGTGGCAGTGATCGCAGGCCTGATCGGCCTGCTGCTGATCTGGCTCACCGCCTCGGGCGTGACCCGTCCGATCAACAGCGTCGCCGAGATGCTGAAGAACATCGCCAGCGGCGAAGGCGACCTGACCCAGCGTCTGAACTACACCAAGAAGGATGAACTGGGCGAACTGGTGAACTGGTTCAACCGCTTCCTCGACAAGCTGCAACCGACCATCGCCCAGATCAAACAGAGCATCACCGAAGCGCGCGGCACTGCCGATCAGTCGTCGGAAATCGCCCGCCAGACCAGCGAAGGCATGCAGGTGCAGTTCCGCGAGATCGATCAGGTGGCCACCGCCTCCAACGAGATGAGCGCCACCGCCCACGACGTGGCCAATAGCGCTTCGAACGCGGCCAACGCGGCTAAAGGCGCCGACCAGTCGGCCAAGGACGGGATGTCGATCATCGAGCGCAGCACCCGCGACATCAATCAGTTGGCCGATGAAGTCAGCAAAGCGGTGACTGAAGTCGAGGAACTGGCGGTCAACAGCGAGCAGATCGGCTCGGTGCTGGAAGTGATCCGCAGCATCGCCGAACAGACCAACCTGCTGGCGCTGAACGCCGCAATCGAAGCGGCCCGCGCCGGTGAAAGTGGTCGTGGTTTTGCGGTGGTTGCCGACGAAGTCCGTAACCTGGCCAAACGCACTCAGGATTCGGTGGAGGAAATCCGCGTGGTGATCGAACGCATCCAGACCGGCACCCGTGGCGTGGTCGCGACCATGCATTCGAGCCAGACCCAGGCCCACAACAACGCCGGGCAGATCCGCCAGGCCGTGGACGCTCTGGGCAAGATCAGCGACGCGGTGACCGTGATCAGCGACATGAACCTGCAAATCGCCAGCGCCGCCGAACAGCAAAGCGCCGTGGCCGAAGAGGTCAATCGCAACGTGTCGGCGATCCGTACCGTTACCGAAACCCTGACCGAACAGGCCACCGAATCGGCGGCGATCAGCAGCCAGCTCAACGCCCTGGCCAGTCAGCAGATGAAATTGATGGATCAGTTCCGCGTTTAATCGCAGTCGCCCTGAATCCCTGTGGGAGCTGGCTTGCCAGCGATGGCGGTAGATCAGTCGATACATTGTTGACTGACACTCCGTAATCGCTGGCAAGCCAGCTCCCACAGAGGACAGTGTGTTTCATCTAAGCCAACAGCGTTTTGCACTATTCTGCCCTCTCGTTCCGGAGGGCCTTCGATGACTGATCTGCTCACGTCCATTCAAGCCGCACTCGGCTTGTCCCGCATGCCGATTCCATTCACCGGCGAGGGCGCCCTGCCTTCGGCGTTTGCCGTCACCGACCTTGCCTGCGCGAGCATTGCTGCAGCCGGGCAAGCGGTCGCCGAACTGCTCCAGCAACAAACCGGCGACTTGCCCGGTGTTGAAGTCGACCGTCGTCTCGCCTCGTTCTGGTTTGCCACCTCGCTACGGCCGATCGGCTGGGAAGTGCCGCCGCTGTGGGATCCGGTGGCCGGCGACTACGCGACGAAGGACGGCTGGATCCGCCTGCATACCAACGCGCCGCATCACCGCGTCGCCGCCGAAAGCGTGCTCGGTGCCTGTGCCGACCGCGCGGCGATGGCGGCGAAAGTCGCGCAATGGAGCGGTGCCGATCTGGAGCAAGCGGTGGTCGAGGCCAAGGGCTGCGCCGCCGAAATGCGCAGTTGGGAACAGTGGCAGAAACACCCGCAAGGCCTGGCGGTGAATGCCGAGCCGTTGGTGCATTTCAGTGATGGAGAAGAAAGTCATCAACCCTGGAAAGGCTCGGTGGCGCAGCCATTGGCCGGACTCAAGGTGCTCGATTTGACTCGCGTACTGGCCGGCCCGACCGCCAGCCGCTTTCTCGCGGGGCTCGGCGCCAATGTCCTGCGCATCGACCCGCCGACCTGGAACGAGCCCGGCGTAGTGCCGGAAGTGACCCTCGGCAAACGCTGTGCGCGGCTGGATCTGCATCAAGCGGCAGATCGTGCGGTGTTCGAAAGTCTGCTCAAGGACGCTGACATTCTGCTGCACGGCTATCGTGCCGATGCGCTTGAGCATCTCGGTTTCGGCGTTGAACGTCGCCGGCAACTGGCCCCGGGGCTGATCGACGTCTGCCTCAATGCCTACGGCTGGAGCGGGCCGTGGCAGAACCGTCGGGGTTTCGACAGCCTGGTGCAGATGAGCAGCGGGATCGCCGAGGCCGGACAGCGCTGGAGGCAGGCGGATAAACCGACGCCGCTGCCGGTGCAGGCGCTGGATCATGCGACGGGGTATTTGATGGCGGCGAGTGTGATCAGGTTGCTGGCTGAACGGTTACGCAGTGGTCGCGGTGGGTCTGCACGATTGTCGCTGTCGCGGACGGCGAAGTTGTTGATTGAGCAGGGGCCGGGGACTGACGAAGTGTTGCGTCCGGAGGAGGCAAAGGATCAGAGTTTGCAGATGGAACACACGCCATGGGGGCCGGCACGTCGGCTTCTAGCCCCGCTCCATATTGCTGGAACGCCGTTGCAGTGGGCATTGCCGGCGACTGAGTTGGGGTCGCATCGACCGCAGTGGTTTTAAGGTTTTTGCTTGGCTTGAGACTGCTGCCCTCATCGGAACGCCGCCCGCCCAGCCCTCTCCCGGGGGGAGAGGGAGCCGATTGGGGGATATTTGAGAAATACGCCGACTTGACCCTTTCTCGCCGAATCCAAAATCGCCTCGATTTTTCAGGTCGATGGATGATGCGAGACAACTAGGTCGGCTCCCTCTCCCTCCGGGAGAGGGCTGGGGTGAGGGCAGCGATTCCAGGCCATAAACAAAAAAATCAATCAAATCGACTCAAAGAAGCCCACAAAACCTGCGCCGCATACCCCCGAAACGGTCGCCACATCTCGGCCCGAACAGACAACTCCCGCACCGTCATCCGTTCCCCCTCCAGTACCTCCAGCGCCCGCAGCAACCCCACATCGCCGGTCGGAAACCCGTCCATATCCCGCAACTGTCGCAGGGCAATGTACTGCGCCGTCCAGTCGCCAATCCCGTGCAACGCCAGCAACCGCGCCGTCCCGGAGGCAAACAGCAACGGATCATCCAACAACGCCTGCGCCACCCCGGACAAGGTGCGCCCGCGACTTTTCGGCATGCCCAGCACCGCCAGATCAGCGTTCGCCAAAACCATTGCCAGGGGAAAGACGTGAGTCAGGCCCGGCACCGCAGAACGCAAAGGCTCGCCATACTGCGCCACCAGTTTCCCCGCCAGCCGGATCGCCCCGAGCACCGTAATCTGCTGCCCCAGCACCGCCCGAAACGCCAGCTCCAGTCCGTCCCACGCGCCCGGTACCCGCAACCCAGGGCGTTCGGCAATCAATGGCGCCAGCAGCGCATCCGTCGCCAGATGCCGTTGCATCGTCGCCAGATCCGCGTCCAGATCGAACAACCGTCGCAAGCGCGCAACAATCTCGGGAACCGCCGACGGATCCGGGAAATCCAGTTCCACCTCCAGTGCATCACCGTCACCGGGCCAGACCGAAACCGTCCCGTGAAGACCGTTCAAACCGATGCTGCGCGAATACACGCCATCGACCACCGTCTCCATCCCGACCACCGCTCGTGCCGCGAGAAACCCGAGCATCGCCGGCCAATCGTAGGGAGCCTGGTATTCGAGCCGCAGCCTCACAACGACAGCAAACCGCTGTACAAGCCGTACGCCGCGAGCCCGGCACCGGCGATGACACAGGTGAATATCCCCTTCTCGATCGTGGTGAACAGCGGCTCGCCCTGCTCATGCTTGGCCTTGGCGAACAGAATCACCCCCGGCGCATACAGCAGCGCCGACAACAGCAAATATTTCACCCCGCCGGCGTACAGCAACCACACCGCGTAGCACAGGGCGATGCCGCCGATCAGCAGGTCCTTGGTGCGTTCGGCCGAGGCGTGTTCATAGGTTTCTCCGCGCCCGCTCAACAGCACCGCATAGGCCGCCGACCACAGGTACGGCACCAGAATCATCGACGACGCGAGGTAGATCAGGCTGGTGTAAGTGCCGGCGGAAAACAACGTGATCAGCAGGAAAATCTGGATCATCACGTTGGTCAGCCACAGCGCATTGACCGGCACATGGTTGGCGTTTTCCTTGCGCAGGAACGCCGGCATGGTCTTGTCCTTGGCGGTGGCGAAGAGGATTTCGGCGCACAGCAGCGCCCAGGACAACAGCGCACCGAGCAAGGAAATGGCCAGACCGACACTGATCAGCAAGGCGCCCCACGGCCCGACAATATGCTCCAGCACCGCTGCCAGTGAAGGGTTCTGCAACGTCGCCAGTTCCGGCTGACTCATGATCCCCAGCGACAGCACATTGACCAGCACCAATAGCGCCAGCACACCGATAAAACCGATCACCGTGGCGCGGCCGACGTCCGTGCGTTTTTCCGCCCGGGCCGAATACACACTGGCGCCTTCGATACCGATGAACACGAACACGGTGACCAGCATCATGTTGCGTACCTGATCCATCACACCGCCGAAGTTCGGGTTGCTGCGGCCCCAGATGTCACGGGTAAACACGTCAGCCTTGAACGCCACGGCGGCAATGATCACAAACATGATCAACGGAATGATCTTGGCCACCGTGGTCAACTGGTTGATCAGCGCCGCCTCCTTGATCCCGCGCATCACCAGAAAATGCACGGCCCACAGCAGCACCGAGGCGCAACCGATGGCAATCGGCGTGTTGCCCTGACCGAACACCGGGAAGAAGTAGCCGAGAGTGCTGAACAGCAACACGAAATACCCGACATTCCCCAGCCACGCACTGATCCAGTAACCCCACGCGGATGAAAAGCCCATGTAGTCGCCGAACCCGGCCTTGGCGTAGGCATAGACGCCCGAGTCCAGCTCCGGCTTGCGGTTGGCCAGGGTCTGGAACACGAACGCCAGGGTGAGCATGCCAATCGCCGTGATCCCCCAGCCGATCAGGATCGCCCCGGCATCGGCACGAGCCGCCATGTTCTGCGGCAAAGAGAATATCCCCCCGCCAATCATCGAACCCACTACCAGGGCGATCAGTGCGCCAAGGCGCAGTTTTTGCGTCGGTTGCGACATTCAAATCTCCTTGAAAGATGAGGGTTCGGTTTTTATTTGTAACAACTATTAACTAAACGGATAAAGCTAGCTGACGTTTATCAGGTAACACCAAAAAACGGCCATTTATATATAGCGGAAGACGATAACGCCTAGCACGCTCAGACAGTTTTGTGCGCTGATCCTAATAAATCAATTCTGTACTGAAAACAGATGTGAAAAATTTGCCAAAACCTGAAAAGCAACTAGCGTGATAACTCGAAAGTAATAGGATCCATTCCCAACCATATCGACCAAAAGCCTCTAGGACGGGCCTTCCAGACAATAGCTTTATGCCTCCACCCGAGTCATAAGTCATTCATTAACAATGGAATGTGGCCATGCACTGATCTATGTCAGCTGTTTGAACAGTCAACAGAACTACGCTGTGAACTCTTCTCTCCTGCAATGGAGTCATGCAATGTCTGAAGCTCCCGGAAAACTACGACTAGGTGCAATGGTTGCATTGGTAGTCGGTTCAATGATCGGTGGCGGGATATTCTCTTTGCCACAAAACATGGCGGCCAGTGCCGACGTCGGCGCAGTGCTGATCGGTTGGGCCATCACCGCTGTCGGCATGCTCACCCTCGCTTTTGTCTTCCAGACCCTCGCCAATCGCAAGCCTGACCTGGACGGCGGCGTGTACGCCTACGCCAAGGCCGGTTTCGGCGACTACATGGGCTTCTCGTCCGCCTGGGGTTACTGGATCAGTGCCTGGCTGGGCAACGTCGGTTACTTCGTTCTCCTCTTCAGTACCCTCGGCTATTTCTTCCCGGTGTTCGGTGAAGGCAACACGGTTGCGGCGGTGATCGGCGCCTCGGTGCTGCTGTGGGCCGTGCACTTCCTGGTGCTGCGCGGGATCAAGGAAGCGGCGTTCATCAACCTGGTGACCACCGTCGCCAAGGTCGTGCCGTTGTTGCTGTTCGTCCTGATCGCGATCTTCGCCTTCAAACTGGACATCTTCACCGCCGACATCTGGGGCGTGAAAAACCCGGATCTGGGCAGCGTGATGAACCAGGTGCGCAACATGATGCTGGTCACCGTGTGGGTATTCATCGGCATCGAAGGCGCGAGCATCTTCTCGGCCCGGGCGGAAAAACGTTCGGACGTCGGCAAGGCCACCGTGATCGGTTTCATCACCGTGCTGCTGTTCCTGGTACTGGTGAACGTGCTGTCGCTGGGCATCATGACCCAGCCGGAACTGGCCAAACTGCAGAACCCGTCGATGGCCGCCGTGCTTGAGCACGTGGTCGGTCACTGGGGCGCGGTGCTGATCAGCGTCGGCCTGATCATCTCGCTGCTCGGGGCGCTGCTGTCGTGGGTGCTGCTGTGCGCGGAGATCATGTTCGCCGCCGCCAAGGACCACACCATGCCGGAGTTCCTGCGCAAGGAGAACGCCAACCACGTGCCGGTCAACGCCCTGTGGCTGACCAACGCGATGGTGCAGATTTTCCTCATCATTACCCTGTTCTCGGCCAGTACTTACCTGTCGCTGATCTACCTCGCCACGTCGATGATTCTGGTGCCGTACCTGTGGTCGGCGGCTTACGCCCTGCTGTTGGCAGTACGCGGCGAAAGCTACGAAGGCTTCGCGGCCGAACGCCGCAAGGACCTGATCATCGGCGGCATCGCCCTGATCTATGCGGTCTGGCTGCTGTATGCCGGTGGCGTCAAGTACCTGCTGCTCTCGGCCCTGCTCTATGCGCCCGGCGCGATCCTGTTCGCCAAGGCCAAGCTCGAACTCAAACAACCGGTTTTCACCAACGTCGAGAAGCTGATTTTCGCCGCGGTGGTCGTGGGCGCCCTGGTGGCAGCCTACGGTCTCTACGACGGCTTCCTGACTCTGTAATTGCCAAACGTTTTATCTCTGGAGGATCACTGCAATGACCACGGAAAAAGCTAAGTACGGCGTCCATTCCGAAGCCGGCAAACTGCGCAAAGTCATGGTTTGCTCCCCAGGTCTGGCCCATCAGCGGCTGACCCCGAACAACTGCGATGAACTGCTGTTCGACGACGTGCTGTGGGTCGCCCAGGCCAAGCGCGACCACTTCGACTTCGTGACCAAGATGCGTGAGCGCGGGATCGAAGTGCTGGAAATGCACAACCTGCTGACCGACATCGTCGCCATCCCTGAAGCGCTGGACTGGATCCTCGATCGCAAGGTCACCGCCGACTCGGTGGGCCTCGGTCTGATCAGTGAAGTGAAATCATGGCTGAAAAGCCTCGAGCCACGGCACATCGCCGAGTTCCTGATTGGCGGCGTCTCCGCCGATGACCTGCCGGACAGCTTCGGTGGCAAGACCATCCAGATGTTCCGCGACTTCCTCGGCCACTCCAGCTTCATTCTGCCGCCGCTGCCGAACACCCAGTTCACCCGCGACACCACGTGCTGGATCTACGGTGGCGTGACGCTGAACCCGATGTACTGGCCGGCGCGCCGTCAGGAAACCCTGCTGGCCACCGCCATCTACAAATTCCACCCGCAATTCACCAACGCCGATTTCGAGATCTGGTACGGCGATCCGGACAAGGACCACGGCAGCTCCACTCTGGAAGGCGGCGACGTGATGCCAATCGGCAACGGCGTGGTCCTGATCGGCATGGGCGAGCGCTCGTCGCGTCAGGCCATCGGCCAACTGGCGCTGAACCTGTTCAAGAACAAAGCCGTGGAAAAAGTCATCGTTGCCGGCCTGCCAAAATCCCGCGCGGCGATGCACCTGGACACCGTGTTCAGCTTCTGCGATCGCGACCTCGTGACGATTTTCCCGGAAGTGGTGAATCAGATCGTCGCTTTCACCCTGCGTCCTGACGAAAGCAAACAGGGCGGTATCGACATCCGTCGCGAAGAAGGCACGTTCCTCGACACCGTGGCCAAAGCCCTCAACCTGCCGAAACTGCGCGTCGTCGAAACCGGCGGCAACAGCTTCGCCGCCGAACGCGAGCAATGGGATGACGGCAACAACGTGGTGGCCGTGGAACCGGGCGTGGTTATCGGCTACGACCGCAACACCTACACCAACACCTTGCTGCGCAAGGCCGGGGTCGAGGTCATCACCATCAGCGCCGGCGAACTGGGCCGTGGCCGTGGCGGCGGCCACTGCATGACCTGCCCGATCGTGCGCGACCCAATCGACTACTAAACCTCTGAGCCCTGCCCGCGACTCACCTTCTTTCAACAGAAAGTCGCGGCCAGGGGGATAACCGATACCGAAGGAGATCCATCATGGCTTTCAACATTCACAACCGTAACCTGCTCAGCCTGGAACACCACACCCCACGTGAGCTGCGTTACCTGCTCGACCTGTCCCGCGACCTCAAGCGCGCCAAGTACACCGGCACCGAGCAACAACACCTGAAGGGCAACAACATCGCCCTGATCTTCGAAAAAACCTCGACCCGCACCCGCTGCGCGTTCGAAGTCGCCGCTTATGACCAGGGCGCCAACGTCACCTACATCGACCCGAACTCTTCGCAGATCGGCCACAAAGAAAGCATGAAAGATACAGCCCGCGTGCTGGGTCGCATGTACGACGCCATCGAGTACCGTGGCTTCAAGCAGGAAATCGTCGAAGAGCTGGCCAAGTTCGCCGGCGTACCGGTGTTCAACGGCCTGACCGATGAATATCACCCGACCCAGATGATCGCCGACGTGCTGACCATGCGTGAGCACGCCGACAAGCCGATCCACGAGATCAGCTACGCCTACCTGGGCGACGCCCGCAACAACATGGGCAACTCGCTGCTGCTGGTCGGCGCCAAACTGGGCATGGACGTGCGCATCTGCGCGCCGAAGGCCCTGTGGCCCCACGACGATCTGGTGGATCGCTGCAAGAAATACGCAGAGGAAAGCGGTGCGCGCATCACCCTGACCGACGACCCGAAAGCCGCCGTCAAAGGTGTGGACTTCATCCACACCGACGTCTGGGTATCGATGGGCGAGCCGGTTGAAGCCTGGGCCGAGCGTATCCAGCAACTGCTGCCATATCAGGTCAACAAAGAGCTGATGAAAGCCACCGGCAACCCGCGCACCAAGTTCATGCACTGCCTGCCGGCGTTCCACAACAGCGATACCAAGGTCGGCAAACAGATCGCCGAGCAGTATCCGCACCTGGCCAACGGCATCGAAGTGACCGACGACGTGTTCGAGTCGCCTGCCTGCATCGCCTTCGAGCAAGCGGAAAACCGCATGCACACGATCAAGGCGATTCTGGTATCGACTTTGGCAGACCTGTAACCCGGTACAGCTCCCACTGACACGACACGGTCACTGTGGGAGCTGGCTTTTGTGGGAGCCGAGCTTGCCGCGCGATGGCATCACCTCGTTGCAACTTAATAACCGAGGCGCCTGCATCGCTGGCAAGCCAGCTCCCACACAAGCCCGGCTCCCACAGTGGCCGCGCTCGTTCAGTCAGACCTTATTGTTATTCAGAAGGACAAGCACCATGCGTATCGTCGTAGCTCTGGGCGGTAACGCCCTGCTCCGCCGTGGTGAGCCGATGACCGCTGACAACCAGCGCGCCAACATCCGCATCGCCACCGAGCAAATCGCCAAGATCCATCCCGGCAATCAACTGGTCATCGCCCACGGCAATGGCCCGCAAGTCGGCCTGCTGTCGTTGCAGGCAGCCGCCTACACCTCCGTCACCCCTTACCCGCTGGACGTGCTCGGTGCCGAAACCGAAGGCATGATCGGCTACATTATCGAACAGGAACTGGGCAACCTGCTGGACTTCGAAGTCCCGTTCGCCACCCTGCTCACCCAGGTCGAAGTCGACGCCAACGACCCGGCCTTCAAGAACCCGACCAAACCGATCGGCCCGGTCTACGAGAAAGCTGAAGCGGAAAAACTCGCCGCCGAGAAAGGCTGGGCGATTGCCCCGGACGGCGACAAGTTCCGCCGTGTGGTGGCCAGCCCACGACCAAAACGCATTTTCGAAATCCGCCCGATCAAGTGGCTGCTGGACAAGGGCAGCATCGTGATCTGCGCCGGCGGCGGCGGCATCCCCACCATGTACGACGAGAAGCGAAACCTCAAAGGCATCGAGGCCGTCATCGACAAGGACCTGTGCTCGTCGCTGCTCGCCGAACAGCTGGAAGCCGACTTGCTGGTGATCGCCACCGACGTCAACGCGGCGTACATCGACTTCAAAAAACCCACCGAGAAAGCCATCGCCCAGGCTCATCCGGACGAGCTCGAACGCCTGGGCTTCGCCGCCGGCTCCATGGGGCCGAAGGTGCAGGCAGCTTGCGAATTTGCGCGCCATACTGGCAAGGTCGCGGTGATCGGTTCGCTGGCGGACATTGAAGCCATCGTCCAGGGCACCGCCGGTACGCGGGTCAGCACCGCAGCACCAGGCATCACCTACCGATAACCAGAAACGCCGGGGGCAGACCCAGGGTCTGCCCTTCTCCCATGCCTTGAAAGGAGAGAACACCATGGCCCAGTTCGAACCCGGTCACTTGCACATCGAACGGCACGCGTTGACCCAGGATGACGTCAACTACAACATTCGCCTCGAATACGAGGTGTCGCAGGATCCGCAAAAAGGCAAAGGGATACAGTTCCGGCTGGTTGGAACCATCCAGGGCAAAGAGGTCAACGAGCCGTTCTTCTTGCCGAAGGAGGAGGCCTACAACTTCGCTCGCAACGTGACGCAGATTGCCGAAAAGTACGGCATCCCCAAGAGCCACAGCCAGATCGGCTCGGTCCACAAGCATTATGATTTGATGTTTGAAGACATCCGTGTGCAGTTGAATATGAAATCCGGGGATCCGGTTAATCCCGAGCATTTCGAGTAACCCGCAAAAGCCCCTCACCCTGGCCCTCTCCCAGAGGGAGAGGGAACTGACCGAGTTGCTCGTTCAAGGTACACCGACCTGAAATAACGAGCCGAACTCAAGTTTTGAAAAGCCCCCAATCTGCTCCCTTTCCCCCTCGCCCCCTTGGGGAGAGGGCTGGGGTGAGGGGTGGATCTCAAGCAAGACCGTAATCTCAAGATTTCACCCCAGTCCCCCATCAAGGCATACTTGCCCCCCTCCGCACTCCAGAACCCAGAACCACCCCATGCGTATCCACGTCAGTTTCATCGACCGCGTCGGCATCACCCAGGAAGTCCTGGCCATACTCGGTGGGCGCAACCTCAATCTGGATGCGGTGGAAATGGTCCCGCCGAACGTCTACATCGACGCCCCGACCCTCAGCCCGCAAGTGCTCGAAGAACTCAAAGATGCGTTGTTCCGAGTGCGCGGCGTCGAGGCCGTGGTGGTGGTGGACATCCTGCCCGGTCAGCGCCGGCACTTGCAGCTCGACGCGTTGCTCGCGGCAATGACCGACCCGGTATTGGCGCTGGACAGCGCCGGCAAGGTGCTGCTGGCCAACCCGGCGCTGATCGCCTTGTACGGTCGCGAGCCGGCCGGTGAAAGCGTCTCGGAACTGTTCAACGATCCGGGCCTGCTTGAAACCTTGCTCGAACAGGGCTTCCGCCTGCCACTGCGGGAAATCACCGTCAACGGCCAGACCCTGTTGCTGGACGCCACGCCGATCACCGACGCCGGCGCCCTGCTGACCCTGTATCAACCGAACCGCATCGGCGAGCAACTCTCGGCGCTGCACCACGACCACGCCGAAGGTTTCGATGCGCTGCTCGGCGAGTCCCCGGCGATCCGCACGCTCAAGGCCCGCGCGCAACGGGTGGCAGCCCTCGATGCGCCACTGCTGATTCAGGGCGAAACCGGCACCGGCAAGGAACTGGTGGCCCGTGCCTGCCACGCCATCAGCACCCGCCACAGCGCGCCATTCCTGGCGCTGAACTGCGCGGCCCTGCCGGAGAACCTCGCCGAGAGCGAACTGTTCGGCTACGCCCCCGGCGCCTTCACCGGCGCACAGCGGGGTGGCAAACCGGGGCTGATGGAACTGGCCAACCAGGGCACGGTGTTTCTCGACGAGATCGGCGAGATGTCGCCGTACTTGCAGGCCAAGTTGCTGCGTTTTCTCAACGACGGCAGCTTCCGTCGGGTCGGTGGTGATCGTGAGGTGAAGGTCAACGTGCGGATCCTCAGCGCGACCCACCGCGACCTGGAAAAAATGGTCAGCGAAGGCCTGTTCCGCGAAGACCTGTTCTATCGCCTCAATGTGCTCAACGTCGAAGTGCCGCCGTTGCGCGAACGCGGCCAAGACATTCTGCTGCTGGCGCGTTACTTCATGCAGCAGGCCTGCGCGCAGATCCAGCGCCCGGTCTGCCGCCTCGCTCCGGGCACTTACCCGGCGCTGCTCGGCAACCGCTGGCCGGGCAACGTTCGGCAATTGCAGAACGTGATCTTCCGCGCCGCCGCAATCTGCGAAAGCAGTCTGGTAGACATCGGCGACCTCGACATCGCCGGCACCTCGGTGGCGCGCCAGACCGACACCGACGTCGACAGCCTGGAAGAAGCCGTGGAAGCTTTCGAGAAATCGTTGCTGGAAAAACTCTACGTCAGCTACCCCTCGACCCGCCAACTGGCCAGCCGCCTGCAGACCTCGCACACGGCGATTGCCCATCGGTTGCGCAAGTACGGCATCCCCAACAAGCCTTAGCAACGACACAAAAACCTGTGGGAGCTGGCTTGCCAGCGATCGGCGGCACTGCCAACAAGGATAGTGACTGACCCACCGCTATTGCTGGCAAGCCAGCTCCCACAGGTTTTGACTAGTCTCGAAATCGGCACCAAAAGCGACCTCCATCTGTACTGAAAGCGCTACAGCGGAACGATATCGCTACACCCTCCCCCGATCACCGCCGTGCAAGGCTTTGATCCGATTCAGCTTTTTTCTTCGCTCCGCGCTGTATCGTTTTCGCTACAGCCTCCTCGCTTGCGACCACCAACCAATCAATCAACTAATTGATTTATAACGATATTTTTACGTTGGCCGCGTTCTTGCTAAGTAACCGTTCATAAAATCAGGGCATTGCCGCCCGAGTATTCCACCGCGTCCACCAGACGAGTCTGGCCCTTAGGAGATTCCATGAGCGAGTTGCGTTTTACTGAAGATCACGAATGGCTGCGCGCCGAAGCCGATGGTTCTGTCACCGTTGGCATCACCGCTTTCGCGCAGAACGCTTTGGGCGACGTGGTGTTCGTGCAACTGCCTGAATTGCAGGCGTACGACAAAGGCGCCGAAGCCGCCACCGTGGAATCGGTAAAAGCCGCCAGCGGCGTTTACATGCCTTTGGACGGTGAAGTCCTGGCCACCAACCCGGCCCTGGAAGACAGCCCTGAGCTGGTCAACGAAGATCCGCTGGGCGAAGGCTGGTTCTTCCGCTTCAAGCCGGCCGACGCTTCCGCCGTCGCCAAGCTGCTGGATCAGGACGCCTACGACCGTCTGATCAAAGCCCAAGCCGAAGCCTGAGGAACCTGACATGACCCAAGTAAATCTCGGCACCGCCAACGAATTCATCGCCCGTCACATCGGCCCGCGCGCCGGTGACGAGCAGGCCATGCTCAACAGCCTCGGTTTTGACTCGCTCGAAGCCCTGAGCGCCAATGTCATCCCGGAAAGCATCAAGGGCACCAGCGTGCTCGGCCTCGACGACGGCCTGAGCGAAGCCGATGCCCTGGCGATGATCAAAGGCATCGCCGGCAAGAACCAACTGTTCAAGACCTACATCGGCCAGGGCTACTACAACTGCCACACGCCATCGCCGATCCTGCGCAATCTGCTGGAAAACCCGGCCTGGTACACCGCCTACACCCCGTACCAGCCAGAAATCTCCCAGGGTCGTCTCGAAGCGCTGCTGAACTTCCAGACCCTGATCAGCGACCTCACCGGCCTGCCGATCGCCAACGCTTCCCTGCTCGACGAAGCCACCGCCGCTGCCGAAGCCATGACCTTCTGCAAACGCCTGAGCAAGAACAAGGGCAGCCACCAGTTCTTCGCCTCGATCCACAGCCACCCGCAAACCCTCGACGTGCTGCGCACCCGTGCCGAGCCGCTGGGCATCGAAGTGGTCGTGGGCGATGAGCGCGAACTGACCGACGTGACGCCGTTCTTCGGCGCACTGCTGCAATACCCGGCGAGCAACGGTGATGTGTTCGACTACCGCGAACTGACCGAACGCTTCCACGCCGCCAACGCACTGGTCGCCGTGGCTGCCGACCTGCTGGCCCTGACCCTGCTGACCCCGCCTGGCGAGTTCGGCGCCGACGTGGCCATCGGCAGCGCCCAACGCTTCGGCGTACCGCTGGGCTTCGGCGGCCCGCACGCGGCTTACTTCTCCACCAAAGATGCGTTCAAGCGCGACATGCCGGGCCGTCTGGTCGGTGTCTCGGTTGACCGCTTCGGCAAACCGGCCCTGCGTCTGGCGATGCAGACCCGCGAGCAACATATCCGCCGCGAGAAAGCCACGTCGAACATCTGCACCGCGCAGGTGCTGCTGGCCAACATCGCCAGCATGTACGCCGTGTATCACGGCCCGAAAGGCCTGACCCAGATCGCCAACCGCGTGCATCACCTAACCGCGATCCTGGCCAAGGGCCTGAGCGCACTGGGCGTGACCGTCGAGCAAACCAGCTTCTTCGACACCCTGACCCTGGCCACCGGCGCGCAAACCGCCGCGTTGCACGACAAGGCCCGTGCCCAACAAATCAACCTGCGCGTGATCGATGCCCAGCGTCTGGGCCTGTCAGTCGACGAAACCACCACTCAGGCCGACATCGAAACCCTGTGGGGCCTGTTCAGCGACGGCAAGGCTTTGCCTGATTTCGCTGATCTCGCCGCTTCGGTTGAAAGCACCATTCCAGCCGCGCTGGTACGTCAGTCGCCAATCCTCAGCCACCCGGTGTTCAACCGCTATCACTCGGAAACCGAGCTGATGCGCTACCTGCGCAAACTGGCGGACAAGGACCTGGCACTGGATCGCACCATGATCCCGCTGGGCTCGTGCACCATGAAGCTCAACGCTGCCAGCGAAATGATCCCGGTGACCTGGGCCGAATTCGGCGCCCTGCACCCGTTCGCCCCGGCCGAGCAAAGCGCCGGTTATCAGCAACTGACCGACGAACTGGAAGCGATGCTCTGCGCCGCCACCGGTTACGACGCGATCTCGCTGCAACCGAACGCCGGTTCCCAAGGTGAATACGCCGGTCTGCTGGCGATCCGTGCCTATCACCAGAGCCGTGGCGAAGACCGTCGCGACATCTGCCTGATCCCGTCGTCCGCCCACGGCACCAACCCGGCGACCGCCAACATGGCCGGCATGCGCGTGGTCGTGACCGCCTGCGACGCCCGTGGCAACGTGGACATCGAAGACCTGCGCGCCAAGGCCATCGAGCACCGCGAACACCTCGCGGCGCTGATGATCACCTACCCGTCGACCCACGGCGTGTTCGAAGAAGGCATCCGCGAAATCTGCGGCATCATTCATGACAACGGCGGTCAGGTGTACATCGACGGCGCCAACATGAACGCGATGGTCGGCCTCTGTGCACCGGGCAAGTTCGGCGGCGACGTCTCGCACCTGAACCTGCACAAGACCTTCTGCATCCCCCACGGCGGTGGCGGCCCGGGCGTTGGCCCGATCGGCGTGAAATCGCACCTGACGCCATTCCTGCCGGGCCATGGCCACATGGAACGCAAGGAAGGCGCAGTCTGCGCCGCACCGTTCGGCAGCGCGAGCATTCTGCCGATCACCTGGATGTACATTCGAATGATGGGTGGTGCGGGTCTGAAGCGCGCTTCGCAGCTGGCGATCCTCAATGCCAACTACATTTCCCGTCGCCTGGAAGAGCACTATCCAGTGCTGTACACCGGCAGCAACGGTCTGGTGGCGCATGAGTGCATCCTGGATCTGCGTCCATTGAAAGACAGCAGCGGCATCAGCGTCGATGACGTCGCCAAGCGTCTGATCGACTTCGGTTTCCACGCCCCGACCATGTCGTTCCCGGTGGCCGGCACGCTGATGATCGAGCCGACCGAAAGTGAATCCAAAGAAGAACTGGACCGCTTCTGCGACGCCATGATCCGCATCCGCGAAGAAATCCGCGCGGTGGAAAACGGCACCCTGGACAAGGACGACAACCCGCTGAAGAACGCTCCGCACACCGCAGCGGAACTGGTTGGCGAGTGGACTCACCCGTACAGTCGTGAACAAGCGGTCTACCCGGTGGCGTCGTTGATCGAAGGCAAGTACTGGCCGCCGGTCGGTCGCGTCGACAACGTGTTCGGCGACCGCAACCTGGTCTGCGCCTGCCCGTCGATCGAAAGCTACGCTTAAACGAATGAGGGGCATTCATTTGCCCCCACTTCCAACAACACCGCAAAACCTGCGGGAGCTGGCTTGCCAGCGATGAGGGTGGATCAGCTTCCATCCAAGTTGCCTGACACACCGCCATCGCTGGCAAGCCAGCTCCCACAGGGAATGCTTCAAGCCTGATATCCCGCCAATTCCTATAACAAGAAACCGGAGAACAACCATGTCGTTAAGCGTGTTCGACCTGTTCAAGATTGGCATCGGCCCCTCCAGCTCCCACACCGTCGGCCCGATGCGCGCAGCTGCGCGCTTCGTCGAAGGCCTGCGCCGGGAAAACCTGTTGTCGGCCACCACCAGCGTCAGGGTCGAGTTGTATGGATCCCTCGGCGCCACTGGCAAGGGGCACGGCAGCGACAAGGCGGTGCTGCTGGGCCTGGAAGGTGAACACCCGGATACCGTGGACACCGAAACCGTCGCCGCACGTCTCACGCAGATTCGCGGCAGCGGGCGTTTGAACCTGCTCGGTGAACACAGCATCGCGTTCAACGAGAAAGAACATCTGGCAATGATCCGCAAGCCGTTGGCCTATCACCCCAACGGCATGATCTTCCGTGCTTTCGATGCGGCGGGATTGCAGATCCGTAGCCGCGAGTACTACTCGGTCGGCGGCGGTTTTGTGGTCGACGAAGATGCGGCCGGAGCCGACCGCATCGTCGAAGACGCCACACCACTGACCTTTCCGTTCAAGAGTGCCAAGGACTTGCTCAGTCACTGCGCCACCTATGGTCTGTCGATCAGTCAGGTGATGCTGACCAACGAAAGCGCTTGGCGCCCGGAAGCGGAAACCCGCGCCGGCCTGCTGAAAATCTGGCAAGTGATGCAGGACTGCGTGGCCGCTGGCTGTCGCAACGAAGGCATTCTGCCGGGTGGCTTGAAGGTCAAGCGACGGGCGGCGGCGCTGCACCGGCAACTGTGCAAGAACCCGGAATCGTCGATGCGCGATCCGTTATCGGTGCTGGACTGGGTCAACCTCTACGCCCTCGCCGTCAACGAAGAAAACGCCAATGGCGGGCGCGTGGTCACGGCACCGACCAATGGCGCGGCGGGGATCATTCCGGCCGTATTGCATTACTACATGCGCTTCATTCCGGGCGCCAACGATGACGGCGTGGTGCGTTTCCTGCTAACCGCGGCGGCCATCGGCATTCTGTACAAGGAAAACGCCTCGATCTCCGGCGCCGAAGTCGGCTGTCAGGGCGAGGTCGGCGTGGCCTGTTCGATGGCGGCCGGCGCGTTGTGCGAAGTGCTCGGCGGCAGCGTGCAGCAAGTGGAAAACGCGGCCGAAATCGGCATGGAACACAACCTCGGTCTGACCTGCGACCCGATTGGCGGGCTGGTGCAAGTGCCGTGTATCGAGCGCAACGCCATGGGCTCGGTCAAGGCGATCAACGCCGTGCGCATGGCCATGCGCGGTGACGGGCAGCACTTCGTCTCCCTCGACAAGGTCATCCGCACCATGCGCCAGACCGGCGCCGACATGAAAAGCAAATACAAGGAGACCGCCCGCGGCGGTCTGGCGGTCAACATTATCGAGTGTTAATTAGCCCCCTCTCCCGCCGGGAGAGGGTTGGTGTGAATCAAGGAGTCCCGCATGTCCACCGAACAACTGTCGAAAACCCCGCTGCACGCTCTGCACATCGAACTCGGCGCTCGCATGGTGCCATTCGCCGGCTACGACATGCCCGTGCAATACCCGCTGGGCGTGATGAAAGAACACCAGCACACTCGTGAACAGGCCGGGCTGTTCGATGTCTCGCACATGGGCCAGATCCGCCTGACCGGCGTCAATGCCGCCAAAGCCCTGGAAACCCTGGTGCCGGTGGACATCATCGACCTGCCGGTAGGCATGCAGCGCTACGCGATGTTCACCAACGAAACCGGTGGCATCCTCGATGACCTGATGGTCGCCAATCTGGGTAACGACGAACTGTTCCTGGTGGTCAACGCCGCATGTAAGGACCAGGACCTGGCGCATCTGCAGAAGCACATCGGCGATCAATGCAAGATCGAGCAATTGTTCGAAGAGCGCGCCCTGCTCGCCCTGCAAGGCCCGGCCGCTGTGACGGTGCTGGCACGCCTGGCGCCGGAAGTGGCGAAGATGACCTTCATGCAGTTCGCTCGCGTGAAACTGCTGGGCGTGGATTGCTTCGTCAGCCGTTCGGGCTATACCGGTGAAGACGGTTTCGAAATCTCCGTACCAGCAGCCGATGCGGAAAAACTCGCCCGCGCCCTGCTCGCCGAACCGGAAGTGGCCGCCATCGGCCTCGGTGCCCGTGACTCGCTGCGCCTGGAAGCCGGCCTGTGCCTGTACGGCCACGACATGAACACCGACACCACGCCAATCGAAGCGAGCCTGCTGTGGGCCATCTCCAAGCCACGCCGTGCCGACGGTGCACGAGCAGGCGGATTCCCGGGTGCAGAACAGGTTTTCAGCCAGCAGCAGAACGGTGTCGCGCGCAAACGCGTCGGCCTGCTGCCGCAGGAGCGCACGCCGGTCCGTGAAGGGGCAGAAATCGTCAACGAAGCCGGCGAGATCATCGGCAGCGTGTGCAGCGGCGGTTTCGGCCCGACCCTGGGTGGGCCATTGGCGATGGGTTACCTCGACAGCGCCTATGTCGCACTGGACACGCCAGTCTGGGCCATCGTTCGTGGGAAAAAGGTGCAAATGCTTGTAAGCAAAATGCCATTCGTTCCACAACGCTACTATCGTGGTTGATTGACTGTTTCTATAAGTAACGCGATTGCGTTATGCGTGCACTAATGTGTAACGCAATCGCCATAAAACAGTGCACTTTTCTTACATTCGATTCGAATATGAACTTGGCTTATAACGTTCGAAAACAATTGAACAAGCTAATCGTATAAGCCCGACTAATGGACTGACTAACTGCCAGCAAGCACAGGAAAACCGGGGCCCTCGCGGGGCTTGTTTTTCCTCCTGTAGTTGGCGTAGAGTTTGTCCACTGTGTTTGCATGGGTCAGCTTTGAATCGTGACCTGGGCAGTAGCCTACAAGTTAGCTACATCCCGTTCGACGTCTTCTTACTCTCCTGCAACCAGCCCCAGTACTCTTTCATGAGGAAGAGACTGTCATCAATTTTTGCGTCAAAGGAAATAAGAAATGTCCCAACGTCAGAGCGGTACCGTCAAGTGGTTTAACGACGAGAAAGGTTTTGGTTTTATCACTCCAGAAAGCGGTCCGGATCTGTTTGTGCATTTCCGCGCTATTCAGGGCAACGGCTTCAAGAGCCTGAAAGAAGGCCAGAAAGTGACTTTCGTGGCTGTGCAGGGCCAGAAAGGCATGCAGGCTGACGAAGTACAAGCCGAAGGCTGATCTTCTGTTACGAAAAAGCCCCTGATATTGATATCAGGGGCTTTTTTGTGCGCGCGAATCCGTAAAATGGCGCTTCACTTTCCGTCCAGAGGCTGCCATGTCGAAACACCTGCTCATCCCTCAGGGCGACTTCCCCGCCGTCGGCCTGGGTCGTCGTCTGGCAGCGATGTTCTATGACTTTCTGCTGTGTACCGCTCTGCTGATCGTCACCGGCGGGATCTACAAGATGATCCAGGCAGCGATCATCGGCGAAGAGCGCCTGCGCCTGCTGACCGACGCCGGAAAGCTGGACGGCGACCCGCTGTACTCCACCGTACTGCTGCTGGTGCTGTTCGGCTTCTTCGCCAAGTTCTGGACTCACGCCGGCCAGACGCTGGGCATGCAGGTGTGGGGCATCCGCGTACAGAACGCTGATGGCACCGCGATCAGCCTGTGGCAGGCGCTGCTGCGGTTCATGGTGTCAATCGCGTCGTGGCTGTGTGCGGGTCTTGGATTCTTCTGGTCACTGTATGACAAGCAGAAGCGCACCTGGCATGACATCTATTCGGATACGCAACTGGTGCGGGTTCCAAAGAAAGCCAAATAATCCTGCAGATGCAAAAACGCCCCGATCAAATCGGGGCGTTTTCGTTTGCGGTTCAAGATCAGGCGTTGCCGGCCAACTTCATCCGCGCAGCCTGAGTGAAATCGAGCATGCGCTTGAGTGGGCGAATCGCCTGGGGAATCAGCGCCGGGTCGACGAAGATCTCGTTCGAACCCTCCTTCAGGCACTTCAGCGTGCGCTCAAGGGTGTTCATGGCCATCCACGGGCAATGCGCGCAACTGCGGCACGCTGCGCCGTTACCGGCGGTTGGCGCCTCGATGAAGACCTTGTCCGGGCACAGCTGCTGCATCTTGTAGAAGATCCCGCGGTCGGTAGCAACGATCAGGGTCTTGTTCGGCAGCGATTGCGCGGCTGCGATCAACTGGCTGGTGGAACCGACGGCGTCCGCCAGTTCGATCACCGAGGTCGGCGACTCCGGGTGCACCAGGATAGCCGCGTCCGGGTACAACGCTTTCATGTCTTCCAGCTGCTTGGACTTGAACTCTTCATGGACGATGCAGGCACCGTCCCAGAGCAGCATGTCGGCGCCGGTCTGACGCTGAATGTAGGTGCCCAGGTGCTTGTCCGGGCCCCAGATGATGGTCTCGCCGTTGTCCATCAGGCTTTCGACGATCTCCAGCGCGCAGCTTGAGGTCACCACCCAGTCGGCACGGGCTTTGACCGCCGCCGACGTGTTGGCGTACACCACCACCGTGCGCTCCGGGTGCTGATCGCAGAACGCCGAGAACTCATCCACCGGGCAACCCAGGTCCAGCGAGCAGGTCGCCTCGAGGGTCGGCATCAGCACACGTTTTTCCGGGTTGAGAATCTTCGCGGTTTCACCCATGAACTTCACGCCGGCGACCACCACGGTCTTGGCCGGGTGGGCGTTGCCGAAGCGGGCCATTTCCAGCGAGTCGGAAACGCAACCGCCGGTTTCTTCGGCGAGGGCCTGGATGATCGGATCACAATAAAAGTGTGCAACCAGCACCGCGTCCTGAGCCTTGAGCTCGGCGGCGATGGCGGAACGGTAATAAGCCTCTTCCTCGGCGGTCAGCGGCTTGGGCTGCTTGGCGTCGAGGTGGGCTTGTACCAGAAGGCGTTCGGAAATCTGCGTCATGTTCGCAAGACCTGCAGGCGCATTCGCGCGAAAGTCGAGTATACACCCGGCTCCGGACCGCTTGAGGGTACCGCCGGGAGAGTGAGTTTTATCAGGCACGGACAGCGTTGAAGCTGCGCAAGGCTACAGAATATCCCGGTGATGCAAAAGATGATTCTGACCTGTGTCAGCGCAACGGCGCCGAAAGGAGACATGCCCGAATCGCAGGCAAAAAAAAACCCGGAAATCCTCACTTTCGTGGGCCTTCCGGATTTTCTAAACCGCCAAATATGGTGGGTCGTGTGGGATTCGAACCTACGACCAATTGGTTAAAAGCCAACTGCTCTACCAACTGAGCTAACGACCCGCTGTGTGGTGGCGCGTATAATACTGATTTTTAAGGACTATTCAACACCTAATTTGAAAATAATCAAAAATAAGGTGTCGGGTCGCTGATTCCGGCCGCTGCGAAGCCTTCTGCACGCAGTCTGCAGCTGTCGCATTTGCCGCAGGCACGGCCATTATCGTCCGCCTGATAGCAGGAAACGGTCAGCCCATAATCAACACCAAGCTTCACACCAGCCTGGACGATCTGCGCCTTGCTGAGGTTCTGCAACGGTGCCTGGATACGGAAACCATTGCCTTCCACGCCAGCCTTGGTCGCCAGATTGGCCATGCGTTCGAACGACTCGATGAACTCGGGACGGCAATCCGGGTAACCAGAGTAATCGACCGCGTTGACACCAATAAAGATGTCACGGGCGCCGAGGACTTCAGCCCAGCCCAGTGCGAGTGACAGGAACACCGTGTTGCGCGCCGGCACGTAAGTGACCGGGATACCTTCACCCAACTCTTCCGGGATATCGATGCTGGTATCGGTCAGGGCCGAACCGCCCATGCCGTTCAGGTTCAGGCCGATAACCTTGTGCTCGACCACACCCAGGTCACGAGCCACACGTGCGGCGGCGTGCAACTCGGCATGGGAGCGCTGACCGTAATCAAAACTCATGGTGTAGCAGGCGTAACCCTCTGCCCGGGCCATGGCCACGACCGTTGCCGAGTCCAGACCGCCAGACAGCAGGATTACCGCACGTTTTTCGTTAGTGTTCACTTGTTCAGTCATCTCAGCGCCCTGGTTCATCATTCCATAGATATTTATGCAGCTGCAGTTGCAACCGCACTGGCAGGTTATCCGCCACCACCCAATCCGCCAGATCACGAGCATTCAGATCATGATGGCTTGGGGAAAACAGCACCTCGCCTGCACGTCGCTCGAGACCGTACTGAATCAGCTTGGATACCGCCCAGTCATAGTCCTCCCGCGAGCAGATGACAAACTTCACCTGATCGTTGGGGGTCAGCAATTCGATGTTCTCGTAACGGTTGCGATGGGCTTCTTTCGAATCGGGTGTCTTCAGGTCGACAACTCGACTGACCCGCGGATCGACCGCCGAAATATCGAGCGCACCGCTGGTTTCCAGCGAGACTTCGTAGCCGGCATCGCACAACTGTTTGAGCAAAGGGATAGCATTGGGCTGTGCCAGCGGCTCACCGCCAGTGACACAAACATAGCGCGGGCGGAACCCGGCTACTTGCTCGAGGATATCGTCGAGTGTACGAATGGTGCCGCCGCTGAATGCGTAGGCACTGTCGCAGTACTGGCAACGCAATGGGCAACCGGTCAGGCGCACAAAAACCGTGGGCAGCCCGGCAGTCCGCGTTTCCCCCTGCAACGAGTAGAAAACTTCGGTGATTCTCAATGTGTCTTGCATAATCGCCACGGGCGTAACAGCTAAACAGGCTGTCCGCCTCCGTCAGGCACTTCAGGCAACCCCGCCAACGCGTAGATCACCAGAAGCGTGTTTCATAAAAGGGCGTGAATTCTAACGAAAAAACCCGCGACAAGCGCGGGTTTCTTCTAAACGGATCAAACAGTGTTACATGCGTTGCAGATCGCGTTGGGCCAACTGAGCGGCGGACGTACCCGGATATTGGGACACCACCTGTTGCAGAATGCCTTTGACCTTGTCGGTGTGACCGAGCCGGCGCTCTACGTCAGCCAGCTTGTACAACGAATCTGGCACCTTGGCGTGCTTGGGATACAGCTGCGAAACCTTGGCAAAAGCCTGACCTGCACCTTGCAGATCGCCTTTGGCCAGGTTCACCTCACCCAACCAGTACTGGGCATTGCCCGCATATTGGCTGTTCGGGTATTTACGCAGGAAAGCGGCGAAAGCCTGGCTGGCCTTGTCGAAATCCTTGGCCTTGATCAGGTCAAAGGCTGCATCGTAATACAGCTTTTCCTTGGCCGGATCAGCCGGTTCGCCACCCGCGGCAGGTGCCTGGGCGGCCGCAGCAGCCCCGGCTCCAGCAGCGGCACCGGCAGCAGCACTTGCATCGCCACCGGCAGAAGAATTCTCAGGAGTCGCGGCAGGTGCAGCACCGGATCCTATGCGCCGATCAAGATCCTGGTATCGCTCCAGGGACTCTTGCTTCATGCGCGCAACCTGATTCTGCAGTTCTTCGATCACACCTTGCTGGCGCGATATCTGATCCTGCATTTGTTGCAATTGGTTGAACAGCATGCCTTGTGCCGAGGCAGGGGCCGAAGCCGCTCCCCCGGCATAGGCGCCGTTCGTACCGTAACCCGCAGGCGGATAACTGCTCCCGCTATTGTTATAACCGGAGTTGTCATCGACCACAGGAACCGCAGCCCACGCCGCAAGCGGCGCGAGGCTGAGAGCCAAAACAGTTACAGCACGACGGCACGTTCGCATATCGAATTACTTACGCAGTTCGACGCGACGGTTTTGAGCCCAGGACTGCTCGTCGTTGCCGGTAGCAACTGGACGCTCTTCGCCGTAGGAAACCAGTTCCAGCTGAGCTGGGGAAACACCTTGCAGTACCAGGTAGCGCTGAACGGCTTTCGCACGACGCTCGCCCAGTGCCATGTTGTACTCACGAGTACCACGTTCGTCGGTGTTGCCTTCCAGAACAACGCGAGCGCCGTTTGCTTTCAGGTCTTTGGCGTGAACGTCCAGAGCGCGCATGGCTTCTGGCTTCAGGTCCGAGCTGTCGTATTCGAAGTAGAAGGTGGTGATTGCGCGCAGAGCAGCTTCTTCGCTCAGGGAACCGTCAACGGCACCAGTGTTTGCGCCGTAACCAGCGTTTGGATCAACAGCGCCTTCACCGGCGTTGTCGCCGCCTTTGGACGAGCAACCTACAGCTACAGCCATGGCCAGAGCCAGCGCAGCAAATTTACCAAACTTCAGCATTTCCATCGTGAAACTCCTAATGAACCCCAGTGTGTTAAGTAAAACGTGTAGCGCCCGCTCACTTCAGGTAAGGGGACCAGGACGGTTCTCTGACTTCGCCTTGAGCGGTAGGAAGCGGGAGCCTAACGCGTCCATTAATGGACACGAGCATCAAGACTCCCCGGCCCTGTTGGCGGGTGGCGTAGATTACCATGGTGCCGTTGGGCGCAACAGTAGGCGACTCGTCCAGAGTGCTATCAGTGAGGATTTTTACACTTCCTCGCTGCAAATCCTGGGCTGCCACCTTGAAATTGGTGAATCCGTCCTGGCGATGGATCATTACCAGGGTCTTTTCATCTGCCGAAAGCTTCGGGTTGGCGTTGTAGTTACCGATAAAGGTCACTCGCTCCGCACCGCCGCCACTTGCGCTGGTCTTGTAGATCTGTGGTTTGCCGCCACGGTCCGAGGTGAAGTAGATGGTCGAACCATCCTTGCCCCAGTACGGTTCGGTGTTGATGCCAGGACCTGCGGTCACGCGGGTGATCTGACGCGAACCGAGGTTCATCACATAGATGTCCGGGTTGCCGTCTTTCGACAGTACGAACGCCAGGCGATTGCCGTCCGGCGACCAGGCTGGCGCGCCGTTCAGGCCTTCGAAGTTGGTGATCTGCTCACGGCGACCGGTGTCGATGTTCTGCATGAAGATGCGTGGGCGCTTCTGCTCGAACGACACATAGGCAATACGCTTGCCGTCCGGTGCGAAACGCGGCGACAGGATTGGCTCGCGCGACTGCAGCAGGGTCACGGCGCGGGCACCGTCATAGTCCGAACGCTGCAGGGTGTAACGGGTGTTCTTCTCGGAGAAGCGTTCAGCCGTCACGTACAGCAGGCGAGTCGAGAACGCACCATCGATACCGGTCAATTTCTGGAACGACTGGTCAGAGATGAAGTGCGCCATGTCGCGCAGTTGCTCGGTCGTACCGGAAACACTGCCGTCTGCCACTTTCTGCTCGGTGGCGACGTTGAACAGAGCCCACTGCACTTGCAAGCGACCACCGGCCGGAACGATGTTGCCGACCATGATGAACTGAGCACCTACCGCCTTCCAGTCACGGAAGATGATTTCGCTCGGCTGGCTTGGCTGGCTGATCATGTTCTGCTTTGGAATCGGTGCGTAGTAACCCGAGTTGCGCAGGTCGTTACCAACGATTTCAGCAATGTCATCCGGCAGGACGGCGCCGCCCTGGAATCCGAACGGCACGACGGCAATTGGCGTTGCCTGGGAGCTGCCACTGCTGACCAGGATATTTTTTTCATCTGCCGAGGCCAGTCCTGCAAAGCAGAACATGACTACAAGCAGTCCTCGAAGAAGGTTTCTCACAAGGCTAGATCCTCAGGTGTGAATGTCATCTTGAATGAACGATAGGGTGCGAAATCCGCTGGCTTCAGACCCTGCATTTCGGTCAATCGACCAATATTTTTTACAGCCGCGACGGCAGAGCTGTCGAACGGCGCATCACCGCTGGAATGAGCAACCGAAACACCGGAGATCGTTCCGTCAGGGAGCATGTTGATTTGCAGTACCACCTTCATGCCTTTGCGGGCCGACGGAGGCTGCGCCCAACCTTCAGATGCTCGCGAACGAATCAGATCATCGAAGTTGCCTGCGGTTTCATCGCCAACCTCATCTGCCAAAGCCTGCTGACGTTCGGTCTTGTCGGACAGCAGGTCGGCCAGAGCCTGAGCCTTCTTGTCCTCGACCGATTTGCGTGCCGCGTCCTGCGCTTTCTTCTTCGCAGCATCGGCAGCAGCTTTCTTCTTGGCGTCTTCGGCGACTTTCTTCTTCGCCTCTTCAGCTTCGGATTTCTTCTTGGCGTCTTCGGCGGCTTTCTTCTTCGCGTCTTCGACGATTTTCTTCTTGGCTTCTTCAGCGGCCTCTTTCTTGGCCTCTTCTTCAGCAGCCTTCTTGGCCTCTTCTTCGGCTTTCTTCTTGGCTATATCAGCCAATTGTTTCTCTTCTGCCTTCTTGGCGTCGGCGGCTTTCTTCGCGTCTTCGGTTTTCTTGGCTTCGTCAGCCTTCTTCGCCTGTTCCGCTTTTTTCGCCTCATCGGCCTGCTTGGCTTCCTCGGCCTTTTGAGCCGCTTCTTCTTTCTTTTGTTCCGCAGCCTTCACCGCTTCCTGCTCGACCTTTTTCTGCTCCATCTGCTCGACTTCGGTCTGGCGCGCGGCGGATTTCTTCGCCTCACCCGCAATCTTCTGATTGGTCTGGGTGGTTGCCTGACTTTTCGATTTCAGCTGGTACAGGGTCGCCTGGACAATCGGCTTGGCCACCGGCAGCTCCGGCGTCAGGGCAAAACTGACGAACAGCATGCCGAACACCAGCACGTGCAAGCCAATCGCCCAGACACTAGGCCAGAAGTAGCTTTCCGAGGCGGACGGCTCTCGCTGTTGCTGCATTAGGGGGCCTCGGTAATCAAGCCAACATTACCGACCCCGGCTTTCTGCAACCCGCCCATGGCGCCCATGACGGAGCCATAATCGACGGACTTGTCGCCACGGATGAAGACCTGGGTGCGCTTGCCGCCTTCAGTGCCGGCGCGAATGATCTTGGTCACCGCATCGGTCATCTGTGGCAGGGTCATGGCCCGGTCCTGTTGCTTTTCAGTATCGACTTCGCTGCCAAGGTTCCAGTAGTAGGTCTTGTCAGCCTTGATCGAAATGGTCAGCACCTGGGTGTTGTTGTCCTGCGGCAAGGCTTCGCTGGAAACCTTGGGCAGATCCACTTTCACGCCCTGATTGAGCATCGGCGCAGTCACCATGAAGATGACCAGCAGCACCAGCATCACGTCGATGTAAGGCACTACGTTCATCTCGGCGACCGGCTTGCGCTTGTGTCGGGCTCGAGTGATTAAAGCCATCGGGAAATACCTGCTTATTCTTCGCTGGTGTGCACTTTGCGGTGCAGGATCGCCTGGAATTCATCGGCGAAGGTGTAGTAGCGGCTCAGCAAGGTTTCGCTGCGGGCAGAGAAACGGTTGTAAGCGATAACGGCCGGGATCGCGGCGAACAGGCCGATCGCGGTGGCGATCAGGGCTTCGGCGATGCCTGGAGCCACAGTGGCCAGAGTGGCTTGTTGTGCGCTGGCCAGGCCGCGGAAGGAGTTCATGATCCCCCAGACCGTGCCGAACAGACCGATGTACGGGCTGACCGAACCGACGGTGGCGAGGAATGGCAGGCTCTGCTCGAGTTTTTCTTCCTCGCGGGAGATGGCAACACGCATGGCACGGGCCACGCCTTCCATCACTGCTTCAGGATCGACACCCGGCTGCTGGCGCAGACGCGAGAACTCTTTGAAACCGGCACGGAAGATCTGCTCGACGCCCGAATCCGGATCCGGGTTGCTGCCGGCCTGACGATAGAGTTTGGACAGGTCGATACCCGACCAGAAGCGCTCCTCGAAGCTCTCCAGGGCACGTCGACCGGCGCGTATCAGATTGCTGCGCTGAAAGATCATGATCCATGAGGTCACCGATGCGGCCACCAGAGTCAACATTACCAACTGCACCACGATGCTGGCATTGCTGACCAGGCTCCACATGGAGGAATGGTCGACGACGTTAGCTTCCACGCTTTATCTCCTGCTTTAAGTGTGTACCCGTGCCGACCGCGTCGGCGAAAGCCGCACGCAAGTCTTCGGGAAGGGCCCGGGGTTTCAAACTGTTAGTGCGCACACAGGCCACCAGAAACTGCCCCTCACAGAGCAGCACATTATCCGTTGCCCGCCTGACCTGCTGTCGAAAGCGCAGGCTGGCACGGTTCAATTCGATTACATCAGCGCTTACCAGAAGCTCGTCGTCCAGTCGCGCCGGCGCGTGATATCGCGCTTCGCTGGAGTGCACGACGAACAACAGGTCCTCCCCTGCCAGCGCCGACTGGGCAAAGCCCAGCTCTCGGAGCCGCTCGGTTCGAGCCCGTTCCATAAACTTGAGGTAATTAACGTAATACACGATGCCGCCCGCATCGGTGTCCTCGTAATAAACGCGACAACGATGTGCGAACGACTCAAGCCCGTTTTGCGCGCGCATACTCTAGTGCTTACTCCTCGGGTTGCCAATCCGGCCAGGCAACTGTTTTTCATTGTTCGAAGGCTTTACCGCAAAAGTACCGTCCTGAGACAGTACAAACGCTGAATAAATCGACAATAAATGTGTATTAATCGTCCACGGCATCGAGAAACTCGTCTACCACAGGCATCTCGCCCATTCGTGACGGAATGTTTAAGCCAAAATGCAGGTACGCGTGCCGGGTCACCACCCTGCCCCGCGGCGTACGCATAATGTAACCCTGCTGAATCAGGTACGGCTCCAGCACATCTTCGATAGTGTGGCGCTCTTCGCTGATCGCCGCCGCCAGGCTGTCGATACCGACCGGTCCGCCATCGAACTTCTCGATCATGGTCAGCAGCAGACGCCGGTCCTGATGATCGAAGCCGTGCTCGTCGACATCCAGCAGGTTCAGTGCCAGATCAGCGACTGACTTGGTGATATGACCTTTGGCCCGGACTTCGGCGAAATCCCGTACCCGGCGCAGCAGACGGTTGGCGATTCGCGGCGTGCCACGGGCACGACGGGCAATCTCGAAAGCGCCTTCCGGGTCCAGCGGCAGGCCGAGGATGTTCGCCGAACGGCTGACAATCGTCGCCAGGTCCGCGGTGCTGTAGAACTCAAGACGCTGGACGATACCGAAACGGTCACGCAACGGATTGGTCAGCATCCCCGCCCTCGTCGTTGCGCCGACGAGCGTGAACGGCGGAAGATCAAGCTTGATTGAGCGCGCCGCCGGCCCTTCGCCGATCATGATGTCGAGCTGGAAATCCTCCATCGCCGGGTACAGCACTTCTTCGACGATTGGCGACAGACGATGAATTTCATCGATGAACAGCACGTCGTGCGGTTCAAGGTTGGTCAATAGCGCCGCCAAATCACCCGGACGCTCAAGCACTGGGCCCGAGGTGCTTTTGATCGACACGCCCATTTCCTGGGCAATGATGTTGGCCAGCGTGGTCTTGCCCAGACCCGGCGGGCCGAAGATCAAGGTATGGTCGAGGGATTCGTTGCGGCCACGGGCGGCCTGGATAAACAGTTCCATCTGCTCGCGAACGGTCGGCTGGCCGATGTACTCGGCCAGGCTGACGGGACGTATCGCCCGATCCTGGACTTCTTCGCGCTCACGCGGACTGTGCGTAGCGGCGATCAGACGATCAGCTTCAATCACTTAAATCATTCCCTTCAGGGCGCGTCGGATCATGTCTTCGCTGCTCAAGCCTTTCTCTTTGATCGCGGAAATCGCCTTGCTTGCTTCCTGCGGCTTGTAGCCCAGGGAAATCAGCGCGCTGACCGCGTCGTTCTCGGCGGTGTTGACCGGCGCCGGGCCGTCCGGCTGGTTCGGCACCAGCGCAAACATGGCCGGCGAGGTTTCCCACGCCTTGAAGCGATCCTTGAGCTCCACCAGCAGACGCTCGGCGGTTTTCTTGCCCACACCCGGCACCTTGGTCAGCGCCGAGGTGTCCTGGGACTGCACGCAACGGATCAGCTCGTCGACTTCCAGACTCGACATCAAGGCCAGGGCCAGTTTCGGCCCTACACCATTGAGACGGATCAACTCGCGAAAAAAGTCTCGCTCACGCTTGCCAGCAAAACCATAAAGTAACTGCGCGTCTTCACGCACGACCAAATGGGTGTGCAGGGTCAGCGGTTCACCGACCGACGGCAGGCGATACAGGGTGGTCATGGGCACTTCCAGCTCATACCCGAGGCCGTTTACATCCAGAATCAGGTGCGGCGGCTGTTTTTCAGCGAGGGTGCCGCGCAAGCGTCCAATCACTTTTCAGATCCTTGAGCGTTGGCCAGCCGGGGGCTGGCGACAATCAGAACGAAGGACTCCGGCCGACAACACAGGCGCGCGAGTCCGCATTCCGTAAATTTGATGCTGATGCTATCAGAGACGCAGGCGCCCGCCACGACTGCGTGCTGTTCCCAAACCGTGCGGCAGCAGACTGGAGCGTGTGTGTGCATGGCAAATGGCAATGGCCAGGGCGTCCGAGGCATCGATTTGCGGCTTGCTGGTCAGTTTAAGCATGTGCATGACCATCATCTGCACCTGCTCTTTATTGGCGGCGCCGGTGCCGACCACGGCCTGCTTGACCTGGGTTGCCGTGTACTCGGCGATCTCCAGGCTCTCTTCGGCGCCAGCAACGATAGCAGCCCCACGGGCTTGCCCGAGCTTCAGCGCCGAGTCGGCGTTTTTTGCCATGAACACCTTTTCGATGCCCATGGTCACCGGGCCATAGGTCTGGATAATCTCGCGTACGCCGCGATAGACGATTTGCAGGCGCTCGTGCAGTTCACCGGCGCCGGTGCGGATGCAGCCCGAGGCAACATAGATACAACCGCCTCGTCCGGTATCACGAACAATGCCGTAACCGGTAATGCGCGAACCGGGGTCGATACCAAGAATTAAAGTCATAAGCCTGCAGATTCGAAAAAACACAAAAACAAATGTGGGAGATTCCATGTTTGAGTGTTTTCCTCAAACACGAAATCTCCCACATTGAATCGTAGTCGCTCTTAACCGAGCTGAGCAGCCACGTCTTCCGGAATGTCCGCGTTGGAATAGACGTTCTGCACGTCATCCAGGTCTTCCAGCATGTCGATCAGCTTGAGCACCTTCTCGGCACCTTCCAGATCCAGCTCGGCGCTGGTGGTCGGTTGCATGACGATCTCCGCGTCATCACCCTTGAAACCGGCCGCTTCCAGCGCATTACGCACGGCGTAGAAACTGGTGAACGAGGTGAACACGTCAATCGAGCCGTCCTCATGAGTGACCACGTCATCGGCGTCTGCTTCCAGTGCCGCTTCCGTCAGTGCATCTTCATCGACACCCGGCGCAAAACTGATCTGACCCTTGCGCTCGAACAGATACGCCACCGAGCCGTCAGTACCGAGGTTGCCGCCACACTTGCTGAACGCATGACGCACAGCCGCTGCGGTACGGTTGCGGTTATCGGTCATGCACTCGACCATCACGGCCACACCGCCCGGGCCATAACCTTCGTAGGTCAACTCTTCAACGTTGTCGGCCTCGGTCGCACCGGCGCCACGGGCCACTGCACGATCGATGATGTCGCGACTCATGTTGGCGCTCAGCGCCTTGTCCAGGGCCAGACGCAGACGTGGATTGGAGCCCGGATCGCCGCCGCCCTGACGGGCCGCAACAGTCAGTTCACGGATCCACTTGGTGAAGATCTTGCCTCGCTTGGCATCCTGACGTTCTTTGCGGTGCTTGATGTTCGCCCACTTGGAATGACCTGCCATATCTCGCTCCGAATTCTCTTTGAAACGTTGCCCGCCATGCTCGCGCATCGGCCAGCAAACACAAAATTGCGACCTGCTTTCATGGGATACAGAAAGAAAAAAGGCGCATCCGAAGATGCGCCTTCAGGCCCGTCTTACTCAGCCTTTGGCGTTTCGCGCAAACGAATGTGCAATTCGCGCAATGCCTTGGCATCCACAACACCCGGCGCCTGCGTCATCACGTCGGCAGCACTCTGGGTTTTCGGGAAGGCGATCACTTCACGGATCGACTGGGCGCCGGTCATCAGCATCACCAGACGGTCCAGACCGAAAGCCAGACCACCGTGCGGCGGCGCACCGTATTTCAGGGCGTCGAGCAGGAAGCCGAACTTCTCTTCCTGTTCTGCTTCGTTGATGCCCAACAGGCGGAATACCGCTTGCTGCATCTCTTTACGGTGGATACGGATCGAACCGCCACCCAGCTCGGTGCCGTTCAGAACCATGTCGTAGGCGCGGGACAGAGCGCCCGCCGGGTTGGCTTCCAGCTCTTCAGGGGAGCATTTCGGCGCGGTGAACGGGTGGTGCAAGGCGGAGAAACTGCCGTCTTCGTTCTCTTCGAACATCGGGAAGTCGACGACCCACATCGGTGCCCACTTGCAGGTCAGCAGGTTCAGGTCGTGACCGAGCTTGATACGCAGCGCGCCCAGGGCTTCGCTGACGATCTTGGCCTTGTCGGCACCGAAGAACACGATGTCGCCGTCAACTGCGCCAACGCGATCGAGGATCGCATTGAGGTTGTCCAGCGGGATGTTTTTCACGATCGGCGATTGCAGACCGTCAACACCGGCAGCACGCTCGTTGACCTTGATGTACGCCAGGCCCTTGGCACCGTAGATGCCGACGAACTTGGTGTAGTCGTCGATCTGCTTGCGCGGCATGCTCGCCCCGCCTGGAACGCGCAGTGCGGCGATACGGCATTTCGGGTCGTTGGCCGGGCCGCTGAACACCTTGAAATCAACTTCTTTCAGTTGATCGGCAACGTCGACCAGCTCCAGCGGAATACGCAGGTCTGGTTTGTCGGAACCGTAACGGCGCATGGCTTCTTCGAAAGTCATGTGCGGGAACTCGCCGAATTCCAGATCCAGCACTTCCTTGAACAGGTTGCGGATCATTTGCTCGGTCAGGCCCATGATCTCTTTTTCATCGAGGAAGCTGGTCTCGATGTCGATCTGGGTGAATTCCGGCTGACGGTCGGCACGCAGGTCTTCGTCACGGAAGCACTTGGCGATCTGGTAGTAACGGTCGAAACCGGCAACCATCAGCAGTTGCTTGAACAGCTGTGGCGATTGCGGCAGCGCGAAGAACGAACCGGCATGAGTACGGCTTGGCACGAGGTAGTCGCGCGCGCCTTCCGGGGTTGCACGGGTCAGGATCGGCGTCTCAACGTCGAGGAAGCCGTTTTCGTCGAGGAAGCGACGGATGCTGGTGGTCATGCGCGAACGCAGGCGCAGCTTCTCGGCCATTTCCGGACGACGCAGGTCGAGGAAGCGATAGCGCAGACGGGTTTCTTCACCGACGTCCGAGAACTCGTTCAGCGGGAACGGCGGGGTTTCCGACTCGTTCAGCACTTCCAGTTCGTAGCCCAGCACTTCGATCATGCCCGACGCCATGTTGGCGTTGGTGGCACCGGCCGGACGCAGACGCACCTTGCCGGTGATCTTCACAACGTATTCGCTGCGCACGCGATCGGCGGCGGCGAAGCTCTCGGCGCGATCAGGATCGAATACCACTTGGGCCAGACCATCACGATCACGGATATCGAGGAAAATCACCCCGCCGTGGTCGCGGCGACGGTGAACCCATCCGCAAAGGGTAATTTCCTGGCCTTCCAGGCTTTCGTTCAGTTGGCCGCAATAATGGCTGCGCATCATGGTAGTGGTTTCGCTTCTCGTAATTCGAAATTCGGTGGAGATCCATCGCACTCAAGCTATGTGCGACCGGTGGATGCTCGCGCGTGTCGTTCGACCTGGGCCTGAACCCTAGTCAGATTTGTCGCCACCGGCCAGATTCTTCTTTGTGCCGGTCTTGAAATCGGTTTCGTACCAACCGCTGCCGCTGAGGCGAAAGCCTGGCATGGACAGCTGTTTCTTGAGCTCTGGTGCCTGGCAGGCAGGGCAGTCGACCAGTGGTGCGTCACTGATCTTTTGAATGGCTTCCAACTGATGACCACAGGAAGCACATTGGTAATCGTACATCGGCATGGCGTTGTCTCGGCGATCAGATTGCCAGCTTCCGCAGGGCGGTGTGGCGAAAGAGCGGGATTATATCCATTAAATGCGGCCTGTGCAGCCGGAAGACTGCACAGGCCGCCCAGTCATTGGCAACCCCCGGGGGTGCGCATGCCATGCACGACACACACCACCCGTACCAGACCGCTGAAGTTCTTCACGCCGCCATGACGCAAATGCACTTCGCGATCGACACGGGACAGCAGCGTGCCGACCGAACAGCAATTATCCTCGGCCATGCGACCCAGAATGTTCCAGTAGACCTGTTCCAGCCGCATACAGGTCGCAAACCCATTCAAACGCACCGACCGGGCCAATGGCCGGATCAATGCCATGTCGAATTCGTCAAGAAACGGCGCTATAGCCCTGTCCTGCCGCGAGCCGATGGCGATATCACTTCGCCTGTCTCCACCTTCCATATCGTTGACACTCCTTTGCCATCTCTGCTTGTTTTCAAGGCAACATCCTGTGACCTCATTAAAAGCGCAGCGGCAAAGGTATATCCAGACGACTTTTTGACCGTCGGCGTAGGATAAGCCAACACAACAGGGAGGATCAGGGACCAGCGGAGTACTTTCGTCGCTTCCTACAATAGCGAAGGCTTTTTCCCGGCCAAAACGGGCGCACGGCCCACAAATCGTGTTCGTGCGCCTCGGGTAATCAGGCTTCGAGCAGTGCCCTGAGCATCCACGCGGTTTTCTCGTGGACTTGCATGCGTTGAGTCAAAAGATCCGCGGTCGGCTCATCACTGACTTTATCCAGCAGCGGGAAAATACCGCGCGCTGTGCGAGTGACCGCTTCCTGGCCTTCGACCAGTTGCTTGATCATGTCCTCGGCACTCGGCACGCCCACTTCTTCTTTAATAGAGGAAAGACGCGCGTAAGTCGCATAGGCACCCGGCGCAGGAAAACCCAAGGCGCGGATGCGCTCGGCGATCAGGTCCACGGCCAGGGCCAGTTCGTTGTATTGCTCTTCGAACATCAGGTGCAGGGTACGGAACATCGGCCCGGTGACATTCCAATGGAAGTTGTGAGTTTTCAGATACAGCACGTAGGTGTCCGACAGCAGACGCGACAGCCCTTCGACGATGGATTTGCGATCTTCTTCACTGATACCGATATCGATTGCCATGCTTACCCCCTAACGGCGATTGAATTCATCCAGCAGGTGTCGGTTCACTGTAGCAAGGCCTCCCACCCATGACAGCCCCCGTATCGACCCGATAGAGGCGACAAATCGCCCCACGCCTCGCCGCTGGCCGGCGTGATTTGAGTAGCTGCGGGCTTTGCTGTTAAATAGGACGTGTGTCGCTACGCCCTGTTTTCCGGGTGTTGCGCATAGGCTGATGCCGGGTACGTGTCCACCGCCTCTTATTGTTTCGAAGCGAACCGTGCGCCTTCAGCTCTTCCTTGTGAGCCGTCATAACGTGAGTCATTAAAAATGTTGAAAATCGTCCACCTGCTAATGGGCGCAGCAGCCTTGCTGCTGTCCTTCATACCTAGCTTGAAAACCGAAGCCGTACCTTACCTGCAACAGCCCGATGCACTTTACCTGGCCTTTTTCGGCCTGCTGAACCTGGTTCTCGCTCCAGTCATCCCGTACTGGAACAAAGGCCCGCGCCAGCATCTGCAAAACCTGGTCAGCGCATTATTGGTACTGACCGTCGTCCTGCAAACCCTGACCCTGATCGCGCCGATGCCTGTCATCGCCGGCCAGCCGGCTGTGCTGTTCAGCTTGGTCATTGCTCTGGTTGCCGTGGCCGTGCACCTGGCCGTCAGCTTCTACAAATCCTCACCGGCCGCCGCCGCGCAAAGCTACGATATGAGCAACCGCGATACCGGCACCGTCAAGTGGTTCAACACTTCCAAGGGCTTCGGCTTTATCTCCCGGGATTCCGGCGATGATATTTTCGTGCACTTTCGCGCCATCCGTGGCGAAGGCCACCGCGTTCTGGTCGAAGGCCAGCGCGTGGAATTCTCGGTGATGAACCGTGACAAAGGCCTGCAAGCCGAGGACGTGATCGCCGCCCTGCCGCGTCGCTGATCTGAAACGAAAAAACCGCGAACAGCCTGGCTGTTCGCGGTTTTTTTATTGCCAAAATAAAATACAGAAAATCAGTAATGCGGCGGCGGTGCGTCTTCTTCAAAGGACCCGAACTGGCCGACCATTTCTTCCTGACGCTTGAGAAGCGCAGCCATCTGCAATTGCAGACGTTCCACGACTCTCTGCTGCTCCACCAGCACATCGTTCAACGCCTGAATGGTGTCGTCCTGAAATGCCAGCCGGCTTTCCAGATCATTGACGCGGTCTTCCAGGTTCATGATCAAACCTCCAGAAACTTGAAATCGTCGTCCAGCACCAGACGCAGGCGCTCGCGGATCGCAGCTACCTGCTCGGCGCTGTAAGGTTTGGCGGGGTGCTTGCCCCAGACCGGCGCCGGCCACGCAGCGTCATCAACTTTACGTACGATGACATGCATATGCATCTGGCTGACGACGTTGCCCAAGGTAGCGACGTTCATTTTGTCGGCATCGAACGAGTCCTTGAGCACTTCAGCCAGGGCCGTGGTTTCCTGCCACAGACGCTGCTGGTCAGCGACATCCAACTGAAACAACTCGCTGATATCGTCGCGACGAGGCACCAGGATGAACCAGGGGTAGTTGGCGTCGTTGGACAGCAGCAGCCGGCAGAGCGGGAAGTCGCCGATGGTCAGCGTGTCCTGTTGAAGTCGTGAATCTAAAGCAAACACTGCATGCACTCCCGGCCGATCGACATTATTCAGCTTAGTGGGCCCGACCTGCGGACGGCGCACTAAACGACAGGACGGCAGCATACCTTCGAATGCCCCGGCCTTCACGACGAACCGCTCCTGCCGACTTTTTCCGGCGCCCCGACATGTGACATTTGTGGCAATCACGCACCAGGACGGACCCGGCACGACCGCGCAACACGCCGAAATGACCGGGATTCTCCGATGTATTCAAGGCCGCCGAGTGACGCAAGTGTATGAATTCAGTACAGCCGGAAAAATTATTTGCACCAAAACCGTACAGTGCGTCTACGCTCATTGGCTCGGGCATCCGCCAAATACTCACTGACAGGGTGAACCGGTAACGTTTTTGGTTGTCATGCGCAAAACCGGGCGAGGCAACACCAAGCGAGCAAGCGCGTCAACCCAAATCAAAAAGGGGCGCGCGAGCCCGTATTTACAAGGTTTTTACAGCCACAAGCGGGGCCATGGAAAAATAACCGCATCAATTTTGCGGTTTGTGCACGCTTGTTGCATTCGTACTCATATGGGCTATGAGCACGCCACGGGAAGTGGTGACTCAAAACCCGAAAAAAACAGTGGCAGGGTTGCCCGATGGAGATTCAAGTGTTTTGCCAGGGACTCTTTTTTACCGATGCAAAAAGGCCCAGAAACAGCGATAAAGTTGTCAGTCCGGCTGCATTGGTACTGTGAATTTGCGACATCAACCAAGCCATTTGCGACAGCGTCGTAAAGAACATGAAAGGTTGTATGCGCAAGTATCGCCAACATTGTCGGCGTGATATAAGTTTGCGCCGACACAAAAAGAAAGAGCCGCCCAGATAATAAAACAGGTGGGACGGCAGTACTCTTCTAAAACCAAAGGAGCAAATCACGATGCGCGTGATGAAGTGGAGCATGATCGCACTGGCAGTTGCAGCAGCCGCCAGTACTCAGTTGGCTACGGCCGCACCTTTTGTTAGTGACCAGTCTGAAGCCAAAGGCTTTGTTGACGACGCCAAACTGACCGAGACGTTGAAGAACTACTACTTCAACCGCGACAACAAGAACGGCGGCCACGACCAGAAAGACTGGACCCAGGGTTTCCTCGGCAACTTCACTTCCGGTTACACCCAAGGCACCGTAGGCGTCGGTATCGATGCATTCGGTTACCTGGCGGTCAAACTGGACGGCGGTGACGGTACTTCCGGTACCGGCAACATGAGCCGCAGCAATACTGTCAAAGCCAACGGTTATGCCCATGACGTTGATGATAGCCAAGGCAAAGCCGGCGCTGCGATCAAATTCCGCATCTCCAAAACCGAGCTGAAAATCGGTGACCAACAGCCAAGCACTGCTCCAGTGTTCGCTGTAGGCGGTTCCCGTATCCTTCCGCAAACTGCCAGCGGCTTCCAGTTGCAGAGCAGCGAAGTCAAAGACCTCGATCTCGAAGCCGGTCACTTCTACTCGGCTACCAGCCAGGACAAAAACGCTCGTGAAGGCGGCCTCTACGCCACTTACGCAGGTGTTGAAGCCAAAAACATCGACTACTTCGGTGGTAAATACGGCATCACTGACAACCTGACTGCATCCCTGTACGGCGCCAAGCTGGAAGACATCTGGAACCAGTACTACGCGAACGTGAACCTTACCACTCCATTCGGTGGTGACACTTCGTTGAACACTGACTTCAACATCTACCGCACCACCGATACCGGTAGCGCGAAAGCTGGCGAAATCAGCAACACCGCGTTCTCCCTGGCGACCGCGCTGTCGTTCCTGAAAGCGCACACCTTCACCCTGGCCTTCCAGAAGGTCAACGGCGACACCCCGTTCGACTACATCGGCGTGGGCAAGAACAACCGTGGTGGCGACTCGATCTTCCTCGCCAACTCCATCCAGTACTCCGACTTTAACGGTGCAGGCGAGAAATCCCTGCAAGCCCGTTACGACCTGAAAATGGCCGAGTATGGCGTTCCTGGTCTGAGCTTCATGGTTCGTTACGTTAAAGGCTGGGATATCGACGGTACCCACACTCCAGCGGGTAGCGCTTACGCCGGTCTCTACGGTGAAGATGGCAAACACCACGAAACCAACTTTGAAGCCAAATATGTGGTTCAAAGCGGCCCGGCAAAAGACCTGTCCTTCCGTATTCGTCAAGCTTGGCACGTTGCCAACTCTGACGAGAAAGAAGGTGACGTGAAAGAGTTCCGTCTGATCACCGAATACCCACTGAACATCTTGTAATCGTCAGTGGTTAGTTTGGTAGCATAAAAAAGGCCCATCTTCGGATGGGCCTTTTTATTGCCTGTCACTTGTAATAAATGCCTGACCAACAAGTCAGGCATTTAATTAGCAACCTATCATTACACTGCCGATTCCTGAACCACACGAATCACGCGCTGTGGAAACGGAATATCGATGCCGGCAGTCTTTAAACGATCACGGGACTGTTCGTTAAACATGAACATCACATCCCAATAGTCTGCAGTTTTAACCCAGACCCGCAGGGAAACAGTGATCGAACTATCGCCCAAGGTAGAAATGACAGCCTGCGGCGCCGGATCCTGCAGAACGCGATCATCCTTGGCCAGATCCAGCAGCACCTGACGGGCCTTTTGCAGATCGGCTTCGTAATCGACACCTACATCGAACACAACCTTGCGGGTTGGCTGACGATTGGTGTTGGTAATGATGCCATTCGACAGATTGCCGTTCGGCACGATGATGGTCTTGTTGTCACCGGTACGCAGTACGGTGTGGAAAATCTGGATGCTGTCGACAGTACCCGCCACGCCTTGCGCTTCGATCCAGTCACCGATACGAAACGGACGGAACAGCAGAATCAGCACGCCACCGGCGAAGTTCGCCAGGCTGCCCTGCAACGCCAGACCGATGGCCAGGCCGGCCGCACCGATCGCCGCGACGAACGAAGTGGTCTCGACGCCGATCATCGATGCCACGCTGACGATCAACAGCACCTTGAGAATGATGTTGGCCAGGCTGCTGATGAAACCTTGCAGAGCCAGGTCGGCATTGCGCAGAGCCAGCAGGCCGCCGAGTTTTTGTGTGACCTTGTTGATCAGCCACCAGCCGATCGCCAGGGTAATCACTGCCAGCAGCACACGACTGCCGTATTCCATGATCATCGGAATCCACGCCTGGGACGCCTTGACCAGGTTGTCTACCTCAGCATTCAAATCCATCTTTTATCTCCTGATTGCCGGCTTCCCGGGCTGAAAAAATCAGCGGCAGAACGACCGGCCCTGTTGGGGCTCAATCGTTTCTGCCGCTGCTTGGGCCTCGGACGCTGAAAACGCCGAGAGGTTCCCGACTCGGATGGCTCAGTCGCGGAAGTTGTTGAATTGCAGTGGCATGCCAAATTCCTTGGCACGCAGGGCAGCGATGGCTTCTTGCAGGTCATCACGCTTCTTGCCGGTCACACGCACCTGCTCGCCCTGAATGGCGGCCTGCACCTTGAGCTTGGCCTCCTTGATGTGGCCGACGATCTTCTTCGCCAGTTCCTTGTCGATACCTTCCTTCAGAACGGCATCCTGCTTCATCAGCTTGCCCGATGCGAAGGAGTCTTTGACCTCCAGGCACTGCACGTCGATCTTGCGCTTGACCAGGGCCAGCTTGAGGATCTCGATCATCGCTTCCAGCTGGAAATCGGCTTCAGCGGTCAGGTGGACGGTCAGGTCCTTTTCCTTGAATTCGAAGCTGCCCTTGCCTTTCAGGTCATAACGACGATCGAGTTCCTTCACGGCGTTCTCGACCGCGTTGGTGAGTTCGTGTTTGTCCAGTTCGGATACCACGTCGAACGACGGCATGTAATCTCTCCAATAAAAAGGCGCGCTCGTTCAGGACGCGGCGCGCTTGGCTTGCGGTTAAAATCGGGCTCATTATAACGGGTCTTTTCCCACCGACACGGCGAGCCTTGCATGCCTGTACCTTACCGAGTGAAAAACTGATGTCCACCCCCTGGCATGTCCTCGGCGCCGGAAGTCTCGGCACACTCTGGGCCACGCGTCTGGCCCGGGCCGGATTGCCGGTCCGGTTGATCCTGCGCGATATCGATCGTTTGCATGACTATGCGACGGCGGGCGGCCTGACCCTGGTTGAACAAGGCGCGGCCAGCAGCTACGCCATCCCCGGCGAGACCCCGGACAGTCCCGAGCCGATCCGTCGCCTGCTGGTGGCGTGCAAGGCTTACGACGCCGAAGGCGCCGTGGCCAGTGTCGCTCATCGCCTGACGCCGGATGCAGAACTGATTCTTCTGCAGAACGGCCTCGGCAGTCAGGAAGCGGTCGCCGCGCAAGTCCCGCAAGCCCGTTGCATCAGCGCCTCCAGCACCGAAGGCGCGTTTCGCGATGGCGACTGGCGAGTGGTGTTCGCCGGCCACGGTTACACTTGGCTCGGCGATGCCGGCCATCCTGTGGCACCGTTCTGGCTGGATGATCTGGAAGCGGCAAAGATTCCTCATGAATGGAGCGCCGACATCCTCACCCGTCTGTGGCGAAAACTGGCGCTCAACTGTGCAATCAATCCGCTGACGGTGTTACACGACTGCCGCAACGGTGGATTGCAGGAGCATCACTGCGAAGTTGCCACGCTGTGCGCCGAGCTGACCGAGTTGCTGGAGCGTTGCGGCCAGCCCGCAGCGGCGGACAACCTGCAACAGGAAGTCGAACGGGTGATTTCGGCCACCGCAGCCAATTTCTCGTCCATGTATCAGGATGTGGCCAGCAAACGCCGCACCGAAATCAGCTACCTGCTGGGCCATGCCTGCAAGGTTGCGCAGCGGCACCAGCTCAACCTGCCGCATCTGAAACAATTGCAGCAGCGCCTGACCGCGCATCTGCACAGTCTCGGATTGCCCGTCGACTGAGCAGCGGCTACGCTGCCCACTTGTTCCTTTGCTGCGATAAACCTGATGCCATTGCGCCAGCGCCTCGAAAACCTGCCGGTCGGCCAGAAACTGCTGGCCGCCCTGCTGGTGCTGTTGACCACCGTGTTACTGGTCGCGAACCTGACCTTCATCAGCGCGGCCTATTACATCTCCCAGGAAAGCATGGCGCCTCAGGCGCTGCAGACCATTGGCCGACTGGTATCGAACCCGAGCCTGGTCGCCGAAGCGCTGCAGTCACCGCAAAGCGCCGAACGCCTGCTCAAGGAACTCGACAGCTATTCACCGCTGCGCGCTGCCGCCCTGTATGACGGCAAGGGCGATCGCATCGCGCAGGTACAACGTGGCGACAAGCTCAACCTGCCGGAGCGCTACCGGCACATCGAAGCCTGGCAACTCACCGAGTTTCGCAGCAACCAGCTGATTACCCTGCCCCGCCCCGGCACTGCGCCGGGTCATCTGTTGCTGGTGGCCAGCAGCGAACTGCCGATGGCGTTTTATACCGGCACCCTGACGGCTAGCCTCGGGATCCTGATCTTCAGCGTGCTGTTGTGGCTGGTGATTGCCCGCCAGATCAAACGCCTGATCACCCGGCCAATCCACCAACTCGAAGAACTCTCCCGCCAGGTGACCCGAGAGGAGAACTACGCCCTGCGGGCCTCACGCGGCAACCATGACGAAATTGGCAGTCTGGCCGAGGCCTTCAATACCATGCTTTCGCGCATCGAGGCCCGGGAGCAGCAGCTCAAGCGTGCCCGCGACGACTCGCAAGCTGCCTACGATCAGGCGCAGGGACTGGCCGAAGAAACCCGCCACACCAACCGCAAACTGGAGCTGGAAGTCCAGGTGCGCAGCAAGATCGAGAAGAAGCTCACAGGCTTTCAGAACTACCTCAACAGCATCATCGACTCCATGCCTTCGGCACTGATCGCCCTCGACGAGCAGCTCTATGTCACGCAATGGAACCAGGAGGCCAGCGCCCTCTCCGGCACACGGCTGGACGAAGCGCTGAACCAGCCGATCTTCCTCGCGTTCGAACCGCTCAAGCCGTTCCTGCCGCAGCTCAAGCAAACCGTCGAGCAGCATACTGTGGCGAAAATAGAGCGGGTGACCTGGTTCAAGGACGACGAGCCCAAGCATTACGCCCTGACTTTCTATCCACTGATGGGTGGTGCCGGGCGTGGCGTAGTGATCCGGATCGACGACATCACCCAGCGCCTCTCTCTGGAGGACATGATGGTGCAGTCGGAAAAAATGCTCTCGGTCGGCGGCCTCGCTGCCGGTATGGCCCACGAGATCAACAACCCGCTGGGGGCGATCCTGCACAACGTACAGAACATTCGCAGACGTCTGTCGCCCGACCTGCCGAAGAACCTCGAACAGGCCGAACAACTGGGTATCGAGCTGGATACCGTGAACCGCTACCTGCAAGGCCGGGAAGTCCCGCAATTGCTCGACGGCATTCAGCAGGCCGGTGCCCGGGCGGCAAAAATCGTTACCCACATGCTCAGTTTCAGCCGCCGCAGCACGCGGCAGATGGCCCCTTGCGACCTACCGGCGCTGATCGATCAAGCGGTGGATATCGCTGGCAACGATTTCGACCTGGCGATCGGCTTCGACTTTAAGGGTCAGGCGATCATCCGCCAGTTCGACCCGGCGCTGGGCCCGGTTCCCGGCACCGCCAACGAGCTGGAACAAGTGCTGCTCAATCTGCTGAAAAACGCCGCGCAAGCAATCCATCTGCGCGAAGACGACAGCGAGCCGGGACGGATCATCCTGCGCACCAGACTCAATCCGCCGTGGGCCGAAATTCAGGTCGAAGACAATGGCATCGGCATGAGCGAGAACGTGCGCAAACGTACCTTTGAGCCGTTCTTCACCACCAAGGAAATCGGCCAGGGCACGGGGCTCGGGCTGTCGGTGTCGTATTTCATCATCACCAACAATCACAAAGGGCAAATGGAAGTGCAGTCGGCACCAGGGCAAGGCACCTGCTTCACCCTGCGCCTGCCGCTCACGCAACCTGCACCCATCGCCGCAGAAACCAATCAACTACCGAGGTAAACCATGGGCTTTCGCTTGTCGAAGATCTACACCCGCACCGGCGACAAAGGCGAAACCGGCCTCGGCGATGGTCGCCGCGTCCCCAAGGATCACCCACGCATCGAAGCCATTGGCGAGGTCGACACATTGAACAGTCAGGTCGGCGTGCTGCTGGCCGGATTGATTGCCGAGCGCGAGGCCTGCCCCGGGCTCAACGAATTGATCGACGTGTTGGCGCCCTGCCAGCACCGACTGTTCGACCTCGGTGGCGAGTTGGCGATGCCGGAATATCAGGCGCTGAACACGGCAGAAATCGAACGGCTGGAAGCGGCCATCGATGTCTGGAACGAGGAATTGGGGCCGCTGGAGAGCTTCATTCTGCCCGGCGGTTCGATGCTGATTGCCCAGGCGCATGTGTGCCGCAGCCTGGCGCGCAGTGCCGAGCGGCGTTGCCAGCATTTGAATGCGATCGAACCGTTGGCCGGGGTTGGCCTGGCTTACATCAATCGATTGTCGGATCTGTTGTTTGTGGCGGCGAGGCTGATTGCGCGGCGCCAGGGCATTGCCGAGGTTCTGTGGCAACCCGCGGCGAAACCCGAAAACTGAACACTCCCACGCCAGGCGCGGGAGTGTTCAGATGCCCGTTCAGGCCTCAGGCCAGAACGCCCGAATCCCCGCCACACCCTGAGCCCCGGCATTCCACGCTTTCTCGCGTTCCGCCGGGCCGACGCCGCCCAGCAGGAATACCGGTTTGCTGAAGCCTTCGATCAGTGTCGAAGCCTGTTCCCAGCCCAGCGGCTGGGCATCCGGATGAGTCCGAGTCGGCTGCACCGGCGACAGGGTGACGAAATCCACGCCCATCTGTTCGGCAAGCGCCAATTCCTCAGCATTGTGGCAGGACGCCGCCAACCAGCGCTCCGCCGGTAGCGGGCGCCCCGCTGCCGCGTACTTGCGCAGTTGCGCCGTGGTGATGTGCCAACCAGCGGACGGGAAATCCCCCAGCCACTCGAACGGGCCCTTGATCATCAACTGCGCCTTGCCGGCGCACAGGCCTACCGCGTCCACCGCCAGATCGCGGTACTTCGGATCATAACCATTGGGCGCACGTAGCTGGATCAGTTTGATGCCACTGGCAATCGCCTTCTGGATACCGCGCAGCAAGGCCGGGGTTTCCAGATCTTCCGGGGTGATCAGGTATTCAGCGGGCAGACGCGCCGCCGCCACGATCGGCTGGTTGGCTGCCGGGAATTCGTAATTCGTCAGCTCCTTGGCCGACACCCAGGCCAATGGCTGACCTTCGGCGCCATGGGGTTCGCCGGTGAAGCTTGAGACTTCCCAGACATCCAGCAACACCTGCTTGTCCGGGTAATCATGGCGAACCTTGATCAGCGGGCGGGCGGCGCCGACGACAATACCCAACTCTTCGTGCAGCTCACGGGCCAGCGCGGTTTCCACCGATTCATCGGTCTCGACCTTGCCACCGGGAAATTCCCACAGACCGCCCTGATGCTGGGTGTCAGCGCGGCGGGCAATCAGGATTTTGCCGCTGTCGTCTCGAATGACGGCAGCAGCGACGTGTACGCGTTTCACGACTGCAACTCCTCCAGTCCGGCCTTTTGCCAGGCCTTGAAGGCTGGCCATTGGTAGACGGTTTCAACATAAGCCTGATCAACGGCAGGCAACTGCACCTGATAGGTACGCAGGCGCACGGCAATCGGCGCGAAGAACGCATCGGCCAGCGACACGCGACCAAACAGGAACGGCCCCTGTTCGGTCGCCACGGCACGGCATTCGGCCCACAGCGCGAGCATACGCTCGACATCGACCTTCACTTCCAGCGGCACCGGATTGAGCGGTGCGTCGTGGCTCAGGTTGAACGGCATGTGATTGCGCATGGCGAAGAAGCCACTGTGCATCTGTGCACACGCAGAACGCGCTTGGGCGCGAGCAGCGATATCGGTTGGCCAGAGTTGTTCGGATGGAAACTGTTCGGCCAGGTATTCGGCAATCGCCAGAGAGTCGGCGATGGTGCCTCGTGCGGTGGTCAGCAGCGGCACCTTGCCGGTGGGCGAATGCTTGAGCAGGCGCTCGCGGGTGTCGGGCTTGCCGAGTTTGATCAGTTCTTCGGTGTAGGGCGCGCCGGTCAGTTCAAGCGCCAGTGCCGCGCGCAGGGACCAGGAGGAAAGCAGTTTGTCGCCGATGATCAGGTGAAGGCTCATGTTCGGGTCCTTTCATGGGACAGAAGAAAAGGAGGTCCGCAGACCTCCCTCTCCGGCAGGGATCAGGTGCGGTATTCGGCGTTGATCTTCACGTACTCGTGGGACAGGTCGGTGGTCCAGATGGTTTCGCTGCAATCGCCGCGACCCAGTTCGATACGGATGGTGATCTCTTCCTGCTGCATCACTGCCGAGCCCTGGGCTTCGGTGTAGGTCGCAGCGCGGGCGCCACGGCTGGCGATGCAAACGTCGCCGAGGAACACGTCGATCTTGCTCACGTCCAGATCCGGCACGCCGGCACGGCCGACGGCGGCGAGGATACGGCCCCAGTTTGGGTCGGAGGCGAACAGTGCCGTCTTGATCAGCGGCGAGTGAGCCACGGTGTAGCCGACGTCCAGACATTCCTGATGATTGCCGCCGCCGTTGACTTCAACGGTCACGAACTTGGTCGCGCCTTCGCCGTCACGCACGATGGCCTGAGCCACGTCCATGCACACTTCGAACACGGCCTGTTTCAGCTTGGCGAACAACTCGCCTTCGGCGCGAGTGATCTCCGGCAGCGCAGCCTTGCCGGTGGCGATCAGCATGCAGCAGTCGTTGGTCGAGGTGTCGCCGTCGATGGTGATGCGGTTGAACGACTTGTTGGCGCCGTCCAGCATCAGGTTGTGCAGCACGTCGCGGGAGACTTTGGCGTCGGTGGCGATGTAGCCAAGCATGGTCGCCATGTTCGGACGGATCATGCCCGCACCCTTGCTGATGCCGGTGACGGTGATGGTCACGCCGTCATGCTGGAACTGGCGGCTGGCGCCCTTTGGCAAGGTGTCGGTGGTCATGATGCCGGTGGCGGCGGCTTCCCAGTTGTTTTCCGACAGATCGTCCAGCGCAGCCTGCAAGGCGCCTTCGATCTTCTCGACCGGCAGCGGCTCGCCGATCACGCCGGTGGAGTACGGCAGGATCTGGCTGGCATCGACGCCGGTCAGTTCAGCCAGCTTCGCGGTCGTGCGCTCGGCGGCGGCCAGGCCCGGTTCGCCGGTGCCGGCGTTGGCATTGCCGGTGTTGGTCAGCAGGTAGCGCACAGCGTTCTGCACGCGTTTCTTGGCCAGGATCACCGGCGCGGCGCAGAAAGCGTTCAACGTGAACACGCCCGCCACGGTGGAACCTTCGGCACAGCGCATCACGACGACATCCTTGCGCCCAGGGCGCTTGATGCCGGCCGAAGCGATACCGAGTTCAAAACCGGCAACCGGGTGCAACGTTGGCAAAGGACCAAGACCAACAGCCATGAATGCGCTCCTTACTCAATGATGTCAGCACCGCCAAGCGTAGTGGCGGTGGTGTAAATGGCAAAACGCCGCGACGGCTGGTGCCGGTCGCGGCGCGGGTATTTCAGCGATTGAAACGGGTTTTACTGGATCTGCCCGTGGCAATGCTTGAATTTCTTGCCCGAACCGCAGTAGCACAGTTCGTTGCGGCCCAGCTTCTGCTCGTTGCGAACCGGGGCGGTGGCCAGGGCCACATCGACCTCTTCACCGACCAGTTCCGGTTGCGCTTCCAGGCCAGGAGCCTCGGCGTGTTCGAACTGCATGCGGGCGGCCAGTGCTTCGGCTTCCTGACGCAGGCGTTGCTCTTCTTCGGCCGGATCTTCGCGGCGAACCTGAACGTGCGACAGCACACGGATCGAGTCGCGCTTGATCGAATCCAGCAGCTCGGAGAACAGCGTGAAGGACTCGCGCTTGTATTCCTGCTTCGGGTTCTTCTGCGCATAACCACGCAGGTGGATGCCGTGACGCAGGTGATCCATGGTCGACAGGTGGTCTTTCCACAGATCGTCCAGAACGCGCAACACGATCTGCTTCTCGAAGGAGCGCAGTGCGTCGGCACCGGCCTGGTCTTCTTTCTCGTTGTACGCCGCCATCAGCTCGGTCATGAGCTTCTCGCGCAGGGTTTCTTCGTACAGGTGATCGTCTTCGTCGAGCCACTGCTGAATCGGCAGCTTCACACCGAAGTCGCTGGCGATCGACGCTTCCAGGCCGGCCACATCCCACTGCTCAGGCAGCGATTGCGGCGGAATGTGCGCGCTGACGGTGGCGTTCAGTACGTCCTGACGGAAATCAGCGATGGTTTCGCCGATGTTGTCCGCGGCCAGCAACGTGTTACGCATGTGATAGATCACTTTACGCTGTTCGTTGTTGACGTCGTCGAACTCGAGCAATTGCTTGCGAATGTCGAAGTTGCGGCCTTCAACCTTGCGCTGCGCCTTCTCGATGGCGTTGGTCACCATGCGGTGCTCGATCGCTTCACCGGACTGCATGCCCAGGGCTTTCATGAAGTTCTTCACCCGGTCAGAGGCGAAGATGCGCATCAGGCTGTCTTCCAGCGACAGGTAGAAGCGGCTCGAACCGGCGTCACCCTGACGGCCGGCACGGCCACGCAGCTGGTTGTCGATACGACGGGATTCGTGACGCTCGGACGCGATCACCTGCAAGCCGCCGGACTCCAGCACTTGCTGGTGACGCTTCTGCCAGTCGGCCTTGATCTGGGCAATCTGCTCAGGGGTCGGGTTTTCCAGCGACGCAACTTCAACTTCCCAGTTGCCGCCCAACAGGATGTCGGTACCACGACCGGCCATGTTGGTAGCGATGGTCAGGGCGCCCGGACGACCGGCCTGTGCAATGATCTCGGCTTCTTTTTCGTGGAACTTGGCGTTCAGAACCTTGTGTTCGATGCCTTCCTTCACGAGCAATGCGGACATGTGCTCGGAGGTTTCGATGGTGGCAGTACCCACCAGCACCGGACGGCCGGCAGCCATGCTTTCCTTGATGTCATTGACGATCGCCGCGTATTTCTCTTCGGCGGTCAGGAACACCAGGTCGTTGTAGTCCTTACGGGCCAACGGCTTGTTGGTCGGGATCACGATGACCGGCAGACCATAGATCTGGTGGAATTCGAACGCTTCGGTGTCGGCCGTACCGGTCATGCCGGACAGCTTGTCGTACAGACGGAAGTAGTTTTGGAACGTGGTCGATGCCAGGGTCTGGCTCTCGGCCTGGATGTTCAGGTTTTCCTTGGCTTCGATGGCCTGGTGCAGGCCTTCGGACAGACGACGACCCGGCATGGTACGGCCGGTGTGTTCGTCGACCAGTACGACCTGACCGTCCTGCACGATGTATTCGACGTTGCGGTTGAACAGTTTGTGCGCACGCAGGCCGGCGTAAACGTGAGTCAGCAGGCTCAGGTTGTGCGCGGAGTACAGGCTCTCGCCCTCGGCCAGCAGACCGATGCTGGTCAGCTGGTCTTCGATGAACTGGTGACCGGCTTCGTTGAGTTCGACCTGACGGGTCTTCTCGTCAACGGTGAAGTGGCCTTCCTGGGTAACGACGCCTTCGACTTCTTCGACGTGCAGCTTGAGTTTCGGGATCAGTTTGTTGATCTCGATGTACAGCTTGGAGCTGTCCTCGGCCTGACCGGAAATGATCAGCGGAGTACGCGCTTCGTCGATGAGGATGGAGTCGACTTCGTCGATCACGGCAAAGTTGAGTTCGCGCTGGAATTTCTCTTCCATGCTGAACGCCATGTTGTCGCGCAGGTAGTCGAACCCGAATTCGTTGTTGGTGCCGTAGGTAATGTCGGCGGCGTAGGCCAGACGTTTCTCTTCCGGCGGCTGGAACGGCGTCACGATGCCGACGGTCAGGCCGAGGAATTCATACAGCGGACGCATCCAGTTGGCGTCACGGCGGGCCAGGTAGTCGTTCACGGTCACAACGTGCACGCCCTTGCCGGACAGCGCGTTGAGGTAAACGCCCAGGGTACCCACCAGGGTCTTGCCTTCACCGGTACGCATTTCGGCAATCCGGCCTTCATGCAGGGTCATGCCGCCGATCAGCTGGACGTCGAAGTGACGCATGCCCATGACGCGTTTGCCGGCTTCGCGGGCGACCGCAAAAGCTTCCGGCAACAGCTTGTCGAGGGTTTCCCCTTTGGCGATGCGGTCCTTGAACTCTGCGGTCTTGGCGCGCAGTTGATCGTCCGAGAGGGCGACCATCTTCTCTTCGAAGGCATTGACGAGCTGCACCGTCTTGAGCATGCGTTTGACTTCACGCTCGTTCTTGCTTCCAAAAAGTTTCTTTAACAAAGGCGCAAACATATCGGCAGGATCTTCCACACTAAAGGGATGGAGGGCGGCCCCGTGAGTCGCCCGTGCAGCCCTCATGGCCGCATGCGAACGAGCATTCTACCCGGAAACGGTGGTGAGGAAAGTGGCGATATTCCACGATGCTGGCACTGCGCTTTGACGGGGCTCACTTAAAATAGGGGCGTTTTGCTCAACTTCAAGCCATTGGAGGCAGAAGTTAGTTGTTGATTTAATGGGTAAAGCAGTGACAAAAGCAATGGGCGAGTGAAATGGGGCCTATCTGCTACCATGGCGCCTTTGCAACTTCAGGTGTTGGATCATGGCATTTCGCCCTCTTACAGCCAGAGCGCCCGCCGTTCTGCTACGCGAAGCGAGGCCGTTGAAAGCCATCCTCGGCCATGCTCAACGCCTGGCCCATCTGCAGCGACTACTCGACAGCCAGCTGCAACCCGCCGCCCGCGAGCACTGTCATGTGGCCAAGTGGCGCGAAGGCGAACTGTCGCTGGTGGTCACCGATGGTCATTGGGCCACACGCCTGCGCTACCAGCAAAAACGCCTGCTGCGGCAACTGCAGATGTTCGACGAGTTCGCCGGCCTGACGCGGATCAAATTCTCGGTGCGACCACCTGTCATTCAGCCAAGAGCAGCCGGGCACACGATGGATCTGTCAACGGATGCGGCGGCGACCATTCAGTCGACCGCCGACGGGATCAGCGATCCGAATTTGCGGGCGGCGCTGGAGCGACTTGCGGCACACGCCAAAGCCAAATCCTGATCCCTGCGGGAGCGAGCAGGCTCGCCCCCTCTGGTCTTAACGGCGCTTGCTGCCACCGAGCAACGATCCCATCAATCCCCGCACCAACTGCCGGCCCAGCTGGTTCGCCGCCTGACGCATCGCCGATTTCAATGCCTGCCCTGCGGCAGTACCAAGAAACTCACCGGCCTTGTCCGCCAGGCTCGGTTCCTCTGCCGCCGGTTTGCCTGGCGCGGCCTCGCCCTCCGGTGCCAGCCCCTTGCGTCCCATCAGGATCTCATAGGCCGACTCTCGATCGATCGGCTTGTCATAGCGGCCCTTGAACGGCGAACCGGCAATCAGCACGGTGCGTTCGGTCTCGGTCAACGGCCCGATCCGCGACTGCGGCGGCGCCACCAGCACGCGCTGGACCATTTCCGGCGTGCCTTTTTCCTGCAAGGTGCCGACCAGCGCCTCGCCAATTCCAAGTTCGGTCAACACCGACAACGTATCGAACGCCGGATTCGGCCGGAACCCATCCGCCACCGCCCGCAGGGATTTCTGCTCCTTGGCGGTGAATGCTCGCAAACCGTGCTGCACCCGCAAACCCAGTTGCGCCAGCACGTTGTCCGGCAAATCGCCCGGCGACTGGGTGACGAAATACACCCCGACGCCCTTGGAACGGATCAGCCGCACCACTTGCTCCAGGCGTTCCTGCAGGGCCTTGGGCGTATCGCCGAACAACAAGTGCGCTTCGTCAAAAAACAGCGCCAGCAACGGTTTGTCGGCATCGCCGCGCTCCGGCAATTGCTCAAACAGCTCGGCCAGCAACCACAGCAGGAACGTCGCGTAGACCTTCGGCGCTTCATGCACCAGACGACTCGCATCGAGCAAATGAATACGCCCGCGACCGTCGGCGGCCGGTTGCAGAATGTCTTCCAGTTGCAACGCCGGCTCGCCGAACAAGGCTTCGGCGCCCTGCTGTTCAAGAATGGCCAGGCGCCGCAACAGCGCCTGACTGGAGCCGGTGGTAAACAGCGCCGAATCTTCGCCGAGCAGCTGCGGGTTGTCCTTGAGGTGGTTGAGCAGCGCTTTAAGATCCTTCAGGTCCAGCAGCAACAGGCCTTCGCGGTCGGCGACCTTGAACGCCGCGTACAGCGCCGACTGTTGACTATCGGTCAATTCCAGCAAGGCGCCGATCAGCAGCGGCCCCATTTCGCTCAACGTGGTGCGTAGCGGATGACCGGATTCACCGTGAATGTCCCACAAGGTCACGGGATAAGCCTGAGGCTTGTAGTTGAGCCACGGCATGCCGGCGATGCGCTCGGCGACCTTGCCCTGGGGATTGCCGGCGGCACCGAGGCCGCACAGGTCACCCTTGATGTCGGCGGCGAACACCGCGACCCCGGCGTCGCTGAACGCTTCGGCCAGCCGTTGCAGGGTGACGGTCTTGCCGGTGCCGGTCGCGCCGGCCACCAGTCCGTGTCGGTTGGCCAGGCGCATCGCCTGGGCGATCGGTTGCCCGGCGAGATCGGCGCCGATAACGAGTTGCGAGGAGTCAGGCATTTGGTCACCCAATAGTTAATCTTTGTCGAGCATGGCCGATAAAGAGGAGTGAGAGACCCGATCAAAAGTCCGGTCCGTGATTTCCCTAAGGAGAGACGGAAATATCACTCAGCTTTCACACCTGCCCATTTTGCGCGCCTTTATAAAAGCACGCCCTGGACATTAAGACCTTAGCGGAACCCCAAGCCATGAACAAAAATCTACGCTTCAGCCATAAAATTTTGCTTGCCGCCGCCCTCATCGTCATTGCCGCCTTCGCCTCGTTCACGTTGTACAACGATTGGCTACAGCGCAATGCAATCCGCGATGACCTGAACAATTACCTCAACGAGATGGGCGAGGTCACTGCCGACAACATCCAGACCTGGCTCAGCGGGCGCATCCTGTTGATCGAGAACGCTGCACAGAACATCGCCATCAATCCCGAACCTGCCGCCGTTGCCAGCCTGCTGGAACAGAAAGCCCTGACTTCGACGTTCATGGCTTCTTACCTTGGCGACGCCACCGGCCACTTCACCATCCGTCCGGATGCGAAGATGCCGGACGGTTTCGATCCACGGGTTCGCCCCTGGTATAAAGGTGCCGAAAGCAGCAGCACTTCGACCCTGACCGAACCGTACATCGACGCGGCCACCGGTCAGACCATCATTTCCATCGCCACCGCCGCGAAAAAGGCCGGTCAGAGCGTGGGTGTGGTGGGCGGCGACCTGAGCCTGCAAACCCTGATCAACACCCTCAGCGCCCGGGACTTCTCCGGCATGGGCTACGCGTTCCTGGTCAGCGCCGACGGCAAGATCCTGGTGCACCCGGACAAAGCCCTGGTGATGAAATCGCTCAGGGAAGCCTATCCGCAGGACACGCCGCGCATCAGCAGCGACTTCAGTGAAGTCACCGTCGACGGCAAGACCCGCATCGTCACCTTCACCCCGATCAAGGGTCTGCCGTCGGTGAACTGGTACATCGGCCTGTCGGTGGACAAGGACAAAGCCTTCTCGATGCTCAGCCAGTTCCGCACCTCGGCCGTGATTGCGACCGTGATTGCGGTGGCCATCATCATCGCCCTGCTCGGCATGCTGATCCGCATCCTGATCCAGCCGCTGCACGTCATGACCCGCGCCATGGAAGACATCGCCGACGGCGAAGGCGACCTGACCAAGCGCCTGACCATCCAGAATCAGGACGAATTCGGCGTACTCGGCACCGCCTTCAACCGCTTCGTCGAACGAGTTCACGGTTCGATTCGCGAAGTGTCGTCCGCCACCGGGCAAGTCAACGAAGTCGCCCTGCGGGTCGTCGCCGCTTCGAACTCGTCGATGTACAACTCCGACCAGCAAGCCTCGCGCACCAACAGCGTGGCCGCCGCGATCAACCAGCTCGGTGCCGCAGCCCAGGAGATCGCCCGTAACGCCGCGCAGGCCTCGACCCAGGCCAGCGACGCCCGGGGTCTGGCCGAAGACGGCCAGCAAGTGGTTGATCGCAGCATCAAGGCGATGAATCAACTGTCGAGCATGCTCAGCGCTTCGAGCAGCAACATCGAATCGCTGAACAGCAAAACCGTGAACATCGGCCAGATTCTGGAAGTGATCACCAGCATTTCCCAGCAAACCAACCTGCTGGCACTCAACGCGGCCATCGAGGCAGCGCGGGCCGGTGAAGCCGGGCGCGGTTTTGCCGTGGTGGCGGACGAAGTGCGCAACCTCGCCCACCGCACTCAGGAGTCGGCGCAACAGGTGCAGACCATGATCGAGGAGCTGCAAGTCGGCGCCCGCGAATCCGTCAGCACCATGAGCGACAGCCAGCGCCATAGCCAGGAAAGCGTAGAGATCGCCAACCTCGCCGGCGAGCGCCTGAACAGCGTGACCCAGCGGATTGGCGAGATCGACGGCATGAACCAGTCGGTGGCCACCGCCACCGAGGAACAGACCGCCGTGGTCGAATCGATCAACGTCGACATCACCGAGATCAATACGCTGAACCAGGAAGGCGTGGAGAACTTGCAGGCGACGTTGCGTGCCTGTTCGGATCTGGAGCAGCAGGCTTCGCGGCTGAAGCAACTGGTTGGCAGCTTCCGGATTTAAGCCGCTCCCCCGGATGTCTTCGCGGTACAGTCCGCGAAGACATCTTCACCTCCCGCAAAACCTCCCCCACCCCACCGCATATCCCGACCGAACATCTATTCTGGAGAAAGGTCAACACGGGACATCAACAAGCGGAGGGGCACTCGCTGTGCATATCGCTGAAACCACGCTGGCACGCCAACACGGACTTCACGCATGAGTCGCGGCATTCTGTTGCTGATCGGTCTGCTGGCCGCCGTACTGATCCCTTCCTTACTGGGCGGCGGTGAAACCTGGACTCGGCTGCAAGCCTTTCCTCTGCACTGGCTGTCGATCCTGCTGGCCATGATTTTGCTCTGCTGGGGCATCAATACCTTGCGCCTGCGATTGCTGCTCGGCGATCAGCGTGAACGGGTCACACCGCTGAAAAGCCTCGGCGTGGTCATGGCCGCCGAGTTCGCCTGGTGCGCCACGCCCGGCGGCACCGGCGGACCGCTGACGATCATGGCGCTGCTGGCCCGTAGCGGCGTGCGCCCGGCCCGGGGCAGCGCGGTGTTTGCGATGGATCAGTTGAGCGACCTCCTGTTCTTCCTGTGTGCATTGGGCGGGATTCTGATTTATGCGCTGTTCCAGCATCTGAGCGACCGGATGGAATGGCTGCTGACTGTCAGCGCCATATCGCTGTTCGGCGGGCTGTTCAGTTGCGTGCTGGTGGCGCGTTATCACCGGATGCTGATTCGCTTGAGTGGCCGGCTGCTGATGCGCATGAATGTGCAACCCGCTACGCGGCGGCGCTGGGCACGCAAGCTGCTGCATTTTCTCGCGGCGTTCACCGATGCCCTGAAACTGCCTCGGCAAACACTGTTCAAGGTGTTTGCCCTGACGTGCGTGCATTGGTCACTGCGTTACAGCGTGCTGTATCTGGCGCTGCGCGGGCTGGGAGCGGACGTGTAGTGGGCCTGGACGTTTCTGATTCAGATGCTTTCGTTGGGAGCAGGACAGTTCAGCCTGTTGCCGGGCGGGGCCGGGGCGGCGGAGCTGACCTCGGCGGCGCTGCTGGCGCCCATGGTGGGCGCCTCCACCGCAGCGGCAGCGATCCTGATCTGGCGGGCGATGACGTTTTACTTCTACCTGCTGGTGGGCGGGCCGATTTTCATGCTGATGCTCGGTCGCCCATTGCTCAGGAAGCTGATGAAGGTGCGCCAGGTTTAGTGTCGTCCGGTTTCTCTTCATTGAGCTGTTCCCACAACGCGGCGGCGTCGGGGAAGTCCGTGCCATCTTCCGGGCCCAGGTCACCCGGGTCATACCGGCTCAGACAGCCCTCGCCCAGGGTGGCGGGCGCTTTGGAGGTGGCTTTGTCCAGTGGATCGCTCATGGGCATGTCCTCAAGGGCTGAAACAAGGCGTAAAAAAGGGCCTGAAGCGATTGAACGCCCAGGCCCTTTGTTTTTCAACCGAAAGGTTCGATCAGAACACGACGGTCTTGTTGCCGTGCACCAGCACGCGGTCTTCCAGGTGATAACGCAGACCACGGGCCAGCACCATCTTCTCGACGTCACGGCCGAAACGCACCATGTCTTCGATGCTGTCGCTGTGGCTGACGCGCACCACGTCCTGCTCGATGATCGGGCCGGCGTCCAGCTCTTCGGTCACGTAGTGGCAAGTTGCGCCGATCAGCTTCACGCCGCGCAGCGACGCCTGGTGATATGGCTTGGCGCCGACGAACGACGGCAGGAAGCTGTGGTGAATGTTGATGACCTTGTGCGCGTATTCGCGGCACATGTCCGGCGGCAGGATCTGCATGTAGCGCGCCAGCACCACCACTTCGGCATCGTGCTGTTTGACCAGACGCGATACTTCGTCGAAGGCCGGTTGCTTGTCCTGCGGATTGACCGGGACGTGGTAATAAGGAATGCCGTGCCACTCGACCATGCTGCGCAGGTCGTCGTGGTTGGAGATCACGCAGGAGATCTCGCAATCGAGTTCATCACTGTGCCAGCGGTGCAGCAGGTCGGCCAGGCAGTGGGATTCACGGCTGGCCATCAGCACCACGCGTTTTTTCTGCTCGGTGTCGGTGATGCGCCAGTCCATCGAGAACTCTTCGGCGATCGGTGCAAACTTCTCGCGTAACACCTCGATACCGAAAGGCAGGGAGTCGGCGCGGATTTCGTGACGCATGAAGAACCAGCCGACCTGGTTGTCCGAGTGGTGGCTCGCTTCGGTGATCCAGCCATTGTGGGTCGCCAGAAAGTTACTGACTTTGGCAACGATGCCAACGCGGTCCGGGCAAGAAATCACCAGCCGAAAAGTGCGCATGAGGGGGAAACTCCAGAACTTCGCAAAGGCGGCCATTCTAGCGACTACGCCGCAAAACTGCAGTATTCATGAGCCTTGAGCCCCGCCCGGCCTCACTGCACGTTTTTTGACACCGGCAAACGCCAGAATGATGGCGCAGTAATAGCCCTGCACCAAGCGATCGCTGTGAATATCTGTGAAGACTGCATCACATTATTTAACTGAATATTCAATTCATGGCTTTTCAACGTAACTAATCCAAATAAAAACCCCGGTTAAATGTTTACTTGATGAAACAGCCTGACTATTATTGCCGCACTGTCCCCTGCCATCGCGCACTCCCAATAAGGTAGTAATCATGTCCTTGATCAACGAATATCGTGCCACCGAAGAAGCAATCAAAGAGCTGCAAGCCCGTTTGAAGAACCTGTCGCAAGACGACAAACTGCAAACCGAGCTGGAATTCGAAGGCAAACTGCGCACCCTGATGGGCGAATACTCCAAATCCCTGCGTGACATCATCGCGCTGCTGGATCCAGAGTCCAAAACCAAGGCCCCACGTGGCGGCGCAGTAAAAACTACCGGCACCAAGCGTGCACGCAAAGTTAAACAATACAAAAACCCGCACAACGGCGAAGTCATCGAAACCAAAGGTGGCAACCACAAGACTCTGAAAGAGTGGAAAGCCAAGTGGGGCGGTGACGTGGTTGAAGGCTGGGCTACCCTGCTGGGCTAAGCCGCAACCCTTGTCGCAGACCCGTCTGCGACACCAAAAGAAACGCCAGCATCCGCTGGCGTTTTTTTATGCCCGTCGTTCAAGCGACGGACATGTTCGATTTCAAAGATTCAAACGTTTGCGCAATGCCTGGACATAATTCTGCCATTCAACCAGCACCTCACGCTGTAATGGCGTGGCACTAAGCAGCCATTGATCTGCGGCCTCTGTAAAAGATTGCAAGGTATTAGGGGCACCCCATTCAGGCTCGGACAAGCGCTGCCGGCAAAAGATTTGCCACCGCTCTTGCTCTTCGAAATTCAACGTATCGGGAAAGTTACGTGCTCGATATCGAAACAACAATTCAGGCAAACGTTCGTCATCGAACGGCCATTGCTCTCGCGCTAATTGAGCAGGATCTGCCGTCCTCACTTGCTCACATAGTCGGCGGTCGCGATCTCCGATAAATCCGTCGTACAACTGTTGTTCGGGATCTTCACTCGGGGTGAAATCTTCGCTGGCATAAATCGCCGAGACTTTATCTTTCCAAACTTGTTGTGCGTCACTTAGTCGCAATGCACGCGCTTGATACAGCGCCATGTCCAGACCCAGACGCTGCTGATCTTCAGCTCTCAGCACCGACAACGGCGCCACCACCGGGCACTTGTTGATGTGAATAAGCTTGAGCGGCACCGGCAACTCGCCTTCGACCAGATCCTCACGACGGGTATACAGACGCTGACGCAATGTCTGCGCATCCAGATCGAGCAAGCCCTGCGGGTCCAGGTGCAGATCACAGACAATCAACGCGTTCTTGTTGCGCGGATGCCAGGCCAGTGGCAGCACCACACCGACATAACTGCGTGCCGCCGAGAAGCGTCCGGAAATGTGCACCATCGGCTGCAACAGGCGAATCTGGTCCAGAACCTTCTGTTTGCTGCGCAGCTGGAACAGCCAGTCATAGAGCTTTGGCTGCTTCTCGCGGATCAACCGGGCCAGGGCAATGGTGGCGCGCACGTCCGACAGGGCTTCGTGGGCATTGCCGTGATCGATGCCATTGGCGGCGGTCAGGCGTTCGAGCTTGAGCGTGACCTTGCCTTCATCATCGGTCGGCCAGACCAGACCATCGGGGCGAAGCGCGTAAGCGGCACGCACCACATCGATCAGATCCCAGCGACTGTTGCCGCCCTGCCATTCACGGGCGTAAGGATCGAAAAAGTTGCGATACAGGCTGTAGCGGGTCATCTCGTCGTCGAAACGCAAGGTGTTATACCCCGCACCACAAGTGCCGGGAGCCGCGAGCTGGGCGTGAACACGGGTCATGAAGTCAGCCTCGCTCAAGCCTTGCTCGGCGAGACGGCTCGGGGTGATACCGGTGATTGCGCACGCCGCCGGGTGCGGCAGGATGTCTTCGCTGGGCTGGCAGTAAAGATTGACCGGCTCGTCGATTTCGTTGAGTTCGTGGTCGGTGCGGATCCCGGCCACCTGCAACGGACGGTCATTTCGGGGATTGATGCCGGTGGTTTCGTAGTCGTACCAGAAGATGGAAGTCACGGGCGGTTCCTGAACTGAAGATCGGCAAAGTCTAGGCGTTCGACGGCTGTCACGGCCAGCGCGGCATCATTCGGGCACATTTGGTTGAACGATGTGTATGACATAGTTATGTCGTTTTCCCCCGAGAGACTGCTAGCATCGGATTCACTTGCATCCCGATCCGGCAACATCAGGTAGCCCATGCTCGAGACCACAGCACCGCCAAGGAAAGCAACGCTGGCCCCGTCACTGGACACGCGGCACCAGGTCGAAACGCCGGAAGGCATCGACCTGCCGCTGCGTCCCGCCGGCCTGATGGTTCGTGCTATAGCGTTCACCATCGATCTGGGTTTGCGCGGGTTGATCATGGGGCTGCTGTTTCTGCTGCTGGCGTTGCTCGGCAAACTCGGCATCGGTCTCGGTTCACTGCTGCTGTTCGCCGTGAGCTGGTGGTACATGGTGCTGTTCGAAGTGCTGCGTCAGGGCCGTTCGCCGGGCAAGCAATGGATGGGCCTGCGGGTGGTGCACGACGATGGCACGCCGGTCGGCTGGTCGGCCTCCTTGCTGCGCAACCTGCTGCGTTTTGTCGACCTGATGCCGTTCGGCTATTTCCTTGGCGCCATCAGTTGTCTGCAACACCCGACCTTCAAACGCCTCGGCGACATTGCCGCCGGCACGCTGGTGATCTACAGCGAACGCCCGCTCAAGCGTCCGCAGTTGCCTGATGCCGAACCCCGCCGCTCGCCAATCCCGCTGACCCTGACTGAACAACGCGCCCTGCTCGCTTTCGCCGAGCGTCAGGGTGAACTGTCGACCGCTCGGGTCAATGAACTCGCGGCGCTGCTGGCTCAGCCGTTGCACATCAGCGCACCGAAAGCCGTCGGCGAACTCAACGGTATCGCCCGCGGCCTGCTGGGGCCGACATGAAGCAAAGCCTTTTCGAAACCCGCCACAAGGCCGAATGGGAGCGATTCACGCTCTCCCTCGACCGCCTGGAACGAGGCAAGAACACTTCGCAGGTGGCCGAATTTCCCAAGGCCTATCGGCGACTCTGCCAACATCTGGCGCTGGCGCAGGAACGTGGCTACAGCAGTTTTCTCGTCGATTCGCTGCAGCAACTGGTGCTGCGTGGCCATCAACAGCTTTACCGTCACCGCAGCCAGCTCGGCGCCAACCTGCTGGGCTTCATCCTGGCCGGATTTCCACGGTTGGTACGCGCCGAATGGCGCTTCGTACTGGCTGCCGGTTTGCTTTTTTTCGGCAGCCTCATCGGTTTCGGGTTGCTGGTGTACCTGTTCCCGGAGCTGGTCTACAACCTGATCCCCGCCGATCAGGTGCGTGAGATGCAGAGCATGTACGACCCCGCCTCCGGCCATCTCGGGCGCTCGGCCGAACGCGCCGCCAGCGAAGACTGGGTGATGTTCGGCTACTACATCATGCACAACATCGGCATCGCCTTTCAGACCTTCGCCAGCGGTTTGCTGCTGGGCGTGGGCAGCGCGTTTTTCCTGCTCTACAACGGTTTGATCATCGGCACCGTGGCCGGGCACCTGAGTGAAATGGGCTTCGGCCAGACCTTCTGGTCCTTCGTGATCGGGCACGGTGCCTTCGAACTCACCGCCATTGCCCTGGCCGGGGCGGCGGGGCTGAAACTGGGTTGGGCGTTGATCGCACCGGGACGCCTGACACGCGGCGAGGCCTTGAGACACGCAGCCCGCCAGAGCGTATTGCTGATCTGCGGTGTGATGCTGTTTCTGTTGATTGCCGCGTTTATCGAGGCTTATTGGTCGTCACGTATCGGCGTCACGCCGCAAACCAAATTCCTGGTCGGCGCCGGACTCTGGCTCTGCGTGGCGACGTACCTGCTGTTCGCCGGAAGGACCCGCCATGCGCCTGAGTGACGCGACCGTGGTGATCCGTCCGCGCAGCACCTGGGAAGCCATGGACCTGGGCGTGCTCATGAGCCAGCAGTATCGGCGCTTGCTGATGACCAGCTGGGCCATCGTCACCCTGCCCCTGTTCGCGGTGCTCAGCCTGCTTCTGTGGGATTCGCCGTCGCTCGCGGTGTTCATCTTCTGGTGGCTGAAACCGGCGTACGAACGCTTGCCGCTGTACATCCTTTCCAAAGCGCTATTCGGCGAAACGCCCACCTTGAAACAGGCATTACGCCAATGGCCAAAATTGCTCAAACCGCAGTTGCTGGCGAGCCTGACCTGGCGGCGATTGAGCTTCAGTCGCAGCTTCCTGATGCCGGTGGTGCAACTCGAAGGTTTGGGCGGCCTCGCACGCCAGCAGCGCTTGCGAGTATTGCTGCAACGCAATGCCGGCGCTGCTCAGTGGCTGACGATTATCGGCGTCCATCTGGAAACGGCGCTGTGGATTGGCCTGATGGTGTTGTTCTACCTGCTTTTGCCACAACAGGTCGAAACCGATTGGGACTGGCAAAGCCTGATCTTCGCGGCCGACCACCAATGGCGCTGGCTGGAACATCTGACCAATGCCTTCTATGCACTGATACTGGTGATCTGGGAACCGATCTACGTCGCCTGCGGTTTCAGCCTCTACCTGAACCGGCGCACCGCGCTCGAAGCCTGGGACATCGAACTGGTGTTCCGCCGTTTGCGCCAGCGTCTGAACAGCAGCGCACTCGGTTTTCTGTTGGTGGTCTGTCTGCTGCTGCCTGGAGTCCCCTCGGCATGGGCTGCCGACCCTGCCACGGCCCCGGATGCGCCCCGACTCCTGAATCAGCCACTGACCAGTCAGGCATCCCGCGACAGCATCAAGGCCTTGCTTGAACAACCGCCGTTCAAGAACAAGGAAACCGTCACCCGTTACCGCTTTGGCGAAGACCCCGCCACCACCGAAAAAACCAAGGACGGCAAGGCACCGCAATGGCTGAAAACCTTGCTGGGCTGGCTCAACGGTCAGCACCTGAACGGGTTGGCCCAGGCCATTGAAGTGTTGCTGTGGGCCGTCGTGATCGGAGCGCTCGGCTGGCTGATCTGGCGCTATCGCGAATTTCTGCGCACGTTTGTCAGCCGTCACCAGCGACTGCCTGAGCGAATAAAACGCCCCGTACCACAGCAAGCCTTCGGCCTCGACCTGAGCCGGGAAACCCTGCCCGACGACATCGCCGCCAGCGCCGAGCAACTCTGGCAAACCCAGCCCCGCGCGGCGCTCGGCCTGCTGTATCGGGCGTTGCTCAATCATCTGCTGCACGACTTCAACCTGACCCTGAAACCCTCCGACACTGAAAGCGAAGTTCTGGCCCGGATCGAACACTTGCAGCGTCCGGATCTGCTCGCCTACAGCCGACATCTCACCGGCCACTGGCAAAACATGGCGTATGGGCACAGGGTGCCGGCGGCGCATCTGCAACAAGAATTGTGCGATGGCTGGCGCACCCTGTTCGGCCACGGAGCTGCCCGTTGAACCGGCGCGCACTCTGGCTGGTCGGCGCGCTGATCGTCGCCCTGTTGGGCGTATTGGGCGTTTATCTGTACCTCAAGGCCACGCCTTACCAGACCGTGGTCGATCACGGCCCTTCCCCCGCCGCGCAAGCCAATCCTTATCTGGCGGCGGAGATGTTTCTACGCGGTCGCGGGATAGACCTCGGTCATGCCGAAAGCCTCGCCGTGCTGCCCGAGATCGACCCCCGCCGACACACGCTGCTGCTGTTCAACGACCGCTCGAACATGACCCCGCGCCAGGTCGATCAAGTCTTGAACTGGGCCCGGGCCGGCGGACGACTGGTGTTCGTCGCAGAATCGATCTGGGATGAGAAGACGGGCCAGAGCAATGACCTGCTGCTTGACCGCGTGCAACTGCATCAGTCCCTGAGCAAGGATCTGAAAGACCCGCCGCCGGATGCCGACGAAGACCCCTACCCCAACCTGACAAAGCTCTATCTGGAAGACGAAGACGCTCCCGCCTACGCCGGGTTCGACACCGCGTTCCACCTCGACGACCCGAAAAACCTCGCGCAGGCCTGGGCCAACAGCGCCCGTGCCACGCACATGATGCAACTGCCCTATGGCGTCGGCTCGATCACCGTGGTCACCGATGCCGACCTGTGGAAAACCCCGGCGATTGCGCAACACGACAACGCGTGGCTGCTCTGGTATCTGAGCGCCGATACCGCTGTGACGCTGCTGTACAACACCGAACATGACGGTCTGCTGACCCTGCTCTGGCGCTACTTCCCACAAGCCATCGTCGCCCTGTTCGCGTTGATCGGTCTGTGGCTGTGGCACGTCGGCATGCGCCATGGCCCGGTGCAGGCACCTGCCCCCAGCGGTCGTCGGGAATTGATGGAACACCTACGCGCCAGCGCCGACTTCATCCTCCGTCACAACGGTCAACATACCCTGCTGCAAGCCTTGCAGCAGGACGTCTTGCGCCGCGCCCGTCATCGTCATCCCGGTTTCGACCAATTGAACGTCGCCGAACAATGGCTGGCCCTGTCACGCCTGACCCATCAGCCGACCCGTGCCATCAGCCAGGCCCTGAGCCCGGCACCGAAGCGGCGCATGTCCAGCGCCGAATTCTGCCGTCAGGTCGCCCACCTGCAAGCCTTGAGGAACTCGCTATGACCGAACACATCGAACCCGGCTCGCCCAGCCACGCGGCCCAGCAGCGTCACCGAGCCAGTCAGTTGGCGCAAGCGGTGCGCGGCGAATTGCAGAAGGCGCTGATCGGCCAGAACCCGGTGATCGACGACGTGCTGACCGCGCTGATCGCTGGCGGTCATGTGCTGCTCGAAGGCGTTCCCGGCCTTGGCAAAACCCTGCTGGTTCGCGCCCTGGCAAAATGCTTCGGCGGCGAGTTCGCCCGCATCCAGTTCACCCCGGATCTGATGCCCAGCGACGTCACCGGCCACGCTGTCTATGACCTGCAAACCGAGCAATTCAAACTGCGCAAAGGCCCGTTGTTCACCAACCTGCTGCTGGCCGACGAGATCAACCGTGCCCCGGCCAAGACTCAAGCGGCACTGCTCGAGGCAATGCAGGAACGTCAGGTCACTCTGGAAGGCCGGGCCCTGCCGATTGCTCAACCGTTCATGGTGCTCGCCACGCAAAACCCGATCGAACAGGAAGGCACTTACCCCCTGCCCGAAGCCGAGCTCGACCGCTTCATGCTCAAGGTGCGCATGGATTACCCCGACGCCGATCAGGAGCTGGACATGGTGCGTCAGGTCAGCCGCTCGACCCGCGCGGACATGCTCGACGTGCAACCGCTACGCACGGTGTTGCAGGCCAAAGACGTGCAGGCCCTGCAACGCATCGCCAGTGATTTCCCACTGGACGATCAGGTACTCGACTACGCCGTACGATTGGCGCGCAGCACCCGCACCTGGCCGGGGCTGAGCCTCGGCGCCGGGCCACGCGCCTCCATTGCATTGGTGCGCTGCGCCCGCGCCCGAGCGTTGTTGCGCGGTGGCGAATTCGTGATTCCCGACGACATCAAGGGCTGTGCACTGGCGGTGTTGCGCCACCGCGTACGCCTCGCCCCCGAGCTGGACATCGAAGGGCTGCAAGTCGATCAAGTCCTTCAGCAACTGCTCGACCAAGTGCCGGCGCCGCGCCTGTGAAACCCTCGCGCCTGCTGTTGATCTGGCTGGCGATCCTGCTGGCCATCGGCATTGTGCTGGGCACGTTGCAGGCGCTGGATGTGGAAGTGCCCTCGAGCCTGTTGTCGATCAACTGGGGGTTGCTGCTGGCACTGTTTGCGCTGAGTCTGCTGGACGCACTGCGTCTCAGGCACCAGCCCTCGCCCCGCGTGCACCGACAGATGCCCGGCAGCCTGGCACTCGGTCGCTGGAGCGAAGTCCGGCTGGAGGTCGAACACTATTTCGACCAACCGCTGGCCATTCAGATCTTCGACCACGTACCCGACGGCCTCAGCTACGAAAATCTGCCGCTCGACATCGAGCTACAACCGGGCCAGCGCAGCCAGATCGGCTATCGCCTGCGTCCGCTCAAACGCGGTCATTTCACCTTCGAAACCTGCGAACTCAACCTGCCGAGCCACTTCGGCCTGTGGTCGGGCAAACGCCTGCTGAACATCACCGACCATACCCGCGTTTACCCCGACTTCGCCCGCCTCTACGGCGGCCAGTTGCTGGCGGTCGACAACTGGCTCAGCCAACTCGGCGTACGCCAGCGCCAACGCCGTGGCCAGGGGATGGAGTTCCATCAACTGCGGGAATTTCGCGAAGGCGACAGCCTGCGTCAGATCGACTGGAAAGCCACCGCCCGCCATCGCACGCCGATTGCCCGGGAGTATGAAGACGAACGGGATCAGCAGATTGTTTTCATGCTCGATTGCGGACGACAGATGCGCAGTCAGGACGGCGAGCTGTCGCATTTCGATCACGCGTTGAATGCGTGTTTGCTGTTGAGTTATGTGGCGTTGCGCCAAGGGGATGCGGTGGGCTTGTCGACCTTCGCCAGCGATCAGCCGCGGTTTATTGCACCGGTCAAAGGTGCGGGGCAACTCAAGGTGTTGCTCAACGCTGTTTACGATCTGGAGTCCTCGAAAAAACCCGCCGATTACCTCGCGGCGGCCAACCAGTTGTTGACCAGACAGAAGCGCCGGGCGTTGGTGGTGCTGGTGACTAATCTGCGGGATGAGGAGAATGAAGAGTTACTGGGTGCCGTCAAACGATTGAACGTGCGGCACCGGATATTGATAGCGAGCTTACGCGAGGGCTCACTCGACAATTTACGGCACAGTCCCGTGCAATCCGTACCCGACGCGCTTGCCTATTGTGGCGCAGTAGATTATTTGAATGCCCGATTTGCGCTTCGTGAACGATTAACTTCTCATGGAATCCTTGTACTGGACTCGATCCCCGACGCGCTGGGTGCCGAGTTGGTGTCACGATATCTGGATTTCAAGAAAGCGGGAAACTTGTGATCCGCGGCAGGACACCTTTTCCATTGAAAAAGGTGTCCTGCCGCTCGGAGAAGCAAACAATGTCAAACATCAGTTTCATCGTAACGATTACGGATACGAGTTTTTATATCGCCATTGCCCATCTGATCATTTACGTGGACTTCTCCTTTCGAATCGGTACTTCTGTAGCTTGAGCTCCCATTAAAGATGACCTCGACTTGAACACCCAGTGCAGGTTTACCCAGAAATACTGAGGTCGCACGGATATGGTGTGAATACCATGTGATATCAGGGTGGGAATAGTGTTCTTCCCGCCAACGATACGCAGTCACTAGATTATGCCCCAGCGTCATCGGCAACGCTGATGATGTTGCACTCCCATCATCCACGCTCAGCCGTATGGAGAACTCCGCGTCATTTGACGTACTGCGACAATCCAGTTGCCATCTTATCCCCTCTGCCGTCAGCTGCTGCGAAGCCTGCGGTGGAGGGGAAACCACTACACCAACGCTTTCTGCCCCCGTTATCAGCTTTATGTGCTTGTTCAACAACTGACTGGAAGGTTTGGGTAAAACAGTAATGGTGTGAGTTGTACCATGACAGGGATAGCCGTGATGTTCCGAACGGAGCCCAACGTGAAAACTATCGAACAAAACATCCATTTCCTGCGCGAAATTGAGAATTTCGCCTGGAATCACCGGCGACTGAGGCATTCCTTGATAGTTAGGCATTTCAAAATGCAATTTAAATGAGCTGCTGGGTACCTGATCGGTGGTGATCGTCCAACTCAAAGATATCAGCCCTTGCGCCATGTCAATCTGCTGTCCAAAAGGCGGATCACTTACCAGCCCCATCTCGCCTGCGTCAGGGACGCAACATAGCACGAGTGCTGATTCGGGATCGCCTATCAGATAACTGTACTCGAACTCGAGCATGATCTCGCAAGACTCTCCCTCTGCGAGATTCAACTGGAGATCAGGCCACCTCACCCGCTCTCCATTCACGTAGGGTCTGAAATTCTGCAACCAGGTCTGTGAAGTAGCGGGAATATTAGACATTCGGCACCCCTTTGAACTCGACTTGTTTGACACTCCAACCGGCAATCCCACCTTTCACTGTTGCGCGAAAGACCGCTGTGTTGAAGGCTGGCAATCTGAACGACGCCTCGGCTTCCCCGTTTTCGTCGGTTTTCGTCGACGGGATGGCAAGGTCGAGAAACCTCCATTCGACTTCGACGCCTTTCAAACGCCTGCCACTGATGGCCGACACCAAAATGATGTGTGCTGTTACCCTCGTCCCCGGTGTGCCCTCCGTCACATCAGCGGACAAAGCTTCAATCTGCCGAGGTTCATTCATGAAGTACTGGAAATCGACAAACGCCGAGTCCGAACCGCCGGCTACCGAAGCACGAACTGCACCTGCACCAGGCGAGTCGGGGACGAAGCTGATCCACGTCTTACCCCGATAATCTGTGGTCGTGAACATCGCCTCATATTCCGACCGCTCCCACTTGACCCGCACATTGGCCATCGACTTGCCGGTCAATGCGCTGGTCAAGAAGACTTCGTAAACAACAGCCCCCCCCCAATTGACAGTCTGAAGCACACCGGCGCTCGCATTGATGTGCGCAGAAATAGCTTGGGTACCCAATGACATGGGCTGAGGAGGAGACAGTTCCAGTAAACGACTGGCGGCCAATCGGACGGACACGCTGCCGTCCTTGATATCGCCGGCATTGAAAGAGCATTTCAGCCCCTCGCTCGTCCAATCTCGGTACTCACCCAACGGCTCGTTGAATTCAACTCCAAGCTCGCTCGGGCCAGGATGACTCAGGCCGACGGCCAGCCGTTGATTGCACAAGGGATTGTCGTAATCGGCCTGTAGATCAAAGCTGAACGGCTCACCACGCCTCGGGAACAGAGGACGTTGCCCCCAAAGATCGGATGAACCGGTGACCAACCGCAGACTTGTCCACGGATCGACCGACAAGGTGTTGAGTTCAAAATGCTGCTCGGCCGTGGTTTGATCGTAGGGATTGAGCGCAGTCGCGCTTACTGCACTGATACCCGCGCTCTGCGACTGCGCGTCATACACTGACCAGCCATCTGAATCTGTCGTTGCGTTGACTGGGCCTTCACTTCCCTCCCGCCATCCAATCAGCGAAGACTCGACCGGCCGATCGGCAAATGCCGAGTAGAACTGCGCTTGCACTCTCGCACGCTGTCCCTTGCTCAATACCGGATCAATCGCCGGCCCGAGAGCGGAAACCGATTTGATTTTGTTGTGACCCAGCTTCAATTGAATCTGCGCCGTCATCGACTCTCCATCGATCATGATGGTAGCGGTCTGAGTCATCTCGACATCGGCTGTGCTGTTGGTGAAGTCCAGTTGCCTGCGCGCACCACCCGCCGTCATGACGACATCCTCATTCAGTGGCGGGTTGACCACCATTCCCGGTGCTAAGGGTGTGATGGCCATTTTCACAGGCAGCCCATGCAGTGCGCTGATCCCATATGGCATATGCATCGACTGGTGAGACGCCCACAGGCAGGGATACAACGTGTCTTTACCCGGCTCAGCCGAAACATGATCAAGCATCACCCGGACCTCACTGGCGAGATCGGCAGCCAGCAGCCGCAAGGGAAACTCGCGCTTTTCCGGCAAATGGGAACTGCTGAACGCCAATGTCGAGAACCCGCTGAGATCGGTGCCCGAGGTGATGTCCCACTCAAGGCCGGAACCAGTCATGACCCGCGGAACACCGACTTGCGGGTCCAGCTGAAACCCCGGCAAAGGGGGCGTATCCCCATTCCAGTCCAGTGCAATCGACTTGTCGATTAAGCTGCTGCCCGCAACAGGATCAATCCGCAGTTTGTGCGCTGTGCCACGCCGACAGACCACACCCTGAATCAGTCGATCGACCGGTTTTCCGTCCAGAGAGAAGTTGACCTGCCCTTTCCATGCGCTGGTGGGCAAAACTTTGACGGCGAATGAATGCTCTTCCACTGGCGCGTCTTCGTGGCGCTGTACTCGCGCAATAATTGTGTAGTCATTGGCATCGATTGGCTGGTGATCCACACTTGCCCAGCCATCAAATCCCGTGAGGGATCTGACCGTTCCGGTAGGTGTTTCAAACTCGACGTCTACGTTACTGACAGGTTGTCTGTCGCCCTTTTGCACATTCACCATGCAGGTGACGATTCCGCGTTCGTCCAGCACCGGCGACGTGCTCGGTCCCCAGGTTTCGCCGATCTCGACTCTGTTGTACGCCAGCGACAGGGCATTGCGTGGCGATAAATGCTGCAACCCGGTACAACCGAGGGCCCAGTCAAACAGGCCGTCGCGCTTGTCCTCGAAGTTCGTTGTCCAGAGGACTGTACCGCCGACAACAGGCGCTGGAGTCCCGAAGTCCGGTTGAGCGGTTGCCCCCACGTCCGCTTGAGAATCACCATGTGCCCAGATCAGGAAAAACTCGGCGGCGCTCAGAGGATGCCCCGCAGGTATGTCCAGATTGACGAGAAAACGCTCACCGCGTTCCGGATAGCGGATTTTCTCCCCCCAGACGGCCGGTGCCCCGCCATCGAACCGAGCCTGCAAGGTTTTGAACGGATCTATAGCAAACGCCCGAACCTCGAAGGTATGCGTCGCTTCGCCATCGTCGGACAAAAGGCTGACAACCGAGGCGGTAATCTTGCTCACCCCCTCCTCGGTTGGCGTGTACCGATACGTCGCACGACCTTGAGCATCGGTGGGGGCCCGGTGCAGAACCTTCCCTGCCTTACCCTCTACCCGCCAGACCACCTCACTCGCAACCGGTGCGTGGGTATAGAAGGATCTGACCTGAACCTGCAGCTCCACCGATTGGTCGTACTCGATGACCGGGTACGTCTCGGCCTGTTTGAGCGCGAGCAGCTCCAAGCGATGATGCCCCCAGGAAACCAACAACGAATAAGGTGGCGCCGAGTATTGGCTGTAAATCTTCGCCTTCAGTTCATAAGGTTCTTTGCCTGACAGCTCTGGACAATCCAGCAGCCAGTCCAGACTGATGAGCTGAGATGTTCCCAACTCGGGCTCAGCGTAAATGGCCTCCTGCGGGTTGTCCTCAAACCACAGGCAGGCCTTGAGATTTTTCCAGACACTCAGCGGATCAACCGCAAAAGAGACCCTGTGACGCTGATCCCCGGTAGCGCCCAGGCAGATCGGCAGGACGCTGCCCGCGTCGAAACGTTTGCCATCATTGAGAACGGCCAACAACCCCAGCGCCGGAAGATTCAGTTTTATCTCTATTCCGGTCAGGCGAATTTCCACAGAGCCGGGTTCGCCCACGGCCCTTACCGGGCTGCTCATATTGATCTCCAGCTCATCACCCGCTTGCAAACCCAGGCTGTCCGGCAAATCCTTGCGCATCTCGGTCAGATCAACCGCCAAAGGATCGGCATCCTGCGACCCTGTCTTCGCCGGCAATACGATTTCAAACTTTTCTGCACTGCCCCTTTTATTGACCACCACCAGCCCGGCCGATGACGAGTAGGTGTTCTCGTAGAGAAAACGCAGGCTATAACGGGCCTGCGCCTGCTGTCCGATCGGCACGATCATCCTTTGCCGAACCGCCGCGCGGTGGGTCAGCGTCATGATCGATACGATGGTGTCTTCCCACCTGTCATCACGGATGGCGACGCCTCCAGGATTGGTCACATCGTCCCAGTGGTCATAGCCCTCAGTCATGTCGCCATTCATCACGAAGTTGTAATCCGTGTCGATGTCTCTTTCGCTCATGATTGCGTCCCCTTGGCCTCGATCTTGCGCTCGGCCTCGTTCACCAGTTCCTGTACTTTTCTGGAAAAAGCCAGATCTCCGACCCTGGCGGTGTAGAACACCTTGATCACGATATCGGTCAGCGATAACAGCATCGGCTGTTGCTTCACATACCAGGGAAATACGATCCGCCAGCGTGAGACGGCACCGGTGTTTTCGAACGGCAGCGTCATGCCTTCGTCAGGTCTGAGTGAAACCACACCGGTATCATCCAGCCCGGTGGACAGGGAAACCTGCTGCCCACTGCTCAGGTTGATCAGCACATCGACAGGCGCAACGCCTTCACCGGAGTGCAGATATTCCAAAGACTCGTTCGACGGTTTTGTGGCGATATAGCTGCCGACCTGTATCAGGTTCGCCACCACATTTTCGAAGGGCCCGGTGAGCACCGGCAAACTGACTTCTACGCGAGAAATCTGGCGGCAGTAATGGTCGTGGTAGTCGCGATCGAACAGCAGCTGAATCAGCTCGAAATCCAGTGCGCCCGTTTTGAGCAAGTGCTCCAGCGCATCAGTCCAGTTGTCAAAGCCCTTTGGCCGGGTCGCCGGATCGTTGAACAGCCGTTGTAGCGAAACGGTCTTGACGATTTCCTGGCGTCGCTCATTGCGTTGCAAATATTCCGACCGCATTCGCAACAGACCGGCCTGCAATCTCGCTCCAGCCGTCAAGCCGCGCCGCTGGTCGCGCCAGACATCCGTGTCCAGTTGATAGGCCTCGAACTCACAGGTTTCCGCTCGCAAGGCTGTCTGAGCGCTCAGGCACAGTGCAACAGCGGCGTCATACGCCTGGAAGTGCAAGGTCTGCAGTTGCCCCATCAGCCACTGGTAAAGCTCCAGGTTGGTCGCCCGGGTCTGCAGGAATTCGAACAGTTTGAGCGCCTGGCTATTCGCGGCAAGGGTCTGTTCCAGATTGATCCTTGCGGCATTGATGGCCCGTTCCTGGGCAGCGATCTGGGCACTGATCGCATTCTTTTCTGTAATGGCCTGATTTCGCAGCAATCGCCATTCATGCCGGCGACGACGGTAGTTTTCGGAGGTAAGTGTCTTTTCGGCGTTAGCGCGCTGCACTTCTGCAGCGATCTGGAAACCAAACCCCACGGCGCTTACCAAGTGACCTGGCTCATGACCGCCATTGGCCAATCCGAAAATGTTGGGGAATGCATGGATGACCGCCGCCCCCATTTGAAAGCCGGTGGCCAGAGAAACGAGGCCCGAAGCAGCCTCCACATGCTCCATGACTTTGAACTCATCGGGGGAAATGTGTTTGTCGTACAGATCGGCGTAATGCAGCTCACGCTCTTCGGCCATGGTTCTGCTGTGCTGCAGCGCCGTAAGACTCTCGACCTCGCGTGCGATGGACTCTTCTTGTGCCCGACGAGCGAATTCACCCAGTTCGATCAAATGACGTTGCTGCAACCCCTCCTGCTGAACCCGGTCCTGGTGCTCAAGCAGTCGCTGCACTTCGTTTCCCAGCTCCTGCAAGTGCTGCACCATGTGCAACGCTGCATCGAACAGTACCTTCCAGCGATAGGCGGCCACTCGTAACTGCCCACCCATCGGTCGCACCGGTCCCGCGCTACCTGCTGCCAGGCGGCTCAGCAACTCTCTTGGATCCATGGCGGTAAAAAGAGGGACGGATGCAAGCTTGCCGTCGATTGTCCGACCATGACGAATGTTGTCGATACGCTGATGAGGCAGATCAAAGAACGTCAGCAAGCGCGGACTGACCGGTATCTTGAAAGAACGCGTTCCGTAGACACCCAGGTGCTGAGTACGCGCAGCCCTGACCGGTAAATCCTCCGCTCGCAGCTGCAGCGTCTTTTCAAAATCCGCGAGGGCCGGCCGGGTCTGCATCTCTCCCACAAGTTCAGCAAGCTCCTTTGCAACCCAGCGATTGACGCTACGGGTATCCGGCCTGGCTCCCATCAGCGATCGAGCCCGGACATACTGCAGCTTGGCGGCCGTCAGGCTGTCTCGCGTCATCTGGCGATAGAGCCAGTCACCCCAGGCTATGAGGTTGTTCACGTACTCGAGGAAAATCACGACCTTGTAATGCCAGGGCGATGAATAGGCGATGGCATCCGGATCCCCCGGTGCGAAGACTTCATAGCAATAGCGGATGTCGGGCTTTTTCACGTCCAGAGGCCGGCAATGCCAGTATTGTGGTCTTGCCGGGATATCACCCTGCGCCGGTTTAGCGGGCAACTGCGGCTCGAATATGAAATGCAGCCAGCGCTGGGCCGCTTCAAAACGGTTCTCGTCACGCAGCCGGACGGCAATCAGGTGCGGCAAGTGAAAAAACAGCTCCCAGAAAAACAGACCGTTGGCACCATCGAACGGACCGTTCGGCTCGACCTGGCTTTCGGGCAAAGGCGGCTCCTTCGGAAACTGCGTCGCCCAGTCCAGCAACGCCCCGATCGATACACTGGAACGCAGCACCAGTTCGTGACCGATCAATGTATTGAGCCGGACGTATTTCAGCTGGAGAACATTCGATGGTTGGTTGAAGGCCAGAAACTGGGCGCCCTGCGCATCGGTGTCATGGATATACGGCAGAGGTCCATGATCACCGAGCGTGGCGGGGACCGTCAGGACGAGGGTTCGCTCACCGTTGTTTGCGGCGCCTGTCAGCGTCACGGTGATCGTGCTGCTGTTGAACGCCGGCCGCTTGATTTCCACCCATTTCGTTGCCCATCCGCCGGAGGGCGGGTACTTGTCAGTCAACGGCTGAGGGTCGGTGCCGGTGGAAGACTTGACGGCCAGTGTGAAATCGATCCCTGTGCCACCGCCACGTGAGACATGAGCACAATACCCCTGTACCCAGAGCGAGTGCTCAGTAGCGCTGTTACGCACGATATAAGCCTTGATCCCCAGGTATTCAGCCAGCGTGCCGGGCTTGGTGATCTGGCTGTCAACGGCCGGAAACAACTGTGGCCGCATTTTTTGCTGAAGCGTACGGCGCTCGACAAACAGGTGATTGGCCAGGTAATCCATGACCGCCGTTTCATCCTTCACCTTGCGAAACAGCGAGTCACGGGTTTCATAGATCGCGACAGACAGCACTGACGACGTACCGACTTTGGGCTGGGCATTGGTCACATGCACCGCCAGCCTGCCCTTTGGATACAAGGGATCGATCTCGTCGCGCAAAATCAGCGCGACCAACCGGCAACCCTTCGAAACGTCCCTGTCCGTCTGCAGCAGGTGCAAGCGGATGGGTGGCGACCAGCTGTCATCCAGCGCGATGAACGCCACCATGACTTCCAGCTCATGGAGGCTTTGCAGTTCACCCGCGTTATCGAAAACGCCCGGGCGCCATTGGACCCAGACCATGCATGGCCGGCCCTCCCAAAAGACCATACGACAATCCAGCACCGTGTCATCGGTGGGGATGTCGGCAGACTTCCACTCTTGCCATGCCGTCGGGTTGACCGATGGCGAGTCGACGGCGAGTTCGATTTTCGCTTCACGCCAGAACCAGCCAAAAGGCGCAACGCGTTGCCTGCCCACCAGGTAATAACGCGTGTTCAGCGGATTGGACCCATCCAGATAACCGGTCTTGACGTTCAGATTGCAGGTTTCTTCAAAGCTGCGCAGGTAGTGCTGAGCGCCCCTGAGCACCGAATCGTCAGTGATCGAGGTCTGATTCACATGACCCTCAAGAGCCCTGAACAACCCGGTTTTACGGATGCGCACATAAGGCGTGATGTAATCCTCAGGTTTGCACAACAGCAGCATGCTTGCCGACCATGGCCCGTAACTGCCCGCGAGCTCCCACTCTTGCAGAAGGTCAGGATCGAACTCCCGCCCGTCGTACCCCGGCTCGAGCTTCTGGAACACCGCATGAATGTAGGCCTGCAAACAACTCACGGCCTCCGCCACCCACGAGGTTTCAATCTCGTCGCTGTCCAGCGGATCGGAGCGCAGCCATTCCCAGAGGTCATCCGCCGATTGGGTGTTCATCGGAAAGGGATGATTGGCCTTGTCATGCTTTGCGTGAAGACAGAAATCAATCAACGCATTGCGGCGCAGGGCTGACAGCTCACCTGAAGTTTTGTTGAGCATCACCGTCTCCTGTCACTGTTTGCGTTGTTTGCGTTGTTTGCGGGGCGCTGGCACTCGCTGGCGCGCGGGAAGGGCTGCAACAAATTTCACATCGCGAAAGGTGACGGCCGTCGAGTTTTCAGCCGTCGCTTTAACCTTCACGATAAGGGGCTCGGCACTGGTGAATGTCACCTCGGTACCTCCTTGCCGGTCAGTAATAGTCTTGATCTCAGCCTGAGGCAGCGGATCGAGATTCCAGGTCACCGATGCGCCTGCGATGGGGTTGTCGTAGTCGTCCAGGACAATGGCGCGGTAGGTCACCGGCGTTCCGATCAGCACGGTGCTGTCGGGCATGGGGAAAGGGTTTTGGGATTTCAAATGGAGCGTGGCCATATCCGGCCCGATCTCGATCCGCGGTGCGGCCGTTTCCTCACCCAGATCCAGCCAGAAAACGGGGGTGACGCTGCCCATCCGGCTGTCCGGGAAGAACTTCACTTTCGCCGTGCCATTGATGTCGGTGGTGATCATTGAAGGTTCAAACCGGCCCAGCGTGGTGGCGCAATGAACATTGACGTTCAATCGCGCCTGACCTTCGCGGTTCTCTACCGTTACGGTAAATTCGGCAGATTCGCCCGGTTTGTTGGCAATCAACCTGACGGGATCGGGCACCGTCGTCCAGCGCACGATCACGTCCAGCCCCACGGCCATGACGTCGTCAGCATAAGTCGGTTCGGTCGTGGCCGTCAGACTGGCTCTGACAAGGTCTGCGACATGCTCATAGTCGGCATATTTGCTGTCCGGTGGCAGCTTCCCGAGCTCGAGGAGTGTCCTGGCACTCTGACCGGTCTTTTTGGCCAACAAACGAATGCGTGTCAGCACATCGAGTTGTTGCAGGGTCACGACCAAGCCTTTCGACGGGTTCACATGGGCGGCGCAGATGCGCACTTCATCCACGCTCCAGTTGAACAGCTCGGCGAGCCACTTCGCGGCACGCTCCTGGACCAGCTCAAGACCGTGATTGTTCAGGTTGGCCGGCAGCGCGTTGACGCGGCGCAGATAGTCAACCAGCCTCGTTTCCGGCTGATCGCTCATGCCCAGGGCACGTTTGTAGACTGTCAGGTAATACAACGCTGAAAGGTCGAATGCTTCGACCGAGTGCAGACCGAACCATTCGCGATACCCGGTCGCGATGAAGTGAGTGAGAAATTCACCGCTGAGTTCCAGCCTCGCGACCACGGCGCTGCGTCTGGAGAACTCGGCCAGCACCTGCAGAACAGGATCGCTCGACGGGTCTTCCCGCTGCAACACAGTGCCGCTGTCCCTGGAGGCTTCCGGCAATCTGAGCACCTGAGCCAATACGAAATGCACATTTGCGCCGGACCAGCCAAGCACCTTCAGAACCAGATCCGGCTTCAGACCGCTATAAGCAGCCACCCCCTCCTGTACCATGCTGTTCTGACTGGCACGGCAACGCAGCACGACCGCCAGAATCAGCGCCACCAGACCTGTATCGAGGCTTCCCGTCTCCGCCACCACGGCCCGCTCCGTTATTTCCCGGGCATGGGCTTCGAAGGTCTGATCCGCTGACTCAACAAAATCAAGAATCAGTCCCTGCTCGTCAACCAACGCCCTCAACGCCCGCAACCACTGCCGATTGTTCGACAAGGGCTCGATACCGGCCAGTTTCAGCATATCTTCCGTCATCTGAGCCGCCGGGGCCTGCCGACGCCATTGATCGAACAGCATGAGCTGTCTTTCATCGGGCCGGCTCGGTGGCCAGGCTGTTGCTTGTTGAACCACCCAGTGCACCGGTAACTGCACGGTCTGAGCCCACTGCACGCAATCCATCAAGGCATGCATCACACTCAGTACGTCCGGCGTATCAGCTAATTTTTGGTTGTTGATCTGCGGCACGCCGGCCAGTGTGTTCACCCAGACCTGACCTCCCTTCAGATTCAACAACAGGACCGCTTCGATCGGAGTGATCCCCAGTAACCGGGGCAGCCTGACCAGGCGATAAAAACTGGAGACGATCGGCAAGCTGCATTTGAACTGAGTCAGGCCATGAGCAGCGGCAATCAGGTTGGCGAGATAAAAATAGGTTTCCAGATCAATGCCCAGACCTGCGCACAATTGCTGGATCGTAAGCAGGTCGGCAGCCGTCTCGGGGATCACCGGCAAGGGTCGGTCATCAAGTACCAAAGGACGAGAGCTGGCGGCATTACTGTTGAAAATTCGATCGTATTGGGCACGCTCCGTACCGCGCCCGAAAACGGAAAGCGGCCCGATAAAGGCGGCGAAGTCTTCAGCGGTGCATCCAAAGACCTCCCGCAGTTCCTGGAACAGGCCCAAAGCTCGCAAAGTATTGGCTGTGATCCAGTAGCGAGAGGGAGTCGGCGGGGGCATTTCAGCGAGCATTGCCGCAACGATCAGTCGATCGGTTTCGTGACTGGCCAACCGCAACCAGTCGGTCAGTCGCACCATACGATTGGCGCGATCAACCCGGTCGGGCTCCATATCCTCGAAGCGGTTGAGCAGTTCTACGCCGGTATTGACGATGCTGATGGGCGGGGACTTTGCCTCATGAACAAAGACAGACCCATGGTCCTTGCCTGTTACAGGTAAAGGACCCGTGACGACACCCGGCGCATTTTCGGACAGGAAGGGAGTGAAACCTTCAATCGAAAGCAATGCCTCAAGCGCCAGCGTATCCAGCTTCGTTCTTTCATTGAAAACGGCGACGAGCCTCAGATTACCAACCGAAATATCCTTGAGACCAAGGTATTTCAGGTAGAACTCGTCCGCCCCATCTGGGAAATGCGGCGCCTCGGTCAGGATTGTCCGCTGTGATGGACTCAACCTTGCAGCTTGAACGAGGGCGTCATCCGACTTGGCGCTCCACGGTGCCGAGCGAAGAAAGTACGGATACTGTAAATCGCACAGACGCACCACGCTGCCCACCGATTCGCCATGCCCCTTCAGTACATGATCGAGCGTGACCCAGGGCCAGTGAAAGGGCAGCTCCCGAGGAAAGGCCTCCTGGTTCAACGCCTCGTCCAGGTTTTGAATTGACCCCAGCGTGACGGTGATGAAGCGTTCCATGATGTGGCTGATCACTTCCACCGACGACACTGCACCCTGGACGGCCTTGACATCGATCAACAGTTGTTCGAGATCCGTACGCCGGTCAACCAGTGGAAGACCCTTGCCATCAGTCACCCCCAGCCGATGCAATGCCCAATGCAACAGGGTTGTCAGATACGCCGCAGGCGAATGAATGGCTTCGATCGCACCCGGCGGGCACAAAGTGTCGAAGTTCGGCTCGAACAACAAGGTGTAATTCGGACCGTTATTGAGCCCCGTACGCGCAACAGCCCTGACATCTCTGCCGGTCAACTGGTGCTCAATGAACTGCCGCAATACCACGGTCGACAGCACATTGAGCCGCTGCTGGAACTCGCCCGCCTGTTGCCGGTTCAGGCCATAGTCGTGCATCAAACCGTCGACGCCTTTCTGCGCCAGTACGGCGATCGATCCACCCTCCTTGAAAAAACGTGTCAGCGCCGTCGTGGACGAGCGTTTGGGTTTTCTGACCGTTTGAGTGAACATCTTCTGAGCGATCTGTGCGGGAGACTGGGTCATGTTGATGCTCCTGGATCCGACTTGACTTCCAGTGAAGCAACGTCGGGTCTCTAATTGCGCCTGCAATGGATTTGGCCCCATTGAGTCAACAGCGTCTACTGTCAGAAATGACAGCAGACGCAACCATTGGTCGGATTAAAGCGGGGGTGGCAGCTCGTCAGGCAGCACGACTTCGAATCGTTTACTGTCAGCTGCGATGGATCGTTTTCCACCCACGATCTGCACGGCGCGAGCCCATTGCGGGCCAGCAAGCAAATTACGCGCGGATACACCGGACCAACTCCCGCCGTTGGTCACAAGACCTTCGGCATGTTTCTCGTCGGGGTCGTACCAGGCGATCACATCAACATTCGAATCCGCCAGAGCGCCACCTGCGAATTTGGGTGTTGCTCCCCCCCAATTGCCCTCGGGCGGTTCGCTAAATGTGGGTGGTGCCGCGAGCCGCTTCACCGCTCTGGGTTCAGACCAACCCGAGTGGTACTCACCGTTGCGCTGCTGGGTGAGGAGTGAAAGGTCCGTGCCGGTCTCAGGAAGCACAATCCGACAGGACCACGTCCCGTCCTCCTGGACTTGGGCACTTCCCAGCTCCGTGCCGCCAGGCAGTGCAACCACGACTGTGTCACTCGGGTATCCGAACCCACAGATCACCGCAACCTGTCCGACAGCCTCGCCCACACCTGGCGTTTCGATGAGCGCACCGCCAGGAACAACTGTAATTTTCACATCACCGGAAAGCGGCGATATCAGATCTTTGAAAAACTGTCTGGCTTTCAGCTCGCAAGGACCCAACGGCAATGTGAGGAAATGTTTGAAATAGCCGTCGCTCATATTTGGATAGATTCGAGGCTGCACGGAATCACCGACGTACAACTCGACCTCTGTCCGATCGAACCCCTTTCCCGGCCGAGCCTTGCCCTCGACCATGAACGTCCGGGGGACAGAGGTTTGCGTGAGTGGAAGGTTCAGGATCGGTGCCAATAACTTCACTTCGAAAGCGACCGTACTGCTGGGTAGCGATTGCAACTCATCCAGCACCTGTATGGCGAAAACGGTGCGGGTCCCGTAGTCGAGTTCCTTGAGCGTTACCGACCACGCATCCCCTGCTGCGGGCTTCTCTCCCAACAGTTCGTGGGTCACGAAATCGAAAACGCGGATCATGAACCCGTCGATCCCGCCGGTGCCGTGCAATACCGGCATATGATCCGTTTGCCCACCGGGTGGCGGAGTGATCACCAGTACACTCACCACGATATCGAAGGACGTGGACACCGGGTTGGAGGTTTGCCCGCCGAAAGTCTGCGTGACCGTGACCGTGTGTCTGCCTGGGCGAAACGCCGTGGGACGCTGGAAATCCCATTCTCCGTTCTTGTCCGTATCCGTAACCGTATGGGGGGTAGGGTTGTCGCTGAACGTTATCGTCATCACCGCCCCAGGCCAGCATTGGCCAACAACCTTTGCAAACAAGCCGTTCGGGGTCACTTTTTCGATAACGGCAAGGGGCGCTGATATGACCACGGACACAGGCGGCTGAACCCATCCTGATTGCAGCGTTGTGAACCACTGAGTGGCCGTAACCTGATACGTACCCGGAGCCCAGCGTGCAGTTGCCTTGCTGGACCAGGTCGTATCGGGACGTACGTCGACAATCGGTACGATTGCAGAACTGGTGTTGTTCAATCGGACTTCTACTCTGGAGGCCGGTTGACCGGACCAGTTCCTGCCCGTACCGGAGAACGTGGGAATGCCGTCCGGGCTGACGAGGAAACTCAATGTCGGGGGAGGAACAGGCACCACGACCGTGGTGCTCTCCGGCGCCCAATCCGAATAAATCGGCTGCCCCGAGCCATCGGGCACACTTTGTCGGCCGCCGATCAACGAAGTACCCGGCAACCAATCGGGAAAGAACTCCGACCAGGGTGAAGTTGTCACGGGAAAGGAGTGGAAAGGCGTCCCGTTGTTCACGACGTGGAGATAGAACGTCGCGCCGATATGTCCGACACCTCCGAGGGTCACCTTGCCTTGGGAATCGACCTGTACCGTCAGTCTGGTCGGTTGTGGGGGTTTTATCTTGAACGAGCGATAAGTACCGCGTCCGGAACTCTTGCCTCCGGAAGATTGTTCGACCGCCAGTGAAACCGAACCCGCTTGGGCTGCCACAGGTATAGTCCAGGTACCGTCCGGTCTCACAGTGCTTTGACCGACAGCAGTGTCCGTCAAATCGTAATAAGCAACGATCGTACTTTGCGCTAATCCATTATTGCCGCTGAGATCAAAGTTTGAATTCTGAAGCGAGGCATCTGTGGGCAGAGTAATTAGCGGATAGCCCAATACTTTGAAGGCAACCGACTGAGTGTAGCCATAGGAGGCAGGCGCACCGGGATTGTCATAAAAACGAACTTTTACCTCTGCATTTCCACTGGGCAGAACTTTGATCGATATGCCTTGCCATACACCAGACGAATTAACCAGGTGCTGATCAGACCAGCTCTCATAAATATTCGTGGAGTTCAATGCAAACATTGCCGAGTCTGGCGCACCGATGGCTTGGTAGACGAGGTCCTTCATTGGCACGACCGCCCCGGCTGTTGGGTAGGTCAGTTTTGCTCGATACATATATATCAAAGAAGTACGAGCTGAACTTACACCATTGACTTGCTGATAGGCCTGCATCCGCTGAGAGTTTACGTCTTCCGCAACAGTAACCGGCACTGACCAGGCTCCGCCGGTTGGCTGAATGCGCTGTGCCAGTGTTCCAGCTCCGTGATCAAGCACCATATTGGCCCCGGCGATGCCTTGCGTACCCGTGACATCGAATGTTGAGGTACTGAAATTGCGGGAGCCAATCACCGGTGTTGGGGGGGTAGGAGGGGGTACCCAAACAATATATTCAGCGACGTCCAGATCTATTGGATATACGACCCCACCCGATGAAGCCTGGTAAGTAAAAGTAAAACCTATTCGCGCTTTCTGCGTGTCAATGGGTATATTTGCTCCCAAGCTCAAATTAAACCAGTTGCCACTCTGTGAAGCATTCTGATTGGTTGAGTAACCGGTAGTCGATCCTCGAGGCTCTTGGTAGAGAGAAAACCAAAGCTTGGCGGTGTAAGAACCACCACTCTTGGCGCGATATCGTTTTGCTCGGCAATCAAATGAGGTGCCATTGGCATTCCAGGAATATTCAACTTCAAGCTCTGCCCAGTAACCAGGCCTCTCGGCCCTCAACGTTTTGGCTACAAACAATTGGTTTTCTTTGGATCTCGAACCGCTCGAATCATCCATAACAGACGGTTCGATAATCGAGAATTCGAATTCATCATCACCTTTGCTCTGCCGTTCCACTTCGTTGTCAGGAAAATCTTTTTCATTGTCACCATCAATAGCCATGACTTTCTCCGAAAGGATTCAGGGAAGGCGCGCATTAGAAAAATTCGCTCGCTGATTTCATGACAACTTATTGCCCTTGCACACCTGACAGATCTGACAGTCCCGACAAACGGTGACCTTTCCCACAACCCACTCCGGCAGCGTCCTGCAAGTCGTAACAACGGGCTACGATGCCTTGTGCCATTGCCTACAAATCCCTCAGAATCCGCCGGCTTGTGCGCCTTGGCGTTGGCCCGTAACTTGATCCCGTCGCTGCCAATCAGCGGCCGGGTTTAGTCGCCCGGGGTCTTAGTACGTTGCGCATAAGCGTCATCCAGTCGGGTATTCCCTATCCCCGCACTCGATGGTGGCTGTTCGCAGGGCGCCCTCGGGCGCACCGGTACGTACTCCCGGTCGACTAACCTGCTTACAGCCGCCACCCTTTTCTCGTTTAGTCGCGAGCCAGAGGTGGCTCTAACGACGAGTACGAAAGCATGAAAAAACCGACGCCAAATCCACCACTGGACAACGATCCAACGGACCCGATCGATCAACCCGACCCGGTCTCCCCCTACACCTCCGTCGATTCAAAGAAACTCCACGACGCCGCTCACCGGGCCCTGGATTTCTACCTCAATCCCCCAAAAGACAAACCACGCAACTCCGTGGATCGCGGCATGCAGATGTTCAAGGTCGATCCCGAGATCAACCCGGAAGCCATCGCCATCCAGACCTACGAAACCTTTTCCTCGGTCAGCATCCTGCTGCTCGACCTGGCCGACAGCCTGGACGACAAGCCGCGGCATCTGGCGATGGCGATCTATCAGTTGAGCGAGATGGGGTTACTGCTGGCGGAGAAGACGCTGGATAACGAGCGGGCGATTGCGATAACCGCGTAAGAAAAAAGGGCCACAACCTGCGGCAGGTTGTGGCCCTTTTTTTGTCTTCAGGCCGAAGCAGGCAACGGCTGAAAACTGAAGTACTGCTTCAACGCCTCGACCAGTTGCCCATATTCGGGCGGCGTCCGGTACAGGCTGAAGCCGGCGTCGTAATGCCGGGGCGTGGCGTCTTCATGGCACCACAGGCAGCAAGCGGTGAGGTCGATGACCTGCTGACAGCCCTCGCCCAAGGGGATTTTCAGGCGCAGGTTGAATTCGGCACCGATCATCATCGGCAACTGGCTGATGAGCATCAAACCGTCTTCGGACACGTTGCCCAGAAAACCGATGGGTTTGTCAGTGACGCTGTTGAACACTCGCAGAAAATACGGCAACTGGTGCCGTTCGATTCGACGGTCGATAAACATACGCAGTTCGCCATGCAAGGCTCCAATACGGAGCCGCACTCTCGCTTCGGAACGGGCCTGTGCGTCAGGCTCGCTCTCCCCGCTTCCGGTGTGGCATTCGCCACGTACTGCTCATGCCAGTCGCAGGTGTTGCGCCGGTCTGGAGTCCAGACTCTAAACCGGTGTCATTGGACTATAGCTCACCTTATACAGCCATCCAGCTTTTGTATGACAACCGCCATCAAAAGCGAGTTGGACGCACCACGGCCGCCGCACTGCGGGTTGGGTAGTGACCCAGGCTCTGCAGGGTTTCCAGACGCGCACGGGCGCGGTAGGCGTATTCGCTGTTGGGGTACGAAGCGATAATGAACTGATAGGTCTGCGCCGCATCGACGAACATTTTCTGCCGCTCGAGGCACTGACCGCGCATCATCGACACTTCCGGCCACACATAAGGGCGGGCACGGCTGGCGCGTTCGACCTTGGACAGTTCGAGCATCACCTGCTCGCAATTGCCCCGGTCATAGGCGCTGTAGGCGTTGTTCAAATGATGGTTCATCGACCAACGGGTGCAGCCCGTGACGGCGAGGATGCTGAGGGCAAGGGCGGCAATGGGCACGAATCGCATGGGGTATTCTCCTGTCTTGTGATCATTATCGACCTCGGGCGAGAAATCTTCAGAGCCCTTTGCTCCGATTGTCGCGTTCAATAAAGAAAACAATAAGTAGTGCAAACGAACAATGACTACACCCAAAGAGCGTAGTAGCCTCTGCGAGCGCTTGAACCTGAGGAGTCTTTGCATGTCCGTCCGTCGTACCAAAATCGTCGCTACCCTTGGCCCGGCCAGTAACTCGCCGGAAGTTCTCGAACAGCTGATTCTGGCTGGCCTGGACGTCGCCCGTCTGAACTTCTCCCACGGCACCCCCGACGAGCACAAGGCTCGCGCGAAGCTGGTGCGTGACCTGGCCGCCAAGCATGGCCGCTTCGTCGCCCTGCTGGGTGACCTGCAAGGCCCGAAAATCCGTATCGCCAAATTCGCCAACAAGCGCATCGAGCTGAAGATCGGTGACAAGTTCACCTTCTCCACCAGCCATCCGCTGACCGAAGGCAACCAACAGGTGGTCGGCATCGACTACCCGGACCTGGTCAAGGACTGCGGCGTGGGCGACGAGCTGCTGCTCGACGACGGCCGCGTAGTGATGCGCGTTGACACCCAAACCGACGACGCACTGCATTGCACCGTGACCATCGGTGGCCCGCTGTCCGACCACAAAGGCATCAACCGTCGCGGTGGCGGCCTGACCGCTCCGGCCCTGACTGAAAAAGACAAGGCCGACATCAAGCTCGCCGCTGAAATGGAAGTCGACTACCTCGCCGTGTCCTTCCCGCGTGACGCCGCCGACATGAACTACGCCCGTCAACTGCGCGACGAAGCCGGCGGCACCGCTTGGCTGGTGGCGAAGATCGAACGCGCCGAAGCCGTGGCCGACGACGAAACCCTCGACGGTCTGATCAAGGCTTCCGACGCGGTGATGGTTGCCCGTGGTGACCTGGGTGTGGAAATCGGCGACGCCGAGCTGGTCGGCATCCAGAAGAAAATCATTCTGCACGCACGCCGCCACAACAAGGCTGTGATCGTGGCGACCCAGATGATGGAGTCGATGATCCAGAACCCGATGCCGACCCGCGCCGAAGTGTCCGACGTGGCCAACGCCGTGCTCGACTACACCGACGCCGTGATGCTGTCGGCCGAATCGGCTGCCGGCGCTTATCCGCTGGAAGCCGTACAAGCCATGGCGCGTATCTGCGTCGGCGCTGAAAAGCACCCGACCAGCAAGACCTCCAGCCACCGTATCGGCAAGGAATTCGAGCGCTGCGACGAAAGCATCGCGCTGGCGACCATGTACACCGCCAACCACTTCCCGGGTGTGAAAGCGATCATCGCGCTGACCGAAAGCGGCTACACCCCGCTGATCATGTCGCGTATCCGTTCGTCGGTGCCGATCTACTGCTTCACCCCGCACCGCGAAGCCCAGGCCCGCGCAGCGATGTTCCGTGGCGTGTACACCGTTCCGTTCGACCCGGCCTCGCTGGCACCGAACGAAGTCAGCCAGAAAGCCATCGACGAGCTGGTCAAGCGCGGCGTTGTGCAAAAAGGCGACTGGGTCATCCTGACCAAGGGCGACAGCTACCACACCACCGGCGGCACCAACGGCATGAAGATCCTGCACGTGGGCGACCCGCAGGTCTAAGTGACCGGTTGCTGAAAACGAAAAGCCCCGCCATGTGAATGGCGGGGCTTTTTGGTTTTGGTGTGTTGGATCTGAATTTTGTGCCCGGCTTGAGATCCTTCCCCCCCTCACCCCAACCCTCTCCCCCCAAGGGGGGCGAGGGGGAAAGGGAGCCGATCGGGGGCTTTTCAAAACAGGCGTTCGGCTCAATTCAGATTCTGATTACAGCGCTTGCAGATCCTGAGTTCAACTCGGTCTTTCAGGTCGATGTAGAACGCCAAAACTCCTCGGTCGGCCCCCTCTCCCTCCGGGAGAGGGCTGGGGTGAGGGGCTTTAGTGCTTGCGAATGAACCCGGTCAACGCCGCCAACGCCTCCGGCGAGCGCAACCGCTGGGTAAACAGCGCGCCCTCCTCCTCGATCACCTTGCGAATCAACTCGCGATCCGGCGCCCGCATCAACTGCTTGCTGATACGCACCGCCTCGGCCGGCAACTCGTCAAACCGCAACGCCATCTCCCGCGCCTTGGCCAACGCGGCTTCGCCACTGCCCAACGCCTCAGTCGCAATCCCCCATTGCGCCGCTTGCTCACCGGTAAATCCTTCACCGAGCAGCAACAGTTCCGACGCTTTGGCCTGCCCGAGCAAACGCGGCAGGATCAGGCTGGAACCAAATTCCGGGCACAACCCGAGATTGACGAACGGCATGCGCAACCGCGCATCCCGCGCCACGTACACCAGATCGCAATGCAGCAACAGCGTCGTGCCAATCCCCACCGCCGCCCCGGCCACGGCGGCGATCACCGGTTTGCGGCATTCGAGGAGTTCGAGCATGAAGTGAAACACCGGGCTGTCGAGGTCGCTCGGCGGTTGCTGGATGAAGTCGGCGATGTCGTTGCCTGCGGTGAAGCACTCGGCACTGCCGGTGATCAGCACCGCGTTGATCTCGGGGTCGTGATCGGCCTGTTTTAGCGCCTCGGCCAACTGGCTGTACATGGCACGAGTCAGGGCGTTTTTCTTGTCGGGGCGGTTGAGGCGCAGGGTCAGCAAACCGCGTTCGCGGTGCAGCAGGATGGCTTCGGGCATGGCAGGTCTCGCGTCTGAAAAATCAGCGCTCAACCACGGCTCAGGAAGACATCGGCCAGCAGTTGATTGCGCGGCAGTCCGGCCAGGAACAGACGCTTGGCAAACGCGTCGACGCTGGCAGTCGAGCCGCAGACTAAAGCCAGGGTTTGTCGGGAGACAAGGCGCAGTTGCGCCAAAGCGCCCGGCAACTCGGCCGCCGTCCATAATTCGACGCTGAGGTTTTCCCGTTGCGCGGCCAGTGCTTCAAGGGGTTTGGCCAGGTAATGCCCGTCGGCATCATGGGCCAGATGAATGACGCGAATGGCGCCCCGATGATCCTGGCGCAGTGCTTCGCGCAACACACCGAACAACGGGCCGAGCCCGGTGCCGGCGGCGAGTAGCCACAGCGGCCGGTCGTGCCAGTCCGGGTCGTAATGCAGCGCACCGCCGCGCAGTTCGCCGAGGCGGATCGGGTCGCCGATCTGCAAGCGTCGCGCAGCATCGCTGAATTCGCCGGGCTCGCGGCAATCGAGGTGGAATTCAAGAAAACGGTCTTCTTCCGGCAGGCTCGCCAGCGAATACGGCCGCGCAATGTGGCCTGCCCACAGCACCAGATGCTGGCCGGCGCGGTAGCGCAACGGCCGCTGGGGTGTCAGGCGCAAACGCAACACGCTGTCGCTAAGCCAGTCCAGCGCTTCGACCGTGGCCGGGCGACCGTCGGTGACGGGATCGAAGGTATGCACCTGCAAGTCTTCGATGACCTGACACTGACAGGCCAATCGCCAGCCCTGATCACGCTGTTCAGCGCTCAGGGCATCGGGGCGACTATCGGCGGGCAAACCCTGCACGCATTGCACCAGACACGCATGGCAACTGCCGGCGCGGCAACTGTAAGGCACCGCCACGCCGTTCTGATTGAGGGCATCAAGCAGGTTGCTGCCCGCCGCCACCGACCACTGTCGCTCACCGACCCGCAGTTCAGGCATCGACGTTCTCCCACGCCGCTGCGCAACGGTTGCGCCCGTCGCGTTTGGCCCGGTACAGCGCCTGATCGGCACGCTGCAAGGCGTCGTCCAGATCATCGCCCAGTTCCAGCAGGGTCATGCCGGCAGACAGGCTGAGGTTTTTCACATTCAGGCCCACCAGTTCAACGTCGGTGAAGGCGATGCGCAGCCGTTCGCAGCAAGCGGTCAGTCGTTCCGCGTTGCAATCGGGCAGCAGCACCACGAATTCCTCACCACCATAACGGGCCAGCACATCACCGTCACGCAGACAGGCGCCGGCCACGCCGGCGAAGGCTTGCAGCACCTGATCGCCAGCCGCATGACCGTGTATATCATTGATGCGTTTGAAATGGTCGAGGTCGATCAGTGCCAGACCATGCACCACGTCGGCCTCCATCGCATTCAATTCGCGGGTGGCCAGACGCAGGAAATGCCGACGGTTGAACAGCCCGGTCAATTCGTCGGTGGCCACCAGGTCTTCGAGCTGGCGCATCATCCCGCGTAACGTGTCCTGATGCGCCTGCAAGGCAAACCGGCGCTGGCGCATGCGTTGCCGTGAGGTCTGGACGAAGCGCGCGTAGATCACCAGCCATGCCAGCACGATCAACAGAATGCACGCCTGCAACGCGGAGAGCGCCGGATCGTGCAAGCGGAAGTGGTAACCGTCCCACAGCGTGATGGCGCAGAAGCTGAAGAACACCAGCATCGCGCAGCGCACAAAGGCCCGCCGCGACAGATGGAACAAGCCGAACAGCAGAATCAGCACATAGAAGACCAGGAACTCGCCCCGCGCCTCTTCAAGATGCGCGATCAGCCACGTCTGCCAGCCGAGGCCGAGCAGTACTTGCGCTTCGGTCAGGCTCGGGTCGGAGAACCGCAGGTTGGCGCCTGAGAAAAACACCGCGAACAGGGTCGCCTGGCTGATGACCACCAGGGCGCTGCCAACAGCGACGCCTGCCAGCGAATCTTCGTAGTGTCCGGTGAAATACGCCAGCCACAGCAGCAGCAAGGCCAATCCATAGGTGGCTGCAGCGAGGGCGAAGCGTTTGAGCAAAAGACGTTGAATGGCGTTATGGGTCAATCGTTGACTCACCGTGCGATAAGAGGCTGACCGAGTGTCCTACTCTACAGACCGGCTGCCACTTTAGTGGCGTAGTCGATAAATGACCATTGATTTTCGGGCCGGATAATTGGCGTCAAAAAAGCCCTTGAGCCCGCCCCTCCCGACTTCCCGGAGCGCCCACTGAAAGCGTCGGCCGCGCGTGATTTTTTGTCGGCCTTCGCCGCCCCGAAACAGCGAGCCCAACGCAGGTTTCAAACACGCCACAAATCGGCTCCCTCTCCCCCCGGGAGAGGGCTGGGGTGAGGGCAACGGTCTGAAAGTGAAAACCGATCGCCAAATCTTCCCCCAACCATGCGACCAACGAATGACTACCGGCGCGTGTCACCACCAAGGAGGCGCGGTATACTGCCGCGCCTTTTTAGCGTCGCGCCAGCAGCCCCGGCGTGCCTTGAAAGGTGTCTGCGACCGACCGATGCACCCAAGCCGCAGGCACCTTATTGAATGTTCCCGTCTTTTAGAGGAGCGCGACTCATGACCGTGATCAAGCAAGACGACCTGATTCAGAGCGTTGCCGACGCCCTGCAGTTCATTTCCTACTACCACCCCGTGGACTTCATCCAGGCGATGCACGAAGCCTACCTGCGCGAAGAATCGCCAGCGGCCCGTGACTCGATGGCGCAGATCCTGATCAACTCGCGCATGTGCGCCACCGGCCACCGGCCGATCTGCCAGGACACCGGCATCGTGACCGTGTTCGTGCGTGTGGGCATGGACGTGCGTTGGGATGGCGCGACCATGAGCCTGGACGACATGATCAACCAAGGCGTGCGCCAGGCTTACAACCTGCCGGAAAACGTCCTGCGTGCCTCCATCCTGGCCGACCCGGCCGGTGCGCGTAAAAACACCAAGGACAACACCCCGGCGGTCATCCACTACTCCATCGTCCCAGGCAACACCGTGGAAGTGGACGTGGCGGCCAAGGGCGGCGGTTCCGAGAACAAGTCGAAAATGGCCATGCTCAACCCGTCCGACTCGATCGTCGACTGGGTGCTGAAGACCGTTCCGACCATGGGCGCCGGCTGGTGCCCACCGGGTATGCTGGGCATCGGCATCGGCGGCACCGCCGAGAAAGCCGCTGTGATGGCCAAGGAAGTGTTGATGGAATCCATCGACATTCACGAGCTCAAGGCCCGTGGCCCGCAGAACCGCATCGAAGAAATGCGTCTGGAGCTGTTCGAGAAGGTCAACCAGCTGGGCATCGGCGCCCAGGGCCTCGGTGGCCTGACCACCGTGCTCGACGTGAAGATCATGGATTACCCGACCCACGCCGCATCCTTGCCGGTGTGCATGATCCCGAACTGCGCCGCCACCCGTCACGCACACTTCGTGCTCGACGGTTCCGGCCCGGCCTCGCTGGAAGCGCCACCGCTGGACGCCTACCCGGAAATCGTCTGGGAAGCCGGCCCGTCGGCCCGTCGCGTCAACCTCGACACCCTGACCCCGGAAGACGTGCAGAGCTGGAAGCCGGGCGAAACCGTCCTGCTCAACGGCAAGATGCTCACCGGTCGCGACGCCGCGCACAAGCGCATGGTCGAGATGCTGAACAAGGGCGAAACCCTGCCGGTAGACCTCAAAGGTCGCTTCATCTACTACGTCGGCCCGGTTGATCCGGTCGGTGACGAAGTGGTTGGCCCGGCTGGCCCGACCACCGCCACGCGGATGGACAAGTTCACCCGTCAGATCCTTGAGCAGACCGGCCTGTTGGGCATGATCGGCAAATCCGAGCGCGGCCCGACTGCGATCGAAGCGATCAAGGACAACAAGGCTGTGTACCTGATGGCCGTCGGCGGTGCCGCTTACCTGGTGGCGCAAGCGATCAAGAAGTCCAAGGTCCTGGCGTTCGCCGAGCTGGGCATGGAAGCGATCTACGAGTTCGAGGTCAAGGACATGCCGGTCACCGTCGCGGTGGACAGCAAAGGTGAATCGGTACACATCACCGGTCCTGCGATCTGGCAACAGAAGATCAGCGAAAGTCTGGCAGTGGAAGTGCAGTAAGCGCTTTACCTGCTGGTGAAAAACCGGGCGGTCAGCGATGACCGCCCGGTTTTTTTTCGTCTGCCGTCAGTCGGCACCTGTCAGATCTGACAGGTGCCGCGGCCAACACCCTCTGTTAGCGTGGAAACTCGACGTTCACAGGTTGCGTTGCCATGGCCCTTGATGCAGATGCGCTCGTCACTCCTCCCTCGATTGCCAAGACAGCGTCCATTGCAACGAATGGGCGCAGTTGGGGGGAGATCGGTGCGACCGGGCAGCGCTCTTATACGTTGCCGCTACCAACACTGTCCGCCCCCGGCCGCACGCTGATTCCCGAGTTGCAACTGGTCTATGACAGCAACGCAGGCAACGGCAAATGTGGCCTCGGCTGGGATCTGCCATTGCCTGCCATTTCCTGCAAGACCAGCAAAGGCGTACCGAAGTACGAAGTTGCCGATGTCATGCAGGCTGACGGCACTGACCTGCGCCCCGAACTGACCACTCGCGGCAAAATCAAGACAACTCGGCGTAAACGGGGCAAAGGCCGGCAGGCCAGAACGTTTTCCGTGGTGCGTTACATTCCTCGCCTTGAACGTTCGTTCGATCGTTACGAACTCTGGACACCTGTCGACGGCAAACCCTTCTGGCTGGTTTCCCGCGCCGACGGCTCGCAACATTGCTATGGCAACACCCCGGACGCACGTATCTACGACCCGGCAAACCCGAGCCACATCGCCGTGTGGCTACTGGTGGAAAGCAGGAGCGCAACGGGCGAAAACATCTTTTACGAATACAAGTCCGACGACAAAGTCGCTGACAACCGATTTAACTATCAAGCCCAGCGCTACGTGCGGCAGATCTGTTACTGCAACAAGACCGCCAGTGCCGACCTGTATTGCCTTGATCATGCACAACCCGAACGGCTGGACTGGCTGTTCAGGCTGATCGTTGATTACGGTGAACGCGTCGCCGGATATGACGATGTTCCACCCTATGCGGCGGCCAACGAAAACGCCTGGACGGTGCGACCCGACCCGTTTCGCATGCATCGCTACGGTTTCGAGGTAGGAACCCGACGTCTTTGCGAACAATTCCTGCTGTACAACAACGTCGGATCCGCGCAAGTACTGGTCAATCGCCTCTTGCTGGAGTACAGCGAAACCGCGCAACGCTACAGCCACATGAAAGCGGCGCACTATATGAGTTATGACGCTGCCGGCCGCATCAAGCACTCACCGCCGCTTGAGTACTTCTATCAAGCGTTTGTGCTCAACACCCAGCCCCAGGCCTTTTTGCCGCTTGATCACATGCCCGGTCTCAACGACGGCCAGCCTTATCATTGCGTCGACCTTTATGGCGAGGGCGTACTCGGGTTTCTTTGCCAGTACGACGGCGCCTGGTATTACCGCGAGCCACTGCGCGGGGAGCACGGCACAGACGAAATCGTCTACGGCCCCTGGACCTTGTTGCCGCTGATCCCGAATGCCGACACCAGCAAACCAGTGGTGCAGATCCTGACTGATCTCACCGGTGACGGACGCCTGGACTGGATCGTCGCGCAGCCGAGTGGCAGCGGTTACTACACGCTCGATCCGGATGGCACCTGGTCGTTGTTCAAGCCGTTCAGCCAGTTTCCCGTGGAGTTTTTCAACCAGCTGGCGCAGAGGGGTGGCCTGAGCGGCGACGGACTGGACTCCCTGGCCCTGATCGGCCCGAAGAGCGTTCGGGTGTACGCCAACCTCAGGGAAAAGGGTTTTACTCCCGGGCAGGACGTACCCCATGACCCCGACCGGCTGCCACTGTTTGGCGATGCCCGTAGCGAGCTGGTGTTTTTCGGTGATATGGGCGCCAGCAGCATGGAACTGTGCCGGATCCGCCACGATGAAATCAGGTGCTGGATCAGCCTCGGTCATGGTCGATTTGCAGAGGGTTTCAAGCTGAGCGACTTGCCGTTCGCCTACGGCGAGTTCGATGCCGACCGGGTACGCATCGCCGATCTGGACGGCTCGGGCGCCCCGGCCTTCATTTATCTGTTTTCGGATTACTTCGAAATCTGGCTCAACCGGGGCGGGAATGCTCTGGCAGCAACGCCGGTACGCGTTGCATGGCCCTCCGGCATTCGCTACGACAACCTCTGCCAGGTGACTTTCGCCGACCTGCAGGGCACTGGCTGCGCCAGCATGCTGCTCACCGTACCGCACATGAAACCGCGGCACTGGGTGTATCACTTCGTCAACAAACGGCCGTACCTGCTTGATGGCTGCAATAACAACATGGGTTACAACGCGACACTGGAATATCGCAGCAGTGCTCAATTCTGGCTGGATGAAAAACGTCTTGAACTGATGGCCCGCAGGCGTCCGGTCTGCCGTCTGCCCTTTTCTCAGATGGTGCTTCATGGGTTGCGCCAGGATGATGAAATCACCGGCAATTGCCTGATGCAGTTCCATGAGTATTTCGAGGGTTACTACGACGGTATCGAACGCGAGTTTCGCGGCTTCGGCCGGATCTGTCAGATCGACAGTGAACTGGAACCGGGAAAGGCCGAAAGCGGCCACACGTCGCCGATGCGCGCGACACACTGGTTTCATACCGGTAAAAGCATCGATATCGACTTGAAAGGTATCTGCGAACTCGACGCGGAGATCACTCCACTGGGGCGCACCCTTGTTTCGCACTTCGATGCCGAACACCGTCAAGAGCGAATCCGCAAGGCCGACGACAACCCCGAAATTGCCTACGCCCTTGCCGGCCGTCCGCTTCGCACCGAAGTCTGTCAGGCCGACGACCCCACCCCGGCGCGCCTGTTCTCTCTGAGCGAATTTCGCTACCTGGTGCGTGTCATCGACGAGAGTCCTTCCAGCCTGCTGGTGCTGGAACTGGAAACCCGCAGCCATCAGTACGAGCGTTTCATGGACGACCCGAACAGTCAGCATGGGGTGAATCTGGCGTGGGACGAGTTCGGTCATCCGACTCACGGTTTCTCCGTCGCCTGTGCTCGCCGCCAAACCGAGTCTGACGAACCGCCCTTCGATCGAGAGGATCAACAGCGCGCCTGGCTGGACAGCCACGATGAGCAACAGCAGCGCTTTTATCTGACAGAAGCCCTTGCCGAGTTTATTCACCTGATCACTGACGGCCATTGGTTGCTCGGCTTGCCTTGGCGCCAGCGCGGCAATGCGCTGATGCTGCCCAAGGGAGCGCTGCCGGGCGGGTTGCGAGCGGCGGACATCAGTTTTGAAAACTTTGACCGGTATAAAGACAGCGCCGAATGGGCAGCCGCGCGCGAACTGACCTCGCTCTCGCAACACACGTATCTGGAGGCCGCCGGCAAAATCCTCTACCCGCCTCGACAAGGACCGACCGAGCAGGCCGTGTTCGACCAAAAGGCATTGTCGGCCTACGACGATGCCCCGATTGTCATTCGGGACGAGCTGGTAAAAATTGGCTACGCGCCGATGTCGCTGTTCTTCCCGGAAGACCCGGCACAGGACCTGCTGAAAAACCTGTGGTCGGCGCAGAGCGGCTTTTTCACCTACACCGATGCCAGCGGTTTTTACCATGTCACCGATGTGCAGCAGACCGCCAGCCATGGCGTGACGCACATCACCTGGGACTTAAACCATCTGCTGACCATCGCCATCACCTTGCCGGATGGCTGCGTCACGACCGTGACTCCCGACTGGCACACCCTGCTGCCACAGCAGGTCACGGATCCCAACGAAAACATTCAGGAAGTGTTGTACGAAGCAGGCGGACAACCCCTCGTCCACAGTTTTCATGGCACCGAAGACGGTGTGCGCGCAGGTTTCGAACCCCTGGCCGCATATCCGCCACAGCCTGATCTGAGTGTCGAATTTGCCCTCGCCAACCCGAAAACCGTGCTGGCGTCGGCCGCCGGCGCGGTACGCACCGAGTTGTTCAGCTGGATGCCATTGCTCCCGCTCAAAACATCGCGGCTCAAAAGAAAGCAATGGATCGCCAACGGCCTGATCCTGCCCGACGGCCGCATCCGTGCCTCGGCGCTGCGCTGGCTGAACCAGCGAAACAAGCGCACCGCCAGCGAACAGACCTTGCTCAGGATGATCCACACCGCTCTGCGGCAACCGGTGCACAGCCTCAGTCTGGTTGCCGACCGTTACCACACAGACCCGCGGCAACAGATTCAGATGACCATTAGCTACGTCGACGGCTTCGGTCGCCCGCTGCAAAGCAAACAGCTCGTTCCGCCGGGCGATGCCTTTGTGGCCACGACCGAGGACGATCTCGCGACCGGCGCCGATGGCAAGCCGATCGAAATGCCCGCCGTCAGACGCTGGCGGGTCCAGAGTCGTGTGGAATACAACCACAAGGGCGAAACCATCCGGGTCTATCGCCCCTACTTCCTCAACACCCATCGCTGCATCAATGACAGCGCGATGCGCGAGCACGGCTACCACGACCGGATGTTCTATGACGCTCTGGGACGGCCGATCCAGATCATCAATGCGCTCGGTCATCTGGCGTTCGACATCCTGCATTCATGGTTCAAGCTCAGCTACGACTTCAATGACACCGACGATAGTCCACCGGCGAAACCTGCAAGTGTGCCTCTGAAGAAACCCGTCAGGCCGGCGAAGAAGAAGCCGTCGACAAAGGTTAAATCATGAGCGCCAGTGTGCACTGGCAAACGCCCGCCTTGCAGGTTCATGATCCGCGTGCCCTCGGAATCCGGCAGGTGGAATACCTGCGCCAGGTGGCGGGCGAGGACGTGCAGGCACTCATCACCCGTCAGCAACATGACGTCGCCGGCCGTCCCGTGGCGCAACGCGATCCGCGTCTGCCCACACCGAACAACGTCACCGTTTTCGCGTTGAACGGTCAGGCACTGAAGACAGTCAACGTCGACTCCGGCACCCATGTCACTCTGCCGGGACAGGCCGGGGAATCCCGGCATTCCTGGGATTCGAATGGCAACCATCGACTCACGACTTACGATGATCAGTTGCGCCCCTTGAGCGTTGCGGAAAACGACATACCCGACGTCGAAACGTTTACCTACGCCACCGCCACCGCCGACCCAGGGCACAACCTGCGCGGTCAGCTGATCGAACAGAGCGACCCATCCGGCATCGTCGACTTTCACAGCATCGGTCTGATGGGCAACGGGATGCACGAAACCCGCACCTTTCACGATGCCAAGGCCTTTGTCAGCCGCCGCGGGTTCAGCCCGCTGGGCACGGTGCTGGAGACGATCGATGCCGGCGGACACAAGCAACAGTCGACTTACGACGTGGCCGGTCAACTCAGTCGGGTGCACTTGCAACTCAACGGGCAGAGCAACTGGCAAACGGTGTTGCAGGAGGCGCGGTACAACGCCGCCGGACAGATCATCGAACAACACGCCGGCAACGACGTCACCAGCCGCTGGCACTATCGAGCCACCGACGGGCGTCTGCGCCGGCAGTACACACAGAAGGGGTCGGAATCGACGCTTCAGGATTTCGAGTATGAACACGACCGGATGGGCAACATCACGAGCATTCTCGATCATGTCTACACTCCGACGTTCTTTCGCAACCAGCGGGTCGATGGGCATCGTGAATTCAGTTATGACTCGTTATCCCGGCTGATCCGCGCCACTGGCTACGCCGACTCCTCGCCCTCGGACAAACCTGGCCGACCTCTGCCGACCGACCCCGCCGCCCGGCGCAATTACATCGAACATTACGATTACGATCACGGCAACAACCTCGTCAAAACCATCCACGTGCGTGACGGCGCCAGCCATACCTTCGAGATGTCCATAGACAGCAACAGCAACCGTGGCGCTCGTTGGAAGCCCGGCGACCCGCCACCGGATTTCCCCCGACTGTTCGACCCCGCCGGCAATCTTCAGGTCCTGCAACCGGGTATGCCAATGCACTGGAACAAGCGCGGCGAACTGGAGAAGGTGACCCTCGTCGATCGCAACGGCAGCAGCGCCAACGACGAAGAGTATTACCGCTACAGCCAGGGCACGCGGCTCTATAAACGCCACGACACCCACACGACAAAAGTCAGTCACTTCCACGAGGTGCGTGACTTGCAAGACCTGGAGATCCGCACAAAAGACAACGGTGAAGAGCTGCACCTGATCAATGTCGGCACCGGAATCGGCAACGTGGTCTGCCTGCACTGGGTCACCGGCATTCCGTCGGGCATTGCCAACGATCAACTGCGCTACACATTGGGCGATCACCTGGGATCAGTTGCAGTGGAGCTGGATCAACAGGCGCAGATGATCAGCCAGGAAGGCTACTTGCCGTTCGGCGCCACCGCCTGGATGGCGGCGCGCACGCTGATCGAAGTGGATTACCGGTTCATCCGTTATTCAGGCAAGGAAATGGATGTCACCCGGTTGTATTACTACGGCGCCCGCTACTACGCCGACTGGCTGGGGCGATGGATCAGTGCCGACCCGGCCGGCGACGTGGACGGGCCGAATCGATATGCGTTTGTCCGCAATAATCCGCTGAACTATCTAGATGAAGACGGGCAGGAGCTAATACCTGCGGAACTGCGAAACTCGATCAAAAGGTACGAAGAAATATTGGAAGAAGTCGGGCAAAGACTGGATAAAACGATTTATCAGTTCAATCACCTCAATCGAACGCAGGACATTTACATCTCCGCGGCTAAAAGAACTGTACTGACAACAGTCAACGTCATGGCGTCTGGAGTCATCGCGAGCACGGTCGGCGGTGCGACAACAGCAACCACTGCACCGATAATCGGCCCTGTGGCTCCATTCCTCGCCATCGCAACAGCCGCCTTGGCGGCTGATGCAACCGGGAATGCAATCAATAAAATCGGCAGAAATAATGCCTTCGGGTACCCCCTTTTACCCACGGCCAGTGATATTGACTCGGACGATATTCTCGAGACGGTATCGCCATTTAGTCTCAACACCGAGATCGGCAAAGCCTTTCGAAAATATGATCCGAGAACTTCGAGTGGGAGAACGGAACTCGCTTTGGTTGCAACAATAGGAGTCGCGGATTTGGTGACAGGTGTGACCACACACCTTGAAAAGCTGGTCGCATTTCGCCGCTTGTTTCAAGAAGTGAACGATGCACGCTCCGGCAAACTCAGCTCGCACGAGCTTGATCGGATCGAATCTGGCCTATCACTATTGGCTGAGTTCCTGAACAATGAAGCAGATCTATTTGATTCCGCGATAGACAAGATCGACCGTCTCGGTGGCGTGAACAAAGCAATAGCAGCCGGAACTCGCTATCGGATCAACGCCATCGAAAAAGCAGTCAAGGCGAAAATGGAACGATTGATAGATCTGCGCCCCAGAGTCCGTCATGGAGCAGAGCGACAACCGGCCCGCATCGAAGGGGTTAACCGTCGTGCTTAGCACCGTCCACCACTTCACGCCCTCACTGAGAGCGTATGTATCGCTGCGGGGACGGAGCTGAGAACTGTACTGCATTCAAGATCCAGGAAAATCACAGCGATGTAGCCACATCGGTTTGAGCGCTTAAACCTCCCTCGGGCCCGTGCTATCGTGCCGGCCCGACTCTCGACGTTTGCCAAAGCATGCCTGCGACTTCTCGCTTCCTACGCATGACCCTTTATGCGTTCCTCATTCTGGCGGGGGCCGCCCTTGCCGCCACGTTTGCCATTCGTCATGCCGAACGCCAGGCCCTGGAGGAAGATGCCGCCCGGGCCAACCAGCAATTGGCGCTGTACGCCAATTCGCTGCACACCCTGATCGACCGCTACCGCGCCCTGCCCGCCGTGCTGGCATTGGACCCGCAATTGCGCGCAGCGCTGGCCGGTCCGGTCAACGCCGAACAGCAATCCGCACTCAACCTGAAGCTGGAAAAGATCAACGGCGCCGCACAATCCTCGACCCTTGAACTGCTCGACCACACCGGCCTCGCGGTGGCAGCCAGCAACTGGCGTCTGCCCAGCAGTTACGTCGGCCACAACTATGGCTTTCGCCCCTATTTCAGTCAGACCCGCACCCAGGGCACCGGGCGTTTCTACGCGGTTGGTGTGACCAGCGGGATTCCCGGTTATTTCCTGTCCAGCGCGGTGCTCGGCGACAACGGCGAGTTCCTCGGGGCGATGGTGGTCAAGCTCGAATTCCCGGAGCTGGAGCGTGAATGGAGCCAGGGCAGCGACACCCTGTTGGTCAGCGATGCGCGTGGGATCATTTTCATCGCCAACCAGCCCGACTGGCGCTATCGCCTCCTGCATCCGCTGAGCCCGGCCGATTACAAAGAGATCAAGGCCACCCGCCAATACGACAAACAGTTGCTGGTTCCGCTGACTCATCTGTCGCTGCGTCGCTTCGACGACAACAGTGATCTACGCCGTGTCGAAGGCCCCCAGGGCACAGCGGATTATCTGTGGGAATCGCTGCCGCTGACCGCCGAAGGCTGGACTCTGCACCTGCTGCGACACCCGCAATTGTCCTTCGAAGACCAGCGCAATGCCGGGCTCGCCGCTGCCGGGGTGTGGCTGGCGCTGGTGTTCCTGCTGTTGTTCCTCAACCAGCGCTGGCGTCTGGCGAAGATGCGCCAGCGTAGCCGCGAAGAGCTTGAGCAACTGGTCGAAGAACGTACCCGCGACTTGCGTACCGCTCAGGACGGACTGGTGCAATCAGCGAAACTCGCGGCACTGGGGCAGATGTCCGCCGCGCTGGCCCACGAAATCAATCAGCCGCTGACCGCTCAGCGCATGCAGCTTGCAACTCTGAGGCTGCTACTCGATCACGGCCGCGTCGATGACGCCTACAAGGCGCTCAAACCGGTGGATGAAATGCTCACGCGCATGGCGGCCCTCACCGGCCACCTGAAAACCTTCGCCCGCAAGAGCCCCAGCGGTTTGCGCGAGCGACTGGATCTGGCGACAGTGGTCGATCAGGCCCTGCAATTACTGGACGCGAGAATGCGCGACGAACAGGTCAGCCTCGTGCTGCACCTGACCCGCCCGGCCTGGGTGCGCGGCGATGCGATCCGCCTCGAACAGGTGCTGATCAACCTGCTGCGCAATGCCCTCGACGCTATGCAAGGCAAACCTTGCAAGCGTCTGGAAATCCGTCTGGAAGCCGACGAACAACTGTGGCGCCTGAGCGTCATCGACAATGGCGGCGGTATTGCCGAAGAACATCTGGGTCAGGTATTCGATCCGTTCTTCACCACTAAACCGGTGGGTGACGGCCTCGGTCTGGGGCTGGCGGTGTCGTTTGCCATCGTCCACGAATCCGGCGGGCGCCTGAGCGCCGACAATGGCGACAACGGCGCGGTGTTCAGCCTGACGTTGCCGATCGATCTGGAGGCGCACATCTGATGCTTAATGCGGTGATGGTGGTCGATGACGAAAGCAGCATTCGCAGTGCCGTCGAGCAATGGCTGAGCCTGTCCGGGTTCGAGGTGCAGCTGTTCAGCCGCGCCGAGGAATGCCTGGCGGCGCTGCCCGCGCATTTTGCCGGGGTGATTGTCAGCGACGTGCGCATGCCTGGCCTCAGCGGTCTTGAACTGCTGGCCGAAGTGCAACGCCGGGATGCCGACCTGCCGGTGATTCTGCTCACCGGCCACGGCGACGTGCCGATGGCGGTCGAAGCGATGCGCGACGGCGCCTACGACTTCCTGGAAAAACCCTTCAGCCCCGAGACCCTGCTCGGCAGCCTGCGCCGGGCACTGGACAAACGCCGACTGGTGCTGGAAAACCGCGCCCTGCACGAACAGGCCGACAACCGCGCCAAACTCGATGCGACGTTGCTCGGTGTATCCCGTGGTTTGCAGACCTTGCGCCGGCAGGTACTCGATCTGGCGACCCTGCCGGTCAACGTGCTGATCCGCGGCGAGACCGGCAGCGGCAAGGAACTGGTCGCCCGTTGCCTGCACGACTTCGGCCCGCGCGCCGACAAACCGTTTGTGGCGCTGAACTGCGCGGCGATCCCCGAGCAGCTGTTCGAAGCCGAGTTGTTCGGCCATGAGAGCGGAGCGTTCACCGGGGCCTCCGGCAAGCGCATCGGCAAGCTGGAATACGCCGATGGCGGCACGCTGTTTCTCGATGAAATCGAAAGCATGCCGCTGGCCCAGCAGGTGAAACTGCTGCGGGTGTTGCAGGAGCAGAAGCTTGAACGGCTGGGGTCGAACCAGAGCATTCGGGTGGACTTGCGGATCGTCGCGGCGACCAAACCCGATCTGCTGGATGAAGCGCGGGCCGGGCGTTTTCGTGAAGACCTGGCGTATCGCCTGAACGTCGCCGAATTGCGCCTGCCGCCGTTGCGTGATCGTCGGGAAGACATTCCGCTGTTGTTCGAATCCTTCGCCCAGAGCGCCGCCCAGCGTTTGGGCCGGACGTTTCCGCCGCTCAGTGGTGCGCAGTTGAGTCACCTACTGAGTCATGACTGGCCAGGTAATGTGCGGGAACTGGCGAACGTCGCCGAGCGGCAAGTGCTGGGGCTGGATGAACCGGTTCAGGGCATCGATCCGGGCCAGTCGCTGGCGGCGCAGCAGGAGGCGTTTGAAGCACAGTGTCTGCGGGCGGCTTTGACCCGGCACAAGGGCGATGTGAAAGCCGTGCTTGAGGAACTGCAACTGCCCCGGCGTACCTTCAATGAAAAGATGCAGCGGCATGGGTTGAGCCGGGAGATGTTTTTGGCTGATTGAGGCTGGGTCGGGAATTTCTGTGTGGCTGAAATCCATCCCCTCACCCCAACCCTCTCCCCAAGGGGGTGAGGGGGAAAGGGAGCCGATCTGCGCTGGTTTTCAAACCTGAGTTCAACTCGATAATTCAGGTCGATGTACCCCGAAAGTACAACTCGGTCAGTCCCCTCTCCCCCCGGGCGGTCCGACGTTTCGGGAGGGCTAGGGTGAGGGGGAAAGGGAGCCGATCTGCGCTGGTTTTCAAACCTGAGTTCGACTCGATAATTCAGGTCGATGTACCTCAAAAGTACAACTCGGTCAGTCCCCTCTCCCCCCGGGAGAGGGTTAGGGTGAGGGGTTCTTGATCTGCGCTCCAATAAGCAACTTTCCGCTCACAAACACTATTCCGTAAGCGGATTTCCGCTCAACACTTTGCGCGACCCCCTCTAAACCGGCCCTCCCCCCGTTGGCACAGCTCCTGCTATAGCCATCGCAGGCTGCGTTTCAACGCGCTCCACAAAAACAATTAAACGAAGGATCCTTCAATGGATAACTCCAACGCCCTGCCTCTTGGGTCGGCTGCCGTGCCGGTCAAAGAACGAACCACCGCCAGTCGCATCAAGTCGATCTTCAGCGGTTCCGTCGGCAACATGGTTGAGTGGTACGACTGGTACGTCTACGCCGCCTTCTCACTGTACTTCGCCAAGACCTTCTTCCCCGCCGGTTCCACCACCGCCCAATTGATGAACACCGCCGCGATCTTCGCCGTGGGCTTTCTGATGCGTCCGATCGGTGGCTGGCTGATGGGCCTGTACGCCGACAAGGTCGGACGTAAAAAAGCGCTGATGGCCTCGGTGTATCTGATGTGCTTCGGCTCCCTGCTGATTGCGCTGAGCCCGAACTACGAAACCATCGGCATCGGTGCGCCGATCCTGCTGGTGTTCGCCCGTCTGCTGCAGGGCCTGTCGGTCGGTGGCGAGTACGGCACTTCCGCCACTTACCTGTCGGAGATGGCAACCAAGGAACGTCGCGGCTTTTTCTCCAGCTTCCAGTACGTGACCCTGATTTCCGGCCAGCTCATCGCGCTGGGCGTGTTGATCGTGCTGCAGAACATGCTCACCACCGAACAGCTGTACGCCTGGGGCTGGCGCATCCCGTTCGCCATCGGCGCGCTGTGTGCCGTGGTTGCGTTGTACCTGCGTCGTGGCATGGAAGAAACCGAGTCGTTCACCAAGAAAGAGAAGTCCAAGGAAAGCGCCATGCGCACCTTGTTGCGTCATCCGAAGGAACTGCTCACCGTGGTCGGCCTGACCATGGGCGGGACGCTGGCGTTCTACACCTACACCACCTACATGCAGAAATACCTGGTGAACACCGTCGGCATGAGCATCTCCGACTCCACCACCATTTCCGCAGCGACGCTGTTCCTGTTCATGTGCCTGCAACCGATCATCGGCGGCCTGTCCGACAAGATCGGTCGTCGTCCGATCCTGATCGCGTTCGGCGTGCTCGGTACGATCTTCACCGTGCCGATCCTGATGACCCTGCACACCATCCAGACCTGGTGGGGCGCATTCTTCCTGATCATGGCGGCGCTGATCATCGTCAGCGGCTACACCTCGATCAACGCCGTGGTGAAGGCCGAGCTGTTCCCGACCGAAATCCGCGCCCTGGGCGTCGGCCTGCCATACGCACTGACCGTGTCGATCTTTGGCGGCACCGCCGAATACATCGCGCTGTGGTTCAAGAGCATCGGCATGGAAACAGGTTACTACTGGTACGTGACCGCGTGCATTGCGGTGTCCCTGTTGGTGTACATCACCATGAAAGACACCCAGAAACATTCGCGCATCGTCACTGACTGACCGGGTTTATTCAGCCACTGCAATGGTGGCTGTTCTGGCCCCATCGCGAGCAAGCTCGCTCCCACATTGGATCGGCGTACAACTGACCCTGTGGGAGCGAGCTTGCTCGCGATTGAAGTCACCTCGGTATCAGGACAATTCGGCAACGCCCTGTTTGTTGCCAAAGCGCTTCTGCGCATAAGACGCGCCCACGATCATCACCAACAGAATCCCCGCCAGCACCGCCGACGAACCGATGGTGCCGAAGTCCAGACCGCCCTTCTCATGGGACTTGGTCATCAAGTCGCCCAGGGTCGCGCCAAACGGCCGGGTCAACACGAACGCTACCCAGAACAGCGCCACCGACGAAATCTTCGTGAAGTACTTGAGCAGTACCACCACCGCAATCGCCGAGCCGATCAACAGCGCACCACCGGCGAAGCCCAGGCCCGAGTCGTCCGCCAGGTAATCGCCGAGCGCGGTGCCCAGGGTGTTGGAGAACAGGATCGCCATCCAGTAGAACATCTCGCCGCGAAAGCTCTGCACCTTGGTGACATTGAGCGAATCGCCGCTCAGGCGCCACGCCGCGAAGATCGCCAGCAGGATCGCGATCAGGATCATGGAACCTGTGGCGTAGCCCAGCTCCAGCGTGCGGTCCATGAAGTCGGACATGGTGGTGCCGGCGGTGCTGGTCGACAGGATCACGATCCAGTACAGCAGCGGCTTGTAAGTCTTGGCCATCAGTTGCGTGATCAGCGTCAGGACAAACACGCTGATCAGGATCAGCGAGCTCATGGCGTAGCCGACGTTGAGGGTCATCGACAGCAAATCCCCCGCGGTTTCCCCCAGGGTCGTCGCGCAGATTTTCATGACCCAGAAGGCCAGGGTGATTTGAGGCAGTTTGTTCATTGCAGGTAAAGCTCCAGTGTGTGACGGCCGGTTCTTGGTTTTCTGGCCGCCGGCAGACTGGCGTTATGAGGGTGAAAAACCGGTCGGGAATGTATGAAAAATCTGTCACACAAGCCAAAAGCAGCGATTAATCACCGGTTAATGCCCCTGCCGCATCCTGCACTTACCTGATCGATGACCTGCGCGACGCTCGCTTCGACGACGAAAGCGACTTGAATGCGCCGCCCTTAACATCAAGTTAATCGATTGTTTTTAGCATTATTTTGCGCTTTTTAATCAATTTAGTTGGCGTAGCATGAACCCCATGCGAAACACATCGCCAACGAATTTCGAATCTGGAGAACGACCATGAAAACCAAACTGATCCTCGCCCTGACCCTGTCCGTACTGGCCGCCAACACCTTCGCCGCCGATGGCTCGGACAAAACCAAATCCGCCGATTTCATTTCCGGCGCCAGCGCCGCCATCGAAACCAGCCACTCGGGCACCTACGCTGCCGATGGTTTCGATAAAACCAACGTTGGCAAAGCGGTTGCTGCCGATGGCTTCGACAAGACTGGCACTGCTGCTGCCATCGCTGCCGACGGCTTCGACAAGACCGGCACCGCCAACGCCATCGCTGCTGACGGTTTCGATAAAACCGGTACGGCTGCAGCCATTAGCTGATCGGCAGTATCCAGACACCAAAGCCCGGCCATTGCCGGGCTTGTTCATTTCTAAAGGTCGGCATTTGATCTTCGTGGATCGGACTTGCACTATTGGCCGCTTATAAAAGCCTTCAGGAACACCTCGCCATGCCCGATGACATCCATTTCTACGAACCGGCCAACGGCCACGGCCTGCCCCACGATCCGTTCAACGCGATCGTCGGTCCGCGTCCTATCGGCTGGATTTCTTCGCAGGATGCCGAGGGCAAGCTGAACCTGGCGCCTTACAGCTTTTTCAACGCATTCAACTACATTCCGCCGATCATCGGGTTCTCCAGTGTCGGGCGCAAAGACAGCCTGAACAACATCGAGCAGACCGGCGAGTTCGTCTGGAACCTCGCAACCCGGCCGCTGGCCGAGCAGATGAACCAGAGCTGCGCAGCGGTCGCGCCCGAGGTCAACGAGTTCGAACTGGCGGGGCTGACGCCGGTGGCGTCGAAGGTGATTGCCGTGCCGCGTGTGGCCGAAAGCCCGGTGTCCTTCGAGTGCAAGGTCACGCAGATCATTCAGTTGCAGCGCGCCGACGGCGAGACGGTGCCGAGCTGGCTGGTGCTCGGCGAAGTGGTTGCCGTGCACATTGCCAAATGGCTATTGAAGGACGGGATCTACGACACCGCCGCCGCAGAACCGATTCTGCGCGGCGGCGGGCCGGCGGACTACTTCCAGCTGGGGCCGGAGGCATTGTTCAAGATGTGGCGCCCGGGCGCCGTCAAGTAAACGCGGTTACCAGATCAGCTCGGCGTCATCAGTGACGCCCTTGAGCTTGTCCAGCTCATTGATGGCCGCTTCATCGGCGGCAATGGCACCAGGGAACACCTGGTCATTCAACAATTTGTGAAAGCGTGGCGCACCGCCGTCGACCAGGGCCTTGACCGCGATTGCCGCGTGATAACCCTTGTTGCTGCCCAACTCGACGGGGACTACAGCGGAAACCGCTTCGAAGTGTTCGAACTCTTTACGTGCCATATCGCAGGTCCTGGCTCAGTCAGATAGGCCGGCCATTAAACCCTCAACCGGCGAGTTTGTGTATCGGCGCGCAACTTTGACCCAGCACCTGCGCCGCCGACACGTCTTTAAACGTGTGGAAATCCAGGCTGTTGACCACCAGATCCTGCACCAGCTCGGCAAAGACTTCCATCGACGGGCTGCTGAAGTAAGCGGTCATCGATTGCTGGTTATTCCAGAAACCGGAAACCAGCCACAACTCCGGATCACACTGCGAATGCTGCAAGGAAAAGCTCAGGCAACCGACGGCGGCACGGGATGGTTCGATCAGCGCGCTCAGGCGCATGCCGAGTTCCGCCGAGCGCCCGGCGCGCGCTCGAACGAAGGCCATATGACTGACGGGAATCTGCTTGGACATGTTCAACCCTCCCAGGGAGTCGCGTGGCAGCCGGGGACGGGCTGCGACAGGATCCAAGGTTAAGGGCCGGGCAGCGTTCGCCGTTAGTCGATTCCTGCCGTCGCGTTGCACAATCCTGCGAGACTGTCTTTCAGCCCTGTAACAAGCCGTGAATTGCTGTCACCGTCCTGTCACACCGATTTCGAGCAAGTTTTCCGGGAGGCGCCCTGTCATGTCTGGACAGGTAGACAACGCCATGCAGGATCAGGCAAGCATTTCGCAGGATGTGTCTACCGCTTGCGCTTGCACAAACTTATGCTCTGCTCCCATTCCATCCCTTGCCGAGGAGGCTGTGCATGACGTCATTCGATCGTTTTCAGGCGACGCCCGATGCCGACATGGCAGCTGACATGGAAAAGCAGCGCGCGGAACTGGCGGCCATCATTCGCCGCAACACGTCCGAAGATGGCAGTTATGCCACCGCCGTCGGCTCGCTGTTCATGTCGCGCCACACCCAATCCCATGACTTCGCCCCGGTGCTCGCGCAACCGGCGCTGTGCATCATGGCCCAGGGTCGTAAAGAGGTGCGGCTGGCGGACGAGTTCTTTAATTACGACCCGCTGAATTACCTGGTGGTCTCGGTCTCGATGCCGTTGAGCGGGCGGGTGGTGAATGTCTCGCCTGAAGACCCGATTCTCGCCGTGCGCCTGGACATCGATCCTGCGGAAATCACCGCGCTGATCGCCGATGCCGGCCCGATGGGCGTACCGACCCGGCCGACCGGGCGCGGTCTGTATGTGGAAAAGATCGACAGCGCCATGCTCGATGCAGTGCTGCGTCTGGCCCGTCTGTTGGACACACCGAAAGACATCGCCATGCTCGCGCCGCTGATCCGCCGTGAGATTCTCTATCGCCTGCTGCGCAGCCCGCAGGGCCATCGGCTGTACGAAATCGCCATCGCCAACAGCCAGAGCCACCGCATCAGCCAGGCGATCAAATGGCTCAACGGCAACTTCGAACAGCCGCTGCGCATTGATGATCTGGCGAAGGAAGTGAACCTCAGCGTCTCGACCCTGCATCACCGTTTCAAGGCAATGACGGCGATGAGTCCGTTGCAGTATCAGAAGCAGCTGCGGCTGCAGGAGGCGCGGCGGTTGATGTTGGCTGAAGGGCTGGAGGCTTCGGCGGCGGGGTATCGGGTGGGGTATGAAAGTCCGTCGCAGTTCAGTCGTGAGTACAGCCGGTTGTTTGGGGCGCCGCCGTTGAGGGATCTGGCGCGGTTGCGGCTGAGCGTCTAAAAGCTACCCCCTCACCCCAGCCCTCTCCCCCAAGGGGGCGAGGGGGAAAGGGAGCCGATCGCTGTTGCTTTCAAACTCGAGTTCACCTTGATTTTTCAGGTCGATGTACCTCGAACAAACACCTCGGTCGGCCCCCTCTCCCTCCGGGAGAGGGCTGGGGTGAGGGAGCGATGCTGAGCAGAACACCAATCACACGCCCAACACCCGACACGCCTCACTCGGCAACGTCACCGACACCGGATGCCCGATCCCTAACCCAATGCCCTGACACGGCGTACTCAGCGCCGTAAACGTCACCCCGGAACACTCCACCGTGGTCTCGATCGTCGCGCCGATATCCCGCACGAACGTCACCTTGCCCAGCAGGCGATTGCCCGCCGTGGCCTGGGGCGCCGACAGTTGCAGGTCTTCCGGGCGGATCAGCATTTTCACCTTCTGCCCGACCACGATGCTGCTGCAGATCGGCACTTGCAGGGCATCGCCGCCCGGCAGCGCCACCTTGCCATCGCCCAGCGCTGTGGCCGGGAAGATGTTGCCGGAGCCGATAAAGTCCGCGACGAACTCGTTGGCCGGGTGCCGATAGATTTCAATCGGCGTGCCCACCTGCTGCACCCGATGCTCACCGAGGACCACGACGATATCGGCCATGGTCATGGCTTCGCGCTGGTCGTGGGTGACCATGATGGTGGTGATGTTCAGGCGTTGTTGCAGTTGGCGGATTTCCACCTGCATCGACTCGCGCAACTTGGCGTCCAGCGCCGACAGCGGTTCGTCGAGCAACAGGATTTTCGGGTGCGAGGCAATCGCCCGGGCAATCGCCACTCGCTGACGCTGGCCGCCGGAGAGCTTGGCCACCGGACGATCAATCATCGGTTGCAGCTGGATCAGCTCCAGCAACTCCACCACCCGCGCCTGTTGATCAACCTTGCTCACGCCCCGCAGTTTCAGCGGATAGGCGATGTTCTCGCCCACGGTCATGTGCGGGAACAACGCCAGCGACTGAAACACCATGCCAAAGTTGCGCAGGTGCGCCGGGGTGTGACCGATGTCCTCGCCGTCCAGGCGGATCTCGCCGCCGGTGAGGGTTTCCAGCCCGGCGATCATTCGCAGCAACGTGGTCTTGCCGCAGCCCGACGGGCCGAGGAAGCACACCAGTTTGCCCTCGGGCAAATGCAGGTTCACGTCTTGTACCGCGCAGGCCGAGCCGTAGTGCTTCTCGACGTTTTCCAGAATCAGACCAGACATAAATCACCTCAAGAAATCAGGGTTTTGGCTGGAGGTCGCCGAGCGAAGATCAGGCAAGGCAAAAGTCTGCGAAGAAGCGGAGTTGACTTTAGTCAATGAGCATTCTGAGCTGACTTTTAACGCACCATGATCGAGCGCAGGCACCTCCAGGCAAAAGCTAGAAGGAAACGCCGCCCTCACCGACCAGCTTCTCCAGCGCCCAGATCAGGACGAAGTCGATCAGCACGATCAGCACGGCAAACGAGAACACGGTAGGGTCGAGCGATGACACGGTGCGGCTGTACATCCAGATCGGCACGGTCATGACGTCGATGGTGTAGAGGAAATAGGTCACGGTGAACTCGTTGAACGAGACGATGAACGCCAGCAACATCCCCGCCAGAATCCCCGACTTCATCAACGGCACCACCACGTCGACGATGGCCCTCAATGGCGACGCGCCGAGCATCTGCGCGGCCTCTTCGACTTCACTGCCGATGGAAAGCATGGCCGCCGTGCAGTTCTTCACCACGAACGGCAGCGCCAGAATCACGTGGGCAATCACCAGTCGCGAGGTGGTCATGTGGAACGGCAGGCTGTCGAACACCAGCAGCAATGCCAGCCCCAGTACCACCATCGGAAACACCAGCGGCAGCGACATCAATTGCAGCGCCACGCCCTTGCCACGGAACTCGCAACGGGTCAGCGCGTAAGCCGCCGGCACCGCGATCAGCGTGGCGAAAATCATCGTCAGGCACGCCACCAGCAAACTGGTGCCCATGGCCTGGCCGAGGCTCAGCACATCGCTGGCGTCCGGCGAGACAAAGGTGTGCCACGCCGCCTTGTACCACTGCAGGCTGTAGCTACTCGGCGGGAAGTCGAGGTTCGATGCGCCGCTGAACGACATCACGATCATGGTCAGGATCGGCAACACGGCCAGGAACAAAATGATCCCGGACAGGATGCCGGCGAACTTGCCGGTGTCGCCCGGCAACAACGACTGACGCTTCTTGATCAAGGCACTCATTGCGAAGCCTCCAGCAGACGGCGACGGCGGCCGGTGACGTATTCGGACAAGGTCATGATGGCGAGCGTGGTAACGATCAGCACCACACCGGCGGCGGACGCGGCAGGCCAGTTCATCAGCGGGGCAATCTGGTCATGCACCATCACCGCGAGCATCGGCACGCGTCGACCACCAAGCAACAACGGCACCACGAAGCTGCTGGCGTTGTAGGCGAACACCAGCGTCGCGCCGGTGATGATCCCCGGCAGGCTCATCGGCAACACCACCTGACGGAACACCTGAAAACGGCTGGCGCCAAGCGTCGCGGCAGCTTCTTCGTAGCTGCGGGCGACGCCGCGCATGGCGCTGGCAATCGGCAGCACCGCCAACGGAAACGCGGTCTGCACCAGGCCCATCAATACGCCGTTCTGGTTGTACAGCAACATGATCGGACGCTTGATCAGACCGAGGCCCATGAGGGTCTGGTTGAGCATGCCGCCGGGGCCAAGGATCACCAGCCAGCCGTAGCTTTGCAGCAGCAGGTTGACCAGCAACGGCAACAGCACCGCCGCGAGGAAGATCCGCCGCACGAATGGCGAGGTCAGGCGCGACATGGTGTACGCCACCGGGATCGCCAGCACCACCGCGATCACCGCGCTGATCAGCGCCAGACGCAAGGTCAGCAGCAACGATTTGAGGTAGTAGGGTTCGAGCAACTGGGCGTAACTGGCCAGGCTGAAACCGGACCACTCCGCGCCCTTGGTGCCGACGCTCATGCGCAACACCAGCAGGCTGGCGGCAATCAGCACGCCGAGAAACAGCATCGACGGCGTGAGGAAAAACCACGCCCGTGCAGTCGGCGAAACACCGCGCGCCGGGCGCACGTCACCCGCGCCGACCGGTTGGGTCAGGGATTGATGTTCCATAGCAATGATCTCGTCAATGGAAAAACAACTGACAGACACAGACTTCCAAACCACCGCAAGCTTTGTGGGAGCTGGCTTGCCAGCGATGACGGCCTACCTGTCGACCATGATGTCACTGACAAATTGCTATCGCTGGCAAGCCAGCTCCCACAGGTACTTCGGTGTTTGAAGAACCTGCGTCCATCACTCGATCAGGAAGAAAAGATTTCCGTGTAGCGACGAATCCACTGGTCATGCACGGTCGCCAGGAAGGCGTTGTCGTGCATGATCGCCTTCTCCGCGATCTGCTCCGGCGTGAGGATGAACGGGCTCTTGCGCGCTTCGGCGGAGATGATCGCCTTGGCGTTGACCGGGCCGTTGAAGATGTCTTCGGCCATCTTGCCCTGCACCAGCGGGTCGAGGGAGTGATCGATGAAGGCGTAGGCCAGGTCGGTGTCGCCCGGACGGTTCTTCGGCATCACCGAGAGCATCAGGTCGGTGTAGAAACCTTCCTTCATGCCGAACGTGGCGCCGAGGCCGTAGTTCGGATCGCGGATCTGCTTGGGGAAAAACGCCGGGGCATACAGGCCGCCCATGTCCAGGGAGCCGGTGCGGAATAGCTCGGCGATCTGGTTGGGGTTTTCGCCCAGGGTCACCACGCGGTCTTTCAACTCCGCGAGTTTCTTGAAGCCCGGCTCGATGTTGTGTTCGTCACCACCGGCCAGTTTGGCGGCGATGATGATCAGGTCCATGGCCTCGGTCCAGTTCGGCGGCGGCAGGAAAATATTCGGTGCCAGATCGGCGTCCCACAGTGCGGCGTAACTGTCCGGCGCTTCTTTCTGGGTGCGGGTGCTGTAGACCAGACTGTTGCACCACAGCAGGTAACCGATGCCGTGACCGTTGGCCCCGGTGCGGTATTTTTCCGGGACGTCGACCAGATTGGGAATGCGGTTGAGATCGGGTTTTTCCAGCAGTCCGGCAGCGGCCAGACCTTCGGCACCAACGCCGGCCAGGGTGATGATGTCGTACTGCGGACGATCACCGCCGGCCTTGAGTTTGGCGACCATTTCCGAGGTGCTGCCGGTGCGGTCGGCAATCACTTTGGCGCCGGTCTTGGCTTCGAAGGTCGCAGCGATGTTGCGCAGTGCAGCGAGGCCCGTGTCATCGGACCAGGTCAACAGGCGCAGGGTCTTGCCGGCAAAGCGGGTGTCGCTGGCACTGGCCCGGATGAAGGGCATGCTCATGGCCGCCGCAGCCACCGAGGCCACGCCGACGGTTTTGATGAATTGACGCCTGTTCAGATCGTGCTCGCCCATTTAGGACTCCCATTATTCTTGTAAGTATGAGACTGATCGCAACCCTTGCATCTGCCTGACCGGAACTGCTCAAGCGCCCGATTTCAAAGGGCTTGAGCGTGGTCTGCGGGTTCATCCTGAGGTCGTGCAAAACACCTGACTATCGATAAAAACTCATTGGAGCCATGACGCCGGCGCATGCCTCGTTGCGAGGCATGCGTTGAACTTTTTCGGGCATTCAGAGCGCGCGGATCACGTGCTTGATTTCCTGGAATGCCGCCAGGCCCCACGGCCCCAACTCGCGACCGATGCTGCTCTGTTTGTAGCCGCCCCACGCCGTCTGCGGGAAGATCACCTGCGGCGCGTTGAGCCACACCAGCCCCGCCTGCAAGGCGTTGGCGACCCGATCCGCGGTCTCGGCATTGCGCGTGACCACACTAGCGACCAGACCGAACTGACTGTCGTTGGCCAGGGCAATCGCCTCGGCTTCCGTAGCGAAACTACGCACGCAGATCACCGGGCCGAAGATCTCTTCACACCACAGCGCACTGTCGAGGGGCACTTCGGTGAAGATCGTCGGCTGCAAGAAATAACCGCGCGGCAGATCCGCCGGGCGATTGCCGCCACAGATCAGCTTGGCCCCGGCACTGAGGCCACGGTCGATGTGACCGAGCACTCGCTGGTACTGCGCCTGATTGACCAGCGCGCCCATCTCGACTTCAGGATCGAACGGGTCGGCCACACGGATTTTTTCCGCGCGGGCCTTCAAGCGAATCAGGAATTCATCGGCCAGTTCATCGGCGACCAGCACCCGGCTGGTGGCCGAGCACATCTGCCCGGCGTTGAAGAAACCACCGCCGCAGGCCAGCTCCACCGCCAGATCGAGGTCGGCATCTTCCAGAATCAGCAGCGAGGATTTGCCACCCAGTTCCAGGCTCACGCCCTTCACGGTTTCAGCGGCGCGCTGCATCACCTGCACACCCACGGCGTTGCTGCCGGTGAAGGAAACCTTGGCGATGCGCGGGTCTGCCGACAGCGGCGCACCGACCGCCAGGCCGGTGCCGCACACCAGGTTGAACACGCCTTTGGGCAGACCGGATTCGGCGATGATCGCTGCCAGTTCCAGTTCCGGCAGCGGCGTGACTTCCGAAGGCTTGAGCACCACGCAGCAACCGGCGGCCAGGGCCGGCGCGAGTTTCCACGCGGTGGTGACCATCGGGAAATTCCACGGCACGATCAAACCGACCACACCGCACGGCTCGCGGCGCAGACGTGCGCTGAAGTCGTCGCTGGGCAGCGGCACATCGCTGTCCTGTTTCGCATCGAGACCTTCGGCGAGTTCAGCGTAGTACTCGAAGGTGGCGATCACGTCATCGACATCGATGCCCGCTTCAAACTGCGGTTTGCCGTTGTTGCTCGACTGCAACTTCATCAGATGTTCGCGGCCGTTGCGCACGCCATTGGCGATGTTGCGCAGGATCGCGCCGCGCTCGGCGCCGGTGGTTTTCGACCAGTCCTTGAAGGCTTCAGTCGCGGCCGTTACCGCTTGGTTGACGGCGTTTGCATCTCCGCCATTGACCGTGGTCAGCAGCGCTTCAGTGGCCGGGTTGATCACGCGCAGGTGCTCGCGGCCGGCGGCCCATTGGCCGTTGATGTACAGGCCATCGAGTGTGGTCGGGAAATTCATCATTGGGCCACCGCCTTCATCCATTGGGTCTGGTCGATTTCGATCAGGGTCGGGCCCTGACGATCGGTGGCGGCGCGCAGTGCACCGCGCAGGTGTTCGGCGGAGCTGATCGCTTCCGCCGCGCAACCCAGGGCCTTGGCCACACCGATGAAATCCGGGGTGTAGATGTCCACGCCCACTGGCTCAATGGCGCGGTTGACCATGTATTTCTTGATTTCTTCATAACCCTGGTTATTCCACAGCAGGATGATCACCGGCGTGCGTGCTTCCACGGCGCTGGCCAGTTCCGGCAGGGTGAATTGCAGACCACCGTCACCGATCAGGCACACCACCGGCGGACGAGCACCGTGTTCCAGAGGGCCACCGAGCCACGCGCCAATCGCCGCCGGCAAGGCGTAACCGAGGGTGCCGTAACCGGTGGACGAGTTGAACCAGCGGCGCGGACGCTCCGGGTTGAACGTGAGGTTGCCGGTGTACACCGGTTGCGTGGAGTCACCGACGAACACCGCGTTCGGCAGTTCGTGCAGCACGGTTTCGAGGAAACGGGTCTGGGCCAGCGTCGGCGCATCCCAGGTCGCGGCCAGGTCTTCACGCAGACGCGCGGCGCGTACCTGACCCCAGTCGTTGCGACGCTCGGCCAGCGGCTTGTGCGACAGCGCGCTCAGCAATGCTTGCGCCGCGTTGCGCGAATCGGCCACCAGCGCCACATGAGGCGGGTAGTTGCGTACGGTCTGGTCGGGATCGATATCGACCCGCAGCAGCTTGCCGGGGATTTCGAAACCGCCGGCGAAAGTCACGTCGTAATCGGTTTCCGCCAGTTCGGTGCCGATCGCCAGGATCACGTCGGCATCGGCCACCAGTGCGCGGGTCGCCACCAGACTCTGGGTCGAACCGATCAACAGCGGATGGCTCGACGGCAACATGCCTTTGGCGTTGATGGTCAGGGCCACCGGTGCGTCGAGCAGTTCAGCCAGTTCGGTGAGTTCGGCAGCGGCATCGATGGCGCCGCCGCCGGCGAGGATCAGCGGACGCTGGGCGCCGGCCAACAGTTCGCTCATGCGGCTCACGGCGGCCGGCGCTGCACCGGCGCGGTCGATGTTGACCGGCACACTGGCCAGCAGTTCGTCGGCTTCTTCGACCAGTACGTCCAGCGGAATTTCGATGTGCACCGGACGCGGACGCCCGGCCTGGAACAGCGCAAACGCACGGGCCAGCACGCCCGGCAATTCGGACGCCGACATCAGGGTGTGGGAGAACGCCGCCACGCCGCCGACCAGTGCGCTCTGGTTCGGCAGCTCATGCAGCTTGCCGCGACCACCGCCCAATTGGCTGCGCGACTGCACACTGGAAATCACCAGCATCGGGATCGAATCGGCGTAAGCCTGGCCCATGGCAGTGGTGATGTTGGTCATGCCCGGGCCGGTGATGATGAAGCACACGCCCGGTTTGCCGCTGGTGCGGGCGTAGCCGTCGGCCATGAAGCCGGCGCCCTGTTCGTGGCGCGGGGTGACGTGGTTGATGCTCGAACGGGCCAGCCCGCGATACAGCTCCACGGTATGCACCCCGGGAATGCCGAACACCTGCTCGACCCCATAATCTTCGAGTAACTTGACCAGTACTTCGCCACACGTCGCCATGTCTTTGCCCTTCTTGTTCGTTGAGGCACCGGGCTTTAAAAGAACCGGTGATTGGCCTCATTGAAACGGGCGACCCGTAGCCGCAACAATCGATAAAAGCTCATACTAGCCATGTCCTCACGTCATACCTTGGATCCACATGAAACGACTGCCTCCCCTGCCCGCCCTGCATACGTTTCTGATCACCGCGCAGTGCTGCAACTTCACCCGGGCCGCCGAGCAGTTGCACATCACTCAAGGTGCGGTGAGCCGGCAGATCGCCGGGCTGGAGGAACATCTGGGTTATGAGCTGTTCATTCGCCTGGCCCGGGGCCTGGAACTGACGGCCGAAGGTCGCGAATGGCTGCCACGGGTGCAGCAGGTGTTCAGCCTGATCGGCGACTCGGTGGAGCTGATCGGCGCCAAACGCGAAACCCTGCAACTCAAGGCACCGAGCTGCGTGATGCGCTGGTTGTTGCCGCGCCTGCTGCAATGGCAGCGCGAGCGCCCGGACGTCCCGGTGAAACTCACGGCTTCGTTGCAACACGGGGTGGACTTTCATCGCGAGCAGTTCGACGCGGCGGTGATCTACGGCACCGCGCCCCACGACTCACCCGCGACCTTGCATCTGTTCGATGAACAACTGACGCCGGTCTGTTCACCGGGGCTGCTGAAGGGGTCATCGGCCCTGCACACGCCGGCGGATCTGCAACAACATCTATTGCTGCACCCGACCCACACCGATGACGACTGGACACTGTGGCTTGAAGCCGCCGAACTGCACTTGAGCAACATCGGCACCGGTCAGCATTTCGAGACGTTGGATCAGGCGATGTCGATGGCGTCCCACGGGACGGGGGTGGCGATCGGCGACTGGTCGTTGATCGGCGATGACTTGAACGCCGGGCGACTGGTGATGCCGTTCGATCTGAAGGTGAAGACGGGATTGGGTTATTACATCGTGGCGCCGGCGTCGGAGCCTTCGGCGAAATTGCAGGAATTGATGGGGTGGTTGGTTGAGCAGGCGCACACTCGTTGAAGCAGCCCCTCATCGGAACGCCGCCCGCCCAGCCCTCTCCCGGAGGGAGAGGGAGCCGACCGAGGTGTCTTACGTAATACATCGACCTGAAAAATCTGGGCGATTATGGATTCGGTGCGACCTTTCAGGTCGATGTAACTCCAAAGAAATCCACGATCAGTCCCCTCTCCCTCCGGGAGAGGGTTAGGGTGAGGGCCGGCTTTCGGATCAGACACAAATCCCGAAAACCACCCAACCCCTCAATAACCGACAGTAAACCGCTGACGCGAATGCTTCGGCGTTTCCACTTCGTCGATCAGCGCAATCGCGTAGTCGGCAAAGCTGATCGAGCTCTGGCCTTCAGCACTCACCAGCAAGTCATCCTTGCCAACTCGAAACTTGCCGGTGCGCTCGCCTTCGACAAACAGCGCCGACGGCGACAGGAACGTCCAGTCCAGATCCTTCTCCTGACGCAAGGCATCGAGGAACGCCGCACCGGCACTGGCTTCAGCCTTGTACTCGGCCGGGAAACCGGCGCTGTCGATCACGCGGGTGCCGTCCGGCAGCAGCAGCGAACCGGCACCGCCGACCACCAGCAGACGTTTCACCCCGGCCTGTTTCACCGGACCGATCAGCGCACTGGCCGGCACCGTGGCGAAATGCGCGGCGCTGATCACCACATCGTGACCGGCGACGGCGTCTTGCAGCGCGGCGGCGTCCAGTACGTCGACATTCTTGCTGACCACACCGGCACGGGCGCCGATCTTCGAGGTGTCCCGAGCGATGGCGGTGACGCTGTGGCCGCGACGCAGGGCTTCTTCCAGCAATTGGCTGCCGGCACGGCCGGTGGCACCAATGATTGCGATCTTGCTCATGACATTCTCCAGTTGGCTTGAGAGTGCTGCGTTTTTCAGAATCGGGTTACCACTTCATCTCGCCCTTGGCGACTTTGGCGCTCAGCTCCAGGGAGCTTTCCTCACCCAGTTTCGGGTAGCGCTTCTTCATCGCGGCGATCAGCGCGGCAGAGTCCTTGGCCTTGGCGGTTTCTTCGTCGAACGCCTTGATGTAGTCGGCAGTGAACTTCACGGCCGCCAGCGAACGGGCGCTGTCACCCAAGTAGTGACCTGGCACCACGGTTTTCGGTTTCAGGGTTTCGATCGAGTGCAGGGTTTCCAGCCAGTCGGCGTGGGATTGCGCGGTCTGGGTGTCGGCCATCCACACGTGAATGTTCTCGGCGACGACGACACCACCGACCACGGCTTTCAACGAAGGGATCCACACAAAGCTGCGATCCGGTTGCTTGCCTTCCAAGCCGACTACCTGCAGTTTCTGCCCTTCAAGCATCAGGCTGTCGCCCTTGAGCACGCTCGGCACGATGGTTTTGGCTGGCACGTCAGCGCCCATTTTCGGGCCCCAGAACGCCAGTTTGCCGTCGACGGTTTGCTTGATGTGATCAACGGTCGGCTGCGAGGCCAGCACCTTGGCATTCGGGAAGGCCTTGGTCAGGGTGTCGAGACCGAAGTAGTAATCCGGGTCACCGTGGCTGATGTAGATGGTGGTCAGTTGTTTGCCGCTGGCGCGGATCTTTTCCACCACTTGCTCGGCCTGGGACTTGCCGAACTGGGCGTCGACCAGGATTGCATCCTTTTCACCGCTGACCAGTACCGAGGTCACCGGGAAGATCGCATTGGTGCCCGGGTTGTAGACATCAAGGCTCAGGTTCGCGGCTGCCGCATGAGCAGCAAAGCCGAGGGTGGCGGTGGCCAGTAAAACGCGCTTGAGAGTGGTGAAGCCGATCATGGGTTGCTCCGCTGTTCGTATGCCGTGCTTGGCGATGGGACAGAGCTTAGTTGCCAGACTCGTTACAAAAAATGCGATGCTTAAACATAGTTTGTTTCTGAAAGCGGGCAAATCATGGATCGTCTCCAAGCAATGCGGGTGTTTGTCACGGTTGTGGATCTTGGCAGCCAGTCGGCGGCGGCCGATCATCTGGACCTGTCGCGGCCAGTGGTGTCGCGGTATCTGGCGGAACTGGAAGACTGGGTCGGCGCGCGCCTGATGCACCGCACCACACGCAAACTGAGCCTGACCGCCGCCGGCAACGAGATCCTGCCGCGCTGCCGGCAGATGCTGGAACTGTCCAGCGACATGCAGGCCGCCGTCAGCGAACCCGACGATGCGCCACGGGGTTTACTGCGGATCAGCGTCAGTACCTCGTTCGGCCAGGCGCAACTGGCCGATGCCATGGCCGCGTTCATCAAGCGCTACCCGGGCGTCAACATCGACCTGCAAATGCTCGATCGCACGGTGAACCTGGTGGACGAGCGCATCGACCTGGCGATCCGCACCAGCAACGACCTCGACCCCAACCTGATCGCCCGCCGCCTGACGGTCTGCCGCTCGGTGGTCTGCGCAGCACCCGCCTATCTGCAAGAACACCCGCAGCCGCAGCGGGTTGAAGATCTGAGCCGACACAATTGCCTGACCCATTCCTACTTCGGCAAGAGCCTGTGGCATTTCGAAGAGGATGGCGAACCGGTGTCGGTGCCGGTGCAGGGCAACATCAGCGCCAACGAGGCCAGCACCCTGCTGCGCGCGACACTGGCCGGTGCCGGGGTGGCGATGCTGCCGACCTATCAGGCCGGCGTGCACATTCACAGCGGTGAGCTGGTGCGTCTGCTGCCCCACGCCGAGCCTCGGCGGATGAACATCTACGCGGTGTACGCCTCGCGCAAGCACATGCCGGTGGCACTGCGTAGCATGCTGGATTTCCTGGTATTGCGATTTCCCGAAAACCCGCAATGGGACGTCGGCTTGTAAACCTGTTTACATCGCGGCTGGAAACTCCACGGCGCTGACCTATGCTGAAAATAGTACCCAAGGGTATTCGTTCAGAGGTCAACGCCATGATCATGAGCACCAGAACAAGAAGATACCTCGCGATTTTCATCACCTGCGCGGCCACGCTGGCGCTGTACGGCACCGCGGCATGGCGCGTGGAGCAGTTGCGGCAACTGCCCCGTGAATACGCGAGCTGCAACTTCGAGCGCTGCATCCCTCACAACGCCACCCTCAACGCCCTGCGCTGATACAGGACGTCAGGCGTCGTCGTTCTGCTCGGCCTTCAAGCGGTCGCGGAACGCCTTTGGCGAGATCCCCACCCGGCGCCGGAACAGGCGCGTGAAGTTGGTCGGATCGGAAAAACCCAACACGTCGGACATCTCGTAAATCGTCATGCTGGTGTACGTCAGCAGACGCTTGGCTTCCAGCAACTGACGTTCATGCATGATCTGCAACGCCGGTTGCCCCGCAAGTTCGCGGCAGGTGCCGTTGAGGTGCGAGACCGAAATTCCCAAGCGATGAGCCAGGTCCTCGACCTTGACGTGCTGTCGGTACGTCTCCTCTACCAGTTGAATAAAGCCATTGAGGTATTCGCGCTGGCGCTGCGGGCGTTGCGTGGCGTTGTGGCGGTGGATCGCCTGACGGCTGACCCAGACCATGATCACGCTGACCAGCGAATGCATGAGCATTTCCCGCGCCGGTTGATGGCCGTTGTACTCGGCCTGCAACGCGGCAAACAGACTGTTGAGGTAGTCCGCGTCCTTGCCCGCCGGGTAGCTTTCGGCCTGGGCCAGAGCCTGCACCGCGTTGCCCAGTTGCGCCTGCAAGTGGTTGATCAACGGCGTGGCCAGGGTGACGACAAATCCTTCGACGTCCTCGGAAAATCGGAATCCATGCACCGATAACGGCGGCAGGATCTGGATCGCGGTTTCATTCAGTTGCGTGCGTTGGCCTTCGATTTCAAGCTCTGCCTGACCTTTGAATACGAAGAGCAACTGGCACAAATCGGCGTGGCGGTGGGGTTTGATTTCCCATTGATGTTCGCGGCTGCGTTTGGAAATGGTTTCACAGTGCAGCAAGTCAGGGGTCGGCCAGTCCAGGCTTTCACCGTAGAGCTTGAACACCGGAATCGAAGGCAGGTCAGGCTTGTTCATCACTTCAATCCAGGCCTCGAAGGTTGCGGGCGATAATCGCACCGATTGGCGGAATGTACAGGTATCGGCTCAGTTTTCACCTTCAATTGACAGACCCGCAAGGGAAAAATGCAAGCACTCGAATCCTGAAAATCATTCACCGGCCGTTGTCGCGTGAAGCTTGCGAGTCATAAAAACAATGAAAACGCTGAAAACCCAAGTCGCCATCATCGGCGCCGGTCCGTCCGGATTATTGCTCGGTCAACTGCTGCACAACGCCGGCATCGACACCCTGATTATCGAGCGCCAGACACCTGACTATGTACTCGGCCGAATCCGCGCCGGGGTCCTTGAACAGGGCATGGTAGAGCTGTTGCGCGAGGCTGGCGTGAGTCAGCGGATGGACGCCGAAGGGCTGGTCCACAGTGGTTTCGAACTGGCCCTCGACGGGCGTCGGGTGCACATCGATCTGCAGGCGCTGACCGGTGGAAAAACCGTGATGGTCTATGGCCAGACCGAGGTCACCCGCGACCTCATGGCCGCTCGTCGGGAGACCGGCGGACAGACCATCTACGAAGCCAGCCATGTCGTTCCCTGTGGCATGAAAAGCGACGAGGCCTTCGTCACGTTTGAAAAGGACGGCGAAACCTGGCGCGTCGATTGCGATTACATCGCCGGTTGCGACGGTTTCCACGGCGTGGCCCGGCAGTCGATTCCGGCAGAATGCCTGAAGGTCTTCGAACGGGTCTATCCGTTCGGCTGGCTGGGGATTCTCGCCGACACGCCACCGATTCACGATGAACTGGTCTACGCCCGTCACGAGCGCGGCTTCGCCCTGTGCAGCATGCGTTCGGCAACCCGCACCCGCTATTACCTGCAAGTGCCGGCCGAGGAAAACGTCGACGACTGGTCAGATCAGCGTTTCTGGGATGAACTGAAATCACGCTTGCCGGAAGATCTGGCGCAGAAGCTGGTGACCGGTCCATCGATTGAAAAGAGCATCGCGCCGCTGCGCAGCTTTGTCGTCGAACCGATGCAGTACGGGCGTATGTTTCTGGTCGGGGATGCGGCGCACATCGTTCCGCCGACCGGTGCCAAGGGTTTGAACCTGGCGGCCAGCGACGTCAGCACCCTGTTCAGGATTCTGCTGAAGGTTTACCGCGAAGGGCGCGCTGACTTGCTGGAGAAGTATTCGGAAATCTGCCTGCGTCGGGTGTGGAAAGCCGAGCGATTCTCCTGGTGGATGACCTCGATGCTGCACCGTTTCGACGAACACGATGATTTCAGCCAGCGGATCAGCGCCTCGGAACTGGACTACTTTGTCAGTTCAGAGGCCGGTCAAAAAACCATTGCAGAAAATTACGTCGGACTTCCTTATGAGGCTATCGAATAGCCTGCTACCGACTTACACTGGCGAGCATCCCCGCTCGCCTGACGATCTGCGGGACCCTCACTGCCCGCAGGTTTTGCCCGTGACCAATCTCAACCATCCCGAAACGCCCAAACCGGCCATTCGCAGCGTGCTGGTCGCGCTGATGATGGCGATCTTTCTTGGCGCGCTGGACCAGACCATCGTCGCCGTTTCCATGCCGGCCATCTCCGCGCAATTCAAGGATGTCAGCCTGCTGGCCTGGGTCATTTCCGGCTACATGGTGGCGATGACCGTGGCCGTGCCGATCTACGGCAAGCTCGGTGATTTGTACGGGCGGCGAAAGTTGATGCTGTTCGGTATGGGCGTGTTCACCCTGGCCTCGTTGTTCTGCGGCATGGCCCAGAGCATGGAGCAACTGGTGCTGGCGCGGATCCTTCAGGGCATCGGCGCCGGCGGGATGATTTCGGTGAGCCAGGCGATCATCGGCGACATCGTTCCGCCCCGAGAGCGCGGGCGCTATCAGGGCTACTTCTCCAGCATGTACGCGGTGGCCAGTGTTGCCGGCCCGGTGCTCGGCGGCTACATGACCGAATACCTGTCATGGCGCTGGGTGTTTCTGATCAACCTGCCGCTGGGCCTTGGCGCGTATTGGGTGGCGCGACGCAATCTGGTCGGTCTGCCAATTCCCCAGCGCAAACCGGTCATCGACTACCTCGGCACACTGCTCATGATTATCGGCCTGACGGCGCTGTTGCTGGCCATCACTCAGGTTGGCCAGGGCCATGCGTGGCGCAGCAGCGAAGTGCTGGGTCTGTTCGCTTGCGCGGTGGCGGTGCTGGCGGTGTTCGTCTGGCATGAGCGTCGTGCCCGGGAGCCGTTGCTGCCGATGCACCTGTTCACCAACCGCAGCGCCCTGCTGTGCTGGTGCACGATTTTCTTTTGCAGCTTCCAGGCGATCTCGCTGATTGTGCTGATGCCGCTGCGCTTCCAGAGCGTGACCGGCGCCGGGGCTGACAGCGCGGCCCTGCACTTGTTGCCGCTGGCGATGGGTTTGCCGATCGGCGCATATTTCGCCGGACGCCGCACGTCGATTACCGGGCGCTACAAACCACAGATTCTTACCGGCGCGCTGCTGATGCCGATCTCGATCCTCGGCATGGCCTTCAGCTCGCCCGATGCGACGCTGATCAGCAGCCTGTTCATGCTGCTCAGCGGTATCGCCGGCGGCATGCAGTTCCCGACCTCGCTGGTCGGCACACAGAACTCGGTCGAGCAAAAGGACATTGGTGTCGCCACCAGCACCACCAACCTGTTTCGCTCTCTGGGCGGTGCGGTGGGCGTGGCGTTGATGTCGGCGCTGTTGCTGGCGTTGTTGCAGGACTCCAGTTTTGCCCACCTGACCGGCACCTCGCTGATCGGTGAAGGTCATTCCGGCAATGTGCTGCTCGATGGCCTGAACGCGGCGCCCGGCGATGCGCAGAATGCCTTGCGCGCCGAGTTGCTGGTGACGTTCCGGCATTTGCTGATGGTCAGCGCCGGGGTGTCGCTGCTCGGGCTGGCGGCGGCGATTGCCATGCCGAACCGTTTGTTGCGCGGGCGTGAACACGGCGCCCGCTGACAGTAGAACACCGCATGACCTGTGGGAGCGAGCTTGCTCGCGATGAGGGCGTGTCAGTCGACGATATTGGTGAATGACACATTGCATCGCGAGCAAGCTCGCTCCCACAGGGATGTGCATTCAAGCGCTGTAATAACCGACCGCCACCAGGAAATCCCCGACCTTCTTCAGGTAGGCATGTTTGTCCTCGACCTTGCCGGTCACCGGGTTTTTCCAGCGGTATTCGTACTCGCCCTCATCCTGTTTGCCGATCAGCGCCAGAATCGGCTCGCCCACGGGTTTGCCTTCCGGGTCCTTGACCTTGGCGAAGTCGGTATTGATCAACCGCAGGTTGGTGCCGTGGGCGACGTAACGCTGCGTTTTCAGATCCACCACGAACACGTAAAGGTCGTCCTGCAAGTAGCCGCCCTTGAGCGAGTTGACCGCCGTCAGCGTGCCTTTTTCGTCCTTGGTCAAATCGGTGGCGGCTTTGTCCAGCAGGACTTTCGCCTGCTCCGCAGACGCTCTCGGCAAGTAGTAACCGACCGCCAGAATCCGCTGGCCGATGCGCTGATAGAACACATGCTTGCGTTCGACCTTGCCGTCGGCCTGATTCTGCCAGCGGTATTCGGCCTGCTGAATGCCGTTGCCTTCCGGCACTTTCAACGCATCCTTGAACGCTTTCTGCAAATCCGGCCCGAGCACTTCGCTCACGTCCCGGCCGATCAATGCCGAGGACGGCCCGCCGCTGGCGAGCATCACGCCCTTGGTATCGACCACGAACACGTAGCGATCCTTGTCGACGAATTCGCCCTGGCGGCTGAACGCCGCGAACGCCTTGTCGCCGTTGTCGTGATAGTAGGCCAGAGCCTTTTCCAGCAAGGCGATGGCGGCCTTGCTGTCATCTTTTTCCGTGGTGGCCGCGTTGGCCTGGCCGAAACTCAACAACAGCACCACGCCGAGCCAGGCCAGTTTTTGCACAAACCCCATGACGCATCCCTCGTTCTTGTTGGTGTTTCAAGAGCGTAGACGGCCTGAAGGCAGGTATGGATATTCAGAACGCTTCTGAATGTTGCGATGGGTGTGTGGCGAGGGCGTTAGCGCCCTCGCCACAGAAAGGGGCTCACGGCCGGGCGTTGATCTGCTGTTGCAGGTTCTGAATCTGCGCCTGCAGGGTGTTGAGGTTGCGGGTCATCTGCCCACGGAACGCATCGAACTCGGCGGTGCTGGAGCCGCCCTGTGCAGCGGCCGGACGGTTGTCCTGCTCGCTTTTGAGTACGACGATTTCCTGCTCCAGACGGTCGATCGCAGCGTTAGATCCACCCTGTTTTTTCAGGGCCGTGATGTCGGCGCCGAGGCTCTTGAACTGCGCATCGAAACCCTTGACCTGTGCATCGAAGCCTTTCAGCTGGGCATCGACCTTGCTGGTGTCGGCCGGCGTGCTTTTCAGCGTTGCCAGCTCTGCACTCAGGGCTTTGACCTGAGCCTGCAACTGAGTGTTGGCGTTCTGCTGTTCAGTGGTCTGGGCAGTCATCTGCGCCAGACGCTTGTCGAGATCCGTCGCCTGACCAGCAACGCCTTGCTGCTGCTTGCTCTGATCCTGCAGTGCGCTTTGCAGCTGCTTGATCTGCAGTTTCAGCGCTTCGCTGTCGGTATTGACGTTGGTCTGGCTGGCCACGACCTTGCCAGAAATGTCCTGCAGGCGCCCCGCCGCTTCTTCACTGATCCGCGCGAAGCTTTCCTGGGTCGCCACCAGTTGCTGCTCCATCAGCGAGATCTGCTGGAAACTCCACCAGGCCAGACCGATGAAGGCAAAGAACAATGCGCCGACCAGCGCCCACAATGGCCCGGTGCTGGCTGACTTGACCTTGACCACCGGCGGTGTGCGCGAATGCACGGAGGTGCGGGTGGTGGTCGGGAAATCGTCGTCATCGAGTGTGTCGGCGCGCAGGCTCGGAACATCGTCGAAATCGTCGTCGTGGGCATCGTTACGCATGGACATTGAGGCAACCTTTGTGAAACTCGGTAATGGCTGATTGCGGCGCAGTATAAACCCCGCAGCCGCAGGGATTGACCCCCAACCCGCTACGGGGTTCAGCACTTGGTATCAACGAATGTCCTGGGCCTTCCACCAGCCACAGAACTCATCGAGGGCCGCCCAGAGACTGACTTTCGGATCGTAGTCCAGATAATGCCGGGCGCGACTGATGTCGAGGGTGAAATTTTTGTTCATCACCTGCATGCCCAGACGCGACAGGGTCGGCTCGGGACGTCCCGGCCAGAGTTTGCACGCGCCTTCGTTGAGCGCCGCCACACTGTAGGCCAGTCCGTAGGACCGGTACTTGGTGACCTGTGGGACTTCCATTTTGCGCATCACGTAATTGACCACATCCCATAACGGCACCGGGGCGCCGTTGCTGATGTTGTAGGCCTTGCCCAGCGCCGAACCGGCCGCCAGAAGACTGCTCAGCAAGGCTTCGTTGAGGTTATGCACACTGGTGAAGTCGACCTTGTTCAGGCCGTTGCCGATGATTGCCAGACGCCCTTTGCGCTGCATCTTCAGCAGGCGCGGGAAAATGCTCATATCCCCGGCACCGGTGACGAAACGCGGACGCAGGGCCAAGGTTTCGAGACCGAACTCCTGAGCGCCGAAGACTTTCTGCTCGGCCAGATACTTGGTCGCCGCATAGTGGTGTTTAAAGCGCTTGGGCACTTGCTCTTCGGTCACGCCGAGGTGGTCGCGACCGTCAAAATAGATCGACGGCGACGACAGGTGTACCAGGCGCCGCACCCGTTGCTTGAGGCAGGCCTCGACCACGTTTTCGGTGACCTGCACATTGCCCTGATGAAAGTCCTGATAACGTCCCCACAGCCCGACGGCGCCGGCGCAATGCACCACGGCTTCAACGTCGGTGCAGAGCGCACGCACCAGTTCCGGATCGCTCAGGTCGCCCTGAACGAACTCGGCGCCGCGACGCACCAGATGTTCGACGCCCTCGGCCCGGCGACCGTTGACCCGCACGTCCAGGCCCTGCTCCAGGGCAAAACGCGCAAAGCGTCCGCCAATGAAGCCGCTTGCGCCGGTGACCAGAATTTTCATGTAGAGCTCCGCTGTCTTTCGTTTTGCCTGATTCGTGAGTCTTGACGCTGGCCGTCAGTCCAACGGCACCAGCCATTGCGACGACGAACGCACCAATTGGTCGGTCAACAACCCCAGCAACTGGCCGCCATTGCGCCAATGATGCCAGTACAACGGCACATCGATCGGTTTATCTGGCAACAGTTCGCGCAACACGCCGCGTTCCAGTTGCTCGCGCACCTGCAATTCCGGCACCAGCCCCCAGCCGAGCCCGGCTTCGGTCAGGCGGATAAACCCTTCGGACGACGGACACAGATGATGTTCGAAACCGCCATCGACACCGAGGGAGGCGAGATAACGGTGCTGCAGAAAGTCGTCCGGGCCGAACACCAGCGCCGGGGTGCGCGGCAGTTGTTCGGCCCGCACGCCGTCGGGGAAATGCCGTTCGATGAAGGCCGGGCTGGCCAGCGCCCGATAGCGCATCGCCCCGAGCAATACGCTGCGGGCGCCCGCCACCGGCCTTTCACTGGCGCAGACGCAGGCCGCCACTTCACCGGCGCGCATGCGCTTGAGGCCGACGGTCTGGTCTTCGACGATCAGGTCCAGCAACAGGTGTTGCTCGGCGCAGAAGTCGCCCACCGCCGCGGCCCACCAGGTGGCGAGGCTGTCGGCGTTGAGCGCGATGCGCAGTCGCTCTGGCAATCCTTCTTCGTCCAGCGCCGGCACCAGCGTCTGCAAATCCCGTTCGAGCAGACGCACCTGCTGCACGTGGTTGAGCAGGCGCCGGCCAATTTCCGTCGGCGACGGTGGTGTCCCGCGCACCAGCACCGGCTGGCCGACCCGCGCTTCCAGCAGTTTGATCCGCTGGGAAATCGCCGATTGTGAAAGGCCCAGCACCTGCGCCGCCCGTTCGAATCCGGCCTGCTCGACCACGGCGGCCAGAGCGGAAAGCAATTTGTAGTCGAACATCAGTTTTCCTAATGAGCGATCAGCACTATTGGTTTTTCTTATACAGCGTCTGCCCGGAGAATAGCCAGCAAGCACTCTTTATCAAGGACCACCCCCATGGCTGGCGAAACCTCATTGACCACTCTGCTGCGCAGCATGAGCCCGCAGCTCAATGCCGGCGAATACGTGTTCTGCACCTTGCGCGACGGTCAGTTGCCGAGCGGTCTGGAAATCGTGGGCAGTTTCCGCGAACAGGAAGGCCTGACGGTGATCCTGCAACGCTCCCACGCCGAACGCGCCGGTTTCAGCTTCGACTACGTCGCGGCCTGGATCACCTTGAACGTGCATTCGGCGCTGGAGGCCGTCGGCCTGACCGCCGCATTCGCCACTGCACTGGGCAAGGCCGGTATCAGTTGCAACGTGATTGCCGGCTATTACCACGACCATTTGTTCGTCGGTCAGGCCGACGCCGAACGCGCCATGCAAGTGCTGCGCGATCTCGCAGCCAACGCGGAGTAATTGTCATGTGGCAAAGCTATACCAACGGTCTGCTGGTGGCCTTCGGTCTGATCATGGCGATCGGCACCCAGAATGCTTTTGTCCTGGCCCAGAGCCTGCGGCGTGAACATCACCTGCCGGTCGCCGCGCTGTGCGTCGCCTGCGATGCATTACTAGTGGCGGCGGGCGTGTTCGGCCTGGCCACGGTGCTGGCGCAGAACCCCACGCTTTTGGCAGTCGCTCGTTGGGGCGGCGCGGTGTTCCTGATCTGGTACGGCAGCCAGGCGTTGCGCCGGGCGTTCTCGAAACAGAGCCTGCAGCAGGGTGAAAACCAGACCGTGCGTTCATTGCGTGCGGTGATGCTCAGCGCACTGGCGGTGACGCTGCTCAACCCACACGTCTATCTGGACACCGTGCTGCTGATCGGCTCCCTCGGCGCGCAACAGTCGGTGCCCGGTGCTTATGTCGTGGGCGCGGCAAGCGCTTCGCTGTTGTGGTTCTTTACCCTGGCGTTCGGCGCGGCATGGCTCGCACCGTGGCTGGCGCGGCCAAGCACCTGGCGAATTCTCGATCTGTTGGTGGCGGTGATGATGTTTACGGTGGCAGGGCAATTGATAATGGCTTCATGATTTATTCCAAACTGCTCTGGAACCTCTATCCCACACAGTTGTTGCGTGGTTATGCCGCACCCCCGGTGCTATGATCCGAACCCTGCGCCGCAAAGAGTAAAAACTCGCCGGTGCATTTCTGGCCGCCCGTGATCGGCCTTGCGCTCACCGCAACAGACCTGATTAGGAGAATCATCATGGCTTTCGAATTGCCGCCGCTGCCTTACGCACACGATGCCCTGCAGCCGCACATTTCCAAGGAAACCCTGGAATTCCACCACGACAAGCACCACAACACCTACGTCGTGAACCTGAACAACCTGGTGCCAGGCACCGAGTTCGAAGGCAAGACCCTGGAAGAAATCGTCAAGACTTCCTCGGGTGGCATCTTCAACAACGCCGCTCAGGTCTGGAACCACACCTTCTACTGGAACTGCCTGGCGCCAAACGCCGGCGGTCAACCAACCGGCGCACTGGCTGAAGCCATCAACGCAGCGTTCGGTTCGTTCGACAAGTTCAAGGAAGAGTTCAGCAAAACCTCGATCGGCACCTTCGGTTCCGGCTGGGGCTGGCTGGTGAAAAAGGCTGACGGTTCCCTGGCCCTGGCCAGCACCATCGGCGCCGGCAACCCGCTGACCAGCGGCGACACCCCGCTGCTGACCTGCGACGTCTGGGAACACGCTTACTACATTGACTACCGCAACGTTCGTCCGAAGTACGTCGAAGCGTTCTGGAACCTGGTCAACTGGAAGTTCGTGGCCGAGCAGTTCGAAGGCAAGACCTTCACCGCTTAAGCTGCGCGCCAGACAAAAACCCGGCTATTGCCGGGTTTTTTTATGCCTGCGAAAAACACGAAGGTGAATCTGATCGCAAACAGGGCCATTTCCCACACTCAAAGCAGCCCTTGTCCCCTTGCTCCCAAGCCACAGCGGACTAACATCAAACAGAGGAAAAATTGTCCGATACCCCTCAAGTTGGAGAGCAAAACTACCGACACAGTACAACCGGGGCAAATACTCCAGGCAGCAGCATTTCGGCCAAGGCCACGGACAAATTTTCCGCGGCTCGATTGTCCCTTTGACTGCCAACACGGGATTGCCAATACTCATGGCAACTTGACGCTACCCGCACGGAACAAGGAATAACCCTTTGAAGCTGGAACTCAAGAACAGCTTGTCGGTGAAGTTGCTCCGGGTCGTGCTCCTGTCGGCATTGATCGTCGGCGTGGTCTTGAGCTGCGCGCAGATCGTTTTCGATGCCTATAAAACACGCCAGGCCGTCGCCGGCGATGCCGAACGCATCCTCGACATGTTCCGCGATCCCTCCACCCAGGCGGTCTACAGCCTGGACCGGGAGATGGGCATGCAGGTGATCGAAGGGCTGTTCCAGGACGACGCCGTGCGCCAGGCCTCCATCGGGCATCCCAACGAAGCGATGCTCGCGCAGAAATCCCGTGAGTTGCAGCACTCCAACAGCCGCTGGCTGACCGACCTGATCCTCGGCCAGGAGCGCACGTTCACCACCCAACTGGTGGGTCGCGGCCCCTACAGCGAATATTATGGCGACCTGAGCATCACCCTCGACACCGCCACTTACGGTCAGGGTTTCATCGTCAGTTCGGTGATCATCTTCATTTCCGGCGTGTTGCGCGCTCTAGCCATGGGCCTCGTGCTGTACCTGGTCTACCACTGGCTGCTGACCAAGCCGCTGTCGCGGATCATCGAACACCTCACCGAAATCAACCCCGACCGCCCCAGCGAACACAAGATTCCGCAGCTCAAGGGTCACGAGAAGAACGAACTCGGCATCTGGATCAACACCGCCAACCAGTTGCTTGAATCCATCGAACGCAACACCCATCTGCGCCACGAAGCGGAAAACAGCCTGCTGCGCATGGCCCAGTACGATTTCCTCACCGGCCTGCCGAACCGTCAGCAATTGCAGCAACAGCTGGACAAGATTCTGGTGGACGCCGGCAAGCTGCAGCGCCGGGTCGCGGTGTTGTGCGTCGGGCTGGATGACTTCAAGGGCATCAACGAACAATTCAGCTACCAGACCGGCGACCAATTGCTGTTGGCCCTCGCTGATCGCCTGCGCGCCCATAGCGGCCGCCTCGGTGCCCTCGCCCGTCTCGGTGGCGACCAGTTCGCCCTGGTGCAGGCCGACATCGAACAACCTTACGAAGCGGCGGAACTGGCGCAGAGCATCCTCGATGATCTGGAGGCGGCATTCGCCCTCGACCACCAGGAAATCCGCCTGCGCGCGACCATCGGCATCACCCTGTTCCCGGAGGACGGTGACAGCACCGAGAAGCTGTTGCAGAAAGCCGAGCAGACCATGACATTGGCCAAGACCCGCTCGCGCAACCGCTATCAGTTCTATATCGCCAGCGTCGACAGCGAGATGCGTCGTCGACGCGAGCTGGAAAAAGACCTGCGCGATGCCTTGCTGCGGGATCAGTTCTACCTCGTCTATCAGCCACAGATCAGCTACCGCGATCACCGCGTGGTCGGTGTCGAGGCATTGATCCGCTGGCAACATCCGGAACATGGCCTGGTGCCGCCGGACCTGTTCATTCCGCTGGCGGAACAGAACGGCACGATCATCGCCATCGGCGAGTGGGTGCTGGATCAGGCCTGCAAGCAACTGCGCGAATGGCACGATCAGGGTTTCGTCGACCTGCGGATCGCGGTCAATCTGTCCACCGTGCAACTGCACCACGCCGAGTTGCCGCGAGTGGTCAACAACCTGTTGCAGATGTACCGCCTGCCGCCGCGCAGCCTGGAGCTGGAAGTCACCGAAACCGGCCTGATGGAAGACATCAGCACCGCAGCCCAGCACTTGCTGAGCCTGCGCCGCTCCGGCGCACTGATCGCCATCGACGACTTCGGAACCGGCTATTCCTCGCTGAGTTATCTCAAGAGTCTGCCGCTGGACAAGATCAAGATCGACAAGAGCTTCGTCCAGGACCTGCTGGATGACGACGATGACGCGACCATCGTTCGCGCCATCATTCAACTGGGCAAGAGCCTGGGCATGCAGGTGATCGCCGAAGGCGTGGAAACCGCCGAGCAGGAGACCTACATCATCTCCGAAGGCTGCCACGAAGGTCAGGGCTACCACTACAGCAAGCCGCTGCCGGCGCGAGAGTTGAGCGCCTATCTCAAGCAGGCGCAACGCAGCAACGCGGCGATCCTCTGACAGCTTTCTGCAAAGCCCGGCAATGTGCTTGATTCGCCGGGCGTGCCTGCGCCGTTGATCCAGCGCAAACCCCGCGCGAATAGGAAATATTTCCAGCCACAACCCTTTACACATAATGCGAAAGATTTGCATTATGTCGCAGCTTTTGCGCACCCCCGCGCCTGTCCACTCAATTACCGAAGCAGGATGTTCGCCATGATTCGTATGCCTCTGGCTACCGCCAGTCTGCTGGCCATCGCTATTTCCCTCGCCGGTTGCGGCGAAGGCAAAGACAAGGCCGCCGCTCCGGCAGCGCCGACGCCAGCCGCCAGCACCGCCGCGCCGTCGGCTCCTGCCGCTGCCGGTAAAGTCGACGAAGCCGCTGCCAAGGCTGTGGTCGCGCACTACACCGACATGGTCTTCGCCGTTTACAGCGATGCCGAATCCACCGCGAAAACCCTGCAGACCACTATCGACGCTTTCCTTGCCAAGCCGAACGCCGACACGCTGAAGGCCGCACGTGCAGCCTGGGTTGCCGCGCGCGTGCCTTACCTGCAGAGCGAAGTATTCCGCTTCGGCAACACCATCATCGACGACTGGGAAGGTCAGGTTAACTCCTGGCCTCTGGACGAAGGCCTGATCGACTACGTCGACAAATCCTACGAACACGCACTGGGCAACCCGGGCGCCACCGCCAACATCATCGCCAACACTGAAGTGCAAGTCGGCGAAGACAAGGTCGACGTCAAGGACATCACTCCGGAAAAACTGGCCAGCCTGAACGAGCTGGGCGGTTCCGAAGCCAACGTTGCCACCGGCTACCACGCCATCGAATTCCTGCTCTGGGGCCAGGATCTGAACGGCACCGGCCCTGGCGCCGGCAACCGTCCGGCATCGGACTACCTGGAAGGTGCCGGCGCCACTGGCGGTCACAACGATCGTCGTCGTGCCTACCTGAAAGCCGTGACCCAACTGTTGGTCAGCGACCTGGAAGAAATGGTCGGCAACTGGAAGCCGAACGTGGCCGACAACTACCGCGCCACCCTGGAAGCCGAACCGGCTGAAAGCGGCCTGCGCAAAATGCTGTTCGGCATGGGTAGCCTGTCCCTGGGCGAGCTGGCTGGCGAGCGCATGAAGGTGTCCCTGGAAGCGAACTCCCCGGAAGACGAACAGGACTGCTTCAGCGACAACACCCACAACTCGCACTTCTACGATGCCAAAGGCATTCGTAACGTTTACCTGGGCGAGTACACCCGCGTCGACGGCACCAAAATGACCGGCGCCAGCCTGTCGTCGCTGGTGGCCAAGGCTGACCCGGCTGCCGACACTGCGCTGAAAGCCGATCTGGCCGCTACCGAAGCCAAGATCCAGGTCATGGTCGATCACGCCAACAAGGGTGAGCACTACGACCAGTTGATCGCCGCCGGCAACACCGCTGGCAACCAGATCGTCCGTGACGCCATCGCATCGCTGGTCAAGCAGACCGGTTCGATCGAAACGGCGGCCGGCAAGCTGGGGATCAGCGATCTGAACCCGGACAACGCCGATCACGAGTTCTGATCAAAGCTGTCTGACTGAAAAAGGCGACCTCAGGGTCGCCTTTTTCATTTCCGCCATATACATAAACTTGTGGGAGCGAGCTTGCTCGCTCCCACAAGGTTTACACCCAGTCTTAAGATTTGTGAAACCGTTGCCCTGTATCAAGCAAACGATAATTCCTCTTATTCAAACCCCCTCGCCCTGTTAGACTTTGCGCCTTTGATTTTGCCCTTCTTGCAGGAAGTCTGATGCCCTCGCTGCCTCTTCGCTTGTCCGCACTGTTTCTGGCCCTTGGCCTGAGTGCCTGCGATGACGCCCCGCGTTTCACCAAGGCCGAGCCCGGCGAAGCCCGCTCCGGCGGTGCCGCGACCGTACGCAAGACGGATCAGAACGCGTTTTCCCTGCCCTCGGCGAACCTGCCACCTTCACGTCGGGTGGACTTCAGCGTCGGCAACAGTTTCTTTCGCAGCCCCTGGGTGATCGCCCCGTCGACCACCACCGCTCGCGATGGCCTCGGCCCGTTGTTCAACACCAACGCTTGCCAGGGCTGTCACATCAAGGACGGGCGCGGCCATCCGCCGACGCCGGATGCGATCAACGCCGTATCGATGCTGGTGCGTCTGTCGATTCCCGATGCGCCGCAGTACGCCAGATTGATCGAGCAAGTCGGCGTCGTGCCGGAGCCGGTTTACGGTGGGCAGTTCCAGGACATGGCCGTGCCCGGTGTCGCACCGGAAGGCAAGGTGCGAGTCGATTACACGCCCGTGCCGGTGCGCTTCAAGGACGGCACCGAAATCGAGCTGCGCAAACCGGTCCTGCAGATCACTCAGCTCGGTTACGGCCCGATGCACCCGGATACACGCTTCTCCGCACGCGTTGCGCCACCGATGATCGGTCTGGGCCTGCTCGAAGCCATCCCCGAAGAAGCAATCCTCGCCAACGCTGCCGCGCAAGCCAAAGAAAACAACGGCATCAACGGTCGACCAAACCGGGTCTGGGATGACGCACAGCAAAAGACAGTGATGGGCCGATTTGGCTGGAAAGCCGGCCAACCGAACCTCAATCAACAAAATGTTCACGCGTTTTCTGGTGATATGGGCCTCACCACGAGCCTGAGACCGTTTGATGACTGCACCGACGCGCAAATCGCCTGCAAACAGGCACCGAACGGCAATGGCCCGGACGGCGAACCTGAAGTCAGTGACAACATCCTGCGCCTGGTGCTGTTCTACAGCCGCAACCTCGCTGTTCCCGCACGCCGTGGCGTCAACGACGCACAGGTGCTGGCCGGCAAGAATCTGTTTTTCCAGGCTGGCTGCCAGTCCTGTCACACGCCGAAATACACCACCGCTGCCGACGCGGCCGAACCTGAACTGGCCAATCAAGTGATTCGCCCGTACAGCGATCTGCTGCTGCATGACATGGGCGAAGGCCTGGCCGACAACCGCACCGAATTCCAGGCCAGCGGTCGCGACTGGCGCACCCCGCCGTTGTGGGGCATCGGTCTGACGCAGGCGGTCAGCGGTCACACTCAGTTTCTGCACGACGGCCGCGCCCGCAACCTGCTCGAAGCCGTGCTCTGGCATGGCGGCGAAGCCCAAGCGGCGCAGCAACAGGTTTTGTCTTTCAATGCCGAGCAGCGTGCCGCGCTGCTGGCGTTTTTGAATTCACTTTAAACACTTAAAAGAATCGGGAGCCCGACATGTTCCGTCCCAAGCTGTTGTTCACCAGCCTTGCCGCACTGGCCCTCGGCGCGTGCTCACCGCAAGATCCGCAAGCGGTCACCTCCGCCGCCATCGCCAAATCGGTGATCCTGCCGACCTACACCCGCTGGGTCGAAGCCGACAAGCAACTGGCTGTCAGCGCCCTCGCCTACTGCCAGGGCAAGGAAAACCTGGAAACTGCCCGCGCCGACTTCCTGCATGCGCAAAAAGCCTGGGCCGAGCTGCAACCACTGCTGATCGGCCCGCTGGCCGAGGGAAATCGTTCGTGGCAGGTGCAGTTCTGGCCGGACAAGAAAAACCTGGTCGGCCGTCAGGTCGAGCAACTGGTCACCGCCCAGCCGCAGATCGATGCCGCAGCATTGGCCAAATCCAGCGTCGTGGTCCAGGGCCTGTCGGCCTACGAATACATCCTGTTCGACGCCAAGCCTGACGTGGCCAACGACGCGCAGAAAGCCAAGTATTGCCCGTTGCTGGTGGCCATCGGCGAGCGCCAGAAACTCCTGGCCGAAGAAATTCTCAGCAGCTGGAACAACACCGACGGCATGCTTGCGCAGATGAGCAAGTTCCCGAACCAGCGCTACGCCGACTCCCACGAAGCGATCGCCGATCTGCTGCGTGTGCAGGTCACCGCCCTCGACACCCTGAAGAAGAAGCTCGGCACGCCAATGGGCCGCCAGAGCAAAGGCGTGCCGCAACCGTTCCAGGCCGATGCGTGGCGCAGCCAGTCGTCCCTGACGGCCATGGAAGCCAGCCTGGCCGCCGCCAAGACCGTTTGGGAAGGCGTCGACAACAAAGGCCTGCGCGGCTTGCTGCCAGCCGAGCAGAAACCGTTGGCGGACAAGATCGACGCGGCGTACGCAGCCTCGCTCAAACTGTTCGGCAGCACTCAGCGCTCGCTGACCGAAATGCTCGAAGACGACGCCGGTCGCCAGCAACTCAACGACATCTACGACAGCCTCAACGTCGTCCACCGCCTGCACGAAGGCGAACTGGCCAAGGCGCTGGGCATCCAACTGGGCTTCAACGCCAACGACGGTGACTGATGAGGGCAAGTGCCATGCTGCGACGCCAGGCTCTGACTTTAGGTAGTTTGCTGCTGGGAGCAGTGACACTGGGCGGCTGGACGCTGTTCAAGCGCAAGGATCAGAGCCCGCTGCTGCTGTCGGCGCGGGATGACACCGACGGCAAGCACTACGCCGTCGGTTATCGGCTGGACGGCACGCGAGTGTTCGCCACCGAGGTCGGCCAGCGCTGCCACGACATCATCAATCACCCGACGCTGCCGATCGCGCTGTTCGTCGCCCGGCGTCCGGGCACCGAGAGCTACCTGATCGATTTGCGCGACGGTGCATTGCTGCAGACCGTGACCTCGCAGCCGAACCGGCACTTCTACGGCCACGCGGTGATCCATCACAGCGGCGACTACCTGTACGCCACCGAGAACGACACCACCGATCCAGGCCGCGGCCTGCTCGGGGTGTACAAGTTCGAGGGTGAACGACTGGTGCACAGCGGCGAGATTTCCACCCACGGTCTCGGCCCGCATCAGGTGTCGTGGATGCCCGACGGTGAAACCCTGGTAGTGGCCAACGGCGGGATCCGTACCGAGGCTGAAAGCCGGGTCGACATGAACCTCAACGCCATGGAACCGAGCCTGGTGCTGATGCAACGCGACGGCACCCTGCTGAGCAAGGAAACCCTCGCCCAGTCGATGAACAGCGTGCGTCACCTAGGGATTGCCAGCGACGGCACCATCGTCGCCGGCCAGCAATTCATGGGGCCTTCCCAAGAGCGTTCCGAGTTGCTGGCGATCAAGCGTCCGGGCCAGCCATTCGTGGCGTTCCCGGTGCCGGAGCATCAGTTGCAGTCGATGGGTCATTACACCGCCAGCGTCGCCGTGCACAGTGACCTGCGACTGGTGGCGCTGACCGCACCGCGCGGCAACCGGTTCTTCATCTGGGATCTGGACAGCGGCGAAGTGCGCCTCGACGCCCCTTTGCCTGACTGTGCCGGTGTCGGTGCGGTGAAGGACGGCTTCGTCGTGACCTCGGGGCAAGGACGTTGCCGCTACTACGATTGCCGTCAGGACGAACTGCTGGCCAAACCGCTGGATTTGCCCGCAGGGCTCTGGGACAACCATCTTCATCTGATGGCCTGAAATTCGCCGCCGACCGCTCGGTCGGCGGCACCGCTTTTGTACACCTTCCTCCTTCACACCCTGTAAAAACTGGCAGTTGGATTCCCTGCCGGAGTCGGGGTAATGTTCCCGCCTGTCTCGCCTGATTTTCTCCAAGGAACTGGAATATGCTGCGTCGCCGCATGCTGATCATGTTGGGTGTTGTGCTGCTGATCGTTCTGCTTCTCGCCGGTTACAAGGCCTTCTCGATCTACACGATGATCCAGGGCTTTTCCAAACCGAAACCGCCGATCAGCGTCGCCGTGGCCACAGCCGCCGAGCGCCCGTGGCAGATGCGCCTGCCTACCGTCGGCACACTCAAGGCATTGCAGGGCGTCGATCTGAGCCTGGAAAACGCCGGCACCGTGACCGAGCTGAAGTTCGAATCGGGACAGAAGGTCAAGGCAGGCCAACCCTTGCTGCAACTGGACAGTGCCGTCGAGGCAGCCTTCCTGGAAACCGCCAAGGCTGATCTCGGCCTCGCGCAGCTGGATTACGGTCGCGGCAGCCAACTCGTCGGCAGCAGCGCGATCTCCAAGGGCGAATTCGACCGGCTCTCGGCGCAACTGCAAAAAAACAAGGCGACGGTCAATCAGCTCAATGCGGCGCTGGCCAAAAAACGCATCGTCGCGCCCTTCAGCGGCACCATCGGCATCCGCCTCGTCGACATCGGCGATTACCTCGCCAGCGGCACCAAAATCGCTACCCTGCAGGATCTGAGCAGTCTCTACGCCGACTTCTATGTGCCCGAGCAATCCGTGCCGAAACTGGCGATCGGCCAACCGGTGCAGATTACGGTCGCCGCGTATCCCGGCCAGAACTTTACCGGTGCCATCAGCGCGATCAACCCGATTGTCGAAAGCACCACCCGCAACATTCTGGTCCGCGCGACACTCGCCAACCCCGACGGCAAGCTGCTGCCGGGCATGTTCACCAGCGTTGAAGTGCTGCTACCAGATCCGCAGAAGCACATCGTCGTGCCGGAAAGCGCGATCACCTACACCCTCTACGGCAACTCGATCTACGTGGTCGGGCAGAAGAAAGCTGAAGACGGCAGCGTCGAGAAAGACGAGAAGGGCCAACCGGTACTGATCGCCGAGCGCCGTTTCATCGAAACCGGTGAACGCCGCGAGGGGCTGGTGATGATCAACAAGGGCGTGCAGAGCGGTGAACAAGTGGTGACGGCCGGCCAGATCAAACTGGACAACGGCGCACACATTGCCATCAGCGACGACAAGACCCTCGGCGAGCAGAACCGTCCGCGCCGCGCCGACTGATCAAGGAATCCTCATGGCTTTTACCGATCCGTTCATCCGCCGCCCGGTGCTCGCCACCGTGGTCAGCCTGCTGATTGTGCTGCTGGGCTTCCAGGCCTGGAGCAAGCTGCCGCTGCGCCAGTACCCGCAAATGGAAAACGCCCTGATCACGGTGACCACCGCCTACCCCGGGGCCAACGCCGAAACCATCCAGGGCTACATCACCCAGCCGATGCAGCAGAGCCTGGCGAGCGCCGAGGGTATCGACTACATGACCTCGGTCAGTCGTCAGAACTTCTCGGTGATTTCGATCTACGCGCGTATCGGCTCCAACAGCGACCGCTTGTTCACCGAACTGCTGGCCAAGGCCAACGAGGTGAAGAACAAACTGCCGCAGGATGCCGAAGACCCGGTCCTGAGCAAGGAAGCCGCCGATGCCTCGGCACTGATGTACATCAGTTTCTTCAGCAAGGAACTGAGCAACCCGCAGATCACTGACTACCTGTCGCGGGTGATCCAGCCAAAACTGGCCACTCTGCCGGGCATGGCCGAAGCCGAGATTCTGGGAAATCAGGTGTTCGCCATGCGCCTGTGGATCGACCCGGTGAAACTCGCCGGTTTCGGCCTCAGCGCCAGCGACGTGAGCAACGCGGTGCGCCAGTACAACTTCCTCTCCGCCGCCGGTGAGGTGAAAGGCGAGTACGTAGTCACCAGCATCAACGCCAACACCGAACTGAAGTCGGCCGAGGCCTTCGGCAAGATTCCGCTCAAGGTCAGTGGCGACAGCCGTGTGCTGCTCAGTGATGTGGCGCGGGTGGAAATGGGTGCGGAAAACTACAACTCCATCAGTTCCTTCGGTGGCACACCCTCGGTCTACATCGGGATCAAGGCGACGCCCGGTGCCAACCCGCTCGACGTGATCAAGGAAGTGCGCAAGATCATGCCGGAGCTGGAGGCCCAGTTGCCGCCCAACCTCAAGAGCGAGATCGCCTACGACGCCACGCTGTTCATCCAGGCTTCCATCGACGAGGTGGTGAAGACCCTGTTCGAAGCGGTGCTGATCGTGATCGTGGTGGTTTTCCTGTTCCTCGGCGCGCTGCGTTCGGTGGTGATCCCGGTGGTGACCATTCCGTTGTCGATGATCGGCGTGATGTTCTTCATGCAGATGATGGGCTACTCGATCAACCTCCTGACTCTGCTGGCGATGGTGCTGGCCATCGGTCTGGTGGTGGACGATGCCATCGTGGTGGTGGAAAACATCCACCGACATATCGAGGAAGGCAAGACACCGCTGGATGCCGCACTTGAGGGCGCCCGGGAAATCGCGATGCCGGTGGTCTCGATGACCATCACCCTGGCAGCGGTGTATGCGCCGATCGGTTTCCTGACAGGGTTGACCGGGGCACTCTTCAAGGAGTTCGCACTTACGCTCGCGGGAGCCGTGGTGATTTCCGGGATTGTCGCCCTGACCCTGTCGCCGATGATGTGTGCCTTCTTGTTGCGACATGAGGAAAACCCCAGCGGACTCGCCCATCGTCTCGACCGGATCTTCGATCGCCTCAAGCGACGCTACCAGAGCATGCTCCACGGCACCCTCAATACCCGGCCGGTGGTGCTGGTGTTCGCAGTGATCGTGCTGTGCCTGATTCCGGTGCTGCTCAAGTTCACCAAGTCGGAACTGGCGCCGGACGAAGACCAGGGCATCATTTTCATGATGGCCAACGCGCCGCAACCGACCAACCTCGATTACCTGAACACCTACACCGACGAGTTCGTGAAGATCTTCAAGGAATTCCCGGAGTACTACTCTTCGTTCCAGATCAACGGCTACAACGGTGTGCAGACCGGTATCGGCGGTTTCCTGCTCAAACCGTGGAACGAGCGCAGCCGTACACAGATGCAGATTCTTCCCGAGGTGCAGGGCAAACTCGGAAACATCCCCGGCCTGCAGATTTTCGGCTTCAACCTGCCCTCCCTGCCCGGCACCGGCGAGGGCCTGCCGTTCGAATTCGTGATCAACACGGCCAACGACTACGAGCTGTTGCTGCAGGTGGCTGACCGGATCAAGAAGCGTGCGATGGAGTCGGGCAAGTTCGCTTTCGTCGACCTGGACCTGGCCTTCGACAAACCGGAAGTGGTGGTCGATATCGACCGCGCCAAAGCAGCGCAGATGGGTGTGTCGATGCAGGATCTGGGCGGCACTCTCGCCACTCTGCTTGGCGAGGCGGAGATCAATCGTTTCACCATCGAGGGTCGCAGTTACAAGGTTATCGCCCAGGTTGAACGGGCCTACCGCGACAATCCGGACTGGCTGAATAACTACTACGTGAAAAACACCCAGGGCGAGTTGCTGCCGCTGTCGACCCTGATCACCGTGACCGACCGGGCACGACCGCGACAGCTCAACCAGTTCCAGCAACTTAACGCGGCGAAGCTGTCCGGGTTCCCGTTGGTCAGCATGGGCGAGGCCATCGACAGCGTGTTGCAGATTGCCCGGGAAGAAGCACCTGCCGGTTTTGCTTTCGATTACGGTGGCGCTTCACGACAGTTCGTCCAGGAAGGCAGCGCACTGTGGGTCACCTTCGCGCTGGCGCTGGCGATCATTTTCCTGGTGCTGGCGGCGCAGTTCGAAAGCTTCCGCGACCCGCTGGTGATTCTGGTGACCGTACCGTTGTCGATTTGCGGGGCGTTGATTCCGTTGTTCCTTGGCTGGTCGAGCATGAACATCTACACCCAGGTCGGGCTGGTGACACTGATCGGCCTGATCAGCAAACACGGGATCCTGATCGTCGAGTTCGCCAACCAGTTGCGCAAGGAAAAGGGCCTGACGCCTCGTGAGGCGGTCGAGGAAGCGGCGGCGATTCGCTTGCGCCCCGTCCTGATGACCACAGCTGCCATGGTGTTCGGCATGGTGCCGCTGATCCTGGCCAGTGGCGCGGGAGCGGTAAGCCGTTTCGATATCGGGACGGTGATCGCCACGGGGATGTCGATCGGTACGCTGTTTACGTTGTTCGTTTTGCCCTGTGTCTACACCGTGCTGGCCAAACCCGATCCCGCACCCTCCACGTAACCGCCGTTTTCATACGCGCACAAAAAAGGCCTCGCATCTGCGAGGCCTTTGGCTCTTGTATAAAGTGGCATCAATCGATTCAACTCTGCGGCCTCATCCCTTGAGAAAGTCCGAACATGAACAGCAGCAAATCATGGTCGGGCTTGGTTGCCTCGGAGACTTTCGCCACCCGCGGCATCGGGCAATGGGCATCGTTGGTCGATGCACCAATCACCTGCATGCGTGGCTGTTCCCAGGCCGCCACCGCCAAAGATGCAACTGCCAAGGCTCCTACCAGAAACAAACCTCGCGCAATTTCTAGTTTCATCGCTATAAACCTTTGATAGCGCTGCCAAACGCCGTCTCATAAAAATAGACGAGTTTCTTCCAGTCCGTAGGGCTGAACGACGAGTGGCGGCGCAATTGTTTCATGTCATGGGAGGCTGCGCGATGAGCGGTCAGACGTTGACGGCACTTTTCAAGATCGATCAGGGCCACTTCGACTTTGGCTGACTCACCCTCGCCGGTGACGCGGACAAATACGTGCTTGATATAAATGCAACTGTGCTGCCAGCGGCCCTTGTGCATGCGAGCCAGGTTTTCGGCGAGATCCTTGAGTACGCGCTCATACACAGCCTCACCGAACTGCTCGCGGCCACCTGCCGCTTCCCACTGTTCAAGCTCCTGAAAGCCGTCCAGCGACTTGGTGACCAGCAACGCCCGCCACTTGTGCTGCGGATCAGGCTGGGCACCGCAAAAGACGATTTCCGGGACCCGGACGCCGAGCTTGCTTACACCGGTCAGCGCATCCAGCTCACGCAATACGGTCGGCCGCCCGAACGGGTGCAACCAACTGCGATAGATATGTCCTGTCTGGCGTTTGGCATACAGCAGTTGACCATCGCGCCCCACCACCCGCTGCACGCCACTTTCGCCACCACGACGCACGTTGGGTTCTTCCACCCACTCACCGCGCTGGTTCCAGTAGTAGTCAAAGCGATCCTGGGGAGCGACTCCCGTTTCTGCTGCAAATTGCACTGCCATCCTCTTACCTCTTGCGTAATACGTAAACTCGCCACATGGCATAGAGCGGGATAAAGTCCAGTTGTTCCTGAATCCTGAATCCCGCCTCTTCAAATTCCTTTTCAACCGTAGCGGCCGGTAACACAAATCGATTCTGGTAACCTTCCTGCCCGCGCTTTTTCTCGGCGCGCTTGCGTTTCCAGGCCTTGAAATTGCCGTCAACCCACAACGAAATGATCACACTGTCCCGGGTAACGCGTTCGAATTCGCGCAGAATCGTCCGTCGATGCTCGGCTTCACCGATGTGGTGGAGCAAACGCATACAGAAAATGCTGTCCACTGCATTGTCAGGCAACGCGATGTCGAACGCCGATGTGTGCAAGGGTTGTACCCGTTTCACTACATCCGCCGGTTGGGCCTGCATCGCCGTCTTGATCATCGACTCGGAGTTGTCTGCCCCGATGATCACCCGATTCGGCTTTTCCGCCAGCAACGGCCAGAAACGTCCTGCGCCGCACGGCAGATCCAGCACGAGTCCCGGCTCGCCGACCAGAGTCAACGCCTTGCGAGCCAACTGCTGATCTCGCCAGTTGGACAGACGACGCCCCAGACCATCCTGATGCTTGCGCAGATATTTCTGCGCATGGTTGTCGTCATACTTTTCGGAAAAATCGAGCTTGATCGGGCCGGACATCATCGGGACTCCTGAATACTGATACCTCCACCTTAGGCAGGCGCGTGTCAGTGTCAGGTCATCCCTTTGTGAAAAAAACGTCGCGTAAACCCACGAACTATTTCAAGGTTATACAGGATTTGTTCAGGTTGGCAGCTTTTTTGCGCCGCGTTGGAGGGATTCAGCGCTGGCCAAGATCTACTTCGAAACGGCAGCCATTGGGTTCCATCGTACTCAATGTGACGCTCCAGCCCTGGTTCTCGCAGATGCGCTGTACCAATGACAACCCGAGTCCCAGGCCCTCTCCACGCTTTTCACTGCCCCGCACGAAAGGCTGGAACATTGCCTCGCGCTTCTCCTCGGGAATGCCCACGCCCGAGTCCTCGACCACAAAGCCGTTGGCATTGAGCGTCAGCCGAATGAAGCCGTGCTCGGTGTAGTGCAAAGCATTACGCAGCAAGTTGCCCATGACGGCATTGAGCAGGGTGGCGTTGTAGAGGGTATCCGGCGGATTGCCCGGTTCGAAAATCAGGTTCAGGCCCTTGGACTCGATCGGTTCGCGCCACAGGCCCAGCAGATTATCTGCCACCTGGCCGAGACTGTGCCGGGGCGCGGCCCCCGCATCTTCACGCTGGGCACGGGCCAGCATCAGGAAGGTCTGCACCAGTTCGCGCATTTCTTCGCTGGCACGGGCAATACGCTCGACCTGGGCGCGGCCGCGCTGATCGATGCCCGGGTTTTCCAGCAGCAGTTCACAAGAACTGGCCAGCACCATCAGCGGTGTGCGCAATTCATGGCTGACATCACTGGTGAACAGCCGTTCGCGCGTCAGCGCCTGACGCAAACGCCCCAGCGTCGCATCGAATGCCACTGCCAGTTCGCCCACTTCATCAGCGGCGTAATCCGGGGCCAGCGGCGGCGCGAGGCCCAGTAACTGGTCGCGATGACGCACCTGACGCGCCAGCCGTACCACCGGCGCCATCACCTTGCGTGCCAGCACCCAGCCGAGGAAAACCGCCAGCGCCAGGCTAAGCACGAAGCCCACCAGCACCACGGCGAACAGCACGCGCTCGCGCTCTTCAAAATCGCTTTGATCCTGCAGCAGCACATAGCGTCGGCCGTCGACGATTTCGACCATCGCGTGATACGACAGCTGCTCGCGGAAGACTTCGTGAAACCCGGAATCCAGATGTCGCAGATCCTTGGGCAGTTCGAAGTCACCCGGGCCGCCGCTGAAATAGAACAACTGATCCGGCTCGGGTCGATGGCTCCAGTCCGAGACGTTGTCCATCAACAACAGGCGCTGCAAGTCGCCGCCCAATCCTGCGGAAATCAGTTTTTCTTCCACCAGGTGCACCGTCGCGACGATGCCCATGGCGAAGGCCCCTGCCACCAGTGCACTCATCAATGCAAACGCGATGATGATCCGCTGGGCAAGGCTCTGCTTAAACTCCATCGCGGCCCTCGGCCAAGCGATAACCCACGCCGTGCACGGTGTGCAGCAGTGGTTTGGCGAACGGTTTGTCGATCACCTGGCGCAATTGGTGAACATGACTGCGCAGGCTGTCGCTGTCCGGGCAGTCATCGCCCCACAGGGCCTCTTCGAGAATTTCCCGACGCAATACGTGCGGACTCTTCTGCATCAGCACCGCGAGCAGTTTCAGACCCACCGGGTTGAGCTTGAGCAGCTTGCCTTCCCGGGTCACTTCGAGCGTGTCGAGGTCGTAGCTCAGATCTCCGACCTGCAAGGAACGACGACCGCCGCCCTGGGTCCGGCGCATCACGGCTTCGATCCGCGCTGCCAGTTCCGACAGGGCGAAGGGTTTGACCAGGTAATCGTCAGCCCCGGATTTGAAGCCCTGCAGGCGATCGTCGAGCTGATCGCGGGCGGTGAGCATAATCACCGGCGTGTCGCGGCGCGCATCCTCGCGCAGGCGTTTGCACAGGGTGTAACCATCGATGCCCGGCAACATGATGTCGAGCACGATCAGGTCGTAGTGCTCGGTGGCCGCCAGATGCAGGCCCGACAGACCGTCCTGGGCGCAATCGACGGTATAGCCCTTCAGGCCCAGGTAATCGGCCAGGTTGGCCAGGATATCGCGGTTGTCTTCGACCAATAGAATTCGCATGGGCACCTCTTCCGTACACAGTAACGGCCGTCATGGCCCGCGCAGCTTACGGCCAACTTCGGCTCAGGGCTAGGGTTGGCGCCCCGACAGATCGATTTGCTCAACCAACATAAATCTTTAACAAAGTTTTCACTATCGATTCACAACCTCATTACAGTGGCTTCGCGAAACTCCCGCGCCATTGATAAAAGGAAAAGAAAACAATGGGCTTTTTCAAGACAGCGCCTATGCGCTATCTGCTGCTGGTCACCGGCGCCTGGCTGGTGGTGTTTCTCCTCACCCGTATCGTACTGCTGCTGACTCACCTGGATGAGGCCGGTGGTGGCGCGCTGTCCGTATTCGGCGTCGGCCTGGTCTACGACCTGGGCTTCCTGGCCTATGCCGCTTTGCCGATGGGCCTGTATCTGCTGCTGTGCCCGCCCGCCTTGTGGCGCCGTCGCGGTCACCGCTGGTTCCTGCAGGGACTGCTGACCGTCAGCCTGTACGCCATGCTGTTCACGGCGGTGGCCGAGTGGTTGTTCTGGGATGAGTTCGGGGTGCGCTTCAACTTCATCGCGGTCGACTATCTGGTGTACTCCGACGAAGTGCTGAACAACGTGCTGGAGTCCTACCCGATCGGCAAGTTGCTGAGCATTCTGGCGGTCCTGGCTCTGGTACTGAGTTTCGCTTTGCGCAAGCCGTTCAATGCGGCGCTCGACGCACCGCTGCCACCACTGCGCGGACGCCTGCTCAATGCGCTGGCCCTGCTGGTGGTTGCCGGACTGAGCCTGCAACTGATCAGTCAGGACGCACCGCGTGCCCAGGGCGGCAACGCCTATCAGAATGAACTGGCGAGCAATGGCCCGTATCAGTTCTTCGCCGCGTTCCGTAACAACGAACTGGACTACAGCCAGTTCTACAAGAGCCTGCCAGCGGACAAAGTCGCCGGTCAGATTCGTGCCGAATTGAACGAGCCCAATGCCCGTTTCGTCGGCCAGGATCCGCAGGACATCCGTCGCAATATCGATAACCCCGGCGTCACCCGCAAGCCGAACATCGTGCTGGTGACCATCGAAAGCCTCAGCGCCAAATACCTGGGCAGCAACGGTGACGGCCGCAACCTGACGCCGAACCTCGACGCCTTGCGCAAGCAGAGCCTGTACTTCAACAACTTCTACGCCACCGGCACCCGCACCGACCGAGGCCTGGAAGCCATCACCCTGGCCATTCCACCGACGCCGGGCCGTTCGATCGTCAAGCGTATCGGTCGCGAAAGCGGTTTCGCCAGCCTGGGCCAGCAGTTGAGCGCTGTCGGCTATGACAGCGTGTTCGTGTACGGCGGACGTGGCTACTTCGACAACATGAACGCGTTCTTCAGTGGCAACGGCTATCGCGTTGTCGATCAGAGCAGCGTCGATGAGTCGGAGATTCACTTCAAGAACGCCTGGGGCATGGCTGACGAGGATCTGTACAAACAGACCCTGAAGCTGGCGGACGCCGATTACGCCAAGCAGCAGCCTTTCCTTTTGCAGTTGATGACCACCTCCAACCATCGTCCGTACACCTATCCGGACAACCGGATCGACATCAAGTCCGGCAACGGTCGCGATGGTGCAGTGAAGTACACCGACTACGCCATCGGCCAGTTCCTGGCACAGGCGCGTGAAAAACCGTGGTTCGACAACACGATCTTCATCTTCGTCGCCGACCACACGGCTGGCAGCGCGGGCAAGGAAGACTTGCCGATCACCAACTACCAGATCCCTCTCTTCATCTATGCACCGAAGATGATCGAAGCGCGAGAAAACGCTCAACTGGCCAGCCAGATCGATCTCGCGCCGACCTTGCTGGGGTTGCTGAACCTGGATTACCAATCGACGTTCTTCGGTCGCAATCTGCTGCAGGACAACCCGCTGCCGCCTCGGGTTGTGGTGGGCAACTATCAGCATCTGGGGCTGTTCGACGGCAAGGATCTGGCGATCCTCAGCCCACGTCAGGGCCTGCGCCGGCATGACGACGCGCTGACCGAAAGCCGCGAGTCGCGGGTCAACAGCGACGATCCGCTGGTGAGCCGCGCCATCACGTATTACCAAACCGCCAGTTATGGCTTCAAGCAACAGCTGCTTGGCTGGAAAGCGCCCAAGGAGGGTGCCGCGCAAGTCAGCGATCGTTAATCGAAGCGCCCCGGGCTGATGCCCCGGGGCGTTTTCCCGTTCTGGATCCGTCATGTCATCAAGCGTTGTACGCCCTGCCCCTCGCCCGCTGAACTTTTGGCTGTGTCTGGGGATACCCGCTGTCGCGGCCGCCATTCTGGTCTTGCTGGAACTGACCGATCTGGACATGAACCTGGCCCGGATGTTTTACGATCCGGCCGCCGGCGACTTCATCGGGCGCCACAGTTACTTCCTGGAAAACATCCTTCACGACCGCGCCAAAGAGGTGGTGATCGCGTTTTCGGTGTTTTCCGTCATCGGTTTCATCGCCGCGTTTTTCATTGGAAAACTCAAGCCATTCAAGCGTGAGCTGGGATGCCTGGTGCTGTCGCTGGGCCTGGCGACGTCATTTGTGACACCGATGAAAGCCGTGACCGCCGTGCAGTGCCCGTGGAGCCTTGAGCAGTTCGGCGGCCATGAAACCTACAGTAAACTGCTGGATCACCGCCCGCCAACCGACAAGCCCGGCCGCTGCTGGCCCGGTGGCCATGCCGCAACGGGTTTCACCTTGTTTGCGCTGTTCTTCGTGCTGCGTGATCGTCGCCCGCGACTCGCGCGGCAGGCGTTCATCTTTGCCTTTGCGCTGGGTTCGGTGTTCTCGATCAGCCGGATGATGCAGGGCGCACACTTCTTTTCGCACAACGTGTGGACGGCGATTTTCTGCTGGCTGATCTGCCTGGGGTCGTATTACTGGGTGCTGTATCGCCCGACGGTCAAAGCTGAAGCGGTCATGAAGGCACAACCGGTAAACGCCTGATTACTCAAACGCCAGATAACAAAATCAGGGCAATAAAAAACCCCGCCTGCTCATCGCAGGCGGGGTTTTTCGTTTCGGGGTAAGGCTGGCTTACATCATGCCGCCCATGCCGCCCATGCCGCCCATGTCTGGCATACCGCCGCCAGCAGCACCGTCTTTCTTCGGTGCATCAGCAACAGCGGCTTCGGTGGTCAGGATCAGACCGCCGATCGACGATGCAGCTTGCAGAGCGGAACGGGTTACCTTGGTTGGGTCCAGGATGCCCATTTCGATCATGTCGCCGTATTCGCCAGTTGCGGCGTTGTAACCGAAGTTACCTTTGCCGTTCTTGACTTCGTTGACCACAACGCTTGGCTCGTCGCCGCTGTTGGCAGCGATCTGACGCAGCGGTGCTTCAACAGCGCGGCGCAGAACAGCGATACCGACGTCCTGGTCGGCGTTGTCGCCTTTCAGGTTGATGATCGCGTTCAGAGCGCGGATCAGCGCAACGCCACCGCCAGGTACCACGCCTTCTTCAACGGCTGCGCGGGTAGCGTGCAGGGCGTCTTCAACGCGGGCTTTCTTCTCTTTCATTTCAACTTCGGAACCAGCGCCAACCTTGATCACTGCAACGCCGCCGGACAGCTTGGCCAGACGCTCTTGCAGTTTTTCACGGTCGTAGTCCGAGGAAGTCTCGGCAACCTGGGCACGGATCTGAGCGATACGTGCCTGGATGTCGCCTTCAACGCCAGCACCGTCAACGATGATGGTGTTTTCCTTGGACAGGGTTACGCGCTTGGCGCTACCCAGGTGTTCCAGAGTGGTGCTTTCCAGGCTCAGGCCGATCTCTTCGGAGATAACGGTACCGCCGGTCAGAACGGCGATGTCCTGCAGCATGGCCTTGCGACGGTCGCCGAAGCCCGGAGCCTTGACGGCTGCGACTTTGACGATGCCACGCATGTTGTTCACAACCAGAGTCGCCAGGGCTTCGCCTTCAACGTCTTCGGCAACGATCAGCAGTGGGCGACCGGCTTTGGCAACGGCTTCCAGTACTGGCAGCATTTCGCGGATGTTCGAGATCTTCTTGTCGACCAGCAGGATCAGCGCGCCTTCCAGCTCGGCAACCATGGTCTCTGGCTTGTTGACGAAGTACGGGGACAGGTAGCCACGGTCGAACTGCATGCCTTCTACAACCGACAGTTCGTTTTCCAGGCCCGAGCCTTCTTCAACGGTGATCACGCCTTCTTTACCGACTTTTTCCATGGCTTCGGCAATGATGTCGCCGATGGAGTTGTCGGAGTTGGCGGAGATGGTGCCAACCTGAGCGATCGCTTTAGTGTCGGTGCATGGTGCGGACAGCTTTTTCAGCTCGGCAACGACAGCGATGGTCGCCTTGTCGATACCGCGCTTCAGGTCCATCGGGTTCATGCCGGCAGCGACGGCTTTCAGGCCTTCGTTGACGATCGATTGAGCCAGAACGGTAGCGGTGGTAGTACCGTCACCAGCGTCATCGTTGGCACGGGAGGCAACGTCTTTGACCAGCTGCGCGCCCATGTTTTCGAAACGGTCTTCGAGTTCGATTTCTTTGGCGACGGAAACGCCGTCCTTGGTGATGGTCGGAGCGCCGAAGCTCTTCTCGAGGATCACGTTACGGCCTTTCGGGCCCAGGGTCGCTTTTACCGCGTCAGCCAGGACGTTTACGCCAACCAGCATTTTCTTGCGGGCGGAATCGCCGAATTTAACTTCTTTAGCAGCCATGATCGATATTCCTTAAATACTTTGTAGTAGCGGGAAAATGAGCGGGAAATCAGCCTTCCAGTACAGCGAGAATCTCGTTCTCAGCCATTACCAGCAGGTCTTCGCCGTCGACTTTCACAGTGTTGCTGCCGGAGTAAGGACCGAACACAACCTTGTCGCCGACTTTAACGGCCAGCGCACGCACTTCACCGTTTTCCAGAGTCTTGCCTGGGCCTGCAGCGACGATCACACCGTGGTTGGCTTTTTCAGCAGCCGAACCTGGCAGGACGATACCGCCAGCGGTTTTCTTTTCTTCTTCGCTGCGACGGATAACGACGCGGTCATGCAGAGGACGAAGCTTCATTGTCGATCTCTCCTAATTGTGGTTTTCATCGGCCGGTGTAGTCCCGGCGGGTTTAACGAATCCGGCCTGCGCCGGTTGCGGCTCGTCGAGCGAACCGCGGAAGTCTGTCCGACTCAAATGTCGGAAACCTTTCGGTGACCGATACATAAGGGCGCATAAGCTTATTACAAGGGCGGGGCTAAAAAATTTTCACTGCGGCTTCATGAATTGGCCCCGCAAACGAACACGGCACCCGAAGGTGCCGTGTCGATGCAGAAGTTACTTGGTGTCGCGGTGTTCGAACTCGCCTTCGATCACATCGCCTTCGCGACCCAGAGGCTGGCGCGGTGCGGGACCGCCGCGAGGTTGCAGGTCGTCGGCGAACGCACGCTGACGCATGGCCTGCTCTTCGGCGCGTTGGCGCATTTTGTTGGCGACCAGGCGACGGCTGAATGGCAGCAACAACACCAGACCGACCACGTCGCTGATGAAACCCGGCAGGATCAGCAGGCCACCGGCCAGGGCCAGCATCAGGCCTTCGAGCATGGTTTGCGCAGGCAGTTCGCCGCGGTTCAGGCTTTCACGGGCACGCAGGGCGGTTGCCAGTCCGGCGACGCGCAGCACGAACACGCCGAACATCGAGCCGAGAATGATCAGCAGCAGGGCCGGGAAAAATCCGATCGATCCTGCCACTTTGACGAATACGAACAGCTCCAACACCGGGAACAGCAGAAAGAGCAACAAAAAAGGGCGCATCAAAGTTTCCTCAACGCAAGAAATGCCTTGCAGTAAGCCTTAGATGACGTCGACCTTTCGTGAATTCAAGCGTCGGCCACCGCATTTTTTGGCCAGACCTCGGCGTGAGCCAGAGAAACCAAGGCTTCGCGCACTTGTATCGGCGTATGACAAGGCGCTTGAAACGGCAGCCAGTACAGCGCCTGACCGATGCGCAGGTGCATGCCTTCGGTGTCGATCCCGGCCATTTGTGCGGGAGCGGTTTTCGGCAGCCCGGCCAAGTCAACGTAATGCGCGATGGCCTTGGCGTGGTCACTGTTCATGTGCTCGACCATGCTGATCTCGGCCTTGCCGGCGAACGGGTTGGCCAGGGTCAGGTGATCGACCCAGTGGATCGCGCCGAATCCGCCGATGTAACGATGGCGTACCGGGTTTAGCACCCAGAAGTCGAAATCGTGGGCCTTGTGATAGTTCTGGGAGTCGGGGAAATAACGGTAGTAACGCTCGGCGGCGGCTTCGATGGCTGCGGCGTCTTCAAGTTTTTCCGCTTCGGCCAGATAGGTCAGACGACCAACGGCTTGTACATCGTCAGCCTCACGCTCACCCACCAGCAGCGAACACTTCGAATCTTTCTGCAGGTTGTGGGTGTGCTGGGCGATGCGGCTGATCAGGATCAGCGGCCGGCCCTGCTCCTCCAGGCAGTACGGAACCACGGAGCCAAACGGAAAACCGGGCATCGATTTGGAGTGGGTCGACAATACGCCACGGTATTCCTTGAGAAGCAATTCTCGGGCATTCTTAGCCGCTTCAACGCTCAATTTATGACTCCTTAAATAGAATCCGTCGAAAAAACGGACGGGCGACAGGGATAAGTTCCGGTCGCCACAGGGGCAATTCTCATGTGCAGCCGGGCCATGTCAGGCGCAGATCGAGAGGCTCTCTAAAGGACACCACTCTGACCTGCTCTCGGGGACATGCGAATGCAACTCAACGACAAAGTAATCATTATCACTGGCGGTTGCCAAGGCTTGGGCCGCTCGATGGCCGAGTATTTCGCAGGCAAGGGCGCGAAGTTGGCACTGGTCGACCTGAACCAGGAAAAACTCGATGACGCCGTCGCGGCCTGCAAGGCCAAGGGTGTCGAGGCCCGCAGCTATCTGTGCAACGTCGCCAATGAAGAGCAGGTGACACACATGGTCGCTCAGGTCGCCGAGGACTTCGGCGCGATCCACGGCTTGATCAACAATGCCGGGATCCTGCGCGACGGCCTGCTGCTCAAGGTCAAGGACGGCGAGATGACCAAGATGAGCCTGGCCCAGTGGCAGGCGGTGATCGACGTCAACCTGACCGGCGTGTTCCTTTGCACTCGAGAAGTGGCGGCGAAAATGGTCGAGCTGAAAAACAGCGGCGCGATCATCAACATCTCGTCGATCTCCCGCGCGGGCAACGTCGGCCAGACCAACTACTCCGCCGCCAAGGCCGGTGTGGCGGCAGCGACCGTGACCTGGGCCAAGGAACTGGCACGCTACGGCATCCGCGTGGCGGGCATCGCACCGGGCTTCATCGAAACCGAGATGACCCTGGGCATGAAACCCGAAGCACTGGAGAAAATGACCTCGGGCATTCCGCTCAAGCGCATGGGCAAGCCGGAAGAGATCGCCCACTCGGCGGCGTACATCTTCGAGAACGACTACTACACCGGCCGGATTCTGGAGATGGACGGCGGGCTGCGCATCTGACCTCGGTCGCAGAATGAAAAACGCCCCGGTGCACAAGCACCGGGGCGTTTTTGTTTAAACCACAGGCATCAATCGTCACTGATGGTGATGTTCGGCATCGCCGGCGACGCGGCTTCCTGCAACACGATTCGTGCGCCGACGTGGCGGGCCAGTTCCTGATAAACCATGGCGATCTGGCTGTCCGGCTCGGAAATCACCGTCGGCTTGCCGCCATCGGCCTGTTCGCGAATCAGCATAGACAGCGGCAACGAGGCCAGCAGTTCGACGCCGAACTGGGTCGCCAGCTTCTCGCCACCGCCCTCACCGAACAGATGCTCGGCATGCCCGCAGTTCGAGCAAATGTGCACGGCCATGTTTTCCACCACGCCCAGCACCGGAATGTTGACCTTGCGGAACATCTCCACGCCTTTACGCGCATCGAGCAGCGCCAGATCCTGCGGTGTGGTGACGATCACGGCACCGGCCACCGGGACTTTCTGCGCCAGGGTCAACTGGATGTCGCCGGTGCCTGGCGGCATGTCGATGACCAGATAATCCAAGTCGCCCCAGGCGGTTTGCGTGACCAGTTGCAGCAATGCACCGGAGACCATCGGCCCACGCCAGACCATCGGCGTGTTGTCGTCGGTCAGGAAGGCCATCGACATGACTTCGACGCCATGGGCCTGCAGCGGCACGAACCACTTCTGATCCTTGATCTGCGGGCGGGTGCCCTCGGGAATGCCGAACATGATGCCCTGGCTCGGGCCGTAGATATCGGCGTCGAGGATCCCGACTTTCGCGCCTTCACGGGCCAGTGCCAGCGCCAGGTTGGCGGCAGTGGTGGATTTGCCTACACCGCCTTTACCGGACGCCACGGCGACCACGTTCTTGACGTTGGCCAGCCCCGGAATCTGCGCCTGGGCCTTGTGCGCAGAGATCACGGTGTTGACTTCGACCTTGGCCGACACCACGCCGTCGAGGTTTTCGATGGCCAGTTGCAGCAATTGCGCCCAGCCGCTCTTGAACAGACCGGCGGCATAACCGATTTCCAGCTGCACGCTGACGCGGTCGCCGGCGATTTCGATGTTGTGCACGCAACCGGCGCTGACCGGATCCTGGTTCAGGTAAGGGTCGGTGTATTGGCTGAGGACGGCTTCCACCGCTGCGCGAGTGACGGCGCTCATGGGCAACTCCGATAACAAGACTGGGAAAAGATGGCGGGTATCCTACCCCTTCTGTCGTCCGGACGGCATGTCCGGCAACCATTTGCAGGGGTGAAATATCTTTCCCGGCGCTTTATAGTGGCCGACCTCCGTTTCATCAAGTAGCGAAGCCCCACATGTCCGAACCACGCAAGATTCTCGTCACCAGCGCCCTGCCCTACGCCAACGGTTCGATCCACCTTGGCCATATGCTGGAATATATCCAGACCGATATGTGGGTGCGCTTCCAGAAGCATCGCGGCAATCAGTGCATTTACGTCTGCGCCGACGACGCCCACGGTTCGGCGATCATGCTGCGCGCGGAAAAGGAAGGCATCACCCCGGAACAACTGATCGCCAACGTCCAGGCTGAACACAGCGCCGACTTTGCCGAGTTCCTGGTGGACTTCGACAACTTCCACTCCACTCACGCCGAAGAAAACCGTGAGCTGTCGAGCCAGATCTATCTGAAGCTGCGTGACGCCGGGCACATCGCCCAACGCTCGATCACTCAGTATTTCGACCCGGAAAAGAAAATGTTCCTGGCCGACCGCTTCATCAAGGGCACCTGCCCGAAATGCGGCACCGAAGACCAGTACGGCGACAACTGCGAAAAATGCGGTGCGACCTACGCGCCGACCGACCTGAAGGATCCGAAGTCTGCGATCTCCGGCGCCACCCCGGTGCTCAAGGATTCCCAGCACTTCTTCTTCAAGTTGCCGGACTTCCAGCAAATGCTGCAGGCCTGGACCCGCAGCGGCACCCTGCAGGACGCCGTGGCCAACAAGATCGCCGAATGGCTGGATGCCGGCTTGCAGCAGTGGGACATCTCCCGCGATGCGCCGTACTTCGGTTTCGAGATCCCGGGCGAACCAGGCAAGTATTTCTATGTGTGGCTGGACGCGCCGATCGGCTACATGGCCAGCTTCAAGAACCTGTGCAACCGCACGCCGGAGCTGGACTTCGACGCGTTCTGGGGCAAGGACTCCACCGCCGAGCTGTACCACTTCATCGGCAAGGACATCGTCAACTTCCACGCCCTGTTCTGGCCGGCGATGCTTGAAGGCGCAGGTTTCCGCAAGCCGACCGGCATCAACGTGCACGGCTACCTGACCGTCAACGGTCAGAAGATGTCCAAGTCCCGCGGCACCTTCATCAAGGCCCGTACCTACCTGGATCACCTGTCGCCGGAATACCTGCGCTACTACTACGCGGCCAAACTGGGCCGTGGCGTGGACGACCTCGACCTGAACCTCGAAGACTTCGTGCAGAAGGTCAACTCCGATCTGGTCGGCAAAGTGGTCAACATCGCCAGCCGTTGCGCCGGTTTCATCCAGAAGGGCAACGCCGGTCTGCTGGTGAACAGCAACGCCGCACCGGAACTGACCGATGCATTCCTGGCCGCTGCGCCGAGCATCGCCGATGCCTATGAAGCCCGCGATTTCGCCCGTGCCATGCGCGAAACCATGGCCCTGGCCGACCGCGCCAACGCCTGGATCGCCGACAAGGCGCCATGGTCGCTGAACAAGCAGGAAGGCAAGCAGGATGAAGTCCAGGCGGTCTGCGCCACCGCGATCAACCTGTTCCGTCAGTTGGTGATCTTCCTCAAGCCGGTGCTGCCACTGCTGGCTGCCGATGCCGAGGCGTTCCTCAACGTCGCTCCGCTGACCTGGAACGACCACACCACGCTGCTGGCCAATCACCAGTTGAACGAATTCAAACCGTTGATGACCCGCATCGACCCGGTAAAAGTACAAGCCATGAGCGACGCCTCGAAAGAAGACCTGACCGCCAGCCAGACCGACACTGGCGCCGCCGCGCCTGCCGGCAACGGCGAACTGGCCAAGGATCCGCTGTCGCCGGAAATCGACTTCGACACCTTCGCCGCCGTCGACCTGCGTGTGGCGCTGATCGTCAAGGCCGAACACGTTGAAGGGGCGGACAAGCTGCTTCGTCTGACCCTCGACATCGGTGACGAGCAACGCAACGTGTTCTCCGGGATCAAGAGTGCTTACCCGGATCCGTCGAAACTCGACGGTCGCCTGACCATGATGATCGCCAACCTCAAGCCACGGAAAATGAAGTTCGGCATTTCCGAAGGCATGGTGATGGCGGCCGGCCCTGGCGGTGAAGAGATCTACCTGCTGAGCCCGGACAGCGGCGCCAAGCCGGGTCAGCGCATCAAGTAAGGTTCTGCACTGATCGATCCCACAGACGTACCCCGTGCGCCTGTGGGATTTTTCATATCTGGCCCACCCAACATGGCGGCCGGATAATGCCTAACCTTAAGTGACACTCGCCCGCTCCCAACGGCAGAACCATGACCGAACTTGTGCTTACGCTATTCAGTGCCGCGCTGATCAACAACTTCGTGTTGCACTGGCCGCTGGGCGTCGATCCGCTGCTGGGCGGCGAAAGCCGCCAGGTGCATGCGCTGGGGCTGGCGACGTTGTGTCTGATGTTGATTGTCGGTGTGGCGGGTTACGCGATCTGGCATTGGCTGCTGGTGCCGTTGCAACTGGAATTCCTGCGTCTGTTTGTGTTTCTGCCGTTGAGCGTCCTGCTGATCACACCGTTGCTGAAGTTGCTGGCGCACTGGCGACCCGATATGCCGTTTGACGGTTTGTGGCCGCTGCTGCTGGGCAATGCCGGTGTGCTGGGGCTGACACTGATCAACGCGCAAGCGGACAAAGGCCTGTTTCATGCATCTGCGCTGAGCCTTGGCGCCGGCCTGGGTTTCTGGCTGGTGCTGAGCCTGTTCAGCGATTTGCGCGAGCGCACGGCCGACAACGATATTCCCCTGCCCTTTCGTGGCCTGCCGATCCAGTTGATCGGTGCCGGATTGATGGCCGTGGCTTTTCTCGGATTCAGTGGACTGATCAAAACATGAGTCTGATTCAACGCATCGATGCCTTGCTACCGCAGACCCAATGCGGCAAGTGCGGCCATCCCGGATGCAAACCCTACGCGGAAGGCATCGCCGCCGGCGAGCCGATCAACAAGTGCCCGCCGGGTGGCGACGAAACCATCGAAGCCCTGGCGCAGCTGCTGAAAATACCGGTGCTGGAGCTGGATATCAGTCGTGGTTCGGCACCGCCGCAAGTGGCGTTCATCCGCGAGGCCGAGTGCATCGGCTGCACCAAGTGCATCCAGGCCTGCCCGATCGACGCCATCGTCGGCGCGGCGAAACTGATGCACACGGTGATCATCGACGAGTGCACCGGTTGCGATTTGTGCGTGGCACCCTGCCCGGTGGACTGCATCGAGATGCACCCGCTGCCGCTCGGAACGCTGCCAGTGGTGGGCGGCCTGGCCAGCAGCGTCGAAGAACAACGGGCGCGCACCGCCAAGCGCGATCACGCCCGCCAACGTTTCGAACGGCGTAACGCCCGTCTGCAAAGAGAAGAACAGCAGAAACAGGCCGAACGCGAAGCCCGCGTACAACGTGCGGCGCAGGTTGATGTCGCAGCTACCACGCTCGATCCGCTGCAGGCTGCACTGGAGCGGGTGCGCGCGCAGAAGGCCGCAACCGCCGACGCCGCGCTGAAGAAGGCCAAGATCGATGTGGCGATGAGCCGCGCTCAGTTGCACAAATCGTTGAAAGCCTTCGGCCATCCGCCAACCTTCGAACAGCAGTCTCAGTTGATCGTGTTGCAGCAGCAATTCGAAGCCGCCGAACAGGCACTGGCCAAACTGGAAAGCCAGGCTGTTCCTGCCCCGGCCGCAACCGCGCCGGCAAAGGATGCCGACCTGAAACGGGCGAAAATCCAGCTGGCGTTGCGTCGTGCCGAGCTGAAAAAGGCGCAGACCGTAGAGGCGCCACCCGAGCAGATTGCAGCACTTGAACAAGCGCTGCGTGACGCCGAACAAGCGTTGCACGACGCCGAAGCGGCCAGCGATCAACCGGCTCCCGATCTGGTGCGCGTGGAGAAACGTCCGATCGACAACCAGCTTCGCCAGCTGAAAACCGAACTGGCCTATGCGCGCGCCGACCTGAACAAACTGCAACGACGTGACGGCACGCCAGCCGACATCCTCGACAAGGCCCGCACCCGCCTGCAAGAAGCGGAGCGGCAGGTAGAAGCCCATGTCATCCATTGAAACCAGAGACGAGCGCCTGCAACAGGCGATGAAGCTGGTTTTGCTGGCGACATTGCCGGGATTGCTGGCGCTGTTCTGGTTTTACGGATGGGGTGTGTTGATCAACCTGATCCTGTCCGTCGTCACGGCGCTGAGTGTCGAAGCCGCCGTGACATATCTGCGCCGGCAGCTGCTGCAAGCCACTCTCACCGACGGCAGCGCAGTGGTCAGCGCTACGCTGCTGGCAATCGCCCTGCCACCTTATTGCCCGTGGTGGCTGACGGTCACGGCGATCGCTTCGGGCTTGCTGTTCGGTAAGCACCTGTATGGCGGCGTGGGCCGAAATCCGTTCAATCCGGCCATGCTCGGTTTTGCTCTGGCGATGGTAATGTTCCCCCAGCCGATGACCCATTGGCCTGCTCATGCCATGAGTCTGACGACGGCCATTGAACAGGTGTTCAACCTGGGCGTGGCGCCGGACGCCTGGGTCCAGGCCACCGCACTGGACAGTCTGCGCATCAACAAAAGCCTGACCATCGATGAGTTGTTTGCCACCCACCCGGCATTCGGCCGCTTCGGCGGGCATGGCGCGGAGTGGGTGAACCTGGCGTTTCTCGCCGGCGGGCTGTTCCTGCTACAGCGCCGGGTGGTCGCCTGGCATGCACCGGTCGGCATGCTTGCCAGCCTGTTCGTCATCAGCCTGCTGTGCTGGAACGGTTCGGGGTCCGACTCCCATGGCTCTCCGCTGTTTCATCTGCTGAGCGGCGCCACGATGATTGGCGCGTTCTTCATCGTCACGGAGCCCGTCTCCGGCGCAAAGAGCCCTCTCGCCCGCTTGTTGTTTGGCGTGGGCGTCGGCTTCCTGACTTACGTTATTCGTACCTGGGGCGGTTATCCGGACGGCGTGGCATTTGCTGTGTTGCTGATGAACCTGTGCGTACCGGCTCTTGAACGCTTTGCCGCTGCCCGTCAGTCTCAGGTGACACCATGAACCGCACGAGCAGCCTGATCACCCTGTTGTTGATGACAGCGGCAGGGATCGGCATGACGTGTCTCGTGCAACGCAGCAATGCGCCGCACATCGCCGCCGAACAGCGCCAGCTCGAAAGTCGCAAATTGCTGGACGTGCTTTCAGTCGACGCCTACGACAATCAGCCTCTTGAACAGCCTCTGGCACTGGCCGGCACCCACCTGAGCCACAGCGAGTTGCTCGGCGGTTATCGGGCGACCAAAGCCGGCCAACCCGTGGCAGTGCTGCTGCGCAGCCAGAGCGAGGGTTATGCGGGTCGCATCGAGTTGCTGATTGCCATCGATGCCAATGGCCGATTGCTCGGTGTGAAAACCCTTGAACAAACTGAAACACCGGCGCTGGGCGGGCATATCGGTGACTGGCCAAATAGCTGGTTACAGGCGTTTATCGGTAAATCGAGCAGCCAACCGACCGATGCGGGATGGGCCTTGAAAAAGGATCAGGGGCAATTTGACCAGATCGCTGGCGCAACCATCACATCTCGCGCGGCCATCAATGCCATCCACGATGCCCTGCGTTACTTCGACGACCATCGGACCACCCTGCTGGGGAGCGCGCCATGAACACGTCAGCGACCCTGTCGAACTCAATGATGCTGGTGCTGTTGATCGGCGCCACTGATTCCGTGGCCGGCGCGCTGGCGATCCTGATGATGTTCGCCGTTGTGGTGAGCCTGTACGGCTTGTGCATGGCACCACTGCGGTCGCGCCTGAGCAGTGATAGCCTGCTGCCGGTCAGTCTGGTACTGGCTGCTACCCTGGCCGCTTGCGCCGAGATTCTTTTGCAACGCGCCGCTGTGCAGTGGCATCTCATGATCAGTCTGTACGCCGGCCTGATTGGTTTGCAGTGCACCATCCTGGAACACAATGGATTCTTTCGACTGTCATCTCGAGGACGTCTGAAACTGTGCAGCTTGTTTGCCACCCTGATGACCTTGCTGGCGGTGTTGCGTGAGTTGCTCGGTCAGGGCAGCATCGGCCATCACCTGTCGGATCACTGGCTAGGTTTGCCTCTGTTCAGTGACGGCCTGCATTTCGCGACGCTGGCGCCTGGCGCCTTCATACTGCTGGGGCTATTGCTCGCCGCCCGCCAGGCCTGGACTCGCCCTGCCGCCCTACCCGAGGAAACGCATCACCCATGAATGCCGCAAAACGTCTGGAGATTTTCCGCAGGCTTCACGAGGACAATCCCGAACCCAAGACCGAACTCGCCTACTCCTCGCCTTTCGAGTTGTTGATCGCGGTGATTCTGTCTGCGCAGTCGACTGACGTCGGAGTGAACAAGGCCACAGCGAAGCTGTACCCGGTGGCCAACACGCCGGCCGCCATTCATGCCTTGGGTGTCGAAGGCTTGTCCGAGTACATCAAGACCATCGGCCTCTATAACAGCAAGGCCAAAAACGTGATCGAAACCTGTCGCCTGCTGGTCGAACGCCACAATGGCGAAGTCCCGCAGACACGCGAAGAACTGGAAGCTCTGCCCGGCGTCGGCCGCAAGACCGCCAACGTCGTGCTCAATACCGCGTTCCGTCAATTGACGATGGCGGTGGACACCCACATTTTTCGGGTCAGCAACCGCACCGGCATTGCGCCTGGCAAGAATGTGGTCGAGGTGGAGAACAAACTGATGAAGTTTGTACCCAAGGAATACCTGCTCGATTCGCATCACTGGCTCATTCTTCACGGGCGTTACGTGTGCCTAGCACGCAAGCCGCGATGCGGCAGCTGTCGGATCGAAGACTTGTGCGATTACAAGGACAAAACTTCGGACGATTGAGTGCCTATTAAGTTTATTGATACTGCGATTGAAAAAATCTTTTTTACGATCTGCTGGAATATCGATATAAGGAGCGCCAATGGCAGCCTTAGCCTGGAGTTAACCTTATGAGCACCAGCAAAGAGCAAGTGGACGTAGAAGACGATTTCGTCGCGGAATCAGACGACGAACCGGTCGTTGAGGTCGCCAAGACCAACCTGAGCAAACGCCGTACCATCGATAACATGCTTGAGGAACGCCGACTGCAGAAGCAATTGGCCGATTACGACTTCGATCTCTGACATTTGAAAGCCTCCCTTAACAGAGGCTTTTTCGTTTCTACTGCAAGCTGATGCTGACCTGCCCATGATCCGTCAGCGACTGAAGCGGTCAGACCAGGCCATTGCGCTGGGCCAGCTCGATCAAATCCACCAGTGAACGCGCGTTGAGCTTCAACAGCAGCCGTGTCTTGTAGGTGCTGACAGTCTTGTTGCTGAGAAACATGCCATCGGCGATTTCCTTGTTGGTCTTGCCGCGCGCCAATTGCTGCAACACCATCATCTCGCGCCCGGACAGGCGATCGACCATGTCGGCTTCACTGGCATTGCCCAGGCTTGTGCGTACGGTGTGCAACGCCTGATTCGGAAAATAGCTGTATCCGGACAGCACAGCCTTGATAGCGCTGAGCAGCTCGGTCAGATCCTGTTGTTTGCAAACATATCCCGCCGCTCCCGACTGCATGCAACGCATGGAAAAATGGCCGGGGGCCTGAGACGTCAGCACCAACACTTTTAAAGGCATCGCACTAGTTGTAAGACGCGCAATGACTTCCAGCCCATCAAGTTTCGGTATCCCGATATCGAGTATTACGATATCAGGCATCTGGTCACGAGCCAGTTGTAATGCATCCACTCCGTTATCCGTTTCTGCAATGACTTCGTAGCCATGACGCTCCATCAGCATACGCACCGCAAGACGAATGACGGGGTGATCATCCACGATCAGCACTTTATTCATGGGCAAGTCCAGTTTCGCTGTTCGAATTTTTAGAACCGGCACAATAACGTAGTCATTTCACCCTTGGCATAGCGAAGTTCCCTTGCATCGGCAGCGAGAGACACTTCCTACGGGCAATAAAGATTTATCCTACAGAAAAGACTCATAAGTGCAGCGACAAGACATCCGGACCAAGTGACCACTTGAAAATCATTTGACCTGCAACACTGGCTTATCGAGTAGAGCCCCCAGAAAAGAGCGACTCGACAAGACAAAAAACCGAAACAACAAATCTATATCCACCTGGCCGTTTTTAATATAAATACCAGACATCGGGGTGACAAAAACATTTTCACCCCCTTACAACAACTTAAACGACCCAACATGACGAGAAAGATCATACTCATGAGTAAAGAATATGTTAAAAATCAACAAGAAAATCACCAACCCCATCAGTGTCATTGCCATATTCGCGTTCATCTCCGAAACGTCCGCAGCGGTGTCGCTGCCCTTCCTTGACAATGACGAACGGGAAATCTACATCTGGTTTCTGATCAGCTTTCCATTCTATTTACTGTTCTTGTTTTTCATTACCCTGAACTTCAACTACCGATCGCTTTATGCACCTTCGGACTTTGATGACGACAAGAACTTTCTGAAAGCTTTTGAAGATAACAACGTTGATTCCCCTGAAGAACCGACCGACCAACTTATTACAGGAATTCAGACTGTAAAACTACCGAAACCGCTGAGCATGCTGTACATCATTGACATTCGAAGCATGAATGCCGAATCAAAAATAAACACACTCCTGGAAAAAATCCCACAACCCGCCAAGCACTCACTCAGAATATTCCTCGTTTTAACGGATGATATGTCAGACGTTTTACCGAAAGAAAACATCGCCAAATCGCTCAAACGAGGAAGGAAAGCCATGGGGACCACGTATTGTATTATTTACGACGTTCAAGCGCAGAACATCAGTGTATTGGGAAGAGTTTGAATTGAGGCGCAGAGACACGAAGCACATCAATACGATGCACACAGTACAACAGATGAGTTCGGGAACGCTGATCCACAACGATCAGGTAAACAGAGGGGGTTTGCGGCATAGCGGTCTTGTCACAACGACAAGACCGCTATTTCACGTCTGGCCCGAAGGACTCAGAACAGCTTGCGGCCTTTGTTGGCAGCAATGCGCATACGCAGCGCGTTGAGCTTGATGAAGCCCGCCGCGTCGGCCTGATTGTAGGCGCCGCCGTCTTCTTCGAAGGTCGCGATATTGGCGTCGAACAGCGAATCGTCGGACTTGCGGCCGGTCACGATCACGTTGCCCTTGTACAGTTTCAGGCGTACGACGCCGTTCACGTTGACCTGTGAAGCGTCGATCATCTGTTGCAGCATCAAACGCTCCGGGCTCCACCAGTAACCGGTGTAGATCAAGCTGGCGTACTTCGGCATCAACTCGTCTTTGAGGTGAGCGACTTCGCGGTCCAGGGTGATCGATTCGATGGCGCGGTGAGCGCGCAGCATGATGGTGCCGCCCGGGGTTTCGTAGCAGCCACGGGACTTCATGCCGACATAACGGTTCTCGACGATGTCGAGACGGCCGATACCGTGTTGGCCACCGATCTTGTTCAGGGTCGCCAGTACAGTGGCCGGAGTCATTTCGACGCCGTCCAGTGCGACGATGTCGCCGTTGCGGTAAGTCAGTTCCAGGTATTGCGGCTTGTCAGGTGCGTTCTCCGGGGAGACGGTCCAGCGCCACATGTCTTCTTCGTGCTCGGTCCAAGTGTCTTCCAGCACGCCGCCTTCATAGGAGATGTGCAGCAGGTTGGCGTCCATCGAGTACGGGGACTTCTTCTTGCCGTGACGCTCGATCGGGATCGCGTGCTTCTCGGCGTAGTCCATCAGCTTCTCGCGGGACAGCAAGTCCCACTCGCGCCAAGGGGCAATCACTTTTACGCCCGGCTTGAGCGCGTAGGCTCCCAATTCGAAACGTACCTGGTCGTTGCCCTTGCCGGTTGCGCCGTGGGAAATGGCGTCGGCGCCGGTTTCGTTGGCGATTTCGATCAGACGCTTGGCGATCAGCGGACGCGCGATGGAAGTACCCAGCAGGTACTCGCCTTCGTAAACGGTGTTGGCACGGAACATCGGGAACACGAAGTCACGCACGAACTCTTCGCGCAGGTCGTCGATGTAGATTTCTTTGACGCCCATGGCCTGAGCCTTGGCGCGAGCCGGCTCGACCTCTTCGCCCTGACCCAGGTCAGCGGTGAAGGTCACGACTTCACAGTTATAAGTATCCTGCAGCCACTTGAGGATCACCGAAGTGTCCAGGCCGCCGGAATACGCCAGAACGACCTTGTTTACGTCCGCCATGCCATCACTCCACGGGGTTCTACGGAAAGCCGAGGAGTCTACCGCTCAAACGCGATAATTTACAGAGGCGCGACAGCTTAAGACGACAAAGCGACAGAATCTGTCGAGAGGGCGACGATGACCGGCAAGTCAGGAAGTCGCCGCGGTGCTGGCCGGCGTGCTCGCTTGCGGTGCTGGAGTGGTAATCGGCGTCACGCGCGCCAGTTTGACATTGACCCGACGGTTTTTCGCACGATTGGCTGCATTAGTGTTCGGCACGATGGGGTATTGCTCGCCATGGAAGCGCACGGTGATCTGCGATTCCTGAATGCCGTTGGCCTTGAAGAAGTCGACCACCGCCAGCGCCCGACGGCGCGACAGTTCGCGGTTGGTCAGACGATTGCCGCTGTTGTCGGAGTGGCCGTCTAGCTCGATGTGGTTGACCGTGGGATCGGCCTTCATATATTCGAGCATCACTTGCAGCTTGGCCTTGGCGGCGGCATCCAGGTCAACGCCTTCGCCGGGGAAGCCGATCTGCGACTGCTTGATCTGCTCGAAATTCTGCGGCAGCAGTTTCGCCACACAGGTCTGATAGTCGTTGAACGCCTTGCTGAACTTGACCGGCAACAGACGCACCTCCGACACACGGCCATCGCCCGATGCATGGCGCACCACGGGACTGCGTCCGTCCATCAGGCCACTGATCAGTTGCCCGGCCTGAGCCTGGGAGCTGTTGAACAGGACATTGCCACTGCCGATCCTGACCGTGCCCAGATTGATATCGCCACGGCCCGGCTGCCAAGGCGCAGCCGCCGCCATCAAGGTCGCCGAACCGCCGCCGAGCATGGCGTTGTAGGCGTTCAAACGGAATATCGCCTGCTCGCCGGCCTTGCGCACGAACTGGCCCGAACCGAAATCGGTAATCGGTTGCGTCAGGCGGCATTCGAACTTGTCGCCGTCGACCGTCCACTCAATGTTCTCCAGACGGGTCTGGTAGGTCAGTGCCATCGCGGGGAGACTGGCAAACACACTGAGCAAGGCTAAATAACGCTGGCGCACGGGAGGCTCCATTGGCTTCTACAACAAAAAGACCGATACATACGTTTACGGCATACCTATGGGATATCGGACGCTCGTCGCAAAACTTGATAGCGAGTGCCTGCAAGAGTCTTTTCCGGTAGCATTCGCCTCAGTTTGACCCGCCTGGAATCCCCTCATGTCCGACCGCCTGACCCTGCTGCGTCCCGACGACTGGCACATTCATCTTCGCGATGGTGCCGTGTTGACCAATACCGTTGCAGATGTTGCGCGCACCTTTGGTCGCGCGATCATCATGCCTAACCTGGTACCTCCGGTGCGCAACGCCGCTGAAGCCGACGGCTATCGCCAGCGGATTCTCGCTGCCCGCCCGGCCGGCAGTCGTTTCGAGCCGTTGATGGTGCTGTACCTCACCGACCGTACCCAGCCCGAAGAAATTCGTGAAGCCAAGGCCAGCGGTTTCGTCCACGCGGCCAAGTTGTACCCGGCTGGCGCCACCACCAACTCCGATTCCGGGGTCACCAGCATCGACAAGATTTTCCCGGCGCTGGAAGCCATGGCCGAAGTCGGCATGCCGCTGTTGATCCACGGTGAAGTCACCCGTGGCGATGTCGACGTATTCGACCGCGAGAAAATCTTCATCGACGAGCACATGCGTCGTGTGGTCGAGCGTTTCCCGACGCTCAAGGTTGTGTTCGAACACATCACCACCGGCGACGCCGTGCAGTTCGTCAACGAGGCTTCGGCCAACGTTGGCGCGACCATCACCGCGCATCACCTGCTCTATAACCGCAACCACATGCTGGTGGGCGGGATCCGGCCGCACTTCTATTGCCTGCCCATCCTCAAGCGCAACACCCACCAGGAAGCCCTGCTCGACGCCGCCACCAGCGGCAGCGCAAAGTTCTTCCTCGGTACCGACTCGGCGCCGCACGCCCAGCACGCCAAGGAAGCCGCTTGTGGCTGCGCCGGCTGCTACACCGCGTACGCCGCCATCGAGTTGTATGCCGAAGCCTTCGAACAGCGCAATGCGCTGGACAAGCTCGAAGCGTTCGCCAGCCTCAACGGCCCGCGCTTCTACGGCCTGCCGGCGAACACTGATCGCATCACCCTGGTTCGTGATGAATGGACCGCCCCGACCAGCCTGCCATTCGGCGAGCTGACCGTTATCCCGCTGCGCGCCGGTGAAAAACTGCGCTGGCGCCTGCTGGAGGAACACGCGTGAGTGAAGACCATTTCGACGACGAACTGGACGGTCAAGGTGGCGGCGGTTCGCGCCATCCAATGGCAGCACGCTTTCGCGGCTACCTGCCGGTTGTCGTCGACGTAGAAACCGGTGGCTTCAATTCGGCCACCGACGCTCTTCTGGAGATCGCCGCGACCACCATCGCCATGGATGAAAAGGGTTTCGTCTACCCGGATCACACCTACTTCTTCCGTGTCGAGCCGTTCGAAGGCGCCAACATCGAAGCGGCCGCGCTGGAGTTCACCGGGATCAAGCTTGATCATCCGTTGCGCATGGCCGTCAGCGAAGAGACGGCCCTGACCGACATTTTCCGTGGCGTGCGCAAAGCCTTGAAGGCCAACGGTTGCAAGCGGGCGATCCTCGTCGGCCACAACAGCAGCTTCGACCTGGGCTTCCTCAACGCCGCCGTTGCGCGGCTGGACATGAAGCGCAACCCGTTCCACCCGTTCTCCAGCTTCGACACCGCGACCCTCGCGGGTCTGGCTTACGGTCAAACCGTACTGGCCAAGGCCTGTCAGGCAGCCGACATCGATTTCGATGGCCGTGAAGCGCACTCCGCGCGTTACGACACCGAAAAGACGGCCGAGCTGTTCTGCGGCATCGTCAACCGCTGGAAGCAGATGGGCGGCTGGGAAGACTTCGACGACTGAGGGTCGTCGACTTATTTCGACCATGAAAAAACCGGCCACTGGGGCCGGTTTTTTTGTTTAATGCTTATAGAGCTTAAATTCTCGATCAATCCACACGACATAAAAAATACGATGGTTCTTGTATCCCACCATCGCTACACGCTCAAAAGCCCTAAACACCAGCAATCTGACATCACCTGTTAAAAAAGCAGGAATCCCCACTTTCAGGCTGTTTCTCTCAATCGTTTCACAGCCATAACGATGCCTGTGCTCCTTGCGTAATTCTCTCCACGTCATTTTTCCCAGGATTCTCAGGCGCTCCAGCATTTTCGACCGCTCGACGGTCTCACAATCTTGAATGCACCAGCCATTCTGTAAATATTCAAAAGAGAAAACCGGAGGCCGAGCTTCCGATGTATCTATCTCTGTGGTAGACGTTCGTGCCGTTACCTTCGCCGCCGCATCGCTTTCCCTGCGTTTTAGCTTTGCCATTTTTCAGTTCACCCAATGCTCCCGGAAATACTCCTGCATCTCGCAGGCGGGGATTTCCCTACTGAACTCTCCTTCCTTGAAATTTCTCCGCCAGGGTTCTTCTTCATGCGTCAACTGGCGTAGCTTCCACGCCGAAAATTGGCCATAAACGTCGAACACTTCGTTGAGCAGACTTTGTTGTTTTGCACTGAAAACATCGGGATTGAAATCATCTGGAGGCGGAATGGAACCCGATCCAAACTGGCTGAATTTTCGATACAGAGCCGGGACCACTGGCCCGTGCATCCATGCTTCCAATTGCTCAGGAAAGAGCGCCACCCCATGAAGGGCCAGACTGAACCCTTGAGCGTAATAGACCATTTTTTGAATTTTGAGATTGGAGATCTCACCTTCATGCCCTTCCAGGCAGAGGAAATAATCCGCAACGTCCAAGCTACTCGGCATTTGAAACCCCTTTTGCGTCATGCAATCCATTGCATACCTTAAGTGAGGCGCGATTCGGTCCAGGTCAATAAACCTCGCCCCTCTCTCGCTCCACGACAACCCTATCCATGCACTGTTCAGTCATCCAGTATTTTTTCCAGCCAATTGAAACAAATGATGCCTACACAAAGGATTCGCTGACTCCCCAAATAAAAAAACCGGCCACATGGGCCGGTTTTTTTGTACCTCGCTTTCTGTACCTGAAGCGTGCGCCTTACAGGGCAGCAGCGTTCTCGGTCAGGTAAGCCGCAACGCCTTCTGGCGAAGCGTTCATGCCTTTGTCGCCTTTTTTCCAGTTGGCAGGGCAGACTTCGCCGTGCTCTTCGTGGAATTGCAGAGCATCGACCAGACGGATCAGCTCTTCCATGTTACGACCCAGTGGCAGGTCGTTGATGATCTGCGAACGGACAACGCCTTTGTCGTCGATCAGGAACGCGCCACGGAAAGCCACGCCGCCTTCGGACTCAACGTCGTAAGCCTTGGCAATGTCGTGCTTCATGTCGGCAGCCATGGTGTATTTCACCTGACCGATGCCGCCATTGTTGACCGGGGTGTTGCGCCAGGCGTTGTGGGTGAAGTGCGAGTCGATCGAAACAGCGATCACTTCTACGTTGCGTGCCTTGAAGTCGGCCATGCGGTTGTCCAGAGCGATCAGCTCGGACGGGCAGACGAAGGTGAAGTCCAGCGGGTAGAAGAACACCAGGCCGTATTTGCCTTTGATGGCCGAGGACAGGGTGAAGCTGTCAACGATCTCGCCATTGCCGAGTACGGCCGGGACGGTGAAGTCAGGGGCTTGTTTGCCTACGAGTACGCTCATTGATATCTCCTGGTGTAGAAACTTGAAGTTCAGGGTTCGCGCCAGCCTGCCACCCTCAGGCGACAGCCCTGTGACACGAACCCCCTTCGCAAGGGCCGACCATCATACACTGCGTTTTTGGACTGTCCTTAACGGTTTTTCGCGAAAACCCGGCTGGCATTCAGCCATGCACCACCGTTCGTCAGTCACAGCCGTTGGTGATGAAAACCGTTGGGAAAGCACTTTGACAATCATTCTCGTTAACATTAAGATCCATCGCAATTGAGCCACAACCAGCGACGGTTCTCACTTATGTATGTTTGCCTCTGCACTGGCGTCACCGACGGACAGATCCGCGAAGCGATCTATGAAGGTTGCTGCAGCTATAAAGAAGTCCGTCAGGCCACCGGCGTAGCCAGCCAATGCGGCAAATGTGCCTGCCTCGCGAAGGAAGTGGTACGCGAAACCCTGACCAAGCTGCAAACCGCCCAGGCCGCGATCCCCTACCCTGTGGAATTTACTGCCGCGTAATTGCACCCATTTCGAAGAACCGGACTTATGTCCGGTTTTTTTATGCCTGAAAATCAATTGCTTAGCTACTAGACGCGGAACACAAACATTCTTATTCCGATTAATTTTCATATATTATTCAATAACTTAGGTTTGACACTTATAAATACCAAGCTCAAACTCCGCCTTATATACCGCTACTTAGGGCAGGACTCCCATCATGAAAGGCGACATTACAGTCATCCAGCATCTCAACAAGATCCTTGCCAATGAGCTGGTCGCGATCAATCAGTACTTCCTGCATGCACGCATGTATGAAGATTGGGGCCTGAACAAGCTCGGCAAGCACGAGTACAAAGAATCCATCGACGAGATGAAGCACGCGGACAAGCTGATCAAGCGCATCCTGTTCCTCGAAGGCCTGCCGAACGTGCAGGACTTGGGCAAGCTGCACATCGGCGAGCACACCAAGGAAATGCTGGAGTGCGACCTGCGTATCGAGCGCACTGGCCATGCCGACCTGAAGGCCGCCATCGCTCATTGCGAATCCGTAGGTGACTTCGGCAGCCGCGAACTGCTCGAAGACATTCTCGAGTCTGAAGAAGAACACATCGACTGGCTGGAAACACAACTGGGCCTGATCGATAAAGTCGGTCTTGAGAACTATCTGCAATCGCAGATGGGCGAAGACGAGTAATGAGCGAGCGCTAAACTCGAGACACTAAAAAGCCCCGCCTTCTTTCGAGAGGCGGGGCTTTTTATTGCCCGGACTTCAGACTCGCCGAAATCCGGGCAGAAGCCAATCAGGCTTCGGACTTGGCCGCAGCAGCCTTGGCGGATGCATCTTTGACCAGAGTCTGCAGCTCACCGTTGGCGAACATTTCAGCCATGATGTCGCTGCCGCCGACCAGCTCACCGCCGACCCACAGTTGTGGGAAAGTCGGCCAGTTGGCGTACTTCGGCAGGTTCGCACGGATCTCCGGGTTCTGCAGGATGTCGACGTAGGCGAACTTCTCGCCACAGCCCATCACGGCCTGCGCAGCTTTCGCGGAGAAGCCACACTGCGGGGCATTCGGCGAGCCTTTCATGTAAAGCAGAATGGTGTTGTTGGCAATCTGCTCTTTAATCGTTTCGATGATATCCATGGAGCACCTCGGCTGAACTTTCCGACTCATGGGTCGGCACGGTGGCGCATTGTAACGGAATCCCGAGCGCCCTGCTCGGTCTCCCCGACAGACATGCTCAAGCCGCCGCCACCGTCACCGGCACGCCATTGAGCGCCGCATTGCCCGACAACTCGTCGAGCTGGCATTCATCGGTCAGGTCGTTGGCGCTGGAGCCCGGCTGGCCGCTGGCAATCGCCATCTGCACGCCCGGCCGGGCATGACCCCAACCGTGTGGCAGGCTGACCACGCCCGGCATCATGTCCGCGCTGCCCAGCACTTCGACCTCGATCTGCCCGACCCGTGAGCTCACGCGCACAAGCTGACCATCGCTGAGCCCGCGACTGGCGAGATCGTCCGGGTTCATCAGCAACTGATGACGCGGCTTGCCCTTCACCAATCGATGATAGTTGTGCATCCACGAGTTGTTGCTGCGCACATGGCGACGGCCGATCATCAACAACTCATCGGCGGCCGGCGCCTGCAAGGCAGAGAAACGCGCCAGGTCGGCCAGAATTTCCGGCGGTGCCGCCTGGACTCGTTGATTGGCGGTCTTCAATCGCGGTGTCAGGTTGGGTTTCAGCGCCCCCAGATCCACGCCATGCGGATGATCGAACAGCGTCGCCAGCGATAATTTGTGCTCGGACGCGTCGCCATACAGGCCCATGCGCAGGCCCATGTCGATCATCTTCGCCGGCGGCATCGTCGGCTTCAGTTCCTTGTCGGTCTTCGCCGCAAAGGCCTTGGCCAGACCGACGAAAATCTCCCAGTCATGCAGCGCGCCCTCGGGTTTGGCGAGGATCGCCCGGTTGAAGCGGGTGACGTTGCGCACCGCGAACAGGTTGAACGTGGTGTCGTAGTGATCGTTCTCCAGCGCTGAGGTGGATGGCAGGATCAGGTCGGCATAACGGGTGGTTTCGTTGATGTACAGGTCAACACTGACCATGAACTCCAACCCGTCCAGCGCCTGTTCCAGTTGCCGGCCGTTGGGCGTCGAAAGCACCGGGTTGCCCGCCACGGTGATCAGCGCACGAATTTGGCCTTCACCTTCGGTGAGCATTTCTTCGGCCAGCGCCGAGACCGGCAACTCACCGCCATACTCGGGGCGGCCCGAAACACGGCTCTGCCATTTGTTGAAGTGCCCACCGGAGGTGGACGCCACCAGATCCACCGCCGGCTCGGTGCACAGTGCACCGCCAACGCGGTCGAGGTTGCCGGTCACCAGATTGATCAATTGCACGACCCAATGGCACAGAGTACCGAAAGCCTGGGTGGAAACGCCCATCCGCCCGTAGCAGACGGCGCTTGGCGCTGCGGCGAAGTCCCGGGCCAATTGGCGGATCTGTTCGGCAGGAACAGCGCACAGCGGGCTCATGGACTCGGCCGTGAACGCCGCCACCGCTGCGCGAACGTCATCCAGACCGACCACCGGCAGATGGCTTTCCGAAGTCAGTCCCTCGCTGAACAGCGTGTTGAGCACACCAAACAGCAGCGCCGCATCGCCACCGGGACGCACGAACAGGTGCTGATCGGCCATCGCCGCTGTCTCGCTGCGCCGCGGATCGACCACCACCACTTTGCCGCCCCGGGCCTGAATCGCCTTCAGACGCTTTTCCACGTCCGGCACGGTCATGATGCTGCCATTAGAGGCCAGCGGGTTGCCACCCAGGATCAGCATGAAATCAGTGTGGTCGATGTCAGGGATCGGCAGCAGCAGACCGTGGCCGTACATCAAGTAGCTGGTCAGGTGATGGGGCAACTGATCGACCGAGGTCGCCGAGTAGCGATTGCGGGTTTTCAGCAGGCCCAGAAAGTAATTGCTGTGGGTCATCAGCCCATAGTTGTGCACACTCGGATTGCCCTGATACACGGCAACCGCGTTCTGCCCATGACGCGCCTGAATCGCCGAGAGCTTTTCAGCCACCAGTTCAAAAGCCTCTTCCCACCCGATCGGCAACCATTCACTGCCGATCCGGCGCATGGGTTGGCGCAGGCGATCCGGATCGTTCTGGATATCTTGCAGCGCCACAGCCTTGGGGCAAATGTGCCCGCGACTGAAGGTATCCAGTGCATCACCCTTGATCGAGGTGATCTGCACCTGGCCGTCGGTTTCAGTGGTTTCGATGCTCAAGCCGCAGATGGCTTCGCACAGGTGGCACGCACGGTGATGGAGAGTCTTGGTCATGGCCAGTCTCTGTCTTGTTCTGGGCAGGCAATAACGCCTGCGGGAACAAAACTATGGCGCCTGGCCGGGCGCGGCGCCAGCGACGTTCGTCTTGTGAATCGGCGACCATCAGGCGAGCCGATAGCCCGGCGCAATCAACTTGAGGGCAATTGCGGCGGCGGTGCGAGCTGAATTTCCTGGATGGTTTCGATCTGCTCGTGGGCGACGTGTACCCCGGTGAGTTCGCCGATCAGGCGCCAATGCTCGTCGAGCCCGGTGCTGATCGTAGCCATGCGATCGATCATGTGGCGGCCGGCGGTCTTGACCACGTCGTCTTCACTGCGCAGCAGTTCGAAGGACAAGGAGGTAACGGATGCGGTCAGATGAGTCAGTGAGCGTGCCGTGTGGCCCAGCAATTCCATTAACAGTTTTTCTTTCGATTCCATGCGGAGGCTTCCTGCGTCGCTCGTGAGTTATTTATAACTCAGCACTTTGCTTTAGCAAATGTTTCAGGTCTGACATCCGACCAGCGAATCCATGGCCGACCGGTCGCAAACCGACCAGGTCTGCTCCATCCCCGCCCCGCCTGATTGCCAAGCCCTGCGGCGCCAGTGTACAAAGGTCGGGAAATCCGGCTTCAAACCAGCGCTTCGTGTGACCTCGTCACCCCCGCACAATCCGCAAAAATCGTAGCCTATTGGAAAAACGCGACATTTAGTGTCAATATCGCGCCTCCCCCTATTTCGTCGCCCCGTGCGGCTTACGCCGCAGGTCTCGCCCGTTGTTCCTGTAAACAAGGCTTTGAGCATCTGCGGTTTGTAGCAAAAAGGTAGTCAATGATGAGCGCAAGGCACTTTCTCTCCCTGATGGATTGCACGCCCGAAGAGCTGGTCAGCGTGATCCGTCGAGGCGTTGAGCTCAAGGACCTGCGTAACCGCGGCGTACTGTTCGAGCCTCTGAAAAACCGCGTCCTGGGGATGATCTTCGAGAAATCCTCGACCCGCACCCGGATCTCCTTCGAGGCCGGCATGATCCAGCTCGGCGGCCAGGCGATCTTCCTTTCGCCGCGCGACACCCAGCTGGGCCGTGGCGAGCCCATCGGCGACTGCGCCATTGTCATGTCGAGCATGCTCGATGCGGTGATGATCCGTACCTTTGCCCACAGCACCCTGACCGAATTTGCCGCCAACTCCCGCGTGCCGGTGATCAACGGCCTGTCCGATGACCTGCACCCGTGCCAGTTGCTGGCCGACATGCAGACGTTCCTCGAACACCGTGGCTCGATCCAGGGCAAGACCGTGGCCTGGATCGGCGACGGCAACAACATGTGCAACAGCTATATAGAAGCGGCGATCCAGTTCGACTTCCAGTTGCGCGTCGCCTGCCCTGAAGGCTATGAGCCGAACCCTGAATTCCTGGCCAAGGCCGGTGATCGCGTGACCATCGTCCGCGATCCGAAGGACGCCGTGCGCGGCGCGCATCTGGTGAGCACCGACGTCTGGACCTCCATGGGTCAGGAAGAGGAAACCGCCAAGCGCCTCAAGCTGTTCGCGCCGTTCCAGGTCACCCGTGCCCTGCTCGACCTGGCTGCCGAAGACGTGTTATTTCTGCACTGTCTGCCCGCCCACCGCGGCGAAGAAATCAGCCTCGACCTGCTTGATGACCCGCGTTCCGTCGCCTGGGATCAGGCAGAAAACCGTCTCCACGCACAGAAGGCCCTGCTCGAGTTCCTCGTCGAACCGGCATATCACCACGCATGAGTCATGAATTACTGCTGAACCTGCGCAACCTCGCTTGCGGCTATCAAGATCAACGTGTGGTGCAGAACCTCAATCTGCACCTCAACGCCGGCGACATCGGTTGCCTGCTCGGCTCGTCCGGTTGCGGCAAGACCACCACCCTGCGCGCCATCGCCGGTTTCGAACCGGTGCACGAAGGGGAAATTTCTCTCGGCGGTGAAGTGATCTCCAGTGCCGGTTTCACCCTCGCCCCGGAGAAACGCCGGATCGGCATGGTGTTCCAGGATTACGCGTTGTTCCCGCACCTGAGCGTCGCGGACAACATCGCCTTCGGCATTCGCAAGCACCCGAACAAGGAGCGCGTCACCGAAGAGCTGCTGGAACTGGTCAACCTGAAGAACCTCGGCAAGCGCTTCCCGCACGAACTGTCCGGCGGCCAGCAACAACGTGTCGCCCTCGCCCGCGCCTTGGCGCCTGAGCCGCAACTGCTGCTGCTCGACGAACCCTTTTCCAACCTCGACGGCGAGCTGCGACGCAAGCTCAGCCATGAGGTACGCGACATCCTCAAGGCCCGTGGCACCAGCGCGATTCTGGTGACTCACGACCAGGAAGAAGCCTTTGCCGTCAGCGATCACGTCGGTGTGTTCAAGGAAGGCCGGCTGGAGCAGTGGGATACGCCTTATAACCTCTACCACGAGCCGGCGACGCCGTTTGTCGCCAGTTTCATCGGTCAGGGTTACTTCATTCGCGGCCAGCTCGGCAGCCCGGAATCGGTGCACACCGAACTTGGCGAACTGCGCGGCAATCGCGCCTACACCTGGCCGATCGGCGGTGCGGTGGATGTGCTGCTGCGTCCGGATGACATTGTTTATGCACCGGACAGTGGGTTGAAAGCGCGGATTGTCGGCAAGACATTCCTCGGTGCATCGACCCTGTATCGCCTGCAACTGCCGACCGGCGCACAGCTGGAGTCGATCTTCCCGAGCCATGCCGACCATCAGGTCGGTGCGGATGTCGGGATTCGAGTGGCGGCGGAACATCTGGTGCTGTTCCAGGCCTCCGGCAGCACCGCTGCGCAGATTCCGGCGGTGGAAAACGGCGTCCGCCGTTACAGCACCGCACACTGATCTGCACAAAAATAATGAGGGAGCCCGATGGCTCCCTCATTTGTTTTGGCTTCAGCCCAGCATCAATGTGCCGCTGGCCACCAGCGTCGCATTCCCGCCGATCTTCACCCGTTCGCCTTCCAGCCGACAGAACAGCTCCCCGCCCCGCGCCGAACGCTGGCATGCAGTGAGACTGGATTTGCCCAGACGTTTCGCCCAGTACGGAATCAGGCTGCAATGAGTCGAGCCGGTCACCGGGTCTTCGTTGATACCGATGGCCGGGGCGAAATAGCGTGAGACGAAGTCGTGCTGATTACCCCGGGCCGTGACGATCGCACCCAGCCAGGGCAGTTTGGCGAGAGCGACCATGTCCGGCTGGCAATCGAGCACCGCCTGCTCGGACTCCAGCACCACAAACAGTTCGTTGGAACTCAGAACATCCACTGCCTGGACATTCAACGCCCGCTCGATTTCCAGGGTAACGCCTTTCTCCATCGCCTCAATGGCCGGGAAATCCAGCCACAATCTGTCACCCTCGCGGCTGACGCTCAACGGCCCGGACTTGCAGGTGAAATCCAGACGCTCGGCCGTTTCCTTATAGATCTCGAACAACACATAGGCGCTAGCCAGCGTCGCGTGCCCGCACAGCGGCACCTCGGTGGTCGGCGTGAACCAGCGGATATGCCAGGTCTGGCCTTCGCGCACCAGAAACGCAGTTTCCGCCAGATTGTGTTCGGCGGCGATCTTTTGCATCAGTTCGTCCGCGAGCCACGCGTCGAGCCGATAGACCATCGCCGGATTACCGCTGAACGGCCGATCACTGAACGCGTCGACCTGATGAAACTCGAGCTGCATAACCTTCTCCCTGTGTCAGTCGAAAGAGCATGCAGCGCCGGCCGGATCAGCGCCAGTGACAGCGCCTGCCAATTTTCTTCATACAGAGGTCAAGGGCGACCGATGTCGGCAAATTTCGCCTGGGTGTGTTCCGCCAATACCGCCGGTGCCAGTTCCACTTCCAGCCCCCGCCGACCGGCACTGACATAAATGGTCGCAAAAGCCTGGGCGGAATTATCGATAAAGGTACGCAGGCGTTTTTTCTGCCCCAGCGGACTGATGCCGCCCAACAGGTAACCGGTGGAACGTTGCGCGGCAGCCGGGTCGGCCATCTCGACTTTTTTCACTCCCGCGGCGTGGGCAAGCCCCTTGAGGTCAAGACTTCCGACGACCGGCACCACCGCCACCAGCAACTCACCCTTCTCACTGGCCGCCAGCAGTGTCTTGAACACCTGTGCCGGCTCCAACCCCAGTTTTTCCGCGGCCTCCAACCCGTAGGACGCGGCCTTTGGGTCATGTTCGTAACTGTGCACGTGATGTTCGGCACGAACTTTTTTCAACAAGTCCAACGCAGGGGTCATGGCAGCTCCGGGCTCGGCAGTGGCAAAAAATCCTGCGCCGGATTCTAGGTCATCGCCCGGCAAAAGGCTCTACTACGCGCCACGTTTCCCGGGGCTTGCAGGCCGATAACTGCATCGTCGGGCGAGTGACCCGCAGGATCATTCACATGGCTGATAGTTTATTTGTGACTGATGGTTCACTTTCGACCTTTGACAGCTTTGTTTCTTGTCTATATTTTTTCGAATCTGAATAATGTAAGAATTATCGTCACCGCAGCACCCAGCAGTAAACCGGGAACAGGATGGGGATCCTGCCCCGGCGAAAATCGCGCCTTGCCCTGTCGGCAAACGCGCCAGACAACAACAAAAACCGAGGTTTTCAATGACAACTGCGTTACAGCAACCATCGCTCTCGAGCCAGTGCCTGGCCGAGTTTCTGGGTACTGCACTTCTGATTTTTTTCGGTACGGGCTGCGTCGCCGCGCTCAAGGTCGCGGGCGCGAGCTTCGGCCTGTGGGAAATCAGCATCATCTGGGGCGTCGGCGTCAGCATGGCGATCTACCTCACCGCCGGAGTTTCCGGTGCGCACCTGAACCCTGCCGTCAGTATCGCCCTGAGCATTTTCGCCGACTTCGAAAAGCGCAAACTGCCGTTTTACATCCTCGCCCAGGTCGCCGGCGCCTTCTGCGGCGCGCTGTTGGTTTACACGCTGTACAGCAACCTGTTCTTCGATTTCGAACAAACTCACCATATGGTTCGTGGCTCGACTGCCAGCCTGGAACTGGCGTCGGTGTTCTCCACCTTCCCGAACCCTGCGCTGTCGACCGCCCAGGCGTTCCTGGTCGAGGTGATCATCACGGCGATCCTGATGGGCGTGATCATGTCCCTGACCGACGACAACAACGGCTTGCCGAAAGGCCCGCTGGCGCCGCTGCTGATCGGCCTGCTGATTGCCGTGATCGGCAGCTCGATGGGCCCGCTGACCGGTTTCGCGATGAACCCGGCCCGTGACTTCGGTCCGAAACTGATGACTTTCTTCGCGGGCTGGGGTGAAATTTCCTTCACCGGCGCACGTGAAATCCCGTACTTCCTGATTCCGATTTTTGCACCGATTGTCGGTGCCTGCCTCGGCGCTGCCGGGTATCGCGGGCTGATTGCCCGTCACCTGACCAGCGCCACACCTGCTACAAAGGATGCAGAACCGGCCATTGACGGCAAACCAAGAACTTCTTGAAACAGTCGGCGCGGGCTCCTGCCCATTTCGAGCCCGCGCCACGGCCCACTCTCCCTTATTTCGTCCAAGGCAATCGACATGACCGACATTCAGAATAAGAACTACATCATTGCCCTCGATCAGGGTACGACCAGCTCCCGCGCGATCATTTTCGACCGCGATGCGAACGTGGTCTGCACCGCGCAGCGCGAATTCGCCCAGCATTACCCGCAAGCCGGTTGGGTCGAACACGACCCGATGGAAATCTTTGCCACCCAGAGCGCAGTGATGGTCGAAGCGCTGGCCCAGGCCGGTCTGCATCACGACCAGGTGGCCGCCATCGGCATCACCAACCAGCGTGAAACCACCGTGGTCTGGGACAAGACCACCGGCCGCCCGGTCTACAACGCGATCGTCTGGCAGTGCCGCCGCAGCACCGAAATCTGCCAGCAGCTCAAGCGCGACGGCCACGAAGAATACATCCGTGACACCACGGGCCTGGTCACCGACCCGTACTTCTCCGGCACCAAACTGAAGTGGATCCTCGACAACGTCGAAGGCAGCCGCGAACGTGCGCGCAACGGCGAACTGCTGTTCGGTACCGTCGACAGCTGGCTGATCTGGAAATTCACCGGTGGCAAGGTCCACGTCACCGACTACACCAACGCCTCGCGCACCATGCTCTTCAACATCCACACACTCGAGTGGGACGCGAAGATGCTGGAGATCCTCGACATCCCGCGCGAGATGCTGCCGGAAGTGAAAGCGTCGTCGGAAATCTACGGTCGCACCAAGAGCGGCATCGCCATCGGCGGTATCGCCGGTGACCAGCAAGCTGCGCTGTTCGGCCAGATGTGCGTCGAGCCGGGCCAGGCGAAAAACACCTATGGCACCGGTTGCTTCCTGCTGATGAACACCGGCGACAAAGCCGTGAAGTCCCAGCATGGCATGCTCACCACCATCGCCTGCGGCCCGCGCGGCGAAGTGGCTTACGCGCTGGAAGGCGCGGTGTTCAACGGCGGTTCGACCGTGCAATGGCTGCGCGATGAACTGAAAATCATCAACGACGCCCACGACACCGAGTACTTCGCCAATAAAGTGAAGGACAGCAACGGCGTTTATCTCGTGCCAGCCTTCACCGGCCTCGGCGCTCCGTACTGGGACCCGTATGCCCGTGGCGCCCTGTTCGGCCTGACTCGCGGCGTGCGTGTGGATCACATCATCCGCGCTGCGCTGGAGTCGATTGCCTACCAGACCCGCGACGTACTGGACGCCATGCAACAGGACTCCGGCGAACGCCTCAAAGCCCTGCGCGTGGACGGCGGTGCAGTGGCGAACAACTTCCTCATGCAGTTCCAGGCCGACATCCTCGGCACTCAGGTCGAGCGCCCGCAAATGCGCGAAACCACGGCGCTGGGCGCAGCTTACCTGGCCGGTCTGGCGTGCGGTTTCTGGGGCAGTCTGGAAGAACTGCGCGGCAAGGCTGTGATCGAACGCGAATTCGAACCGAGCCTGGACGAAGTCGAAAAAGAGAAGCTCTATAAAGGCTGGAAAAAAGCCGTCAGCCGTACCCGTGACTGGGCACGTGAAGACGCTGAATAAGCCAACCTGAGTACTCGTATCTGGTTGTAACTGGTCGGGAGGTGATTCCTGCGGCATCATGGGCAAATTTTGCACGGCAGCCCAAAGGAAGCCCCATGAATCTGCCTCCCCGTCAGCAGCAAATCCTCGAGCTGGTCCGCGAACGCGGCTATGTGAGCATCGAGGAAATGGCCACGCTGTTCGTTGTTACCCCGCAAACCATCCGCCGCGACATCAATCAGCTCGCGGAAGCCAATCTGCTGCGTCGCTACCACGGCGGCGCGGCCTATGATTCCAGCGTCGAAAACACCGCCTATGCGATGCGCGCCGATCAGATGCGCGATGAAAAACAACGCATCGGTGAAGCCATCGCCGCACAGATTCCCGATCACGCCTCGCTGTTCATCAACATCGGCACCACCACCGAATCCATCGCCCGCGCCCTGCTCAATCACAGTCATCTAAAAATCATCACCAACAACCTGCACGTCGCCTCGATGCTCAGCGCCAAGGATGATTTCGATGTGCTGCTCACCGGCGGCAATGTCCGTCGCGATGGCGGCGTGGTGGGTCAGGCGAGTGTGGACTTCATCAATCAGTTCAAGGTCGACTTTGCGCTGGTGGGCATCAGCGGCATCGACGAAGACGGCAGCCTGCTCGACTTCGATTATCAGGAAGTGCGCGTGTCCCAGGCGATCATTGCCAATGCCCGGCAGGTGATTCTGGCGGCGGACTCCAGCAAGTTCGGCCGTAACGCGATGATCCGCCTCGGCCCGATCAGCCTGATCGATTGCCTGGTGACCGATCAACAGCCGGTGCCAGCCCTGGCGCAACTGTTGAGCCAGCACAAGATTCGCCTCGAAGTCGTTTAACCCATCCTTTGATCGGCGTCTTCACTGACGCCATCGCGGGCAAGCCCGCTCCCACAGTGCCTGTTGCGTTCATCAGTTCCGTGAACGACGAAGTCCTGTGGGAGCGGGCTTGCCCGCGAAAGCGATCGCACAAGCGCCGACATCCGCGCTCAGACGCGCATTTCATGTTCGAATATTTTCTTTTCTCCGCCCTTCGATGAGTTTTTTCAATCGAAGTCGACTGGCTGTGCGCGTCTTTATGGGCTACCATTTTCGCAAATGAACATTCATGTTCGATTTCCAAGACAGAAAATCAAAAGAGCCCGAGGCCAGCCGATGTCCACATCTACCTTGCGTACGCCCCCTATCTCCGAGATCTACGACATCGCCGTCATCGGCGGCGGGATCAATGGCGTGGGGATCGCAGCGGATGCCGCCGGTCGCGGTCTTTCGGTGTTCCTTTGCGAAAAGGACGACCTGGCCAGCCACACCTCGTCGGCCAGCAGCAAGCTGATCCACGGTGGCCTGCGCTACCTCGAACATTATGAATTCCGTCTGGTGCGCGAAGCCCTGGCCGAGCGCGAAGTGCTGCTGGCCAAGGCCCCGCACATCGTCAAACCGATGCGTTTCGTGCTGCCGCACCGACCGCACCTGCGTCCGGCATGGATGATCCGCGCCGGTCTGTTCCTCTATGACAACCTGGGCAAGCGCGAAAAACTCGCAGGTTCCAAGAGCCTGAAGTTTGGCGCCGACAGCGCGCTGAAAAGTGAAATCACCAAAGGCTTCGAATACTCCGACTGCTGGGTCGATGACGCCCGCCTCGTCGTATTGAACGCCATGGCTGCCCGTGAGAAAGGCGCGCATGTCCACACCCAGACCCGTTGCGTCAGCGCTCGTCGTGCCAAAGGCCTGTGGCACCTGAACCTGGAACGCGCCGATGGCAGCCTGTTTTCGATCACCGCCAAGGCTCTGGTGAACGCCGCCGGCCCGTGGGTCGCCAAGTTCATCCGTGACGACCTGAAGATGGAATCGCCGTACGGCATCCGCCTGATTCAGGGCAGCCACGTCATCGTGCCGAAGCTGTACGAAGGTGAACACGCGCACATCCTGCAGAACGAAGATCAGCGCATCGTCTTCACCATTCCGTACCTGAACCACTTCACCTTGATCGGCACCACCGACCGCGAATACACCGGCGATCCGGCCAAAGTGGCGATCACCGACGGCGAAACCGATTACCTGCTCAAAGTGGTCAACGCCCACTTCAAGAAGCAGATCAGCCGCGAAGACATCCTGCACAGCTACTCGGGCGTACGCCCACTGTGCAACGACGAGTCCGATAACCCTTCGGCCGTGACCCGCGACTACACCCTGGCGCTGTCCGGCAATACCGAAGAAGCGCCACTGCTGTCGGTGTTCGGCGGCAAGCTGACCACCTACCGCAAACTCGCAGAATCGGCGATGGCGCAACTGATGCCTTACTTCACGCAGATGCGCCCGAGCTGGACCGCCAGCGCCACCCTGCCCGGCGGCGAAGACATGACCACGCCGCAGGCCCTGAGCGCGCTGATCCGCGACAAGTTCGACTTCGTGCCGACCGAAATCGCCCGCCGCTGGGCCACCACCTACGGCAGCCGCACCTGGCGCATGCTCGAAGGCGTGGACACCCTCGCCGACATGGGCGAGCACATCGGCGGCGGTCTCTACACCCGTGAAGTCGATTACCTGTGCAGCGAAGAATGGGCCACCACCGCGCACGACATCCTGTGGCGCCGCAGCAAACTGGGGTTGTTCACGACCCCGGACGAACAGGAAAAACTCGCGGCGTACCTGAACAAGGTCGAGCAGAACCGCAAGATCGAAGCGGCCTGATCGATCCGCCCGTAGAACGAAAAGCCCCTGAATCGAGAGATTCAGGGGCTTTTTGCATCTTGGCTGAAACGCGGGATGACGAATGCTGTTCGGTTTTCCGAACGCGACCTGTCAGTCGATTCGGATAACCGGATCAGAAACATAGAAAAACACCTTCACAAAACATTAATATTCAAATAAATCAATAAGTTAACTTGTAGCAACTGGTCTGGCACGACTCATGCTCTACACTCCTTCGACGAATGCCTGTCGCGCCAACACGACGGGAGCCGTCAGGCATTCGAAGCACAAAAGGGCCCGCTCAACCGGCTCCATAAAAAAAACAATGTCGAGGAAAATTTGATGCGCATCGTTCCCCATATCCTGGGCGCAGCCATTGCTGCCGCTCTGATCAGCACACCAGTTTTCGCTGCCGAACTTACCGGCACCCTTAAGAAGATCAACGACTCCGGCACCATCACCCTGGGTCACCGCGACAGCTCGATTCCGTTTTCCTACATCGCGGATGCTTCGGGCAAACCCGTGGGCTACTCCCACGACATTCAGGTCGCTATCGTCGAAGCGCTGAAAAAAGACCTGAACAAACCTGATCTGAACGCCAAATACAATCTGGTCACCTCGCAAACCCGTATCCCGCTGGTGCAGAACGGCACCGTGGATATCGAGTGCGGTTCGACTACCAACAACGCCGAACGCGCCCAGCAAGTCGACTTCACCGTCAACATCTTCGAAATCGGCACCCGTCTGCTGGTCAAGAAAGACAAGGAAGGCAAGCCGTCCTACAACGACTTTGCCGACCTTAAAGGCAAAAACGTTGTGACCACTGCCGGCACCACGTCCGAGCGCATCATCAAGGCGATGAACGCCGACAAGCAGATGGGCATGAACGTCATCTCCGCCAAAGACCACGGCGAATCCTTCCAGATGCTGGAAAGCGGCCGCGCCGTAGCCTTCATGATGGACGACGCCCTGCTGGCCGGCGAAGAAGCCAAGGCGAAGAAGCCGGACGACTGGGTCATCACCGGTACTCCACAGTCCTTCGAAGCCTACGCGTGCATGGTTCGCAAAGACGACCCGGCCTTCAAGAAGGCTGTCGATGACGCCATCGTCGCCCTCTACAAATCCGGCGAGATCAACAAGATCTACAGCAAGTGGTTCGAGAGCCCGGTCCCGCCTAAAGGCCTGAACCTGAACTTCCCGATGAGTGAAAAGGTTAAAGAGCTGATCGCCAATCCGAGCGACAAGCCTGCGCCAGACGTAAAAATCTGACACCTGATCTAACCTTGTCGCCTGAGGGGCCCAGCTCCCTCAGGCATCTGTTACTACCTGCTGGTATCAATCTGGAACACTCGACCGTGCGGTTTTCGAGCCGACCGCGTGTGCCTGACCGTCAAGATCAGGCTGGGAACGGAGCTTCCCCAGGCGGGCACTTGTACATCGATCGAATCGAGGGGAGACCCTAATGAATTACAACTGGGACTGGGGCGTGTTCTTCAAGTCCACCGGCGTGGGCAGTGAGACCTATCTCGACTGGTACATCGCCGGCCTGGGCTGGACCATAGCCATCGCTGTCGTGGCATGGATCATCGCTTTGCTGCTTGGCTCCATTCTGGGGGTCATGCGCACCGTGCCAAACCGCATCGTATCGGGCATCGCGACCTGCTATGTGGAACTGTTCCGTAACGTGCCGCTGCTGGTTCAGCTGTTCATCTGGTATTTCCTGATACCCGATCTGCTGCCGCAAAACCTGCAGGACTGGTACAAGCAGGACCTGAACCCGACCACCTCGGCCTACCTGAGCGTTGTCGTGTGCCTGGGCCTGTTCACCGCTGCGCGCGTCTGCGAACAGGTTCGCACCGGTATCCAGGCGCTGCCGCGTGGCCAGGAATCCGCCGCCCGCGCCATGGGTTTCAAGCTGCCGCAGATCTACTGGAACGTGCTGCTGCCCCAGGCCTACCGGATCATCATTCCGCCGCTTACCTCGGAATTTTTGAACGTGTTCAAGAACTCCTCCGTGGCGTCGCTGATCGGTCTGATGGAATTGCTGGCCCAGACCAAACAGACCGCCGAATTCTCGGCCAACCTGTTTGAAGCCTTCACCCTGGCCACCCTGATCTATTTCACCCTGAACATGAGCCTGATGCTGCTGATGCGTCTGGTCGAGAAAAAAGTCGCCGTGCCCGGCCTGATCTCCGTGGGGGGTAAATAATGGAACTCGATTTCAGTGGCATCATCCCTGCCATCCCGGGCCTGTGGAACGGCATGCTCATGACCTTGAAGCTGATGGTCATGGGCGTGGTCGGCGGCATCGCTCTTGGTACGATCCTCGCGCTGATGCGCCTGTCGTCCAACAAGCTGCTGTCACGCGTGGCCGGTGCCTACGTCAACTACTTCCGCTCGATCCCGCTGCTGCTGGTCATCACCTGGTTCTACCTGGCGGTGCCGTTCGTGCTGCGCTGGATCACCGGCGAAGACACCCCGATCGGCGCGTTCACCTCCTGCGTCGTGGCCTTCATGATGTTCGAAGCCGCGTACTTCTGTGAAATCGTGCGGGCCGGCGTGCAGTCGATTCCCAAGGGCCAGATGGGCGCCGCGCAAGCGATGGGCATGACGTATGGCCAGACCATGCGCCTGATCATCCTGCCCCAGGCGTTTCGCAAGATGACCCCGTTGCTGCTGCAACAGAGCATCATCCTGTTCCAGGACACCTCGCTGGTCTACACCGTGGGCCTGGTGGACTTCCTCAACTCCGCCCGCTCCAGCGGCGACATCATCGGACGCTCCAACGAGTTCCTGATCTTTGCCGGTGTCGTCTACTTCATCATCAGCTTTTCCGCCTCGCTGCTGGTCAAGCGTCTGCAAAAAAGGTTCGCCGTATGATCTCTATCAAGAACATCAACAAGTGGTATGGGGACTTCCAGGTGCTGACCGATTGCAGCACCGAGGTCAAAAAAGGTGAAGTGATCGTGGTCTGCGGTCCGTCCGGTTCGGGCAAGTCGACCCTGATCAAGTGCGTCAACGCGCTGGAGCCTTTCCAGAAAGGCGACATCGTGGTCGACGGCACGTCGATTGCCGATCCGAAGACCAACCTGCCGAAACTGCGTTCGCGCGTCGGCATGGTGTTCCAGCACTTCGAGCTGTTCCCGCACCTGACCATCACCGAAAACCTGACCATCGCGCAGATCAAGGTGCTGGGCCGCAGCAAGGAAGAGGCGACCAAGAAAGGTCTGCAACTGCTGGATCGCGTCGGTCTGTCGGCTCACGCCCACAAGCACCCGGGCCAACTGTCCGGCGGTCAGCAACAGCGTGTGGCGATTGCCCGTGCGCTGGCGATGGACCCGATCGTCATGCTGTTCGACGAACCGACCTCCGCGCTGGACCCGGAAATGGTCAACGAAGTGCTCGACGTGATGGTGCAACTGGCCCACGAAGGCATGACCATGATGTGCGTGACCCACGAAATGGGTTTCGCCCGCAAAGTGGCCGACCGGGTGATCTTCATGGATGCCGGCAAGATCATCGAAGACTGCAAGAAGGAAGAGTTCTTCGGCGACATCAGCCAACGCTCCGAACGCGCGCAGCATTTCCTCGAGAAAATCCTGCAGCACTAAAAACCTGCCGGATTCCCCGACAGCAACTGTCGGGGAATCCGGGTGGTTGACCCAAGGCATCTGTGATGAAATGCGACCCCAATCTCTATCGCGCAACAAAGCCATCACTTGCCGTGAAACCCCGTCTGATCCGCCATTTGTTCCTGCCGCCGCTGATCATCATCCTGATGGTCGGACTGGGTTATGCCGGCTTCGGGATCAGTGAGCGCTATGGCATTCGCAGCCTCAGCGAAAACGGTCAGCGTCAGCTCGAACTGAATGCCCGCGCCGTCGAAAGCGAAATCAGCAAATACACCTACCTGCCCAGCCTGCTGGAACTCGAATCGAGCGTTTCGCAGTTGCTGGACGACCCGACCCCGGAACACCGGCAAACGGTCAACGATTACCTGGAAGGCCTCAACCGGCGCAGCCGCAGTCGGGCCATCTACGTCATGGACACCACCGGCCGCGTCATGGCCACCAGCAACTGGCGCGATGTCGACAGCTACCTCGGCGAAGACCTGTCGTTCCGCGCCTACTTCCAGAAAGCCGTTCGTGGCGAGCCCGGACGTTTCTACGGGATCGGCAGCACCAACGGCGAACCCGGCTACTACCTCGCCCACGGACTGGAAGAACACGGCAAAATCATCGGCGTCGCGGTGGTCAAGGTTCGCATGGAAGCCATGGAAGAGCGCTGGCAACGGGCGCGGCTGGAGGCCTTCGTCAGTGACGAGAACGGCATCATCATCCTTTCCAGCGATCCGGCCCGTCGCCTGAAATCCGTAGTACCGCTGAGCGACGAGACCAAGGAAAAACTCGCCCGCAGCCTCCAGTATTACTGGTTCCCGCTCAACGAACTGCAACCGCTGGCCCGGGAAACTCTCGCCGAAGGCGTGGAAAAACTCACCTTCCCGGCCAACAGCGAAGTCCAGCCGCAACAGGAACGCGATCAGGAAAACATCAGTTACCTGGCGCAAACCCGGCCACTGAGCGACACACCTTGGAGTTTCACCCTGCTGACACCGTTGCAGGACCTGCGACGCGAAGCGATCAATCAGGGGATTCTGGTGGCGGTCGCCTTTGCGCTGGTGGCGTTTTTGCTGATTGCCTGGAACGAGCGCCGCAAGGTCATTGCCACCCGCCTCGCCGCCCGGGAAGCCTTGCAGGAAGCCAACAATCAGCTGGAGCGTCGGATTACCGAACGCACCGCCGACCTGCGCGCCAGCAATGACAGGCTCAAGAGTCAGATCCGCGAACGGCGTCAGGCCGAAGAAACCTTGCGCCGGGCCCAGGACGAACTGGTGCAGGCCGGCAAACTCGCAGCCATCGGCCAGATGTCCACCAGCATCGCCCACGAACTGAACCAGCCATTGGCCGCGATGCGCACCTTGTCCGGCAATACGATTCGCTTTCTGGAACGTGGTCAGCTCGACGTCGCCAGTACCAACCTGAAAACCATCAATGACCTGATCGACCGCATGGGCCGGATCACCGCCAGCCTGCGCTCGTTCGCCCGGCGCGGCGACGACAAGGGCCGGGCCAGCCTCGGCAAAGCCGTGGACGCCGCACTGCAAGTACTCGGTGCCCGTGTCGAAACTGCCTCTCTGCAAGTGCATCGTCAGTTCATTGATGTGCAAGTGCAGATCGACCAGACGCGGCTGGAACAGATTCTGGTCAACCTGATCGGTAATGCCCTCGACGCCATGCAGGCACAACCGCTGCCGGAACTGTGGCTGGAAGGCGAAGAATTCGATGGCAAATATCGCCTGCGGGTACGCGACAACGGCCACGGCATCGATGCTGAGGCGCGCAAGCATCTGTTCGAGCCGTTCTTCACCACCAAACCCGGCGAACAGGGTCTTGGCCTCGGCCTGACCCTGTCGGCCAGCCTCGCCGCCGCCACCGGCGGACATCTGGGTGTCGAACACCCGGCCAGCGGTGGTACCACCTTCGTCCTCAGTTTACCGTTGGTAAGCCCTACTCCTGCCGAGCCAATATGAACAACGACCTTAGTGTGCTGATCGTCGAAGACGATCCCCATGTGCTGCTCGGCTGCCAGCAGGCCCTGACCCTGGAAGACATTCCCTGCATCGGCGTCGGCAGTGCCGAAGAAGCGCTCGAGCGGGTCGGCGACAACTTCGCCGGCATCGTCATCAGCGACATCCGCCTGCCCGGCATCGATGGCCTGGAACTGCTGACCCGTCTCAAGCAACGCGACCGCAGCCTGCCGGTGGTGCTGATCACCGGTCACGGCGACATCTCCATGGCCGTCGGCGCGATGCAGAAAGGCGCCTACGACTTCATGGAAAAACCGTTCTCCCCGGAGCGGCTGGTGGACGTCGCCCGGCGTGCGCTGGAGCAACGCAGCCTGGCTCGCGAAGTCTCGTCCCTGCGTCGGCAACTGGCTGAACGTGATTCGCTTGAAGGACGGATCATCGGTCGCTCGCCAGCCATGCAGAACCTGCGCGAACTGATCGCCAACGTCGCCGACACCTCGGCCAACGTGTTGATCGAAGGCGAAACCGGCACCGGCAAGGAACTGGTCGCCCGTTGCCTGCACGACTTCAGCCGCCGCCACACCAAACAGTTCGTCGCGCTGAATTGCGGCGGCCTGCCGGAAAACCTGTTCGAAAGCGAAATCTTCGGTCACGAGGCCAACGCCTTCACCGGCGCCGGCAAACGGCGGATCGGCAAGATCGAACACGCCGACGGCGGCACGCTGTTCCTCGACGAAGTGGAAAGCATGCCGCTGCCGTTGCAGATCAAATTGCTGCGTGTGTTGCAGGAACGCACCCTCGAACGCCTTGGTTCGAACCAAAGTGTGGCGGTGGATTGCCGGGTGATCGCGGCGACCAAATCCGACCTCGACGAATCGAGCAAGGCCGGGGAATTTCGCAGCGACTTGTACTACCGCCTCAACGTGGTGACGCTGGAGCTGCCGCCCTTGCGCGAGCGCCGCGAAGACATCCTGCAACTGTTCGAACACTTCACCCAGCAATCGGCCCTGCGCTTCGACCGCGCATTGCCGGAGCTGGACAACCAGACCCTGTCCAGCCTGATGAGCCACGACTGGCCGGGCAACGTGCGCGAACTGCGCAACGTCGCCGAACGTTTTGCCCTCGGCTTGCCGGCGTTCAAGAAAACCGGCGCGGGTAACGCAGGCCAGGGCCTGGCGTTCGCCGAAGCGGTGGAAGCCTTCGAACGCAACCTGCTCAGCGATGCCTTGCAACGCAGCGGCGGCAACCTGACCCAGGCCAGCCTCGAACTGGGCATGGCCAAGACCACGCTGTTCGACAAAGTGAAAAAATACGGCCTGAGCCATTAAGCGAGAACGATGTGGACCTGATTTTCAAGGCAATGATCGGTGCGGCGGTGGTCGTGATTCTCGCCATGCTGGCCAAGACCAAAAACTACTACATCGCCGGCCTGGTGCCGTTGTTCCCGACCTTCGCCCTGATCGCCCACTACATCGTCGGCAAGGGCCGCTCGGTCGACGACCTGAAGACCACTATCGTATTCGGCATGTGGTCGATCATTCCGTACTTCGTATACCTGGCGACGCTGTACGTGATGGTTGACCGGCTGCGCCTGGAAGCTTCACTGGCCGTAGCCGCTGTCGCATGGCTGATGGCGGCGACGGTACTGGTCAGCGTCTGGGTACGCCTGCACGCCTGACGACTGCCGTGTGGCAGAGGGCCTGGCCCGGCCCTTGCATTTACCCCCAAAAGCCCGCCCGGCCGGCGCTCATGTTCGATGAGGCCGGTGTCTGGGAGGGTCTGCCAAGGGTGAATTGCGACCTTGAATATTTTAGACCTCGACCACAGCCTGACAGGCCAGGCGTCCATCATGCGGCTGCTCGACAGCGGCCGCGCCAAACGCCTGGACCTGCTCGACCTCGGCCCGAAACTGCGGCTCTGGTCCAGCGAACGAACCTTCCGTCGTTTCGTCGAACGCCTGCGTGAGCGGCCCCGGCACAGCGGCCCGGCACCGGAAATCTTTTTCGTCGGTTCCGGCGACTATCACCATCTGACACCGGCCTTCCTGACTGACCTGCCCGAGCCGGTGAGCCTGATCCACTTCGACAATCATCCCGACTGGGTTCACTTCGCCCCCCGTCGCCACTGCGGCTCGTGGGTCAATCAGGCGCTGAAACTGCCGAACATCGACCGCATCGTCACCCTCGGGCCGTGCAGCGACGATCTGCAAAATCCGCAGATCAAGGGCGGCAATCTCGGTGCCCTCAAACGCGGTGTGTTGCAGCTGTTCCCGTGGCAGCACCCACCGTCGAAAGTCTGGGGCCGGGTGGGCGATGGCGCCGGTCATCAGCAACAGGAAAACCTGCTGCACTGGCACAACCTGGCCGATCAGGACTGGACGGCGTTTCTCGATCAGATGATCGCCAGCCTGCCCACGGAGGCGGTGTGGATCACCATTGACAAAGACGTGCTGGCCAGCGAAGACGCCGCGACCAATTGGGATCAAGGCCAGATGCGCCTGAGCCATTTGCTCCAGGCGATCCGCAGCCTGGCCGCCAGCAAACGCATCATCGGCATCGACATCTGTGGCGAGTTCGCCCGCCCGGCCTTCAGCAACGCGTTCAAACGCTGGGAAGCCAAATCCGATCAGCCGCCGGCCGAACGCTGGAGCGAAACCGATCTGCTGCGCAACTCGGCGACCAATCAGGCGCTGATCGAGTTGTTCGAGGAGCTGTTCCCATGACCTTGACCGTGATTTTGCTGGTGGCGTTTTCCATCGTGCTCGACGTGATCGGCCAGCTCTGTTTCAAGCTCGGCCTGGACCGTTTGCCTGAGCTTGAGGGCGGTTTTCGGCTGGGCGCGTTCTGGGGGCAGGTGTTCAATGCGCCGCTGTTGTGGTGTGGGATCGGCGCTTACGTGATCGAGTTTTTTGTCTGGCTCGAAGCACTGTCCCGGGCGCCGTTGAGCCTGTTATTTCCCGCCGCCGCACTGGCGTATTGCGGCGTGGTGCTGGCCGGCAAGCTGTTCCTCGGCGAGACCGTCAGCCGACGTCGCTGGATGGGCACACTGGTGATTACGGCGGGCGTGATGCTCGTGTGTGTCGGCCATGCCTGATTCTCAACTGATACTCAAAAGGAATGGCTCGATGGATTGGCTTCACGGCCGCCTCGGCACGGTGGTGCTCTGGGCGTTGCTGATTATTCTGGAAAGTGGCGGGCAGATCGCGACCAAGGTCGGCGGCGATCAACTGGGGCAGATGGACTTCACCCTGCAATGGCTGCTCAACGTCGCCCAGGCACCGGGCGTGCTGGTGGCGATTGCCTGCTACATCGGCGCGTTCTTTGTCTGGATGCTGATTCTGCGACGCAGCAGCCTGTCCCTGGCGTTCCCGCTCAGTTCGCTGGTGTTCGTCGGCGTGTTGCTGGGGTCTTGGCTGGGGCTGGGAGAGCAGATCAGTGCGCTGCACTGGGTGGGCGTGGCCGTGATCATGGGCGGCATTGCACTGATGGCCGAGGGCGAGGAAAACTGAGGAAAACGATTGTGGGAGCCTGTCGGCTCCCACGGCTTTGCGATTCAGTCCTTGCGATGAGCCACCAGAAATCCGAGGCCATGGGCCACCGGAATATCCTTCACTCCTGCCTCCCGCTGCTGCCCGGCAATTTCCCGGTGAAACGCCTTGACCCGGGTCCAGTGCATTTTCGGCCGATAGTGGTGTTCGGCGTGGTAGCCGTTGTTCATCCACAACAGGTTGTAGAGCGGGCTGTAGGCGCTGACGCCCCAGGCGATCGGCGAATCCGGGTTGCCGCCAAAATGCTCGTAGTAGCCGTTGAGCGATGACAGCGCCTGGCCCAGATACCAGAACGGCAACAACACCAGCACCGCCCGCCAGTCGTAGGCCGCCAGCCCCAGGTAAAACGCCACGGTTACGCCGATCTCCACTTTGACCCAACGCGCATCGTCGGGACGCTTGCGACGCATCTCGTCGTAGATCGGCTTGGGGTCGTCACGAAAGAAACTCAGGAAGGTGTAAGCCCAAGGATTCTCTGGCTGGCCGTCCTTGCCCCGCTGGTAGATCGACAACGGATCGATGGTCTTGCCATCCGCCCTTGGCCGGTCCGAGTTGCCCCGGTGATGGCGGTTGTGGATATCGCGGTAGAGGGTCTGGGAGAAACCGATGGTCACCGACAGCAGCAGGTCAAAGGCGCGGTTGAGCCACGCCGGGGTGAAGTAGGCGTTGTGAATCTGGTTGTGGGAAATGCTGTTGATGCTCCACGACAGGCTCACCGCATAGCCCAGCGCCAGCGGTAGCAACGCCCACCAGGACAGCGCGTGAAAGGCTGTGACCAGCCACACGACAAAAGCGAAATGAGCCAGGCCGAGCGCGATGGGAATCAGGTCCCACAGCGAGTGGGCCAGCAGACGATAAACAGGGCGAGCCATGAAGAACATCCTGAAACAATGGGTTCGACACGGCTGTCTGCAAAGGCCAGACCAGTTCCCGCCTGGCTCACTTGAATTTGTAGGCGATCGCCATCTGCACCTCGCCCTGATTGGTATCGCCGACGCTTTTGACAATGCTGCTGTCGGCCGCCGAGTTCGTCAGGTGAATCCAGCTGGCACTGGTCACCAGCGACCATTGCGGCCCAAGCGGGAACTCGAAACTCTGGGTCAGCGCGATGTTCTGCAAGCCGCCGCCAGCGTTGTACGCGCGGATGCCGGAGGCCTGGGCTTCCTTGTCGCTGACACCGAAGAACGTGTTGTTCTGCCGGGCATCGGCAAAATGCGCGGTCAGATTGCTGCTGCCGATCACGCCGCCGCCCAGTGGATAACCGATCTCGCCACCGACCCGACCGAGCACGCCGCCCTGTCCGCCGCCACCGCCGATCGCCTGGCCAACGGACGCGAATACCCGCCAGAAGTCGGCCGGCGCGTACTGCACGAAACCGCCGGCCTCGGCCATGTCGGGCACATCGCGCAATCCGCGCAATTCGCCGTTGGAGGTGCGGCCCGGCAGGTAATTCACATAAGGGCCGGCGCTGAAACCGTTGGCCTTCAAAGCGTTCCAGGTCAGGCCGTCGTCAGTACTGAGGCTGACATCGCCCCAGTCCAGATCGAGATACGGTATCGGCCGTGTTTCATAACGGCTGCCGCTGGGATCGTGAGGCTGATAACCCAGGCCCACGCCCGCCTCCCCGGTGATGCCGCCCGCCATGGCGCTTGCCGAAAAAGCGCTCAGCGCCGCCAGTAAAAGCAGTGTCTTCCTCTTCATGAGGCCATTCCTTTAATTGAACATGCGCGCATCAATCCCCGGATGCCGCCCACCGCGCAAGCACTCATGTTGTTTGTAGCAAGCTACAAAAATTGTAGCTTCGAATCGCCAAAGCACCTCATCAGCCCCGCCAACATGGGGGCCGAAGCACTTGGCACAGTCCCTGCTCTACCCCTCGGCAAGCGCACACAACGCGCTCTGACCAATAGGTAATGCAGATGATTGACTGGCATATCGTGTGTGATTTCGACGGGACCATCACCCGCACCGACGTGATCGACAGCATTCTCGAACGCTTCGCCGACCCGAGTTGGGAAGTGATCGAAAACCAATGGCTGGCCGGTGAAATCGGTTCCCGTGAATGCCTCAGCCGCCAGCTCTCGCTGGTCAAGGCCACGCCCGGCCAACTGCTGGAATTCTTCGACAGCATCGAGATCGATCCGGACTTCCCCGACTTCGTCGACCACGCCATCGGCCTGGGCGCTTCGTTCGAAGTGGTCAGCGACGGCATCGAACAAGGCATCGCGCGAATTCTTTCGCGCAACTACGTGACCTTGTTGCCGATCCTCGCCAACCGCCTGCGACAGCTCGATCACGAAAGCTGGCGCATCGATTTTCCGCACTCCAGCGATGCCTGCCGCGCGGCATCCGGCAATTGCAAATGCAAATCCACGCCCGGCAACAAACGGGTGCTGGTGATCGGTGACGGCCAGTCCGACATGTGCGTGTCGTCCACCGCCGACTTCGTCTTCGCCAAGGGACGCCTCGCCGAATACTGCGAACGCAACGCGATCCCTTACGCCCGCTTCGACAGCTTCGCCGAACTCCCGGCTTTGCTGGCGCTGCTGCCAAAAGCCAGCGCCGCCAACGCTACTACTTTCAACACTGAAACCCAGGAACTCTTCCACCATGTCTGATATTCGAATTGCTACTGCGGAAGACCAGATTCTTCTGGAAAAAGAAGCCAAATACTGCTCCTACGGCGACACCGTTCACTACATCGAACCGCCGCGCATTTTCAGCCGCTGCGAAGGCTCCTATGTCTGGGACACCGAAGACCAGGCCTACCTCGACCTGCAAATGTGGTACTCGGCGGTCAACTTCGGTTACGCCAACCCGCGCCTGAACAATGCGCTGAAACAGCAGATCGACACCCTGCCGCAGATCGCCAGCCAGTACCTGCACAAAGGCAAGATCGAGCTCTCGGAAATGATCGCCGTGGACGCCAAGAAGAAGTTCGGCCTCGACGGTCGCGTGCACTTCAACGTCGGCGGTTCACAGTCCATCGAGGACTCGCTGAAAGTCGTGCGTAACGCCAGCAACGGCAAGAGCCTGATGTTCGCCTTCGAGGGCGGTTACCACGGTCGTACCCTCGGCGCCTCGTCGATCACCTCCAGCTACCGCTATCGCCGCCGCTACGGCCACTTCGGCGAGCGCGCCAACTTCATCCCGTTCCCGTACCACTTCCGTGGTCCGAAAGGCATGACCAAGGAAGAGTACGGCAGCCACTGCGTGCAGCAATTCGCCCGTCTGTTCGAGACTGAATACAACGGCGTCTGGGACCCGAAAGTCGGCCAGAGCGAATACGCAGCCTTCTACGTCGAGCCGATCCAGGGCACCGGCGGCTACGTGATTCCACCGATGAACTTCTACAGCGAACTCAAGCATGTGCTGGATCAGCACGGCATCCTGATGGTGGTCGACGAAATCCAGATGGGCTTCTATCGCACCGGCAAGCTGTGGTCGATCGAACACTTCGACGTCAAACCGGACGTGATCGTCTTCGGCAAGGCACTGACCAACGGCCTCAACCCACTGGGCGGCATCTGGGCGAAAGAAGAACTGATCAACCCGAAAGTCTTCCCGCCAGGTTCGACCCACTCCACCTTCGCCTCCAACCCGCTGGGCACTGCCGTGGGCCTGGAAATGTTCAAGATGACCAGCGAAGTCGACTACGGCGCGATGGTCATGGCCAAGGGCAAATACTTCCTTGAAGGCCTGCAGGATCTGCAGAAACGCTACCCGATCATCGGCGACGTCGATGGCCTGGGCCTGGCCCTGCGCTGCGAAATCTGCGGCCCGGACGGTTTCACCCCGGACAAGGCCACCCTGGACTTCATGGTCGAAGAAGGCATGAAAGGCGACATCGAGATCGACGGCCGCAAACTGGGCCTGATCCTCGACGTGGGCGGTTACTACAAAAACGTGATCACCCTCGCGCCATCGCTGGAAATCAGCTACCCGGAAATCGACCTGGGCATTGCCCTGCTCGACCGTCTGCTGGCCCGGGCGATGAAACGATGAACGCGGCCGGGATCGATCTGGGCGAAGGCGACGCCGGTTTCGTTCTCGGCACAGGGGAGGTCGCGGTGTTGTTGATCCACGGCCTCACCGGCACCCCGACGGAGTTACGTCGGGTCGCCGTGGGACTGGCCAAGGCCGGTTGCACGGTGTACGTGCCGACCCTGGCCGGGCACTGCGGCGGCAATGCCGATTTGCAGGCCACCGGCTGGCGCGACTGGTACGAGGGTGTGCGCAAGACCTTCGTCGGCATCCGCCGTCAGCACAGCAAAGTGTTTGTCGGCGGCCTGTCGATGGGTGCGGTGATGTCGATGTACGTGGCGTCCGAGCATCCTGGCCAGGTAGCGGGGTTGCTGATGTATTCCACGACGCTCAAGTACGACGGCTGGAGCATCAACAAACTGGCGTTTCTGACGCCGTTGCTGATGAAAATCCCGTTCGGCGTGCACATCTGCAAGTTCGAAGAGAAACCGCCCTACGGCATCAAGAATGAACGTCTGCGGGCCATCGTCGAACGGCAGATGAAGGAAGGCCACAGCAGTGAGGCCGGCCTGCTGACCATGGAAGGCGTGACCGTGCGCGAACTGCACCGGATGAACGCCGTGGTGCGCAAACGCATGCCCTCCATCACCGTGCCGGCACTGGTGCTGCACTCCATCGAGGATGACATCACCAGCCGCTGGAACGCCGACTACGTGGAACGCAAGCTCGGTGGCGAAGTGGTGAAGATCCTGCTGGACGACTGCTATCACATGATCACGGTCGATCTGCAGTACCGACGCGTCGTGGAACTGAGTGTGCAATTCATCCACAACCACCGCACCGACCTGCCGCTCACCGCTCCCTCTCTGCCAACCGAGGAATACCGGCAACGGGCGTGAATCGACTGCAAAACGATATGCCTTGCCGGTTAAGGAAACGACGTGATCACGGCCCAAGCCTTTTCAACCATCGAAGCGATTGATCGCGACGCGTGGAATGCCTGCTTTCCCGAGGAGCTCGAAGACTGGGCCTATTATCGCGCCGTTGAACAGGCCGGCATCGACGGCTTTCACTGGCGCTATCTGGCGTTGTTTGAAGACGACCGCCTGATTGCGGCAGTGGTGGCCTTCAGGACTGCCTATTCGCTCGACACCACCCTGCAAGGCACTGTCAAAGGCTTCAGCCAATGGCTGCGCAGTTGCTGGCCGGGGCTGTTCGACATTCGCCTGTACGCCCTCGGCTCGCCGGTGGCCGAGCAGTGCCACGTCGGCACCCTCCCGTCTATCGATCCAAGCCGCTTACCTTCACTGTTTTCACGTCTGCTGAATCTGGCCCGTGAAGATGCAAACCAGGCCGGGGTCGGCCTGCTGGCCGTCAAGGATGCTTCCCACCGCAATCCGCAATGGCTGCAGGCCTGTCGCGAGGCCGGGTTGCAGAGCATGCCGGGGTTGCCCGGTGCCGAGCTGCCGATCACCTTCGGTTCGGTCGACGCCTACCTCGGCACCCTGGGCAAATCCACCCGCAAGGACCTGCGCCGGACCCTGCGCGGTTCGGGTCCGCGAATCGAATGGCGGCGCTCGGTCGACGACCTGTTGCCGACCATGATGCGGCTTTACGAAGCGACCCTGGCCCGCAGCGATCTGACATTCGAGTGTCTGCCGGCCGCGTACTTTCGCCAGGTGCTGGAACACCTCGACGAGCGTGCCGCCTGCGTTTTGTACTGGGTCGATGACGAGCTGGTGGCGTTCAACCTGGTGCTGCTGGACGATCAACGGCTGGTGGACAAGTTCTTCGCCCACGACCTGGCGCACACCCGCGAGCACAAACTGTACATGCGCAGCTGGCTGGCCAATGTCGGCTACTGTATTGAACACGGCATCCCGATCTACGCGTGCGGCCAGGCCGGTTATGCCAGTAAGCTGCGCCTGGGTTGCTCGTTCGTCGGCAACACCGTGTTTTTCCGCCACCGCCATCCCGTGCTCAATCAACTGCTGCGGCTGGTGAAGTTATTCATCCGCCCGGATCGTACCGACCCGGCCATGGCGACTGCGATAAGCGAACAACAATAAGCGAGCATGATGATCAACGACCGACGCGCCACCGCCCGACCCTTCGCCCTCTCCGGCTGGAGCCTGCAACGCAAACTGGTGCTGGCGTTCTGGCTGGTCAGCGTGATCCCGACCATGATCGCCGCGGAACTGGCGGCCACCACCCTGTCGCAGATTTTCGACAGCAACGTGCGGATCTGGCTGCAGGAGTCGACCAAAATCGTCGAGGACGAAATCAGCGAGATCCTGCGCGACAACGCCCGGGTCGCACAGTTGTTCCTGCGTTACACCCGTCCACCCACCGACCGGCAGTCGGCCAAGCACAACAAGCTTACGGCGGACATCGCCGACTCGATGGGCATCGACGTGGTCGCATTGATCCGCAACAGCGATCACAAAGTAGTGTTCAGCACCGCTGCCGATGACATCGTGCGGCAAATCAGCACCGCGCCCAAAGCCGTGTTGCAGACCCTGCAAGTCGGCGGCGTGGCGACCGGCACCGTGGTCTCGACCTTCGAAACCGATCAGGACGGCACCGACTACAAACTGGTCGTCGCGACCTACCTCGACAACAGCTTCCTGACCAGCGTGGCCGACGTGCACTCCCTCGATTTGCGTCTGTACCTGGCCAAGGGCGCGGACTTCTCGGAGATTTTCTCCACCCAGCGCTTTGAAGATCATCCCGCAGTGGTGCCGGAACACATCGAACAGCAACTGCGCAGCACCAAGCAACCGATCGAGCAGTCGACCAACCGTTACAGCGGTATCTATCGACCGATTCTCAATGAAGCCGGCGAGCTGCAAGGTGTGGTGTTCAGCGGTTTGCTGCGCCATACCACCCTGGTCGGTCTGGTGAACCAGAGCAACCTGTTCATCCTGATCTTCATCCTCAGCTCGGCGGCTTCGCTGGCGGTCGGCTGGCTGGTCTCGCAGCGCCTGACCCAGCCACTGCGCGGTCTGGCCAAAGGCGTGCAAGCGGTGATCGCCGGGGACTACCGTCAGCGCCTGCCGGTCACCGGCGGCGATGAACTGGCGGAACTGAGCAGCACCTTCAACCACATGAGCGAACGCCTCGCCGAGTTGCAACACCTGGAATCGCAACTGCGCCGCCGCGACCGCTTGCATGCGCTGGGCGAAGTCGCAATGGGCCTGGCCCATGAAATCCGCAACCCCCTGGGCATCATTAAGACTGCCACGCAACTGCTGCACCGACGCGCCGACCTGCCGGAAACCGACAAGCGTCATCTGGAATACGTGGTCAGTGAAGTCAGCCGCATCAACGACCTGATCACCGAATTTCTCGACTTCGCCAAGCCCAGCGCACCGCTGCGTTCGACCCAACTGGCGCGGCCGCTGGTGGATGAACTGGTCGGGTTCTGCGCCCCGGAACTGGCCAGCCACAACATCGATGTGCGAATCGACGACCGCGCCCCCGCCGCCACCCTGTATGCCGATGCGCGGCAACTCAAACAGGCTGGCCTGAACCTGATCGTCAACGCCATCGACGCCATGCCCGACGGTGGTCGCCTGACCCTGGGCATCAGCAGCGACCAACACAACACCGTCATCAGTGTCAGCGACACTGGCCAGGGTATCGAAGCGGATATGCTCGAACGGATCTTCACGCCGTTCGTCACCACCAAGGCGTCCGGCACCGGGCTCGGCCTGGCCAAGGTGTACTCGATCATGGAAAGCCATGACGGGCGCATCGAATGCGTCAGCGAAAAAGATGCCGGGGCCACGTTCAGCCTGTACATTCCGGCCAACGGTGCAGATTTCGACGAGGACAGCGATGACGCATAACGTACTGGTGGTCGACGACGAGCCCAAACTCTGCGACCTGCTGGCATCGGCCTTGGGTCAGAACGACATTGTGGTGTTCACCGCCGGCAACGGCCTGCACGCGCTCAAGGTGCTGGAAGCCGAAGACATCGATCTGGTAATCAGCGACTGGCGCATGCCCGGCATGGACGGCCCGCAACTGCTGGCGGAAATCAAAAACCGTTTCCCGCAGTTGCCGGTGATCGTCATGACCGCCTACAGCACGGTGAAAAACGCCGTGCAGTCGATGCGCAACGGCGCTTTCGACTACATCGCCAAACCCTTCGATATCGATGAGCTGGACATCACCGTCAGCAAGGCCCTGCAATTTCGCGACATCCTCAAAGACAACCAGCGCATGCGCGCCGAACTCGACGAGCACCAGCAGATCGATAGCCTGGTGGGCGACAGCCCGAGCTTTCGCCGGGTACTGAGCGCGATCGACTCGGTGCGCGAAAGCAACGCCACCATCCTGCTGACCGGCGAAAGCGGCACCGGCAAGGAAATGGTCGCCCGGGCCATCCACAAGCACGGCAACCGCGCCGACAAACCGTTTGTCGCGGTCAACTGCGCGGCAATCCCGGAAGGGTTGCTGGAAAGTGAAATGTTCGGCCACCGCAAAGGCGCGTTCACCGGCGCAGTGGCGGACCGGGTCGGGCGCTTCCAGCAGGCGGACAAAGGCACGCTGTTTCTCGATGAGATCGGCGAAATGCCGCTGGCGCTGCAAGCGAAAATCCTCCGCGCCTTGCAGGAACGCATCATTGAACCGGTGGGCGATCCGCGCGAGCGCAAGGTCGATGTGCGGGTCATCGCCGCGACCAACAAGAACCTGCTGGACGCCGTGGCCAACAAGGAGTTTCGCGAAGACCTCTATTACCGCCTCAACGTGTTCCCGATTCCGTTGCCGGCCTTGCGAGAGCGGGTCGAAGACATCGCGCCGCTGGCCCGGCATTTCGCCCATACCCTGGGCGCTGCGGCGGGTAAGCGCTTCAGCGGTTTCAGTGCCGAGGCGTTGCAGGCGATGGCCCGTTATTCATGGCCGGGAAACATTCGCGAACTGCAGAACTGCGTCGAGCGCGCGACCATCGTCGCGTCCGGCGCGGAGATTGAGGAGCAGGACTTGCCGGCCTATCTGTTTGCCTCACAGCCGACCGAGCCCGGTGCTCTGGTCGCCGAAGGCAGCGTGCCGGCCGACCTGGAAGCGGCACTGGCAGAAGTGGAAAAAGCCTACATCCTCGCCGCGCTGGCCCAGAGCAATGGCGTGCAGGCTGCGGCAGCGCAGTTGATCGGGATTTCCGAGCGCAGCTTCTGGTATCGCCTGAAAAAACTGGGGATTCACGTGGACAAGATCGTCCGGTAGTCAGGGTTCCCGGACAATGCCGGGAACCCTCACGGCGTCAGTTCACCGTACCGCCCTTCGCCTCGCTCATGATCTGCCGGATCGCCCCGACAAAGGTATCGACCGGCTGGCCACCGCTGACCGCGTATTGCCCGTTGAATACCACGGTCGGCACCGAGCTGACGCCGCGCGACAGCCACAATTGCTCCTCCTTGCGCACGTCGCTGGCGAATTCGTCGGATGCCAGAATCGTCTCGGCGCGCTGTCGGTCGAGGCCGACGCTTTCGGCAATCTGCGCCAGTTGCGAGTGATCGGACGGGTTGCCGCCATCGGTGAAGTAAGCCTTGAACAGCGCCTCTTTCAACGGCAACTGCAAGCCCTCCTCCCCGGCCCAGTGCAGCAGCCGATGAGCATCGAAGGTGTTGTAGATGCGGCTGTTGGAATCGGTGCGAAAGCTGAAACCGACATCGGCGCCACGGGAGCGGATCACTTCACGATTCTTCTGTGACTGCTCTGGCGTCGATCCGTATTTTTCATGGATATGTTCGCCGATGTTCTGCCCTTCCGGTCCCATCTTCGGGTTCAGCTCGAACGGCTGGAAACGGATCTCGGCTTGCACCTCGTTGCGCAGAATCTCCAGCGCCCGCAGCAGACCATACAGACCGACGACGCACCACGGGCAGGACACGTCGCTGACAAAATCGATTTTCAGGGCAGAACTCATGACTCACCTCGTGCGTTCAATCATGGCCAAAGACCTGCACGATACACCCGCTAGAGCAGATTGCGCTCGGCCACCGGTTCGATCTGCGCCCAGTGCGAGGTGTCTTCACGGTGTTGCTGCAAGTACGGCAACACCGCCGCCAGCAACGGCGCCTTGAACGCCTCCTGGAAACGATGGGCCAGACCCGGAATCAGCTTCAACTGACTGCCGCGAATGTGCGCCGCCAGATGTACGCCATGCATCACCGGCAGCAACGGATCGGCCGTGCCATGCACCACCAGCGTCGGTACGCGTAACTGATTGAGCAACGCCACGCGGCTTGGCTCGGCAAGGATCGCCATGATCTGGCGCTTCACGCCTTCGGGGTTGAACGCCCGGTCGTAGGACAGCGCCGCCTGATGCAACAGCATCTGACGATCATCGGTGACCGTCGGACTGCCCAGCGCCGCCAACAAATCCGCCTGCTGCTCCAACGCCACTTCGCGATTGGGTGCACCGCGTCGCGACAGCAATTGCACCAGCGCTGCACTCGGCGCCGGCAGGCCTTCGGCGCCGGAGCTGGTCATGATCAGCGTCAGGCTCTCGACCCGTTGCGGGGCCATGGCGGCCAGGTGCTGGGCGATCATCCCGCCCATGCTCGCGCCGAGCACGTGGAATTGCTCGACGTGCAGCGCGTCCATCAGGCCCAGCGCATCGTCGGCCATGTCAGTCAGGCTGTAGGGCGCCGCCACCGGCAGGCCGAGTTTGTAGCGCAGCACTTCAAACGTCAGGTTGGCCTCGGCCGGCGCCTGACGCCAGGTCGAAAGACCCACGTCACGATTGTCATAGCGGATCACCCGAAAGCCCTGCTGACACAGGGCGACCACCACTTCATCCGGCCAGTGAATCAACTGCCCGCCCAGCCCCATCACCAGCAACAACGCCGGATCCGACGCACGACCAATGCTCTGGTACGCCAGGCTCACCTGCTCCAGATCGACCCGTTCGGTCGGTACATTGACGTCGCAACGCGACGCCGCATAAGACGCCTGCCCGAAAAAAACCGCGGCCAACAACGCCGCGATTGCAAAAAATCCCTTGAACATGAAAAACACCGAAACGCAGAACCCCAGTAGAGCGCGAGTCTGATGAAGTTTGTTCAAGCGCGCTGCCACAGTTCGATGACAGTTTGATGAAGAGTGCCGAGCGGTCAGGGGTGGCAGCGATAACTATGTAACGCCGCCGCCTTCGGTTATCGCCTTTCAATGGTTAACAGATGGAGTGGATCTCCCGCTCCCCGTCACGAACCTGTTGACCATGTCCGAAAGCATCTTTACCGAATACAACCCGCCAGCGCCGCAGGTCTGGCCGGCTTCATTGCCCTTGCCGCAGAACATCGACAGCGCTCTGCTGCACAACGCCACGATACGTTGGCACAACGCCAGTCAGGACTTGCGCGAGCTGCTGGCCGGTGTGCCTTCCATTCGCACCTCGCTGACCGACCTGCTGGAGCGCGAACTGGATCTGGGAGAGCCGGATGCAGGCCTTCGCTTTCCAGCAACGGATACGCTCCCCGAGCAATTTGTCGGATTCACATCGATCCTTGCGTGTTTCTGTCAGAAAAACCGACCCGAAAAGACACCGGACCGCCCCGCCGAAGTGGTCGGCCTGGGTGCAAGCCACCTGTTGAATGCCCTTACACCACTGCAATTGCTGGCCCGAATCAAAAGACTCGATCCGGAAAAAGAACTTAATTGGCGCTGGAATTCCTATTGGGACGCACGCGCGCCCGGCACGCCGCTTTCCCGTCGCGAGCACGCCGCACGGTTGTACCTCGTGCATGTTGAAGCAGCAGCGCAAGTCGCTCTGGCTCAGCGCTCTCTGACCGCGGACCAGTTACGGCCATTGTGGCTGCTCATGGAGAGCGCGTCCCCGGCCCCGCGACTGGACGATCGACCCATAAACCGCGAGCGGCTGGAACTGTTGCTCGACAACAACGACCGGAGCAGCCTTCCCGGCGCCTGGGTCATCAGTGTCGGCGAACGACAATCGGGGCGGCAATTATTGTATTTGCCTCATCGACCGGTGCCCTTGCAGACCTTCGCCAATCGCAACGAGATGGAATCATCGCTGCGCGACCAGCAACTCGTTCCGCAGGAAGTGTCTGCCTCGGGGCTTCGCTTCGAATACAGCGCCGACGTTCTGCCACTGACTACAGGTATGAGTGAATGGCTGGCCCAGGTGCAGGAGGCTCGACTCAATGCTTTGCGTCAGGATTCGGACAGCGGGTTGGATCTGGCCGAACAGGGCAACCGGGCGTTGGTTCCGGCTGATCGCGTGGATCGCCAGCACAGCGTGGCCGGTTTTGTCGCGCCACCTCCCGCCTTGCCAGCACCGAGACCTTCGGGCCTTGATGAGGAATATCCCCTGTTTGGCGCCCTGTTCGCCGACATCCCCTGGAGCGTGCGTCAGACAGCACTGAAGCGACAACAACACGCACTGCACTCATGGACGAACCAGGCCGGCGATGAGGGACAACGAACGCTCGATGGTTTTTTCCAACGCATGGAGGACGCCGAACGATTGGCGGATGCGGCCGCCCAAGCGCTGATAGACCGTGAACGAGTTCTGGATACCGTCACGTTCAATCGCGAGTTCACTGCGCTGCATCAGGCACACAAGACAGGTCTGCTCGCCGAAGCCGAACTGCAGCAGACAATCGGGCAATTGAGCGGCGATCAATTCCAGGCAATCCAATCAGCATTGAACGACGCCAGTGACAGCAGTACCGACCTGTGCGCGGCCGAAATATCGCTGTCGGTACACGAACCGCCAGGCGCATCGGGCACCACCAGCGGGCAGACTCTCAACGGCCCTCTGGTCATCACTCATCCAAAGGTTCTGTCGGAACCGAACGCATCGTACAGCCTGTTACTGTACTGGCCCGGGACCGGAGGCGGACTGCAACGCTTCGAAAACCGCCGCGAGCTGGAGCGTGAGCTGTTCAAGATTCAGGAGCGGGACACGGTGCTGGCCCTGCACCTGAAGCGAATCAGCGGCGATCCCCTGCAACATGCGCTGAACCAGGTGACTCGCGAGTTCGAGGAGCGGGCAGGCACGATACGTCAGCAGTTTGCTCAGTCACCCTCGGCGCAGCGGGCCGAACAGCTGGAAAAGTTGCGCATACAGTATCGGTCTGCGCTGCAAGTCCCGATAAACGCTTCAATGCAGCTGGCAGTCACCTACCTGCGGGAGCAACGCACGACCCTCTCCATAGCCTCCAGCCTGCCAGACTGGTTGAGCGATCTGTCCGGTCCTGATCGTGACAGACTCAGGTGGCAGATCGAGTCGTACATCAAAGCCATGCAACGTAGCCAGGCGCTGATGGAAACAGCCCTGCCACCCCGCGACGATTTCATCCGACAACACTTGCATGAGCGTCTACGCAGGGACTTTTCGATCAAGGGGCATTTCACCGTGCGACTGGATCTGCCCGACTCGGTGGCAATGGAAAAACACACGATCAGGGCGCCCGGAGCACCCGGCACGCCACAGAAGCTCGAACTGGTGCCCAGCAAAGCGCGCAGCATGATGCCTCTCGAAGATCTGGCCCGGCACAACATCGACAATACACCGTCGATGAGTCTGGAACCGCTGCTCCTGCGCCTGGGTTTCATGACCGTGGAAGTGACAACGACCGACGAGAAAGAGCGCCAGGTCCTGATCACCGGCATCACGAAAAGCTATCTGCGCAAGACCCTACCCGACCTGGACCTGCCCGACGCCTACGAAACCTTGGTCCGCAAGGTGTTCATGGGCGCTCACGATGACCCGCCGTTCGTCAATGAACATCGCCGCGAGTGCCTGCTGGAACCCTGGCGGTTGATGCTCAGGCTGCAAGGTGAATGCGCTCGCCTGCAAAACCGGATCAGTGCACAGGATCTGCAGATACTCGACATCGCCGTTGATGCCGACACGCCTTTCGCCTGGCGAGCAAACAACAGGCACATCGTCTTGCTGCCAGCCCTGCTCATCTCAGGCGGCAAGGACACGCCAAACGAAGGTCCGGTGACGCTGTCCGGCGTGAGCTTCATAGAAGAAAGGGTCAGTGGGACCACGTTGTTGTACCTGACCGACAGCCCCGATGGGCAATGCCTGCGCCGCTATGACAACCTGGAAGCGGCACGCCAAGCGCTGTTCAACCTTTGCGTACAGGATAAATGGTCACGCTATCTGGCCGGCCGGGCTGTACAGGGCAACGTGCAGGCCCACGAATACCGTATAGATCAGGCCGTGCTCAAACGCTTCGATGCCTTGATCGGAGTAGGCGAACGCTGGCCGGCAACTACCTCCCTGGCCGCGCACTTGCTCAATGCGCAAATGGGGCGGCTGATCCAGGTCCATCGCAGCACCTCGCGCTCCAATGCCGACTTGACCAGGGAGCGCGACGCTCTGAGCCGTTCGCATGTGTTCACCTACATCAAAATGGCCTTGGGTCTGGTGCCGTTTGTCGGCACTGCCATAGGCTTGTATGACGCCTGGAACAGTGCCAATCAGGCCGTGGCCGCTTTTTTGCGTGGTGCAGTGGGCGATGGGCTGGCCGAAATCGAAGCGCTGCTGTTGGCCGTGATTGATGCGGCAATGGACGTCCTGCCCCTGGCAGGCGCAGGCACCGGCACCGGCGCCCTGACGCGCAACCGACAGCTGCGCAAACTGGCCGGCAGTCCCGCAGCGTTGCAGCCATCTGACGGGCGAAAGGCAAAACACACGAGGACACGATTCGCCGATTACGAACATCAGCAGCCCATCTTCCTGAGCGGCCTGCAACCGGCCAGTGCCGGGCTGTTTCGTAATGTCTACCGGCATGCCGACGGCGATTTCGTTGTGCGCCAGGGACGGATCTATCAGGTCGAATTGAGTAAAGACTCACGAGGCTGGCGTCTGGCAGGCAACTCGCAGAAAACCTACAAGCAGCCGATTGCCCTGGATGAGGCTGGCGACTGGGACACGCATTTCGGGGTGTACGGGACGACGTTTGACGGCGGCGGAGCGGGCGGTGGCAATGTCGTCGGGCATCTGGCCGATGTGCTGGATCCCGTCTGGCCCGCGAGCATTCGTCAACGATTGCCACGCTGGTGGGGGGATCGGGTGTATCGCCGTCAACAGCAATTGACCCAGGCCACCGATGATTTCGCGCGGCAGATCGACGCTCGATTCGCCGAAAGTCACGCCGTCATCTCCCGCTACAACGATGCTCCCGTTCAACAACGCCCGGCGTTGAGAGCGGCTGCCGATGCAGCCTGCATCGCCGACATCGAACTGGTGACTCGACGCTATCGGCTGTTGACCGACCTTCTGCCTCTGACTCACGGCAACAAACGACGCAAGGTCCTCGAGTGCATGAGCCTTGATGCCTGGAAGGTGGCCGACCGTCTTCAATTGCGTGTTCATCACATCAATCACCAGGTCGCCCCACTGCTAGACCGGATCGACCCTCTGATCGAACGTCTGATAGACCTCCCGGAAAACCTCCACAGCGAGCACATCGCCTTGCATAGACAGATTCACGGATTGCGCAGGGAAACGATGCAAAAAACCGACGAGATCGAAGGGCTGATGCACGATCTCAACCACTGGTACGACCGCATTACGCTTCCCCGGGACAAGGCGCACATGCGAACGGAAGTCGAGGCTTTGAACAAGCGCCTCAGTGAAAGCAACCTGCTTTATCTGAGGACCGGCAGCCTGCTGGAGATCGTCCAGCGCTACGACAATCTCGCCGAGCTGTCCTGGCACTTTCTGCAAAACCAGGCACGAGAGCTGCGTGCCAGGATGGATCGTGCCCTCTACATCCAATTCAGCCTGCCCGAGACCGCTGCGACCCGGGCCCAACGCAATCGGATCCTGCAGGACTGCCTCGATACGTATGCGCAGTTCCGGCGGGCCATGACCGTGTGGACGGCCAGCTACTCCCAACACTTTTACAGGGATGACGTTCCTGCCCTGATGGCCGGCATCGAGAAAATGGCTGACCGGGCACGCAGAACCCTTGAACTGCCGACGGTGTCCGCACCTACCGGGCGCAGTAATAAAAAGATCTTCACCACCGAAGACGATCAATTGTTGATCGGCGTCGAACACTGGGAGTCGACCACACAGACGCGTCGCTATCACCTGACCGGCAAGGGCGGTGTCGAGGAGGTCTGGGAACAGGGCAGCAGCGGCAAATATCGCCTGTTGAATGCGTCTGCCCGCACGCCGTCGCTTATGGAGCAGGATCTGGGATCGTTGGTGACAGAAGCGCGCACGCGACTGGATCGATTGCCGGCGTACGAGATCAAGGTAAGCACCTACGCCCGCCAGGGCATGCTCCCGGTCGATCTGGAACACATGATGGTCAGCGAGGCTGAGGAACTGATTCGCCGGGCACAAGGGATCGGGCGAGTCGACGCGCAGAATCCGATGATCGCCACCCTGCGTGGCAAGGCGACCGAACTGCGGATCCGCGGACGGCAAATGCGCACCCGTCAATCACTGGGCAGCAAGAGCCCTACCGATGGCATGCTCGACGATCTGATCGGACAGAACGCTGTGGACATCCGCAAAGTCGCGCCATTGAAGCACCTTGGCAAACGCAAGGACGGTCGCATCGATTATCTACAGGAGTACGAAATCCGTGACCTGACCCAGGCACCGCCAAAACTGCTGTGGTACGCCCACTTCCACTATTCAAAGGCGACGCCCGGTTTTCGTGAATTCGAAAAGGCTCATCTGAAGCTGCCCGAACACCGATTGCTGACCCACGCCGACGATCCGTCTCTGCCGGATGCCGATATTGCCAAGCGCTCGTCGGTACTGACCCATTTCGAAAACCTGTGAAAGCAAACGGGGGCGGTCAAACCGCCCCCTGCTTGTCAGGCCAACTGACTGCGCAGTTGCCGCGCTGCCGCGACCATGTTGATCAGTGCCGCTTCGGTCTCCGGCCAGGCTCGGGTCTTCAGGCCGCAATCGGGGTTGACCCACAACCGCTGCGCCGGAATCCGTTTCACGGCCTTGCTCATCAATTTGACCATTTCCGCCGTGTCCGGCACTCGCGGCGAGTGAATGTCATAGACGCCCGGGCCGATGTCGTTCGGGTAGTCGAACGCTTCGAAGGCTTCAAGCAATTCCATGTCCGAGCGCGAGGTTTCGATGGTGATGACGTCAGCGTCCATGTCGGCGATGGCCTTGATCACGTCGTTGAATTCGCTGTAGCACATGTGGGTATGGATCTGGGTTTCGTCCTTCACACCCGAGGCGGTCAGGCGGAATGCTTCCACCGCCCAGTCGAGATAATCCTGCCATTGCGCGCGGCGCAGCGGCAAGCCTTCGCGGAACGCGGCTTCGTCGATCTGCACGATCTTGATCCCGGCGTTTTCCAGATCCACCACTTCGTCTCGCAGGGCCAGCGCCAGTTGTTGCGCCTGGACTTTGCGCGACACGTCTTCGCGGGGGAACGACCACATCAGCATGGTCACAGGACCGGTCAGCATGCCTTTCATAACCTTGTCGGTCAGGCCTTGAGCGTAAGTGATCCAGTCCACAGTCATGGCTTTCGGACGGCTCAGATCGCCATAAATCACCGCCGGTTTCACGCAACGGGAACCGTAGCTCTGGACCCAACCGAAACGGGTGAACAGGTAGCCGTCGAGCTGTTCGGCGAAGTACTCGACCATGTCGTTGCGCTCGGCTTCACCGTGCACCAGCACATCGAGGCCCAGACGTTCCTGAACTTGCACCGCGTGGCGGATTTCACTGCGCATGGCGTCGTGGTAATCGTTGGCCGACAACTTGCCCTGCTTGAACGCCTGGCGGGCCAGACGGATCGAGCCGGTTTGCGGGAACGAACCGATGGTGGTGGTCGGAAACGTCGGCAATTGCAAGCGCGCCTGTTGCGCGGCGATGCGTTTGGCGAACGGCGAATGGCGCTGGCTGTCGCCGGCGTTGATCGCTTTGATCCGAGACTGCACGTCGGCCTTGTGGATACGTGGCGAACGGACGCGGCTCGCTTGAATGGCGCGGCTTTCGGCCAGTGCGCTTTGCACTTTCGGTGCTTGTGGATCATTCAGCGCATCACGCAAAACCGATATTTCGCTGCACTTCTGCACGGCGAATGCCAGCCAGCTTTTCAGTTCCGGATCGAGCTTGTCTTCACGCTCGACATCCACCGGACTGTGCAGCAGCGAGCAGGAACTGCTGACCCACAGGTTGTCGCCAAAGCGCTCCTGGGCCGGTTGCAGTTGCGCCAACGCCTGCTCCAGTTCGCAGCGCCAGACGTTGCGACCGTTGACCAGACCCACCGAGAGAATCTTGTAGGTCGGCAAGCGATCCAGTACCTGGCCGAGCTCTTCAGGAGCGCGCACCGCGTCGATGTGCAAACCTTGCACTGGCAGGCCCACGGCCAGGCCCAGATTGTCTTGCAGGCCACTGAAATAGGTCGCCACCAGTTTCTTCAACGGCGAATACTGAAGGATGTGATAGGCGCGTTCGAAGGCGCTTTTCCACGCCTGCGGCAGGTCCAGGGTCAGGATCGGTTCGTCGATCTGCACCCACTCCACGCCCTGCGCGGCAAGGCGACCGAGGATTTCGTTGTACACCGGCAGCAGACGTTCCAGCAGATCAAGCTTGTCGAAGTCGTTGCCTTTCGCTTTACCCAGCCACAGGTAAGTCAGCGGGCCGATGATCACTGGTTTGACGTTGTGACCGAGGGCCTTGGCTTCTTCGACTTCATCGAACAGTTGTTCCCAGCTCAGCTTGAATTGCTGGTCTGCGGTGAATTCCGGGACCAGGTAGTGGTAGTTGGTGTCGAACCACTTGGTCAGCTCTTGGGCGTACTGGGTCTTGCCGTGCTCGCCGCCGCAGCAGGAAGCCGTGGCGCCACGGGCCATGGCGAACAGGGTGTCGAGGGTCGGCAGACCGTGCTCGTCGCGCACGCCGTCGAAACGCTCAGGGATCACACCGAAGGTCAGCGAGTGAGTCAGCACCTGGTCGTACCAGGCGAAGTCGCCGACTGGCAGCAGGTCGATGCCCGCGTCTTTCTGCAACTGCCAGTGAGTGGCTCGCAGCTCGCGGCCGACCTGATTCAGGGCGGCCTGATCGAGATCGCCTTTCCAGTAGGCTTCGAGGGCTTTTTTCAGTTCGCGGTCAGCGCCGATGCGCGGGAAACCAAGGGTGTGGGCCACGGCCATGTCGAGTGTTCTCCATTGCGTAAAAGATGGCGCCATTGTCGACAGCCAACCCAACATGAGACAAACTCAACCTTTTCGTGTTGATCACAAATTTTCCTCATGGAGCCTGCGGTGCTTGAGATCCGTCACCTGAAAACCCTGCATGCCCTGCGCGAAGCTGACAGCCTGGTGGATGCGGCCGACCGCCTGCACCTGACCCAGTCGGCGCTGTCCCACCAGTTCAAGGAACTGGAAGAGCGCATGGGCATGCCGTTGTTCGTGCGCAAGACCAAACCCGTACGTTTCACCAGCGCCGGCCTGCGCCTGCTGCAACTGGCGGACGCAACCCTGCCGCTGCTGCGCGGTGCCGAGCGCGATATCGCGCGTCTGGCCGGTGGCACCGCCGGGCGTCTGCACATGGCGATCGAATGCCACAGCTGCTTCCAGTGGCTGATGCCGACCATCGACCAGTTCCGCGATGCGTGGCCGGAAGTCGAACTCGATCTGGCCTCGGGTTTCTCCTTCGCCCCGCTGCCGGCGCTGGCCCGCGGTGACCTGGATCTGGTGGTGACCTCCGACCCGCTGGAAATCGCTGGCATCACCTACGTGCCGCTGTTCACCTACGAAGCCATGCTTGCAGTCGCCAACCAACACGCCTTGGCGAGCAAACCCTACATCGTCCCCGAAGACCTGCTGAGCGAAACCCTGATCACTTATCCGGTGGAACGCGACCGGCTGGACATCTTCACCCGCTTCCTCGAACCGGCCGACATCGAACCTGCGCAGGTACGCACGTCAGAGCTGACGGTGATGATGATGCAACTGGTGGCCAGTGGTCGTGGCGTGTGTGGCATGCCGCACTGGGCGCTGCATGAATACAGCTCGCGGGGTTATGTGAAGGCCAAGCGGCTGGGCGAGAAGGGTCTGTTTGCGACGCTGTACGCGGCGATCCGCGCCGACATGCTCGACGCGCCGTACATGCGCGATTTCCTGCTGACGGCCAAGGACACCTCGTTCTCGACGCTGGACGGGGTCAGCGCGGTTCGTTGAGACTGGCGGTTGGTACGAAAGGCGCGCACCACATGTGGATCTTGTCGAAGTAGTCCTCGCCGACCCGCACCGCCATCGGCTCCAGACCGAACTGGATGAAGCCGCAGCGCTGGTACAGATGGAACGCCGCCTCGTTGCCGGCAGTGACGGTCAGTTGAATGACTTTCAGCGCCGGATGCTGCTGCGCTTCCTCCAGCACGGCCTCCATCAGTTTCAGGCCCAGCCCGCGCTGACGAAAGTCCGCCGACACATACATGCCGAATACCGTTGCCTTGTGTCGGGCCTTTTCCCGAGGCTCGAATGCCAGGCCGACGATGCCCGCCAGCCGGCCTTCTTCGAACGCGCCAAACACCGCGTCGAGTTTGCTGGTCAGCCGCGATTCCCACCAACTCAAGGGCATCGCCGCGCGCTCGCGCACGCTGGAGGTGAACGCCTGCGGGTGACGGTCATAGGCTTCCAGCATCAATTCGCGATAGGCCAGCGCATGACTGGCGTCCAGCCGCTCAATCCACATGCTCAGGCTGCCCGGCGTTGTTCAAGCATCAGCCGCACCGCCAGCCCGCCGAGCACAAACCCCATGAAATAACGCTGCGCCGCCAGCCACGTCGGGTTGCTGACGAACCACGACGCGATGCCTGCTGCGAACAGCGCGATCAACAGGTTGACGCAGAAACTGACGCTGATCTGGGTCAGGCCGAGAATGATGCTTTGAGTGAACACCGAGCCGTGTTCAGGCGAAATGAATTGCGGAAACACCGAGAGATAAAACACCGCGATCTTCGGGTTCAGCGCGCTGGTGAGAAAGCCCATGGTGATCAGTTTGCGCGACGAATCCGCAGGCAATTGCTGCGCTTCGAACGGTGAACGCGCACCGGGTTTCACCGCCTGCCAGGCCAGCCACAACAGGTACAGCGCGCCGGCCCACTTCAACACTTCATAAGCCATCGGCACCGCGAGAAACACCGCGGTCAAACCGGCCGCCGCGGCGAACAGATGGACGAAGAACCCCGCCACCACGCCGAGCAGCGAGGTCACGCCGGCCTTGCGTCCCTGGCAGATCGAACGGGAGATCAGGTAGATCATGTTCGGCCCCGGCGTCAGGACCATCAGCAGTGCGGCGGCAGCAAAGATCAGCAGGTCTTGAAGCGGGATCATGGCGAAATCCTTGGCGTGAGTGATCAGGCGATCGCGGTCAGCGAGGCTCGATAAAACGGCAGGATCAGGTCGCGTGTCAATGGGGCGAGAACCACATCGCCGTCGGTGGCCGGGTCGATCCAGACCACCTCTTCGATTTCGGCGGCCGGGGAGACTTCGGTGTCGATGGTCAGCTGAAAAATGTCGGCCTGCACGACAAATCCCGGCTCGTTGGCGGCGGGTGCCGAGAACTGGCCGAGAAAAGCCGCTTGCGCCGCATCGATCACCAGCCCCAGTTCTTCTTCCAGTTCACGGGCCAGCGCATGCACCGGCAGCTCATGGGCCTCGATCTTGCCGCCCGGTTGCATGAACGCCGTGGTGCCGCGCTTGCGCACCAGCAGGGTCTGGCCGTCGGGGTTGAGCAGCAGCGCGGCGGCAATACGAATGATGCGGGGGGAAACAGCGGATACAGAGGTCATGGGGCAGCCACCGGCCTTGAGGAAAACCGCAAGGATCCCATGCCGGCTGCGGCAGCGTCACCTCATACGGCCTCAAGACTGGGCCAGAAGCGCCGATTCGCCCTCCTCCGGCACTTTCACGAACACCTTGTATTTGCCACCCTCCATGGCTTCGAAACTGATCAGTTTGTCCACCAGCAGCGCACTCAGTACCTTGCCGGCATTGAGCAGCAACATGCCGTTGTCGGCATTGAGGTTGCGCGCCAGGATCATCCCCGCCGCCAGCTCTCGGGTGCCCAGCACCTTGACGTTCGGGTCGGCCAGGACGACATCGCTCAGAAAAGCCGCGCAAACCTGGATGAAGTCCTCGATCAGGTCGGGGTCGTACAGCCTGCCAGCGTACTGACGCAGGTAAAGCAGCGCTTCATCGCTGTTCATCTGCCGTTCGAGAATCAGCCCGCGCTGCAACTCGACGAAATCCACCGCCAGTTTCAACAATCGCGAGCCGAAGGGAATGGCCTCGCCCTTGAGGCGGTCGGGAAACCCGCTGCCATCCCAGCGCTCCTGATGATGCAGGATCAATCGCGCGGCGTCCTTCATCGGGTCCAGGGTCATCAGCAGCGATTCACTCTGTTTCGGATAACCCCGATAGCGGTCGCGGTCGGTGCTGTGCAACAGGTCCGAGGGGGTGGTCATCATGCTGTCGGTCCAGCTCAGCTTGCCGATGTTGTAGAGCGCGGCAGCCATGGTCAGGTCGCGGCTGGCGGCTTCGTCCAGCCGGTGCATCTTGCAGTAGCCGCGCACCAGTTCAATGATCTGCCGGTTAGTCTGCTTGGCCGGAGGCAGGCGCAAGTTGGCAAGCAAGGAGAACACTTCGGTGCCGGTCACATAACTGTGCTTGAGCTCTTCGTAGGCCAGGTCGAGCATATCGGCGGTCTGTTGCAGCTCGGCGGTACGGGCGCTGACGTGTTTTTCCAGGGTGCTGTTGAGCAATTTCAATTGATCGTTCTGCACCCGGGTCAACTGCTCCAGACGCTCGCGCTCGCGGGTCAGATGCTGGTGTTCGAGCGCCTGACGCAGGATCAGGAGCATTTCCTCGTCGTTCCAGGGCTTGCTGATATAGCGGTCGATCTGCCCCTCATTGATGGCCTTGATAATCGCCGAAGGGTCGGCATACCCCGTCAACATGATCCGCGTGGTCGCCGGATAAAGCTGACGAACGCTGGCCAGTAGCGTCGCGCCGTCCATGTTGGGCATCCGCGCGTCACTCATCACCAGGTCGACCGGACGTTGCGCCAGCATTTCCAGTGCCTGAGCCCCGCTGGTCGCAAGCAGCACGTCGTAGGGCTGGCCACGCAGCAGGCGGCGCAGGCTGTTGAGGATCGATTCCTCGTCATCGACCAGCAAAACGGCAGGTCGGTGGGCCGAAGTCGGGGCGGATTGCTCTTCCATGGCGAGGCCTCGCGAAAAACGGTGGACGTGGCAGGCGTGCCGACAGACCTCCTCCCTTGCCCGCGCCTGAGTGACAGGCTAGATGATTTTTTCGCGAGGGCTGCGCAAGTCATCGGGTAAGGCGAAGTGCCGACAGGGCAACTATGCTCAAGTCGCTGGACGACACCATCGGCCTGCGCGCAGGCATGTGATGAGGGGAAAAGGATGCTCCCGATGACGAATGTGCGTGAACTTTCGGGTATTGCGCCATGAGTGCACCACCCGGACACATCAATCGACGTGTGCTGATCGTCGACGATACCGCGTCGATCCACGACGATTTCGCGAAAATCCTCAAGTCATCCACGGCTGAAGACGACAGGCTGGACGAAACCGAAAGCCTGCTGTTCGGCACCCCATCCGGGGCGTCTTCCATACAGAACGAAAACTTCGAACTGGATTCGGCCTTTCAGGGGCTCGAAGCACTGGACAAGGTCGAAGCCGCACTGGCCGCCGGCCGCCCTTACGCCATGGCCTTCATCGATATGCGCATGCCGCCAGGTTGGGACGGCCTGGAAACCATCGAGCGACTCTGGCAGGTCGATCCCAAACTGCAAGTGGCCCTCTGCACCGCCTATTCCGACTACTCCTGGGAAGATATCGATCAGCGGTTGCCATTGAATGATCGCTTGCTGATCCTGAAAAAACCCTTCGACGCGATCGAAATCCGCCAGATGGCCAGCGCCCTGACAGTCAAATGGCAAATGACCGAAGAAGCCGCGCTGAAGCTGAATCAGCTGGAACAAAAAGTGACCCTGCTGGCTCGCACGGACGGCCTCACGGGGCTGGCCAATCGCGCCACGCTGATCGAGCGTCTGCATCAAGCCTTCGCCGCCGCGCGCCGGGGGGCAGCGCCATTCGCGGTGTTTTACCTGGACCTGGATCACTTCAAGCGAGTCAACGACACACTCGGCCACCCGGTCGGCGATCAGTTGTTGCAGCAAGTGGCACAACGGATCAAGGCCGGGGTCCGGGAAAACGATGTGGTGGCACGTCTGGGCGGCGATGAGTTTGCGATCCTGCAACTGGACGTCAGCGAACCGACACAGTCCGCCGCCATCGCCACCAAGATCCTTGAAACGCTGCAGGCGCCCTACCAACTGGGCGGCAACGCCGTGCGCATTTCGGCCAGCATCGGTATCAGCAGCTATGCCCCCGCCAGTTTCGATGCCGACAGCCTGTTGGGGCAAGCCGACATGGCGCTGTACCGCGCCAAGGAATCCGGGCGCAACCAGTATCACTTCCACTCCGAAGACATCACCCGTGAGGTGGCCGAGCGCATGGTCCTTGCCGACGAGTTGACGACGGCCCTCACACGGGGAGGTCTGAAGCTCGATTACTTGCCGGAAGTGGACCTGCACAGCGGCAGAATTCTCGGTATGGCCGCGCAGGTCAGTTGGCAACATCCCAGGCTTGGCCTGCTGCCGGCGTCAGCCTTCGTACCGGCGGCAGAAAAGACCGGCGCAATCGTTCCTCTTGGACGCTGGATTCTGGATCACGCCTGCTGGCAGATGCACCAATGGCAAAACGACGGGGTGGCGCCACCGGTGATGGCGATCAAGATTTCCCTGGCGCAACTCAAGTCCGGCCCCGAACTCATTTACGACGTATTGCGCACCACGGCCCGGTGGGAGCTGGCACCATGGGACCTGCGTTTCGATGTCACTGAAGCCACCCTGGCCCAGACCCAATGGACACACAACGATGCGTTGCCGCGCCTGCGCGAGTTGGGTGTGACCATCGCCATCGATGATTTCGGCACTGAATACTCATCGTTCGATTACCTGAAAACCTACCGGGTCAATCACCTCAAACTCGCTCAATCCCTGATCGACAATGCGGCCAGGGATGAGGACGGTGCCAACCGACTGCGGGCGATCGTCAATTTCGCCCGGGACCTGGCGATCGACATCAGCGCCGAAGGCGTTCGGCCGGACGATCCGGGCGCAGCCCTCGTGCCCGGTGTGCCGTTGAAAAACGTGCAGGGCTTTTGCCTGAGCGCGGCGGTCAGCCCAGAACAGGCAGCCCGACTACTGAAGGACGCGAGCGCGGTCGCTCCGCTGCCCAAGGAGGATGAGGGATGAAAACGCCTTTTCCCCAGACCAACCGGCGCATTCTGATCGTCGACGATACACCGGCGATCCATGCCGACTTTCGCAAGATCCTCACGCCCGACACCAGCGGTGAATCAGATCTGAATGCGCTTGAACAGACGCTGTTCGGCACCCGTCAATCGCCTCATCTGACGTTCCAGCTGGACTCTGCCTACCAAGGCCAGGAAGCGCTGAAACTGGTGCAAAACGCCTTGGACGAAGGCCGGCCCTACGCCCTCGCCTTTACCGACATGCGCATGCCGCCCGGCTGGGATGGCCTCGAAACCATCGAAAAGCTCTGGGCTATCGACCCCAACCTGCAAATTGCGCTGTGCACCGCCTACTCCGACTACAGCTGGGAAGCCATGGCTGAACGGCTGGAATTCGGCGATCAATTGCTGATCCTGAAAAAGCCGTTCGACACCCTGGAAATCCGTCAGATGGCCAATGCCCTGACCTGGAAATGGCAACTGGCCCAGGACGCGGCGCTGAAGATGCTCAACCTTGAGCAGACCATCGAGGCGCGGGTGCATGAATTGCTCAAGGTCTCGCGCCTGTTGCAGTACGACAGCCTCACGGGCCTGCCCAACAGCACCTTGCTCGGTGACCGCCTGACTCAGTCGCTGGCCGCGTGCCGGCGCCATGACAAACAACTGGTGGTGATGTTTCTCGGCCTGGACCGCTTCAAGCGCATCAACAATGCCCTGGGCCATCCGGCGGGCGACGAGATGCTCAAACGGGTCGGCCAGCAACTGCTGAGCTGCGTGCGTGAATCGGACTCGGTCTTTCGCTATGGCTCCGACGAGTTCGTGGTGATGCTCAGCGACATCAACCACCCGCAGCAGACGCGCAGCATCGCCGAAAAACTGCTGGCGGCCATCCGTGAGCCGCAGACGATTGTCGGTCACGACGTCAGTGTCACCGCCAGCGTGGGGATCAGTACTTATCCGGACGACGGGCTGGAAGCCATCGACCTGATCAAAAAAGCCGAAACCGCCATGCGCAATGCCAAGGAAAGCGGCCCGAACGAAATCGGTTTCTTCATCGAGGCCATGAACCAGCGCGCCCGGGAACAGCAAGGCATCGAGTCGGGCATTCGCCAGGCCCTGCAACGGCACGAATTCGTCCTGCACTACCAGCCGAAAATCGACTTGGGCAGCGGTCGGGTGGTGGGTGCCGAGGCACTGGTGCGCTGGCAGAAACCGGGGCATGGCTGGGTGTATCCATCGGAGTTCATCCCGGTGGCCGAAGACAGCGGCCTGATCGTGCCCTTGAGCAAATGGGTGCTGGGTGAGGCCTGCCGTCAGACGCGAGACTGGCAAAAAGCCGGGTTGCCGCTGATCCGTATGTCGGTCAACACCTCGGCCATTGACTTTCGTCAGCGCCATTTTGTCGAGGGCATCGAACAAGTGCTGAAAGACACCGGGCTCGATCCCGTGCTGCTGGAACTTGAGATCACCGAAGGCGTGCTGATGCAGAACGTCGACGCGACCATGAGCGCATTGAACCGGTTGAAGGCGCTGGGGGTCAGGCTGGCCATCGATGACTTCGGCACCGGTTATTCCAGCTTGAGTTATCTGCGGCGATTTCCCATCGATGTGCTGAAAATCGATCAGTCGTTCATTCGCGGCCTGAGCCATGACAGCAGCGACGCCGCCCTGGTCGGCGCGATCATCAGCCTGGGCAAGAGCCTGAACCTGAACGTCATCGCCGAAGGGGTGGAGACGGCGCAACAGTTGGCCTTTCTCAGGTCCCATCACTGCGAGGAAGGTCAGGGTTACTACTTCAGCAGGGCCTTACCCGCGGACGCCTTTGCCCGTTTGCTGATGACAGGGCTGCCGGGGCCCTGGAGTGCTCCATGAACACGCCGCCGACGTGCCTGGCCCGAAGCGTTTTGTTCCTGCTGCTGTCCGTATCCTGCGCCAAGACTATTGCCGCTCCATTGGACGAACCGCTGAAACCCCTGCCTGGTATTCCGAAACAGGACCCGAAACGCGTCGGACTGGGTCGCCAGCTTTTCCACGATCCACGGCTGTCGGCTAATAACACCCTGTCCTGCGCCAGTTGTCATCAACTGGACAAGAACGGGGCCGACAGTCGGGCCCTGTCTATTGGCTTCGATGGCCAACCGGTGGAGGTCAACACGCCGACCGTGCTCAACGCCAGCCTCAATTTCCGTCAATTCTGGGACGGTCGCGTCGAAACGCTGGAAGAGCAGACCCACGTCGTCATCACCAGTCCCCACGAAATGGGCAACGACTGGAACACCGTTGTGCAACGGATCGCCGACGACCCCGACTATCGCCAGTCTTTCAGCGCCGCCTACCCGGATGCCGTGACCCAAGCCAATATCCAGAACGCCCTGACGAGCTACGAACGCACACTCCTGACTCCGGGTTCGCGCTTCGATCAATACCTGCTGGGCAACACGGACATCCTGACCCTCGATGAGAAATACGGTTATCAGCGCTTCAAGGACTACGGCTGCATCGCCTGCCATCAGGGGGTGAACATCGGCGGCAACATGTTCCAGAAATTCGGCGTGTTCGGCGACTACATCGCCGATCGCGGCCATCCGACGCTGGCGGATCAGGGGCGGTTCAACGTGACCGGCGACGAAGACGATCGCGCCGTATTCAAAGTGCCGAGCCTGCGCAATGTCGCACTGACCGCGCCGTACTTCCACGATGGATCGGCGCCCACACTCGAGCGGGCCGTGGACGTGATGTTCCAGTATCAGTTGGGCCGCATGCCGAGCGAGGAAGACAAGGCGCTGATCATCGAGTTTCTCAAGACCCTGACCGGGCACTGGGAGGGCCAGCCATGATGAAAACGGTCTCGGGTCGACTCAGCCTGCTGTTGCTCAGCCTCCTGGCCGTATTGCTGGCCTCGATCCTGGTGTTTCTGTACCTCAAGTCCAGTTCCGAGCAGACCACCACCTACACCGAATCCCGGGACCTGATCCGTCAGATCAAGCAACAGGATTCGCAGTGGGAAAGTGAAGTCCTCAAGGCCCGGGTGGCGATCACCCACAATTACGATCCGCTGGTCTCGCCGATGAACGAGATGAATCGTCTGTGGGCACGCTTCGAATCCATGGAATCCGGGCATGGACGCAACGAATCCAGGCAATGGGACCATGCCCACGAACGTTTCCTGGACGCCATGCAGGAAAAAACCCGTCTGGTGGAACAGTTCAAGTCGCACAACGCGTTGTTGCGCAACTCTCTGGCGTTTCTGCCGAGTGCCGAGGATGACATTCAGGCGCAACTGGCCAATCTGTCCGACCTCGACAAGATTCAATTACAGAACATCGTCACCGACACCTATGACCTGTTGCTCAGCGCACTGGAGTTCGCCCAGGTCGCCTCTGACGACAAAGCCTCCGACATTGAGCTGGGCCTGAACAAACTGGCGGTGAACGCGCAACGTCTGCCGGAGGATTTTCAAACCCCGATCAGGATCCTGAGCAATCACATCGCCCTGATCCTGCGTGAGCAACCGATCGTCAACCGCCTGCTCGATCAGATCGAGTCGATTCCCGTGGCCGAGCGTCTGGACAGCATCACCAACATGCTCGACCTGGATCAGCAACAGGCCGAACGAACCGACCAGAAATACCATTTCTACCTTCTACTGTTTTCTGTCCTGCTGATGTTGTCGCTGCTGTGGCTGGCCATCCGCCTGATCCGAAGTTTTGCGGAAATCAACCGGGTCAATGCGGCCCTGCAAACGGCCAACGATGTGCTCGAGCAACGGGTTGACGAGCGGACCCGCGAACTGAAGAACGTGCAGACCGAACTGCTCGACGCCGCGCGGCAGGCCGGCATGGCGGAAATCGCCACCAACGTGTTGCACAACGTCGGCAACGTACTCAACAGCGTGAACATTTCCTCCGACCTGATCTCGCGAAAACTGCGCAGCAGCAAGGCACTGGGGCTGGGCAAGGCCATGCAGCTGATCAACGAACATCCCGACGACCTCGGGTCGTTCCTGACCGAGGACGCCAAGGGCAAGCTGCTGCCCGGCTACCTCAATCAACTGGTGGGCGCCATCGCCCAGGAACAACAGGAAATGGCCGAAGAACTGGCCCAGATGAACAAGAGCGTCGATCACATCAAGGACATCGTCGCCACCCAGCAATCCTATGCCGGGGCCAACAGCATGACCGAGCCGCTGTACATCAACGAATTGCTCGAAGACGCCCTGCGCATGAACGCCGGCGCACTCACCCGGCACCATGTCACGGTGGTCAAGGCATACGGCGACGTGCCCCAGGTGATGGGCGACAAGCACCGTTTGCTGCTGATCCTGATCAACCTGATCAGCAACGCCAAGTACGCGATGTCCGACCTCAGCAACCGCCCACGGACCATGACCCTGGGCGTGAAAATCGTCGATGAAGGCTTTCTGGAAATCAGCGTCAGGGACGATGGCGAGGGCATCGCACCGGAGAACATGACGCGGATCTTTGCCCACGGCTTCACCACCCGCAAGGATGGCCACGGCTTTGGCCTGCACAGTTGTGCCCTGGCAGCCATCGAGATGAACGGCCATCTCACCGCCCACAGCGACGGGCCGGGGCTGGGCGCTTTGTTCACCCTGCAGATTCCGCTGATCACCGTAACGGAGAACGCATGAGCGAACTGTCGAACCGCCGCATCCTGCTGATCGACGACATGCCGTCGATCCACGAAGACTTTCGCAAGATACTTGCCCCGACCCAGGCGCAGTCAGCGGAGCTGGACGAGATGGAAGCGGCCCTGTTCGGCGCACCTGCCAAACCCCGGCGAGCAACATTCCAACTGGACTCGGCCTATGGCGGTGAAGAAGGCCTGGCCAAACTCAACCTGGCGTTGCAAGAGCAGTGCCCTTACGCACTGGCCTTTGTCGACATGCGCATGCCCGACGGTTGGGACGGAGCGAAAACCATCGAGCATCTCTGGCAACAGGATCCGCAATTGCAGGTGGTGGTGTGCACCGCTTATTCCGACTATTCCTGGGATGAACTGCTGGATCGCCTGCACGCCCATGACCGGTTGCTGATCCTGAAAAAGCCGTTCGACAACATCGAAGTCCAGCAGATGGCCAACACCCTGCTGACCAAATGGCAGATGACCGAGCGTGCATCGTTGCAAATGCATCACCTGGAACATCTGGTTGACCAACGCACCGCCCAGTTCAAGCAAGCCAGCGAAGCCTTGCAGCGGGAAATCGACGAGCGCAAGCAACTGGAAGGCCAGTTGGTGCAGTCGGAAAAACTCGCGTCGTTGGGGCAATTGGCGGCCGGGGTTGCCCATGAAATCAACAACCCGATCGGCTTCATTTCCTCCAACCTCGGCACGCTGGACGGTTACTTCCAGCAGTTGCTGGCCATGCTCGGCGCCTATCACGCCGCCGGGCAGACCCTCGCCGCCGAACCCGCTGCGCAGTTGCAGCAACTGCGCGAACACCTCGAAGTGGATTTTCTGCTCGAAGACATTCCGGTACTGATCCGCGAATCCAAAGAAGGCATCGGCCGGGTCGGGCAGATCGTCAAGGACCTCAAGGACTTCTCCCGGGTCGATGCCCAGCAACAATGGCAGTGGGCGAACCTGCAACAGGGTATCGACTCGACCCTGAACATCGTCGCCAGTGAACTCAAGTACAAGGCCGACGTGGTCAAGGAATATCAGGACCTTCCGGAGATCGAATGCCTGCCCTCGCAGATCAATCAGGTCATCATGAACCTGGTGATCAACGCGGCGCAGGCCATGGGTGCCGAACGCGGCACCATTACCCTGCGCACCGCAGTGCAGGGGGAGTCGGCGATCATCGAAGTGGCCGACAACGGCTCGGGCATTGCGCCCGAAACCCTGCAGAAAATCTTCGACCCGTTTTTCACCACCAAACCGGTAGGCCAGGGGACAGGGCTGGGCCTGTCCCTGTCCTATGGCATCGTGAAGAAACACGGCGGGGACATTTCCGTCAGCAGCACACCGGGAACCGGCACAACGTTTCGCGTGCAACTGCCATTGCGCCAGACCCGGCCTGCGGCCTGATGTCAGGTCAGATCAGGTCGCCTCCTGGAAATCCATTTCCGGTGGCTGGCGACGGAAACCGCCGGTCAGCACCGCCAGATACACCACGCCAATTGCCAGCCAGCTCAGACCCAGATACACCGCGAGGTGATCAAGGCTGACCATCAGCCACAAGTCCGCAACCAGGCCGATGAACGGGAAGACCAGAAACAGCACCAGCTCGCGCAGGCCTTTCTTCTCGCCGCCAATCCAGTAATGGAAGATCACCGACAGGTTGACCAGGCTGAACGCCAGGAAAGCGCCGAAGTTGATGAACGAGGTCGACGTGGTCACATCGAGTTTCAGCGCCAGTAACGCCACCACCGCGCAGAGCAAGATGCTGTTGACCGGTGTGCCGAAGCGCTCGTGCAAGGTGCCGAAGAACGACTTGGGCAACACGCCGTCACGGCCCATCGCAAACAACAGCCGCGAACCGCTGGCCTGGGCGGACAGACCCGAAGCGAACTGACCGACGATCAGGCCGATGAGGAAGATCGAGACGAACAGGTCACCACCGATGTTGCGCGCAATTTCGTAGGCTGCCGAGTCGACATTGTCGAACTGGAACGACGGATGCGCGATCTGCACGAAGTACGACACGCCAACGAAAATCAGCCCGCCGATCAGGGTGATCAACATGATTGCCCGAGGGATGGTGCGGCGTGGATCGCGGGTTTCTTCGGTCAAGGTGCTGACCGCATCGAAACCGAGGAACGAGTAGCAGGCGATGGCCGCGCCACTCATGATCAACGGCATCTGCATGTCGCCGTTGAAGAACGGTTTGATCGACCACAACGGCGTGCTGGCATCACCGCCGATGTAATGCACGCACAGGGCGACGAAGGCGATCAGTACCAGAAACTGCACCAGCATCAGCAAGGCGTTGATGCCGTTGGCCAGTTTCAGACCGATGACGTTGATCGCACTGGTGATGCCGATGAACGCCAGCACCCAGATCCACTGCGGAATCGACGGGAAGGCCGAAGCGAGGTACGCGGCGCCGATCAGCCAGATCGCCATCGGCAAAAACAGGTAATCGAGCAGCACCGCCCAACCGGCGATAAAGCCGAGTTTCGGGCTGATGGCCTTGCGCACGTAGCTGTAGGCCGACCCGGCCACCGGGAACGCGGCGGCCATGCGCCCGTAGCTCATGGCGGTGAAAAACATCGCCACCAGCGCCGCCAGATACGCAGCGGGCACCATGCCGGCGGTGGACTGGGCGAGGATGCCGAACGTGCCGAGGACAATGATCGGCGTCATGTAGGCGATGCCGAACAGCACCACCGACCCTAGCGAAAGGGTGCGTTGCAAACGAGCCATGGGCGACTTACTCCGGATTTTATTGGATTTATGGCAGAGGCCGAGTTCGGCGAATGTTTCGGGTTTTTTGCGTTGTTATTTTTTGGGTAAGGCTTAAAGGTGCGTCAAAGTCAAAATCCACCCCTCACCCCAACCCTCTCCCCAGTGGGGAGAGGGGGAAAGGGAGCAGATCTTCATGCAGTTCAAAATTCTGAGTTCACTCGGTTTTTCAGGTCGGCGTACATCGAATGAGCGACCCGGTCAGTCCCCTCTCCCTCTGGGAGAGGGTTAGGGTGAGGACAGCGATCAACGGGCAGGAATCAAAAGCTCCCGAACACCACAGTCCCGCTCCACCACCTCCCCCGGCAACCTCAACCGCTGATCATCCAGATACCGGTAATCCTTGCGCGCCAGCGCCAACTGGTCAAAATCCAGCTCAACGCTGAACCGCCCCTCCTCACGCCCGGCCTCGAACAGCACCGCGCCCAGCGGATCCACCAGCGCACTGCCGCCGGCGAACATCAACCCGTCATCCCCCGCGTCCACGCGATTGACCATCAGCGCAAACGCCTGGTTTTCCTGGGCCCGGGCCATGATCGCGGTGCGGTGGGTCGGCCCGTACGGGTCCATGTTGCCGTTGGTGACGATCAGCAACTCCGCGCCCAGTTGCGCCAGGGCACGGGCCGACTCCGGGAACTCGATGTCGTAGCAGATCAGCAGGCCGACCCGCACGCCGTTCCACAGGCACGTGGCGTAACGGTCGCCGGCTTCGAACACGCCGCGATCGGACGCCCAGAGGTGGGTCTTGCGGTATTTCAGGGCGATGCCTTCGGGGGAGATCAGCAGCGTGGTGTTGTAGAAACGGCCGCTGTCGTTCTCGGCCATGCCGATCACCACGGCGATGTTGCGTTCGCGGGCAGCGGCCTGTATCGCGCTGACGGTCGGGCCGTCTACCGGCTCGGCGATCTGCGCCACGGTGTCAGCGGTCGGAAAGCCCATCAGGTGGGTCTCGGGGAACACGATCAGTTGCGTATCGGCCGGGCACGCGGCAATCGCCGCCAGGGCGCGTTCGAGGTTGTACGCCGTGTCTTTGTCACGGCCCGCCAGTTGGGCGAGTTCGACTTTCATGGGGAGTCCTTGTTATGAGCGCGGGGCGCCGAAAGATTGCCCGGCGGCTGTCTGTGGGCCAGTATGCTTCGCATTCGACTGGCCAGGGAATTACGCGGCCGGGGTAACCCGATAGGGGTAGAGGCATGACTCTTTCGTTTGACGACATCACCTGGCACCGCGCCGTCGGGCAGTTGATCGACGCCCTCGACAGGCCGAATTTCTGGGCGCAACTGGTGCGTCTGCTCGACCAGTACGTGCCGTTCGATAGCTGGGTGGCGCTGCTGTTCAGTGCCGACCGCCACCCGCAGGTGTTCGCCGAATGCCCGGGCGAAGACGGCAGTCCCGACCAGTTGTTCCAGGATTATCTGCGCGGGTTGTACCTGCTCGACCCGTTCTACATCGCCTGCCGCGAACAATCGCGCACCGGGTTGTATCGCCTGTCGGAGGTCGCGCCGGAGCATTTCGAGCTGACCGAGTATTACCAGCGATACTTTCGTCTGAATGTGGTGGCCGATGAAATCCAGTTCAATTGCCAGCTCGAAGGCGACCGCACACTGTGCCTGTCCCTGGGCAGCAAGCAGCGCTTCAGCGGCGAGCAGATTGCCCTACTGTCGTTGATCCAGCCATGGGTGCTCGGCCTGTTGCGCCAGCGTCTGCCCTACGAGATCAATGAAATCGTCGCCCTCGCCCCATCGCCGGCGCAACCGGATTGGCGGGTGCAGCTCGAAGCGTCGGTGCAGCAACTCAAGGGCGCGCAACTGACCGCCCGGGAACTGGATGTCGGGCGTTTGATGCTCAGCGGTTGCTCCAGTAAAGAAATCGCCCGTAAGCTGGAAATCTCTGTTGAAACCGTGAAAGTCCATAAGAAACACATGTACAGCAAGCTGGGGATCAAGTCCCAGTCGGAGCTGTTTTCGATCTTTCTGCAGGCGCAGAACGCCTGATACAGCGCTGTGCGCTTTTCTGTGGGAGCGAGCTTGCTCGCGATAGCGGTGGGCCAGCCAACATACATGTCTGACATGACGGCCCTTTCGCGAGCAAGCTCGCTCCCACAGGATCTGCGGCGCTGAACAATCCGAGTCCGAACCAAGGAAACCGTATGAGCCTGTCACTCCTGAGCCGCTACGCATTCTTTGCCGTCTGCGTGATTTTTACCCTCGCCAGCCTGCCTTTTCTCGACCATGACTGGCTGTGGCCGATCACCGCCGTCACCGGGGTGCTGAGCCTGATCGGTCTGTTCGACCTGATGCAGAGCCCCCACGCGGTGCGCCGCAACTACCCGATCCTGGGCAACATCCGTTATCTGGTCGAGGGGATTCGCCCGGAAATCCGCCAGTACCTGCTGGAATCCGACAGCGACGCCCTGCCCTTCTCCCGCGCCCAGCGTTCGCTGGTGTACTCACGGGCCAAGAACGAAAGCGCCGACAAACCGTTCGGCACGCTGATCGACGTCTATCAATCCGGTTTCGAGTTCATCGGCCACTCGATGCGTCCAGCGCCGTTGAGCGATCCGAACAGCTTCCGCGTCACCGTCGGTGGTCCGCAATGCACTCAGCCGTATTCGGCGTCGGTGTTCAACATCTCGGCCATGAGTTTTGGCTCCCTCAGCGCCAACGCCATCCGTGCGCTGAACCAGGGCGCCAAACTCGGCAACTTCGCCCACGACACCGGCGAAGGCAGCATCAGCCCCTATCACCGAGAAAACGGCGGCGACCTGACCTGGGAACTGGGCAGCGGCTACTTCGGCTGCCGCACCAGCGACGGCCGTTTCGACCCGGAGCGCTTTGCCGCCCAGGCGCAGACTCCGCAAGTGCGGATGATCGAAATCAAGATGAGTCAGGGTGCCAAACCCGGCCACGGCGGGATTCTGCCCAAGCACAAAGTCACTCAGGAAATCGCCGACACCCGCGGCATTTCCATGGGCGAAGACTGCATCTCGCCGTCCCGACACAGCGCATTCTCCACGCCGATCGAGATGATGCATTTCATCCAGCAACTGCGTGAACTGTCCGGCGGCAAACCGGTGGGTTTCAAGTTCTGCCTCGGCCATCCGTGGGAGTTCATGGGCATCGCCAAGGCGATGCTGGAAACCGGCATCCTCCCGGACTTCATCGTGGTCGACGGCAAGGAAGGCGGCACCGGCGCTGCGCCGGTGGAGTTCACCGATCACATCGGCGTGCCGATGCGCGAAGGTCTGCTGTTCGTGCACAACACGCTTGTGGGCCTGAATCTGCGGGACAAGATCAAGCTCGGCGCCAGCGGCAAGATCGTCAGCGCCTTCGACATCGCCAGCGTGCTGGCCATCGGCGCCGACTGGGCCAACTCGGCGCGCGGCTTCATGTTCGCCATCGGCTGCATCCAGTCGCAAAGCTGCCACACCAACAAATGCCCGACCGGCGTCGCCACCCAGGACAACCTGCGCCAGCGCGCGCTGGTGGTGCCGGACAAGGCCCAGCGGGTCTACAACTTCCACCGCAATACATTGAAGGCACTGGCGGAAATGCTCGCCGCCGCCGGTCTCGAACATCCGTCGCAACTGTCGGCCAAGCATTTGGTACGGCGCATGTCGGCGACCGAGATCAAACTGTTCTCGCAGCTACACGTGTTCCTGAAACCGGGGGAGTTGCTCACCGGGGAAGTGAACGGCGAGTTCTATTCGCGGATGTGGCAGATGGCGCGGGCGGACAGTTTTGAGCCGCAGGACATCGCGGCTGCCTAGCGCTAACGCTCAGGGCATGGCACTTCGGATAATCACCATCTCAAGAGCCTGCCATGGGGCGGCTCTTTCATGACGATGAAACCGTAATTGCCGATCAGGTAGATGCGGTAATAGAGTCGATCCACCAAGGCTGGAAACCCCTGATAGCCGACGCGGGTGGCGTTGCGCCGTTCGCGCTCTGCGACCACGTTGGTGATGCCGGCCGACGGCAGGTTTTCCGCAAGCATGAAGTAGTCGATGTTCAGCAAGTAGCGCAGCACCGGCAGCTGTTTGAACGTGCCTTCCGCACCCGCTAGCCAACGGTCAGAGTAAGCGACTGACAGGTAAATCCGTTTGGCTTCGCGCAGTTCGCGATGGGAGGAAATGTCCTGGCTGAGGCTGTACAGGGCGCTATTGGCGAAGGTTTTTTCCATCATCAACACCCGCCCGTAAGCGAAGGACAGCGATAACGTTGCCAGAAGCGGAATTGCCAACAACAAGGGCCATCGCGAGTGCAGCGACTTCAATCCGACATAGGCCAGATAGAACAGCAACATCAGCAGCACGCCGAACCCCATCAGGGTTCGCGCACCTTCGTTGAAATCGCGAAACAACAGCGTCATGCCCGGCACCAGCAGCACAATCAACGGCAGCGTCAGCAGGCAGATAAAGCCCAAGAGCAAACCTTGTGCGGTGGATTCATCGCGCAGGCGAATCTGCCGTCCCAACAGCACGCAGCCGAATAGAGCACACAGCACCAACACAACGAACACCGTTGCGTAGCCGCCATGAAACAGCAGCGCAACCTTCTCCATCACGCGGCGGAAATTGATGCCGATCTGCAACAGCGGATCAGCGCTACCGTTGAGCAGTTCCGTACGCCCGGATTCCGTGAACGGATAGGCCGTGACCGCATAGATCAACACCCCCAGCACCAGTTGCGCCAGCCTCCAGCCCGACCGGCACCTGAACTCCGCCCACGGCACTCGCCGATGAACAATCCTCAGCAACTCCACACAACACAGCCCGAGAAACACATTGAGACTGATCTGATACAGCCCGATCGCCAGCGCCAGCAACACCGAAGGCACCAGCCATCGCTGAATGCGCGAAGTACCGCAAAAAGTGATCGCGTAGATCACCGCCACAAGACTCAGGGCCATGCCGGCCCCGTCGTACTGATAGGACAGGTTCTGCAACAGGAACGGGTTGTACCAGAGCGGCAACGGCACCAGACAACAGGCCAGGGTCGGTTCGGGGAAATAGTGAAAGGTCAGGCGAGTCAGGGCCAATGACATGGCCAGCGTGGCGAGCAACAGCGGCAAGGGAAAGATGTTCGGCGCAGCGCCAGTGAACGTCAGCGCTTTATACAGCCAGTCCATGAACAACCGCCCCTGCCCGGTCCAGACATTGCCGGCGGCCAGGGTGCGCCAGTTGTCGTCGATGTAGGGGAAGTCGGCGAGGATCAGCGGCAGGATATACAGCATCGTGGCGAGCAGGAAAAACAGCACGACCTGACGGCGGCCGAGTTCTCGTACGAGAAAATCGCTGATCCTCATACCTGAGCCTCTGATCACGGCTGCGCTGGAAACAACGTAGATAAACCTTCGAACATGACTCTGAATCAGAAGTCGTTTTTTGCGGCGCTTTCAGACCAGCGGCATCAACCTCGCACCCACGAAAAAGCCCCGGACTTTCGACCGGGGCTTTCAAGTTTCAGCAACAACGAATTACGAAGCCGAACGCACCGCGCCCTGGGACGCATCGCTCGGCTGCAGCTTGAACACATAGAACAAAACGGTCAGCAGCACCAGAAATGCCGGGCCGACATACAGCGCCACGCGAGTGTCCGGGAAGTAAGCCATCAGGCCAACCACCAGCACCAGGAACGCCAGCGCCAGATACGAGCTGACCGGGAACAGCCACATCTTGTACTTCAGGCCGGCCCGTTCAGAGGCGCTCAGGCCTTTGCGGAATTTGAGCTGTGCCAGCAGGATCATCACCCAGGTCCAGATGGCGCCGAAGGTGGCGATCGAGGTCACCCAGACGAAGACTTTTTCCGGTACCAGATAGTTGAGCAGCACGCCCAGCAGCAGCGCGAAGATCGACAGCAGTAACGCCCGACGCGGCACGCCGTTGGAGGTCTTGGCGAAGCCGGCCGGCGCCTGACCGTTCTGCGCCAGGCTGTAGAGCATGCGCCCGGTGCTGAAGATGCCACCGTTGCACGACGACAGCGCTGCGGTGATCACCACGAAGTTGATGATGCCGGCGGCGGTCTTGATGCCCAGACGCTCGAAGGTCATCACAAACGGACTGCCCTGAGTGCCGATTTCATTCCACGGGTAGATCGACAGGATCACGAACAGTGCGCCGACGTAGAACAGCAGGATCCGCCAGAACACCGAGCCGATCGCATTCGGGATGGTCTTCTGAGGGTTCTTCGCTTCACCGGCGGTCAGGCCGATCATTTCCACACCGAGGTAGGCGAACATCACCATTTGCAGGGACATCAACACGCCCGTCACGCCGTTGGGCATGAAGCCGCCGTGGGCCCACAGGTTGGAAATCCCCAGCGCCACACCGTCGTTGCCGAAACCGAAGGCAATGATGCCGATGCCGCCGAGCACCATGGCGATGATGGTGACGATCTTGATCAGGGCGAACCAGAACTCGAACTCACCGAAAGCCTTCACCGCGATCAGGTTGATCGAGCCCATGCTGACCAGCGCCGCCAGCGCCCAGATCCAGCGCGGCACATCGGGGAACCAGATGCCCATGTACACCGCCACCGCCGTGATTTCGGCAACGCAGGTCACCAGCCACAGGAACCAGTAGTTCCAGCCGGTGAGAAACCCTGCCAATGGGCCGAGATAATCCTGTGCGTAGCGGCTGAAGGAGCCGGCCACCGGGTTGTGCACGGCCATCTCGCCGAGGGCGCGCATGATCACCAGGATCGCCAGACCACCGATGATGTACGAAAGCATGATCGCCGGGCCGGCCATTTCGATGGCCTTGGCCGAACCCAGGAACAGACCGACACCGATACAGGCGCCGAGCGCCATCAGGCGAATGTGCCGTTCGCCGAGTTCGCGTTTGAGCGGGCCGCCTTGAGCGGTCTCGCCATGAGGCAGGTGATTGCCTGTTGGCATTTGGGGACATCCTCGTCTTGTTATTGGATAGACCACCGTGTGTCGAAGCGTCGACCGATAGGCCTTGGCTTCCCGACACCGCGCCTGCCTCGTGGGCAGATGCGTCCTTCAGGGCCAGACCTGGAGGATCAGCGGGGCTGGCAGTATAAAAAGCTTCCAGCAGGATATTTCACTCTAAAAGGCGCGACATTCAGCGACAACTATCGCTATCAATCGCGTTTTCGAGACAAACACTCCTGAAAACACCCGATTTTTCACTACCGAAATGGGCGCGGAGTATTGCACAGCAATGGTGCAGCGTCATGCCCCCACCCAAGTCGCATTGACCTCAGGACCGCTCTGTTCCGGCCTTTTCGGGCTTGCGATTGCCCCCCGCAAAGTGGCAGACGGATTTGCAGATTTGTTCAGGGTCGTGGCTTCACAATTTTTTCACCCGCGCCAACCACCGACTAAGCTTCAGTCAAGTCCGATCAATCTGCGTGAATGGATCAATCGACTATGGGCGCTTTGTGGCAAACCGATTCGAGTGAAAAAGTGGTTCCGACTGAACGTGTGGATGAAGCGCCTGTACCTGAGAAACCCCGTCGTAACCGGCATGGGTGGAAGGCTTTCTGGCTCCTGTTGTTGATCATTGCAATTGTGGTGGGTCTGGCCGCGATGAAGGAAATGCGCACTTCGCGTTTTCAATCCCACGAGGTCAGCCAGTACGCCGCCAGACTGACCTATGAACTGCAACCGGGTCCCAGCGAAGCCATTCGATATCCGGGCAACGGGCCGTTCGATCTGCGTCTGGGCTACAGCTCGCTGGACGAATTCCTGCCGCGATTGCTCAAGCGCAATTACGTGATCACCGAACAGACGCGCTTCTCGCCGGCCCTGCTCGGCTATACCGACAAGGGCCTGTTCGTGCCCTACTCCGAGAAAATCCAGGCCGGGCTGTCGATCACCGATTGCCGCGCGGCGCCGCTGTATCAGTACAACTACCCACAGCAGCTGTATTCGAGTTTCGAGTCGATTCCGCCGGTGGTGGTCAGCAGTCTGCTGTTCATCGAGAACCGCTTCCTGCTCGACCCCAACCAGCCGATGGCCAACCCGGCGGTGGACTGGCCGCGCTTCGGCATGGCCGCCTGGTCGCAAGTCGCAAAATTGCTGCACCTGCCAGGGCAGTCGGCGGGCGGCAGCACCTTGGCCACGCAGCTGGAAAAGTATCGCCACTCGCCTGACGGACTGACGGTGAACGGTGCCGAGAAAATCCGTCAGATGATTTCCGCCAGCGTGCGCGCCTATCAGGCGGGCCCGGATACCTTGCCGGCGCGGCGCAACATCATTCGTGACTACCTCAACAGCGTGCCGTTGTCGGCAGTGCCGGGGCACGGTGAAGTCCACGGCATGGCCGAGGGTTTGCGCGTCTGGTACGGCGCCGACTTCAACGAAGCCAACGCAAAACTGGCGAGCACCGCGACCGATCCGAAGACACTGGCGGACAAGGGCCTGGCCCTGCGCGAAATGCTCTCGCTGATGATCGCCCAGCGCCGCCCTTCCCATTACCTGACCAAGGGCCGCGAAGAGCTGGCCGACCTTACCGACAGCCATTTGCGGCTGCTCAAACAGAATGGCGTTATTGACGCAGCGCTGGCCGATGCTTCCCTGGCCAGCAAGGTCACCTACCGCGACTGGCAGACCCAACCGACCATCCAGCCGATCGAGACCAACAAAGGCATCAGCGTCGCCCGCAGCCGGCTGGCCTCGATGCTCAATCGTCCGCTGTACGACCTCGACCGCCTCGACCTGTCCGCCACCAGCACCCTGCAAGGCGAACTGCAAACCGAGGCCACCGCCTACCTGAAAAAACTCGCCGACCCGGCCTATGCCGCCGAAATCGGTCTGCTCGGCGAACGTCTGCTGACGCCCACCAGCACCACTCAGGTTCGCTACAGCTTCACCCTGTTCGAACTGACCCCGGACGGATCGCGGGTGCGGGTGCAGACCGACAGCACCGACCAGCCGTTCGATATCAACGAGGGCAGCAAACTGGAGCTGGGCTCCACGGCGAAGATGCGGGTGCTGACCACCTACCTGCAAATCATCTCCGAACTGCATGACAAGTACGGCGCCATGACCGTGCCGGAACTGAAGAAGGTCGAGGTGCCGGATCAGGATCGCCTGAGCCAGTGGGTGATCGATTACCTGATCCAGAACAAGGATCACGACCTGTCGAAGATGCTCGGCGCAGCCCTCGACCGCAAATACTCCGCCAGCCCCGGTGAGGCGTTTTTCACCGGCGGCGGCCTGCACGTGTTCCACAACTTCCGCAAGGAAGACAACGGCCGCATGCCGACCCTGCGCGATGCCCTGCGCGAGTCGATCAACCTGCCGTTCATTCGCCTGATGCGTGATCTGGTGCGCTACACCACCTACTCCGGCCCCAACAACAGCGCCGAGCTGCTCAAGGACGACCGCGACCCGCGGCGTCAGGAATACCTGGCCTCGTTCGCCGATCGCGAAGGCACCTCGTTCCTGCTCAAGTTCTGGAAGAAGTACAAGAACAAGGACACCCAGGCACGCCTGGAAACCTTCCTCGACAGCATGCGTCCGACGCCGATCCGCATGGCCGCCGTGCACCGTTACTTGCTGCCCAACGCCAGTCAGGAAGACTTCAACACCTTCGTGCGCTCGCACCTCAAGGGCGTCAAAATCACCGAAAAACTCACCGACGAGCGCATGGAGCGTCTCTATCTGGCCTACGGTCCCGGCACCTATGACCTGCCGGACCAGGGCTTCATTGCCAAGGTCCACCCGCTGGACCTGTGGCTGATCGGCTACCTGCTCAACCATCCGGACGCGACCTGGGGCCAGATCGTCAAGGCCAGCCAGTTCGAACGTCAGGAAGTCTACAGCTGGCTGTTCAAGAGCAAGCACAAGGGCGCCCGCGACAGCCGTATCCGCACCATGCTGGAGATCGAAGCGTTCCTCGACATCCATCAGCGCTGGCAGAAAGTCGGCTATCCGTTCGATCACCTGGTGCCGTCGCTGGCCACGGCCATCGGCAGCTCCGGCGACCGCCCCGCCGCGCTGGCGGAGTTGATCGGCACCATCCTCAACGACGGCGTACGCATGCCGACGCTGCGTATCGACAGCCTGCACTTTGCCGCCGGCACCCCCTACGAAACCCGCTTGGTCAACGACCCGCATGTGGGCAAACGAGTGATGCCGTCGGAAGTGGCCAAAGCGATGCGCGAGGCGTTGTCGCAAGTGGTGGACTCGGGAACGGCCAAACGTGTTTCAGGCAGTTTCAAAATGGCCGACGGCCAACCACTCATCATGGGCGGCAAGACCGGCACTGGTGACAACCGCATCGAAGCCATCGGCTCCGGCGGACGGATCCTCAGTTCCAAATCGATCAACCGCACCGCGACCTTTGTGTTCTACATCGGCGACACCCACTTCGGTACGCTCACCGCTTATGTTCCCGGGCGCTCCGCGGAGAATTTCAAGTTCACCTCGGCATTGCCGGTGCAGGTGCTCAAAGGCATGGCGCCGATCCTCAACAACTATCTGCAACCGGGCAATCACACGCAATGTCAGCCTGTGGAAGTTGCGCGCCGTTGAAGCGCGGCGCGTGACGGCTCCAATTTCATCGCAGGGTCATATTTATTTAAGTTTCGCATTCAAATTCAAGAACATAAATCAGTGCTTGAGCCCGCCTTCCGACAGGATATTTTGACTTTTATTTAAGAAGCAGAGGAATACGCTAGTCATCCTCTGCCAAACGAAATGGAATTCAGATGTCCAACTTTCAATTAGACAGCAACAGCCTCGCACCGAACTCTTTCGAGCCAAAAGGCCGACACTACGAACTCATAAAAAACAACATTCACGACACATTCAAACAAACTTCAATGCACCGGGCTCTGGCATTGAACAAAGCCTCCCTGAAAAAACATCCGTGGCACGAAAAACAGCACCAGGCGTCAACGAAAGCGGCAAATCTGGACGCCTGGCAGGCACAGAACCAGACCGACCAGGCCCTTGGCGAAATAAAAAGTCTTGAATCGTTCGCCGCACACCTGCTCAAGCGCGAATTAAAAGAAAAGTTCGACCTGACCGTTAATGTCAAGAGAACTTACTTAAGATTGTATTTCCCCAAAGACCTGCCTTGGTACGTCATCAATGTGCTCCCCGGCTTTGCCAGTCGCACCGTGTCATTGCTGGAGGCGGCGCTGCATAACTTTGCCACTCACGAAACTTTTACTGCCGATTCCGACTTCATCAGCAAACCCGATGAAAACGGGCACTTCGATGTCTTGGATATCAAGCGAAAGATGTCCATCGAACAGTTCAAGGCCTTGTCTCGGGAGCTTGATATCGGCAAACGGTATACCCGTTATCTGCGACACCACTTGTTGCCCCGAGATCCCGTTTCCAGAGCCAGGATCGAGACACAGACCACGGACAGCCAGAAAGCCACACTGATACTCGCTGCGCATCTGGCCCTGCTGACCCACGACATCGGCAGCGATGCCCATCAAGTCATCCTGGGGATGGCCGAAGGGCAGACCGGGCTGACGCTGGACGGCAAGGTCATGCAGTGTTGTGAACTCTCGATGCTGGACGCCCCATTGATCGGGATCGTGCTGTTCACTTCGGTCGAACAACAAAGTGCTGGCGAAGACAGGATGATCGCTTACGTTCCCCATGATCCCGAGCATCCGTTGAAGGAATACGCCTCGTCACTGGAGTTCGCCAGGGAACTGACCCGTCAACTGCGTGCCAACCATAGGATCTCCGAAGGCCAGGGCAATTACTGGCAGTTCTTCAGTCAGTTCATCGATCAGCAACAGCGTGGGCTTTTTTTCGCAGGTCTCGACCAGCGACTGAACGAATTCAAATGGCCGAAGGAAAAGGATCGCCTGGATCCGGGCCCGACATGGCGCCCTACGCCGGTAGAGAAACCCCAACTGGCATTTAAGGTGCGACCGATCACGCAGAATCTGTGGAAGCATCAGTACCAGCGAAAAATCGACAAAATCTTCAACGACGCACGAGACATAGCCGTCTCGACGGAAATGGCCGATCGAAGCGAGCGTTGGGCGTGGTGGGACAACTTCGAAAAGATTCTCTCGGACATTCTCAACGCGGCCTTATGGGTGATCACCCCCTTCGTCCCCGTGGTGGGTGAACTCATGCTGGCCTATACCGCCTACCAGATGATCACCGATACCGTCGAAGGCTGGATTGATCTGGCAGAAGAGCATTGGGCTGCCTTCGGCGAACAGGTGCTCGGGGTTCTGACCGATTTCATTCAGTTCGCTGCATTTGCCACCGGCAGTTTCATCGGCAATGAATTCCGCCTCAAGGTTTCGTCCTTTGTCGACAACACCAAGCCGGTCATCTCCCCCGACGGCGAAACCCGCTTGTGGCACCCCGATCTCGAACCCTACGCGCTCGACGGTTCACCACCTCCGCCCGGTTCGCGTCGTGACGCCAAGGGCCTGTATCAACATGACGGTAAAAACGTGCTGTCGCTTGATGGCAAGCACTATGAGGTCAGACAGGATTCCCACAACGCTCAGTATCGTATCCAGCATCCAGAACGCCCCCGCGCCTACGCACCGAAGGTTCGTTTCAACGATCGCGGTGCCTGGGTCCATGAAGGTGAAAATCCTGACGACTGGGCAGGTGCAAAACTGATGCAGCGCCTCGGCCCCATGGCCGAAGGTTTCAGCGACCCGCAATTGCAGGATATCCGCCAGATCAGCGGCACCGAAGAACACGCACTGCGTCAGATGTATGTCGACAACGATCCGCCTCCCTTGCTGCTGGAAGACACACTCGAACGCTCCCGGGCATCGCGCGATACCGAAACAGCCCGCGACGACATCCGCAGCGGACACCCGATGGACCCCTCCTCCTACTGGTTCGAACAACTGGTGACCGAACTGCCGGGATGGCCCGAGGATTGCGCGCTGAAGGTGATTCATAGTGCCGACGAAAGCGGCCCGGCTCACACCTACGGCAACGCCGGTGCACACCCGTCACGAACACTGACCATGAGCGTTGCGGACATCATGGCCGGCAGGCTGCCTGAGCGAGTGGCCGGTTTTCTGAATGAGGCGCAACTGGAGCGCCTGCTCGGCGCAAGGCTGCCAAAGACGCAGCAGGTACAAGCCCTGCGCAATCTGCTGGCCGACGTGGTCGACGCGCGCCGGCCGGACATTTCGCAATACACCTATCGCAATCGCACGGCCAGCGATGATCCACGGATTTTCAAGTTGCAGCGTCAATACCCGGATTTGCCGACCGCCATCGCCAGACGTCTGGTGGATCATGCCCGTCAACCTGAACTGGAAGCACTCGACAACGACCGCCGTCTGCCTCTCGACTTCAAGGCCAGCGCTCGCGAATGCGCGTTCGAAACCCGCACGACCCGTGCCTATGAAGGGTTTGGCGAGCTTGAGCGACCAACTCCGGACACCGAGCGCCTGGTCTTGAATGTTCTGCGCCTGCAAACCGACACCTACCGCGACCTGCGCATCGATATTCACGACGGCTCGTTCGATGGATCGTTGCGTTGCAGCGTCGGCCCGGCGAACGCGAGCGAGATTCGCATCCTTCTGCATGACAGGAATGCCCGCTATGAGGTTTTCGATGGCAACCGCCGTCCACTGTTCGGCTCCGCCGATCTGTATGAGTCGATCTTGCGGACGATCCCCGAGCAGGCAAGACAACACATCGGATACAGGCCGGGTCAGAGCCGGGCTTTCAAACAATGGTTGATGGCGCAAAGCGAGTCACCAAGGGGGAGCGTCGCACGCTGCTGCTTGAACCCTCGATCCGGCCAATCGTGCAAACGTCACTCGAAAACCTGTTGCGCGGCCCTGTGTTTTCCCGAATGGCCAAACCCCTCGAACAGCGGGTCAAGGAGCTTTATCCGGAACTGAGTGACCGCGAGTTAGAGACCTTTGTCCGCTCGCTACCAGTGGGTCTCGATCCTGTAGAAACGCTAAAAGGCCTTGAGGCCCAATTGAGAGGTCTGAGTGACCTTCTCGATGAATGGAAACAGTACCAGGCTGCATTTGACCCCGATGGCCCCGGCATCATCCCTTCCGGGGCAAGAACCATTGCCGATCGCATCCTGGCGTGTTTCAAACGTGAATCCATAGTGTTCAACGAGCGCAGTGTTCACTTCGAGGCCGGCTACACGCTTGACCTTTCCACCGAACTGTTGGCGACTGACCTTGAGAAATGGTGGCGAACCCTGCCGGATCTCAAACCATGGTTCGATCAGGTGACGACCCTGAGTCTTGATCGTGCGTGGTTCTCACCTGCCTCCACCGGGCTCTTGAAGCACTTCCCCAACCTGCGGCACTTCAGCGCCCGACAGTGCGGCCTGAAACTGCTGCCGGCCAGAGTTGCCGAGATGCCGAGGCTGGAAACCCTGCGGCTCAGTCGCAACCAGATTCGCCTGACACCCGAATCATGGGCGCAGCTCAGAGACCTGACACAGCTGCGAACCCTGCGCCTTTCACTCAATCAACTGGGACGTGCACCGGACATCAGCCGCATGCCCCGACTGGCTGTGCTGGACCTGGCATATGCCGGTATCGACGCCTGGCCCGAAGGGTTGTTTTCGCCTCACGCGCGCCCTCGCGGTTTCTTTCTCGACCTGAGCGGTACGACGATCAAGACCGTACCGAATGTCGAACCGGGCTCGGCCGATGCCTGGCTGGTTGCTCGTACCCGTTTGGCCATCAGTTTCCTGGAGCATGAAGCCCGAGAGAGCGTCTACCAGTACCGTGAATCGGTGGGACTGCCTCGGGAGAACCACTATTCGAGCCTTGCCTCCAAGGCTCGTGACAAATGGTCAATGAGTGACGACTCTTTGTTCTGGAGCAACGATGACCCGGGCCTGGCAACCTACCGCAACGAAGCCTGGGACAACCTGATGCACGAACCGGACTCGCAAGGCTTTTTCCAGATCATCGACAGCCTGACCCGATCCGCCGACTACCGGGCCGGTGGCACCTCGCGCCAGATTCTGACCCGGCGAGTCTGGGATCTGATCGATGCCATGGACATAGATACCGGGCTGCGCGAAAAATTGTTCAACATCGCACTGGAGCCGACGACCTGCGTCGACGCCAGTTCCGAAGTCTTCAACATCATGGGCGTCCACGCACTCGCATCTCAGGCCTATGCCTACTCGACTTCGGCCGGGGAACTTCAGGGCAAACTGGTGAAACTGGCCCGAGGCGCCGCGCGCCTGGAGCGCTTGAACGAAATTGCTCGGGCCGATGCCCTGTCCCGGCCGAGTCGGGAAGAGGAAGTCGAGATCTATCTGGCGTACCAGACACGTCTCGGCAACCGTCTCGATCTGCCCTGGCAGTCCGAGTTCATGTTGTACGAAGGCGTGGCGGGCGTAACGCGAGCCGACATCGATAACGCCTACACAACGGTGATCGAACTTGAAACCGGCGACGGTCTGGTCAACGGGATGCTTGAACAACCGTTCTGGGAACGCTATCTGCGTGAGCATCAGGCCGAGGCTTACAAGATCAACGACGCGTCCTATGAGCGACAACTGGCACGGCTTGAACAACGACATTCACCGAACGCAACCGTGCCAATCAGCGATGAAGACTACGTCCGCGAACTCTCCGAACTGGCTTATCGAAGACAGGGTCTTGGCCGCACGTTGACGACGACGGCGATGCGCCAACATGGCCTGTTGCCGACACCGTCCTGAGGACATCGTCCTGATCAGACTTCCGAGTCGAAGATCACGGTGACATTGCCGGCAAACTGTTTCGCCTGGCCGGGTTGCAACATGTGCTCCATGTAGTAGCCCGGCACTTCGAAGTGCAGAACGCCAGGAGCGCGATCCACGAATTCCCCCGGTTGAAACAGCGTATCGGTCGGACGCTCGGTGAGGCGCTTGTGCGTTACCGGCTGGCCGGCACTGTCGGTAATGCCATGGGGCAGACTGACACTCAGATAGACCTGGGGAAACGTGTTGCCCGATTCGGAGTCGCGCAAGGCGCAGGCTCCGATACCGCCGTGCTGACATTCGAAGGACATCCGGAATCGTGATGAAGTGGACAGGCTGAACGTCTGGTCCCGGAACAGTCGCACGGGTCGCCGACCTTCCTGCAACCAGGCTTGCCAACCGCCCTGCGGTATCAGTTCGATCCTGTTGCCTCCCGGCGGCAAGTCGACCTTGAGCATGTGCTGCACGTCCAGCACGAATCTGAAGGTGATGGTTGAATTGCCAGGCAACAGGTTGTCCCCCGCATCGATGTCCTGACCCGGGCCTGCGCCGTAGGTGAGTTCGCCGGTATAGATACCGGCCGACATCGCCAACGGGTTGGGCGTACGCAATTCATAGCCTATATCCAGATAGTCGTAGGACATCCACGGAATCCGGAACGCCGTCTCCTTGCTGCAGACTGCTTCCGCTGGCCCACGCCAGAACGATCGATAGAAGTTCGGCCCATGCGTGGTCATCGCCCCGGCGTCACAAGGCCTTGAGGGAAACCACCAGCCTTTGCCGCCCCACAACTCGTTGTGCGCCTGCTGGTCAGTGGCGGCGCCCGTCAGATTCACCGCCGTATCGCTCAAGACGTACTGCGTCCCCACCCCGCCGATTCTCATTTCAACCGTGGCGACTTCGCCGTTCACAACATTCCTCACCGTCAGGCTGCGCCATTGATTCGGAATCTTGAACATCGCACCGTTGCGTACCGCCGCTCCCGGCTCGATCGAGCGAACGGAGGCGAAGCGCAATGGCAAGCGGACACCCGACAGGTTGTACGCCTTGCAGTCGGCCACATAGATGCCGCAATAGCCGCTTTGCGGGGTCTGATCGATGAACTTGTTGTTCTGGGGGCCCGCAGGATCGGGAACGAAACTGGCGCGCACTTCCTGGGTTAACGCTTGCGCGGAAGAGGAAAGCATTGCGACCAGCCCACACATCAAACTGTTTCCAACGAACTTCCTGTTTTTTCCGAAGCTGAACTTCATGCAACGTCCTTGCATTGAGATGCGATGGTGGGTGATTTAATGTGCTCCTCTAGCCCCTGGGAGCCGCCGCGTTGAACATGAGATTGACCGTGCCGTAATAGTCGCCGGGCTGGTAGCCGTCGAATTGTTTCACCGGCTGGATTTCCAGTAAGACCCGCGCCCCAGCCTGTGCTTCCTCGGCCGATACCACCTGCTGTGGAACGGGATCGTGGCTCAGTTCCTTGCCGTTGAAAAACACGCGCAGAATGATGTGCTGCTGCGAGTCTCTGGCATTGGTCAGGTAGGGAAAGCTTTCCAGGCGTGCCTCGATGGCACTGCTGTCATGCCTGACATCGAAGTGTTTGCGCAGGCTACTCAGCGCGGAAGCATTCACGTCCCAGTGCAGCGTCTGTTCGCGATGTATCCAGTCCGGCTCACTGGGTATGACGTAGAACTGAAGCGTCGGAATGTGTACCGATACATAGAACTCCAGCTCCTCCCGTGCCGCGAACGCCCAGGCGCTGACCAGCGCCAACCCTGCAGCCGAGGTCAGGGCCATCCATTGTTTGATCATTGTCCGTTCCCTGTGAGGTTCAACCGGCGGTACTCAGGTTCTTTTTGCTGTCGCCCTCAACCAGGATGAAGCGGTACTCGCGCCCGGTCTTCTTTTCGAACTCGAAGGTCTTGCCGGCCATGATGTGATGCTTGGTGGTCGGTTCGCATTCGGACTCACTGGTTTTCGAGCAACTCTTGAATTCGTCGATCACCACCACGGTGTTGCCGTTGTTGCGCACCCGGTAACGACCTGCGCTGTCGTCGATCACGCTGTCGAAACGCGCATCCCTGGGCCGCACGAAAAAAATCGTGCCGAACCCGGCCATGACGTTGACCCCCGCCTTCAAAGTCTTCTTGTAGTCCTCGCGCTCTTCACTGGACACCGCGAACTCGTCTTCCTTTTCCGGCACGACCGGGACAAAGCGCACACGAAAATAGCGCTCCTTGTCGCGCTCGCCCATGAACAGCAAACGGGTGCCCTGCATGCCCTGGGCCGGAATGATCAAGCGCGCGGGACTGGCCATCAGCCCGTCCCGGGCCGAGGCATCGGTTTGCGACTGGACCGGCACTTCGGTGGATGTGCCATCAGCGTTGTAGAGGATTTCCAGCACATTGATCTTGACGAAAGCGGTGCTGTCACCGCTGTTGTAAACCCGTTTCAAGTAGGTACTTTTGTCGCCGGCCAGGTAGTCGTAGACCACACCGATATTGATATTCGGCCCGGCCTGGGCGACTTGGCAGAACAGACACATGCCTATCAGAACCATCAACTGTTTCATGCTTGAACCTCTCACTGAAAACCAACGACCCGGCGCAATCAGATTTCCGAGTCAAAAATGACCACCACCGTTTGCGAATATTTGTTGCCCCGATCCAGGGTCAACATGTTCTTGATGGCATCCTTGTCCACATCGAAATGCAGCGTTCCCTGTTGGCGATCCACGTACATGCCGGGCTGGAAAATCACGGCATTGCTTTCAAGGGGCCGCAACCGTTGCCGTTTCACCGGCCTGCCGCTGGTGTCGCTCAACCCGGCTGGCAGGCTGACGCTGATCAACAGTCGGGCAGTGGTGGTATTGCCTTCATTGAACAGAAAACAATCGGTGACCGTACCGCCACCGCACTCCAGGAACATCTTGAAGCGAGAGCTGGCCGTTATGTGAAAGGTCTGATCGCGAAACAGCCGCTCGGGAATGCGCCGGGTGTTCAACCAGGGTTGCCAGCCGCCTTCGGGCTCAAGGGCAATCCGGTTGCCACCCGGCGGCAGGTCGACTTTCAGGGTGTGTTGCACGTCGAGGACGAAATCCAGGGTCAGGCTGTAATCGTCCACCACCAGCGAAGTGCCCATGCTGAAGTCACCGCCATGGCCGATGCTGTAGGTCAACGATCCGGTGTACAGCCCCGACGACATCTCCAGCGGGTCGGGGGTTCGCAGTTCATAGGCGATATCCAGGTATTCGAACTGAATGCCCGGAATCGTGAACGCGGCAAATTTCATGCACTCCGCTTCCTGCGGCGTCTTCCAGAAGAACTGGTAAGTGGTGGGCGTCAAGTATCCGACACCGCTGTACAGACACGGAGCGGGCGCATAAACCCACGAGTTGTTGGTCCACAACTTACGGTGCCCCTCAAGGGGATTGCTTTCGCCAGTCAGATCCATGACCGACCGACTCAAACTATATGTTGAGCCCAGACCGGTGATCCGTACCTCGACGGTTTTCGTCTCCTGGGTTTGTGGATTAGTCACCGTCAGGCGTCGCCAGTTGGCCGGCGCCTTTACCCGAATGCTGCTGAACTGCAAAATGGGGGTCACTGAACTGAAGCGAATCGGAACCTGGATGCTGAACATATTGTTGGCGGAGCACTGATCCGGATGGCTGGCGCAATAACCACTGTTCGGTGTCTTGTTGATGAACGTGTTTTTCCACGGCATCGACGGATCCGGCTGAAACAACGCCCGGATCTCCTGATTCGCCGCTTGCGCCGCTGACATGCCAAGCACTGCCAGCAGGCCCAGCCAACACGGTATTTTCTTCATCGCTCAACCTGCCTTCTGATCAGTGAATGTCGCATCGGCGAGGGTGTCCGGACTGCACCGCAAATCCCCGATCATCAACACGTTGTTCTCCACCCGCCCCTGCTGCGGATCGAGGCGGAACTGGCACAGCAACTGATCGGCAAAACGCACTTCCAGGGTCGGCGAGCCGGCGTTCATTTCCATTGAGAAGAACCCGTCGACTTCACTGACCCCACGGCTGGCGTGGTTGATGACGTGATGCCCCTTGAGCGGTCGTCCTTGCGGGTCGAGCAGGCGCCCCAGCACGGTGAAGGTTTTCATCACTCGCACCTTGCGATAGTCCACGCCGCCCTTGTTCAGGTGATAACGGGTGCGCGCAGGCTCGATGGAGGCTGCTGGTACGTCGTTGCCGACGAAGTCGAAACTCACCGAGCTGTTCTTGTAAGCCGTGATCGGAATGAAGTTGCGCCCCGGCCGCAGCGCCGCGCTGCCGCCGCTCAAATCATCCGCGCGCAGGGCGATGCCATCGATGTCGGATTCGACATCCACAATCATCCCCGCGCCTCGGCCCTGGGGCTGGCTGGTCATGACGATGGCCTGCCCACCGATGGCCACGGTGCTGTCCAGGTTCAAGCCGCCGGTGTAGTTGCCGTTGTAGGACGAACGCTGGACGAAACCATCGCCATTGATGGCGTCGGTGCTGAAGTTGGCCTGACCGTTCAAGCCGATCCCGTAGGTGTCGCTGAGGACCGTCGCCATCACGCTTTGCAGCACGTGGTTGTCGAAGTTCTTGCGATAACCGAGCGAGCCATTGTTGTCCCGGCTGCCGTCACGGGCGGTGCGTGAGCCAATACTGCCGGAGATCTGCTGGCCGGGGCCGCCCAGTGCCACGTTGAGGCTCAGGTCCACGCCCCGGTTACGCGCATCGCCGCTGCTATAGCTGCCGGGGCGATCGAACAGCGACAATCGCCAGTTGGAGTCGCTGCCAAATACCGTGGTGCGCTGGGTCCAGCCCAGATCGACACCGACACCCTCGACGTTGCCTTCACTGTGGGAGACCCGGGCATTGAGCGAGCTGTTGCGGCTGACCCGATGATTGAGCGCCAGCGAGGAGTTGCTGGTCTGCCCGGTGAAAACATTGCGCTGACGGATGCGGGTGCCGTCCGGCAAGGTGTCGTAAATATCAGTGGTGTCGAGCCAGCTGCGATTGTGGCTGACCACCAGGCTACCGGCCCCATAGTTGTAAAGGCCTTGCAGATCCAGGCCGGTGCCGTGGTCTTCGGTCTTGTAGACATTGGCGAACATGCTCACGCTGTTGGCCAGGGTCCAGTCGATGGAGGTGCCGTACTGCAACTTCTCGCGAACCTGACGCGCCGATAGTCCGAGAATCACCCGCGGATGCAACAGATAGTTGAGTGAAGCGCCGGCCGTGGCATCGCCGCTGGCCTGTCGGTCCCAGTTGCTGAGCAGTTTGGTTTCCTGGCCGGCGAAAACGTTATAGCGCCAGCGCTCATCGGTGTTGCGCCAGTTGTTTGGCTTGTAGACCAGTTCCTGCGTGGTCGAGGTAATCTGGCCGTCCTCGATCAGCCGCACTTCCACCTCATAGATGCCGCCGGGCAACGGTCGAGTGTCGAGGGTGTGCAGGCCGGCGGGTACTGATTGCGTATTGATCAGCAGACCATCACGCAGGATTTCCACCGAGGCCTGACGGTTGGCGGTGACATAGATCGGATAAACGCTGGGGTTCTGCAGATCGACAGCCAGGCTGTCGGAGCTGCCATACATCAAACCCACTGTGGTATCCGGGCTGTTGCCGAATGATCGGGGCTGGCGAGTCAAACCTTCAGAGGTCGGTGTGAAATAGCCCATTCGCAGAAAACTGCCTTGCAGTTCGCGTTGGGTGTGCAGCTCATACACGGCGTGATAGAGCTGGTCGTCCGGCCCGCCAAGGCGAGCCAATTGCATATTGAAGGTCTGCGTCCAGTTGCCCAGGCTGCCATTGGCTTCAAGACCGAAACGCCCGCCCAGATCCTGATCCTGACCGCCATTGAGGTTGAGCTGATTGCGCACGATCAGACCGGTGCTGCCGTCTTGCGGCTGCTCGTAGTAGCGCGGGGTTTCGCTATCGCGCTCGGCATTCTCGGTGACGATCGACACCAGCGAGTTTTCCAGGTTGTAGTGCACCGCCAGCATCTGTTCGGGACACTGACTACTGCATCCGCCCAGCGCCACGCCGGGCTTGAGATAGCTGGCCCATTTTTCTCGCTCGGCGGCGCCAAAGCGGTTTTCGCTGGTGTCGGTAAATTCAAGCAGGGTAATGCGGTCATCGCGGCTCAGCACGATCATCGCTTCGCCCAGAGGTTGCTGGTCGAGCTCCACCCGAACAGCCAGAGGAACATCGAAGAAGTGTTCTTCGAAGTCTTTCGGCAGGCCTTTGGCTTGTGCCAGCAAGCTGCGCGGTGTCGTACCGGCAGGTTCGGAAGCCGCCACTGCACCGGCACAAAACAGCAACGCAAGCGCAGTCGCGATGGGTGTCATCGGGAACATGAGTCGGACTCTGATTTCGAACGGAAAAAGACCGACCGACCGACAAATGTGTCAGCCAGCCGGCTTTTGTTACTTCATGGGTTAGAGCGTGCTGCCGCTGACCGGCGGAACCGCGTCGAACATCATGGTGACTGCACCGGTGTAATCGCCAGGCGTGAAGTCGGTGCCAGTGGCAGTAATGCGCAACGGTGCGCGATAGTTCACATCGGACTCGGATTCGCCGACGACCATTTGCGGGGTCTGGGTCAACACCTTGCCGTTGAATTCGACTTTGAGGTCGATGATGCTCGAACCACCGACCAGTTTCGGAACGCCTTCCAGCGAGCCGTGAACCGAACCATTGTTGTTGCGGACATCGAAGTAACCTTCCACCGGTTTCATGGCGCCAGTGATCGGGCTGAAACTCATGTCCTGATCCTTGTTGACCAGATCAGAATCCGTCGGCACCACATAAAAACCGTTGGTCGGTACATGCGCCACCAGGCTGATGGAGTGTCGTGCTTCACCCGCGGCGAAGACTACGGAGGAGCTCAGAGCCAGAACAGCCAGCGGGGCAGCGAAAGCGATTTTCTTGAACATCGGTCAGTACCTGTTTTCTTTTTAAGGAATCGAAACGTTGAAGTTCATGCCACACCGGTCGATAAAGCCCGAGAGCATGGAAGTTCAACGCCGGGGCATGATCGGCGCTTCATTCAAGAATGTAAGCAGGCAACTTCCCACAAAGTCGTAGTTCAACAACCTCGCAACATGAAAGAAAAAACATCAAAAAATCAAGATATATAAAAATAACTGTAAGCCCTACCCTACCCACAGTTATAGAGAAAAAACATTACAGCAACTTCAGCAACGCCCAACTGAACTTCTCTTGTTTTTTAGAATATAAACTCAACTATTAATAGAGTGTTAGCTTTAACTTTCTGGTTATTCTTGTCTGCATGAATAAATACCCATGTTCATCCGGCAGCGCTCCATCTGCACCCGCTGACCACTCGTCAGCTGCCATTTCCTCTCAGGCAAAAAGCCCTTGCTCAGTCGTAAAGATATATCTTAAGTTGTATCTAAACACGACGAGAGAAGACTGAGATGAGAGACCATCATTCCCCCCACCGCGACCACGGCGACAGCCGGGACGGCTTCGAAAAACGCCACGGCCGCGAACGCGGCGGGCGCGGCCCACGGGTATTCGCCCCGGGTGACCTGAAATTGCTGTTGCTGGCGCTGATCGCCGAACAACCGTGCCACGGCTACGACCTGATCCGCCAGATCGAAACCATGTTCGACGGCGCCTACAGCCCTAGCCCCGGCGTGATCTACCCGACCCTGACGTTTCTCGAAGAAAGCGAAATGATCAGCGGCGATGCGGAGGGCGGCAAAAAGCGCTACGCGGTCACCGATGCGGGTCGCCAATCCCTCAGCGAACAAGCGGTAGCGCTGGACGGCGTGCGCATGCGCATCGACGTCAGCAAGCGCTCGTTGCGCGGCCACGACCGGCCGCCGGAAATCCATGAAGCGGTGCATAACCTGCGCCACGCCCTGCAAATGCACCACGGGCGCTGGAGCCCGGAAGAAATCCTGCGGGTGCGCGACCTGCTCAACGACACCGCCAAAGCCATCGTCGACGGCCCCGCCGTTCAATCTGCCCCGGAGAAAGCCGAATGACTGAAGTCCAGACCCAAGGCATCCACCGCGTGATGCATGAAATCAAACGCCGTCGCCTGGAGGTCCTGCGCGTGGTCGACCTGACGCCACGCATGCGTCGCATCACCCTCGGCGGGCCGGAACTGGCCGGGTTCATCAGCCTGGGCACCGACGATCACGTCAAACTGTTGTTCCCGCAGAACGCCGAACAGGCTGCGGCGCTGGAAACCCTGGTGCTAGGCGCCGGCAAGAGCGACGTGCCGATGCCGGAGATGCGCGACTACACCCCGCGTCGTTATGACCTCGACAAGCTTGAGCTAGAGATCGACTTCGTCCTCCACGGCGACGGCCCTGCCTCGACCTGGGCCGAACAGGTCAAGCCGGGGCAGTTCCTGCACATCGGTGGCCCGCGTGGCTCGATGATCGTGCCGGACATCTTCGACAGCTACCTGCTGATCGGCGACGAAACCGCCCTGCCCGCCATCGCCCGCCGCCTCGAAGGCCTGGCGGCCAATCGCAAGGCACTGGTGGTGATCGAAGTGGAAAACGGCAAGGAACAGCAAGCGCTCGAAAGCGCGGCGCAGGTCAATGTGATCTGGGTATTGCGTGAAGGCGGCAAAGATAATCTGCTGGCCACCATCAAGCAGCTTCAGGTGCCCAAGGGCAATCTGTATGCGTGGGTGGCGACCGAAACGAAAGTCTCGCGGCAGATTCGTCGGGTGCTGCTCGATGAGCACGGGCTGGACGAGCAGTTCGTCAAAGCCGTCGGCTACTGGCGCGCCGAAGGCTCCGAAGAAGAGTGAAACGAGGGGCGGCGCGGTTAAAGGCGCCGCCCTTGCCAGCGATCAATCCCGATCACCAGTAACGCCATCAGCACAAACCCCACCAGAATCCCCCCGGCATTGACGAACACCTGTGGATACCCCAGCAGCGCCACGTCAATGAACGGATAGGCGTAAGCCCCCAGCAGATGCCCGCGCAGCAGCGCATAGGCAAAGTACACCAGCGGATAGATCAGCCACAGCGGCAGGTGCTTCAGACGCAAGGAGCCCTTCGGCACGCACACCCACCAATACGCCAGGAACAGCAAAGGCATCACATCGTGGAGCAATTCGTCAGCGATAAACTGCCAGCCCTGTGGATGCCACAGATGTCGCAGCAAAATACTGTAAGCCAGGCCGACTACGGCAATACTGACGGCAATGCCACTGCTGACCCAGGGTTGCAGAAACCAGCGCCGGGCAGCGGATTCGCGACCCGTGACCGCGCAGGTCAGCACCACTGCCACCAAGGTGTTGGTGATCACGGTGAAGTAACTGAAAAAACTCACCAGCCCGCCCAACAGACTGGCGTCGACACTCAGGCGCGCGAAGAAAATCAGATACAGCTGAATCCCCAGCCCGGCCCAGCCCAGCACCGCAGCCGAAGTGATCAGGCGTCGCCGCCGCACGGCGTTCATCTCAGAGCGGGCGCTTGGTGCGCATCAGCTTCACGTACAGGCGTTCGACTTTCTCGCGAGCCCATGGCGTCTTGCGCAAAAAGGTCAGGCTCGACTTGATGGTCGGATCGCTCTTGAAGCAACGAATGTCGATGCGCTCGGCCAGGCCCGACCATTCGTAATGGGTCACCAGTGCATTGAGGATCTGTTCGAGGGTTACGCCGTGCAGCGGATCGGGGTTGTGGTCGTTCATGCCGGGCCTTTGGGCGAAGTGAAAATGCAGAAGCCGCGCACCTTAGCCGAGGGGCTGAGCCGGTGGAAGGCCTTCCTTCAAATGTAGGTGAACCGCGCAAGATCGCAGGCTCCGTCGACACCGGCAATGTGATCGATTGACGCACTGTTACCGAATCCGAAAGGGTTCATGTCTGCAAAAGCACTTTGTGTTTTTGTAACAGGACATTATCCTGCCGCCCTTCTGCTGAATCGCTTCACTGCCTGCGTCAAATCGTAGCGGCCAGCTTATCCCCCAAAAAGATCAAGAAAGACCCTATTCATGCCCGATTTTCCGTTCTCCCGAGACAGCGCTATCTCAACCCTGCGCCTGATCGGTGGCTGCACCGCCCTTGGCCTCGCCACCTGCACCCAGGCCGCCCCGGCCTTCGACAGTGAATCACCGTATATGCTCGGTGACTGGAACGGCACCCGCAGCGAACTCTCGGCAAAAGGTATCGACTTCAAGCTCGACTACACCGGTGAAATGGGCAGCAACCTGCACGGCGGCTACGACCACGACCGCACTGCACGCTACAGCGATCAATGGGGCCTCGGCACCCATCTGGACCTGCAAAAACTGCTGGGCTGGAACGACGCCGAATTCCAGTTGACCGTGACCAAGCGCAGCGGCAACAACATCAGCAACGACCGCATCAATGACCCGCGCGTCGGTGGGTTCACTTCCGCTCAGGAAGTCTGGGGCCGTGGCCAGACCACCCGCCTGACGCAGATGTGGTACCAGCAGAAATTCTTCGACCAGAAGCTCGACATCAAGGTCGGCCGCTTCGGTGAAGGCGAAGACTTCAACAGCTTCCCGTGCGACTTCCAGAACCTGGCGTTCTGTGGCTCGCAGGTCGGCAACTGGGTCGGCGGCATCTGGTACAACTGGCCGGTCAGCCAATGGGCGCTGCGCGTGAAATATCACCTGACCCCGGAGCTGTACGCGCAGGTCGGCGCCTATGAGCAGAACCCGTCGAACCTCGATCGCGGCAACGGTTTCAAACTCAGCGGCAGCGGCACCCAGGGCGCGATCCTGCCGATCGAACTGGTGTGGACGCCGAAGCTCAACGGCCTGCCGGGCGAGTACCGCGCCGGTTACTACTACAGCAACGCCAAGGCCACCGACGCCTATAAAGACAGCAACGGCCAGCCGGCAGCCCTGAGCGGCGAAGCCTATCGCAGCGCTTCGAGCAAGCACGGCGTGTGGCTCGGCGTGCAGCAGCAGATCACCAGCGTCGCCAGCGACAACTCCCGCGGCTTGAGCGTGTTTGCCAACGGCACGATGCACGACAAGAAGACCAACGCCGTCGACAACTACGTTCAGGCCGGCGTGGTCTACAAAGGCCTGTTCGACGCCCGCGCCAAGGACGACATCGGTTTCGCCCTGGCCCGCGTCCACGTCAACCCGGCCTACCGCAAGAACGCCGAAGCGACCAACCAGGCCCGCGCCGTCTACGACTATGACGATCCGTCCTTCCTGCCGCCGCAGGACACCGAATACAGCGCCGAACTCTATTACGGCGTGCACGTCACTAACTGGCTGACCGTGCGCCCGAACCTGCAATACATCCGCCATCCGGGTGGCGTGGACAAGGTCGATGACGCGCTGATTGGCGGGATCAAGATCCAGTCGTCGTTCTAAAGAACGACAAAGAAACCTGTGGGAGCTGGCTTGCCAGCGATAGCGGTGGGTCAGACAGCAGATATGCCGGCAGATAGATCGCCATCGCTGGCAAGTCGAATCGTCGCACCGCAGCTCCCACAGGGATTGAGAAAATTCGATAGCTACACAAGTTTTTATCTGAACCATGCCCGCGCCCAATCGTCATCTAAAGTGACTACAGCGCGGGACTACTTGAAACGTCACGGAGAACCACACTATGAGCACCGAAAGTGCTTCGAGTCGAGGCCGTCTGCTACCGAGCCTGCTCGGCATTCTGCTTCTACTGATGGGCCTGGCCATGCTGGCCGGGGGAATCAAGCTGAGCACGCTCGGCGGCTCGCTGTACTACCTGCTGGCCGGTATCGGCATCACGCTGACCGGCATTCTGCTGCTGATGCGTCGCCGCGCAGCACTGGGCCTGTACGCCATCGTGCTGTTCGCCAGCACCGTCTGGGCGCTGTGGGAAGTCGGTCTGGACTGGTGGCAACTGGTGCCGCGTCTGGCGCTGTGGTTTGTCCTCGGCTTCGTGATGCTGTTGCCGTGGTTCCGTCGTCCGCTGCTGCTCAACGGTCCTGCACCGATGGGCACCGGCGGCCTGACCGTGGCCGTGGTTCTGGCCGGCGTCACCGCTCTGGCCAGCCTGTTCACCCACCCGGGCGAAACCTTCGGCGAACTGGGTCGCGACACCGCCGACACCACCAGCACCGCGCCAGCCATGCCCGATGGCGACTGGCAGGCCTACGGCCGCAGCGAATTCGGTGACCGCTACTCGCCACTGAAGCAGATCACCCCGGCCAACGTCGGCAAGCTGCAAGAAGCCTGGCGCATCCAGACCGGCGATCTGCCGACCGCTGATGACCCGGTCGAGCTGACCAACGAAAACACCCCGCTGAAAGCCAACGGCATGCTCTACGCCTGCACCGCTCACAGCAAAGTGCTGGCGCTGGACCCGGATACCGGCAAAGAACTGTGGCGCTTCGACCCGCAGATCAAGAGCCCGGTCGGCTTCAAGGGCTTCGCCCACATGACCTGCCGTGGCGTGTCGTACTACGACGAAGCCGATTACGCCAAGTCTGCAACCGCCGCCTCCGCTGTCATCTCCGAGGCCGGCAAAGCCGTCGCTCAGGCATGCCCGCGTCGCCTGTACCTGCCGACCGCCGATGCACGCCTGATCGCACTGAACGCCGACACCGGCAAGATCTGCGAAGGCTTCGGCAACAAAGGCGTGGTTGACCTGACCCAGGGCATCGGCCCGTTCACGCCGGGTGGCTACTACTCCACCTCGCCAGCCGCGATTACTCGTGATCTGGTGATCATGGGCGGTCACGTCACCGACAACGAGTCGACCAACGAGCCGTCCGGCGTGATTCGCGCCTACGACGTGCGCGATGGTCATCTGGTATGGAACTGGGACAGCAACAACCCGGACGCCACTGAGCCGTTGGCCCCGGGCCAGATCTACAGCCGCAACTCGGCGAACATGTGGTCGCTGGCCAGTGTTGATGAAAAACTCAACATGGTTTACCTGCCACTGGGCAACCAGACCCCAGACCAGTGGGGCGCCGACCGCACCCCGGGCGCCGAGAAATTCAGCGCCGGCGTAGTAGCCCTGGACCTGAGCACCGGTAAAGTGCGCTGGAACTACCAGTTCACCCACCACGACCTGTGGGACATGGACGTCGGCAGCCAGCCAACCCTGCTGGACATGAAAACCGCCGACGGCATCAAACCTGCGCTGATCGCCCCGACCAAACAGGGCAGCCTGTACGTCCTCGACCGTCGTGACGGCACGCCGATCATCCCGATCCGCGAAATCCCGGTTCCGCAAGGCGCCGTGAAAGGCGATCACACCGCCCCGACCCAGGCCCGTTCGGACCTGAACCTGCTGGCCCCGGAACTGACCGAAAAAGCCATGTGGGGCGCCAGTCCGTTCGACCAGATGCTGTGCCGCATCCAGTTCAAGGAACTGCGCTACGAAGGCCAATACACGCCTCCGTCGGAACAGGGCAGCCTGATCTACCCGGGTAACGTCGGCGTGTTCAACTGGGGCGGTGTGTCTGTCGACCCGGTTCGCCAGATGCTGTTCACCAGCCCGAACTACATGGCCTTCGTCTCGAAAATGGTGCCGCGTGCTGAAGTCGCCGCCGGCAGCAAGCGCGAGAGCGAAACCGCGGGCGTGCAACCGAACACCGGCGCGCCATACGCGGTGATCATGCACCCGTTCATGTCGCCACTCGGCGTACCGTGCCAGGCACCTGCCTGGGGCTACGTCGCCGGTATCGACCTGACCACCGGCAAAGTCGTCTGGAAACGCAAGAACGGCACCAGCCGCGACAGCTCGCCAATCCCGATCGGCTTCACCCTGGGCGTGCCAAGCATGGGTGGCTCGATCGTTACTGCTGGCGGCGTCGGCTTCCTCAGCGGCACCCTCGACCAGTACCTGCGCGCCTACGACGTGAACTCCGGTAAAGAACTGTGGAAATCGCGTCTGCCTGCGGGCGGCCAAGCGACCCCGATGACCTACACCGGCAAGGACGGCAAGCAATACGTCCTGCTCGTGGTGGGTGGTCACGGCTCGCTGGGCACCAAGATGGGTGACTATGTGATTGCTTACAAACTGCCGGAATAAGCTTTAACGGCGGTAAGGAAAAAGGCGATGCCCTGTGAGGGGTGTCGCCTTTTTTTGTGGGCTGCGTTTTCTTATACGGGGGGTGTATGTCCTACAGACAGGGTATTTGCAGGGGATGTTTCTGACATGTCGCGTCGGTTGTCGCTCGGAAACGGGGTGGATAGGCTTTGGGGGTCGCTGCAAATTCAGCGATGGGGCGTCGCGGCCCGACTTCTGAGGCATAATTGCCGCCGCTTAATAGCAGCACCTCAAGTGCTTGTTTATGGTGGCTGTGCGCGGGATACCTTCGGGTATGCCGAATGCCTCAGGTCGGTCCGCGAACCCGCGTACAGCTGCCACCCCTCTTTTTGCGTCGCGGCAATTAGAGGGATGGACCCATTCCTGAGGAGTAATAAATGAAAAAACCGACACCCAATCCCCCCGAATCAAACGACGCATCGCCCTACGAATCGCCGGACTCCAAGAAACTCCACGAAGCCGCCGAGCGCGCGCTCGACCACTACCTGAAACCCAACGCCACCACCCTGCGCTTCCATAAACCCAGCACCATGTTCCAGGTCGCACCCGATCAGGACAGCGAAAGCCTGCTGGTCCACGCCTGCGAATCACTGGCACAGGCCAGCCTCATGACCAGCGACATCGCCGCACACATCGACCTTCCGCAGCGGCGGACGATTCTGGCCATTCAGCAAATCATCATGCTGGCTGAGCTGGCGGTGAATCGGGTGCTGGACAATGTTGAGGTCAGTCGATATTCGGCATAAATGTGGGTGAGATCTCTGCGGGAGTATGGCTTGTGGTGTGTCAATCTGGGCGCTGCCCTCACCCTAGCCCTCTCCCGGGGGGAGAGGGGACTGACTGAGGTGTTTGGGAGAGGTACGCCGACGTGAGATACCGAGTTGCACTCAAGTTTTAAGGCTCCCATCGGCTCCCTTTTCCTCGCACCACCACCACCACCACCACCACCACCACCACCACCACCACCACCAAACACCGAAAAAGGTAACCCCAAAGGCTTTACCTTGGCGTACGGCCATCGCCGTCGCTTGGGTTCCTTCGCTCCAGGATTGCTCTGCAGGCATCACCTACGGTTCGCTTCGCTAAACCTCCCCCTGCTCCTCACCACTCAACACGATGAGCGTTAGCTCGAGTAAAGCTTTTGACGTGCCGGCCCCATCGGAAGGCTGAGTGGAGGGGTTTATCCGGGGGTGGGAGCGCAGCGACCGTGCGGCGCAGCCGCATGCATCGAGAGGAGGTGCAGCGAAGCAAACCGTAGGCGATGCCCCCGGATGAATCCCGGAACGAAGGAACGCCGAGCCACAGCGAGGGGCCGAACGCAGGGGCCCAGACCTTTGGTTCCTTTGGGGCGTTTGCCAAAGGGACTCGCCGTAAGGGCGAAACCGCCAGCAGGCGCACCCGTAGAAACGGATATTCACCCCAAACACCCAGAGCATGGCCGGCCCAAAGGCCGCCAAGCCCAAACCCAAAACCCTGTCAAAACCCTGAACACACACCCAGAAACATCCAGACCCATTGAAACCACCCAAAGCCTGCCCCATCTAACCCCCATACCCAATTGCGCAGGTGCCCCATGAGCGACCAGCAAGAATTCCCCGAGAACCCCGACGACATCACCGAAACCCAGGCCGACCCCATCGAACACCACGTCCCCGGCAAAGGCCTCGCCCTGCCCGGCCAGAACCTGCCGGACAAGGTCTACATCATCCCGATCCACAACCGCCCGTTCTTCCCGGCACAAGTGCTGCCGGTCATCGTCAACGAAGAACCCTGGGCCGAAACCCTCGAACTGGTCAGCAAATCCGAACACCACTCCCTGGCCCTGTTCTTCATGGACACCCCCCAGGAAGACCCGCGCCACTTCGACACCAAGGCATTGCCGCAATACGGCACCCTGGTCAAGGTGCACCACGCCAGCCGCGAAAACGGCAAACTGCAATTCGTCGCCCAGGGCCTGAGCCGCGTCCGCATCAAGACCTGGCTCAAGCACCATCGCCCGCCGTACCTGGTGGAAGTCGAATACCCGCACCAGCCCACCGAGCCGACCGACGAGGTCAAGGCCTACGGCATGGCGCTGATCAACGCGATCAAGGAACTGCTGCCGCTCAACCCGCTGTACAGCGAAGAGCTGAAGAACTACCTCAACCGCTTCAGCCCCAACGATCCGTCACCGCTGACCGACTTCGCCGCCGCCCTGACCTCCGCCACCGGCCCTGAATTGCAGGAAGTGCTCGACTGCGTGCCGATGCTCAAGCGCATGGAAAAAGTCCTGCCGATGCTGCGCAAGGAAGTCGAAGTCGCGCGCCTGCAGAAAGAAATCTCCGCCGAAGTGAACCGCAAGATCGGCGAGCACCAGCGCGAGTTCTTCCTTAAAGAACAACTCAAGGTCATCCAGCAGGAACTCGGCCTGACCAAGGATGACCGCAGCGCCGACCTCGAACAGTTCGAGCAGCGTCTGGAGGGCAAAGTCCTGCCGACGCAGGTGCAGAAGCGCCTCGAAGAAGAAATGAACAAACTGTCGATCCTCGAAACCGGATCGCCGGAATACGCGGTCACCCGCAACTACCTCGACTGGGCGACCTCGGTGCCGTGGGGCGTGTACGGCGAGGACAAGCTCGACCTCAAGCACGCGCGCAAGGTGCTCGACAAACACCACGCCGGCCTCGATGACATCAAGGATCGCATCCTCGAATTCCTCGCGGTCGGTGCCTACAAAGGCGAAATCAGCGGTTCCATCGTGCTGCTGGTGGGCCCGCCGGGCGTGGGCAAGACCAGCGTCGGCAAATCCATCGCCGAATCCCTTGGCCGGCCGTTCTACCGCTTCAGCCTCGGCGGCATGCGCGACGAAGCCGAGATCAAGGGCCACCGCCGCACCTACATCGGCGCGCAACCGGGCAAACTCGTGCAGGCGTTGAAAGACGTCGAAGTAATGAACCCGGTGATCATGCTCGACGAGATCGACAAGATGGGCCAGAGCTACCAGGGTGACCCGGCCTCGGCGCTGCTGGAAACGCTTGATCCGGAACAGAACGTCGAATTCCTCGACCACTATCTGGACCTGCGGATGGACCTGTCGAAAGTCCTGTTCGTCTGCACCGCCAACACCCTGGATTCGATTCCCGGCCCGTTGCTGGACCGGATGGAAGTGATTCGCCTGTCGGGCTACATCACCGAAGAAAAAGTCGCCATCGCCAAGCGTCACCTGTGGCCGAAACTGCTGGAAAAGGCCGGGGTGTCCAAAGGCAGCCTGAGCATCAGCGACACGGCGCTCAAGGCCTTGATCGACGGCTACGCCCGTGAAGCCGGCGTGCGCCAGCTGGAAAAACAGATGGGCAAACTAGTGCGTAAAGCCGTGATGAAGCTGATCGACGATCCTAAAGCCGTGATCAAGATCGCCCCGAAAGACCTCGAAGCGTCACTCGGCCATCCGGTGTTCCGCAACGAGCAAGTGCTGTCCGGCACCGGTGTGATTACCGGTCTGGCCTGGACCAGCATGGGTGGCGCGACCTTGCCAATCGAGGCCACACGGATTCACACCTTGAATCGTGGCTTCAAACTCACCGGGCAACTGGGTGATGTGATGAAGGAGTCGGCGGAGATCGCCTACAGCTACGTCAGTTCGCACCTGAAATCCTTTGGCGGCGATCCGAAATTCTTCGACGAAGCTTTCGTCCACCTGCACGTGCCGGAAGGCGCAACACCGAAGGACGGCCCGAGCGCCGGCGTGACCATGGCCAGTGCCCTGCTCTCCCTCGCCCGTAATCAGCCGCCGAAAAAAGGCGTGGCCATGACCGGCGAACTGACGCTGACCGGGCATGTACTGCCGATTGGCGGGGTGCGCGAGAAGGTGATTGCGGCGCGGCGGCAGAAGATTTTCGAGTTGATTTTGCCGGAGGCGAATCGGGGAAATTTTGAAGAGCTGCCGGATTACCTGAAGGAAGGCATTACCGTGCATTTCGCCAAACGGTTTGCGGATGTGGCGAAAGTGTTGTTCTAACAGCAGAAATCTGCACTGCCAAGGATAGGCCTTGGCAGTGCACCGCTTTTATATAGCTGCCCGATATACTCTCGATAACAAAAAACGATAAAAACCTGTCATAAATGACAGTACACCCGCACTCGAAAGACCATCAAACTTCCTGCCAAAACCTTGCAACCAGGAAGTCATTATGAACATCAAAAACAAAATTAAAATTCTTGTAGACGGCACTGCCTCCCTCAACATAACTGGCACAATGAATGGGACATCCTTCAATTTAGCCAAGACTTTAATGACTGCAGAAGGAAAAGTTGATTACTTCAGCAAAACCCCCAGCATCAACTTAATTAAAGACCACGAACTCGCTAGCGAAAGATCGTTGCTCCTTTCGCTAGCCGACCCAAGCAACCCCAGCCCCATCAGCTTTACAGAGTTTATTTCAGTGGAAAACGTTACTGCGCCGGGACGAGAATATTTTCCCTTTGAAATTACCAGTACCGATATAAAATCTACCAGAACCCAGTTATCTCCGACGATATCCCATTACAAAATAACCGATTTAAAGATTGAAGCGAGATCTGTCCAACATAACCAAACTCGCACAATTACCGGCACCGCAGAGTTTCTGATTTGCGAAATTGCGTAGCCCACTGAAGCCCCCCAAGAGCTATGACCATGACAACCCCGAAAAAATTAAATGCAGCTTTTGTAAGCGGAGAGTTTAAAATCACTGCCGTAACAACAGCTGAAAACCATAAACTTATCCCAGAAATTTTCGTCACTAAAATATTGGATGGCATTACAAGTCCAACACTAGACATCCAACTGAACATCATTATACAAAGTTCCGGCACCCTGAAAAAAATCACCATGGAAATTCCATTTGGAGCCAATCCGAAACTTATAGGATATTTAGAATCCATAATTGGTGTAAGAGGAGTAGACGCCGTGTCATATAACATCTCCCAAGAAGAGATAACATGCACAATAACGAAGCTGACAGACAACTTGTTCGAATACGACATACACACCCTCAAACTCGCGAGCAGCTCCAGCCTGGTTCGTCGTACTAGCCAAATTTCAGGTAGCGGCAAATTACTGATACAGCATATCTAGGCATCAGCACTGTCTGTTGAGTTCATTGAAAAACCCCACAGACAGTGTTTTATCTAGCACCGCAATTCATTCGGGGATTGCATCCACCCCCGTCACACTTTGTCTCATCTTCAGTTATGCTCGCCGTTCGTCGCCAACGCCGGAGCTGCTGAGCCTATGTCCCCCACTCGCCTGTTTGTCCCCCTGTCCCTCGCCCTGCTGGCCGCCTGCGCCACGCAACCGAAAACCAACGTGACCGTGGAAAAACAGAGCGAATGCCCGGTGCGGCTGACCAACGGCCAGAATCTGATTGTCATGCTGCCGAGCAACCCAACCACCGGCTACCGTTGGGCCATTCAAGACTCCGCTGGCGGTGTGCTGCATGCGCTGAGCCCCGAGGTCTACAGCAGTCCGAAAGACTCCGGCATGGTCGGCGCGGGCGGTTTTTCCACCTGGCGTTTCCAGGCCTTCGCTCCCGGCACCGGACGCCTGCGCCTGACCTCGCAACAACCTTGGGAGCCAGAAGTCGAGCCGGTGGAAACCTTTGACTGCGCGATCTCGGTGAACTGATCGTGGGCTGGCTGATCCTGGCGCTGATGGGCGCAGTGACCTTTCTCTATGGCGTGAGCACCCACGCGGCGTTGCTCTGCCTGCTGGTCAAACCGCTGCCGATACTGGCGCTACTTGGCTGGTTGCACGATGCCCCGCCCAGCGACTACCGCCGCTGGATCAGCCTCGGTCTGATTTTCTCGTTGATCGGCGATGTGCTGCTGGCGTGGCCGGGGGATCTGTTCGTCTTCGGTCTCGGTGCATTTCTGGTCGCGCACCTGGCGTATCTCAAGGCTTACCTCAGCGATTGCCGGCGCTTGGCCCTGCTGCCGCTGATTCTGGCGCTCAGCGTCGGCGCCGTGCTGTTGGGCATATTGATCGGCAGCGGACTCGGTCCGTTGACCGTGCCGGTAATCGTCTACGGCACAGCCATCAGCGCCATGCTCTGGCGCGCGCTGGCCCGACTCGGCAGCGGTGTACCGCAACGTTCGGCACTGCTGGCGGCGGGCGGCGCGGTGGCGTTCGTGTTTTCTGACAGCGTGATCGGCATCAACCGGTTTGTGTCACCGTTCAATGCGGCGCCCTACATCATCATCCTCAGTTACTGGCTGGGGCAGTGGGGGATTGCAGCGTCGGCGTTTTCACAGAGCAAGTGTCCGGAGCGTTGAGCCGGCGGTTTATCAGACAACCCGCGCATCTGCGCGCCAGTTTGGCTAAAATGCCGGCCTTTTCATCGACACCGCCGGAACCGCCGTGAGCAAAGAACCCGATCGCATTTTCGCCCAGCCGATGGCCCAGGTGCCTGACTTCGCCTTCAACGAAGACGTGGTGCGGGTGTTCCCGGACATGATCAAGCGCTCGGTGCCGGGTTACCCGACCATCGTCGAGAACCTGGGCGTGCTCGCGGCGCAGTTCGCTCAGCCGAACAGCGTGCTTTACGACCTCGGTGCTTCGCTGGGTGCCGTGACTCAGGCTCTGCGCCGCCACGTACGTACCGACGGTTGCCGGGTGATCGCGGTGGATAACTCGGCAGCGATGGTCGAGCGCTGCCGTGAATACCTTAACGGTCAGGACTCGATGTTCCAGGAGTTGCTGCCGGTCGAAGTGATCGAAGGCGACATCCTCGCCCTCGATTTCAAACCGGCCTCGGTGGTGGCGCTGAACTTCACCCTGCAATTCATCGCCCCGGATCAGCGCACGGCGTTGCTGTCGCGCATTCGTCAATCGTTGCTGCCGGGTGGCGCGCTGATTCTGTCGGAGAAGCTGCGCTTCAATGACGCCGAAGAACACGCGTTACTCACCGATCTGCACGTCGCGTTCAAACGCGCCAACGGCTACAGCGAACTGGAAATCGCCCAGAAGCGCAGCGCCATCGAAAACGTCATGAAGCCCGACAGCCTCGAAGAACACCGCGAGCGCCTGTTGGCCGCCGGGTTCTCGAAAGTCGTGCCGTGGTTCCAGTGTCTTAACTTTGCCTCGTTGATTGCCTTGCCATGATTGATCTGTCCCCCCTCGCCCGCCGTCTGGCCGGCACACCGCTGGCCGAATGGGCCAACACCCTGCAAGCGCAGCTCGACAAGAAAATGGAAAAGGGTCACGGCGACCTGGAGCGCTGGCAAAGTGCACTGGACGCCTTGCCGAAGATCCAGCCGACTGAAATCGACCTGCTCGACGGCCTGAAGCTGGACACCGATTGCGACGACGAAACTCGCGCACAGATGCGTACAGCCCTGATGGGCCTGTCGCCGTGGCGCAAGGGGCCGTTCGATCTGTTTGGCGTACACGTCGACACCGAATGGCGTTCGGACTGGAAATGGTCGCGGGTCGCCCCGCATCTGGACTTGAAGGGCAAACGCATTCTCGATGTCGGTTGCGGCAATGGCTACTACATGTGGCGCATGCTCGGTGCCGGCGCCGACAGCGTGATCGGCGTCGATCCGAACTGGCTGTTTTTCTGCCAGTTCCAGGCGGTGCAGCGTTATTTGTCAGAACCGAATGCCTGGCATCTGCCGTTCCCCTTTGAGGACCTGCCACCGAATCTCGAAGGCTTCGACACGGTGTTTTCGATGGGCGTGTTCTATCACCGTCGTTCGCCGATCGAGCATTTGCTGGCGCTGAAGGATTGTCTGGTGAAGGGTGGCGAGCTGGTGCTGGAGACGCTGGTGGTCGAAGGCGACAAGCATCAGGTACTGGTGCCGGAAGACCGTTATGCGCAGATGCGTAATGTGTGGTTTTTGCCGTCGGTGCCGGCGCTGGAGTTGTGGCTGCGTCGTGCCGGGTTTACTGACGTGAAATGCGTGGATGTGAGCACCACGACCGTCGAAGAACAGCGCGGCACAGAATGGATGAAGTATCAGTCGCTGAGCGATTTCCTTGATCCGGAAGATCACAGCAAGACGATCGAAGGGCTGCCAGCGCCGATGCGGGCGGTGATTGTCGCGAAGAAGTAACGATCCCTCCAGACACTGCAAAAAATTGTGGGAGCTGGCTTGCCAGCGATAACGGTGGATCAATCGACATCAATGCTTGATGTGCCGACGCCATCGCTGGCAAGCCAGCTCCCACAGGGTTTGATGTTGTTCTTCAGTCTGCGGGTTTTGCCCGCCGCGCTCTGAAGAACTCGGTCAACACCGCCCCGCACTCCTCCGCCAACACCCCACCTTCATACAACACTCGATGGTTGAGAAAGCCCTGGGTAAAGAACTGCCCCTGGCTCTGCACAATCCCGGCCTTGGGTTCCAGCGCGCCATACACCACGCGGGCAATCCGCGAATGCACGATCAAACCGGCGCACATGCTGCACGGCTCCAGGGTCACGTAGAGCGTGCTGCCCGGCAGGCGATAATTGCTGACTGCCTGAGCGGCGGCGCGGATCGCGACCATTTCTGCATGCGCGCTCGGATCGCTCCCCGTGATCGGGCAGTTGAAACCGCGACCGATGATTTCACCATCCTGCACCAGCACGGCGCCCACCGGCACTTCGCCCAGGGCTGCGCCTTGGGCGGCCAATGCCAATGCTTCACGCATGAAGTCGCGGTCTAGGCTGCGGTCGATGATCGCCGCGGGGCGAATCTGGCGCATCACTTCACCTCGATGGCGGCCATCAGGCCGGTTTCCATATGGTCGATCACGTGGCAGTGGAACATCCACACCCCCGGGTTATCCGCCACCAGCGCCACTTGCGCGCGTTCGTTCTTGCCCAGCAGGTAAGTGTCGGTGAAGTACGGCACGATCTTGTGCCGGTTCGACGCAATCACCTTGAAGCTCATGCCGTGCAGGTGGATCGGGTGTTGGTACTGGGTCATGTTCTTCAGTTCGAAAATATAGCTCTGGCCCAGTTTCAGGCTGGCAATCGGTCGGTCGGCACAGGTCTTGTCGGTGATGTCCCAGGCCTTGCCGTTGATCTGCCACAGACTCGGCGGCTTGCCGTTGTCGACATTCACCGACACCGAACCGACCCATTCGAAATTGAAGTTGAGTTTCTCGGCATTGGCCAGGTCAGGCTCAGCCACCGGGTTGGCCGGCAAGGCTTTTGGCCAGTCGGTCGGCGCGTCATTGTTGGCCACCGAACGCAAGGTGCCCAGACGTACCGGACCATTGCGCAGCGACAGTTCCTCACCGGCCGGCGGCGCCTTGATCGCCAGGCAGATACGCATGCCCGGGCCGAGCCAGTACTCCTTGCCCAACGGGCGCGGCTCGACCGGGTTGCCATCCAGCGCGTAGATCTGCGCTTCGACACCGGGAATATTGATGCGGTAGGTCAGGGTGTTGTCGAGGTTGAGCAAACGTACTCGGGTGATCTGCCCGGCCGGCAATTCGATGACCGGCGCAGGCACGCCGTTGATGGTCGACAGCCGCCCCGCCGTGCCGCCACGGGCCGCTTCGCGCGGAATACTGAATTCGACAAAGTTGCCCTCGTCGTCGATGTGCCAGTTCTTCAGGCTCAGGGTCTTTTCGTACTTGAACCCCGTCGGCTCACGCTCTTCGACGATCAACGGTCCGACCAGCCCGCGACCGAGTTCTTCGCTGCTGCTGACGTGCGGGTGATACCAATAGCTGCCGGCGTCCGGCACGCGGAATTTGTAATCGAAGTATTCGCCCGGCAGCACCGGCAATTGCGAAACGTACGGCACGCCGTCCATTTCCAACGGCAGGCGGATGCCGTGCCAGTGAATGGTGGTCGCGACCGGCAAATGGTTGATGAACCGCACACGCAGCCACTCGCCCTGGCGCACGCGCAATTCGGTACCCGGCGCCGAAGGCCCGAACGCCCAAGCCTCGGTCTTGTGTCCTGGCACCAGCTCGACGTCCAGTGGCGCGGCAATCAGCTCATAGTCATGCCCCGCATCGGCATCGGCCATCTTACCCAGCCAGTAACGCGACGCGCCCCCCGCTCCCACGCCAACGACAACAAGACCGGCCAGGCCACCGAGGATTTGGCGACGGGTAAAGGACATGAACTCAACTACCTCACGTATTTGCGGCGGGCGCCGGGCCCGCAAAAGGCGAATACGATACACCTGCGCTTGCGAAACAGTAAGGCCGGCGCGGCGGATGGCCGCAGATCATGACAACTTTGGGTGGTACATAGTTAATGCACTGTCGCTGAGCGAACGGGTCACCCTGTCGGCCTCTCTCTCAAGGAACAGAGCGAATGAACTCAGCAGTAAAACGCCCACTGCCCAATGCTGCCGACAAGGCAGCCCTCAAGGCCATGGCCACTCAGGTGATCAAGGCCTGCCCGAGCCTGAACGATACGGCCCGTGTGGTCGCCAGCGAATTGCTCGCCAGACATGAGCTCGCCGGTTTTGACCCCGACCACGTCTACTTTCACCGGTTCAGAACCGCCCAGAGCCTGTCGACGTCGTTCACCGGATGGCAGCACTATGGCGAGAAGCCCTATGAAAGCCAGACCCTGACACAGTTGGTCGTCCACCGATTTCGCGAGACGGATCAAGACAACGCCGATTTGCTGGATCTTTACGGGGGTTTTTACTCCACAGGCCCGGACACCGAAAACTTTGACGCAACCAACGAAGTTCACTTGCACGGCAACGAGGTACTGAACGAGTTCTGGAGCATCAACTTCAGTGAGCGTTATCGCAATGAACTGCAAACATTCTGGAGCAGCCATTCCAGCGAATTCCGCACGCTGGCCAAATGTAACTTCCTCGGCAAAGCTGTCGAAGCGCGGGAACTCGGCCATCTCACCGATGAGGATTTTCAATCTGCAGTCGATGCAGTCATTGGCCCATTGACCTGGCCGGTCAGCCTTCAAACATTGCAAACCGAAACTCCGGTCAGCCAGTCCGTTCGGGTTCGCGCACTGAAAATCGATGGTCGCGCGGCCACCGACATCCTGCGCATCATCGATTCAAACGACCGACAAATCATCTACGTGCCCGGCGACACCGAGGCGTTCCATGTACTCGAGACCCCCAGCGATCTGCACTGGTGGGTCTTGCAACAGCTGAACGAGAAGGCACCTCGCGAACTGTTCCTGAAGCATTTTCCACTGGCAGACCGACACGGCATGACCGAAAACATCAGTGACCTGATGAATCGACTGGTCAGCACCTGGGGGCATTCCGATCATCAACTGGTCAACCAGAATGACCGGGCGATAACCATCGATGCATTCAACTGGCTGCGTGACTCCTCCCGCGAGACCATGTTCGCCGAAGCCAACCTGTCCCTGACGTCCAATGGCGATCTGCGCAAGAAACTTTGGACCGGTTACCTGACCGTCGGCCTGAAAGCATTCGGTCCGATGGCCGTCGTGGGCTGGCCCGTGGCGTTGCCAGTGATCGGCGCCAGCCTCGCCAGCATGGGAATGAACATCGACCAAGCGGTTAATGGCAAGACCCCCCAGGAGCGCAAGGAAGGTGTGATCGGGGCAGTCTTCAGCGCGATTGATGCTCTGTTCAACCTCCCGTTTCTGAAAGGTGCTGGAACGCTGGCGGAAGCCGCCGAGACAAGTGAATTGACAGATTCCGGTATGGCAGTGCAAAGGGAGTCAGAACTATCGAACGAGATTCTGCCCGCCCTGGAGCCGTTACCCGCGGCACCTTCCGAAACCGTGTCACTTCCCGAGATCCCGCAAACCTATCAATCCAATGAATTGCTGGACGGAATGACACCGATCACGGAGCCAGGCAAGTATCAGGGAATCTACCGACTGAACACAGAACCACCCCACGCCATCGTAATGAATGAAAGAGCGTATTACGTCCGTTACTTTTCCGACTCACAGGGCGGCGGATTCTGGGCGATTGTCGACCCCGCGAAGCCCAATCAACTGACTCATGCATTACCGGTACGCTTGAACAGCGAAGGTGTCTGGGAACGGATGACACGATTGGGGCTCAAGGGAGGAGGCCAGTGCCTGGGAACGTTATGCGACGTTGAGGTGGCACTGGAACTCGATAGGCGTGAGCCTTTACCGGAGGAGCCTCCGCCACCCGCAGCACAACCTGCACCCAGTGCCCCCGTGGCCGTCGAGCCTCAGCCCTCGACGTCGAGAACCATCCGCCTGATCAAGACGCCTTATGCCGTTGACGCCGCGCGAGAACGGGAACTGCGACGCTGGGCACTGGAGTTGCGTGAAACCCATCTGCACGTGCAAATCGGTCCGGATGGAGGACTGATATCTCTGGATCGTTACGGCCTGTACTTCGTCGACAAAGCCAGAACGCTCCTGTCCTCTGCAAGACGTTTCTATCGAAATCTTCCGTGGGCGACCCTGCCGCCACGTCCGCCAATCCCCCCCGTCACAGCAAACACACGTGTTGCGGATTTTCTTGCGCAGGCACTGGAGGCATCGCCCGGCTTGGTCATCGGGGAGACACCAGGACGCATCACCAGCATGCGCCTCATCATTCAAAACATGCCGATCCTTGTGCGCCAAGGGGTCAGGACTCTCTACGTGCGACGATTGCTCAGCGACTTTGCCCAGGCTGATCTCAATGATTACTTCACGTCAGGGATCATGTCTGATGACCTGCAACAATACCTGAGCCGTCTTGGCACCGATCCCGCCGGTCAATTTGACGAACTGGCACTGGTAAAAGCCGCTAGGCAGAACGGCATTCGAGTCCAAGGCATCGATTGCGCGGCGACTTACAGAAAATCCGTTTCACTCACCTTGCCGGAGGAACAGGTTTCGACCAACCACCTGACAGCCGACATCATGTTCATGGACAAATCCATGAATCAGGTCGGTAAGTGGATCGTGCTGACAGGCGTGGAAAACACCAATACCTTCAGGGCCATCGCCGGTATCAGCGAACTTGAAGGCGGCATCGGTATACGAATTGAAGAAGTCGAGCCGGGGCTGGGCGAGCACGTGACGGTAGACCCGGGAATCGACATCGAACGGGGGCCGCAGTCACAGACCCCCATCATGCGCGGAACAGTCGACACCCACTACGCCGATATGCTGTTGCAAATGGAGGCGCCGCCAGTCAGCCGCAGCGAGCTGCAAATTCACCGGTTGTTGTATCGCGCAGGGATGTATGTTTTCGATCGTGTCGAGGGCATCTACCAATTGTTTCACCGCAGTCAGACAGGCGAAATTGTGCGAACGCCTGCCCAGACATTCGCCGACGGACGCTATTACATTGATCGTCCGTCCTGGGGCCCGGTCCACCGTGTTCCCTACGACAGCCTTGAGCAACTATCCAGCGCTCTGAAACAGATGGGGCTGCAACTTCAAAGCCGTCTTCCAGGCTGACGGCCCCGTCAGCCAGACGAAAAAAAGCCCTGGCCAAGGCCAGGGCTTTTCAATGCATCAATGCAACCTGCGTCGCAGGATCACTCCCACTCAATGGTCGCCGGCGGCTTGCTCGACACGTCGTAAGTGACGCGCGAGATGCCTTCGATTTCATTGATGATGCGGCCGGAAACGGTTTCCAGCAGCTCGTAAGGCAGGTGTGCCCAACGTGCGGTCATGAAGTCGATGGTTTCCACGGCACGCAGGGCCACGACCCAGGCGTAACGGCGGCCATCGCCCACCACGCCAACCGATTTAACCGGCTGGAACACCACGAATGCCTGGCTGACCTTGTGGTACCAGTCGGCTTTGCGCAGTTCTTCGATGAAGATGTGGTCAGCGCGACGCAGCAGGTCGGCGTATTCCTTCTTCACTTCACCGAGGATCCGCACACCCAGGCCCGGGCCCGGGAACGGGTGGCGGTAGACCATATCGTACGGCAGGCCCAGTTCCAGGCCCAGACGACGAACTTCGTCCTTGAACAGCTCGCGCAGTGGCTCGACCAGTTTCAGGTTCATCTCTTCCGGCAGGCCGCCCACGTTGTGGTGCGACTTGATCACATGAGCCTTGCCGCTTTTCGCGCCAGCCGACTCGATCACGTCCGGGTAGATGGTGCCCTGAGCCAGATACTTGATGTTCTCCAGTTTGTTCGACTGGGCATCGAATACGTCGATGAAGGTGCGACCAATGATCTTGCGCTTCTTCTCTGGATCGGCTTCGCCGGCCAGGTTGTTCAGGAACTGGTCTTCAGCGTTGGCGCGGATCACCTTGACGCCCATGTTCTCGGCGAACATGGCCATAACCTGCTCGCCTTCGTGCAGACGCAGAAGGCCGTTGTCGACGAATACGCAGGTCAGTTGATCGCCGATGGCCTTGTGCAACAGCGCCGCAACCACCGAGGAGTCCACACCGCCGGACAGGCCCAGCAGCACGTTGTCGGTGCCGACTTGTGCGCGGATGTTGGCGATGGCGTCTTCGGCAATCTTCGACGGGGTCCACAGTGCTTCGCAGCCGCAGATGTCGAGGATGAAGCGCGACAGGATGCGACCGCCCTGCTTGGTGTGGGTCACTTCCGGGTGGAATTGCACGCCGTAGTAAGCGCGCTCGTCGTTGAACATGCCAGCGATCGGGCAGCTCGGGGTGCTGGCCAGGATGTGGAAGTCTTCCGGCATCTTGGTGACCTTGTCACCGTGGCTCATCCATACGTCGAGGCCGAACAGGCCGTCGGCGTCGATGTGGTCTTCGATGCCGTCGAGCAGGCGGCTCTTGCCGACCACGTCAACGCGGGCATAACCGAACTCACGCAGCTCGGAACCTTCAACCTTGCCACCCAGTTGCTCGGCCATGGTCTGCATGCCGTAGCAGATACCGAAAACCGGTACGCCCAGGTCGAACACCGCTTGCGGGCAGCGCGGGCTGTTGGCTTCGTGCACGGACTCGGGGCCGCCGGCGAGGATCACGCCTTTTGGCGCGAATTGGCGAATGGCTTCCTCGTCCATGTCGAACGGATGCAGTTCGCAGTACACGCCGATCTCGCGCACGCGGCGGGCGATCAGTTGTGTGTATTGCGAACCGAAGTCGAGGATCAGGATGCGGTGAGCGTGAATGTCGAGGGCCATGATTCAGTCTCGTCTAAGTAATTCAGAAACAGTCTTGATTCAGAAACGACTCGGGGCTGAATAAAACAGCCCCGGTCATTTAACGTTTTGCTTGAAGCCTCAACCTACGCGGTAGTTTGGCGCTTCTTTGGTGATCTGCACGTCGTGAACGTGGGATTCGGCCATACCGGCACCGGTGATCCGCACGAACTCAGGCTTGGTGCGCATTTCTTCGATGTTGGCGCTGCCGGTGTAACCCATCGAGGAACGCAGACCGCCCATCAACTGGTGAATGATCGCGCTCAGGGTGCCCTTGTAAGGAACACGGCCTTCGATACCTTCCGGAACCAGTTTCTCGGCGCCTGCCGAGGAGTCCTGGAAGTAACGGTCGGAGGAGCCTTGAGCCTGGGACATGGCGCCCAGCGAACCCATGCCGCGATAAGCCTTGTACGAACGGCCCTGGAACAGTTCGATCTCGCCCGGCGCTTCTTCGGTACCGGCGAACATCGAGCCCATCATCACGCAGGAAGCACCGGCAACGATGGCCTTGGACAGGTCACCGGAGAAACGGATGCCGCCGTCGGCGATCAACGGAACGCCGGTGCCTTCGAGGGCAGCGGCAACGTTGGCGATGGCACTGATTTGCGGAACGCCGACACCGGCGACGATACGGGTGGTGCAGATCGAGCCAGGGCCGATACCGACCTTGACGGCGTCGGCGCCGGCTTCGGCCAGGGCCTTGGCGGCTGCGCCGGTGGCGATGTTGCCGCCGATCACCTGCACTTCAGGGAAATTCTCTTTGACCCAGCGAACGCGGTCGATCACGCCTTTGGAGTGACCGTGAGCGGTGTCGACCACCACCACGTCCACACCAGCGTTAACCAGAGCGGCAACGCGGTCACCGGTGTCTTTACCGGTACCGACTGCAGCACCAACACGCAGACGACCTTGGTCGTCCTTGCTGGCCAGCGGGTAGGCCTTGGCTTTTTCGATGTCTTTGACGGTCATCATGCCTTTGAGGGCAAACTTGTCGTCGACGATCAGGACTTTTTCCAGACGGTGCTTGTGCAGCAACTCGCGGACTTCGTTCTTGTTGGCGCCTTCGCGAACAGTGACCAGACGCTCTTTCGGCGTCATCACTTCACGAACGGTGGCTTCCAGACGAGTTTCGAAACGCACGTCACGGGAAGTGACGATGCCGACCAGGTCGCCATCGTGCAGCACCGGAACGCCGGAAATGTTGTGCATGCGGGTCAGTTCGAACAGATCACGTACCGTGGCGTCAGCCTCGATGGTGATTGGGTCCTTGACCACACCGGCTTCGAACTTCTTGACCTTGCGGACTTCGGCAGCTTGCTGCTCGATGGTCATGTTCTTGTGGATAATGCCGATGCCACCTTCCTGAGCCATGGCGATTGCCAGACGGGCTTCAGTGACGGTGTCCATGGCGGCAGAAACCAGAGGAATATTCAGTTCGATGCCACGGGTGAGGCGGGTCTTGAGACTGACTTCGTTAGGAAGCACCTCGGAATAACCAGGCACTAAAAGAATGTCGTCGAAGGTCAGAGCTTCTTGGCTGATACGCAGCATCGCGGGGGCTCCCGAGCGGGAAAATGGAAGCGCGCCATTATAGTCAGACACCCCTTCGGGTTCAATGTAAAACTTGTCTTATATCAATGTTGCTGATGTACGGGAAAAGCAGCCCCTACAACTCGACCTTGACCCAGCTCACCGGTTGATCCAGCCAGTCGGCGAATTCGTCGATGAAACTCTGCTTGAACCCCGCCTCCAGCCAGTTGTTGAAGATGAAACCGAGGTTGGAAAATCCGCACTCCTGCAAATACAAAAAACCGTTGATGTCGTCTTCATGTCCGCATTCAGGGCAGGTGAAATTATCGGTACGCCCCGGCATCCAGTCCTCCAGGCTTTCGAACAGCACTTCGCCGATCTCCTGGCGACACTCGGCGCAACCGGCCTCTTCGAGAAAGCCTTTGGCCGGCGTGTAAATGCAGCGCTTGGTGACGACCTCCAGACCATTGATCGGCTCACCGAACGGCAGCGCCTCGGGGTGCAGCACTACCGCGCGGGCGCCATCGGCGATCGCGTAGGCCATGCGATTGCCGGTGCGCCCACAGGTGCTCAGCTCTTCCTTGACGATGTTCTTGCGCACCAGCCAGCGCAGGATCGCCCGGGCCCGGGGTTCGTGCACCGGCAGGTTGGAGATTTTCGGGACGATGATGCTTTGGGAGTTCATGGTGCAAGCCTGCTGCGTCAAAGGATGTTCTGCGACGAACGCGGCCGGCAGCTTAATCCCTGAGACAATCCGGTCAAGTGCTTAAATAGCGGCCGATCAGCGCCAGACCGCTCGCCAGCACCAGCCAGGTCACCAGCCGCACGAAGGCCTCGCGGGACAAACGCATGCTCAACCGCCGCCCGACCCACAGTCCCAGCGCCATGGCCGGCAACAGGCACAGTGCAAGCATCAACAAGGGTAGCTCGGCATACACCCCGGCGATGGCGAACAGACTCAAACGCACCACCGTGCTGCAACTGATCAGCGCACTTTGCGTGGCCCGGGCCGCATCCTTGGGCAGTCGGCTGTTGAGGTAGATCGCATAAAGAAAGCCGCCGCTGCCAAACAATGCGCCGAACAGTCCGCCCACCGTGCCCATCGGCAAAGCCCACACGGCAGACAACTGCGCCGGTCGCGCCTTGATCCACAAGCTGTAGACCGCGTAGGCACTGATGAACAGCCCCATCAGCAGCAACAACAGATCGGACTTGAGGTTGAGCAGAAAGATCACCCCCAGCGTGCACCCCACCGCCATGCACGGCAGCAGCCGCAGCAACTCCGGCTTCGCCACATCACGCCGCGACGGCAGCAGATTGCCGAACGCCGCGACGAAATCCATCAGCACCAGCAACGGCACGATCTTCGACAATGGCATGAACAGAATCAGGATCGGCCCCGCCACCAGCGCCGTGCCGAAACCGGCAATGCCGAACACGATGTAGGCCAGCGCGATGGCCAGCCCGATCACCACCCAGCCCTGCGCGCCCCACGACCATTCGCTCAACAACCCCGCCACGCTCATTCGCTCGCTTCCTTTATAAGCCTGCGATGACTTTAGCCAGCGCCGAGGGTTGCGACTAATATCTTCGAAAACGCCAAGCCATCTCGAAAAGGCATGCCTCGTGCTTTCAACCCGTCAACTGCGCTACTTCGTCGAAATCGCCGAGAGCGGCAGCTTTAGTGCTGCGGCCGAACGCCTGTTCATTGCCCAATCGGCACTGAGCCGGCAGATCAAGGACATGGAAGACCGACTGCAAACGCCATTGTTCGAACGCACCGCGCGCCAGCCCCGGCTCACTGCCGCTGGCGAAGCGTTCCTGCCCCGGGCGAGAAACCTGCTCAACGAGTTGAACAAGGCCAGCACCCTGGCCACGGAAATCGGCCAGGGCCAGCGCGGCACCTTGCGCCTGAGCCACTCCAGCACCGTACCGATCAGCGGCCGATTGTTGCGCGACATGAGCGCTTACCTGGAGCAACAGCCCGGTGTTTCGCTGGACATCGGCACGTTGTCTTCGGAGGCACAGCTTGAAGAACTGGCCGAGGGCCGGCTCGATATCGGCCTTCTACGCCTGCCGGTTTTGCGTCAGCGCGAGGGCGTTCAGGTTGTTCCGCTCTACACCGAACGCTTGCTGCTTGCCGTGCCGGCGGAGCATCGACTGGCTTTGGCGGAGGCAGTCGATCTGGCGCAATTGAAGGACGAAGCGTTCATTTCCATTCCGCACCCGCAGCGCGGCGGACTGAGTTATTTGTGCGCGGACCTGTGCATGCGTCACGGCTTCTTCCCTCAGGCTGCGCGAGTGATGTCGCGCAAGACCACACAGCTGCAATTGATCCAGGCCGGTTTCGGCATCGCTCTGCTGCCGGAATCGATGCAGGACATCGCGCCTACCGGTGTGAGATTTCTACCGCTGACGGGCGATTGCCAGAGCACCGTCGCCCTCGCCTATCGGCAGAATCCCACACCCTTGGTGCAACACTTCCTCCAGACATTCACCGGCGAAAGCCTTTAAACTGCGCCCCATGATTAAAGATCCCTTTGCAAGACTCGGCCTCGACCGCGAAGTCCTGACCGTCAGCCAGCTCAACGGCCGCGCGCGGGTGTTGCTCGAAGACGTGTTCAGCAACATCTGGGTCGAAGGCGAAATCTCCAACCTCGCCCGCCCGGCGTCCGGCCACGTGTATTTCACGCTCAAGGACAGCGGTGCGCAGGTACGTTGTGCGCTGTTCCGGCAGAACGCTGCCCGAGTGCGTCAGGCGCTGAAGGATGGCCTGGCGGTCAAGGTGCGTGGCAAGGTCTCGCTGTTCGAAGGGCGTGGCGACTATCAGTTGATCCTCGACACCGTGGAGCCGGCCGGTGACGGCGCCCTGCGTCTGGCCTTCGATGCCTTGAAGGAAAAACTCAGCGCCGAAGGCCTGTTCAGTGCCGAGCGCAAAGTGCCGCTGCCGGCCCATCCGCAGCACGTCGGCATCATCAGCTCGCCGACCGGCGCGGTGATCCGCGACATCATCAGCGTGTTCCGCCGCCGTGCGCCGCAGGTCAAACTGACACTGATCCCCACTGCCGTGCAGGGCCGCGAAGCCACGGCGCAGATCGTCCGCGCTCTGAAACTGGCGGACGCCCGGGGCTTCGACGCGCTGATTCTTGCCCGTGGCGGCGGCTCGCTGGAAGACCTCTGGTGCTTCAACGAAGAGGCCGTGGCACGGGCGGTGGATGCCTGTGTGACGCCGATCGTCAGCGCGGTCGGGCATGAAACCGATGTGTCGATCAGTGATTTTGTGGCCGACGTACGTGCGCCGACGCCATCTGCTGCGGCTGAATTGCTCGCCCCGGATTCCAGCCACCTGATCCGTCAGGTCGAAAGCCTGCATCGCCGACTGGTGATGCGCATGCGCGACCGTTTGATGCGTGATCGTCTGCGACTTGAAGGGATGGCCCGTCGTCTGCGCCATCCCGGCGAACGTCTGCGCCAGCAGGCACAGCGTCTGGATGACCTTGACATGCGCATGCGCCGCGCTTTCGAGCGCCAGCTCAATACTCGCCGCGAACGTCTGATCCGCCTGGAAACCCGCCTCGCCGGGCAGCATCCGGGACGCCAACTGGCCCTGTTGCGCCAGCGCCTCGACAGCCTCGCCGAACGCCTGCCACGCGCCATGAACGAAGGCCTGAAACGGCGCCGTTTACAGTTGCAAAGCCAGATGCAGACCCTGCACGTGGTCAGCCCGCTGGCGACCCTTGGCCGGGGCTACAGCATTCTGCTCGACGAACGCGGCAACGCGATCCGCGATGCGGCGCAAACCCACACCGGCCAGCGTCTGAAGGCCAAACTGGGCGAAGGCGAACTGCAAGTGCGCGTCGAGGACAATCACCTGACGCCTGTCACCCTCTCTTTACTGGACTGATCCATGCCGCGTTTTCTCGCTCCGCTGCTGTTGCTGTGCCTGACCTTCAACGCCCACGCCGACAGTTACATCACCCGGCTGCTGAACAAACCGGTGCCAGGCGGCGTCGCGGTCGTCGATCTGGGGACCGCTGTGCAAGCGCCGAAGGCCACGTATCAGGGCAAACCGGTGCTAGTAGTCAAGGAACAGAACAACTGGCTGGCGATTGTCGGCGTTCCGTTGACCGTCAAACCCGGCACCCAGCAGATCAGCAGTGGCGGCAAGAATCTGAACTTCGCCGTCGGCAACAAGAAATACCCGGAACAGCACATCACGCTGAAGAATACTCAGCAGGTCAATCCGAACCCGGCGAACCTGAAGCGCATCGAGGGCGAACTGGCCGAGCAGATCAAGGCCTATCGCAGCTTCAGCCCGAACACGCCGAGCAACCTGCTGCTGGACAAACCGGTCAACGGGCCGTTGTCGAGCAAATTTGGCGTGCGCCGTTTCTTCAACGGTGAAGAGCGCAATCCTCACGCAGGCCTCGACTTCGCAGTACCGGCCGGCACACCGATCAAGACCCCGGCGGCGGGCAAGGTGATCCTGATCGGCAACTACTTCTTCAATGGCAACACCGTGTTCGTCGATCACGGCCAGGGCTTCATAAGCATGTTCTGCCACATGTCGAAGATCGATGTGCAGAACGGTCAGCAACTGGCCCGCGGCGCGGTTGTGGGCAAGGTCGGCGCTACAGGGCGCGCGACCGGGCCACACATGCACTGGAACGTCAGCTTGAATGATGCGCGGGTGGATCCGGCGATCTTTATCGGCGCATTTCAGCCTTGATTCCAGGCTGACCCCCAGCCAGCAGGGATTGCGCACGACCAATGGTCTGCGCAATCTCCGCCAACAATTACCGCCATCTCAAGAATAAAATCTCGGAAAAACCCGCTTTCCGGGTATTCCTCTCAATTTTTTTCGACTGCTTGCCATACTCAGCCCCCGCGGTTAGGGTTGAAGGCATGAAAACCTCTCACACCCTTATTCAGCTTCGCCAGCACCGCAGCCTGTGCCTCGTCAGCGCACGACTGCCGGGCTGAATCGCTGCGCCTCGTCCCAAGCTTTTCCCCGAACATTCGTTCCACCGGCAGGCCGCCTCTTTTCGGCCCAGACAATAAGGAATTTCCCGATGAGCATGCTCAAAGACCCGTCTTCGAAATACCGCGCGTTTCCTGTGATCAACCTGCCGGATCGCACCTGGCCGTCGAAAACCATCGATGCCGCGCCGATCTGGTGCAGCTCCGACCTGCGTGACGGCAACCAGTCGCTGATCGAGCCGATGGACGCGGTGAAAAAGCTGCGCTTCTGGAAAACCCTGGTGCAAGTGGGCGTGAAAGAAATCGAAGCGTCGTTCCCGGCCGCATCGCAAACCGACTTCGACTTTGTACGTACCCTGATCGAAGAAGGCCACATCCCGGACGACACCACCATCCAGGTGCTGACCCAGGGCCGTGAAGACCTGATCGAACGCACTTTCGAATCGCTGCGCGGGGCGAAGAAGGCGATTGTTCACCTGTACAACGCCACCTCCCCTTCTTTCCGTCGCATCGTGTTCAACCAGGACAAGGACGGGATCAAGGCCATCGCCGTGAACGCCGCCAAGCTGTTCGTCAAATATGCCGCGATGCAACCGAACACCGAGTGGACCTTCGAGTACTCGCCGGAAACCTTCAGCGCCACCGAGCTGGAGTTCGCGAAGGAAGTCTGTGACGCCGTGATCGAGGTCTGGAACCCGACGCCTGAGCACAAGATCATCCTCAACCTGCCGGCCACCGTTGAATGCGCGACCCCGAACGTCTACGCCGACCAGATCGAGTGGTTCCACCGCAACATCAACCGTCGTGACAGCGTGATCATCAGCCTGCACACCCACAACGACCGTGGCACTGGCGTGGCCGCCACCGAGCTGGGCCTGATGGCCGGCGCCGACCGCGTCGAAGGTTGCCTGTTCGGCAACGGCGAGCGTACCGGTAACGTCGACCTCGTCACCGTGGCACTGAACATGTACACCCAGGGCCTCGACCCGCAACTGGACTTCTCCGACATCGACGGCGTGCGCAAAGTCGTCGAAGAGTGCAACCAGATTCAAGTTCACCCGCGTCACCCATACGTTGGCGACCTGGTACACACCGCGTTCTCCGGCTCCCACCAGGACGCAATCCGCAAGGGTTTCTCCCAGCAGAAACCGGACACCCTGTGGGAAGTACCGTACCTGCCGATCGACCCGGCCGACATCGGTCGCAGCTACGAGGCGGTGATCCGCGTCAACAGCCAGTCGGGCAAGGGCGGCATCGCCTACTTGCTGGAACAGGAATACGGCATCAGCCTGCCACGTCGCATGCAGATCGAATTCAGCCAGGTCGTGCAGCGTGAAACCGATCGCCTGGGCCTGGAGATGACCGCCAAGCAGATTCACTCGCTGTTGATCAGCGAGTACCTGCAAGCCAACACCCCGTACGCACTGGTCAGCCATCGCCTGCAGGAAGAAAACGGCAACAGCGCCGTCGAAGTGGAAGTGGCGAGCAAAGGTCAGGGCGAAACCAACCTGCACTGGCGCGGCAAGGGCAACGGCGCGCTGGAAGCACTGGTGGCCGGTCTGCCGATTCCGGTGGAGATCATGGACTACAACGAACACGCCATCGGCGCGGGCACCAACGCCAAGGCAGCGGCTTATATCGAGCTGCGTGTGAATGGCGAACGTGCCGTACACGGCGTGGGCATCGATGAAAACATCACCACGGCCAGCTTCAAGGCACTGTTCAGCGCGCTGAACCGCTCGCTGAGCCAGCCGGAAGCGAAAGCGGCGTAACTCACCGCTGAAATACAAAAGGCCCCGGGGTTTGCACCTCGGGGCCTTTTTCGTTCTGATCGCGATTATCAGGTGAATTCGAAGGTGTCTGCGTCCAGATTCGCCGGGAACCGCTCTCGGTAAGCAGCAAGCGATGCCGCCTCCAGCACCACCTTGAACACCCCGTCCGCCTCCCCCGCTGCAAGCAACGTTTCGCCCTGGAAGTCCAGCACCTGACTGTCGCCGGTGTAGGCAAAGCCCTTGCCGTCGGTACCGACCCGGTTGACCGCCGCCACATAGCAAAGATTTTCGATCGCCCGGGCCGGCAGCAGCCGGTTCCAGTGCTGACGCCGCGCACCCGGCCAGTTGGCGGTGTACAGCAACAGGTCGGTGTCTTGCGCATCACGGCTCCACACCGGAAAGCGCAAGTCGTAACAGATCAGCGGACGCACCCGCCAGCCCTTGAGTTCGAACTGCACCTGGCGCTCGCCGGGCGTGTAGTGATTATGCTCGCCGGCCATGCGGAACAGATGACGCTTGTCGTAATGCAGTACTTCGCCGTCCGGTCGCGCCCACAGCAAGCGGTTGCGGTGGCTGCCGTCGGCGGCCTGGATGATCACGCTGCCAGTGACGACCGCATTCAGTTTCGCCGCCTGGACCCGCAGCCATTTACTGGTCGGGCCGTTTTCGGCTTCGGCCAGGGTTTCGGATTCCATGGAGAATCCGGTGGTGAACATTTCCGGCAGGATGATCAGATCCGCACCGCGCGCCTGCTCCAGCAAAGCGTCGAAATGCTCAAGGTTGGCCTGACGATCATGCCAGGCCAGGCTGGTCTGGATCAGCGCCAGATTGAGATCGGGTAAAGCACTCAGATCACGCATAGTTTTGCCGCCGCTTCCCGCAGCGTCTCCTCGCGTTTGGCGAAGCACAGGCGCACCAGGCGCTGGCCTTCGGGTGGATTCTGGTAGAACACCGACACAGGAATACTGGCCACGCCGTGCTCGCGGGTCATCCACATCGCCATCTCGACATCGTTCAGGTCAGGACGGATCTGCGAGTAATCGACCAGTTGGAAATAGGTGCCGGTGACTCTGGTGAAGCTGAATCGCGACGACTCCAGCAAATCGCAGAACAGATCGCGCTTGGCCTGATAGAAACCCGGCAGTTCTTCGACGTGTTCCGGATGCTCGGCCATGTAATCGGCCAGGGCGTACTGCAGCGGTGTCACACCACAGAAGCTCACATACTGGTGCACTTTGCGCAGCTCCGCCGTCAGGGCCGGAGGTGCCACGACGTAACCGGTTTTCCAGCCGGTGACGTGATAGGTCTTGCCGAACGAACTGACGACGAACGCGCGCTGATAAAGCTCTTCATGGGCCAGGACGCTGACGTGCGGCACACCGTCGAACACCAGGTGTTCGTAGACTTCGTCGCTGATCACATAGATATCACGGTCACGGATCAACGCCGCCAACTGGTCGAGCTCGGCACGACTGATCAGCGCGCCACTCGGGTTGTGCGGGGTGTTGAGGATGATCATCCGCGTGCGCGGGCTCAGGGCTGCACTGAGCTTGTCGAAGTCGATGGAGAAATCATTCAGGCCCAACTGCACATGCACGCAGCGCCCACCGGCCAGTTCCACCGACGGCTCGTAGCTGTCGTAGGCCGGGTCGAACACGATGACTTCATCGCCGCTGTGGATAACCGCCTGGATTGCACAGAAGATCGCCTGGGTCGCGCCGGGGGTCACGGTCACTTCAGTGTCGGCATTGACGCTTGCGCCATAGCTGCGAGCGATTTTGGCCGCGATCTGCTGACGCAACGCCGGCAAACCGGTCATTGGCGAATACTGGTTATGGCCACTGGCAATGTGCCGACCGACCGAATCGCGCAGCGACTGCGGGCCGTCGAAATCGGGAAAACCCTGGGACAGGTTGATGGCTCCGGTCTGTGCCGCGAGCTGAGACATCTGCGTGAAAATAGTGATGCCGACATTCGGCAGCTTGCTGGTAATCATCGGGGTTCCCTGCTCTGCCCCGGCACTGACGACGGCGCGGGAGAGCCCGAGGATAGCCCATCCGGCGCCCATAAAAAAAGGGCGCCAAACGGCGCCCCTTCTCTCTCGATGATCGTTCCTGTGCTCTGCATGGAAACGATCAACGGGCAGCGACCTTACTTCTTGTCGCGGCGCTTCTTGCTGGCCTTCTTGTTGTGCGACATCAAACGACGCTTCTTGTTGACCTGACGGTCGGTCAGCGTGTTCTTGTTGCCTTCGTACGGGTTCTCGCCACCCTTGAACTCGATACGGATCGGCGTACCGACCAGTTTGAGCACACGGCGGTAAGTGTTTTCCAGATAGCGCACGTACGACTTCGGCACTTTCTCGATCTGGTTACCGTGGATCACGATGATCGGCGGGTTCGCGCCACCCAGGTGAGCGTAACGCAGCTTGATCCGGCGGCTGTTGACCATCGGCGGCTGGTGCTCGCTGACTGCGTCTTCGAGGATCTGGGTCAGGCGGCTGGTTGGCCAGCGAGTGACCGCGGACTTGAACGAGTTCTGCACCGAAGCGTAGAGGTTGCCCACGCCAGTACCGTGCAGTGCCGAGATGAAGTGGATGTCGGCGAACTCGACGAAGAACAAGCGACGTTGCAGCTCGATCTTCACGAAGTCGCGCTCGCTCGGCGTCATGCCGTCCCACTTGTTGATCGCGATCACCAGCGCACGACCCGCTTCAAGGGCGAAGCCCAGCAGGTTGAGGTCGTGATCGACCACGCCTTCGCGAGCGTCCATCACGAAGATCACGACGTTGGCGTCTTTGATCGCCTGCAGGGTTTTGACCACGGAGAACTTTTCGACTTCTTCGTGAATCTTGCCGCGCTTGCGCACACCAGCGGTGTCGATCAGCGTGTACTTTTCTTCGTTACGCTCGAACGGGATGTAGATACTGTCGCGAGTCGTGCCGGGTTGGTCATAGACGATTACCCGATCTTCACCGAGCATGCGGTTGACCAAGGTCGACTTGCCGACGTTCGGACGGCCGATGATGGCAATCTTGATGCCGTCTTTTTCGCTCGGGCCAGGAATGCGCTTGGCTTCCTCGCCTTCGGCAACGATCTCTTCCTCTTCGCCTTCCGCAGGTTCGTCATCATCGCGCGGGAAATCGCTCAGAGCGGCTTCCAGCAATTGAGTGATGCCGCGACCGTGGGCGCCAGCGATCGGAATCGCGTGACCCATGCCCAGCGGGGCGAATTCGGCGCGGGCCATTTCCGGGTCGATGTTGTCGACCTTGTTGGCGACCACGTGGGAACGCTTGTTACGTTTGCGCAAGTGTTCGGCGATCATCTGGTCGGCGGCGGTGAAACCGGCCTTGGCATCTACCAGGAACAGAACGACATCCGCTTCTTCAATGGCCAGCAGCGACTGCTCGGCCATTTTTTCGTCCATACCATGCTCGTCACCGGAGATACCGCCGGTGTCGATCAGAATGTAGGAACGCCCTTGCCACTTGGCCTCACCGTACTGGCGATCACGGGTCAGACCGGACAAGTCGCCGACGATGGCGTCGCGAGTCCTGGTCAGGCGGTTGAACAAGGTGGACTTGCCGACGTTCGGTCGGCCCACCAGGGCGATTACGGGAACCATGCGGCTCTCCACTTCGTTATTTCAGAAAATACAAAAGCCGCTGCGAGGCAGCGGCTGGTGCTCGGGGCAACGCCCAAAAGCGCTGCAAGCCCTGCAAATGCAAGGCCGCTTGGGGATTAACCCCAAGCATAGTTGTTACTTGATGGTCAGGGCTTCCAGTTTGCCGCTGTTGCCATACACATAAATCGTGTCACCCACCACCAGCGGACGGGCACGCAGGCCGTCGCTGTCGATGCGCTCGCGGCCGACGAAACGACCGTCCACCTGACTCAGCAGATGCAGGTAACCTTCCAGGTCACCGACTGCAACGTAGCTGGAGAACACTTCCGGCGCCGACAGTTGACGGCGGGCCAGCGAATCATTGGTCCACAGTGCAGTGGTCGAACGCTCGTCGACGCCTTCAACGGTGCCCGAAGACAGGCTCACGTAGACGTTGCCGAAGCCCTGGGCGATACCGGCGTAGCTCGACGCATCGCGCTGCCACAGTTGACGGCCGCTTTCCAGGTCCAGTGCCGCAACGCGACCCTGATAGCTGGCGACGTACAATGTGCCACCGGACAGCAGCAGACCGCCGTCGATGTCGACCACACGCTCCAGCTCCGAACGACCTTGCGGAATCGCGATCCGTTGTTCCCAGACCGGCACGCCGTTGGAAATGTCCAGAGCGATCACTTTACCGGTCGACAGGCCAGCCACCGCGAGGCGGTTGGTCACGAGCGGTGCGCTGGTGCCGCGCAGGGTCAGCACCGCTGGCGTGCTGTCGTACACCCAACGCTGTTGACCAGTGGAGGCATCCAGACCGATCAGGCGATCGTCCTGGGTCTGCACGACCACGATGTCGCCGTTGTTGGCAGGTGGCGCCAGCACTTCACTGGTCACGCGAGCGCGCCACTTCTCTTCACCGTTGATGGTGTCGAGTGCAATGACTTCGCCTCGCAGGGTGCCGACCAGCACCAGACCGTAACCCACGCCGACGGCGCCGGAGACAGGCAGGTCAAGTTCCTTTTTCCACTTCACGTCGCCGTTGCTGCGATCCATGGCCATCACGATGCCGGTAACGTCGGCCGCGTAGATGGTGTCGCCATCTACTGCCGGTACCAGCATGTTGTAGGTTTCGCCCTGACCGTCACCGATCGAGCGGCTCCACTGCTTGTGCAGAACCACTTCTTCCTTGAAATCGGTCAGTTCGGCCGGTGGCAGTTCTTTTTTGCTGTTGCTGCTGCAACCCGCGGCCAGAAGGGCCAGAGCCAGCAATGCTGCATGCTTCCAACGGATCACGTCACGCATCCCCTTTGGCCAGGTCGTCCAGCTTGATTTGAAGGCCACCGACCGCCGCTTCATCCGACAGTGCCGCCTTGGCTTTTTGATACGCCGTGTTCGCTTCATCAGTGCGGCCCAGCTGTACCAGCAGGTCGCCCTTGAGTTCTTCGCGAGTGGCCAGGAACGACTTGTCGGCATCGCCTTCAAGCAGTTTCAGAGCTTCATCAGCCTTGTTTTGTGCACCCAGCACCTGCGCCAGACGCTGACGGGCGATTTCGCCCAGTGCTGCGTTGGCCGGTTTGGCAACGATGGCTTTCAGCTCGGTCGCCGCGTCGTCCAGCTTGCCGCTGTCGACCGCTACCTTGGCCACGAACAGGCTGCCGTACTGCGCGTAGGCAGAACCACCGAATTCGCTGTTGAGCTTGCCGGCCAGATCCGCAACGCGCGCGGCATCAGGCTTGCCATCCGGGGTCAGCGTGGTTTCCAGCAATTGCTGATAGAGCACCGAGGCGCCTTGCGACTGGTTGCTCTGATATTTGTGAAAAGCCTGCCAGCCGAACACGATGACCAGCGCCAACAGGCCGCCAGTGACCAGAGGTTTGCCGTTGCGTGTCCACCAGTCCTTCAAATCCGCCAACTGTTCGTCTTCGGTACTCGACACCCCAATACTCCTTAATCGCTAAATCGGCTGTTTAGACAGCTTCAACCCTGCACGACGCAGGTGGCCAGGTGTGCAGCGAGCGCATCCCAGGCAATGCTTTGTTGTTCGCCCTGGCCACGCAGGGGTTTGAAACCTACCACTTGCTGGGCCATTTCGTCGTCACCGAGGATCAGTGCGTACAGCGCACCGCTCTTGTCGGCTTTCTTGAACTGGCTCTTGAAGCTGCCGGCGCCGGCATTGACTTGCAGGCGCAGGTTGGGCAGTTGGTCGCGTACACGCTCGGCCAGGGCCAGACCGGCCAGCTCTGCTTCTTCCCCGAAGGCACAGAGATAGACGTCGACCTGACGGGAGATTTCTTCCGGGATCTGCTCCAGGGTTTCCAGCAGCAACACCAGACGCTCGATACCCATGGCAAAACCGACGCCCGGGGTCGGCTTGCCCCCCATCTGCTCGACCAGACCATCGTAACGGCCGCCCGCGCACACGGTGCCTTGGGCGCCGAGCTTGTCGGTGACCCATTCGAATACGGTTTTGCTGTAGTAATCGAGGCCGCGTACCAGCTTCGGGTTGAGTACGTAAGGAATGCCGACGGCATCCAGACGGGCCTTCAGGCCTTCGAAGTGGGCACGGGACTCGTCATCCAGGTAGTCGGCCATCTTCGGCGCATCAACCAGGACGGCTTGTGTGTCGGCGTTCTTGGTGTCGAGCACACGCAGCGGGTTGGTCTTCAGGCGACGCTGGCTGTCTTCGTCCAGTTTGTCGTGGTGCGCCGAGAGATACTCGACCAGCGCTTCACGATAACGGCCACGGGACTCGCTGGTGCCCAGGCTGTTGAGTTCGAGCTTGACCGCATCGCGGATGCCCAGCTCGCCCCACAGACGCCAGGTCAGCACGATCAGTTCGGCGTCGATGTCCGGGCCGTCGAGGTTGAAGACTTCCAGACCGATCTGGTGGAACTGGCGATAACGGCCTTTCTGCGGACGCTCGTGACGGAACATCGGGCCGATGTACCACAGTTTCTGCACCTGGCCACCGCCGGTGATGCCGTGTTCGAGTACTGCACGCACGCACGCGGCGGTGCCTTCCGGGCGCAGGGTCAGGGAGTCGCCGTTGCGGTCGTCGAAGGTGTACATCTCTTTTTCGACGATGTCGGTCACTTCACCGATGGAGCGTTTGAACAGCTCGGTGAACTCGACGATCGGCATACGGATCTGCTTGTAACCGTAGTTATCCAGCAAACGCGAAACAGTGCCTTCGAAGTAGCGCCATACCGGCGTCTGTTCCGGCAGGATGTCGTTCATGCCACGAATGGCTTGTAGAGACTTGCTCACAGAAATTCCTTAATTCGTTCGATCAGCCGCGCGCGATAACCGCTGCGTCAGCTTCGACCTTCTCGGCCGCTTTCTGGCGGATCAGCCTTTCGAGCTCGTCCACCAGATTGTCATTCGTCAGTTTCTGCGACGGCTTGCCGTCGATGTAAATCAGGTTCGGCGTGCCGCCGGTCAAGCCGATATGGGCTTCCTTGGCTTCGCCGGGGCCGTTGACCACGCAACCGATCACCGCGACATCCAGCGGCACCAGCAGATCTTCAAGGCGCCCTTCCAGCTCGTTCATGGTCTTGACCACATCGAAGTTCTGCCGCGAGCAGCTCGGGCAGGCGATGAAGTTGATACCACGGGAACGCAGATGCAAAGACTTGAGAATGTCGTAACCGACCTTCACTTCCTCGACCGGATCGGCCGCCAGCGAGATGCGGATAGTATCGCCAATCCCCTCGGCGAGCAGCATACCTAGGCCCACGGCGGATTTCACTGTACCGGAGCGCAATCCACCGGCTTCGGTGATGCCCAGGTGCAGCGGCTGGACGATTTCCTTGGCCAGCAGACGGTAGGCTTCGACGGCCATGAACACGTCGGAGGCCTTCACGCTGACCTTGAAGTCCTGGAAATTCAGGCGTTCGAGGTGCTCGACATGGCGCAACGCGGACTCGACCAGTGCGGCCGGGGTCGGTTCGCCGTATTTCTTTTGCAGGTCTTTTTCCAGGGAACCGGCGTTGACGCCGATGCGGATCGGAATCCCCCGATCACGAGCGGCATCGACCACCGCACGCACGCGGTCTTCACGACCAATGTTGCCCGGGTTGATGCGCAGGCAATCGACACCCAACTCAGCCACGCGCAAAGCGATCCGGTAATCGAAGTGGATGTCGGCAACCAACGGCACCTTGACCAGTTGCTTGATCTTGCCGAATGCCTCGGCGGCGTCCATGTCCGGCACCGAAACCCGCACGATGTCGACACCGGCGGCTTCAAGGCGATTGATCTGGGCGACGGTGGCAGCGACGTCATTGGTGTCGCTGTTGGTCATGCTCTGCACAGCGATAGGCGCATCGCCGCCGACAGGCACGTTACCGACCCAGATCTTGCGTGATTCGCGACGTTTGATTGGAGATTCGCCGTGCATGACTTATTGACCCAACTTCAGGCGAGCAGTCTCGCCACTGGTGAACGGAGCGATATCGACCGGCTGGCCGTTGTAGCTGACTTGCGCGGCACGGGCAACGCCCAGACGAACAGCCAGCGGTGGCTTGCCAGCCACGGAGACGCTGTCGCCCTTGTGCTTGAGACCGCTGAACAACACTTTACCGCTGCCGTCAGTGACCTGAGCCCAGCAATCGGCGGTGAATTGCAATTGAACCTGGCCTTGACCGGCAACCGGAGCTACCGGGGCCACTGGCGCAGGAGCCGGCGCAACAACAACCGGCGCGACCGGAGCCGTGACGACAGGTGCTGGTGTAGCCGGAACGTTTGGCGCAGGCGTGGCCGGAGCAGCCACCACCGGAGCCGGCGTGTGAACCGGTGCAGCAGCGGTTACAGCTGGAGCAGGCGTCACCGGAGCTGTTGCTGGAGCAGCAGCCTCGGCACCGGTCGACTCGGCAGCGGTTTCCGCTTGTGGCAGTGCCAGAGCGGTTGCGCCCTCGGCCTCGCCTTCCGCGACGGCCTGGTCTTCCGGCTCGTCCAGTGGATGAATCTGGGTGGTGCCGTCAGCGCCTTCGACTTCGACGTGCTCAGGCGCCAATGTGGTCAGATCCTTGGTCCGCTGTGAAGTCTGATCCTGCCACCAGACGAAACCGCCGCCGATGACCGCGATCAGCAACAGCAGGCTGACGATCCGCAAAATGGTGTGGGAAACCCGGACCGGCTCTTCGATCCGACCCAGGGCGTGGACGTTGCTGCCCTGGGAATCGGTGCCGGTGGACTGGTCGAACTGCTGGACCAGAACCGCCTGATCCATGCCGAGCAATTTGGCATAGGCGCGAATATAACCGCGGGCGAAGGTATGCCCCGGCAGCTTGTCGAACGCACCGGCTTCGAGGTTGGTCAGGGAAGTCACGGTGAGGTTGAGCTTGAGGGCCACTTCGGCCAGCGACCAGCCATTGCTTTCGCGGGCCTGGCGCAAGGTCTCACCGGGGTTAACGCGATTCGCTGCTACAACTTCGGGATGCGCCGCTTTCATCATTGCTCCGACAGGTATTGCTGATATTCCGGCGTACCGGGATAGAGTCGTTTTAATTGCAGGCCCGCACTGGCGGCCTTGTCGCGATCTTCAAACACTTTTGCCAGCCGAACCGCGAGCAACAGACTACGTGCATTTTGCTCGGACAGCTGGCTGAAACGGTCGTAATAGTCACGCGCGGGCACATAATGCCTGTCTTCGAATGACAACTCAGCCATTTCGAGCAATGCCCGTGGTTGCTGACGGTTCAAACGCAATGCTTTTTCCAGTTGCTGCTGGGCAAGATCACGCTGGCCAAGCTTGAACGCCGTCATGCCGAGGTTCTCGAACACACGCGAACGCTCAGGATACAGGGTATCGGCGGCGGCCTGTTCAAAACGCTCGTAGGCTTCCTTGTAACGCTGTTCTTCGTAGAGAAAACTGCCGTAATTGTTGAGGATGCGGGCATCGGCGGGACGGGAGGACAGCGCCTTGCGAAAGTGCTCATCCGCCAGTGCAGGTTCCACTTCGGACTGGAAAACCAGTCCGAGGGCCGCGTTGGCGTCAGGATCCGAACTGTCCAGCTCCAAGGCCTTTTTCAACGGCACCTTGGCCCGCTCGGTCATGCCTTGCTGCAAGTATCCCAATCCCAGCTGCACGTAGGCAGCCCGCGCTTCATCACGGCCCTTGCTGGTCTTCATCGGGTTGTAATCACCCGAAAGGACACAGCCAGCACACAGGCTGGCCAACAGCAACAGCAGCGCAAAGCGCAGGGACATAGAGATCCTCTCTTAATTAGTGTTCGCGGCGTTCTGTGCCAGATCGCTGTCGGCGCTCAATTCGCGCACGGCGATGTAACGTTCGCTGCGACGGGTGCGATCCAGCACCTGCCCTACCAATTGACCGCAAGCCGCGTCGATGTCTTCACCACGGGTGGTGCGCACAGTCACGTTATAGCCTGCCTGGTGAAGCTGATCCTGGAACCGGCGGATAGCGTTGTTGCTCGGCCGCTCGTACCCGGAATGCGGGAACGGGTTGAACGGAATCAGGTTGATCTTGCAGGGAATATCCTTGAGCAGCTCGATCATTTCCACAGCGTGCTCAAGCTTGTCGTTGACGTCCTTGAGCAAGGTGTACTCGATGGTCAGCACGCGCTTCTCGCCCAGTTCGGACATGTAGCGCTGGCACGACTCGAGGAGCATCTTAAGCGGATATTTCTTGTTGATCGGCACCAATTGGTTACGCAATGCGTCATTCGGTGCGTGCAGGGACAACGCCAGGGATACGTCGATGTGCTTGGCCAGCTCATCGATCATCGGCACCACACCCGACGTGGACAGGGTCACGCGGCGCTTGGAGATCCCGTAGCCCAGGTCATCCATCATCAGATGCATGGCCGCCACGACGTTGTCGAAGTTCAGCAGCGGTTCGCCCATGCCCATCATCACCACGTTGGTGATGGCGCGGTCGATGGTAGCCGGAACACTGCCGAAGGATTTGTTGGCAATCCACACCTGACCGATGACTTCGGCGGCGGTGAGGTTGCTGTTGAAGCCTTGCTTGCCGGTGGAGCAGAAACTGCAGTCCAGGGCACAGCCTGCCTGGGACGAAACGCACAAAGTGCCGCGTTTGCCCTGGGGAATGTAAACGGTCTCGACACAGCTGCCGGACGCCACGCGCACCACCCACTTACGGGTGCCGTCGCTGGAGATATCCTCGCTGACCACTTCGGGACCACGGACTTCAGCAATAGCCTTGAGCTTGTCGCGCAAGGCCTTGCTGACGTTCGTCATGGCGTCGAAATCATCCACGCCAAAGTGGTGAATCCATTTCATTACCTGACCGGCACGGAAACGCTTCTCCCCGATTGAGTCGAAGAATTTTTCCATTTCCGGCTGGGTCAGACCCAGCAGGTTGGTTTTAACAGTCGATGTAGTCATGGATTCACCTTCACTCATAAGCCAATGCTTAGCGAGTGGTTACTTCAGTAGCTGCGAAGAAGTACGAGATTTCACGAGCAGCAGCGGCTTCGGAGTCCGAACCGTGTACAGCGTTGGCGTCGATGGAATCAGCGAAGTCAGCACGGATGGTGCCGGCAGCAGCTTCTTTAGGGTTGGTAGCGCCCATCAGCTCACGGTTCAGAGCGATAGCGTTTTCGCCTTCCAGAACCTGAACAACAACAGGACCGGAGATCATGAAGGCAACCAGGTCGCCGAAGAAGCCACGAGCGCTGTGCTCAGCGTAGAAGCCTTCAGCTTCGGCTTTGGACAGTTGCTTCAGTTTCGAAGCTACAACGCGCAGGCCGGCTTTTTCGAAACGAGTGGTGATTTCGCCGATGACGTTTTTTGCAACAGCGTCAGGCTTGATGATGGAGAAAGTGCGTTGAACAGCCATGGTGTAACTCCAGAAACAGTAATTTGCGAAAAATTAAACCCGCGAATTATACGCGGGTTCTTGGGTATTGCCTAACCTGCAAGGACGATCAGTCTACTTCTTCGATCCAGAGAGCCTGGACCGCTTCCAACACCTTCTCGCCGACACGGCCAGAGGTGTTGTCGAAATCCGGCAGTTCCATGATCCATCGCTGCAAGTCGACGAAATTGACAGAGAGCGGATCGACGTCCGGCTTGGCTTCGGCCAGCTCTTCTGCAATACGTTGAACATCATTCCAACCGTAGCTCATGACAGTCTTACCAGTCAGTGCGGCGCTTCGGCCGCATGGTTAAGCGAATATTTCGGAATTTCGACGGTGATGTCTTCGTCACCCACGATCGCCTGACAGGCCAGGCGCGACTGCGCCTCCAGACCCCAGGCACGATCAAGGAAATCCTCCTCCAACTCGTCAGCTTCTTCCAGCGAGTCAAAACCCTCGCGAATGATGCAGTGACAAGTGGTGCAAGCGCAGACACCGCCGCACGCGCTTTCCATCTCGATATGGTGTTCGTGAGCCAGTTCGAGGATCGACGTGCCAGGTGCAGCGTCAACAACCATGCCTTCAGGGCAGAACTTCTCGTGTGGCAGAAAAATGACCTGCGGCATCAGATATCCTCGATTTCATTCAGGTTGCGCCCGGACAGAGCGGCTTTCACCGTCTGATCCATACGACGGGCAGCAAAAGCATCGGTCACTTGCGACAGACGCTTGGTCTGCTGCTCGATGGCGTAACCATCGGTGCCTTTCATCAGTTCGGTCAGTTCCTGTACCTGCAGATCGATGACCATGCGCTCTTCGGCGTCGAGCAAACGCTCGCCATCCGCCTCCAGAGCGCCCTGCACCGCTTCGATCAGACGCTGGGCATCGACTTGCTGCTCGCGAAGTACGCGGGCGACCTTGTCGTCATTGGCGTGCTGGAACGAATCTTTCAGCATCTTGGCGATTTCGCCGTCGGTCAAACCATAGGACGGCTTGACCTGGATGCTGGCTTCAACGCCCGAACCCAATTCACGGGCGGAAACGCTGAGCAGGCCGTCGGCGTCGACCTGGAAGGTCACGCGAATTTTCGCCGCGCCCGCCACCATCGCCGGAATGCCGCGTAATTCAAAGCGCGCCAGTGAGCGGCAATCGCTGATCAATTCGCGCTCGCCCTGCAACACGTGGATCGCCATGGCCGACTGGCCGTCTTTATAAGTCGTGAAGTCCTGGGCGCGAGCAACGGGAATGGTGGTATTGCGCGGAATCACCTTCTCCATCAGTCCGCCCATGGTTTCCAGCCCCAGGGACAATGGAATCACGTCGAGCAGCAGCAGTTCGCCGCCATCACGCTTGTTGCCAGCCAGTGTATCTGCCTGGATCGCGGCCCCGATGGCCACCACTTGATCCGGGTCGATTTCAGTCAGCGGCTGACGACCGAAGGCTTCGGCGACAGCTTCGCGAACGCGTGGAACGCGAGTCGAACCACCCACCATGACCACCGCGTGCACGTCTTCCAGCTCGACGCCGGAATCGCGGACGGCGCGGCGGCAGGCTTTCAGGCTGCGGGCGACCATTGGTTCGATCAGTGCATCGAAAGCTTCGCGGGTCAGTTGTGCTTTCCAGTCGCCGTAGGCCACTTCAACACTGTCGGCATCCGTCAGGGCTTCTTTGGCTGCGCAAGCGGCTTGTAGCAAGCTTCGTTGCGCGCCCGGATCGAGGTCGGCAGACAAACCGGCGCTCTCGATAATCCAGCCAGCAATCGCGTGATCGAAGTCATCGCCACCCAGCGCGCTGTCGCCGCCGGTTGCCAAGACTTCGAAGACACCGCCGGTCAGGCGCAGAATCGAAATATCGAATGTGCCGCCACCCAGGTCGTAAATGGCGACCAGGCCTTCGGCATGCTGATCCAGACCGTACGCCACCGCCGCCGCAGTCGGCTCGTTAAGTAGACGCAGCACGTTCAGACCGGCGAGTTTCGCCGCATCTTTAGTGGCCTGGCGCTGAGCGTCGTCGAAATATGCTGGAACGGTGATCACCGCGCCCACCAGCTCACCGCCAAGGGTCGCTTCAGCACGCTGACGCAACACCTTGAGGATATCGGCAGACACTTCGACCGGGCTTTTCGGCCCCTGCACGGTGTCGATGAACGGCATGTGCGATTCACCGCCGACAAAGCGGTACGGCAGTTGATCGCCCAATTGCTTGACGTCGGACAGACCACGACCCATCAGGCGTTTGACCGACAGCACGGTATTCAGGGGATCTGAGGACGCAGCCAGCTTGGCCGACTCGCCAACTTCGACGCGATCGGCGTGATAACGCACGGCGGAAGGCAGGATGACCCGCCCTTCGGCGTCGGCCAGCGGCTCGGAAAGACCACTGCGCAACGCAGCGACCAGCGAATTGGTAGTACCCAAGTCGATCCCCACAGCCAGACGACGCTGGTGCGGTTGAGGACTTTGGCCGGGTTCGGCGATCTGCAGTAGGGCCATCGTGATCAGGACTTATCTGTATATCAGGCGTGCGACCGGAGCGGCACTGGGTTAATCGTCGAGGCGCTCTTCTAACTGGCGCACTTCGTAGGTGAGCTTGTCGAGGAACTGCATGCGCCGCATCAGGCGTTCGGCCTGCTCGCGTTGCGCTGCATCATCCCAACAGGCTGCGAAGCTTTCGTTGAGCTCTTCCTGGGCGGTTTTCAGGCGACGCTTGAAGGCCGCGACACCGTCCAGGTCGGCACTGTCCTGCAGATCTTCGAGCTCTTCGCGCCATTGCATCTGCTGCAGAAGAAACTCGGGATCGTGGACGGTGACTTCCATCGGCACTTCATGCCCGCTGATGGTCAGCAGGTAGCGCGCACGCTGGGCTGGACTCTTGAGCGTCTGATAGGCGTCGTTGAGCCGTGCAGACTGCTCAAGCGCCGAACGCTGCTCGCGCTCGGAGGCGTCGGCGAAGCGATCAGGATGAACGCCGCGCGCCAGCTCGCGATAGCGCGTGGCCAACTGTTCAAGATCCAGACGAAAGCCTGGTTGCAGCTCGAATAAAGCGAAATGACAAGGAATACCCACGACAAGCCTCAGATGTTGAAGCTTTCGCCGCAGCCACATTCACCGCGCACGTTGGGGTTGTTGAACTTGAAGCCTTCGTTCAACCCTTCCTTGACGAAATCGAGCTCGGTGCCGTCGAGGTAGGCCAGGCTTTTCGGATCGATAATCACTTTTTCGCCGTGACTTTCGAACACCTGATCTTCTGCAACCACCTCGTCGACAAACTCCAGCACGTAGGCAAGGCCGGAACAGCCCGTGGTGCGAACACCCAGACGAATCCCTTCACCCTTGCCGCGCCCGTCGAGGGAGCGTCGCACGTGTCGAGCAGCCGCTTCTGTCATGCTGATAGCCATCGGTGACTCCTTACTCGTCGCCAAATCTTGAAAGTCAGATCAAGCCTTTCTTCTGCTTGTAATCGCGAACGGCCGCCTTGATGGCGTCTTCAGCGAGCACGGAGCAGTGAATTTTCACTGGCGGCAGGGCCAGTTCTTCGGCCAGCTGAGTGTTCTTGATGGTTTCCGCTTCATCCAGGGTCTTGCCCTTCATCCACTCGGTGGCGAGGGAGCTGGAGGCGATAGCCGAACCGCAGCCGTAGGTCTTGAACTTGGCGTCTTCGATAACGCCCTGATCGTTGACCTTGATCTGCAGACGCATCACGTCGCCGCATGCCGGGGCGCCGACCATGCCGGTGCCGACGTCCGGGTCTTCGGCATTCATCTTGCCGACGTTACGCGGGTTTTCGTAGTGGTCGATGACCTTTTCGCTATAAGCCATGATTCTCAATCCTCACTCATCAGGGCCGCTCTTGAGACCCTGCAACTGCGCTGCGTAAACCGCCGCGTCGCTACAGGATCTGTATCCGGCGGCTTCTATATTTAGTGTGCCGCCCACTCGATCTTCGAGATATCGACGCCGTCTTTGTACATGTCCCACAGCGGCGACAGAGCGCGCAGCTTGGTAACGGCCTCGCAGACTTTCTGCGCGGCGTAGTCGATTTCTTCTTCGGTGGTGAAACGGCCGAAGGTGAAACGGATCGAGCTGTGTGCCAGCTCGTCGTTGCGGCCCAGGGCGCGCAATACGTACGAAGGCTCAAGCGACGCCGAGGTGCACGCCGAACCGGACGAAACCGCCAGATCCTTGAGCGCCATGATCAGCGACTCGCCTTCAACGTAGTTGAAGCTCAGGTTCAGGTTATGCGGAACGCGGGCGGTCAGGCTGCCGTTGACGTACAGCTCTTCCAGATGCTCGACTTGCTTGTAGAAACGGTCGCTCAACGCTTTGATACGAACGTTTTCGGCAGCCATGTCTTCTTTGGCCACACGGAACGCTTCGCCCATGCCGACGATCTGGTGGGTCGCCAGGGTGCCGGAACGCATGCCACGCTCGTGACCGCCGCCGTGCATGGTCGCTTCGATGCGCACACGCGGCTTGCGGCTGACGTACAGCGCGCCGATGCCTTTAGGGCCGTAGGTCTTGTGAGCAGAGAACGACATCATGTCGACTTTCAGCTTCTGCAGGTCGATCTCGACCTTGCCGGTGGACTGAGCGGCGTCGACGTGGAACAGGATGCCTTTCGAACGAAGCATCTCGCCGATGGCGGCGATGTCGTTGACGGTGCCGATTTCGTTGTTCACATGCATCACCGACACCAGGATGGTGTCTTCGCGCAGCGCGGCTTCGATCATGGCCGGCGTGATCAGACCGTCTTCGGTCGGCTCAAGGTAGGTCACTTCGAAACCTTCGCGCTCCAGTTGGCGCATGGTGTCGAGGACAGCCTTGTGCTCAATCTTGGAGGTGATCAGGTGCTTGCCCTTGGAGGCGTAGAAATGTGCCGCACCCTTGATTGCCAGGTTGTCGGACTCGGTGGCACCGGAGGTCCAGACGATTTCGCGCGGGTCGGCGTTGACCAGATCGGCCACCTGACGACGGGCGTTTTCGACGGACTCTTCGGCCTTCCAGCCGAACACGTGGGAACGGGACGCCGGGTTACCGAAGTTTCCGTCGACCAGCAGGCATTCACTCATTTTTTGCGCAACGCGCGGATCGACCGGGGTGGTCGCAGAGTAATCAAGGTAAATCGGCAATTTCATGGACTATCTCCTAAATCAGGCTGGCTGGCGTGCCGCTAGCTCTCTGGCTGTCATTCGACGGCGGACGCTTCAATCTTGTCCAGGCGCGGCGCCTTGCCATTGCAACGACGCTGATCCTGACGCTGGGCCACTTCCTGCACCTCACGGCGAGTTACAAGGTCGGCCAAGCTGATACCGCTGAGAAATTCGTGAATCTGCAGGCTCAGGTCGCACCACAGGTGATGGGTCAGGCAGGTGTCGCCGGAATGGCAGTCGCCCTGGCCCTGGCATTTTGTTGCATCGACCGATTCGTTCACCGCATCGATCACCTGAGCGACCTGGATGCCCTGCATGTCGCGGGACAACTGGTAGCCACCGCCCGGACCGCGAACACTGGAAACCAGGTTACTACGGCGCAGCTTGGCGAAAAGCTGTTCGAGATAGGACAGGGAGATGCCTTGGCGCTCGGAGATATCGGCCAGGGACACCGGCCCGTGCTGCGCGTGCAACGCCAGGTCAAGCATGGCGGTCACGGCGTATCGGCCTTTTGTAGTCAGTCGCATGGACAATTACCACGGAGTTCGGAATGGGCGGGAGTATGCAATTCCCGAGCATTTAAGTCAACTATAAGACCTAGTGCTTTAGTCGGGTTTACCCGCAAAAGAGCGCGCGAATGATAGCAGGGTCTGCGGCTTAATGGCACACCGGTCGGCAGCAGCCCTGCAAGGGCGTCAGTGAAGCTTGGATTCGTCTTTGCCTTTGACACAGGCGAAGTCTTCTTCACGCAGCTCGGGCAGATCTTTCGCACAATAATTGCTGCCCAGATCCTTCAATGCACCGCACATGCCTTCCAGTCGACCATCGACCGCCTGCAGGTGATCGAGCAGTTGACCAATGGCACGCGCAACAGGGTCCGGCATATCTTCGCTCACACCGTAGGCATCGAAACCGATCTTCTCGGCCATCGCCTTGCGCTTGGCGTCGGCCTCATCATCGGACTTGACGATTATCCGGCCCGGAATCCCCACTACGGTGGCGCCCGGAGGCACTTCCTTGGTGACCACGGCATTGGAACCGACCTTGGCGCCGGCACCAACAGTGAACGGACCTAGCACCTTCGCACCCGCCCCCACTACTACGCCATCACCCAGCGTCGGGTGGCGCTTGCCTTTGTTCCAGCTGGTGCCGCCGAGGGTCACCCCTTGATAGATCGTGACGTCATCACCAATTTCAGCGGTTTCGCCAATCACGATGCCCATGCCATGGTCGATGAAGAAGCGTCGACCGACCTTGGCGCCCGGATGAATTTCGATACCGGTCAACCAGCGACCGAAGTTCGACACCAGTCGCGCCAGCCATTTCAGATCGTTGCGCCAGAGCATGCCGGCCAGTCGATGAATCCAGATTGCATGCATGCCGGGGTAGCAAGTCAGGACTTCAAAAGCGTTACGCGCCGCCGGGTCTCGGTGGAATACGCTCTGGATATCTTCACGCAAACGCTCGAACATCATTAATCCTTCCGCTTAAGGAGCTCGCCACGGGCCGCTTTCTGGGTTTCCGTGAGGATGCCACGCAAAATATTCATTTCCGCCCGGCTGACCGAGCTGCGTCCGTACAACCGGCGCAGGCGCGCCATCAAGTGCCGCGGCTTTTCCGGATCGAGGAATTCGATGGCCACCAGGGTTTGCTCCAGGTGCTCATAGAACCGCTCCAGCTCATCCATGGTCGCCAGCTCTGCGCTTTTCACGGAGGCCACTTCTTCTTTCTCGATCTTGGTCGGCTGCCCTTGGGCGGCCAGCCAGGCCATGCGCACTTCATAACTCAACACCTGCACCGCCGCCCCGAGATTCAGCGAACTGAATTCAGGATCGGAGGGGATGTGCACGTGATAGTGACATCGCTGCAGCTCGTCATTGGTCAGGCCGGAGTCTTCACGACCGAACACCAGCGCGATTTCCGCGCCCTGCCCGGCCTCCTCGACCACTTTGGTTCCGCAATCGCGCGGATCCAGCAGCGGCCAGGGGATGCGTCGGTCACGGGCACTGGTGCCGAGCACCAGATTGCAGCCGACCAGGGCGTCTTCCAAGGTGGCGACGACTTGTGCGTTTTCAAGGATGTCACCGGCACCCGAAGCGCGGGCGTCGGCTTCGTGATGCGGGAAGACTCGCGGATCAACCAGCACCAGACGCGACAGGCCCATGTTTTTCATGGCGCGCGCGGTCCCGCCGATGTTTCCCGGATGGCTGGTATTGACCAGGACGACACGAATATTTTGCAGCACGGCGGGCGCTCTCGGACTCGGCAAAGGGGTGCAAATCTTACAGAACAGCCTACCGTTAAGCTATGAAAGCGAACAGCGACCTTCACCTGAAGAAAAGTTCTGATAGAATGCGCGGCTTTCTTTAACAACCTTAGGTGACACATCCATGCAGCCCATGCTGAATATCGCGCTGCGCGCCGCCCGCAGCGCCAGTGAACTGATCTTCCGCTCCATCGAGCGCCTGGATACCATCAAGGTCGACGAAAAAGACGCCAAGGATTATGTATCCGAGGTCGATCGCGCCGCCGAACAGAAAATCATCGATGCTCTGCGCAAGGCTTACCCGAATCACTCGATCATGGGTGAAGAGACCGGCATGCACGCCGGTAGCGGTATCGAAGGCGAAGAATACCTGTGGATCATCGACCCACTGGATGGCACCACCAACTTCCTGCGCGGCATTCCTCACTTCGCTGTCAGCATTGCCTGCAAATACCGTGGTCGTCTGGAACACGCCGTTGTTCTGGATCCGGTTCGCCAGGAAGAATTCACCGCCAGCCGTGGTCGCGGCGCTCAACTGAACGGTCGTCGCCTGCGTGTCAGCGGTCGCACCAGCCTGGACGGCGCTCTGCTCGGCACCGGTTTCCCGTTCCGCGACGACCAGATGGACAACCTCGACAACTACCTGGGCATGTTCCGCGCCCTGGTTGGCCAGACTGCCGGCATCCGCCGCGCCGGTTCGGCGAGCCTGGACCTGGCCTACGTTGCTGCCGGTCGTTTCGATGCATTCTGGGAATCGGGCCTGTCCGAGTGGGATATGGCTGCCGGCGCCCTGCTGATTCAGGAAGCAGGCGGCCTGGTGAGCGACTTCACCGGCGGTCACGACTTCCTTGAGAAAGGCCACGTAGTTGCCGGCAACACCAAATGCTTCAAGGCAGTTCTGACGGCGATCCAGCCGCACCTGCCGGCTTCGCTGAAGCGCTAAGCGTTTCGCGAAACCCAAAAAAGCACCCTTCAGGGTGCTTTTTTTATGCCTGCAATCTGATCATAGGCACCCGCCACCTGAATCGCGCGCATTAAAAAGCACCCCTAAGGGTGCTCCTTTTCAGCATTCAACAGGTCACTGCCCCGGCTGGGCCTGAGACAGGATGAGCTTGCCTTCCTTGTCGACCGGAATCTGGTTGCCCGGATCACGATCCATCCGCACTTTGCCTTCCTTGCCGTCCAGCGAGTAGCGGACGTCATAGCCTACGACCTTGTCGCTGATGTCATTCACTGTATTACAGCGAGTCTGGGTGGTGGTGTAGGTATCGCGATTCTGCATGCCTTCCTGCACCTTGTTACCGGCATAACCGCCACCGACCGCACCGGCCACCGTGGCAATCTTCTTGCCGGTGCCGCCGCCGATCTGATTACCCAGCAAACCACCTGCCACGGCACCAATGGCGGTACCGAGAATCTGGTGTTGATCCTTGACCGGCGCCTGCCGGGTCACAGCGACGTCCTTGCACACTTCACGTGGAGTCTTGATCTGTGTCTTGACCGGTTCGACGGCCAACACTTGCGCATACTCAGGGCCGCTTTTAACCAGGCTGTAGGTGGCAACAGCACCCCCGGCAGTCACACCGACAGCACCCAATACCGCACCAACCAGCAACGACTTGTTCACATGAACCTCCTGACCATCACATGCGGGACGCGCCCGCGCTTCTCCCAGCCTTGGAGCAAAAAAAAAGACGCGAGTTCAACTCGCGTCTTTTTTGTCTTGTACCGCCGGGAGAATGCTCTGGAAGCAGAGCCTCAAGGACGGTCGTCGACTTCCTTCTCGGTGTTGGCCGGAGGAATCAGGTCTTCCGTGGACAGGTTCAGCCAGATCAGTACCACGTTGGCGATGTAGATCGACGAGTAGGTACCCGCCAGAACACCCACCAGCAGCGCCAGGGAGAAGCCGTACAGGTTGTCACCGCCGAAGAACAGCAGCGCCGCGATGGCCAGCAAGGTCGAAACCGAAGTCGCAATGGTCCGCAGCAGGGTCTGAGTGGTCGAGATGTTGATGTTCTCGATCAGCGAAGCCTTGCGCAGTACGCGGAAGTTCTCACGCACCCGGTCGAATACGACGATGGTGTCGTTCAGCGAGTAACCGATGATCGCCAGTACCGCCGCCAGCACCGTCAAGTCGAAGGTGATCTGAAAGAACGACAGGATACCGACAGTCACGATCACGTCGTGAATCAGCGAAACGATGGCGCCGACCGCGAATTTCCACTGAAAGCGGAAAGCCAGGTAGATCAGGATGCCGCCGAGTGCCAGCAGCATGCCGAGGCCGCCCTGGTCACGCAGCTCTTCACCGACCTGCGGCCCGACGAACTCGACGCGCTTGACCGTCGCCGGGTTGTCGCCACCGACCTTCTGCAGCGCTTGCGCTACCTGATGGCCCAACTGTGGATCTTCACCCGGCATGCGCACCAGAAGATCGGTGGTCGCACCGAAGTTCTGCACGATGGCTTCGTGATAGCCGGCGGTAGTCAGCTGATCACGCACCTTGGTGACATCGGCCGGACGCTCGTAGGTCAGCTCGATGAGCGTACCGCCGGTGAAGTCCAGACCCCAGTTCATGCCCTTGTGGAATACGCTGAAAACAGCCAGCAAGGTCAGGAACACTGTGACGCCGAACGCGAAGTTGCGGACGCCCATGAAGTTGATTGTACGTAACATGGCAGCCCCTTAAATCCACAACTTCTTGAAGTCACGACCGCCGAAGATCAGGTTGACCATCGCGCGGGTGACCATGATGGCCGTGAACATCGAAGTCAGAACCCCGAGGGACATGGTTACTGCGAAGCCCTTCACCGGGCCGGTGCCCATGGCGAAGAGAATGCCGCCGACCAGCAATGTGGTCAGGTTGGCGTCGAGAATCGCAGTGAATGCCCGACCAAAGCCTTCGTTGATTGCACGCTGCACGGTCATGCCGGCGGCGATCTCTTCACGGATCCGCGAGAAGATCAGCACGTTAGCGTCGACCGCCATACCCATGGTCAACACGATACCGGCGATACCCGGCAGGGTCAGCGTTGCACCCAGCAGCGACATCAGTGCCAGCAGCAGCACCATGTTCACCGACAGCGCGACGGTCGCGATCAGGCCGAAGAAACGGTAGATGGCGATGATGAACAGCGAGACGAACAGCATGCCCCACAGCGATGCATCGATACCCTTGGTGATGTTGTCCGCACCCAGGCTCGGGCCGATGGTACGTTCTTCAGCGAAGTACATCGGAGCGGCCAGGCCACCGGCACGTAGCAGCAGCGCCAGTTCGGACGACTCACCCTGGCCGTTCAGGCCGGTGATACGGAATTGCGCACCCAGCGGCGACTGAATGGTCGCCAGGCTGATGATCTTCTTCTCTTCCTTGAACGACTGTACGGCAACGTCTTTCTCGACGCCGTCGACCATCTGCTTGACGTAGGTGGTCACCGGACGCTGTTCGATGAAGATCACCGCCATGCTGCGACCGACGTTGCTGCGGGTTGCGCGGCTCATCAGTTCGCCACCGTGGCCATCCAGACGGATGTTCACTTCAGGGGTGCCGTGCTCGCCGAAACCGGCCTTGGCGTCAGTCACCTGGTCACCGGTGATGATCAGGCCACGCTCGATCTGTGCTGGAGGACGCTTGCCTTCGCGGAACTCGAACGTCTCGGAAGTGGCTTTCGAAGCACCCGGCTCTGCAGCCAGACGGAACTCGAGGTTGGCTGTCTTGCCGAGGATACGCTTGGCTTCGGCAGTGTCCTGCACGCCCGGCAGCTCAACCACGATACGGTTGGCGCCCTGACGCTGAACGATCGGCTCGGCAACACCCAGCTCGTTGACGCGGTTACGTACCGTGGTCAAGTTCTGCTTGATGGAGTATTCACGGATTTCCGCCAGCTTGGCCGGGGTCATCGCCAGACGCAGCACCGGTTGGCCATTGAGGTCGGCCGGAACAATGTCGAAATCGTTGAAATTCTTGCGGATCAGCACACGGGCCTGTTCGCGGGAATCTTCATCGCTGAAGCCCAACTGAATGGCACCGCCCAGTTGCGGCAGGCTGCGATAGCGCAGTTTTTCTTTGCGCAGCAGGCTCTTGACGTCGCCTTCATAGACTTTCAGGCGTGCATCGAGGGCTTTTTCCATGTCCACTTCCAGAAGGAAGTGCACACCACCGGACAAGTCCAGACCCAGCTTCATCGGATGCGCGGCCACGCTGCGCAGCCATTGCGGGGTGGTCTGTGCCAGGTTCAGTGCGACGACGTAGTCATCACCCAATGCCTTGCGTACAACGTCCTTGGCCGGCAGCTGGTCTTCAGCCTTGGTCAGACGGATCAGACCGCCCTTGCCGTTTGCAGCCAGACTCGACGCCTTGACGTTGATCCCGGATTCCTTGAGCGCGGTGCTCACGCGATCCAGATCGGCCTGATTGACCTGCAGGGCCGTGCTGGCGCCGCTGATCTGAATGGCCGGGTCATCGGGGTATAGATTCGGAGCGGAATAAATCAGACCGATCGCCAGCACCGCCAGGATCAGAATGTATTTCCACAGAGGATATTTGTTCAGCATCACGCCGCCCGTTATGAACGCGGGGCGCCTTGCGCGCCCCGTCGATTGAGTAGAAGTTGGAACCTTAGATCGCTTTCAGCGTGCCTTTTGGCAGCGTGGCGGCGATGGCGCCCTTCTGGAACTTCATTTCCACGGTGTCGGAAACTTCCAGAACCACGAAGTCGTCGGCCACTTTGGTGATCTTGCCGGCGATGCCGCCGGTGGTAACCACTTCGTCACCCTTCGCCAGGCTGCTCAGCAGGTTCTTCTGCTCTTTGGCGCGCTTGGCCTGTGGACGCCAGATCATCAGGTAGAAGATGACCAGGAAGCCGACCAGGAAAATCCACTCGAAGCCGCCGCCCATTGGGCCGGCTGCTGCCGGTGCAGCCGCGTCAGCCATGGCATTAGAGATAAAAAAGCTCATTTAGCACTCCAGTTGCAAATGTTGAATCTTGGGGTCAGAAAACTCAGTCCAAAGGCGGAACGGGAAGCCCGCGTTTGGCGTAGAAGGCATCGACAAAGGCGGCCAATGTACCCTGTTGAATAGCCTCGCGCAAACCAGCCATCAGCACCTGATAATGGCGCAAATTGTGGATGGTATTGAGCATGCTGCCGAGCATTTCGCCGCACTTGTCCAGATGATGCAGATAAGCGCGCGAGAAGTTCTGGCAGGTATAGCAATCGCAGGTCGGATCCAGCGGCGAATCATCATGGCGATGGAACGCGTTACGGATCTTCAGCACGCCAGTATCAATGAACAGATGCCCATTGCGGGCATTACGGGTTGGCATCACGCAATCGAACATGTCCACACCGCGGCGCACACCCTCAACCAGATCTTCCGGTTTGCCAACGCCCATAAGGTAACGAGGTTTGTCAGCCGGCATCATGCCTGGCAGATAATCCAGCACCTTGATCATTTCATGTTTGGGCTCGCCCACCGACAGGCCGCCGATGGCCAGACCGTCGAAGCCGATCTTGTCCAGGCCTTCCAGCGAGCGCATACGCAGGTCCTGATGCATGCCACCCTGAACGATGCCGAACAACGCCGCCGTGTTGTCGCCATGGGCATTTTTCGAACGCTGAGCCCAGCGCAACGACAGCTCCATGGAAACACGGGCAACGTCTTCGTCGGCCGGGTACGGGGTGCATTCGTCGAAGATCATCACGATGTCCGAGCCCAGATCACGCTGGACCTGCATCGACTCTTCCGGGCCCATGAACACTTTCGAGCCGTCGACCGGGGAGGCGAAGGTCACGCCCTCCTCCTTGATCTTGCGCATGGCGCCGAGGCTGAACACCTGGAAGCCGCCGGAGTCGGTGAGGATCGGACCTTTCCACTGCATGAAATCGTGCAGGTCGCCGTGTTCCTTGATCACTTCGGTGCCAGGACGCAGCCACAGGTGAAAGGTGTTGCCCAGAATGATCTCAGCGCCCGTGGCGACGATGTCACGCGGCAACATGCCCTTGACCGTGCCGTAGGTGCCCACCGGCATGAAGGCCGGGGTCTCGACGGTGCCACGGGGGAAGGTCAGGCGACCACGACGAGCCTTGCCGTCGGTGGCCAGAAGCTCGAAGGACATGCGGCATTGGCGACTCATTCTGTTTCCTCGGGGCCTGTTTCTTTAGGGGCAGTAGGTGCGGGGTTACGGGTGATGAACATCGCATCACCGTAGCTGAAAAAGCGGTATCCGTTATCGACCGCGGCCTTGTAGGCAGCCATGGTCTCGGGATAACCGGCGAACGCCGAGACCAGCATCAACAACGTGGACTCAGGCAAATGGAAATTGGTGACCAGGGCGTCGACCACATGGAACGGCCGGCCCGGGAAGATAAAGATATCGGTGTCACCACTGAAGGGCTTGAGCACGCCATCGCGAGCGGCGCTCTCTAGCGAACGTACGCTGGTGGTGCCCACGGCAATCACCCGACCGCCACGCGCACGGCAGGCAGCGACTGCATCGACCACGTCCTGGCCGACTTCCAGCCATTCGCTGTGCATGTGGTGATCTTCAAGTTTTTCGACACGCACCGGCTGGAACGTCCCCGCACCGACGTGCAACGTAACGAACGCGGTCTCGACGCCCTTGGCGGCGATCGCTTCCATCAGCGTCTGGTCGAAGTGCAGCCCGGCGGTCGGCGCAGCGACAGCACCCAACTTCTCGGCATACACAGTCTGATAACGCTCGCGATCCGAACCTTCGTCCGGGCGGTCGATATAAGGAGGCAGCGGCATGTGCCCCACGCGGTCGAGGAGCGGCAGCACTTCTTCGGCGAAACCCAACTCGAACAGGGCATCGTGGCGCGCCAGCATCTCGGCTTCGCCTCCACCGTCGATGAGGATCTTCGAACCCGGTTTCGGCGACTTGCTTGAGCGCACATGGGCCAGCACGCGGTGCGTGTCAAGCACTCGCTCGATGAGGATTTCCAGCTTGCCGCCGGACGCCTTCTGACCGAACAGCCGTGCCGGAATCACCCGGGTATTGTTGAACACCATCAAATCGCCCGGGCGCAGGTGCTCGAGCAGATCAGTGAATTGACGGTGTGCCAAGGCGCCGCTGACCCCATCCAGGGTCAACAGGCGACTACCGCGACGCTCGGCCAAAGGGTGGCGGGCGATCAGCGAATCAGGAAGCTCGAAGGTAAAGTCAGCAACGCGCATGATGGAGTTCGTCTAGCAGGGCCGGAAAGTCTAGCGGAAATATCGAAAATTGACCATGAAACGTGATTGACCAACGGTAGGTACCTCTCTATACTTCGCCGCCATTGAGCCCTGATGGCGGAATTGGTAGACGCGGCGGATTCAAAATCCGTTTTCGAAAGGAGTGGGAGTTCGAGTCTCCCTCGGGGCACCAAAATTAAGAAAGGTCTTGCTTAGCAAGGCCTTTTTTTTCGCCTGCCGGAAAGCGGCTGCTGTTGTCGGAGCTGCCGAAGGCTGCGATCTTTTGATCTTCCCTGTCACAACAACAGGACACCTCAAAGGATTCACTGCATGGAAACGTCACTGGAAACCATCGCCCTGTTCTCCCTCAAACTCGCGTACGAGGAAGAAGGCCTGAGCCCGATTCTGCGGGATGACATGGTCATGGGCGACTATCAGAAAGACGTTTTCGAGTTGCTGGTGCGACGTGGGGATGTCGAAACCATCCAGCTCAAGATGAACGAGTGCCTGGCGCTGGCGATGGATGCGTTGGGGGGCGTCGAGAAACCGTTGGGGCGGGAACTGCACAAGTTGACGACCAACTTCAGTCAGGCTCAGTCGCTGGAGCAACTGGATCAGCCGCTCCTCGCCCTCAAGGGTTATTTAAAGGACGTTCTGTAATCAGACGCGGGATCTGAAGTAACACCCCTCGGATTACTTGCGAACTTTTACCACTTGAATGTCGATAGGGAACCCTCCTGCCCCTTCCAGCTTCTTCCATCCCACGTATTGAAAAATCGCGTCTCGATCGATGGCCTCGCCCCGCTCCACCATTTTTCCACCCAGCACCGCGACCTCTCTATAGATTGCGCAGCTGCCCTCATCGGGATGGGCGGTGTAGATCACATAGGGTTTGTCGTATCGGACGGCACGGAAATGTCGGCCGCAGCCCCAGTCGACCGTGATCATCAATGTCTTCAGTAACGCTTCGCCATCCGTTTCCGAATCCTCGGCGATCTCGTGGAGCTTGCCGAGTTTGCCGACGTCGCTAAAGCCCAGAGCCCGGGCGCGCTTGTATTCCGGAGACTCCAGATGCTCGGCCTCAGCCTTTAGGGCTTGCTGCAGAATCTCTTTGTCCTGGACGTTATGTTCGTTGTTCGAGATCTCGGTCGCTTGGGCAATGACGTTTTCGCAACGGGCATAATCGGGAGAGGCAAGGCTTGCTTGGGTGAGGTGCCGGCGATGGATGAAAACAGGTCGCATCAAGCTATCGACGCGGAACATCGCTTCCCTGGCGGTAATAGTCCCGCTTTGAACGTGGTTCACCACTTGCTGAAAACGCTCACAATCGGAGAGGTATCCCTTCCAGGCGACCTCCGGGGTTTGGGCGGCAAGTGCCGGGGTCATTCCGATGGCGAGGAGGAAAGCGCCGAGCAGGCGCGAGACAGAAGAAATGCCAGGCATGTGTAGTCCGTTACGCAGATGAAGAAAGTGGCGCGAAGCTACTATTTTGATATCTTGCCGTCCACTCTCGCTGGAGGCCTATCAACCGCCTCTGTTATCACGCACTCGGGAATAAACCAATGGATGCTTTGCTGTGCTTGATGGTGATGGCCGGAACCTGGTGGTGGGTGGTGAAGCAACGGGGTGAGTGGAACTTGTTACTTGGCAACCTTGCTGGCGCCGGAAGTAGCGTGATAACCGGCATTGTGTTCACGCTGATTTACGACAGTGTCATTGGCACGACGATGGCGACACCAAACCTGGATCGCAGTCTGGTGGTGTTCATCACAAGCGCGGGCGTTCTGGCGGGGGTATGGTTGTGGATTGCCAATCGCCGTCAACCGGAACATCCGCTTGCACGCCAGCTGCTGGGCGCGATGTGTGGGTTGGCCGCCGGCATGGCGACCCTGCTGTTTCTTGCTGTGAATTATTTCCCCAACATGTGATCGGACGGCGTGACTGTTTTGCTGTCTAGCCGCCCATCGTTAGCGTTCACTTCGCAGAAAATGAATCAGCCCCAGTTTTCCCTCAAACTCGCTTATGAGGAAGAAGGCCTGAGCCCGCCCCGGCGGGATGATCTGGTCATGGGTGATTACCAGCGGGCTTTTGCTGTTTGGGATAATGTCCCTATCTATTCAAGATAGCGCCACCCTCACCTGTCGAGACAGTCTCAACTGCAGCTTATCGATTTCTTGTTGCCACGCCACTAGCAGCTTGGCGGCATCATCGTTGAATGCAAACCATAGCGATACATCCGGCACCGACAAGGCGAGAGAGCGCTACAGCCAGCCTCCAATGCCACTCCATTCAAACAAGCCTCACAAGGTAGCCCCAGCTCCTCAAGGGCACCTGAAGGGCATCTCACGAGACGCTTACACTCCCCCGCCAATCGCACTGGTAGACAGCTCTTGCATTCGCAGACGCCTTAGCTCAGCAGATTGCCTGATATAAATGACAGTTTTTAATACTTGTTTAGAACAACAAAAATTCTAAATGACTATAAAAAATACAGAGGGGAAACTCATTTAACTCATCCCCTCCCCGAACCAACCAATCCATCTCCATTTCGCCCCACACCCACCACCCCCAACTGGATATCCCCCCAATCCCAATTATGCTCAAAGTACCCCCGCCCTCACGTGGGGCGGTGATTCTGTGCACGCTCCACGAACCACTTGCTCCAGCACCACCCAAAGGCCCCGAGTACGCGACGTTGATGAAGTGCTCCGGCCTACAACAACAAGCACGACGGAGAACACCCATGGCAGTACTCGACAGCATGTCCACCGGCAGTGCGCCGCACCCGCACCACAGTGTCAGCAAGGAGGAGCGCAAGGTCATCTTCGCGTCGTCCCTCGGCACGGTGTTCGAGTGGTATGACTTTTACCTTTACGGTTCGCTCGCCGCGATCATCGCCAAGCACTTCTTCGCCGGGGTCAATGAGACCACGTCGTTCATCTTCGCCCTGCTCGCCTTCGCTGCCGGTTTTGCGGTGCGGCCGTTCGGGGCGATTGTGTTTGGGCGGTTGGGGGACATGATCGGGCGCAAGCACACGTTTCTGATCACGATTGTGATCATGGGTGTGTCGACGGCGATTGTGGGATTCCTGCCGGGTTACGCGACCATCGGGGTCGCGGCGCCGATCATTCTGATTACCCTGCGGCTGCTGCAAGGTCTGGCGCTGGGTGGTGAATACGGTGGCGCGGCGACGTATGTGGCCGAGCATGCGCCGAAGGGTAAACGCGGGTATTTCACGTCGTGGATTCAGACCACCGCGACGCTGGGGCTGTTTCTGTCGCTGCTGGTGATTCTGGCCTGCCGCACGGCGCTGGGCACCGAGGCGTTCGAGGCCTGGGGCTGGCGGATTCCGTTTCTGCTGTCGATCCTGCTGCTGGCGGTGTCGGTGTACATCCGTCTGCAACTGAACGAGTCACCGGTGTTCATGAAGATGAAGGCCGAAGGCAAATCTTCTAAAGCGCCGCTGACCGAATCCTTCGCCCGTTGGGACAACTTGAAAATCGTCATCATGGCCCTGCTCGGCGGCACCGCCGGCCAAGCGGTGGTCTGGTACACCGGGCAGTTCTATGCGCTGTTTTTCCTGCTGCAAACACTGAAGATCGACCCGCAAACCGCCAACCTGCTGATTGCCGGTTCACTGCTGATCGGTACGCCGTTCTTCGTGATTTTCGGCAGCCTGTCCGACCGCATTGGGCGCAAGGGCATCATCATGGCCGGGTGCATTCTGGCAGCGGTGACCTACTTCCCGATCTTCCACGCGCTGACCCAGTACGGGAACCCCGACGTGTTCATCGCCCAAGAGAAGAACCCGGTCAAAGTGGTCGCCAACCCTGACCAGTGCTCGTTCCAGTTCGATCCGGTGGGCAAGGCCAAATTCACCAGTTCCTGCGATCTGGCGAAGACCATCCTGGCCAAACGGGCGATTCCGTACGAAAACGTGGTAGCGGAACCGGGCACCGTAGCCCAGGTGCGTATCGGCGACAAAGTCATCGAGAGTTTCGAAGGCACCGCCATGCCAGCCGCTGACTTCAAGACCCGCAACGACGCCTTCACCGCCGGGCTCACTACTGCGCTGAAAGAGGCCGGTTACCCGGAAAAAGCCGACCCGGCCAAGACCAATTACCCGATGGTGCTGCTGATGCTGACCATCCTGGTGATCTACGTGACCATGGTTTACGGCCCGATTGCGGCATGGCTGGTCGAGTTGTTCCCGGCGCGCATCCGCTACACCTCGATGTCGCTGCCGTATCACATCGGCAACGGCTGGTTCGGCGGGTTCCTGCCGACGGTGGCGTTCGCGATGGTCGCGGCCACCGGGGATATCTACTACGGCTTGTGGTACCCGATTGTCATCGCGGTGATGACGGCAATTCTCGGCATCTTCTTCATGCCGGAAACCAAGGATCGAGACATCAATCACACATAAGTCGGGTGCGCCGCCCGCAAGGATGGGGGCGGCTCAGCGTTCATGGCATGGATGACTCGAGTACTTCTTCGATGACAAAGACCCGCGAGCAGAGCGGGCGGATCAGCGCCAGATCCATAAAATCCCACACCACCCAGGCTCGCGTTCGCACCGAATAAGATCGCGGCGCGTCGGTGGGCAACAGCCGATAGGGTTGACTGGACACAACAGGCCTTTGCACTTGCACGGCTTGCTTGTCGAAAGAACGGTAAATTCCCAGATCTGCCGACGACATTCCAACCAGCAACTCCCCTTCCTCCTCGGGCAGTTGCAGCTCTTGTGTTTCGCCCGTCGCCAGTCGAGTGATCAACTGCCCGTTGAAATACACCGACAGCGGAAGACGCGAGCCAAAGGCATTTTTGAAAAAGCCGTTACGGCGGGTGATAGAAATATCCAAAAGACGCCTGCCCGATTCATGTCCATTGAAATCCTGCTTGCGCTCAGATTAGTAGACGTTCACGTACTTGCGCCGGTGCTGTCATCGCACGTTGCGATACAGCATCAGCCGTGCGCTTTCGTGCAGCCCCCGCGTCAGCTCGACCAGTCGTTGAAACTCCTCAGGATGCGCATCGGCAACATTATCCAGCGGTGTCGCCGACTTCAGGTCATGCAACGTCGGTCCAGTACCATCGTGTTGCATTTGCAGCAGATGATCCTTGGTCACCCCGCCAATCAGCGGGAACGTCCCCTCGCGCAACACCAGCGGCACCACCCGCTCACCTTCGGGTGCCGGTTGCTGCAAGTCGCGCCCCATGGCGCGGTTCTCGAAAGCCACGCCGGCCATACCCGCCACGGTTGGCAGCAGATCGGCGAGCCCCACCGCTTCTTCAATCACCTTCGGCTTAAGCAGCCCCGGCGCATGGATCAGCATCGGCACATGGTTGCTTTCCAGCCCCAGCTTTTCGAAGGCCGGCGGCATGTGCGGGATGCGGCTGATGCGCGTGTTGTGGTCGCCGAAGAACACGAAAATCGTGTTGTCGTAGTAGCCGCCAGCCTTGGCCAGTTCCATCAGGCGACCGATGTTGAAGTCCAGCAGCCGCACCGCGTTGTATTGCTCGACGCTGCGTGAGCCGGCGTTTTGCACCTGTTCCAGCGACAGGTTGCTGACTTCAAATCCGTCTTTGTCTTTAGGGATAGTGAACGGCCGGTGATTGCCCGAGGTTTGCACGTAGGCGAAGAACGGTTTGTCCTTGGGCAGTGCGCGCAGAATCTCATCGCCTTCCTTGAACAGATCCAGATCGGAAATCCCCCAGACATCGACCCGTGGCGAACGCCAATCACGTTCTTCGTACAGGCGCACATCGTCAATGCTTTGCTGGATCAGCGCGTTGATGTTGGCCCAACCGGCGTTGCCGCCAATCATGTAGAGCTTCTGGTAGTCGGTGAAGGCATTGATCAAGGTGTGTTGATTGGTGATCAGCGGATGGCGGGTGGCGGTCTCCTGACGAGTCACGTCGGGGACGCCGGTGATGCTCGCCCACACGGTTTTCGCGGTGCCGGTGACCGGGACGTAGAAGTGTTTGAAGAACCAGCTCTCGTTCGCCAAGCGATCAAGGTTGGGCGTCGGGTTCAACGGGTTGCCATACGCGCCCACCGCACTGGTGCCCAAAGATTCAAGCATCACGAACATCACGTTCGGCGCACGCTCGGCCACGACGCTGTAGGGCTGCACGGATTGCCGGCGCTCGAACGCGAGGTTTTGCACATCCGGCCGATCCACCCCCAGATAACGGGAAATCACCGGGTAATGCGCCCGTACCTGCGCCTCGTCGAACTGCGCCTGCCCGGCCTTGAGCGTGTCGTAGAGGAACAGCACCGGGTTCAGGCCCACTGCGGCGATCTGCCCGTTGCCGGAAAAGAACGCATCACTCCAGCGCAGCGGCACCGGGTTTTCCAGGTTGAGCTTGTCGACCCGGCCCAACAGCGCCAGCAGGACGGCCACCAACCCGAGCCCCGCGCCCACGGCAACTGAGCTGCGGCGGATCACTTGAGGTTCACGGGCCAGCGTCAGCCGTTCAAGGCGCATAAAACCGTAGAACCACAACGCCAGAACGGCGAGCCAACCCAGCGCAATCCACAGCACCGGATAGGTCTCCCAAACCATCTGCTGCGAGATCTGCGCATCCTCCAGATAACGCAGCACCGTGGCGTTGATCCGCACGCCGAGGTAGGCGTAATGGCCGAAGTCGATGATGTACACCAGCCCGATCAGCCCCAATGCCAGCAGCAGATAAACCCGGGCCACGCCGCGCAACAGCGGCAGCGTGGTCAGATTCCAGCGCGGCAGCCACGCCAGCACCGCCAGCGGCAACACCAGCAACAGCGCCAGCCTCAGATCGAAACGAAAACCGATGCTCAGGGTTTGCAGCCACTGCGGATCGACAAAGAACTGCGCGACATCCACCCCGGAAAACCCGAACAGAAACACCAGCCGCAGCAAGGCAAACAGCAGAAACGCCAGACCTGTCGCGCCCACGCCGTAGCGCAGGCGACGCGATTGCAACCACCCCATTGTTTACCTCTGTGTTGTTCGTTGAGATGGCAGGAATTGCCACGCTGCCTTAATGCAAAGTCCGAATCCGGCGATCAGGCAATAACCCGCCAGCAGCGGATCGATCAGGTAATCCCAGTAGTTTTCCGAAGGCTTGAGGCGCAGCGCGAACGCCAGCGTCGCCAGCGCCAGCATCGCCACGCCCAGCGAGTTACGCAGCCACAGCAGCGCCAATGTCGCCATCCCGATGACCACGATCATTGGCCGTGGATTGAAGCCCCAACGGTAAGGGTCGACATAGGTCAGGCCCATCGTCGCCGGGTACAACAGCGCAGCCAGCACCACGAACAGCCCCAGCACTTGCGCCCGCGTCAGCGGTTTCAAGGGTTGAACCACGCCGAGGCGCAACAACGCGGCCCAGCCAAGAAACACCAGCGTGGTGATCGCCAGGTCATCGGTAAAACTGCGCACATACGCCGCCAGCGGCAGGCCGTTGAGCGGGATGAAGCTGACCAGCGCCAGCGCCGGCAACAGCCACGGACGCCAGCGTTGGGTGAATTGAAAGGAACCCAGCAAAACAAAACCGAGCAGGATGAAACTCAAATGGGCTTGCCAGAGAAACAGCATCACAGGCGCTCCGCCAGCCAGGCATCGTTGAAGCTGACATGTTTGATGAAGGTGTTGTTCCAGGAATAAACCAGGTGATACAGGCCATCGCTGCCACGGCTGAAGTACGGGTATTCGTACTCGAACTCACAGCCTTCGGGCTTGCAAACGCGGTAGTCGAGGTTGCTCAGGAAACGCTGTTCCAGCGGCAAACGCTGAGCGCCGCTTGAGGCGCGAAAACCTTCGCCGATGATTGCCTTGTAGGCCTCGGGCGAAAACGGTTGGCCGAGGGGATCGGGCGACTGGTCGAGTTCGATCACGTTGCGCCAGTCGTTGAGGTTGGCGTCGGTGCCGTACAGGCTGAGCTTGAAACGGCCGTCGCGCAGGTCATTGAGCGCCACCAGCAAACCGTCATCAGCCGTACCCACCGCCGCCAGCGACGAGTTGGGGTTGGCCGGCTCCAGCGGATACGGTTCGCTCCAGGTCTGCCCGGCGTCTTCGGTGCGGCTGGCCAGCACCTTGTGATGGGTTTCACCGGCGTAACGCAGCATCGCCACGGCGCGGCGCTCGTCCTGCGGCACGATGGTCGGTTGCAGCGAATGCTTGCCCCGGCTGATGCGGAATTTGTCGATCACGGCGCCGTCCGCGCTCAGGTACAGGTACTCGGCGAACTTGCCCATGAACTCGTGATACACCGGCAGCCCGATCGAGCCATCGGCATGGAACACCGGCGCGGCGCGCACCAGGGTGCTGATGTTGAAGAATGGCGAAGTGATGAGCTGTCGCGGCGCCGTCCAGTTGCGCCCCAGATCATCGGAGACCATCACGTTGATCGCACTGGTGGCCCAGCCGCCGACGGACACCGACACGTAGAACATCCACAAACGCTGATCCGGCGCGAGGGCGATCACCGGATTACCGAGTTTGCGGATGTAGCGCTGCGTGCCGGCGACGGTTGACTCACGGGTGGCCAGCACCTGTTCGGCGCCCCACTCTGCGGTTTTGGCGTTGAAACGCGCGGTGCGGATCTGCACGTCGGCGGCGCCTTCGCGGGAGCCGGCAAACCACACGGCCATCAGGTCGCCGCCGGGCAACGCAGTGACCGAGGACGAGTGCACGAAATCATCCAGTTCGGAGGACACGAAACGGCTGCTGTACATCGGTTCCGCAGCGTTCGCCGAAGCTTGGGTAGCAGGCGTTTCAACCGCGAACGGCGCCAGCACATGCTCCGGGTGACTGCGCCACGCCGCGATAAAAATCAGGCTCACGGCAAGCGCGGCAATAACGAATCTCAAGCGAAAGAACAAGGCACGCATAGGCAGCTCATGGCAGTTACGAGATGGCAATCCATCGAAAGAACATCCCTGTCACTGGCCCGGATCGTCCGGCAGACGACGCCGGCGCCCGGTGAGCATCGACAACGGCAGGTTGTCGCGCACCTGAACACTTTCAATCAGCGCGGCCGCGATGTGCACGATGACCAATGCCAGCAACACATCGGCGGCGGTTTCGTGGACTTGCAGCGGCCAGTCGGCGCCCCACAGGGCATCGACTTCTTCCATGGCCCAGCCACTGATGCCGACGGTCAGCATCGCCAGCTGCATCGCGATCATCACCAGTGCACCAATCGGCGAATGCCCGAGGCGATGTTCAGGCCGCCCGGCGATCAGCGACCGGACATGGGCCGCCAGTCGTGACGGCGTCGGCCAATAGTCCGACCAACGCGCACTGCGCGGCCCGACGAATCCCCACGCCAGACGCACCAGCAGCCAGCCCATGGCGTAATAACCGAGCCAGACATGCCAGTCGTCACCGGCTTCATTGAAGAAGTAATTGGCCGCAAAGACCCCGGCGATGGACAGGTGAAACACCCGCACCACCGGATCCCAGAGGCGCAGGGACTCGCGTGGCATCAGCCCTTGATCTCGGTTTTCACCGCTTTGCCGCTGACCGGATCGTGGTAGATCTCGACCTTGCGCTTGTCCTTGTCGAAGCCGTAGATCTCGTAGCAGTTGCCGTCGGTGACCTTGAACTTGCTGATTTCGTAGCCCTGGGATTTCAGTTGTTCCTGAAACACCTTCTGGTCCTGCCACTGCGAACGTTCGGCCGTGGTGCATTGCGGGCCGGCGATGGCCAGGGGGCTAGCGACAATCAGGGACAACAGCACAAGTTTGCGCATGGAAGCACTCTCGCTGGATGGAAAGGCTTCACTGTGCAAAACCAACCTTAACGAAAGCTTAGTTGGCAACGAGTCGTAACATCTTCGCCGCCTCAGGGACTGCCACGGCAGCAACGCGAGCGGCATGATGCCGCCGATCACGCGCCCGATTTCCTACAGAGAAAATGCCATGCGCCTACTTCTGGTCGAAGATGACCGCGCCCTCGGCCAGGGCATCCGCGTCGCCCTGAGCAACGAGGGCTACACCCTCGACTGGCTGCAGGATGGCGTCAGTGCGCTGCACGCGTTGCGCAGCGAAAGCTTTGATCTGCTGCTGCTCGACCTCGGCCTGCCAAGGCTCGACGGTCTTGCGCTGCTGCAACAATTGCGCGCCACCCAGCATGATTTGCCAGTGCTGATCCTTACCGCCCGCGACGGCACCGCCGAACGCATCGCCGGGCTGGATGCCGGCGCCGACGATTACCTGGTCAAGCCGTTCGATGTCGACGAACTCAAGGCGCGCATCCGCGCTTTGCTGCGGCGCAGTCAGGGCCGCGCACAACCGGTGCTGGAACATGCCGGCGTCTGCCTCGACCCGGTCAGCCAGCAAGTCACCTGGCGAGGCAACACGGTGGTGGTCACGCCGATGGAATATCAGCTGTTGCATCAATTGATGGCCCGCCCCGGCAAGGTCGTCACCCGCGAACGCCTGTCGCGCACCTTGTACGGCTGGCAGGAACGGGTGGAAAGCAACACCCTGGAAGTGCTGATCCACAACCTGCGCAAGAAGCTTTCCGCCGAGCTGATCCGCACGGTGCGTGGAGTCGGTTACGTCGTGGAGCTCAAGCCATGAACTCGATACGCGCGCGGATTCTGCTGCCGGTGCTGATGATCGTGCTGCTCGGCGATGTGCTGATCAGTTGGGCAGTGTTGCGCTACAGCCACCATGAAATCGAAGAAATCTACGACGCCCAACTGGCGCAAAGTGCCCGCCTGCTGCAAGGCGTGCTGGCCCAGCGTGCGCCCGGTGACAACGACTGGGAGCGCCTGCATCAGGCCTTCGACGAAGCGATGAGCCGGGTCGGCGATGGCGAAGCGGCGCATCCCTACGAGACGCGGCTGACGTTTCAGGTCTGGCGCAACGACGGTCAGTTGCTGATGCGTTCGGCCGAGGCGCCGATTCTGGATGCACCACCCACCACCCTCGGGGCCCATGACCTGATGGAAAACGGCCGCGACTGGTGCGCCTTCCTGCTCCAGGATCCACGACAAGGCCTGTTGATCTGGGTCGGCGAGCGCGACGACATCCGCCAGGACCTGATCACCCGAATCGTCGGCCATACCCTGTGGCCGAGCCTGATCGGCGTGCCGCTGCTGACCATTTTGATCTGGTTGACCATCGGCTGGGGTTTGCAACCACTGCGGGCCATGGCCCGGTCGATTCGCGGCCGCGACACCGACACTCTGAAACCGCTGCACCTGAGCCCCCTGCCCCAGGACCTTGAGCCGATGCAGACCGCGCTCAACCGCCTGCTGCAACAGATCGACAACCTGCTGGCCCGGGAGCGACGCTTTATCGCCGACGCCGCGCATGAGTTGCGTACACCGCTGGCGATCCTGCGGATTCATGCGCAGAACGCGCAGTTGGCCAACACTCCGCAACAACGCGAAGAAGCGCTGGATTTTCTGGTCAGCGCCGTGGACCGCGCCACGCGCATCGCCAGCCAGTTGCTGACCATGGCGCGCATCGAGCCGCGTCTGGCGTCCCCGGAAAACTCTCGCGTCGAACTGACCGCGCTGGTGCGCGAGGAACTGGCCGAGCTGACGCCGCTGGCATTGGAAAAAGACGTCGAGCTGATCCTCGACAGCGATCATCACTGCCCGGTCGATACCGATCCGGTGGCGTTGGCCATCGCTCTGCAAAATCTGGTAACCAATGCGCTGAACTTCGCCCCGCCCGGCAGCGAGGTGCGTGTACAGGTGCAACCACAGGCCTGTGGAGCGGTGTCGATCAGCGTCGAAGATGCCGGCCCCGGCATCGATGAGCAGCAATATGCGCGGTTGTTCGAACGCTTCTACAGCGAGGGCCACGCCAATGGCGCGGGTCTGGGGCTGGCGATTGTGCAGATGATCGTGAGCAAGATCGGCAGCACCCTGCAGCTGTACAACCGGCCTGAAGGCGGGTTGTGCGCCGAGCTGCGATTCCCTCCGGGATCAACCGAACCTGCGCCGGGCATTTAACGAAATTTTCATGTTTGCCTACCTATGATCCCGGACCTCGTTGGGGAGTAACCTGCTTCCGAGCCCCTCGGAAGCGTTCGTATCAACATATTCGGCAACATGCCGTGGTGCGAACACCTTCTGGTTGGTGAGACCGACGACACATCCATGCCGAAAGTCGGGCGTGTGGTTGTGTCGTTGACTCATAGCCCGACTGGAAGTATTGCCCGTGAATCCTGTTTCCCTGATCTTCCTCGCACTCGCCATGTCCACGGATGCCTTCGCGGCCGCCATCGGCAAGGGCTCCAGCCTGCACAAACCGCGCCTCACCGAAGCCCTGCGCACCGGCCTGATCTTCGGCGTCATCGAAGCGATTACCCCGATCATCGGCTGGCTGATCGGCCAGGCCGCCACCCGTTGGGTGGAAGACTGGGACCACTGGATCGCCTTCACCCTGCTGGTCGCGCTGGGCCTGCACATGATCTACAACGGCCTCAAGCATGAGGAAGCGGAAGAGGAAAAACCCGGGCAGCACTCGTTCTTCATTCTCGCGGTCACTGCCTTCGCCACCAGCATCGACGCACTGGCCGTCGGCGTCGGCCTGGCGTTTGTCGATGTAAACATCTGGGTGGCTGCCGCTGCCATCGGCCTGGCGACCATGACCATGGTCACCATCGGCGTGATGCTGGGTCGGGTGCTGGGCACCGTGGTCGGCAAGCGTGCGGAAATCGTTGGTGGCGTGGTGCTGATGATCGTCGGTGCGACGATCCTCTACGAACACCTTTCGGCCTGATCACGCATACCGGTTTCAGGGTGTTTGCAAACGCCCCGGCACCGATGAAGAGGTCGGCGCGCCGCTCGAGGGCGCGTCGATTTCCTCCAGGCTCAAGTGCGCGGTCTCCTTGAGGAAGAACGAGCAGACCGCCACGATCCCCAACGCCACCGCCCCGTAAATCGCCACGCCCAACGCGTTGTGGTTGTTGGCGATCAGAATGGCCGTGGCCGCACTCGACGCCGTCCCGCCTCCCAGCGCGGCACCGATCTGGTACGCCGCCGACATCCCTGAATAGCGCATATCCCGAGGGAACTGCTCGGCCAGAAACGCCGGGATCGGTCCCTGCGTTGCGCCCATGAATGCACCGATCACGGTGTAGGCGATAGTGGAAATAAACAGACTTTTCAGCCCCACCAACGGGAAGAACATGAAGAACCCGGCCGCCATGATAAACGCCCCGAGGATCATCACTTTGCGCCGGCCGATGCGGTCAGAAAGCAAGGCAAACAGCGGCGCGGTGATGACGATGGCGACGGACAACGCGATGTCGAAAATCAGTGCATCGGTGCTGCCGTAGCCCAACTGTGTGGCGTAAGACAGGAAAAATGTGCTGCCGATATAGGCGATGGTCACGTAACCAAACGCAATGCCGGTGCACAGCAATATGGCCCGAGGGCGAGCACGCAATGCCTCGATCAATGGCATGCGCCCGTGGACGTTCGGCTCATTGAGCGACTGCGCCGGCTTCTGCAACCGCGCATAGAGCCCGACCAGCACCAGCACACCGCCCAGCCAGAACGGAATGCGCCAGGCAAACCCGGCAAGGTCATCGTTTGCCGCCACGCTGACCACGGCGAACACCGCCGAGCCGAGAATCCCGCCAATGCCGATGCCCATGCTGGTGAAACTACCCCACAACCCTCGACGCCCCACAGGTGCCGACTCGATGCCGAACAGCGCAGCCCCGCCCCACTCGCCCCCGGCGGCAAAACCCTGGACCAGTCGCAACAGCACCAGCAACGCCGGCGCACCCGCACCGAGGGTGGCGTACCCCGGCAAGCAGCCGATCAGAAAGGTGCTGAGCCCCATCAACAGCAGCGTGATCACCAGCATTTTTTGCCGGCCGAGTTTGTCGCCGTAATGCCCGAACACCATGCCACCCAACGGTCGGGCGAAAAACCCCGCGCCGAATGCACCAAAGGCAACGAGGGTTGCGGTGAGCGGGTCCATCTGCGGGAAAAACACTTTGGGAAAGACCAGCGCGGCGGCGGTCCCGTAAATCACGAAGTCATAAAACTCCAGGGCGGTGCCCATGCCGGAGACGAAGAAGGCTCTCAGCGCCGACGGTGAACCCGTCGTGCGTGCAGGGTGACTGGCCATGTGGGGTGCTCCTCTTGTTGTTGTTTTTCGGGGCGTTGCTTTGGGTTTTTCAGAAACGCTGGTACCCGTTGCGGGCCAACTGTTTCGGGTTGCCGGCGGCGTATTCGAGCACGCATTGTTCAGTGTCGATGCCGATGGTCAGCAAGGTTTCCCAGCGCTCGGTGGCCGGCATGCTCAGGTCGGGGTGGAAGCAGATCGGCGCCTCTTCACCAGCCGCGCCGCACATGGCATCGGCCCGGCGTATCAGGTCGCCCTCGGTCATGCCGCTCAGCAAAGCATTCACGTGGTCGATGCGGACGTAGGTGGTCGAGGCGTCCGGCGTGCGTTCGCCAGTGCTCAGGTTCGGGTCGAGGAAATGGTTGGTGTGAGTAATCCAACCCTTCGCGTTCGGTAGCACCACGGCGGTGGCAGCGGGCGACATTTCGATGCTGCAGGCTCGGATTTTCGAGTCTTCGCGAGCGAACACCGTCAGCACCGTGGACGCACTGACCCGTGCCGTACGCGCCAACTCAATGGCCTCTTCGACGCTGCGCGCCTGCTCCAGAATCCGCCGCGCAATCGCATGCACCGGCACCCCACCGCTGCCGTTGTCGCTGGCATGGTGAAGAATGTTGAAGTGCAACCCGAGCCCGGCACTGTTCACGCCGATCTTGCCGAGCATGCCGAACTCGGTGAACAGCTTGACGGTCATCCCGGCGTCGGTGGTGAGTTGCAGGATCAGGCCGTTGGGCACCAGCGTGTCGTGCCAGTCCCAGGTCTGAATGGTTTTTGGCGCCTGCGGGCCATGAGGCGCGAACACCGCTGTCGAGCATTCGCCTTCGGTGGACGGCATCACCGCGAGGATTTCGGTGCGGGCATTCAGCGCCGCGAGTTGCCAAAGCGGCAGATCCGCGCCTTCGGCCATGGCGACGATTTCCTCGGCCAGCGCCGGGCTCCAGTCTTCTAGCGCTTGCAGGCTGGCGTCGCTGATGGCGCGCACTTGCTGCGGCGGGATGTCGAGCTGGTTGAAGAAGTCCAGATACAGCGCAACGGTCTGGCGAATCTGCGCGCTGAACGCATCACCGATCTGGTGCCCACGGGTTTGCGGGTTACGGGTGTCGGTGACGAAGCAATGAAGGTTCACGAACGGTTTTCCTTTTTTGGCGTTGTAATCGGAGTGCGGCTTACGGCTGGCGGCGATAGATTTCGCGGCCGGCGAACCAGGTGCTGAGCACCTGGGTGTCGCGCAGGGCTTCGGGGGCGACCGTGAACACATCGCGGTCGAGCACGATCAAGTCGGCCTGTTTGCCGGGTTTTAGTGAGCCGATCTGGTCTTCCAGACGCAGGACCTTGGCTGCATTGAGGGTGTAGGCCTGGAACATGGTCTGGCGGTCGATGTCTTCGGCGGCGTTGAGCACGCCTTTCGGGCCTTTGCGGCTGACGGCCTGGTAAATGGCTTTCCACGGCTCGGGCGTGGTGATCGGCCAGTCGCTGGCGCCGGCGAGGGTGGCGCCCTGTTTGAGCAGCGAGCGCGCCGGATAGCTGTACATGAAGGCCATGGCGCTGACGTAGGGCTTGACCAGATCCATGCTCGACTCATCGGCGCTGGCCCAGTACATCTGCATCGACGCGATGACGTTCAGCGCCTTGAATCGGGCGAACTCTTTCGGGTTGACCATCTGCAGGTGAGTGATCGAATGGGCGATACCGCTCTGGCGATCCTTGCGCGCCTGCTCGATGCCATTGAGTGACTCACGCACCGCACGGTCGCCGATAGCGTGGATGTGCACCAGCCAGCCACGGGCGTCGGCGGCACTCACCAACTCGCCAAAGTGCGCCGGATCGATCAGCAACTCGCCGGACTTTTTCGAGTTCTTGTAAGGCTCCAGCATCGCTGCACTCTGTGCGGGCGATTCGGCCACGCCGTCGGCGAAAACCTTGATGCCCGGCAGCGTCAGGTTGTGCACGCCGAGGAACTGCCGGCGCACCTTGTCCAATTCATCGAGATCCGCTGGCGTAGCCTTCGAATCCGCCATCAGCAATGCGGCGACATGAGCGGTGAGTTCGCCGTTTTCCGAAAGCTTCTTGTACGTCGGCAGTACGCCCAGCGAATCGTTTTTCACATCGGCGCCGGGCAGTTCGTTGGCCAGCGGGTCCATCCACCCGGTGATGCCCAGGCTTTTGTAGTAATCCAGCGCGGCGCGACCGCCCGCCAGCAACGCTTCATCGGTCGGCGGCGGCAACAGGGCCTGCACCGGATAGAGCCCGGCATCCACCATGAATCCGTTTGGTTCCCCGTTTGGGTGATGACCGAGGGTGTCTTTCTCTTCGGGTTTGAGCGTTTGGATGCGCGCCGCATCGATACCGGCGCGTTTGAGCATCGCCTGATTGGCCCAGCCGGTGTGCAGGTCCCAGCCCAGCAGCAACAGCGGCTGATCGGCCCATTCGCCCTGATTGAAACGCTGCTCCAGCGCGTCGGTCTTGCTCCAGTAGGTCGAGGGCAAGCCGCCGACGCTGAGGAACTCGCCGCGCCGGGCCTTGCCGTCCTCACGCCATTGGCGCAAGCGCGATTCCAGTTCATCGAGCGGCAGCATCTGCCCATCGAGATTGGCCTGAAGCAGTTGTAAACCACCCTTGATGGTGTGGGAGTGAGAGTCGATGAAACCGGGCATCACCACTTTTCCGCCCAGATCGATCAGTCGAGTGCCAGAGGTCTTGAGGCGCAGCACCTGTGCATCCGAACCTACCGCCACCACCTTGTCACCTTCGATGGCGACGGCCTGCTGCAACGGCTGGCCGGGTTCGGCGGTGTAGATTTTCGCGTTGTGCAGGATCAGGTCGGTGGCCGCCAGACTTTCCAGCGAGGCACAGGCCAGTGCGGACGACACCATCAGGGTCAGGATCTGCTTCATGAGCATTCTCGTTATTTTTGTTAGGCTGAGGCCAGATTATCCAAGCCGGCCGGATAACTGAATGCCGTCTCACGCACAACTTCTGTGCCCATCAGGAATAGATCAATGGACAAAATGAGCGCCCTGACCATGTTCGTTGCCACCGCCGAACACGGTAATTTCAGCCGTGCCGCCGAGGTGCTCGGCAACACGCCGTCGGCCCTGACCAAGGCTGTGGCGCAACTGGAAGAAGAACTCGGCAGCCGCTTGTTCGACCGCACGACACGACGCATGGCGCTGACCGAGGCCGGGCGGATCTATCTGGAAGGGGCGCGCCAGGCGCTGTTGCAACTGCAACTGGCCAGCGAAGGCGTCGAACAGCTCAAGCACGAATTGCGCGGCGAGTTGCGCATCATCGCCCCGCCCTCCTTCGCCCCGGCCTTTCTCAATCAGGTGTGCTGCCGCTTTCTGAATGAGCATCCACAGGTGAATCTGGAAGTGGATCTGAGCGACAGCTACGACGACCCGGTCGATGGCAGCTACGATCTGGCGCTGCGTGACGGACCAATCGACCTGCCGGGGGTGATCGCCCAGCCGCTGGTGGAAAACCGCGTGCAGCTCTGCGCCAGCCCGACCTACCTGGCGCGCAAGGGCAGCGATGTGTCACTGGACAACTATCACCAGCACGACTGGCTGATCTTCCGCCACCCGCTGCTCAACCGGCATTTCTGGTGGGTCAAGCAAGGCGAACGACGCTTGCGCATGACCCAGCCGACCCCGCGCATCGCCAGTGACAATTACGATTTTCTGCTGGCCTGCCTGCTGGACGGCCAAGGCCTGCAATTTCTCCCGCAGTGGAGCGCCGCACCGTATCTCGCCCGGGGCGAGCTGGTGGAATTGATGCCCGAATACTGGCGTGAACCCAGTGCTTTCGGCCCGTGGATTTATGTGCTGTATCAGGCCCACCGGCGCAATACCCGCAAGGTGAAGGTGTTCATCGACTTCCTGAAGGCGCATTGGCAAGCAACGTAATCCGTTTGTGTCATGTCGCTGTCATTCTCGGTTGCTAACGTCCTCGCGCCTCTTTGTCCCGACTGCCAAGGTGACCCTCCCGGTGTATTCAAGCCCGACGCGCCAGACCATCATCCTCAGATCCGCCGATATGTCCTGCGACGACTTCGGCGCGTTGTTCTCCCGTATGTTCGGCAATCGTTACGGCGACACACCGCCGCCGCCCAAGGACATTATCATCGGCGGCGTCTACGGGCGGCACGACGGGGTCAGCTTTCGGCGCATGCATTACCGGGGCGATTTCACCGTGGCGTTCCCCGAGCCCTACGATGAAATCACCTTCGTGATTCCCACCGCCGGCCGGATCATCTTCAACGACTCGGCCGATTCGCTGGGCCTGCCGCACATCGGGCTGGCCATCGACAAGGCGGATCTGCACTCGATGCGCTTCGTCGACAATCACGCCCAGCACGGCATGTCGATCAGCCGCGCGGCGCTCACCGAACGCCTGTCGTCGCTGTTGGGCAGACCGATCGTGCACAAGCTGCATTTTGAGCCGAGGGTGGACCTCAACAGCCCGGCGTTTCAGGGCATTCGCGCGCTGATCGATCTGGCCACTGGCACCGAATTTGATTTGCTGTTGAACGCCGGCTCACTGATGCCGTCGCGCCTGCGGGAGATGCTGGTGGACGCGGTGCTGGAAGCCTGGCCGCACAATTTCAGCGAGGCCTTGCGCCGCCCCGAAGCATCGATTGCACCTCGGCATGTGAAACAGGCCATCGAATACATTCAGGCTCATCCCGAGCAATTGGTCAGCGGGACGGATCTGGCAGGGCTGGTGAACGTCAGCCTGCGGGCCTTGCAGGAAGGCTTCCGGCGGTTTGTCGGCACCTCGATTGTGGCGTACCAACGCCAGGTCAGGTTGGAGCGTGCCTGCGAAGCGCTGAAGCGAGGTCCATCGTCATCGGTAACCGACGTGGCCCTGCAATACGGATTCAGCAACGTCGGCCGATTCTGCCAGTACTTTCAGGATGCCTACGGCGTGAGTCCTGCAGAAATGCGAAAAGGACTGCGCTGAGGCAGTCCTTTTTCTGCACCTTCAAGTTTTTCAGAACTGATAACTGGCCTTGAGCCCGCCGCTGAAGCCGTGGCTGTCGCCACCACCGCTGGCACCGACTTCGGCGCCAAGGCTCAGGGCACCAAGGTTGGCCATCAGGTTGACGCCGCCGCTGAACTGATCGCGGTTGTCGAACGCCGCGCGCTGCTCGATATCCAGCCCCAGCAGATGCCCTTCGCTGTCGACCTGATGATCGCCGAGCGTACGCTCGTAGCCGACCCGCACACCCGGCACCAGTTGCCACGCGCCCATCGGCATCGGGGTAAACGAGACGTCGAGATTGGCCACGGCGCTGCGGCGGGTTTGCTGGATGTCGTCAACGTCGAGGGCCAGTTCGCTGCCCTTCTCCTGGAAGCCCGACAGGTCCAGACGACTGACGCGCACGCCGAGGCTTGGCTCCAGAATCACACTGTCCACTGGCAAACGATAACCCAGCGCCAGCGTCGCGCCGCTGAGATTGCCGTGGGTGTCACCCTTCGCCGAGCCGAGGCCGCCGCCGAGGTCGCGCTTGCTGTCGTAGTCGACGTAACCGACGCTGAGGTTGGCATCGACAAACAGGCCACGTTCCAGGCTGGTGAAGCCATAACGGGCGCCAAGGTCGAAGAAGGTGAAATCGGTATCGGCCTCACCACCCGCACCGCCGACAGTGCCTTTGCTATAACCGATCCCGCCGCGCGCGCTGAGCTGTTCGGAGAATCGCTGCGTGACGCCAACCATCAGGCCCTGACTGTGTTCGTTGCTGCTCTGGGCATGGGCCGAACCGTCGGTGCCGAGGTAACCGGCGAGCGCGGTGCTCCACAAACGGTATTGGCCGACCTTGAGGTCAGTGCCGCTGGCGAATGGCGCGGCGGCTTGTTCGATCATCGCGTTCTGACGCAGCAAGTAACTGGCCGCATCGGCGTGCACCTGACCGCCCACGGTTGATTCGACGCCGCCAAGTGTGCCGGCGTCGATGGCCGATTGCAGGTAGTAGTTGTAAGCGCTGTAGGTGCCCGAGAGTTTGCTGTTCTGCAATTCCTGCAACAGTTGCGCACCGGCGGCGGCGTTGCCGATCAGCCCTGCCTGACCCGGCAGGCTGTTGTACTCGACCATTTTGCCGCGCAGCACGTAGAGGGTTTCCTGGGACAGGCCCAGCCCCTGTTTGAGGTAGTTGTCCATGCTGCCGTATTGCGCGGCCACCTGATCCAGACCCGCTTGCAGGTAACTGGCCTCGACGCCCAGCAGCGGCGCATAGATCGCGGCCATGCTCGGCGGCATCATCGCCAGAGTCTTGGCAACACGAGCGGCGGTGTAATCGTTGGTCGCCAGGTAATTGTTCATGATCGTGGCGTTGTCGACTCCGGCGATGCTTTGCAGTACCGCCGCCGTCCAGCCCGTGCGGTCCTTGCCGGCAGTGCAATGAAACAGCGCGGCGCCGTCGACGCCGGCCAGATCGTTGAACAACACCCTGAGCTGACCGCGCATGCCCGCGTCGCTGACAAACGCACGGTTGGTTTCCTGCATCATCGCAGTCGCATCGGCCGCGCTTTTGAACGAAACCGTCGTGATGTTTGCGCCCGAGGTGGTGGCGCCGATAATGTCGATGTTCTGGTAAGTCGCGCCGCTGATCATCGTGTCCGGTGTGCCGGCGATTTCGCTGGGGGTGCGCAAGTCAAAAACGGCCTTGATGCCCAGCCCGTTGAGAGTCGCCAGGTCCGACGCCGTCGGCGTCAGCGCATTCGAGCGATAAAACACACCGGCGCGCATCGTGCCGTCATGGGTCGTGGAGTAAGCGGTGGTGATACCGGCGATATCGCGGAAGTTGTCGATACCCTTCAGGCGCGGGGTATCAAGGTCGGCCGCGTGGGCGGCGGCGATGGACAGACTCAACACGGACAGCGAACACAGAAGACGTGGAAACACGATGCAGCCTCATTGGAAACCGGTTGGGCTGCCCACTATCTACAACGAATTGTGACTGAATATGGCAAAACTTCGAAAAGCGTAAATGGCGGCGCGATCTGTCCGGCGGGCGCGTGTTCTGTCCGTGGCTGTCGACTAAATCCTCACCGTGCTTTGACGTTTTTTTTGCAAGCACCCACGTAAACTGCTGTCTTCGGCCATCCTGGAACCCGTCAATGAACGACGCAGACGATGAAATCCTGACGCAAGCGGCGCACTGGTGCCTGCGCTTACAAGACGATACCTGCACGCCTGACGAGCGCCTGGAATTCCAGCAATGGATTCAGATCGACCCGCGTCACGCCTTCGAATACGCGAAAATGCTTGAGGTCTGGGAGCTGAGCGAGCAGCTGCCGGACGAGCGCGAAAAGTCGAAAAAACGCAAAGCCACAACCCTGCCCTGCAGCTTCGAAGAGTTTCAACGCAACCTGGCGCAACGCAACTAGTGCGCCGCGCCCGGGTCGGCTAAGCCAGCGGTTTGCCCGCGGTTTCCCTGACCCTCGCCAGACCTGCCAGGGTCAGGCACAGACACGCCATCACATACAGCGCGGGCGCATTGTTGTTGCCCGTAAGGCCAATCAGCCCGGTGGCAAAGAACTGGGCGAATCCGCCAAACACCGAGACACCCAGACAATAGATGATCGACAGTCCCGACGCGCGAATCGCACGCGGGAACAGTTCCGTCACCAGCACCAGCGTCGGCACCGTGATCAGTACCAGAAACAGCGTGGTGATCGTCGAAACGCCCAATAGCGTGCCCAAGGTCGGAAACCGGTTCATCAACATGAACGCCGGGTAGATCAGCAACAGCATCGGGATGCAGCCCAGCGCGATGGTGCGGCGGCGGCCAATGCGGTCGCTCAGGCGCCCGGCCCAGATCGACAGGCTGATTTGCACCAGCGCTCCCAGACACGCGGCCGTCGTACCCATGGTCATCGGCAGGTGCAGCACGCTGACGGTGTAGTTGGTCATGTAATCGAGCACGATGTAGCTGGACGCCGTGCTGCCGATCACCAGCAGCACGCCGGTCAGCAGGACTTTTCGATAGTCACGGAAAATCAGTTGCAGGCCGGACGTGGCGGCATTGCCTGCTGGTTCCTGCTCGGCGGTTTCATTGAGGTGACGGCGGATGTACAACCCCACCGGAATCACCAACATCCCCAACACAAACGGCAGTCGCCAACCCCAGCTCTCCAGGGATTCGCCCGACAGGGTTGAGCTCAGTCCCAGCGCTACCAACGCGCCAAACATGAAGCTCAGGCCCTGACTGAACAGTTGCCAGCTCCCGTAGAAACCACGGCTTTTGTCGTCGGCATACTCCATCAGCATCGCCGTGGAGGCGCCCACTTCCCCGCCAATCGCAAACCCCTGAACCAGCCGCGCCAGCACAATCAGCACCGGCGCCGCGAGGCCGATCTGCGCATAAGTGGGCGCGATGGCAAACAGCAGCGAACCGAGCGCCATCAGCCACAGGGTCAGCATCATCGCCGGTTTGCGGCCAACCCTATCGGCATAGGCACCGAGCACGATCCCGCCAATCGGACGCATGCCGAAGCCGACGCCGAACGTGGCCAGGGACAGCAGCAATTGCCCCAGCGTGCTCTCCACCGGGAAAAACTGCCGGCCGATGAGCGTGGCGAAAAAGCTGTAAACGGAAAAATCATAGAACTCGAGGCCGGAGCCGATGGTAATCGCGGCAATGGCCCGCGCACCAATGGGCTTGCGCGTTGCGGTTGCAGTGGCCGCGGCGCTGGTAATGACGGTGGACATGGGACGAACTCCTGAAATTGTCGAAACGGATCAGGCCAAAAAGGCTTCCACCAGTCGCACCCAGTAACTGGCGCCGGTCGCCAGGCAGTCGTCGTTGAAGTCGTAACCGGGGTTATGCACCATGCAGCCGCCCTCCCCGTCGCCATTGCCGATCAGCAGATAACAGCCGGGGCAGCGTTGCAGCATGACCGCGAAATCTTCGCTGCCGGTCAGCGGTTTCATGTTCGGGATCAACCCTTCCTCGCCCACCCAATCGACCGCTACTTGCCGCGCAAAAGCGGTCTTGGCCTCATCGTTGAACAGCGCCGGGAAGCGTTGTGCTTCGTCCACATCCACCGTTGCCCGCGCCCCGAAACTGCTGGCCTGGGCCTGGGCGATGCGGGTGATGCGCTCGATCAGCTCATCACGCACCGACGCCTTGAGCGCGCGCACGCTCAGCTGCAACTCGGCGTGATCGGGAATCACGTTGGCGGCGATCCCGGCGTGAAAGGCACCGACCGTCACCACCGCTGTGTCGAGCGGATCGACAGTACGCGAGACGATGCTCTGCAACGCCATGACGATCGCCGCCCCGGCCAGCACCGGGTCGACCGCCTTGTGCGGCATTGCGCCGTGGCCGCCAACGCCGTCGACGCGGATCGTCACGGTGTCGGTGGAAGCCATGAACGGGCCTTCGAGGAAACCCAGTTTGCCCACCGGCAACCCCGGCATGTTGTGCATGGCGAACACCGCGTCGCACGGGAACAGCTCGAACAAACCGTCATCGAGCATGCGTTGCGCACCGCCGTCACCCTCTTCGGCGGGCTGGAAGATCACCACCAGCGAACCGTCGAAGTTGCGGCTTTCCGCCAGATAACGCGCCGCCGCCAGCAGCATCGCCGTGTGCCCGTCGTGCCCGCAGGCGTGCATCACGCCTTCGTGGCGACTGGAATACGACAGCCCGGTCTGTTCGATGATCGGCAGCGCATCCATGTCGGCGCGCAGGCCGATCATCTTGCCGCCACTGCCCTGGCGCAGCAGGCCGACCACGCCGGTGCCGCCCAGCCCGCGATGCACCTCATAGCCCCATTCACTCAGCTTGCCCGCCACCAGATCGGCGGTGGCGAACTCTTCGAAGCTCAGTTCAGGGAAGGCGTGAATGTGTTGGCGCAGCGCGATCATTTCTTCTTCGATCGCACGGATACCGGGCAGCGCAGGCAGATCGGTCATCAGCAGGTTCCTTGTTTTTATGGGGGCGTTTTCGGGTGTTCGACTGATACCCTGCGATCCTAATGACTTGCCGAAAGCCGCGGCAGTCTCAAAAAACGGGGGCTGAAAACCGTGGGTTTACACCGCCACAACGGGAGAAAAGGATGAAGCTGCATCAACTGCGAGCGCTGGTGATGATTGCCGACTGCGGCAGCATTCGTGCGGCGGCGCGGCAACTGGGGGTTTCGCAGACCGCCGTGGCCAAGGCCCTGCGCGAACTGGAAGAACACCTGCAATTGCCGCTGCTGGTGCGCAATGCCAGCGGCGTGGTGCTGACCGCTTACGGTCAATCGCTGCTCCAGCATGCGCGGCAGATGCTCAGCCAATTGGAGCGCGCACAACTGGAGCTGACGCACCTGAGCGATCAGGCCCAGGGTCAGTTGCGCCTGGGTATTTCGCCGTGGATGGGCATGACCCTGCTGCCAGAGGTGGTCACCCTGTTCCGCCAGCGCATGCCGCAGGTGCGCCTGGAAATCTTCGAAGGTTTGATGGCCGTGGCCCTGCCAAAATTGCGCGACGGCACCATGGAATTCGCGGTGGGCCTGGTCTCGTCATTGCTGCCGCGCCCGGAATTCGTCAGCGAACCGATTTTTTCCTACCGGATGGCAGTGGTCGCCCGTAATGATCATCCGCTGCGCGGGGCCAATTCCATCCACCAACTGCTCGATCAGGACTGGGTGGTCAATTACCCGGACGCCAGCCACGAAGGCTTGATGACCGAGCTGTTCTGGCAACACGGCGCGCAGATCGACCTGCAACACATCCACCGCGCGCACTCGCCGCAACTGACGCTGTCGCTGATCGAGCAAACCGACATGCTCAGCTACTTTCCCGAACCCATGCTGACAGTGCCCGGCTACCGCGAACGCGTGGCCCGACTCGATCTGGCCGAGACGTTCGCCAACGATGTCATCGGCATCGTCACCCCGCGCAACGCGCCGCTGGGCGCAGCGGCGCAGTGTTTTGTCGATTGTCTGCTGCACGTGATTCGCCGCCGCGCGCGCTCGGCGAGGCCGGAGGATGTCGAGTTGTTCGATACGCTGAGTTTGCTGATCTGACGTAAGATTCACGCCGTTTCGCTAACCGTTTAAGGATGACCCCGGCATGTCCACCCTCGACACCTCCCTGCAAGACACCGCCGCCCCCGACGGCGTCTGCTTCGGCTGCGGCAGCAGCAACCCGCACGGCTTGCACATCAAGAGTTTCTGGCACGAAGACGGCGTGCACGTCATGGCCGAACACATCCCAGAAGCCAAATACTGCGGCTGGCCGGAGCTGGTCTACGGCGGCCTGATCGCGATGCTGGTGGACTGCCATTCCAACTGGACGGCGATGGCTTACCACTACCGCGCGGAAAATCGCGAAGCCGAAAGCCTGCCTCGGATCAACTGCGTCACCGGCAACCTCGGCATCAAGTTCATCAAACCGACACCGATGGGCGTGCCGCTGACGTTGAAAGCGAAAGTCGAAGGAGAGGTCGGGCGCAAGAGCCGGGTGATCTGCGAGGTGTACGCCGGGGATGTGCTGACGGCGGTGGGTGATTCGGTGTTCGTTCGGGTGGATACCGAACAGTTGGCGGCCGCCGCTCATGGGCGGAATGAAGACCAATGAGCACCCGAGCAATAAACATGGCGCTGATTGTCGTCATCAGCCTGATGGTGGTTGGCGGGCTGAATTGGCTGATGAACGAATCCTGGCTGATCGCCACACAAGCAAGCGGCGAAGATGCTTACTCATATCTGATAATCGAGATTTTGCAGGCGGTGGCCATCCACTCGGTGGCGGTGGCGTTCATCCCGCTGCTGTTGGCGCTCTTTAGACAGATACTCGCCAGTTATGTCGTGCTGATACTGATGCTGTCGCTCTACATGCTGCTCATTACCGGCCTCAATGCGGTCGGCCCGGCCATCGCCGGACTGATGATCGCAGCAGTGGTTTATGCGGTATTCACAAAATCGGTCAACCTGATCCGGTACTTTCGCGCGAAGTGACCCGATTCAACGTTTGCCAGGAGCCCCAGCCATGCCCGATCGCGAAATCATCGTCCCCGAATCCATGAAAGCCATCGTCGAACGCGCCGGTTACGCCCCGGCGGTTCTGGTCGGCGACACGCTTTACTGCGCCGGTCAGGTGGGCCGCACGGCTGACTTAAAGGTCATCGAAGATCCCGAGCAGCAATTCATCCGTGCCTGGGAAAACCTCGACGAAGTGTTGAAAGCCGGTGGTTGCAGCTTCGACGATGTGGTGGAGATGACCACCTATCATGTCGACATGAGCCAGCACATGCCGGTGTTTCGCGAAGTGAAAAACCGCCTGTTCCCCAAAGGATTGTGCGCCTGGACCTGCATCGGCGTCAGCGAACTGGCCCATCCGGGGCTGCTGGTGGAAATCAAATGCGTGGCCGTGCGCAGGCGCGCTATACCTGTGTAGTGCTTTTCACCACCAACGCGAGGCGTTGAACCATGGACTTGACCCTCTATTACCACCCGTTGTCGTCCTACTGCCACAAGGTGCTGATCGCCCTTTACGAACACGGCACCGCATTCGACAAGCGCGTCATCGACCTGTCCAGCGAAGCCGAGCGAGCCGAACTGCGAGCCCTGTGGCCGCTGGTCAAATTCCCGGTCCTGCATGATCGGGCCCGCCCGTGCAGCGTGCCGGAGTCGAGCGTGATCATCGAGTATCTGGATCGCTACCACGCTGGCGCCGGCCGACTGATCCCCGACGATTGGGACACCGCCCTGCAAGTGCGCCTGTGGGACCGGTTTTTCGACAACTACGTGATGACACCCATGTCGCAGATCGTCGCCGACCGCATTCACGACAGACAGGGCGACCTGACCAGCCAGCGCACCCTGCTGAACACCGCGTATGGAATGATTGAGCATCAGCTGGCGACCCGTCAGTGGATCGCCAGCCCGGACTTCAGCCTGGCCGATTGCTCCGCCAGTCCGGCCCTGTTTTACGCCAGCACACTGGTGCCGTTCCCCGGCGACCATGGCCACTTGAACGCCTACTTCGAACGACTGGTCCAGCGCTCCGCCTTCAAACAGGTCCTTGAAGAAGCCAAACCCTGGTTTGAGTTCTATCCGTTTGCCGAGGCGATTCCCCAACGATTTCGCTGAGGGTAAGTGGCCGTAAGCCCATTTTTTCAAGCATCGGCCACAAGAGCGTCTAGGCTGTCGAAGGGTTAATCAGGGAAGGCACCCAGCATGCGACTGAGTTTTTCCGACGCAACGGAGTTGATCGAGATCGGTGACCGGGTCGACCTCGGCCCGCTCCCTTCCGGGTCCGATGAAACCACCAGCCATTGGGTTCCGCAGGAAACGTGGCAGGTCGAGCGCTTCGTCCGCTGGCACTTTTGCAAGGCGCAAGACATTCAACGACTGCGCGCGCTTCTGTCCACTCAGCACGCTCTGATTCACCGTCTTGATGACCAAGAGGTTCTGCGTCAAGTTTCTCAAAAGCTGCTCAATGGCAGCCTGTTTGCCCGCACGGTCAAACGTACCCGAACCGGCACACCCGAAACCACAGCATCCACCCCATTGCGAAGCAATGATCGTCCGTCCGCCGCCCCCGCACCGGTTGCGGTAAAACCCCTTGTTCAACGTAAATCGCCGACCTTTCAACCATTGAAAGCCGACCCGGCGTTGACCATCAGCGCCAGAGTCGCCCAGGACTTGCAAGCACAACGACTGGAAGAAGCCGCAGTGCAGGCGATACCTTTTTGCGAACTCTGTCGTCGCAACGGGATGGAGAACGCATGAGCGCCGGGGTGCTTGAGACATTGCTGGAAACGCTCTGGTCGAATGCAGACGAACAAGTCTACTGGCTGGTCGACGGCGCGCAGGATCCTGCGATTTCACATCGGATCCGCCATGGTTCACTCAAGTTCTGGAGTCTTTATTCAGGCCAACTCACCCCGCGCCTGAGGGCTGCCGCCCCGTATCTCGTACAACTTGTCCCCGGTCATCCGCAGACCCTGGAGTTGCTGGCCAGGGGCTGGGGACGCGCCTGGGGAATTCTGTTGAGCGTGCCGGTTTCACTGACGATGGCGAAGTTAAGGCGACACCTCAAGAAGCATCTTCAGGTACGAACCGAGGATGGAACGTTATTGATGTTCCGTTTTTATGATCCGCGGGTCCTGTCCATTTACCTGCCAACGTGTACGCAAAAAGAACTGGCGGCCTTCTTCGGGCCCATTCACCGTGCGTTCTATGAACTGAACAACGGCAGCCAGTGGAAATGCTGGAAGACCGCCGCGTTCATGATCGACGCACGTGACACGTCACCTCACGCGGGCTGGTGACTGGTCACGCAGTGAATCCCGCCACCACCGGCCGCGATGGCATCGATGTTGATTTGCACCACGTCGCGCCCGGGGTACAGCTGCTTGAGCAAATCCAAGGCCTTTTTGTCAGCGTCTTTATCGCCGAACTCCGGCGCAATCACCGCGCCGTTGATCACGAAATAGTTGATGTAGCCGGCGGCGAAGTCGTCATTGTTCTTGTTGAACTTGGTTTTGCGCGGCTTCAGCGGCGGCGACAGGGTGTGAATCTGCAGCGGGCGACCGTCGGCATCGGTGGCCTTTTTCAGGATCTCCAGGTGCGCCAGCGTGACCTTGTTGTCGTAGGATTTCGGGTCGGTGTCGAGGTTGGCAATGACCACGCCGGGTTTGACGAAGCGTGCGTAGAAATCGACGTGAGCGTCAGTGATGTCCTTGTCCTTGATGCCCGGTAGCCAGATGATTTTGCGCAGGCCCAGGCGTGCCTTCAGTTCCGCCTCGACGTCAGCCTTGCTCCAGCCGGGGTTGCGGTTGGCGTTGACCCAGCAGCTTTCGGTCATGATCCCGGTGCCGTGGCCATCGACTTCGATGCCGCCGCCCTCGCCCACCAGCTCGCTGCGGATGTAAGTCGCTTGCGCATCTTGCGCCACTCGTTTGGCGATTTTCGCGTCTTTGCTGTGCTGCTGTTTGTTGCCCCAGCCACTGAAGTTGAAGTCCACCGCACCGAGGCCGCTTTTGTCATCAATGACGAAGTTGGCGCTGATGTCACGCATCCAGATGTCGTCGAGGTTAGCGATCTGGTAGGTGATGTTGGAGGTGCCGCAAATCTCTTCGGCCAGGCTGCGTTCGCCGCTGCGGCAGTAAATGGTCAGCGGTTCGTAGCGGGCGATGGCGCGGGCGATCCGGCCCAGGGCTTCCTGGACGTCTTCGGTGAAGTCTTCCCAGATTGCGTCCTGCGCGCCGAAGGCCATGTAGGCGCGTTCGTGTTTGTCGCCCTCGTCGGGCATGAACCAGTGACCTTCGCTGGCCGCCAGCACCCGCGCCGGCGAAAGGCCGAGGCCCATGACGGCAGCGCCTACGCCGGCGGCGACTGAAACCTGTTTGATGAACTCGCGACGAGTCGGCATGTGTACGTTCCTGATGTGTTGGGGCCGCCGAAGCGGCCCGGAAAAATCACTTTGCAGTGGCGGTCTTGAACTTGGTCCAGGTGCGCATGCGGGCGCGCATGTCGGCCTGGGGAATGTCCTTGCCCGGTATCAGACGAGCATAGGTCGCTTCGTCGAGGTAGATGTCCGGGTTGTTGCGCATCGCCTCGTCCACGTTTGGCCGAGCCTTGGCGTTGGAGGTCGGGTAACCGGTGAAATTGCTGATCGCAGCCATGTTCTCCGGGCGCATCACGAAGTTGATGAAGGCATAGGCGTATTCCGGGTGTTTGGCATCGACCGGAATGGCCATGGTGTCCATCCACACCGTGGTGCCTTCACGGGGCACGCGGTACTGGAAGCGGGTCTGCTTGCCGGCGCTGTCCGAAGTGCGCTGGGCTTGGGTCATGTCGCCGCTGTAGCCGAGCGACAGACACAGGTTGCCGTTGACCAGATCGGTCACCGGTTGCGACTGGAACTTGCGGATATACGGCCGCAACTTCATCAGCAGATCACTGGCCGCTGCCAGATCCGCAGGCTTGGCGCTGCGCGGGTCGCGGCCCAAATAATTGAGCACCACGGCCAGCACTTCGTCCGGCGAGTCGATCATCGAAATCCCGCAATCGGCAAACTTGGCGGCCAGCTCCGGTTTGAACAGCATGTCGAGGCTGTTGACCGGAGCATCGGCCATACGCTGTTTGACCTGCTCGGCGTTGTAGGTCAGGCCGATGGTGCCCCAGGTGTACGGCACCGTGGCCTTGTTCGAATGCTCGTAATGGCTGCGCAGTTTTTGCAGGCCCGGTTCGATGTCGTTCATCGCCGTGATTTTCGACGGATCCAGCGGCAACAGGCTGCCGGCGCGCATCAGGCGTTCGGCCACAGTGTCGCCGGGGAAGATCAGGTCGTAACCGCTGCCACCGGACAGCATCTTGGCTTCCAGGGTTTCGCTGCCGTCCATCACGTCGTAGATCACCTTGATCCCGGTTTCGGCGGTGAACTTTGTCAGCGTGTCTTCGGCGAAATAATCCGCCCAGTTGTACAGCCGCAGGGTCTTGTCTTCGGCGTGCACGGCGGGCATCAAACCGGCCAGCGCCAGGCCCAGAGCGCCCAGCAACCACTTGTGTGAGGTGTGCATATCAGACTCCTTGAGGATTCCAGCGGGCATGAAGGTGACGGCCATCCTGGCTCAACAAGGCGCCGTACATTTCCGGGCGACGGTCGCGGTAGATGCCCCAGCTCAAGCGATCTTCACGCATGGCTGCCAGATCGAGGCTTTGCACCAGCACACCAGTGCTGGCGCGGTCGGCTTCGGCGAGCATTTTTCCCTTGTGGTTGCAGATGAACGACGAGCCGTAGAAATTCATTTGCAACGCCGCATCCGTGCCCGCCACTTCACGGCCCACGCGGTTGGAAGCGATCACCGGCAGCAGATTGGCAGCGGCGTGGCCACGCATGGTCATCTGCCAGTGGTCCCGCGAATCCAGATCCGCGCAGCCCGGTTCCGAGCCGATGGCGGTCGGGAACAACAGCACTTCAGCGCCCATCAAGGCCAGACAGCGTGCGGTTTCCGGGAACCACTGATCCCAGCAAATGCCCACGCCGAGGCGGCCGAACGCGGTGTCCCAGACTTTGAAACCGGTGTCGCCGGGGCTGAAATATTCCTTCTCCTGATAGCCGATGGCGTTGGGGATGTGAGTCTTGCGGTACACGCCCAGCAGACGCCCGTCTGCATCGGCCACGCTAAGGGAGTTGAAATAGGCATTGCCGGCCTTCTCATACCAGCTCAGCGGCAGCACCACGCCGAGCTCCCGGGCCAGCGCGGCGAAACGCGACAGCACCTGACTGTCGCGGAACTCCTCGGCCAGCCCCATATGGTGGTGGCTCTGCTCGATGCAGAAATACGGCGTGGCGAACAGCTCCTGCAACAGAATCACTTGCGCACCCTGCCCGGCCGCTTCACGCACCAACTGCTCGGCGCGATCGAGGTTGCTTTTCAGGTCCCAGGTGCACGGCATCTGGGTGGTGGCGACTTTCAGCATCGTCATCGATCAACCCTCCACCGGCCAGGCTGGCTGTTGCTGGGTGATGCAGTGCACACCGCCGCCACCATGGGCCAGGTGATTGATCTGCACGGGCACCACTTCACGGCCCGGGAACGCCTTGGCCAGGGTTTCTGCCGCCACATGGTCGGCCTCGATGCCGTACGCCGGCATGATGATCGCGCCGTTGGCGATGTAGAAGTTGGTGTACGAGGCGCAGAACACTTCGGCTTCGGTGTCCACCGCGTCGGTGGCTTCATACAGCTCGATCAGCTCGAACTTGCGACCCTGGGCGTCGGTGGCCAGCTCCAGTGCGCGACGGTTTTCCCGCACGACTTCGGCGTACACCGAGCTGCGATCGTGAGTCGCGTCCACCAGCAACACGCCGGGACGGGCGAAGGCGCAGACGCCATCGACGTGGCCGTCGGTCATGTCGCCGGTGACGTAATCCGGATCGCCCGGCAGCCAGATGGTTTTCTTCACGCCGAGCAGGCGACTGAAGATTTCTTCCATCTCGGCTTTGCTCACGCCGGGGTTGCGATTGGGGTTGAGCAGCACCGATTCGGTGGTGATCAACGTGCCCTCGCCGTCGACATGGATCGCGCCGCCCTCGTTGCTCAGCGCCGTGCCGAAGCACTCGCCGCCCAGGTGATTAAGCACGCGACGGGCCAGACTTTCGTCCAGGTCGTGTGCCGACTTGCCGCCCCAGGCGTTGAAGCGCCAGCTCACTCCGGCCAGACCTTGTTCCGGGTGAACGACGAAGCTTGGGCCGGAGTCGCGGCACCAGCTGTCGTTGACTGCCAGCGGAATCAGTTCGATGTTCGGCCCGCACAAGGCTTTGGCGCTGGCGATGGCCGACGGATCGACAACCATTTTCACCGGTTCGAACCGGGCGATGGCATTGGCGACGCGGGCGAAATCTTCCTGCACCAACGGCAAGGTCACGCGCCAGCCCGACTCCCACAAGGCCTGATTGTGTGGCCAGACCATCCAGGTCGCCGCGTGTGTCACCCACTCTGCCGGCATCATCCAACCGCTGTTGTTGTTTTTGTTCTGCTGCATGGTAAAAAGCCCTTTGAGTTAAGCCATTGTGTTCAATGAAAACAGCCTTGGCGGCGTTGACGTGCATGCTAATGGCGGCCTGAAGGGCAAACAAACGATGGATTTAGCGGAAAACTGATTAGAGGAACTTATCGATCATGCTGAAACACTGGCCACCCCTCAGCTCGTTGCGCGGTTTCGAAGCCGCCGCAAGGCTGGGCAGTTTTCACAAGGCCGCCGAGGAACTGAGCCTCACGCAATCGGCCATCAGCCAGCAGATCCGCAGCCTTGAGGCGTACCTGGAGCAGCCGCTGTTTTTCCGCAGCGGGCGCAGCGTCAGCCTGACCGACGCAGGTCACGATCTGCTCAGCACCACCCAGGCGATGCTGCAGCAACTGTCGGTGGGGATCCGGCGGCTGGGGCAGTACCAGAAACCCAATCAACTGGTGCTCAACACCACGCCAGCGTTTGCCCGGCACTGGTTGCTGCCGCGTCTGGGGGATTTCCGCCGTAAGTACCCGAATGTGGATCTGTGGATTTACAGCACCGATGAAGTGCCGGACATGGCGACACAAACCATCGATATCGCCGTGCGCGACGACATCAGTTCCCAGGCTGAATGCAGCTTCAAGGTGCTGCTTGCCGACCGCCTATATCCGGCGTGCCATCCGAGCGTGTTGGCGCAGCCCGCAGCGCAGCGGACAACCCTGCACGGCGAGCGGGAAATGGACTGGAGCCATTGGGCGGTGGAATCGGGGATCGATGTCGGCCAGCAGGATCAGGGGTTGAACTTCTCTGATCCGGGCCTGTTGCTGGACGCGGCGTGCTCAGGTCTGGGGATTGCGCTGGTCAGTCAGTTGCTCAGCCGCCAGGCGCAGCAAAACGGGCTGTTGCAGCCACTGGTGGAGCAAACCATTCGTGGCCCGAACTGGGCCTTGCTGACGCATCGCGACAGCGAGAACGACCCGATGGCGCGATGCTTCAGTCAATGGCTGTCAACTCAACTGGCAGAACCCGACCCGCTGGCTCAGACGACTGAGTATTGACCTGCGCCGAGCCGGCCTTCCAGTCGACCGAACATTACGTAATGCTGATAACCGCTGGTAAAAGCCCCGGTGGAAATCGCGTTCTTGACGTCCTGATTCATATGCAGGTATTGCGCTTCGTCGAAGTTCTCGGCACTGACTTCGCCATTGCGCCCAAGCCTTTCGCCGTCGACCGGCAAGCCGTTGATCGAGCGCTGGTGGAAATCGACAATCCGGTTGATGGCGTGACTTTTCAGCGATCCCGTGTTGGGGGACATAGCGTAGATGTGCAATCCGTTGTTCGCGCAGCGATTGCACATGTCGACGCAGTTCGACTGAGTGGACTTGCGTTCGGTCAGTTGCGCCAGCGGCATGTCCAGGTATTTGCCGACTTGATATTCGGTCTGATTGAAAATGGAACAACACAAGACGGTATTGCCATTGCAGTCAAGCACCAGCCAGTCATCCTTGAGTGTGCATGCCTGCTTGGGGTACTGGCGGACCAGATTGACCAGGTCGTCATAAGGCGGCAGCGCGAGTCGCTGCAGGGTCTTGCGATCGGTATCGGTCACCGACGGGTCGCGCTCGATCAGCGCCAGCGTCTTCTCCAGCGGCATCATCACTGAAAAGCCGCTCGAGAACTCGAAGCCCAGGGCCTGGCTGAATTCGCGCATCAGCTCTTCTTCTTCGATGTTGTCCAGGTAGCGGTGGTAATAGACCTCGATCATCGTGGTCAAGCCATGTTTCTGCTTGAGCTCATGCAGTTTGATCATGTTGGCCTTGACGACTTCAATGTCACCGCCCACGTGCCCTTGTTCATACGTCTGCTGAAAGAAGCCGGACAGCGAGATGCGGAAGAACCATGGATTGGCGAGCATCGCCGCCTCCATGTTTTTCGCCAGATTCAGATTGGAACTGATACCGCTGCGCATACCGGCCGCGTTGATGATCTCGACAAATTCGCCGATTCGCGGGTGGATCAACGGCTCGGTCCAGTTGTACAGAAAAATCGACTCGACCCCTTCGCCACGGGCCTTCTCTACGATCTTCCTGAACATATCGAGTTGCATGGCTTTCTTGAAATTGGCGTTTTCCGAGTTACCCATCGGACACGAAGGGCAGCTCAAATTGCAGGCGCCGACAATATCGATGTACATATTCATTACGAGTGATCCTTGATTGAATAGCGGTGCAACCTGACCTGCCGACTTTCGAGATCGCCGTTATTCGCTATTTATTTGACAGTCCCAGAGCGCGACCAGCAAGTTCCGGGCCATTGGCACGCTCAGTCATCAACTCCACGACCCAATCGATAAATACCCGCAGCTTTCGGCTGATATGCCGGTTCGGCGGGTAGGCGACGTACAGCGGCATCGGATCAAGCTCCCACCCCTCGAACAGTGCCACCAACTCACCCCGGGCCTCATGCTCTGCCGACATGTAGCGGGGCAGCCAGAGCACACCCAGACCGGCCAGGCCTGCCGCCAGATAGGCGTTGCCATCATCGACCGCCAGCACATGCCGGCCCTTGATCAGCAGATTCTCTCTCGCGTTGCGCAAGGCATAAGGCACCGGTTTGCCGGTGCGTGCCCAAAGAAAACCGACCACCCGATGATGGCTGTCTTCCAGCTCTCGGGGATGCGCCGGGGTGCCGGCGCGGGCGAGATACCCTGGCGCGGCATACACCCCCAGGTGCAGATCGGCGACCCGTCGCGCCATCAGCGACTGGTCCAGCAACTCGCCGCCGCGCACTACGCAATCGACGTTTTCATCGATGATATCGACGATCCGGTCGCTGACGCCCATGTCGATCTGAATATCCGGATAACGCCGGTGAAAGTCTGGCAACGCCGGTATCAGAATCAGGCGCGCCAGCGGGCTCGGCACATCCACCCGCAGCCGCCCGCGGGGCGCCGCCGAAGCCTGGCCGAGACCGGTTTCGACATCGTCCAGATCCGCCAGCAACCGGAGCACCCGTTCGTAGTAAATCGCCCCATCGGCGGTGACGTTGACCTTGCGTGTGGTGCGGTTGAGCAGTTTCACCCGCAGGCGTGCCTCCAGTTGCTGGACGAGCTGGGTCACAGTGGTCTTGCTCATGTGCAGAGTCTCGGCGGCCTTGGTGAAGCTACCCGCCTCCACCACCCGGGCGAACGCCTGCATCGCGTCAAAACGGTCCATATCCCACCTCTGATAGCGGCTCGATTGTTTGGGATTACCAAACAGTGAACGCCAAGGTTGCGCGTTTATCACAGCGACGCAAGTCCCTAGAGTTTCTCCATCGCAGGCTTACAACCCATTGAAGGAGACACCCCATGACCAACGCCCAGCCAAAACGCGACGTGGTTTTCCCGCCCGGACGCCACGCCCTTTACGAGCGCAACCGGTATTCGCCGGCCGTTCGTTCCAACGGCTTTCTGTTCGTCTCCGGGCAGGTCGGGAGCCTTGAGGACGGCTCTCCGGAACCGGATCTGAAAAAACAGGTGCGACTGGCCTTCACCCACCTCAATGCCATTCTCGGCGCGGCCGGCGGCAGCTTCGATGATGTGGTGGACGTGACGGTGTTCATGGTCGATCCGCAATCGACCTTCGAAACCATCTGGGAAGTGGTGCCCGAGTTCTGGGGCGAGGCGCCGCATCCGACCATTACCGCGGTTGGCGTGACGTGGCTGTATGGTTTTCAGTTCGAGATCAAGGTGATTGCCAAAGTGTCGGAATGACCTGATATCGCGTCGATTTGCAGCACGGGCCGACAGTCTTCAGACTGTCGGCCCGCATTCCTTTTGCGATCCATCGCCATGCCCGACACCTTGTTGAAGCCCAGCCTGCCCGGCATCGCTCTGCGCCGCTGGCGAGTGCTGCATCGCGTCAAGCAGAGCCATGCCGCCGAGTTGTTCAAGGTCACCCAGTCGACGATTTCCCGTTGGGAAAGCGGTGTGCAGGCAATGGACCCGGACGCGCATCGGCAACTCGAAACGTTACTCGCGGCGCGACTCGACAGCGCGGCCGATCAGGCCCTCGCACGACTGGTCACTGACAGCGCGCGCCCGGTTCACCTCGTCTGCGACCTGACCCATCGCCTGCTGGCCTGCTCCCCGGCCCGCGCCGCGCAATTCAGCAGTCCTCTGAGCGATCTGATTGGGCAGTCGCTTTGGCGTTTTGCGACGGCCGAAATCCAGCACAAGGAGTCCTTGCTGGATGACGCCGGTTGGCGAGAAATCCAGGCGCCACCGGCACTGGAGTTCATCACCGGCCACAACGATTCAACCCTCGTTCCCATCCGCGAAAGTCTTTGCCGCTGGACGCGGATCGCACTTTCGGACGGCACCGCCGCACGGCTGGTGGAAACGCTATAGGCCGCGCGCCGCATATTTTATGCGTGGACGATGATCTGGGCCGGGCCTAGGCTTTGAGCCCTGCTCTCTCTATCCCGGCCACTGTATGAACCTCAAAAAAATCAAGGGACGCCTCGACTTTCTGCGCGAAGCAGAACGGCTCAAGGACGTCCTCAGAAGCGCTCACACCTCTTCCGGACGCAGCGAAAGCACGGCCGAACACAGCTGGCGTCTATGCCTGATGGTGATCGTGTTCGCCGACGACCTGTCCGGGCTCGACCTGCTGAAAGTCCTGAAAATGTGCGTCATCCACGACCTCGGCGAAGCCATCAACGGTGACATCCCGGCGGTCGATCAAGCCGACTTTCCCGACAAGGGCGAACAGGAGCGCAACGACTTGCTGCTGCTCACCCGCGCCCTGGACGATGCGCTGAGAAATGAAATCCTCACACTCTGGGACGATTACGAAAACGCGAGCTCCCCTGAAGCCAAGGCGGTGAAGGCGCTGGACAAGCTGGAAACACTTTTACAACACACTCAAGGGAAGAATCCGCCAGACTTCGACTATGGCTTCAACCTGGCCTACGGCAAGCAATACACCAACGCCGATCCGCTGTTCGAAACCCTTCGAACCCTGATCGACCGGGATACCCAAGCACGCATGAATACAAACATCACAATCCGCAACGAACGCCCCGAAGACATCGACGCCATCGCCCGAATCACCGAGGCGGCGTTCCAGCACGAAGAACACTCCAGCCACACCGAACAATTCATCGTCAACGCTCTGCGCCGCGCCGGTCAGCTCAGCGTTTCGCTGGTGGCCGTTGACAACGACACGGTGGTTGGCCATGTGGCCATTTCCCCCGTGACGATTTCCTCCGGCGCTCAAGGTTGGTATGGCCTGGGCCCGATCTCCGTGTGCCCGACCCGCCATCAGCAAGGCATCGGTTCGGCGCTGATGAAGGCCTCGCTGGCGGAGTTACAGCGGATTGGCGCAGTGGGTTGCGTGGTGCTTGGCGATCCGGGCTACTACGGCCGCTTCGGCTTCAAGGCTCAGGCAGACCTGGAGTTGCCGGGAATTCCGGCGGAGTACTTTCAGGCGTTGGCGTTTGGCGGTGAGTTGCCGGTGGGCGTGGTGAAGTATCACGAGGGTTTCGACGCGACCGCGTAACCGTTCGCTGCCGTTGAAAGCGGCAGCGAGCAACTTGAATTGCTCACAATTCGTGTTCAACCGCTTCACCAAAGCGCTCTTGATGCCGTTTCGGCGATCAATATTCTGTCAGTAGCCGTTTTTGCCCCTGACGAAACAGAGCCCACGCCATGCCCAGCCCTAGAACCCTGTACCAGAAACACATCGACAGTCACACGGTCTGCACCCTCGACGATCAGGGCCACGTGCTGCTTTACATCGACCGCCAGGTCGCCAACGAATACACCAGCCCGCAAGCTTTCAGCGGTTTACGCGACGCCGGACGCAAGGTCTGGCGCCCCGCTGCCACGCTGGCGGTGGTCGATCATGTGAACCCTACGGCACCGACCCGCACCGCGACCATGCCCGACGCTGGGGGGGCGCGGCAGGTGTCGTATTTCGAAGAGAACTGCCGCGACTTCGGTATCGAGCTGTTCGATGTGCTGGACAAGCGCCAGGGCATCGAACACGTCGTGGCGCCGGAACAGGGTTTCATTCTGCCGGGCATGGTGGTCGCGGCCGGTGACAGCCACACCACCACCTACGGCGCGCTGGGTGCGTTCGGTTTCGGCATCGGCACCTCGGAAATCGAACACCTGCTGGCGACACAAACCCTGGTCTACAAACGCCTGAAAACCCTGCGCGTGACGGTCAATGGCGAGCTAGGCGCGGGTGTCACTTCGAAAGACATCATCATGGCGCTGATCGAAAAGATTGGCGCTTCGGGGGCCACCGGTTATGCGATCGAGTTCGCCGGCCCGGCGATCAGCGACCTCAGCGTCGAAGCGCGCATGACCATCTGCAACATGGCCGTGGAGGCCGGCGCCCGAGGGGCGTTCATGGCGCCGGACGACAAGGTCTTCGCCTACCTGCAACTCAAGCCGCGCGCGCCCAAAGGCGAAATCTGGGAGCAGGCCGTCGAGCGCTGGAAAACCCTGCACAGCGATCATGGCGCAGTGTTCGATCGAGAAGTCAGCCTTGATGTCTCGGCGCTTGAACCGATGGTCACCTGGGGCACCAGCCCGGATCAGGCCGCCCCGGTCGGCGGACGAGTGCCCGACCCGGCCAGCCAGCCCGACCCGATTTTGCGTCAGGGTTTGCAGCGCGCCCTCGATTATATGGGCCTGACACCCGACATGCTGCTGAGCGAGATAGTGATCAGCCACGCCTTCATCGGCTCCTGCACCAATGCGCGGATCGAAGATTTGCGTGACGTTGCCCGCGTGGTGCGCGGCAAACGCGTCGCGGCTCACGTGCGAGCGATGATCGTGCCAGGCTCGACGCTGGTACGCGATCAAGCCGAAGACGAAGGACTGGCGCAGATCTTTCTCGATGCCGGATTCGAGTGGCGGCAATCGGGCTGTTCGATGTGCCTCGCGATGAACGACGACGTACTGGCGCCAGGTGATCGCTGTGCGTCCAGCACCAATCGCAACTTCGAAGGCCGTCAGGGCGCTGGAGCGCGCACTCACCTGATGAGCCCGGCGATGGTCGCCGCAGCCGCCATCACCGGACATTTGACTGACGTTCGCGCCTTCGCGCCGGGAGTTTGAGCCATGCAACCGTTCACCACTATCAGCGGCAGCGCCGCGCCGTTCCTGGCGTCCAACATCGACACTGATGTGATCATGCCCAAGCAATTCCTCAAGGGCATTGATCGTCAGGGGCTCGATAAAGGCCTGTTCTTCGATTTGCGCTTGCTCGCCTCGGGCGAACCCAACCCTGACTTCGTGCTCAATCAACCGGCCTGGCAGGACGCGGCGTTTCTGGTAACTGGCCCCAACTTCGGTTGCGGCTCAAGCCGTGAGCACGCGGTGTGGGGCTTGAAGCAAGTGGGGATCCGGGCGCTGATCGGCACCACGTTTGCCGGGATTTTCTACGACAACTGTCAGCGCAACGGTGTGTTGGCGATTCAGCTCGACGCCGCGCGGTTCAAGCAAGTCGCCGACGTCGTCAGCGCTCCCGCGACGGCGCATATCCGCGTTAACCTGCCCGAGCAAACCATCGAACTGGCGGACGGCACATTGATCGCTTTCGAGATTGATGAGCTGCGCAAACAGTCACTGTTGCTGGGTCTGGACGCCATCGGCACGACGCTGCAACGCACCGAGCAGATTCGCACCTTTGAAGCACGGCATCTCGCGGAGAATCCCTGGTTGGGCTGAAAACAAAAAACCGGGTGGTTCACAGAACCACCCGGTTTCATTCAACCGACAAGTCGCGAAAATACTCTTCGAGAAATTCCACGCACACCCGCAACTTGGCCGACTCGCTGAGCCGTGTCGGGTACACCGCCCAGACGTCGGCGCTCTGGGTGTAATCCTCAAGCACCTGCACCAGCCGCCCCTGTTCGAGCATCGGTTTGACGTCCCACATCGAGCGCAACAGAATCCCGCCGCCGCTCAAGGCCCACTCCATGACGATTTCGCCACTATTGGAAGACAACGGCCCGCTGACCCGCACCGATTCATCTCGCCCGTCGCGGGTCAGGTTCCAGATGCCGAACGAATTGTTGCGCTCCTTGAGCACCAGGCAATCGTGATCCTTCAGATCCTCAAGTGATTGCGGCGTACCCCGCCGTTCAAGGTACTCCGGCGTGGCGCACAGCACTCGCCGGTTGCTGACCAGTTTGCGCGCCAGATGCTGGCCCGGCAGGTCATCGCCGACGAGGATTTCCAGATCGAAGCCCTCGCCCACCAGATCGACCACGCGGTCGAACACGTCCAGGCGAATATCGAGCTTCGGACACGTTCGCGACAGTTCACTGATCGCCGGCGCAACGTGATTGCGGCCGAAACCGAAGCTGCTGCAAATGTGCAGCGAACCTGCCGGCTGATGCCGGGCCTGGGCGATCTCGCCGAGAAAATCATCAAAATCCCCCAGGAGTTTTTCCGCCCAGATCCGCACCCGTTCACCATCGTCGGTCAGCGCAATGCGCCGGGTCGTGCGGTGCAGCAACTTTGTCGAGAGCGTGGTTTCGAGCACCGAGATGCGTTTGCTGACGTAGGCCGGCGAATAGCCCAACTCATCGGCGGCGCTGGCGAAGCTGTTCTTGCGAATGACGGTGAGGAAAACCTTGAGGTCTTCGGGCAAGGGAAATTGGTCACGATTCGTGTTCATAGGCCGAATTTTTCCACTATTTATCTCGCAATTTGCGAAGGATAGCAGTGGCCATGACCGTTCGGCGCTTTTTCTGGCAGCCCCGCACAAACAGGACTAGGGTTGCGTGGCTGGCGATATGCTGGCCACTTGGCAAACGTTTCTCGACGAGCGCCATCAGCAGCACTGGAAGATAAATCAGGGATGGTTTTTTGTGCTTGCCCGGGTTGGCACTCTCGAAGAGTGAACAACCTATCCCTGTGTTTCGTTGCTTTCTATCAAGGACAGAAAGATGACCAACGTACCGGTGAACATCCCCCCTTTGCCTTTCCGGCAAACCTCTTTACTGACGCCCGCCGCCAGACCTGATGGTTTTGGCTGACGACGCCTGCGCGTGAGTCGAGGCAGACACCTCGAACCCGCGCGAATCAACTGACTCGCTCCACCGGATCCGGACGGATCAGGCGTTACCTCGCCAGTGGTTCCTGGTGCTGGCTGTCGCCTGCCTGTCAGGAAAGACTCCCCTCAGCTGAAGGGGACGTTTGCCAACAACCACGAGGAAACCCTCGATATGACTGGCTCAAAACACAACATGCCGCCTTACGGCGTCGCCATCCAGAGCGCCATCACCGGAGGCGATCTGCAACAGATGAAGACTTTGTTGAAACAGCGCGATTCGACGAAGCCGGAAGCGAAAGAGCTGCAAACCGCGTACGAAAAACTGGCCAAGGAAGTTTCCCGTCTGGAAAAACCCTAGGTCATTTCCCACATTGCAATGGAGGCAATCACTATGTCAGCTACTCAGCAAAATGTCGGCTTGTTCCCGGTGAGTTACCGCATCGGTACGGGGCTGCCCGGCGCGCAAAGCCTGTTGCTCAACCTGCTGGTGTCCACGCCGCAGCATGAGGTCAGCGGCGGCGCCACCGTCACTCAAGCGACCAACCCACCGCTCGACATCCACTCGGATGTCTGGGGCGAGTACACCTATCTGACCGTCATGAAACCCGGCGTCAGCAAAATCCTGATTACCGCCGAAGGCAATCATGGTGGCCACGGTTCCAACTCCATCATCAACTTCAAGATTCGCCTGGTAGTCGGCACTGACTGGAAAGAAGGCGTCGCCAACTACCAGTACCTCAATGGCACGCACTGGGTAGAGGTCAACAACGTCCCTGTGCACTTGGCGGAAGTGCAGTCGAAGGTCTTCCCACCGTTTGAGCCAGGCCCGGTGATCATCCACCACAACCCACCGATCCTGCCCCTTTATGCCGCGCCCATCCAGAGCGCCATTGCCAGCGGTGATCTGGCGCAAATGAAAAACCTGGCGAAGCTGGCCAAGCAGCAATTGGATCAGCAACCGCAATTGCAGAGCGCACTGGAAGCCGCGAAGAAGGAAATCAGCCGGTTGCAGGCACGCTGAGCCGGCCACTGAATCCATCACTTACTTTAGGGAGTAGCACCATGTCGATCGGACTTTTTCATACCCGCCTCATCGCCAGCAATTCCTTGCTCGGCGCCCCGGTTCTGACCCTCGATCTGCTGGTCAATACCGTCAGTAAAAAAGTCAGCGGGGTTGCCAGTGTCTTTCAGAGTACCTGGCCAACAGTCAATTTTCGCGCGCGGGTCTGGGGCGACTATAGCGAGGCCAAACTGACCTCCTCGGTCGAAAATCACATTGTCCTCGTTCTCGACGGCAACCCGAGCGGCCCAATCAGTCAGATCGCCGAGACTTTTCATCTCAAAGGCATTCTGGACGGCACCTGGGAGAGCGGCTTTGTCGATTACAGCTACGACGGGCAACAGGTGAAACACGTAGCGGTGCATCAGGCGCCGATCGTTGAACCACAACCACAACCACATCACAACCTGCCGTTGTATGCCGTGGCCGTGCAGCAAGCGCAAACCAGCGGTGATCTGGCGCAGCTGAAAACCGTGGTGCAACAGGGCGAACAGCAGGTGGCTCACCAAGGCGCCTTGCGCAGTGCCCTTGAGCATCTGAACGCCGAGATCGCGCGTCTGGAAGCACGCTAAACCGCACGCCCCGGGCGAGGTCACTGCAGGCCTCGCTCGGTCTTGCGGCGAATCGAGATCAGTCCAATCGTGCCGCGCACAGGACCGTGCGCAAGGATCTCCCATGACAGACATCCGCCCTGCCCGCTACCTCAGCGACACCGATCTCAAACGCTACGTGCCGGTGCACGTGGTCTGGGAAATCACCCTGGCCTGCGACCTCAAATGCCTGCATTGCGGCTCGCGCGCGGGGCATCGACGCCCCGATGAACTAAACACCCGTGAATGCCTCGATGTAATCGATTCCCTTGCTGCACTCGGCACCCGCGAGATCACGTTGATCGGCGGCGAAGCCTATCTGCGCAAGGACTGGACGCAGCTGATCCAGGCCATTCACGACCACGGCATGTACTGCGCGATCCAGACCGGCGGACGCAATCTGACACCGGCGAAGATGCAGGCCGCAGTCGATGCGGGTCTCAACGGGGTCGGGATTTCACTGGATGGGCTCGCACCGTTGCACGACCAGGTGCGCAACGTCCCCGGCTCGTTCGACAAGGCTGTCGATACCCTGCGTCGGGCCAAGGCGTCCGGGCTGGCCGTCAGCGTCAACACCCAGATCGGCGCGGCCACGTTGCCTGATTTGCCGGAGCTGATGGACACGATCATTGAACTGGGCGCCACCCATTGGCAGATCCAGATCACCGTGGCCATGGGCAATGCGGTGGATCACCCGGAACTGCTCCTGCAACCCTATCAACTGCTGGAAGTGATGCCGCTGCTCGCGCGCTTGTACCGCGAAGGCGTGGATCGCGGCCTGCTGATGAACGTCGGCAACAACATCGGCTATTACGGCCCTTACGAACATTTGTGGCGTGGCTTCGGTGACGAGCGCGTGCACTGGAGCGGCTGCGCGGCCGGTCAGACCGTACTGGCCCTCGAAGCCGACGGCACGGTGAAAGGCTGCCCGTCACTGGCGACCGTCGGTTTCTCCGGCGGCAACGTGCGCAATATGAGCCTGCACGATATCTGGCATTACAGCGAAGGCATCCACTTCGGCCGTCTGCGCTCGGTCGACGACCTGTGGGGTTACTGCCGCAGCTGCTATTACAACGATGTCTGCCGGGGCGGCTGCACCTGGACCTCTCACTCATTGCTGGGCAAACCCGGTAATAACCCGTACTGCCATTACCGCACCCTGGAACTGCAAAAACGCGGATTGCGCGAGCGCATCGTCAAGATCGAAGACGCGGCGCAGCGTTCCTTCGCCGTCGGACGCTTCGACCTGATCACCGAGCGCATCGACACCGGCGAGCACGTCAGCAGCGTCAGTGATAGCGGCCAGGTGATCAAACTCGCCTGGATCAATCAGGGCCAGAAATCCCCGGAGGAAGGACGCATCCCCGTGCAACTGGCGCTGTGCCGCAGCTGCCTGCAATACATCCACCCACATGAATCGATCTGCCCGCACTGCCACGCCGACGTCGCCGCCGCCGAAGCCAGGCACCAGACAGATCGCGCCCGTCAGCAGGCGATCATGAACACGTTGACGGGTTTGCTGGGGGTGGCGCCGAGCACATTGGGTTGAAATACAGGGATGAATAAAAAACTCGAACTCGCCACATCGCTGCGTATCCAATGATTACGCCACTGGAGGCCTGCGATATGAACAGCGAAGAGAACCAACCCACCCTTACCTCAAATGCCCCGCCCACCGACAGCTCCGGCAAACCGGTCAATGTGGTCGAACGGGATCTTCGGGACAGCGACCACGACACACAAGCCGTGGATGAAACCATCACGCCTTCTTCCATTCGAACCAAGGAACAGGACGCCGAAGAACTCAAAAGGAAAACCGACGAGATCGAACGCAAGGTAGCCGATGGCAACTAGCACAGGTCAGGTCCAGGTAACTCGGGAGGACCTGGACCTGCCTTTCATCCAGAAAATCCGCCTGTTTTCTCCTTTCCGGGAAATAAGTAGCTGTTTTCCATGAAATTTATTTGCCTCAGGGGTTCCCAGAACGCAAGAGCGCTGGTAAAGTGCCGCCCACTGTTGCAGAGGTCCTCTCGGGACTGAAACCAATAGCTACAGGGGCGTCGCCAAGCGGTAAGGCAGCAGGTTTTGATCCTGCCATGCGTTGGTTCGAATCCAGCCGCCCCTGCCATTTTCTTCCTCGTTTCACCCTCCTCCGCTTCACCTCTGCCTTCAACGGCAAATCATTTTTTTGAATTCAACGTAATCGCCGAACGCACCAGCGCTTTCAGTGCCTTTGCATCTATTTTGTCGTCTTCGTGAACATCAATCGCCCGCCGGGTATTGCCTTCCAGACTGGCATTGAACAGCCCCGACGGATCCTCCAGCGCCGCGCCTTTGGCAAACGTCATTTTCACCACGGCCTTGTAAGTTTCCCCGGTGCAGATGATGCCGTTGTGTGACCAGACCGGAACGCCCCGCCACTTCCACTCCTCGACGACTTCAGGGTCCGCCTCATGAATGATTGCGCGAATCTCGGCCAGCTTCTGGCCGCGCCAGTCGTTCAATTCCTTGATTCTTGCGTCGATCAGTGCAGAGGGATTCTCCGTCGCCGCGACGCTGCTGTCCTTCTTCATATCCTGTTTCTCCCGAAAAACCTTGTCCGCTATCCAGCGTAGCGCCGACTGCGCCAAACGATAGGCAAAAAAAGCCCCGCAAAATGCGGGGCAAAGGAATTGGTTGGTTGCGGCCAACCAAAGGAGCATCGTCAAAAGCGTTAACCGTCAGGCGTTACAGGCACTCCTGGGCAGCCTGTTCAAAACTCGACGGTGTGAAACTTGAAGCCAGCAAGTGGCGCTCGTACAAGAACACCTTGCCGCCGTCCTGCGCCTTGTAGGCTTCCAGCACGTTGTCCGCCGACACCTTGCTCGGCACCACGATCCGGTAGCTGCGCTGGGTCTGCGAGACCGTCGGGCGCATCGCACCGTGCTGCAATTTCGGTACGACGCATTCGGCGTATTGGGCGGGCGTCTTGTGCGTCTGCAGGGTCAACGTCGGGTCGTTCGGCGCGGAGGCGCAAGCAGTCAGCAACAACGTGGCAGAGGCCATGGCAGGGATAAAAAAAACACGCATGGATAAAATCCTGAAAATAAAGGGTTCGGTTCTCAAGCAACGTTCAGCGTCACGGGCGCTGCCGTTGCAGTTTTAATAAGTGTGTTCAGCCAGCCGTCACCAAGGCCTTGAGCGAATCGTCGAACTGCTTCAGGGCGCTGAATTGCAGGTCCCGTTGCTGCTCGATCTGCGCTGCGATCTCTGGCGCTGCCTTGTTGTGGACCCACACCGAAGGCATCTGCTTTTGCACAGCCCCTTCGGCCTTGCCGATGTATTGCAGGTTGGCGTCGTAGAAGCGTGCGACGAACCGCGCTTCAACCTGGCTGTTGCGCTGGGTCAGCAAACGGTTGTGGGTGTCGAGCATCACCACCACGTCCGGATGCGCCTGCACCAGTGAATCCAGGTTGTCGTAGACCGTCACCGAGAGAAATTGCTGTTGCAGCGAGCTCATCAACCAGTCGATGGCCAGTTCCGGATCGGAGCTGTTGACGAAGGCGTCGCGGATCCGCGCATCGAGCGCATCCTTGGCACCATTCACCGCCACGTCGTGGTAACGCTCCAGGTATTGCTGGTTCTCCAGCGTGTTTTCGCTGTAAAGCACACCCACGGTTTGCGAATGCTGCAGCCCGCTGCTGGCACCAACGATGGGCAGAAAATGGCACGTACCGGCGTCGCTTGCGTAAGTCGGTGCGGTCACGGCCACCCCGCCCATCAGCAGGGCGACTACAGCCAGTCGGGTCAAAGTCTTCATCGCGCAAATTCCTTCAGCAGCGTGTTCGATGGAGGCGATTTTCCGCCTATCGGCCACAAAGCAGAACTTGCGTTTCTTGATGGTCACTATTACTTGAACCAATAGTTGTGCAGCGTGCAGACTGCTGCACACTCGATCACAACGAAAACAAATGAGGATTATCCGTGCGAACCTTTGATCTGATCCGCGATGCCGTCCTGCCCGAATTCCGCGACCGGGTAGCCGAATACCTCGTCGAATACGAAACCGTGCTGGGCCAGTCAGCGGACGATTCTGAGTCGGTACGGGCCGTTGCCAATCAATTGCGCGGCTATCTGCGCGGGCTCAATACCACGCGAGTGCTGGGCATGGCGGACTGGGAAGAACTCGACCGACGCGTGCTGGACACCTGGCTCTAGCGATCCCCCGATGACCCGCTAGACTCTTCAGGCTGCGCCCGCAGCGCCAGACCTGGAGGTGTCCTGTGAGCAATAACACCGAACCGACGACGTTTACCGGATGGGCCGCCACATCGGCCGGCGCACCACTGGAGCGCTACAGCTACGATCCCGGTCCGCTGGGGGATGAAGAAGTCGAAGTCGCCGTGGAGTATTGCGGCGTCTGTCACTCTGACCAGTCGCTGATCGACAACGACTGGGGCATCAGCCAGTACCCGTTCATTCCTGGTCACGAAGTAGTCGGCCGCATCGTGCGTGCAGGCCCGCAGGTCCGCGGCCTCGAAGTCGGCCAGCGGGTCGGCATCGGCTGGTACAAGAGCAGTTGCATGCATTGTTCGTCCTGCATCGGCGGCTCCCATCACCTTTGCGCCACCGCCAAACCCACGATCATCGGCAGTCACGGCGGTTTTGCCGACCGACTGCGCACTCATTGGGCCTGGGCCCTGAAGCTCCCGGACAACCTCGACCCGGCCCTGGCCGGCCCATTGTTCTGCGCAGGCTCCACGGTATTCAACCCGCTGGTGGAATTTGGCATCAAACCCACTGACCGAGTCGGTGTCGTCGGGATCGGCGGCCTCGGCCACCTGGCGCTGCGCTTTCTCAATGCCTGGGGCTGCGACGTCACGGCGTTCACCTCGTCACTGAGCAAACAAGACGAAGCCAAACGCCTCGGTGCCCACAAGGTCGTTGCCTCCACCGACAGCGATGCATTGAAAGCGATCGCCGGCACACTGGATTTCCTGCTGATCACGGCCAACGCCAACCTCGACTGGACGGCCATGCTCGGCACCCTGCGCGGCAAGGGCCGGCTGCATTTCGTCGGCATCGTGCCTGACGCGATTCCGGTGCACGTCTTCAATCTGATTCCCCAACAGAAGTCTCTGTCTGCTTCACCGGTTGGCTCGCCTGCCACGGCGGCGACCATGCTTGAGTTCTGCGCACGGCATCAGATCCTGCCGCAGGTCGAGGAATTTCCGATGAGCAAGGTCAATGAAGCCGTCGAACATCTGCGCAGCGGCAAGGCGCGCTATCGGATTGTGTTGAACGCCAGCAAATGAACAAGGACGCGTGAGCCAAATACTCACGCGTCTTTTTTTTGCCTTGCGAAATACCTATCAATATTTTTATACCTGCACGTCTAAAACAGAATTTCATTTATGGCTTATTACGCCCTAGCCTCTCGCCATCTTCCACTTGCGAGAGGCTCCCATGCCATTTGTCATCTATATCTTCACCCTCAGCGCTTTTGCCCTTGGGCTCGCTGAATTTGTGCCGATCGGCCTGACCGGAGTCATAGCGCAAAGCCTGGGTGTCAGCGTCGAAGCGACCGGCGCGACCATCACTGCGTATGCATTGGGCGCAACCGTTGCCGCACCGATCTTCAGTGCACTGACCGCCAGTTGGTCGCGCAAGAATGTGATGTTGGCTACGGCGCTGGTGTTCAGTGCAGGTAGTCTTGCCGCTGCGTTTGCCAGCACGCTGACACCGATGCTTGTTGCCCGTTTCATCGCCGGCATGGGCCACGGCCTGTTCCTGGCCGTGGCGTCGAGTACGGCTGCGCGCCTGGCGGGCCCCGGTCGGGCAGGCAGCGCCGTCGCCGTTGTATTCGGTGGTTTCACGCTGGCCATGGCCATTGGCGTGCCCATCAGCACGTATCTGGGAGGCGTGATGTCGTGGCGTCTGGTGCTGGCCGCCATCGCGGTATTCGGTGCGATCGGCTTCTTCGGGCTGCTGTTCGGTATGCGCGATCCGCTGCCGACCGCGACCAGCAGCGGTTCGGCAGTCGACAGCCTCAAAGCATTGGTCAACCGCAAACTGCTGGCCGGCGCGCTGGTCACCGTGCTCGGTTACGCGGGTTCGTTTGTTGCCTACACCTACATCGCTCCAGTGCTGACTGAGGTCACCGGCACCACCGCCACCACCGTCGGCGTGTTCATGTTGCTGTACGGCGTGATGGCCGCCATTGGCAACATGCTCGGCGGCAAGCTCACCGATGCCTGGGGCGTTGACCGTGCCAGCGCCACGCTGATCGCCGGGATCGCACTGGTCACCGCCGGCATGTGGGCGTTCTCCGGTTCGCCAGTGCTGATGGGAGTGTTGGTGGCTTTGCTCGGGATGTTCAGCTTCGCCGCTGTGCCGGCCTTGCAAGCACGACTGATCGGGATTGCCGAACAGCACGCACCTCATGCCCACGGCGTCGCCGCAGGCTTGAACATTGCCGGTTTCAACTCCGGGATTGCCCTCGGCTCGGTGGCCGGTGGCGTGACCATCAGCCAGGTCGGACTGAGCTACGTCGGCCTTACCGGTGCAGTGGTTTCGGCACTCGGTCTGCTGCTGATTCTCGGCCAGATGTCGACGAACTCCTCGCCGCGTTATCGCCCAGTCGATAACGCCTGATCGGCCTCGTCTCGGGAAACGCCGCAACGGCGATTTCCCGAGGCGAGCACATCGGTCGCCTGCCATGGTAAAAACCAGATTCAGCCCCCGGACGTCGTCAATCCATGAGCCACCTCACTCACCTGCGAACCTTCCTCGAAGCCTACCGCGCCAAATCCTTTTCCAAAGCCGCCGAGCAGCTGGGCATCACCCAGCCCGCGGCTTCGATGCATGTCCAGGCCGTGGAAGCATTGGTGGGCAAACCGCTGTTCCACCGCATGCCGAGAGGCGTCGAACCGACCGAGGCCGCCGATGAACTGGCCCGCTCGGTCGCGCCTTTTCTGGACGGTCTGGAAAACAAGATCGCCTCGCTGCGCCCCGGGCGGCTCAAAGGCGGCACGATTCATCTGGTCGGGCCTTCGGACTTCATTCACTCGCAGGTCGCCGCCCGGCTGGCGCCGCTGATGGATGAGGGTTTCCTGCTGCGCTTTCACACCGGCGCGAAAAAACGCATCTACGAGATGCTCGAATCAAAGCACATCGATTTTGCGATCACCGCCTCCCTGCCCGACGAGCAGACCCACGGTTTTGCCCATCTGCTGACCGAACGCATGCTGCTGGTCTACGCACCCAGCCTGCTGGATCGACTGGGGAAACACCCGACTCAAGAACAACTGACCCAGGTGCCGCTGATTGCCTTCGACGAAGACCTGGCCCTGGTGCGTCCGCTGTGGTCGTCAATGTTCCAGATCGCCCCGCAACTGCAAGCGGCGCTGACCATTCCGGACCTGCGGATCATCAAGGACCTGGTGCTCGGCGGCCACGGTTGGACGGTCCTGCCGGATTATCAATGTGTCGAGGCGATTGCCGACGGCCGATTGATATCCCCAACCGCGCCCGGCGAAGCCCCCGTCAACGTGCTGTATCTAGTGTGGCGCAAGAACGCGTTGCAGAGTCCGAGCCTGGTGTATGTACGCGATTATCTGCTGAGTGCGTTCTCCTCCAGCGCCTGACTCAGGCCCGGACAGGACTGCCGCGCGCTGACAGCCATGTTAATATGCCATCACTTTTTCCTGACGATGCGTGCCCGCATGGATGCCTTGATTCACCGTATCAGTTGCTTGACCGTGCTTGCCGTTGCCGTGGGGCTGAGTGGATGCCAAAACACTTCTTACGAGGCTCCCCGGACCACGCCCAAGAAACAGACCGCTACTGATTTTGACGCCATGGGCCGAATGGAATTTGATGCCGCCATGAGCGGTCAGCCCGATCCGGATTCCATTGTGCGCGACGGTGACTATGTGTCCTACCTTGTGATCTCGGCCCAGGAGCGGACCATACTTCATCTGGCGCGTTTCGATACCCATTGCAAATTGCCGGACGCACAGATGGCGCACCTGACCACGGGCGGGATGATGCGTTTCGCGGTGAATCGCCAAAGCGACACGCCTGAGGGCAGACAAATGCCCGCCGAACAGAAAAGGCAGTTTCTGCAGAGCGCCCAGTTGAAGCAGGTTTGCGCTGAGACTGCAGCCCCTCAATGGCAGGTGATTGCGGCCCCCGAGCAGGGCGATTGGCAGATGATCGATCGCGTCAGTTTGAAGCAGAAGGACGGCCAGACAGCCTTCTGGTCGGCCCGGGTACCCGCCGCAGAAGCGCTGATGCCATCCGATAACAGTCTGTATGCGCAGGAGCGTCAACGCTGGAGCGCCGATTGCACTCAGCAACGGCTGACGTCCCTCAGCACTTTTTACCTCGACAAGCAGAATCGCCTTCTCGGTGGATCGGTGACCCGGGATCCGGTTGCCAGGCCCAAACTCGATGTCGATGAGAAACAGTTGCTGACACTGGTCTGCGGCCCTCGGCAGGCGCTGGATCATTACAAACCGTTCCAGGGACGAGAGCAGGCGGCCTTTGTATTGCCTGATCCGCTGCTTCCCGCTTCAGTGGTGAAGGCCATCGAAGGGCTGAAACTGCCGGCCCCGGAAAAGGACATTCGACACTTGCGCCTGTCGTTCAAGGAACTCAACGAGGTACGTGAGAAAAAGAACCTCACGGGGCCCGACCTGTCGTTCATCGATGACCTCAAGCGACGTCCACTGGGGCGATTGGGGCGTGATACCACTTACCTCGCCTACCAGCCGGGCAAACAGTTGACTGAGCGATTCGACCGAAAAATCCATCAATCGGTGGAGATCAGTTTTCGCGGGCTGACCGAACTGGCCAAGGTTAAATACACCAGTGAGCTCAACAGGATCAGGGTGACAAGGGACGCCATCATTGATCTTCGATTCGAAGGTGATTGGGCGAACATGCCTGTGGGGTCCCGCTTGAGCTACACCGTGCAGAGATCCAGCCCCCGATACCAGAAAGCGCCCGCGCTGGTCGACAGCAAAATCGAATGCACCGTGCAATCGCAAAAGCCTGCCAGCGAGTTTTATTCGACATTGACGGGCAGTGCCAAGGTCGTCAGTTGCATGGGCGAGGATTACCACCTCGGCCAAAGCACCGCCCTGTACGCCTATCTGTCGACCTACGGGATGTTTGTACCAATTGATCTCAAGCAAGGCCGTTACTACGGCCAGTTCAAAATCGAGGTGGCTGAGTGAGGCGGCAGAAGCTTTAAATCGTCGTCAATCACAAAGAACAAAAAAGAATTAATAAATACAAAATCAGTATTTATCGTTATAAAAATATCGGCGTACTCTCAGCTCATCCCGTCATTGATCACAGTGAAGTGCGCCATGAATCCAACCGACAACCTGATCGACTTCGCCGCCTACCGCAAACGCCGTCAAGCCCAGCAACGGGCCCGCGCGATGTGGGAAATGTATGCGCGCAACGCCGGCTACCAGGCTTTTCAGTGGGTGCAGGCCGCTCGTTCCGACGAGCCTCGTCAAGCGTGAACGCACGTGAACCCTCGCGCTTTCTGGCGAGCGCCGACGAACCCGTGCTGGATCTGAACAACCTCGAATCACTGGAAGAAGACCCGATCTGCGAACGTGTCGCGCAGAACCTGCAACGCCTGCGTGGCAAGCGGCACTTGTCACTGGATGCCCTCGCCCGCCAGTGCGGCGTGAGCCGGGCGATGCTGGCGCAGATCGAGTCCGGCCGCAGCGTGCCCTCGATCAAGGTGCTGTGCAAAATCGCCAAGGGTTTGAAAGTGTCGGTGGCAGCGTTTCTGGAACACCGCGCGTTTGAAGGGGTAGCCGTGTTGTCGGCGAGTCAGAGCAAACGGCTGGTGAGTGCCAGCGGTGCGTTCGTCAGTCGGGCGTTGTTTCCGTTCGATGTGGCGCGCCAATCGGAATTCTATGAATTACGCCTGAGCCCCCTGGGCGAGGATCACTCCGAGGGCCACGGCCCCGGCGTTCAGGAGAATCTGGTGGTGTCCCAGGGCGTGCTGGAGATCAGCGTCAACGACGAGCGTTACCTGCTGTCGACCGGAGACTCGATCCTGTTCTACGCCGACCAGCCCCACCGTTATCGCAATCCGGCCGACAGCGAGGCTGTGGCCTATCTAGTCGTGACCTACCCGGAACGTCTGGACTGAAAACCGCCTTCACCGAATTCCAGAAATGCAAAAGCCCCCGCAGCATCAAGCTGCGGGGGCTTTTTTATGCGCTACCCGGAATCAGCAGGTGCAGCACATCATCGGCATGCCGTTGCAGCTCATCATCATCGGCATGCTGCAGTCGTTCATCATCTTCATCATCAGGTTGCAGCAGTTCTTCATCATGTCCATGTTCATGCCTGGCATCGGCATGATTTTGCACATCATGCAGTCGGCCATCATGGTGCATTCCATCACGCACTTCATCGATGGCATCGGCATGCCCATCATCGGCATCGGCATCATCATGTTCATCATCGGCATGGCCATCGCCGCCTGGGACATGCACATCATGCTCATGTTGCCGCAATGCATCATCATCGGCATGCCGCAGTCCATCATCATCTGCATCATTTCGCAGCTGTTCTTGAACATGGCCATGTCCATGCCAGCGGCCGGCATCATCTTGCACATCATGCCGTCGTCCATCATTTCGCAGGACATGGTCGCCATCATCATCGGCATGCCTGTCATCGGCATCATCGGCATGTTGGCGTTCATCGGCATTTGCATCTGCATGGCGTTCATCATGGTGAAGCTCCCTGAGGATTTAAGAACTGGATGAGAAGTTGATGGGGCTGATTCTAAGGATTGGAGAATCCGCAACAAGCTGTCCATCGAGCAGCAAAAAGTGCTGTTCAAACGTTTCAAGTGCAGCGTTCCGTGCGCCCTGAACTGTTGCGACAGCAGATTAGACGCGATCACGGAAAGATCAAACGTAAGCACATGTATTCAGAAGCGATGGATATGCACTTCAATACCAAGCAAATAACTTAAAGAAATAATCGATCTAACCGATGGCGATTATTTTCACACTCACTGCTTATTCCATTATTTAACTGGCAAACCACTTTTTAATCTTTTATTGCTATTACCACCTCCTCCTATAATTCGGGACAGTTCTTAACAATAAGGAAGTTCCATGCCGCAACGTTTCCTGATGGCCGCACTGTTCCTGGCGATCGCCGGTTGTGCCAGCCCTCCTCCTGTTTCCGTGCATACCAAAGATCCCGCGAGTTCAACCTTGCAAGGCGATGCCACACGTCCGGCGCAGGCGCAGTGGGTTCGCACCGAGTTGTACTTCTCGGTGGGGCCGATTGACGGCAAGGAAGGTGTGGTGAGCCCGGCGCGCTGGCGCGAGTTTCTCGATCAGGAAGTGACGACGCGGTTCCCGGACGGGTTCAGCGTGTTCGATGCGTATGGGCAGTGGAAAGACCACGACGCGAAAGTGCCGGAGCGACTGGCGACCAAGGTGATTGTGATCCTGCACGAAAGTGGGCCGAAACGTGAGAGCGACATCGAGGCGATTCGTTTGGCTTACAAGCGGATTACGGGGGATTTGTCGGTGCTTCGTTTGTCTCAGCCGGCTGTGGTGTCCTTTTGATCGCTTGCCCTAGCCCTCTCCCGGAGGGAGAGGGAACTGACCGCGGGATGCTTCAGTACTACGTCGACCTGAACCTGCTCTTCTGAATCCATAATCGACTCGCTCTCTCAGGTCGATGTATCTCGCAAGACACTTCGGTCGGCCCCCTCTCCCTCCGGGAGAGGGCTGGGGTGAGGGCCTGGCGTCAGATGATTCACCGCAGCCAGCAACAGCGCCCCAACCACCAACACCCCAATCCCCAAAAACGCCCCCAACCCCACCACCGTCACACTGGAATACAGCATGTAAACGCACAACCCAAAAAACAGCAGCGGCAAAATCGGATAAAGCGGCACCCTGACCGGCCGTGGCACGTTCGGAAAGCGCTTGCGCAGGATAATCAAAGCCAGACTGCTCAAACTCAAAAACAACCAATACACCGGCGTCAGGTACTCAACCATGGTGTTGAAGCCACTCTGAGTAAAACTGCCAAACAACACCAACAACAACGCCACCGCGCCCTCGGCCAGCAAGGCCTTGCGCGGTACGCCGTCGCGTTCGTCCCACTCACCGAAGCGACGCAGTTGCGGCACGTCCCGGGCGGCGGCGTAGGTGGTGCGGGCACCGACCAACAGCGTTGAATTGATAGTGGCGATGGCCGCGATGCCGACCATCAACAGGATCAGCATCACCCCCGGCGCACCGAACGCACGGTTCAACAATTCCACCGCCGGCGCGTTGCTCGCGGCCAGACCTTCAAACCCCAGGCCTTGAACGAATGCCCAGTTCAACGCCAGATAGATCGCCATCAACACCGTCAGCGCACCCAGCATGGCGATGAAGATTCCGCGCCGGCCATCGCGCACTTCGGCGGACAGCGTCGCCGCATCACTCCAGCCGCCGAAGGCCAGAAACACGAAGATCATCGCGGCAGAAAATCCTGCCGCACCCGTGTGCTCAGGCGTGACCGGCGCACTCGGCGCAAGCGGTTCGACGCCCTGCCACACCAGCCACACGCCGGCGCTGGCAATGCTCAGAAAGCCCACGGCAAGCAGCCCGACCAGCACGGTCTGGGTGATGAAACCGATGTGCTTGCCCGTCAGATTCAGCAGCACCAGTGCGGCAATGATCGCGCCGGCAAACAGCCCCGACCCGTACTGTCCCAGCGGAAAAACCGCGTTGAAATAATCGGCGAACATGAACGCCGACAACGCGATCCACCCCGTGTGCATCACCGAGAAGCGCGACCAGGCGAACAGGAAACCCATGCGCTCGCCATACGCGGTGCGCAGGAAATGATAGTCACCGCCCGGGTGCGGAAACGCGGTGGCCATCTCGGCGAAGCACAAGGCCCCGGCCATCGACGCCAATCCGCCGAGGACCCAGACCCAATAGAAATGTTCCGGCCCGACGTTCAAGGCAACGGTCGGCGCGGTTTTGAGAATATCGGTGGTGATGACCATGCCCAGCGTGATCAGCAATGCCTGGAACACCGGCAGATGCCGCTTGGGGCCATTGGTTTGAGTCATGAAGGTTCCCGCTGATGATCCGCCATCCATGGCGGAAAAGGCTCAGAAGCCGTAGGTGGCGGTGGCGTAGTAGTACGCGCCGTTGGTGCCGATCGGCGAGAGTACGTCGTACGGCAGGTTGCCGCCGTAGTTGATGGCCGAGCCGGAGCGTTCCGGGTAGTTGTCGGTCAGGTTGTTGCCGCCCAGGGCGATGCTGAATTTCGGGGTGAACTTGTAGGTCACCTCGGCATCCAGTTGCCACACCGCGCCGTAGGTTTGCTCAGGCTGAGAGTCACCGAAATCGAACACCCGGGTGGTCTCGCCCTGACGAGTCAGACGGCCGAGAAGGCCCCAGTGTTCGCTGGCCCAGTTGGCGGAAAACACGAAGCGATCCTTCGGCGCCGCATCGGTGAGGGTGTTGGTTTCCTCGACGCCGACCAGCGCATCGTTGCCGATCCCCAGCGCGGTCAGTTGCGACGGCGTGCCTTTGGTGCTGGTGACTTTGGTGTGGTTGTAGGTGTACGCGGTGGTCAGGCCCAGTTGCCCTTCGTAGAACGGCTGGTGATAGTTGAGCACCAGTTCCGCGCCGTGGGTGCTGGTGTCGGCGGCGTTGGTGAAGAAGTTGACATCGTGTACGCCCGCCACGCCGAAGTTGTCATTGATGTAGCTTTCCAGCGCGTCACTGCCGATGCGTTGCGACAGCGTGATGCGATCCTTGACGTCGATGCGGAAAACGTCGAGCGAGGCGTCAAAGCGTTCGTTCAACTGGAACGTCAGGCCGAGGCTGTAGTTCTTCGAAGTTTCCGGATCGAGCTTCTGCGCACCGAGAGCACGGGCGATCGGGTCGTTGACCGACAGCACGCGAATGTCGGTGAGCGTGCCGCCGTCGCCGAAGTTGCTGGTGGTGCTCTGGAAGCCACTTTGCGCCAGCGAGGGCGCGCGGAAGTTGTTCGATACCGCGCCGCGCAACGCCCACTGCTCAGTCAACTTGTAGCGACCGCTGAGCTTGCCGGTGAGCTTGCTGCCGGCGGCGTCGTAATGTTCCCAGCGTGTGGCAGCGTCGACGAAGAAACGGTCGGTGAGATCACCGGACAACTCGGCGTAAGTGCCGAACACGTTGCGGTCCAGGTCCGACTCTTCACTCGGGCGCAAACCGTTGGCGCCGTCCGCGCCGGAGCCGATGTAAGAGGCCTCGTCACCGGCGTAAGTCAGGTAGTTTTCGTAGCGGTATTCACTGCCGAGCGCAAGGACGAAGGAGCGTCCGCCCAGCCGCAGTTCACGGCTGAAATCGAGGTTGGCGGTGGTCTGGCGCAACTCGTAGTCGCCGGTGTCGAATCGGGTCGGCGAGTCCTCGCCGAGGCTGACGTTGAGGGTGCGCCGGGTGGCCCCGTCGAAACGGTTGCGACCGTGGGTGACGCTGCTGTCGAAATCCCAGTCGTCACCGATCAGGCCTTTGAAACCGGCCGTCGCGGAGATGTCCTTGTTGTCGCCGATCGACTGCGGCAAATAACCGTTGGGGTAGAACTGCGGCTGCTCGGACGGATAGCGATAAAACTCGGCGCCCGTGGTGTGCCGCTGGTTGTAGGTGCCAAACGAATAGGCCTTACCGCCGGCCAGCGGCAATTCGCTGTTGAACCAGAGGTTCACGTCCCGCGCGATACCGTCGCCCATCACGTAGTTGCGCTGGTTCGGCGTGTCGGCAAAACCGTCGTAACCGGCGCGGTTGGTCGGGTTGCGATTCTTGTACTCGGTACCGCCACGAATGAAGCCGCCCTCCTCACCCAGTCGCGTGCCGATCTTGGCTGTGGTCACACTGTTCTGGCCGTCTGTGGTGGTTTTACCAATGGCGTCCTGATGGGTGTGGTAGGCGCCGTAGCTGGTGGACACTTCACCGCCCTCGGGGGCGTCGTCGAGGATGATGTTGATCACCCCGGCAATCGCGTCGGAGCCGTACTGCGCACCCGCGCCGTCACGCAGCACTTCGATGCGTTTGATTGCGCTGATCGGGATCGAGTTGAAATCCACCGGCGCCGTGCCGCGGCCGATTTTCGACGAGTCGTTGACCACCGCCGACGTGTGTCGGCGCTTGCCGTTGACCAGCACCAGCACCTGGTCCGGGCTCATGCCACGCAGCTGCGCAGCACGCACATGGTCGGCACCGCCGGAGTTGGACTGGCGCGGAAAACTGAACGACGGCAACAGCGTCTGCAACGCCTGGCCGAGTTCGCCATCACTGGCGCCGGCAGTTTTCAGGTCTTCGGCAGTCAGCACATCCACCGGCACCGGCGAATCCAGCACTGTGCGGGCGGTGCCACGGGTGCCGGTGACCAGCACGGTACCCAGCCGTGTGTCATCGTCGGCGCGCGTGGAAGTCTCTTCAGCTTGCGCAGGAAGTTGCCAGATTGCACTGACAACAGCGATGGCGAGTAATGAACGCGAACGGTGAATCATGCGACAGCTCCTTGAATCGCAGTTAATAACCGGCCGCTGCCGAATCATTAAGCGTCGGCAATCAGTGCACGGTAATTTCTGCTGTAGTTTTGATGTTCAGAAAGGCAGCGAAGTGTGTTGAACAACTATCGACTGTTAGAGCGCAAGAACCCCAAAGTTAGTAGAACCCCCTGTTTACCGATCCTAGACGAGCAGTCGCCTGCCGCAAAAGAACCAATAACGCTTAGGTTATGCCCGACGAACGGAGTGTTGCCTGAGCAACACTAGTGCTTACAAAACAACATGAACACCAAACTAACGAGCAACTAATCGCGCACATTAACGCACTCCACACTGTTGTAGAGCACGTTCTTAATCTGTGTTTTTTTTCGGCGCGAAGTTAAATGCCGTCAGTCGAAATCCTTTTCCCGCCAGGCATCTTCGGCAATGTCCAGCGCATCGCCGCTGAAACGCTGCTCAATGAAAGGATCGGCGTGCAAATGAAAGCCGTTGCGCTCCCAGAAGCCCGGTTGTTCCTGATCGGTGAATTCGAGCCCGCGCAGCCATTTCGCGCTCTTCCAGAAGTACCGCCCCGCCACCACCAGACGTAGCGGCCAACCATGTTGCGCAGTCAGCGGCTGACCGTCGTAATGGGTGGCCAGCAGGCTGTCCGGGTGCAGCAGGTCATCGAGGTGCAGATTGGTCTGGTAATCGTGATCGGCGTGGGCCATGACGAAGGACGAGGTCGGACGAATGTCCAGCGCCTGCAACAGGTCCTGCAGGTGCACCCCGCTCCAGCGGGTGTCGAACTTCGACCAACGGGTGACGCAATGGATGTCACACCGCAGCTCTCGTTGCGGCAGCGCCTGCAGATCGGCGTAAGTCAACTCGACCGGGTTAGCCAAGGTGCCGAACAGGCGCAGCGACCACGTCGCCAGGTCATACGTCGGCACCTCGCCCTCGTGCAGGATCGGGAAACGCTCCGTCAGCACCTGCCCCCGAGGCAGCCGTTCGCCCAGCGCCACATCGGCTTTCGGCGAACGGCTTTTGCGCAGACGCGCAGCCTTGTCGTGCATGTCTGCCCCTCAGTTCGCCACGGGAATCCAAGGTGCCCGCGCCACATTGGCGGAATCACCGAAGGACGGCAGTTTCTGCCCCAGATCCCGCACGTTCTTCACGTCCAGATCCAGCAGTTGCTGGCGAGTGATCAGGGTCGGTGGAACCAGCACCTTTTGCCCCGGATTTTCCCCCGCGATCAGCAGCGCCAGACTGCGCACACTGATCGCACCGGCGACTTGCGGATTGACCGCCGCCGTTGCGGCCCAGGCACTGCCCGGTTCTTTCATGATCTGGATATCGGCGGTGGAAATGTCGGCGCTGTAGATCTTCACCTTGCTGCTCAGACCGGCCTCGTCCACGGCGATTTTCGCGCCTTTGGCGAACTCGTCGAACGGTGCGAAAATCACGCTGATTCCCGGATTGGCCCGCAGCACGGCGCTCGCCTGATCAGCCACCGAGTTGGCAATCGGCGGATTGAGCGTGCCGAATCGCGCCTTCTCGATGATCCCCGGATTGCTCGCTTTGACCTGGCTCCAGATTTCGTCGCGCCGCTCCATCGGTGTGAAGCCGCTGATGTAGACATACCCGGCGTCGAAGCGGGTGCCGTTGTCCTTCACCGCTTGATCGAGCGCCAGACGCGCCAGCGCGTGGTGATCCTGTTCGACCTGAGTCACTTGCGGCGTGTTCAGGTCGACATCGAACGCGACGACCTTGATGCCTTTGGCCAGGGCCCGGTCGATCGGCCCCTTGAGGGTTTCCGCCAGGCCCAGTTGCACGATGATGCCATCGACACCGAGGTCGGCTGCCTGATCGATCATCTCGCCCTGACTGGCCGCCTGCTGCCGGGCATCAAACACGCGCAGATTGGCGCCCAGCGCTTCGGTCTGTTTCTCGACGCCGCGCAGGTAGGCTTCGGGGAAATCCCCGGAGAACAGATAGCCCACCAGCGCGATCTGTACCTGACCTTTATCGAACGGCGCCGGTGCACCGGGCAAGGCCTTGGCCTGCGCATTAAGCGCCAGCGCCGAGAGCAACGCCCCGGCGAGGCAATGACGTGCGAACTGCTTGATTGAACCGTGCATGGGTCTTTCCTTGAAGCATCAATGAACCGGCTCAGCGCGCCCGATGCGCGAGGCCGAAGGTGAACATCAGGGCCAGCACCAGCACCAGTCCCTTGACGAAATCCTGTGCGTAATACGGCGCGTTGAGCATGGTCAGGCCATTGAGCAACGAAGCCACTAGCAGCGCACCGACCAGCGTGCCGAACGCGTTGGGCTTCTTCGCCCCGAGCACGGCAAAACCGATCAGCGCGGCGCCCAGCGCATCGAGCACCAGACCGTTGCCGGAGCTGACGTCACCGCGCCCCAACCGCGCCGCCAACAACAATCCGCCGAGCGAGGCCAGCAGCGCCGAAAGCACATAAGCCAGCAACTTGAAGCGCTGCACCGGGGCACCGGCCAGACGCGCCGCCTGCTCGTTGCCGCCAATCGCATAGAACAACCGGCCGATGCGCGTGCGTTCGAGAAACAGCCACACCGCCACCGCGACCACCGTCGTGATCACCACCGGAATCGGCACGAGGTCCCACAGCCGCCCGCGCCCAAACGCAAGAAACAGCGCACTGAACGCGCCTTCGGCTTCATCGCCATTGGGCAGGGTCATGCCCACCGCAATCGAGCGTCCGCCCGTGGGGATCAACTGCACGCCAATCACCAGGAACATGCTGCCGAGCGTCGCGAGAATGTCCGGCACGCGCATCTTCACGATCAGCCAGCCGTTGAGCAGCCCGACCAATGCGCCACCGGCCAGACTGATCAGCACCGCCGACACCGCGCCCCAACCGAGCACCACCATCACGTAACTGGCGATCATCAGGCTCATGGCCGCCACCGCGCCGATCGACAGATCCAACCCGCCGACCGCCATGGTCAGGGTCACGCCGAGCGCCAGCAGCGCGACAATCGACACCGACTGCAAGATGCTGAACAGGTTGCCGACCCGCAGAAACGCCGGTTCCGCGACACTGAAAAACACCACGATCAATGCCAGCACCCACAGCAGGCCGTAGCGGATCAGCGCTTGCACAAAACGCTCGGACGTCACTGGGGCGGAGGACAACAGGGAACTCGAATCAGGCACTCGCTCTACTCCTTGGCGCGGCTTGAACAAAAGAATTTTCCAGTTCAGTGCCGGCCAGCGCGGCGACCAACGTCGCGCGATCCAGGCCGGCACGCGGATACTCGGCCACCACGGCGTGATCGCGTACCAGCAGGATCCGGTCGGCGATTTCCAGCGCTTCATCGACATCCGAACAGATCACCAGCGTGGCGCGGCCATCGGCGCTGTCGCGCAGCAGTTGACCGATCTCGCGTCGGGCGCGCACATCAACGCCCTGAAACGGCTCATCGAGGATCAACACCCTGCCCTCGCCGAGTAGCCAGCGACCGAGCACGACCTTCTGTTGATTGCCGCCGGACAGCGCACTCATCGGCACATCAATGCCAGCGGTCTTGATCCCCAACGCCGCGACTTGCGCCTCGACCGCTGCCGCTTCCGCACGGTTGCGGATGAAACCGCCACGGGTGAAGCGTTCGAGAAACGGCAAGGTCAGCGTGCGGCGCAGGGAGAAATCCGGGACCAGCGATTGGCTGGCCCGGTCTTCGGCGGCGAGGTACACACCGCTCTGGATCGCCTGTCGGGGCGAGCCTGGTTGCCAGTCGACGCCGTCCAGTTGCAATGATCCGGACAGCGGTTTTCGCAGCCCGAACAGCACTTCGGCGATTTCGCTTTTGCCGGCGCCGAGCAACCCGGTCAGCACCACCACTTCGCCTTCGTGCAGGGTCAGGTCAAAGGCTCGGGTGCGTGGCAGCAGTTTTACGTCGTGCAGCTTCAGCACTTCGCGCCCCGCCGCTCGCGGCGTGTAGACATGCGCCTCCAGCGCCTGACCGAGCATGGCTTCCAGCGCCTGAGGCAATTGCCGGGCACTGAATTCGCCGGCCAGTTGCCCGTCACGCAGGACGATGGCCCGATCCGCCACCCGTTGCAGATCCGATAGGCGATGGGAGATATAAACGATCGCCACGCCACGGCTGCGCAGCGTGTCGATCAGACCGAACAGGCGCTGCGCTTCGGCATCCGAGAGCGCGGCTGTCGGCTCGTCGAGAATCAGCAACCGTGGCTGCAGAGCAAAGGCGCGGGCCAGCACCACCAATTGCCGTTCAGCCTGGCCGAGGTGTTCGATCGGTTGCTCCAGCGGCAGCACCAGACCGAGCCCGGCGGCGATGTTCGCAGCGCGTTCCAGCAGGCGCTTGCGATTGAGCCAGAAATCGCCGTCCGGGCGGCACAGTTCATCGAGCAGCAGGTTTTCCGCCACGCTCAATCCGGGCGCGATGCCCTCGTTGATCTGCTGATGAACCGCAACGATGCCGACCCGGCGCGCCGACAGCGGCGAGTTGAAATGCCGGGGCTGACCGTCGACCTGAATCTCGCCACTGTCGGCCGACTGACTGCCGGCGAGGACCTTTACCAGCGTCGACTTGCCCGCCCCATTCGCGCCGAGCAGCGCCACGACTTCGGCAGGAAATATCTCCAGGCTGACCCGATCCAGCGCGCGGTTCGAGCCGAAGGCCTTGCTCAGTTCACGTACACGAATCAGCGGCTCGGAGGCCACGGCGACAGGCGCACTCATAAAATTCCTTAACGTCGATGAGCCAGCGATCGCACCAGTCGATCGCCCAGGCTCTGCACGCCCTGGACGAGGATGACCAGCACCACGACGGTGGCGACCATCACTTCATTGTTAAACCGTTGATAACCGTAGCGGATCGCCAGATCGCCCAATCCCCCGCCACCGATAACCCCGGCCATGGAGGAAAAGCCGATCAGCATCACCAGCGTCAGGGTGATGCCTGCTAGCAAGGCTGGCAGCGCTTCGGGCAACAGCACTTTGAAAACCACGTGGCGGATGTCACCGCCCATGGCGAGGATCGCTTCGATCCGGCCCTTTTCGACTTCGTCCAGGGCGTTCTCGACGATCCGCGCAAAAAACGGAAAGGCACCGATGGTAATCGGCACCACGGCGGCCGTGCTGCCCAGCGTGGTGCCGACCACCAGCCGGGTCAGCGGAATCAGGGCAATCAGCATCACCACAAACGGCAGCGACCGACCGAGGTTGATCACTGCGCCCAGTGCCTGATTGAGCCGTGGCAATGGGTACAGACCCTGACGACGACTGATGAACAGCAACACCCCCAGCGGCAGGCCGATCAACAGCGTGAAAAGCCCGGCGAGCAACACCATGTACAAGGTCTCGCCGGTGGCGTTTAGCACCAGTTGCAGGATTTCATTCCAGTCGACGGTGCGGTTCATGAGTGAGCCGCCCGTACACCGTATTGCCGCAGAAAACTCAGCCCCGGTGCGTCATGCCCCAGCGGCAAGCCGCAACTGGGTCGCAGCAAAGCACCGAGCGCGGAATCCGGAGTGGCCAGCAATCTGGCGACCGGCCCCGACTCCACCAGTTTTCCGTTGGCCATGGACGCGGCGTGATCGCAGATCGACTTGACCACGTCCAGCTCGTGGGTGATCAGCACAATGGTCAAACCCAGCTGCCGGTTGATGTCGCGCAACAGCTCCAGAATCGACGCGGTGGTTTCCGGATCGAGGGCGCTGGTAGCTTCGTCCGACAGCAGATACGCCGGACGCGCCGCCAAGGCCCGAGCGATCCCGACCCGTTGTTTCTGACCGCCCGACAATTGCGAAGGAAAGGCTTCGGCCTTGTCGCTCAAACCCACCAGATCCAGCAGTTCCCGAACCCGTTCATGACGCTGTGGTTTGGCGACTTTGGCGATTTCCAGCGGTACTGCGATGTTGTCGAACACGTTGCGCGAATGCAGCAGATTGAAGCCCTGAAAGATCATGCCGATGCGCTGGCGCTGGCGGCGCAGTTCGCTATCGGACAACGCTGTGAGGTCCTCGCCGTCCAGCAGAATCCGCCCGGAGTCCGGGCGTTCGAGCAGATTGAGACAGCGCAGCAACGTCGATTTGCCCGCGCCGCTGCGCCCGAGAATTCCGTAGATGGCGCCATCAGGAATGCTCAGCGATACCTGATCCAGCGCCGGGGTCGACGCTGACGGGTAAGTCTTGCTCAACCGCTCGACGAAAATCATGGCTTGGCGTCCGCCACCGGGATCACCGAACCCTTGAAGTTCTCGGCGATGTACTTGGCGACCTGCGGCGACGTCAGGTCCTTGGCCAGTTGCTGAATGCGCGGATCATTTTCCAGTTTGGGCGTGGTTACCAGAATGTTGGCGTAAGGGTTGTGCTCGGCTTTTTCCAGGCCCAGTGCATCCTTGGCTGGTACGAGACCGGCCTCCAGCGCGTAGTTGCCGTTGATCACGGCCAGGTCCACGTCGTCCAGTGCGCGGGGAAGCTGCGGCGATTCGATTTCGAGGATCTTCAGGTGTTTCGGGTTTTCGGCGATGTCCTTGGGCGTTGCCTGATCGGCTGCCGGATCATTGAAACCGGGCTTGAGCTTGATCAGGCCGTTGTCCTGCAACAGGTACAGCGCGCGGCTCAGGTTGGTGACGTTGTTCGGCACGGCGACCGTGCCTTTGTCCGGCACCTGGGCGAAGGTTTTGTGGCGATGAGAGTAAATGCCCAGCGGCTCGATGTGCACCGTTGCGGCCACTGCGAGTTTTTCGCCGAGGGCCTTTTCCTGGGATTGCAGGTACGGCAGATGCTGGAAGTAGTTGGCGTCCACATCGCCGTGCACCAGCAGCTCGTTGGAGTTCACGCCTTGAGGGATTTCGATCACCTTGAGGTTCAGTTGCGGATCGATTTTCTGGATGTACGCGAGGATCTGCGCGTGGGGCACCGGGTCGGCCGCGACCCGTAATGGCTCCAGCGCTTGAGCGCCGAACGAAGTCACCAGCGCGCCGAGGACGGCCAGAGTCAAGCCTGCTTTTTTCAACACTGCTTTTTTCAACATGGGAAGAATCCTTTTGCGAGTGATGGATCAGGCGTTGGCAGTCTTGCGAAGCGGTGTCTGAGTATTCGACGCATCGGCATAGAAGCGCTGAGCGACATCGGGATGGGAGCGCAGTCGGCCCTTCAGATAATTCCAGCCGACATCGCGAAACAGCGGATTGAGCGGATCACTCGCTGGCCCCCGTGCTTCGCGCAGCAACACTGCCGGCAGCGGGTACAGCGGCACCACCGCGTCGAGTTGCGCACCTAGGAAAAACGCGATGGACAAGCGCTCACTGCCTGCCGGCGGCGAGACCACGCGATGCACCGTGGCGCGCAGGTAACCGTTGGTGGCCAGTTCCAGCAACTCGCCGATGTTGACCACCAAGGTGTTGTCCCGTGGCAGCGCGTCGATCCAGCGACCCTCTTCGATTTCCACTTGCAGGCCGGCGTGCTGGTCTTGCAGCAGGAAGCTGAGGAACCCCGAATCCTTGTGCGCGCCGACGCCCTGATTGCTCGCCGTCGAGGGCTGCCCGGGATAGCGAATCAGCTTGATGTGTTCGTTGGGTTTATCGCCGTACAACTGGTCGAAAGCGTTTTCCGGCAATGCGAGTGCCTTGGCAAAGGCGCGCAACAGGCGCAAGGACATTTGGGTCATTGCTTGCTGCCAATCGAGCAGCAACGGCTTGAGTTGCGGCAACGCTTCGGGCCATTGATTGGGGCCTTGCAGGCGCGCCCACAGCGGACTGTCCGGCGTCAACGGCAAGACTTCACGTTCGGCGCCCAGATCGAACTGTTCACGCTGATCGGGCTGACCGCGAGTGATCTCCGAAGCGGCGCGGTTGTAACCGCGAAAGTGCGGGGAATTGACCATGCCGACGGCGGTTTTCTCGCTGTCAGGCAAGGCGAAGAATTGGCGCGCGTGGTCTTGTACTTGCTGGAGCAGTCCAGCGTCGATGCCATGGCCGGTCAGGTAGAAAAAACCGACGTCGCGTGCGGCATGGCGCAAGTCATCGAGAAAGGTCTGGCGCTGCTGCGGCGTACCGTCGAGCTGCGACAGATCAAGGGTTGGTAATGCGGTGATATCTGAGGTATGCGGCATGATTCACTCCCGTGTGAATCAAACCTGAAGAGCCTGTGATCGATTCAGCGTGTGCCGTCATGGCAATCGGGGGTCTGTCGGTTTGATGCTTTGATTCGTCTGTGAACCAAAACTAAACGATATTAAAAACGACGAACAAATACCTTTTTTGCATTAGCTTAGGTCTGTCTATCGAGGGGGTTCAACTGACCTCAGGACCGACAGCGGCAATCGGCTTGCCGTTACCGTCGGCCCTGAATCAGCTGACGGCTACAGACCGACGCGCTTCAACCCTTCACGCATGCCTTGATCGGCCTGTTCGCACCATTGTTTGAGGGTGAGGTTCGGCGGCAGGTTGCTTGCCAGGCTCTTGTATTCCCCATCCGTGAACACATCGCCTTTACGGCCAGACTGTTCGCTCTTGTCGCCGTCACGCTTGTCGAAATCACCCGGCATGTTGCCAACGAATGCGACCATCTTGTTGGCGTTCTCGGTGCTATCTGCTTTCAGGAACCCCTTGTCGACACAGCTTTTGATCAGGCCTGACATGTTGCGGCCGTTGTCGTATATCCCTTTCAGGGTGGCGGCGTCTTGCCCTTCGGCGTGGACGAGCGTGCAGGTGCCGAAAGCGGCTGCCATGGCGAGAATCAAAGAAGCGGTCTTCATATTTATTCCTTTAAATGTTGGAGCGTTTTGAGCTTTTTTTGGGGTGAAGCCTGTTTTGGTTGAAGCATGTCTTTTTCAAACAACGCGCCGAAAAGGCCGCGTCATGGGAAATGCACGGGTATGGATTCAGCTGACCACAGCCCCTTTGGGTCCACTGGCGATCAACGCTGCACCGCAGGCGGTTTTCATGCCGTCAAGCGCGATGGGCACGCCATCGACGGTGTAGGTGCTGCTGCCCTCGGCAATCGGAAAAATCCCCTTGCACAAAGGGCAACTGACCTTGTGACCGACTCCGGCTATAGGCTTGCCATTGAGGTCGGTCCGGGAGAAGGCTTCGAGGACTTTGCCACCGTGGGTGGTGGAGTCGCCGAGGCGGATTGCGTCTTTCATTACGTCACTCCATTGACCTGAAATTGGGCTGCTGTGATCGACTGGCGGATCAGCAAGCAGACTTTTCTTTTTTACTCAACCGGCTTGGTTATAAAGCTCGTCGCGGACACTGCTCAAGAGCGCCGAGCGCGTTAAAGGTGGCAGATTTATATAGTGCAAAAAATTGTGCACGAACAAATCCGTCCCCCGATTATCCAACTCCACAACATTATCAATGTGTCATGAACGGAACCGTGGCGAGCGACAGACACTCTTCAAGACGAACCGATGCTATACCCGGGTGTTGTAAGCATGCGTCTTCATATGCAATATTCTCTCCATCAGATATTGCCGAAAGATACTCATCAACGCGTAAAAAAACACAAGAAACTGGAATATCAACTGAAAAAAATGAAAATTTATTAGACACGCAGGACGCACCTAGATTTTTAAGATTATCGATAATTTCTGATTTTTTTTCAGGATCATTTGCATACACCCTGATGGTTGAGTGCCCACCTTGCTTTATTACATACGTCACAACTAATTCGCCATCACTCTGACGGACTAGCACACTATCCCCCTTGCTTACGCCATATGTGTAATAAGGCGTATTGTCTAGGACATAGACGTTATCCCCCTGGTAAACGCCCCATACCGATTCCGCTGAAACCGGCGGATAATCATCTTCATCAGGTGTCAACTCAAAAATAATTTTGTGAAAAACATCGCTCATAATAGATCCGCTCACACCGTTAAATGTGACCACGAGGCGACAGATTTATATAATGCAAAAGTGATTCAAAAACAAAACCACCCCCAACAAATCTCGCTAACTCCTGACACAGTAACGGCTGCACCCATCATTATTTCTTAAAAAACTTTTCGACTAACCTAGCTGGAGAAAAAACCTACCACACCCGGCTCCTTTTTTTCCTGCAAACTCATCATCCAGGAAAAGATAGCCCATACCATCAGATAGTATGCCTTTGTTATTGGGGAGAGAAACATCTACATCCCCACCATAAATAGACAGCCGTCTGCGGCCTACACTTGATGATATAGGTGCCTGTAACCAAGCATCTACACCATCAAGTTTAGACGCCAAATTTTCATCATCATCAGAATCGGGATTCGACGAAAGCAGGATTTTTCCGCAATCCATTATTTTATTAGACGCTTCATTCCGCTCTTCGTTTGATCGAAAATACCCTATAACAACGGCTTCGGACACCCCATTGATGGCTCTCAGCTTTCTGTAATGCCCAACCTCTCCCGGTAGGTACGGTATAAATACCGAGACCCAATAAGTTTCATCCACTAGCGCATCTGAAAACCATGCACCGGGAAAAGAGATAAAATGTGTAAGTGGCTGTCCCTCTGTCGATTGAGGCCAAACCACATCACTCGGCAGATAGACGCCTCCGCCTGCATAGGCATCAGCGTTCGTAGGCGACTCTTGGGTAAAAACCAACTCATTAAACACTGTATTTCTCTATTAAAGGGGACAGATTTATATAGACCACAATCAATATCTATCAGAGGCGAATAGCGCTATTCAATTGGCAACTCCGACCTGCATCCTTTAAACCCTTCGAATCCCAGACCAGACAACTGTTTCCAATGGAGTGAACTCAACGCCCTTTAAATCGATCGCCAAATCCTTGAACGACTGAGAGCAAATCAGACTATCGCTACCTGAAACGAGTCTCCTGTACTTGAAAATATCTAGATCCCATTCATCGGGGAGAATTAATTTCTTGAACCTGACGGGTCTACCATTTTCCTCGACGAACGTAGAAGCTGGATCACAGTTCTTCCGAACATCCATTTCATCGAACAGTACAGCATTGTAATTTTTTGAAGAAATACGCTCCCCTGCCTCGGAAACCACTTCAATTCTGACGCTATCAACTATATTCACATTAACCTTATTACATATAGCTAAAAACTCATCACTCACCACATAAAAAAACTTCGAAACACTACGAATATCGAAGTCATAGTGCTTATCTTTGGAAATTAAAACCATTCCTTCTGGAAAAGGTGTACGTGGCCCGGGCTTACCCTTTTCCGCATACCATGGAAAAAAGCCGAATTCAACCCCCTTCGTGTTGGGATAGTACTTATCAAAGAGATCGGCAAAAAGAATCCCTATAGGGCAACCAACATCTTTCTTTTGAGAAAGCACGTAATAATTCATTCGGCACATCTCCTGCTTCATCGAACTCGACGTTGTTTTGTTCCAGGGACAGACAAACTCGCTCTTAGTCTCGATTGGATTGCTGAAATCTGAGCGCGGGCCTGTGCCTTATCAATATCGCCAGAATCGTAATCATCACGAACTTTTTCAACCATATTTTCAACCATTGGCGTATAGACCTTACCATGCGACCCACAATGGTAAAAAACACGCTTGGTTTTCTTGGCCTGATCGGCACTGTCGGGCATCAACAATCCGTTTTCCTTTTTATCGCGTTCTCCACCCATCCCGATATCCGAGAAGAAGCTGGCCTGCCGTCCCCATACTTCCTCGGGAATCAGGTGATGGGCCTGCATCTTGTCATGGGTTTTTCCGCCCAGTGCCCGATTGAGTGCAGTGCTGCAAAGACCGTTCGGATCGACCCACTGGGTCGGACTGATTGCATATTGATAGAAGTTGATACCACCTGCGTACCCGATCGGATCACGAGAAACGAAGCGACCGACGTCTGGATCGTAGTACCGGTGACGGTTGTAATGCAGGCCGGTCTCATGGTCGTGATACTGACCCTGGAAGCGAATTGGGTTTTTCAACCCTTGCTGCAGCGCTGATGATGAGCGCTGTTCAATCGCCCGCCCCCACACTTTGTAATGAGCGCTCCAAGCCACATTCCCTTGCTGATCGGTCATTTCCTGGGGTGTACCGAGGTGATCACACTGATACCAGGAAATCGCATCAAACGGGTGCGGAACCGGAGCGTGATTCCAAAGTGGATCCTCGTCCGCCGCGTAAACGTCACCGTATTCGGGTTGAGGCACCAGACGAACAGGCTCCTGACTCAGCGCCTGTGCCACGGGGTTGTAGGTACCCGGTTCGTAAATGTAATGAACCGTGCGTCCGGTATCGCCATCCAGCTGCGGGGGACTGCTCTCCCACGCCAAATTGTCACCATCCCAACCGAACATAGTGAAGCCACAGTCATGCTCACGTTGTTTACGTGCATGTTCATTGCGGTTCCACAGAGAGCCTGCCTCTGGACGATGCTTGTAGTGCGCTCGAGAGTTCTTGTGCAGGCGGCGACCTAACGGGTCGTATGCATAATCCACCGACAGACGATCATCTTCGAAATGCACCAGGCGATCGAACAGGTCCCATCGCATTTCGCAGACGCTGCCGTTACTCCAACGCTTGATCTGATTACCGCGCTCGTCGTACTCATAATTCGTGCCCGCGTATTCACGCAACACGTTATCCAGCAGTTTGCTTCGCGCAGGCTCTTGGTCCAGAGGCCGGCGGATTTCAAAGGCTCGCTCATCCAGGAGATTCCCGGCAGGATCGAACGCAAAGGTTTCGACCCCTATACGCGTAACCGCATTGATCAAACGACCGACAGGGTCATAACGATAGGAAAGCGGGCCCCGACGACTGTCATTGATATCCGTCAGTTGACCAGCGGCATCGTATTGGTAGTCACGCTTGAGCAGCACCGATTTGTCGGCACTGCGCTCCAGCACCTGAGCTTGCAGGCGCCCGGCCGGGTCCCATTTCTGCGTTTGCAACAGATGATTTCCCTGATGGCGAGCGACTTCACGGTGCAAATCGTCACGCTCGAATCCGGCCAGTTCATGGTCATCCAGACGCAATCCCAGCAGGTGGCCGCTGCCGTAGGTCAGCCAACTGACTCGATGACCATCGGGACGCAGGGTTGCAACGCGTTGATTGAGTGCATCGTACTCATGCTGCCATATGGCGACCATCGGGCTTTCCAGGCCCAGATAGTGTTGATGCTCACGCAGGATGTTGCCCGCCGGATCATGGAACCACTGCAAGCGGCTATCAGCATTGCAAGCCATGATCAGTTTGCTGTTGCCGTCGTAATCGAAGGTTTCGCTTTGCTGCTGATCACCCAGAATTGCTCTGCGTTCGATCAAACGATTCATTGAGTCAAAACGCACCTCGACGCAATGTTCACCGTTGTAGATTTTCGCAAGCCGCCCGGTTTCGCGCTCGTACGAATAGCGAGTTGAACGCCCGTCAAAAGCTGTTTCTTCCAACAAACGACCGACCGGATCGTAGTTGAAGTGAGCACGACGTTCGTTCTCGTTCTCCAGTGCAATCAGTCGACCGAGCTTATCCCAGCGATAACGAACGGCATGCTCCAGCGCATCCACCCGCTCGGCGATCAACCCCGCCGCGCTGTACTTCCACGTTGTGCAACGGTCCAGACCATCGACATGGGCCAGCAATCGGCCCTCGGCATCACGCTCGAAGCGCTCCTCGGTCTTGTCCGGGTGCATGATCAACGTCAACTGCCCGGCACTGTATCGGTATTCGGTACTGTGCCCGGCAGCGTCCGTGAAGCAAATCATCTGGCCGCGCTCGTTATACTCCCAGGCACTGGTCTTGCCTGAACAATCGACGTACTCCACCAATTGCCCGGAAGCGTTGTACGCCAGTTTCTTTTCATTGCCGTTGGCATCTTTGACCGAGACTGGCATCCCGGCCGGGTTGTAAGCGTATTCGGTCTTGTTGCCCAGTGGGTCGACGCTCTCGACAAGGTTGCCACCGTCGTCATAGGCCCTTGTCCATTGCCCACCCTCGGCATCGCTGATCTTGATCAGTTGGCCGATATCGTCGTAAGCGAAGTGGACCACCGTGTCATCGGTGCGAATGTGTTCGAGAAGATTGCTTCGTTCATCATAGCTGTAGCGATCCGAGCGCCCATCGGCACGGACGTGGCGGACCACGTTTTTTGCGGTATCACGGAAGAACCAGTCAGAGCGATCGTCGGCGTGCCGAATACGGTAGGTGTAACCCAGACTGTCAAAGTAATGCCAGGTCTCATGACCGAGCGCATCGGTGACGTACACCAGTCGAATGTTTTCATCCCATTCCAGGCGGGTATCGAAACTGCCGTCATCCGCCCACTCACGAACTGCCTTGGCGTCTGCACCGTGACCCAGCCATTGCAGGTTCATGCCGCGCCCGGTGCGATCGGTATAACGGGTGATCAAGTGATGCTGGTACTGATAACGCCATGCAGCACCGTTTTCATCCTGTGCCTGAACCAGATCGCCCGCCGAATCGTAAACATAGGAACAAAGCTGACGCAGAGGCTCACCGTCACGGATTTCCCAGAGTCCGGCCAAACGCCCTTGTCCATCAATCATCGTGCCGAGGTGCAGATGCACCTTGCCCGGATCCCCCTCGTACGTAATCAGGTCGGACAGTACTGTCCGGTCACCGTAGCGGTGCTCGTAATGCAGCATGATGCCGGCGCCGCTGCGCAACTCCACACCGACCAGCAGAAACTGCTGGCCACGGCGGACATAGGTTTCCTTGCGTTCGAAACCACGGCAGAGCAACAGCTTGTCGTCACTGACGCGGACAACTGTGAGGTTTTCGATCGCGTCGTAATGGAACAGATCGACTTTAGGCAATGGATAGTCGTGGCTGCGGCCATCCGCATCATGGAACTGCAAGGCACCGTCAACGAGGTCGAATCGTGTGGTGAACGAAGTGATCCATCGTGCACCCAAATCGCCTTGATCATAGGAATCCAGATCCGAGCTGTAGATACGCGTCCACTCGATCGGGAACGGGCCGGTCAGATTGAAATCCGTGTGAGCAATACTTTCGGAGCCCACTGCAAAGCTGATGCTGTCGCAGGTACCCGGGCAGGTACCGTTTTTTTCGGCATTGGGTTTCTTCTTCGCCGGTACTTCCGTCTTCCTGACTTCGGTTCTGCCCTCACCTGCCCTGTGTTTGGCCTGGCTCGTTCCGCCGACTTTCACGTGACCAGCGACACCACGCCTGTTACGCAGGTTCCAGGCCTCGACAGCCTTTGTCAGTACGATCAGCAGCGCGCCAATGGAAAACGGCATGTTCGGATTACTGAGCTTTTTCAGCTGAGCCTTTAACTCCGGCCCCATGGCAACCAGTATCTTGGTTTGATCGTGAACGAGCTTCTTGGCTTCCCGAGGCAACAGATGCTTTGCAGCGCTATTGACTACGCCCTTTCCCGCGGCCTTGTAGACATCGAAGGCTGCGTCAAAAATATTGCTGATGGCCTTGCCGGGATCGTGCAGGAGTTGCCCCCCCACACCGTCCATTTTTTTCCCTGCTCGCTTGAGGTCAGCACCGGCATCAAGTTCAGCATCGACAACAGCGTTCAATCCCGTGGCAATCTGCTTGAGGAACTCTTCACCCTTTTGCCCGGCTTTATCCAGCAGATCAGGCAAGGCGGATTGCGCGGTCTTAACGAAGTGATCAATCTCGCCGACAATCGTCGCGTTCAAGTGACCGGCAATCACGTTGATCAATGCATCGCCCAATAGAGCCTTGCCAGCCACCTTCATTTCCTGTCGAACCAGATAAAGCGTCGGTCGAAGGCTCATGCGTGCGGCAGCCATATTCGCAGGCACTGGTATTACACCGATCAGGTCGATGCCCAGACTGACCCAATCCAGCGGATCGCGCTTTTCACTACGGGATAAAACAGCGATGTCATTCAAGACATCGACCAGCGCCATGATATTGCCGACTACCGGCAGAGCCCCGGCGAAATACTTGATCCGTTCAAGCGTTACGTAGCCACCACTGACTTCCTGCAGCCACGCATCGAACTTGGCTGCATCGCGTCCGACATCCGCTACTTGAATCTGATTCAGCGGCACGACAGCAACTTGAGACTCTCGGCTTTGTGTTGCGCTTGCGGTAGTCATGACAGCATCTCACTTGCAATCAGCCCAGGGGTTTTAAGCGAGGATTTCGGTAACGCCGGCGTTGGCAGACTAGGCAACTTGCCCGCCTTGCTCGCCGCCCCGAGAAGGCTTGAAGCACTCGGCATCGCCGCACTCGCCAGTTTCGGCAACCCGGCCGCTCCGCCCTGCATCACACCCTTCACCTGCTGCGCCGTTTGCATCGCACCTTGCGCGGTCTGCATCGCGCCCATCCCTGTCTGCGCCAATTCCTTGCCCTTCTCCAACATGTCCCAGTTCTTGCTCGGCAACGCCTGCGCGACCATGGCCTGCACCTGGCTCGGAATGTCTTCGGCCCCCGGCGGGTTCAACGGCCACTCCGGTTTGCCGATGTAGCTGCCCTCGCTCCAGGTGTCCGCCGGATCCTTGCCGAACAGCACGCGTGCCGGGCCCGGGGCCGCACCGGCAACGCTGGCGAAACCCTTGCCGTCGAGCTTGCCCTTGATGCTTTTGCCCAGCGCATCGATGACTTCGTAATCGCCGTCCTTGATGCCCTGACGCCCGGCGTACTGGTTGAACAATTCGAGATTGCCCTTGCCCGGTTTCGGCGGTTCCGGGAACACGCCGGCCAGGGATTTCGCACCGGTGTAGGCGAAGTTCGCCGCGTGGGCGGTGTACGGGCCGCTGGTGGCGTGGGTGATGCCGCCGGCGTTGTAGGTCGTGGCGCTGCCGCCGCCCTGGATCACCAGTTCGGTTTTGGCGGTGATGGTGATGCGGTCGGCGTTGGCGGTGATGTTGAGTTTGGCCAGCAGGTTGATGCTGTCCTTGAGCGCCTTGACGTCGATGTCGCCGGACGCCGCCACCAGCCGCCAACCCATGCTCTGCACGAACAGACGCATGCCGCGACTGGCACTGGCGAGCAGGCGTTTGCCGACGGAAAAACTGGTGTGCCCGGTACTGCTCAGCGCCAGATGTTCGCCGGTGGCGATGTGGCTGGAGCGCGGCGTGGTCAGGGCGATGCCGGCGGGACTGGCGAGTACCAGATGCGGCTCGGTGAATTCGGGGAATTCGTTGGCGGTGAGGTTCGCCGGTCCCGAGCCGAGCACGCCCTGGTGCTGCGCGTGCAAGGCCTTGGCCACGTCGTCCTGATCGCCGGCCTCTTGAGCCTGAAGCTCTTTGGCCTGCGTGGCGAAACCGTCCTGTTGATCGCTGGCCGTGGCGAGGCGTTCGGCGGTTTCCGGCAGATCCTTGTGGTGTTTGGATTCGTTCGGACGCGGTTCTGTGGTGATCAGCAGACCGGCGCCCGCACGCACGGCGCCGTGGCGGTCGGTTCTTAACTCAAAACCTTCGCCGCGTGGCTGCCCACCTGAAGGACGTGGATGAGTCAGGTAACCGAGGTTGATCGCACTCGCCCCGTGATCACTGCGCAGCGCGATGCTGATCTCGCTGGTGGTGTCGTCGATGCGCAGTTCGTTGGCGCGGCTGCCCTTGTATTCCTTGCTCTTGACCGTGGCGAGGGTCTTGAAGTCCGGCAGTTTGTACGGCGGCAGGTTGGCGCCGTGGTACAGGCAACCGGTGATCAGCGGCTGGTCGGGATCACCTTCGAGGAAGGTGATCAGCACTTCCATGCCGACCCGCGGAATGTTGATCGAGCCAAAGGTTTCAGCCGCCCAACTGGAGGCTACGCGCATCCAGCAGGTGGTCTTGTCGTCGTGCTGGCCTTCGCGGTCCCAGAAGAACTGCACCTTCACCCGGCCGTACTGGTCGCAGAAGATTTCTTCGCCTTCCGGGCCGGTGACCACGGCGCTTTGCGAACCGAGGACTTTCGGTTTCGGATGGTCCAGCGGCGGACGGTACGGCACGTCCCACGGGATCGCGTTGAAACGGTTGCGATAGCCCTGATGGAAATCGTCTTTGTTGTCGGTGGTGTCGCTGGTCACCGACTCTTCCAGCACTTGTGGCTGCTTGCCTTCGTGGAAGATTTCAGTGAGCAGCCAGAGGTCGTTCCACGTCGGGTTGGCGTGGTCGGTCAGGGCCAGAAAATGCCCGGTGACCAGGATCGGCTGGTCGCTGTTGCCCTCGGCCAGGCGATAGTCGCTGCGGTGGCGTTCGAGGTTGCGGTTGGCCAGGTGCTTGCCGCGCTCGCGGTCCACGAAACGGCCCGGGTAATCGTAATCTTCCAGGTCCGGCTGGGCGCTGCTCTTGGCATCGCTTTCCAGCTCGATCTTCGGTTTGACGAAGTCGTAATCACGCCGTGTAGTGCGGCTGGTGCGGGTGGCCAGGCGCAGGCCGAAACGCTTGACCACCGGTTTGTCCGCCACCAGCCCGGAGTCCTGCTGATAGGCCACCGGCGCCAGTTTCGGGAACACCGTCTGGTCATCGCCGAAGGTGAGTTTGTGGCCGCTGGCGGTGTGCTGGAAGTGGTAGTGAATCCCCTCCTCCTCACACAGGCGCTGGACGAAATGCAGGTCACTCTCGTCGTACTGCGTGCAGTAGATCCGCTCCGGGTAGATCGCGCTGAGCTGGAAGTGGTAATCGCTGGCGAGGATGCCGTGTTCTTCCAGCACCTGGCTGATGATTTGCTGCACGGTCATCTGCTGGAAGATGCGCTGATTGAAACGGTGCGCGAGGTACGAAAGCTGCGGACGCAGGGAGATCTTGTAGCGGGTCAGGCGCTTGCCCGCCTCGCCCTGGGCGATGCTGTAGATAAGCCCGTGGATCCCGCTGCCGCTCGGCGAAAGCTGAAGAAACGCCAGTTTGTGCAGCAGGCTTTCGAGGTTGATCGAAGCCTTTTCGCTGACCAGTTCCAGCTCGAATTCAAAGGGGGTATTGAGGGCCTCCCGACCGGTGAACGACAGCACCTGGAAATCGCTGTCCGCGCCATCGATGGTCAGGTTGAAATGAGCCTGGTTGGCCGGTGAGAACATTCCCTTGTCCCTCGCACAGTGCTGCGATGCCGCCAGATCGATGAGGATCGGGCAGCAAAAATTCTTTATGTGATGGAGATGCCTCGACCGGCGAAACCGGCCGAGGCGGTACAACCATCAGCCGTAATTAAACGACTGGAGCACGCCAGTCATCGGAACCCGAAGTACCGGAGACTTCGTGGGTCCAGGTGATTTTGCGGTAGGTGAACTGCACTTCTTCCAGGTGGGTAAAGTGCGCGTTGCCTGGATCCTGGCAGTTGTGCATTTTGTTGTTGATGGCGACGATGATCGCGTCTTCCAGTTTGGTGGTGTAGTAGTGCTCTTGGGTGCCTTGCGCCGAAGTGCGGTACCACTGGATAACGATTTCGCTCATGCGCTCGCCGGAGGTCAGAGCCGCTTGCAGCAGAGGCGAAGCCTTGTCGTAGACCTTGGTGATCACAACGGGCTTGTGCACGCGCTGACCGGTTGGCTGACCGGATTGTGGGTCACGCGGGATGATCACGTCGTGGGTGAAAGCCTGAACCATAACCTGGTCTTCGTGGCCTTCCTGGTAGGTGTTGCCAACGGAGTCGGCGGTGAAGGCGCCGGCAGTGATCAGGCCTTGTTTTTCGCCGGTAACCGACATGTACGCGGGTGTTGCCATGGGGTGTGCTCCTTGCTCAAAAGACAGGACCGGACGGCGTGATTGCCTGTCCAGGTGGCAAAGGAGTTATCAAAAGTCGTGCCAGCTATCACATGGCCATTACGCATCAAGGGTTTGCGAAGTTCACGCGGGATTTTTTCAATTTTTTCTGTAGGAAACAGCGAAAAAGTGCGCAAGAAGTTGCGCAGTACTGTGCAACTTCTTGCGCACTTGGCTGGAGGCCTTGATCGGCAAGGCCTGTAGCGGTTTTGACCGTGGTTTTATTACGGACAACTGCGCAACTTCTTGCGCAGCTCAACCAATCCGGTCAGCGCTCCGGAATCAGGATTCCTGCAACGCCCGTGGCCGTTGACTGCGCTGTTCGGCCGCCGAATCGGGCGCCTGTTGCAACTGGAAGTCAAACTTCAATTCGGCACGACGTCCCGCTGCATCCTCACGAAACTCGACTTCCCCGACCAACCCTTCACGGGTCGCGTAGGCGAAGTCATCCCACAGGTATTTGTCCCCCGACAGATTGATCTGTGTCGTCAAGTGTCGATGCCCGGGTGCGGAGATGAAGAAGTGAATATGAGCCGGGCGCTGGCCGTGGCGGCCGAGCAGGTTCAGGCATTCCTGGGTCGGGCCCTGGGGATCACAGCCATAACCGGAGGGCACGATGCTGCGGGCGCGATAGCGGCCTTCGGCGTCGGTGATGATCCGACGGCGCAGGTTGTAGTCAGACTGGCGCTGATCGAAGAATGAGTAGGTGCCCTTGGTGTTGGCGTGCCACAGGTCGACCGTGGCGCCGGCGAGCGGCTGGCCCTGCGGGTCGAACACCTGGCCTTCAAGAAACATCACCGTGGCGACGCCTTCCTCGCTGCCGTCGTCCATCCGACACTCACCTTCATACAGCGGCGCGCCGGCCACGTACAACGGACCTTCGATGGTGCGCGGTGTGCCGCCGGTCAAACCGATCTGCGCATCCTTGGCGTCCTGCAACAGGTCGAGGAAATGTTCGAGGCCGAGGCCCGCGACCAGCAGTCCGGCTTCGGAGCGGCCGCCCAGGCGGTTGAGGTAATCGACGGCCTTCCAGAATTCGTCTTCGCTGATGTCCAGGTCTTCAATGATTTTCGCGGTGTCCTGCAACACGCGCAGGATGATGGTTTTAAGGCGAGAGTTGCCGCCATCGTTGGCAAAACCAGCGGCTTCTTCGAAAAACTTCCGCAATTCGGCAGTGTGGGCAATGTTCACGGTCATGATGTTCACCTCATCTTGTTGTTGTGGGGTTGAGTCCGCGCTCAGCGGTCGTCGGCGTGGATCGACGAGGGATGACGGCAGAGGCCGTCGATCTCGATCTCCATGTAGGGAAACAGCGGCAACAGCATCAGGGTGTCGTGCAACGCCTCGACGCTGGGCACGTCGAACACGCTGTAATTGGCGTAGTGCCCGGCGATGCGCCAGAGGTGTCGCCACTGGCCTTCGCGTTGCAGGCGCTGGGCGAGTTCTTTCTCGTCGGCCTTGAGCTTTGTGGCAACGGCCGAATCCAGGTCGGCAGGCAATTTCACGGTCATTTTTACGTGGAACAGCATGGCGTTCTCCTTGGGGAATCAGTGCCGGCGAAAACGCGCCAGGCGCTCTTCATCCAGCGTCAGGCCCAGGCCTGGGGTACGTGGAATATGCAGGTGAAAGTCGAGGTACTGCGGGCGCTCGGTGACGATGTCTTCGGTCAGCAGCAACGGGCCGAACAGCTCGGTGTCCCACGTCAGTTGCCTGAGCGTGAGAAACGCGTGGGCCGAGGCCAGTGTGCCGATGGAGCCTTCGAGCATGGTGCCGCCGTACAGGGCGATGCCAGCGGCTTCGGCAATTTGCGCGGTGCGCAACACGGCACGCGGGCCGCCGTTCTTGGCGATCTTCAGGGCGAAGACGCTGGCGGCGCCGTCGGCAGCGAGGCTGAACGCGTCCTCCACGCTTTCGATCGATTCGTCGGCCATGATGGGTGCCGGGCTGCGCTGGTTCAGACGAATCTGCCCGGAACGATTGACCCGCGAGATCGGCTGCTCGATCAGGTCGATACCGTTATCGCCCAACACCTGACAGCCACGAATCGCCTGGGATTCGTCCCAGTACTGGTTGACGTCGACCCGAACGCTGGCGCGATCACCCAAGGCTTTTTTGATCGCAACCACGTGTTTCAGATCCTGCTCCAACGGGTTGGCGCCGATCTTCAGTTTGAAGATCCGGTGCCGCCGCGCTTCCAGCATCTGCTCGGCCTCGGCGATGTCGCGGGCAGTGTCGCCGCTGGCCAGTGTCCAGGCGACTTCGAGGCTGTCGCGCACCCGGCCGCCGAGCAGTTCGCTCACTGGCAGGCCGAGGCGTTTGCCTTGGGCATCCAGCAATGCGCTTTCGATTCCGGACTTGGCGAAGGTGTTGCCCTTGGCGATCTTGTCGAGCTTCTGCATCGCGACGTTGATGTTGCTCGCGTCCATGCCGATCAGCGCCGGCGCCAGGTGCGCGTCGATGTTGACCTTGATGCTTTCCGGGCTTTCGTAGCCGTAGGCCAGGCCGCCTATGGTGGTGGCTTCGCCGATGCCTTCGATACCGTCGCTGCAGCGCAGGCGCAGGATCACCAGCGTCTGGTTCTGCATCGTGTGCATCGCCAGTTTGTGCGGGCGGATGGTCGGCAGGTCGACGATGATCGTCGACAGGCTTTCAATCAGGGTTCGGTTCATTGAGGTGTCCATTCAATAGGGGTCAGCCGAGATCGCCGCCACCGACCGGCAGCGTCACGCCGGTGATGTAGGAGGCGTCGTCCGAGGCCAGAAACAGGATCGCACCGACCTGTTCGTCGAGGGTTCCGTAGCGTTTCATCAGGCTGCTATCGAGGGTTTGCGCGACGATTTCCTGATACCAGGCTTGCTCCTGCGCGGACTGTTCGGTGGTGTTTCGCGGAATGCGCCGGGGTGGTGCTTCAGTGCCGCCGGGCGCGGTGGCGTTGACCCGGATCCCGCGCTCGGCATTCTCAAAAGCCAGGCACGCGGTCAGTGCGTTAATGCCGCCCTTGGCTGCGCCGTACGGAACACGGTTCAGGCTGCGGGTTGCAATCGACGACACATTGATGATCGCGCCGCGCCCCTGCTTGAGCATGTACGGCAATGCGGCGTGGCAGCACCACAACGTCGGGAACAGCGAGCGGCGCACTTCGGCCTCGATCTGCTCGACGTCGTAGTGCTCGAACGGTTTGGCCCAAATGGTGCCGCCGACGTTGTTGACCAGCACATCCAGGCGCCCGAAAGCATCGATGGCGGCGCTCATCACCCGAGTGCAATCGGCGTATTGCTCAAGGTCGGCGGTCAGCGACAAAACGCCTTCGCCTTGCAGTTCGTGAACCAGTGCGGAGCGGTCGACGGCGACGACGTGTGCGCCCTCTTCCAGCAATCGCTCGCACACCCGGCGACCGATGCCCTGCGCCGCGCCGGTGACCAGCGCGACCTTGTTGGCGAATCTGTTGTTCATGACAACCTCTACATTCAGAAAGAAACTCAGGCCGCCGCGAACTTCTCGTAGTAGAAATTCGCCGGCGTGATGCCCTGCTCGCGGATGTACTGGCTGACCGCCTCGACCATCGGCGGCGGGCCGCACAGGTACACGTCGACATCGCCTTCATTAAGGTGGCGCGGCTCGATGTGCTGGGTGACGTAGCCCTTGAGCGGGTGCTGGCTCTGCGGGTTGGCCACACAGGCGCCGAAGCTGAAATTCGGGATGCGCGCGGCGAAGGCTTCGAGACGGTCAAGTTCAACCAGATCGAAATCGTTGGTCACGCCGTAGATCAGGTGAACCGGGTGCTCGCTGCCCTGCTCGGCGATCTTCTCCAACATCGCCGTAAATGGCGCCAGCCCGGTTCCGCCAGCGAGCAACAGCAACGGCCGCTTGATCTCCCGCAGGTAAAAACTGCCCAGCGGCCCGGCGAGATTCAGGCTGTCGCCGGCCTTGGCCAGCCCCGTGAGGAAGCTGCTCATCAAGCCGCCGGGGACATTGCGGATCAGGAAGCTGACCTCGCCGTTCTTCTGCAACGAGCTGAAGGAATACGCGCGGGATTGCTCGCTGCCCGGCACTTGCAGGTTGACGTATTGCCCCGGCAGGAACGCCAGTCTGCTCAGGGATTCGTCCTTGAGCGACAGCGCGATGGTGCTCTCGGAGAGCTGACGAACATCGCTGATCGACGCCTGGAAACTCGCCTGTTCGGTCTTGCACACCTGCGAGCCGACCGGCACTCGCACCACGCAATCGCTTTCGGCGCGCATCTGGCAGGTCAGCACATAACCCTGGGCCAGTTCATCTTCACTCAAGGCGTCTTCGATGAAGTTGTCGCCCATGTCGTATCGCCCGGACTCGGCGAAACATTTGCAGGTGCCGCAGGCGCCGTCGCGGCAGTCCAGCGGAATGTTGATGCCCTGGCGATACGCCGCGTCGGCAACGGTTTCGTGGCCAGAGGCCTCGATGAAACGGGTGACCCCGTCTTCAAAATTCAGTGCGATCTGGAAACTCATGGTGCACCTCGCTCACAGCGTCGAGCCCGGCTCGCCGCCGTCTCGATCAGATGTGGTAGATGTCGATGACCTGACGGACGTAATCGTTCTTCAGCACGACTTTCTTGGCCTTGATCAGCGGCTGTTCGCCGCGCAGGTCGAGGGTGTAGAAACTGGTGCCGAAGTAGCTGTCGGTGACCTGATAGCGAAAGCTCAGGGTGTGCCAGTTGAAGCGCACCTGGCATTGCCCCTCACCCTGCTCGACGATCTCGATGTTGCTCAGGTTGTGCGAGGTGCGGGTGTCGGGGATGGTCGCGCTGGAGCGCTCGGTCTTGATCCGGAATACCCGGTCTTCGAGGCCACCACGGTTGCCGTACCAGATCAGCGAGATTTCGCTTTGCGGGTCTTCGGTCAGGGTGTCGTGATCGTCCCAGGCCGGCATCCAGAAACTGGCGTCGGCAGCGTAGAGCTCCAGCCACTGATCCCACTGTCCGTCGTCCAGATAACGTGCTTCGCGGTAGAGAAAATCGCGCACGGTGTCGTAGAGGTTGCTCATTGCACAGCCTCCACGGGGATCAGGTTTTTATCGCTGGCGGCGGCCTTGAGCATGGTTTCCTGCCAGTACTTGTGTTGCAACACGAACAGCCCTTCGTCCTCGGTGCGCATGCCGGACAGCAAGGGCTTGAGGTCGATTTCCTCGGCCGCCGCGTCCGCGCCTTCGACCCAATGGGTCGCGCCACGGGACATGTCGTTCCAGCCGCGCCCGGCACCGTAGCCGGTCTGGCACGAGCGGAATTCTTCAAGGTCATCCGGGGTGGCCATGCCGCTGACGTTGAAGAAGTCTTCGTATTGGCGAATGCGTTTGGCCCGAGCCTCGGCGCTCTCGCCTTTGGGGGCGATGCAATAGATGGTGATCTCGGTCTTGTCGACGGAGATCGGCCGGGCGACGCGGATCTGCGAGCTGAACTGATCCATCAGGTAAACGTTGGGGTACAGGCACAGGTTGCGCGAGTTCTCGATCATCCAGTCGGCGCGAGCCTGGCCAAAGTCCCGGACCAGTTCATCGCGACGCTCGTACGCCGGACGGTCCTCGGGGTTGGCCCAACGGGTCCAGAGCAGCAGATGGCCGTGCTCGAACGAGTAGAAACCACCGCCCTTCTTCGCCCAGCTGCCGGCGCTCATGGTCTTGATTTCCCCGCCCGCGTCGCGCTGCTGGCGTTGGTTCTGGGTGGCGGCGTAGTTCCAGTGCACGGAGCTGACGTGATAGCCGTCGGCGCCATTTTCGGCAGTGAGTTTCCAGTTGCCTTCATAGATGTAAGAGCTGGAACCGCGCAGCACCTCCAGGCCTTCGGGGGACTGATCGACGATCATGTCAATGATCCTGGCCGACTCGCCCAGGTGCTCGGCGAGAGACTTCACGTCGGCATTCAGGCTGCCGAACAGGAAGCCGCGATAGGATTCGAAACGCGCGACTTTGGTCAGGTCGTGGGAGCCTTCGCAGTTGAAACCTTCGGGGTAGCCGGCCTCGCTCGGGTCCTTGACCTTGAGCAGTTTGCCGCTGTTGTTGAACGTCCAGCCGTGGAACGGGCAGGTATAGCTGGAACGGTTGCCGGACTTGTGCCGGCACAGCATGGCGCCGCGATGGCTGCACGCATTGAGAAAAGCATTGAGCACACCGGCCTTGTTGCGGGCGATGAAGATGGGTTGGCGACCCATGGTGGTGGTCAAAAAGTCATTGACGTTGGGGATCTGGCTTTCATGGGCGAGGTAGATCCAGTTGCCTTCGAAGATGTGCGCCATCTCCAGTTCGAACAGCCGCGGATCGGTGAACATCTCCCGTTTGCAGCGGTAGGCCCCCTTCTCGGGGTCCTCTTCAAGCATGGCATTGAGGTAGTCGATTCCCAGGGACATGGCCGGGGCCTCCATTGTTATTGTTCAGGCCAGGTCAGATTAGGGAGGCAACGCGGGAGGCAATATCCGAATCCTGCAGAGCGCTATCCGTTTTGTGCAGGACGGCGCGGCAGGTGCTTCAGATTGTTTCGGGGCGGGAATTTCAGGGGCGGCGTTTGAAGGTCACAGACGGCAACTCGCCGAACTGCTGGCGATAGCTTTCGGAGAAACGACCGAGGTGCAGGAAGCCGTAGTCCAGCGCCAGTTCAGTGAGGTTGCGCACCGGACAGCTCGGATCGCTGAGGCAGGCATGAATACGTTCCAGCTTGCGCTGGCGGATGTATTGCATCGGGGTCACGCCGAGTTGGCGTTCGAACAGCGCGTACAGGGAACGCAGGCTCATGTTCGCCTGTGTGGCCAGGTGTTCGGCAGGCAGATCCTGTTTCAAGTTGCGCTCTATATAGTCGAGGATTCGCTCGAAACTGACGCTTGGTGAACTCAGGCATTCACGGCTGACGTTGGTGCTCATCAGCGAAATCAGTTTGCTGCCGATGATCTGCGCGTAATGCTCCTGCACCCGCAGCAACGGATCGCTGGCTTCGGCTTCCTGGCAGATCATGCCCAACAGGTTGGTAAAACCTTCCAGTTCGTCGAGCCGGTAATGATTGCGCAGAAACCGGATGCCACCAGCAGGATGCAACCAGCGCTGCTCGTCGCACACCGACTCTAGGACGCTGACCGGCACCTTGAGGATGAATTTCTCGCAATCGTCGGAATAGGTCAGGTCGACCGGATCGTCCGGGTTGATCAACAACAATTCGCCCGGCACCAGATGATGTTCACGCTTGGGCCCGCGCCACAGGCAATTGCCTTGCAGCAGAACTTGCAGGTGATAGACCGTTTCCAGCGCCACTGAAGTGACGCGAACGCTGCCGCCATAGCTGATACGACACAGATCGAGGTCGGCGAGTTTGCGATGGTTGAGGCTGGCTTGGGGATGGGTAGCCCGGGACAGGCCGATGAAATGCTGGCCGACGTGCTGGTTCACATAGTCGGAGACGGCATACGGGTCAGCGTGGCGAAACACGCTGCTGCGGTCGCTCAGCAGGCGGTTGTCCATGGGCAAGGCACTCGATCTTCTATTTATTGTGTGATCACGGGTGGTTCACCGGTCACAGTACGCCGGAGTGTCGGGGTGGGCAATTGGACGAAGGTTTGGCTGTCCGGTGATCGAACGCTTTCATCGAATCGGGATTGACGGCCTCAAACGAAAAAACCACCTGCGAACAGGTGGTTTGATCCGGACAGCAAACGCAGTCATTCAGCGGTCGGCATGCTGCTCCAGCAAGGCATAGGCTTCACCGGTAAACCGGTAGCTCTTGTCAGGCTGAAACACGATGACGCCCTCCTCGCACAAACGCTTGAGCACTTCCCTGACGCTGATGAACTGAATGCCGCTGACAAACGCCTGCAGATACCCATGCACCCCGCGCCCGCCAACGGCGCGTCCATCGCGTGCTGCAACCAGCAAGGCATCGATCACCTTGATCCGGATCAGACTGGTGCGCAGCCCGTAATAATGCAGCAGCTCACGGATATGCTCATTGGTGCTGCGCTCGAAATCAAAGGCCCGCTGCCCCTTCGCCAACGGGAACTGCGATTGCTTGCCAGAGGACGTCGATGCCGGGCTGGTTAACATGCGAATGCTCCTTTTTATGATCAGCCGCTGTGCGTAGCTCTATATAGAAGAAGGCGCACTCAGCAGTGCGCCCCCCGATCAGAAGTCGACGGTCGCCGACAACTGCAACGTGCGCGGATAGCCCGGGGAGAACGCGCCGTAGGACGCCACACCCGACCAGTACTCACGATCAAACACGTTCTGCACCGTGGCGCGGAACGTCGTCGGCCGACCTTCGATCTTGGTGGCGTAGCGAGCGCCGGCGTCGATGCGGGTCCAGGAAGGCAGCTCCTGGGTATTGGCCTGATTGACGTATTGGCTGTCGGTGTAGATCGCGCCGCCGGTCAGGGTGAAACCTTCGACCCACGGTGTATCCCACTCCGCCCAGAGGTTGGCCTGAACATCCGGCACGCCCACCGGTTTGTTGCCACGGTTGGCGGCGGTGGCCGAGTCCGTCAGTTCGCCGTCCAGCAAGGTCACGCCGCCCATCAGGCGAGTGCCCGGCGCGACTTCACCGAACATGCTCAACTCGACGCCACGGTTACGTTGTTCGGCCTGCACCGAGAACACGTTGCCAGCGCCGATTTCGCCGCTCGGTTTCTCGATCTGGAACAGTGCCAGAGTCGTCATGAACGTACCGTGTTCGTACTTCACACCGATTTCATGCTGCTTGGATTTGTAGGGTGCGAACGTTTCGCCAGAGTTGGCTGCAGTGCCGGGGGCGATGTCGCCTTTGCTCAGGCCTTCGACGTAGTTGTAGTAAAGCGAAACGTCTTCCCATGGTTTGACCACCACGCCCGCCAGCGGTGTGGTCGCGCTGTCGTCATAACGAGAACTGACCGAGCCCGAGGCGTTGTAGTTACGCGATTCGATGTCCTGTCGGCGTACGCCGAGGGTCAACTGAATCCGGTCATCGAGAAAGCCGAGGGTATCGGTCAGTGCGACGCCAGACAGTTCCGATTCGGAAATGCGCAGCACTTTCGGCGAGCTGATGTACTGCTTGGGCACGTCCACCGGGTGGTAGATGTTCGAGCGGATTTCCGTGCCGTTGTTGATGCCCCGCGACAATTCGTCCTGATAACGGGTCGCCATGACCGTGGTCGTGTGGGTGACCGGGCCGGTGGCGAACAGTGCACGCATCCCCACGTCGGCCGTCGAACGGTCGACGTTGAATTTGTAGTAACCGGGAATGTTGCTGGTGTCGCCGGCGTCGTTGAGGATTCGCGGTACCTGGTCGGACATGCGCTTGACGTCGGAGCGACCGCCGCCCGCGTGGGCGAACACGGTCAGGTTTTCGCTGAGGTCATACTCGCCGCCGAGCAATGCCGACTGTTCCTTGGTGTCCGACCAGCCCCAGTCCTGCGGCAGGTTGGTGCGGCCGTTCGGCGCCGATGGAACCTTCACACCCGGTGCAATGGTGAACGGTCGCGAGGCTGCGTCGAAGCTCTCTTTCTGGCTGATGTAATCCAGGTTCAGGCGCAACCGCTCGCCCTTGTAATCGAGTGCGATGGCGCCGATGTTCAGCGCGCGTTCCTGATCGTTGATCGCGGTGTCGCCGCCCTGGGTGCTGCCGTTGAAACGGATGCCAAACTGGTTCTCGCTGCCGAAACGTCGACTGACATCCAAGTGGCCACCGACTTGCGAGTCAGACGCGTAAGTGCCGGTGAAGCGGGTCAGGTCTTCGTCCAGTGGCCGTTTGGGCACGATGTTGATCACGCCGCCGACGCCGCTGTTGGGGGAAATGCCATACATCAACGCGCCCGGCCCTTTCAACACTTCAACGCGTTCGGCGTATTCGGTAAACACCCGATAATTGGGCGCTACGCCGTACACGCCGTCGTAGGCCAACTCGCCGAGGTTGCCCTCGCCTATCGCAAATCCACGGATGAAAAACGAATCGACGATGCCGCCGGTCTGCCCGGTGGAACGTACCGAAGGGTCGCGTTCCAGCGCATCGGCCACGGTCACCGTTTGCAGGTCAGCGAGGGTTTTCGCGGTGTAGCTGGTCACGCTGAATGGCGTGTCCATGACGTCCTTGTTGCCCATCATCCCCAGCCGCGCGCCCCGTGCGACCTGGCCTCCGGCGAGTACTTCCGGCAAGGCAGTCGCGCCGTTGTAGCTGCCGGTGACGTTGGTGGTGTCCAGCGTCAGCCCTTCCGTGGCGGCGACGTCCTGTTGCTCGGATTGCTTGGGGTCTGCTGCCCAGGCAGTGGCGCTTCCTGCGGCCAGAATAGAACTCAGCATGGCGGTGCGAATAGCCAGCGTTAACGCGCGTTCACTGCAAGGTCGACGTGCAACAGACATGACGATGGGGTCCTTCTCGAATGGCTGAAAATGGTAATGACTCCTATTTGCCAGTCGACAATCGAAAAAGTATCAGCGTCGTTGAAATTTTTTTGCGAGCGGATTGCTCGGGAGAGAACGTCCGGAGGATGGGCTGCGAAACCCACCCTCCGGCGCCGGTCAGTCGTACAGGCATTGCAGCGGAATGGAGATCACCGGCAGCGCGGGGTCGAACGCGTGCCGGGTGGTCTTGTAGGGGAACAGTTCGCCGCGCTCGATGGTGGTGAAAATCCGCGCCACTTCGAACGCCTGCCCGGTTTGCCAGTGCCGTACACAGACACGTGGATCGGCGTAGTCGAGCTGGATGCACGGCACCCGTTTCAACCCCAGCGCCCGCGCCGCGTTGAACCGGTGATTGCCGTCCATCACGATGCCCCGGGAGCGCTCGACGATGATCGGTTCCAGCCAGTGCCCGGCCTGGATGATCGCCTCGCGCAGCCGCTGCACGTTGAGCGGATCGACCTGCTCGGATTGCCGCACGTCGCACAGTGGCCGCAGGGCAATCTGGTAACCATGTCCCATGATTCGTCCCCCGTTTCAGCAGGCATCCGCGTTGGCGACCAGCGCGTACTGGCTGGCCATGTCCCGCAGGCGTTGCGCCTGCTCGATCAGCGGCAGATCGACCATTTCACCGTCGACTTGCACCGCGTGGCTGCCCCCGGCCACGGCGTTCAGGACCCGATCCGCCCAAGCCAGTTGGCGGGCGTTGGGCAGGTAGGCTTTCTGCACCGTGGCGAGCTGCGAAGGATGGATACACAACTTGGCGCCGAACCCCAGCGACCGGGCGTAACGTGAGTCGCGCTCGACCACCGCCATGTCGCTGATGGCCGGGGTCACGCCATCGATCGGTGCCGGCAAACCGGCAACGCGTGACGCCAGCACGATGCGATTGCGGGCGAACAGAAACGCCTCAGGAATCTGGCTGCAATCGATGTCCAGGGAAAAATCCAGCGAGCCGAATGCCAGCCGTGCCAGGCCCGGAATCGCGGCAATTGCCTCGACCTGATGCAAGCCTTTGGCAGTCTCGATGATGGCGACGATTTGCAGGTCGGGGTTCCACGCCAGCAGGCGTTCGACCACGCGGGTCAGGCTTTCGGGACATTCGGCCTTGGGCAGGAAAATCCCTGCGCAGCGCTCGGGGTAGCGCATGTCGCCCAGCCAGGTCATGTCCTGGCGAAACAGCGAACTGCCGACGCTGTTCAACCGGATGTAACGCTGGCAGGCGGTTTCGGGCGTGCTCTGCTGCCAGGCCCAGATCGACGCCCGGGCCACGGCTTTGCTGTTCGGATGAACGGCATCTTCGAGGTCGAGGATGATCGCATCCGGCCCGGCTTCGACCGCTTTGGAAAAGCGCTCCGGCCGGTTGCCGGGAACGAACAGGTAGCTGATGGGAAGCGTGGCGTTGGTGCTGTGACGAACAGTCATCGGGACTCTCCTGAGCGTGCTTCAGTCGTGGGTTTTCAAAAAAAATTCGAACACCTGTTACAGGGGAAAAACCGAGTTGAATCCGGGTGTCTTGAATCAACCGCCAACACCTTGAATAACAAGGCGTTGACGGTTTTTAAAATCAACACGCGAGCGCTTACTTGAGCATGCGAATAAGCGGCTTCGCACTCCCCTGTTGTGTGTGTTCATTCAAAAATATTTGAAAACCTTACTTGATAATCGTTCCTGTTCGCAATATTGTTCGAGCCGCTGACAGGGTCAAGACTCAAATCAAGTCCTGAGATTTTGTTCACGGAAAGTTCGGCGCAATGATGTCATTTACATGTCAGGTAATGGCACTTCAAAAGAGGCAAGGCCATCAGTTATTGGCCTTCTCCTTGCCTGCCTGAGCCTTAAGGAGTGGGGTTCTCATGAAACAGTTTTGTGAAAATTTTATGAAAGAACATACCCCGTGTTTATTTGCAGAGCGGATCTGTCATCCGCCTCCACCTCTTTAAACACTCGTATCTGACGAGCAGCAAGAACACACAAATCGATAACGATTAGTTGTCGACCTGCACATGGCGATTATCGACGCCAGAGGTTTTCTATGCCTGAATTAATTGCGCCGCCAATTAAAGAAACAATCGAAACCCAATACCCAAAAGTGCTGAAACCGCTAATTGACCCTATTATCGATAATTTACTTCAACATTCCCCGGAAAAACTTGTTGAACTTATTAAACAACACGGATCCCCGCTGAATCTAGTATGGCCACATTCATTTGAGGCCAACGTCCAGGCGCTGCAATCGGTGTTGAAACGACACGACGTTGACTACGCGATTTTCTACGGTGCCAAAGCCAACAAGTCCCAATGCTTGCTGGCTGCGGCATCGGCTTCGGGCATCGGCACCGACGTGTCGAGCCTCTTTGAGCTGCAAGCTGCACTGCGCGCCGGAACTCCGGCGGAACATCTGTGTGCAACCGGGCCGGCCAAAACGGCAGAGTTTCATCGTGCGCTGGTACAAGGTGGATCGCTGATTTGTGTGGACTCACTGGAAGAGTTCAGCCATCTCAAAGCGCTGCTCGACACTTCGCAACCACCGGCCAAAGCCCGGATCCTGCTGCGTTACAGGCCGACAAGTTGCCCCTCAAGTCGCTTCGGAATGGGCGCGGATGATTTGTTTCAGTGCCTGCAATTGCTGACCGAACAGCGTGAGTCGTTGCACTTCGAAGGTTTCCATTTCCACCTCGGCGGTTACGGCTACGAAACCCGGGTACAGGCTTTCCGCGAAGTCACTGGCTTCATCGATGCAGCAAGGGAAATGGGGCTGGACCCGGTCATGATCGATATCGGTGGTGGCCTGCCGATGCGGTATGTAGACCCGCAGGATTACAACAGTTTTTTGCAGAACGACAACAATCCTGGTCATTATCAGAATCGTCGAGTGCCCAACGCTTATTACCCTTATGGCAGCAGTCTGACAGCTTGCCAGTGGCTGGAGTTATTCCTGGAGTCGGATCACTCTCCGGGAAAAACCATTGCGAGTTACTTGAAGGATAGAAATATAAAACTGGCACTGGAGCCCGGCCGAAGTCTGGTTGACCAAGCCGCCATTACCGTCTTTCGCGTAACCCAAACCAAACAACTGTCCGACAAAAAAGTTGTGATCTTTGCCGAAGGCAGCAGTTTCAGCGCGTGCGAAACATGGTTTTCATCTGAATACCTTGTCGATCCAATATTGATCACTTCGAAAGAGTCGAAGACTGTTCCGATACAAGCCTATATCGCCGGGCATAGTTGCCTGGATGATGATGTGATCACTCATCGACTGATCAACTTCGAAACCACACCACAAACCGGCGACTTATTGATCTACGCCAACACCGCTGGTTATCAGATGGACTTGCTGGAAAACGAATTTCATCGCCACCCGTTGCCGCAGCGGCTGATGGCGACGTGTTGTACGGAAGGTAACTACGCATTCACACCTGACTATTAAGGGAAGACGTCCAGATGATACTGAATAAAGTTTCGGATCTTATTGGCAATACACCAATGTTGGGCATTGATGTTCCGGATACCAACGCCCGGCTTTTGCTGAAGATAGAGAAGAACAACCCCGGCGGCAGTATTAAAGACCGTATGGCGCGAAACATGGTATTGGCGGCGCTCAAGTCCGGAAAGTTGAAACCCGGTGGCGTGGTTGTGGAATCGTCCTCCGGCAATACCGGCATCGGCCTGGCGATGGCGGCCGTGGAGTTCGACCTGCATTTCATTGCCGTGGTCGATCATCACGCAGCTCAGGACAAGATCGCGGTGATGAAGGCACTGGGGGCGGAAATCCGCTTCGTCGCCGGCACTTACCGGGAAGACGAAGTGGCCGTGGTCGAGCGCCAACGGCTGGCTGCCGAACTCGCGTCGCAGATCCCCGGCGCGGTGTTCATGAACCAGTCGGACAACGCAGCCAACGCCGGCGGTTACAGCGATTTTGTCCGTGAAACCATCGCCCAGGCCGGTGGCCACATCGGTGCCTATGTCGGTTGCGTTGGCACCGGCGGCTCGATGACCGGCATCGCCCGCGGTCTGAAACTGCACAACCCGGATATCGTGACAGTAGCCGTCGAGCCGGCCGGCTCCATCGTCTTCGGCCATCCCGGCTATCCGTATTACCAGTCGGGAACCGGCACCCCGGCCGGCGACACCGTCGGCCTGGTGCTCGACTACAGCTGCATCGACCTGGGCTTGCAGGTAACCGACTCTCAGGCGTTCGAAACCGCCCGCTACATCGCACGCAACCTGGCGCTGCTGGTCGGCGGCTCGACCGGCGGTGCGATCTTCAAGGCGCTGGAGCTGATCCACAAAGGCACGTTGACCGGCAACGTCGTGGTGCCGATTGCCGACGGCGGCGAGAAATACCTGCACACCGTATTCGATGACAACTGGCTGGAAGAACGGGACCTGCTGGACCCGGGCGTCGCACCGCAACTGGATCGCTGGCTGGGTAAGACTCGCTGGCTGGAATCCGACGCCACTCCCCTGCAATTGAGCGTCGCCTGACGCGTCTCCCACACAGGAAAGTCTCTGTATGAAACCGCTGAAAGTCGCCATCTGCGGCGCAGGCCGGACCGGGCATCTGAATGCCATCCTGTTTAAACAGTTGCCCAATGTTCAGGTCTCGATGCTCACCAATAACCAGGAAGTGGTCGACCGGCACCTCGCCAAGCTGCCGATGCAGGCGCTGATGCCGGACGGCTCGACGCTGAGCGCACGACCGGATCAGGTCAGCACCGATGCCAGCGTCGTGGTTGCCGACGCCGACATCGTGATCATCACGGTGCCGGCCCACGCACGACCGCAAACCCTGCAAGCCATCGCGCCGCATTTGAGTTCAAGCAAACCGGTGTACGTCGGCGCCATTCCGGGCTTCTGCGGCTTCGACTGGCTGGCGGAAGCCACACTGGGCGAACGTTCGAACGTGGTGATCTGGGGCATGAAGGACGTGCCACACACCGCGTTCGATCTGAAGCCGGGGGTGTCGGTGAAGATGGGCGGCGGCAAGAGCCAGCTATATGTGGCGATGCATGACCGGGAATCATCGCAGTCGCGGCAACACCTGGAAGAAATCCTCACCACGCTGTACGGCCCCTGCGTGACGATGCTCGACCACTACCTGGAAATCACCCTGACACCGGGCAATCCGATCATGCACAGTTCGGTGATTTACGGGTTGATCGGTCCCTACGGCCAGTGGCATCGCAAGATCTTCCCGCAACGCATGTGCTGGTGGACCGAGTGCCCGGAGCTCGGCGCCTATTTCCTGGAACGCATGGATCAGGAAAGTCAGGAGCTGTGCAGCGTGATCAGCCAGCGCATGGGCATCGACCTGTCGTCGGTCAAATCCCTCAAGCAGGAAATCGTCGAGGCCTACGGCGAGCAGATCCGCGATCAGAGCAGCATGTTGTCGATCCTGCGCACCAACCAGGCCTACAACGACATCCTCGCCCCGATGATTCCAGCCGATGACAACCGCGCCGGCTACGTGATCGAACGTGAAAGCCGCGCCTTCAATGAAGACGTCGCCTACGGCCTGGTGCTGCTGGTGGAAATGGCTCGGCGCTTCCAACTGAAAGTCCCCTACATCGAAGAAGTCCTGCAATGGAGCGTTTCCTACATGCAGGGCCTGCGCAACTCGGCGCTCGACTACTTCCCCAGCCAATGGCCGCGCACGGCGTGAGCGGGTTCAACACTTCATTAATTTCTCGACGAGCAGATAGCTGATATGGATGACTTCAAGACACTCATCGCCTACTCCCGCAAGAACGCCCTGCGACGGATGATCCGTTGCCTGTTTGCCGAAAACATTCTGGATCGCTCGGGTCTGCGCTTCTCCGCCGCAGGCAACGAGGCCACGTACGCGCTGAAAGACGGCCGTTCCCAAGTGTTCTTTTCCAACATCACCAAGGGCCCGGCGGACACCGTGGTCAATGACGGCGACGTGATTCTGATGACCGATGAAGGCGTACGCCAGGTGATCTATACCCATCAGGACCTGTTGGATGTGCTGCGCGACAGCTTCGATTTCGAACCGACCGATGAAGGCATCGCCGGGCTCAAGTCGGACATGGAAAACAGCCTGATGAACGACGCCCACGCTCGTCAGCATCGCCAGCAATGGAACGCACGACTGGCCGCTGCCGCCCAGGAACAGGGCCTCGACAGCCTGACCGATTACCTGCGCCAGCACGCCAGCACCAAGGACGCCGCGATCCTCCTCGACCAGTGGGGCTCGCTGGAAGGTCACCCGTATTATCCGACGTGGAAAGCCCGACCGGGCCTGAGCGATGAAGAAGTCGAGCAACTGTCGCCGGAGTTCAACGCCCAGGTGCCACTGCGCATTGCCGCGTTGCGGGCCGACATGGCGAAAAGCGAAAGCATGCCCCACGTCACCGACTACCACACCTGGTTCGCCAGCAACTTCCCGACTCAATGGGAGCAATGGAAAGCGTCGCTTAACGACAAGGGCCTGGACGAATCCCAATGGTTGCCACTGCCGATTCACTCATGGCATTTGCAGGCTTACGTGCAGAAGCACTTCGCGGCGGAAATCGCAGAAGGCATCCTGATCACCGACGGCCCGGACATCCAGACCCTGCCGACCATGTCGTACCGCACGATGATGCCGGTGCTCAAGGAAAGCGCGCCGCTGATCAAGTTACCGATTGCCGTGTGGATGACCAGCGAGCTGCGCAGCCTGCAAGCCAAGTCGATCCACATGGGCCCGCGCATCAGCACCGTCATCACAAAAATCCTCGAGGTCGAAAACGGTTTCGGGCAGCGTCTGGAAATCTTCCCGGAAGAGATCGGCGTGCGCTACAAGAACGCGATCACCCAGGACGACCACCCCGGCCGGCATCTGTCGGTGGTGTTCCGCGCCAGCCAGCAAGCGTTCGAGCGCACCGATGAGTGTCTGCCGATCACCGTGGCTTCTCTGTTCACTCGCTTGCCGGGCAGCGGCCGCCCGTTGTTCACCGACTTGATCGAGCGCGATGGGGTTCGGGCCAATGTCGCCCAGGTCGAAGACTGGTTCCGTCAGTACGCCAAAGTGGTCACCCATCCGGTGATTGCAATCTACTTGATGTACGGCATCGGGCTTGAGGCGCACCAGCAGAACACGATGGTGCTGTTTTCCCCGGATGGCAAAGCACGTAGTCTGCTGATCCGCGATTTCGGCGACGGCAGAACCTACGCGCCTTTACTGGAAGGACGCGGTTACACCCTGCAACCGCACGTGCAGCCGGGCATTCTGCCAACGGTGTTCGAGGGCGATATCGAACCGGTGCGCATGTTCGTGCTCGACGCGGCGTTCCTCACGCACCTGCATGAAATGGCTTTGTGGCTGACCAAGGAGTACGCGCTGGACAACAATCGGATGTGGGACATTCTGCGTGAAGAGACCGAGCAGGCTTTCGCAGCGGTGCGCGAGCGTGTCGCGCCGGATCTGTGGGAAGTCGAACGCAAGGCCTTCCTCAATGACCCGTGGCCGACCCGCTCGTTGTTGCGCATGCACATGATGCAGTACTCCAACTATCGGATTCAGCACACGCTGACCAACCCGCTCAATGTCGTTCAATAACCGAGGCTGACTCATGACCCATGCAGGTTCCATCGCGGGTTCGCGCGTAAGAGTCCTGATTTATCTTCTGTTCGCGACCCAGCTCATTTCGATGGGCGCGATGGAAATGAGCGGGCCGTTCTGGCCCGTCCACCTGCGTGGGCTGACGTCTTCGGACTCGCTCTTCAGTTTCGCCAGCATCGCCGTGTACGTCGGGCCGATGCTGGGCATTATTCTGACCAGTGCATTCTGGGGCCGTATCGGCGATCGCTACGGCCACAAGTTGATGATGATCCGCGCCCTCGCCGGCCTGTCATTGACCCAGCTTGGGCTGGCCCTGTGCAGTGACATCTGGGTGATCCTGATCCTGCGCTTCCTGCAAGGCGCCTTCGCCGGCTACATCGCCCCGGCCCAGGCGTATGGCGTGAGTATCGAAGCGCCTTCGCGGCGAGCGCGGCTGTTCGCGATCCTGCAGATTTCCACCAACGTCGGCTCGTTGCTCGGCGCCGTGGTCGGCGGCCTGATCCTCGATTACGCGACGTTCTTCTGGATCAACATGATCGCGGCGGTGCTGTGCGCCATCTGCACCGTGGTCGCGGCCGTGACATTGCCGGACGTGCCGCCAGTGAAGAAAGCACCGGTTGCCGATAAAGAAGCTCCGGTCAGCCACAACACCAGCGTCTGGCAAGGCACGCCCCTGCTGTCGCTGCTGGGTGTCATGGGCATTTTGCTGCTGGCGCGGATGCTGCCGCAGACGTCGTTCTCGCTGTATGTCAGCTCGGTGTTCGAGGTCAGCAACTCGGTGGTCGGGCTGTGTTATGGCTTGCTGGCGCTGGGTTTCATTCTGTCGGCAACCGCGTGGTCGCGTTACTTCGAACACCGTAGCCAGCAGGACACTCTGCAACGCATTACTTATGTCGTCCTCGGCTGTATTGCGCTGACGGCACTCGCCGGCGTCACGCGTAATCCGATCGTATTCGTCGGCGCTTACTTCATCTGGGGCGTATTGCTGGGCGCCACGACGCCGGTGCTGATGGCGCTGATCTCCAAGACCGCCGACAGCTCACGCCAGGGCTACGTGTTGGGCATTGCCCAGAGCACCGCACAGTTTGCGTCCATCGCCGGCATCTCGGCCGGTGGGCTGCTCAGCCAGGTCTACGGTTTGCAGTACACCTACCTGTTTGTCTGCCTCGCCTACATCCTCGCGCTGATACCCATCGTTGCGTTGCGCTACCGGCCCATGGTCATGCAACCGAGCCAGATCCCGCCGGGCGACTGATCAAGGAGTTTGCTTTGCACATTGAACAACTGCGCGCCGACACACCGGGTGTCGAGCAACTGATTCATTTCAACAATGCCGGCGCAGCGCTGATGCCAGACCCGGTGATCGAGGTGATGACCCGTCACCTGCAACTTGAAGCCCGGATCGGCGGTTACGAAGCCGCCGGGCAGCAATCCGTTGAAGTGGAAAATGTCTACGAGCAGATCGGTCAACTGATCAACGCGCGGCCCGAAGAAATCGCGGTGATCGAGAACGCGACCCGCGCCTGGGACATGGCCTTCTACTCATTGCCGCTGCGGCCCGGCGATGTGGTGCTGACGTCGTCCACCGAATACGCCGGCAACTACATTCCCTACCTGCAACTCAAGCAGCAGCGCGGGATCGAGATCAGGGTCATTCCCAACGATGAACTGGGTCAGGTGTCATTGCCGGCGCTGCGGGACATGCTCGGCGATGACCGGGTCGCCCTGGTGTCGCTGCCAGTGATCGCTACCAATGGCGGCCCGGTGCAGCCCATCGAACAGATCGGCGCCCTCGCCCGCGCGGCCGGGGTTCTGTTTCTGCTGGATGCCTGTCAGGGCGTCGGACAGATGCCGATCGATGTGCAGAAAATCGGCTGCCATATGCTCGCTGCCACCAGCCGCAAATACCTTCGTGGCCCTCGGGGCATGGGATTTCTCTATGTCGAAAAGACTTTGTGCGAAAACCTTGAGCCGGCGTTTCTCGACCTGCATGCCGCTTCATTGCTGACACCGGACACCTTCAGGATTCGTGGCGATGCCCGGCGCTTTGAAAACTGGGAATGCAACGTGGCAGCGAAACTGGGCATGGGCGCCGCGACCCGTTACGCCCTGACGCAAGGCATCGAGCCGATGTGGCAGCGCATTCAAGGATTGTCAGCTCACCTGCGCAATCGCCTGAACGACGTACCCGGCGTTACGCCGCAGGATCGGGGCGCGGTCAAGTCAGGCATCGTCACCTTCACCTGTAAGGACGCCAGCGCAGCACAAGTCCAGGCATGGCTGGCGCAGCAGGAAAAACGCATCAACGTCACCACCTCGACCTTCCGTTCGACCCTGCTCGACATGCAGCAACGGGACCTGCTGGAAGTCAGCCGCGCATCGCTGCACGCCTACAACACCGAGGCTGAAATCGACGCCATGGTAAACGCGTTGTTGAGAATGCCACGCGCCTGAAAACGGATGCTGATTCGCGCTTGCGTCGCGGGCTCTTTGTACACTAGCATTGGGAATACTTCTCAATTGCAAAACACTGCAGCCATGAGCGAAACCCTTCCCGCGAACAACGACAACCACCTGCGCGTGATCGAAGCGCTGTACAGCGGTCATCACGGCTGGCTGTACAACACGCTGAAGAAAAAACTGGGTAACGCCATGGATGCGGCGGATCTGGCGCAGGATACCTTCACCCGGATCCTCGCCTCCCAGGTCACGACCATCGAGCAGCCCCGGGCGTACCTGAGTTGCGTGGCGAAGGGCATCCTCATCAACTGGTATCAGCGCAAGGCACTGGAACGCGCCTACCTTGATGCCCTCGCACATTTGCCTGCGCCGGAAGTGCCCTCGCCCGAACTGCGTTTCGTGGTGCTGGAAACCCTGCATGAAATCGACGCCATGCTCGACACCCTTCCGCCACTGGTCAAACGCGCGTTCCTGCTGTCGCAGATCGGCGGTTTGAAATACGCCGACATCGCCGAGCAGCTGGACGTCTCGCTGATCACCGTCAAGCGCTACATGAAACAGGCTTTCGTGCAGTGCCTGATGCTGGTGGAATGAATGCTCACGCGTCGCAGTGAACCGCCGCTCGATCCGAAAATCCTCGAAGAAGCCGCCGAGTGGCTGATGCGCCTGAGTGAAAACGACCTCAGCGAAACCGAGCGCGCGGAATGGGAATACTGGAAAGTCAGTAGCCCCGAACGCAATCGGGCGTGGGCCCGCGCGCAGTTGCTGCAAAGCAAGTTCGGCGGCCTGCCACCGTCGCTGGCGATGTCGGCGCTGGATCGCCCAAGCAACCCGGAACGCCGCGCCGCCCTGGGCAAACTGGCCTTGTTGCTGGCAGCGGTGCCCGCCGGTTGGGGCAGCTGGAAACTGGCGCAATCGCAGCAATGGTCCGCCGATTACCACACCGCCGTGGGCCAGCGCCGCGAACTGACCCTGGCCGACGGCTCGCAAATCACCCTGAACACCGACACGGCCATCGACGTCCTGTTCGATACCCGTCAGCGGCTGATCAATCTGCGCGAAGGCGAAATCCTGGTACAGACCGCGCCGGACACCGCCACGCAACCTCGGCCCTTTCTGGTCAGCACCCGTCAGGGCCGGATGCAGGCGCTGGGCACGCGCTTCACCGTTCGTGAATGGCAGCCGCGCACCCAACTCGCAGTGCTCGAAGGCGCCGTGCAAGTCGAGTTGGCCGACAGCCCTCAGCGCACGCCGATCATCGTCAACGCCGGGCAACGCACCGACTTTTCATCTCAGGCCTTTGGCTCACTGAACCCGACCGACCGCAACGTCGGCGCCTGGACCCAGGGCATGCTGATGGCCGACAAGATGCGCCTGGCGGATTTCGTCGTCGAACTGGCGCGCTATCGCCGGGGTTTCGTGCGCTGCGACCCGGCCATTGCCGACTTGCGCATTTCCGGGGCCTTTCCCATCAGCGATACCCAACGTTCGCTGAACATGCTGGCGCAGACCTATCCCGTGCACGTCTCCGGGCACTTGAGCGGTTACTGGGTGACGCTCTCACCCGCCTGAGCAAAAAAATCACCTCGCAGGTGATACTTTTTTTGATCTCGGCTGGCAATGAAAGGAACAACCATTCCACCTCGTCCATAGGGTCACTCCCTCATGCTCGTTGCACGACCCTTGCCTTCGGATCGTCTGCTACTAAAGCCCGTTCTACGCAGTGTGTTGCTCAGCGTTGTGCTGGGCCTGGCCGGTGGCACGTTCGCTCTGGCTGCCGGACCGACGCAACTGGACGCGGTCACCGTTCGAGCCTACAACATCGCTCCCGGCCCGCTCGGTGTGACCCTGTCGAGTTTTGCCGTGGACGCCGGGATTGCCCTGTCGTTTCAGCCATCGATCACTGAAGGCCTCGTCAGCCCGGGATTGTCCGGCAGCTACTCGGTACAGGAAGCGGTAACCCGCCTGCTGGAGGGCAGCGGCCTGGAAATGGTCGCCCGCAGCGACGGCACCTGGACGCTGGTGGTGCGCCGGGTCACGTTGTCGGACACCACGATCGAAGGCACCGACAAGCGCACCGACAGCCTGCCATCGGTGCTCCCGGGCGGTCAGGTCGCTCGCGGCGGACGCCTCGGCATGCTGGGCAACCGCGACTCGATGGACACCCCGTTCAGCGTCAGCAGCTACACCTCGACGTTGATCAAGGATCAACAGGCTGTCACCGTCGGCGACTTGCTGGAGCGTGACTCTTCAGTGCGCTCCACGGGACAGGCCGGAGGGATTGTCGATTCATTCTTCATCCGTGGCTTTCCGGTCGGTGAAGGCAACCTCGGTGAACTGGCGTTCGACGGCGTGTACGGCGTGGCCTCCAACTACCGGGTGTTCACCGAGTACGCCGAACGCATCGAACTGGTCAAAGGCCCTGGCGCCCTGCTCTACGGCATGTCGCCCAACAGCGGTGTCGGCGGCGTGATCAACGTGGTGCCCAAGCGTTCTCTGGACGAAGACCTGACCCGCTTTACCACCAGTTATGCATTGAATACCCAGCTCGGCGGGCACCTCGATGTCAGCCGCCGCTTCGGCGAAGAACGCCGGTTTGGGGTGCGAATCAATGGCAGCGTCCAGCAAGGTGAAACGGCCATCGACAAGCAATCGAGGGAAGTCGGCATCGGCGCGATTTCCCTCGACTATCAGGGCGACCGCCTGCGCACCACCCTGGATCTGATCAACCAGAAAGAGAGCTTCGACGCCGCGTCCCGACCGTTTCTGATCGCCCCCGGCGTGGAGATTCCTTCGGCGGCCAACGGGCGCACCAGCGTCAGCCAGGAATGGGGCTGGTCGGAAACCCGCGACAAATCGGCGTTATTGGGTGGCGAATACGACCTCAACGACAACCTGACGCTGTTCGCCCATGCTGGCGGTGGCCGATCGGATGTCGCGCGCATGTCCGACCAGACACCAACCATCATCAATGAAGCGGGCGACACCTCGTCGATCCCCGGCTATTACAAGTTCGAAGTCCAGCGCTACACCGTCGATGCCGGCGCGCGGCTGCGGTTAGACACCGGGCCGATCAGTCACAGCACCGCCCTGCAGGTCACCCGTTACCGCGATAACTTGTCCCGGGGCATTATTTCCGGGCCGGCGATCCTGTCGAACATCTACCACCCGATCGACCGTCCGAAACCCGCGATCGCCAAACCGGATACGCCAAAGGTCTCCGAAAGCGAACTGTCGGGCGTGGCCCTCGCCGACACCCTGTCGATGCTCGACGAACGCCTTCAAGTCACGCTCGGCGTGCGTCAGCAAAACATCAAATCGGACAACTACAACCCGGCCGGCTTCGTCACCACACATTACGACAAGAGAAAATCCACACCGCTGTTCGGGGTCGTCGTCAAACCCTGGGATCATGTCGCGTTCTACTACAACTACGTCGAAGGCCTGAGCAAGGGTGACATCGCGCCGTCCGCCGCCTCCAACGCGGGCGAGATCTTTTCCCCTTATGTGTCCCGGCAGCAGGAAGTCGGAGTCAAGCTCGACTACGGCCGTTTCATGTCCACCATCGCCCTGTTCCAGCTTGAAAAGCCCAGCGGCGAATTGGCCTCCGGAGTGTTCGCGGTCAATGGCGAACAGCGCAACCGGGGCGTCGAACTGAACATGGCCGGCGAGATTGCATCGGGCACGCGCCTGCTCGGTGGCGTGACGCTGCTCGACGGCGAACTGACCCGTACCGGCGTTGCCGCCAATCGCGGCAATAAACCGGTCGGCGTTCCCGAGGTGCAAGCCAACCTCTGGGCCGAATGGGACGTCCCGAAAGTCGAAGGCCTGACGTTGACCAGCGGTGCGATCTACACCGGCAACCAATACGTCGATCAGGCCAACACCCAACAACTGGACGCCTGGACCCGTTTCGATGTCGGCGCCCGCTACGCCACGCGCATCGCCGAACGACCGACCACTTTCCGGGCCACCGTGCAGAACGTGTTCGACCGCGAATATTGGTCGGGCGTCGCCTCCTACGGTGCGTTCTCTCAGGGCGCGCCTCGTACCTTGTTGCTCTCGGCCACTGTCGATTTCTGAAACGTCCGGCCCGGTGCGGCGCCTGGCGTCGTGGTCCGATCCGGCTTTTGCAAAGGCATACACCATGGTTAACGTTTTTCGCCGCCGCCAGACCTTCGCCGCTCTGTTGTTCGCAGGGCTGCTGGGCTTGTCGTTTTCTTCATTGATGCCAAGCAGCGCGCAGGCTGCCGAGCCGGATCCGGCGCTGGGCACCGTGACTGACTTGCAGGGCCGCACGGTCAAGGTACATTTGCCGGTGCGCCGGGTCATTCTGGGTGAAGGTCGCCAGTTGTATCTGGTGGCCGCGTTGGATACGCAAAACCCCATCGAACGCATCGTCGGCTGGCGCAAGGATTTGATCCAGTCCGACCCGGACACCTATAACGCCTACCTGCGCAAATTCCCCGACATCGCGAAAATCCCGACCTTCGGCGGTTTCGAGAGCGGAACCTTCGACATCGAGCAGGCGATCTCGCAGAAGCCTGACGTGATCATCCTCAACATCGAAGCGCAGCACGCGACCGAGGATGCGCGCTACATCGAGAAACTCGACGCTTTGGGCATCCCGGTGGTGTACGTCGACTTTCGCAACAACCCGATGCAGAACACCGAGCCAACCATGCGACTGTTCGGCAAGTTGTTCGGCAAGGAACAACGCGCCGAGGCCTTCATCGATTTTCGTAACCAGCAGATCCACCGCGTCACCGACGTGATCGAGAAGCGCCACCCTGCCCGCCCCAGCGTGTTCATTGAACGCATCGGCGGCTACACCGACGATTGCTGCCTGAGTTTCGGCAACGAGAACTTCGGCCTGTTCGTCGACATGGCCGGCGGCAATAACATCGCCCGCCGGATCATTCCGAGCACCTTCGGGCAACTGAACCCAGAGCAAGTGATCGTCGCCAATCCCGACCATGTCGTGGTCACCAGCGCCGACTGGGAAGCCTTTGCGCCGGGCGGCCATTGGGTCGGCGTCGGCCCGGGCGCGGACTTGGCCGAAGCCCGGCGCAAACTGGCCTGGTACACCCAGCGCCCGGCCTACGCCGGCATCAAGGCGCAGAACACTCAGGCGTTTCATGCGATCTGGCACCAGTTCTACAACAGCCCTTACCAATTCGTGGCCATTCAGCAATTGGCGAAATGGTTCCACCCGGAACTGTTCGCCGATCTTGATCCGGATACCGCGTTTCGCGAGTTGCATGAGCGGTTTCTGCCAGTACCTTACGAACCGGGCTATTTCGTCAGCCTGCAAAAAACCGAGGCCAAACCATGAGTTCGCTGGGCGAAGCACCGATCGTGCAGAGCGTCACCTACCGTCGGCTGGTGCTGCGTAAACGGCTGATCTTGCTCGGGCTGAGCGTGTTGCTGATCTTCAGCGTGCTGCTCGATCTGGCCCTCGGCCCGGCGCAATACAGCCTTGGTGAAGTACTCAAAGCGTTGTTCTCACCGGACACCGCTTCGGCACAAGTCCGGGTGGTGATGTGGGACATCCGTCTGCCGGTGGCGCTGATGGCGGTCGCTGTCGGCGCGGCGCTGTCGCTGGCCGGTGCGCAGATGCAGACCATCCTCAACAACCCGCTCGCCAGTCCCTTCACCCTCGGCATTTCTGCGGCGGCCGGTTTCGGTGCGGCGCTGGGGCTGGCCTTTGGCGTGGCGCTGTTTCCACTGGCGGCGCAATACATAGTGCCGCTCAACGCGTTCATCATGGCGATGCTCTCGGCGCTGCTGATTCACTTCATGAGCATGCGTCGCGGGGTGACGGCCGAGACCATCGTGCTGCTCGGCATCGCGCTGGTGTTTACCTTCAATGCGCTGCTGGCGCTGGTGCAGTTCTTCGCCACCGAGCAAGCCGTGGCGGCCGTGGTGTTCTGGACCATGGGCAGCCTGACCAAAGCCACGTGGCCAAAACTCGGGGTGGTCTGCGTGGTGATCCTCATCACCCTGCCGATCTTCGCCAAACGCGCTTGGGCAATGACAGCCCTGCGACTGGGTGATGACAAGGCCGCCAGTTTTGGTATCAACGTGCGCAGCCTGCGCTTTCAGACGCTGATCATGGTCAGCCTGCTCGCGTCGTTTCCGGTGGCGTTCGTCGGCACGATCGGTTTTATCGGGCTGGTCGGGCCGCACATTGCGCGGATGCTGATCGGCGAGGATCAGCGGTTTTTCCTGCCGGCCTCGTTGCTGACCGGTGCGCTGATCCTGTCCGCCAGTTCGGTGGTCAGCAAGACGCTGATCCCGGGGGCGATTTTCCCCATCGGCGTGGTCACGTCACTGATCGGCGTGCCGTTCTTCATTTCTCTGATTCTCAACGGAAAGAAAAACTCATGGTGAAGATCCGGCTCGACAACCTCGGCGCCCGCTACGGGCAGCGCGAGATCATTTCCGGTGTCAGCACCGCGACGTTTACCGGCGGCCAGGTCGTGGCGGTGGTCGGGCCCAATGCGGCGGGCAAATCGACGTTGTTCAAACGCATGGCCGGGCTGATCGACGGCCCGGGCGAAGTGATTCTCGAAGGTTCGAAGAAAGGTACCCAAGGCATCAGCTATATGCCCCAGGGCCTGAACGCCAGCGCCCGGTTGACGGTGTATGAATCGGTGCTGCTGGCGCGAAAGCAACTGACGCCCAACTGGTCGGTTCACGACGATGAGTTGCAACTGGTGGACGAGATTCTGGAAGCGCTCGGGATCACCGAACTGTCGTTCCGCAACCTCGGTGAACTGAGCGGCGGTCAGCAACAGTTGGTGTCAATCGCCCAAACTTTGGTGCGCGAGCCGGAAATCCTGCTGATGGACGAACCCACCAGCGCACTCGACATGCACCGGCAGGTTCAGGTGTTGAACTTCATGAAAGCCCTGGCGCGCCGCCGTGAAGTGATCGTGTTCATCGCCATCCACGACTTGAACCAGGCGCTGCGATTTGCCGATCAGGTGCTGGTCATCGCTGGTGGCACGGCCCATGGCAGCGGGCCGAGCCATGAGGTCATCACCGAGCCGATGCTGCGCACGGTCTACAAGGTCGAGGCACGGATCGAGCAATGCAGTCGCGGGCAGCACCATATTCTGATCGACGATATTGTTTGAGGGTTACCCCGTCAGAGCGCAAAGGCAGGGATGCCGAAGCTGTTGGGTGACGGGTAAAAACTTCAGGCAAGCGAAAGCGGTCTTGGTACGCCATTGCTGGATGGCTGAACACTCTCCCGATCGCCGGCCCGGCTCAAATGTCCAGCTCTCGTGTCGCCTCTTTATCGGGTGGCAACACAATAAAATCCCGCCATGCCATCAAGGCTTTTTCAAAGGCTTCCAGACTTAGAAATTCACAATAATCGTCTTCCATCAGGAAATAGATCTTTACGGAGTCCTTTGAAAACTCTGATCCCCAATCTTCACGACCCCAGCTATCGAATTCGACCTTTGACTCCTTCACCGATTTGATCCGCGCCAGACCCACGTCTATCCACTCCAGCGAATGTATATGCCCGCAGCCCCCATCATCGGTCAGGATGCAAGACAAAGGGCTCGCACCATCGTCCTTCATGACGCTTGAACTACAGTGCGGAAACAAGTCGTCGAACGCTTCTTCCCAGGAGAATCGCAATTTCATTTTTTGGTTCCATGCACCAGAGATTACTGATCGATAGGGTTTGACACTCAAGCACCAGCCTCAAAGCAAACTCCACGACACCCCGACATACATCGCCATGCCCTCGCCCGGCGTTGAGCGTGCGGCATCCAGTCCTTTATCGTCATAGCCCGGCGTAACGGTAGCGGCGTAGTGCTTGTCGGTCAGGTTGCGCATGTCCAGCCAGGTCTGCCAGTCGCCTTTGGGTGCGTTGTAACCGAGGGTCGCGCCGAAGGTAGCGTAGGGATCGGCGTAGTAGCTGTTGGCGTAATCCACCGCCACTTTCGATACCAGTTGCGTGTTGACGGCGGCGAAGAAGCCCTGCGGGAAGTCGTAGCGCAGTTCGCCCTGGTAGTAATGCATCGGCAGGCCGGGCAAGCGGTTGTCGCCGAAGCGATCGTCGTCGCGGTAGTGGAAATCGCTGAAGGTATAGGCCTGGCGCAAGCTCAACTTGCCGCCATCGTTCGCTGACCACAGGTTGCTGTTGAGGCTGGCTTCAATACCTTGGTGCACGGTCGGGCTGGCATTGAGTTCATAAGGCGTGGTGGCGTTGGCGTCCGGCAATACCGAGAGCAATTCGTGGCGCACCTGGGCGTAATACCAGGCCAGGCTCCATTCGCCGAGTGAGCTGTCGCCACGGCCGCCGAGTTCCAGGGTGGTTGCGGTCTGGTTTTGCAGTTTAATGGGGTCGCGCTGGGTGCCGGTGGCGGCGCCGCTGCCGGCCGGGAAGCGAATGTTCGAGCTGTAGATCAGCGACCACGGATGCGGCGCTTCGACCGAGCGGCTGAGGTTAGCGAACAGTTGCAGGTCCGGCGTCACCTGATAACGCAGACCCAGACGTGGCGCGTAATCCCAGTCGCCGAGGCTGGTCTTGCCGCCGCCTTCCGGATAGGTCACGGCACTTTCGCGGCGGGTGTAGATCGCGGCGAGGCCGGTGGTCAGCCACAGGTCGTCGGCGATCTCCAGGTCATTGCCAAAGTGCAGAACGGTGTCCGAGCCTTGATAAGTGAAGTCGCGCATGTGCGTGCCCGGCGCGTAACCGGCGGTGTTGCCGGTGGGAATCCGCACCAGCTCGCTGGCCCCATCGTTGGGCAGGTGTTTGGTCACCCGCAGGCCCACGGTGCTGTTGCTCTCCATCCCCCAGAGGGTGTCGCGGCGCTTGTAGTCGAATGTGCCGCTGACATCGGTGTACGCGACCTTCAAACGGTTCGGACCTTCGCGCAGGTCCATCGGGTAATCGTGATAAACGAGACCGGTCTGGATGCTCGAATCGTCGTCGATGTAGTACGTGGTCTTGTTGCCGATGAAGGTGCTGCCGGGTTGATCGCGGCTGTCGTTGCGCGTCACGTAGGCCGGGTTGGCAGCACGCGGATCGTGTTCGATGGAGTGCTTGGTCACCCGTCCGGCGAGGTCGTTGTCGGTCTCGCGGTGGCGGATGTAGAAGCGGGTTTCCAGATTCGGATTGAAGCGATAGCCGAAGTTGGCAATCACACCCTGGCTCTTGCTCGCGGTGTGATCCTGATAACCGTCGGAGTGCGCATCGGTCATCGACAGGTAGTAATCGAAGTCGCCGAGCACCTGCCCCGAGCTGACTTGCCGCTGGGCATAGCCGTGGCTGCCCATGACGTAACGCACATTCAACAGAGGCGCGTCGTAGCCGGTGTGGCTGACGTAATCGACCGCCCCACCGAGGGCCAGCGCGCCGCGGTCGAAACCGTTGGCACCGCGCAGCACTTCAACATGATCGAGCCACAGTGGTTCCAGCAACTCATAAGGCGTACCGCCGGGGCCGGTCAGCGGCAGACCGTCGAGCATCGTGTACAGCCCCGACGCGTGAGCGCCAGGCGCCCGATTGATGCCCGAACCACGAATCGAGATTTTCACCCCTTCGTTGCCCGCCGACTGGGCATACACCCCCGGTTGATAGGCGAGTACATCCTGATTGCTTGCCACCCTCCCCTGCATCGGGCGGCGCATATCGACCACGTTGGTGCCGCCGGGCACCTGTGCCAACCGGGCCTTGGCCTCCTCCAGCGAAAGGTCTTCACCGTTCTGGTCCTCAGCCCCGATCAACACCTGCCCCAACTCCATGCCCTGAGAATCGGCTTCGACCGGACAAGCAAGGGCCAGCCCCAGCAATGCAGCGGGCAGTGTTTTGAGCGAGGGCATCGAGGGAACTCCAGACAGACAGTAACGGGCAGTGAGAACTGCGACGTATGAATGAACGAAGTAAACACATGGCGATTTTGTTTTTTGTCAGGTAAACAGGCGGCTGAAATTCTGGATTTTGATTAAACAAAGGAGATGCAGGGATGGCCGAAGCCGTATTGAAGTCGAAGATGGCCAATTTTCTGGTGACCGACGCCGAAGTGAACTACGAGGATGTGGGCGAGTTCTACGAAGTCGTCGGCAGCGGCAATGTCGGCGTGCTGGCCGGCGTGCTTGAAGGGTTCAGAAATCATTACGGTGGGTTGTGGGTGGGCGGCAAAGTGACCGTGACCCAGAACGCTGTTCACTTGAATGCCAATGCCATGAATCGCATGGCTCAGGACGGGACACTGGACGTCGAAGTGCCGATGACATCGATTCGCAAGGTCGTCGTTGAAGGCGGTTTCGTGACGAAAGTCGTTCGTCTGGACACCGACACGTACAGCGTTAAGTTTCGCTGCTACGGTGCCAAGGACGTTGCCTCGTTGATCGCCAAGCAGGCCCTTTCGCAGTCGTTGAAACGCGCGCGGTAACCCTGTCCTAAAGCCACCAGCGCCACTGATCTTCAATGTGGCGACTGGATCCCCTCGTCAATTCTTGCACTTGGACACCACCACCTGACAGGTACTGGGCGTGCCGCCGGAGCGGCCGGCGTAGCGCATGCAGTTGTTCATGGATTTTTTCTGTGCCTGGCCCAGGGTCGATCCCCAGGCCAGGCCACCCTCGCCCATCGTCGGCACCGCTTTGGCATAGCAGCGATCACCGGTGGTCGCGTAGTGAGCCTTGCTCGAACAGGACGCCGTCAACGTCAGCAGGATCGCGAACAGGCCATACGAGCATCGGCGTACCCAGGTTTCGCTCATCTCGTTTCACCTGCAGCAAGGGGAGTTGATGTGTTCAGTCTAGCCGCCATGACCCGGGAGCCGCTCATTGTTCCGTCGCCTGTCGATACTGACGCGGCGTGAATCCGGTCGAGGCCTTGAACTGGCGGGTGAAAGCACTGTGATCGGTATAGCCACATTGCAGTGCAACCTCGGTGATCGGCATGTCGGTGTGCAACAAGCGATGGGCATGCTCCAGCCGTACTTTCTGGATCATCTGCCGTGGCGTCAGGTGGAACACGCGTTTGCAGTAACGCTCCAGCTGCGCCACCGAGATACCGGCGATCCGGGTCAGTTCACCCAGCGTCACCCGGCGATTGAAATGCGCGCGGATGTGTTCGTCGACAGCGGCCAGTCGCTCGAAGGCCGGGTGAGTTTCGCTGGCTGATTGCAGATCCACCGAAATCCCTGCCAGGCCAATGATCGCGCCGTCGCGGCTGTACAGCGGTCGTTTATGCGTCAGGCACCAGCCCGGTTCGCGACTGCCGTAGAGGTGCAACTCCAGCTGATCCTCCAGCACCCACCCTTCTTCCAGCACCCGACGATCCTGCTCGGTGTAGCCCGGCCCCAGTTGCGCCGGGAATACCTGCGCACTGGTTTTACCGAGCAACGGTTTCAGGTCTTTCAACCCGCAGCGTTGCACCAGCGTGCGGTTGGCCATGACGTACCGCGCTTCGACATCCTTGATGAAAATCGCCGCGTTCGGAATCACATCCAGCATCGGCAACAGCGCCGCCACGCCGGCCAGCAGCGCTTCGAGGGTTTCGGGGCGATGACGTTCATCGCCCTGACACAGGATCGCAAACGCGCTCTGCATCGTCAGTTTTTCCTTCGCGGGTGGATCGGCCAACGACCTGCCGTGTGGCGTTCGCTTGCAGATTGCAACAACGTCCCCTGCCTGTCGAGGGCTGCCATCGCTCAGCGCAATTGTGCTGATTTCGTCATCCAGACCTGCGCAAAACATCAATCGCCCGACGCCTGATGAGTTCACTGTTTAGCCGTTCCAGTGACTTCACACCTGCCTATCCAATAACTCACAAGAAGGCGATGCCATGTCAGGCCAAGGCAAGTTCAAAAAACAACTTTCACTGATCGACCTCACCTTTATCGGGCTCGGGGCGATCTTCGGTTCGGGCTGGTTGTTCGCGGCCAGTCACGTCTCCGCGATTGCCGGGCCGGCGGGGATTTTCTCCTGGCTGCTGGGCGGTTTCGCCGTGTTGCTGCTGGGCATCGTCTACTGCGAACTGGGCGCGGCGTTGCCCCGGGCCGGCGGTGTGGTGCGTTATCCGGTCTACAGCCACGGCCCGCTGCTGGGTTATCTGATGGGTTTTATCACGCTGATCGCGTTTTCCAGCCTGGTGGCGATCGAAGTGGTTGCCTCTCGCCAATATGCGGCGGCGTGGTTTCCCGGCCTGACCAAAACCGGCAGTGGTGATCCGACGTTGCTGGGCTGGCTGGTGCAGTTCGGCCTGCTCTGCGTGTTCTTCCTGCTCAACTACCGCAGCGTGAAAACCTTCGCCAAGGCCAACAACCTGGTCAGCGTATTCAAGTTCATCGTGCCGCTGCTGGTGATCGGTGTGCTGTTCACCTTCTTCAAACCCGAGAACTTCCAGGTTCAAGGCTTCGCCCCCTTCGGGCTCTCGGGCATCGAGATGGCTGTTTCCGCCGGCGGCGTCATCTTCGCCTACCTCGGCCTCACCCCGATTATCTCGGTGGCCAGCGAAGTGAAAAATCCCCAGCGCACCATTCCGATCGCGCTGATCCTGTCGGTGCTGCTGTCCACCGCAATCTACGTGTTGCTGCAAACGGCGTTCCTCGGCGGCATTCCTACCGAACTGCTCGCCAATGGCTGGGCCGGAGTTTCCAAGGAATTCGCCCTGCCGTATCGCGACATCGCCTTGGCACTTGGCGTGGGCTGGCTGGCTTATCTGGTGGTCGCGGACGCGGTGATCTCGCCAAGCGGTTGCGGCAACATCTACATGAACGCCACACCTCGGGTGATCTACGGCTGGGCACAGACCGGCACCTTCTTCAAGGTCTTCACCCGCATCGATGAGAAGTCCGGCATCCCGCGCCCGGCGCTGTGGCTGACCTTCGCCCTGTCGGTGTTCTGGACTCTGCCGTTCCCGTCCTGGGAAGCGCTGATCAACGTGGTGTCTGCCGCACTGGTGTTGAGCTACGCCGTGGCGCCGGTGACCGTCGCCGCACTGCGTCGCAATGCGCCCGACATGCCGCGCCCGTTCCGGGTCAAGTGCATGGGTGTGCTGGGGCCGGTGTCGTTCATCATCGCGGCGCTGATCGTCTATTGGTCGGGTTGGGACACCGTGTCCTGGCTGCTCGGCCTGCAAATCCTGATGTTTGTCGTGTACCTGCTGTGTGGTCGTTTCGTGCCGACCCAACATCTGAGCCTTGCCCATCAAGTGCGCTCATCTGCGTGGCTGATCGCGTTCTATGCCGTGACCATCGTCCTGTCGAAACTCGGCACCTTCGGTGGTCTGGGCATCCTCGCCCACCCTTTCGACACACTGGTCGTCGCCGCTTTCGCCACCGGCATTTATTACTGGGGCGCCGCCACTGGCGTACCGGCGCATCTGCTGCGCCTGGAGTCCGAAGAGGATGAAAGCGAAGTCACTTCGACGTCCCCGGCCTCCGCTGCCAACCCGCGCGCTGCCGGCGCTTATTGAAATCTCTTGAAGGGACACGATCATGAAACGAGTACACGTCATTGATTCGCACACCGGCGGCGAACCCACGCGTCTGGTGATGAAAGGCTTCCCCGATCTGTCCGGCAACACCATGGCCGAAAAGCGTGATGCCCTGCGCAATCAGCACGACCGCTGGCGCCGAGCTTGTCTGCTAGAGCCGCGCGGCAACGATGTACTGGTCGGCGCGCTGTATTGCGAGCCGGTGTCGGCGGACGCCACCTGCGGCGTGATCTTCTTCAACAACGCCGGCTATCTGGGCATGTGCGGCCACGGCACCATCGGCCTCATCGCCTCCTTGCAGCACCTGGGGCTGATCGCGCCGGGCGTGCACAAGATCGACACGCCGGTCGGCCCGGTCAGCGCGACGTTGCATGAGGACGGCGCCGTGACCCTCGGCAACGTGCCGGCTTATCGATTGCGCAAACAAGTGGCGGTTGAGGTGCCGGGATACGGCCGCTTCCTCGGTGATATCGCCTATGGCGGCAACTGGTTTTTCCTGGTTTCCGAACACGGCCAGACGCTGACGATGGACAACGTCGAAACCCTGACCGACTTCACCTGGAAAATGCTCAAGGCCCTCGAAGACCAAGGCATTCATGGCGACGACGGCGCGGTCATCGACCACGTCGAACTGTTCGCCGATGACGACCACGCCGACAGCCGCAACTTCGTCATGTGTCCCGGCAAAGCCTACGACCGCTCCCCTTGCGGCACCGGCACCAGCGCCAAACTCGCGTGCCTGGCCGCCGACGAAAAACTTGCGTCTGGCGAGCGCTGGGTGCAGGCCAGCATCACCGGCAGCCAGTTCAAAGGTCGCTTCGAATGGGAAGGTGAACGCGTGCGCCCGTTCATCACCGGCCGCGCCTACATGACCGCCGACAGCACGCTGCTGATCGACGAAACAGATCCGTTCGCGTGGGGCATCTGAGCCGCCGCGCTGCTTTTCCAAACCTATCTGAATGACCGTTCCAAGGAGAACAATAATGAGCGACAACATCTTCACCGGCTGCATGCCCGCCTTGATGACCCCGTGCACCGCCGCACGCAAACCGGACTTCGACGCCTTGGTGGCCAAGGGTCGCGAGTTGATCGATACCGGCATGAGCGCCGTGGTCTATTGCGGTTCCATGGGTGACTGGCCGCTGCTCACCGAGGCCGAGCGTCAGGAAGGCGTGGCGCGGCTGGTGGCTGCCGGTATTCCGACCATCGTCGGTACTGGCGCCATCAACACCCGTGAAGCGGTTTCCCATGCCGCCCATGCCGCAAAAGTCGGTGCTCAGGGCTTGATGGTGATTCCACGGGTACTGTCCCGTGGCGCTTCGCTCGCCGCGCAAAAGGCCCACTTTTCCGCGATTTTGCAGGCCGCGCCGAACTTGCCGTCGGTGATCTACAACAGCCCTTACTACGGCTTCGCGACCCGCGCCGACCTGTTCTTCGAACTGCGCCGCGAATATCCGAACCTGATCGGCTTCAAGGAATTCGGCGGTGCCGCCGACCTGCGTTACGCCGCCGAAAACATCACCTCCAAGGACGATGACGTAACGCTGATGGTCGGTGTCGACACTCAAGTCGTGCACGGTTTCGTCAACTGCAACGCCACCGGTGCGATCACCGGCATCGGCAACGCCCTGCCCCGCGAAGTGCTGCAACTGGTGGCGCTGAGCAAGCAAGCGGCCAAGGGCGATGCCAAGGCCCGGCGCCAGGCGCGGGAGCTGGAATCGGCGCTGGCGGTGCTGTCGTCCTTCGATGAAGGCGCGGATCTGGTGCTGTATTACAAACACCTGATGGTGCTCAACGGCGACAAGGAATACACCCTGCATTTCAACGAGACCGATGCCCTCAGCGACTCGCAACGTCGCTACGCGGAAGCCCAGTACACGCTGTTCCGTCACTGGTACGAAAACTGGTCGGCGGAACAGAACTTCGCCTGACCGGCTGCTCGCTTCAGCCCGCCGCCCACACCCGCGGCGGGCCTTCATTCTTCTCCAGGAACCTGCCATGTCTCTTACGGGCAAACTGCTGATCGGTCAGCAAACCATCGCGGGCGATCGCGACATCATCCAAGGGATCAACCCGGCCACCGATACACCGCTGGAACCCGCTTACGCCGGCGGCTCCGCCGAGCATGTCAAACAAGCCTGTGCTCTGGCCTGGGCTGCGTTCGACCGCTATCGCGAAACCGCGCCGGACGCACGCGCCGAATTTATCGAAACCATCGCCAACGAAATTGAAGCCCTCGGCGATGAGTTGATCGAACGCGCCATGGCCGAAACCGGCCTGCCGCGCCCTCGCCTGTTGGGCGAACGCGGGCGTACCTGCCAGCAATTGCGGCTGTTCGCTCGCACTGTACGAGCCGGTGAATGGCTGGATGTGCGCGTCGACAGCGCCCAACCACAGCGTCAGCCAATGCCACGCTCGGATCTGCGTCAGCGTCAGATAGCACTGGGACCGGTGGCGGTGTTCGGCGCGAGCAATTTTCCCCTCGCCTTCTCCGTCGCTGGCGGCGATACGGCTTCGGCATTGGCCGCCGGATGCCCGGTGATCGTCAAGGCCCACGGCGCCCACCCCGGCACCAGCGAACTGGTCGGCCGCGCAGTGGCTCGGGCCGTCAAGGCGTGCGGTCTGCCTGAGGGCGTGTTCTCGTTGCTGTACGGTTCCGGGCGCGAAGTCGGCATTGCGCTGGTCAGCGACCCACGCATCAAAGCGGTGGGTTTCACCGGTTCGCGCAGTGGCGGCCTCGCGCTGATCAAAGCGGCTCAGGCTCGCCCCGAACCGATTCCGGTGTATGCGGAAATGAGTTCGATCAACCCGGTGTTGCTGTTTCCCGCCGCGTTGCACAATCGCCCGCAAGCGCTGGCCGAAGGATTTGTCGCCTCGCTCACGCTGGGCGCCGGGCAGTTCTGCACCAATCCCGGCCTGGTGATCGCCCTCGAGGGGCCGGCGCTGGACACCTTCATTGGCGCCGCCGCCGAACTCATCCAGCGCAGCCCGGCCCAGACCATGCTCACGCCCGGCATCTTCAATGCCTACGAGTCCAGCGTGAATGCACTGGCGGAAAACCCGCGCGCACGCCTTGCAGTGGTCGGTCAGAGAGGAACCGGTCCGAACCAGGGTCAGGCCCATGTCTTTGTCGCCGATGCTGCGGATTTTCTTGCCGATCACGCGCTGCAAGCCGAAGCCTTTGGCGCGGCGTCGTTGGTCGTGCAATGCGCCAGCCACGATGAGCTCAGTCAGGTGCTCGAACAGCTGGAAGGTCAACTGACCGCCACCCTGCATCTCGATGACGAGGATCTGGATCAGGCCCGTTCATTGCTGCCGACGCTGGAACGCAAGGCCGGACGCTTGCTGGTCAACGGCTGGCCGACAGGTGTCGAAGTCTGCGATGCGATGGTGCATGGCGGGCCGTTCCCGGCCACGTCCGATCCGCGCACCACGTCGGTCGGCACGGCAGCGATCCTGCGTTTCCTGCGCCCGGTCTGCTATCAGGACTTCCCCGACGCCTTGCTGCCAGCCGCACTCAAACAGGCAAATCCACTGGCACTGCGACGCCTGCTCGATGGCCAGAGGGAAGCCTGAAACCATGCCGAACATCACCCATGACATCGCCGTGGTCGGCGCCGGCATCATCGGCGTTGCCTGCGCACTGCGTCTGGCGCGACAGGGTTTGCAGGTGGTCGTGATCGACCCGCAGGAGCCGGGCCACGGCGCATCGTTCGGCAACGCCGGGCACCTGGCGACCGAGCAAGTGTTTCCGATTGCCGATCTGTCGATCCTCAAACGCTTGCCGACCATGCTCATAGACCCGATGGGGCCGCTGCGCCTGGACTGGAAATACCTGCCCCACGCCATGCCCTGGTTCATTCGACTGTTGCTGAATCTGCGATCGGCGCCGTTCCAGCGCACGGTGGCGGGTCTGCGAGCGCTCAATGAAAGCTCGCTGGAGGCCTGGCACCGGTTGCTCGGTGACATCCAGCGCCCCGACCTGCTGAAAGTGGAAGGTTCGCTGCTGGTGTTCGAACGTCCCGACTCGCGCCCGGCCATTGACGCGTTGCAGGCACGCTTGCGTCAGCAGCAGGTCCCAGTCGATTTATGGCAGGCAGCTGCGGTGCGTGACAGCGCACCGCAACTGAGCGAACACCTTCAGGGCGGGTTGTTTTTCCCGAGCACCGGGCACTTCATCGATCCGTACCGGGTGGTGTGTGAACTGGTCAGCGCCGCGAAGGCCAGCGGCGTGCAGTTTGTGAAGCAACGGGTCGAGGGCGGGCAACTGGATGCACAGGGCGTTTCGCTCAATACCGGAACCGGCAACATGAGTGCCCGTCGGGTATTGATCGCCTGCGGTGCCCACTCGGCAAAGCTGACGACAGCGCTGACCGGCAAGAAAGTGCCGCTGGACACCGAACGCGGTTATCACCTGATGCTGCCTCAGGAACACAACCGGCTGCCCTTCCCCGTCACATCACTGGAACGCAAGTTCATCATGACGCCGATGTCCGAAGGCTTGCGGCTGGCGGGCACCGTCGAGTTCGCCGGGCTTGAGGCGCCGCCGACCATGGCGCGCGCCTGGCAGTTGCATCGGTTGAGCAAGGGATTGTTCCGTAATGAGTTGAGTGCCGAGGCGGCCACACCGTGGATGGGCTTCAGGCCGTCGCTGCCGGACTCGCTGCCGATCATCGATCAGACAAACGACGGCAAGGTACTGCTCGCTTTTGGTCATCAGCATCTGGGGCTGACCCAGGCGGCGGTAACGGCGGAGATGATCGAGCGGATGGTTTCACCGCTGGCTGCGACTCGGAGTGTGGAACTGCCGAGTGTCGAGCCTTACAGGCTGGATCGTTTCTGAAAAAAAGAAAGGCCTGCTTTTGAGGGCAGGCCTTTCGATTTTTTGCAGTATTCGATCAACCCTGACGAGCCGTCAGCGCCGCGTAGCCATTCATCAAATTGCGGTAGTTCGGAATCCGCTGCGACAGCAGGTTGCCCAGCCCTTCAATGTCGTTGCGCCAGTCGCGGTGCAGCTCACAGGCCACCGAGAACCAGTTCATCATCTGAGCCCCGGCCTGGGTCATGCGGTTCCAGGCGGCTTGTTGCACGGTGGTGTTGAAGGTGCCGGAGGCATCGGTCACCACGAACACGTCAAACCCTTCCGCCAGCGCCGACAAGGTCGGGAACGCTACGCACACGTCGGTCACGACACCGGCAATGATGATCTGCTTGCGACCGGTGGCCTTGATGGCCTTGACGAAGTCTTCGTTGTCCCAGGCGTTGATCTGGCCCGGGCGGGCAATGTACGGCGCATCCGGGAACATTTCCTTGAGCTCCGGCACCAGCGGGCCGTTCGGACCTTGTTCGAAACTGGTGGTGAGGATGGTCGGCAACTCGAAGAATTTGGCCAGGTCGGCCAGTGCCAGCACGTTGTTCTTGAACTCGTTCGGCGAGAAGTCCTGAACCAGCGATATCAGACCGGTCTGGTGATCGACCAGCAGAACCACGGCGTCGTCTTTGTTCAGGCGGTTGTAGGTTGCAGTGCTCATGTTGAATCCCTTTTTAGTTGTGGAAGTTCGCTTGCGTTCAAGATGGGCACAGATTAATGACTCGCCTGAAAGTGATAAATCGCCTGCAAAGCGTTTAACCGTCAACTCAAACGAGACAATTCAGCCAAAGTAATGAGCAATGACAAGGCTGCTCCGAACTTCTTGCCGATCCTTGTCATAATATTCGCCAGCATTACGTTCAGAACGACATCCAAGGAAAAGTTGATGCTCGGACGCAACACGCAAGAGCCAACTGCAAACAAGGCGCAGCGCCCCGCCAGCAAGGCCGTGAAGGCCGGCACGACCTTTCGGCTGACCGTCAGCTTCATGCTGGTTGTGGTCGTCGCGTTTCTGGCGGTCGAGAGCTGGCGGACGTGGCGTGACTATCGGTCGGTCTTTGCATCCGCGCGCGATTCGGTGACCAACCTGGCCCGCGCCACCGCCCAACACGCCGAAGACACCATTCGCCAGGTCGATGTGGTCACCGCCGGGCTGGCCGAGCGCGTCGAAGGTGACGGTCTGCAGAACCTCGATGTCCCGCGCATTCACAAGCTGCTGGTGCAGCAATCGAAAATCATGCCGCAGCTGCACGGCCTGTTCATCTACGGCCCGGACGGCCACTGGATCGTGACCGACAAAGAGGTCACCCCGGACACGGCCAACAACGCCGACCGCGATTATTTCCAGTACCACCGCACTCATGAAGATCGACAAGTGCGCATCGGCCAGGTGGTCGAGAGCCGCTCGACCCATGACCTGATCATTCCCATCTCCCGCCGCTTGAACAACCCCGACGGCTCGTTCGCAGGCGTGCTGTTGGGGACGGTCAAGGTCAGTTATTTCGTCGATTATTACGGCGATTTCCGGATCGATGACAAAGGCGCGCTGGTACTGGCCATGCGTGACGGCACGATTCTGGTTCGCCGTCCTTTCATCGCCTCCGTGGTGGGCAAAAGCCTGGCGAACAGCGAGATCTTCAAGACTTACCTGCCCGCCTCCAACGAAGGCATCGCCCAGATCAGGGCCGTCGTCGATGACACCGAGCGCCTGTATGGCTATCGCGCCTTGACCACCTATCCGCTGGTGGTGGAAGCCGGCCTGTCGAAAGATTCCATCACCGCGCCGTGGCGTCGGGACTTGCTGAAAAACGGCTTCGTGCTGATTTTCCTGATTCTGGTCCTCGCCGGTTTCGGGCTGATCGTACTGAGCCAGTTGCGCCAGCGTATCGCGATGGAGCGGGAAATCCGTTCCGCGCACCAGGCCATGCGCGACATGGCTCTGACCGATAGCCTCACCGGCCTCGGCAATCGTCGGCGCCTGGACAACGCACTGGCGGACGAGATTCGCCTGGCCCGCCGACAGGGCTCGTCGCTGTCGTTGATCATGCTCGATGTCGACCACTTCAAACGCTACAACGACCGTTATGGCCACGCCGCCGGCGACGACTGCCTGAACGCCGTCGGACGCGCGATCCAGCAAGCGGTCAAACGCCCCGGCGACCTCGCCGTCCGCTATGGCGGCGAAGAGTTCACCGTGCTGCTGCCGAACACCGACAACGCCGGCGCCATTCAAGTCGCCGAAGACATCCTGCAAGCCATCCGCTCGCTGGAACTGGAACACACCGGACATCCCCTTGGTTACGTCACCGCCAGCGCGGGCATTGCGACCCGCCATCCGGTGGACGACGCGGTGACGCCGGCCATGCTGCTGAAATCGGCGGATACCTGCCTGTATCAGGCGAAGCGGTTGGGGCGTAATCGCTGGTGTTCGGCGGATGAGTCTGCGTGATAGAGGTAGCGGTCAGTCTTCGCGGTCAGATTTCGGAGCATTCGCGATTAGCGTCTTTGGTTCCAGATACGCGCTCATTCCCCACTTACCCATTTCGCGTCCCAGGCCCGAGTGTTTGAAACCACCAAAAGGGGCGCGCGGTTCATGGGCCAGAGTGTTGATAAGCACGCGTCCCGAATCGATCTGACGGGCGATATTTACACAGCGTTCGTGGCTCTTCCCGAGCACCAAAGCGCTCAGCCCATAATCCGTATCGTTGGCAATGCTGATTGCATCGGCGTCGTCCTCGTAGGGGATGATCGTCAGCACCGGGCCGAAGATTTCCTCCCGCGCGATACGCATCTGGTTGTTGGCGTCCGTAAAAACTGTGGGTTTGACGAACCATCCGGCGTGCAGGCCTGCCGGACGACCTTCGCCACCCGCCAGCAACCTCGCCCCCTCCTCCTGGCCGATTCGGATGTAGTGCTGTACCCGCTCCCATTGTTTCTGGCTGACCATCGGGCCGATATCGGTGTCGGCGTTGCGCGGATCGCCCGATTGAAACTGTGCGACGCCCTCCTTCGCAGCCTGCTCGAACTCTGCCAGCCGTGAGCGCGGTACCAGAATGCGCGTGCCCGCGATGCAGGCCTGGCCGCTGTTGAGAAATCCGGCGTGCAGTGCCAACGGCATGATCGCCTGGAAATCCGCGTCATCGAGTACCACGGTGGGCGATTTGCCGCCCAGTTCCAGGGTCACGCGCTTCAGGGTGTCGGCGCCGGTTCTGACCAGATGTTGACCGACAGCGGACGACCCGGTGAACGAAATCTTGGCAACGTCGGGATGGCGGGCGATTTCCTCGCCAACCACATCGCCCCGCCCGTTGACGATGTTGAAGACACCCGGTGGCAGCCCCGCTTCGTGCAACGCCCGGATCACGACCTGCGTCTGCAACGCGCTCATCTCGCTGGGTTTGATGACGGCGGTGCAGCCAGCCGCCAGTGCGGTGGCCAGCTTGTTGCAGATGAAGCCGGCATTGCTGTTCCACGGCGTGATCAGGCCAGTCACGCCCACGGGCGTCAGAATGACCTTGGCCATCCCGGCCTGCTCTTCGAAGTCGAACGCCTCCAGTGCCTCGATCGCTTGCGCAATCACATCCGCCGGATACGTCGCCATCCAGCGCCCGCGAACCGCAGGCGAGCCGTACTCCTCAAGGATGGCTTCCAGCAATTCTTCCTCTCTGGCCGCCACGGCCTTATGCATGCGCTGCAGGGCGGCGATGCGCTCCTCGCGCGAGGTACGAGACCAGGCCGGGAAGGCAGCCTTGGCGGCGGCGATGGCGCGCTGGGCGTCGAGTGCATCGCCCAGTCGCACCTGACCGATGACTTGCTCGGTGCTCGGGTTATGGAGGTCGAACCATTCCTGACCGTGTGGGAGGACGTACTCGCCGTTGATGTAGATGTGTTCAATGCGCTGCATGGCAATTCCTCGCTCAAAATGACTCGCTTGAAGCGAGCCTCGATGAAGCGAAGTCTAAGAAGGGTTGATTGTTCCGATAAGCTATCCTTTTGCTGATGAAGCATCCCTATTTTCAGGACAATCCATGCACAGAACAGGAATGACCGAGCTGGAAGTGGTTCTGGCCGTTGCCCGGCGCAACAGTTTTCGCGGCGCAGCACAGGAGCTGGGCATGTCCACCACGGCCGTGAGCAGCGCAGTGGCCGGCCTCGAAGCGCGCCTGAAGGTGCGCCTGTTCAATCGCTCCACACGCAGCGTTGCCCTCACCGACATTGGGCAGCGCTATGTGGAGCGCATCGCCCCGGCACTGGCGCAGATCAAGAGTGCCGGCGAAGAGGCCAGCGTCGGTCTCGACGAACCCAGCGGCACACTGCGCATCAACGCACCACACGGCGCGGCCTACCTGCTGCTGGAGCCGCTGCTGTATCAGTACGCTCGGCGCTATCCCGAGGTGCGCATCGACGTCGTCAGCGAGGCAAGCATGGTCGACATAGTCGCTGGGGGCTTCGACGCCGGGATTCGCCTGGCCGAGTCCGTACCACAAGACATGATTGCAGTGGCGCTGTCAGCCGACATCCGGATGCTCATGGTGGCAACGCCGGAGTACCTCGAACGCCATGGCGTGCCCGAGCACCCGCGGGATCTGCTGACCCACCAAAGCATCGGCATGCGCATGGCCCACGGTGGCCTCTATCACTGGGAATTGGAGCGCGACGGCGAGAAACTGCAGATGGATCTGCCGGCGCGCCTGGTATTCAACGAATTGCTGGCGATCAAACAGGCCGTGGTGCTGGGCCTGGGCATCGGTTTCATTTCCGAGTGGTTCATTCAGGAAGAACTGGCAAGCGGCGTGTTGGTGCCGGTGCTGATGCCGTGGTGTCCATCGTTTGGCGGATTGCGGCTTTATTACTCGGGCCATCGCTTCGTGCCGGCGCGATTGCGTGCGCTGATTGATCTGGTGCACGAGTTGCGGCCCAATCTGGTTTGATTCAGGCGATGAGTCGACACGGGGCAATGCCTGCCTCATTTAACGTAGAAACCGTATCTGGAATGCCTGATGGAAACTCGTCACCTGCGTCGTTTGCTCCAAGGACCCGCCCAGTGTGAATCCAATATCGAATCACTCATCCTCATACTTGAGGCCGCCGTCGAACTGGTGTCGATTCCGGATAACGACTTCTGCTGGTCGTCCTGGGCTGATGAGCTCGAAGCGAAAACGGAACTGCAAGCCCTGATTCACACCTTGAAGGCCGGCACTCTGCCGGAGCGATTGACGGTCGCCCTGCTGTTCGCACCGACCGGACCTTTGCAGGAACTCGGTATGAGCAGCGGATGGGCGGATACCTGTTTGAGGGTCGCCGATAAATTTGATGAAGTTGAAGCGTTGCTGTGGTGAGGCTGGCCAGAGGGTTTTCGGCTCGTGTGTCTCTTCTTTGCTAAATAAATCTGTCCCCTTTCTTTTGCTTTCTTTGCTTTCTTTGTCCTGCCCTATCACGCATCAGCGCCAAACGCTGCCCTGGCAAAATCCACGAAGCTTCGCAGCTTGGGCGTCAGCCGAGGGTCCGGTGCATACAGAAGATTCATCGGGGAGACCGGAACGTTGTAGTCCGGCAGAAGCCCGACCAGCGTTCCACTTCTCAGCGCATCCTTGACCAGCTCCAACGGCAACAGCACGACCCCCAGCCCAGCCCAGCCACCGCCGCTGACAGCAACGGGTCGGCCTGATTGATCGTCAATCTGCTTTTAATCGGCACGTCGATGCAACCGTCCGGCCCTTCGAGGCGAATGTGAGAGCGACCGTCCGAATAGGCAAACGCCAGGCATTCATGCTCCTGCAGATCCAGCGGCGTCGAGATGGGTGGCCGTCTGGCCAGATAGGCAGGCGCCGCGCACAGCACCATTTGATAAGGCTTCAAAGGCAATGCCTTCAGGCCGCTGTCGGACAGCTCACCGATTCGAAACACCACGTCATACCCGCCCTCCACCAGATCAACGAGTTCGTTGGACAGGGTCAGATCCACCGACACCTGCGGATACCTGACCATGTACTCCAGCAGCCGAGGCGACAGCGTGCTGACGCCAAAGGTGACCGGCGCGTTGATTCTGAGCCGGCCGCTGGGTACGCCTCGGGTCATCGCGGCCATTTCTTCCGCGGCGTCCATATCGGCCAGGATCAGCTTCGCCCGTTGATAGAACGTGCGGCCGAAATCGGTGAGGCTCTGTTTGCGGGTCGTGCGATTGAGCAGCGAGACGCCCAGATGCTGCTCAAGCATCTTGACCTGTTTGCCCACCAGTTGCGGGGACAGATTGAGCTCATCCGCCACTGCACTGAAGGAGCCAAGCTCCACCGCTTTGACGAAGACGGCCATCAAGGTGAGGCGATCCATTGGAAACCCTGTGTTTCTAGTGTTGCGCTATCGTAGGTCTTTATCTGGCGCAGGCCAAAGCCTAAATTGACGGCCATGGCAACGCCGCGCACGACTGCAACAAGCGCAATTTCACTCGAATTCCGGCCGGTCACACCGGCCTCATTGATCACAGAAGAGGTAAACATGGCACGCATTGTCAGGATTCATGAATACGGCGACGCAAGCGTTTTGAAACTGGAATCGGTCGATGTGCCGGCTCCGGCATCCGGCGAGGTGCAAATCGAGGTCAAAGCCTTCGGATTGAATCGTGCCGAGGTCATGTTCCGCAATCATGCTTATTTGCAGGAAGCGCAGTTTCCCAGCCGTCTGGGCTATGAAGCGGCTGGTGTGGTGGCTGCCGTCGGCGCCGGTGTCAGCGAGTTCAAGGTCGGCGATACCGTCAGCCTGATTCCGCCGCTGGACATCGCCAAATGGGGCACCTACGGCGAGCTGGCCAACGTGCCCGCCGAGCTGACGGTTAAACACCCGTCGAACCTGTCCTTCGAACAGGCCGCCGCTTCCTGGATGCAATACGTTACCGCGTGGGGCGCGCTCGTCGAACAAGCCAAACTGACGAAGAATGATTTTGTGCTGATCACTGCCGCTTCCAGCAGCGTCGGCCTGGCGGCCTTCCAGATTGCCCGAATGGTCGGTGCGACTTCGATTGCCGTGACCCGCACCCGAGCCAAGAAACAGGCCTTGCTGGACGCCGGCGCCGCGCATGTCATCGTCAGCGATGAAGAGGATATCGTCGCCGCCGTCATGGCCCTGACCGATGGCCAGGGCGCACGCGTGGTGTTCGATCCGATCGGCGGCCCCGCTTTCGAACAGCTCACCCAGAGCATGGCCAGGGGCGGTATTCTGCTTGAGTACGGCGCCTTGAGCTCCGAGCCCACGCCGTTCCCATTGTTCACCGTGCTGGGCAAATGCCTGACCCTCAAGGGCTACCTGTACGCGGAAGTCGTCGCGGATCCTGCCGCTCTGGCCCGAGCCAAGGCGTTTATCAGCGACGGCCTCGCATCCGGCGCGCTGCAACCGATCATCGCGAAGACGTTCGCCCTCGAAGACATTCAAGACGCGCATCGCTTTCTTGAAGCCAACCAGCAGGTCGGCAAGATTGTCGTGACCGTTTAAGGATATGATCCGGGAAACCAGGCCTCAATGGACCGATGTCTATGCCCGTTTCCCGGATTCGCCCTTCACCGGCTCCCCTGCTGAAACCCGGCGAGACAGTGGTGTTGTTCGATGGCGTCTGCAAGTTGTGCAATGGCTGGGCGAAGTTCCTGATTCGCCATGACCGCCATCAGCGAGTCCGGCTGGCAGCGGTGCAGTCTCCCGAAGGGCAGGCGCTGCTCGCCTGGGCAGATTTACCCCTCGATCAGTTCGACACCATGGCGGTCATCCGCGGCCGACACTATTGGGAACGCTCCGACGCCTTTTTCGAAGTCGTTGCCCAGTTGCCCGCCCGCTGGCGTCCATTGCAGTGCTTGCGCATTTTTCCGCGCGGGCTTCGGAACTGGGCCTACGATCGTATTGCACTGAATCGCTATCGGCTGTTTGGACAATATGACACCTGTCTTCTGCCTGATCCCGATCATGAGCAACGTTTTCTGAAGGCTTCGTTACAGCAACAGCCCTAGCACCTGCACGGGCGTCATCTTCGTCACCATCATCAAGACGATCACGAACATCCCCAGAAAACCGGCCACCCCCATCCAGAACCATTTCCGGTACACCGACCGATATTCATCCTCAAGCCGTCCTCCGGTCTCGATCGCACTCGAAGCCATCATGTACAGGCGCTTCTGAAGCACCAGCACCGGCAGCCAGAGCGATCCCACGCAAAGAAAGATGATCAACGACGTCAGCACCCACTCTGTGGTCAGCGGAAGGCCGACCAGCTTGATCAGCCCATAGCCCGATGCGATCTGAATGAAGCCTGCCGGGGTGGTGATCCAGGCGTCGAAGCGCACGACCATTCTCGCCACATGAGCAATCACCTGAGGGTTGGCGGTGCGGCTGGCGGCGATCAGGTAAAGGTAGGAACCCATGCCGAATCCGAACAGGAAAACCGCGGCGATCACATGAATGTACTTGAGGCACAGGTAAAGCATGGTCAGCGCTGCTCGTCAGAGAATTGCACAGACAGGCTGAGGTTTTCAGGGTCGTTGATCGCGGCCATGTATTCGTCGACGGTGATTTCGCCGACGCAGGGCCGGGCGCCGGATTCAGGCACATAGCCCTGGGCCATTTTGGCGGCCAGGGCAACAGCGGCGCAGCTCGGTATTTCCGGGCCCTTGTCATTCCACGCCGTCAGCTGAGCGGTCATGGACAGCGGTTGTCCTTCAACCCCGCTGCCTTGCACGTCGATGTACATCGCGCTTTTGCCGTCGCCGAGTCGCTCGAACCAGGTGCCCAGGCGATGCAGTCGCGCGGCCCAGGGCGCATGGTCGCGAATCAGCCCCGTCTTCTGGGCCTGGGCGAACAATGCATTGGCGACACCGCCGAGCTTGAGCCCGGCACCGGCCTTGAAGCTCAGTGTCCGGGCGCCATAACGACCGGCGAAAATGTCCATGTCCGGCACGTCGACGTTAGCCAGCAAGCGAGTGCCCAAGTGCGGCATCTTGCGCAGTGTCAGATCCTGCCAGCCCGGCACCTCGTGAACCCGGCCATCCTTGAGTTGCCTGATCGGTTTGCCCGCGTAGGCAAGCACACCCTCGACCGTAGAAAGCCCCGGCATCTTCGCGGAAGAGGAAATGCCATGCTCGATCGAGTCGATGCGCTGAAAGCGATACCGCTGCTGATCGATGATGGCTGACGATAGCGTCGGCACCGAACTGCAACCACTGAGAATCGCCACGCCCGCCTCTTTCGCGCGCGCATCGAGTACAGCGATACCGTTGACGAAGGTTCGGCAGTCGGACAGGTCGCAATAGTTCACACCGGCCTCGATGCAACTCTCGGCCACCGCATAGGACTGCCCCTGAAACGGGCCGCCGGTGTGGATGACCAGCTCAATCCCCATCGTACTCAATGCGGATTGGAACCCCGGCCCCATGGCATCGCCGCACCAACTTGCGCACGTTTTGCCTGACGCGGCTTGCAACGCCTCGACCTTGCGCTGCAACTTGTGCGGATCGCGACCCGAGATCGCCAGATCAACATCATGCATCGACGCCAGATGCCGGCAGACGATGCTACCGAAGTTTCCATACCCACCGACCACCAACACCTTGAACGCCATTCAACGCTTCCCTAACGATTCGATCGTACAGCCAACTTGCCCGAGACAGGATTCGCGGGAGCTTCCCCGATATCGGCGGGTCAGGCAAGTCGGGAACGAATGCCGATGCAAAATGCCCGGCGGCAAACGGCACCGCTCTCAAACCGGTCTACGCTCCACCCACCACACCTCTGGAGTCACCGTGATGATCCGCGCCTTGCTGACCGCTTCCTTGCTGGTGGCCCTGAGTGTTCCGGCCCATGCTGACGTAAAACCGTTCCCCGCGTCGTTCCGCACGCAAGACATTGCCGTGGACGGCGCGAAGATCCACACGCGCATCGGCGGCAAAGGCCCTGCGGTGGTGCTGTTGCATGGTTTTGGTGATACCGGGGACATGTGGGTGCCACTCGCCACCGATCTGGCGAAGGATCACACCGTGGTGATCCCTGATCTGCGCGGCATGGGGTTGTCGTCGATTCCCGACGGTGGCTACGACAAGAAGACCCAGGCGGGAGACATCCGCGCAGTACTGGCTTCGCTGGGCATTGAGCATTCGGTCGTCATCGGTCACGACATCGGCACCATGGTCGCGTTCGCCTATGCCTCGCGGTATCCACAACAGACCGATCGCCTGGTGGTGATGGATGCGCCGGTTCCGGGCATTGCGCCGTGGAACGACATCGTGCGCTCGCCGATGCTCTGGCACTTCGATTTTGGCGGCGCGGACATGGAGCGGCTGGTCGCCGGCCGTGAGCGCATTTATCTCGATCGGTTCTGGAACGAGTTCGCCGGCGACCCGAAAAAAGTCGACGAAGCCACCCGCCAGCATTACGCCAGACTCTACGCCCGCCCCGGCGCGATGCACGCGGCCTTCGCTCAATTCCGCGCGATTCGCCAGGACGCTGTGGACAACGAAGCGTCGTCAAAGAGCAAACTGACGATGCCGGTCCTCGCCGTCGGCGGTGAAAAGTCCTTCGGCAACAACGAAGCCATCGTGATGCGCAACGCCGCCGATAACGTCACCGAAGTGGTGATCGCCGGCGCGGGTCATTGGCTGATGGAAGAAGCGCCGGTGGAAACCACACAGGCGATTCGCAGCTTTATAACCCGCTGAGGCTGGAGGCGGACGCTGCCTCTCAGGCAGCCTGCCGGCGCATGGTCAGAATGGCGGCGCCGAAGCCGATAAACGTCGACCCCACCACCCGGCTGACCCAGCGCGAAAACGCCGGTCGGGTCAACACGCCCTTGGCCCGGGAGGCGAGCGCGGCGTATAGCGTCAGGGACGTCACCGACAGCGCCATGAAAATCGACGTCAGGATCAGGAACTGTGGCAGCAGCGTCGCGCTCTGGTCGATGAATTGCGGAAACAGCGCGGTGAAAAACATCGTCGCCTTGGGATTGGTCACGGCCGTCAGGAATGCCGACTTGTAAAGTTTCAGGCGCGTGGGCCGGGCTTTCTTCGAATCGTCCTGAGGACTGTCCTGAAGCATCGCGTCCTTTTTGAACAGTTGCTTGATCCCGAGATAGAACAGATAACCGGCGCCAATGATCTTCACCGCGTTGAACAGCATTTCGGAACTGGCGAGCAATGCCCCGAGCCCGAGCATCGCGGCAGCTGAAAGGCAGAACAGACCACTGGCATTGCCGAGCGACGACCAGATCGCGCTGCGCTGACCATGGGCCAGGCTGTTGTTGATCGCCATCAGCGTCGCGGGGCCTGGGCTTGCGATGGCAATAGCGGCGACCAGGGTAAAAGCCAGAATCGAGTGAGAATCCATTTTCCATGCTCGTTGGAGTGAGAGGCTGAATGGTACAGGAGCCGCTACCAATGATAATAAATCTGTCCCCATTGAATGCTCTCGCTCTACGTCCACTTTAAAAATGGGGACAGATTTATTTTTTATAATAAATTTGTCCCCTTTGAGTGAGTCCAAATCTGACGCTTGTCACGATCAGCAATCCCCACAAGCTGACACACCTACCCCCACTGCGGCTCGTCATACTCCGGCAATTCGATAGCATCTGCCTTCGGCGAAAGGAGCTTCCCGAACAGACGCTTGAACCCCGGCGCACTCGCCAGTCTCAATACAGCGTGACCAAGGGCGATGCCAAGGCGCGAATGCGGCGATGCCAGTCGGGGGGCAAACCCAGGCACGCTTTGGGCTTGGGCGACAAATGGCCGCATCAGTTTTTCGTAGGCCGCGAACGCCTCGGCGTGGTCAGCGTGGCGTCCCAGTTCACCGGCCAGCACATAGGCGCCGCACAGCCCCAGGCTGGTGCCCATGCCGCTGATGGGCGATGCGCAATAAGCCGCGTCCCCGACCAGCGCGATGCGCCCCCTGGACCAACGGGGCATCTTCACCTGCCCCACCGCGTCCAGATACAGGTCGGTGGCATCCTCCAGCGCAGCCAGCACGCGAGGTGTCTCCCAACCGGCGTCGGCGAATATTTGCCTGAGCAAGGACTTCTGTTCGTCCTGCGCGAGTTTTTCGTATCCACACGGTGCCTGCTGAAAAGACAAAAAGGCGCGGGTGGTGCCCAGATTGTCAGGCCGCAAACAGACACAGCGACCACCAGGAATATTGTGCCAGCGCATGACCTGGCCATCGCTTGGCTGTCGAGGCACGGTGAAATAAGCCGTATACAAATTGAGGGGACGACGCTGGACCTCGTTGCCGAACACCCGGTTGCGGGTCGTCGAACCAATCCCTTCAGCCACGATCACCAGATCGTAAACCTGCTTGCCACCCTGTTCGAAACGCACGTGAACCTGCTCGCCATCGTCTTCCATGGCTTCAACACTATCGCCGAATCGGTACAGGACACGGTCCTGGCTGTGCTGGATCAATAATTTGGCGAGTTCACCCCGCAGAATCTCAAGCTCAGCTATCGGCCCCTTCCCATCGAATGCATCGACACCCAGAAACGCCTTGGTCCGGTTGTTCTGGTCAACGAAGGCGATGCCCTGTTCCTGGGTCGTGTTCGCCCGAATCAAATCTTCCAGACCCATGCGCCGGACGACCTCACGCCCGGCGCCCCGCACGTCAATGGTCTGTCCGCCATCGCGAAACGCAGGCGCCCTCTCCACCACCGTGACGTCCATGCCTTGTCGGGACAGCCAATACGCCAGCGCAGGTCCGGCGATGCTTGCACCAGTCACCAGTACTTTTTTGGGGTTCATCATGCGTCCTGACTTTCAGACGTGGCCACAGCGCTGCCCGGCAACGTGGTGCGGTAGACCTCGATCACTTGACCAAGGAATGTTTCAACCACTGCGCGATCCTTGCCGTCGAGTGCTGCGAGTACGGCGCTCAGGCCATTGAGCATTGGCGCAATATGCCGATACGCCTGCGCCACCGAATCAGGAACCGGACACACCAACACCCGGCGCTTGTCATTGAGCTGCCGCTCGCGGACCACATGCCCCGCGCGTTCCAGCCGATCGATGACCAGCGTGATGCCGGCGGTGGTCACTGAAAGGCGCGTCGCAAGTTCAGTCGGCGGAAGAGGCCCGTCAGTGATCAAGTGCTCAAGCGCCGCCACGTCCGTCTGATTGATGCCCAGCACCGCGCCCAGATGGCTGGCAGACTTGCGCGTCAGGATGGCGATCTGTTGCAACTGTTGGCCGACAACATCACTGGCGATCTGCAGGTTGCGGGGGTCTTCGGCTGGATTTGGCGGTGATGAAGGTGACGTCATGTGCAGGATCGGTCCGGGCTGGTCGTGAAGAGGACGCGAAACTAACATATAGCTAACTTGCTTAGCTACCTTTCTGGAATTCGGTTAAAAAAGGGAACAGATCTACTTTTCAGATAGCAGACCTGTTCCCTTCGCTTTCGTACTGAAAGCTACTGAACCTCAGCCGCGCTTCGGAAGCTTCCAGTTCGGGCGGATGAAGTGGCAGGTGTAGCCATTCGGAATACGCTCCAGATAATCCTGGTGCTCCGGCTCCGCCTCCCAGAACGGCCCGGCCGGTTCGATTTCAGTCACCACTCGTCCAGGCCATAGGCGTGAGGCCTCGACATCGGCGGCGGTGTCTTCAGCGACGTCACGTTGCTGGTCATTCAGGTAATAGATCGCTGAACGATAGCTGGGGCCAAGGTCATTGCCCTGACGGTTGGGCGTGGTCGGGTCGTGAATCTGAAAGAAGAACTCAAGGATCTGCCGATAGCTGATAACGGCCGGATCGAAGACGATTTCGATGGCTTCGGCGTGATTGCCATGATTGCGATAAGTGGCATTCGGCACATCGCCACCGGTGTAACCGACGCGCGTTTGCAGGACGCCGGGATAGCGCCGCAACAGATCTTGCATGCCCCAGAAGCAGCCGCCGGCGAGGATGGCAGTTTCGGTTTGGCTGGTCATGGTCTGTCCTTCCCCTCGGGGATGTTGGAGGTAACCCTTGTTATAAGGGCACACTGGCCAATTCCAAGCCCCTTATTGGGGACAGATTTATTTTAAAAATAAATCTGTCCCCAATAAAAAGACTACTTCGGCATCAGCACCGTATCCACTACATGAATCACGCCATTGGACTGCATCACGTCCGCAATGGTGATCGCAGCCTTCCCGCCTTTGGCGTCCACCACCCACAACTTGCCGTCGTGCAGCATGACGGTCAGGGATTCGCCCTGAACGGTTTTGAGCATGACTTTGCCGCCGTGCATTTTGGCGTCATCCATCAGCTGTTTTGCCGTGTGAGTGCCAGCAACCACGTGATAGGTGAGGATCGTAGTCAGATCGGCCTTGTGCTCCGGTTTGACCAGCGTATCGACAGTACCAGCGGGCAATTTGGCGAACGCTTCATTGGTAGGCGCGAAGACCGTGAACGGCCCCTTGCTGTTGAGGGTGTCGACCAGCCCGGCCGCCTTGACCGCTGCAACGAGGGTCGTGTGGTCCTTCGAGTTGACGGCGTTTTCAACGATGGTCTTGTTCGGGTACATGGCCGCACCGCCTACCATCACAGTATCGGCGGCAAAAATCGATCCCGTACCGAAGCAGAGCAGCGTGAAGCAGGCGATGGCAATGCGTTTGATGAGCGAGTGCATGGTGTGTCTCCTGAATTCTTCGACCCTTCGAATGAGGGTGATGAATTTACGGAGCAGGCGGGCAATCGGATGCAAAAGGGGACAGATTTATTTTAAAAATAAATCTGTCCCCATTAAAAAACTCAGGAAAACGCCGATGCGATGAAAGCCTCCAGCGTCTGCTCTTCGAGGATCTCGATAGAGAAATGCCCGAAGCGCTTGGGCAGCCAGATGATGCGTGTCCCGGACGGTGATTGCAGGTTGGCGCGTTCCAGTGGCTGGCCGTTTTCGTCTTCGGGCTGCACGCCGGCGATCACCAGTTCGTCGTAGGCCTTCTCGATGTCCGGTGTCGAATAGCAGTGGCGATAGATCATCCCCTCCCCCGACGCGTCCAGCAGTTCCTTGAGGTTGCCCGCCAACGGCTGGACCAGCATGAAACGCTCCTGCCCGATCAGCGCAACCGCGTAGCGAACGTGCAGACCACCCCGTTCCCAGACGAGGGTTCTGGAGATTCTGGCTTTCAGAATCTGCGCATAGTAGGCGCAGGCTTCTTCGAGGTTATTGACCAGTACATCGACATGACTGAACTTCAAATCCATTGCATCGCTCCCTCTGACAGGCGTCCATCTTAAAAACAAAAAAGCACCCGAAGGTGCTTTTTTGTTGTCAGCGCTGTCAGCGAACCGAAGCCGTCACATTGGCCCGGGCCGCGTGCAGTTTCTTGTAGCTGTCGATCAGGCGCAGATGGCGGTCGAGTCCTTCCAGCTTCATGCTGGTCGGCGTCAAGCCGTAGAAGCGTACGCTGCCGTCCACCGAGCCGATCGCGGCGTCCATCCGTTCGTTGCCGAACATGCGGCGGAAGTTGGCTTCGTAGTCGGCCAGCTCCAGATCTTCGTCCAGTTGCATCTCCAGCACCCCGTTGACGGCCTGATAGAACAGCCCCCGCTCGACGGTGTTGTCGTTGTACTGGAGGAACATTTCCACTGCTTCCTTAGCCTCCTCGATTTGTCCCAGGGCGAGCCAGATCAGCAGTTTCAGTTCCAGAATCGTCAGTTGCCCCCACACGGTGTTGTCATCGAACTCGATGCCGATCAGCGTGGTGATGTCGGTGTAGTCATCCAGCTCGCTTTCGACCAGACGCTCGACCAGCGACTGGAGTTCTTCTTCGTTCAAGCGATGCAGGTTGAGGATGTCTTCGCGGAAGAACAGCGCCTTGTTGGTGTTGTCCCAGATCAGGTCGTCCACCGGGTAGATTTCCGAGTAGTCCGGCACCAGGATGCGGCAAGCGGTTGCACCGATGTGCTCGTAGACCGCCATGTACGATTCCTTGCCCATGCCCTTGAGGATGCCGAACAGGGTTTCGGCTTCCTCGACGTTGGAGTTTTCACCCTGGCCGGTGAAGTCCCATTCCACGAACTCGTATTCCGCCTGGGCGCTGAAGAAGCGCCACGACACCACACCGCTGGAGTCGATGAAGTGCTCGACGAAGTTGTTCGGTTCGGTGACCGCCTGACCTTCGAAGGTTGGCTGCGGCAGATCGTTCAGGCCTTCGAAACTGCGGCCTTGCAGCAACTCGGTCAGGCTGCGCTCCAGCGCCACTTCGAAGCTCGGGTGCGCGCCGAACGAAGCGAACACACCGCCGGTACGCGGGTTCATCAGCGTGACGCACATCACCGGGAATTCGCCGCCCAGCGACGCATCCTTCACCAGCACCGGGAAGCCCTGGGCTTCCAGGCCCTGAATACCGGCCATGATCGCCGGGTACTTGGCCAACACTTCCTGCGGCACGTCCGGCAGGGCGAATTCGCCTTCGATGATTTCGCGCTTCACCGCACGTTCGAAAATTTCCGACAGGCACTGCACCTGGGCTTCGGCCAGGGTGTTGCCGGCGCTCATGCCGTTGCTCAGGTACAGGTTTTCGATCAGGTTCGACGGGAAGTACACCACCTCGCCGTCCGACTGACGAACGAACGGCAGCGAAACGATACCGCGCTGTTCATTGCCGGAGTTGGTGTCGATCAGGTGCGAACCACGCAGTTCGCCGTCGCGGTTGTAGATCTTCAGGCAGTACGGGTCGAGGATTTCGCTCGGCAGCTCGTCATTGCTGCCCGGCTTGAACCAGCGCTCGTCCGGGTAATGCACGAACGGCGCATTGGCGAGGTCCAGACCCCAGAACTGATCGTTGTAGAAGAAGTTGCAGTTCAGCCGCTCGATGAACTCGCCCAGCGCCGACGCCAGCGCGCCTTCCTTGGTCGAGCCCTTGCCGTTGGTGAAGCACATCGGCGAGTGCGCGTCGCGGATGTGCAGCGACCACACGTTGGGCACGATGTTGCGCCACGAGGCGATTTCGATCTTCATGCCGAGGTCGGCGAGGATGCCCGACATGTTGGCGATGGTCTGCTCCAGCGGCAGGTCCTTGCCCGGAATGTAGGTGCTCGCGCTGGCGTTCGCGCCTGGCATCAGCAGTGCCTGGGCGTCGGCGTCGAGGTTTTCCACTTCCTCGATCACGAACTCAGGGCCGGCCTGCACCACTTTTTTCACGGTGCAGCGGTCGATGGAACGCAGGATGCCCTGGCGGTCCTTGTCGGAGATGTCTGCCGGCAACTCGACCTGAATCTTGAAGATCTGGTTGTAGCGGTTCTCCGGGTCAACGATGTTGTTCTGCGACAGGCGGATGTTATCGGTCGGGATATTGCGGGTTTCGCAATACAGCTTCACGAAGTAAGCCGCACACAGCGCCGACGAGGCCAGGAAGTAGTCGAACGGACCCGGTGCCGAGCCGTCGCCCTTGTAGCGGATCGGTTGGTCGGCCACCACCGTGAAGTCGTCGAACTTGGCTTCAAGTCGAAGGTTGTCGAGAAAGTTGACCTTGATTTCCATGGGGGACTACCAGAATAGCGAGCTGAACAGAATGGCCGCCATTATCCGGTTTTTCAGCGGGAAGTCTCGTGCTTTGGCGCATTGGCCGCTGACCGGAGCACCGGTTCAGGTCGAGACGTTGCGCTGCGCCATCTCGTCGACGATGGCGTCGATCACGCAGCGGGCGGTTGGTGACTGGCTTCTGTTGGGCAGGCTGACGACGCCGATTTCGGAATGCAGCCCGGGTCTGTCCACGACCTGCAGTTCGATCAGGTTACCGATGCGTAGGTCTTCAGCCACGGCGCCGTGAATCACGCCGAGGATGGTATCGGTCGAACAGGCCACCGTTCTGAGCAACGCCACATCGTCGCACTCAAGCGCAAGCGGCAAGGCCTGGCGAGTGGAAATGCCCAGGGTATGCGCAGTCTCTTCCTTCACCACGGCCGGCAGGCGCGTCGTTGCGATACCGTACTTTTCCAGGTCTCTCATCGTCACCGCGCGCCCGGCCAACGGGTGTTGTGGCCGGACGAAGAACCCCGCCGAGGCCTGACCCAGCGAGCGGATCAGCAGATCGGTGTCGGCCGAGAAGTTGCGAATGTCCGCGACGAAAAACTCGATCGCTTCATCCCGCAAACGGGCTTCAAGAATCTGCCAGTTGTTGATTTCTACCCGCAGGGTGACTTCCGGATATTCCCGACGCAACCGAGGCACCACCTGATGCATCAACATCGCCGCCGGAAACGGACCGACGCCGAACGCGAGGTTGCCGAGCCGGCCATCGCCGTAAAGTGCCAGATCACGCTCCAGCGAGCGTGCATCGAACAGCAGACGCCGGGCCCGCTCGATCAGGAACTCCCCGGCCGGCGTCGGGCGAACGTCGCCGGTGTCCCGGTCAAACAGACGCTGACCCGTTTCGCTTTCCAGCGCCTGAATGCTGCGGCTCAAGGCCGGTTGGCTGAGGTGCACGCGTTCGGCGGCGCGGCCGAAATGGCGTTCATCGGCCAGCGCCAGAAGATGTGTCAGTCGTTTGAGGTCCATGTCGCCGATGCTAGCCACGCATTGTCTGGATGTAAACAATGCATTGGATACATCACCCTCCTCTCCCTACTCTCTGCTGATTGATCATCGGAGAACAACAAGAATGAGATCGACCTGCCACACACTCATCGCGCTGGCGCTGGTATCCCTCGCCGGTTGTGACAAACCACCGAGCGTTGCCAATGGCGAAGCAACGCCAGCTACCGCAGCGGTGATCGAAGCCTCGGTCAAGGGCCTGGACCTCAATGACACGCGGGACATGGAAGACGCCCAACGCGGCCTCATCGCCCGGCCGACAGGCCAGATCCTCGGTTCCGACGGTTCTGTGCTGATCGATTTCGATGCGTTCCGATTTGTCGAAGGCAAGGCCCCCGCGACGGTCAACCCGAGCCTGTGGCGCCATGCGATGCTCAACGCCCAGATCGGTTTGTTCAAAGTCACCGACGGCATCTACCAGTTGCGCGGTTTCGACATCGCCAACATGACGCTGATCGAAGGCCAGACCGGGTGGATCGTGGTCGATCCGCTGACTTCAAAAGAAACCGCCGCCGCAGCCCTGGCATTCGCCCGCGCACAACTGGGCGACAAACCCGTGACCGCCATCATCTTCACCCATGACCACGCCGACCACTTCGGCGGTGTGCTGGGCATTACCTCGGTCGCGGAAGTGACTGAACGCAAGATTCCCGTAGTGGCCCCTGTCGGTTTCATGGAAGAAGCCACCAGCGAAAACGTGTTGGCCGGGCCGGCGATGTCTCGCCGTTCGATGTATCAGTTCGGCAAGAACCTGGCGCCGGGCGCAACCGGCATGGTGGATACCGGGCTGGGCAAAAACGTCGCCTACGGCAGCATCGGCATTCTGCCGCCGACGCAGATCATCGATCAGCCGACGCAGGAACTGGTCATCGACGGCGTGACCTTCGTGTTCCACAACATTCCAGGCGCAGAGGCGCCGGCCGAACTGACCTTTTCCATCCCCGAACGCAAGGCCTACGGCGGCGCCGAGCTGCTGGCGCAGACCATGCACAATCTTTTGCCGATCCGTGGCGCCAAGGTGCGCGACGCATTGCTTTGGTCTGACTACGCCCAGATCGCTCTCGATGAACTGGGCGACACCGAAGTCTATTTCGGCCAGCACAACTGGCCGATCTGGGGCAATGAGCGGATCCGCGAGTTCATCACCAAACACCGCGACGTCTACAAGTACATGCACGATCAGACCGTACGGCTGATGAACGCGGGCTACACGCCCAACGAAATCGCCGAGAAGATCCAGCTACCTGACTCGCTGGCCTCGTACTTCGGCACCCGCGGCTATTACGGCGACGTGCGACACAACGTCAAAGCGATCTACCAGATGTACCTCGGCGCCTATGACGGCAACCCGGCGCATCTGAATCCGCTCCCCCCCAGGGAGTCCGCCAGACGCTACGTCGAGATGATGGGCGGCAACGCCAAAGTGATCGAAGCCGCGCGCGTGGCCTATGACAAAGGCGAATATCGTTGGGTGGCCGAGCTGTTGGATCAAGCCGTCCTTGATCAGCCCAACGATAAGGCAGCCAAGGAACTGCTGGCCCAGACTTACGAACAATTAGGCTACCAGTCGGAATCCGCGACCTGGCGCAACAGCTACCTGACCGCCGCCCAGGAACTGCGCAACGGCCCGCCGGCCAAAGGCGTGAGACGTTCGGACCTGATCGAACTGATGCAGCAGACGCCCACCGAACGCTTCCTCGAAGCCATGGCTGCGAGCCTCGACGGGCCGGCGGCGGACGGCAAGAACTGGACCTTCAACCTGCAACTGACCGATACCCGCGAATCCTTCGTGCTTTGGATCGAGAACGCCGTGCTGCACTACCGAAAAGACCCGCCGGCAGCGAATGCCAACGCAACACTGACTGTCACCAAAGACTTGTTCGTCCAACTACTGGGCGGCACGGCGGGGTTCAAGGATGCCCTCACCTCAAAAGACTTGAAAGTCGATGGCAGCACGGTCGATCTGGTGAGATTCCTCGGATTGCTGGAGAAAGCACCGGGCAACTTTGCGATCGTCGCCCAGTCGCGCGATTGATTCGTGCACGGTCGTTCGGATGTAATGCCTGAAGAGGTCAAACCCTGAGCAAGTCCGGCTAGGTATCTGTACGCCGCTTTCGACGATTCTAGGGCCGACCGTTACTCCAGGAGCTTCATTCCGTGCCAGACGCACCGACGCAAACTGCCTACGCGAAGCGCTTCACCGTCGTACTCGCCTACATCGACGCCAATCTTGAAGGCGACCTGTCGGTGAAAGCGCTGAGCCAGGTGGCGAACTTTTCCGAGTTCCACTTTCACCGGCAGTTCACGGGATACGTCGGCGTGCCCGTCTCGCGCTATGTGCAGCTGATGCGCCTGCGCCGTGCCGCGCACCGTTTGAGCACCCTGCCCGACCATTCAGTGATGGAAGCGACGCTCGACGCCGGGTTCGAAAGTCCCGAAGCGTTTTCCAGGGCATTCAAGCGAGCCTTCGGCACTTCGCCGGGGGCGTTTCGCAAGGCTCCGGACTGGAGCGTCTGGCACACGGTCTTCGCCATTCCTCACTTTTCAAGGAGCATTACCATGCAGGTACGAATCGTCGACTTCCCCGGAATCCAGGTCGCAGCACTCGATCACCGTGGGCCACCGGGCCTTGTCAATCAAAGCGTGCAACGCTTCATCCAGTGGCGCCAGCAAAGCGGGCAGTCACCGGTGGCATCGAGCCGCACGTTCGGGATTCCTTACGGCAATCCTGACACGACGCCGCCGGAAGACTTTCATTTCGCGATCTGCGGCGAAATCCGTGAAGCGGTGGCGCCGAATGAATTCAACGTCCACGAGCTGAGCATTCCTGCCGGCCGCTGCGCCGTGGTGCGTCACACAGGTTCCACCGATCACATCGGTGAAACCATCTACCCGGTCTACCGCGACTGGCTGCCCGCCAGCGGCGAAGAACTGCGCGATCACCCGCTGTTTTTCGAGTACTTGAGCATCAGTCCCGAGATCCCGAAGGAGCAGTGGCAAACGGATATTTACGTGCCGCTGCGCTAACCATCGCGTGCCCCTCAGGCTCAGCTAAGTTTCCCTGGGTACCTTCTCTCCTGCGCACTTCCAGCGCTGCTCAGGAGAGGCATCCCATCCATGAAACCCGCCATAGCCGACTGGCTCAACAAAGTGCCCGAAGTGACGCTGTCCTTCTGGGTGATCAAGATCCTGTCCACGACCGTGGGTGAAACCGGTGCCGACTTTCTGGCCGTGGATGCCGGTTTCGGCGCGGGCCCGACCAGCCTCGGCATGGCCGCGCTGCTGGCCATCGCGCTGTTCACCCAGTTGCGTACCAAGGCTTACACCCCTTGGATCTACTGGCTGACCGTGGTGCTGGTGAGCATCGTCGGCACGCAGATCACCGACATCCTGACCGACATGCTGGACGTCAGCCTCTATACCAGCACCGCTGTGTTCTCCGTATTGCTGGTGGTGAATTTCCTGGTCTGGTACCGGACGGAACGCAGCCTGTCGATCCGCGAAATCGTAACCCCGCGACGGGAACTGTTCTATTGGGCCACGGTGCTCTGCACCTTTGCCCTCGGCACGGCCGCCGGCGACCTGGCGACCGAAGCACTGGGGCTGGGCTTCACCGTCGGCGCCGTCATCTTCGGCGCGCTGATCGCCGCCACCTTCATTGCCTGGCGATTGGGCGGCAACACGGTGCTGACGTTCTGGATCGCCTACATCCTGACCCGCCCCTTCGGCGCGTCCCTCGGGGACCTGCTGACCCAGGCCAAAACCTACGGTGGCCTCGGCATGGGCGCGACCTGGACCAGCGCGATCTTCCTCTGCGTCATCGTCCTGCTGGTCACCGTCGCGCAGATCAGCACCGGCAATCGCAAAGCAATCACTCAGTAAACCTTCAGACTTTCATCAAGGAATTATCATGCGCCAGATTCAAAACATCATTCGTCACGTCGCCATCGTCTCGTCCATCTGCCTGCTGAGCATTGCTGCCGGTTGCTCGAAACCTGCCGACAAGCCTGCTGCAAACGCCGCTGCGGGAGCAGTCAGCACACAAGGCCAAACCGCTTCAAAACTGGGTGATCTGTCCGAGTTCCGCAACATCGCCGCCGACGTCGCGGCGCTCGTCGACAAAAACGACCTGCCCGGCGCCAAGGCCCGGATCAAGGATCTGGAAACCGCCTGGGACTCTGCCGAAGCCGGGATCAAGCCGCGCGCCGCCGGCGACTGGCACATGCTGGACAAGGCCATCGACCGCTCGCTCGACACCTTGCGTGCCAGCACCCCGCAACAGAAAGACTGCAAGGCACGGATGGACGAGTTGCTCAAAGCCTTTGACTCGCTGAAGGGCAACGCCTGATCCGGGGCCGGACAAACCCTTGCACAGATGCTTCAATACAAGCGCGACGGCCCTGCCCGTCGCGCTATTTTTTTGGGGAGCGGGTCATGCGGATATTACTGGTGGAAGACGATCCGATGATCGGCGACGCCATCCAGGGTGCGCTGAACGACGCCAGTTACGCCACTGACTGGGTGAAAAACGGGCTCACCGCACTGGCCACGCTGGACACCCAGCACTACGACCTGGTGCTGCTGGACCTCGGCTTGCCCGGCAAGGACGGGCTGGACGTGCTCGACAGCATTCGCAGGCGCAACAACCCGGTGCCGTTGCTGATCATCACCGCCCGGGACGGTCTCGACGACCGCTTGCGCGGCCTCGACGGCGGTGCTGACGATTACCTGCTCAAACCTTTCGACATGGCCGAGCTGCTGGCGCGGATGCGCGCGGTGTTGCGGCGCAAGGGTGGCAGCGCCCTGTCGCTGCTCGACAACGGCGTGGTTTCGCTGGATCTGGTGTCCAAACAAGCCACCACTGCGGAAAACGCGGAGGTGCAATTGTCCAGCCGCGAGTTCGCCCTGTTACAGGCCTTGCTGATCCGGCCAGGGGCGATTCTCTCGCGCAGTGAACTCGAAGACCGGCTCTATGGCTGGGGCAACGAAGTGGAAAGCAATGCGGTGGAATTTCTGATTCACTCCCTGCGACGCAAACTCGGCAGTCACGTCATCAAGAACGTCAGGGGAATGGGATGGATGGTTTCAAAAGGCGCCTGAGGGATTCGGTGCAACTTCGGCTGTCGGTCACGCTGTCGCTGGCCATCCTGATCGTCGCGCTGCTGGCGGCGGTTTTTGCGTTTGTCTCGGCGCTGGACGAAGCCCACGAAATGCAGGACGAAACCCTGCGCCAGGTGGCGGCCCTCTACGACCGCCAGCAAATGACCCTGCACTACCCCGCCGCTCAGGCCGTGGACGACGACAACGAAGAATCGCGAGTCATCGTGCAATACCTGGCCGACGGCAGCCAAGCGGTCGGCAACGATGACGCCCTGCTGCCGCTGCCCTTCCCCACAACCCTGTCTGATGGCCTGTCGACCTTGAAGGTGAGCGGTGAAGACTTTCGCGTGCTGGTCAGAACCACGGCCCGTGGCGAGCGCATCGTCGTCGCCCAGGAAACCGGCGTGCGCGACAAGGAGGCCCGCGAAAGCGCCTGGCGCAGTCTGCTGCCGTTTCTGATTCTGTTTCCGGTGCTGTTGCTGGTGGTGGGTGATCTGGTGCGCAAGATGTTCCGCCCCATCGCCACGCTTTCGGCTGACATCGATCAGCGTGGCGAACAAGCCCTGCACCCGGTCGACGAAAGCCATGTGCCGAGCGAGATCCGACCGTTTGTAGTCGCCATCAATCGCCTGCTCGGTCGCGTATCCCAATCCGTGGACAACCAGCGGCGTTTCGTCGCCGATGCCGCGCATGAACTGCGCTCACCGATGACCGCCCTCTCACTTCAGGCCGAACGCCTTGCCGCCACGGAAATGCCGGCAGCCGCCCGCGAACGCCTGTTGCCGTTATCCCGAGGCATTGAACGCAGCCGAAACCTGATCGATCAACTGCTGAGCCTGGCCGCCGTGCAGTCGAGCTCAAGTGCAGCGCCGACCACTGTGTCAGTCCTGCACATCTATCGGCGGATTCTGGAAGACCTGCTGCCTCTGGCAGACCGCAAGAATATCGATATCGGCGTCGAGAGCAGCGAAGACGTGCAGGTCGACATCAATGAAACCGACCTGCTGATCCTGATCCGCAACCTGGTGGACAACGCCATCCGCTACACCCCACCCGGCGGACGCATCGACCTGTCGGTCAAACGGAAGCAAGCGACGGTCGTACTGCAAGTCAGCGACACCGGCCCCGGGATTGCCTTGGAAGAACAGGCGCGTGTCTTCGACCCGTTCTATCGCAGCCTGGGCACCGATGAGTCGGGCTCGGGGCTGGGTTTGTCCATCGTCAAGGCGATTGCCGATCGTACGGGGCTCATGGTTGATCTGGGGTTTACCGACGTCATCGAGAACAGCGGTCTGTGTGTCACCGTCAGCATCAAGCAACCCTGAGCCGCTTCCCGTCTTTATAGAACTTTTATTCTTTCGCTTCACATCCTTCTGACAACTTATTAGCGCACTCCCTAGGCTTCCCTCATTAGCAGGAGGGAATGCCATGGACATCGTTTTTGTTGTGCTGGGTGCGTTGTTCGTTTTCTGTCTCATTGGTCTGGCGCGCGGTTGTGCAGCGCTGAACAGGAGGCGGTCATGACTGGTTTCTATCTGATCGGCAGCCTGATCGCGGCGGCCTTGCTGGTCTATCTCGTCTGCGCGTTGCTGTTTCCGGAGGACTTCCTATGACTATTCAAGCCTGGGTCCTGCTGGCAGCCTTCCTGGTGGCGCTCGGCCTTTTGGCCTGGCCTCTGGGGATCTGGCTGACCAAGGTCATGGAGGGCCGCTTCAGCCTCGGATCGCGCATCGAGTCGCCGCTGTACCGACTGGCCGGCATCAAGGCCGAAACGCCGATGAGCTGGCTGCAATACGCGCTCGCGGTGATCGTGTTCAATGCGCTGGGTTTACTGGTGGTTTACGCGTTGCAACGGCTGCAGGGTGTGCTGCCTTTCAACCCGCAAGGCATGGTCGCGGTCACGCCGGATTCGGCGTTCAACACCGCCGCCAGTTTCGTCACCAACACTGACTGGCAGGGCTACAGCGGCGAAGCGACGATGAGCTACCTGACCCAGATGCTCGCGCTGACCGTGCAGAACTTCCTCTCCGCCGCCACCGGCATCGTGGTAGCGGTGGCGCTGATCCGTGGTTTCGCCCGGCACAGCGCGGACAGCATCGGCAACGCCTGGACCGACCTTACGCGCATCACCTTGTGGGTGCTGCTGCCGCTGTCGCTGATTTTCGCGCTGTTCTTTGTCAGCCAAGGGGTGATCCAGAACCTTGACCCGTACAAGGACGTCTCGACACTGGAGGTCCTGCAATACCAGGCGCCGGTGCTCAATGACGCCGGCCAGCCGACCCTCGACGCCCAGGGCAACCCGGTGCTGCAAAGCCTCAGCACCGACAAGCAGACCCTGGCCATGGGCCCGGTGGCCTCGCAGGAAGCGATCAAGATGCTGGGCACCAATGGCGGTGGATTCTTCAACGCCAACTCGGCGCACCCTTACGAGAACCCCACCGCCCTGACCAACTTCTTGCAGTTGATCGCGATTTTCCTGATCCCGACCGCGCTGTGTTTCGTGTTCGGGCACATCGTCGGTGACCTGCGACAAGGCTGGGCGCTGCTGGCGACGATGACCGTGATCTTTGTGATTGCGGTGGTGGCCGTCACCCACTACGAACAGCTCGGCAATCCGCAGTTTGCCTCGCTGGGCATCGATACGGCGGCGGGCAACCTGGAAGGCAAGGAGGTGCGCTTCGGCATCAACGCCTCCAGCCTGTTCGCCGCCGTGACCACGGCCGCCTCCTGTGGCGCGGTCAATGCAATGCATGACTCGTTCACCCCACTCGGCGGCGCGGTGCCGTTGATCCTGATGCAATTGGGCGAAGTGGTGTTCGGCGGCACTGGCTCGGGGCTGTACGGCATGTTGGTGTTCGCGATCCTCGCGGTGTTCATCGCCGGGCTGATGATCGGCCGCACGCCGGAATACCTCGGCAAGAAAATCGAGGCCTACGAGATGAAAATGGTCGCCATCGCCATCCTCGTGACGCCGCTGCTGGTGCTGTTCGGCACGGCCATCGCGGTCATGGCCGAGGCCGGAAAATTGGGGATCGCCAATCCCGGCGTCCACGGTTTTTCGGAAATCCTTTACGCCTTCACCTCGGCGGCCAACAACAACGGCAGCGCCTTCGCGGGTCTGTCGGCCAACACCCCGTTCTACAACACGATGCTGTCGATCATGGTCTGGTTTGGCCGGTTCGGCGTGATCGTGCCGGTGCTCGCCGTGGCCGGCAGCCTGGCCGCGAAGAAACGCCTGACGGTCAACGCCGGCACCATGCCGACCCACGGTTTGCTGTTCGTGGTGCTGTTGATCGGCACGGTGTTGCTGGTCGGTTTGTTGAACTACGTGCCGGCGCTCGCACTGGGCCCGGTCGTTGAACACTTCATGATGATCAAGTGAGATCACGGACATGACACGCAAAGCGTTCTCCTTGTTCGACCCGAAACTCATCCGCCCTGCCATCGTCGAGTCCGTGCGCAAGCTCAGCCCGAGGATTCAGTGGCGCAACCCGGTGATGTTCGTCGTCTACATCGGCGCCATCATCACCACCGCGCTGTGGGGCCAGGCCCTGAGTGGCAAGGGCGAAGCCAGCACCGGTTTCATCCTCGCGATTGCCCTGTGGCTGTGGTTTACCGTGCTGTTCGCCAACTTCGCCGAAGCCCTGGCCGAAGGCCGCAGCAAGGCTCAGGCCGCTTCCCTGCGGGACCTGAAAAAGGAGACCTGGGCCAAGAAACTGCGCGAACCGCACTACGGCGCCGAGTGGCAACTGGCGCAATCGAGCGACCTGTGCAAAGGCGACATCGTGGTGGTCGAGGCCGGGGATCTGGCCAATTCGGTGATCCCCGCCGACGGCGAAGTGATCGAAGGCGCGGCCTCGGTGGACGAATCGGCGATCACCGGCGAATCGGCCCCGGTGATCCGCGAGTCGGGCGGTGACTTCTCGGCGGTCACGGGCGGGACCCGGGTGCTGTCGGACTGGATCGTCATCCGCGTCACCACCAACCCCGGCGAAACCTTCGTCGACCGGATGATCGCCATGGTCGAAAACGCCAAGCGGCAAAAGACCCCGAACGAAATCGCCCTGTCGATCCTGTTGGTCGCCCTGACGATCGTGTTCCTCGGCGTCACCGTGACCCTGCTGCCCTTCTCGCTGTTCGGCGTCGCAGTGGCGAAATCCGGCGTGCCGGTGTCGATCACCGTGCTGATCTCGCTGCTGGTGTGCCTGATTCCCACCACCATCGCCGGCCTGCTGTCCGCCGTGGGTGTGGCGGGCATGAGCCGCATGATGGAAGCCAACGTGATCGCCACCTCGGGCCGGGCCGTGGAAGCGGCCGGTGACGTCGATGTGCTGTTGCTCGACAAGACCGGAACCATCACCCTCGGCAACCGCCACGCCTCGGCATTCCTGCCGGCGCCGGGCATCAAGGAAGCCGAGCTGGCGGACGTCGCGCAACTGGCGTCCCTCGCCGACGAAACCCCCGAGGGTCGCAGCATCGTGGTCCTGGCCAAGCAGCGGTTCAATCTGCGGGAACGGGACATCGGCGCACTCGACGCGCACTTCGTGCACTTCTCGGCGCAAACCCGCATGAGCGGCGTCAACCTCGGTGAGCGGCAAATACGTAAGGGGGCCGGTGAGGCGCTGCTCAAGCATGTACAGAGTCTGGGCGGCAGTTTTCCCGAAGCGGTGCAGACCGTTATCGAAGAAGTGGCACGCCGTGGCAGCACGCCGCTGGTGGTCTCCGACGGGGCCAAAGTGCTCGGCGTCATTGAACTGAAAGACATCGTCAAGGGCGGCATCAAGGAGCGCTTCGTCGAGCTGCGGCGCATGGGCATCAAAACGGTGATGGTCACCGGTGACAACCGGGTCACCGCTGCGGCCATCGCGGCGGAGGCCGGGGTCGATGACTTTCTGGCCGAAGCGACCCCTGAACAGAAACTGCAACTGATCCGCGACTATCAGGCCGAAGGCCGGCTGGTGGCGATGACCGGTGACGGCACCAACGACGCCCCGGCGCTGGCCCAGGCCGATGTGGCGGTGGCGATGAACTCCGGGACGCAGGCCGCCAAGGAAGCCGGGAACATGGTCGATCTGGACAGCAACCCGACCAAACTGATCGAGGTAGTGGAAACCGGCAAACAGATGCTGATGACACGCGGCTCGCTGACCACGTTCTCCATCGCCAACGACATCGCCAAGTACTTCGCCATCGTGCCGGCCGCGTTCGTCAGCACCTACCCGCAACTGGCGGCACTCAACATCATGGGCCTGACCAGCCCGAATTCGGCGGTGCTTTCGGCGGTGATCTTCAATGCGTTGATCATCATTTTCCTGATTCCGCTGGCACTCAAAGGCGTGAAGTACCGCCCGGTCGGCGCCGCTTCGCTGTTGCGCCGCAACTTGCTGATCTACGGGCTGGGGGGCGTGATCGTGCCCTTCATCGGCATCAAAGTGATCGACATGGCGCTGCTTGCCATCGGTCTGGCTTGAAGGAGCACTGACATGATTTCCCTACTTCGCCCCGCCTCGACGCTGTTGATCGCCCTGTCGCTGATCACCGGCCTGGCGTATCCGCTGCTGACCACCGGCATCGCCCGGCTGGTCTTTCCCTCACAGGCCGCCGGCAGCCTGATCGAACGCGATGGCAAGGTCGTCGGTTCGTCGTTGATCGGCCAAGGTTTCAGCGATCCCCGGCACTTCTGGAGTCGCCCGTCCGCCACCAGCCCGATGCCTTACAACGGCGCCTCGTCTTCCGGGTCAAACCTGGGCCCGCTGAACCCGGCGCTGGCCGATGCGATCAAGGGGCGCGTCGATGCGCTGCATGCTGCCGACCCCGGGAACACCGCCACGGTGCCCGCCGACCTGGTCTACAGTTCGGCTAGTGGTCTTGACCCGCATATCAGCGTCGCTGCCGCCCTGTATCAGGCAGACCGGATCGCCCGGGTACGCAACCTGCCCGTGGCGCGTGTTCGCCAGCTCATCGACGAACACGCCGAAGGCACGCTGCTCGGGTTTCTTGGCGAGCCACGGGTCAATGTCCTGGCACTGAACCTGGCACTCGATGCCACACATTGAGCAGCAATCCACATAGGGTGGGTTTGATGACCGACCAACGTCCCGATCCCGATCAGCTCCTGGCGCAGATTCGCGAAGACGAAGCGCAGGCCGCTCGCGGCCGGCTGAAAATCTTCTTCGGTGCCAGTGCCGGGGTCGGCAAGACCTACGCGATGCTGAGCGCAGCCCAGACCGCGCAGCAACAGCACATCGACGTCGTGAGCGGCGTGATCGAAACCCATGGCCGCGCCGAAACCCAGGCCCTGACCGCCGGCCTCGAGCAATTGCCCCTCAAGCAAGTCATCGACAAGAACCGCACCTTGACCGAATTCGATCTGGACGCGGCGCTCACCCGTAAACCCTCGCTGATTCTCATCGACGAACTGGCGCACTCCAACATCGTCGGCTCACGCCACCCGAAACGCTGGCAGGACGTCGAAGAACTGCTGGGTGCCGGCATCGATGTCTGGTCGACCATGAACGTCCAGCACCTTGAAAGCCTGAACGACATTGTCGGCGGCATCACCGGCATTCGTGTCTGGGAAACCGTGCCGGATCATGTGTTCGACACGGCCGATGAGGTGGTCATCGTCGATTTGCCGCCCGACGATCTGCTGCAACGGCTCAAGGAAGGCAAAGTCTATCTGGCTCACCAGGCCGAACGTGCGGTGCAGAACTTCTTCCGCAAGGGCAACCTGATCGCCTTGCGCGAACTGGCGCTGCGTCGCACCGCCGACCGGGTCGACAGCGAGATGCTGCAATACCGCACCAGCAGCGCGGTGAAACCGGTGTGGGGCACCCGCGACTCGCTGCTCGCCTGCGTCGGTCCCCATGAGCCGGGCGAAAAAACCGTTCGCTCGACCGCACGCCTCGCCGCGCAACTCAACGTGCCGTGGCATGCCGTGTACGTGGAAACACCCGCATTGCAGCGCCTGAACGAAACCCGGCGACGGCGCGTTCTGGCGACCCTGAAACTGGCTCAGGAGCTGGGCGCGCAGATTTCGACCCTGGCCGGTCAGGACATTGCCGAAACGCTGGTCAAGTACGCCCGCCAGCACAATCTTTCGAAAGTCGTGCTGGGCCGCGACGAACGTCCGCGCCGCCGCTTCTGGCATCGACCGCTGGCGGATCGAATGGGTGAGCTGGGGGCCGATCTGGATGTGATTCAGGTCTCCCAGCCGACCCACCCGCGAACACCCGCCGAAACCCATGCCGACAAAACCGAGAGTCCGCTGGAGTGGCGCGCCTACCTGTGGAGCACCGTGTTGTGCGGGTTGACGACGGTGCTGGTCATGCCGCTGGAGCATGTGCTGGAACAGGCCAACATCGTCATGATTTTTCTGTTGGCGGTGCTTGTGGTCGCTGTTCGTCTGGGTCGCGGGCCGGCGATTCTGGCGGCATTTCTGTCGGTGGCGTCGTTCGACTTCTTTTTTGTCTCGCCGCGTTTTTCGTTTGCCTTCACCGATGCCCAATACCTGGTGACCTTCAGCGTAATGCTGGTGGTCGCCCTGGTGATCGGCCAGATGACCGCCGGCCTGACTTATCAGGCGCGCGTGGCGCAACGGCGTGAAGACCGTATCCGGGCGCTGTACGACATGTCGCGACTACTGTCCGCCGCGCTGATGACCGAGCAAGTCGCCGACATCAGCGCACGTTTTCTCTCAACCGAGCTCAGTGCACGGTCGGCGCTGCTGGTGGCCGATGACCACAACAAACTGCTGGCGCCGATGTTCACCGGCGATGCGCCGCAGGTAGACATGGCCATCGCCCAGTTGTCCTTCGACAAGACCGAGCCGGCCGGTTACGGCACCGACACCCTGCCCTCCAGTACAACGCTTTATCTGCCGTTGTCCGCACCGATGCGGGTGCGCGGCGTGCTGGCCGTTCAACCCCGTGACACCAGTCGGCTGGTGGTGCCAGAACAACGACGTCTGCTCGATACCTGCGCATCCTTGCTGGCCATCTCGCTTGAGCGAATTCATTACATCCACATTGCCCAGGACACCACGGTGCAAATGGAGTCCGAGCGTCTGCGCAACTCGTTGCTGTCGGCCATTTCCCATGACCTGCGCACGCCGTTGTCGGTGCTGGTGGGTCTCGCCGAGGCACTCAAACTGACGACGCCGCCCCTGACCGACGAAGCCGCCGACATCGCCACGGCCGTGGGGGAATCGGCGCTGCGCATGAATACGCTGGTCAATAACCTGCTGGACATGGCCCGGCTCGAATCCGGCAAAGTGGTACCGAACCTGCAGTGGCAACCCATCGAGGATGTGGTGGGCAGTGCGCTGCGGGCCATTCAGCCGATTCTCGGTACGCGTTCGGTGCAGGTCGCTCTGGAGGAGGATCTGCCCCCGGTCAACATCGATGCGGTGCTGATCGAACGGATCCTCATCAACCTGATCGAGAACGCCATCAAATACACCCCACCCGGCACCCCGATCAGCCTGGGCGCCGGGGTGACACCTGACCATTTCGAGCTTTGGGTCGCTGACCAGGGCCCGGGGTTGCCCCACGGCCACGAAGCCGAGATTTTCAACAAGTTCATGCGCGGCAAGAAAGAAAGCACGATCCCCGGCGTCGGGCTTGGCCTGGCCATCTGTCGCGCCATCGCCCACATCCACGGCGGTTCCCTTTCGGGTGTCACACAGTCCGCGGGCGGTGCACGTTTCACGCTGCGCCTGCCCCGTGAGGACCCGCCAGACATCGACCCCTTTGCCCAACAAACAGACGAGGAGCAGCCATGACCGAATCGGTGCTACACGTCCTGATCATTGAAGACGAGAAGGAAATACGACGTTTCGTGCGCATGGCCCTGCAAGCCGAAGGCCTGGAGGTGCATGAAGCCGATACGTTTCACCGTGGCTTGATCGATGCCGGAACCCGCCACCCGGACCTGATCGTGCTCGACCTCGGCCTGCCCGATGGCGACGGCGTCGACCTTATCCGCGATGTCCGCAGCTGGTCAGCGGTGCCGATCATCGTGTTGTCTGCCCGAGGTGCGGAGTCGGACAAGATTCTCGCCCTGGACACCGGCGCGGACGACTATCTGGTGAAACCGTTCGGCACCGGTGAACTGCTGGCCCGGGTCCGCGCCTTGCTGCGCCGACATGTTAAGGACACCGAGCACCATGCGGTGCTGGCGTTCGGCGAGGTGCGGATCGACATGGAGCGGCGTGTCGTGGAGCGCTCCGGCGCCCCGCTGCACCTGACGCCGCTGGAGTATCGGCTGCTGATTCACCTGTGCTCGCACCCGAACCGGGTTCTGACACATCAGCAGTTGCTCAAATCGGTCTGGGGGCCTTCGCACACCACCGACACGCCTTACCTGCGCGTGTTCATGGGTGGCCTGCGCAAGAAAGTCGAAGTCGACCCCTCCCAGCCACGCCACCTGATCACCGAGACCGGCGTTGGTTATCGGTTTATACCTTGAGCGCCGGAGCGATCATCACATTTCGACCTGCGTCCCCAGCTCGATGACCCTGTTCAGCGGCAACTTGAAGTACTTCAGGTTGCTGTTGGCATTCTTGAGCAGGAACGCGAACAGGTACTCGCGCCACTTGGCCATGCCGATGCGGTGGGTCGGGATGACCGTTTCACGACTGAGGAAATACGTGGTGCGCATCGGGCTGAAATCCAGCTCGGCCAGGTGACACAGGCTCAGCGCCAACGGCACATCCGGCTCTTCGGTAAAGCCGAAATGCAGGTTCACCCGGAAGAAGCCGTCGCCGTAGGACTCGACGGCGAAACGACGATCCACCGGCACTCGCGGGCTGTCTTCAGAGACAACGGTCAGCAACACAACCTGCTCGTGCAGCACCTGGTTATGCAGCAAGTTGTGCAGCAGCGCGTGAGGAACCGCGTCGGCCCGCGCCGTCAGGAACACCGCCGTGCCCTGTACGCGATGAGGCGGCTGCGCACGAATGCTGCTGATGAACAACGGCAGCGGCAACGCGGTTTCATCCAGCCGCTCGACCATGATTTTGCGACCACGCTTCCAGGTGGTCATCAGGATGAACAGACCGATACCGGCGATCACCGGGAACGCACCGCCCTGCAGAATCTTCGGCGCATTGGCTGCGAAGTACAGGCCGTCCACCAACAGAAAACCGCACAACATCGGGATCGCCAGCCAGCGCGGCGTCTTCCACAGCAACAGGACAACGGCGGCGGACAGGATGGTGGTGATCAACATGGTGCCCGTCACCGCCACGCCATACGCGGCAGCCAGTGCGCTGGAAGATTCAAAACCAATCACCAGCAGCACAACGCCAACCATCAACGCCCAGTTGACCGTGCCGATGTAGATCTGGCCCTGCTCCTGAGTTGAGGTGTGCTGGATGAACATGCGTGGGACGTAGCCCAACTGGATGGCCTGACGCGTCAGGGAGAACGCACCGGAAATCACTGCTTGCGAAGCAATGATCGTCGCCAGTGTGGAAAGCGCGACCATCGGCAGCAGCGCCCATTCGGGAGCCAGCAGATAGAACGGGTTACGCACCGCTTCCGGGTTGCCGAGGATCAACGCGCCCTGACCAAAATAATTCAGGACCAGACCCGGCAGAACCAGCATGAACCAGGCACGGGCAATCGGCTTGCGCCCGAAGTGGCCCATGTCGGCGTACAAGGCTTCCGCACCGGTCAACGACAGGACGACCGCGCCCAGAATCGCCACGCCCATGCCCGGATGGACCGTAAAGAAGCGCACCGCCCAGATCGGGTTCAGCGCCTGCAACACCTCGGGGCGCTGCAAAATGCCATAAACCCCGAGCGCCCCCAACACCACGAACCACAGCACCATGACCGGGCCGAACAGGATGCCGATCCGCGCCGTGCCATGTTTCTGGATCAGAAACAGCGCCACCAGCACCACCACCGACAGCGGCACCACCCAGTGCTCGATGCCGTCGAACGCCAGCTCCAGGCCTTCTACCGCCGAGAGCACCGAAATCGCCGGAGTAATCATGCTGTCGCCGTAGAACAGCGCCGCACCGAACAGTCCGAGCAACACCAGCACTTTGCTCATGTGCGGGTAAGGCGCCGACGCGCGACGGGCCAATGCCGTCAGCGCCATGATGCCGCCCTCACCCTGGTTGTTGGCCCGCAGGATGAACAGCACGTACTTGATCGACACCACCCAGATCAGCGACCAGAAAATCAGCGACAGAATGCCCAGCACGCCGTCGTGGTTGAGTTGGACGCCGTAGTGGCCGGAAAAGACTTCTTTGAGGGTGTAGAGGGGGCTGGTGCCGATATCCCCGTAAACCACACCGACAGCGGCCACCAGCATGGCTGCGCCCGAGGATTTGGTTGGGGAATTTTCGTTGGTTTTACTCAAGGGTCGCGGCTCTCGAACGGCGGAAAGAAGTGGCATGCCATCCTTGGGCAATACGCGGACCGGGGCCTTCAGCAATACAAGGCTCAGGTGCGGTCAAAAAAACGCGGCCAGTATCGATGTGAACCCAATCCTCCACCGTAAAGAATGCGTAAAAAATCGAACTGACCCGAGCCGTCGCGCACGTTTTTAAGGTCGGCTGATTGTTATGGCTGATGGCATAATCGCCAGCAGTTCATGACAGGGGCGCATCAATGTCCGTTGAAAGCTACGATCTGCTCGCGATCTTTTCGGCGGTGGCGCAAGAGCGCAGCTTCACCCGTGCGGCGGCGAAACTGGGCATGTCGCAACCGGCCTTGAGCCGGGCGATGCGTCAACTGGAGGAACGTCTGGGCGTGCGGCTGCTCGCGCGCACCACGCGCAGTGTTTCCCCGACCCAGGCCGGCGAACACCTGTTGCGAGTGATCGCCCCCCGGTTCGAAGAAATCGATCACGAGCTCGCCTTGCTCAGCGAGTTTCGCGACAAACCGGCCGGCAAGTTGCGCATCACTGCTGGCGAACATTCCGCAATCACGATCCTGCAACCCGCCCTCGCCCAACTGCTGCCCGACAACCCCGACCTGAATGTCGAGATCATCGTCGACTACGGCCTGACCGATATCGTCGCAGAAGGCTTTGACGCCGGTGTGCGACTGGGCGAACAGGTGGCCAAGGACATGATCGCGATGCGCATCGGGCCGGACATGCGCATGGCGGTAGTCGGCTCCCCGGCGTACTTCGCCCGCCACCGTAAACCGCTGATTCCACCCGATCTCATGGAACACAACTGCATCACCCTGCGCATGCCGACCCATGGCAGCCTGCTGCTGTGGGAGTTCGAGAAGGACGGGCAAACCCTGAATGTGCGAGTCGAAGGGCAACTGGTGTTCAACAACATTGCCATGCGCCTGCAATCCGCACTCCAGGGACTGGGGCTGGCCTACATGCCGGAAGATCTGGTGCAGGAGCATGTCGCGCAGGGCCGGTTGATTCGGGTACTTGCCGACTGGTGCGAGCCGTTTTCCGGCTATCACCTCTACTACCCCAGCCGGCGTCAGAGTTCACCCGCCTTCACTTTGCTACGCGATGCACTGCGGTACGGTGGCTGACGCTGCTCAAGGTTGGGCCAGGTGTTTTTCCAGTGCTTCGCCGGCACGCCCCGCCGCTTCGACTTCTCCGTGCTGGGTCAGCACCTGCGTCAACTGACGCAATTGCGCGTTGCTCAAGCCCACCCGCAGGCTGGCCGCAATATGCGAACGCAGTTGCGATTCGGCGCCGGGCGTAGCGGCCAGGGCTGAAACCGTGGCCAGTTCGCGACTTTGCCAGTCCAGGTTGTCGCGTTCGAAGATGTCGCCGAACAGGTGCGTTTGCAGAAACTGGTTGATGACCGGCGCGAAGTCGAACAACGGCCCCTGAACCGGCGCCCCGGCGATACGGGTCTGATTGGCCTTGCCCGCTGCCAACAAGGCGTCCCCTGTCGCCACGGCGTGACCGGGTTCGCGCCCTGCTTCATCGTGGAGGCCGCGTTGTTTGCGCGCCTCGACCACTTTCATCAATTCGCCGAGCGCATTGAGGCTGCGTGGAAAACCGGCGTAGGCATACAACTGCACCAGGATTTCTTTTGCTTCGCTGACGGTCAGCCCGGCATCCAGCCCTTCGTTTAAAGCGCTGTTGAGACGCGGCATGTTGCTGCTGGCCATGGCCGCGCCGATCGGCACAATTGCCTGCTGCCTCGCGGACAGCACGTCGGAGACGACGACTTCTGCCGGCGGCACCGGCCGGTCTTCGGCGACTTTCTCCAGCCACTCCACATTCTTGCCGTTCACCGAGCCGGTCACGGCCAGATGGGTCATGGTGCTGTTGGGCGCGGCGCCGTGCCAATGCTTGACGCCCGGCGGGCAAACGATCACATCGCCGGGGTGAATATCCTGCACGGGCTTGCCCCATTCCTGGGTCTGCCCGACGCCGGAAATCACCACCAATCGTTGACCGGCAGGATGGGTGTGCCAGGCAGAACGGGCGCCCGACTCGAACGTCACGTAAGCGCCGGACGCATTGATTTCGCCCGTTTCATTGAACAATGGATCGACGCGCACACGACCGGAGAAATAATCTTCAGGCCCCACGAATGAAGCCTGAGAACCCGCACGACGGATCTGCTGCGCGCTCGACGTCTCACTGCCGCCGCCCGCGACTTCAGCAGCGCTGGCGAAAGGTGTGGCCGCGCACATGGCGAGGCCCAACAAGGTTTTGTTCACGGTGATGGTTTCCTTCGAGTCAGAGGGTTCGGGCGTAAAACGCCGTCAGCTGTTCCATGGCGACGTCGACGTAGGCCGGCACCCAATAGGTTTCGATGTGCGTGGCACCTTCGATCTTGAACAGGGTTTTGTCCTGAGTCCCGCTGGCCTTGGCAAAGGCCTGCTCCGACATGTACAGGCTGTCGGCCTTGCTGCCGGCGATCATCAGCAACGGCTTGTCGATCAGTTCGATCTGGTCGGTGGCGTCGAAACTCATCAGGTCCAGCAGGCTGCTGAGGGTGTAACGAAAGGTCGAGTTGGGATGTGCGTGGGTCTTGCCGTAATACTCGAAGCCCTGCCGGTACAGGTCGAACGGCAATTTGGCGATCTGCTCGTCGGTCAATTTGGCATCGCCGACGTAGAGGACTTCGCCGCCGGCGGCTTCCTGGGCGCGGGCGGCCGAGGCTTGCTGCAAGCGCTGCTGGATGGTGTCGCGTTGCGAGTCCTGATAACCGTTGCGGCGCACCAGCCCGGAATTGAACATGCTCACCGTGGCAATCGAGCGGAAGCGTTTGTCGGTCTGCGCGGCCTTCAACGAATAACCGCCACCGCCACAGATGCCGAGCAAACCGAGATGCGCACTGTCGACGCCGGGGTAGCTGGCGATGAAGTCGGCCATGCCATGAATGTCTTCGACACGGTTGGCCGGTTTGTCGATGTTGCGTGGTTCGCCACCGCTCGCGCCTTGATAGGCCGCGTCCGCCGTGATCGTGATGTAGCCCTGATCGGCCAGACGCTGAGCGTACAAACCGGCGACCTGCTCTTTCACACCGCCATTGGGATGCGCGACGACAACGGCAGGATAGTGCCGGGCCGGATCGTAGTTCGCGGGGGTGTAAACGTTGGCGGAAATGGCCAGGCCATTGAGCGTGTAGGTCACCGGGTGAATGTTGACCTTGCCCGGCTCGTTTCGGGTGATCGCGCCACCGTAGGTCAAGGTGAACGGGTTCTGCCGGTAATCGGCCGCTTCGACTTCAGCGCCGGACATTCCGATCATCGCGGCCAGCACCGCAGCCTTCATCGTGGTTCGCGTCATTTGCATTCTCCATTCCATCAATACGGTATGGAGATGCAAACTACCCTTCGGCGATTGATTGATAAACGGCACTAATTGGATAGCACTGATACCAGAATCACATAAGTCTAGCGCTCGACTTCGTAACTGTGGACTCGCGACGTTGGCCCGCAGTCGAGCGGGCCAACACCGATCCTCTTAAACTGCCCTCTGCCCTACCCACCGGTGCCGATAAGCCAGCCCCGCCTGCAAGCCGAACGCGAGCACCACCGTCGCCGGCGCAGAAAAACTGCCGGGAACACCGCCCACCCACATCAGCAACAACCCCAGCGCCGTGGCGGCGAACCACGCCATCAGGCCGACCGGGTTGAACGCCGGGCTGCGTTGGAGTGCGCCTTCGTCATTGCTGCCATAGACAATCTGCGCCAATGCCACACCGACCCAGGCGACCACAAAAATGCCCTGATAAGCCAATGCCTTGAGCAGGTAGGAAAACACGTCGGCGAGCATCAAGCCGTAGACGATCACCCCGACCACCAATGCCCACAGCAGATAGGAACCGCGTACGCCGAAACGGCCGAAGAATGCCTGCATGTTGAGGGTCGCCAGGTAGTAGTTGGCGGTGTTGATCCGGGTTTGTGTGGCCCAGACGAACAGCAGGCCCCACAACCCCATCAACTGCAGAATTGCCATCACCACAGAGACTTCGTTCAGCGTGCCTTCATGAGGAATACTGCTGACCAGATAGATGCCTGCCGCGCCGTTGAGCAGAAAAGTCACGGCATAGAACGGCATGCCGAAGTTCCAGCGACCGTGATACTCAGCATCCTGCGGCTTGCCGAAACGGGCGTAGTCGAAGGTAAACAGCATCAGGATCCAGACGCCCATGTACGCCACAAAGCAATCCCACCAGCCGAAGGTCGCGGGGGTTGCCGGGCCGAAATCGAGCCATTGCGGCTGGTAGCCATAACGGCTGATCGACAGCCCGACCGCCACCAGCAAACCGCCCAGGTACACCGGCAACAACACGCCGTTGAGCTTGTCCAGCCAGTGTTGCACGCTACCCAGAATCATCGGCACGCTGTACAGCACCACCAGCAGGGCCGCCAGTGGATAGACCAGTTCCGGGTACAGGTGATTGAGCGCCACGGCGATCACCGACCCTTCGAACACGGCGTAGTAAATCGCCGTCGAAAAGAAAATCAACGTGGCCAGGCATGCCCCCGTCCGGCCGAACAGCACGCTTGAAAACAACGCGACCGACCATCCGCTGCGCATGGCGAAACGGCTGAGAACGCTGTTGACCAGTCCATAACTGATCACCGACAGCACCATCCCGATCAGCGCATTGCGTGCGCCGAAAGACAAGGCCAGCGAAGCGCCGACCACGATGTAGAACATGGCGCTGCACACGGCCCACCAGGCCATGGTCAGAGACAGTCGGCCCATGCGGGCTTCGGCTGAAACGGGATGATGGGCCGGGTCTTGCCCGGTTTGACTCGATTGCGATAAAGCAGCCATATGCGTGTACTCCAGAACCAGTCAAAGGTTGAAGCGCGGGCAGCCTTCACCGCACCGAAGTGCGGCGTTGGCCTGGCGTGTGGCAGGGCCCGCGCGGTGCGGCGGGCAGAGTCAGGAAGGGAAAAGCTTGCTCAGGCAGCTGAGTTTTTTCTTGTAGGAGCGCCGTGCATCCAGGGCTTCTTCGAGGCTGACCGCCACAAAGCGAGCCTTCTGGTTGGGCTGCATCTGCCCGATCAGATCCAGGTCGGCACTGATGACGGTGCCGATCATGGCGTAACCACCCCCCGATACGGCATCGCGATGCAGCACGATGGGTTCGAGGCCGGCGGGCACCTGAATCGAGCCGATCGGGTAGCAGCTGTCAACGATGTTCGACGGATCGGAGCCTGCACCAAATGGTTGTTCTCGCGGCTGGAAGTCCAGCGCGCTGCCGCCCTTGAAGCGATAGCCGATGCGGTCTGCTTCCGATCCGACTGTCCAGGGTTCGGCGAAAAAGCTCTTCGCTGCCGTGTCGGTTAGGCGATCGTAATAAAGTCCCGGCACCACGCGCAGAGTGATCTCCCCGCCCAGTGACTGGCGCAGCGCCATCGGCAGACTGGCCCCGGCACGCCCCTTGCCGCTGGATTTGCCCACCGGCAATTCGTCTCCGGCGATCAAGCGTCGTCCGGCAAAACCACCCAACGCCCCGAGCGCATAAGTCGATCGACTGCCCAGCACCAGCGGCACGTCGATTCCGCCGGCCACCGCCAGATAAGCCCGGGCACCCGCCTTGGGAAAATCGAAACGCAGAACCTGGCCGGCCTTCACCGCGAACGCGGTGGCGTGATGCATTTCCACACCATCGAGTCGAGGTGCCATGTGCGCGCCGCACACCGCGACCAGTGCGTCTTGCTGAAATGCCAGCTCAGGGCCCAGCAACGTACATTCCAGCGCGGCGCAATCCGCCGCGTTGCCGACCAGATGATTGGCCGCACTCAGCGCATATTGATCGAGCGCACCGGAAGGCGGGATGCCGAGGTGGTAGTAACCTTCGCGGCCCAGATCCTGAACCGACGTGGCGAGACCGGGTTTGAGTACCTTGATCATGCCAACACCTCCTGCAGCGACACGGGATAACCGACCGGGTCGGCGAGAAACGCATCCAGTGAAAACTCCACTGGCCGGATCCGTAAATCGAAATGCCCGGCCTCCACGTCTGCAACGGCCTGGTCATACGCGGCGCGATCCATCGGCTTGAACTGCACAATGTCACCCGGGCGGAAAAACACCATGTGGTCCTTCAGGTACGCCAGTGATTGCTGCGGGTCGTAAATGGGAGCCGGAGTGACACCAAACATCTGATACCCCCCGGCACCGCGCACCGAGTAGATACAACCGAAACAACCACCGTGCCCCAGCGTCAGTTTCGGCGTGTCGGTACGTGGACGCAGATACTTGGGCACCTGCAACTGACGTTCGCGTTCGACCATCTGGAACATGAAGGGCAAACCGGCGACGAACCCCACCATCGAGACAAACCATGGCGCCCCGCTATGTGCAGCAATGAACGCATCGACATCCGCCAGGCCATTGATGCGCGCGGCGTATTCCAGATCCGTGGCGCTCGGGTCCTGATGCCGGTCGCGAAAACGCATGAGCGTTTCGTGGGTCCAGGGATCGTTGTACAGCACCGGAATTTCGATGATCCGGGTCTGCAACGTGCGTTCGGCAACGGCTTCTGCCTCGGCGCCCTGCACCGCCTCAAGCAAGGCCTTCGGCGCAATTCGATCGGGATCGAAGCGGATCTGGAAGGATGCGTTGGCCAGACACACATCGAGTACGCCATCGAGTTTCAACCGTTCCACGGCGCGGGTGACCGCCATGCCCTTGAAAAACGCCTCAAGGGACATGCTTTCACTAACCTCGGCAAACAGATGCTCATCGGCACCAAAGCTGTAGCGGATCGGACGACTCATGCTTCACCTCCGCTGCGGCGTGCGGACAGCCAGTTTTCCAGCGTCCCGGTATGAAAGTCGGCGGTTTGCAACCACGGTTGTTGCAGCAGTTCAGCGTGCAGCGACAAGGTGCTGGCCATGCCGGTCAGCAGGGTTTGCGCCACCGCGGTCCGGGCACGCGCCAGGGCTGTGGAGCGATCCGGCCCATGCACAATGAGCTTGGCCAACAGCGAGTCATAATACGGTGGCACCCGATAGCCTTCATACAGGTGGGTGTCCACACGAACGCCTTCGCCTTGCGGCCAGACCAACGATTCGACCAGACCGGGGCTGGGGAAAAAGTCCCGGGCCGGGTCTTCGGCATTCAAGCGCATTTGCAGGGCCGCGCCCTTCAGACGGATGTCACTCTGCTTCAGGCCCAGTGGTTCGCCACCGGCAATTCGCAGCATCGCCTGCACCAGATCGATGCCGGTGACCAGTTCGGTGACCGGGTGTTCCACCTGGATTCGGGTATTCATCTCGATAAAGAAGAACTCGCCGGTGACGTCGTCATACAGGTACTCCAGCGTGCCCGCCCCCTTGTAGCCGAGGGATTCGGTCAGGCGTACGGCGCTGGCGCAGAGTGTCTCCCGCTGCTGCGCGTCGAGTACCGGCGACGGTGCTTCTTCAAAGATTTTCTGACGCCGACGCTGTAGCGAACACTCGCGCTCGAACAGGTGCACGGCGTTTTTCCCGTCGCCCAGAACCTGTACTTCGATGTGCCGGGCCTTGCCGATAAAACGCTCCAGATACACCGCACCATTACCGAAAGCGGCCTGCGCCTCGCGCTGCGAGCGGGGAAACTCTTCACTCAATTGCGCGGCACTTTCTGCCAGACGAATACCCCGCCCGCCGCCCCCGGCCGAGGCTTTGATCAGCAACGGGTAACCGACCGATTCGGCCGCCCGAAGCGCCGACTCGACATCAAACAGCTCGCCCGGCGAACCCGGCACCACTGGAACCCCTGCCGCCTGGGCAGTACGCCGAGCCTCGGCCTTGTCGCCCATGCGCCGGATCGTGTCCGGGTCCGGCCCGACGAAAATCGCGCCGCTGGCAATCACGGCTTCGGCAAACCCCGCGTTCTCGGACAGAAAACCATATCCAGGGTGAACCGCATTGGCGCCCGTCGCTTGCAGGGCACCCAGCAGAGCCTCGATGTTCAAGTAGCTTTTATCGGCGCGGGCCGGCCCCAGAAGATGCACCTCATCGGCCAGGCGCGCTGCCTGAGAGTCGATATCTGCCTCGCTGCACGCGGCAACGGTGGGAATACCCAGGGCCTTGGCCGCACGGATAATCCGCACGGCGATTTCGCCACGGTTGGCGACCAGCAATTTACGAATAGGTTGAGTCATGTTCACGCCCTCACTCGCTATCAAGCGTAGCGACGACCTGACCCGGCTCCACCGGATCACCGTCTTCAACCTGAAAGGCACTGAGGCGCCCCGCCGTCCCGGCGGTCAGTTCGGAAAACTGCTTCATGACTTCGATCAGGCCAATCACCGTGTCGGCGCTGACAAGATCGCCGACCTCGACGTAATTCGCCGAATCAGGCGTGGCCTTTCGGTAGAAAGTCCCGGGTAACGGGGTGATGACAGTGTGTTCGGCCATGTCTGTTCCTCTTGGAATAGTTGTAGAAAGGCAGGCAAAAAATCGATGTTTGAACACCGGCGTCTGTGTGCCGGGTGTTTCGTTTTTATTCAGCGGGGGCGGCGCACCTCGATCCCGGCGGCATCGAGCGCATTGCGGGTGGCTTCGACCAGAGCCAGCGCCCCCGGCGTATCGCTGTGCAGACAGATGGAGTCGAACTCGATCGCCAGATCCTCCCCCTCGACGGTGCGCACCACGCCCTCCTGGCAAGCGCGCAGCACACGGGCGGCGACAAATCCCGGATCGTAGGCGCGAACATTGCGGGTGAAGACGATGGAGCCACTCAAGTCGTATTCGCGGTCTGCATAGAATTCGCGAACAACCGGTTGGCCGAGCTCTTTGGCGACACGCCAGATAACCGAATCCGGCATGCAATACAGCAACAGATCCGGTTCCAGCCGTTGCAGGTTTTCCACCAGCAGACGCGCTGCTTCTTCGTCCCGGGCCAGGTGCATGTACAGCGCGCCGTGAGGCTTGATGTGTTGCAGCGCCACGCCCTGCACCCGTGCCAGTTCGCGCAGTGCGCCCAGTTGATAAAGGATGTCGTCGACCAGTTCCTGAGCCGGTGCATTGATGTGTCGGCGGCCGAACCCCACCAGGTCGCGAAACCCCGGATGAGCACCGATGCCGACCTTCAGACGCTTGGCGAGCTCGACGGTGCGACGCATGGTGCCGGGATCGCCGGCATGGAAACCGGTGGCAATGTTGGCGGAACTGATGAACGCCATCAGTTCGTTGTCGACACCATCGCCGATGGTCCACGGGCCGAATCCTTCGCCCATGTCCGAGTTGAAATCTACTGCCTGCATAACCCTTGCTCCTGACACTTGTGACTTCATGCAGGCCACGTTAAATTCCCGCCAACCCCTTGGGAAGATCTATTAACAGATAGGGTATCTTCTGAAAAACAGATACCTGAAAAACAGGAACACCCATGTCGTTGACCTTGCGTCAGATTCGCTACTTCGTTGCCACCGCGGAGATCGGGCAGATATCCCAGGCAGCGATTCATCTGAATATTTCCCAGTCGGCGGTGACCACGGCGATCAAGGAACTGGAAGGCATGCTCGGCACATTGCTGTTCCAGCGTTCGGCTCAAGGCATGAGCCTGACGGATGCCGGTCGGCACTTCCTGAACCGCGCCTACGTGATCTTGCGCAGCGTCGACGACGCGCTGAACAGCCCGCTACCCGACATTCGCGCCAGTGGCCTGATTCGCCTGGCCGCGAGCTACACGGTGATCGGCTATTTTCTGCCGCATCATCTGCAACGGCTGGAACACTGGCACCCGGACGTCGCCATCGAAGTCCACGAGCAGGAACGGCAGGCCATCGAACAAGGATTGCTGGAAGGAAAATTCGATATGGCGGTGGTGCTTACCGCGAATCTCACGCACCCCGACATCGTTTCGGAAACCCTGTTCAACTCCGAACGCCGTCTGTGGCTGCCCAGCCACCATCCGCTCTGTGAGCGCTCGGCCGTCAGCCTTGCGGATGTCGCGCTGGAACCCTACATCCTGCTGACCGTGGATGAAGCTGAACAAAGTGCCATGCGCTATTGGGAAAACGCCCGCCAACAACCCAACGTGCGGGTGCGTACCAGTTCTGTAGAGGCTGTGCGCAGCATGGTCGCCAATGGCAGCGGCGTGGCGATTCTCTCGGACCTGGTGCACCGCCCCTGGTCGCTGGAAGGCAAGCGCATCGAGACCCTGACCATCACCGACAAGGTGACCCCGATGAGCGTCGGCCTGGCCTGGCACCGCGAGCGCGAATTCAGTCCGGCGATGCAGGCCTTGCGCAATTACTTCCACGATGCGTTTCTGGCCCCGCAGCAACTTTCTGCACGGCGCTGACGCACAGGATCAGGCAAGAATTCAGTAGAAATGCACTAACGGAATGCGGGTTCGGAGCGGGAGGATGGCTGTCCGACAGATCCATCGAGGACGTTCCCATGCTAGTTCAAGCCTACGGTGCCCACGCGGGCGACAAACCCCTTGAGCCGATCCAGATCAATCGCCGCGCCCCTGCGGCCCATGACGTCCAGATCGACATTGCCTTCTGCGGCATCTGCCATTCCGACCTGCACCAGGTACGTTCCGAGTGGGCCGGCACCCAATTTCCTTGCGTTCCGGGACACGAAATCGTCGGCCGCGTTTCGGCGGTCGGCGCTCATGTTTCCGAATACAAGGTCGGCGATCTGGTCGGCGTCGGTTGCATCGTCGACAGCTGCAAACACTGTGAAGACTGCGAAACCGGCCTGGAAAACTACTGCGACAGCATGATCGGCACCTACAACTTCCCGACCCCGGACGCCCCCGGCTGGACGCTCGGCGGCTACTCGCAAAACATCGTGGTGCATGAACGTTACGTGCTGCGCATCCGCCACCCCGAAGCACAACTGGCTGCCGTCGCACCGCTGCTGTGTGCGGGCATCACCACTTACTCGCCGTTGCGTCAGTGGAACGCCGGACCGGGCAAGAAAATCGGCGTGGTCGGGATCGGCGGCCTGGGCCACATGGGCATCAAACTGGCCCACGCGATGGGCGCGCACGTGGTGGCGTTCACCACGTCCGAGTCCAAGCGCGAAGCGGCGAAAGCACTGGGCGCCGATGAAGTTGTGGTGTCGAAAAATCCCGAAGAAATGGCCGCGCACACCAAGAGCTTCGACTTCATCCTCAACACCGTCGCCGCCCCTCATGATCTCGATGCGTTCCTGGTGCTGCTCAAGCGCGACGGCGCCCTGACACTGGTCGGCGCGCCCGCCTCACCGCATCCATCGCCGAACGTGTTCAACCTGATCATGAAACGCCGAACCATCGCCGGCTCGATGATCGGCGGCATTCCCGAGACCCAGGAGATGCTGGATTTCTGCGCCGAGCACGGCATCGTGTCCGACATCGAACTGATTCGCGCGGATCAGATCAACGAGTCTTATGAGCGGATGCTCAAGGGGGATGTGAAGTATCGGTTTGTGATTGATAACGCGACGTTGGGTTGAGCGATTTTCCCCACCCTTACGCGGGCTGTCAGGCTAAGCAGAGCAGTGCCACCAGTCAGTTTTCCAACTCCCTCCCTACTCGATCTATTGAATCGACTGCCTCGCCGCCATCGGCGAGGCAGGATGCATTCCGTTCGTGCCGTTGGCTCAAGACTCTTGTGTGCGTTGACAGCAGTGGCTCATCGATCCGTGATTGTTGGATACTCACCATCACCATCACCTCAAATCACAAAGCTCAAAGCTCAAAGCTCAAAGCTCAAAGATGAATACTCCCATTGCGATCGTCGGAGCAGGGCCTGAAGACTGGTTCGCTCGGCTGGATTTCTCCGATCCTGCCAAAGCCATGTCCACCCTCGCCGCAAAGTTCAAGGATTGGGCACCAGCACTGACCGCAATCATCACCGAATCGGATACCCCTCCCATACTTCGCCCGATCCGTGCCCTCCCCGTCGACCTTCAATGGAACCGTGTAGCGGGCGTTACACTGCTGGGGGACGCGGCACACCTGATGTCTCCGTTTGCGGGTGAAGGTGCCAATCTCGCACTGTACGACGGAGCCCGCTCGCAGAAGCGATCACAGCCTACCCCGGCGATATCGAAGCTGCACTGATTGCGTATGAAAAGGAACTCTTCCCCCGCAGTAAGCAAACGACTGAGGAAACGGACAAGAATGTGAAACTGTTTTTCGATGAAAACGCGCCACACAGCCTTGTCGATCTGTTCAACCGCTACCAAACAGGCCCATGAGTACTACTACTTTGCGGCGTGCCATCGACAGATGGCGTTGGCCCTTGTGTTCTTTCTGCCCTGGGAACAGGGTGTTCAAAGCTCCCTGCTCGATTGATGGCGGTGATCGTCATCATGCGTGATGTGCAACCCTTCTCGACAAACCTTGCTTCGATGGCCTGAGAACAGCCTTTCAACTGTCGGTCTGCGGCTACAGAAAAATCGGTATCGACTATTCCTGGCAATGGGCATTAACGTTATCGTCCTGCCACAGGCACACAGGTCGCCGCAGGCTTCGACCTGTCGAAAAGACTTCACTCAAAAGGAACTGAAATTGAACGGCAACCAAAAAACCGAGCCGACAATAAACAGGAAAACAGCCAGAGAGCTCGAACTGATCCAATTCAAATCCGGCTACGAAGACGGAACAATCATTGCCCAGCAACAACACATGAACTCTGTGCTTGGAGCGATATCTTTTGCATTTTTTCTTGCGCTATTTAGCGCAGGGCCGGATGCGTTTTCCAAACCAGCCCTTATAGTCTCGGAGATCTCTTTTTCGGCCAGCCTGGTTTCAAACATACTACTTTTCTTTTTTTACAAAACAGTTTCCGGAAAAAAAGATCTCGAGTACATCTGGGACTTTGAGCAAACGAGCTATGCAGAGATATTTAAAACGATCGCTTTGTTTGCACCAATAATTGGCACGTTCTCCTTGATTTTTCACTACTCAACGCTCGCCTTCATTTTTTCAGCCTTTATTGCTGTCGTTGGTTTTGCAACCTTCCTCTTGGCAAAAAACCAAATATCCTTGCGAGATTCATTACTAAGTGAGTATCGGTTATCCCTGCTTTACGCTGGACGCGACGAAGACTATTTCACTTTAAAAAAACACGAATTCAAACAAAAACCCTCAGCAGAAGAGCTCAAAATAAACAAATATGATTATTCCATTTGCAACCAGAAAAAAGAGCTGATTGGAGTTGTAACTCTCCATCATCAAGCCGTAGTGGGTGACATCATAGAAATCGCAGATTCCGAACCGCTTACAGTTCTGCGCATAATTCACAACGAGAGAGCTACCAAGCTCATTTGCAAGGAGTACACGGAAGACACCAGTGCTATCGACTGACTGTGTGCTTTTAGTCGAGCCTTTACTCATTGATCTTTCCCCCCACACCCAGTAAAAAACCCTCTCCCTTTTCCACCCTTGCAAGGAGCAGCGGATGCTCGAGCTATCCACGGATCGACTGGACCTGCGCACGATGGTCGAGTCCGACTGGCCGCTGTTCCTCAGGCTGCATTCCGAGCCGCAGACCATGCAGTACGTTTTCGGCGAAATTGCCGAGGAGCAGGTTCGCCAGGGTTTCGAACATCGGCTCCCGTCGTGGGGGCCTCAGTCGGAGCACTGGTTGTGCCTGGTGGTGAGCGACAGGGCCAGTGGGCAAGAGCTGGGTGTGACCGGTTTTCGCATTCTGTCGCCGGGGCATGCCGAAGTGGGATGCCTGCTGTTGCCGGAACATCAGGGCAAAGGCTTTGGTACCGAGTCGCGAAAAGCGATCATCGACTACGCCGCCGACATCGGGCTGGACTCGTTGGAGTCGACCGTGACCGACGGTAATATCGCGTCCTGCAAGGTGTTGGAGAAATGCGGCTTTGTGTTCGCACATCGTGTGCCGCAGGCCTATCAGATCGGTGATCGGTGGTTCGACGATCTGATCTATCACTATCAAATCCGCTGAGCCTTGCGCTCAACGACTCGCCAAGGAGGCCTCTCGTCGTGAATCCCTATCAATGCCTGCCACCCCGTTCCTTCTGGCGTACAGCCGTGGCTGACCAGCCCGCGCTGGACATCGGTGAGCTGTGGACACCGCAGTTCGAGATCGACAACAAGGACGCCATCGTCACCGCCGGCTCCTGTTTCGCCCAGCACATCGGCCGGGCGCTGGTTGCGCGCGGCATGAACTGGCTGGATGCGGAGCCCGCCCCGGATGCGTTGCCCGAGGCCGACTGGAAGGCCCACAACTACGGAGTGTTTTCGTTCCGCACCGGCAATCTTTATACCCCGGCGATGTTGTGCCAATGGCTCGAATGGGCGCTGGGCGTGAGCGCTCCGCCGGATGAGACCTGGGTTCATGACGGGCGTTTCTTCGATCCGTACCGCCCCGCCGTGGAACCGGACGGATTTGCCAGCGAGCAGGCGCTGTGGGAGTCGCGCGAAGCTACCCTGGACGCCATCCGCGAAGCGCTGCGCCGGGCCAAGGTGTTTGTGTTCACCCTCGGTCTGACCGAAGCCTGGCAACATCGACAAACCGGTCTGGTGTATCCCGTGTGCCCCGGCACCGTGCGCGGCACCTTCGATCCACAGCTCCACCGGTTCTGCAATTTCGGCTTCATGGACACTTATGGCGACATGGTCAGGGCGCTGGAGTTGATGCGTTCGATCAACCCGCAACTGCGCCTGCTGCTCACCGTTTCACCGGTGCCTTTGACCGCAACCGCCACGGGCCAGCATGTGCTGAGCTCGACGACCTATTCCAAATCGGTCCTGCGCGCCGTGGCCGGGCAGTTGTGCGAAGACCTGCCCGACGTCGACTATTTCCCGTCCTACGAAATCATCACCGGTACGCCGTTCAAGGGCGCGTTCTATCAGCCCAACCAGCGGGAAGTCACACCAGAAGGCGTGGCGTTCGTGATGCAGCAATTCTTTGCCGGACTTGAAGCCGTCCAGTCGGTGCAGGCGCCGAGCACCTCCACCCGTGTGTCCAGCGAGGATCTTGTCTGTGAAGACGCCGTACTCGATTACTACGCCTAGGTTTCTGCTGCTGGGCGACTCCCATGCCGGCGTCATCGGCAAGGCGGCGCAGGCTCGTGAGCTGCCTTTCGGCGGCGGTCCGCTGGGAACCGGTCGGGACTTCGCCGTCGATTTCTTCAGCCTGGCGCGCAATGACGTGGTCTTTCGGGATGGGGAAATGGATCGGCTGTATCGTCAGGCCCTCGACACGCTCGAAGTGCCGCAACTGGCGAAGGTCAGCGTGCCGCTGGTGAGCACTATCGGCCTGAGCCTGCACTACCTCGCCACCGCGCCGAACTGGACCTGCTACCAGAATGCGCACGGCGAGTTCGACGACGGTTTTCTCGCCGGGCCATTGTTCGAGGCGGTCATCGACACCCTGTCCCGCCCCGCGCTGGCCTTCTATGAGCAGGCCCTGGCGCTGAACCTCAAGGTGTTCGCTGTGCTGCCGCCGCAACGGGTGCCGGAGCTGTCCGACCCGCGCGTGTTCATGGCCGCGCAGTCATTGTTGATCGAGCGCCTGCAAGGCCTGGGCGTCGAGCTGATCGACGTGCGAGAGGCGGCGAACGATGAGCAGGGTTTTCAGCGTCAGGCGTACTGCGAAGTGGATGACCCGCTGCACGGCAATCTGGCGTTCGGTGAGTTGATCGTCGAGCAACTGATCCGTCACGGCATTTAAAAAAAGAGGGAGCACGTTGCTCCCTCTGATGTTTCCAATGCCATCAAGCCTTGGGCTGCGTCCCGAGGATCGTCACCCGCTCGCCATAACGTGAATGCGGGAAGTAATCCCAAATCGCGTGGTGCTGGGTGCAGCGGTTGTCCCAGAACACCAACGTGTTCGGCGCCCAGCGAACGCGGCAACTGAGGGACGGCTCCCGGGCGACCAGGTCGAACAGCATGTTCAACAGCACCTGACTTTCGCCACCGGACAATTGCACGATGTGCGACGTAAACCCGGAATTGACGAACAGTGACTTGCGCCCGGTTTCCGGGTGACGAACCACCACCGGGTGTTCGGTCTTGGGCAGGTTGGCCGGCGCTTCATAGCCCTTCCACGGAATTGCGCCGTCGTGAATCGCGGTCAATTCGCCGAGAAACTGCTGCATCGTCGGCGAGAGCATTTCGATCGCCAGGTGCATGTTGGCGAACAACGTATCGCCACCGGTGCCAATGGCCGGGGTTTCCTTGACGTACAGCATCGACCCCATGGACGGCGCCAGGTCAGCCGTGCCGTCGGTGTGCCAGGTTTCGCCGGCCACGTAGCGCGATTGCGCATTGGCGCGGATCACCACCAGTTCCGGGTCATCGCCGTCGATGTCTTCCACCGGCAACGCCCGCAGTTCACCGAACAGCCGGCCAAACGCCTTGTGTTCCTCTACCGTCAGATGCTGATCGCGAAACACCAGCACGTGGTTCTCCAGAAAGGCCCGGCGGATTTCCGCGAGCTGATCGTCATTCAGCGGTTGTGAAAGATCGACGCCGCCGATTTCGGCGCCGATGATCGGTGTGATCCGGTCGACCGTGATGCGCTGATAGGGCGCACGCTTTTCTGCGGCGATGCGCTCGATTGCCTTGAGTGCCAACTGATCCATGTTTCCTCACCCTTTTTTATTGGAACGACGCCGACGACGGCGACAGGTTTTCGCGCAGCGAACGTGGGCGCATGTCGACCCAGTGTTGGTTGATGTAGTCCAAACAGACCTGACGTTCGCCACGCATCCCGGCCGCGCTCCAGCCGCTAGCCATCGGCTTGCCCGCCGGCCACAGGGAATACTGACCTTGGGCGTTGATCACCACAACGAATTGCAGCTGTGCGTCATTCATGTCGTTCTCCTGTTGAATGGGATTGCAGCGCCGGCAGGTGCTGGATCAGCCCTTCGGCAAGCCTGTTGAACAGCACATTCCGTTGCTCGTCGGTCTGCGCACAGGCCCAGACGCAGACCCGCGCCGACGCCGCGCACACTTGCGCGTACGCGTCAGCATCGTCAGTCGCAAAGGCCCGAGACGAGATTTCAGCATTGGCGGCGGCATGAGCCTGAGCAAACGCCGTGGCACTGGCCTCGGTATTCAATTGCGCGTAATACACCGCAAACGCTTCGGCATCGCCAAAGTGCTCGGCGATCATCACGGTGTTGGTCGGCGCGAGGCCGTAAGTCATCGCACTCGCATGGGCCTGGGCGTACGCCGTCTCGTAGGCATAGGCCCGTCGATACAGCGCGAGCAACACCGGTTTGAGCGTGGCCCGCCATTCACCCTGACGCCCGGACAAGCCGAGCGCCGCCCGTTGATGCAGGCTTTGTAATGCGAGCAGCGCTGGCCGATGTTCCGGCAATGCCTCGCACAGCATCGGCAGCACCACGTCGGCATGCCAGCGATGAACCCGCCGCAGCGACTGCGGTTCATCGAACCTGTACATCCGCTGATGCAAGACTTCGGGCTGCCCTTCGCCCAGCACCTGCATCAATGTGAACAACCAGCGAGGCATTGAAATCGACTCATTCATATCGACAGCCCATCCGTGCCAATGACCTCGGCCAGCATGCGCGCCCAGCGACCCGCCACGATGCCGTAGTGATCGGTGTCCAGTCGCTGCCAGCTCTGCAACTGCGGCAGCAAGGCTTGCCAGTTGCGTTGCAGCTTTTCCATGTTCCAGTTGTTACCCAGCCCATAAGGATTGGCGTGTCCGGCGATGAACATCCGCACCGGGGTGGTGGTCAGCGCGGGCGGCTGAAAATCGACCATGCTGGTCATGTTGTTGCGACAGCACACCGTCAGCCGTTGCAGATAAGCCTTACGTTCCTCGGACATCGCCTGCCCTTCGACGCCGGGCCAGCGCTGGGCGAACTCACGCTGGAACACCTGCTCGATGGTCCGCTCGTCGATGCCGGCCAGTTCCGCACCGGCATCCGGCGCGGGTGGATCGATCAGGTACAGCAGCGGTTGCCTGAAACCGTCCGCCTGGGCTTGCTGACACAGCGCCTGCGCCACCCAGGCACCGAACGACCAACCCGCCAGACGCCAGGCGCAAACGTCCGGAATGTGAGCCTTGATTGCCTCCAGATACAACCGGGCGCGCTCGACAATGCTGATGTTCGGTAGCGCCGGCAGACGCAACGCGGGGTCCGAAATCACGCACACCCCCAGATCCGCCGGCAACGCCGAAACCAGTTCCCGGTAGGCCTGAACATCGCCGCCCACCGGATGGATCAGGTACAGCCACTCGCGACCGGCGCCGGCATGCCACTGATCGATCCGCACCGCGTCGTTCCAGTTGTGCGGCGCGTCCGCTGAAGCCTCTTCCGTGGAATCTGCCACCAGCCCCAACACTTCGCTCAGGCTAACCTTGTGGCTGAACTGCGATAACTGGAACACCTCGCCGGTAGCCGCTTGCAGTTCGTCGATAAGATCGAGCAACGTCAGCGAATCCGCGCCCAGGTCGTACAGCGAATCGTCGTCCTCAAGCTCAGCGACGCCGAGCCATTTGCACAGGCATTTACGCAGGCGCACGGAAAGATCCACGCCCTTCGGCGCCTCGGCCTGCGCACCCACAGCGCCATGGCGAACCGGATAGAAGCACCGCGCCGTGTCGATGCCGGTGGTGGAAACCAACAGCTGCGGCAACTGCGCTGCCATCGCCAGATCGAATACCCGACAACCCTCTTCCGCCGACAAGCCGACCGTCAGATGCTCCAGGTGCGCAGCGTCCCCGCCATTGCTGGTCGTGGCCATGCCGATGTCGCGCCAGATATCCCAGTTGATCCCCAGACGCAGGCAAGTATTGGTCGAATCCGCACGGTAATGAGTGAAGCCGTCGAGCACACCGCTGGCAGCTGAATAATCCAGATGCCCCGCGCCGCCGAACAGCGCCGACATCGACGAGCAGTACAGGACAAAACCCGGCGAAAGCTGTTCGATCACGGCTTCGACCGCCAGCATGCCGCGGGTCTTGGCGGCCATCGCCTCGGCCATCTGCCGGGGGGCGCGGTGACGAATCAGACTGCCCGCGCCGACACCTGCCGCATGAATGACCCCGGTCAGTTGACCGTAGCGTCGGGCCAGTTGATCGAGTACTTGCGGCCAACGCGACAGGTCAGCGATGTCCGCCTGAATGCAATCGATCCGCGACGCATAAGCCGTCAGATTTGCAGGCAATCGCCCCTGACGCGAGAGCAACACCACACGCCGCGCGGGCGCTTGCAGCAGGTGTTCACACAGGGTCCGACCGATCCCACCGGTTCCACCCAGGACCAGAAACGTGCCGTCTTCCGGCAGCAGGCTGGAAGTCGTGGTCGGCCCCGGCAATGGGTGAGCGATCAACCGTGGCTGCCACAGGTAACCGTCACGCACCGCCATCCGCCGAGGCAACACCGCCGGGTCTCCGAGCAACGCCGCCAGCTCCCCGGCCTGTGTATCAAGGTGCGGCGACGGCCAGTCCAGCCAGTGGCAACGCACCGGGTATTCCTGCGGCACCACTTCGCTGATCCCGGCCAGTGCCGCCAGTTCGGGACGCCGAACCTCACCATCCACCGGACACGCCTGCCACGACATCAACCACAGCCGCAGTCGCGTCGTGCGCGCGGTTTGCCCCCAGGCCTGCATCAGCGCGCTGACCGTGTCCAGACAGGCCCATTGCGCCAGATCCAGAGATTGCTCGTTGACTGCGCCTGACACCGCCAGTGGCAAGGTGTGCAACCAGTCGAGTTCGCCGAGTTCAGGTTCTACGACCTCGGTGAGCAACCGGCTCAAGTCTTCGATGTCCAGCGGATCCAGCTCGAAACGATCCGCACCGAGTTGCTTGAAGCCATTGCCGGCGCGCACTTGGACTACGCGTCGATATACCGCTCGCAGGTGCTCCAGCAACGTCGAGCTGGGCGCTTCATGACTGCAAAGGATCAGCGTTTCTCGTTTGGCATCCGATGCCTTCACGCTCAGGCGTTGGACACGCACCCACTGCCGCTGATGGAACCACTGCGCCAGCGGTTGCCGCTCAATGCCTGCCGAAACGGGGGCAACGATTTCGCCAGCGGGTTGAAACCGATAAGTCTGAAGATCGAACGACGATGGCTGCAAATCCCACGGCGGCGGTGCCGAGCGCTGCGACCACAGGATATTTGCGCCTTCGTACCACGCCTCCAGCACCGTTTGTGGTGAATGGTCCCGGGCTATCAGCTGTGTCCCCGAGGCAGTGACTTCCTTGATCGATGTCGGCTGCAAAGGAATTTCATCACCCGGCTGGCAGACCATCCCGAAGCGCCAGCGCAGTTGCCTGCGACCTGACTGCAAGTGCCGCAGCAACGCGGTGTGCTGCTCCGGGAACGTTTGCTGATAGTCGCGGATCGCCGCGATATCGCGCAGCAATTCCGTTCGACTGTGAGCCGAGATCATCAACAGTGGCAGCGTTTCCCCGACCACCTCCTGCACCTTGGGTGCAGCGCCGACAATCACATGAGCGTTGGTACCGCCAATCCCGAAACTGCTGACACCGGCCAGACGCCGCCGCCCCTCCGGCCATGGCCGCGATGTGGTGGGCACGTAGAACGGCGAATGCTCCAGATCGATCTGCGGATTGATCCGGCCAAACCCGAGGTTCGGTGGCAGCACGCCATGGAACACCGCCAGGCTCGCGCGAATCAGCCCGACCACCCCCGCCGCCGCGCCCAGATGTCCGATCTGGCTCTTCACCGAGGCCAGCGCGCAACTGCCGGCCGGCACCTCGCCGAACGCCTTGGTCAACGCCGCGACCTCGATCGGGTCCCCCAGCAAGGTGCCGGTGCCGTGGGCCTCGATGTAGCCGATGTCCGCGCCGGTCAACCCGGCGCGACTCAAGGCGTCACTGATGACCGCGCTCTGCCCGGCCACCGACGGCGCGGTGTAACTCATCTTGGCCCGGCCATCGTTGTTCAGCGCCGAACCTTCGAGCAACGCGTAGATCCGGTCGCCATCCGCACGCGCCTTGGCCAATGGCTTGAGCACCACCACGCCATAACCACTGGCGCCGATGGTCCCGCTGGCGTCGTCGCTGAACGGGCGGCATAGACCGTCGGCGGAAAAGATGTGCTGCGAACGGTGGCGATAGCCATCTGTCAGGGTCGGATCGATCAGCACACCGGCCGCGAGCATCACGTCACTGTCACCCTGGCGCAGCATCGAACTGGCCAGGTGCACGGCGATCAGCGAGCTGCCGCACGCCGCCTGCACGCTCAGCGCCGGGCCGTTGAGGTCCAGGTGAAACGCGGCTTTGGTCGCCAGAAAGTCCTTGTCGTGATGCAGCGCCATCTGGAAGCCGTCCGGCAGATCGCCTTCGGCCGTGTCACGCAACATCTGCTGGAAATACGTGGTTTCGCCGCAACTGGCGATCAGGCCGATGCGCGGTCCGTCCGCCGACGGGACAATGGCCGCATGTTGCAATGCCTGCACACAGCCCATCAGCAGATGCCGCTGTTGCGGGTCCATCAGCCGCGCTTCCTGACGGCTGATGCCGAAGTACTCGGGATCGAAATCGAGCATGCCGGCCAGTTGGCTGCGGGCGCCGATCAGGCCGTCTTCGGCGGCAAAGTGCTCGATGCCCAACTCGTTGCCTTGCACCATCGCCCAGAACTCGGACAGGTTCTGCGCCCCGGCCACATTGACCGACATACCGATGATCGCCATCGGTTGATGGCCTGCATCGGCTTGCCGTACGCGCTCCACGGCTGCCACCGGGGCGGTCGACAGATGCGCCGCCAGACGCCGTACTGTGACGTGCTCGAAGAGGTCGGCCATCGTCACCTTGTGCGGCAGTTCCTGGGCGTAGCGCGCGTGCAGGCGCATCAGGCCGAGGCTCGTGGCGCCGGCCTCGAAGAAGGTTTGCTCCGGTTCGATGCCCCGCCCGATCACTGCCTGGAACAGCTCGCTCAGCTGCCGTTCCAGTGCGGTCAATTGAACACCCGGTTGTGGCGTGCTGCGACGCTCAAGCGCTTCGCCCAGAGCCGGCAAGGCCTTGCGGTCGATCTTGCCGCTGGGAGTCCGTGGCCAGACGTCGATTCGTCGATACTCATCGATGCGCACATGGGCCGGAAGTCGTTGTGCGACCTGCCGATCCAGTTGTTGCGACGTCGCAGGTTCGCCATCGAGTTGCAGCCACGCGGTCAGTCGCGGTGGATCGACCTGAACCGCCACCACCGCGTTGACCACGTCCGGCACCTGCATCAGCGCCGCCTCGATCTGCCCCAGCTCCAGACGATGGCCGCTGAGTTTGACCTGCTGATCATCACGTCCCAGGTAATGCAGACAGCCTTGGGCGTCGGCCCACGCCAGATCGCCGGTGCGATAGAACAAGCGGCCCTCTGCCAACTCGACGAACCGCGCCGCATTCAACGCAGGATCTGCCAGATAACAACGCTCAACCATCGGCCCCGCCACCAGCAGGTAACCACGGCAGCCGTTCGGCACCGGGCGGTCGTGCTCATCGACCAACATCAACCGGGCATTCCCAACAGCATGGCCAATCGGCGCCCGCAACGGCCAGTCACGCGCCACGGCTGGCAAACGCAAGGCGCTGACCACATGGGTTTCGGTCGGGCCATAGTGATTGAACAATGAAGCTTGGGGCATGCCGCCGAACCAGTTGCGCAGCGCGTCGGTACAGAGCAATTGCTCCCCGGCGGTGATCACTTCGCGCAATGCCGACGGGTAAAAACCCCGGGCTACAGCGGTTTGCGCCAGATGCTGCAAAGCCACGTACGGCAGGAACAACCGTTCGATCCGCGCCTCGACCATGTAATCCAGCAACGCCTCGGCATCCTGACGCCAGCGCGGCGTAATGAGGTGATAGCTGCCGCCCCCGCACAGGGTGCTGAAAATCTCCTGAAACGACACATCGAACGACAGCATGGAGAATTGCAAGGTCACCGCTTTCGCCGGCAACTGCCCTTCGCTGCGCTGCCATTGCAGCAGGTTGCACAGGGTGCGTTCCGGCACTTGCACACCTTTGGGCGTGCCAGTCGAGCCGGAGGTGAACAGCGTGTACAGCGGTCGCTCACCAGTGTGGCGTGGACGCTCGAACGATCCGGCATCGGCGCGCAGATCGACCCGATGCACGGCGAACCGGCCGGCATTCAGATCATCGAGCGCGGCCGCCGTCGTGTCGCTGAACAGCACACAATGCGGCTGCGCCTGCTCCATCACCTGACGCTGGATCGCCATCGGGTAAGCGGGATCCAGCGGCACGGCCGTCAGGTTGAGTTTGGCCAGGGTCAGCAAGGCGATGATGTGTTCCACCGACGCGTCGAGAAACAGCACGACATGCAGCGGAACATTTCCGGCCGGCAACGGATGACGCTCGACCAAGTCAGCAGCCAGAGCGTCGGCCAGTCCATTCAGCTCGCCATAGGTGAGGCGGCGCTGACCTTGAACCAGCGCAACCGCATCCGGCGTGCAATGCACCTGATGCTCGAACCAGTCCGCGAGCGTAATGAACGGCAGTTCGCCCTTCGGCCCTTCACTGGCCGGGGCCAAACCGTGTCGATAAGGACCGAGCAGACTGTCGAGTGTAGTCGCCGGGGTTTCCAGCAACAGGTCCAGACCACGGCGAAACAGCGCGTTCACCGTATGCATCTGTTCAGCATCGAAGTAGCTGCACTGATATTCCCACCAGCATTCCAGCTGCGAACCGCTACCCACCATCAACAAGGTCAGCGGGCACTTCGCTTGCAGATGCTCGTTGAACTCCAGCGTGGCGCGCAGATTTGAATCGGCCAGCGCCGCGTAATCCGTGTTTTCCAGCACGAACATGAAATCGAACAGCGCGGTATTTGACGACAGCCGCAGGTCTTCCACCAGATCCGCCAGCGCCACGTCCTGCAACGCCAGCACCTCGCGCACGGCGGCGGTCTGCTTGCGCAACTGCTCGCCGAGGGTCAGTGCGTGATCAGAGGCGGTGGGGATCAGCACAGTGTTGGCAAACATGCCGACGCTGTCCTCGAATTCCGCCAGCGGCCGGTTGGCCACCGGGCTGGCGATCCGGGGCCGCTCGCACCCGGTCAACGCGTACAGGCTCCAGACGAAAACACTGAACAGCACTTCGAAACGGGTCAGTCGCTGTTGCGTGCAAAAGCGTTCGAGGGCGGTGCTGCGTGCGGCGCCTAACGGTTCCCGGTGTAACCGAGCGTCCGGGCTGATTTCGCGCATTGGCATCAATGCAGGTGACGGTTCCTCCTGCCGACGATGCAACTCGGCCAGGGCGCGACGCTGGTCGCGATAATACGGATCGACGCCCCACTGGCGCTGCCACTGGCCAAATTCCAGCGTCGTCAGATTTGCTCGCGATTCCGGGCTTTCGCGACCTTGCACTGCGTCGGTGTAGAGCTGCGTCAGGTCGTCGAACAGTAGGTTCACCGACCAGCCATCGACGATGATGTGATGCAGATTCAGCAGCAGCCGACAGCTACCATCGGCGAACGGCAACAGCCACGCCTGAAACAGGTTCGGCGTGGTCAGGTCGAACGGCGCGGCAAAGACCAGCTCCGCGAAAGCCTGCCAATTGTCCTCGGTGATATGCCCGACCGCGAAGGTACGGCACGCCGAGCCTTGGTCGGCGATCACCTGATCGAGGCCATCGGCACCGGGCACGAACGCCGTGCGCAATCCGGGATGACGCATCACCAGACGTCCCACGGCCTCGGACAGAGCCGCGACGTCGATACTCGCCGCCAGATGCAGAATCAGCGGCACGCTGTAAGCGGTCGAGGTCGGCGAACGTTGTTGCAACAGCCACAAACGGCGCTGTTCAGCGGTGGCCGGCAAGCGTATGGCACGACTGATCGCAGGCGCAGGTGGATAGATCGAATCGCCACGCTCACTCATCAGTTGTCCGGCCAATGATGAGAAAGACTGGTTGAGCAGAGTGTCGAGGGGGATCTCGCGCTGCCAACGGTTACGAATCGCCGAACGCAAACGCATGGCCTTGAGCGAATCGCCGCCACTGCCCAGCCAGTCATCCTGTGCACTCAGACTCCGTTGACCGAGCAGTGAACGGACCTGACTCAGCAACCAGTCCAGCTCCGGTGAAGCGTTGTCGTCTTCCATCGCCGCCAAAACTGGATGCCACGGACTCAGCCCCTGCGCCAGCAACCCCTCACGATCAATCTTGCCATTAGCCGTCAGCGGCAAGCGCTCCAGCAGAAACAATTGATGCGGTCGCATATACGGCGCCAGTTGTGCCCGCAGATGGGTTTCGAAGGCGTGATAGTCCAGATCCCCGCGCGGCACAATAAACGCCAGCATCTGATGATCTTCTGCCGCCTGACGCCGGGTGCAAACATACACCTGCGCCACGCCCGGGTGCTCCAGCATCCGTTGCTCCACCTCCCCCGGCTCGATGCGGAAGCCGCGAATCTTCACCTGACGGTCGACCCGTCCCAGACACTCCATCAAACCTTCGGCATTGCGCCGCACCAGATCGCCGGTGCGGTAATGGACGTATGCGCCACCATCGAGGTCGGGCAGTCGGACGAACTGACGGGCCGTTTCTTCGGACCGGTTGCGATAGCCACGGGCAACACCGCTGCCACTCAAATACAGCTCGCCCACTTCTCCCGCCCGCACCGGTCGTTGCTGCTCATCCAGCACGTGCACGCGGGTGTCCGGCAACGGGCGGCCAATGGGCACCGAGTCGCCGGTAAAGTCACGGCTGATCGGCCAGCACAGGGCAAACGTGGTGCATTCGGTGGGGCCATAGACGTTATGAATCCGGCACTGGCTCTCTGGATTGGCCCGATACCATGCACGAACCGCCGCAGCGCTGATCTGCTCACCGCCAATCAGCACCTGCCGCACGCTGGAAAAGCACGACGGCCATTCGGCAATCAAGGTGTTGAACAGCGACACCGTCATGAACAGGTTGTCGACCTGCGTCCGCTCCAGCAGTTCGGCGAGCCGCCGCGCATCCAGCACGTCCTCGTCGGCGATCATCACGCAGCAGCCACCGTTGAGCAGCGGTGCCCACAGCTCGAAACTGCACGCATCGAACGCCGGGTTGGACAGACAGGCGAAGCGGTCCGTCGGACGAATTTCGATATAGCCGTCGGTGTGCACCAGGCGCAGCAAGCCGCGCTCGCCGACCTCGACCGCTTTCGGCGTGCCGGTGGTGCCCGAGGTGTAGAACAGGAACATCACCTCGGCAAAGTCTTCAGCCAGCGCTTGCGGTGGGACGTCCGGTTGATCGAGCAAGGCCTCGACGCTGGTTTGCCACAGTGAAGGCGACCACAGCGATTCCTCATCCTGGGTAATCAGGCCGACACACGCCGCATCCGCCAGCATCAACTCACGGCGTTTGAGCGGACTGGCACGGTCCAGCGGCACCACCACCGCGCCAACTTTCAGCGCGCCAAGAATAGCCGCCAGCCACTGCCAGCAACGCGGCATGCACAACGCCAGCGATTGCCCGGGCTCGACGCCACGCGCCAGCAACCCTCGGGCGATGCGCTCGCTGGCGCTGGCCAGTTCCGCGTAAGTCAGGGTTACCGCTCCGTCGATGACGGCCGGAGCTTGCGGATTACGCTTCACTTGCTCGGCGAAACGCGCAAGCAACGTCATGTCTTTGGACGCACTCATCATTTCGCCTCCTGCGCGTCGAAGCGTTGCAGCTCCTGACGGATGATCTGCGAGACCCGATGGATTTCCGCGCTTTCGAGCATGTCCCAGTGCCCGCCGCTGACCAGTTTCGCCAGATAGCCGCTACCCGCGCGGTGACGCCAGAATCCGCGCAGTTCATGCAACTGATGGCTGCTGAAATCTTCCCGGGCCTGAATCAGCACCACACGCCGGGCTTGCGGCGCACATTCATAGGCCGCCATCGCCAGACGGTTGTGGTTGTAAATGTGGAAATAGCGCTCGACTTGCGCGTCTTCGATACCGGGGTACATGCCGTTGAAGCGCACCAGTTTGTCGCGGAACTCGGCCATGTCCACGGTGCCGATCTGCTCGCGGAAACCCGGTTCGTCGCTGCCCTGAGTATCGAGCAGCACCACCGTCACCCGACGATGCCCCGCCGCCGTCAAACGCCGCGCCATTTCATAGGCCACCAGCCCACCGAATGACAGTCCGGTGAGGATCAGCGGGTGCGTCGTCAGCGGTTCGATCAATCGCAGATACGCTTCGGCCATCGCTTCGACTGTCGGCTCGGTGCGCTCTCCCGGATTCAGCCCCGGTGATTGCACGCCGTAGACGCCGGCCTCATCTGGCAGGACTTTGGCCAGCGACAGGTAACAGAACGCCGTACCGCCCGCCGGATGAATGCACACCACATTGCTCTGACCCGTGCCGCGACGAAACTCAATCAGATTGCTCTGGGCCAGCGCCGGGTTGGCCCCGACCCGCAGCCAGCCGCCCAGCGCCTCAATGGTCGGGTAGCTGAGCACCACGCGCACCGGCATTTCAACGGCGAACACCTGGCTGATTTCATGGGCCATCTTGATCGCGGCGATGGAGGTGCCGCCGACGTTGAAGAAGTTGTCGCGAATGCCGATCTGCGGCACCAGCAGCAGGCGTTTCCAGATCTGGTACAGCGTCAGCTCGATGTGATCGCGCGGGCTGCTCAGGTTGACCTGGCGATTGACCATTTCCTCGTCCGCCAACGCTGTCAGCGCAGCACGGTCGACCTTGCCATTGGCGGTCAGCGGCAGGGCGTCGAGCCACAGATAACTGCCGGGGACGACGGCTCGGGGCAGCGTCGTCGCCAAATGGGCCTGCACCGCCGCCTCATCCATCGACTCGGCGACCACACAACAAGCCACCAGTCGCTGATCCTGTGCCGCTTCGCCGACCATCAGCACCACGGCGCTGCGAATGCCGGGAAACGCTTCGAGCCGGGCTTCGATCTCGCCGAGTTCCAGACGCACACCGCGCAACTTGACCTGGAAGTCGTTTCGACCGAGAAACTCCAGCTGGCCGTCCGGGCGATAGCGCGCCAGATCGCCGCTGCGATAGAGGCGATCGCCTGCCACGAACGGATTGTCGATAAAACGCTCGGCACTGAGCTGCGCCAGCCCCAGGTAACCCCGGGCAACGCCCACGCCACCGATGTGCAACTGCCCGGAGACACCCACCGGCACCGGCTCATCGCGGTCATCGAGTACGTAAAAACGGTTGTTGGAAATCGGCCGACCGATCGACAGTTGCCAGGCCGGTACTTCGGCGCCGGGCTCCAGGGTCCAGATGCTGTTGATCACCGTGGTTTCGGTAGGGCCGTAGACGTTGTGCAACCGCGCCAGGGGCAAGCGCTCCTGAAAACGCCGGGCCAGGGCTGGCGGCAACTCACCGCCGCCGCTGAACACATCGGTCAGAGAAGTACACCGGCTGACTTCCTCGACTTCCAAAAACAGCTGCAACATCGCCGGCACAAACACCAGCGCCGTGACCTGCTGCTCGCGCACCTCACGCGCCAGATACGCCGGTTCGTAATGCCCGCCGGGTCGCGCAATGATCAGACGCCCGCCAGTTGCCAATGGCCAGAACGTCTCCCACGCCGAGGCATCGAAACCGAACGGGATCTTGTGCAGCATCGCCCCCGCTTCACCGCAGACCTGCAAGCACCACAGCAGCAGATTGCTCAAGCCACGATGAGCGACCATCGCGCCCTTGGGCAACCCGGTGGTGCCGGAGGTGTAGATCACGTAGGCGAGATGATCAGGGGTGACGCCGACATGGCGCGGATCGAGATTGTCCGCCGGCAACGACGCCCAGTTCGCGGCATCTTTTTCGAGATCGAGAATCGGTGCTTCCCAGGTCGAACCTTGCACAGCCTGACGCAAAATCCCGTGCGCCGAGCCGAGGGTCAGCAGCACCGCCGGCGTGCTGTCGCCGAGCATATGGCTGAGGCGCCCCAGCGGGTAATCCGGATCCAGTGGCACATAGGCGCCGCCGGCCTTGAGTACTGCCAACAGTGCCACCGGCAACTCCAACGAGCGCTCGATGCACACCGCCACGCGCACGTCCGGGCCGACGCCTAGTGTGCGCAAATGCTGCGCCAGTCGGTTGGACCGGGCATTGAGTTCGGCGTAGCTCAGCGACTCGCCTTCAAAGACCACCGCAAAGGCCTGAGGGTTGCACGCGACCTGCGCTTCGACCAGCTGATGTACACATGACGCCGCTTGCGTCAGCGGCGCGGTGCAGTTGAAGTCGACCAGCACCCGCTGACGCTCAGCCTCGTTCATCAACGGCAAGGCATTGATCGGTTGCTTGGCATCGGCGGCGATCTGTTCGAGCAAATGACGGTAGTGCCCGCTCAGGCGTTCGATGGTCGCGACGTCGTAGAGGTCGGTGTTGTATTCCACCAGCAAGTCCAGCCGCCCTTCCCGTTCGACCCATTCGAACGCCAGGTCAAACTTGGCCGTGGCGCTGCTCGTGCTGTACGGCGCCAGTTCCAGACCGGACATCTGTACGCCGCTGCCGGGGGTGTTCTGCAGCACCAGCATCACCTGGAACAGCGGCGAATGAGCGGGATCGCGCTGCGGGTTGACGGCTTCGACCACGCGGTCGAACGGCACATCCTGATGGGCGTGGACGTCGAGCATCTGGCCACGCACCTCGCGCAGCAGTTCGGCGAACGTCTGCTGCGGATTCAGGCGCTGACGCAGCACCAGCGTGTTGACGAAGTGACCGATCAGCGGCTCGATTTCCGGGCGATTACGGTTGGCGAACGGCGTGCCGATGCACAGATCCTGTTGGCCGCTGTGGCGCCACAACAACACCGCCAATGCGCCCAGCAGCACGTTGAACAGCGTGCCCTGGGTCTGGCGGGCCAGCGCCGTGAGTTCGCGCAAGGTGTCGCCATCGACGGAGGAGCTGAAAGTGGCGCCGACATAGCGCTGCACCAACGGCCGCGGCCGGTCGCTGGGCAAAGTCGACAACAGTGGCGCGTCGTCCAGGGTGCGACGCCAGTAATCGAGTTGGGCGTCCAGCACGGCACCGCCCACTCTCTGTTGTTGCCAGCAGGCGTAGTCGGCGTATTGCACTGGCAGCGGCGCCAGGCTCGGTGTTTCGCCACGCAGATAATCGCCGTACAGCGTGGCGACTTCCTGCAGGATCACACCCATCGACCAGCCGTCGGCGATGATGTGGTGCACGCTGTACAGCCACAGGTATTCGTCGTCGTCCACACGCACTAACGACGCCCGCAGCAACGGGCCAGTGGCCAAATCGAATGGCGCCCGAGCGTCCTGCTCGACGGCGAATCGAACTTGTTGCTCACGTTCGGCGGTAGGCAACTGGCGCAGATCCGTTACCGACAACGACAGCGGCATCGACGAATGCACCACCTGACGCGGTTCGCCGTCCACGCTGCAAAACGTCGTGCGCAGGACTTCGTGACGGGCAACCAGTTCGTTCAGCGCCCGCTCCAGCAACGCAACGTTCAGTTGCCCTTTTAGCGTCACCGCCGTGGGCACGTTGTAGAACGGATTGCCGGGTTCCAGTTGATCGAGAAACCACAATTGCCGCTGCGAGAACGACAACGGCCACGCCGCTTGCTCGCCAACACGACGGGAAATCAATGCGTCATCGTGCCCGCTGAGCAAGGCAATCAATTCCTGTTTGTGACGCTTGAGCGCCTGGGTCAGCTCTTCTGTGAGAAACCCGCGAGGCGCCTTGCAACGCAGCTTGTCACCGTCCACCTCGAGCACCACGCCATGGCGAACGAACAGCGCCAGCAATTGATCGGCATTCATACTTCGAACTCCTCCATGTCTTCGTCGTCCAGTCTTGCGGTCACAGACTCGATGGCAAACGCCTCGACCGGCACGCGGTGTTGTTCATCGGCCGTACGTAACCCGCCGATCATCGAGTAGATCAACTCATGACTTGGCCCGAGGTCGAACAGCGCCGTCAGTTGCTGCTCCTCGACCGAGCCTATTCCACACAGGCCCAACCCGTGCTCGACGGCAGTCATGCTCAGTAACTGGGCCATAGCCCCGCTTTCGATATGGCAAAAATCACGGCTGCGCTCGCCATACAGCGGACGAATCGCCGCCATGTCGGCGATGAAGAACAGCGAGAACGCGGCGTCCTCATACACCGGCCGATTGACGAAATAGTCGTAGGTGTCCGGGTCGAGCAATCCGCTCTGGAGCGCCAGCAAACGATGCTGGCGGGGATCGTAGTAATACGCGCCACCGGGCACGCCGAGCACGCGATCCGGTTTGATGTAGAGGTACGCCTGAATCGGGTACAGGCCGCCCGCCGACGGGAACTGGTATTTCACCTCGCCGTCGAGTTGCCCCTGGGCCAGTGCGGCCAACAAATGCGCGAAGGCTTGGGTGGCGATCGGTTGCAGATCGTATTGACGCACTGAGCGGTAATCGCTCAAACGTCGGGTGAAGGCCGGGTCTTGTGGCAGTTCCAATGCCACTGCCGGCAGGGCTTGAGCAAAGTTACGACGGCCACGTTGTTCAGCCTTGAACTGCGCCCGCTGTTGCGGATCTTCGATGACATCCTGCGTTGTTTCCGGTGTCTGCTGAACGTTGCCGAGCAGCTCCTGGCGGGAAAGGTTCTGGCGGTACATGCCGAGCAGATGCAGCAACGTCGGCTGGGCCAGCAGCTGCGCCACATGCGGGCGGAACTGCAAGGCGCCGGACAAAGCGTTGCTGATCCGGACGATATCGATCGATGTTGCACCGAGGTTCAGCAGGTTGGCGTTGGCGGCAATGGATTCGCGCTTGAGCACGTCCTGCACGATTTCCACCAGCCGCTGTTCCTGCGGGCCCTCGACGTCCAGCGCCGGCCCTTGTTCTTCGATTTGTGCCGGTTCCGGCAGGCGTTTCTTGTCGACCTTGCCGTTGGAGGACAACGGCCAGGCTTCGACGAAGGTAAACGACGTCGGAATCATGTAAGCCGGCAGCTTGTCCGTCAGGTAGTCGGTGAAATCACTCGCCTGCAACGCTGGATCAGCCTTGAGCACATAGCCTGCCAGACGTTTCTCACCCAGCGTGCTGCCAAGAATTCGCACCACCGCGCTCTGCACGCCGGGATGACGATTGAGCGCGGCTTCGATCTCGCCCAGCTCGATGCGATAGCCCTGGACCTTGACCTGATTGTCTTCGCGACCGAGGAACTCGATGTTCCCGTCCGACAGCAAACGGCCCAGGTCGCCGGTGCGATACAGCCGTTCGCCGGTCAGTGGATGAGCGAAGAAACTGCCTGCGCTGAGTTTTTCATCGCGCCAGTAACCTTTCGCCAGACCTATACCACCGATGTACAGCTGACCCGCAACCCAGGTCGGGCGCACTTGCAGCGCTTCATCCAGCACGTAGAAACGCTGATGATCGAGGGCCTTGCCGTAGGGAATGCTGCGCCAGGCCGGGTCGACGTGCTTCACCGGATAATAGATCGACCAGATCGATGCTTCGGTGGCGCCGCCCAGGCTGATCAGTTGCAAATCTGGCTGCAAGGCCCAGGCCCGCTCGGGCAGGGTCAACGGAATCCAGTCGCCGGACAGCATCGCCACCCGCAGGCTGGCAGGCAACGCGCCGCCCTCGCCCTCCACGTACTCGACCAGCATGCCAAGCAGCGCCGGCACTGAGTTCCACAGGCTGACCTTATGACGCTTGATCAATTCGAGCCAGTGCGCCGGATCAAGGGTCAGTTGCGGGTCGAGGATGACCACCGCCGCGCCTACCGCCAGCGTGCCGAAGAAGTCATAGACCGACAGGTCGAAACTCAGCGAAGAGATCGCCAATACGCGGTCGTTCGGGCCGACGGCAAAGCGCCGGTTGATGTCGAGCAAGGTGTTGACCGCACCGCGATGATCGATCACCACGCCTTTGGGCTGGCCGGTGGAGCCGGAGGTGTAGATTACGTAGGCGAGGTCGCTTTCGTTCACTTGAACTGGTTGCAGTGGCAGTCCATCGTTTGAGACTTCATCGGTCACGGCAATGGCCGTGACCTGCGCCGGCCATTCGATTTTGTCGAGCAACTCCGGTTGGGTCAGGGCCTGGCTTGCCTCGGCCCGCTCCAGAATATGCCGCAACCGTTCCGCTGGCTGACTGGGTTCGATGGGCAGGTAGGCGCCGCCGGCATACAGAATTGCCAGGGTTGCGACTACTTGCTCCCAGCCGCGCTCCATCACCACCGCGACCAAGCGGTTCGGCATCACACCCTGCGCTTGCAGTCGGGCGCCGAGTTGCCGGGCTTCGCTGCGCACCTGGGCGTAAGTCAACTGTCGCGCGCCGATCACCGCCAGTGCATCCGGCGTGACAAGGGCCTGACGCTCGAACAGTTCGTGCATCAACGGCAACGTTTGCTGTTTGTTGACCGGCGCCGGCAAGCGCGCTTGCGGCAGCAGTTGTGGCGTGTTTGCGTTCCATGCTTGCGGCTCGCACAGGCGATCCAGCAGCGTGTTATAGGCGACGAACATCTGCTCGATCATGCCTTGCGGGAACAGTTCGTCGATGCTGTCCCAGTTGAACAACAGCCGTCCTTCCAGCTCCAGCAAGGTGTGGTCGAGCCATACCTGCGGGGTCTGGGTGATGCTGTGCATGTGTTTGGCGTTCAACGCGTCGGCCAGGTTGAACTCGGCCAGTTCCGGCGCTGCTTCCGACAGCGTGCTGTTGAACACGATCGGCATTGCCGTCTGCTGCACGCCCCGGGCCTGGGACAATTCGCGCAGCACCCGCACGCCGCTGACCACCGAATGATCGATGTCGCGCCAGAGCTGCGCCTGCACGGCGCGGGCCTTGTCGGTGAAGGTTTGAGTTCCGTCGATGCCGACTTCCAGCAGTACCAGCGAGGTGAAGTCGCCGATGATTTCGTCGATATCCGGGTGCAGCGGCATACGGTTGAACAGCGGCAGGCTCAGGGTAAAACGCGGGGTGCGGCTCCACAGCGCCAGCACTTCGCTGAAGGCTGTCAGGAGCATCACCGACGGCGTCACCGCAAACTGTTTGGCCACCGCCTTGAGTTTCGTCCATTGCGCGGCCGACATGTCGCGGTCGCGGCGGGTGAAGTGCGGGTTGGTAACGCTTTCGGGTTGGCACACCAGCGGCAGGTCTGGCGCCGGGGCCAGAGTGGTCACCCGTTCGCGCCAGTAACTCAGCGCCTGTTCGTAGCGGCGGCCGCTGCGCAGTTGCTGTTCGGCCAGCACGTAGTCGCGGAAGGTCAGGCCAGGTTCCGCCCGTTCCAGCGTCGGATCGACGTAGAACGCCATCAATTCGCGGGCGAGAATCTGCGTGCTCGCGGCGTCGACGATCAGCGCATCGAGGCTGATGTGAAGATGGGTGATGCCGTCATCGAGCAGCGACAGGCTGAACTCGAACAGCGGCCAGCGACTGGCGTCCAGCACTTGATGGGACTGGCGTTCGCGGGTCGTTTCCAGCGTGTGTTGCGCCACGTCGACAGGCAAACCGCGCAGATCGCTGCGGGGCATGCAGTAGGTCGGCACCTGCGCCAGCACCTGTTGCGTGCCGTCGCTGAGGAACACCACGCGCAGCATGTCGTGACGCAGGATCATGCGATTCAGGGCTCGTTCGAAACGCTCGGCGTCGAAGTCGGGAATCCGCAGTTCTTCGTAGCCGTGGGCGCTGACGCCACCGAGGCTGACCGTAGCCTCGCGACCGAACCAGTAGGCCTGCTGGATATCGGTCAGAGGGAATGGTTCATGTCGGGCGCCACGATCCGGCTCGATCTGGATGAACGCCGGCTCGATACTTTGATCATCACGCGAGGCCTGTGCAGCCAGATCCATCAAAACCGGCGTCTGGAACAGGCTGCTCAGGGACAGCTGGGCACCCATGCGCTGGTTGATCGCGTAGATCATCCGGGTCGCCAGCAGCGAGTGGCCGCCGAGGTCGAAGAAGTTGTCGTAGATGCCGACCCGCTCGCACTTGAGCACTTCGGCCCAGATCTCGGCCATTTGCCGTTCGGTGTCATTGCGCGGCGCCTCGTAGATTGCCCCGGCACTGCGCTCCGGTGCCGGCAGCGCTTGTCTATCGAGCTTGCCGTTGCGGGTCAGTGGCAATTGCGAAAGCCGAACCCAGGCACTCGGGATCATGTGTTCGGGCAACTGGCGTTGCAGTTCGGCACGCAGAAATTCACTGGTCGCGGAGCCGACCACATACGCCACCAGACGCTTGTCCCCGGCCACGTCTTCACGCAACAGCACGGCGGCTTCCTGCACGCCGGGCTGTTGATGCAGCAGGCTGTCGATCTCGCCGAGTTCGATGCGAAAGCCGCGCAGTTTCACCTGTTGGTCTATACGTCCCAGGTATTTCACGTTGCCGTCGGCCTGGAATTTCGCAAGGTCGCCGCTGCGGTACATCCGCGCGCCCGGTTCTTCGCTGAACGGGTCCGGCAGGAAGCGTTCGGCGGTCAGGTCCGGGCGGTTCAAGTAACCCCGGGCCAGACACGCGCCGGCGATGTACAACTCGCCCGCCACGCCGACCGGGACGGGATTCAGGTGTTCGTCCAGCACGTACAGCCGCACGTTGGCGATGGGCCGGCCAATGGGCGGCGCGTCCGGCCAGGATTCGGCCTCGCTACAGGCAAGACTGAACTGGCTGACCACATGGGTTTCGGTCGGCCCGTACTGGTTGTGCAACTGCGCCCCACCGAGCCCACGGACAAAACCGCGCAGCTCGTCATTGATTTGCAGGGCTTCACCGGCGGTGATGATTTCGCAGCCACCGGCCGGCATGGGTGCATCGGCCTCGCTCAGACCGGCGAGTTGCTGCAACACGGCAAACGGCAGGAACGCCCGCTGCACACCTTCGGCCACGAGCGTCGGGCGCAACGCGGCGAGGTCCTTGCGGCCGTCTTCGGTCATCAGCAACAGGCTGCCGCCCTGGGAGAGCGTGCTGCAGACTTCCTGGAAAGAGACGTCGAAATTCAGCGAGGCGAATTGCAGCACACGCCGTGGTGCCGTGGTTTGATCGAGTTGCCAGGCGATCAGGTTATTCAGCGCACGACGGCTGTGGGCCACGCCTTTCGGGCGGCCGGTGGAGCCGGAGGTGTAGAGCACATAGCCGAGGTTTTCCGGGCTCACCGAGACCTGCGGTTCATCAGTTGAGTGTTGTGCCCATTGCGATGCGTCAGTGTCCAGGCAGCAGACTTTCGCCTCGTGAGCCGGCAGTCCGGCCAAAAGACTGGACTGAGTCAACAGCAAGGTCGGCGCGGCATCGCTGAACATGAACGCCAGACGTTCGCTCGGGTAAGCCGGATCGAATGGCACGTACGCGGCGCCAGCCTTGAGGATCGCCAACAGGCCGATAACCATCTGCGGCGAACGCTCAAGACACAGGCCGACGCGATGCTCGGGGCTGACGCCTTGTTCGATCAGGTAATGCGCGAGACGGTTGACCGCGCGGTTCAGTTCGCCATAACTCAGTTGCTCGCGGTCGGCGAGCAGCGCCACGGCATCGGGCGTTTGCCGGGCCAGAGTTTCGAAACGCGCCACGCAATCGGGCAGCGACGCGGTATCCTGTGCGGTACGGTTCCAGTCATAAACGATCTGCTGGTGTTGCTCGGCGCTCAGCAGCTTGATCCTCACCAGCGACTGTTGGCTGTCCTCGACCATTTGCGTCAGCACCCGACGCAGGTACTCGCCGAACTGCTCGACGGTGCCGCGTTCGAACAGGCCTGAGGCGAACTCCAGCCCACCGACAATCTGCCCGTCCCGTTCACTGAGCGCCAGTTGCAGATCGAACTTGGCTACGTGATGACTGCTCTCGACCGGCGTGACTTCAAGCCCGGTCAGCAGCAGGTCGGAATCCTGATCCTGCTCCCAGGCAAACAGCACCTGGAACAACGGACTGTGGGCCAGACTGCGTGGCGGGTTGAGCAATTCCACCACTTGCTCGAACGGCAGGTCCTGATGCTCCTGAGCCTCCAGCGCAACCCGCCGCGCCTGTTGCAGCCATTGCGCTACTGACGGCGTACCCGATTGGGTCATGCGCAGGGCCAGGGTGTTGACGAAGAAACCGATCAACCCTTCCAGTTCCTGTTGCGGACGGTTGGCCGACGGCACGCCGATCACCACATCGCTCTGCCCCGACAGGCGCAACAACAGCAGCGAAAAACCGGCCAGCAAATTCATGAACAGCGTGGTGCCTTGCTGCATGCCCAAGGCTTTCAGGCGCGTGGTCAAAGCTTCGTCAACGATCAGTGGGACAAAGCCGCCGAGGTAATCCTGCACGGGCGGACGCTTGTGATCGGTCGGCAACTCGAGCAGCACCGGTGCGCCTGTGAGGGTTTCGCGCCAGTAACAGCTTTGCTGCTCCAACACGTTGCCGGACAGCCAATGCTTTTGCCACACGGCGTAATCCACGTACTGCACGGGCAATGGCGGCAGCGGATCGTCGCGATCCTGCAACGCCGCTTCGTATAGTTGCCCCAGCTCACGAGTGAGCACGCCCATCGACCAGCCATCGGAGATGATGTGGTGCTGGATCAGCAGCAGTACATGATCGTCCGCCGCCAGTCGCACCAGACTTACGCGCATCAGCGGGCCACGGCTCAGGTCGAACGGCCGGTCGCCCTCCTCGTCGATCAACCGTGTGAGAAGTTCTTGAGTATCGGGACCATGCAGATCGGTTACGGTCAGTCGAATGCTGTGCGCAGGTGGTGAAACCTGCTGCCGTCCTTCCCCTTCGACGGCGATGAACGTCGTGCGCAGTGCAGCGTGGCGCGCCACCAGTTGATTGAAGCTGCGCTCAAGTGCCGGCACATCCAGTGATCCACGCAAACGCAGGTTCAGGGGCATGTGATACGCCGCGTTGCCACCCTCCATCTGTGCCAGAAACCACAGGCGCTGCTGAGCAGACGACAACGTTTGCGCGCCAGACCGTTCAAGGGCCGCAATGGCTGGACGAGCCGCGACCTGACTGGCTTGCAGCCGTTCGGCGAACTGCTTCAGAACGGGGGCGGCAAACAGGGTCGAAGGCGCGGCTTCCAGCCCTAGCGTATGACGAACCTGCGCCAGCACACGCATCACCAGCAGCGAGTGACCGCCGAGGGCAAAGAACTGATCTTCACGCCCCACTCGCTCAACGCCGAGCACCTCGGCCCAGATCGCGGCGAGCGCAGTTTCCAAAGAGCCCTGTGGCGCCTGGTATTCCTGCTGATCGAATGCCTCGACGTCCGGCGCCGGCAAACCGGGCCGATCGACCTTGCCGTTGGCGGTCAGCGGAAACGCATCCAGACGCACGAATGCAGTCGGAACCATGTAATCCGGCAGGCTGATTTGCAGCTGTTCGCGCAATGAACGCGGGCTCAGCGTTGTGCCCGGTTTTTCGCAGTAATAAGCGACCAGTCGAGGTTCACCGAGGCCGTCCTGACGCAGCAGCACCACGCTTTCACGCACGCCTGCAATGTCCGCCAGCCGGGTTTCGATTTCCCCCAGTTCCAGACGCAGACCGCGCAACTTGGCCTGGGAGTCGTTGCGGCCGAGGAACTCCACTTGACCGTCCGTGCGGTAACGCGCCAGATCCCCGGTTCGGTAAAAGCGTTCGCCCGCCACGAACGGGTTGTCGATGAAACGCTCGGCAGTGAGTTGCGGCAGGTTCAGATAACCCCGCGCCACGCCGACGCCACCGATGTACAGCTCGCCGGCGACACCCTCGGCAACGGGCAATCCTTGCTCGTCCAGCAGGTAAATCCGGGTATTGGGCAGTGCCTGGCCAATGGGCAACACCGCGTCGACCTGACTGCCTTCGGTGAACTCGAAACAGGTGCTGTCGATGCTCGCTTCGGTCACGCCATAAGCCTGGACGATCTGCACCCGCTCACCACAGAGCCTGCGCAATTGCCGCGCACTGTGGGCAGTCCAGATGTCCGAGCCGCAGACCACGGTGCGCAGAAATGACAAGTCATGGCCGGTCTCTTCGACCCAGGCCAGCAAGGGATTGAGCAGCGCCGGGACGAAGTCGGCAAAGCCGATCTTCGCTTCCTGCATCAAGCGATACAGGGCCGGCGGGTCCATCAAAGTGTCCCGAGGGCACAGCACCAGCGTGCCGCCAAACCCCAACGCACGGATCAGATCGGCGCTGAACACGTCGAAGGAAAAACCGGCCATTTGCAGGTGATTGATCGGCTCACCCAAGGCATAGAGTTGTGCCCAGGCAGCGCTCACGGCAATCAGCCCGCGATGCTCGACCATCACGCCTTTCGGGGTGCCTGTCGAACCGGATGTATAGATAACGTAGGCCAGGTGTCGGGGTGTCAGGCCTGTCGCGTAAGGATCGGGATTGTCCGGTGACTGTGAAGCCCAATGTGTTGAATCACCCAGATCGAGTACTGTCGGTGCAGTGGCCGATTGTTCGAGCGCGGCCAACAAGACATGCCGCGCCTGACCGTGGGTCAACACCACCGGCGGCGCGCTGTCGGCCAGCATGTGCGCCAGCCGCGCTTGCGGATATGCCGGGTCCAGTGGCACATAAGCGCCTCCGGCCTTGAGCACTGCGAGCACGCCCACCAGCATCTCCAGCGAACGCTCGAGACAAATCCCCACCCGCACATCCGGCCCGACCCCAAGGCTGCGCAGGTGATGGGCCAGTCGATTGGCCCGGATATTGAGATCGCGGTAACTGAGCGCCTCTTCCTGCCAACGTACGGCAATGGCCTCGGGGTTGCGCAGCACGTGCGCTTCAAACAGGCCGTGCACGCACAGATCGGTGTCGAACGGAATCGAGGATGAAACGTCGGGCTGCACGGGATTCATCCCACGCAAGGAAGTGTTGTCTAGCATCGGAGGCTACCGTCCATGACTGCATTATTTTTGTGATCAGGCAGAGACAGCACGCGCCCCGCCAGTCAGGCTCCGGCATCAGATACCGGTTCGGTCATTCGAATTCAGGAAGATGGCGCGGCACGCGCATGCAGACTCGCGTCGCACGCAGGCACACACAGGAAACCGGGAGGAGAAAGGCTGGCGAAGAACACCGCGGCGCGGTCCGCGCAGGCAGCTGGGGAGATGACAGAATCGTTGACGACGTCCGTCGCCCTGCTCATTGCATCGTTGATTGCAAACCGCGTGATCAATTGAAACCTCGACTTCCATTTGAGGGTCAACGACGAGGAACAACCTGCGCGGGGGATGACAGCGCCAGGGTGGTCCCGATCGGCTGCGACTGCCGGGGTCTGTAGACAAACGGCAATCTTCTGACGCCGGGTTTGTGACCCGAAGCGCCGCCGGATAATAACCACGTTTTTTGCTGGAGAGGCAAACAAAATGTAGGAAACGTGCGAAATAAATATCGGACGTTTCTTACGCTGCTCAGACGATATCCGGCCAATACACCGCTGGATATCAGAAGTAGGACGCTCAGTCCCGATGGAACTGGCGCAATCGGTAGCCAAGCGCGTTCAGCACGGCATCGATGTGCCAGGTTTCAGGCCCAATGGGCCACTGCTCGTCCCCGTATAATGCGAAAGTAATGCCAGCACAAAGGCCTGCCATTTTGCCGGCTAAATAAATTCGAAAATTTTCGAAGCCAATTTTATATCCCATGCGCAAGCGAAGCTCCGCAATACGCAAAGCAAAAAAACAAGTCAGCCCGAGGCACTATTATTATCAAAGCCGGCAATACTGACCGGAAATAAATTCAACCACCTACCCAGTGCGCTCCGACACACCCTCATTGTTAGATTGTTCCCGGGATGATTCTGCTTTATGAAGGGACCGCCACCTGATGATAGTTGCAAGTCTGTACGCTAGCTGCCCAGGCTAATATACCGTTGTGAGATGCCTGCGACTCCGCTGCGGGCACTCTGAGTGCCCGAGCTATAAAAAGTCGAAGTTTACCGAGCTTACACCAGGTTAGTGGTAACCCCCTGTTGAACGAGCAACTCAGCATCCACCGCAGAATGGCCATAAACGTTGTAGATCACGCCGCCCACAGTCACGTCGCCTTGGGCCGACCAGTCACCGGGCGTATTGTTTCCCGATAGCTGATCATTCAAATTGACGACATCGCCAGCATTGCCATTGATCATTAACTGCACATGATCATCGTCGACAAACAAAGAAGTCTGACCCAACGCCAGAACATCGTTCAGCGAGAGTGTTAACGCATTGTTACCTGTTCCGGTTATGTCAACAATTTCAATTGACTCGAGCTTTCCGGCAATATTGTCCAGATTAAGAACTTGGTTTGTTCCTACAAGACTCAAAGTATCCCTGCCCTCACCGCCATTGACGATACTGCTGGCGTCATTCAAATGCGCCGTATTGTTTAACGCAAATACGTTGTCGGCATCATCGCCGTAGTAGGCACCCGTACCTTCGATTTGTTGGAGAGCTGGAGGATCTACATGATCGAAACTGCCATTGGAGAATTTGAAATTGTCGACCCATGTCCAGTCACCATCTGTTCCAGCAAACTCAACGGTGGTGAATGTCTTGCCATCAGGGAGCTGAAAATTGACTTCCTGAACACCTGTTGGTACTGAAGGCAACATCACTGTATGTACCAACTCACCACTGGCGCTCAAAAAGTTCAACGTAATAGGGCGAGAGGCGTCTCCAACCAGAAATGACATCGAACCTGCTTCAACTCCACCGTTAAGGGAGATCGAGGGGTTGGCGCGGGTGTTCGTCGTTACAAAACTGAGGCCAACGGACGGTGCATTGAAGCCGTCGATCAGACCTCCTTCAATGACTCCCAAGGGGCTGTTACTGGTAGTCCAGCCACCCCAATTGAAAGTAAAGGCGCCAAAATCCTTTACGCCTCCTGCCGGAATTCCTTCCCCCGTCGTCTCACTCTCAAAATCAACCGTCTCCAGAACGGGCATCAGCTGCTGAGATACATTGCCGGCGACGTCAATGAGCACAGCGTGGGAATTGGTCATTGCTGCGCTGGCATTCGTGGTGATGTCTACCTTGCCGTCGTCGATCTGCGCCTGTGTCAGTTGCACTTCGAAACGATCTTCACCAACGACGAGCTGAACGGTGTCACCCGGATTGATGCCATTACCATCAAAGTTAACAGTTACAACAGCGCCATTGAACTCCAGGGATGTCGGCGCACTCGGTGCAACGGTATCCAGATCGACATTCTGACTACTGATGGCATTGACGTTGCCTGCCAGATCTACCACTCGCGTCTGGATAACCCAGTCGCCATTATGTGCAGTCAGGTCAACATAGCTCCAGGTGCCATCAGCATTCAGTAGCGCATCGCCCCATGTGGCCCCTTCATCTGTAGATACTTGAACTTTTTCGCCTGCGACCAGTGCAGCTGTCAGGGAGCCCTCAATCAAGCGACCCGCCGTGCCGTCATTGGTTATGAAGTCAGTGCTACTGCTGCCACCATCCTTACCCATGCTCTCGACAGTCGTTTGAACTTCAGGGGCAACGGTTTCAACAATCACCACGTAAGGTTCGGAGGCCTCACTCATGTTGCCCGCAGGATCGCTGACAGCCATCGTGAGGTTGTGAGTACCGTCAGTCAGCGCGTCTTCAGGGGTAAACGTCCAATTGCCGTCAGCATCGACAACAGCGCTGCCAATAACGGTGCCGTTGTCACTGATGATCACCGTGTCGCCCGGCTGTTGGTTGCTGCCACTCAGGGTCGGAGTGTTGTCGTTGGTCAAACCGCCATTGGCGATCTGACCGATGCCGGTATCAACATCATCGACCACGCTGTCGATGCCACCATTACCGCCCTCACCCGGCTTGCCCGGCGCGACGGTTTCAACGATCACGACGTAAGGATCGGAAGCCTCACTGACATTGCCCGCAGGATCGCTGACCGTCATGGTGAGGTTATGAGAACCGTCGGTGAGCGCCGTGTCAGGTGTAAACGTCCAGTTGCCATCGGCATCGACAACAGCGCTGCCAATGACGTTGCCGTTGTCACTGATGATCACCGTGTCGCCCGGCTGTTGGTTGCCGCCACTCAGGGTCGGAGTGTTGTCGTTGGTCAGGCCGCCGTTGGCGATCTGGCCGACGCCCGAGTCAACATCATCGACCACACTGTCGATGCCACCATTGCCGTCCTGGCCCGGCTTGCCGGGGGCCACGGTTTCAAGGAACACCACATAGGGATCGGACGCTTCGCTGACATTGCCTGCCGGATCGCTGACGGTCATGGTGAAATTATGAGTACCGTCGATGAGCGCGGTGTCAGGCGTAAACGTCCAGTTGCCACTGGCATCGACAACAGCGCTGCCGATGACGGTGCCGTTGTCGCTGATGATCACCGTGTCGCCCGGCTGTTGGTTGCCGCCACTCAGGGTCGGAGTGGCATCGTTGGTCAAACCGCCATTGGCGATCTGACCGATGCCGGTATTAACATCATCGACCACGCTGTCGATGCCACCATTGCCGTCTTCGCCTGGCTTGCCCGGCGCGACGGTTTCAACGATCACGACGTAAGGATCGGAAGCCTCACTGACATTGCCCGCAGGATCGCTGACCGTCATGGTGAGGTTATGAGAACCGTCGGTGAGCGCCGTGTCAGGTGTAAACGACCAGTTGCCATCGGCATCAACAACAGCGCTACCGATGACAGTGCCGTTGTCGCTGATGATGACCGTGTCGCCCGGCTGTTGGTTGCCGCCACTCAGGGTCGGGGTGGTGTCGTTGGTCAGGCCACCGTTGGCGATCTGGCCGACGCCCGAGTCAACATCATCGACAACGCTGTCGATGCCACCATTACCGCCCTCACCCGGTTTGCCCGGAGCAACGCTTTCAACGATCACCCTGTAAGGATCGGACGCCTCACTGACGTTGCCCGCGGGGTCGCTGACAGCAATGGTGAGTTCATGGCTGCCCTCAGAGAGAGGGGTAACTGGCGTAAACGTCCAGTTACCGTCGGCATCGACAACAGCGCTGCCAATGACGGTGCCATTGTCACTGATGATCACCGTGTCGCCCGGCTGTTGGTTGCCGCCACTCAGGGTCGGAGTATTGTCGTTGGTCAGGCCGCCGTTGGCGATCTGGCCGATGCCGGTATCAACATCATCGACCACGCTGTCGATGCCACCATTGCCGTCTTCGCCCGGCTTGCCCGGCGCGACGGTTTCAACGATCACGACGTAAGGATCGGACGCCTCACTGACATTGCCCGCAGGATCGCTGACGACCATGGTAAGGCTGTGAGTACCGTCGCTGAGCGGTGCTTCAGGTGTTAACGACCAGTTGCCATCGGCGTCAACAATAGCGCTGCCGATGACGGTGCCGTTGTCGCTGATGGTCACCGTGTCACCTGGCCGTTGATTGCCGCCACTCAGGGTCGGGGTGGTGTCGTTGGTCAGGCCGCCATTGGCGATCTGACCAAGGCCCGAATCAACGTCATCAATCACGCTGTCAATGCCGCCGTTGCCACCTTCGCCCGGTTTGCCAGGGGCCTCGGTTTTAACGTTCACCCAATACGGATCGGAAGCCTCGCTGCTGTTTCCGGCAGAATCGGTGACAACAATGGTCAGGTTATGAGTGCCATCGATGAGCGGCGTTTCGGGCGTAAACGTCCAGTTGCCATTGGCATCGACAACTGCGCTGCCGATGATCACACCGTTGTCGCTGATGATCACCGTGTCGCCCGGTTGTTGATTGCCCCCACCCAGGGTCGGAGTAGTGTCGTTGGTATAGCCGCCGTTGGCGATCTGACCGGCGCCAGGCTCGACATCATCGACCACGCTGTCGATGCCACCATTGCCACCCTCACCCGGCTTGCCCGGGGCGGTCGCATCGATAGTCAGCACATAGGGGTCTGAAGCCAACCCACGATTACCGGCTGCATCCACAGCGACTGCCGAGAACTCGTAAGTTCCATCAGAGAGCGCTTGCGTCGGGCTGAACGACCAGTTACCGGCGGCATCGACCGGCGCTTCGCCAATTTTTACCCCATTGGCAAAAATCTCGACCGTCGCACCGGGTTCAGCACGCCCCCGAAGGGTAGGAGTGTTGTCATCCGTGAAACCGTTTTGTGCCACGGGATCTTGCTGATCACCGGCATTGTCGAGCACATCGACAATCATTGATTTGCCAGGTGCCGTGATATCCACAATGAACTCGAAGCCTTCGGAGGGAGCGCTCTGATGACCCTGCGGATCCTCTTCAACGAAGATGATTTCGTGCGCACCGCCACCCAATGCCGGGTCTGGAGTGAACGTCCATGCACCGTCATCTCCGACGATCGCTTCGCCGATAATTTCGTCGCCGTCGTAGACAATGATGGTATTGCCAGGCGTACCCACCCCATTGAACGTCGGGGTGGTGTCATCAGTCGCCTCGCCGCTCACTAACGGGCCGGTCTGGTCGCCAACGTTGTCGCCGGAACTGCCAAGATTTGGGGTGACCGGAAGCGCCGCCGCAACCTCATCCTTATGACTGTCGTCATCACGACTGGCCGCATACCCCGCGCCCAACAAACCGACACCCGCCAGACCCAGCAGCGCCGGCCAGAACCAACCGATACCGACGCCAGTGACCAGGCCATTGCCAAAGCCCACCATCTGCTCCGAACCCAGCACCTGCGGCGACGACATACCATCGATCAAAAACGGTGCGGAATGATCCTGCTCCGCGTCGGAGGAAATGTACTCGTAGTAAGCGCCGTCTTCGCCCACACCGATCAGTTGGCCTTGAGCATCGAAGAAGCCTTCGATGATCAGCTGCGGCTGGTTCAGGTCCGTGCCTTCCAGGGCAACATGCAGGTCCTTGCCCACGCGCTTGATGGTGATGTTTTGCGGTGCGACACCCTTGTCGCCCTCGGCGAGAATGTACTTGCCATCAGCGATGGCCTTGATGCGAACGGGCTTGCCGGAACCATCGTTCGGCAATTCAGTGGTCTGGGTAATGGTCTTGCCATCCACGATGGCGACGTTCACTGCGTTTGTATTCAACTGACACGCCTCACTCGAAAAATTGGCCAACGCCTGGATGGACATTGGGCTGAAGATCAACCGGTGCGTACCGCCAGAGATACGTACCTGAGATGGTTCAATTTTCGATTCGAGAGAGGCTTACAGATATGAGACTTGTCCCAAAGCGCCCGCTAAGATGCCAGCCCTTGCAGCAGCCGCACCTCTAGCTCATGAAGGCACTTGAGTACGACTTCGGTCTGCTGGCGAAAGAGCAACGGCTCGCCGTCTTCAGCCAACAGCTGCTCCAGAGCAACGCAGGCATCGTTCAGTGAACGATCACCCGCCAGGTGGGCACCGCCCCTGATTTTATGGGCAACCCTGGCCAGATCATCGCGTTTTTCTTCCTTTGCCAGACGCTGCAGCTCATGGCCGTCCGCTCGGTGCGTGAGCACTATTTCGTTCACCAGCGGCGCATAGGACTCCGGGCTCAGCAACCTGATTTTGTCGAGTTCACTATCGGCGCCGATCGCAGCTTGCACGCGCCGCTTGCTGGTCTGCTCCACTTCGGCAACCAGCAATGCCAGGGTTTCCATACCCACCGGTTTGAACAGGCAGCGGGTCATCCCTGCTGCCAGACAGCGGTCGATAATTTCGGACTGGGCATTGGCCGTCAGACCGAAAATAGGGTGCAGTCGCACCGCGCGCTGTTGTTCATCCTCACGCATCCATCGAGTGAGCTGGTAGCCGTCCACACGGGGCATGTTGCAGTCGGTGATGGTCAGGTCGAACGGCGGCTGCGCGCCTTTCCATTGGGCTAGCGCGGTCTCGCCATCGTCGCAGGGCCACGCTTCATGGCCCAGATATTCCAGCTGACGGCACAACAGCAAGCGGTTTGGCGCATGGTCCTCAACCACCAGAATCTTAAGCTTGTGGCCATTCGACGAGTCGAACGCGGGCGATGACAGGCGCTCTTCGACCTCCACCATTTCAGCTTCGAACATCAGGGTGAAACGCGACCCCAGTCCCAACTGGCTGTCGACGTTGAGCTGGGCATTGAGCAGCTTTGCCAGACTGGCACAGATGCTCAGACCCAATCCCGTGCCCACGGCCCGATTGGCTTGAGGATCAGCCTGCACGAAGGGTTCGAATATCTCTTGGTGCTGGGTTTCGCTCAGGCCTTTTCCGGTATCGCTGACCTGGATGGCAAAGCGTGCGCGACCGGGAGCCGACTCCCCGGACAGCTCGCGCAACATCAATTGAACGCTGCCTTGATCGGTGAACTTGATCGCATTGCTCAACAGATTCGCGATGATCTGATTGAGCATCAACGCATCGATCAGGATGCCGTTGTGCTGCACCTCGGTGACCAGTCGGTAATCGAGATTTTTCTTGCGTGCATTGGTTTCGAACAACCGGTAAATCGACTGCGTCATTTCCCCCAGGTGAGTGGGTCGCGGTGTCGGCGTCATTTCGCCGGCTTCGATTTTCGACAGGTCGAGAATATCGCCGATTAACGACAGCAAGGACTTGGCCGACTGGTGCGCCACCTCCAGGCTCTCTTCAATCTCATCGGTGCTCCCGCCCTTGAGGCGCAACAACTCGATCAAGCCGACCAAGGCGCTGACGGGCGTGCGAATTTCGTGGCTCATGCTGGCCAGGAACACGGACTTGGAACGGTTGGCGTCCATGGCCGCTTCCTTCGCCAGGCGCAGTTGCTCGATCAGGTGCTCACGTTCGGTGATGTCCAGCCAGCCACCGATGACCCCGATGTACTGCCCGCTGGAGTTGTGAAATGGCAGTATCCAGTGATAGACCCGGTAGGATTGGCCTTGGACTTCAACGTCCATGTCAGTGAAGGCCGGTTGCCCATGTGCCAGGGTGTCGAGATAGGTCTGGTGGTAGCGAGCGCTGAATTCGGCATCGAACACCTGACTCTCGACCAGTGTCTTGCCGAACAGGCTCTCCCGGGACATGTTGAAGAAATCCAGGTAGGCCTGATTGCACTGAACCAGCCGTCCTTCTGTATCCCGTACATACAGCGCCACCGGGGCACCATCGATCAACGTGCGACTGAATTGCAATTGATCTTCAAGATCGCGCTCCGCTTTCTGGCGTTTTTGAATCTGAACGCGCAAGTAGTAGTTCCACACCAGAAAAACCAGCACCAGCAACACCGCGCCAACCACCACCTGGACGACGACATCTTTATAGGTGTTCCAAGGACTGGCTACGGCCGGCGCGGCGTTGTTTCGCCAGCGGTCGGACATTTCTTTCAATTCTTCCGGCGCGATTGTCAGTAGCGCGGCATCGATGATGCCTTTGAGTTCCTGGTCGGCCGGAGCCACCACCATCGAGATCATGGCCGGGCGCGGCCCGATGACCGAAGCAATGTGCAGGTCGGCCTTAAAGTGCTGGGAGATGAAATAGTCGGCACTGAACTTGGTGCTGACCGTGCCCTCGACCTCTTTGTCGGCCAGCATCTCGATCCCTTGGGTCGCATTGCGCACCGTCACCGTGTGGATTTTCGGATAGTGCTCATGCACCCAGGAAGTCAGGGGATTACCCCACGACAGCGCCAGACGCAGGCCGTTGAGTTCGTCCAGGCTGCGAATACCGGCTTCGCTTCGCCGAGTCACCACCACGAAAGGACTGACCAGATAAGAACGAGTGATTTGTTTGGGGTTGATCGAATGCTCACCGATGCTCAATGCCGCCACCAGATCTACTTTGTTGCTCTGCAACTGTTCGAGCATATCGTTGACGCTGTTGTGACGAACGATCTCAAAAGTCAAACCGGTCAACTGCCCAACGCGCTTGAGCACTTCGGCGCCCAAGCCTTTGAGCTGATTTTTTTCGTCAAAGAAGGTCACTGGCGCATAGGAATTGGTCACTGCCACCTTGAGGGTCTTATGGGCCGCCACCCAGGCAGATTGCTCTTGAGTGAGGTTCAGCGAGGGACGAGCCACTACAAAATTGTTGTTCAACCCCCAGCGTGAAGTGATTCGCAGAATACTGGCGACGGGAATCGCAGTCAGGGACTGATTGATGGCTTCCAGCAATTGCGGTTGCCGGATACTGACGGCAAAGTCGAGGTCGGCGACACCGCCACTCACAGCGTCCCCGACGATGTAAACATCATTGCGGTAGAAGCGAGATATCAGGAATTCGGCGGTCACCGCATCAGTCTGAAACACATCAGCCTGGTCATAGGCCAGCCCCGCAATTGCATTCAAGTAGTCGGTATACGGAACCAGCGTGCTTTGGGGGTAAGCCTCTTTCAGCCGACCAGCCTGCTCACGGCTGTCGGCGATATAGGCCAGGCGTTCGCCACTCAGGTTGGCGCTCGATTTGTGCGTTTGATTGAAGCGCCGAACGATGACCTCGCGGTTGAGCAAATACGGTTTGGAAGCGCTGAAAAGCGGGCTGCCATTCTCGGCAACATCGCTCAAGGCCAGCATGTCCACCTCGTCTTTGGCCATCGCCTTCAAGGCTTCTTCCCGGCTTGGGTAATGCAACATCTGAAAGGGTACACCCAACATCTGCTGCAACAGCCCCAGCATGTCGGCCGTGACCCCTTCAAACCCGCCGGGATCGAACCCCATGTGCAACGGCGGGCGCGCTCGTCCCCAGAATGCGATGCGTATCGACGGTGTGACACTGAGCCAGGCCCGTGTTTCAGGGCTGAATGTGACCGAAGGTGCAAGCTCAGGCGTGCGCACGACCAACTGCGCTTCGCTGGCGGCGACAGCCTGCTGCCCCGTGGCAAACAGGCACAGCAGGCAAACGCAAAGGCACCAGTGGACAACACGCATTGTTTTCAAAGGGCTATAGATCCTGAAGGAGCGGAAACACAACTTATGAATATCTCTCGACGGCGTCTCACGTTCCGTCCTTGCCTTGCAACCATTGCATGAGCGTTCCGGCACTGGCGTATTGGCGCAGGATAGATTGGTAACCGTCAAATCGATTGGTTATTTCACTCACCTGATTGCCGTAATGGTCGTTTTCAGCCGTGAGCACGTCAAGCAAGGTGCGTTTTCCCAAGTGATGCCACTGCAAGTAGAACGCTTCGCGAATACGATCCGACTCCACCGACAGGTTGCGGTACAGCTCGGCCCGCTCCAGTTGAGTGCGCGCATCGTTGTCCGCGGTGCGAATCTTGAACTCCAGGTCCCGACGCTGCTGGGCGGTTTCGTGACGGCTGGCGTCGGCGCGCTGAAGTGCCGCGCGCTCTGCCGCTCGGGTCGAGCCGCCGCGAAAAGCGCCCCAGGTCATGTTCAGGTTGGTCTGCCATGGTTGCTCGCGGCCCAGTGAATCCTCTGCGGTGTTTTTGCTGACCACCCAGTTCAATTGCGGCAATCCCGATGCTCGCACGGCTTGCGCCTCAAGCTCTGCAGACTCAGCCTGGGCGGTGGCCTGCAGAATGGTCGGATGATGCTGCGCGGCCTTCAATAAACCCTCGAGATTACTTAGTCGAATATTCCATTCCCGCTTGTCCGGAATGGCAACAGGACGCTCGCCCACCAGTTTATGCAGGGTGATTTCGGCGTCCCGCGCCTTGGCCTGCGCCGCGTCGCGCAGAGCCTGGGCTTGCAGTAAACGCGCCTTGGCCTGGGTCAACTCGCTGGCACGACCGGCGTCCACCGCCACAATACCGGCCAGCATCTTCACCAGCTCGGCCATGCGGTTGGCGAAGTCCTGGCTGAGCTCGCCAATGATACGTTGCTTGCCTAACTCGACCAGGGTCGTCACCACCTCGAAGCCGATGTTTTCCTTCTCGGCCACCAGGTTTTCATCGGCCGCCGATTGCAGCCGCTGACGGCTCTCGATCGTGCTGTCGACCCGCCCCCAGTCATACAACATGGTGGTCACAGCGACATTGACGCCCCCGGCCCCCTGATCATTTTCCGAGCCGTTGCCAAACTGCACGGCCCGGGTCTGCGTACCCACATCGATCTGCGGCCAACGCTGCCCCTGCGCTGCGGCAACGTCGGACACCGCTGCCTGTTGCTCACCGCTGGAACGAAGCACGGCGGGACTGCGCGCCACGGCGGTCTCCACGGCCTGACGGAAAATCGCCTGCAACTCACGCTCCGACGGCCCGATGACTGGGTGACCGGTGCGGGCACGTTCCGCCATGCGGCTCGGCAAACCGAAGTAGGCCAGCGCCGAAACGCTGCCGATCGGTTCGGCGCTCGAAGGCGGTGGGCTGAACTTCAACAGTTCGTCGTCGGCCCGTGTGACACCGGCATACAGGCCCACCAGGACAATTACGGATACCCATCGAGCCATAAAGCTCAATGGAAAACTGCAAGGAGTGAACCACATGCCTATCGCTCCCGGAACGCTTCCCGTGCTTTGAGCACGGGTTTGAGCAGATAGCTGAGAATGGTTTTCTCGCCGGTGCGGATTTCCACCGAGGCAACCATTCCCGGAATGATCGGCAAGACTTTCCCCCCGGCTTCGAGGGCGCTTTTTTCGGTGAGCACCAACACCCGGTAATAGGTATCGTCGGGGCGACCGGCAGCCGCTTTTTGATCGTCTTTCAAGGTGTCCGGGCTGATATGCTCGACCTGGCCCTTCAGGCCGCCGTAAATGCTGTAGTCGTAGGCGGTGATCTTGACGGTGGCCGGCAGGCCTGGGCGCAAAAACGCGACGTCGGCCGGACGGATTTTGCCTTCAACCAATAACTGATCCTCCAACGGCACAATTTCCAGGATGTGCTCACCGGGCTGGATCACTCCGCCCCGGGTATTGACTCGCACATTTTTCACCGTGCCACGCACAGGCGCAGTGACCGTGGTGCGCTCGACCACGTCCGCCCGGCCCACCAGGTTTTCGCTGGTCTGCGACAACTCCAGTTCAAACTTGGCCAGCTCCGCGCTGGCCTCGGCCTGATAGCGGTTGTAACGCTCGACAATCTGCGACTTGATTTCATTGGCCTGACGGCGCATACGCAAAATCTCCACTTCCGATATCAGGCCTTTCGCCGCGAGCGGTTCCGCCAACTGGATCTCCCGGGAAGACAACGCATAACTGCGCTCCAACGCGCTGACACTTTCGTTCAAGGCGCGTTTACGGGCGTTGTAGGCTTGGGTCTCCTGTTGAACGACAGCCTGGTCGGCCTTGACCATCTCCTCGAATTCAAGGGGTTGCTGATAGGCCTCCGCCCGCAGGCGGGTGATGCTGGCCTTGAGGCCGATGACCTTTGACAAAGCTTCGCGGTAACTCGCCTGTGCGCGGGTCGGATCAATCTTGAGCAGCACTTGTCCCTTCTCCACGATGTCACCTTCGCGCACGTTCATCTCCGCAAGAATCCCGCCTTCGAGGCTCTGGATGATCTGTTCACGGCTCTTGGAAATGATCTTCGCCTCGCCCAGGGTAATTTCCTCGACACGGGCGAAATAAGCCCAGACCAGCCCGCCGATCAGCACGGCGGCGATCAGGTGGAGGATCAGGCGCGAGCCGGGCGTGGTCTGGGTCAGCAGTGACTCCTGTATGTCGTTCATGTATGCGGCATCGCCGGGTTGCAAGGCCGCGCCATCGTGCCTCCCAGACAACTTGCGGATCATGGCGTCACCTGCGAGGTCGGTGTATCGCTGGCCTTTGCAGACGGCGGTCTGGTCCTGCGAGCATTGACGGACATCGCGTTGCCAGCGGCGGGACGATGCGTAACGTCCGGTTTGCGGGTGTTGGCCTTCATCGCGGCGAGAATGGTGTCCTTGGGACCATCGGCCACGACCTTGCCGTCTTCGACCACCACGATGCGCTGGACCAATGCCAGCAACGAGGGACGGTGGGTGACCACCACCAGGGTTTGCCCCTGCGTGGCCCGCTGCAGGTGCTGCAAAAACAGTGCTTCGGTCTGGGTGTCCATGGCACTGGTAGGCTCATCCAACAGCAGCAACCCGGGACAGGCCAACAGCGTACGCGCCAGGGACACCAGTTGCCGTTGACCACCCGACAGGCCTTCGCCCATCTCGCCGATCGGCAGGTTGATGCCTTGCGGATGGCGCGCGACAATCTGGTCCAGCCCACTCAAGCGCAAGACCCGCAGGAACTCATCGGCACTGGCTTCAGGGCGACCGATCATCACGTTCTCGCGCAGCGAACCGTAAAACAGCCGTGCATCCTGCCCAACGTAACCGACCGCCGTTCGCCAGTCGGCCGGGTCGATCTGATTGACGTCCAGTCCGGAACTGAACATTTGCCCGGCGACCGGAGAATAAAGGCGCGCCATGACCCGCAGCAGCGTGGATTTACCGCTGCCGATACGCCCGAGAATGGCGACCTGCTCACCGGCTTCAATGCTCAGGTTGATGCCTTGCAGCACCGGCGGATTGGGCTGCATGGGCGGTGCCGGGTAAGCAAAACCAACGTCTTTCAAGGTCAGTTGGCCTTTGATCGTCGGTTTGGCCAGGTACTCACGAGCGCTATCGCGATCCACTGGCAACGCCATCAAGCTATTGAGCGACTGCAAGGCCGCCTTCGCTTGCTGAAAGCGCACTGCCAAACCCACCACCTGTCCCAACGGTGCGGTTGCACGACCGGCGAGCATCACCGTGGCGATCAACGCACCCATGGTCAGGTCACCCGCATCGATCAAATAGACGCCGACCACAATCAGCGCCACAGTCTGGATCTGCTGAAAGAACGCGACCGCACCGGTGGCCATGCTCATCAGTTCCCGCGACTTCATGGAGGTTCCGGCCGCCAGGGCACTGAAGCTTTCCCAGCGACGCTGCATGTAGGCTTCGCCACCGACCGCCTTGAGAGTTTCCAGCCCCTCCACCGACTCAATCAGCACGCCTTGCTTGAGTGAGGACTCGCGCAGGTTTTCCTTCATGGTTCGGGCCAGCGGCCACTGGATAATGACGCTGATGCCGACGATCAACGGGATCAGCAACAACGGAATCCAGCCCAACGGACCGGCGATGACGAAGATCACGGCGACGAACATCACCACAAAGGGCAAGTCCGAAATCGCCGCCAGCGTTGCCGACGTTGCGAAATCGCGCACCGACTCGAATTCTCGCAACTGGTTGGCGAAGGATCCGGAAGACGCTGGTTTGTGCTCCATCCGGATTGACAGGGCCTGGCGGAACAACAAAGTACCCAACACCAGATCGGCCTTCTTCCCTGCCACATCCAGTAAATGGGCACGCACATAACGGGCGATGGCCTCAAATACCATGGCTACGACAACACCGATGGCCAGTGACCAAAGGGTCACGAACGCCTGGTTGGGCACGACGCGGTCGTACACATTCATGGTGAAGAAAATGCTGGCCAGGGCCAGGATGTTGATCAACACCGCACCGATGGCGGCACTGCGGTAATAACGACGATAGCGCCACAAAGTGCTCAACAGCCAATGGCCGGCTGGCCGCGCCAGTTCTTCACCGGCACGCGTGTCGACCTTGGCCGTGAGCCTGGCAAGAATGGCGAAGCCGGCGTACAGCTCGTCGATGTCAGTTTGAGTAAGTTCGACCGGTTCAAGACTGATCTCGGGAAGGATCACGCTGTAGAGAAACCCGCGCTTGCCCTTTTCATCTGCAGCGGTGTGCCGCCCCAGCAAAATGCAGCCGCCGTGATCCTTGCGCAGCAGAATCAGCGGCACCAGCTGCACCGGTAATGCATGGGCCCGGCGCTCGACCAGCCCGGCGCCAAGGCCTGCATTGGAAAGACTCGCCAGTGCCAGCGAAGGGGTCAGCAGGCGTGCTTTTGGCAAGCCTGCAGTGAGTGCCTGCCGAGAGCGCCCTACCCTGTAGTGATCACACAGCCACGAGACACACGCCAGCAGGGTGTCCTGGGTGTTTACTGGCGACGAAGGGATGGGTTGATCCAGGGTCGTGCTCAAAATGAAACGCTCCTGCGCCGGATTCTCCAGCGGCTCGCGATGGGGAGGAAAGTCAGGAAGGAATTCTGACGATGGCCCCCCGGCGCGAAAACGAGACTTGTCTCAAAATTGGCCGCAAACCCGCCCACTTGCAGATAAGCAAAATCAACAAGGTTTAAGCTAAGGTACTGAACGCAGTTAGTTTCTTTGAGGGCGCAACCGGACCCGGGTGGTGCCCGTCCCTTGCGAACGATGTAAGACGTTTTCTATCCATTGCGCCCAGGGGGGCCAAAGATGAGATGGTCAGTGATTTCGCCATTGAGAATTGCATTGCTGGATGATCATGCGCTGATACGAGAAGCACTCAAGATTCGCCTGTCTCTGGAACCCGACTTCAAGGTAACCGGCGTCTACACTACCAGCCGCGACCTGATGGAAGGTTTGCGCCTGCAGCCCCCGGACCTGCTCATACTCGATTACCAACTGGCCGACGGCGAGTTGGACGGTCTGCGCTTGATCCAGTCAGTACGCACACAACATCCGGACTTGAAGATCGTGATTTTCTCGGCCGCGGAAAGACCTGCCACCGTCAATATGTGCATTCGGGCGGGGGTCAATGGATTTGTTGGAAAAACGCAGCAGACCGAAGATCTTCTGAAAGCCGTTCGTATGGCCGCTATGGACAGACTCTACCTGGCACCGACGACGTCGGCAGAACTGGAAACACCGCCTTCGCATCGATTCCTGGCTGACCATCATGTGACTAATCTGGATGAAACGCTCACGAGCTATCCCGAACTTTCCCCCAAGGAGCGTGAGGTTCTGCGTTGCTGCCTTGAGGGGCTGTCGGTCACCCAAGTGGCAGCAAAGTTCTCTCGCAGCCGAAAAACCATCAGTGGACAAAAGCAGTCTGCCTTTAGAAAACTGGGTATTCGGACTGACAATGAATTATTCAAGATGCAACACCAGTTGACGGAGCTTTGAGCGGCTAGAAAAAACCGTTGCGCACGGCTATCGCGTACAACTCCGCCGTTCTTTTGATCTCAAGCTTGAGAAACATCCGCACTTTGTAAGTACTGACGGTTTTGCGATCCAGTGACAGGCTCTGCGCGATTTCACTGTTCCTCATACCCTTCAACAGGCACTGCATCACTTTGAATTCGCGCGCAGACAAGCGAGCGAACAAGACTTGCTCGCGCGCCATGTTGTCCATGCGCAAAGAGCAGAGTGAGTTCGGAAAATACTCCTCATTGGCCCGAACCGCCCGCACGGCATACACCAGTTCAGAGAGTTCCTTGTCCTTTCCCACAAAACCGTGTGCACCCAACTGCCGGCAACGAGTGATCATGCCCGCTGACGCCGCTCCGGCAAAAACCACTATTTTGGTCAGGCATCTTTTTTCAGCCAACTGGCGGATGACCGCAAGACCGTCCATCACGGGAACGCGAATATCCAGAATCATGATCGATGGGCAATACAACTCAACCAAGCGCAACGCCTGCGCTCCATCACCGGCTTCCGCCACCACGTCATACCCTTCGCTCGCCAGCAGCAGCCGCAAAGCCATACGGACTGCAGGATGATCATCAATGATGACGACTCGATTATTCATGCTGTGTCGCCCTCGGCAAAAAGATCATCAACCGTGTTCATTCATGTTCAGCACTCCGTCAAAAAGCACGAGAGTCGATCAGGGGAATCAATCTGGCGATCACATCAGACGTGACATTCTGCACACGCCACACCTGCTCACCCGAGCGTTCGCTCAAGACTTCCACCGCACTCGATCCCTTGTTCAAGTCGTAGATCAAGACATGTTTCAAGCGAGAATTGCCCAGGCAAAAATCCAGGTAATCAAACTCACAACTGTAAAAAATATCGGAGTTCACCACCAACAAATCAAAGCGATCAAATAGAACCGGAGAGTAATGAGTCAACGAGATCATTTCGTCAAAACAACCGGCCGTGACGGTGCGAAAATAGCCCAATGTGGTGAATGACTTCTCTACAAAGCGACGCTGCTCAACATCTTCATCAGCAATCAACGGCCTCATTGACTTACCGGAAACATCGGATAAAACCATCATCGAAACTCGTGCAATAAAGATGCAGCAGCGTATTGATGTGTTCTATCCAGCCCTATAGGAAACGTCCCAAAGCTGAGGATCGAATTTTCAAGAGCGCGGGCTTGCCAACGACCCGCACACTTTTTACTTCAATGCCTGAATCAGGCATCAGTTGCGATAGCGTGCAGCCGGCTCACTGCGCGACAGATCAGGCATCAGCTTCTGGCGCGCCGCCTCGTAAGCGTTCAGGTCGGCGATCTCGGGAAGTGCCGGAATGGTGACGAACTCGCCTTGATCGAGACCGGACAGCGCAGCGTCCACCATATCGTCCGCCCGCATCACAATCGCTTCCGGCAGATGCTCCAGCGGTGTTCCGGCCACACTCCAGAATTCGGTAGCCGTTGCGCCGGGCAGCACCACCTGGACCCGGACATTTTTGTCCGCCAGTTCGTGACGCAAGGATTGGCTGAACGCCAGCACGAAGGCCTTGGAGCCGCCGTAAACACCGTTCAACACCTCCGGGGCAATGGCCACGACCGAGGCGATGTTGATAAGCGTGCCACCGCCACGGGCGACAAAGCCCGGGACCGCCGCGTAAGTCAGGCGCATCAGCACGTTCACGTTGAGCGTGAGCAAGTCCTCAAGCTTGTCGACGTCCGACTCCAGCAAGGGATGAGTCGCGCCAACCCCGGCATTGTTCACCAGCAGAGAAATGTTGGCGTCCGTTCTGAGCCGCGCTTCGACCCGTGCCAGATCAGCCCTGTCGGACAGGTCGGCAGCCAGGACTTCAACGTGACGGCCGGTTTCTTCACTCAGGCGCTCAGCCAGGACATTCAGGCGATCGCGATTCCGCGCGACCAGGATCAGGTCATGGCCACGACGGGCCAGGCGTTCAGCGTAAATGGCGCCGATGCCGGACGAAGCGCCGGTGATCAGGGCGGTACCGAGGCGGGATTGAGTCATATCGAGTCTCCAGGGTTGTGGGAAGCACTGGAGAACAGAATGCGACGGCTTGGCTATATCTCAAATGACGTATAAGGTAGTGATTCAGGACATCCGAGAATTCACCATGCATCGCATCGGCTACTTGCTCACCGACGGTTTCCAGGTGCTCTCCCTGGCGACTCAAGCCGTTTTCGAGTTCGCCAATCAGATCGCCGAAGCGCCCTTCTACAGCATCGAGAATTTCTCGCCGGATGGCGGCATGGTGCGCTCCTCACTGGGGCTGGCCATAGAAACCCGCCCGCTCGAGGCGCCCGGACTGGCCGACACCTGGATCGTTGTCGGGGTCAACGATCCGGAAAAAACCGACACAGCCTCCGCTGTGCTCAACTTCGTGCGCCAGGCCGGCAATCAGGCACGGCGCACCGTCGGCATCTGCACCGGCGGCTTCATCCTCGCCGAAGCCGGCCTGCTGACCGGACGCCGCGCCACGACCCACTGGGCCTACGCGCAGGCCTTGCAGAAGCGCCATCCCGAAATCAGCGTCGACGTCGATCGCATCTATATCGTCGACGGCCCCTTCTGGACTTCGGCGGGCATGACCGCCGGCCTCGACCTTGCCGTCGGCATGGTGGAAAAGGATCTGGGCGCCGACGTCGCGCGCTCGGTGGCGCACAAACTGGTGATGCACCAGCACCGCTCCGGCGGCCAGTCGCAGCATTCGGAAATGCTCGACCTCGCGCCCAAGTCCGACCGCATCCAAAGCGCGCTGAACTATGCACGGCAGCATTTGCGCCGAACGCTCAGCGTCGAAGAACTGGCCGGCGTGGCGCACTTGAGCCCTCGCCAGTTCACCCGCATATTCAGCGCAGAAACCGGGCAATCGCCCGCCAAAGCCATCGAAGGGCTGCGCCTGGAGGCCGCTCGATTGATGATCGAACAGAGCCGACACTCACTCGATGTGGTTGCCAGCGAATCCGGTTTTCGTGATCGGCGCCATATGCGTGAAGCGTTCATTCGGGGATTCGGCGTGCCTCCGCAGGCGGTACGGCGGGATGCTCGCCAAGTGGTGGGGAAAGTGTAGATATCGCGGACTGACGAGGCCTCCCCTTTGTTCGAACGTTGAGAGGTGCAGAAAAAAATATGGCCGAGGTCGTCAGCTACACCTGACAACCTCGGCCATTTTCTTTTCGGCTATTGAGCGACAGCCATCAACCGATCACGTCTTCACCTCGACATGATCCAGCGCCTGATTCACAGCCAGACCCGCGACCATCACCACTTGCGCGATGCCCAGCGCCGTTCTGCGGTGGCCGGGCTCCAGGATCGCGGCGAAGTTGCTGAGCATTTCGCTGGCGGAATCGAGGGATTCGCTGGCATTGGCCAGGAGGGATTCGCTGTTGTAGGCCGGGTTGGCCAGGAACATGGGGTCGTGTTTGGTGTGACTGCCCATTATGCGTTGTTGTGGGGTGAGGTAATGATCGAGGGCGCGTTCGGCGGCGTCGTTGAGGGTTCGGGAGTCGGGGAATTGGTAGGGGGAAACCGGGTCGGTTTCGGGTGGGTTGGGTGTTGGTTTGATCATGGTGAAACTCCATATGGGACTTAAGGAGCCATCACTCTCGCTACCAAACGAGGGGTGGTGGCCATACGAAGGTTGGTAGACCGGCCCATATGGAAAATCCGGCGCGCCCGAGGACGCCCTGCGCATGGCCACCATAAGTCAGATACCGAAAAGGCATCCGCGCTAGGTGACGTTATGCGTCATATGGGGAACCGGGCTACCAAACCCGATCACTGTTTTTCAGTGACCATGGAACGATAAGACCCGCGTCCCAGACGCACAAGCCGGCGGATTCTGGCGTAGTCGTAGGCAATGACGCAAGGTGATGTAGCCTTGAGGACGTTACTGATGGTGTCTTTTAAACGGGGATTTTTGGAGGGTTAAACGGGTGAATCAGGAACGGCTCTCACCCTTTGTTTTTGAAAGATCTCATGGGAGGGATGGTCTGTTTATCGTCATCCCGTTTACCCTTCGTCAATACACGTCTTGACCAAGAAAGAAATGAACTTCACCGAGGAAGTCAGCGCGGCCTTCCCCATCAGCAATCCGATGCCGCCACTGAAAAACTATGCCAATGCTGGCCAAAATGGATAGCGAACAGAGGGAAAAAGTGGACTTTAAAGAAGCATTCACCCTGGTAAATGATCTTGCCCAAGCCATGCCTGCGATATTCGACAAGGTCACAATAGAACTCGCCTTTGGTGACGCCAGTCCCGCCATCGGCGACTGGTCGGACCCTACAAACTCGGGAATGCTGGTCACCGGCGATGGTGTTGGGTGCAAGAGCGGCGTGTATTTTTTTGGTACCCCTGAAGGGCGAATCCTCTATATCGGTAAGGCAACCCGGAACAACCTGCACCATAGGGTCTGGGACCATGTTAAGACGCCCAGCATTCGAGAGGACGGTTGGCGAACCTATCCCAACCATCGGTTCACAGGGTTTGCGAGCGACGAAAATCCAGTGCCTCACGTTCAAGACGGTGAAGCACGAATTGCAGTCATTACGATCTCTGACCCGGTGGTGGTATCCCTCATTGAGGTCTATCTGCAGACGGCCCACATGAAACGGCACGGTACATTGCCTGCGTTCAACCGACAAATTGGCTAGTCAACTGACTGGCATTGCTTTTAGTTGCGTCGCACTGTCACTTGCACACTGCAACTCAGGCTGGCCAGACAGTTCAGATTTGATCAGCTCTACAGTGCGCAGCACCTCCTTGACCAATGCCCTGGGATCAGACAAACAGTCCATTTTGCTCGCAACGTTGTCCTGGTAAAGGTATGAGTACCATTTGAACGCATTCCAATTCCGCCACATCAGGTACAAAGGTAATTGAGGCGTTTGCGCCAACAACCCTCCATCGCTCACCAGTTTCCCGCTACTGACCGGCACCACGCCATAATGCAGCGCATCAGTAGCAACCTCGATTCGTAACAGCATTCCCTCGACACCAATGTCGAAAAACTGCCCCACGTGCTTCAACCTCAATGCCTTGGGCAGGAACCACTTGCGGCAATTCGCCTCGCTGCTTTCATGCCCGGTAAAGTCAATCGGCGATGACACGGGCGTACAACGTTCTGACAATGCGTGTCGCACTGCATCAAAGAAGCCGAACAATACTGTCCCCTTCGCATGGGGTAGTGCTTGGGCGATGGCCTCGGCAGCCTGCAAATTGTCGTCGGCAATGAGAAGCTCGATCAGTGCACTTCGTGTGGTATGGGTCATGGCTCGCCCGGTGATTTTCTGGACCAGATTCTTGTACTGGATCAATGCATGCTGAAGTGCCGGCGTCGCGCTTGAGGTGCTGACGCATCGCTCAAGCCAGTCGAGGATGTGCTCCTGGTACGACAGTCGACGGTAGCTCACGCCGCAGTGACTGCTTTCGTGCGCCTCCGTACCTTTCTTTGTCAGGTACCACAACTGCCACTGCTTGCCTGAGGCCTTGCCAATATCGTTATAACGCTTGAGTTGTTGGTTGCCATCGAGGGCGTCGATCTTGTTTTCGATCAGGATGAGGTGATCTCTCAGGTGAATCACCACATCCACACGACCGTAACCCGCAAAAATCTGCTCCTTTTGCACCCTGGCGTCGCTGAGGCTGCATTCGTGTTCGAAACCCACTGTCGAGAGGAATAGTTCAAGGAAGTAAACACCTTGACCGTGACGGCCCTCGGGGCTCAAAAGTTCTGCGATCATCGCCGAGTGAGTGTTGACCTCGGCCCGCTCGATTCGGGTGATGGTGAAGAGGTTGAACAGCTCACCGCTTGCTGCGAGTTTGGCGTTTGTCTCCCTCACCAGGCCGCCCGCCTGACTCAACAACCGTTGTACTTTCTCCATACTCACTGCCTCCCCTTTTCTTGTTGCATCTGCACAGGCCCGGCAGTTAGGTTTTCCAGCGACTAGCTATTAAAAGTCGTGAGCGTCATGCCAAGCCTCAATGAGTTCTTCCCGGCCTAGCCTGCGTGCAGCTTGTGCATAGGCCTCTAGGAATCCAGAGTCTTCCATCCAATCCTCCGTCCTTCCTTCGATCTTCCTTCCGTACAGCTTCAGAAGTACGATCTGCATATCGATTTCGTCGTCTAATGTTTCCGCTTTGGCCATGCCCAAATCACTGATCAAGGTGCTAAGCATTTCGACTTGGCTAACTGCCTCGGCTTCTGCCATCCCACGAGTAAGCTGACCATTCCCTCGGCGGCCTCAACCGCTTCCACATACTCGCCCTGAGGTGAGTCATTGCGAACTGTCCATGCCTGCTTGGCTTTCACTTTGGCGCGCTTAGCCCGTTTGGCCTGCTTTTTATCTGATGCCATGGTTACTTACTTAGAAAGGCCTTGAGCGGCTTAAACAGTCGATGACTCGGATTCCTGCGAGGTTAACGCACTGAGTTAGCGTTAAAAACCTCATTTTCGCGCACGTAAAAAAGGGGACTGATATTTTTCAAAAAAAATATATCAGTCCCCTTTCATTTCGGTGACCGCGCGATCGCCGGAACCGCTCTGGGTATCAATTTCCGCCGTGAGGCAGGAACACACCACGGAATCGCATCTTCCCGGAGGACAGGCGTTCATAAGCCTCCGTTGCTTGGTCAAGCGAGAAGGTTTCGACTATCGGCTTGACCTTACCCTTCGCGGCCAAGTCGAGAATTTCGGCGAGGTAATGCTGCCCGCCATGCGTGGAGCCAACCACCCGTTGGCGCATCATATGGAATGGCTTGCCGTCGGACGGAATCGAGAACGGCTTGCTGAAGTCGAGCCCGCAAAGGACGATGCGACCGTCAGGTTTGACTCCCGCGAGCGCCTTTTCGGCGGTTTCGAAGTCGTTGGTGGTGACCAGCAGCACGTCGGCACCACCGACTGCCAAGAGCTCCTCGGCATTGGTGACGACGTGGTCGGCACCCAAGTCGGTCGCAAGCTTGTGTTTGTCTGGGGAATGCGTGATCGCGATGGTCTCGAATCCGCACGCCTTTGAGAACTGCAAGGCGACGTGGCCCAACCCGCCGATACCCAGCACCGCGACCCTGTCACCAGGCTTTGGCTCCGCGTCTCGCAGCCCGCTCCAGGTGGTATAGCCTGCGCACATCATGGGCGCGGCGTCCGTGTAGGACAGCCCATCGGGCAACAATACGGTGCCTTCCGCAGAAATTGCGATGTACTCCGCGTGCCCGCCCTGCGACGCGAAGCCGGTCGTTCTGGGCGAAACGCAGTTCATGGCTGTCTGGCCGGTCAACGGGCGGTTCTGGCGGCAGTACGGGCATCGACCGCACGAGGACTGTACCCAAGTGGTGCCGACTCGGTCTCCAACCTTGCGCGTGTGGACGCCCGCACCGACTTCGATGATTTCGCCGACCACTTCGTGACCCGGGGTCTGGGGATAAATGTCACCGCCAGCTCCCTGAGTTGCCCACACGTCCGTGTAGCACATGCCGGAGGCGTGAACTTTCACCAGGACCAGCCCTGGCTCTGCCTTGGGCATGGGAACCTCATGAACCTCCCAAGGCTTGTTCGCGCCGGTCATCACAACTGCCTTCATCTTCATCGCATGTTCCTTTTGATCAGGTGGTCATTGCTGTTAGGGCTGCGGACGAGATGCTCTCAGAGCGACACCGGCTATTTTGGACCCGCGACGCTGCAGCTTCATTCGAGTCTATGGCTCATTGACTGTCGCAACAATCTGGTCAATATTTGATTCCATGATGAAAGTAATTCACCAATCCAAGGGCAATGACCTGTCGGCCTTTGCCGCATTCCTGGCGGTCGCAGCCCACCGAAGCTTCCGCAGCGCCGCAATCGATCTCGACATGACGCCCTCGGCGATCAGTCACTCGATCAAGGCTCTCGAACAACGGTTGAACGTCCGCCTTTTCAACCGGACGACTCGAAGCGTTTCCTTGACCGAGGCGGGAGAGCGCCTGGCCATAAAACTAAGACCGGCAATGGCCTCAGTTGAAGAAGCCGTTCGGGAGCTGGAGGGCAATGACCACGCACCCAGCGGAACGGTGCGAATCAATGCCAGTGAGGGCGCCATCCGGTTGGTACTGTGGCCAGTGCTTGCGCGCTTTTTGCGCGAGTATCCTCGCGTCCATCTCGACATATTCAGTGATGGCAAGCTGAGCGATATCGTTGCCGATGGTTTCGATGCGGGCATCCGATTGGCGGAAGCCGTACCCAAAGATATGGTGGCCATCCCAGTCATGGGAGAAGTCCGCTTTGCGGCAGTGGCGTCGCCCGAGTACTTCGAGCAACGCGGATATCCAAGGGTGCCGCAAGATCTGTATGACCATCATTGCATCCGCTTCCGGTTTGAAAGTGGTGCAATCTACCGATGGGAGTTTGAGCGCCATGGCACTGTCGAAAGGATCAACGCTCCCGGCCCTCTCACGTTGACTGATCAACCGCTGATGGTGGAGGCAGCAATCGATGGAGTAGGCATCGCCTTCGTGCCCGACCATCTCGCAGCAAATGCACTCAAGGACGGCCGACTCAAAAGAGTTCTGGAAGAGTGGTGCCCCGCGTATCCGGGGCTATGCCTCTATTACTCGGCGAATCGCCATGTACCATCCGGCCTGAGAGCGTTGATCAATATGCTGACTGAAACGCGGTCCGGCAAATAGACGACCTTGCGCCTTAGAGGCGGCGGGCCGGTTAGCGCCTTGCCATTGCAGCTGTCTGCGGCTTGATCGTTGGCCAAGCGTTTCGGACGCGTCCGCGGTCTTAAGGAAAAAGGGGACTGATTAATTTCTCAGAAAATAAATCAGTCCCGTTTTCTGTTCATACAGGGGAAATCGAGAGGGTCAGTAACACAAAAACGCATGATTTCATGAGATGAACGCCAAGGTCGTATGGATTGAAATGCTTCAACGACCCGCTTCGATCAGGTGTGATCATCTACGACGCGGAATACAACGAAGACTTTGAAATCGGATCGTGGCAACAGACAGACATTTTCAAAAGACGAGGACTGAACGCCGTTAGTAAAAAGTTCACAAGTCTTCTCGGTTGAAGAAAAAACCAGCCCGATACAACGTCCGCTTCTGGCCGAAAGCTAACGCTCATCGACGTCTGCCTAACCAGAGGCGATTCAAAGCGGTTGCCGATATGCCAACCAGAGCGATGCCTTGAGCCACTGTTCGACGCAACTCTGATACAGTCGCCCTTGGAAAAATCGTAGACAGGACGTCATACATGGCGAAGCCAGCTGCACGCTTAACTGACCCCACCAGTTGCCCTATGCCTGGGCACGGGCCCAAAGCCATTGCGTCCGGATCACCCGATGTGTTTTTCGATGGCCTCGCGGCTGCGACGAAAGGAGACACTTGCACCTGCGGCAGCGCTTTGGACTCGGCAGTGTCTGCGACGGTGTTCATCAATGGCAAGAATGCCGCTCTGGTGGGAACCGTCGGCACACACGGCGACGTAGTTATTGGTGGCTCGGGTACGGTGATCATCGGCGACTCCCATACTCCTGCACCGTTCACGCCTCCACTCCCGCTTCTACTGCAGAAAACCTATGGGCACACTTTCAGCATCGTTGATAGCGAGACTGGCCAACCTCTAGTCGGAAGAAATTTCACTGCCACTGTAAATGGTCAAAAGATCACAGGTGTTACCGATAGCGCTGGGATAGCGAAGATCAAAACTCCAGTCAAAGATGCCAATATTTCCATGAGCATTGATTTCACTTCTCCAGCTCGGACGCTTAACGAATTAACGGACTGACTCAGAATGGCTGAACAATTTACTACTGAAGCAAAAGCGACTGAAGTCAAACCAGGTGTGCCAGTTGCTCCCACGACTATCACCGTCAACGATAGAGCTGCCACTAGAGAAGCGATCATCAGACTACTCAGCAAAAAAAAGTGCGAATTTGTAGAGCGGTCATCATGGGGAGCGCATAAAGCAAAAGGTGAAATGGTGGATGACTGGGACTACTCGATGATCGCCCTTCACCACGCAGGACGAAGTGTAGGCTGCGGTGCTGGTGCAGGACAAATGCGGGCGATTCAGAGTGAGCATCAGGCTAAGTTTGATGATATCGGCTATCACTATGGCATCGATTGTACGGGCAAAGTCTTTGAAGGACGTGACATACGATTCAAGGGATCAAGCGTACATAACTACAACACAGGTGTGATTGGTATCGTTTTGCTAGAAAACCTGACAACCGCCGAAGAGGGTGACGATATGGTCGCTTTTGCTCGCCAAGCCCTCGAAAGCATCAACGGCAACATGGACCAGAAAATCCCTGCCATACAAATTGATACCCTTCTGACCTTGATTCAGGCGCTGACCAGCGTTTTCAGGGTGACAACGTTAGGTGGGCACCGTGAATTCCCCATGCAAGCCGGCGAAGGAAAAATTTGCCCTGGTAATATTGGCATGGAGCTTGTTAGAAACCTTCGGATTAAAACCAAACTTCTGCGACCGCCTTCATCATGAAATCGCTGCTAATCATATTATCAACCTCGATTGTCGCCATACTTTATATAGGTTTTTACGAAAAGATGGAGGACGCCTATCCGGAAAAAGCATTCTTTATTAAAAAGAGCCCCACATTTCAGATGGAATTTGAAAATATTTTCGCGTACGAATCAGATGACAAAAAATTGAGTGAGCTAAGTGAGGCGGAGCGAAGCCTGGTTATTAATTATTGCAAGTATCGACTTGGTTTGGATACGACATTGAAAAGTCAAAGCGAGCTTGAAAAATGCAAACAAAGGTAAATCGCAAGTCCCTGTAAACCGTAGAAGTCTCTGAAACGCATCTGGCGACTATTACCGATTACGACAAAGGGGTCGCCTGTTTCGCCGGAGAAACAATGCTAACCGATCAGCAAGCTAAGAAAATAGAAAATAGGGGACGGATTTATTTTCCAAAAATAAATTCGTCCCCTTTTTCGGAAAATGGAAAATAAATCCGTCCCCTTTTCTTTTCTTTTAAGAATTTCGCCTGGAGTAGAGTGGTTTTGGGCAGTGCCGTATGTAAGATCTTGCGTGTTTTTTGACGCTGGGTTGGTTGATTTGATGTTATCAGTCTGGGTGTATCAAACTCAAGCGCCAGCATTTTCTATGTTCTTTTCCGTGAGTTTTTGTTCCGAACCGAAAAGGGGACTGACTTATTTTCCATATCATCATTTCGAAAATAAATCAGTCCCCTTTTAGTCCTTTTAGTCCCCTTGGCAAGGATGGAGAGTAGCAATGCCCATTACTCAGAACACACCTTTATCTGCATTGGTCGGAATATTTCCTACAGCAATTACCGCATACAACACTAACAAACCAACGGCAAACTACAATCTCATCTACAACGCATTCATCATCGCAAGGCAAAGCGGTATTTCTTTACATGGCGGGCTCTATAACTGGATTCACTTTGGAAATGCAACCGCCACAATTCATGATCTTTTGGCCGCTTTCGGAATGAACAAACAAAGTTCAGCTCTCGTTAAGCCTCATATAATGGCACACACACTTAAGAATCTTCAGCAAGCCTCTCTCAAATGGATTGAGCACATCACACTACCGATCTCCGCGCCATGCAACACCATAAATCCTAATACAGGTAAAAGTTTATCATTGGAGCTAAGTGTGCTTTATACGACGCTCTCGGCACCCGGTGCCATTACTGTAAGTGGCGGTTTTGTAGCAGCAAGCAAGACTATGCATTGTCTTTTTCCAAATCTCGCACCCATGATTGATGGACGTCATTCGGGGCTCTCCTACTTTCATATCCTGCAAAGTACATACACCCCTCCCTTGGGGATAAAAGACTGGGTTGACTGGGTAGGTGCGCCACTGCCGGGCGTGCCTAATCCAAGCCCAAGAGGCGCTGGTCGATACAATTGGGATGCTGCAAGATTTTTGGCCGCAATTGCTGTTAACCAACATATTTATGAGATATGGCAGCAACAAAACGGAAGTCCAGGCCTGCGGGCATTCCTCGCTATTGACCCGGTATCAGGCACGAGCGGAATACCGAGAATTATTGATAAATTACTGTGGTGAAGGACCTTACCGTTCGATACGGGAGCGATAATTCTGACAAGCCGCGGACAAAATTAAAACCTTAAAGCCAGCCTTAGGCTGGTTGGTCTCTAGCGACAGGCTAGCAGTCGGCAAAAAATAAAAATTGGAAAAGCGGGGACAGTTTTATTTTCACCACCCCGCTTCCATTTAAAAAATGGCCTGACTCTCAAGAAGAAACGTCCTCAACGTTTCAACTCAACAGCTAGGCCCATACATCAATACTAACTACTAATTCCTAGTATCGAATCCACCATAGATATTGGCGCTACTTTGTGACGACCCTCGATTGCTATAAGTAGTGTTTTGTCCGCCATATATATTTGCACTACTTTGCGACGTACTGCCATTGCTGTAGTGAGTATCCTGCCCGCCATAAATATTGGCACTGCTTTGCGACGTAGTGCCATCGCTGTAGTGAGTGTCCTGCCCGCCATAAATGTTTGCACTGCTTTGCGAGGTGCGGCCATTACTATAATGGGTATCTTGTCCGCCATAAATATTCTTGCTGCTGGAAGAAGTCGTACCATCATCGTAGCTACACTCGTACCCACCATAGATATTGGCACTGCAACTATCTGCAAGGGCTTGATACAGCGGTAAAACAGACAAGACCGCTCCCAACAAAGCCATCTTAAGCTTCATGAAAACTCCCTGAAAGAGAACTCGATATCACCGGAAAGATCGTAAGGACGTGCGACCACGCACGAACACTTGAGTTATTGGCGAGCAAGAAAAACATGAGGGATTTAGTGAATGAAGTTCCTTGATCAAGTCCTGAAAAAGTGGGCCGTTTTCGTTACCCTTCGATCAGCAAGGGTGGCAGCGTGCCATTATCTATACAGACTGAGCACTACACTCTAAGTTTCCGGATGAAAAAAATATTTTCAAACCGCAGCTCGCGCACTTGATGCAACTCCCTGATAGGCAATAAGCACGGCTCTCGAATGGCTGTTTGTGTGGTTAACAGCCCGTCAAAAAAAACCAAAGAGCAAGGAGTCATCCCCCACCTCTCAACCCTCAGCCACCCGCCCCCCAACCCACTCCCGACTATACCCAACCACCCTCTCCGCCAACCCCAGCGGAAAATGAATCACCCCATGCGCCGTCTCCGGCAACAAATGCACTTCAACCTCCGCCGCCCTACCCCAACGCTCAGCCAGTTCAAGCGTGTCATCCCGGAGCGGATCCAGCTCCGCCGCAAACATCAACGCCGGCGGAAACCCGGTGAAGTCTCCATACAACGGAGACAACGGTGGCTGCCGCCGTTCTTCATCGCTCAATCCCGGCGTAAGCATCCGCAGCGCTTCAACCATCCCAGGCCCATCCAGCAGCAAAGTATCGGGCCCGGCGTCGCGCACGCTGGGGGTTCCGGTCAGGTCGTAGACGCCGTAGTACAGCAGCGCCCCGCTCACCCGTTTGAGCATGTCCGGCCACTGTTTGAGTTGCAGCAGGGTCGCGGCGGCGAGGTGGCCGCCGGCCGATTCGCCCACGACGATGACGGGCAGGTTCGCAAACTCGCGGCAGTCATCGCTCAGCAGCCAGCGAGCCGCCGTGAGGCAGTCCTGCATGACGCCTTCAATCGGCGTCGAGACCACAAGCCGATAATCGACCGAGACCACGGCCACGTCGCAGGCTTTCACCATGGCGATGTTGAGGTGGTCGTTCATCTGCGCATTGCCGATGACCCAGCCGCCGCCATGAAAATCCAGCACCACGCCTTTGGCCTTTGTCTTGGGTCGGATGATCCGCACCGGCACTGATGCGCCGTCGACACTAACCACTTTGCGTTCTGCCTCGAGCCCGTGCTTGAGCAACTTTCTCGCGCCGCCCAATTGGCTAAGGCGCAACAGCAACTGAATCGCCCGTGGCGTGATGCGATTGCGGATGCGAAAGCGCGGCAGCCGGGCGAGCTTCTTGTTGAACGCGCGCAATTGCGCCAACTCGTTTTCGTCTGCGGGCCAGTCCATTGATGTCTTCATTTCGTCCTTTTTATTCGCGGTTGTTGCGCAGGATGGAGAAGTTCAACGCCGCCGCGACGCACAGCCATGCCAGGTAAGGGAACAGGATCAATCCGGTCATCACATCCAGGCGCAAGGCCAACACCACCATCGCGGCGACTACCAGCCACAGCAGCGTGATGATCAGCATACCGGCGAAGATGCGATGCGCGCCGAAGAACACGGGTGTCCACAAGGTGTTCAATGCAATTTGCGCCGCCCACAAGGCGAGGACCGTTTCGCTGCCGGGCGTCAGGGTCAGACGATAGCCGACCCACGCGAGCAACAGGTAGATCGTTGTCCAGGCAACAGGGAACACCCAATTGGGCGGTGTGAAGCGCGGTTTGACCAGCGATTCGTACCATGGGCCCGGTTGGAAAATCATCCCGGTGCTCGCTGCCGCACCGCAGGCCAACAGGAAAATTAGAAAGGTCATCGTCTGTCCTTGGCTGATATCAGCGCTTTGGGTCTGTTCCTGCTTGGATGCCCGGAGCCATGCAAAAAGTTCATCGGCCGTTATCTCGCATCGCTGATAGGAATAGGCAATGCTCAAAGACAAACCGACATAGGTGTGCGTTTCTTCGATGGATACCATGACCTGAAACCGCATTCACTGGAGCCCGTCATGACCACCACCAAAACCCTTTTCATTACCGGCGTCAGCAGCGGCTTCGGCCATGCGCTGGACAAAGAAGCGCTCGCGGCCGGCCACCGTGTCATCGGGACCGTGCGCAAGGAGGCCGACTTGCACGTCTTTCAATCGCTCTCCATGGATAACGCTTACGGGGTGATGCTGGATGTCACGGACTTCGATCGGATTGATGAAGTCATCGCGCAGGTTGAAGCCACACACGGCCCGGTCGATGTGTTGATCAACAACGCCGGTTACGGTCACGAAGGCATCTTCGAAGAGTCGCCGCTGGTAGACATGCGCCGCCAGTTCGACGTGAACGTGTTCGGCGCCGTTGCCATGATCAAGGCGTTCCTGCCCTTCTTTCGCAAGCGGCGGGCGGGCCATATTCTGAATATCACGTCGATGGGCGGCACGATCACGATGCCGGGGATCGCTTACTACTGCGGCAGCAAGTTTGCGCTCGAAGGCATCTCCGATACGCTGAGCAAGGAGCTGGCGCCCTTCAATATCTTCGTGACCGCCGTTGCGCCGGGTTCATTTCGAACCGACTGGGCCGGTCGCTCGATGCAGCGCACGCCGCGCAGCATTGCCGACTACGACGCCAGTTTCGATCCGGTGCGCAAGGCGCGCGAAGAAAAGAGTGGCAAGCAACTCGGCGACCCGCAAAAAGCCGCCCAGGCGATGTTGCAGATCATCGCCAGCCCGGCCCCACCGGCACACTTGCTTTTGGGCAGTGACGCGTTGCGCCTGGTGCGTGAAAAGCTCAAACACGCCGCCAGCGAGATCGATCAGTGGGAAGCGTTGACTCGCTCCACCGACCATTGAATGACCAACCGAGAGAACGCAATGAAGCAGGCCGACGCAGGCACCTCGCGCATGGTGCAGCTCATGGAAACCCTCGCACCGGTCGAGGGTTATAACCTCAGTGCGCTTGAAGGCGTGCGTTTCCTGCGCTCGAACCGGCCGCTGACCCGCACGCCTGTGCTGTACGACCCGGGCATCGTGATCCTCTGTCAGGGCCAGAAACGCGGTTATCTGGGTGATGACGTCTACGTTTACGACGCCCAGCATTATCTGGTGGTGTCCGTGCCCATCCCCTTCACCATGGAAACCGATGCCACCGATGACGAGCCGATGCTCGCGATCTACATGCACCTAGACTTCCAGTTAGCCAGCGAGTTGATGCAGCAAGTTGATGACCTTCACGGCCCAAACGACGCGCTACCCAAGGGCATGTACGCTTCGCCGATGGACGACAAACTCCGCACTTCGACGTTGCGTTTTCTTGAAGCCATGAGTATTCCGGGCGAAGCGCAGATTCTGGGACCATTGCTGATGCGGGAAATCTACTACCGCATTCTGACGGGCGAACAAGGCGGATCGATGCGTGCCGCGCTCAATCGACAGGGGCATTTTGGCAAGGTGACTCGGGCGATCCGCAAGATCCACAGTTGCTACCAAGAGCGCCTCGACGTCGAGCGACTCGCCCACGAAGCCAGTATGAGCGTGCCGAACTTCCACCTGCACTTTCGCGGTGTTACGGATACCTCCCCGATGCAGTATCTGAAATCGACACGTTTGCACCAGGCGCGACTGTTGATGCTGCGCAACGCGATGACCGCTTCGGCAGCGGCGTTCAACGTGGGTTATGAAAGCGCCTCGCAGTTCAGTCGCGAGTTCAAACGCTTTTTTGGCAGGACACCGCAGGCGGAGATCGAGTGGATGAAGGCGACGTACGCATTGCCTGCGCCGACTACGCCCTCGGAGTATGTTTCGTCGCATTAACTGGCAGGCAGATTTTCCACGCTCGCCAGCAACTGAAGAAAACGCGCCTTGAGTACATCATCCACCAGCCTTGCGGTGGCGTACTCTCGCAAGCGTTCCAGCTCTCTGCTCGCAACCGCAAAACCCTGCTGACCTTTCAGTTGCTTGGCGTAGTCACCCAGCACGGCGGCCGTTTCGTTGCACAGTTCAAGCGATGCCAGCCAGGCCTCGCCTTGTGACTGTCCGTGAACCAGTTCCACCTGTAACGCATCGATTGCCATGGCGATGGCGCGAAGCCGAACCAGCAGTTCCTGCATACGAAAAACCAACACTTCCTGATGGCTTTCCGCGACCTGCCAACCGGGTTCCAGTGCCACTCGTGCCACCATTGCCTGGCAATCGGCCAACTCACTCCACACCCGCAAATCACGGGGCGCATCGTCGGCTGTTCGTCTGGTTTTCAGCGAATCCGCGAGCCGGCCAACCAGCGTGGCCAATCGTTGACGCAGCGTTTCACCCTCTGCCTCGGGCCACAGAAAGGCGTGAATCAACAGGGAAATCCCGACACCCAGCAGCACACCGATGATGCGATCACGAATCTCCGTCAGATTGGTGCTGGGCTCGAACTGCTCCAGCAACGCCAACGCGAAGGTGAACACGATCTGCACACCGGCATAGCTGATTCGCTCGGAGCCGGCGGCGATCCAGGAACCCAGCGCAATTACCGGCAGCGACATGAACAGCAGGCCGACGATTCCGTCGATGTGCGGAACCACCAAAATCACCATTGCCAACGCCAAAGCGCTGCCCACCAGCGCACCACCGACACGCAACGTCGCACGCATCCCGGTCGCGCCGAGGCTGGGTTGAGCGACGATCAGGCAGGTCAGCATGATGGTGTGGATGCCTTGCCAGTCCGTACCCATGTAGAACAGGTAACACAGCGACGCGGCCAGTAGCGTCTTGACGGCAAACTGCGTGTACACCGGGTTTTCAAAGGCATCCGGCACCCACATCGGGGCGCCTTTCGCCTTGGTTTCCGGGGCGCTGTCAGCCGCCTGCACATTGAAAAAAGACAGCAACTCCAGACGCATTTCCTCGTACACGCCGGGCAAACCGGTCGTATCGATCTGATCAAGAGCAGACAATCCTTCGGGCACCTGGCCCGTGCCCAGGGAAGCTTCCAGATCGAGCACTGCCTGACGCAACAACTCGCTCGCCAGGGCATTAGCTGTGGGCGGCGGCAGTTGAGCGGCCAGCGTCAACAGCCGGGAAATACTGCTGATGCGCGCCAGATGCGCCGCCTGTTGACTGCGATAACCAGCGTCCCGCATGCAGGCGAACCGCAGCAGTTGTTGCGACGCCAACACGCTGCGCTGAATCGCGGCGGCACCCAGCGTCGCACCGCTCTGCTCGCCGCTCAGACACCGCGCAACGACCAACAACTGCGAGCGCAGATGATTCTCCAATTGCCTGACAGGCTCTGCCGGCAACAGCAGCGTGTTGACCAGCAATGTCAGGCCGATGGCGTAACTGACCGCCACCCACACCCAGAGCACCAGACGCAAAACCGCCTCGGCCTGATCGGTCAGGTCGACGAAGGTCTGGGCATAGATCACCACAATGCCGACCACGAAAAACACCACGCCGATCCGGGTCACACGAATCAGGTAGGCACTGCAGAAAAACAGCACGCTCGCCCCCAGAATCCTCAGGAGCGGGTATCCGTAGGTGAATTTCAAAAGCAGGATGGTCAAGCCGATGGCCAGTGTCGCGCCGACCAGAAACAGTATCCCGACCATGCGGGTCAGCACCACGTTGGTCTGCGTCACGTAGAACACTACGATCAGCGATAGCGCCAGCAACGGCACCTGTAAGGTCATCGAGATGATGATCACCAGCGCACTGCCCAGCAACGTGCGCAGCAACAGGTTCACACGACCTGGGTACGGCTTAAGTTCATCGATCAGAAACCGAGACAGGCGCTCCAGGCCGCCACGGCTCCAGTCTTCCGTCGAGCGACTCATTGGCCGGTCTTGGCCGGTTCGTCAGGGCGCAACACCGCGACGGCAGAGGCGCCGATGCGAAACAGCTCCGGGTCGGGATCCTGCACCGAAATCTTCACCGGAAAACGTTGCGAAACTCTGACCCAGTTGATGGTGCGCTGGACGCGGGGCAGGCCTTCGATCACGGTTCCGCCGTCATCCGGCAACACACCGAAACTGAGCGAGTCGACCCGGCCCTGAAAGCGCTTGCCGGTGTCGCCCAACAGATAAAGCGTGGCAGACGTGCCAGCCTTGATGCCTTTCAGATCGGTCTCGCGAAAGTTCGCCACCACGTACCAGTGGCGCGTATCGATCAATGTGAAGATCGGTTTGTAGGCCGAGGCGAACTGGCCGACGGTGGTGCGCAAGGAGGCGATGCGCCCATCGAAAGGTGCGCGAACCTCGGTGAACTCCAGGCTCAGTTCGGCGAGGGAGATCTGCGCCTCGACTTCAGCCCGCTGCGCTACCAGCGCGTCCACGCCACTGACCGCGGCTCCCGCACGTTGTGCCTGCAATCGGGAGGTGTTGAGTTCGGCGGCCGTCGAACGCTGGGCCGTCCGCGCCTGGTCCACCGCTTCCACGGACACATAGCCCTTGGCGAGCAACTTCTCCAGACGCTGAAGGGTGTCATTGGACTGCGTGGCCTGCGCCCTCGCCCGCTCGACCGATGCCACCGCTGACGCGGCCTCGTATTGCTGAGCGTTGACACTGCGTTGAGTCAAACCGATCTGATGATTGAGGGTAACGAGCCGCGCCCTGGCCTGATCCAGCGCGTCCTGATACGGCCGTGCGTCAATGCGGATCAACAGATCACCTTGTTTGACCAACTGATTATCGCGCACCGGCATCTCGACGATCCGGCCGTTCACTTCAGGAACGACATCGATGGTGTCGGCGTACACGTAGGCATCATCGGTACTCGGGCGGGTTTCGGTTTGCCAGAGCACGTAACCCAGCACCAGGAACGCCGCCAGAACGATCAGCAGCGCCGGCACACGGCTTGAATGCGGTTTTGCGGTGGGTTTATTCATGGCGGGCATTCATCCGTGGAAGACGACGAGCCACAACAGCATCGCCAAGAGACCGGTCAGCGCCGGGTAACTGAGTGCCAGAGGAAAAATGCGTTCGCGCAGCGAATATTTGCCCAGTATCACGTGGATCGCCGTGGTCGCCAGAACACCGCCGACAATGCAAAACAGCCAGTCCGGATACGCCGCACCAAATAGTACAAGCGAGGGGGATGTGGAGCATCCACTGAGCAGAAGAACGACAGGTATCAGTGCCAGCCTGACGGGATCGGATGAAGGCATGTCTACCTCCGCAAGTGACGACTGACGCAAACCGGAACCTCTGGGCAAGGAATTGACCTGCGCACCTTACCGATCCGACCACTGCCCCGATATTGGAAAAAAACATAACTTCGTTGTGACAGTAAACAACCGCAAAACCGGGCTGAAAGCGTTGTTGAACTGGCCTGGTGAACGTAAGAGTATAGAGCGCGCATAGACACTCGCCGGCGAGTGAAACCGACACTTCCAGGCGCAAAAAGGTGAACGCAGTGACTCCAATTCCCACCCTCAGCGCTCGACTTGCAACGATCACCCGCGAGTTTGCGAACACCCCTTCCCTGCTCACCGCGGAGATCAACAGCCAGCTCAACGGGATGGCGGGCTACAAGGACCTCACGCCAGAAGCCAGAAAGGATCTGGAAAACTCCCTGAGCTACACCGCACGCCTGTGGTGCGAAACACTGCTGACCGGCGAGGGTTTGTCGCAGGACACTCGCCGTACGCTGAAGGAGATCGGTTGCCGGCGCGTCCATCAAGGTGTGCCCCTGCAATCGCTGATGCGCGGGTTCAGTCTGGGAGTGCGTGAAATCTGGAGCGGCTACCTGGAGCTTGCCAGAGACGACGATGCGTTGAGCAAAGAGTTGTTGTTGCAGATTTCCGGCTACATGTTCGACTTCTTCGACGATATTGCCGAAGAAGTGGTCCAGGCGTATCTGGAAGAACAGATTCAGAAAGTTCGCTGGCGGGAACATCTGCATCAGCGCCTTTATCATTTCCTGCTGCATTCGCCGCAAGATAGCGAAGGATTTGAGGACACCCTGTCGGCACTCGGCCTGGACGCCAGCACGCCCCGCGTGGCGCTCGCACTGGAGCTGCCCTTGCGCCCTGTCCAGCCGTTGCAGCGCGAGGACGAGTTCGACCGTCTGACTTTGCAGGTTTCCCGACATTTGAAGATTCCCGTCAAGGAACTGATCCGCGTCTGGTACCGCGACAGACTGGTGATCTGGCTGCCGGGCATCAAGGGCGAAACCCTCACGCAATGCGATCAGCGCATGAGCGACAGCGCCGCGTCACTGCCGGCGTTGCTGCCGTCGTTGCGTGGTATCGGCATCGGTCTGCTGAATCAGGGAATCGCCGGCTGGATCGGCACGGCGGAAGAAGCGATCAAGGCCATTGACCTGTTCCCTTTCGACGGGGCCGAAGCACGTGTCAGACGCTACTCCAGCGTGCTGATCGAAGACAGCGTGCGCAGCCACGACAACACCCTCAGATACTTGATGTCGCTCATCGAGCAACTCAGCCATGAACCCGACCTGCTGCTGACGCTGGAAGCGTTTTTCTCGAGCGGCCGTCACCGTGCCCAGACCGCCAAGACCCTCGGCATCCACCCGAACACCCTCAATTACCGCACAGGACGCATCGAGAACCTGCTGGGCGCGGATCTCAATGACATCAACTGGGTGAGCCGGCTCGACACAGCCCTGAAACTGCGCCGGCATTCGATCAGCAAGGGACAAGAACGCTAAAAGTTCAGGCGCCCAAGAGTCGCTTGGTGGTCGCCATCGATGTGCTCAACGACTGCCCGGTCCGTTGCAACTTGTTCAACAGACTGGCCCCCAGCCAAAGCTGATACAGGGTTTCCGCCAGTTGCCGGGCATCGCCGTCGGGCAGGCATTGATCGGCCTGGCCTTGTTCAATGCAAATGGTGATACGTGCCACCACTTGCTCGGCACCATCTCGCAGGGTGAGGCGCATGGCCTCGGACAGATCGGCCACCTCGGCACTGAGCTTCACCACCAGGCACTCGTCGCCGTGCCCTTCCAGCGTGCAGCGATCCTGCCAGCCCTGCCAGTAATCCATCAGTCGCTCGCGGGCATTCAGGCCCGGCAGCGTCAGGCGCCGCTCCATGTCGGCGAGGTAACCGACAAAGTAATCCTCGAGCAGCGCCTGGCCGTACAGCTCTTTGGATTTGAAGTAGTGATAGAACGAGCCCTTGGGCACACCGGCGGTCTGCAGGATCTCGTTCAAGCCGACACTGGTGAAGCCTTTCTCGGCCATCATCCGGTGGCCGGTGTCGAGCAGGTGTTGGCGGGTGTCGTCGTAGGTCGGTTTCATCGGGGCGCAGATTACCAGGCAATAGACCAGTCGTTTAACTCAAGGAACGGGAGTTTGCCACACCGGCCCATGAAAAACATGCGGATAAAAAATAACTAGACGACTGGTCTAATTGGAAACTATGCTGCGCCCCGACAAACCTTTTCCCCGGTGTCGATTGAGTGCGAATCCCTCGCACAGCCACGACACCCGACCCACCCAAGGTGCTCTATGAAAATCTTGATGGTTCTGACTTCCCACGATCAACTCGGCAACACCGGCAAGAAAACCGGCTTCTGGCTCGAAGAATTCGCCGCCCCGTACTACGCCTTCAAGGACGCCGGCGCCGATATCACGCTGGTCTCGCCCGCTGGTGGCCAGCCACCGCTTGATCCGAAAAGCGACGAACCCGACGCACAGACCGCCGAAACCGATCGATTCCGCAAGGATTCGGCGGCGCAACAAGCGCTGGCGAACACCGGGCGCCTGGCCGATGCCAACGCTGAAGATTTCGATGCGGTGTTTTATCCAGGTGGCCACGGCCCGCTCTGGGATCTGGCCGAAGACAAGCATTCGATTGCCCTGATCGAAGCCTTCGCCCGCAGCAACAAGCCTCATGGTTTCGTCTGCCACGCCCCCGGCGTACTGCGGCATGTGCTCGGCGCTGAGAGCAAACCCTTGGTCAAGGATCGTGACGTCACCGGTTTCACCAACTCCGAAGAAGCGGCGGTCGGTCTGACAGACGTTGTGCCGTTCCTGGTCGAAGACGAGTTCCAGCGCCTTGGCGCCCGTTATTCCAAAGTCGCCGACTGGCAAGTGCACGTGGTGACCGACGGAAAACTGGTCACTGGCCAGAATCCAGCCAGTTCCGCCGCTGTCGCCGAGAAACTGTTGAAGCTGCTCGGCTGACTTTTCAGCCGTCATCCACCCGGACGCCGTGCGCGTGTTGCACGGCGTCTTTTTTTGTCCCGACAACTAGTCGACTGGTCTAATAAGCCCCAATTAAGGTACATCCATGAACCACAGCAGTTTCTTCAAACCCGGCACTTTGGGTCGCCACACCCTGAAAAACCGTATCGTGCTGCCACCCCTGACCCGCCAGCGCAGCACGCAACCGGGCAACATCGCCAACGCGTTGATGGCCGAGTATTACCAGCAACGCGCGGGCGCCGGTCTGCTGGTGACCGAAGGCACCCAGATCGAGCCCCGAGGCCAGGGTTATGCGTGGACACCCGGCATTCATACCCCCGAGCAAATCGCCGGGTGGCGCAAAGTCACCGAGGCTGTCCACACCCGGGACGGCGTGATCTTCGCCCAGCTATGGCATGTGGGGCGCGTGTCCCATACGGCCCTGCAACCCCTCGGTGCCGCGCCGGTATCGGCCTCTGCGGTTGCTACTGACCGAGTCAGCGTGTTCATCGAAACCGCGCCCGGCGCCGGCGCCCTGGTGCCACCCTCCGCACCGCGTGCCCTGACTACCGATGAAGTGCAGGAACTGGTTCAGCTGTACATCCAGGCGGCACGCAATGCCATGGAGGCAGGTTTCGACGGGATCGAACTGCACTGCGCCAACGGCTATCTGGTGAACCAGTTCATCTCGGCCCACAGCAATCTGCGCACTGATCAGTACGGCGGCTCGTTGCACAATCGCCTGCGCTTTTTGCGTGAAGTGGTGGCCAGTGTTGCCGAGTGCATCGGTCGTGAAAAAGTCGGTGTGCGTTTCGCCCCGCTGTTCACCACCACCGACGAGGCCCGCACCTACCTGGGCATGGTCGAGGAAGATCCGCACACCACTTACATCGAAGCGATCAAGGTGCTGCAGGACGTGGGCATCGCCTATCTGTCCATCGCCGAAGCCGACTGGGACGATGCCCCGGCCATGCCGGAAACGTTCCGGCGCGCCGTGCGCGACACCTTCAGCGGCGCGATCATTTACGCCGGGCGTTACACCGCAGAATCCGGTGCGCAGTTGCTCGACTCGGGGCTGGCGGATTTCGTGGCTTTCGGTCGACCATTCATGGCCAACCCGGACCTGCCTGCGCGCATCGCCAATGACTGGCCGCTGAATTCACTGAATCCGGCCACGGTCTACGGTGGCAATGCCGAAGGGTATGTGGACTACCCCGTGTACGCGCGATGACTGCCGATTATCGGTAAGGCGTAACGCCCGCCCGTTCAGCACCGCTCACACTTGCAGTGGTGCTGAATGGGAACTGTCGCCGTGAGCCTTCCTTGCCATCCGGTTCCTCCCGGTGGTCTTCGCCTGGTACAGCGCCTGATCTGCCGTCTCGATCAGCGCTTGCACCACGGCCAGTTGCGGACCCGCCGCTGCGGTGACACCGATACTGACCGTCACCCGACCGAACGGGCTCGCCGGATGACCAATGTGCTCTTGCGTCAATCGCTCCAGAATCAGTTGCGCCACGACCGCCGCCCCCTCGCCATCGGTGTCGGGCATGATGATCGCCACCTCTTCCCCGCCATAGCGCGCAACCAGATCCGACGGTCGCCGCACACAGGCCTCAAGTACTTTCCCCACCCGTTGCAGGCAGGCGTCCCCGGCAACATGCCCCAGGGAATCGTTGAACAGCTTGAAGTAGTCGATATCGATCATCAGCAAGGCCAGCGAAGCCCCGTCCCGTTGAGCCCGGCGCGCTTCCATGACCAATGTTTCATCGAAACAGCGGCGATTGGCGAGGCCGGTCAGCGCGTCCTTCATCGCCAGCAATTCCAGCTGCCGGTTTGATCCAAGCAACTGCTGTTGAGTGAGCCGCAACTCCCCTTCCACCTGGGTCCGTCGACGTATATCGAGAATGAGAAACCAGCCGATCACGCCAGTGAGCCCCAGCAGTGATGCGACCACCACGATCGACAGAAGCGCCTCCAGTCGCCACGCCGCCAATGCTTCGCGCTTGCCAAGCGCGACCGTGGTGATCAGCGGCAACTTTTCACTCTTGCGAAACGCGTAGAGCCGCTCCACCCCGTCGAGGCTGGAAGTGAAGGAAGCGGTGCCCACCGATTGGTCCACCAGGTACTTCGCATAAATGGGCGATTTGGAGAAGTTGCGCCCCATGTCCTGTTCGCGAAAGGGATAGCGCACCAGCAGCGTACCGTCGGTATAGGACAGACCGATGGCCCCCTCCTGCCCCACGTCGAGCTTGCCGAACAGTCGCAGGAAGTTCTCGACCCCCAGCGTGACCGCCACCACGCCGGCGAACTCTCCGCGCGCGTCATTGAAGCGGCGACTGACGGTAATCACCCACTCCTGATTCGAGCGGCTACGGATGGGCGGGCCGATGTAAGGCTCGCGGGAAGGATCGTCACGGTGATGGATGAAATACTCCCGGTCACTGCTGTTGGCCCCGGCCGGAATCGGTCGGTTGGAGGACATCAGCCAGTGGCCGCGATTGTCGTAGATGGTGATGCCACTGAGCTGCGGCATCAGCGGTTGCTGACGGTTGACCAGCGCATTCAACCGTTCGATCTGCGCGGGGCCGCTGCCCTCGGTTTCCAGACGCTCGACGAGCCCGAGCAAGAGCAGCGAGCTCTGCCGGACGATACCTTCGGAATAAGTCGCGAGCGCCTGGGTCAGGTTCAACCCATGGATGTTTACCTCGTCCAGCGCCCGCTCCCGAGAGCCCAGCACCTTCCAGATGGTCAGCGACGCCAGGGAGCAGCCGATGATAAACAGCAACAGCATCACGAGGTGGGTATCACGCTTCACATCAGTACCTTTTGGAAAGTCCGTTTTCCGTCACGGCCGTTGTCGGACCGGGGCAACAACAGCGACCGTACGTCCCGGGCCGCGCAGGATACAAGCAGTCCATCGAAGGCGCAGCAACGGCGTGTCATGCCGTCGATGAACTGTTCGCTGATCGGCCGGTTCGATAAAAAACCGGAGCCAATAAGACTTTTTGCCGCTAGACGATTTTCAGTGCCTTGAGAACGACCAGCGAACGCTCGGCAAACGCCTCGGCCTGCTCGGTCAGTTCGGCAATGTTTTCTTCAGCGGTGGTGAGTGCCTTGCCGTCCTTGAGCAGGCCTTCACCCTGGCCGCCGATGATGCCCCACGCCAGAAGCGCCCACTCCCACGGGTGCTTTTTGCCTTGCTTGATCGATATCAGGAACAATTGCTGGAAGCGACTGACAGTCACACCGCCACCGGTCACCGGGCTGGCCAGCACCTGAATCTTGTGGTCGAACAACGAGCGTCTGCACAGTTGCAGGTTGAGGGTATTACAGGTTGTCTGTACCCGTTTCTCGGCCGCTTCACTCTGGCATGGCGCCACGGCCCCCATAGCGATCAACACATTGATGGCCTGCTCCACATCGCCGAAACTCAGCGAAGGCGAAGCTTCCAGCAAGTGGCGCAGGGTTTTCGGTACATAGGCCTCGTCCGCCAGCGTATCGAGAACCGGGCCGTAAATTTCCGCCTGTAACGTGGCTGAGCCTGCGGGTCCCGTGACGCTGCCCGCTACGCTGTCTGCCAGTTGCAAAAGGACAAAGCGGGTACTGAGCATGCGTTCACGGTGCTCGGTGGCGGACAACCGGTTGGCGCCGCGTACGTAAAGATCCCGGCGGAAGTTCTGATTGACGAAGTAATCACGCGCTTGCTCGCGCATGACCGGATGCTCGATGCCTTCCAGAAAGTCCATGCCTTCGGCGCTCAGGTTGAGCGGGTCCACCGAATCCAGCGGCACAGCGGTCGTGGCGTAATCGAGCTTGGCTGGGGCCATGGCATCGACCACATCGGTGAAGTACATGCAATTCCAGTCGCGGTTGAAGTATTCATGGGCGACGTACTGGCGATTCTGGCCCTTGATGCTCTGCAGTTTGGCGTCCAGATTAGGCGCCGAGTTGGCATAGTTCGGATTGGCCGCCAGCAGCGCTTCGGAGAACTGCAACGCCGCATCGATACGCTGATCCGGAGGTGCAGACGCTTGCGTGGCGAAACGGTCGTGCAGGCTGAACAGTTGACGCAATGGCGCCAGCGGCGACCAGCCCGGGAAGCAGTTGTAACTGATGTACAAATGACCGCCCGGTTTGAGATGACGACGGGCAAACTCGACGATCAACCTGTGGTTGTCACGACTGACCCAGGTCCAGATGCCATGCAGGCTGATGCTGTCGAACTGTGGCAGATCCGTGCGCGCCAGCAACTGCTCGAAGCTGTCGTCATACAGTCGCGCATCACTGCCCCAATCCGTTGCCAGTGCGATGGCATTGGCGGCCTGGCCAGGATGGAAATCCGTGCCGACGTAGGTGCCCGGATTGCCCGCCGCATGGATATTGATCGAGACACCCTGGCCAAAACCCAGTTCGCAGTGATAGCCGTCGGTACTCTCCAGCGTGGCAAAACCACGCAGCAACAAACAATAACGCTGGAAAACCGGATTGATCTCCCGGCTATACCCGTAGGTGTAGCCCTCGTCCGTGAAATAACCTTCGTTCCAGGCATTGCTCATGCGTGCACCCTTATCTTCGCCAGTGAAAGTCGCTCTTATAAGGGGTAGCCACTGCGGATCACAAGCACAATCAGCGCAGCCAATCTCACCCTGACGACTGCTTGATGACGGCTGGCTCTATCCCGCACCAAACAGCTGCGCCTGATCTTCAGCCATCGCGAGCAACGCATCGACGACAACCCGTACTTTCGGCTGGATATAGCGGGTTTGCGGCCATATCACATGAATGGGCATGGTTGCCCCGGCACAGTGATCGAGGACGGTGACCAACGTCCCGTCGCTCAGGTGCTCCGCAACCAGCCAGATGGGCAACTGACACAGCCCGCAGCCTTCCAGCGTTGCGCGCAGCATCATCTCGCCGTCGCCCAACTCATGGCGCACGCGCACTTCCTGCTCGTACATCTCGCCCTTGGCGTTTTTCAGCAACCACGCCATGCGCAGTCCCCTGCGCCAGCCAATGATGCAGTCGTGCTCCAGTAAATCGGACGGCTGCAAAACCGGCGGATGAGCATCGAGATAGGCCGGCGCCGCACACACCACCAGATGTTGCTCACCGAGTCGGCGTGCCACCAGTTCCGGATCATTCTTGAGATCACCGATGCGCACGGCCAGATCAATACCCTCGCTGATCATGTCGACCGTTCGCTCACCGAAGGTCAAGGTCATGTCGAGCTGCGAAAATTGCCGCGCAAGGCCAATCAACAGGGGGGCGACATGCCGCCGGCCAAATGCTGCGGGAAGGTCGACGCGCAACCGTCCCTTCGGTTCAGCGACGCCAAGGTGGAAGCGATCTTCGACACCTCGCAATTCATCCATCACCCGCAGGCAACTGGCGAGGTAAACCTCCCCCTCGTGGGTCAGACTCAATTTGCGGGTGGTGCGGTGCAGCAATTTGATACCCAGTCGTTTTTCCAGGCGCGTCACACTTTTGCCGACTGCCGAGCTGGTCACGCCCAACTGCAGCGCTGCTGCCGTAAAGCTGCGGTGCTGCGCAGCCAGAGTGAACTCCGGGATGCCATCGAACTGAAGGGAATCCATCAGCGTCTCCGCGTTATTTGAAGCGACGATTTTATCCTCTGAGGATCAACTGAACATATTTTTCATCAATTAATAGAATCAACAGACAAGATTAAAGTAGGCCTCCCTTTCAAGGACTTCCACCCAGAGGCCTTAATGAACACCGAACTGAACCGATTACTCACCCTTGAAGCGATCAGAAATCTGCGCTTGCGCTACTGCCATCACCTGGACGCCAACCGCATGGATTTGCTCGGCCGACTGTTTACCGAAGACGCCTTATGTCAGGTTGACCGGGGTAGCTGGAAGGGACGCGAGGCCATTGAGCAAGGCCTGTCGGAGGCCTTTTCCGCGTTCGATACACAGCAGACCGGCGCCTATCCCTTCTTCCATGCGGTATCGAATCACTGGATCGAAATCCTTGATGAAAACCGCGCGCAAGGCCGTTGCTACCTGATTGACTTCGCGACCCAAAGACCGGCAGGCGAGAACCCGCTGCTGCTGCTCGGGCTCTATGCCGATGAGTACCGTCGTGTAGACGGACAATGGCTGATCAGTCGCACCCGACTGGACGTGGTGTGGCCCGAAACCCATATCGGCGGCGGCGATCCGGGTAACGGCCTGTTCCTTCCTGAGTGATCGATCTCCCTTCCTCAACCACAGAGTCCCTGATGAGCATTTTATTCAAGTCCTTCGATCTGGCCGGCATCACGCTGGCCAACCGCGTCGTCATGGCGCCCATGACGCGAGCCAGAGCCATCCATGATGTTCCGGATGAGCACACCGTTCTTTATTATGCCCAGCGTGCCTCGGCGGGCCTGATCATCAGTGAGGGCATTCCGATATCCCGCGAAGGCTGCGGCTACCTGTTCAATCCTGGCCTCTACAACGACGAACAGGTGCATGCCTGGCGTCGCGTCACTGATGCTGTTCACGCCAAAGGTGGCCGGATTTTTGCGCAGCTGTGGCACGTCGGTCGGATGTCTCACGTGTCACTCCAGCCGGATGGCGGCGCTCCGGTGTCATCGGTCGCCACTGTGGCGGCCAATTCCAAAGCCTATGCGTGGATGGAAAAAGGCCAGCCTGGCCCCGTTCAGGCCAGCCCACCAAGAGCACTGAGTGCATGTGAGGTACAACGGGTCACTGCCGACTTCGTATGCGCTGCACGCCGGGCAATGGACGCAGGATTTGACGGTATCGAACTGCACGGCGCGAATGGCTATCTGTTTGAGCAATTCCTCAATGGTGCGCTGAATACGCGTACCGATGCCTACGGCGGGCCGATTGCCAATCGCCAACGCTTTCTCCTCGAAACACTGGACGCCCTGGCCGCAGAGATCGGCAACCACCGAGTGGGAGTTCGACTGTCTCCGTTTGGCCGGCTGTTCGATATGCATCCCTATGCCGAGGAGTCAGACACCTGGCTGAGCCTGGCATCGGCGCTCAATGAGCGAGGTCTGGCGTATGTGCATTTGAGCGATCAACTGACCATTGGCGCGCAGGCCATCCCGCAGGGCTTCGCCAGTCAATTTCGAAAGACCTACCGGGGCACCCTGATTGCAGCGGGTGGTTTCACTCGCGATCTGGCAGAGGCAGCGCTCGAAAACGGAGATCTGGATCTGGTCGCGTTTGGCCGTCCGTTCATTGCCAACCCTGACCTCGTTGCACGGATGCAAAACCGCTGGCCGATCAGCGAGGCGGATCGAACGACTTTCTACGGCCTCAACGGTCATCCGGGTCAGGGCTACACCGACTATCCCGCCTACCACAAGTCGAACGCAAACTGAACGATCCGGCCTGACAGGGCTGGCACATGAGAGCCCGGATGAGCCTCTGGTTCAATGCCGGGCGACTTCGGTCAGCCAATAACCCGCGCATACACTGACCGGTCGATATTCCCGCCCGACAGAATCACCCCGACCTTTTTGCCCTGCATCCTTTCCCGTTCCTGAATGAGCGCAGCCAGCGCGGCGGCACCGGCACCTTCGGCAAGGTTGTGGGTGTCGGTGTAATACACGCGCATGGCTTCGGCGATTTCGTCCTCGCTGACCGCGACAATTCGCGCCGCTCCGGCGCTGTAGATGTCGAACGCTTCGGCAATCGGTTTGCGTACCGCCAGACCATCGGCAAAGGTATTGGCCGAGGCTGTCTCGCAGATCATTTTCGCCTCGAAGGACAGTTTGGCGGCGGCCGCTTCGGTCGAGACCACGCCAACCACCTGGGTATCCAGACCCAGCGCATCACGCGCGGCGATCACGCCACAAATGCCCGAGCCGCAACCGATCGGCACATAGACGGTGTGCAGATCCGGCGCCGCGCTGAACAGTTCCAGCGCATAGGTCGCCACGCCCTTGACCAGCTCGGTGTGAAACGGCGGCACCAGATAGAGTCCGTGTTCCAGCGCCAGACGCGCCGCTTCCTCACGGGCCTCGTCGAAATCACGTCCGTACTCGACCACTTCGCCGCCAAATCCGCGCATGGCGTTGTTCTTCTCCAGCGAATTGCCCTGCGGCACCACAATCAACGCCTTCAGCCCTACCGCTTGCGCCGCCAGCGCCAGGCTTTGGCCGTGATTGCCGCGAGTCGCAGAGACAATGCCTTTGACGTTGGGATGTTCGCGGCGCAGCCAGTGCATGAAGGTGATGCCGCCGCGCACCTTGAACGCGCCGGTGGGCGTGTGGTTTTCGTGTTTGACCCACACCGTGCAACCCAGTCGTTCGGCCAGCAGGGGCCAGCGATACTGGGCAGTGGCCGGCATCACCTGGTAAACCTGGCGGGCAGCGTGTTCGATGTCTTCGCGAGTGAATGGATGCATGGGAATCTCCTTGGGCGTCACTCAGTCTAGGCACAGGCCCATCACGTCGGCTTTCAAAAAACTGACCTGACTTTTGTCTGCGCTCTTCACTACTATGGCGCTCATGAGCCATCGAAACCGCCAGCAGCCAGCCGTCGTCCCCGAACCGGTGCGTCGTATCGAGGCCGGCCCGTGGGCGATCGAATTGCTGCCCGGCGCCGCCTACGCGACGCGTTATGTGGCGGCGCAGTCGGCCATCGGCTTTGCCTTCGACAGCCAGCGCGGTGTACACGCGATCGGCAGCGACCGGGTGCGCCCCTTTGATGCGCTGCCCAATGGTCTGGCGTTTGTGCCCGTCGGCTGCGACGTGATGTCCGAGTCGCCGGTGGGTGGCGAGTATCTGCGGGTCATCCGCAGCGACGGCATCGCGCTGGCAGGTGAGCAGGCGTTCAACAATCGCATCGACCCGCAGGCCATTGACCTCGCCTCGCGAATGCGCCGTGCGATGCTGAATGCCTCAGTGGACGATGACTGGGAAACCTGGGCGCTCGCCTTGGCCGAGCGCGCCGAAGGCAAAGACACGTTGTTGCTCCAGGGCTCGATCACCGGCAGTCGAATGCGCCTGCTCGACGAGTTCATCGACGCCGGCCTCGACGGCCCGCTCGGCCTTCAAACCATGGCTCAACTGCTGGAATTGTCCGAAGGCTATTTCATTCGCGCCTTCAAACAAGCGACCGGTAAAAGTCCCCATAGCTACCTGATCGACCGACGCCTGGCCCGGGCCCGGGCGCTGATGCGCGACTCCCGCGCCAGCCTGTCGGAAATCGCCCTCGCCTGCGGCTTCAATTCTCAGGCGCACATGACCAGTGCGTTCAAACAGCGACTTGGCGTGAGTCCGGCGCAACTGCGCAGATATCGAACATCGATATAGCCTCAAGCAAGATCAATATTCCAAAAACGAAGTACAAACAATTTTTATAGTGCGTTTTAATCTAATCAGATTTTTTCTGACTGGAGCACTCGTACGTGAAGACCCCGGCACTATTGACCCTCGGCCTGGCATTGGCCGCTAGTTGCTCTGCCGCTTTCGCGGGGCCCATCCTTGATCGTGTCACGCAAAAAGGTGAGCTGACCGGCGTCCTGATGGAGAGCTACCCGCCCTTCTCTTTTCTCAATGATCAGAACCAACTCGACGGCTTCGATGTGGATGTCGCCAAGGCTGTCGCCGAGCGTCTTGGGGTCAAGCTGAAACTCGAAACGCCGTCCTGGGACGTGATTGCCGCCGGGCACTGGAACGGTCGTTACGACATCTGCGTGTGCTCGATGACGCCGAGTAAGGCGCGGGCTGAAGTATTCGATTTCCCGGTCGAGTATTACCAGTCACCGGCGGTAATCGTGGTCAATGCAAAGGACAAGGACATCGTCACGGGCAAGGACTTGTCCGGCAAAAAAGTCGGCGTGATCAGTGCGTCGACTTATGAGGCCTATCTCAACAAGAACCTGGTCATTGAAGGCGCCGAGGACAAGCCGTTGAGCTACCCGTTCGACAGTGTCCAGGTCGCGCCGTACGACAACGAAACCGTCGCCTTCCAGGATCTGGCACTGGGCACCGGCGTGCGCCTGGATGCCATGGTCACCAACCTCATCACCGCCCGAGAACGCATCGCCCAGGATCCGCGCTTCAAGATTGCCGGAGATTCACTGTATGCCGAGCCGAACGTGGTAGCGGTCGAAAAAGGCGATCCGCAATGGAACGCGAAAGTCACCGAGGTCATCGCGCAACTCAAGACGGACGGCACGCTGAGCAAAATATCCCGCAAGTGGATCGGTTCTGATATCAGCCAATGACAGCCCTCAATCCTCATCCGGCCAAAGCCACCGTCATCCCGGAAAAACAGCCGCAGGTGATACGTCAGCTGTTCGGCTTTCGCACTCGCCTGTACCTGACATGGGCGGTGCTGTTGGGCTTGTGCGTGCTGTTTTTCATGCGTTTTGATCTGAAGTTTTCGATCATTCTGGAAAAGTGGCCGAACCTCGTCGGTCTGCATCTGGGGCCGAACGGCTTTTTGCAGGGGGCCGCGCTGACGATTTTCCTGTGCGTGTGCTCGATCGGGTTTTCGTTGTTGCTGGGTTTTGTCACGGCGCTTGCGCGTCTGTCGCACAGCGCTGTGGCGTTCGGCATCGCGAGCTTCTACGCCTCGTTCTTTCGCGGTACGCCGTTGCTGATCCAGATCCTGTTGATCTACCTGGGTCTGCCACAACTGGGCATCGTCCCGGGGGCGATCAGCGCCGGGATCATCGCCCTCTCGCTCAACTACGGCGCCTATCTCAGCGAAATTTTTCGCGCCGGCATCCTCGCGGTTGCCCCAGGGCAACGTGAAGCGGCAGCTGCGCTAGGCCTGAGGCCGACCGCGACGTTCATCCACATCATCCTGCCGCAAGCCATGCGCACGATTATTCCGCCGACCACCAGCCAGTTCATCTCGATGCTCAAGGATTCATCGCTGATCTCGGTCATGGGCGTCTGGGAAGTGATGTTCCTGGCGCAGTCGTACGGGCGCTCGTCCTACCGCTACATCGAAATGCTCACCACCGCAGCCGTCATCTATTGGCTGTTATCCATCGGTCTCGAACTGATCCAGCATCGCCTCGAACGCCATTACGGCAGAGGCTTCAAGCATCAGCGATGACCCGCCCGTTCAATGATTTTCCTGCAGGAACCAAGATGTCCGATCCTAAACCTCTGCTGTTTGCACTCTATGAACAAGCCAGTGTCGGGTGTGGCGGTGCGCCGAGCCTCTGGACCCACCCGGCTGACGAACGACTGGCGATCAACTCGCTGGGCTATTGGTCGAACCTGGCGCGGATTGCCGATCAGGCTCACCTCGACATGCTGTTCTTTGGTGATGTGCTGGGTTTCTACGATGTGTTCGGCGGCAATGCCGATGCAGCCATGAAATGGGCCGTGGAAGCACCGGCCAACGATCCGCTGATGATCATTCCGGCCTTGGCTGCCGTGACGGAAAATCTGGCGTTTGGCGTCACTGTGACCACCAGCTATGAACATCCGTTTACCCATGCCCGGCGCTTCAGCACGCTGGATCACCTGACCAATGGCCGGGTCGGCTGGAATATCGTCACGTCTTACCTGTCCAGCGCCGCTCGCAATTTCGGGCTGGAACAAATGATCAAGCATGATGATCGCTATGAGCGCGCCGAGGAATTTCTCGATGTGGCCTACAAGCTCTGGGAAGGCAGTTGGGCCGACGACGCCGTGGTCGCCGACAAGGCGCGCCAGCTCTATGCCAGAGGTGACCGGGTGCGCCCGATCAATCACGAAGGCACACATTATCGGGTGGCCGGCCCTCATTTGACCTCTCCCTCGCCACAACGCACGCCGTTGCTGATCCAGGCGGGCTGGTCGGGACGGGGTCGCGAGTTTGCGGCCAAACATGCCGAGTTGATCTTCATCGCCAAATCCAACCCGCAGGAAATCCGTCAAGGCCTGGAAGACATTTGGGCCAAGGCCCAGGCACGCGGCCGTCAGCGTGAAGATGTGAAATCACTGACGGTGTTGCGCATCGTCACCGCCAAAACCGAAATCGAGGCCCAGCGCAAATACGACGAGTTGCAAAGCAACTATCACTTGCAGGCACAACTGGTCAGCTACGCTGGAGATACTGGCATCGACATCAGCCGCTACGCCGACAGCGATGCGCTCTCGACGCATACCGAAGGCCTGACCTCTTACGTGATGCGCCCTGATGGCAGTGGCAAGCCGCTGACGGCGGGTGATGTCAAACAGCGCTTCGCCAGCGTCACCCGTGGCAGCGACCTGATTCTCGTCGGTACACCGCAACAAGTGGCTGATCGCATCGAAGAGCACGCGCGAATTTCCGGCACCAGCGGCTACATGCTCAACCCGCTGATCAGCCCCGGCAGCCTTGAAGACTTCGTCGAACTGATCATTCCCGAGTTGCAGAAACGCGGCTTGTATCGCACCGAACCTCAGCGCGGAACGTTTCGCTCAAGGCTGCGCGACGATGGGTCGAGTCACTTGCCGGCCTCGGCTTATGGGGCATCGTTTCGCTTCGAAAAATCGCAGTAACACCTACCGCCAACAGCAAAAACGAAATCAGTGGTGAATTTTTTCGTATCCACTTGTATCTGATCAGGAAGAAGCCGTGCCATCAAAGAGATGGCATCGGCTAAGGCAAACCGCTCTGGTTCAAGCTTCTTCGCGCCTTTCGGTTTGCACAACAACAGATCAGATGCAGAGTGAATCCCATGGAATCAAAGGAAAACGTCAGCCCGATCAGGCTGAAAGACATCACCATTGTCGACGACGCCAAGATGCGCAAAGCCATTACGGCAGCAGCGCTGGGCAACGCGATGGAGTGGTTCGACTTCGGCGTCTATGGCTTCGTTGCCTACGTGCTCGGCAAGGTGTTTTTCCCCGGTGCCGATCCCGGCGTGCAGATGATCGCCGCACTGGCGACCTTCTCGGTGCCGTTCCTGATCCGGCCGCTGGGCGGCCTGTTCTTCGGTGCGCTGGGTGACAAGTACGGACGACAGAAAGTCCTGGCGGCGACCATCGTGATCATGTCGCTCAGCACCTTTGCCATCGGGTTGATCCCGTCCTATGCCTCGATCGGCATCTGGGCGCCGATCCTTCTGCTGCTGGCAAAAATGGCTCAAGGGTTTTCGGTCGGCGGCGAATACACCGGGGCCTCGATCTTCGTCGCTGAATATGCGCCGGATCGCAAACGCGGTTTCCTCGGCAGCTGGCTGGACTTCGGTTCCATCGCCGGTTTTGTCCTCGGCGCGGGTGTGGTGGTGTTGATTTCCACGATCATCGGCGAAGAAAAATTCCAGGAATGGGGCTGGCGACTGCCGTTCTTCCTTGCCCTGCCGCTGGGCATGATCGGGCTCTACCTGCGCCACGCGCTCGAAGAAACCCCGGCGTTCCAGCAGCATGTCGAGAAGCTTGAACAAGGTGACCGAGAAGGCCTGGCCGGCGGCCCGAAAGTGTCGTTCAAAGAGGTCGCGACCAAGCACTGGCGCAGCCTGATGACCTGCATTGGCGTGGTGGCGGCGACCAACGTCACCTATTACATGCTGCTCACCTACATGCCGAGCTATCTGTCGCACAACCTGCACTACAGCGAAAATCGCGGGGTGCTGATCATCATCGCGATCATGGTCGGCATGTTGTTCGTCCAGCCTGCGATCGGTTTCATCAGCGACAAGATCGGCCGCCGTCCCTTCATCATCTGCGGCAGCATCGGGCTGTTCATCTTCGCCATTCCGGCGTTCATGCTGATCAACAGCGGCAAGATCGGCCTGATCTTTTCAGGCTTGCTGATACTGGCCGTGCTGCTCAACTTCTTCATTGGCGTCATGGCGTCCACCCTTCCGGCGATGTTCCCTACCCACATCCGCTACAGCGCGCTGGCCGGAGCGTTTAACGTCTCGGTGCTGATCGCCGGTCTGACCCCGACCGTCGTGGCCTGGCTGGTGGAGAGCACCCAGAACCTGTACATGCCCGCCTACTATCTGATGGTGACCGCCGTGATCGGTCTGATCACCGGTGTGACGATGAAGGAAACTGCGAACAAACCTCTGCGAGGCGCTACACCGGCAGCCTCCGACATCGAGGAAGCGCGGGAGTTGTTGCAGGAGCACCACGACAACATCGAACAGAAGATCGAAGACATCGACGCCGAAATCGCAGAGTTGCAAAGCAAACGCGAGCATCTGGTTCAGCAGCATCCGCGAATCGAATAACGATATAAGGCGTTGATCGGGCAACAGGGTGGAATTCAAACGCGCTTCTGTGGTGTTCTGTTCGTCAGGAGCCGGTCGTTTATCTGCCGGCTCACGCCTATTCAGCAGCTGACGATGAGGTTCGTTTCATGAGCAAGACGCCTTACGTACCACCCAGGGTCTGGACCCACAGCGCGCCGTCCGGCGGCCAGTTCGCCAACATCAACCGCCCGATTGCCGGACCGACTCACGACAAGGCACTGCCGGTCGGCAAGCATCCGTTACAGCTGTATTCGCTGGCCACGCCCAATGGCGTCAAGGTCACCATCCTGCTCGAAGAGTTGCTGGCGCTCGGGCACACCGGGGCCGAATACGACGCCTGGCTGATCCGCATCAACGAGGGCGACCAGTTCTCCAGCGGCTTTGTCGAGATCAATCCGAACTCCAAGATCCCGGCACTGCTGGATCGCGGCGTCGAGCCCACCATCCGAGTTTTCGAGTCCGGCTCGATCCTGCTTTACCTCGCCGAAAAGTTCGGCGCCTTCCTGCCCACCGATCTCGCAGGCCGTACCGAAACCCTGAACTGGCTGTTCTGGCAGATGGGCGCGGCACCCTATCTGGGCGGTGGCTTCGGGCATTTTTATGCCTACGCGCCGGACAAGCTCGAATACCCGATCAACCGTTTCACCATGGAAACCAAGCGTCAGCTGGATGTGCTCGACCGACGCCTCGCTGAAAGCCCTTACCTTGCCGGCGACAACTACACCATCGCCGACATTGCCGTCTGGCCGTGGTACGGACAACTGGTGCGCAACAACGTGTACGGGGCAGCCGAATTCCTGTCGGCTCACGAATACACCCACGTGCAGCGCTGGGCCGAGGAGATCGCCAACCGGCCTGCGGTCATTCGTGGGCAACGCGTCAACCGCACCTGGGGTGATGAAGCAAGCCAGGTGCCGGAACGACATGAGGCTGATGATCTGGGCTGAGCAACCCAAAGAACCCGCACCCGATAACAAAAACCAAGGGGCACTCACCGTTCATGAACATTCTCTACGACGAGCAGGTCGACGGCGCCCTGCCGGACGTCGATAAAGCTGCGCTGTTGCAGGCACTGCACAACCAGTGGCCGACGCTGGAAGTCCTGCATCAGCGCGAGGATCTCGCACCGTACGAATGCGACGGCTTGTCCGCCTACCGCACTGCACCGTTACTGGTGGTCCTGCCGCGGCATCTCGATGAGGTGCAGGGTGTTTTGCGAATCTGTCATGAGAGAAACGTGCCGGTGGTGGCCCGGGGTGCCGGCACCGGACTATCCGGCGGCGCGTTGCCTCTGGAGAAAGGCGTGCTGCTGGTAATGGCACGCTTCAACAACATCCTGCACATCGACCCGGCCGCCCGCACCGCACGGGTTCAGCCCGGGGTGCGCAATTTGGCGATATCCCAGGCTGCGGCGCCGTTCGGTCTGTATTACGCACCGGATCCGTCCTCGCAGATCGCCTGCTCCATCGGCGGCAATGTGGCGGAAAATGCCGGCGGCGTGCATTGTCTGAAATACGGTCTGACCGTGCACAACCTGCTCAAGGTTGAGATCCTGACGGTCGAGGGCGAACACCTCACGCTCGGCTCCGATGCGCTCGATTCCCCCGGCTTCGACTTGCTGGCGCTGTTTACCGGTTCCGAAGGCCTGCTGGGCGTTATCACCGAAGTCACGGTCAAACTGCTGCCCAAACCTCAGACCGCCAAAGTATTGCTGGCCGCATTCGATTCCGTGGAAAACGCCGGCCGCGCCGTGGCCGACATCATTGCCGCCGGCATCATTCCCGGCGGCCTGGAAATGATGGACAACCTGGCCATCCGCGCCGCCGAAGACTTCATCCACGCCGGCTACCCGGTGGACGCCGAAGCCATTTTGCTCTGTGAACTCGATGGCGTTGAAGCCGACGTCCACGATGACTGCATCCGCGTCCGCCAGGTGCTGGAGCACGCCGGAGCCACCGAAGTGCGTCAGGCAAAAGACGAGGCCGAGCGCGTGCGTTTCTGGGCCGGACGCAAGAATGCCTTCCCGGCCGTGGGTCGTTTGTCGCCGGATTATTACTGCATGGACGGCACCATCCCGCGCCGCGAACTGCCCGGCGTGCTGCAAGCCATTGCGCAGTTGTCCGCCGAATACGGCTTGCGGGTGGCCAACGTATTCCATGCCGGCGACGGCAACATGCACCCGTTGATTCTGTTCGACGCCAATCAACCCGGCGAGCTGGAACGCGCCGAAACCCTGGGAGGAAAAATCCTCGAGTTGTGCGTGAAGGTCGGCGGCAGTATCACCGGCGAGCACGGCGTGGGACGGGAGAAAATCAACCAGATGTGCGCGCAGTTCAACAACGATGAGCTGACCGTGTTCCACGCCGTCAAAGCCGCGTTCGACCCCGGCGGCCTGCTGAATCCGGGCAAGAACATCCCGACACTGCACCGCTGCGCCGAATTCGGCGCCATGCATATTCACGCCGGGCAACTGCCCTTTCCCGAGCTGGAGCGTTTCTGATGGTCCGAGAAAAGGATGTCGACGACAGCCTCGCGCTGCTCGATCAGGTCAATCAGGCGTTGCAGGACGCCACGCCACTGCGGATTCAGGGCGCCAACAGCAAGGCGTTTCTGGGGCGCATCGTCGCCGGAGAAATCCTCGACACCCGCGCCCATCGCGGCATCATCAGCTACGACCCGACCGAACTGGTGATCACCGCACGCTGCGGCACACCGCTGGCCGAACTGCTTGAGGTGCTGGACGCTTCACAACAAATGCTGCCGTGCGAACCACCGGCCTTCGCCGACGACGCAACGGTGGGCGGGATGATCGCCAGCGGACTGTCGGGTCCTCGGCGTCCGTGGTCCGGGTCGGTGCGGGATTTCGTGCTCGGTACGCGGATCATTACCGGTCATGGCAAGCACCTGCGTTTTGGCGGTGAAGTCATGAAAAACGTCGCCGGTTATGACCTGTCGCGACTGATGGCTGGCAGTTACGGCTCGCTGGGGGTGATTACCGAAGTCTCGCTCAAGGTTCTGCCCAAACCGCGTGAGTGCCTGAGTATCAGTCTGGAAATGGACAGCGAGCGGGCCTTGCAACGCCTGGCGGAATGGGGTCAACAGCCGTTGCCGATCAGCGCCGCGTGCCACGATGGGCAGCGTCTGCACTTGCGTCTGGAGGGCGGTGAAGGCTCGGTGGCGGCGGCCCGTGATCGTCTCGGTGGCGAAATGCTCGATGGCGCTTATTGGTCAGATCTGAATGAACAGCGCCTGGATTTTTTTGATGAAGACCAGCCCCTGTGGCGCCTGTCGGTGCCGAACAACACCTCGCCGCTGGCCTTGTCCGGCGCACAATTGCTCGACTGGGGCGGCGCCCAGCGTTGGCTCAAATCAGGTGCCGACGCGGCACTGATTCGCCAGGTGGTTTCGGCTGTTGGCGGGCATGCGACCTGCTACAGCCATGGTTTGATCGACACGCCGTTCCATCCACTGTCGACCGCCCTCCTGCACTATCACCGGCGTCTCAAGCAACAGCTCGACCCTCAGGGCATCTTCAACCCCGGTCGCCTGTACGCGGAGCTTTGAGCCATGCAAACCACTCTCAGCGAAGAAGCCCGACAGCTACCCCGCGCCGAAGAAGCCGAGAGCATCCTGCGCAGTTGCGTACACTGCGGCTTCTGCAACGCGACCTGCCCGACCTATCAGTTGCTCGGCGATGAGCTCGACGGCCCACGGGGGCGCATCTACCTGATCAAGCAGGTGTTGGAAGGCAACGAAGTCACCCGCAAGACTCAACTGCACCTGGATCGCTGTCTGTCCTGCCGCAATTGCGAAACCACTTGCCCCTCGGGTGTGGACTATCACAACCTGCTCGATATCGGCCGCGCGGTGGTCGATGCGGCCGTGCCGCGTCCCATCGGCCAACGTGTGTTGCGGGCAGGTTTGCGTGGCGTGGCACCCAATTCCTCTCTGTTCAAGGGACTGCTCGGGGTTGGCCAGATCTTCCGCGCACTGTTGCCCGATACTCTGCAAGCCAAACTGCCGCGCAGCACCTCTGCAATCGCACCCCGTCCGGTTTCGCGGCATGCCCGCCAGGTGTTGATGCTCGAAGGCTGCGTGCAACCGGGTTTGTCGCCCAACACCAACGCGGCGGCAGCACGGGTGCTGGATCGATTGGGGATCAGCATTACACCAGCGCGATATGCCGGCTGCTGTGGCGCCGTGGACTATCACCTCGACGCCCAGGCCGCCGGACTCGACCGCGCCCGCCAGAACATCGATGCGTGGTGGCCGGCCATCGAACAAGGCGCCGAAGCGATCGTGCAGACCGCCAGCGGCTGCGGCGCGTTCATCAAGGATTACGGGCACTTGCTCTGCACCGATCCGGCCTATGCCGAAAAGGCGAAAACCGTGAGTGCGCTGGCGAAAGATCTGGTTGAAGTGTTGCGTGAGGAGCCGCTCGAATCCCTTGGTATTCACGCCGATCAACGCTTGGCCTTCCACTGTCCCTGTACCTTGCAACACGCACAGAAACTCGGCGGCGCAGTGGAGTCGGTGCTGACCCGGCTGGGCTTCAACCTCACGACCGTGCCGGACGCCCATCTGTGTTGCGGCTCGGCGGGCACCTATTCGATAACCCAACCGGCGCTCGCCCGGCAATTGCGCGACCAAAAGCTCAACGCCCTGGAAAGCGGTCATCCAGACGTCATCGCTACCGCCAATATCGGCTGCCAGGCCCACCTCGACGGCGCGGGACGCACGCCGGTCAGGCACTGGATCGAGCTGGTGGATGCCGGGTTGCCCTTGGTGAGCGAGGCGTAGGATTGCTGGCGGCGCTCAAACGATGGGCGAAAAAAAACCGCCTTTGCGGGGCGGCTTTTCGGTAGGCCTCAGTTTGCGGCTGGGGCCTGTTGTGTCTCACGGACAACACTGACGTGCGGGAATACTATTAATCTTTGGTACTCGTTGCAACGTTATTTTGCGTGCATTGAGTGACGTTATACGAAAACAAGGGTAGCCCTGACGCGTCTTTATCACAACGAGTCATGCTGACAGAAATAACGAATTACAAAACACACGAAACCTTTCTCCATCATCCTCAAAATCTCGCCACAAGACAGGTTAATATGCCGACGCTCACTCGCCAGTGCGCCTATGAGGTTTGGCTGGAACCATAACGGTTTCATGCCCTTCGACACGGTTTTGCACCCGTGCCGGAATGATGGCTCGGAGGGATTACAACCGGCCGCCTCATGGACAACATTGACGTGCATGTCCGAAGGCACACATGATCCGGTAAGTGCGCTGGAGGTTTGGCCCCCGACCTGGAGGCCAAAACGTATGAAGCTTTTGCTGCGTACGCTGAGCCTCGTATGGAGATCGTTTCAAGCGTTTCGCTTTTACGAGTTCCTGCGAGACCACTTTGACAACCTGAAGTAACGGTTGTCGATGCGGGAAAAAGCCCGTTTTGGCTTCGGCTGAAACGGGCTTTTTTTGTTTTTAATACTGTCATTTGTATGATTTTTATAAAATCATTCCTACTCAGCTGTAAGGCATTTCGCTGACACCTGTCATCCCGACCTCCCCCTCACCGTCAGTTATGAGCTAATAGCCCCTTCATTAAACCGTCGCTGAAACGTTGTACTAGGATAGGATCCAATTTCCTGATTTGCTGTCGCCGGGCATGGAGCTGTTTTCCGGTGGTTCAGGAACACGAGTACCACACTGCAACTCATGGATGAACGACATGAACTCACAGCTGTTTCCTCACATTGGCAAGGTCATCGCCAGCACTGGCAGCCGACATTTCCCACGGATGCTGCATGACCTTATCCTGACCCAACTGGCGGTGGACGCCACGCACATCCGGCAGATGCGCGTGGAACCGGTCGGACGCGCACAACCGCGCAGTGAGCCCGAATGTATCAAGGAAGCGCCACTGCCGGCTGAAACGGTGTATTCCGAGCTGAGTACTCTGCCGAGTGCCAATGATTTGCCCACTCCCGAACCCTCGACGGTCACCGATGCCTCGCAATTGCACCTGACCCGGCGCAAGGACGGTTATCGCTATGTGATCTCGGTCTACCGTTGCGGCCCGGCAAAACGCTTTTCCGCCCACGAGCGCAGTTTGTTGCAGGACATATCTCCAGTGCTGCTGCCGATGGTCGAGAAACACATCAACGCCCTGCAACCGGCGAACACTGACGCCCAGGGACAATCTCAGGAGCAATCGGATTCAACCCTGCTGGGCCTGGAAACCCTGCGCCTGCGCTTTTGCGAGCGCGTGGAGCAACTGGGGCTGAGCTTGTCGAACCGCGAAATGGAAGTGTGTGTCGGCCTGCTCGCCGGGCGCACCGCGCCTGAACTGGCCGAGCAGTTGCAACTGAAGGTCAACACCGTGGAGAGCTATCTCAAGCGCGCTGCGATCAAACTGGGTATCAGCGGCCGTCACTCGCTGATGCGCTGGATGTACTCGCCAAAGGACTGCCCGGCAGCCTGCGGTCCGTCTAACGCGGCCTGACCGTTCATACGCCTGTAACGAAACCGCCCTCCTGCAAGGGACGGCGGTTTTTTCCCGCCCGTTTCAATCCCGGGCCAACGCCTCGATCGGATCGAGCCGTGACGCATTTCGCGCCGGCACAAAGCCGAACACGATGCCGATCAGGGTCGAGCAGAGCACAGCGGTAAGCACCGAAGTCATCGAGAACACCATTTCCCATTCCTTGATGAACAGCGAGAACAGGTGGCCGATGGCGTAACTCAACGAGATACCGATGGCGCCACCCAGCAGGCAGACCATCACCGCCTCCACCAGAAACTGTTGGCGAATGTCCGACTGCCGAGCCCCGACCGCCATACGGATGCCGATTTCACGGGTACGCTCGGTGACCGACACCAGCATGATGTTCATCACGCCGATGCCGCCCACCACGAGGGAAATCACCGCAATCAGCGACAGCAACAAGGCCAGTGAGCGGCTGGTTTTCTGTACGGTCTGCATCACGCTGTCGAGGTTGTTGGTGAAGAAATCCTTGGTGCCGTGGCGCTGCAGCATCAGTTTGTTGACGTTGTCTTCCACCACCTTGCTCGGCTGGCCGTCCTTGATCCGCACACTGATGCTGTCCAGGTAACGCTGGCCCAACAGCCGTCCGGCTGCGGTTTCATAGGGCACCCAGACGTTGAGCGACTTGCTCGCCGAGAAGATGTTTTTGCTTTCCGCCGCCACGCCGATCACCGTACATGGCAGGTTGCCGATCAGGATCACCTGCCCCAGCGGATCGACGCCCTCGCCGAACAACCGATGGCGTGTGTTGTGATCGATCACCACCACTTGCGCCTGACGCCGTGCATCGCTTTCGCTGAACGGGATGCCCGCCTCCATCTTGATCCCGCGCACCTGAAAGTACAGATCGCTGACACCGTTGACCTGCGCATCGAGGTCGATGTTGCGATAGCGCAGCAACAGATTGCGCCCGACCACCGGCGTGGCGCTGTCGACGTAGTAGAGCTGATTGAGTGCCGTGACGTCGGCGGGCACCAGGGTTTCGATGGCCGCCGAACGACTGTCGCCGAAACTGGTGCCGGAATAGATATCGATGGTGTTGCTGCCAATGGCCTGAATGTCTTTCAACACATACCGCTTGGCGCCTTCGCCGATGGCCGAAATCGACACCACCGAGGTGATGCCGATAACAATCCCGAGCATGGTCAGCAAGGTACGCATCCGATGGGAAATCAGTGCGACCCAGGCCATGTTGAACGCTTCCTTGAACAACCCGAGGCTGGCCACCAGACGCCGCGCCGCCGTGGACTTGGGCGGTACCGCGTCCTCGTTGGTCAGCGCCGTGGTGTCGCGTTCGTTGCGGCGGTCACTGAGGATTTCGCCGTCGCTGACCTCGATGATGCGCTCGGCGTTGGCCGCGACCTTGGGGTCGTGAGTCACCAGAATCACCGTGTGCCCGGCGGCGTGCAGCTCCAGCAGAATGCGCATCACCTCCTTGCCGCTGGTGGTGTCGAGGGCGCCGGTCGGTTCATCCGCGAGGATCACTTCGCCGCCGTTCATCAAGGCCCGGGCGATACTCACCCGCTGCTGCTGACCGCCCGACAGCTGACTCGGGCGATGCGTCAGGTGCCCTTCCAGCCCCAGGCGTGCCAACAGCTCACGGGCCCGGGCATGACGCTGGGGCTCCGGCGTGCCGGCGTAGATCGCCGGCATTTCGACGTTGTGCATCGCACTCAGGTGCGGCAGCAGGTGGTAGCGCTGGAAGATGAAGCCGAAATAATCGCGGCGCAGTTCGGCCAGCGCCTGATTGTCCAGGTCGCGTGTTTCCCGACCGTTGATCTTGTAGCTGCCGGCCGTGGCGTAGTCGAGGCAGCCGAGGAGGTTCATCAGGGTCGATTTGCCGGAGCCCGAAGCGCCAATGATGGCGACCATTTCCCCGGCATTGATTGTCAGATTGATGTTCTTCAACGCGAGAAATTCACGGTCACCCGCAGTGAAACTACGGCTGATGCCGGTCAGTTGCAGCAGAGGTTCGGTCATGCTCATGCTCATGCCCCTGCCACTTTCGCCACCGGATCACCGATCACCACCCGGTCACCTTCGGCCAGACCGCCGTTGACCTGCACCTTGACGTTGTTGTTGATGCCGGTCTGCACGTTGCGCGATTGCGCCTGGCCCTTGGCGTCCAGCACCCGCACCGGGAAACTGCCGTCGTTGTTGCGCGGCCCCAACGCGGCCACCGGTATCGTCAGCACCGATTTGGCCGTGTCGAGCACCACCCGCACTTGGGCGGTCATGGAAATACGCAGGCGATGGTCCGGGTTGGGCACCTCGAACAGTGCGTTGTAGAACACCGCCGTGTTCTGCTTCGGTGTGCCAGCAGGCGGCGCTTCAAGGAAGTTCTGCGGCGCAGGGTCGGTGCCGCGCAGCTTGCCGTAGTAACGCTTGTCCTCGCCCAGAATGGTGAAATACACCTCCTGCCCCGGCGCAATGTGAATGACGTCGGCTTCCGACACCTGAGCCTTGACGGTCATGGTGTCCAGGTCCGCCAGTTTCAGCAGGATCGGCGCCAGTTGGTTGGCAATCACGGTCTGGCCTTCCTGGGTGACGATGCCCACCACATCGCCGTCGATGGGCGCGACGATCCGCGTGTAGGCCAGATTGACCTTGGCGGTGTCGATCTGGATATGCGCGCTCTTGATCTGCGCATCCAGCGACAACAGATTGGCCTGCTGCACTTCGTAGTTCGATTGCGCGGTTTCAAAATCCTGCCGCGAGATAGAGGCGTCTTCCTGCAGATTTTGATAGCGCTCGTAAATCGCCTTGGTCTGCCTGACCTGAGCCTGCGTCGCCCGGCGCTGGGCTTGCAGGTTTTCCTCGTCGACCTGTGCCTGACGCAACGTGTTCTGCAGCACCAGCGGGTCGATTTCCGCCAGCCACTGGCCCTTCTTGACCTTATCGCCGACCTTGACCTTGAGCGACTTCAATTGCCCCGAGACCTGGGCACCGACGTCCACCTGCTTGATACCTTCCAGCAAACCGGTGGCCAACACCGCGTTTTCAATGTCACCGCGTTCGACCGTGGCGGTCAGATATTGCGGCGCTTCGGCCGGTGCCTGCACCGTGTAGAACACCAACCCGGCCACCAGCGTCAACGCGATACCCAGACCGACTTTGCGCAACTTCGACTGTTCCATAAATGACCACAATTCCGTTCAGGGTTGAGCCCGGCCAGCGGCCGGGTTCCAGGATAAAGACTTTAATCAGGACAACACTTGACCCGCCGCTACCGTCAGCCCGTCATGCCACCACGCCGCGAGGCTGAAGACGTTGGGCGCCTTGAGAATCGTGAAGTGGTTGCCCGGGCCGTACCACACCGCCAAATCCCTGGCCTCACGCTGCCAGCCTTCAAGCATCGCCGCCTGTTCACGCTGATTGCCCGACGCGTCCAGCGTCGGGTCGTCCACCAGCGCCAGACGCACCGCCCCGGTATAGGCCAACGCCGGTCGATAGACCGTGCGTAGCGCCGTAGCGAAGGTACGTACCGGGCCCTGCATCGCATCGGCTGAGGAGCGCTCCGACAGCACACCCGCATGGACCATCCCGTTATGCAGCAGGCGCATTTGCGTGGTGTCGTCAGCTTCGGCGAAGGCCAGCGCATCGATGCCCAGAGACTTGCCGCTGGACAGTTGCAGCGACTCAATGAGTCGCAACAGAGCCGCCGTCGTGGTGTACGGCTTGCCCACGACGCTGTTGCCGCCCGGTGATTCGCTGTCGATCAGGGTCAGGGACGCCACCTCGCGCCCCGCAGCCTGCAACTGCGCCGCCATGGCGTACGCCACCCAGCCGCCGAACGAATGCCCGATCAGATGCACCGGCCCTTGCGGGTACAGCTGCTCAAGTGCTCGAACGTAGAACTCGGCGGCACTTTCGACCCGGCTGTGCGGCACGGTCGCGCCGTCGAGGCCTCGGGGTTGCAGCCCATGAATCGGCCACTCCGGCCCCAGCGCCTCGGTCAGATGGAGGAACCCGGTGACACTGTCGCCAGCTCCCGGCACGCAGAAAATCGGCGCATGCCCGGTGTGACCGGTCTGGATCGTCAACAGCGGCTGATACGCCCGGGATTCGACCACTGCCGACGCCTGCAATGCCTGGCTGAGTGCCTGACCGAGCACCTGCACATGCGGCGCCTGCATCATGCTCTGGTGATCGCCCGGCACATCGATGCAGTTCAGGAGCGTGACCGATACTTCGTCTGCCCAGCCCAGGGTCGGGTGACGACGAGACAAGTCCGTCGGATGTTCCTGGGCCCGGAACAGATGCAGCGGCAAACCCAATGGATTGATCCGGTAATGCGCCAGCGCATGCCCGTGGGCGACTTCGCGGTCAAGGTAATGCCACAGGTCCTCCGGTTTAGCGGCCGCCATGTCCGGGTGCAGCAATTGCTCGTCCCGGCAGCGCTGCAACAGCGGCTGGAAGTCGATCTGTTCCAGTTCGGTGTGCAACACCGCCAGATGCGCCAGTGCGGCTTGTCCAGCATCACCAAGAGAGGCCGAGTACATCGTGCAGTGCTGCAACAACTGGCGCTTGTGCGCATGCTCGTCGCTCCAGCGCGCCTTTCCCTGATCGGTCAGGCGCGGCACGAAACTGTCGATCAGACCGACGAACGCCACCGTCTCATCCATGCCGAGCAACTGCATCGCCACTTCATAGGCCAACACCCCGCCGAACGACCAGCCGGCCAGGCGATAAGGCCCTTGCGGCTGCACCGAACGAATGATCTCCACCATGCGCGCCGCCAGGCATTCCATGGTGCGCAGCGGTGCCTTGCCGAGCGGGATGCCCGGCAAGCCGTAGATCGGGAAATCGCCCTCGATGTGCAGGCCCAGCGCCGGGAAGTACGCGTCCATCCCACTGAACTCATGCAGCAGGAACAACGGCGTGCCTGCGCCACCGGCACGCACCACGACCAGCCCGTCATCCTGCTGTTCAGCGCCTGTGCGCTGGCTGAGCAAGGTACCGAGCGACTCGATGCTGGCGTGCTGGAACAGCTCGGCCAGCGTCACTTCCAGCCCGTTCTGTTGCATCAGGTTGATCAGACGAATCGCCAGCAACGAGTGTCCGCCCAACTCGAAGAAGTTGTCGTGACGACCGACCTGTTCGACCGGCAACACTTCGGCCCAGAGCTGCGCCAGAGTCTCTTCCAGCGGATTGGCCGGAGTCTCATAGGCGCGGCTGAGCAGCGCGTCGTGCGCCGGAACCGGCAGGGCTCTGCGGTCGACCTTACCGTTGTTGTTCAACGGCAAAGCGTCGAGCTGCACCCAGGCCGACGGCACCATGTATTCCGGCAGGCGTGCTTGCAATTGACTGCGCAGACTGGCGCTGTCGACGCCATCCTCGGCCGTGAAATACGCCACCAGACGTATCGGTTCCTGGCCGTCCTGACGGGCCAGCACGATGGCTTCCTTCACTCCCTCACAGTTCAGCAGGCGGTTTTCGATTTCCCCCAGTTCGATGCGGAAGCCGCGGATTTTCACCTGATCGTCGTTACGGCCGATGCATTCCAGGTGCCCCGGTGCCAACCAGCGTGCGAGGTCGCCGGTGCGGTACAGCAGCGCTCCCGGTTGATCGCCGAACGGGTCTTGCAGGAATTTTTCGGCGGTCAGGTCCGGGCGATTCAAATAGCCCAGCGCCACGCCCTGGCCGCCGATGTACAACTCGCCGGTCACGCCCATCGGTACGGGTTGCTGACGGGCGTCGAGCACGTAGACCTGGGTGTTGGAGATCGGGCCGCCAATCGGCACGCTGTCGGCTGTTTCTGCCACTTCGCGCACTTCGAAGGTTGTGGCGTACGTAGTGGTTTCGGTCGGGCCGTAGCAGTGGACGATGCGCAGGTTGGGCGCCTCTGCCAGCAGGCGGCGGAAGGCGGCCGGGTCAGCGCGTTCGCCGCCGCACAACACAATGCGCAGCCCCATGAGGGCTTCAGGAATCAGCTGCACGTACTGGTTGAACAGCGCGGTGGTGACGAACAGGATCGTCACGCCGGTGCTAGCCAGCGCTCGACCGAAAGCGTGTGGATCAAGCAAAGTCGCGTGATCAATCACTACTACTCGCCCGCCGTTGAGCAGCGGCCCCCAGACGTCCATGGTGCTGGCGTCGAACGCTGGGTTGGAGGCGAATGCCACGCGGTCTTGCGCATTGAAATCCGCATAACCGTTGTTGATCACCAGTCGACCGATCGCCCGGTGCGGCACCATCACCCCTTTCGGCGTGCCGGTGGAGCCGGAGGTGTACATGATGTAGGCCAAGGATTCGGAAGACTGCGGCAGATCCGGGTTGTAGACCGGTTGCGCGCCTAGATCCAGTGCATCCAGATAGATCCGGCGCACAGCGTAATCAACCGTTTCAGTACTGAAGGTCAACAGCGCTTTCGCCCCGCAATCCTCGACCATGAACGCCTGCCGTTCGGCCGGGGCGTTGATGTCCAGCGGCACATAAGCCGCCGCGCACTTGCCGATGGCCAGTTGCGCAACCAGCAGATCCAAGGAGCGTGGCAGCAGGATCGCCACGTGATCGCCCGGCTGCACGCCCTGCCCGATCAGATAATGGGCCAGGCGATTGGCCCGCTCATTCAGCTCTTCATAGGTCAACGCCGAATTGCCATGCACAGCCGCCTGAGCTTGCGGATGCTTCGTCACCTGCTGTTCGAACAGACGATGAACCGTCAACGTCGCCGGGTAATCCCGCTGGGTGGCATTGAACTCGACCAGCAATTGCCGCCGTTCATCCCGCGGCAGGATCGACAACTGATCGATGCCCAGTTGCGGCGTCCGCTCCAGCGCCTGCAACAAGCTGTCGACCGCAAGATCCATGTAGTCGCAAATCCGCTCGGCGTCGATCCCTGCCATGGTCAACGCGGTCAGGCTGAAGTCTTCGCCCAAGTCATCGACGCTCAGGCTCAGGCGGTAGTTGCTGCGTTCTTCGGCATCGAGCAACTGCATGCCCTGCCATGCCGCCACGACTTCCGCGGACGGCGTGCCCCCGCCGCCACTGTGACGGTAATTGAACAACGCATTGAACAGCGGCGACCCCGGGGCCATGGCGCTGCAGCGTTGCACCAGCGCCAGCGGCGCGTGTTCGTGATGCAGCAGGCGGTTCAAGCGCTGATGGGTCGCCAGCGCGGCTTCCTTCACCGACTGCCCGCTCAAATCGATGCGCAACGGCAGCGTGTTGATGAACACGCCCAGCGCGCGTTCGGCACCTTCACCGCCGTGCAACCGGCCAAGCATGACCGTGCCGAACACCACGTTTTCACGCCCCGACAGTTGCCCCAGCACGCTGGCCCACGCCAGGTGCATCAGGCTGGCGGCGCTGATGCCCAGGCGCCTGGCCTTGGCCCTGACCCGCTGGCTCAGCACGGTGTTCAGCAGCCGTTGCGCATGCCCGTTGCCGCTGTCCGCAACAGAACCCTGGCCATACGGCAGGGTCGGTTCGTCGATATCGCCGAGCATGTCACGGAAGAACGTCTCATGTTCCTCTTCGCTCAGCCCAGAGCGCGTGCGGGCGACATAGGTGCGATACGGCACCGGTTCGGCCAGTTGCCGCACCTGACCGAGCAAGACAGCCTGCATCTCGTGGCGCAGTACCTCCAGTGCAATGTGGTCCATGACCAGGTGATGGAACAGCAGCAGCGCCACCACGCGCCGATTGACCGCATCCCAGCCATGCACCACGCGCATCAGCGGTGCCTGAGTGACGGCCATGCGGTATTGCCGGGTATCGAACCGGCTGCGCAACTGGCTCAATGCATCCGTTTCACTATCGTTCAATTCAACCGTTTCACAGACCAGCGACGCCTGACGCCAGACCACTTGCACCGGCTCTTCCAGACCGTCCCAGAACAGCGACGTACGCAGAATGTCATGGCGTTCGATCACGGCTTGCAAAGCTTCGGCGAACACCCGCAGGCGCGACTCATCGGCAAACGCAAACTGAGCCTGCAACACATACGGATCGCCCTGGGTTGCCGACAGGTGATGGAACAGAATGCCAGCCTGTAACGGTGCCAGCGGGTAAATGTCCTGCACGTTGGCCGCGCCGCCGGGAATGCTGGCGACGATGCGGTCGATGGCGGGCTGATCCAGTGCAACCAGTGGCAGCATGTCCGGGGTGATGTGTTTGCAGTCCGGCGCAATCCGGTTGGCCGGGATTATGGCCTCCGTCTCGTCGCCGACCGCAGCGGCCAGCGCAGCGAGCGTCGGCTGATTGAACAGCACGCGCACATCAGCCGTCAGCCCGACGTGGCGCATCCGCGCCACCAGGTTGACCGCCATCAGCGAGTGCCCGCCCAGTTCGAAGAAGTTGTCGTGGCGCCCTACTCGCTCCACTTTGAGCAGTTCGGCCCACAAGCCTGCGAGGAGAATTTCCACCTCGCCGACCGGCGCGTCGTACTCGCGGGTGATCACCGAAGCCTGATCCGGTGCGGGCAGGGCTTTGCGGTCGAGTTTGCCGTTGGGGCTCAGCGGCAGCGCATCGAGGTATACGAACACCGCTGGCACCATGTAATCCGGCAGATCCTCCAGCAGATGACCGCGCAGCACGTCGATTTCCAGATGGGCGCCGGTGTAGTAGGCGACAAGGCGTTTGTCCCCCGGCACGTCTTCACGGGCCAGCACCGCCGCTTCCTGCACGCCGCCGATGTCAGTCAGGCGTGACTGGATTTCGCCCAGTTCGATGCGCAGGCCGCGGATCTTCACCTGATCGTCGTTGCGGCCCAGGTATTCGATGTTGCCATCGGCCAGATAACGGGCGACGTCGCCGGTACGGTACATCCGGCCGTTCGGCTGGAATGGATCCTGAAGGAAACGTTCGGCGCTGAGTTCAGGACGGTTCAGGTAACCGCGAGCCACTTGCACGCCGCCGATGTACAACTCGCCGACCACGCCTTGCGGCACCGGTTGCTGCTGGGTATCAAGGATGTACATGCGGGTGTTGGCGATTGGTTTGCCAATCGGCGTGTTGTCCGGCGTTTGCTCCAATGGTCCGGCGCAATCCCACGCCGTGACGTCCACCGCCGCTTCGGTCGGGCCGTAGAGGTTGTGCAAACCAGAGTCCGGCAATTGTTGCTTGAAGCGCCGTACCAAGCTGCCCGGCAACGCTTCGCCGCTGCACATCACCTGACGCAAACCGTTGCAACGAGTGGTGTCGCCATGGGCGAGGAACACGTCGAGCATCGACGGCACGAAGTGCAGCGTGGTGATGTGTTCGGCTTCGATCACTTCGCTGAGATAGAGCGGATCCTTATGCCCGCCCGGACGGGCCATGACCAATCGCGCGCCGGTCATCAGCGGCCAGAAGAACTCCCACACCGACACGTCGAAGCTGAACGGCGTCTTTTGCAGGACCGAATCTTCAGCCGTCAGACGATAAGCGTCCTGCATCCACAGCAAGCGGTTGACCACCCCTGAATGCTCGTTGATCACACCTTTCGGCTGGCCGGTGGAGCCTGAGGTGTAGATCACGTAGGCCGTGTGCTGCGGGGTCAGTCCATCGACGGACAAGTTATCGGCCGACAGCGCTTGCCAAGTGTTGTGATCAAGATCGACCACCGGCACCGACACCTCACCCAGCAACGCGCGGGTCGAGCCTTGCAACAGTACTGCCGACGGCGCGCTGTCCTCCAGCATGTAGGCCAGACGCTCCAGCGGATACGCCGGATCCAGCGGCACATAACCGCCGCCAGCCTTCAGAATCGCCAGCAACCCGACTACCATCTCCAGCCCGCGCTCGACGCAGATCGCCACCCGCGCATCCGGGCCAACACCCAATCCGCGCAAGTGATGCGCCAGTCGGTTGGCCCGAGCGTTCAGCTCGGCATAACTCAGTCGCTGTTCGCCGAAAAGTACCGCCACAGCCTGCGGCGACCGCAAGACCTGCGCCTCGAACAAACCGTGAATGCTCTGTTGAAGATCGTAATCAACGTCAGTGGCATTGAAGTCATGCAGCAAGTGCCGACGCTCATCCTCCGCCAGCACCTCCACCTGCTCCAGCACCGCCTGATCATTACTGACCATGGCCTGCAACAGCTGCTGCAAGTAAGCGGCATAACGCTGAACTGTCGACTCATCGAACAACGCCGTGGCGTATTCCAGCGAACCCCGGATCACGCCTTGCGCCTCACCCAATGTCAGCGACAGATCAAACTTGGCGAAGTGACTCGGCTCGGCCACGCCTTCCAGCGTCAGGTCACCAAGGGCCAGCGTCGCGCCGCTGCCGCTGTCCCAGCTCAGCAACGTCTGGAACAACGGGCTGTGGGACAGGCTGCGCACCGGCCGGGTGATCTCCACTACTTGCTCGAACGGCAAATCCTGATGGGCCTGCGCCTCCAGCGTGCAGGCCTTGAGCTGCGCCAGCAGCGCCTCGACGCTCAGCGCGCCGGAAGTATCGATGCGCACGGCAAGCGTGTTGACAAACAGCCCGATCAATCCTTCGATTTCCGCCCGATTACGGTTGGCGACCGGCGAGCCGATCACCACGTCCGACTGACCGGACAAACGACTGAGCAACATCGCCCAGGCGCTCATCACTGCCATGTACGGCGTCACGCCGTGCCGCTGACACAACGCCTTGAGACCGGCACTCAAGCGTTCGTCCAGCCGCACGTCGACACTGCTGCCGGCGTATTCCTGTTGGGCCGGGCGTGGACGGTCGGTCGGCAGCATCAACAAGGCCGGCGCACCGGCCAGTGCCTGTTGCCAGTAGTCACTCTGACGCTGCAAGACTTCACCGCTCAACCAGCGGCGCTGCCAAACGGCGTAATCGGTGTACTGCAACGCCAGCGGCGGCAGCGGATCGGCCTCGCCATGGCTGAACGCCTGATACAGCGCCATCAATTCGCGAGTCAGGACGCCCATCGACCAGCCATCGGAGATGATGTGGTGCAGAGTCAGCAGCAACACATGATGATCGTCGGCCAATCGCACCAGACGTCCGCGAATCAACGGATCGTCCTGCAAATCGAACGGCCCCGAGGCTTCACCCTGAATCAGAGCCTGCAAGGCTTCGTCGGCCTGCGGGTGCTGGCGCAAGTCTTCGACCCGCAGCAGCACACCGCTGTCGAGCGGCGCGATCAGCACCTGAGCTTCATCGTTGAACTGGGCAAAGCGGCTGCGCAGGGTTTCATGACGCTCGACGATCCGCGCCAATGCCCGTTGCAGGGCCGCTTCATCGAGACGCCCGCGCAGGCGCAGGCCGAGGGGAATGTTGTAGGCGGTGTTGGCGCCTTCCAGTTGCGCCATGAACCACAACCGTTGCTGGGCGAATGACAACGGCAGCGTACCGTCACGCGGCGCCGGCATGATCGCCGGTTGCGTGCAGCGTCCGGCCTGGGCCAGCACCTCGGCCACCGCTGAAAGCTCGGCATTGGCGAACAGCTCGGCAAGCGCCAGCTCCACCCCCAGCCGCTGTCGAACCTGAGACAGCATGCGCATCGCCAGCAACGAGTGACCGCCCAGTTCGAAAAAGTGATCCTGACGCCCGACCTGTTCGACCTGCAGCACTTCTGCCCAGATCTGCGCCAAGGTGGTTTCCAGTTCACCTTGCGGTGCTTGATAGTCGCGGGTGAACAAGGCGCTGCGATCCGGCACCGGCAAGGCCTTGCGGTCGACCTTGCCATTGGCAGTCAGCGGCAGTGCGTCGAGTCTGACGAAGGCCGCCGGCACCATGTACTCGGGCAACTGAGTCAGCAGGTGCGCCCGCAGTTCGGCCACGGCCAAAGGCTCGACCTGTGCCTGTTCGGTGAAATACGCCACCAGCCGCACTTGGCCAGGTTCGTCTTCGCGGGCCACCAGCACTGCTTCCTGAATGCCGAGCAAATGATTGAGGCGGGTTTCGATTTCGCCGAGTTCGACGCGCACGCCACGGATTTTCACCTGATCGTCGTTGCGTCCCAGATACTCGATGGAGCCGTCGGCGCGCCAGCGCGCCAGGTCACCGGTTCGGTACATGCGCCCGTGGTTGAACGGGTCGCGCAGGAAGCGTTCTTCGGTCAGATCCGCACGATTCAGGTAACCCCGGGCCACGCCGGCGCCGCCCACATAAAGCTCCCCCGCCACGCCGACGGGCACCGGGCGGTGCTGTTCATCGAGCAGGTACACCGCCGCGTTGGCGATCGGTTTGCCGATGTGCAGCGCCTGCCCCGCTTCGACAATGCCCGAGGTTGCAACCACCGTCGCCTCGGTCGGACCGTAGTTATTGACCACATCGAAGGATTGGTGGCGGTTGAACTGACGCAAGCGATCGCCACCGATCAACAGTGTGCGCAGGGTCGGGTGTTCGAGGTTCTGGCTGAAGGCGTATTCGGCCACCGGTGTCGGCAGGAAACTCACGTCCAGCGGTTGTGCGCGCCACCAGTCGAGCAAAGCGTCCACGTCTTCGCTGCCATCGCGGGCTGGCGCCAGGTGCAGGGTCGCGCCGGCGCACAGGGCCGGCCAGACTTCCCAGGCCATGGCGTCGAAGCCGAAACCGGCGAGGCTCGAGGTGTGGCGCCCGGCGCATAGATCGAACGCTTTGCAGTGCCAGTCGACGAGGTTGCTCAAAGTGTAGTGTTCGACCATCACACCTTTAGGCAAACCGGTGGAGCCCGAGGTGTAGATGACGTAGGCCAGGTGTTCTGTGGTCAGGCCTGGCACCAGCGGATTGCCGACTTCGGTGTCCGGCCATGTATGCAAATCCAGATCGATCACTGGCACATCAAGCGCCGGCAAGCGTTCACGCAAATCACTCAGGCACAGCACCGCCACGGGCGCACTGTCGCTCAGCAGATAGTGCAAACGCTCCGCCGGATGCGCAGGATCCACCGGCACATAACCGGCCCCGGCCTTGAGAATGGCCACCAGCCCGACCATTGTGTCGAGCCCGCGCCGGGCGACGATGGCCACGCGATCATCCGGGCGAACACCCAATCCAATCAGGTGATGGGCCAACGTGTTGGCCTGTCGGTTCAGCTCGGCAAAGGTCAACGCCTGCCCCTGACTGACCGTCGCAACCGCTTCGGGCCGCTCGATCACTTGCGCCTCGAATCGCTGCGCAATGGTCAGCCCCGACACAAACTCAGCGTGCGAGTCGTTGAATGTGACGAGCAACTGTTCACGCTCGTGAGCGTGAACCATATCGAGCTGTTCCAGCTCCGCCTGATCGTTGGCAACCATCCCGCGCAGCAATTGCTCGAAGTAGCCGACATAACGCTGGATCGTCGATTCATCGAACAACGCCGTGGCGTATTCCAGCGCTCCGCGAATTCCCTCGCGGGTTTCGCCGAGGGTCAACGACAGGTCGAATTTGGCAAACTGAGCCGGACCGGCCACGCTTTCCAGCGCCAAATCACCCAGCGCCAGATCCGGTCCCACGCTGCTTTCCCAGCTCAGGGTGGTCTGGAAAAACGGACTGTGGGAAAGACTGCGCGCCGGCCGGGTGACTTCCACCACCTGCTCGAAGGGCAGATCCTGATGGGCCTGGGCCAGCAACGTCAGCGCCTTCACCCGGGCCAGCAACGATTCGACACTGAGCCCGCCGGACGTGTCGATCCGCAGGGCCAGGGTATTGATGAATAACCCGATCAGCCCTTCGATTTCCGCCCGGCCACGGTTGGCAATCGGCGAACCTACCACGACGTCGGACTGGCCGGACAAGCGACTGAGCAACAGTGCCCAGGCGCTCACCATCGTCATGTACATCGTCACGCCGTGCCGCTGGCTCAGCGCCTTGAGCCCGGCGCTCAGCGGTTCGTCGAGCCGGAACTCGACGCTGCTGCCGGCGTAATCCTGTTGCGCCGGACGCGGCCGGTCAGTCGGCAGCACCAGCAAGGTCGGGGCCCCGGCCAGATTTTGCTGCCAGTAATCGCTCTGACGTTGCAGCACTTCGCCGCTCAACCAGCGGCGTTGCCAGATCGCGTAGTCGGCATATTGCAGCGCCAGCGGGGGCAGCGGGTCGGCCTCACCCTGGCTGAACGCCTGATACAGCGCCATCAGTTCACGGGTCAGCACGCCCATCGACCAGCCGTCGGAGATGATGTGGTGCAGGGTCAACAGCAGCACATAGTGATCATCGGCCAACCGCACCAGTCGCCCGCGAATCAATGAGTCGTGCTGCAGATCGAATGGGGTCGAAGCCTGCTCACGGATCAACGCCTGCAAGGCTTCATCGGCGTGGAGATGCTGACGCAGATCCTCGACCGGCAGCAGCACTGCGCTGTCGGCCGCTGCAATCATCACCTGCACCTCATCGTTGTGCGGGACAAAACGGCTGCGCAGTGTTTCGTGACGTCCGACGATCCGTGCCAGTGCCCGTTGCAGCGCCGCCTCGTCGAGATCACCGCGCAAGCGCAAGCCCAGCGGAATGTTGTAGGCCGTGTTGACCCCCTCCATCCGCGCCAAAAACCACAGCCGTTGCTGGGCAAACGACAGCGGCAGCGCGCCGTCACGAGGCACCGGCACCATCGCCGGTTGCGAACTGCGCCCGGCCTGGGCCAGCACTTCTGCGACCGCTGACAGCTCGGCATTGGCAAACAAGTCGCTCAGGGCCAGCTCCACGCCCAGGCGTTGGCGAACCTGGGACACCATGCGCATCGCCAGCAACGAGTGGCCACCGAGTTCGAAAAAGTGATCCCGCCGCCCAACTCGCTCGACCTGCAGCACTTCACCCCAGATCCGCGCCAGCGCAGCTTCCAGTTCGCCCTGTGGAGTTTCGTAATGACGGGTGAACAGCGCCGCGCGATCCGGCGCCGGCAACGCCTTGCGGTCGACCTTACCGTTGGCGGTCAGCGGCAACGCGTCCAGCCGCACGAACGCCGTCGGCACCATGTATTCGGGCAATTGCGCCAGCAGGCAGGCGCGCAGCTCAGCCACCGGTTGCGGTTCGACCTGGGCCTGTTCGGTGTAATAGGCGACGAGGCGCGGCTGACCGGGTTCGTCTTCACGGGCCAGCAATACCGCTTCCTGAATACCGGGAAGCTGGTTGAGACGGGTTTCAATCTCGCCCAGCTCGATGCGCACACCGCGAATCTTCACCTGATCGTCGTTGCGCCCCAGGTATTCGAGGGTGCCGTCTTCCTGCCAGCGCGCCAGGTCACCGGTGCGGTACATGCGCCCGCTGTTGAACGGATCGTCGAGAAAGCGCTCGGCCGTCAGTTCCGGGCGATTCAGATAGCCCCGGGCAACCCCGGCGCCACCGACATACAACTCCCCCGCCACCCCGATGGGCACTGGGCGTTGCTGTTCATCCAGCAGATAGACCGTGGCGTTGCTCACCGGCCGACCGATGTGCAGCGTCTGCCCGGCTTCGACCTTGCCCGAGGTCGCCACCACCGTGGCTTCGGTCGGGCCGTAGTTGTTGATCACATCGAAATGCTGGTGACGGCTGAACTGACGCAGGCGATCGCCGCCGATCAACAGCGTGCGCAAAGTCGGGTGTTCGAGGTTCTGACTGAAAGCGTATTCGGCGACCGGGGTCGGCAAGAAGCTCACGTCCAGCGGCTGCGAGCGCCACCAGTCGAGCAAGGCGTCGATGTCCTCGTTGCCGTCGCGGGTCGGGGCCAGGTGCAGGGTCGCACCGGCACACAACGCCGGCCAAACTTCCCAGGCCATGGCGTCGAAGCCGAAGCCGGCAAGGCTTGAGGTGTGACGGCCGGCGCACAGATCGAACGCGCTACAGTGCCAGTCAACGAGGTTGGACAGGGTGCGGTGTTCGACCATCACGCCCTTGGGCAGACCGGTCGAGCCCGAGGTGTAGATCACGTACGCCAGATGCTCGGTGCTCAGCCCCGGCACCTGCGGATCGAGGGCCAGGCTCAGAGGCCAGGTACGGCGGTCGAGGTCGATCACCGGGACGTCCAGCACCGGGAGCCGATCGCGTAGATCGATCTGGGTCAGTACCACCACCGGGGCACTATCGCTGAGCAGATAGCTCAAGCGCTCGGCCGGATGCGCCGGGTCAACCGGCACGTAACCGGCCCCGGCCTTGAGAATCGCCAGCAGCCCGGCCAACGTATCCAGCCCCCGGCGGGCGACGATGGCCACACGATCATCAGGACGAACGCCCAGGCTGATCAGATGATGGGCCAGGGCATTGGCGTGCAGGTTCAGCTCGGCATAGGTCACTTGCTCACCAAGGAACACCGCCGCCACCGCTTCCGGCCTTTCAATGACTTGCGCCTCGAAACGCTGGTGAATGGTCAGCCCTTGCGGGTAGTCGGCCCGGGTGGCGTTGAAGCCGCGCAGAATCTGCTCGCGCTCCGCGTCCGGCAGGATCGGCACTTGGCTGATCGGTGAATCCGGCGCCTGTTCCAGCGCGGACACCAGACCGTTCAGGGCACCGAGCATGTAATCGCATACCCGTTGCGGGTCGACTTCAGTGGTGGCGAGCAAGGTCAGGCTGAAGGCATCGCCCAGGTCATCGATGCTCAGGGTCAGCGGATAATTGGTGCGTTCTTCCGAATGCAGGGTGGTGATGCCTTCCCACGCCGACAGGGTTTGTGCGCTGGCCGAAGCAGCGCCATGGCTGTGGCGATAATTGAGCAAGACGCTGAACAGCGGCGTCGGCGCCGCCACGCTGCTGCAGCGCTGGGCCAGCGCCAGCGGCGCGTGCTCATGACGCATCAAGGTGGTCAGGCGCGCGTGAGTCGCCTGCACGGCGTTGCGTACGCTCTGGGTGTCGACATCGACCCGCACCGGCAAGGTGTTGATGAAAATGCCCAGCGCCCGGTCGGTGGCTTCGGCGCCTTGCAGACGGCCCATCAACACCGTGCCGAACACCACGCGCTGCTTGCCGGCGAGCGTGGCCAGCACCTGCGCCCAGGCCAGGTGAAAAAGACTGGCCGCACTCACTCCGAGCTGCCGCGCCTGCCCCCGCAGGCGTTGGCCCAAGTCCGGATCGACCGGCACGCTCAGCTCGGTGATGCCGTGGCCGTCACCCTGTACATCCTGCAAACCGAACGGCAAGGTCGGCTCGTCGATATCGCCGAGCATGGCGCGGAAGAACAACTCGTGCTCGGTTTCGCTGACGCCCAGTCGCGCCTGCGCCACGTAATCACGGAACGCGATCGGCCGCCCCAACAGGTCACCTTGCCCGGTGAGGAACGCGCGCATTTCATGGCGCACCACATCAAGCGCCGAGTGATCCAGCGCCATGTGATGGAACAGCAGTGTCGCGACGACTCGTTGTCCGGCTTCGTCCCACGCATGGGCCAGGCGCATCATCGGCGCCCGGCTCACGTCCATGCGGAATTCCCGGGCATCGAAACGTTCATGCAAATACGCCAGCGCTTCGCCTTGGGCATCGATCTCTTCCACCGGCAATTCGGCCTCACGCCAGACCACTTGCTGCGGCGTATTCAGCCCCTCCCAGACTACCGCCGTACGGAGGATGTCGTGGCGGTCGATCACGGCCTGCAAAGCCTGAACGAACGCGTCCAAACGTCCGCGATCGGCAAAGGCGAAATGCGCCTGCATCACGTACGGATCACCCTGGGTGGCGCTGACGTGATGGTAAAGAATGCCTTCCTGCAACGGCGCCAGCGGGTAGATGTCCTGCACATTGGCAGCACCACCCGGCACGTCGGCGACCAGACGGTCGATAATCGCCTGATCGAGTTCGGCAAGGGTCAGCATTGCCGGGGTTATGTGCGTGGTGCCGGGTGCAATGCCATTGGCCGGCACGTCGACCTGACCGCTCTTGGTGGCTGAATATTGCCCGGCCTTGATCAGTTCGATCAGCGCCGGTTTGTGCTCGCGCAACAGCGCCAGCACAGCGGGGTCGCTCAAGGCCTGTTTGTTGCCCTGTACGCGCAACTGGTCGTCGGTGACCGCCAACTGGATGTCTTTAGCCTTGAGTGTTGCCAATAGTTCGATCACGTTCACAGGACGATCTCCATTCTTTCCGTAATTGCGGCGTAACCGGCCAGGGTCGGTTGTTCGAACAACGCCCTGACCTCGGCTTCCATGCCTTCCTGACGTAACCGGCCGATCAGACTGACCGCCAGCAATGAGTGTCCGCCCAGTTCAAAAAAGTTGTCGTGGCGCCCTACTCGCTCCACGTTGAGCAGTTCGGCCCAGAGCCCGGCGAGGAGGATTTCCACTTCGCCGACCGGGGCTTCGTATTCGCGAGTGATGACCGAAGCCTGATCCGGCACCGGCAAGGCTTTGCGGTCGAGCTTGCCGTTGGGGCTCAGCGGCAGTGCATCGAGATGCACGAACACTGCGGGCACCATGTAATCCGGCAGGTGTTCGAGTAAATGACCCCGCAGCACGTCGATTTCCAGACGGACGCCGGTGTAATAAGCCACCAGTCGCTTGTCTCCCGGCACGTCCTCGCGGGCCAGCACTGCCGCCTCCTGCACGCCGCCGATGTCGGTCAGGCGTGACTGGATTTCACCGAGCTCAATGCGCAGACCACGGATCTTTACCTGATCGTCGTTGCGGCCCAGGTATTCGATGTTGCCATCGGCCAGATAACGGGCGACGTCGCCGGTACGGTACATCCGGCCGTTCGGCTGGAATGGATCCTGAAGGAAACGTTCGGCGCTGAGTTCAGGACGGTTCAGGTAACCCCGCGCCACTTGCACACCGCCGATGTACAGCTCACCGACCACACCTTGCGGCACCGGTTGCTGCTGAGCATCGAGGATGTACATCCGGGTGTTGGCGATTGGTTTGCCAATCGGCGTGTTGTCCGGGGTTTGCTCCAATGGTCCGGCGCAATCCCACGCCGTGACGTCCACTGCCGCTTCGGTCGGGCCATAGAGATTGTGCAAACCACTATTTGGCAATTGCTGCTTGAAGCGCCGTACCAAGCTGCCCGGCAACGCTTCGCCGCTGCACATCACCTGACGCAAACCGTTGCAACGAGTGGTGTCGCCATGGGCAAGGAACACGTCGAGCATCGACGGCACGAAGTGCAGCGTGGTGATGCGTTCGCGTTCGATGACTTCGCTCAGGTACAGCGGATCTTTGTGGCCTTCAGGACGGGCCATGACCAATCGCGCGCCGGTCATCAGAGGCCAGAAGAACTCCCACACCGACACGTCAAAACTGAACGGGGTTTTCTGAAGCACTGAATCTTCAGCAGTCAGGCGATAGGCGTCCTGCATCCACAGCAAACGGTTGACCACACCACTGTGCTCGTTGATCACGCCTTTCGGCTGCCCGGTGGAGCCCGAGGTGTAGATCACGTAGGCCGTGTGCTGCGGGGTCAGTCCATCGACCGAAGGGTTATCGGCCGACAACGATTGCCAGGTGTCGTGATCCAGATCGACCACCGGCACCGACACCTCACCCAGCAACGCGCGGGTCGAGCCTTGCACCAGTACTGCCGACGGCGCGCTGTCCTCCAGCATGTAGGCCAGACGCTCCAGCGGATACGCCGGATCCAGCGGCACATAACCGCCGCCAGCCTTCAGAATCGCCAGCAACCCGACCACCATCTCCAGCCCCCGCTCGACGCAGATCGCCACCCGCGCATCCGGGCCGACGCCCAAGCCGCGCAAGCCGCGCAAGTGATGCGCCAGACGGTTGGCCCGCTGGTTCAGTTCGGAATAACTCAGTCGCTCTTCACCGGAAAGCACCGCCACAGCCTGCGGTGACCGCAAAACCTGCGCCTCGAACAGGCCATGGATGCTTTGTTGAAGGTCGTACCCGACGTCGGTCGCATTGAAGTCAAACAACAGCCGCTGCCGCTCCGCCCCCTCAAGAATCGGCAAGCGATTCATCGCCTGCGTCGGTGCCTGTTCCAACGCCTCCACCAACGCCATCAACGCCGTTTGCATGTAGCCGCAAATCCGTTGCGCACTAATGTCCGAAGGCACCATGGCAATCAGCGAGAAACCGTTGCCCAGGTCATCGACGTTCAGGCTCAGCGGGTAGTTGGTGCGTTCTTCGCTGCTCAGGGTCTCGATGCCTTGCCAGGCCTGAACCACGCTGTCCGAATGCTCGGCGCCGTGGCTGTGTCGATAGTTGAGCATCGCGCTGAACAACGGCGATGGCGCCGCAATCCCGCTGCAACGCTGGGCCAGTGCCAACGAAGCATGCTCATGCCCCAGCAACGCGGTGAGACGCTGATGCGTCGCCTTGACCGCTTCGCGCACCGGGGTCTCCCCCAGATCAACCCGCAACGGCAAGGTATTGATGAACATGCCCAGTGCGCGGTCAGCACCCTGGCCGCCTTGCATCCGGCCCATCAGCACAGTGCCGAACACCACGTTGTCCTGCCCGGAGGTCGCCGCCAGTACCTGGGCCCAGGCAAGGTGGAACAGACTGGCCACGCTGATGCCCATCTGCCGCGCCTGACTGCGCAGACGCAGATTCAGGCCGTTGTCGAGAACTTGCTGCACTTCCTCGATGCCGCGCCCGTCACCGCGCACATCGCGCAGGCTGAACGGCAGGGTCGGCTCGTCGATGTCGCCGAGCATTTCGCGGAAAAACGCTTCATGCTCCGACTCCGTAACGCCCAGACGCGCCTGCGCCACGTAATTGCGATACGGCACCGCCGCAGGCAGCGGCTCGTCGGCTCCGCGCAGGTACGCCTGCATTTCGTGGCGCACCACTTCCAGCGCGGTATGGTCGAGCACGATGTGATGGAACAGCAGCATCGCCACCACCCGGCCACGGGCCGGATCACGGGCATACACCAGACGCAGCAACGGTGCCTGGGCGATGTCGAGGCGGTAATGCCGGGCATCGAACCGGGCATGCAGTTGTTCAAGGATGTCGCCGGCCACAGGATCGAGCGAGGCCTCCTGCACCACGAGTTCAGCCTGACGCCACACGACCTGCACCGGCACGCTCAAGCCTTCCCACACCACGCCCGTGCGCAGCACGTCATGGCGGTCGATGACGTGTTGCAGCGCCACGCGGAAACGCTGCAGACGTTCAAGGCTGTCGAACGCCAGCCGCGATTGCAGCAGGTAGGGATCGCCTTCGCCCGCGCTCAAGTGGTGGTAAAGAATGCCTTCCTGCAACGGCGCCAGCGGATAGATGTCCTGCACGTTGGCCGCGCCGCCCGGCACGCTGGAGACGACGCGCTCAATGGCGGCCTGATCCAGAGAAACCAGCGTCAGCATGTCCGGGGTGATGCGGGTGCAACCGGCCGCGATGCGATTGGCCGGCACTTCGATTTCACGCCCGCTGCCCACGGCGGCGGCCAGTGCGGCCAGGGTGGGTTGACTGAACAGCACACGAACGTCGGTGCTCAGGCCGATCTGACGCATGCGCTCGATCAGGCTCACCGCCAGCAGCGAATGGCCGCCCAGCTCAAAGAAGTGATCGTGGCGTCCGACACGCTCTACCTTCAGCACCTCGGCCCACAACCGGGCCAGGGCGATTTCGGTCTCGCCGACGGGAGGCTCGTACTCACGCACCAGCACCGACTCGGCACCGGGGGCCGGCAACGCCTTGCGATCCACTTTGCCGTTGGGGCTCAGCGGCAGGCTGTCGAGCGCGACAAACGCGGACGGCACCATGTAGTCCGGCAAGCGTGCGAGCAAGTGTTCGCGCAGCGCCTCGATCCCCGGCTGCCCGACTTCGGCATGCCAAGTGAAGTACGCCACCAGACGCTCCTCACGCACCAGCACCACGGTTTCACGCAGGACTGGATGGCTGAGCAGTTGCGCTTCGATCTCACCCGGCTCCAGGCGCAATCCACGTAGCTTGACCTGGAAGTCGTTGCGCCCGATGAATTCGAGCTGGCCATCGGCGCGGTAACGCACAAGGTCGCCCGTGGCGTACAGCCGATCGCCGGCCACGAACGGGCTCGGGATAAACCGTTCGGCCATCAATTGCGGCAGGCCCTGATAGCCCCGCGCAACCCCGGCACCGCCAATGTACAACTGACCGATGACGCCCATCGGCACCGGCCGTTCGGCGGCATCCAGTACATACAGACGGGTGTTGTTGATCGGCCGTCCGATCGGTAGCGCACTTTCCGGCACCGGCATCGACGGCTCCAGCGTCCACACCGTGCTGTCGACCGTGGCTTCGGTCGGGCCGTAAACGTTGTGCAAGCGCACTTGCGGCAGACGCTCACGTACCAGACGAGCCAGCGCCGGGGTCAGGTCGCCGCCGCCACAGAACACATCGGTGAGACTGCTGCACTGGCTGACGTCGTCCTGCTCAAGAAACTGTTGCAGCAGCACCGGCACGAACTGGATCACACCGATCCGCTGCTCGCGAATCACCTGCGCCAGATACGCCGGCTCGCGGTGTCCATCAGGATGAGCCAGCACCAACCGCAGCCCGGCACTCAAAGGCCAGAACAGCTCCCAGACCGAGGCATCGAAACTGAACGGGGTTTTCTGCAACAGGGCACCGTCCGTCACGGCGGGACACAGCTGCGAACTCCAGTGCAGCAAATTGCCGACGCCACGATGCTCGACCATCACGCCTTTCGGCGCCCCGGTCGAACCGGAGGTGTAAATCACGTAGGCCAGATTCGAAGCACTTAGGCCCGGCACTTGCGGATTGTCATCCGGGTTGAATGTCCAGTGAACCTGATCCAGATCGATCACCAGTGCAGTGCTCTCGCCCAGCAACTCACGGGTCGCCCCATGAACCAGCACCGCCAACGGCGCGCTGTCCTTGAGCATGTAATCCAGACGTTCTGCCGGATACGCCGGGTCCAGCGGCACATAGGCACCGCCGGCCTTGAGGATGCCGAGCAGACCGACCATCAGTTCCAGCCCGCGCTCGACGCAGATTGCTACCCGCGCATCCGGCCCCACGCCCAGTTCGCGCAGGTGATGGGCCAGACGGTTGGCCTGTGCGTTGAGTTCGGCGTAGGTCAGCCGCTGTTCACCGGCCTGCAACGCGATGGCCTGTGGCGAGCGCTGTACCTGCGCTTCGAACAGCGCGTGAACGGTTTGCTGCAGATCGTCTGCGGTGCCGGTGACGTTAAGGTCGTAAAGCACTTGTTGGCGTTCTGCGCCTTCAAGGATCGGCAAGCGATTCAGCGGCTGATCCGGTGCCTGTTCCAGAGCATCCGCCAGTGTCTCCAGCGCGGTGTGCATGTAGTCGCAAATCCGCTGCGAACCGATGCATGCCGGGGTCATGGCGGTGAGGACAAAACCGCTGCCCAGATCATCGACGCCCAGACTCAGCGGATAGTTGGTGCGTTCTTCACTGCTCAGTGTCTCGATGCCTTGCCAGGCCTGACGCACGCTTTGCTGTTGCGCTTCGTCGGCGCTGTGCCGGTAGTTGAGCATCGAACTGAACAGCGGTGACGGCGCGGCCACGCCGCTGCAACGCTGGGCCAACGCCAGTGACGCGGGTTCATGGCCGAGCAGAGCGCTGAGCCGCGCATGCGTCGCCCGAGCCCCTTCACGCACCGGGGTTTCCCCCAGATCGACCCGCAGCGGCAAGGTGTTGATGAACATCCCCAACGCCCGGTCGGCCCCCTCGCCGCCCTGCATCCGGCCCATCAGCACCGTGCCGAACACCACGCGTTCCTGTCCGGACGTCGCGGCCAGCACCTGCGCCCACGCGAGGTGGAACAGGCTTGCCACGCTGATGCCCAGTTGCCGGGCCACGCTGCGCAGACGCTGACCGGTCGCTTCGGTCAGGGCTTGTTGTGTTTCTTCGATGTCACGACCGTCACCTTGCACATCCTGCATGCCGAACGGCAGGGTCGGCTCGTCGATGTCACCGAGCATGTCGCGGAAGAACGCTTCGTGCTCCTGCTCGCTGACACCCAGACGCGCCTGCGCCACGTAGTTGCGGTAAGGCACGGCCGCGCCCTGCGAGGCTTCGCGTCCCTGCAGGCAAGCGAGCATTTCGTGCTGCACCACGTCCAGCGCGGTGTGATCCATCACAACATGGTGGAACAGCAACATTGCAACCACCCGGTCGTGGGCCGGATCACGGGCATACACCAGGCGCAGCAACGGTGCCTGACTGATGTCGAGGCGGTAGTGACGGGCATCGAAACGCTCGTGCAACTGCTCGAGGACGTCGCCATCCGCCGGATCAAGCACGATTTCCTGCACCGGCAGCTCGACGTGACGCCACACCACTTGCATCGGTTCGGCCAGTTCCTGCCAGATCACCGCCGTGCGCAGGATGTCATGGCGCTCAATGACCTGACGCAGCGCCGCCGCGAACGTTTCCACACGCTCGACGCTGTCGAAGGCCAGCCGCGATTGCAACAGGTACGGGTCGCCCTGCTCCGCGCTCAAATGGTGATAAAGGATGCCTTCCTGCAACGGTGCCAGCGGATAAATGTCCTGCACGTTGGCGGTGCCGCCCGGCACGCTGGCGACGATCCGATCGATGCTCGGCTGATCCAGTTCGGCCAGGCTCAGCAGGTCCGGGGTGATGCGAGTGCAATCAGCAGGAATGCGGTTGGCCGGCACTTCGATTTCGCGACCGCTGCCTACCGCTGCGGCCAATGCTGCCAGCGTTGGCTGGCTGAAGAGCACACGCACGTCGGTGTTCAGGCCGATCTGGCGCAGGCGTTCGATCAGGCTCACGGCCAGCAGCGAATGACCGCCCAGTTCGAAGAAGTTGTCGTGGCGACCGACTTTTTCCAGCTTCAGAACATCGGCCCAGATCTGCGCCAGCGCGGTTTCCACCGGGCCTTGCGGGGCTTCATATTCGCGGCTGAGCCAGGCGTTCTGATCCGGTTCCGGCAAGGCCTTGCGGTCGAGTTTGCCGTTGGCAGTCAGCGGCAACGTGTCGAGCCGCACATATGCCGCCGGGATCAGCGCTTGCGGCAATCGGGTTTGCAGATGATTGCGCAGGGCTTCGATATCGGCCGGCGCACGCTCTGTGAACCACACCAGCAACTGCCCGTCGCGCACCAGCGCCACCGCGTCCTGCACCGCCGGATGGCTGGCCAGCGCCGCTTCGATTTCTCCCAGTTCGACTCGCACACCGCGTAATTTCACCTGATCGTCGTTGCGGCCCAGGTATTCGATATTGCCGTCCGCCCGCCAGCGTGCGAGGTCGCCGGTGCGGTACATCCGCGCCTGCGGCTGGTCGCTGAACGGATCAGTGAGGAAGCGTTCGGCGGTCAGATCGGGACGGTTCAGGTAACCCCGCGCCACACCGGCGCCGGCCACATACAACTCGCCCGTGACACCCACCGGCACCGGACGTTGTTGGTCGTCGAGCAGAAAGATGCGGACGTTGGCAATCGGCCGGCCGATGTGCAGCGGTTGACCGACTTCGACAGGCCCAGACGTGGCGACCACCGTTGCTTCGGTCGGGCCGTAGTTGTTAATCACCGCGAAAGTCTGTTCGCAGTTGAACTGACGCAGCTTGTCCCCGCCGATCAGCAAGGTACGCAGGGTCGGGTGTTGCAACTCGCGGCTGAAGGCGTATTCGGCCACCGGAGTCGGCAGGAAGCTGACTTGCAACGGCTGCGCTCGCCACCAGTCGAGCAGTTCGTCCAGATGCTCGTTGCTCACCGATTCCGGCGGCAGGTGCAGGGTCGCGCCGACGCACAGCGCCGGCCAGACTTCCCAGGCCATCGCATCGAAACCGAAACCGGCAACGCTGGCGGTGTGGCTGCCGGCGTGCAGGTCGAAGGCTTCGGCGTGCCAGTGCACAAGGTTTTCCAGGGTCGAGTGTTCGACCATTACGCCCTTCGGCTGGCCGGTGGAACCTGAGGTATAGATCACGTAGGCCAGGTGCGCCGGGGTCAGATACGGCAGTTGGGGATTGCTGTCGGGCAGGTGTTGCCATGCGTCGCTGTCCAGATCGATCACCGGCATCATGCCCAGCAAATCCCGGGTCGAAGCCTGGGCCAGCACGGCCACCGGATCGCTGTCCTGCAACAGGTAGGCAACGCGTTCTACCGGATGCGCGGGATCGACCGGCACATAACCGGCGCCGGCCTTGAGAATCGCCAGCAATCCGACCAGCATCTGCGGCCCGCGACGCACGCAGAGTGCAACGCGGTCGTCCGGTTGCACGCCGAGGCCGATCAGGTGATGAGCCAGTTGGTTGGCGCGCTGATTGAGTTGGCCGTAGGTCAGCTGTTGTGTGCCTTGAATCACGGCGAGGGCATTCGGATTGCGCTCGGCCTGAACCTCGACCATTGCATGAATAGTCGCGCCACGGGGATAGGCCGTAACCGGCGGATTGAAGCCCTCGACCAGACGTTCCAGTTCAGCGGTCGAAAGGATCGGCAATCGGTTCAGCGGCTTTTGCGGTGTCTGCTCCAGCGCCTGCACCAGTTGCTCCAGCGCGGTGTGCATGTAACTGCAAATCCGTTGTGCGCCGATCTGGCTGACCGCCAGAACCGACAAGACAAACCCTTCGCCCAGATCGTCCACGCTCAGGGTCAGGGGATAGTTGGTTCGCTCTTCACCACCGAGTTTCTGCACACCCTCCCAAATACCCTGCCCGTTCTGCGACAGCTGCGCGGGAGCACTGTGACGGTAGTTGAACAAGGCACTGAACAACGGCGACGATGCCGCGACACCACTGCAACGCTGAGCCAGCGCCAGCGAAGCGTGTTCATGCCCGAGCAGCGCAGTCAGTCGTGCGTGGGTCGCCTTGACCCCATCGCGCGCACCCGCGCCGACATCGATGCGCAGCGGCAAAGTGTTGATGAACACCCCCAGCGCCCGATCGGCGCCATCGCCACCCTGCATCCGCCCCATCATCACCGTGCCGAACACCACATCGCGGCGGTTCGACAGCACGCCCAGCACCTGCGCCCAGGCCAGATGCATCAGGCTGGCGGCGCTCACGCCGAGTTGCCGCGCCTGTTCACGCAGACGCCCGTTGAGTTCGGCTGCTACCGGTTGCAGCGCTTCCTCAACGCCGTGACCGTCGCCCTGCACGTCCCGCAGACCGAGTGGCAGCGTCGGCTCGTCGATGTCGCCGAGCATCTCGCGGAAAAACGCTTCGTGTTCCTGCTCGCTGAGTCCCAGGCGAGCTTGGGCGACGTAGTTGCGATAGGGGACCGGCGCCGAAAGGTGGTCGATCTCACCGAACATCACATCGCGCATTTCTTCGACGATCACCTCCAGCGCGGTGTGATCGAGGATCAGGTGATGGGATAGCAGGATCGCCACCACGCGTTGTTGTTTCGGGTCTTCGGCAAATACCATGCGCAACAGCGGCGCCTGGCTGATGTCGAGGCGGTAGTGACGGGCATCGAAGCGCTCGTGCAACTGTTCGAGGATGTCGCCCTGCGTCGGGTCCAGCGCTACGTGTTGCACTACCAGTTCCGCATGACGCCACACCACTTGATGAGGGTTTGCCAGGCCTTCGTGGACAACGCTGGTGCGCAGGATGTCGTGGCGTGCGATGACCTGCTGCAAGGTGTCGGTGAAGGTGCGCAGACGCTCGACGCTGTCGAAGGCCAGACGCGATTGCAGCAGGTAGGGGTCGCCCTGCTCCGCGCTCAAGTGGTGATAAAGGATGCCTTCCTGCAACGGTGCCAGCGGATAAATGTCCTGCACGTTGGTGGCGCCGCCCGGCACCGTGGCGACGATCCGGTCGATGCCGACCTGATCCAGTTCGGTGAGGCTCAACAGGTCCGGGGTGATGTGGGTGCAATCGGCAGGAATGCGATTGGCCGGCACTTCGATTTCGCGACCGCTGCCCACCGCTGCCGCCAGCGCTGCGAGGGTTGGCTGGCTGAAGAGCACGCGCACGTCGGTGCTCAGGCCGATCCGGCGCAGGCGTTCGATCAGGCTCACCGCCAGCAGTGAATGGCCACCCAGTTCGAAGAAGTTGTCGTGGCGACCGACCTTTTCCAGCTTCAGTACGTCTGCCCAGATCTGTGCCAGCGCGATTTCCACCGAACCTTGCGGGGCTTCGTATGCCTGGCTGAGCCAGGCGCTCGGATCCGGCAGCGGCAAGGCCTTGCGGTCGACCTTGCCGTTGTTGTTCAACGGCAAAGCGTCGAGCTGCACCCAGGCCGACGGCACCATGTATTCCGGTAGGCGCGCTTGCAATTGTTCGCGCAGGCTGGTGCTGTCCACGCCCTCTTCGGAGGAGAAATAAGCCACCAGACGCAACGGTTCCTGGCCGTCCTGACGGGCCAGCACGATGGCTTCCTTCACTCCCTCACAGTTCAGCAGGCGGTTTTCGATTTCCCCCAGTTCGATACGGAAACCGCGAATCTTCACCTGATCGTCGTTACGGCCGATGCATTCCAGTTGTCCCGGTGCCAGCCAGCGTGCGAGGTCGCCGGTGCGATACAGCAGCGCTCCCGGCTGATCGCCAAACGGGTCTTGCAGGAATTTTTCGGCGGTCAGGTCCGGGCGATTCAAATAGCCCAGCGCCACGCCCCGGCCGCCGATGTACAACTCGCCGGTCACGCCCATCGGCACAGGTTGCTGACGGGCATCGAGTACATAGACCTGGGTGTTGGAGATCGGTCCGCCAATCGGCACGCTGTCGGCTGTTTCTTCCACTTCGCGCACTTCGAAGGTTGTGGCGTACGTAGTGGTTTCGGTCGGGCCGTAGCAGTGGACGATGCGCAGGTTGGGCGCCTCTGCCAGCAGGCGGCGGAACGCGGCCGGATCGGCGCGCTCACCACCGCACAGCACCATGCGCAAGCCTTTGAGGGCTTCGGGGATCAGCTGTACGTACTGGTTGAACAGCGCGGTGGTGACGAACAGGATCGTTGCGCCCGAAGCCGCCAATTCCTGTCCGAATGCATGCGGATCAAGCAAGGTCGCGTGATCGATGATCACCACGCGCCCACCGTTGAGCAGTGGCCCCCAGACGTCCATGGTACTGGCGTCGAATGCCGGGTTGGACGCAAACGCCACGCGGTCCTGCGGGTTGAAATCGGCGTAGCCGTTGTTGATCACCAACCGGCCGATAGCCCGGTGCGGCACCATCACCCCTTTCGGTGTGCCGGTGGAACCGGAGGTGTACATGATGTAGGCCACGGATTCCGAAGACTGCGACAGGTCCGGGTTGTGCGTCGGTTGCGCGTCCAACGGCAGCGCATCCAGATCGATCCGGCGTTCGGTGTAATTAACCGTTTCAGTGCTGAAAGTCAGCAGCGCTTTCGCCCCGCAATCCTCGACCATGAACGCCTGACGCTCGGCCGGTGCGTTGATGTCCAGCGGCACATAAGCCGCCGCGCACTTGCCGATGGCCAGTTGCGCGACCAGCAGATCCAGCGACCGCGGCAGCAGGATCGCCACATGATCGCCCGGCTGCACGCCCTGCCCGATCAGATGGTGGGCCAGTCGGTTGGCCCGTTGATTCAGTTCCTCATACGTCAGCACTGTGTGGCCATGCACCGCCGCCACGGCTTGCGGATGCAGTTTCACCTGCTGTTCAAACAGACGATGAACCGTCGAACCTGACGGATATTCCCGCTCAGTGGCATTGAACCCGACCAGCAACTCCCGACGCTCATCCGGCGGCAAAATCGACAACTGATCGACACCCAGTTGCGGCGTCTGCTCCAGCGCCTGTACCAGACTGTCGAAGGCAACATTGATGTACTCGCAGATCCGCGCACCGTCGATGCCCGGCACCGCTTGCACGCTCAGACGCAAACCTTCGCCAAGGTCATCGACGCTGACCACCAGCGGATAATTGCTGCGCTCACGGGAACTGAGCAACTCAATGCCGTCCAGCGTCAGGCCGGCAGCCTGCGGTGCGCTGTGGCGATAGTTGAGCAACGTGCCGAACAGCGGCAACGCCCCCGAAACCCCGCTGCAACGCTGGGCCAATGCCAGTGACGCTTGTTCATGCGCGAGCAATTGCGCCAGCCGTTCATGGGTGGCGAGCACACTGTCGCGCACTGGCGTGGCGGTCACGCTGACCCGCAGTGGCAAGGTGTTGATGAACAGGCCCAACGCCCGGTCGGCGCCCTCGCCGCCCTGCATCCGGCCCAGCAACACCGTGCCGAACACCACCTCGTCCCGGCCGCTGATCTGCGCAAGTACCTGCGCCCAGGCCTGGTGCGCCAGACTCGCCACGCTGATGCCGAGCCGCCGCGCCTGCTCACGCAGACGCAAGGCCAGCGCAGTGTCCAGCGTGAGTTGGCTATCGACCACCGCGCTGCCGTCGCCGTGCACGTCCTGCACGCCGAACGCCAGGGTCGGCTCGTCGATGTCGCCGAGCATGTCGCGGAAAAACCCTTCGTGCGCCTCGGTATCCGCGCCGAGCCGTGCCTGTGCCACATAGTTGCGGTACTGCACCGGGGTCGCCAGTTCGGCCGCGTGGCCGTGCAGCACACTGTTCATCTCGGTCACCAGCACTTCCAGCGCGGTGTGATCGAGCATCAGGTGGTGCATCAACAGAATGCCGACCCAGCGTTGTTGCTGCGGATCTTCGGTGTAGGCAAAACGCATCATTGGTGCGCGGCCCAGGTTCAGGCGATAGTGACGCGGGTCGAAACGCGCCTGCATCTGTTGCAGCACATCACCTTCCAGTGCCTCGTGATCTACTCGCTCAAGCGCCAGTGGCGCCGCCCGCCAGACCACTTGCACCGGCTCTTCGAGGCCTTCCCAGACCACGCTTGAACGCAGGATATCGTGGCGCGCGATCACCACGTTGACGGCGCGTACGAACGCCTTGATCGACTTGATCCCGTCAAACACGAACTGCGCCTGTAACACGTAAGGGTCGCCCGCCGTTGCCGCCATGTGGTGATACAGAATCCCTGCCTGCAACGGCGCCAGGGCGTAGATGTCCTGCACATTGGCGACCCCGCCGGGGACGCTTTCCACCACCCGGTCGATGCCGGCCTGATCCAGCGAAGCCAGGGGCAGCATGTCTGGCGTGATGTGTTGGCAATCAGGGGTGATGCGATTGACCGGCACTTGAACGCTGGACGACGCGCCCAGGGTTGCCGCCAGTCCCGCTACGGTTGGCCGACCGAACAGAACCCGCACGTCGCAGCTCAATTCCTGCTGGCGCATGCGCTCCACCAGTTTCACCGCCAGCAAGGAATGGCCGCCCAGTTCGAAGAAATTGTCGTGGCGCCCGACCTGCTCGACGTTCAGCAGGGTCTGCCAGATCTCGGCGATTCGGCATTCCACCTCGCCGACCGGCGCCTCGTACCCGCGCAGCAACTGGCCGCTTTGATCCGGCGCCGGCAAGGCCTTGCGGTCGAGTTTGCCGTTGGGGCTCAGGGGCATGGCGTCGAGATGGACGAACGCCGTCGGCACCATGTAATCCGGCAACTGCTCCAGCAGATGGCCACGCAGTTCGCCGATGTCCAACGGCTCACCGGTGTAGTACGCCACCAGCCGTGGATCGCCGGCCACGTCTGCGCGCACCAGCACTTCGGCAGCGAGCACGGTGTCGAGTTGAATCAGCCGTGCCTGGATTTCCCCGAGCTCGATACGCAAGCCGCGAATCTTTACCTGATCGTCATTGCGACCGAGGTATTCGAGGTTGCCGTCCGCCCGATAGCGGCACAGGTCGCCGGTGCGGTACAGCCGCGCGTTCGGCTGATCGCTGAACGGATCGTCGAGGAAACGCTCGGCGGTGAGCGACGCAAGATTCAGGTATCCACGCGCCACCTGCACGCCACCGATGTACAGCTCGCCGACCACACCCAGCGGCAATGGTTGCAACTGCTCATCGAGAATGTACAAACGGGTATTGCTGACCGGCCGGCCGATTGGCAACAGCGCCTCTGGCACCGGCATCGACGGTTCCAGCGTCCACACCGTGGCGTCGACCGTGGTTTCGGTCGGACCGTAAACGTTATGCAACCGCACCTGCGGCAGACGCTCGCGCACTTGACGGGCCAACGCTGGCGTCAGCTCGCCGCCGCCACAGAAAACATCCGTGAGGCTGGTGCATTGGCTGACGTCTTCCACGTCGAGGAACTGTTGCAGCAACGCCGGGACGAACTGGATCACGCTGATGCGCTGCTCGCGAACCGCCTGCGTCAGATACGCCGGTTCAAAGTGTGCATCGGGACGCGCCAGCACCAGTCGCAGGCCAGCGGTCAGTGGCCAGAACAGCTCCCAGACCGATGCGTCGAAACTGTAAGGGGTTTTCTGCAACAGGGCGCCGTCCGCCACGGGCGGGCACACCTGCGAACTCCAATGAATCAGATTGCCCAGGCCACGGTGCTCGACCATCACCCCTTTCGGCGTGCCGGTGGAGCCCGAGGTGTAGATCACGTAGGCCAGGTTCGAAGCGTTCAGGCCCGGCACCTGAGGATTGTGCTCGGAGTAGTCCTGCCAGTGGTCCTGATCGAAATCGAGCAACGGCACGCCGCCCGCCTCGAACATCGCCCGGGTAGCGCCGTGCGCCAGCAGCACCACCGGGGCGCTGTCCTTGAGCATGTAATTCAGGCGTTCTGCCGGGTACGCCGGATCCAGCGGCACATAAGCGCCACCCGCCTTGAGAATACCCAAAAGACCGATCACCAGTTCAGGTCCGCGTTCGACGCAGATCGCCACCGGCGAATCCGGCCCGACACCCAGTTCACGCAACCGGTGAGCCAGGCGATTGGCCCGCACATTGAGCTCAACATACGTCAGTGATTGTTCATCGGCCTGCAACGCGATGGCCTGCGGCGTGCGCTCGACCTGAGCCTCGAACAGGCTATGAACGGTCTGTTCCAGATCGAACTCGACGCGGCTGTCATTGAAGCCCACCAGCAATTGCTGCCGCTCGTGCTCCGGCAAAATCGGCAACTGGTTGATCAGTGTCTCGGGCGACTGTTCCAGAGCATCCAGCAAGGCATCGAGTGCAGTTTGCACATAGCCGCAGACCCGCTCGGCACCGATACCGGTCGGGGCGATAGCGGACAGTCGGAAACCACTGCCTAGGTCATCGACACTCAGGGTCAGCGGATAGTTGGTCGGCTCCTTGCCACTCAGGACCTGGACGCCGGGGGCCAGTTCGATCACCTCGGCAACGTCACCGACAGCACTGTGACGGTAATTGAGCATGGCGCTGAACAACGGCGTCTGCGCATTCAACGCACTGCAACGCTGGGCCAGCGCCAGCGAGGCCTGTTCGTGGGCAAGCAAGGCGCTCAGCCGTCGGTGCGTGGCGAGCACGCCGTCGTGGACGCTTTGCGCGCCGACATCGACCCGCAGCGGCAAGGTATTGATGAACATGCCCAGCGCCTGCTCGCCGCCGTCGCCCGCCTCCATCCGCCCCAGCAACACGGTGCCGAATACCACCGAGGTGCGCCCGGACGACTGGCCCAACACCCGCGCCAGCGCCAGGTGCATCAGGCTCGCCACGCTCACACCGAGTTGCCGCGCCTGCGTGCGCAGTCGCAGGTTCAGTGCGTCGCTGAGCGTCAGTTGTGCGTCTTCGAAACCCTGTCCGCCGCCCTGAACATCTTGCAATCCCCAAGGCAACGTCGGCTCGTCGATGTCGCCGAGCATCTCGCGGAAGAATGCTTCGTGGGCCTGCTCATCAAGGGCCATGCGCGCCCGCGCCAGGTGATTGCGAAACGGCACCGCTGGCGCGACCTGCTCCGTCTGCCCTTGCAGCCAGGCCTGGATTTCCCGGCGCACCACGTCCAGTGCAACGTGGTCGATGATCATGTGATGGAACAGCAACAACGCGACGATCCGACCCTGCGCCGGATCCCGTGCATAGACCAAGCGCAGCAACGGCGCCTGTTGCAGATCGAGGCGCAAGTGACGGGCGTCATAACGCGCCTGCAACTGACTGAACACATCCGTGGAGGTGTCGAGCTGCACCTCTTCGCAGACCAGCGGCGCCTGGCGCCAGACCACTTGCACCGGCTCGTCCAGACGCTCCCAGACAAACGAAGTGCGCAGAATGTCGTGACGGTCGATCACCCATTGCAACGCCTGGGCAAATGCGTCGAGGCGCTGGAGATTGGCGAAGGTGAACTGCGCCTGTTGCACATACAGATCGCCTTCGCCGGCCGCGAGGTGCAGATACAGCATGCCCTCCTGCAACGGTGCCAGCGGATAGATGTCCTGCACATTCGCTACGCCACCCGGCACGGTGGCGACGATGCGGTCGATGGCCGGCTGATCCAGTTTCACCAGCGGCAACATGTCCGGGGTGATGCGTAGCGCCGGGCTCGACCAGTCGCCGCCGTGGCTCGCCACCAGTTCCAGCAATTGCGCCTTGTGCTTGGCGAGGCTGTCCCACAACGCGTCGTCCAGCGCGTCGTCGTTGCCCAGAATGACCAGGTCTTCATCGTCCTGTTGAAGGCGGATCGCATGGGTGGAAATAACAGCCATCAGCTCGCGAAATTGCATGGGGGTAACCTGCTGTAAATTCGGGAAAAAGGAGCGCGCAGCGGCGAATCCGTGCGGCCACGCGCAGCCCGGGAAAGCTAAAACATCGGGGCTTGGGTGTCTGACATGGGAAGCGGGGACAAGCCCCGTGACCGGACAGTCATGGCGCCGATCCGCGGGAACCGCGAATCGGCGCCGATGTCGCTCAGAGCCGCCGTTTGCGATTGAGCGTCGGTATGGTGGTTTGCGGGACTTCCACTTGCGTTGACTGCGCCGAAGTCTGAGCCGCCAGCGCAGCCAGGGTCGGCTGGCTGAACAGCGTCCGGGCATCGACGTGCAGCCCGGCCTGTCGCATGCGCGCCACCAGACTGACCGCCAGCAACGAATGCCCGCCAAGTTCGAAGAAGTGGTCGTTGCGACCGACCTGCTCCAGCTCCAGCACTTCGGCCCAGATCTGCGCCAGCCTGATTTCGACTTCGCCCTCGGGCGCCTCGTAGCGGCGACTGAGCACCGCCTCCGCCCCCGGTGCCGGCAAGGCCTTGCGATCGACCTTGTCGTTGGGGGTCAGGGGCAGCGCATCGAGTTTCACGTAAGCACCCGGCGCCATGTACTCCGGCAAGCGCTCAAGCACGTGGGCGCGCAAGGTTTCGATGCGTGGTGCGTCGAAGCCTTCGCGCACGGTGAAATACGCCACCAGTCGCTCGTCCCTCACCAGCACCACCGCTTCACGCACCGCCGGGTGCTCGATCAGTCGCGCTTCGATTTCCCCCGGTTCCAGACGCAAGCCGCGCAGCTTGACCTGAAAGTCGTTGCGCCCGAGGAACTCGAGATTCCCGTCCGCTCGGTAACGCACCAGATCCCCGGTGCGATACAGGCGATCACCCTGCACGAACGGGCTGTCGATGAAGCGCTCAGCCTGCATCTGCTGCAGTCCCAGATAACCCCGTGCGACCCCGACACCACCGATGTGCAGGTGACCGCTGACGCCGAATGGCACCGGTTGGTCGTGGGCGTCCAGCACATAGAGACGGGTGTTGCTCAGTGCCTTGCCGATCGGCACCACAGCTTCCGGCACCGATTGATCGGGTTCCAGCGTCCAGCCGGTACTGTCGACCGTGGTTTCGGTCGGTCCATAAACGTTATGCAAACGCACCCACGGCAGGCGCTCGCGGACGCGCCGGGCCAGTGCGGCCGTCAGTTCACCGCCACCGTTGAGCAAGTCCGTCAGACTGGTGCACTGGCTGACATCGTCCTGTTCGATGAACTGTTGCAGCAGCGCCGGCACGAACTTGACCACGGTGATCTGTCGCTCGCGAATCACCTGGGTCACATACGCCGAATCGCGATTGCCGTCGGGACGCGCCAGCACCAGCCGCAGGCCGGAACACAGCGGCCAGAAGATCTCCCACACCGAACTGTCGAAGCTGAACGGCGCCTTCTGCAACAGCGCGCCGTGCTCAGTCGGCGCGCTGATCCGCGAGCCCCAGTGCACCATGTTGCAGGCGCTTCGGTGCTCGATCATCACGCCCTTCGGTGTGCCGGTAGAGCCGGAGGTGTAGATCATGTAGGCCAGGTTCGCAGCGCTCAAACCCGGTACGGACAGGTTGTCGGCAGGCGCGCCATGCCAGGTACAACGGTCGAAGTCGATGACCGGCACGCCCGGATCGCCCAGCAGATTGAGGGTGGCCTCGTGGACCAGCACCGCCACCGGGGCGCTGTCTTGCAACATGTAACGCAGGCGTTCCAGCGGATAGTCGGGATCCAGCGGCACATATGCGCCGCCGGCCTTGAGAATACCGAGCAGGCCGATAATCAGATCCGGGCTGCGTTCGACGCAGATCGCCACCCGCGAATCGGGCTGCACGCCGTGCTCGCGCAAATGATGCGCCAGACGGTTGGCCTGTTCGTTCAGTTGGCGATACGTCAGATGTTGTTCACCGGCCTGCAAGGCAATGGCGTCAGGTCGGCGCTGCGCCTGCTGTTCGAACAACACCTGAAGCGGTTGATCGAGCGGGCAATCAACTTCGCTGGTATTGAACTCGACCAGCAGTTGCTCAAGCTCCGCCGTCGGCAGGATCGGCAAGCGATTCAGCGGCTGTTGCGGTGTCTGCTCCAGGGCATCCACCAGCGTCAGCAACGCGGTCTGCACGTAGTCGCCGATGCGCTGCGCGCCGATGTTGATCAGGGTCCGTGTGGTGATCTGCAAGGCGCTGCCCAGATCATCGACGCTCAAGGTCATCGGGTAGTTGGTGCGTTCCTCGTTCTCCAGGGTCTGGATGCCTTGCCAGGCTTGGTCCGACGCCGACTCCTGCGCCTCGAGGTCGGTGTGTCGATAGTTGAGCAACGCACTGAACAGCGGTGCCGGTGACGCAACGCCGCTGCAACGCTGAGCCAGCGCCAGCGACGCATGTTCATGCCCGAGCAAGTCGGTCAGTCGGGCGTGAGTGAGCAGCACCGCGTCGCGCACGCCCCGGTCCATGTCCACCCGCAATGGCAAGGTGTTGATGAACACCCCCAGCGCCCGGTCCGCGCCCTCGCCGCCCTGCATACGGCCCATAAAAACGCTGCCGAACACCACATGTTCCTGCCCCGACGTCGCTGCCAGCACCTGCGCCCAGGCCAGGTGAATCAGGCTGGCCACGCTGACACCCGCCTGCCGTGCTTGCAGGCGCAAGCGGCGGTCCAGTTCAGGCGCAAGCGTTCGCACGGCTTCGTCGATGCCGCGACCGTCGCCCTGCACGTCCTGCAAACCGAACGGCAGGGTCGGCTCGTCGATGTCGGCGAGCATTTCGCGGAAGAACGCTTCATGTTCCTGCTCGCTGACACCGAGCCGGGTCTGGGCCACGTAATTGCGATACGGCACGGCTGGCGGCAACGGCTCACCCTGCCTCAGCAGGTTGGCGCGCATTTCATGGCGCAGGACTTCCAGGGCGATGTGATCCAGCGCCAGGTGATGGAACAACAGAATCGCCACGATCCGCCCGAGGGCCGGATCGCGGGCATACATCAGCCGGATCAGCGGCGCCTGGCTGACGTCGATGCGATAACGCCGGGCATCGAAGCGCTCGTGCAGTTGTGCGAGGACGTCGCCCTTGGCCGGATCGAGGGTGACTTCCTGCACCGGCAGTTCTGCCTCGCGCCAGACCACCTGTACCGGCGTGGTCAATCCTTCCCAGACCACGGCAGTGCGCAGGATATCGTGGCGCGCCATGACCTGACGCAGCGCCGCCGCATAGGCCTCGACCCGCTCGACACTGTCGAACGCCAGCTGCGATTGCAGCAGGTACGGATCGCCCTGCGCGGCGGTGATATGGTGATAAAGAATGCCTTCCTGCAACGGCGCCAGCGGATAAATGTCCTGCACGTTGGCCGCCCCACCCGGCACCGTGGCGATGATCCGGTCGAGGGTGGCCTGATCCAGTTCTACCAACGGCAACAGGTCCGGGGTGATCTGCGTGCAACCCGGCGGAATACGGTTGGCCGGCACTTCGACCTCGCGGCCAGTGCCCACCGACGCGGCCAGTGCTGCCAACGTCGGCTGGCCGAACAGCACGCGCACATCGCTGCTCATGCCGAGCTGGCGCATGCGTTCGATCAGGTTGACCGCCAGCAATGAATGCCCGCCCAGTTCGAAGAAGTGATCGTGACGCCCGACCTTTTCGACTTGCAGCACCTCGGCCCAGATCTGCGCCAGAAGAATTTCGACGTCACCTTGCGGGGCTTCATACTCGCGGCGGATCAACGCCTCTGGCCCCGGCGCCGGCAATGCCTGGCGATCCAGTTTGCCGTTGGCCGTCAACGGCAACACCGTCAGGCGCACATAGGCCGACGGCAGCATTGCGCTCGGCAGACGGGTTTGCAGATGGGCATGCAGTTGCGTGATGTCCAGCGTCTGATGCTCGGTGAACCAGGCGAGCAACTGCCCGTCACGCACTTGCACCACCGCATCGCGCACCCATTCATGGCTGCTCAGCGCCGCTTCGATTTCACCGGGTTCGATGCGCACACCACGGATTTTTACCTGATCGTCGTTGCGGCCCAGGTATTCGATATTGCCGTCCAGGCGCCAGCGTGCGAGGTCGCCGGTGCGGTACATGCGCGCGTTGGGCCGGGTGCTGAACGGGTCGTCGAGAAAACGCTCGGCAGTCAACTCCGGCCGATTGAAGTATCCCCGCGCCACCCCGGCGCCTCCGACATACAACTCGCCGGCAACGCCAATCGGCACCGGCCGCTGTCGGTTATCCAGCAGATAGGTCGTGGCATTGCTCACGGGTTTACCGATGTGCAGCGTCCGACCCGGTTCGATTCGGCCCGAGGTGGCGACCACGGTGGCCTCGGTCGGGCCATAGTTGTTGATCACCTCGAACGTTTGCTCGCGATTGAACTGGCGCAGACGATCACCGCCGATCAGCAGAGTGCGCAGGGTCGGGTGTTCGAGGTGGCGACTGAAGGCGTACTCGGCAATCGGGGTCGGCAGAAAACTCACGTCCAGCGGTTGCGCACGCCACCAGTCGAGCAGCGCGTCGATGTCTTCGCCACCGTCACGAGACGGCGCCAGATGCAGGGTCGCACCGGCACACAGCGCGGGCCAGACTTCCCAGGCCATGGCGTCGAAACCGAAGCCGGCGAGGCTTGAGGTGTGGCGACCGGCGCACAGATCAAAAGCCGTGCAATGCCAGTCGACCAGATTCGACAGAGTCTGATGTTCGACCATCACGCCTTTGGGCTGGCCGGTGGAACCGGAGGTGTAGATCACGTAGGCCAGATGCGCGGCGGTCAGACCCGAGACATCGGGGTTGAGATCGTTGACCGACCAGGTGCGCGGGTCGATGTCGATCACCGGCACGTCCAGTACCGGCAAGCGTTCGCGCAAATCGCGCTGGGTCAGGACGACGACCGGCGCGCTGTCGCTCAATAAATAGCTGAGCCGCTCCGCAGGATGGGCCGGATCAACCGGCACGTAACCGGCGCCGGACTTGAGGATCGCCAACAGCGCGACCAGCGTGTCCAGCCCTCGGCGGGCGACCAGCGCCACGCGGTCATCGGGCCGCACACCGAGCCCGATCAAGTGATGAGCCAGGGCGTTGGCCTGTCGATTCAGCTCTGCATAGGTCAGCCGTTGTCCCTGAGACTCTGCTGCAACTGCATCTGGCCGCGCCGCCGCTTGCGCTTCGATGCGCTGATGGATAGTCAACTCGTTAGGGTAATCCGCGCGCGTGTCATTCCACTGCTGCAGCAACGCCGATTCGGCTGGCAGGCTCAGATTGAAATCATCCAGCGCCAGGTCAACATTCTCCAGGCCCTGCTCAAGCACCAGCAACAGACGCCCGGACAGCGCTTCGATCTCATCGGCGCCAAAATAGGCTTCGTTGTAGACCATGTACAAACTGTCTTTGTCGTTGTTGAGGGTGCTGAGCAAATGCACCGCCAGCGGCGTGCCCTCCTCATGGTTCGAGACCTTGATAACCCGCGCCTGAGCCTCGCCGTAGCGGTACTCGTGAACATCCTGCTCGTAGGACACCGTCAGTTCGAACAGTTGGGAGCGATCCTCGCGTAGCAGACCCAATGCACGATTCATTTCGCTCAGCGGAAAACGCTGATGGCGGAAATCGCGCTTCAATTCGTCGCGGATCGCCGTGATCAACTGACCGAACGACAGTTCTCGTCCGAAGCCCATCCGCACCGCGCTGACCTGGGTGAACAGCCCGAGCGTGGACTTGAACCGGGCGCCGGAACGGTTGAGCAGCGGCACGCCCACCACCCATTCGTCACGCTGGGCGGTGCGACTGAAATACACGTGCAAGGCCGCCAGCAACACATGGAAAGCCGACCCACCGTGCTCGCGGGCCACGTGCTTCATGCGTTCGTGCAATCGTGCGGGAAAAGCCTGGGAGAAAATCCGGGTCGGGGCCAGGGCACCGGCGAAGCGCTCCTGATAACGGGGCAATAACAACGGCTCGGGAAGGTCGCGGTACTTGTCCAGCCAATACGTCCGGTCGTGGGTATAACGGGCCGATTGGTGATAGCGCGCATCGTCATGGATGAAATCGACATAGGACGGCGCCGAATCAGGCGGCTGTTGCCCGAGCGCCAGCGCGTTATAGATCTCGTCCAGCGACTTGAGCATCTCGCCGAACCCCCAGCCGTCGACGATCAGGTGATGGGCGAGGATCGAGAGCCAATGATGGTCCGCATCGAGACGGATCAGGAGAAACCGGAACAACGGCCCGCCGTCCAGTATGAACGGCTGCTCGATGCGTTCCTGAATCAGCCTGCGCGCTGCAGACTGTGGATCAGGCTGCGCGCAAACGTCATGGATCGGCATCGGGCCCGGCAAGGATCGCGCAAAGCGCTGCAGGGGCAAACCGTGCTGGCCGGCGCCCGGCAACAGAATCGTGCGCATGGCGTCATGCCGGGCCACGAGACCTTCGAGGGCCGCCTGCATCAGCGCCGGATCCAGAGCGCCGGTCAGCTCTACATAACCACCGATGTTGTACAGCGGTGAATCCCCCTGACGCAGTTGATCAAGCCAGATGTCGCTCTGGGCGGCAGTCAGCGGGAAGGCCTCGGAAATCGCGGACAGACCGTCCGCCGCATCGGCAGCAAATTGGTTCATAAGATCCGTCTCATGTGATTTGGCGCGTATTCAAGCATCGGCCCCGAAACCCGCATGACACGTGAAACCCGGACAACTCCCCCCTCTTTGCCCTGCCCTGTGGGCCATCAGCCTCGGATAAGTCAGCCATAACCCCAAAAGTTCGGAAAGAAATGACTGAAAATCCTGTAGGACAATCGCCACACGCTGCTACCGACTAGCGCCTCGCAATTGTGGGACGCGGCGGTCAGAGCCCCGAATTTCGGGGTTCCCACTAGACCGTACAATCAAGGACTACGAAGCCTTACACATTAATCTGACAGAAACGTGGCGCCATTAATCCGGAAATAGTGGCACTTTGTGTCCCCGTTTTCCCCTACAGACGTAGGACAAATGCATAGGCTTAAATCCCGCTCCAGATCGATTTCAAGGAGAAATGATTGGGTGGCGGCTTCACAGGTGCATGCACGGCAGACGATTCGGCAAGGGCTTTAAATCAAGGATGACAAGGATATGAATCTGACCGGCAGTCTTCGCAACATGGACAACCCGCACTTCTATTGGCAGCTGGGCGAGTTGATCGCCAGCACGGGGAACGAGCGTTTCGCCACGAACATGTTCCAGTTGGTCGACACCCTGGTGCCGGTCAACCGGGTGGATCTCAGCGAATGGACACTCGACGAGCGCGAGGCCAGCGTGGTCGAGATCAAGGCATTGGGCAGCGCCGGTTTGCCGGATACCTTCCCGCCCCCGGATCCCCTGCAATGTCAGGACGATCATCCGCTGTTGCAGAAGATGATCGAGATGAATGACTCGCTGCTGATTCAACTCAAAGCCTCGCTGCAGCAACGACATCCGCACCACAGCGTCCATCAATGCAATCTGGTGTCACGCACCTCCAACCGCCGCTGTGTCATCTCGTTCTGCCGCCCTCACACGCACCGGGTGTTTTCCCTGCCGGAGCTGTCGTTTCTCAAGAGCCTGTCCGACACCCTGCTGCCGTTGATCGAACGTCACGCGCAGATCCGTCGGCAAATCGTCGCCCGACAACCGCGCCCACTCCAGGCCGATCAAGAACAGACATCGTTGCAACAGGTGTTCGACGAACGCCTGGCGCTGGGCGACATCACCTTGTCAGTGCGCGAGAAGGAAGTCTGCCTGGGCTTGTTGACCGGCGGCACCGTGCCGCAGATGGCCGAGCGGTTGCGGGTCAAGAACAGCTCGGTCGAGACCTACCTCAAGCGCGCGGCCGCCAAGCTCGGGGTCAGTGGGCGTCACGGTCTGGCGAAATGGATGGCCGGGGCCTGATCCGGCGGTTTTCTCATCATGGGCGCCCGGCGCCCGCTCTCATTCGTGAACGAGGCTGTTTGATGTCCAGGTTGCCGATCTCTCTGCTGTCCATGGCGTTGCTGATGGGCGGCTGCTCGCTGATTCCCGACTATCAGCAACCCGCGTCGCCCAGTGCGGCGCAGTATCCAAAAGGCCCCGCCTACCCTGCGCCAACCCAGGCCACCACCGCGGTCGAGGACTGGCGCGGATTGTTCAATGACCCGGCGTTGCAGCAACTGATTGAAAGCGCGTTGGTCAACAACCGCGACTTGAGAGTCGCCGCGCTGAACGTCGAGGCGTTCCAGGCCAAGTACCGCATTCAGCGCGCCGATCTGCTGCCGGCGGTCTCGGCCAATGCCAACGAACTGCGCCAGCGGGTGCCGGCGAGCGTGACCAAAACCAAAGCGGCGATCACGTCGACCTACTCCGCCAACCTTGGCATCAGCGCCTACGAACTGGATTTCTTCGGCCGGGTTCGCAGCCTCAGTGATCAGGCGTTGATGAGCTGGCTGGCCACCGAAGAGGCCCGGCGCAGTGCACAACTGAGCCTGGTGGCCAACGTCGCCAATGCCTACCTGACCTGGCGCGCCGACCAGGAGCTGCTGGCCCTGACTCGCGAAACCCTCGCCGCCGACGAGAAAAGCCTGCGCCTGACCACACGCAACCGCGAGGCCGGCAAGTCTTCGGCGCTGGATCAGATCCAGGCGCAGACCAGCGTCGACAGCACCCGCGCCAGCCTCGCCCGCTATCAACGCCAGGTCGCCCAGGACTTGAACAGCCTGACGCTGCTGGTCGGCGCGCCAGTCTCCGAAACCCTGCCGGCACGTCCGCTGGACAGTGATCTGGTGGCGCAAGTACCGGCCGGATTGCCGTCGGATCTGCTGCAGCGCCGGCCGGATATTCTCCAGGCCGAATACAAGCTCAAGGCGGCCAATGCCAATATTGGCGCGGCCCGGGCGGCGTTCTTTCCCAGTGTCAGCCTGACCGCCAACGCCGGCACGTCCAGTCGCGACCTGTCAGGGCTGTTCAAGGGCGGCTCCGGTGCCTGGACCTTCCAGCCGCAGATCAGCCTGCCGATCTTCAACGCCGGCAGCCTGCGCGCCAGTCTGGATTACGCGAAATTGCAGAAAGACATCAGCGTCGCCGAGTACGAAAAGACCATTCAGACAGCCTTCCAGGAAGTGTCCGACGGACTCGCGGCACGCCAGACCTACCAGCAACAACTCCAGGCCCAGCGTGATCTGGTGCAGGCGACCCAGGACTATTACGACATGGCGCAGCACCGCTATCAGACCGGCGTCGACAGCAGCCTGACGTTCCTCGATGCCCAGCGTTCGCTGTTCAGTTCCCAGCAGGGCCTGATCACTGACCGGTTGGCGCAACTGGTGGCGCAGGTAAATCTGTACACCGCGCTGGGCGGCAGCTGGAGCCCGGTTGAACCGTCGCCGCAATAACCGCAGGTCATGTTTTCTTACACCTTTTGTCGCCCGATCCGACATTGGTTGGTGATCAAAAACCGACCTGGCGGTTCATTTTGGTATCATGCGCCGCTTTTACGGTTAACCCCCCGCCTGTCTCGCTGACCGGCGGGCTGCAAAAGGCGGTATTAGATGACGGCTTTGTTGACTCGCCGCAAGGTGCTTGCGGGAATGGGCGTGCTCGGTCTGGGCCTGCTCGCCGGCTGCGACACCCGTGGCCAACTGTCGTACAAGTACGGCAAGGATCTGAGCGACAAGATCCTCGGACGCACCTTCAAGCTCAAGGACACCGAAGGCAACACCGTGTCGCTGTCGAGCTTTCGCGGCCTGATGCCGATGATCTTCTTCGGCTTCACCCAGTGCCCGGCCGTCTGCCCGACGACCCTGGCCCGCGCGGCGAAAATCAAGAAGCTGATGGGCAAGGATGGCGACATCCTGCAAGTGGTGTTCATCACCCTCGACCCGGAACGCGACACACCGCAAATCCTCGACGCCTACGTCAAGACCTTCGACCCAAGCTTCGTCGCCCTGTACGGCACCCTTGAGGAAACCAAGGCCACCGCCAAGGAATTCGACGTCTTCTACGAAAAAGTCCCTGCCGGCGACACCTACACCCTGTCGCACACGTCTACCAGTTATGTCTACGACACCCGCGGCAACCTGCGCGTGGGTCTGTCCCAATCGCTTTCTGCACAAGAGTGTACGGAAGACTTGCTTACCGTCATGGAGGTCTGCTGATGAACCCTTTTCTGAACAACATCAAACGTGCTGCACTGGGCCTGTCCCTGCTGGGCCTGGCGTTCCAGGTTTCGGCGCAGACCAAGGTCGATGACGCCTGGGTCCGTGCAACCGTGCCAAACCAGTCGGCCAGCGGCGCGTTCATGACCGTCACCGCCGACAGCGACAGCAAGCTGCTCAGCGTTGCATCGCCAGTGGCCAAGGACGTGCAGATTCACGAAATGACCATGAAGAACGACGTGATGAGCATGGGCCCGGTCAACTCGGTCGACCTGCCGGCCGGCAAAGCCGTCAAGTTCGATCCCAACGGCTACCACGTGATGTTGATGGGCCTGAACGGTCAACTGAAGGAAGGCGACAACGTGCCGCTGACCCTGACCGTCGAAAACGCCAAGGGCGAGAAACAAGCCATCGAAGTCCAGGCGCCGGTGCGCTCGCTGACCAACATGGAAGGCCACGATCACAGCAAGATGCATTGATCGCTGACTGACAGATTTACGACTTCAAAAAACCAACGGGGCGGCATGATCGACGATCATGCCGCCCCGTTTGCATCTGGATGTCAGACCAGTTTCAACTCGACTTCGATGTTGTTGCGCGTGGCCTTCGAATACGGGCACACCTGATGCGCCGCATCCACCAGTTGCTGTGCCGCGCCGCGCTCCATGCCCGGCAGGCTCACATTGAGCCGCGCCTGCAACAGATACCCTCCCGAGTTGGTGCCCAGGTCCACTTCGGCATCCACCGCCAGGTCCGCTGGCAGGCTGATTTTCTGCTGCACCGCCACCGCTTTCATCGCACCGATGAAGCACGCCGACCAGCCGGCGGCGAACAGTTGTTCCGGATTGGTCCCGCCGCCGTTGGTGCCGGGAGACGACAGTTTGACGTCGAGGATCCCGTCGGAACTGCGCGACGCCCCGTCACGTCCGCCGGTGGTGTGGGTCTTTGCGGTGTAGAGGACTTTTTCGATCTGGCTCATGGCGATCTCCTGAATGAATAACAGCAGATTGTTCACTCGGCGCCTCCCGTCGCAGCCTTGAGGTACGCCAACCCGTTTAACACAGCCCTCTCACTATAGACGCGGGTTTGCCGCTCACCCGGCCGGCGGACGTGCGGCCACCCAGACCGTCGAAGGCCTCAGCAAAAAGCGCCCACTGCATCGACGTACCCGACGCTCATTACGATCGCGCCAGTGCTCTTTTGACCATGCGATGGCTTTGATACTGCTTATCGAATTTGTGTAAATGTGCCTCGATTCGGGCACCGAAAAGCTTGCGACGTCGCCTTCCGTCCATGTGCAGAGCGCCGAAAAGGACGATGGCGGAAATCAATCCACCCTCTCCAGCGATCCAGGTCGCGATCGCGCCATACACCAACGAAATCAGGAAGATGGTGAACCTGGGGAGTTTTATACCCAACTCCTTGAAAAGGAGTTCGCCATCAACCAGCAATGCGGACCGAGACAAGCAGTCATTGCGCAACAAGGCAAAGACGCTGTAGTCGATGGCCGCCGTGGTGGCATTGAAGACGCTGACGCGATGGTTTCGTTTCAGATCGAGCTCAAGGCCGGAAACATCGATATCCTCGATCTCGCCATTATCATTTTCGATTCGCACGACCGTTTCGACATACCCGTCGTCGTCAGTGAGCTTTTGGATTTTGCGTACCGTGCCACTCCAGACAATAAAATCGACATTCATTTTGCGGTACAGAAAATCAAGCATGGCCGTCCTTGTAGATTCAGAGCATTGCGCCATGGAGTCAGAGCGCTGGCGGCAAATGCTACTAAGAGGCCATTACCCTGTCCAGAACGCCCCGGGATTCAACTCCCCGCCCCGCCATGCGCCTCTTCAAAGAAATAATCCTTCCAACTGTCCGCCTTGTTTTTCAGCACACCCAACTCCTGCAATTTCTCTGCATAGATAAAGGTGCGCTGCGGCACCACGGTGAAATCGATTTCCGGATCGGTGACGATTTTCTCCACCAACGCCAGCGGCAGTTTCGACTGTTCGACGCGAATGTAAGCCTGAGCCGCCGCAGGCTTGTCAGCCTTGATGATCTGCTCGGCCTCGGCCAGTGCGTCGTAGAACGCCCTGTAGGTTTTCGGGTTTTCGTCGTGGAATTTTTCCGTGGTGTACAGCACGTTGAATGTGGCCTGGCCGCCGAGCACATCGTAGGAACTCAGCACTTTATGCACGTTGGGATTCTGCAACGCCTGGTACTGGAACGGCGGGCTGGAGAAATGCGCGTTGATTTCCGAGCCGCCGGCGATCAACGCGGCCGTGGCATCCGGGTGCGGCAGGCTGACGGAGATGTCGTCGAACTTCTTGTATTGGTCATTACCGAATTCTTTGGCCGTTTCGATCTGCAGCGTGCGGGACTGGAAGCCCACACCCGCCGCCGGCACGGCGATGCGATCCTTTTCGCTGAAGTCCTTGAGGGTTTTTACGTTCGGGTTATTGGTCAGCAGGTAGTTGGGCATCGAGCCCAGCGAAGCGATGGCCTTGACGTTCTGTTTGCCCTTGGTGCGATCCCATACAGTGAGCATCGGTGGCACGCCGGCCGAGACCACATCCAGCGATCCGGTCAGCAGCGCTTCGTTCATGGCGGTAGCGCCGGAAATGCTGTTCCAGTCGACCTTGATGTCCAGACCCTGAGCCTTGCCGTGCTTCTCGATCAGGTGCTGATCGCGCACCACGTCCAGAATCAGATAACCGATGCCGAATTGTTGGGCGATGCTGATCTTGCCTTCGGCTTGAGCGGTATTGCCGAGCAGTGCGCCGGCCAGCGAAACCGCCAGCAGTGTCAGTGCTGAACGTTTGAACGGTAGGGCCATGACAACCTCGCAGGGATTTACAGGGAAATCTGTGAGGGCGGACTCTATCGCTATAAAAAATTAAATTTAAATACCGTTATCGCATATTGATATCACCTGAACGTCAGCCTTCCATAAACGCCTGCAAGTCCGCGCCCAAGCCATCGAACACCGCCGAAACCCGCTGTACCCGACGCATATCCTGATGCATGGCGATCCACACATCCACCGTAAAATCCACCTGACCGGGCAGGACTCGCACCAGTCCATGTCGCTGGGCCAGTTGCCCAAAACTCACGCCAATCCATGCCTACGATCTCAATGGGCAGCACTCCGAACATCAGGTGTGCAGCATCTGCCATACGCGTCTTTGCAACACCACCACGGCGGCGCCGGGGATGAACGTTCTGCGCGCCGGCACACTCGATGAAAGCCGATCACTGCAACCGATGGCGCACATCTGGGTCAGTCACAAACAACCTTGGCTGACGCTGCCCGAGGGGCTGCCGAGCTGGCCGCAAAGCCCGATGCCGCAGGCCTTCGGCGAAGCCCTCATGGCGTACGCTGATTGAACCAGGTTCTGAGCCCGTCGGCGTTCGACGACAAGCGTTTCGCGGTGTCCACAAACGGCGTGACGATCAGGCTGTACACCGTCAGATAACGTGTGCGGTCCTGCTCGCCCGTGCCGAAGCGCAACACTTCCGGTGTCGGCGTGGTGACGTACAACGTGCCGAACATCCAGTCCCACAGCGACAGGTTGATCGCGAAGTTCTTGTTGAAATGTCGTGGCGCGTCGCTGTGGTGGATCTGGTGCTGGGCCGGGCTGTTGAGCACGTGTTCGACCTTCGGCCCGAACGACAGCCAGACATGGCTGTGCCGCAGATTGGCCCCCAGGCCGTTGATGATCAGAGCCAGCCAGGTCACGCCGAACAGCGTGTAGCGGCTGACCTCCCCGCCACAGGCGTACCAGACCACACCGGCAAAAGCGCCAAGGCCGGCGGTGATGACGATTCGTTCGAAGATCGATTCGACGATGTGAATCCGGCTGGCAGTGACGGGCACCAGCACGAGCGCCGAATGGTGAACCTTGTGGAATTCCCACAGAAAGCGGGAGTGAAAGGCGCGGTGAATCCAATAGTGCAAGAAGTCTCTGAACACAAACACGCCGAGGCCATAGAACAACGCGATCGAGGGATGATCCCAGACCTGCTCGCGGGCGCCCCAGAGCCGGGTGAAAAACTGCACGTAATCGCCCGAACGCAGAATATGCGGATCGACCAGCGCCACGACCGGCAACACCAGTGCGACCCGCAGAATGCCCTTGATGAAGTAGTAGCGGTAATCCAGCCACGCCGAGCGATGCCCATGCACACGACCGCCGCCGAGGAACTGCCAGAAGGTCGGGGCCTCGGTCAGGCGGCGGGATTTTCTGAAGCGGAAAAGACCGTAGGCCACGCAATAGGACGTGAAGATGAACACCACGCCGATGCGGCCATTCAGATCGAACAGGCTGAAAAACTGCTCGGCGACCGGCTCAATCAGCAGTCGGTGCAGATAAGCGTTGAGTTGCGTGAGGACGTCCACGGAGGCAGGTCTCCATCAGAGGTCGGGCATTGTAAATCGCAACGTTTCGCAAATGCAGCGGAATTGGATCAAAGGCGTAATTAACAGCCTGAAACAATAAATTCCCTGTCCCGGCGGGTGCGAAAACAGCCTCTCCCTTTGCTGATACGAATACAGGTCAAGGCTTCAGGCCATTCGACCGGATCGCACACGCGTTCTACAGCGGATCAGACTCGCGTTTAAAAGGGCGATCAGACAGCCCACCCTTGGTATCATCGCGCACACTTTTATGACGGTTTGATGGCTGGAAGGTCTTTTTTTGTGAGCGCTCTTTTTCAACGGCTTCGGCACCCCGACGCCCGTCTTCTTTCTCTGGTTTTTCTGGTACTGATCGTGCCGGTGTGCCTGCGTGCGGCACTCGGCTGGTCGAGCCTGTTCGGCTATCTTTCGGACCTGGCCATCGGCAGCCTGCTGGTGGTCCTGTTGCATCGCCGGCCGTGGTGGCTGGGCCTGCCGGTGCTGGTGTTCTGGGGCTTGCTGGCGGTGGCGACGGCAGAACTGGTCAGCGCGGTCGGGCGCCTGCCCAATCCCCAGGACCTGCATTACCTGATCGACCCGCAATTTGTGGAGAACTCCACTGGCGGCGGTTTTGCCCATCCGGCGGTGGCCGGCGCATTGCTGCTGGCCCTGCTGCTGTGGCTGGCGACGCAGTGGGCAAACCGCGCGACACCCGCACCAGCCCTGCCCCGCGCGGCATGGACGGCACCGGTGTTGCTGTTCGCCGCCCATTGGGGCGCACAGAATCTTTCGCCGAGCGATGCCGACCCATGGCGCCTGTACAACCTACCGCATCAATTGCTTGCCGCGCAGGTCGCCGACGCGCAGATGCAGGCCGAGGAATGGCTGGAAGGTGGCAGCGAAATACCCGCGCCATTGATGGCCGGGCTCACTGACCTCGACTTGAATGGTCACTCGTTGCTCGCCGCTAAAGGTCAGGCACGCAATGTCCTGATCGTGACTGTTGAAGGCATTCCCGGCGCCTACATCCGCGCCAATCGCGAGGCCATCGGCAGCCATTATCAGGAAGACCTGATGCCCAAGCTCAGCCGCTGGGCCGAGCGCGGCATGAACACGCCGGACTATGTGCTGCACACGCATCAGACCATTCGCGGCCTGTACGCCATGCTTTGCGGCGATTACGACAAACTGAACAACGGCACGCCCAAAGGCGTGGAAATGCTGACCCAGAACGAACGCAACCAGGCCTGCCTGCCGGCCCAATTGCGCCAGAACGGCTTCAGCACTCACTACCTGCAAGGCGCCGGCCTGCGCTTCATGGCCAAAGACAAGATCATGCCGCACATCGGCTTCGATGCGACCCATGGCCTCGAGTGGTTCACCAACGCCAACTACCTGGAATTCCCGTGGGGCAAGGACGACAAGGCATTCTTCGAAGGCGCGCTGGGTTACGTCGGCCAACTGAAGAAACAGAAAAAACCGTGGATGCTGACCCTGCTGACCGTCGGCACCCATCAGCCCTACTCCGCGCCGGAAGACTACCTGCAACGCTACGACACGCCGAAGCAGGCAGCCGTCGGCTATCTGGACGACGCACTGGACCAGTTCCTCAGTGGCCTCGAACGTCAGGGCGTGCTGAAAGACACGCTGGTGGTGATCACGTCCGACGAATCCCATGGCATCGATGGCGTGCGACTGGCGTCGTCCTGGGGCTTCAACCTGACCCTGGCACCGGAACAGGCGCAGTTGCCGCACCTCAACCCCGGGGTCTACGGGCATGTCGATTTGAGCGCGTCGATCCTCGATTACTTTGACCTGCCGGTGCCTGCGGCACTCAGCGGCCGCTCGCTGTTTCGCGACTACGATACCGGTCGCGAAATCATGTCGTTCACCAACGGCAAACTGCGCTACCACGACGGCCACGGCATCCTGACCGAATGCGACATGCCGCGACGTTGCCGCGCTTATGCCAGCGAAGGGTTCATCGCCGAAAGCGCCACGTTCAAAGGCAATGCCAGCGGCCAGAATGCGCGGCAGATTGCAGCCCGCGCCGACGCGCTGGACCTGTCGCTGCTGCGTACCCCGCTGAACCAGCGCTATCAGTTCGGCAGCGACAACGTCATCCCGCTGCAAGCACAGATCAAGGATGACTGGGCCGACAACCTGATCGGCGCGCAATACCTGGAAATGCCCAAAGGCTCGCACACCCGCGTACGCCTGACCGTGCGTTCGATGGATCCGCAGCAGGCAGCCTACATCCAGCTCAAGGCCAAGGAGTTCGAGCAGGACGTACAACTGGGCCTGCCGTCGGAAATGGTTGCCACGGCGGAACAGCCGCTGGAAATGGATTTCAGTTTCGACAACCCGCAACCACGCAAGGCTTTCTCGTTCCACTTGCTGGGGTATGGGCTGGGCGCGGTGGAAGTCACGGATTTCAGCGTGATCACCGAGCTGCCGGGGCAACAGGATCTGCGGGAGGAAATCCCGGAAGACGACACCGCTCAGTCGAGCTGATGTCGACGCCAGCGTCACGCGGTTCGCGGGACGCTGGTGAAAGATCGCGGGGAACGATCAGAATGTGGTGCGCAGGCCGACCTGAATGCTTCGCCCTTCTGCCGGCGCAATGTCGCGCAGGATCGAACTGGCATAGCGCACAGTCTGGTTGGTCAGGTTCTCGGCATTGACGAAGGCCAGCCATTTGCTCTGGCCGACGTCAAAGTGATACCCCACATTCGCACCCAGCGTGGTGTAGCCATCGGTGCTGCTTTCGTTGTCCGGCACCCGGTGCTGGGAACTCGCATGTTCCACATCGATGCGCGCCTGCCAACGATCCAGCTCCCACAACAGACCGGTGTTCAACCGCAGCGGTGCGATGCGCGGCAGGTCCTGGCCGTTGTCGAGGTTCTTGGCGCGGGTGTAGTCGCCCGACAGTTCCAGCGCGAACTTGCCGTAGGCGCTCTCACCGAGCTGCCAGCGATCCTGGGCTTCGATACCGCTGAAGCGTGCGCGAACGCCGGAATAGGCATATTCAGGAATACCGCCCGCATCCTCTTCCCCTTCGTCATTCAGCGTGCGCCCCGTGCCGAGCAAACCGATGTAATTGGAGAAGTGGCTGTAGAACACGCCGACGCTGCCCTTGTGCGTGCCATTGTCAAAGCGCAGGGCCAGATCGCTGGAGACGGCTTTCTCTTTCGACAGACCCGCGTCACCGACTTCGTAAGTGCCGGTCGCAACATGGGCGCCGTTGGCGTACAGCTCGTAGAACGTCGGCGCTCGCTCGGTGTAGCCCAGCGTGGCGGCGACCGACCAGATCGGCGTCAGTGTGTACACCGCGCCGGACGACAGGCTACCGGCGGTGAAACTGCTGGAGCGGTCGGCATTGGCAAAGCGCTCGTTGCCTTTGGCGTCCGGGTCGACGGTGGTGTGTTCCAGGCGTCCGCCGAGGGTGAACAGCAGGCGATCCGTGGCTTGCAGCTCTTCCAGAACGAACAGTGCGCCGGCGTTGGTATCGGTCTGCGGCACGAAGGCTTCTTCGCCCAGCGCCGAGAATTCATTGCGACTGACCTGCGCGCCGATCACCCCGTTGAACGGCCCCATCGGTTGGTGCCGGGCTTCGACCCGCGCTTCGTAGCCCTTGTTCTTGAACGTGGTGCCCACCTCACCGCCCTCGATCTCACGGTGCTGGTAATCGGTGTAACCGGCGTCGAACTTGACCGAGCTGAACAGGCCTTCCAGATTGCGGATTTCCGAGGCGAACGCGTAGTGCTCCTGCTGCATGCGAATCCGCACGTCGTCTTCGGCCGGCGAGCCGTAATTGGAGTCGTAATTGCTGTACGACAACCCCGCATATCCGTCGTCCCAAGTGTAAGACCCACCCACCGCACCGCCGTCCTGACGACCGTCGCTGTTGGCGAGGCGGTGCTTGCTGGAATCGCCGTCATCACCCGCCCGTTCGCGGCTGCTTTTGGCGTAGCCGGGGATTTTCAGGTCATTGAATTCGCGAGCGCTGGCGTCCAGGTGCAAGGCGAACTGGCCGTTGCCGGCCTCGAGTTTCCCAGCGCTGCTGCGGGTCGTGTCGGCGCCGCCATAGCGCAGTTCACCAGCGCCGTGAATGCCGTCGATGGCCTCGGTCGGGATGCGGTTATCGAAGGTATTGACCACTCCGCCGATGGCGCTACCGCCGTACAGCAAGGCTGCCGGGCCACGGACGATCTCGATGCGTTCGACGTTGACCGGGTCCAGAGGCACCGCGTGGTCGTAGGACAGCGACGAGGCGTCGAGCGCGCCGACACCGTTGCGCAGGATGCGGATGCGATCGCCGTCCTGCCCGCGAATGATCGGGCGACTGGCACCCGGCCCAAAGTAGGACGACGACACGCCTGGCTGTTTGTTCAAGGTTTCGCCGAGGCTGCCCTTTTGCTGCAACGTCAGCTCATCGCCGCTCAACACCGTCGTAGGTGATGCGAGGGTCTGGCTGCTCAGTGGATTGCCGGTGATGACTTGCGGTTGCAGTTCGAGGGGTTCGGCGGCGAATGCGGGGGATGCAATCAGCAACGCAGACGCCAACAGGCTTGGCTGAAAGGAGGGAAAACGCGAAGGCATTTCTAAATTCCGTAAGGCAGAAAAGTAAGGATCGAAGCCACTGCCACACGGACATGTCAGTGACTTCGATCAGATGAAATCATTTTTATGTTATACAATAACATTTCCAATGGCCATCACGATTCTTGCCTCAATGTTTACAACAACAGCTCAAGCACGGGCTTTTCAACGCGCGATATCGCCGTTTGCGAAAACACGCACTGCGTTCTTCCCAAAGATTCACAACAGAAAGCAGTAAAAGACTTTGCCTATCAGCCACCAATAGTCGGCCTATTAGCTGACATCCCAAGTCGGGTCTAGCCTTACTACTCCGAAGTCGGCACGAGCCGGCCGCAGAAGACCTGATAAGGACCCGAACATGGCAAATGAATCGAAATGCCCGTTCAATCACGCCGCCGGCGGTGGCACGACGAACCGCGATTGGTGGCCGAATCAACTGAACCTGAAAATCCTGAGTCAGCACTCGCCCGCCTCCGATCCGCTGGGCCAGGACTTCGACTACGCCAAGGCCTTCAAGAGCCTGGATTTCCAGGCCCTGAAACGCGACCTGACGGCGCTGATGACCGACTCCCAGGACTGGTGGCCAGCGGACTTCGGCCACTACGGCCCGCTCTTCATCCGCATGGCCTGGCACAGCGCCGGCACCTATCGCACCGCTGACGGCCGTGGTGGCGCCGGCTCCGGCCAGCAACGCTTTGCCCCGCTCAACAGCTGGCCGGACAACGTCAGCCTCGACAAGGCCCGGCGCCTGTTGTGGCCGATCAAGCAGAAATATGGCCGCAACATTTCCTGGGCTGACCTGATCGTCCTCACCGGCAACGTCGCGCTGGAATCGATGGGCTTCAAGACCTTCGGTTTCTCCGGCGGCAGGCCCGACGTATGGGAGCCGGACGAAGACGTCTACTGGGGCTCGGAAAACAAATGGCTGGGCGGCGACACCCGTTACGGCAAACACCCCGAAGCCATGCAGGAACCGGGCGACGGCACGCTGGTCGCCGAACCGGCCGAACACGGCCATGAACAAAGCCGCACCAACCAGGGCGAACGCAATCTGGAAAACCCGCTCGCCGCTGTGCAGATGGGCTTGATCTACGTGAACCCGGAAGGTCCGGAAGGCAATCCTGACCCCGTGGCCTCGGCCCGTGATATCCGCGAAACCTTCGGCCGCATGGCCATGAACGACGAAGAAACCGTCGCCCTGATCGCCGGCGGCCACGCCTTCGGCAAGACCCACGGCGCCGGCCCTGCCGATAACGTCGGGCCGGAACCGGAAGCCGCAGGCCTCGAAGAGCAAGGCCTGGGCTGGAAAAGCACCTTCGGCACCGGCAAGGGTGGCGACACCATTACCAGCGGCCTGGAAGTGACCTGGACCACGACGCCAACGAAGTGGAGCAACAACTACCTGGAAAACCTGTTCGGCTTCGAGTGGGAACTGACCAAGAGCCCGGCCGGTGCCCACCAGTGGAAGCCGAAAAACGGCGCCGGGGCCGGCACCATTCCCCATGCCCACGACCCGAACAAACGCATCGACCCGACCATGCTCACCTCCGATCTGGCCCTGCGTTTCGACCCGGCCTACGAGAAGATTTCGCGGCGATTCCTGGCCAATCCCGATCAACTGGCGGATGCCTTCGCCCGGGCCTGGTACAAGCTGATCCACCGCGACATGGGCCCGCTGTCACGCTACCTCGGCCCGGAATTGCCGCAGGAAGAGTTGCTGTGGCAAGACCCGATTCCCGAGGCCAATCACCCGCTGTTGGGCGACGCTGATGTCACCGCGCTGAAAGGCAAGGTGCTGGCATCGGGGCTGTCCGTTTCGGAGCTGGTCTCCACCGCCTGGGCTGCCGCCTCTACCTTCCGTGGCTCGGACAAACGTGGCGGGGCCAACGGCGGGCGTCTGCGTCTGGCACCGCAACGGTTCTGGCAGGCCAACCAGCCGGAGCAACTGGACAAGGTACTGAAAGCCCTCGAAGGCATTCAGAACGAGTTCAACGCCGGGGCATCGGGCAAGAAAGTCTCGCTGGCGGACCTGATCGTGCTGGCCGGTAATGCCGGGGTCGAACAGGCCGCAAAAAACGCCGGGCACTCCGTCTCGGTGCCCTTCTCGCCCGGCCGTACCGATGCGACGCAGGAGCAAACCGACGTCGAGTCGTTCGGCTTCCTTGAACCGCACACCGATGGCTTCCGTAACTACACGGCCAGCACCTATCGTGTGCCGGCCGAGGCGTTGCTGATCGACAAGGCGCAACTGCTGACGCTTTCGGCGCCAGAGCTCACCGTGCTGGTCGGTGGCCTGCGCGTGCTGGACACCAACGTCGGCAAGACGAAGCACGGGGTATTCACCGACAAACCCGGCAGCCTGACCAACGACTTCTTCCGCAACCTGCTGGACATGAGCGTGGAGTGGAAACCGACGTCCAAAGCGGCGGACGAGTTCGAAGGCCGTGACCGCAAGACCGGCGGCGTGAAATGGACGGCGACCCGGGTCGATCTGGTGTTCGGTTCCAACGCGGTACTGCGGGCACTGGCGGAGGTGTATGCCAGTTCCGATGCGAAGGAGCAGTTCGTCAACGACTTCGTTGCTGCGTGGGCGAAGGTGATGGATCTGGATCGGTTTGATCTGCGGCAATAAGGGCTTTTTACCCACCCATAAAAAACGCCGCTCGTTGAGCGGCGTTTTTTATAGGCGGTCCGGCGGAAGTAATGCGGTGTAGCTGAAACCCAACCCCCTCACCCCAGCCCTCTCCCCCAAGGGGGCGAGGGGGAAAGGGAGCCGATCTCCGTGGTTTTCAGAACCGGAGTTCGACTCGACAGATCAGGTCGATGTAGCTCGACAGAACTCCTCGGTCAGTCCCCTCTCCCTCCGGGAGAGGGTTAGGGTGAGGGCTGGATCTAAAGTTGAAACACACACTCAAGACCAACCCCAAACAACAAGCCTCAATCTTCAAGCCAAGCTCTTGCTAACCACCTCATACACATCACTGGACAACTGCCCCGAAGCCAGAATCCGCTCCAGCTCAGCCTTCATCAACGCCTGACGAGCATCGTCATACTTGCGCCAGCGCGTCAGCGGCGCCAGTTGGCGCGAAGCGATCTGCGGGTTGAAGCCGTTCAGCTCGATCACCAGATCCGCGAGGAAGCGATAACCCGAACCGTCCGCCGCGTGGAAGTTGATCAGGTTCTGCCCGGCGAAGGCACCGACCAGCGCGCGTACCTTATTCGGGTTCTTGATGTTGAACGCCGGATGCTGCATCAGGGCTTTGACCCGCGCCAGACCGCCCGGCAAGGTGCTGCCGGCCTGCACGCTGAACCACTGATCCATGACCAGCGGGTTGTCCTTGAAGTGCTCGGCGAAACTGGCCAGGGCCTTGGCCTTCTCGTCGTCGAACGGCGAGTTGACCAGCACGGCCAGCGCGGTGAGGCGCTCGGTCATGTTGTCAGCGCTGTCGAACTGCTCCAGCGTCGCCGCCAGCACTTCTGGCTTACCGCTGAGCATCAGGTAGGACAGTGCGATGTTTTGCAGCGCACGGCGGGCGAAATGCTCGGCCTCAGCCACGTACGGGGTTTTCTTCGACAAGTCGCGGTTGGCCTGATAACGCAGCCAAAAGCCCTCGAACAAGCCTTCCGCCAGTTGCTTGCGGACGAACTCGCGTGCGATATGGATGGCATCGACGTCAGCTGTTTCGCTGATTTCAGTGAGATACGCCTCGCCCGGCAGCGAGAGCATTTCCGCGACCATCGCCTGATCCAGCGTCTGATCAGCCAGTACGGTGCGCAGGGCCGAAATCAGACGTGGATCGAGCACCAGGCTTTCACCCTTCTGCTGCTGACCGATCAACTCTTGCAGCACCTGCACCGACAGTTGCTGGCCGGCATCCCAGCGGTTGAAACCGTCGCTGTCGTGCTGCATCAGGAACATCAACTGGTCGCGGTTGTACGGGAAGCTCAGTTTCACCGGCGCCGAGAAACCGCGCAGCAGCGATGGCAACGGCTGTTCAGCGATGTCGACGAAGGTGAAGGTCTGTTCGGCTTCGGTCACCGAGATCACTCGGGTGGTGCCTTGTGCCGAGGCTTCACCGGCCAGACGCAGGGCGATTTCATTGCCTTTGCTGTCGAGCAGTCCCAGTTCCACCGGGATCACGAACGGCAGCTTTTCAACCTTGTCCGGGGTTTCCGGGCAGCTCTGACGGAAGGTCAGGCTGTAGGTTTTCGCGGCCGCGTCGTAGGACTCACTCACCGCCAGACGCGGTGTACCGGCCTGGCTGTACCAGCGCTTGAACTGGGTCAGGTCGACGCCGTTGGCATCTTCCATGGCCTTGATGAAGTCATCGCAGGTCACGGCTTGGCCGTCATGACGTTCAAAGTACAGGTCGCTGCCCTTGCGGAAGCCTTCGGCGCCCAGCAAGGTGTGGATCATGCCGACCACTTCCGAGCCCTTTTCGTACACGGTCAGGGTGTAGAAGTTGGAAATCTCGATGAAGCTGTCCGGGCGTACGGCGTGAGCCATCGGGCCGGCATCTTCGGCGAACTGGTGGGTACGCAGGTACGCCACGTCCTGAATGCGCTTGACCGTGGCCGAGTTCATGTCGGAAGAGAAACCGGCATCACGGAATACGGTGAAGCCTTCCTTGAGCGACAGCTGGAACCAGTCGCGGCAGGTCACGCGGTTGCCCGACCAGTTGTGGAAGTATTCGTGGGCGACGATCGCTTCGACCCGCTGGTGCGCGGCGTCGGTGGCGGTTTCGGCGCGGGCCAGTACGGCGCTGGAGTTGAAGATGTTGAGGCCCTTGTTCTCCATGGCGCCCATGTTGAAGTCGTTCACGGCGACGATCATGAAGATGTCCAGATCGTACTCGCGACCGTAGACCTCTTCGTCCCAGCGCATCGACTTCTTCAGGCTGTTCATGGCGTGCTGGCACTTGTCGATGTTTTCCGGCTCGACATAGATGCGCAGCGCCACGTTGCGCTCGGTCATGGTGGTGAAGCTGTCTTCGACGCACCACAAGTCACCCGCCACCAGCGCGAACAGGTACGCCGGTTTCATGAACGGGTCTTCCCAGGTCGCCCAGTGGCGGCCGTCTTCACCGGGGCCGCTGGCAATCGGGTTGCCGTTGGACAGCAGCACCGGGTAGCTGTGCTGCTCGGCGACCACGGTGGTGGTGAACTTGCTCATCACATCCGGGCGGTCGAGGTAATAAGTGATCTTGCGGAAACCTTCGGCCTCGCACTGGGTGCAGAACATCGTTCCAGACTTGTACAGGCCTTCCAGTGCGGTGTTGGTTTCCGGGTGGATCTTGACGCTGGTGTCGACCGTGAAGGTTTCGCTGGCCGGTTGTAGGGTCAGGTGGTTCTCGGTCAGTTGGTAATCGTCGGCGCTCAGTTCCTGGTCTGCCAGGGTCACCGAGAGCAATTCCAGCTGCTGGCCATCGAGCACCAGCGGCGGCAGGCCAGGGCCACGGGCCGGGTTGCGGCGCATCACCAGTTGCGCGTGGACCAGACTGTGGTCCTCGAACAACTCGAAGGTCAGGTGTGTTTCATCGATCAGGTACTCGGGTGCCTGATAGTCCTTCAGGTAAATCATCTTCGGTTGTTCGGTGCGCATGCTGAAGTCCTTATTGATGCACGGCGAGCTGATAGGCCGTGTACTTGCGAATGTTGATCACGCCGGTGTCGAAGATCAGGTACTGACCCTTGATCCCCAACAGCGTGCCTTCGGCAATCGGGTTCTTGTCCAGGTTGAAGCTGACGATCTTGGCCGGGTACTGCTCGACCGGGTAACGAATTTCCAGCGGCTCGACGTCGTTGACCGGCTGAATCGCCTGCAGACCGAAACGCTCCTGCAAGCCTTGCAGACCCTCAGCGCAGTTGGCGAACAGCTGATCGCGCACTTGTGCCAAATCCACCGCCGCCGCATCGCCCTTGAGCAACGCACGCCAGTTGGTCTTGTCGGCCACCTGACTGCGGAACAGGTCTTCGACGAAGCCCGACTGCTGCCGCGTCGCCACGCGCATGATCGGCAGCGCCTGGCTGGCGCCCTGATCGAGCCAACGAGTCGGCAACTGGGTGGCGCGAGTGATGCCGACCTTGATCCCCGACGAATTGGCCAGGTAGACGACGTGGTCGGTCATGCAGAACTTCTCGCCCCACTCCGGCTCCCGGCAGGTCCCGGCGTCGAAGTGGCAGCGCTCCGGACTCATGATGCAGAGGTCGCACTGGGCCAGTTTGGTCATGCACGGGTAGCAATAACCCTGACTGAAACTGGTCTTGGTCTTGCGCCCGCAATGGGTGCAGTGAATCGCCCCCAGATATTCCAGACGCACCGTCGTGCCAATCAACGGGTTGACCGGCACCTCGACGTCATCCAGACGAAACGCGTATTGCACGTTCGGCCCGTCCAGGCGCGCCGACATTTTGCTGATTGCACCGCGGCCAATCTCGATCAATGGATGGCGTCCGACTTGAACAGGATGTTCGGCACTTCGATCGACTTCGACGCACACTCCTGCGGGCCCATGTAACCGGTGCGCTCTTCCTCGGGCAGGTTCTGCATTTCCCAGGCGATCATCGCCTGCAACGACAGTTCGCGCTGTTCGGCGGTGAGCTTGCCACCGTCGGACCATTTGCCGATCTCTACGGCCAGTTTCAGGCTCTGGTAGATATCCGGGGTGATGTTCTTGATCAGGTCGTTAAAAGAGGACATCAGGGTCTCCGTGCTCTTTATCCAAAAATTTTCAGGCGGCCAGTTTACGGCGGTTATACAAACCGCCCAACAAACCGGTGAAGCATCCGATGAGTAACCCGCCGACGTGGGCGGCGTTGGCGATTTCGCCGAAGCCGATCATCGAGATCAGCCCGGACATGCACACCAGCAACCACACCAGCATCATCACCAGCACGCCGCGCGGCAGACGATAGGCCGGGTTCGGCGCCAGCAGCTGGAAGATCCAGCAATGCCCGAGCAACCCGTAAAGTACGCCGGACAGACCGCCGAACAGACTCGGGCCGCTCCACGCGAACTGCGCGTAGTTGGACACCAGGCTGAACAGCAACGTCAGGCCGATCAGGTTGACACTGCCCTGACGCGACTCGATGCGCCGCCCCAGCTCCCAGTACCACATGCCGTTCATGGCCAGGTGCAGGATGCCGAAGTGAATCAGCATCGGCGTGAACAGACGCCACCACTGCCCCGCCGCCAGGCTGTCGGCCAATGGCGTGAAGTGGATGTAGTCGCCGATTACGCGAAAATCGAGAAAGGTCAGCCAGCGCATCGTGTCGAGGTTGTCGCCCAGATACGTCAGGCCGCCGACCAGCAGGCTCAGCAACAGAATGAGCCCGGTGGCCTTGGCGTGTTTCAGTTGCTCGGCGAAGCTCGGACGCTTGAACGTCGGCGTCGCCGGAATATCCAGTTGCTGATCCGGGTCACCTGCCGGGAAGCGTTCGTACAGCGAACGAACGTCGTCGCTGATTTCCGACGGCACCCACAGCACCTGCTCGCCCGACTCCTCGCTGACGCGGTGAGGCACCTGCATCCGTTGCAGCAGTTTGACGAAACCGCTCAGGTCCGCCGCCAATGGCAGACGCAATACCGCTACCGCGCTCATCGCAGCACCTCCGGCCGCTCGACATCGACCCAGACAAATTTATGCGGATCGAGGCGGGTTTCCTGATCCAGACGATAAGCCACCAGTTTGCCGTAGAGCACGGCGCTGTAATCCAGGCACGCGAGGTTCGGGCGGATCGGCGCCGGTTTGCCGCTGCGCCAGTAGTGACCGACGAACAGCAACGGCTCATCGACGCCATAGCGCAGCAGGGAATTCTTTTCGCTGGAAGTCAGCGGTTTCTGCGCCACCGGTTCCGGCAGTGCGTCGGGCTGGAACACGATGTCGCCGTAGGTCTGCGGGTCGTCTTCCCAGAACTTGGTGCGGAAGAACGAACGCACCAGACCGTCGCCGCTGGTCATGGTCAGGCCGTCAGGCAAGCGCATGTCGGTGCCGCGCAGCAGACGATCGAACACGGTGCAGGCGAAACTGCCCGGCACGGCCGACGCCTGGAGGAAGTGTTCATCAATGCAGCCATCGGGGAACAATGCGCGCAACGGCTCGATCAGGCCGGCATCCCAGCAGGCATGCACGACCCGGAATCGCCCGGCATCGACAAACAGCGGCAATTCATAGAACCAGTGCTGGAAGTCGTGCCAGTCGCCCGGATGATCTTCGAACTGGGTCAGGGTTTCGTGCAGCAGGCGGGCGTGGCGCGGCGTGTGTTCACGCACGAACTGCTTGCCACTGCCCGGAGGCGCCGGCGTGCTCCAGCCCAGCGCGTTGAACTCGTGGTTGCCCATGATGCACAACGCCTGACCGGCCTCGACCATGTCGTGGACGATGTGCAGCGCCTCGCGAATCCGCGGGCCACGGTCGATGATGTCGCCGACGAACACCGCCATACGCGAGGGGTGCCGCCAGACGCCTGCCTGTTTGTGATAGCCGAGCCGGTCGAGCAGGTGCTCAAGGGTCAGAGCGCAACCGTGCACGTCACCGATCAGGTCGTAGCCACGCGCGGGATCGAGCATCACTCGCCTCCACCCCCCAAGCGGCTGCCCCAGCCGAGCTTGGTACGGCACACTTCGTAATAGTTGTGGTCGAGTGGATGGATCAGCCGCAGCTTCTGCGCTTTCTTGCTGACAGTAATTGTGTCACCCGGCGCGCACGTGAAGTGGTTCTGCCCGTCACAGGAAACTTGCGGGTAAATCTGCATATCTTTGGACACGACGATTTTCAGCTCACTGTTGCCATCGACCACAATCGGCCTGCTGGACAACATATGGGGATACATCGGCACGATCACAATGGCGTCGAGCTTGGGATGCATGATCGGGCCACCGGCCGACAGCGCATACGCCGTGGAACCGGTCGGCGTGGCGACGATCAGGCCGTCGGCTTTCTGGCTGCAGACGAACTGCCCGTCGATGTACAGCTCGAATTCGATCATTCGCGTCGACTTGCCGGGGTGCAGCACCACGTCATTCAACGCGTCGCCCTGGCCGATGGCTTCGCCGTGGCGGCGGACTTCGGCTTGCAGCAGGAAGCGGTTTTCCACCAGATAATGGCCGTCGAGCACCTTGGCGACTTCGACTTCCAGCTCATCGGGACGTATGTCGGTCAGAAAGCCCAGACTGCCACGGTTGATGCCCAGCACCGGAATATTGTGCTTGGCCAGCGCCCGGGCGGCGCCGAGCAAGCTGCCGTCACCGCCGACAACGATGACCATGTCGCAGACTTCGCCGAGCATCTTGCGCGAGGAGGTTTGCAGGCCGTGACCTGGCAGGACTTCGGCGATTGTGTCTTCGAGGATCACATGCAGGTGACGATCGAGCAGAAACCGTTTCAGTCGGCGGACGGTATCCAGCACCTGGGAACTGCCCAGGCGACCGATGATGCCGATATTACGAAATTGCTCCATGGGACTCCTGCGGGGGGCTGCAACGGCGAAAACGACGATTATGGGCGAAAGCGCCGGATAGACAAAATCCTTTCAGCCCCGAGGGTGCGACCGTGTTTGAGGCTATGCTCGCAAGATGATCCTATTTCCCGATTTGCTCCAGTTGCCCCACCAATTGCGTCACCCGGAGGTGCGCGATCTGGCGTGGGTGATCCTCGCCCCGCCGATGCTCGCCACTACGCCGTGGCCGCAACGCCATCCGCTGGCGGGCAGCGATTGGGTGCACGATCCCGAACGGCTGGCGCATTGGCTGCGTGCGCTCGACCGTGACAGCTATGGCCTGTTGCACTGGCTGTCCCAGGCCCGCACCCGGCGTCTGGGTCTGTATTACGAACGGCTCTGGCAGTTTGCCGTGGAGCATGCGCCGGGGATCGAACTGATCGCCGCCAACCTGCCGATCCGCCGCGAGGGCCACACCCTCGGCGAACTCGACATGCTGCTGCGCGACCGCGACGGCGTGCATCACCTGGAGTTGGCGATCAAGCTCTACCTCGGCCCGCAGAACGGCGACGGCCGTGATCCGGCGCAGTGGCTCGGCCCCGGTTGCCATGATCGCCTGGACCGAAAACTGGCCCACCTGAGCGAGCATCAGTTGCCGATTTCCGCCCGGCCGGAAAGCCGCGCGGCCCTGGCGGCGCTGGATGTCGGGACGTTCAGTGCGCAGTTGTGGCTGGGCGGTTATCTGCTGTATCCATGGCCCGGACAGTCCGAACCGCCGAGCGGCGCTCACCCGCAGCATCTGCGAGGCAGCTGGTTGCATCAAAAGGATTGGCCGGCGTTTGTTGCCCAGCGCCCGGCCGGACGCTGGCAACCCCTGCCCCGCCACGCCTGGCTGGCGCCGGCGCATTACCCGGCGGATCAGACCTGGAGCCACGAGCATTTGCAGACCTGGCTCGATGAACTCGAACCGCTGGCCCCGGCGCAACTGATGGTGCGCCTGACCGAAAATGCCCGGGGTGACTGGGAAGAGGCCGAGCGGTTGTTTCTGGTGTCCGACCTCTGGCCGAATGTGCCGGGGCAGAACTAAACGCTCAGTCGCACCGCCAGCGCGGCCAGCGTCACCAGCAACACCGGCACCGTCAGCACAATCCCGACCCTGAAGTAATACCCCCAACCGATCCGGATATCCTTGCGCTCCAGCACATGCAGCCAGAGCAAGGTCGCCAGACTGCCGATCGGGGTGATCTTCGGCCCCAGGTCGCTGCCGATCACGTTGGCGTAGATCATCGCCTCCTTCACCACGCCGGTCGCTTGGCTGGCATCGATTGACAGCAAACCGATCAACACTGTCGGCAGATTGTTCATGATCGACGACAACAGCGCTGTCAGCACCCCGGTCCCCATGGCCGCGCCCCAGACGCCATACCCGGCAAAGACATCCAGCCAGCCGGCCAGATGATCCGTGAGCCCGGCATTGCGCAGTCCGTAGACCACCAGGTACATGCCCAGGGAGAAAATCACGATCTGCCACGGTGCCTCTTTCATCACTTTGCGCGTGGAGATCTTGTGCCCGCGAGCGGCGATGCCCAGCAGCAACGCCGCGCACACGGCCGAGATCGCACTGATCGGAATGCCCAGCGGCTCCAGGGCAAAACAGCCCACCAGCAGGATCACCAGAACCGCCCAACCGGCGTAGAACGTGGCCTTGTCGTGAATCGCCGTTTCCGGGTGATCAAGCTGTTCGGGATCGTAGGCTGTCGGAATGTCGCGGCGGAAGAACCACAACAACACCGCCAGTGTGGCGGCGACACTGACGAAGTTCACCGGCACCATCACCGCCGCATAGCGATTGAAACCGATATGAAAGAAGTCTGCCGAGACGATGTTGACCAGGTTCGACACCACCAGTGGCAGGCTCGCGGTGTCGGCAATGAACCCGGCGCCCATGACGAACGCCAGGGTCGCCGCCGGGGAGAAACGCAGCGCCAGCAGCATGGAAATCACGATGGGCGTGAGAATCAGCGCCGCGCCGTCATTGGCGAACAACGCCGACACCAGTGCGCCGAGCAACACCATGAAAGCGAACAGCTTGCGCCCGCTGCCCCGACCCCACCGCGCCACATGTAACGCGGCCCAGGCGAAAAAACCCGCTTCGTCGAGCAGCAGGCTGATGATGATCAGCGCCACAAACGTGCCGGTGGCGTTCCAGATGATTTGCCACACCAGCGGAATATCGCTCAGGTGTACCACGCCGAAAATCAGCGCCAGCAACGCGCCGAACGTCGCACTCCAGCCGACCCCGAGGCCTTTGGGTTGCCAGATCACCAGGGTGATGGTCAGCAGGAAAATCAGTGAAGCCGTGAGCATGCAGAGCGACCTTCGATCAGGGGCAGAATGGGTATCGAGGAAGCGCACCCTGCCCGTCCGTCAACTCACAGTCGAATCACGTGCCCCTCCACTGGAGGGATATGACCATGAAACAGACGAGAAATCACGCTCTGTGCTGCCTCAAGGCCGTGACTCTCCACGACCTGCAACAAGGGATTGACCGGCGCGCTGACCTGGCGATAAAACCGCTGCAAACCTTCGCCGACGTAGCGGTTCACGCGCTCCGCCCCCCATTCGACGCTGCGCTTGCGAATCTGGATCGGGGCAAAGAAAAACACCGGTCGCAGCCCTTCGACGGCACTCAGCTCTGCTTCATCGGTGGTGTGAGCGGAACCGACAAAGCAGCTGTAGACGAGGTGACCGGCGAAATGCTGATGCACCCGCTCGCGCAAACCCAGGTCGCCGGAAAAATCCACATAAAGCGTCGGACGATCATTGGCCAGCTCCGACAACTCTGCGTAAGACACTGTCCGCCCATAGCAGCCCAGCCTTTCGACAAAGGTCTTGTTACCGGTAGACGTCAATGCCACACATTCGAGCTTCGGATGTCCGGCCAGACACACCGCCGTGCCGTAGGCGGTTTTGCTCGAAGCACTGGAAAACACCACACGGCTTGCGCCAAAGAACTGATTGTCCTTAAGGAAATCCGCCAACATCAACGACGTCAAGAACAGCGGCTTGAGCAAAACCTGCAGGTTTTCCGTTGCCGGGCGGTGATACGTGTCTTCGCTGCAGCGGGTGTATTGGTTGTAAACCGAGCTCAGCGCCTGCCGGTGCTCCGTGCCGTCGTGGAAACCACGCCTGATGACCCGATCGGGACGCACCCACACATGACTGGCCAGCGGCAAGTAACCATAAAAACGCTCGCCGACCGCCACGTTTTCGACGCCGGAAGCGATCACATCGGCGAAACCCCAGGCTGGAATGTGGCCCCATTCGGCCAGCCCTGTCGGAAAGAACTCCCAGTAGTGCATCGAATCGCCATATGCAGCGTAGGAAATATTGTTGGTGGTCAGGGCGCAACGGTCGACTTTCAGGATCACCTCCCCGTCCGCCGCCACTGGACTGCGCTGCTCCTGCTCAATTCGGCTCTGGTCGAGTGCACGTTTGCGGGTCACCAGTCGCGTGACCGTGATCGGACTTTGCATCGTTCGGATTCCTGCTGCATAGAGTGGCGGGGGCGCAAACGCCACGGGCCGCGCGCCCCGATGAAAACTCCATCGAGGCGTGACCGATCATGGCCTGGGGCGGGATTGAGGCTTCAGACTTTCTTGTGCTGTTCCACAAACTGCCCATAGGCATTGATGAAACTTTGCAGGAACGGTTTGACCGATTCGTTCAACTTGCCTGCCTCATCGAACGCGGTGCCGGCGCCACCCAGGTAGGCTTCCGGCTGCTGCATGCACGGCACGTTGAGGAAAACGAAGGACTGACGCAGATGCTGGTTGGCGCCAAAACCGCCAATGGCACCCGGCGAAACACTGATCACCGCCCCCGGCTTGCCGCTCCAGACACTCTTTCCATAAGGCCGCGAACCAACATCAATTGCGTTCTTCAACGGTGCCGGAACCGAACGGTTGTACTCCGGCGTGACAAACAGCACCGCGTCGGATGAACCCACTTTTTGCCGGAAAGTACTGTAGGCTGCCGGCGGTGAATCGCCGTCGATGTCTTCGTTATAGAGTGGCAGATCGCCAATTTCGACAATGCTCAGCTTGAGGTTGGCCGGTGCCAGTTCTGCCAGCGCCAGGGCGACCTTGCGATTGATCGAGGCTTTGCGCAGGCTGCCGACGACTACGGCGACGTTATAGACATTGCTCATGGGAAGACTCTCGACTGTCCGTGGGAGGAGCCTGTAGTTATAGATGATCCGGCGACGATTCCACCAGACGACGAGGGATATTTCCCGCGTCCGGATTATTTTTTTCCCGTAGGAAAACTTACCGAGCTCGATGACGGTCTACCAAGCCGCAAATCAAGCGTTTTATCTCCAGAGGTTCTAAGCAGATGGCAGCAGTACTCGTCGGTCAGTTCCATGCAAGAGATGCGGAAGGCCGCGTTTATTCCGTGCATGAATTCCAGGAATCCAACCCGTCGGCAGACGGTTTCACCGGCATGGAGCCCGTTACAACCTACAAACTGGCGATTGGCGATCGCGTCAATAAAGTCGATGACAACGAGTTCCTGCTGGTTCAGTCGGGCATCACGTTGATTCGCGAACCCGAGCCGACTGTCGCTTCATAACCGATTGTTATGAGCAGAAGTCATCCGCGCCGAGTTGGGGTAGGATTCAGCCACTGACCCCAACGGCCGGACATGGACTTCACGCATGCGTTTACGTCATATCGAGGTGATTCAGGCGCTTTTACAGACGGGTCACGTGGGCACCGCCGCCGAATGGCTGCAATTGCCGACGGGCGACGTCGAGGAGCGGTTGCGCGAAGCCGAGAGTCAGCTGGGGTTCATGCTGTTCGCCAGCGTACGCGGACGGCTTCAGGCCACGGCCGAAGCCCGTGCGCTGCAAGTCGAAATCGCCCACATCTATGACGCGCTGGAACCGGTGCAACGGCTGGCCAGCAGCCTCAAGCAATACCTCTCCCCGCCTCTGCGAATCATCGGCACCCCGCCGCTGGCCCAGCAACTGTTGCCGCAAAGTCTCGCCGCACTGCGTCGGCGTCTGCCGGACGTCCCCTGCACGCTGCTCAGCGAGCCCACTCGCCACATTGTTCGCAGCCTGTTGCTGCGCGAGAGCGATCTGGGCCTGAGCCTGCACGACCCCGAACACCCCGATATCGATTGCCAGGTGCTGGCGCAAGGCAAGCTGCAATTGCTCGCGCCCCACGGCTGGCTGCAACCGAAGCAAAAGTACATTTCACTGCAAGACCTGGCGGGCCAGGCGATGGTCGGCCTCGAAGGCCAGGACCCGTTAAGCCCTGCGCTGGAGCACAAGCTTCAGGCCTTGCGCCCGGCACCAAGCATCCAGACCCGGGTGCAGACCCATCAGATGATGCGCAGCATGGTCGAGGCCGGTGAAGGCCTGGCCATCGTCGACCCGTTCACCGCTCTCGGCGCCCGCGCTGGTGGCCTCGATGTCTGCCCTCTGTCACCGGCCGTACCGATCAGCCTCTATGCACTGACCTTCAAACACGCAGCGCCGCCATCGGCCGTCCAGACCCTGCTCACGATCGTCACGGAACAAGCCGCGGCGATGCTGGCGAGCTGATCGGGCTTTCCAGCGGATTATCGAATATTCGATACCAGAACAACGCCACTTCGGCGGTGTTCGGGTCGATCCCGCGATAACGCAAATGGTCGATGCCACCAATCACGTAACCGCAGCGCTCATACAAACGACAGGCACCGAGGTTGTTATTCTGGGTCTCGAGCATGATCCCCGGCAGTTTTTTCTTGCGGCTCCAGAACTGCGCCACGTCCAGCAATGCCTTGGCCACACCGTGACGCCGAGCCGGCGCGTGTACCGCCAGTTCATCGATGTGAGCAAAACCGTTCCAGTTGGTACTGATCACCAGATGCCCCACCGGCTGATCTTCCAGATACGCCATAAAAATCGCACTGTCGGCGGCATCGCGAAAACTACTGAACTCCTCGGGATCGATGCCGTAGCACTTGCGATACGGCACGATCGGCGTCACGCCCCACTGCGCGACGGGTTTGCCGATTTCGGCTGCACCATAGGCGGCGACTTCGAAACTGAAATCGCTGCCCCAGATGTACGAGGCAAAGCCATCGTCAGCGACGCGCACCGACAGCCCTGGGTATTTTGGATTCATGACCGGTTGCATACTGGGAAACGCCCTCATTCCTTGACGCAATCGACGGTGTAGTGCCGTCCATTGCCCTCATCTTCGTGTTGCAGACCGTGCACATCGACCACGAAACCCGGAAAACTCTCATCGAACGTGCGGGCAAATTTCAGGTAATCGATGATCGACCGAGTGGATTCGGTAAAACGTTCACCGGGCATGATCAACGGAATTCCCGGCGGATACGGCACTAGCATCACCGCCGCGACGCGACCGTCCAGCTCATCGATCGGCACCGCCTCGACTTCGCCGCGCACCAGCTGATCGTAGGCGTGGGCCGGCTTCATGGCGATTTCCGGCAGCACGGTGTACATGCGTTTAAGGTGCTTGGCGGTGGCATTGCTGCGATAACAGGCGTGGAGCTGGTCGCAAAGATCGCGCAGGCCCATGCCGCGATAGCGCGCCGGAGCTTCCTGAGCGACACACTTCAGGCAGGTGTCGAGACTGACGTTGGCGTCGTAGCTGCGCTTGAACTCCAGCAGTTCGGTCAACAGCGTGCTCCACTTGCCCTTGGTGATGCCCATCGAGAACAGCACCAGGAACGAATACAGCCCGGTTTTCTCCACCACCAGCCCGCGCTCCCAGAGAAAACGACTGACCACCGCCGCCGGAATCCCCTTGTCGCTCAACGCGCCGCCAGCGGTCAGGCCTGGCATCACCAGAGTGACCTTGATCGGATCGAGCAGCACGTAGTTGTCGCTGACCTCGCCGAAACCGTGCCAATCATCCTCGGGTTTCAGCAGCCAGTCTTCGGTCTGCACCCGATCGATACCCTCGACACCCGGTGGCTGCCAGATCGAGAACCACCAGTCATTGGCGTCGATGTGCCCACGCAGATTGGCCAGCGCCCGGCGAAAGCTCAAGGCTTCATCGAAGGTTTCCTGCAACAGCGAACGCCCGGCCGGGCCTTCCATCATGGCCGACGCCACGTCCAGCGAAGCGATGATGCTGTACTGCGGCGACGTCGAGATGTGCATCATGAACGCTTCGTTGAACCGGTCACGGTCCAGTTGCCGCGCACCGCCGTCCTGCACATGAATCATCGAAGCCTGACTGAACGCCGCCAGCAGTTTATGGGTGGAATGGGTGGTGAACACCAGCGGACTGTCGGCGCTGCGCGAGGTGGCCATGCCATAACGGCCGGCAAAGAATTCGTGAAACGCCGCGTAGGCGTACCAGGCTTCGTCAAAATGCAGGACTTCGACGCTGTTGCCCAGACTCTGCTTGATCAGTTCGGCGTTGTAACAGAGGCCGTCGTAGGTGGAGTTAGTGACGACGGCGAGTTTGACTTTCGGCTCCCGGCCCTTGGTCAGTGGACTGGTGTCGATCTTGGCCTGGATCGATTCGCGACTGAATTCGCTCAACGGGATCGGGCCGATAATCCCCAACTCATTGCGCTCCGGGCACAGGTACAGCGGAATCGCCCCGGTCATGATGATCGCGTGCAACACCGACTTGTGACAGTTGCGATCCACCAGCACCAGATCATCGCGCCCGACCATGGAGTGCCAGACGATCTTGTTGGCAGTCGAGGTGCCATTGATCACGAAAAAGGTGTGATCGGCGCCAAAATTGCGCGCAGCCCTTGCTTCTGCCTCGGCCAAAGGCCCGGTGTGATCGAGCAACGAACCCAGCTCCGGCACCGACACCGACAAGTCCGAACGCAGGGTGTTTTCACCGAAGAACTGATGAAACGCCTGCCCCACCGGACTTTTGTGATACGCCACACCGCCGCCATGGCCCGGGGTGTGCCAGGAATAGTTGGAGTCCGCAGTGTGCTGCACCAAGGCCTTGAAGAACGGCGGCAATAGCCCATCCAGATACTTGCGCGCTGCCCGCGCCACTTGCCGGGCGAGAAACGGCACGGTGTCTTCGAACAGATAGAGAATGCCGCGCAACTGATTGAGCTCGGCCATGGCATCGGCCGGGGCGTTCTCCAAAGTGACCTGCTCACCCAGCGCGAAGATTGGCAAGTCCGGCGCCCGCACGCGGGCCAGACCGATCAGTTCGGCCATGTTCTGCAACAAATGGGAATTGGTGCTCGCATCTTCGGCGGCGATCAACATGCACGCCAGACCGTGGTGGGTCGAAGCCACCAGCCGACCCTCGGTGTAATCCGTGGCCGAAACGATGCTGAAACCTTCCTGCTCCAGTTCATGGGCGATACCGCGAATGCGTTCGCCGGCAACCGTGTCGGCCTTGATGTCGCGGTGGACGATCAACACCGGGAACTTCAGATCTTTGTACATGGGGCTCAGTGTCCTGAGGCGGCGGAGAGTGATCTGCCAATGTCCTCAGGGTAGAGGGTCGGAGCGGATGTGGCGAGGGTGGCCAGTTGTCAGTACTGCCAAAACGAAGGATCGTCCGAACACGGCCTGAGTGTTCGGACGATCCTGTGCGCTTTACGCCTGAGCCTCGGCTTCCAGAAGCTGAGTCCACAACGCCGGTGCGCCGGCCGACTTTGCGATGATCCCCAGCCGAACCTGATGCTCGGCCAGCTCGGCTTCGGTGGCGCGAATGATCCGCCCCGGCTGACGATCCGCCGGCAGACGGCGGATTTCGGTGGCGGAGTTATCCGCACCGTTGCCGGTTCCGTTGCCGTCGGAGGCGTTGCCGGCCAGCGACAGGCTGGTCTGGCCACCGGTCATGGTCAGGTAGACGTCGGCGAGAATCTCCGAGTCGAGCAATGCGCCATGCAGCTCGCGGCCGGAGTTGTCGACGCCATAGCGTTTGCACAGGGCATCGAGGCTGTTGCGCTGACCCGGGTGACGTTCCCGGGCCATCATCAGGGTGTCGAGGATCGTGCAGTGCTGCGTGATGTCAGCACGATCCTGCTGGCCCATCAGGGCGAATTCGTTGTTGATGAAGCCAACGTCGAACGCCGCGTTATGGATGATCAGTTGCGCGCCGTTGATGAACTCGAAGAACTCATCGGCCACTTCGGCAAAGCGCGGCTTGCCGACGAGGAATTCGTTGGTGATGCCGTGGACGCCGATCGCGCCTTCGTCACTCTCGCGGTCCGGTTGCAGGTAAACGTGAAAGTGCCGGCCCGTCAGGCGCCGACCGATCAGCTCGACACAACCGATTTCGATAATCCGGTGGCCGTCGGTCACCGGCATGCCGGTGGTTTCGGTATCGAGTACAACGGATCTGGTGGCCATCAGTGTTCAGCTCTCAACGGGGTCAATCGTACAAAAACGGCGATGTTAACACGCTCATGGTGCGCGTCGCCCACGGGCGGGTGATCGGCGCTCATGCAGTTTTTAACAATCATTAGCAATGTTCATAAAGTCTGGGGGAAACCGGCTTGTTAGCGTGCGCGGCTTGTTTCTCACGGACTCAGGCACCTCATGAAAACTGCACGGATTTTACTGCTCGGCGGCTGTTTGCTGATGGCCGACGCGCACGCCACCAGCTTCGTCATCAGCACCGACATCACCATGAGCCTTACGCTCAGTTCCAGCAAAGGCACCAGCGGTTCGTTCAAGGACGACAAAATCGTGCTGGCCGCCAAGGATGATGCGGCGGCGTTTGTTGCCAGCAACGGGGAGATTCGCGGTGCGCAGATGGAAGCGGCATTCCAGCGGATTCGCAGCCTGTTGCCAGAACTGCCTTCCACCGACCTGCAACTGGCCAGCGCCATTTTGATGCTGTGATCAGTCCTGCTTGTAACCGCGAATCTCATCCACCCCACGGTTGGCCAACTGGTCGGCGCGTTCGTTGCCGTGGTGGCCGATGTGGCCGCGTACCCATTTCCAGGTGACGTTGTGGCGGTTGACCTGCTCGTCCAGCTCTTTCCACAGGTCGGCGTTTTTTACTGGCTCTTTGGCGGCGGTTTTCCAGCCGCGTTTCTTCCAGTTGGCCATCCACTCGTTGATGCCTTTCATCACGTATTGCGAGTCGGTCACCAGCAGCACTTCGCAAGGACGCTTGAGGGCTTCCAGGCCGCGAATAGCACCGAGCAGTTCCATGCGGTTGTTGGTGGTGTTGGCTTCGCCGCCCCACAGTTCCTTTTCGACGCCCTTGCACACCAGCAAGGCGCCCCAGCCACCCGGGCCGGGGTTGCCCTTGCAGGCGCCGTCAGTGAACAGTTCTACGCTATCGACGCTTTCGCTCATGCCAATCTATCCAGAAAAAATGCGGGGCCCCGCCGATCACGGATCGACGATGGCCGAGGCCGGGACAGACCCGGCCACAAATAAAAGAAGGTTTACGGTTCGATACGGCGGCGATTGACCTTGGCCATCGGCAGCGGAATCAGCTTGCCCATCGGTTCGCGGCGCTCCTGACGCACCGGACGCAGGCCGACAACGATCTTGCGCGCGACCAACAGATAAAAGCCGCCGCCCGACAGTTGCCAGTCGCCAGCCTTGCGTTCCCAGCCGGCCAGACGGGCCTGCCACTTGGGTGACGCGAGCGGCGGACGATAGCACCCGAAGCGGCGTTTCTCCAGCGCGAAGCCCAGCAGGTTGAGCCAGTCGGCCACCCGCGACGGCGAGATGCAGCGCGCCTGATGCAAGGCGTCATGGGCGAACACATGACGCAGGCCCCAGGTGCTCCAGGGATTGATGCCGACGATCAGCAGGTGCCCGCCGGGGCGCACGCTGCTGGCCGCTTCACGCAGCAAGCCATGGGGCGACAGGCAGAAATCCAGACCGTGCTGCAACACCACCACGTCGGCGGCGTGCTCGCTCAACGGCCAGGCCTGCTCTTCGCAGACGATCTCGACACCGGGCAACGGCGCGCCAAGTCGCACGTTGCGCTGCACTTGCGGCGCCGACGGCGGTGTTTCGGCGGACGGGCCGTAATGCACCAGATAACCGCCGAAGAACCGGCCCAGCTCGTCTTCGAGCATGCGGCGTTCCTCGTCCAACAGAAATTGCCCGAGGGGGCCGGACAGCCATTCACGCGCTGCACCGATCAGCGCGAGCCAGTCTGGATCGGCCTGAGCGAACGCTTTATCGATCATTGCATTCTCCAACACGCCAGGAACCTCTAAGATGCGCCAATGTTACCTGCTTGGCGAATCCGAAGATGATACAGATCAGTGCCCTGCCCGCCTTCACCGACAACTACATCTGGTTGTTACAGGATCATGCCACCCAGCGTTGCGCGGTGGTCGATCCGGGAGATGCCGCCCCTGTGCAGGCGTGGCTCGCCGCGCATCCGGGCTGGGTGCTTGGCGACATTCTGATCACTCATCATCATCACGACCATGTCGGCGGTGTCGAGACACTTAAAAAGGCTACGGGCGCCACCGTTTACGGTCCGGCCAGCGAAAGCATTCCGGGACGAGACGTAGCCCTCAAGGACAACGACAAGGTTCGTGTGCTCGGCTGGGACTTCGATGTCTACGCCGTTCCCGGCCATACCCTGGGGCACATCGCCTATTACCACCACGGCCTGTTGTTCTGCGGCGACACCCTGTTCGCCGCCGGTTGTGGCCGGCTGTTCGAAGGCACACCGGAGCAGATGCACCATTCGCTCGGTCGTCTGGCGGCATTGCCGGAGGACACGCTGGTCTACTGCACTCACGAATACACCCTGAGCAACCTGAAATTTGCCGCCGCCGTGGAACCTGGCAACCCGAACATTGCCGCCCGTCTGGAAAAAGTCACCCAGCAACGGCAGAAAGGGGTCATGACCCTGCCCTCGACCATTGCCCTGGAAAAGCTCACAAACCCGTTTTTGCGTACCAGTGAAACATTAGTTACACAAAAAGTGGACGAACGGAATGGCGCTCAAAACCGGGCGCCGAGTGAGGTTTTTGCGGCTCTGCGGGCTTGGAAAGATAAGTTCTAAGCCGTTCACCACTTGGTACAAAAACTCTCAATGGTTGACCGCAAGGGGTGCGCTTTCTAGAATCCCCCGACATTTTTGCCCGGAACTTACTTCCAGCCAATGTCGTCATCCATACGTAAGTCCGTCAATTCAGACGCATTGACCCGCCTGGCGCAAGCCATCGCGGTGGCTGTGTCCGCCACGCTGGCGGGCTGTTCCAGCCATGCTCCGCAGACTGAAGCGACTCATACGCCGAACATTGCTGCGCGAGCCAAGCAGAAGCCCATCTGGTTGTCCGAGAAGCCCAGCCCGCAGGTGCCCCAGGACATCTGGGAACGCATGCGCGGCGGTTTCCAGCTCCAGGACGGCCTGGGCGTGAACCCGCGCATCGAACAACAGCGCCTGTGGTTCGCCAGTAACCCTTCCTTTCTCGAAAACGCCGGCGAACGCGGCAGCCTCTACATTCATTACATCGTCGAGCGCCTCGAAGAACGCAACATGCCGCTGGAACTGGCCCTGCTGCCAGTGATTGAAAGCGCCTACAACCCGATGGCCTATTCCCGGGCCGACGCGGTGGGTCTCTGGCAATTCATCCCCTCCACCGGGCGTTACTACAACCTGCGTCAGACCCGTTTCTACGACGGCCGTCGCGACATCACCGCCTCGACCACAGCGGCGATGGATTACCTGACCCGTCTGCACGACATGTTCAACGGTGACTGGCTGCTGGCCCTGGCGGCCTACAACGCCGGCGAAGGCACGGTCAGCCGCGCCATCGAGCGCAACGAAAAGCTGGGTCTGCCGACCGACTACTGGAACCTGCCGCTGCCGGCAGAGACCCAGGCCTACGTGCCCAAACTGCTGGCGCTGTCGCAAGTGGTGCTGTCGCCGGAAGCCTACGGGGTGAACCTCAACCCGATCGCCAACGAACCGTATTTCCAGGTCGTCGAAATCAACCAGCGCATGGACCTGTCCAAGGTCGCAGCGGTGGCCAACATCGACGAAGACGAGCTGTTCCAGCTCAACCCGGCCTTCAAGCAGCGCACCACCATCGACGGCCCGCAGCACCTGCTGGTGCCGACCTCGAAGGCGCAACTGCTGACCGCCAGCCTGCAGACCATGCGTCCTGAAGAACTGATCAGCCCTCGTTCGCTGAAACCGGTCTTCGAAGGTGCCGATCCGACCGAAGTCGCCAAGCTCAAGCGTGCTTACCGAGTCAAACGCGGTGACAACCTCGCGTCCATCGCCAAGGCCAACAAGGTCGACGTCAAGAACCTGCAACACTGGAACAAGCTGACCGGCAAGAACCTCAAGGTCGGCCAGACCCTGGTCATGCGGGACACCACCAAGCGCACGCCGGCCCGCAACACCAGCGGCGGACGCATCAACACAGTGCTGGCGGCCAACAGCAAGACCAGCAGCAAGACCGACAACCAGAAACAGACCCAATACAAGGTCAAGCAAGGCGACACGCTGTACGTGGTGGCCAAGCGTTTCAACGTCGAGATGCAGCATCTCAAACGCTGGAACCCGGGCGCCGGCAAGGCGCTCAAGCCTGGGCAGATGCTCACGGTTTACCAGCCGCACTGATAAAGAGCCCCTGAATTTCAGGGGCTTTTTTTCGCCTGTCATTTTTTGCCTTCGACGCTAGCAACTCCCACAATTAACCGCGCATTAACCCCCTGTCTTTTTCCTGTCCATACAAGCTGTTACTGTACGGCCCACAAAGCCCAAGCCGCCTGGATCGGATCTGACTTGAAGCGTCCCCTCCTCCTGCTCCTGATCAGCCTGGCCTTGAGCTCCCCCGTCAGCGCGACGATCACCGAAAGTCACGGTTATGCGCAGTTCGGCACGCTCAAGTACCCGGCCAGATTTACCCACTTCGACTGGGTCAACCCGCAAGCGCCCAAGGGCGGTACTTTGCGGGTGATGGCGTTTGGCACCTTCGATACGCTCAATCCCTACACCTTCAAGGGCACCAGCCCGGTCACCACCCCGAATTTCCTGCAATACGGCATCAACGAGCTGAACGAGCCACTGATGGTCGGCACCGGCCAGTATTCACCGTCCGGCGATGAACCGGCCTCCAGTTATGGCCTGATCGCCCAGTCGGTGGAATACAGCGAAGACCGTAGCTGGGTGGTGTTCAACCTGCGCCCGGAAGCACGCTTTCACGACGGCACGCCGATCACCGCGTACGATGTGGCGTTCTCCTATCGCCTGTTGCTCAAGGAAGGTCACCCGCTGTATCGCACCGCCCTTCAGGAAGTGTTGCGGGTCGACATCCTCAACCCGCAGCGCATCCGTTTCGTGATGAAACGCTCGGGCAATCCGCTGCTGATCCTGCGCCTGGGCGAGTTGCCGGTGCTGCCTCAGCATTACTGGAAGGGCCGCGACTTCAAGGCCACCACCTTCGAGCCGCCACTGGGCAGCGGCCCTTACCGCATCACCTCGGTGACGCCAGGCCGGCAACTGGTGTTCGAACGGGTCAAGGATTACTGGGGCAAGGACTTGCCGGTCAATCGCGGCAAGTACAACTTCGATCGCATGGAAGTCGAGTTCTACCGCGACAGCGACGTGGCCTTCGAAGCCTTCAAGGCGGGCGAGTTCGACATCTACATCGAGCATCAGGCGAAGAACTGGGCCAACGGCTACAACTTCCCGGCGATCCGACGTGGCGACGTGATCAAGGCACAGATCCCGCATCAGATCCCGACCCAGAGCCAGGGCCTGTTCATGAACACTCGCCGCCCGACCTTCGCCGAGGTGAAGGTGCGTGAGGCGCTGGGCCTGATGTTCGACTTCGAGTGGACCAACCGCGCGCTGTTCAGCGACGCCTACAAGCGCACCACCAGTTACTACCCCAACAGTGAATTCAGCGCCAGCGGGCTGCCGGTCGGTCACGAATGGCTGATGCTCAAACCCTACAAGGATCAACTGCCGGCCCGGCTGTTCACCGAGCCGTTCACGCTGCCGCAGACCGACGGGCGCGGCATTCCCCGAGAAACCATGCGCAAGGCCCTGGCACTGTTGGCCGAGGCCGGCTGGAAGCTCAATGGCCAGCGTTTGCAGAACGCTGCCGGCCAACCGCTGAGTTTTGAACTGCTGCTGGTCAATCCGAATCTTGAGCGGATCCTTCAGCCGTACATCGAGAACCTCAACAGCATCGGCATAGACGCGCGGCTGCGCACGGTGGATCGCGCCCAATACAAACAACGTCTGGATCAATTCGATTTCGACATGATCCTGATGACCCTCAACCAGAACCTCAGCCCGGGGCTGGAGCAGTGGCAGTACTTCCACTCCAGTCAGGTCGGGGTCAAGGGCAGCAAGAATTACGCGGGCATCGCCAACCCGGTGGTCGATCATCTGCTTGAGCAATTGCTCGCCGCCCGTACCCGCGATGAACAGGTCGCCGCCGGCAAGGCGCTGGACCGCGTGCTGCTCTGGCAGCACTACAGCATTCCCAACTGGTACCTCAATTATCACCGTCTGGCGTACCGTAACCGGTTCGCCTTCGTCAGCACGCCGCCCTACACCCTGGGCCTGAGCGCGTGGTGGCTGAAATCTTCGGAGAAAGGTCAATGAACGCCGTTCGCACCCTGCTCGTGCAGGCTTGCGGCCTGTTGTTCGCCGGGCTGGCCTGCGCCGCCCCGCAACACGCCGTGACGCTGTACAACGAGCCGCCGAAATACCCCGCCGACTTCAAGCACTTCGATTACGTGAACGCCGACGCGCCCAAGGGCGGGATCTTCCGTCAGGCCGGTTTTGGCGGCTTCGACAGCCTCAATCCATTCATCAGCAAAGGCGTGCCGGCGGACGATGTCGGGCAGATCTACGACACACTGACCAAGCACAGTCTCGACGAGCCATTCACCGAATACGGCCTGGTCGCCAGCAAGATCGAAAAGGCCCCGGACAACAGTTGGGTGCGCTTCTACCTGCGCCCCGAAGCGCGTTTCCATGACGGCCACCCGGTGCGGGCCGAAGACGTGGTGTTCAGCTTCGAGACCCTGACCAAGGAAGGCTCGCCGATGTTTCGCGGCTACTACAGCGACGTCGAGGCAGCCGTCGCCGAAGACCCGCTCACGGTGCTGTTCAAGTTCAAGCACAACAACAATCGCGAGCTGCCGCTGATCCTCGGCCAGTTGCCGGTGCTGCCCAAACACTGGTGGGCCAGTCGCGACTTCAACAAGGGCAACCTGGAAATCCCGCTGGGCAGCGGCCCGTACAAGGTCGCCGAAGTGAAGGCCGGGCGCTCGGTGCGTTACGAGCGGGTGAAGGATTACTGGGGCAAGGACCTGCCGGTCAATCGCGGCTTCTACAACTTCGACGTGCTGACCACCGACTACTACCGCGACAACACCGTCGCGCTGGAAGCGCTGAAGGCCGGGCAGTTCGACTACTGGCTGGAAATGACCGCGAAGAATTGGGCCAACGCCTACAACATCCCGGCCGTCACCGAGGGCCGATTGGTCAAGGAGCTGATTCCCAACGGCAACCCGACCGGCATGCAGGGCTTCGTCTTCAACCTGCGCCGGCCGGTGTTCCAGGACGTTCGCGTGCGTCAGGCACTCGGTCTGCTGCTCGACTTCGAATGGACCAACAAGCAACTGTTCAACGGTGCCTACGTGCGCACTCGCAGTTACTTCGAGAACTCGGAAATGGCCGCCACCGGCCTGCCGGACGCCGATCAGCTGGCGATCCTCGACCCGTTCCGCCGCCAACTCCCGGCGCAGGTGTTCAGCGAAGCTTTCGAAAACCCGAAAACCGACGCCAGTGGCATGATTCGCCTGCAACAACGTGAGGCCTATCAATTGTTGCAAGAGGCCGGCTGGAAGATCGTCGACGACAAAATGGTCGACGCCACTGGCAAACCGGTGGTCATCGAATTTCTGCTGGCCCAGACCGAATTCGAACGGGTGCTGCTGCCGTTCAAACGCAACCTCGCGGACCTTGGCATCGATCTGGTGATCCGCCGCGTCGACGTCTCGCAATACGTCAACCGTGTGCGTTCGCGGGACTTCGACATGATCGTCGGCAGCTTTCCGCAATCCAACTCGCCGGGCAACGAGCAGCGCGAATTCTGGATGAGCGCCGCCGCCGACAAGCCGAGCAGCCGCAACTCAATGGGCCTGAAGGACCCAGTGGTCGATCATCTGGTCGAGAACCTGATCAACGCCGACTCGCGCAAAAGCCTGGTGGCCCACGCCCGGGCCCTGGACCGTGTGCTGCAATGGGGCTACTACGTGATCCCCAACTGGCACATCAAGAGCTGGCGCGTGGCGTACTGGAACCACATCGGCCATCCGAAAGTCTCCCCCAAATACGACATCGGCATTAATACCTGGTGGGTCAAACCCGATACGAAACCCGCGGTAGAAGTCGAAACCCAACTGCAAGCCGACCCTGTGGGCACGGAGTAATCAGATGCTGGCGTATATTTTTCGGCGACTGTTGCTGATCATCCCGACCCTGTTCGGCATTCTGCTGATCAATTTCGTGATCATCCAGGCCGCGCCCGGCGGGCCGGTGGAGCAGATGATCGCCAAGCTCGAAGGCTTCGAAGGTGCCACCAGCCGCATCGCCGGCGGCGGTGCCGAAGTGTCGGTGGCCGGCTCCGCCTATCGCGGCGCGCAAGGCCTGGACCCGGCGCTGATCAAGGAAATCGAGCACATGTACGGCTTCGACAAGTCGGCACCGGAACGGCTGTGGATCATGGTCAAGAACTATGCCCGACTGGATTTCGGCGACAGCTTCTTCCGCGACGCCAAGGTCATCGACCTGATCAAGGAGAAGATGCCGGTCTCAATCTCGCTAGGGCTGTGGAGCACGCTGATCATGTACCTGGTGTCGATCCCGCTGGGTATCGCCAAGGCCACGCGGCACGGCAGCCACTTCGACGTCTGGACCAGTTCGGCGATCATCGTCGGTTATGCAATCCCGGCGTTCCTCTTTGCGATTCTGCTGATCGTGGTGTTTGCCGGCGGCAGTTATCTGGACTGGTTTCCTTTACGCGGGCTGACGTCAAACAACTTTGACGAGCTGAGCCTGGGCGGCAAGATTCTCGATTACTTCTGGCACCTGGCGCTGCCGGTGACAGCGCTGGTGATCGGCAACTTCGCGACCATGACCCTGCTGACCAAAAACAGCTTCCTCGACGAGATCAACAAGCAGTACGTGGTCACCGCCAAGGCCAAGGGTCTGACCCGTCATCGCGTGCTCTACGGCCATGTGTTCCGCAACGCGATGCTGCTGGTGATCGCCGGATTCCCGTCGGCCTTCATCGGCATCTTCTTCACCGGCTCCCTGCTGGTGGAAGTGATCTTCTCCCTCGACGGCCTCGGCCTGATGAGTTTCGAAGCGGCGATCAACCGCGATTACCCGGTGGTGTTCGGCACCCTGTTCATCTTCACCCTGCTGGGGCTGGTGGTAAAACTGATCGGCGACCTCACCTACACCCTGGTCGATCCGCGTATCGACTTCGCCAGCCGGGAGCATTGAGATGAACCTGTCCCCTCTCAACCGCCGGCGCTTCGAACTGTTCAAGGCCAACAAGCGTGGCTGGTGGTCGCTGTGGCTGTTTCTGATCCTGTTCGGCCTGAGCCTCGGCGCCGAGCTGATCGCCAACGACAAGCCGCTGGTGGTGCACTACGACAACAACTGGTATTTCCCGGCGATCAAGCGCTACCCGGAAACCACCTTCGGCGGCGAATTCCCGCTGGAAGCCAACTACAAGAGCCCGTACATCCGCGAACTGCTCAAGGCCAAGGACGCGTGGGTGCTGTGGGCGCCGATTCCGTTCAGCTACCAGAGCATCAACTACGACCTGAAAGTCCCGGCCCCTGCCCCGCCGTCAGCAGACAACCTGCTGGGCACCGACGATCAGGGCCGCGACGTGTTGGCGCGGGTGATCTACGGCTTCCGCATTTCGGTACTGTTCGCCCTGACGCTGACCGTGCTCAGCTCGATCATCGGTGTGATCGCCGGGGCCTTGCAGGGCTTCTATGGCGGCTGGGTCGATCTGGCTGGCCAGCGTTTTCTGGAGATCTGGTCGGGGTTGCCGGTACTGTACCTGCTGATCATTCTCGCCAGTTTTGTCCAGCCGAATTTCTGGTGGCTGCTGGGGATCATGCTGCTGTTTTCGTGGATGAGCCTGGTGGACGTGGTCCGCGCCGAGTTCCTGCGCGGGCGTAACCTCGAATACGTGCGCGCGGCCCGGGCGCTGGGGATGCAGAACGGCGCGATCATGTTCCGCCACATTCTGCCCAACGCCATGGTTTCGACCATGACCTTCATGCCGTTCATCCTGACCGGCGCCATCGGCACCCTCACCGCCCTGGATTTCCTCGGCTTCGGCTTGCCGGCCGGCAGTCCGTCGCTGGGTGAGCTGGTGGCCCAGGGCAAATCCAACCTGCAGGCGCCGTGGCTGGGCATGAGCGCGTTTGCCGTGCTGGCGCTGATGTTGAGCCTGCTGGTGTTCATCGGCGAGTCCGCTCGCGATGCCTTCGACCCGAGGAAGTGAAATGAATCAGGACAATCTGATCGAAGTGCGCGACCTCGCCGTCGAGTTCGGCACGGGCGAACGCTCGCACCGGGTGGTCGAAGGCGTCAGTTTCGATATCAAGCGCGGCGAAACCCTGGCCCTGGTCGGCGAGTCCGGCTCGGGCAAGTCGGTGACGGCGCACTCGATCCTGCGCCTGCTGCCCTACCCGCTGGCCCGGCATCCGGCCGGCAGCATCACCTATTCCGGACAGAACCTGCTGGAACTGAGCGAAAAGACCATCCGCCACATACGCGGCAACCGGATCGCGATGATCTTTCAGGAGCCGATGACCTCGCTCAACCCGCTGCACTCGATCGAAAAGCAGATCAACGAAGTGCTCGGCATCCACAAGGGCCTGACCGGCAAGGTCGCGACCAAGCGCACGCTGGAATTGCTGGAGATGGTCGGTATCCCCGAGCCGCACAAGCGCCTCAAAGCCCTGCCCCACGAATTGTCCGGTGGTCAACGCCAGCGGGTGATGATCGCCATGGCCCTGGCCAACGAGCCGGAACTGCTGATCGCCGACGAGCCGACCACTGCGCTGGACGTGACCGTTCAGCTGAAAATCCTCGACCTGCTCAAGGAATTGCAGGCTCGATTGGGCATGGCGCTGCTACTGATCAGTCACGATTTGAACCTGGTGCGAAGAATTGCGCATCGCGTATGTGTCATGCAGCGCGGTTGCATCGTCGAACAGGCATCGTGCGAAGAGCTGTTCCGTTCTCCGCAGCATCCGTACACTCGGGAGCTGCTGGCGGCGGAGCCCAGCGGAGGTCCGGCGAGCAATAAAATCGGCGCGCCGCTGTTGCAGGTCGAGGACCTGAAAGTCTGGTTCCCGATCAAGAAAGGCCTGCTCAAGCGCACGGTTGATCACGTCAAGGCAGTGGACGGCATCAATTTCAGCCTGCCTCAGGGTCAGACCCTGGGGATCGTGGGAGAAAGCGGTTCCGGCAAGTCCACCCTGGGGCTGGCGATTTTGCGGTTGATCGGCAGCAAAGGCGCGATCCGTTTTGAAGGCAAGCAGCTAGACTGCCTGACGCAGAACGAGGTTCGCCCGTTGCGTCGGGAGATGCAGGTGGTGTTTCAGGACCCGTTTGGCAGCCTGAGCCCGCGAATGTGCGTGAGCGACATCGTTGGCGAAGGCTTGCGGATCCACAAGATGGGCACCGCCGCCGAGCAGGAAGCGGCGATAATTGCAGCACTGAAGGAGGTAGGTCTGGATCCGGAAACCCGGCACCGCTACCCCCACGAATTTTCCGGTGGGCAGCGGCAGCGTATCGCCATTGCCCGGGCCCTGGTGCTCAAACCGGCGCTGATCCTTCTGGACGAGCCGACTTCGGCGCTCGACCGGACGGTGCAGCGGCAAGTGGTGGAGCTGTTGCGTTCACTGCAAGCCAAGTACAACCTGACGTATTTGTTCATCAGCCATGATCTGGCTGTTGTGAAAGCGCTGAGCCACCAGCTGATGGTGGTCAAGCATGGCCAAGTGGTCGAACAGGGAGACGCGCAAAGTATCTTTGCCGCCCCCCAACATCCGTATACACAGCAGTTGCTGGAAGCCGCTTTTCTGGCACCAGCCACTGCGCAATAACCTGAAAGAGGAGCAACACATGGGTTTTCTCGCCGGTAAGCGCGTACTGATCGTCGGTGTCGCCAGCAAGCTGTCCATCGCATCCGGCATCGCTGCCGCCATGCATCGCGAGGGCGCTGAGCTTGCCTTCACTTATCAGAACGACAAGCTGAAAGGTCGTGTCGAAGAATTCGCACAAGGCTGGGGCTCGAGCCCTGAGCTGTGCTTCCCGTGCGACGTGGCCAGCGATGAAGAAATCGCAAAGGTCTTCGAAGCATTGAGCAAGAAGTGGGACGGCCTGGACTGCATCGTGCACTCCGTCGGCTTCGCTCCGGGCGACCAACTGGACGGCGACTTCACCGAAGCCACCACCCGTGACGGTTTCCGCATCGCTCACGACATCAGCGCCTACAGCTTCGTGGCCCTGGCCAAGGCTGGCCGCGAAATGATGAAAGGCCGCAACGGCAGCCTGCTGACCCTGTCGTACCTGGGCGCCGAGCGCACCATGCCTAACTACAACGTCATGGGCATGGCCAAGGCTTCGCTGGAAGCCGGCGTCCGTTACCTGGCCGGTTCCCTGGGCCCGGACGGCACCCGCGTCAACTGCGTATCGGCCGGCCCGATCCGCACTCTGGCCGCTTCCGGCATCAAGAACTTCCGCAAGATGCTGGCCGCCAACGAAGCGCAAACCCCGCTGCGTCGCAACGTCACCATCGACGAAGTCGGCAACGCCGGCGCCTTCCTGTGCTCCGACCTGGCGTCGGGCATCAGCGGTGAAATCATGTACGTGGACGGCGGCTTCAACACCACCGCCATGGGCAACATCGAAGAGTAATCTTCGCGCTGCCGATAAAAAGCCCGCCAATTTTGGCGGGCTTTTTCATGCCTGCGATTCCAGGCAACGGGCGAATAACTGTTGAATCGGCTGGCTGCGCTGGCTGTAACGCTGCAACAGCACCATCTCGCGAAAGAACGTCAGCTCACCCAACTCGATCACCCTCACCTTCAACGGATACTCCAGCCACAACCCGGCCCTGGGCAACAACGAAACCCCAAGCCCGCACTCGACCATCTTCACGATCGCTTCCAGCTCATCCAGCTCCAGCGCTACTTGGACATCTATCCGCTGCTCACGCAGAAACCGCGTCACCAGCCGCCCCCCGAACGAGTTGCGGTCGTAGCGCACGTGGGGATGCTCGGTGAGCAATTGCAGTGGATCGTCACCCTCGACGTCGGGCGGCACGATCAGCACGAACGGCTCGCGGCGAATCACCTGCGCCGACAGCTCCTTGGGCAACTCGAACGGCGGCTTGATCATGATCGCCAGATCGACCTCGCCGGCATCCACCTGACTCAACAGGCTTAGCGACACGCCGGGCACCAGTTTCGGCTCAACGCCCGGTGCCAGTTGGCGCAAGCGCAATAACGCCTGGGGCAACAGCCCTGTTTGCGCGGTCGCCACGGCGCCGATTCTCAGCTCCCCGCGAAACTCGCTGACATCCTCGCTGATCGCCATGCGGCTGAAGGTCGCGAGCATTTCCTGCGCCATCGGCACCGCGCGCTGCCCGGCCGGATTGAGGATCGCCTGCCGCCCGGTGCGATCGAACAGGCGCACACCCAAAGTCTGTTCCAGATTGCGGATCTGCGCGCTGACCGCCGATTGCGTCAGGCCGATATGCAGACCGGCGGCGGCAAACGTGCCATGCCGCGCAACCGCCAGAAAGGTCTTGAGTTCACGCAGCATGGACGCCTCGACTGATCGAAATTATTGGAGCTCGGCGCAAAAACTATCGTCTTTCAATCGAAATGCACAGCGCTAGACTGAATTCACTCAACCATTGATCGAGACCAACCCCATGCCACTCAGCCCTTTCCACCTGGCCATTCCCGTGTATGACCTCGCCGCCGCCCGGCATTTTTACCGTGAAGTATTCGGTCTGGAGGAAGGTCGCTCCAGCGATCACTGGGTCGATTTCAACTTCTTCGGCCATCAACTAGTGATTCACCTGGCGCCGAAAAACGTCTCGCAGGAAGCCGCCCACACCAACGCCGTGGACGGACACGACGTCCCGGTGCCGCATTTTGGTGTGGTACTGGGGATGGAGGAATGGCACGCACTGGCCGAGCGTTTGAAATCACTGGGCACGCGGTTCGTGATCGAGCCGGGGATTCGTTTTCAGGGGTTGGTGGGCGAACAGGCCACGATGTTTTTGTTCGACCCCTGTGGAAACGCCCTGGAGTTCAAGGCGTTCAAGGACATCGGACAGCTGTTCGCCAAATAAGCGTCAGATTCGCTTCAGGGCCTGCTTGTGGGCATACATCGCCCCATCCGCATCCGCCAGCAGTTTATCCACGGTGTCATGCCGCCGTGGGTCGTACTCGATCTGGCCGACACTGAAGCGAATCGCATAACCCCGATGCAACGTGGCATTGCGCTCTTCGAGGATCTCCTTGAGCCGCGCCATGATCGCCGTGGTTTCGATGTGGCTGGAGCCGGTCAGCAACGCCACGAACTCATCGCCGCCCAACCGCCCCACCACGTCGCTTTCGCGAAAGGCAATACGCAACACATCGGCGAAGGTCTTGAGCGCGCTGTCGCCCTCGGCATGACCGTAGAGGTCGTTGATCTGCTTGAAGTCGTTGAGGTCGAAAAACAGCAGCGTCGCCGGTTTACCCATCCGTGCACAAGCATCCAGCGCATGCTGAGCCAGCATCATGAACCCGCGACGGTTGGACAGCAGCGTCAGCTCGTCCATGCTCGCCATCTGCACGGCCATCAACTCCTGCTCGGCCATGCCGGCGAGATCGCGCAGCAAGTCGCGCTCTTCGTCGTCGAGTTCCCGGGGTTTGGTATCGATCAGGCACAAGGTGCCCATCTTGTTGCCGTTGGGCACGGTCAGCGGATAACCGGCGTAGAAGCGGATGTTCGGATCGCCGGTCACCAGCGGATTATCGTGAAAGCGCACGTCCTCACGGGCATCGGGCACCAGCAGCAATTCATCCTTGAGAATCGCATGGCCGCAGAACGAAACGTCCCGTGGGGTTTCGGTAGCGTCCAGGCCCACGCAGGACTTGAACCATTGCCGGTCCTTGTCCACCAGCGTCACCAGCGCGATCGGTACGTTGAACAGCCGCCTGGCCAATCGAGTCAGACGGTCGAAGCGTTCTTCCGGGGCGGAATCGAGCAGGTTCAATCCATACAGCGCTTGCATTCGAGCCGCTTCATTGACAGGTTTGCCTGGAACCAGCATCACACACTCCCTTGTTATCAGTGACCTTCAGCGTAGCCCTGATTGGCGATGACTCAAATGCTCATCCACCCGCCACCGGACATGGCCCTCCCGCGTCCGCCCAGAGCTTGAACTGACTCACGAAGATGTCGTGGGGCACCGGCACCGGTTGCCGTCCCGGCCCGGGATTCCAGCCCCAGAGCACCAGTTTGTCCTCGCTGACGTGCTTGATCAGCGCGGCAAAGTCCCGATCGCCGTTGCTGCTGCGATCCTTGATCATTGCGCACAGGCGATCCGGCGGCAGGCCGATCCAGGCCATCTTGTGCGAGGCCGGCGGCAGGCTCCAGTGCGGCGCACCCGGTGGCGCGTGGGGGCCGTAACTGGCCGGCGGATTGCTTTCGGCGTGACACGTGGCACAAGGCAAACCGGCGGCGCCCTTGCCGTCCATGCCGCGCACCACGTTCATCGCGTGCGGCGTGCCGGCGTCGAACTGCAACGGCGAATCGCCGGGGATGTGGCAGTTCTGGCAGCGCGGGCTCTGGAAGACTTTCTGCACCGTGCCGAAGGCTTTCAAGGCCTCCTGATCATCAGCGAACAAGTCCGAAGCGTAACCGCCGAGACCGAGCAGAATCACCGTGCCCAACAACAGATGTCGTTTCATCTCACACCCCCGACAGTTGCAGCGGCAGTTCCCGCAGGCGCTGCCCGGTCAGAGCGAACACCGCGTTGGCCACCGCCGGCGCCGTCGGCGGCACGCCGGCCTCGCCGATGCCGCCGGGCTTGTCCGTGCTCGGCACAATGTGCACTTCGACCACCGGCATCTCGTTCAGCCGCAGCACTTGATAGTCGTGATAGTTGGACTGCACGACCTGACCATCCTTGAGCGTCAGCTTGCTGTGCAACGCCATGCCCAGGCCGAAGGTGATGCACGACTCCATCTGCGCCGCGATGCTCTGCGGGTTGACCGCGATCCCGCAATCCACCGCGCAGACCACCCGGTGCACGCGGATCTTCAGGTTGTCCTGGGACACCTCGGCGACTTGCGCCACGTAGCTGCCGAACGACTCGTGCACCGCCACACCCAGCGCATGGCCGTCCGGCAGCGGCGCTTTCCAGTTGGCCTTCTCCACCGCCAGATTCAGCACACCCAGATGCCGGGCGTGACCCTTGAGCAACGTTCGTCGGTACTCCACCGGGTCCTTGCCCGCCGCCGTGGCCATTTCATCGATCAGCGACTCCATGACAAACGCGGTGTGGCTATGCCCCACCGAACGCAGCCACAACACATTGATGCCGGTGTTCGGCGAGTGCAGATCGACCTGATGATGAGCCAGATCCTTGATGTACGGGCTGTCGGCCACGCCCTCGACGGAGGTCTGATCGACGCCATTCTTGACCATGGTCTGTTCCATGAACGTGCCAGCCATGATCGACTGCCCGACCAGCACATGCTGCCAGGCCAGCGGCAAGCCATCGGCGCCGAGCCCGATCCGTGCCTGATGCAGAAACATCGAGCGGTAATACCCGCCACGGATATCGTCCTCCCGCGACCACACGGTTTTTACCGGCATCGCGGCAGCCTTCGCCACTTGCACCGCTTCGGCGACAAAGTCCGAAGTCGGGTTGGCCCGCCGACCAAAACCGCCGCCAAGGAATTCGGTATGGATTTCCACCTGCTCCGGTTTCAGCCCGGTGACCTTGCCGGCGACCATTTGGTCCAGCGTCTGGAATTGCGTACCGGTCCAGATCTCGCACTTGTCGGCGCTGATCTTCACCGTACAGTTCAGCGGCTCCATCGGCGCATGGGCCAGATACGGCACGCTGTACTCGACATCGATTTTCTTCGCCGCTTTGCCAAAGCTGTCCTTGGCATCGCCGGCCTGACTGGCGGAAATGCCCGGTGTAGCCGCGAGTTTGCGAAAACTCTCCAGCAGTTTTTCGCTGCTGAGATCGACGTGTGGCCCCAAATCCCAATCAACCTTCAGCGCATCGCGCCCCAGTTTCGCCGCCCAGTAATGATCGGCAATCACCGCCACGCCGGTCGGCACCTGCACCACTTTATGCACGCCAGGAACGGCCAGCGCCTGTGCACCTTCGAAGGATTTCACCGTGGCGCCGAACACCGGGGCGCGCGCGACCATCGCCGTCATCAATCCGTCGAACTGCACGTCCATGCCGAACTTGGCGCGGCCGGTGATTTTCTCCGGGGTGTCGAGGCGTCTGGTGGGTTTGCCGATGACTTTCCAGTCCTTGGCTTCTTTAAAGGTGATCGACTTCGGATCCGGCACCGGTAGTTGTCCGGCAGCGTCTGCCAGTTCGCCGTAGGTGGTACGGTTATCGCCGGCAATTACCACGCCGGACTCGGTGCGGATCGTCGACGGTGCCACGTTGAAACGCTTGGCCGCTGCCTCGATCAGCATCTGCCGCGCCGTGGCACCTGCGAGCCGGTAACGGTCGAATTCCATCCAGGTCGAAGTCGAGCCGCCGGTGATCTGCATCCCGCCGAAACCGGGCATGCCGTAATCGGCCGCCGAGGCCGGCGAGTGTTCGACACGGATCTTCGACCAGTCGGCGTCCAGCTCTTCGGCGATCAACATGGTCAGGCCGGTCCAGATGCCCTGGCCCATTTCCGAATGGCCGAGCAGCACGGTGACGCTGTTGTCCGCCGCGATGCGCAGGAACGCGTTCGGCGCAAACACCTTGCCTTCATTTTCGGCCGCCATGGCAAAGCGATTGCCGCCGGGCACCACGAACGCCACCACCAGACCACCGCCAAGCACGGCGCTGCCCTTGAGAAATCCGCGACGGGATACAGGACTGTTCATTGTTCACCTCCCCTCGCCTAGCCGATGTCGGCAGCACGTTTGACCGCCGCGCGGATTCTTGGATACGTGCCGCAACGGCAGATGTTGCCGGAGAGCGCCTGATCGATATCGCTGTCAGTGGGTTTGGGGATTTTCGCAAGCAACGCGGCGGCGGACATGATCTGCCCGGACTGACAGTAACCGCATTGCACCACGTCCAGTTCGGCCCAGGCCTGTTGCACCGGGTGCGAACCATCGGTCGAAAGACCTTCGATGGTGAGGATTTTCTGGCCATGGGCTACGGCGGTGGCCGGCGTGATGCAGGAGCGCAGCGGTGCGCCATCGACGTGCACGGTGCAGGCCCCGCACTGGGCCATGCCGCAACCGAACTTGGTGCCCGTCAGGTGCGCGACATCGCGCAGGACCCAGAGCAACGGCATGTCCGCGGGGACATCGAGCTCCTGATCCCTGCCATTGATGTTCAAGGTCAGCATCGGGAATTTCCTCAGACTCACGGTGTTCTGAAGGGCGCGGCTACAGCTCTTGAACGCTGCGCACGCCTCGGCTTATCCCTTTCAGCTAAGCGCATTTTGCGCCGCAGGCCGGATGTCGCGACCACCGGTCATGCCACGCCGCTCGCCAGCCGGATTTACTCCTACAGTTGTTTCCGGTTGTCATCGCAAGACCTGCCCTTTCACACTTTCCAGGAGTCGCGAACATGGGATATGTCACAACGAAAGACCGCGTCGAAATCTTCTACAAGGACTGGGGGCCGAAAGACGCTCAGGTGATTCACTTCCACCACGGCTGGCCGCTCAGCGCGGACGACTGGGATGCGCAGATGCTGTTCTTTCTCGCTCAGGGCTTCCGGGTCGTGGCCCATGATCGACGGGGTCACGGGCGTTCGAGCCAGGTCTGGGACGGCCACGACATGGATCACTACGCTGACGACGTGGCGGCAGTGGTGAATCATCTGGGGACGCAGAAAGCCGTGCACGTCGGCCATTCCACCGGTGGCGGCGAAGTCATCCACTACATCGCCCGACATGGTGAAGATCGAGTCTCCAAAGCCGCGATCATCAGCGCCGTACCGCCGCTGATGGTGAAAACCGACAGCAATCCCGGCGGCCTGCCAAAATCGGTGTTCGATGATCTGCAGGCCCAGCTCGCGGCGAATCGCGCGCAGTTCTATCGCGACGTACCCAGTGGGCCGTTCTACGGCTACAACCGCCCTGGCGCCAAGCCATCGGAAGGGATCATTGCGAACTGGTGGCGTCAGGGCATGATCGGCGGTGCCAAGGCTCACTACGACGGCATCGTTGCCTTCTCGCAGACCGACTTCACCGCCGACCTGAAAAGCATCACGATCCCAGTGCTGGTGATGCACGGCGACGACGACCAGATCGTGCCGTATGAAAACGCCGGCGTGCTGTCAGCGAAACTGCTGAAAAACAGCACGCTGAAGATTTATCCGGGTTTCCCCCACGGCATGCCGACCACCGAGGCGCCGACGATCAACGCGGATCTGCTGGCCTTCATTCGCGGCTGATAGTGGCCGGGGTCAAGCGTCCTGCCTGACCCCGGCTATTCTTCGGTTCGCCCCGTTCCCTCGCGATTACCCACGTAGTGTCTGGCCAGTGGAAACGCCGGCAGCCACGACTCACGACGCACCGTCCACAGCTCATAGGTGGGCTGCAATTGATCCGGCGCATCCAGCGCGCCCAGATTCACCTCGACTTCATCGCCGCTGCGGCCGAACACCGATGAACCGCAACGCGGACAGAAAAACCGCCCGGCGTAGTCCCGGGTTTCGCCCGTGATGGTCACCGCCTCCGCCGGGAAGATCGCCGCCGACGCAAACAGCGCACCATGATGTTTGCGGCAATCCATACAATGGCAAACGCCAACTCTGAAGGGTCGCCCCGACACGTCGATCCGCACTTCGCCGCACAGACAACCGCCGGTCAATCGGTCCATGGGACACCTCGCCTGAAAATGGAATATCCGGTGAGTGAAAATAGCAGCCCACTGGGGGAACGCTTACAATCGTGGCCCATTACCACTATCCAGGCAGACCCGTCCGTTCATGGCGCTCGATCCCCTCACGATGCTCACCATTTCCACCGCCCTGGCTGCGGCGGCTGCCCTGTATCTGGCGGTCGAATGGCGCAGCATCCGCGAACCTTCCCTGCTGTTCTGGAGCGCCGGTTTCGCCACGATCACCGTCGGCTCGAGCCTGGCCCTGCTGCGCGCCACTGGCTATCCGCTGATCGGTATCTGGTTCGCCAACGGCTTGCTGGTGGTCGCGCATTGGTTGTTTCTACTGGGTGTCGCGCGGTTTACCCAGCGGCGGTTATCGCGGGCCTGGTATTTGATGTTCCTGCTGTGGCTGTCGTTGCTGCTGTTACCGGACGAGCCGTCGTGGTCGAAGATCATGCTGATGGCCAACTCGCTGCTGATTGCCTTCTTGATGCTGCGGGCCAGTCTGTTGCTGCGCCCTCACGGCAAGTCGCTGAGCATCGGTGCGGTGCAACTGCGTTACGTGTTGTTGATCCATGGTGCGTTCTATTTCAGCAAGGCGATCATTGCGCTGATTCCGGGCACGCTGATTGATCTGGCGTCGCTGCGCGGCGAGATCATTCAGATTTCTCTGGTGGAGGGTGCAATGGCGATCATGCTGATCGCGCTGTCGATGACCGGCACCGAGCGCTACCGCCGGGAAAAGCAAATCGCCGAACTGGCCGCCCGGGATCCGCTGACCGCGCTGTACAACCGCCGCGCTCTAGAAGTCCGCGCGCCGCGCCTGCTCGATCAAGTCTCCAGCGCCCGCCCCGGCGCCCTGCTGCTGATCGACATCGACAACTTCAAACTGATCAACGACCTGTACGGCCATGCCGCTGGCGATCGGCTGCTCATCGCCCTCAGCGAAATGATCCGCGCAGTACTGCCCAAAGGCGCACTGGCGGCAAGACTGGGCGGTGACGAATTCGTGATGCTGCTGGGCGATGCATCCCACGAACAGATCATGGTGCTGGGCAGTGCGCTGCGTGAGCAGTTTCAGCAGATGACCTCACAGACCTACGTCACCCCGCAAGCGGTCACCCTGAGCATCGGCGCCAAGGTGTTCGATCAGCCGCCGGCCAGCCTCACGGCATTGATCGAACAGGGCGACAGCGCGCTCTACGAGTCCAAGCGCGGCGGTCGCAACCGGATTCGTCTGGCCGACTACACCTGACCTATCCTTGCCTGCACCCGCATCCTCGGAGTTCGCCATGTCCTCGCTTGAATCCACCCTCCTCAAGAGCTGGCACCACAACGCCCGGGCCTGGACCGAAGCCGTGCGCAGCGGCGCCATCGAGAGCCGTCGGCAGGTCACCGATCAGGCCATTTTGCTGGCGGTGACGGGGCGCCAACCCAAGCGTGTGCTCGATCTGGGATGCGGCGAAGGCTGGCTGTTGCGGGCACTTACTGAGCGCGGGATTGAAGCGGTCGGCGTGGACGGTGATGCAACGCTGATTGAGGCCGCGCAGGCGGCTGGATCGGCGCCGGTGAGGGTCGCCAGCTATGAAGATTTGCAAGAAGCGAAAGTCGACATCGGCCGCGATTACGACCTGATCTGCGCCAACTTTTCCCTGCTGCATCAGGACATCATTCCGCTGCTCGCCGCCATGAACGCCTTGCTCGCGCCCGGCGGCGCGCTGGTGATCCAGACGCTGCATCCGTGGTCGGTGGCAGCGGGTGATTATCAGGATGGATGGCGGGAAGAAACCTTCGATGGATTCAAGGGCCAATGGCAGCCGATGCCGTGGTACTTCCGCACCTTGTCCAGTTGGCTGAATGCGCTGGACATGGCCGGGTTTCAGTTGACCAGTCTGCGGGAACCACAACATCCGCAAAGCCCCGTGCCGCAGTCGTTGTTGATGATTGCCGAGCATCGCGGCTGAAAAAGCTACAGCCTCGGTTTGAGCAGGATCCCGGTGTAATGCCGTAAAAACAGAGCAAAAGCCGCGCACCAGAGCGCCACGGACAACCCCAGCCCCAGACTGGAAAACGGCACCAGCAACACCCGACAACCCGCCGCGGTCAACACCAGCGCAAACCCCAGCACCACGGCTTTAGGTGGTTGCAACAACCGGCCAGTGTGACCAAGGCTGACCCGCGCAATCATCGCCAGAATCAAACCGCCCACGCCGCCAACGGCCAGCGCATGGGTCGCCAGGCTTTGTTGACCAATCAAGCCCAGATGCCACAGCGCCATGGCCCAGGTTGCCAATGCTATCCAGCCGTAAGCCAGGTACAGCGACCAAAGCAGCGGCACGCGCCACATCCCGCGATCATGCCAGCGGATCAACCGCATCAACTGCAAACTGCCGGTCAGCACGAACAGGCTGGCCAGCCACAGTCGTGGCGAATCATTGAGACCAGCTGCAAAAGTGACGGCTGTCAGCAGACTACCGATCAACAGCAATCGTGTTGGCAGTGGGTTGGCAGCCTTCGCGGGCGGACGGTTCAAGCCACGCTGGATAAAGAACGGAATCACCCGTCCGCCGATCACAGTCATCAGCGCCGCAATCAGCCACAACGCCCCCAGCACGCCCTGTCGTTGCAGACCTGTGTCGTCGTTGAACAGGCCAATCAAAGTCAGCGCCTGACAACCCGCCATCAGCGCGAGCACCAGCACAATCGGGTAATTGTCGCGTTTGCCCGTAGTAATCAGATCCCGCGCCAGCATCACCGCCAGCAGCGGCAGAAAAACCCATTGCAGCGCGAGGATCAATCCAACGGGCAACGGCATCCACCAGGCCATGCGCCCAAGCAGCCAGACCGACACCAAAGCGATCAACGCCCCGCCGCGCACGCCGGGAATCCCGGTCCAGTTGGGCACCGCCGTCAGCAAAAAACCGGCAATGATCGCCGCCGCGAAACCGAATGGCATTTCATGCCGATGCCAGGCGAGCATGCCGCCCGCCGGTTGCAGATCGAACCAATGGCCGTAAAGCCACAGGCCCCAGATCAGCACCGCCAGCGCGGCGAATCCGGCGCCAGCCAGAAACAGCGGCCGAAAGCCCAGGCTGAACACTGGCGCTGCCGCGAGTCTGCGCATCTCAGGCCACCGCCACTACAGGAGAACGGCCCAACCGATACTGCGACAGCAGGCGCATCACATAGCCAATCTTGATCAGCGTCGGACCGACGATGGTCATGGCGTGCATTGCCACCAACAGCGCAATCGGCATATGGCCCTGATACAGATAAGCCCCATAGATCCCGGCCAGCAACATGACCAGGCCGGCGACGAGCACTTTGCTCGACAGGTGCAGAACGTTCAGCGGACTCTCGAAGAAAGTGAACATGTTTCGTACTCCTGAGCGGATCAGTTTGTACGTAGAACAATTCAACTTGCATGCCAGATTTTTAGCCCAACAATATCAGCCAGTTGCGAAAATACGAGTCAATTTGACACAAAAATGAACGAGTCATTTTGACAATAGTAAATGTCAATTTGACTACATCTCATTTTGAAAACTGCCAACCACTCGATCCCTGACACCGCCAGCCGAGCGCAGACTGACTACGCTATTAATCCAGCGTGTCTAACCTGCCGAGGATGACTGCCATGCAACGCTTTCAAAAACTGACGCCCTGCCTGTGGTTCGACGATCAGGCCGAAGCGGCGGCGAAGTTTTACTGCTCGATCTTCGACCACTCGAAAATCACCGCCCTCACCCACTACAGCAAGGTCGGCCAGGAATTTCACGGCCGCCCGGAAGGCTCGGTGATGACCGTCAGTTTCGAACTCGACGGCCACACGTTCACCGGGCTCAATGGCGGGCCGATTTTCAAATTCAATGAGGCGATTTCGTTTCAGGTCAATTGCCAGAACCAGGAAGAAGTCGACCATTTCTGGGGCAACCTGTCCGCTGGCGGCCCTGTGGAAGCGCAACAATGCGGCTGGCTCAAGGACAAGTTCGGCGTATCGTGGCAGATCGTGCCAGTGGCGTTCATGCACATGATGACCGACGCCGACCAGAGCAAAGCCCAACGGGCGATGCAGGCCATGTTCGGGATGAAGAAACTCGACATCGCCGAACTCGAGCGAGCCTTCGCCGGCCAGAGCTAATACACTCGGGCATTGGCCTGCCGAGACCCCCAATGATGAAAGCTGCCGCCAAGAACCCCGAACAATCCCCGCGTTTCTGGCGCGACGATGCCCTGCCCTTCATCGAAGCGCGGGCCATCGCCGACGGGCGCGAAGTCTGCTATTCCCGGCATTCCCACGCGCACTTCTCCATCGGCGCGATCACCGCCGGACGCAGCACCTATGTGCATGAGCAATCGTCGTTCGAAGTGGCGGCGGGCACGGTGGTGCTGATGAATCCGGGGGATGTGCACGCGTGCAATCCGATTGACGATCAGCCGTGGTCGTATCTGATGTTGTATGTGGAAACGCCGTGGCTGACCGATCTGCAGCATCAGTTGGGGTTCAGCGCAGAGCTTGAATTTCGGCGGTTTTCCGATACCCATTTGAATGACGTCCGCCTGTTTCGCGACTTGAATGCGTTGTACGGCGTGTTGGTCGACGATCAGCAAGACGTGCTGCGCAAACAGAGCGTGGCGGTGGAGTTTTTCAGCGACCTGCAACTGCGCCTGAACCCCATCGAACAACCGTTGCGCGAGCCAAACTTCAAACTTGAACGCGCCGCCGACTTCATCCGCCAGCACTGCACCGACCTGCTCAGCCTCGACGACATCTGCGCCGCTGCCGAACTGTCACCGTCGTACCTGATCCGCGCCTTCAAACAGCACTTCGGCATGACGCCCCACGCGTTTGTGGTCAACCAGCGTATTCAGTTCGCCCGCGAGTGTTTGCGTCGCGGGCGGTTGATTGCGGATGTGGCGCTGGAGTCCGGGTTTGCTGATCAGGCGCATTTTCAGCGGGCGTTCAAACAACATCTGGCGGCGACTCCGGGACAGTATCGAGGCTGACGCGTCCACAGCGCAAAACGTCTCCAGACACTGCTGTTCGCTGCGATCAAATGACTCGTCAAGTCGACCTCCTTTCAATCGAGAGCAATAACTGAACGCCCTCGATTAACAAACAAACACAATTCAAACATACAACCCCGCCCCCTTTACAACAGTGCCAATCGCACATACTTGTTCCTTCACCACACACTTCAACACACAAACTTCGACTCTTCGCCGCGCATGATAAGTTAGCCTCACCCACTCAGAACACCCCCATACTGACTACCGGCTAGAACTTACATTATGCAATCCAATACCCCTACGACGCGTCACTCGGACGAACTTCAAAAACAACATATTGCAACAACTCTCAACAACTTCATTGACAACACGCACGCGGTCGAAACACTGAATTGGGAATGGGACCAACTGCTGACTTCGGACGTCGGAAGCACCGGTTTCGACCAGATCCACCGCAATGCCAGAGTTTCTCTCTCTATTCTTCTTCGCCACCCCGGGTTTGCTGCCATTCGGCGTCGCCGTTCAATCCCGGAAACGGCAATCTTTCTGGTTGATCAAAACAGCCGCTTCTACTTTTCTTATCAAAACATCGTCGGACATGACGAAAAACCCGCCACCCGTTTTGTTTCCCCTCACAACATCACGGCCGATGTTGCCCACCTTAGTGACTTTGTCCAGGATTTGAAGTTGCTTGGCAGCGCAGCACGATCAAGTGGTGGCTGGGTGACTTCCGGCGAGAATATTCTTGTCGGCCAATGGTTGCGCTTCCATGGTCTGCAATTACCAGGAAACGAAAACGAGACCAGAGGCCTGATTGATCTGCTCAACTTTTCGACACTGCCCGAGGCCCCCGAGTATGGTAATTATTGGGAATTGCTGGACGCGCCCGATGGATCGCCTTTCAAACTTGACGACAAACAGCGCGCCATCATTGCTCAGGTCACCGAAACGTTGACGGGGGGAGATGAGTCTCTCACCGCAACCTTCGGCGGCCACCTGATGCTTTCCAGCACTTCCGTTGATCCATTGCCTGTCAGCGTGGATTACCGGATACAAAGACTGCTCGATACTGCCGTGTGGAGTTCGGAACACGCTCAGGATTATATCCACGCGTTGGGCTGGTTTCCTGATACGGCCGGGGAGGCGCCGATACGGAGAGTTGTCGAACAGCTGTTGATTGCCGCCATGCTGCTCGACCTCGACCCAGCCCTCGACATTGCCAGCACTCACTTTGCCGGTTTCGACCTGTACGCCCCCGATTTCCTCATGCGCCCTCCTTCCGCCGTTCGCGCACAACTCGAACAGCATCTGATCGGCGAATTGAGTCTCCATCCGTTGTTCGCTCCTCTGGTGGCGCAGTGGGTCCTCGGAGGAATGGCCCCTGAATATCTGTTTCCCCATTGGCCTGGCGCAGTGAAGATCGGCACACCCGCCTGGGTGATCGGCACTCAGGCGGTACACCTCGTCGAGGCATTGATCCCCGGAGTCTCCCGCAAGATGAGCTATGAACATCTGTTGGGCTTCGGACAATCCGCGAAGGCCATGCCGTTGCTGTCGTCATTACAGAAACATGCGGCGGTTGACCCGGTGATCAACTGGGCCGTAATGAACAGACTTGTTTCTCGAAATACCGACAGTTTCGTCAGTCAGGCCTCCATCACCTACGCCACTAGCGAATACAACCGGCATCTGGACAAGATACTGAGCGCCGCCGAGAAGTTTTCCAGCCCCCTGCCTGATCGCAAGCAGCTTGCCTTGAAGGAGCTGAAGTCCAGTGTTCCGGAATGCGACCCCGAAGAACTGTTGGTCAAACACCGCGGCAGCGGAGGTGGCGGCGGACGTAAAGTGTCTGTGCTGGATCTATACATGGGGGATGAACTTCACACTCGGGATTGGAACCGTATCCGGGGCAACAGTATCTATGAATCGCTTCCGGGACTGGACGCTCTGTTTCCCGTCCAGGAGCTTTATGAAACGGCGATTTCAGACTACTTCAGTGGTATTACCGAAGCCCTGGCCAGCAATATAGAAGTCGCACTTTCAAAAGTGCTCCCGGAAGATGCCGGCGACCTGGAATACGGCGCGCTGGGTATCTACGCCCTCCAGACAATCGAATACCGACCTGAGTCGGCCTCCGGCCGCCCGGGTGTCACGGTGCCTGCCGCCGAACTGCCAGGCAAAACAGGCCGTTACGGCGTCATTATCTGCACGCAATATGCTCATAACAGAGTGGCCTGTTTTGAATTGTTCCCCATGAGAATGGAGTGTCGATACAACCGGGACCTGGAACCGTTTCTTGCGCCGTTGGTATCAGGAAATTACTACGACCTGGATACTCGCTTCGCCGACAGGAAAAAACTCGAAAACGTACCGATAGACATCCAGGCTTATCAACAAAACGTCGATCCGAGGGATACCGCAAAATCCAGGTTTTATCTGCGCAAGATCGGTGAACTCAAGGCCCCGACAGGAGAGGCTGACCCGGATTATCCGACACCGTTCTTCCGCTCGCCGCGCAAGGAAGCTCTGAGCAAACTCATCGCCGAAAAAAACCCCTACATCACCGAAAGTGAAATTCGCCAACTGGGTCTGCACCCTACAACACGCGAGCGAGCGATCGCCAAGACCGAAGCCATCTTCGACGTCATTCTCAACCTGATCATTCCATTCAAGGGTTGCGTGGAAGGCCTCTTCTCCGGCGATCAGAAGAAGCAAGGCGCCGCCATCGTCGACTGCGTGGTGGACGCCGCAGCGCTGGCTATCGTCTTTGCAGCCGTGCCCGCGAAGATAGCCAGTGCCACCGCCAAAGGCGCGAGCGCAGCCACTCGGCTGCTTTCCGCTTCCCGAGTGCTCACAAGCACGACGCTGGGCCTGTTCAATCCCGTGAGTGGGCTACCTCAGTTGATCAAGGGCACAGGCAAGTTACTGGGCCGCAGCGTTTCTAAACTGAGCGCCTCGACACTTTCGGTGACTCGCCAGGCGCGCCAGCAGTTGCGTTACCTGACAGGCGCAAACAGCTACGACTTGCTCAAGGCCCTTGAGCATACGGGCTCGGCTGCGCAAATTCGCATGAAGCTCGACACCGTATCGCATGCCCGGACCCTGTTTAAAAGCGACAGTATCCAAACGACTCAAGAGATTGTTGCGCGCCTGAGCGAAAAGAATTTCACGTTGCCAAAAGGAGTAACGGAGAACGAACTGCAGCACTTGACCAACAACGCGGTGAAAACCACCGCGCTGCAATCCTCTCAGGCGAACTCATTGCAGTCGCTGATCGGCCGTACAGCGCTGGAAGAATTGACGGGCGCCTATATCGCCAGCCACCCGATCCGACTTTTCGATACGAAAATCACAGCGCGTGATTATGTCGAAACACTGGACGTCCTTTTCGGGCTTGAAAGCAAAAAAGCCCACTACATGAAAGGCTATCAAGAAAACGTCTTGAAACTTGACCTGGGTAAAGCGCCTTATACCGACGTCCTGCCAGACTCGATCTTCAATCCTCTCAACTACACCGACCCGACACACAGAGCGGCCGCCTGGATGCTGAACGGCTCGAGCTCTTCAGGCAATGACTTCAACAACATCACAAGCCTTCTTCGAGAGTATGCAGGCAACGGCGCATCCTTGATCGATCCGGGTGTTATCAAGGAAATCCACCGTCGACTCGTTCCTGAGGCAGTTGGAAGAGTTCGCGATGCAGGCTTGTCGACGAAATATGGAAGCAGCCCCACCGGTTTTTCGCTGTTGGAGCAACACTTGCAAAAACTGGACTTGACCCATCCGCACCTCGACAAACAGTTGTTGGCGGCAGTGGTTGGATTCCAAGGCTTTGGTGACGGTAACGGCCGGACGGCCAGTGCGTTATACGCCATCATTCAACTGCGAGAAAACCGATTCACTGCCATGCCTCCTCATGTGTTCAGTGTACTCAACGGCATATTCTGATACTTGCCCGTGCCCCGTTCGCCGGGGCACGGCATACATTGATATGCAGATGAATCTACGGGTACAACAAGTATCCCGCACTGACCGCCAGCAACAACGCCATCACCCGATTGAACAACCGCATTCCCGCCGGGTTGCCGAGATAGCCGCGCAAGAACGTCCCGGCATAGGCCCAGCACCCGACCGACAGATAACAGATCACCAGATACACCGCCGCAAACTGCCACACCAGCCGCGCCTCGCCATCGGCGACAAACGCGCCCATGCCCGCCACGCAGGCCAGCCACGCCTTGGGATTGAGCCATTGCATCACTGCGCCATAGAACATCGACGGTGCCCTCCCCGATTCTTTCGCGTTCAACCGCCCGTCATCGGTGGCCAGTTTCCAGGCCATGAACAGCAGAAACGCCACCCCGGCCAGTTGCACCACGCGGGTCAGTGACGGCCACAGTTTCAACACTTCGTGAAGCCCCAACCCCATCAACACCAGCAACAGCACAAACCCCAGCGTCGCCCCGGCCACATGCCGCTGGCTGGCGCGAAAGCCAAACTGCGCACCGGAGCTCAACGCCACAATATTCACCGGACCCGGAGTAATGGACGCGGCCAGTGCAAACGCCGCCATCGACACAATCAGACTCATCGCACACCTGCTTCAAATCGAGGAACAAGGCGCTCACAGTAGCCAGCACACATCGGGCAGTATTGAAGGAAATTACCCCCGCACGCGCAGACCCACTACGCTCTGGCTATGCAATTACTCTCGACCTGGAAGTCTGCCTTTGATGATTCTGATTCTGTTGCCCTCCGCCGATTACGACCCGACCGAAAGCAGCGTGCCGTGGCAGGCACTTTGCGACGCAGGAATTGAAGTGCGCTTTGCCACCCCGCAAGGCTTGCCCGCCCACGCCGACCCACGGTTGGTGGACATCGGTTTCGGCCTGCTGAATTCGATGCTGATGACGCGCAAAGCCGACCTTCACAGTTACACGCAAATGATCGAGTCCGAAGCGTTCAAGCAGCCGCTGGCCTATGCCGATGTCGACACGAACCGGTTTGACGGTTTGCTGATTCCCGGCGGTCATGCCAAAGACATGCGCACGCTGTTGGAATCTACACAGGCCCAGCAGATCGCCCTGCAATTTTTCAAGGCCGAAAAACCCGTGGCGGCGGTGTGTCATGGCGTGTTGTTGCTGGCCAGAACACTCGATCCGGAAACCGGGCGTTCGGTGTTGTTCGGGCGCAAGGTCACGGCACTGCTGGCGGCAACCATGGAGTTGCCAGCGTGGCTGATGACCGCTGCGTGGCTGGGGCGTTACTACCGTACCTACAAGCAGACCGTCGAGGCAGAAGTGAAAACCGCACTGGCCAGCAACGCCGATTTCATACGCGGGCCGCTCATTGCCAAACGCGACCAGGCAGAGAACCCGCAAATCGGTTTTGTGGTACGCGACGGCAACCTGCTCACGGCCCGCTGGCCCGGCGACTGCCATCGATTCGCTGCCGAATGGGTGGCCTTGTTGCAGGCCACCCGACGCGAACCGGTACTCAGTCCAGACGCGGCACGGTGAAGCGGAATTCGCTGCCCCGCCCCGGCTCGCTCTCGGCCACAATCCGCCCGCCATGGGCCTCGACAATGCCCTGTGTGATGTAAAGACCCAGCCCGGTGCCGTTCGGATTGCCTTCCTTCACTGTCCAGTAACGGTCGAACACATGCGGCAAGTGATCCTTGGGAATGCCTTCGCCGCTGTCGCGTACGCTGAATACGATCTCGTCACCGACCGATTTCGCGTGTACGTCAACCTTGCCAAGGCGCGGCGTGAATTTTATCGCGTTGCCGACCAGATTCGACAGTACCTGGAACAGCCGCTCGGGGTCGGCATGAATATTCAGATCGGGATCGGCCTCGAAGGAGATGCTGATGTCCTTGTCCAGCGCCAGCGGCGCGAGCAGTGATTGCGCCTCCTCGAACATCTGCGCGACATCGAGTTTCTGCGGCGCGATGGTGTAGCGGCCGGCGTCGATTTTCGAGGTATCGAGCAAGTCTTCCAGCAGCGTATTCATACGTCCGGCCGCTTGTTGCATGGTGTCGATGGCGGTCGAAATGCGCCGCGAGGTGTGCGGCCCGTCCGAGCTGAAAGCCTTTTGCATCATGCCGCACAGCATGGAAATCACGGTCATCGGGTTGCGCAGGTCGTGGGACACCACCGCCACCAGCTCGTCGCGAGCACGCACCGCTTCCTGCTCGCGGCGCACTTGACGGGCCAGATCATTTTCCAGGGCCGAGCGGCGCAGGTCATTGGCGGCAAACAGATCGCCGTGGCTCCACTTGGTGGAAATCCCGGCCATCTCGATCTTCCAGATTTCGAACGAGGTACGCGGCCGCAAGCGCAGGCCGACGTCGGAATTTTCCAGATCCAGCGGTTTGCGCGGGTCGCCGCTCCAGTTGATGTTCTCTTTGACCTCCGGGCGGAACCACAGCACGCCGTTGTCCACCGGTTTGGGCAGGCTCATGGCGAGCACGCCGCTGGCGACCTGCTGATACTGCGCGGCCGGCGGATAGACGCTGGCCAGGTGATGACTTGAGAACACCGGCTCGCCACGCTCCTGCAACCACTTGTGCAGCGTACGAATCGCTTCCGGCTCCGGGCAGCTGCCGTAACGGTGCAATTGCTTGTCTTCGATGATCGCGATGCCGCCGGCATTGGCGAGCGCCATCAAGACTTCAGGCTGATTGGCCAGGCCATCGAAGACGTTCTGTGGCGAATCGATCATCGCCTGATTGAGCAGCGTCAGCGCCTCGACCTTTTCCTCGCGCTGACGGCTGACTTCCAGCGCTTCCATCGCACTGATCTGCAACGACAGCACCTGGCCGATGGTCTGGCACGCCGTGCGCAACTCATGGGGTACGTGCAGTGGCTGACGGTTGCCGCAACTGATCAGGCCCCAGAGCCGGTCACCCTTGAGCAGGGAAATGCTCATCGAGGACAGTACGCCCATGTTCTTCATGTACTGGCAGTGGATCGGCGACACGCTGCGCAATGTGGCGAAGCTCAGGTCCAGCGGGGTTTGGGTGTCCGGGCGCAACTTGGGCACCAGCGGCACCGGTTGGTAGTCGGCGTTCGGGATGATCCGCAGCCAGTTGGTGCGGTACAGCTCGCGGGCCTGCTCGGGGATGTCGGAGGCCGGGAAAAACAGACCGTTGAAGACTTCCATCGACGGATCGGACGCTTCGGCGATGACCTGACCGTGGCCCTCGTCTTCGAAGCGATAGATCAGCACCCGGTCGTAACCGGTCATGGCCTGGATTTCCTTGACGCTGATGTCATACAGCGCCTGCAGGCTCTGGGCCTTTTGCAGGCGCGCGAGCATCCGCCCGAGGTGAGTTTCGGTGCCGGCGACGTTGCGCGGCTGGAAGTTTTCGACGTGGATTTCCAGCTCCAGAATCAGCACATCCTGATGCCGGTGCAGCAAGCCTTCGAACGCGGTGCCATTAAGGCGAAAGTGCAGCGGCGGCGCATCGGACAGGCTCGGCTGTTGCAAGGCCTCGCGAACCTGCGCAGCGTGGGCATCGCCGATCAGGCTTTGCAGCGGCTGGCCGATCAGCTCTTGCGCCGGACGGGCGAGCAAGGTCTCGACGTTGGCGCTGATCTGGATGATCGAAAGGTCTGGCTCGCTCAGGGTCAGCAGCAAACCGTGCGGCTGGATCGCGCCGGGAAAGCGGATCGGCTCGTCGGCGCAGTTCGCCAGCAACTCTTCAAAAGCTTCTTTGTCTTGCGGGGTCATACCAGAACCTCCTGGCTTTCGAGCCAGCGCTCGAAACAGCTGAATGTGGTGTGGGCGGCCGCCACGACGGCTTCACGCTCGTCGGCCTCCATCGGGCGACTGCCCAGGTATTCGATGAAATCGCGCCAGCGCCGGCCGGTGGCAGCGCCGTAGATATCCAGAAACGCCGCGCCGTTGTCCGCACCCAGGCTCAGTCGTGCGGCGATTTCCCGGCGCAGGATCTGCCCGCCGAGGGTCGCACCTTCCAGGACGTACAGCACGCCGAGACAGGCTGCGGCGGAGTCGATGGCGGGCAACTGGCGGCAGATCGAGAAGTCCCTGTCGTTTGCGCCCAACGCTTGCAGGTCGCGTTGCAGGGTCGGCGCCTTGAGGCGCGAAACCAGATCGAAATCGGCGGGGATCGCGCCGCTGTCCTGCAATGCGCTTTCCAATGGCTGATAGAAGCCGTAATAGGCGCGCATCAATCGCTCGAAAGCGTGCAGATCAAGGGTGTCGGAGAAAAAGGGAAGGCGTTTTTCCAGTGCAATGTGCAGTTCGGCCGTGCCGGCGCGCAGGTCCTGCAACACCGGTGGTACATAAACCTCGCGGGCCTTTGCTTGCATGTAGGTCGCTCGTACAGTGGGCCGCCTGGGGCCATGGGGGAATGGAAAAGCGTGGCGCGAAAGCTTACACGGCAATTGTCCTTTCTGACCCGGCAGATGGTTTTTCTGGCGGATTCATCACCCTGTGACGGTTTCAGAGTTGACGAGACGGCAGAAAGTTCGAACGGATTCACGCCCGACCATGCTGTACCGCGACACTACTGCGTGACTGTACGGTTCAGGCCCGCGCGAGCGCGTGATAAAAATATCGCTCCTGCCACCGGAGCCCGCACCATGGATCTCGCCACCCTTTCCCTGTTTCTGCCCGCCTGTTTTGCCTTGAACATGGCACCCGGCCCGAACAACCTGCTGTCGGTCAGCAACGCCACTCGTTACGGCTATCGTCGCGCCTGTGTGGCGGGTGTCGGACGGTTGCTGGCGTTTGCCGGGATGATCGCACTCGCGGCAGCAGGGCTGGCGGTGGTGCTGCAAACGTCCGAGTTGTTGTTCTATGGGATCAAGATTGTCGGCGCGGGGTATCTGTTGTATCTGGCGTGGCAGCTGTGGCGGGCGAATCCGGCTACCGAAGACGCCGTTACGGCGCCGGCAAGTGGACTGCTGGCGCTGGCTCGTCAGGAATTTCTGGTGGCCGCAGGCAACCCCAAGGCAATCCTGATCTTCACCGCGTTCCTGCCGCAATTCGTCGACCCGACCCGCGCTATCACCCCGCAATTCATGCTGCTGGGCGTGCTGTTTCTGCTGTTGGAATGGATCGCCATCAGCGCCTACGCGTACATGGGCCTGCACATGCGCCGCTGGTTCGCCGAGCCGCGCGGCAAACGGATCTTCAACCGTTGCTGCGCGGGGCTGCTGTCGGCGGCGGCTTCGGTGTTGCTGATGGCGAAACGGGCCTAAGCTTCGGACGGGCCTTTGAGTTCGACCTGATTGCCGTCCGGGTCGAAACAGTACAGCGACAGGCCGTAGCCTTCGGCGCCAAAGCGGGTGGCGGCCTTGTCGACGGTCAGGCCGCAGGATTGCAAATGACTGACCAGCGCCGCTTCATCGAACGGCTCGATGCGCAGGCAGAAGTGATCGACATTGCGCCGTTCACTACCGGCAGCGGCGCCGCCCTTGCGGCCGATTTCGCCGTCGAGGTCAACCAGATCGATCATCGACGTGCCGGCGCGCAGGTGCACCAGGCCGAATTTTTCGTTGCGCTTGACCACTTCGGCACCGAAGACCCGGTCGTAGAAATCAATGCTGCGTTGCAGATCGGCAACGCGCAGCACGATGTGATCGATGTGTTGAATCGTGAACGGTGGCATACCTTCATTTCCCGAGTTGTAGCGACCCGATCACTGTAGTGCAGCGGCCCGAAAATTCACTGTCGATTTTTCGGTGGAGCCATCGAATAACTGGTTTTATCCTCGGCTCATGAACATACAAGCCGCTGTCCTGCCCCCTCGCGCCGAAATGGTTCGCGCCATGCTCGCAAGCGACACTGCCTATGAAGGCGTGTTCTTCACGGCGGTGAAAACCACCGGGATCTTTTGCCGCCCGACCTGCACGGCGCGCAAGCCGAAACCGGAAAACGTCGAGTTCTTCGCCCACGCTGACGACTGCCTGTCTGCCGGCTACCGCGCCTGCCTGCGCTGCAAACCGCTGGACGCGGCAGCCATCGCCCCGGACTGGGTACAACGGCTATTGAAAGCCGTCGACGCCGATCCGGAGCTGCGCTGGAGCGATGCGCAATTGCTCACCGAAGGCATCGAGCCGCTGAGGCTGCGGCGCTGGTTCAAGCAGCATTTCGGCATGACGTTTCATGCGTGGCTGCGCACCCGTCGGCTCGGTGTAGCACTGGGCGGGATCAAGCAAGGCACGTCCATCGACCACGCGGCGTTCGATTCCGGTTATGAATCCCTCAGCGGTTTTCGCGATGCGTTTCAGAAGTCATTCCACATCACGCCAGGACGCGCAGCGACCAGCGAACCGCTGCTGTTCACCCGGTTGACCACGCCACTGGGGCCGATGATCGCCATGGCCGAGCGACGCGGGCTGGTATTGCTGGAGTTTCTTGACCGCCCGGCGCTGACCCGGGAAGTCGAGGAACTGCAAAACCGCTACGGTTACGTTGTCGCGCCGGGGCACAACGCGCATTTGCAGCAGATTGAAAATGAGCTGGCGCTGTACTTCGCCGGCAAGCTGAGCGAATTCAGCGTGCCGCTGCACCTGCCCGGCAGCGAGTTTGCCCGTCAGGTCTGGGCCGAGCTGCAGCAAATCCCCTATGGCCACACCAGCACTTACGGCGCCATCGCCACGCGACTGGGCAAACCCGGCGCCAGTCGTGCGGTGGGGCTGGCCAACGGTCACAATCGGTTGTCGATCGTGGTGCCGTGCCATCGAGTGATCGGTGCGGACGGCTCACTGACCGGTTATGGTGGTGGGCAACCGCGCAAGGCGTTTCTGCTAAGACTGGAAAACGCCGCTGTGCAGCTCACGCAACCGCTGGCTTTCTGACCAACGACAAGAAGGGATTTCGATGAACGCGCTCGACACACAGTTTCACCAGTTGCACCACGATGGCCTGCTGATCCTGACCAACGTCGCCGACGCCACGGGCGCGCGACTGGTTGAGCAACTCGGCGGCAAAGCGGTCGCCACCAGCAGCGCCGCGGTGGCCTGGGTCCATGGTTATCCGGATGGCAACACCCTGCCGCTGGAGCGTTTGATCAGTACTGTGGAATCGATTGCCCGTGTCATCAAGGTGCCATTGAGCGTGGACATCGAGGCCGGTTATTCCGATGACCTCGACCGTGTCGCCGAGGTGATCGATGCGGTCGTCGCCGCCGGCGCGGTCGGGATCAACATCGAAGACGGCAGCGGCACGCCGGAACTGCTGGCGCGCAAGATCGAAGTGGCGCGGCAAGTCGCCGACAAGCGCGATGTGAAACTGTTTATCAACGCACGCACGGACGTTTACCTCAAAAGTCTGGTGCCGGCCGAGGATCGCGTCGCCGAAACCCTGCACCGCGCGGCGCTGTATCAGGCAGCCGGGGCCGATGGTTTGTTCGCCGCTGGCGTGACGTCCGCCTACGAAATCGAAGCCATCTGCAAAGGCACGACGCTGCCGGTCAACGTCCTCGGCTTCGCTTGCCTGCCTTCCCCCGATGAGTTGAAAACCCTCGGCGTACGCCGCTTGAGTGCTGGCTCCGGCATCGCCGAATTCCTTTACGGCGCCATGGGCTCACTGGTGAAAAGCTTCCTCGCCAGCGGCAAACTCGATACCCATGACCTCAGGGCCTTCACCTATGGCGAAGTCAACGGTCTGCTGAAGTAAGCCATGCCCGATCCCTACCAACCGGCCAGCAAGTTTCTGGCCAGCCTCGACGCCGATTGGCAGCGCCACATCGCTGCCATTGGCACTTGCCTGCATCAACCGCATCCGGCGCGCGATCCTTATGAGTCGCTGGTGCGGGCGATTGCCTATCAGCAACTGCACGCCAAGGCGGGTGATGCGATTGTCGGGCGGCTGGTGGGGTTGTTTCCCGGGCAGTCGTTTCCGCGTCCGGAGCAGATTCTTGCCACGGATTTTGATCGACTGCGCAGTTGCGGCTTTTCGGCGGGCAAGATTGCGACGATTCTGGGGATTGCTCAAGCGACTCTGGACGGTGTGGTGCCGGATTACTCGACCGCGCTGGCAATGGAGGATGAAGCGCTGATCGAGCGGTTGGTCAGCCTGCGCGGGGTTGGGCGCTGGACTGTGGAGATGTTGCTGATCTATAGCCTGGAGCGGCCGGATATTTTGCCTGCGGATGACTTTGGTGTGCGCGAAGGGTATCGGCGGTTGAAGGGGTTGGAGGTGCAGCCTGCGCGCAGGCAGATGATTGAGATCGGGTTGGAGTGGAGTCCGTTTCGGACGGTGGCGGCCTGGTATTTGTGGCGGGTTCCGAAAAGCCCCTCATCGGAACGCCGCCCGCCTAGCCCTCTCCCGGAGGGAGAGGGAACCGATCCGGGGATGCTTGAGAAGTACGCCGACCTGAAACAGCACCTGTGAATCCATAGACGCCAAGACGTGAGCGAATCCATAGTCGCCAAGACGTTGGTGAATCCAGGTGGCTAAGACTTTGGTGAATCCATAATCGACTCGGACGCTCAGGTCGATGTATAGCGTAAGACACCTCGGTCGGCTCCCTCTCCCTTTGGGAGAGGGCTGGGGTGAGGGTGGCTTGGGCTACAGACCGGATTTCAGCCGACTGAACGCCCGAATCAACGCCCGATTGAACGCCTTCCCATTATCATTCTTGCTATACAACGAAGCCCTCACCGCCTGCGGCGGATAAGTCCCCGGATCATTACGAATCGCCGGATCAATCAACCCGTCCGCCGCCGTAATCGCATTGGCGTAGTGAATGGTGTCAGTAATCGGCGCAATCACCTCGGGCGTCATCAAATAATCCATCAATGCCAATCCGGCCTCGGGATGCGGTGCATCCTTGGGAATGACCATCGCATCGAACCAGAGCAACGTGCCCTCCTTCGGAATCCGGTAATTCAACTTGAACGGCTTTTTCGCCGCTTCAGCCTGGCCCGCCGCGATGGCAACGTTGCCGTTCCACGACATCGCCACGCAGGTGTTGCCGTTGGCCAGGTCGCTGATGTTCAGGTCATTGTCGAAATAGCGGATGTACGGGCGGATCTTCGCCAGTTGCTGTTCGGCGAGTTTCAGGTCATCGAGGCTTTGGCGGTTGATGTCCAGGCCCATGTACTTCATGACCGCGGCGAATACTTCGTTTGGATCGTTGAGCAGGCTCACCCCGCAATCGGCAAATTTCGACACCACCGCCGGATCGAACAACATCGCCCAGCTGTCCCGTGGCGCCTCCGGCAGGCGCTGCTTCACGGCCTCCTCCTGATAGCCGACGCCGGTGGTGCCCCAGGCGTAGATCCCGGCGTAGCGATTACCCGGATCGAATACCGCCATGTGCTGACGGAATTCGTCTCCCACCCCGGCAAAGTGCGGGAGCTGCTGCTTGTTCAGCGTCTGGATAGCGCCGCTCTCGATGGCCCGCGACAGGTGCTGGCCGGCCGTCAGCACCAGGTCGTAGCCGCTGCGGCCAGTCAGTAATTTGGTCTCGACGGTTTCCAGCGAATCGAAGTGATCGGCGACCACCTGAATACCGGTTTTCGCCTCGAAATTCTTCAGGGTGTCCGGGGCCAGGTACTCGCCCCAGATATACAGATTGACCACCGGTTTCGCCGGCTCGGCGGCCTGCACACACAGGGGTGCAAGCACCAGCAATAACGCTTTACTCAGTTTGTGCAGGCCCATGGTCAGGCTCCTTTTTTCTGACCGGCGTATTGCGGCATGGTGATGCACGCGACGTTGCCGCCACCGAGCAGGATTTCCCGGGAGTTTTCGATGCCGACGATCTTGTGTTGCGGGAACAGTTCGGCGAGGGTCGCCAGCGCCACCTGATCGTTGCGGTCTCCGAACAGCGGCACCACGATCGAGCTGTTGCCGGCGTAGTAGTTGATGTACGACGCACAGATTTGGGTGCCGGCCTGGCGGGTGTGGGTGCTGTCCTGCTGATCGAGGCCTTCGGCTTCTTCGGCGGTCCACTCCAGCACGTCCGGTTGCGGCAGCTTGTGCACGATCAACTCGCGGCCACGGCTGTCGCGGGTGCTGCGCAGGATGTCGTAGGCCTCCTGATAGATTTCCCACTGCGGGTCGTCGCGATTGTCGGTCCATTGCAGCACCACTTCGCCGGGGCGCACGAAGCACGCGAGGTCGTCGACATGGCCGTCGGTTTCGTCAAACTTGCAACCGCGTGGCAGCCAGATCACTTGTTCGGCGCCAAGGTAATCGGTCAGCCGGCGGGTCACTTCGTCCTTGCCCAGGTGCTGGTTGCGATTGCGGTTGAGCAGGCATTGCTCGGTGGTGAGGATGCTGCCCTGGCCGTCGCTCTGGATGCCGCCGAGTTCGGCGATCAACGAGGCACGATAGCGGTCGAAACGTTCGATTTCGAGGATCTTGCTGGCGATCTGATCGTCCTTGTCCCACGGGTAGTAGAGCCCGCCATCGAGGCCGCCGTAGGCGTTGAATTCGAAATCGACGCCACGCACTTCACCGCTCTGATCGTTGACTACAAAGCACGGGCCGCTGTCGCGGAACCAGGTGTCGTTGCAGGTCATTTCCACCACCCGCACTTGCGGCGGCAACTGGCGGCGGGCATTGGCGAACTGGGCCGCCGAGGCGCAGACCGTCACCGGTTCGCTGTGGGAGATCGCGGTGACGATCTGCACCCAGACTTTCTGCGCCGGTTTGGCGCCGTTGCGCCAGACGTCGGTGCGCTCTGGCCAGCCGAGCCAGCAACCGGACTTTGCTTCGAATTCGCCGGGCAGTCGGAAGCCGTCCTGTTTCGGGGTGGTATCGAGCAAACGTGCCATGGTCAAACCTCGTCATCGGGATGGGAATGACCTCAGGCTACGGTTGCGGGCGGTCGGCCCGCCAACGATGATTATTTCGGAACAGTTGAATTCAACTCATCAATCCGCCAGTTGATCGTTGAACCATTCCAGCATCTGCGCCACCGCCGGACGCTCCAGCCGCACCCGCTCGCAGACCAGCGCGTATTGGCCCAGCGCGGTCATGCTGGAGGTGAACGGCCGCACCAGACGACCGTTCTGCAAATCCTCCTGCGCCGTGAGGTTGTCGCCCATCGCCACGCCCTGCCCTTGTGCGGCGGCCTCCAGCGCCAGGCCGGCGTGGGCGAAATACAACTGGCGCTCCGGGCGCAGGTCGCCGGCATGGCTGGTCAGCCACGCGGTCCAGGTCTTGCCGTCCTGATCGTCGTGCAACAGGCAATGGCGGGCCAGATCCTTCGGGGTTTTCAGAGTGCCCTGGTTGAACAGGCCGGGGCTGCACACCGGGAAGAACTGCAACGCCGGCAACGGGCGGACGAAATACGCGCTGCTGTCCACCGGACCGGTGCCGTAAGTGATTGCCAGATCGATATCTTCGCCGGGTGCGGTGGCGTCGATCGGCTGTTCGTAGAGGTGCAAGGTGATGTGCGGATAACGCGCGTAGAAATCGGTGAGACGGTTCATCAACCACTTCTGCGCGAGTTCTGCGGTGACCGCCAGCCGCAACACCGCAAGCGAGGACGGATCGCGCAATTCATCGCAGGCATCGCCGATCAGTTCGAAAGCCTGTTGCAGGCTCTGCATCAAGCGCCCGGCGGCGATGGTCGGGCGAATCTGCCGACCCTCGCGGATGAACAGCGACACGCCGAGTTGCTCTTCGAGCTGGCGGATCTGATGGCTGACGGCGCTGTCGGTGACGCACAGCTCGGCGGCGGCACGACCGAAATGCGCGTGGCGGGCGGCGCATTCGAAGGTTCGCAGGGCGGCCAGGGAAGGTAGTCGGCGCATGGGTTTTTGATCCCGATTTTTTGCGCCATGCTGACCGGGCTTTTCGCGGGCGTCCAGTTGCACCGCGTTATCGTTCATCTTCGGCAAGCCGCCTTCACAGTCTTTGACAGTTTCTCGACAAAGCTGCCAAAGATTGCCGGCCGCCACCTCACTAGCATGGGCGCATCCAAATCCCTATCAGGTGCCCCATGCAGGTTTCGTTACGTACCCTTTCGTTTTCCCTGACCTCTCTTTGCCTGTTGCTGGCGAGCGATTCTCTGCGTGCCGCCGACTGGAAAACCACCTTGCGTGCCGGTGCGGTCAGCGCGCCGCGTTACAGCGGCAGTGATGAGCGCGTGACAGCGCCGCTGGTGGGTGTCGAAATCGTCAGCCCTTACGGTGTGTTTCTCGACAGCAGCCGAGGCCTCGGCTGGGGGTTCGACGAAGAGGATTTCGGCCTCAGCGTCTACGTCGGCGCCAGCGACGTGCGCAAGGATCGCAAGACCGGCTACAAGGGTTCCGACGAGCTCAACGGCATGGGCTCGATCAAGTCGCGTCCGGTGATCGGACTCGACGGGACTTATCACATGGGCCCGATCATCCTTGGCGCAAGTTTCGAACACGCGCTGGAAAAGGATAACGATGACCACGACACCGGCTCAGCCTGGAATCGCCTGAAGCTGAGCATCAGCGCCCCGTTCTACGAAGGACGGTTCGGCAAGGTGGTCGGCGGCCTCAACAGCCAGTTCGGTGACAGCAACTACATGCGCACCTGGTACGGCGTCAGTGACGCACAGGCCTCACGCAGCCAGTTCCGGGCATACAAGACCCGGGGCGGCCTGGTCAGTCGCGGGGCGGATCTGACCTGGTCGCTGCCACTGGACGAACAATGGAGTGTGTCGACCGTCCTGGCGGTGCAGTATCTGGGCAACGAGGCGGCGGACAGCCCGATTGTCGAGCGCCGGATGCAGACGTCCGTCGTCGGTCAGGTGGCCTACAGCTTCTGATCGCGGTCAGAACAGCTCGCTGAACGGAATGAAGCGCAGTGGATCACCCATGCGCAAGGTGCTGTTCTCCGGGATCTCCACCAGCCCGTCCGCCCAGGTTGCGCCGAGCAGTACGCCGGAGCTCTGATTCGGATACAGCGCCGCCTGACCGCCCTCCAGGCGCACCCGCAGGTACTCGCGACGGCTGCCGGGTTTCGGCCAGTCGAATCCGGCGTTCACGGTAAAGCTCAGCGGCATCACCTCTTCCACGCCTTGAATGCGCAGCAGGTACGGGCGCGCCAACAGGCCGAACGTCACCAGCGCCGAGGTCGGATTGCCTGGCAGACCGATCACCGGCACTGTGCCGAAATGCCCGACCGTCAATGGCTTGCCGGGTTTGATCGCGAGCTTCCACAGCAGCGGTTTGCCGTTGTCGCGCAGCACCTGGCCGAGGCAGTCGGCATCGCCGGCGGACACGCCGCCCGTGGTCAGAATCAGATCGGCTGCCACTTGCAACTGCTCAAGCTTGAGCCGGGTCTGCGCCGGGCGATCCGGAAGAATCCCGGCGTCGATCACCTCGCAACCCAGTTCGCGCAACCAATGGCCGAGCAAGATGCGATTGCTGTTGTAGATGCTGCCGGGACGCAGCGGTTGCCCCGGTTCCACCAGCTCATCACCGGTCGACAGCAATGCCACTCGCGGGCGACGGACCACCGGCAGATGAGTCATGCCCTGCCCCGCGGCCACCGCCAGTTCGAACGGGCCAAGGCGTTTGCCGGCGCGCAGCAAGGTGTCGCCGACACGGTTCTCCTGGCCCTGGGCGCGGATGTTCTGGCCGACCTTCAGCGGTTGCAGAAACCGTACTCGGCCATCCTCCAGCACTTCGACATTTTCCTGCATTTCCACGCAATTGGCGCCGGGCGGTAAAGGCGCCCCGGTGAAGATCCGCGCGCAGGTGCCGGGCAACAAGGCGTCCGGCGCCAGCCCGGCATAGACCCGCTGCGACACGCTCAATGGCTGGCGGTGCAGATCGGCGAGGTTCAACGCGTAACCGTCCATGGCGCTGTTCGGCCACGGCGGCAGGTCGAGGGTGGCGACCAGATCGCTGGCCAGCACGCGTCCGCGCGCTTCAGTGAGCGGCACCGATTCGCTGTCCGGCAGACGTTGTTCATCGGCCATCGCCAACAGTTGGTCGAGGGCGTCCTCGACCGGCATCAAACCCGGCTTGCTCATCCGCGCGGCCCACAGGCTTGCACCGATTTGAGGTGCGGGACGAAGTTGCACGGGCGGTGACGGTTATCCAGTTGCTCGGCAAGGATGCCTTCCCAGGCCGTGCGGCACGCGCCGGTGGAGCCCGGCAGGCAGCACACCAGTGTGCCGTTGGACAGGCCCGCCAGCGCGCGGCTTTGCACGGTCGAGGTGCCGATGTCGAGAATCGAGATGGCGCGGAACAGTTCGCCGAAACCGTCGATCTGTTTGTCCAGCAGGCACGCCACCGCTTCCGGGGTGCTGTCGCGGCCGGTGAAACCGGTGCCGCCGGTGATCAGCACCACTTGAATGCCGTCGTCGGCAATCCACTGCGCGACCTGGGCGCGGATCTTGTACAAGTCGTCCTTGAGCAGGTTGCGTTCGCTCAACGTGTGGCCAGCCTCCAACAGACGACTGACCAACAACTGGCCGGAAGTATCGCTGGCGTAATCGCGGGTATCGCTGACCGTCAGCACGGCAATATTCAAGGGAACAAACAGGGCATCCGCTTTAACACTCATGGCATTCTCCGGCATTCGCCAATTCAATTGGGCCAGAGCCTAAGTGCCACTTATCTAGACTGTCTAATCACTCTAACCAACCGCATTATCGATCCGCTCTATCGGTCATTTTTCTGCGAACTTCGACTACCGTCCGAGCCAATGAAATCGGCCATGATTGAATCCCTCGATAGCCTCTTCAACGCTTCCGATTGGACGTAAAACGCGATCAATGGGATCGTCACCGCCTGCGCTTTCCGTGCGCCGTACGCATCTGCGTCAATACTCAATCAAAATTCTCAATCGAGCAGGTGCCATCGTGGACATCAAACAACTCAAGTTCCTGATTGCGCTGGACGAAACCCGCCACTTCGGCCAGGCCGCTGCGCGCTGCCACATCACCCAGCCGACCCTGTCGATGCGCCTGCGTAATCTGGAAGACGAGCTGGATCTGGTACTGGTCAATCGCGGCCAGCGCTTCGAAGGTTTCACCCAGGCCGGCGAACGCGTACTGGCCTGGGCCCGCACGCTGCTGGCCGCCCACGACGGGCTGTTCGCCGAAGCCGCTGCCTGCCGCGGGCAACTGGTCGGCAGCCTGCGCCTGGGGCTGGTGCCGCTGAGCAACTTCAATCCGGTCAATTACATTCAGGGTTTGTCCGCGATTTATCCGGAGCTGAAATACAGCCTGTCGTCGCTGAGTTCCAACGAAATCATCGAAGGCCTGGGCAATAATCAGCTGGACCTGGGCGTGTGTTATCTGGATCACGTCAACCCGAACTATTTCGATTTCTTCGAGATCGGCGAAACCCGCGTCGGCCTGCTCTACGACACCCGCCACTTCCATTTCGAAGGCCCGGAAATGAGCTGGGAAGACGCCGCTGAATTGCCGCTGGGGATGATCACCACCGGCATGCATTACCGCAAATCCATCGACTTGAGTTTCCGCAGTCGCGGCCTCAACCCGCAGCCAATCATGGAAAGCGATTCGACCTATCAACTGCTGCAGGCGATTCACCAGGGTTTCTGCTGTTCGATCATGCCGCTGGACAGCGGCCTGGAAGAGCCGATCGAACATCTGGCGTTCATCAATTTGCCGGATGCCAGCGTACTTGCGCCGTTGGGGCTGGTGATGCGCAAGACCGAACCGCGCTCGGCGATTGCCGAGAAGTGTTTTGCCGAGGCGCGCAAGATGTTCGGGATCGAGACGCCTGCCGAATAAATGTGTTGAATGTCAGGCCGCCATCGCTGGCAAGTCGAATCGTCGCACCGCAGCTCCCACAATGATCGAGGTGATCGCAGTTTCGGATCCGCCGCATAACCCTGTGGGAGCTGGCTTGCCAGCGATGAGACCAGATCAATCAATACAAATCCATAATGTGAAAGCCGTCATCGACCAATCCAATCACTGCATCGGAACAAGCGATTGGACGCACTTTTCCGTGCCCCGTAGCCTGAACTCACTTCAGCGCTTCGGGGACTTTCAAGATGCTGTGCCAAGTTGAACAACTCATCGAACCGGGCGACGCCAACGCCCCCGCGCCACAACCGGCGCAAGTGGCTTATCGCGAATACCTCGACTACGCGCCGGTGTCCCACGCGGCGCTGGCGGCCGAAATCGCGTTGGCCATCAGCTATAACGGCTTGAATCAGGCCGTGATGATGGTCTCTCCGGGCAACATCGAGGACTTCATTCGCGGCTTCAGCCTGAGCAATGCCATCGTCGACCGCCTCGACGATATCCACGACATCCGCCTGACCCATTTCGACCAGGCCTGCCAGGCCGATGTACAGATTTCCAGCCGTGCATTCTGGGCGCTGAAAGATCATCGCCGGCAGATGGCCGGCACCAGCGGCTGCGGCCTCTGCGGTGTGGAAGCCCTGGAGCAGGCGCTGCCGCAACTGGCGATCCTGACGCCGACGTCGTTGCCACCGGCCGCGCATTTCGACGGCATCCGCCAACGCATCGAACAGGCCCAGCAACTGGCCCGCAGCAGCGGCGCCCTGCACGCAGCGTTGTACTTTGACGCCGACGGCGAAGCGCTGCTGTGCCGCGAAGACATTGGCCGGCACAACGCCCTCGACAAGCTGATCGGCGCCCTGCAATTCGAAGGCCTCGATGCGCGTCAGGGCTTCGTCGTGGTCACCAGCCGTTGCAGCCTCGAACTGATCCACAAAGCCGTGCGCGCCCGCCTCGGCACCCTCGTCAGCCTGTCCGCCCCCACCGCGCTGACTGTGCGCTGGGCACTCAAACACCGCTTGAACCTGATCCACGTCCCGCACCGCAACGCCCCCCGAATCTACAGCCCGATCCAGGAGCCAACCCCATGAGCGACACCCTCACCCACCTCGACGATCAGGGCCGCGCCAACATGGTCGACGTCAGCGACAAAGCCGCGACGCGCCGTGAAGCAACGGCCCAGGCCTGGGTGCAGATGCGTCCGCAAACCCTGCAAATGATCCAGTCCAACGGCCATCCCAAGGGCGACGTCTTCGCCGTGGCGCGGATCGCCGGGATTCAGGCGGCCAAGCGCACCCACGAACTGATTCCGCTGTGTCATGCGCTGCTGCTCAGTTCGATCCACGTCGAACTCAAGGCCTGCGAACCGGACCGCGTGCAGATCACCAGCACCTGCCGCCTCACCGGCCAGACCGGCGTCGAACTCGAAGCCTTGACCGCCGCCAGCGTCGCCGCGCTGACGATCTACGACATGTGCAAAGCGGTGGACCGGGCGATGGTCATCGGCGACATCCGCCTGCTGAGCAAACAGGGCGGCCGCTCCGGCCATTTTCAATGGGAGAACCCGCAATGATTCTGATCAACTACTTCGCCAGCTACCGTGACCGGCTCAATCTGGGCGGTGAAAAGATCCCGGCCAGCAGCGCCCTCGCCTGTGTCGAGGACGTGCGGCAGATGCTGATGCAGCGTGGCGATGTCTGGCGTGAGGTGCTCGGCGCCGGCAACCTGATGTGCGCGGTGAATCAGGAGCTGTGCCAGCCAGATCAAGTGATCGAGGATTTCGACGAGATTGCGTTTTTCCCACCGGTTACGGGGGGTTGAGACATGGGGGTGCGAGTTCAACGTAAAAGCTTCGATGCCGGTCAGTTGATTGCCGACCTGCATGCGCGCAATCCACGGGTGGGTGCGGTGGTTAATTTCATTGGTTATGTGCGCGATCTGAACGTTGGGCAGTCGGTGACCGAGCTGTTTCTGGAACATTATCCGGGCATGACCGAGAAGGCTCTGGAACAGATTGCCGAACAGGCCCGCGAGCGCTGGCCGTTACTGGCGGTGGAGATTGTGCATCGGGTCGGCGCGCTGTCGGTGACCGAGCCGATCGTGTTTGTTGGCGTCAGCAGCAAGCATCGGCATGCGGCGTTCGAGGCCTGTGCGTTCATCATGGATGTGCTCAAGACGCGTGCGCCGTTCTGGAAGCGGGAGACCACGCCTGAGGGGGCGCATTGGGTCGAGGCGCGGGAGAGTGATCAGAATGCGGCGGTTCGCTGGAGTCTGGCGCATGCCTGAAGATTGAAAGCCCCTCACCCTAGCCCTCTCCCAGGGGGAGAGGGGACCGATTGGGGGATGCTTGAGAAATACGCCGACCTGAACTCATAGCGTTGAATCCGAATAACAGCAGTGTGCTAAATCCATAATCGACTCGGATTGCCAGGTCGATGTAGGACGGAAGACACCTCGGTCGGCCCCCTCTCCCTCCGGGAGAGGGCTGGGGTGAGGGCAAGGCAGACGCCACAAATTCATGAAAGCCTGATTAGATAGCATCTCCCGCCGATTCAAACGTGGAGCCACACTTGAGCGAAACGCCAAAGGACCTGCCCCGCCCACAACCCATCACCCTGCGCCAAGCCTGGCCCTTCTGGCTAAAACTCGGCTGCATCGGCTTCGGCGGCCCCGCCGGGCAGATCGCGATCATGCATCAGGAACTGGTGGAGCGCCGGCGCTGGATCTCCGAACGACGTTTCCTCCATGCGCTCAACTACTGCATGTTGCTGCCCGGCCCCGAGGCCCAGCAACTGGCGACCTACATCGGCTGGCTGCTGCACCGAACTCGTGGCGGCGTGCTGGCCGGGGCGTTGTTTGTGTTGCCGTCACTGCTGATCCTGATCGCCCTTTCGTGGGTGTACATCGCATTTGGCGACGTACCGGTGGTGGCCGGGGTGTTTTACGGGATCAAACCGGCGGTGACCGCGATTGTGTTGCACGCGGCCCATCGCATCGGCTCGCGAGCCTTGAAGAACAGCTGGCTGTGGGCGATTGCCGGGGCAGCGTTCGTGGCGATTTTCGCCTTCAACGTGCCGTTCCCGCTGATCGTGCTCGGCGCGGCATTGATCGGCTATTTCGGCGGACGCTGGGCGCCGCAGCGGTTCAACAATGGCGGTCATCGTGGCAGCGAAAAGTCCTTCGGCCCGGCGCTGATCGATGACGACACGCCACCGCCCGAACATGCGCGATTCAGCCTGCCACGACTGCTGCGTCTGATGCTGGTCGGTGCGTTGCTGTGGTGTCTGCCGATGGCGCTGCTGACGGCGCTGTTCGGTTGGAACGGCACCTTCACGCAGATGGGCTGGTTCTTCACCAAAGCGGCTTTGCTGACGTTCGGCGGTGCTTACGCGGTGCTGCCCTACGTGTATCAGGGCGCGGTCGGGCATTACGGCTGGCTGACGCCGACGCAGATGATCGACGGCCTGGCCCTGGGCGAAACCACGCCGGGGCCGCTGATCATGGTCGTGGCATTCGTCGGGTTCGTCGGCGCTTACGTGCAACCGACGTTCGGCCCGGAACATGCGTTCGCCGCTGGCGCGCTGGCGGCGACGCTGGTGACCTGGTTCACCTTCCTGCCTTCGTTCCTGTTCATCCTCGCCGGCGGGCCGCTGGTGGAGTCGACCCACAACGAACTGAAGTTCACCGCACCGCTGACCGCGATCACGGCGGCGGTGGTCGGGGTGATCCTCAATCTGGCGTGTTTCTTTGCTTACCATGTGTTCTGGCCCCAGGGGTTCGCCGGGCAACCCGACGTTTTTGCGCTGTTGCTCGCGGCGGCGGCAACTCTCGGGCTGTTCGTTTTCAAGCGCGGAGTGATCGAAGTGTTGATCGTTTGCGCCCTCGTCGGGCTGGGGTTTCACCTGTTGCGCTGATCCGGGCGCTTGCCATGCCCTTCGGAATCAGGCGTTTACTTATCCGGGAGTTCCCCCTTACTATCCAGTCACACCGGCATGGCGGGACACTCCCGCCGCCGACGTTTTCCGCCAACGGAAACACGCGTCATGAGCACGTCACTACAACAATCAGAATCGTTGAACGTCTCTGCACTGTGCGCCCTCCTTCACAGGGGCCGCGCATGAATCGCATCGTCAATCTCCCCATGGCCCTGAGCCGCTCCAAGTTGCGTCACTCCGCACGCCCGCCGGATATCTGCCTGCCCGTCTGATCGCGCCGGTAAACATCGCGACAGCCCCCTTCTTTTCGATATCCCTGCCAGGACGCCCGCGCCTTTTGCCGAGCTGCGTCCGGCCCGAATCTGCGCGCCTGTGCGGCGCCATCGTGAGTGATTGATTATGAAATTCGCAGCCATTGAAGACGCCCGTCATTTTCTCGATCAAAACCCCGACATCGACATGATCGAGCTGTTCATCCTCGACGCCAACGGTGTGCCACGCGGCAAGCTGTTGCACCGCGAAGAACTGCTCGCCGTCTACGAAAGTGGTCGCCCGCTGCCGAGTACCATCCTTGGTCTGACCGTGCACGGCGAAGACGTGGAAAACTCCGGTCTGGTGTGGGACGTCGGCGATATCGACTGCCGCGCCTACCCGCTGGAAGGCAGTCTGGTGCGCCTGCCGTGGCGGCAGATTCCGACCGCTGCGGTGCAGGTCAGCATGCACCCGGAACAAGGCATGCCGGCGAGCATTGCCGACCCGCGTCATCTGTTGATCAAGGTCATCGACCGCTTGAAAGCCGAGGGTTACCACCCGGTGATGGCCTGCGAGCTGGAGTTCTATCTGCTCGACGCCAAACGCGATCACAACGGTCGTCCGCAACCGGCGCTGGATGCCGACGGCGGTCGACCGAGGCACACACAGGTCTACGGTTTGCGTGAGCTGGAACAGATCGAACCGTTCCTCGCCGACCTTTACAGCGCCTGCAAACTGCACGGCATTCCGGCGCGCACGGCGATTTCGGAATACGCGCCGGGCCAGGTGGAAATCACCCTCGAACACGGCGATGCACTCGAGGCGATGGATCAGGCCGTGCGCTACAAACGATTGGTCAAAGCCGTGGCGCACAAGCACGGGATGCAGGCGACGTTCATGGCCAAGCCGTTCGATCACCTGGCCGGCACCGGCATGCACATGCACGTCAGCCTCGCCGATGCCGAGGGGTGCAATCTGTTTGCCTCCGAAGACCCGGCCGGCACGCCGCTATTGCGCACGGCGATTGGCGGGATGCTCGCCTCATTGCTCGATTCGCTGCTGCTGTTCTGCCCGAACGCCAACTCTTACCGCCGCTTTCAGGCCAACAGTTATGCGCCATTGGCGCCGACCTGGGGCGTCGACAACCGCACTGTCAGCCTGCGCGTGCCCGGTGGCCCGGCCAACACCCGGCACATCGAACACCGCATCTGCGGCGCGGATGCCAACCCGTATCTGGCAGCGGCGGCGATCCTTGCCGGTATTCATCGCGGGATAAAAGAAGAGATTGATCCGGGCGAACCGGTGCAAGGCAACGGCTATGCGCAGGCGAAAGAACTGCTGCCGACTGACTGGCTGACATCGCTCACGGCGCTGGAAAAATCGGTGTGGGCGCGGGATGCGTTGGGACAGGAATTTCTTGGGGTTTATCTGGCGGTGAAACGTGCGGAATACCGGCAGTTCATGGCCGAAGTGGGTGAGCAGGACTGGCGCTGGTATCTGACCGAAGCCTGATCCTGAACATTCACTACTAACCCTTGTGGGAGCTGGCTTGCCAGCGATGGCGTCAGCACATCTAGCATTTTTGGTGACTGATCCTCCGCTATCGCTGGCAAGCCAGCTCCCACAGGGTCCGTGCACCGACTCCCGAATCTGGACACTGACATGACTGAACGCAGCAATTCCTACTACACCGCGACCCTCAGCCGAGAAACCGACTACCCGTCCCTGCAAGGCCGACACAAGGTCGATGTGGTGATCATCGGCGGCGGTTTCACCGGTGTCGCCACCGCCGTGGAACTGGCCGAAAAAGGCCTGAAAGTCGCCATCGTCGAAAGCCACAAGATCGGCTGGGGCGCCACCGGGCGCAATGGCGGTCAGGTCACCGGCAGCCTCTCCGGTGACGGTGCGATGCGCAAACAGATGCGCAATACGCTGGGTGACGAAGTCGACGATTTCATCTGGCACCTGCGCTGGCGCGGCCATGAAATCATCAAACAACGGGTCGAGAAATACGCGATCGATTGCGACCTCAAGCACGGCCACTTGCACGCCGCCTACAAGCCGAGCCACATGGCCGGTTTGCGCAGCGATTACGACGAAGCCGTGCGTCGCGGAATGAGTGATGAAGTCAGCCTGCTCGACCGCAGCCAAGTGCGTGATCTGCTGCAAAGCGACCTCTATCACGGCGCGATCAAGAACACCCGCAACATGCACCTGCACCCGCTCAACCTGTGCATCGGTGAAGCGCGAGCGGCGGAAAGCCTCGGCGCACTGATCTTCGAAAACAGCGAAGTGCTGGAGATCATTCACGGTGACAGCCCGGGTGTTCGCACGGCCCATGGCCAGATCGACGCCAATCAGGTGCTGCTGGCCGGCGACGTCTACCACAAGCTCGAACCGGGCCAGCTCAAGGGCAAAATTTTCCCGGCCATGGGCGGCATCGTCACCACCGAACCGCTGGGTGATCTGGCAAAGCAGATCAACCCTGAAGACCTCGCCGTCTACGACTGCCGCTTCGTCCTCGATTACTACCGCCTCACCGCCGACGGCCGCCTGCTGTTCGGCGGCGGCGCGAATTACAGCGGCAAGGACTCACGGGACATCGCCGGCGAACTGCGGCCGTGCATCGAACAGACCTTCCCGGCGCTCAAAGGGGTGAAGATCGATTACCAGTGGAGCTGCGCGATGGGCATCGTCATCAACCGCATCCCGCAACTGGGCAAGCTCTCGGACAACGTCTGGTATTGCCAGGGCTACTCCGGCCACGGCATCGCCACGACCCACATCATGGGCGAAATCATGAGCCGGGCGATCACCGGGCAGATGCAGCAGTTCGACACGTTTGCCGCGTGCTCGCACATTCGCGTGCCGATGGGGGATCTGCTGGGGAATCCGATGCTGGCCGCCGGTATGTGGTACTACCAGATGCTCGAAAAACTGCGCTGATTAATCCCTCAGCCGCATGCCGGTTTATGCATTGGATCGACTGTCCTCTTCGCGGGCAAGCCCGCTCCCACAGGATTTGTGGGTGTACTTGATTTTTGAGTACGCCTCGGACACTGTGGGAGCGAGCTTGCTCGCGAAGAGGCCTTTGACCTCACCACAAAATCTCAATCCTGCAGCTGTTCGACCTCAATCCCCAACCGCCGATAATCCTCGGCATTGCCCGACGCCAGATGCCGCTCGGTGATCAACGTATGCACCCGGCTGCACGGCGCCACCACAAACGGCTCCACCGCCCCGAGCTTGTCCGCCGTGGTCACGGCAATCACCTGCGCAGCACTGTCGAACAACGCCTGTTTCACCGGCACTTCATCGAAATACAGCGAGCTCAGGCCCACTTCCGGATGAATCGCGCACACCCCGGTAAACAACACATCCGCCTTGATACTTTGCAGCAGTCGCACCGTTTCGTGACCACTGACCGACATCGTTGCGAGATTGAGCTGGCCGCCCGCCAGAATCACTTTGATGCCCTTGTATTCCGCCAGCGTGATCGCCGTCATCGGTGAGGTGGTCACGGCGGTGATCGAAATATCCGAGGGCAACGAACGGGCGATCTGCAAGGTGGTGGTGCCGGAATCGAACAGCACGATCTGGCCATCCTTCACCCGCCCTGCCGCGAGTTGCGCGAGGCTGGTTTTCACCTCGTCGGTTTCACTGATCCGCGTGAAGTAATCCTTGCCGGTGTCCTTCGGTCGCGGCAGCGCCCCGCCGTGCACCCGCTGCACCAACCCGGCGTTGTCCAGCTCGGCCAGATCGCGGCGGATGGTGTCTTCAGACACCGCAAAATGCTGGCTCAACTCGGACGCCATGACCTTGCCGTCACGTTCGAGGATCAGGAGGATTTTCTGCCGGCGTAAGGAAGGAAGCTCGGAAGCGGAATGATCGTGCATGGTTATGCCTGTTTGTGCTTGTATTTGCAGGTTTGGCGAGACTAACCAAAGCCTCGGCCAAACACAAACCGGCTGGTATCAATTGTTTCGATCATTGAAATCATGAAGCCGAATTTTTTCTTTGCATCCGGCCTGTTCACAATGGCACCACTTTAATAAGGCCCAGGATGAACACCCATGAATCTCAATTTTGCGTTTGCGTGCATGATCGTCGTGTCGTTTGCGGTAGCCCTGGGGCACGCGTGATTCAGGGGGCATTGCCCCCTGTCTTCAATCCGTCACCACCCGCGCCTTGCGCACGAACAGCGCGTGGGCCTTCTCCCAGAAATTGCTGCCCAGCACAAAGAAACTACCGATGAACATCAGGTCACCGAGCAACTGCATCTGCCACAGATTGGGCCGCAGGCCTGGCCAGAAGTTGTCGAAGTAAGGTTCCAGAAAAGCGCTGAGCAGCGGCAGGCAAAACATCACCACGCCCACCCGATGCCGCATCGGCGAGACTTCCGCCACCGGCGTCGGAATCATCCCCGAGACATGCCGGCCGATGGTGCGCTTGAGTTCGGCGAAGCCGGCCTTGCCCATCACCGCGATCACCAGCAGCAACAGCACCTTGTTGCTGATGAACAGCACACCGGTCAGCGCCGCGACTTTCGAGCCGGGCACACCGAGTGCCGCAGCAATTGGCACCATCAGCCATGAACCGAGCATCAGGCAGATAATCGCCACGCCAACCTTGAAACGCCAGGTAGCGCTGGTGGGTGCAACCGGATCTTGAGGAGTGTCCATGGTTTCCTACCTTTTCGTCAGGGGCGCGGATCGGTTGGCGTCGCCAGCAAAAGCGTAGCAGTTGATTGGCCCCATCAACCCGTGATCTGCCGTCTATGCTCCAGTGAAATTCCCCGCTGGGGCCAAACGGTATGCCTGAAACGACAGCCCTGCTGACCCGACCCGGCCCTCTGCTGCTGTTTGCGGCTTTGAGCCTCGGCGGATGCCTGCGTCTGGGCCCGGACTTTCAGCCGCCGGCCGAAGCCTGGAGCAAGCAGTGGCACAGCCCGGCGCTGGAACAGGCCAGCGAGCGCGGCGCGGTGCCGGATCTGCGCCAGTGGTGGCAGGTGTTTGCCGATCCGACCCTCGACCTTTTGATCAGCGAAGCCGAAGCCCACAACAGCAGCCTGAAAATCGCCGGCCTGCGGGTCCTGGAAGCCCGGGCGCAACTGGGCATTGCCGACAGCGGCCGTTATCCGCAGCTGCAACAGGCCAGCGCCGACAGCCTGTACATCGACCGCCACCAGTCCGGCGGCAACAACCCGCAGGATCTGCACTTCTGGCAGCACAGCGCTGCGTTCGATGTCGGCTGGGAGCTGGATTTCTGGGGTCGCTTCAGCCGCGCCATCGAGTCCGCTGACGCCAGCTACTTCGCCGCTCAGGCCAACTACGAAGACGCTCTCGTGCTGTTGCGCGCCCAAGTCGCCGACACCTATTTCTCCCTGCGCACCACCGAAGCCCGGCTGCGGGTCGCCCGGGAAAACGCCGTCCAGCAAAAGCGCAATTTCGAAATCACCGAAAAACTCTTCCGCAGCGGCCAGACTGCCGAACTCGACCTGCAACAGGCCAGGACCCAATACCTCGGCACGCTCAGCACTATCCCGGTGTTCGAAGACCAATTGCTGCGCACCCGCAACGCGCTGGCGGTGCTGGTCGGCCAGCCGCCCGGTGGCGCAACGATGCTCACGGAGCAAACCGGGCTGATCCCGCTGCTGGATCGCGCCGTGTTGCAGGATGTCCCGGCCAACCTGCTGTTGCGCCGCCCCGATGTGCGCGCAGCGGAACTCAACGTTGCCGCGCAATCGGCGCTGGTCGGCGTGGCGGAAACCGACCTGTATCCGTCGCTGACCTTGCTCGGCAGCATCGTCTGGTCCAGCGATTCCCTCGGCGCCACGCCGCGCAGCCTCGACCTGATCGGCGGCCCGAGCCTGCGCTGGAACCTGTTCGATTACGGTCGCATCCACAACAACATCCGCGTGCAGGATGCGCGTCTTCAGCAACTGATCGAAGCCTACCGGGACAAAGTCCGCCAAGCTGCCCGCGAGGCCGACGACGCCGCCAGCGGCCTGACCAAAGCGCTGGAAGGCGAACGGATTCTCGGTGAAGCCGAAGCGGCCGCGCGGCGTTCGCTGGTGTTGGCCAACACCCAATATCGCGAAGGCTATTCGGATTTTCAGCGGGTGCTCGATGCGCAACGCGCGCTGCTGGAGTTGCAGGACAACTATCTGGTCAGCCGCAGCAACGCCGTGAGCAATCTGATCGCGCTGTACAAGTCTCTCGGAGGCGGCTGGCAAAGCACCGGGCCGCAGATCGATCAACCGACCCGACAGCAAATGCAGCAGCGCACCGATTGGGGCGATCTGCTGAGCGCCCCGCCGCCACAACCGACTTATCCGATGCCCTCGCAGGTAGACCGCCATGAGTGATGAAGCGCCGCCGGATCCGACGAAAAAAGGCATCCGCTGGGTGCTGCTGGTGATCGTGCTGAGCCTGATCTGGTATCTGCTGGCCGACCGAATCACGCCGTACACCCAGCAAGCGAGGGTCGGCGCGTTCGTGATCCCGGTGGCCTCGGAAGTCGCGGGCCGGGTGATCAAGGTCAACGTGCGCAACAATCAGGATGTGCAGGCCGGTGACATTCTCTTCGAACTTGATCCGCAGCCCCTGCAAATCGCGGTCGACCGAGCCCGCGCCGATCTGGAAAACACCCGTCGCACCGTCGGCGCCAGCACCGCCGGCATTGCTTCGGCGCAAGCGTCATTGCGCGCGGCGCAGGCCAACGAACTCAAGGCGCGGCAGGACAATCAACGGCTCGAAGGCTTGTACAAACAGGACTCCGGCACTGTGTCCGTACGACTTCTGGAAGTCTCTCGGGCCAACCGCGAAGCCGCCGTCAGCCAGGTGGCGGCCGCCCGGGCGGAAGTAGTGCGAGCGCAGGAGCAGGAAGGCGGCAATACCGACACCAACGCCAAATTGCTCAGTGCCGCCGCCACATTGGCCAAGGCGGAGCTGGATCTCGCCAACACCCGCATCGGTGCCCGTTCGGCGGGTCTGATTACCGACCTGCGCACCGACGTCGGCCAGTTCGCCGCTGCCGGCAGTCCGGTGATGACGCTGATCACGATCCAGGACGTGTGGGTCAGCGCCGACCTTACCGAAAACAACCTCGGCCGGATCAAGCCCGGCACGCCGGTGTCGATCATCCTCGACGCCCTGCCCGGCGAAGTGCTCGATGGCCGGGTGCGCAGCGTCGGCTATGGCGTCAGCGTCGGCCAGACGCCGCCGCCCGGCACCCTGCCGACGATCCAGAACAGCCGCGACTGGCTCCGTCCGGCGCAGCGGTTTCCGGTGATCGTTGAGTTCAGCGAAGAGGCGAAAAAGCGTCTGTTCGAGAGTCGTTCGATTCGTGCCGGCGGGCAGGCGGAAGTCATGGCGTTTCCCAGCGAAGGCAGTCTGCTCAATCCGCTGGGCCGGGTGTTTGTCTGGTTGATGAGCTGGCTGAGCTATGCCTACTGAGCGGCCTATTGAACGCAGCATCCCGGCACAACGGGCCTTGCGCCTGGCCTGTGGCACCGCGTTGTGCACCGCAGCCAGTTACGGCCTCGCGTTGCCGCTGTCGTTTCTGTCGCCGGTACTCGCGGTGTTGCTGCTGGCCAGCATGCCTCGGCCGTTGCCGGTGAAAATGGCGCTGGTGCTGACATTGGTCGCCGCGTTCACCACCAGCCTCGGCCTGTTGCTGGTGCCATTGCTGCGTTATTACCCGGTGTGCGGCGTGCTGCTGATCGGTGTCGGTCTGTTTCTGGTGTTCACCTACGGCTTGCGCGGTGGCAACGTGCTGATCATGACGTTCCTGGTGATCGGCATGACCATGATCTCCGCCGCCGGTTTCGCCTCGTTCGAGCTGGCCATGGCGGTGATCGGCGCACTGGTCAAAGGCCTGCTGCTGGCCGTCGTCATCGTCGGTCTGAGCCACGCCCTGTTCCCGGAACCGGCTAACAGCCCCGCGCCACCACCCGCTCCCGCCCTGCCCGCCGAAGACGTGCCTCGCGTGGCGTTGCGCGCAACATTGATCGTACTACCGACCTTCCTGCTGGTGTTGATCGACCCGGCCAGCTACCTGCCGATCATCCTCAAAGCCGTCAGCCTCGGCCAGCAGAGCACTACCACCCGCACCCACCATGCCGGGCGTGAACTGCTCGGCTCGACTTTATTGGGCGGGCTGCTGGCAGTGCTGTTCTGGTGTGCGTTGAGCCTGTTCGTGCACCTGTGGATGTTCTTTCTGTGGATGCTGCTGTTCGGGCTATTGGTGGCGCGCAAACTCTATCGGTTGCACCCGACGCAGCTCACGCCGGGGTTCTGGCTCAATACGCTGATCACCATGATCATCCTGCTCGGGCAATCGGTGGAGGACAGCGCGGCGGGCAAGGACGTCTACACCGCCTTCGCGGTGCGGATGGGGTTGTTCATTCTGGTGACGGTTTATGCCGGGGTGATGATGCATTTGCTGGAGTCACGCCGGGAGAGTCGTCAGGGTGTGACCTGATAACCGGGCTTCGAATTGTCACCCAAACCTGGCGCAATGACTTTTTCGCCTTGGATCCAAACACTAAAAAGATCTGGAATGATATCAAAGTGATGGCTTATAGTTTCCATGACACACATTCAGTAGGGGTAACCACATGGAAATTGGTGACAAAACAGTAGCAGGCTCCGCCATTGCAACTGGTGCAGCAGCAGGTATAGCTAACGCTTCGATGGTTTATGGCGGAGCAGTCGCCGTCGCTAACGCGGCTGGCTTAAGTGGCGCCGCTGCAACGACTTCCGCCTTAGCCACTCTCGGAGGTGGCGCAGTTGCTGCAGGAGGAGGCGGAATGGCTGCAGGAGTGATGGCAGTGGCCACCGCCGCAGCTTGGCCAGCGGCTGCAATCGCAGTGGCGGGCTATGGTGGCTATCGTTTGTACAAGTGGTTGAAGTAATCATCAATGCATATTTAGCCAATGCCCATTTCAAAAATGGGCATTTTGCTAATCGCCAAAAAAGCTCTTCAGGCTTCTTCTCTACTCCGCCGAAGCTGCACCAACAACGCCGGCGCAAAGTGCAACACCACCATTCGCGCCAAGTGGTGAGTCAGGATAAACACCACATTCAGCCCGCCGGCGAATACCACAATCGCGATGGTTTCGATTGCTCCCGGCATGTACGCGAGCCACAACGACAGCGCATCGCTGCCCAGCATCCGCGCCGCTGCCAATGCGAAAACTGCCGCGACCAGAATCATTAATCCCACCGACACCAACGCCGTGCGGCCATGACGTCCCAGTTCTGCGAGACCCAATCCCTGGAATCGGGAGCCAATCCGCACCCCAAGAATCAGCGCCGCCAGATTCAGGCTCCAGTCCGGCATGTGAAAGCCGTGCAGCCATCCTGATTTCACGAATACGGCGGTGATGATGATTGCCGTCAACATGAACGGCGCCGGCACACCAATCACCAGCAGCAAACGCCCGACCACCACGCTGAGGAAGATCACCGACAGCACGGTCAGTGCCATGCCTGTCGACAGCGGATCAGCTTCGGCCACGGCAACCGGTGCCGTTCCAGGAATCAGCAAACTCACCAACACCGTGATCAGGAGCAGCCGCATCAAGTGCACGATGATCACCTTGCTCGACGCCTGATGCGATTCCAGCAAATCGAACACCGCCGCCAGCGCCCCCGGATACACCGCCAGCAGAGCATCCGTGCGATTCCACCCTGCACCGCGCGACAGCCACAGCGCGGAAAGCGCGACTTGCACCGCCAGACATAACAGCAACACGCCAAGACTCGGCAACATCGTCGACACCGTCGCGCTGTCCCATGCTTCGAACATCAAGCCAGTAGCGATGCCCAGCGTGACCTGGATGTAGCCCAACCCCAAAGGGGTCGCTGGCGCGAAGTTGAATTTGGTGACGACAAGTGCCGTCACGAGAATCGAGCCCAACAGCAAACCGTGAGGCACACCTTCGAATTGCAACAGCGCGCCGAAGCTGGCAGCAATCAGCAAACACAGAATGGATTTCATGGTCGCCTTCCTGGCTATTTAATTTGAGTCAGGCACGCAACCGTCCAATCGCCCGCCGATATTTCTCGATCCGCTCCAGATCCTCCCAGCTCGGCGAGGCAATCCGCGACAGGTCGCTGTTCTCTTCCAGATCCGCCAGTTTCACCACCCGCCCGGTCGGGTTCTGCGCCGCGCGCTCGACGAAATCCTCGTAGGATTCGCCCGGCACTTTGGTCACCGATTCGATGGCGGACAAAATCTCTTCGCTAAAGCCTTCCTTGCGCAAATCCTCCAGGCTGATGCCGCAGTCCTCGACCACATCGTGCAGCACCGCGACGATGCGTTCTTCCAGACTGCTCATGCGCAACATGACCTTCAGCGGATGCAAAATGTACGGCGCACCGCCCTTGTCCACCTGCCCCGCGTGGGCCGTGGCGGCAATCGCGATGGCGCGTTCCAGAGTCTGAGTCATGGGCGTTTCCTCGGGTCAGACGCCGTACCGGCCGCCAATATAGAAATGGCGCTTGAACCAGCGCCCAATCGCCTGCAAACGCCCGGCCGGCTGCGCAGGCGCTGCGTAGCGCTGGAGAATCAGCGAGACCAGATCAGCCTGGCTCTCCTTCGGATGAGCATCCAGCAACTCGGCTACCCAGGCACAATTGGCCTTCTTCAAATGCTCTCGCCATTCGCCGGGCCAGCCATCCAGCTCATCCAGCGCCAACCATCGCGCACCGCCCTGCTCGACATGCCCGCCGCCAATCGATTGCTCGAAGCAGAACGGTGTCGCCGGGCGGGACAGGTCGATGCTGAAGATGTAGATGTCCTGGGTTTTGTGCTGCGGCGTGGGGGCGTTGTTGCGGCTGCCGATGTGAATCATGCGCGGTTCCGTCCGTGGGAGAGGCGTTACAACTTGTTTCGCAGTCTACGACGTGGTGCTGATGGGGGAAACCTTTGGTGATGAGACGGGTTGTGGCAAGTGAAAGGTTTGACTGGGCAGTCTGAGGATTTCGTTTCAGTCGCCCATAAAAAAGGGACACCGTTGGGTGTCCCTTTTTGCGTTTTGAATCAGGCTGATCGATCAGCGTTTCATGGCTTCACATTGATTGCGCAGATCCTGGCTGCCGATACTGTTGCAACTGCCACCACGGGTTTTGGCCTCACAGAAAAGACGCTGATCCGTGTCATTGATCGAGTTACAGCTACCGCCTCCTGTTTCTGCATCGCACATCCTGCGCAGAGTCGTATCGTTGATGCTGTTGCAACTGCCGCCACGGGTTTTGGCCTCGCAGTAACGACGTTGATCTCCGTCATTGATCGAGTTGCAACTACCACTGCCTTTTTCCGCATCGCACATCCTGCGCAGGTCCGTATTGTTGATGTCGTTACAGCTGCCACTGCCGGACTTGGCCTCGCAATATCTGCGCTGATCCGGATCGTTAATGTTCATGCAGCTAGCAAAGGCATGGCCGGCGAAGGCAAACATCAACAACATCGCCAGTATTTTCTTCATCACACGCTTCCTTGGCTTACCAGTAAACAGACTGGCACTGTTTAATCCGATTTAGATGAGTCTCGCGAAACACCCTCAAATCAGCGCTTCATGGCTTCGCACTCGTTGCGTAGATCGGAATTGCTGATGTAGGAACAACTGCTGCCACTCTGCTTGGCATTGCACAGGGCGCGCTGGTCACTGTCGCTGATGTATGAACAGGAATAGCCCTTCTGCTCCGCCTCGCACGCCGCACGCAGATCCGAGTTATGGATGTACGAGCAACTGCTGCCGTTCTTCTTGGCGTTGCAGTAGTCACGTTGGTCGGTGTCGGCGATGTACGAGCAAGATCTACCGTTCACTTCAGCATCACAGGCCGAACGCAAATCAGAGTCGTGGATGTACGAACAACTGCTGCCCTTCTCTCTGGCTTCGCAATAGGCCCGCTGATCACTGTCACTGATGCTGGCGCACCCGGCAAACGTGTATCCGCTGAACATCAACAACATCGCAAGCACTAGTCTCATCACACACTTCCTTGATCGACCAGGAAACAGCCTGGCACTGCTTGAGCCGATGAATGAGCGTCGCGACACGCCATCAAATTGACATCGGTTTTGGGGAAAGTTCCGGGGCGGGAATGTGTGATGATTTTTTTGATCTGAAAACGGCGTAGGAAATTGCTCCGCGTGGTGAGGGAGCTTGTTCTTGCGGAGCTGCGAAGCGGGCCGAAATCTGGCGAGTCATTTTCCCCATACACTTCGCAGCCATTGATTTACGCCAGTTACGCCGCCGACCGTGAGCTAACTCTCTGGCCAGACGTGGTGATTTCACGTCCTACAGGCTGATTGCGACGGTGGGGATCGGTGCCTAGAGTGGGTCTGTCGCTGAACGAATTTGGCGATAGGGTTTCGCAGCCCTGACGATACGTGTAGTAACCTGACGCCCCCCAAAAACGGTGGCGGTCGCAATCGCGTCCGACAACCGCGCAATGGTGGCTGTGTGTGGGAGACCTCTGGGTCTGCCGGGCTCCTCGTATCCTCGGTCTGCGAACCCGCACATGGCTACCACCTTTCGAATCGCAGCGAACGGCAGTAGCTCTTCTCACGGATACGAGGAAGCTTTACTTATGCCAACGGATAAACCGATCCGCAAATACGCGAACATGTCCCACCCCGCCACAGACCAGCCCGTACTATTCATTGACGTAGATGCCCCACTACGAGATCTCCACGCTTGCCTTAGCGAACGCCTCAACGCCGTTCTCAAATATCTCGATCTAATGGCCTGTATCCGCCTCCCCGATTACGCCGAAAACGACATCAACACTGTTAGTACGATCGCCAGGATCATGGTGCAGGATGTGAGTGATCTGTTTCGAGTGATTGAGAAACGGGAGATTTGAGGTTCTTAGTTATGACTCACGTTTCGGCGACAGAAATCAGGCCTATTTTGCGAATTTGCTCGAAGCGAATTCCCTATACCGCTCAGAAACAACCTTCACTTTCACAGAACTGGGTGTGGAATTCGGAAGGTCAATTTGATAGCTTCAACACCAGCCATTGGCCATCAGCAGTTCGGCAAGCATCAAATGCCGAGTATTTAGTGACTCAAGGTTGTGATTTTTCTAACGAATCTTCGAAAAAGTAAGGAGGAAAAAATGACAGACAGACGACCTATTAATCCCAACGTGAATGTTCCAAAGCCTGGCGGTGGTGAACAACCTCGCTCCAGGAACAATGATGGCCAAATTCGCGACAAGCGTAGTGACGCGGGTAAGCCTAAAAAGAAATAATCTATAAAGGTGGCAGATCAACACAAGCAGTTCTGCCACCGTTTGTATCTTTAGCATGAAGTCATATCAAACAGAAAAACTTACCCACTCAATCAACTCAGACAACAACCGCAAAAAAAATCTCTCGCCACCGAAGCAAAAATCATTACTAACTCATGAAAAATACCAACCAAAAAGACTCAACAAAAGACATTGAGACACAAACTAAAAATACAGCCTTCATTGACATTCAAATAAAAGCACTAACACAAATTCTTCAAAAAGCATCAGAACTGCTCCATACAACAGGCCACTCCTCCAACTACAAAAGCATTCTATTACCAATACTTTTATATAAAAGACTATGTGACACACACGAAGAGGAGGCTTACATAAACCAAGTAAATAAAACGAACCAACACCGCTTCAACATACCTAAAGAATGCCTCTGGCAGGACTTCATTAACAGTGAGTTCAATTTAAAAGACAGACTAAAAAAAGCCTTTTCCGAAATCGAGAAAAACAACGAAGACCTTGATGGGCTCTTAGAACTTGGCTCATCTGCGCGACACCTACAAGATAATCACTTGCGCCACATACTTTATATTTTCGACACCCACAAAATCGGTTCACTTACCATTCCCGACGAACAAATGGGTGTTATTTTCACAGCTTTATTAGAGCATCTAGCAAGGGGTGAAGGACGAAACGGTGGAAACTACCTGACTCCACCATCCGTTGCATCATTGCTAGCTAGAATCTCTACGCAAGGTAAAAAAAATATAATCAATGCGTATGATCCTGCGTGCGGCTCCGCGGGATTGCTTCTTGCCGTCGCAGAACAGACATTTGTAATTAAAGAGCTGGCTGGCCAAGACATTAACGCCGACACCTTGCGGCTCGCACGCATGAACGTAGTAATGCACGGGGTAAAATTTAGTCGCGTAAATCTCAAGCTCGGAAACACACTAAATGAACCTCATCACTTAAACAAAAAATACGACGTTGTTTTGTGTGTACCGCCGTTTGGAGTCAGATGGGATCCCTCCACCTACCGTGACCGTTCTGAGCTTCATGCTTATGGACCTCAAGCCCCTCGCTCGAGAGCTGACTTTGCGTTCGTTCAACATATGCTAAGTTTGTTAGATATTGACGGAACAATGGTCATTACACTCCCGATGGGAGCGCTCTTTCGCGGAAACACAGAACAGAAAATCCGCAAACACCTAATACAAAACCTGAACTGCTTAGACGCTGTCATTGGACTTCCTCCAAACCTGTTTTACGGCACCGCCATTCCCACATGCGCTTTAGTTTTTAAAAAACAAAGGCAAGACGAAAAGACAATTTTTTTCATAGATGCCAGCAATGAATATGGCAAAGAGCGATGGCACAACTATCTTCAAAATCAAGACTTGGAAAAAATATTAGCCAGTCTGACTCAACGCACCAACGTAGAGCTATATTCCGAGAACGTCTCCATTGATCAAATCAAGAAAAACAACTTCAACCTTAGCCTACCACTATATATTGACGAATACCGCAAAGAGACCATTCACAACTTCGTAGAATTTCACAATCTAGTAGAAAAATACAACGGAAAAGGTGTCGTATTTCGCGGAGTAAAAGATTCAAAATTCGAACTAATCCCATCAATAGGCCGGTTACCTGTTGATAGTACAAAAATAGAAGACACTGAAGATGCTATTTTTAAGCAGTTCAGAGAGCAAGCTTTACCACACTTAAGCTTTACACCAAGAAACGACTGGGAGTGGCTAGCACTTGCCCAGCACCATGGTTTACCGACGCGATTGTTGGACTGGACAGTCAACCCACTTATAGCACTTTATTTTGCAGTAGAAGAAGAATGCAAAACAGATTCCGCAGTATATATTTATACAGATTGCGAATCGCCGGTAGAAACAGGATTACCGGAATATCAGAACCCGTTACGCTTCCCAAGTGAAAGGCCAGTTCTTCGCTATATACCAGCGCACTTAACACCAAGAATTATTGCTCAAAGCGGGCTATTTACAACACATCAAAACGTAACCCAAGGCTTTACATCCGAGCAAATTTTTAAAGTTGTGATACCTAATTCATTGAGAACAAAATTAAAACAACAACTATATCGCTATGGAATCCATCGAGGAACTGTATACCCCGGACTGGACGGCACCAGCGCACACATAAAGTGGATCAATTGCCAATCCGGAGACTAAAGACACTACGATATATTTCTATTTCTCTTGAATTGCTTTTCCGAGCACAAACCCGACACTAATAATGATGTCGGGGGTGTGCCCGAGGAACAGTTTATCAAGTGCACGAGATTAACCTCATTCGGTCAAATCGCTAAAAATTCGCCGGCGTATTCGCACTAATAATCTCAGCCTCATCCGCCCCAATATTCCGGAACTTGTGCGGTAGCGTCGTCGGGAAGTAATACCCATCCCCCGCGTTCAACACACTCACCGACCCATCCACCGTCAACTCCACAGTGCCACGCGTCACAAGCCCGCACTCCTCCCCTTCCGAGTGAACAATCGGCTCTTCCCCGGAACTCGCACCCGGCGCGTATTGCTCGCGCAGCAAGCGCATCTGGCGGCTGGGGACCGAGGCGCCGATGAGCAGCAGGCGCAGGCCGTGGCGGCCGAGGTCGGGTTGTTCGTTGGCGCGGAAGACGTATTGGTGTTCGCGTGGGGGCTGGTCGAAGGTGAAGAAGTCGGCCAGGGACATCGGGATGCCTTCGAGCAGCTTTTTCAGTGAGCTGACGGAAGGGCTGACACGATTCTGTTCGATCAGGGAGATGGTGGCATTGGTCACGCCGCTACGCCGGGCCAGCTCGCGCTGGGAGAGTTTGTAGCTTTCGCGTACTAGTTTGAGTCGAGAACCCGTATCCATGACAGCCTTATGTGAGAACGACTTAAGGGCAATGGGGGTGGGTGGCGGGTGCCGCGCAGGTCGCGCGGATCACGTTGCTCCCGTGTCCCGGAACCGTGAAAGGCGGCTATTAAATCACGTTTGTCGGTGTTGCTCAGCAGGTTCGATGGACGGTGGGTGAAAAGAGCCTGCTGATTGTAATTGCGAGGTAAATGCAAAACCTGTGGGAGCTGGCTTGCCAGCGATTGGGCGGCACTTTCAACATCATTTTTGCTGATAGACCGCTATCGCTGGCAAGTCGAATCGTCGCACCGCAGCTCCCACAGGTTTTGTGGTGCTGCTTGCACGGTGTAAAAGCCGGCGGCGCCTGTGCGGGGCCACCGCCGGGGAGGTAACTTAGATACCGAAACGGTCGCGCAGCGAGTAGTACACGGCACCGAGGGCGGTCAGCGGCGCGGAGAAGGTGCGGCCGCCGAGCATTGGCATGTGCGGAAGCGAGGCGAAGGCGTCGAAGCGTTCGGCGTCGCCACGGATCATTTCCGAGATCAGTTTGCCGGCCAGGTGCGAGCAAGTGACGCCGTGCCCGCTGTAGCCCTGCATGTAGTAGGCGTTTTTCTCGATGCGCCCGAATTGCGGCATGCGCGACATGGTCAACAGGAAGTTACCGGTCCAGCGGTAGTCGATTTTCACGTCCTTGAGCTGCGGGAAGGTCTTGAGGATCTTCGGGCGGATCAGGGTTTCGATGTCGTCCGGTTCACGGGCGCCGTAGACCACGCCGCCGCCGTAGAGCAGACGGTTGTCGGCGGTGAGGCGGTAGTAGTCGAGCAGGTAGTTGCAGTCTTCGACGCAGTAATTGTTGGTGATCAGGCTGCGGGCCTGTTTCTCGGTCAACGGTTCGGTGACGCAGATCTGCGAGCCGCACGGCATGCTCTTGGCGGTCACGCGGTTGTCGAGGCCTTGTGGCAGGTAGGCATTGCCGGCGATCAGCAGGTACTTGGCGCGAACCTGGCCTTTGGCGGTGCGCACAACGTTGGGCTCGCCGTATTTGATTTCCACCGCAGCGGACTGCTCGTAGATCTTGCCGCCCAGACGCACGATCGCGGCGGCTTCTCCGAGAGCCAGGTTCAGCGGGTGGATGTGGCCGCCCTGCATGTCCAGCAGACCGCCGACGTAGGCGTCCGAGCCGACTTCGCGGCGGATGTCCGCAGCGTCGAGCATCTTCAGGTTTTTATTGCCGTAACGTTCCCAGCTACGTTTTTGTTCGGCGAGGCCGTTGAGCTGCTTCTTGTTCATCGCTGCGAAAATGCCGCCCGGGCGGTAGTCGCACTTGATGTCGTATTCCTTGATGCGCGAACGGATGATGTCGGCGCCTTCGAAGATCATGCTTCCGAGGATTTCCGCAGTCTTGTCGCCGTAGCGCTGTTCGATCACGTCGACGTCGCGGCTGTAGGAGTTGACCAGTTGACCGCCATTGCGACCGCTGGCGCCGTAGCCGACTTTCGCTGCTTCCAGCACCGTTACCTTGTAGCCGGCTTCGCTCAGGAACAGCGCCGAGGACAGGCCGGTGTAGCCGGCGCCGATGATGCAGACATCGCACTCCACCGACTCTTCGAGGATCGGGAAATCGATCACTTCATTGCGGGTGGCGGCGTAGTAGCTGTTCACGTGTTGTTGTTTCATTTTTTTATTCTCCGAGGGTCGCCGGTTGCAGGCGACCACCGCTGTAAAAGAGTCAGAGCTTGATCCAGGTCGCTTTCAGCTCGGTGTACTTGTCGAACGCGTGCAGCGATTTGTCGCGACCGTTGCCCGACTGTTTGAAGCCACCGAACGGCGCGGTCATGTCGCCGCCGTCGTACTGGTTGACCCACACGCTGCCGGCGCGCAGACCACGGGCGAAGGTGTGGGCCTTGCTCAGGTTGCTGGTCCAGACCCCGGCGGCAAGGCCGAAGATGCTGTCGTTGGCGATGTGCAGCGCTTCCTCGACAGTGTCGAAGGTGATCAGCGACAGCACCGGGCCGAAGATTTCTTCGCGGGCGATGGTCATGGCGTTGGTCACACCGTCGAAAATCGTCGGCTCGACGTAGCTGCCGCCGGTTTCTTCGAGGGTGCGGTGACCGCCGGCGATCAGTTCGGCGCCCTGCTCCCGGCCGATGTTGATGTAGCGCAGCACGTTGTCCAGTTGACGCTGATCGACCACGGCGCCGACGGTGGTCGCAGGGTCCAGGGCGTGACCCGGCTTCCACGCTTGCAGCGCTTCTACCAGTAGCGGGATGAATTGTTCGCGGATCGAACGCTCCACCAGCAGGCGCGAGCCGGCAGTGCAGACTTCGCCCTGGTTGAACGCAATGGCGCCGGCCGCCGCTTGTGCTGCCGCGCGCAAGTCCGGTGCGTCGGCAAACACCACGTTCGGGCTCTTGCCCCCTGCTTCGAGCCAGACGCGTTTCATGTTGCTTTGGCCGGCATAAATCATCAGTTGCTTGGCAATCGCGGTGGAGCCAGTGAAGGCCAGCACGTCGACGTCCATGTGCAGCGCCAGCGCCTTGCCGACGGTGTGGCCGAAGCCTGGCAGGACGTTGAACACGCCTTTCGGAATGCCGGCATCCAGTCCAAGCTGGGCGATGCGGATCGCGGTCAGCGGGGATTTTTCCGAAGGTTTGAGAATGAACGAGTTACCTGCCGCCAGCGCCGGGGCGAATTTCCAGCTGGCCATGATCAGCGGGAAGTTCCACGGCACGATGGCCGCAACCACGCCGGATGGCTCGCGGGTTACCAGACCGAGTTGATCGTGCGGGGTGGCGGCGACTTCGTCGTAGATCTTGTCGATCGCTTCGGCGCTCCAGCGGATCGCGTTGGCGGTCGCCGGGATGTCGATGCTCATCGAGTCGCTGATCGGTTTGCCCATGTCGAGGGTTTCGAGCAGCGCCAGTTCTTCCTGATGTTGCAGGATCAGATCGGCGAAGCGGATCAGGATGCGCTTGCGCTCGGCCGGGGCCTTGTTCGCCCACACGCCGGAGTTGAAGGATTGGCGCGCGGCTTCGACGGCGAGGTTGGCGTCGGCTTCATCGGTGCTGGCGACGGAGGCCAGGAAACGGCCGTCGACGGGGCTCAGGCATTCGAAGGTGTCGCCGCTGATGGCCGGGCGGTATTCACCGTTGATGAAGGCGCGGGATTCGATGGTCAGGGACTGGAAGCGTTGTTCCCAGTCGTTGCGGGTCGTTGTCATGGTGGTGGCTCGACGCGGGGGAATTTGGGGGTGTCTGGTGTATGTGTTCGGCTTGAGATGGCAGCCCTCACCCTAGCCCTCTCCCGGGGGGAGAGGGGACCGACCGAAGTGTCTCGGGAGATGCACCGACTTGAACGACCGAGTCGAATATGGATTCGGTAAAAATCGTTCAGGTCGGCATATTTCCCGAGCATCCCCGGGTCAGTCCCCTCTCCCAGAGGTAGAGGGGAACCGACCGAAGTGTCTCGGGAGATGCACCGACCTGAACGACCAAGTCGAATATGGATTCGGTAAAAATCGTTCAGGTCGGCGTATTTCCCGAGCATCCCCGGATCAGTCCCCTCTCCCCTTGGGAGAGGGTTAGGGTGAGGGGCTTTTGAAGGCCTCAAACCGTATGCAGATACCAGTTGTACTCAAGGTCAGAGATCGAGTTTTCGAACTCGGCCAGCTCGCTTTCCTTGCACGCGACGAACACATCGATGTACAGCGGGTCGATGTAGCGGGCCATGACTTCGCTGTCGTCCAGCTCACGCAGGGCGTCGCGCAGGTTGTTCGGCAGGCTCTGTTCGTTCTGCTCGTAGCTGTTGCCTTCAACCGGGGCGCCCGGTTCGATCTGGTTGGTCAGCCCGTGGTGAATACCGGCCAGCACCGAAGCCATCAGCAGGTACGGGTTGGCGTCGGCGCCGGCGACACGATGCTCGATGCGCACGGAGTCTGCCGAACCGGTTGGCACACGGACGGCCACGGTGCGGTTGTCGATGCCCCAGCTCGGCGAGTTCGGCACGTAGAACTGTGCGCCGAAGCGGCGATACGAGTTGACGTTCGGGCACAGGAAGGCCATTTGCGCAGGCAGGGTCTCCAGCACACCGCCGATCGCGTGGCGCAGCGCGGCGTTCTGCTCGGGATCCTCGCTGGCGAAGATGTTGTTGCCTTCTTTGTCCAGGATCGAAATGTGCACGTGCAGACCGTTGCCCGCCTGGCCCGGATACGGCTTGGCCATGAAGGTGGTGTCCATTTCGTGGTCGTAGGCGATGTTCTTCACCAGACGCTTGAGCAGGACGGCGTAGTCGCACGCCTTGATCGGGTCGGACACGTGGTGCAGGTTGACTTCGAACTGCGCCGGGGCGCTTTCCTTGACGATGGCGTCGGCAGGAATGCCCTGCTCTTTCGCGCCTTCGAGGATGTCTTGCAGGCAGTCGACGTATTCGTCGAGGTCATCGATCAGGTAGACCTGGGTCGACACCGGACGCTTGCCCGAAACCGGCGAACGCGGCGATTGCGGACGGCCGTTCACGTTGTCCTGGTCGATCAGGTAGAACTCAAGCTCGAACGCGGCGCAGATGGTCAGGCCCATTTCGTCGAACTTGCGCACCACGTTGGCCAACACTTCACGCGGGTCGGCGAAGAACGGCTCGCCCTCCAGTTCGTGCATGGTCATCAGCAGTTGGGCGGTCGGGCGCTTCTGCCAAGGCTCGATGCTGAGGGTGCCAGGGATCGGGTAGCAGATCCGGTCGGAGTCGCCGATGTCCAGGCCCAGACCGGTGCTTTCCACCGTGGAGCCATTGATGTCGAGGGCAAAGAGCGAGGCCGGCAGGTTGATGCCTTTCTCGTAAACCTTATGAAGACTGGTGCGCTCGATGCGCTTGCCGCGCACCACACCGTTCATGTCTGCAATCAGAAGGTCGACGTACAAAACCTCAGGATGTTTCTTAAGGAATGCGTTTGCTTCGTTGAGTTGAACGGCACGCAGAGGGACCGACATGATGCACCTATTTAGCTGTTAATTATTATGTTCACTGCTGTTTCGCCGAGCCAGTCAACCCGAACGGCAAAGTGAAGTCAATAGCGAACACATGGCCGCTCAGCGTTTATTTTTCGGGCTTTTTTTAACACTCACGTGCCAATGCAGGCGCCAGAGGCCCGGGAATCATGAAGATTTGATGAACGGCGTTTAGAATTTTTTACATGGGAGTTGTTAATTAAAATCAACGAGGCTAAGCTCCGGAAAAGCTCGTTCAAGTGTCAAACTTCGAGGTGAATAAAAATGGCATTCAAGCCATTGATCGGCGTTACTGCGTGCGTCAAACAGATTGGCCTGCACCCCTATCACATCAGCGGCGACAAGTACGTTCGCGCTGTCAGCGTTGCGGCGCTGGGGTTGCCCGTCGTCATTCCTTCCCTTGGCAAACTGACTGAAATCGAAGACCTGCTGGGTCAGCTCGACGGTCTGTTGCTGACCGGCTCGCCGTCCAACGTGGAACCTTTCCACTATCAGGGCCCGGACAGCGCTCCCGGCACGGATCACGATCCGGCGCGGGATGCCACCACCCTTCCTTTATTACGTGCAGCCATCGCGGCGGGCGTTCCGGTACTCGGCATCTGCCGCGGTTTCCAGGAAATGAACGTGGCGTTCGGCGGCAGCCTGCACCAGAAGGTGCATGAGCTGCCGGGCATGCTCGATCACCGCGAAGCCGACAGCCCGGATGTCGCCGTGCAGTACGCCCCGGCCCACGCCGTGACGGTGCTGCCCGGTGGCGTGTTCGAAGCGCTGGAGCTGCCGGGTGAATTCCAGGTCAACTCGATTCACAGTCAGGGCATCGACCGCCTCGCTCCCGGCCTGCGCGCCGAAGCCGTGGCGCCGGATGGCCTGATCGAGGCGGTCTCGGTGGAGCACAGCCCGACCTTTGCCCTCGGCGTGCAATGGCACCCGGAATGGCAGGTGCTGGACAACCCGAACTACCTGCGGATTTTCCAGGCGTTCGGCGAGGCTTGCCGGCAACGAGCGGCGCGACGCAACCAGCGCTGACGCCACCCAACGATTGCAAAACCGTTTACTGCCCCCGCGGGGTCGGCGGCTGCGCACCTGCGCATCCGTCATCCGCGATCAGCAACACACCGCGAAAACAAAAAGCACCACCCGGCAGCCAGGACGGCGGCGCCGAACAACCCGCACGGTGCGGGTCTGCAATCCACTCTTAAGCCAGGCCGCGTTGGCCCGGCGACTGAAACCTGTTGGGAGTTTCACATGGCAAACGCCTCCAGCACTTACAGGAAGGCTCTTGAAGGTCATCAGCAACCGAAAAAGGTTCTGGTGAAAATCGATCGAGTCACCAAGAAGTTCGACGAAACCACTGCGGTAGACGATGTGTCCCTGGAGATCCATCAGGGCGAAATCTTCGCCCTGCTCGGCGGCTCCGGCTCGGGCAAATCGACCCTGCTGCGCATGCTCGCCGGTTTCGAACGGCCGACTGAAGGACGCATTCTGCTCGACGGTGTCGACATCACCGACATGCCGCCGTACGAGCGGCCGATCAACATGATGTTCCAGTCCTACGCCCTGTTCCCGCACATGACTGTCGCGCAGAACATCGCCTTCGGCCTCAAGCAGGACCGTTTGCCGGCCAGCGAAATCGACGCCCGCGTCGAAGAGATGCTGCGTCTCGTACACATGACCCAATACGCCAAGCGCCGCCCGCATCAACTGTCCGGCGGCCAGCGTCAGCGCGTGGCCCTCGCCCGCTCCCTGGCGAAGCGTCCGAAGCTGTTGCTGCTCGACGAACCGATGGGCGCACTGGATAAAAAGCTGCGCTCGCAAATGCAGCTTGAGCTGGTTGAGATCATCGAGCGCGTCGGCGTGACCTGCGTGATGGTGACCCACGACCAGGAAGAGGCCATGACCATGGCCGAGCGCATCGCGATCATGCACCTGGGCTGGATCGCCCAGATCGGCAGCCCGGTCGACATCTATGAAGCACCGGTCAGCCGCATGGTCTGCGAATTCATCGGCAACGTGAACGCCTTCGACGGCACCGTGGTCGAGGACCTTGAAGGTCACGCGATCATTCACAGCCCGGACTTGCAGCAAAAGATCTACGTCGGTCATGGCGTCAGCACCTCGGTGCAGGACAAGTCGATCACCTACGCGATCCGCCCGGAAAAAATGCTCGTCAGCACCATCAAGCCAGAGACCCGCTACAACTGGTCCGAAGGCAAAGTGCATGACATTGCCTACCTCGGCGGCCACTCGGTGTTCTACGTTGAATTGCCGAGCGGCAAGATCGTCCAGTCGTTCATGGCCAACGCCGAACGCCGTGGCGCGCGTCCGACCTGGGACGACAAGGTCTACGTCTGGTGGGAAGACGACAGCGGCGTGGTACTGCGCTCATGAGAACCTTCAATCAGCAATTCCTGCGCCTGGTGCCCAGCGGGCGAAAACTGGTGATCGGCATTCCGTTCATCTGGCTGTTCCTGTTCTTCATGCTGCCGTTTTTCCTGGTGATGAAGATCAGCTTCTCGGAAGCCGCGCTGTCGATCCCGCCGTACACCGAGATCTACACCTACGCCGAACAGAAATTCCAGCTGTTCCTGAACATCGGCAACTACACCATGCTCGGCGAAGACGAGCTGTACCTGTCGGCCTACCTCGGTTCGCTGAAGGTCGCGGCACTGAGCACGCTGATGTGCCTGGTGATCGGTTTCCCGATGGCTTACGCGATCACCAAGGCCAGCAAGGAAGCGCAAAACGTCCTGCTGCTGTTGATCATGATGCCGACCTGGACCGCGATCCTGATCCGCGTTTACGCGTGGATGGGCATCCTCAGCAACAACGGTCTGCTCAACGCGTTTCTGATGTGGACCGGGCTCACCGATCACCCGATCGAGATCCTCAACACCAACACGGCCGTGTATATCGGCGTGGTCTACGCCTACCTGCCGTTCATGGTGCTGCCGCTCTACGCCAACCTGGTGAAGCACGACGGCAGCCTGCTGGAAGCCGCGTCCGACCTGGGTTCGAGCAACTTCAACAACTTCTGGAAAATCACCGTGCCGCTGGCCAAGAACGGCATCATCGCCGGCTGCATGCTGGTGTTCATTCCGGTGGTGGGCGAGTTCGTGATTCCGGAACTGCTGGGTGGCCCGGAGACCCTGATGATCGGTCGCGTGCTGTGGCAAGAGTTCTTCAATAACCGCGACTGGCCGGTGGCGTCCGCCCTGGCGGTGGTGATGCTGTTGATCCTGATTGTGCCGATTCTGCTGTTCAACCGCAGCCAGGCCAAAGAGATGGAGGCACGGGGATGAAACGCTTCGGATTTTCAAAGTTCATGCTGATCTTCGGCCTGATGTTCATCTATCTGCCGATGCTGATTCTGGTGATCTACTCGTTCAACGCCTCGAAACTGGTGACGGTCTGGGGCGGCTGGTCGGTGAAGTGGTACGTCGGCCTGCTCGACAACACGCAACTGATGGGCTCGGTGGTGCGCTCGCTGGAAATCGCCTGCTACACAGCGATTGCCGCCGTGGCGTTGGGCACTCTCGCCGCTTTCGTACTGACCCGCGTGACTCGCTTCAAGGGCCGTACGTTGTTCGGCGGTCTGGTCACCGCGCCGCTGGTAATGCCTGAGGTGATCACCGGTCTGTCGCTGTTGCTGCTGTTCGTGGCGATGGCGCAACTGATCGGCTGGCCGCAGGAGCGTGGCATCGTCACGATCTGGATCGCCCACACCACGTTTTGTGCCGCTTATGTGGCGGTGGTAGTCTCCGCCCGCTTGCGTGAGCTGGACCTGTCGATCGAAGAAGCGGCGATGGATCTGGGCGCGAAACCGTTCAAGGTGTTTTTCCTGATCACCATCCCGATGATCGCTCCGTCGCTGGCGGCGGGCGGCATGATGTCGTTCGCCCTGTCGCTGGATGACCTGGTGTTGGCAAGCTTCGTGTCGGGCCCTGGCTCCACCACCTTGCCGATGGAAGTGTTCTCGGCCGTGCGTCTGGGCGTGAAACCCGAGATCAACGCCGTGGCCAGCCTGATTCTGCTGGCGGTGTCGCTGGTGACCTTCCTCGTCTGGTATTTCGGCCGCAAGGCAGAAGCCAACCGCAAGCGTGCGATTCAGGAAGCGATGGATCAGACCGCCAACGAATCGTGGCAGCAACCGCAACCTCAACGAGTGGCAGCGACGGCCTGAGTACCGGGTGGCGAGGGAGCCTCTCCCCCGCCACCGATTCACTGAAATTCCGCTTTGTGTTTTTGAATAAAGCTTTTGAATAAAAAGAATGGAGTTGTACCGATGAAAATGTTTGGCAGGACTCTGCTGACACTGTCCTTATTGGGCGCAATCGCCACGGGCGCCCAGGCCAACGACAAGGTGCTGCGCGTTTACAACTGGTCGGACTACATCGCCCCGGACACCGTCAAGAAGTTCGAGGACGAGACCGGCATCCGCGTGACCTATGACGTGTTCGACAGCAACGAAACCCTCGAAGCGCGTCTGCTCGCGGGTAAATCCGGCTACGACCTCGTGGTGCCGTCCAACAGTTTCCTGGCCAAGCAGATCAAGGCCGGGGTCTATCAGACCCTGGACAAATCGAAGCTGCCAAACTGGAAAAACCTCAACCCGGTGCTGCTGAAAAACGCCTCCGCCAGTGATCCGGACAACGCCCATGCGTTCCCGTACATGTGGGGCTCGATCGGCATCGGTTTCAACCCGGCCAAGGTCAAGGAAGTGCTCGGCAAGAATGCGCCGACCAACTCCTGGGACCTGCTGTTCAAACCGGAGAACGCCGAGAAGCTGAAAGCTTGCGGCATCAGCTTCCTCGATTCGCCGACCGAAATGATCCCGGCTGCCCTGCACTATCTGGGTTACCCGGTGAACGACAAGGACACCGCGCACATCAAGGAAGCCGAGGCGCTGTTCATGAAGATTCGCCCGAACGTGGCGTACTTCCACTCTTCGAAATACATCTCGGACCTGGCCAACGGCAACATCTGCGTGGCGGTCGGTTACTCCGGTGACGTTTTGCAGGCCAAAGCCCGCGCGGTGGAATCGGGCAACAACGTGGTGATCGACTACAGCATTCCCAAGGAAGGTGCCGGCAGCTTCTACGACATGGTCGCCATCCCGCGCGATGCAGCGAACGTCGAGAACGCTTACCTGTTCATGGACTTCCTGATGCGTCCGGACATCATCGCCGAGATCACCAACAGCAACGGTTACAGCAACGCCAACTCGGCGGCGACGCCGCTGGTGGACGAAGCGATCCGCAACGACCCGGGCTCGTACCCGTCGCAAGCGGTGATGGCCACGCTGTATGCAGTGCCGGATCAGCCGATTGCCACGCAACGGATCATGACCCGGGGCTGGACCCGCGTGAAGCTCGGTAAGTAACTGAAACACCTTGTCCCATGTGGGAGCTAGCTTGCTAGCGATGGCGGAGTGTCAGGCTACGTAGATGCTGAATGTGTCGGCCTCATCGCTAGCAAGCTAGCTCCCACAGGGTCTGGGGTGCGTTTAAAGAATTCATGTTTTCCGTTCACGCAGCGCCTTACCACCGCTGCCCCCTGCTCTGAACGGCCTCACCTGGCTTCCTCGGTTCAGGTGAATTCAGGCGCCCTCGGGCGCCTTTTTTTGTGGGCTCAGATCAGCGGCCAATCGGCCAGCGCGCGGTAACGGCCCTTGTGGGATTCGAACAGCGCAAAACGCTCGGCCCGCAGAAAAAACTCCGGTGGCGTGGCAGATTCCGGCTCCGGCGCCCGATAGTCCCGGGCCAGTGTCAGGTGCGGGCGATACTCACGCGTCGCCTCTTCAAACCCGAACGGCAACATCGCCTGCTCCAGCGCATACACCAGCCGCAGCAATCCCGGCGGTGCCTGCTCCGGTGCCAGCGACAACACCCCGGCACGATGCCAGACCTGCAACCGATCCAGCGAAACCCTCAGCGCCTCACCCGGCGTACGCACCTTGGACGCTGCCTCACAGACTTCGCCAATCTGCGCCAACGGCACCGCGCCGAGAAACAGCAGCGTCAGGTGAAAGTTGTCCGCCGGCACCGGTTTGCCGGTACGCAACCCCAGTTCGCTGCGCCACTGGGCAATCGCCTTGCGCTGCGCCGGCGGACAGTCCAGGGCAAAGAACAGCCGCTTGAACGGTTGTTCGCCGTGTTTGTCATCCGTCATGGCCCCGCTCCCTTGTCGATGTCGATCCGTCGATTCTACACGGCCATTCCTGGCGACTCCTGGTGTGGGGTTTATAGTTCAACGATTGCCATCAACCGGAGGACGTCATGCGCGAGATCCTCAGTAAAGAACCCTGGTGGGCCCGACCGCCAAATCCCGGGCAGGATGAACACGAGCTGGAATGGGGCTGGCTGGTGCATTACAGCGAGGGTGAGCCGCGTTTCGAGTTTGTTCGCGAGCGGCCGACGGACGAGCAGATTCGCAACCGCAAAGGCTGCCGGATCACCCCGTCGGCGGAGTGATCCGGCAGCGCTGGCATCAGGACTCGAGAATGTTCTTGAAGCCACCGAAGATCATCCGCTGCCCATCGAACGGCATCGGATTGACGTCCGGCTGCATGCGCGGGTCTTCCATCATTTTCGCCATGCCGGCATCGCGGGTGGCCTTGTCTGGCCAGACCAGCCAGCCAGCCGACACGCTTTCGCCCTCTTTGAGTTTTACGGCCATCGGGAATGAAGTGACCTTGCCGTCCGGCACGTCATCGCCCCAGCCTTGAACCACATCCAGCGCGCCATATTCCTTGAACAGTTTCTCGGCGATTTCACAGTGTTTTCTGTACTGTTCGCGGTTGGCGTTCGGCACGGGTGCGACAAAAACATCAATGTAAGCCATGGTCGTTCTCCTGCGGGTTTAGGGGTCGATCTGCTGAGTAGTCGACTCAGGCGGCCGCCATTCGACAGGATTGGCGCCCAACCCGACCGACGGTTCCTCGCCCCCGCCCAGATTGCCTTCGATCTGCGCCGCCATGTGCAGCGTGCCGGCCATCACGCCGGTCTTAGGGTTCTGCACCAATTTCAACCAGGCCTTGTCGAAAGTGTTGCCCAGACTACTGCGGATCAGCGCTTCGCTGTCGGGGCGGTCGCTGGCCTGGATGATGGCGCGAATGCCGGCCACGCCCACTGAAATCAGCCCGCCAACGAGTTTGCCGGCGGCAGCCGCCACCGCGCTGGCGGCGCCCCGCGGAGCCATTTCCGCTTCCATGCGCTGACTGGCACGTTTAGCCACCGGGGCCATGCCGGCGTCGGTCGAGGCAATGCCCTTGGCGCCGCCGTCGGTGTGGATCTTGTCGATCAGCGCCGCATAGGCCGGCAAGGTGTTCAGCGGTTCAGTGCTGACGATCTGGTACAGCGAGGCATCCCGGGCCGGCGGCGGGCCGAGGGCAATGGCGGGAATTTTCTGCAAGTGCCCGTTGAGCTGGGCGATCGGTATGCCATGGCGCTGGGCGATGACCGGTATCTGCTGGGCCATCAGTTGCGCGTAGTACCCGGTGGACTGCGCGAGGATCGCGTCCGGGTCGATCTCCACCGCCACCGGCGCCAGCACCCGCTGCTGATATTGTTCCAGCAAATACTCGGCCAGGCGTTTGGACGAAGCATCCTGCTCGCCGCCGGCGTTGAGGGTGTACCAGCTGACCTTCATCGACAGCCATTCCTGGGTCCAGTAACTGCTGAACCACGGGATGAATTTTTCTTCAGTTTGCTCATAGACGCGAGTGCGCCAATGTTCCATCGAACCACGGGCGAACACTTTGACCTGTTCGGTAGCTTGTTGCGAAGCGCTGACAAGTTCCTTGTCCACCAGCTGCCAGGTCGCGGCGGAAACGGGGACGGCGACCGGTGTCTGCGGGGCATGAACGGGGCTGACGCACCCCGCCAAAGCCAGAATCGCGACGACGATCAACGAGCGCGAACTCAAGATAACGATGTCCCATAACACTGCCGAACACTGTGCCGGGTGTTCTCCGATGTGCAATGTGCAGTATAGGTGCCTACAGCGAATCACCAGTGTCGGACACCGTCCGGCTGGAGTCCTTGAGCCAATAGACGACCGTGAAATAGACCCAACCGATGAAGAATGAAGGGGCAACCGTCAACAGCACATTGGGCGTGTCTGCCGTCAAATGGATGATGATCGAGAGCGAACTGAACACACTGACGATCGTTAACGGCACGAGACTGCGGCGGATGACAGCACTGTAGCCGCTCAGCAGATTCGCCAGCCTGAACATCAGCGACAGGGCAACAAGCGTCGATGCGTAACTGACCAGTGCCTGGACAACCGAAGCCTGCGTAGCGGCCCGAGCACCGTGCCCGCTATTGGCAGCCGCCGCCAGCGCGCCATAGAAAATGGCGGCTGGCAGTGCCGAGAGCAAGAGAGAAAGGCGAGTGACGCGCATATCAGCGAATGATTTTATCTTGGATGAAACCTTCCGAGTTCGGCTGTAGCAGAACCAGGCACAACACTTGGTCCGAGTACCCGACATGTTTGATGAAGTGGGCATTCGTCACGTCATCACTGGACATGTCCATTTTCGGGAAGAAGTTTGGCGCGACTGAACTCTGCCCACCAGGAATAACCCCGGTGTTGACGTCCAGCACCAGGTCCTTGGACAGGGCCTGAACAATCTCGACCGCCAGCGCCGACATATCTGATGGCTGAGTATCCTGTCGCAAATCCGGGTAAAACCGTGCTGATGGCACCCTTGAAGACATAACCCGGAACATGTTGTAGACCACGGGATTATAAGTTTTGGCCACTATCAGTTTAGGCAAGCCGATCTGCTGTATGACGTTCTTCAGAAAAAACTGGTTGAGTTTTTTGAATAACGAAGAACCGCGGCAATCATCGGCAATCATCGCCGTCCACAGATACAGAAACGATGAAGAGCCGAAGGGAATGCTCTTCGCCCCAATGATTCCGACGACCTTCTCCGTCGCCGAGTCAATCGCCAGCGCCAGATGCTCATATATATCGAAAATCCCGGGCTGGTTGCCGAAGTACTGATTCACATCATAATCCGGCATACCCTGTTGCAGATCGGCGACAATCTTGGTTTTGAAACTTTCGGGAAAGTTACGACCGGTTACCGAATAATCCAGATCCCAATCCGCACCAACTTTTACATCGGACATATATCACCCTTTTTAAAATTTGTTATCTGGATAAAACCTGAGCGCATGGCTTTCAGACATCTGCCGGGACGCCGGAATTTTCACATAGTCACCCCGCCCCCAGAGCCTGTTCATATCGACATAGCCATTGAACTTGATCCCAGTATTGGAGGACGAGAGGATGTAACTTGAGTTATCAAGATCAGACAGATCGGCGACCATTCTGAACGTCGCGGCAATGTTTGTATTGAACGGATTCACCGGATCGCTGTAGTTGTATCGACCGACATTGACCGTGAAATTATCACCGCCCACGACATTATGATTATCGAAAAACCATGCCGCAGGGCTCTTGTGCAGAGGTACATGCTCGGAGACCGCTTGATGCGCTTGCCCCCAATGCCAGCGGCTGACCTGATCGCCGTATTTTTCCTTGATCTGACCCAGCGAGGCGACCAAGGACTCCTCCAGCAGGCGCTGGCAATCCGCGGCACCACACCAGAAGTTCTGATCTGCTTGTTTACTCAACAGCAAATTCAGAAACGCATCATAGTTGCGTTGGTTCCAGCCAGCGGCCAGTAGCTCCTTGCCGATTTTCGGCTCCAGCAACGCCTGCGTGAAGTTCTTCACCCAATACGCTGCAATCAATGGCGCTGCAGAGTCGGGATCGGAGTCAAACCGCCACGCCTTGAGAATACTCAATTCATTGCCGATCGCCGGCCGGTTCTCGAGCGGCGCCATCATTTTCGGCAGGAGATCGGACATCGAGGTTGAATAACGATCCAGCTGAATATCGGCAGACGTTTGCACCGTATGCGGCGCGTGCGCCTTCAACAATTGCATGATTCGATCATAGCGATAAGGCAGCACCCAATCGTGACCGAAATTGAATGCGTAATTATCCGGGACAATGCGGTTATTGGCCGTTGCAATGTAGCCGCTCGACGGATTGAACTGCTTGGGCTTCGCCGATTCCGGAACATAGCCTGTCCAGTCGTATTTACCCTCCCAGCCTGGCGCAGGACCTTGTCCCAAGAGGTCATTGTCCTGTGCCTTCACCGGTACCCGACCGGCCGAAACATAGCCAATATTGCCGGCGGTATCGCCGTAAACCATGTTCTGAGGGGGCAAGCCAAAATCGGCAGAAGCGCTCAAAAACTGCTGCCAGTTTTCGGAACGGTTGATCCCCAAAATGCTGTCGAAGGTTTTGTCGCGGGTGTCCAGCCCTGTCCAGGCCAGCGCGATGACTACTGATTTCTTGCCTTTGAGTGCCTGCTGCGCAGCCGGGTAGATGTCGCTGATAACCGGACCGTGCCGGGTGGTACGAACAGCGAGCCTGACCGGCTCCTCGCCTTTGACATTGATCGTCTCTTCAGCGACTTGAAATGGCTGCCAGGTCGAGTCAGAGCCGAGGTAAAGATTGACATCGTCGGGGTTTACTTTCTCCAGGTAGGCGTCCTGGACGGACGAACCAGTGTTGGTATAGCCCCACGCGATTTTTTTGTTGTGCCCGATCACGAACAGCGGCGCACCGGCATACGTGGCGCCCACCAATGAAGATTGCGCCGTTTCGATAGATGCCAGATAAAACAGCGCAGGATTGGTCAGGCGCAGGTGCGGATCGTTCGCCAGAATCGGTTTGCCTGAAGCCGTATGCTCACCACTGATGACCCAGTTATTGGACCCCACGCCCTCGACATTCGAAGGCGGCAGCTTGTCCAGCAGTGCCATTCCGGTATCGGCAACATCAAGCGTTCGGTACAGCGCCGCATAATCCCGGGTTTTCACTGCGGCACTTCCCGGATAAGGAGCGAACACTTCGTTGATTTGCTCGACCGTCAAATCTTTCGACAATGACAGGCGCTGCAACTGCATGCCCAGGTTGGAACTCAACGTCCATGAAAACAATAAGTGCAACGCAACCGAGTCAGAAGGTTGCCAGTGTTTCGGCGGCGCAGAACGGGTCAGGGCGAATTCCACCGGGAGCCGGTCAGAGAATTTATCGATGAAGTAATTCACTCCGTCGCTGTAGCTCTGCAGCACATCCCGTGTATCCGGATTCAACTGTTGATAGATCGAATCCGCGGTCTTTCTGAAGCCCAGGGTTCTGGAAAATTTATCCATCTCCAGGGTTTTCGAACCGAAGGTTTCCGAGAGCGTGCCATTGGCGTAGTTTTTACTGAATTGCATCTGCCACAACCGATCTCTGGCATGGCTGTAGCCCAGCAAAAAATAAGCATCTCGGTCATTTGCCGCCTTGATGTGCGGAACGGCGTTGGCATCCCAGGCAATGGTGCCTTTGTCAGAAAGTCCCTGGCTGACTTTAAGAATGCCCGTCGCAAACACATTGGACAGGGTGATGTTTTGCAACACATACATCACCCCGACCAGCCCGATACCGAATACACCCAACGTACCGAACAGTAACGTTTTACTTATTGTTTTCATGACAAAATTCCGACCCTGAAGATTCACGCCACCCGGCGATTTTTTTCTGCGTGCTTGCTGACAAAAAACACCAGCGATACGCGCTCGCCTTCAGTGACCGATTCCACCTGATGCGGGAATGTGCAATCAGTGATGACGATGGATTGCAACGCGGGGTAAATCATATTCACCTGCTCGCCTTGCTCGTTAAAGATCAGGAACTCACCACCGGCAAAACCCTTGCCGAGTTGCAAAACGATCGAGTACAGATAATCGGGATTACTGTCGACATCCAGATGTTTGCCAATGAAAGAGCCATCTTTCATTTTGTTGACTTGCATCCGCCGAATATAAAACTCTTCCCCGTCGAGCAGGCCCGAGACGAACTGCATCAGCTTCTCGTTGCACACCACCGAAATCATCTGATCGGCAAGCGGCTGGTTCACACGTTTGGGCCGCTCAACGTCAGTCATGAATCGAGCAACCGTCAGGTCGTTGAGCTCGTCCGCATCACCGATGAACACCTGTTCCCACGGCAGCGCCTTGCTGGCGAGGATTTCATTGATGTCATCCCAGTCGCGCTGACTGTAAACAAACTCACTGACAGGCGAGTAAAACGAACCTTTCTGCGCCAGTTCCCGCTTTGCAACTTCAACAATATTCATGTCACGTTCCTTCGTTATCAATTGCCTATCAGGCAGCGGCTTCAACGGCGGCGGCTTCACGCGCCGGCCTTGTTTCAAGTTGCTGTTTATTGCTCTGGTACCAGGTAACAATGCCAAACGGATCACTTTCATTGCGGCACAAGTGATCGCGCAGGATCAGGAAGCTCTCGGTCATGCTCCAGGTTTCAGTCATCGGACCGAATCGGGAAACCAGACCCTCGTTAGCCGCTCGCTCGGGCGCGATACTCCAGAAATTCACCCCCGGACTGCGGTGGTGAAAATCATGGCTGGGCAAGTCCTGCATGAAGGAAAAAACCCGCAGCGGTATATCGATGAACAGCGTGCCCAACCCCCACTTCACAACACGCCAGGCAAAAGCCCAACCGGTATAGCCAATCGGGTATGGACGACCAAAGAAACGCCCCCAACTGAGCGACCCGTAAAATAGGTACTTGGGTAACCCGGTTGTATTCTCGGCAAACCACAGGTGTTCAGTGACGTGTTGAATCCAAGAAGAAAACTGCGTGATCAGTAAAATCGGCAGTAGGTAATACAGAGCGAATGAAGTGAAATACCCGGACAGATAAACTGCAGTCAGCAACAGAGCCCAATAGATCGCACGGCTGACTTTTTCGTGCCTGTCAGTGTTGACAAAACACACTTCGAGTCGAAATTTGATGTGCTCATAAATGCGCATCGGATGAAACGGAGCGACCACCAGTTTTGTCCAGTACTCGGTTTCGCTCATGCCTTTGTAAAAGCCATGGCTGGCCATGAACTGCAGATCAACATCTTTGTCGGTGCAAAACGTATTGACGCTGTGATGTTCGCCCACATGAAGCTTCATGTAGTTGTTCCACGGGGTGTGCAGAATCGGCATCGACAGCACCCATTTGCAGACAAATTTTGCCAACTTCTTGTTAGCAATGCCTGCACCGTGAATCGTGTAGTGAAACGTATGCAGCAGCCCACGCTGGCGGTTGACCACCATGCACATGAGAGGGATTGACAACGCAACCTTGGCTACCCAGTGAAGTTGCGATTGCAGGATCTCATTGCCCAACAGCACTGCTGCAAAGAAAACCGCATAACCCCAGCTGATCTGAAGAAACAACTGCCACGGCTTCAATAATGTTTCCTTGGCGGCTTTCGGAGCATTTTTATTACTCGACTTTCCGGTCACCCAGGTCCAGAAGCCTTGCAGTGGCAGTTGCTCATAAGTAGCCCTGACATCAAAGCCATGACCATATTTCGTATAGCGTGTCTTGAAAAGTTCCTGCTTCATATTGGCAGCTTCCTATCGCCTATAGATAATCCGTTTTCACATACAAAACAGCCACCGGCCCAAAGAAGGAATAGAACGGTTCCATCTTGTAATGATCAACAGCCAGGACCACGAAGTTTTTGTAACTATCGATAAAAATATTCCCCATCAGCGCGTACTCGGCGGCTTGCGACAGGAAGTTATTCCATATTGTTTCGTCGCTTTGCCCCGTAAACCACTTGGAATACAGCGGACGTCTGGCTTCGAATATTTCTTTCATCTGCTCGTGGCTCAGACCGGTCTGACCATAATCGCCTGCACGCAACCGTTCCAGGATGTCTGCATGCTGGTCGTGCCAGCCCTTTTCATTGCCGCACAGCTCGAAGAAAGAACCGACGGATGCCGGTGCCGTCAACTGATTGCCAATGGTCAGTAGCTGCCGATTGACCTTGTCCAGAAACGCTTCGCGCGCACTGGATGAACCAGCATTCTTGTTGAACGATATATATTCGAACTCACCACCGAATAATCGATGCTCCACCGCGACACCTATCGCCGCCGAAAAGGCAGTCAAGGCGTTATCGGTATTGATCAGCTTGGTTCCCGCCAAGCCAGGCTGATCCCCCACATGCGTAAAGGTGTACCGAGGTTTGCCTTCAGCAGTGAGGTCGTACGAATAATCCGGGCATACCGCACTGACAACAGTCAACGGCTGACTGGTCGCTTTACAGTGATGGAACTGCGCAACCGCCCCCTCAACCGCTGACCGTGTCGGAGTCATTAAGCCGCCATCGGATACAAACCGGGACAGCGCAGCCCCATATACCGCCATGTGTTCCACCGTCGCATATTTGAGTTCTAGCGCGGATTTCGCCACGTGACTATCCGATAACAGCAAGGAGGCAATAGAAGGAATGCGTCCTTTGGATTTGAATACATGAATATTGGTCACTACCCGCGCCCTGCTATTACGCAACTCGAAATCAAACTCGGAATATTTATCCTTGAGCATCATGTAAAACAGATAATTACTAACCGGGAGCGTCTTGTTGCCAAATGACCTGCGCAACGCAACATACTGATTGCGCAAATCCTCAATCTTCCCAATTAGCGACTCCGAGTCTTTTGGCACATTCAACGCTTCATGTGGGATGCCCGAATTGATGCACTTGAGCAGATCGCGACTCAATCTCGAATCAATATCAAGAAACATATCGTTCACCCATGCTTTACAACGGACTCAATCGATTTAGGAACAGACTCACTCATACTCGCAGGTGCTTCGTGGACGTCCTTGAACAACAACATGTCGACAAACCGGTTTTCCCTGTTATCGGAAAACCCTTGAGGGTGAAGATTCTCCTTGGGATTTTCAAAAGTCCCAAACATCATGTCCCAAATTGGAAAGTCACTGTAGTTGCATTCGTGGCGATCACGCTGGTGATGAACGTGGTGCATTTCGGGTCTCTGGAAAACGTAACCCAGCCAGTGCGGTGTTCGAAGGTTGGAGTGATAGAACATCTCGCCCAACGCAGCAAACATCACATAGAACGCACCGGCTTCCACGCTAATGCCCAGCAACACGTAGGCCACCGCGCTACCCAGCATCGAGTTGAATACCATTTCGGTAGGATGTTTATAAAACGAGGTGAACACTTCAATGCGTTGTGGGGCGTGATGCATTTGATGGAACAGGCGCCAGAGGAAATTGTTCGCATGACGCCAACGGTGCCACCAATAAGTCACGAATGTATTGATGAAGTAGGCAATGAACCCTGCCAGCAATGGGCTGTAGCTTTCAGACAGATGAAACAGGCTATGGCCCTGCATCCATTTATTCCACGACACACCGGCCAATAACGCCACACCGATCTGCACAATGTTAAGTGTCATGGATCGAAAAAACCAAGTACTGACTTTCGGCAACTTCCATCCTGGAATAATTTGTTCCAGCACAAGCACCGCCAACGCGACACCTATCAGATAAACAATCATGGCTAATTCCTCAGTATTTTTATAACCGCTCGGCTCACGCCTTAATAAACCGACAAGGCGCTGATCGTTTTTTCGTTAACTTCGACCCAGAAGGCCAGCACTGGTTTACCGTCGATGAGTTGCGCAGAAGATACGCGATGAACATCCACCCCCATCCGCCTGAGTAAGCGTTCGTTACCCAGCGCAGAAAAGGCGATCAGACGTTTGACGTTATGCTTATTGGCAAGTGCGACAACCTGCTTCATCAGCCTGCATGTATCCAACCAATGATCCGAATTTGAGGTTTCGGAATTTTCCGACTCGACGGCAAAACGGGAAAGCTCCCAGATGTCGGGGGACTTGGGAAGTTGAATATCGCCCATCAACTCTGGAAAAACTTGCTCAAGCAAATAGTCGTTCATTGTCGACAATAGCCTTGCGCAACCAAACACTTGGCCTTTGCCGTCCTGCGCAATTACATAGTGGGTGTCGTCGCGATCAAATTCGTCATATTCAAGGCCTGGCTCACATTGCAGAGGCCATGCCATTTTTTCGACAAATATTTTATAGCGAAAGAGACCGAGCCCAGAAATAAGCTCAGGAGAAAGTTGCTGAGTTTTGCCATTTATTATATTTAACATTCCGCACCAGCTTCCAATCCAGTTCCCTGAATTAGAAGTCATGAGTGCAGAACAAAATAGCTGCCCAAAAGGGCAGCTTCCTGGCGAAGCGCTTGAGCCAGGACCTTATGCGGAGCTGACAATGAGCGGGGCGAACGGCGCCAGACCGGCACGGCGAGATAGACGACCCGCTAATCAACCCCACCGCCGCGTTCGCTGTCGGCTGAGGGGGGGCATGACAATCGCCAGTTTAGACGGTATTCAAAAAAGAATATTGATGCGGGTCATGAAAGGCCGGCCTGGCCAGTACGACCATCCAGCCACGACCAGCGAGCCAGACGCGCTGGCGCAGGGAAGGCAATGAGAACCCGAGAGTCAGAGGGTTGCACCTTTTCATTTCAGTAAGGGCAGATCCGCTTCCTCTCATTCATCAAAGGTCGGCATCAATTTAATACAATGGGTTGCACCACTATATTCTCGGTTGCACCCTTTGCAGTTAACCGTTGTATTCACGCATCAAACTCTCGGGCAAAGTTCGCTCCAGAGGCTGCCCAGATAACCACAGAAGAATCAACTCCTGGGTGGTCTGCACACCGAGATCGTAACCACGCGATGAACGTAACATAATGTTGCAGCTAATCCCGCCCGGTGCTATAAGAACTTTCCCGGAAAAACTGGCTTTAAACCAAGCCCAACCAATGCTCAGTTTTGGTGCAAAGTCGTGAGATTCCCATTCACTGTAACCGGCACACGCCACTGGCAGTCCGATTTCTTTTAGTTCGGCGGTCAAAGAGGTGTCGACCCAGGCAAGCGAGGGCTGAAAAATCACACTACTCAATTCAACATAGGACAGACGTATCAATTGATCGGGCGCTAACGACTGCATTTCAATCACCCTGATTATTTATAGATTTTTATTGCCTTGATGAACTAATCACCATCACGGCATCAACAACCCAAAAACTGGACACCCCCTTCACACCTCACAACTCTGGCAAGCAAGATGACTGATTGGCGCGAGCACTATTTAACTTTGTTCATGAACGTTACATCCAAGGAAGGGTTGCTCACGCTACTTGATTTCGTTGTTCGCTCTTTCGAGTTCGATCAATACTCTCTCGGCATACGTTTCCCGCTACCCATTTCCAGCCCGAAATTTCACTTATCCTCGAACTATTCCCCCCAGTGGGAAGACACCTACAAGAGCAAAAACTATTTCGCTGTAGACCCCACCGTCAAGCATGGTCTTACCCAGAGTCAACCCCTGTGCTGGTCGGCTGACACGTTTGAGGACAATCCACATTTCTGGGAAGACGCCAGACACTATCAACTTTCCCATGGCTGGTGTACGCCTTCACGCGCCAAACATGACACCATCGGCATGCTCTCGCTGGTCAGATCCGCTACGCCTGTATCGCCGCTGGAGCTGAATGAAAAAGAAGCCAAGCTCACGTGGATCACGCACCTGGCGCACTCCACCATGCTCAACTTCATCGCGAGTGAATACATTCCGGAAGTCGGTGCGTCATTGACAGCCAGGGAGGTGGAAACGTTGAAGTGGTCGGCGACGGGTAAAACCTATTGCGAGACCGGGCTGATATTGTCCATAGACGAACGGACAGTGAAATTTCACCTGGTCAACGCCATGCGCAAGCTTCATTCCAGCAATAAAGTGGAGGCCGCCATGAAAGCTTATGCATTGGGAATGCTCCATTGAGTTTGACCACTCGACATCGAGTACGGCGCAAAGAAATCGTCAGGCCGCCAGAACCTGCCCCAAGGCAGTTCCGGCGGCATACCACGCATTAGCGCTACACGGTAATTTCGCCAACCATGTAAAGCACCGACTCACCGCTGATAAACACCCTGTCTCCAGCCATCTCGCAGCGCAGCTGCCCCTTGCGGGTCCCTCCTTGTTGCGCGCTCAGCGTCTGTTTATCCAGCGTCTGCGCCCAGTAAGGCGTAAGTGATGTATGAGCTGAACCGGTGACAGGGTCTTCGTTTACCCCTACATTCGGACCGAACCAACGCGAAACAAAATCAAACGACTGACTTGCGGCTGTCACCACGACGCCCCGCTTGGGCAACCCCTTGAGTCTGGCGAAGTCTGGGGACAGGCGCTCGACAATTGCCTCATCTGAAACCACGACAACAAAGTCGTCAGTGGACAGGACGTCGGCCGTGGTCAAGCCGAGAGCCGGCAATAACTCGGGCGGAGGCTCGCAACGCACCGGCACTTTCGCCGGAAAATCCATCGTCAATCCTGTACCGGAACGCCGAACTCGAAGCTCGCCGCTGCGTGTCGAAAACCGCAGCACCTGGGCATCGTCTCCAACTTTGTTGAAGATGACCCAAGCCGCCGCCAACGTCGCATGGCCACACAAGTCGACTTCTACCTGAGGCGTGAACCACCTCAATTCATAAAGATCGCCCTGTTTAACGAAGAATGCTGTTTCCGACAGGTTATTTTCAGCAGCGATCGCATGTAACTTTTCGTCCGGCAACCATTCGCTCAATGGGCAAACGGCTGCGGGGTTTCCGTCAAAAGGTCGAGAAGCAAACGCATCTACTTGAAAAATAGCGATCTGCATCAATACAGCTCCTGCAATAAATACCGATGACGGCGACAACAAGCACCGCCCCACTTACAACTTTAACGAATACACGAAACTAAAATTTAAACCGTTTGCTTCAAGGATGTACACCCGCCCATTCGGGCAGGCAAAGGAATATCAAACAAACATCGAAACATAGCCATCAATACACGCTTCAACATGCATTTCATCAAGAGGTCCCGCGATCAAAAACAGACTGCAATTAACGTTATAAACACACTGCGCTGTCCAGACAATCGATATGTTTAAACAACACGAATTAACCGTTGTGCTCGTTTAACCTAATGGCCAGTGGCATCATAGATGCCTCAGCCAGGTCGTTCACGATAGGGAGATAAAATGCTACAGGTATTTGGCAAGGCGTCATCGATCAATGTCCGCAAGGTACTCTGGACCTGCGCAGAGCTGCAGATTGTCCTTGAACGCGAAGACTGGGGCTCAGGTTTCAGGGATACGAACACCCCCGAATTCATCGCGCTGAACCCCAACGCAATGGTGCCGGTTATTAACGATGAGGGTTTCGTGCTGTGGGAGTCGAACACGATCATTCGCTACCTGGCTAACCGCGACAACGCGTTGCACCTTTATCCCTCGGCCCCTCAGCATCGGGCGCGGATCGACCAATGGATCGACTGGCAGGCTACGGACCTCAACAAGTCCTGGGGTTATGCATTCATGTCACTGGTGCGCAAAAGTGCGGCCCACCAGGACGCCGATGCTTTACAGCAAGGGTTTCATCAATGGGCAGCGCACATGGCAATCCTGGAGCAACAACTCCAGAGGACAGGTGCCTACGTCAGCGGCGACGAGTTTTCTCTGGCGGACATACCGATCGGGCTGTCAGTGAACCGTTGGTTCGAGACACCGCTAGCGCACTCAGACTTGCCGGCAGTCAGTGCATACTATGATCGCTTGAGCGCACGCCCTGGCTTCCGTTTGTTCGGCAGAAACGGCACTCCTTGAGTCAATAAGCGCAGCGCTGGCAGAGCGGCAAACGCTGGTGCCAGCGTCGGTGGTCTATGAATCAACGGAAAAAGGCGATCATCAATGGTATCGATATAGACCATTGCGAGGATTGCCTTCCACAGCCTCCAACCGTCAGGCACGATGAATCCATCTCGAAGACAATCCTCGAATGGAGGAAATGCCATGACTCACTACGTCGCCCTGAATGTGCGTTTCCCTTTGTTCGGCAGCAATTACTACGAGCAACACGCCGTGTCGCATCAAACGCAGGCACTGGTGTTCAACAAAGATTTCGAAGATCTGCTGATGCCCGCCGCGAGCAATCACTTCAGCAATGAAGTGGTGGGCCTCAACGATCAGTTCCGTTTTCTGAGCGACATACTCGCCACCCATTTGCTGGACATCGAGGCCTCCGTGCCTGCGCGATCCAGCGTCCGGGCGAACGCTCACTTTTAATGCCAGAGGGCGTTCCCTTGCGGGAACGCCCTCTTCGTTTCAATCAGTCATCATCCCGATCGCGGTAATATCGACGACTGTCACGGCGGTCGTTATCGCGGTCATCCCAGCGTCGGTCATGATCGTAATAACGCCCATGATCGCGGTCGTAATGTCGGCCATGGCGGTGGTCATCATCAAAGTCCGCCACACAACCGCCCAGCAATACAGCGGCAGAAACAGTCAACAACAGCGTTGTTGCACGCATCATTCAGAATTTCCCTAAAACCAAGGTCTTGACGACGGAAACGGCCAGGCAGCCAACGCCGAAGTGGCGCGGTGCGCGCAGCCGCTGATACGACCGGGGAAATGAACGATGATTCACAGGTCGACAACGACCGTTCATCGCTCTGTCTGCCACGGAGACACGACTGACGCCAAGGCAAAAAATCCGACAAAACCTTTTCCTCTCCTCTGCGGTCACTCCTAGAACAGACCAAGACTGGCAACCACGCCGGCGTGCATGTGCGGGTCATTTGCAACCCGCCGACCTGATCAGAGGAAGCCCAGCCATGAACGATCATCCGCCGTCGGGGCTATCCCGCCGCAGGTTCCTGATTCTCGGCGCCGTGACCGCAACGGCGTTCGCATTGCCACCCTTCATCAGCCTCAAGGCCTACGCGGCCAATCTGGAGCAACCGGCCATGACCAAAGTGACGCTCGAGGTCAACGGCAAGCCGCAGGCCCTTGATGTCGATACCCGCACCACGCTGCTCGATGCACTGCGCGAACACCTGCACCTGACCGGCAGCAAAAAGGGCTGCGACCACGGCCAGTGCGGCGCCTGCACGGTGATTGTCGATGGCCGGCGTATCAATTCATGCCTGACCCTGGCCGTTATGCAGGACGGCGCCAAGGTCACCACCATCGAAGGCCTCGGCGTGCCGGACCATCTGCATCCGATGCAGGCCGCGTTCATCAAGCATGACGGTTATCAGTGTGGCTATTGCACACCGGGGCAGATCTGCTCGGCGGTGGCGGTGCTCCAGGAAATCAGTGACGGCATTCCCAGTCATGTCAGTCCCAGCCTGACCGAGCCGCCGCAACTGATCGCCAGCGAGTTGCAGGAACGCATGAGCGGCAACATCTGCCGTTGTGGCGCCTACTCCAACATCATCGAAGCCATCAGCGAAGTCGCGGAGGTGTCAGCATGAGAGCGTTCAATTACAGCCGCGCCGCCTCCCCCGCCGCAGCCGCTGCACAAGCGGCGCACATCGCAGGTGCCCGCTTTATTGCCGGCGGCACTAATCTGCTGGATTTGATGAAGCTCGATATCGAAACGCCGCCGCAGCTGATCGACGTCAACCATTTGGGGCTCAACGGAATTGAAGCGACCCCTGAAGGGGGGCTGCGCATCGGCGCACTGGTGCGCAACACCGATCTGGCCGCCGACTCGCGCGTGCGCAAAGACTACGGCCTGCTCTCCCGGGCCTTACTGGCCGGAGCCTCGGGGCAGTTGCGCAACATGGCAACCACTGCCGGCAATCTGCTGCAACGCACCCGCTGCCCGTACTTCTACGACACCAATCAGGCCTGCAACAAACGTAGTCCCGGCAGTGGCTGTGCGGCGATTGGCGGTGTCAGTCGACAGCTGGGAATCATCGGTGTCAGCGACGCCTGTATCGCCACTCATCCAAGTGATATGGCGATTGCGATGCGTGCGTTGGATGCGCAGATCGAAACCCTCAAACCCGATGGCAGCACCCGCTGCATCGCCATGGCCGATTTTCACTTATTGCCCGGCAGCACGCCGCACATCGAAACCGCACTCACGTCCGGAGAATTGATTACCGGCGTTACCCTGCCCGCACCGGTTGGCGGCACCCATGTCTATCACAAGGTACGCGACCGCTCCTCCTATGCGTTCGCGCTGGTGTCCGTCGGGTTGATTCTGCAAAAGGACGGCAGCGGCCGCATCGCCGTCGGTGGCATCGCGCCGAAACCCTGGCGAGTCGAAGCTGCAGAAGCGCTGTTGCCGCAAGGTGCGAAAGCCGTCAGCGCACAACTGCTCGACGGCGCCACGCCCACCCAGGACAACCGGTTCAAAGTGACGCTGGTCGAGCGCACGCTCGCCTCGGTGCTGGCTCAAGCGGGGGACGAAGCATGAAATTCGACACGCCCGCCGCGACCAATCCGATTGACCAATTGAAGGTCATCGGCAAACCCACCGACCGCATCGAAGGCCCGCTGAAAACCAGCGGTCAGGCGCCCTACGCTTACGAACAACACGAAGCGGCAAAAAATCAGGCTTACGGCGTCATGGTCGGTGCGGCCATCGCCAAGGGTCGTATCACGCGCATGGATCTGGACGAGGCCCACGCCGCCCCCGGGGTGCTGGCCATCGTCACCGCCGCCAACGCCGGCAAGCTCGGCAAGGGCAAATACAACGCCGCGCATCTGCTGGCCGGACCTGAAGTGCAGCACTATCACCAGGCTATAGCGTTGGTGGTCGCCGAAACATTCGAACAGGCACGGGCCGCCGCGCAGCTTGTGCATGTCGAGTACGCGATTGATAAGGGTGAATTCGATCTGGCTGCCGTCCGTGATCAAGGCGTGGAGCCAAAGGACGAACTGCCGGACGTCAAACACGGCGATTTCGCCACTGCTTTCAAATCCGCCCCGGTACAGTTCGACCAGACCTACACCACCCCGGACCAGTCCCACGCGATGATGGAGCCGTACGCAACACTCGCCGCGTGGTCAGGCGATCAACTGACTTTGTGGACCTCGAACCAGATGATCGCCTGGAGCGTCGGCGATATCGCCGCTACGCTCGGTCTGCCCAAAGACAAGGTGCGGCTGATCTCGCCCTATATCGGCGGCGGCTTCGGCGGCAAGCTGTTCATCCGCGCCGACGCGATTCTCGCCGCCCTCGGCGCGCGTCTGGCCAACCGGCCGGTAAAGGTCGCCCTCGCCCGACCGCAGATCGCCAACAACACCACCCATCGCCCCGCCACCATCCAGCGCATTCGCATGGGCGCCACGGCGGACGGCAAACTCACTGCCATCGCCCATGAAGGCTGGTCGGGCAATCTCGCCGACGGCAAGGTCGAAGTCGCGGCGCAGCCGAGTCAGTTGCTTTACGCCGCAGAAAATCGCCTGGTGAGCATGCGTCTCGCGCCACTCGATCTGCCCGAAGGCAATGCCATGCGCGCCCCCGGCGAAACCCCGGGGTTGATGGTGCTGGAGATTGCCATGGACGAGATGGCAGAAAAGCTCAAGCTCGACCCGATCCAGTTCCGCATCCTCAACGACACCCAGGTCGATCCGGTAAAAACCGAGCGACCGTTCTCCCAACGACACCTGATCGAATGCCTGCAAACCGGAGCCGAACACTTCGGCTGGGACAAGCGCAATGCAACCCCCGGCACCCGTCGCGAAGGTCGCTGGCTGATCGGCATGGGCGTAGCGGCGGCGATTCGCAACAATCTGCTGGTGAAATCCGGTGCTCGGGTCCGCTTGGAACGTGACGGCAAGATCACCGTGGAAACCGACATGACGGACATCGGCACCGGCAGCTACACGATCATCGCGCAAACCGCCGCCGAAATGATGGGCGTCAATCTGGATGACGTGTCGGTGCATCTGGGGGATTCGAGTTTTCCGGTGTCGTCAGGCTCCGGCGGCCAGTTCGGGGCCAACTGCTCGACCGCCGGGGTTTACGCCGCGTGCATGAAACTGCGCGAAGCGGTGACGTCAAAACTGGGCATGACCGAGGGCGAGGCGCAGTTTGTCGATGGCCACGTGCGGCTGGGCAACCAGAACGTGCCGTTGCGAGACGCCGCGCAACACGCCGCGATCGAAGCCGAGGACAGCATCGAATTCGCCGACCTCGCCAAGCAGTACCAGCAGTCGACGTTCGGCGCGCATTTCGTTGAAGTCGCGGTCGATGCCGCCACCGGCGAAGTGCGTGTGCGGCGCATGCTCGCGGTCTGCTCTGCGGGACGGATACTCAATCCCAAATCTGCCCGCAGCCAGGTGATCGGCGCCATGACCATGGGCGTCGGTGCGGCGTTGATGGAAGAGCTTGCGGTGGACAAGCGCCAGGGCTTTTTCGTCAACCACGACCTGGCCGGCTATGAAGTGCCGGTGCACGCCGACATCCCGCATCAGGAAGTCATTTTCCTCGACGAAACCGACCCGATTTCATCGCCGATGAAGGCCAAGGGTGTGGGCGAACTGGGGATCTGCGGGGTCAGCGCGGCGGTGGCGAATGCGATCTACAACGCCACTGGTGCACGGGTAAGAGAGTACCCGATTACCCTGGACAAGATTCTCGATTCGCTGCCGCCGATGATCTGAAACCGGTCGCGCACCAGCATGGGGTGCGAGTGCGCGAGTGGCTTCACCAGAGGACTTTGGTGTAGGTGATCAGGATCCGAGTTTCATCGGCATCGCGGCTGAAAGACGAGCGATAAGTCGCGTTGCGCACCCGCAAGGCAACATCCTTGAACGTGCCGCTTTGAATCACGTACTTCACTTCGGTATTGCGCTCCCACTCCTGCCCGGTCTTGCCCGCCACCTGAGCGTGGTCGGCGTCGATATAACGACTCATGAAGGTCAGGCCGGGAATGCCCAAGCGCTCGAAATCGAAGTCATAACGCACTTGCCACGAACGCTCTTTGGCTTCGGCGAAATCGCCAATCTGTGCGTAATTGACCAGATAGGCGTCACTACCTTCGATATAGGGAAAAGCGCTATCGCCGAGCATCGCCTGATAACCGACACTGACTTTATGCCCGCTGACGGCATAGCCGAACATGCCGTTGAGCGACTGATTGTGAATCTTTCCGGCCTTGGCCGCGCCCTGACTTTCGCTGGAGAAAAATCGCAGATCGCTGTTCACCGTTCCACCGGCCATCGGTCGTGTATCGGTTAGGCCGATGAAGTGCTGATCGTAGACATCGCTCAACGAGGCGTAGTGGTAGCTGACCTTGAGGTTGTCGTTCACCTGCCGATCGACGCCGACCAGATTCAGGTGCGCGCCCTGGGCGTTGGTCACGAAGCGGTTGTTCTTGTTATTCAGGGCTATCGGTTCGTAGCTGGTGTCGTTGCGACCCTTGACCCGATCCAGTTGCCCCGCCGTCAGCACCACACCGGGCAAGTCCTGCGAAGTCACCAAAGCGCCGCGAAAGGTTTGCGGCAGGATCATGCCGTCCTGCGGACGCAGTGTCGGCAGCACGGGAAACAGCGACCCGGCCTTCAACTCGGTTTTTGCAATCTTCACCTTCGCCGTCACCCCGAGCTTGCCGTACTCGTTGGCCGCACGACCGTCGCTGCGCACCGGCAGCAAACCGCTGCCGGCGCGATCCGGGCTGGAATCCAGGCGCACGCCGACCATGCCCAGCAGGTCGACACCAAAACCCACCTGCCCCGGCGTATATCCCGATTCGAACTTGAGCATCAGGCCCTGGGCCCACTCCTCGCGCTTCGACTGCAAGGACGAAGGACCATCCCGAAAATCACGATTGAAGTAGACGTTGCGGCTCTCGAATGAAGCGTGGGAGTCAGCGAAAAAATCCGCGTGAGCTCCGTTGCTCAAGCTTGCCAGCAGCAACGCACTGGCGAGGGTCGACAATCCATTGCGCATCCCCAAGTGAATGAATGCAGTCACGGCGACACCTATGAATCAGTTCGTAGAAGAGTCAGGCAACCCACTCCCTTGTGGGAGCGGGCTTGCCCGCGAAAACGGTCTATCAGGCGATGAAGATGCCGGGCGTGCCGACGCCATCGCGAGCAAAGGATGTGTGCAGGTCAGAAAGCCCTGGTGAGCATCGCGATCAGCCGTTCACCGAACAGCGTCAACCCCACGCCGAGCAGTACCACCACAGCGCCGGCAATCTTGATCGACGCCGCTGGGCGCACCACCGCGCCGAGCAAGCCGAAGTGATCGATGGCCACCGACGACAGCAGTTGCCCGGCAATCACCAGCACCAGCAGATTCGCCAGGCCGATACGCGGTGCCAGCCACACGGTGCAGAAAATCGCCCCGGCACCGAGCACGCCACCGACCAGACGCCAGCCCGGTTGCGCCGGAATCACACTCAACGCATCCCCCAGACCGCCGCGCATCCACGCCAGCGCGCCGAGCACCAGCATGCCGCTGAGAAACGAGTAGAAGGCCGCCGCCAATGTGTTGCCGGTCATGGCCCCGGCCAACTGACTGTTGACCGCCGCTTGCACGGCAATCGCCACACCGGCCAGCAAGGCCAGGGCAAAGGAAATCAGGATCATGACCGTGCACCTCTCAGCAGGAATGCAGCGGGGCGAAGTGCTCCGCGAAGGGATCGGGGCTGTAGCCCGCAGCGTTGAACAGGTAGCTGCGCGACTCTTCAGTCGCCCGGTTCAATTGCTCGCGATCCACGCCCAGCACCACACCCGCCTGTTTGCGGATGCGCCCGGCGATGATCACGGTGTCGATGTCGCCACGCTCGGCGGCATGCACCACCGTGCCCAGGGCGTTGCTGGACGGATAGACGCTGAGGTTGTCGGTGCGGATCAGCACGATGTCGGCCTGTTTGCCGGGGGTGATGCTGCCGATGCGTGAGTCGAGTCCGGCGCAGGCGGCGCCATCAAGGGTCGCAGCCTTGAGCAGTTGTGCGGCGCTGACCAGTTCCGGCGCGGGCTGACCATGGAAACGCGCACTGTGTGCGGCAGCCCGTTGCAGGTAAAACGCCACACGCATTTCGCCGAACATGTCGCCGCCGTAAGAGCTTTCGTTGTCGACGCTCAGGCCCGGATTCATGCCGTGATCTACGGCTTTCTGCCAGGCGAAAACCCCGTCCTCCAGCCCATAGTGCGCATCGGAGCGCGGGCAGACGTTCACCTTGACCCCGGCGTGGCGCAGGATCGACCAGCCGTGATCCGGCAAGCAGGTGCAGTGGTTGAAAATATTGTCCGGGCCGAGCAGCCCTTCTTCATGCAACGCGTCCAGTTCGGCCGCCATGCCTGCGCCAAAGAACTCGGTGACGATGCTCAGGCCCAGTTCACGGGCGACTGCCCATTGTTCGCGATCGAGCTGCGCCATCATCGCCAGGGTCACCAGTGAATCGGACGAGCCGGCGTATTTGTCTTTCAGACGCCGCAAATCGCCCGGCCATTGCGTGGATTCCCACTCCCCCGACAGTGGCGCGCCCGATGCATGCACGGCGCGGATGCCGGCGTCGGTCAGGGCATCGATGGCCGCGTCCGAGTGAGCACCGCTGCGGGCGTTGTGCGAGTTGTCGATGATGGTGGTGATGCCAGCATTGATCGCCCCAAGCGCGGTCAGCAGGTTGCCGACATACATGTCCTGTGGGCGGTAGTATTTGGCGAACGAGAAATGCGTGGCGTTGCAATAGTCTTCCAGGGTCGGCGAGTTCGGATTGATCCGGCGCAATTGACCTTCCCAGGCGTGGCGATGGGTGTCGACCATGCCCGGAATCACGATCATGCCTTTGGCGTCGATCACCTCGGCGTCCGGTGCGGACAGACCGTTGCCAACCTCGACGATTTCGGTGCCACGGATCAGCACGTCGCCTTCGATGAAATTTCCCAGGCGTTCGTCCTGGGTAACGAGGATTCCGCCTTTGATCAGCAGCAGGCGCTGGCCGTCGGGCAAGGGTTCGAGCGCGGAAGTCAGAACATCAAAATGAGCATTGAACGACATGGTGGGCTCCAGAGTTACGGTCGGCCAATTGGCCTGTAGCCGCATTGTCTGACCGGGAGCCTTTATTTAGAATGCCCAAACACCTACACACATTGTGAAGCTGGACATACATAATGCGCGATCAAGAGTTTGGCCATCTCAGGGCGTTTTTCGCCGTTGCACGGGAGCTCAATTTCTCCCGCGCTGCGCAATCGCTGGGGGTTTCGCCGTCGGCGCTGAGCCAGACCATCAAGGGCCTGGAAGAACGACTGGGTGTGCGCCTGCTCAATCGCACCACGCGCAGTGTGTCGACCACCGAGGCTGGAACCCGGTTGTTCGAACGCCTGGGCGAGATCTTTGCCGACCTGGATGCGGCGCTGGAACAGCTCAATGATTACCGTGACACCCCGGTCGGCACCCTGCGCATCTGCGCTCCGCAGGTGGCGATGCTGCACTTCATCCAGCCTATCCTGCCGTCGTTCCAGGCAGCCTATCCGGATATCAAACTCGAGCTGACCACCGACGACAGCACCGCCGACATCGTCGCCCAGGGCTACGACGCGGCGATTCGCCTCGGTGAGTTCATCGAACAGGACATGGTCGCGCTCAAGCTCAGCGAACCCCTGACTCAGATCGCGATTGCTTCACCGCAATACCTTGAGGGCAAAAGTCATCCGAACGAGCCTGCCGATCTGCTGGATCATCGCTGCGTGAACTGGCGCCGCTCCGGCGAAACCGGCTTATACAAATGGCGGTTTTTCCGCGACGGCATGCCGTTCGAGTTGAGTGTGAAGGGTTCACTGGTGGTGAGCGACTGCGCCGTTGCCATGCAATCGGCGCTGGATGGGCTGGGCATCACGGTATGGATCCGTGAATGGATCAAGGACGAACTGGACAGCGGCGCGCTGGTGGCGCTGCTGGAAGAGTGGTCGACACCCTTCCCCGCGTTCTATCTGTATTACCCGAGCAACCGGCAGATGTCGTCGGCGCTGCAGGCCTTCATCGCCGCGTTGCGCAAGGCTCACTAAGCGGCGCTTGCACCGCACAGGTCGGGGCGCTTTTGGTGACCGCCGTAGAACATCGCCCTGGCGCCAATCGTGAGCAACGACAACAGCGCAAACAGCAACCCGCACCAGATCGTGCCCGGCAGGCCCCAGGTGTCGATGAACACCCCGCCGATCCATGAACCGAGCGCAATTCCGGCATTGGCGGCCGACACATACAGGCTGGTGGCGAACGAATGCGCTTCGGGCGCGGCGCTGGTCAGCCACATCTGGGTGATGATCATGCCGCTGGTGTGAATCGCGCCCCACAGCAGAACGATCAACAGCATCGAGCCAAGCGACGCGCTGCCGAACGTGGCCAGAATCAGGTACGCGATACTCAGCAGAATCGGAAACAGCACCGCCGTCGCCACCAGATGCGTCGCCAGCATGCGACCGGCCAGCAGGTTGCCCAGCACCCCGCCCACCCCGAAAATTACCAATAGAAAACTGATGGTTTCACCGTCCAGGCCGGTTTGATTTTTCAGGTACTCGGCGGCATAGCTGTACACCGCGAACTTGGTGGTGAACACCAACACCGTGGCAATGATCGCTAGCCACACCGCAGGCTTTTTCAGGATCGACAACTGGCTGGCGAAACTCTCTGGCGCAGCCGTTTGCCGAGGCAGCCTGAGCAACAGGCCGAGTCCCGCCAGCAAAGTCGCCACCGCGCAGAACAGGATCGACGCCTCATAGGAAAAACGCCCGGCGACCCACGCGGTGATCGGCACGCCGAACACCAGACCGAGGGTGGTGCCAATGAACGCCACCGTAGTGGCGTGGGTGGCACGCTCCTTGGGATACAACGAAATCGCTGCGGCAAACGCTGCCGAGAAGAACACCGGATGCAGCATCGCCGGGACAATCCGCAGCGCCATCAGCGTCGAGTAGTTCGGCGCATAGGCCGACAGCACGCTGCTGACGGAAAAACACAACAGCGCGCCAACTAGCACTTTCTTGCGGTCGAAACGCGAAAACAGCAACACCAGAAACGGACCGGACAACGCCACGATAAACGCGAACAGACTCATCAACAGCCCGGCCTGGGCGACGCTGACGCCGAAGCGTTCGACGATCAGCGGCAGGATGCCGACCACGCCGAGCTCCAGGGTGTACAGCCCGAACAGCCCGAGAATGATGAAGGGCATGACGGACATGGGATGGGGAGAACGATTCATAAACACTCATCACAGTTAGAAAAAAATCTACCGAGCGACACAAAATCCTGTGGGAGCGGGCTTGCCCGCGAATGCGGTGGGTCAGCGACATTGTTGCCGACTGACACTCCCTCTTCGCGAGCAAGCCCGCTCCCACAGTTGAGTTGTGTCGTACTCAGGATTTGTTGAAATCGACCACAACCTTGCCGAACGCCCCGCGATTGAGATGGGCGAACGCTTTGGGCACCTGGTCGAAGGCATAGGTCGCATCGATCACCGGTTTGATCTCGTGGTGATCGATCATCCGCACCAGATCCTCCAGCGCCCGGCGCGGCCCGACCGCTACAGCGACAATCGATGCGCGGCTGCCGAGCAACGGCATGATCGGTGTGCGCAGTTCGTCGGAGTCCAGCAGGCCGATGATCGACACCCGGCCGCCGGGCACCACCGCTTGCAGCGAACGCCCAAGGTTGTCGCCACCGGCCATTTCCAGAATGTGGTCGGCACCGCGTCCGCCCGTCAGTTCCAGTACGGCGGTGTGCCAGTCCGGTGTGGTGGTGCGGTTGATGCCATGAGTGGCACCCAGCGCGAGTGCCTGATCGATCTTTGCGTCGCTGCTGCTGGTCACAATGACTTTCGCACCGCTGGCCGCCGCCAGTTGCACGGCGAACAGCGAGACACCGCCAGTGCCCTGCACCACCACGGTTTGCCCGGCGTGAAGATGGCCCAGCTCGATCAGGGCCATCCACGCGGTCAACGCGGCAATCGGCAAGGTGCTGGCCTCGACCGCGCTGAGGTTTTTCGGTGCGCGGACGCACCAGTCGGCCGGCGTGACGACGTACTGTGCCAGCATGCCCGGAATCGGCCCGCCCTGGGTCGGCATCTCGGCCCAAGTCTTCGGATTGCCGTCGATCCAGTTGGTAATGTAAGTGGAGATGACTTTCTCGCCGATCTTGAAGCGGGTCACACCCTCGCCGACCGCCACCACGGTGCCAGCCATGTCCGACGCCGGCGTGAAGGGAAACCTCAGCGCGGCGGTCATGCCGTTTTCTGCCACTTGGGTGTCGCGGTAATTGAGTGAGACGGCGTCGATTTTCACCAGAATTTCCCCGGCCTTCGGTGCCGGAAGCGGAGCCTGGACGCGGTTGAGGTTGTCGAGGCCGAAAGCGGAAATTTCCCAGCGCTGCATTGTGTCGGACATGGCAATGAACTCGGTGGATGACTGTGGCACCGATGATAGAAGCCATGCCCCTTGCCGATTAAGTAGGTCGACACTCCGCTATATGCGGACGTTTTATTCCGCAATGACTAAGGTAAATTGATCGCCTTCGGTGAACTCGAGAGTCGTGATGGACAGCCTGACTGCGTTGAACGTGTTTGTTTCAGTGGCGGAAACCCGCAGCTTTGTCGCCAGCGGTCGCCTGCTCGGGGTGTCAGCCTCGGCCATTGGCAAAAGCATCGTGCGCCTGGAGGAACGCTTCGGTGTGCGCCTGTTCAACCGAAGCACCCGCAGCGTCACACTGACCGACGACGGCACACGATTTCTGGAGCGCAGCCTGCGCATCCTCGCCGAGATCGAAGCGGCGGAAGTCGAGTTTTCCCAGACCAACGCGACCCCGCGCGGTCGCCTGAAGATCAGCCTGCCGCTGGTGGGCGAGCCTTTCTTGCCGGCTCTGGCCCGGTTCAAGAAGACCTATCCGGCGGTGGACCTTGACCTGACGTTCGATGACCGCCGGGTCGATGTGATCGAGGAAGGCTACGACGCGGTGTTGCGTGCCGGCGATGTCCGCGACTCCAGCCTCACGTCGCGCCTGATCGGCAGCTATCGGATGATCATGGTCGGTGCCCCGGAATACTTTCAGGCCCACGGCGTGCCGCAGCAGGCCAGTGAACTGCTCGGTCATTCATGCATTCAATTTCGCTTTCCCAACACCGGCAAGCTTCAGGTCTGGCCGTTGCGCGAGGTTGGCCAGGAAGTGGATCTACCGCTGCCGACCTCGATGGTCTGCAACAATCTCGAAGCGCGGATCTGCTTTGCCCTGCAAGGGCTGGGGATTGCCTATCTGCCGGACTTCTGCGTCGGCGAAGCGCTGGCCAACGGCCAATTGCAACGGGTCCTGCCGGACTGCTCGGAGACGGGCGTCTATCGGATCATGTGGCCTTCAGGCAAACACCCGCAGTTGAAGCTGCGGGTTTTCATCGATTTCCTCAAGGAACATCTGTTTCCCGGGCAGGCGCTGGTTTGACCCACCCGTTCAAGCCACCAGCGCAATCAACTGCTGCCGCTGCGCATCAGTCAACATCGGCCCGAACCCCGCGCCGGCGTTGTCGGCCATGTAGCGCGGATTGCCGGTGCCGGGGATCACGCAGGTGACCGCTGTGTTCGACAGCAAAAACTTCAGCGCCAGTTGCGGCCAGCTGTTGACCTGCACATCCGACACCCAGCCCGGCAGCGGCTTGCCTTTGAGCCGTGCCAGCAGCCCGCCGCCACCAAACGGGCGATTGCAGATCACGGCCACTCCGCGCTCGCGGCACAACGGCAAGATGCGTTTCTCCACGCCCCGGTCATCGAGGGCGTAGTTGATCTGCAGGAAGTCGAGCTGTTCGGCCTTCAAAACCGCTTCCACTTCTTCGTACGCCGAAGGCGTGTAATGGGTGATGCCGATGTAACGGATGCGGCCCTGCTCCTTCCATTCACGCAGGGTCGGCAGGTGAGTCTGCCAGTCCAGGAGGTTGTGGATCTGCATCAGGTCGATGCGTTCGGTGCGCAGCAGACGAAAGGACTGCTCCATCTGCGCGATGCCCTCCTCGCGCCCACGCGTCCACACCTTGGTCGCCAGGAAGGCCGGTGAACGCGGTTCGTGGATCGACAGCAGTTCGCCGGTGGTTTCTTCGGCGCGGCCATACATCGGCGAGCTGTCGATCAGCGTGCCGCCCTTTCTGAACAGCTCGTCGAGCACTGTCGCCAATTGTCGGTAGGCCGGATTGCCGGGCGCGACATCGAAACCGCGATACGTGCCCAGCCCGACCAGGGGCAGCAGCTCGGAGCTGGAAGGGATGGCGCGAGTCTGCATGGTCTGGCCTCCTGAGGCGCTCGGCGACGTGGCAGTGGCCAACGCCCGGTCAAACGTGAAAACCGCCGAAACCCCGGCAGCCAGCGTGAGCAGGCGGCGGCGGGAACAACCCTCAGTGTGGCTCATGCTCGCGTCTCTGCTTGATGGATCTGTTGCGCCTTGTGTTTGGCGGCAGTCACTCGGGAAGGCTCAACTACACTGCGACTGAGCACCTTCACGCCCCGTTAAAGTTAGCCGAATGTCCAGAACCCTGATGTCGCTCGTCACTTTGATCGTTGCCGTGTACTTGATCCTGTGCGCGGCACTGTTCGTTTTTCAGCGCTCGCTGATCTATTTCCCGTCGTCCGGCTCCATGGGTACGGCGGAATCGCGCATGACGCTGGCGATGCCCGATGCCGACATTCGCGTCAGTGTTCGCGAGCATTCCGGGGCAAAAGCGCTGATCTATTTCGGTGGCAACGCCGAGGATGTATCGCGCAATCTGCCGGCGTTTGCCGAGGCGTTTCCCGACTACGCGGTGTATTTGCTGCACTATCGGGGGTTTGGTGGTAGCGGTGGATCACCTTCCGAAGAGGCGATTGCCGAGGATGCAATGGCGCTGTTCGATCAGGTGTATGCCCGGCATCCACAGATTGCACTGGTGGGACGCAGCCTCGGTTCCGGGGTTGCGGTGCGGCTGGCCAGTCAGCGGCCGGTGGCGCAACTGATTCTGGTCACGCCTTACAACAGCCTCGTCGAACTCGCCGTCCAGCATTACCCGTGGGTACCGGTGAAATGGCTGCTGAAGGATCGTTACGAGTCCGGTAAATATGCGGCGCACATCAGTGTGCCAACGCTGCTGTTGGCCGCGAGCGATGACGAGGTGGTTTCACGGGCCAGCACCGAGCGCTTACTGCACAGTTTTCCCGACGGTGTGGCGACGCTCAAAGTGGTGACGGATTCGGCGCACAACTCGATTTCCGAACGGCCGCAATACCTGCAATGGATGACTGATGCGTTGAACCGCTGAGTGACACCTGCGCACTTCGTCGGCGACCCGCGAAAGCCTCAGGCACCTCCTGAACCAAGTGCAAAAAGGCCAGTCCTACTCGCGCCACTTTCGCGGCTAACTCCCTATCAGCGCTGTCTTTTTTCAGAGCTTTGCGTCCCATGCGCCACGCCGTCCGTTCGTCTCGCTTCGTTTCGCTGTGCCTGCTGATCCTGTCTCCTTTGCTCGCCCCCATTGCCCACGCTGGTGCAGAGCGGCAACTGGCGGCCGCCATCAATGACCTTCGTGCCCACCCGCAACGCTGCGACCGGCGTCCGACACAACGCCTGGCGCCACTGGTGCTCAAGCAGAATATTGCGTTGCCGATCGGCTATGGCTACGGCGGCGGAATGCGCGAGCAACTGAAGGCCTCCGGTTATGCAGCGGTCGCGGTGCGCAGCATCAGGATCGTCGGGGCCGAGGATGCCGAAGAGGCGTTTGATCAATTGCAGAACGAACACTGTGGCGTTTTGCTTGATGCGCAATATGCCGACATCGGCATCAGCCGCGCCCGCAGTGAATGGCAAGTAGTACTGGCGCGCCCGGTGATCGACAGCCGGGTGGGCGATAACCGCAGCGTCGGCAAAGCCTTGCTGGCCGAGGTCAACGCCGCCCGTGCCCGATCACGAATGTGCGGGCGCCAGCGCTTTGCCGCCGCGCGCCCCTTGAGCTGGAACCCGGCCCTCGGCGCCGCCGCGCTGGGACACAGCAAGGCCATGGCCTACGGCAACTACTTCGCTCACCAGGACCCTGACGGCGATATGCCGGCCGACCGTGCCCGGTCTGCCGGCTACCGTGGCCGACAGATCGGCGAAAACATCGCCGCCGGACAAAGCTCACCTGGCAAGGCCATGGCCGGCTGGCTGGCCAGCCCCGGACATTGCGCCAACCTGATGAACCCGATGTTCACCCAGGTCGGCGCCGGTTTTGCCAGTGAGGCGCGCAGTGATGAAGGCGTGTACTGGACGATGGTGTTTGGTGCGCCTTGAGCGCCTCACTTCGGCCGACGCACGGCCCGCACCTTGCTGCTGTTGCCACCGCCGCAGTAGAAGCGCTCACCGCCATCGGCCTCCAGTCCGGAGACGCCGATCCCGGCGGGCAACGCCAGACTTTCCAGTACTTCGCCGCTGCCCGGATCGATCCGCCGGATCTCACTCTCTTCGCCTTCCCAGGTGCCATGCCACAGCGCACCGTCGACCCAGGTCACACCGGTGACAAAGCGGTTTGATTCGAGGGTACGGAGGATTTTCCCGGTTTCCGGATCGATTTGATGAATCTTGCGGTCGCGATACTGCCCTACCCACAACGAGCCCTCGGCCCAGGCCATGCCCGAATCGCCGCCGTCGCCGGGGGCTGGAATGGTGTGGAGCACGCGCCCGGTGGCTGGGTCGATCTTGTGGATTCGACGGTCGGCAATCTGAAAAAGGTGTTTGCCGTCGAACGCGGTCCCGCCATCGGCACCGACCTTGATCGTGCGCACGGTTTCGCCGCTGGCCGGGTCCAGCGCATTGAGCTGGCCGTCACTGGCGAACCAGACTTGCTGACCATCAAAGGTCACGCCGTGAACACCGTCGATGCCTTCGAACGGGCCGTATTCACGAAGGATTTCTGCGTTTGCGTGTTTCATGCTGGCTTCCTCGTTGAGTGGGTGAGTCCAGCCTAGCCATTTCCCAGCGATACCGGGAGTAACAAGATCGTCGCGAAACCCGGCACTGGCGGTGTCAACCAGCGACGTGCACGGCCGACACCGAACGCCTGGACCTTGTCTTGCACCGCCAACGTTTCCAGCGCTCGCTGTACCTGACGCTGGCTACTGCCCAGTGCGAGCGCAAGTGCCGAGCTCGACCACGCCTCGCCATCGGCGAGCAGCGCCAGCAATGCGGCGTGTTTGTCTTCGAGCGGTAACGTCAGGAGCGCCACGTCTTGCGCCACCAGCGCATAGCCACGGGAAGTCGCGGTGATTTCGGCCAGTGGTCGCAATGCTGCGCGCAATCGACCGATCTCGACCCGCAAACGGACGCGGTGGGATTCATCATCGAGCTTCAATCGAAAGGCCTTGGCGACCAGCGTCTCTCGGGGAGCATCCCCCGGCCAGGCTTCGGCAAGCAACCGAATGATGTTGAACAACACCGGTCGCTTGGCCAGCGCCACCGTCATGCCTGCACCGCGCACGCTGTAGCGACAGGCATCAATCACCAGCGTCGGCAATGCAAACAACGCTTCAACCTGCGCAAGTGTCACTGCTTGCATCTGACCGGCAACAGTCAATCGGGCGGCGGGAACCTCGAGCATTTGCAGGGCATGTTCGATCTCCGCCGACAGCGCTGGAATGCCCGCCAACTGCGCCGCTCGTTGCGCACGTTCCAACGTCATTTGCGCCTTGTGCGCCTGCACCCGGCGCAACGCGATTCCGGCGCTCATCAGTTCATGGACGGCGTGCAGGGCTGGCGGCAACGGTGCAGGAACGAGTTCAGCGAGCAGCGCATCAGCGTCGTCCAACTGCCCGATCAACAACAACCGACGAATCTGCAAATAGCGCGCGTGCGCTGCATTGAGCCAGTCGCCGTGATCGTGCAAGGCCCGTCGCGCCGCCTCCAGCGCCTTCACCGGCCAGCCTAGATCCCGCGTCGCCAGTGCCACTTCGGCCTCGGCCACCACGCAGCGCGCCCGAGACAACGGCTCATTGGCGCCGAACGCTTTCACCGCCCGCTGCAGCAATGTCTTGGCCCGTGTCATGTCGCCGAGCTGGGCCATGGCGATCCCGCGCAGGGCGAGTGCTGGAGGATCTTCGCGCAGGGCCACGAAATTCAGCGCCGCCAGCGGATCACCCGCCGCCAGTGCGCGGCCGGCGGCGTTGATCAGCGAGTCCATGGAGAGTCCGACATGGCAAGGTTTCAGGTATCAGATCGTGGGTGGAGTCTAATACCGAATGCGGTTTTGTCTGGGTGATCGTGTGACTGCGTACTCAGTCGAGGATGGCGGCACTCTTGAGCAACGCCTGCAAACCGACGGGCACCAGCGGTGATTGCTCAGTGAAACTTGAGCTGCCTTGCCAGCTTGCGGTGAACGGAGAACCGTCGCTTTCGTGACCGACGATCTGCGATTGCTCGTAGACCTGCGCATCGTCAAAGCGGGCGTCATACACCTGAACAATTTCATGTCCCGGTTTGCCGTTGTAGACGAAGAGGCTTTCAAGCGTGCCGAGCAGGCGCAGATCCTTCATGGAAAGGCCCAACTCTTCCTGCACTTCGCGCACGATGGCCTCGCGACTGGTTTCACCAAACTCGATACCGCCCCCAATGGGCCGGTAGAAGGTTTTGTCTGCGACCGGGTCGTGGAAGCGGTTAACCAGAATGTTGCCGTTGTGCTGAAAGACACACAATGCAAGTGCGCGGATACGCGGTTCGGCCATGGGGTGAAGTCCGTTTGCTGGATGAAAAGCCCGGCATTAGATCACACGCCCCATGGAAGGTGTCAGGTAAGCGTCAGACCGGAGAAATCGTGGCCAGAACGCCAATCATGATGGTCAACACGAGAAAGCCGCCGAGGAAAAACGCCATCTTAGCCATGAAGGCCTCCTGAATACTGAATGTCCGGCGCACCGGGTGCTTCGGAATGAAGCGCGTCGCGTGTGGCCGAACGGCAAGGGTATTTTGGGCCGATGGCTGAGATGGTTACAGATGCAGATTCAACAGGAAAAAGCGGATCAGATGGATTTGGCCCACTCATGTGTCGACATTCAGATCGGTACAGAAGGTTTCCATTACGCCGCTTTGATCTAGAGTCATGGTCGCCGCGCAAAGAACAACAAAAATACAGGAGTGAAACCATGACCGACCTGAACCTGCACCCCAACGCCGCCGAATCCCTGAATCGCTGGCACGAGATGATCCGCACCGGCAACTTGAAAGCCCTGCCCGACCTGCTCGACCCCAAAGCCGTATTCCGCTCGCCGATGGCCCACACGCCTTACCCCGGCGCACCGGTGGTGGCGATGATCCTGAACACCGTGTTCGAAGTGTTTGAAGACTTCAAATACCACCGTGAACTGGCGACGGCTGATGGTTTGAATGTGGTGCTGGAGTTCAGTGCAAAGGTTGGGTCGAAAGAGCTCAAGGGTATCGACATGATCCGGTTTGATAAACAGGGAAAGATTGTTGAATTCGAGGTGATGGTAAGGCCGTTGAGTGGATTGCAAGCGTTGGGAGAGGAAATGGGCCGGCGGTTGGGGACCTATCTGGCCGCCGCCAAAGCCTGAAATCCGGACACAAAAAAGCCCACTGACCGTTACCGGTTCAGTGGGCTTTGTGTGTCAGGCGTCTGAATTACAGAGCCATGTCACGTGCAGCGTTTTCCTTTGGAGCTTTAGCCTTGTCAGCCGCTTCCGCCGCTGGAGCTGCAGCCTGACCAATCACCGGTGGGGTTGGCAGTTGCAGGATCTTGGCGGTGTAAGCCCACTCTTCAGCCACTTTGGCTGGATCGTTGTTCAGCTGGGTGCCGTAGCTTGGAACGATCTGGTGCAGCTTGGCTTGCCACTCAGGGGTAGCGACTTTGTCTTTGAAGACTTTCTGCAGCACGCTCAGCATGATCGGTGCAGCGGTCGATGCGCCTGGCGATGCGCCCAGCAGACCGGCGATGGAGCCGTCTTTCGAAGCAACGATTTCGGTGCCCAGTTTCAGCACGCCGCCAGCGGCTTCATCACGCTTGATGATTTGCACGCGTTGGCCGGCTTGCCACAGGCGCCAGTCTTCGGCTTTGGCGTTCGGGAAGTATTCCTTCAGCGCGTTCAGACGGTCTTCATCCGACAGCATCAGTTGACCGGCCAGGTACTCGACCAGCGGGTATTCCTTGATGCCGACCTTGGTCATAGGCCAGATGTTGTGGGTAGTGGTGCTGGTCAGCAGGTCCAGGTACGAACCTTCCTTCAGGAACTTGGTGCTGAAGGTTGCGAACGGGCCAAACAGGATGACGCGCTTGCCGTCCAGGACACGGGTGTCCAGGTGCGGAACGGACATCGGAGGCGCGCCAACCGAAGCTTTACCGTAAGCCTTGGCCAGGTGCTGCTCGGCGATGGCCGGGTTATCGGTCACCAGGAACGAGCCGCCTACCGGGAAGCCAGCATATTCCTTGGCTTCTTCGATACCGGACTTCTGCAGCAGGTGCAGAGCACCGCCGCCGGCGCCGATGAACACGAACTTGGCGTCGGTTTCAGTCTTGGTGCCGTCTTTCAGGTTCTTGTAGCTGACGCGCCAGGTGCCATCGGCGTTCTTGGTGATGTCCTGTACTTCGCTCGACAGCTTCATGCTGAAGTTAGGCTTGGTCTGCAGGTAACCGGCGAACTGGCGGGTGATTTCGCCGAAGTTCATGTCGGTACCCAGCGGGCTCCAGGTGGCCGCGATTTTCTGGTTCGGGTCACGCCCTTCCATCATCAGCGGAACCCACTTCTTGATCACAGCCGGGTCTTCGGAGTACTGCATGCCGGCGAACAGCGGGCTCGCTTGCAGGGCTTCGTAGCGCTTTTTCAGGAACTTGATGTTGTCATCGCCCCACACGAAGCTCATGTGCGGAGTGGTGTTGATGAACGAGCGAGGGTCCTTCAGGACGCCTTGCTGAACCTGCCAGGCCCAGAACTGACGCGAAACCTGGAACGCTTCGTTGATTTCGACGGCTTTCGGGATCGACACTTTGCCGTTCTCGTCTTCCGGGGTGTAGTTCAGTTCGGCCAGTGCGGAGTGACCAGTACCGGCGTTGTTCCAGCCGTTGGAGCTCTCCAGGGCGACGCCGTCGAGGCGCTCGACCATTTCCATCGACCAGGTCGGTTCCAGCTCATTGATCCACACACCCAGGGTGGTGCTCATGATGCCGCCGCCGATCAGCAGGACGTCGACTTTCTTTGCTTCTTCGGCATTGGCGGACGACATCCCCATCGCCAAAGCCAGCCCCAGCAAGGCTGTGTTCACTTTTTTAAACATCTGTTGCACCTATGATAAAACGCCTTCCGCCCGCCGCTGTTGTACGTATGAGTTCCCCTTGTTCGCGACACTCAGGCCAGCGTCGCGGGTTCCGGCACACTTCAATTTTGACGGGTGGGCACACAAGGCCGACAGGCTGCGTCGACCTCAGTTATATGTCCCTTCTGAACTGACTTCTTATCATTATTGGCTTCAGCTACTTGAGCGACAGGGGTTCGGTCGGCTCGCCGAAAAGCGCGCCAGACTGAATTAGGTCAAACCAAGTGGGGCGAAGAATATCACGTCAGGACAAACCCGCGCGTCTGTTCGCGACCGGATAGTTTTCGATGGGTTCCTCAAGCGCTTTCTAACGCCGGTGCATTCCTGCTAAGTTGTACGACGACTGACAAATAGCTCAGTCGCTTCGATGATCTATAACAATAAGGAAAACCCATGAACAAAACCAAAATGCTGCTCGGTCTGCTCTGCCTCTTCAGTGGCTATGTCGCCGCTGCGCCGGCGGAACAAGAGGTCGCCCAGGCAGTCGACCACCTGACCCAGGCGATGCTGCACAAGGATATCGCCGAACTGAACTCCCTGACCGCCGACAACCTCACCTACGGCCATTCCAGCGGCAAGATTCAGGACAAGAAGGATTTCATTGCCGATATCGAAACCGGCAAGAGCGCGTTCAAGACCCTGGAAATGCAGAAACAGACCATCACCCTCTCCGGTGACACCGCGCTGGTTCGCCACCATTTTTCGGGGCAGGCCATCAAAGGCACCGAGGTCGTACCGACCGAAATCGAGAACCTTCAGATCTGGCAGAAGCAGGCTGGCAAGTGGTTGCTGGTGGGCCGTCAGGCTTACAAGTTCTGATGATGAAAAAAGGCTCTGGCAATTGCTTCGCCAGAGCCTTTATGTCTTCAAGACAACCCTGTTCGTATCTGTACTTTTCGTTCTGATTTGGCACTCCCGTTTATCCCCCGCCCTGATATGCTGCACCGCTATACCGTAAAAGCTCGTCCTTATGGAGTGATCAATGACCCGACTACGCGTCAAGCATTTTGGCCCTATCCGCGATGGTGTGAAGAACGAAGGCTGGATAGAGTTCAAACGCGTGACCGTGTTCGTGGGCAACCAGGGCTCCGGGAAAAGTACGCTGGCCAAGCTCTACTCGACCTTCTCCTGGATCGAAAAGGCGTTGGTGCGGGGTGATTACGAAAAAAAATGGTTCGAGAGAAAGAACAAATTCATCAAACCTTTTTTGACTTATCACAGGCTAGAGCACTACCTCACTGATGCAACAGAGATCGAATACGAGGGCGAGGCCTACTCGATTCATTTTCTGCGGGGACAGCTGCATATCTCTGAATCAAAAGGTGGTGGCTACCATTTGCCTCAGATCATGTACGTGCCTGCCGAGCGCAACTTTATCTCCTATGTCAGGCACCCGCGCGAACTGAAATTGTCCTCTGACTCGCTCAAGGAGTTCCTGACCGAGTTCGATGCAGCCAAAGCCAATATGAAGGGCGCTCTGCTGCTGCCTATCAATCAGGCAGAACTCGAATACGACAAGCTGAACGATATCCTCAACATTCGTGAATCAGACTACAAACTCCGGTTGGCAGATGCCTCCAGTGGTTTTCAGTCTGCCGTGCCATTGCATCTGGTGAGCCACTACCTGTCCAACGCGGTTCAAGAACGCAGCGAAGAGCGACAGGAGACCATGAGTGCCGATGAACTGGATCGGTTCAGAAAAGAAGTTAAACAGATCTTTTCCATTGATTCGCTGACTGAAGAGCAAAGACGTATCGCGCTCTCCACATTGTCTTCCAGATTCAACAAATCAGCGTTTATCAATATCGTCGAAGAGCCCGAGCAGAATCTGTACCCACAATCGCAATGGAGTGTCTTGCAGAGCCTCTTGCATTTCAATCACGGACAGAACAACCGCCTGGTGATGACAACTCATAGCCCCTATGTGGTGAATTACCTGACGATTGCCGTACAAGGCAAACACCTGCAGGACAGCATTCTCAAGGAAAAACGCGATAAGGAGCTGCTCCCTAAACTCGCAGCGGTTATTCCCTTGCATGCGCTAGTGGACATCGATGAGTTGGCGATTTACCAAGCCGACGAAAAAACCGGATCTATAAAGAAGCTGCCAATGGTTGATGGCATTCCTTCCGATGACAATTTTCTGAACAGATCCTTGCAAGAAGGCAATGATTTATTTGATGCGCTCCTTGATATCGAGGATGAGCTGAAAGGATGAATTTTTTTGATATCCGCTGCCAGACAGGTCCGTTTACTGATGCCGAATTTGGGCTGCGTGACGATCAAGAGTTTCCAGTGGCTTATGTCGACACAGGAAACCAGAAAGAATGGATAGCCTCGGTATTGAATCCTCTCCAAAAATCGATCGTGTTTACCGCGATTGACAAATGCGTGATCAAAGACGGTGAGGAAAAAGGTCGGGATCGATGTGACTGCATGCTGAGGACTGATGACGCGCTTTACCTTGTTGAGTTGAAAGACCGAGATGGAGGGGGCTGGCAAGGCCAAGGGATCAAACAATTGGAGTCGACTATTCAATTTTTGATTGATGCACACGGCGAGCAATTCCTGGCTGACTACCACCCCAAAATCGCCTACGTCTGCAACAAAAAGTCACCCTTCGTTAAACCAGAACTCAACGCAAAGAATCGTTTCAACTCAAAGTACAATTTCAGACTCAAGGTTGAGGCAACTATCAATGTGCGGCGAAAAGCGGATCAGTGATCCGCTTGCTCAGCCCACCTTAAGCAAAAACTGTATTCGCATCACAACCGAAACCGATCCACCGACTGCGCCAGCCGCCCCGCCAGGCTCGACAACTCATCCGTCGTATTCGCCGTCTCGCCGATCACTTTGCTGTTGCCCTCCGACATGCCGGCAATCATCTCCACCTGATGGGCGATTTCGTTGCTCGCCTGGCTCTGTTCGCCAATGGTGCGGGTGATGTCGTTGACCAGTTGCGTGGTGTTCAGGGTGGCTTCGAGGATTTCGCGGATGGCGCGCTCGACGTCGGCGGTGACCGCCATGCCTTTGTCGACCAGGGCCACGCCCGCCTCCATGCTGCTGACCGCTTCGCGGGTGCTGTTCTGGATCCGTGCGACCATCGCGGCGATTTCCTGGGTTGAGGCGCTGGTGCGAGCGGCAAGGCTGCGCACTTCATCGGCGACCACGGCAAACCCCCTGCCCTGCTCGCCCGCTCGGGCCGCTTCGATGGCCGCGTTGAGTGCCAACAGGTTGGTCTGGTCGGCGATGCTCTTGATCACTTGGATGATGTTGAAGATGCCTTCGGACTCCAGATCCAGCGTGCGGATCACCTGCGCCGACTGCTGGGCGGAACGGGCGATGTCGTCCATGTCGCTGACCACCTGATGGATCACCTGCCCGCCGTTTTTCGCCAGTGACTCGGCCTGGCTGGCCATGTTCAACGCCCGTTCGGCGTGGCGGGTGATTTCTTCGATGCTGGCGGTCATCTGGCTCGCGGCCGCAGCCATGGTGCCAGCAGCGGTGCTTTGTTGCTGGCTGCTGTCGGCCACCTGATGGCAGCCGTGACTCAGTTGCTCGCTCATGCCGCTGACGCCGTGAGCGTTGTGGCGAACCACGCCGATCATGTCGCGCAAGTCCCGCTGCATGGTCGCCAGTGTACGAATCAGCACGCTGGCCTCGTCCTTGCCCGAAGGCTCGGCGATTGGCTCGCTGAGATTGCCATGGGCGATGCTTTCCGCGATGCGACTGGCAGTCTTCAGCGGGCCGGTGATGCTCAGGATCACCCAGCGGCCCTGAGCCAAAAGCAGTAACAGGCTAGCGATCAGCACGATCCCAAGGGCGATGTTGGCGTTGCGGATCGCGGCTTCGGTGCCCTGGCTGGTCTGCCGGGTATTGGTTTCGATCAACTCGCTCAGGGACGCCATCTGCTCTTCGAGCTGGCTGAACGCGGCGCTGAACGTGCCGAGTTCCTGTTGCGCCGTGTCCGGGTTGTCCAGTGCCAGCCCGACGATCCGCTCACCGGCGTTGATGTAGGTGTCGAGACTGGGGCGAATCTGCTCCAGTGCGGTCCGGATCGTGGCGTCGAGCGGCAGTTTCAGGTTCTCGCCCAGCACCTCGCGAAAATGCGCAGCGTGCTCTTCGACGGAACTGCGCACCTCGTCCGCCGTGCTGGTGCTTTTTCCCAGCCCCACGAGCATCGCCGAATAGACATCGGCGCGCAGGGCGTCGTGCATCATGTCGGCTTCCATGTGGTTGCGCAGCGCGCTCATGCTGACCGCGTTATCACTGACCGCCGAAGCCATCCGCTGGTTGCCGACATAACTGACCAGGCTCACGATCAACGCCGTAAGCAGGCTGGTCGCGATCAGCAACACCAAACGCAGTTTGATCGACACGGTGATTTCCTCCCTGGTCGCGCCGCACAGCGCTTTCAAAGCTTCAGTTAAGCCTATTTCCGCGAACCCGCCGGGTTAGAGCGTCGCAACGTGTGTCGTCACATCCGGTAAAAAAGAATAGTGTGCGGCAGTTATCGGTTTGCAGCCCCGAGAACTTGTTCCGGCGCATGGAACTCCCAAGCCACGCAGCACCTCTCACATTATGTGGTACTTCCTTTTCGCTTTACGCTGCTGGAGGAAACCGTCATGCGTCGTTTATTACTCGTTTCGTCTCTTGTGCTGTGCCTGCCCTTTGGTTCGGCCTTCGCCCGTGTGGATGCGGGAGATGTCGCTACTTCGGCGGGTGTTTCAGCGTCGCTGTACTCCACCTTCAAAGATCACAAAATGGTGATTCCGGCCCGTGACGACCTGTCCGCCTTCGTCGCCAGCGGCGGTGCCATCCGTGGTGTGTATCTGGAGTCGGTGCTGCAACAGGTGCGCCAGGACAATCCCGGCCTGAATGCCAGCGATGAAGAGCTGGCCAACGCCATCCTGGTTCATTACGAAGGCTTGTCGCAGTAAGCCTCACGCTCGACGTCGCCAATCAGCACTCTGCCGATGGACGGCAGCCGGGTGACCATGGGCAAAATCGTCGAACGGCCTCTATGATGGAGGCCATGACGATTTCCGCCCCGATCCGCTCACCCTGCCCGCCCGGCGCCTGCGACTGCGGGCGCGATCCGCTGCTGGAAAATCCTGGCGCAGATGTACGCATCCTGTTACTGACCCGACAGGAAGAAAAACGCCTGCTCGATCGTCTGGAAAACCTGCAAAGTCTGGCCGATCTTGAGCGCCTGCAAGGCAGGATGTTCGAGCAGTTGGGTATTCGCGTGGAAATCTCCCCCGGTGACAACGTGGTCAAAACCATGCTCGGGATCGAAATCAGGATCGATGAACTGCCGGGGCTCTGCCGCAAGACAAAACAATCCATTCCGGCCGCCATCCGTCGCGGTCTGAAAAAGCATCCGGAAGTCGCCTACCAATTGCTCAACGCCCACGACTTGCTGCGCGACACCTGATCATTTTTTCATGCCGACCCGTTTGCGCATCTCGGCCGTGATGCTCTGGCGGGTTGTCTTCATGTCCGCCCAGGGCTCATCACCGACATCCGCCAGTCGTTCGTGGACGTTATGAATATTCCACTGATTGCCGCCCTTGATCTCTTTCACTTCATCGATAAACAGCGGCACCGATACTGGCAGCCCTTCCCGTGTGCGCGCCGCGTAGGCGCAAATGGTGGTGGCGCCGAGACCGTTGCGCAGGTAATCGATGAAGATCCGCCCCACCCGGTTCTTCGGCCCGGACACCGCCGAAAACCGTTCCGGCAACAACTTGGCCATGTGACTGACGATGGCATGGCTGAAATCCTTGACCTCGTCCCAGCCTTGCTTGCGGATCAGCGGCACCACCAGATGAATGCCCTTGCCGCCACTGGTCTTGAGGAATGCCCGCAAACCCAGTTCTTCCAGCACGGTCAGGGTCATGGCTGTGGCTTCGACCATGCTTTTCCAAGGCAACGCAGGATCGGGGTCGAGGTCGAGGACGAAACGGTCGGGTTTCTCCAGGTCCACCGTGGTGGCGTTCCAGGTGTGAAGTTCGACGGTGCTCATCTGAACCGCACCGATCAGGGCTTCGGCGTTGTTGATCAGCATCACCGGTTGCCCGGTGACGTGCTTGTCCAGCGTACGAATACCGGGGATCGCCAGATGCTCGGCGTTTTTCTGGAAGAACAATTCACCGGCGATTCCGTCCGGCGCCCGCACCAGCGCCACCGGGCGATCCTTGAGTTGCGGCAGGATCCATTCGGCGACGCTGGCGTAATACTCGGCCAGTTGCATCTTTGTGGTGCCGCTGCTCGCGTCGATCACCCGGTCGGGGTGGGTGATCCGCACCTTGTCGTCAGCCAGGCCGGATTGGGACGGCGCGGTGGCTTGAGTCTTTGACGTCTTCATGGTTTTGGCTCGCTCCTCAGTGATGTCCTTGGCCGGTTTGTCCTCACGCACGCCATGAAACACCGCGTGACGCACCGAGCCATCCTGAGTCATTTCGGCAAACGCGACTTCCGCCAACTGGCTCGGTTTCAGCCAGTGCACGCCTTTGACCTCGAAGCCACTCGGCGGGTTGACCACGGCCGGTTTCTTCGCCCGCAATGGCTTCAACTGCGCGAGGAGGCTTTTCAATGTGGCCTCATTGAAACCGGTGCCAACCTTGCCGGCATAGCGCAATTCACCGCTGTCGCGATCATGCAGCCCCAGCAACAAAGCGCCGAACGCGCTGCGCGAACCCTTGGGGTCGGTGTAGCCGACAATCACGAATTCCTGACGATGCTTGCACTTGAGCTTGATCCAGTCGCTGCTGCGCCGTGACACATAAGGCGAGCCGATGCGCTTGCCGATCAAGCCTTCCATCTGCATCTGGCAGGCGCTGTTGAGCAACGCCTCCGGGGTTTCGTCAAAGGCTTCGGAGAAGCGCAACAGCGGATCCTTGTGTGCCTTCAATACCGTGGCCAGCGCGGCGCGTCGCTCTTCCACCGGCACTTCGCGCAGGTCGACACCGTTGAGGTAAGGCAGGTCGAACAGGTAATAAATGATGTTGGCGCTGCGGCTGGCTTCGAAGGCGTTCTGCAGCGCTTGGAAATCGGGAACACCCTCTTCGTTGGCGACGACCATTTCACCGTCAAGCCAGGCCGATTCCAGCCCCAGCGCGGCGAGCGCCCGGGCTTGCTCAGGCAGTTTGTGCGTCCAGTCATGGCCGTTACGGGTGAACAACTGCACGTCGTCATGATCGATGCGCGCCATGATCCGGTAGCCGTCGAACTTGATTTCGTAGCTCCAGTCTCCCGCCGGCGCACTGTCCACCAGCGTGGCCAGTTGCGGCTTCAACTGCGCGGGAATCCGGGCCTTGTGTGCGCCGACAAGCTTTCCCGAAGCCGGTTTGCGCGTTGGTTTTTTAAGCGGTTTGACTTGTCTGGCGTCGAGTTTGGGCTTGTCGACCAGGGTTCGCTCGCTGAGCACGCTGTCCGGCTCGGCGACCAGCACGTCGTAATCGTTTTGCGGCCGGGCGGCGGTGTCCTGATGCTTGATCAGAAACCATTGCTCCTGCTTGCCCGGCATGTGGGTGCGCACCAGATTCCAGATGCCGCCGAGCTTCTCGCCTTGCAGCTCGAACTTGAGCTTGCCCTTGGCGTAGGCCTTCTGCGGGTCTTCCAGCGGGATCCACACACCGCGATCCCAGACGATCACATCCCCGGCGCCGTAATGCCCTTCAGGAATGCTGCCTTCGAAGGTCGCGTAATCCAACGGATGGTCTTCGACGTGGACGGCCAGCCGCTTGACCTTGGGATCCAGCGACGGCCCCTTGGGCACCGCCCAGCTTTTGAGCGCTCCGTCGAGTTCCAGGCGAAAGTCGTAGTGCAGGTGCGACGCGTCGTGTTTCTGGATGCAGAACTGCAACGCGTGATCGACGCCGGCCTGCTTGCCCCGCTGCTTGACTGCCGCCGGTTCCGAGGTCGCCGAGAAGTCGCGCATGCGGTTGTAGTCGTCGAGGTTCCTGCTCATGGCGCACCTGCCTTGTTTCATCCAGTTCGGGTCACGGTCAGTGCCACCACGGCGATCCGTTCGACCCGTTGATAGCCGACATTCAACAACTCTTCGCCAAAGACATCGGGATCCAGCTCACGGTAAGTCCAGCAGAACCGCGATGCGTCCAGCCGCGGCACCACGGTGTCGATAAACGGATCACGGCCATCGACCATCGCCACACCGGTGTAGAGCAGCAGCGAGCCTCCGGGCGCCAGGCGATTGAGCGCCTGCTCGACGATGCGCAACGACAACCCCGCGCCCAGCGTCCCACCTCCGTGGCGATAAGCGCGTCCCGCCGGGTCCGCCATATACGGCGGGTTGGCAACGATCAGATCGAACTCGCCCTCCACGCCTTGCAACACGTCACTGGCCAGTACTTCGACGTTGGCCACTTCCGCCAGCGCCGCGTTGATGGTCGTCAGGCGCAACGCGGCAGGGTTGATGTCGAGCGCCAGCACCTGTGCCTGACGACGAGCACGGGCTATCACAATCGCACCGACACCCGCGCCACAACCGATGTCCACGGCGCGCAGGATCGGGGCATAGCTCTGCTGTAAATGGCTGTGAATCAGTTGGGCAAAGCGGTAGGTATCCGGGCCGAAGAACACCGAATCGGCCGCCTCGGTCGGAAACCCCGAATGCACGAACAGTAAATCGTCCAGGCTCGACCAGCGCACCCGACTCTTGAGGCGCCCATCACAGACCTCGAGGATTTGCGCGTCCTGCAATTGCCGCTGCTCGTCGGCGGATAACAACCCGGGTTCGAACGAACGCGACCAGCCGAATACATCGCGCAGGCAATCGACCGCCTGCCCCTCGTCGCGCTGATTGACGCGCTGGTGGGTCAGTGGCGTCGGCGTGACGAATCGATAGCCGTCAGCCTGCAAGCGCCGGCCCAGTTGCAACAGCACAAGGTCGTCGGCGGACAGCAATACTTCCTGATTCATGGGCGACTCCCTCAGTCCAGACTGGATTTGAGCTCGATGAAACGGCGGGTCGCGAGCAATCCGGCCGGATGCGAGTGTCGGGCCGGCGCCAGCCAGGGAATCAGCGCCGCCATTTGTCCGTGCCCGTCCTGACCGTGCAGTGCCGCATTCAATTGCTGGACATCGGGATCCCGCGCGGACACCGCGACTGCGGGGGTGACGTGACTACGACGCCGAGCCGGAGCCGGTCGGGTCGCAGGCGCCCAGTCACCGGCAATCCAGTCGTGCAGCAGCTGTTTTTCGTAGCCATTGAACACGCCGAACATCGCCGCGCCATCACCTTCGATCAATTGCCAGAAGCGGCTGGCCTGAGGGTCCTGATGGCGCTTTATCCAGCCTTTTTCTTGCAGGGCCTGGAGAAATCCCGGCAGTTGCTCGGGCGCGGCCAGCCATTGATTGACGGTCTTGCCTTCAAACCGGCAGTAGTCCGAATGCATGTGCTGGCCGAAGGCACTCTTGCGTTCGAGCATGACCAGCAACTCACGCTGCAAATCGAAACCCTCGATGATGGCGCGACTGCCCTGCCCCAGGTCGTTAAGCCGATAGCCCCGCGAAACCCGGCGCAGGAAGTCGGCACGATCGGCCTCCAGCGGCATCAGATCGAGCGCTGCCTGCACGGCTTTGTGCGCATGTCCGGTGCTGGCGTTATCGATGGTCACGTGCAGGGTGAAGTAATACGGATCGATGCCCAGCTCGCTCAACTCATAACTGCTGATCAACAGGTGCAAGGGCAGTTGTTCATACCCGAGGTTGTAGCCTATGACTTCCGGCAAGTATTCATCGCCACAGGCGCCCAGCGCGAGTTGCAAAGAACCTTGCAGATAACGCTCGTCGGGCAAGGAACCTGCGTGCTCCAGGCCATGTTCGGCCAGCAGTTTGCGGTAGATCACCACATGGTTTTGCGCAGGATTACCTTCACCCAGTTCTTCCAGATAGGTGCAGACCAGGCCACTGAAACGCGGATCGCGCCAGTGCTGCAACAGTCCGTAAAGCCAGGCGCCGTCTACCTGTTTGGTCGGAGCTACCGCTTGCAGGAAATACAGCGCATGAGCCTTGCCACTGAAGAACTGCCGCGCCCCACCGTCCTTGCGATGTCGCAGATACTCGGCGTATTGCCGGGCAACCTCGGCGCAGTGTGCGGCCACCCAGTCGTGCCACGACGAAGGATCCGCCGGCAATGCCTCTGACAATTGCGCTGCCTGCAGCAGTTGTTCTTCGAGAAACGGTCGCGCCAGTGCACGGGGATTTCCCCCCGACAGCAATGCTTCATACAGGCTGCGCAAACCTCCACCGGGATGGATCGGTTGCGCGTGTGCGGGTGTTGATAGCAGACGTGTCAGGACAGTCATGGCAGATTTCCCGGTCAATTGGCAGGACGCTGGTTCACGCGCCTCTAAAGCAGCAGAGAGGCAGCGCGCAGCAAAAATTCAATCGACGTGAAATTTGCCCGGACGGACGGACAGAGCCCCCGGCAACTCTATTTACTGAATAGAAGCTGCCGAAGGCTGTAAGAGGTGGGATTCAGGCGGTGCCTTTGGCCTGTTGTTCGAGATGCACCTGCAACTGAGGGTCGATCTGCAAGGCCGCCGCCAGCTCATCCAGATAATTGCGTTCGGCGTCCTGCTGGTCGTCCACCAGCATCACACTGGCGATGTACATTTCGGCGGCCACTGCCGGATCGTTGCTGGCGGCTTGCGCGACTTCGTTGGCATCAAGGGGTTTGGCGACTTCGGCATCCAGCCATTGTTGCAGGTTGGGATCGTCGGTATGGCGGCCGATTTCGCTGCTGATCAGGTGTTTTTCCGAATCGTCGATCCGGCCATCAGCCTTGGCCGCCGCGATCAGGGCTCGCAGCACCGCGTGGCTATGTTCCTCGACTTGCGGGCCGGCCAACAGGTCAGCGGTCTGCGGTGTCTGCTGTGGCGCCGCTGATGCCTGACTGCGTTGCCAGGCCTGATACGCCTGGAAAGCCATCATGCCCAGCGAAGCCAGTGCCGCGTAGTTGGTGCCACCGGTGCGACTTTGCGTACCACCGCCCAACGCCCCGCCACCCAATCCCCCGCCACCGAGCAATCCGCCGAGCAGCCCGCCCAGGCCACCCAATCCTCCGGCAGGCGAACCACCGCCGCTGCTACCACCGCCGCCCAGCAGGCCACCCAGCAAACCGCCGAGCCCACCCAGACCATCGCCGGCCGAAGCGCCACTTTGTTGTTGTCCCGCCGAGGCCTGGCCTCGCAGCAGTTGTTCGAGCAGATCGCTGGTGTTCATGACATCGTCCTCAGGCAAAGGCGTAACAGCGTCAGGCAACGATAGACCTCCGCACGCGTTGTGCCAGCACCGTTTGGCCGACGCAGCTTCAGGGAGGCGATTTCCACGTCGAAAAATTTTCCCGGCCAGCTAAGATTCATGAAGGGTGAACCTTATCCCGGCCCGACCGGTCGATAGCTGCAAACCCGACCCGGTTGGCCGCCACCCTTGTCAATCAAGCGTGATACCCGGCTCGCTACACTTTCTGGAGAACGCCCCTGTGATATCGACCGTCCACATTGCCAGGCTCAAGGCCTGGGGCGCCCATGGCTTTACCGCGACCGGCGTGGTCACCGCGTTTCTGGCCACCCTTGCTTTGTTGGAAAACCAGCCCGTGCATTGCCTGATGTGGCTGGGCGTGGCGCTGATCGTCGACGGCCTCGACGGCGCGCTGGCGCGCAAGGTCAACGTGCAGTCGGTGCTACCGAGTTTCGACGGGTCGATCCTCGATCTGGTGATCGATTACCTGACCTACGTGTTCATTCCGGCACTGTTCATCTATCGCTACATTCCGTTGCCCGACTACACGCTGTTGCTGACGGTGTCACTGATTCTCGTGTCGTCGCTGTTCTGCTTCTGCAACGTCAACATGAAGAGCAAGGACAACTACTTCGTCGGCTTCCCGGCTGCCTGGAACGTAGTTGCGCTGTGCCTGTACATCATCGGTCCGGGGCCGTGGCTCACCTTCCTGACCGTGATCGGCCTGGCGTTGCTGACCATCACCCGGATGAAATTCCTGCACCCGTTCCGCGTGCGGCGCTTCATGCCGATCAACATCGCGGTAACGGCGATCTGGCTGCTGTGCAGTCTGTCGCTGGTGATCAACCACCCGGTGATCAACCCGCTGGTGATGGGGTTGTGGTTGCTGGCGTCGGCGTACTTCCTGGGCATCTGCATCTGGCGCACGGCGCTGGAGTGGTTTGATGCTTCGCACCTGAAATAGAAATCACGTGGGAGCGAGCAGGCTCGCTCCCACATGGGTTTGCGCTCAGCGCTTGGTAATCACCACCTCCAGATACTCACTCGGCACCACCATCGATTCCGGCCCTGCCCGGTTCAGCCCGTCGATCAATTGCGTCAGATCTCCTTCCAGGGCCTGCCCGCTTTCCGGCGGCAACGCCGCGAACGCCTTGTGCACCGGCCCGTACCAGTGGCGAAAGATGTCTATGAAGTGCGCCGCCGAGCGATAACGGAAGTTGAAGTGGCGACGGGTCACCTGCACTTGAAAGTGGCGATCATCGAACTGCGAATGCAGCCACGCTTCCGCGCCCCAGTTCGACGGGGGCTGGGTACCGGGCGGCGGTGGCAGATGCCGGCCGAGGGTCTTGAACATCTGGCCGACAAAACCTTCCGGTGTCCAGTTGGCCAGGCCGATCCGCCCGCCACGACGGCAGACCCGCGCCAGTTCCTTCGCAGCTTTGGCCTGATCCGGCGCAAACATCACGCCGAAGGTCGACAGCACAGCATCGAAACTGGAATCGGCGAATGGCAGCGCTTCGGCGTCGGCGACCTGAAACGTCACGTCCAGGTGCTCGGCCCGCGCCCGGTCCTGGCCGCGTTCCAGCAGCGCCGCGACATAATCGGTGGACATCACCAGACAACCACGGCGCGCCGCCGCCAGCGTGGCATTGCCATTGCCGGCGGCGACGTCCAGCACTTCCTCATCGCAGCGCAGGTCGCAGGCTTCAGCGAGGGTTTCGCCGACGATCTGCAGGGTGGTGCCGATCACGGCGTAATCGCCGCTGGCCCAGGCGACTTTCTGGCGTTCCTTCAGGGCAGTGAGATCAACGGGGGTACTCATCAATGGGTGCTCCACGACAGGTGGGATCAGGCGTCACTCGGCGGTCGTCGGGTCGATGATGTTCATCACCCTGGACACACTGTTGGCCGGAAACCCGCCCAGCCTGGCATGCTCGCGAACCAGCTCTTCGTTGGGCGCGATGTACACGCAGTAAACCTTGTCGGCAGTGACATAACTCTGCAGCCACTGCACCTGTGGCCCGAGTTCACGCAACGCCTGGCAGGACGTTTGCGACACCGCTTTGAGTTCTTGCTCCGACAGCTTTCCGGCCCCTGGAATCTCGCGTTCAATCACGAATTTCGGCATGGCAACCTCGCTTTCTTTTTATGTGTGACAGGGCTCACTTCACCCTGCTCGTCCACTATCGCGCCGAGGCCGCCCGGCGTCCCCTCCAATCGTCTAAAGAGCCTGTAAACCGGGCTTTCGCCGATGAATGGCGGGATTTTGTAAAGGCCCCGAAACACTCTCATGGGGGTTGCCAAAGTGTCGGCGGATCGGCTCTGATGCAGACCCGAACCGCGAACGAAATCCGACCATGTCCTTGCGCCTCGAATGGCTCGCCGACCACATGCAGTACAGCGACACCTACGCCAAGTGGATCCACCGCCAGTTTCACTACGAATATGCCCAGCAACCGCTGGCCGAATGGCAGCGGGAATTTGCCGAAGGACAAACCAATGGTGACTGGCGCTGCCTGATCGCACTGGACGGCGAACGTTTGCTCGGCGGCGCGGCACTGGCCCGTGCAGACCTTGCGCAACGACCGGATCTGGAGCCCTGGCTGGCCTGTGTGCTGGTCAGTCCCGAATCCCGTGGTCAGGGGCTGGCAGAAAAACTGATCGAAGGGATTGCCGAGCAAGTAAAGAAACAAGGCCTGCCGCGTTTCTACCTGCACACACAAAACAAACAGGACTACTACGCCAAACGCGGCTGGACAGTGCTGGAGCGTTTTCAGGCCTGGGACAACGAACAATGGCTCATGGTGCGCGACCTGTGAGCCATTGATGTTCGCCGTTCAGGCAGCGGGTGCCTTGGCCTCTATCAGCAGTTGCTGAATCATCTGCTCCTGCGCTTCATATCGACCCTCGCCAAAGTGGGTGTAACGCACCTGCCCCTTGGCGTCGATCAGGTAGTGCGCCGGCCAGTACTGATTGTCGAAGTTGCGCCAGATCGCGTAGTTGTTGTCGATGGCCACCGGGTAGGTGATGCCGAGTTTCTTCACCTGATCCTTGACGTTGTCGATGATCCGCTCGTAACCGTATTCCGGGGTGTGCACGCCGATCACCACGAGGCCATCCTTGCCGTATTTTTTCTCCCAGTCCTTCACGTACGGCAGGGTGTGCTGGCAGTTGATGCAGTCATAGGTCCAGAAGTCTACCAGCACCACTTTGCCGCGCAGGGATTCGGCGTTCAGTTCCGGTGAGTTCAGCCATTGCACCGCGCCGGTCAGAGACGGCATTGCGCCTTTGCCCTGCTCGTCCGCCGTCGAGTCCGCCCGCACTTTGCTGATGAAGTAGTCGACCACTTTCGGCGCGTTTTCCAAGACGTTTTTCTCGACGCTGGCGACGCCTTCGGATGACGTGCCGGCCAGCAGGGTTTTATCCGCGCCGGTGGAGATCACAGCGGCCGCCGCCAACACCGCAACCCCCGCCCCGCGCCGGAACCAGCCGGTGAACGGGATCGACGGTTTCAACCGGTTGACCAGGCCGCGACCGGCAAAAATCAGCGTCCCCAGCGACAGCGCACTGCCCGCACCGTAAGCCAGCAGCAACAGACTGGTCTGGGCATTGGCGCCTTGCAGCATGGCGCCAGTGAGGATCACACCGAGGATCGGACCGGCACACGGCGCCCACAGCAGACCGGTGGCCACGCCGATCATGATCGAGCCCATGGGGCCGGCCTTCTGGCGGGTGTCCGGATCGAGACGATTGCCGAGCAACACGAACGGCCGCGCCAGCCAGTCACCGATACGCGCGGAAATCAGTGACAGCGCGAACAGCACCATCACCACCAGCGCGATGTGCCGACCGGTGTTGTTGGCCTGAATCACCCATTCGCTGCTGACCACCGCCAGACTGGAAATCGCCGCAAAGGTCAGGGCCATGCCCCCGAGGGTCAGCAGGATCGAGGAACGGCTACGGTCGACGCCCGCAAACAGGAACGGCACCACCGGCAGGATGCAGGGGCTGAGGACAGTCAACAGACCGCCCAGGAAAGCGATAAGGAACATGAGGTTCACCTCTTGAAGGATGGGCGGTCTGCCGTCAATACAGGTGTCTGCCGTTCACCGACAGACACGCTCGGGGCTTAAGCGGTCTGGCTGTCCAGCCATTGGCTCTGCGGCGTCCGGCTGGCGCCGTTTTCGGCGACTGTCTGGCCTTGCGGGGTATGGCTGGCGCCGTCGGCAGCGATCAAGGCATCACTGCCCTGTTTGGCCACCGGGCTGAGTTGAAAGCAGGTGCTGCCGGCACAGCTATTCTGTTCGACGGCGCTGTTGGCATGCGCCGCGACACCGGCGAAAGAGAAGGCAATGGCGGTCAAGAAACGCGATACGTTGTTCATGGCGGTCTTCCTTTAAGTGGGTGGCGGATCAGTTCTGGTTGTCGCAGCCGTCGGCGAATTTGCTGTAGTCGAGCACGCGGGTCTGGCCGGCCGAATCGAGGTAGGTCATGCGGGCGTCGACGATGCCGCAGGTCATCGATTTGTCTTCTTTCATCGAGATCACTTTCTGGATGTCCAGATGCGTGCCGTAGGTGTAGGTTTGCGGAGCGGCAACCGCTTCGGCGCGGGCCGACAGGGTGCAGATGTTCAGGGCGGCAAACAGGCAGGCGGCGATAACGGATTTGTTTTTCATGGCGATTTCCTCAAGGCTTCAATGGTCAGGTCGTTGATTGAGCCGAGGCGCTGTGCTGTGCCTCGATGGAGCTCATTTAAGGCTCGCGAGGTATCCCGTCTGTGTCGGGAAATGGCGGGTATAAATCGCTACGTATCTCTGCCGCCGGGGGATACACAGCGATACAAAACCCTGAAAAAATCGTGTTTTTGCGTCCCCGTGTATCCGTCGTTGCGCCAGATACACTGCAATACAAAGGCAGGCAGGCGAGCCCGCGCGGGCTCTATAGACTGCGAGACATTCCCCCTTGATAGAGGTTTGGCTCCATGGATCATGTCGATCACATTCTCATCGTCGACGACGACCGCGAGATCCGCGAACTGGTTGGCAATTACCTGAAGAAGAACGGCCTTCGCACCACCGTGGTCGCGGATGGCCGACAGATGCGCAGCTTTCTGGAAGCCAACACCGTCGACCTGATCGTGCTCGACATCATGATGCCCGGCGATGACGGCCTGCTGCTGTGCCGCGAACTGCGCGCCGGTAAACACAAGGCCACACCGGTCTTGATGCTCACCGCCCGCAATGACGAAACCGACCGCATCATCGGCCTGGAAATGGGCGCCGACGACTACCTGACCAAGCCTTTCGCCGCTCGTGAACTGCTGGCGCGGATCAACGCGGTGCTGCGCCGCACACGGATGCTGCCGCCCAATCTGGTGGTCACCGAAAGCGGCCGTTTGCTGGCCTTCGGTCGCTGGCAGCTCGACACCTCGGCCCGCCATCTGCTGGACACCGACGGCACCATGGTCGCCCTGAGCGGTGCGGAATATCGCTTGCTGCGGGTGTTCCTCGATCATCCGCAACGGGTGCTGAGCCGCGATCAGTTGCTCAACCTGACCCAGGGCCGCGACGCCGATCTGTTCGATCGCTCCATCGATCTGCTGGTCAGCCGCTTGCGCCAGCGTCTGCTGGACGACGCCCGCGAACCGGCCTACATCAAGACCGTGCGCAGTGAAGGTTATGTGTTCTCGCTACCGGTCGAAATCCTCGGAGCCCCCGCATGACGTTTGCCCTGCACTGGCCGCGTACCCTGGCCTCACGGTTGTCGCTGATTTTCCTGATCGGTTTGCTGCTGGCGCAGGCGCTGTCGTTCGGTGCGCAGTATTACGAGCGCTATGAAAGCGCGAAGAACACCATGCTTGGCAACCTGGAAACCGACGTCTCGACCTCGATTGCAATCCTCGACCGCTTGCCCGCCGACGAACGCCCGATGTGGCTCGAACGCCTGGCCCGGAACAACTACGGTTACCTGCTGAGCGAAGGCGAACCGGGCACGCCGATCGGCCCGAGCGATGTGCCGATTGCAGTGACCTCGATCACCGATGCCATCGGCGAAGCCTACCCACTGACCTTTACCGACATTCCCGGACCGAAAAAGCACTTTCAGGGCCATTTGCGCCTGAGCGACGGCAGCCCGGTGACCATCGACGTGCGACCTTCGATGGTGCCGCTGTCGCCGTGGTTACCGGTGGTATTGCTCGGGCAACTGGCGCTGATGATTGCCTGCACCTGGCTGGCAGTGCGCATCGCCATCCGCCCGCTGACCCGACTGGCCAACGCGGTGGAAACCCTCGACCCCAACGCTCACCCGATCAATCTCGACGAAAAAGGCCCGAACGAGGTGGCCTACGCCGCCCGTGCGTTCAACACCATGCAGGCGCGGATCGCCGCGTACCTGAAAGAACGCATGCAGTTGTTGGCGGCGATTTCCCATGACCTGCAAACCCCGATCACCCGGATGAAACTGCGCGCGGAGTTCATGGACGATTCGGCGGAAAAGGACAAACTGTGGAACGACCTCGGCGAGATGGAGCATCTGGTGCGTGAAGGCGTGGCCTATGCCCGCAGCATCCACGGTTCGACCGAGGAAAGTCGGCGCACCAATCTGGATTCATTCCTCGACAGCCTGGTGTTTGACTATCAGGACATGGGCAAAGAGGTGCAACTGAGTGGCAAGAGTGAAGCGGTGATCGACACCCGCCCCCATGCCCTGCGCCGGGTGCTGGTCAACCTGACCGACAACGCGCTGAAGTTTGCCGGTGCTGCCGAACTATTGGTCGAACGCCAAAGCAACGGCCTCTCGATCAAAGTCATGGATCGAGGCCCTGGCATTGCTGAAGAAGAGCTGGCCCAGGTGATGGAGCCGTTCTACCGCGTGGAAAACTCGCGCAACCGCAGCACTGGGGGCACTGGCCTCGGTCTGGCGATTGCGCAGCAACTGGCGATGGCGCTGGGTGGTTCGCTGAGTTTGAGCAACCGTGACGGTGGCGGGTTATGTGCTGAACTGAAGCTGCCCCTACACACCTGAACCAAACATAAATCCCTGTGGGATCAGTTGATTCCGATCACACCGTCTTCATGCATCTGCCGCAACAAGGCCAGACCGCTGTCCATGAACGATGCCGGTCCTGATAAGCCCGCCTCCATCGCCAGCCCTTCCAGTTGCTCACGACCATTCAGCAACGGGAAATCGCCAATCCGCTGCAACAACCGCCACGCCAACGGACTCAACTCGGAAAACTTCACACTGAAATCCACCGCACGCCGCACCAGCAGCAAGGTCGGCTGGGCCGGTGGCGTATTCGGTTGATGCTCAGGGCTGAGGATCTGCACCGGCCACACATACGCCAATGGCCATGCCAGTGCCGTAACCTGCAATGGCCGCTCCAGCAGCCACGCGGGATCACTTGCCGGCAACGGTTCGGCATCGGACTGCTGCAACACCATTTCCACCCACTCGTAATGCGCCAGCTCCACCAGAAACGCCGGCCACTCACCCGCGCTCAACACGGCGGGCTCCGAGGCGAGGTAACCGACAAACTCCTCGGCAATCTCACCGAATTTCGGTGTCTGCGCCCGGTAGTCCCGCAGAAAGCCGCGAATCAGAGTGCGCCAGCGTTCCTGGCCAATGATCCGGATCAGCACCGGAAACGTTCCGCCCAACAGTTGCGAGACATTGTTGAACACCAGATCGCGATAAACATTTACTCGCGCCGCGTTCATATCGGCCGGGGGCATCTCGTTCACAGGATCGCGCAGGTAGCGCGTCAGCGCCCGCTCTTGCTGCTCAAGGTTATCCACGTTGGCCTCCCTGACTCTGCAAGCGGCGAATGGTCTGCAACTCCGCCACCAACTCGGAGAAGGCCGGGAAGTTGAAGTCGCGCTCGAGCAAGGTCGGCTGGGCACCGAATCGCGCGTAGGCGTCTGCCAGCAGCGACCAGACCACGGGTTTCACCGAGGCGCCGTGGGTGTCGATTTTCAGCGTGTCGGACTCGTCGAAATGCCCGGCCACGTGCATCCCGACCACCCGCCCCGGTTCGATCCCGGCCAGAAACGTCCGCGGATCGAAACCGTGGTTGATCGAGTTGACGTAGACGTTGTTCACATCGAGCAGCAAGTCGCAATCGGCCTCGCGCAGCACGGCATTGGTGAACGTCACCTCGTCCATGTCCTGCCGGGGCGCGGCGTAATAGGAAACGTTTTCCACTGCCAGACGCCGGTCGAGGATGTCCTGAGCCTGACGGATCCGCGCCGCCACGTGGCGCACGGCTTCTTCAGTGAACGGCAACGGCAGCAGGTCGTAGAGATGGCCGTCATCGCTGCAGTAGCTCAGGTGTTCGCTGTACAGCGGCACGTTGTAATGATCGAGAAACACCCGGACTTCCCGAAGGAAATCGACGTCCAGCGGCGCCGAACCGCCGAGCGACAACGACAAACCGTGGCAGGACAACGGATAACGCTCGGCCAGTTCACGCAGCGCGGCACCGTGGGCACCGCCGACGCCGATCCAGTTTTCCGGGGCGACTTCGAGAAAGTCAAAATCACTGGTGCGGGCGGCTTGAAGGTCCTTCATCAAGCCGCGACGCAAGCCGAGCCCGACGCTGGCCTGCAAGGTGGGGTGGGGAGTCTGCATGGGCAAGATCTCTGCTGAGGAGCCGCCGGGCGTGGCGACTGACAGGCTCAGTTAAACCGGCGGGTGTATCGCCGCTGTGTGGGCAATGCGCGGGAAGTGGCGGGTTTTGTATCGGCGGTGGGTCTGTACACAATGGGATACAGAACCCGCTGTCCTCTTCGTGAACGGCGAGTTACGAATTCATTGACGTATCCGCCAGTTTTCGTTAGCTTTGCCCCCATCGAAGCGACTGACCAGATGAGATTGAGCGCTTCCCAGCAGCGAGAGCTGTAACCGCGCAAGGCGGTTCGTAAGTGGTGTCTGGATCTGCTTTACCGAATCGAAAAAGGCGCCTTTGGCGCCTTTTTTCGTTTCTGGTGTCAGCGTTTGGTGGAGGTCGGTTGACGAAGGTAGACCTTACCGCACATCAGCATAAATCCCATTTTCCCGAACAGCCTGGGCGGCTTTTCAGTCTGGTGGTAGGCGCTTTCCACGACCAGGTTGAGATCTTGTGGCTTCCCTTCTACAGCGCGACGTAACTCAAAAAAGACATGGTAGGGCCCGCTCGGGTCCTCAATCATGATGGAGTACGCCCAGTTTCGCATCGCCGCCGTTTCACTGACTTTCGCCTGGGGATGATTCAATCCCTTGATCACTGGCGGCAGTGACAGTGAAAGGCGGTAGCGGATCATGCAAAAGGTACGCTGCCGCTGGGCATGGTCGAGCAGGATTGGCACCCCAGCCGGATGTGAGGCTTGATCGTATCCCTTGCTGAAACAGTGATTCGAAAAAGTGACGTGCACGCGTAAATCACGCTTCGCCAATTGACTCTGAATCGTGAATGTAAAGGGTTCGAGATGAGAAAGGTTGTACGTCAATCCGCCTATGCACAGCGGTGGAAAGTAGGCGGTCAATTCGCTCTCCGTTGCATCCAATGCATCACTTTATCTCTGCACTTCGGCTCCCGAGCACCATCGGTGAGTAACCCGGCAAGACGACAGAGTTCATGGCTTTTAGCGGGGATGATTTCTCGGCGGACTCGATCAATCTGTGCGAGGAAGTGGCTTCGGACTTCACAGATAAACAAAGACTTCAGCACTCAAAAGTCCTTGCCTCGACCGAGTCGATTCAGAATATGGGATAGAGCCACGTCGAAGTTGTAGGCAAAATCTGCGTGTTGCGTAAGGAAGTGCGCCTATCGTGCTTTCGCCGGCACCAACACCGACTAGACTCAAACATTACCCAGTCGAGGGGGACGCAGGACAGCAGTGTCGCCCTGCCCGTTTCCACGACCACCGCCCGGTGGTGAATGCCTCGACCCCCAACACCACCGGACTGTGATCCTGTAACAGGAGCACATGACATGGACGAGGCCAGACTCAACGAGTTCATGGGCAAACTGGTCAACGACATGGGCGGCGCGGCGATGCTGGCCAATGTCATCGTCGGCGAAGAACTTGGCTTGTATAAAGCCATGGCCGACAGCCAGCCGATCTCCCCGGAAACCCTCGCCGAAAAAACCGCCTGCAACACTCGACTGGTCCGCGAATGGCTGAGCGCCCACGCGGCTTCCGGCTACATGGAACACCTGGACGGCAAATTCCGCCTGCCGGAAGAACAGGCGATGGCCCTAGCCAAGGAAGATTCGCCGGTCTACGTGGCCGGCGGTCTCGGCGTGGTGGCGTCGTTTTTCCACGACAAGGACAAACTGGTCAAAGCCATGCGCGGCAATGGCGCCCTGCCCTGGGGTGATCACCATCCGTGCATGTTCACCGGCACCGAGCGTTTCTTCCGCCCCGGCTACAAAGGGCACTTGATCGCCGAATGGCTGCCGGCGCTGGAGGGCGTTGTGGCTAAACTGGAAGACGGCGCCAAGGTTGCCGATGTCGGCTGCGGTCATGGCGCTTCCACGGTGATCATGGCCCAGGCCTATCCCAACTCGCGTTTCGTCGGATTCGACTACCACGCCCCTTCGGTCACCGTTGCCACCCAGCGGGCTGAAGAAGGCGGGGTCAGCAGCCGCGCAAAGTTTTTCCAGGGCTCGGCAAAAAGCTTTCCCGGCGATGACTACGACCTGATCTGCTATTTCGATTGCCTGCACGATATGGGCGACCCGGTCGGCGCAGCGAGGCACGCCTACGACTGCCTGAAGGACGACGGCACGGTGTTGCTGGTTGAACCCTTTGCCAACGATGCGCTGGACGACAATATCAACCCGGTCGGGCGCCTGTTCTATGCGGCATCGACGTTCATTTGCACACCGAACTCGCTGTCCCAGGAAGTGGGCCTGGGGCTCGGTGCGCAGGCCGGCGAGATGCGCTTGCGCAAAGTGTTCAGCGAAGCCGGGTTCAAGCAGTTCCGGCGGGCGACGCAGACGCCGTTCAACCTGATTCTGGAGGCACGCAAGTAAACGTCGCAGCGGGCGCCTCCATAAGAGGCGCCCGGCAGTGCTAACCTGCAAGGCACTCACAGCCTGCGGAGCGCTGACCATGCTCGACCGCCCCCTCGACGAACATCTCGATTACCTGCAACAGGCCATGGCCGACGGTGATTTCGTGGTCCTGACCGGCGCCGGTATCAGCACGCCGTCGGGCATCCCCGATTACCGCGATACCAACGGCGTACGCCGGGGCCGGCAGCCGATGATGTATCAGGAATTTCTGTCGGCCCCCGAGTCGCGTCGCCGCTACTGGGCCCGAGCGATGCTCGGCTGGCCCCGTGTGCGTCAGGCCCAGCCGAATGCGGCTCACGAGGCTCTGGCCAGCCTGCAAAGCCACGGCCGGATCGGCGGCCTGATCACCCAGAATGTCGATACCTTGCACGATCAGGCCGGCAGCCACGATGTCATCGAACTGCACGGCAGCCTGCATCGGGTGCTGTGTCTGGATTGTGGTCAGCGCAGCGAGCGGGATTCGATTCAGCAATTGATGGAGACGCAGAATCCGTATCTGGCGGGTGTCGATGCCGTGCAGGCGCCGGACGGCGATACCTTGCTCGACCCGGCCTTCGAGGCACGTTTCCAGGTGCCGCATTGTCCGCATTGCGAAGGCGAACGGATGAAGCCGGATGTGGTGTTTTTTGGTGAGAACGTGGCGCAACCTACGGCAGCCCGGGCCATGGCGGCGGCGGAGAATGCCGCCGGGATGCTGGTGATTGGCTCGTCGTTGATGGCGTATTCGGCGTTTCGCTTGTGCCGGGTGATCGCGGATCGGGGCAAGCCGTTGATTGCGATCAATCTGGGGAAGACCCGGGCGGATGAGTTGCTCGATTTGAAGATTGAGGCGTCTTGTGAGGCGTTGTTGCCGCTGTTGGCTCAGGCGATGAAGGGTTGATGCTGTGAGAGTGATGTTCGGCTGGCGATCCCACCCCCTCACCCTAGCCCTCTCCCAAGGGAGAGGGAACTGACCGAGTGGTACTTTCGAGGTACGTCGACCCGAGATACCGAGTCGAACTCAGGTTTTGGAATACATGAAGATCGGCTCCCTTTCCCCCTCGCCCCCCTTGGGGGCGGTCCGACGTTTCAGGAGGGCTGGGCGGGCGGCCTTCCGATGAGGGGGATGGATTTCAGAGACGACCCAAATCCTCAGCCTTGAGAATGTCAAAAAGCGCCTGCGCCGCCGCCGACAACTCATTCCCCGGATCAGTCAACACGCCAATCGCCCGCTCTACCACCGGTTCATGCAACGTCAGACACCGCGCGCCCAACTCCCTCATCTGCTCGGCACACAACGCCGGCACCGCACTCACCCCCAGCCCGCTGGCAACCATCCGCCCGACCGTCGCCAGTTGATGGCTTTCAAACTCCACCGGCAGTTTCATGCCCCGGGCCTGCAAGTGCTCCTCAAGCATCACCCGAACCGTGGACGGTCGTTGCAGGGTGATGAACGGTTCCTGCAACAAGGTCTGCCAGTCGATGTCGGTGCGCAGGGCCAGGGGTGAATCCTGTGGCACCACCGCGACGAAGCGATCCTTATAAAGAGGTGTGAAGGTCAGCGAGGTGTTCTGCATCGGCTCGAACGCCACGCCGAGCTCCACCTGACGGTCGCGGACCATTTCCAGCACTTGCTCGTTGATCACGTCGTTAACCGTCACGTTGACGTTCGGATAACGCGCACGGAAGGTCTTGAGGATCGGCGGCAGCAGATTGCCGGCAAACGACGGCATCGCCGCCAGCGTCACTCGCCCGCGTTGCAGGCTGAAGCGCTGGCGCATTTCGTCTTCGGCGTTGTCCCAATCGGCGATCAGGCGCCGGGCCAGTGGCAGCAGGGATTCGCCTTCCGGGGTCAGCGCCACATTGCGCGTATTGCGGCTGAACAGACGCCCGCCCAGCCCCTCCTCCAGCGCCTTGATGGTCAGGCTCAGCGCCGATTGCGACAGGTGCAGGCGCTCGCAGGCCACGGCAAAACTCAGGCTCTGGGCCACGGCGAGAAAGGCGCGCATCTGCTTGATGGTCATGGTCGTGTCGCTCCAACAGCTAAGCTGTACATCCGCCCGCCGACGACGGCGAGCATTTCTTGACCGCTCCCACGCTCCTGCGTGGGAACAGAGAACCAAGTCTATTGTTGAGCTTTATCAATCAATCAACCTTAAAAATCAACTTAACAAATATATCCCCCAGCGAGACACTCCCGTCATTCGGCTAGCCAGCCGCCCGACAAACAATAAAAGAGGTGCATATGGCAGGTTTCGACAAGCGCGTGTATTCCTACGAGGAAGCCATGGCAGGTCTTGAAGACGGCATGACCGTGATCGCCGGCGGCTTCGGCCTGTGCGGCATTCCGGAAAACCTGATCGCCGAGATCAAGCGCAAAGGCACCCGCGACCTCACCGTCGTCTCCAACAACTGCGGCGTCGATGGTTTCGGCCTCGGCGTGCTGTTGACCGACCGCCAGATCCGCAAGGTGGTCGCCTCCTACGTCGGCGAAAACAAACTGTTCGAAGAGCAACTGCTCAAAGGCGACATCGAAGTCGTCCTGACCCCTCAAGGCACCCTCGCCGAAAAAATGCGCGCAGGCGGCGCCGGCATTCCGGCGTTCTTCACTGCGACTGGCGTCGGCACCCCGGTCGCCGAAGGCAAGGAAGTGCGTGAGTTCCACGGTCGCAAGTACCTGATGGAAGAGTCCATCACCGGAGACTTCGCCATCGTCAAAGGCTGGAAAGCCGACCACTTCGGCAATGTCATCTACCGCCACACCGCCCAGAACTTCAACCCGCTGGCCGCCACCGCCGGCAAGATCACCGTGGTCGAAGTCGAAGAAATCGTCGAACCCGGCGAACTGGATCCGGCACACATCCACACGCCCGGCATCTACGTCGACCGGGTCATTTGCGGCACGTTCGAAAAACGCATCGAACAACGCACCATCCGCAAATAATCCAGGCTGACGGAGAACAAGAACATGGCACTTACCCGCGAACAAATGGCTCAACGCGTCGCCCGAGAAATGCAGGACGGCTACTACGTGAACCTCGGTATCGGCATCCCGACCCTGGTCGCCAACTACATCCCCGAAGGCATGGAAGTCATGCTGCAATCGGAAAACGGTCTGCTCGGCATGGGCCCGTTTCCGACTGAAGACACCATCGATGCCGACATGATCAACGCCGGCAAACAGACTGTGACCGCGCGTATCGGCGCTTCGATTTTTTCCTCGGCCGAGTCCTTCGCGATGATCCGCGGCGGTCACGTCGACCTGACTGTGCTGGGCGCCTTCGAAGTGGACGTGCAAGGCAACATCGCCTCGTGGATGATCCCCGGCAAACTGGTCAAGGGCATGGGCGGCGCGATGGACCTGGTGGCCGGTGCCGACAACATCATCGTCATCATGACCCACGCCTCCAAGGACGGTGAGTCCAAGTTGCTGAGCCAGTGCAGCCTGCCGCTGACCGGCGCCGGTTGCATCAAGCGCGTGCTGACTGACCTGGCGTACCTGGAAATCGAAAATGGCGCTTTTGTCCTCAAGGAACGCGCACCTGGCGTCAGCGTCGAGGAAATCGTCGCCAAAACCGCTGGTAAACTGATCGTCCCGGATCACGTACCGGAAATGCAGTTCGCTGCCGAGTGAGGAATTCGAAAATGCAAGACGTCGTCATTGTTGCCGCCACGCGTACCGCGATCGGCAGTTTCCAGGGATCGCTGGCCACCGTCTCCGCCGTGGATCTGGGCGCAGCGGTCATCCGCCAGTTGCTTGAGCAGACCGGTCTGGACGGTGCTCAGGTCGATGAAGTGATCATGGGCCAGGTGCTGACCGCCGGCGCCGGCCAGAACCCGGCGCGCCAGTCGGCGATCAAGGCCGGCCTGCCCCACGCCGTACCCGCCATGACCCTGAACAAGGTCTGCGGCTCGGGCCTCAAGGCCCTGCACCTCGGCGCCCAGGCGATCCGTTGCGGCGACGCTGACGTGATCATCGCCGGCGGTCAGGAAAACATGAGCCTGGCCAACTATGTCATGCCGGGCGCACGCACCGGCCTGCGCATGGGGCACGCACAAATCGTCGACACCATGATCAGCGACGGCCTGTGGGATGCGTTCAACGATTACCACATGGGCATCACCGCCGAAAACCTGGTCGAGAAGTACGAGATCAGCCGCGAGCAGCAAGATGCCTTCGCCGCTGCATCGCAGCAGAAAGCCGCCGCTGCCATCGAGGCCGGCCGCTTTGTCGATGAAATCACCCCGATCCTGATCCCGCAGCGTAAAGGCGATCCGGTGGCGTTCAAGGTTGACGAGCAGCCACGCGGCGACACCACCGCCGAATCCCTGGCCAAACTGCGCCCGGCTTTCAAGAAGGACGGCAGCGTCACCGCTGGCAATGCTTCGTCGCTGAACGACGGCGCGGCTGCGGTCATTCTGATGAGCGCCGAAAAAGCCAAGGCCCTGGGCCTGCCGGTACTGGCCAAAATTGCTGCCTACGCCAACGCGGGCGTCGACCCGGCGATCATGGGCATCGGCCCGGTGTCGGCCACTCGTCGCTGCCTGGACAAGGCCGGCTGGAGCATCGGCCAACTCGACCTCATCGAAGCCAACGAAGCCTTCGCCGCACAATCGCTGGCAGTGGCCAAAGATCTGCAATGGGATCTGGACAAGGTCAACGTCAACGGCGGCGCCATCGCCCTCGGTCACCCGATCGGTGCATCGGGCTGCCGCGTGCTGGTGACCCTGCTGCACGAAATGATCAAGCGTGATGCGAAAAAGGGTCTGGCGACCCTGTGCATCGGCGGCGGTCAAGGCGTGGCCCTGGCGCTGGAACGCGCTTAAGCGCAAAACAGGTTCAACAGCGGGCGGCGGATCCACGACATCCTCTGTCCGTTGGCAACAAACCCGGTACGACTCACGTCGCACCGGGTATTTTTTTGCCCGGTTGTCAGGCGAACTTCACCAGATTCAGCACTGGCAACGGCCCACCCGGGAACTGCACCAACCGCGCACCCACACTCAACTCGCCCAAGTCGATACCGAAAAAGCCGAGCTGATCGATCAGCGCGCCCACTTCAGCCTTGGCCTGCGCATCATCCCCGGACAGAAACAACACACGCTTGCCGCCCTCCGACGCCGGATCCGCTTCCAGCAAACGCCCCAGCAAATGGTTGAACGCCTTGACCACCCGCGCACCCGGCACCCATTCAGCGAAGACTTCGCTGGACGGCCGCCCCTGTAAATCCACCGGTTTGAACGACGGCGCTTCAATCGAGTTGTTGGCGTCGATGACGATCCGCCCGCCGAAGTCCGGCAGCCCGGCCAGCGCCGTCGGCAGTTTTGACCAGTTCACCGCGACCAGCACGATGTTCTGGGCGGCGGCTTCTTCACGGGTAACGGCGCGGGCGGTCGGGCCGAGTTCCGCGACCAGCGCGGACAAGGTCTCCGGCCCGCGACTGTTGGCGATGACCAACGGGATGCCCTGACGCGAAAGGGCTTTGGCAAACGCTGAACCGATGGCGCCAGCGCCGATGATTCCGATAGTGCTCATGGTGTTCTCCAGAAAGTGGGGTAAGACTCGAAACGAATCTTGCGCTTGCCATTCCCACTTGATTAGCCGGTAATGCCTTGAATGATCTTCAAGCATCACTATCAGGTCGAAAGCATGGAAACCCTCGCCAATCTTGAATCCTTCGTCCGCAGCGCCGAGACCGGCAGCTTCTCCGCCGCCGCCCGGTTGCTGGCGCTGACCCCGGCGGCGGTCAGCCGCAACGTGGCGATTCTTGAACGCAATCTCGGCATGCGGCTGTTTCAGCGCTCGACCCGCAAGCTGTCACTGACCGAGGCCGGGGAAGGTTTTCTGGCGAGCATCGGCGGCAACCTCGACGCCTTGCAGGCAGCGATTGCAACGGTGGCGACCGAGCGCGGCGAGCCGGCGGGTGTGCTCAAGATCAGCCTGCCGCCGACGTTCGGCATCGATCACATGCTGCCGCTGTTGCCGGCGTTTCTGGCGCGTTATCCGTTGATCCGCCCGGAATGGCACTTCGAGAATCGTCAGGTGGACTTGATCGCCGAGGGCTACGACGTGGCAATTGGCGGCGGATTCGAGCTGACGCCCGGTGTGGTTTCCCGGCGACTGGCGTCCGCTGAAATACTGGCAGTGGCGTCCCCGGCGTATCTGGCCGGACGCGCCCTGCCCCGGCATCCGACAGACCTCGCCGACCACCAGGGCATCGTCATGCGTGGGCTGCGCACCGGGCGCATTCGCCAATGGCAGATGCATAACGATGCTGGCGAACAAGCCAGCGCCCTGCTGAATCCAAATATTGTGCTGAACGATCCAATGGCCATGCGCAAGGCTGCGATGCTTGGCCTGGGGGTGACAATGCTGGTGTTGCCCGATGTCAGCGTGCAGATCGAGCGCGGTGAACTGGTGCGGCTCTTGCCTGACTGGCAGTGCGATGCCGGGGCGATATCGCTGTACTACCCGAGCCGCACCTTGATGCCGGCCAAGACCCGGGTGTTCATTGATTTTGTGGTTGATGCATTTGGCCGCTAGGCGGCCAGTTGCAGAATCAGCCAGGCATTGGCGCCGCTGATCACCACAAACAATCCCCACGCCAGCACCCGCGTCGGCAAGCGATTCACAAACGGCCCCATCAGCTGTTTGTCGTTGGTCATGCGAATCAGCGGATATAGGGCAAACGGCAATTGCAGGCTCAACACCACCTGGCTCAACACCAGCAACTTGCCCACCGCGCCATCGCCCATCAGCCACACGCCGATGAACGCCGGAATCAGCGCCAGCCCACGGGTGATCAAGCGCCGCTGCCAGCAGGGAATCCGCAGGTTCAGATAGCCTTCCATGATCACTTGCCCGGCGATGGTGCCGGTGAAGGTCGAACTCTGCCCCGACGCCAGCAACGCCACGCCGAACAGCACACTGGCCAGCGCGCCGCCTACCAGCGGATCGAGTAAGTGGTAGGCGTCCTGAATGTCCACCACGTCCGAATGCCCGGTTTGATGGAACGCAGCAGCGGCGAGAATCAGGATCGCCGCGTTGACCAGCAACGCCAGCGCCAGCGAGCCGATGGTGTCGATGCGCGCCAGGTTCACCGCGTCCTGCTTGCTCGCCAGGTCCTGGCCGATCAACCGTGTCTGCACGATTGAGGTGTGCAAGTACAGGTTATGCGGCATGACCGTGGCGCCGAGGATGCCGATGGCCAGGTACAGCGGCGCCGCATCGCTGATCGCCGACAGTGACGGTTTGAAGCCTTGGGCGACGTCCGGCCAGTACGGTTTGATCAGCAGCAGTTCAACAAAAAAGCACACACCGATGGTGGCCACCAACACCAGCATGATCGCTTCCAGCCGCCGAAAGCCGCGATTTTGCAGGGCCAATACCAGCAGCGTGTCGAACGCCGTCAGGGCGATGCCGAAGGTCAGTGAACAACCCAGCAACAGGTGAAAGGCCAGCGCGCAGCCGAGCACTTCCGCAAGGTCGGTGGCGATGATCGAGATTTCCGCCAGCACCCATTGCAACCGCGCCGTCGGGGTGCTGTAGCGTTCGCGGGACAGCTGCGCCAGATCACGCCCAGTGGCGATGCCCAGCCGCGAACACAGGCATTGCACGACCATACCCGCCAGACTTGCCAGCAACACCACAAACAACAGGCTGTATCCGAAGCGCGAACCGGCCTCAATGGCGGTGGCCCAGTTGCCCGGGTCCATATAGCCGATCGACACCAGCAAACCGGGGCCGGCGAAGCGCAGCACGCGTTTGAAGAACGAGGCGTTGGGATCGACCGGGACACTGCCGGCCACTTCCGGCGGGCAGAACGGCGCGGTAGCGATTTTGGGCAAACTGAATTTCACGCACACATCCAGAAACAAGTCGAAAGGCGCAGCTTAGACGTTTCAGTCGACGCGCCCAAGCGCGGAAGTGCTGCGTTCAGGGTTTGGCAGTACCGAGCAACTGCTGACGCAATTCGGGGCTGCGCGTGCGCGGGTCGAGCCAGATGTCGAAGAACGCCCGGGCGAACAGCGGATCGTCAATCTCGTGCTGCAACTGTTGGCCGACGAAGAACCGTGCACCCTGCCCCGGCAGATACACCCCGGTAATCCGCGTGCCCGCCTGGACGTCGACGAACGACTGCTGCATCTGGGCCTGCCACACGGCCAGTTGCGCCGGGCTGATGGAGGAACCGGCGAGGCGTTTGATCTCATCGACACTGGCCTTGACCAGATCATCGCGAGACACATTGCGCCGGTAGATCAACTCCAGGGCGAAAGGCTGACCGTCTGCCAACGGTCGCGCGGCACTCCACAACCGGGCGTTATAAACGTCGAATCCAAACACGCTGAAATCCCCGGTGCCGATGATCTGCGCGCCGGGCACTGCGTCCTGCCAACTGGCCCAGGTCGGCGTCAGCAACAGCGCCCACAAGCCGATTCCGCAGCATCCACGCAACACCTTCGGTGTTCTGCTCATCGCGGCATCGACTCCGGTAAACCCTGATAGACAGAGCATAGTCGGCTCTTGCGCCCATCACTTTGTATACATGTTTTGCATACACATGCAGCAATCCATTCACGACAATGCTAACGTGGCCCTCATTGACCCGATGGAGAGACCTGCGTGCTGAGCCTCAAACTGCTGCTGATTCCCGGTTTCCTGCTGCTGATTTCCCTGGCCGGCAAGCGTTGGGGCCCCAGTGTCGCCGGGTGGCTGTCGGGGTTGCCGGTAGTGGTCGGGCCGATTCTGTTTTTCCTCGCCATCGAGCAAGGGCCGGCGTTTGCCGCGCAATCAGCGGTCGCGGCGTTGTCGGCCATGTTTGCGATGATCGCGTTTTGCGTCACGTATGCGCAGGTGGCGCAGCGGGCGAACTGGCCGTTGGCGTTGATTGTTTCTTTATCGGTCTGGGCAGTATTGGCGCTGATCCTGTCATTGATTCCGGCGTCGCTGCCCTTCTCCATCGCCGCCGCTGCGACCGCCCTTCTTGCCGCACCGTATCTGTTTCCCAAGGTGCAACCGGTGGTCGGTGGCCCGGCGCCGAAGTCGGACAAACTGATCTGGCGGATGATTGCCGGCGCGGCATTGACGCTGGTGGTGACAATGCTGGCCAGCACGGTGGGCGAACGCTGGAGCGGATTGCTCGCGGTGTTCCCGGTGCTGGGCAGCGTGATGGCGGTGTTCTCCCAGCAGACCCGAGGCCCGGCGTTCACCGCCGCGTTGTTGCGGGCGACGGCGACGGGCATGTATTCGTTTTCGGCGTTTTGTCTGGTGCTGGCCCTGACGGTTCCAAGCCTTGGCTTCGGCGGTTTCGTGGTGGCGGTGGCCGTTTCGGTGGCAATGCTCGGGGTTACCCGGCAATTGCTGGCCAAACCGGCGCCTGCGCCGTCGACGAACTGAACCCGCCCGGACAAACCGCTCTGGAGTGCCGGGCATGCTCCGTGGGATGATCGCCGCCCAAGCGCGACCATCCCTCGGAGATTCGAATGTCATTGCTTAGCAAGAAAGCCGTCGTCCTGTTGCTGGCGGCGGTGGCCGGTTTCGGCGCCCTGAATGCTCAGGCAGCCAAGGCCAAAGAGAAGGCTGTCACCGAGAAAGTCTCGATGCTCGAAGGCAAACTCCGTTTTGTCCTGCCCAAAGGCTTTGTCGGTGACCCGCTGCCGGCCGGCCCGACCGGTGCCAAGGGCACGATGTTCACCAACGACGCCACGAAGACGGTGGTTATCACCGCTGAAAACCAGATTCCCGAAGGCAACAACGTCAAGGACAACGACAGTGCGTTCCTCGACGGCACTGTGTCCGATTTCATCGAAGCCCAGCGCAAGGCGCTGCCGGACTTCAACAAGCTCAGCGAAAAGAGCCTGACCCAGAAAGGCAATGGCCTGGGCCTGCGTCAGGTCGACAGCACCGCAACCCAGGGTGGCGGCCAGACCCTCAACACCACGCTGATCGCCGGTTCCGGCACGCACATGGCACTGGTCCAGGTGATTTCCCGGGCCAGCGACAAGAGCGGTCACGATGCGCTGGTGAAAACCATCCTCAGCGAAAAATGATGCTCAAGGGTTAAGCCGCTGCAACCAGTCGTTCAAATCCCGAAGCTCGGCCGCGCTGATGCTGTGGCCGACGCCGGGATAGGCATGGAACGCCGGTTTGTAATCCAGCTTTTCCAGCAGCTCTTTGGCCGCCGTGGCGCCACTGTAGGGCACCCGGTCATCCGCCGTGCCATGGCCGATGAAAATCTCCAGCGGCGGATGTTGTGACTTCAGCTCACTTTTAAGCACCGGCAACACCCGCCCGCTCAACGCCGCGATGCCACCGACCACCGCTGGCTGCCGCAGCCCCACCTCGTAGGTCATCATCGCGCCCTGGCTGAAACCGATCAGGTACACCTTGTCCGGCTGGGCGTGATATTTCTGCGCGGCTGCGGCGATAAAGGCCCGCAGCTTCTGGCTGGCAACCTTCAGATCATCGGTCTCACCGTTGTAGGCGCCTTCGCCTTTCTTGCGAAACCACTGGAAACTCCCTTCGCCCAACGCTATCGGCGCCTGCACCGACAGGTAGTTGTACTGCGCAGGCAGCTGAAATTTCATGCCGATCAGATCGGCCTCGTTACTACCGTAGCCATGCAGGAACACCACCAGCGGACGCTGTTCGGCGTCCGGGTGAACCTGGGCCAGGTAGTTGAGCGGCAGATCGGTTTGCAGCGAGGTTTGAGCATGAACGGCGCTGGACGCCAGGAGGGTCAACAGAGCAAACACCTTCAACATAAGCCTTCCTTCACACAGTGCAGGGTTCGGGGCAGAGCCTAACACTGTGATCTGGAAGATGGGGTGTTGCCGATGCCGCCATCGCGAGCAAGCCCGCTCCCACAATTGACCGCATGCTACTGAAACAACACCGTCACTGTGGGAGCTAGCTTGCTAGCGATGAGGCCATCAAATTCAGCGAAAAACCATCAGTCGTTGATCAGTTTCCCGACTCGAATCGGCTCGCGCCCCGCCACTTTCGCCTGCCAGGTGCCCGGTTGGGTGTAGCGGCCACGGTCGATCGCAAACAACACACCGCTGGTGCCGGCGCGCACGGTGGTCACGCGGTCCTTCAGCGGATCGACCACTTCGAACAAAGCATCACCGCGCTCCACCCATTCACCGGCATTGCGCAGGAAGCTCACTACGCCATGGTGCGGGGCGAACAGGTATTCGGTGCCTTCGAACGGCATGCCTTCGCAGCATTCGTCCGGTGCCTTCGGCCATTCGCCGCTGATGAAGCCCTGTTCGGCCAAAAAGCCCAGGATCGCCTCGCAATTGGCCTGAGCCTGATCGACCCGGGTGTCGCCCATGCTGCCCAGTTCCAGGGTGGTGGCGAGGTTGGCTGGCGGGATCGCCGCCGCCGGGAACATCCGTGCCAGACGCAACCACGGCGTGGAGCACGACTCGTCGAACGAACTGCCGCCGGAGTCTTCACACAACAGCGCCACGCCAGCCTTCAGGCGCGCGGCCAGGGATTGCCATTGCGGCCAGTGTTGCGGCAATGCATAGATGTGAATCGCGGCGTCGAAATCGCAATGCAGGTCCAGTGTGACATCGGCATCGCAGGCGTGCCTCAGCAACAGACGGTGCAGTGCTTCCAGTTGCGAGGCCGGGGCCGGCAGTTCGTCGAGCACCTGGCCCATGGTCTGGCGAATCAAGCCGATGTTGGCCTCGGCATCGCTGCCCAACTGATCGCCGATGCGCTCGGCCACGGGCGCACTGAGTTCGACGAAGGAACGGTTGAAGTTCTTGCCGCTCGCCAGTTCGAAGCGGCCCATATGACTGCCTTGCAGGTGCTGATCGAGGCCGATGGGATTGGCCACCGGCACCAGTTCGATCACGCCCTGCAGACGGCCTTGCTGTTCCAGTTCGTTCAAGCGTTGCTTGAGTTCCCACGCAGTGCGCATGCCCGGCAATTCATCGGCGTGCAGGCTGGCCTGGATGTAGGCCTTGCGCGGGCCGGCGCCGTAACGAAAGACGCTGAGTGAGCGTTCGCTGCCCAAGTGGCTCCAGGGCAGAACATGATCGATGCGTTGCATGGGGAACTCCGGAAATTCTGTGGTCGCTGCCAACGCAGTGACCGCATTGAAAATGTGCTGACAGGATAAATCACAGGCGAAAAAAAAGTGGCCACCGAATGAACGGGGCCACTTTTTTCTACGGCGTATTAATGGCCGTACACGTCAAAGTCGAAGTACTTGTCCTGCACTTGCTTGTACTTGCCGTTGGCGCGGATCTCGTTGATGGCGGTGTTGAATTTTTCCGCCAGTTCGGTATCGCCTTTACGCACAGCAATACCGGCGCCACCGCCGAAGTACTTGGCGTCTTCGTAGGTCGGGCCGACGAATTCGAAGCCTTTGCCGGCGTCGGTTTTCAGGAAGCCGTCGCTCAGGTTGACCGAGTCGGCCAGCATCGCGTCGATACGACCGGACACCATGTCCAGGTTGGCTTCCTGCTGCGAGCCGTAACGCACCAGTTCGATCCCGGCCGGCACCAGCACTTCGGTGGCATAACGGTCGTGGGTACTGGCACGCAGCACGCCGACTTTCTTGCCTTTGAGCTCGGTCAGCGGGTCTTTCACGCCGGAGCCTGCCTTCATCACGAAGCGCGCCGGGGTGTGGTAGTACTTGATGGTGAAATCGACGTTCTTCTTGCGGTCGTCAGTGATGGTCATCGAGGACAGGATCGCGTCGATTTTCTTCACTTTCAGCGCCGGGATCAGGCCGTCGAACTCTTGCTCGACCCAGGTGCATTTGACTTTCATCTGCTCACACAGTGCATCGCCGATATCCACGTCGAAACCGGTCAGTTTGCCGTCAGGGGTTTTCATCGAGAATGGCGGGTAACCGGCTTCGATACCGATACGAATCGGTTTGGCGTCTTCGGCCACGGCGGTCAGGGACAACATCGACAGTGCCAGGGCACCGAACATAACCAGCTTTTTCATTTATTACTCCCGTGTGCGGAGGCTTTTATTGGCAGCTTTCGATTGTCAGGTTCGGCCTTGGGCTGTGTAGCGCAAAGAAACCGAAGTGGCCGGCAGTCTATGGCGGCGCGCACGGGGCAAATTGTGTTTAAGCGACAAATACTTATAGAAAATCGGCGAGTGCCATCACGTGGGAAAAGTGTGCGCCAGAGCGGTGCAAGGGTTGTAGGACAAAGCCGATGAAAGTTGCCGCCGAGGACGGCAACTCTCTGGCTATCAGCAGTCGCAAGCGATTGGCGCGGTGGCGACCCGTTGTGTCTCGACACTCAACTGGAAGCCTTCATCGAGCCACCCCGTCACCCCGCCGATCATCTCCTTGACCGGATAGCCCAACGCCGCCAGTTTCACCGCTGCCTTGTTGGCACCGTTGCAGTGGGGACCGGCGCAATAAACCACGAACAGCGTGGAAGTCGGGTAATCCGCCAGCCCTTCCGCCGTCAGCAAACGCCCCGGAATGTTGATCGCCCCCGGCACATGGCCACGCTCGAAGGCCAGCGGCCCGCGCACGTCCACCAGCACGAAGTCGACCTCGCCTGCCTGCTGGCTGCTGAAGACGTCGGAGCAATCGGTTTCGAAGGTCAAACGATTGCTGAAATGCATCAGGGCAATGGCCGAAGGGGCTGCAGGAATTTCGCGAACCAGGCTGGTCATGTGGTGTTGCTCCTACGTCTGTGAAGGGATGAACAGACTTTATCGGGCCGCCGCTTGCCGCTACAGTGGCGCACAAGACACTCACCGGGAGGTTTCCGCCAAATGCCTGAATCACCTGGACTGGTCGCGATCCTGGCCTACGACGGCCTCTGTACTTTCGAATTCGGCATCGCCGTGGAGATCTTCGGCCTGGCCCGACCGGAATTCGATTTCCCGTGGTATGAGCACTGCATTGCAGCGGTGGATCAAGGCCCGATGCGTGCCATGGGCGGGATTCAGGTGCTGGCCGATGGTGGTCTGGAATTGTTGGCGGATGCGCGCACCATCATCATTCCCGGCTGGCGCGACCGCAGCGCGCCGGTGCCGGAGGCATTGCTCAAAGCATTGCGTGATGCGCACTCGCGCGGCGCACGGTTGCTGTCGATCTGCTCCGGAGTGTTTGTGTTGGCGGCCAGCGGGTTGCTCGACGGACATGGCGCGACCACCCACTGGCGCTACACCTCGGAACTGGCCGAGCGCTTCCCGGCCATTGATGTCGACCCGGACGTGCTTTACGTCGATTCCGGACAATTGATTACTTCGGCCGGCAGCGCGGCCGGGATCGACGCCTGCCTGCATCTGGTGGCGCGGGACTTCGGCACCCAGGTTGCCAACTCGGTGGCGCGACGGTTGGTGATGTCGCCGCAACGCACCGGCGGTCAGGCGCAATTCATTCCGACACCGGTCAGCCCTACGCCGCGCAGCGACTTGTCGCGCGTGATGCATTGGGCCCGCGAACGCCTGCACGAACCGTTGGAAGTGCGCGATCTGGCCAGCGAGGCGGCAATGAGCGAGCGCACCTTTCTGCGCAAATTCACAGAAGCCAGCGGCCAGTCACCCAAGGCCTGGCTGCAACACGAGCGCCTTGCCCGGGCTCGGGAATTGCTGGAAAGCACGCCGCAGAACACCGAGCAGATCGCCCAGCGCTGCGGTTATCGTTCAGTGGAAAGCTTTCGCGTGGCGTTTCGCAGCGTGGTCGGGGTGCCGCCGTCGGTGTATCGCGAGCGCTTTGGTCGTGAGGTCAAGGCTTGCGCAACAGATAAGTGTCCATGATCCAGCCATGCTCGGCGCGGGCAGCCTTGCGCACCCGCTCGATTTCATCGGCAACGTCGCTGAGCTTGCCTTTGATGAGGATTTCATCCGGCGTGCCGAGGTAGGCGCCCCAGTAGATCTCGGTCTCCTGATCCGCCACCCGATGGTAGGAATCTTCCGCGTCGAGCATCACCACCAGACTGTCGGTGTCACTCACCTGCCCCGCCGCCAGGCGTCGACCGGTGGTGATTTCAATCGAGCGGCCGATGGTGTTGAGCGGCACCTTGTGCTGCGCCGCCAGGGCCTGAACGCTGGTGATGCCAGGGATCACCTCGAATTCAAACGCGCATCGCCCCGAAGACAGAATCGCCTGAAGGATGCGAATGGTGCTGTCGTACAACGCCGGATCGCCCCACACCAGAAAACCGCCGCACTGCCCGTCAGCCAATTCGTCATTGATCAGGCGTTCGAAGGTTTGCTGCTTGGCGCGGTTCAGATCATCGACGCTGGCGCTGTAGTCCACATCGCCGCGCTCGCGCTCCGGGCTGTGGGCTTCGGCGAAACGGTACGTACGATCAGTGATGTAGCGCTCGCAGATTTCGCGACGCAGGTCGATCAACCTGTCCTTGCTCTGGCCCTTGTCCATCAGGAAAAAAACGTCCACCCGATTGAGCGCCTTTACCGCCTGCATCGTGATGTAGTCGGGGTTGCCGGCGCCAATGCCGATGACCAGCAAGCGTTTCATGAGCGGTTTCCTTCAAGATCGATGCCGGACAAGCGTAGCCGCCAGCGCCCGTAGAAACTCAACTCGACCACCGCCAGCGGTTCGACATCGATGCTGTGAAAAGCCTGGCCTTGCATGACCTGCATGAGCGCCGCACGAATGATGAACGGATGCGTGACGGCCACGACATGACCCGGCGTGGCTTGCAGGGTCGCCAGCCATGCGGCCACTCGCTCGCGGAGTTGCACCACCGACTCACCACCGTGAGGCGCGGCACCAGAATCTTCGAGCCAGGCCTGAAGGGCTTCAGGTTCCTCTCGTTGCAGGTCCTTGATCGATTGCCCCTGCCAGCGGCCCCAATCGCAATCGCGCAATGCTTCCTCGATCTGGAGATCGTGACCGAACCATTCAGCAGTCTGTCGCGTGCGCAACTCCGGGCCACAGATCAAACGACGCGGAGTTTCAAACCGAGTAGCCAACGAGTCAGACGCTACTGCGCTTTCTTCAACAGGTTCGTTCGTAGGAAAACGCGCCAATTTTTGTGAGACGGTTCTGGCATGGCAAATCAAGGTCAAACGGCTGGCTTGCACAATGAGTCACTCGGTCAGAAGGTAAAAAACACCCGGCAAAATGCCGACAGGACGGTAATTGTGCCGTAAACCGGGTGGTTCAGGGCAACACGATCCAGAGAGTCAGCGCCCACAAAGCGGCAATGTCTGACACCACAATGGGCAATGGACTACAAGAACCGTCGATAGACGTGTAGCCCTTGTTACACGGGCATCCCGCCCCATTTTAGGGCTGAAATAAAAGCCTCGAAAATTCACTAGACATGTAGTGTGAGTTACATAAATACTGTTTTAACGGATTGTGAAGCGAATCCAACACAACCATCCAGCAGGAGCCCGGATGCCCCCTCTCAGAGACCTGATTACTGATCCCGGCCTGGACCTTACGCCGTCAGAGCGCAAAGTCGTCCGGGCCTTGCTCGATCAGTACCCGCGCAACGGGCTCGGCCCGATGGCGCGTCTGGCCGAGCACGCCGGTGTCAGCGATCCGACCATCGTGCGGCTGGTAAAAAAACTCGGTTTTGGCGGTTACGCCGAATTCCAGGAAGCCCTCCTCAGCGACATGGACCATCGCTTGCGCTCGCCGCGCACGCTGTTGCAGCCGCGTTCGAACCTGAATCAGGATGATGCCTGGAGCCACTATCTGGCCCACAGCCACAATCTGCTGGCCGACACCCAGGCCCTGACCCAACCCGAAGATGTGCGGATACTCGCGCAATGGCTGCTCGACACGCGCCATCAGGTCTACTGCTTCGGCGGCCGTTTCAGCAGCCTGATGGCCACCTATCTGCTCAATCATTTGCGCTTGCTACGCCCCGGTTGCTTTGCGTTGGAGGACAACGCGCAACTGCCGGATCGTCTGTTCGACCTGCAACGCCAGGACGTGGTGCTGGTGTTCGACTATCGCCGCTACCAGACCCAGGCCCTGCGCGTGGCCACTGCGGCCAAGAACAATAACGCTCGAGTCGTGTTGTTCACCGACATCTACGCCTCGCCGCTGCGCGAGCTGGCCGACATGATCATCAGTGCTCCGGTGGAATCGGCGTCGCCGTTCGACACCATGGTCCCGGCGCTGGCCCAGGTTGAAGCGCTGATCGCTTGCCTGACCCTGCGCAGCCCGGACCTGGCCGATCGCCTGGAAGGCATCGATGCCCTGCGCAACGACTTCGACACCCACCTGCTGGAGGATAAATAAGGATGTTCAGCCTTCCCCACCGCTCGCCGCGGGACCTGCCGTTTGTCACCGACCACACTGCGCTGCTGCTGGTGGACATGCAGCGTGCCTGGCTTGAGCCGCAGTTCGACCCGCACCTCGAAGGCCCGGACGCCGCGTACTTTCTCAACCGCACGCGCTCGCAAGTGGTGCCCAATCAAGTCCGACTGCTCAACGCCTTCCGCGACGCACGGCAGAATGTGCTGCACACCCTGATCGAAAGCCTGACCGCCGATGGCCGCGACCGCTCGCTGGACCACAAACTGTCGGACATGCACCTGCCCAAGGGCAGCCCGCAGGCACAGGTCATCGCCGAGCTGACCCCGGCGGAAAACGAAATCGTGCTGCCGAAGACTTCTTCCGGGGTCTTCAACTCGACCAACATCGACTACGTGCTGCGCAACCTCGAAACCCGCCATCTGATCATCGCCGGCATCGTCACCGACCAATGCGTGGACATGGCCGTGCGCGACGCCGCCGATCGTGGCTATCTGGTCACTCTGGTAGCGGACGCCTGCGCGACCTACACCGAAGCACGTCACGACGCCTGCCTGAACGCAATCAAGGGCTACTGCTGGATCACCGACACCGACACCGTGCTCGGCCGGTTGCAGGAGATGCAGCCATGAGCGCACGCCTGTTGCCGTTGCCGATGACTACCATCGTCACCACTGACCTGATCGGCATCACCCGTGGCCGCTCGTTTCCCAGCGACGAGCTGGAACACTATCAAGCGGCCGGGTGCGGCTGGGTGCCGGCCAACAGCGCGTTGACGCCGCAGGACATCATCGCTTCGACCAATCCTTGGGGCGCCTATGGTGATTTGCGGCTGATTCCCGATCTGGCCAGCCGCGTCACGGTCGGCAACGGCCCGGACGCCGCCGCCCCGGCGCTGGATTTCATCCACGGTGACATCCGCGAAACCGACGGTCGCCCATGGGGCGCCTGCCCACGCACGCTGCTGCGCGATGAAATCGAGCGGTATCGCGATCTACTTGGTTTGCAGGTCAACGCCGCGTTCGAACACGAATTCAACCTGCACGCAGGGTTCGCCGAACACCTGGCCTTCTCCCTTGAGGCCCAGCGCCAGGGCGCGGAATTCGGTGGTTGGCTGCTCAGCGCGTTGCGCGCCGGCGGCGTCGAGCCGGAAATGTTCCTGCCCGAATACGGCAAGCATCAATACGAAATCACCTGCCGCCCGACCCTCGGCGTGGCGGCGGCGGATCGTGCGGTGAACGTGCGCGAGATCACCCGCGAGATCGCCCGGCAAATGGGCCTGGACCTGAGCTTCGCACCGAAGACCGCCGCTGAAGCGGTGTGCAACGGTGTACACCTGCACGTCAGCCTGCTCGATCTGGCCGGTCAGCCGATGCTGTATGACGCCGGCACCAGCAATGGCCTGTCGACCCTCGGCCAGCACTGGGCGGCGGGCGTGCTGCATTACTTGCCGGCGCTGTGTGCGTTCACCGCACCGACGCCTGTGTCGTATGAACGCTTGCAGCCGCACCACTGGAGCGCGTCCTACGCCTGCCTCGGACAACAGAACCGCGAAGCGGCGCTGCGCATCTGCCCGACCGTGAACCTGGGCAACAAACCCGTGGCGAAGCAATACAACCTGGAGTTCCGCGCCATGGACGCCACCGCCTCGCCGCACCTGGCAATGGCTGCACTATTGATTGCCGGACGCTTGGGCATCGAACAGCGTCTGGCGCTGAACGCGATCACCGATGAAGTCCCTGATTCACTCAACGACGAACAACGTAAGGCGCGGGGCATCGTTGCCCTGCCTGCCTCTTTGGCTCAGGCACTGGATTGCCTGCGTCGCAGCGAAGCGCTGATGGCAGCACTGCCTGCACCGTTGCTCGACACCTATTTCGCCCTGAAAACCGAGGAACTGGCGCTGACGGAACAGCTCTCGCCCGCTGACCTGTGTGAGCACTATGCACGCCTGTACTGAATCCGCCGAGCTTGGGTTGTACACCCGACCGGTCTACAACCTGACCCGTGAAGATTCGACGCACCCGCTGATTCTGGTGTGCGAACACGCCAGCCGCTACATCCCCGACGCCCTGAACAATCTGGGCCTGGATGACACGGCTGCGCGTGAACACATCGCCTGGGACATCGGTGCGCTGGAGCTGGCCGAGCACCTGTCGGAAAAAATCGGCGCCACGCTGTTGAGCGCCAATTATTCGCGACTGTTGATCGACCTCAACCGGCCCCGCCACGCCCCGGACAGCATTCCGGCGCAGAGCGAGATCTACCAGGTGCCAGGCAATCGCGAGCTCGACGAAGCCACCCGCGAATACCGTCGCCAGTGCCTGTTCAAGCCGTTTCACACCCGACTGCAACAACTGATCGACGAGCGTCTGGCCAAAGGCCGGCCGGTGCGGGTGGTGGGGATTCACAGTTTCACCCCGGTGTACTACGGCCAGCCGCGGGAGCTGGAAGTCGGCGTGCTGTTCGGTCAGGCCAAGGCCTATGCCCAGCGCCTGCTCGACGGTCTCGACCGGCATCCGCTGAAAGTCGCCGGCAACCAGCCGTACAGGATTGACCCGCTGGGCGACATGACCGTGCCGGTTCACGGTGATGCTCGTGGTCTTGAGTCGGTATTGATCGAGGTGCGCAACGACCTGCTGCGCAGCCCGGAAGCGGTGAGCCGCTGGGCAAATTATCTGGCCCCCCTGTTGTAAAAATGGCTGTAACCGCTGCTGACGCTGTAAACGACGGACCGATATAACAACTAAAACGACCGATAGGCTGACAAGGAGTTGCGCTTCATGGAAATAGAAGAGTTTGGCTACAAACAGGAGTTGAAACGTAGCCTGACACTGACCGACCTGGTGGTGTACGGGATGATCTTCATGATCCCCATCGCCCCGTTTGGCGTGTATGGCTATGTCAACGCGGAGGCACCGGGGATGGTGCCTCTGGCGTACATCATCGGCATGGTGGCGATGCTGTTCACCGCGCTGAGCTACGGCAGCATGGCCCGGGCCTTTCCGATTGCCGGCTCGGTGTATTCCTACGCACAAAGAGGCCTGAATCAACACGTCGGTTTCATCGCAGGCTGGCTGATGCTGCTCGACTATCTGCTGATTCCGCCGCTGCTATACGTGTATGCGGCGATGGCGCTCAACCATTTGTATCCGGATATCCCGAAAGTCGGCTTCATTCTGGCGTTCCTGGTCAGCGCCACGTTCGTCAATTTGCGCGGCATCACCTTCACCGCCCGCATGAACATCGTGTTCCTGCTGGCGCAACTTGTTGTGTTGGGGATTTTCCTGTTCTACGCCTGGAATGCCCTGCACAACGGTGGCGGCAACGGCCAGTTGACCCTGGCGCCGCTGTATCACCCGGAAACCTTCAACTTCGCCCTGCTGATGCAAGCAGTGTCGATTGCAGTGCTGTCGTTCCTCGGCTTCGATGCGATCTCCACCCTCGCCGAAGAAATCAAGGGCGATCCGGGCCGCAGCGTCGGCAAAGCTGCGTTGATCACCCTGGTGGTGATGGGTGCGATTTTCGTCGTACAGACCTGGATCGCCACCGATCTGGCCGCCGGCATGGGCTTCAAGTCCGCCGACACCGCGTTCTATGAAATCGCCGAAATTGCCGCTGGCAGCTGGCTCGCGACCCTGACCGGCGTGGCCACGGCTCTGGCCTGGGGCGTGGCAGTCGCAATCACGTCGCAAGCCGCTGTCTCGCGCCTGCTGTTCGGCATGGCCCGCGACGGCAAGCTGCCGAAAGTGCTGGCCAAGGTGCACCCGAAACACAACACGCCATACCTGAGCATTTATCTGGTGGCCGTGCTGTCGCTGGTGATCTGCTACCTGTTCATCAACTCGGTCGACACCCTGACCTCGTTGGTCAACTTCGGCGCCCTGAGCGGCTTCATGCTGCTGCACCTGACCGTGATCAATTACTACTGGCGCCGGCAGAAGTCCGGCCAGGTGATCCGTCACCTGATCTGCCCGGTGATCGGCTTCATCATCGTCGCGGCCATCATGTACAACATGGGCGTCGATGCACAAAAACTTGGCCTGATCTGGATCGCTTTGGGTCTGGTGTACCTGTTCTTCCTGAACAAGCTCGGCGCCAGTACCGCGCTGCCTGACCCGAGCAATGGCTGACAAGAAAAAGAGCGGCGTCTGACAACAAATCAGGCGACCGCCGCTTTAACGCGTGGAAACCGACAGTGATAGTCAGGTTCGGCGAATGTGCCGAACCTTTTGATACAGGAGTGCATCCATGCTGGTCTTACGCCCAGTCGAGCTAAACGACCTGCCTCAATTGCAACAACTGGCTCGCGATAGCCTGGTGGGCGTCACGTCCCTGCCGGACGACAGCGAGCACCTGGGCGAAAAAATCGCCGCGTCCTGTGCCTCGTTCGATAGCGAGGCAGCGGCTCAGGGCCCGGAGAATTACTTTTTCGTGCTGGAAGATCTGGACAACCGCCGTCTGGTCGGCTGCTCGGAGATTCTCGCCACGGCCGGCCATAACGAACCGTTCTACAGCCTGCGCAATCGCCACTTCACCAGCGCTTCGCGGGAACTGAACATCGAACACGGCGTGCCGGCGCTGTCGCTGTGCCACGACCTCAGTGGCCACACGCTGCTGCGCGGTTTTCACATCGACGCGGCGCTGGTGCGCACGCCGTTTTCCGAATTGCTGTCGCGGGCACGACTGCTGTTCATCGCCGCCCACGCACCGCGCTTTGCCGAAGCGGTGATCACCGAAATCGTCGGCTACAGCGACGAACAGGGTCACTCGCCGTTCTGGGACGCGCTGGGCAAACATTTTTTCGACCTGCCCTATGTCGAGGCCGAACGCCTGTGCGGCTTGCAAAGCCGTACGTTTCTCGCCGAATTGATGCCGCAATACCCGATCTATGTGCCGATGCTGCCGCTGGCGGCGCAGGAATGCATCGGCCGCATCCACCCGGACGGCCAGGAAGCCTTCGACATCCTTGAACGCGAAGGTTTTGAAACCAACAGCTACATCGATCTGTTCGATGCCGGCCCGACCTTGTTTGCACGCACCGCCAACATCCGTTCGATTGCACAAAGCCAGACGACCTTGGTTCAGGAGGAACCACTGATCGATGCCCGCGGTCGCTATCTGGTGAGCAATGATGCTCTGCATGGCTTCCGGGCGGTGGTCGCCGAGCTGGACTACCAGCCCGGTCAGCCCCTGGCGCTTGACCCGGCCCTATGTGCGGCATTGAACGTCCGCACTGGCAACACCATCCGGGTAATTGCCCTGTGAACAGCGCCCTAACCCCACGACAGTGCCCGAGCAGGCGCGCAAAAGGAGTTGCAGCATGATTGTCCGTCCGGTCCAAGTCAGCGACCTGCCAGCATTGATGACGCTGGTGCAACAGGCCGGGCCGGGGTTCACCACCCTGCCCGCCAACGAAGATCGCCTGGCCCACCGGGTACGCTGGGCGCAACGCGCCTTCGCCGAGCAGGTCGAGCGGGCGGATTCCGATTATCTGTTTGTACTTGAAGACGACGATCAGCGGGTGGTCGGGGTCAGCGCCCTGGCCGGGGCTGTCGGCCTGCGCGAGCCCTGGTACAACTACCGGGTCGGGCTGACCGTCAGCTCGGCGCCGGACCTGGGTATCCAGCGGCAGATCCCGACGCTGTTCCTCAACAATGAACTGACCGGCCAATCGGAACTGTGCTCGTTGTTCCTGCGCTACGACCAGCGCCATGGCAGCAATGGACGCCTGCTGTCGTTGGGGCGGTTGCTGTTTGTCGCCGAATTCCCGCACCTGTTCGGCGAGAAGATGATCGCCGAGCTGCGCGGCAGTGCCGACGAGCAAGGCTGTTCGCCATTCTGGGACAGCCTGGGCCGGCACTTCTTCCAGATGGATTTCAGCCACGCTGATCACCTGTCCGGGCTGGGCAACAAGTCGTTCATCGCCGAACTGATGCCGCGCCAGCCGCTGTACACCTGCTTGCTCACCGAACAGGCTCAGGCCGTGATCGGTCAGGCCCACCCGAACACCGAGCCGGCACTGAAAATTCTTCAGTCCGAGGGTTTCGCTCACAAAGGCTACATCGACATCTTCGATGGTGGTCCGGTGATCGAAGCACCAATCCGCAACATCCGCACTGTGCGCGACAGCCTGGAGCTGACGCTGAGCATTGGCACACCGGACGATCAGGCGCCACTGTGGCTGATCCACAACCGCCGTCTGGAAAACTGCCGCATCACTGTGGCCCCGGCGCGTCGGGTGGGCAACAGTCTGGTGATCGACCGACTCACCGCCAAACGCCTGCAATTGCAGCCGGGCAACTCGGTACGGGCGGTGACGTTGCCCAAGCAACAGCAGCAGGCAGTGGCGGCCTGAGCGCCTCTGCCTGCAGCAAGAAAGCCTGAACAGTTTTTTCCTGGTTAACTTCTTCGTTAATTCGTCATGATCCTTGACCCATTGGCGTGATAGCCTTTTCACCTTCGGCGTTGACACCTTTGTTCAAGCCTTTCCATTCCTTTGTATTGGTGGAACTCGTATGACCAGGCTTTCTCATCAAGATTTACGCCGTAACTTCCGTCAGCTGCTGGCTTCCGACACCTGCTATCACACCGCGTCGGTGTTCGATCCGATGTCCGCCCGCATCGCCGCTGACCTGGGTTTTGAAGTCGGGATTCTCGGCGGCTCGGTCGCCTCTTTGCAGGTCTTGGGCGCCCCTGACTTTGCCCTGATCACCCTCAGCGAATTCGCTGAACAGGCCACGCGCATCGGCCGCGTCGCCCAATTGCCGGTGATCGCCGACGCCGACCACGGCTACGGCAATGCGCTGAACGTGATGCGCACCATCGTCGAACTGGAACGCGCCGGCGTCGCCGCCCTGACCATCGAAGACACCCTGCTGCCGGCACAATTCGGCCGTAAATCCACCGACCTGATCTCGGTCGCCGAAGGCGTCGGCAAGATCCGCGCGGCACTGGAAGCCCGGGTCGATTCGGAAATGGCGATCATCGCCCGGACCAACGCCGGCATCCTGCCGAACCAGGAAATCATCAGCCGCACCCGCCAATACCAGGCCGCTGGCGCCGACGGTATCTGCATGGTCGGTATTCAGGACTTCGATCAGCTCGAGCAGATCGCCGAACACCTGACCGTTCCACTGATGCTGGTGACCTACGGCAACCCGGCGCTGCGCGACGACAAACGCCTGGCCGAACTGGGTGTGCGTGTGACCATCGACGGTCACGGTGCTTACTTCGCGGCGATCAAGGCGACTTACGACAGCCTGCGCGAACAACGGCAGATCTTCACCCAGGCTTCGGACCTGAGCGCCACCGAACTGACCCACACCTACACCCAGCCTGAGGAATACATCCTCTGGGCCAAGGAATACATGAGCGTCAAAGAGTAACCCCGCACCCCGCAACAAAGAGGCAGAGCGGCCCGACGCCATTACGAGTCCACTCGCATGGCGCCCGCCGCCACACTGCTAGACCGCTGTTTTGAAGCCCTCCTCCCGCTGTAATGCCCGCGTCTGAATCACGTTCAGAATGGCGCACCCCTCTCGCATCAGCAGATGCACTGCGCTGGTAATCCGCGTCAGATCACAATCGGAAATGCCCTTGAGGTCGAGACTGGAAAAGGTGTCCGCCAGATCGCGCACGACCACAAAACGGTGCATCGCACACGCGGCCATGTCGCTAAGTTCTTTTTGGGTATTGATGAAGAGCACCGGGGATTCGGCGTCGTAGGTGTCGATGGGGAGGTAGCGGGGGATTACTTGTTCTGACATTGGTGTAACTCCAGGTGAGGCAACCACCGTTCGCGGCCAAGCGAATAAAGGTGGCAGCTGTGAGCGGGTTGGCCGACCAGATACCTGAAAGATCCGGCACACCCTAAGGTGTCCCGCGCACAGCCGCCATAACACGTTGCCCAGAAACTGCTCTGAGCGATGGCGTTGTTACGTTTCAGGTTACCGACCGGCCAAGATCGTTCGCGGAATTTTCCGCGAGCCCAGACTATAGGGGTCGGCACCGAAACGCGGCAACAGGGTACGTTGTAGGAAAGGTCTTGGAAATATGTGGGCTGGTTTTGATGGCGGTGTTCGGCTTTATATCTGGGCTCAAAGGGTCTTCCGACCGTCGCGGTGGCAACCATTGGGGAAATCCTTCTGAAATGAACGCCCGGTTTTTGGTATGGTGCAGCTCGTTTTTTAACGGACTGATGTCACGCCCAAGGATCGGCGCTCATTTTTTTGTCAAAGAGTTGCTGCAGAAATGCCTGAACCAATCCCCATCAAGGATCACGAAAAAGAAACGCGTCTGGTCAACAAACGGCTGGTCGCCTGTGCCTTGTTCGTCTTCGCAATCAGCTGTGCACTGGTGGTGCGGCTGTACATCCTGCAAGTGGTGGAATTCGACTACCACTCGACCATCTCCGAAAACAACCGTGTCCACGTCCTGCCGATCCCGCCAACGCGGGGACTGATTTACGACCGCAATGGCGTTTTGCTTGCCGACAACCGTCCCAGCTACAACCTGATCATCACCCGCGAACGTGCCACCGATGTCAATCAGGAATTGAACGAAGTCATCAGCCTCCTGCACCTGCCTGCCGAAGATCGCACGGTGTTCGACAAGGCGATGAAGCAGTCACGTCACCCGTTTACGCCGGTGACCCTGTTTTATGAGCTAACCGAGGAACAGATTGCCGTACTCGCAGTCAACGAGTTCCGTCTGCCGGGGCTGGATGTCGAACCGCAGTTCGTGCGCAATTACCCGCTCGGGGCACACTTCGCACACTCGATAGGTTACGTCGGCCGCATCAACGAAAAAGAATCCAAGACTCTTGATTCCGTCGAATACCGTGGCACTCAATCTATCGGCAAGACCGGCATCGAACGCTTCTACGAACCGCAGCTGCACGGTCATGTCGGATACGAGGAAGTGGAAACCAACGCTCAGGGCCGCGTATTGCGGGTCCTGAAACACACCGATCCGATCCCCGGCAAAAATATTGTCCTGAGCCTCGACATCAAGCTCCAGGAAGCCGCCGAAGCGGCACTGGGTGATCGCCGTGGTTCAGTGGTTGCGCTGGACCCCTCGACCGGCGAAGTGCTGGCCATGGTCAGCAACCCGAGCTTCGACCCCAATCTGTTCGTGACCGGTATCAGCTCCAAGGAATATTCCGCGCTGCGCGATTCCATTGACCGTCCGCTATTCAACCGCGTGCTACGCGGCCTGTACGCGCCCGGTTCGACGATCAAGCCTGAGGTGGCGATTGCCGGACTCGACGCCGGCGTGGTCACGCCTCAAACCCGCGTCTTCGATCCTGGCTACTACCAACTGCCGGACTTCGACCACAAATACCGCAACTGGAACCACAGCGGCGACGGCTGGGTGGACATGGATGCGGCGATCATGCGCTCCAACGACACCTACTTCTACGACCTGGCGCACAAGCTCGGCATCGATCGCCTGCACGACTACATGGCGATGTTCGGCCTCGGCGAAAAAGTCTCGCTCGACATGTTCGAAGAATCTCCCGGCCTGATGCCGTCTCAGGCCTGGAAGCGCGCCACCCGACGTCAGGCCTGGTTCCCCGGTGAGACGGTGATCCTCGGCATAGGCCAGGGCTACATGCAGGTCACACCACTGCAACTGGCTCAGGCCACTGCACTGATCGCCAACAAAGGTGTGTGGAATCGTCCGCACCTCGCCAAAACCGTCGACGGCGTGCCGCCGGTGGACGAGCATCCGATGCCGAACATCCTGCTCAAGGATCCGCGCGACTGGGAGCAGGTCAACCACGGCATGCAGATGGTGATGCACGACGCCCGGGGTATCGCCCGGGCAGCCGCAGCCGGTGCGCAATACCGCATCGCCGGCAAGAGTGGTACGGCGCAGGTGGTAGCGATCAAACAAGGCGAGCGCTACAACCGCGAGAAAACCCTCGAGCGGCATCGTGACAATGCCTTGTTCGTCGGTTTTGCCCCGGCCGAACATCCTAAGATCGCGATCTCGGTGATGATTGAAAACGGTGAGGCCGGTGGTCGAGTCGCAGGCCCCGTAGTGAGGCAGATCATGGATGCCTGGCTACTCGACCAGGACGGTCACCTCAAGCCGCAATACGCGGCGCCGACCAAGGCACCGGGCGATCCACAGGTTTAACTCGTTCCAGCTTCACAGCACAGGCTCACGCAAGCTGAGCATGTGCTGGAAGCTGTCGAGGAACACCGTTTCAGCCTGAGTCATCTTCTGCTCGCGATTCCACAGCAGCTGGATATCGAAATCCACCACCCCATCCTCCGGCGGCAAGCGCCACAGCAGACCCTGTTCGACATCCCGTCGAACCAGGTGAATCGGCAAACAACCAATCCCGAACCCTGCACAGATCAGGCGGTAAATCTCTTCGAAACTGGTGGAGGAGGCGACGATCTTGCCGGTAAACCCCTGCTGGTCGCGAAACAGCGTCAACGGCGAAAGGTTGCCGCCAAGCTGATCACTGGTGAAGCTGACAAAGTTCTCCGCCGCGAGCTGCTCCAGCGTCAGATTCTGTTGTCCGAACAGTCGATGCCGTTGCCCGCAAAAGTACGCGTAGCGCTCACGAAACAGTACCCGTTGCTCCAGCCGAGGCTGTGGCAGGCGACACAACCCGACGCCGACTGTGGCGGTCTTTTGCAGCAGTGAACTGATGATGTTCGAGCTGCCCATCACCTCGACTTCCAGCTCGATTTTCGGATGAGTTTCGTGGAAGTCGGCAAGAAATTCGTCGTAATGCCGAGCCTGCACCCCACTGACGGTGAGGATGCGGATCTTGCCGACAACGTCGTCATGGCGGTTTTCGACCACGGTGCCCAAACGGGAAATATCGCCGTAGATATCCGCCGCAATCCGCAGAACTTCCTCCCCGGTTTCCGTCAGATCAAAGCGCCGTCCGCTGCGCGCAATCAACACACAATCCAATTGTTCTTCGAGACGTTTCAGCGCTTGGCTGACCGCCGACTGAGTGATGTGCAGTCGGGCAGCGGCGCGGCTCATGCTGCCTTCCTGACCGATTACCAGATACGTGCGCAGCAGGTTCCAGTCCAGACGATCGTTGAGAAATCGCCGGCCGACCCACGGGTTGGAAGCGGAAGTCATGTAGTAGCCACGCTAATAGTAAAGATAAGTTTTTGAAAATTGACTAATCCTGTCACGGAAGCGATAAAGCCCACAAGCGCCACAGAGCGCGACCGTCAGCCGCCTCGACACCTGCCCAAAACTATAAATACACAGGGTTCTTGCATGCACACCACCGCTCAGCCGCGTCGCGCCGCGGCCGCTGCCTTCATTGGCACGACCATCGAATTCTACGATTTCTACATCTACGCTACGGCCGCCGCACTGGTGCTCGGGCAAGTGTTCTTTCCCAGCAGCGATCCAGTGACCAGCACGCTCGCCGCGTTCGGCAGCTTCGCCGTCGGCTTCATCGCCCGCCCGATGGCCGGCATGGTGTTCGGCCATCTGGGCGATCGCCTCGGCCGCAAGAAAATGCTGCTGGTGACCATGGCGCTGATGGGCCTGGCCACGGCTGGCATCGGTCTGCTGCCGAGTTATGCCAGCGTCGGCATCTGGGCACCCATCGGACTGATCGTGTTGCGCCTGATCCAGGGCATTTCCGTTGGCGGCGAGTGGGGCGGGGCAGTGTTGATGGCCAGCGAACACGCGCCGGCCAAACGCAAGACCTTCTATGCCTCGTTCGCCCAACTCGGCAGCCCGGCGGGTCTGTTGTTGGCGTTGATTGCATTCCGACTGGTGACGACGCTGTCGCCGGAAGATTTCCTCGCGTGGGGCTGGCGGCTACCGTTTCTAGCCAGCGGCGTGCTGATGATGGTCGGCCTGATGATCCGCTCCGGCGTGCATGAGTCGCCGGAATTCGCCAAGGCCAGGGACAACAACGAGACCGCCCAATATCCGGTCAAAGACGTGATCCGTCAGTGCTGGCGGCAGATCCTGTTTGCCGCTGCCGCCGTGACCATCGGTTCGGCCGGATTCTTTTTCACCAACACCTTCATGATCACCTACGTCACCCAATATCAGGGCATCCCGCGGGCGACCATTCTCGACTGCCTGTTTCTGGTGACGGTCATTCAATTGCTCTCGCAACCGCTGTCGGCGCTGCTCGCCGAGCGCGTCGGCGAAGGGCGGTTCCTGATGCTGGTGGCGTTGTTGTGCATGGTCACGCCGTACCCGATGTTTCTGCTGGTCGGTACCCAGAACATCCTGCTGATGACCCTCGGCATCGCCGTCGCGGTGGTGATTCTCTCGGCGCTGTATGCGGTGATCGCTGGCTACATGACCCAGGCTTTCCCGGTGCACCTTCGCTACTCGGGCATTTCCATCGCCTACCAGTTGAGCTGTGCGTTGGCCGGCGGCACTACGCCACTGATCGGCACGCTGCTGGCCAGCAAGTTCTCCGGGCAGTGGCTGCCATTGGCAGTGTTCTTCACTCTGTTATCGGCCCTGTCTCTGATCGGTGTTTGTGGCCTTGCGCGTCTGCGAGCCAACCCGGTCGTTCGTCACACAAGCAAAGAGGTGTATTCGTGAGTAAGCCCACCCACATTGACCCGATCGAATGGCAATCTCGTTGTGAACTCGCGGCGTTGTATCGATTGATCGCGCACTTTCGCATGACCGACCTGATCGACACCCACATCACCCTGCGTATTCCGGGGCCGGAGCATCACTTCCTGATCAACCGCTACGGGGTGATTTTCGACCGCATGCGCGCTTCCGATCTGGTGCGCATCGATCAGGACGGACGCATCGTCGACCCTGAATACGCCGGGCATCGGGTCAACGCTGCCGGCTTCGTGATCCACTCGGCGATCCACATGGCGCGGCCGGAACTGAACTGCGTGATTCATACCCACACCGCTGCCGGCATGGCCGTCGCCGCGCAGAAACAAGGCCTGTTGCCGATCAGTCAGCACGCGCTGAAGTTCTACGGAAAACTCGCGTATCACACCTACGAAGGCATCGCGCTTTCGCTGGATGAGCGCGAGCGGCTGATCGCCGACCTCGGCCCGCACCGGGCGATGATCCTGCGCAATCATGGCTTGCTGGTCGGCGGTTCGGGCGTGGCCCAGGCATTCCAGGAAATTCACTTTCTGGAGCGTGCCTGCCAGGCGCAAGTGCAAGCGTTGGCCGGCGGTTGTGAGCTGCATTTCCCGTCGCTGGAAGTCTGCGCCCACACCGCCGAGCAGTTCGACCGCGATGAACAGGACAACATCATCGACCTGGCCTGGGAGGCCGCTCTGACCCTGATCGAATCCCAGCGCGAGTCCTATCTGTCATGAACACCGTTGCACTGATGTCACGCGACACGCTGTTGCTCAAACAATTGCAGCAAGCCTTTGCCCGCCGCGCGCCGCAGCTCTCGGCAGTGCTGGCCGATGATCCCCGGGCGGCGAATGCGCAGATCGCAGCGTGCTGGTTTCCGTTGCCGGACAGCCTCGCCGCGTTGCCCAATCTGCAAGTGATTCACTCGGTGGCCGCCGGCATCGATCATTTGGAACACGATCCGTCGTGCCCGGATCTGCCGGTGTGTCGGGTGGTCGATCCCGGTCATCGCCAAGGCATGACCGAGTACGTACGCTGGGCAGTGATTCACTATCATCGCGGCTTCGATCAAGTGCTTGAGCAACAGCGCCAACAGCATTGGGAACGACCGCTGCAACGGCCAGCCCATGAGTTCCGGATCGGTGTGATGGGGCTCGGTTCACTCGGCAGCGCGATTGCCCAGGACCTGGCCAACGCCGGTTACGACGTGCGGGGGTGGGCGCGCAGCAAAAAGGATTTACCGGGCGTGCAGACCTTCACCGGCACCGACGCCTTCAATCCGTTCCTCGACGGCGTGGAATTGCTGATCAATCTGTTGCCGCTTACCCAGGAGACATGCGGCATCCTCAATCGCCAGACCTTCGAACGACTGGCCAACGGCGCGGCACTGGTCAACGTCGGGCGCGGCGGGCATCTGAACATCGAGGATCTGCAACAGGCGCTGGCCCGTGGAAAACTGCGCGGTGCATTGCTCGATGTCTTCGAACAGGAGCCGCTGCCCGCCGATCATCCGCTGTGGAAAACCCCGGGCGTGACCATCACCCCGCACATGGCTTCGGCGGCCTCCCACGACTGCATTGCCGAGCAGATCGCCGAGAATTTCCGCCGCCTGAATGCCGGCGAACCATTGCTCAACAGCGCGGATCGGCTGCTCGGTTACTGATCCGCCAGGCAGGCCTGCAAGCGTTCGATGAACAGCGTTTCAGCTCGGCTCATGCGCTGCTCGCGGTTCCACAGCAGGTGAATATCGACATCGGCAATCCCCTCGTGAGGTGGCAGGCGCCAGAGCAATCGGGCCTCGACGTCCGCCGCCACCACGTGCTCCGGCAAACAACCGATACCGAACCCGGCGATCACCAGTCTCCGCACTTCTTCCAGGCTCGGCGATGACGCAACGATGCGTCCGCTGAAGCCTTGCTGATCGCGAAAAATCGTCAACGGCGAGAGCATCCCGCCAATCTGGTCGCTGGTGAAACTGACGAAATTCTCTCGTTGCAAATCACATTCACCGATGTCCTGTCGACCGAACAACGCATGGTGCTTGCCACAGAAAAACGCATAGCGCTGACGCAGAAAAAGACGCTGTTCCAGACGCGGTTGCGGGCGGCGATTGAGGCTCAGACCGAGGGTCGCGGTTTTCTCCTGAAGTGCGCTGACGATGTCCGAACTGCGCATCACATCGACCTCCAGATCCACCCGTGGATACTGCCGATGGAAGTCTGCAAGGAAGTCATCAAAGCGATCGGAAAAGATCCGGCTGATGATCAGCAGCCGCACCTTGCCGATCACTTCATCGGCCGGTTGCTCCAGCAGGCTGCTGACCTGGGACATCTGCCCGTAGATCTCGCCGGCCAGCTCGAAAATCTGCTCGCCGACTTCGGTGAGGGCAAATCGCGGGCCGCGTCGAGCGATCAACTGGCGACCCAGTTGCTCCTCAAGACGCTTGAGCGCCTGGCTCACCGCCGGTTGGGTCAGGTGCAGACGCGCAGCGGCACGGCTGATGCTCAGCTCCTGGCCGATCACCCGGAAGGTGCGCAGCAGGTTCCAGTCGAGGCGGTCGTTGAGCAGGCGTTGCACATCGCGTTCGGCCATGGCAGCTCTCGATTATAAGGTGAAGTAATAGTCGGAATAATAAATAGAAAATTGACTAATCATAGCCCCGGGACGATAAATCACCCCACGACAGGCGCCACCAGAGCGCCTAGGACTGACCGTTTCCCTCCTGCCAAAAAAACAATCAAAGGAGCCCGACCCCATGAAGCCCCACGCTTCGAACCAGCCGCGCCGTGCGGCCGCCGCTGCCTTCATCGGCACCATGATCGAGTGGTACGACTTTTACATCTACGCTACCGCCGCTGCGCTGGTGTTCGGCGCGTTGTTCTTTCCTTCCGACGATCCGCTGTTCAGCACCATGGCCGCGTTCGGCACCTTCGCCGTGGGCTTCTTTGCCCGGCCGTTGGGCGGGATCATTTTCGGTCATATCGGCGACCGCATCGGCCGCAAGAAATCCCTGATCATCACGCTGCTGATGATGGGCGTGGTCACGGTGTGCATCGGCCTTTTGCCGACCTATGCGCAGATCGGTGCGACGGCTCCGGTACTACTGATTCTGCTGCGCATCGTCCAGGGCATCGCGGTCGGTGGCGAATGGGGCGGGGCGGTGTTGATGGCTGGCGAGCATGCGCCGAAGGGCCGGCGCAATTTCTTCGCCTCGTTCGCGCAACTGGGAAGCCCGGCGGGTTTGATTCTGTCGCTGCTGGCCTTCAGTGCCGTGACCCGTTTGCCGGAAGAAGACCTGATGAGCTGGGGCTGGCGTCTGCCGTTCCTCGCCAGTGCGCTGTTGCTGCTGGTGGGCCTGGCGATTCGTCTGGGCGTGAATGAATCGCCGGAATTCCTCGCCAGCCGTGAGCAGGCCAGCAAGCAAATCAAGAAAGAACAGGCGCCGGTGATGGAAGTCCTGCGCACCGCATGGCGCCCACTGCTGCTGTGCATCGGCGCCAACACGCTGGGCATCGCCGGGGTGTATTTCACCAACACCTTCATGATCGCCTACACCACTCAGCAACTGGCGCTGCCGCGTTCGCTGATTCTCGAATGCCTGTTCTTCGTTGCGCTCATCCAGTTCTGTATTCAGCCGCTGGCCGCGTGGACGGCGGAGAAGATCGGCGCGACGCGTTTCCTGTGCCTGGTGTCGCTGCTGGCGATGGCCTCGCCGTATCCGATGTTCGTACTGGTCAGCTCGGCCCAGGCGCCGCTGATCATCCTCGGCATCGCGTTGGCGGTGGTGTGCATGGCCTCGTTCTACGCGGTGATTGCCGGTTACGTCAGCGGCATGTTCGAGACTCGCGTGCGCTACACCGCGATCTCACTGGCCTATCAGATTTGCGGCGCGGTGGCCGGTGGGCTGACACCGCTGATCGGCACGATGCTGGCGCACAAGTTCACCGGACAGTGGTGGCCGATGGCGGTGTTCTACAGCCTGATCGCCGGCGTTTCGCTGGTCTGCGTGCTGTCCCTCGCTCGTCGTCACGCCAGCGCCCATCGCGCGGAAATGGCCCGTGCCTAACCCGGAATTTCAGGAGAACCTCATGTTGAAAATCAATGGCGAACGCCTGTGGGCGAGCTTGATGGCCATGGCCGAAATCGGCGCTACCGCTCGTGGCGGCAGCTGCCGCCTGGCGTTGAGCGACGAAGACAAGGCCGGTCGTGAACTGTTTGCCCACTGGTGCCGCGAAGCCGGTATGGCCCTGAGTGTGGACGCCATCGGTAACCTGTTCGCCCGCCGTGCCGGCACTGATCCGGACGCCGCGCCGGTGATGATGGGCAGCCACCTCGATACCCAGCCCGAGGGCGGGCGTTTCGATGGCGTCTACGGCGTGCTCGCCGGGCTGGAAGTGGTGCGTTGCCTCAACGACCTGAACATCCAGACCCGTAAACCGCTGGAAGTGGCAGTGTGGACTAACGAAGAAGGTGCGCGCTTCACGCCGGCCATGTTTGGCTCGGCGGTGTTCACCGGGATCATGGATCTGGACGCTGCGCTGGCCGTGCGTGATGCCGATGGCATCAGCGTTGCCGAGGCCTTGCAGCGTACCGGTTACGCCGGTAATCGCCCGTTGGGCGGCGCGGTGGATGCCTATTTTGAAGCGCACATCGAGCAGGGCCCGATCCTTGAAGACAACGCCAAGAGTATCGGCGTGGTCACGGGCGGTCAGGCGATCCGCTGGCTCGATGTGCGTGTGGAAGGCATGGCCGCCCATGCCGGCACCACGCCGATGCCGCTGCGCAAAGACGCGCTGTACGGCGTGGCACGGATGATTCAGGCAATCGAAGGTCTGGCCACGGATTTTGCGCCGGAAGGCCTGACCACGGTCGGCGAGTTGAGTATCAACAAGTCCTCGCGCAACACCATTCCGGGTCTGGTGAATTTCACGGTTGATCTGCGTCATCACCGCGACAACGCCATCGCCGCCATGGAACAACAAGTTCGTGCCCGGTTGCAGGCGATTGCCGATGGTCGTGGTCTGAACCTGACGATCACCCCGCACTGGATCAGCCCGGCCACGCCGTTCGACTCCGAGTGCGTGGCGGCGGTGCAAGAGGCGGTGGATGCGCTGGGCTACGCTCAGCAGTCGATTGTCAGCGGCGCCGGGCATGACGCGATTCATCTCGCTCGCTACTGCCCGACAGCGATGGTGTTCATCCCGTGCGTCGGCGGCCTGAGCCACAACGAAGCCGAAGACGTGCTGCCCGAGGATGTGAAACAGGGCACCGATGTATTGCTCAACGCCGTGCTGGCCCGCGCCGGTCGAATCGAACAGGGAGTCTGAAGCATGCGCAGTTTTTTCCACCCCGAACAATTGCTCCACCATCCACGCAGCTATTACTCGCGCGGGCAGATGCGCACGCCGCAGGAAGTCCCGGAACGCGCCCAGCGTCTGGTGCAAGCCGCCCATGGTCTGGGCTTCAGTGTCGAGCAGCCCGTCGATGCAGGCCTCGCACCGTTGCTGGCGGTGCACGGCGCGCCGTATCTGACGTTCCTTCAGGAGGCACACGCGCGCTGGAAGGAAATCCCCGAAGACTGGGGCAATGAGGTGATGTCGAACATCTTCGTCCGTGAGCCCAACGCCCTGCGCGGCATCCTCGCCCAGGCTGCGCGTTACCTCGCAGACGGCAGTTGCCCGGTCGGCGAGCAGACCTGGCGTTCGGCGTACTGGTCGGCGCAAAGCGCAGTGGCCGGAGCTCAGGCGTTGATCGATGGCGAACCGGCGGCCTACGCCTTGTGCCGTCCACCGGGGCACCATGCCCGGGCCGAAGCGGCGGGCGGTTTCTGCTATGTGAACAACGCGGCGGTGGCGGCGCAGGTGCTGCGCGACAAGTTTGAAAAAGTCGCGGTGCTCGACACCGATATGCACCACGGTCAGGGCATCCAGGAGATTTTTTACGACCGCGATGACGTGCTCTACGTCTCGGTGCACGGTGATCCGACCAACTTCTATCCGGGCGTCGCCGGGTTCGCCGACGAACGTGGCAGCGGTGCGGGGGAGGGCTTCAACCTCAACCTGCCGATGGCCCATGGATCAAGCGAAGCGGATTTCCTCGGGCAACTGAACGTCGCATTGAACGCGGTGCGCGAGTTCGGCGCCGAGGTGCTGGTGCTGTCGCTGGGTTTCGATATCTATGAGCTGGACCCGCAAAGCAAAGTCGCCGTGACCCGTGAAGGTTTTGCAGCATTGGGTGAGCGAATCCGCAGCCTGGGCCTGCCTTGCCTGATCGTGCAGGAAGGCGGCTATCACCTGGAAAGTCTCGAAGACAACGCCCGGGCGTTTTTCGTGAATGCCAAGGTGTGGCAGTTCTGAAATTGATGTGATCCGACAGGCCGCCATCGCTGGCAAGCCAGCTCCCACAGAACTGTGCCTGACTGCGAAATTTGCGGCCACGCCAAACCCTGTGGGAGCTGGCTTGCCAGTGATGAACGATAACGCAATCCACCTGCCGGAACACAAGCGCCCTACGGTGCTTGCCATCGCCCTGACGTTAACGTAAACATTGGCGTCAGGGCGCTGAAGTAAAGAAGCGCAAAGCGGACCGCTCCGGAGCGCTTGATGACTCTTATAAAAACAACCGATCCCCAGTCTCACCACGAAGCCCGGCTGGCCCGGGAAAAACTCCATCTCGAAGGGCAGGTCCCGGATGGCGTGTTGCGTGCGGAGATCGATGCTTCGTGGCGGCGCAGTCTGAGCCACGGCGTGCATTTCAATGGCAAGCATGAGCTGGCGCTGGAATCGAGCGCGAGTCTTGACGTGTTGCTGGCGAGCAATCGCCTGCTGATCGATGCGGCGATTCCGGCCATCGATTACCTGGCCGAGCGTCAGGGCAAGGAAGGCCTGATCATCCTCGCCAATTCCGACGCCACCATCCTTGCGGTGGAGGGACGTGCCGACCGGCTCAAGGGCAGCGGTTTGCAGGACATTACCCTCGGCGCCTGCTGGAGCGAAGCGGCACGCGGCACCAACGCCCTCGGCACGGCACTGGTGGAAGCACGGCCCACCCTGATCGATTGCGGCGAACATTACCTCGACCGCCTCACCGATTTTTCCTGCACCTCAGTGCCGATCCATTGCCCTCAGGGCGAGATTCTCGGCGTCCTCGACCTGACCCGCGAAGGCCCCCTCGGCCGCGTTCATGACAGCACCGCGCTGCTGAGCATGGCGGTCAGTCAGATCGAGAGCCGAGTGTTCAACAACAGTTTTCCCGATCAGATCGTCCTCGCCTTCCACAGTCGCCGGCAGTATCTGGAATCGCCGTGGCAAGGCTTGCTCGCGGTCAGTCTCGGCGGGCAGATTCTGGCAGTCAGCGCCCAGGCCTGTCAGCTGCTGCGGGCCGAGCGTTCGGCATTGGTTGGCAAGCGCTGCGAAGAGTTTCTCGGCGTCGATGGCGTGCAATTGCTGACCCGTCTGCAACAGGGCGGCGTCGGCAGTGTGCAGACCGCCACGGGCGAATTTTTCTACAAAACCCTGCGAGCCCCGGCGCGCTCGGTCAACCTCGGCGGGCCGCCGCGCAGCGTGGCGAAAACCGCCAAGGCGCAACCGGATCTGGAAGCACTGGCCGGCAACAATGCCCGTTATGCCCGAGCCTTGCGCATGGCTCGGCAAGGCTTGGCCAATGAACTGCCGGTATTGCTGCTCGGCGAAACCGGTACTGGTAAAGAAGTGATCGCCCGCGCCCTGCACCTGGTCGGCAGCCGTAGCGACAAACCCTTCGTGGCTGTGAACTGCGCGGCGATTCCCGAAGGCTTGATCGAGTCGGAACTGTTCGGCTACCGCGAAGGCGCGTTCACCGGATCGCGCCGTGGCGGGATGATCGGGCGCCTGCAACAGGCCCACGGCGGCACCTTGTTCCTCGATGAAATCGGTGACATGCCGCTGGCTTTGCAGGCGCGTTTGCTGCGAGTTTTGCAGGATCGCAAGGTCGCGCCGTTGGGCGCCGGCGAAGAGCAGGACATCGACGTCGCGCTGATCTGCGCCACCCATCGCGACCTCAAGCGTCAGGTCGAAGAAAAACAGTTTCGCGAGGACTTGTTCTACCGGGTCAACGGCATCAGCGTGATGCTTCCGGCCTTGCGTGAGCGCGATGACTTCAGTGCGCTGGTCGCTCGTCTGCTGAGCAAACTCGACGCGCCGAACGCCGTGCTGCACGACGACCTCAATCGCCTGCTCGCGGGTTATCACTGGCCGGGCAACATCCGCCAGTTGGAAATGGTCTTGCGCACCGCACTGGCGATGCGCGAGCCGGGGGAAACCGTACTGACCCTCGACCACTTGCCCGACAGCATGCTCGACGAGTTGTCCGCCACCGAGAAACCCCAGACCGGCAGCATTCGCGAAAACGAACTGGAAATGATCCGCCAGTCCCTCGATACCCATCAGGGCAATGTCTCGGCTGCGGCCGACGCCCTCGGCATCAGCCGCGCGACCCTGTACCGCAAACTCAAACAGTTGCGCTCGTGATGCAGCGCCTGTTCGTACGGCTGATCGACAGCCAGAACCCCGCCGCGCTGCAAGCGGCATTGCGCTGGCTGTACGGTTTCGTGCGGCCGCAGCGGCTGGCAATTGCCGGCCTGCTCGGTCTGTCGGTGTGCGCGTCGCTGCTGGTGTTGGTTCAGCCGTGGCTGGTCAAGCTGCTGATCGACGATGGCTTGCTGGCGCGCAACTTCCCGATGCTGGTAATGATCGCGGTGCTGATGATTATCGCCGGCCTGCTCGGCACCGCGTTATCGGGGATCAACCGCTATCTGCACACGCGCCTGTCCGGGCGGATTCTGTTTGCCCTGCGCGATGACCTTTACCGGCATTTGCAGAAGCTGTCGCCGAGCTTCTACGGCCAGCGGCGGATCGGCGATTTGATGTCGCGGCTTGACGGCGATGTGGCGGAGATTCAGCGCTTCGCCGTGGACTCGTTGTTCTCGGCGGTATCGAGTGTGATCGGCCTGGTGGTCGCGATTGCGATGCTGTTCACGCTGTCGTGGAAACTGTCATTGCTGGCGCTGGTGCTGATTCCGCTCGACGTGCTGTGGCTGCGCTGGATGCGGCGCAAGGTCGAGCGCGACGTGCGGCAATTGCGCGAGCGTTCGGCGGACATGTCGTCGTTCATGGTCGAGACCTTGCCGGTGATGAAATTCATCCAGTCCGCCGGCCAGCAGCAGCGTGAAGCGCGGCGTCTGGAAAACCTCGGGCAGGGCTACATGAACCAGTTGCTGCGCCTGCAAGTCACCGAGTTTTTCACTCAGGCCGTGCCCGGCACATTGACGTCGCTATCCCGCGCCTGTGCGTTTTTGATCGGCGGTTATTGGGTGGTGCAGGGCACCTGGCAACTCGGTGCGCTGATCGCGTTTTCCACCTATCTGGGGATGGCGGTCGGGCCGGTGCAGAGCCTGTTGGGTCTGTACGTGGCGATCCAGCGCATGACTGTCAGCCTGGGGCGAGTCATGGAGTTGCGCGGCGAAGAGCCCACGGTGTTTTCACCGGTTACACCGAAACCGTTTCCCACTTCCGGCGAGCTGCGTTTTGATGCCGTTCACTTTAGCCATCCGGGCCGCTCAAGCACGTTGAACGGTATCGAGGCGACGATTCCCTACGGTTTGAAAGTTGCCTTGAGCGGCGGCTCCGGCGTCGGTAAATCCACACTGATCGATCTGCTGCAACGGCATCACGATCCGCAATCCGGGCGTGTGTTGCTCGGTGAAGTGGATCTGCGTGAACTCGAATTGTTCGAACTGCGCCGACGCATCGCCGTGGTCAGCCAGGACATCGTGCTGTTTCGCGGCAGTCTCGCCGACAACCTGGCTTACGCGGTGCCGGACGCCAGCCGCGAAGCCATCGCTGAAGTCGCGCGGCTGGCGCAACTTGACAGCCTGATCGCGTCGTTGCCCGAAGGCCTCGACAGCCCATTGGGCGAGCGCGGTCAGCAATTGTCCGGCGGGCAGAAACAGCGCATCGCGATTGCTCGGGCGCTGTTGCAAGACCCGCTGATTCTGGTGCTCGACGAAGCCACGTCGGCCGTCGACGAAGCGACCGAGCGTGAAGTGATCGAGGCCATCGACCGTTTGTTTGCCGGACGCACACGGATCCTCATCAGCCATCGTCCGTCGACCTTGGCCGATGCCGACCTGCGCTTTGAATTGCTCGACGGTGTGCTCATTTCAAAAACGGTGCTGCATGAAGCCTGAGTTGCGGATCGGTGTGGTCGACAGCGGGCACTCGGCGGCGCAACGGGTGCAGGTGATTGTCGGGCGACGTTTCTCGTTACTGGAGGATGGCTTGTCGGAATCGTCGCTGCGCGACGATCCCCTTGGTCATGGCAGCGCGGTGATCGAGGCGATCAGTCGCCGGGCTCCTGCCGCGCAGATGTGTGTGGCACAGGTGTTCGATCAGCGCGGCGTCACCAGTGCCTTGCAGATTTCTGCGGCCATCGATTGGCTGGTGGCGCAGGACGTGCGTCTGATCAATCTGAGCCTTGGTTTACGCCAAGACCGCAGCCTGTTGCGCGAGGCCTGCGCGGCGGCGGTGGACCGTGGGGTTCTGTTGTGTGCATCGAGCCCGGCGCAAGGGGCAGCGGTGTTTCCGGCGAGTTATCCGCAGGTGCTGCGGGTGACTGGCGATGCGCGTTGCACCGATGAACAGTGGTCGTGGCTCGACAGTGCACAGGCGGATTTTGCCGCGTGTGTGCATGGAACCTATCCGGGGCAGTCCGGGGCCAGCCTGGGCTGTGCAGCATTGAGCGGTCACATCGCCGGCTATCTGCTGGAGCATCCGCAGGCGAGCAATGCCGATGTTATTGATTGGCTGAAACAGCACGCTCGTTATCGCGGCCCTGAACGGCGTCTCGGCCCATGACCGCGATTCTGATTCTCGGTGCCGGGCCGGCCGGTGCTGCGGTGGCGTTGGGGCTGCGACGACTGGGTTATGACGTGACCCTGGTCAGCGAATGGCGGCGGTTTGCGGCGCTCGAAGGCGTGTCGCAGCGAGTGCTGGAGGCGTTGCGCGGTGCTGGATTGAGTCACGGTTTGGCGAATGCCATGTTGCCGTCCCAGCGACAAGTTTCGTGGAATGGCCAGCAGCAAGCGCAGAACATCGAGTTTCTGCTGGATCGCCCGACCTTTGATCGGGGCTTGCGGGAAGACTTGCGGGTGGCCGGGGTCGAGGTGATTGAAGGGCGAATCCTGAATGTTCAGTCCTCGGCCGACGGGCATCGGGTCGAACTCGATGGCGGGCAGAGGCTGACGGCGGATTTCCTGGTGGAGGCCCGGGGGCGACAGGCACCGGCGTCCGGCAGAGGACTGCGCGGGCCGGAGACGGTCAGCCTGCTCAATCGTTGGCAGGGTGCGCCGGGTGTGACTGCCAGCGCCGTGGAAAGCCTTGAAGACGGCTGGGCGTGGATGGCCCGGCGGGACGACGGTCAATGTTATTGGCAATGGACAGTGGATGTGGCGAGCGCTCAATTGCCGGGCAAGGCGCAGTTGCTCGACCACTGCCGTGTGCGGCGTCAGGCCTCGGATTTTGCTCAAGCGTTCTTTGCTGGCGGCGTGGAGTTGGCGTTGCAACTGCACGCTCGCAGCAGTACCGCGATTCTTGCGCCACAGGTCTGCGGTGATAACTGGATTCGCGTCGGCGATGCGGCGATGGCAGTGGACCCGCTGTCCGGCAACGGGATTTTTCAGTCGTTGTCCTCGGCATTGCAGGCGCCGGTGGTGATCAACACGCTGTTGCGCAAACCTGAGCGGGCTGTGCTGGCGCAGCGTTTTCACCGGCAGCGCGTGGAGCAGTTATTCCTGCGTTTTGCGCGGATCGGCCGAGACTTTTATGCCGATGAACAGCGCTGGCTTGATCAGCCGTTCTGGCAGGCTCGGCGGCATTGGCCGGACGCTGAAGTGGCTCATGCGCAAGCGGACTTTGCCGCGTTGCGGATCGAACGAATGCCGGTGCTGCGTGAGGGGTTTGTCGATGAGGCCGAGGTGGTGATCACGGCGGATCAGCCGCTGGGGATCTGGCATGTGCAAGGCGTGGAGCTGGCGCCTTTGGTGCGGCGGTTACGCGATGAGCAGGCGTATCGGGTGTTGGCGGGGTTGAGTGAGGAGCAGGGGCGTGTGATCCGAGGATGGTTGTTGAGTCAGGGATACCGGCCCTCACCCTAACCCTCTCCCAGCGGGAGAGGGAACTGACCGGGGGATATTAAAGAGTTACGCCGACGTGAACGTGCAGCATTGAATCCATAATCGACCCATTCTTTCAGGTCGATGTAGCGTTCAGCACACTTCGGTCTGCTCCCTCTCCCCCCGGGAGATGGCTGGGGTGAGGGTGGGCTTTTGATCTTGATCTTGATCTTGATCTCCTACAACTTGATCAAAACCGACTTCAACTCAGTGTAATGCTCAATCGCCGCATACCCCATCTCCCGCCCGACCCCTGACATCTTGTAGCCACCAAACGGCAACGCCGGATCCAACGCGCTGTGGCAGTTGACCCACACCGAACCGGACTTGATTCGCGGAATCATCCGATGCACTGCTGCCAGATCGTTCGACCAGATGCTCGCGCCCAAACCGTAAGGGCTGTCATTGGCCATGCGCAACGCATCAGCCTCATCATCGAACGGAATCGCCACCAGCACCGGCCCGAAGATCTCTTCCTGGACCAGCGAATGCCGCTGATCGACATCGACAATTACCGTCGGTTTGACGAAGAACCCCGGTCCGAACTGCTCGCCGCCGCAGGCGATGGTCGCACCGCTTTCCCGGCCCATTTCGATGTAGTTGTAGACCCGCTCCTGCTGGCGCGCGGAAATCAGTGGGCCCATATCGATGCTCGGGTCGAGACCGTTGCCGAGTTTCATCGCATTGGCAATATCGCTGATGTCGGCCACCACATTGTCAAAATGCTTGCGCTGCACATACAGCCTGGAGCCTGCGCAGCAGACTTGGCCCTGGTTGAAGAAAATCGCACTGGCCGCACCCGCTGCGGCGGTTTTCAGGTCGGCGTCGGCCATGACGATGGTCGGTGATTTGCCGCCCAGTTCGAGAGTGACCCGGGTCATCGAATCCATGGCGATCTTGCCGATCTGCTTGCCGACGGCGGTGGAGCCGGTGAAGGTCAGCTTGTCGACCAGCGGGTTGTGAGTCAGGGCGGAACCCGCCGTGATCCCGGTGCCGGTGACCACGTTGAACACGCCTTCCGGATAACCCGCCTCCAGCACCAGTTCTGCCAGTTTCAGCGCCGTCAGTGGGGTTTCGTCGGCGGGTTTGAGCACCACAGTGCAACCGGTGGCCAGCGCCGGGCCGAGTTTCCAGCAGGCCAGCAGCAAAGGGAAGTTCCAGGCAACGATGGCGCCGACCACGCCCACCGCCTCGCGACGAATGAAGCTGTGGAACTGATCGCCGGGCATCAGTGGCAGTGACACCTCGACGCTGGAGCCTTCGATCTTGGTCGCCCAGCCAGCCATATAGCGCAGGAAGTCGATGGCCAGTTGCACGTCCATCACTTGCGCCACAGCAGCGCTCTTGCCGTTGTTCAGGCATTCGAGTTGCGCCAACTGTTCGGCGTCGCGCTGCATCAGGTCGGCGAGTTTCCACAACAGGTTCTGCCGTTCGCGCGGGCGGGTGCGGCTCCAGGCCGAATCATCGAAGGCCTGACGGGCCGCGAGCACCGCGCGGTCTACATCTTCCGGGGTGGCTCGAGGCACCACGCACAGCACCTCACCGGTGGCCGGGTTGTGCAGCGGCATGGTCTGGCCGTCGGCGGCTTCGACCCAGTCGCCGCCGATCAGCATGCGCGGTGGGCGCTGGATGAAGGCCGAAGTTGCAGGGAGCAGATAAGGCAGGGGCATGGCGAAACCTCTTGTTGTTCGATGGGATCGAGAGGGGCTTTCGCAATGGTTGTGCCAAATGCTCGAAGGTGGCGCACAGCCCCGTTGCACGGGCTGAGAGAGGAAGAATTTGAGTGGCAATGAGGGTGAATCTGTCTCAAAACGCGACAGTCATTGAGATGCAGGATACGCGTCCTACGAAGCCAATGCCGCTGCGACGGGGCCTGGGCGAAATCGGGCCGTTTCAGGGGTAGGAAAAGTCGCGCGTCTGACAGCTTTCACCGACTGGTGGAGGCATGAAGTACGAGCTAAGTTGCTTTGTGTATAGGGTTTTCCTGCCATGGATTTGGCGGGTCAGTGTCTTCACAGGGATGTCGATGAACAATTTAACCATTCGATGGCTAACCAATTTTACGATGGGCGTGGGGACCGGATTTCTGGTGACGGGGATTGCGGCGCTGTTGATCGGCGACCTGACCGATGTCGATACGATTCGGGCAGGTGCCTGGATGGCTTCAACCAGTTTTTTCGTAATCGTTACCTCATTCGGTGTTGCCATGATGGAGGGAAAATGATGGCGGCTTTAATTGTGGGTCTGTGGTGTATGGGCGTCAGTTTGCTGCTCACGTATGCGTATCACCGGGATCGTCGAATTCAAGCGGCCCAGCGTGATTCCGCGGCATTGGCAGCGAAGGCCGGCGCACACTGTGAATGCCCGATGGTTTGCAAAAATTGCGGGCGTTACAAGGTTCACCCGGACAATTCCGTTCGTTAGGCGCGGGCCATGCCGCCGACCGAATCCGATCATCCGATCTGGGGGCCGGATGATCGGGCGCTCATCGATCAGGGATGGGGATTGGCGTACACCTTGTGCCCGCCTTTCCAGGTTTCGCAGACGACGATTTTACGGATTTCGCTGGCCGGATATTGTTCGTCGAGGGGGTTATTCTTGAGAATCACGAAGTCGGCGAAATGCCCGTCTTGCAACGAACCGGTAAAGGCATCCGCATGGCATTGCCACGCAGCGTCATAGGTGATGGCTTTCAGCGCTTGTTGACGGCTTAGGCATTGGCCTTCGTTAAGCACTGGTTGTTGGGCAGCGTCGTCGACAAACATACCGTTCTTGTCGCGTATGCCTTCCATCTTGCGGGTTACCGCCTGTTCCATCGAGCGCAACGGCCCTAACGGGGTGACCGTGCAATCGCTGTGCAGCGATATTCGTAACCCTCTGCCCAAAGCGTCCTGGCAGAGGTCGAGCATATCTGTGGCTTTTTCCTTGAATATGGCCTGTTCGAACACGTAACCCCAGTAGCCGACGTGACCGATCAGGAAGCTGGGAGAGATGCCCAGGTCTTTCATTTGATCAAGGGTGTCGTTGTTGAGCATTGAGCAGTGTTCGATGCGATGGCGCTTTTCCAGTCCGCTCTGGCCCTTCAATGCGGTTTTGTAGGCCTGTAGCGTGAACTCGATGGCCCGGTCGCCGTTGGCGTGGATCATCAGCGGCCAGCCGGTGGCCACTGCCTTGTCCAGTGTGGTCTGGTAAGTTTCGGGCAGCGTCTTCGGACTCTTATGATCCTCGCCCGGATCACAGAAGTTGAAGTTACCGTAGGGATGGTCGGTTTTGCAGCAGTACGGATCGGCCTGATAGCCCGTCAGCCCCTGGTTTGAACCGTCGGAAATCAGTTTCACCGAGCCTTGATAGAACAGCCTGGCCGCTTCCTTGGTCACCGGTTTGTAGGGCTCGATCTTACTGAAGTCCACACCATTGCAAGCTGCTGCGTAACCCACACGAACATTGCGCGGATGAGTGATGCCGTAGGCTTCCAGAATCACCTTGGATACGGGGTCGACCATAGCGTCATACATCAGGGTGATGCCTCTTTTGGAGGCCGTCTCGAAGTAGTCCTTCATGTACTTGAAAATATTGACCACATCCAGAGCCTGCACCAGCGGGATCGACAACAGGGCAGGCGTGATCCCGGCCTCTTCCTGCAGATTGCCCTTGGTCAGCCTGAGGAATTCATCGAAACTCTTGTACTGATCCCGCAGCTTCTGGCTGGCGGTGTTGTCGTGGTGATACACGATGTCGCACGCGGCCGTGTTCAGATAAACGGTGTGCATGGAGGCGCTGATCATCAGCAGTGGAGAATCGCTGACAATGCTGTCGAGATTGCCGGTGTTGTCGGCCTGCGGATCGAGCTTGCTGTCGCAATAGAAGCTGGTGAGCCTGTTCTCGCCTCCCTGCACCACAATGAAAGGCATCAGCGCAGGATCGACCATACGCCCAAGGATCCAGTGCTTCTTATCCTTTGGCCGTTTGGCTTGGAGGGTTCCCTTGAGCGTGTCCCAGTTATAAAGGGGCGTCAGCTTTTGAGTGTGCTCGTCGATGGGCCCCAGGTTCACCCATCCATCCATGACGCAGGACTGCACGATGTGCATGTGTGGTTCGATCAGACCCGGCAGCAGGGTTTTACCGCCCAGCGAACGCGTTGTGTATTTGATGCCCTTGGCCTTCATGCGCTCCTGCACATGGGCGAGGGTGCCCGAGGCGACCACGTCGCCGCCATGGATCCCCAGCGCTTCGACCTGCTCATCCATATTGCCGTTTTTCAGGGGGTAGATGCTGCCGCCGGTGAAGATCAACGATTCGCTGCCGGGTTCCGGTAGCAGCCCGGCGACCTTGCCTGCGAAGGCTTTAAGGTCGACGGTGTGTCTGAGCGTATTCCATACCGGGTTTTCGCAGCCGCAATGAGTGCAGCCTTGACCCTGTCCATGTGATCCCATGATTCCATTCCTCAGGTTTTCGGTGGTTTGAGGCGTGACGCACGGAGTGTGCGAACAGCAAGCGTAGCAGGCACTTTGATATTGGACGGTCAGTCGTCGGCCACCCGGCTTTTGGCGCTGCAACTGTGCTTGTCTCAGACTGCAACAGTTGTCGCGAAATTGGACGCCGGGAAGCCGCGCCAAGATTGACGCGACGCCGTGATGAACGCGTAACTGCTTGATTGAAAAGCTTATCGGCAAGCTGGCACGCTCCGTGTATTGCTCACGGCAGACGTTTCGCTTGCCTCCGTTCGTGCATCGCCGCGAACGGCAGAAACCATAAAAACGATAAGCCACAACAATAAGAAAGCACCGTGCGAGGTTCGACGTTGATGAAGAGAAAACTCCGATCAGGCATGAGCGCCAGCCTGCTGGCCGTGGCCGCTTGCGTGGCCCTGCATTCGCCCCACAGCCTGGCAGCCCGCGACGCCCAGACCATCCTCAAGGAAACCTGCCAGGGCTGTCACACCCCTGAAGCCGGCGACCAGTTGAGCCGCATCAGCCACCAGCGCAAGACCCCGGAAGGCTGGCTGATGAGCATTGCCCGCATGCAGACCATGCACGGTTTGCAGATCAGCGATGACGACCGTCGCACGCTGGTCAAATACCTCGCCGACACCCAAGGGCTGGCGCCGAGCGAAACCGATGGCGTGCGCTACGCGTTGGAGCGACGACTGAACACCGTCGAGCAGTTCGACGAGAAAACCGCGCAGATGTGCGGCCGCTGCCACTCCGGTGCGCGGATCGCCCTGCAACGGCGTCCAGCCCAGGAATGGGAACGCCTGGTGAATTTCCACCTCGGCCAGTGGCCGTCGCTGGAGTATCAGGCGCTGGCCCGCGATCGCGACTGGTTCGATATCGCCCGCAAGGAAATGGTCCCGCTGCTGGCCAAACGTTATCCGCTGGACAATCCGGCATGGCAGGCGTGGGTCAAAACCGCGCCGAAAGCCGAGGCGCTGGTCGGCGACTGGAGCTTCAGCGGTCACCTACCGGGCAAGGGTGAACTGGCCGGCACCATGAGCGTCACGGCCGATGGCAGCGACACCTTCAAGGTCGCCGTCAAAGGTCAGTACGCCGATGGCAGTCCGTTCAACGGCGACGGCAGCGCAATTCTCTACAGCGGCTACGAATGGCGCGGCAATGTGACCGTCGATGGCGTGACCATGCGTCAGGTGTTCGCTGCGCAAGGCAACGCCATGCAGGGCCGGATGTTCGAGGCCGAGCACGATGAGCGCGGCCTGGACTTCGTCGCGGCCAAACAGGGTTCCCAGCGGTTGCTGGCGGTGCAGCCGGGTTACGTGAAGGCCGGCAGCGAAACCGAAGTGACGCTGGTCGGCAGCGGTCTGAACGGCAAGCCGAACTTCGGCAAAGGCGTAGACGTGGTCGAAGTGGTCGAGCAGAACGCTGACCGGATCAAGGTCAAGGTCAAAGCCGCAGCCAATGCCCAACCGGGACTGCGCGCCGTCAGCGTCGGCAGTCTGAAAGGCCCGAGCCTGTCGGTGTACAACACGATCACTTCGGTCAAAGTGGTGCCGGAATTCTCGGTGGCACGGATCGGCGAGGGCGGCGGTTCGACGCCGAAAGTCCAGGGGCGCTTCGATGCTGAAGCTTGGGGCAAGGGTGCCGACGGCAAGCTGTATCGCATAGGCGTGTTTCCGGCGCAATGGAAAGTCGAAGCCTTCGACGAGCGCGCCAAAGAGGATGAAGACGTCAAGTTCGCCGGCACCATGCAGGCCGACGCCGGCGTGTTCACCCCTGGCGACGCCGGGCCGAATCCGGCACGCAAGATGTCCACCAACAATGCCGGCAACCTCAAGGTGATCGCCGCCGTCGACGACGCAGGGAAATCCCTGACCGGCGAAGGCCACATGATCGTCACCGTGCAACGCTGGAACAATCCACCCATTCCCTGATGTTGAAACGTGAGTTGTGCTGAGCCACAGCGATTCAGACACTTTTCGGAATGACCGCAAGTCCCGCCAAACGGGGTTTGCACAGGAGGTTTGCAATGGGCGCTATCTTGAATCTGGTCGAACGTAATCTGCACGAAGTGCACGTCGACGCCGACCGCATGTTGTTCCACATCCCCAGCAGTTCGCTGTTCGCCAGCGATGAGCTGACCGGCACCATCATCGATGCATTGCGCGGCCCTGGCTGTTCCTCGGAAGACCTGATCCGGCGCCTCGGCGCGCGGTTCAACGGCGAGGAAATCAACGAGACCCTGCGCGAGCTGATCTCGCTGGAACTGGTCAGCGACGGCTCGCCGCTGACGCCGGACATCGCGGTCAAACGCGTCGAGCGCACTGCGATCAACACTGTGGTGCTCAACGTCAATACCGGCTGCAACCTGAGCTGCACCTACTGCTACAAGGAAGACCTCGACAAGCCGTCCGCCGGCAAGAAGATGGACGTCGAAACCGCCATCGCGTCAGTGGAAATGCTGCTGCGTGAATCCCCCGACGAAGAACGCTTCACCGTGGTGTTTTTCGGCGGCGAGCCTTTGAGCAATCGCAAGCTGATCGAGTACATGGTCGATTACTGCGAGAAGCGTTTTGCCGAGGCCGGCAAGTTCGTCGAATTCGTCATGACCACCAACGCCACGTTGCTTACCGAAGAAACCGTGGACTACCTGAATGCCCACCGCTTCGGTTTGTCAGTGAGCATCGACGGACCGAAAACCGTGCACGACCGCAACCGCATCACCGTGGGCGGGCAGGGCACCTATGACGTGGTGCGGCGCAAGGCCGAAATGTTGCTGTCACGCTACAACAGCCGCCCGGTCGGTGCGCGAGTGACCCTGACCACCGGCGTCACTGACGTCGAAACCATCTGGGATCACCTGTTCAACGAATTGGGTTTTGCCGAAGTCGGATTCGCCCCGGTGACCTCCGGCGACATCAGCAGTTTTAACCTCACCAGCGCTGAATTGATCGAAGTGTTCGCCAGTATGAAACGCCTCGGTCGGCGTTATCTGGAAGCCGCGCTGGAGCACCGCAACATCGGTTTCTCCAACCTGCATCAGTTGATCACCGACATCCACGAAGGCCACAAAAAGGCCCTGCCGTGCGGTGCCGGGTTGAAGATGCTGGCGGTGGATCACAAGGGCGAACTGAACCTGTGCCATCGCTTTACCGGTTCATCGCTGCCGACCTTCGGCAACGTCCACAGCGGCGTGAAACAGGTCGAGTTGAACGACTTTCTGTCCCAGCGCCTGGATCGCACCAACACCGGTTGCCACGACTGTCAGATCCGCAATCTGTGCTCCGGCGGCTGCTACCACGAAAGCTACGCCCGCTACGGCGACCCGGCCCACCCGACGTATCACTACTGCGAACTGATGCGTGACTGGGTCGACTTCGGCATTGAGGTCTACACCCGGATCATGGCGACCAACCCTGCGTTCATCAGCAGCTACATCACTCCGCGCAAGGCTCACTGATATGAAACATCTCAAGGCAATCAATAACAAAGCGTTGAAGCTGGATCAGGCCGCGGATGAGAACCGCATCGAAGAAGTGGTGGCGATGAGCTCCGTCGCCGGGTGTGCCTCGACCACCGACCCTGGCTGGGAAATCGATGCGTTCGGCGGGGTGTCGTCGTTGTGCCAGCCGATGGAAGCGGATCTGTATGGCTGCTCCGACCCGTGCTGGTGGCCGGCCCAGGTGCCGGACATGATGAGCACCTACCCGGACTGGAACAAGGATGCCCAGGCGTCCAACGACAACTGGCGCAACCTCGGCACTGTCTTCCCGAAAGACAAGTGATCGCCCGGATAAAAAGAAGGATTCCAGCATGCCTAGCCTCAACAAAGCCTGCGGTCTTGCCGCACTCGCGGTCCTGAGCGCCTGTTCGCTCTCGGTTCTGGCCGATGAAAACACGGTGCTGCAAGACGGTCACGAGTACATGTTGACCACCAACTACCCGAACAACCTGCACGTCATCGACCTGGCGACCGACACCTTGTACAAGACCTGCAAGATGCCCGATGCCTTTGGCCCCGGCACTGTTCAACTGTCGCCGGATCGCAAGACCGCCTATGTGCTGAACAACCATTACGCCGACGTTTACGGTGTTGAGCTGGACAGCTGCAAGCAGGTGTTCCACGCCAGCATCACCCAGCAGCCCGGGGAGAAAGCGCGGTCGATGTTTGCCTTCACTGTCAGCCACGACGGCAAGGAGCTTTACACCATCGCCAACCCGACGCTGATGCTCAACGACCACTACGAGGTCAAGCAGCCGCGTCTGGACGTCTACGCCACCGACGCCGGAATGAACGCCAAACCGGTGCGCAGCTTCCCGGCGCCACGGCAGCTGACGATCATGCAGAGCGGCGATGATGGCACGCTGTATGTGGCTGGCGCTGATGTGTACAAGGTCGACGTGAAAAGCGGCAAGTTCGACGTGCTGATCCCCAGCCGCCACTGGAAACGCCCGAATTACAGCGCGCCGGACGTGCTTTACGTGTGGAACCAGCAGACTTATCGCCACGATTTCTCGCTGCTGTACACCGCCGCCAAATTCAAGGACAAGAAGCAGGATCCGGCCACTGCCGAGTACCTGTACGGACTGTTCAGCATCGACCTGAAGACCGGCAAGACCGAAACCACTGATTTTGGCCCGCTGACCGAAATCTACTTCAGCGGCATGCGCTCGCCGAAGGATCCGAACCTGATGTTCGGCGTGCTCAATCGTCTGGCCAAGTACGACATCAAGCAGAAGAAGTTGATTCAGGCGGCGACCCTGGACCATTCCTATTACTGCATTTCGTTCAACAAGGACGGGAGTAAGATCTACCTGGCCGGGACGTTCAACGACGTGGCGATCTTTGATGCCGAGACCATGAAGCAGACCGGCAGCATCAAGTTGCCGGGCGGGGATATGGCGATTACCACGGCGCAGATATTTGTTCGGTAACTAGCGGCGTCAGGGATGACGCCTTCGCGAGCAAGCTCGCTCCCACAGGGGATTGGTGAACGGCACAAAACCAATGTGGGAGCTGGCTTGCCAGCGATGAGGTCTACCAAAGCCCTAAAAAATCAGGCCCCCGGCACAGGGCAACTCATGTCACCTTCTTCGCACTTCAAGTACTGCTTGAGCGTCTTGACCCGCGACTGGGTCACACCCGTCATGCAGTTGCTGTAAATCAACGGATAAACACTCCCGCCCGCTACCCCGGATGTTGAAAACTCGCACTCGGCATCGCGAAACCCGATCCACGCTCGTTGCGCGTTGACCAGCAGCTTCCTGGCATCGGCGTTGTCCTTCAGACGCGCGGTGATCTGCTGATAAACCGCATTCAACTCCTTGTCGGCCGCCTTGTATTCCTGCCCGGCGCACTGATTCATCGTCGCCTGATCGCTGGCATTGGCGCAGTCCACGGCAGCGTGGGCAATTGAGGTGAAAAGCAATGGTGTCAGGGCCAGAAGCAGGCGTGGGGACATGGGGTTTCTCGCTGTGTTGAATTAAGATGCCGAGCAGTTTAGCGGCTTCGTGGCGCTAACAAGGTTCGCGATGCCTTGATGCGTTCAGCAACCGTTCCGCTGTCGCTGCAATTTCTTCTCCGTCATGCAGCCTTTCCAGCCACCCGGAAGGGATTCCCTGCACGCCGTAATGGGCGCCGGCCAACTGGCCGACGATGGCGGCCGTAGTGTCCGCGTCATCCCCCAGATTCGCTGCTTGCAGAACGGCCGCGGCAAAACTGTCGGTGTGCTGGAAGCACCATAACGCTGCTTCCAGGGATTCGACGCAGTAGCCACTGCCGCGAATGTCGCGCTCGGTCTTGTGCAGGTATTCGCCCCGGGCAATCACCGCCACCTTGGGCTGGCTGAAGACTGTTTGCGGCAGGCTGCGCAATTCCGCTTTCGATGCGCCTTCCAGTGCTTTGCCGAGCAGTTCGGCAAACAACTGGCAGCATTCGATGGCCTCGGGCGCCGCGTGTGTGGTGCGTGAACTTTCGGCGGCGAATCGCCTGATTTGCCGGGCATCGGGAAAATAAAACAGTACAACGGGGACCAAACGCATCAGCGAGCCATTGCCGGCGCTGAACGGATCAGTGGAGCCGGCAAACGGCTCTCCGGTGTGTTGATAGCAATCCAGCGCATGACTCACGGTCATGCCGATATCGAAACATTCGCCGGTAGAACTCAGATAACCCCATTGCCACCAGTTCAGATAGCGGCCCATCTGGTCGGCGGCATCGAACGCGTTTTTGTTCAGCAGGCTTTCTGCCAGACACAGGGCCATCGAGGTGTCGTCGGTCCATTGGCCGGGTTTCAGCTGGAAAGGCCCGCCACCGACCATGTCGGTCAGGGGCTGGAAGCTGCCCCGAGGCTGGAATTCGACGGTGGTCCCCACCGCGTCGCCGCAGGCCAGACCAAGCAGGGCGCCACGGTAACGTTCGAGGAGGGAGGGCTGCATGATGACGTCCTTGTGTCGTTCAATTCGCTGCGAACGTTATCAGTTTGGCAGCGCTGATCCGTCCGCATTCTGACGAACCGGCGCCCCAAAATACTGCCGGATATTTCAATCAGACCCGACAGTTGCACTGGATTGATACAACTTCGCATTGGACATGTGGTCATACAAGCCTACTGTTCAAAACAGGAGGTGACGTATGAAACCAGTACCCAACAGCTTTGAACGTAAAATCATGCTCAGGTCGCCGCGCTCCCATGTCTGGCGCGCGCTGGTCGATGCCGAGGCGTTTGGCCAGTGGTTTGGCGTGGCTCTGGAAGGGCGGCGGTTTATCGCTGGCGAGTGGACGCAGGGACAGGTCACGTACCCCGGTTATGAACATGTGCTCTGGAACGTGCTGGTGGAGCGGGTCGAGCCCCAGCAACTGTTTTCCTTCCGCTGGCATCCCTATGCCGTGAACCCGAAAATCGATTACTCCCAGGAACCGACCACGCTGGTCAAATTCGAGCTGCAGGACTACGAGAACGGCACGCTGCTGAAGGTCTCCGAGTCAGGTTTCGCACACATTCCCGACGTCCGCCAGAAAGAGGCGTACTACATGGACAGCCGGGGCTGGGAAGAGCAATTGAGTCGACTCGAACACTTTCTCGCCGAAACCGACAGGGCACGCGAGCGTGAAGGTGGCTGACAGCGAGTGGTTTGATCCGTGGTTGAAGCGTTGGGCGCTGGTGCCCGACGGTGTTCCGATCATCACGCCGGGCAGCAAGCTGTTGCCGGTGCGTCAGGGCGACGTACCGGCGATGCTGAAAGTCGCGGTGGACGATGAGGAAAAGTACGGCAACCTGCTGATGACCTGGTGGGACGGCGACGGCGCCGCCCGAGTGCTCGCGCATCATGAGGACGGTCTGTTGCTGGAGCGGGCCATGGGCCTGCGTTCGTTGATGCGCATGGCGCTCAACGGCGAGGATGACGAGGCCACCCGGATCATGTGCCGGGCGTTGGCGCGGTTGCATGGGCCGCGTCTCACTGAGCCGCCACCACTGGTGGAGCTGGCGCCGTGGTTTTCTTCACTGCGGGTGGCCGCTGCCCGATACGGCGGCCAATATTCTGTTTGCCTGCAAATGGCCGAAACCTTGCTCGCCGCGCCTCGGGACGTCGTCGTGCTGCACGGCGACATGCACCACGACAACGTTCTCGATTTCGGCCCGCGCGGCTGGCTGGCCATTGACCCGAAACGGGTGCGGGGCGAGCGCGGCTACGACTACGCCAACCTGATCTGCAACCCGGAATTGCCGACGGCCGCCGATCCTGAACGTTTTCGACGGCAAGTCGATGTGATCTGCGAAGCTGCGGGAATTGAGCGAAAACGCCTCTTGCAGTGGGTACTGGCATTCGCCGGACTGTCTGCCGCGTGGTTCATGGAGGATGACGAACAAAAAGCCGCCGCCGGACAGCTGCAAGTCGCGCATCTGGCGGCTTTTGCGCTCGGTGCCTGACACGACTAAGGGTTTTCGGAAGGGGCACTATGGCGAATGTCTTACACGCGATGGTAGCTTTGTCGACTATTGCCGATTGGATCCACAGCGTAATCTAGCCTCATCAACTGAAGCACAGGGAGTGTTTCAGGATCACGGATGATCGACCATTAGCAAGGATCGCTGCCGACAGGGAGTCGATAATGGTCTTGGGAAAAACCCGCTTCGGCGGGTTTTTTTTCGCCTATGGAAAAGTATTGTGCCCAAACAAAAACACCGCCGATTGGCGGTGTTTCTGCATCTGCAGGTTTTACGAGGCGATCAACTGCCGCAACACGTAGTGCAGGATCCCGCCGGACTTGAAGTACTCCACCTCGTTCAAGGTGTCGATGCGGCACAGCACTTCGATTTTCTCCTGACGCCCGTCTTCCCGGGTGATCACCAGGGTCAGGTTCATCCTTGGCGTCAGCTCGACACCAGTCAGGCCCTGAATCTCCAGGGTTTCCTTGCCGGTGAGGTTCAGGCTCTTGCGGTTCTGATCAAGCTTGAACTGCAACGGCAGCACGCCCATACCCACCAGGTTGGAACGATGGATCCGCTCGAAGCTTTCGGCGATCACCGCTTTCACCCCGAGCAGGTTGGTGCCTTTGGCGGCCCAATCGCGGCTGGAGCCGGTGCCGTATTCTTGCCCGGCAATTATCACCAGCGGCGTGCCTGAGGCCTGATAACGCATGGCCGCGTCGTAGATCGCCAGTTTTTCGCCGGTTGGAATGTAGATCGTGTTGCCACCTTCTTCGCCGCCAAGCATTTCGTTGCGGATGCGGATATTGGCAAAGGTGCCGCGCATCATCACTTCATGGTTGCCCCGGCGCGAGCCGTAGGAGTTGAAGTCCCGTGGCTCGACACCTTGCTCGCGCAGATAACGTCCGGCCGGGCTGTCGGCCTTGATATTGCCGGCGGGGGAGATGTGGTCGGTGGTCACTGAATCACCCAGCAAGGCCAGCACCCGCGCGCCTTTTACATCGGCGATCACCGGCAAAGGCCCGGCGATGTCATCGAAGAACGGCGGATGCTGGATGTAGGTGGAATCCGCCTGCCAGACGTAAGTCGCGGCTTGCGGCACTTCGATGGCTTGCCACTGTTCGTCGCCGGCAAACACCTCGGCGTACTCCTTGTGGAACATCGCCGTGTTGACCTGATTCACCGCGTCGGCGATTTCCTTGCTGCTCGGCCAGATGTCACGCAGGTAAACCGGATTGCCCTGCTGGTCATTGCCCAGCGGCTCGCTGCTGATATCGGTGCGCACACTGCCAGCCAGGGCGTAAGCGACCACCAGCGGTGGCGAGGCCAGCCAGTTGGTTTTCACTAATGGATGCACCCGGCCTTCGAAGTTGCGGTTGCCGGACAGCACCGAAGCGACAGTCAGGTCGGCTTTCTGAATGGCTTTTTCGATCGGTTCCGGCAACGGCCCGGAGTTGCCGATGCAGGTGGTGCAACCATAACCGACCAGTGAAAACCCGAGTTGATCGAGGTACTGCGTCAGCCCGGCAGCCTTGTAATAGTCAGTGACCACTTTGGAACCCGGTGCCAGTGAGCTTTTTACCCACGGTTTGCGGGTCAGGCCTTTTTCCACGGCTTTTTTCGCCAGAAGCCCGGCAGCCATCATCACGCTCGGGTTGGAGGTGTTGGTGCAGGACGTGATCGCGGCGATCACCACGGCACCGTTTTTCAGCCGATAGGTGTGGCCGTCGTACTCGTAATCGGTTTCACCGACCAGATCGGCATTGCCCACGGCGACACCGCCGCCGCCCTCGCTTTCCAGACGTCCTTCTTCCTTGCTGGTGGGTTTGAATTGCAGGTCGAGGAAGTCACTGAAGGCCTGGCCGACATTCGGCAGGGACACCCGGTCCTGCGGGCGTTTCGGCCCGGCGAGGCTGGCTTCAACGCTGCCCATGTCCAGCGCCAGGCTGTCGGTGAACACCGGTTCCTGACCGGGCAGGCGCCACAGCCCCTGAGCCTTGGTGTAAGCCTCGACCAGTTTCACCACTTCAGCCGGGCGGCCGGACAGGCGCAGGTATTCGAGGGTTACGTCATCGACCGGGAAGAAGCCGCAAGTCGCGCCGTATTCCGGGGCCATGTTGGCGATGGTCGCGCGATCCGCCAGTGGCAAGTCGGCGAGGCCGTCGCCATAGAACTCGACGAATTTGCCGACCACGCCTTTCTTGCGCAGCATCTGGGTCACGGTCAGCACCAGGTCGGTGGCGGTGATGCCTTCCTTGAGCTTGCCGGTGAGTTTGAAGCCGATTACTTCGGGAATCAGCATCGACACCGGTTGCCCGAGCATCGCCGCTTCCGCTTCGATCCCGCCGACGCCCCAGCCAAGTACGCCGAGGCCGTTGATCATGGTGGTGTGGGAGTCGGTGCCGACCAGCGTGTCGGGGAAGGCATAGGTGCGGCCGTCTTCGTCCTTGGTCCACACGGTGCGGCCGAGGTATTCGAGGTTGACCTGGTGGCAGATCCCGGTGCCCGGCGGCACCACGCTGAAGTTGTCGAAAGCACTCTGGCCCCAGCGCAGGAAGGCATAACGTTCGCCGTTGCGCTGCATTTCGATGTCGACGTTCTGTTCGAAAGCGCTGGCGCTGCCGAATTTATCGACCATCACCGAGTGGTCGATCACCAGATCCACCGGCGACAGCGGATTGATCCGCTGCGGATCACCGCCGGCCTTGGCCATGGCGGCGCGCATCGCGGCCAGATCGACCACGGCGGGTACACCGGTGAAGTCCTGCATCAGCACCCGGGCAGGGCGGTACTGGATTTCCCGGTCGGAGCGACGCTCCTTGAGCCACGCGGCAATCGCCTTGAGGTCGGCGCCGGTGACAGTTTTTTCATCTTCCCAGCGCAGCAGGTTTTCCAGCAGGACTTTCAACGACATGGGCAGCTTGTCGATATTGCCCAGGCTTTTGGCAGCATCCGGCAGGCTGAAGTAGTGGTAAGTCTTGTCGTCGATTTTCAGAGTTTTAAGGGATTTCAGACTATCGAGGGACGGCATTACGATCACTCCTTTGAATCCGCACGGCTACGGATTGAGGGGACGAATAGAGCTTTAAACCTAGCCCTGTTTTAGGTAGCTGGCTAATAACTGGACTCTATTGGCGGAACCAAGGTTCCGACATGGGCTATCATGCGCCGGTTTTCGTGACAGGCTTTGCTTCAACGCAGGTCTGGGCATCGCGCAGGGGATGAATGATCGCCCTCTGCCCAGGAGTAAGAATGAACACCCTATTCATGCATTGCCGGCCAGGCTTCGAAGGCGAAGTCTGCTCGGAGATTTCCGACCTCGCCGCCCAACTGAACGTGGCCGGCTACGCCAAGGCCAAACCGGCGACCGCTTGCGCCGAGTTTGTCTGCACGGAAGAAGACGGCGCCGAGCGCCTGATGCGTGGTCAACGTTTCGCCGAGCTGATCTTCCCGCGCCAGTGGGCGCGTGGACTCTTCATCGATCTGCCGGAAACCGACCGCATCAGCGTGATCCTCGCGCACATGGCCGAATTCCCGGTGTGCGGCAGCCTGTGGCTGGAGGTCGTCGACACCAACGACGGCAAAGAACTGTCGAACTTCTGCAAAAAGTTCGAAGGCCCGCTGCGCAAGGCGCTGACCGGCGCCGGCAAACTGGTGGACGACGCCAGCAAGCCGCGTCTGTTGCTGACCTTCAAGAGCGGCCGTGAGGTGTTCCTCGGTCTGGCCGATGCCGGAAACTCGGCGATGTGGCCGATGGGCATTCCGCGCCTGAAGTTCCCGCGCGAGGCGCCGAGCCGTTCGACCCTGAAGCTGGAGGAGGCGTGGCACCACTTCATTCCCCGTGATCAGTGGGAAGATCGCCTGCACAGCGACATGACCGGCGTCGACCTCGGCGCTGCGCCGGGCGGCTGGACCTGGCAACTGGTCAATCGCGGCATGCTGGTGACGGCCATCGACAACGGCCCGATGGCCGAAAGTCTGATGGACACTGGCCTGGTGCAGCACTTGATGGCTGATGGTTTCACCTTCAAACCCAAGCAGCCGGTGGACTGGATGGTCTGCGACATCGTCGAGAAGCCGGCGCGCAACGCCGCGATGCTCGAAGAGTGGATCGGAGAAGGCCATTGCCGGGAAGCGGTGGTCAACCTCAAGTTGCCGATGAAGCAGCGTTATGCCGAAGTGAAGCGCCTGCTCGAACGCATCGCCGATGGTTTCAAGGCTCGGGGGATCAAGGTCGACATCGGCTGCAAGCAGCTGTACCACGACCGCGAAGAAGTGACCTGCCATTTGCGCCGCCATGACGTGAAGAAAGCCAAAGCCCGCTGAGCGCGCGACAGGTGACCGAACACCCGGCATTGGGCGACAATGCCGGCCAGTTTCAGGAGTGAATCATGAGTGAAATGATTGATACGCCGGTCGACGGCACCCTCGATGCTACGGGCCTCAACTGCCCGGAGCCGGTGATGATGCTGCACCAGCACATTCGTGACCTGGTGCCCGGCGGCCTGCTCAAGGTGATCGCCACCGACCCGTCGACCCGTCGCGACATCCCCAAGTTCTGCGTGTTTCTCGACCATGAACTGGTGGGGCAGCACGAAGAAGCCGGGACCTATCTGTACTGGATTCGCAAGAAGTCCGGTTGATCGGAAGGCAAAAAAAAGACCTGCATCTGCAGGTCTTTTTTTATGGCCGATCAGCCCATCGAGCGGCTGATGCGAATGCGTTTGCGCGCACTGCGTGTCAGGCGGATCGACAGCATCAGCGCCGCACAGCTGAGGCCGACGATCAGGCCTTCCCACAAACCGCTCGGGCCGCGTGGCTCGCCGAGCCAGTCGGTCAGGCCGAGGGCGTAACCCACCGGCAGGCCGATGCCCCAATAGGCGAACAGGGTCAGGATCATCGTGACCCGAGTGTCCTGATAACCGCGCAGGGCGCCAGCGGCGGTGACCTGGATCGCGTCGGAGAACTGGAACAGCGCCGAATACACGATCAGCATTGCCGCGATGTGAATCACCATCGGATCCGATGTGTAAATTGCCGCGATGTGTTCGCGCATCAGCAACATCATGCTCGCCGACAGGCAGGCGTAAGCCAGCGCAGTGCCCATGCCGACACCGGCAGCGAAACGCGCTTCACGGGGTTCTTCACGGCCCAATGCCTGACCGACACGCACGGTCACGGCCATGCCCAGCGAGTACGGAATCATGAACACCAGCGAGCTGACGTTCAGCGCGATCTGGTGCCCGGCGACCACCGTGGCGCCGAGGCTGCCGATCAGCAGCGCGATCACTGCGAAGATGCTCGACTCGGCAAACACCGCGACGCCGATCGGCAGACCGATGGCCAACAAGCGCTTGATCACCGCCCATTGCGGCCAGTCGAAACGGCTGAACAGTTCGCTCGACTTGTAGGCCGGCGCCCAGCGCTCGTAACCGGCCAGGCCCAGCGCCATCACCCACATCACGATCGCTGTCGCCCAGCCGCAACCGACGCCGCCCATGGCTGGAACGCCGAAGTGACCATAAATGAACACGTAGTTGAGCGGAATGTTCAGCGCCAGGCCGCACAGGCCCAGCACCATTGCCGGGCGAGTGCGACCGAGGCCGTCACTGGTGCAGCGCAGCACATGGTAGAAGGCCACTGCTGGCAGACCGCTGGCGATGCCGTGCAGGTACTGCATGCATGGGCCGATCAGCTCCGGATCGACTTTCATCAGGTGCAGGATCGGTTCTGCGCTGAACAGCATGCCGGTCGCCATCAGGCCCACCACCAGTGCCAGCCACAAGGCCTGACGCACGATCGGGCCGATCTCGCTGTGGGTGCCGGCGCCAAAGCGCTGGGCGACTTTCGGCGTGGTGGCCAGCAGGGTGCCAGTCATCAGCAGAAACACCGGCACCCAGATCGAGTTGCCCAGCGCCACGGCCGCCAGATCCTTTGGGCCGACGCGCCCGGCCATCACCGCATCGACGAAGCCCATGGCGGTGGTTGCCAGTTGCGCGATCATGATCGGCAGGGCCAGGCCGAGCAGATTTTTCAGCTCCAGGCGAACCCGGGCAGGGCGGTTGAGGGAAACGGCGTCAGGGCGTTCAGTTACGGAATTCACAGGCAAAGCGTCCACAGGGGTTGATGCGCAAGGCCGGGCATTCTACGCCGCTGACGTAATGGTCAGGAAAAATCCTCTGTTGCGGATTTGTAATCGTCCCGCCTTATCAAGCATCACAGCCTGCTGGCTCATCGCAGTCCCAGCGCCTACACTGCCGATCCGCCCAAGGAGCCCTGCCATGCTGATTGTTGCCGATGAAAATATCCCGCTGCTCGATGCCTTTTTTGCCGGTTTCGGCGAGATCCGCCGGGTGCCGGGCCGTTCCATTGACCGGGCCACGGTCGAACAGGCCGACGTGCTGCTGGTGCGCTCGGTGACCAGCGTCAACCGCGCGTTGCTCGAAGGTAGCAAGGTGCGTTTTGTCGGCACCTGCACCATCGGCACCGATCATTTGGATCTCGAATATTTCAATGAGGCCGGCATCACCTGGTCCAGCGCGCCCGGCTGCAATGCCCGGGGCGTGGTGGATTACGTGCTCGGCAGTCTGATGACTTTGGCTGAAATCGAAGGCGTCGATTTGAGTGAGCGTACCTATGGCGTGATCGGCGCCGGTGAAGTGGGCGGTCGCTTGATCAAGGTGCTCAAAGGGCTGGGCTGGAACGTGAAAGTCTGCGACCCGCCGCGTCAGGCAGCCGAGGGCGGTGACTATGTCAGCCTGGAGCAGATCATCGCGCAGTGCGACGTGATCAGCCTGCACACCCCACTGACTCGCAACGGCGACGGCGCGACCTGGCACTTGTTTGACGAACAACGGTTACAGCAACTCAAGCCCGGCGCCTGGCTGATCAACGCCGCCCGTGGTCCGGTGGTGGATAACGCCGCGTTGCGCGAAGTGTTGTTGGAGCGTGAAGACCTGCAGGCGGTGCTCGATGTCTGGGAAGCCGAACCGCAAGTGGATGTGGCACTGGCCGAACTCTGTGTGCTGGCGACCCCGCATATCGCCGGTTACAGCCTCGATGGCAAGCAGCGTGGCACGGCGCAGATCTATCAGGCGTACTGCGAATTCATCGGTAAGCCGGCCAGCATTCAGCTCGGCGATCTGTTGCCGGCACCGTGGTTGTCGGAAGTTTCCCTGCATGCCGACAGCGATCCGGCCTGGGCACTGGCGATGTTGTGCCGTGGCGTGTACGACCCGCGCCGGGATGATGCGGATTTCCGTCGCACCCTGTTGGGTAGCGTCGGTGAGCAACGTGCGGCGTTCGATGTATTGCGCAAGCAATATCCGGTACGGCGCGAGATCGAAGGACTGAAGGTTCGGATCGACGGTGACTCGCCGGCCCTGCGTCAGATCGTGACAGCGCTGGGCGCTGTGGCCGTATAAACCGCAGGCAGAAAAAACCCGGCCTCCAGGGGCCGGGTCAGGAAGACGGTGGCGATATCACTTTTGTTCGGCAGGCTTGACCAATCGTTTCTCCAGTTCGCGGCAGGCGTCCTGGATCATGTCTTCAGTGATTGGCACTTCGCGCCCATCCTTATCGATAATCGAGCAACCCAGAGGTTGGCCGGGCTTGGTGCGGATCACTTGAATCTTGTCATCGCTGCTGTGTTGCAAGGACATGGCCTGTCTCCTCATCAGGTTGTGTATGCACAATAAAACCGTCAGGTGACCAGGCTGTGACAACTCCCTTCGATCTTTCCGGAACGGTATCTCCACTCAAGCAGAAATGACCGTTCGTCTCAACCCGGACGTTAGACCGATAGCATCTAGGGGGTAGTCTGGCCGGTCATAATTAACCTGACTCATTGTGATTTGCAGAGTTCCACCCCATTGAGTGTCCAGGCTGGCCCCATTAATCAGCACACGACGTGAACCTGAATGATCCCGATGCTCTCCTCGCGCCACCGCCGGGCCCTGCGCCTGACCAGTCATTTTCTCCAGCCTTATCGCTGGCAGGCCTTCGGCGCTCTGCTTGCGTTGATCGTCACGGCCGGCATCACCTTGTCGATGGGGCAGGGCATCAAGCTGCTGGTCGATCAGGGGTTCATGACCCAGTCGCCGCACCTGCTCAACCAATCCATTGCTCTGTTCATGCTGTTGGTGCTGGGGCTCGCGGTCGGCACTTTTGCCCGGTTTTATCTGGTGTCATGGATCGGTGAACGGGTGGTGGCAGACATTCGTCGGCAGGTGTTCAACCATTTGGTGTACCTGCATCCCGGGTTTTACGAGGACAACCGCAGCTCGGAAATTCAGTCACGACTGACCGCTGACACCACATTGCTGCAATCGGTGATCGGCTCGTCGTTGTCGCTGTTCCTGCGTAATTTGCTGATGGTCATTGGCGGTGTGGTGCTGCTGTTCATCACCAACCCTAAACTCACCAGCATCGTGGTGATTGCGCTGCCATTGGTGATTGCGCCGATCCTGATTTTCGGGCGACGCGTGCGTAACCTCTCCCGACTGAGTCAGGACCGGATCGCCGACATTGGCAGTTACGTGTCGGAAACCCTCGGCCAGATCAAAACGGTGCAGGCCTACAACCATCAGGTGCAGGACGAACAACGTTTCGCCAGCACCGTCGAGCAAGCGTTCGAAACCGCACGCAAACGGATTTTTCAGCGGGCCTGGCTGATCACGCTGGTGATCGTGCTGGTGCTCGGTGCCGTCGCGGTGATGTTGTGGGTCGGCGGCATGGACGTGATTGCCGGGCGGATTTCTGCGGGTGAGCTGGCGGCGTTCGTGTTCTACAGCCTGATCGTCGGCAGTGCCTTTGGCACCTTGAGCGAAGTGATCGGCGAATTGCAGCGTGCGGCCGGCGCTGCCGAGCGCATTGCCGAATTGTTGCGTTCCGAGAACATCATCCAGCCGCCGAAAGCCGGACTGGTGACTTTGCCCGAGCGGATCAAAGGCGAACTGGCGTTGCGGGACGTGCGTTTTTCCTACCCTTCGCGTCCCGAAAGCTTTGCCGTTGACGGCTTGAGTCTGACGGTCAACGCGGGCGAAACCCTCGCGCTCGTGGGGCCGTCCGGCGCGGGCAAGTCCACGGTGTATGACTTGCTGCTGCGTTTCTACGATCCGCGCGAAGGGCAAATCCTGATCGATGGCGTACCGCTGACGAGCCTTGATCCTTTGGACTTGCGTCGCTGCTTTGCACTGGTTTCGCAGACCCCGGCGCTGTTCTTCGGCAGCGTCGAAGAAAACATTCGCTACGGTTGCCCGACTGCCACGCTGGAACAGGTGCGGGAAGCGGCAAAAATCGCTCACGCCCACGACTTCATCGAACAAATGCCCGACGGCTACCAGACCCACCTGGGCGACGGCGGTCTCGGCCTGTCAGGCGGACAACGCCAGCGCCTGGCTATCGCCCGAGCGCTGCTGGTCGACGCGCCGATCCTGCTGCTGGACGAAGCCACCAGCGCTCTCGATGCCCAGAGCGAACACCTGATCCAGCAAGCCCTGCCCAGTCTGATGCAAAACCGCACCACCTTGGTCATCGCTCACCGCCTGGCGACGGTGAAAAACGCCGACCGGATCGCGGTGATGGATCAGGGCAAACTGGTAGCAGTTGGCACGCATCAGGAGCTGATAGCGAGCAATCCGCTGTATGCGCGGTTGGCGGCGCTGCAGTTCAGTGATGGTCAGAAAGCACATTGAATAAGGCTGCCTAGCTCGATGGCATCGGGCATTATGGCGACCATTGAGAAGCACCTGGAATGGATATGAGTCGCTACCAACCCCCATTGACACTGACGCCTCGAATGCTCGCACTGATCGCGGAGATCAGTGAGCAGATCGGTCAGCTTTCGGCTGCTGACAGTGGGCGACAGACACCTCAGTTGCGTCGTGGGAATCGTATTCGAACGATCCAGGCTTCTCTGGCGATTGAAAACAACACACTCAGCGTCGAACAGGTGACTGCGGTGTTGGCCGGGCAGAGAGTGCTGGGGTTGCCTCGGGAAATTCAGGAAGTGCGCAATGCTTTTGCGGCATATGAGTGCCTGACTGACTGGAAGCCCGGTAATCGTTCCGACTTGCTGCGTGCCCACGAGTTGCTGATGCAGGGACTAATTGACGACTGCGGTCGCTTTCGTCGAGCGGGTGTCGGTATCTATCGTGGCGAACAACTGGTCCACATGGCACCGCCGCCAAGCCGGATTGCCCATTTGGTGGACGACTTGCTGGCGTGGCTCGATGCATCGGACTGGCATCCGTTGATCACCAGTTGTGTCTTTCACTACGAGTTTGAGTTCATCCATCCATTTGCCGATGGCAATGGTCGAATGGGGCGGCTATGGCAGACGCTGATCCTCAGTCAATGGCGACCGGTATTGGCGTACTTGCCCGTTGAGGCGGTGATTCGCGAGCAGCAGGATGATTATTACGCAGCGTTGTCGGCCGCTGACCGAATGGCGGAATCAACGCCGTTCGTGGAGTACATGTTGAATGCGCTGAATCTGGCGTTGCGTGAGGCTATCGAAAATGAGCCTTCCACCGACCAAGTAACCGACCAAGTAACCGACCAAGTAAGAAAGCTGCTTCAGCTACTCATTGATAGCGCTCCTCTCAGTGTCAACGAGTTGATGGGGGCGTTAGGTTTGGCCCATAAGGCTACTTTTCGCGCGAACTACCTGACACCCGCTTTAGTGGGTGAGTTGATCGAAATGACTGACCCCGACTCGCCGAGAAGCCCGAATCAGAAGTACCGGCTGACTTCGAGCGGCAGATTTCAGTTGGTGAAGTTGCAACACGGTTAACCAATTACTGATCCCAAAAAAATGCCCGCATCTCTCGATGCGGGCATTTTTGTTTAAGTCGATCTTTCAGCAAAGCGCGGCACGATCACTGATCGTCAAAGTACCGCTCATGCCAGTCCACCAGCGGTTGCGGCGAGTTGAGTTTCTGGCCGTAGATCACCGAGTAAGACAGCACGTTCTGTACGTACTGGCGGGTTTCGTCGAACGGGATGCTTTCCACCCACACGTCGAAGCTCAGGTGATCGGCGCCGCGCAACCACTGGCGCACTCGGCCGGGGCCGGCGTTGTAGGCGGCGGAGGCGAGCACGCGGTTGCCGTTGAACTGGCTGTGCACCTGACTCAGGTAGGCAGCGCCGAGCTGGATGTTTTTGTCCGGATCGAGCACTTGCTGCGGTGAGGCCAGTGGAATGCTGAATTTGCGTGCGGTTTCCTTGGCGGTGCCGGGCATCAGTTGCATCAGACCGCTGGCGCCGACGCCGGAGCGGGCGTCGTCCATGAACGCGCTTTCCTGACGGGTGATGGCGAACACCCAGCTCGAATGCAGGCCGCGTACCTTGGCTTCACGCACCAGGGTTTCGCGGTGGGCCATCGGGAAGCGGATGTCCAGGTCGTCCCAGTATTGCGCCTGGCTGATGGTGCGGATCGCCGGGAAGTACCACTTCAGGTCGTAGGCCAGTTTGGCCTGGGCGACCATTTCATCGCGATTGAAATGACGGCTGACGTGATACCACTCGCGTCGGCCATCGACGATCTGCCCGCGGGCGTGGAACTCCAGCGCGCGGCGAACGCCGGGCGTGTTGCGCACCTTGTTGATGGTGGCTTGGCTGAGTACCAACGGTTTGTTGACCAGCGAATAGGGCAGCTGCGAGCGATCGGCGGCAAGGAAACCGTAGAAATCCCGTTCCCGTGCGAGGCTCTTGTACAACGTCTGCGCTTCCGGGTTCTGTGGTTGTGCCAGTTCCAGGCTGCGGGCTTGCCAGTAACGCCAGCGGTTGGTGGTGGCCAGATCCTGCGGCAGACGGCGGGTCAGTTGGTAGGCGTCGTCCCAGCGCGCCAGACGCAGCAGCAGACGCAGGCGCCATTCAGAAACGGTGTTGTCGCGCAGTTCCGGGTCATATTTGGTCATCACGTCTAGCGCGCGGCTGTCGAAACGACGGGCCAGAGTCAGGCCGATTTCCCGTGCGATCGCGACTTTTTCATCGCGGGAGAAATGCATGCTGCTGGCGTAGCCGTCGAGCAGGTCCATGGCCTTGTCCGGGTCCTGACGCGCCAGGCGGCGCAGGCCGAGGCTGACGATGTCCGACATCGGTTCGTCGGCCGGGGTGAAGCGCGACGGCTGGTTGAGCAGCTCCGGTTTCTGCGCCACATCCACCAGCAGGCGCCCACGCGGGGCAAGGGTGGTCAGGCCGTTGACCAGACTGTTGGCCAGCGGATAGTTGCGTGTCTGAGCGGCGAGTTTGGTGCGTTCCCAGCGTTTTTGCTCGGTCAACTGACCGTCGGCGGCCCAGATTCCGAACAGCGCATCACACGCCGCCGGTTGCGATTTGCCGGTCAGCCACAATTTGTCGGCGTTGGCGTAACCCTCGGCCTTGCGGCCGCTGCTGATCTGGTACTGCGCGTTCAGGCAGTCCAGCTCGGTGAAATTGAGTTTCGGGTCGTAATATTTGACGAAGGTCGCCCATTCGCCACGGTCGGCCAGCCAGCGCAACCAGCGCAGCTTCATCCAGTTGGCCTGGGGCAGGTCACCGTGCTCTGCGAGGAATTTTTCGATCTCCGCGTTGCTCGCGGTCTTCAGGCGGGCGGTCAGCTCGTCGTACGCCAGATACGGCTCCAGCGGATAATCGGCGAGGGCCTGGCTGTAGCGAAAATACGGGCCGGTGTCGCCCTTGGCCAGGGCGCGTTTGGCCTCATCGTAATACTGGCGCTGGGTGGACAGGTCCACCGCCTGGGCGGATTGGGCAGCAGCGGCGGTGAGTAGCAAACAGGACAAAACACTGAAAAGGCGACTGCGCATGAGACATCCGGGCAGAGAAATCATGACAAGTGCCGGCATGGGCGGCACTGAATTGTCTGTAGCTTAGCCTTTTGCCAGCAACGGGCGAAAGCTTTGCGGGCCCTGTGGCACAAGTTCGCAACAATTGTTGTGCAGAGTGCGTCAGCGGCGAAATTGCCGGCCTGCTCGGGTCCCGATTCAGGTAGAATGCGCGCCCGGTTTTTGGAGAAGCTCATGACCCTGCTCAAATTCAGCGATGTGTCCCTTGCATTCGGCGCGATGCCGTTGTTGGACAAGGTGTCCTGGCAGATCGCCCGTGGTGAGCGGGTGTGCATCATCGGTCGCAACGGCACTGGCAAGTCCAGCATGATGAAACTGGTCAAGGGCGACCAGAAGCCTGATGACGGCTCGGTGTGGCGTGCCCCCGGTCTGAAAATCGGTGAATTGCCGCAAGAATTGCCGGTGGCCGACGAGCGGACGGTGTTCGACGTGGTCGCCGAAGGCCTCGACGGTGTTGGCGCCTTGCTCGCCGAATACCATCACCTGAGCCAGAACATCGTCACCGACGCCGATCTGGACAAGCTGATGCACGTCCAGCACGACCTCGAAGCCCGCGATGGCTGGCGCTTGCAGACTCTGGTCGACAGTACCCTCAGCCGCCTGCAATTGCCGGCCGACAAGACCCTCGCCGAGTTGTCCGGCGGCTGGCGTCGTCGTGTGCTGCTGGCACAGGCGCTGGTGTCCGAGCCGGATCTGCTGCTGCTCGACGAACCGACCAACCACCTGGACATCGGTGCGATTGCCTGGCTCGAAGAAGCACTGAAGGATTTCCAGGGTGCCGTGCTGTTCATCACGCACGACCGTTCCTTCCTGCAAAACCTCGCCACCCGCATCCTAGAACTGGATCGCGGCGGCCTGATCGACTGGAACGGCGACTACGCCAGTTTCCTGGTTCACAAAGAAGCCGCACTGGCTGCTGAAGAAACTGCCAACGCGCTGTTCGATAAGCGTCTGGCTCAAGAAGAAGTGTGGATTCGTCAGGGCATCAAGGCCCGTCGTACCCGTAACGAAGGCCGCGTACGTGCGTTGAAAGCCCTGCGCGTCGAACGCAGTGAGCGTCGCGAACGTACCGGCAAGGCCAACATCCAGCTGGACACCGCAGAGAAGTCCGGCAAGCAGGTGATGGTGCTGGATAACGTGAGCTTCGCGCATCCGGGCGGCCCGTTCCTGATCCGCGATTTCTCCATGGTGCTGCAGCGCGGTGACCGGATCGGCCTGCTCGGCGCCAACGGTACGGGCAAGACCACGCTGTTGAAACTGATGCTCAGCGGTCTGCAACCGACCAGCGGCAAAGTGGAAGAGGGCACCCGGATCGACGTGGCCTACTTCGACCAATTGCGCCATCAGCTGGATCTGGAAAAGACCGTGATCGACAACGTCGCCGAAGGTCGCGACTTTATTGATATCGACGGCCAGAGCCGTCACGTGCTCAGCTACCTCGGCGACTTCCTGTTCAGCCCGCAGCGTGCCCGCACGCCGGTGAAGGCGTTGTCCGGTGGCGAGCGTGCGCGTCTGCTGTTGGCCAAGCTGTTCAGCAAGCCGGCGAACCTGCTGGTGCTCGACGAACCGACCAACGACCTCGATGTGGAAACCCTCGAGCTGCTCGAAGAAGTGTTGTTGACCTTCAACGGCACCGTGCTGATGGTCAGTCACGACCGGGCATTCCTCGACAACGTGGTGACCAGCACCCTGGTCTTCGAAGGTGAAGGCAAGGTTCGCGAATACGTCGGTGGCTATCAGGACTGGATCCGTCAGGGCGGTTCGCCGCGTCTGTTGGGTGTGACCGAGAGCAAATCCGGCAAGGCTGACCTGAATTCGGCGGTGGTCACTGCCGAACCGGCTCCGGTTGCTGCGCCCGTTGCTGCGGCCCCGGCTGCGAAGAAGAAGCTGAGCTACAAGCTTCAGCGCGAGCTGGAAGCGTTGCCGGGCGACATCGACGCCAAGGAACAGCAGATCGCTGCTGTCGAGGCTGAAATGGCTGAAGCCGGTTTCTACCAGCGCCCGGCGGTCGAGACGGCCAAAGTCATTGCTTCGCTGGAGCAGTTGCAGGCTGAACTGGATGCGTTGGTGGAGCGTTGGGCCGAACTGGATGCCTGATTGTTTCCAGTCATGAAAAAGCCCGGCGTCCAGTGATGGACGCCGGGCTTTTCATAGGTGAGATCAGCGTTTGACCAGGTGCACCGCCAGCACATCGCAAGGTGCGCCGTGCAGCACGTCATTGGCGGTCGAACCCAATAGCAGCGCCAGACCATGCCGGCCATGGCTGCCGACCACGATCAGGTCGCATTCCTGATCCTTGGCGAAGTGGTGGATTTCCTGGCGTGGCTGGCCATAGGTCAGGTGGCAGTTGGAGCCTTCCAGTTCGGTGTACTTGTGCTTCAGGCGCTCGAGGCGCTCCTTGGCCTGATCGAATTGCTGTTGTTGCAGTTGTGACAGATCCATCGGCACGTCACCCCCGAAGGCCATGGCCATCGGTTCGACGATATGCACCAGCGACAGCTTGGCGCCATTGCTCACCGACAGCTCTCGGGCGCGGTGGATCACAGGGTCGCACTCTTCGGTCAGATCTACGGCGACCAGGATATGGTGGTAGGGCATGAGGTGCTCCTCGTGAGGGATCAATATTGTTAAGTATGGCTGGTTTCAAGCGCATTGGTTCCAAAGTGACGCAATGGGCTCATTCAAAATCGGGAGTAGAGATATGACGGTCTGGCTGGTGGTGTCAATCCTGCTGGTGGTGTTGAGCCCCCTGGCGTGGCTGCGCCCGTCCCGTGCACAGAGTGGCCGGATAGCCTTGCGCGCGGAGGCCCGGCGCATCGGGCTGGCCATGCAACTGGCACCTCAGGAATGGCCACACTGGCTGTCTCAGGAGCCGCCAAACCCGTGTGCGCAATACCATCGACCACGGCGCAGCAAGCAGCCGGTGTGCTGGACGTACTGGCAGAAATCCCCGGGCGTGTGGGTCAATCAATGGCAGGAAGCCTGTGAGGACCCGCTTCTACTGAATCATTTCGAGAAGTTGCCGGGCAACGTTTTCAAGGTTGAAGCCGACAAGCAGATGATCGCGCTCTATTGGGGCGAGAAGGGTGAAGCGACGGTTTTGCTGGATATTGACGCCACGCTGAAAGCGCTGGCATGACTCGCGGACTTTTCGCGCTGCAACGGTGCGAAACGTCCGGCAGACGAGCAATAAAAAGCCCGACATGATTCATCGGGCGGGGTTGGCCAGGCAGGCCGGAAATTCTATTTGGCGTTGATCCGGTTAGGTCCGGTCAGCAAAAGTGCGCCTGTTTTCCTTCGTAGTCCAGCCAGCGTAGCCTGTTAAACAAGGGCTGCAGCGAATTAGGGCGACATTTCTAACTATTAATCTTATGAATGCCCTCACATGCAAGCATGTGTTGGCGGGCTGCGTCTTACAGAAATGACCGCAAAGTCGCATTTCAACCCGTATTTAGGGCGATTGACAATTGTCGGAAATTCCGTGAAGGTGGCGTACCCAAATCAAACGGGCGTATGAATTGAGCGTTTGTATTGCAGACTGCTCCTACAGAATCCCGACTATCGCGTTGGCGGGTGTGCCGGGTGGATTGGTGTCAGCATTGACGAAAAAGCGTCCTGCCGAGCCATTCGCCTGCGTCCGACGTGTACTGTTCAGCTTCCATATCGTGGAGATCAGTTGATGATTTACGAAGGTAAAGCCATCACGGTTAAAGCTCTTGAAAGTGGCATCGTCGAATTGAAATTCGACCTCAAGGGTGAGTCCGTCAACAAGTTCAACCGTCTTACCCTGAACGAACTGCGTCAGGCCGTAGACACCATCAAGGCAGATGCTTCGATCAAGGGCGTGATCGTCAGCAGTGGCAAGGACGTGTTCATCGTCGGCGCCGACATCACCGAATTTGTCGACAACTTCAAGCTGCCGGATGCCGAGCTGGTTGCTGGCAATCTCGAAGCCAACAAGATCTTCAGCGATTTCGAAGACCTCAACGTTCCGACTGTCGCCGCGATCAACGGCATTGCCCTGGGTGGCGGTCTGGAAATGTGCCTGGCCGCGGACTACCGCGTCATGTCCACCAAGGCCAAGATCGGTCTGCCAGAAGTCAAACTGGGCATCTACCCAGGCTTCGGCGGTACCGTGCGTCTGCCGCGCCTGATCGGTGCCGACAACGCCATTGAGTGGATTGCCGCCGGCAAGGAAAACCGTCCTGAAGAGGCGCTGAAAGTCGGCGCCGTCGATGCCGTGGTTGCTCCCGAGAAGCTGCAGGATGCTGCCCTTGAGCTGATCAAGCGCGCCATCTCCGGCGAGTTCGACTACAAGGCCAAGCGCCAGCCGAAGCTGGAAAAGCTCAAGCTGAACGCCATTGAGCAAATGATGGCTTTCGAAACCGCCAAAGGTTTCGTGGCGGGCCAGGCGGGTCCTAACTACCCGGCCCCGGTCGAAGCGATCAAGACCATCCAGAAAGCCGCGAACTTCGGTCGTGACAAAGCACTGGAAGTCGAAGCCGCAGGTTTCGTGAAACTGGCCAAGACCTCTGCCGCGCAGAGCTTGATCGGTCTGTTCCTGAACGATCAGGAACTGAAGAAAAAGGCCAAGGCCTACGATGAAATCGCCAAGGACGTGAAGCAGGCTGCCGTACTGGGCGCAGGCATCATGGGTGGCGGTATCGCCTATCAGTCGGCCTCCAAAGGTACGCCGATCCTGATGAAGGACATCAACGAGCACGGTATCGAGCAAGGTCTGGCGGAAGCCGCCAAGCTGCTGGTCGGTCGCGTTGATAAAGGCCGCATGACCGCCGCGAAAATGGCTGAAGTGCTCAACGGCATTCGTCCTACGCTGTCCTACGGCGATTTCGGTCACGTCGACCTGGTCGTTGAAGCCGTGGTCGAGAACCCGAAAGTCAAGCAAGCCGTTCTGGCGGAAGTCGAAGACAAGGTCAAAGAGGACACCATCCTCGCGTCCAACACCTCGACCATTTCCATCAGCCTGCTGGCCAAGGCCCTCAAGCGTCCGGAAAACTTCGTCGGCATGCACTTCTTCAACCCGGTGCACATGATGCCGCTGGTGGAAGTGATCCGTGGCGAGAAGTCCAGCGAGCTGGCTGTTGCCACCACCGTTGCCTACGCCAAGAAAATGGGCAAGAACCCGATCGTCGTCAACGACTGCCCGGGCTTCCTGGTCAACCGCGTACTGTTCCCGTACTTCGGCGGTTTCGCCAAGCTGGTCAGCGCCGGTGTGGACTTCGTCCGTATCGACAAGATCATGGAAAAATTCGGCTGGCCAATGGGCCCGGCGTACCTGATGGACGTGGTCGGCATCGACACTGGCCACCACGGTCGTGACGTGATGGCTGAGGGATTCCCGGATCGCATGAAGGACGATCGTCGTTCGGCCATCGACGTGCTTTACGAAGCCAAACGTCTGGGTCAGAAGAACGGCAAGGGCTTCTATGCCTACGAGGCCGACAAGAAAGGCAAGCAGAAGAAAGTCGCCGACCCGTCGGTACTGGAAGTGCTCAAGCCGATCGTCTACGAGCAGCGTGAAGTCACTGACGAAGACATCATCAACTGGATGATGATCCCGCTGTGCCTGGAAACCGTGCGTTGCCTGGAAGACGGCATCGTCGAAACCGCTGCCGAAGCCGACATGGGTCTGGTCTACGGTATTGGTTTCCCTCCATTCCGTGGCGGTGCGCTGCGTTACATCGATTCGATCGGTGTTGCCGAGTTTGTTGCCCTGGCCGACCAGTACGCTGATTTGGGCGCGCTCTACCACCCGACCGCGAAGCTGCGTGAAATGGCCAAAACCGGCCAACGGTTCTTCGGTTAAGCGTCCCAACTTTTGAGCGAGAGTGAAATTTTATGAGCTTGAATCCAAGAGACGTCGTGATTGTCGACTTCGGTCGTACTCCGATGGGCCGCTCCAAGGGCGGCATGCACCGCAACACCCGCGCCGAAGACATGTCGGCGCACCTGATCAGCAAGCTGCTGGAGCGCAACGCGAAGGTCGATCCTGCTGAAGTCGAGGACGTGATCTGGGGCTGTGTGAACCAGACCCTGGAGCAGGGCTGGAACATCGCACGCATGGCGTCGCTGATGACCCAGATCCCGCACACCTCGGCCGGCCAGACCGTCAGCCGTCTGTGTGGCTCTTCGATGAGCGCGCTGCACACCGCTGCGCAAGCGATCATGACCGGTAACGGTGACGTGTTCGTGGTTGGCGGCGTCGAGCATATGGGCCACGTGAGCATGATGCACGGTGTCGATCCGAACCCGCACATGTCCCTGTACGCGGCGAAAGCCTCGGGCATGATGGGCCTGACCGCTGAAATGCTGGGCAAAATGCACGGTATCACTCGCGAACAGCAGGACGCCTTTGGCGTGCGTTCCCACCAGTTGGCCCACAAGGCAACCGTGGAAGGTAAGTTCAAGGACGAAATCATCCCGATGCAAGGCTACGACGAGAACGGTTTCCTGAAACTGTTCGACTACGACGAAACCATTCGTCCGGAAACCACCCTGGAAAGCCTGGCGGCTCTGAAGCCAGCGTTTAATCCAAAGGGCGGCACCGTGACTGCCGGTACTTCGTCGCAGATCACCGATGGTGCTTCGTGCATGATCGTGATGTCGGCACAGCGTGCACAGGACCTGGGCATTCAGCCGCTGGCCGTGATTCGTTCGATGGCGGTGGCAGGTGTGGATCCTGCGATCATGGGCTATGGTCCGGTACCGGCTACTCAGAAAGCACTGAAGCGTGCCGGCCTGGGTATCAACGATATCGACTTCTTCGAGCTCAACGAAGCGTTCGCCGCACAGGCTCTGCCAGTGCTGAAAGACCTGAAAGTGCTCGACAAGATGAATGAGAAGGTTAACCTGCACGGCGGCGCGATCGCCCTGGGTCACCCGTTCGGTTGCTCCGGTGCCCGTATTTCCGGCACCTTGCTGAACGTGATGAAGCAGAATGGCGGCACCTTCGGGGTGGCCACCATGTGCATTGGCCTCGGCCAAGGCATCTCCACCGTCTTCGAACGCGTTTAAGCGTCTCGTCGATGGAAGCCGGGGCCAAGTGCCCCGGTTTTTGTTTTTGTGGATTTATTTTTGTATTTATTTTGAAAAAATTTGAGTGAGGGCCGAAGCGTGCCGATACAACCTGGGCTCTACCAACATTACAAAGGTCCGCAGTACCGTGTATTCAGTGTTGCGCGGCATTCCGAGACCGAAGAAGAAGTGGTCTTTTACCAAGCCCTGTATGGCGATTACGGCTTTTGGGTACGTCCCTTGAGCATGTTTCTCGAGTCCGTCGAAGTTGACGGCGAGCAGGTCCCGCGCTTTGCTTTGGTGCAAGCCGAACCAAGCCTTTTTTCGAAGCCATAAGGCGAGTGCGCGCAAAACCCTGCGCTTGACCTCACCTTGTAGCCACTATATATAGCGGTGCCGCGTCAGGCGCCAACCGCCTTTCACTTCTAGAATTCAGGAATTTTCTGATCCATGGGCAAATCGCTGGTCATTGTGGAATCCCCGGCTAAGGCCAAGACCATCAACAAGTATCTGGGCAACCAATACGTGGTGAAGTCGAGTATCGGCCATATCCGAGACCTGCCCACCAGCGGTTCGGCTAGCGCCAGCAAGGAGCCTGCCGCCAAGCGCGGCAAGGCCGCCGCGGGCGAAGGGCCAGTGCTCTCGCCGAAGGAAAAGGCACGTAAACAGCTCGTTTCGCGCATGGGTGTCGATCCCGATCATGGCTGGAAGGCCAAGTACGAGATCCTTCCGGGCAAGGAAAAGGTCATCGAAGAGCTGCGCCGGCTCGCCAAGGATGCTGACACCATCTATCTCGCAACCGACTTGGATCGCGAGGGGGAAGCCATTGCCTGGCACCTGCGCGAAGCCATCGGTGGTGACGACAGCCGCTACAAGCGCGTGGTGTTCAACGAAATCACCAAGAAAGCGATTCAGGAAGCCTTCTCGGAGCCGGGCGAGCTCGATATCGATCGAGTGAACGCCCAGCAGGCCCGTCGTTTCCTCGACCGCGTCGTGGGTTACATGGTTTCGCCGCTGCTGTGGGCAAAGATCGCTCGCGGCTTGTCCGCCGGTCGTGTGCAATCGGTTGCCGTGAAACTGGTGGTCGAGCGTGAGCGCGAGATTCGCGCGTTCAATCCGGAAGAATACTGGGAAGTGCATGCCGATCTCGGCACCACCAAAGGTTCGACCGTGCGTTTCGAAGTGGCGCGTGAGAAGGGCGAAGCTTTCAAGCCGCTTAACGAAGCTCAGGCCATGGCTGCGCTGGAGAAGCTGAAATCCTCCAGCTACAGCATCGTCAAGCGCGAAGACAAACCGACCAGCAGCAAGCCGTCGGCACCGTTCATCACTTCCACGCTGCAACAGGCCGCGAGCAACCGCCTGGGCTTCGGCGTGAAGAAAACCATGATGATGGCCCAGCGTCTGTATGAAGCTGGCTACATCACTTATATGCGTACCGACTCGACCAACCTCTCGGCGGATGCCGTGACGATGGCGCGCGATTACATCGAAACCGAATTCGGCAAGAAGTACCTGCCGGAGTCGCCGAACGTCTATAGCAGCAAGGAAGGCGCACAAGAGGCTCACGAAGCGATTCGTCCTTCTGACGCCAACACCACGCCGAGCAAGCTCGCGGGTATGGAGCGCGATGCTGAGCGCCTCTACGAGCTGATCTGGCGCCAGTTCCTGGCTTGCCAGATGCTGCCGGCGCAATATCTGTCGACCACTGTCAGTGTGGCCGCTGGCGACTTCGAGCTGCGTGCCAAGGGCCGCATCCTGAAGTTCGACGGTTACACCCGCGTTCTACCGCAAATCGCCAAGCCTGGCGACGACGATGTCCTGCCGGACATGGCGCAGGGCGACGTGATGAAGCTGATCAAACTTGATCCGACCCAGCATTTCACCAAGCCGCCGGCCCGTTATTCGGAAGCCAGTCTGGTGAAGGAAATGGAAAAGCGCGGTATTGGCCGTCCTTCGACCTATGCGGCGATCATTTCGACCATTCAGGATCGCGGTTACGTGACCCTGCATAACCGTCGTTTCTATTCGGAAAAGATGGGCGATATCGTCACCGAGCGTCTGTCGGAGAGTTTCTCGAACCTCATGGACTACGGCTTCACCGCCGGCATGGAAGAGAACCTCGATGACGTGGCCCAGGGTGAGCGCGACTGGAAAAACGTGCTGGACGAGTTCTACGGTGACTTCAAAAAGAAACTTGAAGTAGCCGAGAATCCGGAAGCCGGCATGCGCGCCAACCAGCCGGTAATGACCGACATTCCGTGCACCACTTGCGGCCGTCCGATGCAGATTCGTACTGCTTCGACCGGCGTATTCCTCGGTTGCTCGGGTTACAGCCTGCCGCCGAAAGAGCGCTGCAAGGCCACCGTCAACCTGGTGCCGGGCGATGAAATCGCTGCGGACGACGAAGGTGAATCGGAATCCCTGGTACTGCGCGGCAAGCACCGCTGCCCGATCTGCAGCACGGCGATGGACGCTTACCTGCTCGACGAGAAGCGCAAGCTGCACATCTGCGGTAACAACCCGGATTGCGACGGCTACGAAATCGAAGAGGGCAGCTACCGCATCAAGGGCTACGAAGGTCCGAGCCTGGAATGCGACAAGTGCGGCAGCGAGATGCAGCTCAAGACTGGCCGTTTCGGCAAGTTCTTCGGTTGCACCAACGCAACCTGCAAGAACACCCGCAAGCTGCTGAAGAGCGGTGATGCGGCGCCGCCGAAGATGGACCCGGTGAAAATGCCTGAGCTGAAATGCGAAAAGGTCAACGATACCTACATCCTGCGTGACGGTGCGTCCGGTCTGTTTCTGGCGGCCAGTCAGTTCCCGAAAAACCGCGAGACCCGTGCTCCACTGGTGATCGAGATTCTGCCGCACAAGGACGAGATCGATCCGAAGTACCACTTCCTGTGCGAAGCGCCGCAGAAGGATCCAGATGGTCTGCCCGCCGTGATCCGCTACAGTCGCAAGACCAAGGAGCAATACGTCCAGACCGAAGTCGACGGCAAGCCGACAGGCTGGAAGGCGTTCTTCGACGGTGGCAAGTGGACAGTTGAAGACAAGCGTCCGGCAAAAGCCAAGGCTTGAGCAAACGCTGATCTGAAGTTGCCCTGATCGGGTGGCTTCAACACAAAAGGCCGCATGACAACCTTCGGGTTTTCATGCGGCCTTTTTGTTTAAAGCTTGCGGTCGGATCGGCTGATCCATGACACTGTCCGGCCTGTGTGAAGCAATTATTTCGTTGTGGAGAGTGCTTATATGGCCCACGAACTCTATACCCGTACCAATCAGAAGATCTATTTCGCGGGTTTGTCGCTGGAAGCGCTGGCCAGGGCCGAAGAGGGGCGGGCGATGAATTCGCTGGCGTTGATTCAGGCAGGGCGCGAATCGGCGCTGTTTCAGCTCTATGGCGCATTGCTGGGGCTGTGCCACGAAATTGCCGGATTCTACAGGCTGCCACAGGCCAATGCACCGCGGGCGGAGACGCTGTTGACGCGCGAAGTGCTGGAGTCGATTGCCATTCCGGAGTTGGCCGAGATGGTTGAGTTGGCGGGTAATCCGGAAACCTGGCTGGCTAAATTGCTGGCCGCGCATTCGGCGCTGTTTCAGCCACCACGTGTGCCACACAAGCCAAAGGGTGATGTGACCCAGCCGCTGATTCAGGCAGTTAATCTGGACGAAGAGCCGGCACCCGACGAGTTGAGTCGTGAGGAATTGGAGAGCTGGCGGCAGAACCTGAAGGGTCTGGCTATCCGTTTCCGTGAAGGTTTGAACGAGTGCTGATGGCTTCTTGGCTGGTGGCGACGAGATGCATGCTGCTGGTCAAGATCCTGAGCGAATCCCGAACGATCTCTATATAATCCCTGCCTTTCGTGGAGAACAGACCTATATGCCAACGTCCTTTCTAGAAATTGTCGAGCTACCAGACGGCCGAATTGAACTACGCAGGGCCGAGGACGAGGGTTCTCTGGTAACTCTGGATTTCTCCGAGGATGCCAAGGCATTTCTGCAGGGCCAACACGTTGAAATTGCCAAGGCGATGCTGAGCGTCGGCGTGCAAATGGCCGGTCGAATGGTTGAAGGCGATTTTGATAAGGAAGAGGGGCCGCGAGTTCTTCATTGAGCACCGCCCGTCGATTATCGCTTCGGTTCGGCTTCTCTATCCCTTGAGAAGCCCCGCGCTCCAGATGGCGCGCATCTAGTCAGCCCAGTCGAATATTCAGGCTTTGAGCGTCCCCGGTGCGGGCGGCGCTGATCAGTTGTTGGCGTGAGCCTGAGTTAAGTGGGTTCAACCATGTCACCACTGTATGGCTACGACCCAGGCGCAGGGCTTCGCAAGCCAATTGCTGGGCGCTCTGTGTGCCGCGCGGTTGCAACAGCAGGATGCGTTCTCGATTCAGTCCGGCATCCCGCAGCCAGGCTTGGGTCAGGCTGGCGGGCGGCGCAATCAGTGTCAGCCAGCGTGCGTCCTGGTCATCACTCAATTCGCGAAGAATCGGTGCCAGCAGGTTCAGGCAGTTCCCGGCCGCGCCGCGCAGCGACAACTCACTGAACGCTTCGGGTTCGACATTCCATGGTCGCTCGGCTACATCCTTGAGGATGGGGGCCAATGGTTGCGCCAGAAATGCCTCGAACAACGGCAGTTGTGTTTGCTGAGGTACGTGTGGGAACTGCATAAAGCCTCCTTTAACGGCGGATTACGCCGACACTCAAGCCTTCAATCACCAGTTCCTGATCTTTCAGGTTGACTTCGATAGGGGCGAACTCGGGGTTTTCGGCGATCAGCCAGACCTTGCTGCCATCGCGCTTGAAGCGTTTGACAGTCACTTCGTCACCGATCCGGGCAACTACGATCTGACCGTTGCGTGCTTCCCGGGTCGTATGAACGGCCAGCAGGTCACCGTCGAAAATGCCGATGTCCTTCATGCTCATCCCGTGGACGCGCAAAAGATAATCGGCGCGAGGGTGGAAGAAGGCCGGGTTAATGTTGCAGGACTCTTCGATGTGCTGTTGGGCGAGAATCGGTGCGCCGGCGGCCACTCGGCCGATGATCGGCAGTGTGGATTCGTCGACCTTGGCTTCGAAACCAGGGATTCGAATACCGCGAGAGGCTCCCGGAGTCATCTCGATTGCACCTTTGCGGGCGAGCGCCTTGAGATGCTCTTCGGCAGCGTTGGGGGATTTGAAACCCAGTTCCTGAGCGATTTCCGCACGGGTCGGCGGGTAGCCGTTGTCTTCGAGGCAGCGTTTGATAAAGGCCAGAATCTCGGCTTGGCGTGGCGTCAGCTTAAGCATATTGATCGCTCTGTCTTTTTATACAGTGACTGGGATTATATACAGTGAAGCGGTCTTGGCAATGGCCGTTTTTTGGCAGGCCGCCAGACGGTCAGTGACGGCGCCGATTAATGTGGCGTCCTTGTTGTGGTTAAATATCTGACCGACCATTCCCAAAACGAACTCGCAGGCTTGACAAGGCATAGGCTGAAACGTATGTTTCAAACAAGTGTTTGTCAGGCGGAGTAGCCATGGCCCAGTCGGAAACCGTTGAACGCATTCTTGATGCTGCAGAACAGCTGTTCGCGGAAAAAGGTTTCGCTGAAACCTCATTGCGTCTGATCACCAGCAAGGCAGGGGTCAACCTCGCTGCGGTGAATTATCACTTCGGCTCGAAGAAGGCGCTGATCCAGGCGGTTTTCTCGCGCTTCCTCGGCCCGTTCTGCATCAGCCTCGACAAAGAGCTGGAGCGCCGCCAGGCCAAACCAGAGAACAAGCCTTCGCTTGAAGAGCTGCTGGAAATTCTCGTCGAGCAGGCATTGGTGGTGCAGCCACGCAGCGGCAACGATCTATCGATCTTCATGCGCTTGCTCGGTCTTGCGTTCAGCCAGAGCCAGGGCCACTTGCGTCGATATCTGGAGGACATGTACGGCAAGGTATTCCGTCGCTATATGTTGCTGGTCAACGAAGCCGCCCCGCGCATTCCTCCTATCGAACTGTTCTGGCGTGTGCACTTCATGCTTGGCGCCGCGGCGTTCAGCATGTCGGGTATCAAGGCGTTGCGCGCGATTGCCGAGACCGATTTCGGCGTCAACACCTCTATCGAGCAGGTGATGCGCCTGATGGTGCCGTTTCTGGCGGCCGGCATGCGAGCCGAAACCGGCGTCACCGATACCGCGATGGCCACCGCGCAGCTGCGACCTCGCAGCAAATCAGCGCCGGCGCCTGCCAAGGTTTAACCGTCCATGGGTGGGCGCGGCAGCTGACATCCGCTAAGCTAGCCGCCCATGCCGACTCTCGTTCTGAACCCGTTTCTCACTGAAATCACCGACCCGCCGGGCAATGCCCCTGGTGGTGGTTTCGTGGGCAACGGGTTTTTCGTTTTCAAGGAATTTCTATGACTGCTGGCCTGCAAGGCTCGTTGATGGTGGACGTCGCCGGTACCTGGCTGACGGCCGAAGATCGCCAATTGTTGCGTCAGTCCGAAGTGGGCGGCCTGATCATTTTTGCCCGCAATATCGAGCATCCGCGCCAGGTGCGCGAGCTGAGCGCGGCGATCCGTGCCATTCGTCCGGACCTGCTGCTGGCGGTGGATCAGGAGGGCGGTCGTGTCCAGCGCCTGCGTCAGGGCTTCGTGCGCTTGCCGGCCATGCGTGCCATCGCTGACAATCCGAACGCCGAGTACCTGGCCGAGCAATGCGGCTGGATCATGGCCACTGAAGTGCTGGCTGTCGGGCTCGACCTGAGCTTCGCGCCGGTGTTGGATCTGGATTACCAGCGCAGTGCTGTCGTCGGCACCCGCTCATTCGAAGGCGATCCGGAGCGCGCCGCGCTACTCGCCGGAGCGTTCATCAAAGGCATGAACAGCGCCGGCATGGCTGCCACCGGCAAGCACTTCCCCGGCCACGGCTGGGCGGAAGCCGACTCTCACGTCGCGATCCCCAACGACGAGCGCAGTCTTGAAGAGATCCGCGCCAACGACCTGGTGCCGTTCGCCAAACTGAGCAAGCAATTGGCTGCCGTCATGCCGGCCCACGTGATTTATCCGCAAGTCGATGCACAGCCGGCCGGTTTCTCCCGACGCTGGTTGCAAGACATCCTGCGCGGCGAGTTGCAGTTCGACGGCGTGATCTTCAGTGATGACCTGTCAATGGCCGGCGCGCATGTGGTAGGTGATGCGGCCAGTCGTATTGAGGCGGCACTCAGCGCCGGTTGCGACATGGGCCTGGTGTGCAACGATCGCGCTGCTGCCGAACTGGCCCTGAGCGCCGCGCAACGCATGAAGGTCAAGCCGTCGCCGCGCATCGCGCGCATGCGCGGTCAGGCGTTCGCCAACACCGAATACCGTCAGGATCCGCGCTGGCTGACCGCTGTCGGCGCGCTCAAAGACGCTCAACTGATCGATTAAGGATTTTTCGCTATGACGGTTTACGCAATCATCGGTGGCACCGGCCTGACCCAGCTGGAAGGCCTGAGCATTCGTCAGTCGCTGGCGGTGGATACGCCTTATGGTGCGCCATCGGCCGACGTCCAGATTGGCGAATACGCCGGCAAGGAAGTGCTGTTCCTCGCTCGTCACGGCCATCCGCATCGCTTCCCGCCGCACCAGGTCAACTACCGCGCCAACCTGTGGGCGTTGAAGCAGGCCGGGGCCGAAGCGATCATTGCGGTCAACGCTGTGGGCGGGATTCATCCTGCAATGGGCACCGGACATTTCTGCGTGCCGCATCAGATTGTGGACTACACCAGCGGTCGCGAGCACACCTATTTCGCCGATGATCTGGAACATGTCACACACATCGATTTCAGCTTTCCCTACAGCGAGCCACTGCGTCAGCAACTGATTGCTGCGCTGGCCGCCGAAGGTTGTGAGTACAGCGATCAAGGCGTTTACGCTTGCACTCAGGGTCCGCGACTGGAAACCGTGGCAGAGATCGTGCGCCTGGAGCGTGACGGCTGCGACATCGTCGGCATGACCGGCATGCCGGAAGCGGCACTGGCTCGCGAGCTGGATCTGGATTACGCCTGTCTGTCACTGGTGGTGAACCCGGCGGCGGGCAAGACCACGGCGGTGATCACCATGGCCGAAATCGAGCAGGCGTTGCATGACGGCATGGGCAAAGTGAAATCGACGTTGGCGCGCGTACTCAAGGGCTGAGTCTGGCTCAAAACCGAGTCGAGCCATTCGCGGGCAAGCCCGCTCCCACAGGTTTAGCGCTATCTCTGTGGGAGCGGGCTTGCCCGCGAATCGATCTGGTAGACGAAAAAGAATTCAGCGCTTGTCGAGCTTGTCCGGCAACGGCGCAAACAGTGCCTCGATATCATCACTCTGCAACTTCCAGTCCCCAGCCTTGCGCCCATCCAGCACACCGGCCGCCAGGTCGGACTTTTCCTTTTGAAGATGCTGAATCTTCTCCTCGACCGTCCCCCGGGCAATCATCTTGTAGACGAATACCGGCTTCTCCTGACCAATGCGATACGCACGGTCGGTTGCCTGATTCTCGGTCGCCGGGTTCCACCACGGATCGTAGTGAATCACGGTGTCCGCTTCCGTCAGGTTCAGACCAACGCCACCAGCCTTAAGACTGATAAGAAAGATCTGACGCTTGCCGCTCTGGAATTCCTTCACAGGCGTGCGCCGATCCCGAGTCTGTCCCGTCAGCAACGCATAGGCGACGTTGCGTTTTTTCAGTTCATCCTCGATCAGTGACAGCATCGAAGTGAACTGCGAAAACAGCAGGATTCGCCGTCCTTCCTCAAACAACTCCTCGAGCATTTCCATCAGGCTGTCGAGCTTGCCCGAGGTGCTGCCGCGAGCGGGCAGGGTGGCGTCGCTGACCAGGCGCAAGTCGCAGCAAACCTGACGCAGCTTGAGCAACGCTTCGAGAATGATGATCTGACTGCGCGCCACGCCTTTGCGGGTGATCTCGTCGCGAACCTTCTTGTCCATGGCCAGGCGCATGGTTTCGTACACATCGCGCTGGGCCTCGTTGAGGTCGACCCAGTGGATGATCTCGGTTTTCGGCGGCAGCTCGGTCGCGACCTGTTCCTTGGTGCGGCGCAGCAGAAACGGTTTGATCCGACCGTTGAGGTGTTGAAGTCTGACTTCGCTGGCGCGTTTTTCGATCGGCACGCGGTAATCGGCATTGAAACTTTTAACGTCGCCGAGCCAGCCGGGCAGCAGAAAGTGAAACAGCGACCACAGCTCGCCCAGGTGGTTTTCCAGCGGCGTACCGCTGAGGCATAGGCGTTGGCGGGCGTTCAGTTCGCGGGCAGCCTGCGCCGCTTTGCTGTTCGGGTTCTTGATGTATTGCGCTTCATCCAGCACCAATACATGCAGAGGCTGCTTTGCCAGGCGTTCGACATCCTTGGGCAGCAGCGCATAGGTCGTGAGGATCAGGTCGTAATCGGCCAGATTTTCGAAGTGCTTTTTACGACTGGCGCCGTACAAGGCAACCACTTTGAGCTGTGGCGTGAAGTGTGCCGCTTCGTCCAGCCAATTAGGAATCAGACTGGTGGGCATCACCACCATGCAGGGGCGATCCAGTCGCCCGGCATTTTTCTCGCTGAGAATGTGCGCCAGAGTCTGTAGGGTTTTGCCCAGGCCCATGTCGTCCGCGAGAATTCCACCAACCTCAAGTTGCCGCAACGACTGCATCCAGCTCAAGCCTTCGAGCTGATAAGGCCGCAGTGTCGCGTTCAGTCCTTCCGGCGCCTCGGCGCTGTAGTCGCGGATATCGCGCAGGCGTTGGGCGAAGCTGCGGATCTGCTCGCCACCCTCCCACAGCAGTGGGATGCCTTCCAGCGAGTTGAGGCGGATGGCGTCAGCCTTGCTCAGGCGCAGGGTGGTTTCGCCCGGCTCTTGCAGATAGAACTCGCCCAGCGTTGCCAGCACCGGTTTCAACCGGCCAAGGGGCAGGGCGACTTGTAAAGGGCCGTGCTCGCTGTTGCGCTGCGGAATGTTCACCAGAATCAGCTCGTCGTCCCGTCGCCGGGCAAGGCGTTCGGGGTTGAGGATTTCCGCGTGCGAGCGCATCAGGTTGAGCAGGATCGGCAGCAGGCTGAGGCGTTCGCCATTGACGATGATGCCCAGCTCAAGATCGAACCAGTCCCGTTCCGGGACCTGCTCGACCGTGGCATACCAGTCATCGACGGCTGTCAGGTCGAAGCCAAATTCATCGTCGACCAACAGCTCCCAACCTTGAGTGCGCAGCTTCGGCAGGTCGTTCAGGGTAAACGTCAGCCAGGCGCTGTCATTGACCATTTCATAGAGTTCGCCGGCGCTTTCCGGCAGAGCCTTGCTCTGTCGGGTGGCGATGCGAAAGCCGAGAATCCGCAATTGCTCGCGGTAGCTTTGCTCGACATCCGGATGGCGTTTGACCCGCAGGGTCTGGGCTTCCTGGCGAATCAGGATGTCGCTGTTTTTCTGGCCGCTGACGTATTCGTCGAGGTAGCTGAAAGACAGCGCCGCACGATGCTGGATGTAGCGCTGCATTTTGCCGTTACGCGGTTCGAACGCACTGAACTCGACGCTGGCCAGCCACAGGCGCGGCACCGGTTGCACGTTGTCCACCAGTACTTGCGGCGGCGCCTTGGGGCTGCGGTTCTCGAGGACTGCCTGGAGTTTTTCCAGCAGTTCGGCGTCTTTGGCGGCAGCCGGATATTCGAGGGTTTCCTGCACCTGCAGCAAAACCGCCGCACAGTGTTTGCAGTTGCTGTGGACCGGGCAGGTGCACGTGGCGTCGACCATCAGCAGTGTGCCTTTGGCCGACTCGCGCAGATGAATCGTCTGACGATAAATGTTACCGCCAGAGCCTTCGCAACTGGCGGTAATGGTCGCATCGCCGACCTGCACGATCCGCACCCGGTTTTCCAGCGCGTAGCGGCGGCCACGCTCCAGGCTTTGTTCCTTGAATCGGCTGACCCAGGAGGAGGCCAGCGGTTTACTCAGAGGCGGGGACATAAGGACTTCAATCAGTCCGGTACGACTTCAGGCGCTTCCCGAGGCGCAGGCGCCGTCAGTGAAGTGATCTTGATCAGCAGGGCCAGGTGGCCGTTGTCCAGGTAGTTGAGCTGGCCGTTTTTGGTGTGGCTTTCCTGTTTCAGGCGTTCGCTGGCGGTGACCATGCCATTGGCGTCGATCTGGTTGACCCAGAAGTCGGCGTTCACGTCGGTGAAGCGCCCGAGCTTCATTTCGATCGTGCCCTCGATAGGGAACTGGCCGAACTGCTCCTGACCTTCGCTGACCGCGACCTTCGCCGGCGTCTCGCCCAGTGTCTGTTGCCAGGCTTTGTGCATCAGCACGCTGTACTCGCCGCTGGCGGTGAGTTTGGTGGCAACGTCGTTCAGCGCTGTGGTGCGCTTGCTGTCATCGCCCAGGCGTTGAGCGCCAGCGGCCCAGTCTTCCGGTGCGGCGCGGCTGATAATCGCCGGCACCGCGTTCTGGCGTACCAGAATCATTTCGACCTGATACAGGTCGTCGGCAAACACCGAGGGTGCTACCAGAGTCAGTAGCAAAGACAGAGAGCGAACCAGGCGCATGCGGCGTCCTTCAAGCAGTTTTCGGGATGAGGCGCTCGAACAGCGCCTCCACAGTATTAAAGCGCTCTTCCGGGCGCTCCATTGGCACCTGGAACTTGAACATCGTGGCGCCTTCGAATTTGTAGCGTTTTGGCTGACTCTGGATCAGTTTGATCAGGGTCATCGGGTCGACAGGCGTCTGCGCCGCGAACTCGATGCGTCCGCCTTGCGGGCCGCCATCGACTTTCTTGATGCCCAGCTGTTCGGCCTGCAATTTCAATGCGGTGATGCGCACCAGATTTTTGGTCGGTTCCGGCAGCAGGCCGAAGCGATCGATCATCTCCACTTGCAGATCTTTCAGGCCTTCCTCGTCGGTGGCCGACGCGATGCGTTTGTAGAGGATCAAGCGTGCATGCACGTCCGGCAGATAATCTTCCGGAATCAGCGCCGGCACTCGCAGGTTGACTTCCGGGCCGCCGCCGAGCGGTTGGTCGAGGTTCGGCTGCTCGCCTTTGCGGATCGACTTCACCGCGCGTTCGAGCATTTCCATGTACAGCGTGAAGCCAACCGCCTGAATCTGCCCGCTCTGCCCGTCGCCCAGCAGTTCGCCGGCGCCACGGATTTCCAGGTCGTTGGTGGCCAATACGAAGCCAGCGCCCAGATCCTGAGTATTGGCAATCGCCTCCAGACGTTTTTCCGCATCGCCGGTGATCTGTTGGCGTGGCGGAGTCAGCAGGTAGGCGTAGGCCTGGTGGTGACTGCGACCAACACGGCCGCGCAACTGGTGCAGCTGCGCCAGGCCGAATTTGTCGGCGCGCTCGATGATGATGGTGTTGGCGCTCGGCACGTCGATGCCGGTCTCGATGATGGTCGAGGCGATCAGCACGTTGAAGCGCTTGTGGTAGAAGTCGCTCATCACCTGCTCGAGTTCGCGTTCGCGCATCTGCCCGTGGCCGATGCCAATCCGCGCTTCCGGCACCAGTTCCGCCAGTTCGGCGGCGCATTTCTCGATGGTCTTCACATCGTTGTGCAGGTAATAGACCTGACCGCCGCGCAGCAGCTCACGCAGCAAGGCCTCTTTGACTGTGCTCTTGTTCTGCTCCATGACGAAGGTGCGCACCGACAGGCGTCGCGCCGGCGGCGTGGCGATGATCGACAGGTCGCGCATGCCCGACACCGCCATGTTCAGCGTGCGCGGAATCGGCGTGGCAGTCAGCGTGAGGATATCGACTTCGCTGCGCAGGGCCTTGAGCTGTTCCTTCTGACGGACACCGAAGCGGTGCTCTTCGTCGATGATCACCAGCCCGAGATTTTTGATCTTGACGTCGTCTTGCAGCAACTTGTGTGTGCCGATGACGATGTCGATGTTGCCTTCGGCCAGTTGGGCCACCGCCGCGTTCACTTCCTTGGCCGATTTGAAACGGCTCATCACTTCCACGGTCACCGGCCAGTCGGCGAAGCGGTCGCGGAAGCTGTTGTAGTGCTGCTGGGCGAGCAGGGTGGTCGGCACCAGAATCGCCACTTGCTTGCCACCATGCACCGCGATGAACGCGGCGCGCATGGCCACTTCGGTCTTGCCGAAACCCACGTCGCCGCAGACCAGCCGATCCATCGGCTTCGGCGCGAGCATGTCTTCGCGCACGGCTTCGATGGTGGATTGCTGGTCCGGGGTTTCTTCGAACGGGAAGCCGGCGCTGAAAGTCGCGTAATCGGCCTTCGGATCGGCAAACGCGTAACCTTCGCGGGCGGCGCGACGGGCATAGATGTCGAGCAATTCAGCAGCAACGTCACGCACTTGCTCCGCGGCTTTGCGTTTGGCCTTCTGCCAGGTCTCGGAGCCGAGGCGGTGCAGCGGGGCCAGTGCGTCGTCGCTGCCGGTGTAACGAGCGATCAGGTGCAGGTTGGCCACCGGCACGTAGAGTTTGGCGTTCTCGGCGTATTCCAGAGTCAGGAACTCGGCGGCCTGATTGTCGATTTCCAGAATCGTCAGGCCCAGATAGCGGCCGACACCGTGGTCGATGTGCACCACAGGCGCGCCTTCGCGCAACTCGGTGAGGTTCTTGATTACCGCGTCGTTGTTGGCGTCTGCGCGTTTTTCGCGACGGCGACGCTGCATCACGCGTTGGCCGAACAGCGGGCTTTCCGCGACCAGTGCCAGCGCCGGGTCATCCAGCATCAGGCCTTCGTCGAGCGGGGCGATGGTGATCGCCAGGCGATCTTTGCTCGCGACGAAGTCCGGCCAGCTGTCGACGGTTTTCGGCCGCAGCTTCAGGCGCTCCAGCAATTCCAGCAGCACTTCGCGACGGCCGGCGGATTCGGCGGTGAACAGCACGCGCCCCGGGAATTCGTCGAGGAACGCGGAAAGCGCGGCCAGCGGTTGCGTGGCCTTGGCTTCGATCGCCAGATTCGGCAAGGCCTGCGCCGGGAAGCGTTCGCGGCCTGCACCAGTTTCCACGTCCTGTTGGCTGGCGACCACTCGCGGCCAGTTCTTCAGGCGGGCGAAGCAGTCTTCCACCGGCAGGAACAGTTCGGCCGGCGGCAATAAAGGACGCGATGGGTCGACGCGGCGCTCTTCATACCGGTTGCGCACGTCGTTCCAGAAGTTTTCCGCCGCTTGCTCGATGCCCGGCAGCGAGAACACCTGGGTGTCCTGGGGCAGGTAGTCGAACAGGGTTGAGGTCTCTTCGAAGAACAACGGCAGGTAGTACTCGATACCGGCCGGCGTAATGCCGCTGCTCAGATCCTGGAAGATCGGGCAGCGGCGGAAGTCGACGTCGAAACGCTCGCGAAAACGCGCCTTGAAGCGGGTCACCGCGTCTTTCTGTAGCGGGAACTCCTTGGCCGGCAGCAGCTTGACCGAATCGACCTTGTCGATGGAGCGCTGGTTTTCCGGGTCGAAGGTGCGCAGGGTTTCGATTTCGTCGTCGAACAGGTCGATGCGATACGGCAGTTTGCTGCCCATCGGGAACAGGTCGATCAGTGCACCGCGTACGGTGAACTCGCCGTGTTCGTAAACCGTGTCGACGTATCGATAGCCGCTGGCTTCAAGCCGCGAGCGCATTTGCTCGACGTCGAGCTTCTGGCCGACATCCAGCACCAGGCTGCTGCCGAGCAGGAATTTGGTCGGCGCCAGACGATGCAGGGCCGTGGTGATCGGCACCACCAGCACGCCATGTTCCAGCTCCGGCAGTCTATAAAGGCTGGCGATGCGCTGGGAGATGATGTCCTGGTGCGGCGAGAACAGGTCGTAGGGCAGGGTTTCCCAGTCCGGGAAATGCAGCACCGGCAAATCCGGGGCGAAGAAGCTCAGCTCCTGCTCCAGCCGTTCGGCACTCTGGCTGTCGGCGGTCAGTAGCAACGTGAAGCGCTTGGCAGCGCTGGCAGCCTCGGCAATCGCCAGGCTCAGGGCAGCACCGGGCAGATTGCCCCAATGCTGTTTTCCTGCCGCAGCAGGGAGAAGCGGTAGACGCAGAACAGGCACGGAAGGTTGAGCTCCAGGCGTTGCGACAAAGTCGGTAATTGTAGCGGCGTCCGGTGCCGCCTGTCAGTTGCAGACTGCGTCTATCTGCGCTGTTTCAGCGAAATGTAGTGGTAACCATAAAAACCAGCACTTTTTTAGCGATTATGTAGTGCCGAAAGTGGCTGGTGTTACGGAGGGTTACAGACATCGTCTAACACTCGTCGAAAAAATGACTGCGCTGAAAGCCCCGGTTTTACTGGGCTCGCGGAGAGCGTTATTTTTTTGGACGGAATTTTGTTACCGTTTGCGCGACAAGCGCGCATTGCTACGAGAGGTTCTCGGCGGCATAATGTAGCCCCTTTTTTCTGCCCCTACATGTGGAAGGTTCCCGTGACTCAGAAGCCCGACCAGTGTCTTGGTGAATGGATCGACCGTGAAGCACTCGCAGAAGCGATGATTCCGCTTATCGGTCAGCTCTACCGCAATAACAACGTGGTGAGCTCGATCTATGGCCGCAGCCTGATCAACCAGTCTGTCATCGCGATTCTCAAAGCTCACCGCTTTGCTCGCCATCGTTCTTCGGACGATAGCGAACTCTCCGTCCACGAAACATTCCCTCTGCTGAAGGCCATGAGCGAGCTCAAGCTCGGCGCGGCTTCGGTGGATCTGGGCAAGTTGGCGTTCAAATTCCGCAACGAAGGCAACGGCCGTACCGCCGAGCAATTCGTTCGTGAAGAAATGGCTGACGTGGTTGGCCAGCAGAACGCTTCGGCCCGCAAAGGCACTGACGTTGTGCTTTACGGCTTCGGTCGTATCGGCCGTCTGCTGGCGCGCATCCTGATCGAAAAAACCGGTGGCGGCGACGGCCTGCGTCTGCGTGCCATCGTGGTGCGCAAAGGCGCCGAAAACGACCTGACCAAACGCGCCAGCCTGCTGCGTCGCGATTCGGTACACGGTTCGTTCAACGGCACCATCACCATCGACGAAGAAAACAACACCATCACCGCCAACGGCAACCTGATCCAGGTTATCTACGCGAAAAACCCTACCGAAGTGGATTACACCCAGTACGGCATCAAAGATGCGCTGCTGGTGGACAACACCGGTGTATGGCGTGATGCCGATGGCCTGGGTCAGCACTTGCAGTGCCCGGGTATCGACCGCGTTGTTCTGACCGCTCCTGGCAAAGGCAAGCTGAAGAACATCGTTCACGGTATCAACCACGGCGAAATCACTGCCGACGACAAGATCGTGTCCGCCGCTTCCTGCACCACCAACGCCATCGTGCCAGTGCTGAAAGCCGTGAATGACAAGTTCGGCATCGTCAATGGCCACGTCGAAACCGTTCACTCGTACACCAACGACCAGAACCTGATCGACAACTTCCACAAGGGCGATCGCCGTGGTCGTAGCGCCGCGCTGAACATGGTAATCACCGAGACCGGTGCTGCCACCGCTGCTGCCAAGGCCCTGCCTGAGCTGGCCGGCAAGCTGACCGGTAACGCGATCCGCGTTCCGACGCCAAACGTGTCGATGGCCATTCTCAACCTGAACCTTGAGAAAGCCGCTACCCGTGAAGAGATGAACGAGTACCTGCGCTACATGGCGCTGCACTCCGATCTGCACAAGCAAATCGACTTCGTCAATTCCCAGGAAGTGGTTTCGACCGACTTCGTTGGCTCGCGCCACGCCGGTGTTGTCGACGCTGAAGCGACTATCACCCAGGATAACCGCGTTGTTCTGTACGTCTGGTACGACAACGAGTTCGGTTACAGCTGCCAGGTGATCCGCGTGATGGAAGACATGGCCGGTGTAAACCCGCCAGCTTTCCCGCGCTAAGCCTTAGCTGCAAATGAAAACGCCCCGACTCTGGTCGGGGCGTTTTTGTTTGCGGGCGATTCAGGTCAGTTGGGGATGGCGGCTTGTGCCGTGCGCAGTTCGTGCTTGTTGCCATGGAACAGCACCAGCGTCGCGATCAATCCCAGCACCGCTGCGCCGCTGAGCCAGATCCCCGGCGCTGCCTTGTTGTCCAGCACGTGAATCAGGTAGGTACAGGCGGCTGGTGTGAATCCACCGAAGGTCGCGGTCGCCAGGCTGTAGGCCAGCGAGAAACCGGTCGTGCGAACTTCCACCGGCATGATTTCGGTCAGCGCCACCACCATCGCGCCGTTGTAAGAGCCGTACAGGAACGACAACCACAATTCGACGATCAGCAGATGGCTGAAGCTCGGGTTCGCCACCAGCCACGACAGCGCCGGGTAAGCGGTCAGGATCGCCAGAATCGTCGCCGCCAGCAGCAGGGGTTTGCGGCCGATCTTGTCAGACAGCGCGCCCATCACCGGCAGCCAGAAGAAGTTCGACAGACCGATGCACACCGTCACCAGCAACGCATCGAAATCCGACAGGTGCAGTTCCGCCTTGCCGAAGGTCGGGGTGTAGGCGGTGATCAGATAGAACGACACGGTGGTCATCACCACCAGCGCCATGCCGGCGATGACAATGCCAAAGTTCTGACCGATCGAGCGGACGATTTCCTGCAGGGTAGGGCGGTGTTTACGTGCCTGGAATTCCGGCGTTTCCTCCAGGGAGCGACGAATGACGAAGATCACCGGAACAATCATGCAGCCGATCAGGAACGGCACGCGCCAGCCCCATTCGCCCATCTGTTCCGGGCTCAGCCAATGGTTGAGGCCGACACCGAGCAGGCCGGCGAATACCACCGCCGCTTGCTGGCTGGCGGACTGCCAACTGACGAAAAAGCCCTTGCGGCCCGGCGTGGCGATCTCTGCCAGGTACACCGACACACCGCCCAGTTCCACGCCGGCTGAGAAGCCTTGCAGCAATCGGCCGAACAGCACGATCAGCGGCGCGGCGACGCCAAGTGTGGCGTAGCCCGGCACGCAAGCGATTAGAACCGTACCGGCCGCCATCAGCGCGAGGGTGATGATCAGGCCTTTGCGGCGGCCGTGACGGTCAATGTAGGCGCCGAGGAAAATCGCCCCTAATGGACGCATCAGGAAGCCTGCACCGAAGGTCGCCAGTGCGAGCATCAGGGAGGCGAAGGCGCTGTCGGTGGGGAAGAAGGTCTTGGAAATGGCCACGGCGTAGAAGCCATAGACCATGAAGTCGAACATTTCGAGGAAATTGCCGCTGACAACGCGAAAAATCGCTTTGCCTTTGCCCGTGGAGGAGGACATGTTCAGGTACTCACTTTTTAGATTTTGTATGAAAGCGGTGTATCCGTTTGGGAGCTAGCGGGCTCTTTGGTCATAATGGCCGGCACGGTTTTGCTCGGAGATGAAGAATTGTTAACTGGACGGTGGGTGGTTTTCGTGATTCTTCTCGGCGTTTTGTCCGGCTGCGGCTCCGCCGACTCGATGGAGAGCTTCGGCGGCCCGACCATGGGCAGCACTTATTCGATCAAGTATGTGCGCCGCGCCAATCTGCCTGCCCCTCAGGATGTCCGTGTCGAGGTAGAGAAGATCCTCGCCGACGTCGACCAGCAGATGTCCACCTACCGCGCGGACTCCGATATTTCGCGCTTCAACGAGTTACCCGCCGATCGCTGTCAGACCATGCCGGCACCGATTCTTGAGTTGGTTCGGGTTGGCGAGCAGCTGTCGCAACAAAGCGAAGGTTCCTACGACCTGACGGTGGAACCACTGCTCAATCTCTGGGGGTTCGGTCCGCAGGGGCGTGAGGAAAAAGTGCCGAGCGCGGCGGCGCTGGCTGACGTGCAGAAACGGGTGGGCTACCGGCATCTACGTGTCGATGGCGATCAGTTATGCAAGGACGCGGCGGTCGAGGTCGATTTCAACAGCATCGCTGCCGGTTACGCGGTCGACACCATTGCCGCGCGACTCGACGCCATGGGTATTCATGATTACCTCGCCGAAGCCACGGGCGAGCTCAAGGCGTCCGGCAAGAAGCTTGATGGCTCGCCGTGGCGCATCGCGCTGGAAGAACCCCGTGACGATCAGCAGGTGGCGGAGCGCGTTCTCAACGTTGATGGCTATGGCCTTTCCACGTCTGGCGACTACCGCAACTATTTTCAGCAGGATGGCCGGCGCTATTCCCACACCTTCGATGCCCGCACCGGGGCGCCGGTCCTACACGATCTGGCGTCAGTCACGGTAATTCATCCTTCAGCCTTGATGGCCGATGGACTATCGACGCTGTTGCTGATTCTCGGGCCGGAAAGGGCCTGGGACTATGCCGAAAAACACGACATTGGTGCATTCTTTGTGATTCGTGCCGATACAGGTTTCGTCACCCACACCAGTCACGCTTTCGAGCGGCTCAGTGGCACAAAAGTTGACTGAGAACAATACGAAAGCTGGCGTTGTAGTGCAGGCAAAAGTAGCCTACGACGCGACCAAGGGTTAATGTGCGCGGCGTTGACGCTTCTATAGACTGTGTCCGGGTTTTCAACTGGCCCCCAATTGTTCCTTCGCGCCGTCGTTCGGCGTGATTTAGCCGCCGGTGCTGCTGGCACCGCGGCCTGTTCTGAGGAGTACGCATGGCTGTCTACAACTACGACGTGGTGGTGCTGGGTTCCGGCCCGGCGGGAGAAGGCGCGGCAATGAACGCCGCCAAAGCAGGGCGCAAGGTGGCGATGGTCGACAGCCGTCGCCAGGTCGGCGGTAACTGCACCCACCTGGGCACCATCCCGTCCAAGGCCCTGCGTCACTCGGTGCGGCAGATCATGCAGTTCAACACCAATCCGATGTTCCGTGCGATCGGCGAGCCACGCTGGTTCTCCTTCCCGGACGTGTTGAAAAGCGCCGAGAAAGTCATCTCCAAACAAGTCGCTTCGCGCACTGGCTACTACGCCCGTAACCGCGTCGACGTGTTCTTCGGCACCGGCAGCTTTGCCGACGAGCAAACCATCGAAGTGGTCTGCGCCAACGGCGTGGTCGAAAAGCTGGTGGCCAAGCACATCATCATCGCCACCGGTTCGCGTCCTTATCGCCCGGCGGACATCGATTTCCACCACCCGCGTATCTACGATAGCGACACCATCCTCAGCCTCGGCCACACCCCGCGCAAACTGATCGTTTACGGCGCTGGCGTGATCGGTTGCGAATACGCTTCGATCTTCAGTGGTCTGGGTGTGCTGGTTGAGCTGGTGGACAACCGTGGTCAGTTGCTGAGCTTCCTCGACTCGGAAATTTCCCAAGCGCTGAGCTACCACTTCAGCAACAACAACATCACCGTGCGCCACAACGAAGACTACGACCGCGTCGAAGGCGTGGACAACGGCGTGATCCTGCACCTGAAATCCGGCAAGAAGATCAAGGCCGACGCCTTGCTCTGGTGCAACGGCCGGACCGGTAATACCGATCAGTTGGGTCTGGAAAACATCGGCGTCAAGGTCAACAGCCGTGGCCAGATCGAAGTCGATGAGGCCTACCGCACCTGTGTGCCGAACATCTACGGTGCCGGTGACGTGATCGGCTGGCCGAGCCTGGCCAGTGCCGCCCACGACCAGGGTCGCTCGGCAGCCGGCAGCATCGTCGACAATGGCAGCTGGCGCTTCGTGAATGACGTGCCGACCGGCATCTACACCATTCCGGAGATCAGCTCGATCGGCAAGAACGAGCAGGAACTGACCCAGGCCAAAGTGCCGTACGAAGTGGGCAAGGCGTTCTTCAAGAGCATGGCGCGTGCGCAGATCGCCGGCGAGCCGCAAGGCATGCTGAAGATCCTGTTCCACCGTGAAACCCTGGAAGTGCTGGGCGTTCACTGCTTCGGTTATCAGGCGTCGGAGATCGTGCACATCGGTCAGGCGATCATGAACCAGCCGGGTGAGCTGAATACCCTGAAGTACTTCGTCAACACCACGTTCAACTACCCGACCATGGCCGAAGCCTATCGGGTAGCGGCGTACGACGGCCTCAACCGGCTTTTTTGACGGGCTCCGGCCGGTGGCCTGAGCCGGCCGGGGAGACCGATTTCAGCTATTCCCAAGGGTGGCAGTGGCCAAACCGGGAAAGTCTGTAATCAGGCTGTCAACGCCGAAGTCGGCGAGTCTGCGCATCAGCGCAGGCTCGTTGACGGTCCATACCGACACGTGCAGCCCCTGACGCTGCGCCTTCTGCAGGCGTTCCGGCGTACACAGCGTCCAGTTCAGCGCCAGAATCTCGCAACCGTAACTTTGCGCAACCTTCAACGGGTCGAGCCAGGCGTATTCGGCCACCAGGCCGCGTGATACGTCGGGCACCAGATCCAGCGCAGCCTTCAATACTTCCCGCGAACTCGAGGTGATCGTCACCTTGTCGAGCAGTCCGTGCCTGACCGCCATTTCACGGATGGCCAGCACGGTGGTTGCGGCGCGGGTGCGCGAAGCGCTTTTGACTTCGAGCTGCCAGTGGTCGAAATCACACTTCTCGAACAGTTCTTCCAGCGTCGGAATCGGGCACGGCTTGATCCAGCCCGGGCCACCCTTGCGGGCGTCGTAGGTCACCAGGTCGGCGGCGGAGTGCTCGACCACCTTGCCACGGCGCTCCGTGGTGCGCTTGAGGGTCGGGTCGTGGATGACCATCAACTCGCCGTCCTTGGACAGGTGCAGGTCCAGTTCGCAACGGCGTACGCCGTGCTTGAGACATTCCTGAAAACTGGTCAGGGTGTTTTCCGGTGCTTCGCCCTTGGCGCCGCGGTGGCCGTAGATAAGGGTCACGGTTCTTCCTTAATTAAATGCCTGATTCGTTCTGTTCGCGGGCCAGACGTCGTTCCTGGGCCTGCTTTTGCAAGATATAGCGGGCGAGCAACTGGCGCTGGGCATCGGTCAAGTGCTCGAACTCGGTGCCGATGTCGTAGCCGTCGCCCTTGCGGTCGCAATGGGTCACGCGGGCGCGCAGCAACAGGCCAAGCGCCTGGGGCATCAGCACCAGTTTGACCGACAGGTGGGCGCCGGAGGCAATCGGGGTCGGGTACTGAAAGTCGATGCCGCCCTCGGAGATGATCACGGGCTGCGGCTCGCCGATATGGCCGAGCACGGTCAGGGCGACCACCTGGCTGAGCAGGTCGATGCGTTTGTTCTGGGATTTCAGGAACGCAGCGATGGCGCGGTCACGTTCACTGATCTGGCGCAGCAGGTGCTGCGACTCGAATTCGCTCAGGTGCAGTTCGCTGAGCAGATTGAACAGTGGCGAAGCATCCTGCAACACTTCCTGGCCTGCGGCTTCGGGAGCGGACAGGGGCCTAATTTCCAGTGCGATCGTGTCCTCGATACGGTAGTATTCGCGGCGATCTTCTTCATCTAATGTCGACATGGCGAACCCATGGTAGCGGCGGTGGTCTGAGTGTAAAGCTGGTTATCGACCCCCGCCACAAGGACGTTCCTTTTCCCTCCGAACAAGCCCCGACATGTTCAGACCTCTCTTCGTATTTATCGGCACGCGTTATACCCGTGCAAAGCGTCGCAATCATTTTGTGTCATTCATTTCCCTGACTTCGATGATCGGGCTCGCTCTTGGCGTGGTCGTGATGATCGTGGTGTTGTCGGTGATGAACGGCTTCGATCATGAGATGCGCACCCGCGTGCTGGGCATGGTGCCCCACGCGACCATCGAATCTGGCGAGCCGATCAACGATTGGCAAGGCCTGGCCACCAAGGTCAAGCAGAATCCGCAGGTGGCGGCCGTCGCGCCGTTCACCCAGATGCAGGGGCTGCTGACCAATAACGGCCAGGTGTCCAAGGTGTTGCTCAATGCCATCGATCCGGCGCTGGAACGCAACGTCTCGATCATCGACAACTTCATGAAGCAGGGCAAGCTCGACGACCTGACGCCGGGCAGCTTCGGCATCGTGATCGGCGACAAGGCCGCGACCAAGCTCGGCGTGGGCATCGGTGACAAGATCACCTTCGTCGCGCCGGAGGTCAGCGTGACGCCGGCCGGCATGTTTCCGCGCATGAAGCGCTTCACTGTGGTCGGCATCTTCCATGTTGGCGCCGGCGAGCTGGACGGTTACCTGGGCGTGACCAACCTGCAGGATCTGGCGAAGATGCACCGCTGGAAGCCTGATCAGGTGCAGGGCCTGCGTCTGAAGTTCGACGATCTGTTCCAGGCACCGCGTGAGGCGTGGAACATCGCTCAACGGCTTGGCGAAGACCATTACTACGCACGCGACTGGACCCGTACCCACGGCAATCTGTATCAGGCGATCCGCATGGAAAAAGCCATGATCGGCCTGCTGTTGCTGCTGATCGTCGCCGTTGCCGCGTTCAACATCATTTCCACACTGGTGATGGTGGTGAACGACAAGAAGGGCGACATCGCCATTCTGCGCACATTGGGCGCCACGCCGGGCACGATCATGCGCACGTTCATGGTGCAAGGCACGGTGATCGGCGTGGTCGGTACGGCCATCGGCGCCGTAGTGGGGATCTTTGCCGCGCTCAACGTCAGCGCCGCGATCTCGGCCCTTGAAGGCGTGATCGGGCATAAATTCCTCAACGCCGACGTGTATTTCATCGATTACCTGCCGTCGCAGGTGCAGAGCCAGGATGTGATCATGGTCTGCGCCGCTGCGTTGGTCCTGAGTTTCCTCGCCACCCTGTATCCAGCCTGGCGTGCCGCGCGCACCCAGCCGGCGGAGGCGCTACGTTATGAGTGAGTCGGGCATGAGTGAAAAAGCAATCTTGAGCTGCCGCAACCTGGGCAAATCCTACGAGGAAGGCCCGGAATCGGTAGAAGTACTGTCCGGTCTGCAACTGGAGTTGCACCCGGGTGAGCGCGTGGCGATTGTCGGCACCTCGGGTTCGGGCAAAAGTACGTTGCTCAACCTGCTGGGCGGCCTCGACACGCCGACCAAGGGCAGCGTCTGGCTCGATGGCGAAGAGCTCTCGGCCCTCAGCGAGAAGAAACGCGGTCTGCTGCGCAACCGCTCGCTGGGCTTCGTTTATCAGTTTCACCACTTGCTGCCGGAATTCACCGCGCTGGAAAACGTCTGCATGCCGCTTCTGATCGGCAAGACGCCGATCCCGGAAGCGCGTCAGCGCGCCACCGCATTGCTGGAGCGAGTCGGCCTTGGCCATCGTCTGGAGCACAAACCGGCCGAACTGTCTGGCGGTGAGCGTCAGCGTGTGGCGATTGCCCGTGCGCTGGTCAACAAACCAGGCCTGGTGATGCTCGACGAGCCGACCGGCAACCTCGACTCCCACACCGCCCAAGGCATTCAGGATTTGATGCTGGAGCTCAGCACGTCCATGCGCACGGCGTTCCTGGTGGTGACTCACGACATGAACCTGGCTCGCCAGATGGACCGCGTCCTGCACCTGCAGGAAGGTTGCCTGACTCCAATCTGACGGCTTGAAACCCGATGCCTGAAAAGGCATCGGGTCTTTTATTTTTATACGGTGCCCCAGCGAATGTTCAGACCGTTATCGATCTTTATCGGCACGCGCTATACCCGCGCCAAGCGCCGCAATCGCTTTGTTTCGTTCATATCGATGACCTCGATGATCGGCCTCGCCCTAGGCGTGCTGGCGATGATCGTGGTGCTGTCGGTGATGAACGGCTTCCAGCGCGAAATGAGTTCGCGCATCCTCGGCATGGTGCCTCATGCGACCATCGTGGGCGTCAAGCCGATCGATGACTGGCAACCGGTGGCTGCCGCTGCGCTGAAGAATCCCGAAGTGACCGCCGCCGTGCCGTTCACTGAAATGGAAGGCATGCTGTCCTACAAGGGCATGATGCAGCCGATCCAGATCAGCGGCGTCGACCCGGCCCAGGAAGGCAAGGTGTCGATCGTTGCGCAGCACATCGTGCAGGGCCGTCTCGACGCCTTGAAACCGGGCGAATTCGGCGTAGTGCTGGGCGAAATCACTGCCCGACGCTTCCGCCTGAACGTCGGCGACAAGATCACCCTGATCGTGCCGGAAGTCAGTACCGCACCGGGCGGCATCACCCCGCGCATGCAGCGTTTGAACGTGGTCGGTGTGTTCAAGGTCGGCGCCGAACTGGACGGTTCCATGGGTCTGATCCACGTGGCTGATGCCGCGCAGATGCAGCACTGGGAGCCGAATCAGGTACAGAGCGTGCGCCTGGCGGTGAAGGACCTGTACGCCGCACCGAAGGTTTCGTCGGACATTGCCACCGGCCTCGGCGCTGACTTCAAGGCTGACGACTGGACCCACACCCAGGGCAGCCTGTTCAGTGCGATGAAGATGGAAAAAACCATGATCGGTCTGTTGCTGCTGATGATCGTCGCGGTGGCGGCGTTCAACATCATCGCGACCCTGATCATGGTGGTGAACGACAAGGGCGCGGACATCGCGATCCTGCGCACCATCGGCGCCACGCCACGGCAGATCATGGCGATCTTCATGGTGCAGGGCACGGTGATCGGGATTGTCGGCACCATCATTGGTGGTGTGCTCGGCGTGATTGCCGCGCTGAACGTCAGTGAGATGGTGGGCTGGATCGAACGAGTGTCCGGGCAGCACATCTTCAGTTCGGATGTGTACTTCGTCAGCAATCTGCCTTCGGAATTGCAGGCGGGCGATGTGCTGCTGATCTGCTCGGCGGGCTTCATCCTCAGCTTCCTGGCGACGGTTTATCCGGCCTGGCGAGCGGCGAAGATCGAACCGGCGCACGCGTTGCGCTATTCGTAAGTTCCCCCGTTGAGGCCGGCATTGCCGGCCTCAATCGTTTTTCGGCAACTCAATCACAAACCGCGTCCAACCCTGAGCCGATTCGCAATGAATCTGCCCGCCATGGGCCCGGATGATCGACTGGGTAATCGCCAGCCCCAATCCCGCATGCTCCGTACTGCCTTCCTGGCGCGCCGGGTCCGCCCGGTAGAAACGGTCAAACAAGCGCGGCAACAACTCCGAAGAAATCCCCTCGCCACTGTTCTCCACGGTCACCCTCAAGGATTTCGCCTGCTCGGCCACCCGCACGCGTACTTCGCCGGCCGCGGGTGTGAAGCGCAACGCGTTATCCAGCAGATTCGACAGCGCTCGGCGCAACATCGCGCGATCACCCTCGAACCGACCCTGACCGTCACGACGGAGACTGACCTGAGCGTCCTCGGCCAGCGGTGCGAAAAACTCCAGCAGCGCATCGGATTCATCCGCCAGTTCCAGCGGTTCGCGCTTTGGCACCAGTAAACCGTGGTCAGCCTTGGCCAGATAAAGCATGTCGTTCACCAACTGCGCCATCCATTGCAGCTCTTCAAGGTTGCTGTGCAGGGCCTCGCGATAGTCTTCGAGTGGGCGAGGGCGGGTGAGGGTGACCTGCGTGTGGGTCAGCAGGTTCGACAATGGGGTGCGCAGCTCATGGGCGATGTCGGCGGAAAACGCCGAGAGACGCTGAAAGGAGTCGTCGAGGCGTCCGAGCATGGCGTTGAAGCTGTGGGCCAGTTCCGTGAGTTCCGCAGGCATCTGCGCTTCAGGCAGTCGGGCATTGAGCGATTGCGCGGAAATCCCGCGCGCGACGGCACTCATGCGGCGCAGTGGACGCAACCCGCTGCGCGCTGCCCAGGCGCCGAGCAGTGCGGTCGCCAGCGCCGAAAGACCGACGGTCAGCCAGATCAGATGCTGCATGCGTTGCAGGAAGTGTTGGTGGTGGGTGATGTCCAGCAGCAAGGTCAATTGCGCGGAGTCAGGCTTTTCCGGCTGGAGCAGGGCATTGAGCAAGCGATAGTCCGTGCCGTTATCGATGATGGTGGCCAGGCCGGGCTGTTGCGGCAGGTTTGCCGGCAATTGCAAGGAGCGGCCGAACCAGCGTTGCCCCTCAGGGCTGCTGATGCGCAGGGTGACATCGCCCTGTTGGCTCAATTCAGCGGTGATATGCGCGGCGTCACCATCACCCAGCAGGGTCTGACGCACATTGATCAACTTGCTTTCGAGCAATTGCTGATCGAGCTCGATGAAATGCGCCTCACTGGCCCGATTGAAAACCACGCCTGCCACCAGCGACACCGTCGCGGTACACGCGGCGAACAGCAACGCCAGCCGACTGCCGAGTGACAGACGACGCATCAGGCGGAGCGCTCTTCAAGGACGTAACCCATGCCGCGCACGGTGTGGATCAACTTGTCGGGAAACTCATCGTCGATCTTCAGTCGCAATCGGCGGATCGCCACTTCGATCACGTTGGTGTCGCTGTCGAAATTCATGTCCCAGACCTGGGAGGCGATCAGGGTTTTGGGAAGCACTTCACCCTGGCGGCGCAAAAGCATTTCCAGCAGGGCAAACTCTTTCGCCGTGAGGTCGATGCGCTGGCCGCTGCGCTCGACGCGGCGGCGAATCAGGTCCAGACGCAGGTCGGCCAGTTGCAGGCAGGTTTCCTGCGCAGTGGCGCTGCCGCGTCGCAACAGGCTGCGCACCCGGGCCAGCAGTTCGGAGAAGGCGAACGGCTTGACCAGATAATCGTCGGCGCCCAGTTCCAGGCCATGAACCCGGTCTTCCACGGTGTCTTTGGCGGTCAGAAACAGGATCGGCGTTTCGAGCCCGGCACTGCGCACCGCTTGCAGAATCTGCCAGCCGTTGCGCCCGGGCAGCATCACGTCGAGGATCAGCAAGGCATAGTCACCGCTCAAGGCCAGTTGCTGGCCGGAGGTGCCGTCGGCCACCAATTCTGTGTTGAAACCGGCCTCGGTCAGGCCCTGGCGCAGGTAGTGGCCGGTTTTCGGTTGGTCTTCGACGATCAGCAGTTTCATGGGCGACTCGGGGTTGTAGGATCGAAAGCTTTATACCGTGGGACGTTGCCACAAGCGCCAACCTGACAAAGTTGTAATCTGGCTGTCAGGTAGCTGCCAGCGCGGGCGGGCTAAAGTTTCCCACAGGCTGAACCTTATCTTGTTGGAGTATGACTATGTTTTTGCGCAACCCTCTGGCCATCGCCGCCTGTCTGCTGGCGCTGAGCTCATCCGTCTGGGCCGACCCTGCGCACACGTATGACTTCGGCCAACCGGCGCCGGCTACAAAGGCCACCCGCAGCATTGAAGTGGTGATGGGCGACATGTCGTTCGATCCGAAGGCCATCGAGATCAAGGCCGGTGAGACCATTCGCTTTGTGTTGGTGAATAAAGGTCAGTTGTTGCACGAATTCAACCTCGGGGATGCAGCGATGCATGCCAAACACCAGCAGGAAATGTTGCAGATGCAGCAAAGCGGCATGCTCACGCCGACCGGCATGAAAGAAATGTCCCACGACATGGCGGGCATGGATCATGCCTCGATGGGGCACGTCATGAAGCATGACGACCCTAACAGCGTACTGGTCGAACCGGGCAAGACCGCCGAGCTGACCTGGACCTTCAGCAAAGCCGTGAACCTGGAGTTCGCCTGCAACATTCCCGGGCATTACCAGGCCGGAATGGTCGGCAAACTGACTGTCAGTCAGTAAGCACTCAAAGGCGGGAGCAAAGGCTGATAGAATCCGCTGATTCTTCAGTCAGGTTTCCGCCATGCATCCCGCAGCCGAACATTCGCCGCTGGGCAAGTCCAGCGAATACATCGCCACTTACACACCGTCCCTGCTGTTCCCGATCCCGCGCACCGCGAAGTGGGCCGAGCTGGGCCTGACCGCCGAGACCCTGCCGTATAAAGGCGTGGATTTCTGGAACTGCTTCGAACTGTCGTGGTTGCTGCCGTCGGGCAAACCGGTGGTGGCGATCGGCGAATTCAGCATTCCGGCGGACTCGCCGAACATCATCGAATCCAAGTCGTTCAAGCTGTACCTGAACTCGTTGAACCAGACGCCGTTCGCTGACGTCGCGAGCCTGGAAGCGACGCTGGTCAAGGACTTGTCCGCCGCTGCCGGCAAGCCGGTGGGTGTGCGGGTTCGCAGCCTGAAAGAGGTCGAGGCCGAAGGCGTCGTCGTACTGCCGGGCGTGTGCATTGACGATCTGAATATCAGCGTCAGCAACTACGAACATCCGCGTCCCGAGCTGCTGCGTTGCGATGATTCGCGGGTGGTGGAGGAGAGCGTGCACAGCCATCTGCTCAAGTCCAATTGCCCGGTGACCAGCCAGCCGGACTGGGGCAGCGTGGTGGTGGAATATCGCGGTGCGGCGCTGGATCACGCCAGCCTGCTGGAATACATCGTCAGCTTCCGCCAGCACTCGGACTTCCATGAGCAGTGCGTGGAGCGGATTTTCCTCGACCTGCAGCGTTTGCTGAAGCCGGAAAAACTCACAGTGTTTGCACGCTATGTGCGCCGGGGCGGGCTGGATATCAACCCGTATCGCAGCACTGAAAGCGTGCAGTTACCGAACCATCGTCTGGTTCGTCAATAACCCGCAACGCGGACATTAAAAAAGCCCTGCCATCGCTGGCAGGGCTTTTTTACATTCGCGGGCTTCAGATTCCCATGCTGACAAGGGAATTCACAATATTGCGCAATGTGCCGGCAATGGCGGGATGTTCGAGTTCAAAACGATCAACGGCCAGATTCACACCGTCGGCGATGCTGGAATCCTGGGTCTTGGTTTCCAGTTCAAGTTCCAGTTCGATCTGTTGCATCAGTGCGTGCAGGTCTGCGCGCTCGGCTTCCGACAGCGGCGGATTCTGATCCAGTTGCTCGCGCAGGGTGTTGAGCTGTTCTTGCAGTTCGCGGGCGGGCATGGTGTTTTCCTTTTATCGAGAGGCACTGGCATAGACCGCAGCCGCGCGCCAAAGGTCTATGGCTCTCCTTAAGACTAATCCACTCTCGATGAACCTGCATGATCCCGGTCAGGGCTTTTCGCCTTTGAGACGGCGCAGGCTGATGTCCGCCAGGCAGGTGTCGAGATCGCCCAGGTGATCGATCACCGAGTGCACGCCCAGGCCGAATAGCTGGACGGTGGCCTTGCCGCGCAGTTGTTCGCGTTCTTTCTGACTGAGGGCTTGCCATTCACCCGGGGCCAGGCCGCAGAGTGAGCCACAGGAGGCCAGGCCAATGGTCCACAACCCGGCATTCAGGCCTGCTTGCAGCAAGCGCGGTTCACCGCTGACTAGCACGCAGCCGTCCAGGCGATCGACATTCAAGGCCATCAAGGCTTGCCAACAGGCATTCGGTGACGGCCATGGATTGTTTGTTGCCGGATATTGCGAAGGTTTGATCCAGCCCGGCAATCCGGATGCCAGCACGTGGGTGAGGGCAGGGGGCAACTCATCGAGCCAGGCGCAGGGGATCAGTTGGCGCTGCAGGCTGCGCAGGCTGTCGAGCGCGCCCGGCGTGGCGTCGGCGTGCTCGGTGCCGGGGCTGGCGTGATGACGGGCGCGGGCGCCGAAGTCCACCAGGCAACCGCTGAGCCCGAACAGTACGGCTGTCAGGTTGGGGGCGGACAGGGGCAAGGCTTCGGCTTGAGGCATGGAAAACATCCCTGAAATAGAAGTCAGGCTAAGCATCGCCGGTGACAGTTGGATGACAAGTGCGTGACGAACCGTCCTACAGAGGTGTTCACGCCGGAAATGCCTAAAACCTTGTTTCCGTCTTATACTGCACCTCTTATAACCGTGGCCCGCTTGCCGCGTATGTACAATCCAAGGAGTTTTCTATGCGCTGGAGCAATCCTCTCGCTCAGCTTTGTGTATGTGCCAGCGTGATGCTGGTGCCGTTCGCCGCTAACGCCGCAACGGAAGAAGACCCTTGGGAAAGCGTCAACCGTCCGATCTTCCAGTTCAACGATTTCGTTGACACCTACGCGCTGAAACCACTGGCGCAGGGCTACGAGTTTGTAACTCCGCAATTCCTGGAAGACGGCATCCACAATATGTTCCGCAACGTCGGTGACATCACCAACCTGGCGAACAACATTCTGCAAGCCAAGCCTGCCGCCGCCGGCGTTGACACCGCACGCCTGATCTTCAACACCACCTTCGGTCTGCTCGGCTTCTTCGACGTCGGCACCAAGATGGGCCTGCATCGCAGTGACGAAGACTTCGGCCAGACCCTCGGCTACTGGGGTGTCAGCAGCGGTCCGTACGTGATGTTGCCGTTGCTGGGTCCAAGCACTCTGCGTGACGCGCCGTCCAAGTACGTCGACACCTACACCGCGCCTTACCGCTACATGAACGACATCCCGGCGCGTAACACCATCTACGGTCTGAACATCGTCGACACCCGCGCCAGCCTGCTGTCCAGCGAGAAGCTGATCAGCGGCGACAAGTACACCTTCATCCGCAATGCCTACCTGCAAAACCGCGAGTTCAAGGTCAAGGACGGTCACGTCGAAGACGATTTTTGATCTCGATTGATCGACATGAAGGGGCGACCGCGAGGTCGCCTTTTTTGTGGGCGCGTCCAATGATTGGGTTACGGTTGAAGCCGTTCTTATAACTGCGAGTGATTTGACAAACAAAGTCTCCAAGCGACCATCGGCGCATGCTTGAAACGCCTCTCGGATGGGAGTACCGTCTGCGCCTTAGAAGGGCACCTCTGGTGCAACCGTGTACAGGGCCAACGCTCTGAAACGGTGCAGCAGAGAGGCTAGAAAGCGAATCCAGTAGTCTGCGCCGGGCCGTTGCCCCGCCTGCTACGCCAACCTAATTCTGGCGCCGTTTGCCCACATGCCAAAAACCAGTGCCACGCTGCTGATAATCGATGATGACGAAGTAGTGCGCGCGAGCCTCGCGGCCTACTTGGAAGACAGTGGTTTCAGCGTCTTGCAGGCCAGTAACGGCCAGCAGGGTCTTCAGGTATTCGAGCAAGACAAGCCCGACTTGGTCATCTGCGATCTGCGCATGCCGCAGATGGGCGGTCTCGAACTCATCCGTCAGGTCACCGAGCGGTCACCACAGACTCCTGTGATCGTGGTTTCGGGTGCCGGCGTGATGAACGACGCGGTCGAGGCCCTGCGCCTGGGCGCGGCGGATTACCTGATCAAGCCTCTCGAAGATCTGGCCGTGCTCGAGCACTCCGTGCGCCGGGCCCTGGATCGTGCGCGCCTGCTGCTGGAAAACCAGCGCTACCGCGAGAAGCTGGAAAAGGCCAACCGTGAGCTTGAAGCCAGCCTGAACCTGCTCCAGGAGGACCAGAACGCCGGTCGCCAGGTGCAGATGAACATGCTGCCGGTGAGCCCGTGGACCATTGACGAGTTCAAGTTCGCCCACCAGATCATTCCGTCGCTGTATCTGTCGGGTGATTTCGTCGACTATTTCCGGGTGGACGAGCGTCGGGTCGCGTTCTATCTGGCGGATGTTTCGGGCCATGGTGCCTCATCGGCGTTCGTCACCGTGCTGCTGAAGTTCATGACCACGCGCCTGCTGTTCGAGTCCAAGCGCAATGGCACCTTGCCGGAATTCAAGCCTTCGGAAGTCCTTGGTCATATCAACCGGGGGCTGATCAGTTGTAAGCTGGGTAAACACGTCACAATGGTCGGTGGAGTCATCGACGAGGAGACCGGTTTGTTGACCTATAGCATCGGCGGCCATCTGCCGTTGCCTGTGTTGTACACGCCTGACAGTGTTCGCTACCTCGAGGGGCGTGGCCTGCCCGTGGGGCTTTTCAATGAAGCCACCTACGAAGACCACGTGCTCGAGCTGCCACCGACATTCAGCCTGACGCTGATGTCTGATGGCATTCTGGATCTTTTGCCAGAACCCACACTCAAAGAAAAAGAAGCTGCCTTGCCCCAACGGGTCAAGTCGGCGGGCGGCAGCCTGGATGGCCTGCGGCAGGTTTTTGGATTGGCCACGCTAGGGGAGATGCCGGATGATATCGCCTTGTTGGTGTTGAGCAGGAATCTTTAATGAGTACCGGTAGAATCCAGTTCGCCGAGCAGGACGGCACCTTCGTCCTGAAGTTTGTCGGTGAAGTTCGCCTGACCCTGTGTTCGGCGTTGGATGCGACTATTGAGAAGATCTTCACCGCGTTGAATTTCAACGCGATCGTGATCGATCTGACCGAAACCCGCAGCATCGACAGCACCACGCTGGGCCTGCTGGCCAAGCTGTCGATCCTGTCGCGGCAGAAGGTCGGCCTGCTGCCGACCGTGGTCACCACCCACGACGACATCACCCGTCTGCTGCAATCGATGGGTTTCGAGCAGGTGTTCAATATCGTCAACCATCCCGTGCCTTGCCCGGAATGCCTCGATGACCTGCCGGATCAGGATCAGTCGGAGGAAGTCGTGCGGATCAAGGTGCTCGAAGCGCACAAGATCCTCATGGGCCTGAACGACTCCAATCGCGAAGCCTTCCATGATCTGGTGAATGCCCTCGAAAGGCATTGATTCACCCGCCATCAGGCACAAAAAAGGGCGAACCTGTGAGGGTTCGCCCTTTTTGCGTTTGCCGTCAGCCCGTTACAGCTTGGCTTGCAGCAGCGCCTCGAGTTTTTCCTGGTCACGGGCAAACTGACGAATGCCTTCGGCCAGTTTCTCGGTGGCCATCGCGTCTTCGTTGGACAACCAGCGGAATTGCGATTCGTTGAGGCTCAGACGTGCTTCGCCGGCGTGACCCGGGGCCAGTTTGCGCTCCAGTTTGCCGGTATCGGCTGCCAGCTTGTCGATCAGGTCCGGGCTGATGGTCAGGCGGTCGCAGCCGGCCAGTTGCTCGATCTGGTTCAAGTTGCGGAAGCTTGCACCCATGACCACGGTCTTGTAGTCATTGGCCTTGTAGTAGTTGTAGATGCGCGTCACGGACTGCACGCCCGGATCATCGGCACCGGTGTAGTCGTTGCCGTTGGCCTTCTTGTACCAGTCGTAGATGCGGCCCACGAACGGCGAAATCAGGAACACGCCGGCATCGGCGCAGGCAGCGGCCTGAGCGAAGGAGAACAACAGGGTCAGGTTGGTCTGGATGCCTTCCTTCTCCAGCACTTCGGCGGCGCGGATGCCTTCCCAGGTCGACGCGATCTTGATCAGCACGCGGTCGCGGCCAATGCCGGCCTTGTCGTACAGCTCGATCAGGCGGTGCGCACGCTTGAGCATCGCGTCCTTATCGAACGACAGGCGTGCATCCACTTCAGTGGAAATGCGGCCCGGGATCACTTTGAGGATTTCCTGCCCCACCGCGACGCCAAAGCGGTCGCTGGCCAGGCCGACATCGCCCTTGCAGTCGCGAACGGCAGCGTTCAGCAGTTCGGCATAGGCCGGAATGGCCGCGGCCTTGAGGAGCAGGGAAGGGTTGGTGGTGGCGTCGACCGGTTTGACCCGGGCAATCGCTTCGAAGTCGCCGGTGTCGGCAACCACGGTGGTGAATTGTTTGAGTTGTTCCAGCTTGGAAGTCATGAGCGTGCTCTGTCCTATGGGTCTGACGACATTACCCGAGCGCTGACGGCCACTCAAGGGCATGTGAATGTATCGATTGCCCCGTGGGCAACAACCTGAAAACGGCTGTTTGAATGATCGGGGCGCGATGTCGATAAATTCGATGCCAAAACCGGCCACAGGTTCAAGGCATCTGACCGTCAGTACTCGGTGAGCCGACTGATTACAGAGGGTTGAGCTCTGATTTAACCGTGACTTCCGCAGGTTTCGGCTGGCCGTCGGCGTTCAACATGCCGAAGTTCCTTTCCCGGTCATTACTGCCCGACTCCGTGTCTTTCCATTCGTAAATCGATGTCAGCGGGATGTTGAGCTTTTTCATGTCGTTGACGAACGCGCCGATTTTGCTGGCCTGCCCTGCATTCCCGCCGTTGGAGGCGAGTGACGACACGCCCCATTCACTGATGACGCCTGGCAGGTGGAATTTCTGCTGGATGAACGTCTGCGCGTTGCTGATCTGCGTCGTGGTCATGCCGTACGGGTGATAGGAAATCGCACTCAGGCATTTGGGGTAAGCACTGACGATGCTGTTCAGCGCCACGGTCGATGCCGAGCTGTCACTCGGGGGCCGGGCGAAGCCGAAGCCGATCAGTGGCGTTGCGGACGGGTTTGCCTGCAGCGTCTTACACATGGCGGTCATGAAGGGCGCGAACGTGGTGCTGAAATTGCCGGTCGGCCAATAAGTGTCCAGGTCCGGCTCATTCCATATCTCGATCGCGACCAGTTGTGGGCCGTACTCTTTCTCCAGGGTCGTCACTGAGTGAGCGAACGCCTCTCCGGCCGAGGTGAAATCGCGGTTGTTGCCGGGTGCAGAGGTCAGCGCCTGGGTCGAGCGTACGGTCAGCAGCACCGGCAGGCCGGAAGCCCGGGCGGTCGCAAAGGCATCGTTGACCTGTTTTTGATAGCTGGGGTCACCCAGGCTGTCCGTCCAGACACCAAAACGCACGAAACCCAGGCCTGCCGCTTTAATCTTTGCAGCGTCGGTGGGGGAGAAGGTCTGGATCTTGACCTGCACGCCAATGGTCTTGTTGGCGGCCAGTTCAGGGAACAGTTCAGTGGCGTGAACCAGGCTGGTGGCACCGAGCATCGACAGGGTCAGGGCGGCAAGCTGTTTGAGGTGTGTTGATTTCATTTCTGTGTTCCTTGTTAGAAATGACACGGGCCATTGGTTATTGCATCGCGCGTTTTTTAGAGCATCGCAAAGGCACAAAGTGCAGCAATGTTATTTTTTGTCGGAAAACTTCGATCGGGAAAATATCCTGAAAATCACAGTTATTTTTAGTCCGGTAATTCTGGTTGGGTGACTTCTAAACCCCGTGGTACTTAATGCATCGGTATTAACAGGCGAATCTATTTCCGCGTGCAGGAAAGTCCGGTGGGTTCATTTCAATCCACACGGCATGTTGGCCGATTGACATTACACGGGAATGTAAACCTTGTTCAGAAAGATCCTTGTCGTCTGCGTGGGCAATATTTGCCGAAGTCCGACAGCTGAACTGTTGCTGCGTAACGCGCTGTCGCCCTCGACGATCACGGTTACCTCCGCAGGCCTGTCTGCACGGGTTGGCGAGTCCATGGAGAGAACGGCCCGCCAAGTGCTGGAAGACCGTGGGCAGAGCGCCGAGGGGTTCAAGGCACGGCAACTGACAGCAGACATCGTCAATGAATCAGACCTGATTCTGGTCATGGAAAAAGAACATGTAAAACAAGTACTGAAGATTGCCTCTCACGCCAGGGGCAAAGTGTTTCTTCTCGGCAAGTGGCAGAACGAGCGAGAAATACAGGATCCGTATCGTCAAGGGCAGGCCGCTTTTATTCATGCCCATGCATTGATTGAAGATGCTGTTGGCTCATGGGCACAACGCCTCGGGCATTGATGAATATTCTTCAGAACAGTGAATGGTAAGAAAGACTTATGCAGTTACCGTCAGTAGTCGGCACCCGTGACAACGATCAAGACAGTATTGATCTTCTCGGTATCTTTGGCAGTTTGATCGATCAGAAATGGTTGATCGGAGCCTTCACCGGCGCGTTCATGATGACCGGCGTTGCCTATGCGATTCTGGCCACACCGGTGTATCTGGCCAACGCGCTGGTACAGGTCGAACCGAAGAAGAACGACATGCTTGGCTTCTCCGATCTCAACAGCATGCTGGGTGGCCAGTCACCGTCCGTGACCGAGATCGGCATCATCAAATCCCGCGCGGTGATCGGCAAGACGGTCGACGATCTGCGCCTGGATATCGATGTCACCCCGAATACTTTTCCGCTGATTGGCGGGTTTCTCGCCCGTCGCTATCGCGGTGAGACCGAACTCAGCGTCGCACCGCCGCGTTTCGGCCTGAACAGCTACGCCTGGGGTGGTGAGCGCCTGGAATTTGCCAGGCTCAATCTGCCCAAAGAACTGCTGGGCAAGAAACTCAGTCTGATCGCCGGCGAACAGCATCGCTTCCAGCTGTTCGATGACAACGACAACCTGCTGGCAGAAGGCGTTGTCGGCGAAACCTTCGCACAGGACGGCGTAGAAGGGCAGATCACCCAGCTGTTGGCCAACCCCGGCACCCGTTTCGAAGTGGTGCGCTACCCACGGATCGTGACCATTCAGGGGTATCAGGACGCGCTGGATATTTCCGAGCAGGGCAAGGAGTCGGGGATCATCCGTCTGGCCCTGGCCAGCAGCGACGCCGCTGAAGCGGTGAAGATCCTCAACAAGATCGCATCGCTCTACGTGGATCAGAACGTACGTCGCACTTCTGCCGAAGCCGCACAGAGCCTGGCCTTTCTGCAAAGCCAGTTGCCACAGGTCAAACGCGACCTGGCCAAGGCCAGCGATGCGCTCAACGCCTACCAGACTCGCGGCAAGACCGTGAATATCTCCCTGGAAACCCAATCGGTGCTCGGCCAGTCCGTCGCGCTCGAAACGCGGATTTCCGAGCTGAAACTGCAACAGGCGGAGATGGATCGCAAGTTCACCAAACAGCATCCGGCCTATCGTGCGTTGATGACCCAAATTGGTGAGTTGACCCAGCAACAGCGGTCGCTGGAAGGCAAGGTCCAGGACCTGCCGGCCACGCAACAGGAACTGCTCAACCTGACCCGCGATGTCGAAGTCGCTTCGCAGATCTACACCCAGTTGCTGAACAAATCCCAGGAGCTGGACATCATTCGCGCCGGCGCCGTGGGCAACGTGCGGCTGGTGGATACGGCGGACGTCGACCTGACCAGCCCGGTCAAACCGAAGAAAGCCCTGATCGTGCTGATCGCAACCTTCCTCGGTGCCTTTGTCGGCGTGGCGCTGGTGTTGTTGCGCAAGTCCCTGAGCAAGGGGCTGGAAGGGCCGGAAGCCATCGAGCAGCTCGGTCTGCCGGTCTATGCGTCGATTCCCTACAGCGCCCTGCAACAGGAAGAGGACACCAAGAAAGTCCGCGCCAAAGTCACGGTGGACACCCCCGCGTATCTGCTGGCCCTGCGCAATCCGACGGACCTGTCCATCGAGTCGATCCGCAGCCTGCGCACCTGCCTGCATTTCGCGGCGCTGGATTCGACCAACAACCGCATCATGATTTCCGGCCCGAGCCCGCAGGTCGGCAAGACCTTCGTGTCTTCCAACCTCGCGGCAGTCATGGCGCAGAGCGGGCAGCGGGTGGTGCTGATCGATGCCGACATGCGTAAAGGGCATCTGCACAAGTCGCTGAACACGCCGATCACCAATGGTTTGTCGGACCTGCTGGTCAAGCGTTGCACCCTCGAACAGGCGATCAACAAGGTCGAAGTCGACAACCTGCATTTCATCAGCCGTGGCCAGGTGCCGCCCAATCCTTCCGAGCTGTTGATGCACGCCAATTTCCGCGAACTGTTGGCGGAACTCAGCGAGCGATACGACGTGGTGATCATCGACACGCCACCGCTGCTGGCGGTGACGGATGCGGCGATTGTCGGTCGCGAAGCGGGCATCAGCCTGATCGTCGCGCGCTTCGGGGTGAACCCGGCCAAAGAGATCGAACTGACGATTCGCCGCTTCGCCCAGAACGGCATCGAGTTGAAAGGCGCGGTGTTCAACGGCGTCGAGAAGCGCGCGGCCAGTTACTACGGCAACGGCAGCTACGGCTATTACAACTACGAATACGCGTCCGACAAGTCCTGAAAATCAGCGATTGTCCTTACCGGCAAGAAAGTGGGTGAGTTGTGAAAAAAATACTGCACGTGGCTGAAACGATCAAAGGTGGCGTAGCGACGGTAATCCGCACGATTTCCGCGTCTCCGGAAAACTACGAGCTGGTGTATCTGGTGCCGCAGGATCAGGAAAAGGAACTGCACGGCATCGCGCCGCAGCAGATCCGCACGTTTGCCCGGACCGGGCGCAATGTGCCGTCGCTGCTGCGTTTCGCCTGGCGACTGATGCAAGTGATGCTCAAGGAAAAGCCTGATGTCGTGCACTTGCACAGCACATTTTCCGGGGTGATCGGGCGTTGCGTGTGCGTGCTCCTGCGGCCGTGGCGCAAACCGAAAATCGTCTATTGCCCGCATGCCTTTTCGTTCCTGATGGAAAGCTCGCCGATCAAACAAAAAGCCTATGCGTGGATCGAGCGGGTGTTGCAGAAGGTCACGGACACGATCATTTGCGTCAGCCAGTACGAGTTGGACAAAGCGGCGGCGTTCGGTATCGAGCGCAAGCGCATGCGGCTGATCTACAACGGCATCCACACCAAGGATGACGCGCGCAAAGCTGAGGATCCACAACCGATCCATCTGCTGTTTGTCGGTCGACTCGACTATCAGAAAGGCTTCGACGTGCTGCTCAAGGCCTATGCCAAGACCGGACGCAACGACCTGAAACTGACGGTGGTCGGCAGTGCGGTCAACGAGGCGACAGTCGAGTGCCCGCCAATGGACGGCGTTCAATACCTGCCGTGGGTCACGCCGGCCGAAGTCAACGCGCTGTATCAGCAGGCCGATGCACTGATCGTCCCGAGTCGCTGGGAAGGCTTTGCGATGGTACCGCTGGAAGGCATGGCGCTGGGCTTGCCGGTGATCGCCAGCGACTGCACTTCGCTGCCCGAACTGGTCACTCACGGGGTGTCCGGCTACGTGTTCCCCACCGGTGACCACCACGCGCTGGCCGAGCGCCTGAAGCAGATCCAGAAACCCGCGTTGTCGGTCCTTGGCCTCGAAGGTCGACGCATCGTCCGCGAGCGCTTCAGCGCCGCGTTGATGATCCGCCAGACCTACGACGTGTATTCCGCTCCCTCTTATTAAGTAGAACTTCGCTCATGAACGTAACGATTTTGCATGGCTACAGTGCCTCCAATTCCGGCGATGGTCTGCTGGTCGATCTGGCCATTGCGCTGGTGCAGCGCAACTTTGGCGAGGACACCGCGATCAGTGTCGTGGCTTCCGATCCGGACTCTTTCAAATACCTGCCGCACCCGCGCTTCGATGCGCCGGTCATGGCAGCCAAGGGCCTGGGCCGGGTCAAACAGGCGGTATTCCTCAACCAGTCCTATGCCGGGCTCGCGGATCTGTTGAAAAAAACCGATCTGATCGTCGGTGTCGGTGGCGGCTACATGCGCTCCAAAAGCGCCTTTGAACACATCAAGCTGAAACTAGGCCACGCCAAGCAACTGGAAACGGCGATCCTCAGCAAAGTGCCGTCGGTGTACCTGCCGCAAAGCATCGGGCCGTTCCACGGCGAGAGCGACAAGATTGTCGGGCACTACGCCAGCGCCGACGCAGTATTCGTGCGCGATAACCGCTCCTCGGCGTTGTTCGATGCCTGCGAAAATGTCTACCGCGCACCGGACCTGGCGGTGCAGGCCCTGGCCGGCAAAATCCTTCAGCAGCCCAAGTTCACTCGCTGCGCTTCGACGCCGGCCACGGTGTGCGTGGTGCTGCGCAAACCGCCGGCATGGAGCAAGGAAAAGAAGCTCGCCTACGTGGCTAACTTGAAAGTGCTGCTACAGCGTTTGAAGAACAAAAGCAAAGTGGTCTGCGCGGTGCAGAGCGCTGTGCGCGGGAATGATGACGGCGCGTTCTATCGCGAGCTGGGCATCACCGAAGACCTGCTGCCGTTGAAGGCCACGCTGGCCAAGTACCAACCGGACCTGGTGATTTCGGTGCGCCTGCACGGCGCCATCGAGTCGTTGTTGTCCGGGGTGCCGGCGTACCACATCAGTTATGAACGCAAAGGCTTCGGCGCCTATCAGGATATGGGCGTCGAGGACTGGGTGATCAACGGCGGCGACATCAATGTCGACACCATCATCGACACGGTTTTCGCGCCGAACGCGCTGTCGGATTTCGGCAAACGCCTGACCGACACCTGCCGTGAAATCGAGGCGAAAACCGTGGCCATGGACGACATCATCAAGGGCGTCATTCGATGATATTCCGCTTGTTGCTGCGGGGCGGAGCACTGGGCGCGAAGTTCTTGCTGGTGCTCGCCATCACCCATTACCTCGGTTACGAGGCGCTGGGTTTTTACGGCGTGGTGGTCGCAGCGTCGTTGATCGCGTCGAAGTTTTACAGCGTCGGTTTCAGCTCCGAGATCAATCGGCTGATCAGCGTCGGCGGCAGTTCGAAGCGCGTCGTCGACAAGGTTCTTCTGCTGTACCTGGCCGTGGGGTTGCTGTTGTCGGTGGTGACAGTGCTGATTTATTCACTGTTCCAGCAGGTTGAGGCGACGACGGCATTGATCGCCTGTGTGACGCTGGTGCTGCTGACCGAGCACCTGTCGTTCGAGATCAACTCGTTCGTGTTTTCCGCGCAGAAAGCCACCGCGGGTGCGCTGCTTTTCTTCATCAAGACCGGTCTTTGGGCACTGCTGGCCGTGGGCGGGATGATGCTCGGCTGGGTGTCCGGGATCGCCAGCGTGCTGTGGCTGTGGGTCATCGCCAACGTGTTGGTGATCGTCGCCGGTTACCTGATCGTGGTGAACGTTCATCGTGGGCGCGAAGAGGGGACGCTGGCGACAGCGACCGTGTGGAAAGCCGGGCTGCCGTTCTATCTGGGCACCGGTCTGATCGCGTTGAGTCAGTACGCCGAGCGCTTTCTGATCATCGATCTGGAACCCTACGCCAGCCTGGGTAAATACGTGTACGCCTGGTCGGCGGCCAACACTTTGCAGGCGTTGTCCTACGCGGTGGTGGCGGTGGTTGGCATTCCGCTGCTCGCCAAGCGTTATCAGGCGGATCAACAACCGTTTACGGTCACCCAGTTGTTCGTCAACAAATGGGTCGCGCGTTCGTTGGTGGTGTCGGCCGGGGTCGCGGCGCTGATTTACCTGTTCTTCAATGTCGTGCTCGATTACGTCGGCGCAGCGGTGCCGCGTCCGGACAACGGCATCCTTGGCGTGCTGATCTTTTCCTTTGCCCTGCGCGCCATTGGCGACATCGTCTGGGGCGGTTTGATCGCCTCGAAAAACAGCCGGGTGTCCCTCGCCAGTTCGGCCATTTGCCTGCTGATTTCGGTGCCGGTCAGCTACCTGCTGATCAAGCATTATTCGATCTACGGCGCGGCTTGGGGCAACGTCTTCGGGATCATCGTGCAGCTCGGCGTGATTGCGTTGTTGACCCGTGCGACGCGCGCGAAAAAGGCTGTCGTGTCATGGGCCTGAAACTGCCGTGCATCGAGTTTCGTGGCAAGAAACTCGACTCGTCGCTGTCGTTCCTGATCCTGTTCACCGGCCTGTTTCTGTCGGTGGCCATGCCGCTGCTGATCCCCCGCGATCCCGGCCCGGATGCGATGACGTTATGGTCGTCCTATGCCCGGGCCGACAACTGCAATTTCTGGAACCCGTTCTCGCCCGATCGCTCGTCCTACGAGTGTTCGGCGTTCCTGCTGCGGCCCACAGGAATCAACCTGACCAACGCCTGGGCCTACGGGATGTTCTGCAATTTCTTCCTCACGGCGATTCCCGTGGTGGTGTTCCGGCGCATGCCGTTGGCGATCTTCGGCACGCTGTGTCTGTGGGGCATCGTCCGCTCGTTTTTCCTGGAAAACCTGACCAAGGAAATCATCGTGTCGGTGGCGGTGCTGAGCATTTTGTTCAGTTCGCTGACGCGCAAATATCGCGGCGGATTTTTCCTCTCGGCGGTGATCTACGGCGTGCTGATCCGGCCCTACTGGATTCTGTTTTCGCTGTCCTGGGTCGGCGTCTGCGTGATGAAGAAGTACGTGTCGCGTGTGACCTTTTTCCTGATGCTGTTCCTGTTTTACCTGGCGGTGGCCATGGCGATTCAGTTGGCGCTGGGCTTTCCGGTGTCGTCGATTCGCGCCAGCAACAACGAGCTGCGCACAGCGGGCGAGGAGGGTTCCAAGTCGCTGATCGTCTCGTGGCTCAGCGGCAGCGACTTCGTTTCGCAGGCCCTGGATTCGATGATCATCTTTTTCCGATTGTCGTTCCCGGTGGAGCTGATCCTGCTGTCCGGGCCGGGTCAGGTGATCTTCGTGGCGTTGATGATCATGACCGCGCTGCTGCTGTTCAAAGTCATCACCTCGACCGATTACAAAGGCGCGCCGATCCAGACAAAACCCAAGGAGTTGATCGCGATTCCGTTGGCGTTTCTGCTGGTTCAAGGCTTGTTCGAGCCGGACTTCGGCTCGTTCGCCCGACATTTCTCGATGGTGGTGCCGGTGCTGTTCGTGGGCCTGGGGTTGATGCTGCGGGCGAACAAACCGGTGCAGGTCGAGTCAAGAATTCTGAATTGAGGCGGGTGCTTTATGTCGAGCAAGAAAAAGTCGCTGGAGATCGAAACCCTGCGCGGCCTCGCGTGCCTGTTGCTGGTGCTCTATCACGTGATCGGTCCGTTGGGCGGCGGTTTGAAGATCGACATCGGCTCGCCGTTCCGGGTGATCGCCGATTCCATGGTGTACGTGCGCATGCCGCTGTTCACCTTTATCTCGGGCTACATCTATTCCATCTACAAGATTCGCGGCAATGACTTTTCGGCGTTCTTCAGCGGCAAGGTGCGGCGGTTGATCGTGCCGCTGTTTTGCGTCGGCGTGCCGTTTTCCGTGTTGCAGGCAGTCGGGCCGGGCGTGAACAAGGATGTCGGCGTAGTCGATGCTTTGTTGTCGTTTTTTGTGCCGATCAACCACTTCTGGTTCTTGCAGGCGGTGTTCATCATCTTCATGTTTGTCGGCCTGCTGGAATGGCGTGGTTTGCTGCGCTCGGCGACGCGTCTCTACCTGCTGTTCGCGTTTTCCGCCGTGGTGTTTCTGCTGCCGCCGTTCAAGTTCGATGCGTTCGGCATCAATGGCGCGACCTATCTGTTGCCGTTCTTTGTGGCGGGGATGATTGGCCAGGAAAATGTCAGCACGCTGAAGCAGCGATTCAAAGTGCTTGGCCCGTTGGTGTTTGTGCTGATTTCCCTGACGCTGTTGTACATCGCAGCGCTGGATCGCGAATTGATCATCGATCGCCGCAGCCTGATCGGCCTGACGGTGGGCTGCGTGTCCTGCTTCGCGCTGCTGTCGAGTGACATGCGCTCGAAGGCGTTGACCTGGCTCGGTGGTTACTCTTACGCGATTTTCCTGTTTCATGTGTTGTTCGCCGCGACATCGCGCTCGATCCTCGGACGCCTGGGCATCAAGGACGAAAGCGTTCTGGTGTTCTGCGGCGTGGCTTGCGGGTTGCTTGGACCGGTGTTGCTCTCGACCATTTTCAGTCGGTTCAACTTCACTTCGGTGTTGTTTCTGGGCGAGCGTGCGGCGGCGAAAAAACCGGCGGGGAACGTCTCCCCGGCGCAAGTCTCGGCTAAAGGAAGTGCTTGATGGTTGCAGTGGATGACGCAGCGCCGGTCGCGGCGTCGGTGGTCGAAGTCGGCGACGCTCGCGAGCGGTTTGCCCAGTGGCGCGAAGGCAAGGCCGGGAAGGTTCTGTCGGTATCGGTGATCGGCGACAGCTACAGCGCCGGGCAGGATTTCTATCTGAACAAACTGGTGCAGCGGCTGGTCGGGGAGGTCGGTTTTGCCGGCCCCGGTTATGTCGGTTTCAACCATGGCGCGGCGCTGGGCGGCAGCCATTTCAAATACACCCGCAGCAGCGAGAAATACTTCGGCGGCGACTGGCAGGTGTCGAGCCTCGGTCAGGCCAGCCCCGACAGCCGCACCGTGACCGGAAGTCCCGGTGCATGGCTGCAAGTAGATGCCCATCCTAGCGAAACGATAAACACCGCTGTCACCCAGGCAAAGTTACTTTATCTCGGCAACGGCGAACCCAATGAAATTCGCTATCGCTGGGCACCCTCGCAATCCTGGCAGCCGTTGAAACTGACCGGCGCCGGCGTTCAGGAAGTCCCGCTGTCTGGCACATCCGCCGTGACGGACTGGGCCTTCAGGCTGGAAGTGGTGAAGGGCGCGCCCACGCTGTTCGGTCTGTGGATGAGCAACGATCAGGCCGGTTTGCGGGTGTCGAAACTGGCGGCGTCGGGCGCAGCCTCTGCCGATTTCTATCATGGCGACGGTCAGTGGCAGGCGCAGTGGAAAGCGGTGGTGTCGAAGATTCCGGCTGACGTGTACCTGATCATGCTCGGCGGCAACGATCAGGGTTTCGGGGTGAAACCCGAACAGTACCTGAAGAATGTTCAAGGGCTGGTCGGGATGATCCGCGAGATTCAGCCGTCAGCGAGCGTCAACCTGATCATGCGCCAGGACACCACGCGCTCCAGTGCCTATCCGATGTCAGCGTACGCGCAGGTGCTTGAGCCTTGGGCTCGCGAGCAGCATCTGGGGTACGCCAATCTGCAATGCGCGTTCGGTACGGACGTCAAACGTTACGCGGCGGCGATGATCGGCCCGGACAAGATACATCCGGTGCCGGCCACGGGCGGGAAGGTGATTGCCGATTACTTCTATCGGATGATCGTCGGCGGCAACCACGGGGCTTCCTGCGGCGCCGCCTCGGAATAAGGGCTCAGCCCTTGTCGAAGTTGTCGACGTGACCCAGAAGCTCTGCGGTCTTTTGCGGCATCAACTGCGTCACGCAGCGGGTTTCCACATTGATGATGATTGCCGGGTCGTTGCAGCAGATGCGCACCCGGAATCGCCAGTCGCTGAAAATCACTTTCAGGCCGTCGCGGTCATCGACCTCCAGCGCCTGTTCGCCGTAGATCCGTTTCAGATGGGCGAGCAGGGGATAGGGATCGCCCAGTGGCCGGCGAATGTCCCCGGACGATGGAAACATGCCGATCCGCTCCACCAGCAGGATGGTCCCGAGCCAGGATTCGTTGGCGCTGGGCAACGGCTGATGACGAGACAACCAGCTCATCACTCCGAGGTTGTCCACCTCCCGTTCAATGTCTGTCGAATGTTGTGCGATGTTCATGGTTGCCTCGTCGGATGTGCGCGGGGGCGGTTTAACGGCCCTTGAGGTAGACGTTCTCGTAGCAGAAGTTGGTCGCCTGCAGGTAACCCTCGGCGTCGCCGCAGTCAAAACGCAGGCCCTTGAATTTGTAGGCCAGCACGCAACCGTTCTGCGCCTGTTTCATCAGGGCGTCGGTGATCTGGATTTCCCCGCCCTTGCCGGGCTCGGTATCGGCGATCAGGTCGAAGATGTCGGGCGTCAGGATGTAGCGGCCGATGATCGCCAGATTGGATGGGGCGTCTTGTGGCGCAGGTTTTTCCACCATGTGATTGACCCGGTAGATACCGTCGGAAATCGCCTCGCCGGCAATCACGCCGTACTTGTGAGTCTGGTCGCGCGGGACTTCCTGGATGGCCACGATCGAGCAGCGGAATTTCTTGTAGAGCTCGATCATCTGCGTGAGCACGCCGTCACCTTCGAGGTTCAGGCACAGGTCGTCGGCCAGGACCACGGCGAAGGGTTCGTCGCCGATCAACGGGCGGCCGCTGAGAATCGCGTGGCCGAGGCCTTTCATCTCCACCTGACGGGTGTAGGAGAAGGTGCAGGTGTCGATCAGTTCGCGAGTGCCGGCCAGGAATTTCTCTTTCTCGGTGCCGCGAATCTGGTGTTCGAGTTCGTAGCTGATGTCGAAGTGGTCTTCCAGCGCGCGCTTGCCCCGTCCGGTGACGATCGCCATGTGTTGCAGGCCGGCGTCCCGTGCTTCTTCAACGGCGTATTCGATCAACGGCTTGTTGACGATCGGCAGCATCTCTTTGGGCATGGCTTTGGTGGCCGGCAAGAAACGCGTGCCGTAGCCGGCAGCGGGGAACAAACATTTACGGATCATAGAAGTTTCCTGGACATTCATGGCATACAGCCATCGGTTACATTGCAATAAGGAAAAGTTGCAAGTTGATGGAGCTGTACTTTAATACCTGAGTCAGGTTGTAAGTGACAACGTTAGCTTAGTGTAAATCGGGATAATGTTATTAGATGTCGGCTTGATAAATAACAGTTATTTTTAGTCGGTATCTGTCGATAGTGGTGAAAGTGCGAGAGTGCTAATAAGTACCGGGCAATACAGTTTGGCCTTTAAGAATATTTTTGGCCAGCGATGGAACTGTTTTTGTTTTGGATTGTTGTCGCCTTGTTTGTGTGAAGCAAGACACACATTAAACAAATGGGGCTTGACACGCTAGTTAGCATTTTTCCCACTATGGACCGCGCTATGAAGATTCTGGTAACAGGTGGCGCCGGGTATATCGGCTCGCACACCACACTCGCATTGCTTGAAGCAGGTTATGAAGTTGTCGTTCTGGATAATCTTTGCAACAGCAGCGATGCGGCACTGCATGCAGTGGAAGGCATTTGCGGCAGAAGTGCAGTGATGGTTCGCGGCGATGTGTGCGACCGGGCGTTGCTGGACCGGATATTCCAGCAGCATTCGATTGATGCCGTCCTGCATTTTGCCGGGCTTAAAGCGGTCGGCGAGAGCGTGCGCAAGCCGCTCGAATATTACGAAACCAACGTCAGCGGCAGCATCACGCTGTGTCAGGCGATGGCGGCGGCAGGGGTCTTCCGGCTGGTGTTCAGCTCCTCGGCCACGGTCTACGGCGAGCCTGAGCAGATGCCGATCCGCGAGGATTTCCCCACCGGCATCCCGACCAATCCTTACGGCCAATCCAAGCTGATCGTCGAAAACGTCCTGCGCGACCTGAGCCAGGCCGAGCCGCGCTGGAGCATCGCGCTGCTGCGTTACTTCAATCCGATCGGCGCCCATGACAGCGGCCACATGGGCGAAGACCCGACCGGCATCCCCAATAACCTGCTGCCTTACATCAGCCAGGTCGCGGTCGGCAGCCTGCAGGAGCTGTCGATCTTCGGCGACGACTACCCCACTGCAGACGGCACCGGCGTGCGCGATTACATCCACGTCGTCGACCTGGCGGACGGTCACCTGAAGGCCTTGCAGGCCATCGACGGGCGCACCGGCATTCATACATGGAACCTCGGCACCGGTGACGGTTACAGCGTGATGCAAGTGCTGCGAGCCTTCGAACAGGCGTGCGGGAAACCGGTGCCATTTCGAGTGATGCCACGGCGCTCGGGCGACATTGCCGAGAGTTGGGCCGACGCTTCCAAGGCGGAAAAGGAACTGGGCTGGAAAGCCACACGCAACTTGCAGGACATGGTTACCGACACTTGGCGCTGGCAGTCGAATCATCCCAAGGGTTACCTGGAATGATGGCCATTTAGTCCAATGTTATTTTCGGTCAGGTTGTTAGATATCGTCGGAAAATTACACTGGTAATGCCTTTTGCAAGCCCGTAGATATAACCTGCCGTTCGACTTTATCAGTTGAGTCTGACTGTGAAAGAACAGCGGATCTTGTTCGCGCTTTTTGCGACTTGAACTCTACCACCTCTAACGAAACACCCGATGTAACGGTGCAATGTTAGAAAGGAGTTGATATGAAAAAAGTGATGGCGATTGCCTTGTTGACGATGTTGAGCAACTGGGCATCCGCAGCTGAAGCGCCGCTTACAGCGGTAACCAATGTATCGGGGAGTGTCGCGGCTTCAACAGCGCCTGCCGCCAGTACTGCAATGGTTGCCAGTGCCGTAGCGGCGTCCAACAGTGGTGGAAGTGCCAACGGCGGTACAACGGGTACCACCGGTACCACGGGTACAACCGGCACGCACAACTAACTAAAGTAACTGTTGGTGCAGTACAAGGTCGCCCGACGAAAGTCGGGTGACTTTGTTTTGGATTCGCCCTTGAATAGCGTAGTGCCATTATGACTCGTAGTTTTTCTCTTTTAATGCTGGCAAGTCTCGCTCTGCAAGGTTGCATGTTTTCCCCCGGTCAACACCTGAGCACCTTTGGCATCACCCGCCAGGGCGCCAGTGAAAGCAGCCGGGTCGAGTTGATTCCGATCACGCCCAAGCTGATCTCCATGAACCGGGCCACGCAGAAGCGTGAGTCGGTGCCGCCGGAATTGTTGGCGACGCCTGCCGAATACCGCATCGGCAACAACGACGTGCTGTACATCACGGTCTGGGATCACCCCGAGCTGACCGCGCCGTCGGGCGCGCAACAGCAGATCGACGCCAACGGCCGTCTGGTGCGCTCCGACGGCACGCTGTATTACCCGTACATCAAGGAAGTCCAGGCCGCCGGCCGGACCATCCAGCAACTGCGCGACGACATCGAACAACGGTTGTCGGCGTTCATCGCCGAGCCGCAAGTGGATGTTGCCGTGCTGCGCTTCGCCAGTCAGAAGGTCGTGGTCACCGGCGCCGTCGCCAAGGCTGGCCCGCAAGCGATTTCCACCAACCCGCTGAGCGTGGTCGAAGCCCTCGGTTCGGCGGGCATCGACACCAACAATGCCGACTTGTCCGGGCTGTTGCTGACGCGCAACGGGCGGGTCTATCCGCTGAATCTGGATACCCTCAATCAACAGGATTCCGAGTTGCAGAACGTCTACCTCCAGGGCGGCGACAAACTGTACCTGCCGTACAACGACAACAAGCGCATCTACGTGATGGGCGAGGTCAACCAGCCGCGTGCCCTGAGCTTCAAGACTGCAACCATGAACCTGTCCGACGTGCTCGGATCGGTCGGCGGCCTGAGCCAGACCACCTCCAACGGCAACGCCGTGTACGTGATTCGTGGCGTGGAAAACCTCGATGTCGAGCCGGCAAAAATCTATCAACTGGAAGCCGAATCACCCACCGCCATGGTCCTCGCCACGCACTTCGAAGTGCGCCCGCAGGACGTCGTTTATGTAGGGCCTGCCAACGTGACTCGCTGGAACCGTCTGATCAGCCAGTTGGTGCCGTCGGCATCGATTGTCGGAACGGGTGCTTCCGCTGCGAAGAACTGGAGCGAATTCACCAACAACAGCAAATAAGGCCCGACTGTGAAAACGTTGAATGTTGGCGTCTGCCTGATGGCGGCCTTGTTGCTGTGTGGCTGCAACCCGTTGATGGTCGCGTCGGTGACCAACCTCAAGTCGGCGGTGGTCGGCCCGGATGATATCGACGTGACGCCGGCCCAGGTGGCCGAGGTCAATTATCCGCAACTCAAACTCACCACGCCGTCCGGTTCCGGTGTGCTGGCGCTGGTGCGCAAGCGCGATGACCTGCAGTTCTGGGTCGCCTCGGGCAAGCAGGTCCTGCTGCTGCGCGACGGTCTCGTCGTGCGCACTATTGGCCTGGGCGCGGAAGGTGATCTGGACGGCACGCGGCTGTCCGATGCGTCGCCGTTCAAGCGCGGTCTGCACAACGTTGCCGATGGCGACACCAGTCAGCGCTGGATCGACCTCTACAAGGGCCAGGAAGTCGGGCTGATCGTCAACAGCCGCTTCACCCGAAAATCCACGGAAACCCTGAAGATTCTCAACAAGGAATACGCCGTGCTGCGTGTCGATGAGCGTATCGACGTCCCGGCCATCGGACTGCGGGCGACCAATCGTTACTGGGTCGATCCGGTTGACGGTTTCATTGTGCAGAGTGAGCAGCAACTGACCTCGCAACTGCGAGTGAAAGTCGTGCAGTTGACCCCTGATCGCAGGCATCTGCCATGAAGCGCTTGAGGGTTCTGTCGGCGTGTTTGATGTTGCTCGCCGGCGCAAGCCAGGCAGCGGTGACCGTCAGCGGCGACGTTGCCAACCCGGGGCCGGTCGAGTTGCCGGCGGGTGGACGCTTGACCGATGTGATCAGCGTCGCCGTACCGAATGCCGAAGGTTATTGGCTGGCGGGCGAGTTGCTGCGCCAATCCCTGCTGGAGCAGCAGACTCGGCTCAAGATCGGCGTGCTGTTTGACCTGGACGTATTGCAACGCATGGCCGATTTGTTCGATCGACCGAGCCGCAAAGCCCTGGCGGTGCGCATGGCCGAGGACGTGCGGCAGATGCCGGTCACCGGGCGCCAGATCGCGGACCTGGACCCGGTGGCGCTGGAAGTCGGCTTCGCCCGCAACATCCGTCTGGACGATGGCGATCGCCTGATCTACCCGCAGCGGGTCGATGAAGTGCAAGTGCTCGGCGCCGTTGCCGGGACCTGTCGGCTGCCTTATCAGCCGTTGCTCGAGGCCCGTGAATACCTCAGCAGTTGCGTGCTGCTGGAAGACGACGCCGACGCCGATTACCTGTGGCTGATCCAGCCCAACGGCGTTTCGCGGCGCGTCGGCATTGCCCACTGGAATCGTGAGAGCGGGCAGTTCCCCGTCGCCGGCAGCAAGATTCTGGTGCCGTTGAAAAACGATGATCTTGACCCGCCTATCCCTGAACTGAATCAGCAGTTGGCCGAATTTATTGCCACGCAGTTGGCTGAGGTGGTTCGTTGAATTTGCGTTTTGCAGCTGTGTTGTTATTGCCGTGCGGCCTGGCCCATGCCGAGCCGCGTATTACCCAGGGCGATTTTGGTGGCACCGGTCTGTTGCAGACGCCCACCGCGCGGATGGCTCCGGCCGGCGAGTTGAGCGTCAATGCCAACCGCACCGAGCCTTACAGCCGCTACAGCGTTTCGTTGCAGCCGCTGGACTGGCTTGAAGGCTCGTTTCGCTACACCGCCATCACCAACCGCCCGTACGGCCCGGAATCCATGAGCGGCAACCAGAGCTATAAGGACAAGGCGGTCGACGTCAAAGTCCGGCTCTGGGAAGAAACCCATTGGGCGCCCGACGTCTCTCTGGGCTTTCGAGACGTCGGCGGTACGGGTTTGTTCGCCAGTGAGTTTCTGGTGGCTAACAAGCGTTACGACAACCTGGATTTCAGTGCCGGCATTGCCTGGGGTTACATCGGCAATCGCGGCGACATCGACAACCCGCTGGGCTATCTCGACGATCGCTTCAAGACCCGCCCGGCCATGGAGGGCACCGGCGACGTCAACGCCGGTTCGTACTTTCGCGGCCAGCCGTCGTTCTTCGGCGGTGTGAGTTACCAGACGCCATGGGATCGCCTGAGCCTGAAACTCGAATACGAAGGCAACGACTACAAGCACGAACCGAAGGACAACGTGATCAAGCAGGACTCGCCGATCAACCTCGGCGCGCTGTTCAAAGTGACGGATTCCGTCGACGTGAGCGCGGCATGGGAGCGTGGCAACACCGCGATGTTCGGCGTCACGTTCCACACCAATTTTGCCAGCCGCAAGGCCCCGGCCAAGACCTTCGATCCACCGCCGGAACCACTGCCCGCGAAAGCACCTACCACGTCGCTGGATCAGGTCGATTGGGCCAACGTATCGCAGCGCTTGCAGCAGAATGCCGGCTATCAGGTCGAGCGCATCACGCAGCGAGATTCAGAGTTGATCGTCTACGGCGAACAGCAGCGTTATTTCCATTCGGCGAAAGCGGTGGGGCGTGCGAGCCGGATTCTGGACAACAGCGTCAACGATGACATCAACTGGTTCACCGTCGTCAACAAACGCTACGACCTGCCGCTGGAAGAAACCAGCGTGCCGCGTCAGACCTTCCGCGAAGTGATCAACAACGAGGAACCGCTGCAAACGTTGCACCGCACCACCGAGGTCAACCCGGCGATGCCGCACAACGAGAAAACCCTTTACACACAGGCGCCGCAGCATTTCAGTTACGGCGCCGGCCTGGGCTTCAAGCAGAACGTCGGCGGCCCGGATGGTTTGCTCTATCAATTCAGTGCCGACCTCGACGCCGAGTTTCGCTTCAACCGCAACACCTGGTGGAGCGGCATGCTCAGCCAGAACCTGGCGAACAACTTCGACAAGTTCAAATACGACGCACCCAGCGGCTTGCCACGAGTGCGTACGGACTTGCGCCAGTATCTGACGACCTCCGAAACCACCATGCCGTTATTTCAGGTCAGCCACGCGGAGCAATTGGACAAAGATTTGTACGGCATGGTCTACGGCGGTTATCTGGAGTCGATGTTCGCGGGCGTCGGCGGCGAGGTGCTGTTTCGTCCGACCGGGGAGCGCTGGGCGATCGGTGCGGACCTGAATTACGTGCGTCAGCGCGAATTCGATCAGGGTTTTGGCCTGCGTGATTATTCAGTGCTGACCGGTCATATCACTGGCTACACCGACTTGCCTTACGAAACACTCGCCGCGGTCAGCGTCGGGCGCTATCTGGCGGGCGACTTTGGCGGCACGCTGGATATCTCGCGAGAGTTTTCCAACGGTGTGCGCTTCGGTGCCTGGGCGACCATCACCACCGCCGGCAGTACGGAATACGGCGAAGGTAGCTTCGACAAGGGCATTTACCTGTCCATTCCGTTCGACGAGATGATGAGCATGTCGACCATGCGTCGGGCCAACCTGGTCTGGGCACCACTGACCCGTGACGGTGGTGCGAGGCTCAGTCGCAGCTTCCAGCTGCACTCGATGACCGATAGCCGTGAGGACGACATGTTCTATCGCAACTTCGGGAAGATTACCGAGTAAGTCCGGGAGACCGGGAAGCCAAAATGGGAGCCCTTCGGCTCCCGTTTTTGTTTGTGGTGGATGTCTTTTTGGAGCTTTCACCGCAGTTGAGGGAGCGGGGGGCGGCGAGCTCAAGTCCAGTGTTGAATGACCCGGCGCTATCGCTGGCAAGCCAGCTCCCACAGTGATTGTGGTCGGATCGGGATTTGTGTTTCACCACAAGCCCCTGTGGGAGCTGGCTTGCCAGCGATAACGTCAGTTCAATCGACATCTCTTCAACTGGCCCACCGCGATCGCAAGTCTCCCGCAACTCCCCAAATCCCGCCCACAAAAAAGGGGACTTTCGTCCCCTTGCGGTGTTGCTTCCTGAAGCGCTGCGTCTTAGTAAATATCCTTCGACAACAGGGTAAACGGCGTCTTCACCAGGATCTTCACATCCAGCCACAGCGACCAGTTATTGATGTACTTGAGGTCGATCTCGACACGCTTCTCCATCTTGTCGAGGGTATCGGTCTCGCCACGGCAGCCGCTGATTTGAGCCAGCCCAGTGATGCCCGGTTTGATTCGGTGGCGCGCCATGTAGGCGAGGATTTTCCCCGAGTAGTAGTTGTTGTGCGCCACGGCGTGCGGACGCGGGCCAACCAGTGCCATGTGACCTTGCAGCACGTTGAACAGTTGCGGCAGCTCGTCCAGCGAAGTGCGGCGGATGAAGCGTCCGACGGCGGTGATGCGCGAGTCGTTGCGGCTGGCCTGCTTGACGTCGCGGTCATCGTGCACGCGCATCGAGCGGAACTTCCAGACTTGAATCACCTTGCCGTTCCAGCCATGGCGATCCTGTTTGAAGAACACCGGGCCCGGCGAGCTGAGCTTAACCGCCAGGGAGATGAGCAGTAGCACCGGGCTCAACAGCACGATGGCCAGCAGCGCGACGCTTTTCTCCATCAGGCTCTTGCTCAGGGCGGCGGTCGGGCGGCTGGTCAGCGGGCTTTCGTTGAGATAGATCGCCGGCAGGCCGTCCACGACTTTCACCGAGTGATTGAGCAGCGTCAGGCTGTTCAGATCCGGCACCCAGACCACATCGACGTTGGCATCCAGCAGGTCGACATACATCGCTTCGATCTTCGCCGCTTCGGACAACGACAGCGTGATGTACAGGCGTCGGATGTCGTGGCGTTTGATCAGTTCCAGAAGGTTTTCCTGATCGCCGACGACGCGTGGTGCGTCCGCGTCCAGAGCGGGCAGATTGCCGTTGCTGACCAGACCCACCAGCGGCAGGTTTTCGTGTTCGCTGAGCTTCTTCGCCAGGCCCAGGGCCAGTTCGCCAGTACCAACGATCAGGGTCTTGTGCTCGCTTTTGCGGGAACGCTGGTAGTACTTGGAGAACGCATGCAGCGGCGCATACAGCAAGGCCTGTCCGAGGAAACCGTACACCGCCCAGTCAAGGATCACCTGGCGCGAAAACAGCTCATCGGCCTTGCAGATGAACGCGATGAACGTCAGCCCGGCCATCGTCATCGACCAGCCCATGAACAGACGTCCCAGACCGGTCAGGTAGTTGTCTCGCTTTCGGTAGGCGCCGCTGAACGTATAGGCCGGAACCGACGCCAACACAGCCAGCATGGTGCACATTCGGTAATAGAACTCGACCGTTCCTGTGTGCTGCTCAGCCAATATAAATAACAGTGAAACAATAAAGCACTGTGCCAGTGCCCATTGGCCCCAGAAGGTAAGTCCCTTGAGGCCGGTGTTTCGGTTGATACGTAGAGTGAGATCCATATGCGATATCCCCAAAAGACTTCCATTCAGGTTTCGACAGTTGAAATCCGAGTTGTTAAGCAGACTTGTTTTTGTTTTGGGTGCTCATGTTCTGAGGTAACAACATCGGTATGCCGAACTGTCGTCAATCAATAGACTAAGTTATTGGGGAAGAAGCTGTCTGACGAGTTCTAACAAGATGGCAATGTGCCAATCATTTGAATTGAAGAATATCAAACGTTAGAAAAGGTCGAAGGGGGAGGGTTAATAATCCCTGTTGTGTTTGCTATCGTAGGAAGGGTGAGGAGGGAGGCATTACTGACAAAGGAGGGTTAAACCAAGCAAAGTGCTTTTTTATTTTTGTAATTGCACTTGCTTCTGTTCATTGATGTGGAAGCCGTGTTTATGCAACAACTTCCTGGATCAGGCAATAACCGCGATTGCGGACAGCGCGAAACAATCGTTCGCCGTTACTGGCACTTTTGAACTTGTCTTGAAGCCGGCTCAAGCACATCTCCAGACCGCGATATTGTTCCGGTTCCCGACCGATGCTGAGAATCAGATCGTCGCGACTGACAACGCGTTCTTCATGGTGCAGCATTTTCCTGACCAGTGTGGTTTCGAGGCCGGTGAGACTGATCTCGATATCGTCCCGGACGAGCACGCCTTGATCATTATCGAGATGCCAGGCTTCTGTGACCGGTCGGGACGTGTTATCGACGTCCGACGTTATGGCCTGGGTGTTCTGGAATGAATGAGTAGATTGTGCAGCCAGCCATTCGGACTCGAGGGTGGCCAATATTCGCTGGGTATCATGTTCAATACTGCGAGCGACGCTTTTCCTTGTGCCGCGTGGGTAAGTGAACTCCATCAGCGTGGGAGTGGAAGAGGGCGAAGCAACACCTTCAACAAACATCTGTGCCTGAGACGTACCAAACGAATTGAAACGCTCGCTGGAGAGAATGCTCTCGAGTTCGCGCTGCGACGCAGAGTTATTGGTCACGACAACAAAATATTTTCTTGGGAGGGTTGTACTGGTTTCCATGTCTCTCTCCTGAAATAACGCACCAAATTTGGCTAAAAGGTAATCGGCAGACGAGTAATAACGCGCTCGGAAATAATCGACAGGCAGGGTCTGGGCCCAATTATGGCCCGCGATAAGATCCACTTGGTCTGCTTTTAGAATAATGATTTATTGTTATGTTTAAGTGTTGCAGCGCTCATTCAATTGACAGCTTTTTATTGGATAGGTATTGCGGATAAAGCGGTGAGACGTTGGATTTTCATAGCGTTGCATCAGACGTTCCCTCGTATGCTGCAAATGATGATTTCCTGACTCAGGCGGTCGAGATCAACCCCCTCATCAGGCGGTAGCCATACCCGCGAATGCTCTGTATGGCGTTCGTACCGTACACGTCCTTGATTTTCCCACGCAAGCGGCTGATGGATTTTTCCAGCGCCCGGGGATCGTAGAAATTGCTGTTGAGCCCCATGATGCTGGCGATTTCATCATGGCTGAGGATGTGATTACTGGTCTGCGCAAACGCTTCCAGAATCTTCATTTCGGCAAAGGAAATGTCCAGTTTCTGGTTGGTATCCGACAGGCAGATACGGGTGGGGTCCAGCACCAGGTCTATATCCCTGAGCCATTCTTCACTGCTGAAGAACTCACCGAACAACTCGCCACCTTCGTCGGCAAGCGTATTGAGCTTGATACAGAAGTCGGCTCCGGCAAGATGGTATTTGATCTTGCTGTAGGCACCGCGCCCTGTAATCACCGCACAAATGATTGGCTTCAAGTTGTCGGCGCGCAGGTTTTCCACCAGCGCCAGATTGTCTTCGAGTGCCTGGGGAGTGTCGATGATGATGAAGATGGCTCGGTATGAGCCGTGATATTCATTTTGCTGATATGAACTAGTGAAGGAGTTGGCCTCTAGAGCCAGATCGGTCTGTACATGCTGCGCGATCAACGCTCTAAAATGTTCAGCCACAGCACGGGTACGGGCCAGAGTGAGAACGCCTGGCTCGTTGTTTGTCCGGTGTGGGCTGTTAGTCGCCAAGTTCCCTGTAAGCATGATGCGTTGACTCGAAAAAGTGCTGACATCGGGATGTTAAAGCACCGGTTCTCATCTGTGACTGACAATTGGTAACATTTACGCGGTTTTTAGACGTGGCTCCCGAGTTTTCTAACAATAATTAAGCTTTTCAAGCTTTTAGTTGATTTTCTCGGGGCTGTGAACTAACGAAGCGAAGGCCGTTAGATGGTGGCGATGTGCAATGGTGCCACTATTTTGTAACTATGGCGACCTGTTTTATGTCCTATGGCCACTATTGATCGTGGCTTGAGATCGGAGAATGTGAGGTGGATCACATTTTAGGTGGCGACGGTTTTTTTTGCCACCAAGAGAACAAGTTCACAGACAGACGATTATTAACATGGCTTGAGTGTGTCTTTTGATAAGACCTATTCTCCGTCACCAAATCGAGCAATGGACGTTGATCTACCAATTGTTTAATTGCAGATACCCAATGCTTGAGTGTAGTTGACCGGGCGCTCTTCGAGAGCGTTCTGACGGAGGATTAATGGATTTACTGACCTTGTTTAAGGTGTTGATTTTAGGTGCGGTAGAAGGTCTCACCGAGTTCTTGCCCATTTCCAGCACGGGCCACCAGATTATCGTTGCCGACTTGCTCGATTTTGGTGGCGAACGCGCCATGGCGTTCAACATCATTATTCAACTGGGCGCCATTCTTGCCGTCGTCTGGGAGTTTCGCCCGAAGATCTTCGAAATCGTCAAAGGCCTGCCGACCCAGCGCAACGCGCAACGATTCACGCTTAATTTGATGATCGCATTCTTCCCAGCGGTAGTCCTTGGTGTGTTATTCGCCGATGTAATCCATCATTACCTGTTTAACCCGATCACCGTTGCTGTCGCGTTGGTGGTGGGCGGCATCGTGATGTTGTGGGCCGAAAAACGGAATCATGTGGTGAGCGTCGAGCACGTCGACGACATGGCCTGGTCCGACGCGCTGAAGATCGGTTTCGTACAGTGCCTGGCGATGATTCCAGGCACCTCACGCTCCGGCTCGACCATCATCGGCGGCCTGCTGTTCGGCCTGTCGCGTAAGGCGGCCACGGAGTTCTCGTTCTTCCTGGCGATGCCGACCATGGTCGGTGCCGCTGTGTATTCAGGCTACAAGTACCGGGATCTGTTCCAGGCGGGCGACCTGCCGGTCTTCGCGCTAGGCTTCGTCACCGCGTTCGTGTTCGCGATGATCGCCGTACGCGGCTTGCTGAAGTTCATTGCGAACCACAGCTACGCCGCGTTTGCATGGTACCGGATCGCCTTCGGCTTGCTGATCCTGGCGACGTGGGTGTTTGGCTGGGTGAACTGGACGGAAGCGGCTGCCTGATTACTGACTGCTGATCAGCGCGGCGACGGCTAGGTCGTTTAACTCAGTATCTGGCGATTCCTGACGAAAACGCTGCATCGCCGAGGTGAAATACGCGGCTTGCAGCATGCCGTCGCTGGCGAGGAAATAACGTGCCGCTTCTATTTCCTCTACCGAATACACACGTTTTTTCAGTCCGGAAATGTCCGACATCCCGTCGACCGTGACCATCGTCGTCGTGAAAACCAGAAAACCAGACATCTGGGTAGATTGAAAAGGGCCATCTCCCCCCTCACCGCACCCCTTCGCGAAATCGCAGGATGCGTAGGCGTTGGCATAGAGAGTCGAGAGTAAAGCGAGGAGGGTGAAACGCTTGAATAAAACGCGGCTGAACGCGGGCATAAACAAAAGACATCCTGTCAGTACAACAAAACACCGGGCAACGCTCATTCGTTGCCCGCACGCTCAACGCATCGATCAACGACCCGCCAGCAACTCCGCCGCCTGATCCAGCAACGCCAGCGGATCCTTGGCCTTGTGAATATCCACCGACAACAACTGCCGAAACTTGCGCGCTCCTGGGAACCCGGTGCCCAGGCCCAGCACATGGCGCGTGATGTGATGCATCGCCCCGCCGGTCGCTAGATGCTCGGCAATATAAGGCCGCAACTGCGCCAACGCCTCGGCCCGGGTAATCACCGGCGCCGAACTGCCGAACAACTGCTGATCCACCTCGGCCAGCAGATACGGATTGTGATAAGCCTCACGACCCAGCATCACCCCGTCAAAGGTCTGCAAATGCTCATGGCAGGCCTCCATCGTCTTGATCCCGCCGTTCAGAATGAACTCCAGCTCCGGAAAATCCGCCTTCAACCGCGCCGCCACGTCATAACGCAGCGGCGGAATGTCCCGGTTCTCCTTCGGCGACAGCCCCTCCAGAATCGCAATCCGCGCATGCACCGTAAAACTGGTGCACCCGGCATCCCGCACCGTGCCGACGAAATCACACAGCTCCTCATAACTGTCCCGCCCATTGATCCCGATCCGATGCTTCACCGTCACCGGAATCGACACCGCATCGCGCATCGCCTTCACACAATCCGCCACCAACTGCGGATGCCCCATCAGGCACGCACCGATCATATTGTTCTGCACCCGATCACTCGGGCAGCCAACGTTCAGATTCACCTCGTCGTAACCGTGCTCTTGCGCCATACGCGCACAGGCGGCCAGGTCCAACGGAACACTACCGCCCAGCTGCAGAGCCAGCGGGTGCTCGGCTTCGTTGTGACGGAGGAAACGTTCGTGATCGCCGTTCAGCAGCGCGCCGGTGGTGACCATTTCGGTGTAGAGCAGGGCGTTTTTCGACAGCAGGCGTAGGAAGAACCGGCAGTGACGGTCAGTCCAATCCATCATCGGAGCCACACTGAAGCGGCGAGATGGCTCGGAACGGGTATGGCTAGTGTTTTTGGGCGCTTCAGGTTTTTCGAAATTCATTGATACTGATCTTTTATACAGCGGTTTTTACCCATTTTTCCTTGTTTTCTGAGGTCGCTTGCTACAATGTAGCAAGCGAATTCGGCAATGTAGCAACTGGAAATGGGCACGATCACATCACGCAAGCGCAAGGACAACTCGACGGCCTACACGGCGCAGATACGGATCAATCGGGACGGGCGCACAGTTTATCAGGAAAGCCAAACCTTCGACCGAAAGCAGGTCGCGCAGGCTTGGATCAAACGGCGTGAGACGGAGCTGGCAGAGCCGGGTGCAATTGAGCGTGCAAATCGTAAGGGTGTGACGATCAGAAAGATGATTGAGCAGTACCTGGACGAGTACGAGAAGATCCGGCCACTGGGCAAGACCAAGAATGCGACTTTGAAGGCGATCAAGGATACCTGGTTGGGCGACCTCGACGACTCGGCTTTGACCAGTCAGAAGCTGGTGGAATTCGCACAGTGGCGGATTAGTAAAGAGGGTGGGGGTGTTCAGGCGCAGACAGTCGGTAATGATCTCTCCCACCTGGGCGCGGTTCTGTCCGTGGCGCGACCGGCATGGGGCTACGAGGTAGATCCGCTGGCCATGCCCGACGCGCGCAAGGTGTTACGAAAGCTAGGTATGGTGAGCAAGAGCAAAGAGCGCAACCGTCGGCCGACGCTCGATGAGTTGGATAGGTTGATGAAGCACTTTTTCGAAATGCAGGTTCGTCGACCTGAGTCGATCAGCATGCCGAAGATGATTGCGTTTGCTCTCTTCTCGACGCGCCGGCAGGAGGAGATCACTCGGATTCGCTGGGATGATCTCGACGAGTCCCGGCAGGCCGTCCTGGTGCGTGATATGAAGAACCCCGGACAGAAGATCGGTAACGACGTGTGGTGCCATCTGCCCGATGAGGCCTGGGCGATCCTACAGAGCATGCCCAGGACTGAGCGGGAGATATTTCCGTACAACTCCAGATCCGTATCCGCATCGTTCACGCGGGCATGCCCGTTGCTGGGGATTGAGGACCTGCACTTCCATGATCTAAGGCACGAAGGGGTGAGCCGCCTGTTCGAGATGGACTGGGACATTCCTAGGGTTTCGAGTGTTTCAGGACACAGGGATTGGAATTCCTTGCGACGTTATACGCACCTTCGTGGCCGTGGTGATCGCTATAAAAATGTTCCTTGGGTGCAGGTGGCGACCCAAATGAGCAATTGCTTAGGGAAAGAAAAAAATCCGTAGCCTTGAATTATTTTGGATCTATGCCCAAATCTAAGCCGCAGGATATTTTTAAAGGGATGTGACTATGCAGTTTTATATAAAGCAGATTAAGAAAGACAGCGGTACAGGCAACATTGTTGAAGTCGCTATTTATGGCAAGGGGGAGAAGTACCGGTATTGGGTTAGGAGGGAGTTTGTTGCTCAAATGATTAACCAAGGGGCAGCGGTTCATACTCTGTTTGAGCGCGATGAAAAATGGGTATTGGGGGCAAAGGTTGAAGTGTATGAAGAATCTTTTTTGCGTACGGTAGCCAATACTCGCGAAGAAGATAATTTGGAAAGTTTGCCTACGGTTAAAATCTAATCGTAAAGAGGGGGCGGTGAAACTCCTGCACATCAGCCCCCAGTCTGCCCACTCCTACGCAGCTCTGCCCATAAGTTGGTTTTGCTCTCTGGTGGCTTTTTCTCGCTGCCGATCGATGTAATCCGCAAGGTCCTTTAAGTGAATACCGAGCGCAGCTTTCTGAGAGTTAGCCCCCAAACGCACAACGGGAATGTCGATCTCTCCATCTAATTGTTTACGTTTAAATTTTTCCACCGTTAAATGCATATAATCCGTACACACTCGATCAAGCGGAATTACGGCCTGCCCATCGTACTGAGCCATCAGTAAAAACAAGGTATTCATTGCGATACCTCTTGTGTGGATGTGCTCACCGGCGAACTCCTTTGGCTTGCTGGTCAACGAGTGCGGTGTGCTTCCACGCTCTGCGCATCCAAGCTGCGAAGCCAGCTCGGTATGCGTAATGCTCACGAGCGAACGAGTCGGATGTCTTCACACTTGGTGCGGTAATGTAGGTGCCTCGCTGGGCACAGTACTGCAGGCCCTCGGGGACAGGGAACTCTTTCTCGAACTCGACGCGCTCGTCGATCTGCACTTCGTCGACGGCTTCTTGTGATGGACTTTCAGAGTTGCTGTCAGTGTGCGTATACCCCACAGCAAGCTGCGCGGGCGGGCGATTTTGAGCGGTTAGCGTTGCATTGGGTGTGGCTGCCTCGCGCAGCTTTTCGTGGGGTATAAGCGCCTCGGTGGTGCTGCTGGAAGGAGCAATAATGCCTGCTGCTGCGCAGCAGAGGCTGTTTGTTTCTGGTGCGTCGACGCTGACTTCCTCGCGGAGCAAAGCGGTCGGGGATTGGGTGTTGTGCTGGTCCTTTTGCATGCCGCTTTCCTCCGAGGTTCGATTGCGCGTTGGTTCATCAGCCGCTGATGAGGCGTGAGCCGGGTTGCGGTGGCTGTGGGGTTGGGAGCGAACTTGGCTCATGCGGCGCTCTCCTGATCTACCGGCTGCAGCAGGGCAGCCAAGGCGAGCGCTTGGTCGCGGAGGGTGCGTGTGTCGCGTTCCAGCTTTTTGCCGGTGCGAAAGGCGCTGAATGTCTCGGATGCGATCCGAAGTTTTTCGGCGATTTCCAGTAAGGTGAGTCGTTCCTGTTCACCCATTTTTGACGCAGCGAGGGCGCGCTCGTAATGGGCGTAAAGTTTCTCGCGTTGGTCATTGGCCCGGCAGAGGGCGAGTTCCAGGTTACGGTTCTCTTCCCAGCTTTCAGATCGCTGAATGGCTTTGCCTTCATCCATTCCATCTCGATACCCAACACAGCCGCCAACGTCATAGCCTTCGCTGTAGCCCTGTGATTGGCCCTCGTCATGGCCGTTGTTGAATCCGTTCCGGTAGGCGAGCCAGTAAATGCCGGCGGTCATGAGGACGATTGCTATCAGCGCGCAGATTTGAATTGCAGTCATGTGGTGTGCTCCTGGTGATGTCATCGGCCGGTGGTGGCAGCCGCTTGGTTTGTGGTTGTTACTCGTTGGTGTCGTCCTGCTGTCGCTGCATGTCTTCGTCGGCCTTGTAGGCGCGGATGTCGATCAGTGAGGCGACGTGCCGGATGTGTGCGTACTTCGGAGCCTTGCGGCTGGTGTCCAGTGTGGTTATGGGGAGCTGGATGCGGCCGCTGCTGATTTCGGCCGCGAACGATTGCTCGTTGAGGTTGCGAAAGTAGCGTTCGCGAACTCTGTCGAGCGGGATCAGAACGTCGCCAAAGGTGCGAAAGAGCAGCTCGACGGTGGCTGACTCCGGTGCCGGGTGCAGGCGCAGCGGGTTTTGTGCAGTGTTACTCATGGCTTTGTTGGGCCTCCTTGCGTTGTTTCCTGGCCGGGTGGTTCCAGGCGTTCAGACAGTGGGTTCTGGTCAGCTCGCGCAGATGTTCGGGCACTTCGAGGAGCGCGGTGTTGCGCTCCTCTCGTGTCCGCATGGCGATGATCTGGCGGGCGTATTCCCTAGGCCACGTCACGGTTGTCTGCCGGGATGGCAGGCAGGTCGATGCCCAACTGTTCGGCCAGCCAGCGGATGCCGGGTTGTTTCACCCTGGTCGACTGGCTGTACTGCATGCCGAGTTGGTCGTGGTACCACTGGCCGTCCTTGATACGCAGGTAATCGCGGTCGCGGTTGGGGTAGGCCGGTAGGTTCCTCTCGTTCAGCAGGCCTTTTTCCCGCATGCGAGCGATGAGCTTTGGCCGGGTGAGGCCGAGTTGGGTTGCGGCTTGGGCGAGGTTGCGTTCCATAGCGTCCTCCTCATGCCACGTGCGCGGCCGGGGTGGCCGCTGCAGCGAGGTGGTTGATGGACTCGGTGACCTTGCCGTAGATCTCGACATCGGTGCCGTACGCGGTGAAGCAGCGGGTGTGCGGGCTTTTGTTACCGATGCTCAGGATGGTGGTGACACCTGAGCGCGATTGGGTGCGATGCAGCGCGACCTGAATGGGATAGTCGAAGCCCATGTCGACGCTTAGCACGCCGCCGGTGCGTACCAGCTCGAAAACGCGCTGCTTGTCGGAGACCTCGAAGCAGCCATATTCGCGACTGGCGTGCGGGCGGTGCACCAGGTCGCTGGTGTTGCTCGCGTCGAACGGGCCATTGGCGATTTCTTCGATAAAGTCGGCCAGCTTGAGGTGCGTTTTCTTGTCGTTCTGCAGGGTCAGCGTGTGGCGTTCGCACCCCAATACAACGACGAAGGTACTCTCGGTTGTGCCTCGCTCGACCTTGAGACGGAACGCCAGGCATTCACGCTTGGGCGCTGTCCGGAGGACGTGGTTGAAGGTCTCGGTCAGATTGACCTGTGCATTGAGCAACTGGAGCGTGCGGTTGTCGATTTTGTACCTGATCATGCTGCGTGCCCTCCGCCGTTTGAATCGAATGGAGTGGGGGCGGTGAGTTGTTGCTGCTTCGGTTTGCTGGTGACAAACGAGCAGCCGCTCTTGCGGGCCAAGCGGCGTATCTCGAAGATTCGGGAGGGGTCAGTAGCGGTTGGGTGGACGTGCAGGGTTGTTGTGGTGTGCATGGTTTTGCCTCGCTCTGTGGTGGAAGAGTGAGATAAATATCAACCTTTGGTTGTGCAATGTCAACTATAGGTTGATTTTGTTGGTGTGGAAATTTTTTGTCATGACATTGAGTCGGCTAGAAACCTAAATTCAAGCATGCGGCCGTATAGGCTCTAAATAGCGATTGATGTTTGGCATAGTGATAGTCGAAAATGCGTGATTGAATTTCCTAAAATACTTGGCGAAAGGGATAATGCGATGTCAGAGCCATCGGTAGGTAGCACGGATAGCGGGAATAGTGGAAGTGATGGCGTAGACGGGCGAGGCTGTGTTCCTTTTTTTAAGAATGATGATAGTCAGATAAAATTCGAGTTTTGCTACTTGGTTCTGCTATTTCTTGCCGTAGCATTTTTGATGTTGGCGATTCAATTTAATTTTATTCCTATGGAGTATAGAAATAAGGTTTTCGTGTTTTCCCTGCTTGGTGGTTTTTTAGGTGGCTGGGTATATGACACGAAGTGGTTTTACAGGGTTACAGCAAGAGGTAAGAATGATCAGCATAAACAAAAGTGGCAATGCCATAAGTTTTACTGGAGGATTTTGACTCCCTTTCTTTCCAGTTTGGTTGCCTTTGTAACGTATATTTTAGTTGCTTCAGGTGTGTTCCCTATTGTGTTAAAAGGCTCTGGTGCGGCGAGTGCAGCGTTCTCGGTTTGTTTTTTGTTTGGATATTTCTCTGATCTAGTGCTGAGTCGTCTGGCGGCTTGGGCGGAAGACCTTTTGCCAAAATTGAAAGGCAATAGTGCGGAAGTTGATAGAGAAAATAATTCGACTCAAAATTCGAGTGCTGATGATGCAAAATTGTAACGTTTGTCGAGAACTTAAATTGCAAGCCCTTGAGGGATGCGATCCTCGGTATCAACAATTAATATCGAGTGGAAAAAACATCATTTTTGCGAGTGAAGACTTTGTAGTTATTCCGAGCATTGGTCCTCTGAATGATTCGCATGTGATGATTGTTCCCAAGAGACATTTGAATAATTTTTCGGTGCTTTCTGTGTCGGAACTCGAGCAAGTAAATGAGATTATGAAGAATTTGATTTCATATGCTTCCGCGAATTTTGGAAGACGGCTGGTTTTTTTTGAGAGTGGTGCGGGCGTTTCTACGAACCACTCTGGAGGTTGTATAGTTCACGCTCATATACATTGTGTATATGAGTCTGAAGAGTTTGAGAGTCGTTTGTTTGATGAAGTGGACTTTCAAGAGAGCAGAAACGGCTGGTATGAAAAGGCCGATGCTGGTAAAGGCTATGTCTGGTATATGAGCGCTGACGGTAAACCTTACTTGTGTAATGCACCACAGTTGCCATCGCAATTTTTAAGGTATATTTATTCGGTCGCCATAGGTGATGTTAGGTTCTGGAATTGGCGTAGGCACAACAATTATGAAGGCGTCCTCAAGGTGCTAGAGAATTACGGGAGGTTTTTTTCAGTCACGTAAACGGAATATACTGTTACTCAGGTATGAATGACCCTACTACCTTTCCGCAAATATGTGTTTCTTCAGTAATATCAATTATCGGATATTGAGGATTGATGGGCCTCAGAAATTGCCGTCCAGCATCTGATACTAGTATTTTGAATGTGGCTTCATTGGTGCGTGGAACCCTGGCAATTACTCTATCGCCTGTTTTAGTCTCTGCCTCAGGATCAACAAAAATTATACATCCGGTAGGATAGCTTCGTCCTGGGCCAGGATTTGTCATTGAGTCTCCGAGAACTTTTAAGGCATAACCTTGATTGCTGATAGGGACCGGGCAAGATAGCCATGAGGCCGTATCGTAGTCGTCAATATTTGAGACTGCCTCGCACCACGCACCTGCCTGTACCCAGGAAATTAGAGGAACTTTTCCAAAGCGCTGGTTGATTTCGCTGATATTACTCTCATGGTTAGCCATCATCCGATGAACGTTCCCCCCACCAGTCTGTTCCTTCGGTAGCACTCCATACTCTAACCATTCACGGCGTACCTTCAGCCATGAGCAGAGCGCAGCCATGCTGTCTGCTTCAGCCATTGCTTCACCATTCAGCCATTTACTGACTGCCTGCGTGGTTTTATCCACTCCCATAGTTTTCAACTGACGATGTATGTCCACGCCACGTCCCCGGCTGCGTACGCCGGCATCGTTGAGGGCTTCGTGTAGGCGCTCGCTGAAAGCTGCGCGAAGAGAGTTTTTATCAACCATTGGTTGAGAGTCTCACAAAGGTTGCGCAATAGTCAGTTGATCTATAACATCAACCGCAAGTTGATAAGTGGAGGCTGTCATGTTGGACCCCGCAGATTTTCCGAGCGCGATTGCATTCGCGTTTGAAGCCGTAGGCGGCATCGGGGCCGCCGCCAAGGTATGCAATAGAAGCTATCAGGCGTTGAACAAATGGCGTCAGGCTGCGTGCTTGCCGCGAACGGACTACACAGGTGAAACCAAATACGCCGAGCTCTTGGCGACAGCTGCAAAGCAGAAAGGCAATGCCTTCCAAGTAGCTTGGCTGTTGAACGCTTCGGCCCCTCATAAAGCTGCTGCGTAGCAAGAAAAAAGGCGACCCAGAGGTCGCCAAGTTCCTCCCGACACGCACCACCACAGCGCTATCGGGTCGCGATAAAGGTAGGCGGGCACACCACATGCAACCAACTCTCTCTATCGCGCTTTCCAAGGCTCGGAAGCCTTGGTGTTGCTGCCTTTTCCACCACAGATTGGGCAGCTGTTGCGCCTGGGGTGAACAACGGATTGTTCGCCCCGGCACGGTGCCGGTATCGATCCCGAAGATCTAGCCGGCGTTTGGGCCCTTTCAAGCCACGCGGCAAATGTATCACCACTGCATGTCGCGCGGCACTGGCAACTTACAAGGATTAATGCCATGAGCCGTATCATTCTGAGCTCTCTAGACCGGGCGCAGCGGGAAGTTCTGCCGCTCGATCTCGCGCTTTACCACGCCGCACGGGACTACCCCGGCGGCGCCGCAGCCATCGCCGCCACCACCGGCCGAAATGCGACCACGCTGCAGCACAAGCTTTCCCCAACCCACCCAAGCCACACGGTGAACATTCAAGAGTTCGGCGAGATTCTGGAGCTGACCAAGGATCGCCGCATTCTGGATGCGGTGCATGCGTTGGTCGGTGACACGACCTGGCAGGAGCTGGCCGAGGCTTACACCAACGACATGCCCGAGACGTTGACCACCGGTATCGCGGAATACTTCCGCAAGGTGGCGGATCTGGCGGACACCTGGGCCAAGAGCATTGGTGACGGTGTCGTCACTGATGAGGAGCTGGCCGCGATACGCCTACAGGTGTTTCGTGGGATTCAGGGGTTGTTGGGGCTGTTCAATCGCGCCACGTATGTCAACCAGACAACGCGGGGTGTTGATCGTGGCTGATATCGCTGACTTCGCTAATGACCTGGTGCAAGAGCGTATCGATCAAGCGCTCGCTGCTCGCAACGCCGCCAAGCCTGCTTTGGCGGCGCATTCGTTTCTGTTCTGCGAAACGTGTGATGACCCGATCCCTGAGGCCCGTCGTTTGGCGCAGCCCGGCTGCACGCAATGCGTGGAATGCCTTTCTGTCGACGAACTGAAGGGGGCTCGCCATGCTGGATGAGGTTATGGGGCAATTCGCCGATTATGGGCTTGAGCCTGCACAGCCATTGGTGTTCGGTAAGCTCACCCGGTGCAAGACGGCGCAGGACAAGGGCAAGGAAAAGAACGGCTGGTATATCGCTCATGAGCATCGTACCGAGAAGGGTGAAACGCTGATTTTTGGCGCATTCGGAGATTGGCGTTCGGGTGAGTCGCAGAAGATCAAGGTCAAGGCCGGGCGGATGTCGCCGGAAGAGCGTGAGGTCATGCGCGCTCGGCAGGAGGAGGCGAAACGCCGGGCTGCTGAGATAGCGGCTAGTGCGGCGCGTCGTGCGGCCAAGCGGGCGGCGGGGATGTTCAAGCGCATGCCGGAGAAGGGCCGTAGCGACTATCTGGATCGTAAGCAGATCGTTGGTGTCGGTGTTCGGTATGCGCCGCGCACCGGTGCGTTCCTAGTGCCGATGTCCAACGTGCGTGACGAGATTGTCGGCCTGCAGGTGGTGTTTCCAACCAAGCAGGAAGACACCGGCCGGGACAAGTCGTATTGGCCCTACGGGATGTCGAAGGAGGGCGCCTTTCACCTAATCGGTCCGCATCCAGATCCGGGCGAGCCAGTGCTGGTATGTGAGGGCTATGCCACGGGCGCAAGCCTGCATATGGCGACGTCGCTGACCGTGGCCATCGCGTTTGACGCCGGCAACTTGCTGGTGGTGTGCAAGGCGATGCGTGAGCGCTTTGCTGGCTGCCCGCTGATTATCTGCCGGGACGATGACTGGAAGACCACGAAGCCCAACGGTGATGCCTGGAACCCTGGTGAAGAGAAGGCCAGTAACGCGGCGCTGATTGTCGGTGGCCAAGTGGTTGCGCCGATCTTTTCCGGTGAGCGGGAGATCAAGTGGACTGACTTCAACGACCTGCATGTCGCCGAAGGTTTGGAGGCCGTGCGCCGTCAGGTGTTGGCGGTCGTCAAGCCGCCGGCCGCTGGTGGCTGGAAAGACATGCTGGCTCGAAGCGAGAGCGGGGCGTTGATCGCGCACATGCAGAACGTCGAGTTGATCCTGGCCAACGATGAACGTTGGGCCGGGGTGATCAGTTACAGCGCGTTCAGTTCGAAGATCGTGAAGCTGCGTGCGGCGCCTTATGGCGGCGGCACGGGCGATTGGGCGGACATAGATGATGTGCGGGTGATGAAGTGGCTCGCGCAGCAGTACAACTTGCGGGTGAAGGCGTCGCATGTGATCGAGGCGGTGAGTGTGGTTGCGCATGACCATGCGTTCCATCCGGTGCGGCAGTACCTCCGCAAGCTTGAGTGGGATCGCGTGCCGCGCCTGGAAAGCTGGCTCACGGACGTCATGGGCGTGAACGCTACCGATTACTCGAGCAAGGTCGGTAAGCGCTGGATGTTGTCGGCCGTGGCGCGGGTAATGAAGCCGGGCTGCAAGGCTGACTCCGTGATGATTCTTGAGGGTGCGCAGGGCGCCGGTAAGTCGACGGCGATGAGTATTCTCGGCGGCGAGTGGTTCATGGATACGCCGTTCGCGCTGGGCGACAAGGACGGGTTTCAGGCGATCCGGGGCAAGTGGATCGTCGAGCTGGGCGAGCTGGATAGTTTCAACAAGGCCGAGAGTACCAAGGCCAAGCAGTTTTTCTCGGCGTCCATCGATACTTACCGTGAGAGTTACGGCCGTCGCACGATGGACGTACCGCGTCAGTGCGTGTTCGTTGGGACGACGAACCAAGACGAGTACCTGAAGGACGCGACCGGTAACCGCCGTTATTGGCCGGTGGCGTGCACAAAAGTGGATCTTGAGCTGTTGCGTTCGATCCGCGATCAGCTGTGGGCCGAGGCGGTGTTCTGTTACGACGCGGGCGACCTTTGGTGGGTGACGCTGGATGAGGCGGCGATGTTCGGCGAGGAACAGGACGAGCGCTTTGTGGTGGACGAGTGGGAAGGGCCGATTCTGACTTGGTTGGAAGAATCCCAGATCGGCGAGACCACCACCGGCAGTGACGTGCTGACCAGTGCGTTGAAGTTGGACTTCGGGCATTGGGGTAAGCCGGAGCAGATGCGCGTCGGGGCGATCATGCATCGGTTGGGATGGCGGCGTGTTCGGATGCCTCCGTTGGTGAAGAGTGGTCAGCGGCCGTGGGCATACAAGAAGCCGGCCGGGTGGGGTGGGGCTTCGGCGTTGAAGCGGGAACCAATTGAGGAGCCTTGCTTTGATTAAGGAGATCGATTCGCTGCTTCGGTTGTGGGCGCAGGAGCTGCATTCTGAACATTCGAAAGGGGGGCTCGCTGGGGGGAATATGGTTGCCATGATGATGGAGAGTAATGGGCAACTGATCCGTGGACGGCGGGCCTTTCGTGCGCCGCTGGAGAGTTCTCTCGACATCGAGCTGATTGTGAACAAGCATCTGGCGCCCGAGCTGGTGACGGTTGTGCGGGAGCATTACTGCACGCTCGATGTTGATATGCGCTTGCGGTACGCGCACTGCGGTTGTGGCCGTGACACGTACTACCAGCGTTTGCATGACGCACACCTGCAGATCTTCGGGGTGATGATGGGGTTGGCTGCGTGACCCTTGGCATCCGTCCGGCTGTTTTCGTCCCACTGGCCCGTCTTGTCCCGCTGCGTTTTGATGCAGTGGGACAGGTGCGGGCCTTGTCGTTGTTGGGCTGTCCCACCGTCCCGCTGCAAAGTGCCTCCCGCCCGTGTAAGCGTAGCGGGCAGCAATACGCGCGTTTCACGCGCATGCGTGTTCTTTAAGATTCTTCCATTACACGAGAAAGGAGAGAGATAAGTAGGACAGTGGGGCGAAGCCCCGACTTTAGGCGCTCTCAGGCGTCCTACTTCGATTCTGAAGGGTGGGACAGATGGGACGCCGCCGTAACAGCAGAATGCCGGGGTGGGATATTCGCCGACATTCGCTAGGCGTTCACCCGGTGTTACCCACATATTCGCCGGGTGGCATTAAACCGGGGTTGCTGCCACCGGAATCGACCTGTAAAAAGTAGGCATCTTCGATAGGTGCGACCGCAGAGAGCGGCAGGCACCACACCACCAAACCCGGCCATTGCGCCGGGTTTTTGCGTTTAGGGGTTGGCGATGACAAACGAGCAACAAGCGCTGGCAGAGATGCCGATCTGGTTAGTGATCGTCCTGGCCCTGGTCGGCGGCGTATCGGGGGAGATGTGGAGGGCCGACAAGGATGGGGCGCGGGGCTGGGCGTTGTTGCGCCGCCTTGCGCTTCGATCTGGTGCCTGCATTGTCTGCGGGGTGTCGGCGATGATGCTGATGATCGCCGCCGGCATGTCGATCTGGACGGCGGGCGCGTTGGGTTGCCTCACCGCGATGGCCGGTGCCGATGTTGCCATCGGGTTGTACGAACGCTGGGCAGCCAAGCGGCTGGGCCTCAGCGAAGTCCCGCCAGCCGGGGGCGAGCAGGGGTGATGCACCGATTTGGGGCGCCGAAATCCGCCGGGGACCCTAGCGGTATCTGAAGGACACGGGGTCGGAAACCCGCGGGAAAGTGTTAGCGGGAGCGCCCCCAGCTTACTGAAATTCAATCCATTGAAATTGAAAGGTCTGCATTGAAAAGCCGTTGAAAGGAGGGCTTATGACAGAACCATCTTACCTGTCGAAAAGCGCCTTCGCGGCGCGGATAGGCAGGGCACCGAGCTACATCACCTGGTTGAAAAACAACAACCGCCTGGTGCTGTCGCCGAATGGAAAACTGGTGGATGTGCAGGCCAGCGAAGCGTTGATTCGCGACACCGCTGACCCAAGCAAAACCGCCGTCGCTGAACGCCACCAACAAGACCGGATACAGCGTGACGTGTACAGCCAACTGTCGACCCAAACCGAGCCGACTTCCACGGCTGCGCCGCCGCAGGTGCTTATCGGCGACGGCAAGCTCCCCGACTTCCAAAAGGCCCGCGCTTTGCGTGAACACAACATGGCCAAGCTGGCGGAGATCGAACTGGGCAAAGCTCAAGGCTCGCTGGTCTCCAAAGAAGCGGTCGAAACCGGCGCCTACAACGCCGGCCGATTGCTGCGCGATCAACTGTTCGGTCCGCTGCCGCAACTGTCCCACGACCTTGCGGCCATGACCGACCCTTGGCTGATCGAAAAACACCTGACGGCCACCTTCCGTCGAACGCTGGAGGAAGCCGAGCGGCTCTCTTCGGCAGATCTTGAACACGCCATGACAACGGACTGAACCCATGCACACGGAATTTCCTGACGGTGCAGAGGTTTACCGTGAGGCTTATTTCCGTGGACTGCGCCCCGATCCAGACCTTTGGATCGACGAATGGGCCGACGAGTACATGCGGATCCCGCGAGACACTGGCGCTCCTGAACCCGGCCAGTACCGCACCTCACGGACACCTTACGCCCGCGAGCCAATGCGCTGCCTGTCGCCGGCTCACCCTTGCAGACGCGTGGTCACCATGGTGGCCTCGCAGTTGATGAAAACCCAGATCGCCCTGAACTGGATGGGCGGCCTGATCCACATGGCGCCGTCTAACATCCTGGCACTGCTGCCTAGCCTGAGCTTGTCCAAGCGGGTGTCTGGGCGGATCAGCAAGACCATCAAAGCGACGCCGGTTCTGCGCGAGCGAGTCGCTGCTACCCGTTCGCGGGATGCACGTAACACGATGGACACCAAGGAGTTCGAGGGCGGTTCGCTGTACGTCACCACCGCCGGTTCTGCGGCCAACCTGTCGGAGTTGTCGGCGCGTTACATCTACGGTGACGAGGTAGACCGCTGGGAGAACGACGTCGGTCAGGAGGGTGATCCCATCCGGCTGGCAGAGACGCGGGCGACCAACTTCGGCCGCAACGCCAAGATCTACTTTTCCAGCTCGCCAACGATCAAGGGCGCCTCGCGAATCGCGGATCTGTTCGAGTCCAGCGACCAGCGACACTATTACGTGCCTTGCCCGCATTGTGGGCACATGCAGGTACTTGAGTGGGAAAACCTACTCTACTCGGCCGATTTCAGCGTCGTGCATTACAAATGCGCGGCGTCCGGTCTGGATTGTGACGTTCTGATCGAGGAACACCACAAGAGCGATATGCTCGCCCGAGGCGAATGGCGTGCTCATGCTGGCGGCGATGGCAAAACCGTTGGCTTTCATCTCAACGCACTCTACTCGCCGACAGGTTGGATGGACTGGGGATCGCTAGCGGTCGAGTTTGAAGACGCCAAAAAAGCCCAAGCCCAGGGCGACACGAGCCTGATGCAGGTGTTCTACAACACCCGTCTGGCCAAGGTTTGGGATAGCGCACTCGAACAGACCAAGGCGGAAGTGCTGATTGCTCGGGCGCGGCTGGAGAATTACACCCTCGGTACGATGCCGGCCGGTGTGCTGATGCTGACCGGTGCCGTCGACGTCCAAGCCAACCGCCTGGAAATGATGGTGATGGGGTTTGGTGTCGGCATGGAGCGCTGGGTGGTCGATCACCAGGTCATCTGGGGCGATCCAGCTGACGAGCGTACCTGGTCCGTGCTGGACGAAAAGCTCAAGGCTCGCTACCGGCATCCTTGCGGCGTCGGCTTGGGCATCCTTGCCGTTGGCGTCGACTCCGGCGGTCACCACACCGACGAGGTTTATCAGTTCTGCCGCGTGCGTCGTTGGCGCAATGTCTTCGCCATCAAAGGCGCGAGCAAGCCGGGCAGGCCGGTCATCGCACAGCGCCCGTCCCTGGTCGACGTGACCTGGAAAGGCCAGACCGAACGTAACGGCGCCGAGCTGTGGTTCGTCGGCACCGACACGGCAAAGGATTGGATCTACAACCGCTATCCGTTCCCGGACGGCCCGGGTTCGCTGCACTTTGCCAATGATCTGCCGGACGAGTTCTTCGCCCAGTGCGTCGCCGAGCGCAAGGTCGTGCGTTACGTGCGCGGCCACAAACGCATCGAATGGGTCAAGGGTAAGGCCGAGCGCAACGAAGCGCTCGATCTGATGGTGTACTGCCTGGCCATGGCCCATTACCTCGGCATCAACCGCTACCAGGAACACGACTGGGATCGGGTGCGTCAGGCTCTTGCCCAGTCCGGTCTGTTCGACGATGCCTTGGGCATCAAGCCGGTTCAAGGTGAGCGCGTCGACGAAGGCGCAACACCTGAACCAGCGGCTGTGCGACAGGCTCAAGCCGCACCACTACCTTCCGCGCCAGTCGCTCCACCGCGACCACCAGCTGCACCCCCTCAACGCCGCAGCTCCACCAGCGGCTACCTGAAGAGACGCTGATATGTCCTTTACCCAGAAACATCTCGAAGTCATCGAGCGTGCCATTGCGCGCGGCGAAAAGACCGTGCGCTACAGCGACCGAACGGTGGAATACCGCGACGTCGACGAACTGCTCCGCGCTCGTGAAGAAATCCGCAGTTCGCTAATCAGCGCTGCCGCTCCGCGCTCGCGGGTCGTGCGGCTCAGTCACGGAGGCAAGGGAATCTGATGTCTCGACAGTTTCCGGCCCTGACGCGTAGCGGATTTTTGCTGCCATCGAACATCAAAGCCAGCTACGAAGGCGCCGGAGAGGGCCGCCGTTCGGCCAGTTGGGATGCCTCTGATAACGGCATCAACAGCATCAACACCCCAGCATTGCGCAACCTGCGAGCCCGGTCGCGGGCAGCGGTGCGCAATGACCCATACGCGGCCAACGCGATCAATAAGCGCGTCAGCAACCTGATCGGCACCGGCATTACTCCGCGCCCGAAGGTGAAGGACGAAGAACTGCGCAACCTGCTGCAGGAGTTGTGGGAAGACTGGGCTGACGAGTCTGACGCTGACGGTCTCTGCGACTTCTACGGTCAGCAGGCCCTGGTGGCTCGCACTGTGGAAACGGCGGGTGAATGTTTTGTGAGGTTGCGCCCGCGTGGTCTCGACGAGGGGCTGGTCGTACCGCTGCAACTGCAGACTCTGGCACCGGAGTTTGTGCCGCACGACAAATTCGAAACCACCCGCGACGGCAACATCATTCGCGCCGGGATCGAGTTCAACCCAGCCGGCAAGCGTGTGGCCTATTGGATGTATCGCTCGCACCCGCGTGACGCGTCGTCGCTCAACAGCGGCTACAACCAGCTGGTGCGTGTACCGGCCAGCCAGGTACTGCATATCTTCGAGCCACTGGAGCCTGGGCAGTTGCGCGGCGTGCCGCGTATGTCGCCAGTCCTCAAGCGGCTGCGCAGCCTGGACAATTACGACGACGCGGTGCTGTTCCGGCAAGAGGTCTCCAATCTGTTTGCCGGCTTCATCAAGCGCCCATCGCCGGAAATGGGCCAAGTACCTCGCGACCCGGTCACCGGCCAGTTGATCACCACCGACCGCGACGGCTTCACGCCGATGGTCGCGCTGGAGCCCGGCACCATGCAGGAGCTGGGCGCCGGTGAGGAGGTCGAGTTCTCCAAACCACCGGACGCCGGCAACAACTACCCAGACTTCATGCGACAGCAACTAATGGCGGCAGCGGCCGGCACCGACACGCCTTACGAGATCCTCACCGGTGACATGAAAGGCATCAACGACCGGGCGCTGCGTGTGGTGCTGAACGAGTTCCGACGACGCCTCGAACAGCTGCAATTCAACGTCTACATCCACCAGCTATGCCGGCCGGTACGCGCTGCGTGGCTGGACATGGCGGTACTGGCTGGGGTGATCGACCTGCCGGACTACGCCAGTCGCCGCCGCGAATTTCTGCGCACTCGCTGGGTGCCGCAAGGCTGGGCCTACATCCAACCGGTACAGGACGTGCAAGCGCGAATGCTGGAGGTCAACGCCGGATTCGGCTCGCGCAGTGAGATGTGCCTGCGTACAGGTTACGACGCCGAAACGGTCGACGCGGAAAATGCCGCCGACGCCCAGCGGGCCCGCGACCTGGGCCTCAATTACAGAACGCTCGTCGAGGCCGATGCCCACCCTGACGATCAGGAGAAACCATGAAACCACCGTTCCCTCTACGAATCTTCAACAAGGTCGGCGATCAACTGCCAACCCAAAATCAACATTGGTACAGCCTTCGGGCCAGCGGCGAAGCCGACCAGCGCACCATTGAGGTCTACGTTTACGGCGAGATCGGTGCATGGGGTATTACCGCCAATCAATTCATACGTGACCTCGCAGCGCTGGATGACGGCGTGTCGCCGGTCGTTGCAGCCTTCAATAGCATCGGCGGCGATCTGTTCGACGGTCTGGCCATTCACAACGCCTTGTCGCGATTGGGTGAGCGCTGCACCGGTCGGGTCGATGCCTTGGCTGCCAGTGCGGCGAGCGTAGCGGTCTGTGGCGCGCACCGGGTGGTGGTCGCTGAAAACGCCATGCTGATGATTCACAACCCGTGGACGTATGCCTCGGGCGATGCTGAGGATCTGCGCAAGGTGGCGACCGCGCTGGATCAGGCGCTGGAAGTCATCATCGCGGCCTACAAGGCCAAAGCGCCAAACATCGACGAAGTCGAGTTGCGGCGCCTGGTCAATGCCGAGACCTGGCTGACAGCTCGCGAAGCGGTGGCCCTCGGATTGGCCGACGAGGTCGGCGACGGCGTGCAAATCAAGGCATGTCTGGGGCAAGGTATGGTGATGCAGAAATACCAGCACACGCCCAAGGCGCTGCTGGATCTGCTCAAGGAGCCCACGGAACCGACCGAGCCGGTGGTCAACAATCCTGAGCCACCAGCACCTGGTGAGGATGCGTCGGCACTGGCTCTTCTGATCACCCAGTCCTGCAACCAGGGCGGAATGAGCAACCTGATCGAGCCACTGCTTGCCACCACCAAGTTGATGGATGAGGCGACCGTGAAGGCCGCGATCACCCAGGCCAAGTCGATCCGCGATCTTTGCGTAGCCGCCCGGCTGCCCGAGTTTGCGGTGGAGTTTGTTCAGGCCGGACTGGATACCAGCGCCGTGCGTGCGCGGCTCTTCGACAAAGTCGTAGGAAAAGGTGGGGGCTTCGAGATCGACAACAGCCTGCCGCAGAACGAAGACCCAGCCCCGAAGGTGCTGGCCAAGCAACCTGACCCAAACTCGATCTGGGCAGCCCGCCGGGCCGCACAATCCCAAACCTCGAAAGGAGCTAGACCATGACATCTAAATTGGAGCCGATGCACGCGGGCGAATTCCTGCTGTCCGAAGGCGCCGGCAACATCTCCCGAGAAGCGATCAACGTCGCGGCTGGCCCGGCACTGGAGCCCGGTCAGATCCTCGGGCTGGTGACCACGTCCAGCGAATTCGCACCGTACAACCCGACCGCCGAAGACGGTACGGAGAACGCTGTCGCGATCCTCTATGGCCCGCTCGGAGAGTCAGACGTTGTTCGGCGCGGTCGCGCCGTGGTGCGACTGGCCGAAGTCAGCGAAGCTCATCTGACCGGTCTTGATCCGGCCGCCGAGAAAGCCCTGGCCGCGCATTTCGTGATCGTTCGCTAAGGCGCTTCTTCCTTTTTATGCATCCCGCCGCGAGCGGGATTTTTCGTTTCTGGAGAGTACACCCATGGCCGATATCGCCATTTTTGAAGACGACGCTTTCAGCGTTCCATCGCTGACTGCTGCGATCAGCGAACAAGAATACTTGCCGGGCCGTATCAGTAGTCTCGGGCTGTTCCGCGAAGAGGGCACCACTTCCTTGACGGTACAGATCGAGAAAGACGGCGACACCCTGGCGCTGGTGCCAGCCGGTGAGCGCGGCACGTCGGGGCTGGTGGTCGGCGGCAACCGACGAACGCTGATCCCTTTCAACACTGTGCACCTGCCGGAGCGGTTCACGATCAAGGCCGACGAGATCCAGGGCATTCGCGCCTTCGGCACCCGAACCGAACTGCAGTCGGTACAAGACGTGGTCAACCGTCGCCTGGCCAAGGCTCGTCGCCAGTTGGACGCGACTCACGAGTTCCAGCGTATGGGAGCGCTGAGCGGTCAGGTGCTGGATGCCGATGGCAAGACTGTACTGCTGGACATCTATAAAGCCTTCGGCGTCCAACGTCAGAAAATGTCGATGGGGTTGGGCAACCCTGATACTGACGTGCGTGTCCGTGCAGGCGAGGCCCTGGATATGCAAGAGGACGCGCTGGGCAGCGTGACCAGCACCGGTTCCCGTGCCTTCTGCGGCAAAAGCTTCTGGAACAAGCTGATCTCGCACAAGTCCGTGCGGGACACCTACCTGAACACCATGCAAGCCGCTGCTCTGCGAGGTGACTCTCGTGAAAGCTTCGAGTTCGGCGGCATCGTCTGGGAGCGCTACCGGGGCAAGGTTTCCGGTGTGTCGTTCGTGCATGACGATCAGGCCCGCCTCATTCCCGAAGGCGTCCCGGATCTTTACATCTCCACCTTCGCACCGGCTGACTACATGGAGACGGTCAACACCGAAGGCCTGCCGTACTACAGCAAGCTCGAACCGCTGCCATTCAACAAGGGTGTTGCCGGTGAAGCCCAGTCGAACCCGCTGCACCTGTGCACGCGACCACGCGCACAGATCCAGCTGGAACTCTGACCGTGGGCTTTCGCGATCTGATTGCTGAGGTCGACGCGGTGGTGTTCGAAACGCTGGGCGATACGGCGCGGATAGAAGGTCGCGATGAGCCAGTGTTCGGCATGTTCGCCGCGCCCTGGCTGCAACCCAAGTTCGGCAAGCTCAACACCGGATTACGCGAGCCGCGCTTCGAGATCCGCGTCAGTGATTCGCAGGGCTTGGAGCAGGGGATGCTGGTCAGCGTTGACTTACCTGCCTTGGACGGCGGCGGTGACTACGACCTGATCCAGCTCGAACCGAGCGGCGACGGTCTGGTTGCCCTGATTCTGAGGTTGCGCCCATGAGCGTCGGCAGCTATTTCAAACCCTCTGCCGGGGGCGGGATGATCTCCATCCAGTCCTCGGCCGCAGACTTTCAGGCGTTCCAGGACTTTGCCAAGGTGGTGCCGAAAGCTGCTGCGGCGGCGCATCGGCGCGCAATCAACAAGACGTTGGGTTGGTTGCGCACGCACATCGCCCGAGCCGTCAGCCGGTCAGAGCGCATTGCTGTTGCAGCGGTGCGTCAGCGGTTGCGCAGCTATCCGGTTTCCGGCGGGGCCGCGAGCGGCAAACTGTGGTTCGGTTTGAACGCCATCGAGTCCAGCCGGATCGGCCGAGCGCGGCAAAGCGGCAGCGGCGTGTCAGTGGCGGGGCGGCGTTACCAAGGGGCTTTCCTCAAGAAGGTCTATGGCAACAAGCCCGACATCTGGATTCGCACGGCCAGCAAGCATTTCAACGCGGACGACTACCCCGACAGCACGGTGTCACCTGGTCGCGGACCGAGCTCGGGTTGGGTTGCCGAAAACGGCAGCCGTTTCCCGCTGGCCAAGGCCAAGGTATCGCTGGAGCAAGCTCGGCCGCACTTCGAAAGCTGGGTAAAAAAAGCGGATGAGCGCCTGCTGGAGATCCTCAAGCAGGAACTCAACTTTGAGCTGCAGAAATACCTCAAGAGGATCGGCAATGTCTGACGAACCTTTCAGCCTGGACCAGCTTTATCGGGCGGTAGAACTGCATCTGCGTACCCACTTGCCTGGCGTGCAGGCCGTCACAGCCTGGCCAGACATTAAGGATCGCGTGTTGTTGCCAGCGGTGTTTCTTGAGGTGGCTGAGATCGAGCCGGGTACCGATATCGGCACCGGCGAAACTTCGCTGATCTTCAAGATTGAGGCTCGCATCATCGTCGACCCGATCAAGCCGCACCATCATCAACAGGCCGTGCAATTGGCGACCCAGTTGGCGGTGCTGCTGCGTGCGCAGACGTGGGGGTTGGCAGTTGAACCCGCCGAGTTTGTGCAATCGCTGCAGGACTGGACCCAGCCGCATCTGGATGGATACACCGTGTGGCTGGTGGAGTGGACTCAGCAAGTCTATCTCGGCGTTGAGGAATGGCCGTGGCGGGATGAGCCGCCGGGGACGTTGGTATTCGACGTTGATCCGGGTGACGGGCCATTCAGGCCAGAGGATCTGCCGTGAGTTACGCGAGCGCCCAGCATGACCGCATGATCGCGGGGGCGATAAAGGCTTGCTACGTGGTCGCGGTGGACCTGTCCGCTTCGCCGCCGGTGTGCCGCGTGTCGGATGGCAGTGAATGGGTCAGCGCGTGGGTGCGTTGGCACAGCATCGCGGCGGGCAAGGCCAGGCATTGGCGGGCACCTTCTCTCGGTGAACAGGGCAGTTTGATCAGTCCCAGTGGTGACGTGTCACAAGGCACGTTTGTACCGGGCCTGTACGGCAATGCCGGACCGCCGCCAGACAACCGCGACCATGTCGAGGTATGGCGTTTTGATGATGGCGGCTCGCTGATCTACGACTGGCAGGCCAACAGCTACACCATCACCCTGCCGAGCGGTACGGTCAGCATCAAAGTGGCCAGCACGGAAGCGGTTGTAACCGATGCCGCCGTGAGCGTGACCACCGGCAACATCAACCTAAAGGCGGCGGTGATGATCGACGGCGCGTTGCATGTCACCAAGGGCATCACCAGCGCCGGAGCAATCATCGACGCCACCGGCAACAGCAACCACCACACGCATTAATTCATTTACGACAGCCCGCGCAGTGCGGGCTTTTTCATGCCTGGAGAAATACATGGCCAAGATCGATACGACCGTCGCTGAGGTGCAAGCGTCCTCGAAGCCGGCAATTGCATCCTCACCGTTCTCATCGCCCGAGTTCTTGAAATTCCGCGACAAGCTCTACACGTCGCGACTGTTGATCGTGCCCGGTACTGACCGTTCCTATCCGGTCGACAAGGCGGCGGTCGTTGTGCCGACCTCCGACATCGAAGCGGTCAAGTTCCTGAAAGCCAGCGAAGAATACGAGCCGTTCAAGGAGTGACATTGATGATCGGAATGGATCGCCACACCGGCCTACCCATATCCGGCATCGAGCATCTGCGGCAATCCATTGCCGACATCTTGAGCACGCCGCTGGGCAGTCGCCGGCACCGTATGGAATACGGCAGCAAGCTACGGCGGTTTGTCGATTTACCCATCAACGAAGGCTGGAAAAGCGCCGTACAGGCTGAGGTTGCCCGCGCTCTTGGACGATGGGAGCCGCGTTTGAAGTTGGATCAGGTGCGCGTCATGTCCGTCATTGGCGGGCAAATCAATTTGCAAATCGTCGGGAAGTACCTGGGCGACAGCGTCACGTTGGAGGTGGCTGCATGAGTACCGTAGATCTGTCGTCGCTGCCAGCGCCGACCGTGCTGGAACCTCTGGACTTCGAAGAGGTTTATCAGGACGGGCTGAGCGTGTTTCGCGGGTACATGGGCGGTAACTGGACGGCCGCGCTGGAAAGCGATCCAGTGGTCAAAGTGCTTGAAGTCGGGGCTTACAACAAGGTCGGCAACCGCGCCCGAGTCAATGACGCCGGCAAGGCGCTGTTACTGGCGCACGCCATTCGCGGTGACCTCGATCACTTGGGCGCGAACGTCAACCTGACGCGCCTGGTCATTCAGGCCGAGGATCTGTTGGCGGTACCACCGGTGCCCAAGGTCATGGAAGACGATGATCCGTTTCGTGAGCGTATCCAGTTGGCCTATGAAGGGTTGACCACGGCTGGTCCGCGCAACAGCTACATCCTGCATGCGCGTAACGCCTCTGGGCTGGTAGCAGATGCCACGGCCGAAAGCCCGGCGCCCTGTTACGTCACGGTCACGGTACTGGGATTGGACGGGGAAGGCGAAGCACCGCCGGAGCTACTGTCGACGGTGGCTGCTGCGCTGAATGACGATGATGTCCGCCCGGTTGGAGATCGGGTGACAGTGCAAAGCGCGCAGGTGATCCGTTACGAGATCGACGCCATTTTGCACATGGCCAGCGCCGGCCCGGAAGCGGATGCCAGTTTGGCCGAGGCCAAAAGCCGCTTGGCAGCCTGGATCAATCCGCGCAAGCGGCTGGGCGTCGAGGTCGCACGCTCCGCTGTTGACGCCCAGTTGCACGTTGCCGGCGTTGCCCGGGTTGAGTTGGTCGGATGGCAGGATCTGGCCCCAACCAAGGCGCAAGCGGCGTTCTGTACGCGCTACAACGTGAGGCTGGCGAGCTGATATGAAAAGTCTCCTGCCGCTCAACAGCACCCAACTGGAACGGGCCATGGAGGCTGCGTTCTTCGAAAAGACAATTGTTCCACTGCGCGACCTCTACAACGCCGATACCTGCCCGGTTCATCTGCTGCCGCACCTGGCATGGGCGTGGTCAGTGGATCGCTGGGATTACCGGTGGAGCGAAGCTACCAAGCGCGCAGCCATCAAGGCGTCGTACTACATCCACAAACACAAGGGCACCGTTGGCGCTCTGCGCCGCGTGGTTGAGCCGCTGGGCTACTTGATCGAGATCGTCGAGTGGTTCCAGACGGTGCCCGAGGGTGTGCCGGGTACCTTCGCGCTGAAGGTCGGCGTTCTCGACACGGGTATCACCGAGGAGATGTACCAGGAGCTGGAACGCCTCATTGACGATGCCAAACCCGTTACCCGGCAACTGACCCGGCTTGCGATCAGCCTCGAAACCCAAGGCAATTTAGACATTGCCGTGTCCCTCTACGACGGCGATGAAATCGATGTTTACCCGCCCGTCATGCGTGACATTGAGGTCACCGGCAGCATTGGCGTGGTCGGCCGCGAACACACCATAGACACCCTGGACGTTTATTATGATTGATGCGAATTCGCAGTTTTTCGCGATCCTCACGAACGTGGGGATGGCCAAACAGGCGAACGCCGACGCGCTCGGCATTGCCTGGAAGATCACGGAAATGGGGGTTGGCGATGCGAACCCGGGAGGGTTGGCCGACCCACCCAATCCAGTGCCGGCGGCCACTCAGACCAAGTTGCTCAGCGAATGGCGTCGCAAGCCGCTGAATCAGCTTCGCGTTGACCCGGTCAACCCGGCGGTGATCATCGCCGAGCAAATCATTCCGGCCGACGAGGGCGGTAAGTGGATTCGCGAAATCGGCCTCTACGACGCGGACGGTGATCTGGTGGCGGTGGCCAACTGTGCGCCGAGCTTCAAGCCGTTGCTGTCGCAAGGCTCCGGCCGTACGCAAGTGGTGCGGATGAACTTCGTGGTCAGCAGCACGGGCAACATCACGCTCAAGATTGACCCGGCGGTGGTGCTAGCGACCCGCGAATGGGTGCTTGCGCAGATACTGGAAGAGTTGAGCAAGCTCGATATCAAGCAGTCGGTACGCGTTGCCACCACGGCCAATATCAATCTGGTCGGCTTGCAGGTGGTGGACGGGGTTTCGCTGAACGCCGGTGACCGGGTGCTGGTGAAAGACCAGATAGCGGCCAAGGACAACGGTCCGTGGGTGGCGGCTGTGGGCGCCTGGGTACGGGCCAAGGATGCAGACAACAGCACCAAGGTGACGCCGAATCTGACGGTAGCGGTCGAGGTCGGCACAACGCAGGCCGATACGATCTGGCAACTGGTGACGGATGGCCCGATTGTCGTGGGTACCACCGCGCTGACCTTCAAGAACATTACGGACGGCTTTGCCCGGTTGTTCTCGCCGGCCTTTTCCGGCAACCCAACGGCCCCCACGCCGGCGCAGTTCGATAACAGCAAGTCGTTGGCGACGACCGAGTTTTTAAAGCGTCGAGGTATCGAGTATTCGGGGTTTACGACCAACGATGCGAGCTTGGTGTTATTGGCGTCGCACGTCGGCGGCCTGCACAGTTTCTCCGCCGCTACGCAGCTCACGGCGACCTTGCCGCCAACGGCGGGCGTGGCGCAGGGGGCCACGATCACGCTGGCCAGCGCTGGCTCGGGTGGACTGAAAGTCGTGGGTTCGGGAACGGACGTGGTGTACACCTCGACCGTTGTTGCTGGGCCTCTCGTGTTGGCCCTGGGCGACACGGCCGAATTCATCCGCCTGCAAGACCAGTGGCGGCTGATCGGCGGCACGGCGGGGCTGCGTTTTGCGGGCACGTTGAGCGGCCCTTATTACGTCACGCAGCCGCTGTTCGATAGCGGAAAGTCGCCGGCCACTACCGAATTTGTGCAGCGAGCGCAGGGTAACTTCGGCGGACAAACGAATATCAGCACGGCCAATGCCACGCTTACGCCGGCAATGGCTGGTCGGCGCATCGTCGGTAATGTGGCGGGGGTGTGGACGCTGCCGCTGTTGGACGCGGTTGGTATCGGGTCGAGGTTTTACATTCAGAACTCGGCGGGCCCTGACATCGTAGTCAACCGGCAGGGGACGGATATGATCGTTGCTCTCGCCAGGGCTTTGACCAGCGTCATTATCCCGGGGAGTTCGTGTGGTGTTCTGGTGCGTGGCGAATCCAACTGGGTGTTTGAGGAAGGTGCTGCGGCCCTGAAATATTCCATGGAGTTTGCCTCGAGCATTGCTGGCTCGGGCTGGGCCAAAAATGCCAACGGCCTTATTGAGCAGTGGGGAACGGGCGTTACGGATGCGAACGGGTATGTATATGTCACGTTCCCTATTCCGTTCCCCAATGCGCCACGAAACATCACTCTGACACACGTCGGAACGATAGGTTTGCTGCATGCAGTTATGAATGCTGGGTTGGGCGCGGCTGGTTGCACCTTGCGCGTGCAAAATGCGGCGGGGACGACTCAGGCGAATTGGACGGTTTGGTGGCGGGCGATAGGGAATTGAAGATGAATAAAATCGTGTTTTTCAGTCCGTCCACCTGTGGGGCTTACCGTCCCGAGATCCACGGCGTCGACATGCCGGGGGACGTGGTCGAGGTGGCGGAAAGTGTTTGGCTGGCCCTGCTCGATGAGTTGTCGGTCAGTCCTAAAAAAATGTCGTCCCGGCCTGATGGTCAGCCGGTGCTGATTGATCCGCCGCCGCTCGCTGCTGACGAACTGGAGGCGGTCGAGCGGGCTTGGCGTGACGCGCAGTTGGCCCTGTCCGATCCGCTGGTTTCCCGGCATCGCGACGAAGTTGAAGATGGCGGCGCAACCTCGATCACGGCAGAGCAATATGCGGAACTGCAGGCCTACCGCCGACAGTTGCGCGACTGGCCGCAAGGGGATCAGTTCCCGCTCGTCGAACACCGGCCGCCGACGCCGACTTGGCTGTCAGCACACCCCACCTAAACGCCCCTCACTGACGGGGCGTTTTTCACTCCGTTACGTGTAACACCAACACCCTCACAGCCTCGCTTATGCGGGGCTTTTTCGTTTCTGGAGATTGGACTTTATGAGTTTCTTTCACGGCGTCACGACCACTGATGTCAAGACGGGGGCGCGCACCATCTCGCTGCCGTCGTCGTCGATTATCGGCCTGTGCGACACCTTCACGCCTGGTGTTCTCGGCGGCGGTACGGCCAAGGCGGGCGAGCTGAAGTTGATCACCACCGAGCGCGAAGCCATCGCCGCTTTCGGCCCTGACTCGGCGATCACCAAAGCCTGTCAGGCCATCTACGTCAAAGCCAAGGCGGTGATCGTCGCCATCGGCGTGGCCAAGCTGGAAGACGCCGCGCTGCAAACTTCGGCGATCATCGGCGGCGTCCTGGCCTCGGGTCAGCGCACCGGTTTGCAGGCTTTGCTCGACGGTAAAAGCCTGTTCAACGCGCAGCCGCGGCTGTTGATCGCGCCGGGTCATACCGCGACTAAGGCGGTGGTCACGGCGCTCGATAGCTTGGCGCAGAAACTGCGCGCCATCGGTATCATCGACGGACCTGGCACCACCGACGAGGCCGCCATGGCCTACGCCGAAAACTTCGGCAGCCGTAACCTGTTCATGGTCGACCCGGGCGTCAAGTATTGGGACACCATCACTAGCAAGACTGTCGACGCACCCGGTTCGGCTTGGGCGGCGGGGCTGTTTGCCTGGACAGATGCTGAATACGGTTTCTGGGCCTCGCCGTCGAACAAGGAGTTGACCGGCATCACCGGTACCGGTCGCGCAGTCGAATACCTGGACGGCGACGAGACCTGCCGGGCCAACCTGCTCAACAACGCCAATATCACCACGATCATTCGTGACGACGGTTACCGCCTGTGGGGCAACCGCACGCTGTCGAGCGATCCGAAGTGGGCATTCGTTACCCGCGTTCGCACGCTGTTCATCCTCATGGACGCGGTGCAGGCGGGACACAAATGGGCGGTCGACCGCTCGATCACCAAGACCTACGTGACCGATGTCACCAACGGTCTGAACGCATTCATGGCTGACCTCAAAGCCCAGGGCGCGATCATCAACTTTGAAGTGTTCCCCGACACCGAACTGAACACGGCCAGCCAGATCGCCCAGGGCAAGGTGTATTGGCGCATCCGTTTCACTGACGTGCCGCCGGCAGAAAACCCGAATTTCCTTTTCGAAGTCACCGATCAGTGGATGACCGAAGTGCTTGAAGCAGCCTAAGGGGGCGTAGCAAATGATTCCTCAGACTTTGTACAACACCAACCTGTTCGTCGACGGCGTGAACTTCTCCGGCGACGTGCCCAGCCTGACACTGCCCAAGCTGACCACCAAGACTGACGAATATCGTGGCGGCGGCATGGCCGGCCCCATCGAGATGGATCAGGGGCTTGAGAAAATGGAAGCCTCGTTTGTTACCAAGGGCGTGCGCCGTGAGTCGCTGAAGTACTTCGGTCTCGCTGACGGCACGGCGTTCAACGCCACGTTCCGAGGCGCCTTCAAGGGCCAGAAGGGGGCGGTGACAGCGGTGGTTGCCACCCTGCGCGGCCGGCTCAAAGAGGTCGATCTCGGTGATTGGAAAGCCGGCGACGCGGCCGAGATCAAACACGCCGTTGCGGTCACGTACTACAAGCTCGAAATCGACGGGCGCCTGATGTACGAGATCGACATGGTCGCCGGCATTCAAGTGATCGACGGCAAAGACCAACTCCTCGAAGTGCGCCAGGCGCTCGGCCTGTAAGGAAAGATTCAGATGAACCAAGCAATCGCTAAAAACCTTCCGGCCTGGCTGTCACTCAGTGCAGTCGGTGCCGTCGTAACGCTCACCCGCCCAAGCCAAGCCAATAGCATCGACGTCGAGACGTTGAACCTGCGCAACCCGACCGTGCGTGAAGTGCGTGCGGCTGACCGTGCTGCCAACGGCGATGATGAACAACGCGAACTGATGCTGTTCGCAGGTCTCGCCGAAGTCGGACTGAAGGATTTGGAAGGCCTCAAGCTGACGGATTATCGCCGCGTGCAAACGGCGTATTCGCACCTGGTACCGAAAACCGATTATTCGGAATCGATGCCGGCGTGGTTGTCGCTGACCACCGATCAGGTGCTGGTAACGCTGTCGTGCCCGAGTGAAATCAACGGTGTGACCGTCGACAAGCTGGCCTTGCGTTCACCGACCGTGGGCGACGTACGAGCGGCCAACCGTGAGGTGGGTGGCGACGATGAGCAGCGCGAGCTGGTGTTGTTTGCTGCGTTGTCCGGCGCGTCGGTGGCGGATCTGGAGGGGCTGAAGCTGGTGGATTTTAACCGCTTGCAGGCCGGCTATTTTCGCATGGACAACGACGACGGGTTTTAACCCCAGCGTTATCAAGTTGGCGGCGAAACGTCTGGCGGCGGAAACCGGATTTTCCGCCGCCGAGATCCAGTCGATGCCGTTCGCGGATATGGTGTGGTGGCTCACGGATTGAGCCGCCATCGGTAGTGCTGGGCACAAGGGGGCCGTGATATGGCAAACAAACTCGCCCTCGGGCTGGTGATCGGCGGTGCCGTCAGTTCCACGGTCGGCGCCGCGTTCAACGATGTGACCGGGCGCATCCAGCGCCTTGAGGCAGAAGGCAAAAAAGCGCGCGTGCTGCAGCGCACGATTGGCGACACCATCCGCCTGCGCGAGGAATGGAAAAAGGCTCACGACACCGGCGCGGCCGGCGCGTCCAAATTACTCAACCGTTTGAACTCGAACCTCGACAGCTTGAAAAAACAAGGGGTCGAGGTCGGGCGACTGGAGAAAGCCTATCGCTCGATGGGGCAGACGGCCAACAAAGCCGAGCTGAAAGCCAAGGGTCATCAGCAGATTGATTCTGGCGTACAGGGCATGAAAGGCGCCGTCGGTGCGGCGGTAGTCGGTGTCGGTGCCATGGCGGTACCGACCAAGGTCAGCGCTGATTTCGGCGCGATTGTGCGTGATATCGCGATCAAGGCCGGCATTGCCAACAAGCCGCAAGAGCAGGAGATGTCGCGCAAGATCATCGACACCTCACGCGACACTGGCATGGCTCGCAACGATGTGGCCGACGTGGTCAATCAGTTGGTCGGCGCCGGTATGGACCTCAGCAAGGCGCTGGAGTATGCGCCCGTCGCGGCAAAGTTTGTCGTGGGGCAGGGATCCAGCGGCGTCGACACTGCGAAGATGATCAACGCCCTGGGGCAGAACGCCAAGATCACCGACCCCAAACAGATGCAGCAGGCGCTGGAGGCGATTGCCTACCAAGGACAGGCTGGCAGCTTTGAAGCGGCCGACATGGCCAAGTGGTTTCCGGAACTGCTGGCCAACATGGCCAGCAACGGCATCACCGGCCTGGATGCGGTGACGCAACTGGGTGCCATGTTGCAGGTGCAGATGAAGCAGGCCGGCAGTTCGGACGAAGCGGCCAACAACCTGAAAAACTGGATGGGCAAAATCGGTTCGACCGATACGGTTAAGGCTTACGAAAAAGCCGGGATCGACTACAAAGGATCGATGCAGACCGGTTTGCAAAACGGCATGTCGACGCTTGAGACCAGTATGGCGCTGGCTCAGAAATACATTCAGGCGACCGATCCAAAGCGCGCGGCGGCCATGGCCGAAGCCACGTCGAAAATCAGCAAGGAAGCCGATCCGGACAAGGCCAAGGCCATGATGGCCTCGCTGGAAGAATCTTTGCGCACCGGCGACCTGTTCGCCGACATGCAGGTCAAGGCCGCTCTGTCGGCCTACATGCAGAACAAGGCGCTGTACAGCCAGCTCAAAAACGATTCGCGTGAAGCGACCGGGATCCTCGACAAGAACCTCGCCGAGCGGCGTGAGTCGTCATCGCAGAAGTGGGCGGAAATGGCCCAGTCGATGGATGATGCCATGCGCAGCATCGGCGATGCCTTGCGGCCGGTGACGGACGTCGTCGCGGAGTCGTTGACCAAGGTCGCGAAGGGCATCACGTCGCTGTCTGACAGTTCGCCCGGCGTCGTGACGGGAATCGGTTTGGTCAGTGCCGCATTGGTTGGACTGTCCGGTCTGTATAGCTCTTTCAAGATGGGCAAAGGAATGCTCAACCTGGCACGCGGAGCCTTGGGTAAAGGCAAGTCAGGTGAGGTGCAAAAGGTCTTTGTGACCAACGCTGAGGATGGCGACGGCGGCGTCAATGCCGAACCTAAAGGAAAGGCCGGTAAAGCACTGTCGCTGGTTGAAGAAGGCCTCAAGGCAGTGGCGGCGTTGAAGGGTAAGCCGGCAGATAGCAGCAGTGATGCCGGGGAGGGCGGTGACAAGAAGCCCGGGAAATTCGATCTGGTCACCACTGGCCTCAAAGTCGTCTCGCTGGCCCAGGAAGCGGTCTCGGGCGGCAATGGTGAAGGCGAGGCGCGAGGTGGTGACGACGGAGTCAAAAAGGTTTTCGTCGTCAATGCCAACGCCCTGCGCGACCTCGGTGGCGCAGATGCCCCGGGCGAAACTCGCCGACGTGGACGCGGCTCACGGCGCAATGCCCCGCGGCGTCGGCCGCAGTCTCGCCCTGGCTCGTCGCGCCCACCGGTGTCGCGTCCCCCTGCTCCTGTTCCACGTCCGCCGGTTCCTGTGCCACGTCCACCCGTCCCAGTACCAAGGCCACCGATTCCTCCGGTGCCACCAGTTCCGACCGCTGCGATGTCCAAACTGACGGGGGTAGTACAGGCCGTCGGCAAGGTCGGCAAAGCTGCCAAGGGGATTCCCGGCGGTTCGCTGCTGGAGGCCGGTGCGATGGCGTTCGACACTTTCGAGAACGCCCAGACCCAGGACGAAAAAGCCGAAGGCTATGGTGCGGCCGCAGGCAACCTGGCCGGCACCATGGCCGGCGCAGCAGCTGGTGCCGCCATTGGTTCGGTGGTGCCCATCATCGGCACGGCCATCGGCGGCTTGATCGGTGCTTACCTCGGCAGTCAGGGCGGCGCGGCGCTGGGCGGATCGTTGGGTAAGTCGCTTTTTGGTGGCGAGGATGAAAAGCCCGAACAGACGGCAAAGGCACCGGTGCCAACCACGCCGCTCATGATGGCGTCAGCGGGCCAGCAAGGACCGGCGCTGGGGGATGTTGCGCGCTCGATGGCGGTGACGGCGCCGCTCAAGTCGGCGGCGCTGGCCATTCAGCCCAAGGAGCCAGAAAAACCGGTGCCGGCCAAGGTGGACCAGCAGTTCCAGTATTCGCTGAGCATGCCGGTCACTGTGCAGGGCGACGTCAAGGACCCGCAAACCTTGGCGCAGGATCTGATGCCACACATGCAGCGAATGATGGCGGATGCGGCGAAGAGTAACGCCGCCAAGCTCTACGACGAACCCCATGTTTAAGGAGGTTTCATGGCTTACATGGAGCAGATGCAATCGAGTCTGAAGTACCTGGTCGAGGCAGCGGAAACCGGGCGGCGCAGTGCTGACGGCATGTTGACCCCGGTCAACGGTGCGATCCGCGAACTGACCGGCGCCGCGTCCGAGCTGGAGAACATTCCGTTTGTTGGTCCGGCCATCGGCGCCAAGCTTCAGCGGGTGATGCGCGGCGTCGACGCGGCCCAGGCCAAGGTTGGTCAAGTGGTCGCGGTGTACGGTCGTGCCACCCGGGCGGCGGCTGAAGTGCAGGATCGGCTTGGCACGTTGAAGGAACAGGCGGGCAAGGCGGCCACGGCGATCAACAACGTCGCTGGCAAGGTCAGCCCATCGCTGGCCAACATCGTTCCCACCAGTTCCTTTGCCGGGGAGGCCACGCCGGCGCCGGAGGCGGTGAAGCCATTCCCGCACCTGATGATCATTCAGCCGCGCGATCCGAAAATTGAGCCGTACTACTTCAACCTCGACACGGCGGCCTTTGATGAGCTGAGCCGATCGACCGAATTTCGCTGGGCTTCGCAGGAGCGGCTGACGCGCCGCCCGGCGAAGCAGGCCATCGGTATGGGCGATGAAAAGTTGACGCTCAAGGGCACGATCTACCCGGGCTTCAAAGGCGGCTTGAAGCAGCTCGACATGCTGCGTTCCATCGGGGCCAGGCTACAACCGCTGACCCTGACCATGGGTTATGGCGAGGTGATCGGGACGTGGTGTTTGAAGACTATTAACGATGAACGGGGCGCGTTTTTGCATGGCGGGATTGCCCGCAAACAGGGTTTTACTTTGGAGTTTGAGCGATATGGCGACGACATGCAGGACGTCTGATGGCGACATGCTCGATGTCATTTGCAACAACGTTTACGGCCATCTGAATGGTAGCGTCGAGGCTGTGCTCGATGCCAATCAGGGGCTGGCCGATGAACCTCAGCCGTTCCGGTCCGGCGTGATTATCGTCCTGCCGGATCTGCCTATGCCGACCGAAGAAGGCATCTCGCTTTGGAATTGATGAACTACAGTCATTTTGTAGCCACAAAAGGACTTGCAGCTATAACCCCTTCAAAACCCGCCTTGGCGGGTTTTTTTATGGAAAAAATCCATGACTCCAATGTTTCGAATCGTCGCCGATAGAGCCGATGTCACGGCCAAGATCAATGATCGGCTGTTGTTGCTGCGTACCTCTGACAAGCCGGGCATGGAGTCCGACGAGTTTGAGTTGCGTATCGACGACCGTGACGGGCAAGTGCAATTACCTCGGCGTGGCAGTTCAATCGAGATCTACCTGGGTTATGCCGAAACGACCTTGGCGCGCATGGGCAGTTACACCGTGGACACGGTCGAGGTATCAGGCCCACCGGATACCATCGTGATCAAGGGCAAGGCCAGCGACATGCGTGGCAGTGGCAAGACTATCCGTAGCGGAAGCTGGGAAGACGTGCCGCTGTCGAAGATCGTGGCTGACGTCGCCGCGCGCAATGGCTGGCAGCCGGTTTGTCCGGTGTCGACCAAGGTCGCCCGGGTCGATCAGCTCAACGAGTCCGATTTTAATTTCATCACCCGTCTGGCCAAGCAGTACGACTGCACAGCGAAGGTCGCCGATAGCAAGCTGTTGGTGATGCCGCGTCAGGGTGGCCAGACAGCCAGCGGCAAGGCGTTTGGCGCCGTTACCCTGACTCGACGCGACCTCAGCCGTTGGCAGTTCAGTCTCGGTGATCGCAACTCACACAAGGCGGTGACGACCAAGCATCAGGACAAGAAGAACGGCAAGCTCGCGGTGGTCACCATCGACAATGATGACGCTCCGGATGGCCTGCCGGCAGTGCATACCGACCGCCATATCTATCCGAACAAGACCGCTGCTGAGGCAGCGGCCAAGGCCCGCTTGTCGGCGTTCAATCGCTCGACCGCCGATGTTCGGCTGGAGATGCCCGGGCGAACGGACATCTTCGCCGAGCGTTCCATCATCGCTCAGGGGTTCAAGGTCGGGCTTGATGGCGAATACCTGGCGGATTCGGTCGAGCAAGTGTTCACCCAATCCGGCTGGTCGACCACGGTCGAATGCAATGCCGGCAAAGCCGGTAAATCCAAAGGCAAGAAAAAGAAAGGACCAAAAGCGCCACTCAAGGTGGTGAACGTCGAAAAGCAGTAGCCGCATCCCATCGCCGCCTGAGTGCGGTTTTTTTACGTCTGGAGTTTGTATGTCCATCACTGAACAACAGCTGCAAAGCATCATGCCCAACGCCCGCCGCCAAGCGGGCGTTTTTGTATCCGCCCTCAACGCAGCCATGGCCCACCGGCAGATCAACACGCCGAAACGGCAAGCCGCGTTTCTGGCGCAAGTCGGTCACGAGTCGGGTCAGCTGCAGTATGTACGGGAGCTGGGCGGCGAGCAGTACCTGAGCAAATACGACACCGGCAACCTGGCTGCGAAACTGGGCAACACCCCGGCAGCGGATGGTGATGGCCAGCGCTATCGCGGTCGCGGTCTGATCCAGGTCACCGGTCACGACAATTATCTACGCTGCAGCTTGGCGCTGTTCGGCGACGAGCGATTGCTGCGCACCCCTAAGCTACTGGAGCTGCCGCAGTGGGCCGCTGAATCGGCCGCGTGGTTCTGGTCCGTGAATGGGCTGAACGCACTGGCAGATCAAAACGAGTTCAACACGATCACCCGCAGGATCAACGGTGGCCTCAACGGCCTACAGGATCGGCTGGAGTTGTGGGGGCGGGCGAGGGCGGTGCTATGCGTCTCGGCGAACTGATCCCGACGCCGTATCGACTGGTGGCCAAAGGTGTGCTGCTGGCCGTTTTAGCCGGTGCTTCCGCCGCCATCGCCTGGCAATTACAGGATTGGCGCTACGGCAAACATCTCGCAGAGCAGGCCCGACTCCACACCGAAACGCTCAATCAGATAACCCTTGCTTCGGCCGCTCAGCAGCGTGCCGAACAGGATAAACGCCTCGCGCTCGAGCAGCGCCTGGCAACCAGTGAACAAACCCATTACCGAGCCTTGAGTGATGCCCAACGTGATCAAGTTCGCCTACGCGACCGTCTTGCCACTGCTGATCTGCGCCTGTCAGTCCTACTCGACGCCACCGCCGGCGCCGGCAACGGATCGCTGTCAGCCACCACCGCCACCGGCGGCGTGGTTCATGGCCCCACAAGAGCCGAACTTGACCCAGCGCATGCTCAACGAATTATCGGCGTCACCGATGACGGCGACCGGGGGCTGATTGCCCTCGCGGCCTGTCAGGCATACGCCAAAGAAGTTTCAACACCGAAGTAAAAAGAGCGGCCGGTCCAGATGCGTCAACATCCGGATCGACCGCCGTCCCTGCAGATGGTCCCTGCAAGTCCAGCCAAGGCTCTTGCTCCGTGCACAAAGCGCGGCGAGCCTAGCACCTGTTTATCCATACAGTAAAGGTCTTGCTTTTTATGTCTACACCCATCATCCCTTGGATGGGCGGCAAACGCCGCCTGGCCGACCGCCTCATTCCGCTTTTTCCGCCACACGAATGCTACGTTGAAGTCTTTGCCGGCGGTGCCGCGCTCTACTTCATGAAGCCCCAGCCATCGCCGGTCGAAGTCCTCAATGACATCAACGGCGACCTGGTCACGCTTTACCGCGTCGTGCAGAACCATCTCGAAGAGTTCGTGCGCCAATTCAAATGGGCGCTCAGTTCGCGGCAGGTATTCGAATGGCAGAAAATGACCCGCCCCGAAACCCTCACGGACATCCAGCGCGCCGCCCGATTCTTCTACCTGCAACACCATGCCTTTGCCGGCAAGGTCTCGGGTCAGACGTTCGGCACGGCGACCACCGCACCGGCCATCAACCTGCTACGCATCGAGGAAAACCTCTCGGCCGCGTGGCAGCGCCTGTCCGGCACCTACGTCGAAAACCTCCCCTGGCTTGAATGCGCAGAGCGCTACGACCGTGCCCACACCTTCCACTACATGGATCCGCCTTACTGGCAAACCGCCGGCTATGGCGTGGACTTTCCGTTCGAAAACTACGAACGGATGGCCGACTTCATGCGTCGCTGCAAAGGCAAAGTGATGGTTAGCATCAACGACCACCCGGACATCCGTCGCGTGTTCGCGGGCTTCCACTTCGAAACATTGGACATTCGCTACACCACGACCAACCAGCGGCAGGGGAAGGCTGAAGTCAGCGGTGAGCTAGTAATCATGAATTGGGAGCCAGCAGCGTTGGGCGGATTGTTCTGACGGTTGCCGGTTATCATTTCTTTAGTTACCCGCCACCCGTTTATCTGATATTTCCTACAGAAATTGACCGCGTGCCGTTCTGAACGTTAACTGTATATTCGTACAGTATCGGAAGTCGTGCGTCATGAGCTTTTCAATCCTAGGCCCTATTGATGTGGCCGGTCGGAAATTACCTCTTTGTCTTTTTCGGGTGCCGGCTGGGTTTCCTTCGCCTGCAGCAGATCACATCGAAGCCCACATCTCGCTTGACGAAGTGCTCAACATTCGTGCCCCGCATGTTTACTTGGTGAAAATTGCCGGAGAGAGCATGCAAGGGGCAGGGATCTTTGACGGCGATTTGGCGGTAGTGGATCGTTCTCTGGAGCCGGCGCACGGGCATATTGTTGTTGCGTTGCTTAACAATGATCCGCTTTGCAAGCGTCTGTGCATCCGTGGAAAAGAGGTGATCCTCCTGTCCGAAAATCCCAAGTACCCACCGCGTTACGTGCTGGAAGGCGATGAGCTGGCGATCTGGGGCGTGATTATTGGTAGCGTGCGCAGTCATGTCTAGGCAGGTGCCGGTTTTCGGCCTGATCGATTGCAACAGCTTTTACGCCAGCTGCGAGCGAGTGTTTCGTCCTGACCTGGCAAAGGTTCCCATCGTTGTCTTATCGAATAACGACGGTTGCGTCATCGCCCGCAGCTACGACGCCAAGCCATACGTGAAAATGGGCGAGCCGTACTTCCAGATCAAACACAAACTAAAGCAGCACGGCATCGTTCCGTTCTCATCGAACTACGCGCTATACGGTGACATGAGTGAGCGAGTAATGACGCTGATCGAGTCCATGGTGCCCGCAGTCGAGGTCTATAGCATCGACGAAGCCTTCGTCGATCTCACCGGCATCACCGATTTGGACGGCCTCGGTCGGCAGATTCGGGCTGAGGTACTAAGATGCGCTGGAATTCCTGTGGGCGTTGGTATTGCTCCGACCAAGACCTTGGCCAAGCTGGCCAACCATACGGCCAAGCGCTTGCAGGCGCAGACAGGTGGAGTTGTCAATATTTGTGACCCAACGAAGCGTGACTGGGTGCTGCGCAACACTGATGTTTCAGAGGTGTGGGGTGTAGGGCGTCGAATGAAAGCGCACCTGGATAACATGGGAATCAGAAGTGCGATGGATTTGGCCAAAGCTGACCCTTGGACACTGCGCAAAAACTTCAGTGTGGTGATCGAAAAGACGGCTCGCGAACTGGCGGGCACTTCCTGTCTGGAACTAGATGAACCCGATCCGCCGAAGCAGGAGATCTGCTGCAGCCGAATGTTCGGCACCCGGTTAACGGAACTTGCACCGATCAAGGAAGCGGTGGCCACGTACATGATGCGCGCGTCGGAAAAGCTCAGGGCGCAAAAATCGCTATGCAAGAAAGTGCGCGTGAGCATCCGTACCGGGATGTTCAATCCTGAGGAGGCGAAGTACGCCAATGGTGTGGTGATCGATATGCCTTACCCGACAGATGATGTCCGGCTGCTGACCAAGGCCGCAGTTGACGCGCTGGATCGGGTGTATCGCACTGGTTTCAAGTACAGCAAAGCGGAGGTATTGCTGATGAGCCTATGTCAGCCAGGCGAATACACAGATGACCTGTTTGCAGCTTCTCAACCAACCGAAGCTACCAAGGTCATGGCCGTACTGGATCAGATCAACGAACGGTGGGGAAGGGGGACACTTCGAGCGGCGAGCGTTCCTAGCAACCCAGAGTGGGCCATGCGGCGTGAGATGATGAGCCAGAGCTACACGACTCGCTTGGATGAATTGTGGACGATCAACTGTCGCTAGTAAGCCGTCCGCTTTCGGCCAAAAGCAGACGTTCAGGAACGACTGATTCCGGCCAATAGCAGACGTTCGACTACGTCCGCTGACGACCCATAGTCGCCCTTCGCCTAGGGCAGATCATGGCCAAGGCCACAGCATCAGCTCAAAATGTCAGCGATGTCAGAAGCGTATCAGCGCGTAGGCTAGGTAAAGATAAAACAGCTAGCAGTTGGAGTTCCTTTTCGAACCGAGTAGGCTCCGAACGATCAGGCCTGCTTAACATAAACAGTGTTGAAAGCATCGATAGGAAAAATTGATAATTAGCATAATTGCAATTGCGCAGTTGTTTTCCTCCAAAACAGAAACGACACTTCAACATGATCAGTTAATTGAAAATGCATAAACTATCTAGGTTAATTCGGCGGAAAGCTTAGCAACTTCAAATGACTTGATATACATATCAGTCTTCCGCATCACGTCAAGCGCAACCGGAGACTCCATACCATTCCCATTCGCTAAATCCATTAGTTCTCTACCAGCTGAGCTTAACATTCTGAAGTAGATCCTAGCCAGCTGATGAACCGATACATTACCCACTCCAGTATACAAAGTACTAGTCGCTGGGTATTTAGTATTGAGATCCTTCCAAAAGTCTAAATCTTCGTAATGCGAGCCCCACGCCTTGACAACGACATCCGAATGAACCAAAAACAACAAGTACGTACAAAAGAAAAAATCCCAACCACCCTCCTTAAAGTACCCATTAAAAGTATGGAGCCTCTTGAGGATAGCCTCCAAATCTCGTATCTGAAAATTGAACGCCATTACTAGCGCTTTAAAAACAATCTGGTGTGAATTTAGTTTTTTACTAAAAACTGATGTCGGGGCTGGTTCGACGAAATCGCCAAATCCGAATTGAGGTCTCCCACCAGCCATTTCAAAAACCTTGTAATTATTAAATGGAGGACAAATCTCACTCTTTATGTTGGTCGCAATCCAATTATCAATAAGCGTGTTATCTAGCTTGAACGTCGAATCAAAAAATCTTTTAAGATAGCGTTTTGAAGAGAATCCTGCGCCATAGACAGCACAAATGGAATGTGCCAACTGGTCAGTATCAGTTGCGATGACGAACCGGCATCCCTCGATTGCAAAAAAATGCTTAACACGCTCGAGCAATTCGATTGCGTACGTAGGACGGCAACGATCTAGCTCATCGATAAAAATATAGACTGGCTTACCTTCACTGTTACTGCTCGCAGCTTTAAATAGCTCACCAAGCGAAGACCGAAAGTGGTCAACCGCAGTTAATGCCTCTTGGTTTTTATTTAGAATTTTTTCCACGAATTTTTCTGCTGCCTCAGCGGTAACCTCGCCATCTAAAACCTCGAGAAAATCTTCACCAAGATGTTTTTTTGCCGCAGCCTTAATAACTGAAGGAGCTATTGCAACAGCTAACTCCCCCGCCCTCTTCGTAAATTCTTTTACCTTTCCCTTAATCTGACTTGGCTTTCCGCCCTGAGCAGAAAGCTGATCGCGAATAACAGAAACGAGTGATAAAAGAGGGTCACCCAAAAAATCATTTTCCCAAGCATTGAAGTAAACCACGGGGCGCAAGTTTTCACTTAAAAGCTGAAGCCTCCAATTTTTTAGGAAGTATGTTTTTCCAGCCCCCCAGGGAGAGTCGAGATTTAATACACGACAGATATCTTCATCCAAATAATTGGATAGAAAATCGGCCCTCACTTTACGCTCGAATAAATCATCACCCCAAGCCATGTAACTCATAAATTTTCTCCATGCAGAACTATATTTACTATCATGAATCCCTAAAAATTACCACGCGCGTTCATTATAGGAGGGAATGGATTTTCTAGATCGATAAAAATGCCATCTCCCCCCCCTCCATACCAAGGTGATTTGCGTTTTCTGCAACAACTTCTACACATTCCCTAAAAGCCACTACTGACGTCCCTATCAATTGCCGCGCTCAAGGTGTGATTGAGCAGGAGCAGTGTCAGTGCATCTGCCGCGGCGATGTTGGAGTTTTAAATCTTTGGGATAGGTTCGTCCTTGAACGAGGTTTTCGGAGAGCGTAGTTCAAGGCGCAGACCAGGGAGTAGTAACCCAATCGATTAGAACGTCTGCTTCTGGCCGATAGCTGTCGCTCACGAACGACGCTTCGGCCAATAGCCTAGCTAGCGCTGGTCACAACTCCACACTGAGTCCGCGCAGGCCCTCGCTGTCGGCAAAACGCCCGACCGCCGTCAGGCTCGCCCGGGTGCGCAGCGTCTCACGGCGCGAGCGCACCGGCACCCAGCGGGCACCGCTGCTGCCCAAGCGAATCGACAAGCCCAACCAAGGCACGCAGGACGTCTTCATGGATCGCCTTGCCGATCATCCGCCCAGCTCCACATAACGGTTGTGAGCGGCCGTTTCTAGCACGATAGAGAGGTGTTCGACGTCGGCCGCGTTCAGCGCGTTTAAAGTCTCGATGCCGAGGACAAATCCTTCGGCGCGGCCCGTGTCGCGCAGCAGTTCACCAAGACCGCTCGCGTTATTGATAGCGGCCAGTAACTTGGACGCTTGGGCGCGAATGGCACCCGGCAAGTTCAGTTCGGATAATGTCTCATTCATGCTCACTCCCATTTCCAGCCGTTGAGGTTGGCCGGCGGTTCGGACGGTAGTTCATACTGTTCAACATCGATCAGCAGCCAGCCGCCGTCGGGTTGATTGCTGCCGTCGACGATCGGTCCCTGCAGCAGTAGTCCGCCGGGTAAAACCACCTGCACGGCATTGGCTTCCTTCGGGCCTTGCAGGTAACGGTCGAATTCAATGCGAAAGCGCTTCGGATCGACGTTGCGCACTCGGATATTCAGCTTCAGGGTGGTCAGCTTGTTCGCTGGCTGGCCTCGGTACAGGGCCAACACCCCGACCGTCGCCAAGCCTTCATAGGCGTAAGACATAAACCCAAATCCTGTTCCTGTGAGATCGGCCTGGGTATTTTCCAGGCTGCTACGGGTCGGTAGACCAGTCCCGGCGGTGGTGGTTTCCGTGGCCCCACAAAAAGGCCCCCACACCTGACTCAAGTGTGGGGGCCGATTGAACATAAACGGCGTTCTGTCTACTGGCTCACAGTAGCCGCTCTCAACGCCGGACGGGCAAGCTCACGCTGAACGTCGTGCCCTGCTCCTGCGTCGACTCGACCGCGATCGTTCCCCCATGGCCCTCGACAATCTGCGTGGCAATGAACAATCCCAGCCCCAGCCCCGACGATGCGCTGTGTTCTCCAGCGGAGTACCTGGAGTAACGACCTTCCGGACTGAACAGTGAGGGCAGCGCACTGGCCGGGATCGGCGTGCCGTGGTTCAGCACGCTAAAACGTGCGGTGGTGCCATCCCCGCTCACGGAAACATGAATGGGTTGATGGGCGTTGCCGTGTCGCACGGCGTTACCAATCAGATTCGTAAACACCTGAGCCATGCGTGATGGATCGTATTGACCCGTGACCGCCTCGTTGTCGGGGAAAATGATTTGCGCATTGGGATGGGCGACCGCGAGTTCGTCCACCACGGCTTTGCACAACGCCGTCAGGTCCGTCGTTTCCGGTAGCACCGGAATGCCGGTGCCCAAGTTGCAGCGCGCAAGGTCCAGCAGATCGCTGACCATCAGGTTCGCCGATTTTGCGCTGGTCGTAATCTGCGCAATTATTCGATGCTTGCGCGTACCTGGCTCTTCACTTTGACTCAACAGATCGGCGCCTAAGGCCACGGCACTCAAGGGTGTGCGCAAATCATGGCCCAACACGCCCAGGACTGTTTTTCGAGTTTGCTCCACGGCCTGCCCATATGTGGCGATGGACTCGACAAGCGCCTGATCGATGGCTTCATTGAATCGGATCATGTCCGAAATTTGATGTGTGTCCCCTGTGTATCCTTGGTCCAGCCAGAGTCTGAGGACACTTGAGCGAAGTGCGCGATATTCGGAAACCATTTGGTCAAGGGTGAAACCCGCCACCAGTCGAGTGATGGCGTGGCTCTGAGCTGCCGACTCGCCTCCGGCGACCGGACCCAGCCCAAGAGACTTGTCGATCTGCTCTTGAGAGGTTTGAGAGGTCCGCATGTCCAGCGCGACCGCCCGCAGAATAAACTCGGCATGGTTTCTTAAACTGCCGGCGTCCATAATCGGCAGCGGAGTATCCACTGACCGGGCGAACGTCTCCCATGCTTGCAGTATTGGTTCCTGATGAAAAAGGATGAAATCTGAAAGTCGCATGGCAATCTCATTGATCGTCCCATTTATTGTGAAGGCAGCAATCGGACGGATTTGTTCGGTAAATTCAGACTAGCGGAATGCCGATAATCGGCAATCACTTGGCTACAAAGCGCCACTCGTCGGCGCTTTGAAACAACCGCTATTATCAAGATGACAAACGAGGAAACGGCCGGAAACGTATGCATATGTCACTATCAGTGCTGCTCGTCGAAGATGATCAAATACTGCGCACGCTGATTGCGGATGCGATCACGTTATTGGATATAACGGTGATTGATTGCGGCTCGGCGGAACACGCTTTGTCCGTATTGGAAAGCTCCTCCTCAATTGCGCTCGTGATGACTGACATCCGGATGCCGGGGTGTATGGACGGACTGGATTTGGCCCAAGTGATCTGGTCACGTTGGCCCACGTTGCCGGTCATCATTACGTCCGGTCATACGTCGGCACTTGACGGACTTCCGGCCAACGCCACGTTTCTGGCGAAGCCATGGACGATCGACCAATTGCACCAAGCGATTAGGATATCTCTCCCGGCATAGGTCGGATCTAGGGCGAGTTCTTCGTTTTACACTCCGCGTCTGCCTCAACTCGGGTGGGATAGGACTCAGGCAGACGGCACTTCTCTTCGTTGTCGTAAATGTTGAAACACGAGGGCACCGTAGTGGCATAGAAGCGGGCGCCTTCGCGCCTCAGACCGGTTTTCGCCGGTGCCGCTGGTACTGCAACAAATCTCGCTGCCATCTCATCACCTGCGGTCTGTAAGGTTTCGGTCACTTGTAGGGGCGAATGAACTTCGCTTCTACTGACCATTCTTCCATCCCATAAATGGGTGCAGGTTAGGTGACGGCTCAAAGGCAAAAGTTCAACACAGTCAAACGCCAACCTCCGCTACTGAATTGGAGTTGTCGTCCATTCGCCCTCTCAGAATCAAAGCGCAACATCCTATATACGCCGCAGTCGCAGGATCGCGTCGGTTAGCGCTTGTGCATTTGTGTCCAACGTTTCCATCGCCATACTTGCGTTAAGGGCAATATCCTCTGCGCCATTCTCTGAAAGCCATTTCGTGAACTCATCTATCGCGGCTCCGATCGCGTGCTGGTTGTGTAGCAGCAAGGTCAGCGCATCCGCCGTGGCAATGTTGGATTCAGAGTTATTTGGCATGGGATCCGTCCTGGAGTGAGTGGCTTGGAGAGCCTAGTTCATCTCTCCAGATCAGAAAGACCTAAGGCTCATTCAGCAGCCTTTTTTTCGCACCAGAACAGTGCGCCAGTCCCATATCAGTCCCATGGGGCTATTTTTCAGACGCCAAAAACCACAAACCCCAGATTTTCTCTAGGAAAATCATGGGTTTGCGTTTTCAGAATGTGGCGGTGAAGGAGAGATTCGAACTCACAATCCTTATAAGCCTTGTAGCTGACACATTCACACACGCTCATTCCTCCTAACCAGCTCACTCACTTGTACCGGTAGCACCCTAGGTGGGCGGTGGTCGTCGCATGCTTAAAATTTGCTACAACGGATCGCAGTTTCGAGACTTTAGCCAATCAGACCAGGGGGAAGGTGGGCTACTGCACCCAATCCATCATCGGCGCGACGGAGAAACGGCGGGAGAGTGGGGCGGGTGTGGCGGTGATTGGGGGCATTGGGGGTACGGAATCGGTGTGGCTGGGAGGTGGGGGAGTTTATCAGGAATGGGAGGAGGGGGCTTGGGGGGAGGAATGGCAGAGTTGGTTTACAGCGTCCGATGTCCGGATCTGCTGAGCTCGCTCAACCTGCACCGGATTGAGCGAGACAAATCCGCCGCAGGATTGATAGCATGTGGCTATCAATGTCCACATTCTTGCAGGAACGGAATCCATGTCGAAAAAAATCCATGCGTTAGTGCTTTGCTTAGCCGGCCTCGTTGGCGCTATGCAGAATGCCGTTGCAGCTGACAACCTGTTCAAGAGCTACGCCTACGACACGCCAATCACGAAATACACCGAGGCTGGCGGTTACTATGATTGCTCGGCAGAGGTGGGCGCGCCCGCGCGGTGTATTGATGACGTGAATTTCATTGATCAGAAATTCACCGCTGGCCTGGTGTTCAGCGGTGACAAGCTGATTATGGTTTCACTGTTCGCACCCTATGAGCGTGAACTGTTTGGGCGTGCTATCGGCGCGCTGGCCAAATCGTTTGGTCTGGTCGCACTGGCTGACGGCAAGTCCATGCTGGATCTCGTCGATCTGGCGGCTAAAGCTAAAAGCAAGGATGAGTACACCGCTAAACTAACCAACTATGAAAGTGTCGCTCTAAACGCCAACAATCTTACCTACTCGTTTATTGAAGGCGCCGCCTCGATCAAAGGGACACCTACCGTTACTGGTTTGATGGCTGCCGCGCCTGCGAATGTCAGGGGGGCTGATCTGATTGTCACGGGCGAGGGCGAGGAATCGGTCATTATGATCAAGTTTTCTTTCCCGAAGCTTGACGAAAGCAAGCTTGTTGAGCAGACCAAGAAACCGGTCGAATCTTTCTAGGCTCGATGTTTTGGCGTGTAAAACGCCTCACCAGCAATGGAAAAGGGACAGGTTTGTTTGATCATTTTTTTTTGGGTGGTAAATGAATTTGTCCCCATTGTTTATGTAAGTTTAGAGGTCAAATGATGTTCGTGGATCTATCCATTGACCAGGTTATCGCAGTTTCTTCAAGTGTTGCTGCAGCTGTATCCGCAATTGCAACTCTTTGCACAGTTCTGCAGATCGCGGCTAACAAGAAATCTTCATACAAGCCAGAAGTGATTTTTGCTAGCACTAAATTTACAACGCGAGAAGTTAAAGACGACCCGAATGATAGAGGTCGTGATAAGCAGATTTCAGTGGATGTTTATAATATTGGGCTTGGCCCCGCGAAAAATATGAAAATAAGCTGGTCGTTTTCTATATCTTCCGCGCTCGCAAAAATTGATGCTTTGGCAGATTCAGGTGTCAATGTAAAAACATTTAAATATAAAAATGATTTCCTCTTTTCTAATGCGGAGGGCGGTTCGTCTTCCGCTTGGCGGAATCAAAAAACTATAATTATCGACTTTGTCTTGCCTGCGTCTGTAGATAAGCAATCATTAGTTGTTAGGATTCCTTATGTGTATAGCGTGCTATGGGAATCTTATGTAATTGCTGCCGTTTCCGATGATAAGGCCGACCTGATTGATAACTTTCCAGAGCTGGCGTTTAAAGTAAGCTATCAAGACGTTGCTGGGATTAAATATACAATTAGCCGAAAGCTAAAGTTTGATATTGTGTCTATTAGCCCCGGGGAAGGGGTAGCTGGCTCAGTTTCGAACTCGAAAGAATGATATATTGAGAACAATATGGTCAAATGTATTTAATTTTTAGTAATCACATCGTCTGATGTCCCGGCTGAGCCATCTCGTTCAGTGCTTAGTAAAAAGGGGACAGAATTATTTGTTTTTGACTTCTAGGTGGTAAATAAATCTGTCCCCATTTTTGCAGTCCAATTTTTGCAGTTAGCGATATGAGGCTTTCGATTTTTTGACGACAACTGAGGGAAGGCCAACAGTTTCAAGGAATATCGATATTCCAAGTGGGAGGGCTGGGTTTTTGGGGCCAAGTATTACTTCTTTTATAGGCGCTTTGAATTTCTCGTTAGAAAAACTTAAATCGATGTAGGGTACGGGGCAATTGTCGCGCATAAAGAACGTTATTTCGGAAGGCGGAAGCTCTTTTTCAAAGGCTGTTCCACCTGAGTCAGTAAGTTTTAGGCTGTTATTGCTTATTTCCGTATTTAGTAAGTGGAGCAGTCGAACTTCGTTTTCTTCATAAAAAGCTGGATTTTTTAATGCAACAAGATCCGCGTATAGGCGAAAGCATGCATATGAAAATCCATCGTCGCGGGAGTGGTTTTGGCTTTCTTGAACCTTGTAAATTGCAAGAATCGCGTTTTTCACTTCTTCTAATTGTTTTTCTCTGTTGTAAAGGATTTCAAGTGGCAGTGAGGCCATGTTTGTTAAAACTTCGGAGTCAAAACCGATGGCATAACCCTGGCCGTCGGCTGCATATGCGCGCCATTGGCTCAACACGTCACCTGTTTTTGAGAAGCAGGAAGCTAAACCTAGTCCTCTCGCGCTAGAAGCGTGAATTATATCGTCAATATCATCTAAAAAGTCCACCCCTACAAGTTTATGTAACTCTGTTGCTGCATCCTCCCAGACTTTATAACCCCATTGTAATTCTTGTGAATCGTTCATTGAGTTGATGTCGCTGAAGCGAATTTTTTTTCCGGTGCAGATTGCTAGAAATGTTTCTGCAGAGCAATAGTGATAAAGGCACTCTTCGGGTTTGGCGGTGTATTTGCGTTCTAGCATTTGTTGCTCCTGCGGGGCTAAGGTGTGCCGATCCGATCCGATCCGATCCGATCCGATCCGATCCGATCCGATCCGATGCTGATGCGTTGATAAAAAAATGATTATAAAAACGCTATCTCATAAAAGTAAACGGGGCAATGCTTCTCTCCTTTCGCCGTGATATCTCGAAATTTAGGCGCCCTGCAACGCCGAAAATAGCGCAGAACTAAAGACAAAAGGGACAGATTTATTTGTTTTGGATTTCTAGGTGGTAAATAAATCTGTCCCCATTGTTCCCATTGTTCCCATTGTTCCGATCCCCATTGTTCCGAATTAATGGGATCGAGTTATTTAATTTTTTAATTGGTTATTGTTAATGTTTTTTAAGATTTCTTTCCAAATATAGCGATAGCTGTAACGAAGCCAAAGAATCTTCAAATTGCCAAAAACTCGCCGCACCTTGTTTTGTTGACGAGTTCGCAGTTCTTTTTCAATCTCGTCTAACAGCCACTCATCCTTGAACCCCGTCCAAATTGGCGGTACTGGCGTCTCAAGATTGGCAAAGCACACGGGAGCCACTTCTGAATATAGTATGTCTTCAACAATTTTCAGATCGTAGGATTTAATTCGATCCGCGATGTATACGTAGTCGACTTCGTTGTCAACGAAGGCTTCAGCCAATGCTGTCTGGATCTTGACCTTATCTTCCGGAGTTAAAATACTTTCCAATGGGAAAGCTCCTATAAACCTTCGTCAAAAGTATCTGCAACTACGCTTCCGGCAATGCCACCTGCCATGCTGTCTTGTCAGTCTCTATTGTTGTTCCATCTTATTTCTTTGTGTAGTGTTTGTTTATTTCTGTCCAGATGTACTTGTAGCGAAATTCAAGCCAGCGAATCAGCAGCTTGTCTTTCTGTTTTTTGAAGTAGCTTTTTTCTCTGGCTTCTAAAGTCTCCTTTATGTCTGCCTCCAAATTTTCCAAATTGAAGGCGGACCATATCATAGGTATAATGGTCTCCAAGTTTGTATGGCAGACAGGCGCTACTTCCTGATAGAGGATTCTCTTGATCTCTTCGGGGTCGTAGTTTTCGGTCTCACGTGCAATTGCTTCATAGTCGACCTCGGTGTCGACAAATGCGTCGGATAATGCCCAGTAGACATAAGACCGTTCCTTGTCAGTCATCGAACGCCCCATGTCAGGAACTCCTCTAGTTCATCGTCAAGGCTATCAGCTGCGTATTCGCCAAGGATGCCTCCAGCTACGCTACCCGCAAGCACGACGGCAATAGCGCAAACAGGGGCGCCAGGACCGCACAGGAGCGAGATACTTAGGCCTGCCAATGCGCCACCAGCAGCTCCAACACCCAAAATGATTCCCTGTCGCCCGGTTTCTTTCGTTTTGTCGTCGGCTTTATAAATCTCAGATGCCGCAAAGGCCGCGGTAATTACCCAGGCCACCTTTCCTGTCACTTTCATGATCTTTGTGCCACGAGTGACCTTGGGATTGTCTACCCCTGATTTTTTCAATATCAGGTAGTGGACTTTAGTTTTTTCTACATCGGTTAAAAGATCGAATTTTTTCTTGAATAGTGAGTGGGCGTACTTGTCTAGGGTGGTTTGCAAAGTGGGGTCGTTGAGTTTTATGTATTCGGCAACAGCAACCCCTTGAGCTGATGTGAATTTCCGGTGCTCATTCATGATGTTGTTACGCATTTCTTGGCAATAAGCTACGCCATCTTTTGAGCTGACTTTTCCCGCCAGAACTTCGGCTTCAACCAGTCGGGACATCTCTTGAATTTTACTTTGATACTTCAAGCGAGTTTTAGCATCCTTTATAGCATCAGTGGCAAAACGTGCTGCTGCGCCTTCCATACCGGCAATCGCCATTTCCAACGGCGAGCTGTGAAGGTCATGCTCTCTTTTTAAAATGTAGCTGCCCGTAATGAGCATGGGTTCTGTCACGAGATGATCCTTATCCCTGAGTTTTGCTGAGAATGTTATCGAGGATTGATACACCGTCCGAAGCGTCTTCAGTACCGTAATCAATTGCGGTACAGACTTTGCCTGTCGGGTTTAAAAACTTTACGGTGTTCTTTGCGTCGAACACACCTTGCATTACGGATCCGTCTTCGAAGTGTGCGCTGCAGGAAAGCCCTTCATAGCTCTCGGCTGCCGGAATCTTAAAGCCGATCCAGTTCCCATGAACGACCATTGGAGTCGGCGGGGTAAACGGCGCAGGTGTATGTGAGTCGCCGATAATCACCGTTCCCGATCCACTGGTCACAACATCTCCATGTGAACCGACTGTGCCAACCAGCGCGGCATTTTTGCCGTTGATGAATACCGTGCCGGATACGGCGGAGGCCAGTGCGCTGCCGCAGGTGCAGGTGTCGCCCATTCTGGCTGCTGCGAGTCCGTTGAAGAATACGTCGGGGGATCCGGAGGCGATGGCTTTGGGGCCGTGTCCAGGGATGGGGCAACTGGTGGGATCGGTGATGCGTGCGGCGGGTTTTGCCATGTGTGACTCCCTGTCAACGGATTAGCTGGGACCGACTGTATCAGACTTGCTTTTGTGGGTGTCTGACGGCGACGTGCTCAGTGTCGGTCATCAATCTAAACAGCAAAATTTGCGTGTGTTTAAACGAAGCTCCCTGATACGCCTTTGGCCCTACACAACCTTGCGCCACCCCCTACACCTAAGACAGAATCCGCCGGCTTGTGCGTCTAGGCCGTGGCTTTTATCGTTCTCGGGTCACTGAAAACCAGTGATCGGGTTTGGTAGCCCGGATTCCGTCAGATGCACAGGACTACTGTTTTGCGGGGGCTTTCATCGTCTCCGTTCTATGGTGGTCATGCGCAGGGCGTCTTCGGATGCGCCGGTGTTCCTGACGGCCGGTCTACCAACCTGCGTATGGCCTCCGCCTTTCGTTTGGTAGCGAAGGTGATGGCTCCTAACTTTTATCTGTCGGGAGTTTCACTATGATCAAACCAACACCCAACCCACCAGAAACCGATCCGGTTTCACCTTATCAATTCCCTGATTCAAGAACCCTAAACGAAGCCGCCGAACGCGCCCTCGACCATTACCTCACCCCGCAACAACGCATCATGGGCAGTCACCACAAACACGACCCCATGTTCCTGGCCAATTCGGCTTACGACAGTGAATCGCTATTGGCCAACGCCAGCGAGTCCCTCAGCTCCATCGCCGAGATGCTCAACAACTTCGCCGCCATCCTGGAACCCGCCCACCGCAAAACCGCGCTGGGTATCGCGCAGGTGGTGATGGTCGCGGGGCTGGCTGTGAATCAGGCGTTGGATAACGTCGAACTCAAGGCGTAATCGAAAACCCTTCCGTGGCGCATTTTCAACACCTTGCCACGGAAGGGCGTCAGTTCTTGCTCCCAGTGACGTGGAGCAACAAGGAAATGAAACACATGGGCCGTGAACAGGCCTAGGGTACGGCGCTGGGTGCCGGTTTTGCAGCGGATTTGAAGGCCGGGGATCTGGCGTCGATGTCCACGGTCGAGGCGATTCAGTACAGCCTGGCGAATGCCGATATCGACTTGGGCAAGTTGCTGAAGAAGAGTTTCGAGGACCAACTGACGGCCAGCGGTCGTTTCAAGATTGTTGCCGACAACGAGCCCGCTGATGCGAAGATCAAGTTAACCGTGTTCTCCCTAAACCCCAAAGTTAAAGGCTATGGAAATTCGCGGTCTCGTTCCTTCAAAGCGTTGTACGGAATGCATCAACCAAGAAGGAAACATAATGAAGGTTCCACTTTTGGCGGCACACGTACAACTGAAGCCGGCAGTCAGGCAATCTTCGACCCTCATTCGCAGCGCAGGATTGTAGGTCGATGCGACCATGCCGCGAGGGTCTACAAATTCCAGGTCGCCGCCCACCGCTGCATCGTCCTCGCGGCCGCCGGCGTCGACCCAGTAAACCCCTGACCAAAAAGCACCGGGGTGCCCATGAAGGGAGTTGCTGTGGCCAGCCTCGTTAACGTTTGCCCACGCGTTGAGTTTCCACTCGAAGCTGGGTTCGGTTAATCCGTATTGATCGCTATGAACCGCTGTCAGTTGAATGGCGAAGTCGGTGGCGAACTTCACCAATGCTTCGCAGGCTTTGTCTCCCCATTCGGGGAAGTCGTTTGCAGACTGCCAGCCGCCTTCATTACTCCGATGTGCGCCGCGGCGATCTTCCGCCATACGGCGGGTGACTATAACTTTCAGTTCAGCATTGAGTCTTTCTGCATCAGGGAATTGGATACTCGCCAGGGGTGTTGCGAACAGCCGTCGAATCTTTATCAGTTCAGGATCTATTAGTGTGTTATTCGACTGCATTGAGTCTTGTCCAAATCTCGCTAATTGCAAAAAACTATACCGAGCGAAATGAATAACCGATGTAAACCTTTGTTAAAAATTGGTTGGTAAGTACAACAGAGCATTATTGAGGCGGCGGGTGATTGACTGAGAAATCCTCGCCTGCGGTTGCCCAAACCTGAACCCGCGCTGTCGATCAAGAAAGTTTCATCTTCCCACCCCAAGCAAGCGCCTACGATGCAGCCATAAGGTCGTGCTATTTCGCGTTTGATCCCAGGGGAGCCCCACCATGAGTGCCAATGTCGTCAAAGTGCTGTTGATCGCTGCAGCTGTCTCGGTATTGAGTGCCTGTTCGGGCTCCGGTGGGTTGACCACCACCAGTTGTTTTTCTTCGGATTGCCAGTCGCCGGAAGGGCGCGCCAGCGCCAATACGCTGAAGTTCGGCGGCACCGGTATTGGTGCCAGTCTCAACCAGTACAGCTCCGGCATGTTGCATGACGATTGAATAGAAAAGGGCGCCCATCGGGGCGCCCTTTTTCGTATGGCCTAGATCGCGCCGATGCGCTCGACAACCCGCTGCAAAGTCGGTCGCTTGGCCAGCCACTCATCCTTGGTGATCCCCAGTAACACCACGTCAATCCGCTCGCCGTCCTTGAGGATGTTCTGTCGTCTGACGCCCTCCAGCTCAAATCCGAACTTCTGATGCATTTTCACCACCGCCGGATTGCTCGCCAGCACTTCGCAATTGAGCTTTTCCAGTCCCGCTTCAGCAAATGCGTAATTCAGCATCCAGAACTCGACCACGCTGCCCAGGCCTTTGCCTTGTAGTTGAACGTCGAGGTAAAACGCCCAATCAGCCGTCTTCTGTACGGTGTTGATTGCATTGAGTGAAACAACGCCAACCGCGCGCTCTTCCTTGAGCACGACAAACACTTGCTGGCGCGAATTGCCTTTGAGGGACGTCAGCCAGTTTGCATGTTCCTGGTCGCTGATTTCGTGGGAGGTGTACATGAACTTGCGCACGTCTTCCTGGTTTCGAAGGGTGCGGACGTGGGCCTGGATGGCGGGGTTGGCCTCGGTGAGGGGGACAAACTGCATGGTGCTTTCCTTGTCGCGCGGGAGTTTGAAGCCCGATCGTTGATGTTCATGTTGTCGACCCAGGCAGGCGCCAGGGAGGGGTATTTGGGCGCATCGTTTTTCGAGAGCAACCGCGAAATAAGTGCCAAGTGCTTCAAGGCGATATTGAACGGCGTCAGTGTTTTGGTCAAAAAAAGGGCGCCTGTCGAGGGCGTCCTTTTTCGTTTTAGCTGTTTCGTCCTGAAAAACTCACTGCGGCCCAGCCAGCCATTCCCCAATAACCTTCTGATATTTCCCGGTCACCTTGCTCAGGTGCAACCACTGATCGACATACAGCTTCCAGCTCATGTCATCACGCGGCAGCAAATAGGCCTTTTCCCCGTACTGCATGAACTGCTCCGGGTTGACCGCGCACAAACCGGGTTTCTGTTTCTGCTGATACCGCGCTTCGGAAGCGTCGGTGATCATCACGTCAGCCTTGTTGTCGAGCAGTTGTTCGAAGATCGTCACGTTGTCATGCAAGGCCAGTTGCGCCTTGGGCAGGAAGGCGTGGACGAAGGCTTCGTTGGTGCCGCCGGCGGGTTCGACCAGGCGCACGTTCGGCTGGTTGATCTGCTCGATGGTCTGGTACTTGGACTGGTCGGCGCAACGCACCAGCGGGATTTTGCCGTCGACGTCGAGGGTGTTGCTGAAGTAGGCCTTTTTCTGCCGTTCCAGCGTCACCGAAATCCCGCCCATACCGATGTCGCATTTGCCGGCCTGCATGTCCGGCATCAGGGTTTTCCAGGTGGTCTGCACCCACTCGATCTTGACCCCGAGGCTGTCGGCCAGGGATTGCGCCATGGCGATGTCGATGCCTTCGAAACCGCCGTCTTCGCGTTTGAAGGTGTAGGGCTTGTAGTCGCCGGTGGTGCAGACGCGCAACTGGCCTTGTTGCTGGATGGTGTCCAGGTGTGAGACTGGCTCTTGTGCATGGGCGGTGCCGACCAGCGCCAGCAAACCGCAGAAGATCATCGTGCTTTTTTGAATTGTCATGGAGATCGGGCTTGTGCAGTGGGAGTGCGGGCCAGTGTAGTGAAAGGGTTTGCCGGGTGTCACCCCGCGTCCGGCCCAAGCGTTCCCAGCCACGCCACCAACCCCACAATCAACAGCGCAATGACCAGCTCAAATAGCACGCTGCGGCGTAGAGCATTGGCTGCCACTTGATACTGGCCTTCGCGCAACGATTGCCCCAGCAACGGGCCGAGGTGAAAGCGGTTCAACGCCGCTAAAACCAGCATGCCGGCGAACAGCACAACCTTGAGCGCCAGCAAAATCCCGTAAGAGCCGAGCAAGACGTCGCCCAACTTCGGGCCGACGATGAACAGGTAGTTCACCACACCGGTCACCGAGAGGATGATCACAATCGCCGCGCCCACGCATTCGAAACGTTTGACGGCATCGGCCAGCGAACGAATACGCACTTCGTTGAACAGCGCGTCGAGCTGCGACATCAAGATCAACGCCAACATGGCGCCCATCCACGCCCCCGCAGCGAGCAGGTGCAGGATGTCGCTGAGCAGATGCCAGGCGTCATCCATCGTCCCGTGCCCGCTCCAGGCCAGAGAGGCGAGGGCGAGTGCACCGGCTATCGACGCCAGCCACACACCCGGCCAGATCATCACGACGATTAGCGCAACCATCCGCACCGCCCACGCCAAGCCGACATCGGTCTCGTGCAGCATCATTTGCAGGTGCGGCCACAGCGCCGCGAATTCCGTTTCGCCACTCATGGCGCGGGTCATCAGCACCAGTCCCGCCACTGACAGCAATGCCCCGCTCAACGCCATCCCGCGCAGCATCGGCCGAAAGCGCAGCGTCGCGCCAACGCTGTACAACCCAAACAACGCCACCCCGAACAACAGCAGCAAATCCACGTACAACGCCATCCGCAGCAGGATGTTGATCAGGTCGGCCATCGATCATTTCACTTTAAACGTGACGTTGCCGGTAATCGGGTGAGTGTCTGATGACACCGCACGCCACTCGACCTTGTAGGTGCCGGCCGGCAAAGGCGAGAGCGGGGTGACGAGCATGGTTTTCGGGTCGCTGCCAGCGCTGACTTTGGCCTTCATCGGCATCGGCGAGTGGGCCATGCCGGGCATTTCGGTCATGACCAGTTTGGCGCCGGAGAACTGGGTCATCAGGTTCTCGGAAAAATGCAGTTCGATTTTCTCCGGCGGCGCGCCGTCCGCGCCTTCGGCCGGGGTCGACGACAGCAGTTTCGGGTGGGCCTGGGCCAGGGAGCTCAAGAGCAATCCGGTGGCCAGGATGAAGGTTGTTTTGATCATGCGCATGCGAGGCCTCTTACCGCTCTTCGGCGGTGGTTTGCAGGGTTGGATGAAACGGATTCAGAACCACAGCCGCACGCCGAGGACGAGTCGCGCTTCACTGCGATCCTCGCCTTCTTCCCGTGCGTAATCGGCGGTGTTGCCGTAGGTGCGGTTCCAGGTCACGCCGATGTACGGCGCGAATTCGCGGCGGATTTCATAGCGCAGACGCAAGCCGGCTTCGGTGTTCGAGAGGCCGGAGCCGAGGCCCCGTTTCGGGTCGTTTTTGCCGTAGACGTTGAGTTCGGCGGTTGGCTGCAGGATCAGTCGATTGGTCAGCAAAATGTCGTAGTCGCCCTCCAGCCGCACCGCGCTCTGACCGTTTTCGCCGAGGAACGCCGTGGCTTCGGCTTCGAAGTTGTACAGCGCCATGCCTTGCAGACCGAATGCGGCCCAGGTTTGCGGAGCGCCGGGTTTGAAGTCCTGACGCACGCCGCTGACCACGTCCCACCACGGCGAGATCGCGTGGCCCCACAGCGCCTGGATTTCCGCGTCTTCGGTCTTGCCGTTGCTGCGTTCGCCCTCGGAGCGCAGCCACAGGCGATCGATATCGCCGCCGATCCAGCCGGACAAATCCCACGCCAGCGTGCTGGCGTCGTCGCCGTTCTGCCATTCGAGTTTATCGGCGAGGAAGTAAGTGTTGATGGCGCTGTCGTGCACCTGGTGGCCGCCATGGCTGCTGAACACGGCGGCACGGTCGGCGTCGGTCAGGGCCGGGATCGGCGTGCGGCTTTCGGTCGGCGCGGCGGGCTGCATCATGCCGTCGTCCATGCTTTGCAGATCGCCCATCTGGCTGTGGTCCATGCCCTGCATGTCGCTGGCGGCGAACGCCGAAGACAGCGAGAGAAGTGACAACGAAAACACGGCAAATCGAGTCATGGTCGACGTCCTCATTCTTCCACCCGCACTTCACGGAACATGCCCATTTCCATGTGATAAAGCAGATGACAATGAAAGGCCCAACGGCCCAGCGCATCGGCAGTCACGCGATAGCTGCGGCGGGTGCCGGGGGGCATGTCGATGGTGTGTTTGCGCACCTGGAAGTCGCCGTTATCGTCTTCCAGATCGCTCCACATGCCGTGCAGGTGGATGGGGTGGGTCATCATCGTGTCGTTGACCAGCACCAGGCGAATGCGCTCGCCGTATTTCAATCGCAGGGGCTCGGCGTCGGAGAACTTGATGCCGTTGAACGACCAGGCGAATTTCTCCATGTGGCCGGTGAGGTGCAGCTCGATGGTGCGGCTAGGGTCGCGGCCGTCGGGGTCTTCGAAGGTGCTGCGCAGGTCGGCGTAGGTCAGCACGCGGCGCCCGTTGTTGCGCAGGCCGAGGCCGGGGTCGTCGAGTTTCGGCGCGGTGGTCATGGCTTGCATGTCCACCAATGGATTGTCCTTTTCGCTGTCGGGGTGCGACTGCATCGGGCCCATGTTCATGCTGGCGTGGTCCATGCCGCTCATGTCCATGGAACCGTGATCCATGCCGCCCATGCCCATGTCGTCCATGGTCACCAGCGGGCGCGGGTCCAGCGCCGGCACCGGGGCCGACAAACCGGTGCGGGCGGCGAGGGTGCCGCGGGCGTAGCCGGTGCGGTCCATGGCCTGGGCGAACAGAGAGTAGGCGTCGGCGGCGGGCTCGACGATCACGTCATAGGTTTCCGCTACGGCGATGCGCAACTCGTCGACGGTCACCGGTTTGACGTGCAGGCCGTCGGCGGCGACCACGGTCATTTTCAAGCCGGGAATTCGCACGTCGAAGTAGGTCATGGCCGAACCGTTGATCAGCCGCAGACGCAGTTTTTCACCGGGGCGGAACAGTCCCGTCCAGTTGGAATCGGGGGCGTGGCCATTCATCAGGAAGGTGTAAGTAGCGCCGCTGACATCGGCGATGTCGGTGGGATTCATCTTCATCTGCGCCCACATCGAGCGGTCGGCGACGGTGGCGCCCCAGCCTTTTTCGCCGACGTCATGGATGAAATCGCCGACGGTGCGCTTGTGGAAGTTGTAGTAGTCGGACTGCTTTTTCAGGGTCTTCATCAGGCTGGCCGGGTCTTCGTCGGACCAGTCGCTGAGCATCACCACGTAGTCTCGGTCGTACTGGAACGGCTCCGGTTCCCGGGCGTCGATCACCAGTGGTCCGTAGACGCCGGCCTGTTCCTGCAACCCGGAATGGCTGTGATACCAGTAGGTGCCGTGCTGGCGAACCGTGAATTGGTAGACGTACACGCCGCCCGGTTCGATGCCGTGAAAACTCAGGCCCGGCACGCCGTCCATGTTGGCCGGCAGCAGAATCCCGTGCCAGTGGATCGAGGTGTCTGCCTTGAGCCGGTTGCGCACCCGCAGTGTCACCGTGTCGCCTTCACGCCAGCGCAGCAGCGGGCCGGGTACGCCACCGTTGATGGTCATCGCGGTACGCGGCTGGCCGGTGAAGTTGACCGGGGTTTCGCCGATGAACAGCTCGAAGTCGGTGCCGCTGAGCTCGTTCACCTGGCCGGGGCTGTTCAACGCCCAGACCGGCGTGCGCCACAGGCCTAGGCCGCCGAGCAAGCCGCCAGCGGCCAGGCCTTTGACGAAGGTGCGTCTTGAGGTGGTGGAAGGCATGCGCTGGAATTCCCCGTTTGACGAATGACGGGGAGGCTAACCAGCGCGAGCTTTCAGTTGGCTGAGGCGCGGATTACAGTTGCGTCAGGTTCAGTCGCGGGGCGACGACAAGGTCCTACAACCCGAGACCCTCCTGAACCACCGACAACAGGTTGTTTTCTGTCAGCGCAATGGCATCCAGCTGTTGCCCGGTTTCGATGGTTTGCAACCACCAATGACTCTCGCCGTGTTCATCGACGGTACGCAGCAGCGAAGCTTCCTTGCCCTGCAAAACGATTTGCACGCGACCGGCACCGTCTTCGGTGAAACGCGCGATGGGATCGAACGTCAGGCTGTGATGGTTGGCGTCGATGATCAATTGGTCGATGGCGTAGTCATGCGTCTCGCCATCAGGCGAACGTTCGCAGACATGGGTAGGATTTCGCCGAATCTTCAGTCCTACCTCGGTGACCGGTTGCAACCAGCCCTCGATGCGGTGATACAGGTCGTAGACCACCGCCGGCCAGCAATCGATTTCCAGTTCGGCGCAGGTGATGTCGTCCGCGTGGGTGTGCCGGGTTTGCTTGAGCTTCGCGGCGAGTTCGTCTGCTTTACTCATTTCGGGATCCCTGTTTTTGGTGTCTGCTTGTTAATCGTAGACCTTTCAACGTAGTACAGCTTTGCCTTGCGTCATGCGCTTGCAACACTGGCATGACTCAATCAGCCCCTGACCACTTGACGGTCAGATCACTAAAACCACGGACGCACGCGTCCCAAGGAACGGGAAGATGAAAAAGCTTTTTACAATCATGGCGCTGATTGCGCTGACGGTCGGTAGCATCGGCCTGAGTTCGGCGCGCCAGTCACATGCCAACAAGGCACCGACGGAATCGGTGGCGGGGGTGTTCGATTACTACCTGCTGACGCTGTCCTGGTCGCCGACGTTCTGCCTGACTCACAAGGATGACCCGCAGTGCACTGGCAAGGGCTACGGTTTTGTCCTGCATGGCCTGTGGCCGCAATACGCCAAGGGCGGCTGGCCGGAATCCTGCCCGCCGCTGACCAACCTGTCGGCCGCCGAAACGGCCAAGGGCCTGACGCTGTTCCCGACGAAAAAGCTACTCGATCACGAATGGAGCAAGCACGGCACCTGCAGCGGTCTCGGTGCAATGGGCTACTTCGACGAAGCGGATAAAGCCGTGGCAGCGGTGACAATCCCGCAAGAGCTGCAACCGTTCAGCAACTCTTATTACTTCGAAGCGCAGGAAATCGCCGATCTGTTCCGCAAGAGCAACCCGGGTATCCCGGCCGACGGCATCGCCGTGATCTGCAGCGGCCCGGAACTCTCGGAAGTGCGGGTGTGCATGGGCAAGGATCTGCAATTCGGCGCCTGCGGCAAGGGCGTGAAAACCCAGTGCCGGGCGGGTGATATCCGGGTTCCGCCGTCGCGCTGATTTGATTGGATTTCGGTAGTAAAAAACAGGCGCCTCTTCAGGCGCCTGTTTTTTTGCGTGCGGGTTTGAACAACGCCGCGACTTTGTTCATGCTTGCGCACCAATGGATGATGACGCGACACCGCAAGGAGCTTGTTCATGAGCGGAAAACCCGCTGCCCGAGTGACCGATCCGACCGCCTGCCCGTTGCCGGGACATGGCACCAACCCGATTGTCAGTGGTTCGCCAAATGTGAATTTCGACGGGCTGCCCGCTGCACGAATGACGGACAAGTCGGCGTGTGGCAGTCCGATTACCGGTGGCGTTGCCTCGACGGTTTTTATCAATGGCCTGAACGCCGCAACCCTGGACAGCACCGGTGGTCACGGGAATGTAGTTGTGGGCGGTTCTGGCACCGTCATCATCGGCGATACCGTGGTGATCGCTCCCTTCAGCGGTCTGCTGCCAATGCCGGTGCACTTCACAGACAAGTTGCAGTTGGTGAACGACACCACCGGCGAACCGATGCCGAATCATCCGTACATGATTCAGCGTGCGGACGGTCGGATGGAGCATGGCGTGTCTGACGCCTCTGGTTTCACCCACACCATCAGTTCGCATCTTCCCGAAACCATCAAACTGTTTCTGGAGGAATGAGGCATGGGTGCGGAAACGGTCACGTGCGAGAAAGGCAACAATTACAAGGTGCACAAGGAACATACGCTGACGGACAAGAAGGATGTCAGTGTGAAGGCTGTGCCGGTGGAGAGTACCAAGGCGGTTGTTGTGTTTGTGGGAGGCGCTGGGGATAAGGAGAGTTATTATTTTTCAGGGCCATATGGAAACATTCAAGAAGCACGTAAGTACTTCGATCAGCGCGTTCAGGATTTGGCAACGGAGGGAAAATATAAATCGGATTGGTTGGGGTACAACGAAGTCAAAGGAAAGAAAGATATTCAGCGGTATGTTCTAAGCCTGATCCCTTACAAAAGCTGCCCCGTATATATCGTTGGTCACAGCCTCGGTGGCTGGAATGGCGCGCACCTGACAAAGATCATGTCTGAGTGGGGATACCGGGTTCAGATGCTGGTTACCCTTGATCCCGTGGGTGAGGGCGCTTTGGTCTGGTTGGGCTCAGATATCTATTTTGACCGTCCTGATCCGGTCGCGGCCAACTGGGTCAATATCAAGGCTACGCCTAGCAAAAGAGACCCTTCAGATGGGGTCGCCGACTTTGGCGAGAAATGGCTTGTCACTTGTGGCCCGTCACTGAACGTGAATGTGGATACCAATCATGCAAACGCTTTGGGTCTGTTTACCGCACGTATCACGGGAAATAAGTCTGCTGGTGATCTGCTATTTGACTCGATCATGGAGGAATTTTCCTGATGTTTAGATTGTTCGCTTGCCTGCTTTTCATTATTTGTTCTGGTTGTGCAAAAGACCATGTATGGCCTCCAGCGAATTTGAACTATGTGTCTGTTGAGAGAGACAGATCTTTATATGTAATCAGATATCAGTCGAATGTTGATGTTTTGGATCTTTTTGGCCGGGGAGAGAGGGTAGGAATGGCTTCAGGCATGCTTCATTGTGCCTTGGCTGATGATCAGGATTTCTCGGTTGGTAAAGCGATTCGGTTTTCAGCGTTTGGCTTGATATCGCCCGATAAAAGAGACGGAGCCCCAGCTGGATACTCTTATCTTACCCATGCTTTCATTTCCGAGACCTCTAGCGACCGAAGCTCGGAAAGATACTTGTCAGTGGCAGAAATCAACCAACTCCTCTCAGGCAAACAACAAATCCCCTGCAAAGTCGTCGTCACCGCTTACGGCTACAAACCCTACTACTCAAACACTATGAACCTCCCGGTCGCAGACCTGCTGCGCGAAATCAACAAGCCCTGAGCCGGCTTGAGGCGTGAGGGCCTCAAAAAATAAATCGCCTCGCAGGTCATCCATTTCGACTGCGCGCCGATATCAACGGGGTCGGGATTGTCTCGGTGGCACTTGGTTGCCCCGTACTATCCGGTGGGCTACGCTCACAAAAAACAAGGGTTTCGGGCCTTTGCCCCTGTCGTACCTGCCCAGGACACGCTTTTGCCTATCCCCATTCACGATCCGCACCAGGCCCCCGGCGGCACACTCAAGCGTTTGCCGCTACGCAAGGCGGCGGTGCTGTTCATCGTTGCGGTGTGTCTGTGCCTGTCCGGTCTGCTGTATTTGCAGATCGAACAGTCGCGCCGGCAGGATCTGGCGAATGCGCAGATGTCTTCGGCCAACCTGACCCGGGCGATGGCGCAGCAGGCCGAAGACACCTTTCTGGCTGCCGATCTGGTAATGACCAGCCTGGTCGACTGGATTCAGGAAGACGGCTATGGCGCGGCGCAGAAGCCGCGCCTGCAGAGAACCCTCGCTCGCCGAGTGCAGCAACTGGATCAGTTGCATGGCATGTTCCTGTTCGATCGCGAAGGGCAGTGGGTGATCACCTCGTTCCCTGACCTGCCTCGCGATAATGGCGTGGCGGATCGTGAGTACTTCAAGTTTCACCAGCAGAACGTGTCGGCCGTGGCACACATTGGCCCGGCAATCCGCAGCCGTGAAAACGGCGAGTGGATAATCCCGATCTCCAAGCGGGTGAACGACCGCGCCGGTAATTTCCAGGGCGTGTTGATGGCCGGCATCAAGATGTCGTACTTCGACAAGTTCTTCAAAAGCTTCAGCCTGGACGACAACGGCACCATGTTTCTCGGTTTGACCGATGGCACGCTGCTCGCGCGTCGTCCGTTCGACGAGTCCTTGATTGGCACCTCGCTGGCCAAGGGCGAGATCTACCAGACGCTGTTGCCAAACGCCTCAGCCGGCACGGCGATGATCGATTCAGTGGTCGATGGGGTTACGCGCCTTTATGGCTATCGACAGCTCGAAAGTTATCCGCTGGTGGTGTCTGCCTCTTCATCGCGGGACACGATTCTCAAGGGCTGGCATGACCGCGCCTTTCAGTCCAGCGTGATCGTGGCGCTGGTGATGCTCGGCGTGGGGCTGTTTGGCTGGGTGTTCATCCATCAGGTGCGCGACGGTGAGCGGATCGAGAAAAACCTGATCAAGGCTCAGCGGGCATTGGAGCTGATTGCCACTCACGACAGCCTGACCGGACTGGCCAACCGGCGCCTGTTCGAGCAGTCGCTGGAAATCGAGTTCGCCCGGGGCGCCCGGCAGTCGAGCCCGGTGAGCCTGATCATGCTCGATATCGATTTCTTCAAGCGCTACAACGATGCCTACGGGCATGTGGCGGGCGATCATTGCCTGACGCAAGTCGCGCTGGTGGTGAAGAACTGCTGCCAGCGCAAATCCGATCTGGCAGTGCGCTACGGCGGCGAAGAGTTTGCGGTGCTGTTGCCGGACACCGACATCAACGGCGCGTTGGCGATTGCCGGGCAGATCCGCCGCAGCGTCATGGACAAACACATCACCCACAGCGGCTCGCCCACCGGTTATCTCACCGTGAGCCTGGGCTGTTATTCGTTTATCCCGCTGGGCAACGACAGTCCTGAATTGTTCATTCAACGTGCCGATGCCGCGCTGTATCAGGCCAAGAACGCGGGTCGCAACCGTGCCGCCGTGTTGTCGATGGACGGCGGCATTGGCGAGTTGCTGCGTTCGGATCGCTGACGGAAAAGGGTTCAGACACAGACCATGATGCGCTCACCATGGCCTGCTCTTGTTCGTTCAGCTGCCGGTGCCGGCTCCGGATCCACCCGTCCCGCCACCCGCTGCCCCCGTGCCGCCTCCGGCCCCCGAGCCTGAGCCACTGGCGCCGCCGTTGGTTCCGGTACCTGATTCCATTCCGTCGGATGGGCCGTCGTTAGGTCTGGTAGTGGTGCTGTCTGGCGGCATGTTCGAGCCGCTGTTGGCGCCGGAATGGGTGCCCGACGTGTCAGCACCGTCATTGGCGGCAAAACTGGCGGCCGACGCTGTGGCCAACAAACCGGCCAGGAGCATCGAGGTCAAAGTGCGCGTCTTCATGGTACGTCTCCAGAAAGGGGATTTACCTGATATTGGTCTGAAGCGCGCCTTGCTTGGTGCCGACCGGGTGACCAGCGGTACTCAGAAGTCCACGGTCGCCGAGACTTTCAGCGTGCGCGGCGTGCCCTGGGTCAGGTAGCCGCCGTTGGCCGAGGCCCAATAGGCTTCGTTGGCGACGTTTTCCAGATTGGCCCGCAGGGTGATCTGTTTTTCGTCCAGTTTGAAGGCGTAGCGCGAGCCGAGATCGAAGCGTGTCCATGCCGGAATGCTTTGGGTGTTCGCTGCGTTCAGGTACTGGCCACCGGTGCGCAACATGCGGGCGCTGAGGGCGGCGCCTTCGAGCCCCGGGATGTCCCAGTCGGCGCCGAGGTTGAACTGGAAGCGTGGCACCCCGACGGCTCGGTTGCCGTCATTCACGCCGTTGCTGCTGCCTTCCAGCTCCGTCTTCATCAAGGTCGCACCGCTGAGCAGGCGCAAGCCGTCGAGCGGTTCGCCGTAGACGTTGAGTTCCACACCTTTGTTGGTCTGCTGGCCATCGACCCGGAAGATACCGTCCTGCGTATAGCTCGACGGTTGCTCGATGCGGTAGACGCCGAGGCTGGCGCCGTAGCTGCCCATGTCCAGGCGCACGCCGGCCTCGACCTGTTTGCTGCGCACCGGGGCGAAGGTTTCGTCGCGGTTGATCGCGGTGGTCGGCGGCGTCGGGCCCTTGGCCAGGCCTTCGATGCGGTTGGCATAGAACGACACGTGTTCCCACGGCTTGATCACCAGGCCGTAGACCGGGGTGGTGATCGACTCGTCATAACTCGATGTACGGGCGCCGGTGACGGTGCTCCAGCCATCGACTTTCAGCTCCTGACGGCGCACGCCTAGGGTTAGCAGGATGCGGTCATCGACGAAGCCGAGGGTGTCGGAAATCGCCTCGCTGCGCAGGGTGTTCTTGCCGGTGATGCGCGGGTCGTTGATGTCGCTGGCGAACGAGGTGGCGGGTGGGCGCGGCTTGTCGGTGACGTTGTACAGGTTGGTGCTGTAGCGCCCGGCGCTGCCGACGGTTTCGTAGGCCGAGCGCTGCTCACCCCAGATGCCGGCCCAGCCGAGGTTCAACTGGTGCGTGACGGGGCCGGTGTCGAAGCGACCGTTGAGACCAGCCATGGCACTTTGGTTGTCTTCGTCGTGGGGCGAATAAAGCATGCCGCCGCGGGCACTGCCGTTGAGGTCGGTGACAGTCAGCGACGAGTACACGCCGTTCTCGCGGGTATGCTTGGCGCCGCCGGACACGTAGGCCGTCCAGTTGTCATTCAAATCATATTCGGCGCGGGCCATGCCGAAGGTGTCTTCAAGTTGCGAATAGCTCCAGCTCTGGGCATAGCTGGCGTTGGCGTCCGGCACCTTGGGGGCTTTCTTCAGGCTTGAATCGACATAGATCACCGAGCGCCCCTGGTTGATCACCTGTTTCTGATAGCCGAAGTCGGTCGAGACCCGCAGACGTTCGCCGCGATAGTCCAGGCCGACGCTGAACAGCGACGAACGCTGGTCTTCGTCATCGACGGCGGTGTCGCCTTCACGCTGCATCAGGTTGACCCGTGCACCGAAGCGGTTGTCCTCGCCAAAGCGCTGGCCCAGGTCCAGATGGCCGCCGACCCGACCGTCTGCGCTGTAATCGAGGGTGACGCTGCGGGTCGGCGTGTCCATGGCGCGTTTGGGTTGCAGGTTGATCCCGCCACCGATGCCGCTGCCGCTCGGGGTCACACCGTTGACGAATGCGTTCGGGCCCTTGAACAGTTCGACCCGATCCAGTGCTTCGACGGCGATGATCTGTCGGGGCAACACGCCGTAGAGGCCGTTATAGGAAATGTCATCGGAGGCCAGCGGCAGGCCACGAATCATAAACATCTGGGAGAAGTTGCCGAAGCCGTTGGACTGGCGCACCGAAGAGTCGTTGAGCAGCACATCGCCGACGGTTTGCGCCTGTTGGTCGGCCATGGTCTTGGCGGTGTAACTGGTGACGCTGAAGGGCAGGTCGTTGACTTCCTGATTACCGAGCATGCCGATCTGCGCGCGGCGGGCGACTTGCTCGCCGCCGTAGGTGTCGCCACTGTCGTCACGCAGCGCACTGACATTGGTGGCGCCCAGTTCCAGCGCACCGTCCGCCGCGACTTTCGGGGCCACGGTGTAACCGTTGTGGCCTGTGCTGATCAGTTCGAAACCGCTGCCTTCCAGCAATCGGGCAAAACCGCTCTGCACGGTGTAACTGCCTTGCAGGCCCGGGCTCTGGCGATTGCCCAGTTGCGCCGGATCGAACGACAGCGGCACGCCGACGCTGACTGCAAATTGTGCCAATACATGACTGAGCAGGCCGGGGCCGATGTTGACGCTCTGGCTGGCGCTTTCGCGGGTGCTATCGGCGGCGTGACCGAGGGTCGGCAGCAGCGCGCCGAAGGCCAGGGCAAGGCTCAGCTTCAGAGCCTTGAGCGGGAAAGTGGCGGGGCGAGGCGTGGGCAATGCGGTCATTCGGCGATCCTGTCGAGCGCGTGGAATTGAAAGGTCTATCCACTCACCGAACGAGTCGCGAAAAGGTATCAATGAACATTGAAAATATTTTCGAAGGGTTCAGACACGAGGTTCCACCGATAGCCAATAGCGGGTCAGGCTGTTGATGTTCAGCGGCAGGGTGTCGCTGAGCAAACGCAGGCTGGCATCGGTGTCGCGCAGGGAAAACGCCCCTGAGACGCGCATCGCCGCGACATCCGGATGACAGCGCAAGACACCCCGACGGTAACGGCTCAGTTCACCGAGTAATTCGTCCAGGCGCATGTTGCTGGCCAGCAGCATGCCTTTGTCCCAGGCCAGGCTTGCGGTATCGAAAGTTTCGGCGCTGTCGAAACCGTTCAGTTTGAAGCGCTGGCGCTCGCCGGCCTTCAGAATTGCGTTTTGCTTGAGCAGTTCCGGGGTGATTTGCACCTGGCCCTCCAGCACGGACACCAGGCTGCGCGAACCTTCGGTGCGCACGCAAAAACGTGTACCGAGCGCACGGGCCACGCCTTGTGGGGTTTCGACAATAAACGGGCGGGCGGCGGCATCGCTGGCGGTGTTGATCAGCACCTCGCCGTTGAGCAGCAGGACCCGGCGCTCGACCGGGCTGAAAGCGATGTTCACGGCGCTGTCGGTGTTGAGCAGCAACTGAGTACCGTCCGGCAGTTGCAGCGTTTTTTGCTCGCCGACGGCGGTGCGCTGATCAGCGGTCCATTGCTGCCACGGCACATGTTGCGAGGCGATGCCCAGCGGTCCCGCCATCAACAGCAGGCCGAGGCGGGTGAGGGTCTGGCGACGGCTGAGGCCTTCTTTGCGCGAAGCCCGTTGCAAGGTCTGGATCGCCACATTGGCCGGCACGCTGCGCAAATCCCCCAGCAGCGCTTCGGCTCGCAGCCAGGCCTGCGCGTGTTCGGCGCTGCGGCTGCGCCATTGGGCGATGGCCTGATGATCGGACGGCGAGGCGGTGCCCGAATGCAATTGCACCAGCCAGTCGGCGGCTTCACCGAGAATCTGCGGATTAATCATCGACGAACTCATCAGGCGACACTCAGGCAGGCAATGAACGCGGCGCGCATGTGGCGTTTGACGGTAATCAGCGAAACGTTCAGGCGCGTGGCGATCTGCGCGTAGGTCAGGCCTTCGATCTGCGACAGCAGGAAGGTGTCGCGGGTCTGTGCCGGCAACTCGCGCAGCAACGCTTCGATGCGCCACAGGGATTCGAGTATCAGATAGCGGGTCTCCGGCGACGGCACCTCGGCGGCGGGCAGGCTGGCGATGGTTTCCAGGTAGGCGCGCTCGATGTCCTGACGGCGCCAGCGGTCGATCACCAGACCTTTGGCGATGTGCGTCAGCAGCGCCCGGGGTTCGCTGCCCAGCGGTTTGATCACCTGGCGGGTCAGCAGGCGCAGGAACGTATCGTGCGCCAGATCCGCCGCATCGCAGCGATTGCCCAACTTGCGCTGCAACCAGCCCTGCAGCCACCCGTGGTGTTCGCTGTAGAGCGTCTGGACTTGCTGATTCAACGGCTGATCGAGGGACGACATGAAGGGCAGGTACTCGTTTCGGGCGTCCGTTGCCTGGTTGCAATGTAGAGGTGCAATCGAGAGTGCGAAAAGTGTGCAATTAAGAATTGATCGCATTCTAGTGGCACATAACGAGCGCTGGCAATTACCCCTCTGCACTTTCTTTTCTGACGCCAACCAAGTGGCCTACTCGTCTTCCGGGAGATTGGCTATTTGCCTGGCCCGCCCCCAGGTCTAACGTAGCCACACATTCACTTGCCCCGGAGAGTCACCATGAAACCTCGTGTCGATTTCTACACCGCTTCCCCAGATGCCCTGAAAGCGATGATCGCCCTGGAAACCGCCGTCTCGAAACTGCCGCTGGAAAAGACCCTGATCGAACTGGTCAAGCTGCGTGCCTCGCAAATCAACGGCTGTGCGTTCTGCATCGACATGCACACCGCTGACGCGATCAAGGGCGGCGAAACCCCACGTCGACTGTTCGCCGTGACGGCCTGGCGCGAAGCGCCGTTCTTCACCGACCGTGAACGCGCCGCGCTGCTGTGGACCGAATCCCTGACCCAACTGAGCCTGACCCACGCGCCGGACGAAGATTACGAAGCCGTCGCCGCCCAGTTCTCGCCGAAAGAAATGGTCGACCTGACCGTGGCGATCAGCACCATCAACAGCTGGAACCGTCTGGCCGTGGGCTTTCGTAAAACCCCACAAGCCTGATCGATCAATGTGCATCGGCACTCGGCGCGGCCGGTGGTTGCACCTTGCGCATCAAGGGCACCATCGCCGTGGCGATCACGAAGCACACCATGATCATCAGGAACGTGTCGCCATAGGTTTGGGTCTGCGCCTCGCGGTAAGTCAGTAGCCATAACTGATGCAGGCCGGCGGTGATGCCGACGTCACCGCTCTGACCCAGTGCGGCGAAATTGCCGCCAACCTGGGCCAGCCACTGATTCAAGGCTTCGTTGCTGCTGTTCAGATGCTCCGCCAACCGGGTGAAGTGCAGGTTGGTACGGTCGTTGAGAATGGTCGCGCACGCGGCAATCCCGATTGCACCGCCCAGGTTGCGCATCAGGTTGAACAGGCCCGAGGCGTGTTTCAACCGCGCCGGGGCCAAACCGCCGAGGGTCAACGTCACGGCCGGCGGCACCGCCAGTTGCTGGGCAATCCCGCGAAGGGCTTGCGGCAGCATCAATTGCCCGGCACCCCAATCGTGGGTGATCGGACTGAATTCCCACATCGACAATGCGAACAACGCCAGCCCCGCCATCATGATCCAGCGCAGATCAATGCGATTGGCGAGAAAGGCGTACAGCGGAATCGCCATGATCTGGAACACGCCGGTGGAGAAAACCGCCAGACCAATGTCCAGCGCACCGTAGCCGCGCACCCGGCCGAGAAACAGCGGCGTCAGGTAAATCGTCGCGAACAGGCCGATTCCGGTGACAAAGGAAAAGAAGCAACCAAGGGCGAAATTGCGATCCTTGAGGGCGCGCAGATCGACGATCGGATTGGCCACGTGCAGCGTGCGACCGACAAACGCCACGCCGGCCAGGGCGCTGATCCACGCCGTGATCAAGATGGTCTGATCGCTGAACCAGTTCCAGCGCGGGCCTTCTTCGAGGGTGTATTCCAGGCAGCCGAGAAACAGCGCGAGAAACACCATGCTCAGATAGTCAGCGCCCTTGAGCAGCGACAGTTCCGGCTGATCGATCTTCACCAGCATCGGGACTGCCACGGCGACGAAAATCCCCGGCACCAGATTGATGTAGAACAGCCAGTGCCAGGACGAAATGTCGGTGATCCAGCCACCGATTACCGGGCCCAATGTCGGTGCCAGCGATGCCACGGCGCCGATGGTCGCGGCGGCGATCACTCGCTGTTTGCCGGTGAAGAAAAAGAACGCCGTGGTGAACACCAGCGGAATCATCGAGCCGCCGAGAAACCCTTGCAGCGCCCGAAAGGCAATCATGCTCTGGATGTTCCAGGCCGCGCCGCATAAGAGGCTGGCGAGGGTGAAGCCGACCGCCGAAGCGCAGAACAACCAGCGCGTGGAGAACACCCGTGACAGCCAACCCGACAGCGGGATCACGATGATCTCGGCGATCAGGTAACTGGTCTGCACCCAGGCCGTTTCATCGGTGCCGGCGGACAAGCCGCCGCCGATATCCCGCAGCGAGGCAGAGACGATCTGAATGTCCAACAGCGCGATGAACATGCCGATGCACATGGTGGCGAAGGCGAACACTTTGGTCGCCGTCGCCATCTCGGCGGCATTGAACGGCTGCGCGGAGGCGGTGAGGACGGTGCTCATGGCGCGCTGGCCACGGCGGTGGTTTCAGGTTGGGCGCGGGTGTCGACTTCAGCCGTCACCGACAGGCCCGGACGCAGGTGGCCGAGCACGCCGTCGGCGGGGTCGAGCAGGATCCGCACCGGCACCCGCTGGACGATCTTGGTGAAGTTGCCCGTGGCGTTTTCCGGCGGCAGCACGCTGAACTGCGAACCGGTGGCGGGGGCGAGGCTGTCGAGGCGACCGTGGAATTCCTGACCGGACAACACGTCGGCGCGGATGCTCACGCGCTGGCCGGGTTTCATCCGCGCCAGTTGGTCTTCCTTGAAATTGGCATCGACCCACAGGCCGCTGGCCGGCACCACCGACAGCTGTTGCGAACCGGCCTGGGCATACGCGCCGACCCGCGCACGACGGTTGCCGATCACGCCGTCGACCGGGGCGCGCAGTTCGGTGTAACCGAGGTTGAGTTGCGCCAGATCACGTTCGGCCCGGGCTTGCTGAAGGGCGGCGCGGGCCTGTTGTTTCTGGGTTTCGATCACGGTGAGTTGGCGTTGTGCAGCCAGCAATTCGGCCTGGGCTTTGGCGCTCAAGGCTTGCGCGGTCTTGAAGGTGGCGTCGGCCCGTTGAGCGCTTTCCACCGAGACTGCATTGGTGGTCACCAGGCGTTTGTAGCGTGCGTTGTCGTCCCGGGAACGGGCAGTTTCGGCACCGGCGGCATCGATGCCGGCGCGGGCCTGGCCGATCACTGCTTGCTGCAATTGTTCGGTGGCATCGAGGTTGGCCAGCAGCGCTTCTTCGGCGGCGACGGCGCCTTCGGTCTTGGCCAGATTGGCGCGGTAATCCCGGGCGTCGAGGCGGATCAGCACGTCGCCGGCCTTCACTGGCTGGTTGTCGCTGACCAGCACTTCTTCGATGTAACCGGCGACTTTCGGCCCGATCACCGTGACGTCACCGCCGATGTAGGCATCGTCGGTCTCTTCGAGAAATCGACCGGCACCCCACCAATGCACGGCATACAGCCCGGCAAATACCAGCGCGGCCAGACCCGCAGTGGGCAACAGCAGGCGTTTGAGCAGGGGAGGTTTGGGGGCGCTGACCGGAACGGCGAGATCGGGTTCAACGGTGGGCATGCTGGTCATGGCGTGATACCTGCGAAGCGATGGTGCTATTACGGCTGTAATATGACGCGAGTAATATTTTGTGGCAATTGATTTTTATCGCCGGTCGTCAGTTGCTTATCTGAGCCAGGTGCCGGGTGTGCTGCCGGTCATGGATTTGAAGAACGCAATGAATGCGCTGTCGCTGGCGAAACCCAGTTCAAACGCGCAATAGCTGAGGTTACGCCCGGTGGCAAGTAATTCCATGGCGCGCATCAGCCGCCATTGCTGGCGCCATTGCTGATAGCTCATGCCGGTTTCGCGCTGGAGGATCCGGCCAATGGTGCGGCTGCTGGCGCCGATCTGTTGCTCCAGCACTTGCAGCTCCGGTGGCATTTGCTCGGGGCGTGCAAGCAGAGGCGCCAGGCGTTTGTCTTGCGGCAGGGGCAGCAGCATCGGTTGCTGCGCTGCGTCACGGATTTCACTCAGGCACAGCCCCAACAAGTGGACGAATTTGCCCTGCTGCCAGTCGGTGTCGAAATCAGCAATCGCCATCGGTTCCAGCACGGCGCGCAGCAACGGACTGACCTCAATCACGCAGACCTGCTGGGGCAGCTCGCGGCACAACTCGGGCGTCAGGTAGATGGAGCGATAGTCGACGCTTTGCTGCATCACCGCCCGATGCGTAACGCCACCGGGAATCCACGCCGCCCGCGACGGCGGCAGCAGACACAACTGCTGCGCCAGGGTGATGCGCGTGCAGCCCTGTCGGGTGTAGAGCAATTGCCCGCGCTGATGCCGATGTAAACCTGAGTCGTGATCGCCGAGGGTAGAGGCGATGCCGATGACCGGCGCCGGGAAGCGATCCGGGTCAAAACGGTCGTGGGCTTCGAGCCAGGCCATGGGTTGTCCGATTTCAACGATAAGTTGTCAGGGTTTGGATAATACGTCAGTCACGACTTTTTAAACTCCTCGGCGTTTTTGTTGAGGAGTCATGGTGATGAGCCATAGAAAGTTTTTGATGTTGGCGATTGCACTACTGATGTTTTCGCAGATCGCCCAGACCCTGTTCAGCCCGGCGCTTGGGGATATCGGCCGGGCATTTGATGTTGGCCCGCAAGCGGCGGCGCAAACCTTGTCGGTGTATTTCCTGGCCTTCGCGTTGGGTGTGGTGACGTGGGGCCGTGTGTGTGACCGGATCGGCCGGCGGCCCTCGATGCTCGCCGGTCTGGCGATTTATGCGGTTGCCTGCGTACTCGGCTTGAGCGTTCACAGTTTCAACGGTTTGTTGATGGCTCAGGCACTGGCGGCATTCGGCGCCGCCGTCGGCTCGGTGGTGACCCAGACATTATTGCGTGACCGTTATCGCGGGAGCGAACTGGCCCAGGTGTTTTCTCTGGTGGGCATGGCGCTGGCGGCCAGCCCGGCCATCGGTCTGTTCAGCGGGGCGAGTCTGGTTCACGGCTTCGGCTATCGCGGCGTGCTCGCTGCGTTGTTGCTGCTGGCTTCGATCTTGTGGATCTGGAGTTGGCGCAACCTGCCGGAAACCCGTCCAGCGCAACTCACCTCCGTCAGTTTGTTCGCAACCATGAGCGACATGTTGCGCGATCCCGGCATCTGGCGTTCGGCGCTGTGGATTGCATCGTTCAACGTTGCGTTGTTCAGCTACTACAGCCTTGGACCTTTTCAGTTTGAACGTCTCGGCCTGAGCGGCGAGTGGTTCGGCTACAGCGGCGTGATGCTCGCATTGGCCTCAGGGTTTGGAGCATGGCTCAACAAACGCCTGCTGAAAATCGGATGTAGTCCGCTGCAGTTGATTCGCCTGGCAGCGCTCACCGGTTTGCTCGGTGGCATCGGCGTGTGGCTGCTGCAGGCGTACGTCTGGTTCGTGCTGCCGATGCTGCTGGTGGTACTGGCGTTCGGCATGGCGATCCCGAACATTCTGGGCGCAGCGCTGAGTAATTACGCCGATCGATTGGGCACTGCCGGCGCATTGCTGGGGTTGTTTTATTACCTGCTGATCGGCGGAGGATTGATGTTGGCAGCGTGGTCTCAGGCCCTCGGGGAAACCCTGATGATCTGCAACTTGTTGGCGTTATCGCTGGCGATCCGCGCTAAAAAGGCATTTGTTTAAGAAATGTAAGCAATGTAGGAAGCGTCTTGCAATTGTGTAGGAAGGCTCTGACTATCACTGCAATTGATGGGATGGCATTAAGCCATTTGATTGCAAGGATGTTGAGTGCCGTATTCGATTCGCGCTGTATCTCGTCGTAGTTATCTGCCTCGCCCGCTGTTGTCGGCCTTGTTGTTGAGTGTGTGTGCGCCCAGCGTTCTCGCCGCCGAAGCGCCAGCCCCTGGCCAGGAAGTGCTGCGCCAGCAACAACTGCAACAGCGCGACCTGCAACAACTGCAACTCGAACAGCGCAAGCGGCAACTGGAGCGCGGCGCGTTCGGCCCGGCGCCGGTCACCCCGGCCATTCCTGAATCGATCAAACCTGACGAACGCTGCTGGCCCTTGAGCGGCACGCGCATTGGCGGTGTCACGCTGATCGATAAGGACAAGCTCAACGCCCGGATCAAACCGCTGCTGGCGCCGTGCATGGGCGTCGGCCAGATCAACCATTTGCTGGCGACCATCACCGCGCTCTACGTGGAGAAGGGCTACATCGCCAGTCGGCCGTACCTGAGCAGCGCGCCGGCAGCGGGGCAGTCGCTGGATATCCTGATCGACGAAGGCTACATCGAGTCCATCGAACTGGCCGACCAGAGCCTGCCGGTGTCACTCGGTGGAGCATTCCCGGGCATGCTCGGGAAGCCGCTGAACCTGCGGGATCTGGAGCAGGGCCTGGATCAGTTGAACCGTCTGCGCTCGCTCGATCTGACCGCCGATATCGCTCCTGGCAGTCAGCCCGGTGCGTCAAAAATCATCTTGCGTTCGCGCACCTCGGGGCAGTCACGCTGGGCACTCGGCGCCGGTGTCGACAACCTCGGCAGCGCCAGCACCGGCCGTGATCGCGACACGCTCAGCCTGACGCTCGACAGTCCGCTCGAACTCAACGACCTGCTGAGTCTCAGTGCCAGCGACACCCTCAATCAGGGCGACCGCTACAGCCGCAACGCCAGTCTCTATTACGCGATTCCCTACGGTTACTGGACGTTCAGCACCTTCGCCAGCCACGCCGAATACCGCGCGCCGTTCAAACTCAGTGCGGCGACCCTGCACAGCAGCGGCATCACCGATCAACTCAGCCTGCGCGCCGACCGCGTGTTGTGGCGCGACCAGAGCCATCAGCTCAGCGCCAACCTGCAATTGGCGCACAAGGACGTCGACAGCTACCTGGAAAACGTCCGTCTCGGCGTCCAGAGCCCAACCCTGACCGTGGCCGAGGCCGGGCTCAATCTGTTCTGGCTCGATCGCGCGGTGTGGAACCTCGACTTCAATTACGCCCAAGGCTTGCGCTGGCTGGGCGCCGACGACGATGCCGATCGCCAGGTGAAGAACCTGCCCAAGGCACAGTTTCGCAAGTACCGCGCCGGCCTCAGCCAATGGCGCAACGGCCAGCTCGGCGCGCAAGCCTGGCAATGGCAGAGCCAGCTCAATTTGCAATACAGCCCAGACCCGCTGCCGGCCATCGAGCAATTGCTCGGCACCGACGATTCCGCCGTGCGCGGTTACCGGGTCAGCAGCGCGTCGGGTGCCAGCGGCGCGATCTGGCGCAACACCTTGCGCCTGCCGCTGCGCAGTGACTTGCCGGTGCAGCTCACCCCGCGCGTCGGCCTCGACCACGGCTGGATCAAGGCCGATCACGGCGCCCCGGTTCAACGCCTGAGCGGTGCCAGCATCGGCCTCAACCTGGGCTGGAAAAACCTGCAAGTGGACGTCGATTACCAACGCAGCCTGAACACCCCGACCGGCCTGCACCGCGAGCCTGAAACCTGGCTGATGCGGGTCGGATTACAGATATGAACGTCAGTGAACAACAGCCATCGGACCTGAGCGCGACAGCCGTGGCCTTTAACTCAACGCGCAACGTGATGCCGCACCACATGGAGAGTTTTTTATGCCAATGAATACCTTTGCGTTTCATCTTTCCCCACGGGGCAAACTGCGCTGGGCCATCGCCAGCCTGTTCCTGATCGCTCATCTGCCGGGCGCCATGGCCGGCGGTGTGGTGGTCGCACCCGGCCCCGGCGGCACCGCGCAACTGCAAACCCAGGGCGGCGTCCCGATCGTCAACATCGTCGCGCCCAACGGCTCCGGCCTGTCGCACAACCAGTTCCTCGACTACAACGTCGACCGTCAGGGCCTGGTGCTGAACAACGCCTTGCAGGCTGGGCAATCGCAGCTCGCCGGGCAACTGGCGGCCAACCCGCAATTGCAGGGCCAGGCCGCGAGCGTGATCCTCAACGAAGTGATCAGCCGCAACCCGTCGGCCATCAACGGCGCCCAGGAAATCTTCGGTCGCGCCGCCGACTACGTGCTCGCCAACCCGAACGGCATTTCGGTGAACGGCGGCAGTTTCATCAACACACCGAACGCCAATCTGGTGGTCGGCCGTCCCGAGCTGAACGACGGCAAGCTGCAAGCCCTGAGCACCCGCGACGCCACCGGTCAGTTGCAGATTCAGGGCGGTGGGCTGCGCAATGGCGAAGGCTCGATCAACCTGATCGCGCCGCGCATCGACAGCCAGGGTGCGATTACTGCGCGTGATCAACTGAACCTCACCGTCGGGCGCAATCAGATCGACTACGCCAGCGGCCAGGTGAAAGCCGTGGACCCGGCGGGCAACACCACCGATCAGCGGATCGACGCCAGCCTGTTCGGCGCGATGCAGGCCGGGCGCATCAACATCGTCAGCACCGCCGACGGCGCAGGCGTGAAGGTCGGCGCTGTGCAAGTCGCCGGGCGTGACGGCGTACAGATTCGTTCGGCTGGCGACTTGAGCGTCAGCGGTCAGGCGATCCCGGACAGCCTCGACGTGACCCGTGCCGGCATTCGCAGCAGCCAGGGCGACGTCGGCCTGCACAGTGGCAAGGACCTGACGCTGGCCGCCACCGATGTCAGCGGTCGTGACGTGAAAGTCGATGCCAAGCGCAATCTGACCTTGACCACCGTCGAAAGCCGCAAGCTCCAGGAACAGCGCGAGAACTGGAACAACAGCACCATCGGCATCACTTGGGAAACCTACGAGCGCACCAAGACCGACAGCGATTCGCGCCAGCACGGCACCCAGATCGTTGCCAGCCGCGACGCGCAATTGTCGTCCGGCAAAGACACCGAACTGAAAGCCGCCAAGGTCGAAGCGAAGAACAACCTCAGCGTGCAAAGCGACGGCGACCTGCGCCTGACCGCCGCCACTGAAAGCCACACCCAGACCGATCAGGGCAAGCACCGCAAACACCTGTGGAAAGCCGATTGGGACAGCAGCAGCGAAGAGCAGCGCAGCGTCACCAGCCAGTTGAAGGGCGGTAACATCGCTCTGCAAACCGCAGCACTGTTGCGCTCCGAAGGCGCCGAGCTGAACAGCGCCGGCGATCTGCAACTGGCCGGCAAGCAAGTGGAAGTCACCACCGCGACCCGTACCAATCGCAGCAGCGACAACCGCTATTCCGGTGATCTGGTCGGCGGCGGTTTCTTCGGCAAGACCGGCGACGCCGACAAGGGCCAGACCCAGCACCAGGGCAGCAAGATCAACGCCGCCGGCAAACTGCTGGTCAAGGCCGACGACGTGCGCATCAGCGGCAGCCAGGTGCGTGGCGGCCAGGACGCCAGCGTGATCAGCGACAACGGTTCGCTGACCATCGACGGCGTGCAGGACACTTCGCACAGCAACAACCACGACAAGGACAGCAAGTTCTTCGGCATCACCAAGGACGAGTCGCGCCAGAACAGCAAGGACAGCACCACGGTGCGCAGCGAGCTGGTGTCGGACAGCAACCTCAAGCTGAAAAGCGCCAAGGACATCGAAGTCGCCGGCTCCACGGTCAAGGCCGGCGGTTCGCTGACGGCGGATGCGGCGGGTGATGTGAATGTGCATTCGACGCAGAACACCCACGACAGCAGCAACAGCACGCAGACTCGTGGTTTTGACGCTTACGCCAAGGAGCAAACGGCGGAGCAGTACCGCGCCGGCGTGCATTACGAAGACAAGGCGCAAACCGTCACCGCCAATGACGTCACGCAGCAGGGCTCCAGCCTCAGCGGCGGCACCGTGCAAGTGAAGGCGGGCGGCGACGTGACGCTCAAAGGCGCCGAAGTGAAATCCACCGCTGGCGACACCTCTCTGAGCGGCAAGAACGTCTCGTTGCTGGCCGAACAGGACAGCCACAGCACCTCGACCGAAACCCGCAGCACCGGCGGCGGTTTCTACTACACCGGCGGCCTCGACCGCGCGGGCAGTGGCGTGGACTTCTCGCACAGCACCTCGCAAGACACCACCAGCAAAACCACCGCGCAAACCACCGGCGTGCAGAGCAGCGGCAGCCTGAACATCAACGCTGACAAACTCGCCACCGAGGGCGCACAACTGAAGTCCGGCAACGGCCTGAACGTCGCCGCCAACGAAGTCGACAACCGGGCCGCCAGCAACACCGAGAGCAGCACTCACAAGGAGAGCAACTGGTCGGCGGACATCGGCGCCAACGTCGAGTACAAAGACATCGCCCGGCCGATTGCCGGCGCGGTGAAAGACGTGCTCGACGGCAAGGTGCCGGACAAGGACGCACTGGCCAATCTCGGTCAGCCGAACGTCGGTATCGACGTGGCAATCGGTCATGCCAGCGCCGATAAAACCGAGCAGACCAGCAACGCCGTAGTCAGCCGGTTCGACGGCCAGACCGTGGACGTGAAGGTTGGCGGCACGCTGCATGACCAAGGCACCCAGTACAATGCCAGCGCCGGCAAAGTGAACATCAGTGCTGACAAACTGGTGGCCGACGCCGCGAACAATACCCACAGCAGCACCGACAACGCGGTGGATGCCAAGGTCGATGTGCGCGTCTACACCAAGACCGGTGAAGACGTGAACGTAGCCGGCAGCGGCGCGGGCGGCAGCAGCCAGTCGAGCAAGGACAGTTCCACGGCGGTGGTCGGCGGTTACGCTGGCAATCAAGGCGTGAACATCAATGTCGGCCACGACGCACAGTTCGAAGGCAGCCGTTTCGATGGCGGGCAGGGCGGAGTCAGCGTCAAGACCGGCGGTGATCTGGCCCTGAATCAGGCCAACGACCGTCAGAGCAGCGACAGCTCCAGCCTGCGTGGCAACGGCTCGCTGACCGTCGGCACCTTGCCGGGCACCGACGGCACCAATGTCGATCTCGGCGCCGGGTTCCAGCTCGATCACAAAGGCAACCAGACCACCGACACCCAGGCGCATGTCGCCAGCATCAGCGGTAACGGCCCGGTGCAATTGAGCAGCGGCGGCAATCAGGTTCAGCAGGGCACGAAGATCGACAGCGCTAGTGCTATCGACCTGAAGGCCGGCGGCAAGCTCGACCTGCAAGCGGCCACCGACTCGCACGTCGCCACCGGCAGCAATCTCGGTGGCGGTCTGAAGGCGGGCGGCAGCAAAACCAGCAGCGAGAAGAGCCGCGATCAGGGCGGCAATCTCAGCGGCAACTTCAACATCGGCCGGGTCAACGAGAACACGCAGACCCTCAGCGGTGGCCAGCTCACCAGCCAGAACGGAATCGCGCTGAGCGGCGACTCGGTGCGCCTGCAAGGCACTCAAGTCAGCGCGCCAAACGTCAGCATCGACGCGCAAAAGGGCGGTTTCGTTCAGGAGTCCGCGCAGTCCACCGACAACCGCAACAACTGGAACGTTGCCCTGAACGCCGGTGGCAATCTGAGCAAAAGCACACCGACCGCCGCCGATGAAAAAGTCAGCAGCGATCACGGCTTCAATGCCGGGGCCAAGGTTGGCGTGGACTACCTGCAAGGCACCACCCAGCAGAACAGCCAGATCAAGGCTGACACGGTGGTGTTGAACAGCACCGGTGATGCGAGCCTGAACGGCGCGCGGATCGATGCGCGCAATGTCAGCGGCAAAGTGGCCGGTGATCTGACGGTCGAAAGCCGTCAGGACACCAGCAACCACGCCAAGCTCGATGTGGATCTGGGTCTGACCGCCAAGAAGACCCCGGCCGACGACAAGGGCAAACTGGCCGGCACCGACTACAAGCCAACGCTGAAAGTCGACGGCGAATACGCGCACAAGGACAGCGTGAAACAGGCTTCCGGTATCAGCGGTAGCCAGGGTGTGAACCTCACTGTCGGCGGCGCTACGCAACTGACCGGCGCGCGGATTTCTGCCACCGAGGGCAACGTCGATCTGGGTGGCTCGAAGGTCAGCAGCACCGACCTGAGCAACCGCGACTACGGCGTGAAAGCCGGGCTGGACCTGCCGCACAAAACCGAAGAAAACGCACCGAAGGTTTCCCTTGAAAACGGCAACCTGAAAGTCGGCCCGGTGACCCTGAGCGGTCATCTGGACAGTCAGTCCCTGCAAGCGGGGATCGACGAAAAAGGTTGAGTCGTCAGTGAAACCAGCGGGAGCGAGCCAGCTCGCTCCCGCTTCTGATGTGCTCCTCTCTCAAAACGGCAGCCGCTGTCGTTTCCCGTCAAGTCGATAAAAGCATGCGCTCTAAACTCGGGTTAAACCGGGAGGCCGCGCCATGCACGACAACGTAGAACACCTGAGAAACCAGCTGGCCTGCGCCCTGCGCTGGGCCGCGCGCTTGAACCTGCACGAGTCCATCGCCAACCATTTCAGCGTGGCCACTTCACCGGACGGTCGCGAGCTTTTGATCAACCCTTACGGCAAACATTTCTCGCGAATCCACGCCAGTGATCTGCTCCTGCTCGACGCCGACGATCCGACCAGTCTCGACCGCCCGGACGCTCCGGACATCACCGCGTGGGCCTTGCACAGCGCCTTGCACCGCAACCAGCCCCAGGCCCGGTGCATCCTGCACACCCACAGCAAATACGCGACGACGCTGGCCTGCCTGAAGGACTCGCGGCTGCCACCGATCGAGCAGAACAGCATGCGGTTTTTCGAGCGGGTGGCGATTGATGACGGCTTTGACGGCATGGGGCTCGGGGAAGAGGCGGAGCGGGTGAGCAAGTTGCTCGGCGACAAGCCGATCCTGCTGATGGGCAATCATGGGTTGCTGGTCGCGGCGCCGAGTGTGGCTCAGGCGTTTGATGATCTGTATTACTTCGAGCGGGCTTGCGAGGTTTACATCACTGCACTGGCGACCGGGCGCGAGTTGCGCGTGGCCAGCGATGAAGTGGCGCGCAAGACGTGTCGGCAATGGCTGGAGTATCCGGGGTTTGCGGATAAGCATTTCAACGCATTGATGAGCATCCTTGATGAGGAAGAGCCGCAGTATCGGCAGTAATTCATTCCGGTGACAAATGCGCCTTGCTCAGCGGCTGGCGCATCACCGGCGCGCTCCACGCCTGACGCCGATCCTCACTTGGCGGGCAACCAAATCGCGCGCGGTAAGTGCGGGAGAAATGCTCCAGCGAGCCAAACCCTGAACACGCTGCCACCTGGGCCACGCTCATCTGCGTCTGTTGCAGCAGGTTGTGTGCCCGGGCCAGGCGCAGGGTGATGTAATACTTGAGCGGCGAGAGCCCGGTCTGATGCTTGAACTGGCGCTCCAGTTGTCGTCGCGACAGGCCGACCTCGCTGGCAATCGCTTCGCAGTCCAGCGGTTCTTCCAGAGCCTTTTCCATCAGCTGCACGGCGCGGCGGATCTTGTTGCCATACATCCCGCTGTTGCCCAGCCCACCGTCGAGCTGATTGTCCGCCGGGGCGCGCATCTGGCCCATCAACAGGTGCAGGCCGATTTCTCGGGCCAGGTCCGTATCGAAGCGCTGGCCGATCCAGCCCAGCAGCATGTCGAGAATGGTGGTCGCGCCGGCGCAGGTCAGGCGCTGGCGTTCGAGGGTGTAGAGCTGCGGTCGGGCGCGGACCTTGGGGTAGCTCTCCCGAAAACCCTGCAGGTTGTCCCAATGCACCGCCGCTTCGTAGCCGTCGAGAACACCGGCGGCGGCCAGCAGTTCGGTGCCGGTTTCCACGCCGATCAATACCGCGCCGAACAGCGCCTGCTTGCGCAGCCAGCTCTTGAGCGCCGGGTTGCGACTGTGTTGATGCACCTCGAAACTGGCCAGCACCACACAGGCGTCGAAGGCATGCTCGTTGTTCAGGCCGTCCTCGGCGATGCTCGCCAGACCGTTGCTGGCCGTCACCGGGCCCGGCTGCAACGACAGCAACGTCCACTCGAACAGCGTGCGCTGGCTCAGCCAGTTGGCGATGGCCAGCGGTTCCAGCACCGCCGCCAGACCGAAATTGGAAAACGCCGGCAGCAACAGCACCGCCACTCGCAGCGGTGCTTCATTGCGCGGTACAGCTTCAGCGGATCGGGTCATCGCCATCTCGGCTTTATCGTTGTTCGGTTTGCCAGTGCGGGTTGATCCACACCGGTACATCGAGGGCTGGCAACGGCGCGAGGTTGCGGATCAGGTCGCTGGCTTTTTCCGCGATCATCACCGTCGGTGCGTTGGTGTTGCCGCTGACGATCACAGGCATGATCGACGCGTCCACCACCCGCAAGCCGTCTAGGCCGTGCACCCGCAGTTGCGGATCGACCACCGCTTCAGGGTCGCCCGCCGGTCCCATCTTGCAGGTGCCGCTGGCATGGTAGCCGGTTTCCGTGACCTGCCGCGCCCAGGCGTCGAGTTCGGCGTCGGTCTGCACCGAACGGCCCGGCACCAGTTCTTCACCCTTGAACGGAGCCATGGCCGGCTGGTCGAGGATCTCGCGCACCAGCCGCGCACCAGCCGTGCGCCGGCGCGCATGTCGGCACGGTCCTGCGCGGTCTTCAGGTAGTTGAACAGAATCCTTGGTGGTCGCCGGGGTTCGGCGCTGTGCAGGGTCACACTGCCCAGGCTCGTAGGACGCATCAGATCGATGTGGATCTGGAACGCGTGGGTCGGCACCAGCTCGACGCTGCCCGGTTGCACCGCCAGCGGCATGAATGTCAGCTGCAGATCCGGATGTTCGACGCCGGCCCGTGAGCGCAGGAACGCGCCGACCTCGAAATGATTGCTCGCCGCCAGGCCATCGTGGCGGACGAACCAGCGCGCACCGATCCACCATTTACCCGGCGCGGTAGTCCAGCGATACAGCGACACCGGTTGCTTGCAGCGAAATTGCACCACGGCATCCGGGTGATCATTGAGGCGTTTACCGACGCCGGGCAGGTCGTGAATCACGCTGATTCCGAGATCGCGCAGTTCTGCCGCCGGGCCCACGCCCGAGAGCAACAGCAACTGCGGCGAATTGATCGCCCCGGCGGTCAGCAGCACTTCCCGGCGGGCGCGGACGGTGTACGTTTCGCCGTTCTGTTCATAGTCAATTCCGACGGCTCGCCGACCCTCGAACAGAATGCGCAGCGCCAATGCATCGGTGACCACGCGCACATTGCCCCGAGCCAGCGCTTCGCTCAGATAACCGCGCGAAGTGCTCCAGCGCCGACCGTTGCGCGTGGTGCGATCCACCGGGCCGAAGGCTTCCTGCCGATAGCCGTTCAAGTCCTCGCTGACGCCATAACCGGCTTCGGCCCCGGCCGCGATGAACGCCGCGCACAAGGGTGTGCTGACATCGCCGGGGGTGACGTGCAAGTGGCCGTCGCCGCCGCGATAGTCATCACCACCGTCGGCGTGAGTCTGCGCTCGCTTGAAGTACGGCAGCACTTCGCGATAGCTCCAGCCGGTGCAGCCTTGTTCGGCCCAGCCGTCGTAATCCCCGGCATGGCCACGGATGTAGACCATGCCGTTGATCGACGATGAGCCGCCGAGCGTGCGGCCTCTCGGCGTACCGATTCGGCGGCCGTCGAGGTACGGCTCGGGCTCCGACTGATAGCGCCAGTTGTAGCGTGACCCGCCCACCACAAGGCCCACGGCGGACGGCATGTCGATCGTCCAGCTCTTGTCCTCGGGCCCGGCCTCCAGCAGCAGGATGCGCACGTTCGGGTCTTCGCTCAAGCGATTGGCCAACACGCAACCCGCCGAGCCGGCGCCCACGATCAGGTAATCAAACCCGGTTTCGTCCATGGTCTGTTCCATTCTGGCAAATGAAAGGGAAGGGCGGATCAGTCCACGGAATGGCCGTGAATACCGTTGAACACCAACCGATGAAAGTGATGCACCAGATGCTCGCTTTCGTTGCTGCGCTGGGCGTCGATCATGTAGCGGCCCTGGTCGTAGCCGAGCGAGCGCAGGCCTTTTTGCACCGAGATGTTCAGGGCGATGTCTTCGGGGCCGAGGTCTTCGTTCATCCACTTCATGCACGCGGTGCTGACGGCAGCCGTCTCGCGATTGCTGGAGTAGTAACCGAAGCGCAGTAGCGAGCGCTCGGCATCCAGCGGAATCATGATGAACGAGCCGAGAAACTCGGAAAACGGGAAGGTGTAGAAGGTGTTGTTCGGCCACATGCCAATGTTGAAAAAGCATTCCTGCGGGTTCAACTCGCTCTTCAGCGGCACGCCATAGGCCTCGGTCGCCGACAGATTGGCCGGTGCGGCGTAGGTCCACCAGTGGTCGCGTTTGATCAACTGATAACCCTTGAAGTCGATCAGCCGCGCGAGGTCGATGTGGCACGGGCCGGACAGCTTGAAGTGATAGCCCTCGATGGAGTTGTCCATGATCACTTTCCAGTTGGCGGGCACGATCACGTCCTGTTCCTCGATCAGGCGCATGTCCGTCAGGTCCGGAAACACTCGGCGCATTTCTTCGTCGGCACCGGGGAACAGATCTCGCAGCGACGGCGCATTCGGGTCGAGGTTGAAGTAGATGAAACCGCCGAGTTCTTCGGTACGCACCTGGGGAATGTTGAACTGCGCCAGCTCGAAATTCTTCATCCGCTCGCAACGCGGCGCACCGCGCAGGCTGCCGTCCATCTCGTAGCACCACGAGTGATAGGCGCAGCGCACCACACCGCCGGTGGTACCTCGACGTTCTTCGAGCAAGCGATTGCCGCGATGCTGGCAGACGTTGTGAAAACCATGGATCTGCCCCTGCCGATTCTTCGCCACCACCACGCTCTGGTCGAACAGATCGGTGACCACGAACTGCCCCGATTCGGCGAACTCACTGACATGCCCGGCGACATGCCAGGCCTTCATGAAAATGTTGTCGCGCTCGGCACGGAACAGGCTGTCGTCGTAGAAATAGCGCGAGGGCAGGGTGAAGGCCTGCTCCGGATCCTGCTGATCCCAGGCGTCGACCGGACTATGCTGCTTACGGGTCTGGAAACTGTGCATGAGGCGATCTCCACGGTAGGCGGCCGCTCGGGGCGGCGTGTTGTTGTGGGATCTAATCTAGGGGCGGCGGTGCTGAGACGGTTGATGCATTGCGACCAGTTGGCCAATGAAAATATCAACTCGACTTGAAGGTGACGATCCGGTGTGCCGCGAATACAGCAGCAAACAGGGCCGGCGCATTGCTTCCGGCCCCCCTTTTTACAGGGTTCGCCGACTCAGATTCTCAACGACTGGCTGGTGGTTGCCGGAGGGGCCTGCATCGGCAATGACAGTTCCTGACCCGTTGTGCGAATACAGTCGATGAACGACTCGATGATGTGTGAACTGCCGCGGTGAATGGGGCGGACGATGCTCACAGTAAAAGGAATGGAGGCCGCCAGTCTTCTTACCTGCAGGCCCTGGCTTGCATAAACGTTCGCCGCGAGAGGATTGATGATCGAAACGCCGACCCCGCGAAGAACCATCTGACAAATCGTTGCCGAGTTGTCGACTTCAATGATTTGCCGGCGATTGATGCCCCTCGTATTGAACAGATCATCCAGTTGATGCCGGTACGGATCGTTGGGTGCGAGGTGGACAAAAGTGTGGTTTGCCAGAGCGGCGGGATCGATGACTGTTTGGTGGCAGAGCGGGTGATGGGGCGGCAGGATGCACACTTCATCTACCCTGAGCAGGGGCTCTGCAGTGGTCCCCATGGGGGCTCTGGAACCCTCGATCAAGCCCAAGTCATGAGACTGCAGAGACAGGCTTTCTTCCAGCAAGGGAGAGTCATGTGTGGTCAGACTGATGTTCAGTTCAGGGTAATGTTGCAAGAACTTTGAAATCGAATCCGGCAACAGTGTTTGCGACAGGATCGGCAGACTGACAACGGTGATCTTTTCATATAACCCCTGTTTTATCTCTGCGGCAGCCAGGCCGATTTTTGATAAACCATCGTAGGTTTTAAGTATTTCATTGTGCAGGGCTACTCCCTGTCGAGTCGCTTTAAGCCGGCCCTTGGTTCTCTCGAATAGTTGCATGCCCATTGAACGTTCGAAACTTGACAGCTCACGGCTGACAGTTGGTTGAGATGTTCCTAAAGCATCAGCGGCTCCGGTGATACTCCCGGATGCCATGACGGCCTTAAAAATCTCGACGTGCCTTATCGATATTTTCATCGTCATTCCTTTGATAATCTGGCAGCACGTTTAAAGTTTTATTATTGTCATTTTTAATAAGTTCTTATTCTTTTCTGGTTGTACTTTCGAAGCCGCGAGCCCTCGATCCATGGGGGGATGACTTACGTCGTACCTGCCGGCGCAGACCTTGGGTCACGGCGCGATCATACACACGTCCATGCCACTTTTGAAATAATGGATCCATTTCTGATATGGGCGGGCGGAAAAGGTTATCGGTCCGCACCGGAAAGGCGATTCAGGACGTATCGGGAGGCTGACGCGACTGCTGCCGATTGCTATGATCGGTCGCACTTTACAGCCCGCCTGCCAGATTGTTTTTGAATGAGTGTTCAATAATGGTAATGACGTTTTCAAGGAGGCTGATGTCGTTTTTTTCGATTTTACTTGTGCTGTTCAAATAAACTTCAGGGAGATCAAGATGGACTATGTATTGATGGTTGACTGCACGGATGTCACTTCTGCAATCATCACGGCTGCTAACAAGAGACATCTTGGCGTTATTTTCATACGCTCCGAATTGACCCGTAATCACACGTCTTTGACGAATGAGTTCTTCACCGAAAACACGGTAGCGACCTACGATGTCGAGTCCTCTCTCGATGTTGAAACGCTTGAAAGCCTCATGAAGACGATCAGCCACAAGTATCCTGTTTCGGCCGTCTTTACGCCTCTTGACGATATCGTTGAACTGGTCGCGGCGGCGGCACGGGGGGCGAACCTCAAAGGTACTTCCCATGAAGGTGTGGCCAACGCCAAGAACAAGGCCCGGGCGCGTGAACTGCTGAAGGCAGAAGGGCTGACTCGTTGTGCTCATCGAACTTGCCGCACGCTTGAACAACTGCCGTCAGCGGTGGATGTCATCGGTTATCCGTGCATCGTCAAGCCCGTCTCCGGGTTTGCCAAATACCTGACGGCGCACCTCGAAACGCCGCAGGATCTGCAGCAGTTCATGACCGAGTATGAGTCGACGCGTAACGATATAGACAGCGCGTTCCGTGGCTTCATATCCGATGAATATACCGTCGAGGAATACATCAGTGGGCAAATGTATTCAGCCGAGGTGGCGAGAAACGAGCACGGTTTCTATCCGTTGATGCTCACCAGGCGTGACCGGGCAAAACACAATGAACTGCTGGAAATAGAGTCGACCATGGCTCCGCGTGGACACTACGCCGATGAGCCTGCGGTATTTGAATACTGTGAGAAAGTCGTCGACTGCCTGAAGCTTGATGTCGGAGTCTTTCATATTGAAGTGATTGTCAATAACGGTCGCGTCGATCTCGTAGAAGTGAATCCCCGATTCATGGGTGGCGCATTGTCGACACTGTTCCAGAAATCCACGTCCTTAAGCGCCTTTGATATTTTGCTGGACACCTATCTGGGCAAGATTGTAGAGGCTCAGGCGAAGACCCGATTGTTTTCGACGTCCCGGCGCCTGGCGCCGATGCAACAAACCGTCTCACGGGCTACGGTCGACGCAGGTTACATGCAAGAACACTTCCCGTGGGTCAAGGAGCACTCGATCGCGATTCAGGAGGGGCAAGTGATTTTGCCGATGACGGGTAATGACTCTTCACTCGGGTATATCCATATCGTCGCTGAACATTATTCAACGGCGCTCGAGCAAGCCAAGGCGACAATAAGCCAGATAACGGCTGCGACGGGGATCGAACTGGCGAACTGACTGTTTTGCGGATGACCCATATTCACCGGAATATGGGTCGCCTCATCTGTCAGCCCGTCGGCAGTGACTGGCCCGCGTCAAGTTCCAGGTGCAGAAGGTCATTGAACGTCTGGCGCTTTCTGATGACTTTCAGTTCATCGCCATCTTTCAAGACTTCCGGGATCAATGGACGCGTATTGTAGTTGGACGACATGCTTGCGCCATAAGCTCCGCAGTCGTGAAAGATCAACAGGTCGCCGACTTCGACCTCCGGCAGCATTTGGGTGATGACTTCTCCACCTTCTTTTTGGGTGAAAACGTCGCCCGACTCACAGAGGGGGCCGGCAATTACGGTCGGCCGCAGGCCCTCGCGCTTGATTTGCCCGGTCGAGGTCATGACGCTCACGCGATGTGCCGAGCCGTACATGGCGGGTCGCATCAGATCGTTGAAGCCAGCGTCGACGAGGACGAAGGCATTGCTGCCCATTTGTTTATAAGCTCGCACTTCTGCGACCAGGATGCCGGCTTGCGCTGCGAGATAGCGACCCGGTTCGATTTCCAGGCTGACGGGATGGCCAAGGAACTGTTCGATTTCACGACGTGCCGAATCCCAGAGCTCGTAATAATGTTCGGTGTTGATTTCCTCCTCGCCGTCCGCGTAGGGAACCGACAGGCCACCGCCAGCCGAGATGGCGCTGATATCAACCCCCAGTTGCTTGACCTGGTTGACCATGGCATCGCAGACCTGTGCCAGGTGCTCGTAATCGGCGCCCGATCCAATGTGCATGTGCAGACCCACCAGTTTCAGGCCATGGCGGCGGATCAACTCCACGCTGTTACCGATCTCGGTGTACCAGATCCCGTGTTTGCTGTGTTCCCCGCCGGTATTCGTCTTGCGCGTATGGCCATGGCCGAAGCCCGGGTTGACCCGTAACCACACCTCATGCCCAGGGCTGACGCTGCCCAGTTGTTCAAGCATCTGTGGAGAGCCTGCGTTGACCGGTATTTTCAGTTCGGCCAGTCGAGGGAGGGTGGTCCGGTCAATCAAGTCAGCGGTGAACACGATGGGTGAGTGAGGGCCTTGAGTCGGATAACCCGCACTGATGGCCCGCTCGACTTCGCCCAGCGATACGGAATCGACCAACACGCCTTCTTCGCGCATCAACGAGAGGATATGGATATTGGAGCAAGCCTTTTGCGCATAACGGATGACGTCAAAGGACTCCAGTCGCCGGATTTGCCGGCGAAAGATTTTCGCGTCGTACAACCAGAACGGGGTGCCAACCGAGCGGCTCACCCGGGTGATGGAGTCGAACAGATCTTGTGTCATGAGAATCCTTGAGTGCGTTTGCGATTACTGGACCGCGTTGACCGGTCGGGTTGAAAGCCAGCGTGCTGAACATAAGATGAAGAAAGCAAAGATTACGAGGCCCGCGATGACCGGGAGGGCACCGACATGATCGATAGCATATCCGCCTGTTACGGCGACGAGGGCCATGCCCAGTGGCGCCAGTGAATGGAACGTCACCATCACAACGCTGATGTCTTCTGCCGGTGTTTCCATGAGCAGCTCATTGTAGGCACGCATGAAAGCAACTTCGAAGATGAACATGAAGACAAAGTAGGCGGGTATGACGAAAAAGGCAGAGGTTATCAGGAAGGGAACCGCCATCGCTGCAAGCCCCAGCGTAAATGTCTGGTCATTCGAAAGGGACGCCTCATTGTTTTTGAACCAGGCGGTGGTGACGAACAGGGCACCCAGAAAGATGCCGAAGACACTCACGCAATGGAACACGCCCACACCGGACTGACTCAGTTGCAGATGAGTCATGGGAATCCAGCTGCGTGCGATCAGGTGAGCGCCCTGAAAGACAACCACACTCAGGGTCAACACGGTCAAGGGTCTGACCAGTTGCGGCTGACGCGCGAGCAGTTGCAGGCATGAGCTGAAAACCCGTGTTGCGTTCTCCTGAGCCCCCTGGGCTGTCTCGACGGCCGGCAAGCCACGATAGAGTGTGGCGGCAACGAGACTCAGGGGGGCGCACAAGTAGATCGTCGCCTGGACACCATAACGGTCATACAACCAGGCACCGAGCGCGCCTCCCAATGCCGAGCCCAGATAATAGGAAGTCATCATCCAGGTGTTGGCATCGGTCAGGATTGCCGGGCTGAACAGATGCTTGACCAGTTTGGCTCGTGTGCTCTTGATGATGATCTCCGCGAAGCCCCTGAGGAAAACGGTGAGCACAATGATTGGCAGCAGCGTTTCGATCCAGGTCGCCAGCGTCGCGAAGGCGATGAAACTGAGCACCTCGACGGTGATCAGCAACCGCACCGGTGTGACTCGCTGGCACAGCCAGCCGGCCAGTCCCACGAACAGGACCGGCAGACCAAACTGGACGGCATAGATACCGGACGCCAGCAGCGTGGAGTGGAAACCGTGAAAGAGGTGAATCGACACCGCGATCATGATGGCAAAGCTGCAAAGCATGCTGAGAAACATCGCCGACCACATGCGTTTGAACGGCGAAATGCGAACCAGAGCCTGGATTTTCATGCGTGGGTGTTCCTGAGTGTCGTTGACAAGGTGCGCCCTGTTATTTCAGCCGGGGATGAGGTCGATGGCTTTCGCGCTTCGCAATGGGGTGGCGGGCTTGTCTGCCCCATGGGCCGGGAGTGTCTGACAGCCGTTTTCCTGTTTCTTGAGGGGCGCCAGAAGTACCGCCGGGTTCAGTTTTTCAATGGTCAGGCGCTGGATCGCTTGCGGGAAAGCTTGCCCGGCCGTGCTCGTGCGAACCTGCAGCGCCTGCTTGAGACGTTCACAGAACGCGGGCATCAGCGGGGCGGCATAGTGCGAGATGTAGCAGAGGCCAAGGCTGGCAAACGCCAGTTGACGATTATCAACCGGGGCCTGCTGTGCTTTTTCCGATAACAAACGCAAGAGCTGCGCCGTGGTTTCGGCCGCTTGTCGCAGGCAGAACGTTTCCAGTGAGTAAAGGCGCGTCATACGCTCGGCATAACGCAGGAAGTGAACGTGCAGTTCACTGACGTCCATTTCGCCGGGCGACTGCCGGGCGATGGCGTCTGCAATCCGATCCAGAGGCGTGTGCAGTTTTTGCTGGACGGCCTCGATGAACTCTTTTTCGCTGAAGTTGGCCGTCTGGGTTTCCGGATTGGCGAGTGCCAGGAAGAATCTGACGTTGTCGGCGCCATAGTCCTTCAGCAAGTCGGCGGCCCAGATCAAATGGCCGCGACTGGTGGAAAACTTCTGGTTCTCCAGATGGAAGAACTCATTGGTGATAATGGCGGTTGGCGTGACCAGATCACCCTGTGCCAACTGCATGGCGAGGTGAACCAGGGAAAAATAGTAGCTGTTGTCAAAGCCCATGAACTGGACCAGTTGGTATCCGCTGTCCGGGCACCACGGCGAGTCGGGCGAGGTGCTGTTCGTCATGTGAATCAGCCCTGGCAACATCTCGGCCCAGACATTCAACACCTGATCCTCGCAGCCAGGAAACGGAGCGCGAATCCCCCAATGGCTCGGGTAGGTGACGGGAAAATCTTCCAGTGGCCTGGACATCATTTCATCGATGAACGCACGCAAATGAGGCCGCATGATAGTGTTGTGTTGCTGATAAAACGCGAGGATATCGGCGCGGTAATCTTCCAGCGGCAGTACCTTGATCGTCAGCGTGCGGTACTCGATATCCTCGTCGTTCATCGCGCTGCCGAACGAAGGAAACATCAGTGTATTGGCGTCATTGGGATGCCCGCAGGTTTCACAGATGGCGCCGGCGGTGCCGCTGTAGCATTCCGGGCAGATGCCGCTCACGTAGGCTTCGAACAGGTAGCGTTCCTGTTTTTTGCTGTAAGGGAAGACCACGACCTTGTCACGTAGGATTGCGCGCTGATCCAGCGCCGAGAAAAACGTCTGGACCGCCTCGACATAGGGGGCGTCGGGCGCATTGAAAGAGTCGATGTCAATGTCACCGGCCTGCAGCGTGGAGCGAATCTCTTCGTTGCACCGCGCTGCCAGGGAATGAGGCGTCACGCCGAGTTTCTCGGCCCGCGTGACGACATAGGTTTGATGATCATCACCACCGCTCAGGTAAAGCACTTCATGCCCCTGGAGTTTCTGTGCGCGGGCAAAGACATCGGCGGCAAGATAGGGGCCCGACAAGTGACCCACATGCAGATCGCCGTTGGTCGTAGGCGGCGTTGCGGTGACCAGGTATTTTTTATTCGAAATGGTGCTGTTCATGCTTCTGCTCCTTTGCTTTCGGTGCTCCAGACGCTGAAAACTTCCAGTGTTGCAGCGCTCGACGTGTTTTCGAAATGATGCCGGGTCCCGGGCTGCACCCAGATCGCATCGCCGGCCTGAATCATTTCCGATCGGTCCTGCGCCCAGAACAGACCGGCGCCGCTGCACACATAGAAAAACTCATGTTCATCGTGCTCGTGTGCGAGTGATTGCTCCCCGGGAGCTATCACCGAGACGGCTGCCCCGTTGTCCGAGGGCTGCGGATTGCCCCACGGCAGGTAACGGGTAAAGCGGCAGCCGTATTCCTGGCTGGAAGGCGCGTCGGCTTTACGGGTAATGGAGTAAGAAGTCATGTTCAGATGCATTCCATGGCGAGAACGGTTTTATCGCGGGGGAGGGTGGCCGGGGCTTTACTGGCAGCGCTCAGGATGTCGTGAGCCCGGAACGGCAGAATCGATATCAGGCTGCTGGTCAGGCCATGGCTGTGCTCCGTCGGCCCCTGCACAAACAAGCGCGCAGAGACCGCGGGTCGGGTTTCAAGCGAATAATCCCTGGCCACTTTCAACGAGCCATCCGGATGGCGCAGCAGCAAGTGGTCCACGCCGCTCAGCAGCCGGTGAGCGTGTTTCTGGTTGTAGCCCGTGGCGAGGATGACAGTGTCATAGCGATTGACGGTCGTGGCTTGCGTTCGCTCGTCCCGCAGGGTCACGTCAAGGAACGGATCGTCCTTCGCGACGTGGGTCAGGGAGTGATAATTGAGAATTCGGGCGCGGTCACGCCCCGCGAGTCTTTCTTCGTACAACTGCCCATACAACGCCTGGATCAGGTCTTCGTCTACGGCCGCATAGTTTGTATGGCGAAGGTGGCGCAGGGTGTGCTCTTTGATGGTCGAGGACGACTCGTAAAAGGCGTCGACGCTCGCCGGGTCGAAAATTTCATTGCTGAAGGCGCTGCTGTTGGCCGGCATCAACGAGTGGTTTCGCACGGCCAGATCCACCCGGGCGTGTGGAAACTCATGCAGCACGTGCTGGAAAATCTCCGCTGCGCTTTGTCCTCCGCCCACAATCAACACCCGCAATGCAGGGTTTGTCTCGGTGGCCTTGAGTGCCTCCAGGCGCGAGAGGTACTGAGAGCTATGGAACAGCCTGGCGCTCAAGTCCTGTTGGGAAATGCCACAGGGCAGGGCAGGGCTGCCTCCGGTTGCCATCACGATGTTTCGTGCGCGTTTGATCGTGCGTTCACCGCTGTGCAGGTCATGGCAATGAACCTCAAACCCTTCCACTTCGCCTGTTTCGTTTTCGATTGGCGCAATCATCGACGCTGAGCAGGCATATTGGACACAGTGAGAAAACTTGTCCGCAGCCCATGCGAAATAGCCTTGGTAGTCGTTGCGTGAGGGGTACAGCGCACGCAAGTTGATGAAGCTGTTGAGCCTCTCCTGTTCGTGGAGATAGTTGATGAACGTGAAAGGACTGGTCGGGTCCTTTTGCGTGATCAGGTCCTTTAAAAACATGACCTGCATTTTGGCACCGGGAAGCATCATGTCGCCGTGCCAGGAAAAAGCGGTCTTGTCCTCGATGAAACCGACTGCCCCGTTGTAACCCGCCGAGGAAACCGCGACGGCCAAAGCCAGGTTGGAGGGACCAAAACCAATGCCTAAAATATCGTAGGTGTCACTGCTGGGGGGAATGCAACGCATCATCAGGCCTCAGGAAATTTCGTGGACAAAACCGCGGGTAGAAACGGTCAATACGGGTGAGCGAAGCTCATCTGCTCGATCCGTAACACCGTTCTTCGTTCTCTCTCGATCAGGCGGGGAGATAGTGCGCAAAGAACTTTTTGGTGGGTTCCAGAACTTCCCATTCCCCCGTGAAACCGGCAGGCACGACAATGCTGTCACCAGGTACGAAGGTTTTGCTGTTGCCCACATGATCGGTAATGACCACTTTTCCGCTGAGCATGAAATAGAACTCGTCTTCTTCGTAGATGCAGACGAATTTGCCCGGCGTGCTTTCCCAAATACCAGAGGTGAAGCGCTTGTCCTGGCTGCGGAAGTAGACGCTGTTGACGATGTCTGGATCGCCCGAAATCAGGCGGTCGGGTCCTTTTTTCACGTTGAAGACTTCGGCTTCGGATTGGCCGAGTATCACGATGTCATCGATTTTTGGCTGCGACATTTCAATTTCCTTTTTGACGGATTGTTTCAACGAGGGCGTTGGTTTTATTCGATGAATTGCACAACCTGATGAACATTGACTGCATTCATCAGTGAGTAGTGATCGCCGCTCAAAATCACGGTTTCAGGGTTGTTTCGGTTTGTCGGTTCAAGACTCGGACAGTAGGGCGCCAGATGAGAAAAACGCTGCGAATGGGCGTTGGCGGCACGAAACAGCTGGCAATCGATCGCCATCGCTGCAGGTGGGACATAGGCCAGCAGCCGCTGATACAGCGCTTCATAAATGCGGTACAAGTTGAAAAGTTCGCGATGTCCGACCTTTCCCAGTTCTGGATAGTCAGCTGCCAGCCGGTGATAAGCGGAATCGAAATTGTCCGAAGGAAAAACCGGGTTTTCGCCGCTTGTCGCTCCCTGCAAATAGTCATTGAAAAAGCCATTGATCGAATCATGTTGCAGGTAACCGTCGGCCTGCCGGTTGTCGGCGACGTAACTGTCGATGACAAACAACTTGCGCGGTGAATGCCCCAGACGTGCCAATTGTCTGGCCATTTCCGTGGCGATGATGCCGCCCATGGACCAACCAACGAGACAGGTGCGTTGAATATCGATTTCTGCTGAAAGCAGATCGAGATAGTGACGCGCAAGCGCTTCCAGGGTGTCTGGTATCTGTTCGACGGCAGCACACTGGAGGCCATAAATGTCGAACTTCGTCGAGAGCGCATTGATCAGCGGTTGATATGAAATCAGGTGACCGCCCACCGGATGGATCAGCACCAGGGGCGTTGCGTGCTCCTCACCTTTTCTGAGCCGGACAAAAGAGCTGGAAACGGTCGCTCGCGCTTTCAGGCTGCCAATCAGGCTGGCTTGTCTGGCGATCGTTGCGTATTCAAAGAAGTTGGCCAGTGACAGATTGACGTCGTATCGGTCATTGATCTGGCGAATCAACCTGATCGCGGATATCGAGGTGCCTCCGGCGGCGAAGAAATCCATGTCCAGCGCAGAAACGCTGATGGAACCCGCTTCGTTCCACAGTCGGACCAGTTCACGTTCGATTTCGCTGTGAGCGCCTTCATCCTCGGCAAGCCCGTTGCAGGCGGGCAGAAGGAGCGCCGCCAGTGCGGCCGTGTCACGCTTCTGATTGGCCGTCAGGGGCATGGCATCGATACAGCGAATCTGTTCGGGAAGACTGTAAAGCGCAAGGTGGTCGCTGAGTGATGAGCGCAGCGCGTCCATGCCCTCAAACGTGTCCGGATCGATGACGATGGCAGCTGCCAGGCGTTTGCCGGCATTTTCGCCTATGAGCAGGCAGGCGGCTGCTGTGACGCCCTTTGCCTGCGTCAGGTATTTCTCAACCTCCGACAGATCGACACGATAGCCCCGCACTTTGGTCTGGCTGTCCCGGCGTCCGAGAAACTCCAGGGTTCCATCTGGCCAATAACAACCGTAATCCCCCGTTCGGTACAGACGGGATCCGTCAGGCTGGACAATGAAACTTTGTGCTGTCAATTGCGGGTCGTGATGGTAGCCGGCAGCGACACCTGCGCCACCGATGTACAGCTCGCCTGGCACCCAGTTGGGCTGGTGCTGCAGGTCACGGCTCAGAACATCAAAGGTCTGGTTGTCCAGCGGGTAGCCATACGGAATGCTTCTCCAGTCGCGACGGACCTCACCGACTTCGTAATAGTTGGACCAGATCGACGCTTCGGTCGCGCCGCCCAGTGCTATCAGGCGCGCGTGGGGGCAGCACTCTTTCAGACGCCGGGGCAGTGACAGAGGTATCCAGTCGCCGCTCAACAGGACGAGTCGCAAGGACGCCATGACCTGGCCTGCCTGATCGCCAAGGTGATCAAGCAACATTTCCAGAAGCGCCGGGACGGTGTTCCACACGGTGACCCTGGATCGGGTCAGGCACTCACTCCACGTCAGTGGGTCGCGCGGGGCGTTGGCTGGTGGCAGGACAATCGTCGCGCCTGTGGCAATCCCGCCCAGCAAGTCAAACACCGACAGGTCGAAGTTCAGTTCGGACAATGAAAGGATGCGGTCGCTGCTCGACAGTCCGAATCGGCGAATCATGGAGAAAATCGTGTTTTGCACCGCGCCGTGTCTGATCGCGACACCTTTGGGCGAACCGGTGGAACCCGACGTATAGATGACATAGGCGAGCTCTTGAACGCCCGGCTGGCGCAAGGTACTCGTGGCCAGTGCAAAGCTGTCGGGTTCGATGGCGATCAGCTTGAGTTCGCCGGATTCGCCCGCCAGTTTTGCCACGCCCCTGGCATCAAGTATCAAGGTGTTGACCCGGCTCTTCTCCAGGACTGCCTTGATGCGCTGGATCGGCCAGTCGATGTGCAGCGGCAGATACGCCTTGCCCGCCTGGATAACGGCCAGCGCCGCTGTGTATTGCGCCGGCGACTTGCCCGCAAGGATGCCGACGACTTCGGACACCTGGCCGCTTTTGTCAGCGTCTGTGATGGTCGTCGCAAGTACATTCACCCGGGCCCCCAGCTCGCCATAGGTCATCTGTGTCTCGCCGCTGGCGATTGCACACTGGTCGGGCAACGATTTGATGTGCTGATTGGCCTGGTCAAACAGACCGTCTTCACTCCAGGCAACGGTGGTGTCGTTGGCGCTTTGCCGACCCAGGACAAGCGCTGTGTCCAGCGGTATTTCCCAGGGGGTGAGCCAGTGTTCTGCGCATCCGGCCAGGTGCTCGAGCATGTGCTGGTGAGTGATTACCAGCTCTTCGATCAGATGCTCAGGGAAAGCCGCCGCTACGTAATCGAACTGTGTGACCAGGTGGCCCGCATCTTCGAATACCTGATGGTCGAGAATGACCTGCGGGGTATGCATCGACTTGCTGTCCAGTTCCCAACCCGGGAGGTCAATGCGTTGGGGAGTGCTGTCCTGTCCCCGGGTATCGAGTCCTGAAGCGAAGACATAAGGAATGTTGCTCAGACCCGCATCGCTGTCGGACTTGCGCATGCGATGGGCCACCTGGGTAGCAGACACCATGCTGTGCTGAAGGTCGCACACAAGTTGTGCGTGTACCGTTTTCGCGCACGCCAGGAAGGTGTCGCCTTGCGGTTTCATTTCCAGCAACAAGGTCGAGCCGAAATTGCCCAATTGTTCCTGGATGGGCGCGTCGCAGATGATTTGCGGTCGAGCGCTGACCAGGACAGTCAGACAGAAATGCTCACACTCGGACCACTTTTTCAGGACTTGTCCGTAGAGCGAGCAAAGCACGGCATTGGTCGTCAGATTGTATTGCCGAGCGTAGGCCTGAAGCTTCTGCCATGACTCAGGTGCGAGCCGGTGGGTGATCCGCTTGAACGAGGAGCGATGGGGCTGCGACGGGTGAGCGTCGCGACTCGCAGGCAACTGCGGCCCACCGGGAAGTTCTCCCAGTCTTCGTGTCCAGTAGGCGATCGCGTTTCGATACTGCTGGCTGTGCCGATAATGCGACAGTGCTTTGATAAATGACGGATACAGGCTGTGTGCTTGCGCCTGCACGCCGTTGTCTGCTTGATAGAACCTCGTAAAGTCACGGTAGACCAGGGTGATAGACCGCGCATCGAGTACGAACAGGCGTGTACTGAGGATCAAGTAGTGGAAGCTGCCGTTGTCGATCACGACGCACCCCAGTTGCGGACCTTGTGAGAGGTCGGGAAGCAATGTCTGTGGTGAGTCGAGCAGGGCCTTGTACCTTTCGAGAGCCTCGGCCGGGTCAGAGAAACGCTCATGGATCGGACGCCAGGGAGCCGGCGTCTGATTGATCGATTGGCCACCCCATTCGAGAGAGGCCCTGACCCTCAGCATGGGGTGCGTGGCCAACAGTGTGTTGACGGTCCGTGTCAGTCTCTCGAGATCCAGTCCCGTGACTTTATAACCTTGGGTGACAAACGCGGCGGTACTCAACGTATCAAGTTCCGATTCGCCGACAAGATAGGCCGTCTGCAAATCCGTCATGGGAAAAATCACGTTGTCGGGTTGTTCTTCCGTATCGACGACCAGAACGCCCGGATTGCGATGGATGCACGCCAGCGCTTGGGTCGCGACGCTGTTGACCTGGGCGATCAATGTTTCAGACGGGCAAGGGGAGGGGATGTCGAGTGTCAGGGCACCTCGCCGTTTATTGACCGCGATGCCGTTTTCGGCCAAGGACCATAGCAAGTCCTCTATCGATTTCGCTTGAGCGTTATCAGGCAAATCAATCTGAAGATTCGGGTTCAGCGACATGTTTCTTGGACTTCCCTGTTATTGCGCACTCACCGTTGCATCAAGCGCCCGGTCGGCCCTCCATGAGGGGCGTCCGGGCCTTTCGGCTTTTTAGAAAAATGAAGCCAGATGCTCGATCGTTCCGTTGTCGCTCAGCAGATCCTTGAGCTCGAAGTCGAACCCTTCCATTCGCGACCGCGCATACACTTGCAACGCCAGCAGCGAGTTGCCACCCAAGGCCAGGAACGGTGTGAACACATCGATTTGATCCAGCTCCAGGGCTTGCTGCCAGATGCCGGCCAGTCGCTCTTGCGCTTGACCGCTGGCGCCGGTGGGCTGGACCGGCAGCGATGCGTGACCACGGGTGTAGGTGCCATGGCCAGGGTTTTCGGCGGCTACGGTCCGGTTCAGTTGGCCAACCAGTTCGCCCAGGGTTTTGAGGGTGCCCATGCCGATGGTATTGAGGATCGAACGGAAATCCTCCAGCACTTCACTGACCTTGGCCGGACTGAAGAAACCCTTGTCGTACTTGACCTGGAAGTACAGTGTTTCTTCGGGCATCGCCTCGATTGCAAAGGGATAGTTGGTCCAGCCGACGTAACGTTCCTGGCGGATCTTGATGCCTTTTTTTGCACGCCAATCGGACGTGCGCGGGAAGTTTTCGAAAATCAGCAGGGTTTCGAAGAGGGGTTGATCGCTGGCCACCTCGGCCCCGGCCTGGACCAGTGGCAATGGGTAGTGCTCATAAGCACGGGCTCCGACCTGGACGCTTTGCACCTCTTGAAGCCATTGATCCAGCGTGGCTTGTGGCGTGATGTTGAGCCGCATCGGCAAGCTGTTGATGAAAATGCCCACCATATCCTGCACGCCGGCCAGATCCACCGGACGATGAGTGATGGTGATGCCGAAGCAGATATCGCGCTGCTGACTGTGCTTGGCCAGCACCAGCGCCCATGCGCCCTGCACCAAAGTGTTCAGGGTCAATTGATGCTGTCTGCCGAAGACTTGCAGGCGCTCGGTTTCCAGCTCGGTCAGGTCCAGGCGGGCTTCGGCATGGAGCTCTTGAGCACTGGCGGAGAGGTTCAGCTTCTCGGCCTGGCTGATGATGGTCGGGGTGTTGAAATCCTTGAGGCGATTTTTCCAGTACGCCTGCGCTGCAGCCACATCTTCTTGCGTCAGTGCGGTCACGTAATCCCTGAACGGTCTGGCCTGGGCTAGCGCAGGTGGTGTCCCGTCAAGCTCGGCTCGGTAAAACTCCAAAGAATCACTGAGCAGAATGAACAGCGACCAGGCGTCCAGAATCAGGTGGTGATAACTCATGACCAGCTTGTACTGGTGGTTGCCCAGCGTGATCAATGTCAGCCGGAACAACGGTGCCCGCTCGTAAGCGAAACCGCGTCGCCGGTCCTCGCTCAGATAGGCCTCGATAGACGATGGCACCTGGTCTGGAGCGACGCCGGAAAGGTCCAGCGAGGTCCAGTCCAGCGATGCGTGTTCGTGAATGAATTGTAGAGGTTCCCGCAGGCCGTCAGTGACCACCGCCGTGCGCAGGATTTCATGGCGCTGGACCACCTGCTCCCATGCCTTGCGCAATGAAGGCTCAACCACACTGCCTTCGAGGTGATAGATGAACTGCTCGAAATAAACGCCCGAGTCGGGGTCGAGCAGGGAGTGGAACAGCATCCCTTTTTGCATATCCGTCAGTGCAGAGCAGGATTGAGCGCCATGCGCCGCCATGACTTTACGTACGGCGTCATCGGGTACGAACGCGGTGTCGTTCGCCGCCGGGGGGCGGTCACTGACAGACGGCTCATCCAGGCCTCGGCACTCCACATGCACGGCCATTTCCGCCACTGTGGGTGTTTCAAACACTTGCGTGGCCGACAGTTTTATACCGATCTGGCGTGCCTTTGCACTGATCAGGAAACCCTGTATGGAGTCTCCCCCCAGGGAGAAAAAGTTGTCGTGAATACCGATGTTCTTCATGCCCAACACTTCTTCCCACAGCGCCGCGATCCGTGCCTGGGTGTCGGTCGTGGGGCGAGTGTTGTCCTCCGACAGTTCCAGCTCCCGAGAGCTCGAATCGCGCAGCGACTTGCGATCGACCTTGCCGTTGTCGGTATAGGGAATGGCATTCACGATCAGGAATCTGGCGGGCAGCATGTAGTCGGGCAGGCGGCTGGCCAGACTGGCACGAAGTTCTGCAGCGCTCGGCTCACTGCCAGCCTCGACGGTCAGATAAGCGGACAGACGAGTGTTGCCGCTTGGCGAGCGGATACCCACCACCACCGCTTCTTTGACCCCCGGGCAACGGGTCAGTTGAACCTCGATCTCCCCGGGTTCCACACGATAGCCGGCGACTTTCAACTGATCGTCGATTCGTCCCAGCAGGTCGATCTGGCCATCCGCGTCTTGTCTGGCAATATCCCCGGTGCGGAACGCCATTCCATAGGGCGTCTGGACAAAGCGCTCGCGAGTGAGTTCGGGCTGCTTGAAATAACCGTCTGCGATACCGACACCGGTAATCAGCAACTCGCCGGGTTGAGCGTCGGCGACTTTGCGCAGCGACTCATCAACGATGACGGGCGTCAGTTCCGCCGGGAAACCAACCGGGACAAAGCCGAGATATTGCTGTTCCGGCAGGCATTCCCAATGGCAGCTGTACAGCGCTTCGGTGAGGCCGTAGAGATTGAACAGTCGGGCCGGGATATCACAGGCGAAAAACCTCGAAGGCAGATCGCCCGGCATCACATCGCTGCTGCTGAACACATAGCGCAGCGAGCGATTCTGCTTGAGCTCCGGTTCTTCGATCATGCCCGCCAACAGTGCCGGCACTGCCAGGAATACCGAGATACGGCTCTGGTTGATGGTCTGGACCAGTTTCGACGGGCTTCTGTGCTCGCCGGGCGGCAACACGACGATCACGCAACCCGAAAGCAGAGGCCAGAAAATTTCCCGGACAAGGTTGGTGACGCTCAAGGTCGTGCGCAACAACTGACGGTCGTTCTCGTTCAGCGGGAATCGCGTCTGCAACCAACGCTGACCGCTGACCAAGGCGCGATGGGACAGCATGACGCCTTTGGGTTGCCCGGTAGAACCCGAGGTGTAGAACACAAAAGCCAGGTGATCGGCGTTTACCGTCGGCAGGCTTTGCGCGCCAGAGGTGCGCGGCGAGTCGAGCAGGTGATCGAGGGTCAGCGTGGCACCGCTCCAGACACCTTCGGCGTTTGCGCTCGCCTGGTCGACTACCAGCGCCTGGGCATCACAGTGGTCGAGGATGGCGGCTCGACGCTCGTCAGTATCTTCCGGGTCGATGGGAACGCAGGTACAGCCGGCCTTAAGAATGCCGATGACGCCCGCCAGCATGTCCAGCGAACGCGGAACCTGGATCGCGATTCGGCTGCCGGGGGATATGCCCTTGCCAAGCAGGCTGCATGCAACCTGTTCGGCCCGCTGCTCCAATTGAGCATTGGTCAGCAGTGAGTCATTGAAAACAGCCGCTGTCGCTTCAGGTGCCAGCGCCACTCGTGCGGTCAGAAAGTCATGTAAACATTCGTTGAACATACTCTGGGCCTCTCTTATTCAAATCCATGTGATGCTGTTATTTTTTTTCAGCGCCCAGTAGCAAGGAAGACTGTAGTAGTCGCGCAATTGGCGAATGTCTTCAATGTGATTCAGGCCAGGTAGTAATTGCGGGTGATTTCACTGCAGATAAACGATATTTTTCAATTGGCGGCCAAGCTATATGAAAATCACGAAGAAGAAAAATATCCAGTTTTCTGTGGGTTATTCATTTCTGATATGGCTTGACAATAGTGTTTGTGTACTAGCAGTCTGTTGGGGTTGGCAAGAATAAACAGCGACTTTCCGGGTGTTAACTCAATGCCTTTGCATAACATATAAAGTTGTGCAGAGAGTGTCTTGGTGGTGGAAGGATATGGCCGGTTTTGAATTGGTTTTCAAAGTGCATGAATCTCTGTATTCGGTTTACAGGCTCAAAGGAATTCCGAATATCGCTTGTCTGTCCGCGAGCGCGGATGTTCTGTCCCTGTCGATTGCGCCGAATGAAAATACGCTGATTTGCAGAAGTGATCTTCAAGTCACGGGCTGCGAAATCGATCAGGCGAGCCTCACCTGGCGGTGCCTTGAAGTGGTCAGTGAGCACCCGGCCGATGTGGTGGGTTTGATTGCCTTTGTCAGCCATGTGTTGGCCGGGGCAGGTATCAGCCTGTTGACGATCTCGACCTTCGCCGGGGACTTGTTTTTCATCAAGGATGAGTCGCTGGCTCAGGCCTGCGGCGCCTTGAGTGCTGCGGGCAATACCGTTATCCAGCCTGCCGGGCCGACCAGGAGTAGACCGTGAACCGCGTATTTTCATTAGACGATCTGGCGCAACTGGGCGATAAGATCCGCGCTGCGGAGCCGGTGTTTCTGGACGGCCGATACAGCTTCACCAAAGACCGGAATGTTCATGTACGCGCGACATTGGCCAGGCGCGTGGATCTGGAAGAGCGGATGCAAGCGTGGCTGGCTCGCCGACTGAGTGCCGACACCTTGCTTGCCAGAGTTTCCCAACGCTGCAACTTTGGTGAAAAAGTGAAATGGCCAGAGCACTTTCCAGTGCGTATTGTCGATGCTGATGATGAAGCGGCCTTGTTTAATAATGTATTTCTTTATTTTCCTTTTGGTGCCGGGCTGCGTAGTGAGGAAGAACAGCATATTTTTGGTTTTGAGCTGGTAGAAGTATCTACGCGGATCTTTAAACAAGTGCATGCGCCGATACTGCGACTGGTGGGTTCGGATAATGTAAATGAATTGTTCGAAGCCCGTTTTTCGGATTGTTTGGAGGAGGTCGTCTGTCTGTATTCCCTGTTGCATGAAATGTGTCACCGGGTGGGTGTGTGGCGAGTGGTTCCGTCGAAAGACAAGTCGTTACGTGTCAGCGGCGGGAATCTTGCCATCGTTGGAGAACTCTGGGCAGATTTACAACTTGTCGAGAACGCCAGAGAGTTTCCGGAACTTGCTCTGTTCATCTTTTTGAATCGTATTTTCTGGTATGCCCGAAAAGGCTATGACGCCAATACGTCGCACGCGGATCTGAACAGTGACAATGATGCCTGGGGCGGTGCTTACCTGTGGGTGAGGTTACGCGAGGCGGGAGCGCTGTCCATTAATCAGGTCACTGGCAAACTCGATTTCGAGTTGCGCGCGATGACAGATGTATTCAGTGCCTGCCACCAGGAACTGGAGTCACTGGGTCTGGCGTGCCTTGAGGCGAGCGTCAATGGCGACGCACTGGTCAATCAATGGAAGTCGAGTGTGTTGCCCGGTCCTTTGGGCAAGCAGGTTGTGCCCTTTGAGCTACAAGCGATCTATGCGCAATGCCGGGGAGTGCCTGAAACGTTTCAATGATGAGTCTTCATGATTCACATCGTCGGCGCTCCGAGGAATCCATTGCTTCGGATTAATGGGAAGTATTACCATTCACACCCCTTTCCTCAGCACGCCGCAATGATCCCCATGCTGCCCCGCAGACCCGGCTTTCTCGAGCATTACGAAGAGTTGATCGGCACCTGGACCCGTCGCCTGCGCAATCGCTCGCAGGCCGAGGACCTGGCGCACGACACTTTTGTGCGGGTGCTCGAGTCCGATTCGTCGGCGGTGCAGCAACCCCGGGCGTATTTGCATCAGACGGCGCGCAACATCGCGGTGGACGGCTATCGGCGTGAGGACCGGCGGGGTGCCATGGAGTCGGAGGCGATCGATCTCAGTGAGTCGCCGACCGGCGATCCGGAGCATTACATGCATGCGATCCAGCTGGCCGATTCCATCGAACGGGCGCTCACCGAGTTGCCGGTCAACTGCCGGCGGATTTTCGTCTGGCAGAAGATCGAAGGCCTGACCCAGGCGGAAATCGCCGAACGCCTGGGCCTGTCCAAGAACATGGTGGAAAAGTATATGATCCGCACCCTGCGGCATCTGCGTGATCGCCTGGACGGGGCGCAATCATGAGCCGCGGCGTCTTTTCATCCCCAGCCAAACAGGACATTCCATGATGGATACTCGTGATTGCGCGTGCGGGCAAACAACGGTGCGCGATGACGCGGCACGCTGGTTTGTGCGTTTGCAGGAGCCAGCCGTCGATGCCGAGCAATATCGGAACTTCGACGCCTGGCTGAACGAACATCCCCAGCACCGTGACGAATTCCAGTTACTGCAAGGCTTGTGGACGGCGGCGGATCTGCTGCCGGCGCCACGACTCAAGGCCTTGTGCGAAACCCCGCCAGCCCGTCGCGAACCCCGTCCGCTGTTGCGTTATGCCGTGGCAGCCAGCGTGGTCGCTGTGGCGCTTGGGCTCGGTCTGTTCAGTGGCTTGAATCACCCCGCGGGTTACAGCGCCGAATTCGCCACGGCGCTGGGCGAACGCAAGCATGTCGCGCTGCCGGACGGCTCGGTGATCGATCTCAACAGCCGCAGCCGCTTGCAGGTGCGTTTCGAGAAGGATCGGCGACTCATCGAGCTGACCGAAGGCGAAGCGATGTTCAGCGTCGAACACGATACCTCGCGGCCGTTCGTGGTCGAGGCCGGCAGCGGCAAGGTCACGGTCACCGGCACTCGCTTCGATGTGCGCCGCGACGTGACACAAACCCGGGTCGCGGTAGAGCAGGGGACGGTCAAGGTGCAGGGGCGTCATGCGCCGGACAACGTGTTCATCAACCTCACGGCCGGCCTTGGTACTCACATCGACGCCCAAGGCGTGGTCGCGCAGGCCTATGCGGTCAACCCGGCGGAACTGACGGCGTGGCGCAGCGGCAAACTGGTGTTCAACAACGCTAGCCTCAGCGAAGTCGTCGAAGAAGTATCCCGTTACCGCGACAAGCCGCTGACCGTCGCCAACCCGACCGTGGCCAGTCTGCGCCTGACCAGCGTGTTCAAATCCGACAACACCGATGCCTTGCTCAAGGCCTTGCCGAGCATCCTTCCGGTGGCCGTGCGCACCCTTGCCGACGGCAGCCAGGAAATAATTTCAAAATAAAATTCAGGTTTTTTTCGAGTTCGTCGTCTTCCTGTTCAACTGCAACTGGTTTGCATTAACAGCCGCACACTCTTGCGATCCACAGGACTCCGTTCGACGTGAAAAACTCCACCGCCAAAAACAAAAAATCCCCTTGGTTGCCGCTAGCGCTTGCGCTGGCGGTCAACGCCGCCGTGCCGATGGCCTTCGCCGCCGAAGCCATTCACATCCGCGCACAGCCGCTGGGTCAGGCCCTGAGTGAACTGGGGCAGCAAACTTCATTGCAGGTGTTTTTCAGCCCGGACCTGGTCGCCGGCAAACTGGCCCCGGCCGTCGATGGCAATCTCTCGCCGGAGGACGCGCTGCGTCAGTTGCTGCAAGGCAGCGGTTTGGAATATCAAATCAACGAAGGCTCGGTGACCCTGTCGCCAGCACCGACCGCAGCCGCCAACGGCCCGCTGGAACTGGGCGTGACCGACATCAAAGTGGTCGGTGACTGGCTCGGCGACGCCGATGCCGCCGTGGTGCAGAACCACCCCGGCGCGCGCACGGTGATTCGCCGCGAAGCCATGGTCGAGCAGGGCGCGATGAGCGTCAGCGACGTCCTCAAGCGTGTGCCGGGCGTGCAAGTGCAGGACTCCAACGGCACCGGCGGCAGCGATATTTCGTTGAACGTCGGCGTGCGTGGTTTGACTTCGCGTCTGTCGCCGCGCTCCACCGTGTTGATCGATGGCGTGCCGGCCGCGTTCGCGCCGTACGGCCAGCCACAACTGTCGATGGCACCGATTTCCTCCGGCAACCTCGACAGCATCGACGTTGTGCGCGGCGCCGGTTCCGTGCGCTATGGGCCACAGAACGTCGGTGGGGTGATCAACTTCGTAACCCGTGCGATTCCGGAAAAAGCCACCGGTGAAATCGGCATCACCCTGGAAACCACCCGCTACGGCGGTTGGAAACACATCGACACCGCATTCCTCGGCGGCACCGCCGACAACGGTATGGGCGTGGCGCTGTTGTATTCCGGGGTCAACGGCAACGGTTACCGCGAGCGCAACAACGGCAACGACATCGACGACGTGCTGCTCAAGACCCACTGGGCGCCGACCGATCAGGACGATTTCAGCCTCAATTTCCACTACTACGACGCCAGCGCCGACATGCCCGGCGGCCTGACACAGAAACAGTACGACGACAAACCGTACGACTCGGTGCGCGACTACGACAACTTCAGCGGCCGCCGCAAGGACGTGTCCTTCAAGTGGATTCGCCAGATCGACGAGCGCACCCAGGCCGAAGTGCTGACCTATTACACCGACAGCTTCCGTGGCAGCACCATCGCCGCCCGCGACCAGAAAACCCTGAGCTCGTACCCGCGTTCCTACTACACGCTGGGCTTCGAGCCACGCGTCTCGCGGGTATTCGATGTCGGCCCGACCACTCAGGAAGTCAGCGTCGGTTATCGCTATCTGAAAGAGGCCATGCACGAGCAGTCGAGCCGTCTGGCGCTGGTCAACAATGAGCCCGTAGTGACCAAGTCGTCCGACGGCCACGTGTTCCAGGATCGCACGGGCGGCACCGAGGCCAACTCGGTCTACGTCGACAACAAGATCGACGTCGGCAGCTGGACGATCACCCCGGGTGTGCGCTTCGAGCACATCAACACCGACTGGCACGACCGCGCCGTTCTCGACACTGCCGGCAAGCGCCTGCCGGAGAAAAACCGCAGCATCGAGAGCAACGAACCGCTGCCGGCGCTGAGCGTGATGTATCACCTGTCGGATGCATGGAAGCTGTTCGCCAACTACGAAACCTCGTTCGGCAGCCTGCAGTATTTCCAGCTCGGCCAGGGCGGTTCGGGTGACCAGACGGCCAACGGTCTGGAGCCGGAGAAGGCCAAGACCTACGAGATCGGCACGCGCTACAACGATGACGTGTGGGGCGGTGAAGTGACGCTGTTCTACATCGACTTCGATGACGAACTGCAATACATCAGTAACGATGTGGGCTGGACCAACCTCGGCGCCACCAAGCACCAGGGTATCGAGGCGTCGGTGCATTACGACATGGCTGCGCTGGATCCGCGTCTCGATGGCCTGACCGCCAACGCCGGTTTCACTTACACCCGCGCTACATACGAAGGCGAGATCCCGGGCTTCAAGGGCCGCGACCTGCCGTTCTATTCGCGTCAGGTGGCGACTGTCGGCCTGCGTTACGACATCAACCGCTGGACCTACAACATCGACGGTTTCGCCCAGTCCAAACAGCGCTCGCCGGGCACCGGCGTGAATGCCGATGGCAGCTTCAGCAACAACTACATCACCGAAGGCACGGCGGACGGGCAGTACGGCGACATCCCGGGTTATGTGACCTGGAACGTGCGCGGCGGTTATGACTTCGGTGCGCAGCTGTCGAACCTGAAGCTCGGCGCCGGGGTGAAAAACATCTTCGACAAGCAGTACTTCACCCGCTCCAGCGACAACAACTCGGGGATGTATGTTGGCGCGCCGCGTACGTTCTTCGTGCAGGCCAGCGTCGGCTTCTGACCTTGCCCGAATCGCTCCCACGCAATGCGCGGGAGCGCTCCGGCTCAGACCTTGAGCGCTTTTCCGCCAATCGCCACTGCCACCAGCAATGTTGCCATCAACCCGAAGGCGAAACTCAGGCTGCTGGCATGGGCGACAAACCCGATCACCGCTGGCCCAGCCAGAATTCCCGCGTAACCCAGCGTCGTGATCGCCGGCACCGCGATGCTTTCCGGCATCACTGTCTGTTTGCCCACCGCCGTGTACAGCACCGGCACAATGTTCGAACACCCGGCACCGACCAGTGCATAGCCGATCAGCGCCGCTTCCCAGCTCGGGGCGAACGTCGCCAGAAACAAACCCGCCGCTGCCAGCAGACCGCCAAACAGAATGATCCGGGTTGCACCCAGTGCGCGAACGATCCGGTCACCGGTCAAACGGCCTACCGTCATTGTCAATGCGAACGCTGCGTAACCCAGCCCTGCATACGCCGTATCGATCCCGCGTTCCTGCGCCAGAAACACCGCGCTCCAGTCCAGCGCCGCGCCTTCGGTGAGGAACACGATGAAGCACATCCCGCCGATGAACAGCACGATGCCGTGGGGCACCGCGAAAGCAGGCCCCGAGCTTTCACTGCCGTAAGGCAACATGTGCGGCACAGCCTTGAACAGCGCCGCGATCAGCACCACGACCACCACCAGCATCGCCGCCAATGGCGACAGCCCGAGGCCGAGCAGGGCACTGACGCCCGCCGCGCCGACGATCCCGCCGAGGCTGAACAGGCCGTGAAACCCCGACATCATGTTCTTGCCGCTGGCCCGTTCGACGATCACCGCTTGCAGGTTCACCGTCGAATCCACCGTGCCGAGCCCGGCACCGAACATGAACAGCGTGGCGATCAACGCCGGGATGGACGACACCGTCGCCAGCAACGGCAATGCCGCGCAGATCAACAAAGTGCCACCGGTGGCCACACGCCGACAGCCAAACCGCGTGGCCAGAATCCCCGCCAGCGGCATTGCCAGAATCGAGCCCACACCCAGGCACAACAGCAACAGGCCCAATGTCCCTTCATCGAGCCCGGCGCGCGCCTTGGCATACGGCACCAGCGGTGCCCATGCGGCAATGCCGAGCCCGGCGATAAAGAAGGCGATGCGCGTGGACATCTGTTGCAGGCGTCCGGGGACGAAAGTGTCTTTGGGCGTGAGGCTGGTCATGGGAATCCTTGGCAAAAAACGTTTCAGCAGTGGACATCCTTGCACAGTGAGGCAGTGGGAGCGAGCCAGCTCGCCCCAGGCAGGGATTACGTTTTACAGTGACGTCTTTGGGCGACGAGAATTCAAGGGCTTGTTCATGACGCAGTTCTACGATGCACGGGGCAATATCTACGGGGTGGTTTCTCCGAGGCAAGTGCGTGAGGCGGGCATCGATCTGCCGGCCAGCGCGCAAGAGGCGGCGTTATCCAGAGCCCTCTGGAGTGAGCAGACCATAGAGTCTTTTTGCCAATGGCCTGACGCGATTCGTCCCGCTGGCGCCAAACACCATCGCAGCGATGGCCTGCTGATCGGCCCGTTTCAATCGTCACCGCCCTTCGATCTGCTGATCGTCAATACCGACGGCACGCTGGCCGAGCGCAGCGGTAACGGCTTGACGATTTTCTCTCAGGCGTTGCTTGAACAGGGGCTGATGCCAGAGCAGGGCGCATCGCTGCAGGTGCATCACGACAAACAGGATGCGCCGTCACCCGCGCCGACCACGGTCAAGTCGGCCGAGGTAGCTGGTGTTCAAGGCTTCTGGCTGGATCTCGGGCAACCCGGTTTCGGCCCGGCAGCCGTCGGGGCGCTCGGCGTTGAACCAGTGTCTTTCAAGGGTGTTGAGGTCAGTCGCATCGAGCCACTGGTACAAATCGATCACGCCTGGACGAACAGCCAGTTCGTGCGCATCGGCAATCCCCACTGCGTGACGCTGGTGCAGGATGAAGCGGCATTGCCGAGCAACGCGCAGATGCTTGAATCGCCGCTGACGGACAGTCTGACCGCAATCGCCTTCGCCACACCTGTCGGTGCCGGCCAGCCATGCCCGGCCGGAGTCAATCTGCAATGGGCGATGCGCGCAGGCGATCAACGCATCGTCGCGCGGGTGTTCGAACGGGGCGAAGGGCCGACGGCGTCCTCTGGCACCAGCGCCAGTGCGGTGGCGAGTGCAGCATGGCGGGTGGGCTGGGTGTCGGCGGGAGAGGTGCAGGTGGTGATGCCGGGCGGAACGGCACCGATTTTACTGGAGGAACAGAACGGTGAGCTGACTGGCGTGCGTCTGTTCGGTACCGCATACCAGACAAAAAGGTGAAGTCCCTTTCATGATCGTCCCCCCGGGAACGATGGATCCCTTGGACTTCACTGTGAGCCGGTTCGCTGTGGTTGTCGCCTGTCAGATCTGACAGGGCGGCTCTATCGTTTGGCGATAAAGCCGGCCCGGTTCATAACCGTGAAACTCCGACGTTTCACTGAGCCTTGAACAGTTTCACCGCAACCACGGCATCAGCTTCTACCGTCAAATACAGGAGCGCTTGCGGTGTCGTCTCTGAATGCTTGAGACATTCGACGATAACCGCCTGCGCCGCGCAGGCTTGCATCGCCAACCGGTCCGCCTCGCGTAACTGGCGCTTCACCGCAGCACCGAGCGGAATGGGTGAATGGCCTTCTCGAACCGCTGCGCAAAACTTCAGTGCGACGTCTCTTGGCGTGGGCGGCGGCGGTGACGCCAGTCCTGCTTCGTTGAACAGATGGTTGAGCTGTTCCGCTGCGCTGACGGCTCGCGGGAAGCCTGCAAAGGCCGAGGCTTGCAGCAGCACTTCGGTCATTTCACCGGGCGCCAGGCCCGATGCCAGCCCGGTCTTGAGATGTACGCTCAGCGGTGGCCCCACCATGCCCGACGCCACAATGGCGGCAAATGACACTGCCTCGCGCAATCGTGGATCTAGGCCGGGACGCGAGTGCAAATGCCCGTAGACTACGCCGACGGCCAGTTCGCCCAACGCGGGAACGGTATGAAACAAGGCATCGAGTCTGGCGCCGCCATCGGGCACCAGATCGATAAACGTATGGCGGCCTTCGCGGTACAGCGTGGCCATGGGGTCGGAAGCAGCTTTACGATTCATGTCGCGTCCTCATGCATTAATGAGGATGGCAGCGGAGCAACTACGCGCGAACTACGGCATGACAGGGCGTCCATCGAAAGAAGTCGGCGCCGTTGCGACGCCGACTTCTACACCTTAGACGAACTCCACCACCGGCATCTGCCGCTTCATCAGCACCTTGCCGTTGCGGATCGAATACAGCGGCAGGCCCTGGCTGCGGATCACTTCATAATCGCTGTCCGCCGACAGGATCAGCAGGTTCGCCGGGCGTCCCTGTTCCAGACCATAGCGCTCACCAAGGTGCATGGCTTTGGCGCTGTTGTCGGTGACCAGATCCAGTGCGCTTTGCAGGTTGCGGTAACCGAGCATGTGGCAAATGTGCAGCCCCGCCTCGAGTACCCGCAGGATGTTGCCGTTGCCCAGCGGATACCACGGATCGACAATCGAATCCTGACCAAAACAGACGTTCATCCCGGCTTCGAGCAGCTCGTTGACGCGGGTCACGCCCCGGCGTTTCGGGAAGTTGTCGAAGCGGCCTTGCAGGTGAATGCTCTCGGTCGGGCAGGAGACAAAACTGATCCCCGAATGCCCGAGCAGGCGGAACAGTTTGGCGCAGTAGGCGTTGTCGTAGGAGCCCATCGCGGTGGTGTGGCTGGCGGTCACGAGGGCGCCCATGTCGCGACTGCGGGCCTCTTCGGCCAGCACTTCGAGGAAGCGCGAGTGCGGGTCGTCGGTTTCGTCGCAGTGCACGTCCACCAGGCAACCGGTGCGCTCGGCCAGGTCCATCAGGAACTTCACCGAGCTGACGCCCTGATCGCGGGTGTATTCGAAATGTGGAATCCCGCCAACCACGTCCGCGCCCATGCGGATCGCTTCTTCCATCAGCTCGCGGCCATTGCGGAATGACTCGATACCTTCCTGGGGGAACGCGACGATTTGCAGGTCGATCAGGTGACGGCTTTCCTCGCGCACTTCGAGCATCGCCTTGAGCGCAGTGAGCTGCGGATCGGTGACGTCGACGTGGGTGCGCACATGCTGGATGCCGTGGGCGGCGAGGGTCTGAATGGTCTTTTTCGCCCGGGTTTTGGTGTCTTCCTGGGTGATGGTGACCTTGCGCTCGCCCCAGCATTCGATGCCTTCGAACAGCGTGCCGCTCATGTTCCAGCGCGGCTCGCCGGCGGTCAGGGTGGCGTCGAGGTGAATGTGCGGCTCGACGAAGGGTGGCACCACCAGATTGCCGCCGGCGTCCAGGTCGTCGGGGCCCAGGGTCGGTGCTTCGGTCTGGCGCGCGATGCTGCGGATCAGGCCGTCTTCGAGGTGCAACTCGTGCAGACCTTCCTGGTTGCGCAGTCGGGCGTTGATGATGTGCATCGGGCGAATCCTTTTATAGATCTTGTAGAGGGGCGGCCGCGTTGCGGGCGCCGAGCAGGCCGGTCACTGCGATATACGTTAACGCGGCAACGGCGATCCCGACCAGCGGCGCGACCCACGGCGAACCGAACGCGGCGACGGTTCCGGCCGCGTAAGCCGCGAGCCCCGGCCAGTTGAACGCCGGTAACCGTGCGTCGGCCAGCCGTGGATATTGACCGCGCCAGCGGAAGAAAAAGTCCGCCATGATCACGCCGCCAATCGGCGGAATCACCGTGCCGAGCAGAATCAGGTAAGGCACCAGCATGTCGTACATGCCGAGCAGTGCGAGTGCCGTGCCGATCACGGCACCGGCCAGGGTCACGGTCTTGCGGCGCCCGGTGCGCAGCAGGTTGCAGCCGGCGACGGCGAAGTTGTAGATGGTGTTGTCCTGGGTGCTCCAGATGTTCAGCAACAGCATCGCCATCGCCGCCATGGCGAAGCCCTGCAACAGCAGCACTTCGACCACGTCAGGTTGTTGATAGACGATCGCGCCGTAAGCGCCGATCAACACCATCAGGCCGTTGCCGATGAAAAAACCGATCAGGCTGGCCAGCACCGCGACCCGTGCCGAGCGGGAAAAACGCGTCCAGTTGGTGGCCTGGGTCGCGCCGCTGACGAAGGTGCCGAACACCAGCGTGATGGCGGTCGACCAGTCCAGCGAACCGCTGGGCATGACGCTGAGCAAGCCGTCGAGGCCGCCGACTTTCACCGTCGCGACCCACATCGACAGCATCAACAGCAACATCATTGCCGGTACGGCGATGTACGACAGAATCTCCAGCCCGCGATAACCGACATACGCCGTGGCGCAGAACACCAGGCCGAACAGCACCATCAGCCCCAGCACCGTGCCTTCGTTCAGGTCGAAATACTTGCCGAGCACCACCGCCGCCGTCGCGGTGCCCCAGGCGTACCAGCCGATCTGGGTGAACCCGAGGATCAGGTCGCTGAGCTTGCTGCCGACTTCACCAAAACAGAAGCGCCCCATCAGCACCGAATTCAGCCCGCTCTTGAAGGCGATGTAACCGAGACCTGCGGCGTACACGCCGAGCAGCAGGTTACCGATCACAATCACGGCGAGCATTTCGCCGAAGTTGAACGCCACGCCGAGTTTGCCGCCGGCAAACATGGTCGCGGTGAAGAAGGTGAAGCCCAGCAGCACCATCGCCGTCGAGGCCAGGCCTTTGCGCGCGTGCATCGGGACTTCACTTAGGGGGTAATCGTTGCCGGGATCGTTCTGCGTCATGGGGGCGTTCCTTGCTGGAAAGGGGAGGACGCGGGGGATGTTGCAGTGGTCGTGCCAAACGCGATGTTGCGGGTATTTATAGACGAGACACGGATGATCGGCGCGAAAGCGGTGCATTTGGCGCCGAACCGAACCATGGGGGAGCAGGGCGCCCCCCCACGAGGTCATGGGATTCGATCAGAGGAACCGCAGCAGTGCTGCAACGATGGCTTCAGGCGCATCTTCCTGCACCAGATGCCCGGCATTCGGTATCGGGTGAAACTGCGACCCGGGGATCATCTGATGCAAGGCCCGGCCGCGTTCGATGGGAATCCATTGATCCTCTTCGCCCCAGAGAATCTGCACAGGGCAGCGAATCGTCGGGTATAGCGGCTGCGCTTCCAGTGTGTAGCGCTGGTCCATCTGCGCGATCTGCCGGTAGAACGCCGCTTGCCCCGGATCGCCGAGCCACGGCTGCACGTAGGGCGCCAGTTCATCATCAGGGATATCCCGGTGGATCGCCCCGCGAATATAGGCCGGGACAATGGCGCGCTGGATGTAATCGGGCAGGCCGCTGAACGCCGCTTCATGCTGGCGCACGTGCTGCACGAACGGCGAACCCCAGGGTGTCAGCGCCACCGGGTCGATCAGCGTCAGGCTGCGGTAATCCTTGCCGTTGAGCAGATGCGCGCGCAGGGCGGTGGCGCCGCCGAAGTCGTGGGCGACCACGTCCGGGCGTTGCAGGCCCCAGTGATCCAGCAGTTGCGCGAGCAATTCGTTTTGCACGCCGAGGGAGACATCGGCGTCCGGTTGCTCGGACCGCCCGTAGCCTAGCAGGTCGAAGTAATGCACCCGATGGCTGGCGAAAAAATGCGGCGCGATGCGGTGCCACACGTAAGAAGAGAAGGGCGTGCCATGCACGAACACCAGCGGCGGGCCGTCGCCGCGCACCCCGTGGCGAATCTGTCGCCCGTTGAAATCAAAGACCTGATCCAGCAGCCAGTCCGTCATGGGCCTGTCCTCTTGGCGGGTTCGAGCCAAAAAGCATAGGCGTAAAAAAACCACCGGTCTCGGTGGTTTTTTGTGTCGCTGGACTTACTCGCCGCGATAGATGCAGCCGCTGGTGCAGGTCTCGTGGATGCGGATCGCACTGAGTTCCGGCAGCAGAGGCTTCAACTCATTCCAGATGAATTTGGCCAGCACTTCGCTGGTCGGGTTCTCAAGGCCCGGAATGTCGTTCAGGTAGTTGTGGTCCAGACGCTCGTACAGCGGCTTGAAAATCGCCTTGATCTCGGAGAAATCACGGATCCAGCCAGTGTGCGGGTCGAGGTCGCCGCTCAGGTGAATCGCCACTTTGAACGAGTGACCGTGCAGGCGTCCGCACTTGTGGCCATCCGGTACGTGGGGCAGGCGGTGGGCGGATTCGAACGTAAATTCCTTGAAGATTTCCACAGTGATTTCAGCTCTGTTCAGATGGCGTTCGCCGCAGCGAATTCGGGCAGGCGGCGAGTTTACCAGCTTGTCCAAGGCTGTGCTGACTAAAGGGTCAGCAAGCGCTCGGCGAGGCGACCATTGGCAGCCAGTTCAAGAAACTCGTCACCCAGCCGTCGACTTTCGTCCATCGCCGCGCGCCAGTATTTCTGCCGGCTCGGCGCATCGCCCATGAAGCGTTTGAAGTCGTTTCGGTCGGGCAGTTTGCCGTAGGGCAGGCGCGCCAGGTATTCCTTGGACGGCGCGAGCAACAGCACGTCCTGCAAGCGTTCGACCGAGGCTTTGCGCCACGGCAGGGTCTTGTCGAACCAGCCGGGAATCACCCGGTCGCTGAAGTGCGGATAGAGCACGATGCCGTCGCCGTTGTAGGGCAGGTCGAGGTGATAGTCCAGCAGACCGCCATCGCGGAAGGTGCCGGCACCCGCGCCCGGCAGGTCGCGCACGCCTTCCATGACCATCGGGATCGAACCCGAGGCCAGCAGCGCCTGACGCAGGTTGCCGGCATCGAGGGCGACGAAACGCGACGGGAAGTCATTCAGCGCATGCACCGGCGGCGCCAGGCGCGGGTCATGGATGATCAGCCGTTCGAAGTGCCGCGACAGCCGCGCACGCCCCCGCAGGTTGTCGGCGATCACTGAACCCAGCGCCAGCCCGAGCCGGCCGCGATGGTCGTCCGCCAGCCCGCCGTGACTTTTGACCACCATGATGTTCAAGCGGTAATGAGCGTTGTCGAGCAATGCTGCATCGCGACCGTCGAGCAGGTCATCTAGCATGCGCTGCGAACTGCGGCTGACTTCGCCGATGGTCACGCCTTTGTTGAAGTTCTGCTCGGTGTACAGATGACCGAGGCGACGGATGCCTTCGGCGGCGTCCGGCAAACAGGCACTGGCGAACCGCCAGGAACCCACCGACGCACCGATCAGCGAACGCTCGCGCGGAGCCGCCGGCAGCCACTCGCCGAACAACGCCAGATCCAGCCCCTGAATCCCCAACGCCTTCGGCCCACCGGCAGCGCCGGGCAGGGTGCCGACGTCGGCGGCGTTCAGGCCCTGGGCGCGGATGCGCGCCATGGCACGCGGGCCAGCCTTGAGGGTGAGGGCAGGGAACTTGATGTGGATGGCTGTCATACCGGTCTCGATCGTTAGCAAGCGAAGAATTATAAACACATGTTGCCGGCCCTGCAGAAACGGGCCCGATGATGGCCATTCAGTTTCAGTTAAGTTCGCACCGTTATGGTGCCGACCTTAGCGACACATCAAACACGGAGACCCCATGAAAACCCTGACTGCCTTGAGCCTCGCCTCGTTCATCGGTCTGTGCGCCAGCCTCGCCCATGCCCGCGATCTTGGCCCGGACGAAGCCCTGCGTCTGCGCGACGCTGGTACTATCGTGTCCTTCGAGAAGCTCAATGCCACGGCGCTGGCCAGGCATCCGGGTTCCACCATTACCGACACCGAGCTGGAGGAGAAGTACGGCAAGTACCTCTACCAGGTCGATCTGCGTGATCCGCAGGGGCTGGAATGGGATCTGGAATTGGACGCTGTCAGCGGGCAAGTGCTCAAGGATCATCAGGATACGTAATGAAGCTTAATGCTCGCGCCGCCAGTCGAACTGCGTTGGCGCTTTTGATTGTCTGCTCGGCGGTGGTGGCCCGCGACCTCGATCAGGACGAGGCCCTGCGTCTGCGTCAGCAGGGGGTGATTCTACCGCTGGAGCAAGTGCTGCATAACGCGCTGGATCGCTACCCCGGTGCGAAATTGCTGGAAGTCGAGCTGGAAGAAAAACACGACGTCTACATTTACGAAGTCGAGTTGCTGACTGTCGACGGTGTCACGCGCGAGCTCCATCTTGAGGCGGCCACCGGCCGCTTACTGAAAGACAAGGAAGATTGACCGATGCGTTTGCTTCTGGTGGAAGACCACGTTCCTCTGGCCGATGAGTTGATCGCCGGCCTGCAACGCCAGGGTTATGCCGTGGACTGGCTGGCGGACGGACGCGACGCGGTTTATCAGGGCCGTAGCGAGCCGTACGACCTGATCGTTCTCGACCTTGGTTTGCCAGGTGTGCCGGGCCTTGAAGTGTTGGGGCAATGGCGCGCCGAAGGGTTGGCGACGCCGGTGTTGATCCTCACTGCCCGGGACTCCTGGGCCGAACGCATCGAAGGCCTGAAGGCTGGTGCCGACGATTACCTGACCAAACCCTTCCACCCGGAAGAGTTGCATTTGCGCATTCAATCGCTGCTGCGCCGCTCCAAGGGGCAGGCCAACCAGCCAACGCTCAAATCGGCCGGGCTGCATCTGGACGAGGGCCGCCAGTGTGTCGTGCGTGACGGCGCCGACATTCAACTGACCGCCGCCGAGTTCCGCCTGCTGCGTTACTTCATGCTCCACCCGGAGCAGATTCTTTCCAAAAGCCATCTCGCCGAACACCTCTACGACGGTGAAACCGAGCGCGACTCCAATGTGCTTGAAGTCCACGTCAACCATCTGCGGCGCAAACTCGGCAAAAGCGTGATCGAAACCCGTCGTGGTCAGGGTTATCTGTTCGGCGGACAAGCTTCGTGAGATCGATCCAGCGCCGCTTGAGCCTGGGTCTGATCAGCGTGATGGTGATCGTCGGCCTGGTGCTGGCGCAAACCAGCCTTTGGTTGTTCGAAGTGGGCCTGCAGCGTTATCTCGAGGCCGGTCTGCGCAACGACAGCGAGAGTCTGCTGGTGGCGCTGGTGCGCGGCCCGCAAGGCTTGCAGCTGGACGAACGACACTTGTCGCCGGCCTATCAGCGGCCGTTTTCCGGGCATTACTTCCGCATCGATTTCGCCGACAGTCACTGGCGCTCCCGCTCGTTGTGGGATCAGGAATTGCCGCTGCTGGAACAGCCGGGCCTGCACAGCAACCTGCAACTGGGGCCGGACGGGCAACAACTGCTGGTGCTGCGCTCGGACTACAAGCGGCTCGGCCAGTCGATCTCGATCAGCGTGGCCCAGGATTACACGCCGGTGCGCGAGAGCTTCCAGCGCATGCGTCAGGTCGGGTTGGGGCTCGGGTTGGCCGGGCTGCTGCTGATCCTCATCCTGCAACGGCTGACCGTGCAACGTGCCTTGCGTCCATTGGAAAAGGCTCGCGAGCAAATCGCCCAGTTGCAACAGGGCCAGCGTTCACAACTCGATGAACAGGTGCCGGCAGAACTGGAACCGCTTGTGGCGCAGATCAACCATTTGCTGGCTCACACCGAAGACAGCCTCAAGCGTTCGCGCAATGCCCTGGGCAACCTCGGGCACGCGCTGAAAACTCCGCTGGCAGTGCTGCTGAGCCTGGCCTCGAACGAGAAGCTCGATGCCCATCCCGAGTTGCGCAAGATCCTCAAGGAACAACTGGCGCAGGTTCAGCAGCGGCTGAATCGTGAGCTTAATCGTGCGCGACTCTCCGGCGATGCGTTGCCGGGGGCGCTGTTCGATTGCGATGCGGAACTGCCGGGGCTGCTGGCGACGCTGAACATGATCCATGGCGAGCACCTTTCGTTGAGCTACGTCGCGCCGACCGGGCTGCAATTGCCGTGGGACCGTGAAGACTTGCTGGAATTGCTCGGCAACCTGCTGGACAACGCCTGCAAATGGGCGGATGCCGAGGTGCGGTTGAGTGTGGTCGAGACGGCTGAAGGTTTTGTGCTGAGCGTGGAGGATGATGGGCCGGGGATTCCCGAGGCGCAGCGTGATCAGGTGTTCAGTCGGGGGACGAGGCTGGATGAGCAGACCCATGGGCATGGGTTGGGGCTGGGGATTGTGCGGGATATTGTTGAGACTTGGGGTGGGGGTTTGGTGTTGGGGGAGAGTGAGTGGGGTGGGTTGAGGGTGGAGATTCAGTTGCCTCGGCGGTGAGCTTCAAGAGCGCCCTCATCGGAACGCCGCCCGCCTACCCCTCTCCCGGAGGGAGAGGGGACTGACCGAGTTGTTCTTTTGAGATACATCGACCTGAACGTCCTGAGTCGAACTCAGGTTTTGAACACCTTGGAGATCTGCTCCCTTTCCCCCTCGCCCCCTTGGGGGCGGTCCGACGTTTCGGGAGGGATGGGCGGGCGGCGTTCCGATGAGGGGGTAAGCTTTTGATCTTCAGCAACCTCGAGTCAAACCCGGAACTGATCCATCAAACTCTGCTGCTGATTCGCCAGACTGTTAAGCGACTGACTCACCCGCGCCGATTCATTCGCCTGCCCCGACAGCGATTCCGTCACATCACGGATCGTCGCCACGTTGTTGTTGATCTCTTCGGCCACCGCGCTCTGTTCTTCAGCGGCGCTGGCAATCTGCAGGTTCATGTCGCTGATCACCGTCACCGCATCGCCGATCTGGCGTAGCGCGGTCACGGCCTGGCCGACCTGTTCGACACTGCCCTGAGCCTGACGATGGCTGTTGCCCATCGAACCGACCACGTCCTGCGTGCCACTTTGCAGTTGCTCGATCACCTGACGGGTTTCTTCCACCGATTCCTGGGTGCGGCGGGCGAGGTTGCGTACTTCATCGGCCACCACCGCAAAGCCACGTCCGGCTTCACCGGCGCGAGCGGCTTCGATGGCGGCGTTGAGCGCCAGCAGGTTGGTCTGCTCGGCGATGGCGCGGATGGTTTCCAGCACCGCACCGATTTTCTCGCTGTTGGCGGCCAGGCCTTCGACCTGGATCATCGCCGCGCTCATGTCGGCGGCGAGGTGGTCGATGCTGGCGGTGGTACGGTCGATCACGGTCAGGCCCTGACGGGTAGCGCGATCGGCATCCTTGGCCGCTTCGGCCGCTTGCGCGGCGCTGCGGGCCACGTCCTGGGCGGTGGCGCTCATTTCGTGGGACGCGGTGGCGACCTGATCGACCTGACGGTATTGCTGCTCCATGCCGGCGCTTGTCTGGGTGGCGATGGCCGAGGATTGGTCAGCGGTGTTGCGCGCGTCCTGCACCGAGCGTTTCACTTCGGCGATGATCGGTTGCAGCTTGTCGAGGAAGCGGTTGAACCAACCGGCCAACTGACCGAGTTCGTCTTTCTTGTCATAGGCCAGACGACGGGTCAGGTCGCCTTCGCCGCTGGCGATGTCTTCCAGCATGTGGGCTACGCCGAGGATCGGTTTGGTCACGCTGCGTGCCATCAGCCACACCAGCAGCAGGCCGACCAGCGCGGCGAGTACGCCCAGGCTCAGTTCGATCAGCGTGCCCGAGGTGTTGCTGGCATCCAGTTGTTGCTTGAGCGCTTCGGCGCGACTCACCAGCACTTTCTCCGGCACATCGAGCAGCACGCCCCACGACGGGCCACCGGGAATCGGCTGGAACGGCGACAGCACTTTCAGCTGCGCATTGCTGTGCAGGCTGCTGACGGTGTGGCTCGACGCGAGCAGGCGCAGCAGTTCGGCGCCGCTGGTGGTGTCCACCGCGTCGAGGCGCTGGCTGAGTTTACTGGCGTCCGGGCTGTAACCGGCGAGCAGGCCGGCAGGGCTGATGATGCTTACGGCGGTCTGGCCGTCATAGAGCTTTTTGCTGGCGCCCTGGCTGATTGCTTGCAGGCTGTTGAGGTTGATGTCCACCGACAGCGAGGCGATGACTTTGCCGTTGACCATCAGCGGGAACACGATGCTGGTCATCAGCACCTTTTGCCCGTCGATCACATAAAAGTACGGTTCGATCACGCACGGCTTGAGCGTGGTGCGCGGGCAGGTGAACCAGGCGTTGGCGGCCTGGCCGCTGGGGCCGGTGCTGGTGTCGGCCATGTCGCTTTCCGGCAGTGCCATCGAAGTGACTTTACCCGGGGTCGGCTGCGACCAGTACAGGGCGAAGCGGCCCTTGTCGTTGCTGCCCAGTTCGGCCTGGCCGGCGAACAGTTCGTCCTTGCCATCCAGCGCGTTGGCTTCGAACACCAGCGACAGACCGAGCAACTCCGGGTTGGCTTGCAACGCGGATTTCACCTGACGGGTCATGTCTTCGCGCAGGTCAAAGGCATCGAGGAAACGTTTCTCGGCCTGCTCGCGCAGGAACAGCACCTGACGCGAAAAACCATGGCCATATTGATAGGCGTCCATGAACTGCTGGCGAATGCCCGCCGCTTGAACTTCGCCTTGGGATTCGATGCGAGCCTGGGCCGATTCGGTGAGCATCTCCATGCTGGAGGCTTTGACCAGTTCAGAACTGTGCTCCATGCGATACAGCGAAAGACCCACCAACAGGGTCACGATACCGGCCAGGCAGAGGCCGGCGAGCAGGGTGATTTTCCATTGGATGGAAAGTTGTCTGAGCGACATGGAGACGTCCTTATTCGATAAATATCTGAGACTTTGCACTGTAACGGCCGCGTTTCGACTTTCTTTATGGTGCAAATGCAATATGGCGAATTGACGCACGTTGTGGCGGATATGCCATCTTCAGCAGTTTGATCATGGAAAGTTACACAGTGTCGCGACCGGTCGCTTTGACACTGCGCCCGCTCTGCGGCACAGTGCGCGCCCTTCTAATAAGACCCTCTATGCAAATCCGCTGGCGACCCTCGTGGCTTGCCGGACGGACTCATCCTGTCTGGCGGTGAATGGCTTTACCGTCGTGTTTTTGAGGTAGTGAAATGAATGCAGTGATTGCTGCGGTCGGCGTCATGCTGATCCTCAGCCTGTCCCGTGTGCATGTGGTGATCGCGTTGATCGTCGGTGCACTGGTCGGTGGCCTGACCGGCGGCCTGGGCATCGACGCCACGCTCAAGGCGTTCAACAGTGGTCTGGGCGGCGGTGCGACGGTGGCGTTGTCCTACGCGTTGCTCGGTGCTTTCGCGGTGGCGATTGCCAAGTCCGGCCTGGCCCATGCGCTGGCCGACAAGGCTCTGGCGATGGTCGACCGTCAGCATGCGACCGGGGGCGGCAGCGTCAAATGGCTGCTGATCGGTCTGTTGTGGGTGGTGGCGATTGCTTCGCAGAACATCCTGCCGATCCACATCGCGTTCATTCCGTTGCTGGTGCCGCCGCTTCTCTATGTACTGACCAAGCTGCAACTGGATCGCCGGCTGATCGCCTGCGTCATGACCTTCGGCCTGATCACGCCGTACATGGTGTTTCCGGTCGGCTTCGGCAACATCTTCCTTAACCAGATCCTGCTGGCCAACGTCAGCAAGGCTGGCGTGGACATCAGCCAGGTCAACGTCATGCACGCCATGGCCATCCCGGCGGCTGGCATGGTGTTCGGTCTGTTGATGGCGGTGTTCTTCAGCTATCGCAAGAAGCGTGTCTACGACCTGGAAAAGATCGAGCAAGTGGAGCAGGTCAGCGTCGCCTATAACCCGATGACGATCGGTATCGCCGGTCTGGCCATCGCCGCAGCGTTCATTATTCAGTTGCTGCTGGATTCGATGATTATCGGGGCGCTGGCCGGCTTCCTGATCTTCTCGGCGTCGGGCATCGTCAAGTGGCGCGAGACTGACGGGCTGTTCACCGAAGGCATGAAGATGATGGCGATGATCGGCTTCATCATGATCGCCGCCTCGGGCTTTGCCGAAGTGCTGAAGGCTACCGGCGAGGTGCGCACGCTGGTTGAAAGCGCAGCGGCGCAGATCGATCACAGCCAGGCGATTGGTGCGCTGCTGATGCTGCTGGTGGGGCTGATGGTGACCATCGGTATCGGTTCGTCGTTCTCCACGGTGCCGATTCTGGCGGCAATTTTCGTACCGCTGTGCGTACAGCTCGGCTTCAGCCCGATGGCGATCGTCTGCATCGTCGGCACTGCCGGGGCTCTTGGCGACACCGGCTCGCCAGCCTCGGACTCGACCCTCGGCCCGACCTCCGGCCTGAACATCGATGGCCAGCATCACCACATCTGGGACACCGTGGTGCCGACCTTCCTGCACTACAACCTGCCGTTGCTGGCGGCTGGCTGGGTGGCCGCAATGGTCTTGTAACCTACCGAGCCGGATCGTTACTGCTCCGTGGTAACGATCTGGTTAGACCTCAGCTCAACTTTTGCTTTCGCGTGCCGTTAACGCCTTTAACCACGCCAATAAAACCAAAAGAGTGAGCACCCATGCGCCTGAGTCTCAAGGCTAAAGTCCTGTCCCTTGCCGTCCTCCCGGTCTTGCTCTTTGCGCTGGTGATCAGCCTGACCACCCTGTTCATTCTCCAGGAACAGGCGCACAAGGAAGTCGAACAGACCCGCGAACGCCTGCTCGGTGACGCCAAGGCCACCCTGGCCAGTTATGTCGCCGTGGCCATGACCACTATCAAACCGCTGTACGACGCCGCCGCCCCCGGTGACGCCGAGGCGCGGGCGCAGGTGATCAAACTGTTGTCGAGCATCAAGTACGGCAAGGACGGCTACTTCTTCGGCTACGACTCCGAGACCGTGCGCCTGTTCAAATCCACCGACCCCGAAGGCGTGGGCAAAAGCTTCAAGGACAATCGCGACCCGAACGGCGTCTACGTCAACCGCGACCTGGTAAAAGTGGCGAAGGACGGCACTCACTACCTGCAATACAGCTCGCCGCTGCCGGGTAACGCGCAGGTGCTGGTGCCGAAACTCGGTTACACCGAATACCTGCCGAAGTGGGACATGGCGTTCGGTACGTCGGTCAACCTCGACGGCATCGAAGCGCAAGTGGCGCTGGTTCAGGCCCAGGTGCAGGATCGTATGGAAGGCGTGGTGCTGAGCATCGTCGGCGTGGCGGTGATCGTGTTGCTGGTGATCGCGGTGGCGGGGCTGCTGCTGGCCAATACCATTCTGCGGCCGCTGACCCTGATGAAAGCCAACCTCGATGACATCGCGGCAGGCGAGGGCGACCTGACCCGGCGCCTGACCATCACCAGCCAGGACGAACTCGGTGAACTGGCCGGCTCGTTCAACCGCTTTGTCGACAAGATCCACGGCCTGGTGCGGCAGATCACCGAGATGACTTCGCAACTGACTGGCTTGGTGACCCAAGTGTCGGATCAGGCCCAGCGTTCCGACCAGGCCATGGAGCGTCAGCGCCACGAGACCGATCAGGTCGCCACGGCGATCAACGAAATGTCCGCCGCCGCGCAAGAAGTCGCCAAGAGCGCACAGAGCGCCGCCGTTGCCGCGCAGCAAACCGACGAAGAAGGCCAGACCGCCAAGCGCGTGGTGGCCGGCAGCATCAAGCAGATTCATGCGCTGGTGGACGACATCCGCAGCAGCGGCGTGTCCCTCGATAGCCTGCAACAGGACGTGTCGTCGATTGTCGGCGTGCTCGGGGTGATTCGTTCGATTGCCGAACAGACCAACTTGCTTGCACTCAACGCCGCGATTGAAGCGGCACGGGCCGGCGAGGCCGGGCGCGGGTTTGCAGTGGTGGCGGATGAAGTGCGGGCGCTGGCTTCGCGCACACAGATCAGCACTCAGGAAATCCAGGGGATGATTGATCGCCTGCAGGCGGGTACGCAGTCGGCGGTTGAAGCGATGCGCCGTTCCAGCGAGGCGGGTGATGGGACGTCGGCTCAGGCCAATCAGGCGGGGGCGTCGCTGGATGCCATGGCAAATCTGATCGCAACCATCAACTCGATGAATGCGCAGATTGCCAGTGCCGCTGAAGAGCAGACGGCCGTGGCCGAAGAGATCAACCGCAGTGTGCATCAGATCGCGGTGGCGGTGGATAACGTGGCGGATGAGACACAGTTGGGGGCGCAGACTTCGCGGAGTCTGGCGGATCTGGGGCAGCGGTTGGGTAAGCTGGTTGGGCAGTTCCGTATTTGATATTTGTGTGAATCCTCAAGCGGGCCCTCACCCTAGCCCTCCCGAAACGTCGGACCGCCCGGAGGGAGAGGGGACCGATTGGGGGATATTGGAGAGGTACGCCGACGTGAACGATCGGTGTTGAATCCATAATCGACTCGGTCGTTCAGGTCGGCGTATAGCGTAAGACACCTCGGTCAGTTCCCTCTCCCTCCGGGCGGTCAGACGTTTCGGGAGGGTTAGGGTGAGGGCTGGCTTTTGATCTTCAGGGGCGATCCCAATACGGCACCTCCCCAAAACACTCAACAAAGAAATCAATCACCGTCCGCACCTTCACCGACAACCGCCGACTCCCCGGCCACAACACCGAAATCTGCTGTGGCTCGACACTGTTCGACACCTGATACTCCCTCAACACCGGCACCAGCGTGCCCTCACGCACCGCCTCGCCGATCAGCCATGACGGAAACATCACTAGCCCCAAACCCTGTTCGGCGGCCTGGGTCAGGGTGTCCGCATGGTTGCCGGTGATCGGGCCTTTGACCGAATACGGCGTCCACTCACCCTGATCCTGACGGAAAAACCAGCGCTGCTGGCCGGTCGCGCCCTTGTAGGCCAGACACTGGTGGCGGGCAAGCTCTTCGGGATGCTGCGGCGTGCCGAAACGCTGGAGATACGCCGGGCTGGCCGCGACCTGAAAGCGGTGCGGCGCCAGAATCCGTGCCTGCATGCTCGAGTCGTGCAGCGGGCCGATGCGGAACAACAGGTCGGCGCCTTCCTGTAGCGGATCGATGTAGTGGTCGGTCTGCTGAATGTCCAGTTGCAGCTTCGGATAGCGCTCGCACAAACGGCCCAGCCACGGCGTCAGGTGGCGCTGGCCGAACACCACCGGGGCGTTGATTCGCACCAGACCGGTCGGTTCGCTTTGCTGTTCCTGCAACGCCTGTTCGGCTTCCTCCAGCTGTACCAACACCAGCCGCGCGTGGTGGCCGAGCATGCGCCCGGCTTCGGTTGGCGTGACCGCACGGGTGTGGCGGTAAAGCAATTGCTGGTTCAGCGCCTGTTCCATCAACTGGATCTGCCGGGAAATCGAGGAGGGCGCCACGCCCTCGCGGCGGGCGACTTCGGAAAAACTGCCGTGATCGAGCACTGCCACAAACAGCCTTAGCGCCTTGAATCCCAGTTCGTTGAGCCCGTGCATCATGTGTCCTACTGTGCGAGTTGCGCAAAAGTGTTGTCCGGATGCTCCCATTTATCGCACAGCTGTGCCAGCCGATAATCCGCGCCATCGTTCCTTCAGAGGTTTTTGTAGATGCAGTCGTTTGATGAAGTCAGTGCCGCGCCGGCCCCGGTCGCCCGGTCCGGTTTGCGTTTGTTGCTGTTGCCGCTGGTGATTCTGGCCGGCATGGGTTTGTCGGTGGAGGCCGGGTTGCTCGGGCCGCTGGGTGAGCAGGTCGGGCATTTGTGGGCGACCTTGAGCATCTTCGGGGTTGGGTCGGCGATTCTGTTTTTGCTGTTGTTGTTTGCGGGGCCGCAGAAGGGGCCGGCTCTGACGGATCTGCCGCGCTGGCAGTTGATCGGCGGGTTTCTGGGGCCGATGTATGTGGTGGTGCTGACGCTGGCGACGCCGCATATCGGGATTGCGATGACGATGATTGCGATTTTGTCGGGGCAGGTTGGCAAGAGTGTGCTGATTGACCATTTCGGTTGGTTTGGTGCTACGCGCAAGAAGGTCAACGGCGAGCGTTGGCTGGCATTGGGGTTGATTGTGGCTGCTTTGGTTTTGATTGCGCGGGGGTGATGTGATGAGTCTGGTTATTTTGTTGGCGGTGGTGGTGTTGGCCGGTGCGGTGTTGAGTGTTCAGGCGGCGATCAATGGGCGGTTGGGGGAGACCGTTGGGGTGTTGCGCAGTAGTTTGTTGACGTTTGTGGTGGGGGCAATTTCTACGGGGTTGTTGATTTTGTTTTTTGAGCCTGCGCAGGCGGTGAGTTTGCTGGAGGTGCCTAAGTGGCAGTTGAGTGGGGCGCTGTTTGGGGTGGTTTATATGATGGTGATGGTGGGGGCGGTGCCTCGGGTGGGGACTGCTGTGGCGACGGTGGCGGTGATTGTCGGGCAGTTGGGGATGGGGATGTTGATTGATAATTTTGGGTGGTTGGGGAATCCCGCTATTGAGTTGTCTTCTAGTCGGGTTTTGGCGATGGGATGTTTGGGGTTGGCGTTAGTGTTCATGTATCGCAGCAGCGTGCGTCAGGTTGATTGAGTACATATCCGTTCCTGCGGGGGCGCCCGCTGGCGGTTTCGCCCTTACGGCGAGTCCCTTTTGGCAAACGCCCCAAAAGGAACCAAAAGGTCTGGGCCCCGGCGTTCGGCCCCTCGCTGGGGCTCGGGGTTCCTTCGTTACGGGATTCATCCGGGGGCATCGCCTCCGGTTTGCTTCGCTGCACCTCCTCTCGATGTATGCGGCTTCGCCGCACGGCGCTACGCGCCTACCCCCGGATAAATCCCTTCACTCAGCCTTCCGATGGGGCCGGCACGGCAAAAGCGTTTCTCGAGCTAACGCTCATCGTGGTGAGTGGTGAGTGGTGAGTGGTGGGGGAGTGAGGGGTCTGGTTGTTGGGTTGTTGGGTGCTTTTCACCTTCTACACTGGTAGCACGGCTTGTTCTTTCAGCCTCAGACAACCATCACCAAAGGAGTCTGTTCCATGGCAGATAGAAAATGCGATTGTCCGGGATGTCGTTGCACGATCAAGGAGGGTGAGCATTCTTATGTGGCGCACGGTAAGCATTATTGCTGTGAGGCCTGTGCGCACCACCATAAAAGTGGCGAGGAGTGTTCCGGCAAGGGTTGCCAGTGCGCGCACCCGAAATAACGGGCTGCATGAAAAAGTGGAGCCTAGTCGGGCTCCACTTCCAGTTTCAGGCTGTCGTCGTCCAGGCGTTCGGTGTGGCGGACGATGCCTTGCAGGCGTCGGCCTTCGACTCGGACGTCGACGGTTGTGGCCTGTTCGAGGTCTGCCGGTTGCGGGGCCGGGACGCGCAGGGCGAAGCAGTAGGGGTCGTTTTCGACGGGTTCCAGGCCAACCGGGCAGTCGACGCTTCTGGTGACTCGGCCGGATGCGGTGTCCAGGCTGTAGTCCAGGTGCGCCGGGCTGCTGATGGTCGTCATGTGTGTTCCCCCGAAATAGTCCCCACCTGCGCGCAAGCTTAGCTTGCCGGTCGCCACGTGACGTTTTCCACGCCGAATTTTTCCGCCGCAGGCTTGCTGGTCTTTTGTACCTTTTCCCGGCCGAAGCGCGGGATGCGACCCACCCCGGCGTCGCAACTTGCCCAGTGCCACGCCTCGGTGTTGTCCATTTTGTCCGAGCGGATAATGAACGACTTCGGCGCGCCGTGAAGGGTGTATTCGATGACAAACAGTTTCGCGTTGTTCATAAAGCCCGTCTTCCTCCCTGTGGTAATAGAAGGATCGCTGCGCAGCGGGAAAATTCACTCGGATTGTCCGACGGTATCTATCAATGGCGAGCGAGGGGGCGGACTGGTTACCATGACGCCTTCGCCCACCCCGATGAATGTTCGCCATGGCCCTCGCCGCGCCCCCCGATCTGAGTGATACCGATGTGCCGGTGCAGCCGCTGGCGCGCACGTATCCGCGCGGGTTGTTCATCGAGCCGCATGAGCATGTCTGGGGGCAGTTGCTGTATGCGATGAGCGGTGTGATGTGGGTCGAGACCCCGCACGAGGCGCTGGTGGTGCCGCCGCAGCGGGCGGTGTGGTTGCCGCCGGGGGTGCCTCACGGGATTCGGGTGGTGTCGGACTTGCAGATGCGCAATATCTACCTGCGTCCGGCGCTGGCGGCGACGCTGGATGAAACCGTACAGGTGATCGAGGTCGGTGGCCTGCTGCGCGAGTTGATCGTCGGGCTGGTGGAGCAGGGCGATAACGGCGACGCCGAGTATTACGAGGCGCTGGTCGGGCTGGCGCTGCTGGAGCTGAAACGCGCAAGGCGTTCACAGTTGAAGATTCCGCTGCCGGACGATGCCGACCGGCGGCTGATGAGTCTGTGTCAGGCGGTGATGGCCGCGCCGTCGCTGGAGATTCCTTTCGAGCAACACGCCGACAACGCCGGGGCTAGCGTGCGAACGTTGGCGCGGTTGTTCAAGGAAGGGCTGGGCATGGGGTTTGCCGAGTGGCGGCGTCAGGTGCAGTTGGCGACGGCGGTGGCGGAGTTGATTCAGGGCGTGCCGGTCAGCGCGATTGCCCGTGAGCTGGGTTATTCGCCGAGCAGTTTCAGCGACATGTTCCGTCGTGAGCTGGGTGTGGCGCCTTCGCAGTTCGGTGTCGGGCAGCTTCCAGGCTGATATGGCCGAAATTCAGAAGTCCTTGGCCGGTGCCGGTCGCAGCCTTTCCCTAGACTTTGCCCATTCCCTTTATGTGGCGGAGTGATCCCATGAACTACCTGATTTCCCTGGGCATCGGTCTCGGCGTCGGCCTGTTGTATGGCGCGCTGGATTTCCGTTCCCCGGCACCACCGGCCATCGCGTTGGTCGGCCTGTTGGGCATGCTGGCGGGCGAGCAGTTGTGGCCGATGGGCCGGCAATTGGTCAGTGGCTGGCTGTCCTGAATTTCCCTTTTTCATTCGGTGGATGAACTCATGAAAGCACTGCAATTCGATAAAACCGGCGACTTGTCTTCCCTGCGCTTCGTCGAGGTGCCGACGCCGGTGCCGGGGGCCGACGAGGTATTGGTGCAGATCAAGGCGGCGGGCCTGAACCCCAGTGACGTGAAGAATGTACTCGGGCGTTTCCCTTACACCACGCTGCCGCGTATTCCCGGTCGGGACTTTGCCGGTGTGGTGGTCGAGGGGCCGCAGACGCTGATTGGTCAGGAAGTCTGGGGCACCGGGCGTGAGCTGGGCTTTTTCTCCGACGGTTCCCACGCGCAGTTCGTCAAACTGCCGGCCAATGGCGTGGCGCACAAGCCTTCGCACTTGAGTTTCACCCAGGCCGCGAGCCTCGGTGTGCCTTACACCACGGCGTGGGATGCGCTGGAGCGCAGTCTGGTCAGCGCTGAAACCCGTTTGCTGGTGATCGGCGGCGGGGCGGTGGCGACGGCGGCTCTGGCGTTGGCCAAGGTGCGTGGCGCGCAGTTGCTGGCGGCAGCGCGGCGGCCGGAGCAGGTCAAGGATTTGCAGGATCAAGGTTATCCGACGATTCAACTGGATAAACCCGAGGAGCTCGGCGCTCAGGTCAATGCGGTGTATCGCGGCGGTGCCGACGTGATCTTCGACACCACCGGTTTCTGGCTGCCGGCCTCGGTGGCGGCATTGGCGACATTCGGGCGGATCGCGATCATCGCCGCGCCGGTGGACGGGCATGTGCAACTGCCGGCGCTGGCCCTGTATCGCAAGGGTGGATCCGTGGTCGGCATCAACTCCCTGCTGTACGGCGTTGAGGCTTGTGCGGCGATGCTCGAACAGTTCGGCCGGTTCTTCGACGAAGACTTGCTGCCATTGCCGCAAGGGTTGGTGGAAGCACCGCTGGCCGAAGGGCTGGCGCGTTATGCCGATGTGAATCAGGGCAGTGGCGACAAAGTGATTCTTATCCCCTGACGGTCTCTGTTGAGGGCATCACAAAACCGTGGGAGCGGGTTCGCTCCCACGGTTTTGTGAGTCTCAGGATTGCGGGACGCCGTTCTCCCACGCCGACCAGTTTTTCAGGATGTCCTGCAGCAGCGGATTACCTGTGCGGTAGAGGTTTTCCAGCGCCGGCACAAAACCACCCTGATCGGCGTACTTGAGCAGGTTGTCCACGTCGCTGCCGCCCGGCACCGGGCGGTCGAAGTCGGAGCCGGCGCGCACCACGGCCAGGCGCTGCACGTCCACCAGGCCCTCGCGGCTGGCGCGCAGCAAGGCTTCGTAGGTGGAGTTGTCTTCCTGTTGGGTGGTGCAGTATTCGCCCTTGTTGTCGGTCAACAATTTGGTCCAGACCTCGGCGCGTTCGCTCAGGCGTGTGCCGGAAAACCAGGTGTTGCCTGCCAGTGTGTCGCACCGGGTGACCATTGGTGGTTGATTGGCCGGTGCTGCCGGGTATTTCAGGCGCCACGCGGCCGACTCCTTGCTCTCGCTCAGTTCGACCTTGTGGCTCAGGGCGAAGGCTTTGGCCTGCAGTTTCGGATTGAGTTCGAAGACTTCGGTCTTGTAGTCCAGCGGCGGTTTTTCGTTCGGGCCTTTCGTGTTGATGCCGAGGTAACCGGTCGGCCAACTCGATGGTGCATCACGCGAATCCAGTTCCCACTGGGTGCCGAACTCGACCAGATAATGCGCCCAGGCCGCGGTGCCGATGGTCCCGTGCTTGGGGCTGATGCCGGCAATCCCGGCGATCAGGAAGTAGCTTTTGCGCAGGTCGAACTTCGGCGACAACGCCAGAGCCAGGGTCGAGGCGGCGGCGTTGGTCTGGCCCATGCCGGTGGTCATCAGGCACACCTGTTGCGTGTTGCAGCGGATGGTCGGGTATTCGGCCGACAGGCCCGGCACGCGGATTTCCTGCTTGAGCTCGAGGCGATCGATCCAGTGCTGCGCCTCCGGGGCGAACATGGTGATCAGCACGACTTTCGGTTGAATCGGCGCCTCGGCCGCCCAAGCGGTGGAAGAGAGCAGGGCGGCGGTGGCCAGTGATACTCGCGTCATTGCTTTCATGATTGCTCCTGGATTCAGAACTGATAACCGATGCCGGCGTAATAACCCCAGCCATTGGATCGCGCACGGAAGTTGCCGTCGCCAAAATTCAGCTCGCTGCCGTCCTCCCAGTTGCCGCCGTTGTGGAAATAACGGCCGACCAGGGTGAAGCGCAGGTGCGTGAACGAGTACAGCAATACGTTGGTTGCCACCGTGGCATTGGCGGTGCGCGCCGGGTTGTCCTTGTGGATGTCCGAGCCGAAATCGAAGTTGGTGAAGCCGATATAAGTGAGCGAGGCACCGTTGCTGAATTTGTCGATCGGCACGATGTACTTGAGCTGCGCGCGGTAGCCGTCCCACGAATATTCGTTGCTGGCGCCGTAGTTTTCCCACTGGTAACGCCCGTAAAGGTTGGCCGACAGGTTGACCCGCGAGTGGGTGTCTATGTCGGTACCCAAACCGCTGTACAGCGTATTGGCGCGGTTTTCCTTGCGGCTGCCGTGGTCGTAGATCCAGTCGAACGCCACGTACCATTCCTTGAACGGCCCGATGGCCAGGCTGCGTCCGGCGAGATAGTCGATGGAGATGCGCGGTTCGTGCTCCATGAACACCGGCGAGCCGTGATCCCACACGCCTTTGTCATGGCTGTTGCCGATGTTGAAAATCTTCGGAATGTCGACGTAGCCGTACAGCTCGAACGGGCCCTTGCGCCCGAAGTATTCGTATTCCAGGTAAATATCGTCAGCCGGTTGCGGGCCGAAGCTGATGTCCTTGCTGCCGATCAGCATCAGGTCCTGGTTGTACCAGTCCGACAGGTACGCGCCTTTTTTCGGTGGGCTGGCTTCGGGGCTGAGGGCTTCGCCCTGAGCGGATTCTTCGGGCAGGGCAGGTTGCGCCAGCGCTGAGTGACTGAGAACTCCGGTAACGCCGGCCAGTAGCAGGGAAACAGCAAAAGTGTGTGCGCCCCACGGGCGTCGGCGGGAAAAAGCGTGCATTCAAAGTCCTTTTTGCGGATCAAGGCCAGTAGCGGCGGGCCTGTACGGGGTTGTTACGAAAGTGGCGGTATTGACGCTTCGCAAACGTTTGCACAAGCCGTACCAATTATCGAAATGGCGAATGAAAACTGTTGAAATGGCCTGATTGTGCGGACGACGTATCACACGGATTCGGCTTCTCTCCCGCAACGCCTTGGCGAGCTAGTTCCGGGCATTCAATGTGTGTAGAAATTTATACACATCGCCTGAAACCCGCGATTCAGAAACGTCTGCCACCCACGAAAAAAACCATTTGCGCCTGCTCAATTCGAGGGCATTGATTAACGCGTGGCGGATCTGAAGCGCTTGTCTGATGGCCGTTATGTGCTTGATAAGTGTGTCGAATCTGCATACCTTCGCACGCCCCGAAGGAAGTAATTGACCACTTACAGGAGTTGCCCGTGCAAGCAGGGTTTAGTGTTGGCCTCGTATCACGTATTTCCCCACTTTCTCTTGCTGTTCACCTGAGCGTCGTCGGACTTCTGTTCGGCGGGATCAACGCACCGGCGTATGCCAGTTGTTCCACCGTCGGCTCGACCGTGACGTGCTCCGGTGTGCCGACTGTGCCACTGCTTCTCAACACCTACGCCAGTGCTGCCAACAATCTGACGGTGAATGTCGATGCTGGCGCAGCGATGAATGCCGTTCCGGGAGGCTCCGCGATAGCCCTGACGGGAAGCAACGTCACGCTGAACAATTCTGGCACCATCGACCCGGCCTACACCGGCCCCATGTCGCAACTGAGCGGTGCTCTGTTGCTGGGTGCGAGTGGCGCGCCAGGCGTTATTAACGTGCTCAACAATGCCGGCGGTATCCTCCGTGGCACCGGCATGGTGCAGGGGGCGAACCTTACTGATCTCGGTGGCCTGGCGATCAATGTTGTCAACCCGGCAGGTGGGACCACCCGCATCGTCAACAATGGCACGATTACCTCAACCGGAATCCAGCCCGGCATTCCTCTGGCCGATACTCCCGTGGTTGCGGTACAGGGTGGTTCCCAGGTGAACATGGTCAACGGCGCCACAGGCCAGATCACTGGGCGGGTGGCATTCGAGTCGTCGGCGGGGGGCAACGCATTCACCAACGCCGGCAGCATCAATGGCAGTGTTTCGCTGGGTGCGAACAGTCACAACACCTTCACTGCCGTGACCGGCTCCAGCGTTGGAGTCGGTGATGGCGTGCAGAGTGGTGCCGGGCTCGGCGGCCTGGCAGGCGTCAACCTGACCTTTGCCCCCACCGGGCAGATCGACGGCGGCGCAGGTGGCACCAACAACCTGATTCTGCAGAACACGGCCGGAGTCGGCGGCGGCACCAGCGGTGTCGGCACGGCATCGAGCGCCACCTACGTCAACTTCGACAACCTGACCGTCAACAGCGGCAACTGGACCTTGGAGGGGGCATTGGTCAGCGGCAGCACTACCCTCAATGGCGGAGTTGCCCGGTTCAATGACAACGCCACGTTCGGCAACGGTGTCCTGACTTCCAACGGCGGTACTATCGAGGCCGGCAATGCCGGGTTGACACTGACCAACGAGATCAGCCTCGGGGCCGACGGCCTGACCGTGCAGGGCAGCAACGACATAACCTTGAACGGGATGATATCCGGCAGCGGTGGTCTGACCAAGAACGGCGTTGGCAATCTGACGCTTGGGGCTCTCTACAGCATCTTCAAAGGTGCGTTGAACGTCGTTTCCGGCAACGTCTACGCTAATAGCGGCGCGACCATTGGAAGACCCACCGTCAACCTCAGTGCCGGCACCAATCTCTATGTTGACGGCTCCCTCTCTGTCAGCGGGCTGAATGGCGGCGGCAACGTGTACTTGTCGGGCTACAGCAGCGTTTACGTGGGCGCGAACGACGTCAGCAGTACCTTCGACGGCGACATCCATGCCGTTGGCTTGGTCAAGAGTGGCACCGGTACCCTGACCCTCACCGGTAACAACGACTTTCATCACGGTCCAAGCATTGTCAATGGCGGTACCTTGAACGTCGGCGGATTGCTGAACAGTTCGGTTGACGTGGAAAGCGGCGCCACCCTGACCGGCAGCGGTTCGATTCCGGAAGTGGTGCACATCTACGACGGTGGCCACCTGGCATTGTCGTCAGGCACCACGATGTCTGTAGCCCGACTGATCCTCGATTCCGACAGTAATGTCGATGTGCGCCTCGCTACACCGTCGACCACGCCGGTGTTGAACATCGGCGGCAACCTGACCCTTGACGGTAACCTCAATGTCAGAGATGCCGGTGGTTTCGGCGTCGGTGTCTATCGCTTGTTCAACTACTCCGGCACGCTGACCGACAATGGCCTGACCGTGACCGACGTACCCCTGGGTTACCGCCTCGGGGACATGGTGGTGCAGGCGCTGAGTAACCAGATCAATCTGGTGGTCGCGGCACCGACCAGCAACCTGCGCTTCTGGGACGGCAGCCAGACCATCGCCAATGGAGCGGTGGACGGTGGCAGTGGCACGTGGAGCGCCGGCGGCACCAACTGGACCAGTTCCAGCGGCACACTGAATCAGTCCTGGGGCGACGACTTCGGCATCTTTCAGGGCGCGGCCGGCACGGTGTCCGTCAATGGCACTCAACAATTCGCCGGTCTGCAGTTTGTCACCGATGGCTACAACGTGGTGAACGGCACAGCCGGGCAACTGACCGCTGTCAACGGTTTCAGTGGCACTACGGTGATGCGGGTCGACCCGGGGGTGACTGCAACGATTGGCGTGAACATCAACGGCAGTGGCATTCTCAATAAAGTCGACAGCGGTACGCTGGTACTCAACGGCGACAACAGTTATTCCGGTGGAACTCGACTGGATGGCGGCACGCTGGTGGTTGGCAGCAACACGGCGCTGGGCAGCGGCGCACTGGTCGCCAATGCGGACACGCAACTGGAGAGCAACAGGGCCGTGGCGCTGGGCAACGCGATCACTCTCAACAGCAACCTCACAGTGGGCGGCAGTCATGACCTTGCGCTCAACGGCGTTATCAGTGGCACAGGCGGGCTGACCAAGAATGGCGCCTCCGTCCTGACGCTCGCCGGCAATAACAACTTCCTTGGGCCGGTGACGTTGAATGCTGGTGGCCTGCTTCTGGCCTCGAACACGGCGCTGGGTTCCGGCGCCCTGAAAGTGGCGAATGACGCCACGCTGGAAACGACGGGTGGCTTGAATATCAGCAATACGCTGTACCTCACAGGCGACCTGCACCTGCTTGGCAATAACGATCTGACGTTGAGCGGTATGGTCCTTGGCGAGGGGGGCCTGATCAAGGACGGTACAGGCAACCTGACGTTGATCGGCAGTAACAGCTCCTTCCGTGGAACGGTGTTGAATGGCGGGACACTGACTCTGCAAGACTATCGCTCTACGGGCCCAGGGCCTATCGTTGTCAACGGCGCATCGGTTCTCACCGCTATTGATCGGGTCGAGCTTTCCAGCAGGCTGGTGCTCAACGCTGACCTGACGCTCCCCGGCGACGTACCGACATTCCTGCGCGACGTCAGCGGCAGCGGTCGGCTGATCAAAAACGGTTCGTCCCGCCTGAGCATCGATGAGGCCAGAAACTGGACCGGTGGCCTCACGTTGAATGGCGGCTCGCTGAGCGTATCTTCGGGTGCTTTGGGCACTGGCAAGCTGATCGTAGGCGGTGATTCGAGTTTTGAATCGGGTGATCCGATGACTTTTGACAACGACATCGACCTTAATGCCAGCCTGACGGTGAATCCCAGTCACTATCTGACCTACGGTACGATCTTCAACGGAGTGATTGCCGGCACCGGCACGTTGACCAATCTGAGCAAAATTGATCTGAAACTGACGGGCGCCAACACGTTCAGTGGCTTGCTGGATTTCCGGGCCGGCAGCCTGACAACCGTCGGCGACTCGGCACTGGGCAACGGCGCCAGTCTCAACCTTGAGGCGCCTGCGACGCTCAATCTGGGTGGCTCGGCGAATCTGGCCAGACTGACCGGCTCCGGCACTGCATTGATCGGCGCTGGCCACACCTTGAGCATCGGCAGCAACGACGCCAGCAGCGCCTTCAACGGTCGACTCGGCGGAGCCGGTGCGCTGGCCAAACGCGGTACCGGGACTTTCTTGTTGACCGGCGATCAGCCGTTCAACGGCGCGGTCTCGGTGGATCAAGGCATGCTGCAGGTTGGCAGTCGCGCGGCGCGGGGCTCCCTTGGCGGGCAAGTGAGCGTGGCCAATGGCGCCATTTTGAGCGGTAACGGCAGCGTCGGTTCGGTGGTCAACCACGGTGTGCTGGCTTCGGGTGCCGAGGCCGGCACCCTGAGCGTGGCCGGCAACCTGACCAACGCCGCCGATGGCGTGTTGGCCCTGACCGTCAGTTCTCCGACCGCTACACCTCTGGCCGTTGGTGGTACAGCGTCGCTGGGTGGAAGCCTGCAAGTGAACAGCCTGGCGCCGTTCACCGGCAACACGGTGTATTCGCTGATCACTGCCGGCGGTGGAGTGACTGGCACCTTCAGCGCGGCCGATCTGCCGCAGTACACGTTCCTCAATACAGCGCTGGTGTATGACGCCAACGCGGTGAATCTGGTGGTCAGCCGCAACGACACCTCGTTCGCTGACGCTGCGACCACCGGCAACCAGCGCAACACCGCCTCGGCGTTGACGCGCAATGGTCCGGCGGGCGCGGCGTTGCAGAACGAGATCGCCAACCTCAACGTGGCCGGTGCACGGCAGGCCTTCGACAATCTGTCCGGGGAGATTCATGCCAGCACTGCCAGTGCGGTTCTCGAGGATTCACGTTTCCTGCGTGAAGCGGTCAATGACCGTATGCGCCAGCCGACCTGCAGCGCTGCGGATGATCCACGCCGCACTCTAGCCCCGAGCGATACCCAGTTGAGCAGCAACGGTTGCCACGGTGAAATGGTCGGCTGGGCCCGTGCCATTGGCGCATGGGGCGATATGGGCGGCGACAGCAACACGGCCAGTGTCGATCGTAGCCTCAGCGGTTTCATGCTCGGCACCGACAAGCAATTGGACGAGCAATGGCGCGCCGGGATGGCGGCCGGCTACACCCGCAGCAATCTCAATGCCCATGATCGCAACTCCGATGCCAAGGTCGACAGCTACCATCTGGCGACTTACCTGAATTCGCAGTTCGATGCCCTGGCAGTGCGACTCGGCGCCGCCTACAGCTGGCACCGCCTCGACACCAAACGTGAAGTCAACGTCGGCAGCTACAACGACCGCTTGAAGGCTCGCTACGATGCCCGCAGTGCCCAGGTGTTCGGTGAAGTGGGTTACGCCATCAATGCGGCAGGCGTGGCTATCGAACCGTTTGCCGGTCTGGCCTACGTCAACTACGACAGCGACACCGCCAAGGAAAAAGGTGGGGTGGGGCGCCTGAAGGGCGATGCCGATCAGGACATCACCTACTCGACCCTCGGTGTGCGCATCGGCAAGTTGGTGACCCTGGCCAACGGCAGCCAACTGACCCCGCGTGCGGCGATCGGCTGGCGGCATGCCTACGGCGACACCAAGCCTGACGCCGACCTGACCTTCATCGATGGCGGTGCGTCGTTCAGCACTCAGGGCGTGCCGATTGCCAAGGACAGCGCGCTGCTAGAAGCCGGCGTGGACTTCCAGGTCACCCCGACCGGCAAGCTCGGCATCGGCTATTCGGGCCAGATGTCCAGCGACAGCAACGACAGCGCGATGACCATCAGCTTCAGTCAAAGCTTCTGATCGTGGTCGAAGTACTCTGACCGCCCGAAAGGGCGGTTTTTTTTGGCCTGCAAAAAACCTCAAACCCTTGCTCAGAACCGCTCGGAGTATTGCTTGAGCGGCTTATCGCACAAAAGTATTAACACTATTTAATCAATGCCCCATCGCAGGGCATCAACTAGCGTGTGTCTGGAATAGACGGTTTATCTGATGACCGTCATACGCTTGATACGCGTGTGGGATCTTGCCGCAGTTGCACGCCTTCAAGGACGAAATTGGCCACGAAAGGAGTTGCCCGTGGAAGCAAGGTTTGGTGTCGCCCTCGTTTCGCGTTTTTCCCCACTTTCCCTTGCTGTGCATCTGAGTGTCGCCGGGCTACTGTTCGGTGGGGTCAGTGAGCAGGCGTTCGCCACCTGTTCGGCGGCAGGCTCCACGATTACCTGTTCGGGCGTGCCGACGTTGCCGCTGTTTCTCAATGACTACAGCAGTGCCACCAGCGGACTGACGGTCAACGTCACCAACGGCGCGCAGATGAATGCGACGCTGGGCGGCAAGGTGATCAACTTGACCGGGGCCAACATCAACCTGAACAACTCCGGCACCCTCGACCCGGCCTTGCTGGGCCTGGTCTCGATCCTCAGTGGCGGTGCATTCATCGGCACCGGCGCGACCAGCACGGTGAGCATCGTCAACAACACCACCGGGCTCATTCGCGGTACTGGCATGTTGCTTGGCCTCAACCTGACCAGCATTGACGGGCTGGGGATTGCCGTGAACAACTCGGTGTCGGGTACTACGACCATCACCAACGACGGCACGATTACCTCGACCGGGCTGTCGGTCGGCGGGATCACCCTGGCCGATACCCCGGTGGTCGGGGTGTATGGCGGTTCGCAAGTCAACATGACCAACAGCGCCAGCGGTACGATCAACGGCCGGGTCGCGTTCGAGACGTCGGTGGCGGGCAACACCTTCACCAACGCCGGTAACATCACTGGCGGCGTGTCGATGGGGGCCGGAAGCACCAACACCTTCTACGCGATCACAGGTTCGAGCGTTAACCAAGGTGACGGCGTGCAAACCACCGTCGGCCTCGGTGGCCTGATCGGCATCAACCTGACCTTCGCGCCCACAGGGACGATCGATGGTGGTGCGGCCGGTACCAACACGCTGATCCTGCAAAACCCGATCGGCCTCGGCGGCGGCACCACCGGGACCGGCACCGCGTCCAGCGCGGTCTACGTCAACTTCAACAACCTGACCCTCAACAGCGGCACCTGGACTGTGCAGGGGCCGTTGGTGAGCGGTGCGACCACGCTCAATGGCGGTGTTGCGCAGTTCAACGACAACGCAGCGTTCGGCAGCGGTGTGCTGACGTCCAACGGCGGGATTCTCCAGGCCAGCAACGCCGGATTGGTGCTGGCCAACCAGGTCAACCTGGGCGCTGGCGGCTTGACCCTGCAGGGCATCAACGGCATGACCCTCAACGGGGTGATTTCCGGCACTGGCGGCCTGACCAAGATCGGCAGCGGCCAGATCAACCTCAGCGGTATCAACACCTACACCGGCAATACCGTGCTCAATGGCGGCGTGGTACTGGTGGGTAACAATCAGGCGTTCAGTACAGGCAGCATCACCGTTGGCGGTTCTTCGAGCATCTCGGCGACGGCGCCGATTTCGCTGGCTAACGCGATCACGCTCAACAGCACCCTGACCGCGACCGGCACCGGCGCGCTGACCCTGGGCGGAGTAATCAGCGGCGCCGCCAACCTGACCAAAACCGGCAGCGGCAGCCTGACCCTCAACGGCATCAACACCTACACCGGGATCACCAGCCTCAGCGCCGGCACCTTGCGCGTCGGCAACAACAACGCGTTGGGCACCGGTGTACTCAACACCAGCAACGGCACCAGCCTCGACAGCACCGGCAACGTGACCCTGGCCAACAACGTCGGCATCACCGGTGCGTTGAACGTGCTCGGCAGCAATGCCCTGACCCTGGCCGGCATCGTTTCCGGCACCGGCGCAATCACCAAGAGCGGCAGCGCCAACCTGACCCTGACCGGCAACAACACCAACAGCGGCACCACCGCGCTCAACGGCGGGACCTTGTTCGTCGGCAGCAACACCGCCCTCGGCACGGGCGCGCTGAATGCGGCGAACGGCACAACGCTGGATGCGACCACGGCGGTGACACTGGCAAACGCCGTCGCGCTAGCGGGGGGACTGACCATCGGCGGCACTCAGGCGTTGGGCTTGAGCGGTGTCATCAGTGGCGCCGGCAACCTGATCAAGGGTGGCACCGCGAACCTGACCCTCAGCGGCAACAACACCTTCTCCGGCGGCACGGCGCTGAACAACGGGACGCTGATCGTCGGCTCCAACACCGCGCTCGGCACCGGCGCACTGACCACGGCGGCGGGCACTACCCTCGACGCCAGCACCACCGTGGCACTGAGCAACGCCGTCGCCCTCGGCGGCAACCTGAACATCGCCGGCAACGCCAACCTGACCCTCGGCGGTGTGGTCAGCGGCAGCGGCGCGCTGACCAAGAACGGCGCGGCCAACTTGATTCTCAACGGCGCCAACACCTTCAGTGGTGGCACCACGCTGAACGCCGGCACCCTGACCGTCGGCAACGCCGCCGCACTGGGCAGCGGCGCCCTGACCGTCGCGAATGCCGCGACGCTCGACAGCAACACTTCGGTCATCCTCAACAACAACGTCGCCCTCAACGGCAACCTGGCCATCGGCGGCAGCAACGGCATGATCCTGGGTGGCGTGCTCAGCGGCGCCAGTCAGTTGATCAAGAACGGTACGGCCAACCTGACCCTCAACGGCGCCAACACCTTCACCGGTGGCACCGCGCTCAACGCCGGCAGCCTGACCGTCGGCAACGGCGCGGCACTCGGCACCGGCACGCTGACCGTGGGCGGTGCGGGCGGCTCACTCAACAGCAGCGCCAACGTGACGCTGAACAATGCGATTGCGCTGAACTCCAACCTCACCGCCGGTGGCGCCAATCCGCTGACCCTCGGCGGCGTGATCAGTGGTGGCAGCAACCTGATCAAGACTGGCTCCTCGACCCTGACCCTGACCGGCAACAACACCTACACCGGTTCTACGTCGCTGAACGCCGGGACCCTGATCGTCGGCTCCAATACCGCCCTCGGCACCGGCGTACTCAACGCCGGCAACAACACCACGCTGGACGCCAGCACCGCGACCAGCCTGGCCAACAACGTCAACCTCGGTGGCAACGTGACCATCGGCGGCAGCAATGCGCTGACGCTCGCAGGTGTGGTCTCCGGTGTCGGTGGTCTGACCAAAAGCGGCCCCGCCGATTTGATCCTCAACGGCGCCAACACCTACTTTGGCAACACCGCACTCAACGTCGGCAAGCTGATTGTCGGCAGCAATACCGCGATCGGCAGCGGCGCATTGAACGCAGCGGCCGGCACCACGCTGGATACCAACACTGCCGTCACGCTGGGCAACCAGGTCAACCTCGCCGGGGCCATGAATGTCGGTGGCAGCGCAGACCTGACCCTCACCGGCACCGTCGCCGGTGCCGGCAGCCTGGTGAAAAACGGCGCGGCCAATCTGAACCTCAATGGCACCAACACCTATGTCGGCGGCACCACCCTGAACGCCGGTACGGTGACCGTCGGCAACAGCTCGGCACTCGGCACGGGTGCCTTGACCGTCGGCGGTGCGGCAACGCTCGACAGCAGTTCACCGCTGGCCAGTCTGGCCAACGCGGTCGTCCTCAATGCGGCACTGAGCGTCGGTGGTACTCAGGATCTGACCCTCGGCGGCGTGATCAGTGGCGCCGGTCAGTTGATCAAGAACGGCGCGGCCAACCTGACCGTCAACGGCACCAACACCTTCAGCGGCGGCAGCACCCTCAATGCCGGTACGCTGACACTGGGCTCGGCCGCTGCGTTGGGCAGTGGCGGCTTGACCGTCGGCGGCGCTTCGACGCTGGATACCAGCACCGGCATGAGTGTCGGCAACAACATCACCCTCAACGCCGGTCTGACTCTGGCCGGCAGCAATACCCTGAACCTCAGCGGCGTAATCGATGGTGCCGGCAGCCTGACCAAGGACGGCTTCGGCGACCTGACGCTCAGCGGCAACAACACCTTCACCGGTGCGCTGAACATCGCCGCCGGCAGCCTCACCACCGTGAGCAGCGGCGCGCTCGGCAACACTTCCGGCGCCAACATCAGCGCCGGTGCCAGTCTGTATCTCAACAGCAGCGCCAGCCTCAACGGGCTGAGCGGCAGCGGCAGTGTGCAGATCGCCGGCGGCAACACCCTGACCGTGGGCGGCGTGAACAACACCAGCACCTTCGACGGCGACCTCGGCGGCAGCGGCGCTCTGACCAAAGTCGGTACCGGGACGCTGAACCTCACCGGCAGCAGCGGCATTACCGGCAACACCAACGTCAACGCCGGTACGCTGAATCTCACCGGCGCGCTGTCCAGCACCCAACTCAACATCAACAACGGTGCGACCCTCACGGGTACCGGTTCGGCGCTTGGCTTCATCACCATCAACAGCGGCGGTCATCTGGCGTTGTCCTCGGGCAATACCTTGTCCACCTCGTCGCTGATCCTCACGGCCAACAGCAATGTTGACGCGAGCCTCGCCACGCCATCGACCAGCTCGCTGATGAACATCGGCGGCAACCTGACCCTCGACGGCAATCTCAACGTCACCGACGCCGGCGGTTTCGGCGTTGGTGTCTACCGCTTGTTCAACTACATCGGTGCGCTGACCGACAACGGCCTGACCGTGGCGGGTGTTCCGGTGGGTTATGCCCTCGGCGACATCCTCGTGCAGACCCTGGGTAACCAGGTCAACCTGATCGTGTCGGCACCGAATACCAACCTGCGTTTCTGGGACGGTAGCCAGACCATCCCGAACGGTAATGTGGATGGCGGCACGGGCACATGGACTGCCGGCGGCACCAACTGGACCAATTCCAACGGCACGCTGAACCAGACCTGGGCCGGCGACTTCGCGGTGTTCCAGGGCACGGCGGGCACGGTGTCGGTCAACGGCACGCAACTGTTCACCGGGATGCAATTCCTCACCGATGGCTACAACGTGGTCAACGGCGCGTCGGGTCTGCTGACCGCCGTCAACGGCAGCGGTGGCACTACGGCGATGCGGGTCGATCCGGGCGTGACCGCCACGGTCGGCGTGAACATCGACGGCAGCGGCATCCTCAACAAACTCGACGCCGGCACCCTGGTGCTCAACGGCGCCAACAGCTACACCGGCGGCACGCAACTGGACGGCGGCACATTGGTCGTCGGCAGCAACACCGCCCTGGGCACTGGCGCGCTGATCGCCAATGCTGGGACGCAACTCGACAGCAACACCGCCGTGACCCTGGCCAACGCCGCCACGCTCAACGGCAACCTGACGCTGCTCGGCAGCAATGCCCTGACCCTCAACGGTGTCATTTCCGGCACCGGCGGCTTGATCAAGAACGGTTCGGCCAGTCTGACCCTCGGCGGCAACAACGCCTTCCTCGGACCGGTGGCACTGAACGCGGGCGGTCTGATTCTGGCGTCGAACAGCGCGCTGGGCTCGGCTACCCTGAATGCGGCGAACGGCACCACCCTGGATGCCAGCGGCGCCATCACGGCGGGTAACGCGATCAACCTGGCGGGCAACCTCGGCATCGTCGGCAGCAACGATCTGACACTCAGCGGCGCCATCAACGGCGCCGGCAGCCTGACCAAGAACGGTGCGACGAACCTGATCCTCAGCGGTGCCAACAACTTCCTCGGCGGCATCACCCTCAATGCCGGCACCCTGACCGCCGGCAGCAACGGCGCTCTGGGTCTGGGCAACCTGACCGTGGCCGGTGCCTCGGCGCTGGACAGCAACACCTCGGTGTCGCTGGGCAACAACGTGGTGCTCAACGCCAACCTGACCAACACCGGCAACAGCGATGTTGCCCTCAGCGGCGTGGTCAGCGGCAGCGGCGGACTGATCAAGGACGGCGCGTCCAACCTGACCCTCAATGGCATCAACACCTACAGCGGCGGCACCACGCTGAACACCGGCACCGTGACCCTTGGCACCTCGTCGGGTCTGGGCTCCGGCGCGGTGACTGTGGCGGGCGCGTCGACCCTCGACACCAGTGCGCCACTGGTGCTGGCCAACAACGTCAACGTCAATGCCAACCTGAGCGTGGCCGGCAACAACAACCTGACCCTGGGTGGCGTGATTGCCGGGGCGGGCACCCTGACCAAGAACGGTCTGGCCGACCTGACGCTGTCCGGCAACAACACCTTCAGTGGCACCTTCGACGTGCAATCCGGCAGCCTGACCACGCTGGGCAACTCGGCACTGGGCAACAACGCCGGGGTCAATCTCGGCGCTGCGGCGACCCTCAACCTTGGCGGCTCCGGCAGCCTCGCCAGCCTGACCGGCAGCGGTACCGCACTGATCGGCGGCGGCAACACGCTGAGCATCGGCGCCAATAACAGCAGCAGTATTTTCAGCGGTGTACTCACCGGAACGGGCGAATTGAACAAGCTCGGCACCGGTACGCTGAACCTGACCGGCATCAACAGCCTGACCGGTAACACCACGGTCAACGCCGGCACCTTGAACGTAAACGGCTCGCTGGACAGCGCCAGTGTGCTGGTCAACAGTGGCGGCACCCTGGGTGGCAGCGGTTCGCTCGGCGGGGCGGTGACGGTCGCGGACGGCGGTCATCTGGCCGGCGCCACCGGCAGCACGCTGTCGGTGAATTCGCTGGTGTTCAACGCCAACTCAAACTTCGACGTCGGCCTCGGTGCACCGGTTTCCGGTGGCGGCAACGCGCTGGTCAACGTCGGCGGCAACCTGACCCTCGACGGCACCCTCAACGTCAGCGACATCGGCGGCTTCGGCAGCGGCGTTTACCGGTTGATCAACTACACCGGCGGCCTGACCGACAACGGCATGCTGATCGGCACCGTGCCGGGCAGCGTCACCCCGGGCGACCTGACCCTGCAAACCGCGCTGGCCAACCAGATCAACCTGTTGGTCACCGCACCGGGCGTCACCGTGCAGTTCTGGGACGGCAACCAACTCGTCGCCAACGGTTCGGTCGATGGCGGCAGCGGCACCTGGGGCACCGGCACCACCAACTGGACCGACGTCAACGGCACCACCAATCAGGCCTGGACCAACAACTTCGCGGTGTTCCAGGGCGCGGCCGGCACCGTGACCGTCAACGGCGCGCAAACCATCACCGGCATGCAGTTTGTCAGCGATGGCTACAGCCTGCAGAACGGCACGGCCGGGTCGTTGAACCTGGTCAACGGTTCGCTGGGCAATGCGACTGTGCGCGTCGACCCGAACGTCACCGCGACCGTGGGCGTCGCGCTCAATGGCGCCGGCACACTGGGCAAATACGACACCGGCACCCTGGTGCTCAACGCGGCCAACGGCTACACCGGCGGCACCGCGCTCAACGGCGGCAAGATTGTGGTCGGCAACAACGCAGCCCTCGGCACCGGCGTGTTGACCGCCGCCAACGGCACGGCGCTGGACAGCAACACGGCGGTCAGCCTGGGCAACGCGGTGGTGCTCAACGGCGGACTCACCGTCGCCGGCTCCAACGCATTGGCTCTCGGCGGCGTGGTCAGCGGCAGCGGCAGTCTGATCAAGACCGGCGCATCGAGCCTGACCCTCAACGGCAGCAACACTTACACCGGCGGTACTCAACTGTCTGGCGGTTCGCTGATCCTGGGCAACAACAGCGCGATCAGCAGCGGCGCCCTCAGCGTGCTGGGCAACGGCACCCTCGACAGTACCTCTGCGCTGCAACTGGCCAACGCCATCAACCTGGGTGCGCAACTGACCCTGGCCGGCAACCAGAACACTACGTTGATCGGCGCGATCACCGGCAACGGCAGTCTGGTGAAAAACGGCAGTGGCAACCTCCTGCTCAGCGGGGCCAACACTTACAGCGGTGGCACGACGCTGAACGGCGGCACGACCCGTGGCGACACCAGCAGCCTGCAAGGCGCTATCACCAACAACGCCACGCTGACCTTCGAGCAGAACAGCGACGGCAGTTACACCGGCAATCTGACGGGCGCCGGTACGCTGAACAAAACCGGCACTGGCGCCTTGCTGCTGACTGGCAACAACACCTTCACCGGCAACACCGCGGTGCAGGCCGGCACACTCAACGTCAACGGCGTCCTCAACAGCGCCAACGTCAACGTCGCCAGCGGTGCAAAGATCGGTGGCAGCGGCCAATTCGGCGGGGCTGTACAACTGGCCAGCGGCGCGACGCTGCTGGGTGGTGGCAGCACGACGCCGTTATCCGTCGGTTCGCTGGCGTTGTCTTCGGGGACGAATCTGGACTTCACCCTCGGCTCGGCCGCGAGCTCCACAACCGTGGTCCATGTCGCCGGCAACCTGACCCTCGACGGCACGCTGAACATCAGCAACGCCGGCGGCTTCGGCACCGGGGTCTATCAACTGTTTACCTATGGCGGCAGCTTGACCAACAATGGTCTGGTCTTCGGCAGCCTGCCGGTCCCGGTGGCCAACCTGACCCTGCAAACCGCACTGGCCAATCAGATCAACCTGTTGGTGCAGAATGCGCCGGGTGAGGTGCAGTTCTGGAACGGTGGCAAAACCAATCCGGACGGCACTATCGGTGGTGGCAGCGGTGTGTGGGGGCCAGGCACCAACTGGACCGACGCGACCGGCACCCAGGCGCAAGGCTCCAGTGGACAGTTCGCGGTGTTCGGCGGCCAGGGTGGTACGGTCACCATTCAAGGCAATCAGAACTTCACCGGGCTGCAGTTCCTCGTCAACGGCTACAGCCTGGTGCCGGATGCCGGCGACACGCTGACTCCGGTCAACGGACCTGGCGGCACGCCGGCACCTATCCGCGTGAACGCCGGCGCCAGCGCGCAAATCGATGTGCCGCTGATTGGCACCGGCGGCATCGAGAAACTCGACGCCGGCACGCTGATCCTCACCGCTGCCAACACTTACAGCGGTGGCACCACCGTTAGCGGCGGTACGCTGATCGGCAACACCACCAGCCTGCAAGGCAACATCATCGACAACGCATCGCTGGTGTTCCAGCAAGTCGCCGATGGCAAGTTCAACGGTCGCCTCAGCGGTACCGGCGCGCTGGCCAAACGCGGTGCCGGGACCTTGCTGTTGACCGGCGATCAGCCGTTCAGTGGCACTGTGTCGGTGGATCAAGGCGTGCTGCAAGTCGGCAGCCGTGCGGCGCGGGCGTCACTGGGCGGTCAAGTGACCGTGGCCAATGGTGCAGGTTTGAGCGGTAACGGCAGCGTCGGCTCGGTGGTCAACCACGGTGTGGTGGCTTCGGGTGCCGAGGCCGGCACACTGAGCGTGGCAGGCAACCTGACCAACGCTGCCGACGGTGTACTGGCCCTGACAGTCAGCTCGCCAACGGCTACGCCTCTGGTGGTCGGTGGCACGGCCACTCTGGGCGGTGGCCTGCAAGTGAACAGTCTGGCGCCATTCACCGGCAACACCGTGTATTCGCTGATCACTGCCGGTGGTGGTGTGACCGGTACGTTCAGCGCAGCCGATCTGCCGCAATACGCGTTCCTCGACTCGACACTGGTGTACAGCCCTGATGCGGTGAATCTGGTGGTCAGTCGCAACGGCAACTCGTTCGCCGACATCGCCGCCACCGGCAACCAGAGCAACACCGCCTCGGCGTTGACGCGCAATGGCCCGGCGGGTGCTGCGTTGCAGAATGAAATCATCAACCTCAGCGTGGCCGGTGCACGGCAGGCCTTCGACAACCTGTCCGGGGAGATTCATGCCAGCACCGCCAGCGCGGTTCTCGAGGATTCGCGTTTCGTGCGGGAAGCGGTCAATGACCGCATGCGTCAGCCGACTTGCAGCGCGTCGGATGATCCACGCCGGACCCTGGCACCGAGCGACACCCAACTGAGCAGCAACGGTTGCCACGGTGAAATGGTCGGCTGGGCCCGCGCCATCGGTGCCTGGGGTGACATGGGCGGCGACAGCAACACGGCGAAAGTCGATCGCAGCCTCGGCGGTTTCATGCTCGGCACCGACAAGGCGCTCGACGATCAATGGCGCGCCGGGATGGCGGCGGGTTACACCCGCAGTAACCTCAACGCTCATGATCGCAACTCCGATGCCAAGGTCGACAGCTACCATCTGGCGGGTTACCTGAGTTCGCAGTTCGATGCACTGGCCGTTCGCCTCGGCGCGGCTTACAGCTGGCACAGCATCGAAACCAAACGTGACGTCAGCGTCGGCAGCTACAACGACCGCTTGAAGGCTGACTACGATGCCCGCAGTGCTCAGGTGTTCGGTGAAGTGGGTTATGCCATCAATGCGGCAGGCGTGGCCATCGAACCGTTCGCCGGCCTGGCCTACGTCAACTACGACAGCGATACCGCCAAGGAAAAAGGCGGAGTGGGGCGCCTGAAGGGCGATGCCGATCAGGACATCACCTACTCGACCCTCGGTGTGCGCATCGGCAAGTTGGTGACCCTGGCCAATGGCAGCCAGCTTACGCCACGTGCGGCGATCGGCTGGCGGCATGCCTACGGCGACACCAAGCCTGACGCCGACCTGACCTTCATCGATGGCGGTGCATCGTTCAGCACCCAGGGCGTGCCGATTGCCAAGGACAGTGCGCTGCTCGAAGCCGGCGTGGACTTCCAGGTCACCCCGACCGGCAAGCTCGGCATCGGCTATTCGGGACAAGTGTCCAGCGACAACAACGACAGCGCGATGACCATCAGCTTCAGCCAAAGCTTCTGATCATGGTCGAAGCACTTTAGCCGCCCGAAAGGGCGGTTTTTTTTGTCCGTCGAACCCTCTGCTAAAATTCGCCCCAGTCCCTTCCCGGAGATTGCCCCGATGAGCGAACCCATCCGTCTGACCCAGTACAGCCACGGCGCCGGTTGTGGCTGCAAGATTTCGCCAAAGGTGCTGGAAGTGATCCTCGCCGGCAGCGGGGCGCAGAACCTTGATCCGAAACTGTGGGTCGGTAACGCCTCGCGCGATGACGCGGCGGTCTACGAGATCGATGCCGAGCGCGGCGTGGTGTCGACCACCGACTTCTTTATGCCCATCGTCGATGACCCGTTCGATTTCGGGCGCATCGCGGCGACCAATGCCATCAGCGATATATACGCCATGGGCGGCGATCCGTTGATGGCCATCGCCATTCTCGGCTGGCCGGTAAACGTGCTGGCGCCGGAAGTGGCGCGCGAAGTGATTCGTGGCGGTCGCGCGGTGTGCGATGCGGCGGGAATTCCCTTGGCGGGCGGGCACTCGATCGATGCGCCGGAGCCGATCTTCGGTCTGGCCGTCACCGGGCTGGTGGAAAAACGCTTCATGAAGCGCAACGACACCGCCACCGCAGGATGCCTGCTGTACCTGACCAAACCGCTGGGCATCGGCATCCTGACCACCGCCGAAAAGAAGGGCAAGTTGCGCCACGCGGACATCGGTCTGGCCCGGGACTGGATGTGTACGCTGAACAAACCCGGCAGTCGCTTCGGCAAACTGGCCGGCGTCACCGCCATGACCGACGTCACCGGTTTCGGCCTGCTCGGGCATCTGGTGGAAATGGCCGACGGCAGCCACCTCACCGCACGCATCGTTTATGACCACGTGCCGAGGCTGGACAGCGTCGAGTATTACCTTGAACAGGGCTGCGTTCCGGGTGGCACCTTGCGCAATTTCGACAGCTATTCGGATCGTCTCGGGCGGTTGCAGGAGCTGCACAAACGGCTGCTGTGCGACCCGCAGACCAGCGGCGGATTGCTGGTGGCGGTCACCCCGCAAGGCAATGCCGAATTTCTCGCTGTGGCTGCGGAGCTGGGTCTGAGCCTGGAGCCGATCGGCGAATTGGTCGAACGACAGGCCAGCGCCGTCGAGGTGACTTGATGGACCCCGACTACGGCGATTACCGGGACATATTCCTCAACGACCGACCGCTGATGGATGTTCGCGCGCCGGTCGAGTTTCACAAAGGTGCGTTCCCCAGCGTGGTCAATCTGCCGCTCATGAATGATCTGGAGCGGCAAAAGGTCGGCACTTGTTACAAGCAACATGGCCAACAGGCTGCAATCGAACTGGGCCACCGTTTGGTGTCCGGCGCGGTGAAGGCCGAACGCATCCGGGCCTGGGCCGAGTTCGCCCGGGCGCATCCCGATGGATATATCTATTGTTTTCGCGGTGGCTTGCGCTCGCAGATCACCCGGCAATGGCTCAAGAGCGAGGCCGGGATCGACTGTCCGCGCATCGCTGGCGGCTACAAGGCGCTGCGCAACTTCCTGATCGACACTCTCGAGCAGGCGGTGGCCGAGTGTGATTTCGTGTTGCTGGGTGGCATGACCGGCACCGGCAAGACCGAACTGCTGGTGCAGTTACGCAACGGCCTGGACCTGGAGGGCCATGCCAATCATCGCGGCTCCAGTTTCGGCAAGCGCGCCACGGGGCAACCGTCGAACATCGATTTCGAAAACCGCCTGGCCATCGACCTCCTCAAGAAACGCGATGCCGGTCTCGGTCAGTTCGTGCTTGAAGACGAAAGCCGGGCGGTTGGCAGCTGTGCCTTGCCGCTGCCGTTGTATCAGGGCATGCAGCACTACCCGATGGTCTGGCTGGAGGACAGTTTTGAAGATCGGGTACAGCGCATCTTGCGCGATTACGTGGTGGACCTGTCGGCCGAATTTTCGACGGTGCATGGCGAACAGGGTTTCGCGCTGTTCTCTGAACGCTTGCTCGAGAGCCTGAACAACGTACAGAAACGTCTGGGCGGCGAACGCCACCGCCGGATGCTGTTGTTGATGGAAGACGCGCTGGCAGAGCAGGGGCGCAGCGGCGCGGTGGATTTGCACCGGGGCTGGATCGAAGGCTTGCTGCGCGAATATTACGACCCGATGTATGTGTTTCAGCGCGAGAGGAAGGGCGCGCGGATCGAGTTCGCGGGGGAGCAGAAAGCAGTGCTTGAATATCTGCACGACCGCGTGAGTCAGAAGGTTTGATGCTGTATTCAGCGACCTCTTCGCGGGCAAGCCCGCTCCCACACTGGAAATTCGCCGTACCCATCATTTGAGTTCGGCAGAGGATCAAATGTGGGAGCGGGCTTGTCCGCGAAAGGGGTAGAACAGGCAGCACAAAACTCAAGTCGGGCAAGTGACCTTGCCGTTATCCAGCCCCTGCTTGTAGCTGTGGCTCTGCAGGCTGGCCTTGCCGTTGTGCCAGGTCAGGGTCAGCACGTACAGCGAGTCGTAGTCGCCGGATGCCCAGTCCTCGGTGATGGACTGTTTTTCGCCAACAGCTTTGCCGGCGACCTTGTTGATCAGCTCCGGCAGGTAGCCGTGGGACCACGCGGTGTAGATGGTCGCGTTGTGATATTTGTCGGCGGTCAGCTCCCGGGCCAGGTCGCTGGTGTCGTTGGCCGAGAATTCGATGTTCACCGGCAGGCCGAGCTTGATCGCGGCGGGGCTGATGGTCATCAGCGGGCGGATGTAGCTGTAGGAGTTGTCCAGCTCGCCTTCCTCGACATTGCGCGTCGGATTCGCGGCGAACACGTAGTCGGCCTTGCCGAATTTCTCCGGCAGCAGTGTCGACAGCTCAATGGCGCGGTTCAGGCCCTGGCAATTGAGCTGGCCGAGCCCGCCGGCAGGTTTTTCCCCGTGACGCAGGAAGATCAGGGTCTGGGTGCCGTCCACCGGTTGTGCGCGGCTTTCGCTGGATTCGAGCGACAGGAACAGCGCGCTCACCGCCAACAGAGAGGGCAGGGCCACGTAAGCGCGATGTTTGAAGCGTTTGGCGACTTTCATCAAGTTCGTCATGAGATCAGAATTCTTCAGCGTGTTCGGTTAAGGCTGACAAACCTCTACACCGCGGGCTGTCGGGGCCGGGTGTTTTTCCCTGTCTTGATTGGCTTTCTTGGAGCCCCCACAGGCCTTTTGGTTCGATCCGCTCGCCGGGGCGCACTCTAATGGCATCGCCCAAAGGCTTGAGGGAAGGTTAGCGACAGGATGTTGCGGAATTAAGTAAGCACCGCGTCCACGGCAAAAAGAACCCGAGCCAGAGCGGAAAACGTGGATTATGCTCAGGCCTTTCATTTTGTGACTGGATGCTACACATGACCGATCTGTCCGCGTTCCCGATCACCCAGAAATGGCCGGCGCAGTACCCTGACTGGATTCAGCTCTATTCCCTGCCGACCCCCAACGGCGTCAAGGTCTCGATCATGCTCGAAGAGATCGGTCTGCCTTACGAGCCGCACCGCGTAGGCTTCGACACCAATGACCAGATGTCACCGGCGTTCCTGTCGCTGAACCCAAACAACAAGATCCCGGCGATCCTCGACCCGCACGGCCCTGAAGACAAACCGCTGCCGTTGTTCGAGTCCGGCGCGATCCTGATCTATCTCGCCGACAAGAGCGGCCAGTTGCTGGCCCAGGAAGGCGCACTGCGCTACGAAACCATCCAGTGGCTGATGTTCCAGATGGGCGGCATCGGCCCGATGTTCGGTCAGCTCGGGTTCTTCAACAAATTCGCCGGCAAGGACTACGAAGACAAACGTCCCCGTGACCGCTACGTCGACGAAAGCAAACGCCTGCTCAGCGTCCTGAACACTCGACTGGAAGGGCGGGACTGGATCATGGGCGAGCGCTACACCATTGCCGACATCGCTACTTTTCCGTGGGTGCGCAACCTGATCGGTTTCTACGAGGCCGGTGATCTGGTCGGCATCAAAGACTTCCCGAACGTCACCCGGGTGCTGGAGCGTTTCCTGGCGCGGCCGGCTGTTGTACGCGGCCTGACCATTCCTTCCTGACGCCACACATAACCCTGCGGGAGCGAGCTCGCTCCCGCAGGAATAGTGATGACGCCCGCAGATTATTGCGTCCTTGGTAATGCACTGTTGATTGATCCAGGTTTGTACCCCGTCCCCCGCAAGGCATAAGCTTCGCCCCCTACGACTTTCGTCTCATCTGCCCGTTTTCAGGAAAGGCCCCATGTCCAGTCAGTTCCCCGAAGCACGTCCACGCCGTCTGCGCCGCAATGCGAGCCTGCGCAGCCTGTTCCAGGAAACCGAGTTTTCGCTCAACGATCTGGTGCTGCCGATCTTCGTCGAGGAAGAAATCGACGACTTCGTACCGATCAAGAGCATGCCCGGCGTGATGCGCATCCCCGAGCGCAAACTGGCCAGCGAGATCGAGCGTTACGCCCGGGCCGGGATCAAGTCGGTGATGACATTTGGCGTGTCTCATCATCTCGACGCCAACGGCAGCGACACCTGGCGCGAAAACGGTCTGGTGTCGCGCATGTCGCGGATCGCCAAGGACGCCGTGCCGGAAATGATCGTGATGTCTGACACCTGCTTCTGCGAGTACACCGACCACGGCCATTGCGGCGTGATGCACAACCATGAAGTCGACAACGACCAGACCCTGATCATCCTCGGCAAACAAGCCGTGGCGGCAGCCCGTGCCGGTGCCGATGTGATCGCACCGTCGGCGGCGATGGACGGCCAGGTGCGGGCGATTCGTCGTGCACTGGACGATGCCGGTTTCACGCAGATTCCGATCATGGCCTACTCGACCAAATTCGCCTCGGCGCTCTACGGCCCGTTCCGCGAGGCCGGTGGCAGCGCGTTGAAGGGCGATCGCAAAAGCTATCAGATGAACCCGATGAACCGCCGCGAAGCCCTGCGCGAATCGTTGCTCGACGAGCAGGAAGGCGCCGATGCGCTGATGGTCAAACCGGCGGGCGCGTATCTGGACATCATCCGCGACATCCGCGAAGCCTCGAACCTGCCGCTGTCGGCGTATCAGGTCAGTGGCGAGTACGCGATGATCAAGTTCGGCGCCCAGGCCGGGGCCATCGACGAAGATCGCGTGGTGCGCGAAAGCCTCGGCGCGATCAAGCGCGCGGGTGCGGATCTGATCTTCACCTACTTTGCGATGGACCTGGCATTGGCTGGCATTTGAAGACGTTGCCCGGCCATCGGCAGTGATGGCCGGGCACTGCTTGTACTTTCAACTGATTTTCTTGCTATAGAAAACCCGGTCGACATAGCCATCCGCTTTCTTGTAGTAACGCTTCAGGGTGCCTGCGAGCTCAAACCCGCGAGCGCTGACGATATCGATGCCCTGGCGTTGTGTCGCCAAATGGAAGTAATACAACAGCTCGATACCGATGGCACTGGCGCGTTCTTCGAGTCGTTTCACCAATTCAATACCTTCTTCCAAATGATCAGGCAGTAGCCCGAACCGGATCTCTGCAACATGGCGCTCGATCCAACGGGGCCGACGTTCGATCTCGCCCAGACCGATGATCGCCGACTCATTCAAAATGCACAGGGACACGGCATCCAGCTGTTTTTCCTTTTCTAACAGCGACTCAATCCAGAGAACTTCCTTTTCATGGTTGATCGACCGGACATCCTCGGGCCTTTCCACCCGTTCCGGGTCCTGTTGGACAAGTGTGTTGAAGTAATGCAGCAGATCGTCTGCGTCCGAAGTTCGAGGCTGTCTAAATTGCATGACGGTATTCTTCTTGGTAATAGGCCGAGCAGCAGTTGCAATGGGGATTTCTGGGGATATCATCAACTTGAAATTTGCCGCTCAGCAACAGTGACGAGAATGTCAGTCTGCGATTGATGTACATGTTTGTTTTGTGTCCGAGAAACCATTTGAATACTTCAGCTGCACCCAGGGTTCCGGCGATGGAAGTTGATAAAACATTGACCGGTACGGCGCCAGTATGTTCTTTTCGAGAGTGGTCGGTTGGAAATAAACAAGTGAAGCAGGAACTTTCAAGTTCCGGGATCATAGAGAACACATAACCGTAGGAGAACTGGGCAGAGGCGTGAATCATCGGTTTTTTTGTGCGCAGGCAATATTCATTGATGGTGTTTCTGCCATCGGGTGAGTCGCCACCTTCCACAATGACTTCATATTGATCGAGCAGTCGGTCGACATTGTGTCGTGTTATTTTTTCTTCAAATAACTGGATGTCAATATCCGGGTTGAGGTCGACCAGCGTTTTTTGTGCGGCGACCCCCTTGGCGCTGCCGATGTCCGAAGTGCGATACAGCAACTGACGATTCAAGTTGGATAATTCGACCGTATCGAACTCTACAATCCCGATTTTTCCGATTCCACCGGCAACCAATGCCATCAGCAGTGTTGACTTGACGCCACCGGCGCCGATTACAGCAACAGAACCTTGCGAGACCCTCTGCTGACCGGCCTTCCCCCATTCCGGCATATTTTCCTGTCGATTGTATCGATCATCCTTGAAATCAAATTGCATGGGCATCGGCCTCGAAATGGTTTAGGCAAGAAAGTGAAACAGCCCCCCACGGATTCTGTTTCGAATCCGTGGGGCTGGCGTTCAAGCCAGGAAGATTGCTTGTCGTTCAGCCATCAACCATCGCATGCCCGAAAACTTCTTGCAGTGCAGGCGCCACCACTGACTTCTTCAAGTTCTTCCTGAAAGAGTTCCAGAACGGGATAGTCCTGAAGGGCGGCCTCAAGAGACTCGGCTTCTATTTCCGACTTTCCTATAAGACCTTCTGGTAAACCACGCAGAAAAATTTTCATTGATATCCTATCTAATGAGTTGTTTGAGTTTGTGTTAGTTGAAGATGCCTTTCGATAGCCGCGGTGTCGGGCTGTCTAAGGGGCGTTGACTATAAAAATTGAATTCCTGTAGTGTCAATGCGGGCTTTAGATTGTATTGGTGTGGCGGAAAAGACTTTGGTTATATAGGGGGTGTGGTGGGTGAGTATTGAAAAATTAGATAGGGTGAGGCCTTCTCTTTTTCGCAAGGAAGCGATAGCGTTCGCCTCCGAAAGATTTTATGGGAATTACCTCGATATAAAAATCGATAAGTCTCTCGACGGCCTGGCATTATGTTTGGGTGTATTTATATTCGTCCTGCTTGGAGTGGGAGCAAGTTATATGCATGGACGCAAAGTTGAACCGGTTGCCATGACACAGCGGCTCGGCGATGTTGCTCACCTGTACCCGGCAAAATGACGACACAAGGAAACACCCCGTTGCGCCGGGGTAACAGAAAATTGCCGGTTTTACTGCAGACAGAAGCCAGTGAATGTGGCCTGGCGTGTCTCGCCATGATTGCCCGCTATTGGGGGCGTGCAACTGACCTGATGCTGCTTCGTCAGCGTTTCAGCGTTTCTCTCAAGGGTTCTACCCTCAAAAGCCTGATATCAATGGCGCAACGGCTCGGGTTCCAGTCCCGTCCATTGCGTGTGGAGTTGCCGCAACTTTCGAGTCTGAAGTTGCCGTGTATTTTGCACTGGGACATGAACCATTTCGTAGTGCTTGAAAAAGTGACACGCAACGGATTGCTGATCCACGACCCGGCGAACGGTAAAAGGAATATTTCCTGGTCTCGGGCATCCAGTCATTTCACGGGCGTGGTACTGGAGTTGACTCCCGGGGAACTGTTTGAACGCGTGCCGTCTCAACAACGGATTTCCTGGCAATCCATGCTTGGCAAGGTCGATGGGCTCTACCCCGGACTGGCAAGGTTGCTGTTGATGGGAGGGCTGCTGCAAACCCTTGCATTGGCGCTGCCGTTCTATTTGCAATGGGTCGTGGACGACGTGCTGACCACGGGTGATCACCGGCTGATGACTGTTCTGGGCAGCGGATTCTTGTTGCTGGTACTGCTTCAAACTGGATTGGGGTGGTTGCGATCGTGGATGGCCGCATCGTTGTCCGCCTACTTGGGGTATCAATGGTTGGGCAATGCCTTTGCCCACTTGCTGCGCTTACCGGTTCCCTGGTTCGAGAAGCGGCATCTGGGTGATATCTCTTCGCGATTTCAGGCTATACAGATCATTCAGAAAACACTGACCACGCAACTGATTGAAGGAATCATCGACGGTTTGTTGGTGTTTTCCACGCTGGTCGTCATGTTTTTCTACAGCGCCACGCTGGCATTTGTCAGTCTGTCGGCCGTGGTGCTTTATGCAATGTTGCGTTGGGGTGTTTTTCAAAAGCAGCGTGAAGCCACAGCGATGCATATCGCCTGCGCGGCCAAACAAGGCACGCTGTTTATCGAATCTGCGCGGGGTATTCAAAGCATCAGGCTATTTGGTCGCGAGCAGGAGCGACGGTGCGCCTGGAGTAATGCCCTGGCGGATCAGCTCAATGCCGAGTTACGGATCGCTCGCATAACAATATCGTTCCAGTCAGCCAGCACTCTTATTTTTAATGGGGAACGGATTGTCGTTGTCTGGTTGGCAGCAATGGCCGTGATGGATAACCATTTTTCTGTCGGTATGCTGTTTGCGTTTCTGAGTTACAAGGATCAATTCAGCCAGCGTATTGCGGGGTTGCTGGACAAGTCGTTCGAGTTGCGGATGTTGCGCCTGCACAGTGAACGCGTCGCGGATATCTTGCTAACGACCCCGGAGAAGGACGGGAACGAAGCTGAAATCGACCTTCGGGAGATAGAAGCGGATATTGAGTTACGCAATGTCTCCTTTCGATACGCGGAAGATGAACCCAATGTCATCGACAATTTGAGTTTGCGGATCCCGGCAGGGGAATGCCTTGCGATTGCGGGGGTGTCGGGTTGTGGCAAGACGACTTTGCTCAAGTTGATACTCGGGCTGTTGACACCGACCGAGGGGGAAATTTTTCTGGGCGGGGTAGAGCTGACGCGTCTGGGGTTGAGGAACTATCGCCAGATGACCGGAACGGTGATGCAGGACGATCAACTGTTCACCGGAACGCTTTCGGACAATATCTGCTTTTTCGACGCTCAGCCGGACCCAAGGCGAGTCATCAGGAGCTCGGAACAAGCGGCGGTGCATGATGAAATCATGGCGCTGCCGATGAAATACAACACGCTTGTCGGTGATCTGGGTTCAGGACTGTCAGGCGGCCAGAGACAACGCATACTGCTGGCTCGCGCATTGTACCGATCGCCCCGGTTGCTGGTGCTGGACGAAGCCACCAGTCACCTGGATGTGTGGAACGAGCAACGGGTCAATGCCGCCATCACACAGGAAGCAATGACCCGCATACTGGTTGCCCATCGCCCACAAACCATTGCAATGGCGCAGCGAGTAGTGACGCTTGATCAAGGGCGAATCATCGCGGATCTCATGCAAAGGGTCGATGATTGCTCTGGTCGATAGCGCTCACTGAATGGGCTGCTGCAAATAACATCTGATCCCGTGGGCGCGGAAATACCGTTCGATCACCTTCGGGTCCGCGCTGTTGTCGGCAATCGCCACATAGGTGTCCGGGCGCAGCAGATAAAAGCCGTTGCGCCCCAGTCCCGCCGATTCAAACGCCGGGCGCCAGTCGAACACGTGCAGCGGCAAGTGATGTTCATTGCACCAGGCGATCATCTCGTCGCTGGTGTCGCCATACACATGCACCTGCCAGCATGGATTGCGCAGCGGTTCGTAATTGTCACCCTCGCCATCGTGAGCCCACGGCAAACGGTCGCCGCCGTGGACGTGCCCGGCCACGCCTTCACTCAACGGCATGCCTCGATAGTTGACGGTGATTTGCGACACGGTGCGAAACAGGAATTCGCGGCTGGTCTCAAAAGACGCCATTTTCGGAATCAGGAACGGCGCCAGTCGCGTGCGCAACAGATCGGCCATGCGACCTTCGGCAGTCACAAAACTGAAGACTTTGTCAGTGGTCGACACCAGCCGCCGGGCGAAGGCAATGCGTTCGGTTTCGTAGCTGTCGAGCAGCTTCGCCGTGGCGCCGCCGCCGAGCACCGCCGCGAGTTTCCACGCCAGGTTGATCGCATCGCCGATGCCGGTGTTCATGCCCTGACCGCCGGCGGGGCTGTGCACATGCGCCGCGTCGCCGAGCAGAAAGACCCGGCCCTTGCGAAAGTGATCCGCCACGCGATGGTGCACGCGGTAGGTCGAGAACCAGTTGACGTCCTCGATGTGCACGTTCAAGTGCTCGATGGCGCGGCTGCTGACATCGGAGAATTCCAGGGTTTCGGCGCGATCCGCACGCTCGTCGCGCACCGTGCCGATCAGCCGTGCGCGGCCTTCGCCGGCCAGCGGGAACACCGCGAGAAAATCCGCCTCATCCAGGTCCAGATGCAACTCGCCGTTGAGCGCCGGGCCGCTGGCCTGCACGTCAGCGACGTAGAAAATCTGCTGATAAGTGCCACCGGGAAAACCGGTGTCGAGGGCTTTGCGCACGACCGAGCGGGCGCCGTCACAACCGGCCAGGTAACAGGCCTGGCAGATTTCCTGCTCGCCATCCGGCAGGCGTAAATGGGCGGTTAGGCCATCGCTGTTTTCCGTAAAACTCTCCAGCGTTGTGTTGCGCTCGACAGTCACGTCGTAGTCTTCGAGACGGTCGATCAACAGCCGCTCGTGTTCGTCCTGCGGGAACATTTCCAGAAAGGCATAGGGCGTCAGGCCTTCGCCGATGCGATTGAGCGGCATCTGCGCCACGGGCTTGCCCTTGACCCAGAAGTTCGCCGCCGCGACCCGATGGCCCTTGCGCACCACCGCGTCGGCCAGGTCCAGTTGCCGGTACAACTCAAGGGTGCGCGCCTGCACGGCCAACGCCCGCGACGTGGTGCCCGGCGCGGAGGCCTTGTCGATGATGCGCACGCGCACGCCCAGTTTGCTCAGCCACAGGGCCAGTACCAGTCCGGTGGGGCCTGCGCCGATGATCAGAACGTCACTGCGGTTCATGGTCTGTCCTCCTCGCGTGCCCTTTGCCACTGAGTGTGCAGCAGCAAGTATGGATCAGCAGGCGAGGGCGGCCAGTCGGCCTGCCAAACGGGACGATGGAACAGCGTCGCCGGCTCGCAGTCCTATCCTGCACCCTGCGATTGAGCGTAGGGTTAACCCGGCTCAACGGACTGGATGGAGCGTTATGCACACCCCTCGATTATTCGTCAGCCTCGCCGCGCTGCTGGTGCTGGCCGGTTGCGCCGGTCAGCGCAGTCAGGAACCGGCTCCGCGTTCGCCGGCCGAGGTCAAGGCGCAAATTGTGCGCCTGCTGCCGGCGAAAACCACTGACCGCCAGGGCTGGGCCACGGACATCTACACTGCGTTCGCCGCGCAGGGCATCAGCCCGACCACGCAGAATCTGTGTTCGGTGTTGGCCGTCGCCGAGCAGGAGTCCAACTTTCAGGTCGACCCGCCGGTACCGGGCCTGGGCAAGATCGCTCGCGACGAGATCGACCGCCGCGCCGCCAAGGTCCACATCCCGAGCCTGTTGGTCAGCGGCGCGTTGCAGGTGCGCTCGCCCAACGGCAAGACCTACAGCGAACGCCTGAGCGCGGCCCGCACCGAGAAAGATCTGAGCGGCATTTTTGATGATTTCATCGGCATGGTGCCGATGGGGCGCACTTTGTTTGGTGGCTTCAATCCGGTGCACACTGCGGGGCCGATGCAGGTCAGCATCGAATTCGCCGAACAGCATGCCAAGGGTTATCCGTACCCGGTGAGCGGCACGATTCGCCATGAAGTGTTCACCCGTCGTGGCGGCATGTATTTCGGCATCGCTCATTTGCTGGGGTATCCGGTGAGTTATCGCGAGCCGCTGTACCGCTTTGCCGATTTCAATGCCGGGTGGTACGCCAGTCGCAACGCGGCGTTCCAGAATGCAGTCAGTCGTGCCTCGGGCGTTCCGCTGGCGCTGGATGGCGACCTGATTCGCTACGACTCGATCATGCCGGGTACGACCGAACTGGCGGTGCGCAGGCTCGGCAAGTCACTGGGCATGCGCAATCCACAGATCCGCGATCAACTGGAGAAGGGCAATACGCTGGGATTCGAGGAGACCAAACTGTATCAACGGGTCTTCGAACTGGCGGACAAGGCTGAAGGTAAATCATTGCCCCGGGCGGTGCTGCCGGGGATCGTCCTGCAAAGCCCGAAGATCACCCGCAAACTGACCACCGCGTGGTTCGCCAAACGGGTCGATGAGCGCTATCGGCGCTGCATGGCCAAGGACTGACGAGGAAAAAAAGATGTAAAAAAACCCGGCTGACGGGAGCCGGGTTTTTTCTGGATTACTGCGGTAGAGCCCTTCATTCAGGCAACGCGGCGTTCGATCAGACGATCCGAGCCACCTTCGGCAACGCGGCGTTCCAGCAGACGATCCGAACCACCTTCGGCAACACGGCGTTCCAGCAGGCGATCCGAACCACCTTCAGCGACGCGGCGTTCTTGCAGACGATCCGAACCACCTTCGGCAACACGGCGTTCCAGCAGGCGATCCGAACCACCTTCAGCGACGCGGCGTTCTTGCAGACGATCCGAACCACCTTCGGCAACACGGCGTTCCAGCAGACGATCCGAACCACCTTCAGCGACGCGCTGTTCGATCAGGCGATCCGAACCGCCTTCGGCGATCATGGTGTGGGCCGGTTTGGCGGCAAATGCGTTGAAGGCCAGAACCGAAAGGGCAATGCTGAGGATGACTTGGCGTTTCATGATGGTGTGCTCCGGGGTGTTATTGGTTGGTATGGAGCAGATGTTACGCCCGGGATTTTTTATGAGAACTTCATTGACGTGATTGTGAACATCGACGCCGGTGATGGTTCTTCAGAGCACTTTTACCGCGCGGCCAATCGCCTGAATCGGCCCGGTGGGTTTGCCGATCGGCGAACCATTCGCACCTTCCAGCGTCAGCTCGAACAACTGGTTCGGTTGCAGCGGCGGCAACTTGTCCAGCGGGATCGACAGCGCTTGCCCCGGCTTCACCAGCCCCAGCGACACCGGCCCTTGCCAGCCGTCGGCCTTGGTCCAGAACTCCAGCGCCTTGTCCGCCGGCACCTCGACCACGCCCAGCGGTATCAACTGAATCTCCCGTGGACTGCTGGCCTGGATCACCCAGCCCGGCGCCTTGTCCTGCGGGGCGACCAGTACCACCAGATAACTCGGTTTCGGCGTGGTCTGCGTCAACAGGATCGAACCCAGCAACAAAGTCGCCGCCAGCCCGGCAGCGCTCAACCCGCGCCACAGGGACAGTCGGTTCCACCAGGTTATCTCAGGCGTATCCGGCGCCCTGTGCGCAAGTTGCACGACACTGCGTTCGATGCGTTGCCACAGTTGCGCCGAGGGCTGATGCGATGGGGCGAGGTCGGTCAACTCCAGCAAGCGCCGCTCCCAGGCATCCACCGCCGTTTGCAGCTCGGGATCGTCTGGCAAGCGACGTTGGACCTTGGTACGTTCTTCGGCCGAGAGCGTGCCGAGCACGTATTCGCCGGCCAGTTCATCGCGTTCCTGCGCCGATTCGGTGGTCATCCCATGCACTCCCGCAACGCATTGAGGCTGCGTTTGATCCAGGCTTTGACGGTGCCCAGCGGCGTGTCGAGGCGTTGGGCGATCTGCGCGTGGCTGTAACCGTCGACATAGGCGTGAAGGATGCAGCGGCGGCGTTGCGGTTCCAGTTGATGCAGGCAGCGGTGGATACGCGTCGATTGCGCCAGCGCGTCGAACCCGTCATCACTCGCCAGTGATTCGTTGCTGTCATTCAGCGGGGTTTCCCGGCCGTGATCGCGCAACAGATTCAGCGCCAGATGCCGGGTCACGCTGTACATCCAGCCCCGGGCCGAACCGCGCGCCGGATCAAACCCCGACGCGCCGGCCCAGATCTTGATGAACGCATCATGGACGATGTCCTCCGCCAGCGCCGTATCACGCACCAGACGCCGGGCTACACCGAGCAACCGCGGACCTTCCTGCACATACAATTCGCGCAGGGCCTCGCGCTCGCCGCGAGAACAGGCGGCGAGGCGGGCTTCGTAATCGAATGCGGTAGCGGGCAAGGGCATGTCCTGCAATCTAGCAAGCATCGGGCAAACGTCCAGTCAGGGTCAGTTCGCCGCCCAGAAAATGTAGTCGGCCTGGTACTTCACCACTTCCTGTTTACCCTTGTTCGCCGCCGTGCATTCGCTGCCCGGTGCCACGCCGCCCTTGAGGGCGACGCGCTGGATGTAGCTCACGCCGCTCATCGCGCCTTTGCCCTCGGCGGGGTTGGCCTTGACCAGTTGATAGGGCAGGTTGCCCGGGTTCGATGGCGCGACGGCCAGTTGCGTGCCAGTGACTTTTGAACCGTCCTGCGCCTGCCAGGTGGCGGGCGGGCCGAAGTAGGTGCCGACCTGCTTGCCGCTGCGATCATTGAGCACCGCTTTCGGGCCGACGAACACCCATTCGGTCTGGCCGGCGACATTAGCCTTGTCCCGGCACTCGTAGGTGATCTCGCCCACCCCGGTGGTTTCCAGGGCGATCTTGTGGCCGTCCGGCACCTTGATGCTGTCGGGCAATGTGCTCTGGGCGTAGGCTGCCGGCAGGGCAGCGAGGAAACCGGCAAGGCAAATCAATTGTCTGGTGTTCATGGATCGCTCTCCGAAATGAGTTTTTCACCTGACAGCCACAAGGCTGTTACAGGTACTACCCTCATCGAAGGTTTCTGGATGCAGTCGAACAGAAATAAATAACTTGGGGTGCGATTTAAAAAAGGAGGGGGGTATGTATCAGCTCTACGGACATCGCAATTCAGGGGCGGCGGCCATCGAAGCGGCGCTCGAGCTGTGCCAGATCGCTTATCGCTTCATCGACATCGAAGCCAGCGCCGAAGCGGCTCAGGAATTGGCCAGGCTCAATCCGCTCAAGCAGATTCCGACCCTGCAACTTCCCGATGGCAGCGCGCTTACTGAGAGCGCGGCGATCCTGATTCATCTCGGGTTGAGTTTTCCAAAGTCCGGTTTGCTGCCGGCCAACGCCGTCGACCGTGATCAGGCGATTCGTGGCCTGGTGTACATCGTCAGTAATTGCTACGGAGCCATCGGTGTCATCGACTACCCCGAACGCTGGCTGGTGATGCCGGATGAAGCGTCGCGGCAGAACCTGATGGCCGGCGCTCGGGAGCGATTGCACTGGATGTGGGACGTGTTCGCCGACCAGTTTTCCGCCGAGCTGTACCTGGACGATGAAACACCGGGGGCGCTGGATGTATTGGCGGCGGTGGTGACGCGCTGGGCCGGCACCCGCGAACACCTGCGTCAGGCTCGGCCCGGGTTCTATGCGTGGCTGCAACGCATCGACCGGCACCCGGTGCTGGCGCCGGTCTTGGCGCGGCATTGGCCTGCTTGAGGCTTCGGCTGATTACTCGCCGCGAATGTACTGCTCCAGCTGTTTGATCAGTTCGGCCTGTTCGGCAATCGCTTCCTTGACCAGGTCGCCGATCGACAGCAGGCCCAGCAACTTGCCGTTCTCGACCACCGGCAAGTGGCGCAGGCGTTTGTCGGACATGATGCTCAGGCAGGTGTCGACGGTCTGGTGGGTGTCCACCGTGATCACGTTCGCGACCATGATGTCGCGTACAGGCGTGCCCACTGATGAGCGCCCATGGAGCACCAGTTTGCGCGCGTAATCGCGCTCACTGATGATGCCCACCACTTTTTCATCCTCCACCACGAGCAAGGCGCCGACGTTTTTCTCGGCCATCTTCATCAGCGCTTCGAGCACCATGTGATCGGGTTTGATCTGGTGCACTTCCTGATTTTTCTGATCTTTGAGCTTGAGCAGTTGGGCGACGGTTTTCATGGTGGTTACTCAGGTGTTGTCGTTGTTCTCCAAGCATCGTAGACGCAGGCGCGCAGAGCAAGGCCGCAAAACGGCAGATAACACGCAAAAAACGTCATTTGGCGGTTTTTTTCCTGACGAGGCCTTTGTCACCCGTTGCTGCAATGCCGCGTAGAATGCCCAACTGAATCAATTCTTGAGGTCGCAGTGGTGGATTTACAGCAGGGCTTCGTCCTGACCCGGCATTGGCGCGATACCCCGGCCGGCACCGAAGTCGAGTTCTGGCTGGCGACCGACGCCGGGCCGCGCCGTGTGCGTCTGCCGCATCAGCCGTCGGTGGCGTTCATCCCGGCGGCGCAGCGCGAGCAGGCCGAGCGTGTGCTGGCGGGCGAAAAGAACGTCGAACTGCGCCCGTTGGCCCTGCAGGATTTCGAACATCGCCCGGTGCTTGGGCTGTATTGCCAGCAACACGGCCAGTTGATGCGCCTGGAAACCGCGCTCAACCGTCACAGTGTCGATGTCTACGAAGCCGATGTGCGACCGCCCGAGCGTTACCTGATGGAGCGTTTCATCACCGCGCCGGTGTGGTTCAGCGGCACGCCCGATGCCGACGGTGTGCTGCTCGACGCCCACCTCAAGCCTTCGCCGGACTATCGTCCGAAACTGCGACTGGTCTCGCTGGACATCGAAACCACCGAGCAGGGCGAGTTGTATTCCATCGCGCTGGAGGGTTGCGGTGAGCGGCAGGTGTACATGCTTGGCGCGCCGAACGGAGATGACAGCATTGTCGATTTCGACCTTGAGTACTGCGAATCGCGCACCCTGATCCTGAAGAAACTCAACGACTGGTTCGCCCGCCACGACCCCGACGCGATCATTGGCTGGAACCTTGTGCAATTCGACCTGCGCATCCTCCACGAACACGCCCGACGCCTCGGCGTGCCGCTCAAACTCGGACGTGGCGGCGAGGAAATGCAGTGGCGCGAACACGGTAGCCGCACTCATTACTTCGCGGCAGCGGCGGGGCGGTTGATCATCGATGGCATCGAATCCCTGCGTTCGGCGACCTGGAGCTTCCCCTCGTTCAGCCTAGAGAACGTCGCCCAGACCCTGCTCGGCGAGGGCAAATCCATCGACAACCCGTACCAGCGCATGGACGAGATCAACCGCATGTTCGCCGAGGACAAACCGGCGCTGGCCAAGTACAACCTCAAGGACTGCGAACTGGTCACGCGGATCTTCGCCAAGACCGAACTGCTGACGTTTTTGCTGGAGCGCGCCAGCGTTACTGGTTTGCCGGCAGATCGCAGCGGTGGTTCGGTGGCGGCGTTCACCCATTTGTACATGCCGTTGATGCACCGTCAGGGTTTTGTGGCGCCGAACCTTGGCACCAATCCTCCACAGGCCAGCCCCGGCGGGTTTGTCATGGACTCGCAACCGGGGCTGTACGAATCGGTGCTGGTGCTCGACTACAAGAGCCTTTATCCGTCGATCATCCGCACGTTCCTGATTGACCCGGTGGGGTTGATCGAAGGCTTGCAGCATCCTGACGACAGCGATTCGGTGCCGGGTTTTCGCGGCGCTCGCTTCTCTCGCATCCGGCATTGCCTGCCGTCCATCGTCGCCCGGGTCGCTGAAGGCCGCGAGACCGCCAAGCGCGAACACAACGCGCCGCTGTCCCAGGCGTTGAAGATCATCATGAACGCCTTTTACGGCGTACTGGGTTCCAGCGGTTGCCGGTTTTTCGATACGCGGCTGGCCTCGTCGATCACTCTGCGCGGCCACGAAATCATGCTGCGCACCCGGCAGTTGATCGAGGCTCAGGGGCATGCGGTGATTTATGGCGATACCGATTCGACTTTCGTCTGGCTGCGTCGCCCCCACGGTCAGGAAGAGGCGGCGACCATCGGCCGCGCGCTGGTGCGACACGTCAACGACTGGTGGCGTGAGCATGTGCGTGAGCAATACGGGCTGGAAAGCGCCCTCGAATTGCAGTTCGAAACCCACTACAAACGCTTTTTGATGCCGACCATTCGTGGCGCGGAGGAGGGCAGCAAAAAGCGCTATGCCGGCCTGGTAACCCGCGCCGACGGCAGCGAAGAAATGGTCTACAAAGGCCTGGAAACCGTGCGCACCGACTGGTCGCTGCTGGCCCGGCAATTCCAGCAGGAACTGTACGAGCGGATCTTCCAGCGCAAGCCGTATCAGGATTACGTGCGTGAATACGTGCGCAAGACCCTGGCCGGTGAGTTCGACGAACGACTGGTCTACCGCAAGCGCTTGCGCCGCACCCTCGACGATTACGAACGCAACGTGCCGCCCCACGTGCGCGCCGCACGGCTGGCGGACGATTACAACGCGCAGCACGGTCGCCCGCGCCAATACCAGAACGGTGGCTGGATCAGCTACGTCATCACCCTGGCTGGCCCCGAGCCGCTGGAAGTGCGCCACGCGGCCATCGACTACGACCACTACATCACCCGCCAGCTGCAACCGGTGGCGGATGCGATCCTGCCGTTTGTCGACGACGATTTCTCAACCCTGATCGGGGGGCAACTGGGCCTCTTTTGAGTCCAGCAATTGCAGGGTCCATTCGTCCTGAATACCGTGGAAGTAACGCTCCAGCGCTTGATGCCAGGGGCTGCCTTCGTCGGCAAATTGGGCGAACAGGGTCATCGATGAGTGGAATTTCAGGTCGTCCGGGTGGCCGAAAATCTCGGCAATCGAACGCTGCTGCACGTTCAGCACCAGTTGCGCAGACGTGCGCAGCCGGGCGCCGAGCAGCTCATGGGCCAGATAGGCCCGGGCCTCTCCGGCCGAGGCGATAGCGAAGCGCCGGGACATCTCGCTGCCCCCGAGCCCGGCGAACTGCGGAAACACAAACCACATCCAGTGGCTGCGCTTGCGGCCCTCGTCGAGTTCGCGTTGCACCCGTTCAAACACCGGGTCTTGGGCGAGCACGAAGCGTTGCAGGTTGAATGGATCGTCCTGATCAGTGCTTCTCATGGCGAAGCCCTCTGTCAGTCGGCGGTGGCTCAGACCATGGCCAGCCGCTGCTTGCGTTGTGGCGCGTGAAACACCTGGTCCAGCGCCGCCAGATCCCCGGCATCGAGTTGCAACTGCGCCGCTTGTGCATTGAGCTGCACGTGTTCCGGGCGCACGGCTTTGGGAATCGCAATCACCCCATCCTGACGCAGAATCCACGCCAGCGAAACCTGTGCCGGGGTCACGCCGTGACGAGCGGCAATCTGTTTCAGCACCGGCTCGGCCAGCATCGCGCCGCCCTGGCCGATCGGGCAGTACGCCATCAGCGGCATGCGCTGCTGTTGGCACCACGGCAGCAGGTCGAATTCGATGCCGCGCTCTTCCAGGTTGTACAGCACCTGATTGGTCGCGCAGGCCGAATTCGACAGTTCTTCAAGATCGCCGACGTCGAAGTTCGACACGCCCCAGCGACCGATCTTGCCGTCCTCGCGCAAACGCTCGAAGGCCTCGACGGTTTCTTCCAGCGGATACTGGCCGCGCCAATGCAGCAGATAGAGATCGATGTAATCGGTGTCGAGCCGGCGCAGACTGCGTTCGCAAGCCTGGGGGATGCCTTTACGGCTGGCGTTGTGCGGGTAGACCTTGCTGACCAGGAACACCTGATCGCGCAGGCCGGCGATGGCTTCACCGACCACGGTTTCGGCACCGCCCTCGGCGTACATTTCGGCGGTGTCGATCAGGGTCATGCCCAGCTCAATACCACTGCGCAGGGCCGCCACTTCACGCTTGTGCGCCGAGCGGTCTTCACCCATGCGCCAGGTGCCTTGGCCAATCACCGGAACCTGCACGCCAGCCAATTCGAGGGTACGCATTCAAACCTCCTTTCTGAAACGGTCGATACCTTTAAGTGGGCAGCAGGATAGCCCATGGGTTCCAAATGCAGTTGAGGCGTTTATTGCGAAGTTCTGATGTTCCGATGCATTGAGAGGGCGTTTCGGTAGTGCGCAAGAAGTTGCGCAGTTGTTCGTAATAAAACCAGGTTAAAAACCGCTACAGGCCTTGTCGATCAAGGCCTCCAGCCAAGTGCGCAAGAAGTTGCACAACACTGCGCAACTTCTTGCGCACTTTTCGACGGGTTCAGTGGGAATTTTCGCCGTATCTGCGAAGAAAATTCACCAAGCACCCGGTTTATAGGGGTTTGAAAAAGTTGGCATGCTAATTGATGGCTATTGGCCGCCTCGTGGGTGATATCACCTATCGGCGCATCCAACATCACAAGGGACAAGGGAATGTTCTCACCGGCCAACCAGGCTCATTTCAACCTGACCATCGATGGCGCGGACAGCGATTTCCAGGTGCTGTCGTTCACCGGTCGGGAGGCCCTCAACACGCCCTTCGAATTCGAGTTGGAACTGGTCAGCGAAAAGGCCTCGATCAACCTCGAAAGCTTGCTGCACAAACTGGCGTTTCTTCAGCTGTCGCCCAGCGGAAGCGGCATTCACGGGCTGATCTACAGCATCGCTCAGGGCGAGGCGGGCAAGCGCCTGACCCGCTACAAGATCTCCCTGCGTCCGCAGCTTTCGTACCTCGCGCACCGCTTCAACCAGCGCATCTTCCAGCAGATGACCGTGCAGCAGATCATCAGTCAGGTGCTGGAAGAGCACGGCATTCTTGCCAGCGATTACCACTTCCAGCTCAGCGCGATTTACCCGGAGCGGATCTACTGCACGCAGTACGACGAGAGTGACCTGCATTTCGTCCAGCGCCTGTGTGAGGAGGAGGGGATTCACTACCACTTCCAGCACACCGCCAGCGGCCACAAACTCACCTTCGGCGATGACCAGACGGTGTTCCCGAAACTGGCGCCGGTGGCCTATCAGCAGGACTCCGGGCTGGTGGCGGACAAACCGGTGGTCAAGCGTTTCGGCCTGCGTCTGGCCACCCGCACCAGCCGCACCACGCGGCGCGATTACGACTTCGTCAAACCGAAGATCGAGCTGGAAAGCGATGCCAAGAGCAGCGCCCAGCCGGACCTGGAAGACTACGATTACCCGGGGCGTTTCGTGGACCGCGAGCGCGGCAAGCACCTGGCCAACCGCAACCTCGAACGCCACCGCAGCGACTATCGCCTGGCCGAAGGCAACAGCGACCAGCCGATCCTCGTCACCGGGCATTTTCTGGCCCTGACCGACCACGCCAATCCGACGTGGAACGACCTCTGGTTGCTCACGGAAATCTTCCACGAAGGCAAGCAGCCGCAAGTGCTGGAAGAGTCGGTGACCAGCGACACCACCGACAACAAAGACGATTTCCACCAGGGCTACCGCAACCGCTTCAGCGCCATCCCGTGGGACGTGCCGTACCGTCCGCCGCTGGATCACCCGAAACCCAAGGTTCTCGGTTCGCAAAGCGCGGTGGTCACCGGCCCCGAAGGTGAAGAAATCTTCTGCGACCAGTACGGCCGGGTGAAGGTGCAGTTCTTCTGGGACCGCGAAGGCCAGCACGACGACAAGACCACCTGCTGGATGCGCGTGGCCTCGAGTTGGGCCGCTGAAACCTTTGGTTCGATCAACATTCCGCGGGTCGGCATGGAAGTGTTGATCACCTTCCTCGAAGGCGATCCCGACCAGCCGCTAATCACCGGTTGCCTGTACCACGGCGCCAACCTGCCGCCGTACAAACTGCCGGATTTCAAGACCCTCGCCACGGTCAAGAGCAAGGAATACAAGGGCAGCCGCGCCAACGAACTGCGCATCGACGACACCACCAGCGAGATCAGCATCGCGCTGCGCAGTGATCACGGGGCGAGTGCGATCAACCTCGGTTACCTGACTCATCCACGTCCTTCAGGTGGGCAGCCACGCGGCGAAGGTTTTGAACTGCGCACCGACCGCCACGGCGCCGTGCGTGCCGGTGCCGGCCTGCTGATTACCACCGAGCCGCGCCCGAACGAATCGAAACACCACAAAGACCTGCCGGAAACCGCCGAACGCCTGGCCACCGCCAGCGATCAACAGGATGGTTTCGCCACGCAGGCCAAAGAGCTTCAGGCTCAGGAAGCGGGCGACCAGGACGACGTGGCCAAGGCCTTGCACGCCCAGCACCAAGGAGTACTCGGCAGCGGTCCGGCGAACCTCACCGCCAACGAATTCCCCGAGTTCACCGAGCCGCATCTGGTACTCGCCAGCCCGGCCGGCATCGCCCTGACCACACCGCGCTCCAGCCACATCGCCACCGGCGAACACCTGGCGCTGAGCAGCACCGGGCACACCAGTTTTTCCATTGGCAAACGCCTGCTGGCCAGTGCCAGTCGCGGCATGCGCCTGTTCGTGCAGAGCATGGGCTGGCGGCTGGTGGCGGCCTCTGGCGACATTGACGTCAAGGCGCTGAAGGACAGCATCAACCTGCTGGCCAAACTCAACATCACCGCCAACGCTGACCGCATCACCATCACCGCCAAGACCGAACTGGTGATCCAGGGCGGCGGCAGCGCCACCACCTACAACGCCGGCGGCATCACCCACGCCACCAGCGGTCCGTACACCGCGCATGCGGCGAACTTCGCCTACACCGGCGCCAAAAGTCTGGCCGGCGTGTTCCCGGAACCGCCGAAACCGGGCAAGGGCAACCTCGAATTGTTCAACCAGTACGCCGGGCGCCAGGGCATCAAGGAGGGTGATTACGAAGTCATCGATGCGCTGGGCAAAAGCATCAAGGGCAAGCTCGACGCCAAGGGTTTCGCCAGCGTTGCCGGTGCGGCCCCGGGCCCGGCACGCGTGCTGTTCGGCAAGGATCCGGCGGACACCTGGAGCGATGGCAGCTACATCGGCAAGCCGGAATGGCCGTTGAACCCGCCGGGGGCCGAAGACATTCCGAGCCAGGTGCAGGCCATGGTCGCGCAGGCGTTGCCGAGCAAGAACTGGGACATGTTGGAGAAGGGCAAGGAATTGGCGCAGACAGGGATGGGTGCAATACAAACCGCGCAAGGTGCGATGCAAACGGCGCAGCAGGTGAAAGGCGCCGTGCAGGGCGGGGTGATGGGGCTGCCGAAACTGGCGAGTGCGGCGATGCCGAGTGCGTCGGGGATTCTCGGGGCGGCGAGCAAGAGCGGCAAGTTGCCAACGCTGCCGGCTCCAGCTCTGCCAAAAACTTCTATTAAAACCCCGGGCCTGCTGGCGGGTGAGATGTTGTCATGACAAATGAAACTGCTGTTGCAAAAAACCGAGAACCTCAGGTTGCCATCGTTCCACTCAATACCATCGACATCAAGGATGTCGGGCGAGGGGCGGCGAAGTTTGATGCTTGGCTCCAGTCTCTCAGCGGGGGAGTGGTCACGCTTGAGCGGGTGAAGAACGTTGCGGGCGCGCTACCGGTGGTGGGCAATATCATGGCGCTGGTCGATGCGCTCGGCGACATCGTTACCCTTACCAAAAGCAAGAAACGTGAGTTGCTGGATTGGGTCAGTCTTGGCATCAACCTGATAGGTGTATTGCCTGCACCCCCTACCATGGCATCTGCGCGGATGACGTTGCGTCCGACGTTAGCTTTGGTTCGTCAGGAACTACGCAATAGCGCAAAAATGTTGCTGGGCGACTCGCTGATCGAAGTGCTGATCGGGCATTTGAATGCGACCATCGTCGGCACAATCGACGACTTCGTGAAGCAGGCCCAACCCAAGCTTGCGTCAATTCTCGATGATGCCGGTAAGCTGGGACATGGCGCTGTCAACGAGATTGCCAAAGGGCTGGAAACTGTGGTCAATGGCAAGCTTGACTCCAAGGGCGATATGAAGGCAGCAAGCGCCAAAATGAGCTCAGCCGGCAGTCAATTTCTACACGACCCCAAAGCGTCTATCAGCAATTTTCTTGGCGCAACCTACAGTGCCTATAAAGCTGTTGGAAAGGGCGTAGCTAACAGCGCAGCGAAGAATCTGCTGCCAGACGATGCCAAGGCATTGGTATTAAGCAATACCGCAATGCTGCGTACCTTAGGCGTCGAATTACAAACCCAAATGAAGAAGCTCGGCGATCCTGGCGTCCAGCACTCTATTGGTTGGCTGTTGCAAATGCTTGCCGGCTCCGTGCTGACCTGGCGCAAGCGTCAGGCGCATGGACAAGGCGCTAGCGTCAAGCCGGGTACCACCTCCAAGGCTCAGCGCACGGCGGGTGAAGGCCGACTGGAAGCAACAAGTCAACAAGCGCCGGCGACCAGTAACTGTAATAGCTGTAAAAACGCGGTAATGCCCGCTACCCAACACAGCATCAGCTTTGCTTTGGGTTCAGAGTCACTCAGCCATACTGACTTCAGCTTGTCTGGTTCATTCCCAATAGAGTGGACGCGAACCTACAGTTCACGACTAGCCGAGTACGACCAAAGTGAACTCGGTGCTCGTTGGATTACAGCGCTGACCACGCGTTTTGATTGCCTTGGCGATGGCGTGATTTTTCACGACGCTGACGGTCGCAGCCATGATTATCCGCTTCCGAAAATCGGGCTCGCTCACTACGACGCGATTGAAAACATCACGCTGGTAAGGGCCAGCGACGATCAGTTAGTACTATGCCGTGGGTTCGAGCGCAAGGAAACCTATCTGCGCCGGGGCCAACGTTACGTTCTGACTGGCGTTGAACTGCGCAATGGTGCCGGGATGATGCTGCATTACGAGCATCGTCACGGGGAGGTGTCAGTACTTTCCGACCTGATTACTTACCAGGATGACATTGCAGAGGTTCAGTCCCACCTGGGAACGTTGATTGATGGGCAGGGCCGTTTGACCGGACTCTGGGAAATTCGAGACGGCGCGCCTCAACGTCAACTGTGCGCTTATCAATATGGCGACACTGGTGATCTTCTGCTGGCTCAAGATGAGAACGGGGCAAGCCGGGTTTATGAGTATCAGCATCACTTGATTATTCGTTACACGGATCGCACTGGCCGTGGCATGAATCTGCAATGGCAAGGACAGGATGCAAAGGCTCGCGCTGTGCGCGAGTGGGCGGATGACGGTAGCTTCGATACCCGCCTGGAATGGGACGAAAACATCCGACTGACCTATGTCACCGATGCCCACGGAAACGAAACCTGGCACTACTACGACATCCTTGGCTACACGTATCGCATTCGCCATCCAGATGAGCGTTCGGAATGGTTCTTCCGCGATGAGGCCAAGAACCTGATCCGTCACGTTCACGCCAGTGGCAGCGAAGAGCGCTATAGCTACGATGAGCGTGGCAATGTGCTCGAACATATCCGGGCTGATGGCAGCGTAATGCATTACGCCTATGACGATCTGGATCAACTGATCAAAGTCAGTGATGCAGAGGGTGGTCAATGGCAGCGCGCATATGATGATCGTGGCAACCTGATCGAAGCCATCGATCCGCTGGAAAACAAAACCGAATATGCCTACAACTCTGCGGGTTTGGTAACGGGGGTCAAGGACGCCCTCGGCAACGAGCAAAAGCTCGATTACAACGATGCCGGCCAACTGGTGGAGTTTGTCGACTGCTCAGGGAAAGCCAGTTGCTGGGAGTACAACGAACGTGGGCAGATGACTTGTTACACGGACGCGGCAGGTAACAGTACCGAGCATGTATACGAGGCAGGGCACTTGGTGCTCACCAAGCATCCCGACAAAACCGAAGAGCGTTTTCAACATGATGCAGAAGGCCGGCTATTGGCTTATACGGATGGATTGGGTCATTGCACGAGCTGGCGTTACACCGCAGCCGGATTGATTGGCGAGCGGGTCGATGCGTGCGAACAGACGTTACGTTATCACTGGGATCGTTGTGGACGATTACTGGTGCTGGAAAATGAAAACGAAAGACGTGCTCAGTTCCAATATGACTCGCTGGGGCGTCTGTTGCAGGAGACCTGTTTCGATGGGCAAATCACCCGTTATGGCTATGACGCTGTTACCGGGCGATTAGCCAACACCATCACCGGCAGCAGACGCATTGCCTGGAACTTCGATGCCATGGGCCGGTTGGTCGAACGCTCTGCATCGTTAGGCGATCAAACACAGCGTGAAAATTTCTCTTATGACGGCAATGGCAATCTTACTGAAGCTTCCAACGCAGATAGCCGCTTGCAGTGGTTCCATGATTCTGCAGGAAATGTGCTGCGCGAGCACCAGCACTATCTGGGGCTGGAGAAGTCGACCATTGCGGTATGGCGACACGAGTACGATGCACTGAATCAGCGAATCGCCACTATTCGTCCGGACGGGCATCGGGTCAGCTGGTTGACCTATGGGACTGGGCACTTGCTTGGGCTTCGCCTGGACGAACACGAACTGCTCGGACTTGAGCGTGATGATCTTCACCGGGAAATCGCACGCCATCAAGGCAACCATTTACTGCAAACGCAGCAGTGGGATCCCGTTGGGCGACTGCAGCAGCAGATGTTGGGTCGCAGCGATGATAAATCCATTCTGCTAAAACGCGATTATCAATACGACGCGGCTGGTCAGTTGACTGACATTAATGATAGCCGTCGCGGGCCGCTCGCTTTTCGTTACGACCCGGTGGGCCGCCTGCTAAGTGCTGCCAGTCGGCTCGGCACAGAAATGTTTGCATTCGATCCGGCCGGCAATTTGCTGGACAAGGCCAATGAGGAGGATCGTCGTCCTCTGTCTGTAGACGCTCCTCGCAGTAAGCGGCTCGACAATCTTTTGAGAGAGTATGCTGGCACTCACTATGAGTACGACGAGCGCGGCAATCGGACGGTTCGCTGGCACGACGGACGCTACAGTCGAATGCGGTGGGATCTGTTTGACCGTCTAGCGCATTTCGAAGACGGACGTTTGTCCGTTGACTACGCCTACGACGCACTGGGACGGCGTTTGTACAAAAACTCTGTCGCCTATTGTAAACAACGGCCTGAGGCGGGCTCCGAGTGGAACCGAAACGAGTATGCACGCAAGCAGCGTGAGCTCGGCTGTGGCTTTACGCTGTATGGCTGGGACGGTGACAACCTTGCGTGGGAAAGCAGTCGTGGTCAGGTCGACGGAGGTCTCGGTCGTACGGTTCATTACATCTATGAACCTGACACTTTTGTTCCCGTTGCTCAGGCGCAACGACATCAGTTCATCAATCTTTTGACTCAGGTCGAGCACGCGGGCGATTTCAATCTCGAAGATGATCCTTTGTGGAATTACAGCCCGTCTACGCAACCTCTGGATGTGTTGGCCTGGTATCAGTGTGATCATCTGGGAACACCTCAGGAACTGACGGATCAGCATGGAGATATCGCCTGGAGTGCCCAGTACAAGGCATGGGGTGAAGCTCAAGAAACTCACTCTCGGTTTGCGCAGCAGGTCGGTCTGACCAATCCCATTCGCTTCCAGGGCCAGTATCATGATCACGAGACCGGGCTGCATTACAATCGTTATCGGTACTACGACCCGCAGATTGGGCGCTTTATCGGCAAGGACCCGATCAGTTTTGCGGGTGGATTGAATCTTTATGAATATGCACCAAACCCTGTTAGCTGGGTTGATCCGCTGGGATTGGCACGGGACACTGCCAAAAAGGCTGCAGATGCTGCCCTGAAAAAGGGTAAGACCACAGGCGCCGCTTCGGAACTACGTACCGGTGGCAAAGTGTTTGTAGGGGTGAGTGGATCGAGATATCCGGTCCATCCCAAGGTCAGGAAAGCCCTAAAGGCTGTGCCGAAGGATCAACGTGAGCCCTGGCATGGCAAATGTGCAGAAATCGAGTGCTTGAGCCGATCCTATGACGCAGGACTGGATCCCGCGGGCGGTACAAGCGAAGCCGTCAATATTGGTACCTCGGGCAAGGGACATGGAACCGCTAAAAAGGCGTGTCGTTCCTGTAGCTCCGTACTCACAACTCTTGGAGTCCATCATGATTAGTCATGAGCAGATTGTTCATTTTTCAGAACAGTTGAGTAAAGGTAAGACTGAAGCCGATGCGGCTCGGAACATAATGAAGTTTATGTGCGCGGGCGTCGGTATGGTGCTTCAGGACGAAGAAGTGTCCCCTATTGTCGAAAGCGCGTTCGCAGTTGCGCACAGATACTGGTTTGAGGGGGGCAAAAATGAAAAGGAGCTGAATGCCGCCAGAGTCAAATGCTGGGATTTTCTGGAAGCGAAAGGACGCGATGTCGACATTGAAGATAACGAGGATGCAGCCGTAAGAGCCTTATTTTGCGTCATGTATCCCGACAGAGTTTCCGATGAAGATTTCGTGCAGGAGTCTTTTCAGTGGTTTTTCGAGATGATCAACAGGATTGGCGATTTCAGTCCGGCGTTTGAACAGCTAGCCAAAAAAGTAGCCCTTGATGGAGAGCGGCGCCCAAAGGGGCCAAAGTACTGAAATGGCCAATCGGCCGTCTTCAAAAAGATGCGCTTGGGAAGTGACTTTGTCCCGGCCATGGAAAACCTGATATTCGGGCGCAAAGTCGGTGAGTGATACCAGTGATTCGTGTCCCCATGACTTGCTGATTGTAAAGAGTTCGGCTGTCTGTTGGTGCTGGTACGATTTTGATTCAGACGGAGAAACTTCGTCATCGGCACCAGGCTGAGTTACTGGTCGAAGGAGTGACAACATGAAAGACGCCATCCGCTTGGGCGACTCCACCACTCACGGTGGCAAGGTCCTCGAAGCATTCTCCCGGACCGACCTCAACGGCAAGCCGATTGCCGGAGTCGGTCACAAGGTCAGTTGCCCATTGTGCAAAGGGGTTTTCCCGATTGTCGAGGGCAGCAGCACCTACACCGTCGATGGCGTGCCCATCGCGCTGGACGGTATGAAAACCGCCTGTGGCGCAGCGCTGATTGCCAGTGGCCCGAAAGGCGCCGTAATCAGCTGAGTCTCTGAATCTCGGCTACTCCTGTCTGCTTTGGTCGATATCTAGAGTTCAAAAAGCAAAAGATCGCAGCCTGCGAAAGCTCTACATCAGGATTAATTTTCCCCTGTAGGCGCTACCGCAGCCTGCGATCTTTTGCTTTTACTTCGCCGAAAACTTCAACACCACGCTCTGAGTGTAGGTCTGTCCCGGATCCAGCCGGGTGCTCGGAAAGTTCGGCTGGTTCGGTGAGTCCGGATAGTGCTGAGTCTCCAGGGTGAACGCGCCCCAGTGCGGATAGACCTTGCCGCCCTTGCCCTTGACCGTACCGTCGAGGAAGTTGCTGGTGTAGAACTGCACGCCCGGTTCGTTGGTGAACAGTTGCAAGTGGCGACCGGATTGCGGGTCGCTGACTTCGGCGGCGAGTTTGCTGACGTCCCCCTTGGTGTCCAGCGCCCAGTTGAAATCGAAACCGCCGTGTTTCGGTTCGGCGAATTTCAGTTGCGGGTGATCGGCCTTGATGTGCTGGCCGATGGCGGTCGGTTTGGTGAAGTCCATCGGCGTGCCGGCCACAGGGGTCAGTTCGCCGGTCGGGATCAGTTTGGCGGTGACCGGGGTGTAATGGCTGGCGTGCAGTGTGGCGACTTGCTTGAGGATGTCGCCATTGCCGGCGCCGGCGAGGTTGAAGTAACTGTGGTTGGTCAGGTTGAGCACCGTCGGTTTGTCGGTGCTGGCCTTGTAGTCGATGCGCAACTCGTTGTTGTCGGTGAGACGGTAGGTCACTTCAGTGGTGAGGTTGCCGGGGAAACCCATTTCGCCATCCGCCGACAGATACGTCAGGGTCACGCCGACCGAATCCTGGTCCTTGGTTTCCTTCGCCTTCCAGACCTTCTTGTCGAAGCCTTGAGTGCCGCCGTGCAAGGCATTGGTCTTGTCGTTCTGCGGCACTTGATAGCGTTTGCCATCGAGTTCGAATGCGCCGTCGGCCAGGCGATTGCCGAAGCGGCCGATGGTCGCACCGAAGTACGCGGTGCCTTTCTGGTAACCCTGCACATCGTCGAAGCCGAGGACGATGTCGTCGAGCTTGCCGTGTTTGTCCGGCACCTGCAGCGCCTGCAAGGTCGCGCCGTAGGTGATGACCGTGGCTTGCATGCCGTGGCTGTTGCGCAGGATGTATTGCTCGACGGGCGTGCCGTCATTGGTTTTGCCGAAGGCTTTGTGTTCGCTGGACAGGCCGGCAGCCTGGGCGGTGAGGGTGGCGATCATCAGGGACAGTCCGAGGCCGCAGAGTGAGTGTCGGGATTGAAGCATGGTTGACCTTCCATTTTGTTGTTGTTTTGAAAATCGTTAAATAGTCATGCTAATTATCGTGTGAATGAAAATTTATAGCGGATTAAACGTTTATTGCAAAAATAAAGTCGGACTAAATTGAAGAGGCATCCAGCGCCGAAGGTCGGGAAATCGCTGCGGCACTGCACTTTTGCGAAATCCCCGGCTCTATCCATGGCCAGGTTGCGGTGACTCCCGCCGCACAGGAATGTGTCCTTCAAAGAATTCATGCCGAGAGTTTTTCGCCCAATCGCTGCATTCATTCATCGCCCGTGCCTGTTGCTGGCCTGCCTGTCGACGCTGTTGCTCGGCGGTTGCAGCCATCAGGACGGCAACCATTTCATCAACCAGATGCGCGAGGGCAGGCCTCAGGAATTTCTCCAGACCAGCGTCGATCGCATGGCCACGCTGGCGATGCGCGACAACCTCGACAGCCTCTATCGCTTGATGGGCAAGTTGTACCTGCGCAACCCGGACGAGTTGCGCAAGTCCGGCTTCCTCGACATCCGCACGGCGGTCAAGCAGGTGCGGTTAGCCATCGAACAGCAGCAACCATTGCCGACGCTGGGGGGCAAAAAAGACCTGGCGGCACTGAGCTATGCGATGAGTCCGGAGTTTCTCGGTGACCGGGTTGGTGCGTTTATCTATGCGATCGGCAGCATGCTGGTCACCGCCCACGGCAACCGCACCGAGTTCTACATGACCGATGCGATCAACCCGACCTTCGTCAACAACGCCGCGCGCAACATCGAAAAAGCCACGTGGATCCTCGCCCAGCGGCAGAACAAGGAAGGCCAGCCACTGCTGTTCTCCAACGAGATTTCCGAGGAGGGCAGCAACCTGAGTTTCGCCACGGAGTTCGGCAAAGTCGTGGCGCGCCTGGATCTGCTGACTCAGATGCTCGACGAGCGTTACCGGCGCATCGGCTTGAACTACGCCCAGAGCCTGCTGTTTTTGAATTTTTTGCCCGTGCAGTAAGCCAGGTCGGGTAGAGTGGCGGACGATGAGATTTGTATACAATCTATCGTTCGATTTGACTCAAAGGGAGCTGCACCTGTCATGACCGACCCCGCAAGCGCCGAATACACCAGCCTGGAACGTGCCGCCCGCACGGACAAACTGCCTTACGCCGCGCTTCTGGCGTTCGCGATGACCGGCTTCATCGCCATCCTCACCGAAACCCTGCCGGCCGGTCTGTTACCGCAGATCGGCGCCGGCCTGAACGTCAGCGAAGTGCTGGCCGGGCAACTGGTGACGCTGTATGCGCTGGGCTCGATTGTCGCGGCGATTCCGCTGACGGTTGCCACCCGGGGCTGGGGGCGCAAGCGGGTGCTGCTGATGACGGTGTGCGGATTTTTGCTGTTCAACACCATCACCACGTTTTCCAGCCATTACGGCTTGACCCTGGCGTCGCGGTTTCTCGCCGGGATGGCGGCAGGGCTTTCCTGGGGGATCATGGCCGGTTACGCGCGCGGGATCGTGCCGGTGCATCAGCAGGGCCGGGCGCTGGCGATTGCCATGCTCGGCACACCGGTGGCGTTGTCGCTGGGCACGCCGGCCGGCACCTGGCTGGGCAATGTGATCGGTTGGCGGGCTTCGTTCGGGATCATGTCCGGGCTGGCTTTGGTGTTGGCGGCGTGGATCGTCATCGCGGTGCCGGATCGTCCGGGCCAGGCCCGCGCCGAGCGTTTGCCGCTGATGCAAACGCTGCGCTTGCCCGGCGTACGCCCTGTGTTGTTCGTGGTGCTGACCTGGATGCTCGGTCATAACATTCTCTACACCTACATCGCCCCGTTCCTGATGCAGGTCGGTCTTGGCGAGCGGGTCGATCTGGTGCTGCTGGTCTTCGGTCTGTGTTCGTTGCTGGGGATCTGGATCATCGGCCTGCTGGTGGATCGCTGGTTGCGCGGGTTGGCCCTTATCAGCCTCGCAGTGTTTGCCGTGACCGCGTTGGTGCTGGCATTGGTTGCGCCGTCGCCCTGGTTGATTTATGCGTGCATGGCGGTGTGGGGGCTGTCGTTCGGCGGCTCGGCGACATTGTTGCTGACGGCGGCAGCGGACTCGGCCGGGGAGCATGTCGATGTGGTGCAGGCGATGCTCACCACCTCGTGGAACGTGGCGATTGCCGGCGGCGGATTGTTTGGCGGCTTGTTGCTGGATAGGGCAGGGGCGATGTCGTTTCCGTGGGCGTTGCTGATCCTGTCGCTGATCGCGTTGGCCACGGTCTGGAACAACAGCACCCACAGTTTCAAACCGGGTCGGCGCCAGCACTGACGCTCAAGAAATTGCATAACGATAGATCCGATCGATATAGGTCGTTATAAGAAAACTGGTTATGCTGCGGGCCGGATTTTCCTGTGGTTCGTCTGGACGTCTTAATGGAATTGGCAAATTTCGGCCTGGTGATTGCCGGGCTGGTCGTGGGGTTCATCGTTGGCATGACCGGTGTCGGCGGCGGTTCGTTGATGACGCCGATCTTGCTGTGGTTCGGCATCAATCCGGCCACGGCGGTGGGTACGGATCTGCTGTACGCCGCCATCACCAAATCCAGTGGCGTGCTGGTGCACAGGAAAAACAAGAACATCGACTGGGCCATCACCGGCTGGCTTACCCTGGGCAGTGTCCCGGCGGTGGCGATGACCTTGTGGTTCCTCAGCACCCTGCACACCGCGCCGGACGCGATGAACGCAATCATCAAGCAGGCGCTGGGCTTCGTGCTGTTCGCCACGGCGCTGGCGATTCTGTTCAAGAAACGCCTGCTGGAATTCGCCCACAAACGCGCTGGCGGCAATTACAACCCCAGCGGTGCGCGCCTCAACGTCATGACCGTGATCACCGGTCTGATCCTCGGCACCATGGTCGCCCTGACCTCCATCGGCGCCGGCGCCCTCGGCACTGTCGCGTTGTTCATCCTCTATCCGCTGCTGCCGACCCGCCGCCTGGTCGGCACCGAAATCGCCCACGCCGTACCGCTGACCCTGGTCGCCGGCCTTGGCCACGCGAGCATGGGAAACATGGATTGGGGCGTGCTGGGCTTTCTGCTGATCGGCTCGTTGCCGGGTATCTGGCTCGGCAGCCACCTGACCGGGCGTGTCTCCGATGAACTGCTGCGCCCGTGCCTGGCGACGATGCTGGTGCTGATCGGTTACAAACTGGCGTTCTGATCGAGCGCCAGTTTCATCACCGTCACCGGCAATCCGTCGTACTCCGTTTCTTCCATCACCTCCCAACCCAACCGCGCATACAGCGACTGCGCCGCATCGGTGTACAGGTACAACTGTGGCAGGCCCAGAGCGGCGGCTTCCTCGACGATACGGTTGACCAACTGCGAAGCGATGCCGCGCCCACGCTGTTCGGCCTTCACGTAGACCCCGGCCAGCCACGGCGTCAGTTGCGGGCGCGTGTCCATGTCGCTGTCGATCAGCAGCGCACCGCCGAGCAGTTTTCCGTCTTCGATCGCCACCACCACGCTGGGGATCGCGCCTTTACCGCAGGCGGCACGCATACGTTCGGTGCGGCTGGCGAGGGTATCTTTGGGGCTGTACTGGCCCCATTCCTTGAAGTTGAGTTCGGCCAGTTCTTCAATCAGTTCGGGGTGATCGCACAGGTAGGCGATGTGCATGGGGCTTGAACTCCGTTTCATCAGCAGGACAACCACCCTAATGCGGCCATGAAAGGTAATCAAATGCGCGACATGATCGAGCGCATCCGGTTGCGCAAAATCGTTGCTGACCTACGCTTTGAACAAGGCGAAACATATTTGCCGGGTAACCCCGGAACAATCGCCACGATGCGCAATCATTAGAGCGTGGATATCAAAAGGAGATGCGCATGCTCATCAGGTCACTGACCCTGACACTCTTGCTGGCGATTGCCGGCCCCCTGTTCGCCGGCGACAACGATTCCCCGCTGGACGTCGACAAAGGCAACTACCGCCCCTTGATCGTCATCGCCAGCAGTACAGTCGACCCTGTCTGGGTAGGCCTGAAAAAGTCGCTGGAAGACCCGGCCAACAAACAAGGCATCGCCGACCGCAAGCTCAAGGTCTACACCATCCTGAACATGTTCGGCCAACTCGACGGCAAGGACCTCGGCCAGCAGGACACCATGGGGCTGCTGCGTTCGTTGAAGCTGGGTGCCGGGGCTTATCCGAAAATTTTCCTGGTGGGCAAGGACGGCGAGACCAAGCTTGCCGTTTCGGGTGACGAGGCCAAGACGGTTGATCTGAAGAAAGTCTTCGACACTATCGATGCGCTGCCAGCCGCCGAGAAAGAACTCGCAGCGCCGCCTCCACCACCGGTGGCCGCTGAAGCAGCCCCGGCCAAAGGGACGAAGGGCGGTAAACCGGCGAAACCCGCGAAGCCGGCCAAACCTGCGGAAATGCCGGATGATTGAGAGCGTGATTGTGGGATGACCTGAAATAGAAATGGCGAACGGCATTAAGCGTTCGCCTTTTTTATTGGCCAGCTTTTTTGATTTGTGGATGACCGTAGGAAACGCAAAGAACGCTCCAGCGTTCGCCAGTCAACTTCACTGATGCGATGTTGATTTTGTGCTTGGCTGGCTTCGAATCCCTAGTGAGCATTGTGCTCGTGAACTTCACCATTATTGAGCAGGTAAACCAGCGTATCTTGGGTTTCACTCAGCATTGCGGGTGCCTGGGTTGTCAGCACAAGCTGGCAGTTGGGAAAGGTTTTGCTCAATTGACTGATCAGGCTGAGTTGCGAATTGGGGTGAAGATGAAGCTCTATCTCATCGATCAGAACGATGCCATTACCGTGGAGCGGATTGTCCAGTGACGGGTTCATCATGGCCAGTCGGCGGGCGATGTCTCCGACCAGTGCGAGCATCGATTTTTCGCCTTGCGACAATTGGGCGACATTGAAAGTGACGCCGTCCTTGTCGATCGCCATGTGCAGACGAGGTCGTCGCTGTATTCGCAGGTTGGTGAAGCCTGGCATGAAGGCCGCGATGGCGGAGCGGACGGCCGTCAGTTGGGAGTCGCGGGATGAAGCTTTGAGATTGGACAGCGTCTTCCAGGCTTCGCTCTCAGCACCAAGCTTCTGAGCTATTTCGTTCAATGCGGAATCGGAAATGCCGGACTCGTTTTCGCTGTCTTCACGCTCTCGAAACCATTCAAAGAAGCGGCGAAAGTCGGTGCTGTGTTTCAGTGAGTCGTCGTAGCCCGCCAATTGATCGAAGGTTTGTCCGCTTTTGATTTTCAGAGGGATTTCGAGAACCGAGCGCTCCACCGGATAGTAGGCGATCAGGGGAAGTGAGGCGCTGTCATCGGCTGTCAGCAGGGTGCGATAGTGATAGGCGAGCAGGTTTACGTCTTCCAAAGAACTGTGTAGCGCCGTTTTCCCTTCCTGTTTGCTGTGTGACATGCCCCATACGAACACATCGTCTTCTTCATCGGGATCAGACTCGGGATTGACTCGCGGATGTGCAGGTTCTGCTACCGCGATCGAGACGATGGCAGCCGGGGTCCCGTTGCGAATGTCTTCCTCTGCGATATGGCTGCCATTGCCTTTTCGGGTGCGAATTCTTGCTATCAGCCAGCTCAGGCAGGTGGTGAGCGCTTTCAGCAGGGTGGTTTTACCGGCGCCGTTGATTCCCACAAAAACTGTGACGTTGGAATGGGATCCGGAGAGAGGAGCCAAATGAACGGTGATGTCATTGAACCGACCTACATTCGTGAGTTTGAGGCTGTCGATCTTCACTAATCCCCCCTCTGTGTTCCAGTCGGTCAGATGTTTGGCGAACGTCATTTCATCCGCGATAACCGGGTAATGCGGTGCAGTTTAGATGCATCTCTTTCAGCCGGTCACCTTTGAAAATCATTGCTGAATGTGCCCGGAAATCTACGCGGCAACACCCTTCAAATCCGTCGGACGTTTCCTTCAAAGCGCGGCGGCGTTGGTGAACTGGTGGCTTGAGTCGTACGCCGATAACCTCATCGGGCCGCTGCAAAATCAGCGGTCGGATGTGGAAGTCCGGTTTCAGACTCATTCACCAAGCCTCGTAAAGCGCATGGAGACATCTTTTATGTCAACATCGCGGCCTTATGGTGGCTGTACGCGGGAGCGCTTTCGAGTGCGCCGGGTTCGGGTGATTGGCTCGGTCTTCCACACCTGCGTACAGCTGCCACCCTCATGTGGAAGTGAGATGGGTAGCGTTTTTTACAATCCCATTGGAGTTACACCCATGAAGAAAACGGATTTCGAATCACCTGACATTTCCACTGAATCGACCAAACCTCGCTACATCCCCATCACCGGCATCGACTGCCAGATTCCCTGTCTCCTGATCGACCGCGAAGCCCCGGTAGACGTACTCCACGGCACCGCCGCCTACCGCTTGCGCAGCGTGACGCAGTTGCTGGAAACCCTTTCGCTCGGCTACGGCGTCAGCCACGACGCATTACTGCTGCGGGACTTCGCCCGAGTGCTGGCAATCCCTCTGCGCGACAGCTGCGATCTGATGGATGTACTGGGCTGGAAGCTACAGGCTTAGTTTCAAACCCCCAAACAAAAACGGGCGACCTTCTCAGGTCGCCCGTTTTTTATGGCGTGATTACCGGGTCAACTCACCCAGAATCCTGTGCGCAATCTTCACCCGCTCAGCATTCGGGTAATTACGGTTCGCCAGAATCACGATCCCGACTTTCTTCGACGGCACGAACGCAACATACGCGCCGAAGCCACCCGTAGCGCCGGTCTTGTTCAGCAGCACGTTCGCCGGTTCCGGCTGTGGCGGGTTGAGCCATTTGACCTTGTGCGCTTCCATGGCCATCGGCGTCGAGTTGCCGTCCAGCAGGCGTTCGAGGCTGATCGGGTAGGCGTAGCGTTCCCAGCCCAGGCCCTGGGTCATGTCGCCGACGGTGTAGTAGCCGGTGTGGGTGAGGGCGATGGCTTTTTGCAGTGGGGTTTCGAGTTTGGCGGTGTCGAGGTTGGCTTCGACGAATTGCAGAAGATCCGCGGCGCTGGCTTTCACGCCGTAGGCTTCGGAATCGAGGGCACCGGGGCTGACGCGAACGGGTTTGTTGTTCTTGTCATAGCCTTGGGCGTAGAGCTTCTCTTCAGACGCGGGCACCGACAGGAAGGTGTGCTTGAGCCCGAGTTTCGGCAGCAGGGTTTCGGTCATGACCTGATTGAATGGCTGGCCGAGGCTTTTCGCGGCCAGATAACCGAACAGGCCGATGCTCGGGTTGGAGTACAGGCGATGGCTGCCGGCCGGATACGTCGGTTTCCACTGTTGGTAATAGCCGAGCATTTTGTCGGAAGAGTCCGCAGCATCCGGGAATTGCAGCGGCAGGCCGCCGGCGCTGTAGGTGCCCAGTTGCAGCAGGCTGATGTGGTCAAACGCGCTACCTTTCAGCTCGGGCCAGTGCTGGCTGGCCTTGTCGGAAAACGCCAGTTTGCCGCTGGCCTGAGCGTAGGCGGCGAGGGTTGCGGTGAAGGTTTTGCTCACAGAGCCGATTTCGAACAGGGTGTTTTCACTCACCGCTTGCCCGGTGTTCTTGTCGGCGACACCGTAGTTAAAGTAATGCGCCTTGCCATCGACGGTTACGGCCACGGCCAGGCCCGCGATGTCCTGTTGCTGCATGACCGGGGTCACGGTGGCCTTGACCAGCGCCTGCAACTGATCGTCGGTTTGCGGGGCGGCCAGGCAGGTGGCGGCGCTGAAGAAAAGTCCGAAAGCGCTGAAGGACTTGAGTTTGTTCAGGTGGATTGAAGGCATGATTGATCCACTCTCCATGAGTGTTAATGGTGTTATCTCGCTACACTGCGAGCGTTTTTTCATTGGGCTGCTGATCGGCGCCGCCAAATCTAGGCAGTCGGGCGTCATTCGACAAACGATGAAAACTCGGACGAGCCATTAGAAAAATTTGGGATCTGGCATGATTCGACCTCAATTGCCCTTGAATGCATTGCGCGCTTTTGAAGCTTCTGCGCGTCATTTGAGCTTCACTCGCGCTGCCGTGGAATTGTGCGTGACCCAGGCGGCCGTCAGCCATCAGGTCAAAAGCCTGGAGGCGCAACTCGGCGTGATCCTGTTCAAACGCCTGCCCCGTGGGCTGATGCTGACCGGCGAGGGCGAAATTTTACTGCCGGTGCTGACCACGTCGTTCGATCATATCGCGCAGATGCTCGAGCGTCTGGCGGGCGGGCAATATCGGGAAATGCTCACGGTCGGCGCAGTGGGGACTTTCGCTGTGGGTTGGTTGTTGCCGAGGCTGGCGGACTTTCAGGCGAAACATCCGCTCATAGATTTGCGGCTGTCGACCAACAACAATCGGGTGGACGTCGCTGCTGAAGGGCTGGATTACGCGATCCGGTTTGGCGCCGGGGCGTGGCACGGTATCGAGGCGACCCGTTTGCTGGAGGCGCCGTTGTCGGTGCTGTGCGTGCCGGAAATCGCCCGGCAGTTGCACACGCCGGGGGATCTTTTGCAGCAGCGCTTGCTGCGTTCCTATCGCACCGATGAGTGGCCGGAATGGTTCCACGCGGCCGGTCTGGCGACCCATGCCGCGCCGCCCCAGAGCATCGTGTTCGACTCGTCGCTGGCGATGATGGAAGCGGCGTTGCAGGGCGGCGGGGTGGCACTGGCGCCGCCGTTGATGTTTGCCCGGCAACTGGCGGCGGACCTGATCTGCCAACCCTTTGCCATCGAAATCACCACCGGCAGCTATTGGCTGACGCGGTTGCAGTCACGGCCGGAGACGTCGGCGATGGCGGCGTTCAAGCACTGGTTGCTGGAAATTTCCGGCCAGTGAGAATACTTGTGGGAGCGAGCTTGCTCGCGAAGACGGCCTCAAATTCGAAAAATTTATCGACTGACACTCCGCCATCGCGAGCAAGCTCGCTCCCACAGGGAATTGCGTTGAATCCGGGTCAGCGCGCCAGGCAGGGACGCTTGTTATCAAACGTCCAGCCCGGAATCAGAAACTGCATCGCCACGCTGTCGTCCCGCGCGCCCAGTCCCATGCCTTTATAGAGCTCGTGGGCTTTGGCCACCTGATCCATGTCCAGTTCCACGCCCAGCCCCGGTTTCTTCGGCACCTGCACGCAGCCCTCGACGATTTGCAGCGGCGCCTTGCTCAGGCGCTGGCCGTCCTGCCAGATCCAGTGGGTGTCGATGGCGGTGATGTCGCCCGGCGCGGCGGCCGCTACGTGGGTGAACATCGCCAGGGAAATGTCGAAGTGGTTGTTGGAGTGCGAGCCCCAGGTCAGGCCCCATTCGTGACACATCTGCGCCACGCGCACCGAACCCTGCATGGTCCAGAAATGCGGGTCGGCCAGCGGGATGTCCACCGACTGCAACTGAATCGCGTGACCCATTTCGCGCCAGTCGGTGGCGATCATGTTGGTGGCGGTTTTCAGGCCGGTGGCGCGGCGGAATTCGGCCATCACTTCACGGCCCGAATAGCCGTTTTCCGCGCCGCACGGGTCTTCGGCGTAGGCCAGCACATGATGCTGGTCGCGGCACAAACGGATCGCTTCTTTCAATGACCACGCGCCGTTCGGATCAAGAGTGATGCGGGCGTCGGGGAAGCGCTCGGCCAGGGCGGTCACCGCTTCGATTTCCGCATCGCCGCTGAGCACGCCGCCCTTGAGCTTGAAGTCCTTGAAACCGTAACGCGCATGGGCAGCCTCGGCCAGACGCACTACGGCGTCGGCGGTCATGGCTTTCTCGTGACGCACGCGGAACCAGTCGTTGTCGGCGTCCGGTTCGCTGCGGTAGGCGAGGTCGGTATCCCGGCGATCGCCCACGTAGAACAGATAACCGAGCATCTTCACTTCATCACGCTGCTGGCCTTCACCAAGCAATGCGGCCACCGGCACGTCGAGGTGCTGGCCGAGCAGGTCGAGCAGCGCCGCTTCCAGCCCGGTTACCGCGTGTATGGTGATGCGCAGGTCGAACGTTTGCAGGCCACGGCCGCCGGCGTCGCGGTTGGCGAAGGTCTGGCGCACCTGGTTGAGGATCTTCTGATAAGTGCCGATCGGGCTGCCGACCACGAGGCTGCGGGCGTCTTCGAGGGTCTGGCGAATGCGTTCGCCGCCGGGCACTTCACCGACGCCGGTGTGGCCGGCGTTGTCCTTGAGGATGACGATGTTGCGGGTGAAAAAAGGTCCGTGGGCGCCGCTCAGGTTGAGCAGCATGCCGTCGTGGCCGGCCACCGGGATGACTTGCATCTCGGTGATGATCGGGGCTTTGGCGATGTCGTGTGCGGTCATTTGGCGTTGTCCTTTCAAGCGTGTTTCGGCGCGGCATCGGCCACGGCGACGTCAGGTGCGGATTTGGGTGTCATGCGGGCGGCGAACACGATGATCGCGGCGATGATCGAGGTCGCGGCCAGACCATAGAGGCCGCCCTGGATCGAACCGGTGTGTTGTTCCAGCAGGCCGAAAGTGGTGGGGGCGACGAAGCCGCCGAGGTTGCCCACCGAGTTGATCAGCGCGATCACGGCAGCGGCGATCCGCGCATCGAGATAGGCCTGCGGGATCGGCCAGAACAGCGACGACGCAGATTTGAAACCCAGCGCGGCAAAGCAGATCGCGACGAAGGCGAAAATCGGCCCGCCGGTGGTGGACATGAACATACCCGCTGCGGCGATCAACAGTGCCGTGGCCACCCAGGCCTGCTGATGCTTCCACTTCGCCGAGAATGAGGCGAACGCATACATGCCGATGATCGACAGCAACCACGGAATCGAGTTGAACAGCCCGACCTGGAAGTCGCTCATCTCGCCCATTTTCTTGATGATGCTCGGCAGCCAGAACGTCGCGGCGTAGATGGTCAATTGAATGAAGAAGTAAATCAGGCAGAACAGAATGATCTGGCGATCCTTGAGAAGTTTGCTCAGCGAGGGTTTGATCGGAGTCGCGGCTTCGCGGGCCTTCTGTTCATCGTCGATGGCTTTGACCAGTGCGTCTTGCTCGGCACGGGTCAGCCACTTGGCGTCGTGGGGTTTGGCGTCGAGCCAGAACCACACGAACACGCACAGGCCGACCGAGAACATCCCCTCAATGAAGTACATCCACTGCCAGCCGTGCAGGCCGAGCCCTTCGATCTGCAACAGCAGGCCGGACAACGGGCCGGAAATCAGCGAGGCCACCGCCGAGCCACTCAGGAAAATCGCAATCGCCTTGCCGCGCTCGGCCCCCGGCAACCAGCGAGTGAAGTAGTAGATCACCCCGGGAAAGAAACCGGCCTCGGCCACGCCAAGCAGAAATCGCAGGATGTAGAAGTGGGTTTCGTTCTGGATGAACGCCATGCCGGCGGCCACCAGGCCCCAGGTGAACATGATGCGGGTCAGCCAGATTCGCGCACCGACCTTTTGCAGCAGCATGTTGGAGGGGACTTCGAACAGCGCGTAACCGATGAAGAACAGACCGGCACCGAACCCATAGGCAGCGGCGCCGATGCCGAGGTCATGTTCCATGTGGGTGCGGACGAAGCCGATGTTCACCCGGTCAATGTAATTGACGATGAACATGATGACGAACAGCGGCAGGACGTGGCGTTTGACTTTGGCAATGGCGGAGGACAGCACGGAATCGGCGCCCTCGTTCATCCCGGCAATGGATGATTTCACTTGGTTTTCTCCCACTCGTTATTTTTATGCGGGGTGTGGCTGGGTGTTGCGTTGTTGATAGACATCATACAACCAGATTTTTTTGTCCTACAAGCGGGAGCGTCCAATCATATTTATCTACGGGGAAGGGTTTTTATGCTTTTTAAGATTTTAAGTGCCGTATTTGTTGGGCTTTGAAGATTTTTTGTGTGCGGTAGCGCAGAGCGCCAAGCCAGCGAGCGTGGAGTGCTGGCGTGACGATGTTGAAGGTTTTTGAGCAAAAAATCGTTTGTTGTCATACAAGTTGATTGCCTTGAATCATAGGAGCTCATACAACTCATCCCCCGCAATGCTACGATCGGTGTGCCCCGATCGCCGGAACCCAACCATGCAAGAAGACCTCGACGCTCCCGCCCGTAAACGCGCGCACAACCTGGCCCATGATCTGGTGGAAAAACTCACCCAGAGCATCCTGCTCGGCCAGATGTTGCCCGGTGACAAGTTGCCTTCGGAGAACTCGATCGTTCAGGAGCACGGCGTCAGCCGCACCGTGGTGCGCGAGGCGATTTCCAAGTTGCAGGCGTCGGGGCTGGTGGAGACGCGACACGGCATCGGCACGTTCGTGATCGAGCGCGCACCGGAGCAGGGGCTGCGACTGAATGTCGACACCGCGCTGGGGGTGCGCAGCATTCTCGAATTGCGCATGGGGCTGGAGACGCAAGCGGTAGCGCTGGCCGCGCAGCGCCGAACCGAACAGCAACTAGTGCAGATGCGTCAGGCGCTTGATGACTATCAGCGTCTATTGGCCAACAACGACAGTTGCGTCGAGGCCGACCGGCGCTTTCACCTTTTGATTGCCGAGGCTACCGGCAATGTCTGCTTCACCGAAATCATGCAGCACCTGGGCAGCGCGATGATTCCGCGCACGCGGGTCAATGCGACCGAACGCGGGGCGGTGGATTTGAGCAAGCTTGGGCAACTGGCGAATCTTGAGCATGAGGCGATCCTCAACGCGATCAAGCGTCAGGACCCGGACGCGGCACGTGCGGCAATGTGGCTGCACCTGACCAACAGTCGTGACCGGTTTTCAGCCACGAGCTGAATGCCGCTGGTCCGTTAGATAGCACGCGTCTAGACAGCGCCGATATCGCGCATCAACAAGCCGAAGCGCAAATCCACCGCATCCGGAATCGGCAGGTACACCGTGTGCCCATCCCCCGGCGCTACGTCGATGGCTTCGCCCTTGAGGTTCTGCAGTTCATGCAGATCAAAGTGGAAGTTGCCCTTGGGCGTCATCAGCTCCAGATGATCGCCCAGCGCAAAGCGGTTCTTCACCTTTACCTCGGCGAGTCGATCCCGGCGCTCGCCGGTCAGTTCGCCAACAAACTGCTGACGCTCCGACACTGAACTGCCGTTCTGGTAGTTCTGGTATTCGTCATGCACGTGACGGCGCAGGAAGCCTTCGGTGTAGCCGCGCTGGGCGAGGGATTCCAGATCGGTCATCAGGCTGCGGTCGAATTCGCGGCCGGCCACCGCATCGTCGATGGCCCGGCGATAGACTTGGGTGGTGCGTGCGCAATAGAAGTGCGATTTGGTCCGGCCTTCGATCTTCAGCGAGTGCACGCCCATGCGGGTCAGGCGTTCGACGTGCTGCACGGCGCGCAGGTCCTTGGCGTTCATGATGTAGGTGCCGTGTTCGTCTTCGAATGCCGGCATCAGTTCGCCGGGGCGATTGGCTTCCTGCAACAGAAACACCTGATCGGTGGGAGCGCCGAGGCCGAGGGTCGGTTGCGGTTCGAAGGTCTGCACGATCTCGCCGAGCTGGTTTTCGGTGGCTTCCTGCGCCGAATATTTCCAGCGGCAGGCGTTGGTGCAGGTGCCCTGATTGGCGTCGCGTTTGTTCATGTAGCCCGAGAGCAGGCAGCGGCCGGAGTAGGCCATGCACAGTGCGCCGTGGACGAACACTTCCAGTTCCATGCCCGGTACTTGCTCGCGGATTTCGCCGATCTCTTCCAGCGACAGCTCCCGGGACAGGATGATCCGGCTCAGCCCCTGTTGCTGCCAGAATTCGACACTCGCCCAGTTCACCGTGTTGGCTTGCACTGAAAGATGAATCGGCATCTGTGGGAAGTGTCGGCGCACCAGCATGATCAGGCCAGGGTCGGACATGATCAGCGCGTCCGGTGCCATGTCGATCACTGGCGCCAGATCCTTGAGGAAGGTCTTGAGCTTGGCGTTGTGTGGCGCGATGTTGACCACCACGTAGAAACGCTTGCCCTGGGCCTGGGCTTCACGAATGCCGAGGGCGAGGTTGGCGTGGTCGAACTCGTTGTTGCGCACCCGCAGGCTGTAGCGCGGCTGGCCGGCGTAGACCGCATCGGCGCCGTAGGCGAAGGCGTAGCGCATGTTTTTCAGGGTGCCGGCGGGGGCGAGCAGTTCCGGGGTGAAGGAGGGCGTCATGGCGGTGTCGGTCGCAAAAGCGCGGGAGGGTAAACGAGGCGCGGCGAGGGTTTATTGATCTGGATCTATGCTCCATGAACAAAGATGGCACTCGCGCGGGCGTGGGCTGACTAAGTTGGGCGGGTGCGCGTGGCGCCTGACTGACATGGACCGGACATGAACCAAAAGAGTCTGCAATTCAAATCCCTCACCGTGCTGCTGTTTCTGGTGACGGTGGCCTTCATCTGGATCCTGCTGCCGTTTTACGGTGCGGTGTTCTGGGCGGTGATCCTCGGTATTCTGTTCGCGCCGATGCAGCGTCGGTTGCAGCAGAAATTCGGCTGGCAACGCAACCTGACTTCACTGTGCACCTTGAGTGTCTGTCTGGTGATCGCGATCCTGCCGGTGATCGTCATCAGCGTGTTGCTGGTGCAGGAAGGGGCGGTGCTCTACGACAACATCGAAAGCGGCAAGCTCGATATCGGCGCGTATCTGGCGCAGTTCAAGCACAGTCTGCCGCCGTACTTTCAGCATTTGCTCGATCGGTTTGGTGTAGGTGAACTCAGTGCCTTGCGCGAGAAGATCGTCAAGGCTGCGATGCAGGGCAGTCAGGTGTTGGCGACCCAGGCGTTCAGTTTCGGCCAGGGCACGTTCGATTTCGTGGTGAGTTTTTTCATCATGCTGTACTTGCTGTTTTTCTTTCTGCGCGATGGCGCCGAACTGGCGCGCAAGGTGCGTACGGCGGTGCCGCTGGAAGAACATCACAAGCGTCGGCTGCAACTGAAGTTCAATCGGGTGGTGCGCGCCACGGTTAAAGGCAATCTGGTGGTGGCAATCACTCAGGGCGCATTGGGCGGGGCGATTTTCTGGTTTCTCGACATTCCCAGCGCGTTGCTCTGGGCGGTGTTGATGGCGTTTCTGTCGCTGTTGCCAGCGGTGGGTGCGGGCATTGTCTGGGCGCCGGTGGCTGTTTATTTCCTGCTCAGCGGGATGATCTGGCAGGGTGTGGTGCTGGCGCTGTTCGGGATATTCGTGATCGGTCTGGTGGACAACGTGTTGCGTCCGGTGCTGGTCGGCAAGGACACCCGCATGCCGGATTACATGATCCTGATCTCGACGCTGGGCGGGATGGCGGTGTTCGGCCTCAATGGTTTCGTGATCGGGCCGCTGATCGCCGCATTGTTCATGTCGAGCTGGGCGCTGTTCATCGAAACCCGACCGAAGGTGCAGTTGCCTTAAGCCTTGAACGGGCCGTCGATCAGCCGTTGCGACAACGCCTGGGCGGCTGGCAGTGAAGTGAGTGGGCCGCTGACTGGCTCGCCGTCGCGCACCAGATACCAACAGGCGAGCAGTCCCATTTCTCTGAGCGATGCGGGAACCGCGCTGCCGATAACGGACATGATTTGAACCTGAGCCATGAGAAGTACCTCCATCAATCTATGGAGCTACCTTAAGGACTCGTCCGTTTCAGGGACAATCAACGCTTTCGATAGTGGACATTGATGCCAGCGAGGGCTGGCTCAATCCACCACTTGATCGAGCATGTGCACGATTTCGTGCTCGTTGAGCAAACCCTTGCGCACCAGGTTTTCCGCCAGCAGCGACACAAACTTCGCCGTGCGATGGCCTTCCAGGTGCTTGAGCTCGGTCAGTGCGTTGTACACCTTGCTCGAAGTGCATAAACCGACGATACGGTGCGGATTCTGTGTAGGCATTCAAGTCGTCCTTGTTGTTATCAACCTGTTGTATGCGGACGGAATCAGATTGCGGTTCCGTCATGACAAATAGATGACCGTTTTGTGTTTTGCCCCCGACGGTCAAGTCCATCATGCCGACTTTAACGGTTCAAACTGTCCCCACAGCGACCTTGGCGAGATTTTTTCAGACCTTGGCCGACGGACGGTTGGCTTTCCCGAGGTCAATAAAAAACCCCGCTAAAAAGCGGGGCTCTGTGTTTCGGTTACCAGCGCGGGCCGCCGTAGTAATGCGGACGACCGTAATAGCCGTGCGGAGGGCCGTAATACACCGGCGCCGGTTGCACATAGACCGGTTGCTGTACGTAAACCGGGGCCGGCTGGTAGTAGACCGGCGGTGGCGGTTGTTGCACGTACACCGGTGCCGGTTGAGCGTAAACAGGCTGTTGAACATACACCGGACGATCCTGGTTGATGAGCGCCGAGCCGATGATGGCCGAGCCGACGATCGCACCAAATACCGCCGGGCCTTGCCAGCCACCGCCATGGGCTTCTGCCTGACCTGTGATAGCGCATGCACCGATCAACAAGGCCACGATGGGGAGTTTACGAATCATGATAAATCCTCGGTTCTTCGACCCGGCGTCCAGGCCTGCAACAGGCACAAGATGGCGCGGGGATACTTCTAAGACAGCAACATTTGGAAAAACAGCACGGCGGCTGGGTAAATTTTGTGTAAGGTCTGTACCGGCTTGCTTACCGGGTTTCAGGCAACGGCTGTGATGCCCGGAACAGACCGCCTTATGATCGTTCAGAACCCGATGGTCTGGCTAATCCCGTCCATCCGAAAGTGCATTAGAAGGAGACTCCCATGCAGATGAACCCCAACAAAGACACCCAACTGTGCATGTCCCTGTCTGGGCGTCCCGGGAATTTCGGTCTGCGTTTTCATAACCATCTGTATGAGCAACTGGGCCTGAATTTCTACTACAAGGCGTTCAGCAGCCAGGACTTGCCGGGAGCCGTCGGCGGGATTCGGGCGCTGGGCATTCGTGGTTGCGGCGTATCGATGCCGTTCAAGGAAGCGAGCATTGCGCTGGTCGATGAGCTGGATGCGTCGGCGGCAGCGATCCAGTCGATCAACACCATCGTCAACACCAACGGCCATCTCAAGGCCTACAACACCGATTACATCGCTATCGCCCAGTTGCTGGAAACTCATGCGGTACCAAAGGCATCGACCTTCGCCCTGCGCGGCAGCGGCGGCATGGCCAAAGCGGTGGCCAGTGCCTTGCGCGACGGCGGCTACAAAAACGGTTTGATCGTGGCCCGCAACGAGCGCGCCGGGCGGGCACTGGCGGACTCCCTGAACTATCGCTGGCAGGCGGAATTGGGCGATGAACGCCCGCAGATGTTGATCAACGTCACCCCTGTGGGGATGGACGGCGGCCCGGAAGCGGGTCAGCTTTCTTTTGACGTGGATGTGATCAAGTCTGCCGAGACTGTGTTCGATGTGGTGGCGATCCCCTCGGAAACGCAGCTGATCGTGCGTGGCCGCGCCGAAGGCAAAAAAGTGATCACCGGGCTGGAAGTGATCGCGATCCAGGCGCTGGAGCAGTTCGTGCTCTACACCGGCGTGCGGCCGACGGTCGAGCAATTCGATGCAGCGGTGGCGTTTGCACGCAGTTGATGGAGCCTGAATAACGGTAAGTCCGCCCGGATTTGCCGTTGCCTATACTGTCGGACCAGCAAGCACAGACTTACCCATCACAAGAACCGAGGTCTGCATGCACCCGCCCATTCTCAACCTGAATGACGTCGAACTCGAACCACTCCCCGAATCCTTGGCTCCCGAAGGCGAAACCGCCGGGCGTTATCAGCAGAAGTTCGCCCGGGTCGGCCAGCAATTGGGCGCGCAGAAGCTCGGTTATCGTCTGTATGCGCTGCCACCGGGTATGCGTGGCAGCCCGTTTCACAGCCATAGGGTCAATGAGGAAATGTTTTACGTGGTGGCCGGGGAAGGGGAGGTGCGCCTCGGTGCCGAGCGTTTTCCGATCCGTGCCGGCGATGTGATCGCCTGTCCGCCGGGAGGTCCGGAAGCGGCGCATCAGATCATCAATACCAGCGCGCAAGAGCTGCGCTATCTGGCGGTCAGCACCCAGCAGCACCCGGAAATCTGCGAGTACCCGGACTCGAACAAATACGCGGTGATGGATAATTTCAGCGTCGATGCCGAAGGCAAGGCCTCGGGCTTCGTGGCGGTGGCGCGGCAGGCGGACGGGGTGGATTACTGGGACGGCGAGTGACGCCGCCCCATTGCACTTATTCGAGTCGAGCCAGACGCTCTTCCAGCGCTGCAATCCGTGCTTCCAGTTCTTCGATGCGTTCGACTGATACACCGCTGGCTGCGCCGCGGTCACTCGGGTTCTGCCGTGCCGACAGAATCGCTTCGATGTCCGCCGGATCACCCAGCGCATGGGTGTAGCGATCTTCGCGCTGACCAGCCTGACGTGGAATCAGCACCGCCAGATCCCGAGCGATCAGGCGTTCCAGCTGATGTACCACTTGTTCGGCGTCTTCGAATTCATGCATGCGACCGCTGCGAGTCAGCAGTTCGTTGACGGTCTGCGGGCCGCGCAGGAACATCAGCCCGGTCAGAATCAATTGCGCCGGCACCAGTTCCAGCGCCTTGTCGACCTTGTGCTCCCAGCGGTCGGCGCGGCTGCCCATCACCAGTTTGGCGAAACCGCGACCTTCGAGGGCGCGCAGGCTCTGGCCGACCTGGCCCTGGGTCAGGTTCATCACCGGTTCGCGACTGGTTTTCTGATTACAGGCCAGCACCAGCGCGTTGAGGGTCAGCGGATAGGTTTCCGGGCTGGTGGCCTGTTTCTCGATCAGCGAACCCAGAATGCGGATTTCCGTGGCGTTGAGCCTTGGTTCGTTGGCGTTGGTTTCAAGTTCTGTGGTCATCGCGCGTTCCCTCTGCAGTCGAAGGCGCCTAGCCTAATCCTTGCTGGATAAAAGACAAGCCGCGCGGCGCGCGAGCATGGCTATAATCGCCCCACGATTCACCCAGCCACCACGTGAGACTGCCATGACCATTTCCCTGTACGCTGCATCCGTCCCGGTTTTCCAGCAAATGCTCAACGCCCTGAGCGATGTGCTGAAAAAGGCTGAAACCCACGCCACCGAGAAAAACATCGACCCGAATGCCTTCCTGCAAGCGCGTCTGTACCCGGACATGTTCCCGCTGGTGCGTCAGGTGCAGATCGCCGTGGACTTCGCCAAAGGCGTTTCCTCGCGTCTGGCCGAAGTCGAGATCCCGAAGTACGACGACACCGAAACCACTTTCGCCGATCTGCAAGCGCTGATCGCCAAGGTTCTGGCCTTCATCGGCGAGATCAAGCCTGAGCAAATCAACGGCAAGGAAGGCATCGAAATCGTGACCCGTCCAGGCACGCCAAAAGAGAAGCGCTTCTCCGGCCAGGCTTACCTGCTGAGCTACGGCCTGCCGCAGTTCTTCTTCCACGTCACCACCACTTACGCACTGCTGCGTCACAACGGTGTGGAAGTGGGCAAGCGCGATTACATGGGCGCGTTCTAAACCGCCCGGCTTAACCGCCGACGCAACAAAAAGCCCGCCAAGGTTTGCGCCTTGGCGGGCTTTTTTTGTTGCGCTCGATTTTTACACCGAACGCTGGGTTTTCTGCTCTTCGCCCAGGCAAGCGGCGGCGGTGAACAGTACGTCGGTGGAGGAGTTCAGCGCCGTCTCGGCCGAATCCTGCAACACGCCGATGATGAAACCAACTGCGACCACTTGCATGGCAATCTCGCTCGGAATGCCGAACAGGCTGCACGCCAGCGGGATCAGCAACAGCGAACCGCCGGCCACGCCCGAAGCACCGCAGGCGCAGATCGCCGCGACGACGCTGAGCAGGATGGCGGTCGGGATGTCCACGGCGATGCCTAGCGTGTGCACGGCCGCGAGGGTCAGCACGGTGATGGTGATCGATGCGCCGGCCATGTTGATGGTGGCGCCGAGCGGAATCGACACCGAGTAGGTGTCTTCATGCAGGCCCAGTCGCTTGCTCAGTTCCAGATTGACCGGAATGTTCGCTGCCGAGCTGCGGGTGAAGAACGCGGTGATGCCGCTTTCACGCAGGCATTTCAGCGTCAGTGGATACGGGTTGCGACGCAGCTTCCAGAACACGATCAGCGGGTTCATGACCAGTGCCACGAACAGCATGCAACCCAGCAACACCGCCAGCAGGTGCGCGTAGCCGACCAGTGCACCAAAGCCCGAAGTGGCCAGGGTCGACGCCACCAGGCCGAAAATCCCCAGCGGCGCAAAGCGGATCACCACGCGCACGATCAGGGTCACGCCGTTGGACAGGTCGCTGACCACCTCGCGGGTGGTGTCGCCGGCGTGCCGAATCGCCACGCCCATGCCGATGGCCCAGGCCAGAATGCCGATGAAGTTGGCGTTCATCAGCGCGGTGATCGGGTTTTCCACCACGCTCAGCAGCAGGCTTTGAAGCACTTCACCGATGCCGCCCGGTGCGCTCACGGCGATGTTGTCGGTGGACAGCACCAGATGCGACGGGAACATCGTGCTGGCGATCACTGCAACCACGGCAGCGGCGAAAGTGCCCAGCAGATACAGGAACAGGATCGGCCGGATGTGGGTTTCCTGACCGTGCTTGTGATTGGCGATCGACGCCATGACCAGCACGAACACCAGGATCGGCGCCACGGCTTTCAGTGCCGAGACGAATACCTTGCCGATGAATGCGGTACCTTTGGCCGCTTCCGGCGCAAACAGCGCCAAGGAAATGCCGGCAATCAGGCCGATCAGGATCTGCGTGACCAGGCTGAGGCTTTTAAGGCGTTGCAATAGAGAAGGGGATGAAGCGGTCATAACGGCATCTCTGGTTTTTTATAGGGTGCAAGGTTGCGTGATCCGGGCGATGAATCGGGGGCAGGCCACAGACACGAACCGAAAGGAATGACGCGACAGCCACGCCGTTAAACGGGCGGCTGAACAGGGTGTACGTTTTGCAGGGCGCGGACTTTATCACAGGGTCGTCCGGATCCTTCAGACCTGTGACGATCTGCCACCGGATTGATCGGCAACTTCGACAGGTTTGTGCAAGTCACTCTGGAAACACTCTGTTAAGATTGCGCATCCTTATTTTCAAGTTCTGCCGGCGGGCCTTCGGGTCAACGCTGGTGTCGTCGTTTTGCTGGAGTTCCTCATGCTGTTGCCTATCCTTCTGTTGTCTGCTGCCGGGTTCACGGTGCTGACCACGGAGTTCGTCATCGTCGGCCTGTTGCCGGCGATTGCCCGAGACCTGGCCGTCACCATCCCGCAAGCCGGATTGCTGGTGACTCTATTCGCTTTCACCGTGGCCATGTTCGGCCCATTCTTGACGGCATATTTCGCCCGTTTCGAACGACGCAAACTGTTCATTACCATCCTGATCATGTTCGGACTGGCCAACACCGTAGCGGCGTTTGCGCCGAACATCTGGGTCATGGCCATTGCCCGGTTGATCCCGGCGCTGGGGCTGCCGGTGTTCTGGGCGCTGGCCAGTGAAACCGCCGTGGATATCGTCGGCCCGGACTTCGCCGGTCGCGCCATCGCCAAGATCGGCTTCGGCATCGTCTGCGCCACGGTGTTCGGCATTCCGGTCGGCACGCTGATTTCCGACGCGTTCGGCTGGCGCAGTGCGTTCGGCATTCTGGCGGTGATCGCGTTCGCCAAAGCGTTGCTGCTTTTTGTCTATCTGCCGAAAACCAGCCTGCACCAGCATCAGGTCAGTTTCGCTTCGCAGTTCAAGATCCTGCGCAGTCCGCTGATGCTCGGCCATGTGCTGCTGTCGATCCTGGTGTTCAGCGGCATGTTCACCGCCTACACCTATCTGGCGGACATCCTTGAACGTCTGGCGGGCTTCAATGGCACCGTGGTCGGCTGGTGCCTGATGGGCTTTGGCGCAGTCGGTCTGATCGGCAACTCGCTGGGCGGTCGTGCGGTGGATCGCCATCCGCTGATGGCCTCGGTGATGTTCTGCGCGTTCATGATCCCGGGGATGGTGGCGCTGGTGCCGAACATCAATTCGTCGTTGGGTCTGGCGGCGGCAATGGGTATCTGGGGCGTGACACAGGCGGCGCTGTTCCTGGTCAGCCACGTGCGCTTGATGAAAGCGGCGCCTGAAGCGCCGGCCTTCGCCGCGTCGCTGAACATTGCCGGGGCCAACCTCGGGATTGGTCTGGGCGCAATCATTGGCGGTCGGGTGATCGACAGCGCTGGTCTGGGCTTCGTGGGTTTCGCCGCAGCCGGCTTCATTCTGCTGTCGATTTTCCTCGCCATGGTGCTGATGGTGCTCAAACCGCGCGAAGTCTGCGCGCCGGTTTAAAAGGCTGTAAACAGCTCGCGTCGGGCACCTTCGGTAATCGCTTTGATGCCGGGGTGCTTGACCTTGCGTTCCACTGAGATCGCGTAGAACGACTCACTCACCGCATCGGTCTGGCCGATCAATTCGACGCCGTACTGGCGCTTCACCTCATCGGCAATCACGCTCGGGCCGATGAAAATCCCGCTGCCGGACTGGCCGAACGCCTGCATCAAGGCGCTGTCATCGAACTCCCCGACTATCCTTGGCTGAATCTGCTGCTCGGCGAACCAGCGCTGCAAACGGCTGCGCACTACGGTTTCTGCGCCGGGAATCAACAACGGTGCACCGTGCAGGCTGCGCGGGAAATCCTGTCCGTACTGCGCTGCCAGCTCGGCGGTGGCGAAGAAACTGATCCCGCATTCCCCGAGTTTCTGGCTGTAGCCCTTGATGTCCAGGTGCGAGGGCATCGGGCTGTCGGAGATCACCAGGTCCAGGCGCTGGATCGCCAGATCCGCCAGCAACCGCTCGAGTTTGTCTTCGCGGCAGGTGATGCGCAGCGGTTCGCTCAATTCCATGGTCGGTGCGATCAGGCGATAAACGATGGATTTGGGTACGACGTCCGCCACGCCGACGCGGAACAGGATCTGCTGTTCGTTGGGTTGGGCGCGCAGCATCAGTTCCAGTTCGCCGCCGAGTTGGAACATCTGCTCGGCGTAGGGCAGGGCCTGGCGCCCGGCCTCGGTGAGTTCCAGTTGCCGGCCGACCCGTTGAAACAATTCGATGCCGTAAGTCTGTTCGAGCAAGGAAATCTGGCCGCTGATGGTTTGTGGCGTGAGGTTAAGTTGCTCGCACGCGCGCACGATGCTGCCGGTCTTGGCCACCACCCAGAAGTAATGCAGTTGTCGGTAATTGAGCATGGGGTTCGGTCCGTCAAATACAGTTCGTATAAATCGAAGTATAGCCGCTAAAAATACGAATTTTCCTGAAGTGTCTGTCTCCCTAGAATGCCCAGCCATCGACGGGTGGTCTACAACCCTGTCTGTTCATTCGAAGGAGGCCTCATGAAATATACGATTCCGGCACTGATGTTTACGTCTTTACTGCTTATGGCAGGTTGCGACCAGGCCGAAAAGAGCGCGCAACAGTTGATGGGCAAGGCCGCCGAGAGCGCCAAGCAAGCCATCGACGACACCCATAAAGCCGCTGAACAAGCGCTCAGCGACGCCACCGGCGGCCTGATCGAGAAAAAAGAAGCCCCGGAAAAAGAGGCGGAAAAATCCGAATCTTCCTCCAAGACCATCTAAATCGTCTTACAAGAGTCAGGACTGACCCATGGAATATCTGTTAGAACTCGCTTCCAGCCCGACCGCCTGGATTGCCTTGGCCACACTGGTGGTGATGGAAATCGTGCTGGGCATCGATAACCTGATCTTCATCTCGATCCTGACCAACAAACTGCCCGAGCAGTACCGGCAGAAGGCCCGTCGTGTCGGTATTGGCATGGCGCTGATCATGCGTCTGGCCCTGTTGAGCACCATCGCGTTCATCGTTCAGTTGACCGCGCCGGTCATCGAGATCCTCGGCCAGGCGTTCTCCTGGAAGGACATGATCCTGATCGCTGGTGGCTTGTTCCTGGTGTGGAAGGCAACGACCGAGATCCATCACAGCATGGACCCGGCGCCGGAAGATCCGAAGTCCGCGACGTCGACGGTAACCCTGGGTTTTGCCGCCGCCATCGGGCAGATCCTGGTGCTGGACATGGTGTTCTCGATCGACAGCATCATTACCGCGGTCGGCATGACCGAACACTTGCCGATCATGGTGATCGCGGTGGTGGTTTCGGTGCTGGTGATGCTGTTTGCAGCTGATCCGCTGGCCAAGTTCATCAACGACAACCCGACGGTTGTAATGCTGGCCCTGGGCTTCCTGATCATGATCGGCATGACGCTTATCGCTGAAGGCTTCGGCGCCCACGTACCGAAAGGTTATGTGTATGCCGCCATGGCGTTCTCCGCTTCGATTGAAGTGCTGAACATGATGTCGCGCCGCGCCAGGCAGAAGAAACTGACTGCCGAAGCGTAATCGCTGGAAAACCAAAGGCCGCCTGAACTCGCGAGAGTCCAGGCGGCCTTTTTGTTAGTGTCGGTTACAGGAAGTCAGTGCGCGGTGGCGTGACGAGCGTCGTGTTTCTCGATCTTTCTGGTCGGTGCGGGTTGTGCGGGGTGGTGATGGCGCCGGGAAATCCGCAGCACGCCCCACAGCATGGCGGCGGCTACGGCCAGCCAGCCGGCAATCAACATTACGATGGTCATGGTCAGGCTCATCGGTGCCTCCTCTTTGCCCTGCGTCGGGCGCTCGCTTTTTTGCGCTTATCTGAGTGACAGTCTAGTCGCTGGCGTGTTTCAGGCTATTGACCAAAGGTCGGTGGTGACCAATCACTTCGCTCTATGCAGCCGATGGATCTGCCCCTTTGGGCTATACCGCAGCGTTGCGCCGTCCTATGATCCTCGACCAAGCCGGAACACGATGACCGGTAACTGATCAAGAGAGTGACGATGGTGCAGCTATTTTCCCGGATTCGCATGGCGTTGCTGGTGGCCGGTTGCGTGACAGCATTGGTGGGGTGTGCGGGCAGCGTGGCGCCTGAGGTCCAGCGCCTGCCGGAGCGGGTCGAGCTCAGCGGCACTTTCTATCGCGGTGAGGCCAATCAGAGCGGGCCACAAGTGCTTGCCAGTCTGCTGTCGCAACAGGGCATCGTGATTACGCCGGGTCTGCTGGAAAAACCGCTGCACTTGCCGGGCGCGGAAGACAAATTGCAACAGAACATGCAGAACCTGGCCCGTGAATACGGCATGGTCGTATACCCGGTCGATGCCCGTTTGCCGGCGTTGCTGACCCAAGTCGCGGCGGGTTACCCGGTGATGGTGCGTTTCAGCGAAGGATCTGCATTCTGGGCCGAGCCGCGTTACGCGATCCTCTCCGGCTACGACCGGAAAAAGCAGAAGGTGCTGCTGCGTGCCGGGATGAACCGCCGCGAGCTGATGAGTTTCAGTTCTTTTGAGTCGGCACTCGAGAAGTCAGGTGGCTGGGCAATATTGATTCAGAAGCCTTCGCAGATCCCGGCAGCGGTCGATCGCCAGCGTTGGCTGAAAGCGGCTGATGAACTGGCGCAGGCAGGTCAGGAGCGAGAAGCGGCGCAGGCCCGCAAGGCACTGGAGGCGAAGTGAGGTTCCGTCCGTCTCCTGACGGGCACCCTGACGCGGTGCCAGACTCTTAAAGGTAACGCCCGATTTTTCGGGTGATGACCCGAATGAGAGGTGCGTATGAGTACCGATTCCAGCTTCGATGACCATAAACCGGACAGCGTGCCGACCACCCCGGAACCGGACGTTGATCCGGTGTTGGACCCGGACAGCCCGTTGCGTGATCCGCTTGCTCGCCCTGCCGTCGTGACGCCGGAGCATCGGCGTGATCCAAGTGCCGGTGATGGCATTCCCGATGATGACCAGATGCCGTTGCCTAACGACTGAACCGGCAGACGAAAAAAAGCCCCGAATGTTCGGGGCTTTTTCTTGTGTCGCGGATTACTTGGACGCTTCGACGACGCCACTGTGGCGGCCCTTGAGGTTCTTCTCAGCCTTGTATTGCTGAGCCACCGCTGGAACGTTGGTGCTCCTGCCGGTTTCCACCCAGCTGCGGATGCGGCTCGCATCGGCAAAGTGGGTGTACTTGCCGAAGGCGTCAAGAATCACCAGAGCGACCGGACGGTTGCTCATCTTCGTCACAAGCACCAAGCAGTGGCCGGCCGGATTGGTGAAGCCGGTTTTGGTGATCTTGATATCCCAATCGGCTTTGTTGACGAGATGGTCGGTATTGCGAAAACCCAGGGTGTAATTGGGTTTGCGGAACGAAACGGTTTTTTCCTTGGTGGTGGTGAGCTCGCTGAGGATTGGATGTTTCTGCGCGGCCATCAGCAACTTGCTCAGGTCGCGCGCAGTGGAAACGTTGCGTTCCGACAGGCCGGTCGGCTCGACAAAGTGGGTGCTGGTCATGCCTAGCGCCTTGGCCTTGGCGTTCATCGCCGCGATGAATGCCACATAGCCGCCCGGGTAGTGGTGCGCCAGGCTGGCTGCGGCGCGGTTTTCCGAGGACATCAGGGCAATCAGCAGCATCTCTCGGCGCGGCAATTCGCTACGCAGTTTGACCCGGGAAAACACGCCTTTCATTTCCGGGGTGTGGCTGATGTCGACGTCAATCCATTCGTCCATGTTCTGGTGCGCTTCAACCACGACCAAACCGGTCATCAACTTGCTGACGGAGGCGATCGGCACGATCACGTCCGGATTGCTGGAGTAGATGACTTTATTGGTCTGCAGATCCATCAGCAGGGCGCTGCCAGAGGCGATTTTCAGTTGCGAGGCGTCTCGGGGGGCAGCGGTGGTTTCGGCGGCGTTGACCGTTGGCGTGAGGAGTGTGCCTGAAAATGCAAAAACCAGGCTCAGGATGGACAGACGAATATTCACGCGGGCGAACTCATGAAGGTTGGAAATGCCGTTATTTGTAACGGACTGTGTCGTAAAACGACGCATTCTAGGAGTATGGCTGAAGATCTGTCGATGGTTGTTTGTGGGGCATGAAAAAGTCGTGAAAAGCCCTGTGAAAATAGGGGTTTCCGGCGAACGGTAAAGGTTTTTTCGAGGATATGAAAAACCCCGCACGAGGCGGGGTTTCGGGAGCGCGGGAAAAGCGCCTCAGGCGTGCAAGGTTTCTGCCGCGTACAGCGTGTTTTCCAGCAGGCAGGCACGGGTCATCGGGCCGACACCGCCCGGTACTGGAGTGATCCAGCCGGCGCGGGGCAGGGCGGTTTCGTACACGACGTCACCGACCAGTTTGCCGTCGTCCTGACGGTTGATGCCGACGTCGATCACGATCGCGCCTTCCTTGATCCACTCGCCCTTGACCAAGCCTGGCTTGCCGGCGGCAACCACGACCAGATCGGCGCGGCCGACGTGGCCGGCCAGGTCCTTGGTGAAACGGTGGGTCACGGTCACGGTGCAGCCGGCCAGCAACAGCTCCATGGCCATCGGGCGACCGACGATGTTGGAAGCGCCGACAACCACGGCGTCCATCCCGTACAGATCGACGCCGGTGCTTTCCAGCAAGGTCATGATGCCTTTCGGGGTGCAGGGGCGCAGCAGCGGAATACGCTGGGCCAGACGGCCGACGTTATAAGGATGGAAACCGTCGACGTCCTTGTCCGGGCGGATGCGCTCCAGCAGTTTGGAGGCGTCCAGGTGCTCGGGCAGCGGAAGCTGAAGCAGAATGCCGTCGATTGCCGGGTCGTCGTTCAGTCGATCGATCAGATCGGTCAGAGCTTCTTGAGTGGTTTCGGAAGGCAGGTCGTAGGCTTGAGAGAGGAAGCCGACCTCTTCACAGTCTTTACGCTTGTGCGAGACATAAACCTGAGAGGCAGGATCGCTGCCGACCAGGATCACCGCGAGGCCGGGAGTGCGCAAGCCTTGCTCGCGACGTTCGGCTACCCGTTGGGCGATCTGCTGGCGCAGGCTGGCGGCGATTGATTTGCCGTCGATTAGTTGTGCAGTCATTGCGCGTGATTAACCATCGAGAGGGGAAAAAAAGAGAACGCATTCTCGCATGTCAGACGGTGAGGGCAAAGGCGCTTGGTCAGCAAATTCCCCTAAGCCCTTTAATTAAATGAATTTTTTTTAAAAAGGATTTGACGACCTGCAGGTCGCTCTATACTATTCGTCGCACTTGTCGGGCACAGCCTAGCACTGGTTAAGAAGGTTGAGCGGAATCAAGGTTCTGCGAGACTGGAAAGCACTTAGTTTGTAGTCCTCCAAGGGTACAGCTAACAAGGCGCCCGTAGCTCAGCTGGATAGAGCATCCGCCTTCTAAGCGGATGGTCGCAGGTTCGAGTCCTGCCGGGTGCGCCATTAGGCAGCTTTGGCACAAGTAACGCGATATGGTGGGCGTAGCTCAGTTGGTAGAGCACGGGATTGTGACTCCCGTTGTCGTGGGTTCGATCCCCATCGTCCACCCCATATTTCGAAAGGCGCCAGATGTAACAATCTGGCGCCTTTGCTTTAAAAAGCTTCATCCGCGGATGTGGTGGAATTGGTAGACACACTGGATTTAGGTTCCAGCGCCGCGAGGCGTAAGAGTTCGAGTCTCTTCATCCGCACCAATCAAAGCTTCATTCATGCCGTTGGTAGGGTGAAGTTCTACAAAGAAGTTGTTTGGCTTCTTTGGTACGCAATATGGTGGGCGTAGCTCAGTTGGTAGAGCACGGGATTGTGACTCCCGTTGTCGTGGGTTCGATCCCCATCGTCCACCCCATATTCCGAAAGGCGCCAGACTTAACAGTCTGGCGCCTTTTTTGTTTTACGGTTTCGGGTTTTCGGCGACTGCCGGTTTCGGGTCGCAGGGCAGGGCGCTTCGTCGTATTAATGTTGCTCGATGATGCTGCGCTGCCCGCCGGCCTTGCTTGCGGGGTTGGCTGTCAGGGAGATGATTCAATCGCCTCTATATATAGAAGAGGTTGGCGCAGAGCCCTGGCTTGATTGGCTGTATTTGCTAACAGGGCGAGGCGCAACCGTTTGTCCCCGCCTTCAAATTGCCTGCTGTTTTTTTACCCGTTTTCAGTAGGGTGACTTCTTGAGTTTGACCCACTAGAATGCATGCCCTTGATTCTTGGGTCGGAAACGGCCGGCTAACGTCTGTGCAACGAGGAATATCCATGCAAGTTTCTGTTGAAAATACTACTGCTCTTGAGCGCCGCATGAGCATCACCGTGCCGGCTGAGCGCATCGAGACTCAGGTCAACAAGCGTCTGCAGCAGACTGCCCAAAAGGCCAAGATTGCTGGCTTCCGTCCAGGCAAAGTGCCAATGAGCGAAATCAAGCGCCGTTTCGGTGCTGATGCGCGCCAGGAAGCGATCGGCGACGTGATCCAGTCCTCCTTCTACGAAGCTGTGGTTGAGCAGAAGCTGAACCCGGCCGGTTCGCCATCGATCGAGCCTAAGTCGCTCGAAGCTGGCAAGGACCTGGAATACGTAGCCGTATTCGAAGTGTTCCCTGAGTTCACCGTTGCCGGCTTCGAAGGCATCACCGTCGAGCGCCTGAGCGCTGACGTGGCTGACGCCGATCTGGACAAGATGCTGGACATCCTGCGTAAGCAGAACACCCGTTTCGAAGTGGCCGATCGCGCTGCCCAGAACGAAGACCAGCTGAACATCGATTTCGTTGGCAAGGTTGACGGCGAAGTGTTCGCTGGCGGTTCCGCCAAGGGTACTCAGCTGGTGCTGGGCTCCGGCCGCATGATCCCTGGCTTCGAAGAAGGCCTGGTTGGCGCCAAAGCCGGTGAAGAGCGCGTTCTGAACCTGACCTTCCCAGAGGACTATCAGAACCTGGACCTGGCTGGCAAAACCGCTGAGTTCACCGTGACTGTCAACACCGTTTCCGAGCCAAAACTGCCAGAGCTGAACGAAGAGTTCTTCGCCCAGTTCGGTATCAAGGAAAGCGGCATCGACGGCTTCCGCACCGAAGTTCGCAAGAACATGGAGCGTGAACTGCGTCAGGCGATCAAATCCAAGGTCAAGAATCAGGTAATGGACGGTCTGCTGGCCACCAACCCGATCGAAGTGCCAAAGGCTCTGCTGTCCAACGAAGTTGACCGTCTGCGCGTGCAGGCTGTTCAGCAGTTCGGTGGCAACATCAAGCCAGATCAACTGCCGGCCGAGCTGTTCGAAGAGCAAGCCAAGCGCCGCGTTGTGCTGGGTCTGATCGTGGCTGAAGTGGTCAAGCAATTCGACCTGAAGCCAGACGAAGCCCGCGTTCGCGAAATGATTCAGGAAATGGCTTCGGCCTACCAAGAGCCTGAGCAGGTTGTGTCCTGGTACTACAAGAACGAGCAGCAACTGAACGAAGTCCGTTCGGTTGTGCTGGAAGAACAAGTTGTGGATACTGTTCTGCAGAAAGCCAGTGTGACCGACAAATCGGTCTCCTACGAAGAAGCGGTCAAGCCGGTAGAAGCTCCAAAAGCCGACTGATTGTTTTTGCGTTAGAAGCACACACCATAAGCCAGCTTTCGAGCTGGCTTATGCGTATTCAAGACATAACTATTTGGGAGTGACTGCAGAGCATGTTCCGAAATTCGTATATTCAGCAGAACTCTGATATCCAGGCCGCAGGCGGTCTGGTCCCGATGGTTGTCGAGCAGTCCGCTCGTGGCGAGCGCGCCTATGACATTTATTCGCGTCTTCTGAAGGAGCGAGTGATCTTTCTGGTGGGTCCGGTAGAGGACTACATGGCCAACCTGATCTGTGCGCAATTGCTGTTCCTTGAAGCGGAAAACCCGGACAAGGACATCCATCTTTATATCAACTCCCCGGGCGGTTCGGTGACAGCGGGCATGTCGATCTACGACACCATGCAGTTCATCAAGCCAAACGTGTCGACCACCTGCATCGGCCAGGCTTGCAGCATGGGCGCATTCCTGCTGACCGCAGGTGCTCCAGGCAAGCGTTTCTGCCTGCCGAACTCGCGTGTGATGATTCACCAGCCACTGGGCGGTTTCCAGGGCCAGGCGTCGGATATCGAAATCCACGCCAAGGAAATCCTCTTCATCCGCGAGCGCCTCAACACGCTGATGGCCAAGCACAGCGGTCGCACTCTGGAAGAAATCGAGCGCGATACCAACCGCGACAACTTCATGAGTGCAGAAGCTGCGAAGGAATACGGCTTGATCGACGAAGTGATCAACCAGCGTCCAGCTTAAAATAAGCAGCTCGAAATAGGCCTGGTCGGCTGGTCCGATCAGCGGCGGGCTTGAAAAAGCCCGCAATAGCCTTCATCTTGTGTTGCAAGCCTATCGGATTTGGATCGAACGAATGACTGACACCCGCAACGGCGAGGACAACGGCAAGCTGCTCTATTGCTCCTTCTGTGGCAAAAGCCAGCATGAAGTGCGCAAATTGATTGCCGGCCCCTCGGTCTTTATCTGCGACGAGTGCGTCGACCTGTGCAATGACATCATCCGTGAGGAGGTGCAGGAAGCACAGGCCGAAAGCAGCGCGCATAAATTGCCTTCGCCTAAAGAAATCAGCGGCATCCTTGACCAGTACGTCATTGGTCAGGAGCGTGCAAAGAAGGTTCTGGCGGTAGCGGTGTACAACCACTACAAGCGTCTGAACCAGCGTGACAAAAAGGCTGACGACGTCGAACTCGGCAAGAGCAACATCCTGCTGATCGGCCCGACAGGCTCCGGTAAAACCCTGCTGGCCGAAACTTTGGCCCGCTTGCTGAACGTTCCGTTCACCATTGCCGACGCAACCACCCTCACCGAGGCGGGTTACGTGGGTGAAGACGTCGAGAACATCATTCAGAAGCTGCTGCAGAAGTGCGATTACGACGTGGAAAAGGCCCAGATGGGCATTGTCTACATCGATGAAATCGACAAGATTTCGCGCAAGTCCGACAACCCGTCGATCACCCGGGACGTTTCCGGTGAAGGCGTGCAGCAGGCCTTGCTGAAGTTGATCGAAGGCACGGTCGCTTCCGTTCCACCGCAAGGTGGCCGCAAGCATCCGCAGCAGGAATTCCTGCAGGTCGACACCCGTAACATCCTGTTCATCTGCGGTGGTGCGTTCTCCGGTCTGGAGAAAGTGATTCAAAACCGTTCCACCAAAGGTGGCATCGGTTTCAACGCAGAAGTACGCAGCAAGGAAGAAGGCAAGAAAGTCGGTGAATCCCTGCGTGAAGTCGAGCCTGACGATCTGGTCAAGTTCGGTCTGATCCCGGAATTCGTCGGTCGTCTGCCGGTCCTTGCGACGCTGGACGAGCTGGATGAGGCTGCATTGATGCAGATTCTCACCGAGCCGAAAAATGCCCTGACCAAACAGTACGCCAAGCTGTTCGAGATGGAAGGCGTGGATCTGGAATTCCGTTCCGATGCGCTGAAATCGGTCGCCAAACGTGCACTGGAACGTAAAACCGGTGCCCGTGGCCTGCGTTCGATTCTCGAAGGTGTGCTGCTCGACACGATGTACGAAATCCCCTCGCAGTCCGAGGTGAGCAAAGTCGTGATCGATGAAAGCGTGATCGAAGGCAAGTCCAAGCCACTGTATATCTACGAAAACAGTGAGCCGGCTGCCAAGGCAGCGCCGGACGCCTAAGCGTCCAGTCTGCTGGAATAAAGAAGGGGCCTTCGGGCCTCTTTTTTTTTAAGAAATTTTAACCTCCTCATAGCGCTTGTTTTTTTTGGAACCAGCCCCCATCTTGGTTTCAAGCTTAATTCCATCTGATTACGGCCATATGGCCGCCGTAGAGGCGAAATCATGAAGACCACCATCGAATTGCCTCTCCTGCCATTGCGTGATGTCGTTGTGTATCCGCACATGGTTATCCCGCTGTTCGTGGGGCGCGAGAAATCCATCGAAGCCCTCGAGGCCGCGATGACGGGCGACAAGCAGATCCTGCTGCTGGCCCAGAGAAACCCGGCTGACGACGATCCCGGAGAAGACGCTCTGTATCGTGTGGGCACCATTGCCACTGTTCTGCAATTGCTCAAGCTGCCTGACGGCACCGTCAAGGTTCTGGTCGAGGGCGAGCAGCGTGGTGCTGTCGAGCGTTTCAGCGAAGTCGACGGCCATTGCCGCGCCGAAGTGTCGCTGATCGATGAAGTCGACGCCGCCGAGCGCGAGTCCGAAGTCTTCGTGCGCACGCTGTTGTCGCAGTTCGAACAATATGTTCAGTTGGGCAAGAAAGTCCCGGCTGAAGTCCTGTCGTCGCTCAACAGCATCGATGAGCCGGGCCGTCTGGTAGACACCATGGCCGCGCACATGGCGCTGAAAATCGAGCAGAAGCAGGAAATCCTCGAAATCATTGACCTGCCGGCCCGCGTCGAGCACGTACTGGCTTTGCTGGACGCTGAAATCGATCTGCTGCAAGTCGAAAAGCGCATCCGCGGTCGCGTCAAGAAGCAAATGGAGCGCAGTCAGCGCGAGTACTACCTGAATGAGCAGATGAAGGCCATTCAGAAAGAGCTCGGCGACAGCGACGAAGGCCACAACGAAATCGAAGACCTGAAAAAGCGTATCGATGCCGCCGGCCTGCCGAAAGATGCGCTGGCCAAGGCCACTGCCGAGCTGAACAAGCTCAAGCAGATGTCGCCGATGTCGGCCGAAGCCACTGTCGTGCGTTCCTACATCGACTGGCTGGTGCAGGTGCCGTGGAAGGCTCAGAGCAAAGTGCGTCTGGATCTGGCCCGTGCCGAAGATATTCTCGATGCCGATCACTACGGCCTCGAAGAGGTCAAGGAACGCATCCTTGAATACCTCGCCGTGCAGAAGCGCGTGAAGAAGATTCGCGGCCCGGTGTTGTGCCTGGTCGGTCCTCCGGGCGTGGGTAAAACCTCGCTGGCGGAGTCGATTGCCCATGCCACCAACCGTAAATTCGTGCGCATGGCCCTCGGTGGCGTGCGTGACGAAGCGGAAATCCGTGGTCACCGCCGGACTTACATCGGTTCGATGCCAGGAAGATTGATTCAAAAGATGACAAAGGTGGGTGTCCGCAACCCGCTGTTCCTGCTCGATGAAATCGACAAAATGGGCAGCGATATGCGTGGCGATCCGGCGTCGGCGTTGCTGGAAGTGCTCGATCCGGAGCAGAACCACAACTTCAACGATCACTATCTGGAAGTCGATTACGACCTGTCGGATGTGATGTTCCTGTGCACCTCGAACTCGATGAACATTCCTCCGGCGCTGCTGGACCGGATGGAAGTGATCCGTCTGCCGGGCTACACCGAAGACGAAAAGATCAACATCGCCGTCAAGTACCTGTCGCCAAAGCAGATTGCCGCCAACGGCCTGAAGAAAGGCGAACTGGAATTCGACGAAGAAGCGATCCGCGACATCATCCGTTACTACACCCGTGAAGCCGGTGTGCGTGGCCTCGAGCGGCAGATTGCCAAGGTCTGCCGCAAGGCAGTGAAAGAGCATGCACTGGAAAAACGCTTCTCGGTGAAAGTGACAGCTGATCTGCTGGAACACTTCCTCGGTGTCCGCAAATTCCGCTACGGTCTGGCCGAGCAACAGGATCAGATCGGTCAGGTGACCGGCCTGGCCTGGACTCAGGTCGGCGGTGAATTGCTCACCATCGAAGCGGCTGTAGTGCCGGGTAAAGGGCAACTGATCAAGACCGGTTCGCTGGGTGACGTAATGGTCGAATCGATCACTGCGGCCCTGACCGTGGTGCGCAGCCGTGCCAAGAGCCTGGGCATTCCCCTGGACTTCCACGAGAAGCGCGACACCCACATCCACATGCCGGAAGGTGCTACGCCGAAAGACGGCCCGAGCGCCGGTGTAGGCATGTGTACTGCGCTGGTGTCCGCTTTGACGGGGATTCCTGTGCGTGCCGATGTCGCCATGACCGGCGAGATCACCCTGCGTGGTCAAGTCCTCGCCATTGGCGGTCTGAAGGAAAAACTGCTGGCCGCTCACCGTGGCGGAATCAAGACAGTGATTATTCCGGAAGAGAACGTGCGCGATCTGAAGGAGATTCCTGACAATATCAAGCAGGATCTGCAGATCAAACCGGTTAAATGGATTGACGAGGTCCTGCAAATTGCGCTGCAATACGCGCCGGAGCCCTTGCCGGATGTGGCTCCGGAGATAGTTGCCAAGGACGAAAAACGTGAGTCTGACTCTAAGGAAAGAATTAGCACGCATTAATACGCTTTTGCCTGGGGGGCTTCCTTGACAGCTTTTTAGAGCCCTTGTTATAAAGCGGCTCTTAAGTGTCTGTAGGCCATTCAGCACTCGTTTTTGCTTTCACCAAAAAACTTAGAATCATACTCAAATAGATATAAGGGGACTTAGAGTGAACAAGTCGGAACTGATTGATGCTATCGCTGCATCCGCTGATATCCCGAAAGCTGCTGCTGGCCGTGCGCTGGACGCTGTAATCGAATCCGTCACTGGCGCTCTCAAGGCTGGCGACTCCGTTGTTCTGGTTGGTTTCGGTACTTTCTCCGTAACTGATCGTCCAGCTCGCGTTGGTCGTAACCCACAGACCGGCAAGACTCTGGAAATCGCTGCTGCCAAAAAGCCAGGTTTCAAAGCCGGTAAAGCCCTGAAAGAAGCCGTCAACTAAGTTTGATTCAGGTTTTTACCCATCCGGGTCGGGGTCATGCCTGACTTGGCAGCGGAGCGGTAGAGCAGGCGGTTTGGAATAATTGCCTGCTACGCCGGGATCGAGGGTTCGAGCCCTGTCCGCTCCGCCAGTTACGAGAAGGCGCATCCTCGGATGCGCCTTTCTTCTATCCGGATTCTACCCACGCTCCACGGTTGCCTAATTTTTGAAGTTCAACCGTTTCTGGGGGACGCATGCTGCAGAATATCAGGGACAATTCACAAGGCTGGATTGCCAAGACCATTATCGGAGTCATCGTTGCACTGATGGCTCTGACCGGTTTCGACGCCATTTTCAAGGCCACGACTCACACCAACGAGGCGGCCAAGGTCAACGGTGAAGAAATCAGCCAGAACGAGCTGAGCCAGGCCGTTGATATGCAACGCCGTCAGCTGATGCAACAGCTGGGCAAGGACTTCGATGCTTCGTTGCTCGATGAAAAAATGCTCCGTGATTCGGCCCTCAAGGGTCTGATCGATCGCAAGCTGCTGCTGCAAGGCGCAGAAAAGTCGAAGTTCGCTTTCTCCGAAGCGGCGCTGGATCAAGTGATCCTGCAAACGCCTGAATTCCAGGTTGATGGCAAGTTCAGTTCCGACCGTTTCGACCAGGTGATCCGTCAACTGGGCTACAGCCGTATGCAATTCCGCCAGATGCTGGCTCAGGAAATGTTGATCGGCCAACTGCGCGCCGGTGTGGCGGGCAGCGGTTTCGTGACTGACGCTCAAGTGCTGGCTTTCGCCCGTCTGGAAAAACAGACCCGTGATTTCGCCTCGCTGAGCATCAAGGCTGACCCGGCCGCCGTGAAGCTGACCGACGATGAGGTCAAGGCTTATTACGACGAACACGCCAAGGAATTCATGACCCCGGATCAAGTGGTCATCGATTACCTCGAGCTGAAGAAGGCTTCCTTCTTCGACCAGGTTGCCGTAAAGGATGAAGACCTGCAGGCGGCGTATCAGAAAGAGATCGCCAACCTGTCGGAACAGCGTCGTGCGGCGCATATCCTGATCGAAGTCAACGACAAGACTACCGAGGCTCAGGCCAAGGCGAAGATCGAAGACGTTCAGGCCCGTCTGGCCAAGGGCGAGAAGTTCGAAGCGCTGGCCAAGGAGTTCTCGCAGGATCCGGGTTCGGCCAACAATGGCGGCGACCTGGGTTATGCCGGTCCTGGCGTTTACGATCCAGCCTTCGAGAAAGCCCTGTATTCCTTGAGCAAGGATCAAGTGTCCGAGCCGGTTCGCACCGACTTCGGTTTCCACCTGATCAAGCTGCTGGGCGTCGAAGCGCCGGAAGTGCCGACCTTCGCCAGCCTGAAAGACAAGCTGACCCGTGAGCTGAAAACCCAGCAGGTCGAGCAGCGTTTCGTCGAGGCGACCAAGCAACTGGAAGACTCTTCGTTCGAATCGTCTGACCTGGCTCAGCCGGCGCAGGATCTGAAACTGACCGTGCACACCTCCAAGCCGTTTGGCCGTGAAGGTGGCGAAGGTGTTGCAGCCAACCGCGCCGTGGTGACTGCCGCGTTCAGTACCGAAGTGCTGGAAGAGGGTGCCAACAGCACCGCCATCGAGCTGGATCCGGAAACCGTGATCGTGCTGCGTGCCAAGGAGCACCTCAAGCCTGCGCAACTGCCGCTGGAAGCCGTGGCGACTGCCATCCGCACCCAGTTGGCCAAAGAGCACGCCAGCGCGGCTGCCAAAACCAAGGCCGAGCAACTGATCGCTAGCCTGCGTGATGGCAAGACGCCGCTGGACAAGGCCATCGACGGTCAGAGCTGGAAAGCCACCCAGGCGGCCACCCGCGCCCAGGAAGGTGTTGATCCAGCCGTGCTGCAAGCCCTGTTCCGCATGCCGAAACCGGCAGGCAAGGACAAGCCGACGTTCAGCAGTGTGACACTGCCTGACGGCAGCCTGACCATCGTGCGCCTGAACGCTGTGAACGAAGCCGCCGCGCCGACCGATGAAGAGAAAGCGCAATACCGTCGCTTCCTCGCCTCGCGTGAAGGCCAGCAAGACTTCGCGGCGTACCGCAAGCAACTGGAAAGCGAAGCGGACATCAAGCGTTTCTGATGCCTGACTGAGCGACAAAAAATGAGCCCCGGATGAACATTCGGGGCTTTTTTTTGCCTATCAATCACTGGGTGACAGGATTTTCATGGACCAATGGCCGGTTTGCCTTTTTCCCTGCACCCATGACCGGTAGAGTTGTAACTGTTTTAAGACAGTAATCCGTACGCCGCGGGGCAGCGATATGTTGCACAATACGCCCCGGACCGTTTTCCCCCTCAGGATGTTTAATGTTGAATTCTATTCCCGTGCGTTTCATCGGATTGGCGTTGTTGCTGACCGCCGCTGCCGGCTGCTCCAAGGACAAGCCTATCTACGAGCATGAGAACTTCGACGACTCCGGCACCTTTTCGCGCAATTACCCGGTCACCGACACCGCCAGTTGCGAAGCGGCTCGCCGGGCGTTGCTCAGCCAAGGCTACATCATCACTAGCAGCGACCCGAAACTGGTCAGCGGACACAAGAGTTTCCAGCAGACTGGTGAAACACACCTGGAGATCAGCTTCAACGTCGTGTGTGCCGATGATGGCAGCGCTGGCCACCACGCCACGGTATTCGCCAACGCCTTGCAGGACCGCTACGCGCTGAAGAAGACCAACAACTCGGCCAGCCTTGGGGTTGGCGTGTTGGGCTCGGTGTCGATGCCGATCGGCTCCTCTGACGACTCGATGGTCAAGGTGGCCAGCGAAACCGTGTCCTCGCAGAAATTCTACGAGCGCTTCTTCACCCTGGTGGAGCTGTTCCTGCCGGCGGATGCGAAGAAGGCTGCGCACATCACCGAGAAGCCGAAAGCCGATCTGGGCGTGCCGGAACCCAAGGCTGCACCGGCCGCACTGGCTCCGACGCCTGCGGCCGAGACGACTCCGGCTCCAGCCCCGACCGCCGCACCTGCCGCTACCCCAGCTCCCGCCGAGCCAGCCCCTGCTGAGCAGGCCCCGGTCAGTTCAGAGCCGGTCGTTCCGCCAGCCGAGGCGGCGCCGATCACCCCGGCACCGGGTTCGGAGCTGGTTCCAGCAGCAGCGCCGGCAACGGAGGTCATTACACCACCGGTCAATCCGACGGATCTGCCGCCGCCATCCGAGCCGATTCCGGCAATGCCAACCGGGCATTGATAAGCTGTGGGAGCGACGCAACGTCGCTCCCACTTCGATTCCTGTGTGATCTGAAATGTCGGTTCACACATTCTGAAAATATCCCCGCGATAAATCCCTGACCGCCTGCTACGTTTATTTCATGAAGGCCGCGTTTCATTTTTCCTTCATACGGGCACTTTATGCTCGAGGCACTGGTCATTTGCTCCAGGCCATTTCAGCAAATAGGTAGGGGGATTGCACGATGGATGACTATCAAGAAGAACTGCTCGAATTCCAGGCCTACGAACTGGACTCACCGGAGCCTGCGGAAGACGCCACCGAGCTCTGACGCTTTAGCCGGTCTTGCGGTGACTGCGGCGGAATTCGCCCGGTGTCTGGCCGTTCCAGCGCTTGAAGGCGCGCTGGAAAGCTTCGGCCGAGGCAAAGCCCAGCAAGTAGGCGATTTCACCGAACGCCAGTTCAGTGTCGCGGATGTAGGTCATTGCCAGATCACGGCGAGTGTCGTTGAGGATCGCGCGAAACTGCGTGCCTTCTTCGGCCAGTTTTCGCCGTAACGTCCAGGTCGGCAGCTTCAGGCGTGCCGCCACTTCTTCCAGGTCGGGTTCGCGACCACCATTGAGCAATGGCCCGAGCAATTGGGTGATGCGTTCACGCAGGCTGCGGGTTCGCGTCAATTGCTCCAGTTCCCGTTCACACAGTTGCAGCAGATGCTTCCAGGTACTGGGGCAGTGCTCTGGGTTGCGTGCGGAGAGGCTGGAGAGGCTCAGGCGCAGTTGATTGTGTTCGGCCCCAAACTGGATCGGGCAGTCGCCCAGAATGGCATAGGCGTCGCGATAATCCGGGGTGTCGAATTCGATTTCGATCCGTTCGGCACGCAGGGGCTCGGGGCTGACGCTGGACAATTGATGCAGCCAGCCGGCGATGATCGAGTCCACCACAAAGCGGTTGTAGGCGTTGTATGGGCTGATCGAGTAGAAGCGCAGCCACGCGCCGCTGGCATCTTCGTGAAAACTCGACTGGCCACGATAATTGGAGCCATACAACGGTTCGAAGCGCGTCAGGCAGCGGGCGGCTTCGCGCACGGTCGGGGCCTGCGCTGCCGTGACGCCCGCCAGTCCCGCCTGACTCAAACGACTGAGCTGACCCATGCGCAAGCCAAGGGCCGGATCGCCGGTCAATTGGATCGCGCCATGACCCAGGCGCATATAGCGCGGGATCGACAGGCGTGCCCCGGCCTCGGCCAATCGTGCCGCGTCGAGGCCGTATTGCTCGAGCAGCGGCAGCGGATCGGCGTCATGGCTGCGCACGGCATCGGCCAGGCTATGAACGAAGCCTACTGACAGATCCCCGAGGCGCATCGGCAGCGGCTTCATGGTTTACAACCAGAGGTTCAGCAAGCGCGCGCCACGGGCTTCACCGTCGGCGAACTGCTGGCCGTTGCTGCTGAGGAAGCTCTGCCCGGAGCTCGGCTTGTCCCAGAACTGCCCGCGCAGGAACACGCTCATACCGGCAATCGCCCGGCTGCCCGGCGGTTGTGCCGTCAGGGTCAAGCGGTGCCAGGCCTGGCCTTCACTGACCTCTCCCGGTTTGAGGCTGACCGAGTCTGGCACGTTCAAACCTCTGTAGCCCTGCCAAGGCAGATCCCACACCCCATGACCGATGACGAACGCGGGCACCGCGATCAGTTGCGCGCCTTGCTCATCGAGCCTGCGATAGTTGTCCGGATACCAGCTGTCGTTACCGATCAGCACGCCGAGACGTCCGGCCGGGGTATCGATCACATTGATCCGAGAGATATCGCTGGATGGCGTCGTGTCATCCTGATCGAAGATCGGGCGCATCTGCCGCTGTGGCTGACCGAGCGGGGCGCCGTCGCGACCGAACACCACGCTGGTGTTGTACAGCGCGCCACTGCCGGCCTTGAGTCTGCCGTCGATGATGTTCGGTTCCGGCAACACGATCGAGCCGGCGACCAGGGTGATATGGAATTCCTTGGCCAGACCGCCGAACAGCAGCTGATAGTCCTTGGCCATGTCTCTGGATTTCATCCGCAAGTGGGCGTCATCCAGACGGCTGCTGCCCTTGGCGGTGAGCCAGGCGCGGGCGAACTGCAACGGGTTGCTGGCGGCCAGCCAGTTCATTGCTTCGGCGAGGGTGGGGGCCTGGTACAACTCGTCTTTCTCGCCACTGATCATCAGCCAGGTGCCGACATGCTCGGGCAGCACCACGATGGTTTTTTCATTGAGCAAACCCTGGTCCTGTGCCTGCTGCAAATAAGCGGCGAGTTTGCGGTGCAGGCGTTCGGAGCTTTGATAGTCGGTCGGGAACAGTTCCGGCTGAATCCCCAGCAGGTTGCCACGATCGGCGCGAGTGCCCTGATCGACCGCCAGTTTGATCCGCAGGTCCGACAGGTAATGACCGGCCGGGCGGTCAGCCGCCCACATGGCGTAGAAGGTGAGCGCGGCGACGAGCGCCATGGAAAAGGTCAGGTACAGAAGTTTGCGCATGAAATCCAACAACAGCCGGGTACAGGGTGTGCGCCTAGGGTAGGGCCCATGCCTGCGCTTGCCAAGGGGCGCTGCGCATTTGGATCAATAACTTGTCAGTTACGGTCATTGAGTGACAGCGATGCGACTCTTAGTCTGTCGAACATGACTGACGGGGGACGCAGAGCTCCCGCATTTTCCGTGATTGCTCGCTGTGGAGTTACCGATGACCGCCACTTACCCGCACCTGCTGGCCCCGCTGGACCTGGGATTCACCACGCTGCGCAACCGCACCCTGATGGGTTCGATGCACACCGGTCTTGAAGAGAAGCCAGGTGGCTTCGAGCGGATGGCGGCGTACTTCGCCGAACGCGCCCGTGGCGGCGTTGGCCTGATGGTGACCGGCGGTATCGGTCCGAACGACGAGGGCGGCGTGTACTCCGGCGCGGCCAAGCTGACCACCGAAGAAGAAGCGCTCAAGCACCGCATCGTTACCCGCGCCGTGCATGATGCGGGCGGCAAGATCTGCATGCAGATTCTTCACGCCGGGCGTTATGCCTACAGCCCGAAACAGGTCGCCCCGAGCGCCATTCAAGCGCCGATCAACCCGTTCAAGCCCAAAGAGCTGGACGAGGAAGGCATCGAGAAACAGATCAGCGATTTCGTCACCTGCTCGGTACTGGCCCAGATCGCCGAGTACGACGGCGTGGAAATCATGGGTTCCGAAGGTTACTTCATCAACCAGTTCCTCGCGGCCCACACCAACCACCGCACCGACCGTTGGGGCGGCAGCTACGAAAACCGCATGCGCCTGCCGGTGGAAATCGTTCGCCGGGTGCGTGAAGCGGTCGGCCCGAACTTCATCATCATCTTCCGTCTGTCGATGCTCGATCTGGTGGAAGGCGGCAGCACCTGGGGAGAAATCGTCACCCTGGCCAAAGCCATCGAGCAGGCCGGTGCGACCATCATCAACACCGGCATCGGCTGGCACGAAGCGCGGATTCCGACCATCGCCACCAAAGTGCCGCGTGCGGCATTCAGCAAGGTCACGGCCAAGCTGCGTGGTTCGGTGAACATCCCGCTGATTACCACCAACCGTATCAACACCCCGGAAGTTGCCGAGCAGATTCTCGCCGAAGGCGATGCGGACATGGTTTCGATGGCGCGGCCGTTCCTCGCCGACCCGGACTTCGTCAACAAGGCCGCTGAAGGCCGCGCCGACGAAATCAACACCTGCATCGGTTGCAACCAGGCCTGTCTCGATCACACCTTCGGCGGCAAGCTCACCAGTTGCCTGGTCAACCCGCGTGCCTGCCACGAGACCGAACTCAACTACCTGCCGGTCAAGCAGATCAAGAAGATCGCCGTGGTCGGTGCCGGTCCTGCCGGTCTGTCCGCCGCCACTGTGGCCGCCGAGCGCGGGCATCAGGTGACGCTGTTCGATTCGGCCAGTGAAATCGGCGGTCAGTTCAACGTTGCCAAGCGTGTGCCGGGCAAGGAAGAGTTCTACGAAACCCTGCGCTACTTCAAACGCAAACTGCAGACCACCAACGTCGAGGTGTGCCTGAATACCCGTGTCGATGTGGCAAAACTGGTGGAAGGTGGTTACGACGAAGTCATCCTGGCGACCGGTATTGCACCGCGTCTGCCGGCGATTCCGGGCGTCGAGAATGCCAAAGTGCTGAGCTATCTGGATGTGCTGCTCGAGCGCAAACCGGTCGGCAAGCGGGTAGCGGTGATTGGCGCCGGTGGTATCGGTTTTGACGTGTCGGAATTCCTCGTCCATGAAGGCGTGGCCACCAGTCAGGATCGCGCTGCATTCTGGAAAGAGTGGGGCATCGACACGAATCTGGAAGCCCGTGGTGGCGTGGCCGGGATCAAGGCTGCACCGCATGCACCGGCCCGTGACGTGTTCCTGCTGCAACGCAAGAAATCCAAGGTCGGCGACGGTCTGGGCAAGACCACCGGCTGGATTCACCGTACCGGTCTGAAGAACAAGCAGGTGCAGATGCTCAACAGCGTCGAATACCTGAAGATCGACGACGAAGGCCTGCACATCCGCATCGGCGAAACCGGCGAGCCGCAAGTGCTGCCGGTGGACAACATTGTTATCTGCGCCGGTCAGGATCCGTTGCGTGAGCTGCAAGAAGGTCTGGTGGCAGCCGGGCAGAACGTGCACCTGATCGGCGGCGCCGATGTGGCGGCCGAGCTGGATGCCAAGCGTGCGATCAATCAGGGCTCGCGTCTGGCCGCCGAGCTGTAACGCTGCAACCAGGTCCAGCGTGCCAGCGACCATCGCGAGCAAGCTCGCTCCCACAGGTTTTGCGTCGTTCACAGATGTTGTGAGCTGCACAAAGCCATGTGGGAGCGAGCTTGCTCGCGATGTCGTCTTTAGAGCAACTACAATGCTGGCTTTATTTAGATTGATAATTCGCCAATGCTTCTTCCCCCCGCTGACTGGCTACCTCAAGCCCCCCTCGAATCCCTTCATCTGGACTGGCTCACCGCCGCCGGCATTGATGTCGCCATCCTGCGTCTGGACCGGATCGACCCGCTGATCAGCGGCAACAAGTGGTTCAAGCTCGTCAAACACCTCAAGGCCGCCGACCGTGCGGGCGCCGAAGGCATCATCAGCCTGGGCGGCGCGCACTCCAATCATCTGCATGCACTGGCCGCTGCGGGTAAACGCCTGGGATTCACAACGGTCGGCCTGCTGCGCGGGCATCCGCAGGACACGCCGACGATCAGGGATCTGCAGGGCTTCGGCATGCAATTGCACTGGCTCGGCTATGGCGGTTATCGGGCGCGGCATGAGCCGGGGTTCTGGCAGCCGTGGCGGGCGCAATACCCGACGCTGCATCCGGTGCCCGAAGGTGGCGGCGGGTTGCCGGGCGCGCAGGGTTGCACGTCATTGCAGGAGCAGGTCAGTGAGCAACTGGGCAAGCTACGTTGGGACGACTATCACGGTTGGTGGCTGGCGTGCGGCACTGGCACCACGCTCGCGGGTTTGGTGCTGGCGGAAGCCGGTCAACGCCCGGTGTATGGCGCCATGGCCGTGCCCGACGATCACGGTGTCGCGGCCAACGTCGAGGCGATTGTCGGTGATATCGCAGGCTATGAGCTGATCGATGCCAGCCGTGGGGGCTTCGCCAAAGTCGATGCGCCGTTGCTTGAGTTCATCGCGCAGACCGAGCAGGCCAGCGACGTCCCCCTCGAACCGCTGTACACCGGCAAGGCTTTACTGGCACTCAAACAGCAAGTCGAGGCGGGCCGCTTTGCCCGTGGAACGCGCCTGATCTTCATCCACACCGGCGGCTTGCAGGGCCGGCGTGGATTCGACGGCTAAACCTGGTTGCGCTTGGGCATCATCCGCAGCAGTGTGTTATCGCCCACTACGTAGTGGTGATACAGCCCTGCCAGCGCGTGCAGGCCGATCAGCCAGTAGCCGATATTGCCAATCAACACGTGCCAGTGTTCAACCTGTTTGGCGAACGCTTTGTCCTCTTGCACCAGCAACGGCAGGTCGAAACCGTAGAACATCACTTGATGACCCTCGGCGCTGGTGATCAGCCAGCCGAGAATCGGCATGCTGATCATGAACAGGTACAACGCCCAGTGCATCAGCCGGGCCAGTGCGGTTTGCCATTGCGGTGAAGCCGGGAAGATTTTCGGCGCCGGGCCGATGCTGCGCGCGAGCAGGCGAAACCACACCAGCACGAACACGGTCAGGCCGAGCATGTAATGCACTTCACGGATCAGCGAGCGGCCGCCACTGCCCTTGGGAAAGATGCCTCGCAATTCCATGCTGGCATACACCAGCACCAACAACACCAGCATCAACCAGTGCAACAGGACTGACACGGTGCTGTAGCGTGATTCGGAACTTGTCCACGGCATACGGTGTTTCCTCACGGATCAGGGTCGAAACGTGCCGTTCTTGAGCGACGGCATGCTTTAACTGTAATCCGCTTTGGCCGATTTGCGCGTGTCTAAAAACTCTTTCATTGCGCGAAATCAGGGGTTTGCCCATAAAAAAAACGCCAGTGTCGCGCAGACACTGGCGTTTTTATTTGCCGCAGGCAGCGTTATCAGCTGCTTTGCGGCATTTCACCGTTGGCCAGACGCTTGTTGATGTCGGCGATCACTTCCGGCAGATCGGTGATGGTGTCGATCATGTAATGCGGCCGCGAACCTTCGAACAGCGCGTGAATGCGCTTGCGTTCGCTGGCCAGGGCGTCGCTGCCCAGTGCGCGATAGCCTTCGTAATCCAGACCCAGCGCGTTGCCGGAGCAGATCAGCGCCACGGTCCACATCCCCGCGCGACGACCTTCGAGAATCCCCGGCACGGTGTCGTCGATCTTCACGCAGGCGGCGACATCGTCGATGCCCAGCGCAATCACGTTGGCCAGGGCCTGGGCCGGCCATGGGCGGCCGTTCGGTACTTCATCGGTGGCGACCACGTGGTCGGCGACGTAGCCGTTGGTGGCGGCCAGCTCCACCACCTTGTCCATTACCTGCTTCGGATAACCGGAGCAGGAGCCGATCTTGATCCCTTGCTGACGCAGGTTGGCAATGGTCTCCAGTGCGCCGGGAATCAGCGCCGAGTGCTCGGCGATTTTCTCGATCTGTAGCGGCATGAAGCGGTTGTAGATCGCGGTCACGTCATCATCGGTCGGGGTGCGGCCGAACGCCTTGCGATAGCGCTCGGCTACCTGCGGCTGGTCGCACAGGGTACGGATGTGATCCCACTTGCCCATGCCCATCGGGCCGCGAGCTTCGTCGATGGAGACCTGGACATCGAATTCGGCGAAGGCTTCAACGAAGATCTGGGTCGGCGCGAAAGAACCGAAATCGACCACGGTACCGGCCCAGTCGAGGATGGCGGCTTGCAGTTTGCTTGGGTTGTTGTAGTTCATGGCAATCAAATTCCTGAGTGGGCAATGCAATTCAAATGGGGGAGCGGGCCGGATGAATCAGATGTCGAGCACTTCCATCTCGCGCAGCACTTCACCCACCGCCGCGACGGCTTCGCGCATCTGCGCCGGGGTGACGTGGCCGATGCAGCCGACGCGGAAGGTTTCGACTTGGGTCAGCTTGCCGGGGTAGAGGATGTAACCCTTGGCCTTGACCCGTTCGTAGAAGTCCTTGAACTGGTAGCGCGGATCTTCCGGTGCGTGGAAAGTCGCGATGATCGGCGCCTGGATCGCGGCGGGCAGGAAACTGCGCAAGCCGAGTTTGCCCATCTCTTCCATCAGCGCCTGGCAGTTGGCGGCGTAACGCGCATGCCGTGCCGGCAGGCCACCTTCTTCGTTGTACTGCAGCAGCGCTTCGTGCAGCGCCGCGACTACGTGGGTCGGCGGGGTGAAACGCCATTGGCCGGTCTTCTTCATGTAGCTGTGCTGGTCGAACAGGTCCATCGCCAGCGAGTGCGAGTTGCCGGCGGCAGCCGCCAGAGATTCCTTGCGGGCAAACACGAAGCCCATGCCCGGCACGCCTTCGAGGCATTTGCCGGAGGCGGCGATCAGCGCATCGAACGGGACTTGCTGTGCATCCACCGGCAGCGCGCCGAAGGAGCTCATGGCATCGATGATCAGGCGTTTGCCGTGCTGTTCGACGACCTGGGCGATCTCCGGCAGCGGATTGAGGATGCCGGTGCTGGTTTCGCAGTGGATCAGCGCGACGTGAGTAATGCCGCTGTCGGCGCGCAGCAGGCGGTCGACGTCGGCGGCAGTGGTCGGTTCGTCTTCAGCGGTTTCAAAGGTGCTGAACGAGCGGCCGAGCACTTCGCAGATTTTCGCCAGACGCTTGCCGTAAGCGCCGTTGATCAGCACCAGCACCTTGCCGTCGCGGGGGACGAGCGTGCCTATGGCGGCTTCGACGGCGAAGGTGCCGCTGCCCTGCAAAGGCACGCAATGGTGGCTGTCGGCACCGTTGAGGATGGCCAGCAGTTGTTCGCACAGGCTGGCGGTCAATTGGTTGAAGCGGTCATCCCATGAACCCCAGTCGACCATCATCGCCTGGCGGGTGCGGGCCGAGGTGGTCAACGGGCCGGGAGTGAGCAGGATGGGTGCGGCAGTACTCATTCGTGTGTCCTCGCGATAGCGCTGTGGGATGAAGCTACGGGGCATACGTTGCAATTCGGCGGATCATCAATCAAATTGTTTGTTGTTATGCCAGCCATCAGTGAGGGTTATTCATGAACCTGTTCCAGCTCCGCGCCTTCGACGCCGTGGCCCGGGAAGGCAGCTTCACCCGTGCCGCCGCACGCCTGTTCATCAGCCAGCCGGCGGTCACCGGGCACATCAAGGCGCTGGAGGAGCATTACCAGATCACCCTGTTGCGACGGACGGCGCGCCGGGTCGAGCTGACCGAAGAGGGCACGAAACTGGCGGCGATTACCCGGGCGATGTTCGGCATGGCCGAAGAGGCGCAAGCGCTGCTGGAAGCCAATCGGCAGTTACTCACCGGACGACTTGAGGTGGCGGCGGACGGTCCGCATATGGTCATGCCGATGCTCGCCAGCCTGCGGGCGCGCTATCCGGGAATCACCGTGAATTTGCGGTTGGGCAATGCCCAGGAAACCCTGGCGGCGCTGTTGTCCGAACATGCGGACGTGGCGGTGCTGACCGAGGTCGAGCCGCGCAAGGGCCTGCACCTGCAAGCGCTGAGCGAATCGCGGATCTGCGCACTGGTGCCGGCCGGGCATCCGTGGGCGACCCGCAGTGGCGAGGTCAGGCTCCAGGAGCTGGATCAGGTGATCATGGTGTTGCGCGAGCCGAGTTCGATTACCCGGCGCACCTTCGATCAGGCCTGTGTGCAGGCGTCGGTCAGTCCACGGGTGTTGCTGGAACTGGACAGTCGTGAGGCGGTAACGGAAGCGGTGGCGGCTGAACTGGGGGTTGGCGTGGTGTCATCGGTGGAAGTCAGCCATGACCCGCGAGTGGTGGCGATTCCCATCGCGGGAGAAGGGCTGGTGAATCGGCACATGATCGGCTGTGTCGAGCGGCGGCGGGAGTTGCGCTTGATTCAGGCGTTTTTTGGTTTGGCGCCAGTCTGATAAACCGCGGTGCCTCAATCGCTGGCAAGTCGAATCGTCGCACCGCAGCTCCCACAGAATTTGGAGTAGCCCCCAATTTTGTGTACGACACCATACTTGTGGGAGCTGGCTTGCCAGCGATGAGGCCATCACTGTTTACACAAGACTCTCGCGCACCATCTCGAGAAACGTCGCCACCACCCGCCGCGAACTCTGCTCTCGCAGGCACACCAGCGTTTCGGTCAAGCGCCGGGTGCAATCGGTGATCGGCAGTGCGCAGACCCTTGAGTCAGCACCAAACTCCGCCGCCGACACCACGCCCACGCCAATCCCCACGACCACCGCCTCTCGCGCGGCTTCCCGGCCTTCGACCTGAATCGCCGGGCGGATGCGGAAACCGGCGCGGGCCATTTCTTCCTCCAGGGTCTGGCGGGTCACCGAGCCGTGTTCGCGCAGCACCAGCGGCGTGTCGTCGAGATCTTCCAGGCAGATCGACTCGCGCTCGGCCCACGGATGATGGCGCGAGACGAACGCCACCATCGGATCGTTGCGCAGCGGCACGCACAACAAGCGCTCATCGCTGACATCACGCCCGAGCAACGCCAGATCAGCCTGATAGTTGAACAGGCGAAACAGCGATTCATCGGTGTTGCCGGTTTCGATCTTCACGCTGATCCCCGGGTAGCGCTCGCAGAACCGGGCGATCTGCGGCAGCACATGCACCGGCGCATCCACCGCCAGAATCAGGCTGCCGGTCTGCAAGGCCTGGGACTCCTGCAACAGCTCCTGGGCTTCGGCCTCGACCACGAACAGACGCTGGGTGATTGTCAGGAGGCGTTCGCCGAGATCCGTCAGGCGCACGGAGCGTTTGTTGCGATGGAACAGCAACACGCCGAAGCGTTCTTCCAGCTTGCGCACCTGGTCGGAAATTGCCGGTTGCGTCAGATAAAGCCGCTCGGCGGCTCTGGTGAAGCTTCCGTGTACGGCTACGGCGTGAAAGGCTTTGAGCTGTGCGTGTGAAACCGACATCGCTGATTCCTCAATTTCCGGCGGGGTTCAGTAACAAGCTGAGCTTATGTGTGAAATACGATAAATCGATTTTATTTATTAAACAGTAATTGCTTTGATCGGCTCACGCCAACGCTGACTGCCCGCTCGGGCAGCCACGCTGGCCATGAGCCTGTGCGTGCAACAGCAGGACTCATCTGACCGATATCACCGTAGGGACGGGGTGATATCGCAGTGCTCAACAATAAAAAACACAGGCGTTTACTCATCGATTCTGCCGGCACACTCACACCCTGAGGTCAGAACCACAATGAACAAGCACATCGGCACACTTGCGCGTTGGCGCATGCAGATTTTCGCTGTCACCTGGCTCGCTTACGCCGCGTTCTATTTCACCCGCAAAGCTTTTTCGGTGGCCAAACTGGGCATCGCCGAAGACCCCACCTTCATGCTCGACAAAATGGCCATGGCCAACCTCGACGCGATTTACCTGGCGGCCTACGCCATTGGCCAGTTCACCTGGGGCATGCTTGCCGACCGCTTCGGCCCACGGGTCGTGGTGCTTGGCGGCTTGCTGATTTCCGCCGCCGCGGCGCTGGTGATGGGCAGTTTTGCGACCTTGCCGATCTTCGCCACCTGCATGTTGATTCAGGGGCTGGCGCAGTCCACCGGATGGTCGGGGCTGTGCAAGAACCTCGGCAGTTTCTTCCCCGCCGAACAGCGCGGGCGCGTGCTCGGGTTATGGAGTTCCTGTTACGCCTTTGGCGGGTTGGTGGCGTCACCGTTCGCCGGTTGGTGGGCGTACACGCTGGTCGGCACCTGGCACGCGGCGTTCATTTCCAGTGCAGCGGTGGTCGCGGCGGTGGCGGTGTTGTTCTTCATCTTTCAGCGCAACAAACCGGAAGATGTCGGCCTGCCGGCGGTGGAACCTGAGCCGGTCATCAGCGCCGAAGAAGCCGAAGCCAACAGCAAGCTCAGCGTCTGGGAACCGCTCAAGGAAATCCTCCGTAACCGCACAGTGCTGGTACTCGGGCTGGCGTACTTTCTGCTGAAACCGGCGCGCTACGCGATTCTGTTGTGGGGGCCGGTGATCGTCTTTGAACAGATGCCCACTGTGGGCAAGGTCGGCGCGGCGATCATTCCGACCTCGTTTGAACTGGCAGGTCTTTTAGGCCCGATCATGATCGGCATGGCTTCGGACAAACTGTTCGGCGCCCGTCGCATGCCGGCCTGTGTCCTGAGCCTGCTGGCGCTGACCGTGACCCTGGCGCTGTTCATGGGCGCCTTGCACACCGGCAGCGTGATGCTGGTGGTGGCGCTGCTGTTCGTGATGGGCCTGACCTTGTACGGGCCGGACTCGATGATCAGCGGTGCGGCCGCCATCGATTTCGGCAAGGCCAAGGCTGGCGCCACCGCCGCCGGATTCGTCAACGGCTGCGGCTCGGTCGGCGCGGTGCTCGGTGGTTTGCTGCCGGGCTACTTCGACTCGGTGACGGTGTTCATCGTCTTCGCCGGTTGCGCGCTGTTCTCGGCGCTGGTGCTGATTCCGCACTGGAACAGCCGCCCGGTCGGCTTCATGGAACCGCGTGCCTATGTGCCCAACCGGGCCCTGACGATCAAACCTCTGCGTAACTAAAAGAAACCTGCCTCGCGGCCTGCTGCGGCATTCGCGGCAGGCTGTGCCGTGGCCGACTGACTGGAGAATTTTCATGAGACCGTTTTGGCTGGAGCAGGCTTTGCAACTCGATTCGTCGGAACTGTGCCCGCCGCTGCAAGGCGACGTGCGCACCGATGTGTGCATTGTCGGTGGCGGTTACACCGGTTTGTGGACAGCGATCATGCTCAAGCAGCAGAACCCCGAACTCGATGTGTTGCTGATCGAGGCCGACATCTGCGGTGCCGGCGCCAGTGGGCGCAATGGCGGTTGTGCGCTGTCGTGGTCGGCGAAGTATTTCACCCTCGAGCGGCTGTTCGGCGTTGAAGAAGCGGTGCGGCTGGTCAAGGAATCCGAACGCAGCATCCACGCCATCGGCGAGTTCTGCGAGCAGTACGGCGTCGACGCCGATTACCGGCTCGACGGCACGCTTTACACCGCCACCAACCGTGCGCAATACGGCTCGACCGATGCGGTGATTGCCGCGCTTGAGCGCAACGGCATCAACTCGTTCACCCAACGTCCGGTCGCCGATGTTCAGCGCATGGCCGGTTCCGACAAGCATCTGGAAGGCTGGTTTTCGCCGGCGGCCGCCAGTGTGCAGCCGGGCAAACTGGTGCGCGGGCTGCGGCGAGTCGCATTGCAACTGGGCGTAAAAATTCACGAGAACACAGCGATGACCGGATTGGAGGAAGGGCGTCCGGCGCGTCTCCAGACGGCGAGCGGCACTGTGGTTGCCGACCGCGTGGTGCTGGCGATGAATGCCTGGATGGCCCGTGCTTTTCCGCAGTTTGAGCGCAGCGTGGCGATTGTCTCCAGCGACATGCTGATCACCGAGCCGCGTCCGGAACTGTTGCAGGAAATCGGCCTGACCAGCGGCGTGACCGTGCTCGATTCGCGGATTTTCGTGCACTACTACCACAACACCCCGGACGGCCGGATCATGCTCGGCAAGGGTGGTAATACCTTCGCTTACGGCGGGCGGATGCTGCCGGTGTTCGATCAGCCATCGCCTTACGCCGGGTTGCTCAAGCGCAGCCTCGACGACTTTTTTCCGGCCTTCGCCGATGTGAAAGTCGATGCAACCTGGAATGGCCCGTCGGATCGTTCAGTCACCGGCCTGCCGTTTTTCGGCCAGATGAGTGCCAGCGGCAATGTGTTTTACGGCTTCGGTTATTCCGGCAGCGGCGTCGGGCCGTGCCACATGGGTGGGCAGATTCTCGCCTCGCTGGTGCAAGGCCTCGACAACCCGTGGACTCGCTCGCCGCTGGTCAACGGGCCGCTGGGTTACTTTCCGCCGGAACCGATCCGCTATCTCGGTTCGCTGATGGTGCGCAACGCCATTCGCCGCAAGGAGCGCGCCGAAGATCACGGGCGGCGACCTCGGCACCTCGACGTGCGTCTGGCGAAATTCGCTGCTGCCGCCGGCAAGGCCGACAAGGGTTGAGCGTCAGGACGAAGGCGGGGTGCGGTTGAGCAGCCAGTCGAGTAACAGGCCGTCATCGTGCGGTTTCGGTTTTTTGCGCGCCGGGCGAGGCTGGCTGGCGTCCAGGCACAGAATCGGTCGATCCGGGTCGCTGTCGAGAAAACTCACCCACACCTCGCTGCCGGCGCGCGGCAACGCTTCCCTGGCGATCCGGCCGCCCGCACCGACCATGGCAATCGCCAGCCATAACCCTTCACTGTCGGCGTTCTGTTCCAGCGCCGGCCATAACCGGACGGCGATGCGGCCCAAATCGTCCAGTTGCGGCGGTTGCCCGGGCGGGCCCAGCACTTGCGCCGGGTGATAGCCCGGAATGCTCGGGCGTGGTTGTCGCAGCGGTGGGCGAAACTCGGTCGACCAGGGCTGCGCAGTGAAGTCATTGTGGTAACGGCGGGGCGTGGACATCGGGTCGAGAATCGACGGCTGCTGTCCCTGATGGCGCAATTCGGTGATCAGCCACTGCTCGTTGAAAGCGCTCACCGGATGATCCGTGACCTGCAACAGATGACCACTGAGCAATTGCATGCAATCGCTGCGACCCTGAATGCAACGGTACTGACAGCGCTGGCGTTCCAGCTGTCGACGGCTGCGTTGATCGGCGTGGCGTTGCCCGGATGGCGGGAATCCTCGCAGAGGTATGACGCCTGTCACCGCGTGATTGGCCGCTTCATCGTCGAAGCTCGATTGCCCGCGCTCACGGATGGTGGGTGCCAGCTGCGCCGTGACGGCGTCGTGACGCAGGAACAGCGTGCTGACGGCGGGGGATCTTGCCTCGCTCTCTGGGCTGAAGGGCACGGGTATCGGAGGCTGGGGCAGGTTCAGGCTGTCATCGGCGAACACCACGACATGGCCATCCGGGCGGTGCTCGAAGTGATAGTGGATGCCTTCCTCCTCACACAGTCGGTGCAACAGTGCCAGGTCCGACTCGTCGTACTGGATGCAGAACGGGCGTGGCGGATAGTGCCCCACCGTCAGGTCGAGCCGGAAACCGTTCGCGGGCAGGCGATGTTCGGTGAGCAGTTGCTCGATAATCTCCGGCACGCTCAATCGGGTAAATACCCGACGCCTGGGTTGTTGCTCCAGCCTCTGCAAGTGCGGCACCAGCACAACGCTGTAACCGATTCGATGGGCGCCGCGATGTTCGCAACTAGCGCTGTGAAGGGTGCCGTGAAGGCCATGATCGTCACTCAACTGCAAGAAGGCAGACCGATGCAGCAGAGTGGCGGGGGGCAGGGCCGGAGCCAGGCCAACGACTTCTATCTCGAAACGATAGGGCCGGTTCAGTGCTTCATGGCCGCTGAAACGCAGTACCGGCAGGCACAGGCCTCCCTCGATGAGGGTCAGCGTGAAGGGACTTTCCTTGTCATTGAGCATTCGGACGGGCTCTGTCGGGTCATACGGGCCACAGAGGGTACGAAACCGCAGTGCGAAATGGTCATGACAAACCGGTTTTTCAGAGTCGCCCTACAAGGTGTGTAGAAGATGTCGACACGCGACGGAATTTTTGGTCGATTGCCGACTTTAGGCCGTATAAACTTGGCGCCACGCGTCGGCCAATAGATGTCTCGGCGCCACAGATCAAGAGAGTGAGTAATGGGCGCACAGTGGAAGGTTAAACACAAAGAAGCGGCAGCCAACGCCAAGGGCAAGATCTTCGGCAAACTGGTGAAGGAAATCACCATTGCTGCCCGCAACGGTGCCGATACCGCCACCAACGCACATCTGCGTCTGGTGGTCGAACAGGCCAAGAAAGCTTCGATGCCCAAGGAAACCCTGGATCGCGCCATCAAGAAAGGTGCGGGCCTGCTGGGTGAGACCGTTCAGTACCATCGCGTGACTTACGAAGGTTTCGCTCCGCACCAGGTTCCGTTGATCGTCGAGTGCGTCACCGACAACATCAACCGCACCGTGGCGGAAATCCGCGTGGCGTTCCGCAAGGGCCAGTTGGGCGCTTCCGGTTCTGTAGCGTGGGACTTCAACCACGTCGGCATGATCGAAGCCTCGCCGGACACTCCGGACGCCGATCCGGAAATGGCCGCGATCGAAGCCGGTGCCCAGGATTTCGAGCCGGGCGAAGAGGGCGCGACCCTGTTCCTGACCGACCCGACCGACCTGGACTCGGTGCAGAAAGCCCTTCCGGAGCAAGGCTTCACCGTGCTGTCGGCCAAGCTGGGTTACCAGCCGAAGAACCCGGTCAGCGGCCTGAGCGACGAGCAGATGGCTGAAGTCGAAGCGTTCCTCGAAGGCCTCGACAACCACGACGACGTGCAGGACATGTTTGTCGGTCTGGCGGGCTGATCCGCAGCGTCAATGATGCCGCCATCGCGAGTTCGCTCGCGATGGCGGTGTAGCGGCTACAACGCTTCCAGCTGCTGTACAACCTCGCTGAACCCCGGCCGCGCCAGTACATCCGGCTGACAGCAGCGCTGCTCCAGCGCCTCCAGCAGCTCACGCCGATCCGCACTCAGACCGGATTCGATGCGCTCCAGCAATTCCCCCAGCAAAATGCCGAACGCCCGCACTTCGATGCGTTGCAGCGCTCGGGTTTCCGGGTTGTCCGTGGTGGCATGGAACGACGCCGCGCCAAAGTCCCCCAACAGGCAGTCGCCCTGATCGTTCAACAAGATGTTGTGCCCGTAGAGGTCGCCATGGGTGATGCCTTGTTCATGTAAATGCTCGGCGACCGATGCAATCCCCTTGGCGATGCGCAACGCGACGTCGGCACTGAAACGGCAATCCTCGGTATAGATATCCCGCGAGCAGGACGCCAGGCTCGGCAACGCGGCAAGGTTGCGGTAGCTCGGATCGATCAATTGCATCACCAAACCTTGCTGGCCATCGGGGTGATTGCCGATGCGGCCCTCGACCCGGATCAGGTTCGGGTGCAGCCCGGCGGTGATGCAGGCATTCATCTCGTGCAACGGCGAGCCGTCGCTGGTCATTTCGCCCTTGTAGAGCTTCACCGCCACCGAGCGCTCCGGTAGGCCGTCCGGCTGCCACACCGCCCGGGAAATCACCCCGGACGCACCTTCGCCCAGCCGTTGCTCCAGACGCAGGCTCGACCAGTCGATCAGCGGCGTGGCTTCCAGTGCGGCGGCGTCGGCTTCGGTTTCCAGCGGATTCCCGGCGTAGGCCAGCCACGTCAGGCTCGGCAGGGTCAGCAGCCACTGCGGTAATTCCGTCAGCTGGTTGGCGGCGATGCGGATCAGCTCCAGTCGATGGCACTGGCTCAACGATGGCGGCAGCGCGCGCAGACGATTGCCGGCGAGCATGAGCTTTTGCAGGCGCGGGCGTTCGCCCAGTTCAACAGGCAGAGCTTCAATAAGGTTGTCGGTCAGAATCAGCCAGCGCAAACGCGGAGGCAGAGCGGTGCCGGAGACCTGGACAATCCGGTTGGCCTTGAAGCCGATCATTGTCAGTGCCTGGCACTGGCCCATGCATTCAGGCAGTTCGGTGAACTGGTTATCGGAGCAGAACAGCACGCGCAGATGGCGCAGGCGATGCAAGTCGTCCGGCAGGCTGCTCAGCGCGTTGCCGCTGAGATTGAGCACCTCCAGCGTGTCGGCCAGGTCGAAGATCTCGGGTGGGAACTCGGTCAAGCCTTCGACCAGGTCCAGCCGGGTGATGCCCGACAGTTCGCCGGCGCGCAATTGAGCAAGGGTGTGCATGTAAAAAGGTCGCTATCGAGAGGGCGCCGTGACGCCGGGAATGGGCGGCATGATAACGGCAAATCAGGCTGGTTCACGCACTTCCGGTAATTGCCCCAGCCGGCTGCGGGTGCGGGCCAGGTCAATCGCGTTGCCGGCCAGGCTTTCGTGCAGAGGCAGTCGTCCGAGCAGCGTCAGGTGTTTGTCCTGATCGTAGAGCACGTCGATCAGGTTGATGAAGCGCTGCTGGACGGCAATCGAGCATTCGTCCAGTTCCGGCAGTTCATCGATGATCCACTGGTCGAAGCGCCGGCACAGTTCCAGATAATCCATCACGGCCGTGGGTTGCTCGCACAGATCGTTGAAGGTAAAGGCAACGCGGCGGCCTGTGCACAGACGCGCCTGTAAAACCCGATTGCCGACCGTTAACGGCTGCGGCGCGGTATCCCGTGGCGGCAAGTCCAGCGCCAGACGTTGTGCCGGCGTGGCCGGCCAAACGTAATGGCCCTGGGTGAACAGCTGATGCGCGTGGTTGCGCGCCTGGCTGCGGTAGTCGTGGGGGCCGCCGACTTCCATGACCTGCATGCGGGCATTGATCAGGTCGATCACCGGTTTGAACCGAGCGTGATACAGCGGGTTGGGTAACAGTCCTTCCGGCGGATAGTTGGAGGTCACCAACAGCAGGATCCCGCGCTGGAACAGGGCTTTGTACAAGCGGGTGATGAGCATCGCGTCACCGATGTCATGCACATGGAACTCGTCGAAGCACAGCACGCGGCAGTCCTGCAGCAACTCGTCGAGGGTGGTGCCGAGGGCGTCGTCCTGCTCGCGATGGCGGAACATGCCCTGGTGCAGGCGGGCGAAAAACTCATGAAAGTGCAGGCGTTGTTTCTGCTGGATCGGCAACGCCTGGAAAAAACCGTCGAGCAACCAGCTCTTGCCGCGCCCGACGGCACCGAACAAGTAAAGACTGGGTGGGGTTTGCGCCGAAGGGCCGAACAACAGGCCGGCTTGCTGCGCCATGCAGTCGATCACCCGCTGCTGGCTGTGGCTGAGGGTATAGCCCTGGCCATGGGCCTTGTGCCGGAAATAATCGCGAATCGATTGGGCGCTGGCGCAATGGCCAGCACTGGCGAGGTTTCGTTTGCCGAACAAGCGGCGTAATCCTGAAAGGCGTTGTGACAGACGCGAACGTTCGGGCGGTCGGGCGGGCACGGTGTGGTCACTCCGTCATCGTCGGGCCGGCTCCCCCCGAGCGCGGCGGCGTAGTGTAACCAGACGGATAGTTTTCCTTCCACTGCGCTTTATCGGCCGGCGACTTTTTTGGACAGTATTCTGCGGCGCGTACAGGTTTTTTCAGCGTCCTGGCGTGCCGGATCGCCAATCTTTCGAAACAAATCACGCCCGATCAGTGGATCCAATCGACTGGCGCAATCGGCGTCCGTTGCTAACCTGAAACACTGTAACGACACAGGTGCTGTCGCCAACAAGGAACGGGCAGTGAATGCAGGGATGGTCTGGGCATTGCTGGGCGGGCTCGCAACAACGGTGCAGGCCGCCGATTTGCAGGTTGAGGTGCGCGTCGATGTGCAGCGCGGTTGCCAGTTGATCGGCCAGCAGCGCGAAGCCGGTATCGAGCAACTGGGTGTGCTCGACTTCGGCAGCACGGCGCGCCTTGACGATCCGGCAGGGCCGCTCGGGGCGGCGCTGATCAATTCGCGATTGCCGCGCCTGGAATGCAACCCGGACACGCCGTATCAACTGCGCGTCGATGGCGGCCTGCACGGCGGGACGGGCGAAGTGCGCTACATGGCAGGCGAGGCGGGTGGCAAAGCCATTCCTTACCGCTTGTATCAGGACGCCGCGCGGCGAGTGCCGCTGGTGGTGGACGTGCCGGTCAGCGGGCGAGTGCCGGACAGCGGTTCGGTTGAGTTGCCGCTTTACGGGCGGATCGAGCGGATGGCCGAAGTTCCGCGTGTCAGCCGGTATTCGGATCTGGTCAAGGTAACGGTCACCTGGTGATCGAACGGGATGCAACAGGAAATCGACGTTCAATGACGAACGCAGAGGTCGAGTGATGCTGAAGGATCAGAGGGAGTAGGGACGCAATGACAGGCAAGCACTGGCTGGTAGTCGCCACAGGCGCATTGCTGTTGCTCACGGAGGACGCGCAAGCGGCCATCAACGGGCAGATTCATGCGCGGCTGATTCTGATCGCCGGTTGCGAGGTGACCAATACATCCAGCCCCGCCAACCCGGTGGGCGATTTCGGCAAACTCGATTTCGGCCAGCAGGGCCCGACCTGGAATGCTCCCATCAAGGCCAGCCTGGCCAACGACAGCAGCGGCAGGCTCAACGTGGCCTGCAATCCCTCGGTGACCGGTTTCACCGTGACCATCGACGGTGGCGCCCATGGCGACGGCAGCACCCGCCGCTTGAGCAACGGTCGCCAGACCATCCCCTATCAACTGTTTCTCGATGCCTCGGGCAGCCAGAGCTATAGCATCGGCCAACAACACAATTTCGCTGTCACCAGCGGCGCGCAGATACCCATCCCGGTATTTGGCTCGGTGGTGGCGAACACCCGTGCGGTTCCGGCTGGTGTCTATACCGACACCCTGACGGTGACGCTCGATTGGTAAACCGTAGAGGAAGGACACCATGCGTACGATTGCATCAAGGATAGGTTTGTCGTTGTTCGGCCTGACGCTGGCCACAAGCGTCAACGCCGCGACCACGGTCACCGGCCAGATCACCTCCAGCCTGATCCTGACCAGCAGTTGCCAGGTCAATGGTTCCGGCGGTTCCACAGGCCTGAACTTCGGTGCCTTGAGCTTCGGCACGGCCAACAGTCTGTTCACTACGGCCGCCGGGCAAGTGCTGGGCGGTGGTGGCGGGGCATTGTCGATTCTCTGCTCCAGCGGCACCACGCCGACGGTCAAGGTGCGCGCCGGGGCCAATGACGGCAAGTCCCCGGGTGGCACCCGCGCCCTGTACGACGGTGTCGCCAACTACGTGCCTTACGACCTGTACACCGATGCCGGGCACTCGCAATTGCTGGCCATCGACGGCGTGATCAACCTCGCCGCCAGCACCGGTGTGGCGCAGACCGTGAACATCTACGGTCAGGCGGTGGGCAAGGCCGGGCTGCCGGCGGGCACTTACACCGACACCATTTCCGTTGAACTGACGTTCTAGTGCCATGGGCCGGCATGGCTGTGCGGCGCTGCTGGTGCTATGCGCGGGGGCGGTGCCGTTGCCGCTGGCGGCGGTGACCAGCCAGAGCTTTCAGGTCAGCGCGACGATCACACCGGGATGCCTGGTGGTAGGGGGCGTGTCGAACTATGGCGGGCTGAATTTCGGCACGCGTTCGGCGCTGGCCACCGGCACGGTACAGGTGGCACTGACCGGTGGTGTGCAACTGCAATGCACGCCGGGGGTGACGCTGAACATGACGGTCGATGGCGGCCAGTACAACAGCGGCGGACGACGAATGCAGATCAGTGGCGGCAGCGCGAAAGTGGCGTATGCGCTGTTTCGCGACGCGGCTTACAGCCAGAGTCTGGGCATTGGGCAGAGCGTGGCGGTGGCCTATAGCGATGCGAACAACATCAGCCTGCCGATCTACGGTCAGGTGCAATTGCCGGGCAATCAGCCTGGGGGGACATACAGCGACGTGCTGCAAGTGCAGCTGTCGTGGTGATGAAAGGCACAAGGAGCGGGTTTATGGGGTTTATCACGTCACGGCCATGGCACGTGCGTTGCGCGATGTTGATGTGGTTTTTGTTTGCAACGATCAAGGTGCAGGCGGCCAGTTCGGTGCTGATCTGGCCGATCGATCCGGTGCTCGAAGCCGACCAGCAGGCCAGCGCGTTGTGGCTGGAAAATCGTGGCAGCGAAACGGCCAACCTGCAGATCCGTGTGTTCGGCTGGAGCCAGAACGGTTTTCAGGAGCAGTACCAGAACCAGCGCGACGTGATCGGCAGTCCGCCGGTGGCGAAGATCGAGCCCGGTCAGAAACAACTGGTTCGTCTGACACGAACCAAAGAAGTCCCACCCGGCCAGGAACTGGCCTACCGGATCATCATCGACGAAATACCCTCGGCCCAACCTCCCGCCGCCGACGCCGGGAAAACCGCCGCCGCGATCCGTTTCCAGATGCGCTATTCGGTGCCGCTGTTTGCCTACGGTGCGGGGTTGTGGAGCAAGGAAGACACGACCCGTCAGCGTGACCCCAAAGGTATCGGCCTGCCGCAATTGAGCTGGCGCACGGTGGCGGTGGATGGCCGGCCTTATGTGGAAGTACGCAATCAGGGCGCGGTGCATGCACGCCTGACCGATGTTGCGCTCAAGCAAGGCGGGCAGAGCAAACCGCTGGCGGAAGGCTTGTTGGGTTATGTCTTGCCCGGCGCGGTGATGCGCTGGCCGGCACCGGGACCTGTGGCAGGGGAACTGGCCGGACGGATCAATGGCGCATCACAGGTGCAGAGCATCGCTCCAGCGAAGTAGGGATTGCGGCCTGCGGGCCGGGTAGTGCGGGGCCGTCAGGCAAGCGATTAGTCTGCGGGCAACAGCGGTTTCAGGAGGAACCAGTCCATTGACGGACGAAACACGCTAATGAGTCCGGGATGGGCTCGCCGTATTCGGCGTCCGTTGTGGCTTGTCACCGGCGCGTGTTGCCTGATGTTCATTCATCCATCCGGGGCCGGCGAACTGCCGCCGCCTCCCAGCGGCATGGAGGCCGTCAGCGATGCTCAGTTGTTTCTGGAACTGGTGGTCAACCAGATGAATACCGGTCGGGTGGTGGCGGTGGAGCAGCGCGGCGGGCGGTTGTTCCTGCCGGCCAGTGTGTTGCGCGACACCGGCATGAGTCTGCCCGAGAGTGCGGGCGCCGAAGTCGATCTCGACGGTTTGCCGGGGCTGCACAGCGACTACGACAGTGTCAGTCAGCGGCTGATGCTCGACGTACCGCCGGACTGGCTACCGGAACAATTTATCGGCAACCGTCAGGTCTATCCGCGAACCCCGGCGCTGAGCAGTTTCGGCGCACTGTTCAACTATGACCTGTACCTCAACGACACCGATGACGCCGGGACTTATCTGGCGGCATGGAACGAGGTGCGGGTGTTCGACAGTTGGGGCACGCTGTCCAATACCGGGCAGTACCGGCGCACCTTGTCGGGGGATTCGGTCAGTACGCTGAACAACGGTTATCTGCGCTACGACACCACCTGGCGCTTCTCCGATGATGAACGGATGCTGACCTACGAGGCGGGGGACGTGGTCAGCGGAGCCCTGCCGTGGAGCAGTTCGGTGCGTCTGGGTGGTGTGCAGTTCTCCCGGGATTTTGCGGTGCGCCCGGACCTGGTGACTTATCCGTTGCCGCAGTTCGCCGGGGAAGCAGCGGTGCCGTCCTCGGTGGACCTGTTCATCAACGGCTACAAGTCCAGCAGCACCGATTTGCAGCCTGGGCCGTACACGCTGACCAATATCCCGTTTATCAACGGCGCAGGTGAAGCCGTGGTGGTGACCACCGATGCGCTGGGTCGGCAGGTATCGACCACCGTGCCGTTCTATGTCACCAGCAGCCTGTTGCAAAAGGGCTTGAGCGATTTCTCGGTCAGCGCCGGTACGTTGCGCCGCGATTACGGACTGAAGGATTTCAGCTACGGACCGGGCGTGACGTCCGGCAGTCTGCGTTATGGCGTCAGCGACAGCTTCACGCTGGAAAGCCACGTTGAAGCGGCCGACTCACTGACCCTCGGCGGGCTCGGCGGCAATCTGCGGCTGGGCAATTTCGGGGTGCTCAACAGTGCGATCAGCCAGAGCCATTTCGACGGTGACGGTGGTCAGCAACTCAGTCTCGGTTATCAGTACAGCGCCCAGCGCTTCAGTTTTTCCTGGCAACGGTTGCAGCGTCGCGACCAGTACGCCGACCTCACGGTGGTCGACAGTCCTTACACCAGCCTCAGCAAACGCAGCGAACAGGCGACCCTGAGCCTCAACCTTGAGCGGTGGGGCAGTCTGGGTGTCGGTTATTTCGATATCCGAGCAGCGGACGAAACCCGCACGCGGTTGCTCAACCTGAGCTGGAGCAAGCCGTTATGGCACAACAGCAGTTTCTACCTGTCGGCCAACCGCGAAATCGGCGATGCCAACTGGGCGGTGCAGGCGCAACTGGTAATTCCGTTCGACCTGCGCGGCAGCCTGGCCCTCAGCAGCGAGCGCAGCAAGACCGGGCAGACTCAACAACGCGTCAACTACAGCCGCGCCGTACCGTCCGAGGGCGGGGTGGGCTTCAACCTCGGTTATGCCAACGGCGACGGGCCTGATTACCGTCAGGCTGACGTGACCTGGCGTCTGCAATCGGTGCAGTTGCAGGCTGGGGTCTACGGCACTTCGGATGCCGAAACCCGTTGGGCCGATGCCAGCGGTTCACTGGTGTGGATGGATCATCAAGTGTTCGCGGCCAACCGCATCGACGATGCATTTGTGGTGGTCAGCACCGATGGTTACGCGGATGTTCCGGTGCGTTACGAGAACCAGCAGGTCGGCCAGACCGACCGTAACGGCCATTTACTGGTGCCATGGAGCAGCGCTTATTACCGCGGCAAATACGAAATCGATCCGTTGAACCTGCCGGCCAACGTGCGCAGTCCGAATGTCGAACAGCGGATTGCCGTGCGCCGTGGCAGCGGCTATCTGCTGGAGTTTCCGCTGAGCCGGGTGATTGCCGCGAGCATCGTGCTGGTGGATGCGCAGCAACAGGAATTGCCGCTGGGCAGTGGCGTACTGCATGAGGAGAGTGGCGCGCGCACGGTGGTGGGCTGGGACGGGCTGGTCTATCTGGAAAACCTGCAGGCACAGAATTCGCTGAGGGTGACCCTGGCGGATGGCAAGACCTGCCGGGCGCAGTTCAATGTGGATCTGCAACAGGATCAGATCCCGCTGATCGGGCCGTTGGTGTGCCAATGACGTGGGCACGACTTTGCCTGTGGCTGGCGCTGATGACGCCGGGGGCAGCGCAAGCGCTGTGTTCCGTGGTCACCACCACGCCGGCGGCGTTCGGCACGATCAGTTCCATTGCGGTTCGCACCACGTCGCAACCCAGTTCCACATTGAACGGCGGTTTGAGCTGTACGGGTTCGCTGTTGTCACTGCTGACCAATAACGATCATTTCTGGGCCACCGTGACGTCGACCCAAAGTGGTTTGCTCGGGCCTACCGGCGATGTCGTCAGTTACACGATCTACGCCAACAACAGCACCAGTTATCCGCTGACGCGCGGCACCGCCTATGACTTCGCCCGTAACGGCATCATCGATGCGCTGGGATTGTTGGGCGGTACGGTGCCGAAAACCGTGCCGCTGTACTTCGGTACCACGATCGGCAGCAATGTGGCGGCCGGTGTCTACACCGAAACCCTGAGCATTTTCTGGAACTGGAACTACTGCTCGGGGATTGGCATTGGTGCAGTCTGTCTGGGACGCGATATCGGTAGCGGCACCACGACGCTGACGGTGAACCTGACCGTGGCCAACGATTGCACCATCACCGCGCCCAACATCGCCTTCGGCAGCGCCCCGGTGATCAGCGCGTTTACTCCGGTAACCGGGCAGACCATCAACCTGGCCTGCACCAAGGGCAGCGCTTACACCGTGGGTTTGAACGACGGACAGAACGCGGTCAGCGTCGGCGGTCGACGACGAATGATTTCCGGCAGCAATTACCTGGCCTACGACATCTTCAAAAGCGCCGGCACCACCCGCTGGGGTAGTGTCGGCGCGGCGCGACGGGCCAGTAGCGACGCCGAGGTCAATCCCGGCAATGGTCTGGGCACCGGTAGCCAGATCTTCAACTACAACGCGAAGATCTACACCGACCAGACTACCCCGCCCGCGGGCACCTATCTGGACAATGTGGTGCTGGATGTCGGCTTCTGAGCCGATCAGAAGCGCACGGTCTGCTTGAGCAACTGCCCCGCCGGGGTGTCGGTCGGGCTGACCATCGCGTAGTTGTAACCCTCGCCGGACCAGTATTCCGCCCGCAGATCCCCGTCGAGACGGCTACCGCGTGGCAAAAAGGTGTTTTTCGGCCCCGGTGGGCGCACGTAGAAACTCACTTTGTGCCCGGTGCGATCCTCATACATTACCATCGCCGCCGGGCCTTCTTCGGTGCTCAGCAGGCGACCGCTGACTGGCCGAAAACCGGCCGCCGTCAGGTCCGGCAGACGATTGGCCTGAGTGAAATAGCGGTCGAGCCAGCGCTGCATGTCACCTTCATCGCCGACCTTGTAGTCCGCCGGCAGGATCCCTTGCTGGGCGATCAAACGGTACGCCTGCAAGGCGTCGGTCATGGGTGCAGCCGTGCGTATAAAGGTCATTTCCCGGGCTTGCCAGCCACTGACACCGCCGATGCTGACCGCTATCAGCAACACAGCTGCGCTGGCCCATTGGCGACGTGATCGATGCTTGAGCCGCTGACGGATCAGTGCCGGATCAAGGTCCGGGTTGGCCGGTTGTTGCAGAGTACCTCCGAGAGCGGCGCGCAGGTGCTGGGCGTCCTGCTGCCAGGCGCGGATCAACGCGGCGTCGTCGGGGTGGCTGGCCAGCCAGTTTTCCAGCACACGCCGGTCGGCGTCGCTGAGCTGGTGGTCGATGTACGCGTGCAAGTCACGCTCGCTGGGGGGCAGGCTGATCATTTGAGTATCCGCAAGGAAGGGCTGCTGATTTCGCCGTCGCTGAGCTGGCGCAAAGCCTGGCGGGCGCGGGACAGGCGCGACATCACGGTGCCGGTGGGGACGTCGAGAATCTCGGCGACCTCCTTATAGGTCAAGCCTTCCACCGACACCATCAGCAGCAGGGCGCGTTGTTCGGTGGGCAGACGATCGAAGGCTTGCAGAGTCGATTGGGCAATCACGGTGCGCTCTACCGAGGGTTCGGCGTCATCGCGGCCGGTGAAGAATTCGAGCATCCGCGCGTAGCGCCGAGAGCGTCGGTGTGCATCGAGGAACTGGCGATACAGGATCGAAAACAGCCACGCGCGCAGATCGCCCTCGGCGCGTTTGTCGCCCCAACCGGACAGGGCTCGCTCCAGGCTGGCCTGAACCAGGTCGTCAGCGCTGCTGCTATTGCGCGTCAACGACACGGCAAAGCGCCGCAATCTGGGAATGATTTCTCTCAGTTGTTCGTCGAATTCGCTCATGAAGTTCTGCTAGTCACTACGCTGTGGACTAGGAAGACGCCCGGCATTCGAGGTTATTCCACGCTCGGAGAAATAAATACCGGGACGTGGAATAAATCCTGATGGCGTGCGTCTTGCTGATTCTTCCTACTTGTGGCCGATGGCCCTGGAGTCTTTCATGGTTGATCGCAGCTCACCGCCCGGCGGGCCACAACGCCCGCCTTTGAGTGCCGCGAGCCTGGTGTTGCGTCTCGGCGGTATCGCCGTGGTGGTCGCAGCAGTGGCCGGGGCGTTTGCCTACGTTCATGGCTCGTTTGACCCACAACGCCTGACGCCCAAGGCGCTGGTCGATGTGCTGGAGAAGAACAACGGCGTGCATCCGGGGTTTCGTCGCAATCACGCCAAGGGCGTGTGTGTGATCGGGCATTTCGAGAGCAACGGTGAAGCGCGGTCGTATTCTGTCGCGCAGGTGTTCAACGAGCCGCGCACACCAGTGGTCGGACGATTTGCGTTGCCGGCGGGCAGTCCTTATGCACCGGACAGCGCCGTACCGATTCGCAGCCTGGCGCTGCGTTTCACTCAGGCCAACGGCCAGCAGTGGCGCACCGGGATGAACAGCATGCCGGTGTTCCCGGTCGGTACGCCCGAGGCGTTTTATCAGTTGCAGCAGGCGCAATCGCCGGATCCGGCGACGGGCAAGCCGGATCCGACCAAGGTCCCGGCGTTCTTTGCCTCGCACCCGGAAGCCGTACCGTTCCTGACCTGGATAAAGAGCGCCAAACCTTCGGCCAGCTATGTCACGGAAACCTACAACAGCGTCAACGCGTTCTATCTGGTCGATGCCAGCGGCAAGAAGCAGGCCGTGCGCTGGAGCATGACGCCATTGGCGCAGGATCCCGCTGGGGCCACGGTCCCGGAAGGCAGTGATTTTCTGGAAAAGGATCTTGTGCAACACCTGGCCGAAGGACCGCTGCGCTTTCAATTGAACATCACCTTGGCCAATGCCGACGATCCGGTGAACGACGCGAGCAAGGCCTGGCCTGCGGGTCGCAAAGTACTGAACGCCGGCACCTTGGTGCTGGAAAAGACGCAGCCGCAACTCAGTGGCGAATGCCGCGACATCAATTACGACCCACTGGTCCTGCCCGCCGGGATTGAAGGTTCCGACGACCCTCTGCTCGCCGCTCGTTCAGCCGGTTACGCCGATTCCTACCTGCGTCGCACCAGCGAAGTCAGCCAATTGCCCACTGGCAAACAGGAGGCACGCCCATGAGAACGCCACCTACGCATTTCAATCCGCTGGCGCGATTGCTGCACTGGTTGATGGCGCTGATGATCATCGCGATGCTGTTTATCGGGGCCGGCATGGTGACCTCGGTGTCGGCGCGCCATGAATGGCTCATCAACCTGCACAAACCGCTGGGTATCGCGATCCTGTTGCTGGTGATCGTGCGCATTTTGGTACGACTGGGTACGCGTCAGCCGCCGCTACCGGAGGATCTGCCGGGCTGGCAGGTAATGGCAGCCAAGGCGTCGCACCTGTTGCTGTACGCATTGATGCTGGTGTTGCCGCTGCTGGGGTGGGCGATGATCAGTGCGGCGGGGGATCCGGTGATGCTTGGCCACTCGCTGCAATTGCCGTCGATCGTGCCGGCGGATGCACAGGTGTTCGCGCTGTTGCGCAAGGCACATGGTTATCTGGCGTATCTGTTGTTTCTGACGGTGTTGCTGCACCTGGCGGCGGCGCTGTTCCATGGTTGGGTGCGCCGCGACGAGGTGCTAGACAGCATGTTGCGGGGACGCAATCGCAACTGACTGCAGACGTTAATCCGACGTGGCGAGGGAGCAGGTCTGCTCGCCACGTTTTTGCGGTGCCTGGGTTCGCCACCAGTACAACAATGCGACCATGTTGATCCCGGCACCCAGCCCGCAGACTCCCGCCCATCCTGCCCAGGCGTACATCGCGGTCGACGCGATGGAGCCCACGGCGCTACCTATCGAGTAAAACAGCATGTAGCCGGCGGTCAGTCGGCTCTGTGCCTGCGGGCGGACGCTGTAGATCATGCTCTGGCTCGTGACGTGCACGGCCTGCAAGCCCAGGTCCAGGGTGATTACGCCGAGCAGCAGCGCCCACAACGAAGATTGGGTGAAGGCAATCGGCAGCCATGAGCCGAGCATCAGCAGTAAGGACAGGCCGCTGACCCATTGCCCGAATCCTCTATCCGCCAAGTGACCGGCTCTGGCGGCTGCGAGTGCGCCAGCCGCGCCGGCCAGTCCGAACAATCCGATTTCACTGTGGGAAAGCGACAGTGGCGGGGCGGCGAGTGGTAGCACCATCGGCGTCCACAGGACCATGGCACTGGCGAAGGTCAGGAGGGCCAGAATCGCCCGTTGTCGCAGCACTGGCTCTTCTTGGAATAACCGGAACACCGAGGCGATCAGCGCTGTATAGGATGTTGCCTGTTGTGGGTTTTCATCCTTGGGCAGTACGCGGAACAATAGTAAAGCCATGACCAGTGTCAGCCCTGCAGAAAGCAGATAAATCGCCCGCCAACTGGCCAGGTCTGCCATCCCGCCGGCCACGGTGCGCGCGAGCAAAATGCCGACCACGATGCCGCTGGTGATCACGCCGACGACGCGTCCGCGTTGCGCCGGGATGGCCAGGGTGGCGGCGTAGGCCACTAGCACCTGTGTGACGACGGCGAGCAAACCGGTCAGGGTCATGCCGATCAGCAGCCCGGCGCTGTTGGTTGCCAGTGCGATCATCAGCAATGCTGCTGCGGACAATAGCGTCTGGGTGACAATCAAGCGCCGACGGTTGAGCAGATCGCCCAGTGGCACGAGCAATACGAGCCCGACGCCATAGCCCACCTGGGTCAGCGTGATGACGATGCCGATGCTCGCGGGCGACAGGTTGAAGGCTTCCGCCATGGCATCCAGCAATGGCTGGGCGTAATAAACGTTGCCGACTGCCAGACCGCAGGCAATGGCGAACAGCAACACCACGCCGCTACCGAGTGTTTGAGATTTCATGTCCCGATTCCATTTCAGGTTTTAAATTAAAACTGGATTGACGGTAAGTAATCCGGTTTTGTTTTGCAACCTGATTGGGTGAAAGTGCAGCGCAAAAAAAAAGATCGCAGACAGGCTGCGATCTTTCATGTGGCGAAAAACAGGGGGATCAACGCAGGGTGTCGACCATGTCGGCGATGGTAGCCAGCACGTCTTTGCCCAGTTGTTTCGAGCGTTGGCCCGACCAGCCGGTGAGCGGGTTCGGCGCATCGTCGTGATCCTTGAACGGCATTTCCAGGGTCAACGACAGGCAGTCGAATTTCTGACCGACGCTGTTGCAGGCCAGGGTCATGTTGGCCTGACCCGGTTCGTCGCGGGTGTAGCCGTACTTGGTCTGGAAATCTTTGGTGGTGTGTTTCAAGTGGCTGCGGAAGTGTTCTTCAAGTTTCTCGATCCGCGGGGTATAGCCCGGATTGCCTTCGCCGCCGGCAGTGAACACATGGGGAATTTCTTCGTCGCCGTGTACGTCGAGGAACAGATCGACGCCGTACTTTTCCATCTGCTGCTGTACGAAAAGGACTTCAGGGCTGACTTCCTGACTGGCGTTCTGCCAGGCGCGGTTCAGGTCCTGGCCCATGGCGTTGGTGCGCAGATGGCCGTGGAAGGCGCCGTCCGGGTTCATGTTCGGCACCAGGTACAGATCGGCGCTGGCCAGCAGTTTGTTCAACACTGGGTCGTTGTGATGCTCCAGACGCTCGATCACGCCTTCCATGAACCACTCGGCCATGTGCTCGCCCGGGTGTTGCTGGGCGATGATCCAGATCTTGCGTTGGCCTTCAGCGCCAGTGCCTTTGCGCAGCAGCTGGATGTCGCGGCCTTCGACGCTCTTGCCGGTGGCCAGCAGTTCGGTGCCGGCCTTGGTCAGCGCTTGCTCGATCAGCCAGTCATGACGGCCACGGCTGTAGGGTTCGAAGTAGGCGAACCAGGCGTGGGTCTGCTCGGCTTCAAGACAGAAGCGCAGACTGTCGCCTTCGAATTGGGTTGGAATGCGGAACCAGTTGACGTGGTCGTAGGAAGCGACGGCCTGATAGCCGGTCCAGGCTTTGTTGTAGGAGGACTGGCTGGCGTTGACCAGGCGGAACCAGTGCTCCTGATGAACATGCAGGCCGCTGGCCTTGAAGTGGAACCACTGGAAGTGGGCGCTGCGGGTATCTGGCCGAATCGCCAGAACCGGGCTGAGCGGGTTGCTGATGTCGATGACTTGGATGTTGCCGCTGTCGAAGTTGGCGCTGATGTCGAACGAAGATTTGGCCACGGTCATAATCGGTTCCTGAATATGATTTTTATGGCGGCTACTTTACACGCAAGACAGAGGGGAAACCGAGGGAAATTGCGGGGTGCAGCGGGGGGCGTCCTCCATGACGCGGATGCAGCTTAGTAGCTGTGCGATTGATTCTCAAGTGCTAATTGGCATTACTTTTCCCCAATGCGGCTGGGGTTCGCTTGCCAAGCGATATTCTTTTGATATTATCCGCGCCATCGAATTTGCAGCACCTAAAGACTTCATTAGCCTGAAGCCACAAGCCAGAAAACTGGCAAAAAAAAGACCCGGCAAAAAGCCGGGTCAAAAACCGTGATTAGCCTGATGAGGAGATAGTCCAGAAGACCGACCTAAGGTCTCTGGTCCATCGACTGATCTCGCGACCAGCTGCTTGCAATAATAATCATTATCATTTGCAAGTCAAACGTTTTTATCTGCGCGATTGGAAAATTCTTTCCCGTCCGACTTCAGCGAACACCGCCATCAAGCGAGTGATCGACCATCGCTCGTGCCATGTCCACCATGTGCACGACCGAAAACGCCAAATCCCGACTGACGCCCTGCAAGCCGTCTGCTGCCTTGAACGCCGTGGCTGCTGCACATCGCAGCAGGTCGGAGGCGTGGACCAGGGATTCTTCGCCACTCAGGTTATTGTTCACGCCGAAAAAGCGTTCCTCCACTTCCGGTTCTGACACAGCTGGTTTCAAGTAATAATCCAATGCCCGTTGCGCAGCGGCGCACCCTTGGGGAGAGGTGAAGGTGGTATCCATTTGCAGGTCGGGCAGGTCTTTGCTGGTGATATTCATGGTGAAAGGTCACTCCTTGGTCGATTCAAATCCGTGAACCTAGGATAGTACTCGGAGTATTTGTGACCAGAATTTAAATACTACAATATGTGTTTTGATGGCCCGGGACGGGCACGTATGGTGCCGCACATGGATAAATGGATTGAGTTGGTCAAGGCCAAAATGAGTGAACTCAACGTCACTCAAGTCGAGCTCGGCGAGCGCGTCGGCATGTCTCAGGGCGGTATCGGCCATTGGCTGAACAAGCGTCGTGAGCCCGGTATCACGCAGATGAACCGCGTGCTGAAAGCGCTGGGCATGGAGTTTCTCGAAGTCGCGGTAGTGATCCGCGAACCGCAAGTCGACAAGGACGACGAAATGCCTCTGGCGCAGAAGTACAACCCTTACTTCCGCTATCCGGTCAGCGACTGGAATGTGCCGATCGAGGCCCGTGAAAGCCAACCGGCGTATTCGAGCGGCAAGGACAAGCGACGTTTCGAACTGACGGATTACCATGCCCGAGGCCAGGCATTCTGGCTCACGGTGGTAGGCAACTCGATGACCGCGCCCACCGGGCAGAGCATTGGCGAGGGCATGCTGATCCTGGTGGATCCGGCGGTAGAGGCGGAGCCCGGCAAACTGGTGATCGCCCAGTGGCAGGACAGTGACGAGGCGATTTTTCGCAAGTTGATCGAAGAGGGCGGCCAGCGTTACCTGATGCCGCTCAATCCGACCTGGCCGAAAGCCTTGTTTACCGACGAGTGCCGAATTATCGGTGTCGTGGTTCAGGCATCGGCCAAGTACTAGTCAGATCGATCCTCGCCAGGCGTAGGATCGATCCACCTCTCAAGCCTCTTCCAGCTCGACCAGCGCGCTGCCTTCGCTGACCATTTCGCCTTCCTGGCAATACAGCGCCTTGATCACACCGGCATGGGGTGCGCGGATGCTGTGCTCCATCTTCATCGCTTCCAGCACCACCAGTTGCGCACCAGCTTCAACAGCTTGCCCGACCTCCACCAGCACCCGCACGATGCTGCCGTTCATCGGCGCCGTCAGACCGCCCTGATGACTGTGGCTGGCTTCGACAGCGCTGATCGGGTCGTACGTTTCAATGCGTCGCAGCTCGCCGTCCCATTGCAGATACAGAACCTCTCCACGACGAATTGTCCGCAGCTGTCGGCGCAAACCATCACGCTCGATCACCAGTTGCTCGCCGATCAGTTTTGCATTGCCGCCAGCACCGAGCGTGAGCGCCCGATCCTGCCCCTCGCAACTCAAATGCAAAGTGATTTCGCGTGGCAGGCCAGCACGCAAACCGCTGTGAAGCGCCCAAGGCGAAGCCGGGTCATCCGCCCGAGTCGCCCCAGGCAAACTTTGCGCAAAAGCCTGCGCCGCCGCATCCCAGAACTCACCGCTCAGCGCAGCAGGCGCAGGCAGCAACTGCTCCTGATAGCGCGGAATGAACCCGGTATCCAGCTCCGCCGCCGCGAACGCCGGATGACCAATGATCCGCCGCAGGAAGTTGATGTTGGTCTTCAACCCGCCAATCGCGAACTCATCAAGCATGCTCAGCAGCCGCAATCGCGCTTGTTCACGATCCTCGCCCCATGCGATCAGCTTGCCGAGCATCGGGTCATAGAACGGCGAAATCTCATCGCCTTCCTCAACGCCACTGTCCACACGGCGCCCCGACCCTTCGGCGGATTCGCGATACAGATCCAGACGTCCGGTCGCCGGCAGGAAATCATTCGACGGATCTTCCGCATACAACCGAACCTCAATCGCATGCCCGTTCAGCGGCACCTGATCCTGAGTGATCGGCAGCGCTTCGCCACGGGCGACGCGAATCTGCCAGGCCACCAGGTCGAGCCCGGTGATGGCTTCAGTGACCGGGTGCTCGACTTGCAGCCGCGTGTTCATCTCCATGAAGAAAAACTCGCCGCGAGCGTCCAGCAGAAACTCCACCGTGCCGGCGCCTACGTAACCGATGGCCTGCGCCGAACGCACCGCCGCTTCGCCCATCGCCCGACGCAGCTCCGGACTGAGACCCGGTGCCGGTGCTTCTTCGACGACTTTCTGGTGCCGGCGCTGGATCGAGCAGTCGCGCTCGTTCAGATACAAGCAGTTGCCATGCTGGTCAGCAAACACCTGAATTTCCACATGACGTGGCTTGATCAGGTATTTCTCCACCAGCATCCGCGAATCGCCGAACGACGACAGCGCTTCACGCTGAGCCGAAGCTAGTGCCTCAGCCAGTTGGCTGACGTCTTCAACGACCTTCATGCCTTTACCGCCACCGCCGGCAGTAGCCTTGAGCAGCACCGGATAGCCGATGCGCTCGCAAGCATCACGGAAGGTCTCCAGATCCTGTGCTTCGCCGTGATAGCCTGGCACCAGCGGCACGCCGGCGGTTTCCATCAAGGCTTTGGCGGCGGACTTGCTGCCCATCGCATCGATTGCCGAAGCAGGCGGGCCGAGGAAGATTAGGCCGGCTGCTTCGATGGCGCGGGCAAACCCGGCGTTTTCCGAAAGAAAGCCATACCCCGGATGAATCGCCTGAGCGCCGCTGGCCTTGGCCGCTGCGATCAGTTTGTCGATTTGCAGGTAACTGTCGGCCGCTTTGCTGCCGCCCAGGTCGACACGGATATCCGCTTCACGGCTGTGCCGCGCTTCACGGTCGGTGGCGCTGTGCACGGCCACGGTGGTCAGGCCCAGCGCCTTGGCGGTGCGCATCACCCGGCAAGCGATTTCGCCACGGTTGGCCACCAGCAGGGTGGTGAGAACAGGTGCGCTCATCAACGCGGCTCCTTGGTGGTGGTTGCGGCTTGCCAGCTCGGCGGACGCTTCTGCAGAAAGGCCCGCAAGCCTTCCTGACCTTCCGGGCTGACGCGGATGCGGGCGATGGCGTTTTCGGTGTAGCGGCGCAGGGCCGGCGTCAGCGCGCCATTGCCGACTTCACGCAGCAGATCCTTGCTGGCGCGCATGGCGGCGGGGCTGTTGAGCAGCAGGTTGTCGATCCATTGCTCGACTTTCTCTTCGAGCTCGGTCGCCGGATAGCTCTCGGACAACAAACCGATTTCCCGCGCCCGCTGCCCACCAAAACGCTCGGCCGTCAGCGCATAACGCCGCGCCGCACGCTCGCCGATGGCTTGCACCACGAACGGGCTGATCACCGCCGGCGCCAGACCGATTCGCACTTCCGACAGACAAAATTGCGCGTCATCGGCGCCAATCGCCATGTCGCAGCAACTGATCAGACCCAGTGCGCCGCCGAACGCCGCGCCCTGCACCACGGCCACGGTCGGGATCTTCAGCTTGGCGAGGTTGTACATCAACTCCGCCAGTTCTCGGGCGTCGTCGAGGTTAGTGTGGTAATCGAGTTCGGCCGATTGCTGCATCCAGGCCAGATCCGCGCCGGCGCTGAAGTGTTTGCCGCGTCCGCGCACCAGCAGAAAACGCAGGCTGGCGTCGCTGGCGACCTTGTCCAGCGCCAGGATCAGTTCGCGGATCATCTCGGCGTTGAACGCGTTGTTCTTTTCTTCGCGGCTGAGCCACAGGGTCGCGAAACCCCGTGGATCGCTTTGCAATTCGAGGGTGTTGAAGTCGCTCATGAGGTTCTCCCGATCACATCCGGAACACGCCGAAGCGGCTCGGTTCGATAGGCGCGTTCAACGACGCGGACAAGGCCAAGGCCAGTACATCGCGGGTCTGCGCCGGGTCGATGACGCCGTCGTCCCACAGCCGTGCGCTGGAGTAGTAGGGGTGACCCTGCTCTTCGTACTGGTCGAGAATCGGTTGCTTGATCTCGCTTTCCTGCTCGGCGCTGAACGCCTGGCCACTGCGTTCGGCCTGCTCGCGCTTGACCTGAACCAGCACGCCGGCCGCCTGTTCGGCGCCCATCACGCCGATCCGCGCGTTCGGCCACATCCACAGGAAACGTGGATCGTAGGCCCGCCCGCACATGCCGTAGTTACCGGCGCCGAAGCTGCCGCCGATGATCACGGTGAATTTCGGCACTTTGGCGCACGCCACGGCGGTCACCAGTTTCGCGCCGTGCTTGGCGATGCCGCCGGCCTCATATTTCTGGCCGACCATGAAGCCGGTGATGTTCTGCAGGAACAACAGCGGAATGCCGCGCTGGCAGGCCAGTTCGATGAAGTGCGCGCCTTTTTGCGCGGCTTCGGCGAACAGGATGCCATTGTTGGCGAGGATCGCGATCGGGTAGCCGTGCAGATGGGCGAAACCGCACACCAGCGTGGTGCCGAACAAGGCTTTGAATTCATCGAACACCGAACCGTCGACCAGTCGCGCAATCACTTCGCGCACATCGAACGGTTGCTTGGCGTCCGCCGACACCACGCCGTACAACTCGTCGCTGGCGTACAGCGGTGCAATCGGCGTGCGCTGCTGCACGTCGCCGAGCTTGCGCCAGTTGAGATTGGCGACGCTGCGGCGGGCGAGGGCGAGGGCGTGCTCGTCGCTTTCGGCGTAATGGTCGGCGACCCCGGAAATCTTGCAATGCACATCGGCCCCGCCGAGGTCTTCGGCGCTGACCACTTCACCGGTCGCGGCTTTCACCAAGGGCGGGCCGGCGAGGAAAATCGTCGCCTGATTGCGCACCATGATCGCTTCGTCAGCCATCGCCGGCACGTAGGCGCCGCCGGCGGTGCACGAGCCCATGACCACGGCAATCTGCGGAATGCCCAGGGCGCTCATGTTGGCCTGGTTGAAGAAGATCCGGCCGAAGTGCTCGCGATCCGGGAACACTTCGTCCTGACGCGGCAGGTTGGCGCCACCCGAGTCCACCAGATAAATGCACGGCAAGCGGTTTTGCTGGGCGATGGTCTGGGCGCGCAGGTGTTTCTTCACGGTCAGCGGGTAATACGAGCCACCTTTCACGGTCGCGTCGTTGGCGACGATCATGCACTCGACGCCTTCCACGCGGCCGATCCCGGCAATCACGCCTGCGGCGGGCACGTCTTCGCCATAAACGGAGTGGGCGGCCAGTTGACTGATTTCCAGAAACGGCGAACCCGGATCGAGCAAGCGGTTGATGCGCTCACGGGGCAGCAGTTTGCCGCGCGAGGTGTGCCGTTCCTGAGCTTTCGCGCCGCCGCCCTGAGCCACTTGTGCGAGCAGGGTGTGCAGGGCGTCGACTTGTTCGAGCATCGCCGCGCTGTTGGCGGCGAACTCCGCTGAACGAGGGTTGAGCTGGGTATGCAGGATAGCCATGGACAGCTCCGTTTAGCGGGTTTCGTTGAACAGTTCGCGACCGATCAGCATGCGACGGATCTCACTGGTACCGGCGCCGATTTCGTACAGCTTGGCGTCACGCAGCAGACGACCGGCCGGGAATTCATTGATGTAGCCGTTGCCGCCGAGAATCTGGATCGCATCGAGGGCCATTTGCGTGGCGCGTTCGGCGGTGTAGAGGATCACGCCGGCGGCGTCCTTGCGCGTGGTCTCGTTGCGCTCGCAGGCCTGGGCCACGGCGTAGAGGTAGGCGCGGCTGGCGTTGAGCTGGGTGTACATGTCGGCGACTTTGCCCTGGATCAGCTGGAATTCGCCGATGCTCTGGCCAAACTGTTTGCGGTCGTGGATGTATGGCACGATCAAATCCATGCACGACTGCATGATCCCGGTCGGGCCACCGGACAGCACGACGCGCTCGTAATCGAGGCCACTCATCAGCACTTTCACGCCGCCGTTGAGCACGCCGAGGATGTTCTCTTCCGGCACTTCGACGTCATCGAAGAACAGTTCGCAAGTGTTGGAACCGCGCATGCCGAGCTTGTCGAACTTGTTGCTGCGGCTGAAGCCTTTCCAGTCGCGCTCGACGATGAACGCGGTGATGCCGTGGGGGCCTTTTTCCAGGTCGGTCTTGGCGTAGATCACGTAAGTGTTGGCGTCGGGGCCGTTGGTGATCCAGGTCTTGCTGCCGTTGAGCACGAAACGGTCGCCGCGTTTATCGGCGCGCAGTTTCATCGAGACCACGTCGGAACCGGCGTTCGGCTCACTCATCGCGAGGGCGCCGACGTGTTCGCCGCTGATCAGCTTCGGCAGGTATTTGGTTTTCTGTTCGTGATTGCCGTTGCGGTTGATTTGGTTCACGCAGAGGTTGGAGTGGGCGCCGTAGGACAACGCCACGGAAGCGGAGCCACGGCTGATTTCTTCCATCGCCACCACATGCGCCAGGTAACCCAGGCCAGCACCGCCGTACTCTTCCGGCACGGTGATGCCGAGCAGGCCCATATCGCCGAACTTGCGCCACAGATCGGCGGGGAACAGGTTGTCGCTGTCGATCTGCGCGGCGCGCGGGGCGATCTCCTTGGCGACAAAGGACTGAACCTGATCGCGCAACATGTCGATGGTTTCACCGAGGGCAAAGTTCAGGGATGGGTAGCTCATGGGTCACCTTTTGGCTTTTTTGTAGGGTGGGGAGAAGGGCGTTTCAGTTCTCACCTTTACGTTAACGTAAGCCTGTGACGAATGGCTGTCAATCACCCTTTACGTTAACGTCAACTTGAGCGAGAGTAGGGCCAGTTCTGAACGGTCGGAGCTGTCATCGCTCCGGTCCAACACCCACTAATAAAGACAATAGGGGTCGTCATGGATCAACCCAGTGCAAGCCCGCAGCGCAGCTACACCCGTGGTTCCCAGAGCAAAGCCTTGCTGGCGATGACCATCGGGCAGAAGTTCGAGGAGACCGTCGCGCAGTACCCGGACGGCGAGGCGCTGGTGGTGCGCCATCAGCAGCTGCGTTACACCTGGCGGCAACTGGCCGACGCGGTGGACGTGCATGCCAGAGCTCTGCTGGCGTTGGGTTTGCAGGCCGGCGACCGGCTCGGCATCTGGGCACCGAACTGCGCGCAGTGGTGCATCACGCAGTTCGCCACCGCGAAGATCGGCGTGATCCTGGTCAACATCAACCCGGCCTACCGCAGCTCGGAACTGGAATACGTGCTCAAGCAATCCGGTTGCCAATGGCTGGTCTGCGCAGGGGCGTTCAAGAGCTCCAACTACCACGGCATGTTGCAAGGCTTGCTGCCGGAACTGGCCGAGCAATCCATCGGCGAACTGCGCAGCGAGCGCCTGCCGGAGCTGCGTGGGTTGATCAGCCTAGATTCGAAGCCGCCTTCGGGTTTTCTGCCGTGGTCGCAACTGGCAGATCTGGCCGCCAGTGTCTCTCCAGAACAATTGCGTGAACGCAGCGACAGCCTGCACTTCGATCAGCCCGTCAACATCCAGTACACCTCCGGCACCACCGGTTTCCCCAAGGGCGCGACCCTCAGTCACTACAACATCCTCAACAACGGTTACATGGTCGGCGAAAGCCTTGGCCTGACGGCTGTTGATCGCCTGGTGATCCCGGTTCCGCTGTATCACTGCTTCGGCATGGTCATGGGCAACCTCGGCTGTATCACCCACGGCAGCACGATGATTTATCCCAACGATGCCTTCGATCCGCTGCTGACCCTGAGCACCGTCGCCGATGAAAAGGCCACCGCGCTGTACGGCGTACCGACCATGTTCATCGCCATGCTCGATCAGCCACAACGCGCCGAATTCGACCTGTCGACCCTGCGCACCGGGATCATGGCTGGCGCGACTTGCCCAATCGAAGTGATGCGCCGGGTCATCAGCGAAATGCACATGAGCGAAGTACAGATCGCCTACGGCATGACCGAAACCAGTCCCGTGTCCCTGCAGACCGGGCCATCGGACGAACTGGAACTGCGCGTGACCACTGTCGGCCGCACCCAGCCACAACTCGAAAGCAAAATCATCGACGAGGCCGGCAACCCGGTACCACGCGGCACCATCGGTGAACTCTGTACTCGTGGTTACAGCGTGATGCTCGGCTACTGGAACAACCAAAATGCCACCGCCGAAGCCATCGACGCGGCGGGCTGGATGCACACCGGCGACCTGGCAAGCATGAACGACGAGGGTTACGTGTGCATCGCCGGCCGTAACAAGGACATGATCATCCGTGGCGGCGAGAACATTTACCCGCGTGAACTGGAAGAGTTCTTCTTCACTCACCCGGCGGTGGCGGACGTACAGGTGATCGGCATTCCCTGCTCGCGTTACGGCGAGGAAATCGTCGCCTGGATCAAATTCCATCCCGGCCACAGCGCCACCGAACAAGAGCTGCAAGCGTGGTGCAAGGAACGCATCGCCCACTTCAAGACGCCGCGTCATTTCAAATTCGTCGAGGAGTTTCCGATGACGGTAACGGGCAAGATCCAGAAATTCCGGATGCGCGAGATCAGTATCGAGGAGTTGCGCAGTAACGAGGGCTGAAAAGCGGATCTGTGGGGGCGTTGCTCCCACAGTTTCAACTTTCTATATCCATCAGAGCCTTCGAAGCCAGGGCGCGGACCCTGGCTTCGAAAGCGGCGCTTATTGCTTTACCTCTACATTTTCCAACGCCTGATTCACCGCCAACTCGCCCAACATCACCACTTGAGCAATGCCCAGCAGGGTCTTGCGGTTCGGCCCTTCCAGCAGGCCGGCAAAGTCACCGAGCATGACCGTGGCTGACGCGAGGGACTCGCAGGCGTTGGCCAGCAAGGCCTCCGTGTCGGTTTGCGGGTTGACCATGAACATGTCGTTTGGGGTGTAGGGCGTGGCCATGATCTTGGCTGCGGGGGTCAAGTAATAGTCGAGGGCGCGTTCGGCCGCGTCGTGGAGTTTTCTTGAATCGGGAAATTCGTACGGGGACACCGGATCTTCTAACGGTGGAATGACGGTCTGGGACATCAGCTGGAACTCCGGAAAGAGTCGCTTAAGGATTGTTATAGATGGCGGCCAAGCGGTGAGGGGACAAGCCCCTCACCGAGGCGGCAACTACCGCGAGACGTGGTGGTTATCCAGCACACGATTGACCAGCAGCTCACTCAGCATGATGACCTGCTGCAGTATCTGCATCGCTTTGCGCTGTGACGGATCGACGGTGTCGCCAATATCCCGGGCCATGTCACTGGCCGACGACAGCGTTTCGCACGCTTCGACCAGCAGCGTTTCGTCATCCACCGTTGGATTGACCAGATAGATCTTGCCGGGCTTGCGCGAGGGCTTGGACGTCTTCTGCGCCCCAGGATCGAGGTAATGATTGATCGCCCGCTCGGTTGCCGTTTTTATGTTTTCGGCTTCGAGTGCGGCGTCGTAGGGGATTGAATCGGTTTCTGGCGGGTTGGGTGTGGCTTTGAACATACGTGTAACTCCTATCGCAGATCTCAAGGAGCCATCACCCACGCTACCAAACGATGGGTGGTGGCCATACGCGGGTTGGTAGACCGGCTGCAATAGGAACCCGGCGCTCACGAATGAGCCCCACGCATGACCACCATAAAACAGAGCCCAAAAAAGGGACTGCATACGGTGTTGCCATACAGCTATTACAGACGGGCTACCAAACCCGATCACTGTTTTTCAGTGACAGGGAAACGATATAGCCCACCCCATAGCCGCGTAAGCCGGCGGATTCTGGCGTACGCGTAGGCAACGACGCAAGGTGTTGTAGCCCTTATGGCGTAACGGTTCGTGTACTTTAAACGCGCATGCGGCGTCGTGTTTATACATAGCGAAAGCCGTGAACCCTCCGTGTTTTTGTTGGGATTACTTGTATGTGGGGGGCTGGATGTTGAGGCACGGGATCAATTGCCTCACTGATATCTTGCCGAGTGAGCGCTTGTCGGAAAATCGAGATGGGGGAGGAGATCAGTCGCGGACAATTTCAGAACGCCAGACAGCACAAAGGGGAGCCGAAGCTCCCCTTTAATTTTGTCGTCGCGTGCTCTTTTTTATTATTGAGGGTCGGTCTGTTGTTGTTTTTGGCAACCGTGGCCCTTTACCGCTGTTTTTGGCGACCCCCATCCGGAGTCAAGAGCAAACGTATTTTTTTGAGCGCTGATCTGCTTTCTCGTCTAGCGATCCAACCGATTCGGGAGCTACCTGAAGGTAGTTTTATTGTTCTCTGCCCGGTTGCGGGTCATTCCGAGGAATACCCTGAAAAGCACACCTTCTCCAAAAAAATCTGTTAGCTGCGTCTCTGCCGTGTTGTTTTTGTTATGTCAGAGTCGGTACGTCTTATTTTTATTGGTTTGCTGCTTTTTATTCTTGTTATGCCATAGAGATAGCAGAAGCCGTGCCAACTTTTCAAAACCCTTGTAAATCAAGGGTTTGAGATTTTTGAAGGATTTTTCCTTCAGGCAAAACCAGACAATTTGTTTCCGTGTTACTCGTCTATGCCCACGTTTCGGACACAGCGGTAACACCTTCGCCCTCACTGTGCGCTACGGGCCTTGGCCACGCGCGAACCGGTTGGGCGACCCAGCACGGCACTGATCTGCTGGCCGGCGGCAATCAAGGCGTCGAGGTCGATGCCGGTCTCGATGCCCAGACCGTTGAGCAGGTACACCACGTCTTCGGTGGCGACGTTACCGCTGGCGCCCTTGGCGTACGGGCAGCCGCCGAGGCCGGCGATCGAGCTGTCGAACACCGCGATGCCTTCCAGCAGGCTGGCGTAGATGTTGGCCATGGCCTGGCCGTAGGTGTCGTGGAAGTGGCCGGCGAGTTTGTCTCGCGGCACCTGCTTCGAAACCACTTCGAACAGCCGGCGGGTGGCGCCAGCGGTGCCGGTGCCGATGGTGTCGCCCAGCGACACTTCGTAGCAGCCCATCGCGTATAGCTCGCGGGCGACCATGGCCACTTGTTCCGGCGCGACCTCGCCTTCATAAGGGCAGCCCAACACGCAGGACACGTAACCGCGCACGGTAACGCCGTGCTGTTTCGCCGATTCCATGATCGGCGCGAACCGCGCGAGGCTTTCGCTGATCGAGCAATTGATGTTGCGCTGCGAGAACGCTTCCGACGCAGCCGCAAACACCGCGACTTCCTTGACCCCGGCCGCCAGCGCATCTTCAAAACCGCGCAGGTTCGGCGCCAGTGCGCCGTAGGTCACGCCGGGCTTGCGCTGGATCTGCGCAAACACGTCGGCGGAACCGGCCATCTGCGGCACCCACTTGGGCGAAACGAAACTGCCGACTTCTATATAGCCGAGGCCGGCGGCGCTCAGCGCGTCGACCAGTTGCACCTTGTCGGCGACGCTGATGGGCTGGGCTTCGTTCTGCAGGCCGTCACGCGGGCCGACTTCGATCAGGCGTACTTGGGAGGGGAGGGACATGGCGTTGACCTGTTGTAATTGTCGGGAGGCTACTGCGCGACTTGCTGACTCTTGAGCGTCTGCTCCAGCGCCTGCACGCAGCGTTCTTCGGCGGTGTCGAGTTCCAGCTTCATCTGTTCGATGTCCAGCAGTTGCTGTTCGAGCTGTTCCCGGCGTTCGCTGATTTTCGCCAGCATGCTGTTGAGTTGTTTGGTGTTACCGCTGGAGGGGTCGTAGAGCTCGATCAGCTCGCGGCATTCGGCCAGGGAAAAACCGATGCGCTTGCCCCGCAGGATCAGCTTCAGGCTGACCTTGTCGCGCGGCGAATAGATGCGTTCCTGGCCTCGGCGCTCGGGGCTGAGCAGGCCTTGTTCTTCATAGAATCGGATCGCCCGGGTGGTGATGTCCAGCTCGCGGGCGAGGTCGGAAATGCTGTAGGTCTGGCTGCTCATGAAAGCGCTCGAAATAAGGTCTTGGCGCTAAGCTAATGGCAGGTTGACGTTTACGTCAAGTGGCGGGCGCCTGCAGCTTGTCGAGCTTCTTCTCGTGCGCTGTCACTTGTTGGCACAGCTCGATCATCTGCTCGCGCATCCAGCGGTTGGCCGGGTCCTGGTCGGTGCTTTCGTGCCAGTACAAATGGGTTTCCACCGGCGGTACATCGTTGACCGGCAGATTGAACGCATGCAGGTCATGGCGACGGGCGAAACGCTCCGGCACGGTCATCACCATGTCGGTCTGCTGCAACACCTGGGACGCCATCAGATAGTGCTGCGAGCGCAGGGCGATCTTGCGCTGGATGCCCATTTTGCCCAGCGCCAGATCGACATGGCCCAGGCCACTGCGCCGGCTGGAAATATGAATGTGGGTCAGCGACAGGTAATCGTCGAGGGTGAACTTTTCCTTGGTCGCCAGCGGGTGGCCCTTGCGCATCGCGCAGACGTAACGGTCTTCCATCAGCTTGACGTGGCGCACCTGCGGGTCGGTGTTGAGCGGCGCATCCACGGCAAAGTCGAGACGTCCGGCGGCCAGTTCCTTGGTGGTCTCCCGGCGTTTGGACAGGAAGCTCTCGATGATCACCGTCGGCGCCAAGCGACGCAGGCGCTGGAACAGCGGCGGCAGAATCACCGCTTCGGTTAAGTCGGTCATGCTGATGCGGTAGGTCTTGACCGCTTGCGAAGGGTTGAAAATGCGGCTTTCCTGAACCGACACCCGCAGCAGCGACAGCGCGTTGCGTACCGGGCCGATGATGTTCTGCGCCATGGGCGTCGGCACCATGCCCTGAGCCGTGCGTACGAAGAGCGGGTCGTTGAAGGTCTCGCGCAACCGCGCCAATGCGTTGGACACCGCTGGCTGGGTGATGCCGACAATCTGCCCGGCGCGGGTCAGGTTGGCTTCGGTGTAGATCGCGTCGAAGACGATGAAAAGGTTGAGGTCGACCTTGCTCAGATTCATTACGCGGCTCTCTTGTTATAGATGCTTGTTGTAGATGGATGGCGCGGGTCAGTGCGGCCAGGAAAATCAATCAATCATATATCGGTGATGAATGTTTATACACGCCGAGAATAGGCTAGGTAAATTATCAGCGCTGTTCTAGCATCGATTGCATGACTTAAACAACCTCTGCCAAAGAAGGTAATTGCTCATGGATTTCGCTTATTCGCCCAAGGTTCAGGAACTGCGTGAGCGCGTGACCGCGTTCATGGACACTTACGTTTACCCGGCCGAAGCCGTGTTCGAACGGCAGGTTGCCGAGGGCGACCGCTGGCAGCCGACCGCAATCATGGAAGAGCTCAAGGCCAAGGCAAAAGCCGAAGGTCTGTGGAATTTGTTTCTGCCTGAGTCAGAGCTCGGCGCCGGCCTGACCAATCTCGAATACGCGCCTTTGGCAGAAATCATGGGCCGCTCGCTGCTCGGTCCCGAGCCGTTCAATTGCTCGGCACCGGACACCGGCAACATGGAAGTGCTGGTGCGTTACGCCAACGAAGAACAGAAACAGCGCTGGCTCGAACCGCTGCTGCGCGGCGAGATCCGCTCGGCGTTCGCCATGACCGAACCGGACGTTGCGTCCTCCGACGCCACCAACATGGCCGCCCGTGCTGTGCGTGATGGTGACGAGTGGGTGATCAACGGCAAGAAGTGGTGGACCTCGGGCGCCTGCGATCCACGCTGCAAGATCCTGATCTTCATGGGTCTGAGCAACCCTGACGCCCCGCGCCACGCCCAGCACTCGATGATCCTGGTGCCGGTCGACACCCCTGGCGTAAAAATCGTCCGCCCGCTGCCGGTGTTCGGTTACGACGACGCACCGCACGGTCACGCCGAAGTGCTGTTCGATAACGTACGGGTGCCGTACGAAAACGTCCTGCTCGGTGAAGGACGCGGCTTCGAAATTGCTCAAGGTCGCCTTGGCCCGGGCCGGATTCACCACTGTATGCGTTCGGTCGGCATGGCCGAGCGCGCACTGGAACTGATGTGCAAACGTTCGGTGAGCCGTGCCGCATTCGGCAAGCCGCTGGCACGTCTGGGCGGTAACGTCGACAAGATCGCCGACTCGCGGATGGAAATCGACATGGCGCGCCTGCTGACCCTGAAAGCGGCGTACATGATGGACACCGTGGGTAACAAGGTCGCCAAGAGCGAGATCGCGCAGATCAAGGTCGTTGCACCGAACGTCGCGTTGCGGGTGATCGACCGGGCGATCCAGATCCATGGCGGGGCAGGGGTCTCGAACGATTTCCCGCTGGCCTACATGTACGCCATGCAGCGCACCCTGCGCCTGGCCGACGGCCCGGACGAAGTGCACCGCGCGGCGATCGGCAAGTTCGAGATCGGCAAATACGTGCCGAAGGAAATGCTGCGCAGCGGTCATTAAGACCGCGTCGCCAGCATCGTCGGAGCGCCGCCCGGGGCAAGCCCGCTCCCACAGGGATCTCCGGTGAACGCATTGTCGTGAACACCAGAAAAACCTGTGGGAGCGGGCTTGCCCGTGATGGCGTCACTGCCTGCAACGCATCAACACCAGGTTCAGTAAACCCAAACCTCAACCCGCCGATTCTTGATCCTGCCTTCATCCCCGCTGTTGGTCGCCACCGGCATCAGCGCGCCAAACCCGCGCACCTCGCGCAACACGACGCCGTTTTTCACCAGTTCCCGCCGTACCGCCATCGCCCGCAGCTTCGACAGCAAATCCGCCCGGGCCGGGTCGTCCTTGGCATCGCCGAATCCCACCAGTGTTACCGCGCGGTCGGTCTTGTCGTGGTGCTTTATATAGTCGAACACCCGGGCCAGATCCTGGCGGGCCTTGTTGTCGAGGCTGGCGCTGCCTTCTTCGAAACGGAAGTTCACGGTCAGACGCTGGGCATGGCGGCTGAGGGATTGATAACCCTCGGGCATCAGCGCATTCGGCGTGACCGAGATGGCGTGCACGGTCTGAGCGATAAAACCGTTGGCCGCGACAAGCGCCTGGCCCTGGCGGCTTTGCGCAAAGTCCACCAGCGCTTGCGCCCACGGATTCTGATTGTCGGGCGGTAAATAGAAAAACAAGCGCCGAGACAGTGGATAGTCTTCCGTGGCAATCAGACTGGCCAGCGGTAACATCGCCAGGGATTGTCCGTCGACAATCGCCACGGCTTTGGCCTGACGCACATAGGGCAGGCCGATAAAGCCGATGCCTTGTGGGTCGGCGCTCACGGCGTCGGACAATTGCTCGCTCGACTCGAAACGTTTCGCCGAATTATTCAGGGTTTTCCCACGACGGCTGAGGACAAGTTCCTTGAACGTGTCGTAGGTGCCGGACTGATCATCCCGCGCATAAAGATGAATCGTCCCACCCTTGCCGCCGAGCTCTTCCCACGTCTTGGCCTCGCCGCTGAAGATCCGCGCCAGCTGATCGGTGTTCAACTGATTCAGCGGATTGGCGGGGTGAAGAATGATCGCCAGGCCATCGATGGCGATGACTTGTTCGGCACCGGGGCTTTTCAGGTCGCCGAGCGATTGCAGGCTGGCGAGTTCGCTGTCCTTGATCGGGCGGGAAGAAGCGGCCAGATCGGCGCTGTTGCTTTTGAGTGCTGTGAAACCGGTGCTGGAACCGTGGGCGGCGATTTCCACCACGACCCGGTTGCCCTGGGCGGTCAGGCCGACGATTCGTTGTTCGTTGGCGGTGTCCGGGGTTTCGCTGTGGACTTTCAACAGTCCCTGTTCTTTGAGCAGGCCTTCCACCAGCGCCGGGCCGAGAGCCGCGCCAATGGTGTTGGAACCCTGGATACGCAAGACCGGGCCGTTCTCGGGAATGGGCAATGCAGCGGCCGAAACCTGCAGCCAGGCACTCAGGAGAAAGACGAAAAGAACGCGCAGGGTCATGCCGGCACCGAATGCAGCCAAGGGGATTGCCGGGGAGATTAAGTCAGTGAGGTTGCTGAAAGATGACAGGACAGAAGATCACAACCGCTGGCTGTGATCTTCTGCTTCAAGCGGGTCAGCTCAATTCAAGCCAGATCGGCGCATGGTCCGAAGGCTTTTCCATCCCGCGCAGTTCATAGTCCACGCCGGCCGCTTTCACCCGTGGCAGCAAGCCATGGGACGCCAGGATCACGTCGATCCGCAGACCACGCTTCGGCTCGTCTTCAAACCCGCGGCTGCGGTAGTCGAACCAGCTGAACGTGTCGGCGACGTCCGGGTTCAGGTGACGGAAACTGTCGGTCAGGCCCCAGTTTTTCAGGCGGGCCATCCACTCGCGTTCTTCCGGCAGGAAGCTGCATTTGCCGGTTTTCAGCCAGCGCTTCATGTTGTCCGGGCCGATGCCGATGTCGCAGTCTTCCGGGGAAATGTTCACGTCGCCCATCACCACCAGCGGCTGTTCATTGTTGAACTGGCTTTCCAGCAGTGCTTGCAGATCGCTGTAGAAACGCTGCTTGGCCGGGAATTTGGTCGGATGGTCGCGGCTTTCACCCTGTGGGAAATAGCCGTTCATGATTGTCACCGGCACGCCGTTGGCGTCGGCGAAAGTGCCCCAGATAAAGCGTCGCTGAGCGTCTTCTTCATCGGTGGCGAAGCCTTTGTGCACGGCAATCGGCTCCTGGCGCGAGAGCAGGGCGACGCCGTAATGGCCTTTCTGGCCATGGAAATACACGTGATAACCCAGGGCCCGCACTTCTTCCAGCGGGAACTGGTCGTCGTGGACCTTGGTTTCCTGCAGGCCGATTACGTCCGGCTGATGCTTTTCGATCAGCGCCGCCAGCTGATGCGGGCGGGCCCGCAGTCCGTTGATGTTGAAGGAAACGATCTTCATGGTCGGCAGTCCTGGCAAAAGGGCGATGCTAGCTGACATGTAGGATCTGGGCCAGCGTGAGGTAAGCAGATTGATTCAGGTCTGTCAGATGTGCGCTGCCTTTAATGGCCCCATCGCTGGCAAGCCAGGCTCCCACAGGTTTCCCGTTCGTCCACAAAATTCGGTTACGCAAAAAATACCTGTGGGAGCTTGGCTTGCCAGCGATGAGGCCCGACCAGTCGATGAAGATCTCTGGTTGGTCTATACCTGTGGGGAACTGTGCCATCACCAAAAGGTTCGTACCAACAAGAGCGCCGCCATCCGAGCGCGCCCCGGGGAGAATCACCGTCATGCCTGAAACCTCGACCGCCATCGCCGACATCCACATGCTCGACCGCGGCTATTCCCGTGAAGCACGATCCCTTCTTTATCAGGCCTATCGTCACGAGCCGACTTTCGCTTATCTGTTCGAGGCCGAGCGTCCGGGTTATGAACAACGGGTTCGCGCCACGGTGCGGGAACTGGTCAAACAGCATTTTCTCCAGGATCTGCCGGCCATCGGCCTGTTGGTCAACGACCGCTTGATCGGCATCGCCCTGATCGCGCCGCCGCAACGGCGTCTGGGTGTCACCGAGAGTTGGGCCTGGCGTTTGCGCATGGTGTTGAGCACCGGTTTTCGCTGCACCCGGCGCTATCTGGAATATCACGCCGCCGTTGAGGCCTGCGTGCCGACCGATTCGGTGCACATGCTGCCGCTGCTGGGTGTGCATCCACAATTTCAGGGCAAACACTTCGGCGAACAATTGTTGCAAGCGGTGCACAACTGGTGCGCGGTGGACGAAAGCTCCCAAGGCGTAATCCTCGACACCGGCAACCCGCGTTACCTGGAGTTTTACAAGCGTCAGGGCTATGAGGAAATCGGCGAAGTCGCTGTCGGACCGGTGCGCGAGCACGTGTTTTTCCATGCCAACCCGCAGGTGTTACAAACTGCAACGGGATAACCATCGAACTTTTTGGGAAATTTCCTGTTCTATCACGCTCCCAAGCCCGTGATAGCATCCGCGCCTATGAAGTTTCCAGGAAGATTTACCAGTGGCGTGCTCATGCTGTTAACCAGCTGCGCGGCGCTGGCGCAAAGTGAATTGGATGTGCGGATTAAACCGTCCAACGATGAACTCAAGGCCAATATAGAAGGCTATATCGGCAGCCTCGGCGATCGTGACGAAGAAGCCTTGCAGCGCTTCAGTCGCGGCGCCGAAGAGCAGGCGCGCAAGGCCGCCCAGGCTTTGGGCTACTACCAGCCGCACATCGAGAGTGACGTGAAGGGCGGCGAAAAACCGCGCCTGGTGCTGAACATCGATCCCGGCGAGCCGATTCGCCTGCGCAATGTCACCGTGCGTGTCGACGGCCCGGCCGCCTCCCTCAAAGCCTTTCGTGTACCGAAAAGCGACGTGCTCAAGCCCGGCGCGGTACTCAACCATGGTCGTTACGAAGACGCCAAGCGTTTGATCCAGAATCAGGCATCGCGCTATGGCTTCTTCAGTGGCCGTTTCACCAGCCAGAAATTGATGGTCGATCCCCGCGCCGGTGTCGCCGATGTTGAATTGATCTACGAAAGCGGCCCGCGTTATGCGCTGGGCAACGTCAGTTTCGCAGGCGACACGCCGTTCGACGAAGACCTGCTGCAACGCATGGTGCCGTTCAAGGCCGGCGACCCGTACGACTCGGAACTGATCGCCGAGCTCAATCGTGACCTGCAATCGAGCGGTTATTTTGAAGGCGTGCGGGTCGACGCCGCGCCGACCGCCGCGAAAAACGACGTGATCCCGGTGGACGTCAAACTCGAAACCCGCAAACCGCGCACCATGGGCCTCGGTCTCGGTTATTCCACCGACGTAGGCCCGCGCATCAAGGCCAATTGGACCCGCCATTGGGTCAACCCGCAAGGCGACAGTTACGGTTGGGAAGCCGAACTCTCGGCGCCACGGCAGAACGTCGGCCTGTTCTACGACATTCCGCTGGATCCGCCGCTGACCGACAAACTGCGCTGGGCCGGCGGTTATCAATACGAGGACATCGACGGTTCCGACACCTTGAGCAAGCTGCTGACTTTCGGCCCGGAATGGCACAGCAAGTTGCCGAGTGGCTGGCAGCGCGTGATCTCGCTGAAGTGGCAGCGCGAGGAATACCAACTGGGCGATGACTCCGGTCTGAGCACCTTGCTGATGCCCGGCATCAGTTATTCCTACCTCAAGAGCGACAACCGCATCGACCCGCACAATGGTTATCGCCTGACATTTGAGTCCAAGGTGGCCAAGGAAGGTCTGGCTTCGGACACCAACCTTTTATATGGCACCGCCCTGATCAAAGGCTTGACCACGGTGTTCGACAATCACCGTTTCCTCGGTCGGGTGCAGGTCGGCGGCAGCGCCACCAACGGTTACAAATCCATACCGCCGTCGCTGCGCTTCTTCGCCGGTGGCGATCAGAGCGTGCGTGGCTACGACTATCAGAGCCTGTCCCCGGAAAACGCCGAGGGCGACCGCATCGGCGGGCGCTACATGATTGCCGGCAGCGTCGAATATCAATACTCGATCGCCGAGAAGTGGCGGATCGCGACCTTCGTCGACCAGGGCAACTCCTTCAACAAACTCGAACTGCCGAACCTCAAGACCGGGGTCGGTATCGGTGTGCGCTGGGTCTCGCCGGTGGGGCCGATCCGCCTCGACCTGGCCCATGCGTTGGACGACGATGGCGGCATCCGGCTGCACTTTTCCATGGGGCCTGAGCTGTGAAGCGTGGTTTGAAAATGTCGGCACTGGCGCTGTTGTCGCTGGTGCTGCTGATCGTATTGAGCATTACCGTTGTGCTCGGAACGCAGGCCGGCAGCCGTTGGGTGCTGGGGCTGGTTCCAGGTTTGAGCGTCGACAACTTCCAGGGTCGTCTCGGCGGGCAGTGGAGTGCCGATCACCTGTTGTGGCAGCAGGACAGCAGTCGCGTCGAGCTGAGCAAGCCGATCTTCGAATGGTCACCGCTGTGCCTGACGCGCATGACGCTGTGCATCGAGCAGTTCAAGGCCGATACGGTCAGCCTGCAATTCCCGCCCGGCGAGGAAACCAGCGACAGCGGCCCGATCAAGTTGCCAGATCTGCAATTGCCGGTGGCCATCGAGTTGGGTGACGTGCAGGTCGGCAGCCTGTTGTTCAACGGCAGCGAAGAGTTGAAAGGCCTGCAACTGGCGGCGCACTGGACCGCCAAGGGCATGCAGATCGACAGTGTAAAACTGCAACGCGACGACCTGAGCCTGAATCTGTCCGGCCTGCTGCAACCGACCGGCAATTGGCCGCTGAACATCGCCGGCGATCTGACCCTGCCGTCTCCGGGCACCGGCCCATGGACACTGGCACTCAAAGTCGATGGCGATCTGCTCAAGACCCTCAACCTGCACGCCGACAGCCGTGGCTACCTCGACGGCCAGTTGAGCGGCGAGTTGCAACCGCTGGCGGAAAACCTGCCGGCCAAGGTGCGCATCACTTCGGAGGCGTTCAAGCCGAGCGCGGATCTGCCGGACACCCTGCAACTCAATCAACTGGTATTGACCGGCGAAGGCGACCTGAAAAACGGTTACCAATTGCTCGGCAATGCGACGCTGCCAGCGGATAAAGGCCCGGTGGCGTTGTTGCTCAAAGGCAAGGTCGACGCCAAGGGTGCGCAAATCGCCGGCCTCGACCTGACCGCCAATGACAAACAAAGCCTCCAGCTCACCGGCAATGTCGACTGGAGCAAAGGCCTCAGCGCCCAGGCCAACATCAACTGGCAGGATTTTCCGTGGCATCGGCTCTATTCCGAGATCGACGAGCCACAAGTTGCCTTGCGCACGTTCAACGGCGAAGTCTCCTACACCGACGGCCAATACCTCGGCAATTTCGCCGCTGCACTGGATGGTCCGGCCGGGGCGTTTAGCCTGAGCAGTCCATTCAGTGGCAACCTCAAGCAGATCTTCCTGCCGCAATTCAAACTCGAAGCGGGGCAGGGCAAGGCCGAAGGGCATGTGAATGTGCAGTTCGCCGACGGTGTTGCGTGGGATACGGCGCTGGAGCTGTCCGCGCTCAACCCGGCGTACTGGATGGCGGAATTGCCGGGCACATTGGCCGGACCATTGAAAAGCACAGGCGAAATGAAGAACGAGCGCCTGAGCCTCAACGCCGACCTCGACCTCAAAGGCAAACTGCGCGGGCAACCGGCGGTGCTCCAGGCCAAGGCTGACGGCGCCGGCGAACAGTGGAATCTCAATGCCCTGCAAATCCGTCTCGGCGACAACAGCATCAACGGCAAGGGCAGCCTGCAACAGAAACTCACCGGGCAGATCGATATCAAGCTGCCGCGTCTGGCCCAGCTCTGGCCGCAGCTACGCGGGCAGATCAACGGTCGGGTCGATGTCGCCGGTACGTTGAAAGCGCCGCAAGGCAAGCTCGACCTGCAAGGCTCGCAACTGGTGTTCCAGGACAATCGCCTGCAAAGCCTTAACCTCGACGCCACCCTCGACGGCGCGCAACGGGCGAAAATCGACCTGAAGGGCAGCGGCATTCAGGCCGGCGACACGTCACTGGGCACCCTGACCGCCAGCGCTCAGGGCGACATCAAAAGCCAGAAACTCAATCTCGACCTGCTCGGACCGAAGCTGAAACTGGCGCTGGGCCTGGACGGCACTCTGGACAAAGGCAACTGGCGCGGGCGTCTGGCCAGCGGCGACATTCAGGCCGGCGGTCAGGACTGGAAGCTGCAAAACCCGGCCAAACTCGAACGTCTGGCCGACGGCAAGATCAACTTCGGCGCCCATTGCTGGATGTCCGGCAATGCCAGCCTGTGCGGCGAAGACCAGCGCTTGATGCCGGAGCCGAAGCTGCGCTACCACCTCAAGCAATTCCCGATCGAAAGCCTGGCGCAATGGCTGCCCAAGGATTTCGCCTGGCAAGGCAAGCTCAATGCCGACCTGCAACTGGACCTGCCGGCCAGCGGCCCGAACGGCCAGATCAGCGTCGACGCGAGCGGCGGGACCTTGCGCATGAAGGAGAAGGATCAGTGGCTGGACTTCCCGTACCAGACCCTCAAGCTCACCAGCAAACTCACGCCCAAGCGCATCGACACAGACCTCAATTTCGTCGGCGGCAAGCTCGGTGAACTGATGGTGCAGGCCCAGCTCAATCCGCTGCCGAAGAGCAAACCGCTGAATGGCTCGTTTCGCCTCAGCGGGCTGGACCTGTCGGTGGCGCGGCCGTTTGTGCCGATGGTCGAGAAACTCACCGGACGCCTGAACGGCAGCGGCACGATTTCCGGCGGTCTGCTCGCGCCGCTGGTCAACGGCACTGTGCAACTCAGTGACGGCGAAGTGTCTGGCCCGGAACTGCCGCTGGAGTTGCAGGCGCTGCAACTGCAAGCGGTGATCGCCGGGGAAACCGTGCAACTGAACGGCGGCTGGAAAAGCGGCAAGGCCGGGCAGGGCAGCCTCAGCGGTAATGTCGCCTGGGGCCAGGCGCTGGCTGTGGATCTGGCGCTCAAGGGCACGCAATTGCCGGTGACCGTCGAACCCTATGCCAAGCTTGAAGTGGCACCGGACCTGAAGATTTCCATGGCCGGCGATGAACTGGCGATTGCCGGCAAGGTGCTGGTGCCCAGAGGCGAAATCACCGTGCGCGAATTGCCGCCATCGACGGTGAAAGTCTCCGATGACACGATCATCGTCGGTGCGCAGACCGAAGAGGGCAAACCGCCGATGGCCATGAAGATGGACATTGACGTGGTGGTCGGTGAGGACAAGCTGAGCTTTGCCGGATTCGGCCTGACCGCCAATCTGCAAGGTCACGTGCACATCGGCGACAACCTGGACACCCGTGGCGAGCTGTGGCTCAACGACGGCAAATACCGCGCCTACGGCCAGCGCCTGACAGTGCGCCGCGCGCGTCTGCTGTTTGCCGGGCCGATCGATCAGCCGTATCTGGACATCGAGGCGATCCGCCAGACTGACGACGTGATCGCCGGTATTCGCCTGAGTGGCAGCGCCGAGCAGCCGACCACGCAGATCTTCTCCGAGCCGGCGATGAGCCAGGAGCAGGCGTTGTCTTATCTGGTGTTGGGGCGTCCGCTGAGCACCACCGGCGAGGACAACAACATGCTTGCGCAAGCGGCGCTCGGTCTGGGCCTGATGGGCAGTTCCGGGGTCACCAGCGGTCTGGCCAAGGACCTGGGGATTCAGGATTTCCAGCTCGACACCCAGGGCAGCGGCAACACCACCAGCGTGGTGGCCAGCGGCAATATCTCCGAGAAACTCAGCCTGCGTTACGGCGTCGGGGTGTTCGAACCGGCCAACACCATCGCCTTGCGCTACAAGCTGAGCAAGAAGGTCTACCTCGAAGCCGCCAGCGGCGTGGCCAGTTCGCTGGACATCTTCTACAAGCGGGATTTCTAGACCGCGTTCCTACAGAGCCGGATCGTGTCACCACGATCCGGCTCTTTTTTTGATGTATTAGACTGACCTCAGCTTGATGGCTGCAAAGTGCGGCTGCCCGAAACGCCCCGGGGGCGCCTATGGTCCGTTTGAGTATGGTCTTGCTCGGTCACGACTTTGTCCGCAAGCGCTGGTCCGCACTGGCGCTGACCGGCGTTGTCTGGGGCGCGGCTGGCGTGGCCATCTTCATCGATGCGTTGGACGGCGTTCTGTATTTCCCGCTGCATGTGTTCGGCTATCTGTTGTTGCTCGAAGCCTTGATCATTTTGCTGGTGCCGGCCCCGCAAGCCGGCACCGCGGCGGCTTTGCGCAGGGCGCGGGGGCTGGCTTTTTTGCTGCTGGGGCTGCTGATCGTCGACCGCCAACATGCCGCCGGGGTGATTCTCGCGGTGCTGTTTGGCGTGGCTTTTCTGCTCGACGGCGGGTTTCGCCTGGCGGCTGCGGTGGTGGTGCGCTTTGTCGGCTGGCAGGTGTCATTGCTGGTGGCACTGTTCGAAATGGGTTTTGCCGTGTTCATCCTCGAACCGTTTCCGACGTTTTATGGCGGGACGGTGCCGTTCTGCATTGGCATGAGCATCTTTCTTTCGGGCTGTGCCTTGTTGCAGCAGGCGTTTCGGTTCAAGAACGGGCACTCGCCGGTGATGCCTTCTCCGGTCGATGCGCCTGCATACAAGGGTGCGTTGGTGATCCACGTCTGGACGCCCAGCGGCACCGTTGACGACACCCTTGTGCGCAACCGGCTGCTCAACCGTTATATCGCCGCAGTCGACATCAACGGTGTCATCTCCGCCGGCCACGCGGCACTGGAATGTGGGCCGGATCTCTACATCAGCCATTACCCGCTGGACGACATCGATCGCTCGGCCGGGGATTTCGTGCGGTTGCTGCGGGCCACGCCGAACAACGATGTCCCAGGCAGGTTTCTGCAGGACTATGCGAGCGAGGTTGCCGACTGGTGCCCGTCGTCGGTTCAGGTCAGTTTTGTGCATTACGACGCGGCACGGCTTCAGGCGTTCTGGGCGGATTATCGGCAGAACACCACCTACAACCTTACCAGTCGCAATTGTTCGAGTGCCGTTGCGCATAGCCTGGAAGCGGCGCTGGAAGGCGCGATGAACCGGGGTCATTCGAGCATGCTGGATTTTGCCCGGATCATCATCAGCCCGGAATTCTGGGTCGCGGCCCAGGTGCGCAAGCGCGCCGAGGCCATGGCCTGGACGCCGGGGTTGCTGCTCGATTACGTGTGGGCACTGCATGCTGCCATCGAGCCGACGCCGCCGGGCTGGCACAGTATCTATGCGGTAGCCAAACGCGCCTGCGGGTATGCGGCAACTGCTTTGCGTGGACGGGAAGTCCATCCCCTTCACCCGCCATCGATGAATCATCCCTCCGACAAATCCTGACTGGTTCTACACCGAGTCGCTGCCATCGCTGGCAAGCCAGCTCCCACAGGTTCTCCGGCATACATCAATTTTGTGTACGACAAGTACCGGGTGGGAGCTGGCTTGCCAGCGATGGCGTCTGTATGGGCACCACAAAACCCAATCCACTGGTCAACTAATTACAAAGCAACCTAACTATTACGTTGACATTCGCTGCCTAGGCAGTAACATCTCGACATACATTCACTGCCTAGGCAGTTATTAGGTGAGCACATGAAGCATTTCACCCCCGGCGAATTCAAGCATTGCCATCTCGGCCTGTTGCTCGGCCGAGCCGCGTTGCTCAAGGACAAGATCATCGACACCCACATGGAGCCCCACGGCATCACTGCCGCGCAGTTCAAGGTGTTGATCATCATGGCCCAGTACGGCGTCGATACCCCGGCGGAACTGTGCCGGCACCTGTCGCTGGACAGCGGTTCGATGACCCGCATGCTCGACCGTCTGGAGCAGAAAGGTTTTCTGATTCGTCAGCGCAGCGAAGGCGATCGCCGTCAGGTGCAACTGAAGCTCACTGAACAAGGCCAGCAACTGGCCGATCGCCTGCCGCACATCGGTGCCGACGCCATGAACGAACTGGCCGGCGCCGTCACCCCGGACGAGTTGAAAACCCTGGAATACATCCTCAAGAAAATTTTGCTGGCAGCCGGTGACCCGATCACTATCCAGCGGTTAGGTGAACACAATGAGCGGTAAAACCTTGCGCAGCAGCCTGACACTGGTGCTGTCGGCGATGATCCTCGCCGGTTGCGCCAACTACAGTGGCCTCGATACCCAAGGCGCCAGCCTCGACGCGAAAACCCTGAAGACCGGGCAATCGCTCAATGGCGTTACCCTGTCCCAGGCCGCCTGGCCGAAGAGTGACTGGTGGACCAGCCTCGGCGATCCGCAGCTCGACGGTCTGATCCGCGAAGCCCTGCACGACAGCCCGGACATGCAGATCGCCGACGCCCGCGCCCATCAGGCGAGCGCCGCTGCGTATGCCGCCGATGCCGAGCGCTACCCGACCCTCGACGCCAGCGCCGGCATTACGCGCTCGCGTCTGGCCAAGGATCAGGACCCGCGAGGGCAGGGCGATGCCTACGCCACTACGCGCAACATCAGCGCCGGCTTCAATTACAACTTCGATCTCTGGGGCGGTCAGCGTGACGCCTGGGAAGCCGCACTCGGCCAGGCCCGCGCGGCTGAAGTCGACCGTCAGGCCGCGCAATTGACCCTCGCCGCCGACGTGGCCCGGGCCTACAGCGATCTGGGTCAGGCGCACATCGTCTATGACCTGGCCAGCGAAGACCTCAAACGTACTAAACAAATGCTTGATCTGAGCCAGCGTCGCCTGAGTTCCGGGATCGACAGCCAGTATCAGTTCCAGCAGACCCAAAGTCTGGAGGCCAGCTCTGAAGCCAGCCTGATCGACGCCGAAAAGCGCCTGAACAGCGCGAAAATTGCTCTGGCTGTATTGCTCGGCAAAGGTCCGGATCGCGGCAATGAAATCGCCCGGCCGAAAGTCCTGCAAGCCAGCGCCGTAGCGTTGCCATCCGTGCTGCCGGCGGAACTGCTGGGCCGTCGCCCGGATCTGGTCGCCGCACGCTGGCGTGTCGAGGCCGCGAGCAAGGACATCGACTCGGCCAAGACCCGCTTCTATCCCAACCTGAACCTTACGGCGTCCGCCGGTGCCGAATCGTTATTGGGTGACGCGATGTTCGGGTCCGCCAGTCGTTTCTTCAACATCGCCCCGACCATTTCGCTGCCGATCTTCGACGGTGGCCGCCTGCGCGCCAACCTCGATGCCCGCGACGCCGATTACGACCTTGCGGTGGCGCAGTACAACAAAAGCCTGGTGAAAGCCTTGGGCGATGTCAGCGACACAATCAACCAGTTGCGTGACATCGGCCGGCAGATCGGCGCCCAGCAGCACGCGACCGACATTGCCCAGGATTCTTACAACACTGTGGTCCAGCGTTACGGTTCCGGAATCGGCAACTACCTGGACGTGCTCAGCATCGAGCAGCAATTGCTGCAGGCCCAGCGTCAGCTGGCCAACCTGAATGCCGAGCAGATCGACCTGTCGATTCAACTGATGCAAGCGCTGGGTGGTGGCTTTCAGGGGCAGACCCTGACCGCCGCCAACGCCAGCCCAGCCAACACGCACAACTAATTCAAGGTATTTGTCATGGCCACTGCCGAAAACACTCAAGCTCAAGACAACACGCCAGACACCGGCAACCCCCGCAAACGCAAAGTGATGCTGGTGGTGCTGGCTGTCGTGGTCATCCTCGCCGGTGCCGGTGTCTGGGCGTATCACGAATTCGTCGGGCGCTGGAACGAAAGCACCGATGACGCCTACGTCAACGGCAACGTCGTTGAAATCACCCCGCTGGTGACCGGCACCGTGGTCAGCATTGGTGCTGACGATGGCGATCTGGTTCACGAAGGTCAGGTGCTGGTCAACTTCGACCCGAACGACGCCGAAGTCGGTCTGCAAAGTGCCCAGGCCAAACTGGCGCGTACCGTGCGTCAGGTTCGCGGTCTGTACAGCAACGTTGACGGCATGAAAGCCCAGGTCAACGCGCAACAGGCTGCGGTGCAGAAAGCCCAGGACAACTTCAATCGCCGGAAAAACCTCGCCGCCGGCGGCGCGATTTCCCAGGAAGAACTGTCCCACGCTCGCGACGACCTGACCTCGGCGCAAAATGCCCTGGCCAACGCCCAGCAACAACTGAAAACCACCAGCGCGCTGGTCGATGACACCGTAGTCTCGTCGCACCCGGACGTGATGTCGGCCGCTGCCGATCTGCGCCAGGCCTACCTGACCAACGCTCGTAGCACCCTGATTGCCCCGGTCACCGGTTACGTTGCCAAGCGCACCGTGCAACTCGGCCAGCGTGTGCAGCCGGGTACCGCGCTGATGGCGGTGATTCCGCTGGATCAACTGTGGATCGATGCCAACTTCAAGGAAACCCAGCTGCGTGACATGCGTATCGGCCAACCGGTGGACATCGAATCCGACATCTACGGCAGCGACGTGAAATTCAGCGGCACCGTCGACAGCCTCGGTGCCGGCACCGGCAGCGCGTTTGCCCTGTTGCCGGCGCAGAACGCCACCGGTAACTGGATCAAGATCGTGCAGCGCGTACCGGTGCGGATTCACATCAACGCTGAAGAGCTGGCCAAGCATCCGCTGCGCGTCGGTCTGTCGACCAATGTCGAGGTCAATCTGCACGACCAGAGCGGCCCCGTCCTGGCCCAACAGCCGCCGCAACAGGCCTCGTTCAGCACCAGCGTCTACGACCGCCAACTCGGCGAAGCCGACGCGATGATCGCCCAGTTGATTCACGACAACAGCGCTGCGGTCAGCAAGACCGCGCAACGCTGATTCGCCAATCCCTTCGCCGCGCTCCTTGACGGGCGCGGCGCCAGTCGAGTTCCAAAGGATTCGCGATGAGCAATAACGCCTCTTTTTCGCCGCCCAGCCTGTTGCTCAGCACCATCGGCCTGTCGCTGGCGACCTTCATGCAAGTGCTCGACACCACCATCGCCAACGTGGCGCTGCCGACCATCTCCGGCAACCTCGGCGTGAGTTCGGAGCAGGGCACCTGGGTCATCACCTCGTTCGCCGTGAGCAACGCCATCGCGCTGCCGCTCACCGGCTGGCTGAGCCGGCGTTTCGGCGAGGTGAAGCTGTTCCTCTGGGCCACCATCCTGTTCGTGCTGGCCTCGTTCCTCTGCGGTATTTCCACGTCGATGCCCGAACTGATCGGCTTCCGTGTCCTGCAGGGCTTGGTGGCCGGACCGTTGTACCCGATGACCCAGACGCTGCTGATCGCGGTCTATCCGCCGGCGAGGCGAGGCATGGCCCTGGCGTTACTGGCGATGGTCACGGTGGTGGCACCGATTGCCGGGCCGATTCTCGGCGGCTGGATCACCGACAGTTATAGCTGGCCGTGGATCTTCTTCATCAACGTGCCGATTGGCGTGTTCGCGGTGATGGTGGTGCGTTCGCAACTGGCGAAACGGCCGGTGGTCACCAGCCGTCAACCGATGGACTACGTCGGGCTGATCACGCTGATCATCGGTGTGGGTGCCTTGCAGGTGATCCTCGACAAGGGCAATGACCTGGACTGGTTCGAATCAAACTTCATCATCATCGGCGCGGCCATTTCGGTGATTGCGCTGGCGGTGTTCGTGATCTGGGAGATGACCGACCAGCATCCGGTGGTCAATCTGCGCTTGTTTGCGTACCGCAACTTCCGCATTGGCACGCTGGTGCTGGTGCTGGGTTACGCCGGTTTCTTCGGCATCAACCTGATCCTGCCGCAATGGTTGCAGACCCAGATGGGCTACACCGCGACCTGGGCTGGGTTGGCGGTCGCGCCAATCGGGATTTTGCCGGTGGTGTTGTCACCGTTTGTCGGCAAGTACGCGCACAAGTTCGACCTGCGCCTGCTGGCCGGGCTGGCGTTCCTGGCGATCGGCCTGAGCTGCTTCATGCGTGCCGGGTTCACCAACGAAGTGGACTTCCAGCACATCGCTCTGGTGCAGCTGTTCATGGGCATTGGCGTGGCGTTGTTCTTCATGCCGACCCTGAGCATCCTGATGTCGGACCTGCCGCCGAGCCAGATTGCTGACGGCGCCGGTCTGGCGACGTTCCTGCGGACATTGGGCGGCAGCTTTGCGGCGTCGCTGACCACGTGGATCTGGATTCGCCGGGCGGATCAGCATCATGCCTACATGAGTGAAAGCATCAGCACTTATGAGCCGGCGACCCGGGAAGCGCTGAACAATCTGGGTGGGGCGGGTAATCCGGCGTATGCGCAGCTTGATCATGTGCTGACGAGTCAGGCGTACATGCTCTCCACCGTGGATTACTTCACGCTGCTGGGGTGGGGGTTTATGGGGTTGATATTGATTGTTTGGCTGGCTAAGCCGCCGTTTGCTGCTAAAGCAGGGCCGGCCGCGTCCGGGCACTAAGATCAAAAGCCCCTCACCCTAACCCTCCCGAAACGTCGGACCGCCCGTAGGGAGAGGGGACTGACCGAGGTGGATGTGCGAGATACATCGACCTGAAAGTCTTCAGTCGAACTCAGGTTTTGAAAAGCACAAAGCTCTGCTCCCTTTCCCCCTCGCCCCCTTGGGGGAGAGGGTTGGGCGGGCGGCGTTCCGATGAGGGGGAGCGATCTTCAGCCGTGCGGCAATCCCAGCGGCGGCGCGAAGTCAAACGGCGCCAACCCAAACCCGTTCTCATCCACCTGCAACGCCCAACCCTGACGATCCCAATCCCCCAGCACAATCCGTTTTGCCGCCTGATCGCCGATCTGCAACTTGTGGATCGCCGGACGATGGGTGTGCCCGTGAATCAGGGTTTTCACCCCGTATTCCTGCATGATCCGCGGAATTTCCTCCGGCGTGACATCGACGATGTCGTTGGCCTTCATCCGCGTTTGCGCCCGGCTCTCACTGCGCAGCTTGCGCGCCAGTTTGTGCCGGTTGCGCAAGGGCAGGTTGCGCAGAATGAACAGGCTCAGCGGGTTGCGAAGGTAACGGCGCAGCTTCATGTAGGCTTCGTCGCGGGTGCACAGGCTGTCGCCATGCATCAGCAAGACCGGTTCGCCGTAGAACTGCACGACACTCGGGTCCTTCAACAGCGTACAGCCGGCCTCTTTGCAGAAGGCCTTGCCGAGCAGAAAGTCGCGATTGCCGTGCATCAGAAAAATGGCCGTGCCGCTGTCGCTGAGTTCGCGCAGGGCCTGGCAAATGGAACGCTGGAAGGGTGTCATGGCATCGTCGCCAATCCACGCCTCGAAAAAGTCGCCCAGAATGTACAACGCACTCGCCGAGCGGGCGCGTCCGGCGAGCAAATCCAGAAACGCCCGGGTAATGTCCGGGCGCTCCTCTTCCAGATGCAAGTCTGAAATCAGCAATATCACGCTTCGATGATCTCGGCTTTCTCGATGATCACGTCGTCGCTTGGTACGTCCTGGTGGCCAGCCTTGGAGCCGGTCGAGACTTTCTTGATGCTGTCGACAACGTCAGTACCGGCGGTCACTTTACCGAATACCGCGTAGCCCCAGCCTTGAACATTCTTGCCGCTGTGGTTCAGGAAGCTGTTGTCGGCCACGTTGATGAAGAACTGCGCGGAAGCCGAATGCGGCTCCATGGTGCGCGCCATGGCGATGGTGTACTTGTCGTTGGAAAGACCGTTGTCGGCTTCGTTCTGGATGCTTGGACGCTTGTCTTTCTTTTCTTTCATGCCTGGCTCGAAACCGCCGCCCTGGATCATGAAGTTACCGATGACACGGTGGAAAACGGTGTTTTCGTAGTGACCGGCTTTGACGTACTCGATGAAGTTGGCCACGGTGATCGGGGCTTTTTCAGCGTTCAGTTCGATGACGATGTCACCGTGGTTGGTGGTCAGTTTGACTTGAGTCATGGTCAGTACTCTTTATAAGGAATTCGTGGTCTTGGAGCCTCAGGCCCCGCAACCGGTTCAGCCTGCTTCGGCCAAGGTGCGCAGTTTAGCGTGACAGGCGCGAATTTCGAGGCTGTTTTTCAAATCCCTGCGATTAAATGCGCTCCTTTATAAGGCCTGCTCTGTCAGCCCCTTGACAGCATCGGCTATGATAGCGGCTTTGTTTTGTCTGGCCCCTCTTTGCGGCCGCGCACATGTAAGTCAAGGATCCTAATGAGCAAGCCCACTGTCGACCCTACCTCGAATGCCAAGTCCGGCCCTGCCGTGCCGGTCAACTTCCTGCGGCCGATCATCCAGGCAGACCTGGACTCGGGCAAGCACACGCAGATCGTCACCCGTTTCCCGCCTGAGCCCAACGGCTACCTGCACATCGGCCACGCCAAGTCGATCTGCGTGAACTTCGGCCTGGCCCAGGAGTTCGGCGGCGTCACGCACCTGCGTTTCGACGACACCAACCCGGCCAAGGAAGACCAGGAATACATCGACGCGATCGAAAGCGACGTCAAATGGCTGGGCTTCGAATGGTCCGGCGAAGTGCGCTACGCCTCGCAATACTTCGACCAGTTGCACGACTGGGCCGTCGAACTGATCAAGGCCGGCAAGGCCTACGTCGACGACCTGACGCCCGAGCAAGCCAAGGAATACCGCGGCAGCCTGACCGAGCCGGGCAAGAACAGCCCGTTCCGCGACCGTTCGGTGGAAGAGAACCTGGACTGGTTCGCCCGCATGCGCGCCGGTGAGTTCCCGGACGGTGCCCGCGTGCTGCGCGCCAAGATCGACATGGCCTCGCCGAACATGAACCTGCGCGACCCGATCATGTACCGCATCCGCCACGCTCATCACCATCAGACCGGTGACAAGTGGTGCATCTACCCGAACTACGACTTCACCCACGGTCAGTCGGATGCCATCGAAGGCATCACCCACTCGATCTGCACCCTGGAGTTCGAAAGCCACCGTCCGCTGTACGAGTGGTTCCTCGACGCACTGCCAGTGCCGGCGCACCCGCGTCAGTACGAGTTCAGCCGTCTGAACCTCAACTACACCATCACCAGCAAGCGCAAGCTCAAGCAACTGGTCGATGAAAAGCACGTCAATGGCTGGGACGATCCGCGCATGTCCACGCTGTCGGGCTTCCGCCGCCGTGGCTACACCCCGGCGTCGATCCGCAGCTTCTGCGACATGATCGGCACCAACCGTTCCGACGGTGTGGTCGACTTCGGCATGCTCGAATTCAGCATCCGTCAGGACCTGGACGCGAACGCCCCGCGCGCCATGTGCGTGCTGCGTCCGTTGAAAGTCGTGATCACCAACTATCCGGAAGACCAGGTCGACAACCTCGAACTGCCACGTCATCCGCAGAAAGAAGAACTCGGCGTGCGCAAGCTGCCGTTCGCCCGTGAAATCTACATCGACCGCGATGACTTCATGGAAGAGCCGCCAAAAGGCTACAAGCGCCTGGAGCCGAACGGCGAAGTACGTCTGCGCGGCAGCTACGTGATCCGTGCCGACGAAGCGATCAAGGACGCCGACGGCAACATCGTCGAACTGCGTTGCTCGTACGATCCGGACACCCTGGGCAAGAACCCTGAAGGCCGCAAGGTCAAAGGCGTGATCCACTGGGTGCCGGCCGCTGCCAGCATCGAGTGCGAAGTGCGTCTGTACGATCGCCTGTTCCGTTCTCCGAACCCGGAGAAGGCCGAGGACAGCGCGAGTTTCCTGGACAACATCAACCCTGACTCACTGCAAGTGCTGACCGGTTGTCGTGCCGAGCCTTCGCTGGGCAACGCACAGCCGGAAGACCGTTTCCAGTTCGAGCGCGAAGGCTACTTCGTCGCGGATATCAAGGACTCGAAACCAGGTCAGCCGGTATTCAACCGTACCGTGACCCTGCGTGATTCGTGGGGCCAGTGATCAAGTCTTAAGGAACCATCGTGCTTTCGATCTACAACACGCTCACCAAGAGCAAAGAAGTCTTCAAGCCGCTGGATGGCAACAAGGTGCGCATGTACGTCTGCGGGATGACCGTGTACGACTACTGCCACCTGGGCCATGGCCGCAGCATGGTCGCGTTCGACCTGGTGACCCGCTGGTTGCGGTTCAGCGGTTATGACCTGACCTACGTGCGCAACATCACCGACATCGACGACAAGATCATCAACCGGGCCAACGAGAACGGCGAGTCGTTCGAAGCGTTGACCGAGCGCATGATCGCCGCGATGCACGAAGACGAAGCGCGCCTGAACATCAAGAAGCCGGACATGGAGCCGCGCGCCACGGATCATATTCCGGGCATGCACGCGATGATCCAGACCCTGATCGACAAGGGTTACGCTTACGCCCCGGGCAATGGCGACGTGTACTACCGCGTCGGCAAGTTCATGGGCTACGGCAAACTCTCGCGCAAGAAGATCGAAGACCTGCGCATCGGTGCGCGGATCGAGGTCGACGAAGCCAAGGAAGATCCGCTGGACTTCGTGCTGTGGAAAGGCGTCAAGCCGGGCGAGCCGAGCTGGGAATCGCCGTGGGGCGCCGGGCGTCCGGGCTGGCACATCGAGTGCTCGGTGATGTCGACCTGCTGCCTGGGTGAGACTTTCGACATTCATGGCGGCGGCAGCGATCTGGAGTTCCCGCACCACGAAAACGAAATCGCCCAGAGCGAAGCGGCCACTGGCAAGACCTACGCCAACGCGTGGATGCATTGCGGCATGATCCGTATCAATGGCGAGAAGATGTCCAAGTCCTTGAACAACTTCTTCACCATTCGCGACGTGCTCGACAAGTACCACCCGGAAGTCGTGCGTTACCTGTTGGTGTCGAGCCATTATCGCAGCGCGATCAACTACTCGGAAGACAACCTCAAGGACGCCAAAGGTGCACTGGAGCGTTTCTACCACGCGTTGAAAGGCCTGCCGAACGTGGCGCCGGCTGGCGGCGAAGCGTTCGTCGAACGTTTCACCAACGTGATGAACGACGACTTCGGCACGCCGGAAGCCTGCGCGGTGCTGTTCGAGATGGTGCGTGAGATCAACCGTCTGCGCGAGAGCGATCTCGATGCAGCGGCCGGTCTGGCGGCGCGCCTGAAAGAACTGGCCAGCGTGCTGGGTGTGTTGCAGCTCGAAGCCGATGACTTCCTGCAGGCCGGCGCCGAAGGGCGTGTCGATGCGGCTGAAGTCGACGCGCTGATCGCTGCACGTCTGGCGGCTCGGGCTGGTAAAGACTGGGCCGAGTCCGACCGCATCCGCGACCAGCTCACCGCCATGGGCGTGGTGCTGGAAGACGGCAAGGGTGGCACGACCTGGCGTCTGGCGGACTGATTGCTGTGTTTGCTACAAACAAAACCCGCCTTGTGCGGGTTTTTGTTTTTCTGCTGTTCAGGCGGTGGTTGCTTTTGCTCTGCGCGTAGGTCTTGATGTCTGACGCGGCCAACATGGGCTGCAGCCCTTGCAGCGGGATGCTGTTCGGCGACGTTTATGGAATGGAGACATCATGGCAAACCACTATCGCGAACTCCTGACAACCCCCGGCGCAACAGGGTTGGTGCTCGCGAGCTCCATCGCGCGATTGCCGCAGGCGATGATCGGCATTGGCATCATTACCATGCTGGTGGAGCAAACCGGTGTCTACTGGCTGGCCGGTGCAGTCGCCGGTACGTTTACCCTCGCCAACGCACTGATCGGCCCGTACATCTCGAAACTTGTCGATCAGCGCGGCCAAAGCCGTGTGCTGCCTGTCGTGACGACGTTCAGCATTGGCATGTTGCTGGCGCTGATCCTCGCCGTCTACATGAGGGCGCCGGCGGCACTGCTGTTTGTTCTGGCTGCATTGGCGGGCACCATGCCGAGCATGCCATCGATGATCAGGGCACGCTGGACGCAATTGTTCCGGGGCAAGCCGCAGCTGCACACGGCGTTCTCTCTGGATACGGTGTTGACCGAACTCGCTTATATCATCGGCCCACCCTTGGCGATCGGATTGAGCGTGAGCTTTTTTGCCGAAGCCGGGCCGCTGGTCGCGGTCGGGCTGCTGGCTGTCGGGGTGACGGCGTTTCTCCTGCAGCGTCAGACCGAACCCAAGGTTGTTGTGGGCCATACGCGGCATACGGGTTCAACCCTGCTGATTCCCGGCGTTCCCACCATCGTGCTGGCGCTGTTGGCAATGGGCGCAATCGGAGGCTCGATCGATGTCGCCGTTGTCGCCTTCGCCAATGCGCAAGGCTGGCCTGCCTCTGCGACCTTCATCCTCGCCGCCTATGCGTTCGGTTCGCTGGTGGCGGGCCTGACGTTCGGTGCCTTGAGGGTTTCCCTGCCGATAGAAAAGCAGTTCTTTATCGGGATATTGGTCACGGCCATCACAGGCATATTGCCTCTGTTCTCGCCTGACGTTTATGTCCTCTCGGCGATGCTGTTTATCGCCGGCATATCGTTTGCGCCAACGATGGTCGTGGTCATGAAACTGGGGACGATCATCATCCCGCCGTCGAGGATCACCGAAGGGCTGACATGGATGACCACTGGCATCAGCATCGGCGTCGCTCTGGGTGGCTTGCTCTCAGGTCTGATCATTGATGCCTACGGCGCTCGGGCCGGTTTCGGTGTCGCCATTTTCGCCGGGCTGGCGATGCTGATCGTGGTGCTGCTCGGGCTGCGTACACTGGGCACCGTATCCGCCCCGAGTGCTGAACCGACCTGCCGGTAACGTGCATTGAAAGAAGGCACAAAAAACAAAACCCGCACCAGGCGGGTTTTGTTTTTTGTGGCGGGCCTTAGCTCAACAGCCCGGTGCTGACCGCGACGATCAGGAAAATCCCGAGTACTGCGCGGTAAATCACGAATGGCCAGGTGGAGAATTTCTCCAGAAAGCGCATCAGGCCCCAGATCGCGAAGAACGCCGAGATACTGGCCACCACCAGACCGAAAATCAGATGCGCCCAGGCTTGCGCCGGCAGTTGCGCATGGAACAGCACCCACAACTCCTTCAAACCCGCCAGCGCGATGGCCGGTAAACCGAGCAGGAAGGAGAAGCGCGCGGCTTCTTCACGTTTGAAATTGAGGAACAGCGCCGCCGTCAGCGTCGACCCGGAGCGCGAAACCCCGGGAATCAGCGCACCGATCTGAGCAATACCCACGATCAGCGCATCGCGCAAACGCATTTCGCCAACGGTGCGGCGGTGGCGGCACGTGAGCTCGGCGATGGCCAGCAACACCGCCATCACCACGCAGGAAATCCCGATCACCATCAAACCGCGCAATGGCGAGTTGCAGGCATTGAGCGTCGAGGACAAGGCCAGCCCCGCGATACCGATAGGAATGGTCGCCAGTACGATGGCCACCGCCAGAATGAACCATTGATTATTGAAATCGCGCTGGCGCACAGCGTCAACGCTGCCGGTGACAACCTGCCTCACGTCTCGCCAGAAGTAACTGATGACCGCCGCCAGTGCGGCCATCTGCATGGCGGCGGAAAACGCCGAGCCGGGATCGGGCCAGCCGAGCAGGGCGGGGACGATGCGCATGTGGGCGGTGGAGGACACGGGCAGCAACTCGGTGATGCCTTGAATGATGCCGAGGATGCCGATTTGCAGGTAATCGAGAGAGGCAAAGCCGATATCAAGGCCGGTGGTGCAGATGTTGGTCAAAGAGCTTGTCCTGTGAGGGGCAGGAGGAGGGAGGTGTCTGGATCAAAGGGATGCAGCGAAAAGCTGAAACATTTCGTCACAGTCTAGTCGGTGTGGTCAATGGGTGGGCTGGATGGTTTTTGATGGCCGCACCGGCGTCATCGCGGGCAGGCTCACTCCCACGGGGGATTCGTGTCGCAGACAAAACCGCAGATGACGAAAATTTAATGTGGGAGCGACGATTTGACGTGCCTTCGGCCCCTGGTCACTCAGCCTGGCGCAAGCGCTTGTAGAGCGTATTGCGACTGACGCCCAACCGCCGCGCCAGATGGGAGATATTGCCGCCGGCCGCCTGCAACTCCCGATTCAACGCCTCGCTGTCATTCAGGTCGATCCCCAAGGGTTCTGGCGTATCCAGTGGCTCCATCTCCAGGTCGACAAAAAAATCATCCGGTAAATGCTCAGGCCTTACCGGTTGCTCTTCGGCCATGGCCAACGCGACCTGCATCACGCTGCTGACCTGACGCAAATTCCCCGGCCACGGGTGCCGGTCGAACAACTCCAGCACCTCGCGGCTCAATCCCGCCCATTGCGTCGGTTCGCGATGTTGTTCCCACAAGCGCTTGAACAACGCTTGTTTGTCAGTGCGCTCGCGCAGCGGCGGCAATTCCAGGGTCAAGCCGCCGATGCGGTAGTACAAATCTTCGCGAAACCGTCCCAGCTGCACTTGCTCGCGCAATGAACGGTTGGTGGCGGAGATGATTCGCAGATCCACCGGGAACAATTCACTGCTGCCCACCGGTTGCACGCAACGCTCCTGCAACACCCGCAACAGACGGGCCTGAGTCGGTAGCGGCATGTCGCCGATTTCGTCGAGGAACAACGTGCCTTTGTCGGCCTTGCGGATCAGGCCGATGCTGCCTTTCTGGTTGGCGCCGGTGAACGCGCCTTTTTCGTAGCCGAACAGCTCGGATTCCACCAGTTCGGCGGGGATCGCGGCGCAGTTCACGGCGATGAACGCCTGTTTGCTGCGAGAGCTGGCCCGATGCAGGGCTTTGACGAACACTTCCTTTCCGACCCCGGTTTCACCGTGAATCAACAGAGGAATGTCTTTTTCCAGCAGCCGCTCGGCCTGACGTACAGCTTTTTCCACGCGGCTGTCGCCGAAGTGCAGGGTGCTCAGGCTGATGGCCGTGGGGGCGGCGACCGTCGTTTCGGTGGCTTTGGCTTCAGCGAACACCCGCGCCTGAATGGGCGCCTGTTTAGGCCGTTTCAACAGACACTGGAATCGGTTGCGCCCCGACGTCTGCAAGGAAAACGGCAAGCCGTCAGGCTGATTGAGCAGTTCCAGCAATGAAACTTTGAACAGACTCTCGACGCTCACCCGCGACAGGCGTACGCCCAGCAGATTGTCGGCCCGGCGGTTGGCCGACAACACCTGACCGCTTTCATCGAAAATCAGCAACCCTGCCCATTGGCTGTCGAGGTTGTTCAACCCGGTGTTGAAGGTCAGTTGAAAGTGCTGGCCATGGAACAGGTTGAGGATCAGCCGGTTCTCCACGGTCTGGCTCATCATCTTGACCATGCCGAGGGTGTGCGAGGGCGGCAGGTAGCTGTCGCTGGACACATCTAGCACCGCGATGACCTTGCGTTCGGCGTTGAAAATCGGCGCGGCGGAACCGGTCATGAAGCGGTTGGCCTTGAGGAAGTGCTCGTCGTGCTCGATGTGCACCGCCTGCTCGCAGGCCAGCGCCGTGCCGATTGCATTGGTGCCGCTTGAGCGCTCCATCCAGCTTGCGCCGGCCTGAAAGCCGCGCGCCAGATTCGGCTCGATAAAGCGCTGGGTGCCCCAGGACGTCAGGACCTGGCCCTGATTGTCCGCCAGCATGATCAGGCAGTTGGAATTGCTCAGGATGTTCTCGTAGTACGGCAGCACTTCCTGGTGGGTGGTCTGCACCAGCGAATGGTGACTGTCGAGCAGTTGGGCGATGCCGGCGGAGGGCAACTGATCGAACGCCGGGACACTTTGATGCTTGAGACCGAAGGCGCGGCAACGGGACCAGGAGTCCTGAACAATGGCCTCGTGGGAAAGCGGCGGGACAGGTGCGGCCATGACAGTCAGCCTCTGAAAGCAGCGTTTTTATTATTGTTATGAGGCCCCTCGGGACCTGAAAAGCATCGATAGAGTGTTGTTCACTATTGTTCATTGTCAATCGTTGAACTGTTCAAATGTGTTCAGCAATGAAGGTGGTTTGCCCGCGTTTTCGGCGATTTTCGCGGCGAATCAACGGCTTGGGATTTCTGGCACGAATGTCGCTCTACTGCACACGTCGCTTGACTCCAATAATAAAAAGGCCGAGCCATGTCACTCACCCTGGAGCACGTCAGCCGCACCGTCGAGGGCCAGACCTGGATCGACGATGCGAGCCTGAAATTCGAAGCCGGATCCTTCAACGTCCTGCTCGGGCGCACGCTGTCCGGCAAGACCAGCCTCATGCGCTTGATGGCCGGTCTGGACAAGCCCGACAACGGTCGGATCCTGATGAACGGCGTCGACGTCACCCAGCGTCCGGTGCGCCTGCGCAACGTTTCGATGGTGTATCAGCAGTTCATCAATTACCCGACCATGACGGTGTTCGAGAATATCGCCTCGCCGCTGCGCCAGGCCGGGATCTCCAATGAGCAGATCCAGAGCAAGGTGCAGGACACCGCGAAGATGCTGCGCATCGAGAAGTTCCTGAAGCGCTATCCGCTGGAACTCTCCGGTGGCCAGCAACAGCGCACAGCCATGGCCCGGGCGCTGGTCAAGGATGCCGAGCTGATCCTGTTCGATGAACCGCTGGTCAACCTCGACTACAAACTGCGCGAAGAACTGCGCCAGGAAATGCGTGAGCTGTTCAAGGCGCGCCACACCATCGCCATCTACGCCACCACCGAGCCCAACGAAGCGCTGGCACTGGGCGGCACCACCACCATTCTTCACGAAGGCCGGGTGATCCAGAGCGGCCCGTCGACCGAGGTCTATCACCAGCCACAAACGGTGCTGGCGGCCGAACTGTTCTCCGAGCCGCCGATCAACCTGATGCCGGGACGCATCGCCGGTAACGAAGTGAGTTTCGCCAACTTCGTGCACTTCCCGTTGAACGTCGATCTGCGGCCGGTGGGCGAGGGCGAATTCCGTTTCGGCGTGCGTCCGAGTCATATCTCGCTGGTGCCGAGCAACGACGACGACCTCGAATTGGCGGTAACCGTCGAGGTGGCGGAAATCAGCGGTTCGGAAACCTTCCTGCATGTGCGCAACGAGCATTTCCTGCTGGTGTTGCACTTGCCCGGCGTTCACGAATACGACGTCGATGCGCCGATTCGCATCTATATCCCGACCCATAAACTGTTTGTGTTCGATGCGCTGGGCCGTCTGGTGCAGGCACCGGGCCGGCGTGTCGCGAGGGTTGCCTGATGGCCGAAATCCGTTTGCAACACCTCGCCCACAGCTACACCAGCACCCCGAGCGGGCCCGAGGACTACGCGATCCGCGAGATGGATCACATCTGGGAGCAGGGCGGCGCCTATGCCTTGCTCGGGCCGTCGGGTTGCGGCAAGTCGACCTTGCTCAACATCATTTCCGGCCTGCTCAGCCCGTCTCAGGGCCATGTGCTGTTCGATGGCAAAGCGGTCAACGACCTGACGCCGGAGAAACGCAACATCGCGCAGGTTTTCCAGTTTCCGGTGGTCTACGACACCATGACCGTGTTCGACAACCTGGCCTTCCCGCTGCGCAATCAGGGCATGGCCGAGGCGAAAGTGCACAGCAAGGTGCAGGAAATCGCCGAAGTCCTCGACTTGCAAAACTTGTTGAGCAAGAAGGCGCGCAACCTCACCGCCGACGAAAAACAGAAAGTCTCCATGGGCCGTGGTCTGGTGCGTGACGACGTCTCGGCGATTCTGTTCGATGAGCCATTGACGGTGATCGACCCGCACCTGAAATGGAAACTGCGGCGCAAGCTCAAGCAGATCCACGAGCAGTTCAACATCACCATGGTCTACGTCACCCACGATCAACTGGAGGCCTCGACCTTCGCCGACAAGATTGCGGTGATGTACGGCGGCCAGATCGTTCAGTTCGGTACGCCCCGGGAATTGTTCGAGCGACCGAGCCACACCTTTGTCGGCTACTTCATCGGCAGCCCCGGGATGAACCTGATCGAGGTGCAGCCGCAACCGGGCGGCGTCGGTTTCAACTCGACCCATCTGCCGCTGTCCGACGCGCTGCAACGGCATATCGAACATGGCCAGTGGAAAAACCTGAAGGTCGGCATCCGCCCCGAGTTCATTCATGTGTGGGACGAGCCGTTTGATGACGCGATGCAGGCGCGGGTCGTACACGTCGAAGACCTCGGCACCTACAAAACCATGACCCTGGATCTGGACGGCGCACCGCTGAAAGTGCGCCTGGCCGAGGACAAACCGGTGCCGCAGGGCACGGCGTACATCAGTTTCCCGGCGCAGTGGCTGATGGTCTATGCCGATGAGTTCCTGCTCGAAGCCAGCGAAGAGGTACAGCCATGAACAAGGTGCAGAACAACAAGGCCTGGTGGCTGGTGCTGCCGGTGTTCCTGCTGGTGGCATTCAGTGCGGTGATCCCGATGATGACCGTGGTCAATTATTCGGTGCAGGACATTTTCGACCAGTCCAGCCGCTACTTCGTCGGTGCCGACTGGTACAAGCAGGTGCTGCTTGATCCACGGCTGCACGACTCGTTGCTGCGTCAGTTCATCTACTCGGCGTGCGTGCTGCTGATCGAAATCCCCCTCGGGATCGCCATCGCCCTGACCATGCCGACCAAGGGCCGCTGGTCGTCGGTGGTGCTGATCGTGCTGGCGATTCCGTTGCTGATTCCATGGAACGTGGTCGGCACCATCTGGCAGATCTTCGGTCGTGCCGACATCGGCCTGTTGGGTTCGAGCCTCAACGCCATGGGCATCAGCTACAACTACGCGGCCAATACCATGGATGCGTGGGTCACGGTGCTGGTGATGGACGTCTGGCACTGGACCTCGCTGGTGGCGCTGCTGTGTTTCTCTGGGCTGCGGGCGATTCCCGATGTGTATTACCAGGCGGCGCGGATCGACCGGGCTTCGGCCTGGGCGGTGTTCCGGCACATCCAGTTGCCCAAGCTGAAAAGCGTGCTGCTGATCGCGGTGATGCTGCGTTTCATGGACAGCTTCATGATCTACACCGAGCCGTTCGTGCTCACCGGCGGCGGGCCGGGCAATGCCACGACCTTCTTGAGTCAGACCCTGACCCAGATGGCCGTAGGCCAATTCGACCTCGGGCCAGCGGCAGCCTTTTCGCTGGTGTACTTCCTGATCATCCTGCTGGTGTCCTGGCTGTTCTATACCGCCATGACCCACAGCGACGCCAACCGCTGAGGCCCGGCCATGAGCAAAAGAAAACTGATACCCCTGCTGCTCTACATCCTGTTCCTGCTGGTGCCGATCTACTGGCTGCTGAACATGTCGTTCAAGAGCAACACCGAAATCCTCGGCGGCCTGACGCTGTTTCCCCAGGATTTCACCTTCCACAACTACAAGGTGATCTTCACCGATCCGAGCTGGTACACCGGTTACCTCAACTCGCTGTACTACGTGAGCCTGAACACGGTGATTTCCCTGAGCGTGGCATTACCGGCAGCCTATGCGTTTTCCCGTTATCGCTTTCTCGGCGACAAGCACCTGTTCTTCTGGCTGCTGACCAACCGCATGGCGCCGCCGGCGGTGTTCCTGCTGCCGTTCTTCCAGCTGTATTCGTCGATTGGTCTGTTCGATACCCACATCGCGGTGGCGCTGGCGCACTGCCTGTTCAACGTGCCGCTGGCGGTGTGGATTCTCGAAGGGTTCATGTCCGGCGTGCCCAAGGAAATCGACGAAACCGCCTACATCGACGGCTATAGCTTTCCCAAGTTCTTCGTGAAGATCTTCATTCCGCTGATTGGCTCCGGGATCGGGGTGACGGCGTTTTTCTGCTTCATGTTTTCCTGGGTCGAACTGCTGCTGGCGCGCACGCTGACCTCGGTTAATGCCAAGCCGATCGCAGCGGTGATGACGCGCACGGTGTCGGCGTCCGGCATCGACTGGGGCGTGCTGGCGGCGGCGGGGGTGTTGACCATCCTGCCGGGCATGCTGGTGATCTGGTTTGTTCGCAACCACGTGGCCAAGGGCTTTGCCCTGGGCCGGGTCTGAGGAACTGATGATGGAATGGATGAGCTGGACCGTCCCGACGGCGGCGTTTTTCATCGTGATTGGCTTGATCCTGGTGGGCATGACCACTTGGGAACTGCGCTCGCCGAGCATCTTGCGGCGAGGGCTTCTACCGATTGCCACCACCCGTGGTGATCGTTTGTTCATCGGTCTTCTCGGCAGCGCCTACCTGCATTTGCTGGTAATCGGCGTGACCGACTGGAGCATCTGGGTGGCGTCCGCGTTGTCCCTGGTGTGGCTGTTGGCTGTGATGCGTTGGGGCTAGTCGAATCGCTCGGCAATCGTGCTCCAGAACTTAAACAGGAGGTCTCTATGTTCGACAAAAACAATAAGCTGCGACATAGCATTTCATTGGCGGCCATGCTGGCACTCAGCGGTTTGAGCGCAACCGCCTGGGCCGATGCGTACGAAGACGCGGCAAAAAAATGGATCGGCAGCGAGTTCAAGCCGTCGACCCTGACAGCCGAGCAGCAGCTCGAAGAGCTGAAATGGTTCATAAAGGCCGCCGAGCCGTTTCGCGGGATGGAAATCAAGGTCGTTTCGGAAACCCTGACCACCCACGAATATGAATCGAAGGTGCTGGCCAAGGCCTTCACCGAAATCACCGGGATCAAGCTGACCCACGACCTGCTGCAGGAAGGCGACGTCGTGGAAAAAATGCAGACGGTGATGCAGTCGGACAAGAACATCTACGACGGCTGGGTCAACGATTCGGACCTGATCGGCACGCACTTTCGCTACGGCAAGACCGAGTCGATCACCGACCTGATGGCCAACGAAGGCAAGAACTTCACCTCGCCGACCCTCGATATCAAGGACTTCATCGGCATTTCGTTCACCACCGCGCCGGACGGCAAGATCTATCAATTGCCTGACCAGCAGTTCGCCAACCTGTACTGGTTCCGCGCCGACTGGTTCGAACGGGCCGACCTGAAGGCCAAGTTCAAGGAAAAGTACGGCTATGAGCTGGGCGTGCCGGTGAACTGGTCCGCCTATGAAGACATCGCCAAATTCTTCAGCGAAGACGTCAAGGAAATCGACGGCAAACGCATCTACGGGCACATGGACTACGGCAAGAAAGACCCGTCGCTGGGCTGGCGCTTCACCGATGCCTGGTTCTCCATGGCCGGTGGCGGCGACAAGGGCCTGCCCAACGGCTTGCCGGTGGACGAGTGGGGCATCCGCGTCGAGGACTGCCATCCGGTGGGTTCCAGCGTGACTCGCGGCGGTGACACCAACGGTCCGGCGGCGGTATTCGCCACGACCAAGTACGTGGATTGGCTCAAGGCCTACGCGCCACCGGAAGCGGCAGGCATGACCTTCTCCGAGTCCGGCCCCGTGCCGTCCCAGGGCAACATCGCCCAGCAGATTTTCTGGTACACCGCGTTCACCGCCGACATGACCAAACCGGGCCTGCCGGTGGTCAATGCCGACGGCACGCCGAAATGGCGGATGGCACCGTCGCCGCGCGGACCGTACTGGGAAGAGGGCATGAAGCTGGGTTATCAGGACGTGGGTTCCTGGACCTTCATGAAGTCCACGCCTGAGAAACAGAAACTCGCGGCCTGGCTGTACGCGCAGTTCGTGACCTCGAAAACCGTGTCGCTTAAGAAAACCATCGTCGGCCTGACGCCCATCCGCGAGTCGGACATCAACTCGCAAGCCATGACTGACCTGGCACCGAAACTCGGTGGTCTGGTCGAGTTCTACCGCAGCCCGGCCCGCGTGCAATGGACGCCGACCGGCACCAACGTGCCGGACTACCCACGTCTGGCACAACTGTGGTGGAGCCACATCGCTGAAGCCGCCAGCGGCGACAAGACTCCGCAACAGGCGCTCGACGGCCTGGCCAAGGATCAGGACGCGATCATGACCCGTCTGGAACGCTCCAAGGCCCAAGCGGTGTGTGCTCCGAAAATGAACCCGGAGCGCGACGCGCAATACTGGTTCGATCAGCCGGGTGCACCAAAACCGAAACTGGCCAACGAGAAACCGAAGGGCGAAACCGTGAGCTACAACGAACTGCTCAAGTCGTGGGAGGCGGCACGCAAGTAAGCGCTTTTGGGGAACAGAACGGCACCTTCGGGTGCCGTTTTTTTCAGCCTTCGATTTCACGTTTCACCGCCCGGCGTACGGCTTTGAGGATGGCGCCTTCAAAGGCGTTGTGCCCGGCGTGCAGCAAACGGCAGTGAAGGTTCATCCGCTCTCTGAGCCAGCGCACGCTGGCCATGCCGAAGGTATCGCGGATGCCCTGGATCAGCAGGGTGTTGTCGTCGAGGATCAGGTCTTGGTTTTTTGGCTGGAAGAAATAGCCTTGCAGGTGGTAATGCAGCTCCAGGCGGATGGCGAGCACTGCTTCCTGATCGACGAAACTCTCCAGCGTGCCGGGGCAAACCGTCTGCCCCGTGCGGCGCAAAACCCCATTCAACCATTCAATGGCGGCGACACGCTGTTGCAATGGGCAGCCTTCACGGAGTATCCGGTAGATGTCCCTGGCGCGATGGCCTGACGTCGCTTGAGGCGATTGTGCCAACCCGTCATGGAGTGCCTGATCGTATGACCGGACATTGGCTGCGAAAGGTACGAACACCGAGACCAGTGTGGTTTTCAGCAGGTGCTGCGGATAGCGCTGCTGGTACTGGATCGCCAGCCAACTGCCCCATGAAACGCCCAGCACACTGATTTTTTCGAAGCCGAAGTGCTGGCGCAGGGCGTCGATGTCTTCGACACACAGGCCGGTGGTGTTGTCGCGCCGTTCGCCGTAGGGCGTCGAGCGCCCGCAACCGCGCTGGTCAAACAGGATGATGTCGAAGCGGCGCAGGTCGAAGAACTCCAGATGATGACGACTGCAGCGCCCGCCGGGGCCGCCATGCAGGAAAAACACCGGTTCGCTTCCCGCAATGCCATGGCGTTCCCAGTAGAGTTGATGGCCATCACCGGTCGGGTAATAGCCTCTGCCTTGCAGGGAAAAGGTCATGTTGAGTTGGCCGTCAGGCGATATCGGGTTTATGGATCGGGTTTGTGTTCATGCATCCAATGGCGCTCATGGTGTGTGCTTCCTGGTTGTCTGTTGAGTGAACGGTTTCAAGCGAGAGCCGAATCTAGAAGCACAGCGACGATGAGGTCAAAGATGACCAGAGGTTTCCAATCGCGGTTTTTGGGAGCGCCGAAGTACCTACTGACAAATTGTGAGTAGACACGCCACGATCGACGTAAAGGCTTGTTTTAGAGGGGGTGGACGGGGTGGTTGAAGGCGAGCGAAGCGACGATGCATTAGCCCTCAACAACGTTTTGTTTCATGCCTTTGTCAGACGTTTCATCGCTAGGTCGACGCAAATTCGCACTGAAAGGTTTGCGAAGACTTATGGCGGATGTGTGCGGTGATTTTTCCGATGGAGATTGAGAAAACACCGCACAAATCTGTTTGAGGGTCTTAATGCTTTTCTGCGAACACTGGGAACACCAGACTGAAAACCGTCATCGCCCCCGGACGGCTCTGCACCTGCGCGGTGCCCGAATGCAGGCTCATGATCGAACGCACGATGGCCAGCCCCAGACCGGTGCTGCCCTGCGAGCGGGTGCGGCTGCTGTCGACCCGGTAAAAACGGTCGAACAGATGCGGCAGATGCTGCGCTTCGATACCCGCGCCAGGATTACTCACCCGCAACGCCGCTTGTGTCGGCGCCTGTTCGATGAACAGCGAAACGGTTTTGCCGGGCGGGCAGTGGCGCAGGGCATTGGACAGCAAGTTCGATATCGCTCGCTGAATCATCAGTCGGTCGCCAGAGACCTGCGCGCTGCCGACCACCTTCAGATGGATCTGCTTGTCCTGCGCCGACAGGGAAAACAGCTCGGCTACCCGGAACGCCTCTTCTTCCAGTGCAATCGGCTCGAACGAGGCGTGCGCCATCGGCTGGCTGGCCTGGGCCAGAAACAACATGTCCGAGACAATTCGCGCGACGCGCTCCAGCTCTTCGGTGCAGGACACCAGCACGTCGGTGTATTCCTCGACCGAGCGTTCCCGCGACAGCGTGACCTGAGCCTTGCCCATCAGGTTGTTGATCGGTGTACGCAGCTCATGGGCCAGATCATCCGAGAACTGCGACAACTGCTGCACACCGCTGTCCAGGCGATCGAGCATGACGTTGATGCCTTGCGCCAGCTCGCTGAGTTCCTGAGGCATGTTCACCACCGACAACCGGTGATCGAGATCCTGCGTCGTCACTCGCGCCGCCACTTTGCGAAACTCGCGCAGCGGCGCGAGTCCGCGCTGCACCGCGCCCCATGCGGTCAGGCCGATGAACACCAGCAGCAGCGGCAAGGCAATCAGCGTCGAGCGCAAGTAGGCGCTGAGCAACGCCTGATCATGGGCATTGTCCATCGACAGCAGCACCGGTACGTTGCTGCCGTCCTTCAGACGAATCAGCTTTGATGCAGTAAGAAATTTCGCACCTTCCGCATCGGTGCTGTCGGTGAAGGTCAACTGATCAGTCGTCTCTCGCACCACCTTCAACTCGATCCGTGGATCCGCCAATCCCGAGCCGGACTTGAGCAGGGGGGAGCGCAGTTTGCTGCGGTCATAAATCGTCAGCGTCAGGTTGTCATGCCCCATGACCTGATCGAGCAGAATGTGCGGTTTGCCACTGACCTCATTGGCATCGACGTACAGCGAGAGGCTGTGTTCCACCTGCGCCATCTTCTTTTCCAGGCTGTCCCGGGACAATGCATTGAGCTCATGAGTCAAGGCGAAATACGCGAGGATCGCCAGGAACACCACCAGCAACGCGCCAAGGATGCTGACGGTCAGACCCAGTCGCAGCGACAGGCTGGCCGGCTTCATTCCCGCGCCTCCAGCACATAGCCGACACCGCGCAGGGTGTGGATCAGTTTGCTGTCGAACGGGTCGTCGATCTTCGCCCGCAAGCGGCGGATCGAAACTTCTACCACGTTGGTGTCACAGTCAAAATTCATGTCCCACACCAGCGAGATGATCTGAGTGCGGGTCAGCACTTCGCCGGACTGGCGCATCAGCAGATGCAACAGGGCGAACTCCTTGGTGGTCAGGTCGATGCGCTGCGTGCCGCGAAATGCCCGGTGGCGGCCCGGATCGAGTTCCAGATCGGCGACCTTGAGCACCTGCGGCACCGGGATGTTTTCGCTACGGCGCATTAGGGTGCGCACCCGGGCCAGCAGTTCCGGAAACTCGAACGGCTTGACCAGATAGTCGTCGGCGCCCAGATCCAGACCCCGGATCTTGTCCGCCAGTCGACCGCGTGCGGTGAGCATCATCACTCGGGTCGAGTGGGTGCGGCGCAACTGCTCCAGCACGCCCCAACCGTCGAGTTCCGGCAGATTCACATCCAGAATGATCAGGTCATACACCTGTTGTTGCGCCAAGTGCAAACCATCCGCGCCATTAACGGCGTGGTCAACGATATAACCACTTTCGGTCAGACCCTGGTGCAAGTATTCGGCAGCTTTAAGCTCGTCCTCGACGACAAGGATTCGCATGATTTTTCACCACTTATATTTAATGGGCTTTTAATTAAGGTGGCCGGGAAAGTTATTGTTTTTGTAGGGGCTTCCGGACGGTTTCAATAACTGAATGGCGTGCACGGTAAAGGCTGTAGTGGCTACAGAGTCAACGCCTGAGGCCTTTAAGTCGGCCATCCGCGACAGCCTGTCGCAGCAGAAAAGCGAATTTTCCATGACTCCGGTTTCGGCAAGAGCTATTCGGCGGATAACTAACGTGCATTTGTTTCCATGTATTGCAGCAAAGCCATTCGAACTTCGAATCCTAGAGCAAAACAACTTCTATAAACCGTGGATAACGGATTTGTAATTTTCCAGTCACCTTGTCGATAAGTTCAAAACCCTACCGTGGCGCAATCAAAGAATCTTCATTGAAGGAAGCCTTCCATTGCCCGGTTTAATAGAACGGACGGCGCGAACGCGCCTGAAAAAAACCGCCAGCGGCCTCTTGTTGTTGGCCTGTACAAGCCTTGCCAGTGCTTCGACCCTGACCCTGGATCAGGCCCTGCAAACCGCCTTTGCCGGCAACCCGGATCTGGCCGCAGCGCAGTGGGAAATCGGCATTGCCGAAGGTGACCGCAAACAGGCTGGTCTGATCCCCAACCCCGAGGTTTCCTGGGAGGCCGAAGACACCCGGCGCCAGTCGCGCACCACCACGGTGATGCTCAGCCAGCCGATCGAACTGGGCGGCAAGCGTGGCGCCCGGATCGACGTCGCCAGCCGTGCCCAGGACGCTGCCGGCATCGAACTGGAGCGCAAGCGCAACGCATTGCGCGCCGATGTGATTCAAGCGTTCAACGGCGCGCAAACGGCGCAGCAACGGTTGCAACTGGCCCGGCAGTCGCTGCAACTCGCCGAACACGGTTTGCGTGTTGCCCAAGGGCGGATTGAGGCGGGGAAGTCGTCGCCGGTGGAAGGTACTCGTGCGCAAGTACAGCTCTCGGAAGTGCGCCTGGAACTTAGCCGCGCTGAGCGCGATCAGGCCAATGCGTACCAGCAACTGGCGCAGGTCATGGGTGCACCGTTGCCGACTTCGACCTCAGTGCAAAGCGCTGCTCAGACCCTGGCGAATGTCCCGCCGCCGACCCGTTTGCTTGAGCGCCTGAACGAAACAGCGGAGCTGCGTCTGGCCAAGTTGCAGATCGACCAGCGCGAGGCGTCGCTGGGGCTGGAAAAGTCCCAGCGGATTCCCGATCTCACCGTCAGCATCGGAAGTCAGTACAGCGAAACCGAGCGCGAACGGGTCAACGTGGTCGGGCTGTCGATGCCGATCCCGCTGTTCAACCGTAATCAGGGCAATGTGCTGGCGGCGGCGCGGCGTACCGATCAGGCGCGGGATCTGCGCAACGCTACCGAGTTGCGCTTACGCACAGAAATCCAGACCACGCTTGCGCAATGGCAGACCGCCAACGGCGAAATCAAAGCGTTCAACCAGACCATCCTGCCCGCCGCGAAAAGTGCGGTGGACAGCGCCACTCGCGGTTTCGAAATGGGCAAGTTCGGCTTCCTCGACGTGCTCGACGCCCAGCGCACGCTGATCAGCGCCCGTACTCAATACATCCAGGCGGTGAGCGAGTCGACCGACGCTCGAGTCCGCATCGAACGCATTTTCGGCGACCTCAGCGTCAGCCCTTGAATTTCAACTTTTTGATCACTGCGCGAAGGCTCGGCGCAGAGGAGTTTCCATGGACAAAAAACTGATTGTGGTCGCTGCGGCGACCTTGGCGTTGGGCATTGGTATTGGCTCGATGTGGACGGCCAACTCAGGCATCGACGCGCATGCCGATGAGGCCGCCGAACATGCGGATCACGCCGAAGAGGGCGCTGCCGCTGAAGGTGAACATGGCGAAGAAGGGCACATCGAACTGACGGCCGAACAGATCGCGGCGGCGGGCATTCAACTGACAGAGGCGAAGGCGCAGCGCATCAGTCTCGGCTTGCCGTTCCCCGGCGAAGTGCGCTTCGACGAGGACCGCACCGCGCATGTGGTGCCGCGCGTACCGGGCGTGGTCGAGTCGGTGTCGGTCAATCTCGGGCAGTCGGTGAAGAAGGGCCAGTTGCTGGCCGTGATCGCCAGCCAGCAGATTTCCGATCAGCGCAGCGAACAGGCGGCCGCGCAACGCCGTCTGACCTTGGCGCGCACGACGTTTGAGCGTGAGAAGAAACTGTGGCAGGACAAAATTTCCGCCGAGCAGGATTTCCTCCAGGCGCGTCAGGCTCTGGAAGAAGCCGAAATCGCCCTGAACAACGCCCGGCAAAAAATCAGCGTGCTCAGCGGCAGCGTGGTCGCCACCGGCGGTAATCGCTATGAACTGCGGGCACCGTTCGACGGTGTGGTAGTGGAAAAACACCTGACGCCGGGCGAGGTGGTCGATGAAACCACGGCGGCGTTCACGCTCTCGGATTTATCCCGGGTGTGGGTCACCTTCGGCGTGTCACCGAAGGATCTGAACAAGGTGCAAGTGGGCAAACCCGTCACGGTCAGCGCAGCGGAATTGAACGCCGAAGTCACCGGCACCGTGGCCTACGTCGGCAGCCTGCTCGGCGAACAGACCCGTACCGCGACCGTTCGCGTCACCCTGGAAAACCCGCAAGGTTCGTGGCGTCCCGGCCTGTTTGTCACCGCGCTGGTCGCGACCGACAGCCGCCAGGCCAAAGTCGCCGTACCGGAAACCGCGATCCAGACCGTCGAGGACAAACCCACGGTGTTCATCCGCACGGACGACGGCTTCAAGGCGCAAGCGGTGGAGCTGGGCAGTCGCGCGGCGGGTCAGGTGGAAGTCACCGCCGGACTGGAACCGGGCGTGCAAGTCGCCAGCGCCGGCAGCTTCGTCCTCAAATCGGAGCTGGGCAAAGCCTCGGCCGAGCACAGTCATTAATCGCGGAAGACTCCCATGTTCGAACGCCTGATCCAGTTTGCCATCGAGCAGCGCATCATCGTGCTGCTCGCCGTTCTGCTCATGGCCGGCCTCGGTATCGCCAGTTATCAGAAACTGCCGATCGACGCTGTGCCCGATATCACCAACGTCCAGGTGCAGATCAACACCGGCGCGGCCGGGTTCTCTCCGCTGGAAACCGAGCAACGCATCACCTTCCCGATTGAAACCGCGATGGCCGGCCTGCCGGCGTTGGAGCAGACCCGCTCGCTGTCGCGTTCGGGGTTGTCCCAGGTCACGGTGATCTTCAAGGACGGCACCGATCTGTTCTTTGCCCGGCAATTGGTCAACGAGCGCCTACAGTCCGCCAAGGAGCAATTGCCCGAGGGCGTGGAGGCGGTGATGGGACCGATTTCCACCGGGCTTGGCGAGATTTTTCTGTGGACGGTCGAAACGAAAGACGGCGCGCTGAAAGAAGACGGCACGCCCTACACGCCGACCGATCTGCGGGTGATTCAGGACTGGATCATCAAGCCGCAATTGCGCAACGTCCCCGGCGTCGCCGAGATCAATACCATCGGCGGCTTTGCCAAGGAGTACCAGATTGCCCCCGATCCGAAAAAACTCGCGGCCTACAAACTGACCCTCACCGATCTGGTGACGGCGCTGGAGCGCAACAACGCCAACGTCGGCGCCGGCTACATCGAACGCAGTGGCGAGCAATTGCTTATACGCGCACCGGGCCAGGTAGCGAGCACCGAGGACATCGCCAACATCGTCATGGCCAACGTCGACGGCACGCCGATCCGGATCAAGAACGTCGCCACCGTGGACATTGGCCGCGAGCTACGCAGCGGCGCCGCCACGGAAAATGGCCGCGAAGTGGTGCTCGGCACCGTGTTCATGTTGATCGGCGAAAACAGCCGCACGGTCTCTCAGGCAGTCGCCGCCAAGCTCGATCAGATCAACAAATCCTTGCCCGACGGCGTGCTCGCGGTGCCGGTGTACGACCGCACGCATCTGGTCGACAAGGCCATCGCCACGGTGAAGAAGAACCTCGTCGAAGGCGCGATTCTGGTGATCGCGATCCTGTTTCTGTTCCTCGGCAACATCCGCGCTGCGCTGATCACGGCGATGGTGATTCCGCTGTCGATGCTGTTCACCTTCACCGGCATGTTCAGCAACAAGGTCAGTGCCAACCTGATGAGCCTCGGCGCGCTGGACTTCGGCATCATCGTCGACGGCGCGGTGGTGATCGTCGAAAACACCCTGCGACGGCTGGCCCATGCGCAGCAGCATCACGGGCGTCTGCTGACGCGATCCGAGCGTTTCCATGAAGTGTTTGCAGCGGCGAAAGAGGCGCGGCGACCGCTGATTTTCGGCCAGTTGATCATCATGGTCGTGTACCTGCCGATCTTCGCCCTGAGCGGCGTCGAAGGGAAAATGTTCCACCCGATGGCGTTCACAGTGGTCATCGCGTTGCTCGGCGCAATGCTTTTGTCCGTCACTTTTGTGCCGGCCGCGATTGCGCTGTTCGTGACCGGCAAGGTCAAGGAAGAAGAGGGCGTGGTGATGCGCGGTGCACGTCGCGTTTATGCACCGGCGCTGGCCTGGGTCATGTCCCATCGCACTGTGGCGGTCGGCGCGGCGTTGGGGGTGATCGTGCTCAGTGGGGTGGTCACCAGTCGCATGGGCAGCGAGTTTGTGCCGAGCCTCAGTGAAGGCGATTTTGCCTTGCAGGCGTTGCGCGTGCCGGGCACAAGTCTGACGCAATCGGTGGACATGCAGCAGCGGTTGGAAACGTTGATCCTCAATAAAGTGCCAGAGGTTGAACGCGTGTTCGCCCGCACCGGCACTGCCGAAATCGCCTCCGACCCGATGCCGCCGAACATTTCCGACAGTTACGTGATGCTCAAACCGAAAGACCAATGGCCGGATCCGGGCAAGTCTCGCGAAACCCTGATGGCTGAACTGCAACAAGCCGCCGCGACGCTGCCGGGCAGCAACTATGAACTGTCGCAGCCGATCCAGTTGCGCTTCAACGAGCTGATCTCTGGTGTGCGCAGCGACGTGGCGGTCAAGGTGTTTGGCGATGACATGGACGTGCTTAACGCCACGGCGGCGAAGATTGCCGCTGCCATGCAGAAGGTCAACGGCGCGTCCGAGGTCAAGGTCGAGCAAACCACCGGTCTGCCGGTGCTGACCATCAACATCGACCGCGACAAGGCAGCGCGTTACGGGCTTAACGTGGGCGATGTGCAGGACACCATTGCGGTAGCCGTCGGCGGGCAGAAGGCCGGGACGTTGTATGAAGGCGACCGTCGATTCGACATGGTGGTGCGTTTGTCCGACGCCATGCGCAAGGACGTCGACGGTTTGTCGGCGTTGCTGATTCCGGTGCCGGCGGCTGGCGGTGAGGCGGCCAGTCAGATCGGCTTCATTGCGCTGAAGGATGTTGCCAGCCTCGATCTGGTGTTGGGGCCGAATCAGGTCAGTCGCGAGAACGGCAAACGCCTGGTGATCGTCAGCGCCAACGTGCGTGGGCGGGATATCGGCTCTTTTGTCGCCGAGGCGGGCGAGGTGATCGAGCGCGACGTGCAGGTGCCGGCGGGATACTGGAGCACCTGGGGCGGCCAGTTCGAGCAACTGCAATCGGCGGCCAAACGCTTGCAGGTCGTGGTGCCAGTGGCGTTGCTGCTGGTGTTCGGGTTGCTGTTCATGATGTTCAACAACCTCAAGGACGGCTTGCTGGTGTTTACAGGGATTCCGTTTGCGCTGACCGGCGGGGTCATGGCGTTGTGGCTGCGGGACATCCCGTTATCGATCTCGGCGGGTGTCGGTTTTATCGCGTTGTCCGGCGTGGCGGTGCTCAACGGGCTGGTGATGATCGCCTTTATCCGCAACTTGCGGGAGGAGGGGCGCTCGCTTTCCGAAGCGATTCACGAAGGCGCGCTGACGCGATTGCGCCCGGTGCTGATGACGGCGCTGGTGGCGTCCCTGGGCTTCATTCCGATGGCCCTGGCGACCGGCACCGGGGCAGAGGTGCAGCGACCGCTGGCGACGGTAGTGATTGGAGGGATTCTGTCCTCGACCATCCTCACGCTGCTGATACTGCCGGCGCTGTACCAGCTCGCGCATCGAAGGGATGAGGAATCGCTCCCTACTGCTTAGTCACTTCCTTGTTTGACAACAGGCCCGCATTTGCGGGCCTTTCTACATAACGGATATGTAATTTCGGCGCCACCGTCACGAAAGGTTCGGATTGTTACCTTGATCCCGTCAGTTACTTAAATGAGGAATCAAAGATGAAAGTTGCACAGATTGGTGCGTTTGCCGTGGCTCTGATGATGTCTTCGCTGGTGTTGGCCGAAGGTGGCGGTGACCGCACTTTCGACCGGATGATGACCGCCAACGACCGCTCCGTGGAGCTGTTTGTGGCCAAGGAGAAGGCCCGTGATCCTGTCGTCGTGAATGACAAAAAGGATGAAAAGACCCAAGACTTGTAAGCGTGCTGCCAGTGAATGAGCCCGTCATCGCGCATCGATGGTGGGCTTTTTTATGAGTCGTGTTTTGAGGGAAATGAATATGAAATTTCTAAAGCTGTTGGCGTTCACCGGTGTCATGGCAATGTCTTTGAATGCGTTGGCCGAAGGCGGTGGTGACAGAACGTTCGACCGGGCGCTCAGCGCCAATGCCCAAGCCATGGAACAGTACGCGGCCGCCCAGGGTAAAGCGGCGCCGGTGGTCAAGGAATACGAGTACGGAATGAAGCTGGATGTGAAGAAAGTGGTCAGCGTTGTCCGGCCGAAGAATGAATGCGCGGTGGTGCCGGCCGCGATGACTTATGAGGACTCCAAAGGGCAACTCAATACCGTCACCTACAGCGTAATGGGCAACTGTCGTCAGCAGGGTGGCTAACGTTCATTCCCACTGAAGCGCCCGGTTCATGTTCAGTGAGTCGGGCTTTTTTTCACGCATAAAAAAGGCGCCCCGAAGGACGCCAAAGGATTCACCTCTTACCAAAGGAGCAAGGAGCTTCTAAAGGTGAATGTGTATTGCTCGTGAAACTCAGAGAATCGCCAGCGGGTATTCGACAATCACCCGTACTTCATCCAGATCGGACTCGAATGCCGTGGCACGGGTGGTGGCCTGGCGCAGACGCAGCGACAGGTCTTTCATCGAGCCGCTTTGCACCACGTATTTGACTTCAATATCACGCTCCCAGCGCTTCTGATCGGTCAGCGGATTGCCGTCGGCATCGCGGCGCATGTACACGGCGTTGGCGTTGGAGTAGTCGGCGTCGGTGCCGCGCGCATAACGGGTCATGAACGACAGGCCCGGCACGCCGTAAGTGGTCATGTCGAGGTCGTAGCGGACCATCCATGAACGCTCTTTCGGCGAGTTGAAGTCGCTGTACTGAATGGAGTTGTCGAGGAAGATCGAGTCGGACTGGCGCAGGTAATCGAAGTCGTCGTTGCCGTTGTTGCGCTGGTGGGAAAGGGCGACGGAATGCGCGCCGAGTTTCACCCCGACGCGGCCGCTCCAGATGTTGTTGTCGAACTGGCCGAGCAGTTGTTTGCCTTCGTCGACGGCCTTGTAATAGTTCAGGCCACCGAACAGCGACAGGTCATCGGACAAGGGATAGGTCCAGGCGGTGCCGGCGTAGTACTGGTTCCAGGCATCTTTCAGGCGACTGGAATACAGGCTGAAACTGAGGTTTTTGTTCAGCGCATAATCGCCGCCGCCATAGGCGATCCACGGCGAGTTCACCGGGCCGGCATAGAAGGTCGCGAAGTTCTCGCGCATGTCGCTGGATACCGGTTGGCTCATCGCATGCAGCCGGCCGCCCTGAATCGACAGACCTTCGATGCTGGTATTGGTCGCCGTCACACCGCGAAAGCTTTCCGGCAGCAGTCGCGAATCACCTGCTGCAACTACTGGGTTGGCCGGGAATACATCGCCGATTTTCACCACCGTATCGAAGGCCCGTACTTTGGCGGCGCCTCCGACCTTGGTGTATTCGTCCCGTGCTTTGCCTTCGCTGTCGACCGGCAACACATCGAACGAACTGCGACCACCATTGCGCCCGTCACCGGTGTCGAGTTTCAGACCGATCATGGCAAACGCATCGACCCCGACCCCAACGGTGCCTTGGGTGAAGCCGGATTCGAACTTGCTGATGACCGCATGGGCCCAGGCTTCGGAATAACCGTTGCCCGTCGGGCTGGACTGGCCGTTGCGGTGATCACGATTGAAATAGAAGTTACGGTTGAGGACTGTCAGGCTGCTGCCTTCGATAAACCCTTCGGGTTTTTCTTCTGCAAACACCATGGACGGCCCGGAGCCGACGACCACTGCTAAAGCGGCCATCGATATTTTTGTGTTGTTAACCATCAATCACTCCTGAGTTCGGCAGAACGAGAACGAGCTTCGGCGTGGGTTTTATTGTTCGAACGGGCAAGGGCCCGCCGGGAGGATCGCCGGGTGACATCGTTGCAGGCTGCGGATAACGCGGAGGTGATTGGGGGATTACAATTTTGTCAGGTGGGTTAGGTTGGAGTTCGATTTTTCAGCTTGGGGCAGATTTCTGTTTCCCCACTTGTGATCGGTATCTGCTTTGGCAAATTCAGCGTGTGGGTTTTCAGAGTGATTTTGCCTTCGCGTGCGGCTGCCAAGTCTCTGAGGCCATCCATCAGTTCCGAAAAAATTTCGCGTTTCATTATTCGTCCTCGTCTCGATTGAACCCTTGAGCAGGCAAGCAACATAGTGGTATTGCCCCTCGGCTGGCTGTAGGACGAAACGGATATGCTGGCGAGAGCTTTCGATAAAGAAGAGAAGAAGCTTCGCAATTGACGTGACGGTTCAATCCGCAGCACTATCCAGCCATGACTGCCCAACATCGAATGACCATGATGTGCTCCTCTATGACCGCTTCCGGCGGGCCATAAGGTCATGCATGTCTGGTAAATGACGTGTTACCCAAAGCCCCGCCAGAAATGGACGGGGCTTTTTCATTGCCCGTCCGCACATGGCTCAAGGAGAGAGAAATGTTCGAAATGAAAAGAGCCACCCCGGACGATGCCGGGATAGCGTTCGAGATTCGGCGACTGGCGATCCGGTATCAATGCATTGGTGCTTACAGCGAGCAGCAAATGCTCGACTGGACAAAAGGCTCAGCGGCAGACGGTTATTACACGCTCATGCAAAAGCATTTCTATCTGGGTTACGTTGAGGGTGAGCCCGTGGCAACCGGCATGCTCGATCTGGAGCACCGCGAAATCGGCGCAATATTCATTCATCCGGATTTCACGCAGCGCGGGCTGGGCAAGCGAGTACTGCACTTTCTTGAAGCGCTGGCGCGGAGTCTGGGACTGGCAGAGGTTTGTCTGGATGCGACTTTGAATGCCGCTGTTTTTTATCGGCGCTGCGGTTACGTCGGGGAGGGGAGTGCGGTTTATCAATCGCCTTCAGGTCTGCAACTGGCCTGCGTGCCAATGGTGAAGAAACTGTGATGGCACAAACGCAAAAACGGCACCCGAAGGTGCCGTTTTTTATTGCGCTAGCAAAACTTCAACGCGACTGTCGCGAGGGCTAGATCAAAATGGCCAATGAAGTGTATTTGGCAACGATGGGATCTGCAGTGAGAAGCTTCATGGGTTCCGTCATGGCGGTTGCCACAATAAGGCGGTCGAACGGGTCACGGTGGTGAGATTCCAGATCCTTCACCGCAATCGCGTGTTCTGATGAAACAGGCAACTCAATGAACCCGCTTTCGACGCAATATCGCCGAATCTCATCCAGATCAACGCTCAGTTTTCCCAGGCCGACCTTGATCGCCATTTCCCAGAACGTCGCGGCGCTGACGTAGATTTCAGCTGCATTATTGATGAGTTGTCTGGCTTTACCGGATAGCTTCTGATCATCGGCGAGTACCCAGAGCAACACATGGGTATCGAGTAACACCCTCATGCTTTCTGGCCTTCAAAGGCATCCAGCAGATCGCCCGGCAGGGCGGCATCGAAGTCGTCGGTCACGACAAGTTTGCCCTTCATCGCGCCAATTCGCTGTCCGCGTGGCCGTTCCACTGGAACCAGACGGGCAAGTGGCCGGCCATGCTTGGCAATAGTGATGACTTGCCCGGCGGCTGCGTCATCGACCAGTTTGGATAAATTGTTTTTGGCTTCGGCCAGCGGAACAATGATCATGGTTCGTCCCTCGTATTCTGGACAAATATAGCCAGAACTCCGTGGGGCTGCAAAGTTGAACGAAGCCTCAGTGCAGATGAATGACGCAAGGGGAGGTTTTTCGTTGTAGCGCTCAGGCGGGACTTCGTTCTGGCATCCACCCGCAAAAGCGCCATAACCATCGACCAACTCGTAAAAGGTCTCGCGTTTCATTATCTGTTTTGCCTCGATTGATGTTTTCCGCAGGCACTCAGGATAGAGGCACACCCTCAATTCTGGCTGTAGGACGGACCTGACAGTATTGCGCGAGTTTTCGGGAAATTCAGCAAGAGAACAAAGCAGCGGTAACAAATCCCACAAAAACAAAAACGGCACCCGAAGGTGCCGTTTCTGTTTGTAGCCAGCTATCGCTGAGCAATCAGCCCGCCAGACCCGCCTGCTGAACCAGGGTCAGCAACGGTTGTGGGTAGACGCCGAGGAAGAACGCCACCAGGGCGATCGCCAGCAGCATCACGCCGCCTGCTTTCTGTTCCCAATGCAACTGGGCATCGTGGCGACGCAGGTTCGGTTCGATCAGGTACAGGGTGACCATCACGCGCAGGTAGTAGAACACGCCGATGGCGCTGCCCAGAACCAGGGAGCCGACCAGCCACCATTGGTGCGACTCGACACCGGTGGCGATGATGTAGAACTTGCCGATGAAGCCTGCGGTCAGCGGGATACCGGCCAGGGACAGCATCATCACGGTCAGTACGGCGGTCAGGTACGGACGGCGCCAGAACAGGCCGCGGTACTCGTACAGCGCGTCTGCGTCGCGACCGTTGTACGGCGAGGACATCAGGGTGATTACGCCGAACGCGCCGAGGCTGGTGATCACGTAGGTGACCAGGTACACGCCGATGGCTTCCACCGCCAGACCCTTGCTCGCCACCAGCGCGATCAGCAGGTAACCGAAGTGCGCGATGGACGAGTAACCGAGCAGACGCTTGAGGTTGCTCTGGGTCAGGGCCAGCAGGTTACCGAACAGGATCGAGGCGATGGCGATGATGGTCAGCACGTTGCTCAGAACGCCACTGCTTGCGGCAGGGGAGATCTGGAACAGACGCACCATGACCGCGAACACAGCCACTTTCGAAGCGGTGGCGAGGAACGCGGCCACCGGTGCCGGAGCACCTTCGTACACGTCCGGCGTCCACAGGTGGAACGGTACCAGCGACAGTTTGAACGCCAGACCGATCAGCATCATGCCCAGGCCCAGTTGCGCCAGCGAGCTCGGCAGGCCGGTTGCGGCCAGTGCCTGACCGATACCAACGAAGCTCAGGGAACCCGAGTCTGCGTACAGCAGCGCCATACCAAACAGCAGGAACGCGGAACCGGCGGCCGACAGCACCATGTACTTGATGCCGGCTTCCAGCGAACGCTTGTTGAAGAAGGCGTAGGCCACCAGACCGTAGACCGGCACCGACAGCAGTTCCAGACCGATGAACAAGCCGGCCAGGTGCTGCGCGCTGACCAGAACCAGGCCACCGGCGGCGGCCATCAGGATCAGCAGGTACAGTTCTTCACGGTTGCCCGGGTAACCCGAACCGCCGTCGCCGAGGTAGGCATGGGCGAGGGTGACACAAGCGAGGGTGGCGACCAGGATCAGCGCCATGTACAGGCAGGCAAAGGTGTCGATCTGCAGCAATGGGGTCACGGCCAGAGGCGCGACTTTCAGGGCTGGCAGGATCGACAGCAACGCCAGGTTCAGACCTGCCACCGAAATCAGGAAGGTCTGTGAGTGGTTGCGGCGCCAGGCGATTGCCAGCATCACCACGATAATGGTGAGGCTGGTGATCAACAGTGGCGCAAGCGCAATAAAGTGTTGAATCGTGAATTCCATAGCGCTCTTACCGGGCCGAAGCGAGTTGAGTGAAGGCGGTGCCGAGCCACTGCTGCACGCCATGCATCGTGGCGGCAGAAGTGTCGAGGAACGGTTGCGGGTAGACGCCGAGGTAAATCAGCAATGCCGCAAGGCCCAGCACCATGATCAGTTCGCGACCGTCCATGCCGTGCAGGATCGAGTCCGATTTGGCCGGACCGAAGTAAGCGCGGTGGATCATGATCAGCGAGTAGACCGAACCGAACACCAGACCGGACGTGGCAATCGCGGTGATCCATGGAGCACTGGCGAAAGTGCCGATCAGGATCAGGAACTCGCCGACGAAGTTACCGGTGCCCGGCAGACCCAGGGAGGCGGCTGCGAAGAACAGGCTGATCGCCGGCAGGTAAGCGATACGCGACCACAGACCGCCCATCTCACGCATGTCACGAGTGTGCAGACGCTCGTACAGCTGACCGCTGAGGATAAACAGTGCCGCGGCCGACAGACCGTGCGCCAGCATCTGGATCACTGCACCTTGCAGCGCCAGTTGGCTGCCGGAGTAGATGCCGATCAGTACGAAGCCCATGTGGGAAACGGACGAGAAGGCGATCAGACGCTTGATGTCGGTTTGGGCGAACGCCAGGAACGCACCGTAGAAGATCCCGACCAGGCCCAGGGCCATGGCGAACGGCGCGAACTCGGCCGAGGCGTTCGGGAACAGCGGCAGGGCGAAACGCAGCAGACCGTAGGCCGCGGTTTTCAGCAAGATACCGGCGAGGTCGACGGAACCTGCGGTCGGTGCCTGGGCGTGAGCGTCAGGCAGCCAGGAGTGGAACGGAACCACGGGCAGCTTGACCGCGAAGGCGATGAAGAAGCCGAGCATCAGGATGTACTCGGTGGTCATCGACATCTTGGTCTTCAACAGATCGGCGTAGTTGAAGGTGATCACGCCGGTGCTGTTGTAGTTGACCAGTACCAGACCCAGGATCGCCACCAGCATGATCAGGCCGGAAGCCTGAGTGAAGATGAAGAACTTGGTCGCGGCGTAGATCCGGGTTTTCTTGCCGTCCGAAGAACTGTGACCCCAGAGCGCGATGAGGAAGTACATCGGCACCAGCATCATTTCCCAGAAGAAGAAGAACATGAACAGGTCGAGGGCGAGGAACACGCCGACAACGCCGCCCAGGATCCACATCAGGTTCAGGTGGAAGAAGCCAACGTGACGCTGAATCTCTTTCCACGAGCAGAGTACCGACAGGATACCCAGCAGACCGGTCAGCAGGATCATCAACAGCGACAGGCCGTCGAGGGCCAGGTGCACGTTGATGCCGAAGCGCTGGATCCAGACGTGCTTGAACTCAAGCGCCCAGGTCGGATCGGCGCCAGGCGCCGGAGCAAATGAATAGTCACCGTGGGCCCACAGCCAGAGGCCGAGGGCGAGTTCCAGGGTCATGGTCAACAGCGCAATCCAGCGGGGGAGGGTAGCGCCGAAGCGCTCACCCATCCAGCACAGCAGGCCGCCGATGAAGGGGATCAGGATTAGCCAAGGCAGAATCATGACGGGCTCGTTTCCTTTCGCAAATTCGCAAGGTTCATATCAGACCGCTACCAGCACGACAGCGCCGATTACCAACACGGCACCAGCAGCCATCGAAGCAGCGTACCAACGCAGTTGACCGGTTTCGGTACGGCTCAGGGCGGTGTGACCACCCTTGGCCATACGCGGGATCAGACCGATGGTCTGGTCGAGCGGGTCTTTGCGCAGCATGTGGCTGATCGCAAGGTACGGCTTCACGAACAGTTTGTCGTAGATCCAGTCGAAGCCCCAGGCAGCGAACCACCAGGCCGAAAGGAAACGGCCGATGCCGCTGTTGGCGATCGCAGTCACGAAGCGACGCTTGCCGAGGAACAGCAGGGCCGCCAGCAGGATACCGGCCAGAGCGATGGCGCCCGACGCGATTTCCAGACTGTGCTTGGCTTCGCCACCGGCGTGGCCAACGCTTTCCGGCAGTACGCCGTGCAGCGGTGGAACGATCATGGCGCCGACGAAGGTCGACAGCACGATCAGCACCGACAGTGGCAGCCAGTGAGCGATGCCGTGACCGGCGTGAGCTTCGGTCTTGGCTTCACCGTGGAACGTGATGAAGATCAGGCGGAAGGTGTAAAGCGAAGTCATGAACGCACCGACCAGACCTGCGTACAGCAGACCGTGGTTGCCGCTGGCGAACGCTTCCCAGAGGATTTCGTCCTTGGAGTAGAAGCCTGCGGTCACCAGTGGCAGAGCAGCAAGGGCGGCACCACCGACGATGAAGCTGGCGTAGGCCAGTGGCAGCTTTTTCCACAGACCGCCCATCTTGAAGATGTTCTGCTCGTGGTGGCAGGCAACGATCACCGCACCGGAAGCAAGGAACAGCAGGGCCTTGAAGAAGGCGTGGGTCATCAGGTGGAAAATCGCGCCATCCCAGGCGCCAACGCCCAGCGCCAGGAACATGTAGCCGATCTGGCTCATGGTCGAGTAGGCGAGGATACGTTTGATGTCGGTTTGCACCAGCGCGGCGAAACCGGCCAGTACCAGGGTCACACCACCGACGATGCCGACCAGGTGCAGGATTTCCGGCGCCAGGGTGAACAGGCCGTGGGTACGGGCAATCAGGTAGACACCGGCGGTTACCATGGTTGCGGCGTGGATCAGTGCCGAAACCGGGGTAGGGCCGGCCATTGCGTCCGCCAGCCAGGTTTGCAGCGGCAGTTGTGCCGATTTACCGACCGCGCCACCCAGCAGCATCAGGGTGGCCAGGGTGATCCAGAAGTCGCCGACCTGGAATTTCTGCGGTGCCAGCACCAGCAGTTCCTGGATGTTCAACGTGCCCACTTGCTGGAACAGGATGAACAGGCCGATGGCCATGAACACGTCGCCGATCCGGGTCACGATGAAAGCCTTAAGTGCGGCGTTACCGTTGTTGCGGTTGCTGTAGTAGAAACCGATCAACAGGTACGAGCACAGGCCCACGCCTTCCCAGCCGAAGTACAGGAACAACAGGTTATCGCCGAGCACCAGGAACAGCATGCTGGCGATAAACAGGTTGGTGTACGAGAAGAAGCGCGAGTAACCCGCTTCGCCGCGCATGTACCAGGACGCGAACAGGTGGATCAGGAAGCCCACGCCCACCACCACGCCGAGCATGGTGATCGACAGGCCGTCGACGTAGAGGGCGAAGTTCGGCTTGAAGCCTTCCACCGCCATCCACTGCCAAAGCACCAGGGTGTAGTGACCGCCTTCGGGAGGCGCGACGTTGAATTGCCAGATGACGTAGGCAGCGACAATCGCCGACAAGCCAATGGAACCCACGCCGATCAGCGCCGAGAGGTTTTCCGACCAGCGTCCACGGGAGAACGACAGCAGCAGGAAACCGATCAGAGGGAATACGAAAGTCAGAAAGATCAGGTTCATCCGCGCATCTCACTGGCAGCGTCGATATCGAGCGTGTGGAAGCGGCGATACAGTTGCAGCAGGATCGCCAGGCCAATACTGGCTTCGGCGGCTGCAAGGCTGATCACCAGGATGAACATGATCTGTCCATCCGGTTGCGCCCAGCGGGCGCCCGCAACGATGAAGGCCAGTGCAGAGGCGTTCATCATCACTTCCAGACTCATCAACACGAACAAAATGTTGCGGCGGACCATCAGGCCGACCAGACCAAGGCAGAACAGGATGCCGGCAACGGCCAATCCATGTTCGAGAGGGATAGCAGGCATGTCTTACTCCTTCGCCTCGTTACGGCCCAAATGGAACGCCGTGACGGCTGCAGCGAGCAGCAGCATCGAGGCGAGTTCGACCACCAGCAGATACGGACCGAACAGGCTGATGCCCACGGCTTTTGCATCTACGGTGGTGTGGCCGATGGCCTGACCGCTCTGGTGAGCGAACAGCACATACAGCAGTTCGGCCAGCAGCAGGGCGCCGAGAATCACCGGCCCCGCCCAGATACCGGGCTTGAGCCAGACGCGTTCCTGCTGAACCGAGGCCGGGCCCAGGTTCAGCATCATCACTACGAACACGAACAGCACCATGATGGCGCCAGCATAGGCGATCACTTCCAGCACGCCGGCGAACGGAGCGCCGAGTGCGAAGAAGGTCATGGCCACGGCGATCAGCGAAATGATCAGGTAGAGCAGGGCATGCACAGGATTGGTGTTGGTGACCACACGCAGTGTGGACACAACAGCGATACCCGATGCGAAATAGAAAGCGAATTCCATCGTTCTTCCTTAAGGCAGCAAGCTCTTCACGTTGATCGGCTCGGCTTCGTTTTGTGCGGCGCCTTTCGGCTTACCGGCAACGGCCATACCTGCAACACGATAGAAGTTGTAATCAGGGTTTTTGCCGGGGCCGGAGATCAAAAGATCTTCTTTCTCGTACACCAGGTCCTGACGTTTGAACTCGGCCATCTCGAAATCCGGCGTCAGCTGGATCGCGGTGGTCGGGCAGGCTTCCTCGCAGAGACCGCAGAAAATGCAGCGCGAGAAGTTGATACGGAAGAAGTCCGGGTACCAGCGACCGTCTTCGGTTTCAGCTTTCTGCAGCGAGATGCAACCGACCGGGCACGCCACGGCGCACAGGTTGCAGGCTACGCAGCGTTCTTCGCCATCGGGGTCGCGGGTCAGGACGATACGGCCACGGTAGCGTGGCGGCAGGTAGACCGGCTCTTCCGGGTATTGCAGGGTGTCACGCTTGCGAAAGCCATGGCCGAAGACCATGACCAGGCTGCGCAACTGGGTACCGGTACCCTTAACGATGTCGCCAATATATTTGAACATGGGTCAAATCCTCACTGAACCGCAACTGCAGGCGTGTTCCACAACACGATTGCAGCGGTCACCAGCAAATTGATCAGGGTCAGTGGCAGGCAGAATTTCCAGCTGAAATCCATCACCTGGTCATAACGCGGACGCGGAATGGAAGCGCGCAGCAGGATGAACAGCATGATGAAGAACGCGGTCTTCAGTGCGAACCAGACGAAGGACAGTTGCGGCAGGATGCCGAACGGACCGTGCCAGCCACCGAAGAACAGGGTGACCAACAGCGCCGAGATCAGGATGATGCCGATGTATTCACCGACGAAGAACATGCCCCATTTCATACCGGCGTATTCAATGTGGTAACCGTCGGCCAGTTCCTGTTCCGCTTCCGGCTGGTCGAACGGGTGACGGTGAGTCACGGCCACGCCAGCGATGAAGAAGGTACAGAAGCCGAAGAACTGCGGAATGATGAACCACAGGTTCTGCGCCTGGTACTCGACGATGTCGCGCATGTTGAACGAGCCAACCTGCACCACGATGCCCATCAGGGCCAGGCCCATGAACACTTCGTAGGACACGGTCTGCGCCGAGGCACGCAAGCTGCCGAGGAGGGCGAACTTGTTGTTACTCGACCAGCCGGCGAACAGCACTGCGTAGACCGAGAGACCAGCCATGGCGAAGAAGAACAGCAGGCCGATGTTCAGATCCGCCACGCCCCAGGTCGGGGTGATCGGAATGATCGCGAACGCGATCAGCAGGGCGGACATGGCCACCACCGGTGCCAGGGTGAAGATCACCTTGTCGGCAAACGGCGGGGTCCAGTCTTCCTTGAAGAACATCTTCAGCATGTCGGCAGCGATCTGGAACATGCCGAACGGGCCAACGCGGTTCGGACCGTAGCGGTCCTGCCACCAGCCCAGCAGGCGACGTTCGACAAAGCTGAGCAGCGCACCCGCGACCACCACGGCCAGCAGGATGACCACAGCCTTGACGACCGAGAGGATCACATCGATCACTTCAGGGGTGAACCAGGTCATTGCGCTGCCTCCTGCAGACCATCAACGGTTTGGCCGAAAATCGCCGGCGGAATGCCTGCCAGACCGGCCGGCAGTGCAACCAGGCCAGCGCCCAGCTCTTCATTGATGCGCAGCGGCAGACGCAGGGTCTGGCCGGCAACATTGAGGCTCAGCAGAGCACCGTCGTTGACGCCCAGGCGATCCGCTTCGGATTTCGCCAGGCCAACGTAGGCGGCCGGAATGCGTTCCTGAACCGGAGCGGCTTTCGACGAGTTCTCGTCGCTGCCGAACAGGTGGTAGAACGGCACGGCTTGCCAGGTGCCCTGGGCCGGGTTGAACGCGCGCGGAACACTGGCGAACCAGTTCAGCGAGTCACCGGTGCTTTCGATCAGGCGGGTGCCCGGATCGCCAGCGCGCAGGTGACCACCGACTTCGTCCTGGAACTTGTTCCAGGCTTGCGGCGAGTTCCAGCCCGGCGACCAGGCGAAAGGAACCTGCTGACGTGGTTCGACGGAGCCCGAGTAACCTTCCATCGAGAAGGCGAACGCGGTGTCCTTGTCTTGCGGGGTGCGTGGTTCGTGAACGCTGATGTCGGCGCGCATCGCGGTGCGACCGGAGTAACGCAGCGGCTCACGGGCCAGTTTCAGACCCTTGATGCGGAACGAGGCGGACGGTGCAGCGTCGACGATACGCGCCAGTTGCCCGGTGCTCGAAGCAACGGCAGCGGTGACGTGGTCGAGTTGCGTCCAGTCGATCGGCTGGTTCAGCAGGGTGGCGCGCAGGGCGTGCAGCCAGCGCCAGCCTTCGTGGACCAGAATGCTCGAGTCCATGTATTGCGGGTCGAAAACCTGGAAGAAGCGCTGGGCGCGGCCTTCCTGGCTGACCAGCGTACCGTCGCCTTCAGCGAAGCTGGCGGCTGGCAGAACCAGATGCGCGCGGTCACTGGTAGCGGTCTTCTGATGGTCGGCAACGATCACTACTTTCGCAGCGTTCAGTGCAGCATCGACCTTGGCTTTGGCGGTGCGGGTGTACAGATCGTTTTCCAGCACGACGATGGCGTCGGCCTTGCCGTCAATGACCGCTTGCAGTGCGGCATCAACCGATTCGCCACCAAGCATGGCCAGGCCGAGGCTGTTGGCTTCCGGCACGATCAGGCTGATCGAACCGTTCTTCTCGCGCAGCTTCAGGGCTTTGGCGATGTTCGCAGCGGCTTCGATCAGGGCTTTGGAACCCAGCGAAGTACCGGCGATGATCAGCGGACGCTTGGCTTTGAGCAGGGCGTCGGCGATGCGCTTGGCCAGTGCCAGGGCTTCGGCGTCCAGACCTTCGACGGCCGGTGCGCTGGCGTCCAGGGCGTGAGCCACGGCGAAACCGATGCGGGCCAGATCGTCCGGAGCTGCGTGTACGCACTCTTCGGCGATGTCGTCGAGCTTGGTTTCAGCCAGGCTGGCGATGAACAGCGGGTTCAGCTCGTGCTGACCGATGTTCTTCACGGCGGCGTCGAGCCAAGGCTGAACGCGCATGGCTTCAGCCATGTCTTCGGCCTTGCCTTTTACCGACTGACGCAGGGCCAGGGCCATGCGGGCGGCGGTCTGGGTCAGGTCTTCACCGAGGACGAACACGGCGTCGTGGTCTTCGATGTCGCGCATGTTCGGCACTGGCAGCGGGCTGTCTTTCAGCACTTGCAGGACCAGACGGATGCGTTCGAGCTCGGAGGCTTCGATACCGGAGTAGAAGTGCTCGGCGCCGACCAGTTCACGCAACGCGTAGTTGCTTTCGAGGCTGGCACGCGGCGAACCGATACCGACGATGTTGCGACCGCGCAGCAGGTCGGCGGCTTTGTCCAGCGCAGCATCCAGGCCAAGCTTGGTGCCGTCGGCCAGCAGCGGCTGACGTGGACGGTCGGTGCGGTTGACGTAGCCATAACCGAAACGGCCACGGTCGCACAGGAAGTACTGGTTCACCGAACCGTTGTAACGGTTTTCGATGCGACGCAGTTCGCCGTAACGCTCGCCCGGCGAGATGTTGCAACCGCTGGAGCAGCCATGGCAGATGCTCGGCGAGAACTGCATGTCCCATTTACGGTTGTAGCGCTCGGAGTGAGTCTTGTCGGTGAACACACCGGTCGGGCAGACCTCGGTGAGGTTGCCGGAGAACTCGCTTTCGAGGGTGCCGTCTTCAACGCGACCGAAGTACACGTTGTCGTGGGCGCCGAATACACCGAGGTCGGTGCCGCCGGCGTAGTCCTTGTAGAAACGCACGCAGCGGTAGCAGGCGATGCAGCGGTTCATCTCGTGGGAAATGAACGGGCCCAGTTGCTGGTTCTGATGGGTGCGCTTGGTGAAGCGATAACGGCGCTCGTTGTGGCCGGTCATCACGGTCATGTCTTGCAGGTGGCAGTGACCGCCTTCCTCGCACACAGGGCAGTCGTGCGGGTGGTTGGTCATCAGCCATTCGACAACACTGGCGCGGAACGCCTTGGATTCATCATCGTCGATGGAGATCCAGGTGTTGTCGGTGGCCGGAGTCATGCAGGACATGACGATGCGACCACGGGTGTCGTTCTCGTCGGTGTACTGCTTGACCGCGCACTGGCGGCAAGCCCCGACGCTACCAAGCGCGGGGTGCCAGCAGAAATAAGGGATGTCGAGGCCCAGCGACAGACATGCCTGTAACAGGTTGTCTGCCCCGTCGACTTCGAGCGCTTTGCCGTCTACGTGGATAGTGGCCATGGTTCAAAGGTCTTCGTTGGCCCGGTGTCAGCGGGCGTGGCTAATGGAATCTTGTTATCCGTCCGAATCCAGTCAGCCCCGAAAGGCGTCATCGGACGAAAGGCGAAGGGCACGGACCCTTCGCCTTTTTAAGCGTTTACGCGCCGACTACGATCGGCTTTGCCAGAGGCGGGACGGCGGCGCTTGCGGGCGCGATACCGGCTTCGAACTCTGGACGGAAGTATTTGATGGCACTGCCCAACGGCTCCACGGCACCCGGTGCGTGAGCACAGAAGGTCTTGCCCGGGCCGAGGAAGTTGACCAGACCCAGCAGGGTCTCGATGTCGCCTGGCTGGCCGCGTCCTTGTTCGATGGCCATCAGCAGCTTGACGCTCCATGGCAGGCCATCACGGCAAGGGGTGCAGAAACCGCAGGATTCACGCGCGAAGAACTGCTCCATGTTGCGCAGCAGGGACACCATGTTGACGCTGTCGTCCACCGCCATGGCCAGGCCGGTACCCATACGGGTGCCCACTTTGGCGATGCCGCCGGCGTACATTTGTGCGTCGAGGTGTTCAGGCAACAGGAAACCGGTACCGGCGCCGCCTGGCTGCCAGGCTTTCAGCTTGAAGCCGTCGCGCATGCCGCCGGCATAGTCTTCGAACAGCTCGCGACCGGTCACGCCGAATGGCAGTTCCCACAGGCCAGGGTTCTTGACCTTGCCGGAGAAGCCCATGAGCTTGGTGCCCATGTCTTCGCTGCCGTCGCGGGCCAACGATTTGTACCAGTCCACGCCGTCGGCAATGATCGCCGGCACGTTGCACAGGGTTTCAACGTTGTTCACGCAAGTCGGCTTGCCCCACACGCCAACGGCGGCAGGGAAGGGCGGCTTGGAGCGCGGGTTGGCGCGGCGGCCTTCGAGGGAGTTGATCAGTGCGGTTTCTTCACCGCAGATGTAACGCCCGGCGCCGGTGTGGACGAACAGCTCGAAATCGAAGCCGCTGCCCAGGATGTTCTTGCCCAGCAGGCCCGCTGCCTTGGCTTCTTCCACGGCACGGTTCAGGTGCTTGGCGGCGGTGGTGTACTCGCCACGCAGGAAGATGTAGCCACGGTAGGTTTTCAGCGCGCGGGCGCTGATCAGCATGCCTTCGATCAGCAGATGGGGCAGTTGCTCCATCAGCATGCGGTCTTTCCAGGTGTTCGGCTCCATTTCATCCGCGTTGCACAGCAGGTAGCGGATGTTGATGGATTCATCCTTTGGCATCAGGCCCCACTTCACGCCAGTGGGGAAGCCTGCACCGCCGCGACCTTTGAGGCCCGCGTCTTTCACGGTCTGGACGATGGCGTCCTGATCCATGTCGGCGAAGGCTTTGCGCGCAGCGGCGTAACCGTTCTTGGCCTGGTACTCGTCGAGCCACACGGCTTCGCCGTCGTCACGCAGGCGCCAGGTCAGCGGGTGAGTCTCGGCCGAACGCTGGATGCGGTTGGCAGGACCGAAAGAGGTCAGGGTCATACGTAGCCCTCGAGCAGTTTGGCGACGCCGGCAGGCTGGACATCGCCAAAGGTGTCGTCATCGATCATCAGCGCCGGTGCCTTGTCGCAGTTGCCGAGGCAGCAGACCGGCAGCAGGGTGAAGCGACCGTCGGCGGTGGTCTGGCCCAGGCCGATACCCAGGTTGTTCTGGATTTCGCTGACGACCGACTCGTGGCCACCGATGTAGCAGACCATGCTGTCGCAGACGCGAATGATGTGACGGCCGACCGGCTGACGGAAGATCTGGCTGTAGAACGTGGCTACGCCTTCAACGTCGCTGGCCGGGATGCCGAGGATCTCGCCGATGGCGTACAGAGCGCCGTCCGGCACCCAGCCGCGTTCTTTCTGAACGATCTTCAGGGCTTCGATCGACGCCGCGCGCGGGTCTTCGTAGTGATGCAGCTCGTGCTCGATGGCCGAGCGCTCGGTTTCACTCAAGGTGAAACGGTCTGTCTGGATAAGCGTGCTGTTCATGCTTAGCGGTCCACGTCGGCCATAACGAAATCGATACTACCCAGGTACGCAATCATGTCCGCGACCATGCTGCCTTTGATCACCGAAGGGATCTGTTGCAGATGCGGGAAGCTTGGAGTGCGGATCCGGGTACGGTAGCTCATGGTGCCGCCGTCGCTCGTCAGGTAATAACTGTTGATGCCCTTGGTCGCTTCGATCATCTGGAAGGATTCGTTGGCCGGCATGACCGGGCCCCACGAAACTTGCAGGAAGTGCGTGATCAAGGTTTCGATGTGTTGCAGCGTGCGCTCTTTCGGCGGCGGCGTGGTCAGCGGGTGATCCGCTTTGTACGGGCCTTCCGGCATGTTGCGCATGCACTGGTCGATGATCTTGATGCTCTGGCGCATCTCTTCGACGCGAACCATGCAGCGGTCGTAGGCATCGCCGTTGGCGGCCAGCGGCACTTCGAACTCGAAGTTCTCGTAGCCGGAGTACGGACGCGCTTTACGCAGGTCGAAGTCGCAACCGGTGGAGCGCAGGCCGGCACCGGTGACGCCCCATTCCAGGGCCTCTTTGGTGTTGTACTGCGCAACGCCGATGGTACGACCCTTGAGAATGCTGTTCTGCAGGGCAGCCTTGGTGTATTCGTCGAGGCGCTTTGGCAGCCATTCAACGAAGTCTTTCACCAGTTTTTCCCAGCCGCGTGGCAGGTCGTGGGCGACACCACCGATGCGGTACCAGGCCGGGTGCAGACGGAAACCGGTGATGGCTTCGATCACCGTGTACGCCTTCTGGCGGTCGGTGAAGGTGAAGAACACCGGAGTCATGGCACCGACGTCCTGGATGTAAGTACCCAGGAACAGCAGGTGGCTGGTGATCCGGAAGAACTCGGCCATCATGATGCGGATGACGTCGACCTTCTCGGGCACCTTGATGCCGGCCAGCTTCTCGACCGAGAGCACGTACGGCAGGTTGTTCATCACGCCGCCGAGGTAGTCGATGCGGTCGGTGTACGGAATGAAGCTGTGCCAGGACTGACGCTCGGCCATCTTCTCGGCGCCACGGTGGTGGTAACCGATGTCCGGAACGCAGTCGACGATCTCTTCACCGTCCAGTTGCAGGATGATGCGGAAGGCACCGTGAGCCGAAGGGTGGTTCGGACCCAGGTTGAGGAACATGTAGTCCTCGTTCGGGCCGGAACGCTTCATGCCCCAGTCTTCAGGACGGAAACGCGCGGCTTCTTCCTCAAGCTGCTGCTTGGCCAGGTTCAGGCTGTACGGATCGAATTCGGTGGCGCGCGCCGGGAAGTCCTTGCGCAGCGGGTGACCTTCCCAGGTCGGCGGCATCATGATGCGCGACAGGTGAGGGTGACCTTTGAAGTCGATACCGAACATGTCCCAGACTTCACGCTCGTACCAGTTGGCGTTCGGCCAGATGCTGGTGACGGTCGGCAAGCTGAGGTCGCTCTCGGACAAGGCAACCTTGATCATCACGTCACTATTACGTTCCAGCGACATGAGGTGATAGAACACGGTGAACTCGGCGTCGCTCGGCAGGCCTTGACGCTTGGTGCGCAGACGCTCGTCCACGCCGTGCAGGTCATAGAGCATGACGTACGGCTTGGGCAGGTTGCGCAGGAAGGTCAGGACTTCGACGAGTTTGGCACGCGCCACCCACAGCACCGGCATGCCGGTGCGGGTCGGCTGGGCGGTGAACGCCTCGGGGCCAAAACGATTGTTCAGTTCGACGACCACATCCTGGTCGTCTGCCTTATAAGGCGGGATGTACAGAGCACTGCCTGTAGTCATGGTTATTTTTTCGCTTTCGGTCAACGTAAAGAATGAAGCCAGCTTCTCGTTTCTTTGAAACAGACTGGATCAGACTTCGTCAGGGCTGCGCAGGTTGGTGACTGCGATTCGCTGTTCGCGGCGCTGTTCCTTCTGCGAAGGCATGTCGGCGCGATAAACGCCTTGATCGCCAACGACCCAGGAAAGTGGGCGACGCTCCTGGCCAATAGATTCCTGCAACAGCATCAAGCCTTGCAGAAATGCTTCCGGACGGGGCGGGCAGCCAGGTACGTAGACGTCAACGGGCAGGAACTTGTCCACCCCTTGCACCACGGAGTAGATGTCGTACATGCCACCGGAGTTGGCGCACGAACCCATCGAGATCACCCATTTGGGCTCGAGCATCTGCTCGTACAGACGCTGAATGATCGGCGCCATCTTGATGAAGCACGTACCGGCGATAACCATGAAGTCGGCCTGACGCGGTGATGCCCGGATGACTTCGGCGCCGAAGCGCGCGATGTCGTGGGGCGCCGTGAAGGCCGTGGTCATTTCCACGTAGCAGCACGAAAGACCGAAGTTGTACGGCCACAGGGAGTTCTTACGTCCCCAGTTGACCGCGCCACTCAGCACGTCTTCCAGCTTGCCCATGAAAATGTTTTTGTGGACTTGATCTTCTAACGGATCGGAAACGGTTTCCCGTTCGCCAATCGGATACTGCTCGTTAGGAGCATCGGGGTCGATTCTGGTGAGATTGTATTGCATTGCCAAAGCCTCATTGTTTCAGCTTCGCCTGCCGCTTGCGACGAGCTTCCGGAGCCCAGTCAAGGGCGCCCACTCGGAACAGGTAGACAAGACCTGCCAACAGAATTGCTATGAAAACGAGAGCTTCGACGAATCCGGTCCAGCCGCTTTCGCGGACGGACACAGACCATGCAAAGAGAAAGAGGGCTTCGATATCGAAGATCACGAACAGCATCGCGACCAGATAGAATTTGGCTGAGAGCCGCAAGCGGGCGCCACCGGTAGGTAGCATGCCGGACTCGAACGGTTCGTTTTTGCTGCGGCCCCAGGCTTTTGACCCGAGGAGGCTGGAGACGCCGAGCATGAAGGCACACAGGCCGACTACACCCAGAAGGAAAATGGCAAAGCCCCAGTTGTGGGCCATGAGTCCTGTCGCTTCGGGCATGCTGGTAATCCTTAACAGAGAGCAAAGGTCTCTGAGCTTGATAAAGAAATAAGGCAGTGACGATATGTCGCAGCAATCAATCGCGCTGATTTTATGGCTAAACACCCTGCAAGTAAAATTCCTATAGCGAAATTATTTATTGGAATAAGGACATAGCGCACCTTTATGACCCCGCAGCCCATGCGTTGCGGGCATTAGCCGGGATTTCACGAATTATGTTTTGTAGGAAATGTAACGAACATAGTTGCCGCTAAATGATAATTAATATCGTTTGGAGTGGTTTTGTAACTGTTTAGCGATTGGGCAGTTGGGAAGTTGTCTTATATCCGCGTTACTGCAAGTAGCGGCGGCGCACGTTTTAACCGATTTTTGTGACGCGGATAGCGCTCTGGATCAATGTTTTGTCTCGCAGGTTGTGCCGTCCTCGAGGTGCTCCGAAAGCCGCAGGCAAAAAAAACGCCCCGAACCAGTCGGGGCGTCAGTCTTTCGGCAATGCGGTTAGCTTTCTACACGGTCCGCAAAGGCCGTTCGCTCAGGCGAAGTCGATCAGTGGAACTGTTCTTCTTCGGTCGAACCGGTCAGCGCGGTCACCGAGGACGAGCCGCCCTGGATCACGGTGGTCATGTCGTCGAAGTAGCCAGTGCCCACTTCCTGCTGGTGAGCCACGAAGGTGTAACCCTTGGCGGCGTCAGCGAATTCCTGCTCTTGCAGCTTCACGTAGGCAGTCATGTCGTTGCGGGCGTAGTCGTGCGCCAGGTTGAACATGCTGTGCCACATGTTGTGAATGCCGGCCAGGGTGATGAACTGGTGCTTGTAACCCATGGCGGACAGTTCACGCTGGAACTTGGCGATGGTCGCGTCGTCCAGGTTTTTCTTCCAGTTGAAGGAAGGCGAGCAGTTGTACGACAGCAGTTGGTCCGGGTATTCCTTCTTGATCGCTTCAGCAAAGCGACGGGCTTCGTCCAGATCCGGCTTGGCGGTTTCGCACCAGATCAGGTCGGCGTACGGTGCGTAGGCCAGGCCGCGGGCGATTGCCTGGTCCAGACCTGCACGCACCTTGTAGAAGCCTTCCTGAGTGCGGGTGCCGGTTACGAACGGCTGGTCGTACGGGTCGCAGTCGGAGGTCAGCAGGTCGGCAGCGTTGGCGTCGGTACGGGCCAGGATAATGGTTGGTACGCCGGCAACGTCGGCAGCCAGACGAGCAGCGGTCAGCTTCTGCACGGCTTCCTGGGTTGGAACCAGAACCTTGCCGCCCATGTGGCCGCATTTCTTCACGGAAGCCAACTGGTCTTCGAAGTGAACGCCGGCGGCGCCTGCTTCGATCATGCTCTTCATCAGTTCGTAGGCGTTCAGTACGCCGCCGAAGCCGGCTTCGGCGTCAGCCACGATTGGCGCGAAGTAGTCGATGTAGCCTTCGTCGCCCGGGTTCTTGCCGGCTTTCCACTGGATCTGGTCGGCGCGACGGAACGAGTTGTTGATGCGCTTGACCACGGTCGGAACCGAATCCACCGGGTACAGCGACTGGTCCGGGTACATCGATTCGGCGGAGTTGTTGTCCGCAGCGACTTGCCAGCCCGACAGGTAGATCGCCTGGATGCCGGCTTTAACCTGCTGAACAGCCTGGCCGCCGGTCAGGGCGCCCATGCAGTTGACGAAATCTTTCTCTGGGCGGAAGGACGGCTTGGCACCCTGGGTGACCAGGTTCCACAGTTTTTCGGCGCCCATTTTTGCAAAGGTGTGCTCTGGTTGAACCGAGCCACGCAGACGGACGACGTCAGCAGCGGAGTAATTGCGAGTCACGCCTTTCCAGCGCGGGTTTTCAGCCCAGTCTTTTTCAAGGGCTGCAATTTGCTGTTCGCGTGTCTGTGCCATGGAGATAAACCTCGTCGCGTCTTTATGAAAAGTTGTTCTGCGGTGGAAAATTCCTTGCGCTCGCTGACCAGAAGCTTAGGTGGTCAGGTCGGGTTCGGCGGGGCAGGCGACGGGATGAACGATGGGCTCGAGGGGAAGTGAGCAGGTAAAGGCGAACTGGCGGGCGCATTCGGGCGTCGTGGGCCTTTATACGAACTACAGTGCAAAGCCGGGTTACCTAATTACGCTTCCGTCCCTCGGGACAACTTCGTTCCAGTCGGCAACCTCGTCAAACACACCTTGTGGGCGGTACAGACACGAAACGGCTCGCGGGGATGGGTGCGAGCATCGCTTCGAAGGCCCTTGCCAAGGCCTCTGATTAGCGGGAGCGAGGCCATCATGCCTTCGCTTTTTTGGCTCGTCAAACGTTTTGTAGTGCTTTTTTTCAAGCACTACATCTTTCGTCTAATACGACTAATCAGTCAGTTTTTGGTGCTTTAGTCCAGCGTGTCGACTTTCACTCGCAACGTCATGTCGTCCCGGCCTTGAGTCGAGTAGCTGCGGGTCAGGCCCTGTTTGTCGGCTTGAGTTTCGCGGTTCACGCCGGCGAGGGTGATCCATTCGCCCAGGCGTCCGGTGACGGTTGTGTCGGTGCTCTGCACGTTCACTACATCGGGACGTTCCTGGCTCATGCGGTCACGGTTGGTACTGATAGCCAGGTGAACGGTGTCGCCGGTGACGCTGGCGGTGACGTAGAAGCCTCGAGTGACGTTGCGATACTGGGTCTGGCTGCTGTAATCGCCGTAGGAATTGGTCTGGCTGCTGGTGATCGGCACGCTCTGGCCGACCTGGATCAGCGCGGGCGCGCCTTCACTGGCCTGGATCTGCTGGATGCCGCCGTCGCGGCTGGAGGTGCTGTAGTTGATGATCCTGGTTTGCAGGTCTCCGGTGTTCTGTTGGTTGTTTTCGTTGGTGTCGACGGTGATCAGCAGGCGTTTGGGCGCAGTGTCCAGTTGGGTCAGCAGGGCCTTCAGTTCTTGGATCTTGTCCGGTTCGGCCTTGACGATCAGTTGGTTGCCATAGGCGCTGACCTGGCCGTCCTTGCCGATGAAGTCCTGGGCGACCGGCAGCATGTCAGCGCTAGTGTGGTACTTGAGGGGCACGATTTCTGTGGCTGCCATCACCGAAAAACTGCAGCCGAGCAGCAGGGTGGTGAGCAGGGTGCGTAGGGACATGTCCGTTATCTCCGCTTTCGAAAGGCTTGATATTGCCAGTTTGTCGGCCCGGGGTGGGGCAAGTTGAATCGTAGACAGCAAAACGCCCCGGCATCATGAGATGGCGGGGCGTTTTGTGGTGTAAATCAAGCTTTGCGGCGGGCCGCAGGCTTCAGGCCGAATGGCGAACCATGTCGACATGCGGAATCCCTGCTTCCAGGAATTCCTCGCTGACCAGGCTGAAGCCCAGGCGCTCATAGAACGCCGTGGCTTGCACCTGCGCGCTGAGCATTTGTTGCTTCAGTCCGCGAGCTTCAGCTTCGGCGATAACCGCTTGCATCAGCGCGTCGCCGACCTTCAGCCCGCGCCAGTCCTTGAGCACCGAAACCCGGCCGACGTGCCCGTCGGGCAGCAGGCGGGCGGTGCCGATCGGAAAGTCGCCTTCGAAGGCCAGGAAATGCACCGCTGTAGCGTCATCGGCGTCCCACTCAAGCTCTGGCGGGACCGATTGTTCGGCAATGAACACCGTTTCGCGAATGCGGCGGATCTCGGCGTTGTCCTTTTGCCAGTCTGCAACACGTACGCGAATCTTATTCATCGTCGGCGAACCCCAGGCTCCCTTGCTTGACCAGTTCGCACAGCAGGCCGCGACCATCTTCGTCGTTCAGCCAGTCACCGAGGTTGTCGGTGTGCAGGGCGTCGGCGGAGCAGATCAGCTTCAGCAGTTCGCGCAGCTTGCCCGGCAGATAGCGGCTCTGGCCGCTGGCGAACAGCAGCAGATCGTCATCGACGTCCGACCACGCCAGGCGCGCGCTCGGGTTGCGAATCAGGATGGCGCCATCTTCGAGTGCGCCGAGGAGGTCTCCTTCCTCGACTTCTTCCGGTCCGACCACCAGCTCGGGGTAGCGTGGCTCGGTCATGTACTGGCCGAACCAGGTCAGCAGCAGGCGTTCGTCGCTCATGTGCTCGGCGAGCAGCGCTTTCAGACGGCCGAGTGCATCGTGCTGGATCTGGTGTGGGTCATCGCTGACCGGTTTCGCATCGGCGTCGGTGTAGCGTTCTTCGTCAGTCAGGAACTGGCTGAGGAAGTCGGTGAAGTGGGTCAGCACTTCAGCGGCGCTCGGTGCGCGGAAACCGACCGAGTAGGTCATGCAGTCGTCCACGGCAACGCCGCAGTGAGCCAGGCGCGGCGGCAGGTAGAGCATGTCGCCCGGTTCCAGGACCCACTCTTCGGTCTCGTGGAATTCGGCGAGGATGCGCAGGTCTGCGTGTTGCAGCAGTGGGCTTTCGGAGTCGCACATCTGGCCGATTTTCCAGTTGCGCTTGCCGTGGCCTTGCAGCAGGAACACGTCATAGTTGTCGAAGTGCGGACCGACGCTGCCACCCGGGGCGGCGAAGCTGATCATCACGTCGTCGACACGCCAGCTCGGCAGGAAACGGAAGTTTTCCAGCAGATCGCTGACTTCCGGCACGAACTGATCGACAGCCTGTACCAGCAGGGTCCACTCGCGTTCCGGCAGTTTGCTGAATTCGTCTTCGGCGAACGGGCCGCGACGCAGTTCCCATGGGCGCTCGCCGTGTTCGATCACCAGGCGCGATTCGACTTCTTCTTCCAGGGCCAGGCCGGCGAGTTCGTCGGCGTCGATCGGGCTTTCGAAATCAGGAATCGCCTGACGGATCAGCAGTGGCTTTTTCTGCCAGTAGTCGCGCATGAACTCGCGCGCCGTAAGACCACCCAGAAGTTGAAGAGGAATATCGGGATTCATATGTAACCTATTGAAAAAAAGCATTTTTCAGACGGGAATAAAAACGCCCGGCGCGGCCGGGCGTCTCAAACGGGTCAAGCAGTCGATCAGATGCGCTTGGCTTGCGCTACAGCGTTGCCGATGTAGTTGGCCGGAGTCAGTTGCTTGAGCTCGGCTTTCGCAGCGGCCGGCATGTCCAGGCCATCGATGAAAGTCTGCAGCGCTTCAGGGCTGATGCCCTTGCCACGCGTCAGTTCTTTCAGCTTCTCGTACGGGTTTTCGATGTTGTAGCGGCGCATCACGGTCTGGATCGGCTCGGCCAGAACTTCCCAGCAAGCGTCCAGATCGGCGGCGATCTTCTGCTCGTTGAGCTCCAGCTTGCTGATGCCTTTGAGGCTCGCTTCGTACGCGATCACGCTGTGGGCGAAGCCGACACCGAGGTTACGCAGAACGGTGGAGTCGGTCAGGTCGCGCTGCCAGCGGGAAATCGGCAGTTTGCTCGCCAGGTGCTGGAACAGCGCGTTGGCGATGCCCAGGTTGCCTTCGGAGTTTTCAAAGTCGATCGGGTTGACCTTGTGCGGCATGGTCGACGAACCGATTTCGCCAGCGATGGTGCGCTGCTTGAAGTAACCCAGGGAGATGTAGCCCCAGATGTCACGGTCGAAGTCGATCAGGATGGTGTTGAAGCGCGCAATGGCGTCGAACAGCTCGGCGATGTAGTCGTGCGGCTCGATCTGCGTGGTGTACGGGTTGAAGCCCAGACCCAGTTCGTCTTCGATGAAGGCACGGGCGTTGGCTTCCCAGTCGATCTGCGGGTAGGCCGACAGGTGAGCGTTGTAATTGCCGACAGCGCCGTTGATCTTGCCCAGCAGCGGAACGGCAGCGACCTGAGCGATCTGACGCTCGAGGCGGTAAACCACGTTCGCCAGCTCTTTGCCCAGCGTGGTCGGCGATGCTGGCTGACCGTGAGTGCGCGACAGCATCGGCACGTCGGCGAAACGGATGGCCAGTTCGCGGATAGCTTCGGCAGTCTGGCGCATCAGCGGCAGCATCACGTCATCACGGCCTTCTCGCAGCATCAGGGCGTGGGACAGGTTGTTGATGTCCTCGCTGGTGCAGGCAAAGTGGATGAATTCGCTGACAGCGGCCAGTTCAGGCAGCTTGGCGGCTTGCTCTTTGAGCAGGTATTCGATCGCTTTTACGTCGTGGTTGGTGGTGCGCTCGATCTCTTTCACGCGCTCGGCGTGCTCCAGCGAGAAGTTCTCGGCCAGTTCGTTCAGAACAGCGTTGGCTTCGGCGGAGAAGGCTGGCACTTCCGGGATACCGGCGTGAGCGGCCAGGCGCTGGAGCCAGCGCACTTCAACCAGAACGCGGGCACGGATCAGGCCGTACTCGCTGAAAATTGGGCGCAGGGCCTGGGTTTTGCCGGCGTAGCGGCCGTCAACAGGGGAAACCGCAGTGAGCGAAGAGAGCTGCATGGGGTGTTCTCGGACAGTCGGGCAACGAAATGGGGCGCGTATCATACATGAAAAAATCCGCCGGTCCGTCGCCAACTGACCGGCGTATTACGCGTTACTGACTCAAAACGGTATAGCGGGCGCGGTTCAGCTGCTGCGCATCAGCGGGTAAAGCTCTTTTAGCAACTTGCGACGACTGATCACCAACTGCCAGCGATGACCGCCCAGCTGACGCCACAGGCGTGCCGAGCGAATGCCGGCGAGCAGCAGGGCGCGGATCTTCGAGGCGTTGCTCGGCTGCTGCAGGTTGCGCATGTCGCCGTGCACCTGGATGCGTTGGCGCAAGGTGCTCAGGGTGTCCTGGTACAACGCGCCGCACGCGGCGATCACGTTTTCGTGAGCCGGGCCGAAATGCTCGACCTGCGACTGAATCTGCGGCAAACGCTTGCCGATCACGTCGAGCATGTCGTTGCGCTTGGCCAACTGCCGCTCAAGGCCAAGCATCGACAAAGCGTAGCGCAACGGCTCGCGCTGCAAGGTGCTCGGATCGCGTTCGAGGGCTCCGATCAATGCGCGATAACCGTCGCGCAGGTTGATGTCGTCACCGCCGTACACGTCCAGCGTGTCTTTCGGATCGCGGACCAGAAGGCTGCCGAGCATGCAGCTCAGACCGGCCTCGTTGGTCTGACCGGTCTTGGCGATTCGGTCAACCAGCACGGCGGCGAGAAACACGCCGCCCAGAGCCGTCAATTGCTCCTGAGTCGGGCTCATGCCTGGCCGCTCCACGGCTCGGCAACTTCAATCACGCCGCCGCCGAGGCAGATTTCTCCGTCATAGAACACCACCGACTGGCCTGGCGTGACCGCACGTTGTGGCTCGTCGAACACGGCGCGATAACCGGTCTCGGTTCTTTCCAGCGTGCAGGCCTGGTCGCTCTGGCGATAACGGACCTTGGCGGTCAAGCGCAGCGGCTGGCTCAGATCGATCGGGTTGACCCAATAGATTTCCGAAGCGAGCAGGGCGCTGGAAAACAACCATGGATGGTTGTTGCCCTGGCCGACGATCAGTTCGTTGGTGTCCAGATCCTTGCGCAGCACGTACCACGGTTCGTCGCCGGCGTCTTTCAGGCCGCCGATGCCCAGGCCCTGGCGCTGACCGATGGTGTGGTACATCAAGCCGTGGTGACGGCCGATGACTTCGCCTTCGGTGGTCTTGATTTCGCCCGGTTGCGCCGGCAGGTATTGCTTGAGGAAATCGCTGAAACGGCGCTCGCCGATGAAGCAGATTCCGGTGGAATCTTTCTTCTTGGCGGTCGCCAGTTCGTATTTCTCGGCGATTGCACGGACTTCCGGTTTTTCCAGCTCGCCGACCGGGAACAGGGTCTTGGCGATCTGTTCGCCGCCGACGGCGTGCAGGAAGTAGCTCTGGTCCTTGTTCGGGTCCAGGCCCTTGAGCAGTTCGGTACGACCATCGATGTCGCGGCGGCGCACGTAGTGACCGGTGGCGATCAGGTCGGCACCGAGCATCATGGCGTAGTCGAGGAACGCCTTGAACTTGATCTCGCGGTTGCACAGGATGTCCGGATTCGGCGTGCGGCCGGCCTTGTATTCGGCCAGGAAATGCTCGAACACGTTGTCCCAGTACTCGGCGGCGAAGTTGGCGGTGTGCAGCTTGATACCGATCTTGTCGCACACAGCCTGGGCATCCGCCAGGTCGTCCATGGCGGTGCAGTATTCCGTTCCGTCGTCTTCTTCCCAGTTCTTCATGAACAGGCCTTCCACCTCATAACCCTGCTCGATCAGCAGGAGAGCGGAAACGGAAGAGTCCACGCCGCCGGACATGCCGACAATGACGCGCTTCTTGGATGTGTCAGAAGGGGCTGGATCACGCATAGGGATTCAATGAGTGTCTTGAAAAAGGACGCGATTCTATCAGGCTCACGGCCTCAAGGCTAAAGGGAAGGGCGGATCAGTTCGAGGCCGAAGCGATTGCCCGCCAGATAATCATCGATGCAACGGATGATCAGCTCGCTGCGCCAGTGATCGCGCTGGGCCAATAATTCGTCGCGGGTCAGCCACTTGGCGCCGACGATACCGTCGTCCAACTGATAATCCGGGTGGTGTTTCACGGCTTTGGCGCTGAAGCACACGCGCTGGTAAGTCACGCCGTTGCTGGGGGCGGTGTACAGATAAATGCCGACTACGGCGGTGGGTTCGGCATCCCAGCCGGTTTCTTCGAGGGTTTCGCGTACGGCGGCTTCGATCAGGGTTTCGTCCGGATCCAGATGGCCGGCGGGCTGATTGAGCACGTTACGGCCAGCCTTGTGTTCCTCGACCATCAGGAAGCGGCCGTTGTCCTCGACGATGGTGGCGACGGTGATGTGGGGGAGCCACTCCATAAGTCTTCCTCAATTTCCAAAGCTTGAAACACTATCCCTGTGGGAGCTGGCTTGCCAGCGATAGCGGTGGGTCAATCACCATCAATGGTGGATGAGCAATGGTCATCGCTGGCAAGCCAGCTCCCACAGGGTTCTGAGTTGTTTGGCAAATGGGCCAGAAACACAAACCCCGGCACTGGGCCGGGGTTTGTTTACAGCGCTACAACCTTATACCAGCGCAGCAATCGCCGCGTTGAGGGTTGCGCTTGGGCGCATGGCCTTGCTGATCAGCTCGGCATCGGCGTGGTAGTAACCGCCGATGTCCACTGGCTTGCCTTGAACGGCGTTGAGCTCGGCGACGATGGTCGCTTCGTTCTCGGTCAGGGTCTTGGCCAGGGTCGCGAACTGCGCTTGCAGTGCAGCGTCTTCAGTCTGGGCGGCCAGGGCTTGTGCCCAGTACATTGCCAGGTAGAAGTGGCTGCCGCGGTTGTCGATGTTGCCGACTTTGCGCGATGGCGACTTGTTGTTGTCGAGGAACTGGCCAGTAGCCTGGTCCAGAGTCTTGGACAGAACCAGCGCTTTCGGGTTGTTGTAGTTCACACCCAGGTGCTCGAGAGAAGCGGCCAGGGCCAGGAATTCACCCAGCGAATCCCAGCGCAGGAAGTTCTCTTCGACCAGTTGCTGCACGTGCTTCGGAGCCGAACCACCAGCGCCGGTTTCGAACAGGCCACCGCCGTTCATCAGCGGCACGATCGACAGCATCTTGGCGCTGGTGCCCAGTTCCATGATCGGGAACAGGTCGGTCAGGTAGTCGCGCAGTACGTTGCCGGTCACCGAAATGGTGTCCTTGCCGTCGCGGGTGCGTTGCAGGGTGAACTTCATAGCGTCGACCGGCGCCATGATCTGGATGTCCAGACCGGCGGTGTCGTGATCCTTCAGGTAAGCCTGAACCTTCTCGATCACCACGCCGTCGTGGGCGCGCATCGGGTCCAGCCAGAAGATGGCCGGGGTGCTGCTTGCGCGAGCACGGTTGACCGCCAGTTTGACCCAGTCCTGGATCGGCGCGTCTTTGGTCTGGCACATGCGGAAGATGTCGCCGGCTTCAACAGCCTGTTCCATCAGCAGGGTGCCTTTGCTGTCGGTCACGCGCACCACGCCGTCGGCCTTGATCTGGAAGGTCTTGTCGTGGGAACCGTACTCTTCGGCTTTTTTAGCCATCAGGCCAACGTTTGGCACGCTGCCCATGGTGGTCGGATCGAAAGCGCCATTGGCTTTGCAATCTTCGATCACGGCCTGGTAGATGGTGGCGTAGCAGCGATCCGGGATCACAGCCTTGGTGTCGTGCAACTGGCCGTCGGTGCCCCACATCTTGCCGGAGTCACGGATCATGGCCGGCATCGAGGCGTCGACGATAACGTCGCTCGGCACGTGCAGGTTGGTGATGCCTTTGTCGGAGTTGACCATCGCCAGCGACGGACGAACGGCGTAGACCGCTTGAATGTCAGCTTCGATCTGAGCTTGTTGCTCGGCCGGCAGGGCTTTGATGCGGGCGTACAGGTCGCCGATGCCGTTGTTCAGGTTGAAGCCGATCTCGGCCAGCACGTCGGCGTGCTTGGTCAGGGCGTCTTTATAGAACTCGGCAACGATCTGGCCGAACATGATCGGGTCGGAGACCTTCATCATGGTGGCTTTCAGGTGAACCGACAGCAGCACGCCTTGTTGCTTGGCGCTGTCGATTTCAGCGGCGATGAACGCACGCAGGGCCTTTTTGCTCATCACGGAGCAGTCGAGGATCTCGCCCGCCTGAACGGTGGTTTTTTCTTTCAGGACGGTCGCGGTGCCGTCTTTGGCGATCAGCTCGATCTTCACGGCGTCAGCGGCGTCGATCAGGGCAGCTTTTTCGCTGCCGTAGAAATCGCCGGTGCTCATGTGAGCGACGTGGGACTTGGAGTCATTGGCCCAGGCGCCCATTTTGTGCGGGTGCTTGCGCGCGTAGTTCTTGACCGACAGCGGAGCGCGACGGTCGGAGTTGCCTTCACGCAGAACCGGGTTCACGGCGCTGCCCTTGACCTTGTCGTAGCGCGCCTTGGTGTCTTTGTCGGCGTCGCTGGTCACGGTTTCCGGGTAGTCCGGCAGGTTGTAGCCTTGGGCTTGCAGCTCTTTGATCGCGGCTTGCAGTTGCGGAGCCGAGGCGCTGATGTTCGGCAGCTTGATGATGTTGGCTTCAGGCGTAACGGCCAGGTCGCCCAGTTCGGCGAGGTGGTCGGCTACGGCTTTGTCGCCCAGTTGCTCGGGGAAGCTGGCCAGAATACGTGCTGCAAGAGAGATATCGCGGGTTTCCACGGCGATATCGGCCGAGGCGGTGTAAGCCTCGATGATCGGCAGCAGGGAATAGGTGGCGAGGGCTGGAGCTTCGTCGGTGAAGGTATAGATGATCTTCGAGCGGGTGGGCATATTCGGATTAACTCTCTCTTCTTTGCTAAAGCGTGCGCAGAAACTCGAGGGGCGCCGGGTAAGCGCGTTCGTTCAAAGTCATCCATGAACCGAATGTCGAGATTCTTCGCGGTGATGTTGGGTGCATCAGTAGAGCGTCAAGCAGTCGGACTGCGGTAACAGTTCAACCAATCAGGCGGAAAGTCTCGTGCTAGAGAGGCCAGCCGTCGTGACCCTTTGGTCAGCGGGCGGCATTATACATAGGTAGCTGGCAATCTGCCGATGGTTCATATGCAACGATTCTCGTCCATTGGTCTAAAGGTCGCAGGGCGGGGTGGGGCGTAGAGTCGCCGTGAATGCTTGAGATTGGCGCTTTTCCCTTTGCTTTCAGGCTTGTACGAAACGAGATGTGGTCGCGCCCGGAACAGAGGGTTTGCGTGTTGATTTAACTGGGTTACGCTCGAACCAAGCCAGATGTTCAATCCAAACAATGGAGTTCAGCATGGGTTACAAGAAGATTCAGGTTCCAGCCGTCGGCGACAAAATCACCGTCAACGCAGACCATTCTCTCAATGTCCCTGATAACCCGATCATTCCCTTCATTGAAGGTGACGGCATTGGCGTCGACGTCAGCCCTGTGATGATCAAAGTGGTTGATGCTGCCGTGGCCAAGGCCTACGGGGGCAAGCGCAAGATTTCCTGGATGGAGGTTTATGCTGGCGAAAAAGCAACTCAAGTCTATGACCAGGACACCTGGCTGCCCCAGGAAACCCTGGACGCCGTCAAGGATTACGTCGTTTCCATCAAGGGCCCACTGACCACTCCGGTCGGTGGCGGCATCCGCTCCCTCAACGTTGCCCTGCGCCAACAGCTCGATCTCTATGTCTGCCTGCGCCCGGTTGTGTGGTTCGAAGGCGTGCCGAGCCCGGTGAAAAAGCCTGGCGACGTCGACATGGTGATCTTCCGCGAGAACTCCGAAGACATCTATGCCGGTATCGAATGGAAGGCCGGCTCTCCTGAAGCCACCAAGGTCATCAAGTTCCTGAAGGAAGAAATGGGCGTCACCAAGATCCGTTTCGATCAGGATTGCGGTATCGGCATCAAGCCTGTTTCGAAAGAAGGCACCAAGCGTCTGGTGCGCAAGGCCCTGCAATACGTCGTGGACAACGACCGCAAGTCGCTGACCATCGTGCACAAGGGCAATATCATGAAATTCACCGAAGGTGCCTTCAAGGACTGGGGCTACGAGGTGGCGAAGGAAGAATTCGGCGCCGAGCTGCTCGATGGCGGCCCGTGGATGAAATTCAAGAACCCGAAAACCGGCCGTGAAGTCATCGTCAAGGACGCCATCGCCGACGCCATGCTCCAGCAAATCCTGCTGCGTCCGGCCGAATACGATGTGATCGCCACCCTTAACCTCAACGGCGACTACCTGTCCGACGCCCTGGCGGCGGAAGTGGGCGGTATCGGTATCGCGCCGGGTGCCAACCTGTCCGACACCGTGGCCATGTTCGAGGCGACCCACGGTACTGCGCCCAAGTATGCTGGCAAGGACCAGGTCAACCCGGGTTCGGTGATTCTGTCAGCCGAGATGATGCTGCGCCACTTGGGCTGGACCGAGGCGGCTGACCTGATCATCAAGGGCACCAATGGCGCGATCAAGGCCAAGACCGTGACCTACGACTTCGAACGTCTGATGGAAGGCGCCACGCTGGTGTCTTCTTCGGGCTTCGGTGAGGCGATCATCAAGCACATGTAAGAAAGACAGCTGCAACGAAACCGCCCGGCTCGAGTGATCGAGTCGGGCGGTTTGTTTCTGGCAGGTGTTCTGGTCGCTTCAGCTGGTCACTGATTGATGCTGAGCGGCGGTCGACGCGGCATCTTTTGCGGCTTCGACATTCTGAATTTTTGTGGCGTGCAGGCCTTTGGGCCCTTGCACAATGTCGAATTTAACGACTTGCCCGGCTTTGAGGGTTTTGTATCCGTCCATTTCAATGGCGGAATAGTGGGCAAAGAAATCGATCTCCTTGCCGTCCTCGTCCTTCCCCTCGAAGGATTCGGTATTGATGAAACCGAACCCCTTGGCATTGTTGAACCATTTCACCTTGCCGACAGCCATGCTCAAATCCCTCTGCAACAGTCTCCATCGCTGGAGTATCATCCAATTCATCCGCAGTCGAATCCGTTAAAAAGATTGACTCCGCGGATCTTTTTTACCCACTGTGGGTTCTATTGGTTGTAACACCGTTTTCCCGATAGTCAAGGTGACCGGGCAGTCGGAGTTGAAAACGTGTCAAACCGCCCCCACCACTGTATTTGCACAACTGACGAACCTTTCTTTCCATGCATGCAATCAGCCAGATTCGACTAACATTCAATCAGGATCGCCCGCTTCTCCAAAAGGATCTTCCACAGGAGCACGACGACGATTCGGCAGGCGTTGCTGTTCAGGAAGCAAAGCCCGCGTTACAGGCGCCGCCGATGTACAAGGTGGTTTTGTTTAATGATGACTACACACCGATGGATTTCGTCGTCGAAGTGCTCGAGGTGTTTTTTAACCTGAATCGCGAGCTGGCGACCAAGGTCATGCTGGCCGTCCATACAGAAGGACGGGCAGTATGTGGAGTGTTTACCCGCGACATCGCCGAGACAAAGGCCATGCAGGTCAACCAGTACGCCAGGGAAAGCCAGCATCCGCTACTCTGTGAAATCGAGAAGGACGGTTAATCGCCGACCACTTGGGTATGAGGTGAAGCTATGTTAAACCGCGAGCTCGAAGTCACCCTCAATCTTGCCTTCAAGGAGGCACGTTCGAAGCGTCATGAGTTCATGACCGTCGAACACCTGCTGCTGGCCCTATTGGACAATGAGGCTGCCGCCACCGTATTGCGTGCCTGCGGCGCAAACCTCGACAAACTCAAGCACGACCTGCAGGAGTTCATCGACTCCACCACGCCGCTGATCCCCGTCCATGACGAAGATCGCGAAACCCAGCCAACCCTGGGCTTCCAGCGTGTATTGCAACGTGCTGTCTTTCATGTGCAGAGCTCGGGCAAACGCGAAGTAACCGGCGCCAACGTGCTGGTTGCAATCTTCAGTGAGCAAGAGAGTCAGGCGGTGTTCCTGCTGAAACAGCAGAGCGTTGCACGCATTGATGTCGTCAACTATATCGCCCACGGCATTTCCAAAGTGCCGGGGCATGGCGATCACTCTGAAGGTGAACAAGATATGCAGGACGACGAGGGCGGTGAGTCTTCTTCTTCAGGCAATCCGCTGGATGCTTATGCCAGCAACCTCAACGAACTCGCACGCCAGGGCCGGATCGATCCGCTGGTCGGGCGTGAAACGGAAGTCGAGCGTGTCGCGCAGATCCTCGCGCGTCGTCGCAAGAACAATCCGCTGCTGGTGGGCGAGGCGGGCGTGGGTAAAACCGCGATTGCCGAAGGCCTGGCCAAACGCATTGTCGACAACCAGGTGCCGGATCTGCTGGCCAACAGCGTCGTTTATTCCCTGGATCTGGGCGCCTTGCTCGCAGGCACCAAGTATCGCGGTGATTTCGAGAAACGCTTCAAGGCGTTGCTCAACGAACTGAAAAAACGTCCGCAGGCGATCCTGTTCATCGACGAGATCCACACCATCATCGGTGCGGGTGCCGCGTCGGGTGGCGTCATGGATGCCTCGAACCTGCTCAAGCCGCTGTTGTCGTCTGGCGACATTCGCTGCATCGGTTCGACCACGTTCCAGGAATTCCGTGGCATCTTCGAAAAAGACCGTGCCTTGGCGCGCCGCTTCCAGAAGGTCGATGTGGTCGAGCCGTCGGTGGAAGACACCATCGGTATCTTGCGCGGCCTGAAAGGGCGTTTCGAGCAGCACCACAACATCGAATACAGCGATGAGTCGCTGCGCGCGGCTGCGGAACTGGCTTCGCGCTACATCAATGACCGGCATATGCCGGACAAGGCTATCGATGTGATTGACGAGGCGGGCGCCTATCAGCGTCTGCAGCCGGTCGAGAAGCGTGTGAAGCGCATCGAAGTGCCGCAGGTCGAAGACATTGTGGCGAAGATCGCGCGTATTCCGCCGAAGCACGTCACCAGTTCCGACAAAGAACTGCTGCGTAACCTCGAGCGTGACCTGAAGTTGACGGTGTTTGGTCAGGACGCGGCGATCGATTCGCTGTCGACTGCGATCAAGCTGTCCCGTGCTGGTCTCAAGTCGCCGGACAAGCCAGTCGGTTCGTTCCTGTTCGCAGGGCCTACCGGTGTTGGTAAAACCGAAGCGGCGCGGCAGTTGGCCAAGGCGCTCGGAATCGAGCTGGTTCGTTTCGACATGTCCGAGTACATGGAGCGTCACACCGTATCGCGTCTGATCGGTGCACCTCCGGGTTATGTCGGGTTCGACCAGGGCGGTCTGTTGACCGAAGCAATCACCAAGCAACCGCATTGCGTACTGCTGCTCGATGAAATCGAGAAGGCGCATCCGGAAGTCTTCAATCTGCTGCTGCAGGTGATGGACCACGGCACGCTGACCGACAACAACGGGCGCAAGGCGGATTTCCGCAACGTGATCGTGATCATGACCACCAACGCCGGTGCTGAAACGGCGGCGCGTGCTTCGATCGGTTTCACCCATCAGGATCATTCGTCCGATGCGATGGAAGTGATCAAGAAGAGCTTCACGCCGGAATTCCGCAACCGTCTGGACACCATCATTCAATTTGGTCGCCTCAGTCATGAGGTCATCAAAAGTGTGGTGGACAAGTTCCTCACCGAACTTCAGGCGCAGCTGGAAGACAAGCGTGTGCTTCTGGAAGTCACCGACGCGGCGCGCAGTTGGCTGGCGGCCGGTGGTTACGATTCGGCCATGGGCGCTCGTCCGATGGCGCGTCTGATCCAGGACAAGATCAAGCGTCCGCTGGCGGAGGAGATTCTGTTTGGCGAGCTGGCCGAGCATGGCGGTGTGGTTCACATCGACATCAAGGATGGTGAGCTGACGTTTGACTTCGAGACCACTGCAGAAATGGCCTGACAGCTGGCTTTGCTGTAATGCGAAAAGGCGCCTTCGGGCGCCTTTTTGTTGTCTGGTTGTATGGTTGTTTGGTGTGAATATCCGTTGCTTCGGTAACGGCGTCTTAGGGTTCCGCCCTTACGGCGGGTCACTTTTGGCAAACGCCCCAAAAGTAACCAAAAGGTCTATGCCCTGACGTACGGCCCTCGCTGTGGCTCGGGTTCCTTCGCTCCGGGATCGATCCGGGCGCATCGCCTACGGTTTGCTTCGCTGCACCTCCTCTCGATGTGTTTGGCTTCGCCAAACGGTCGCTGCGCTCCCACCCCGGATCAATCCCTCCACTCAGCCTGCCGACGGGCCTTGCGATCAAAAGCGGTACTTGAGCTAACGCTCGTCGTGTTGAGTGGGGGGGGGGGAGCGGGGCGTGTTCGGCTTTGGTTTTGTGGTGGATTTACCCCTCACCCCAGCCCTCTCCCCAAGGAGAGGGAGCCGATTTGTGGTCCTTTCAAAACCTGAGTTCAACGCGGTATCGCACGTCGGCGAATCTCTCCCCAGCACCCCGATCAATCCCATCTCCCCGAGGAGATGGAGCTCATTGGTGTGCTTTCAAAAACTGAGTTCAGCGCGGTATCGCACGTCGGCGCACCTCTGCCAAACCACGCGGTCAGTTCCCTCTCCCTCCGGGAGAGGGGTAGGGTGAGGGGCTCTTGATCTAGCCTTTGCTCTGGCTCTGGCTCTGGCTCTGGCTCTGGCTTTTGCTCTCCAGCCCCTTCGGCAGGCCGAGCGGAGGTGTCCATCAGGGGGGGAGGCGCGCAGCGCCGTGCGGCGAAGCCGCATACATCGAGAGGAGGTGCAGCGAAGCAAACCGTAGGCGATGCCCCCTGATGGACACCGTAGCGAGGGAACGCTGAGCCTAGGCGAAGTGCCGTACGCCGGGGCTCAGCCTTTTTGGTTACTTTTTCGGCGTTTGGAAAAAGTGACCCGCCGTAAGGGCGGAACCCTAAGACGCCGTTACCGCAGCAACGGATATACACTCAAAACCAACAAACCCATCAAATCCCAGACAAACAAAAACGCCCGGCATTAAGCCGGGCGTCTTGTATTGACTTGATTAGCGAGCGCGGTAAGTAATACGCCCTTTGCTCAAGTCATAGGGCGTCAGCTCGACGCGCACTTTGTCACCGGTAAGAATACGAATGTAGTTCTTGCGCATCTTGCCGGAGATATGCGCGGTTACGACGTGCCCATTTTCCAACTCCACACGAAACATGGTGTTGGGCAGGGTGTCGACGACAGTGCCTTCCATTTCGAAGCTGTCTTCTTTCGACATGCAGTAAAGCCCTCGGTGTCCAATGAATGGCCCGGTGCAACTGCGCCAGGCAAAAGCGGCGTGCATTGTGCCCGAAAAATGGGGTTTACGCCAAGGGGTTTAGGGCTTGCATTCAGTTCAGGATGACCCAGCGCTGATTAATCAGTAGTTCGATCGGTCGATATTGGGTCTTGTAGTTCATCTTTTTGCAGTTTTTGATCCAGTAACCCAGGTATACCGCCTCGAGCCCCAGCCGCTGGGCCTCGCCGATCTGCCAAAGGATGGCGTAGCGCCCCAGGCTGCGGCGCTCTTCCTCGGGTTCGTAAAAGGTGTAGACCGCCGACAGACCGTTGGGCAGCAGATCGGTGACGGCGACCGCCAGCAACCGTCCGTCGAGCCGGAACTCGTAGAAACGTGAGAAGGGCAGGTCGCGAACCAGAAAAGTCGAGAATTGATCACGGCTCGGCGGGTACATATCGCCGTCGGCATGACGCTGTTCGATGTAGCGCTGATAAAGATCGAAATATTCTTCGCTGAAACCAGGCTTGACCGGGCGCACCTGCAGGTCGGCGTTGCGTTTGAAAATGCGCTTCTGCTGGCGATTGGGGTTGAACTGCGCCACCGGAATGCGCGCAGGCACGCAGGCATTGCAGTTCTGGCAATGCGGGCGGTACAGGTGATCGCCGCTGCGACGAAAGCCCATTTCCGACAGGTCTGCGTAGACATGCACATCCATGGGCTGGCTCGGATCGAGAAACAGGGTCGTAGCCTGTTCCTCGGGCAGATAACTGCAAGAGTGAGGCTGAGTGGCATAAAACTTCAACCGCGCCAACTCGGTCATGATCAACCCTCGGGGGTAAGCTGGTGAATTAAGTGTAAGCCACGCGCGCAAAAGTCGCTCAGCAAACCCAGGTGGCAAGGTTGGGTTGGTCGAGGTGCCGGGCCAGATACTCGGCAAATGCGGGGCGTGAGATCGCCCGGGCACCGAGGCTGTGCAGATGATCGGTAGGCATCTGGCAGTCGATCAGCACGAAGCCCGAGTCTCTGAGGTGTCGCACCAGCGTAGCGAAGCCGTACTTGGAGGCATTGTCGGCGCGACTGAACATCGATTCGCCAAAAAACAGTTGCCCCATCGCCAGGCCGTAGAGCCCGCCGACCAGTTCGCCCTGGTCCCAGACTTCCACCGAATGGGCGAAGCCGCGCTGGTGCAGTTCGACATAGGCATCCTGCATGGCCTGGGTGATCCAGGTGCCATCGGCGTAATCCCGTGGCGCGGCGCAGGCGCGGATGACGGCTGCGAAATCCTGATCGAAGGTCACTTGGTAGCGTTGCTGGCGCAGCAGTTTGCCCAGACTGCGTGAGACATGCAGCTCGTCGGGAAACAACACGGTGCGCGGGTCTGGCGACCACCAGAGGATCGGCTGGCCTTCGGAGAACCACGGAAAGCAGCCGTGGCGATAGGCCTGGATCAAGCGATCGGCAGACAGGTCGCCGCCGGCCGCCAGCAATCCGTTGGGATCGCGCATGGCCTTTTCCAGTGGCGGGAAAGTCAGTGAATTGCGTTGTAACCAAGTCAGCATGGCGTCCAGGCTTGCAGAAGGGGAGGGCAGTGGGCCGAAGGGCCCGTTGCAAAGTGTGCCGTTAAATAGCGCGAATGTCCTCCCGAACCTGCGCGATGATTGCAAGGCTGCAACTTGGTCGGGTAGGCGCGGTCGTAGACGGGCATCGAGTGCGAACTTGCAGAGTGTTCGGGAGTGCGTCGAATGGGGGCATTTGGCCGTCATGAGCGATCAGATGGGGATGCTTCGCTACGTTCATCAAATACACCTCATAAGCCTTTGTCACAAAAGACAATGCATGCTCAAATTGCGTCGCAGGTTTTGTCTGCTTGGCTATGCTGGAACCTGGGGTTTGAAGCATGGCATCGAACGCGCAAACCCGTACAATGCCGGGCTGTTACAGAATATTCGCAGCACGCCGTGTTTATAAAAGGCGGGGTGCAGTGTTAAAAGTAGTCTCAGTTGCGCCCGTCAATTTTTTTACCTGCCTGGATTGGGCAGTTTTTTATCGTCATTCAATAGATGGACGCGCCTCTGGCGCAGGAAAAGAAGCGTTTTGAAGAAATCCACCGCAGCACCAAAAACAGTCGTCCCGCTCTGGCGCCAGCAATTGCACTACCGACTCAAGGAAGGTGCATTGATCGCCATCGGTGCCTTGTGCCTGTTCCTGATGATGGCCTTGCTGACTTATGGCAAGGACGATCCGGGTTGGAGCCACAACAGCAAGATCGACGATGTGCAGAATTTCGGCGGTCCGGCGGGCTCCTACAGCGCCGACATCCTGTTCATGGTGCTGGGTTACTTCGCGTACATCTTCCCATTGTTGCTGGCGATCAAGGCCTATCAGATCTTTCGTCAGCGCCACGAGCCGTGGCAGTGGAGCGGCTGGCTGTTCTCCTGGCGCCTGATCGGCCTGGTGTTTCTGGTGTTGTCCGGCGCTGCGCTGGCGCACATTCATTTCCACGCCGCCACCGCGTTGCCGGCCGGTGCCGGTGGCGCGCTGGGTGAAAGCCTCGGTGACCTGGCTCGCAACGCCCTGAACATTCAGGGCAGCACCTTGCTGTTCATCGCACTGTTCCTGTTCGGCCTGACCGTATTCACCGACCTGTCGTGGTTCAAGGTGATGGACGTTACCGGCAAGATCACCCTTGACCTGTTCGAACTGTTCCAGGGTGCGGTCAACCGCTGGTGGTCGGCGCGTACCGAGCGCAAGCAACTGGTCGCGCAATTGCGTGAAGTCGATGACCGGGTGCATGACGTGGTCGCCCCGACCGTCACCGACAAGCGCGAGCAGGCCAAGGTCAAGGAGCGTCTGATCGAACGTGAGCAGGCCCTGAGCAAGCACATGTCCGAGCGCGAGAAACAGGTTCCGCCGGTCATCGCTCCGGCTCCGGTCAAGGCGCCCGAGCCAAGCAAGCGCGTGCAGAAAGAGAAGCAGGCGCCGTTGTTCGTCGACAGCGCCGTGGAAGGCACCTTGCCGCCGATCTCGATTCTCGATCCAGCGGAAAAGAAACAACTCAACTACTCGCCCGAATCCCTGGCGGCGGTCGGCCACTTGCTGGAGATCAAGCTCAAGGAATTCGGCGTCGAAGTCACTGTGGATTCGATCCATCCCGGCCCGGTCATTACCCGTTACGAAATCCAGCCAGCCGCTGGCGTCAAGGTCAGCCGTATCGCCAACCTGGCGAAAGACCTTGCACGTTCGCTGGCCGTAACCAGCGTGCGGGTGGTCGAGGTGATTCCGGGCAAGACCACGGTCGGTATCGAGATTCCCAACGAAGACCGGCAGATCGTGCGCTTCTCCGAAGTGTTGTCGACGCCTGAATACGACAACTTCAAGTCGCCGGTCACCCTGGCCCTGGGCCACGACATCGGCGGCAAGCCGGTCATCACTGACCTGGCGAAGATGCCGCACTTGCTGGTGGCCGGTACCACCGGTTCCGGTAAGTCGGTGGGCGTGAACGCGATGATCCTGTCGATCCTGTTCAAATCCGGCCCGGAAGACGCCAAGCTGATCATGATCGACCCGAAGATGTTGGAACTGTCGATCTACGAAGGCATTCCGCACTTGCTGTGCCCGGTCGTGACCGACATGAAGGACGCCGCCAACGCCCTGCGCTGGAGCGTTGCCGAGATGGAACGCCGCTACAAGCTGATGGCGAAGATGGGCGTGCGTAACCTGTCCGGCTTCAACGCCAAGGTCAAGGAAGCCCAGGATGCCGGTGAGCCGTTGAGCGATCCGCTGTACAAGCGCGAAAGCATCCACGACGAAGCGCCGCTGCTGCAGAAGCTGCCGACCATCGTCGTGGTCGTGGACGAATTCGCCGACATGATGATGATCGTCGGCAAGAAAGTTGAAGAGCTGATTGCCCGTATCGCCCAGAAAGCGCGGGCGGCCGGTATCCACCTGATCCTCGCGACCCAGCGTCCGTCGGTGGACGTGATCACCGGTCTGATCAAGGCCAACATCCCGACGCGGATGGCATTCCAGGTATCGAGCAAGATCGACTCCCGGACCATCATCGACCAGGGTGGCGCCGAACAACTGCTCGGCCACGGTGACATGCTCTACATGCCGCCGGGCACCAGCCTGCCGATCCGGGTTCACGGCGCCTTCGTGTCCGACGATGAAGTGCATCGGGTGGTGGAAGCCTGGAAGCTGCGCGGCGCGCCGGAATACAACGACGACATCCTCAACGGTGTCGAAGAGGCGGGCAGTGGTTTCGAAGGCAGCAGCGGCGGTGGTGACGGCGATGATCCGGAAGCCGACGCGCTGTACGACGAAGCCGTGCAGTTCGTACTGGAAAGCCGTCGCGCCTCCATCTCCGCTGTACAGCGCAAGCTGAAGATCGGTTACAACCGTGCCGCGCGCATGATCGAAGCCATGGAAATGGCTGGCGTCGTGACGTCCATGAACACCAACGGTTCTCGCGAAGTCCTGGCCCCTGGCCCGGTGCGCGACTGATTCGATACCCTGATTCACATGCAAAGGACGGTGCATGAAGCGCCGTCCACTTTCCCACGAGTATTCAAGAGGACTCCCATGCGTCTTATCCGCATGCTGCTGCCAGTACTGGCTCTGACCACCCTCACGGCTCACGCCGATGACAAGGATGTGGCACGCCTGACCCAATTGCTGGAAACATCCAAGACCCTGACCGCGAACTTCTCCCAACTCACTCTCGACGGCAGCGGCACCCAGTTGCAGGAAACCACCGGCGACATGACCCTGCAGCGTCCGGGCCTGTTCTACTGGCACACCAATGCGCCCGCCGAGCAGACCATGGTCTCCGACGGCAAGAAAGTCACCCTGTGGGACCCGGACCTTGAGCAAGCCACCATCAAGAAACTCGATGAGCGCCTGACCCAGACCCCGGCCCTGTTGCTGTCCGGTGACGTGTCGAAGATCAGCCAGAGTTTCGATATCAGCGCCAAGGAAGCCGGTGGCGTGATCGACTTCACGCTGAAGCCGAAAACCAAGGACACCCTGTTCGACAGCCTGCGTCTGTCGTTCCGCAACGGTCTGGTCAATGACATGCAACTGATCGACAGCGTCGGCCAGCGCACCAACATCCTGTTCACCGGGGTGAAGGCCAACGAAGCAGTCCCGGCCTCCAAGTTCAAGTTCGACATCCCCAAGGGTGCCGATGTGATCCAGGAATAAACACAGAGGTTTCAACGGTACGTGATGGATCTGTTTCGCAGTGCACCGATTGCCCAGCCACTGGCCGCCCGCTTGCGGGCGACCAATCTGGATGAGTACGTCGGTCAGGAACACGTGCTCGCTCGTGGCAAGCCTTTGCGCGAAGCGCTGGAGCAGGGTGCCCTGCATTCGATGATTTTCTGGGGCCCGCCGGGCGTGGGCAAGACCACCCTGGCGCGGTTGCTGGCGGAAGTCTCGGATGCGCATTTCGAAACGGTCTCGGCCGTATTGGCCGGGGTAAAAGAAATCCGTCAGGCGGTGGAAATCGCCAAACAGCAGGCCGGCCAGTACGGCAAGCGTACGATCCTGTTTGTCGACGAAGTTCACCGCTTCAACAAGTCCCAGCAGGACGCCTTTCTGCCTTACGTCGAAGACGGCACGCTGATCTTCATCGGGGCGACCACCGAAAACCCTTCCTTCGAATTGAATAACGCGTTGCTGTCGCGGGCACGAGTCTACGTACTCAAGAGCCTCGATGAGGCGGCGTTGCGCAAACTGGTGCACCGCGCACTGACCGAAGGGCGTGGCCTGGGCAAGCGCCATCTGACCCTCAGCGATGAAGGCTTCCAGATGCTGCTGTCCGCTGCCGACGGCGATGGCCGACGCTTGCTCAATCTGCTGGAAAACGCCTCGGACCTCGCCGAAGACAACAGCGAGATGGGCACCGAGCTGCTGCAAAGCCTGCTCGGCGACACTCGTCGGCGTTTCGACAAGGGCGGCGAAGCGTTCTACGACCAGATTTCCGCGCTGCACAAATCGGTACGCGGCTCGAACCCGGACGGCGCGCTGTACTGGTTTGCGCGGATGATCGATGGCGGCTGCGATCCGCTGTATCTGGCCCGCCGCGTGGTGCGCATGGCCAGTGAAGACATCGGCAATGCCGACCCGCGCGCCCTGAGTTTGTGCCTGGCAGCATGGGAAGTGCAGGAGCGTCTCGGCAGCCCCGAGGGCGAACTCGCCGTGGCCCAGGCCATCACGTATCTAGCTTGCGCGCCGAAAAGTAACGCGGTGTACATGGGCTTCAAGACCGCGCTGCGGGCCGCTGCCGAACATGGCTCGCTGGAAGTGCCGCTGCACCTGCGCAACGCACCGACCAAATTGATGAAACAATTGGGTTATGGCGACGAATACCGCTATGCCCACGATGAACCGGACGCCTACGCGGCCGGCGAAGACTACTTTCCGGAAGAGCTCGACCCTATTCCGTTCTACCAACCGGTGCCCCGTGGCCTGGAACTGAAGATTGGCGAGAAGCTCAACCACCTCGCCCAACTCGATCGTTTAAGCCCCCGGCAGCGGAGAAAATAGTGATTCGAACGATTCTTGCGGTGTCCGTGGCGGGCATCGCTGGTACATTACTGCGTTTCGCGGCTGGCAATTGGGTCAGCGCCAATTGGCCCCGGCATTTTTATGCGGCAACGCTGGCGGTCAATCTGGTCGGCTGCCTAATCATCGGCCTGCTATACGGACTGTTTTTGACCCGGCCGGAAGTGCCGATCGAAATCCGCGCCGGTCTGATCGTCGGCTTTGTCGGCGGTCTGACGACTTTTTCATCCTTTTCACTGGATACGCTGCGTTTGCTGGAAAGCGGACAGGCCCTGATAGCCTTCGGTTATCTGGGCATCAGCGTGTTCGGCGGCCTGCTCGCGACCTGGGCTGGCCTGACTTTGACCAAACTTTGATAACGAGAAACCGACATGCTCGATTCCAAACTGTTACGTAGCAACCTCCAGGACGTAGCGGACCGCCTGGCTTCCCGTGGCTTTGCCCTGGATGTCGCGCGCATCGAAGCGCTGGAAGAACAGCGCAAGACCGTCCAGACCCGCACCGAAGCACTGCAGGCTGAACGTAACGCGCGTTCCAAATCCATCGGTCAGGCCAAGCAGCGCGGCGAAGACATCGCGCCGTTGATGGCGGACGTCGAGCGCATGGCGGGCGAACTGAGTGCCGGTAAAGTCGAGCTGGACGCGATCCAGACCGAACTGGATTCGATCCTGCTGGGCATCCCGAACCTGCCGCACGAGTCGGTACCGGTTGGCGAAGATGAAGACGGCAACGTCGAAGTCCGCCGCTGGGGCACTCCGACTGCTTTCGACTTCCCGGTTCAGGACCACGTGGCCCTGGGCGAGAAATTCGGCTGGCTCGACTTCGAAACCGCCGCCAAGCTGTCCGGCGCACGTTTCGCGCTGCTGCGTGGCCCGATTGCCCGTCTGCACCGTGCACTGGCGCAGTTCATGATCAACCTGCACGTCACCGAGCACGGCTATGAAGAGGCCTACACGCCTTATCTGGTTCAGGCCCCGGCGCTGCAAGGCACTGGTCAACTGCCGAAGTTCGAAGAAGACCTGTTCAAGATCGCCCGCGAAGGCGAAGCCGATCTGTACCTGATCCCGACCGCCGAAGTGTCGCTGACCAACATCGTGGCCGGTGAAATCGTCGATTCGAAGCAGCTGCCGATCAAGTTCGTTGCCCACACTCCGTGCTTCCGCAGCGAAGCCGGCGCGTCGGGTCGTGACACCCGCGGCATGATCCGCCAGCACCAGTTCGACAAGGTCGAGATGGTACAGATCGTCGAGCCGTCGACGTCGATGGACGCGCTGGAAAGCCTGACTGCCAACGCCGAGAAAGTCCTGCAACTGCTAGGTCTGCCTTACCGTACCCTGGCGCTGTGCACCGGCGACATGGGCTTCAGCGCGGTCAAGACTTATGACTTGGAAGTGTGGATCCCGAGCCAGGACAAATACCGTGAAATCTCGTCGTGCTCCAACTGCGGCGATTTCCAGGCCCGCCGCATGCAGGCGCGTTTCCGCAACCCGGAAACCGGCAAGCCTGAGCTGGTGCACACCCTGAACGGTTCCGGCCTGGCGGTCGGTCGTACGCTGGTTGCGGTGCTGGAAAACTACCAGCAGGCCGACGGCTCGATCCGTGTGCCAGACGTGCTGAAGCCGTACATGGGTGGCCTTGAGGTCATCGGCTAAATGAAATATCTGCCGCTGTTTCACAACCTGCGCGGCAGTCGTGTGTTGGTCGTCGGTGGGGGGGAGATTGCCTTGCGCAAATCCCGCCTGCTGGCCGATGCCGGTGCGCTGCTGCGGGTGGTCGCACCTGAAATCGAAGCGCAACTGCGCGAACTGGTTGCCGCCAGCGGTGGCGAATGCCTGTTGCGGGGCTACGCCGAAACGGATCTGGACGGTTGCGGGCTGATCATTGCCGCCACCGACGATGAAGCCTTGAACGCGCAAGTTTCCGCCGATGCTCATCGGCGCTGCGTGCCGGTCAACGTGGTGGATGCGCCGGCGCTGTGCAGCGTGATCTTCCCGGCGATTGTCGATCGTTCACCGCTGATCATTGCGGTCTCCAGTGGCGGCGATGCGCCGGTGCTGGCCCGGCTGATCCGCGCCAAGATCGAAACCTGGATTCCCTCGACCTACGGCCATCTGGCCGGTCTGGCCGCGCGGTTTCGCGATCAGGTCAAAGGCTTGTTTCCCGATGTGCAGCAGCGTCGCGGTTTTTGGGAAGACGTGTTCCAGGGGCCGATTGCCGACCGCCAGCTGGCCGGGCAGGGCGCCGAGGCCGAGCGTCTGTTGCAGGCGAAAATCGACGGCGAAGCGAGTGTTACCACTGGCGAGGTCTATCTGGTCGGCGCAGGGCCGGGTGATCCGGATCTGCTGACCTTCCGCGCCTTGCGCCTGATGCAGCAAGCCGATGTGGTGCTGTATGACCGTTTGGTCGCTCCGGCGATTCTTGAGCTCTGCCGTCGCGATGCCGAACGGATTTACGTCGGCAAGCGTCGCGCCGATCACGCCGTGCCGCAGGATCAGATCAACCAGCAACTGGTGGATCTGGCCAAGGCCGGCAAGCGAGTGGTGCGGTTGAAGGGCGGTGATCCGTTCATCTTCGGCCGTGGCGGCGAAGAGATCGAGGAACTGGCGGCCCATGGCATCCCGTTCCAGGTGGTGCCGGGCATCACGGCGGCCAGCGGTTGCGCGGCGTATGCCGGGATTCCGCTGACCCATCGCGATTACGCGCAGTCGGTGCGTTTCGTCACCGGTCACTTGAAGGACGGTTCCACCGATTTGCCGTGGGCCGACCTCGTCGCGCCGGCGCAGACGTTGGTGTTCTACATGGGCCTGGTGGGGTTGCCGATCATCTGCGAGCAGTTGATCAAGTATGGTCGTGCGGCCGATACCCCGGCAGCGTTGATCCAGCAGGGCACCACAGTCAATCAGCGAGTCTTTACCGGCACGCTGGCCGATCTGCCGCGTCTGGTGGCGGAGCATGAAGTACATGCGCCGACATTGGTAATCGTCGGTGAAGTGGTGCAACTGCGCGAGAAACTGGCGTGGTTCGAAGGCGCTCAGGCGCAGGTCTGAAAGCCGAGTAGCCCGCATCGCTGGCAAGCCAGCTCCCACAAGGAATTGCGTGATGCTGAAATTTCAGCTTTAACACAAAACCTGTGGGAGCTGCGGTGCGACGACTCGACTTGCCAGCGATTGGGCCCTCAAGAACTGCATGAATATCAGGCCTTGCGCCAAACCCCTTTCCCGCCCAACCGGTCCCGGTCATGGGCGATATTGAAATCCTGCTCCGGCCCCTTCGGCACAATCCCGGTCGGGTTGATGGTCTTGTGGCTGCCGTAGTAGTGATTCTTGATGTGCTGGAAATCCACGGTCTCGGCAACGCCCGGCCACTGGTACATCTCCCGCAGCCAGTTCGACAGATTCGGATAATCGCTGATCCGCCGCAGATTACATTTGAAGTGCCCGTGGTACACCGCGTCGAAACGAATCAGCGTGGTGAACAGGCGCACGTCCGCCTCGGTCAGGTATTCGCCCGTCAGATAACGGTTGGCGCCGAGCACCTGTTCCAGATGATCGAGTTCGGCAAACACATCGTCGAATGCTTCTTCATAGGCCTTTTGCGAAGTGGCAAACCCGGCGCGATAAACGCCGTTGTTCACGGCGGGGTAGATCCGCTCGTTCAGCGCATCGATCTCGCCGCGCAACGGCGCCGGATAGAAGTCCAGATCGTTGCCGGTCAAGTCATCGAAGGCGTTGTTGAACATGCGGATGATCTCCGCCGATTCATTGCTGACGATACGCTTGAGTTTCTTGTCCCACAGCACTGGCACGGTGACGCGCCCGGTGTAGTCGGCGGTGTCAGCGGTGTAGCGCTGGTGCATGAAGTCGAAGTGGTCGAGTTTGTCGCCGGTCGAGCCGAGGTTCTGGTCGAAGGTCCAGCCGTTTTCCAGCATCAGCCAACTGACGACCGAAACATCAATCAGACTTTCCAGGCCCTTGAGCTTGCGCAGAATCAGTGTGCGATGCGCCCACGGACAGGCGAGGGAGACGTAAAGGTGATAACGCCCGGCTTCGGCGGCAAAACCGCCTTCACCGCTCGGGCCAGGCTCGCCATTGCGAGTGACCCAGTTACGGCGCTGCGCCTGTTCGCGCTGGAACGCGCCGTCCTTGCTGCTTTCGTACCACTTGTCCTGCCAGCGGCCGTCGACGAGTAAACCCATGATCAAGACTCCAGAAACCAATAATCGTTGGAGTCGAGTCTATTCCGATGAGTTCGAACAAAAAGCGCAAAGATCGGGCGTGAATGATCGGTTAAATCGATTTGTTCCTTGTGGCCCAGTATTGCTCTGCGGTTTCGAAGGCTTGTTCCCGGCTTTGGCCAAGACCACGCAGCGCCAACGCCATGGTCGAAATCAGCGCCATTTGCGGGTAGCTATCGACCACATCGCCGCGCCATACGGCCTTCAGATGCTCGACATCCAGCGACGCCGGTTTGACGTGGCGTTGTGCCGACAACTGCGGCCATTCCTCGTCCCAGCTCTCGCCGCCGGTGGTGCCGTACAGGTGGCTGTCGGCATCCGGGTTGATCTCGATTTCGCCGCCATCGCCCTTGACCACGATCGCCGTGTCGCCGAGCAAGCCGCTGGCATCGCGGTGCACGGCTTGGTAGCCGGGGTGGAAAATACTCTGCAAGCCGCAACGCGCGCCCAGCGGATTGAGGATCCGCGCCAGCGAGTGAATCGGCGAGCGCAGACCGAGGGTGTTGCGCAGGTCGATCATTCGTTGCAGCTGCGGCGCCCAGTCCACCAGCGGCATGAACGCCAGGCCGCCATTGTCGAGTGCCGCACCGGCCTGTTGCCAGTTGCGGCAAAGTGGGATGTTCAGCTCGCCAAGCAGTTGTTCGGTATACAAACGCCCGGCGGTGTGCGCGCCACCGCCGTGCATGAAGATGCGCACGCCGTTCTGCGCCAGGCACTTGGCCGCCAGCAAATACCACGGTAGATGACGTTTCTTGCCGGCATAGGTCGGCCAGTCCAGATCGACCTTCAGTGCTGGCGCCTGCAAACGTTCACGCAGGGCTTCGGTGAAGCCAGCCATTTCCTCGGCGCTTTCTTCCTTGTGCCGCAGCAACATCAGGAAGGCACCAAGCTGGGTTTCCTCGACCGCCTCGTCGAAGATCATGCCCATGGCTTCCCGGGCTTCCTCGCGGGTCAGGTCGCGGGCGCCGCGCTTGCCCTTGCCGAGGATGCGCACGAACTGGGCGAACGGGTGTTCGGCCGGCGTTTCGAGGGTCAGCGCTGGATAGTCGGTCATAGGCAATTCGTCGGTTTGGGCAGGCCCGCCAGTTTCGCGGCGAGTTTGGCAGGGGTGCCTTTGAACAGTCGGTTCAGGTGCAGGCTGTTGCCTTTCTCTGCGCCGAGCTTGAGTGCGGTGTATTTGATCAGCGGCCGGGTGGCCGGGGACAGCTGGAATTCGGCGTAGAAGCTGCGCAGCAGTTCGAGGACTTCCCAGTGCTCGGCGCTCAACTCGATGTCTTCGGCGGCGGCGAGGGCGCTGGCGACTTCGGCCGACCAGTCGTTGAGGTCGACCAGGAAGCCGTCCTTGTCCAGTTCGATGGCGCGGGCGCCGACGGTCAGCGCATTCATAGCCAGCTATTGACCTTGTCGTGGTGGATCGACAGCTCGACGAAGGCCGGGTAATCGATGGCTTCGGCCCAGTCCGGAACCTGCACGGCGCGGGCTTGCGCGTCTTCGACCAGCACGAACAATTTCACCTTGCGGGATTCCAGCGCACTGAACGGCGCAGTGCCGGGTTGCAGCGCATAAACAGCATCGCCAGACAGCAGCAGCGCGTCGGCAGAACCGAGCAGGCGCAGGCAACTGGTCAGGCGTTCGTCGCCGAACGGAGAGTGGGACAACACATGCAAAGTCGACATCAGAGGGTGATCACCTGGTCGTAACGGTCAATGAGGGCGGTGATTTGCTCGGCGGCCAGAGGCAACGCCTCGTCCAGCGAGCGATCGCCGAGGCCGCGAGCACTGGCGCTGTCGGCGCAGTAGAACAGCGCTTCGACGCCAAACATCGGCAGCGCTTGCAGGTTGGCGCTCAGGTCTTTCTGTTGCAGGGCCTTGGCGTTCTGCCCCGCGGCCAGTTGCAGCACGCCGTCGTCGAGAAACAGCAGACCGATCGGCAGATCGAAGGCGCCGCCAGCCAGCACAATGTCCAGCGCTTCGCGGGCGCCGGGGCCGGACCACGGCGATTGACGGCTGATAATCAGAAGGGACTTGGCCATGTCATGCGCCTCCGAAGCAGATCAGGCGGTCGGCGTCCTGAACCGCATCATGCAACTGGCCGAGGCCGGACAATTCCCACGGTGCGCTGACCGCCACCGCATCACGCTGATAACGCCCGGCTTCCTCGGCATTCAACACGCCACGTCGCAGAGCGGCGGCGATGCACACCACGCCGTCGAGGTTGTGTTCGGCGATGAAGCTGCGCCACTGCTTGGGCAGGTCCAGTTCGTCCTGCGGAGTGACCACGGCGTCGGACGCGTTGTAGACACCGTCCTGATAGAAAAACAGCCGGACAATTTCATGCCCGCCCGCCAGGGCTGCCTGCGCGAACAGCAAGGCACGGCGCGAGGAGGGCGCATGGGCGGCGGAAAACAACGCAATGGCGAACTTCATGACGGACTCGATCAGCAAAACTGCGGCCATGATAAAGCTTTCTCGGCGGGGCGGCGAAGTGGATGTTGCCGCAGAGTTCAGCGCGGCATGTAACCCAACTGCCAGCGCCGAGGGATTTTCAGCGAGACCAGGCCGATTAACGCAGCCAGCAAACCGCTGGCGTACAGCGCTTTGAGCCCCAGGTGATGCTCCAGCACGGCACCGAGGATGGCGCCGATGAACATGCCGCTCCACGGCACCAGTTGCACGCGCCAACCATTGCGACGCTCGCCCATTATCCAGCGCCCCAGACCGCGACCGAACCGCGAGAGTGCACCGGTGACATAGGTCAGCCCGACCGCCAGACCGTTCACTTCTTCCACTGCGGCATTGAGCATGCCCATGGCGATAATCGCCGCCAGCAGTGCCGGCAGTTGCACGTCTGACGGCCAGGCGGCGGCTCCGCAGAGCAGCGTCGCGATGCACAGCAGCAACGGCAGCGCGCGGCGCCCGCCGAGGCGCCCGATCACCACGCCGAGGGCGTTGCCCAGGATGAACGTGGCGACCAGGATCACCAGCCGCAGCGTCAGACTCACATCGCCATCACTGATCGCCACCGCCAACCGTGTGGTATTCCCGCTCATGAATGAAACGAAGTCGCCACTGGCCATGAAACCAATGGCATCGGTCATCCCCGCCAGGACCGAGAGCGCGGCCACCATTGCCAGCCCTACGCGTCCGCGCCATTTCTGCGTATGCAGGTGGCCGGGGCTGGCGCGGTGAGTCGAGGCGGTTGGCAGCATTGGCGCGGATGTCCTTGCGTAGAGGTCAGGGTTCTATGCCATAAAGGTCGCAATATTCCAGCCAGTCCATCCCGGCCATCTCCGCCACCTCTCGATGCACTTCCAGGCGTTGCGCCTGATAGTCCTCGGGCGTTGTGGCGGTCAGTTGCAGCGTCAGCTCCCAGGCGAACAAGCCCTGGCTTTCGGCCTCGGCTTCGAACGCTTCGTGCAGACGTTCTTCGCGGTACTGTGCCGGGGTTTCGCCCTTGGCCTGGGCCAGCAATGGGTTGAGATGATCGAGGGCTTCGCGCACTTCAGGGTGTGCATCGAGAAACAGTTTCAGGGCATGTTCATGTCGCTGGTCGGTAGGCGCCATGGGGTTTCCTTGTGGGGCTAATGACCTTTAATGTGCCGCAGCGGCCGGCGGGTGTCGCGCTTTAAATGCAGTAAAGCAGAACGATTTTGCGCGTTGCGGTGATACAGTCCGTTTTTTTCCGAATGAGCGAATGCAATGCGAATGCTGATGGTGGCACTGGCGGCAACCCTGCTGGCCGGTTGCGCGGGTTCGGTGATGGAAGACGCCCGCACGCAAACCCCTTACAAGATCCTCAACTCGGACAAACCCGAGAAAGTCGTGGCCCAGTGCGTGCAATTCGCCTGGCAGGATGAGGCCGTGTTCGGTGTGGATGCAGCGGCGTATCTGCAACCGGGCAAGAAGGGCGGCTCGACGGTTTACACCCGTTCGGCGGAGTCGTTTGTCGACGTGACCACTGATGCGTCCGGCACGGTGCTGAGCTACTACGCGCAGAAGGATGACTTTGTCGCCAAACGCCGATTGGCGGCGTTGGCGACCTGCCTGTAAATCTGGCGTTCCGCGGGGCTCAGACGTCCAGACGTTTCTGGAAAAACATTCGTTTGTGCCCCGGCGGGTAATCCACCAGCTCGCCAAACTGGCTATACCCCAGCTTCTTGTAGAACTCCGGCGCCTGAAAATCGAAGGTGTCGAGCCAGGCCCCGATGCAACCCTTCTCACGCGCGAGGTCTTCGGCCATGCGCATCAGTTTCGACCCGATCCCCTGATGGCGACCTTGTTCCGGCACCGACAGCAGATCGACGAACAGCCACTGGCAGACCAACCGGCCATAGAGCCCACCCAGAATGGTGCCGTGTTCATCGCGTACCAGCAGCGTGAGCGGCTCCGATACGGCAATCCCGGCCTGAGCAACGTTATAGGCGTGCAGCGGCGCCAGAATGGCCAGGCGCTCTTCTTCCGTGGATTCCTGCGACAGCTCGATCCGTAAACTCATGTGCAACATCCTTATGGCAGTGAACCGGCAGCCTATCGCGCCTCGGTCAATTGATCCATCCCGGCATCGAACAGTTGGAACCGTCGCTCCCGCGCCGGGGTCTAGCCCTTTGAGGCGTTCATTCAGAATGCGTTTGTCGAGGAGAGTCCATGAACATTTTCGAAGCCCTTCGCGAGAGTCACGATCGCCAGCGCGGCTATGCCAAGACCTTGATCAAGACCAGCGGCGACACCCCGGAACGCGTCGAAGCCTACAAGCAACTGAAAGCCGAACTGCAGGCCCACGAAACAGCCGAAGAGCGCCACTTCTACATCCCGTTGATGGAGTTCGACAACGGTGTCGATCTCAGTCGCCACGCCATCGCCGAGCATCATGAAATGGACGAAATGATGGAGGAACTCGACGAGACTGAAATGTCCAGTCCGGCCTGGCTGGCCACAGCTAAAAAGCTTTCGGATAAGGTCCATCACCACTTGAAGGAAGAGGAGCAGAAGTTCTTCCAGATGGCCGGCAAGCTGCTCGACGATAAGCAGAAAGAACAGCTCGCCGGGCAGTACGAAAAGGAGTTCAAGGCGCAGCTTCCCTGAGCCGGTGAATGCAGGTTTTTGTAATAACGCCGTGTAAGCTTTTTGCCATGCGTCGGGTGAGCGTCGTCGCAATATACTGTATTTATATCCAGTGTTTTCGGTGTTTCAGGAAAACTGCACGGCAGGCTGCGACAAAACCGCCGATGGACAAAAAATCCCCCTCCGTTAGCTTGAAGGCCTCTCCTCGGAAAGGAGAGTTCTTAAATCAACGGAGTGAAAAACATGAATCAACCACAAGCTCAAAACCAACTGCGACACGGTCGCGTCATTTCCCCTGCAAGCCGCGGTGCGGTGGCCATCGAACAAGGATTGCTCGGTGGCTGGCAGGTCAACGAGATGGAAGGTGGCAAGAACTTCCCGGCACTGGTGGCCGGCCCGTTCCCGGCACCTTTCGAGTCGGATAACCCGAGTGTCGTGCCCCCGGCCGACGGTCACATTCTCAGCGGTGGCAAGGACGATGCCCGCGATTGCGTGAACTTCACCGAAGAGGAAATGAGCAAGAAACTCGGTCGCCCATTCACTTGGCCACTGCTCAACGTAACACCTGGCCAGACCCTTGAAGTCAAATGGGAATACACCGCGCCGCACACCACTCGCGGTTACCGATGGCTGATCACCAAGGATGGCTGGGACCCGAAACAACGCATCACCCGTGCACAACTGGAAACAAAACCGTTCGCCGAGGACTTCTATCCGCAAGTGCCGTACTACAGTCATGCGGCGGAGCTGAAGGCCAAGGTCAATCACGCGGTGAAACTTCCGGCCAACAAGCAGGGTCATCACGTTGTTGTCTTGATGTGGATCGTCGCCAACACCGGCAACGCCTTCTATCAGGCCTTCGATGTGGACTTCAAATAAGTCCGTATCACCCATCTACACGTTCTGAAGGATTAGAACATGTCAAATATCGACTTCACCTTATTGCAAAACCAGGCGAGCGACGCGGCCTCGCTGATGCCGAGCATCGCCGGCAAGAAGATCCTCATGGGCTTCTGGCACAACTGGCCAGCCGGCCCGAGCGATGGATATCAGCGCGGCCAGTTCGCCAATATCGCCCTGGAAAACGTGCCCAAGGACTACAACGTGGTTGCGGTCGCGTTCATGAAGGGCAGCGGGATTCCGACCTTCAAGCCGTTCAACGTCTCCGACGCCGAGTTCCGCCGTCAGGTTGGCGTACTCAACAGTCAGGGTCGGGCCGTGCTGATTTCCCTCGGCGGCGCCGATGCGCACATCGAGTTGCGTGCCGGGCAGGAGCAACCGCTGGCCAACGAAATCATCCGTCTGGTGGAAACCTACGGCTTCGATGGGCTGGACATCGATCTTGAACAAAGCGCGATTGATTTCGCTGCCAACAAGACCGTCCTGCCGGCCGCGCTGAAACTGGTCAAGGATCACTACGCAGGCCAGGGCAAGCACTTCATCATCAGCATGGCGCCGGAGTTTCCGTACCTGACCACCACCGGTAAATACGTCGGTTACTTGCAGGCGCTGGAAGGCTACTACGACTTCATCGCGCCGCAGTTCTACAACCAGGGCGGCGATGGTGTCTGGGTCCCGGAGGCCAACAATGGTAACGGGGCGTGGATCGCGCAGAACAACGATGCGCTGAAAGAGGACTTCCTCTATTACCTGACTGAAAGCCTGGTGACCGGCACTCGCGGGTTTACCAAAATCCCAGCGGACAAGTTCGTCATCGGCCTGCCAGCCAACGTCGACGCCGCTGCCACCGGGTACGTGATCGACAAGAACGTGGTCGGCAATGCGATGAAACGCCTGGCGGTCAAAGGGCACCCGATCAAGGGCCTGATGACCTGGTCGGTGAACTGGGACAATGGCACCAGCAAGGATCGCGTGCCGTACAACTGGGAGTTCAGTCGGCGTTATGGTCCGTTGATCAACGGCGCAGGAGCCGCCTCGCCGGAACCTGATATCGCAATTACAGGCATGGCCCGTCAGCAGTAAACGAATGAAAAAGCCCGGTAGCGCTGCCGGGCTTTTTTTCGCCTAACATGGGGCCTCCCGATGACAACAATGGATGAAGCGTCATGCCCAACACCGCCGAGCGGATCAATATCGTCGACACTCAGGTGTTGTCCCACGACTGGTATCTGCTGAAGAAAATCACCTTCGACTACCTGCGCAACAACGGCGAATGGCAACGCCAGACCCGCGAGGTCTACGACCGTGGCAATGGTGCGGCAATTCTGTTGTTCAACCGCGAAAAACGCACAGTGGTACTGACTCGCCAGTTCCGTCTGCCGGTGTTCGTCAACGGTCACGACGGTTTGCTGATCGAGGTCGCTGCCGGGTTGCTGGAAGGCGCAGCACCGGAGCAGCGCATTCGCGATGAGGCCGAAGAGGAAACCGGTTACCGCGTGCATGACGTGAAGAAGGTATTCGAGGCTTACATGAGCCCGGGTTCAGTGACCGAGAAGCTGCACTTCTTCGTCGCCGAGTACGACGCGAAGTCGAAGGTCAGTGACGGTGGTGGCCTGGAAGAGGAAACCGAAGAACTTGAAGTGCTGGAGTGGCGTTTCGACGATGCACTGGCAGCGTTCCATCGAGGCGAAATCTGCGATGCCAAGACCATCATGCTGTTGCAGTACGCGGCGATGAATAACTTCTTCGACGCTTAAAACAGATCACCGGTTTTACCGATGTCTGACCACTGGCCACCTTCCAGTGTCAGCAACCGCTCTTTGGCTTCAAGGCCCCCGGCAAACCCGGTCAGTTTTCCCGAGGCGCCGATCACCCGGTGACAGGGTGCGATGATCGAAATCGGGTTTCTCCCGTTTGCCGCGCCAACGGCACGCACCGCGCTGGGGTGGCCGATCTGGTGGGCAATCTGGCTGTAGGTGCGGGTTTCGCCAAACGGGATGGTCAGCAATGCGGCCCAGACCTTTTTCTGGAACTCGGTGCCGGCAAAGTCCAGTTCCAGATCGAACGCATTTCGCGTTCCGGCAAAATATTCTTCCAGTTGCCGGGCGGTTTTCATCAATACCGGATTGTCCGGGGCTTCGCTCATCGGCCCGAGGCGAACCCGGTTCGGTTTGTCGTTTTCCCAGAGGATGGCGGCCAGTCGTGAGCCGTTCGCGACCAGCTTCAACTCGCCAACGGGCGAGGGCAGGGTGATGAACGTGTAGGCCATGGGGAAAACTCCGGATCGGGTCGGCAACAGCGCCCAGCATACTGCCGGATCGGGGAGGCGCAAACCGCAATCGCGACCATACTGGCTGATGCTCTTGAAGCGCTTTCCTACCTTATAAAAAGAAGAGACCGACTCATGAAGTACGAACCTTTTGCCAAATCGCTGATTGCGACCTCACTGGCGCTCAGCTGCCTCATGGCCCACGCCGCCTCGGTGGCACCGGTCGCCGCCGAAAACGGCATGGTGGTCACCGCCCAGCATCTGGCGACCCATGTGGGTGTCGATGTGCTGAAAAGTGGAGGCAATGCGGTGGATGCGGCGGTCGCCGTAGGCTACGCACTGGCGGTGGTTTACCCGGCAGCGGGCAACCTCGGTGGTGGTGGCTTCATGACCATTCAACTGGCGGACGGACGCAAGACCTTCCTCGACTTCCGGGAGAAAGCTCCGCTGGCCGCAACGGCCGACATGTACCTCGACAAGCAGGGCAACGTCATTCCGGACCTGAGTACCCGTGGTCACCTCGCGGTTGGCGTTCCCGGCACCGTGTCCGGCATGGAGCTGGCGCTGACCAAGTACGGCACTAAGCCGCGCAAGGACATGATCGCCCCGGCGATCAAACTGGCGGAAGAAGGTTTTGAGCTGGAGCAGGGTGACGTCGATCTGCTGGATTACGCCACCGACGTGTTCAAGAAGGACATCAAGGATTCCGGCTCGATCTTCCTGAGCAACGGCGAGCCGATGCAGGTCGGGCAGAAACTGGTGCAGAAGGACCTCGGTAAAACCCTGCGCACCATTTCCGAAAAAGGCGCGGACGGTTTCTATAAAGGCTGGGTCGCCGACGCGATCGTCACGTCCAGCCAGGCCAACAAGGGCATCATCACCCAGGCCGACCTCGACAAATACAAGACCCGCGAACTGGCTCCGGTGGAGTGCGACTATCGCGGTTATCACGTCGTGTCGGCGCCGCCGCCAAGCTCCGGCGGGGTGGTGATCTGCCAGATCATGAACATTCTCGAAGGCTACCCGATGAAGGATCTGGGCTTCCATTCGGCCCAGGGCATGCACTATCAGATCGAGGCGATGCGTCACGCCTATGTGGATCGCAACAGCTATCTGGGCGACCCGGATTTCGTAAAGAATCCGATCGAACACCTGCTGGACAAGAACTATGCGACCAAGCTGCGTGACGCGATCCAGCCGCAAAAGGCTGGTGTGTCTGCGGAGCTCAAACCCGGCGTTGCGCCCCACGAAGGCAGCAACACCACGCACTATTCGATCGTCGACAAATGGGGCAACGCGGTGTCTGTCACCTACACCCTCAACGACTGGTTCGGCGCAGGCGTGATGGCGAGCAAGACCGGGGTAATCCTCAACGATGAAATGGACGACTTCACCTCGAAAGTCGGCGTGCCGAACATGTATGGCCTGGTGCAGGGCGAAGCCAATGCCATCGCGCCCGGCAAGGCGCCCTTGTCGTCGATGAGCCCGACCATCGTCACCAAGGACGGCAAGGTGGTGATGGTGGTGGGCACGCCGGGTGGCAGCCGCATCATCACGGCAACCTTGCTGACCATGCTCAATGTCATTGACTACGGCATGGGCCTGCAGGAAGCGGTCGATGCGCCGCGTTTCCACCAGCAGTGGATGCCGGAACAGACCAACCTCGAGGACTACGCCGCCAGCCCCGACACGAAGAAGATTCTCGAGAGCTGGGGCCATAAGTTTGCCGGCCCGCAGGATGCCAACCACATCGCCGCGATTCTGGTCGGCGCACCGTCGCTGGGCGGTAAACCGGTCGGCAAGAACCGCTTCTACGGCGCCAACGATCCACGGCGCAACACCGGGTTGTCATTGGGTTACTGAGAAGGGTAAAAAGGGGGCGGGCACACGTCCGCCCCTGTCTCAAGGACCGATCAAGGAAGGCTCACCATGACCACCGCATTGCTGATCATCGATGTCCAGCGCGCCCTGTGCACAGGCGAATATGAGTGCCACGACATCAAACGGGTGATCGACTCCATCAACGGCCTCAGCGCCCGTGCTCGCCAATCCGGCATTCCAGTGGTGCTGATCCAGCACAACGAAAAAGACAGCCCGCTCGCCCACGGCGCCGAGGGCTGGCAACTGGCTGACGGACTGGCCACCGCGCCCGGCGATCTGCGCGTCGACAAGACCGCCAACGACTCGTTCTATCAGACCAACCTGCAGAAACTGATCCCCCGAGAAGATTTCGATCGCCTGGTGATCTGCGGCCTGCAAACCGATTACTGCGTCAACGCTACCGTGCGCCAGGCCCATCAACTGGGCTACGACGTGGAGCTGGCGGCCGACGCGCATTCCACCGTCGACAACGGCAACATGAGCGCCGAAGACATCATCGCCGAGCACAACAAGGACTGGGCGCACCTGACCGGTTCCGTGGCGCGGATCGATGTGAAGCCGGCGGCGGACATCGCGTTCTGATGCTCGTTTGCCGAAGCCTTCGGTTGTCTGCCAGCAACCGGTAAAAAATCCAGAGCATCGATAGCCTGGGCCCGGCATACTGCCGCCGCCTCAGGAATGGAATCTGTCGATGCTCGCATTCAATCTCCGTCACGCCTTGTTGCTGACATCCCTCGTTTTTGCTGCCAACACCCACGCCGCCAGTTTCGACTGCGCCGGCGCTTCCAGCCCGGTTGAAAAAGCCATTTGTGCGGATCCGTATGTCTCGAGTCTTGATGAGAAACTTGGGGTGCTTTGGCGGACAACGTTGGCGCAGGTGGCTGACCCGCAAGCGCTCAAGGCCGATCAAAGAGCATGGTTGAAGAACCGCAGCCTTTGTGGCGGTGAACCGGCGTGCTTGAGTCGTGAATATCTGATGCGCCTGACTGAGCTGAAATATGCGACCAGAACGTTCTCATGGGATGCCACATGGCAGTTGATTCCTCACGGGGTGAACTCGGGATCTGAAGTGATCATCAAGCGTCAGGACGCCACACACATCCGCTTTGGGGTTTCAGCGCAGGAGGGTGCCAACTCTGGTGATCTGGAAGGTATTGCTGTGTTGAACGGTGGTGAAGCCCGTTTCGAAGAGGGTAGTTGCACGCTTGTTTTTCGAGCGATCAATGGTGTTCTGGATGTCACACAGAATGGCGATGACGCTGATTGCGGTGCCGGTATGGGTGTCTTTTACTCAGGTCGTTATGTGGTGTCTGATAAACCACTTTCGATGAATTACAACTTGCTCAGCCTTGGAGTTGCTCGTACGCAGCAAGAGGACCAGGCGTTGCATAAACTGCTCAAGGGTGATTATCAGAAGCTGGTGGACCGTACGAGTACCATGACCGTCGGCGATCCGGCGGTTGATGTGCCTGATGCAGAGGTCGTCGAGATGTGGGTGCGCGGACTGGGCAATATGAACGCGGCCATTCTGATGCGTGCGGCCAGTAACCGTTTCTGGGTGCTGATGTTGGTGCCTGAGAAGGAGGGGCATACGCGAGCCCGTTATTACACCAATGTACCGGAATGGAAAAAGCGTCTGCCTGCTCAGTTCCAAGCATGGTACGAGCGGATGGAAGGTGACCGCGCACTACCTCTGGACATCATGCCCTGACCCTCCCGCTCAAGTCGCAAACATCAACCTGCGAACATCACTCACCGGCTCGGACACCACCCCACCCAATACCAGCCGCGTAATGGTATCCGCCGCCGTTTCATAATCCTCATCCTGCGGCACTTCCCGCCCGGTGATGCGCCCCATCTGCCAGCCAATGTTGGTGTAGGTGCGCGTCGCCGACCAGATGAACAGCATCAAATGCTCGGGGTCTACCGGCGCCAGCAAGCCGCGCTCGATCCAACTGCGCAAACACTCGACATTGCGCCGGGCTTCCGCGTGCAGTAGGTCGCGGCATTCATCCGGCAACTGGCGACCGCCCAGCAGCAGTTCACCACTGAACACCTTGGCAATCGCCGGATGCTCGCGGGCGATGCGGATGCGTGCCGCGACGTAGGCGCGCAGGCCGATCAGCGGGTCGTCACTTTCGCGCAGTACCGCCGAGGCTTCCAGCAGCGGCTCGACGAAGCCGAGCAGCACTTTGCCGTAGAGGTTTTCCTTGCTCTGGAAGTAGTAGTAAAGATTGGCCTTGGGCACCCCGGCGCGGGACGCGATGTCGCGGGTCTGGGTCGCGTCGAAACCGTTGGCGGCAAACTCTTCGCTGGCGGCTTTGAGGATCTGTTGCTGGTTGCGTTCGCGGATGCTGCTCATGGACGGCATGGAAGGTCTGGCCATTTCGGGTTCGCAATATACAAAACTATACAGCGGTTAGGCCAGCGAACTCGACGGACAGCGCTATGCTGGTGCAACCAATGGAATCGATCGGGGAGGGGATATGAGCCTTCAGGCACTGCGCGCCCACGCGGAACATCTGGATGCGGTGGCCAAACTGTTCGACGGCTATCGCGGTTTCTATGGCCAGCCGTCGAACCTGGCACAATCGCGAGCCTTTATCGCCGAGCGCATGGCCGGCAACGAATCGGCGATTTTTCTGGTGGAGGATGAACGCGGCGAAGCGCTGGGGTTCGTGCAACTGTACCCGACATTTTCTTCGATAGACGCCCACCGCACCTGGCTGCTCAGCGACCTGTTCACCACGCCGGCCGCCCGAGGTCGTGGAGTCGGGCGATTGCTGATGAACACCGCACGCGACTTCGCCTTGGAAACCGGCGCCAAGGGGCTGGTGTTGGAAACCGCCACTGACAACTTCACGGCCCAAGGTTTGTACGAGTCCCTCGGTTGGGTACGTGACACCGGGTATTACACGTATGTGCTGGACCTGCGGCAGGGCTGAACCGGTACTATTTTCAGGTTTTCCCGAATCAGGTCTTTTCCCGAGCGCGGGCGATCACTAGAATCCGCCCCGGCACTCCGCAATGGAGGCTATTTGATATCATTTTAGGGACGACATAATGCATCTCGGGAAAATCCTTGCGCTGGGTCTGGTGCTTACGCTGGGCGGTTGTGCCAGTTTCACCCAGGACGAAGTGGCGCCAGTCACACTGCCGTCGATGGCCAGTTATGCCAACAAGCCTAACGTTTTTGTGCACTTCGACTTCTATCAGGGCGAGCCGAAAAGCGCTTCCGCCGTGGAAATGCCGCAAGCGCGGGATATGCTCAAACCGCAATTGCAAACAGTCCTGAAGGATTCCGGCCTGTTTGGTCGAGTGACTTTTGACGAGTTCGAGAAACAACCTGGCGACTACAGCCTGCGCCTGAAAATGTACAACCATCCGCCCAATGGCGGTGAGATGGTGCTGGCATTCATCAGCGGTCTGAGCATGACGATTATTCCGGCCTACGCCACCGACCAATACACCATGAGCCTGGAAACGCTCGATCAGCAAGGTCAGCCGCTGTCCACCGCAAGCAACCATGACGCGGTTGGCACTTGGATGGGCATCTGGTTCCTCCCTCTGGCGTTCAACACGCCGAAAGCAGCAGTGACCGATACCTTCACTCGTCAGGTCAACGCGTTGCTCAAAGAATGGGCCGACAGCAACCGTCCGAAATATTCGGGTATCTGACCCGTCCACACGAATGGGCAGTGAAAAAAAGAGCCGCAATCGCGGCTCTTTTTTTGCCCTTACTTCAGGGCCTGGATGAACTGCGGATCGCTGTAGAGATCCTTCAGCAAGTCCTTCAGCATCGGGTTGTAGGCATTGGCAGCTTTGGGAATCGCGATTGCGCCGAAGAAGCTGCTGCTCCACGCGTGGCTGACATCCTTGGTGGCGTCGTACACTACGTCGTTGCCGTTGCGCAGGGTGAAGCGCGCAGCAATAGTGCCATCACCGGAACCCATGCCGGCGTTCAACTGGTTTTTCAGCACCAGCACTTGCAACTGGCGCGACGCGCTCGGGTCGAGCAGGCCAGCCTTGCGCAGTTCCTCGGTGATGGCGTCCTGGATATGCGCCGGAATGCTGCCAGTCGGCGAACTGATCGGGTTGGCCCGTACCGTCAGCGAGCCTTCTCCCGGCGCCGCTGTCACTTGCGGGTTGCTGATCGCGTGCAGCGACGGTGTCTGCTTGAGCTTCTGGACGTTGTCGTAACTTGGCTCGTAGCGGGTCATGGTCACGCCACAACCTTGAAGCAACAGGGCCAGCAGCGGGACGAGCAGCAGAGATTTTTTCACGGCATTTCCTTGCGTGCAGAAAAGAGGGGCGAATTATGGGCAGAGTGCCATCATCGGACAAGCCTATTGCCTCGACTCATTGTGACTGCCGTAACAAATCCTCGATCTGCGTCAGTTCCCAAGTGCTCAGCAGGCTGACCGGATCGGTGCCGAAGCGTTGCCGGGTATCGAGCTCCCAGACGCGGCCATTGCGACAACGGCATAGCTCGCAGTGGTGCAGATGCCGGCCATCAAAGTCGAGCAGCAAATGCCAGCCCTCAATATCGACCTCGACCTGTCCGGCGCGAGAGCCCAGTATCTGCAACCGGCGCACGCTCAGCGCCGCGTCGCGCAGGCGCTGACATACTTCGCGGGTGGTCAATTCGGTCGACATGGGGACTCTCGATCAATCAAGACAGCGTGCAAGCATAGAGTGCTGACCCGCAGCTGTCAGCGATCACTGGCCCGCGTCCGGGCATTTGCGTAACATCCGCAACCCACTTTTTCCCGCGAATATCAGCTGCCGCGCCCGTTGGCCGCTCTGTCAGGTAAGCCATGAAACCGATTCGTCTGCGCGCCGATGTCCTGGCCGGACTCACCACTTCGTTTGCCCTGTTGCCCGAATGCATTGCGTTTGCGCTGGTGGCTCACCTCAATCCGCTGATGGGCCTGTATGGCGCCTTCATCATTTGCACGCTGACCGCGCTGTTCGGTGGCCGGCCGGGCATGGTCTCCGGGGCGGCCGGTTCGATGGCGGTGGTGATCGTCGCGCTGGTGGTGCAGCACGGTGTGCAGTATTTGCTGGCGACCGTGTTGCTCGGCGGTTTGATCATGATGGCGTTCGGGCTGTTGCGGCTGGGCAAACTGGTGCGCATGGTGCCGCACCCGGTGATGCTCGGGTTCGTCAACGGTCTGGCGATCATCATTGCGCTGGCGCAACTGGAGCATTTCAAAAGCGGCGAGCAGTGGCTCAGTGGCACGCCGTTGTACCTGATGACCGGGCTGGTGCTGCTGACCATGGCCATCGTCTACCTCCTGCCGCGCCTGACCCGTTCCGTGCCACCGGCACTGGTGGCGATCCTCGGCGTCGGCCTGCTGGTCTACCTGTTTGGGCTGCCGACCCGGACCCTCGGCGACATGGCGCACATTGCCGGCGGCTTGCCGACGTTCGCGCTGCCGGACATCCCGTGGACGCTGGACACCCTACGCATCATCGCGCCCTACGCGATTTTGATGGCTATGGTCGGACTGCTGGAAACCCTGCTGACCCTCAACCTCACCGATGAAATCACCGAAACCCGTGGCTACCCGGATCGCGAGTGCGTGGCGCTGGGCGCGGCGAACATGGTGTCCGGTGCGTTCGGCGGTATGGGTGGTTGCGCGATGATCGGCCAGACCGTGATCAACCTGAGTTCCGGTGGGCGCGGGCGCTTGTCCGGCGTGGTAGCGGGTGTGTTGATTCTGTTGTTCATTCTGTTTCTGTCGCCGCTGATCGAGCGGATTCCGCTAGCGGCGCTGGTGGGTGTGATGTTCGTGGTGTCGCAGCAGACGTTTGCCTGGGCTTCGTTGCGGGTGCTGAACAAAGTGCCGCTCAACGATGTGCTGGTGATCATCGCGGTAACCACGATCACGGTGTTCACCGATCTGGCCACGGCAGTGCTGTGCGGGATCATCATCGCGGCGCTGAATTTTGCCTGGCAGCAAGCGCGCGAGCTGTACGCCGATGAACATCTGGAAGCCGACGGCAGCAAACTCTATCGCCTGCATGGCACGCTGTTTTTTGCCTCGACCACGCCGTTCCTCAATCAGTTCGACCCGGCCAGCGACCCACAGCGCGTGACGCTGGATTGCCGGCACCTGAGCTTTGTCGACTACTCGGCCATCGCCGCGCTGAAAACCTTGCGCGAGCGTTACGCCAAGGCGGGCAAGCAGTTGCAGGTGTTTCACCTGTCCGAACGCTGCAAGAAATTGCTGAAACGCGCCGGAGTCGATCACGACTGACGCGTCCGACGCAGTACAAAATTCAATGTGGGAGCGAGCTTGCTCGCGATAGCGGTGTATCAATCGACAAAGATGCTGACTGATACACCGCCATCGCGAGCAAGCTCGCTCCCACAGTTTTTTGCATTACGCTGGATTTTCGATCGCCGGGAAATCGATGTCGGTCAGCGCCACGTTGTTGAGGTAGTTGGTCAGGGTCTGCGCGGCGACGATGGCGATCACTTCGATGATCTTCTTGTCGTCAATGCCGGCAGCGCGGGCGGTGTTGATCTGTTCATCGCTCAGGTGACCACGGGTTTCCGTCAGTTGATGGGCGAGGGCGGCGAAGGCATTCAACCGGCCGTGGCGCGCTTCGATGATTTCTTCTGCTGCAAGCCCGGCCTTGCTGGCGAACAAGGTGTGCGCCGCCAGGCAGTAATCGCAACCGTTGACCTGCGACGTGGCGAGGTACACCGCTTCTTTCTCCTTGGCGCTCAGGGACGTCTTGCCCAGCGTGGCCGAGATTTGCACGTAGGCATCCAGCGCGACAGGCGCAGTGGCCAGGGTCTTGAACAGGTTGGGCAAGAAACCGATTTTTTTCTGCACGCCTTCAAGCGTCGGGCGAGTGGCGTCGGTGGCGGTTTCGAGGCTGACAGGAACGATGCGGCTCATGGTGATTCTCCGAAAGTCCGGTGCGAAGTGCGCCGGGGATGAAGGCCATGTTATTGAGCGCGACTGGTGCTTTGGGTGCAAATCGTCGAGGATATGCGACAGATCGTCCAAACCTGTCGTCGGGGATTCTTCCATGGATCGCTTGTCTACGTTGCTCAGTCACTTCGGCGTCAATGCCGGCACCTTCCACAGCGGCACCTTCTGCGGCATCAGTGCCTACGGCGGCGATCAGGTGTGCGGGCATGTGCATTTGCTGCAGGCCGGGCAAGTGCTGCTCAAACCGGGGAATGAACCGGAGCTCAGCCTCAATGAACCGACACTGATTTTCTTCCCCCGGCCGTTTGCCCACCGATTGTTCGCTGACGAGGCAATGAACACGCAACTGGTGTGCGCCTCGCTGACCTTCGACGGCGGCGCGGGCAATGCGCTGGCGGCGGCGCTGCCGGATTATCTGGTGCTGAAACTCGCCGACCTTCCCGAGATGGCCAGCACTCTTGACTGGTTGTTCAAAGAAGCGTTCGACGGCCATTGCGGGCGCGAAGCGGTGATGGATCGGTTGTTCGAGCTGCTGGTGATTCTGCTGCTGCGGCATCTCATCAGCAGTCGCGACCAGCAGCCAGGCATGATGGCGGGGCTGGCCGATCCGAAGATTTCCCGTGCGTTGAGCCTGATGCACGACCAACCGGCCAAGGCTTGGAGTGTCGCCGAACTGGCGAGCGCCGCCAACCTGTCCCGCGCCGGTTTTGCCGAACACTTTCGGCGAGTGGTGGGGCAGACGCCGGTGGATTATCTGGTGAACTGGCGGATCAGCCTCGCGCAGAAACGCCTGCGCGAAGGCCGACCGATCGCGCTGATCGCCGAAGAGGTCGGCTATGAAAGCCCTTCTGCGCTGGCCCGGGCGTTTCGGCGCAAGACCGGGCTCAGCCCACGGGAGTGGAAGGCTGGAGTGAGCTGAAGATTATTTGGCGAATTTCTTCGCCCCGGCCACGCACAGGATCACGCCCAGCGTAACCGCCAGCATGCCGGCGCTGACCTGCTCATGCAGCAGCGTCGCCGCCAGCGCCAAACCGAAGAACGGCTGCAACAACTGCAACTGTCCGACCGCCGCAATCCCGCCCTGAGCCAGCCCGCGATACCAGAACACAAAACCGATCAGCATGCTGAACAGCGAAACGTAAGCCAGACACATCCACGCCGACACGCTGATGCCGCTGAACGAGGCGGGCGCCCGCCACACACTCAGCACGGCCATCACCGGCAACGCCAGCACCAGCGCCCAGCAGATCACCTGCCAGCCACCAAGGGTGCGCGACAGTTTTGCGCCTTCGGCATAACCGAGACCGCAGGCGAGAATCGCCGCGAGCATCAACAGATCGCCGGTGGGCGAGGCGGTCAGTCCTTGTGAAACCGCAAAACCGACCACCAGCGAACTGCCCAGCACCGAAAAGATCCAGAACACCGGGCGCGGGCGCTCACCGCCGCGCAACACGCCGAAAATCGCTGTCGCCAGCGGCAGCAATCCTACAAACACAATGGAATGCGCCGACGTCACGTATTGCAGCGCAAGGGCGGTCAATAACGGGAAACCCACGACCACGCCCAACGCCACGATCAACAACGAGAACCACTGATCCCGCGTCGGCCGTCGTTCGCGAAACAGCCATAACAGGCACAGCGCCAAGACTCCGGCGATGGTGGCGCGGATGACGGTGAGGAACACCGGGTCGAATTCCAGCACCGCCAACCGCGTGGCCGGCAGCGAACCGCTGAAAATCACGACGCCGATGAAACCGTTGATCCAGCCACTGGTTTTTTCCAGGGTTGGCGCGGGCAGATTCGTGGTTCGTTCCATGTCGGGTCACGCTCAAGAGTGGGGTTGCTTGCGGTTCATCCTAGGGTTGAGAATCAGCACAATCAAAGAATTGTCATGGATACATCCCGACATGCCGCGCTCCCGTTACAAGACGCTCGTTGATACCTACGCCGCCGACATTCGCGCCGGCCGTTTGCTACCCGGTACGCGTTTGCCGACCCATCGACAACTGGCCGCCAGCGAAGGGCTGGCGCTGGTCACGGCGTCGCGGGTGTACGCGGAGCTTGAGGCGATGGGCCTGGTCAGCGGCGAAGCAGGGCGGGGCACGTTCGTGCGTGAGACGTCATTGCCGCCGGGGCACAGCATCGATCAGAAAGACGTGGCGGTCGGCATGGTCGACCTCAATTTCAACTACCCATCGTTGCCCGGTCAGGCCGAGTTACTGCGAACGGCACTGCGGCAATTGGCGCTGTCCGGTGACCTCGAAGCGCTGCTGCGCTATCAACCCCACGCGGGTCGGGTACACGAGCGCGCCTCGGTCGCCCGGCATTTACAAACCCGTGGCCTGAAGGTCGATGCCGAGCAAGTACTGATCGTCAACGGCGCGCAACAGGGGCTGGCCGTCGCGCTGATGGCGTTGTTCAAACCCGGTGACGTCATTGCCGCCGATGCGTTGACCTATTCCGGCTTCAAGGTGCTGGCCGAAGCGTTGCACCTGGAAGTGGTGGCGATTCCGGTAACCGATCACGGGCCGGATTTGCCGGCGCTGGAAAGACTCTGTCGCAGCCGCTCGGTACGTGCCGTGTACAGCATGCCGACCCTGCACAATCCGCTTGGCTGGGTCATGCCTCTTGATCAGCGCGAACAGCTGGTGGCGATTGCCCGACGTCATGATCTGACGATCATCGAAGACGCGGCCTACGCGTTTTTGGTCGATAACCCGCCGCCACCGTTGGCCGATCTGGCAGCGGAGCGGACGATTTACGTTTCGGGGCTCTCGAAAAACATCGCCACCGGCCTGCGCGTCGGCTTCATCGCCGCGCCGCTGCAAACCGTCCCGGCCCTTGAGCGAATCATCCGCGCCACCACCTGGAACACCCCGGGCGTCATGACTGCCATTGCCTGCGGCTGGCTCGACGACGGCACTGTCACCTTGCTCGAAGCGCAAAAACGCCACGACGCTCGTGCACGTCAGGTGCTGGCGGGCGAGATACTCAAAGACATCGTGCACATTGGCCATCCGTCCTCGTATTTCCTCTGGCTGCCATTGCCGGAGGACGCCCGCGCCGATCAGGTCGTGGTCGAATTGATGCAGCAGCAAATTGCAGTATCGATCGCCGAACCGTTCGTGGTTTCGGCGCACGTCCCCCATGCGATCCGGATTGCGCTGGGCTCGGTGGACATGGATGTGCTGCGTCAGGCGCTGATAAAAGTCCGGCAGGTTGTGGGCGCCTATCGTTAGCCGAAGCCCTTTCGGATCGCCACAAAATGCTAACCTTGCGCCGCCCGATTTACGCCAGTCCGGAACCTGCAATGAAAAAACGCGCCTTACTGACCTTCGCCCTGATCCTCAACGCAGGCCTGCTCAGCACGCCCTCCCTGGCGGCGGGCGACGCCGAGGCCGGCGGCAAAATCTTCCCGCGCCTGTGCGGCGGCTGCCACCAGGTCGGCGAATCCGCCCGCCCCGGATTCGGCCCGGAACTCAACGGCATCATCGGCCGCCCGGCCGGGACCTCGGCGAACTACGTGTACTCGGACGCGATGAAAAACTCCGGCGTGACCTGGAACCGTGAAACGCTGACGGCGTATCTGAAAGACCCGAAGGGCGTGGTCCCGGGGACGCGGATGATCTTCTGGGGGCTGAGTGATGAGGAGAAGATCGATAATTTGTTGGCGTATCTTCAGACTTTCCCCAATCAGTGAATATCCTCGGCGGGAGCTGATCCAGGCCGTTCCCGCTTTCAATTCTCCCGTTCGGCCTGCCCCGCGAACCAGCCCATCACCACCCCACACGCCGGATGCGAAGCCGCTGACGGCTGCAAGCACAATGAGTAAATTCCCCCGGTTTTCAGCGGTTCCCCGAATGGCACCACCAGCACGCCACGCTCGATGGATTCTGCCGCCAGCGTCATGTCCGTCACAGCCACTCCCAATCCCCGTGCCGCCGCATCCAGTGCCAGTTCATCGAGGTTGAACGGGATGTGCCGGTAATCTTCCAGCGGTTTGCCGTCGTTCGCGGCCAGCCATTCGATCCATGCCTGGCGATCTACCGAGCGATGCAGGAGCGGGAAGCGCAGCAACGCTTCCATTGAACGCATTGCTCCGGCCAGATTCGGGGCGCACACCGGCACCAGGGTTTCCTGAAACAGCGTCAGGCAATCCGGATCGCTTGATGCTGTCGGCAAGTAAAGGATGTAGGCATCGCTGTCGCCGGTCGGTTCGACGACTTCGGTGGCGACGGTTTCGATGGCCAGCGAAACCTCAGGATGGCGCAGATAAAAGTCGCTGAGTCTGGGCAGCAACCAGCGCACCGCCAGCGACACGTGCATGCGAATGCGGAACGGACGTTTCTGCGGCGTGAGGCGTACTTCGAGGGTTTTCAGTTGCTCGAAAATGCTCCGTGCACTGGCCAACACCTGCTCGCCTTCCGGCGTCAGGTGCAGGTTGCGGCTGGTGCGCACGAACAGCGCCACGTTGAAGTGACTTTCCAGTTGCTGGATCTGCCGGCTCACGGCGCTTTGTGTCAGGCACAACGTTTGCGCAGCCAGGGTGAAGCTGCCGCATCGGGCGACTTCGACCAGCGCCTGCATGGCTTGCAAGGACGGAACGTGGCGAACTTTATCCATGCGTTTTCAGAATGGCTCGATGATTTTATAGCGTTGGTTTGGTGTTCGAAGACCTTATAGATTCTAGCTCTGGCGGCGATCTTCACCACATGGACATGCGATTCACGCATGACCAACAGAAGAAGGCAAGCCGCCGAACGACAGTCGAACGAGGTGACGCATGGACAATATCTGTGGCTGGATCGCGCAAGCCGGAAACTCCCCGGCACGCGGTCGCCTGAGCGGGGCGCAAAAAGCCGACTGGCTGGTGATCGGGGCCGGCATCACCGGGCTCAGCGCCGCGCATAACCTCGCGCAATTGCATCCCCAGGCGCGGATTGTGGTGGTGGATCGGCAATCGGCGGCGCAGGGCGCGTCGGCGCGCAACTCGGGATTCGTCGTCGCCCATGAGCACCCGGCCGACAGCGAACTGATCGGCGCCGCAGGTTTTGCCGGGTTTGAAGTCGACACGGCGATTTCCCGCGCCGCCAGCGAAGAAGTCCGACAGCGGATTGCCCGACACGCCATCGACTGCGATTTTCGCGACAGTGGGTATTTCTTTGCCGTGAACGATCCGGCCAAGCTCAATCAGGTCGATGCAAAACTGGCCACGCTGCGCGCCCTAGGTGCCCGCGCCGAGTTTCTGCAAGGCGAAGCGCTGAGCCAGAAGCTCGGCACTCGCCACTACCAAGCTGCGATCTGGTGCGGCAACGGCAATGCGCTGCTGCAACCGGCCAAATACGTGAAGGGCTTGCTCAATGCGCTTCCGGACAACGTCACGGTGTTCGAGAACACCGACATTTCGGGTCTTGAGCGTGTTGGCCTGGGACGTTTACGCGCTCAAAGCGCCGAAGGCAGTATCGAGGCCAAGCAAGTGCTGGTGTGCCTCAACGCGTTTATTCCCCGCGTCGGCATCAACGACAGCGCCACGTTCCCGATGGAGTTGAGCGCCAGTCTCACGCGTCCGCTCACGGATCAGGAATTCGCGGCCATCGGTTCGGTCGAGCCGTGGGGTGTGCTGTCGACCCGGCCGCTGGGCGCGACCGTGCGGTTGACCCCGGATCGCCGGGTGATGATCCGCAACACCGCCGAATACCGCACGCGAGACCTGTCCAGCAGCGAGCTGGTCTTGCGTCGGCAACACCATGTGCGCGGTCTGCAACGGCGTTTTCCGTTCCTCGGCGAGCAAGACATTCGCTACACCTGGACCGGTCACCTGAGTGCGACCCGCAGCGGCCAGGCGTATTTCGACCGTGTTGAGGAGGGCGTTTTCGCCGTGGCCGGTTGCAACGGCTCGGGCGTGGCGCGCGGAACCCTGTGGGGTCGGCTGTTGGCGGAACTGGCGTCAGGCGTCGACTCGCCATTACTGCAATCGGTGATGCAACGGGCCGAACCCGGCTGGCTGCCGCCGCGACCTTTCTTCGATATCGGTGCCATGCTTCGCATGCGCGTGGAGGCGGTCAGGGCCAGAACAGAAATCTGAAATTCCGCACATCCCACAAGAACAAAAGCCACTCAATTCAGGTGACAGAACATGCGCGTCAATACACTTTCCCTGGCAGTCTTGCTCGCAACGGCATCGGCGGGCGCTCTTGCCGACGAAACGGTCAACATTTCCAACTGGAACGGCTACATCGCCGACGACACCCTGGCCAACTTCACCAAAGACACCGGTATCAAGGCCACTTACGACATCCATGACAGCAACGAAGTGCTCGAGTCGAAGTTGATGACCGGCAATACCGGTTACGACGTGGTCAGCCCGTCGAACCACTTTCTGTCGCGGCTGATCAAGGCCGGCGCGATCCAGAAACTCGACAAGTCGCAATTGCCGAACTGGAAGAACCTCGATCCGCTGTTAATGAAGAAACTTGAAGTCAACGACCCGGGCAATCAATACGGCTATCCGTACATGTGGGGCACTGCCGGCATCGGTTACAACGTCGAGAAGATCAAGGCGATCTTCGGCAACACGGACGTTACTCGCTCGTGGAAGATGTTCTTCGAAGAGGACAATATCAAGAAGTTGAGCCAGTGCGGCGTGGCAATCATCGACAACCCGACCCAGGTGTTGCCGATCACCCTCAACTATCTGGGCTTGCCGCCACACAGCCATGAACCGGCGGATTACAAAAAAGCCGAAGCGGCCTTGTTCAAGATTCGCCCTTACGTGCAGTACTTCCATGCATCGAAGTACATCAGCGATCTGGCCAACGGCAACGTCTGCGCGGTCATCGGTTTCAACGGCGACGTGGTGCAGGCAGCCGCCAGTGCCAAGGAAGCGAAAAACGGTATCGACATCGCCTACTCGATCCCGGACGAAGGCACGACGTTGTGGTTCGACATGGTGGTCATGCCCAAGAGCGCGCCCCACGAGAAGAACGGCTACACCTACATGAACTACCTGCTTGAACCCAAGGTGATCGCCAACATCAGCAACAGCATTCACTACGCTAACCCCAACGCGGCTGCGAATGAGTTCCTGACACCGGCCGTGAAACAGGATTTGGCGATCTACCCGCCGAAAGAGGTGATGGACAAGTTGTTCACCGTGGAAGAGTTGCCGGCGGCGATTGCCCGGTTGACGACGCGGTTGTGGACCAAGTTGAAAACCAATACATGATTCAAGTGGCGGTGGTGTCGGGTTGATGGGCGAGTTGGCAGGCCACTTGATTGCGGCCTGCCGCTTTCGCCTTGTACAACTGCTGGTCGGCACGTTTGACCAGCGCTGTCGGGGTGTTGTCCGCCGGGTCGGCCTGGCCGACACCAATGCTCACGGTAACCGGGCCAACCAGTGGGAACAGTGCTTCGGCAATAGTGCGCCGGATCTTCTCGGCGACCACTTCCGGGGTGTCCGGTTTGGCGATTTCCGGCAACAGCACGGCAAATTCTTCACCGCCATAGCGCGCGACGAAATCGGTGGCTCGGGTGCTGATCTGTATAAGCTGCGCCAGTTGCCGCAGTACGTCGTCCCCCACCGCGTGGCCATGAGTGTCATTGACTCGTTTGAAGTGATCGACGTCGATCAGCAATAACGCGAACGGCCGTCCGGTGCGGCGAAACAACAGGCTGTACTCGGTGAGCTTTTCGTCAAACCGGCGACGGTTGTAGGCGCCGGTCAAACCATCGTGTGTTGCCAGACTCAGCAGTTCCTCATTGGCCTGGGTGAGGGCGGCGGTACGTTGTGCGACCGTGGCCTCCAGCGAGGCGTTGGCTTCCTGCAACTCACGCTCCTTGGCCAGCAGCGATTGGGTCATCCTGTCGATGGACTGGCCGAGCTGGGCGATTTCCCGCACCGGGTGCTGCAACTGAAAACGCGTCCCCGGTTGGTTGTTCTGCACTTGCTGGGCCGAGCGTGCCAGTTGCTCGATCGGGCGACTCAGATACAGCGCCAGGTAGTAGGCGACCAACGCAAACACCACCGCCGCCATCACCCCCAGCAGCAACAATTTATAGAGCAGCAGGCGCGCCGGTTGCAGCGCGGTGTCCAGCGGCTGGCGCACGGCAATCGACCATGACAGCGCAGTGCTCAAGGGCGTCGGCACCGTCACCGCGCTGGTCAGATAACCGTTGCCGACGGTCCACCCCGGCGAGTCGGGATCGTTCGCCTCCAGTTGCTGGCCAACCAGTGCTTCCGGGTACAGCACCTTGCCGTCGTGATCGATGATCAACGCCTCGATGTCCGGCGCGACGCCTTTGTGCGAGAGCGCCGCCGATTCGACAATCCGCGTCACCCAACTCCAATGCGCGTGGGCACCGAGAACGCCGATCACCTGTCCGTCGGCATTGTGGATGGGGGCCGCGAAATCAATGAATCGCAGCGGTTCGCCATTGGCCGGTGCCGGCAGCATTTTGGCCAGCAACACGGCTTCGTGCGGGTCACCGGTGTACTCACCGCGTAGACCCGCCTGGAACCACGGGCGCTGTTGCACCGACTGGCCTACCAGTAAACCGTTGACGGCCTGATGCACCTGACCGTTGGCATCGGTGATGCCCATCCACGCATATTCGGCGCGAGCCTGGGTGCGCAGTTGCATGGATTTGAGGATCGCCGGGTTATCCAGATCACCACGTTCCAGGTGCGGCGCGCGGCTGAGCAGATAGACCTCCAGCTGTCGCTCGCGCAATTGCTCACCCAGCAATGCCGCCGCCGACCGCGCGGTGCTCAGCAGCGCATTGCCGCTGGCCTGTTTCATTTGTTCGGTGGCGATGTGGCCGACATAGAAGCCAACGCTCAACAGCGTCAGCAGGGACAAACCGGCAAACCAGAGAGTCAGGTGGCTACGCAGGCTGGCTTTGAGCATGGGCGATGTCTGTTTTTATTGAAGTGGCGCCATGGTATGCGACATCGCGGACGGGCCACCAGTCGGGCGCTTCATGAAACATTTCCTGATTGATACCAATGAGCCATTAGCTCCAGTAAAGTGTGCGCCGCCCGAGAGATGGATCCCGGGCTTTTACCCATGGAGTCTTGAAGTGAAATACCTCAGCAAAGTAGTCGCCGCCGCACTGTTCGGTGTGGTTCTGGCAGGTTGCACCGGCACCCCGATGAACACCAAACAATACGACAGCAGCCAATACACCGTGATTGGCCACAGCGAAGCAACCGCCACCGGCCTGCTGCTGTTCGGCGTAATCCCGATCCAGCAGAACAGCCGCTTTGTCCGCGCCCAGACTGCCGCGATCAAAGCCAAGGGCGGCGACGCCATGATCAACACTCAAGTCCAGGAAAACTGGTTCTGGGCGTGGGTCCTGACCGGCTACACCACCAAGATCTCCGGTGACGTGGTCAAGCTGAAAACCGCTCAGTAAGCGACGGTTGGATGTGAAAAAGCCCGGCTGATCAGGCCGGGCTTTTCTTTTTCTAGCGGTAAAGCCGTTGAATCAAGCGACGCGGCGCTCTATCAGGCGGTCCGAACCGCCCTCGGCCACACGACGTTCTTGCAGACGGTCCGAGCCACCTTCAGCTACGCGACGTTCTTGCAGACGGTCCGAGCCACCTTCAGCTACGCGACGTTCCAGCAGACGATCCGAGCCACCTTCAGCTACGCGACGTTCTTGCAGACGATCCGAGCCACCTTCAGCTACGCGACGTTCCAGCAGTCGATCCGAGCCACCTTCAGCTACGCGACGTTCCAGCAGACGATCCGAGCCACCTTCGGCAACACGGCGTTCTTGCAGACGATCCGAACCACCTTCAGCAACACGGTGTTCGATCAAACGATCCGAACCGCCTTCGGCGATCATGGTATGAGCGGGTTTGGCTGCAAAAGCGTTGACTGCGAGAACCGAGAAAGCGATGCCGAGAAGGATTTGGCGTTTCATGATCGTGTGCTCCGGGGTGTTGTTTGTTGGGTATGGAGCCGATCTTACGCCCGGGATTTTTTATGAGAACTTCATTGACGTGATGGTGACTATCGACGCCAGCGATGGATGCCGGAGCCCCGATTCACGGGGCCGTCGCTCGAACGCATAGCTCCCCGGTTGCGCGGGTCAGGGCCAGCTCGTGCAGCGCATCATGAGTCAAACCGTTACGCGCCTTGGCCATCCACGTCGGGCAGTCCGGATCGTGGCGATAGGGCGTGAAGTCGGCGTATTGCTGCAACAGGCGGGTTTGCAGCTCATCCAGGCGCGGCCGAATCTGTTTGCCCAGATCCGGGCGGGGCGTGTCGGGCGCGGCGCCCGCCGCTTGCCACTTCGCGAGCAAACCGTATTGCACCAGTTTGTTGGCTTCCATTTGTGCGGCGATCAACTGCGCCACGTCTTCTGGATCAAGCTTGCGCTCGGTGGCCAGCGTTCGGGCATTAGCGATGACCTGGGCTTCGCGGGGACTGTCCTGGATCGGCTTGCCGCTGTCCCATTTACTCAGGGCGACGAGGTCGCCGATGTTCAGGCGTTCGTTCAAGGTTGCGAGCAATGACTGCAGAGTTTCTGGAGCAGTTGAGGGCTCGGCTGCGCCAGTGATGCCGGAACACAGAGACAAAAGAACGACTGCAGATAAACGCAAGGCGCGAGGCATGGAGCATGATCTCAATGGTTATGAACAAGCCTGCGGTTTATCACGGTTATGCAGAAGAGGGCACCTGCAACGTGCATTCAACTTCACTCGCTGGCGACCGATACAGGCTTATCCCTATTTACGACTCGGTGGTGATCTCCGAGAAACACAGGAGGTTCGATGCACCGCAATCTGATGTCACTGATGATTTTCTTTGTGTGTTCCACCGCTGTTGCTGAGACGGTGCCACCCGGTACTGACTCATTCAATCAGTACCTGACTGCATCCTGGGACTGGCAGACGCTGTCGAAGGAGCTTCTGTCGATGGCGACCGAAGACAACCCGGACAAGGCAAAAGCGAAAGCTGTGGGTGAAAACATTCTTGAGAACAAAAACAAGGCTGAACGCTATCTGGCTCAGTCCATCGAGGAAGGCAACGCCGCCGCTGTATTTTACAAAGCCCGGATGACGGAGTTCGGCGACCCGATGAATCCCGATCTGCAAAAAAAACGTGAGAAGGCCTGCGAGCTCTATGGGGATTCCGCCAGAAAAGGTCTGTTGGTCGGCGCCATCGTTTACGCAAAGTGCAGTGACACGATTCCCAAGACGCCTCGTTACGACGAGAGCCGGATACTTTTGCGTAATGTGTTGAATACCGAGGACGCCTATCTGGGGTATTACCCATTTGCCGTTAGCCATGCGTACTGTTATGAACGAACGGTTGAACCGCCCAAGGCTGATGAGGATCCATTCGCAAGGATAAGGTTGCTGGCGCAACCGACATTGCTTGAAGCTGAGCAGGCACGTGCGGAAGGCTTCTATTATTTGGCCGCCGATTATTCGTCCCCTGTGAGCGTTCAATCGCAACAGGATCTGAAGCATGCACTTGAGGCCGGGTGCCAGACAGACGGTCTACGGCTGAAGCAAAAGAGTCAAAACCCGAAGCAGCAATAGCGGGCGTGAGGAAAAACAGTCAGCGATGAGGATGAATCTGTTGAGCCTCAAGGGGCAGAGATGAAAACTTCTGCAATACACGAGAAGTTCATTGCTCATCGCTCGGAACTCACCGAAGCTATCCTCAATCAGTCCCCGGCAGTCGAGATGGACCTCCCTTCAATGCAAAGCCCAGCTCAAATCCCTCTCTGGAAGACCTACCTGCTGTTCCTCGCCCCCATGGTGCTGTCGAATTTCCTGCAGTCCATGTCCGGCACGGTCAACAGCATCTACATCGGCCAGATGCTCGGCACTCAGGCGCTGGCGGCGGTGTCGGGGATGTTTCCGATCATCTTTTTCTTCATTGCGCTGGTCATCGGTCTGGGTGCCGGGGCAGGGGTGTTGATCGGGCAGGCGTGGGGCGCACGTGAGTCGCACATGGTGAAGGCGATTGCCGGGGCGACGCTGTTGTTGGGGGTGTTGATCGGGTTGGTCGCGGCGGTGCTGGGCAGTGTGTTTGCGCGTCAGGCGTTGCAGGGGTTGGGGACGCCGGCGGATGTGCTGGACGACGCGGTGGCCTATGCCCGCGTGATGATGTGGACGTTGCCGTTTGTGCTGGTGTACGTGCTGTTCACGCAGTTGTTGCGCGGGGTGAGCGACACGCTGTCGCCGATGCTGGCGCTGCTGCTGTCGACCGTTGTCGGTCTGGCGCTGACCCCGGCGTTCATTCGCGGGTGGTTGGGCTTGCCGCAACTGGGGATTCAGAGTGCGGCGTTCGCCGGGCTGGCCGGTACGCTGGCGGCGATGGCATGGCTGGCGTGGAGTCTGAACCGCAAGGGCCATCCGCTGGCGCCGGACCGGGAATTCTTCGGGGCGTTGCGGCTGGACGGCGAGATTCTCGGCAAGGTATTGCGCATCGGCCTGCCGACCGGGGTGCAGATGATTGTGTTGTCGCTGTCGGAGCTGGTGATTCTGACGTTGGTCAACCAGCACGGCTCGCAGGCGACGGCGGCCTATGGCGCGGTGACGCAGATCGTCAACTACGTGCAGTTTCCGGCGCTGTCGATTGCGATCACCGCGTCGATCCTCGGCGCCCAGGCGATTGGTGCCGGACGGTTGGAGCGACTGGGACTGATCCTGCGCACCGGATTGTGGATCAACGTGTGCCTGACCGGTGGCCTGATCGTGCTCGGTTACCTGTTGTCGCACTGGCTGCTGGGGCTGTTCCTGACCGAGGACTCGACCCGGGTGATGGCCGAGCACTTGTTGCACATCATGCTGTGGAGCCTGTTGATCTTCGGCTTTCAGGCGATCATCGGCGGGATCATGCGCGCCAGCGGCACGGTGCTGGTACCCGTCGCGATCGCGATCATTTGCGTGGTCGGCGTGCAGTTGCCGGCGGCGTACTGGCTGGACGGGCAGTTTGGTTTGCAGGGTGTGTGGATGGCGTTTCCGGTGGCGTATCTGGGGATGCTGGTGTTGCAGACGCTGTACTACAAACTGGTCTGGCAGCATCAGAAGATCGAGCGGCTGGTTTGACGGATCGCAAGTGATCGAGCGGCCCGATCTGCAAAGGGCTGTCCTGTGAGGGACAGCCTTTTTTTGTGGGCGACGGGAGGGGTGTCAGTACGGATTACCGACCCGAATCAATGGCCGACGATGCTGCCACGGCAAGGCCTGTTCGAGTTGCCCGGCCAGACGCAACAACAGGTCATCGGCGCCGAAGCGTGCGGCAAATTGCAGTCCTATCGGCAGGCCGCTGCCGGACATGCCCAACGGCAGTGAAATCGCCGGGGTTCCCGCGACATTGAACACCGGCGTGAAGGGCGAGTGCTCGAAGACCCGTGCCGTCCATTGCCGACCGTTCATGGTTTCGGCGTTGTGGTTATAGGTGCCGAGGGTCTGGGGAAGACGTGGCAGGGTCGGGGTCAGCAGCACGTCAATCTCCTCGAACCACGCGGCCACCTGACGGGCGATGCTGTTGCGCACCTCCAGCGCGGCGGCGAAGTCTGTGCCGCGTGATTGCTGGCCGAAGGCGTAGCAGGCGAGGGTGGCCGGCTCCAGGGTGCTGCGATCGACAGGGCGCCGGGTCGCAGCGGCGAGATGGTCGATCCAGCGCACCAGACTGGCACACCAGATGTGCGCGTTGGCCTCGACGAAGGCGTCCCACGACAGATCGAGCGGTGCGCGGACGGTTTCCACCTGATCGCCGAGAGATTCGAGTTCACGGGCAACACGAGCGGTGGCATCGGCGATATCGGGATCGATACTGGCCCCGTTCCAGGGCGTGTCGAGCAAGCCGATGCGCAATCGCCCGGGATCGCGGCCGACCTGAGCCAGAAAACCTTCGGCCGGTGCCGCCGTGTAATAAGGATCTCCCGGCGCACAGCCTTGCACCACATCCATCAGCGCCGCGCTGTCGCGCACCGTCCGCGACAGGCCCAACTGAACGCCGAACCCGGCAAATACCTCGTCCATCATTGGCCCATGAGAGCTGCGGCCGCGCGTCGGTTTGAGGCCCACCAGACCATTGAAGGCTGCCGGAACGCGGATCGATCCTGCCGCGTCGGTGGCATGGGCGATTGGCACGATACCCGCCGCGACTGCCGCACCGGCGCCACCGCTTGAGCCACCAGAAGAAAGCTGCGGGTTCCACGGATTGCGGGTCGGGCCTTGCAGGAGGGAGTCGGTTTCGGTGCTGAACGCCATTTCCGGGGTGGTGGTGCGGCCCAGGGTGATCAGCCCGGCAGTGTTGAAGCGTTGCATCAGACTGGAATCGTTTTCCGCGACCAGACCTTGTGCGAGTCGGCTGCCCAGTTCATTGCGTCGTCCGGTCGCAGTGATCGCCAGATCCTTGATCAGAAACGGCACTCCTGCCAACGGGCCGCTGCCAGTGGTCGCGGTCGGCGTCCAGTGTTCGATGATCGCGTTGATCGATGGGTTGATCTGCTGTATCGCTTCGGTGGCCAGTGAGGCCAGTTCTCTTGCGTGGACTGCGCCGGATGCAACCAACTGTGCGAGACCAATGCCATCGTGTTCGGCGTATTCGTTGAGTTTCATGGGTATCACTCCGAGAGGGAGCGTCGATATTAGGTCGCAGGGTCTCAGCTGATTAGCCCATAATCGCGGCATGAAATGTGCCATGAGTGGCACAGTCCATTCTTCTCAGGCAGGTCCGAAATGATCCGCGATTTGAACGACACGATGGTGTTTGTCTGCGTGGTGCGCCTCGGCAGTTTCACCGCCGCTGCCCACGCCTTGCAGATTCCCAAAACCACCGTCAGCCGCCGAGTGCGCGAGCTGGAGCAGGCCATCGGTGTGCAACTGCTGCGCCGCACCACCCGCCAGTTGAGCCTGACCGAGGCAGGGGCGGTGTATTACGAGCAGTGCAAATCCATCGCCGACACCCTCAAACACGCCGAACGGGCCGTGCATCAATTGCGTGACGGGCCGCGTGGCTGGTTGCGGGTAACGGTGCCGTTTTCATTCGGGGTGCATTGGTTTGCACCGTTGCTGGCGGGCTTTCGTCAGGCGTACCCGGAAATTCGTCTGGAAATTCTGGCCTCCCATGTACCGATGGATCTGGTGGGCGAGGAGATCGACGTGGCGCTGCGGCTGGGAGCATTGCCGGACTCGAGTCTGATCGCCCGGCGGCTGGCCAGTTTTCCTACGGGCATTTACGCAGCTCCGCAATACCTCGCGCATCACGGTACGCCGCAAACTCCGGAAGAATTGCTTCACCATCAAACGTTGACGCTGCATCAAGCCCGGCGCGATGTCGGTTATGTCTGGCCGCTACGCCGGGAAGGGGCGCGGCTGAGAGACTATCGTGTCGAACCCAGCATCCTCGCCAACGACCCGGCGCTGTTGCACGACGCGTTGCTGGCAGGCGAAGGGCTGAGCCTGGCGATGGACCAGAGCATGAAAACCGATGTGCAGGCGGGACGCCTGATCCGGGTTCTGCCAGAGTGGATCGGTCCGCCACAGGATCTCAACGCGGTCACGGCTCGCGAGCACCTGCCATCGCCCAAGGTGACGGCGTTGATTGGTTACCTGAAGGCGCACATGCCGGACGGAGTGGCGTAAGCGCCCGATGTTTGCTTAAGTCAGTCGAGACCCACCGAGGCACCGGAGCATCCCATGTCGATTCGATTGTTGTTGGCTGCTGTGTGTTGCCTGATCGTCATGCCGGCGGCGCAGGCGGTGGAGTACACCCGAGTCAACACCACCGCAAGCCAGATCAGTTTCACCTACAACCAGATGGGTTCGAGGATGTACGGCACGTTCGGCAAGTTCGATGCGACGCTGGATTTCGACACTGCAAATTTGAGCAACGCCCGCACCACGTTGCACATCGACCTCACCAGCATCGACGCCGGCAGCGAAGACGCCAACAGCGAGCTGGTGAAACCGGCGTGGTTCGATACGCAAAAGTTTCCGACGGCAGTGTTCGAATCAACCCGTTTCAGTCGGGTCGATGAAAACCATTACCTGATCGCCGGCCGACTCACGCTCAAAGGTGTCACCCGTGAAGTGCAGGTGCCGGTGCAACTGAAACCGGACAGCAACATTGGCATCTTCGACGGTGAGCTCGTGCTCAAGCGCGACGCATTCGGCCTCGGTGCCGGTGAGTGGGCCGACACCGTGGTTTCGAACGACATCGCGATCAAGTTCAAGGTGGTTGCACCGGCGCAGTGACCGGCCTCAATACGCCCGCCAATGCCCCGGCACCCAGCGCCATTGGTTGCCGGCCCAACGATAATGGCCGGCAACCCAGTGATAGCCCGGCGCAGGCATCACCGGGACCACTTCGACGATCGGTGGTGGCCGATGCGGGCGCACCGGTTCTACGACGCAGCCCGACAGGGTGATTGCCACGAGTGAGGCAGCGAGCAAGGTTTTTATGGTTTTCGACATGACGATGTTCCTGGTGGACGACGTGGGCGGGCAGGCGAGCAATCAACGCACCCAATGACCTTCAATCCAGTACCAGTTCGGCCCGCGGGCCTGCCAGTGGCCCGGTTTCCAGCGAGCGCCGTGACGCACCGGTTGCCAATGGCCGGGCACCCAGGCGTAACCTCGACCTTCCCAGCGCCAGTGGCCCTGATCCCAGGCATAACCGGGCCGTGGACCTGGCATCGGTTCCATGCGCATGGGCGGCGGGGCTTCACGGATGATGATTTCTGGCTGGGCAAAGACAGGTGTGCTGGCCATCGCGGCCAGCGTCAGCGGCACCAGCAGCAGGGCTTTTCGCCATTTGAACAGGGAACGCAGAACGTTCATGACAACTCCTCAGGGCCTGCGTCGGGAAATGAACGCAGCTGAAGAATTGGACGCCAGATCGGCGAAAGATCCGTTCTCGGGCAGATGAAATTTTTGTCAGGCTTGCACAGGGTATGATGTCGCGGTTCGCCGGTCGCTCAACCCGCCCGGCAGCTTGTGTTTTACCGCCGGAGTTCACCCGCCATGCCCCGCATCACCCACTACAAATCCCCGTGCCCCGAAGACGTCAACAGCCAAATTCTGCAAATGGTGGTCGACTACCTGACCGACATCAGCGCGATCGGTCTCGGCCCGAGTAACCTGCTGTACAACGTCTATCAGTACGCGGTTGGCTACGAGGTGCATTTGTATCTGGAGGCATTGAACGGCGAGAAGGGCACCGAGGTGGAACTGCTGGTGGCTACCGAGGACGAAGACCCGGAGCAGGTGATCGGCTTCCTGTTGTACTTGCCGGTGCAGGGCGATTGGGAGGCGTGCAACGTGGCCTATCTGGCGGTGCAGCAGCCGTACCGCCGTCAGGGTGTGGCCCGCGCGTTGATCGCCGACATGGTGACGCGCTACCCCCATGCCGAGTTGACGTGCAGCGTGGGTAAAGTCCCGTATTTCGAGGCGCTGGGCTTTGAAGTGCTGGGCCAGTTGGAGACTCAGGTGCTGATGAGTACCCGGCATTACCGCAGCAACGGCTTGCGCGGTTTTATCGACACCACGCCGATCTACCGTTCGCTCGAAGTGCAGCAGATCCACACCTACCTGCTGCAAAAACACGGCAAGCGGGCGATGGTCGATGCCGAAAAACAGCGCGACCGGCATCTGGATCAAGTCACGCGTCACACCGAAGAGTTTGTCCGCCAGCGTCTGACCGTTCACTGATCCTGCGTCTGGCGAATGGCAAAAAGCCCTTGTTGCAACGACGGCAACAAGGGCTTTTTTGTGCCTGGGATTTCAGGACAGCTTCACGTTCATGGTGATTCGCGCCGTGAACACTTTTTTGCCCTCGGCGTCGTGGATGTCCACCGGCACGATCTTGTCGCCTTCGGTCTGCCAGTCCAGCCCTTCGCCATTGGCCACGGCGGTCACATCGGATTTGGCCTTGGCCAGATACTCGACGGTCATGCCTTTTGGAATCCAGCGAGCGCCGGCGGGAATCGAAACGTCGGTCATCATCCCGGCCGCCAGTTCGGCGGCGTTGCACATGGCGATGGCGTGTACGGTGCCGAGGTGGTTGGTGATCTCGCGGCGAAACGGCACCTGCACCGTCGCCGAACCTGCTCGCAGCTCGGTGACCAGCGGATTGATAGTGCTGAAATACGGCGCGACCTGACAGGCCATCTGGCTGAACGCTTGTGGGCCTGCGCTGGTGAACATGCTGAGAAACTGACTCATGGTGAAGCCTCGCGATTAGGGGATTTACAGAATTATGTTCCGATAGAGAATATTGTTCTGTAACGGAACGGTATTCTGTCCGTGGGAAATCTGTCAACCTAGGCGCGTTTCGATTACCGGCACGGCCGTGCCTTTCAACCGGATTTACAAGGCCTTCAACCCCATGGACACCACAGATCTACTCGAGCGCAGCTACCCCGGCCGCCGGGCCGAACTCAAGCGCGACATCTTTCGCAAGGCCTTGCGCCTGTTCAACGAGCAGGGGATCGAGGCCACCACCATCGAAATGATCCGCGCCGAGTGCGACACCAGCGTCGGCGCGATCTATCACCATTTCGGCAACAAGGAAGGGCTGGTGGCCGCGTTGTTTTTCACCGCTCTGGAGGATCAGGCGCGCTTGCGTGATGCCTATCTGGCCGACGCGACGAGCACCGAGGAAGGTGTGCAGGCGTTGGTCTTCAGCTATGTGGATTGGGTCGAGAACCAGCCGGAATGGGCGCGGTTCCAGTATCACGCGCGTTATGCCGTGACCCGGGGCCCGCACAAGGACGAACTGGCCGCCCGCAACAAGACGCGCAATCTGAGTCTGCGCACCTGGTTGAGTGAGCCCGGGCGCGCCGCCGAACTCAATGAGTGTCCCGCTGAACTGCTGCCGTCGCTGATCGTCGGACAGGCGGACAGCTATTGTCGGGCGTGGTTGTCCGGGCGGGTGAAGGGCAGTCCGAAGGCTTATCGTGAGTTGCTGGCTCAGGCCACGTGGCGTTCGATTCGCTGCGAACCTGAAGACTGATTTTCAGAGACAAAAAAAGAGCCTCAAGACTCTTTGATAGGGAGGAGTAGAGCCCGTGAGGCTCAAGATGCGCGTGAAACAAAGTGCAGGCTTGATTGGGGTTCAGGGCACCTGCACCTACGCAGCGGTTGGGCGAACCAAGCGACTGCGTACCTCCATCCTAGGAAGGTACGGCGGCGGTCTCAAGTACCGTCAGTCACTTGCTTTTGCGGCGCTGGCGGCGGCTCTTCCGACCATCGCGGCAATCGTTGCAAACAGCTCATTACGGGCCTGCGCGGCGCTGATTTCTTCGGTCGCCGCCGCTTGAGACAAGGCCTCGGCGGCGCCGAGCATGGCGCGTAATCCTGCCTGGGTAATGTTGCCCCCGTCAGCGAAAGGCGACAGCACGTTGCGGCACTTCTCCAGAAAAATCGCCTCGTACTCGCGCTTGATCTTCTCCAGTTCCGGCGTGCTGGCCAGTGCGGCAATCACCCCCGGAATCTCGTTGCCTTGAGTCAACACGCAGTCGACATAAGCCGTGGCGATCACCGAGGCGGTGCCGTTCAACGTCGCCTCGCAATTGCCTAGCGCAACATCCATCAGCGCGGTCTGGCGCCTGTCGAAATCCTGATACAGCGCAGCCAGTAAACCGGCGCGGGTGGTGAAGTGGTCGTAGACCACCGGTTTGGTCACGCCAGCTTTTTCCGCCAGATAACCCAGGGTCAGGGCATCGGTGCCTTCTTCGCGAATCAATTGCCAGGCCATGTCGAGCAATTGGCGCTGGCGGTCTTCCCGGGACAGGCGTCGACGAGGTTGTGCGGGTTCGGGGATTTCAGTGGTTGACATTGCTTATATACCAAACGTAACTTACTGAAGGTAACTTACCAAGTGTAACTTATCGGAAGGATAAGCCCTTGGTCAGTAATCACCAACCGGAGATTTCCCCATGCACGCATTGATTGTTGTGGCTCATGACGACCCCCGTTCGCTGACCCATGCGCTGGCGCAGCAGATTGCCAAAGGTCTGTCGCAGCGCGATCCGTCCAACACGTTCGACATCGCTGATCTGCATGCCGAAGAATTCGATCCGTGCTTTGGCGTGGCCGACTGGGCGGTGCATCACCGTGAATCCGCACCGCCTGCGGACGTCTTGACCGAGCAGGCACGCATCGACCGCGCCGATGCGCTGGTGCTGGTGTATCCGGTGTTCTGGTGGTCGATGCCGGCGCTGCTCAAGGGCTGGATCGACCGGGTGTTCAGCAATGGCTGGGCGTTTGATTTCGACGGCGATTCGACCCTGAAGAAGCTCGGACGACTGCGTGTGCAACTGGTCGCACTCGGCGGGGCGGATGCACGGACCTACGAACGCCACGGCTACGGCGCGGCGATGAAGGCGCAGATCGATCACGGTATTTTCGATTATTGCGGGGCGACGGTGGCGGGCTCGGCGTTGTTGCTGGAGTCCGAGTTGCGCGACCCTGCGGTGCAGTTGCAGGCAGCACACGAACTCGGACTTGGGTTGTTCCGCTAAAGGTCTTTGGGAACAGTTTCAGCGAGCGCCGGGCCAGCCTGCTTTATCCAGAGCGGCGAGCAAGGTCGCGGCATCCAGCCCCGGCACCGAATGCCCGTTGCCTTCGGTGCTGTCGCTGGCAAGCAAGGCGTTGATGATTGCTTCTTCAACCGCTTCGGTCGCCGCCAGAAACAGCTCGCTGATGTGGTCGTTGTTGACCATCCGCAAGCCGTCACAGGTCGACGCGCCTTTGCCTTCATAGGCGGCGGGCGGGATGTGGCCGTTGCCGGTGGCGAAGGCGATGAAAATGTCGCCGCTGTGATCTTCGTTACCGCCGCCAGTACGCGCCAGACCGAGGCTCGCCCGTTGCGCCAGCCGCGTGCATTGATGCGGCAATAACGGCGCATCGGTGGCCAGGCACACCACGATCGAACCCATGCCCGGATGCGGCAACGAAGCCCGCAGGAACGGTGAGTCCACCTGTTCCATGTAGCGCCCCACCGGGTAGCCGTCGACCCGCAGTTCGCTGCGAATCCCGTGGTTGGCCTGAACGATGGCGCCCACCGTCCAGCCGCCCTGAGCCTTACTCAATCGGCGCGATGCGCTGCCGATCCCACCCTTGAATTCATGGCAGATCATGCCGCTGCCACCGCCCACTGCACCTTCCTGCACTGGCCCATCGACTGCATTGCCCATGGCCTCGGCCACGTGTTCGGGCTTCACGTGAAAGCCGTTGATGTCGTTGAGCAAACCATCGAAGGTTTCCAGCACCACCGGCATGTTCCAGTAGAGGCGACCATCGTCCGGTTGCTGCGCGCGATCCAGCTCGATCAAGGCATCGCGGACCACGCCTAGGCTGTGGGTGTTGGTGAAGGCGATCGGGCTGGTCAGCAGGCCGGCCTCGCGTATCCATTCCAGTCCGGTGGCATCACCGTTGCCGTTGAGTACGTGAACGCCGGCAAAGCATGGTTGCGCGTTGGTCGAACCTGCGCGAGGTTCGATCAGGGTGACGCCGGTGCAGATGTCGCGTCCGGCGGCGCTTTGACCACGCACATTGCTGTGGCCGACCCGTACGCCGGGCACGTCGGTGATGGCATTGAGCGGGCCGGGCTGCAGTTGGCCGATGCGGATGTCGAGGTCGCGGGCTCTTGGTTTCATGGTGTTTTGTTCTCTGTTCATTTTTGATTATTGGCCGTTCTTGACCTTGCTCCAGACCCGCGTGCGCACCCGTTCGGTGGCTTTGGGCAGGGGCTCGAGGGTGAACAACGTGGCCATCGCCGTTGCAGACGGATACACCGCCGGGTTGTCACGGGTGGCTTCGGCGACCAGCGCGGTGGCAGCACGGTTGCCGTTGGGGTAGGACAGGTGATCGCTGACCGGCGCAATCACATCGGGCCGCAGCAGGTAGTCGATGAACGCCAGGCCCTGGGTCGGATGCGGCGCGTCCTTGAGCAGTACCAGCGTGTCAAACCACACCGGCGCGCCTTCCTTCGGCAGGCTGTACTGGATCTTCACGCCGTTGCCGGCCTGCTCGGCGTTGGTCTTGGCTTCGAGCATCGCGCCCGACCAGCCGACCGCCACGCAGATGTTGCCGTTGGACAGATCACTGATGAATTTCGAGGAGTTGAAGTAGGCAATGTGCGGGCGCAGTTTCAGCAGCAGCGCTTCGGCTTTCTGATAGTCCTCGGCGTTGGTGCTGTTCGGCGGCAGGCCGAGATAGTGCAACGCGACCGGGAGCATTTCCGATGGCGAATCGAGCATCGCCACGCCGCATTCGCCGAGCTTGGCCAGGTTCTCTTCCTTGAACACAAGGTCCCAGGAATCCACCGGCGCCTTGTCGCCCAGTACGGCGCGCACCTTGTCGACGTTGTAGCCAATGCCGTTGGTGCCCCACAGATACGGCACGGCGTACTGGTTACCGGGATCATTGTTGGCCAGTTTGCTCAGCAGGTCGTTGTCGAGATTCTTCCAGCCCGGCAACTGATTACGGGGCAACGGGGCGAGGGCGCCGGCCTTGATCAGGGTCGGCAGGCTGAAGTTGCTCGCCACCACCACGTCGTAGCCGCTGTGGCTGGTCATCAGCTTGCCTTCCAGCACCTCGGCGCTGTCGAAGGTGTCGTAGACCGGTTCGATGCCGCTGTCGCGCTTGAAATCATGCAGGGTGTTCGGGCCGATGTAGTCGTACCAGTTGTAGACATGCACGCTCGGCGCATCGGCTGCTTGAGCGGTCAGTGCGACGGACACGACGCCCGCCAGGCCCAGGTTGATATACCCACGGTGACAACGCATGATGCGGCACTCCTGGCCTGCGGCAGGCCGGTGATGAACAGGAGTGGTCAGCCTATCGGGCGGGCCGCGCCAGACCCATTCCCATCATGGGTTACTCAAAAGGGGTAGAGCGTGGACGCGTTGCTGCAGGAGTTACCGGTGCATCAGAGCCTGTCGCGGGTGTTCGCCGGCATCGGCCAGGACGGTTTCTGGCGGGCGCTGGTCGATACCTTGCGGTTGCTGGTGCCGCTGGACAATGCGCTGGTGGCGGTGATGCAGACGGGGCGCCCGCCGCAATTGCTGATCGACGTCGACAGCCAGGGCCGCGCCGACGAACAGGAAGAACTGGCCGGTTACTGTGCCGGCATGTACCTGCTCGATCCGTTCTATCAGGCCGCCGTCGCCGGGGTCGCCGACGGTTTGCACAGCCTGGCGTCCGTGGCGCCGGACCAGTTTCTGCACAGCGAGTACTACCTGAGCTACTTCCGCTCGGTGGTCGGCGCGGATGAACTGCAATTCATGGTCAACCTCGACGACGGCGTGCTCGGCTTGTCGATGGGCCGGGCGACGGCGTTCGGCTTGCAGGAGCAGGGGCGTTTGCTCTGTGTGCGGGACTGGGTGTTGTCAGCGATGCGCCGACATGTGCAGTTGATGCCGCCGCAAGGGGCGGCCGTCGAGGCGCCGGTCGGCGATCTGGCGGCGCTGCTGGACCGTTTCGACGCGCGGCTGACCGCGCGCGAAATCGATACGGCGCGCCTGATTCTTCAGGGCTTCTCGAGCAAAGCCATCGCCCAGCACATGAACATTTCGCCGGAGACCGTGAAGGTGCATCGGCGCAACCTCTATCACAAGCTCAACGTCACCGGGCATGGCGAGTTGTTTGCGCTGGTATTGCGCCCGCGTTGAGCGGATCAGCCGACCTGCTTGAACAGCAGCGCCTTCAGACCGCTTTCCGGGTCGACATCCGGAAACTCCGGCGGGTTTTCCAGCCGCTGTTCGAAGCGCAGGCTCGGCGCCTCTTGGGTCACGCCATCAATCAGGAAGTCCGAACCGAACGCCGGATCGTTCATGCAGGCAAGCACCGTGCCCTGTGCTGTCAGCAGTTCCGGCAGGCGGCGCAATACGCGCTGGTAATCCTTGGTCAGCAGGAAACTGCCTTTCTGGAACGACGGCGGGTCGATGATCACCAGGTCATACGGGCCGCTGTTGATGACCTTGCCCCAGGACTTGAACAGGTCATGGCCGAGGAAACTCACCTTGCTCAGGTCATGCCCGTTAAGACGGTGGTTGTCGCGGCCCCGGCTCAGCGCAGCGCGGGACATGTCGAGGTTGACCACATGGCTGGCACCGCCCTCGATGGCTGCCACCGAAAAGCCGCAGGTGTAGGCGAACAGGTTCAGCACCCGTTTACCGGCGGACTGCTCGCGCACCCAGTTGCGCCCGTAACGCATATCGAGGAACAGCCCGGCGTTCTGCTTGCGGCCCAGGTCCACGCGGTATTTCAGGCCGCCCTCGACGATGGTCATCTCGTCGATCTCTTCGCCCAGCAGCCATTCGGCGGTGCTTTGCGGCAGGTAACGGTGCTGGATCAGCAGGGTGTGAGCGCCGGACTGCTGCCATGGCGCTGAACCGGTGATCTCCAGCAACAGGCGCTTGAGGTCTTCCAGTTGCGAAGCCTCGGGTTCCTTGAACAGCGACACCAGCACCACGCCTTGCAGCCAGTCCACGGTGAGCTGCTCCAGCCCCGGCCAGCAACGCCCACGGCCATGGAACAGGCGCCGGGTTTCGGCCGGCGCCGAAGTCAGCGCGGTGAGCAGGTGGGCGTGGAGAACGGCGAGGGCTTCAGGGTTCATCAATCGGGATCGGCCAGCAAAAGGGCGCGTATTTTAACCGCAATTGCGCGCTTGCGACTGTCTGTCTACCGGCTGTTATCGAAAAGACCTGTATCAAAAATGAATTTCTATAGAAGGCGCTGCTCATACCAGATAAGTAGCGGATTCAATCCGCTGAAAATGTTCATGTTGTTCAGGGAGTGTCAGTTCATGTGCCCAATTCCGACGGCGAGCGCGCACCTTTCTGGCGGGTTGATTCTGGTGGTTGAGGACGATCCGTTGATTCTGGAGTTTCTGTGCGAAATTCTTCAGGAGGAAGGTTTCAAGGTCGAGCCGCAGACCAGTGCCGATGCGGCGTCGCGATACCTGGAAGAACACGCGCCGGAAGTCGCGCTGCTGCTCACCGACATCACCATGCCCGGTACCCTCAACGGCGCGGACCTGGCCAATCTGGTCGGCGAGCGCTGGCCAGAAAAACCGGTGATGGTCATGTCCGGTTATGAAACGCCGGAGACCTCCGGCGTCCGCCATCCAGTGGCGTTCATCAAGAAACCCTGGGCCATCGGCCAGTTGCTTGATTGCGTGGACGGCGCCTTCAAATCCAAGGCATCGCGCCTGCACTGAAGCCTTCGGCAAATGCTACATTGCCGGGCACATTTGCCCGGCTCTGCCTAAGGATGCGAACCTCTTGTCTGCTTACGATGCTGTTTTCAATCGCGCGTTCGGCGCGTTCCTGTTCGACATGGACGGTACCGTCCTTAACTCCATCGCCGCCGCCGAGCGGATCTGGGCTGCCTGGGCCGAGCGTCATGGCGTGGATGTCGAAACGTTCCTGCCGACCATCCACGGCGTGCGCGCCATCGATACCATCACTCGCCTAAACCTGCCGGGCGTGGACGCCGAGGCGCAAGCGGCGTTCATCACCGAGGCGGAAATCGAAGACGTCGAAGGCATCGTCGAGATCCCGGGTGCAGCCGCGTTTCTCAAGTCGTTGCCGGCAGATCGCTGGGCCATGGTGACCTCGGCGCCACGGGATCTGGCGCTGCGGCGGATGGCGGCGGCGGGGATTCCGGAGCCTGCGGTGATGATCACTGCTGAAGACGTGACGGCGGGTAAACCTGATCCGGCCGGCTATCGACTGGCCGCTAAACGTCTGGGACTGGAACCGGCCGATTGCCTGATTTTCGAAGACGCGACTGTCGGTATTCAGGCGGCGGAAGCGGCCGGTGCGCCGTTGATGATCATCACCGCGACTCACCAGCATCCGATTGAAACCCCACACGCGACGATTGCCAGTTACTTCGATATAGCGCTGAGCATCGACAGCGACGGCCAATTGCGCCTGCAACCACTCTGACTGGCATACAAAATTGTGGGAGCGAGCTTGCTCGCGAAGGCGATTTGCCAGTTTACGCATGTGGTGGCCGGCATGACGCTTTCGCGAGCAAGCTCGCTCCCACAGGGGATTTCCATTGATCTCAGATCAATATATTCCCGGCAGGAGGCGCCAGCTGCGCGCGCAATAGGCATCGTAATCGGCGCCAAACTGGGCGCGCAGCAAGGCTTCTTCTGAATGGATGCGGGCGATCAGCGGGATCAGCGTCAGCGCCGCCAGCAGGATCCCGACGACCGAACGAAACGCCAGTGCCCAGCCCAGCGCATTGACCACCAGCCCCAGATAACTGGGATTGCGCAGGTGCGTGTAGATGCCCTCGGTCACCAAACGATGTCCCGGCTGAATCGCCACCAACCCGCTGAAACGGTGGCCCAGAACGAACACCGGCCACAGGCGCAACGCACCGCCGGCGATGAACAACAACGCCCCCAGCCAGCGCGTGCCTTCACGGCCCACGGTCCAGAAACCGATGCGGTCGCAATAAGCCGGCAGAAAAGCACTGACCAACCCGATCACGCCGAACGCCGGAATGACCCAGCGATTGGCCCGATCCTCGCGCTCGCCGGAACTCAGGTTTACTTCGCTGAACAACGACGCCACCACCATCGCCAGCGTCGCCAGCGCGACCACTACCAGCGCGCCGTGGGAAAAGAACACCGCCACGCCACCGATGCCCCACATCGCCAGCCCCAGATAGGCGAGGGTGGCGAGTACCGCGACGACGGTCATTTGCGCTGACATTTTCATAGGCACCTCACGGCTGTTCCGTTCAGTGTAGATCGCGGCACGATCCCCGGCGTTGACCGTTAAGGGGGCAGGGTGGACTAAGCTGAAGACTGGGACGTTTCGACTTCAACCGTCCATGTTCCGGCGAACCGGTCGCCCGGACGTGGCGTCATCAGGAGTCCGCCATGCTGCACATCCGCACGCCGTTGATCCTCCATCCGACCCTGTCGACCACCTCCCGGCGTATCTGGCTGAAACTGGAAAACCTGCAACCCTGTGGCTCGTTCAAACTGCGCGGCATGGGCCTGTTGTGCAGTCAGGCAGCAGCGCAGGGCAAACGCAAAGTCGTCTGCCCGTCCGGTGGCAATGCCGGTCTCGCGACGGCGGTGGCGGCGACCAGCCTGGGCCTGCAAGCCTGCATCGTGGTGCCGCACACCACCCCCGAAGCCACCCGCGCGCGCATTCGCCGCACCGGGGCCGAAGTCATCATTTATGGCAAAGTCTGGGACGAAGCCAATCAGCGAGCGCGAGAACTGGCCAGCGCGGCGGACACCGAATACGTACCGGCCTTCGACCATCCGGTATTGTGGCAAGGACACAGCACGATGATCGATGAAATCCTCGAAGACTGCCCGCAGGTCGACACCGTGGTCACCTCGGTCGGTGGCGGGGGACTTCTCGCAGGAATTCTCACAGGACTGCTGCGCCATGACCGGCGCGACTGCCGGATCATCACCTGCGAAACCCAGGGCGCCGCCTCGTTTGCCGCCGCCGTACAGGCCGGCCACCCGGTGCGCCTGAGCAAGATCGACACCGTCGCCACCTCCCTTGGCGCTGCGCAAGTGGCGGAGTGGCCGGTGCAGCACGTCGGCGAGTTCGATCACGAATGTCTGGTGCTGTCCGATGACGACGCGATCATGGGCGTGGTGCGTTACGCCAGTGATTTGCGGCAACTGGTGGAGCCGGCGTGCGGGGTGTCGCTGGCGGTGGCTTATCTGGATCATCCAGCGCTGGCGGGGGCTCGGGATGTGGTGATTGTTGTTTGTGGAGGGGTGAGTATCAGTGCGCAGTTGGTGGCGGGGTGGGCGCGGTTGGGTGTTTGAACCGCGTCTTTAGTCACGCGCCCGAGATGTCCGAGCCCGTCAGCACCGTCCTGAATGTCTCCACCAACGGCCGCAAATTGACCCGGTGCCAAGCCGCCCACAACGGCGTGGTAAACGCCAGCCACGGCACCTCCCGCAACACCACACCCGGCGGGGCGTTGTGGCTCAAGCCTTTCTGGATCATTGCAATCCCCAGCCCCGAAGCCACCAGCCCCAGCGCGGTGAACGGCTCGGTCGCCTGCATCCGTACATCCGGGGTGAAGCCGGCGCGCAGGCAGGCACTCACAAAATCGTCGCCCGCGTCCTGACGGGGTTGCACGCCGATCCATTCCTGAGTGGCCAGATCATCCGGGCTCAGCGAAGCCTGTCCGGCCAGAGGATGTTGCTCCGGCAGCGCCAGCAGCATCGGGTCGTCCAGCACCTGAAAGCCCAGCAAGTCAGGATCGTCGGTCGTCGGCGGTTCGCTGACCAGCGCGATATCGAGACTACGCTGACGCAGGCCCTCAAGTTGTTCAGCGGAGCTGAGGTTATACAGCGCGACATGCACGTTCGGCCGATCCACCCGCAGCACGCGCAAGGCATTGGGCAATACGCCCGCGTGCATGGCGTTTTCGATGTAACCGATGCACAAACCGCCTTCTTCGCCACGGCCCAGGCGTTTGCCGAGGGATTCCAGACGATTGGCGTGGGTCAGCAGGGCGCGGGTTTCGGCAAGGAAGGTCTGACCGTCGCGAGTCAGGCGGATGCGCTGCTGGCTGCGTTCGAAAAGGGTCAAGCCCAGGCGCTCTTCGAGTTGGGCGATCTGCCGACTAAGGGGCGACTGGGAAATGTGCAGGCGCTCGGCGGCGCGGCCGACGTGCTCTTCCTCGGCGACGGCGACGAAGTAGCGCAATTGGCGGAAATCGATCATGTAAGACCTATAGGGACTCAAGTGCTGCATATTATGTCTTGGACGGTCTGAGTGTCGCAATCTAGGATCTGCTCAACGGTCAACCAAGACCCCGACACTACGAGGAAATCCCCATGAGCTTGAAAGATAAACTGCCCGGCCAGCTGGGCTTCGGCACCGCGCCCCTGGGCAACATGTTCCGCGCCATCCCCGAGGAAGAAGCCCAGGCCACCGTGCATGCGGCGTGGGATGCCGGTGTGCGTTACTTCGATACCGCACCGTTCTACGGCTCGGGCCTGTCGGAAATCCGCCTCGGCGAGGCACTGTCCCGCTACAAGCGCGACGACTATGTGCTCAGCACCAAGGTCGGCCGGGTCATTCTCGATGAAGTCGAAGACGCCGCCGCCCGGGATCTGGGCGAAAAGAGCGGGGTGTTCGAACACGGCCGCCCGAACAAGATCGTCAACGACTACAGCGCCGACGCCACGTTACGCTCGATTGAGGACAGCCTCGAACGCCTGAAAACCGATCGCCTCGACATCGTCTGGGTGCACGACATCGCTCAGGATTTCTACGGCGACCAATGGCTGGAGTATTTCAATCAGGCCCGCACCGGCGCCTTCAAAGTTCTGACCCGCCTGCGCGAAGAAGGCGTGATCAAGGGTTGGGGCCTGGGCGTGAACAAAGTCGAGCCGTGCGAGTTGACGCTCGACCTGACCGAAGCGCAGCCTGACGGCTTCCTGTTGGCCGGCCGCTACACCTTGCTCGATCACGACCGCGCCTTGCAGCGTTTGATGGATTCGGCGCGGGCGCAGAACGTTGAAATCGTTGTTGGCGGCCCATATAGCTCCGGAATCCTGGCCGGTGGCGCGCACTTCGAATACCAGAAGGCGAGCCCGCAAATCATTGCCAAGGTCGAGCAGATCAAACGCATCGCCGCCGCTCACGGCGTCGATGTCAAAGCAGCTGCACTACAATTCTCGCTGGCCAATCCGGCAGTGGCGGCAGTGATTCCCGGCGCGAGCAAACCGGGGCGCATCGCCGAAGACATGGCGGCGCTGTCGGCGGTCATTCCGGCCGGTTTCTGGCAGGCCATGCGTGAAGCGAAACTGGTGTCCGAACGTGCACCATTACCCATCGACGAGGTGAAAGCATGAAGATCGATCTGAGCGGGAAACTGGCGATTGTCAGCGGCAGCACAGCGGGTATCGGCCTGGGCATCAGCCAGTCGCTGGCCGAGGCGGGCGCCACGGTGGTGGTGATCGGTCGTGATGCGGCCAAGGTCGAACAGGCACTGGCGAGCATTCGGCAAGCCGTGCCGGACGCGCAATTGCGTGGTCTGACGGCGGATCTGGGCACGGCCGAAGGCGCGCAGAAACTGTTCGCCGCCGAACCGAAAGCCGACATCCTGGTGAACAACCTCGGGATCTACAACGCCGTGGACTTCTTCGACGCGCCCGACGATGAGTGGACGCGCTTCTATGAAATCAACGTGATCTCCGGTGTGCGCCTGTCCCGGCATTACGTGCCGGCGATGGTCGAGCAGGGTTGGGGCCGGGTGATCTTCCTGTCTTCGGAATCCGGCGTGGCCACCCCGGCCGACATGATCAACTACGGCGTGACCAAAAGCGCCAACCTCGCAGTGTCCCATGGCCTGGCCAAACGGCTGGCCGGCACTGGTGTCACGGTCAATGCAATCCTGCCGGGGCCGACCTTCACCGACGGCGTCGAGGAAATGCTCAAGGACGCCGCCGCCGAGTCCGGCCGCAGCCTGCGGGACGAGGCCGACGCTTTTGTGCGCCGGGCCCGTCCGACCTCGATCATCCAGCGCGTGGCCAATGTCGAAGAGGTCGCGCACCTGGTGACCTACATCGCTTCACCGCTGTCCTCCGCCACCACCGGCGCCGCCTTGCGCGTCGACGGCGGCGTGGTCGACAGCCTGGCAATCTGAACCTGAATTCTTTGAGAGAGACGTTTATTTATGGCAACAGCATCAGCATCCATCGACATCCCGGCCTCGGCCGATCAGGTCTGGCAATTGATCGGCGGCTTCAACACGCTGCCGGACTGGCTGCCGTTCATTCCCAAGAGTGAACTGAGCGATGGCGGACGTGTACGTACTCTGCAAACTGCCGACGGCGCAGTGGTGATCGAGCGTCTGGAGACGTTCGATAACGCGGGCAAGACCTACAGCTACTCGATCGAGCAGGCACCTTTTCCGGCCACGGATTATCTGGCGACGATTCGCGTCGACACTCAGGGGCAAGGCGCACGGGTGACATGGTCGGGGCGCTTCACGGCCAAGGGCGTGAGCGATGAGGAAGTGGTGGCGTTGTTCAGCGGCATCTATCAGGGTGGCCTGGAAGCGCTGCGCGCCAACTACCCGGCCTGAGTTTCATGATCGTTCCCACGCAACGTGGGAACGACCACTACCAAATAGTCAGGACTGTGAAATCAAACTCTGCCGGCAATCGAGCACCAGTTTTGCGCCACCCAATTCACTGCTGCCCACTTCAAGACTGTACCCATGCAGGCTGACAATTGCCGCGACGATCGACAGCCCCAGTCCGAAGCCGTTCTGCGGTTGTCCGCCCTCGGCGCGATAGAAACGCTGGAACACCGCTTCCCGTTCCGATTCGGGAATGCCGGGGCCGGAATCATGCACTTCAATTCGGGTATGCCCCGCATCATTCACCCCACGCAAAATCACCGTGCCTCCCGGCGGGGTGAACTTGATCGAGTTGCTCAACAGGTTGGCCAAGGCTTCAAACAACAACGCCCGGTCGCCATTCAGCATCGGCAGGGTTTCAGGCATGTTCAGCTCGAAACGCAGTTCGTCTTCCTCAGCCAGCGGCAGATAGAACTCGTGCAGTTCCTGCAGCAACAACACCGGATCGAGCTCGACGAAACCCGAACGCCGCTGGCGATCCTCCAGCTCTGAAATCCTCAGCAAACCCCGAAACCGCGCCATCAGCGTATCGGCCTCGGCCAGCACCAGATCCAGTTGTGCGGCTTCCTGCGAGCCTTCGCCGGCCTGTTGCTGCATGCGATACAACTGCGCTCGCAGGCGGGTCAGCGGGGTGCGCAAGTCATGGGCGATGTTGTCGCACACGCCTTTGACTTCGTTCATCAGACGCTCGATGCGATCGAGCATGGCATTGACGATGGCCGCGAGCATGTCCAGTTCATCGCGGCGATTGGACAGTGGCAAACGGTGGGTCAGGTCACCCGCGACTATCGATTGCGCACTGGCCTGAATCGCCCGGATCCGCCGCAGCGGCCGACGGCGCAGCAAATGCCAGCCGATGATCCCCGGCACAATCGTCAGTGAAACTCCCCAGAGCAACGCACGAAGAATGATCCTTGTCACGGCGAACAGCGAACCGTTGTCGCGCACCAATACCAGCCAGCGACCATCACGGGTCGGCGTCGCGACCGCATCGCAACTGTCATTGGGCAGGGTCGGGTCGTCGGATTCGGAGCAGTCGGGAAGCTCGTGGATCTTGCCGTCCAGCGGCAGGGACGCGGGGATCTTCTGCAAGGCGCCGCCGAGGTAGGTGTGGTCAGCGTCAAACAGGCCGTAGGCATCGATTCCGCGGATATCGAAGGTCATGCTGGCAGAGAGTGCGTCTTCCAATTGGTCGCCGCGAAAGTGCGAAAACAGGTGCTGACGCTGCATCAGCGAATGCTTGGCCAGGTTGTCGAGGTAGCCGGATACCTCGAAATACATGACCCCCATGAGGATCGCGCTCCAGGCCACGAACAACGAACTGTAAAGCGCCAGCAGCCGGCTGCTGGAGGAACGCCAACCGTCAGACGGGTTCGGCAATGACATAACCCGAGCCTCGCACCGTACGGATCAACGGGACATTGCCCGGCGGGTCGATCTTCTTGCGCAGGCGACCGATGTGGACGTCGATCAGGTTGGTGCCCGGGTCGAAGTGATAGCCCCAGACTTCCTCGAAAATCATCATCCGCGACAGGATCTGGCCGCTGTTGCGCATCAGGAATTCCAGCAACTTGTATTCGGTGGGCAACAGCGTCAGCACCTGCTCGGCGCGGCTGGCTTCATGGCTGATCAGGTCCAGCTCAAGGTCCGCCACGCGCAGGGTAGTCGGCTGGGTGCCGCCATTGTGCTGACGGCGCAGCAACACTTCGACCCGGGCGGCCATTTCATCGGTGGCGAACGGCTTGGTCAGGTAATCGTCACCGCCGGCGCGCAGGCCACGCACGCGCTCATCGACGTCGGACAACGCGCTGATCATCAGGATCGGCGTAGACACGCCCATAGTGCGCAAAGTGGTGACGATGGCCAGGCCATCGAGTTCGGGCAGCATGCGATCGAGGGTAATCAGGTCGTAATTGCCGCTGACGGCGCGGTCCAGGCCTTCGCGGCCATTGTCGACCCAATCCACGTCGAGGCCGTGGCTGCTCAGTTCGGCGACGATTTCCCGGGCGGTCACGGCGTCGTCTTCGATGGTCAAGATGCGAGTCATGGGAGGCCTGCTGATCGGTTCAAACGGAATGGCAGCATTTTGCCAAGATTTTGCAATAACGCTTTAAATTAACTTTCATGTTGTAGTTGATACAAACGCAAATGACCCACCGTGGTTGCCGATTTATTTCCCGAAAAATTGATATCATATGGCCATATTTTCGAGGGAGAGATTCCGTGGGCAAGTTGATTCGCGGTGGCTGGATGCCGATGGCCGGGATGCTTCTGGCGTTGCTAAGTGCTTCGGCATTGGCCGCCAACACCCCGTGTTCCGGGAAGAAGGGCGGCATTGATCGCTGCGATGGCGATTTGTTTCTGTGCAATGACGGCTCCATCAGCGGCTCGAAAAAGAGCTGTGCCGCCATGTTCGGCATCCGTGAACAGGCGCAGCCCCAGCAGTTTCTGCAAAGCAATGACGGCTGCGATTGTGGCACCGGTTCGTTCTGCACCGGACCGCGCGGCGGCGTGTATTGCCTGACACCCAGTGGCAAAAAGAGCTACAGACGAAAATGAGCGGTTTGTGCCAATGCATAAAGCACGCTGTTATTGAACCCATGTTGCAAATTGCATGGTCTTAGGAAGTTCAGTCTTTTTAAGTTATTGAATTTTATAGATTTATTTAATGTTGGCGACTGGCACGGTCACTGCAATTCATCTGCTGACGAGTTGTAACACCATTTTTCATGCCGGGAGCAGAACAACAATGAATAGATCCTCTGATGGGTTTTATCCTGCCTTTGAAGGAGAGTCGAGCAACGTCTCAGGGGTGTCCTGGGGCGCGATCTTCGCTGGGGCCGCGGCTGCCGCGGCACTGTCGTTGATTTTGGTGCTGCTCGGTTTCGGTCTGGGCTTTTCCGCTGTATCACCGTGGTCCGGGGAGGGCATCAGCGCCAAGGGACTGGGCATTTCGACAATCGTATGGTTGGCCGCCACGCAAATCATCGCTTCGGGACTCGGTGGCTACATCGCCGGTCGCCTGCGGGTGAAGTGGGCGAACATGCACGGTGACGAGGTGTATTTCCGCGACACCGCCCATGGCTTCCTTGCCTGGTGCGTAGCCACGCTGGTCACCGCGACGCTGGTGGTCGGTTCGGTCAGCAGCATCGTCAGTGGCGGTGTGCAGGCCGGTGCAAGTGTTGCCGGTGGCGCAGCCAGCGCCATGACTCAGGCAGCGGGTACAGCGGCAGCCAACACCGACAGTAATCAGTACGGTTACTTCGTCGACAGCCTGTTCCGCGACGATCGTCCTGCTGCCGTCAGTGATGACGCCGCCCATGGCGCCGTGACCCGGATCTTCGCCCAGAGCCTGGCCAACGGTCAGCTCAGCCCCGAGGATCGCACCTACCTTGCACAACTGGTGGCGCAACGTACCAACCTGACCCAGGCCGATGCCGAACGTCGCGTCGATGAAATCTACGCTCGTACGCAAAAGGCGATTGCCGACGCCAAGGTCAAAGCTCAGCAAGCCGCTGACACTGCCGCCAAAGTCGCTGCATTGACCTCGCTGTGGATGTTCATCGCACTGCTGGCCGGTGCGTTCTTCGCCAGTCTGTCGGCCACCTTCGGCGGTCGCCGTCGGGATGCGGTCGAGTACGTCGAAGTCGAAACCTACACCACGACCACACTGCCTCCGGTCCGTTAACAAGGAGTATCACCATGCGCTCACTACTGCTGTTTTTCCTCGGCGTGCCAATCCCGATCATCATTCTGATCGCCCTGTTCGTGCACTGATCCTTCTGGGGCTTGTGCCTCGGCCGCTTCCACCTTCGGGTGGAAGCGGCTTTTTGCTTTCTGAAAGACCAGCAGCGAGAATCGTCACCGCAAGCGGATCGGCCGCTTGCATTTCTGTTTAAGGATGAAGACGTTGGACAAGAAGGAAATCAAACGGCAGCTGGATGAGATGCTCGACGCCGGGCGCTCGAAAACCGAAACCTTCAAGGCGTTTTCGGGTGGGGCGGTCAAGGATCGGGCGTTGGCTTACTGGATTGGTTCGCACATTGACCCGGCACTGCGTCGCCAGCATGCACGCAAGGTCACGATCCTGATTGTGCTGTTTTGTATTCAGGCGCTGATCGGCGCGGTCATCGGATTTGCACTCGGTTGGAACTCCAGCATCGGGTTGGCCCTGGCACTCACGCTGATCGGTGGCGCTATCCCGCTGCTGTTTGCCTGGGGTTTCTACAAGTACTCCGCACAGACTTACACCGTCTTCGTGATCCTCACGCTCAGCCAGTTTTCACGCCTGTTCAAGGACTACGCCGAAGATCCGGTGGCCACGCTGGTCAGCGTAGGCCTCACCCTGGCCCTGGTGTTTTATGTCGCGTGGCTGAAAACCAAGCTGTTCCCTGACCTCGGTTTCATCGGTTCGAAGAAGATCAAAGGGCAGTTCGTCTTCTCCAACTGACCGGCGCAGAACCGTACAGTCATTTCCATGGCCTGGATCAATATTCGTCGGCGCGATATCCCCTACCTTGAAATTTCCAGGCCCTTGCCGCTGGATCGACTACATTGCTTGCGCGCACGTTGCTGCGCGAGCGGAACCAACCTGCCGGCGCGATAGAGAGAGATAACCCCCACGTGCCGGCAAGGTGTAGTGCAGCAAGGAGCTGTTTCAACCTCACCTGAACTTTTCACGGATGATCATCGCAATGCACTGCCTAGAAAGAACCTTCGATATCCAGCCCTTGGCGCAGGCGGATATGACTGTCCACATCAACGGCCAACCGGTCACCGCCGCCATCGGCGAAACCGTGCTCAGCGTCATTCAGTCCCTCGGTGTGCGCCAGATCGCACGCAACGATCACAACCAGATCAGCGGTGCCTATTGCGGCATGGGCGTGTGCCAGTGCTGCCTGGTGAAAATCAACGGCCGGCATAAGCGCCGCGCCTGCCAGACCGTGGTGCGTGACGGCATGCACATCGACACCCAGGCCAACCGCATTCACGGTCAGGAGGCGCCATGAGCCAGCATCCGTTAATCGTCGGCGGCGGTCCGGCGGGGATGGCTGCGGCCATCGAACTGGCGCGCCATGGTGTGCGCAGCACATTGCTTGAAGAAGCATCGCGCCTTGGCGGTGTGGTCTATCGAGGGCCGCTGCGTGACGGCGTGCAGCTGGATTATCTTGGGCCACGTTACTCCGAAGCACTGAGCAAATTACACGGCGACTTTCAGGAGCAGGCCGGGCTGATCGACGTGCGCCTCAACCACCGGGTGGTCGGCGCCGAAGGCACCCGCTCGCTGGTGGTGCTCGATGGCGATGAGCGGCTGCACGAAATCAGCTATCCGCAACTGCTGCTGGCCGCCGGTTGCCATGAACGCAGCGTGCCGTTCCCCGGGTGGACGCTGCCCGGCGTGATCATGCTCGGCGGCCTGCAATTGCAGATCAAGAGCGGCGTGGTCAAGCCGCAAGGCCCGGTGGTGATCGCCGGCACCGGCCCGCTGTTGCCGTTGGTGGCGACCCAGTTGCACGCCTCGGGCGTGAGCGTTGCCGGTGTCTACGAGGCCTGCGCGTTCGGCAAGATTGCCAAGGAAAGTCTGGCGCTGCTGAACAAGCCGCAATTGTTCCTCGATGGCTTGAGCATGCTCGCCTACCTGAAACTGCACGGCATCCCGATGAACTACGGCTGGGGCGTGGTCGAGGCGCACGGCGAGGGCGAATTGAAAAGCGTCAGCGTGGCACCGTACTCGGCGACGTGGGAGCCGGACATGAGCCGCGTCGAACGCTTCGAAGCGAAGACGCTGGCGGTCGGCTACGGCTTCATTCCGCGTACCCAGTTGAGTCAGCAAATGGGCCTGGATCACGGCTTCAGCGACGACGGTTACCTGCGCGCCAACGCCAACATCTGGCAGCAAAGCAGCGAACCGCATGTGCATCTGGCCGGTGACATGGGCGGGATTCGCGGCGGTGAAGCGGCGATGCTGGCCGGCAAGATCGCCGCCACCTCGATCCTGCTTCAGCGCGGTGTGCTTGAAGAGGAACTGGCGCGGGTCCGCCGCGACCGTTACCTGGGCAAACTCAAAGCCATCGTGCGTTTCCGTGCAGCGGTGGATCGCTACACCGAACGTGGTGTCGGGCAAATCGCATTGCCGGCGGCGGACACGGTGATCTGCCGCTGCGAACACGCGACCCGCGCCGACATCGACCGTGCACTTGAGCAAGGCGTGCAGGACATCGCCAGCCTGAAGATGCGTACCCGCGTGAGCATGGGCGACTGTCAGGGGCGGATGTGCGTCGGCTATTGCAGCGACCGCTTGCGTCAGGCCACCGGGCGCAAGGATGTCGGCTGGTTGCGGCCGCGCTTCCCGGTCGATCCGATTCCCTTTTCCGCGTTCCAGTCCCTCGGCACGGAGGCCGTTTCCCATGAGTAAGTTCTACGACGTGGTCATCGCCGGCGGCGGTGTGATCGGCGCGTCCATCGCCTATCAGTTATCCAAGCGCAAAAACCTCAAGGTCGCGATGATCGATGCCAAGCGCCCGGGCAATGCGACCCGTGCTTCGGCCGGTGGCTTGTGGGCGATTGGCGAGTCGGTGGGGCTGGGTTGCGGGGTGATTTTCTTCCGCATGATGTCGGCCAATCGCAAGCGCCAAACCCAGGGCGCGGCGGTGGCGGTGGACTCCAGCACGCCGCACATTCTGCCGCCGTCGTTCTTCGACTTTGCCTTGCAGTCCAACGCGCTGTACCCGTCGCTGCACCGTGAGTTGAAGGACAACCACGGGATGGATTTCAAGTTCGAAAAGACCGGACTCAAATTCGTCATTTATGACGATGAAGACCGGTTGTACGCCGAGCACATCGTCGGCTGCATCCCGCACCTGGCCGATCAGGTGCGCTGGCTCGATCAAGCCGCGCTGCGTGATTCCGAACCGAGCGTCAGCCATGAAGCACGCGGGGCGCTGGAGTTTCTCTGCGACCACCAGGTCAGCCCGTTCCGCCTCGCCGACGCCTACGCCGAAGGCGCCCGGCAGAATGGCGTGGACATGTACGTCAACACCAACATCACCGGCGTTTTGCATCACGGCACGCGAGTAACCGGCGTGCAGACCACCGAGGCGGGGGTGTTTCACTGCAAGACCCTGATTAACGCAGCGGGGGCGTGGGCAGCAGATTTGAGCGAATGGGCCACGGGCATCCGGATTCCGGTGAAACCGGTGAAAGGCCAGATCCTGCTCACCGAACGCTTGCCGAAAATCCTCAACGGCTGCCTGACCACCAGCGATTGCTACATGGCGCAGAAAGACAACGGCGAGATACTGATCGGCAGCACCACCGAGGACAAGGGCTTCGACGTCACCACCACCTGGCCGGAAATCGCCGGGCTGGTGCAGGGCGCGGTGCGCTGCCTGCCGGAGCTGGCGGACATCAATCTCAAGCGCACCTGGGCCGGGCTGCGGCCGGGCTCGCCGGATGAGTTGCCGATTCTCGGGCCGATGGCCGGGGTGGACGGTTACCTGAATGCCTGCGGGCACTTCCGCACCGGGGTGCTGACGTCGGCGATTACCGGGGTGCTGCTGGATAAGCTGGTCAACGATGAGCCGCTGCCGCTGGACATCACGCCGTTTCTGGCGGACCGGTTTGCAGTGGCGGTTGTAGAGGAAGAACGGGCGCTGGAGATGGCCTGATCAGAACCTTCCCGCGCATTGCGCGGGAAGGATTGATGGCGGGGCTCAGGACTTGCCCGATTGTTCTTCCAGTTGATCCGACTCGAACAACCGGGCCAGTTCCGCCCGCGCTTCCTGTGCGGTCTGCAGCACTTTGGCCGCGTCGTCGTACACCGCATGTTGAGCTTCGAGCACCTGTTCGTCGTGGTGCTTGAAGCGCTTGATCCGCGCATCGGCCTGGGCCTGGGTCAAACCGAGGCCGACCAGCGTACGACGGCTCATTTCCAGACTGGAGTAATACGTCTCCCGAATCGGATCGGCACCGACATCCACCAGACGATGCACGTGCTGCCGGTTACGCGCCCGGGCAATGATCTTCATGTGCGGGTAGAGCTTGCGCACGATTTCGGCGGTCTTGATGTTGGTCTCCGGATCGTCCGTGGCGATCACAAAATATTCCGCTTCCCCGACCTTGGCAGCGCTGAGGATTTCCGGACGCATCGGGTCGCCGTAGAACACCGGCACGCCGCCGAAACTGCGCGACAGTTCGATGGTTTCCACCGAGGTGTCCAGCGCCACGAACTTGATGTTCTGCGCCCGCAGGATCCGCGCCACGATCTGGCCCATCCGGCCCATGCCGGCGATCACCACCCGTGGGGTGTCGGTGTCGATCTGGCGGAATTTCTCCGGCACTTCCACCGGTTGCACTTTCGGGCTGACCAGCCGTGCGCAGATCAACAGCAGCAACGGCGTGACGGCCATCGAGAGAGTGATGGTCAGCACCAGCAAATCGTACAGGCGCGGTTCGAACAGGCCCTGATCGCGACCAATCTTGAACACCACGAACGCAAATTCACCGCCCGCCGCCAGCACGATGCCGAGGCGAATCGCACTGACCTTGTTCAACCCGCCAGCCAGTCGCCCGACCACAAACAACAGCGGCAACTTCAAACCAATCAACAACAGCGTCAGCCCCAGCACCGTGATCGGTGCGCTGAGCAGCAGGCTGAGGTTGGCGCCCATGCCGACGCTGATGAAAAACAGCCCCAGCAGCAGGCCCTTGAATGGTTCGATCTGCGCTTCCAGTTCATGGCGATATTCCGAATCCGCCAGCAGCAACCCGGCGAGGAATGCGCCCAGCGCCATGGACACGCCGACCATATCCATCATCCACGCCGTGCCAATCACCACCAGCAGAGCGGTGGCGGTGGAGACTTCCGGCAGACCGGTTTTCGCGACGATGCGGAACACCGGGCGCAACAGATAACGCCCGCCAATCACCACCACGGCGATGCTGCCCAAGACCTGCAAACTGTGGCGCACATCGTCGGCGGTGCTGGTGTGGTGATCGACACCCGCGAGCATCGGCACCAGAGCGATCAGCGGGATCGCGGCGATGTCCTGGAACAGCAGAATCGCAAACGCTAGCCGACCGTGGGGGCTGGTCAGTTCCTTGCGTTCAGCCAGGCTTTGCAAGCCGAATGCGGTGGACGACAGCGCCAGACCGAGGCCGAGCACAATCGCGCTGTTGAGCGGTTGGCCGAACACCGACAACGCCAGTACGCCAATCACCGAACCGGTCAAAAGCACCTGCGCCAGACCGACGCCGAACACCGATTTGCGCATCACCCACAAGCGTCGTGGTGACAGCTCCAGACCGATGATGAACAGCAGCAACACCACGCCCAGTTCCGAGATATGGCTGACGCTTTGCGGATTGCCGATCAGGCCCAACACCGACGGGCCGATGATGACCCCGGCAAACAGATAACCGAGCACCGCGCCCAGTTGCAGGCGCTTGGCCAGGGGAACGGTGAGCACCGCCGCGAACAGAAACACGACAGCGGCTTGCAACAGATTGCCTTCATGGGGCATGAGCGGGACTCCAGTAACGCAGTACGGCGGGGGGCGACAAGGATAAAGGCTGAAACGATGGCAGATCTACCGCAGAGCCTGCTTGAGCAGATGTGCTTCTGTAATATTTTGCATCAATTGGTTACATTCATAGCCTCAGCGAATCAATTCCTTCCGAGTCTCCCATGGCCATCAACTTCGACCTCAATGACCTGCAAGCCTTTCGCGCCGTGGTCGAGCAGGGCAGTTTCCGCAAGGCCGCGGACACCGTGCGCATCTCACAACCGGCCCTGAGCCGTCGTATCGAAAAGCTTGAAGATGCCCTCGGCGTGAAGCTGTTCGAGCGCACCACGCGCAAGGTCAGCCTGACTCAGGCCGGACGCGGCTTCATGCCCAGTGTCGAGCGTTTGCTGGATGACCTGGACGTAGCGTTGCTCGGCATCAGCGAAGTCGCCTCGAATCGGCAGGGCCATGTCACCGTCGCCTGCGTGCCGTCGGCGGCGTACTACTTCATGCCGCGAGTGGTTGCTCGCTATCACCAGCAGTTCCCGCGAATCAAAGTCAAAGTCCTCGACTCCAGCGCCCACGATGTGCTGACGGCGGTGGTCAATGGCGAGGCGGATTTCGGCCTGAGCTTCATGGGTACTCAGGAGGCGGGCGTGGATTTCGAGCCGCTGGTGCAAGAGAGCTACGTGGTCGCCTGTCGTCGCGATCACCCCTTGGCCGGGCGCAGCAGCGTCAGTTGGGACGAGTTTTACCAGCAGGATTACATCTCGCTGGACAAGACCTCCGGCAATCGTTTTTTGCTCGATCAGGCGCTGGCGAAAGTGGTGCCGCAACGGCCGAGCATCTGCGAAACCCTGCACGTGACGACGATGATCGGTCTGGTGGAAGCGGGATTGGGGGTGGCGGCGGTGCCGTTGATGGCGATGCCGGCGGCGGATCATCCGATCCTGACGCGGGTGCCGCTGACCGATCCGCAAGTGATGCGCAGTGTTGGCATCATCAAGCGCCGGGGTCGTACCCTGACCCCGGCGGCATTGGAACTGGAGCGGCTGGTGGTGGAAATGAAGGTCCAGCCGCCGAAGGTCAGTGCTTGACCGAATCCAGTCCCGTGGCCTGTACGTCGGCCTGGGCGGCAGGCGCGGCGAGGTAGGCGAGCAACGCCTTGGCCTCCTGCGGATGCTGCGCACCGACCGGAATCCCCGCTGCAAAACGTGTTACCGACTGCACCGATTCCGGAATCTTCCCGACAAAACTCACCCCCGGCACCGGCAGCAACTCGCTGACCTGCTGGAAACCCAGCTGATAGTCGCCGGTCGCGACCACCGAGCCCACCGGGATTTTCGGGATCATCTTCGCCTTCGGTTTCAGCTGATCTTCAACGCCGAGCTTCTTGAACAATTGCTGCTCGATGTACACGCCGCTCGCGCTGTCGGAGTAGGCCACCGATTGCGCGTCGAGCAGGGTTTTCTTCAGGGCGTCGACGTTGCTGATGTCCGGTTTCGGCGCGCCTTTGCGCACCACCAGGCCGATCCGCGAATCCGCCAATTCCACACGCGAGGCCGGGTCGACCTTGCCTTGCTTGATCAGATCGTCGAGGGCGTAGCCGACCATGATTACTACATCGGCCTGTTCACCCCGGGCGAGACGATTGGGGATCGCCTCCGGCGCCTTGCCCATCGATGGGCCGAGAATGGTGTCGAGGGTGTTGCCGGTGTTCGCGGCGAACTTCGGCCCGAGAACTTTATAGGCCGCAGTGAAGCCGCCGGAGGTCATTACCCGCAGTTCTTCGGCTTGAGCAAATGCGCTGAAGGCGAGGAGGGCGAGGGCGGTCAGATTGAAGAGCTTTTTCATGTTGGCTGACTCCTCAAGCGACGGCCGGTTGCAGACGACCACCCGCGCGGCGATACAGATACAGCGTCGCGCACAACGCACACAGCGCACCGACACTCATCCAGTAACCCGGCGCGGCTTTGTCGCCGGTGTACTGAATCAGGAAGGTCGACATTGCCGGGGTGAAGCCGCCGAACACTGCCGTCGCCAGGCTATAGGCGAGCGAGAAACCCGCCACCCGCACTTCCACCGGCATGATCTCGGTCAGCGCCGGAATCATCGCGCCGTTGTACATGCCGTAGATGAACGACAGCCAAAGCAGCGACATCAACATGTGGCTGAAGCTCGGCGCCTGCACCAGATACGACAGCGCCGGGTAGGTGGTGGCCAGGGCCAGCAGCGACATGGTGATCAGCAGTGGACGACGACCGATTCGGTCCGACAGCGCGCCACCAATCGGCAGCCAGAAGAAATTCGAAACACCCACCAGCAACGTCACCAGCAACGCATCCGACGTGCTCAGGTGCAGCACGGTTTTGCCGAAGGTCGGCGCGTACACAGTGATCAGGTAGAACGCGGTGGTGGTCAACGCGACCATCAGCATCCCGCCGAGCACCACGACCCAATTCTGGCCGAGGGTGCGGAACACTTCTTTCATGCTCGGGCGATGTTTGCGGGCGGCGAACTCTTCGGTTTCCGCCAGGTTGCGACGCAGCAGGAAGATGAACGGCACGATCATGCAGCCAACGAAAAACGGAATCCGCCAGCCCCAATCGGCGATCACGTCCGGCGCCATCCACTGGTTCAAGGCAAAGCCCAGCGCGGCGGCAACGATGATCGCGACTTGCTGACTGGCCGACTGCCAGGCCGTGAAGAAACCTTTACGGCCCGGTGTGGCGATCTCCGAGAGATACACTGAAACACCGCCCAGTTCGGCACCGGCCGAGAAGCCTTGCAGCAACCGCCCGACCAGCACCAGCGCCGGGGCGAACAGGCCAATGGTTTCGTATCCGGGCACGAGCACAATCAATATCGTGCCGCTGGCCATGATCGACAGGGTGACGATCAAACCTTTGCGCCGACCGACGTCATCGATGTACGCGCCGAGCACGATAGCCCCCAGCGGACGCATCAAAAAGCCTGCGCCGAACACTGCGAACGTCATCATCAGGGAAGCGAACTCACTGCTCGCCGGAAAGAACACTGCCGCGATCTGCGTGGCGTAGAAGCCGAACAGGAAGAAGTCGAACTGTTCGAGGAAATTGCCCGAGGTGACCCGGAAAATGGCGCCGGCCCGCGAGCCGCCGTGTGGGATTGAGGCTGTCATCGAAAAATACTCCACCGCTTTTATGACGTGCGCGACGGGGAGGCGGCGCACGGTTCTTATTGGGGCGGATAGTGGCGCAGGGGGATCGATCTGTTAATTGCATAGTTGGCATGGATTGATGTTCAAGACGGATCAATGGCTCCTCTGGCAGTTACTTCGTCGGCGCTGCCAGCACGGTTCTGGCGGCCATCGAGTCTTGCGGTGGTGCGGCGATGTTCACGAAAGTCCCGTCCCAGTCAGGGTCTATCCTGCGAATGCGTTCACGCAGATCCGGATGACCCGAGAGCAGATGAGAGCTGGAAGTGCCAGGGCCGAAAAACAGGTGGCTGAACTCGGCGGCGCGGGCGGCCTTGAGGGTCGAGCCCATTTTGTACCCGCCGATTTTCTTCAGTGCCCCGGCGATAGTGTGGGGGTCACGGGTGTATTGCACGGCCGTTGCGTCGGCCAGGAATTCGCGTTGCCGGCTGACCGCTGCCTTGATCAGGTTGCCGAAGAACGTCCCGGAGAATCCGACAATGCACAGTGCAGTGCCGAACATGCTGACCAGGATGGCCGGTTGCTTACGATTGGCAGATGAGTGTGGTGTGTCTTCAAGACCGCGCAAGAGATGGTTTCCCGCCAACCCGATCACCGTGATCCCGTGGACGATCGCGACCAGTTGGGTGTTCAGGCGCATGTCGCCGTTATAGATGTGGCTGAATTCGTGGGCGATCACGCCTTGCAGTTCATCGCGTGACAACAGGCTTATCGCACCTTGAGTGACGCCAATGACTGCATCCTGAGGAGTGAGTCCGGCAGAAAATGCATTAATGCCCAGATCTGGCAGCAGGTACACCGAAGGGGCTGCAGTGCCAGACGCCAAGGCCATTTCCTCAACCACGTTGACCAGGCGACGCTCTTCCAGAGTCCGCGCGTCATGGTTGATCAGACGACCACCCAAACGGCGCGCGACCACCTTGCCACCCTTAGCCAGTTCGACGTATTTGACCAGCCCGCCCAGTAACACGACAGCCGTTACCAGCGTCGCGACGGTCGCGAAAAACGGCCAGTTCAACGCCATGTTCTCGAGCGTTTTGCCGTATGAGATCGGCAGAATCAGGAGCATGCAGGACACAAGAATCAGGCTCAGTACGGCAAGGAACATCAACATCACGAGCTGCACTGAGCGACGCTTGGCCTGGCGCTGTTGTGCAAAGAAATTCATCTAACCATCCATGGACGTGGAGTCTGAATCAATCCAACGTTGCCGCGATCTGATCTGGCACCGGTTTACCCGCTGGGGCAGCCGTTGTAAAACTCCCGTCCCACTGCGGATCGATCCGACGAATCCGCACGCTCAGATCAGGGTGTGTTGCAAACATCCGGCTGAGTGAACCGGACACCCCGGTGCTGAAATACAGATGGTTGAACTCGGCCGCTCGGGGGGCGCCGATGGCGGAGCCTTGCGCATGGGCGCCGATTTTTTTCAGAGCCCCGACAATGCTTTGCGGATTGCGCGTGTATTGCACCGCGCTGGCATCGGCCAGGAACTCGCGCTGGCGACTGACCGCGGCCTTGATCAAATTGCCATACAGATTCCCGATAAATCCGGCCACGCTCAGTGCGACGCCGACCGCCAACACCACTAGCATCAGCCGCACGTCGCGTTTGTCGCGCTTGAGCAGGCTGGCCAGTATGTAAGTGCCAGCCAGCCCCAGCACCAGCAGGCCGTGCACCACCGCCACCAGCTGCGTATTGAGGCGCATGTCACCGTTGAAAATGTGGCTGAACTCGTGGGCGATCACCCCTTGCAGTTCTTCCCGGGTCAGCAGCTTCACCGCGCCACGGGTCACTCCGATCGCTGCATCCTCCGGAGTAAGCCCGGCCGCGAAAGCGTTGATGCTTTCATCCGGCAACAGATACACCGCTGGCACGCGGGTGCCGGAAGCAATCGCCATTTCTTCGACCACATTCATCAACCGCTGCTCGCCCAGGGTGCGCGCATTGCAATTGAGCAGGCGGCCACCCAGTTTCTCCGCAACGACTTTGCCGCCAGCCCGCAGTTGCCGATATTTCAGCAGGCCGCCGATTACCACGATGCTGCTGATGAACGATGCGATGACGGCCATCGCCAGAAATGCATCTGCCAGCGTGCCGGTGCCACTCAAGTAATCTTCAAAACCACTGAAAACGAAGGGCAGGGCGGTCAGGAAGACCAGCGAGACAATCGACAGAATCATCATGTAAACCAGTCGTCTGGTCTGGTTGCGAGCCTGGGTTTGTCGTTCAAAGAAATTCATCGGGCCATCCATGGGAAGCAAAAGTCAGAAAGTAACGTTGGGCGCGGTCTTGATTGCCAGCGTATCCGCAAACTTCAACGGTACGGCGTCGTCGCGATGGCCAAAACTGGCTGCCAGCAGCACCGCTGGAAAACTCTGCTTGAGGGTGTTGTAGGCCATGACTGCGTCGTTGAAAGCCTGGCGCGCGAAGCTCACCTTGTTTTCGGTGCTGCTCAGCTCTTCGCTCAGTTGCTGCATGTTCTGCGAGGCCTTGAGTTCCGGGTAGGCTTCCAGCGTCAGGTTCAATCGACCCACGGCGCCGCTGAGTGCGCTGTCCGCCAGCCCCAATTGCGCAATGTTCTGGGCATTGCCCGGTTTTGCTTGCGCAGCTTCAAGCCCTGCTACGGCGGCATTGCGCGCAGCGATCACGGCTTCCAGGGTTTCGCGCTCGTGGGCCAGATAGCCCTTGGCGATGCTGACCAGATTGGGGATCAGGTCATAGCGGCGCTTGAGCTGCACTTCGACCTGGGCAAACGCGTTCTTGATCTCGTTGCGCCGGGCAACGAGTTTGTTGAAAAGACTGACAGCGTAAAGGCCCAGAACCGCAAGCAGCACCAGATTGACGATGAGGTAGATTTTCACGGTGATGTCCTTGTTCACTCTGCGGGGGCGCGCGGGATCTTATCGCAAATGGATGCCGTTGACTGTATTCGCTCCGTGGCGTGCGAGCCCGAGATGGCGTTCCGGGGCACGGCTACAATCTCAAGTCCGGCATCATCAAAAAACAAGGAATGATTCCAGAACCCCGCAGTCGGAGTTCAGGTATCACTTATCTGAAGGAGGTTCACCGATGAACAACAAGACCCTGATCGCCAGCCTGGCCCTCGTCGCCGGCATCGCCGGGATCAACCCACTCGTTCAAGCGGCGCAACCCTCGACCGACACCGTCGAACGCTCGCCCACCGACGGCCGTGAACTGAAGGTCAACGACCGTGCTCCGGACATTTACCAGCGCAGCGAAAAAGCCATCAACAACTGGAAACAGAAAGGCCTCAAGCAGCCCGAGCCGCAGGCGCAGTGGGTGCAGATGAACGACAAGTACGTGATGGTGATGATTACCAACGGGACTATTGTGGATATCAAGCCGGTGGAGCGTTAACGCTCACGCTCAAAATCCCGGTGCATGCGCCCGCACCGGGCTTTCGCCCCCCAACCGATACTGATTATTCCCGCTGCGCTTGGCCTCATACATCGCCAGATCGGCAATGTGCAGCAGCCGGTCCATGCTCGGTGCATGGTCGGGGAACACGGCGACGCCGAGGCTGGTGCCGATGTGGCGTTGTTCGTTGCCGATGGTGATGGGCGGGGACAGTTCGATGAAGATTTTCTGGCAGATGCTGCGCGCTTCGTCCTGAAGGTTCAGGCCGGGTGCGAGCCCTTGCAGGATGACCACGAATTCGTCGCCGCCGATACGCGCGACTGTGTCGCTGACCCGCAAGATGCGTTTCAGACGCGTGGCGGTGGTGATCAGAACGCGGTCGCCGGCGGCGTGGCCGTAGCGGTCGTTGATGGCTTTGAAACCGTTGAGGTCGACGAACACCAGCGCCACCCGAGTCGTGGTGGCGCGCGCATGTTCCAGCGCTTCCGACAGGCGTTCTTCCAATACCAGCCGATTGGGCAGACTGGTCAGCGGATCGAAGTGGGCCAGGTGCTGGAGATAGCTGGCCGAGGCTTTTTCTTCGGTGATGTCGCGCACCACGCCCATCATCTTGATCATCGCGTCGTGGTCGTTCTTCACCACGTTGCCGGTTTCCCTTAGCCAGCGAATCGTGCCGTCGGGCCAGACCACGCGGTATTCCTCATCGTGGTTTTCACCGGTTTCCAGGCAGCGCAATTCCCCGGCACGCACCTTAGCGCGGTCGTCCGGATGTACGCAGGAGCAGAACAAGGCGTAGGAAGGCGTCACTTCGCCGATTTTGAACCCGAACATGCCGAAAATCGCGTCCGACCAATAGAGCCGGTCAGTGTCGACTTCCCAGTCCCATGTACCAATCCGGGCGAAATACTGACTGCGCTTAAAGCGTTCGGCGTCGCCATCCTGATGAATGTTCTGACCTTCGGCGGCGCGGGTGAGCAGTTCGCGATACTCGGCAAGCTGCCGACGAAGGCCACGCTCGCGGCGGATCAGCACGGCGATCACGACCATCAACACAACGACAATGGCGAGGCTGATCCAGAGTTGAGTCATTCAAGCGGTGCTGGCATGGCGTATTGATCAGGATTGGTAGCGGGTGGCCATCATCCATCACGGCCAACGTGGGGTCAAACGGTTGCCAATGGCCGGCATTTCTGGGAAAACGGCGGCCAGCGGAACAATAGAGTGAATGTTATGAATGATGAACTGCAGATAATCGATCTTCAGACCGGCGACGGAAAAGCCGCCGTCAAAGGCGCATTGATCACCACCCAATACACCGGTTGGCTGGAAGACGGCACCGAGTTCGACTCTTCCTGGAGCCGGGGCAAGCCGTTCCAGTGCGTGATCGGCACGGGCCGCGTGATCAAGGGCTGGGACCAAGGGATTATGGGCATGCAGGTCGGCGGTAAACGCAAATTGCGGGTGCCGGCGCATCTGGGGTATGGCGAGCGGACGATGGGCAAGATTCCGCCGAATTCGAATCTGGTGTTTGAGATTGAGTTGCTGGAGGTTTTGACGCGGGAGGATTGAATCTCGCGGGACGAGTGCGTTGTGATGAGGGGCGTTCCTGATCACAACGTCCGGCATGCAAGGACTCGATGAGTCAGGTAAATGCCTCAATATCGTCAAGCGTGTCTGCGATCACGCCTTCCAGCGAGGGAAATCTTGTCTTTACTTCTTCCAGCGCTGAGAGGGCAGCATCTTTGTCCAGCTCGCCGTGCCTGCGAGCGATGTGGCCTAGAGCGGTAATGGCGGAGGTGACAATTGACTCATTGCTGCTGGCGAAATACTTCAGGCAGGTTTGCTGAGCCCAGATTCTGTCTGATTCGTTCAAACCAATAGAAATCAATCCAGCGACAACATTCCTTTCCATGCCGCTTTCAAGAAGCCTCACTGCTTCATCGTGGTTCACTGTTGGCTCTTGATAGGAAAGACTCAACTATTCCCGAACTCCGATAAAAAGATCTAGCTCAGTTGGTAGGTGTTCATTAAGGACTGAAGCGATTTGCCGGACCTGACCTTCATTCAATAACCATTCTCCGGTCTCACTTTCTTCTAGGCTTTCCCAACCCAGCAATGCTAGAACCGCAGCTTCAGCTCCAGGCCTCACTGTCAGTTCAAACTTCAAAGAATCGTCCTCTTCATCACCTTTCAAAAAGCCACTTATCCATAAAAACATTAAAAGCCTCCTGTATTACTTCGGGGTAGATCTCTCGGGATCTGCGGGATCTATCTGTTCACCGGTTTCGTGGTTGAACTCGCCAAGGTGTTTGCCTTGTTTGTTGTAAAGCTCAATAGCGCCAGTCTTGCTATCCCATTCATATATTCGCCCCTTCCGGTCCTTCCAGCGGCTTCGCTTGCCTCCTCCACCCTGAACGCTGCTTTTTGATTTGACTGGTTGGGCATCCGGGAATGCGGGCAGTGTCCGTGGGGGCCTGTGGTATTTGATATCGCCGCCCAGTGCTGGCCTGGAAAGCACAACATACAGAGGCTGCACCCCGGAGTCAGCCGGAAACACAAGGATGAAATCCTCGTACTCTGGCGGATAAAGCGGGCTGACGATGATTTTGTCTGCTTGTTCTGTCGGCGGATAAATCCAGATAGTCGGTGTTTGCGGGGCACTTTCCAGCGGCGGGATACCCGAAGTGCTGGATGGGTCGACAGCTGGCGTCCAGGTCAATGTGATGCCATTGCCAAAGTCAGCCACCTGTCGAGAGCCTTGAGCAACGAATTGCACGACCGGAATCATTTCCCAGTCAGGGCGCTTCTGAGTGTTGTACCCGTACCCTTTGAGACTGCCATCGGCCTGTTGCTCTACATGCAGCCGGATACGTGTTCGGCCCTCCTTCAGTGATCTGAGCTGTTCTTCGGTATAGAGCGAACTGTCCCCCAGATTCGATGGCCACAGAAGTGCAACCATTCCCGCCAATGCACCTCCTGCAACGCCGCCCGTGACTACGCCAACACTGGAAGTGGCGCTTGCGCCGGCGCCAGTAAAAGCAGGACTGCCCAACACAAGAGTGCCCAGTGCGGACGGCAAATTGACACCGCTGATTTTTTTGAGGGGAATGTTTCCCGACGCATCTTTTTCGCGCCCCCCAAGCAGTGAGAACGCTCCAAAGTCGGCAAGCCTTTCGACAGGAATAAACCCTGCCGGGCTTTCATGGTTGATGACGCCATCGGGGAGGTTGCAGCTTTTGGCGAATACACAACCTACGGCGCTGAGTTGACTCTGTCGTGGCGTCTGCCGAACAAAACGATCTTCATAGGCTTGTTGTCTGGCCAGCATATCGTCGTATTTCTTTTGTCTGGCATCCTGCGCTGCGAGTTCGGTAGCAGTCATGAAGCGGGTAGTGATGTGTTGCCCGTCACCTGACGGCGGATTTTGAATCCGGGGGAGGAGTGTTTTTCGAGGCATGAGCGTTCTTGTTTCATCTTTTCAAAGCGTGGAGGACGCTATCTGAATGAGAGTTTGAAAGATGTAGGACGCTTCTGAAGCTCAGATGGTTGTTACAAAAAAGCACTCTCGATAATGCCCATGGGACATCAGCCCTGTGATTGTAAAAACCAAACCCGCTGATTCCTTTTAAGGAGCCAGCGGGTTTTTTCTTGCCTTTTACCTGAGGCGTTACGCAGCCATCGCCATCTCATCCAGCGTTGCGGCAACCGCGCTGGTCAGGCTCGGAAATCTACGTTTTACGCTGTTAAGTACCGGCATGACGCGGTTCCGGTCCAGTTTGCCGTGATCGCGGGCGAGCTGGACGAGGGCTTCGAGGGCGGCGGTGACGATGGATTTTCTTTCGCTTTCGAGCAGGAGCAGACAGGCCCTTTCGGCCCATTGGCTGTCTTTCTCGTTGAGGCCGATGGAGATCAGGGCGGCGACGACGTGTGCATCGGATTTGCTTTCCATGGGGTGTTCCTCAGGTCGTGGCATCGAGAGTGTCCAGCGCCCGGTTCACGGCGAGTTCGCCACACATCACCACTTGGGCGATGCCCAGCACGGTACTGCGGTAGGGCGGATCCAGCAGCGCGGCGAAGTCGCTGAGCATCACGCTGGCCGAAGTCATCGATTCGCAGGCGTGGGCCAGCAGGGCATGTTGATCCAGGTCGGGGGCGACGAGGAACATGCGGCCGGGGCAGTGTTGTTTCGGGGCGGTGGGTTTCAGGTAGTGGTCGAGGGCGCGCTCGGCGGCTTCGTGGAGTTTTTTTGAATCGGTGGAAGAGTAGGGCGAAGTCGGGTCGGACTCGTTGTGTGCGTCTTTTTCGGGTGGATCGGGTACGTGTTTGAACATTTGCCTAGAACCTTTAATTGAGGCTTACACCGTCATTGCGACTAAACAATTAGGTGGCAGCTATGCGCAGGTTAGTCGACCGGTGGTTCTAAGCATTCCCGGCGCGCCCGAAGACGCCCTACGCACAGCTACCATTGAGCACAGGCACAGACACCTGACTAAATGGACTGCATGCAACTTAAAACCGTCCGAGCGACTAAACCCGTTCACTGACCATTCAGTGATGCGAATCAAGTTACGGGCAGGCCCCAAACTGCACAAGCCGGCGGATTCTGGCGTAGTTGTAGGCAAAGGCGCAAGGCAATGTAGCCTCTCGGATGGGGGCAAAATGATGCGTCATTTTTCAGTCCGCCATCGCGAGCAAGCTCGCTCCCACAGGGTTCTGTGTCGGCTTATCAGGTGTGCCGGCTCGCGCATTTCTGCTTTGTGATACCGAATATTTAATAAGCCACTTCTAGCTTGATTTATATCGGTTTCGATATAGCCTGCATGGCACATCCAGCACAAGGAAACAGGCTCAACCATGAAGGATCATCAAAACCCACCCCAGCGTTTCTCAAGCGTCTGGGATGCACTGGAAGACACGCCGCAGGAAGCCGCGAACATGCGCCTGCGGGCCAAACTGATGCGCACGCTTTGCGAAACAATTCGTGCCTGGGAGCTTCCACAGAAAGAGGCGGCCAAGCGCCTCGGCATCACTCAGCCGCGCCTCAACGACGTACTCAACGGCAAAATCGACAAGTTCTCTCTGGACGCGCTGGTCAATCTGTCGGCCGCCGCAAAACTGGACGTAGACCTCTGCTTCTCGTCGTCCCCGCCACTGCAATGGGCCTGACAGACGAGGGTTCCCAACGGCCCTGCCTCTGAAAAGCCTTCCAGAGGCGGCGCCGTTTGACGCGCCGCCTCATTCTTCCACATCAAAATCTCAAGCCGCGACGGACGGTTGAAAACTAGCCTTGCCCCTTTCGATTCGAACGGCGACTATGCTCACCATATAGGGGTAGGGGGTATAGGTATGTCGCACACGCACGAACACAAAGGCGAGTTGCTCAACCGGGTCCGGCGCATTGCCGGGCAGGTTCAGGCGGTTGAACGGGCGCTGGAGTCCGAGGCCGATTGTGCCAAGACGTTGCATCTGATGGCGGCGATTCGCGGCGCGGTCAACGGTTTGATGGAGCAGTTCATCGAGGCCCACGCCCGCGAGCATGTTGCCCATCCCGACCTCAGCGATGAAGCCCGCGCCCAAGGCGTGGAAGAATTGCTGCAAGCCATTCGCCGTTATTCCAAGTGAGCACCGACACCATGAATCTGACGACGCGCTCTGACGACTTTTCCCACGATCACCAGTTCCTCGGTGCGTCCCATGACGACAACGCGCGCCGCACCTTGTGGGTCGTGGCGCTGACGTTCGTGATGATGATCGGCGAAATTGCTGCCGGTTACCTCACCGGTTCCATGGCGCTGCTGGCCGACGGATTCCACATGGCGACCCACGCCGGCGCCTTGGGTATCGCGGCGGCGGCCTATGGTTTTGCCCGGCGCAACGCCAACAACCGTCGTTACAGTTTCGGTACCGGCAAGGTCGGCGATCTGGCGGGGTTTGCCTCGGCCATGGTGCTGGGGCTGGTGTCGCTGGGCATTGCCGGGGAATCCGTTTTCCGCCTGTTCGAGCCCACCAGCGTAGCGTTCGGCGAGGCCACCTTGATCGCTGTGGTCGGCCTGGGCGTCAACCTGCTCAGCGCTTTTTTGCTGGCTGGTCATCACGGTCATCATGACCACGGCCATAGCCACGATCATGGTCATCACCACCATCACGACAACAACCTGCGCTCAGCCTACGTGCACGTACTGGCCGATGCGTTGACCTCGGTGCTGGCGATTGCCGCGCTGCTTGCCGGTCGCTATCTGGGCTGGGTGTGGATGGATCCGGTGATGGGCATCGTCGGTTCCATCGTCATCGCCAAATGGGCCTGGAACCTGATGCGTGACAGCGCCGCCGTGCTGCTCGACACCACCGATGAACCGGTGGCCGAGGAGATCCGCGAACTGCTGGAAACCTCCGACGATGTGCGCATCAGCGACCTGCACGTCTGGCAGGTCGGCCCGCAGGCGCGGGCGGCGATTGTCAGCGTAGTCGCGGCGGCTGGCGTGACTGCCGAAGCAATTCGCGAGCGGCTGGCGCCGGTACATGAGCTATCGCACCTGACGATCGAATTGCGCAGCGCTTAAGTCGTTGCCTCGCAGAGCATTGGAATCCGCCCATTGAGGGAAGGGCGGTAATGCCAGGCGAACCGCTTCAGGTCGATGTCATGGACGAGGATTTCACCGACAGTGGCGCAGGCAATGGTCATCGCCATCCTTTGTCCTGGGCATTGGTGACGACCGCTGCCGAACGTGAAGCTGCGGCGGTTCGGGCGATTCGGCAGAAAGTGATCCGGGTTTTCATTCAGCGCCGGGTCGCGGTTGGCCGAGGCCAGCAGCACCAGAATCACGTCACCTGCTTCAAGTCGGACACCGTCGATTTCGCAGGTGTTCGCGACAAATCGTCGGGTGTTCTGTACCGACGGGTCGAAGCGCTGGACTTCGGCCAGTAGCGAATCGACTGACGCGTCGTGTAATTCAGGCTGACGCTGCAACGCCACTAGCGCATTGCCGATCAGCCCGGCGGTAGCCTCGAACGTCTGCGAACAGAGGCCGATCAGGTTGGCGATCAGTGCGTCTTCCTCGCCTGAAAAGCGCTGTTGGATGTCGGCGAGAAACGGGTTCGGATCTGCCAGTAATTCAATGAAGTAACCGTGCAATTGCTCCGCCGCTCGATGCGCTGCCGCCAGTTGCAGGTCATTGCTCAGCGGTGAAAGGCACGCTGCAAAATCGGCGGTCAGCTCACTGATCGTCCGCGCTTGTGCCGGGGTGAATCCGAGCAAAGCCGCGACCACGCACACCGGGCCGCGAAACATGGCCTTATATAAGCCGTCGGCATCGTTGGTGATCAACCGCGCGGCGACCAGCGCTTTGACGTCCTCCAAATCAATCAGCCCCAGCGGCGGCTCAATGGCCGAACGCGGACAACGCTGACCTTCACCATCATTCATGCGCATCAGTTGGCCGAACACCTTGCCCGCCATGCCATCGGCGATGGCTGTGGGCACTGGCTCATGCACCGGACGCACCCGGCAGTCCGGATGCGTCAACACCGCGCAAACCGCCCGGGCACTGCTGGCGACCCACAGTTTCAGTCCGTGATGAAAGGTCAGCCCGCCCGCTGCGCGCAATTCGGCGTAGTAAGGATAGGGATCGGCGTAAGTCGCAGCGATGAGCGGGTCCATGGATCGCAACCTTGTGCTGGGGAAAGTATTGCTACTATCTCCAGTCCTTGAAGGCGATGATTCGTCCGGGAGCGAAGTATGCACGCAGAACATCAAGACATCGGCGTCTCGCAGGTGGCCGCCGCCATCGCGGAACCGGCGCGAACCAAAATGCTGTGCTCGCTGATGGACGGCCACGCCCGCACAGCCACGGAGCTGGCGACCCTCGCCGACGTCAGCGCCTCGACCGCCAGTGCGCACCTGGCCAAACTCAAGGACCTGTCGCTGGTGCGCCTGCATGTGCAGGGCCGCCACCGTTATTACAGCCTCGCCGACAAACGTGTGGCCCATGCTCTCGAAGCGCTGATGGTCATCGGCCAGAACCCCGCACCGACCTTCAAACCGCAGACGCCGGATCGCCTGCAATTTGCCCGCACCTGCTACGACCACATGGCCGGGACGCTGGCGGTGTTGCTGCATGACCGGTTGCTGGAGGGCGGTTGGCTGGTGGAAACCGATGAGCAGGCGTACCGCTTGAGCGAGAGCGGAGAGGCGCTTTTCGAAGGGTTGGGCATTGAGGTCAGGGATCTGTCGAGCTTGCGCCGACGCTTTGCCTGCCCGTGCCTGGACTGGAGCATGCGCCGGCCGCATCTGGGTGGATCGCTCGGTGCGGCGTTGTTGCAGACCGCGTTGAAGCGCAAATGGGTGACGCAGGATCTGGACAGCCGTGCGCTGGCGTTGACGGCAGTGGGGCGCAAGGAAATGACTGCACGATTCGGAGTGCAATGGCCGCAAGCGATGCAGCCTGACCCGATGCGTAAATCCTCGACCATTGCGGCTGACAGCCGAGTGCAATAAACCTGACTGACGAAGGGTCGTTTTACGGCTTGTGGCTCGTGGACGGACTCTATACTGTATATGCGAACAGTATAAGGTCCATCCCATGCAACTCATCGACAAGCTCAGCATCCTCGCCGACGCCGCCAAGTACGACGCCTCCTGCGCCAGCAGTGGCGCGCCCAAGCGCAGCTCCGAGGGCAAGAGTGGGTTGGGTTCCACCGATGGCATGGGCATCTGCCACAGCTACACGCCGGACGGGCGTTGCGTGTCGCTGCTCAAGGTTCTGCTGACCAATTTTTGTCTCTACGACTGCCAGTACTGCGTCAACCGCCGCTCCAGCGATGTGCCCCGTGCGCGTTTCACGCCCGAGGAAGTGGTGACGCTGACCCTGGATTTCTACCGGCGCAATTGCGTCAGCGGGTTGTTCCTCAGCTCGGGGATCATCCGTTCGGCGGACTACACCATGGAGCAACTGGTGCGTGTTGCGAAGCTATTGCGTGAGGAACATGAATTCCGGGGCTATATCCACCTCAAGACCATTCCCGAAGCCGATCCGGCGCTGATCGAAGAAGCCGGGCGTTATGCCGACCGCTTGAGCGTCAACATCGAATTGCCTACCGATGCCAGTTTGCAGACGCTCGCGCCGGAGAAGCAGATCGGCTCGATCAAACAGGCCATGAACACCATCTACACCGGAGTGCAGACCGTGCTTAACGAACCCCGCGCCCCAAAGTTCGCCCCGGCCGGGCAGAGCACGCAGATGATCGTCGGCGCCGATGACACCGACGACAGCACCATCCTCCACAGTGCCCAGGCGTTGTATGGCAACTTCCGATTGCGCCGGGTGTATTACTCGGCGTTCAGCCCGATTCCCGACAGTCCGAAAAGCGTGCCGCTTGCCGCACCGCCGCTGATGCGTGAGCACCGCTTGTATCAAGCCGACTTTCTACTGCGCAGCTATGGCTACAGCGCCGGTGAGTTGCTTCAAGGGCCGGGCAATCTGGCGCTGGACATCGACCCGAAACTGGCCTGGGCGCTGCAGAATCGCGAGGTGTTTCCGCTGGACCTCAATCGCGCCGAGCCGGCGCTCATCTCACGCATTCCCGGCATCGGCCTGCGCACCACCGAACGTCTGGTGGAGCTGCGGCGGCAGCGGCGCATCCGTTACGAAGACGTAGCCCGCATGCGCTGCGTACTGGCCAAGGCCAAGCCGTTCATCATCACCAGCGATTACCACCCGCAGCAGGCAGAAGTCACCAGCCAGATGCTCTATCAGCAGTTGCGCGACCGGCCGGTGCCACAGCAGATGGGGTTGTGGGGATGATCAATCTCGATTGCGACGACCTGTTGGACACCTGGCGCCAACAGGCTCGCTGGCTGCTCAGCCATGAAATCGATCCGAGTCTTGTGAGCTGGGCATCGGAAGGCGTGAGTGATCTGTTTGCCAGTGACGTGGCAGTGCCGGAAGGACAGGGACCGTTTCAGGCGCGGATACCGCGTGCGTTGCTCGACACGCTGGAGCAAGCGTCACGCTACCGTGGCGATCAGCGTTGGAGTCTGCTGTATGAAGTGCTGTGGCGGGTCAGCCATGGCGATCGCACGGCAATGATGGCCGGCGACAAATTGGGCAGCGAGTTGCAGCGGCGGATCAAGCAGGTGCAGCGCGAAGCCCATCATCTGCATGCGTTCGTGCGTTTCATCGAGCGCCCGTCAGAGCTGCCGGGCCCGCAATACGTGGCGTGGCACGAACCGGCCCATGACATCCTGCACAGCGCCAGCGAACACTTCATCGGGCGCATGGGGCGACATCGTTGGCTGATCGCTACACCGCGCGACGGGGTTTATTACGATGGCGAGCAGTTGATTCATCATCGCCAGTGCCCGGTGGAATGGCAGCAACTGGCGCAGAACGTTGACGATCCCCACGGTGGTTTATGGCTGACCTATTACAGCCACATCTTCAACCCGGCGCGGTTGAACGAGAAAGTCATGCAGGGGCATTTGCCCGCGCGGTTCTGGAAAAATCTACCAGAGGGGGAATTGATCCCCGGATTGATTACCCAGGCGCGCATGGGCAAGCAGCAGAACGGGCAGGCCGGCGGTATCGCCGGGCGCGGCGGCAAGCGTATTGCGTTGAAACAGGTGGAGCATCCGCCGTCCGTTCAGCGAGTCGCCGAAGCCATCAACAAACCAAAACCGGCAAAGGTCACGCCCGAGACTTTCGCCGCCAGCCAGGAACCTTTCGGACTCGACAGCCAACCTTTGGCGGCATTGGCGAGCAGGGCATAGCTGCCGTGCACCAGAATCACCAGCATTGCGTAAGAGGCAACCAGTTTGAAGAACTGCGGGTGGAACGCCTGTGCGGTGTCGATGAACTGCGGAAACACGGCCAGAAAGAAGAAGATGGCTTTGGGATTGAAGAACTGCAGGGACGCGGCTTCCAGAAAACGGTAACTCGGGCGAGAGGGGCGGACGTCTTGCAGGGTCCGGAAACGATCTGAACGCCAGCTCTTGAAACCCAGGTACAACAGATAGGCGGCGCCAGCGTATTTGAGCACGGTAAACGCAGTCGCCGAGGCGCTGAGGATCAGACCGACACTGGTAGCGCTGAGGGCGGCAACCACGAAGGCTCCCGAGGCAATTCCCAAAATCCCCGGCACTGCGCCGGCCCAGCCCAGGCGCGCGGCGTTGGACAGGGTCAGCACCACACCCGGGCCGGGGCTCAAAATAGTCAGGGTGGCGAAGAGTACAAAGAGTCCGTAACTGTGCATATCTGGCTCCGTCGGGGCGCGGGATTGGGCGTGCGGGCAGATTGGCGTGGCGACGAATGTGTGACAAACGCTTTAAATGCAGCGCATACGTGACTAAATTAGACCCATGAACAAATCACTCCCGCCGCTCAATGCGGTTCGTGCTTTTGCGGTCGCCGCCCGTCATCAGAGTTTCACGCTGGCGGCCGAAGAGCTGCACGTGAGTCACAGCGCCGTCAGCCGGCACATCAAATTGCTGGAAGAACACCTGGGTGTGTTGCTGTTCGAAAGGCGCATCCGGCAATCGTTGCTGACACCTGCCGGCCAACGTTTTTATCAGCAGGTCAGCGCCGGTCTGGCGCAGATCGCCGACGCTGCTGCCGAGTTGCGACAGCAGGCAGCACGGCCGACCGTGATCATCAACACCCGACCCTCCTTTGCTCAGTTGTGGCTGACGCCCCGGTTGGATGCCTTCATGGCCGAATATCCGGACATCGACCCACAAGTGATTACCCAGACCCGATCGCCGGATCCGGCGCAGGACAGTTTCGACATCGTCATTCGCCGTGGCCGCGACGATTGGGCATCGACCATCGAATCGCAACCGTTGTTCGAAGATGAATTGCTGATGGTGGCGGCGCCTGCGTTGATCGAGCGGCTACCACTGGCGGACCTTGCCGATCTGGGCCGACATACTTTGCTGACCGTCAAGGCCCGGCGTGAGGACTGGCACCACTGGGCTCTGCGCTTCGGCCAGAATCAGAGTGCCACCCAGGATATTCGCCAGTTCGATTACATGCATCGCGTGCTGGAGGCCGCCGTGGCGGGTGAGGGCATTGCCCTGTGCCCGACCACGTTGCTGGGCACGCATCTGTCGAGCGGTCGTTTGGTCTGCCCGCTGTCCGACTTGCGCATGCCGTTGCCACGTTATTACTACGGCATTGCACCGCAGGCATCAGCTTCGGCTCAGGTGTTTTTGACGTGGCTGCAAAAGCAGACCCCATGAAAAAGCCCCCATCGATCACTCGATGGGGGCTTTTGTGCATCTGGCCGTCAGATCAAACCTTGACGATCCAGCCTGCTGGCGCTTCGACGTCGCCGGTCTGCACGCCAGTCAGCTCTTTGTAGAGCTTCTGGGTGACAGGGCCGACTTCGGTTTCACTGTGGAACACGTGCAGGTGGTCGTTGTAGCTGATGCCGCCGATCGGTGTGATCACCGCAGCGGTGCCGCAGGCGCCGGCTTCCTTGAAGTCTGACAGTTTGTCGATCAGCACGTCGCCTTCGACCACTTCCAGGCCCAGGCGGGACTTGGCCAGTTCGATCAGCGACAGACGGGTGATGCCCGGCAGTACCGACGGCGAGTTCGGGGTCACGAACTTGTTGTCGTGAGTGATCCCGAAGAAGTTGGCCGAACCGACTTCCTCGATCTTGGTGTGGGTTATCGGGTCCAGGTAGATCGCGTCGGCGAAGTTGGCTTTCTTCGCTTTCGAGCCAGGCATCAGACTCGCGGCGTAGTTGCCACCGACCTTGGCAGCGCCGGTGCCTTGTGGGGCGGCGCGGTCGTAGCTGGAGATCTGGAAGTTGTGCGGGGTCAGGCCGCCCTTGAAGTAGGCGCCGACCGGAATGCAGAAGATCGAGAAAATGAACTCGGGTGCGGAACGCACGCCGATGTTGTCACCCACGCCGATCACGAACGGACGCAGGTACAGCGAGCCACCGGTGCCGTAAGGCGGGATGAAGCGTTCGTTGGCACGAACTACTGCTTTACAGGCTTCGATGAATTGTTCGGTGTCGACTTGCGGCATCAGCAGACGCGCGCAACTGCGTTGCATGCGAAGGGCGTTCTGGTCCGGACGGAACAGGTTGATCGAACCGTCCTTGCAACGATAGGCCTTCATGCCTTCGAAGCACTGCTGGCCATAGTGAAGGGCAGTAGAGCCTTCGCTGATGTGCAGCACGTTATCTTCGGTCAGGGTGCCTTTGTCCCACTCGCCGTTGCGAAAGTACGACAGATAGCGTTTATCGGTCTTGATGTAATCAAAACCCAGCTTGTCCCAATTGATGCTTTCGTTACCCATGACACCCTCTATCACTTAACAACCGTCGAAACGGTTCAAGGCTTCTGACGTTTTTTTGGATGGGCACAACAATACTTCATTCTTGAGCGGTTTCGCAGCCCGAAATCTCTGCCTTTGATCGTTCCCACGCTCTGCGTGGAAATGCAGTCCGGGACGCTCTGCGTCCCGACAGCCGAACGCGGAGCGTCCGTAGAGGTATTCCCACGCAGAGCGTGGGAACGATCTGCGACCGATTTTTACAGGTGCAACGCATGCCCGAGAGCACGCAAGGCCGCTTCCTGCACCGCTTCACCCAGGGTCGGGTGCGCGTGGATGGTGCCGCCGATGTCTTCCAGCCGCGCGCCCATTTCCAGGCTTTGCGCGAATGCCGTCGACAACTCCGACACGCCCACCCCCACCGCCTGCCAACCGACAATCACATGATTGTCCCGACGGGCGATCACCCGCACGAAACCGGTTTTCGATTCCAGGGTCATCGCTCGACCATTGGCCGCGAACGGGAAGTTCGACACGATGCAGTCCAGTCCGGCTGCCTTGGCTTCATCCGGCGTCTTGCCGACGACCACCAGTTCCGGGTCGGTGAAGCACACGGCGGCGATGGCGGTCGGGTTGAATTCTCGGGTCTTGCCGCTGATCAGCTCGGCAACCATCTCGCCCTGGGCCATCGCGCGGTGAGCAAGCATCGGTTCGCCGCTCAGGTCGCCGATAGCGTAGACGTTGCGCATGCTGGTCTGGCAGCGGCTGTCGATCTTGATCGCCGAACCGTTCATGTCCAGATTCAGCGCTTCGAGGTTCCAGCCCTGGGTATTGGGTTTGCGACCGACGGCCACCAATACCTGATCGGTTTCCAGGTTGAGGGTGTCGCCGTTCGGATCGCGCACCTGCAACGTCCCGTCGAAGCCCAGCACGCTGTGTTTCAGGTACAACTTCACGCCCAGTTGCTTCAGCGCGTCGTGCACCGGTTGGGTCAGTTCGGCGTCGTAGGCCGGCAGAATGCGATCCTGCGCCTCGACCACGCTGACCTCGGCACCGAGCTTGCGGTAGGCAATGCCCAACTCCAGACCGATGTAACCACCGCCGACCACGATCAGGCGTTTCGGAACCGATTTCGGCGCCAACGCTTCGGTCGATGAAATGATCGGCCCGCCAATCGGCAGGATCGGCAGGTTGACGCTTTTCGAGCCGGTGGCCAGCACCAGGTGTTCGCACTGGATGCGGGTGTCGCCGACGTCCACGGTCTTGCCGTCGATGACCTTGGCCCAGCCGTTGATGACCTGAACCTTGTGCTTCTTCAGCAGCGCGGCGACGCCGGTGGTCAGGCGATCGACGATGCCGTCCTTCCACTCGACGCTTTTAGTGATGTCGAGGGTCGGCGCGGAGACGCTGATGCCCAGTGCCGAATGCTGATTGTGATGTTGAGTCTGATGAAACTGTTCGGCCACATGAATCAGCGCTTTCGATGGAATGCAGCCGATGTTCAGGCAGGTGCCGCCCAGCGATTCGCCCTCGACCAGAATGGTTGAAATGCCCAGTTGCCCGGCGCGAATGGCTGTGACGTAACCGCCAGGGCCGCCGCCGATGATCAGTAGCGTGGTGTTCAGAGTTTGCATGCCATCACTCCACAAACAGGGTCGCGGGTTGTTCGAGCAGGCCACGAATGGCCTGGATGAAGAGCGCCGCGTCCATGCCGTCGACCACGCGGTGATCGAAGGAGCTGGAGAGGTTCATCATCTTGCGGATCACCACCTGGCCTTTGACGACCATCGGGCGTTCGACGATTTTGTTCACACCGACGATCGCCACTTCCGGCAGATTCAGCACGGGGGTACTGACGATGCCGCCGAGGGCGCCGAGGCTGGTCAGGGTGATGGTCGAGCCGGACAGTTCATCGCGGCTGGCCTTGCCATTGCGGGCGGCGTTGGCCAGGCGGGAGATTTCTGCGGCGCTGTCCCACAGGCTACGTGCCTCGGCGTGACGCACCACCGGCACCATCAGGCCGACATCACTTTGAGTGGCGACGCCGACATGCACAGCGCCGAGACGGGTGATGACCTGGGCTTCGTCGTCGTAACGGGCGTTCATCTGCGGGAAGTCGCGCAGGGCGACGACCAGTGCACGTACCAGGAACGGCAGCAAGGTCAGCTTGCCACGGCTGGCGCCGTGTTTTTCGTTCAGGTGTGCACGCAGTTCTTCAATCGCGGTGACGTCGATTTCTTCGACATAACTGAAGTGCGCGGCACGCTGAGTGGCGTCCTGCATGCGCTGGGCAATCTTGCGGCGCATGCCGATCACTTGAATCTGTTCTTCATCATTACGTTGGGCGTAGGCGGCAGATGCCGGTGCCGAAGCGTTCGACTGACCTTGTGCCAGATAGGCGTCGAGGTCTTCGTGCAACACACGACCGGCCGGGCCGGAACCGCGCACCAGACGCAGTTGAATGCCCAGATCCAGCGCATGTTTGCGCACGGCCGGCGAGGCCAGCGGACGCTCATCGGCTTCGCGGGCAACCATCGGGCCTTGGCAAACGGCAGCCGCCGGACGCGGCGCGGCAACAGCAGGTTTGCTTTCAGCGACGGCTTCGACTTTGGGTGCAACAGGTTCTTTCGCAGGAGCAGGAGCCGGTTTATCGGACTCCTTCAGATTGCCCGCGCCTTCCACTTCGATGCTGATCAGAATACTGCCGACCGCCATCACTTCACCCGGCTGACCGCCCAGTGCAATCACTTTGCCGTGGACCGGCGAAGGAATATCCACCATCGCCTTGTCGGTCATCACATCCGCCAGCACCTGGTCTTCAACGACCAGATCGCCAACCTTGACGTGCCACTGCGACAGTTCTACTTCTGCGATGCCTTCGCCGATGTCCGGCATCTTGATAACGTGCGTGCCCATTCAGACCTCCATGACCCGTTTCAGCGCCGCGCCCACTCGGGACGGCCCAGGGAAATACGCCCACTCTTGCGCGTGCGGGTAAGGGGTGTCCCAACCAGTGACGCGTTCGATCGGCGCTTCCAGGTGGTGGAAGCAATGCTCTTGTACCAGCGACACCAGTTCGGCGCCGAAACCGCAGGTGCGGGTGGCTTCGTGAACCACGACGCAGCGGCCGGTTTTCTTCACGGATTTGACGATGGTTTCCAGGTCCAGCGGCCACAGGCTGCGCAGGTCGATGACTTCAGCGTCAACGCCGCTTTCTTCAGCAGCAACTTGCGACACGTAAACGGTGGTGCCATAGGTCAGCACGGTTACGTCCTTGCCCGGACGAGTGATGGCGGCAACGTCCAGCGGCACGGTGTAGTAACCGTCCGGTACTTGCGCGGCCGGGTGTTTCGACCACGGGGTTACCGGGCGATCGTGGTGGCCGTCGAACGGGCCGTTGTACAGGCGTTTTGGCTCGAGGAAGATCACCGGGTCATCGTTTTCGATGGAGGCGATCAGCAGGCCTTTGGCGTCATACGGGTTGGAAGGCATGACGGTGCGCAGGCCGCAGACCTGAGTGAACATCGCCTCGATGCTCTGGCTGTGGGTCTGACCGCCGTAGATGCCACCGCCGCAAGGCATGCGCAGGGTCATCGGGGCGGTGAACTCACCGGCCGAGCGATAACGCAGGCGGGCGGCTTCGGAAATGATCTGGTCAGAGGCTGGATACACGTAGTCGGCGAACTGGATTTCAGCAACCGGACGCAAGCCATAAGCGCCCATGCCCACGGCGACACCGACGATGCCGCTCTCGGAGATCGGCGCGTCGAACACCCGCGAGGTGCCGTACTTGGTCTGCAGGCCTTCGGTGCAACGGAACACGCCGCCGAAGTAGCCGACGTCCTGGCCGAACACCACGACGTTGTCGTCACGCTCAAGCATCACATCCATGGCCGAGCGCAGGGCCTGGATCATGGTCATGGTGGTCGTGGTCATGGCGGTTTCCAACTGAATATTGTTGTTGTGATCGTTCATGTCAGATCCCCAACTGCTGACGCTGGCGCTTCAAGTGCTCCGGCATCTCTTTGTAGACGTCTTCGAACATGGTCGCGGCGCTCGGAATCTGGCCGCCGGCGAGGGTGCCGTACTGTTCGGCCTGTTTCTGTGCGGCGATCACTTCGGCTTCAAGCTCGGCGCTGACGGCGGCGTGCTCTTCTTCAGACCAGTGGCCGACCTTGATCAGGTGCTGTTTCAGGCGGGCAATCGGGTCGCCCAGCGGGAAGTGGCTCCAGTCGTCGGCAGGGCGGTATTTGGACGGATCGTCGGAGGTCGAGTGCGGGCCCGCGCGATAGGTGACCCATTCGATCATGGTCGGGCCGAGGTTGCGGCGAGCGCGTTCTGCAGCCCAGGCGGAGGCGGCGTAGACCGCGTAGAAATCGTTGCCGTCAACCCGCAGCGAGGCGATGCCGCAACCGACGCCGCGTCCGGCGAAGGTGGTGGCTTCACCGCCGGCAATGGCCTGGAAGGTCGAGATCGCCCACTGGTTGTTGACCACATTGAGAATCACTGGCGCACGGTAAACGTGAGCGAAGGTGAGGGCAGTGTGGAAGTCCGATTCGGCGGTGGCGCCGTCACCGATCCAGGCCGAGGCGATTTTGGTGTCGCCCTTGATCGCCGAGGCCATGCCCCAGCCCACGCCTTGAATGAACTGGGTGGCGAGGTTGCCGGAAATGGTGAAGAAACCGGCGTCCTTGACCGAGTACATGATCGGCAGCTGACGCCCCTTGAGCGGATCGCGCTCGTTGGACAGCAACTGGCAGATCAGGTCGACCAGCGGTACGTCGCGGGCCATCAGGATGCTTTGCTGGCGGTAGGTCGGGAAGCACATGTCGTCGATGTTCAAGGCCAGGGCCTGGGCGCTGCCGATGGCTTCTTCGCCAAGGCTTTGCATGTAGAACGACATTTTTTTCTGACGCTGGGCGACCACCATGCGGTTGTCGTAGATCCGGGTCTTGAGCATGGCACGCATGCCTTTGCGCAGGATCTCGACCGGCACGTTTTCGGCCCATGGGCCGAGGGCGTTGCCCTGATCGTCGAGCACGCGGATCAGGCCACGGGCCAGATCGGCAGTGTCGGCGGGTTCAACGTCGATGGAAGGTTTGCGCACCGTGCCGGCATCGGTCAGATGCAGGTAGGAGAAATCGGTTTTGCAGCCTGGGCGGCCCGAGGGTTCAGGGACGTGCAGACGCAGCGGTTCATACGCTTGGGTCATGGCTTCTACGCTCGATCTTGTGAATTTCTTGTAGTGAGCTGGCAGTCATTCTTCGATAAAAGAAATCTTGTCCTACAACAATCATAGGCCCGGGCAAGAAGAATATTTCTCTCTGTTTCGTTGCGCTGGAGATCATTTGCAGATAGAAATTCTGCATAAACATAAAAAGCAGGTGGTTTTGTCTCATGCGCAAACTGGACCGTACCGACATCGGCATTCTCAACAGCCTTCAAGAGAACGCACGCATCACCAACGCCGACCTGGCCCGTTCGGTCAATCTCTCGCCGACGCCTTGCTTCAACCGGGTCAAGGCGATGGAAGAACTGGGGTTGATCCGCGAACAAGTGACCCTGCTGGATGCCGATCTGCTGGGGCTGCATGTGAACGTGTTCATTCACGTCAGCCTTGAGAAGCAGGTAGAAGAGGCCTTGCAGCATTTCGAAGAAGCGATTTCCGACCGCCCGGAAGTCATGGAGTGCTACCTGATGGCCGGCGACCCGGACTATCTGATCCGGGTGCTGGTGCCGACCATTCAGTCGCTTGAGCGCTTCATGATGGATTTTCTGACCAAGGTGCCGGGGGTGGCCAACATTCGGTCAAGCTTTGCGCTCAAGCAGGTGCGTTATAAAACGGCGTTGCCGTTGCCGGCGAACGGTTTGACGCTGGGGAACTGAGTGTTTCGTGCTGGCTTAAATGTACTCATATCGATAGCCCAGTTCTTCTGTGGAGAGTGCCTGTTCAACCCCAAAGGTCTGCGCCCAGGGAGCGGGTTCGTTCTCAGGGTGAAAGACCAGCGTCGAGGCAGCCAATTCACCCACGTATCGACCCTCGGCTGAGAAAAATGCAACGTTTGGATGCTGGAGCCTCCAGCGTTCCCATAGCAAATCCAGATAGCAATGATGCAGGAAGAATATCGGATCGTTCGGTGAAGAGGATTCCCCCATGTTGCCTCCTACCCATGAATGTACCGGGTTGTGCAACTGATTCTCTGAGAAGCTGCCCCAACCTTCAGGTTCCATCCAGTTGGAGCCGCGGTTGAGGGCAGAAATGACCGCTTCAGGCGACGGCAAGGCTCCATTGGCACCGAGATTGCGACGCAAGCCGGCCCCGCCGATTCCTTCGTCCCATACGGAAACAATGAATTGCGACTGGTTGTTGGAAAAGGGCCCGGTTGTTACGAGCTGGTTCTGGGTGTTGTCACCATTACCGCCCATGAAGTGCGAGGTGAACGGGTTGTCGGCTCCGCCGAGTTGCCAGTTCCAATAGGGCAGTGTGATGCGAGGGTCGTCGACAGCGGCCTGCAGCGCCAGTTCGAACTGGCGGATCAGTACTCGGTGCCACGGATAAAACAGGGGGCTCTGATGCGGGTTGGGCACGAGCGGATTGCCACGCCCCATCGAATTCTTGTGTATCTGGACAAAGTCATCGTAGCGGCTTTGTTGCCCGGGGCGCAGCACGCTGTTGACGTTGTTTTTGAGTCTCAGCACCGCCTCGACAAAAGCGGATTTCTGTTGCGGCGACATATCTCGGTGGTTACGGCGAATATCCATATTGCGCACACTCCATTGATTGATTGCCCAATGAAGTCTGCCCGTTTGCTGGAAATACGCCAGTTCACCACCGTCGACGCGTTACGTGGGAAAAGCTCCCGTGATCACGACTTGCGAAGCTATTTCTCATAGCGAGTTAATCGGAATCTTCAGGTAGGTCACACCATTGGCTTCCGCCGGTGGCAGATTCCCCGCCCGCACATTCACCTGAATCGCTGGCAGCAGCAGCGTCGGCATTCCAAGTCCTGCATCACGCCGGGTACGCATCTCGACAAATGCGGCTTCGTCGACGCCGTCATGCACATGGATATTGTTTTTACGCTGTTCGCCAACGGTGGTCTGGCACTGTGAGGCGCGACCTGCGGGTGGGTAGTCGTGGCAGACGTAGAGCTTCACGCTGGCGGGGAAGGCCAGCAATTTGTGGATCGAATTGAACAGTTGATGCGCGTTGCCACCGGGGAAGTCGCAACGGGCGGTGCCGACGTCGGGCATGAACAGCGTATCTCCGACCAGGATCTGCTCGCCGTCGATCAGGTAGGCCATGTCCGCCGGGGTGTGGCCGGGGACGTGCAGGGCGGTGGCCTTGAGGTTGCCGATCCGGAACGACTCGTTTGGCGCGAACAGGTGATCGAACTGCGAGCCGTCGACGCGAAATTCCGGCTCGAGGTTGAACAGCGCCTTGAACACGTTCTGCACTTTGCTGATTGATTCGCCAATGGCGATTTTTCCGCCCAGTTCGCGGCGCAGATAGGGCGCGGCAGACAGGTGATCGGCGTGGGCATGGGTTTCCAGCAGCCATTGCACTTGCAGATTGTGGGCGTGTACGAAGGCAATGATCTTGTCGGCCTGAGCCGTGCAGGTGCGACCGGCAGCGCCGTCGTAATCAAGCACCGGATCGACGATTGCGCACTGCCCGCCATCGGCCTCGTAGACCACATAACTGTAGGTCGAAGAGGCGGGGTCGAGGAAAGCTTCAATCAGCGCGGGCATGGACGCGGTCCTGTGCAGGAAGGTGAAAAGTCAGGTTGCAACACTTTATGTAAACACATAATGTCCGCAGCTTAAGTGACGTTGAAGGCATCCTGCAAATGCAATCCAGTCTGACCGAATGTGAAGTCGCCCAGCTGAGGGCCTCGGCCTCCAAGGCCTGCTCGCTGCTAAAGGCGTTGGCCAACGAGGATCGGCTGTTGATCCTCTGCCAGTTGACCCAGGGCGAACGCAACGTCGGCGAGCTGGAGAAAATGACCGGCGTGCGCCAGCCGACCCTGTCCCAGCAATTGGGCATCCTGCGCGATGAAGGGCTGGTCGCGACCCGTCGTGAAGGCAAGTACATTTTCTACGGCCTCGCCAGTCATGAAGTCATCCAGGTGATGAAAACCCTGTCCGGACTCTACTGCGGAGCCGTGCTCAAAAGCTGGGCGCAATAGACCCGGCTATCCTTGCGTGCAGCAATAAGGAACAAGCAATGAACGATCAACACTGGGGCCCATCCATCAGTGCGGACATCGTGGTCATCGGCGGCGGCACCGCCGGTATCGGCTTTGTCGCGAGCCTGCTCAAGCGCGATCCCGGCCTGAAAATCACGGTGATCGAGCCGAGCACTCTGCATTACTACCAGCCGGCGTGGACCCTGGTCGGCGGTGGCGCCTACGACGCCAAAGACACCGCCCGACCGATGAACAAGGTCATGCCGCGTCAGGCCACCTGGATTCAGGCGGCTGTGACCGGCATTGACCCTGACCAGCGCCGTCTCACCCTCAACGATCAACGCACCGTCACCTATCAGAACCTGATCGTCTGCCCCGGCCTGCGCCTGGCGTGGGAGAAGATCGAAGGCCTGCAGGAAAGCCTCGGTCAGCACGGTGTCACCTCCAACTACAGCTATCAGCACGCGCAATACACCTGGGATCAGGTGCAGAAACTGCGCGGCGGCAAGGCGTTGTTCACCCAGCCACCGATCCCGATCAAGTGTGCCGGCGCGCCGCAGAAGGCGCTGTACCTGTCCTGCGATCACTGGCTCAAGCGCGCTGTTCTGAAAAACATCGAAGTGGAATTCAACCTTGCCGGCGCGGCGTTGTTCGGCGTGGCGACCTTCGTGCCGCCGCTGATGAAATACATCGAAAAATACAACGCACGGCTGGCGTTCAATTCCAATCTGGTGAAGGTCGACGGCCCGGAGAAAACCGCCTGGTTCGAGGTCAAGGACGCGGACGGCAACGTTACCCGGCAGGCGAAAACCTTCGATCTGCTACACGTGGTACCGCCGCAGGTTTCGCCGGACTTCATCGCGCAGAGTCCGTTGGCTGACGTCGCCGGCTGGTGCGAGGTCAACCCGCAGACGCTGCAACATCCGCGTTATCCCGAAGTGTTCGCCCTGGGCGACATCTGCGGCACCTCCAATGCGAAAACCGCAGCGGCAGTGCGCAAGCAGGTCGTGGTGGTGGCGGAAAACCTGCTGGCATTGCGCAAGGAACTGGCGCTGCCATTGAAGTACGACGGCTACGGTTCCTGCCCGCTGACGGTGGAGAAGGGCAAAGTGATCCTCGCCGAATTCGGCTATGGCGGTAAGTTGCTGCCGACCTTCCCCCTCGACCCGACCGTGCCGCGCCGTTCCGCATGGTGGCTGAAGGCGACGCTGCTGCCGTGGTTCTACTGGAACGGCATGCTCAAGGGCCGCGAATGGCTCACGAGCCTGTCCAAAGTCGACTGAGAACACTCTATGTTGCTGGCAAGTCTGTTTGGCGTGGTGATGGGGTTGATCCTCGGTCTGACCGGGGCCGGTGGCGGGATTCTCGCGGTGCCGGCGCTGGTGCTCGGGCTGGGCTGGACGATGACGCAAGCGGCGCCGGTGGCGTTGTTCGCCGTCGGCAGCGCGGCGGCGGTCGGTGCCATCGATGGTTTGCGTCATGGTTTGGTGCGATATCGTGCGGCGTTGTTGATCGCGGCGCTCGGCGCGGTGTTTTCGCCGGTGGGCATCTACTTCGCCCATCAGTTGCCGGAAAAGATCCTGATGATCCTGTTCAGCCTGCTGATGGTAATGGTGGCGTGGCGCATGCTGCGCCGTGAACGCCAGGAAACGGGCCCCAGCGATCATGGCCACGCCAGTTGGGGGCAGAAGAACTGCATGCTCAATGAACAGACCGGACGTTTCGACTGGACTGCCAAATGCACCGCGACCCTCGCGGCACTGGGCGCGGTCACCGGCGTGGTGTCCGGGTTGCTGGGGGTTGGCGGCGGGTTCCTGATCGTGCCGGCGTTCAAGCAACTGACCGATGTGCAGATGCGCGGCATTGTCGCCACGTCCTTGATGGTCATCAGCCTGATTTCCGCCATTGGTGTGATCGGCGCGTTTCATGCCGGGGTGCGGATCGATCATCTGGGGGCGGCGTTCATCGTGGCCAGCATCGTCGGCATGGTCATTGGTCGCAAACTCTGCGCGCGCGTGCCGGCGAGGACATTGCAGGTAGGGTTTGCCAGCGTGTGTCTGGTGGTCGCGGCTTACATGCTGCTGCGGGCCTGAGTCGTTGCAGTGAAAAAATCGCAGCTTTTGGCTGCGATTTTTTTGTCACTGGTCGTACGCCGCCTCGGTGTTGTCGATCAGCGGGTTTTTCTCGGTCAGGACGATCTGGGCAATCTGATCCTTGCGCATGAATGTCACCTTCGGATGGGATTGCGCATAACGGATAAAGCGCTCCATCGCCTCGACCATCGCCGGCGTGCCGCCGATGCGGTCATGCAGACTCACCGACATCATCCGCCGCTTGCTCGCGCCTTCGGCGTAGAGGCGATCGAATTCCAGTACCAGTTGCTGATAGAACTGCTCGGCGGAGAAGTGCCGGCCCTCGACCAGCACGATGTCGTTGTTGCGCAGGGTGTAGGGCACTACGGCGAATTTGCGTCCACGAACCATGGTCACGAAGGGCTCGTCACGGCTGACATCGTCGATGTGATAGGTGAAATTCAGATCCTGCAGCACCTTCAACGTATTGGGACTGCGCCGCAGCCAGTTGGCGTTGTAGCCGACCGAGCGCTGGCCGGTGATTTTCTCCACCGCTGCGACGCCGTCACCGATGAACTGTTTTTCCTGGGCGTAGTTCATGTTGTACGAATCGGCCCAGCGCATGCCGTGGGCCGCCAGTTCATGGCCGCGCTCGGCGATGGCTTTGGCCAGTTCCGGGTGCTTGAGCGCCGCTTCGCCGACCACGTGGGAGGTGACCTTGATGCCGGTTCGATCCCACAGATCGAGCATCCGCCACAGACCTTCCTTGTAGCCGTAATCGAACCAGGTCTGCGCCGGCAGATCCGGATAACCTTTTGGCAACGGCGTACCGGAGAACGGACTTTCAGCGCCCTCGGGCTGGCCGCCGGTTTCGAATTGCATCGACACCGAGATCACCAGTTGCGAGCCATCCGGCCATGGCCGTTCCTGGGCGAAGGCGAGGGCGGGCAGCAACAGGGCGGCTGCCAGCAGGTCTTTCAGCAGACGCGGGGAGCGTTGCCAGCGGGGCGTGGTCATAACGGGCACCTTGCAGGTTGAGAAGTGCGGCAAGGTTGGCATTCGCTGCGCTTGGGAAAAATCCGTTGCGGGCGAGATGACTTTTAAACAATTTTTACGAATCCACCACTGACTTGTGGGAGCAAGCGCCCGCAGGCATATGGGTTTGGCCGCAGTTTTGCGGCACACTCAAGCCATCACCGTACAAGGCCAATAAATGAACCAATACGCCCCGCGCGACTGGCAGCCTCACGAGAAGCCCAGTCTGCCCGGTTCCCCCTCGACGCCGCTGCACTCCAATCCCAAGCGCCTGGCCTATGCGCTGGTGGGGTTGCTGGTGGCGTTGACCGGCGGGTTGGGCAATTCGCTGGTGGTCGCCAACCTGCCTTACCTGCAAGGCGCGATCGGCGCGACCACCGCCGAAATGGCCTGGCTGCCGGCAGCGTATGTGATGACCAACGTATCGATGAACCTGTTGCTGGTGAAATTTCGCCAGCAGTTCGGGTTGCGGGCGTTCACCGAGGTATTCCTGGTTTTGTATGCGCTGGTGACGTTCGGCCACTTGTTCGTTAACGACCTGAACTCGGCGATTGCAGTGCGTGCCGCTCACGGCATGGTTGGCGCGGCGTTGAGTTCGCTGGGCCTGTATTACATGGTGCAGGCGTTCCCGGCCAAATGGCGGATGAAGGCTTTGGTGCTGGGGCTTGGCACGTCGCAACTGGCGTTGCCGCTGGCGCGATTGTTTTCCGAAGACTTGCTTCAAATCGCCGAATGGCGCGGCCTGTACCTGTTCGAATTGGGCATGGCGCTGCTGTCGCTGGGCTGCGTACTGATGCTCAAGTTGCCGCCGGGTGACCGCTTCAAGACTTTCGAGCCCCTCGATTTCCTCACCTTTGCGATCCTGGCCAGCGGCGTGGCTTTGCTGTGCGCGGTGTTGTCCCTGGGGCGGATCGACTGGTGGCTGGAAGCCGACTGGATTGGCATCGCCCTGGCCGCATCGATTGCCTTGATCCTCGCGGGACTGGCCATCGAACACAACCGCAGCAACCCGATGTTGATGACCCGCTGGCTCGGCAGCGGGGTGATGATCCGTCTGGCGCTGGCGGTGATCCTGATTCGCATGGTGACGTCGGAGCAGTCCACCGGCGCTGTCGGTTTCATGCAAAACCTGAACATGAGCAGCCAGCAATTGCACAGCCTCTACGTGGTGATGCTGATCGGCAGTGTCGCCGGGCTGCTCACCAGCGCGTTGACCATCGACCCGAAACACCTGCTGATGCCGCTGATCGTTTCGCTGGCGTTGATGGCCACCGGTTCGATCATCGACAGCACGTCGAACAACCTGACCCGCCCCGAAAACCTGTATTTCAGCCAGTTCCTGCTGGCGTTCGGGAGCACCTTTTTCCTCGGCCCGACCATGGTCCTCGGCACCCGCAACGTGCTGACCAACCCACGCAATCTGGTGAGCTTTTCCGTGTTGTTCGGGATCTGCAACAACCTCGGCGGCCTGATCGGCGCGGCGTTGCTGGGGACGTTCCAGATCGTGCGCGAGAAATTTCATTCCAGCCACATCGTTGAGCAACTGGTGCTGTCCGATCCGTTGGTGGCCGCCCGGGTGCAGAGCGGCGGGTCGGCGGTCGGCTCGTTGCTGGCCGACCCTAGCCTGCGCAACCTGCAAGGCATTCGCAGTCTGGCCAACGCCGCCACCCGCGAAGCCAACGTATTGGCCTATAACGATGTGTTCATGCTGATTGCGGTGATCGCGATCCTGACCATGATCTGGATTTCCCTCCGTGCGCTGTGGCTGATCAGCACCACCAAAGCCGTCGCCCCGACACCTTCCGTACCTTCCAGCGGTGCCACTTCTTCATGACCGAACCGACCACCACGACCACCAATGCCATCGCCGCCACTCCCGAGGGTGAGGCGCCGCCGTCATCCCCGAACACTGAACCGCGCTCGTTGCGGGTGCGGATCATCTCGTCGCTGGGCTTTGCCGCGATTGCCATCGTCGGCGTGCTGATTGTGCTCTACGCGTGGCAGTTGCCGCCGTTCAGCAGCGCGGTCGAGACCACTGAGAACGCCCTGGTGCGCGGGCAGGTGACGATCATTGGCCCGCAGCTCAGTGGTTATGTGTTTGAAGTGCCGGTGCAGGACTTCCAGTTTGTGAAGGAGGGCGATTTGCTGGTGCGCCTCGATGACCGGATTTATCAGCAGCGTCTCGATCAGTCGCTGGCGCAACTGGCGGTGCAGAAAGCTTCGCTGGCCAACGTCGTGCAGCAACGCAACAGCGCCGAGGCGACGATCAAGCTGCGGCAGGCGGTAGTAGCGGACAGCGAAGCGCAGTTACGCAAAAGCGAGGCTGACCTGCGACGCAACACGGCGTTGGTCAATGACGGTTCTGTCTCTAAGCGCGAGATGGACGTGGCGCTGGCGGCCAACGCCCAGAGCATCGCATCGGTGGCCCAGGCCAAGGCCAACCTGGAAATCGCCCGCCAGGATCTGCAAACGGTGATCGTCAATCGCGGTTCGCTGGAAGCGGCGGTAGCGAGCGCCGAGGCGGCGGTGCAACTGGCGCGGATCGATCTGTCCAACACCCGGATCATCGCCCCGCGCGACGGCCAACTCGGGCAGATCGGCGTGCGCCTGGGCGCCTACGTCAATTCCGGGGCGCAGTTGATGGCGCTGGTGCCGGACCAGAAGTGGGTGATCGCCAACATGAAAGAAACCCAGATGGACAACGTGCGGGTCGGGCAACCGGTGCGCTTCACCGTCGATGGCCTGAATCACCGCAAGTTCACTGGCCATGTGCAGCACATCTCGCCAGGCACCGGATCGGAATTCGCCTTATTGCAGGCCGACAACGCCACTGGCAACTTCGTCAAAATTGCCCAGCGGGTACCGGTGCGCATCACCATCGATCCGGACCAACAGGAAATCGAGCGCTTGCGGCCGGGGATGTCGGTGGTGGTCAGCATCGATACGGCGAAGGGTGATACCCAGAAGCACTGACGTCAGGCGGCAATCATCGGGGGCAGGGTGCCGAGCACGGAAACGGCCGCCACGGCGCCGATCCCCAGCAGCCATTCGAGCATCACGCTGCGCTTGAGGGTGTCGATCCGCTGTTCGCAATCGCTGATCCGCAAGCGGTTGAACAGCGCCAGTGCCAGCATGCCGAACACCAGCAGTGCCTTGATCAACAGGATCAGGGCAAACCCCGAAAACAGCGGCGTCGGCCACCATTGGCCAGTGAGCACGCGCACGTTAATCAGGCCCGTGATCAACAGCCCTGCGACCAACACATAGCCCAGCCCGCTGAACCTTTGCAGGACGTCACGCACCGCTTCACCGGACTGGCGCAGGATCATCACCAGCATCAGCAACCCACCGAGCCAAGCGCCGACGCAGGTCAGATGAACGACCTGATTGAGGATCAGCATCTGGCCGCTGAAGCCGTCGAGCATTGCCCCGTGACCGACCGGGGCGAGGGTCATCAGCAATAACGCGCTCAGGCCCAGCCGCAATGGCCGGTTCGATCGCCACGGGGTAAACAGCAACGCCAGCAACAGGGCATTGATCAGCAGATGCCAGCGCCAGACCTGACCGAAAAACGTATGGCCCAGCACCAGCTCGACGGTGGCCGGATCGAACGCCGCAGCGGCCGAGCCGGCCATGCTCGCGGTGATCAGCAACGCCCAGACAACGCCGCTGACCAGCGCAATCGCCACCAGCCAACGGGCCAGCCGCGCCAGGTGCCGATCCAGCGCCGGCGCTTCACCCTTGAGCAGCAGCGGCCGGAACAGCCAGGCCCCGAACAGCATCAACACCACGATGAAATGCAGGAACCGGCACAACACCAGCGCTTCACTCATGAATTACTGGCCAACCTTGAACTGATAGGCGCCTTCGCTCTTGTGCGTGTCGACCGACACCGCATGCCATTCAACCTTGTACTCGCCAGCGGTCAACGGTGCTTCGGGGGTAACGATCAGGGTTTTCTTGTCGCCTTCGGTGGTCAGCGGCTTGACCTTCACCGGTGCGCCGTCGTGGGTCACGATGACTTTGGTGAAGCTGGCTTCGACGCCTTCGGAAAATACCAGGCGCAGATCCGCCGGCGCCGCGACGGTGCTGTCGGCGGCCGGGGTCTGGCTTTTCAGATGCGCGTGGGCAAACGCCTGGGAAGTAACGACCAGCGAGGCAAGCAGCGCGCCGGCGGTGAACAGGTTTTTCAGCTTCATGGGCAATCCCTTTTCAGTGAGTGACGGCGGACAGTATAGGGTGTGCCGTGCACGTTGCCTTGAGGTGAGACAAGGAGGCGGGTGGCGATCCTAAACCAGAAAAATGTCCGGGTGTGTGAAGAATCGTTCTCGGCTGTCGCCCCTTACACAGAGCGGATGCTAGTCTTCAACAACGTTGTCTTCAGGGAGCCCTCATGGGCAATCACAAGATCGAAATCCGCCGCAGCAATGTCGAAAAAATCCTGCTGGCGGCGGAAAAGGTGTTCGCCGAAAAAGGCTTCGGTGGCACCGCCATGGCCGACATCGCCGCCGAAGTGCAATTGCCGCGTTCCAACCTGCATTACTACTTCTCGACCAAGAGCGAGCTGTACAGCGCGGTGCTGTTCGACCTGCTGGAAGTGTGGAAGCAGGACGCGTTGTGCTTCGAGATGTTCGATGATCCGCGCGTGGTGCTCAGCAGCTATATCCGCGCCAAGATGAATCATTCGCGCAGCCGGCCTTACGGTTCGAAAGTCTGGGCCAACGAAATCATTCACGGTGCGCCGACCTTGGGCGAGGCGCTGGATGTCAGCCTGTATGACTGGGCGAAGATGAAAGAGGCGAAGATCCGGCAGTGGGTGGAGGACAAGCGGATTTTGCCGGTGGAGCCTTCGAGTTTGTTGTACATGATCTGGGCGTCGACTCAGCACTATGCCGACTTTGATCATCAGGTGAATATTTTGAATGAGCATCAGCCGCTGTCGGACATGCAGTTCGAGCGGGCGGTGCAGACGGTGACTAGCGTGATTTTGCGGGGGATTGGGTTGGAGCCTTGAAAGTCAAAAGCAGGCCCTCACCCCAGCCCTCTCCCGGGGGGAGAGGGAGCCGACCGAGGTGTCATTCGCTATACGTCGACCTGAGCTATCGAGTCGATTATGGATTCAAAGCGTAGGCCTAGCTGTTTCGGTTATGGATTCAAAGCGTAGTTCCATCCTTTTCGGTTATGGATTCAACGCAAAACCTTCACGTCGGTGCAGTTCGTCAATATCCCCCAATCAGTCCCCTCTCCCTCGGGGAGAGGGTTAGGCGGGCGGCGTTCCGATGAGGGGACTTCTGGATCAGCAGGCAATCTAGACAGCAACGTGATACGGATTCCTCGGATCATGATTCCAGTCCAGAAACGGCTTCCCTGTCTCCATCGGCACCATCTCGATGCAGTCAGCCACCGGACAAGTGATCTGGCACAGATTGCACCCCACACACTCATCATCGATCACTTCATAGATGTGCGTGCCATCGGCCTGTTTCAGGCTGCTGATCGCCTGGTGTGACGTGTCCTCGCAGGCAATGTGGCAACGCCCGCAACCGATACACGCCTCCTGGTCGATCTTCGCGATCACCTGATAGTTGATGTCCAGGTACTTCCAGTCGGTCGTATTGCCCACCGCACGCCCGGAAAACTCGGCGATGCTGGCGTAACCCTGACTGTCCATCCACCGCGACAAGCCGTCCTTCATTTCCTCGACAATCCGGAACCCATGCAGCATCGCCGCCGTGCACACCTGCACCGCGCCGCTGCCCAGTGCGATGAACTCCGCTGCATCGCGCCAACTGCCGATGCCGCCGATGCCGCAGATCGGCAGGCCCTGGGTCTGCGGGTCGCGGGCGATTTCCGCGACCATGTTCAGCGCGATCGGTTTGACCGCCGAGCCGCAATAACCGCCGTGAGTGCTTTTGCTGCCGACGGTGGGCAGGGCGACCATGTGTTCAAGGTCAACGCTGGTGATCGAATTGATGGTGTTGATCAGCGACACTGCATCGGCGCCGCCCCGGTGCGCGGCGCGGGCGGCGACACGGATGTCGGTGATGTTCGGTGTGAGTTTGACGATCACCGGCAGCGAGCAATAGGTCTTGCACCAGCGCGTGACCTGCTCGACGTACTCCGGCACCTGACCGACCGCCGCGCCCATGCCGCGTTCAGGCATGCCGTGGGGGCAACCGAAGTTCAGCTCGATGCCGTCGGCGCCGGTGGCTTCCACCAGCGGCAGGATGTGTTTCCACGACTCTTCGACGCACGGCACCATCAGCGACACGATCAGCGCGCGGTCCGGCCAGTCCTTTTTCACCTGAGTGATTTCCTGCAGGTTGATCTCCAGCGAGCGGTCGGTGATCAGTTCGATGTTGTTGATGCCCAGCACTTCGCGGTTGGCGCCGTAGTGCGCCGAATAACGCGACGACACGTTGACCGCCGCCGGGTCTTCACCCAGGGTCTTCCAGACCACGCCGCCCCAACCGGCCTCGAAGGCGCGCACCACGTTATAGGCTTTGTCGGTCGGCGGCGCGGAGGCCAGCCAGAACGGGTTGGGGGCTTTGATACCGGCGAAGACAATCGAGAGATCGGCCATTTACGCAGCCTCCACGTTGAGCATCAGTTGAGCGTTGATCGCCTCGGCGGCGCGCTTGCCGTGTTGCACCGCTTGCACGGTCAGGTCCTGATCGAGGCTGGTGCAGTCGCCGCCGGCATACACGCCGGGGATGCTGGTGCGCAGGTTTTCATCGACTTGGATGCGTTCACCCTGACGCTTCAGCTCGCGGGCCAGCGGGTCGGCGAGGGCACGGCCGTCGAAGGCCTGCCCAATGGCTTTGAAGATCGCATCGGCAGCGAGCTCGAACGTCTCGCCCGTGGTTTGCAGGCGACCCTCCACCAGATGCGTACGGGCGAAGCGCATACCGCGCACTTTGCCTTGAGCATCGAGCAGCACTTCGTCCGGTTGCGCCCAGGTCAGCAGTCGCACTTGGTTGGCCTTGGCGATGTCCTGTTCATGGCCGGTGGCGCCCATGTCTGCCGCGCCACGGCGATAGACCAGATTGACGTCGCGCGCACCGAGGCGGGCCATTTGCACGGCCATGTCGATGGCGGTGTTGCCGGCACCGAGGACGATGCAGTGTTCGGCCAGCGGCAGTTGCGACAGGTCATCGGCCTGGCGCAGTTCGCGGATGTAGTCGGTGGCGGCGAGCAGGCCGGGCGCGTCTTCGTGGGCCAGGCCGAGTTGCTTGCTGGCGTTGAGGCCGAGGCCGAGGAACACCGCGTCGAACTGCTGATGCAGTTCGCTCAGGGTCAGATTCTCGCCGAGTTTCTGCCCGTGGCGGATTTCGATGCCGCCGATTTGCAGGAGGAAATCCAGTTCTTTCTGGGCGTAGTCGTCGACCAGTTTGTACTTGGCAATCCCGTATTCGTTGAGCCCGCCAGCCTTTTCCCGCGCTTCGAAAATCACCACGTCATGCCCGTGCATGGCGCTGCGATGGGCGCAGGACAAACCTGCCGGGCCGGCGCCGACCACGGCGATGCGTTTGCCCGTAGCAGCGGCGCGTTGGAACGGGTGCTCGCTGAAGTGCGCGTTGTCCACGGCGTAGCGTTGCAGCAGGCCGATCAGCACCGGCGCGCACTCGTGGGCGTTGTTGCGCACGCAGGCTTGCTGGCAGAGGATTTCGGTCGGACAGACCCGCGCGCAACTGCCGCCGAGGATGTTCGCCGAGAGGATTTTCTGCGCCGCACCGGGCACGTTGTCCTGATGGATATTGCGGATGAACGACGGGATGTCGATCTCGCTGGGGCACGCATTCACGCACGGCGCGTCGTAGCAATACAGGCAACGCGAAGCTTCCAGATGCGCCTGACGGTCATTGAGTGGTGGCGCCAGATCGGTGAAATGGCCGGCGAGGGCGGCCGCACTTTCGTGCGGGTGCGGGAGATGGTTCAGGGTCTCGATCACGGTTTTTTGCCTCACGGTTATTTGAGGTTTTCTGCCTCTGTCGGGCAGTGGTTTTGTGTTGCCTGAACTGGCCTCATCGCGGGCAAGCCCGCTCCCACAGGAGTTTATGAACGCCCTGGATTCCTGTGGGAACTGGCTTGCCAGCGATGAGGCCGAAGGCCGCTTTCAGCGTTTCACAGCAGTAGGCTTCTGGTGCTCAGCCCGCTTGTTCAGCAAATCAAACACCGCCGGATACGCCGGCCGTTCGATATACCGGCCCGCCCCGCGCTCGGCGCGCAGGTCGCCGTCGGCCCAGACCACCCGGCCCTGACTGACGGTATGGCTTGGCACGCCGGTCACGGTCTTGCCTTCGAAGATGTTGAAGTCCACCTGCTGATGGTGGGTCTTGGCGGAGATGGTGCGGGTGCCTTGCGGGTCCCACAGCACCAGGTCGGCATCGGCGCCGACGCGGATCGCGCCTTTGCGCGGGTAGAGGTTGAAGATTTTCGCGGTGTTGGTGGAGGTGAGGGCGACGAAGTCCTGCATCGACAACCGCCCCGAGTTAACACCTTCGTCCCACAACACCGCCATGCGGTCTTCGATGCCGGCGGTGCCGTTGGGGATCTTGCTGAAATCGTCACGGCCGGCGGCTTTCTGCTCGGCGCAGAAGCAGCAATGGTCGGTGGCGGTGGTGTGCAGATTACCGCTCTGCAAACCATGCCACAGCGCTTCCTGATGCCCGCGCGGACGGAACGGCGGGCTCATGACGTAACCGGCAGCGGTCTGCCAGTCCGGGTGCTGGTAGACGCTGTCGTCCAGCAGCAGATGCCCGGCCAACACCTCGCCGTAGACCGGTTGGCCCTTGCTGCGGGCGTAGGTGATTTCGTCGAGGGCCTCCTTGGTCGAGACATGCACCAGGTACAGCGGCGTGCCGATGGTTTCGGCAATGCGGATCGCCCGACTGGCCGCTTCCCCTTCCACCTGCGATGGCCGCGACAGCGGATGCGCTTCCGGCCCGGTGATGCCCTGGGCCATCAATTTGCGTTGCAGGTGATAGACCAGCTCGCCGTTCTCCGCGTGCACGGTCGGCACCGCACCGAGCTCCAGGCAACGCTCGAAGCTCGCCACCAGCGTATCGTCGGCGGCCATGATCGCGTTTTTGTAGGCCATGAAATGCTTGAAGCTGTTGATCCCGTGATGGCTGACCAGCTCGGCCATTTCCTCGCGGACCTGCTCGCTCCACCAGGTGATTGCGACGTGGAAGCCGTAGTCGGACGCCGATTTTTCCGCCCAGCCACGCCACTGGTGAAAGGCTTCCATCAGCGACTGCTGCGGATTGGGAATCACGAAATCGATGATCGAGGTGGTGCCACCGGCCAGGCCAGCAGCGGTGCCGCTGTAGAAGTCTTCGCTGGCCACGGTGCCCATGAACGGGAGTTGCATGTGGGTGTGCGGATCGATGCCGCCGGGCATCAGGTATTGACCGCTGCCGTCGAGCACTTCGGCGCCCGCGGGAACATCCAGGTTTTCACCAATGGATTTGATCACGCCGTTAGCGCAATAGACATCGGCGCGGTAACTTTCATCATGGGTAACAACGGTGGCGCCACGGATCAACAGAGACATTCCGAGTTCCTCGCAGGCATGACCGACTTGTGCCGGTTCTAGTGTTTTATTGTTTGCAGCGCCAAGTGCGTAATCTTGTCAGCGCTGTCAGGAATAGACGCTAGTCGCAGTTTTACAATTGAGCAAGATTATTTTTTATAAGCTTATGACTGTTTTAACGAGTTGATAAATAACGATAAAAATACAAAATCACCAAAATGGTGAGGCGCTTCACCATTTTGACGCACTTGACAGGTTGGAAATATGAGCAAGATTTCCTATGTGAAATCAGCCGCTTGAAGTTGAGCTGCGGTTGATCGCCCACGACGGAAAAAAGTGCAGTGCACCAGATTGAGTCCTGACAGTTCGGACAACTTGCCTGGCATTTAGCCTGAGTGTTCAGTCAAGTTCTCGCGGCCTCGTAAGGTGAATAATTAAAGCTGATTAACATCAGTAAGTTACAAGAAATAGAAAGCACGGCCCTAGCGCCAAGCGGTTCCCCCGGCACGTTTATTGATGCCGCCGCTGACACCATGGCCGGTACACGAAAGTTGTCAGTTCCTCCGGCCATCGTCCGGCTCGCACCTGTGTGTGCAGCCGCCTGATGAGCAAAAAAATAATCAGAAGAACAGTGGAGCGGCCATGCAACAGAACAGATCGCAAGTGATCGAGCGCGACGGCTTGTTCGAACTCGAAGCCGGCAGCGACGTCCTCGACAGTCCCCGTTACAACCACGACATGGCACCGACCAAGGTGCGTGAACGGACCTGGAACAAATGGCACATCACCGCATTGTGGATCGGCATGTCGATCTGTGTGCCGACCTACACCCTGGGCGGTGTGCTCACTGCGTATTTCGGCCTGACCGTCGGTGAAGCGTTGCTGGCGATTCTGTTTGCCAACGTCATCGTCCTGATTCCCCTGACGCTCAACGCATTTCCCGGCACCAAGTACGGGATTCCGTTTCCAGTGCTGCTGCGTTCATCGTTCGGGATTCTCGGCTCCAACGTGCCGTGTCTGATCCGGGCGCTGGTGGCGTGCGGCTGGTTCGGCATCCAGACGATGTTCGGCGGGTTGGCGATTCACCTGTTTCTCGGCTCGATTTTCGAGGGCTGGAAATCCCTCGGCGGGACAGGGGAGGTGATCGGTTTCATGATCTTCTGGGCACTGAATCTATGGGTGGTGATCCGTGGTGCCGAGTCGATCAAGTGGCTGGAAACCCTGTCGGCACCGCTGCTGGTGGCGGTCGGGATCGGGCTGCTGGTGTGGGCCATGCCCAATGTGTCGATGACCGAACTGCTGGCGATTCCGCCGAAGCGTCCCGAAGGTGCGAGCGTGGTCAGTTACTTCGCCGCCGGGCTGACGGCGATGGTCGGTTTCTGGGCCACGTTGTCGCTGAACATTCCTGACTTCAGCCGTTATGCCCGCAGCCAGAAGGATCAGATCCTCGGGCAGATTTTCGGCCTGCCGCTGACCATGTTCCTGTTCGCCGCACTGGGCGTGGTGATGACCGCCGCGTCGGTGAAACTGGTGGGTGTCAGCGTCTCCGATCCGGTGACTCTGATCGGCCATATCCAGAGCCCGGTGTGGGTCGCGGTGGCCATGGCGCTGATCATCATCGCCACGCTGTCGACCAACACCGCCGCCAATATCGTTTCGCCGACCAACGACTTCCAGAACATTGCCCCCAAGGTGATCAACCGCACCAAAGCGGTGATCCTCACCGGGTTTGTCGGCCTGGCGCTGATGGGTCATGAACTGCTGAAGAAGCTCGGATTGATCGTCTCCGATGTCAGCCTGGAAACCGTGTATTCCAACTGGCTACTGGGCTATTCCAGCCTGCTCGGGCCGATTGCCGGGATCATGGTGGTGGACTATTTCCTGATCAAGAAACAGCAACTGGATCTGGCCGGCCTGTACCGCGACGACATCTACCCCGCGTGGAACTGGGCCGGGTTCATCGCGTTCGGCGTGCCGGTGGTGCTGACCCTGCTGTCGCTGGGCAGCAGCGCATTCAGCTGGTTTTACAGCTACGGCTGGTTCACCGGCTCGGCGCTGGGCGGCTTGATCTATTACGGGTTGTGCGCGATGCGCGCGCAACCTTCTGCCGTGAAATCACCGGTGTAGAGGAGGGCCTCATCGCGAGCAAGCTCGCTCCCACAGGTTTTCCGGTGGGCACAGCATTTGTGTACGACTGCATTCCCTGTGGGAGCTGGCTTGCCAGCGATGGCGGCCGGACAGTCACCGCAGCAATATCCATAAGAAAACTGCCTGAGGAGATCCCCATGAACGCAGCCGTAGACGTTCTGCAATCGACCCATCAGCACATCAACCGCGACCGCTTGTGGGCGTCGCTCATGGAACTTGCCAAACTCGGCGCCACGGTCAAGGGCGGGGTCTGTCGCCTGGCCCTGACCGACCTCGACCGCCAGGCCCGCGACCTGTTCGTGCAATGGTGCAAGGACGCCGGTTGCAGCGTCACGGTCGATGAAGTCGGCAACATCTTCGCCCGTCGTCCCGGCCGTAACCCGAACCTGCCACCGGTGATGACCGGCAGCCACATCGACACCCAGCCCACCGGCGGCAAGTTCGACGGTTGCTTCGGCGTGCTGGCCGGGGTCGAAGTGTTGCGCACCCTCAATGACCTGGGCGTGGAAACCGAGGCGCCGCTGGAAGTGGTGGTCTGGACCAACGAAGAGGGCTCGCGCTTCGCCCCGTGCATGATGGGCTCTGGCGTGTTCGCGGAAAAGTTCACCCTCAAAGAAACCCTGGCCAAGGTCGATGCCGACGGCGTAACCGTCGGCGAAGCACTGAACGCCATCGGCTATGCCGGGCCGCGCAAGGTCAGCGGGCACAAGGTCGGCGCCTATTTCGAAGCGCACATCGAACAAGGGCCGATCCTTGAAGACGAACAGAAAACCATCGGCGTGGTACTCGGCGCTCTGGGGCAGAAGTGGTTCGACCTGAAACTGCGCGGCGTCGAAGCCCACGCCGGCCCGACCCCGATGCACCTGCGCAAGGACGCTCTGGTCGGCGCCTCGGTAATCGTTGGTGCAGTCAATCGCGCGGCGCTCGGCCATCAACCTCACGCCTGCGGCACGGTCGGTTGCCTGCAAGCCTATCCGGGTTCGCGCAACGTCATTCCAGGCGAAGTGCGCATGACCCTCGACTTCCGGCATCTGGAACCGGCACGTCTCGACTCGATGATCAGCGAGGTGAAACAAGTCATCGAAGCAACGTGCGAAGAACACGGTCTGACCTATGAACTGACCCCGACCGCCGACTTCCCGCCGCTGTACTTCGAAAAAGGCTGCGTCGAAGCCGTGCGTGGCGCGGCCAAAGGTCTGGGGCTGTCGCACATGGACATCGTCAGCGGCGCCGGTCACGACGCGATTTTCCTCGCCGAACTCGGCCCGGCCGGGATGATCTTCGTGCCGTGCGAAGGCGGCATCAGCCACAACGAAATCGAAAACGCCGCGCCGGAGGATCTGGCGGCCGGTTGTGCCGTGTTGCTGCGGGCGATGCTGGCGGCTTCGGCGGCGGTGGCCGGGGGACAACGCGCTGCCTGACGTTCATTAATCGTTCATGAAAATGTGCGACGTTGCCGCCCCTGAAAAGGAAGCCAGGGACGCGCAATGTCGCCCATCAAAGTCATCACCTCAGGCTCGGCGTATCTGGACATCGACGCCTACGCCTGCTGCATCGCCTATGCAGAATTGCTCAACCGGCAAGGCATTCCCGCCCGCGCTGTCAGTAACGCAAACCCCAATGCCAGCGTTTCAAACACCGTCCTCGGCTGGGGCGCGGTGCTGCACGATTACCGCCCGACGCCCAACGATGAGTTCGTGCTGGTCGACGTCTCCGATTACCACCATTTCGACCCCATGGTCGCGCTCGATCGGGTGGTGGAAGTCATCGACCATCATCCGGGCTTCGAAGATCATTGGGCGCAGAGGCTCGGAGCTGCCGCCGACATCCGCCCGATCGGCGCGGCGGCGACTCAGATTTTTCAGCGCTGGAAAGCGACGGGACGGCTGTCGGAGATAAGCTCACAAAGTGCCGCGCTGCTGGCTACGGCGATTCTGGACAACACCCTGAATTTCACCGGGCAGATGACCACGACGGCGGACATCGATGCCTACGTGGAACTCGCGCCACACGGAAAACTCACGGCGGACTGGCCCGAGCAGTATTTCCTCGAATGTCAGGCCGCCATCGAATCCGACATGTCTGCTGCGTTGGCCGCCGATCTCAAGCGCATGAAACCCGAGAGCCGGTTGCCCGAGGTTTTTGCGCAGATGACCGTGTGGGATGCCGATGCGCTGATCGAGAAGTATCGCAGCGAGATTTGCCGCTGGATGGACGGGCAGGGTGATGACTGGTTGCTGAACGTCATCTGCATCAGCCAGCGCAAAAGTTGTTTGCTGGCCGAACCCGTGGTCAGCCAGCAGAAGTTGAGTCGTTTGCTGCCGATGGAATGGCAGGCTGGATTGGCGGTTCTAAAGCCCTCGATCTTGCGCAAGGAGCTACTGAGCCTGGGGCTGAACGCAAACTCAGGCGGGTGAAGTGATTACCCGGGATTGTCGGTTTTACTCGTCGCACTCTTACGCCGTTCAACGCCATTCGGGTTGCCAACGTCCAGCAATCGTCTTTCCACCAGCACATTCTCAAGCGCCTGGCGTTCGGCCGGCGCCATCTGGTGCTCGCGCTTTTTCAGCTCCAGCAGAATGGGGCTGGACCAGGTGCGATAGGTCTGTTCGATGAGGCGGTTGGATGTCATCAGTCTCTCCTTGATCAAGAGCCCGGTGTAGCTGGCAGGGGCTCAATCCGATGAGGTACTAACGTTAGTCGAGAAAGCTGGAAGGCGCGAATGCCGCCGGTAGGAGCTGACGAGACGAATCGTCGCACCGCCGCTCCCACCGGGTGATGCATCAGTCGTCGACCTTCATCATCGCCTGCACACCTTCCCAGGCCTCGGCCCGCATCCGCTCGATATCCAGCCCCGGAATCACGCCGTTGTCGACCACGATCCGCCCACCCACCAGGCTGTATTTCACGGCAATCGGCTCACCCGCGACGACCGGTGCGACGGCGCTGTCGTGGAAGCCGTAGAACCGTGGATGGTCGAGGCTGTAGATCACCAGATCCGCGGCCTGGCCGATTTCCAGTGTGCCGACTGCGCCAAGCCCGAGCACTTGCGCGCCGCCGGCCGTGCCCCAGTGGATGACGTCTTCGGCGGTGGTGGCTGAGGCGCCTTGTTCGGCGCGGTGGATCAGCCACGCGGTGTTGACTTCGCCGACCATGCTCCCGGATTCGTTCGAAGCCACGCCGTCGACGCCGAGGGAGATCGGCACGCCGGCCTCGTACATTTGCGGAATCGGCGCGACGCCGCTGCCCAGCCGGGCGTTGCTGACCGGGCAGTGGGAGACGCCGGTGCCGGTCTGGGCGAGCATGCGGATTTCTCCCGGTTGCAGGTGCACGGCGTGGGCGAACCACACATCCGGGCCAAGCCATTCGTGTTCGGCGACGAACTCCACCGGCAGGCAGTTGTACTTGTCGCGGCAGAAGTTCACGTAGTTCTGGGTTTCAGAGAGGTGCGTGTGCAGGCGCAACCCCATGCCTCGGGCGGTGTGCGCCAGTTCGCGCAGCAGCGTTGGCGGCAGCGAGAAGGTCGGTGTGGTCGGCGCCACGACCACCCGGCGCAGAGCGTCCGGGGTGTCCTGGTGGTAGCGCGATTTCAGCCGTTCGATATCGCCGACCATTTGCTCCAGGGATTCCGGTTGCAGCGCGGTTTTCGAGAAGCCCGGGTGCGCGCTCGCCGACTCCAGCGCACCGCCACGGCACAGCACGAAACGCAGGCCGAACTCTTCGGCGAGGTCGAACAGCAAGTCGCCGGTCTCGGTGCTGCCGTGGGCGTGGTAGAGGTAGTGGTGATCGGCGCAGGTGGTGACGCCAGACAGCAACAACTCGACCATTCCCAGCCGTGCGGCGATCCGCGCCAGTTGCGGGGTAAAGCGGTTCAGGCGCGGATAGGGCACGCTCGCCAGCCAGCCTTGCAAATCCTGATTCAAGCCTTCGGGCACCGCTTTGAGCAGGTTCTGGAACAGGTGATGGTGGGTATTGATCCAGCCCGGATAGACCACTGAATTACGCGCGTCGATCACCCGATCACCGGGTTGCGGCTCAAGGTTGGCGGCCATTTCCGCGATCCGGCCGTTGACCACGCGGATGTCCACCGCACCGGCTCGGGCACGGGGGCCGCGCAGGCCAGTCATCACCGCGACCGGGTGCTTGATCAGGATGTTTTGAAGTTGAGTCATGGGCAGCTCCAGTCAGAGGATGTGCGAGGCGGATTTGCCGGGTGTGGTTTCTGGCACGCTGACGCCGTTGAGCGCCGCGTTGAGCAGCACCGACACCAGGCAGGCGATGACCACGCTGCTGTGCAGGAACGGCTGTGACCACTCGGGCAGTTGTTTGAACAGGGTCGGGGCAAGCACCGGCACCAGGGCGGCGGCGATGGTGAAACCGACGATCAGCACGTTGTAGCGATTGCGCTCGTAGTCGACTTTGGCCAGGGTCTGGATCCCGGCCGCCGCAACCACGCCGAACATGGCGATGCCGGCACCGCCCAGCGCGGCGGTCGGCATCGAGGCGATGATTGCCCCGGCCTTCGGCACCAGCGCGATCGAGCACATCAGCAAACCGCTGATCGCCACCACCCAGCGGCTGCGCACGCCGGTCAGGATCACCAGCCCGACGTTCTCCATGAAAGCAATGAACGGGAACGCGGCGAACATCCCGGCGATGGTGCTGGCCAGGCCATTGGCGCGCAGGCCGTTGATCACCTGTTTGTCATCCACCGGTTTGTCGACAATGTCTCCAATGGCCACAAACAGCCCCATGGACTCGACCATCTGCACGATCATCACCACCACCATGGTGGCGATGGGGATCAGGCTGAAGGTCGGCAAACCGAAATAAAACGGGTAGGGCACGGTCAGCCACGGCGCGTCCTCGACGCTGTGAAAGTTACCCATGCCCAGACCGTAAGCCAGACCGGCGCCCACCAACATGCCGACCAGCACCGCCATGTTGCGCAGCAACGGGCTGCCATAGCGGTTGACCAGCAGGATGGTGAGTAGCACCACCACGGCCACGGCGAGAAACGCCGGGGCGCCGAAATTGCTCGCGTTGCGCCCGCCACCGACCCATTCATAGGCAATCGGGAACAGCTGCAGACCGATCACCGTGACGATGCAACCGGTGACTACCGGCGGGAAAAACCGTCGCAAGCGGCCCACGAACGGCGCCATCAGCAGGGTGAAAATCCCCGCGCCGATCACCGCCCCGCAGACCCCGGCGAATCCCACCTCCGGGTTGCTGCCGATGGCGATCACCGGGCCGACGCTGCTGAACGCCACGCCTTGCAGAATCGGCAGGCGCACGCCGAACTTCCAGAAACCGACGGTCTGCAACAGGGTGGCGATGCCGGAGCAGAACAGCGTGGTGCTGATCAGCACCACCGTGTCGGCGTGGGACATCTTCAAGGCACTGGCGACAATCAACGGCACGGCGATGGCGCCGATATACGAGACGGCCATGTGTTGCAGGCCGAGGGTGAGCATCTGTCGCACTGGCAGAACGCGGTCGACGGGGTGGACGGTGGAGGAGGAACTGGCTGACGACATGGGGAATCACCTCTAGCTGTTGTTATTCGGTACAGAGGGGTATTCGTCTGATGCCTGCAAATCCGGGAACACCGAGGATCCCTGTGGGAGCTGGCTGTCAGTTGATGAATAAGGTGACTGATCAACTGCCATCGCTGGCAAGCCAGCTCCCACAAGTTCTGCGTTGTTCCATTCGCCATGGCATCGGTCATTCGTGTTGCGAAGCCGCCATCCACCGGCTCCGATGCCGGGTTTCAGCCGGCCAGGCAGGCGGCAAAGCCCTGGTTCAGCGCCGCCCGATCCAGGTCGCGGCCGATGAACACGATCTTGCTCGAGCGCGGTTCAGAGCCCCACGCAGTCGAGGCGCGGAACTCCACCAGGCTGTGCACGCCTTGCAGCACGTAGCGCTGATCTTCGTTGGCCACCGCCAGCACGCCTTTCATGCGGTACAGGTTGTCGGCCTGAGCACTGCGCAACTCGCTTATCCAGCGGTGGAACGCCATCAGGTCGACGGCGCCGTCCACGGCGATGCCCACCGAGGACACGCTTGGGTCGTGCTCGTGATCGGGCTCTTCAGCGTGATGGTCATGGTCGTGGTGATCGTGATCGTGCTGATCCGCGCCGATCTCCATCAGCTTCTGGGTGCATTCGAAGGCACCGATGCCGAGGATCTTCGACAGGTCGATTTGCGCATGGGTGGAGGTCACCAAGTCTGCCGTGGCATTCAATCCACGGATCTTGCCGCGCAGGGTTTCCACTTCTTCAGCGCTGACCAGATCGACCTTGTTGATGACGATGCGATCGGCGCAGACGATCTGATCCACCGCCTGATTGTCGACGCCGTCCAGTTGCAGGTCTTCCAGGTGCTGGGCGATGTGCTTGGCATCGACCATGGTCACGATGGCGTCGAGTTCGACTTCCTCGGCAATCGGGTCGTTGATGAAAAAGCTCTGGGCCACCGGGTACGGGTCGGCCAGGCCACTGGTCTCGATCAGGATGTGGTCGAGCCGCACCGGGCGCGCCACCAGCTCGCGGACGATGCGCACCAGATCCTCGCGGACTTCGGCGGTGCAGCAGACGCAGCCGTTGACCATCTCGTAGATCTCTTCGGTCTCGGAACTGAGCACCAGATCGCCGTCGATGCCGACCTCGCCGAACTCGTTTTCGATCACCGCAATCTTGCGGCCGTGGTTCTCCTTGAGGATGTAATTGAGCAGGGTGGTTTTGCCGGCACCGAGGAACCCGGTGAGGATGGTGACCGGGATTTTGGTGTTCGGGGTCGGGGCGTTGAATGGCGTGTTCATCTGAAGCTCCTTAACTGTGTTTTTGTCGGAGTGCGATCAAATGTGGGAGCGAGCTTGCTCGCGATTGCGGTATGTCATTCAGCAGTGATGGTGACTGGCTTACCGCTTTCGCGAGCAAGCTCGCTCCCACAGGGTTCTGTGGGTTCTCGCCATCGTCGGGCGGTGCCGGCGTCGAGGCCGAACAGGTCGAGGACGCGGCCGAGGCTGTGGTCGACCATTTGCGTCAGGTTGTCGGGGCGGGCGTAGAAGGCCGGCACCGGCGGGGCGATGATCCCGCCCATCTCGGTGACGGCGGTCATGTTGCGCAGGTGGGCAAGGGTCAGCGGCGTTTCGCGGGCCATCAGCACCAGGGTGCGGCGTTCCTTGAGGGTGACGTCGGCGGCGCGGCCGATCAGCCCCGATGACGTGCCGGTGGCGATTTCCGCCAGCGTCCTCATTGAACACGGCGCGACCACCATGCCCAGGCAACGGAACGAACCGCTGGCGATCCCGGCGGCCACGTCGTCGGCGCGGTGGTAGTGGCTGGCGAGGGCGGTGACGTCCGCCAGTTTGTAGTCGGTTTCGTGGGCCATGGTCAGCAGCGCGGCGCGGCTGATGATCAAGTGGCTTTCGATGTTCAGCTCGGCCAGCAGCTCCAGCAGGCGCACGCCGTAGATGAAGCCGGACGCGCCGCTGATGCCGACCACCATCCGCTGGCGGTTCACGATGGCAGACCGTCGAGCAGTTGCCGGGCGCGCTCAAGCACATCCTGATCGAGCTGCGCCTTGATCCCGTCAAACCCCGAGCCGCGCGTGGCATCCAGCCCCATGCGCGAGGTGGTGCCATTGACCGAGGACGACGGGTCCAGCGGGCTGCCGGGCAAGCCGTCGATCGTGAAGATGTCGAGGTGCGGCTGGAAATGTGTGGCCAGCGCCCACAGCACCTGGCTGTCGTCGGTGAGGTCGATATCGCTGTCCACCGCGATCACGGTTTTCAGGTACGGATCCCAGCCGAGCAGGGCCAGCATGATCTGCCGGGCCTCGCCGTCACGGCTCTGGTCCAGCGCCACGTAGCAATGAAAATGCGTGCCGGAGTTCGGGTAATGCACGGCGGTGACGGCGGGGAAGCGCGCCTTGAGCTTTTCGCTCATTTCCGCTTCACGGGGCAGCCGCGCCAGGGTCAGGTGTTCGGCATAGCGCCCGCCCATCACATCCACCAGCCACGCGTCCTTGCGCCGCAACAGGGTGTCGACGCGCAGCACGTTGTTGGTCGAACGGTCCGAGGAGTAACCGCTGAATTCGCCGAACGGACCTTCTTCGGCATACGCCGCCGGGTCTATCGCGCCTTCGAGTACGAACTCCGCGTAAGCCGGCACACCGATGCCGTAGCGCGGGGTCTTGACCAGCTCCAGCGGCGCACCGAACAACCCGCCGGCCACCGCACGCTCATCGCTGCCATAAGGCAGGCGAGCCGCGGCAGCGAGCATGAACAGCGGGTGCGCACCGACCACCATGGCCACGCGCAATTCTTCGCCGCGTTCACGGGCGGTCTGCAACATCCGCCACAGGTGCCCCCGCGAGTGCAGGCTGGTGGCCAAGGCCTGACGGGCGTGGCGCATCGAACGGTGGTAACTCATGTTGGCGATGCCGGTCTGCGGGTCCTCGGCGATGATGATCGCGTTGGTGATGTACGGGCCGCGATCACTGTCGAAATGCTTGAGCATCGGCAGCAGCGCCAGGTCCAGTGCTTCGCCTTCGAAGATCTCGTCGAGCACCGGGCCGGTTTCAACGTAGCGCGGCGGGATCGGTTGATTGGCGCGAGTCTGGAAGGTTTCGTGCAACTGCGCGGCGCTGACGCCGAACAGCCGGGCGATCCGCTGGCGGGAAGCAAACAGATTGGTGGCCACCGGCACACCGAGGTTGCCGACGTGTTCGCAGATCAGCAGCGGGTCGCGGCCTTGGGCGGCGAGGGCATCGACCAGGGCGGTGACGTCCTGATCGGCAGAAAGGGGGTGGGTGATGGTCAGCACATCGTCCGGGTACTGGCGGCGATAGGCGTCGATGAACACGTGAAAATCCTGAGAGTCGCCGAGCGTCGAACGGGTCATGGTTTCACCTCGTAAAAAGCAGGCGCGCAGGGGTGAGGCTGGCGTTCGATCGACAAGCCGTTGGCCTGCCGGTCGAGCGAACGCCGGGTCATCTTCGCGCCTGTAAAGTCGCTGTGTGGCTGGGTTAGAGCTGGTCAGAACCTGTTTAGAGGTAGGTCGTGGTCAGACGAATGTCCGCCTCGGCCAGGTCCTTGGGCGGCGGGGTCGGTTCGATCCCGCACAACCGGGCGATGTTGTTGCCCAGGTAGTCCTCAAGGTGATCCTCGTCGATCCCCAGGCCCTGCGGCGCCGGCGAGCACAACACTTCCAGCTCGCGCAGCCACATGCCCGGTTCGTTCGGCGGCGAGTCGGTGCCGAACACGATCTTGTTGCGCGGCAGCTCCTTGGCGAACTCGACGATCCGCGACTGGAAGCACCAGCCGGATTCGCAGTAGACGTTCGGCGTGTCCATCGCCATCCAGAACGCCTCGAACGAATAGTTGCCACCAGTCTGGATGCCGAAGTGACCGATGATGAAATTGACCATCGGGAACTCGCGGATGATCGGGTAGAACATCGTCGGAATGGTGTACGGGCCGTCGCCGGTGTGGATCAGCACCACGATGTTGTACTTGGCGCAGACTTTCATTGCAGGACGCAGCCAGTCCAGCGCCCGGTCCGGGCGATAGCCGTGCATGTTGGCGTGCAGCTTGAGCATCTTGAAGCCGTATTCCTTGATGTGGAATTCCAGCTCCGCCGCACCGTTTTCCGGTCCCCAGCGCGGGTTGAAGTTGAAGTTGCCGATGAAGCGGTCCGGGTACTTCACGCACAGTTCGGCGACGTAGGACATGTAGTCACGCACGCCCTCGCGGCCCCGGCGGTTGCCGTCGCGATAGCCGGTGTTGCCCGGTGGCGGCTGGATGAAACCCATGTCGATCCGGCGCGGCTTGCCGTTGATCATGTACGGGCCGTCCATGAGCTTGAGCATGCGCTCGCCGGTGAACGGTTCGCCGGTGTGGCGCCAGGCCTCGTCGACCAGGTTGGTGGGGTGCAGATGGGTGTCGATGATCATCGGTTCAGCTCCTGGCCAGTTGAGTGGTGACGGGGCGCTTGAGTTGCGCCTCTGCTTCGGAAACGGAACGCGGCGGCGGGGACGGCTGAAGGCCGATCATCCGTGCGGTGTTGTTGCCCAGGTAGTCTTCGAGGGTGTCCTCGTCGAGGTTCAGACCCTGCGGCGGCTCATGGCAGAGCACTTCGAGCAGGCGCAGCCACATGCCCGGTTCGTTCGGCGGGGTGTCGGTGCCGAACAGGATCTTGTGGGTCGGCAGCACTTTGGCGAACTCGACGATCCGCGATTGCAGGCACCAGCCGGATTCGCAGTAGACGTTGGGCAACTCCATCGCCCACTGCATCGGCTCGAACACGTAGACGCCGCCGGTCTGCACGCCGAAGTGGGCCATGATGAAATCGACGTTGGGGAATTCCTTGATCATCGGCACCCATTCCGACGGGATGCTGTAAGGCCCGTCGCCGGTGTGCAGCTTGACCGGAATGCCCAGCTCGGCGCATTTCTCGAAGCAAGGACGTACCCAGTCCAGCGCACGGTCAGGCCGGTAGGCGTGCATGTTGGCCTGCATCTGCACCATCTTGAAACCGTGCTCTTTCACGTAGCGTTCGATTGCCTCGACGCCGTTCTCCACGCCGCAGCGCGGGTTGTAGACGAAGCAGCCGATGAAACGGTCCGGGTAGGTCTGGACCATTTTCAGGGTGTAGGCCATGTAGGCGTCGATGGACTCGCGGCCCGACAGTTCGCCGTCGGTCCAGGTGTAAATGGTGTTGCCTTGCGGCGGCTGGATGAAGGCTTTGTCGATGCGGCGAGGCTTGCCGTTGACCATGTACGGGCCATCCATCATCTCCAGCAGACGCTCGCCGGTGAACGGGTCACCGTCATGCCTCCAGGCGAGGTCCACCAGATCGGTGGGATAGCAGCTGATATCGATGATCATTGAAGTCGATCTCCTGATAGCGGGGAAGGGAGCCTTGCGGCTCACAGCATCCACGTCCCGGGCAATCGGCCGTTTCTATGCGCAGCACTCGCGCATTCCCTCGCCTGTTCGCATCCGGCCCGGGTGGGTGGTTGCTGGGGGCGAGTATTGGAAGGCGGGGGAGGGTTCGTACAATATTAATTGGGTGGGGTGGTGATACTTCTGGGATATGGGGAGGGAAGATCAAAAGCCTGCCCTCACCCTAACCCTCTCCCGGAGGGAGAGGGGACTGACCGAGGTGTCTTGCGTTGTACATCGACCTGAAAGATCCAGTCGATTATGGATTCACAGCTGAGCGTTCACGTCGGCGTAATTCATCAATATTCCCCGATCGGTCCCCTCTACCTCTGGGAGAGGGCTAGGGTGAGGGCAGCATTCTCAAGTGTACTCAGAGCCAACTGTTTGATGATCTCAACCACCGGTGCCACCCGCTCAGCTTGCCCATGCGGCCACACCGCATAAAGATTGTAATGCGCCGCAATCTGCGCCTCGTTCAACGCCACAAGCCGCCCACTGCGCAACGCATCGGCAGCCAACAATCCCCGCACCAGCCCCGCACCGACACCCGCTTCGGCAGCCGCAATCAAATTCGCCGCGTTATCAAAAACCACACGAGCAGCAGGCTCCACCGCCGGCATCCCCGCCGCATCCAGCCACGGAATCCACGACCGTCGCGTGTACCCCAAAAGCGGCAACTCAAGAATCTGCGCCGGGCTCAGCGGCACCTGCAATCCATGCCGCTCCAGCAACGCCGGAGACGCCACCGCCAGCACTCGGTCCCCGCAAATCTGCGTCATCTCGCAATCGTCCCAATCGCCATAGCCATAACGCAGTGACAGATCCACCCGTTCAAACGTGCTGCGATCACTGCGCGGCATCGACAGGATCGTCACTTCGTAATCCGGCAAACCGTCGAGCAACTGCGGCAGGCGCGGATTAAGCCAGCTCTGCGCCAGTTCACTGTCCACATCCAGGGTCAGTCGCTGGGCCACGCTGCGGTTTTTCACCGAGGACAGGGCGCGGTCAATCTGTGCCAGACCATCCGACAGCACGCTGGCAAACAACTGCCCGGCGTCGGTCAGGTTGCTGCCGCCGCCTTCGCGCACGAACAGCGGCTGGCCGATGAAGTCTTCCAGGGCGCGGATCTGCTGGCTGATCGCGCTGTGGGTCAGGTCGAGTTTGCGGGCGGCGCTGGAGAAACTGCCGCTGCGCGCCGCATGGATGAACGCGCTCATGGACTGCACCGACGGGTATCGCTTGTACATGTTGTTAGTCCTGCTTACACCGGTTGGCAGAAATCGTCGCTGGCCGCGCGTTGCCGGGGGTTCCAATAATCGGTCACCAGGCCCGCACAAAGACGGGCCGCTCTTTTGGAGCCTGACAATGATTGCATTCACGGTTAACGGCGAACGACGCGAGCTGGATGAGGCGTCCCCCTCCATGCCCTTGTTATGGGTGTTGCGTGATCAGTTGAAACTCACCGGCACCAAGTTCGGCTGCGGCATGGGCCTGTGCGGTGCCTGCACCGTGCACCTGAACGGCGTCGCGGTGCGTTCCTGCCAGTTGCCGCTGGCTGCCGTCGCAGGCCACAGCATCACCACCATCGAGGGCCTGTCGCCCAGCGAAAACCATCCACTGCAACTGGCCTGGGTCGCCGAAGATGTGCCGCAATGCGGCTACTGTCAATCCGGGCAGATCATGTCCGCCGCCGCGCTGCTCAACACCGGCGCACCGGTCAACGACGACTCGATCCGCAACGCGATGTCCGGGAATATCTGCCGCTGCGGCACTTACGGGCGCATCAATAAAGCGATCAAACGTGCGGCGAATGCGCCGAAGGAGGCGTGATGAGCCTCATTGACGGCACCCTTCATGAACCCTCGCGCCGGGTGTTTCTCAAGCAGGCGGTGACGGTGGCGTCCGGTCTGGCGATCGCGTTGTATCTGCCTTCCGGTGCGGCGGCGACTGAATCGAAAACCTCGGCCACTGAGTTTGAACCCAACGCCTGGGTGCGTGTGCTGCCCGACGGCACGGTGAAACTGGTGGTGCACAAGCACGATTCCGGCACCGGAACCCAGACGGCGCTGGCCGCGTGTGTCGCCGAAGAACTGGATGTGAACCCGATGACGGTGCAAGTCATCACCCCGGAAGATCCGTTTTTCGAAACCTATATCCATCCCATCTGGAAAGTCTTCTCCACCGGCGGCAGCACCAGCGTGTCGCTGGAATACGATCGCCTGCGCATGGCCGGCGCCACGGCCCGGGCGCTGCTCATCAGTGCGGCGGCGCAGCAGTGGAAAGTCAGCCCCGAGAGTTGTTCCACCGAAGAAGGCCGGGTCGTGCATGCGTCGAGCAAACGAAGCCTCGGCTACGGCGAACTGGCCGGTGCGGCGGCGCATCTGCCGGCACCGGTAAACGTCACGCTGAAGGATCCGTCGCAGTTCAAGTACATCGGCAAGTTGCGCCACAAACGCGATGCGGCGGCCAAGGTTTGCGGGCGCTTCAAGTACAGCATCGACGTGCAATTGCCGGGGATGCTGGTGGCAGTGATTCAGCGCGCGCCGGTGGTGGGCGCGAAGGTTGTCGCCGTGGATTCGGCGGCCGCCTTGCAGGTGCCGGGCGTGCGCAAGGTGATCGCGGTTCCGGGACGTCCGGACGTGCTCGGTGGCAACCTCGAAGGCGTCGCGGTACTCGCTGAAACATTCTGGGCCGCCCAGCAGGGCCGCAAGCTGCTGGAGATCCAGTGGAGCGATTCCCCGCTGAACAGCTTCGACAGCACCGAGCTGGTCAAGGCACAGATCGCAGCGATCAGCGACCCTGCAACGCAAACCGTCAAAGCCATGGCCCAGGGCGATGTCGCCGGACAATGGCCGGGTGCGGCGAAGCTGCTCGAAGCCGATTACACCATGCCCTACAAGGTGCAAAACCCGCTGGAGCCGATTTGCATCACCGCGCAGGTCAAGGACAAGGCGATCACCTATTGGGGCGGCGTGCAGGTGCCGTCGTCGGCACTGGAAGCGGCGCAGACCGTGTGCAGCATCGGCAAGGACAAGGTCACCATCCATGAATTGGTGTCCGGCGGCAGCTTCGGCGCGCGGGAAGCCAAATACTGGCTGTTCGAAGTGGCCTATTTGGCGCAGAAGACCGGCCTGCCGGTGAAGCTGCTCAACAGCCGCGAAGATGAAATGCACGCGCTGTTCAATCACCCGGCGACTTTGCACCGGGCAAAAGGCGCGCTGGATTCCAAGGGCAAACTCACGGCGCTGCAACTGCATGCGGTGTCGCCGGCCTCGCCGGAACAGTGGGAACCGGGCTATTTCGAACGCCCGGATCACATGGACTACAGCACCACCGAATCGATCACCGCGTGGGACTTTGCCTATCGCCCGCCGCATCTGGAGCTGAACTGGGTCAAGCACGAAAGCAACGTCCCGAGTGGCTGGTATCGCTCGGTCAGCTTCATTCCCAACGTGTTTGCCGTGGAAAGCTTCATGGATGAACTGGCCCATGCGGCCGGTGAAGATCCGTTGGCGTTTCGGCTGGCGAATATGCAGGAGCGGCCACGGCATGTCGCGGTGCTGAAGCAGGCGGCCGAACGCGCCGGTTGGGGTCAGCCGCTGCCGCCGGACACGGCGCTGGGGATCGCCACCAATCAGGGTTACACCAGTTTCATCGCCGTGGTGGCGCGGGTCGCGAAGGTCGACGGTAAGGCACGGGTCGAGAAGCTGACCTGCGTGGTCGACTGCGGATTGGCGGTGTCACCGGGCGGGGTCGAAGAGCAGATTTACGGTGGGCTGATGTGGGGCCTCGGTCATGCGCTATTCGATCGCCTCGACATCCAGCAGGGCAGGGTGGTGCAGAGCAATTTCCACGACTATCGCGTCACGCGCATGTCGGACATGCCGCCCGTGGACATCCTTGTACTCGATGGCCAGCCGGACAAACCGGGCGGTGTGGGAGAGCTGGGCAGCCCGTCGGTAGTCCCGGCGATTGCCAATGCGCTGTTCAGCCTGACCGGGGTGCGTCAGCGTTCCACGCCATTGAACCTGGGGTAAACGGCCATGGACCTGCGATTGCTGCGGTACTTCATGGCGCTGGCCGATGAGCTGCATTTCGGCCGCGCCGCTGAACGATTGCACATCTGCCAGCCGCCGCTGAGCCAGCAGATTCGCTTGCTGGAGGAAGAGCTCGGCACGCCGTTGTTCGAGCGCAGCCATCACCGGGTCGAGCTGACGGCGGCGGGGCAGATGCTCAAGGAGCAGGCGCCGCTGGTGTTCGAACAACTCGAACGAGCGCTGGACCTGACCCGCCAGACCGGACGCGGGCAACTGGGCGAGCTGGAAATCGGCATGATCAGTTCGGTGATGGTCGGCGTGCTGCCCAAGGCGCTGCACCTGTTTCGCGAGCGCTACCCGCAGGTCACCTGGCGCTTGCATGAGATGACCCCGGCGGCGCAGGTCAAGGCGTTGAAGGAGAAGCGCATCGACGCCTGCGTGTTTCGCGTCGGTTATGACGACCCGCAATTGCGCAATGAACTGCTGATCCATGAGCCGATCCATGTGGTGATGCCGCAGGATCACCCGCTGGCCCGGCGCGAGGTGCTGGCGCCCGCCGACCTCGCGCAGGAACCGTTTGTGGCGCTGGAATTGAAGCAGTCGCGGTTCGCCAATTTTCTCTATCAGTGCTGCATTCAGGCCGGGTTCACCCCGCAGATCCGCCAACAAGTGATCGAGGTGCAGACTTTGCTCAGCCTGGTTCGCGCCGGGTTTGGCGTGGCGCTGTTACCCGCATCGATCGAGCAGTTGGCTCCCGCAGGGCTGGTGTTCCGGCGCCTGACCCCGGCGTTGCCGCAAGTGCCGCTGTACGCGACGTATCGGGCGGACGATGCCTCGCCGGTGCTCAAGCTGTTTCTCGATACGCTGCGCGAACTGGTAGATATCTGAAATCAACACTCAATCCCACAGGTGGTTGGGGTATGGATGCAAGAGTGATCGGCACGATCATGGATGCCTGCGGTCGTAATCTTCACACGCGCGCACTTGTGGAGAGCCAATGAGCCGGGACGTCCTGACCACCGAAACCAATCGCCGTCAGTTGCAGCAGATCATTGCCGGCCTGTCCGACGGGGTGATTCTGCTGGAACTCGACCAGACGATTCTCTGGGCCAACGAGGCAGCGCTGGCGATGCATGGCGTCAGCAGCATCGGCGAGCTGGGCATCAACGCCGGGGAATACGTCGAGCGGTTCAATCTGCGTTATCGCAACAACCACACGCTGACGCCGGAGCAGTACCCGATCAGCCGCGTGGCGGCTGGCGAGACCTTCAGCGACGTGCTGGTCGAAGTCACCCCGCGCAGCGATGAAGAACGCACGTGGGTTCACAGCGTGCGCAGCATGGTGTTGACCGATCGCGACGGCGACACTGAGTCGCTGGTGCTGATCATGAGCGACGTCACCGATTGGGCCAACGCCGAACAACGCTTCGAAAAAACCTTCAATGCCAACCCGGCGCCGGCAGTGATCTGCCGCCTCAGCGATTTGCGTTACATCAAAGTCAATTCGGGGTTTCTGGAGATGACCGGCTACACCCGCGATCAGGTGATCGGCGCTTCGACCTATGAGCTGGATATTCTCGAACAAGCCGAGCGCAAGGATCTGGCCATTCAGCGTTTGCGGGATGTCGCGACGATCCCGCAGATGCAGGCTGAATTGCGTTTGCCGGACGGTGGCAGCAAACAGGTGATCGTCGCGGGGCAGCCGCTGGTGCTCAACGACGAGGACTGCATGCTGTTTTCGTTCGTCGACATGGAGCCCCGGCACAAGGCCGAAGTCGCCTTGCGCCAGAGTGAGGAGCGGTTTGCCAAAGCCTTTCGCCTGACGCCGGTGCCGATCCTGATTTGCAGCGCCGACGAGCAGCGGCTGATCGACGTCAATCAGGCCTTTCTCGATACCCTGGCTTACGGGAGCGAGGAAGTGCTCGGCAAAACCGTCGCGCAACTGGATTTCATCGATGAGCCCGCCGCTCGTACCCGACTATTGGCGGCGCTGGAGAAAACCGGTCGGGTCGATCGCGTTGATATTCGGATTCGCAAGAAAGACGCCGAACTGCTGGAGTGCGCGGTGTCCGCCGACACCGTCAACATCCAGGACACGGTGTGCTATCTGCTGGTGCTGATGGACATCACTGAGCGCAAGCGCACCGAGCTCGAGCTGGTGGCGGCGATTGAAGAGGTGATGAAGGATGCTTCGTGGTTCAGCCGTACGCTGATCGAAAAACTGGCCAATGTGAAGAAGGTCAACTCGCCGCAACTGCCGAGTGTGTCGTTCACCGATCTCACGGCCCGCGAGCGTGATGTGCTGGCGCTGATCTGCGAGGGGCTGGCGGACAAGGAGATTGCTGCGCGGTTGAAGCTGGCGCCGAATACGGTGCGCAATCATGTAGCGACGGTGTATTCCAAGCTGGATGTGCACAGTCGTAGCGAGGCGATTGTGTGGGCTCGGGAGCGTGGGTTGTTTTCGGGGGGTGGCCGGGGGCAGCGGTAAGGTGCAAATGCACTAGTTCATGGGGTGCAAATTCGGGTGTTTGACGGGGCGGGCTGTTCTTAGTCTGGTGAGGTGCGATACGAGGTTGTTGTTCGTGATCGTGTCCCCTTTTTCGTTGCTTATGGATCACCCCCGATGAAAGTGTTGGTTGTCATTGAACCAGGCCTGTTGCGCCGTTGTTCGGAGCTTGCGCGATGATTTATCTGGCGCAGTTGCGGGCGCAGCTTGAGCGCAGTTTTTCGCCGTTGGCTTGTGAGTGTGTGGTTGATGGGGATCACTCCCTGACGGTAAAACTGTATGAGCCGGTTTCGGGGCGGGTGGATCTGGTCATCAGCGGGTTGAGCCTTGGTGCGTTGCGGAGTCCTGAGGCGGTGGATGCCTTGATTGATGAATTGCGGTATGAGCTGGAGAGTAATTCTTTGCGGTCGCCGGGGTGAACTTGGCGGCCTCTGGGCCGACCATGTTCTGGGGTGGTTTGGGTGAATATCCGTTTTTCGGGTGTTGCGGCTGGCGGTTCCGCTCTTACATCTATGGTTACCCCCTTTTCTGCAATACTGTTTTTTGATGAGTGGTTGGCTTGCTTTCATCTATCCGGCGTCTGAGTGGGGGTGTAGCCCCGCGCCTCGATGAAAATCGATGCCCGACGATCCTTATTAGCGAGACGGCCTTTCAGCCGTGTAAGAGCCCAGGGTTGTCGTCAGGCCGGTTGGCCATTCACGTCATCAGTTATCCAGCATCGCAAAACCAGGTGGGTGGTGCTCGGGTGACAGCAGGGTCAGGCGTTCATCGCGGTTGGCCCTGCATCGAATTCGGTGTGGTGTGCCGCAATTGCCCACGCGATCCTCGCCAGCTTATTGGCCAGCGCGCAGACCACATGGTTTGAATGATGGTTTTCCAGCAGTCTTCGGACCCAGTCCGCCAGCCAACCTTTCTGGCGGTCCAACTGGATCAGATAGACGCGGGCACACTGGACAAGCAGGCGTCGCTGGTTACGATCACCGCGCTTGCTGATGCCCAGCAACACGGTCCTGCCGCCCGTGGAATGTTGCTTGGGCACTAGTCCGATGGACGCTGCATAGCCTCGACCGCATTTGAACTGCCTACCATCGCCCAGCTCGGCAGCCAGGACGGTGGAGGTGATCGGACCGACACACGGCATTGTCATCAAACGAATCGCCAGATCATCTCCAGCGGCTTGGCACTCCACATCCTTGTCCAGCAACTTGATCTCTTCGTCCAAATACTTGAAGTGTTGATATAGCCTCGTCAGAGTGTTTTTGAAGGGCTGAGCGATTGAGCTCGCTTCAAGCAGCGCCGAAAGAGATCGAATCGATTTGAGGCTCGGGGCCAAGCTGATGCCGACCTCCAGAAGAGCGGCGTGAATCCGATTGACGGCCGCAGTGCGGTCCTTGATAAACGCATCACGTATTGAGTTGAGCATGGCCAGTGCTTGCTGGGCTTGGTTTTTAGGCGGTACAAAGCGCATCGTTGGACGAGTTGCGGCCTCGCAAATCGCTTCGGCATCAGCGAAGTCGTTTTTGTTGCTTTTCACGTAAGGGCGCACGAGATGAGGGGCAATAAGTTTGGGTATATGCCCAAGTTTGGCCACCTCCTGCGCCATGAAATGAGCACCACCACAGGCTTCCATCACGACGGTGCAGGGCTTGAGATTCATCAAGTACTGCATGAGCGCTGACCGGGTGAATTTTTGCGGCAAACCTCATGGCCGCGATCATCCTGCGCATGCAGGTGAAAAGTGTGTTTTCCCAGATCGATGGCGGCGATAGATATTTCGTTCATGGCAACGGTCTCCGGTGAGCCCCCTGTGAAAGCTTAGTGGGCGATCACGGGGGGCAGCGGGGGTAGCCATTTCATTAGCGACTCACTTTTGCAGACGCCCAAAAGTAAGCAAAACGCTGGGCCCCGGCGTTCGGCACCTCGCTTTGGCTCGGTGTTCCTTCGCTCCGGGATTGATCCGGGGGCATCGCCTCCGGTTTGCTTCGCTGCACCTCCTCTCGATGTATTTGGCTTCGCCAAACGGTCGCTGCGCTCCCACCCCCAGATCAATCCCTCCACTCAGCCTGCCGACGGGGCCAGCACGTCAAAAGCGGTACTCGAGCTAACGCTCATCGTGTTGAGTGGTGAGGAGCTGGTTGCGGGTTGCGGGTTGCGGGTGGCTTTGGGTTTGGCTTTGTTTTTGTTTTTGTTTTTGTTTTTGAAAGCTTGAGTTCAACTCGGTATTTCAGGTCGATGTAATTCAGATAGTCACTACGATCGGCTCCCTCTCCCTCCGGGAGAGGGCTGGGGTGAGGGCTGGCTCTTGAGGGTGTTCGAAGAGTTGTGGAACACGCGATCCGCTTGCACCCCAAAATCGACAGCCATTTCCCCCCCAATCCCACCATTTCACTGGCACTCACCCCCCACTGGTCTATAAGGAATGAGTGGTTCGGTTTCCATAGCCGGGCATTTTCACGCTCGGCAACGGGAGTTTTCTTCCTTTCATCGCGGGTCATCCTATGAACAATCCTGGGAAACGCGTGTGTTTTTCGTTGTTGTCGGCTTTCGGTCTGGTGCTGCTCAGTGGCTGCGCCAGTCCTCCGCCCCCTCCGCCGGCCGCGCCGCCTCCGCCCCCGGAGCGTACCTGCCAGGTCATTGAAGCGACCGAGGTCGCCGGTGATGCGTATGCCGACGGTCAAGTGACTCGACACATCTCAACGACCCGTTGCGTCACTCAATAGCCCGGGCGCCTGTGAAGGCGCGGGTCGAGTGGATTGTGCTGGTGGCCGATCTGGTCGGCACCGCGGTGTTTGCGGTCGAAGGTGCTATCGCGGCGATGCGCAGTCAACTCGATCTGCTGGGGGTGATGGTGATTGCCTTCATCGTCGCACTCGGCGGCGGGGTGACGCGTGATCTGTTGATCGGCGCTACGCCGCCCAAGGCTGTGGCTGACTGGCGTTATCCGGCGCTGGCGTTTGCCATGGGCGGGGTGGCGTTTGTTTTTCATGAGCAGGTGCTGGGCTGGTCCGGTTCGACCTTGATCGTGCTGGATGCGGCGGGGTTGGCGCTGTTTGCCGTGGCCGGTGCACAGAAGGCGTTGAACTTCGGCATTTCGCCGTTTGTGTCCATGCTGATGGGCACGATTACCGGCGTCGGCGGCGGGGTGCTGCGTGACATTGTGCTGGCGCGGGTTCCGGTGGTGTTACAGGCGGATTTGTATGCAAGTTCGGCGTTTGTCGGCGCGGCGGTGTTGATCATCGGGCGCAGGCTGGGTGTTCCGCCGGTGGCCGCTGCGTTGCTGGCGGGGGCGGCGTGTCTGTTGTTGAGGTTGTTGTCGGTGCATTTGGGCTGGCAACTACCCAAAGTCCTCGATGCCTGATTGAAACACTGATCCTGTGGGAGCGGGCTTGCTCGCGATGGCGGTGGTTCAGTCGATGCAAATGTTGACTGTACTGACGCTATCGCGAGCAGGCCCGCTCCTGCAATGGGCAAGCATTTGCCTTTGAAATCAGGACAGGAAACCGCCGTCCACGTTCAGCGATACGCCGGTGGTGTAGCTCGAGGCATCGCTCGCCAGGTACAGCACCGCGCCGGCCATTTCGCTCGGGTCGGCTACGCGCTTGAGCGGGATCTGCGTCAGGGCCTGTTTCAGGATCGCGTCGTTCTTCACCAGGGCCGAGGCGAATTTGGTGTCGGTCAGGCCCGGCAGCAGGGCGTTGCAACGGATGCCGAACTGTGCGCATTCCTTGGCGAAGACTTTGGTCATGTTGATCACGGCGGCTTTGGTCACCGAGTAGATGCCCTGGAAGATCCCCGGCGAAATGCCGTTGATCGACGCCACGTTGATGATGCTGCCACCACCGTTTTCGCGCATCAGCTTGCCGGCTTCTACCGACATGAAGAAGTAGCCGCGGATGTTCACGTCGACGGTTTTCTGGAAGGCGCCGAGGTCGGTGTCCAGCACGTTGCAGAACTGCGGGTTGGTCGCGGCGTTGTTGACCAGGATGTCGAGGCGCCCGAACTGTTCCTTGATCCCGGCGAAGACCTGGCTGATCTGTTCCATTTCGCCGATGTGGCAGGCCACCGCTGTGGCTTTGCCACCGGCGGCGATGATGGCGTCGGCGACGTGTTGGCAGCCTTCGAGTTTGCGGCTCGAAACGATGACGTGGGCGCCTTGCTGGGCCAGCAGTTTGGCGATGGCTTCACCGATGCCGCGGCTGGCGCCGGAGACGAAAGCGATCTTGCCGTCGAGGTCGAACAACTGAGTCTTGGACATGGGATTCCCTTGTAGTAAGCCTTGTTATAACGCCGTCATCAGAGGCTGGATTTGGCAATGACCTGCAGGCTCATGTGCTCCAGCAGTTTGTTCATGTGAATGAACTGCGCGAAGCGTTTGTCCTGAGTCTGGCCATGGAAGAAGCGGTAGTAGATCTGCTGCACGATGCCGGCCAGGCGGAACAGGCCGTAGGTGTAGTAGAAGTCGAAATTGTCGATCTGGATGCCCGAACGCTCGGCGTAGTAGTCGACGAATTCGCGGCGGGTCAGCATGCCCGGGGCGTGGCTCGGCTGGCGACGCATCAGTTGCACCGGTGCAGGGTCGTCGGCCTGGATCCAGTAGGCGAGGGTGTTGCCCAGGTCCATCAGCGGATCGCCGAGAGTGGTCAGTTCCCAGTCGAGCACGCCGATGATCTGCATCGGGTTGTTCGGGTCGAGGATGACGTTGTCGAAGCGGTAGTCGTTGTGCACGATGCTGGAAGTCGGGTGGTAGGCCGGCATTTTGTCGTTGAGCCAGGCTTTGACCTGTTCCCAATGAGGTGCGTCCGGGGTCAGGGCTTTTTCGTAGCGCTCGCTCCAGCCTTTGATCTGGCGGGCGACGTAGCCTTCAGGCTTGCCAAGATCGCCCAGACCGCAGGCGTTGTAGTCAACCCGATGCAATTCGACGAAACGGTCGATGAAGCTCTTGCACAGGGCTTCGGTTTTCGCCGAATCCAGGCCCAGCTCCGGTGGCAGGTCCGAGCGCAGGATGATGCCGTTGACCCGTTCCATCACGTAGAACTCGGCGCCGATCACCGAATCGTCGGTGCAGTGCACGTAGGCTTTCGGGCAATACGGGAAACCGTCGCGCAACTGGTTGAGGATGCGGAATTCGCGGCCCATGTCGTGGGCGGACTTGGCCTTGTGGCCGAACGGCGGACGGCGCAGGACGAATTCCTGGTCCGGGTATTCCAGCAGGTAGGTCAGGTTCGACGCGCCGCCGGGAAACTGGCTGATCTGCGGTGTGCCGGTCAGGCCCGGAATGTGCGCCTTGAGGTACGGATCGATCAGGCTGGCATCGAGTTCTTCGCCAGAGCGGATACGGGTGGACTGGTCAGTAAGCGCCATGCTTATCCCTTCTGCTTATTTTGGAGGCCAGACATCATTGGCTAATCTAATGGCGCGCTCGGGCGGTCACAAGCGCGGTTCGGTCTTATAGGTTAGCGTGTTGGACGATAATCACCTTTGGGAATGTGCGCGGCGGGCCGCAGGCGACTAAGGTTTAGCGGGTATGCCGTGTCCAGGAAGGAGCTTTGAAATGGGCTGCCCGCAAGTCTGTGCCAGCGCCACCCTGCAATGCAGTTTCGGCGCCGCGCCGGCGGTGCTCAACGTGCTGCCGGTCAACCGCACGCTGACCGGGGGAATGCCGGCGGCGAACATCATGGATCACATTCCGCTGGTCAACGTCACCACGTTCGGCATGTGCATGAGCATGGCCAACCCGATGGTCGCCGCTGCCACGGCTGCCGCGTTGGGTGTGCTGACGCCGATGCCGTGCATTCCCGCCACCGCCTCGCCGTGGATCCCCGGCGGCGCGCCGACCCTGCTGCTGGGCGGGATGCCGGCGATCGATGCCAACAGCACGTTGATGTGCAACTGGGCGGGGGTGATCAAGATTGTGATGCCGGGGCAGATGCAGATGTTGATTCCCTGAGTCAGGCCTGCGCCGGATCCGTCCACTTGCGAAACCACCAGCGCACCCGGGAAATCGGCTTGCCATCGGCATCCAGCGGCCGCCCGTCCTCGGCGAACCCTTGTTCGGGCTCCATCAACTGCCCATTCAGATAGCGCGCATCCACCGCCGGTTTGCCGTTGGGATGAAAGCGCTGATAGCGCCCCTCACGCACGCCGTCGCGATAGAACTCGGCCTCCGCTACTTGGCCGTCGGGAAAGTAATTGAACGCCTCGCCATGCAACAACCCGCGCCGGTAGGTGGCCTTGCGCTGCAAGAAACCTTCGGGCGCATAAAAACTGGCGACGCCTTGCAGCTTGTCGCGCACAAACGGCATCTGCGCCGAGACCTTGCCGTTGGGGTGATAGAGCAGGGACGTGCCCTGCAATTCGCCCCGACTGTAATTCAGATCCGCCTGTGGGCGACCGTCATCCTTGATGTTCAAAGGACCGTCAAGTTGCCCGTCCTGCAAGCGGCCCTTGAGGTGTTTGTCATCCTGCTGCAAATCCAGCGGTGTGATCGCCATGGCGACTCCTTGTCAGTTGACCTGTACCAGACCGCCCTTGATGGTCAGCATGCCGCCACCGTCCACGGTCTGCGAGGCCGCGCCCTTGTTGGTCAGGCTGATGCCGGCATCATTGGTCAGCGTAGTGCCGGCCTTGTTGTCCAGCGAGGTGCCGGCCTGGTTGGTCATGGCGGTGCCGGCTTTCTGGGTGATCGAGGTGCTGGCCGAGGTTGCCAGATCCGCACCGCTCTTGATCGTGAAACTGCCGCCGCTTTGCAGCGTGAGGGTGCCGCTGACCTTGATTGTCAGGTTGCCGTCCACCGTCAGGCTGTAGTCGCCCGTGACCTTGTCGGTGTAGTTGCCGCCGGTGCTGTGATTCTGATCGGCGCCGACTTTTACCGTGCGGCTGTCCTTCACATCGAGGCTGTCGCTGCCGGTCTGGATGGTTACGCTGCGTTTGCCTTTCTCCAGCGTCACGGTTTCGTCGCCGTCCTTGACCGTGCGGGTGCGGGCGTTCTGTACGGTGAGGGTTTCGTCGTGGCCGACGGTGGCGGTGGTGTCGTTGAGCACGTTGAGCTTCAGGTCTTTTTGCGCTTGCAGGAACACCTCTTCGGCATCCTTCTTGTCCTCGAAACGCAGCTCGTTGAAACCGCCGCCCCCCTTGGATGACTGGGTCTTGATCCCGGATTGGGTCTGGTTGGCGGGCAAGGCATAGGGCAGGGCGTTGTCGCCGTTGTAGACGCAACCGGTGACCAGCGGTCGGTCCGGATCGCCGTCGATAAAGGTCACGATGACTTCCTGGCCAATGCGCGGTACGAACTGCATGCCGAAGCCCTTGCCGCTCCAGGGCAACACCACCCGCACCCAGCAGGAACTGGTTTCGTCGTTCTTGCCATCGCGATCCCAGGGGAACTGTAACTTGATCCGGCCATACTCGTCGGTCCAGATTTCCTCGCCGGACTTGCCGACCACGATGGCGGTCTGCGGATGCATGCGCGGTTTGGGTGTGGTGCGTGGCGGGCGGAACGGTGTGGCTTTGGGGATCGCTTCGAAGCGGTTGCGATAGCTTTCGTGACTGGTGTCGTGGGTGACGTGTGTTACGACCCAATCGATGTTCAGGCTCGCGTCTTCGTGGCCGTCGAGGGTGAACCAATGGCCCGGAATCAGCCAGCGACAGTCGCTTTCGCCGACAAAGCGTTTCTCCTCACTGCGCAAACCGTCGACCCGCTGTTTGGTTAATGCATCACCCCGAGCCTTGGCGTTGTAACCACCGGGATGCTCATAGATCGAGCGCGGCCCGGCCACGGCTTCGGCCTGGCCATAGAGTGAAGTGGTCGGCGTGGTGAACTCGTAGTCCGTCGTTCGATACGCGCTCGCGACAGCCTGCAAGCACACTTGGCCTGAGCGGATGCCGTGCAGCTCACGGTCGCCCATTTGCTGGCCCAGATACTTGACCTTCGGCCCGTTGGGGATCTGCACGAACGCATCGTTGCTGTCTCCGAGCACCAGCGTGTGCTTGCCGTCCTCATGCGTGAAGAACCAGAAGATGCCTTCCTCTTCCAACAGCCGCGAGACGAAGGCGAAATCGGTCTCGCCGTACTGCACGCAGTATTCGCGCGGGGAGTAGCTGCCGGTCAGCGAGAGTTTGAAATCGGTGAAACCGTGTGCTTTGAAAATCGTCGTAACGATGTCCGGCGTGGCGAGATTCTGGAATACCCGGTTGTTGCTGGCCAGGGTCAGCCACCAGAGCCATGGTCTTAATACCAGCTGATAGCGCTCGGCGGTGGCGTCGGCTGGAAGCTGGCGAATCTCGGCGACCAGCGCGTCGAAGGGACGGAGTTGGGCGTCGTTGTGCAGGGTGGTGGTGACATGGGTGGCGACGGCGCTGGTCAGCGTGAGGGGCGTGCCGTCATTGAGGCCGTTGAGGGTTTGTGCGCTTAGTGCGTTGAGCGCTTCATCGCCCGACAACGACTCAGGGTAAAGCGCCGCCAGCGAGGGGGCGGTGAGCGAGAGGCTGGTGTTGCTATCGGTGGAGCGAGGCATGGATTGATCTCTAACGGATAGTGCAATTCATGAACGATGGTTCTGGGTGACCGTCAATGTGGCGGATTAACGTCGAATCCGGTCGCGCAGATCGTTTGTTCATCACCTAGGGTAAAAAACTGTGAGGTATCAGTTGGCGATGCGTAAAAATTTCCGCAAATAAGGCACGTACCGGAGTATTTGGTAACGGCAGAAAACAGAGTGGGCAAATCAATAGTGGCGACGACCCGGCCCTGGTTTTTCAGGTCTGACCCATATTCCGCGATACCGGTGGCGAAAGTCGTGAGCCAGATATCGCACGCCATTCGGGCGACCGCAGGTTGATGTTTGTACTGGCGGATTTTTCCACCCAGTTCCTTGTGCAGCAGGGCCCATTCTCCGGAGTGGTAAACCTGCGGTGGCATGACAGAGTCAGTTTTGAAACCCGGATCAATAAAGATGATGTTCAGGTCGACGCGGTTTTTGAGGCAATATTCGAGCAGGGCAGTGGGGCACTGTTGACGCGTTATGGATTCAGCATTGTGATGTCCATTGTCGTAACTGCCCACGCCGATAAACGTGATTTCGTTAGTGTTGGTTTCGGCTGCCGCCACATGCAGGAATTGTTGCAGGCCGCCGAGGACCTCGTTATCGATCAGACTGCTCTGCGCGGGCAGCACCACGACACTGAAAGTCGTTTCCTTCTGTACGTTGCAGTTTGTCAGTGTCACATTCAGCGCCAGGGTCCTGTTTTGATATCTGACTCTGATGCGCTCGTCCGCTGGAATGGCAAATCCGGAATACTGCTTGTTCAGTGCCAGTGCTACCAACTCTCGTATCGTGTTGTCACCGGTGACCTCCAGTGTGATGATTTTATTGTCGTTGACCCTTGCAAAAACTTGCATTTTTCACTCCGGCGACGATAAGAAATTGAATGGCGCGTTGGCAGGTAAGGGGGCCTAAAGGGGACGCCCCCTGGGCCTAAAGGGGACGGATTTATTTGTTTCGCATAAATAAATCTGTCCCCTTAACTACTCTAAATAAATCTGTCCCCTTAACTACTTGTCCCCTTAACTACTTAACTCAGTTTCCTTAACTCTTATTCAAGTGTTTGAAGCTAAAGGGGACGGATTTATTTGTTTCGCATAAATAAATCTGTCCCCTTAACTGTCCCCTTAACTACTTAACTCAGTTCCCTTAACTCTTATTCAAGTGTTTGACGATTCACAGGATTTCGTCATCTTTATGTCTTGAAATATCCTCGAAGCTTTCGTTTTTCACGCCATTGAACAGGTTTTTTACATAGTTTCCGTAACCTGTAATACCTCCAATTAATGGGCGATTTCCCGCCCCGGATCCTTGCTCTCGGGACTCAGGGGGGGGCGGTAATTCCACACTTGTTTTGAACTGCACCTTCATCCAGGCATTGTAGAGTTCTATCCAGCGGGCACACGGGACGCAGGCTTGCTTCAGTCCGCCGAGATTGACCCGTCGAACGGACATCATTCTTCCTGCCAGTTTTTCCTCTGCCACCATGCGTAGAAGTTTTAGCTCCGCGTGAACAGTGAGGGAGTCTTCCAGTACGTTGATGGCTTTGGCATCGCTGCAGCTTTTTATCAGCAGTGAAGCTCCGTACGGAGGGCAGGTGAACTTTGGATTTGGATCCGTGCCGACAAACTTTCTAAGGAAATACGCCAATTGACGCTTCTCCAACGGTTGATCGCTATCCACTGATATGAGGGTCTTGGCGGTAGTCAGTTGCTTTTCGCTCAAAGGTCTGACGTGCACGTGGCTGGGAGCCGAATAATCAATGGCTTTTTGTTCGGGGCCGCTATATTTCAAGTCGTTTCCGACACCCAGTAGATTAACTTTATCTGCATGTGGCATCGTGTACAAATGATGGCAGTATTTCAGGCACAAAATAAAGCTGCCATGATCGGACACGCCGAACGCCTGCAAAAAGCTGGCAACTCGTGCATGTTCTCCGTTATTGCAGGCGATATAAATATTTTCGCCGATCTGCATACATTGAACTTCTTGAACCGTGGTGCCTTTTAAGTTGTTGCCTGTTCCGTAGTCCCAATCTCTTTCGCGAGTCGCTGCTGCGATGATTGCAGAGAAAAGCACTAGGTCTTGCGCGGAGTAATAGGCCATCACAGATCCCGTTGAGTCATTTTATGGTGCTGATAAGGACAAGCACAGAGGGGCAGTCGAGCGAAGGCTTGAAGTGAATATGCTCACTCCAACACCCATTCCGCCAATTTCCCCGTCACCTGCGTCATCAATACATTCTCGACATCCCGCGCGCCGGCAGCGCTGCATTTGGCGAGCACAGCTTTCACAATTCCCGAATCAAACTCGAACTGTTTGCCGGTCGCCGCCTTGTAGCGCCCGCGCAATTTCTCCAGCTTCGCCAGCACAATCCCTTCCAGGGTCGACTCATCCAGCGGCCGGTACGCGACCACCGTCATGCGTGCCAGAAACGCCGGGCGGAACGCTTGCAGGAGGACTTTGTGCAGCGCTTCGTTGAACGCTTCGGAGCCGATGTGTGCCACCGGGGTGTCGAGCAACAGTTCAGCCCCGACGTTACTGGTGGCGAGCATCACGGTGTTTTTGAAATCGACGACCAGCCCCGTCCCGTCCTCCATCAAGCCTTTGTCGAACACGTTGTAGAACGCTTCCAGAACATCCGGGTGTGCCTTCTCGATTTCATCCAGCAACACCACCGAATACGGTTTGCGCCGCACCGCCTCGGTCAGCACGCCACCGCTGCCATAACCGACATAGCCGGGCGGCGCGCCTTTGAGTTGGCTGACGGTGTGGGCTTCCTGGTATTCGGAGAGGTTGATGCTGATCAGGTTGCGTTCGCCGCCGTACAACGCGTCGGCCAACGCATACGCGGTTTCGGTTTTGCCAACACCCGTGGGGCCGACCAGCAGGAACACACCGACCGGTTTCTGCGGATCGGTCAGCCCGGCGCGGTAGGCCTGGAGGCGCTGGGCGATGGTCGCGAGCGCCGTGGTTTGGCCCATCACGCGCAAGCCCATGCGCTGGCCAAGCGTGCGCACTGCGTGGGCTTCGTCGGCGAGCATTTTGCCGACCGGAATGCCCGTCCATCCCGCGATCACGGCAGCGACGGTTTTGCTGTCGACTTGCTCGGGCACCAGCGGATCGTCCTGGCGAATCGCATCAAGCCCGGCCTCCAGGCGCAGCAGTTCGGCGGCCAGATGGTCGATGCGACTGTCGGTGGCTTCGTCGGGTTTTTCACTGTCGGCGCGTTCACTGAGGTCGAGCAGTTCGCGGCGGGTGTCGAGGAGTTCGCGCACGGCGACGCGCTCTTCGCTCCAGCGGGTTTCCAGTTCACGGATCGCCTGGACGTTGGTCTTCGATTCACTTTCCAGCAGGGTGATGCGCTCGCGGTGATCCAGCCCAGTGGCCTGTTCACGACGCAGGCGCTCAACTTCTTCTTTCAGGCTTTGCTGGCGATGGCGCAGGCTCTCCAGCGGTGGCGGCACGTCGTGCTGGCCGAGGGCGACGCGGGCGCACGCGGTGTCGAGGACGCTGATGGCTTTGTCCGGCAACTGGCGGCCGGAGATGTAGCGGTGCGATAGCTTCACCGCTTCGTGGATCGCCGCATCCAGCACTAGCACGCCGTGGTGTTGTTCGAGCTTGGCGGCCACGCCACGGAGCATTTCCACGGCGGTGATTTCGTCCGGCTCCTCCACTTGCACAAGCTGGAAGCGGCGGGCGAGGGCCGGGTCTTTTTCGAAGTATTTCTTGTATTCCATCCAGGTCGTGGCGGCCAACGTGCGTAGCTCACCACGGGCCAGCGCCGGTTTGAGCAAGTTGGCCGCATCGCTGCCACCCTCGGCTCCGCCAGCGCCGATCAAGGTGTGCGCCTCGTCGATGAACAGGATGATCGGCTTATCGGCGCTGCGCACCGCGTCGATCACCCCTTTGAGCCGTTGTTCGAATTCACCTTTGACTCCCGCGCCTGCCTGCAACAGACCGAGGTCGAGCACCCGCAGACTGACTTCCTGCAAGGAGGGCGGCACGTCCCCGGCAGCGATGCGCAGCGCCAGGCCCTCGACCACGGCGGTTTTGCCCACACCGGGTGCGCCGACCAGAATCGGATTGTTTTGCCGGCGCCTCAAAAGAATATCGATGCACTGGCGGATTTCGCCGTCGCGGCCGACGATCGGATCGATGCGTCCGGCGTGGGCGTCGGCGGTCAGGTCCTGGGTGTATTGATCCAGTACCGAGTCCTGTCGCGGCGCAGGATTTCCAGAAGACACTGAGCGCGGGCCGACGTGCTCGCGGGAACTTTCCGTCCACTCCAGCAGGTTCGCGCGCAGGGCTTCTTTCGGAATCCGCAACAATGACGAAGCACTGTTGAGCAACAAGCTGCGGCGTTCGTCGCGATCGATCAATGCCAGCAACAGCAGCCCGGAACGAATACTGTCCACCCCCAGCACACTGGCCTGTACCACGGCGTCTTCCAACAATCCCAGCGTGTGGGAGGACAGCGCCGGTGTGCGGGTGCTCCCCGCCTTGAATAGATCCAGCGCCTTGTTGATTTCAGCCGTCAGTGCATCCCGCTCCAGCCCGAAACGCGGCAGCAGAAACGCAAAATCACCGCCCTCGATGTCGAGCAGTTCCAGCAACAAATGCTCGATCTCGACAAAGTGATGCCCGCGCTGCAAGCACCGTTGCGCGGCGCGTTCGAGGGCGCGGCGGTTGTCCGGGTTGAGGCGTCCGATCAGGCTGGCCAGTTCCATTTCAGGTGATCTCCAGCTGACGAAGACGGGTTTCGATGCGCTGCACGGTGAGGCTGGCCTGCCGTTGCAAACCGCCGTTCCAGCTCAGCAGCGCCGGGGTCTGGCGACCGAGTTTCAGCGGCCCGGCGCCGCGCACCAGCATCACCAGTTTCACGTCCAGGTCCGGGCCGAAATACAGCGCCGCCAGGCTGGCCAGTGCCGGGTGCGCTTCACCGTCCGGCAAAAAACGCCCGGCCTGCGCCGAGGACAATGGCCCGAGCGTCAGGCGAACCCCGGCATGTTCATCCCAGACCCGCGTGCCGGCCACGGCGGTGCGACCCAGTTGCAGATTGCGTCCGCCAGCCTTCATGACGCTGCGGCTGGCGGGCGGAATTTCACGCCACGCGCCTTCGTAGGCGCTCAATTCCACCGGCACGGCAAATTGCTCGCGGACAATGGCTGCGAACCCCGCCAATGACCGACGGCCATCGGCGTACAACGCAGTGCAGGCCAGAACGGCGCAGTCGGGAATCGCCTGGCGTTCCTGCAGGGACTTGGGCAACAACCCGGTCAGCGCCCGCAATTGCGCCTGCACCGGTGAAGCGCCGGGCGTGATAAACCCGAGGGCGATCCGGTGTTTGCGCATCACTTTGTAGAGCAGGCTGAGCAGCCGATGCTGGAACAGGTCGAGAAACTCGGCGGGTGCGTGATCCTTGGCCCGGGCCCGTTGTTGCAGCCATTCCTGATAGGCATAGGGCAGCGGGCCGTCGGGGCCACCGAGGCCGAACATCGGCGTGTTCAGGGTCAGCGGTTCACCCGGTTTTTCCTCAAGACTTTCGATCTGGCTGGCGGCGAACACAGGCGTCAACGGCCCGCGCAACTTCAACGCTTCGGCCTGCGGCGATGTACCTGAGCCGAGGGAATCGGCCTGCGGCTGTTCGCGCTCCAGCAACAGCAACGCTTGCAACCATTCGAACGCCTGTGGGTCGCGGCGCAGCCGCTGGCCCAGTGTCAGAGCGACAGGGGCATGCCGGCTTGGGGTTGCCATGCCTTGATCTCCTTGTCAGCCTGCATGAGCACCGTGCGCACAAAGCGATTGGCCGTGGCGTACACCGAAAAGAACTGCGCGAGCACCGCCGAGAACAACACCGCGCTGCTGCCGACGAAATGCTGCGGATCAAGCTGTAATTGCACTTCAAGTCCGTTGCGCCAACCGCGCCAGGCATCGGCACCGACGTGGCCGATCGCCCGTTCGCAAGCGAGGCTCAGCAAGCCTTCGATCTGGCGCAGGGCGCTGGCTTCATCACGCAGATTATGCAGATGAAGAATTTCCTTCAGTGCATCCAGCGCCTGCGGCCCTTCGACCAGCGACAGATGATTGAGGGTCAGTTGCGACACCAGCCGCCAGCGCGAATCGCCGTCCAGTCGCGGCAGACTCTGCGGGCTCGGCGGATTGCGCAGGCGTGCCCACGCTACCGGGCCCGGCCGTTCAAACCCCAGCGGCGTACCGGCCGGCAGGCTCTGGGCCAGATACCGATTGGTGCACAGCAGTTCGGCGGTGAGGCTGTAGTCGGGCAGGTCGGTTTGTGGTTCAAAACGGGTGTCGACCACGCTGACCAAAAGATCGCTACCGAGCCGGTTCGGCGACTGGCCACTGACCCGCCGCGCATGCCAGTAACGCTGTTGATCGCCGCCGCTGTGCTGGCTGCCGTAATAGGCGGGCAGGCGTTGCACACCGGCGCTGGAACTGGCGCGCATGCCACGAATGCTGTGGATCTCGACGCTGTTTTCCCGATGGCTGTCAGCGATCAACCGGTACTCGCTACGGGTGCCGTCGGGGCGCAACGGCTCGGAGGTTCGCGGGAACAGATTGATCACCGGCGCACAGCCCAGCGCGATGTCGCTGGCCTGCAAGTGCAATCGGCCGACCGGAGCACGGTCGAAAACGATGTAGAGGTATAGCGTCTGGCTGTCGCTGGAAACGCCGGCAAGCGGCAGGTCGAAGAAGTGGAATTTTTCCGGGAAGGCAAAGTATTCCGCCAACAGACGCATGCCCGGGTGCACGCCGTCTTCGTCCGGCAGTAGCACTTCGTCGTCAGCGAATCCAACGATCTGCGGCAGTCCCTTCACCTTCGCCGGAATACTCCCCGGCGAGCCTGCGACTATCTGCACCGCATGGGCACCGAGCAGGTCATAGAGACCGGCATTGATCACCGGAGAGGCTGCCAGGTGAATGCGTAAGCTTTCGATCTCCAGCTCGGACCATTGGCTTTCGCCCAGGCAGCGCAGGCTCAGACGCAAGGCCGAACGGGACTGCGCCACGCCGGTCAGTGCCTGAGCTTCGTCACTGCCGAGCAGCAGCGCTTCAGTCACTTCGATCGGCCACAGCCGCACGGCGGCACTGGTGCGAAAGTGAATGCTTTCGCCCTTGCTGGTGGTGACGAACAGCGGCGTGTCCCGGGGCAGGGGATAGCCGCCGTCAAGTTTGCCTTTGCTCGGGTCCGGCTCGAATTGCACGATGGCACAGGACGGCAACGGGCGTACGGCCAAGGGGTAGAGCTGCTCCAGCAAGGCATCGCTGAACTCGGCGTAGTCGTCATCCAGACGCCGTTGCAGGCGCGCCGCGAGCAGGGCGAAGCCTTCGAGCAATCGCTCGACGTGCGGGTCCGGGCATTCACCGGGAGACAGTTCCAGACGCCGCGCGACCTTCGGATAGCGCTCGGCAAACTGGCTGCCGGCGTGGCGCAACCAGGTCAGCTCACGTTGGTAATAGTCGAGCAGTTGTGGGTCAATCGAGTCGCTCATGGCGTACCTCCAGCCCTTCGTTGCCGGGCTCGATGACAAATGCCACTGGCCAGTGCTGCTGGCCGCTGCGTAGCTCTCCGACCAGACGAATGCTCAGTTGCTGCGGCTGAGCGGGCAAGGGATTGACCTGAACCTCGCCCAGCAGCAGGCGCGGTTCGAAATGGGTGATGGCTTCGCGAATGTCCCGCGCCAGCCGACGACGGTCATCGCTGCGCTGCTGTTGCAGCGCGCTCCAGTCGGCGATGCCGTAGTCGATCACGCTGGGCGGGGAGGTGAGCGTTCGTGGGCCACGGCGGGTGTTGAACAGGCGCGACAGTTCTGTGTGCACCGAGTCGAGCAGCCCGTGAAGATCGAACGCCTGCGCGACGTCGGACTCGCCGGCCGCGAGGCGTTCGAACAATGGCGCAAGGATGCCGGTGCCGGCCATGACCGGGGCGTCCGCTTAACTGACCAGCTTGTTGGCGGCCAGGTCCCAGGTCGAGGCAGCCGTGCCTTCCTTGGTACCGTCGTCCTTCTGTGCTGTCAGCTCCCATTTGATTTTGGTGAAGTTCAGGGACAGGGTTTCCACCGGTTTGCCACCGGTGCCGCCACTGACGCTGACATTGGAGATCACCACGTTAGTCAGGGTATAGATGATGAACGGCAGTAGTTGGCCGCTGCCTTCGGCAGCGTTGCGGCCGATGGTGATCTTGGCTTCCGGAATCGGTTTGCCGGCGCAGCAGTATTCGTTGAGGGACGGTGTGGAGGTGTCGACGAATTTGGTCAGGGTGAACTCGCCGACATGGGGTCTGCCGGAAGTTCGTTCCGAGTTGCTGACGTCGTTGGTCACCTGCATCGCCACGTTGTGGCTGTAGGACATGACTTCGATCTTGTCCGCGTAGCCCTCGAGCAGGCTGTCGCCTTTGATGTCGCCGCCGAGGTCGAGAATGATTGCATCCATCGCTTGAAACTCCTGAAGGTTATCGCGCTAGTCAAACGGGGGAGCGCCCGCAGGTAAATCCTGCGGGCGCAGGCAGGTCAGGCTGCTACCGGAGGCGGCAGTGTGGCGACCAGGCGGATCGATGCCGTCAGTTCTTCCAGCTGGAAGTGCGGCCGCAGGAACACGGTCGCGCGATAGGCACCGGGTTTGCCGGCGACTTCAGTGACGTCCACTCGGGCCTCACGTAACGGGTACTGCGCCTTGATCTCCTGCGGCGCGTTGTCGTTGATCAGCACGTAGTCGGCGATCCAGTTGTTGAGGTAGGTCTGCACGTTGTCGCGGGTCATGAAGCTGCCGACCTTGTCGCGCATGATCACCTTCAGGTAATGGGCGAAACGCGAGGCAGCGAGCACGTACGGCAACATCGCCGAGATTCGTGCGTTGGCGTTCGCCTCGTTGGTGTTGTAGACCTTGGATTTGTTGGTGGTCTGGCCGCCGAAGAACACCGCGATGTCGCTGTTCTTCTTGTGGCACAGGGCGATGAAACCGAGGTCGTTGAGCTCTTTTTCCCGGCGGTCGGTGATCGCTACTTCGGTCGGGCATTTGAGCGACAGGTCGCCGGAGCTGGTGCGGAAGGTGTGCGCCGGCAGGCCTTCGACCGCGCCGCCACCTTCAGCGCCACGGATCGCCGCGCACCAACCGTACTTGGCAAAGGCTTCGGTGATGCGTTGCGACAATGCCCACGCGGCGTTGCCCCACAAGTATTTGCTGTGGTCGGTGCCGTTAGTGTCTTCGACGTAGTTGATACCTTCCACTGGCGAAGTGTCCGGGCCGTAGGGCAGGCGCAGCAGAAAGTGCGGCAGCACCAACGAGACGTAACGCGAGTCTTCGCTCTCACGGAAGGAGCGCCACTTGATCAGTTCCTGGCTCTCGAACACTTTAGACAGATCACGCGGCACGGCCAGTTCGGTGAAACTGTTCATGTCGAACAGGCGCGGGCTGGCGGCGGCGATGAACGGGGCGTGGGCGGCAGCGGCGACGTTCGACAATTTTTCCAGCAGACCGATGTCCTGCGGGTGGCGGCCGAAGGTGTAGTCACCGACCAGCAAGCTGAACGGGTGGCCACCGAAGGTGCCGTATTCCTCTTCGTAGATCTTTTTGAACAGCGCGCTCTGGTCGAATTCGACGGCTTTTTCCAGGTCGTTCTGCAGCTCTTTCTGCGTCACGTTCAGCAGCCGCAGTTTCAACCGGGTGCTGGTTTCGGTGTTCTGCACCAGCAAGTGCAGGCCGCGCCAGGACGCTTCGAGTTTTTGCAGGTCCGGGTGATGCAGCACCTCGTTGAGCTGGGCACTGATCAGTTCATCGATCTTGCTGATGCGGTCGTTGATCATCGCCACGGTGTCCTTGTCGATGGCCATGCCTTCGTCGAGTACCTGGGTGGCGAATTCCGCGAGCATGTCACGGGCGTAGTCCTGCTGGCTGTCGTCATGGGCCATGCGGCCCTCGGCGATGATCCGGTCAAGCAGGGATAAAGTCTCGGCGGCAGCATTTTCGCTGGCTTGATTCTGGGCGGCGGCGGGCATGGCGAATTCTTCCTCGGTCAGGTGGACGATCAGGCTTGCGGTTCGGCCGGGGCCTCGGCATCAGCTGCCGGGGTAGCGGTGTCAGGGCGGGCCGATTTGATCTCTTGGAGGCCTTCGGTGTTGGCGATGACATCGCGCAACAGCTTGTCCAGATCATCGTTGCCATCGAGTTTGGTCAACAGATCGCGCAGGCGCTGACGGGCCTCGAACAGTCGGCGCAGCGGGGTGACTTGCTCCACCACCTTGACCGGGTCGAAATCGTCGATGTGTTTGAAGTTGAGTTCGATGTTCAGCTTGCTGTCGTCGCCGCTGAGGGTGTTGTTGACTTGCAGCGTGGCGCGGGGGGCGATGGAGGCGAGCACTTCGTTGAAGTTGTCGCGGTCGATTTCGGTAAAACGTCGTTCAGTCAGTTTTGCCAATGGTTCGAGCGGCTTTCCCGAGAGGTCGGCCAGGATCCCGACGACCAGCGGCAATTCCTTTTTCTCGATGGCGTTGCCGATTTCGACGTCATAGGTGATTTGCACTCGAGGCGGGCGAACCCGGTCGAGCTTGTGCTGGGTGCTTTCTGCCATGTCGGCGGACTCCGATGCGATGAGCGGGCGCAATGCATCGGGGAGGCCCGTTCATCGCTTTCCCTTGCTGGACCACAGGTTAGAAAGGGAGGCAGATGACCTGTCGTTCCTTTGACAAACCTTCCACATTCGGCTGTAGGAACCGAACTACCCAAGACGCTAGAACAGGTCTATAAAAAAGCAAGCGAAAAACTTTTTTGGACTGACTCGCGAAAAGGAAAATTCATTTTGTCTGCACGACTTTTTCTAACAATCGGCTTTGCGTTGCTCGCGGGCTGTTCGTTCTTCGGGCCGAAAGTCGACCTCGACAGCTTGACCCTCGACGTTGCGCCCAAGGCCAATGACGACACACCGATCGCCGTGGATTTCATCGCGGTGAACGATCCGGATTTGCTCAAGCAGCTGTCGGGCATCAGCGCCCAGCAGTGGTTCGCCGGGCGCGAGCAGTACCAGCGCGACTACCGTCAGCTGATGAGCGTATGGGGACTGGAGCTGGTGCCGGGGCAATTCATCGACCGCCAACCCTTCCCGCTGGGGGGCAAGCGGGCGGCTGGACTTTTAGTCTTCGCCAGCTATAACACACCCGGAGCGCACCGCTTGCGGCTGGATGATCAGAGCGATGCATGGCTCAAGTTCGATAGCCGCGAGATGAGCCTGGTCAGCAAGGAAAACTGAAACACACCGTCCGCCGCCGGTTCGCGGTGCAGTCGAAGGGAGTCGTATGAGTCTGCTACCTGACGCGGTCTGCTGGCATGAAGGCATGCAACTGTTGCCACAGCATTTTCAGTTGCAGGGCCTGCGGGCCGAAGCGCTCGGCGCGCATCTGGCCCAGGCGTGCAATCCGTGGTTCTTTGGTGTCAGCCACATGGAGTTCGACCCTTCGGCGATGAGTGCCGGGGTGGTGCGCGTGATGTCGTTGCAAGGGACGATGCCCGACGGTTTGCCGGTCAATCTGCAGGCGGGTGTCGGGCCTGCACTGGAGCTGGATGTCGGCCCGTCGATCAACGAAACCGACGATGCGACTGTCACCGTGTACCTGGCGATCAGTCCGTTGTGGCGTGCCGGTCAATTGCTGCCGCTCAAAGGGCGATTGCAATCGGTGGTCGGCGAAGCGCTGCCGGACCTCACCAGTGGTGAATTTCCCGAATCGATCACGGTGTGGCGACCCAATCCGCGTCTGTGCACGCAACTGAACAAGGCCGATTCGATCTGCCTGCCACTGCTGAAAATCCGCAAGGAGGGCGGTGGTTTCCTGCCGTTGCCCTACACACCACCGACACCGGTCCTGTTACCGGAGTCGCCACTGGGTCGTCGGATTGCCGGGCTTTGCGCGCGAGCCCGGGAGAAATGCCTGTTCCTCGGCGGGCGCCTGCGTCAGGCACAACAGTCCGGCAATCAGGACGATGCGCTGGAGATCCGCCGCCAGTTGACCGCGTTATGGACGCGGCTGCCGGAAGTCGAAGGTTCTCTGAACAGCCGCATCGCTCCTCCGCAGGGTTTGTACGTGCAGTTGCTCGGTCTGGCCGGCGCGTGGTCGGCGCTGGACCCATTGGCAGGGGTGCCGTCGTTCGCGCCGCTGGACTTTTTCGAGTTGCAGCGTGGTTACGAGCCACTGCTCGATTGGCTGGAAACCACCCTGGAGCTGATTCGCGCCGGTTACCGCAGCATCGCTTTCGAACGCACCGAACACAGTTTTTCCATTCAGTTACCGGACGAGCAGCCCAGTCAGCGGCTGGTCATCGGTCTGCGCATGCCCAACGGTGCCAGCGAGCAGGCGGCCGGCGAGTGGCTGCGCGGCGCGATCATCGCGTCGGCGCCGCACATCGCGTTGCTCAGCCGCCAGCGAATGAGCGGCCTTATGCACCAGGCCATGAGCCGCAACGAACAAGTGGCCTACAGCGTTGGCGACGACACGCGATTGTTTGTGGTGACGGCCGAAGGCAACTGGTTCGACGCTCAATTGCCGCTGATGATCGCCGCGCCGGCCACCCGGTTGACCAGCAGTCCGTGGCAAGTGGTGCTGTTTGTCGCCCAGAACAGTGAAAGTGCCTGATCACACAAGGAACGCCGTATGTCGCAAGGAAGTGCCGCAAACCTTGGGTTGCAGGACGCACCGTTGAGCAGCGCGTTTCGTCAGACGTGGCAGCAATGGCAACTGGACTGGGCTCAATTGCCCAAGGACATCGAGGACGATGCGGCGCTGGTCGAAGCCGTGGTCGAACTCTCCACGCAGGCTTCACAGCGGTTGTGGCGTACGGCGTTTTCCCGGGTCGGTGACTCGGCGACCGAACAGGTCAAGGCGCTGGTGTACGCCTTCGTTGCGCTGGTCGATGAAACCCTGCTGTTCAGTCCATGGCCGGGCCAGAGCGCCTGGCAGGAAAAACCTTTGGAGTCACGTCTGTATTCCAGCCGTCAGGCGGGTGAGCAACTACCGGCGGCGATTCAAACCCTTCTCGATGAGCAGCAATCCACCACCCGTGACCTCGCCAACGTCTACCTGCAATGCCTGATCCTCGGTTTTCATGGACGCCTGCGTGGCGAGCACAGTCAAGCGCAGTTGGAAAAATGGCGGCTGGCCCTGTTCACCTTTGCCTGGCAGGACGAGGCCAGTTACGTCGATGTCAGCGAGCGATTGGTACAGCCGTCGCTGACCGCGCCCCTGCAATTGCCTGTGCGCACGGCGTTGCCGGACGGCTTTCGTCTGGCGTTGGGCATTCTGGCGATGGTGCTGTTGCTGACCGGGGTCGGCCAGTTCTTGTGGAGTGACATTCGTTCAGAACTGGAACCGGTGCTGCAAACCACCGACTCGATGGCGGCACCGGAGCAAGACTCATGAGTACCTTGATGATCGTCGCGTGGGTGGTCGCGGTGCTGTTGCTGCTGGTGATCGTCGGTGTGGCGGTGTGGTGGCTGCGCACTCGAAGCGGCGCGGCGATCCGCAGCTTCTATCTTGCGGTGCGGCACATGGAGCAAGAGCAGGGCACTCACGATCGCTACCAGTTGCCATGGTTGCTGATGCTCGGCGATGAGGTCCAGGGCACGCAACTGGTGACCGAATGGCGCCTGCAACCTACCGACAAACCGGCCTGGTTCGGCCGTTGGTGGTCGGACCCCGAAGGTGCAGTGCTGGTGGTGCCCCAAGGTTTGTTTCTGCCGGAAGACGGCATGCATTTGCAACGTGGCGGCTGGTGGCGACTGCTCGGGTTGATCCTGCGCCTGCGCAGCAAGCGTCCGCTCGACGGGGTGGTCTGGACCGTGCCGGTCAGTCGCCTGGGCAATCTGGAGCAGGCGACGCAGTCGGGGCTTGCGGCGCGCCGACGCTTCATCGATCTGCTGCAACGCTTTGGCCTGAGCGTGCCGGTGTACGTGATCGTCACCGGGCTTGAGGAGCTGCCGGGCTTTCAGGACCTGATCAGTGCGCTGCCGGATGAGGCACGCGAGCGCACCCTGGGCTGGTCATCGCCCTTTGCGCGGGATGCGGTGTGGCAGGGGCAGTGGAGTGATCAGGCACTGGATCGCCTGCACCGTGCCGTCGCCGAAGCGGTGATTGAGCTCGGCACCTTGTCCGGGCATTTGAGTGCTGACCTGTATGCCTTGCCGGAGCGCCTGGAAACGCTGCGGCGGGGTCTGCAAAACGTGCTGGAGCCGGTGTTCCAGGGCAACGCGCAGGGCGAGGCGCCATGTTTTCGCGGTGTGTATTTCAGCGCCAACCAACCGTCCGAGGATGCGCTGGACGGGTTCAGTGCCGATGACAGCGGCTTGCAGCGCAGCGTGTTCATGCGTCAGTTATGGCGTCAGCGCCTGGTTGGCGAGCGCGGTCTGGCGCTGGGTGTGCCGCGTCTGTTGCGCCTGCGTCAGCGTTGGCAACGGCTGACGGCCGGCGTGGCGCTGGTGGTCGGTGTCGTCTGGGCGCTGGCGATGTTCTGGGTGTGGAACCAGTCGGTCAAGGATGCCCATGAACTGGCGCGGCTGATGCAAGGCGCACACAAGAGCTACGTCACGGTCACTGACGAGGCGCACCGCGTCGAGCCGACCCGGCGCAACGTGCAGAGTTTCTGGCGGGTACTGGAAAAAGCGCCGCACTGGCACTACGTGTCGCTGGCGTTTCCATCTTCGTGGATTTCTTCTGTGGACGTGAAGATCGAACGGGCGGTGTTCCAGGCTGCCCAGCGTCATATGGTTCAGCCGCTGCATGCGTTGCTTGTGGCGGAGCTGGCGAAGATCAAGGCGATCCGCACGACAGATCGACGTAACAGCGTCGAAAGCGAAGACCCGTCCCAGTGGCAGAACTACCAGAAAGCCACGGACCTGGTGGACCGGGCGCTGCGCCTCGAGCAACAGAACCAGTTGTTCGCTGAGGTGCAGAACAATCAGCGGGCACCTCTGGACGATCTGGTGCAACTGAGCAACAACGCGCTCTCGCTCAACCTCAACGCGGCGACGGTGCCCCACGCCGCTTACTACAATCGGCTGTTGGCGGCAGGGGACAATGGTGATTTGCAGGCGCTGGATCTGAGCGTCGAGCGGCCGCTGATCGTCAGCAACTTCAACGGGCTCATGGAGCGCTGGCTCGATCAGTATTTCCTGGCCGACAACTTTGTCAGCAAGGCCGGCTACCTCAAACTGCACCTGGAACAGCTTGAGGCCGGGAGCGGCAACAGCCTCAGCGAGCTGGAAGACCTGCGCGCGCTGATCGACGACCTGCAAGCGGCGGTCGCCCTGACCAATTCGACCTGGAGTCGCGGCAAGGGCCAGGAGCTGGTGCCGGGTTACCGCGAATTTCTCGACAAGGTGCGCAAGAGCACGTTGCTCGGGCCGGCGGTCGAGCAACAACTCGATGCCCAGGCGGGCAAGTTGCAGCAGAGTTTCCGCGATCAGTGGATTGCTCAGGTCGGTTCGCGCGGCAACTTGCTGGTGCAGCAGGGCAGCGGGCAACTGGCATTGCAGGATCAGGTGGTGAAACTCAACAACGCGGTGCAGGCGCTGTTCAAGCGTGACTTCGTGTCCATCGCCATGCGCGCCACCGAAGACAACGTCAACATGCAAGGTCAGACCGTGGATGGCGATGACCTCAATACCTCGCTCAACTACTTCAGCAGCTACAAGAGCTATGTCGCCGAAGAGTTGCCGCGCATTCCTCCGGCCTATCGCGAAGCGTTGTTGCAAGCTGCTGAAGGTGCTGCGGCGCAGGCCATGTGGTTGAGCCTGAAAGATCACAATGACCAGACGCATCCCTACGCCGTATTCAACGTGCAGGCCGAGCAGGCCATGGCTTTGCAGAAAGCGTTTGTCGAAGTTCATCGCAGCGATCTGGCGGCGCGTCTGCAAGGTGCGCTGAACCGTCGGGCCATGGCGCAGCTCGTCAACGGTCTGGATGAAATCACCGCACAGCCGTTGTTCGGCGGGCGGACTGAAATCAGTCAGTGGGACGGTTCGAAAAACCTCGGTCTGCAACTGTACGGCGCCAGCGATGTGCAGGATTTGAAGCTGAGCCTCAAGCAGCAATTCAACACAATGCTCGGCATCACCGAGCGGCGCACATCGGCGTTGCAGTGGCTGATGACTCAACAGGGCAATCTGTCGGCGCTGGATTACGAACGGGTGACCCAGTTCAGCGCACTCAACGACGAACTGCTCAAGTACAAGGATTCGAACCCGGCCAGTTCGCCGGCGCAGATCGAGCAACTGGTCAGCCGCGATTTCATCGACATGGACACCGGTTCCTGCGTGCAGGTGTTGCAGACCGCCAATCTGGCGGGCGGGCGCGGCACTCTGGCGATGCGTGCGGTGGAGTTGCAACAGTCGGCCATGCAGCGCTGCCAGTACCTGCAACAGCAGCAGGCCGCTGCGGCGTGGAATGAGCTGGCCAACTATTTCAATCAGTACCTGGCCGATCGCTTCCCGTTTGCCAACGGCGTGCAGGCGCAGGATGCCGACCCTGCACGGGTGCAACATTTTCTGGAAATCATCGACAAACGCCTGCCGGTGGCCCAGGCCGGGCTGGTGCTGAGTCAGACCCCGGAACGTCTGGCGGCGGAGGATTTTCTCAACCGTCTGAAGCAGGCGAGCCTCTGGTTGACCCCGCTGTTCGTGCGCGACAAGAGCGGCATTCTCGGTGTCGAAATGGACGTCCGCTGGCGCACCGACCGCGACGATGAGCGCGGTGCCGATCAGGTGATCGCCGGCGGCTTGTTGGCTGGCAGTCAGCAGATTAGCTATCCCGCCGCCGAGCAGCCGAATCTGCGCTGGATGGTCGGCCAGCCGATCCGCTTGTCCCTGCGCTGGGCGCGCAACGGTCGCGAGCGTCCGGTGAACGATCCGCTGCAACCGAACCTGGTGGTGCGGGACATGGAGGCGGGCTGGGAGTACGGCGGACCGTGGTCGTTGTTGCGGCTGATGCGCGCGCACTTCTCGGTCCAGCGTCAGCCGAGCATGGATTACACAGACTTTCCGCTGACCCTGCGCCTGCCGGTCACCGCGCTCAACGACAGCGTCACCACCGAATTCACCCGGATGTTCGTGCGTCTGTCGCTGATGAGCCAGGGCTCGAAACTGCCGTTGTCGATTCCACCGTTGCCGACCCGGGCGCCGCGTTCACCGTTCCAGGTGACCGGCACCACTGCCGCCATTGAATCCCGCGAGGAGGGCCTGTGAGCCTGCCATCTGCAACCTTGCCCGACCTGATCGATCAGTTGCTCGCACCGATCAGCGCGGACGCGCCGTGTGGTGCGGATCTGCGTTACGAACGCGAGTTCGATCAAATTCGTGATCTGCGCCGTGAAGACGATGCGAGCCTGCCGACCGGGGTCTGGCAATCGACGCTGAAACAGGCGAACTGGCCGCAAGTGGAAAAACTCACCACGACGTTGCTGATCGAGCGCAGCAAGGACCTGATGCTCAGCGCCTGGCTCGGCGAGGCCTGGCTGCATCTTCAAGGACTGGACGGATTGCCCGGCAGTCTGGCGCTGATCGCTGGATTGTGTGAACGTTATCCCGAACAACTGCACCCGCAAGCCGAGGAGGGCGATCAGTCGTGGCGGGTGATTCCGCTGGAGTGGCTGGTGCGTCGGTACAGTGAAGTACTGCTGACCCGGGTGCCGCTGTTCGGCTCGTACAACAGCGATTTCGAGGCATACAACCTGGAAACCTGGCGCCGCTTGCAGGTGCAGCAGGTACAGGTCAACGACAGCAAGAATGCCAAGACTTCGGCGGAAACCGCTCGCAATGAACAAAAGAAACTCAGCGATCAGGTGCGCGCCACGCCACTGGCGTTCTGGCTACGCCAACAGGGCAACCTGCTGCTGAGCCAACAACACCTGCAGCGCCTGAACGCCTGGAGCGATACGTATCTGGGCGATCAAGGGCCGGGGTTGCAGCCCTTGCAGGACATCCTTCAAGCGCTGCTGAAACTGGTTCAGGAGTTCATCGCCATGCACCCACAAAAACCGGCGCCGGTTGCCCCTGTCGAAGTCCCTGTGGTGGAGGCGCAACCGGTCGATGAAGCGCCCGTGGCGGCGCAGGTTTTTCGTGAGCCGGCGAGCCGAGAAGAGGCCTATCGGCAATTGCTGCTGATTGCCGAATACCTGGCCCGCACCGAACCTCACAGCCCCGTGCCATACCTGATCCGGCGCGGGGTGGAGTGGGGCAACAAGCCGTTGAGCGAACTGCTCGGCGAGTTGATCTCGGCCGACGCCGAATCGCGGCGGCTGTGGACGTTGCTCGGCGTGCTTTGAGTGTGAGGCCACTGAGGAAGAATGCATGTTGGTGATACGTGATGCGCAAATGGCGCAGATGCGTCGTCTGCAAGTCGAAGCGGATATCGCCGTTATGGCGAACGAGCTTCGAGAGGCGTTACAGGCCCGTATGGCGGTGCTTCCAGAATTTGATCTGATCGAGTTTGTCAGGACGGGCTGGCCGCAGTCCGAGCGCTACGGCGTTTTGCGGCGAGAGAGTATCTTTCAGTTTCTGTTATTGCGAGTGCTCTTCGATGACGCCTTTTCTTCGATCTCTCGCAGCGCAGAGATCGAGCGGATTCTCCAGCGCCGTGACTGCAGTGGTGAAGAGAAACTTACCGATCTGCAGGCGCATTTCAACGTCATGCAGCACTGACAGATATGCCAACCGTCAAAGGGTTTACGGGAGCACCTTCATCGCTCGGCCAATTGATTCTTGAATGCCCGAACAGCGCGCTGGTGCTCGGCGCAGTCTGGAACGATGTGGGTAACCAGGTAATACCTGATGCACGGGTGACCTTGACACTTGGCGCGCTTATGGCCTCCGCGCAGACGGATCTCAATGGAGAGGTGTACTTCAAACTGAAAGATTTGCCTCAGAACACGGTGCAATTTTCCCTGTCGCTCAGCCACACTGCTACGGGTACGCGAACGGTCTATCCCGAGGCTGGCGGGCTCTTCGATATAAAAATCGGCGAAACCCATCGTCAGGACATGAGTATCGAAACCCCTGAGCTGAGTTGGTCCAACGAGACGGCCACAGGCAGTGTTGGAAAGTGGGAGTTGGCACTCGATCAAGGCATCGTCCCGATGGGCGTGCAGTTACTGCTGACACGAGCAGGGCTGCGGGGACGTGTCCGCATTTCGATCGTCCAGGCGAAAGGAGCGCATGGGCGACAGCGCAATCGCTCAGGCCAGGGAACCGCTGGGTATTTGAGTCGTCTGCGCGCCACGTTATCGGCCAACGGGGTGGTGCAACCCCTGAAATTTCCTTATGAATATGACCATGATCCGGCCAACCCGCTGACCTTCCACGTGATCGGACTGGAGCGGGGTGACGAGACGCTCAAGGCTGAAATGTTGACCGGTGTCGGCTTCACCCTCCCTGACGAAGGGATGGTCGACATGCTGAAAGTCACGGTAGCGCCCAGGCCAGTGGCATCGTTTAGGGTTTACTACGCAAATACTGACGACGATTTCACCCGCGCCGACCCCGAGTTCGCCACGATACTGGCATTGAAGCGCCCAGGCGTGGATTTCAGCTTGCTTGCCAACACGATCAAAATTGCGGTGTTGGACAACGGCATCAGCCGCGACAGCGTCTATCTGCGGGATGCGGTCCTGGATGGCCGATGTTTCAATAATGCGGGGTATCTCAGGGCTTATGACGCGTATCAGGTTGATATGGACGATCCGCATGGCTGTGGGGTGGCAGGGCAAGCCATTTTCGGCAGCAAGGCACTGAAACTGATCGATGTGAGAATGACCAAGGGGCAGTTCGGGGGCGACCCTGCGAGTGTGATCGGTCCTGCGATGGTCTGGCTCAATCAACAACCGGGTATACGAATATTGACGACCAGTGTGGGGTTCAACTGGGCGCATCCGGACATTGTCAAACAACATGATTCGAAGCTGCTGTACTGCACCACCGCCGGCAACAACAAGGCGAGCGTATCAACGAGCGCCAAGCGGCTTGGTTACGCGCCGCCATCGGCGATTTTGATTGCGCGCTGCAAATTGGACCGTGAGTCCCATGAGCGCACGCCTCATTCCTCTACAGGAACAGGTAGCGCAGTGGATTTGATTGTCCCCGGCGACTACACCGTTCTACACGTGCCTCGTCAACTGAAGAACAGTCTCAACGTCATTGCCGAGAATCGCTTCGTTATCAAGGTCAATCAATACGAAGAGGAGAAGAAAGCGGAAAAGGCTTGGGATGAGGCCAAGAGCAAGTGGGTACTTGAACAAATTACAACGAGAGGACTCGTCAATAACGTGCTAACACGCATGGAGTGGGGAAGACAATATGGGGAAGTGGAGCCTGGCAAAAGGCCCTCGGTAGGCACCAAGCCGGATGCGGCCAAGGTACTTTCCACGGATGATGATTTGAATCGGGATGATGGCGTGTCGTTTGGCGTGCCGGTGGTGGCGAATACCGCGGCAAAAATGCTTTTGATCAATCCCGGATTGTCACCTGCCGCTATCAAACGGATGCTGATCGACAGTTCCGATATCGGCGATGGCATGGAGGCACTGTGTAAGGCGCAGGGCGTGATGAATCCACTGCGCGCCTATTTCTTTGCCTTTGACGGTGGGGCCTGACAATAGGCTCTAGTGTACGCGCTGGTTATTCTGTTTCGGCGGCAGTGTGAGCGGTGTCAGCACCGGCTCCCCGGCAAAGAACGCCACCAGGTTTTTCCCCACCAGTTCCACCGTGCCTTGCGTGGCTTCCGGTGACAGCCCTGCGACGTGCGGGGTGAGAATCACGTTGCTCAAGGTTTTCAGCACATCCGGCACCCGGGGTTCGTGGTCGAACACATCGAGTGCGGCGCCGGCGATTCGCCGTTGTTCAAGTGCCGTGATCAGGTCTGCCGTGGCGATTACGCTGGCGCGAGCGATGTTGACGATAAAGCCATTGGGGCCCAGAGCGTCCAGCACGGGGCGGGTCACCAAATGCTGGCTGCCGATGCCGCCGGGCGTTGCGACTATCAGAAAGTCTGAGGCCCGCGCCAGTTCGGTGGGGGTCGAACAGAAAACGTAGGGTACATCGCTGCGCACCTGGCGGTTGTGGTAGCTGATCTCCATGTCGAAGCCCAGGTTCGCCCGTTTGGCGATGGCCATCCCCACCGCACCGAGGCCGAGAATTCCCAGGCGTTTGCCGGCCAGAGAAGGGCGCATGATCTTCGGCCACTCGCCACGGCGTACCGCAGCATCGCAGCGCGGAATGTCGCGCACCAGCGACAACAACAGTGCCATGGCATGGTCGGCCACCGACGAGGCGTTTACGCCAGCGCCATTGGTTACGGTAAGGCCCCTGTTGCTGGCCGCTTGCAGGTCCACTTGTTCGTAGCCGGCGCCGATCACGCAGACGATTTTCAGGGCGGGCAACGCGGCGATTTCTTCAGCGTACAAGCCCAGCGGGCCACGGGTCAGCACCGCGTCGATGCGTGCGCCGTGGGTGGCAATCGCCTGGGCGCGTTCGGCGGGTGTCGGGGCAAGAATCAGGTGAAAGCCCTGTCGTTCAAGAATGGGCAGGTAGTCATTGATGGTTTCAACCAGTACCAGAACGGTGGCGGGCATTGCTCGGCTCCTGTGATCGTCGGCGTGTCGGTCGCGAAAGTCGTGTCAGAGTGCTGATTCCAGAGCGGTTTGGCAATGGCCGGCGTTGCCCCGTACCAGCCAGTGTAGGAGCTGATACGGGGCGCGCGCAGGCGCTTCGTCAGAAGGCGATGTTGGCGGTGCTGAACAACTTCGTGAACGCCGCGCCGACGGTTCGCGAGCCGGTGTATCAACTGGCGTATTGGGCGATGCCGTTACCGAACGACCAGTTTTCTTTCTTCACCTCGACCAGATTGATGAACACATCCTCCAGACGGATCGACAGGTGCGTGTTCAGATTCTGGGCGATGGTCTGGTACAGCGCCTTTTTCTGCTCCAGCGTTCGACCCTCATTGAGGGTGATCTGGATGATCACCAGTTGGTCGCTGCGCTGGATCCCCAGGTACTGCGTATCGAAGATGAAATGATCGCCGTCGTGCTCGGCCAGGATCTGGAAGTTGTCGTGCTCCGGCACATTGATCGTGCTGCGCATGGCGGCGTAGATCTGCTCGCCGACGCGTTTGGCGAAGGTCGGGTCGGGGCGTTTTTTGAGTTCGACACGGACGAGGGGCATGGGAGGGCTCCGTGAGGTAAGGGATTGGAAGCGGCTGTCAGTCGGTTCGCCATTGGGTATAGCCGAAAAATGCCAGTCGGTGAGGTTGTTTAAAAACGTTAGGAAGTGGACGCACCGTCCTGCGGGATTTACGGATGTTGCCTACGAGTGCTGCCGGATTTATCCGCTATACGGCGAGATGTGAAGCACGAAACCATAGAGAGCAGGACAGGACGCGCTCTTCAGGATGGAGCGGCGGTCTGGACGGAAATTGCCATCAGCCAAGGAAGGCCAATGCTTCAGAACAACCGTGAAAACCTGGAACTCGACAGGCTTCATAACGAAACGCGAAAACTTGTGGCTGAAAGGCAGAAGCTTTTGGCGGAAGAAAAGAAGCTGAAGTGGGAGACGTATTTTTATCCAGTCGCGGTAGTGGCCGGCGTGTTAACGGCAAGCGCGGCATTAGCGGGCGTCTTTTTCAAGTTTTGAGCGTTCGTTTTCGCAAACTTCAGACACATGACCCAAAAGGAAATCAACATGAGTACCTATGACGCCAAAGCCAGAATGGAACAACTGGAGCGGGAACACGATGAGTGGGCCGAGAAAATACGTATAAAAAACAAGAAAGAAATGCGCCCGATCTGGGGGTTGCTGGGGCTGGGCATCTTTTGCATGTCCCTTGGCTTCATATTGGCCCGATCGATTTGATCGAATTTTGCCATGGCACATTCGGCGCCGGTACTTGCCATAAAACGACATCTGGCGTATCTGGCGCCGACAGGTTTTTTCCCAAAAACGACAACCGTCCGATCTGCTCCGCACAACCATTCCTCAGCTAAGTCTTTGCTTCCGCTCATTTATCGCGGAGAATCGCGCCCCTGTTTCGGCCGGAGCATGTCTGTCGGTTTTTTCCGACGCGTCCTGACCGAGTGGCAAGTGACCGGAATGCGGAGATCCGACCGGATGAATGATCAGGCCAATAGCGTCGAACAACGCTTTGAAGCGGCAGCACCAGCCGAACTGTCGAGCTGGAATCGCCATGACACTACCTGGATGTTGGGACTGTTTGGGACGGCCATTGGCGCCGGCACCCTGTTTTTGCCGATCAACGCAGGTCTGGGTGGCTTCTGGCCGCTGGTGATCCTCGCGCTGCTGGCCTTCCCCATGACCTTCTTCGCACACCGCGGCCTGACCCGCTTCGTGCTCTCCGGTCGCGAAGGCGCCGACATCACTGAGGTGGTGGAACAACATTTCGGCATCAAGGCCGGTGCGCTGATCACGCTGCTGTACTTCTTCGCGATCTTCCCGATTCTGCTGATCTACAGCGTTGGCTTGACCAACACGGTCGCCAGTTTCCTCGAGCATCAATTGCACATCACGCCGCCACCGCGTGCGCTGCTGTCGTTCGGGCTGATCCTCGGCCTGCTGGCCGTGGTGCGCTGCGGTGAGCAAGTGATCGTCAAGGCGATGAGCCTGATGGTCTATCCATTCATCGTTGCGCTGCTGTTCCTGGGGGTATACCTGATTCCGCACTGGAACGGCGGCATCCTCAGCACCGCCTCGCAGGTGCCGGCGCCGTCAGCGCTGCTGCACACGCTGTGGCTGGCGATTCCGGTGATGGTGTTCTCGTTCAACCACTCACCGATCATCTCGGCGTTTGCCGTGGACCAGAAGCGTCGCTACGGCGTTCACGCCGATGAGCGCAGCTCGCAGATCCTGTGCCGCGCTCACCTGCTGATGGTGGTGATGGTGCTGTTCTTCGTCTTCAGTTGCGTGCTGACGCTGTCGCCAGAGCAACTGGCTGAAGCGAAGGCGCAGAACCTGTCGATCCTGTCGTACCTGGCCAACCACTTCAGCAACCCGACCATCGCTTTCGCGGCGCCGTTGATTGCGTTCGTGGCGATCTCCAAGTCGTTCCTCGGCCACTACATCGGTGCCAGCGAAGGCCTTAAAGGTTTGATCGTCAAGAGCGGCAAACGCCCGGGCGCCAAGGCGCTGGATCGCATTGTTGCGGCGTTCATGCTGGTGGTGTGCTGGATCGTTGCGACCCTGAACCCGAGCATCCTCGGCATGATCGAGACGATCGGTGGCCCGGTCATCGCCGCGATCCTGTTCCTGATGCCGATGTACGCGATTCGCAAGGTGCCGGCGATGGCCCGCTATCGTGGTCAGGCGTCGAACGTGTTTGTCACCGCTGTCGGCCTGGTGGCTATCTCGGCGTTGATCTACTCGCTGACGGCTTGATTCCGGGCCAGCAGCATCAGGCGGGGGCGAGCGATTCGCCCCCGCTTTTGCAAGACCTCCCCAGTGCCTGATCCAAGGCACACATCCCAAGGCAGAAACGGCTACGCTTGAAAGGCACTTTTCCCCGGAGATGCCTCATGCCTCGTGCCCGACCGCAACTGATCAGCGCCAAACTGGAAAAACTCCATCCCACTCAGCTCACGGTCGGTCTCGCCGAAGTCGCCGACAAGCGCCAGGAATGGAAGAAACTCAAACGCAAGGAGCGGGCGGCAGCGCTGGATAATCACTGGTTTCCCAGTGTGCTGGGGCCTGAGGGCGTCTATTACATCGTCGATCACCACCACTTTGGACTTGCGCTGATTCAGGAAGAGGTCAAGAAGGCTTCCTTGCTGGTGCTCAAGGATCTTTCATTTGTTGATCCGGTGACATTCTGGAGCGTGATGAACTTCAACCAGTGGGCGCATCCCTATGATGGACGCGGTGCCCGACGCACGTTCGAAGCCATTCCCAAATCCATCGTCGATCTGCAGGACGATCCTTATCGCAGCCTTGCCGGACGCTTGCGCCGGGCCGGTGGCTACGCCAAGGACGCCACGCCCTACAGCGAATTCCTCTGGGCGGACTTCTTTCGCAGCCGCATCGCCAGCGACCAGATCAACGATCTGAGCCCGAAATTGCAGACCAAAGCCATGAACCTGGCGCGCAGCCAGGAGGCTCGGTATCTGCCGGGGTGGGTGGGTGCGATTGTCAACTGAACCGCTGAGCGCCGCTTCCCGACCTGAAGTGCAAAGCCGAAGTCAGGATCTGCTGGCCGGATTGTCGATTGCCGGCCTGTTACTGCCCGAGGCCGTGGCCTATTCCAGCATTGCCGCGTTACCACCCCAGGCCGGGGTGATCGCGTTGTTCGCCGGACTCCTGTGTTACGCACTGATGGGCACCAGTCGGTTTGCCGTGGTTTCGGCCACTTCATCCTCGGCAGCGGTACTGGCGGCGGCGACGGCTTCGCTGGCTGGCGGCGACCCGGCATTACGCCTGAGCCTGGCGGTCGGTCTGGTGTTGATGACCGGCGTGCTGTTTCTGCTGGCGGGGCTTTTCAAGCTCGGCAGCGTCACTTCATTCATTGCCAAACCGGTGTTGCGCGGGTTTGCCTTGGGACTGGCAGTGACGATCATCCTCAAACAGGTGGCGAGCGTCGTCGATGTCCACCTGACAGAGAGCAACCTGGTTCGCTTCCTGCCGCAGTTGATTGAGCAGTGGCCGAAATGGAACCTGGCGGGTGCCGGGGTCGCGCTGGTGGCATTGCTGGTGCTGATGGCCTGCGCCCGTTTTCGCCGGGTGCCGGGTGGATTGATTGTTGTCGCATTGGGAATCGCCGCCAGCCAATGGCTGAATCTGCCGGACCACGGAGTGAAGCTGATCGGAGTCATCGACTTGGCGCTGGAGATGCCGCAGTTGCCGAATATGCCTTTTGCCGATTGGCTGCGTCTGGGTGAACTGGCGTTTGCCATGGTGATGATTCTGTATGCCGAATCCTATGGCTCGATCAGCTCGTTTGCCCTGAAGCATGGCGACCGGGTGTCTTCGAATCGCGATCTGCTGGCGCTGGGCGCGTCCAATCTGTTGTCGGGGCTGTTTCACGGCATGCCTGCCGGAGCGGGGTATTCCGCGACATCCGCTAACGAAGCGGCGGGGGCTACATCGCGATTGGCCGGTATTGTTGCGGCGGTAGTGGTGCTGCTGATTGTGTTGACTGTGTTGCCATACATCGCCCTGACACCGGAACCGGTACTGGCCGCCATCGTGATTCACGCCTTGGGACGGGCGTTGAGCTTGCAACCACTGGGCCGCTACTTCATCTGGCGCCGCGATCGCTTGTTGGTGATCTGCGCCGTGGCGGCGGTGTTGGTACTGGGTGTGCTCGACGGTTTGTTGCTGGCGGTGGCGATCAGCGTGGTGCTGATGCTCAAGCAGATGTCATCGGCGGATATCCAGGTGCTGGGGCAAATGGGCGGCGGTCACGATTATGTCGACATGCAACGCCATCCGGATGCCCGGGAAGTTCCCGGCGTGTTGATTGTCCGGCCGAGCGAGGCGCTGTTTTTCGCTAACGTGGAGCGCATTCTCGGCGGCGCGCTGCGGCTGGCTCGTCATGCGCCGGCGGTGGTGCACACGATCATCCTGAGTCTGGAAGAGTCGCCGGACCTGGACGGCACCAGCATCGAAGCGCTGGAAGCGTTTTTCCTGCAGGTGCGGGCCGAAGACAAGCTGTTGATTCTGGCGCGCCTCAAACATCAGGCGCAAACGGTGCTGGCGCAATTGCCAGAGCTGGAACGCGAGCAGGTGTTGCTGAGCGGTTTGAGTGTGGACGAGGCGGTACAGCAGGCACTCAAACTGAATGCGTGAGTTTCCGGAGGCATAAAAAAAACGCCGCTCATCTCACGATGGGCGGCGTTTTTCATTGCGTTGCAGCGTTAGGCTTGAACGACCGGAATGTTGGCGTTCGCAGCAGCTTCACGGAACTCGGCAATCTGGTCGAAGGACAGGTAGCGGTAAACGTCGGCCGCCATGCTGTCGATCTTGCCAGCGTATTCCATGTACTCCTCGACGGTCGGCAGGCGACCCAGGATCGAAGCAACGGACGCCAGCTCAGCCGAAGCCAGGTAAACGTTCGCGCCGTCGCCCAGACGGTTCGGGAAGTTACGGGTCGAAGTCGACACCACGGTGCTGTTCGGTTCAACGCGTGCCTGGTTACCCATGCACAGCGAGCAGCCTGGCATTTCCATGCGAGCGCCGGCCTTGCCGTAGATGCCGTAGTAGCCTTCTTCGGTCAGCTGGTGAGCGTCCATTTTGGTCGGCGGCGACAGCCACAGACGGGTTGGCAGCTGACCCTTGACCTGATCCAGCAGTTTACCGGCAGCGCGGAAGTGACCGATGTTGGTCATGCACGAACCGATGAACACTTCGTCGATCTTCTCGCCAGCAACGCTGGACAGCAGACGGGCGTCGTCCGGGTCGTTCGGCGCGCACAGTACAGGCTCGCTGATGTCGGCCAGATCGATTTCGATGATTTCGGCGTATTCGGCGTCGGCATCGGCTTCCATCAGTTCCGGGTTGGCAACCCAGGCTTCCATCGCTTGAGCACGACGTTCCAGAGTACGTGCATCGCCGTAGCCTTCGCCGATCATCCAGCGCAGCAGGGTGATGTTGGAGTTCAGGTACTCGGTGATCGACTCTTTCGACAGTTTGATGGTGCAACCGGCAGCCGAACGTTCGGCCGAAGCGTCGGACAGTTCGAAAGCCTGTTCCAGGGTCAGACCTTCCAGGCCTTCGATTTCCAGGATGCGGCCGGAGAAGGCGTTTTTCTTGCCTTTCTTCTCGACGGTCAGCAGACCGTTCTGGATAGCGAAGTAAGGAATGGCATGAACCAGATCACGCAGGGTGATGCCAGGTTTCATTTTGCCTTTGAAGCGCACCAGGATCGATTCCGGCATGTCCAGCGGCATGACGCCGGTGGCTGCGGCGAACGCGACCAGACCGGAACCGGCCGGGAACGAGATGCCCATCGGGAAACGGGTGTGCGAGTCACCACCAGTACCCACGGTGTCCGGCAGCAGCATGCGGTTCAGCCACGAGTGGATGATGCCGTCGCCCGGACGCAGGGAAACGCCGCCACGGGTCATGATGAAGTCAGGCAGGGTGTGGTGGGTAGTCACGTCGATCGGCTTTGGATAAGCCGCGGTGTGGCAGAAGGACTGCATCACCAGATCAGCGGAGAAGCCCAGGCACGCCAGGTCTTTCAGTTCGTCACGGGTCATCGGACCGGTGGTGTCCTGAGAACCTACGGTGGTCATCTTCGGTTCGCAGTAGGTGCCAGGACGAACGCCTTTGCCTTCTGCCAGACCGCAAGCCTTGCCGACCATTTTCTGCGCCAGGGTGAAACCCTTGGTGCTTTCGGCCGGAGCTTCAGGCTTCTTGAACAGATCGAACGCAGGCAGACCCAGTTCGGCGCGAGCCTTCTCGGTCAGGCCACGGCCGATGATCAGCGGGATACGGCCGCCAGCGCGAACTTCGTCCAGCAGAACCGGGGTCTTCATTTCGAAGGTGGTCAGGACTTCGTCGCTGTTGTGCTTGGTGACTTTGCCAGCATGCGGGTACAGGTCGATCACGTCGCCCATGTTCATGTTGGAAACGTCGAACTCGATTGGCAGTGCGCCGGCATCTTCCATGGTGTTGTAGAAGATCGGAGCGATTTTGCTGCCGAAGCAGAAACCGCCGCCGCGCTTGTTCGGCACGTAAGGGATGTCGTCGCCGAAGAACCACAGGACCGAGTTGGTAGCCGATTTACGCGAGGAACCAGTACCGACCACGTCACCGACGTAGGCGATCGGGAAGCCTTCGCCGCGCATGGCTTCGATCTGCTTCATCGGGCCGGTCTTGCCTTGCTCGTCCGGAACGATGCCGTCACGGGCCATTTTCAGCATGGCCAGGGCGTGCAGCGGGATGTCTGGACGCGACCAGGCGTCTGGAGCAGGGGACAGGTCGTCGGTGTTGGTTTCGCCGGTCACCTTGAAGACGCGCAGGCTGATCTTGTCGGCCAGCACAGGGCGCTTCTTGAACCATTCGCCGTCAGCCCAGGATTGCAGCACGGCCTTGGCGTGAACGTTGCCGTTCTTGGCTTTTTCAGCCACGTCGTGGAAGGCATCGAACATCAGCAGGGTGTGCTTGAGTTCTTCGGCAGCCACTGGCGCCAGCTCGGCGTTGTCCAGCAGGTCGACCAGGGTCACGATGTTGTAGCCGCCCTGCATGGTGCCGAGCAGCTCTACAGCGCGCTTCTTGTCCAGCAGAGGGGAGGAGACTTCGCCCTTGGCCAGAGCAGACAGGAAACCGGCCTTGACGTAGGCCGCTTCGTCCACGCCTGGTGGAATGCGATTGGTGATCAGGTCAACGAGGAAAGCTTCTTCGCCAGCCGGAGGATTCTTCAGCAGCTCGACCAGGCCTGCAGTTTGTTCGGCGTTAAGCGGCTGGGGAACGATACCCAGGGCTGCACGCTCTTCGATATGTTTGCGGTAGGCTTCAAGCACAGTTATTACCCTCATCAGTGGTCCCAAATGGGTGTCCGGGACGCTCATCCCGAAATTGCCGTACTCATGCTCCTCACGACGTTGTGGGTCGTTCGGCCAGAATTACCGGCAATTCCTTACAGAAGCTGCTTTCAAAGTTTTACGCCTGCAGAACGGGGAGCTGATGAGGGTTGGCGTTGGGCTTTTCCCCGCTGGAAAAACCCTTCGCCAACACCGCTCTGAAGGAACGACTGTGCTCGTGACGCTTTGAAAACAGCTTCTAACGGACATTGGCGCCTAAAAAGGCTGGCTGATTCTACGGCAAAAAAAATTTAAAGGTAAGTCGCGCTCTATTGGACTTTGGTTGCGTTGTACGCGGGTGGGGCAAACCTTGATCCAGCACTTGTCCCTGACGTTTGAGGGGTGATGAATGCCGGACAAAGGGCTAACATGCCGACCTGTTCCGCGTTTCAAGTGTTTTGCCCATTCTATGCCCAATCAGACCATCAAGACCCCCTGCGTCGGCCTCTGCTCCACTGTTTACGGTGATCTGGTGTGCCGTGGCTGCAAGCGTTTCCACCACGAAGTGATTCACTGGAACGGTTACAACGAGGAGGAAAAGCGCGCGGTGTGGCTGCGTCTTGAGCAATTGCTGTCACAAGTGATGGCCAGCAAGGTCGAAGTCTTCGATCCGGCGCGCCTGCGCCAGCAGCTTGAGCAGCGCAAGATCCGCTTCGTGCCGCATCAATCGCAATATTGCTGGGCTTATCAACTGATCGCTCGTGGCGCGCGGGTGATCATTAATCTGGAAGCCTACGGGATGGTGTTGCTGCCGGAGTTTCGCGACTGGAACCTGCCGGAACTGCGCGATGCCATTGATCGGGAATTTTTCCTGCTGTCGGAAGCGCACTATCAGCGCTACATCGCACCGGGTTTCCTCAAGGATGCCCTCGGCGACTGATCTATTGCTATCGCTGGCAAGCCAGCTCCCACACTGATGGTGTAATGCCCTCCATGGAGGGCACACCGAAGTCCCTGTGGGAGCTGGCTTGCCAGCGATGACGGCCTTATTGGCGCCACAATGATCAGTGCTTCACCGCCAACTCGACCAAATGGTCTTCAACCTCCTGCGGCTTGAGCACCAGCACATCACTTTCCAGCGCATCCAGCACCACTTCGGCGGTATTGCCGATCAGCGCCCCTGACAAACCGGTACGCGCCACGGTGCCAATCACGGTCACGGCCGCCTGCAGCTTGTGCGCCATGAACGGAATCAGCACATCCGCCGGGCCTTCCTCGACATGCAGATGCTCGTCGTCGACATCGAATTCAGCCTGAAACGCCCGGCATTGCTCGCGATAGCGCGCCTCGATGGTTTCCTTGAGCTGGAAGGTCGGGTCCGCCGCTGAAAGCATCGGTGACGGATGGGCGGTAATCACGTGCAGATGCCCTTTGGCCAGGCTGGCGATGTCGTAGCCGTGGTCGATAATGGTGGTGTGCAGGTGGCGGTGTTCGCCGTCGGCATTACCTACATCGACAGCGGCCAGAATCACTCGGTCTTTCCAGGAAGCGGAGGTTTTCACCAGCAGCACCGGGGTAGGGCAGTGGCGCAGCAGTTTCCAGTCTGCCGGGGTCAGCAGGGCTTTTTTCAGCGAACTGTCGGGGAAATGCTGCTTGACCACCAGACCGCAGCCTTCGGCCTGCTGCACATCGATGATGGTTTCGTGCAGGCTCTCGTTCCACGCCTGTTCGGTGGTGACGCTGTAGCCGTCCGCCAAAAGCGCGGCTTTTAGCACGCTGAGCATGCCGGCGTGATCGTGCTTCTTGTCGCAGACCAACAGGTGCAGATGGGCCTGGGTCACCCCGGCGATCAGCTTGGCGCGCTTGAGCGCCAGGCTTTCCGCGTGTTCGGGTTCGATGACCACCAGAATGCTGCGAATGGCTTGCATGAGTGAGTCTCCAGCAATGAAAAGGCACGGCGTTGCACAACTATAGTTGCTGCTCATCCGTCTGCGACTTGATGCATATCAACGCGAGCGGCTGGTGGTCTGCGGGCAGGCCGGTATAATCGGCGCCCTTCGCTCGAACACCTTTTGACCGTGAGCCCCATGATCCTTCCCGAAATCCACGAATTCCTTGGTTGCCGCACGCCTGACGCCTGGGTCCAGGCCGCGCTGGCCGATCAGGAAACCCTGCTGATCGACCACAAGAACTGCGAGTTCAAGGCCGCCAGCACCGCGTTGAGCCTGATCGCCAAGTACCATTCCCACGTCGATCTGATCAACATGATGTCGCGTCTGGCCCGGGAAGAACTGGTGCACCACGAACAGGTCATGCGCATCATGAAACGGCGCAAGATCGAACTGCGCCAGCTCCACGCCGGCCGTTATGCCTCGAGCCTGCGCAAAGTGGTGCGCAGCCACGAACCGGTAAAACTGGTCGACACCCTGGTGGTCGGCGCCTTCATCGAAGCGCGCAGCTGCGAGCGGTTCGAAGCGCTGGTGCCGCATCTGGACGAAGAACTCGGCAAGTTCTACTTCGGCCTGCTGAAGAGCGAGGCCCGGCATTTCCAGGGTTATCTGAAACTGGCCTACCAGTACGGCGACGCCAAAGACATCGCTCAAGTGATCGAGAGAGTCCGCGCCGCCGAGCAGGACCTGATTGAATCGCCGGACGAGGAATTCCGCTTCCACAGTGGCGTACCCGTCGCGGCATGAATTGTTAAAAACTCTTAAGAGTATGAAACATCAACGAAAACCGGCCCAAGTGGCCGGTTTTTGCTGCCTGCGATAAGCGTCTGGCCCGCGAATGCCGCCATAATGGCGCCCACTTCACTGAGGGTTGGCGACGGTTGTTATGGATAACCTGGGTTTTGGCAGAGTCCTGCTGGTGGAAGACGATGAGCGCCTGGCTGCGCTGATCGCGCACTTTCTCGAACAACACGGCTTTGATGTGCGCACGGTGCATCGCGGCGATCTGGCTGTGGCCGCGTTTCTTGAGTTCAAGCCCAAAGTGGTGGTGCTCGACCTGATGCTGCCGGGGCAAAGCGGCCTGCACGTGTGCCGGGAAATTCGCAGCGTGTCGGACACGCCGATCGTCATCCTGACCGCCAAGGAAGACGACCTCGATCACATTCTGGGTCTGGAGTCCGGGGCCGACGATTACGTGATCAAACCGATCAAACCGCCGGTCTTGCTGGCGCGACTGCGTGCGTTGCAACGCCGCCAGGTGCCGGACAGCGGCGTGGTCAGTTCTCTGGAATTCGGCAACTTGGTCATCGACCGCAGTTGCCGCGAAGTGCGTCTGGCGGGCGAGTTGATCGAGCTGACCACCATGGAATTCGAACTGCTGTGGCTGCTGGCCAGTGCCGCCGGCAATATCCTGTCGCGCGATGACATTCTCAACCGCATGCGCGGCATCGCTTTCGATGGCCTCAATCGCAGCGTCGATGTGTACATCAGCAAGTTGCGCAACAAACTCAAGGACAACCCCCGCGAACCGGTGTGCATCAAGACTGTGTGGGGCAAGGGCTATCTGTTCAATCCGTTCGCGTGGGAGCTGTAGATGCTGCGGTTATTTCTGGGGCTGTTTCTGGTGATGACAGTCGGGCTGGTGGCGGCGCTGCAAACCGTCGAACACACCTTCAACGCGTTGCTCGACAACCAGATGCAGGCCTACAACCGCGAGGCGGTGCGAGGCCAGGCCTGGTCGCTGATCGAGCACATGCGCGACCAGCAAGGTGCGGCGCGCGAGGCGCAACTGGAGGCGTTGCGTCCGCATTACGGGCTGACGTTGAACCTGATCGAGTCCGATCAACTGGCCCTGACGCCCGAGGAAAAGGCCGAACTGGCGCAGAACCTGTTGGTGATTCGCGACAACTACACCCAATTCATCAGCAACATCGACGGCGGTTCGCAGGTGCTCAGCATCAAGTTGCCGCCCGAGCCGAGCCTGATGCCGTTCTACATCGCAGCGGCCTATCTGATGCTGGCGGTGCTGCTCGGTATCGTCCTGTACTTCTGGGTCCGTCCGCACTGGCGCGATCTGGAAAAACTGCGACTGGCCGCCGAGCGATTCGGCGACAACGACCTGTCATCGCGCATCCAGCTCTCCAAACGCTCGAACATTCGCGATCTGGCCGAACACTTCAACCTGATGGCGGCGCGCATCGAAGGCCTGATCGCCAATCAGCGCGAATTGACCAATGCCGTTTCCCACGAACTGCGCACGCCGATTGCCCGGCTGTCGTTCGAGCTCGACCAGCTCAAGCAACAACCGGACGCCAGCCAGAATCGCGAACTGATCGCCGACATGTATGCCGACCTGGGCGAGCTGGAAGAAATGGTCTCCGAGCTGCTGACCTATGCCAGCCTCGAACGCGGCGCGACCGTGATTACCCGCGAGAATATTCAGGCCGCCAACTGGCTCGACAGTGTGGTGGGCAGCGTCGCCCTGGAAGCCGAGGCCGCCGGGGTGCAATTGCTGATCGGCGAATGCCGGGTCGAAGAAGTGCGGATCGAGCCGCGATTCATGGCGCGGGCGGTGATCAATCTGCTGCGCAATGCCATTCGTTATGCCGAGGAGCGGGTTGAGGTGACGCTGGTGCGAGTCGGCGATCAATACGAAGTGCAGGTCAATGACGACGGCCCGGGTGTGCCGCTGGCCGGTCGGGAGAAGATTTTCGAACCGTTCTCGCGCCTGGACGCCAGCCGTGACCGCCGCACCGGTGGCTTCGGCCTCGGGCTGGCATTGGTGCGACGGGTGTCGCAGTCCCATGGCGGCCGGGTCGAGGTTGGCGACTCACCGTGGGGCGGGGCGTCATTTCGCATGACCTGGGCGCATCTGGATTGATTGAATTTCCTCCCCCGAAGGGGGAGGCGTCGGATCAACTCAGCACGTAGTCCACTGGTTTCAGAGCCGGTGGCAAAGGCTCGGTGCCCAGCTCCGACAGAATATCCCGCTCGATACCCCGCACCAGCGCATCGGTCGGCAAATCGTTTTCATCCCGGCCGAACGGGTCTTCCAGTTCATCGGCAATCGCATCCAGACCGAAAAAGGTGTAGCTGACAATCGCCGTGAACAGCGGCGTCAGCCAGCCCAGCGGTTCGGCCATGGCGAACGGCAGCAGGATGCAAAACAGATAGATCGTGCGGTGCAGCAGCAGGGTGTAAGGGAAGGGCAGCGGCGTGTTCTTGATCCGCTCGCATACCGCTTGTGCCTGAGTCAGGCTGGTCAGGTGATTGGCCAGCAGCATGTAGCGCCACTCACTGAGGTCGCCGGCCTCATGCAGATCGGAACATTGCTGGCCGACGGTTTGCAGGATGCGTCCGCTGTAATCCGGCACCTGTGCATCGTGTTGAGGGGTGATCCACTCGGCGCTGGCGGCGGCTTCGTTTTCCCGGCGCAACCGAGCATTCAAGGCATGAGCAAAACCGCAGAGGTTGAGCAACAGCAGACGGCGCTGCGCCGATTCACGGATGACATGAGTTTCGCGGATCACCGAACGCACATGCACGATCACCTCACCCCAGGCCTTGCGCGCCTCGTACCAGCGGTCGTAGCAGGCGTTGTTGCGAAAATTCATGAAGATCGACAGTGACAGACCGAGCAAGGTAAACGGCGTGGCGTTGACCTTGGTGAAGTTGCTCGGGTGCAGGATCTCCACCAGCACGATGATCGACGCCAGCAGCGTGACCATCAGGGTGCGCAGGGCGATGCGCTTGGCAATCGAACCCTTGAGGGTAAACAGGACGGCGAACTGATTGATCTTGGGCCGGATGATCATACTTTTTTTGCCTTGAAAACGTGGCGGTTCAGCCGCCGGTCATGTTCATGAAACGCACCACTTGCACGTCGTCGTTCACTTCAAAATTGTGCCGGTAAGGCTTGAGCTTCATCGCTTCGATGATCGCTTTCTCGAGCCGTTCCGGTTGACCCGGGTGGGCGCGCAGCACCGCTTTCAAATCCACCGAATGTTCGTTCCCCAGACACAGTAGCAAACGCCCCTCGACGGTCAGTCGCACCCGGTTGCAGGTGCCGCAGAAATTGTGGCTGTGGGGCGAAATGAACCCCAGCCGAATGTGCGGCGCCTCCGCCAGCCGCCAGTAGCGCGACGGGCCCTGGGTCGACTCGGCGGAATCGATCAGGGTGTAGCGTTCGGCGATCTTTTCGCGCACCTGGGTGCTGGAAAAGAACGACTCGGCGCGACTGTGTTCGCTGATGATGCCCAGCGGCATTTCCTCGATAAAGGAAATGTCCAGATCGCGCTCGATGGCGAACTGCACCAGATCGTTGATCTCGTGATCGTTGCGGCCCTGCATCACCACGCAGTTGAGTTTAGTGCGGGTAAATCCGGCCTCGCGGGCGGCATCGATGCCGTTGATCACTTGTGCCAGATCACCGGTGCGGGTCATTTGTTTGAAAAGCACGGGGTCAAGGCTGTCGAGGCTGACGTTGAGGCGCTTGACCCCGGCGTCGAACAGCGGGCTGGCGAGCTTGCCGAGTTGCGAGCCGTTGGTGGTCAGGCACAGCTCGCGCAGGCCGGGCAGGGCAGCGATCTGCTTGCACAACCCGACGACGCCGGGACGAATCAGCGGCTCGCCTCCGGTCAGGCGTATCTTGCGGGTGCCCAGTGCGACAAAGCTCTGCGCCAGTTGATAGATCTCCTCCAGCGTCAGCACCCGTTGGCGCGGCAAGAACTGCATGTCTTCAGCCATGCAATACACGCAGCGAAAGTCGCAGCGGTCGGTGACCGACATGCGCAGGTAGTCGACGCGGCGGTTGTAACCATCGATCAAGACGCGCTCTGACATGACAGCCTCGCTTGGGTGAAATCCGCTATTGAAGGGATTGGGTCGGTGCAGATTATGAGCAACTTGTGACAGCGTCCAATCACTCTTAATGACTGGCCGATTGATGCTGTCGATGATGAAATAATTATTTCGGATTTATCGCTTCTTAGTTTTGCAAGTGCCCGAATTCAAAGGGTTTAACGCCGTGATAGATGCTTTCGATAACGCAGTCATTAATAGCGATTAGACAAGTTTTTGCAGCGGTTCATATCCTTGGTCCCGTCAAACGAAACGACCGCTTTTGAACTTGAAAGTCAGTCGTCGCTGTTTAAACCCGATCAGGTTTTTGCCTGTGTGCATCGTCATGGAGAAGTCCCATGTCACAAGTCGACCGTTACAAACCCTACAAGGGCGCCGCTGCGGGCTGGGGCGCTGTGATCAGCCTCACCAAGAACTGGCTGGGCAGTGAAAACGCCCTTAAAAACATCCGCGCCATGCTCAAGACCAACCAGAACGGCGGCTTCGACTGCCCCGGTTGCGCCTGGGGTGAAGCACCTGGCGCGAGCATGCTGAAGTTCTGCGAGAACGGCGCCAAAGCGGTGAACTGGGAGGCCACCGGCCGCCTGGTCGATCCGGCGTTCTTCAACAAGTACACGGTGTCGACGCTGGCCGAGCAAAGCGATTACTGGCTTGAATATCAGGGCCGGATCACCCACCCGATGCGCTACGACGCCCGGGTCGATCGCTATGTCGAGACCACCTGGGACGAGGCGTTCGCGCTGATCGCCAAGCACCTCAAAGGCCTGAAGTCGCCCCACGAGGCCGAGTTCTATACCTCGGGTCGCGCCAGCAACGAAGCGGCGTTTCTCTATCAGTTGTTCGTCCGCGCCTACGGTACCAACAACTTCCCGGACTGCTCGAACATGTGCCACGAAGCCAGTGCGGTGAGCATGGGCGAGACCCTCGGCGTCGGCAAAGGCACGGTGGTCTACGAAGACCTGCACCACGCCGACGCGATTTTCGTCATCGGCCAGAATCCCGGCACCAACCACCCGCGCATGCTCGAACCGCTGCGTGAAGCGGTGAAGCGTGGCGCGCAAGTGGTGTGCATCAACCCGCTCAAGGAGCGTGGGCTGGAGCGTTTCCAGAACCCGCAGAACCCGATCGAGATGCTGAGCAACGGCTGGGAAGCGACCAACACCGCGTACTTCCGTCCAGCCTTGGGCGGCGACATGGCGATGATCCGTGGCATGGTCAAGTTCCTGCTGGAGTGGGAGCGTGAAGCCCAGGCCACCGGCGGCGAACCAGTGTTCGATCACGCGTTCATCGCCGAGCACACGTCGGGTCTCGACAGCTATCTGGCCGAAGTCGATGCCACGAGCTGGGAGCACATCGTCGAGCAGTCCGGCGTGCCGCTGCATGACATCGAACTGGCCGCGCGCATGTATGCCCGCGCCAAGAGTGTGATCATGTGCTGGGCCATGGGCCTGACCCAACACGTGCACTCGGTGCCGACCTTGCAAGAAGTTATCAACCTGCAACTGCTGCGTGGCAATGTCGGCCGTCCGGGCGCCGGGCTGTCGCCGGTGCGTGGCCACAGTAACGTGCAGGGCGACCGCACCATGGGCATCAACGAACTGGCGCCGAAAGCGCTGATGGACGCCCTGGAAAAACGCTTCAACTTCAAGGTGCCACGCCTGCACGGCCACAACACGGTCATGGCGATTGGTGCTATGGAACGTGGCGAAGCCAAGGTGTTTATCGGGCTGGGCGGCAACTTCGCACAAGCCACGCCGGACACTCCGCGCACCCACGAGGCAATGCGCAAACTTGACCTCACCGTGCACATTTCGACCAAGCTCAACCGTAGCCATCTGGTGACCGGGCGTGACGCGCTTATCCTGCCGTGCCTCGGTCGCACCGACATCGACGTGCAGGCCGAAGGTCCGCAAGGCGTGACCGTGGAAGACACCTTCAGCATGGTGCATTTGTCGTTCGGCCAACTGAAACCGAAGTCGGCGCACCTGAAATCCGAGCCGGCGATCATTGCCGGGATCGCCGCCGCCACTCTGGGCAAGCACCCGATCGACTGGGAATGGGCGGTGGGCGACTACGGGCGCATCCGCAACCTGATTGCTGACGTGATTCCGGGCTTCGAGAATTTCAACGAGAAGCTGCTGATCCCCGGTGGTTTCCACCTCGGCAACGACGCCTCCGACCGTGTCTGGAATACCGAATCCGGTAAAGCCCGGTTCACCCCGTGCGTACTGCCGGAACATCTGATCAGCGAAGGCGTGCGCAACCTGCCGGTCAAGCCGCATCTGATCCTGCAAACCATGCGTTCCCACGATCAGTACAACACCACGCTGTACGGCCTCGACGACCGTTATCGCGGGGTTTACGGCATGCGCGACGTGGTGTTCGCCAACGAACAGGACATCCGCCGTCTCGGTTTTGAACCGGGGCAGAAGGTTGATCTGGTAGCGCTGTGGGATGACGAGCGTGAGCGTCGGGTCAGCGGTTTCACCCTGATCGCCTACGACATTCCAGCGGGGCAAGCCGCCGCGTACTACCCGGAAACCAATCCGCTGGTGCCGCTGGAAAGTTACGGTGATCGCACTTACACGCCGACCTCCAAATTCGTGGCGATCCGCCTCGAAACTGCCGAGGCGAGCAACCTGATCCCGTCGTCGGTGGCCTGACCGACGCACGCGATCCAACCCTTTTGCAATTTGACTGGCTGCAGGCGTTCGCGCCTGGCGGTGGCCCGGCCGTGTGCTGCCGCTTTTCAGCCCTGATGAGGACATCATCATGTTCAACCTGGAGGCACTGGACCTGGCGCGAATTCAATTCGCGTTCACGGTTTCGTTCCACATCATTTTCCCGGCGATCACCATTGGTCTTGCGAGTTTCCTGGCGGTGCTCGAAGGCCTGTGGCTGAAAACCCACAACGACACTTACCGCGATCTCTACCATTTCTGGTCGAAGATCTTCGCCGTCAACTTCGGCATGGGCGTGGTCTCGGGTCTGGTCATGGCGTACCAGTTCGGCACCAACTGGAGCGGATTTTCCGACTTCGCCGGCAGCGTCACCGGGCCGTTGCTGACCTATGAAGTGCTGACTGCGTTCTTCCTCGAGGCCGGCTTCCTCGGGGTGATGCTGTTCGGCTGGAACCGCGTGGGCCGTGGCTTGCACTTCTTCGCCACGGTGATGGTCGCCATCGGCACGCTGATCTCGACCTTCTGGATTCTCGCGTCCAACAGCTGGATGCAGACCCCGCAAGGTTTCGAAATCGTCGACGGTCGTGTGATGCCGCTGGACTGGCTGGCGATCGTGTTCAACCCGTCGTTCCCGTTCCGTCTGGCGCACATGGCGATTGCCGCGTTCGTTGCCACGGCGTTTTTCGTCGGCGCTTCGGCGGCCTGGCATTTACTGCGTGGCAATGACAGCAAACCGGTGCGCAAGATGTTTTCCATGGCGCTGTGGATGGCGCTGATCGTGGCGCCGATTCAAGCGGTGGTGGGTGACGCCCATGGCTTGAACACCCTGGAACACCAACCGGCGAAAATCGCTGCCATCGAAGGTCACTGGGAAAACGCCGACAACGGGCCGACCCCGCTGGTGCTGTTCGGCATCCCGGACATGCAGGCGGAGAAGACCAAATACGCGATCGAGATTCCGTACCTCGGCAGCCTGATCCTCACCCACAGCCTCGACAAGCAGATCCCGGCGCTCAAGAGCTTCCCGAAAGAAGACCGGCCGAACTCGACCGTGATTTTCTGGAGCTTCCGCGTCATGGCCGGGCTCGGCATGTTGATGATCCTCGTCGGTGTGCTGGGCCTGGCGTTGCGGCGCAATGGCAAGGTCTACCGTCATCGCGGCTTCCAGCGTCTGGTGCTGCTGATGGGGCCGAGTGGTCTGATCGCGCTGCTGGCGGGTTGGATCACCACCGAGGTCGGGCGTCAGCCGTGGGTGGTTTACGGTCTGATGCGCACTCACGACGCGGCGTCCCATCACTCGGTGGCGCAGATGAGCACCTCGCTGGCGCTGTTCGTCGTCATCTACTGCTCGGTGTTCACCGTGGGCATCGGCTACATGATGAAACTGGTGAGCAAGGGCCCGCAGCCGCACCACGAACACCCGCCTGAAGGCACCCAGATACAGACCCCGCGCCGGCCTCTCTCGGCGGTCACCGACAACCTCGAATCCGCGACCCGGATCCACTGATAAAGGAGCGTTGAGTCATGGGTATTCAAGGTATCGATCTCTCGTTGATCTGGGGTGTGATCATTGCCTTCGGGGTGATGATGTACGTGATCATGGACGGCTTCGATCTGGGCCTCGGGATCCTGTTTCCGCTGATCAGCGATGAGCAGGAACGCGACGTGATGATGAACACCGTCGCACCCGTCTGGGACGGCAACGAAACCTGGCTGGTGCTCGGCGGTGCGGCGTTGTACGGCGCGTTTCCGCTGGCTTACGGGGTGATTCTGGAGGCGCTGTATCTGCCGCTGATCTTCATGCTCGCGGGTTTGATTTTTCGCGGTGTGGCGTTCGAGTTTCGCTTCAAGGCGCCGGCGGAAAAACGCTATCTGTGGGACTGGGCGTTCATCGGTGGTTCGCTGCTGGCGACGTTCTCCCAGGGGGTGGTGATCGGCGCGTATGTGGCCGGGATTCCGGTGGTGGATCGGCAGTTCGCCGGTGGCGGTCTCGACTGGCTGGCACCGTTCCCGCTGGTCTGCGGCATCGGTCTGGTAGTCGCTTATGCCTTGCTCGGCAGCACCTGGCTGCTGGTGAAAACCGAAGGCATGCTCGAGTCGCGAATGCGTCACTACAGCCGTCCATTGGCCTGGCTGTTGCTGGCGATGGTGGTGGTGATCGGCGCGTGGACGCTGCAACTGCACCCGGAACTGGCCACTCGCTGGTTCAACCATGCGCACCTGACCGTGTTCGCCGGGCTGGTGGTGCTGGCGGCATTGTCGCTGTTCGGTCTGTTGCGTTCGCTGCGTCAGCGGCACACCCACTGGCCATTCGTGTTCACCCTGGTGCTGATGTTCCTCGGTTACATCGGGCTGGCGCTGAGCATCTGGCCGAACATCATCCCGCCGTCGGTCAGCCTGTGGGCGGCAGCATCACCGGCCACCAGCCAGTTGTTCGCCCTGATCGGCGCGCTGTTCATTTTGCCGGTGATCCTGATGTACACCTTCTGGAACTACTACGTCTTCCGCGGCAAAGTGAGGATTGGCGATGGCTACCATTGAAATGCGTGAAGTGAAAAGCCGCTGGTACAAACGACTGGGCTGGTTGCTGCTGATCTGGTCCGGCAGTGTAGTCTCGCTGGCGGTGGTGGCGAGTCTGCTGAAACTGGCGATGTATGCGGCGGGGATGAGAACCCACTGACCAAAAAAACCGGAGCCTGGCTCCGGTTTTTTATTGCCCCAATCTGAGTCCACCCATGAGTCCTGTGGGAGCTGGCTTGCCAGCGATGGCGGCGGATCAGTCGATGATGGTTTGACTGTGCTGGCCCCATCGCTGGCAAGTCGAATCGTCGCACCGCAGCTCCCACAGTGTTCAGTGGTGGTTTTAAGACTTACTCGCCACCAAACATCGCAGTCCAGTAAATGCCGGCGCTGCTCTTCGGATCGACGGCATAGGCCGCACCGAGTTCGCGGTACTGCGGGTTCATCAGGTTGGCGCAATGACCGGGGCTGGCGAGCCAGCCGGCAACGACTTTCTGCACGGTATCCTGCCCGGCGGCGATGTTCTCGCCGACCTGCTGACCGCTGTACCCGGCCAGTTCAGCGCGGTCACCGGGGGTACGGCCGTCGCGGTCCTTGTGGTCGAAATAATTGTTGTTGGCCATCTGACGGCTGTGATCCTGCGCCACACCGCCGAGCACTGCGTTCCACGCCAGCGGCGCGGCGGCCGAGAAGGCCTGGCCACCGCACTGGCGTGGCTGGCTGCGGGCGGCGTTGAGTTGTGTCAGCAACTTCTGGCCTTCGGCTTGCCCGTCGCCCAGACGCGCCGACAACAATGGCCGCGCCAACGTGATGCGCCAGTCGCGGTCGGCGCGGCTGACACCGATATCGACGAACTGCGGATCCAGCACCACCTGACAGAAGCTCTCCTGAATCGCCTTCATCGCCGATGCCGCATCCCGAGGGCCGTTGAGGGTGATCGCCTGCACATTGACCATCGGGTAGCTGGCACTGGCCATGGCCTGTTGCAGATCGACGACGCCGCTGGCTGGCAGAATCAGGCGCGGGTCGGCCGACAGCGGCGGCAACTCACTGGACGCCTGCGCGCCGCAACGCTGCGGTTGGCTGCGGTAGCTGTTGATCGACTCGACCAGTTGCGACTCGTCGGTGGCCATGGCCGAGGTGGCCAACGCCAGTCCCGTGGACAACACGGCGAGTCGCAGAACGGATGGCATGAAGCGCATGGAAATCTCCCTTGGGCTGAGTGCGCCCATGATGCGCGAAAGGCCCCGGGGTCGTGCAATGTCTTTTTTCTTCATCCTGTGGTTTTCAGCGCGGAACGTTGCGCCGGATTCTGCCGTCTACACTCTGCGAAGTCCCCGGAAACCGGGCGTCTCAGCCATTTAACACTTTGCCCGCAACGGGCGCTGCCGGAAGAATCGATCATGAAATTGCACGGGCTGATCTGTTGTCTTGTGTTGACCCTGCTGAGCGGCACGGCATTGGCCACCGATCAGGCGCCAATCAAGGAAAAGGCCGAAGCGAAAGCCGAGGTACTGGAAGAGAAGGCTGCCGACAAACCCGACGCGCCGCCGGCGCCAAAGTCCGAAGCCATCACCCCGAAAGAAGTGCAAGCCGTCGACCCGGCCGGCACCGCGCCGCTCGACGACCCGATCACCTGTCTGGCGCGCAGCATCTATTGGGAAGCCAAGGGCAAGGACACGGCGGAAATGGAAGCCGTGGCCAGCGTGGTGATGAACCGCCTCGGCCACGATGGTTTTCCGGGCACCGTGTGCGAGGTGGTCAAGCAGGGCTCGGAAACCAAGAGCTGCCAGTTTTCCTGGTGGTGCGATGGTAAGTCCGATCAGGTCAAGGAAGACGCCGAATATGCGCTGGCCAAGGAGATCGCCGGCAAGGCGCTGAACCGCCAGCTTAACGATCGCACCCATGGCGCGCTGTATTTTCATGACCACAATGTCGACCCGAGCTGGGCCAAGAAGTACACCAAGACTGCCGAGACCGGGAAGTTCCTGTTCTACAAACCCAAGGACGGAGAGGCGCGCTAGGCGCAAACCTCCCGCACACAATTGCGCAACCAGCGATGCGCCGGGTCGGCGTCCATGCGCGGATGCCAGAGCATGGACACGCTGATGTCCGGCATGCGCAAGGGCAGGGCGAAACTGTGCAGGCCCGTTCGCAGTTTGCTGGTGTGACGTTCTGGAACGGTGGCGATCAAGTCTGATTCTCGGACCAGTGTCAGCGCCGCCGAAAACCCGCCGAACGAGGTGACGATATCCCGCGTCAGGCCGAAGGCGAGCAATGCCTCGTCCACCGGACCGCTGCTGCGCCCGCGGCGTGACACCAGAATGTGCTGGCCAGCAGAGAAGCGTTTGGCGCTGACCTTGCCGCTGCTCAACGGATGCCCCTCACGCACCACACCGATCCACTGATCCCGGAACAGGATGCGACTGTGCAGCGTCGGGTCGGTGCTGTCATCGACCACACCGGTTTCCAGATCCACCCGACCTTCGCGCAACAGTGTGCTGTCCTTGTCAGCCTTTTGCACAAAGCGCAAGCGCACATCGGGCGCCTCTTCGGCGATGCGGGCGAGCAGGGCGGCGGCAAAGGTTTCGACAAAACCGTCGGTGTTGCGCAGGGTGAAGGTGCGCCGCAACTGGCCGGGATCGAGCACCTCTGCCGGGCGCAAAACCGCCTCGGCTTCCTGCACCAGATAACTGACCCGGTCGCGCAGCTCCAACGCACGCGGGGTCGGCACCAGTCCGCGACCGGCGCGAACCAGCAGCGGATCCCCGGTGGTTTCCCGCAACCGGGCCAGCGCCCGGCTCATTGCTGAAGGGCTCAGACGCAGGCGTTCGGCGGCGCGAGCGACGCTGCCTTCGCTCAGCAACACGTCGAGGGTGATCAACAGGTTCAGGTCCGGCGCATTCATGACATGGCGTTCCATGCAGGTATCAAGTGCAAAGCATGCGTCTTGCGCCTTGTATTGTCGAGGCTCAGGCTATGCCGCATGACCTTTGCCCTGTGAGCCCCCCCATGCACCGAGAACCCCTGAGCCCTTCAGCCCGCTGGGCGTTGACCAGTCTGGCGCTGTCGATGCTGATGCCGTCGCTGGACACCAGCATCGCCAACGCCGGATTGCCGACCCTGGCGGAGGCGTTCGATGCGACGTTTCAACAGGTGCAGTGGATCGTTCTGGCCTACCTGCTGGCGGTCACCACGTTGATTGTCAGCGTCGGAAGGCTGGGTGACGGCTTCGGTCGGCGGCGCTTGCTGTTGATCGGCATCGGCATATTTACCATCGCTTCGCTGGCTTGCGCGCTCGCGCCGAACCTGGCCTGGCTGATCGTTGCGCGGGCGGTGCAAGGCCTTGGCGCGGCGATCATGTTCGCGTTGACGGTGGCGCTGGTGGCCGATGCGGTGCCCAAATCCCGATCCGGCAGTGCGATGGGGTTGCTGGCCACGATGTCGGCGACCGGCACCACCCTCGGGCCGTCGCTGGGTGGGCTGTTGATGGCGCATGTCGGCTGGCAGTCGATCTTTGTGATCAACGTGCCGTTGGGGTTGCTCAACGCATGGCTGGTGTATCGCTATCTGCCGAAGGATCGAACTGCACGCTCGCCTGTTGCGTTTGATTATCCGGGCACCGCCGTGCTGATGCTGACGCTGGCGGCTTATGCACTGGCGATGACGGTTGAAGGATTCACTCAAACGTTGTTGCTGATCAGCCTGCTGGGCGTGGGGTTGTTCATGCTGGTCGAGAAGAAGAGCAAGGCGCCGCTGATTCACTTGTCACTGTTCGCCGACACACGAATCAGCAGCAGTCTGGCGCTGACGTTGCTGGTGACGACGGTCATGATGACCACGCTGGTGGTCGGGCCGTTTTACTTGAGCCGAGGTCTGGGCCTCACCAGCACTCAAGTTGGACTGGTGTTATCGGTCGGGCCGCTGTTGGCGGCGTTCAGTGGCGTACCGGCCGGGCGTCTGGTGGATCGTTTTGGCGTGCGGAGGATGGTGCCGGGCGCGTTGCTAGGACTCGCCTGCGGTTGCGGACTGTTGGCGCTGTTACCGATGAGTTTCGGGGTGTTTGCTTATGTGCTGCCGATAACGCTGGTGGCCTTGAGTTATGCGCTGTTCCAGGCCGCCAACAATACCGGGTTGATGTCCGGCGTCGCTCAGGATCAGCGCGGGGTGGTCTCGGCCCTGCTCGGGTTGTCGCGAAATCTGGGCCTGATCACCGGGGCGGCGGCGATGGGCGCGGTGTTTGCGTTGGCCACGGACAACCCGACTCAGGCGTCAGCCACGGGCATCGGCGCCGGCTTACACATGACCTTCGGCGTGGCCACGGCGTTGATGCTCGCGGCGCTTGCGCTCGGCGCCTTCACACATTTGCGTCTCGCCTCTCCCGTGCTGGAAAAAACAGCTCAAAGCAGGTGACGCCCTCAACGCTGCTGACGCTGTAGCGGCCCTGATGCAATTGCATGATCGTCGCCACGATCGACAGGCCCAGACCGTTGGATTGGGCCGAGCGCTCGCGGGACGGGTCGACGCGATAGAAACGCTCGAACAGCCGCGACAGATGCTCCGCCGGAATCGTCGCACCCTGATTACGTACCCGCAGATAGCTGCCGTCCGGTTCGGCCATGGCTTCAACCTGCATCGTCGAATCCGCCGCGCCGTACTTGATCGCGTTGGCGCACAGATTGGCCAGCGCCCGACGCAGCAACATCGGTTCGGCCCAGATTACGCCGCTGCCACGGGCCTCGATGGTGACGCCGACATCGGCGGCCAGGCCTTCGAAGTAATCGGCGATGCGCTGCATTTCATCGCAGGCATCCAGCTCCTGACGCTGGTTCAGGGCACTGGCCGGGTCGGTGCGGGCGAGAAACAGCATGTTGTCGAGCATCCGTGTCAGCCGTTCGAGCTCTTCGACGTTGGAGGCGAGCAGCTGTTGATAGGCGTCGACGCTACGATTCTGTTGCAACGCGACCTGGGTTTCGCCGAGCAGGTTGTTGATCGGTGTGCGCAGTTCGTGGGCCATGTCGGTGGAGACCTGGCTCAGTTGCGCTACCCCTCGGTCGAGCCGGTCCAGCATCGCGTTGAAGGCTTCGATCATCGGCTGCAATTCCCGGGGCGTACCGTGGCGGTCGAGGCGTTCACCGAGGTTGGCGATGCCGATCCCGTGGGCATGCCGGGCAATCCGCCGCAGCGGCAGCAGGCCGCGATACACCAGCAGACAGCCCACCAGTGCCAGCACAATCGCTGCCAATGACGCCAAGCCGTAAACGCTGAGTCGGTAGTTGGCGAGCATTGCCGTGCGTTCGCTCATCACCTTGCCGATCAGCACCTGCAGATTGCCCTGGTCGCCGGAGTCGATACTGGCCGCCACCGCCGAGAACGGCACGCCGTTGATGCTCGGCAAATGCTGCACGTCATTGAGGGCCATCACATGGTCGACCGGCACGGCGGGCACACTCGGGAGTGCCAGGTCGCTGGGGTTGACCACGAACAAGGGCGGTTGCCCCGGCGCGCCGATGGTCAACAGCGCTTCGCGGTTGCCCAGCATGTTCTGGAACAGCGCCGGTTTGTTCTTGATCAGCTCCAGGGTGTTGCTGTCGTTGAGGATGGTGCGCAATTGGTCGATGCGGCTGACCAACTGGATGTCGTCGCGGCGGGTCAGTTGCTCTTCCAACTGGTTGTAAAGCGCTGCGCCCAGGCCTGCCAGCGCCGCGAAGGCGAGTACGGCGAAGACCAGCGCCAGGCGTAATGTCAGGGAATACGTGCCGGCGATTTTCATGGCTGAGTATCGAAGCGGTAGCCGATGCCGCGCACGCTGTGGATCAGCTTGAGCGGGAACGGATCGTCGATCTTCGCCCGCAGGCGGCGCACGGCGACATCGACCACATTGGTGTCGCTGTCGAAGTTCATGTCCCACACCCGCGAGGCGATCAGCGAACGCGACAGCACTTGGCCGGTGTGGGTGGCGAACAGTTGCAGCAGGGCGAATTCCTTGTTGGTCAGGGTGATCCGGCTGCCGGCGCGGGTGACCCGGCGCTTGAGTACGTCGATCTGCAAATCGGCCACCTGCAATTGCTCTTCTTCATGGATCGGCCCGCGCCGGGTCAGGGTGCGCAGACGCGCCACCAGTTCGGCGAAGGAAAACGGCTTGATCAGGTAGTCGTCGGCGCCCAGCTCCAGGCCTTTGACCCGGTCGGCGATGTCGTCGCGAGCGGTGAGGAACAGCACCGGCGTGTCAGCTTCCTTGCGCAGCCGGCGCAGGACTTCCCAGCCATCCATTTTCGGCATCATCACATCCAGCACGATCACGTCGAAGTCGTGTTCCAGCGCCAGGTGCAGACCGTCGGCGCCGTCCCGGGCCAGGCTTACGTTGTAACCCAGTTCCTGCAAGCCGTTGAGCAGGTAGTTGCCGGCCTTGGGTTCGTCTTCGACGACAAGGATATTCATGGGCACTGCGCCTCACTGGTCAGTTGGTGCAACCGCTGCCTTGTACTTGGTAGTCCAGCACATGTTCGCGGCCCTGGTGGTCGAGGTAGTTCAGTCGTGCGGGAATGACGCCGCAGGCCTGGGAAATATCGGTGCTAGAGAGGACTTTGTCGACATCCAGGTGTACGTAGAAGCCGTTGGTGTCGTGAATGACCGTGTTGTCCGGCATTTCGGCGGCGAACACGGTGCCAGTGGCGAGGAGGGCGGTGAAGGCAAGGATCAGGGTTTTCATGATGAGTCACTCGGGTCGGTGAAGTGGATCGGCAGTGGTGCCGGAACAACTTCAGGCTACCGAGCGATCCGCTCGGCAAACCGACAACTCAATGACAAAGCTGTAATGAAACCCTGAAAACACAAATCCCCTGTGGGAACAGGGGATGTTTTTTACAGCGGATACTTTCAGCTGCCATGGGTGCTGAGGATGCTGGCGATTTGTTGCGGCTGGCAGTTGAGGTACGGCGAGGACTTCAGCCAGTGCTGGTCCGGGTACCAGGAAAACATGTACTGGCCGTCCTTCAGGCTGTCGATCACGCGTCTGGCAACTTGCGGGCGTACGGCCGGGCAACCCTGGCTGCGGCCGAGTCGGCCCGTACGTTTGCTCCAGAACAGATTCACGTAGTCGGCGGCGTGGATCACGATGGCGCGGTCACGGGCCATGTCGTTGACGCCCGGTTCCAGACCGTCCATGCGCAGTGAATAACCGTGGGTGCCTTCGTAGCTTTCCTGGGTGCGGAACAGGCCCAGGCTGGACTGAAAACTGCCCTCGCGGTTGGAGAACCGAGTGGCGAAGTTGTCTCCGGAGTGTGAACCGTGGGCGACCAGATCGCGCAGGATCAGTTTTTTCTTCGTCAGGTCGAAGATCCACAGGCGCCGTTCGGTAGACGGTTGCGAATAATCGATGATCGCCAAGTGACGGGACTGCTTCGCGCCGTTGTTGATTGCGCATTGCATGGCATTCAGGGCACCTTTCAGCGCCTGGGGATTGAGTTCCGGAGCGGCGTGGGCGAGGCTGTTGTAGAGAACCGGCGGCGAGGTGCCGGCGGCAAAAACCTGGCTGGTCACCAGCCCGATGGCAGTGGCAGTCAGCAGAAGTCGGCGCAAAAACGTCAACATTTAAAGTGAATCCTCACTGGCTACATGTTTGGCACTTTGGCTCCTGACGTCCAGTCGTCCCCGGCAGGCTCGCGAATCGGACCTGACTGTATCACCGCACCTGATGTAAGGTTGACCGTCAATCAAGACGGCCATGGATTGGAGTAAAGCAGTTGTTCAAAAAGTACGCATGCTACTTGAGCATTTGTTTGCTCGCTGCGCCGTTTGTCGTTTGTGCCGATGAGCCTGTATCGGCACTCCCGACGCTGCCGGCAGAAATGCCTGTCGAGCCGCAAAGCCCGCTGCAGGCCGCGTTGATCAGCCTGCCGCAGGCCTGTCCGGCGATTGCCGCCCGTCTCGGCGGCCCGGCGCTCGAACAGTTGCAGGCGTTCTATCAACAGCAGGACTGGTTGCCGGTATGGGCGGCGGCCGGGCAATTGCCGCAATTGCACGCGCAATTGCAGCTGCTGGCCGACGATGGCCTCAATCCGAAACGCTATCCGGTTGCGGAAACAGTTCCGCAGGACGGCGATCTGTGCGCCGACATCGACATAAGTCGCAACTACCTGCAAGCCTTGCAGGACCTGCATTACGGTCGTCTGCTTCAATCGCACTTCGAACCGCTGTGGCACGCCGACGAAGCGCCACGTGACCGTCAGGCCGAATTGCTCGCCATCGCTGTGCCGGGCATGCATGACATGGCGGCGGCCTTCGACTTGGCGCGGCCGAACCTGGCGCAATATCAGAACCTGCGTCACCTCTATGCCGCACAACGCCTGCAAACCTTGCCGCACTGGCAGTCGGTGGGCAACGGGCCGCTGCTGCGCCCGGACATGGAAGACAAACGCGTACCGGAACTGGCCAAGCGGCTTTACAGCGAAGGTTATCTGAGCAGTGTGGTCGGTACGCCGGACAATGCTTATCACGGTGTTTTGGTCGAGGCGGTGAAAAGCTTCCAGGCCAACCATTCGTTGCAGGCCGACGGTGTGGTCGGGCCGGGGACGATTGCCGAGATGAACATCAGCCCGCTGACGCGTCGCGAACAGCTTCGGGTCAACCTTGAGCGTTTCCGCTGGCTGGCCCAGGATATGGAGCCCGATGGCCTGCTGGTCAACGTCGCCGCCGCCGAACTGACTCTGTACCAGGGCGGCCAGCCGGTGTGGCAGACCCGCACCCAGGTCGGTCGCGCCGAGCGCCAGACGCCGTTGCTCAAATCCCGGGTCACGCGCCTGACACTGAACCCGACCTGGACCGTGCCGCCGACCATCTGGAAAGAAGACAAACTGCCGGCAATCCGTAAGGATCAGACCTTCCTCAGCCGCCAGAACCTGCAGGTTCTCGACGCCAACGGTCAGCCGCTGGCCGCTGCCGACATCGACTGGGACAACCCCGGCAACATCCTCCTGCGTCAGGACGCCGGGCCGCGCAATCCGCTGGGGCAAATGGTCATCCGTTTCCCCAACCCGTTTTCGGTGTACCTGCATGACACGCCGAGCAAGGCGCTGTTCGACAAAGGTCCACGGGCGTTCAGTTCCGGTTGTGTGCGGGTCGAGCATCCTATGAAACTGCGCGACTTCTTGCTTAGCCCGGCGGAAAGAGCCCGTACCGACACCTTGCTCGCCACCGGCACCACCCATGAATTCCGCCTGAGCAACCCGGTGCCGATCCTGATGACTTATTGGACGGCACAGGTCGACGGGAAGGGCCGCGTGCTCTACGCGCCGGACATCTACAGCCGTGACAGCGCGCTGCTGGCGGGGCTCGACCGGGCGCATTGATCCTCAGCGGCTGGCGCGTTTCCAGAAGAATCGCTCCAGCCACGCATCCACGCTCAACTTGCCGGCTCCGGCGAATACCAGCGGCACCAACGCAACCAGGTAAATCACCGGCAGCTTGAAGTTGCCGAAGCCCTTGTTGGTGATCGCATACCCCTGCGCCAGTTCACTCAACGACGACCAGTCTGCTGGCCAGTGCACAGCGGCGGTGGCGACAACCGTCACGACGATCAGCGAAATCGCCGAGAAACGCGTGCCGAGCCCGATCAGGATCGCCAGCGCGCAGATCAGCTCGGCCCACATCGACAGTTCCCAGTTCAGCGTCGCCGGCAAGTGATCGAAGGGAAACGGGAAACGCTCCTGAATGTCTTCGAACCAGTTCTGGCCGTTGAATTTCTCCAGGCCCGATTCGAAAAACTCCCAGGCGATGAACAGGCGCAGGGTCAGCGGCGCCAGCCATTGGCCTGCGCGATCAAGATTCAGGTGCAGGCCTTTGACGGCCGTCGAGAGAGCAGTGGTCATGGGATGGCTCCGTTCAATCAAGGGAAAACGGGGCACCGGCGGGCCCCGTGAAAAGGGTTATTCGCCGGCGCCGCACTTGCCTTCGCCGCATTTGCCTTCCGAGGTTTTTTCCGGAGTGTCGGCCTGGGCCTGGGCCTGGGTCTGGCTGTAGCCGTGATCCAGTTGCTTGACGCTGAACACCTCGGAAGCCGAAGCGGCGTTGGACAGGGCCAGGCCACCGGCCAGCAGCAGGCCGAGCGTCAGGGAGGTTTTCGAGAGTTTGGTCATGGTGAATCTCCGATGCGATGTATGAGTTCAAAGGCTTGATCGGTGTTGCCGATCGACAGGTTCATTTGAACGTCGGGCTGTATCGGTGATGTGTCGCGAAGGGGGGGATTTGTGCTCCGGGTGTGTCAGGGGTTGCGTCGTATACAGTGCGATACACGAACAAGGTGTGATTCGGCTGGCGGGCGCAGCGTCTAGCCACCGTGTCCCCGCAATCCCATGGGGCGAGACTTCGAGACCCGGCATGCAAGCGCTGTTGAACGAGATCCTTGACGCTGTACGGCCCCTGATCGGGCAGGGCAAGGTGGCTGACTACATTCCCGCCCTCGGCACCGTGCCGCCCGATCAACTGGGTATCGCGGTGTACGGCAACGACGGCGAGATGTATTGCGCCGGCGATGCCGAGACGCTGTTCTCGGTGCAGAGTATTTCCAAGGTATTCAGCCTGGTGCAGGCCATCGAACATTCCGGCGAGACGATCTGGGAACGCCTGGGCCACGAACCGTCCGGCCAGCCGTTCAACTCGCTGGTGCAGCTGGAGTTCGAACGCGGCCGTCCGCGCAATCCGTTCATCAATGCTGGGGCGCTGGTGATCTGCGACATCAACCAGTCACGCTTCGCGGCGCCGGCATTGTCGATGCGTGATTTCGTGCGACGGCTGTCGGGCAACCCGCAGGTGATGGTCGACGGCAAAGTGGCCGAGTCCGAATACCAGCACCGCGCACGCAACGCGGCGATGGCCTACTTGATGCAATCCTTCGGTAACTTCCACAACGACGTCGAAGCGGTGCTGCGCAGCTATTTCAGCCACTGCGCGTTGCGCATGAGCTGCATCGACCTGGCTCGGGCGTTCTGCTTCCTGGCCAACGACGGTTATTGCAAACACAGCGGCGAACAGATCCTCACCCGCCGCCAGACCCAGCAAGTCAACTCGATCATGGCCACCAGCGGCCTGTACGACGAGGCCGGCAACTTCGCCTATCGCGTCGGCCTGCCGGGCAAGAGCGGCGTCGGTGGCGGCATCGTTGCGGTGGTGCCGGGGCAGTTCACGGTGTGCGTGTGGTCGCCGGAACTCAACGCGGCAGGCAACTCGCTGGCGGGGATGGCGGCGTTGGAAATGCTCAGTTCGCGGATCGGCTGGTCGGTGTTCTGAGACGGTGGTCTCCCGGTATTTCGCACAATTGGAGGTTTGATCCGCCCTGGTTCATTCGTATCGTCCCGCGCTTTTGACGCGTTCGCGTCGGGGGAGCTGGCGATGAATTTCACATGGCGCAAGAAAGCGGTAGCGGTCAGCCGGGAGACGCTGCCGGAACCTGTGGTGACCGTGGTCGATGAAACGCTGATCGCTACGCACAAGGCCGAACTGCGCGACCGCGACTTCTTTCGTGGTCTGGCACAGCACCTGCTGACCTGTGGCAACTCGCTGGCGCCGGTCAGCGAGTCGTTCTCGATGCTCAATCAACGCCTGAAACTTAATCACCAGCGCGCCGAAGCGGTCGCCAGTGCGGCCATCGACAATCAGGCGCAGGTCGGGCATTTACAGGATCAGTCGCGGGTCATGGCGGCCGGCCTCGAAGCGCTGGAAGGCGTGATCACTCATCTGGTTAGCCGTGCCAGCGAGATTGATCGCATTGTCGACCTGATCAGCGACATTGCCCGCAAGACCAACCTGCTGGCGCTCAACGCCGCGATTGAAGCGGCCCGCGCTGGCGACACCGGGCGCGGCTTCGCGGTGGTGGCCGGGGAAGTACGCTTGCTGGCGGAGAAAACCGCTGAAGCCACCCGCGAAATCGTCAAGGAAACCTCGGCGATCCAGGCTGAAATCGGTGAGGCGAAACAAGCAATCTCGCTGCAGAGCCAAGTCTCCGGTGCGTTTGGCTCGATCATCGACCAGACCGCTGACGCCATGGCCGGGATGTACGGCCAGGCGCAACAGATGCAGCGCGAGATCGACCAGTCGCACCTGTTGTCCGACATTGAGCTGGCGAACCTTCAGGAACTGACACTGAAAGTCACGGTGTACGACCGCTTGCTTAACCCCAAACCCCATGCGCCGTTGACCCTCCCGGATGAAACCGAGTGCCTGTTCGGCCAGTGGTACTACGGCGAACAGAATCAGAACCAGCAGCGCGACGCCGATTTTCGACGCATGGAAGTGCCCCATCGTCTGGTGCACAGCAGCGGTCAGGCCGCCCTTGAGGCCCATGCCCGTGGTGAACTGGAAGAGGCGCTGAAACAGGTCGGGCAGATGGAGGAGGCAAATGCTGCCGTGATGCGCACGGTCAAAGGCCTGTTGCACGCGCGGCTGCAAGCGCCAGCCTGAGGCGTGACGCTCGGGGACTTTTGCTATACATTTTTCGCCCGCTCATTTGCATGGTGAATCCGCTTCATGTCTCTCGCGCTCGAACGTCTCGTCGCTGGCACGCCTATCCCTTTCGCTGGTAACCGCGTCACTGTGGTCAGCCCCGAACTGGCCGAGCGTTTCCGACCCGGCGACCACCTTTTGGTGGAGCAAGTGAGTGGCGAGTTGTTGCTTATTCCGGTGGTGGATCAGCAGGCCGCTTCGGTGGCGATCGAGCGTGCGGCAGCGGCTTTCACCGCGTTGTCCGCCGTATCGGATGAGGCCATCAGCCGTTTCTTCGACCTGTTCGCTCAACGCCTGGAAAACCCGGACGCCTGGGCGCTGATCGAAGCCGCCAACCTCGCCGACATCGAACGGGCCAAGGCGCGTGGTCGTTCGACCACCCGTTTGCTCGCCGACGAACGCATGCGCTGTGACATGATCGCCGGCCTGCGTGCCTGGCGTGATGCGCCGGCCACGCGTGGCAAGGTGATCAGCAGCGTCGAGCATGACGGTTGGAAGGTCGAGCAAGTGGTGTCGCCGCTGGGCATCGTTGCGTTCGTGTTTGAAGGCCGGCCGAATGTTTTCGCTGATGCCGCTGGCGTACTGCGCACCGGCAACACCGCCGTGCTGCGCATTGGCAGCGATGCCTTGGGCACCGCGCAAGCCATAGTCACCCACGCCTTGAACCCGGCGCTGGCCGATGCCGGTCTGCCGGCGGGTGCGGTGTCGCTGGTCGAGAGCGTCAACCACGCCGCCGGCTGGGCGATGTTCGCCGACCGGCGTCTGTCGCTGGCCGTGGCCCGAGGTTCGGGTCGTGCGGTCAGCCAGTTGGGCAGCATCGCCCAGCAGGCCGGCACCGCCGTCAGCCTGCACGGCACCGGTGGCGCGTGGCTGATCGCCGATCGCGATGCCGACGCCAAACGCTTTGCTGCTGTGGTACGCAACTCGCTGGATCGCAAGGTCTGCAACACGTTGAACGTCTGCCTGATTCAACGTGACCGCGCTGCTGAACTGGTGCCGTTGTTCCTCGACGCCTTGCAGCAGGCCGGCACCGCGCGCGGTCAGGGCTGCAAATTGCACATTGTCGAAGGCAGCGAAAGCTACCTGCCGAGCGACTGGCAGCACGCGACGGTCGAAGTCTATCGCGCCGAGGGTTACCAGACCGAAGCGCTGGCCGAACCATTGCCGGAAGCGCAACTGGGCCGCGAGTGGGAATGGGAAGAAACCCCGGAAACCAGCCTGATGATCGTCGACGATCTTGATCAGGCCATCGCACTCTTCAACCGCTACAGCCCACAGTTCACCGTGTCGTTGATCAGCGAGGATGCGGCGGTTCAAGAACGTTTCTACAGCGCGGTCAACGCGCCGTTCGTGGGCAACGGGATCACCCGTTGGGTCGATGGCCAGTACGCGCTGAACAAGCCGGAACTGGGGCTTTCGAACTGGGAAAGCGGTCGCCTGTTTGCCCGTAGCGCGATTCTTTCGGGTGACGGTGTGTTCACCGTGCGCAGCCGCATGACGCAAATCGATCTGGGCGTGAAACGCTAAACAGAACAGCGCCGCGCCCATCGCAATGACGGGCGCGGCGTCGCGTTCTCAAGCCGCATCGACGGCCTGACCGTAGACGGCGCACGTCGACGGTTGCTCGGCCAGCGAGACAAAGGTGCGGCGGTCGGCGCTCAAGGCATCGATGGAGCCGGTCTCGATGTCGTACACCCAGCCATGCAGATTCAGCAGGCCTTTCTCCTGGGCCAGACGCACGCTCGGGTGGGTCTGGATGTTCGCCAGTTGGGCGATCACGTTCTCGCGCACCATCGAACTCAGCTTGGCCGCGTCATTGGCGTGTGGCCTCGATTCGTTGACCACTTTCGCCGACTCGGCATGTTGCAGCCAGCCGCTGACGGCGGGCAGGTGATCCATGCATTTGCACTGGGCGATGGCCGTCATGGCACCGCAATCGGAGTGGCCGCAGATCACGATGTCGGTCACGCCGAGCACGGCCACCGCGTATTCCACCGTCGCCGAAACCCCACCCGGATGAGGGCTGTAGGACGGCACGATATTGCCAGCGTTGCGGATCACGAACAGTTCGCCGGGTTCTTGTTGGGTCAGCAGTTCCGGTACGACACGACTGTCGGAGCAAGTGATGAACAAGGTGCCTGGGGTTTGGGTAGTCGCCAGGTGTTTGAACAGTTCAGTGCGTTGCGGAAAGGCTTCGCTCTGGAACTTCAGGAATCCTTCGATCAGGTTTTTCATGGTGTGTCCTCTCAGTTGGAGCAGCCAGTGCCGAACTCGCTGTATTGAAGAATGTGTTTTGTGCCATTGCTGTCGAGGTAGGTCATTTCGACCGGGACCACGCCGCAGACGTCGGCGACCGGGGTGATGCTCACGACCTGCGCGATGTCCAGTTGCATGCCGTAGCGGTAGGCGACAGCTTCTTCACTGGCCTGGGCTTGAGCGCAAAGACCGGCGAGCAGGGCCAGGGACAACAGAATTTTTTGCATGGGGCAGCCTCCAGACGGATGTGGTGACGACTTGGCAATTCAGGTTTGGGCGGGCCCGCACGCAGGGTGCGGGCTCAAGATGGATCAGAACGGACGCAGTGGGAGGAACTTGCCGTCGAGGGTGACCACGGCGCGGGAACCGCCTTCAGGGTCTTCGACTTTCTTGATGTCGAGCTTGAAGTTGATCGCGCTGATGATGCCGTCGCCGAATTGTTCGTGAACCAGTGCCTTCAGGGTGGTGCCGTAGATCTGGATCATCTCGTGGAAGCGGTAGATGGTCGGGTCGGTCGGCACACCGTCGAGGCTGCCGCGCAGCGGGATGATTTGCAGGGCGGCGACGTCTTCGGCGCTCAGCTCAAGCTTGTCGCCGACCACTTCGGCAGCGGCTTTCGGAAGTGGATGCTGGCCGAGGAGGGCGGCGGTAACGTAGGCCAGACTCAGGCCGGTGCCGTCGGCCAGATCCTGCCACGACAGGTTTTTCTGTGCCTTGGCATCCAGGGCACGGGTGGTCAGGGCGATGCGGCTGTCGTTGTAGGCTTGAGATTGCATGGTGTTTCTCCTTTCGGGGTTGGCTTGCTGTGTGGGATTCATCTTCTGCCGATTGATCCATAGCGTCCAAGACCGATATACAATGCAAAGCATAAGCACTGCCTATAGATGGAGAGCCTCATGCTGCTGCGACATTTGCGTTACCTGCTGGCCGTGGCCGATCACGGTGGCTTCACCCGGGCAGCCGAGGCGCTGCACGTGTCGCAGCCGACCCTGTCGCAACAGATCCGCCAATTGGAGGAAAGCCTTGGCGTGGATCTGTTCGACCGCACCTCGCGTTCGGTCAAACCCACCGATGCCGGTCAGGCCTACATCGAATGTGCGCGGCGGGTGCTGGTGGAGCTGGAGGCGGGCAAGCGCGCATTGCATGACGTGAAGGATCTGTCCCGAGGCTCGCTGCGCCTGGCCATGACCCCGACGTTCATGGCGTATCTGGTGGGGCCGTTGGTGCGCGACTACGTGGCGCGGTATCCGGGGATTCACCTGGAGATTTTCGAACTGTCGATGGATGACATCGAGGCCGGGCTGACGGATGACTCGCTGGATATCGCGATTGCCTTCACACCAGTGCGCAACCCGGACATTGAATGCATTCCGGCATTTGTCGAGACGTTGGGGGTGATGGTCGGGCGAGAACATCCCTTGTATGACAGCGCTGCAGTGCTGACGCCGGAAGACATTGCGCAGCTGGATTTCGCCCTGTTGGCGCCGGACTTCATTACGCGGCTGTCGATTGACGAGTACTTCCGTCAGCATGGGATTACGCCCAAGGTGCAGATCGAGGTGAACTCGGTGAGTACGTTGCTCGAAGTGATCCGACATGCGCCGATTGCGACCATGTTGCCGGAGGCGATTGCGACCGAGGACCGGGCGCTGCGCCGGTTGCGGGTCGAGAGTGAGGCGCCGCAGCGGGGGGCGGCGCTGTTGAGGCGCAAGAATAATTATCACAGTGCGGCGGCGGTGGCGTTCATGGAAATGGTGTTGGAAAACCGTTCATGAACATTGCTGGTGATCAATAAAAAGGGCCTGCTCCTTATTGGAAGCAGGCCCTTTTGTTTATTGAAGTCAGAACTCAGTAGAACCGATCAATCACCCGAACTTCGTTCTTGTTCTGCATCGAGTCCCACGCCTGTTTCAGCGTTTGCAGAACATGACCGATGAAGTCCCTGTCGGCCGCTGCTTTCTTGCCGACATAGCCGTGGCCGCGGCGGTACATCTTCAGGCGGGCCAGCAGGTTCTGGTTGTTCTGGTCGAACTCTTCTTCACCAGCATGGGGCGACAGGCAGTCGATATGCACCTGACCCGACTTGCTGATCCACAGAATATGGCTGTCGTGGCTGTCTTTTTGCGCAGCGAACATACGAGCCAGTTCTTCGATAGTAGGTTGATTGTTCAGATTCATGATTTTGCCCCTTGACCAGTCTGGTGATCTTTCAAAGTTGATTCGCTAATACAGGTAGCCCATCGGTTAGTTGATCCCTGGCACCGAAACCAGGACGTCAGCGGTCGCCCGTGTGAAGTACGGGGTCCTGCATCTGTTGCATGTAGTCGTGTTGAATAACTGCTACGCAATAGCGTCACAACGAGGAGAAGCAGCGAAAACCGGGAGGCTCCTTGACGACGTTTTCAGGGTCGACCACAAGCGTCTTGAGAATTTTCGCCAGCGCTTCTCGTCCTTGTACTGGACGTTCAGGCCAGGTCAGCTTCTTCAATCTGCCTTGTGGGCAGCGTGTATCCGGAAAAAACAGCTCGGCGGTCAGACGAGCTTGCTCAAGCGTGTTGCCAGTGCTCCCGATCGGGGAGACGTCTGCATCATGCAAAAGCAAAACGACGCCGTCAACGGTTTTGTAGTGATTATTTTTGGTCACTACATATTGTCGGACAAAGTCATTCTGGAATGAGAAAAGAGCCGTTCAGGCAGCGTGGGGAGGGCTGCGCAGGCAGTAGAACGTGCAGGGATAACCGTCTACGGTTTTCTGCTGGCGAGTGAAGTCGCCGCCGCTCACCTCGGGGATCACCCTGGCCCAGAACCGCTGCGCAGGCAGGTTGGCGTCGACATGGAAAATCTGCCATTGACCGGGCACGTGGCTCAAGAGGGCAGAGGCGACAAACTGCGCGACGCCTTGGCCACGCCAGCGCCGGCTGACAAAGAAATAGCCGATGTTGTAGTTGGCGCCTTCGATGAGGATGTGGTCATCGACTGTCACGAACCCCGCCAACTCGCCGTCGACGTGGATCAGGAACGGCCGGGTTGCCGGTTGGCGCCAGTAATCGTCCTTCAACTGGATCGGGAAGAAACCATGCTCGCCCAGCTTCAACGGCAGCCACTCGCTGAAGTCGTAGGTGTAGAACTGCATCAGGTTTTCAAGGGTATCCAACTCGTCGCGCCGGGCGACGCGCAGTTCGATGACAGACATGCCGCTGCCTCCTGACCATCACTGCAGAAACAGTAGCGCGCAACGGGCTATTTGGCTGCCGGTTTCGTCGTACGTTTGCTGGTGCCGGTGGTTTTGCGCCGAGTGGTCTTGCGCTTGTTCTTCCACGGCGCAGCGGCTTTGCCGGCAGGCGGCGGGCCGCTGATGGTCAGGCTCAGCCCCGCGCAACGGGTCACTTGCTTGCTCATCCACGCGGCCTGCTTGGTGACGAACTCTTCCAGACTCATCTCGCCGCTCTGCACCATATCCAGCGCCTGTTCCCAGATCGCCGTGGTGCCGGGGTCGGCAATCGCTCGCGGCACCGCGTCGATCAGGCTGAACGCGGCGGGCGTGGCGGCGAGGGCCTTGCCGTTCTTCACCAGATAACCACGATCCAGCAGGCCTTGAATGATCGAAGCTCGGGTGGCTTCGGTGCCGATACCAGTGGTGTCCTTGAGTTTCTGCTTGAGCAGCGGGTCTTCCACCAGTTTGGCGACGTTCTTCATCGCTTTGATCAGATCGCCTTCGGTGTAGGGCTTGGGTGGCTGCGTCCACAAATCCTTGAGCTTCACATCCGCCACGGCGCATTCGGCGCCCTGGGTCAGCGTCGGCAAAGTTTGTGGTGCGGGGGCTTCACGGCCCTTGGCCGGGGCCAGCGCTTCGGGCAACGCGCGTTTCCAGCCAGGCTCGATGATCTGCTTGCCGACCGCGCGCAAGGCTTCCCCGGCGCAATCGAAATCGGCCTGGGTGCGGTCGTATTCGTGATTGGGCAGGAATTGCGCCAGATACCGTGCGCGAATCAAGGTGTAGACCGCACGGTGCTTGCCGGTCAGACGCTCCAGATTCTTCGCGGCGGCGGTGGGGATTATGCCGTGGTGGGCGCTGACCTTGGCATCGTTCCAGGCGCGGGAGCGGCGCTGCGGTTCCAGATGTTCGCGCAGCGCTTCCAGGCTCGGATCAGCCTGGCGCAACGCCGCGAGAATCCCCGGCGCCTCGCTGTGCTGGCTCACGGGCAAATAGCCGCAATCGCTGCGCGGGTAGGTGATGACTTTGTAGGTTTCGTAGAGGGCCTGGGCGATGTCGAGGGTTTCCTGGGCGCCGAGGCCGAGCTTCTTCGAGCAGACTTCCTGCAAGGTGCCGAGATCGAAGGGCAGGGGCGCCACTTCACGCATGCGCTCGGTGCGCAGCTTGACCACCCGGGCGCTGGCGGCGCTGCTGATTGCGGCGGCCGCTTGCTGGGCGAGGGCCTGGTTGAGGCAGCGATCCTGATCGTCACAGGCATCGTTCGGCGCCCGCCACTGCGCAGTAAACGTCGTGCCGTTGTGCAGCAATTGCACATCGATGGCCCAATAGGCGACAGGTACGAAATCGGCAATGCTGCGGTCGCGATCCACCACCAGCCGCAGGGTCGGCGTTTGCACCCGGCCCACCGGCAATACGCCTTGATAGCCGGATTGCCGGCCGAGCAGGGTGAACAGGCGACTCATGTTCATCCCGATCAGCCAGTCTGCCCGTGAGCGCCCCAGCGCCGAGTGATAAAGGCTGAAGGTTTCAGCGCCCGGCTTCAGGGCCGCCAAAGCCTTGCGGATCGACGCCTCGTCCAGCGCCGACAGCCACAAGCGGCGGATCGGCCCGCGATAGCGGCAATGCTCCACCAGTTCCCGGGCGATCATTTCGCCTTCGCGATCGGCGTCAGTGGCGATGATCAGTTCGCTGGCCTCGCCGAGCAGGCGCTTGACCGCTTTGTACTGGCTGGCAGTGCGCGGCTTGACGGTCATTTTCCATTTGTCCGGGATGATCGGCAGGTCCGCCAGCACCCAGCGCTTGTAGCGTGCGTCATAGGCGTCCGGCGGGGCGGTTTCCAGCAAGTGGCCGATGCACCAGGTCACCGTGACGTCCGTTCCCAGCCAGCAGCCGTCGCCTCGGCGCTTTGCGCCCAGTACGGCCGCAATATCCTTGGCCTGGGAAGGTTTTTCACAGAGGTACAGCCGCATAACCACCGTCGTCGATCATTGCCCGAAGAGGCGCACAGAATGGCCTGAGTCGGGCGATGGGGCAACTTTTATCTGTATGGATATACAGATAAAAGGATTGCCGGTCATGACAGCGGTCGCCGGGGCAATCGGGGACGTTATCGAGAAATTGATTAGCGCGCCTCTTGGCGGCTGTGGCAGGTTCAATTTGCCTCAACAGGGCGAGTGACAGGACGATCTCGCCAGAAGATCGCCGTTTTTCTGTCTGACACTGACTCTTTCGAAACAAGGACGTACACCATGTCTCAACCTTCCTCCCAGGCCACCAGCGCCTTCACTGCGGTCGACACCTTCAGCCACCTGTATGACCGTGGCACCGGGACCGTCAACGGCAAACCGTCGTTCACCGCCGACCAGGCCGCCGACGAAATCCTGCGCAAGGGTATGTCGTGGCAAGACAAGAATGCCGACGGCAAGATTGATCTGACCTACACGTTCCTGACCGACAAACCGTCGAACTACAACTCCAAACTCGGCAACTTCAGCGAGTTCAGCGATCAGCAGAAAGCCCAGGCCATCCTGTCGCTGCAATCGTGGTCGGACGTGGCCAACGTCACCTTCACCGAGGGCAAGGGCGGCGACGGTCACATGACGTTTGGCAACTACGACGTCAGCACCGGCGGCGCGGCGTTCGCCTACCTGCCACAGGGCAGCAGCTATGACGGCCAGTCGTGGTATCTGATCAACGATAAGTACCAGGTTAACAAGACTCCGGATACCAACAACTACGGGCGTCAGACCCTGACCCACGAAATCGGCCACACCCTCGGCCTGTCGCACCCGGGCGCCTACAACGCCGGCAACGGCAACCCGACCTACGGCGACGCCAAGTACGCCGAAGACACCCGTGGCTACAGCCTGATGAGCTACTGGAGCGAAGCCAACACCGACCAGAACTTCAGCAAGGACGGCAGCGGCGCCTACGCCTCCGCACCGTTGCTGGACGACATCGTCGCCGTGCAGAAACTCTACGGCGCCAACCTGGAAACCCGTGCCGACAACACCGTGTACGGCTTTAACTCCAACGCTGACCGCGACTACTACAGCGCTACTTCGGACACCTCCAAAGTGGTGTTCTCGGTGTGGGACGGCGGCGGCAACGACACCCTGGACTTTTCCGGCTTCAGCCAGAACCAGAAGATCAACCTCAACGAAGGTTCGTTCTCCGACGTCGGCGGCCTGGTGGGTAATGTCTCCATCGCGTATGGCGTGACCGTTGAAAACGCCGTGGGCGGCTCGGGCAATGACCTGTTGATCGGCAACGCAACGGCCAACGATCTGATCGGCGGTGCCGGCAACGACATCCTCTACGGCGGTGGCGGTGGTGATTCGCTGTGGGGCGGTGAAGGCGCAGACACCTTTGTGTTCGGCGCAGCCAGTGACTCGACCATGACTGCGCCGGACTGGATCATGGATTTCACCAGCGGCCTGGACAAGATCGACCTGTCGGGTATCGCCGGTTTTGCCTCGGGCGCGGCCACGCTGAACTTCGTCAGCGGCTTCACCGGGCACGCCGGCGACGCGATCCTCACTTACTTCGCGCAGACCAACCAGACCAGCCTGATGATTGACCTCACAGGCCAGGGCTCGGTGGACTTCGCCGTGGGTGTGGTCGGGCAGGCGGTGGCGACCGATATCGTCGCGTAATGGCGTGAATCGCTGGCCCTCACCCTAACCCTCTCCCAGCGGGAGAGGGGACCGATTGGGGGTTGCTGAAGAAATACATCGACCTGAGCAGGCTGTGCCGAATCCATAATCGACACGGTTTTTCAGGTCGATGTACAGCGAAAGACGATGCGGTTGGCTCCCTCTCCCTTGGGCGGTCCGACGTTTCGGGAGGGCTGGGGTGAGGGGCTTTTTAGCCGTTCGGCTGCGAACCCGGCGTGATCCGGCCGCATGGGTTATACCTGAACCGGTGCCTTCGCCGCAGTCAGGAGAAACCGATGAAAACTTCCGGTCCCAGTCCCGTCATCACCATCGCCGAGCAGCCAGGCTGCCTCCTTGTGAAATTCCACGGCATACAAGTCGCGGCCTCCGCCCGAGCGCTGGTGCTGCTCGAAGCCAACTACCCGCCGGTCTACTACATCCCTCGCGAAGACATCGACGAAAAATACTTCGCCCGCACCGACCACACCAGTTATTGCCCGTACAAGGGCGACGCCAATTATTTCAGTCTGCAAGTGCCCGGGCATGAGGGCGCGAACGCGGTGTGGACGTACGAACATCCGAAAATTTCGGTCAGCCAGATCAAGGATTACGTTGCGTTCTATCCCGATCAGGTGAAGTTTGAATTGCTGGAGGCGGAGGTCTGAGATTCAGTGGGGTGGCGAGGGTGTAAACCCTCGCCACACTGATCAAGGATCAGTTCTTGTCGAGGTCAATATTCTTTGTCTCACGCAGACAAATCATTCCCACCACCAGGCTTACCCCTGTAATCAGTACCGGGTACCACAGCCCGTAGAAAATATCCCCGGTGTACACCACCAGCGCAAACGACACGGTTGGCAGGAACCCGCCGAACCAGCCGTTGCCGATGTGATACGGCAAGGACATCGAGGTGTAGCGGATGCGGGTCGGGAACAGTTCGACCATCAGTGCTGCCAGCGGGCCGTAACACATGGCGGAGATGATGATCAGCGCGACGATCAGCGCGACGATCATTGGTTTGTTGATTTGCTGCATATCAGCCTGTTGCGGATAGCCGGCGAGGGTGATCGCACCGCGCAGTGATGCTTCGTCGAAGCCATCGAGTTTCACATCGCCGACGCTCACCTGCACCGCGCTGCCCGCCGGGGCGGCGACGCTGGAGTAGGGCAGGCCTTGTTTGACCAGGAAGGTCTTGACCTTGTCACACGGGCTGTCGAATTTGGCTTTGCCCACCGGATCGAACTGGAAGGTGCAGGTCGCCGGGTCTGCCACCACGGTGATTGGCGCCTGTTGGCTGGCGTGGTCGATGGCCGGATTGGCGTAGTGGGCCAGGGATTTGAAGATCGGGAAGTACAGCGCAGTAGCGAGCAGCAAGCCAAGCATCAGCACCGGTTTGCGCCCGACCTTGTCCGACAGCCAGCCGAAAATGATGAAGAATGGCGCGCCGATCACCACGCTGATGATCAGCAGACTGTTGGCCACCGCCGGGTCCATTTTCAGGAACTGGGTGAGGAAGAACAGCACGTAGAACTGCGCGGCGTAGAAGGTCACCGCTTGCCCGGCGTTGATGCTGAACAGGGCGATCAGCACGACTTTGAGATTTTCCCATTTACCGAAGGATTCGCGGATCGGCGCCTTGCTGGTTTTGCCTTCCTCTTTCATTTTCAGATAAGCCGGCGACTCGTGCAGGCTCAGGCGAATCCAGGTGGAAATGCCCAGCAGCACGATCGACAGCAGGAATGGAATGCGCCAGCCCCAGACTTCGAACTGATCACCGGTGAAGTAACGGCAACCGAGTACCACCAGCAGCGAAAGCAGCAGACCGAGGGTCGCGGTGGATTGAATCCAGCTGGTATGGAAGCCGCGTTTGCCGATCGGTGCGTGTTCTGCCACGTAAGTCGCGGCGCCGCCATACTCGCCGCCGAGGGCCAGGCCCTGGAGCATGCGCAGCACCACCAGAATGATCGGCGCGGCAATGCCGATGCTGGCGTAGGTCGGCAGCAGGCCCACCGCGAACGTTGCTACGCCCATCAGAATAATGGTCGCAAGAAAGGTGTATTTGCGCCCGATCATGTCCCCCAACCGACCGAACACCAGCGCTCCGAACGGCCGCACGATGAAGCCTGCGGCAAACGCCATCAGCGCGAAGATGAACGCCGTGGTGTCGTTGACCCCGGCGAAGAACTGCTTGCTGATCACCGCCGCCAGGGCGCCGTAGAGAAAGAAGTCATACCACTCGAACACCGTCCCCAGGGACGAGGCGAAGATGACCTTTCGGGTATCGGGGCTGGCGTCCGCGCTGCGCACGGCGTCCAGTGGCTGAACGTGTTCTGACATATCGGTATCCCTCACAGTGATTGTTTTTGTTGTTTCCACTGTCGGCGCCGACCTCGTGGGCTGGCACCGCTATTCCTTTGGTCAAGAGAGTGCGGTCAGTGCTTTTTCTTCGGCGGGAAAGCTCCGGGCGGTTGGGTTGAGGATCAGCTGTGCCGCTTTTTCAGCAATCATCAGCGTAGGCGAACAGGTGTTGCCCGAGGTAATGCGCGGCATGATCGATGCATCGGCAATCCGCAGGCCGGGCACGCCATGCACGCGTAATTGCGCATCGACCACCGCATCTGCGTCGTTGCCCATGCGGCAGGTGCCGACCGGGTGAAAAATAGTCGTACCAATCTTCGCCGCCGCTTCGTGCAGTTGTTCTTCGGTTTGCAGGCTGGCGCCGGGCAGGTACTCCACCGGGTTAAAGGCTTGCAGGGCCGGGGCGCTGACGATGCGTCGGGTCAGGCGGATCGCGTCGGCGGCCACGCGCAGGTCTTCGGGATTGCTCAGATAATTGGGTTGAATCAATGGGGATTCTTGCGGGTCGGCGGAGCGAATTTCGACTCGGCCACGGCTCTGCGGTCGTAAATCACACACCGACGCGGTGAACGCGGGGAAGCTGTGCAACGGCTCGCCAAAGCGCTCCAGCGACAGCGGCTGCACGTGGTATTCGAGATTGGCCGAGGTCTGCTCAGGCCCGGATCGGGCAAACGCGCCCAACTGACTCGGCGCCATCGACAACGGCCCGCTGCGGTCATACAGATAACGCAGGCCCATGCCCATCTTGCCCCACACGCTGCCGGCGATCTGGTTGAGGGTGCGGGCGTTTTCCAGTTTGTAGATCAGCCGCAGTTGCAGGTGGTCCTGCAGGTTGCCGCCGACGCCTGGCAGTTCATGCACGACGCCGATTCCGAGCTTTTCCAGCAGCGGACGCGGGCCGATTCCGGAGCGTTGCAGAATGCTCGGCGAACCCACGGAGCCGGCGCACAACACGATCTCCTTGCGCGCCTTGAAGCGCTTTTCCTGACCCTGCCAACGTGCGCTGACCGCTGCCGCACGTCCATCCTCGAACAGCACGCGATCCACCTCGACGTCGGTCAACACCGTGAGATTGGCCCGATCGCGAATCGGTTTGAGAAACGCCTTCGCCGCATTCCAGCGCACTCCGGCCTTCTGGTTCACCTGAAAGTAACCGCAACCTTCGTTGTCACCCTGGTTGAAGTCATCAATGCTGGCGATGCCACTCTGTTCGGCAGCACTGCGAAACGCATCGAGAATTGGCCACGACAGGCGCTGGCGTTCAACCCGCCATTCACCCTTGTCGCCATGAAAATCCGCCGCGCCGGCGAAGTGGTTTTCGCTCTGTTTGAACAGTGGGAGCACATCATTCCAGGCCCAGCCCGGATTGCCCTTGGCGGCCCAGCCGTCGTAGTCGTTGGCCTGGCCGCGCATGTAGATCATGCCGTTGATCGACGAACAGCCGCCCAGCACCTTGCCGCGCGGATAACTCAGCGCGCGGCCATTGAGGCCCGGCTGTTCTTCGGTCTTGAAGCACCAGTCGGTGCGCGGGTTGCCGATGCAGAACAGGTAACCCACGGGGATGTGAATCCACGGATAGTTGTCGCGCCCGCCGGCTTCCAGCAACAACACGCGCTGCTGCGGATCCGCCGACAGCCGATTGGCCAGCAAACACCCGGCCGGCCCGGCGCCGACCACGATGTAATCGAATTCATCGAGGGAAGTCTGCATTCCCTGACCTCGCTTATTGTTTTTGTTGTCAGTCATCCTAGTTGTTAGCTTTCGTCAAAAGAATGTTAGTTTTTGCGCAGCCGCTGTGCGTTTTCAAACAGCGCTTCCTGACGATAGCCGACAAGGACAAGCCATGTTCGACTGGAACGACCTGCGGTTCTTTCTCGAGTTGCAGCGCAGTGGCCGACTGCTCACCGCCGCCCGCCGCTTGAACACCACTCACGCCACCGTCGCCCGCCATATAGAGGCCATCGAAAAAAGCCTCGGCACCGCGCTGTTCGTCCAGCACGCTCAGGGCTACGAAATGACCCCGGCGGGGGAGGCGCTGCTCAAACACGCTGAGGCCATGGAAAATGTCGCGCTACTGGCCCAGGAGGAAATCACCCAGTCCACGGCGCCATTGGGCAAGATCCGCGTCGGCGTGACGGAAGGGCTGGGCATCATGTTTCTCGCCAGTCGCATGATCGGGCTGTTCGAACGCTATCCGGGACTGGAAGTGGAATTGGTTGCCGTGCCGCGCTTCGTCAGCATCCTCAACCGCGAGGCGGAAATCAGTATTCACCTGGAACGGCCGGCGGCGGACATGCTGGTCACTCGCAAACTCACCGATTACCGGCTCGCGCTCTATGCCAGCCGGGCTTATCTCGACAATGCGCCGCCATTGCGCAGTCGTGAGGATCTCGGGCGGCACGCATGGATCGGCTACGTCGACGATCTGCTGTTCAGTCAGGAACTGATGTTTCTCAACAGCTTCTGCCGCAATCCACGTGTGGTGTTTCACAGCACCAGCGTGATCGCCCAGCAGCAGGCGGCACGTTCCGGACTGGGGATTGCGGTTCTTCCCTGTTATATGGCGGCGTCAGATCCGGATCTGGTGGCGCTGCTTCCGGATGAGAGTATCGAGCGCAGTTACTGGATCAGCACGCGGCGGGAGTTGCACAAGTCGGTGCGGTTGCGGGTGGTTTGGGATTACGTCGTAGGGTTGTGTGAAGGCGAGCGCGAGCTGCTGATGGGGCAGTAACGGTCGGCTGTTTCATGCAACTAATACGTTAGGAAAAAGGTCATTCGATTTGCGGAGGTTGAGTCATCTCGCAGAACCTCGACAACGAAGATGCTTCCCGTGGCTACTCACCTCGATCGCCGCAACAACCTGTCCCTCGACAGCCTGAATTTCTTTCTCGCCGATGTGCGCGACGGGCTCGGTCCCTATCTGGCGATTTACCTGCTGGCGGTTCACCATTGGGAGCCGTCGAGTATCGGTCTGGTCATGACCATCGCCGGGATCGCCGCGCTCATCACGCAGACACCGGCGGGCGCGCTGGTCGACAGCACACGCTTCAAGCGGGCGCTGATAGCGATTGCCGCGCTGGTGGTGACCGGAAGCTGTCTGCTGCTACCGTTTGTGACGTCGTTTACCCTGGTGGCCGTGACGCAAGCCATCAGTGCCGTCGCCGCTTCGATCTTCGCCCCGGCCATTTGCGCAATCACTCTCGGGATCACCGGGCCTCGCGCCTTCACGCGAAGGACCGGGCGCAACGAAACCTTCAACCACGCCGGCAACGCTTGCGCCGCACTGTTGGCCGGTTTGTCTGCGTACCTGTTCGGCCCGGTCGCCGTGTTTTATCTGATGGCCGTCATGGCGCTGGCCAGTGTGATTGCCGTCTCGTTTGTATCGGCCGATGCCATTGATCACGATCTCGCCCGAGGCCTGGAACCCAGCGAAACGGGGCAGGGCAAGCAGCCTTCAGGGCTTTCCGTGTTGCTCAACAACCGACCGCTGCTGATGTTCGCGATTTGCTGTGCGCTGTTTCATCTGGCGAACGCGGCGATGTTGCCGCTGGTGAGTCAGAAACTGGCACAAGCCAATCTGCAGATGGCCACGCCGCTCACGTCCGCCTGCATCGTCGCGGCGCAAATGGTGATGGTGCCGGTTGCTTTTCTGGTGGGGGCGAAAGCCGATCTGTGGGGGCGCAAACCGTTGCTGTTGGCGGGTTTTCTGATCCTGCCATTGCGTGGCGTTTTGTATGTGCTATCCAACGATCCGTGGTGGCTGGTGTCGGTGCAGTTGCTCGATGGCATCGGCGCGGGGATTTTCGGCGCGCTGTTTCCGGTGATGGTGAAAGACCTGACGCAAGGGACCGGGCATTTCAACGTCAGCCTCGGGGCGATTTCGACGGTGTTTGGTCTGGGCGCGGCGTTGAGCAACAGCCTGGCGGGGATTGTCGTTCAGGAGGCCGGTTACAGCGCTGCGTTCCTGACATTGGCGGCGGTGGCGATGGCAGCGCTGGCGCTGCTTTGGGTGGCGGTGCCGGAGACGGTGTCGCGGTCTGGTGCTGAACCTGACGGGTTGCCAGGACCTGTGCCGCCGATCGTTGCGCCCTGACGCATGCCTGCACTGGACGACGCGACCAACCTGGCCTTCAATCTGTGAGTTCATAAAACTCCGTCGCAAACAGGGAGCTTGCAGCATGACCGACGACACCCAAGTAAAAGGCCCGGCGTCCTACTTTCCTTCAATCGAAAAGAAGTACGGCCAGCCCATCGATCACTGGCTGAATCTGCTGGCCACCGTCACCGACAAAAAACACATGGAACTGGTCGCCTGGCTCAAGACCGAACATGGCATGGGCCATGGGCATGCGAACGCACTGGTCGCCCATCATCTGGCAAGCGTTAAAAAGTGAGGGCAGGGCAGCCATGAACTTGAAACACAGGCCAGTGAAGGCCGATGACGTCAAAACCATCTGCGGTTTTCCGCAAGGCGTTCAGGAGTTGTATTTCATGTTCCCGAAGGCGGAATTTCCGTTGACGGAGGCGCAGATGAGCGCCGCGATCAGTCAGCGTTTCGACTCCACGGTGGTCGAGGCCGATGGCAAGATTGTCGGCTTCGCCAACTTCTATCGCGCCGAGCGCCAGGGCATTTGCTGCATCGGCAATGTGATCGTGGCGCCGAGTGCCCGGGGCAAAGGCGTGGCCCGGTTTATTGTCGAGACCATGACTGAGCTGGCCTTCGAACGCTGGGAGGCGAAGGAAGTGCAGTTGTCCTGTTTCAATGAAAACACGGCCGGGTTGCTGCTGTATCCGACGCTCGGATTTGTACCGTTTGATATCGAGGAGCGTGCTTCGCCGGGAGGTGGGCGAACCGCGTTGATTCACATGAGACGTTGCAGAAATAAGGCCTGATAGCCCGATCGGTTTGACCGTCAGGGTTGTGCTTACTACGCTGCTTTTCATGGAAGTGTCATCTCGCACGACAAGGAGTGTCGGTTATGCGCGCAGCCGTTCGTTCGCCTTTTTTCCTGAGCCTGCTCCTGCCCCTGACATTCAGCGCCGTGGCTGCCCAGCCATCGCTCGACCCGCTGGAAACCCTGAACCGCATCAACCGCAACTACAACACCCTCAAGGATGCGTGCCAGGAGCCTGACACCGGCGCCGCTCGCGGGCATTACTACTGCAGCGGGGTGACGTTGCGCATGGTCAACGAAGGGCCGTTCAATCCATGGGATTACAGCCCTTACGCGATCAAGATCGGCGCGACGTCCTACTCATGGATCCGCAAGGATCTGAGCACCCGGATCCTGATTCACCCGGCCGGTTTCATCCTGCGCAATCCCACCGATGCAGCGGCGTTGCAACTGCCGGTCAAGGAGCAAGGCTTCACCTGCATCTACGCGTTCGATGGCGGCACCGGGCCCGAGCGCAAGTGGTATGGCTGTGGCTTCTTCGACAGCCGCGAACCGCCGCGCGCCGCCCAGGCAACCATGAACAACAAGAACGCCGCGCTGGCTTACGGCACCTGCGCGGAGGCCGGGGTGAGCACTGCCGAGCAGTGGACCAACAAGTACACCGGGCTGATGAAAGGACCGATCCAGTACGGCCAGTGCTCCTGGAACGCGGAAAAACCCAGCGACTGGAATGCGATGATCCGCGTCCACGAATCGCGGGTGAACACCACAAACAAAGACCCTTTCGCCTTCAGCGCACAGGTCAACGAATTCATGTTGAAGAATGCCTCGGCCACCAACGACGGCAGCGAAAACATGAAGTACATCGACGCCTTCATCTACAACGTCAACAGCACGCAGAACTTCGCTACCCGTGGAGATCAGGCGCCACCCAAGCCGGAGGACGGCCTGAACAGTGCGCGCAATTTCCAGAAGAAACTTCAGGCCCAGGGTTACAGCGTGCCGATCCTGCGACTGGATTTCACCAAGCCACCGGAGCAGCGCTTCAGTTATGTCGCGGCAGATCAGGCGATTGATCTGACAACTACCGGCAACGGCCAGCCTGCACCGTTGACCTCTCGCTTCATTGCTTCAGCCAATTGGGTCGAGCGCCACGACCCCGGCACCGGCAAGAACGAATGGACACTCAACGTCACGCCTACCGCTCAGGGCAAGGCAATTCAGGCCAGCGATCAAGAGGCACTCTACAAGGAGTTGTTCGCGCTGCGCGGCGCCGACAACCAGTGGCGCGATAACGAAAAATCCCCCGGCAGCATGCGTCAGCAACTCAGTTGTCTGGTGCAGAACTACCCGGGCAAGACCGAGTGGAATCTGGAACCGTTCCGCCCCGTCGTCACCGCTCAGGAAGCGGCCAAGGCCGGTTGCAACCCGCTGCCGGTCAAGGCACCGCAGTACATCGCTTCCGCTGACTGGGTCAAACGCTACGACCCGGGCACCCGTCAGGACGAATGGACCTTGAGCATCGTGCCGACAGCCGCCGGGCGCGCGTTGCCCAACGAGCAGATCGATGCCCTGTACCAACAGTTGTTCGCCCTCAGGGGTGCCGATGGCAACTGGCGCGACAACGAGAAATCCGCCGGTAGCATGCGCCAGCAATTGGGCTGCGTACTGGTCAATTACCGCGCCAAGACGCCATGGAATCTTGAGCCGTTCCGGCCTGCGCTTTCGGACAGCGAGACCCGTGCGGCGGGGTGCAATCCCGTTACGCGCTAAGCCCCGCCGGGTACCGGGCGTCATTGAACAGGGAAGCCGAGAAGAACAATCAGGGAGAAACACGTCATGAAAGAACGCTGGAGCAGGATCGTCCCACTACTTGCGGTTCCGTTGTTTCTGCACGCGACGTCGGCCAATGCCGAGTCCTGCGAAGACACGCTGAAGCGCGTTGAAACCTTGTACAACAACACTACCGCCAGTTGCGGCAAAGACCCGGCGTCGGATTGTTCGGGATTGCTGATTCGCGGCACTCACCGCGCCGATCCGGCAAAAGGGCAGAAGTGGGATGTGTGGAACCCAAGCCCCAAAGCGGTCGAGCTGGGCACGTTTGCTGCGTCCTATATGCGGGCCGATGGCATCAGCTACGAAGACCCCGGCATGAGCACCCAGAACGGCTACATCATCACCCCGGTCGATATGGTGCGTGACCCGGAAAATCCGGTACACGTTTACTGCGCGTTCCCCAACGATGCCTGGACCGATTTTCGCGACGACCGTGGCTGCGGCAACAACAAGAACACCAGTCAGACCGAGGCGGTCTGCCAATCCATGGCCCCGCCGATCACCAACGTCAACGCCTGGGTCGCTCACTTCACCAAGTTCAACAACGACCGCAAGCAAGACCAGTTGCAATGCGGCTTCAACATGCGAAACCCGATGAGCAGCCAGGACCGGGTCAACGCGTTCCAGAACTTCATGGGCGCTCGACGCGTCATCAACACCCGAGAGTTCCAGACTCAGACCGAACTGCGTCTGGGCAATCCGAAGACAGACGAACTGCCGATCCTGGCCTTTTTTTATAGCGACCAGCGAGGCTTGAACGACGCCCTGGCCAACCAGCGGGACTATAAGGCCAAGACCGGCAAGGACCGCAACATCGTCAAGATCGACTTCCCGAAAACGCCGACCAGCAAGGCCACGTTCTCCTGCATCCAGACCGCAGCGCCACCGGCGCAACAGTTTTGCGACAAGTACATCGAATCCAGCACCTGGGCCCAGCGCGACGACCCGAAACTCGGGCCGAAGACCTGGTCGCTGCAAGTCGTGCCGACCGCTTGCGGGCGCGCGATCAAGGATGACCAGACCGATCGGATGTTTGCCGAGTTGTACAACAAACACAAAGACGACGAGCAATGGCGGATGTACAGCGTCAATGGCGGTTCATTGCGCCGGCAGATGGTTTGTCATCTGGCCGCGTCGTTCGATGGCAAACCTGTGAGGAACAAGCCTGAGTGGAACCTTGAGCCGGCGCGGCCTTATGTGGATCAGGCGACGGCGGTGGCTCAGCGGTGTAATCCTTACTGAGGTTATTGAGTGGTGGAATCCGGTCTGCCGATGTCTTGGGTATCGGCAGGCAGGATTGTGAGCCGCCGCTCATAGCGTTCCCTCATTCGGATATCTCAATATTCGACTCGATCTTTTTCCCCATGCTGATGCGCGGTTCGGTCGAATACCCAAGAGTTTCGTAAAAGGTTTTGACGCCTTCATTTGTGCTAAGGATTTGCGGGTTGATTTTCATGCAGCCACGCACGGTCAACGCGGTCTCGGCATGATGCACAAGTCTTGCGCCCAGGCCATTTCTACGATGTGCCGGGTGCACCGCAACCGAGTAGAGCCAGCCACGATGGCCGTCGTATCCCGCGAGAACGGTACCGATAACGTCATTTCCTGCCAACGCTACAAAAAAGAGACCGTCCTCAACAGCCAGTTTCTTGTTGATAGCAAGGCCGGGAGTGTTATGCGCGGTTTCGTAACCGAAAACGGTTTCCCAGAGTTCCACGACACCGTGGCGGTGGTGCTCATCTGAGTATTCGGCAATAGCATCCATGGTGTAGCCCTCGAAATGAAGGGGCTGACGCTAGCGTCTTGAGGTAGGGAATGTCTACTTTCTCTTTTTGCCCGATAGTAGCCACTCATGAACGACCGCTATGAACCCGCAGCGGTCAGCAACATTCAACCGGCAAATGTCTGACCGCCTCACTTAGATATGCAGCCAGGCCAGTGAGCCCAACATGACCCCCAAACCCGCCGCCCCAAACGAGACGCGTCTGAGCCATTCCTTGCGCGTCAGCAGGGTGATGGCCGCCAGTGAAATGGCGATTTGAATCGCGGTCATGGCCTGGGCCCAGCGGTGATGCTGGTGCAGAACCTGCTCTGACTTCTCGTCCCACTCTCGCGCCTGCTGCTCGAGTGTTTCCGCCTTTTTGCGGGCTTCCTCTTTCTGCTCCCCATAGCGCCGCGCCTCGGCAACATAGTGAGCGGAATCCAGCCCCGGAAGATGGCTGGCCAGCTCCGACAGGTTCTGCCGACTGGACTTGGCCTGGTAGTAGTTCCACTCGTTGGCGGCTTCGGTCTTCTGGATGGCGGCGTTGTTTTTGTCCATGGCGGCCTCACTTTCCGTCGAGCCGGCCTGATAACTCATCAGGGCGCCAACCGTCGCCATGATCGCCGTCATGACCGCAACCTTGCTGGCAAAGCGATCGCCTTTTGCGTGGGCATGATGGGTGGTGTGTTCAACGTGTTGCTCGTGAGGACTGGGGACTTCGAACTCTTCAGGCATGGCTTTCGGACTTAGGTTGAGGAAGGGATTTGGGCGGATTATGCAGGGTGGTCGGTTTTTTAAACACAGGTGACTGGTGGTGTTTGGGTGAAAGCGGACGGCCTGATTTACGTATTCCCGTCGGACTGCGAAACAGTCTCTTTTGTCAGAAATTAAACACGAAAAACGTGGCATGTTTATGAGATGTCTCTCGTCACATCCCGATGCCCACAACACCTTGCGTCAACGCCTACAGCTAAGACAGAATCCGCCGGCTTGTGCGTTTGGTGCTCCCTCCGTAACTTGATTCCCGTCACTGCCCATCAGTGATCGGGTCTGCAAGCCCGCCGGAAAAACCAGTCGAACAGCCTGCCAAAAGGACGCACGTTTGTGTCCGCTCAATGGCGGCTTTGTGCGGGAGACCTTCGGGTCTGCCGGGTGCCTGGTTTCCCGGTCTTGCAGACCCGCACTTGGCTGCCACCCATCATCTGCAAGTGATGCTGGTAGCTCCTAATCAAAATCAGGAGTTTCACCATGATCAAACCAACACCGAATCCACCAGAAACCGATCCAGTCTCACCCTACCAATTCCCCGATTCCCGAACCCTGAACGAAGCCGCCGAACGAGCCCTCGATCATTACCTGACGCCGCAACAACGGATCATGGGCAGCCACACCACACACGATCCAATGTTCCTGGCCAACCCCGCCTACAACAGCGAATCCCTGTTGGCCAACGCCAGCGAATCCCTCGGTTCAGCCAGCGAAATGCTCAGCAACTTCGCCGCCATCCTTGAGCCTGCACATCGCAGGACTGCTCTGGGCATCGCCCAAGTGGTCATGGTCGCTGGGCTGGCCGTGAATCAGGCGCTGGATAAGGTAGAGCTGAAAGCGTAGCGGCTGCCCTTAAGTAGAAAGGGAGCAGACTCATTACCTGAATCTGTTCCCTTTTTTTGTTTGATGAGCTCAACCGTTGGCGTCTGCTCTCTTTTCCGCCGTCACGATGCAAGCCTTGTAGAAATTGGAATGGAAATCGCTGATCGCTTTCTGCTGCAAGCTCTCGCTTGAGTACTGCGGAATCTCGTACGCCTCGCGGATCAGCGACTTGAACAACTCACCCACATACTCGCTCTGCTTGCCTGCCGCTTCGGCCAGTTCCCACACCGAAGCCATGGGCACGCCTTGCTGCCTGCTTTTCATGACCTGTTTGGCCGAGTTTTCTATTCGCTGACACTCTTCGAGCTCTTCCTGCGGAACAGGAGAGGCAAGAGCGGAAAGGCTGATGGTGAAGGTTATCGCTGCTGCAAGACATTGTTTGTGCACGAGGTGTCGTCCGTGATTTTGAGGCTGAACCTTAACATTCATGGCGTGGCGCCACCATTGCAGGAAGCCAAGCGCTGGCACAGGGCCACGCCTTGCGTCACCTCGCTTCGACTGTCACCCTCCGGTCCGTTCTCAAAGGATCAGAACAAGGAATCAAGGATTGAGTGGCTACGTTCCCAACCCGCCCAAAAATTTCCGCAACACAGGCACCAAACCCGTCGATATTCACGCCCAGCGTTGGGCTGAGTATGAGAAACACGGGAAAGAGCCTGCATCGGCACGTGAAAAAATTGGCATTGCCCTGCGGATCGGAGTTTTCTTCGATGGTACTGGGAATAATGCCAATAACGCTGCCGCGGGGTTACTTTGCGGTGCCCATCATCCCATTGCTGCTCAAGACATTGATGCCAGTTGCAAGCCGTTCATGAAAGATCCGGACAGCAGCTACGGTAACGACACCAGCAATGTGCAGAAACTGAGTGACTTGTACTACGCACCTCAGAAAGCCGAAGGCGAGGGTTCGCAGAAGCAAGCCTTCCGCATGGTGTATGTCGAGGGGATCGGTACTCGCTCAGGCATGGAGGACAGCACGCTTGGGGCTGGTACTGGTCGAGGTGAGACGGGTGTTGCAGGTCGTGTTCAGCTTTCGTTTTCAGAGATCAAACTGCGTACTGAGGGGATACTGGCTAGCCATCCTGACAGCGAAATTACTTCTCTGACATTCGATACGTTCGGTTTCAGCCGTGGAGCTGCTGCCGCTCGGCATTTTGCCAATGAAATTGCACGTGGAGAACAGGGCCCTCTCGGGGATGTGATGCGCAGTAGTGCGGGGGGGTTTAGTTCTACTTTCAATGATCAATACAAAAGCAGCATCAATATGGGCTTCATTGGTCTGTTCGACACCGTACCCTCGATTGCCGGATGGTCGAATTTGGGCAATATCAAAAGCCCTGTTGCCACTGGCATAAGGTTGTACCTGGATCGTCGCTATTTCACTGATGTCGTCCAGCTGACTGCCCGCGATGAATGCCGGGCGAATTTCGCTTTGAGTCGCGTCAAACCTGATCACCTGGAAATCGTTTTACCGGGAGTTCATTCCGACCTTGGTGGTGGTTACCTCGAAGAAGCACAAGAGAATGTGCTTGTCAGTCCAATGCAAAGCCTGGACGTGTCGCATCATACTGATGTTTTGACAACTTCGATTTACCGTGATGCAGAGATAGTAAAGGATCAGTTGCTCGCCAAAGGCTGGCCTGAGGAAATGCTGGAAATTGTCACACCCCCCGCGCTGCCCTTGCCGAATGCAATAGACGATCGGCTCAGTCCACGCCTAAAGCGCGTGTACGCCGCCGTCCAACTAAAACGTCCAGTGAGTGGCATGCTCTCCCGGGTGTACCTGCGCTTGATGCACCAGTTGGCGAAGGAGAAGGGCGTCCGCTTTAAAGACATCCCGGATACACCTGAGCTGGCTGTTCCTTCAGAGCTTCAAACATCGTGTGATCGGTTCTTGGCAGGCGACTACAGCGTCACTCCGCAAGAAGAAAAGCTGTTGAAACTGAAGTACATTCACACGTCCGCAAACTGGAACCATCCACTTGGGCGCAGAGACGGCAGTGGAATGAGAGCGGTCTACATCAATGCTCCTACCGCAGACTCGATTCGCGTACAACATCCTCACGTACCTGACTGGACGCTCTGGTAATGAAATTACTCGTCACCCTGTTTTGCGCGTTGTTCGTGGCTGGCTGCCAGTCCGCTGTCTCGCTATCAGGCAAAAACGACCCCAAATCCGAATGGTGGGAGTTGGCGTTCATTGAGCCTGATTACATGCAGGTTTGGGTGGAGGACAGCTCTGTGCAGGACGTTAACGGCAAGGTCTACTTCAAGGCCAATGGCGGCTCCGCAGCTGGTGGTGAGCCTGAGGACGGCACCGAGTCGGCCCGCGGCTGGTCAATCGTGGACGGCAGCGGAAAACGAGTGGTGGGTGCCAATCTTCCCGTTCGGATATATGTTCGATGGCAGTCAATCGTTGAAAAGAAAACTTGGCAAGCCTGGGTGGATATTCCGGAACACGCCAGGCAATTGATGGTGGAATCCACCAGCAAACGTTGCCCGCAAACACCTGAACGAGAGGCGCGGTTTATGGCGTCGGTCTACTTGGGGCTGGCGCCTGGTGGGGTGGTGCAGGCGTGGGTTAAAGACTCGTGTCATAAGGCGATCAAAATCGCTCGGGCGCAAGCAGAGATCGAGACGCTAGGCCCGAGTCAGGGTAAGAACCAAGGACGTTACGCTTATCCGGTCAGTGAAAGGTCGCAACGCTACATCGAGAAATTTGGCATTCCGTACGGCAGTTGGTAACTGTCAGCACATGAGGCAATTCGTAAGTGTCCTATGCGTGCTGTTGATTGCTGGTTGTCATTTGACTGATCCATTGTCAGGCAAAAATGATCCCAAGTCCGAATGGTGGGAGCTCGGCTTTACCGAACCTCGCTACATGAAAGTCTGGGTGGAAGACACTTCTGTGGAAGACATCAAAGGAAGAACGTTCCTGCACACAGGCTCGGGATCGGCGTCGGGCGGGCAACCAGAGGATGGCACAGAGTCCGCCAAAGGTTGGCACGGCGTAGGTAGTTCTGCGAAAGCAGTGGTAGGCGCGGATCTTCCCAAACGAATCTTCGTTCGCTGGCAATCTATCGTAGAGCCACAAACCTATCGTGTTTGGGTGGACATACCCGAGGAAGCCAGGCAACTGATGCTGACGTCGGTCAACCAGCGATGCGCGAAAACGCCAGAGCAAACGGCTACCTATATTTCTTCGGTTTATCTGGGGTTGGCGCCGGGCGGAGTTGTGCAAGTGTGGGTTAGAGATGCTTGTCATCACCCGGTCAAGGTGGCAAGGGCGCAAGCTGAGATTGAACCGCTGGGTCCAAGTCAAGGCAAGAATCAAGGGCGTTACGCATATCCGGTTAATGAAAAAGCTAAGCGCTATATTGAGAAGTTTGGTATTCCATATGGCAGTTGGTAATTCTTAAAGGTTTGGAAGGAAAAATAAATCTGTCCGAATATCCAAATCTACTCGCTTTGATGATATCGACCATGACCTCGGATATGAATACCGTGGTTATAACTACGACATGCAGAGCGGAGATGATGTGTTTCTGGTTAGGGTTTACGATGACGAGCCCGGACAGGCCACGGTAGTGCGTCCGACTTCAATGTCTAAAAACGAAAAACTTGGAAAGCTTGTCGAATTCTTACGATCCGAACTGGGAGTGTGCAGGGTCTTGCTTTACAAGGAGGATGTGGGGGGTATGCCGAGATTGATCTTGATGGTTTGACATTCTATCCCGCCTGAAGTCGGCCTCGTAGTAGAACTGTGGAACAGTCGCAAGGAGGGGCGTAAGAATATCTTTTTTTGCGGTCATTCAAATTGGTGAAAACTCTATATAGTCGCACTGCATTGGCCAAGTTATATTTCGCCAGTTAAAAATGTACTCTGATTCATCTAGGCCACTGCAAGGCTGGCCAAGAAATAACGTTCCTTTAGGATTTGTAATCGCTTTTTTTGATATAAAACTCCACCCTGTGAAATTTTTGCCTAAGCTTTTATCTGACTCGAATCTCGATAGGTCAACGATGCCGCAATCTCCTACAGGGTTACTGTCGGCAATCCAAACGCCCGTTTCGGGTAATAGTTTGTAGTTTTGTACAAAGGTATTGGAGCTGGCTCGGCAGGTCCTAGATAATTTACTGTAATTTAACTTTGCAATCTCAATAAAATTTTCCTCGGTTGATTTTGCACAGAATGCCAATACGGCTTTTAGGGATGATATATCATCTTCGTACTCTGTTTTGGCGGTGGCTTTCGATGTTTTGTTTTGTTGTGTGCTTTCTTTGTTTTTTAAGTCTGTAAAAATTTCGTTGTATTGGATGCAGTCTTTTTTTGTTAATTTTATGCCTTGCTTGAATTCGTTGCGGGCATTTTCGATGCTTTTTTCTATGTTTTCTACTTTGAAAGCTGGTAGGACTCGAGTTTGAACGAAGGCGCATTCAATGGTTGATGTTTCAATTGATGTGCAGCGAAAGGTGATGGAGTTGGTCTCTTTTGTGTTGTAGACAATTCCCACTGTAGGAGCGCTTTCGGCAAGCACCGAAAATGAAGCAATGATGAGGTAGGTTGCAAATATTGGTTTGCGCATTCTGACACCAGTTACAGAGGATTTTGTGGGGGAATGGCGCCTATATAAATGATTTGTCTGGTGTTGCGCAGCAGATATTTCAATTAGGCGATTGCTCTGTAATTATAGTCATGCGGCGCTATTCGGCAATAATGGAGAAAGCCGTATTCGCTAATGCTTCCCCATTAATCGTTACATGCACCGCATGCTCCCCCGCATAATGCTTCCTCGTAGTGAAATCCTTAATCACCTGTCGCCGCATCACCACCTCACTCCCAAACCCCGCCAACACCAAAGTCTTCAACTTGAAAACCTTGGCCGAAGTCCCGCCATTCGCCTTCACATAGTCAATCGCATAGTCAATCACCAACCGCTGTTCCACCGGCACCAACGACCGCACCGTAAACGACAAAGAGATCGTCTCCCCAAGCCGCACAACCGCCGGTTCAACCTTCACGTCCAGCAACTCAACCTCAGCCTTGGCCCCAGCACCGATAACAGTCAGCGCCCGCAAATCCCCCTGTTTGATCAAGCTCCGCAACGCATGTTTCGCAATCCAAGCCGTGTGCTTGTTCTCCAGTGACCACCCCTCAACCGTATCCAACACCCACTCCGGATGTTCCTTGGTCACGTCATTCAAATGATTCGCCACGGACTTGCGCACGTACAAACTCTCATCGGCCTTCAACCGATCAAGAATCCCGGAGGCCAAGCGCGGATCAGCCTGCACCGGTTCCAGCCGAAACGACCATGGCAGGCGTGGGCGGCTGCCTTCGCTGGCGAGTCTTCTGACATGGTGGTTTTCGTCTCGTGCCCAATCGTGCATCAGTTCCAGCGAGCGCTCCAGGTCGCTGCGCAGGAAGTGGCGGATGGCGAATTCGGAGGAGCCGAAGGTGGTGAAGTACTTAAGGGCTTCCATGGATGTGTCGAACGCGTGCGCGCCGTAGATGGCGACGTAGTGCGGCAGGCTCATGCTGACGAAGCCGCTGTTCAGGCGCGGGGCGAGTTCGCGCAGGACGGCGAGGGAATCTTCGTAGTCCAGTGGCAGCACGGCGTGCAGGCTTTCGCTGACGCGGGCCATGCGTTGCATCACGGAGAGGTCGGCGAGGCCGTTGTTGGCGTGTTTGAGAAAGGCCTTGGTCTTGAACGCCGGGTACACGGCGCTCATTTCTGTAGCGATGTGTTGCAGGCGTTCGGCGTTGAAGATTTCTTTCAGGGCCGGGGCGGCGGTTTCGGTGGTGCTCATGGTCAGGTCATCGGGGTGCTGATGAGTGCTTGGAGGCCTTCGGCGTACGCGGTGTATTGGGCGATGCGCGGGAAGCGTTGGGCGTCGATCTGGTCGGGGACGACGAGGCCGGTGAAGCTCCAGGCGACGGCGAGGGTGATGCCGTCCTGCTGGAGAGTGCCGCCGGTGGGCAATGGGTGTTTTTGCAATTCGTGTTCGAGAGCGGTGAAGGCGGCGGCGAGTTGGCCTTCGACGCGTTCGACCCACGGCTGGTATTGAATGTCGGCCGGGCGCAGGTTGCGTTCGTAGTAGAGCTGCACGGCTTTTTCGCAGGCGGCGAGGCCGAGGCCGATCAGGCGCAGGGCTTTTACCCGTTGCGACAGGTCGGTGGGCAGCAGGGTTTTGCCGGACAGGGCTTCGAGGTAGTCGAGAATCAGCGTCGAGTCGATCAGCACTTCGCCGTCGTCGAGGACCAGGGTTGGCGCTTTGACCACCGGGTTGATCTGCTGGAATCGCTCGAAGTGGCGGAACACCGACACCGGGTCGTGTTCCAGTTCGATCCCCAGACACTTGGCGGAGATCGCCACGCGGCGCACGTAAGGGGAGTCCAGCATGCCGATCAGTTTCATGACGCGTTCCTTCAAGTCGAACCGGGGGAGGGCATAACGTAGCTGAGGTTGGGAAGATTGTCAGTCCTGAGAGCGAGCTGGTTTTGCCGTTGGCGTTTGTAAAGAAATGCGACAAAGCGCCGCTCATCCGCCGTTTGTCTTCTATATACAGCCGCTCGACTGAATTTCTTGCTATAAACGCACTCCGATGACCGCCGTGAAGCCTGTGTCAGAGCACTTTCCGGGCTTTGTCGGACAAATTCCCTGTATTTACAGTTGCTGAGGCCTCAAACGGGCCTTAGACTGCCGCCCCTTCGTAAATTGAGTGCCGGGTGGCGTTTGCAATAAACGATGCCTTTCCGATGACCGCAGACGGTTCACCGGAACGCTCCCTATTTCGCCTTAATGCACGTTTTTTTATAGAGATATCAATGACAAAGGACAAGTTGCTGGCCATGCCGGCAGATGACTACATGAATGCCGAGCAACACGCTTTCTTCAGCGAGCTGTTGCAGAACATGAAAGTCGAAACCCACGAGCGCATTGAGCAGAACCGTATTGCCATCGAGAGCCTGGATACCCCGGCTGATCCGGCGGACGCCGCCTCGGTGGAAGAAGAGCGCACCTGGCTGGTGAACGCGATCGATCGCGACCAGCGCATGCTGCCTCAACTCGAGCAGGCCCTTGAGCGCATCAAGGAAGACAGCTTTGGCTGGTGCGACGACAGCGGCGAGCCTATCGGCCTGAAACGCCTGCTGATCAGCCCGACCACCAAGTACTGCATCGAAGCTCAAGAGCGTCACGAGCAGATCGACAAGCACCAGCGTCAGGCCTGATTCCTGAGGCGACCCCTTCAGTGTGGGTCGTCGCGAAAAGATCGCAGCCTTCTGCAGCTTTTATTTAAAGCTACAGAAGGCTGCGATCTTTGCTTTTTCTCGTCTGCCGGAAATCCCCGCACCGTTCCATTGACCTGCCACAGACCCACGACTAACGGACCATGGATAATGGCCTTGTAGTGGCGTTTAATGCAGCCACAACAATGAGAACAAACGTGGGGTAACGAAATGACGAGAGATGGATCTCTGGTTGCGGCTCTGCCTGCACCAGTTGTTTTGCCAAAGAATCGCTGGCTGACGCCGACCCTGCAAAGCATCGCCCTGATGCTGTTGCTGGCCGGGATGAGCCTGGGCGAATGGCCGTTGTACGTGGGCATGCCGCTGGCGGTGCTGATTGTCTGGTTGCCGCGCCTGCGCTCCCGGGCGGTCCCCGATGCGCAACCGGTCGATAGCAGCAATGCGATGTCCGAGCTGACTCGCGACCTTTCCTACACCACCAGTCATAACGCTCTGTCAGCCGCAGGGGTGGCGTTTTCCGTCAAGGAATTGGCCGGCAAGCTGCAATCGCAACTCGACGCCGCCGCGCAGATCGTCAACAACGCCGAAGTGATGATCGCCACCGAACAAGCCACTTCCCAACTCAGTCGTGAAGCATTGGGCGCTGCCAGTGAGGCGCACCACAGCAGCGCGGCCGGGCGGACCGAACTGGTCGATTCCATTTCGCGCATGCATCAACTCAGTCAGCGTGCCAATGCCAGCCGTGAGTTGATCGAAGCCTTGAGTCAGCGCAGCGATGATATTCAGCGCGTGACGCTGGTGATTCAGTCCATCGCCAGCCAGACCAATCTTCTGGCGCTGAACGCCGCCATCGAAGCGGCCCGGGCCGGTGAGCACGGTCGCGGTTTTGCGGTGGTGGCGGATGAGGTGCGCGGTTTGGCGGCTCGTACCGCGACGGCCACCGGTGAAGTGGGCGAGATGGTTGCCGACATTCAGCAACGTACGGCGCAGGTGGTGGAGCAGATTCGCCAGCTCTCCGACGATCTGCATACGGGCGTCGAGCAGGTCGAACACACCGGCCAGCACCTGGAAAACATCGCGCGACTGGCCGCCGGGGTTGAAACCCAGGTCGGCGAAATCGCCCGGGGTGCCGAGACCAACCGTGAGCAACTCGACAGTCTGTTCACCGCCATCGAGCAGATGCGTAGCGATTTGGCGATCAGCGATCAGCAGACCCGACGCCTGGCCGAGGCGGCGGTACAGATGGAAGGGCAGGCGGAAACCATCAGCGAGCGACTGGCCGAAGTCGGTCTGGATGACTATCACCAGCGCATTTATGACTTGGCCCGGGAAGGCGCGGGGCAGATCGCCGCGCGATTCGAGGCCGATGTCGAACAGGGGCGAATCAGTCTCGAAGACTTGTTCGACCGCCAGTATCAGCCGATCCCGAACACCCAGCCTGCCAAGTTTCAGACCCGTTTCGACCGCTATACCGATCAGGTGCTGCCGACGATTCAGGAACCCTTGCTGCCGCGGCACGAAGGCCTGGTGTTCGCCATCGCCTGCACGCAGCAAGGTTATGTACCGACCCACAATCAGGTGTTCAGCCAGCCGCTGACCGGCGATGTGCAGGCCGATACCGTGCACAACCGCACCAAACGCAAGTTCGCCGACCGCACCGGCATTCGCTGCGGCAGCCATCAACAACCGGTGCTATTGCAGACCTACACCCGCGATACCGGCGAGCTGATGCACGACTTGTCGGTGCCGATCATGATCAAGGGCAGGCATTGGGGTGGACTGCGACTGGGGTACAAACCGGAAAGTCCGCGCTGAGTATTGTTGCCGGAACTGCAATTAATCTGTGCACGGGCGTTGCTGTTTCCGCTTGATCCAAATCATTAACATGCCTGCATAGTTAGGGTGCTAATGAAATTTGGAGGTCAGCATGCAATGCAGAGTCGATGTCGCGGTGATGATCGGTAGCGGTGTTCCGGCCGGGCTGCGAGCGATGGGGCAAAGCGTCTGCTGGGTGGTGTTGCTCAATGGCGAGCGCCGGGGTACGGCTTTCGCCAGTCGCGGCGAGGCGGAGGAATGCAGGGCTGCGTGGCTTGCGCAATTGAACGCCGAGTCCGGTAACAGCCTGCATTGATCGAGATTACTTGCCGCGGTGCAGGCGAACGTTCAACTCATCGACCATCACCGCTTCTTCGCCATCGGCACGCAGCCACTCCTTGAGCAGTTGAGCCTGCTGCGGGCTCCAGAAATCGGCGTCGATCAGTTTGGTCTCGGCATCCAGTGGGTGGGATTCGATGAAATCGTCAATCGCGTTCTCTTCCGAAGGTAATCCTAACTGATCAAACAAGGTTGTCAGGTTGTAGGCAGGCAGTTCCATGTTGTACTCCTTGAAGGATGGCGGGGGTGATTACCCTCTTTATCTGAGGGGGGCGCTGGCCAGGAGTTCGATCTGTGATTCGAGGGCGCGGGCCAGTGCACAGGCGGCATTGTGATCCTCACGGAAACCTCTGACACGGCCTGTCGACTTTTCCCTGATGTGGAAGAAGGCGTTGCCCGCTGGAATCACCTGAAACAGTGGTTCCTGGCCACAGGGCTCTGCTGCGGAATCCGTCCGCAGGGTCGGAGCATTGAAGACAAAGGGTAGGTTTTGGGCTGCGGCAAAATGCGTCAAAGTGCACATATGAAGTCCTTTTCATGGATTGACCCGCATTTACAGACGGTTGCGGGTAGTCGCGAGCAGCGTCGCTGCTCTAGAATCGCCAACACCTGTTGACGGCATGACGTTATCTAAAGCAATTTTTTGCGTGCGATATGTCGGAAAAGTGCTTTTCTTGGTGAGTTTTTTCCCTAAAGTTCGTAGTCAGTTTTCTCTGGCCGATCGTGAGGCGTTTTCCTTCAACATTTGGAGAACGTCTTTGCAGGTTTCGCGAGTGGCATTCCAGTAGTCTTGTGAACTTCGCGTTGAATGAGCACTTGGCTCGTTCAGGCTTTTATCCGAGTCATTGCGCAACACCATCGGCCTGGCCGTTTTTAATGTCGTGCGCGTTTTTCGCGTGCGGCACTCTTTCAAGTGTGGGGATGTTTCTTTGGCAGTCAGTAACCTCGATATGCATGCTTTGTTCGTGCTGGGTGATTTGCGGGCAAAGCTGGTCAAGCAGTTTCAATCGCGTTTTGTTTACATCACCGAGCAAAACGCCGAAGGCATTTACGTTGCCGAAATCGACACCGAAAGCGCATTGGTGGTCGACGACAAGCCCGGCCTCAAACTCAAGGTCGGCGATCATTTCAGCGCTTCGGTATTGCCCAGCCGTGAAGGCGGCAAGATGGACATCCGTTTTCGCGAGATCAAAATGACCGTGTACGGCCTGGGCGACTATGCCTTCGTCACCACGGCCGACGGCCATGCCATCGTATTCAAGGAAGGCCATAGCGCGGTCACCGTGTTTGCTGCCAATGAGCAGCTGCAGGAAGGCCTGACCAAAACGCTCAAAGCCGTTACTGCCAAGGCCGCCAAGTGGCGCAAGGGCGAACTGGTGACCTTCAAGGCCAGCGAGTGACGGGTGTGAGTCGCGCTGATTTCCATTTGCAGAACCTCGACAGCGCTCGTGTCGAAGCTCGGCGCCTGTTTGATGCCAAGGCTGAGCTGAAGGGCGCCTGGCTCGGTTGGGTTGCCTCGCAGATCTACGCGTTGCAGCCTGCGGAATACGCCAGCATGGTCAGACGCGAGCTTCAACGCTTGAAGGAAATGTCTGAAAAGTAGTCTCGTCCGTGTCATGCCCCTGAAAAAGCAGGAACCTCGTCTACAGTCAGTTGACTGAGTATTCAGAGGCTGGCGGTCTTCTGTCAGGCCTTCCTGCTATTGCTGTGAACAGCACGAGGTGCAAAAGCATGAACGGATTTCGACGGTTGCTGGCCACTTTTATGGCGACGTTCTGCTTGATGGCTGCGGTGCCAGCGGTCAATGCAGCGCAGACCCCGATTCACTTCGCCGACCTGAACTGGGAAAGCGGCAGTCTGATCACCGATGTTCTGCGGATCATTGTCGAGAAGGGCTACGGCCTGCCGACGGACACCCTGCCGGGCACCACCATTACCCTTGAAACAGCGCTGGCCAACAATGACATCCAGGTGATCGGTGAAGAGTGGGCCGGGCGCAGTCCGGTATGGGTCAAGGCCGAGGCTGAAGGTAAAGTCGCCAGCCTGGGCGATACGGTCAAGGGTGCCACCGAAGGCTGGTGGGTGCCGGAATACGTGATCAAGGGCGATACCGCCAAAGGCATCAAGCCGCTGGCGCCGGACTTGCGCAGTGTCAGTGATCTGAAGCAGTACAAGGACGTGTTCAAGGACCCGGAAAACCCCAGCAAGGGGCGGTTCCTCAACAGCCCGATCGGCTGGACCTCGGAAGTGGTGAACAAGCAGAAGCTCACGGCGTATGGGCTGCAGGATGACTTCACCAATTTCCGCAGCGGCTCCGGTGCAGCGCTGGATGCCGAAATCACCTCGTCGATCCGCCGGGGCAAACCGGTGCTGTTCTATTACTGGTCGCCAACGCCGTTGCTCGGCAAGTTCAAACTGGTGCAACTGGAAGAGCCGCCGTTCGACGCCGAGGCCTGGAAGACCCTGACTGACGCTGACAATCCCAATCCGAAACCGACCCGTTCACTGGCCTCGAAACTGTCGATCGGGGTGTCTGCGCCGTTTCAGAAGCAATATCCACAGATCGCGGCGTTCTTCAGCAAGGTCGATTTTCCGATCGAGGATTTGAACAAGGCACTGGCCGAGATGAGCGAGAAACACACCCCGCCACGGGAAGCGGCGGAGGCGTTCATGAAGGCCCATCCGGATGTGTGGCAGGCGTGGTTGCCGAAGGATGTGGCGGAGAAGGTTCAGGCAGGTTTGTAGCGGTGTGGCGAGGGAGTTTGCTCCCTCGCCGCTGTGGTTCAGAAGCGGGTTTGCACGGCCAGTTCAAAGGTGCGCGGTGTGCCCAGGTAGTAAGCCGGCGACACATGGGCGAATTCGGCATACACCTCGTTGGTCAGGTTGCGCACGCGGCCGGTGACGGTGGTGTGCGTATCGATCTTGTAGCTGAGGAAACTCCCGAACAACGTGTACGACGGCACGGTCATGGTGTTGGCATTGTCCGCAAACACCGAGGCCACATAGCGCGCATCAACCCCGCCTTGCCACTGTGGGGAGAAGTCATAGGTCAGCCACAGATTGCCGACCCGATCCGGCACATTGGTCGGCGTGTTGCCCTTGCGTGAAACCACCACGCCGGCAGCGTTCTTCTCGTTGAACTCATCGTACTGCGCATCGACCCAGGCAAAGTTGCCCTCGGCCAGCAGCTTGTCGGTGATCCGCAGTGAGCTGGCAATCTCGATACCTTTGGACGTCTGCTGGCCGACCGGAATGCTGTTGGTCGGGTCCAGGGGGTCGGTGACGGCGAAGTCTTTGCGCTCGATGGTGTAAGCCGCAACGGTCGCCGAACCGCGACCGTTCAGATAGTCGAACTTGCTGCCGATTTCCCATTGTTTGCCCGTTGAAACATCGAAATCCTGGGTGCCATTCGGTTGCTCGGCGGCGGTGCTGTATTGCACGTAGACATTGGCTGACGGAATGAACTGATAGGTCAGGCCGACGCGCCCGGTGACCGGTTCCCAACTGCGCTTGAGATGACGCGGGTTGCTCGCCGTCACTGTGCGATGGTTGGTCACGTCCAGGTCGATGTCGTCGTAGCGCAGGCCGGTGAGCAACGAGAGTTTGTCGGTCAGTGCCAGGCGGTTTTCGGCGAACAACGCCTTGGTGGTGACCTCGTTGGTCTTGTCGCTGACAAACCCCGGCTTCGTGCCCGGGATGTCATAGAAGTGCCCAGGCCGATAGTTGTCCGGGTCCACGGTGCTCGCGCCTTTGACGTTTAGCGGCGAGTTGGTGGTCTGGTTGACCTTGTATTCGAAGCCGCCGGACCAGGTGGTGTCGAGTCCGAACAGAGTGTTGTCGTGGCGCAGCTCGAACTGGTTGCCGTCCTGCTCACCCTGATGTCGAACCTGATAGGCCGTGGAGCGGTTCACGGCGCTGTTGTCGGCGTTGTACTGGTAGGTTTCGAGGTTGCGGTAATCGCGCTGGCTGTCGAGGTGATAGAGCGTGTTGCGCAGGGTGGTGCTGTCGTTGATCCGGTAATCGATGATCGAACGCACCCAGATCGTCCGTTGCTCGTAGCGGCCGTCCTCGACGTTGTAGTTGTTGAAGCGGTTGTGGCGGTCGATCTTCAACTCGCCAGCCTTGGGGTTGAGCACTGGCGTGCCCCAGTACGGGCTGTCTTCGTGTTCGTCCTGATACTCTAGGGCCAGGGTGTGCGACAGGTTCGGTGTCAGGTCGCTGAGCAACGAGAACGCCATGCTCCAGGCATCGCGTTCCTGACGGTCGATGTAGCCGTTGCTGGTGTTGTGGCTGACGTCGAGGCGCGCGTAATGCTGCACGTCGGCGCCGGGTTCGGTCAGCGCGTGATTGAGGCCGAACGCGGTTTCGGTGGTGTCGTAGGTGCCGTAGCTGACCCGGCCTTCGGCGGCCTGCTCGTCGCGCGTCGCCAGTTTGGTCACGTAGTTCAGCGAGCCGCCCACCGAACCGGCGCCGTTGATCAGCGATGACGGGCCTCCGACCAGTTCCACTCGGTCATATATCCAGGAATCCACTGGCCGCGCCAGTCCACCGGAAACGTTGATGCCGTTGAACATCTGCGTGATCTGGCTGCTGGTGAAGCCGCGATAGGACACGAATCCGCCAAAGCCCGGCGGTGCACTGGCGTTCACTCCAGGCAAGGTGTTGGCCGCGTCCTGGAAGTTTTGTGAACCGTGACGTTCGATGTCATTGCGGTTGGCAATGGCCACCGAAGCCGGGGTATCGCGCACGCTGAGACCCAGGCGCGAGGCCATGCCGCTGGACTGGTCGAGGCTCAGGCCCGGTTCGGCGGCGGACTCGCCGTCAATGGTGATCGGCGCCAGATCCACGGTGGATTGCGCCCAGGCGTTGACGGACAGGCAGCCGCACAGGCTCGCCAGCAAGGTAAGTTGTTTCATCGATTGAATCCTGAATGCTTGTCTAGGAGTCAGCGCACAGGCGAACGCCGCGCGTTGGCGCAGTGGGCTGACAAATCAAAAAGGCAAAGACACTCAGGCGAACGGTGGGGCGCGAGGGTTGGCCGAAGGCCAGGTGAAGCGGGCAGGGAGGTCGGCACTGACGATGACCGGCAGCGGCGGACTGTGTTGTTCCGGCAGGATCGCCAGGGTCAGGCTGGAGTTGAACGCCGGGCCCATGCCGCCGGTGGAGCACAGCGGACAGCCAAAGGCTTTGGCCAGGGTCGGCAGTTTTTCTTCGGAAGGATTCGACGCGAGTGGCGCCTGAGTGCTCGGGTCGACGGCGCAGAACTGGCCGCCGATACCGTTGAGCTGCATCCCTACCATTTGTCCGTGACCGATGCTGCAGGCGAACACGTTGAACAGGACGCAGCAATAGAGCATCCAGGCCAGCAGTGAGCGATCGGTACGGGTGAATTTCATGGGGCGGCACTTTACCGCACCGCCGACCGGTCGTGCACATGTAAAAATGCCGACTAGGATGTTTTGTTCAGATCCCTTTCAAGGATTTTCGACCATGACCTTTGTGTTGGCTCAATGGCTGGTGACGATATTTGCAGTGATCAGCCTGATGCATGTGTATTGGGCGATGGGTGGCGAGTGGGCGGCCGTGGCGGTAGTGCCGCAGGTTCCGGTGGATAACGGCGGACTGACGCTCAGGCCGGCGTTCAAGCCGTCAGGCTGGATCACGTTGGCCGTGGCGGTGGCCCTGCTACTGATTGCCGCACTGGTGTGCATGAGGGTGGGCTGGTGGTTTTCGCCAGTGCATCACTGGGCATTGCAATGGGTGATCAGCGCGATTGCGCTGCTGATGTTTGCGAGGGCGATCGGCGACTCGGAGCTGGTGGGGTTTTTCAAGGAAGTGAAGGGGTCGCGGTTTGCCCGGCTCGACACTTGGATTTACTCGCCACTGTGTCTGATATTGGGAGCCGGGCTGTTGGCCGTCGCCTGGGTTTAGCTGCCGCTCTCGGTTCGCCGGCTACTCACCTCGGCCGGCACATCATCCCCGGCCATGCGTTTGCGGAACAGCGCCGCACGGGCCAGCAGCAGGGTGGTCACCGGCACGGTGATCGACAGCAGAATCGGGATCAGCCACGCGTGCAGCACCGGCCCGGACTTGAGTGCGGAAAAGCAGATGATCGACGCCAGTGCCACGCACCACGCACCGAGGGTCGAGGCCAGTGCCGGCGGGTGCATGCGCTGGAAGTAATCCTTCATCCGCAGCAAGCCGGTCGCGCCGATCAAGGCAAATACACCGCTGAGTACCAGCAGGATCGCCACCGGGATTTCCACCCACAGAGACAATTCAGCATTCATTCGATCACCTCGCCACGCAGCAGGAATTTCGCCAGGGCAAACGAGCCGACGAAGCCGAACAACGCGATCAGCAGCGCCGCTTCGAAGTAGGTATCACTGGAATAGCGAATCCCCAGGGTCAGCATCATCAGCATGGCGACGATGTACAGGTAGTCCAGCGCCAGTACCCGGTCCTGTGCCGACGGCCCTTTGAACAGGCGAATCAGCGTCAGCACCATCGCCAGCGAGAACAGGAACAGCGTCAGCAGAATCGCATTCGACAGCAGCGGGCTCATTCGAAAATCTCCATCAACGGCCGCTCGTAAGTGACCTTGAAGTGCTGGATGAATTGCGCCTCGTCATCCAGATCCCAGACGTGCAGCAACAGAATGCTGCGATCCAGCGCCAGTTCCGACCACACCGTACCGGGCACTACCGTGCAGATCATCGACAGCGCCGCCAGGCCGTTGGCATCGCGCAGATCCAGCGGCACCTTGATGAAGCGTGAGCGGGGCGGGCGGCGACCGGCATTCAGTACGCCCCAGGCTACCTGAAGGTTGGAGACGACCACGTCACGCCCGACCAGCAGAAACAATCGCAGGATCGTGCCCGGGCGGCGGATGTGGATTTGTTGAGGTCGCAGTTTGCGCATCATCAGCGGCGCGCAGAAACCCAGCGCTGACCCCAGCAACAGGTTGCCAGGGCTGATCGACAGGTTCAGCACCAGCCACAGCAGCCACAACGCCAGCGACAACCACGGAGCAGGAAACAGACGCTTCATGGTTGCACCTCCAGCAGCGCAGCCTTGGCTTCCGGGCTTGGTACTGCGCGAGTGCCGAGCACCGCCATTACGTATTGCTGCGGGTTGTTCAGGGCGTCTGCGGCGTCCTGGGTGTAACGCAGCAACGGCTCGGCCTTGAAGGTCAGAGCGATACTCAGACCGAGCAGCAGGAAAATCGGCACGCATTCGAGTTTGCGCAGCACCGGCGACGGGCGTTCTTCCGGCGACCAGAAGCGCTGGATGCCCAGTCGCGAGAACGCCATCAGCGAGCCGAGCCCGGTCAGGATCAACAGTGCCAGTAACGCCCAGGCAGCAGTCGAGATCGGTTCGCCAGTGCCGAGCCCCAACGGGTTGAGCAGGGCGCCGATCAGGCTCAGCTTGCCAATGAACCCCGACAGCGGCGGCATGCCGATGATCAAAAGCGCACAGGCAATGAAGCTCAAGCCAAGGAAGGCCATGGTCCACGGAATCACCTGGCCGACGACGGCTTGCTGATCGTCGTCGAGGTTGATGCCTTTGACCGGTTGCTGTGCGGCTTGCGCACGCGGCAGCAACTCGTTTTCGTCTTCCAGCGGCACTTCGATGGCGGTGCGCGAACGTTCGATCAGTTCCGCCAGCAGGAACAGCGCACTCAGTGCGAGGGTCGAGCTGACCAGATAAAACAGCGCCGCACCGATCAGGTTCGGCTGGGCGAAACCCACGGCCGACAGGAGAATCCCCGCCGACACCAGAATGCTCAGGCTGGCCATGCGCTCCAGGCGTTGTGCAGCGATGATCGCCACGCCCGCGCAGAGCATGGTCGCCATACCGCCGTAGATCAGCCAGTCGCCGCCGAAATAGGCCGAGGCGCCGGCCTGCCCGGAGAACAGCAGCGTCCATAGGCGCAGCAAGGTGTAGACGCCGACCTTGGTCATGATCGCGAACATCGCCGCCACCGGCGCGCTGGCCGAGGAATAGGCTGGCACCAGCCAGAAATTCAGCGGCCACATCCCGGCCTTGGCCAGGAATGCCACCGCCAGAATCGCCGCGCCGGCATGCAGCAGGCCACGGTCGGCGTCCGGCACCAGCGGAATCTTCATGGCGAGGTCGGCCATGTTCAGCGTGCCGGTGACGCCGTAGATCAGCGCCGCGCCAATCAGGAACAGCGACGAGGCCAGCAGGTTGATCGAGATGTAATGCAGCCCCGACGACACCCGTGCCCGGCCCGAGCCGTGAAGCAGCAAACCGTAAGACGCGGCGAGCAGCACTTCGAAGAACACAAAGAGGTTGAACAGGTCCGCCGTCAGGAACGCGCCGTACAGGCCCATCAACTGAATCTGGAACAGCGCGTGGAAGCTTGACCCGGCGCCGTCCCAGCGAGCCATGGCGAACAGCAAGGCACTGACGCCGATGATTCCGGTCAGCACCAACATCAACGCCGACAGCCGATCGACCACCAGCACGATGCCGAATGGCACCTGCCAGTTGCCCGGCAGGTAGACGCCGATGGAGCCGGGCACGCCGGTGGTCTGGGTCCATTGCAGCAACAGCACGGAAATACCCAGGCCCAGCAGACTGGAGAACAGGTTGATCTTCGCTTTCAGCGGCCGGTGTTTCTCGCCGAGCATCAGCATGATGGCGGCGGTCAGCAGCGGCAGCAGAATCGGTGCAGCGATCAGATGAGTCATCGCTGTCATTCCTTGGGCTCCCGGCCGTCCACATGGTCGGTGCCGGTCAGGCCCCGTGAAGCCAGCAGCACCACCAGGAACAGCGCGGTCATGGCGAAGCTGATGACGATGGCCGTCAGCACCAGTGCCTGAGGCAGCGGGTCGGTGTAATTGAGCAGGTCCTGCGGCACGCCGTCCTTGATGTTGGGCTCCTTGCCGATGAACAGGCTACCCATACTGAAGATGAACAGGTTGACGCCGTAGGACAGCAGGCACAGGCCCATGACCACCTGGAACGTCCGTGGACGCAGGATCAGCCAGACGCCGGAGGCAGCGAGCACTCCGATGGCGATTGCGATGACTTCTTCCATCAGACGGCTCCCTTGATGGCGGCGGTTTTGTGACCCCGGACCGATTGGTGGGCGAGGGCGGTGAGGATCAACAACGTCGAGCCGACCACCACTGCGTACACGCCGATGTCGAAAAACAGGGCGCTGGCGATATGGATGTCACCCAGCACTGGCACGCTGAAATGCCAGGTGTGCGTGGTGAGGAACGGATAACCCGCCAGCATCGCGCCTAGACCGGTGACCGTGGCGAACAGCAATCCCGTACCCATCCAGCGCAGCGGTCGCAGACTCATTTGCGCCTCGACCCATTGGGTGCCGGCGACCATGTATTGCAGGATGAACGCCACCGACATCACCAGACCGGCGACAAACCCGCCGCCCGGTTGGTTGTGCCCGCGCAGGAACAGGTAGAACGACACCACCAGCGCAATCGGCAGCAACAGGCGCACCAGCACCGCCGGCACCATCATGAAGCCCAGGGCGGTGTCGCTGGCCGAACGCGGGTTGACCAGATCGGTGACCACGTCCGGCGCCAACAGGCGTTGCTGGGCTGGCAGTTGCAGGCTTTCTTTCGGTGGGCGGAAGCGTCGCAGCAGGGCGAACACGGTCAACGCCACGGCCACCAGCACGGTGATTTCGCCGAGGGTGTCGAAACCACGGAAATCCACCAGCATCACGTTGACCACGTTGCTGCCGCCGCCTTCAGGCAGGGCGCGGCTCAGGTAGAACGAGGAAATGTCGTTCGGGGTCTGCCGGGTCAGCATCGCGTAGGACAGCAGCGCCATGCCGCCGCCGACGGCAATCGACAGCAGCAAGTCGCGCAGACGCCGTACACGGGCCTTGCGCAGGCTGCTCGGCAGTGGCGAAACCTCTTCGATCCGTCGTGGCAGCCAGCGCAGGCCCAGCAGGATCAGCACCGTAGTCACCACTTCGACCACCAGTTGCGTCAGGGCCAGGTCAGGTGCCGAGAACCAGACGAAGGTCACGCAGGTCATCAGGCCACAGACGCTGACCATGGTCAGGGCGGCGAGACGGTGGTACTTGGCCTGCCACGCGGCGCCGAGGGCGCAGGCGATTGCCAGCAGCCACAGGGTCACGAACACGATGGAGCCGGGGATTTTCGGCCGGTCGCCCCAGCTCAGGCTGCTGTGCAGCATCGGGATCAGGCCGGCGAGTACCGCCGCCAATACCATCAGGAACAGTTGCGTTTGCAGGCGTTTGGTGCCGATCCGTCGCTCCAGCCGTCGGGCCAGGCGCATCATTGCCACCAGACTGCGTTCGAACAGGCGCTTGCCGTTGAAACGACCCACCAGCGGCGGGAACTTGAAGCGGCCACGCTTGAGCTGATTACGCAGCAGCAGATAGACCACGATGCCGCCGGACATGGCGATCAAACTCATGATCATCGGTGCGTTGAGGCCGTGCCAGATCGCCAGACTGTATTCGGGCAGCACGCCACCCACCACCGGCAAGGCGGCAGCGGCCAGCAACGGGCCTACAACTTGGGCCGGGAAAATCCCCACCAGCAAACACGTGAACACCAGCAGTTCCACCGGTGCACGCATCCAGCGCGGCGGTTCGTGCGGGGTGTGCGGCAGATCGGTGGCAGTAGGGCCGAAGAACACATCAACGGTGAAGCGCAGCGAGTAGGCCACGCTGAACGTGCCGGCGATGGTCGCCACGATGGGTAGTGCGGCTTCCACCCAGGCGGTGGCGTTGATGAACACGGTTTCGGCGAAGAACATTTCTTTCGACAGGAAACCGTTGAGCAGCGGCACGCCGGCCATGGACGCACTGGCGACCATTGCCAGGGTGGCGGTGAACGGAATCAGTTTGAACAGGCCGTTGAGTTTGCGAATGTCGCGGGTGCCACTTTCGTGGTCGATGATCCCGGCGGCCATGAACAGCGAAGCCTTGAAGGTCGCGTGGTTGAGAATGTGAAACACCGCCGCGACCGCTGCCAGCGGACTGTTCAGGCCCAGCAGCAGCGTGATCAGGCCGAGGTGGCTGATGGTCGAATAGGCCAGCAAACCCTTGAGGTCGTTCTGGAACATCGCGCAGTACGCGCCGAGCAACAGCGTGGCGGCGCCGGCGCCGCTGACTATGTAGAACCATTCCTCACTGCCGGACAGCGACGGCCATAACCGCGCGAGCAGGAAGACCCCGGCCTTGACCATGGTCGCCGAGTGCAGATAGGCCGAAACCGGTGTCGGCGCCGCCATGGCGTGGGGCAGCCAGAAGTGGAAGGGGAACTGGGCGCTTTTGCTGAGGGCGCCGATGAGAATGAGGGGAAGCAGAATAGGGTAGAGGGCATGTGCGCGAATCAGATCGCCGGCGGCCAGGACCTTGTCCAGGTCATAGCTGCCGACCACATGGCCGAGGATCATGACCCCCGCCAGCAGGCACAACCCCCCGGCGCCGGTGACCATCAGCGCCATATAGGCGCCGCGCCGTGCGTCGTGGCGGTGGTGCCAGTAGCCGATCAGCAGGAACGAGAAGAGGCTGGTCAGCTCCCAGAAAAACACGATCTGGATCAGGTTGCCCGAAATCACCAACCCGAGCATGGCGCCCATGAACGCCAGAAAGAACGCGAAGAAACGCGGCACCGGGTCATCCGGCGACATGTAATAACGGGCATACAAGGAAACGAGGGTGCCGATGCCCAGTACCAGCATCGAGAACAGCCAGGCGAAGCCGTCCATGCGCAGGACGAAGTTCAGGCCCAGGCTGGGCAGCCACATAAACTCCTCACGGATCACGCCGCCATGGGCGATTTGCGGGAACAGCAAGGCGACCTGGACAGTACCGATCAAAGCGACCAGGCCTGCCAGCAGGGATTCGGCGTTACGTGCGTTGTGCGGCAGCACGGCTGCCAGACAGCTGCCCACAAAAGGCAGAAGCAGTAGAACTATCAGGGACATAGGCTTCTAATCTGCGGAAGTTTGTGAAGCATCATACGTGCCAGCTCCCGGATCGCCAAACGCGAGGATGTCTCTGAATCCTACAAAGTAGCCGGTAATTGTTGGGTTCACATTGTTTCAGGGAGGGGAAATGCGCGAACCCACGCCTAAGCGTGGGTTCGATCAGTGCTCGGTTTCGCGGCTCAGATCTTCTTCGAGGTCCGACGCGGTTTTGCCCTTGGTCTTTAATTCACTGACGATCACTGCCGCCACAATCAGTCCGGCGCCCACCAGTGCAATCGCTGGCAGGCGCTCACCCGCAATGCGACCGACGATACCGGCCCATACCGGCTCACCGGCGTAAATCAAGGTCGCGCGGGTCGGCGAAACACTTTTCTGCGCCCAGTTCATCGCCACCTGAATCGCCGCACTCATTGCACCCAGGCCCAGGGCGGTGCTCAGCAGCAGCCACGAGAAATCCGGAAGCGCTTCACCGGTCGGCACCACCATCAAAAACGCCAGCGCGGAGGTCGTTGCCAGTTGCACCACGGTTACCCGGCGCACATCGACCTGCCCGGCATAGTTACTGATCAGGATGATTTCGGCTGCGATGGCGATGGCGCTGATCAGCGTGGCGATTTCACCGGGACTGAAATTCAACGAAGCGCCGGACGGCCCCGACAGCAACATCAACCCGGTAAACGCCAGCATGATCCCGATGCTCGGCATCAACCCGGGACGACGACCGAGCACCAGCCATTGCAGCAAAGGTACAAACGGCACGTACAACGCGGTGATGAACGCCGACTGACTGCTCGGGATGCTCTGCAATCCGACAGTCTGCAAGCCATAGCCGAGCATGATCGCCACGCCGATAAAGGCGCCGGCCTTGAGTTCGAACAAGGTGAGTTCACGCAGGTGCTTCCACGAAAACATCGCCACGATGCTCGCCGCTGCGGCAAAGCGCAGACCGACGAAAAACATCGGGCCGCTGACGGTCATGGCGTGCTGCACCAGCAGGAAGGTGCCGCCCCAAAGCATGGTGATCAGCACGAGTACGCATTCGGCTTTGCTGAACCGGGAAAACCGCAGGGGAGTTTGGGGGGAGTTGGCTGACGTCATGACCTTGCGCACTTTTGAAGAGGCGACGCACAATGCGCCAAATGTTGCGCAGTATACTGCCCAACCCCAGCCAGTGAGCAATATAGTGCACAAAGATTCTGTACAACGGGCTTCGGTCCTGCAACACGTCAGCCAGAACGTCCGACGCCTGCGCCACGCCGCCGACATGAGCCAGACGGCGCTGGCGGAAAAGTCCGGGGTCAGCCGGCGGATGCTGGTGGCCATCGAGGCCGGAGAGAAGAATGTCAGCCTGACCACCCTCGACCGCGTCGCCGAAGCCCTCGAAGTGGCCTTCAGCGATCTGATCCAGGCCCCGGACAACCGCGATCCGGGCCGTATCAACGAACTGGCCTGGGCCGGCAGCATTCCCGGCAGCAAAGCCGTGTTACTGTCCAAGGCCAACGCCACCCACGCGGTGGAGCAGTGGGAATGGTGCCTGCAACCGTGCGAGGTCTATCCCTCGCAACCGGACGCCGACGGCTGGAGCGAGCAGATTTTCGTGTTTGAAGGCTGCCTGACTCTGATGCTCGGCGATCAACCCCAACACATCGCGGCGGGGGAGTTTTTCATGTTCGCCAGCAACCAGCCGCACACCTATCGCAATGATGGGGAAGTGGCCGCGCGGTTCGTGCGCAACGTGGTGATCTGACTGTTGCAGGGCCGACAGCGGATAAACAGTTTGCTCCGTCCTGCGTGCAGACCGCTTTAGGTTGTTATCTCAACCTATTGATAAGTAACGAAAATAAATTCAGGCACGACTCCTGCTATGGGTTCTGGATCCTCATCCGGAAACCACGGAGTCGCCTCACATGACCGCTTCAAATCAAACCTCTAAACGCCTCCTGAACATCGGGGGTGCCGCCTGATGCCCCGCGAAATCCGTCTCAACGCCTTCGACATGAACTGCGTCGGCCATCAGTCACCGGGCCTGTGGGCGCACCCTCGAGACCGCTCCTGGCAATACAAGGATCTGGAGTACTGGACCGATCTGGCGAAAATCCTTGAGCGCGGCAAGTTCGACGGCTTGTTCATCGCCGACGTGCTGGGGATCTACGACGTGTACAACGGCAACGGCGAAGCAGCGATCCGGCAGGCGGCGCAGGTGCCGGTCAACGATCCGTTGCAGTTGATCCCGCCGATGGCGCTGGTGACCGAGCACCTGGGTTTCGGACTGACTGCTTCGTTGTCCTTCGAACATCCGTATCCATTCGCCCGACGCCTGTCGACCCTCGATCATCTGACCAAGGGCCGTGCCGGCTGGAACATCGTCACCTCCTATCTGGAGAGCGGCGCGAAGAATATCGGTCAGCAAGCCCAGACCGAACACGACGCGCGCTACGACTTCGCCGAGGAATACCTGGAGGTCTGCTACAAACTGTGGGAAGGCAGTTGGGAAGAGGGCGCGATTCTGCGGGATCGCGAGCGGCGGATTTTCAGTGACCCGAGCAAGATCCACGAGATTCGCCACCACGGTAAACACTTCCAGGTGCCGGGAATTCACCTCTGCGAACCGTCGCCGCAGCGCACACCGGTCCTTTATCAGGCCGGCGCGTCCAGCCGGGGCAAGCAGTTTGCCGCCGAGCATGCCGAGTGCGTGTTTGTCGCGGCACCGTCGAAAGTGCTGCTGAAGAAAACCGTGGCGGACATCCGTCGTCGTGCCGCCGAGGCCGGGCGCGATCCTTCGAAGATTTTGATCTTCAATCTGCAAACCGTGATCCTCGGCGAGACCGACGCCAAGGCCAAAGCCAAGTTCGAAGAGTACAAATCCTGGGTCAGCTACGAGGGCGCGATGGCTCTGATTTCGGGTTGGACCGGCATCGATTTCAGCCGCTTCAAACCGGACGAACCACTCAAGCACGTACACACCAACGCCATTCAATCGGCGGTTGAGGCGTTTTCCACGGCGGACCCGAACAAGGTCTGGACCCCCAACGAACTGGCCGACTGGGTCGGCATCGGCGGCTTCGGCCCTTTGTTCGTCGGCAGCCCGGAAACCGTCGCCGACCTGTTGCAGGAATGGGTCGATGAAACCGACGTCGACGGCTTCAACCTGGCCTACGCACTGACCCACGAAACCTTCATCGACGCCGTGGAGTTGCTGGTGCCGGAGTTGCAGAAGCGCGGCGTCTACAAAACCGAATACGCGCCGGGGACGTTGCGCGAGAAGCTGTTTGGCGAAGGGCCGAGGTTGCCGGAGATTCACCCGGGCAGTGGTTATCGAAACCTGGGCGAGCTGTATCGGCAGGAGAAAAAGGTCGCGTCTGTCTAGACTCGCTCGCGGCGTCTGCACGACACTGACTTGAGTAAATCCTCTGCAGCGAGAACGGCATGACTCAAACCGATACGGCCGACATCCTGATTGTCGGCGGCGGCCTTAGTGGCACGATGCTGGCGGTGCAATTGCTGCATTTGCCGGGACGGCGACGGATTCTGGTGATCGAGCCCCGGGCCGAGCTGGGCCGGGGCGAAGCGTACAGCGCGGTTGAACTGGGCCACACGCTTAACGGCAATGCGGCGCGGATGAGCGTCGATCCGGACAATGCCGATGACCTGAACCAATGGTTGACCGATCACATTGCCGGTGGCGGTTGGCCGGAGTCGGATCAGCAGCATGTGCCGGTCAGCGAGCTGTTTCCGCCACGGGGGCTGTTCGGTGTCTATGTGCAGCAGCGTCTGGCTGAAGCGAAGCAGGTGGGCGCGCAATACGGTTCGACGGTCGAGCATGTGCGCGCCGAAGTGGTCGATGTTCAGGCTTTCAGCGATTCCGTGCAGCTCACCTTGAGTGACGGCCAGCAACTGCGGGGCGCTTTTGCAGTGCTGGCGACCGGGATGTTCCCGGCGGCCCGAACCCCGCAAAAAGAATCCAGCGGCCTCAACGCGGCGGCACTCGATCCGTGGGATGTCGCGGCCATGCGTCAGCTCGATCCGCAATCCACGGTGCTGATCATCGGCTCCGGCCTGACCATGGTCGACGCCGTGGTCTCGCTGGAGCAAGCCGGGCATCGCGGGCCAATCGAAGTGTTTTCCCGGCACGGACTGTTGCCCCATGTGCGCCGACAGCCGCCGGCGTGGGTGGATTTCCTCGCCGAGGATCACAGCCTCCGCACACCACTGCAGTTACTGCGCGAATTGCGCCGTCATTGCCGCGACGCCATCGCCCAAGGCATCGACTGGCAGGCACCACTGGATACGGTGCGCGCGCATATCGGTCGGCTATGGAGTCAGGCAAGCGATGTGCAACGCCGGCAATTCGTGCGGCATGTGCGGCCGTGGTGGGAAAGTCATCATCATCGTTCGCCGCCGCTGAGTGCGGAGCTGGTCGAGCGTCTGCATCGCGAAGGGCGCCTGCGTATTCACGCCGCTTCCTATAAAGGTCTGGAGCCGGTGTCGGGTAGTGGTGTCGGCATTCGCGTCCGTCGTCGGGGCGAAAATCAAACACGCGTGGTGCAAGGCGCGGCGCTGATCAATTCCAGCGGTATCGAGTATGACTGGCGCCGAGTTGATCGGCCTTTGCCGCAGCAATTACTGGCCCGTGGGCTGGTGCAACCGGGGCCATTGGCGCTGGGGATTGCAGCGGCGGTAGACGGGGCGGTGCTGGATGCGCAGGGAAAGGTGTCACAACGACTGTTCGCGATGGGCCCGCCACTGAGAGGAATGTGGTGGGAAAGTACGGCGGTGACCGATGTCGCGTCGCAGGCCAAGGCCTTGGCGGCGCGCTTGGTGGCTCAATAGTCGTAACCGTACTCGGAGGCGTTCTGCGCAACGTAGAGCGTCTGCTCCAGGCTGCCCCTGGCTTCGCTGCCAAGGCCGACGGTGTCAACGTTCAATGTGCCGGACTGGCCGACGCTGGTCATGGCAACGATGTGCCCGTTGCCGTGGGCGTTGGCAATCGCGGAGGTGGCGCCGATCAGGGCGACGATGAACCCGAGGGCGATGAAGTCTTTCATGGGTGCACCAGAAAGTGGAAAGAAGATGACCGTCACTTTATGGCCACCGGCACCAGAAGAAAAAACACCTTTTCAGATAGTTGTTATCAAAGCCGTTGATGCGTGATCAGCGCGGCAGGGTATTGCTGAGCCAGCGCTGGCGCATTTTCTCCAGGCGACCGTCGGCGCGCAGCGTATCCAGAGCCTGTTGCCAACGTGCGACTTGCTTCGGATCAGTCTTGCGGGAGAACGCGATGTAGGTGTCCTGCTTCATCAACGGCATCTGGTACTGCAAGCGGCCTGGCTCCATGCCTTGCTCGCGGGCGAGGGAAGCGTTGGACAGGGTGTCGGAGACCACAAAGTCGGTCCGCCCGAGACTGAACAGACGCATCATCTGTTCCGGGGTTTCCACGCCGTAAAGGTTGGTCAGGTCCTGTTCCTGCAAATAGCTGTAGACCAGCCATTTGCGCGGCACGGTGATCCGACCCAGGTGATCCGCTTCACGCAGGCTGCGTACCGGTGGATGGAAATTGTCGTGGGCATACAACGCGGTTTCGACTTCGATCAGCGGCCCGACCCATTGGTAGCGGTCGTCGCGTGCGTCGGTGCGCAGGACGGTGAATACGCCGGTGTCCGGGGTATCGCTGGCCATGCGCAGGGCGCGCAGCAGCGGCACTTGTTGTAAGTGAATGCGATCACCGGTCTGCGTGGCCAAGGCCTGCACCACATCCACGCCGAAGCCCACCAGTTGATCGCCCTGAAGGAAATGCAGCGGAGGATGGTTGTCGGTGAGCAGTTGCAGATCTGCCGCATTGGCCGTCAGGGCCAGAAGAGACAGCAGGCAGGCGGCAAAACGTTTCATGGATCGTCCCTGAAAAAACAATCGCCCAGCTTAGTACGCCCACATGACAGCTGTCGTGGGGAATCAGCGGGGCTTTTGTGTCAGAGAGCAGGGCGGATCGGTAGTGTCGATGAGCCATGAGGGAGCGAGCTCACTCCCTCATGGGCAAACTGCATCGAGGGCGGTCAGGAAACCACGCGATAGCACGGCTCATACGCCGCGCCGCCCGGCAGTTTCATCCGGTGCTGGGCGACGAAGGCTTTGAGCAGCAAATCCAGCGGTTGCATGATCGCCGCGTCGCCACGGATCTGGTACGGGCCGTGTTCTTCGATCAGGCGAATGCCCTTGTCCTTGACGTTGCCGGCAACGATCCCGGAGAACGCACGGCGCAGGTTGGCCGCCAGTTCATGGGGTGGCTGATCTCGGTGCAGCTTGAGGTTGGCCATGTTTTCGTGGGTCGGGTCGAACGGGCGCTGGAAGCCTTCGTCGATCTTCAGCAGCCAGTTGAAGTGGAACGCGTCGTTGCGTTCGCGGCGGAACTGCTTCACGGCCTTGAGGCCGGAAGTCATCTGCCGCGCCACCTCGGCCGGGTCGTCGATGATGATTTCGTAGTGCTGTTTCGCTGCTTCGCCGAGGGTGGCGGTGACGAAAGCGTCGAGTTGCTCCAGGTACGGCGCGGCATGTTTCGGCCCGGTCAGGATCACCGGGAACGGCAGGCCGGCGTTGTCCGGGTGCATCAGGATGCCCAGCAGATACAGGAATTCTTCGGCGGTGCCGGCGCCGCCCGGGAAGATGATGATGCCGTGGCCGACGCGCACGAAGGCTTCCAGGCGCTTTTCGATGTCCGGCAGGATCACCAGCTCATTGACGATCGGGTTCGGCGCTTCGGCGGCGATAATGCCCGGCTCGGTCAGGCCCAGGTAGCGGCCGCCGTGAATACGTTGCTTGGCGTGGGCGATGGTTGCGCCTTTCATCGGGCCTTTCATCACGCCGGGACCGCAACCGGTGCAGATGTCGAGGCTGCGCAGGCCCAGTTCGTGGCCGACTTTCTTGGTGTATTTGTATTCTTCGGTGTTGATCGAGTGGCCGCCCCAGCATACGACGATCTTCGGCTCGACGCCCGGACGCAGGGTGCGCGCGTTGCGCAGCAGGTGGAAGACGTAGTCGCTGATGCCCTGTGAGGTGCTGAGGTCGATGCTCAGGGCGTCGAGCTCGTTTTCGGTATAGACGATGTCGCGCAGGGCGCTGAACAGCATTTCCCGGGTGCTGGCGATCATTTCGCCATCGACGAAGGCGTCGGCCGGGGCGTTCAGCAGTTCCAGGCGCACGCCGCGATCCTGTTGGTGGATGCGGATTTCGAAGTCTTTGTAGGCTTCCAGAATGGTTTTTGCGTTGTCGACATGGGCGCCGGTATTGAGGATTGCCAGGGCGCACTGGCGGAAGAGGGTGTAGGTACCGCCGGTTCCGGCCTGGCTCAGTTGCTGAACTTCACGTTGGGAAAGGGTTTCCAGGCTGCCTTTTGGGCTGACCGAGGCATTGATTACGTGTCGTTGGGTCATGCAGTGATCCTTAAAACGATGTCATTGCCGGCCTGGCCAATGGCATCCGAATAGTGTGTATCCATGAATGAAGATGGCACGATCTGCTTGGTATCGCCATGTCCCCGTTGGACTTTGAAAAGATGAAAAGGAGCTCCAGCATAGCTAAATCCGCCTCAGAGGCGATAATGCGCCGGCCTCTTTTTATTTCAAGCCATGGAAGCCTGTCACGATGTTCGAGATTCAACCGATCGATGCCATCACTTATCGCCAGCAGACCCGGCGCAGCACGCTGATTATCGCGGTGCTGTTCCTGGTGCTGGCGATGGCGTTTTCGACCGTGGCGGTGGCGCTGTTCGGCGAGCCGGGTGGCGATAACCTGCGGTTCAATGTCGGCGGGGTGTTTGCCGCATTTCTGCTGACGGCAGCGTTGTTGCGCGGGCGTTTCTGGAACCAGACCTGGATGGCCCCGGCGGTATACGGCTGTCGGCTCAAGCGCAGCCTGATGAGTGTCACCAACGTCATGCATCAGGTGACAGCAGCGGTCGAGAAGGGTGATCCGACGGCGATGAAAGTACTGCGCTTCTATCACCTTGGCCTGACCCAGATGCATGAACTGGACGGCAACTCCAGCGATCATGCGCAATTGCATCGTGAAGTCGAAGCGCACAAGGTGCGGATGGAGACGCTCGGTCTGGACACCGATCAGACGCGCCTCGATCCGGCCTGGCTGGAAGCCTTGAAGTCGAATTAGAACGGAATGCGGGCGGCGCGACGTAGTTTCCACCGGCGGATCAGACGCCCGTATACCAGCAGGTTGATCACCAGCACCACGCTGCCCAGCGCCAACTGGATCTGCGGGGTCAGCCCCGCCGGGTAGATGATCGGCCAGACGTAATGCTCGATGAAGCCGCCGGCATACTCGGTTTGCCCGGCGGCGTGGCGCATCAGGTTTTCCCAGTAGGTCAGCGGGCAGGTCAGGTGCAACACCTCGACCATCACGCCCCAGGTGGCGGCCGGAAGATGCAGCCACGCCACTCGGTGCCACTTGAGCACCAATAGCCCGCCAAACAGCACGAACAGAATGAACGATAGGTGAAACAGCACCAGCCCGTCGGCGGCAATTCGATACAGCATGTCGTCTCCCTGACGCAAATGTGAATGGCTGCAATGGTACGCCGGTCGGCGACTCGCGGCTGGGAGATTTCTGGCAACTGCGCAAGATTATTCAAGCCATGAAAGCGCCTTTACTGGCAGAGTCCGGGGTCTTGTCTCACGGTTGAAGAGCGTTATGTCTGACTCATTAATGCCGCGCAGTGCCTTTCTTCGCGGAGCTGCGGCGATTATGCCGTTATCCCTGGCGACCGCGCCGTGGGGGCTGCTGGCCGGCTCCATGGCGATCGAAGCCAACCTCACGCCGCTTCAAGGGCAGGGCTTGTCGAGCATCGTGTTCGCTGGCGCTGCGCAACTGGTGGCGATCGGCATGCTCAAGGGTGGTGCCGGGATTTTTTCGATTCTGCTGACCACCCTGCTGCTGACGTCGCAGCATTTGCTCTACGGCATGAGCATGCGCAATGTGATCTCTCCGCTGCCGGGGCGTTGGCGCATTGGCCTGGGCTTTTTGCTCACGGATGAACTGTTTGCCCTGACCAGCCAGCATGACCGTCAGCAGTTCAATCGCTGGTATGCCCTCGGCGTCGGCCTGACGTTCTATATCGCCTGGAACCTCTTCACCCTGGCTGGCATTGTGCTCGGCAGCAGCATTCCGGGGCTTGAACACTTGGGGTTGGATTTCTCGATTGCCGCGACGTTCATCGCCCTGATCACCCCGGTGGTGCGCAATGTGCCGACCGTGGTTTGCGTGGCGGTGTCGCTGTTCTGCTCGGTGCTGTTCAGCTATTGGCAGTGGGGTTCGGCGCTGGTGTTGTCGGGGCTGGCGGGAATGACCGCAGGGTTTATCTGCAACAAGCTGTATCGGGAGCGCACATGATGGTCTGGGCAGTGATTGTCGGCATGGGGATTCTGGTGTTTCTCAACCGCTATGTATTTCTCGAACCGCGTTTGCCGGTGCGCTTGAGCAGCAACGCACGGCAATTTCTCGGTTTCGCCGTTCCGGGCATGTTGACCGCGATTTGCGGTCCCATCGTGTTCATGCCGGATAAACAATTGAATCTGCAGTGGGACAATCCCTATTTGCTGAGTTCGTTAGTGGCGATTGGATTGGTGATCTACACGCGCAATACGTTGCTTAGCATGCTATTGAGCATGGCGTTCTTCTTTTTGTTGCGCTGGTGGATGTAAGTTGCCTGTCTGAATCTGTTCTACGCTGTAAGGATGACTGATGACCTACGACAGCGAGGTGAACATGGCAACCGAGCAGCAACGTCCCGAAGAAGATGAAGAACCGAGCGAAGAAGAGATCGAGCGGGAGAAACACAAGGAGCAGACCTGGAAGCATGACGACAGCCGCGAGTTGTCCGACCGCGACCAGGAATGGCCGCTGAAACCCTGAACGCCACACCGAAAAAGCCCCGCGAATGCGGGGCTTTTTCGTTTCATCAAAGATCGTCCAGCTGTGTGAAATCGGGGTGTGAAGCCCGATAACCCAAGGTCTTGTCGATCCAGGCATTCAGCTCGTTGACCATCACCGGCGGGTGGCAGGGATAATTTTGGAGAGTGGTGCGCAGGATGCGGTCGATCTCGGGTACGTCACGCAGGTTTCGAGTCTTTATGTAGTGGCCGATAAAACAGTCGAGTTGAAAGCGTTCTGTCATGGACAGATAAATACACTCCAGGCCGTTGGCCTGTTTGATTGCAAAATCGTCGCGCAACTTAGTTCTCTGCAAGGCTTGAAAAGTTTGTAGGTATTCCCGGTTTGTTGACTCTTTGGTCAACTGGTATGCCAATTGGAAATGCGGCGCGCATGCTATCCGTAGTGTTACTAAATGTATGTATGACGATTGAAATGTCAGACAGGCGGTTGGTTTTAATCAAACGACTGATTCAATCAATGTTTCGAGATTGAAACACCGACTGTAACGAGCGGTTCTCACTTGCTCGGTGATATCAATTTGATTCACGGCTTCTCAATACTCGATAGACGTGTCACCCCGGAAATTATTTAGGCACCACTTCAATCAATTCCGCACCCTGATTGCGTGAGTTGCCGACAGCTTTGCCGACTTTGTGCCATTCGAACGCCTCGCTGCCCAGCCCTTCGAACAGCATCATTTGCTCGGCGCGCTCCACCGGCGTCGCGGGGTCGAGCCACTCCCTCGCGTTCTCGGCGGACAGCACGATGGGCCGGCGATCATGCAGATCAAGCAAGCCGCCTTCGCTGTCGGCGGTGATGATCACGAAGCCGTCGTCTTCCCGAGGTTCCGATCCGGGTGTCGGAAACTGGCCGATGGCAGCGCAGAAAACCGGTTGATGATCGACCCGATGGATCAGCCAGGGTTGGCGGCTCTTGTCTGGTCCGTCGACCCACTCGAACCAGTTGTCGACCGGCACAATCAGGCGGTGACGCCAGATCGCACGAAAGAACGGGCCGTGGGCGACTTTTTCGACCCGCGCATTGATCGGCGCAGCGCGATCCCTGGCCCAGTGCGGGCGCCAGCCCCAGCGCAGGTTATCGGCGTACAAGCGTTGTTTATGTTGATGAAGAATGGCCAGCGCAGTCGTGGGCGCCGCGTTGTAGTGCGCGAGCGGTGCATCGCCGACGTGGTTGATCAGCGCATCGGGAATGCTCAGCACTGCAACGAAATCGTGGATGCCCCGGTATTGCGAAAGTCTTCCGCACATCGGCCGAACCTCCGGCGAACACTGCCTGAAGGTTCAGCTTAGTTGTGCAGATCAGTCCTTGCTGGCCTGACCGGTGAAGGTGTCGCGCCAGGCCAGCCAACGGCGCTCGAGCGCGGCGAGCAGGCCATCGCTGAGTTTGCCCAGCAGCGCCAACACAATGATCGCCGCCAGCACGATGTCCGGTCGCGAGGTTTCGCGTCCGTCACTTAAAAGGTAACCGAGGCCCTTGGTCGCTGCGATCAGTTCGGCCGCCACCAGAAACATCCACGCCAGGCTCATGCCGCTGCGCAGCCCGGTGAACAGGCCGGGCAGGGCGGCGGGCAGCAGAATCCGGCGCACCAGTTGCAGGCGACTGAAACCATAGATGTGGCCGACTTCCACCAATTTGCGGTCGATGTTGCGGATCGCCGCGACCACGTTGACGTACACCGGGAAGAACGCGCCGATGGCGATCAAGACGATTTTCGAGGTCTCGTCGATGCCCAGCCACAACAGCAACAGCGGGACCCAGGCCAGGCTCGGTATTGAGCGCAGCGCGGCGAAGGTCGGTTCAAGGTAAGCCTCGGCCTCACGGCTGAGGCCGACCCACGCGGCAAACACCAGCGCCAGACTGGCGCCGATGGAAAACCCTATCAGCACGCGGATCAGGCTGGCACCGATGTGTTTCCACAAGGCGCTTTCGGCCAGATCCGTCAGGGTCAGTGCGACTTCGCTCGGCGCAGGCATCTGATAGGACGGCAACCAGCCGACGCGCACGATGATCTCCAGGGTGATCACGATCAACAGCGGCAGGACCAGCCCTTTAAAGCGCCGTCGCCAAAGCGGATTCAGCGGCAGGGTTTGTCGGCGCGGCAGCGGTACGACGAGGCGGGTGGGCAGGTCATTGCTCATGGACGGTTCTCCGCTCACGACAAATCCGCGACGGGCGCGGATTCGTTGTGAGCCTGATCGGTTACTGGGCGGCGGCGACTTGCTGGAAACCGGTGTCGAGCAATTGATCGATCACCTGATCGACATTCACCCCGCGACGCACCAGTTCCTCGGAGACCAGAATCGGCGCGGCGGCTTTTGAGGCGAGCACGTCTTTGGCCGTGAGTTGTGGGCTGCTGAGATCGGTACGGGACAGTTGCAGCTTGGCGACGTCCAGCGGCAGGCCGGATTCGCTGGCGAGCAGTTGGGCCAGTTCGTCCGGGTTTTTCACCGACCACTCGCGGGCTTGTTCGTAGGCCTTGATCACCGTTTCGATGGTTTGCGGGTGTTCCTTGGCGTACTGCTCGGTGACGCTGACCACGCCGTAGCTGTTGAAGTCGCGATTGCGGTACAGCAGGCGCGAACCGGCCTGCACCTGGCTGGCGGCCATGTGCGGATCGAGTCCGGCCCAGGCGTCGACGTCGCCTTTCTCCAAAGCGGTGCGGCCGTCCGGGTGTTGCAGGTGCACCAGTTCCACATCGTCCTTTTTCAGCCCGGCCTGTTGCAGGCTGCGCAGGGTGAACAGGTACGGATCGGTGCCTTTGGTGGCGGCGATTTTCTTGCCCTTGAGGTCGGCGACGGACTGGATCGGCGAGTCCTTGCGAACCACCAGCGCGGTCCATTCAGCACGGCTGTAGACGTACACCGATTTGATCGGGCTGCCATTGGCACGGCTGAGCACGGCGGCGAGGCTGGCTGACGACGCGAAATCCACGCCGCCGCTGTTGAGGTATTCCAGCGAACGGTTGCTGCCCTGGCTCAGCACCCAGCTGACCTTGCTCTGGGGCAGGGCCTTTTCCAGATAACCCAAGTGCTTGAGCGCCAAGCTGACGGGGGAGTAATAGGCATAGTCCAGATGCACTTCGGCGGGCGGCGTTTCCGCCGCGTGGGCGAGCGGTTGCAGGCTCAGGGCCACGGCGCAGGCCGCGAGCAGCGTTTTGACTCGGGAAAACGGTAAGCGGGGTTTCATGGGCACGCTCCGGCAAGGCAACAGATTCTTATGTCGAAAAAGATATTTTTATCGAATGCTTCCTGCATGAATGGAATATTGCAGGCTCTGTGCCATATGCCCTGAGCCCCGCGTTTATGGGGTTTTGATAGGGTTTGTGCGCTTTGAACTGTTGCAGGGAAAACACTGTGCCGCGCCGCTGTTGCCAGGCAAACAGCGCTCATCGACAGTGCTGAGCTTATGCGCTAATCGAATTTCAAATCCGATTTGTAAGAGCGTTATGGTCTATAAAAATCCCCTTTGCAGGACTCGCCATGAAGCTCTCCCGTTTCCTACGTGCCGCGTTGACCAGCGCCGTGATCGCCTCGCCTCTGACTTACGCGGCCGAACCTGTGGTCCTGCACGTCGGTGACCAGAATTACTACAACATCCGCGCCTCGGTAGAAGCGTCCGGCGTCTTGAAGGACGCGCCTTATACCGTCGACTGGAAACACTTCCAGGCCGCCGCACCGCTGGCTGAAGCGTTGCAGACCGGCTCGCTGGACCTGGGCTTTCTCGGCGATTCGGGCTTTCTGTTCCTCGCCGCCAAACAGGCGCCGGTAAAACTGATTGGCGTGTCGCGGCAGAACCCAGACACCATCGCGCTGCTGGTGCCCAAGGACTCGCCGGTGAAAACCATCGAAGACCTGAAAGGCAAGAAAGTCGCTTACTGGCCAGGCGCCTGGAGTCAGCAGTTGACCCTACGGGCGCTGGAGCAGGGCGGGTTGCCGGAGAACTACGTCGACTTCGTCAAACTGATGCCGATCGATGCCGCCGCCGCGTTGCCTCAGGGCAGTATCGATGCCTTCCCAGTATGGGAGCCGTACATTTCCCAGCAGATCGTGTTCTCCGGTGCGCGACCGATTCTGACCGCAAAGAACTTGATGCCGGGTTTGAGTGCCATCGCCGCTTCCGCGCCGTCCATCGACAACAAGCGTGAGGCGATTGCCGATTTTCTCGGGCGCCTGAAACTGGCCCGAGCCTGGGTCGACAGCCACACCGACGAATACGCGGACTTGTGGGCGAAGAAGGCCAATCTCGATCAAGAGGTCTCGCGGCACTGGTTGCGCCAGGCGCACATGACCGTCGGCCCGGTGGATCAACAAGCCGCTGCCGACCTGCAAGGCACCGCGGACTTTCTGTTCAAGGTCAAGGCGCTACCGGCTCCGCTGGCCACCGCCGGGATCATCGACACCTCGTTCCAGCAGGCACTGGCGCGCTGAGCGAGCGCCGGAACCAAACCCCATGTATCTTTATCCAACCTCGGCCCATTTCGGTGGGTCGCAGGGAGGCAGCAGCGGCGAGGGAGTTTTGCCAATCGACAACGTGACCGCAGTGGTCGGGCTCAAGGCAAAACATGAAACTCTGGTTCAAACTTTTCTGCGCAGCAGCCATCGTCCTCGCGCTGGCCGGTTGCATCGCTGCTCCCATTGAAATGACGGCGCAAACGCGATCCCGACTCGATGCGCAGGCGCCGGTCAGGTTTCTGCTGACCTTCGATGACGGCCCCAGCGCTTCGAGTTTCTACAATCCCACCGAAACCGTGCTCGACAGCCTGAAAGACAACCCGCTGCAACCGAATATCAAAGCGGTATTTTTCGTCCAGACCCGTGCGCCGAGGGCCGGCAACAGCGAGGTCGGTCGGCGGATCATGCATCGCGAGCACGATGAAGGGCACATTCTGGGCTTTCATACGGCCACCCATTGGCACACCAACCATCGCTCGCTCGATCCGCAGGAACTCGAAACTTCACTGACCAATGGCACGGCGGACATCGCCGCGATCACCGGTGCGCCACCGATTCTGCTGCGCCCGCCATTCTGGAATTACGACAAGCGTACGTTTGCCGCCTATCAGCAACATGGCCTGCATGTATTGCTTACGGATCTGAGCGCCAACGACGGCAAGATCTGGGGCTTCAATGGCAGCCCCCGGCGTCGCGCCAACATGCTGCGTCAGTTGTCGGAAGTGCGTGAGCGGATTGCTCTCGGCGAACTGCCGACGGTGGATGGGGTGATCCCGGTGGTGGTGACGTTCCATGACCTCAACCGCTACACCGCGCGGCATGCCCGCGAGTATCTGCAGATTCTGCTCGACAGCGCTGCCACCACGGGGGTGCGCCTGGCCGATAAACCGTTCTACGACGATCACGCGATGCTGGAAAAAGCGGCACTGGCGCGAACGGTACAGAAGAGCTCCGACCCGGTGCAGCTGCCGGGGATCTGGAACTGGATATGGGGCCGGGACGCTAACTGATCGGTGTCGCGTGAAAGATGTGAAGCGGTTGGCATTTTCTGCGATTAGGGACTCGCGCAAGGTCGAAAAAGCTCATCTATGCTCAATCGATCGACCGACCCATCGCCCGCGAGACGTCCGCCCATGCTTGCCATTGCCGACATTTGTCGCATCGTCGAATCCGGCTTTTCGCCACTGTTCTGTGACTGCACCGAAACAGGGCAGGGCTTGTTGCAGATCAAGGTTTACGAACCGGGCAGCGGGCGTGTCGATCTGTTGCTCAACGGCGTGTCACCGGAGCATCTGGTCACCATTCGTGACATCTCCAACTTCATCGGTGAGTTGCGCACGGAAATGAGTGCCGGGCGCCGGGCTTTCGCCGGTTAGCTCAGAGGCGGCGCTGAAAGGCGCGGACGATTTTCAGGGTCGCGTCACTGATGCTCAGATTCTGCACCGTATCCAGCGGATGCCAGATGCAATCGATGATTTCGTTCTGTGGCCGTACTTCATCAATATTCAGCACCGACGCCTCGTAGACGTGGTGGCGCGTGCTGCCAGCCTCCAGATCCATCAGATACAACATGCCATCGGTGAGCAGACCGGTTTCTTCCTGAAGTTCACGGCTCGCGGCTTCGGCCCCGGTTTCCCCGGGTTCGACTTTACCCCCTGGCAAGTTCCAGCGGCATCGGGGTTTGCGCACCAGGAGAATGTGTCGATCCTGCTCGCAGATGATGGTTGCACGTACTTTCATTTGTTACCCGATTGCCGTTTGTCATAAATCGGTCATGAAAATGCAATATTCAAACCATGCCTTGATTTAGACGCGCTTGTGATGTCTGAGTGGTCGCCAGGTGCAAAAGTGCCAGACACTTGACGCCCGCGGTCATCATCCCAAATGAAAAGCCCCGGATTGTCCGGGGCTTTTTGTTGTGGGGTTTCAGTGGACTTTCGTTCGGCTGATGGCGCGGGCCTTTACTTCCCTGGCATAGAGTTGCAGACGTTCTTCATCGCTTTGCAGCACCTCGCAGGATCTGAGCACCGTTTGCGCATCCGCTTCGTTACCGGATTTGCGCAACTGCTCGGCAATGCGCTTGAGGTCGACAGCCGACCATCGCAGATCCGATGCAACGCTTTGCAGGTCACGTTGAAGTTCGTGTTCGTATTCATTGAGCCGCATGATCACCTCCGGAACATTCTCGGTAAAAAATAGTAGTCGCATTTTCCGGGAGCAGGGCAAGCGGTTCGGGTCATTGAGCTGAACGGGTGCGAATCAGCTGCCGTTGGTCGGAGCAATTGTCTGCTGCGGAGCTGACAACGCCGGTTTTCGGGGAACCAAGCAATGCGCCATGATGGATGTTCGAACAGTTACAGGGTAAATTCGCGTTTTTTTCAGACGAAGGATTCATTATGCGGATGTTGATCGGGGGCCTGTTGATGGCAGCGTTGGCCGGTTGTTCACTGCCGGCGTCTCTGGTGCCGGGCGAACCGAACTTCAGCAAGATCAGTGGCAAGGCTCCCAAGGACTACGCCGCATGTGTATTGCCGCTGTGGCAGCAGGACATTCCCAAGACCTCGCAGGTCGCGATTTCCAACGGTTACAGGATCAAGGCGCCGAGCATCGTCACTGCCGATGAGATTCTCGATGTCGTGAAATACAAGGATGGCAGCCGCGTGTCTCTGTATCAGGGGCCGCCATGGGCCAAGTCCGGCTCGTTGCGCAAGTCGGTACGCGATTGCCTTTAAAGGCTGTGTGATTGAAATGACAAAAAGCAGAAACCGGGTGATCGGTTTCTGCTTTTTTTTGCCTGTCGGCCGCGATTGCTCAGTCGGTGATGTCGGTGAGCGGGATGCCCGAACCGCCGGTCTTCTTTTCACGACGATCCTGAATCCAGTTTTCCACCTGACTGCTGAACTCTGCCGGCGCCTTGCGGCCGACTTTTCTGGCGATGTCGAGAATGGTCTGCTGGGCGAGGGCTTCTTCCATGCGCTTTTGCGCAACCATCATCGCCCCGTGGATCGAGCACGTCCCGTCGACGGCCCACTCCGGGGGTGTGCCGTCGAACAGCGCGCAGCGCCCACGGATGTCGCGGCATTCGAAAATGTTCTTCGGGCCATCGATGGCGTTGACGATGTCGAGCAGGGTGATCTCATCCGCCGGGCGCGCCAGCGTAAAGCCGCCGCGTACGCCGCCGGTGGCCACCACCAGTTTGCCCTTGGCCAGTTTGGTGAAGATCTTCGCCAGGTAATCCAGCGGCACCCCTTGCAAGTCTGCCAGGTCGCGCACGCTCGCTTCGCGACTGTCACCGCCGCTGCCCACCAGAAACGCCAGGCAATGAATGCCGTACTCGACGCCCGCACTGTAAAGCGACATAGCTATCTCCGACTGTAATTGTCGTAGATGTTAGCAGGGTAATTCGTGACGGACAAATCTGAGGAGCCCCTGAGTCTTCGCCTTAAAGCCCTTTTATTCTCGATGTGTAGCGATTTGTAAGGATTGTCTGTCGTCCGGAGAGGCCGTGTTAGCTATCGAAAATTTCGATTTGAATGATCGTATAATCTGACTTGTTGGATATAACGGCGACCAATAGAGTCGCCGTTATCCGGTGAGCAGCGTTCAGCGCTTTCATAAGCTACAAGCGTGCCGACTCCCGATAAGCATGAATTCTTGAACCTCTTTCTACGACTCGGCTTCGGGCCTGGAGACAACAATGAAACAGCACATTCTGGTCATCGGCGCAGGTTTCGGTGGCATGTGGACGGCACTGAGCGCCACGCGTCTGGTGGACATTCACAACCGGGACAACATCGATGTGACCGTGCTGGCGCCGCAAGCAGAGTTGCGCGTACGTCCGCGTTTCTACGAGCCGAATGCCCACACGCTGGCTGCGCCGCTGGGCGATCTGTTCGACGCGGTGGGTGTCAACTTCATCAAGGGCGCTGCGAACACCATCGACGTGAGCGCTAAAACTGTGGGCTACACCGATGCCAATGGCACCGCTCAGGTGTTCCACTACGACAAACTGGTACTGGCTTCCGGCAGCGGCCTGGCTCTGCCGGACACCCCCGGCGTAGCAGAACACGCCTTTGACGTTGACCAGATCGAAGCCGCGATTCGCCTGGAAAACCACCTGAAATCCCTGGCCGATCAGCCTGCCAGCCCGGCGCGCAATACCGTAGTGGTGGCTGGCGGCGGCTTCACCGGCATCGAAACCGCAACGGAAATGCCGGCACGTCTGCGGGAAGTGCTGGGCGAGCAGGCTGGCGTTCAAGTGATCATCGTCGACCGTGGACAGAAAGTCGGCGCGGCCATGGGCGAAGCCATCAGCGTGTCGATTGCCGAAGCGAGCACAGCGTTGGGTGTCGAATGGCGACTGGGTGTGTCGGTGCTGTCGGTCGATGAAAACGGCGTGACCCTGTCGGACGGCCAGCGCATCGCGGCAAAAACCGTGGTCTGGACCACTGGCGTGCGTGCCAGCTCCCTGACTGAGCAGATTCCTGCCGAGCGTGATCGTCAGGGGCGCCTACATGTCGATGCACACCTGAAAGTCATCGGTCAGGACGATATATTCGCCACCGGTGACGTGGCTTATGCGGCCACCGACGATATCGGTAACTTCGCCTTGATGACCTGCCAGCATGCGATTTCCCTCGGTCGGCATGCCGGCAACAATGTCGCGGCGCAGATTCTCGGTGTCGAGCCGACGCCTTACAGCCAGCCGAAATACGTGACCTGCCTTGATCTCGGCGCCTGGGGCGCGGTGTACACCGAGGGTTGGGATCGTCAGGTGAAACTGGTGAAGGAGGAGGGCAAGTCGCTCAAGACCCAGATCAACACCCAATGGATCTACCCGCCGGTCGCTGACCGCGCCATCGCGCTGGCGGCTGCGGATCCGATGATCCCCGTCGTCGCGTAATCATCGCAGTCTGAAAAATCCCGCTCCCGAGCGGGATTTTTTTTGCCGCCACAAAAGGCTATGACTAAAAGTCATTGCCCCATGATTTTTAATGGTTACGGGTGCCTCGATACCCGGTGTTAAAAAATCGCAAACACAGCTCATCAATAACAACCAGAGAGCGTTTGCAGCCATGTCCCGATTCTCCCTTCGCGTCTCCCCCCGTCCGTTATTGATCTCGTTGGCCATTCGGCCCACGTGAGCTGTTGATCACCCCAAAAAATCCCTCTGCATCGCAAAGAGTAATGACTGATGAAAGAACTCGACCTGTACATCGGTGAAGGTTTCGAAGGCCCGGGCGTGAACGCCGCGCACATCAATATCCTGATCGGCCCGCGCAACGGCCCGGCGGGGCAGGCGTTCGCCAATAGCCTGGCATCGCCGAGCCAGGGCCATTGCCCGTTCATGGTGATCGCCCAGCCGAACATTCCGGTCAAGCCGATGACCTTGTACGTCAACAAGGCTGCCATCAGCAGCGACCTGCACGGCAACGCGACGTGGGGCGCTTCCCAGGCCGGTATTGCCAAGGCTGTACTCGAAGCGCTGCTTGACGGCACGCTGCCGCCGGAAGCCGAAGACGAATGGGCCATCGTCACCGCCAACTGGGTCAACCCGGCCTGCGATGACCTCGATGCGGTCTACCTGAACAACTACAACGCCTGCCGCACCGCGATCCGCGCCGCCCTGACCGGCAAGCCGGAAACCGCGCAGCTCAAAGATGTGGTCAACCACATCAGCAACCCTTTCTACACGCCAAAAGCCTGAGGGCCGCGCCATGCAATACATCCGTTTGGGCAACTCCGGCCTGCAAGTTTCCCGCCTGTGCCTGGGCACCATGAACATGGGCACCCCGGACTGGAAACCGTGGATCTTCAATGAAAAACAAAGCGAGCCGATTGTCGCTCACGCACTGAACAACGGTGTGAATTTCATCGACCTGGCGGACTTCTATTCCGCCGGTGTCGGCGAAGAAGTGGTGGGGCGCATCGTCAGGCGTCTGGCCCGTCGCGAAGACCTGGTGATCACCACCAAGGTCGGCTACGGCACCCGCAACGGCATCAACGCCAGCGGCCATTCGCGCAAGCACATCATGGACAGCATCGATGCCTCGTTGAAGCGTCTGGACATGGATTACGTCGACGTGTTCATGCTGCATTACTTCGATGTGAACACCCCGGTCGAGGAAACCATGGGCGCACTGAACGACATCGTGCGTTCCGGGAAGGCGCGTTACATCGGCGTCTCGACCATGCTCACCGGCCAACTGGCGAAAATCCTCATGGCCTGCGAGCGCAACGGTTGGGTCAAGCCGATCAACATGCAGTTGCAGTTGAACTGCGCCTACCGCGAAGAAGAGCGCGAGATGATTCCGTTCTGTCGCGATCAGGGCATTGGCGTGTCGGTGTTCAGTCCGCTGGCCCGTGGCCTGTTGACTGGCGATGTGCAGTCGACTCGCAACCAGACCGACTTCTTCACCCAACAGATGTACAGCGACGAAGCTTCGTTCGAAATCGCTCATTCGGTGCAGCGCGTGGCCCGTGCCCGTAGCGTGTCGAACGCGCAGATCGCCCAGGCCTGGGTCGCCAATCATCCAGGCGTGGACTGCATGCTGGTCGGCGCTGACACCACCGCGCAGTTCGACAGCGCACTGGCGGCATTGGAAACCAAACTGGATGCCGAAGAACTGCACGAGCTGGAACGCAACTACACCCCGTGCGACGTGATCAACGATTACACCGCCGGCAAACGCATCCTGCGCACGGCGCGTCCGGGGCTGGAGCGCTTCATGTTGCAGGGAGCGGTGGCATGAGCGGGTTGATTCGTCACGGCAACTTCATCGACGGCCAATGGGGTTCGGGCGGCGCCACTTATCCGGTGCGCAACCCGGCCAATGGCGAGGTGATCACCGACGTGCAAAAGGCCGGCGCCGAGGAAACCAACCTCGCCATCGAAGCCGCCAATCGTGCCCTGCCGGCGTGGCGCAAGCTCACCGCCAAGGAGCGCAGTCAGCGCCTGAAACGCTGGAGCGATCTGATGCTCGCCCACCAGCAGGAACTGGCCACCTTGCTCAGCCGCGAACAAGGCAAACCGTTGGCCGAAGCGAAGGGCGAAGTGGTCTACGCCGCCAGTTTTCTCGAGTGGTTCGGTGAAGAAGCCAAGCGTGCCTACGGCGATGTGATCCCGAGCCACAAGGCCGATGCGCGGATCATCGTGACCAAGGAAGCCATCGGCGTGGTCGCGGCGATTACCCCGTGGAACTTCCCGCTGGCGATGGTCACCCGCAAGGTCGGCCCGGCGCTGGCGGCGGGTTGCACGATGATTCTCAAGCCGTCGGAAGAAACCCCGCTGTCGGCATTCGCTTTGGCGGTACTGGCCGAGCAGGCCGGGATTCCGGCCGGTGTGTTCAACATCGTCTCCGGCGATGCGGTGGCCATCGGCGGTGCGCTGCAAGCTTCAAGCGTGGTGCGCAAGCTGTCGTTCACCGGCTCGACCCGTACCGGCAAACTGCTGATGCGCCAGGCCGCCGACACCCTGAAAAAGGTCTCGCTGGAACTGGGTGGCAACGCGCCGTTCATTGTCTTCGACGATGCCGACATCGATGCGGCCGTCAAAGGCGCGATGGCCTCGAAATTCCGCAACACCGGGCAGACCTGCGTGTGCGTCAACCGCTTTTTCATTCAGGACGGCGTCTACGAAGCCTTCACCGGTAAGCTGGCCGAAGCCGTGGCGGCGATGCGCGTGGGCAGTGCGCTGGACGGTGACACCGAGCAAGGTCCGCTGATCAACGCCGCCGCGCTGGCCAAGGTCGAAGCCCACGTCAGCGATGCGCTGGAGAAGGGCGCCACGCTGTTGTGCGGCGGTCGTCGTCATGCCCTCGGCGGCACGTTCTACGAGCCGACCATCCTCACCGAAGCCAACGGCGACATGCTGATTGCCCAGGACGAAACCTTCGGCCCGGTGGCCGCGTGCTTCCGCTTCAAGGACGAAGCCGAAGTGCTGGCGCGCGCCAACGACACACCGTTCGGTCTGTCGGCGTACTTCTACAGCCGCGACATCGGCCGCGTCTGGCGCATGGCCGAAGGGCTGGAAGCCGGGATGGTCGGCATCAACGAAGGGATCATCTCCACGGAGGTGGCGCCGTTCGGTGGCATCAAGGAATCGGGCCTTGGGCGTGAAGGTTCGAAGTACGGTCTGGATGACTATCTGGAGATCAAATACCTGTTGATGGGCGGTCTCTAGACCTCCCCGAACCCTGTGGGAGCGAGCTTGCTCGCGATGGCGTTGGGTCAGTTGATATTTCTGTTAACTGACACTCCGCTTCGCGAGCAAGCTCGCTCCCACAATGAACTGCAAGAGCTTTCCGTTTCTCCGTCAATAACAACAATTGGAGACGAACATGTCCGCTCAATCCGTAAAGATCGATGACCTGCCCATCGGGCGCTTCCACCTCAAGATCGCCGGCCTGACCTTCGGCGCGCACTTCACCGACGGCTACATCCTTGGCCTGATCGGCATCGCATTCACCTTGCTCAGCCCGCAGATGCAGCTCGATGCGTTCTGGCAAGGCCTGATTGGCGCGTCGGCGCTGATCGGCCTTTTTCTCGGCAGTCTGTTTTTCGGCTGGATCTCGGACAAGGTTGGCCGGCAGAAAATCTTCCTGGTCAGTTTCGTGCTGATCACCATTGCCTCGGTGATGCAGTTCTACGTCGAAACCGCCATGAGCCTGTTCCTCTGCCGGGTGCTGATCGGCATCGGTCTGGGCGGCGATTTCAGCGTCGGCCACGCGATGCTTGCCGAGTTCGCACCGAAGAAACATCGCGGCGTGTTGCTGGGTTCGTTCAGCGTGATCTGGACCTTCGGCTACGTTGCGGCGACCTTCGTCGGCACCGCGATGCTCAGCCTCGGTGACGATGCCTGGCGCTGGATGTTGGCGTCGTCAGCGATCCCCGCCGCGTTGATTCTGATCGCCCGAATCGGCACACCGGAATCGCCGCGCTGGCTGGTCAATCAGGGGCGCATCGCCGAGGCGCGGGCGATCGTCAAAAAACACCTGGGCGACAACGTCGAACTGGACGAGACCCAATCCACGGAAACCCGCTCGGGCTACGCGGTGCTGTTCAGCCCCGAGTATCGCAAGCGCACGGCGTTCAACTGCCTGTTCTTCGTTTGCATCGTCATGCCGTACTTCGCCATCTACACCTTCCTGCCGTCGATCCTGCAGAAGATGGGCCTGGCGGAAGGCTTCGGCACTGAACTGATGCTCAACATGCTGCTGATCCTCGGTGCGTTGATTGGCATCTGGTGCACGATCAAATTCACCCGACGCGGGTTCCTGATCAATTCGTTCATCATTCTGGCGGTGGCGTTGTTTCTGTTGGCGGTGTTGCCGGGCAGCGCGGCGTGGCTGATGGTGCTGGTGTTCGGGCTGTTCACGCTGGTGCTGTCGGCAGTGAGCAATCTGGTGGGCGTGTTCCCGGCGGAGAGCTTCCCGACGGAAGTGCGGGCCAGCGGGATTGGCCTGGCGACGGCGGTGAGTCGTCTGGGTTCGGCGGTCAGTACGTTCCTGTTGCCGGTGAGTGTGGCGGGGATTGGGTTGAGTCCGACCATGGGGATTCTTGCGGCGATTTTGGCGGTTGGTGCGTTGCTGTCGTGGGCTTGGGCGCCGGAGACCAAGGCGTTGACGTTGAGTCAGGCGTGTAAGGCGCAGAGTCCGGTGGAGGGGACGGTTGGTTCTGTCGTAAAGGTGGCTTCGTCGGTCTGAAGTCGATGGGGGGCGGGGCGGTATTGATGCGTTGTGCCTCAGAGCCACCCCTCACCCCAGCCCTCTCCCCATAGGGGAGAGGGGGAAAGGGAGCAGATCTTCATGGTTTTCCAGGCCTGAGTTCGGCTCGATGGGTCAGGTCGATGTATTTCTCATAAGCACCTCGGTCAGTTCCCTCTCCCTCCGGGAGAGGGCTAGGGTGAGGGGCTTTTCAGGGGTTAGACACAATGCCGAGCCATTCGGTAAACAGCTTCACTTTCGACAACCCCTGCTTGTCATTCGCCACATCCAGCCAATACCCATAAGGGCCGATCACCTCAATCGGGGTGATCGGCAGCAGGCTGCCGTTGGCCAGTTCCTTTTCGATCATCTGCCGGTCGATCACCGCCAGGCCGCCGCCGGCCAGCGCGGTATGGATCACCTGGTCCAGGGTGCTGAATTCCAGCCCTTGCCCGGCATCGATGTCATCCCGGCCCATGGCCGCCAGCCAGTTCTCCCAGACCTTCAGACGCTTGCCATCGTGCAGGATGTGTAACAGCGGAAACTCCCGCAGATCCGGTGGCTGGTCACCGTTGAACAGCTCCGGGCTGGCCACTGCGATGTGCCGTTCCATCACCAGCAACTGGCTGGCGCAATGAGGCGCCGCCGCGAGGCCGAAGCGGATGTGGCAATCGACTTCCGTGAGGCTGTCGTGGCCGATCTGGTTGGTCACGCTGAGGTTGATGTCCGGGTAGCGCTGACAGAATGCACGCAGGTGTGGCGACAGCCAGCGCGTCGCCCAGGTCGGCGGTGCGAGCACTTTCAAGCGCTGGCGCAGATTCGGCACGCGCACAGCTTGCAAGGCACGTTCGATGTGGTCGAAGGCCTCGGCCAGATGTGGGGAGAGGTTACTGCCGGCTTCGGTCAGCGACAGCCCTTGAGGCGTGCGCACGAACAGCGCCACGCCGAGGTAGTCTTCAAGCTGTTTGATCTGGCGACTGACCGCACCTTGTGTGACGTTCAGCCCGATGGCAGCCTGGCTGAAACTGCGATGACGGGCGACTTCTTCGAACACGCGCAAGGTGTTGAGCGAGGGCAGTTGACGCATGGAGGCGGGACTCCGGATCGGGCGGTTTATTGTTGTTTTGAGAGGGGCCTATCTGACTATCGGTGACGGGTGGATGCAAGTGTTGTTTGAGCAAACGCCATCGCTGGCAAGCCAGCTCCCACCAGTATCAAGGTGACCACAAATATTGCGGCCGCCATCAATCCTGTGTGAGCTGCCTTGCCAGCGATGACTGACTTTCAGGCGCTGAAAGTTCGAACGTCAGAAGTAATACCCGACGTTCACATACAACTGGTTCTCCCACTGATCCAGCCCACCCGCGCCAAGGCTCTGGGTGTAGCTGCTGCCACCGATATACGGATCGTTCTTGCCGAACAGCCATTCCGTGGCCACCCACAACTTGCTGACGGAGAACGAGGTGCCAAGAATCATCCGCTCGGAGGTTTTGAACCCGCTGGCAGACTTGTCGAACGCGCTGTAGTTGGCGTACAGCTTGATCCCGCTGACCTTATCGAACAGGTATTTACCGCCGACGTCGTAACTCAGATCGGCCACGTACAAATTGCCGCGACTGGCCACGTTGTAAGTGCCGTCGTAACCACCGAGCGTCACCAGTTCATCGGGGCCGGCGTTGCGCGGCGACATCTGCTGTCGCGCCGCCTGCAACTGCACACCCCACGGGCCGTTCTTGCCCATGTAGTGCACGGCCACAGCGTTGCGCCGACCGTCATTGTCGGTGTCCTTGTTTTCGAGGGTCGAGGTCAGGCCGGAGATCCCGACTTCTGACTTCCATGCCCCCAGATCCAGCGACCTGGCCACGCGCAGCACCACGGTGTTGCGTTCCTGGTTGTCACTGCCATCGGCCACGTAACTATCGGCCCCGGATACGACGCTGGAGTAGGTCACGCCTTTGCTGGTGCCTTTGCCTTGCCAGGCCGGACGCAGGTAGTAACCGGCCTGAAGGTTCCAGTCGCCGCTTTGCTGGATGTACTTCGCGCCGACCTGTTGCACGTCTTCCAGGCCGATGACGTTGCCCAGGGTTTCGTAGAAGGTGCTGCCGAAGTACGGCTGCAAGCCGAACGGTACGGTGTTCAGGCCCACTTGCACTTGCTGGTCGGGATTGAACTTGTAGCCGACCCACGCGAACTTGGCGAAGCGGATGTCGCCGTAATTCTTGGTGTACTGGTACGGGTAGGAGCGACCGTAGAAGCGGTACTGCGCCTCACCGATCCACGAATCGGAGTTGTACTTGGCGCTGAGGAACACCGTGTCGAGGCCGAACTTCTGAATATCGCGATCCGGGTCCACGTCCCAACGGGCACGAATGGCGCCGCCAAGGTCGAGATTGTCGGTGACTTGTACCGCCATGGCCGGGGCGGCAAAGCTGCAGAACAGAGCGATGGAGGTTGTGCGCAGGCGCATAGAGGCTGGGAAGGGCATGGAGCGGCTCTCGATTGTTTTTATTAGAGATGCCGCGCAGTTTTGCCATCTACGGGGTGTTGAACAAACGATAAAAACGGTGGGGAAACCTGCATCGAATGCATGTTACTCAGAAAATCCTGTAGGACAATTTGCCAATGTCGTGGGATGCTTTGCGCCTTGTCAGTGGTTTTCGAGTGCATTGTATGAAACGCAAAATGCCCGGCCTGAATGCACTCAAAGCATTCGAAGTGGCCGGCAGCACCGGCAGCTTCACCCGCGCCGCCGAGTTGCTCAATGTCACCCAGAGCGCGGTCAGTCGTCAGGTGCGGCAACTGGAAGAACAGCTCGGCGAGAGCCTGCTGGAGCGTCGCCATCATCATCTCGAACTGACCGGCGCCGGCAAGATTCTGCTGCGGGCGCTGCATCAGTCGTTCGACAAGATCGAGCTGACGGTGCGCAGTATCCAGCAGAAAACCCACGCCAACCGCTTGCACATCAATGCGCCGCCCACCTTCACCAGCCGTTGGCTGATGCCACGTCTGGGGCGCCTGCGCGAGCAGCATCCGGAACTGGAACTGAGCATCACCACCCGTTTGCAGGACAGCCTCGCGGAAACCAGCACCCTCGATTGCGCGATCCGTTTTGGCGACGGCGAGTGGGACGGGCTCGACAGTTCGCTGCTGATTCAGGAACGGCACATCGCGGTGTGCGCGCCGACCCTTTATGCGCGGGAGGGCGGAGATCAGAGTATCGATCTCAATCGCCTGACGCTGCTGCATGTGCTGGCCCGCGAGGACCAGCGCTACCTGACCTGGAAACACTGGCTTGACGCGGCGCGGATCAGCGGCGTCGATACTCAGGGCGGTTATGAATTCGATCTGCTGGATCTGGCGATTCAGGCGGCGGTCGATGGTCTGGGGATTACCATTGCCGACTGGCACATGGTCGCCTCGGAGCTGGCCAGCGGGCAGTTGACCCAGGTGCACAACGTCCATGTCGAAGGGCACCAGTCCTACTGGCTGGTGACCCGTCCGGAGCAGACGCAGATGCCGCAATTGCAGGCATTCAGTCAGTGGTTGCAGGAAGAGATCTGGCTGGCGCAGCGCCAACTTGAGCCTTCGAAGGCGATGTTCTGAGTAACGTGCCTTTTTCGAATGTTTGATCGCCGGATAAATCGTTTGTTGAACCCGCTGTCGATGACAAGACTGGCGGCATCGATAAAAACAAACGATGGGCGATGCACATGCGAGTCGAGCGAAATTTTGTTAACGGCCACTTCATCGAGCCGGCCAGCGCGGCGCTGATCGCGGTCTACAACCCGGCCACCGAAGCGTTGATCGGCCAGGTGTCGGCCGCCACTGCCGAAGAAGCCACGGCAGCAGTCGATGCCGCCGCAGCAGCGCAAAAAGTCTGGGGCAAACTCACCAGCATCGAGCGCGCCGAGTACCTGCGAGCGTTCGCGGCGGCACTTGAGGATCGCGCCGAAGCCATCGGCGCCGCACTGGCCGCCGAATCCGGTAAGAGCCATAGCGACGCCAGCAACGAAGCCCGTTATGCCGCGCAGATCACCCGTTACCACGCCGAATGGGCGCGCCGTATCGAAGGCGAGATCATTCCCAGCGACAGCCCCGACGAAAACCTGTTCCTGCACCGCGAGCCGATTGGCGTGGTCGCGTGCCTGATTCCGTTCAACTACCCGGTCTACACCCTGTTACGCAAAATCGCTCCGGCGCTGATTGCCGGCAACACCGTGGTGGTGCGCCCGAGCAATAACACCCCGACCTCTGCGTTCGAAATCGCCAAAGCCGTGGAGCAATCGGGCATGCCGGCCGGTGTGATCAACATCCTGACCATGGATCACGCCACCGCTGCAGCCGTTTGCATGCATAAAGCCGTGGGCCTGATCACGCTGACTGGCAGCGTCAACGCCGGGCGCATTGTCCTCGACTACTGCAAGGCCAACATCGCCAAACCGTCGCTGGAGCTGGGCGGCAAGACCCCGGCAATCATCGAGGCCGACGCCGATCTTGAAGCTGCCGCGACTGCAATCATCGCCTCCAAGACCACCCATTGCGGCCAGTTGTGCACGGCGGTGGAGCGGGTCTATGTGCAGGAAAGTGTTCATGACCGTTTCCTCGCGCTGCTCAAAACCAAGATTGCCGCTGTGAAATTCGGCGACCGCTCCACGGACGCAAGCCTGATGGGCCCGTTGGTCAACGCCAGTTCGCAGAAGAACATTCACGCGATGGTCGAGCGCGCGATCGCCGACGGTGCCGTCCTCGAAAGCGGTGGCGTGCTGCCTGAAGGTCCGGGGCATTTCTACCCGCCAACCCTGCTCAGCGGCTGCCGTCAGGACATGGAAATCGTCCAGGAAGAAATCTTCGGCCCGGTGCTGCCGGTGCTCAAGTACCGCGACATCGACGAAGCTTTGGCCATGGCCAACGACCATCAGTTCGGCCTGTCGTCGGTGCTGTACACCGAGAACTACCGCACCGCGCAGAAAGTCGCCAACGCCATCGAAGCCGGCGAGTTGTACGTCAATCGCACCCCGGCCGATCCGTACCAGGGCTATCACGCCGGCTGGAAGCGCTCGGGCCTGGGCGGCGATGACGGCAAGCACGGCATGCTCGAATTCACCCAGACCCGACTCGTGGTCATGAAGTACTGATCCACCGCATCACGCCTCACGCTACACCTATAAAAACAATTATCAGGGGCGCCCGGAGCACGGGTCGCCCGAGGTCACTTCAATGTCCAAGCATGCATCCTCTGCTGCCGCTGTTCAGGGTTCCAACTCGGCTTCGAAAAGCCAGAGCGACAAGGGAAGTCGCTATTTCCAACTGATGTTGCTGGTGCTCGCCGCCGGTGCAATCTATCCGATTCTGTACCTGCGTCAGGTCTATCAAACGACCATGCTCGAGGTGTTCCAGATCAACCACAGCGAGCTGGGTTATCTGTACTCGATGCTCGGGACGATTTTCCTCCTCAGCTACTTGCCGAGCGGTTGGCTGGCCGACCGTATCGCGCCGCGTTTCCTGATTTTCTTCTCACTGGTGGCAACCGGCGTGCTGGGCCTGTGGTACTCGACCGCGCCGTCGATGACCGGGCTGATGATCATCTTCGGTTGCTGGGGGCTGACCACCGGCCTGACGTTCTGGGCCTCGGTGCTCAAGCGCGTGAAGATGATTGCCCATCACACCGAACAGGGCCGGTTCTTCGGCATCCTCGATGGCGGGCGCGGGCTGGTCGAAGCACTGCTGGCAACTGTTGCGCTGGGGCTGTTCGCCTACGCCACCGAAACCCGTGGCGAGTCCACCGCCGAAGGCTTCAAGCACGTGGTTTACCTCTACGCCTTCACCTGTATCGCCATCGGCTGTGTGCTGGTGCTGATCAAGGACCCGAAGTCGATGGAGGACACGCCACCGGTAGAGAAGGGCAAGTTCAACCTGTTCACTGATCTGGCAACTTTGGTGAAGATCCCTGAACTGTGGCTGGTCACCGCGATCGTGTTCTGCGGTTATCACATCTTCTGGGCCACCTACAGCTTCTCTGACTACCTGCAAGGCAGCGGCCTGACCGCCGTCATGGCCGGCACCATCACCACCATCAAGCTGTGGATGCGCCCCATCGGCGGCATCGGTGGCGGCTGGCTGGGGGACAAGTTTTCGAACATCTCGGTGCTGATCGTTGCGCTGTTGCTGGCGAGTCTGGCGATTGTCGGGCTGATCGTGTTCCCGGCGCTTAACAGCATGGGGCTGCTGATCGCGACAGTGATTTTCATCGGCCTGATGACCTACGCGATTCGCGGTCTGTACTGGGCGATCCTCGACAGCTGCAACATTCCGCTGCGCATCACCGGGCTGGCCATCGGCATCGTCTCGGTGGTCGGTTACATGCCGGATGCGTTCATCCCGTTGATCAACGGCTACCTCACTGAACACTTTCCCGGCGCCCTCGGCTACAAGCTCTATTTCGGCTACATCGCCACGATCGGTCTGATCGGCACTCTGGCTGCCGTGACCCTGCGTGCCCGGATCAACCGCAAATCTTTGAATAAAACAGGTGCTTGAGATGAAAATCGTCGCCCTTGAAACCCATATCGTCGCCGTACCGCCACCGCACATCGGCGGCATGTACTGGCTGTTCGTCAAGCTCAAGACCGACTGCGGCATTGAAGGTGTCGGCGAGATCTACGCCGCGACCTTCGGCCCCAAAGCCATGCTGCCGATCATCGAGGACGTGTTCGAACGCTACCTGCTGAATCAGGACCCGCACCACATCGAACGCTTCTTCCGTCAGGCCTATTCGAGCGGTTTCACCCAGCGTCCCGACCTGACCATGATGGGCGTTGTCAGCGGTCTGGAAATGGCCTGCTGGGACATCATCGGCAAGGCCGCGAACAAACCGGTCTACGAATTGCTCGGTGGCAAGGTCCACGAACGCCTGCGCTCCTACACCTACCTGTACCCGGTCAACAGCCGTGGCGAGTACGACTACGACGACCCGGACCTGGCGGCTGAATGCGCCGTTGAAAACATGAACAAGGGCTTCACCGCCGTGAAGTTCGACCCGTCCGGGCCGTACACCGCGTACTCGGGGCATCAGATCTCGCTGGAAGTGCTGGAACGCTGCGAAACCTTCTGCCGCAAGATCCGCGAAGCGGTGGGCAACAAGTGCGATTTGCTGTTCGGCACCCACGGGCAAATGGTGCCGTCGTCGGCAATTCGCCTGGCCAAGCGCCTGGAGAAATACGACCCGCTGTGGTTCGAAGAACCGGTGCCACCGGGCCAGGAAGAGGCCATGGCGCAAGTCGCGGCCAAGACCAGCATTCCGATTGCCACCGGTGAGCGACTGACCACCAAGTACGAATTCTTCAAGCTATTGCAGGCCGGCGGTGCGTCGATTCTGCAGATGAACGTGGCGCGCTGCGGCGGCCTGCTCGAAGGCAAGAAAATTGCCAGCATGGCCGAAGCCTATTACGCGCAAATCGCCCCGCATCTGTACAACGGGCCGATTGGTGCGGCGGCAAGTTTCCAGCTCGCGGCCTGCACGCCGAACTTCCTGATCCAGGAAAGCATCGAGACCTGGGGCGGCTTCCACGCCGAGGTCCTGAAAAAACCGTTGCAGTGGGAGGACGGCTACATCATCCCGTCCACCGAGCCGGGCCTGGGCGTGGAGCTGAACATGGACGTGGTGCGCAAGCATTCGCCCTACACCGGCGAGCGCCTGCACCTGCAAATGGCCCCGACCCCGGCCGACGTCAAAGACACATCGCCGGCCAAGGGCTGACGGGATTTCCCCGCCCGGCAACGGGCGGGTTCGATAAAAAGACTTACGCGGTAACCGTGCATGACATACGACTACATCATCGCTGGCGCAGGCGCCGCTGGCTGCGTGCTGGCCAACCGGCTTTCGGCCTCGGGCCAACACACGGTGCTGCTGCTGGAGGCGGGCGGCAAGGACAGTTCCCTGTGGTTCAAGATCCCGGTCGGCTTCGCCAAAATGTATTACAACCCGACCTTCAACTGGATGTACTACAGCCAGCCGCAGAAGCAGTTGGGCAATCGCGAAATCTACGCCCCGCGCGGCAAGGTCCAGGGCGGTTCGGGCTCGATCAACGCGATGATCTACGTGCGCGGCCAGGCTCATGACTTCAACGACTGGGCAGCCAACGGCAACGACGGCTGGGGCTTCAAGGATGTGCTGCCGTATTTCCGCAAACTGGAAAACCATCCGCTGGGCGACAGCGAATACCACGGCAGCAGCGGCCCGATCAGCATCACCCCGATGGCCGGCCAGACTCACCCGATCTGCGACGTGTTCCTCAAGGGTTGCGATGAACTCGGTTACCCGCGCAGCGACGATTTCAACGGGCCGAAATTCGAAGGCGCGGGTATCTACGACGTCAACACCCGCAACGGTCAGCGCAGCTCCAGCAGCTTCGCCCATTTGCACCCGGCGCTGAGCCGGCCGAACCTGACCGTCGAGCATTACGCGTTGGTTGATCGGATCCTGTTCGATGAAAGCCAGCAGCGCGCCACCGGCATTTCCATCACCCAGCATGGCGTGGTGCGGACCTTCACGGCGCGCAAGGAAGTGATCTTGTGTGCGGGCGCGGTCGATACGCCGAAGATCCTGCAATTGTCCGGCGTCGCGGATCGCGCCTTGCTGGCCAAGCATCAGATTCCCGTGGTGAAACACCTGCCGGCGGTGGGGCAGAACCTGCAGGATCACCTGTGCGTCAGCTACTACTACAAGGCCAATATTCCGACCCTGAACGATGAGCTCAGCTCGCTGTTCGGCCAGTTCAAACTCGGCGTCAAATACCTGCTGACCCGCAAGGGTGCACTGGCAATGAGCGTCAACCAGGCCGGTGGTTTCTTCCGTGGCAACTCGGAGCAAGGCCATCCGAACCTGCAGCTGTATTTCAACCCGCTGTCGTATCAGATACCGAAAAACAACAAGGCCAGCCTCAAGCCCGAACCGTATTCAGGCTTCCTGCTGTGCTTCAACCCGTGCCGCCCGACCAGTCGCGGGTACATCGAGATTGCTTCGAAAAATCCGCGCGATGCAGCGCTGATCGACCCGAACTACCTGAGCACGCAGAAAGACATCGACGAGGTAATCCAGGGCAGTCGCCTGATGCGCAAGATCATGGGCGCGCCTTCGTTGAAGGGCATCACGGTCGATGAAGTCTTGCCGGGGCCGGCGGTGGAAACCGACGAGCAAATGCTGCAGTACTTCCGTGACAACTGCGGCTCGATCTATCACCTGTGCGGCTCCTGCGCGATGGGTGCGGACGAGCAAAGTTCGGTGGTCGACAAGCGCCTCAAGGTGCATGGCCTCGACGGGTTGCGGATTGTCGATGCGTCGATCTTCCCCAACGTGACATCGGGCAACACCCATGCGGCGGTGCTGATGGTGGCGGAGAAGGGCGCGGATCTGATTCTGCAGGATGCGTAATGCGCGGTGACAGTTGATCGCGGGCGTTTTACCCGCGTGCACTAGGCTTTGAATGCCGGCCCGTTACGGGCCGGCATTGTTGTTTCGGGAGAGTTGGTTTTTTGATTCAAGGAGCTGCCGATCATGGATGATCTGGTGAAAGACGTGATTCCGCTGTTGCAGTACCTGATCCCGGGGTTTGTCTCGACCTGGATTTTCTACACCCTGACCGCGTTCAAGCGGCCGGATACGTTCGGGCAGATTGTGCAGGCGTTGATTTTTACGTTTGTGATTCATGGGATGGTATTGGGGATTGGGGCGGTTTGTCTGTGGGTGGGGGAGTGGGGGTTTTCTGTAGGAAAATGGGATGCGAAAGCGCAAGCGTGCTGGGCTTTTTCTGCTTCGTTGCTGCTGGGGTTGGTCGCTTGTTGTCTGGCCACCAACGGCAAATTGCATAGGTGGTTGCGCAGTAGAAACGTAACGAAACAATCTTCCTATCCCAGTGAATGGTTCTGCGCTTTCGCTCAATATGATCGATTCATCACCCTTCATCTGGATGATGAAAGGCGCGTGCTAGGCTGGCCAGTCGAGTGGCCACCGGAGTCAAACACCGGGCAGTTTTTGATGAAGTTTCCACGCTGGCTCAACGAAGATGGCAAATTGGATCCTATTGGTGCCGAATTTTTGCTGATAGATTCCGCGAAGGTTAAATGGGTTGAGTTCAGCCCCGCATCAGAGGATTCATCATGACTGCCAGAGCACCGCAACCAATGCCGAAACATTTGGAGCGACTATTTGTCGGACCCGACGGGAAGTTGTTGGATCAACCATTGATCAAGGGTCCAAAGGCACCACCACCGCTGAAGCGTTAGCCGATGCAAGGGGCGATTATTCGCCCCGGTTGCCAACGCCTCAGTCGAGGCTCATGCATCAACTCAGAGCGTCTGCACCAACCAATCCCGAAACGCCTTCAGCGACGCCAACGACTCATTGCGCGCCGGATACACCAAGTAATAACTGCGCCGGCTGCTGATCGGCTCCCCCAATTGCAGCAATTCACCATTGTGCAATTCATCCTCCACCAGAATCCTCGGCACCAGCCCGATGCCGATATTGGCGCGTACGGCCTGGATCAAGTGCGAGGTCATTTCAAAACTCGGCCCGATACGCATGCTGCGATGGGGCAGGGCGTGATGGCTGAACCACTCGGACCACGCCTGAGCGTTACTGCTGACTTTGAGCAGCAGCTGCCGGGCGATATCTTCGTCTGCTGCACGACGTTCGGTGTCCGACAGCTGCGCACTGGCGATCACCACCAGTTCTTCGGTGTGCAGGCGGTGAGCGGTCAGCCCCGGCCAGTCACCACCGCCGACGCAAATCGCCGCGTCGATTTCGCTGGTGTCGAAGTCGATGGCTTCGATGCGCGAATGCAGGTGCACGGTCATGCCCGGGTGCGCGGTGTAGAAATCCTTCAGGCGCGGCAGCAGCCATTTTGAGCCGAAGGTCGGCAAGGTCGCCAGGCGCAAACTGTGAATGCCCGAGCCAAACGCCATGGCCTGCAGGGTCGCGCTGCGGATCTGCCCGAGGGCTTCGGACAGTTCGCGCTGATACATGCGCCCGACGTCGGTGAGGATCACCCGGCGGCCTTCCCGGCTGAACAGGCGCATGCCGAGCATCTTTTCCAGAATCTGCACCTGGCGGCTGACCGCGCTTTGGGTCAGCGACAGTTCGTGGGCGGCGCGGGTGTAGCTTTCATGGCGTGCGGCGGCTTCAAACGCCAGCAGCAACGACATCGAGGGGGTGAGGGTTCGCGGATTCATTCGTTTTAGTCATGGATTGCGGGTCGATTTTACGGTTGTCCCGGCATCGCTCTGCAATGAACATAAGGCCTATGAGATGGCGGGAGCGTGACGCAATCATTCGTTGCACACAACTGTTCACCGCCACACGGCCCGTTTTTGACCGAGATTGCCTTCCCGATGATTGCCCAGCTGTCGCCTTCCACCGCGTTGAACACCGATTACCAGCAGTTTCTCAAAGCCCTTGAAACCAGCGGTTTTCGCGGCGAAATCAGTGCCGACTACGCCAGCCGCGTGGTGCTGGCCACCGACAACTCGATCTATCAGCGCTTGCCGCAAGCGGCGGTATTCCCGCGCGATGCCGACGACGTAGCGCTGCTGGCTCGCCTGATCGCCGACCCGGCTTACCAGAAAGTGGTGATCACCCCTCGCGGCGGCGGTACCGGCACCAACGGTCAGTCGTTGACCGACGGCATCGTCGTCGACCTGTCGCGGCACATGAATCGCATCCTCGAAATTAACGTTGAACAGCGTTGGGTGCGGGTGCAGGCCGGTGTGGTGAAGGATCAACTGAACGCCGCCCTGAAATCCGCCGGGCTGTTTTTCGCCCCGGAACTGTCGACCTCGAACCGCGCCACCGTCGGCGGCATGATCAATACCGACGCCAGTGGCCAGGGCAGTTGCACCTACGGCAAGACCCGCGACCACGTGCTGGAACTGCACATGGTCCTGCGTGGTGGCGAGCGCTTGCACGGCCGCCCGCTGGAAGAAAGTGAGCTGGCCGTGGAATGCGCCCGTGAGGGCCGGGCCGGCGAGGTGTATCGCTGTGCACAGCAGATCATCGATGAGCAGGGCGAGTTGATCCGGGAAACCTTCCCCGATCTCAACCGCTGCCTGACCGGCTACGACCTGGCGCACCTGCGCGAAGCCGACAACCGTTTCAACCTCAACAGCGTGCTGTGTGGCGCCGAGGGTTCGCTGGGGTTTGTGGTCGAAGCCAAGCTCAACGTGTTGCCGATCCCCAAGCACACGATGCTGGTGAACATCCGCTATGCCGGCTTCATGGATGCCTTGCGCGATGCCCGGGCGTTGATGGCGCTCAAACCGTTGTCGATCGAAACCGTCGACTCCAAAGTGCTGTTGTTGGCCATGCAGGACATTGTCTGGCACGGCGTCGCCGAGTATTTCCCGGAAAGCGCCGAACGACCGACGCTGGGGATCAACCTGGTGGAGTTCTGTGGCGACGATCCCGAGGAGCTGCAAGGCCGGGTCGAGGCTTTCGTCCAGCACTTGGGCAGCGACGCCACAGTCGAGCGACTGGGCCATACGCTGGCCGTCGGGCATGCGGCAGTGAATCGCGTCTATGGCATGCGCAAGCGCGCAGTGGGCTTGCTCGGCAACGTCGCCGGTGAAGCGCGGCCGCAGCCATTTGTCGAAGACACCGCCGTGCCACCGCAACATCTCGCCGAGTACATCGCCGAACTGCGCGAACTGCTCGACAGCCATAAGCTGCAATACGGCATGTTCGGCCACGTCGATGCCGGTGTTTTGCACGTGCGGCCGATTCTCGACATGAAAGACCCGCAACAAGCCGCACTGGTGCGACCGGTGTCTGACGGTGTGGCCGCGCTGACCCAGCGTTACGGTGGCCTGCTGTGGGGCGAGCATGGCAAGGGACTGCGTTCGGAATACGCGCCGGCCTTTTTCGGTGATTTGTATCCGGCGCTGCAAGCCTTGAAGGCGGCGTTCGATCCGTTTAACCAGTTCAATCCCGGCAAGATCGCCACGTCGAATATTCCCGGCGCCGCACTGCTGAAGATTGACGAAGTGACTCTGCGGGGCGAGCTGGACCGGCAGATCGACGAAAAAGTCTGGCAGGACTACGGCGCGGCCATGCACTGCAACGGCAACGGCGCCTGCTACAACTTCGATCCCGACGATGCGATGTGCCCGTCGTGGAAAGCCACCCGCCAGCGTGCGCAATCGCCCAAGGGCCGCGCCTCGTTGATCCGTGAGTGGCTGCGTTTGCAGGGCGAGGCGGGGGTTGATGTGTTGTCCGATGCCAGTCGTCGTCCGCCGTTTTTCAGCACGTTGCTGCAGCGCTGGCGCAACAGCCGCGCGCAGGAACAGGACTTCTCCCATGAGGTGTACGACGCCATGGCCGGCTGCCTGGCGTGCAAGTCCTGCGCGGGGCAGTGCCCGGTGAAGGTCAACGTGCCGGATTTCCGCTCGCGGTTTCTTGAGCTGTATCACACGCGTTATCTACGCCCCGCGCGGGATTATCTGATTGCCTCGCTGGAATACACGATTCCGTACATGGCGCGGATTCCGTTTCTCTACAACGGTTTGATGGGCGCCTCGTTCAGCCGTCGTTTGATCGAGCGGCTTGGTGGAATGGTCGATGTGCCGTTGCTCAGCCGTTTCGATTTCCACGCGGCCATGCGTCGCTGGCAGGTCCAACCGGGGTCGGTCGAGGTGCTTTCGGCGCTGACTCAGGCACAACGTGAACGCAGTGTGGTACTGGTGCAGGACGCGTTCACCCGGTATTTCGAGGCGCCGTTGCTGGCGGATCTGATCGAACTGATTTCGCGACTGGGGTATCAGGTTTATCTGGCACCGTTCAGCGCCAACGGCAAGCCGCTGCATGTGCAGGGCTTCCTCTCTGCGTTCAATCGCGCGGCGCTGCGCAATGCCGGGCAACTGCGCGCACTGGCCGAGGTCGGAGTGCCGCTGGTGGGGCTCGATCCGGCGATGACCCTGGTGTATCGCCAGGAATACCTCAAAGTGCCGGGGATGGAGGATTGCCCCGAAGTCGCACTGGTGCAGGAGTGGTTGCTCAAGGTCATGCCGCAACGGACAGATTCGCGAGAAGGAGAAAGCTTCCGCCTGCTCGCGCACTGCACCGAGAAAACCAACGCACCCGCCGCGACCCGGCAATGGGAGCAGGTGTTCGAACGTGTCGGCTTGAAACTGACGACCCAGGCCACCGGATGCTGCGGGATGTCCGGCACGTATGGGCACGAAGCGCGCAATCGCGAGACCTCGGGGGCGATTTACGAGCAGTCCTGGGCGAAGCAGATCGAGGCGCCGGCAGATCGGGGTGAAGCGCTGGCGACCGGTTATTCGTGCCGCAGCCAGGTCAAGCGGCAGGCCGACCGAGCCGTGCGTCATCCGTTGCAGGTGCTGCTTGAGCAGCTGCGTACGCCTTGAGAACCGTTAGCAATTGAGGCGTCCTTTCATGTTATAAGATAACGCAAATATTCGGGCCGTACGTGTGCGGCCCGGTCGAACTCTTCACTCGATTGCGAACCTTTCATGTCCCTTGCTGCTCCCCGAAACTTCCCGCCGGCGACTGGCCGGCTGCTGTCCATTGATGCGCTGCGTGGCCTGGTCATTCTGTTCATGCTGCTGGATCACGTGCGCGAAACCTTTCTGCTGCATCGTCAGGTCTCTGATCCGATGGACATCGCCAGCACCGAGCCGGCGCTGTTTTTCAGCCGCACTCTGGCGCATCTGTGCGCGCCGGCGTTCGTGCTGCTGACCGGATTGTCGGCGTGGCTCTTCGGGGAGAAGTACGACGGCAAGGCTGACGTCAGTGCCTTTCTGTTCAAGCGTGGTCTGTTCCTGGTGGTGCTCGAATTCACCCTGGTGAATTTCGCCTGGACGTTCCAGTTGCCGCCAACCGTGATCTACCTGCAGGTGATCTGGGCGATCGGCCTGAGCATGATCGCGCTGTCGCTGCTGGTCTGGTTGCCACGCTGGCTGTTGTTGACGTTGAGCCTGACGATCATCGCCGGGCACAACCTGCTCGACGGATTGCACGTCGGAACCGAGTCGGCACTGCACGTACCCTGGGCGATCCTGCATGACCGCGGCTGGATCGAGGCGGGCGATACCTTGCGCCTGCGCACCTCGTACCCGCTGCTGCCGTGGATCGGTGTGATCGGTCTGGGTTACGCGCTGGGGCCGTGGTTTGCCCGAATGGCCGATGTGGGTGTGCGCCAGCGGCGTTTGCTGATCGGTGGTATCGCCGGGCTGCTGGGTTTCGTGGCGCTGCGGCTGGTTAACAGTTATGGCGAAAAACCATGGGCGGTCGGTGACAGCAGCCTGCAAACCCTGATGAGCTTTTTCAACATCACCAAATACCCGCCGTCGTTGTTGTTCATCACGCTGACGGTGAGTGTCGGGCTGCTGCTGTTGCTGGTGTTCGAGCGTGCACAGGATCGACGGTGGATTCGCTGGCTGACGGTATTCGGTTCGGCGCCGATGTTTTTCTACCTGCTGCACCTGTATGCACTGAAGGTGCTTTATCTGATCGGTGTGGCGTTGGTCGGGCTCAATCAGGGCAGTTATTTCGGTTTCTCGTCGGTAGCGGCAGTGTGGATGGCAGCGATGGTGCTGGCGGTTGTGCTGTTCCCGGCGGTGCGCTGGTTCTCCGCACTGAAGGCCCGGCGACGCGACATCGCCTGGTTGAAGTATCTGTAGCTAGCCCGTTTTGCCGTCGCGAACGTTGCGGGCAAAGTCGATGAACGCCTTGAGCGGCGCCGGTACATGGCGCCGGCTCGGGTAATACAGATGCAGGCCTGGATAGTACGGGCACCAGTCCGCCAACACCTGCACCAGAGACCCGGCCGCGAGGTGCTCGCTGACCATGTCTTCGAAGACATAAGCCAACCCCAGACCTTGCAGCGCCGGGCCGACCATCAGGCTGACATCACCCAGGGTCAGTGGGCCGTTGACTTCGATTTCCTGTTCAATGCCACCGCGTTCGAACTCCCAGCGGTACATCGAGCCGCTCGGGAACCGATGGCGGATGCAGGGAAGGGCATGCAGGTCTTCAGGTTTCTGCGGCGCGGGATGCCGTTGGAAAAACGCCGGCGAGCCGACCACCACTGAACGCAGGTTCGGCCCGATGGGCAGCGACACCATGTCCGCCTCCAGCCGGTTGCCGAAACGCACGCCGGCATCGAATCCGGCAGCGACGATGTCCAGCAGCGCATCGCTTTCGACCACTTCCAGACGAATGTCCGGATAAGCCTGCAGGAACTCGCTGGCAATCGGCAGCAGCACCAGTTCGCACGCCTGGCGCCCGGAGGTAATGCGCAGGTTGCCTGAGGGTTTGTCGCGAAAATGGTTGAGGTCTTCAAGCGCATCTTCGATGTCGCGAAACGCCGGCTTCAATCGAGCGTAAAGCCGTTCGCCGGCCTCGGTCAGGGCCACGCTGCGGGTAGTGCGATTGAACAGACGCACGCCGAGGCGGTTTTCCAGAGCCCGCAACGAGTGACTAAGCGCCGAAGGTGTCAAGCCCAGATCCACCGCAGCACGACTGAAGTTCAGATGCTGAGCGATGCTCAGAAAAATCGACAGATCCGCCGTGGACGGGTTTTTCATTGATGAGCGCCTTTCATAAAGCCATGTAAATTTGTTGGGATTATCACATCAGTAGCACGGCTTTAAAGTCGCATCAACTTATCGAGAAGGCCCGGCACTATCGCCAGGGTCACCGACAGGAGGAGTGGCTATGCGTACCTGGCTGATTACCGGAGCTTCCCGTGGTTTTGGCACTCTCATCGCAGAACACGCCTTGCGTGCCGGCGACGCCGTGATTGCCACCGCTCGCAATCCGCAAGACATCACTGATCGCCTCGGCGAGCACCCGAACCTGCTGGCGGTGCGTCTGGACGTCACCCGCGAAGACGAAGCCCACCAAGCAGTGGCGGAAGGCATCAAGCGTTTCGGCCGTATCGATGTGCTGATCAACAATGCCGGCTTCGGCGTTCTGGGCGCGGTGGAAGAAACCAGCGCCAGTGAAACCGAGCGCCTGTTCGCTACCAATGTCTTCGGCCTGCTCAACGTCACTCGCGCCGTGCTGCCGCACATGCGCGCCCAGCGCAGCGGGCGGGTCATCAACATCTCATCGATTGGCGGTTATCAGGCCTATATGGGCTGGGGTGTCTACGGTTCCACCAAGTTTGCGGTGGAGGGCATCAGCGAAGCGCTGCATCAGGAACTGGCGCCGCTGGGCATCAATGTCACGGTGGTCGAACCGGGCTTCTTTCGCACTGACTTCCTCGACGAACAATCGCTGGTCAAGACTGCGCTGGTACTGCCGGACTACGACGAAACCGTCGGCAAGATGCGCACCTTCGCCGAAGCCGCCAACCATGCGCAGCCGGGGGATCCGGTGAAGTTTGCCGAGGCCATGCTGGCGCTGGTCAATGCGCCGAACCCGCCGCAGCGGCTGGCGCTGGGCAGCGACACCATTGCGCGAATCGAGGCGAAGAACCGGTTGGTGGCGCAGGAACTGGCCGAGTGGAATGCACTGGCGCTGTCCACGGATTTCAAGGATTGAAATGTCGCACGACAATCAACGAGAAACCGGGACATGCCCGGTTTCTTTTTATCAAGAGCTGGAACGTTCAACTCACGCTTGCGCCAGTTGCTCCATGTGTTCGGCGTACACGGCGGCTTCTTCCTGCAAGGCTTTCTGAACGGAAGGGCGGGCATCGATTCGTGCTTTCCACGCCATCAGGTGCGGCAAATGTTCGATCTGCGCGCCGGAGCGGGCGTTCCACCAGGTGGCGAAGACGTAGGCATCGGCCACGGTGAATTGTTCGCCGGTCAGCCAGGTACGGCCGTCGGCCAAGCGTGCATCGAGTTGCGCATAGGCGTTGACGATTTTGTTGCGGGTCCATTCGGCGCCTGCTTCGGTCAGCAGTTTGCGCATCAGCGGGATGTGCTTCTGGGCGATTTCGGTGGCGATGAAGGTCAGCAACTGATCGAGTTTTGCCCGCTCCAGCGTGCCGTGGGTGGGTGTGAGACCAGACTCGGGATGTTGGTCGGCCAGGTAGGAGGTGACGACGATGGTTTCCGACAGCACATCGTTGGAGGCTGTGTCGAGAATCAGTGCAGGTACATACAGCAGCGGGTTAACGGCTGCGAAATCCTCACCGTTGGAGGTGGTCTGACCAAAGACGTCGAAGTGCACCAGTTCCGGGGTTAGGCCCAGTTCGTTGGCGATGATCTGCACGGCTTGAGAGCAGGTTTGGTTGGCGATAAAGAGTTTCATGGCGAAGTACCTACGGGTTCGAAATGGGAGTCCAGAGCTGGATCGGCGATTTCAGTCTGCCCGTCAGTGCCTGGGCGATAAATACTCGGTAAGTTGATGCTCTGTCGCCCGAATGGAGACAATTGATTGTCTCCATTCGGGCGACTAACCGTCGCACCGTTCGCTGTTTATCCGGTTTTGCGCTTCAGCCAGTATTCGCTTCACGGCAAGCCAAACCCAGAGGCAACGGCAATGTTGACGAAGCATGTGATCTGTTCAGGGGAATACCTGCAGAAGTTCAGCGATGTTCCACCCGAGCTGTTGTGGTCGCTCGAACGCATTCGCCAGTCGATGGAGCAAACCCTTCAGGCACGGCCGGATCGAGGTGACATCTGGGTATTTGGTTACGGCTCGCTGATCTGGAATCCGATGCTGGACTTCGCTGAACAGCAACGGGCGACGTTGTTCGGCTGGCATCGCAGTTTTTGCCTGCGAATGATTGCCGGCAGAGCGTCTATCGATACGCCGGGCCGAATGCTGGCGCTGCAACCGGGCGGGGAAACCCAGGGTGTGGCTTTCAAGGTTTCGCAAGAAGTCGCCACGGACGAACTGCTCTGTCTGTGGATCCGCGAGATGCCCACCGGTGCTTATCGACCGCTATGGATCCCCGTGCAGTTGGCCGAGGGAGGTGAAGTGAATGCGCTGGTGTTTGTCGCCGAACCGGATCATCCGTTGTTCGAAACCGATGCGCGGATCGAAACCATCGCCGGTGAGGTGGAGCAGGCGCAAGGGCCGATGGGCAGCAACGCCGACTATGTGCACCGACTGTGCTGTGCCCTGAGTGAAAGTGGAATCGTGGACGAATACATCGGCGCATTGTCGGCCGAACTGATGGATTAACCAGCCCGGTTTTCTCTAGTTGAAGTGTTGCGACGGATCTTCGTTGCAGGAACCCGTGCGCCCCGAGTTTGCCGTGGAATGCCAAGTCTTGAACATCATTAACAGTTGCAGGAGAGATGAAATGATCGCCAATCGTAAACGACTTACCGTCGCGTTAAGTGCGCTCCTGGTCGCCGGCACGGCCGGCATCGTCGTCAAGCAGGGTGATCGTTTCGAACCCCTGTCCAGCGCCCATGCGGCCGAGACTGCCCAGACGCCGAAGGCTGAAGTGGATGTCGCCACGGTCGTCTTTAAATCGATCAGTGAATGGCAAAGTTATTCTGGTCGTCTGGAGGCTGTCGACAAGGTCGATATCCGTCCGTTGGTGCCGGGCACCATTGTCGGTGTGCATTTCAAGGATGGCGCGCTGGTGAAAAAGGGTGACTTGCTGTTCACCCTCGATCAGCGCCCCTATCTGGCTGAAGTCGACCGTGCTGCCGGGCAGTTGGCGGCCGCCGAATCGCGGGCCGGTTACACCGCCACCGATGCCGGTCGGGCGGCGCGTCTGGTGGTTGAGAACGCCATCGCCAAACGCGATTACGACGAGAAACAGAACGCCGCTCGTGAAGCCCTTGCCCAGGTGAAAGTGGCCAAGGCTGCGCTGGATGCCGCCAGGGTCAATCTGTCGTACACCGAAATCAAGGCGCCGGTGGCCGGTCGCGTATCCCGCGCTGAGTTGACGGTCGGCAACGTTGTTTCCACCGGTGCAACGGCACCATTGCTGACGCGCCTGGTGTCGGTCTCGCCGATCTACGCCTCGTTCGATGTCGATGAGCAAACTTATCTGCGCTATCTCAATCAGGCATCCGGCGGCACTGCCCCGGTGTCTCTCGGGCTGGCCGACGAAGAGGGCTACTCGCGCCAAGGCGCGGTGGATTCGATCGATAACCAGCTCGATACCCAGTCCGGAACCATCCGCGTTCGTGCGCGCTTCGACAACGCCAACGGTGCGCTGCTGCCAGGCCTGTACGCACGGCTCAAGGTCGGTGGCGGCAAACCCTTTGAAACGGTACTGGTCGACGACTCCGCCATCGGCACCGATCAGGCCCGCAAGTTTGTGCTGGTGGTTGGCGCCGAGGATCGCGTCGAGTACCGCGAGGTGACGCTGGGCAACCTGCACGAAGGGCTGCGCATCGTGACATCCGGCCTCAAGGCCGGTGACCGGGTGATCGTCAGCGGCGTGCAGCGAGTACGCCCCAACGACACCGTCCACGCCAACACCGTCGATATGGCCAGCGTCAACCGCGCTGCCAGACCTTCGGCCTGATCCGGGAATTGCCATGAATATCTCGAAATTCTTTATCGACCGGCCGATCTTCGCCGGCGTGTTGTCGGTGGTGGTCGTGCTGGCCGGGTTGATCGCCCTGACCAAACTGCCGACCGCCGAATACCCTGAAGTGGTTCCGCCGTCCGTGGTAGTGCGGGCCGAGTACCCTGGCGCCAACCCGAAAGTCATTGCCGAGACGGTCGCGTCGCCGATTGAAGAACAAATCAACGGTGTCGAAGACATGCTCTACATGCAGTCGCTGGCCAACAGCGACGGCAAGATGACCACGACCGTGACCTTCAAACTGGGCACCGATCCGGACAAGGCTCAGCAGTTCGTCCAGAACCGCGTCGCCCAGGCGCTGCCTCGGCTGCCGGAAGATGTGCAGCGGCTGGGTGTGACCACCATCAAATCGTCACCGACGCTGACCATGGGCGTGAGCATTCTGTCGCCCGGCCAGCGTTACGACCTGACTTACCTGCGCAACTACGCGCTGATCAACGTCAAGGATCGCCTCGCGCGGATTCCCGGCGTTGGTGAAGTGGTGATGTGGGGCGCGGGCGATTACTCGATGCGCATCTGGCTCGATCCGCAGAAAGTCGCACGCCTGAACATGACGGCGCTGGACGTGGTGAAAGCCATCCGCGAGCAGAACGTGCAAGTCGCCGCCGGGATCGTCGGCGGGGCGCCGATGCTGACGGACGTGCCGATGCAGTTGAGCGTCAACGCCCAGGGCCGGTTGAAGACCGAGCAGGAATTTCGCGACATCATTCTCAAGTCCAGCGCCGGGGCGGTGACGCATCTGTCGGACGTGGCGCGGGTTGAAATGGCCGCTTCCGAATACACCTTGCGCGCCCTGCTCGACAACAAGCCGGCTGTGCAAATGATCATCTTCCAGCAACCGGGTGCGAACTCGCTGCAGATCTCCGATGACGTGCGCAAGGTCATGGAAGAGATCAAGCAGGACATGCCTGACGGTGTCGATTACGGCATCAAGTACGACCCGACCCAGTTTGTGCGTGACAGCATTCATGCGGTGATCCAGACCCTGCTTGAAGCCATCGCGCTGGTGGTGCTGGTGGTGATCGTGTTCCTGCAAACCTGGCGCGCTTCGCTGATTCCGTTGCTGGCGGTGCCGGTCTCGATCATCGGCACTTTCGCGCTGCTGCTGGGCTTTGGTTACACCATCAATGCCTTGTCGTTGTTCGGCATGGTGCTGGCCATCGGCATCGTCGTGGACGATGCGATCGTGGTGGTGGAGAACGTCGAGCGCAACATTGCCGCCGGTCTGTCACCGCGAGACGCCACCTACAAAGCCATGCAGGAAGTCAGCGGGCCGATCATTGCGATTGCCCTGACGCTGGTGGCGGTGTTCGTCCCGCTGGCGTTCATGTCCGGCCTGACCGGGCAGTTCTATCAGCAGTTCGCGATGACCATTGCGATCTCGACGGTGATCTCGGCATTCAACTCGTTGACCCTGTCGCCAGCGCTGTCGGCCATCCTGCTCAAAGGGCATGACGAACCGAAAGATCGCCTGACGCGGATCATGGATAAATTGTTCGGGCGTTTCTTTGCGGTTTTCAATCGGGTCTTCAATCGCGGCTCGGAAAATTATGGCCACGGTGTTCGCCGGGTGGTCGGTCGCAAGGCCGTGATGCTGGTGATCTACAGCCTCCTGCTGGGCGGTGCGGTGTGGATGGGGCAGATCGTGCCCGGTGGTTTTGTGCCGGCACAGGACAAGGACTACGTGGTCGCCATCGCGCAATTGCCAAGCGGCGCGACGCTCGATCGTACGGAAAAAGTCGTGCGTGAAATGGGCGATATCGCGCTGGCAATTCCCGGGGTCAAGAACCTGCCGCAGTTCCCCGGTTTGTCGGTCAGCCTGGCCAACTCGCCGAGCAGTGCGCTGGTGTTTCCGGTACTTGAACCGTCGAAATATCGTTCCAAAGAGCAATCCGCCTCGGCCATCGTTGCGCAGTTGAATGCCCAGTATGCCGGGATCAAGCAAGCTGCGATTGCGGTATTCCCGCCACCGCCGGTTGCGGGCCTGGGCACCGTCGGCGGCTTCAAGTTGATGATCGAAGACCGTGGCGCTCTGGGCTATGAGGCGCTGAACAAGGCGACTCAAGACTTCATGGCCGCCGCTGCGAAAGCACCTGAACTTGGCCCGGCATTCTCGACCTTCCAGATCAACATGCCGCAACTCAACGTCGAGCTGGATCGGGTCAAAGCCAAGCAACTCGGTGTATCGGTGACGGATGTGTTCGACACCCTGCAGATCTACCTGGGCTCGATGTACGTCAACGACTTCAATGCTTTTGGTCGCGTGTATCAGGTCCGTGCGCAAGCGGATGCGCCGTTCCGTGCCACCGCTGAAAACATCGGCGTGCTGAAAACCCGCAACGACAAGGGCGAGATGGTGCCGCTGTCGTCTCTGATCAAAGTCACCACCACCTACGGCCCGGAAATGGTCGTGCGCTACAACGGCTACACCGCTGCCGACATCAACGGCGGGCCGGCACCGGGCTATTCGTCTGGCCAGGCGCAAGCCGCGGTCGATCGCATTGCCAAAGAAGTGTTCCCGCGTGGCATCAAGTACGAGTGGACCGACCTGACCTATCAGCAGGTGCTGGCCGGCAACTCTGCACTCTGGGTGTTCCCGATCAGTGTGCTGCTGGTGTTCCTGGTGCTGGCGGCGTTGTACGAGAGCCTGACCTTGCCGCTGGCGATCATCCTGATTGTGCCGATGAGCATTCTTTCAGCGCTGGTCGGCGTGTGGCTGACCCATGGCGACAACAACATCTTCACCCAGATCGGTTTGATGGTGCTGGTGGGGCTGTCGGCGAAGAACGCGATCCTGATCGTAGAGTTCGCTCGGGAGCTGGAGATGCAGGGCCGCACCATCGTGCAAGCCGCCATCGAAGCCAGCCGTCTGCGTCTGCGGCCGATCCTGATGACCTCGATCGCTTTCATCATGGGTGTTGTGCCGCTGGTGTTCTCCACCGGTGCCGGTGCCGAGATGCGCCAGGCCATGGGGATCGCGGTGTTCTTCGGCATGCTCGGCGTGACCCTGTTCGGCCTGATGTTGACCCCGGTGTTCTACGTGCTGCTGCGCAAGCTTTCGGGTGTCGAGCATCTGGTGGACAAACACGGCAGGCATCCGCACTTGGGTGCGGACCTGACGGCTCATGACTACAGCGTTTTCTCTAGCACTCAGCCTTCGGTTCGCGCGCCAGAAGCGGCGTTCGAAAAATAAGGAGAACGACATGAAAGTATTCGCCTTGAATCGCCTGCTGGTGAGCAGTGTCTGGCTCGCCACGGTGCTGGCCACCGCCGGTTGCTCGCTGGCGCCGACTTATCTCAAACCCAATGTGTCGATGCCGCCAGCCTACAAGGAAGAGAAAACCCAGGAACCACGCACTGCGCTGTCGGCAGCGGAGGCTGGTTCCTGGAAAACCGCACAGCCTTCGGAGCAGATCGCTCGCGGCGAATGGTGGACCGTGTTTGGCGATCAGCCGTTGAACGACTTGCAACAACAGGCCCGCGATGCCAACCAGAATCTGGTCGCCGCAGCGGCACGCTTGAAGGAGGCGAGGGCGCTGAATCAAGCGGAGCGTTCGCAACTGTTCCCGACCGTGGATGCCGGTTTCGGTCCGACCCGGCAGCGGGTGTCTCCGGCCTCGCAATCTGAATCGGACAGCGGCAAGGGCTCGAGTCAAACGTTGTGGCGGGCACAAACCAGCGCCTCTTATGAGGTCGACATGTTCGGGCGAGTGGCTTCGACGGTCGATGCCGCCGACGCAGAAGCCCAACGTAGCGAAGCGCTCTATCGTTCGGTGCTGTTGGCGTTGCAGGCCGACGTGGCGCAGAACTACTTCACCTTGCGTCAGCTCGATGCCGAAGCCGAGGTTTTCACCTCGACTGTCGAACTGCGCGAACAGGCGCTGAAGCTGGTGCGCCAGCGCTATTCGCTGGGCGACATCAGCGACCTTGATGTGGCCCGTGCCGAGGCGGAACTGGCCACGGCGCGCTCCGATGCGATGACCGTCCAGCGTCTGCGTGCAACCTCGGAGCACAGCCTGGCGGTGCTGCTTGGCAAGAGCCCGGCGGAATTTGCTCTGGCGGCGAATCCGCTGAACCCCGTGACCTTGCACATTCCTGCCGGCCTGCCTTCATCGCTGCTGGAGCGGCGCCCGGACATCGCCGCTGCCGAACGCGAGATGGCAGCGGCCAATGCGCGGATCGGCGTGGCGAAAGCCGCGTTCTTTCCTTCGCTGACACTGACCGGCGCCGCCGGGTTTGAATCGGGTTCGCTGAGCAACCTGTTTCACTGGAGCAGCCGTACGTTCCTGCTCGGCCCCCTGGCCGGGACGGCGCTGAACCTGCCGATCTTCGACGGGGGCCTGCGCAAAGGCAATCTGGCCAAGGCCAACGCCGAGTACGAAGAAGACGTCGCCAACTATCGGCAGCAAGTGCTGGTGGCGTTCCGTGAGGTGGAAGACAACCTGGCGGATCTGCGGGTCCTCGAAGGGCAGACGCAGGTCCAGGCGCAGGCCGTGGACGCATCGGTGCGTGCGGCAAGACTGGCACGGGCGCAGTACAGCGAAGGCGACGTGATTTACCTGTCAGTGATCGATGCCGAACGCAGCGCCCTGCAATCACGTCGGGCGGCTGTGCAATTGCAGGGAGCGCAAGCGGTGGCCACGGTCAATCTGATCCGTGCTTTGGGCGGTGGCTGGGGCAATGCCGGGGAGAAATCGATATGAAAACCGCCGTCGTGAATGTGATCGAAGTGCTCGCGGTGAGCGGCCAGTCCGACGGGCTGCGCCAGCCGATCGATCAGATGCTCAAGACCTTGAGCGCGATACCCGGCTGCCTCGCCTATCACGTGATGCGCAGCGCAAAAAATGAAGATTTGTGGATCATCAGCGGCTATTGGGAATCGACAGCGGCCATGCATTCGCACTTCGCTCATCCGGCATTGAACGATCTGGGGAGGCTGCTCGATTGCCACACGGTCAATCGCGTTGCGGCCGACAGTTTCACCTCCAATGCCCCGTGAGACAGGACCATGGCGATCAACGAAGAAAGCTTTCGCGGCGTCGATTTGAACTTGCTGGTGACGTTTCTGGTGTTGTTCCGTGAACGCAGTGTTTCTAGGGCGGCGGTGTTGCTGAGGGTTGGGCAGCCCGCTGTCAGCGGTTCACTCGCTCGGCTGCGGGCTTGCCTTGGCGATCCGTTGTTTGTGCGAACGGGCAGAGGGGTGCGCCCGACCGCACGGGCCATTGAAGTCGCCGGAGTCTTGATACCTGCAATGCGCGCCGTTGAAAGCCAGATTGCCTGTGGGAGTGAGCTTGCTCGCGAATGCGTCGTGTCAAGCGACAGGGATGTTGGCTGACCTGGCCTCTTCGCGGGCAAGCCCGCTCCCACAAGGTACTTCGCCGTATGCGGGATTTTTGAGCCGCTGTCAGCGCAGGCGGTCGGCAAGGTAGTTGAGCACGGCGCGGGTTTTTGCCGGCATGCGGCTGCCGAGGGGTATCAGGGCATGCACCGGCGGGCCGGGCGAATCCACGCCTGGGAGCACCGGGACCAGCCTGCCGCAGTCGACGTAGGGCTGGGCCACTTTGTCGAAAAGCTGCGAAATACCAAGACCGATCACGGTCGCATCAATCACCGCCTGACCATCCGAAAGGACGATCACCGGGGGTGGTGCCAGTTCGCGCAAATGGCCGTTTTCGGTCAGCGACCACGGCCGCAGTTTGCCGGTGAAACCCCGGAAAATCACCGCGTCGTGCTGCACCAGATCCGCCGGCGTTTCGATGGGCGCGTGACGGGCCAGGTAATCGGGTGACGCGTAAAGACGCAGCGAGGTGTTGCACAACTTGCGCACGGTCATTTCGCTGTCCTGGGGCAGCGCGCCGGCGCGTACGACGATGTCCCAGCCTTCGCCGACCGCATCGGACATGCGGTCGGTCATCGACAGCTCCAGCGTGACCTGCGGGAAGCGATGACGCAGTTCGGAAATGGTCGGCAGAAACAACTGGCGAAAGCCCGAAGGAATGTCCAGTCGCACGCGACCGATCGGCTCCTCTTTGCGCGCCGCCAGCGCCTGGGCGGCGTCGCGCAAGCCATCGAGTGCGGCCTGGGCAGCTATCAGATAGGTCTCGCCGTCTTCGGTCAGTCGGACGGCGCGTGTGGTGCGTTGGAACAGCTTGGTGCCGAGCCGCGATTCGAGGCGCTGCACAGCCTTGCCGACATTGGATTTGCTGGTCGCCAGGTTCTCCGCGGCGCGGGTGAAGCTGCCGGTCTGGGCGACACCGACGAAGGCGGCAATGTCGGGAAATGAAGTATCGGCGCGTTCCATGATTGTCTCCAATTGAGCGACTAATCGTCTCGATTGGCGGAGTTTATCAATGGTTTGGCGTCATCAACAATGCTCCATCGCATAGGGGAGCCTGTGGATTTTTGTATGGGTTTCCAGCTTATTCGCTGTGCAGTGCAGCGGTGTTTTTCTTTCTCAAAGGGTTGAACGATGACATCCATAACTCAACATCGAGTCGCGCGCGACAAGTTGCTGATCCTCGCGGCCATTTGCCTGTCGGCACTGGTCCTTCCGTTAAGTTTTACCGGTGGTGCGGTGGCGACGCCGGCCATTGGCCGTGACCTGGGCGGCAGCCCGGTGGCGCTGACCTGGATCACCAATGCGTTCATGTTGTCTTTCGGCAGTCTGCTGATGGCGGCGGGGGCGTTGGCCGATGTCTATGGGCGCAAGCGCCTGTTCACGGGGGGCATGCTGCTATTTACCGCTGCGTCGATTGCCCAGAGCCTGGCGCCGTCGGTGTTCTGGCTGGATGTGTTGCGGGCGATTCAGGGCGTGGCCGGGGCGGCGGCGCTGGCCAGTGGTTCGGCGGCGCTTGCGCAGGAATTCGAAGGCCACGCGCGCACCCGTGCCTACAGCATGCTGGGCACCACGTTTGGCATCGGCCTGGCGTTCGGGCCGTTGGTGGCCGGGGCGTTGATCGAGGCGTTCAACTGGCGGGCGATCTTTGTCTTTACCGCGCTGATCGGTGTGATCGCAATGGTGTTCGGCCTGCCGCGCATGCGTGAGACCCGCGACCCCGACGCCAGCGGTCTCGACTGGCCGGGCACCGTGACGTTCAGTTCGATGCTGGCGCTGTTCACGTTCGGTGTGATCCAGGCTCCCGAAAGCGGTTGGGGCAGTCCGTTGGTGGTGGGGCTATTGGGTGCTTCGGCGTTGTTGCTGGCGCTGTTCGTCATCATCGAAATGCGCGTCAAACGTCCGATGCTTGATCTGACTTTGTTCCGTTTTCCGCGCTTTATCGGTGTGCAGATGCTGCCGATCGGCACCTGCTATTGCTACATCGTGCTGGTGGTCATGCTGCCGCTGCGGTTTATCGGCGTCGAAGGCTTGAGTGAAATCGATGCCGGCCTGCTGTTGCTGGCGCTGTCGGCGCCGATGCTGGTGGTGCCGATGCTGGCGGCGTCCATGACCCGGTTTGTCTCGGCCGGCATTTTGTCGGGTGTGGGCTTCCTGATTGCCGCCGTGGGGCTGCACTGGCTGAGCCTGTACAACGTCGGCGAGCCTAAATTCGCGTTGGTGGTGCCGATGGTGTTGATCGGGATTGGCGCGGGTCTGCCGTGGGGGTTGATGGACGGGCTGTCGGTCAGCGTGGTGCCGAAAGAACGCGCCGGCATGGCGGCCGGGATCTTCAACACGGTGCGGGTGGCGGGTGAGGGGATTGCACTGGCCAGCGTGGCGGCGATGCTTGCCTCGCTGCTGCATACCGATCTGCAGGCCGTGGCCGGTGGTGCAGACGCCGCGCTGATTGCCGAGACCGCACATCGGGTGACCACGGGTGACATGGCTCACGCGATCAACACTGTTCCAGGTCTGGCCAACGAACGTCTGGTGCAAGGCTACGCTTCGGCGTTCCAGTATCTGCTGCACATCCTGACGCTCATCACCCTGGCGTCGGCGGCCGTGGTGTTGGGGCTGTTGAGCAAGGAACGGACGGTATCGGAACCAAAACAGGCTGCGGCGTAAATGAAAAAGCCCGGAAGCGCAAAACGCTTCCGGGCTTTGTTCATTGGATCAGCGGCGATCCAGCCACACGGTCTGCGCGTTGCAGAACTCGCGTACACCGAAGTGCGACAGTTCGCGACCGAAACCGCTTTTCTTCACGCCACCGAAGGTCACGCGCGGGTCGCTGGCGGAGTAGCCGTTGATGAACACACCACCGGTTTCCAGTTCGCTGGTCAGTTGTTGGGCCAGGGCGACGTTGGCGGTGTAGATCGTAGCGGTCAGACCGAACTCGCTGTCGTTGGCCAGGGCTACCGCGTGGGCGCAGTCGCGAGCGGTGATGATCGACGCCACCGGGCCGAACAGCTCCTGTTTGAACGAGGTCATGCGGTCGGTGACGTCGGCCAGCACGGTCGGCTCGTAGTAGTTGCCCGAACCCTCTACTTTGCCGCCACCGAGCAGCAGGGTGGCGCCTTCTTCCAAAGTGTCGCGCACTTGTTGATCCAGTTCGTCACGCAGATCGAAACGGGCCATCGGGCCGATGTAGTTGTCGGCGGACATCGGATCGCCCATCTTCAACTGGCGGGTGGCTTCGACGAATTTGCGGGTGAACTCTTCGACCACGCCTTCTTCGATGATCAGACGTTTGGCGGCGGCGCAGACCTGGCCCGAGTTCTGGTAACGACCGATCACTGCTGCTTGTACGGCTTGATCGATATCGGCGTCGTTGAGCACGATGAACGGATCGGAACCGCCCAGCTCCAGCACGCATTTCTTCAGCGCAGCACCGGCCTGTGCGCCGATGGCCATGCCGGCGCGGACGCTGCCGGTCAGGGTCACGGCGGCAATGCGCGGGTCGGCGATGGCGGTGGACACGCCTTCCGGGGTGACGTTGATTACTTCAAACACGCCATCGGCGAAACCGGCGCGGGTGAAGGCGTCGCGCAACAGGTAGGCGCTGCCCATCACATTCGGTGCATGCTTGAGTACGTAGGTGTTGCCGGCGATCAGCGCCGGGACGGCGCCGCGCAGCACTTGCCAGATCGGGAAGTTCCACGGCATCACCGCAAGGATTGGCCCCAGCGGGCGGTATTCGATGCGCGCCTTGCCGCCTTCGACCAGGGTCGATTCGGCGTTGAGCATGGCCGGGCCGTGTTCGGCGTACCACTCGCAAAGCTTGGCGCATTTTTCGATTTCGCCACGAGCCTGGGCGATCGGCTTGCCCATTTCCTGGGTGATCATGGTCGCCATGGCTTCGCTGCTGTCACGCAGGGCGCCGGCCAGCGCGGTCAGGGCGCGGGAGCGGTCTTGCAGCGGCTTGCGTTTCCACTTGCCGAAACCGAACGCGGCACGGGTCAGCGCGGCATCGAGGGCCTCAGCGGATTCGAAGGCGTAGTGACCAACCTGCTCGCCAGTGGCGGGGTTGATCGAAATGGCGTGGGTCTGGCTGGAAATCGGGCTCATGGCATCATCCTGCGAGGTCAGTGGATGCGCCCAGAGTAGGGTGGCGTTTGATTTCTGGAAACTGAATAATAAAGAGCGCTTCTTTCACGATTGGAGAATGACTGTGGATCTGGTGCAACTGGAAATCTTCAAGGCCGTTGCCGAGCACGGCAGCATCAGCGCGGCGGCGGCGCAGATCCATCGCGTGCCGTCGAACCTGACGACGCGCATCAAGCAGTTGGAAGAGGATCTGGGCGTCGACTTGTTCATCCGCGAGAAAAGCCGATTGCGTCTGTCGCCGGCCGGTTGGAGTTTTCTGGAGTACGCGCGGCGGATTCTCGACCTGGTGCAGGAAGCCCGCGCCACGGTGGCCGGCGAAGAGCCTCAGGGTGCATTCCCACTGGGGTCGCTGGAAAGTACCGCGGCAGTACGGATTCCCGGATTGCTGGCGACCTACAACCAGCAACACCCCAAGGTTGATCTGGACCTGTCGACCGGTCCCTCCGGGACGATGATCGACGGTGTGCTTTCCGGGCGTCTGGCGGCCGCGTTTGTCGACGGCCCGGTCCTGCATCCGGCGCTGGAAGGCATCCCGGCATTCGAAGAGGAAATGGTCATCATCTCGCCGCTCCATCACGGCCCGATCAAGCGCGCCGGGGATGTGAACGGCGAGAACATCTATGCGTTCCGCTCGAACTGCTCCTATCGCCATCACTTCGAAAAATGGTTCAGCACCGACGCCGCCGTGCCCGGCAAGATCTTCGAAATGGAGTCCTATCACGGCATGCTCGCCTGCGTCAGTGCGGGCGCCGGCCTGGCCCTGATGCCGCGCAGCATGCTGCAAAGCATGCCCGGTTGCGCGACCGTGAGTGTCTGGCCGCTGGCGGCGGATTTTCGCTATCTGACCACGTGGCTGGTGTGGCGGCGGGGCACGGTGTCGCGCAGTCTGAGCATGTTCGTGCGCTTGTTGGAGGAGCGCGGCGTGGTGCGTGCAGATGATCCGGCGGCGTGATCCGAGCGGTCTGATTCGGCCGTTCAATTGACTGAGGGGCTTGGACTTAAGTCGTGCTGGCAAAAGGCAAGGCGAAACGCCATCATTTGTCCCGACTCTTCAATTGCGAGCCAAGGGAATGTTGCACGCCTTCAATCAAGGAAAAAGTCTCCTTTACAGACGTTATCTCGGACATCGTGAGTTAGGCGAAAAACGAGTCTGTGCAGAGGACGAAATCACCGCCCTGATCATGGGGCCTCTGGATTACCTGCCTGCCGAAGCCGCCGGCCTGTTTTGGCGAAGCCTGATCGTACGAGATCGTCACGATGTTCACCCGGTGTTTCCTGCAGGGGCCGTAGAAAGTGCGCGGATGCGTTTCTGGCCGCGCAACGGAATCGAGCCGGATCTGGTGGTCGAGCTGGGTTGGCCAAGCGGTGAGCGGCGCATTTTGTTGATCGAGTTCAAATGGGAAGCACCATTGAGTGGCAAAGATCAATTGCACCGTCAATGGCGGGAGTTCCTGACGCCCGCCGAACAGAGGGTCGCTTATCACGTCTTTATCGCCCCCGAAATCAGTGCAGGGCTCAATGCGCTCAGTGAGCAGGACATCTGGGGCGGTCAATTGATACTCCACTCCTGGCTCAGTGTGCTGCACATTGTGCGGAGCATGGGGGCTTCCGGATTCACGGGCCTGGAGAAGTGGAAATCCCAAATGGCGTGCTTTCTTGGCAAGCTGGGTATTTTCCGGTTTCAAGGATTCGATTCACTTTCAGTCCCCCCGGTCGTGGGCAGCTCAACGGTGTTCTGGAGTCCGTTGAATGGATTCACCGAGCTGCAACCCCCCACCATTCTTTCCCGGGGTAACCCGTCATCCTCTTATTTTTGGAATCCAGCATCATGAGCAATCCTTCCAGCATCGGTAAGGCGATTACCGAGAACATTCGATTCATATCCAGGTTGGGTGCGGAATGTGATCATCTGGCCAAATTGATTCGGGAAGAGGTGAGCAGCGCGCTACTGGTGCCCGACGTTGCCCAGCGCTACCGGGCAGGCGGCGAGTGGATCGAAAAATTCGCCAATGATGAGCACGGCTGGGTCTGCACCGAGATGGGGTTCTCCCTTCCGGTTATTGTTAAACCGAAGCGGTCTGTCGGTGGTTATATCGTGGTGCAAATCAGTCTCACGGGGGCAGGGATTGAGGCGAAAGAGAATCACGAACCGTTGGTCCATATCGGCTGGTGGGGAGCACCGATCGATTTTGAAGAGTTCCTCATGTCGTTCCCGATCGGCCTCGACAGTGGATTCGACCTAACACTTGAAGGCGATCGACAGTTCCACTGGGCTCATTCTCAGTATGACAATGAGTGGACATATAGCCTGTACCTGGCCGATATCAACAGTCCGGCGGATGTTCAGGCATCCATCGTCAAACCTTTGAAGGCGTTGTTACTGGGCCACGAGGCGACGGTGGCTCTCGCCGGCTCGCGCGCAGTGCGGTATGAGAAGGTGCAAGGGGAAGAGGACGAGGGCCAGTACCGGGTCCTGCCTCGTTGAAATGCTGGGGTGCCCGGACTGTCACGGGCATTCTTGTACCGCGCCATCGCCAAGGATCAGGGTATGCATCGCACTCAGTATCTCAACAGCGTCAACGACTTCATCGATTGGTTTGCCAGCAATCTCGGCCATGCGTCCCTTTTTGCTCATTCCTACATCGATCGGCGCAGTAACCCCGCAGCACCCAGAACTCTGGCGTTTACAACACTGTTTGACGCCTGCAAGCAGTACCACTGGAAACACAACGGTGCCTTTGGATCACCAGCCGGTGCATGTCTGCAAACCAACGATGCCGCCTTGAGCGCCCTTCGCCAAGCCTTGCAGAGCGCAATCAACACCGTAAACGACAGCAAAACGCTGACGGCCAGCAGCGCGGTGATGTCATGGGGCGGCGTGCGTGCGGGGAATGTCCGATGGTTGACAGCGAATTCCAAGGGACTTGCTCAGACCATTGCTTCGGTATGCGCCGCGCTGGATAGCGATAATCTGAGCCATCCAGTACTGACGAGTTGTCAGCCATTGCGTTTCAATGCAGGCATGACCAAGGTCTACTCACTGTTGGTCAATGACTTCATTATTTATGACAGTCGCGTCGCGGCCGCGCTGGGATGGATCGTCGTAAAGTATTGTCAGGCCCGAAAGTTGCCGGCAGTGCCGCGGGATCTTGCATTTCCGTGGGCGCCGGCAAAGGAAGCGGCGAACGCGCGCCTTCCGAAAAATCGTGATCCCGGATTGGGGAACTATCATTTTCCGCGCTTGATTTCCGGCGAGCTGCATGCGGTCTGGAATCTGAAGGCTGGTTGGATACTCGCTGAAGTGTTGGCTCGTGCATCGCATAATCCGTTCAGAAATTCCTCGACCGTTCCCGCGCTTCGTCAATTGGAGGCGGCTTTGTTTATGGTGGGCTATGACCTGCCCTTAAACGTAAGTCCGAGCGGTGTGAACTCTGAGCCAGAGTCATATGCCGAAGGTGACTGGACGGAGTGCTACACGGCGGCGAGGGGCAAGTTGTTTCATTACCGGGTCGAGGAGGGTGGAATTCGCCTTCTGGACGGTCGCTTTTACCCGGTGGCTGTCATCAATCGAATGTTGATCATTCTGGTCGAGCTATTCGGTACTGATCCGTTTCCGTTGGCCAACAGTGCGACGAAAGTTCGTGTAACACCGAGCATTCCGGGGATTGGCTACGCCTATTTTCAGGCTACTGATGAGCGGGGAAATCCGCCATCGGCCAGTGCGCTCGCTGCGGTGCTACATGAGCTGGGAGTGTTGAACTACACGCCGGACAACCGAGCCCCATGGGCCCTTGACTTCGGTGATTACGTGCAGCGCGGACGTATAGATCTGGAGGCGCTGCTCAAGCTTGAAAGCGAAAGGCATGATGACGTTGGAGAGCTCATCGCATAGCCAATCGGCACTTCATTCTTTGATCAATGCGCAGCCTCCGGCAACGGCTATCGCTTTGGCATGGGATATCGCAATATACGTTTCTATATAGCGATAAAAACTTCGCAGGACGCCAAGAGGAGTGAGGGATGAATGCCAATTTGAGCGGTAAAGAAGCGGTAGGCGAACGTTTTGTGCTGGAAACCATGCGCCACGCCCAGCAGTTGACCTGGAAGGCCGTGGATGAGATTGCCAAGGTGATCAAACCCGGCATGCGCGAATCGGAAGCCCATGCACGGGGCAAAGAAATTCTCGTCGAACTGGGCATGGATCGGATCTGGCATCCGCTGCTGATCCGCTTCGGTGCCAATACGCTCAAGACTTTCAAGGAGCGTTCCGAAGGCGATCCGGTATTGGGCGAGGAAGACATTTTCTTCATCGACATGGGCGTGGTCTGGGAAGGCCATGAAGGCGATGCCGGGGCGACGTTCATCACTGGCTCCGATCCGCAAATGATCGCCTGTGCGGCGGCCTCCAAGGATCTTTTCGACAAAGTCGAGGCCTTCTGGCGTCAGGGTGTGACCGGTGTCGAACTGTATCGCTACGCCACCGATCAGGCTGAGGCGATGGGCTGGAAGCTGAATCTGGACATCAAGGGCCACCGGGTCAGCGATTTTCCCCACGCGATTTATCGCGGCGGCAATCTCGGTGATTTCGATCAGGCTCCGAATGCCGGTGTGTGGATTCTGGAAATCCAGATCGAACATCCTGAGCTTCCGTACGGCGCCTTCTATGAAGACCTGCTGATCTGATTCACATTGGCGGTGCTAGAGTCAGGAGTCGATGTTCATTCAGGTGCACCGCTGTAGTTGTAACTACATAGCGCTTGCTCCGATGATGCAGGCCGTTTCCTAACTCTAAAGTCAACAAAAGGACATCCATCATGAAAGTCAGTGCCCGCAATGTCTTCAAAGGTCAGGTCAGCCAGGTGCAGGAAGGCTCGGTCAACGCGGAAGTCGTCCTGACCCTGCCGGGCGGCGAGAAGCTGGTTGCCGTCGTGACCCTGGCCAGCCTCAAGAGCCTGGGCATCGCGGTGGGCAAAGAAGCCGTGGCCCTGGTCAAGGCGCCTTGGGTGATGCTGATGACCGAGTCCGACGGCATTCGCCTGTCGGCCCGCAACTGCCTGCAAGGCAAGGTGCTGAGCGTGACCGATGGCGCGGTCAACGCTGAAGTGGTGATCGAGCTGGCCGGCGGTTCGAAGGTCTATTCGATCGTGACCCGTGACGCGGTGAATGAGCTAGGTCTGGCGGCTGGCGTCAGTGCGACGGCGGTGATCAAGGCTTCGCACATCATCCTGGGTGTGCCGGCCTGATCAGTCCGTCAGGACAGTGGCTGTAAAAAAGAAGTGCCGGGCTCAAGCGAGTCCGGCACTTTTTTTGTTTCAATGTTCGGATAAAGCCAGGGACATGGAGAACGGCGAATGACGGCTCAGGAACACCTGCCGGATCAAGAGGCATGGAGCCCTTGGACACCCACTGATTTATTCCAGCGACTCGAACACGTCGAGCGCCCTTGGTGCATCGTCGGCGGATGGGCGCTCGATGTCTGGCAGGGACAGCAAACCCGTGTGCATGAAGACCTTGAATTCACCATCCTGCGTGAGGATTTTTCGGCGTTTCGCGAGGCGCTGGGTCCTCTGGATTTCTATGCGGTCAAGGATGGACGTTTCGAGTTGCTGGCATCAAATCGCGAACCTGATTGCGACATTTTTCAGGTCTGGTGTTTTGACACTGAAGCGCAAGCCTGGCGGGTCGACATGATGATTGAACCGGGTACGCCAGACAGATGGGTTTACAAACGCGATACGTCGATCACTGGCGGGCGCAGTGAAATGGTCTGCACCAGCGATGCGGGCATTCCCTATCTCAGGCCGGCGGCCATTCTGTTGTTCAAGGCCAAACACCTCAGGGCAAAGGACCAAGCCGATTTCAATCTCACCTTGCCCAGGCTTTCGCCCGGGGAGCGCCAATGGTTGATGGAGCATCTGACGTTGGTACACCCGGGGCATGAATGGCTTGCGCAGATCTGTTGCTGGAATCGCAGCTTGCAGCCACTCATGTGCTGAATCCATGACCTGGGCAAGCTGTTACGACAGCATGTTGCCGGTGTAAATCGGTGCATTGTCGAATCGGCCAACGCTTTGCGTGGCATTCAGGTATTGCTGAACCAGACTGTAGGCTCCCAGATCAATCATTTCGACTGCGTTTGCAGTGGTCACCGATTTGGTCATGGGTTGAATCAGCAAACCCTTGACGGTGGGCGGACCGGGGTTGATCAGCGCATCCAGGATTTTCTTGACCATGCTTTTTTGAGCGAAAACGTCAGTGAGGGATTTGCTGGCCAGCGATCCATCGGTTCCCAGTAATCCGATCAGGGCATAAAACACCCAGGCCGTGGACATTTGCCAGCCATAACTCGCTTCGCCAAGTTTGGCGTCCATGCTGCCTTTGCATTCGACAATGATGTATTGCTCGACTTCGCCACTCCACAGGTTGCGTTTGACCCATATCTGATCGATCCCGTTGATTCGGCCGGCAGAAGACTTGCCCAATTTCATCTGATAGTCCTGCCCCAGGACAGTAATGAGCAGTTTGGCGGCAGCATATTCGCCTCGTGTTTCGCTGCCAAAATGCTGGGCGTTGGAGTTTTCCAGGTTCTGCAGATGGTTTTTGAGTCTGTCCCCTGATTTAACGTCGTGTTTGGCGAATTTGTCCGAGACATAACCATAGTTTTGCAACCAGTCACCTACCTTGGCCTGAGCTATAGGATCCGAACCAAGCAAATTCCAGTAGTTCATCGCTGTTGGGTCGGGTGGTTGCTGGCCCAGCGCGAGCCTGCGCGCGATGACTTGCTCAGCGGCGTAGGTGGTGATGGCGTGATTGGTACCAAAAGCGCTAACCGCATCAGGAACGAGAATACTGCCCCCTGTGTACTGCCTGTCGCGCGCTACCGCCTCCTTGATTTGCACGCTGTCCAGGGAGTCGAGTAATACCAATTGATCGGCCCGGTCAACGTTGGCCGATAGCGTCGTCAGTCCGTGGCGGTTTTTGAACTGTTGACGTATATAAGCCCACTCGTCTCCGGCACTGTCCACGTATGACGTACCAATGCTTCCCAAACCGGTAAATGGATACTGGCCGGTGGTGAGAGTGAGTGGTTTCGCATCGAACTTTGCACAGGAAGAGAAATGCAGGATGGTCGCTATCCCACTGGGCCGTTCTTTGGGGGCCAGCTTCAGAATCGACTGGTTCAGCGCTTCTGTCGGATCGGTGTAGCTGTTGAGAGCGACCATGGCATCCATTCCATTCACGTGTAGACAGTTTGTTACTCTAGTCAACGCTGTGTAGAGCGTCCATGCAGCTTCGTCGCCTGGACACTCGGGGCCGCCTATCACACAGTTCAGTGATTGTTCAGCTCAATGGCCGTCGATGCTGCGGGGCAGGTCGAGTGGATTGGCGTCGCGCAACACCTCGGGCAGCAACGCATCGGGAAAGCCCTGATACGCCACCGGCCGCAAAAAGCGCTCGATCGAGGTCATGCCGACCGAGGTGAAGCGGCTATCCGAGGTGGCCGGGAACGGCCCGCCGTGTACGGTGGCGAAAGTCACTTCCTGCGGATGGGCGAAGGCGTTGACCACGATGCGCCCGGTGCGACGTTCGAGGACCGGCAGCAGGCGTCGTGCCAGATCGAGGTCGCGGTCTTCAAGGTGAATGGCCGCGCTGAGTTGACCCTTGAACGAACGGGCGACCGCCAACAACTCTTCTTCATCGTTGACCGTCACCAGCAGCGCGGCCGGGCCAAACACTTCATGGGCCAGCGCTGGTTCGCTGAGCAGGCGTTGCCCATCCACTTCCAGCAGCGCCGAGCGGCCTTCAAATGGGCCATCCGCTGGTGCGCCGACTGCCACCAGATTCGCACCAACGCTTTCCATCGCCACCAGCCCTTTGACGTATGAACCGTGAATCCCCGGGGTCAGCATCGTGCGTGCCGGTGCATCACTGATCCGTTTGATCATGGCGCTGCGCAACGCGTGCAGGCCATCGCCCTTGACCGCGATCAGGATCGACGGACACAGGCAGGCTTGCCCGACGTTGACCAGCATCCGCTCGGCGAAACCGTCACCGATCTCCGCGCCGCGTGCCGCCAGCGCTTCGGGCAGGATGAAGGTCGGGTTGACGCTGGTCATTTCGGTGAACACTGGGATCGGATCGGGGCGCAACTGTGCCCGGCGATAGAGCGCCATGCCACCCAGTTCCGAACCTGTGAAGGTCACGGCTTTGATCAGCGGATGATCGACCAGTGCCTCACCGATGGCATTGCCGCCGCCGCGCAGCATGGAGAAAACCCCTTCGTGCAAACCGTGCGTCTGTACAGCCTTGCGGATGGCGCGGGCCTGGATTTCCGAGGCGCCGGGGTGGGCGTTGTGCGCCTTGAGAATCACCGTAGCACCGGCCGCAAGCGCCGAAGCGGTATCGCCGCCGGCCACTGAATAGGAGATCGGGAAGTTGCTGGCACCGAAGATCGCCACCGGGCCTATCGCAATCTTTTGCAGGCGATGATCCATCCGTGGCCGGGGCTGGCGCTCAGGTTGCGCCGGATCGATGGCCAGTTGCAGGAAACGTCCTTTGCGTACCACATCGGCGAACTGACGGAACTGTGTCGCGGCTTTGGCAGCTTCGCCTTCCAGTTGCGCCTGGGGCAGACCGGTTTCCAGTGCGGCGCGGGCGGCCAGTTCCTCACGAACGGCGTCGAGGTTGTCGGCGATGCTCTCCAGAAACGCCGCGCGTTCGACCAGCGAAGTGTGGCTGTAGCTTTCGAATGCCTCGTCGGCAAGGGTTGCAGCCTGATCGACCTGCGTCGCGCCACCGAAGGCGAACTCTGGCTCGATCAATTGGTTGGTTGCCGGATTCAGCGCTTTCATCGTCCCCTCGGTGGCGAGGACGTCAGAGGCGCCGATCAGCAGGTGGCCGGTCAGACTCATTTCGAATCACCCTGTGTGTTGAGGCTGGCGATCAGTTCGTCGGTGGTCGTGACGACATGGGCGAAGGTCGGGCCGTTCAGCTCATGGGCGGAATGCATCATCTCCGGTTTGAACGCAGCAGTCGCGTCGCGCACCAGCGTGACGTGGTAGCCCAGTTCGCTGGCGTAGCGGGCGGTGGCTTCGATGCAGGTGTTGGCCAGCAAGCCGACGATGATTACGTGGGTGATGCTCTTCTGTTTCAGGCGAAAATCCAGGTCGGTGTTGGCAAAACCGCTGGAGCCCCAATGCTCCTGAACCACGATATCGCCGTCCTTCGGCGCGAAATCCGGGTGCCATTCACCGCCCCATTCGCCACGCGCAAAGTGGTGCATGTGCATGATCTTTTGTTGGGTAGGGCTTGGGTGATCCCAGTTCTCGTAGTCGCCTTTGACCCAGCGGTGATGCGGTACGATGACGACCGGAATCGACAAGGCCCGCACGGCGCGGTCGAGTTTGCGCAGGTTGTCGAGCAGGCCGTTCTGATCGGCGATCGGTTTGATCAGCGGAAAGATTTTGCCGCCGTCGGAGAGAAAATCGTTGTACGGATCGACCAGCAGGTAGGCGGTTCTGTCGAGTGGATAGAGAGGTTTCGACATGGCTGTGTACTCCGGCAATGAGAGTGATCGATGCTCAGGGCTTGTTCCCGCATCGTGTTGATATGATAATCATAGTAACCATGAAAGAGGCAAGCCCTGATGGCTGTAAACGATAGTCTTCCCGATACGCTGTGCCCGATTGCCCGGGCCGAGGCGATCGTCGGCGACCGCTGGACGGTGCTGGTTTTGCGCGAATTGTTCATGGGCAGCCATCGTTACGACGAGATCCAGGCCCAGACCGGCGGTACGCCGCAGATGGTCGCAGCTCGTCTGAAAAGCCTGGAGGCGGACGGTCTGGTCGAGCGTCGCTTGTACAACGAGCGGCCGAAACGCTACGAGTACCACCTCACCGCCAAAGGCGACGCGTTCTATCCGGTGGTGATCGCGTTGCGTGCCTGGGGCGAAACCTGGTGCAAGTCACCGGAGGAAGGGCTGGCGGTGAAGATGACCCACAAGAACTGCAACCACAGCGCCGGCCTCGGACCGCTATGTGATCACTGCAGGGAACCGTTGCGACGCGAGGATCTGATCAGCCAGCCGCAAGAGGCTTATGTCGCCGAGAGGCAAGCGCGGCGTGAGGCGTTCAAGGCGAAATAGGCGGTTCCAGCCAACGTAAAAAGGCCCTCACAGTCGAGGGCCTTCGTGTATCAGCAAAGAACGGATGACTTACAGACTGCCCGCCAGTTTCCCGGTCATCAGCCGCCGACGATAAGCGCTGTCACGACTGGCCAGCCAGAAATACAGCGGCGACGTCACCAGCAACCCCACCAGCCAGGAAAGGTCCGCGCCGTTGATGTGTGCCGACACCGGACCGACGTACAGCGGCGTGTTCATGAACGGAATCTGTACCGCGATGCCGATCGCATACGCCAGCAAGGCTTGCGGGTTGTAGCGGCCGTAGATGCCGCCATCGACCTGGAAGATCGAGGCGATGTCGTACTTGCCTTTGTGAATCGCGTAGAAGTCGATCAGGTTGATCGCGGTCCACGGCACCAGCACGACCAGCAGCACCAGCACCATGTCGACGAAATGGCCGATGAAGTCCGACGACGCGCCCACCGCAGCGAAGCAGCAGGCGAGTAGCACGATCAGCGAAATCACGGCGCGGCTCTTGGCGGTCGGAATCCAGCGGTAGGCGAAAGTCTGCACCAGGGTGATCAGCGACAGTACCGCGCCGTACAGGTTGAGGGCGTTGTGGCTGATCACGCTGAGCAGGAACAGCACCAGCATCAGCGGGCCGATCGAGCCGGTGGCGAGTTTCACCGCGTCCATGGTGTCCATGCCCACCGGGGTTGCCAGCACGGCGACTGCACCGAAAATGAACGACAGGCTGGAGCCCAGCGCGGAACCTAGGTAAGTGGTCCAGAACGTCGCGGCCACCGGCACATTCGCCGGCAGATAGCGTGAGTAGTCCGACACGTACGGCGCAAACGCAATCTGCCACAACGCTGCCAGCGACACCGTCGCGAGCCAGCCCGAGAGGTTGAAACTGCCCCGGGTGAGGAAGTCAGCCGTCTGCACGTGAGTCAGGATGTAGCCGAAGCCGATTACAATGCCGATCCCCAGCACCCAAGTGCCGATGCGGTTGAGCACGTGGATGAAGCGGTAACCGATGATCCCGATGATTCCCGAGCCCAGCGCGCCGATGACGATGCCGACCGGCACCGGAACGCTGTCGACCACGCCATGCAGGGACTTGCCGGCCAGTACGATGTTGGAGGCGAAGAAGCCGATGTACATGACGCCGGCAATCAATACCACCAGCAGCGCCCCGAGGGAGCCGAACTGCGCGCGGCTCTGGATCATCTGCGGGATGCCCATCTGCGGGCCTTGCGCCGAGTGCAGCGCCATCAGCACACCGCCGACCAGATGGCCGACCAGAATGGCGACGATGCCCCACACCAGATTCAGGTGAAACAGTTGCACGCCGAGGGCGCCGGTGACGATGGGCAGCGGTGCGATATTGCCGCCGAACCAGAGGGTGAACAGATCCCTGACCTTTCCGTGGCGATCTTCGGGCGGCACGTAGCCGATCGTGTGTTTTTCAATGAGCGGTGCGGACGTTGTTGCAGAGGTGGCCATGACGAACTCCAAGGCAAGGACGAGTACGTGTACGTACTTCAGTGAGCGCCGGCACGGACGGCGCATTTCTTGTTGGGGTTGATCATGGGCAAGGAAAGGGGAGAGATAAATTAGTAGTTTTGTTGCTTCAGGCGTTAAAAAAACGAGGCTCTCCTGACAGCTTGAAACGCTCTGTTTCGGGCGTTTCAGCACCATGAACGACAACGCAGCTGACCTCCATTGGAGCAGCTGTCTGTCGGTTGTGGCGCATCGAAAATCTGCGCCAGTCGCTAGATCAATGTGGGAGCGGGCTTGCCCGCGAAGAGGCCAACAGCTTCAACATAAGCAGAGGCTGATCTGACGCCGTCGTCGGAGCGCCGTCCGGACCAAGTCCGCTCCCACAGAGTTGGGGGCAGGTATCAAAGGCGAATCGAAGCCCGCATCCGTTGCAGCATCTCATCGCAGGCCTTGAGCTGATCGAGGCTGACGAACTCGTCCGGCTTGTGGCCCTGATCCATGCTGCCGGGGCCGCACACCACCGTGGGAATGCCCACCGCGTCGAACAGTCCGCCTTCAGTGCCGAATGCCACAGTGCCGAAATCATCCGAGCCGCAGAATGTGGCGATCAATTCCGCAGCCTGGCTCCGGGCATCCGTCGCCAGCCCCGGATACGCCGACAGTTCGCTGAACCGGATATCGCTCTGCTCGCTGACGGCCCGCATGCGCGGCAACATTTGCTGTTCGGCGTAGGTCTTGAGCTGCTGCGCGACGACCGCCGGATCCTGCGAGGGCAGGGCGCGGATTTCGAAATCAAAACGGCAATCGGCGGGGACGATGTTCAGCGCCTTGCCGCCACTGATCACGCCGGTTTGCACCGTGGAATACGGCGGGTCGAAACGCGGGTCGACGTGTTCATCCTTGAGCTCCCGACCGATGCGCCCCAGCTCGCCGATCAGCTCGGCTGCACATTCGATGGCGTTGACCCCGAGCGGCGCGTAGGCCGAATGACAGGCGTGACCCTGGACATCGCAGCGCATCGCCAGTTTGCCCTTGTGCCCGAGCACCGGTTTGAGTTCGGTCGGTTCGCCGATGATGCACAGCAGCGGTTTGACCGGACGTTGTTCCAGCACCTTGAGCAGCGAACGTACGCCGAGACAGCCGACCTCTTCGTCGTAGGACAGGGCGATGTGCACTGGCATGCGCAACGGTGCTTTGACCAACGACGGCACCAGCGCGAGTACGCAGGCGATGTAGCCCTTCATGTCCGCCGTGCCACGGCCATACAACTTGCCGTCGTGCTCGCAGAGTTCAAACGGTGGCAGTGTCCATGGCTGACCGTCGGCCGGGACCACATCGGTGTGCCCCGACAGCACGATCCCCGGCTGATCGGCCGGGCCGATCGTAGCGAACAGGTTGGCCTTGCTGCGCTCGTCGTTGTAGATCAGCTCGCACGGCACATCGAAACCTTCGAGGTAGCCGCGCACGAAGTCGATCAGTTGCAGGTTGGACTCGCGGCTGGTGGTGTCGAACCCCACCAGCGTCTTGAGCAACGCGACGCTGTCGGTCATCGATCGTCTCCGGCAACCCCGTAGCCTGGCGCCTTGGCTGGATCGAGCGCGCGGTCGATGTAGTCCTGAAGTTGTGGGCGATAGGCGTCCCAGAGTGTTTGCAATTGGCCGATCGGATCTTTATCGGCCCAGTCCACCCGCAGGTTGACGATGGGCCAGGTCAGTTCGCCGACCACGACCACGGCTGCTGAATGCACCGGGCCCGCTTCACCGCCCAAGGCCTGGGCGGCGTGCAAGGCCTTGATCAGGCGATCGGCCAATTGGCCTTCGCCTTCTTCGAACGCGCTAACCATGGCTTCGATCACCGAGCGCCCGGCGAGCATGTTGCCCGCCGCCACGCATTGCTCGCCCGACACGGCGTTGTGCACGCCCAGGGTTTGCGCGCCGCTGAAATGCGCGGTCTGGCCGAGGTGGTTGATCGCCGTGATCTGCCGGTACTGACTGTAGCCGTTGCGGGTCAGCACCTTGTCCAGCGCCGCCTCGGGCGCCAGGCCTTGCTCCATCAGGGCGAGCACTTCCGGGCCGAGAGACGGCAAGGTGATGTTCTGGCTCGACACCGCGCCGACCCCCGGCAACAACCACGGGCAGCGGGCGCCGACGGCGATGCTGGAGGAACTGATGGCGATGCCGAACTGACCGGTTTCAGGGCAGCGGGCGGCGATGGAAAATGTCATGTGTGGCCTCCTTTCGCTGAAGTTGAATTACTCGGGAATCACCGCAACCACATCAATCTCCATCAGCCACTGCGGCTGACCCAGCGCCGACACCACCAACCCGGTGGAGATCGGGAAAACCCCCTTCAGCCATTTGCCGACTTCCTGATACACCGGCTCGCGGTAGCGCGGGTCGATCAGGTAAGTGGTGGTCTTGACGATATGGCTCAGGTCGCTGCCGGCCTCTTCGAGCAATTGCTTGACGTTGCGCATGGCCTGTTCGGTCTGGGCGCGCGGGTCACCGAGGCCGACCAGTTCGCCATCGAAATTGGTGCCGACCTGACCACGGACATACACGGTGTTGCCGGCGCGCACGGCCTGGCACAGGTCGTTGTCCAGGGTCTGGTTCGGGTAGGTGTCCTTGGTGTTGAACATGCGAATGCGGGTGTGGGTTGGCTGACTCATGGGAGGCTCCTGACGAAATCGGACCCGGCGCGACAGGCGCCGGTATTGAAGAGGGAAATCAAGCGTCGACGGTGTCGACAGCGTTGTTGTGCAGCACGGCTTCGCGTTGCTCGGCATCGCGATAGGCCAGGTATTTGCGCTGGGTAGCGATGTGATCGGCCACGTGCTTGGCGTCGTGCCATACGCCCCAGATGAACGACGACCCACGTCGTGATTGCCACGGCAAGCCGAGGAAATACACGCCTGATTCGCTGGACACACCGCGCTGGTGCTGCGGCTTGCCGTTGTCGTCGAAAGCGGCGACTTTCAGCCAGGAATAGTCCACGGCAAACCCGGTGGCCCAGATGATCGAGGTGATGCCGGCGGCGGCCAGATCGAGATCGGCCAGCGGGTTTTTCACGCATTCAGGGTCCGGATACGTTTCGCGGGCTTTCGGTTCCAGAGGCAGATCGAGGCCGTTGCGTTCGATGTAGGCGTCGGCGGCATCCAGCAGCGCGAGGTAGTTCTCGTCGCCACGCTTGAGGTTGTCGCGCAGGTCCTGCTTGAACGTCACCACGCCGTCGCTGAACGATTCGGTCACGCCGACCAGGGTCATGCCGCGATGGGCCAGGCCACGGAAATCGATGGTGCGCCCACCGTGGGCGCCGCTGACAGCGATGGTCACGTGCTCGCGACCGGGTTTCATCGCGGCCTGATCCCACTCGCCGAGCACGCCGAGCCACCAGCAGAAATCACGGTTGCGGTAAGCGCGAGGAGGGCGGTCATGGGCACCGACCGAGAGGTAAACCTGCTTGCCCGAGCGCTGCAATTCATCAGCGATCTGCACGCCAGACGAACCGGCGCCGACCACCAGCACCGCGCCGGCCGGCAGCTGTTGCGGGTTACGATAGTCGGCCGAGTGAATCTGCAACAGACGCTCATCCTTCGGCGCAATGGCCGGGATCACTGGACGTTGAAACGGGCCGGTGGCGGCGACGACGCGGGCCGCTTCGATCACACCCTCGGAAGTCTCGACGGTGAAGCCCGGGCGACCGACATTGCGTACCACACTCTTCACGTCCACGCCGGTGCGGATCGGTGCGTTGAATTTCTTCGCATAGGCTTCAAAGTAATCGGCGACACGTTCCTTGTGGGCGAACCCATCCGGATCGACGTCGTCGAATTCCATCCCCGGAAAGCGGTCGTGCCACGCCGGACCGTTGGCCACCAGCGAGTCCCAGCGCCCGGTGCGCCAGCGCTCGGCAACGCGGCTGCGCTCCAGCACCAGGTGCGGCACACCGAGTTTGCTCAGGTGTTCGCTCATGGCCACACCCGCTTGACCGGCGCCGACAACAAGCGTGTCTGTTTTTATTATTTCAGTGGTCATCTCTGATCCCTTCTCACGAGGCCGTTGGATTCAGGCCGCTGTCGACCTGTTCTCTGTGCTTGGGATCAGACTAGGGAGGGGGTGGTTATCGGTAAAATATTATTAAGCTGGCATGTGAAGATAAAAACGTGATGCAGAGGGCCAGGAGGCCCGTAAATACGGGGCTTCACCGTGGCACCGGAATCCGGGACGACGAAAAAAAGGGCCGCCGACAGGGTTGTCGGCGGCCCTTTTCAAGGCGTGTTCAGTTCAATGCAAACTCAGCGATCGAGAAACGCCAGCAGGTCTTCATTCAATTGCTGCGCATGGGTGACCGCAAAGCCGTGTGGCGCGCCCGCGTAGACTTTCAGCTCAGCGCCCTTGATTTGCGCCGCCGCCTGTTTGCCGGTGGTTTCGAACGGGACGATCTGATCGCCATCGCCGTGAATCACCAGCGTCGGCACATCGATTTTCGCCATGTCCGGGCGGAAGTCGGTTTCCGAGAATGCGGTGACGCAATCCACGGTGCCTTTCAGCGAGGCGAGCAGGGCGATGTTCAGGGTTTGCGTCAGCACGCCTTCTGAGACTTTCTGACCCTGATTGGTGCCATAGAACGGGGCGTTGAAGTCAGCGATGAACTGCGCACGATCCTTCAACAGGCCTGCCTTGATCCCGTCGAACACCGACGTGTCGACGCCCTCGGCGAAGTCCGGTTTCTTGCCGAACAGCGGCGTCACGGCGCCCAGCAGCACCAGCCCGGCAACGCGCTCGCTACCGTGGCGCGCAATGTAGCGGCTGACATCGCCACCGCCCATGGAGAAACCGACCAGGGTCACGTCACGCAGATCGAGGTGTTCGATCAACTGCGCGATGTCGTCGGCGAAAGTGTCGTAGTCGTAGCCGGTCCACGGCTGCTCGGAACGGCCGAAACCGCGACGGTCGAAGGCGATGGTGCGGTAGCCGCGACTGCTCAGGTATTCCATCTGGTATTCCCACATGTCGGCGTCCAGCGGCCAGCCGTGGCTGAACAGCACGGGTTTGCCGCTGCCCCAGTCCTTGAAATAGATCTCGGTGCCGTCTTGGGTCGTGAACGTGCTCATGGAAACTCCTTGGGTGTGGGCCTGCGTGAATGCCGTGATGGCAATGGTCACTATCGCGGCAAAGCGCATCGGCCACTTGTACGCAGGTGCTAAGTTCATGGCGCACGGCGTTATCGGTTTTGCAGTGCGGGTTGTAAGATGCAACCGCATCCAACCTGCCGATTTGCTGGAGACACCCGAAATGAAGCGCAAAAGCCTCGCCGGCAATGCCTGCCCGATCGCCCGGACACTGGACCTGATCGGCGACTGGTGGTCGCTGCTGATCATCCGCGATGCGCTGGACGGCATTTGTCGTTTCGGCGATTTCGAGAAGAGCCTGGAGATCGCCAAGAACATGTTGAGTGTCCGGCTCAAAGGGCTGGTGGAGCGCGACATCCTGCGCCTGGTGCCGGCGTCCGATGGCAGCGCCTACAAGGAGTACGTGCTGACGGAAAAGGGTTGGGCCTTGCAGACCGTCATCGTCGCGCTGTCGCAGTGGGGCGGGGAGTTCATGTTCGAGCCTGGTGAGTCGGGCTCGGTGATGGTGGATGCGCAAAAGCGAAAGCCGATCAGGAAGCTGGAGCTGCTGTCGGCCGATGGTCGCCATTTGGCGCCGGAAGATATCGCGACGCAAACAGGCATCAGACGTTGAGGCCCTGCAACGTGAAGGACGATGCACAACGTTTGTTTTTTGTGGAAAAAGGATTGTGGCAGTGAATGAAGTGAAATATCCGCGTCTGAAAGTGTTCCTTGCCTTTCTTCTCTGTCCACTGGTTCCAGGGTTTATCGCAAGCATCATCAAGACCCTTGCAACAATCTTCCATCTGGCAATGAACCCACGGCTGATGGGCGAGGTCGTGGGAGGGGAGTTGATGTTGATGCCGTTCCTTGGCCCTGTTCTCGCTGAAGCAGTGTTTCTTGTGCCGTTTTTGTTATTCGCAATGGTGATTGCTCTGATGAAGGTCAAACGGACGAGCCGAGCCTGTTCGGTGATTGCGCTGTCGGGTGCCGTATTGGCCACTTTATGGGTGACACCGTTTGTCCTGGCCGTTTTATCGGATGTAAAGGGAGCGAGCTTTTCCGAGGAGATTTCCGGAATGGTCGTACTGTTCGTCACAGCAATGGCGACATGCTGGCTGACAGCGCGATTCTTTCTGCCTGATCCGGCAGAGCCGTCGTTGGCTTGAAACCCCAAATGAAAACGCCCCGAACATCTCGGGGCGTTTTCATATGCGGGGCAGCAGGTCTATCTGAACGCCGGCACCACATGCTTGATAAACAGCTCCAGCGACTTCTTCTTCTCCGCATGCGGCAAGCTGTTGTCACACCAGAAACTGAACTCGTCCACTCCCAGTTCCTGGTAGTACTTGATTCTCGGAATGATCTCCTCCGGCGTGCCGATCATCGCCGTCTTGTGCAGGCTCTCAAGTTCAAACTCCGGCCGTCCGGCAAATTTCTCTTCGGGGCTCGGGGCCAGGAAGCCGTTTACCGGCACTTCCTTGTTGCCGAACCACGCATCGAAGGTTCGGTAGAAACGTGAAATTGCCTTGGCGCCAACCTTCCAGCCTTCCGGGTCATCCACTGCATGCACGTGGGTATGACGCAGCACCATCAATTGCGGACGCGGCACATCAGGGTTGTTGTCCAGCGCCGTCTGGAATTTGTTTTTCAGGTCGAGGACTTCTTCATCGCCCTTCATCAACGGTGTGACCATCACGTTGCAGCCGTTGGCCACGGCGAAGTTGTGCGAGTCCGGGTCGCGGGCGGCGATCCACATCGGCGGGTTGGGCTTCTGGATCGGTTTCGGCACGCTGGTGGAGGTGGGGAATTTCCAGATCTCGCCGTTGTGGGCGTAGTCGCCTTGCCATAGGGCGCGTACCACCGGGACCATTTCCCGCAACGCCTGACCACCGGATGAGGCGGGTATGCCGCCGGCCATGCGGTCGAATTCAACCTGGTAGGCGCCGCGCGCCAGGCCGACTTCCATCCGGCCGTTGCTGATCACGTCGAGCAGTGCGCATTCACCGGCAACCCGCAGCGGGTGCCAGAACGGCGCGATGATGGTGCCGGCGCCCAGGTGAATGGTGGTGGTTTTGGCAGCGAGGTAGGCCAGCAGCGGCATCGGGCTCGGCGAGATGGTGTATTCCATGGCGTGGTGTTCGCCGATCCACACGGTGCTGAAACCGCCGTCCTCGGCCATCAACGTCAGTTCGGTCAGGTCTTCGAACAGTTGACGGTGGCTGACGCTTTCGTCCCAGCGCTCCATGTGTACGAACAGGGAAAATTTCATGACGCTACCTCGAATCTCTTGTGGTCGGCCGGTCGCTTGCCGGCCTGTTTAAGTGCAATCGTGCAGATCAGGCAAAAGCGGGCAGGGCGCTCATCTTGCCGTGGCAATACACCAGCGGGCCGGTGTCCTGCTGAGGGACGATGAGGTTTTTCACCGCGCCGACCATGATCGCGTGGTCGCCGCCTTCGTATTCGCGCCACAACTCACATTCGATGATAGCTGTCGCGTTGGCCAGGATCGGGTTGCCCAGCTCACTCAGCGTCCACTCGATGCCCTGCGCCTTGTCCTTGCCTTTGCGGGCGAACGCGTAGGCTTCGCTCTGCTGGCCGCCGGACAGGACGTGAATGGCAAAGCGTTTGTTCTTGATCAGGACGGGATAGGAGTCAGAGCTGTAGTTGGGACAGAACAGCACCAGGGCGGGGTCCATCGACAGCGAGCTGAAAGCGCTGGCGGTGAGGCCGACGATCTGGCCGTCGTCATCAAGCGTGGTGATGACGGTGACGCCGGACGGGAACGAGCCCATGACTTGTTTGTAGACGGCAGCATCGATCATTGGTCAATCCTCGAGTGCGGTGAAGCGTTTTTTATGTGTTTATGGGTCTGATGGTATACCGTAATACATCGATTGCAAGTGCTTTTTTGGTGAAACGATAAACGTGGTGCATTCGTCGGAAAGTCAACATTTACGGGCCTTTCGCCTAGCCGTGAAGCCTGACGATCAGGGAGGATGCCGGATCAGATGCCGTCGCAGACAGCGGATCAGTCTTGTGAAAATGTTGGAATACCATAATATGGTCTCCATCTGAGGGGCAGCCAAGAAGCACCCCCGGTTTGGCTTCATACAACGATAAGAACAGACCCAATCGAGTTCATTTTTATGTCCCAGATGTCCCGGCAAGATCCGTTGATCGAGAATCACACGGTCGACTACGTCCCACTCGCGGAACGCCACGGGAAGGCCCGCGACCTGTTCACCCTTTGGTTCAGCACCAACATTGCGCCACTGCCCATCGTCACCGGCGCCATGGTGGTCCAGGTGTTTCATCTCGATCTGTTCTGGGGGCTGTTGGCGATTGCGCTGGGGCACATGATCGGTGGCGTGGTGATCGCCCTCGCATCGGCACAGGGGCCACGCATGGGCATTCCGCAGATGGTGCAGAGTCGTGGTCAGTTCGGGCGTTACGGTGCGCTGCTGATCGTGTTCTTCGCCGCGATCATCTACATCGGCTTCTTCATTTCCAACATCGTGCTGGCCGGCAAATCCATCGTCGGCATTGCGCCGTCGGTTCCCGCACCACTGAGCATCTTGATCGGCGCCCTCAGCGCCACGGCCATCGGCGTGATCGGCTACAACTTCATTCATACCCTCAACCGCATCGGCACCTGGGTGATGGGCAGCGCGCTGCTGGCCGGATTCCTCTACATCTTTGCCCATGAGTTGCCGGCGGACTTCTTTACCCGTGGCAGCTTTAATCTGTCCGGATGGCTGGCGACGGTGTCGCTGGGGATCATCTGGCAGATCAGTTTTTCGCCGTACGTCTCCGACTATTCCCGTTACCTGCCGGCGGACATCGGTATCAGCAAGCCATTTATCGCGACTTACCTGGGCGCTACGCTGGGCACGATTCTGTCGTTCACGTTCGGCGCGGTGGCGGTGCTGGCGACCCCGGAGGGCACCGAGGCGATGGCGGCGGTCAAGCAATCGACCGGGTGGCTGGGGCCGATTCTGATGGTGCTGTTCCTGCTCAACATCATCAGCCACAACGCGCTGAATCTGTATGGCGCGGTGCTGTCGATCATCACCTCGATCCAGACCTTCGCCAGCCAATGGACGCCGAGCATCAAAGTGCGGGTGATGTTGTCGAGCGTGGTGCTGGCGGGCTGCTGCGTGGTGGCGCTGGGAGCGTCGGCGGATTTCATTTCCGAGTTCATCGGGCTGATTCTGGCGCTGCTTCTGGTGCTGGTGCCGTGGGCGTCGATCAACCTGATCGACTTCTACCTGATCAAGCGCGGCAGCTATGACATCGCCTCGATCTTCCGCGCCGATGGCGGGATCTACGGTCGCTTCAATCTGCACGCGATCATTGCCTATTTCATCGGCATCATCGTGCAGCTGCCGTTCGCCAATACGTCGTTGTACGTCGGCCCTTACGCCAACCTGGTGGACGGCGCGGACCTGTCATGGCTGGTCGGCCTGGTCGTGACCTGCCCGTTGTACTACTGCCTGGCGACGCGTGGGCAGACGCAGCAGAGCAGGGCGGCGCAGTTGGGCTTTACCGACTGATCCTTCGCAAGCTGTTCAAACAATGCCCGGCCAATCGCCGGGCATTGTTGTTTCAGTATTCTGACGGTCACGCAAATTGGCCATATCGATCCCCTTTTGGCCAACCGGCCACTGTGCTCCGACTACGCTGTCGGCAAGAATCGAAGCCATAACTAAACGCTGCACCTTCCTTGCCCTTGGCTGATCTGACAGCCGCTGCCGTGTACAGAACATAAAAACCATCGACTCACGCTGCATTCGGGGAAACACAATATGGTCACGATGAAACGCATTCTGGGCGCTACCGTGTGCGGGCTGACGCTGCTGGCCAGCGCCGTGCAAGCCGAACAGCGCGAACTGCGGGTGTACAACTGGGCGGATTACATCCTGCCAGCGGTGCCCAAGGATTTCGCCGCCAAAAGCAACATCAAAGTGACCTGGGACACCTTTGACACCAACGAATCCCTCGAAGCCAAGTTACTGACCGGTAACTCCGGCTATGACTTGGTGGTGCCGTCGAACCAGTTCCTCGATACCCAGATCAAGGCCGGCGTGTTCCAGAAGCTCGACAAGTCCAAGCTGCCGAACTGGAGTCACCAGGATCCGGCGTTGCTCAAGTTGCTCGACTCCAACGATCCCGGCAATCAGTACGGCGTGCCGTACATGGTCGGCACGGTGCTGATCGGTTTCAACCCGGCCAAGGTCAAGGCTGCGCTTGGCGAGAATGCGCCAGTGGACAGTTGGGATCTGGTGTTCAAGCCCGAAAACATGGAAAAACTGAAATCCTGCGGCGTGGCGATGCTTGATTCGCCGTCGGAAATCCTGCCGCTGGCTTTGCATTACCTGGGCCTGGACCCGAACAGCCAGAACCCGGCGGACTATGAGAAAGCCAAGGACCTGATGCTCAAGGTTCGTCCTTACGTCACCTACTTCAACTCGGCCAAGTACATGACTGACATCGCCAACGGCGACATCTGCGTGGCCATCGGTTACTCCGGCAGCTTCTACCAGTTCGGCAACCGTGCCAAAGAGGCGGGCAACGGCGTGGTGGTCGACTGGCGCTTGCCGAAAGAAGGCGCGCCGATCTGGTTCGATACCTTCGCCATTCCGAAGAGCGCGAAGAACGTTGAAGAGGCCCACGAGTTCCTCAACACCTTGCTCGAACCGAAAGTCATTGCGTCGATCAGTGACTTCCTCGGCTACCCGAATGCCAACAAGGATTCACTGCCGCTGATCAACAAGGAAATCACCGGCAACCCGAACCTGACACCGACCAGCGAAGCGCTGAAGACGCTGTACGTTGTGCAGCCACTGCCGCAGAAACTGGAGCGGGTGCGGACACGGGTGTGGACCAGCATCAAGTCGGATAAGTAGCAGGCCACAATTACTGTGGGAGCGAGCTTGCTCGCGATAGCGTTGTGTCATTCAACAGATTAGTTGGTTGACTTGACGCCTTCGTCGGAACGCCGCCCGGAGCAAGCTCGCTCCCACAAATTTTACTTCGCCTGACCTTCCTGCGTTTCGCTCTCAGGCGACTTGTCTTTCGTCAGGACCAGACTGAGCAACACCGACGCCAGAATCAGTCCGCCCACAATCGCCAGCGACCACTCCACCGGCATGTGAAACCATGGCATCGCCGTCATCTTCCCGCCGATGAACACCAGCACCAGCGCCAGACCGTACTTGAGCAGATGAAAGCGGTCGGCCATGTCCGCCAGCAGAAAGTACAACGCCCGCAGCCCCATGATCGCGAAGATGTTCGACGTGAAAATGATGAACGGATCGGTCGTCACCGCGAAGATCGCCGGGATGCTGTCGACCGCGAACATCAAGTCACTGGCCTCGATCAGCACCAGCACCAGAAACATCGGCGTGGCCCAGCGCACGCCGTTCTGCAGCACAAAAAAGCGCTCGCCGTGAAAACCGTTGGTGATGCGCAGATGCCCGCGCACCCAGCGCAGAAGCGGATTGTTATCGAGGTCCGGTTGCTGCTCGGCGAACACCAGCATCTTGATCCCGGTGATGATCAGGAACACGCCGAACACATACAGCAGCCACGTGAACTGCGAGACCAGCCACACCCCGGCAAAGATCATCGCCGCCCGCATCACGATCGCCCCGAGCACACCGTACAGCAGCACCCGGCGCTGCAACTCTGGCGGCACGGCGAAGTAGCTGAAAATCATCACGAAGACGAACATGTTGTCGATCGACAGCGACTGCTCGATCAGGTAACCGGTGAGGAATTCCAGGGTCTTGACCTTGGCGATTTCGGGACCGAATTCGCCGTTGAGATACCACCAGAGCAATCCGGCGAAGGCCATCGCGAGCATGCACCAGGCAATCACCCAGGATGAGGCTTCACGTACTGAGACCCGGTGCGCCTTGCGCCCGCCGAAGACAAACAGGTCAACGGCCAGCATGGCGAGGACAAAAACGATGAAGGCGGCCCACATCCAGGGTTCGCCGATGTTGATGGGGTGCATGTCGTTCTCCCTGTCTTTATGTTTTTCGGGGTAGACGGGGCCATGCTAGTAGGAGAATTCCGACGAAGAAAAATCGTTTATTTCGTGGGTATTGTTCGTTAAAAGCGAAGTGTCGGGCGCCACGGGCAGCGCACGGGTAATGCTTCATTCAACACTTCTTTGCTAACCTCGCTGTCGAGTCAGTCCATCACGCCAGGAGCGACGATCATCGACACGCCAGATCCTCAAGCCGTCTGCAGCCCGATCACCAGCGCTGCGATATTCATCGTGGCGACCCTCAACGCTGAGGCAGAGGCCGCCGAAAAAGTTCGCGGCTGGTGCGCCGATATCGCAGGTTTGACGCGCTCGGTCGGTAAACGGGTCCCCTCGGGCAACCTGTCCTGCGTCTGCGGGTTTTCTTCCAGCGCCTGGGATCGTCTGTTCGGCAGTCCACGACCGGCATCCTTGCATGACTTTCGCGAATTCGGCGTAGAAGGGCGGCGCGCCGTTTCCACGCCGGGCGACCTGCTGTTGCACATTCGCGCCGATCAAATGGATTTGTGTTTTGAATTGGCGACGCAGTTAATGTCGGCGCTGGACGGCGCCGTGACGGTGACCGACGAGGTGCAGGGTTTCCGCTATTTCGACATGCGCAGCATCATCGGGTTTGTCGACGGCACGGAAAATCCGGTCGGGCGCAAAGCCGAGCATTTCACCCTCGTAGGCGATGAAGATCAGACGTTCAGTGGCGGCAGTTATGTGCTGGTGCAAAAGTATCTGCACAACATGAAGGCGTGGAACGAATTGCCGGTCGAGGCGCAGGAACGGGTGATCGGGCGAACCAAACTGTCCGATATCGAACTGGATGACGCGGTCAAGCCAAGCAACTCCCACAGCGCGTTGACGACCATCACCAAGGACGGCGAGGAAGTGAAAATCCTGCGTGACAACATGCCGTTCGGCCGGCCCGGTGCAGGTGAGTTCGGCACTTACTTCATTGGCTACGCGCGTTCGCCGGAGCCGCTGGAGCAGATGCTGGAAAACATGTTCGTCGGCAAGCCGCCCGGCAACTACGACCGGTTGCTGGACTTCAGCACGGCGGTGACTGGCAGTCTGTTCTTCGTGCCTTCGGCGGATTTGCTGGAAGAACTGGCAGAGCGATAAAAAACGGCGGGATCAACTGATCCCGCCGTTTTGCATTTACTTGCCTGCCGCCAGTGCCGGCGTACGCGGCGGCACCAGACGTTTCGAACCAGTCGCTTCAAACGCCGCTGCCAGACGCAGCAACGTCGAGTCGTCATAGGCACGACCAGCAAACGTCAGACCGACCGGCATGCCGATGTCGGCCATCACGCCCATCGGCACGGTGACGGTCGGCACGCCGAGGTGGCGGATCGCGAGGTTGCCGTTGGCGACCCAGATGCCGTTGCTCCAGGCGATGTCCGCCGAGGCCGGGTTGACGTCGGCGTCGGCCGGGCCCACGTCGGCGTTGGTCGGGAACAGCACGGCATCGAGGCCGAGGCGATCCATCCAGTCTTCGAGGTCGAGCTTGCGGGTCTTTTCCAGGCCGCGCAGGCCGTCCGGCAGGGTTGGAATCTGATCCCACGGGGTGATGCCGCGCTCGGCCATTCGCACGTATTCGTCCATCCCGGCGGCGAGGTCGCCTTCACGGTTGGGCAGGGTGCCCGGATCGTGCGGGAAGATTTTCGGCCCGTCGACGTCCGCCAGTTGATTGAGTTTCGGATCACCGTTGGCGCGCAGGAAGTCATCGAACGCCCAGGCCGACAGATCCCACAGTTCATGGTGCATGAACTCTTTGGAGACGATGCCGCGATTGAACACGGTCGGTGCGCCCGGACGATCGCCTTCGCAGTTGGAGACCAGAGGGAAATCCACTTCAATCACTTCGGCACCGGCCGCTTCGAGGGCCTGACGGGCCTGTTTCCACAGATCGATCACCGAGGCGCGGGTGTTGATGCGCTGCCCGGTCGGACCGCCGATCCCCGGCTCGTCGCTGGTGCCGGCCTCAGGGTCGGCGTTGATGTACATGCGCGGCACGCCCAGGCGTTTGCCGGCCAGCGCATCACTTTTCACCGCGAGGTCGAGATAGGAAGCGGGGCGCACCGAAGTCACGCTCGGGATCGGCACCCACGGTTGCAGGCGCCACAGGTCGCCACGGGTGTCGGTGTCTTCGGCGACTACCACGTCGAGGACTTCCAGCAGGTCGGCCATGGTGCGGGCGTAGGGCACCACCACGTCCATGGTCGGCGTCAGCGGCCAGTTGCCGCGTACCGATATCACGCCGCGCGACGGCGTGTAGGCGCACAGGCCGTTGTTGGATGCCGGGCCGCGACCGCTTGACCAGGTTTCTTCAGCCAGACCGAATGCCGAGAAGCTTGCAGCGGTGGCGGTGCCGGCACCGTTCGACGAGCCGGAAGCAAACGGCGCGGTCAGATAAGCGGCGTTGTAAGGACTTTCGGCGCGGCCATAGACCCCGCGCTGCATCCCGCCATTGGCCATCGGCGGCATATTGGTCTTGCCCAGGCAAATCGCGCCGCCCGCACGCAGGCGCTCGATGGTGAACGCGTCGCGCTGGGCCACCAGATCGGCGAACGCCGGGCTGCCGGACGCAGCGGTCAGGCCTTTGACCAGATAGCTGTCCTTGGCGGTGTAGGGGATGCCGTCCAGCGGACCAAGGGTTTCGCCCTTGGCGCGACGGGCATCGGAGGCCTGGGCTTCTTTCACGGCTTCGGGGTTGCGCACGATTACCGCATTCAGCGCGGTGGCGGTGTCCGGGCCGTCAAAGGCATCGATGCGCGCCAGATACGCCTGGACCAGTTCAACCGCCGTGGTCTGGCCGGATTCGAGCGCCGAGCGCAGTTGAGCAATGGAGACTTCAGTGACTTCGATCATGCTGTTACCGCCGACAGGTTCGCTAAAGGGTTGTAGATCATTGTTATCGTCGAAAGATGTCAAAGATTCTTGATGGGCGAAACTCTACCCTGAAGTTTGCCGAATGGCATGCCTTAATTCGATAAATATCGACAAAAAATCATCGAAAAAACTCTCCGGGTGTTTCCCCGAACTGCTGACGAAAGGCTGCGATAAAGGCCGATGTCGAATCATAACCGCAGGCTAGAGCCACTTCCGTGACACGTTCGCCACGTTCCAGCGGTGTCAGCGCACCCAGCAAACGCAAGCGCTGGCGCCAGGCGCGAAAGGTCAGGCCGGTATCGCGCAGGAACAGGCGGCTGAGGGTTTTCTCGGTTACGCCGAACTGTTCGCTCCAGTGGCTGAGTGTGGTCTGCTGTTCCGGATGTTGCTCGAGACTTTGATAAATCTGCCGCAAACGGATGTCCTGGGGCAGTGGCAGCATCAGGTCGATTTGCGGGGCTTCGGCCAATTGATCGAGGATCACCTGCGCCAGGCGTCCGTGAGGACCGCTCTGGTCATACTCGACAGGAATCTGACTAAAGGCCCGAATCAGCTCACGCAGCAGATCACTGACGCCGAGCACATGGCAACGCTCCAGCGCCCAGCTCGCCACGCTGCAATCGATGTACAGACTGCGCATTTCCGTGTGTGGCGAACTGAAAACCCGATGCGGCACACCCGCCGGAATCCACACGGCGCGCTCCGGCGGCGCAACGAAACGACCGGCAGCCGTCTGCACTTCGAGCACGCCCTGAATCGCGTAGGACAACTGCACCCACGGATGGCTGTGGCGGCGGGTCAGGGCGCGATTAGGCAGCGATTCGGTGCGCCCGTATAACGGACGCGGCAGGCTCGGCAGCCCAGGAATGCTGCGTCTGACGCTCTTGTCGTGTCCTTTTGGCGGCATCTTGAGGCTCTTCGGCGTTAGTCGGTAATTTCCAGTCACGTTAGAGTCGCTTCCACGTACTGGCAACCCCCGGATGAGCAAACCATGACGCGCCCAAGATTTTTGCCCGACAACTTCACCCTGACCCTGATCGGCGTGGTGCTGCTTGCCAGCTTCCTGCCCGCCAGCGGTCAGGTCGCGGTCGGCTTCGGCTGGCTGACCAATATCGCGATTGCGCTGCTGTTTTTTCTGCACGGCGCCAAGCTGTCGCGCGAATCGATCATCGCCGGCGCCGGCCACTGGCGCCTGCATTTGTTGGTGTTCAGCCTGACCTTTGTCCTGTTCCCGCTGCTGGGGCTGGCGCTCAAACCGCTGCTATCACCACTGGTGGGCGACAACCTGTACATGGGCATGCTCTACCTCTGTGCATTGCCGGCTACGGTGCAATCGGCGATTGCCTTCACTTCGCTGGCCCGGGGCAATATCCCGGCGGCGATCTGCAGTGCGGCGGCGTCCAGCCTGTTCGGGATCTTCCTTACTCCGTTGCTGGTGACGCTGTTACTGAACGTGCATGGCGACGGCGGTTCGACCGTCGACGCGATCCTGAAAATCAGCGTGCAACTGCTGCTGCCGTTCATCGCCGGTCAAATCGCCCGCCGCTGGATCGGCGCCTGGGTCGGTCGTAACAAGAACTGGCTGAAATTTGTCGATCAGGGTTCGATCCTGCTGGTGGTCTACGGCGCGTTCAGCGAGGCGGTGAACGAAGGCATCTGGCATCAGATTCCGGTGATCGATCTGTTGGGGCTGGTGGTGGCTTGCTGCATCCTGCTGGCGCTGGTGCTGCTGGCGTCGACGGTGTTGGGCAAGCTGTTCGGGTTCAATCTGGAGGACCGCATCACCATTCTGTTCTGCGGCTCGAAAAAGAGCCTGGCTACCGGCGTGCCGATGGCCCAAGTGTTGTTTGCCGGTAGCACCATTGGCGTGTTGATTCTGCCGCTGATGCTGTTCCATCAGATTCAGTTGATGGTGTGTGCGGTGCTGGCGCAGCGTTATGCGAAACGACAGGAGTCGGTGCAGGACCTGATGGCGCAGGTCGATCCTTGATCGATCATCGAGCGGGCCAGCGTGTTTGCAGGTACTCAAACAGATAGTCCGTAAATGCCTTGACCTTGGGTGTCATCGCGGCGCGTTCCTGAACGCACGCGTATATTTCGAGGGGGACAGTGCTCGTCAGTGCTGATCCGTCGCAAGACTCAAACAGTGAGACGAGCTGACCGCTCTCGAGATAGGGCGCTGCAACGAACTCGGCCAGTCGTACGATACCCGCGCCATGAGCCGCCATCTGCGCCAGTGCATCGATATCGTCGCTGATCGCGGTCGCATTGATCGGGGCTTCGAAGCGCTGACCGTCGCGGATGAACCACCAGCGCAGGAAGCGCCCGTCCAGCGGGTAGCGGAAGGCCAGGCAGGCATGCTGCTGAAGATGTTCCGGGGTTTGCGGGTAACCGGCCCTTTGCAGATAACCGGGGCTGGCGCAAATCACAAACGGCACTGTTGCGACCTTGCGCGCGATGATGCCGTCCTCCAACTGCAGCTCGATCCGCAGGCTCAGATCGATACCTTCGTGAAGGTGATTGATCTTGCGGTCGGTGGTCGAGAGCTCAAGCGTCAGTTGCGGGTAGCGCTCGGCGAAACCGGCAATGACAGGCCCCAGTATGTGGCGTCCAAACCCGGCGGTGGAGGCGATACTCAAGTGTCCCTGAAGTTGCGTCTGTGCGTGGCTGATGGCGCTCTGCGCGGACTCGAGGTCGAGCGCGATACGCTTTACTTTCTCGAAATAAATCGACCCGCTCTCGGTCAACGCCATGCTGCGGGTGGTGCGCTGCAGCAGTCGCGTGTCGAGGTGGGTTTCGAGACGGGTCAGGGTCTGGCTGACGGCAGCAGCGCTGACGCCGAGGATTTTTGCGGCGCCGACGATCGAGCCCGCCTCAACCACTTTGATGAAGCAATCGATTGCACCCAACAGGTTCATGCGCGGGCCCCGTTCACTGAGTATTCATAATTTTTTGTTTATAAAGTGCTCACGACGATCCGTCTAGTTCGAGGTTCGCAGGCTTGTTAGGGTGCTCAGCGCCTATCCATTGGAACAACAAGGACTGACATGAACCAGAGGCTATCCCGAAGAACCGCCGTATTCGGCCTGCGAAAACTATCGGCCCGTGCCACTCCGTATGTGTTCGCGCTGTACATGGCGACCATCATGGCGTTCCTGATGTCGCTGGTGATCACCGCAGCAAACTCCGGGATTGAGTCGGAGTACCTTAGCAATGCGCTGCATGCCTACAAGCTGGCAATGCCCGTGGCGTTTCTGTGCATCCTGGTGGTCCGGCCGATCGTGGTGAAGCTGGTGGCGCTGACCGTGCACCCGCACCGTTGACGCGAAAAACAAGCTACAAAGCCCCGGAATATTTCACCGCTGCCGCAGCCCTTGACGGCACATTGAGCACCCGCAACAACGACGACACATGAATCCGCACCGTGAACGGGGAAATATCCAGTTCACGAGCGATTTCCTTGTTGGTCTTGCCTTGGGCGATCAGCCGCAGCACCTCTTGCTGACGCGGGGTGAGGGCGGCGCCGGTTTCCAGTGGCAGCAGGCCGGACGGGGCGAACTTCACCAGCACTTCACCTTCGCGGATCGCCAGGATCGCCTGACCGATCTCGTCGGGGGCGATGTTCTTGCCGATGAACCCATCGATGCCGGCGGCCATGATTTCGCCGATCAGCGCCTCGTCATCGACCATCGACACCACGATCAGGGTGGTTCGCGGCAAGCGCCGCCGTAGCTCCGAGAGCTGACTGACACACGTCAGGCCGGGGAAACGCAGATCCAGGATCAGCGTGTCAGGCTCATTGCCGGATGGCAGCAGAGTGAGCACCGCCTCCAGATCGCCGGCTTCTTCGATCAGTGCTTCCGGCAACAGTCGCCGGACCGTGCGCATCATCGCTTCGCGAAACAGCGGATGATCGTCGGCTATGATGATTCGGCATGTCATCGCACATCCCTTCCTGGGTCGACATTTTTCACGGCATGCACCTTAGCACCGGGCGAAGGCATTGCCTGTTGGTTCGTGTTGTTTATGACGACTGTCGCACAAGGACGTTCCCCCATGAAGTTCGAGAAAAACACTGAACTCGATCAAGCCAATCTGCGCATCATCATCGCCAGCATCGCGTTCGTTTACATAGGCGTGCTCGGTTTCCTGCCGGGCCAGCGCTTCGATACTTACCTGCCCGTGATCACTTATATTTTCCTGTTTCTGCTGGCCTCCATCGGGCTGCGTCAGGCCATCGTGCGCTGGCCCGGGCATTATCCGGCGCGGCGGATCTTCGGCATGATCCACGATTACACCGGCACCAGTTTCGGGCTGGTGGTTGGCGGCGAGGCGGCGCTCCCCATCTATGCCGTCATGGTCTGGGTCAATCTCGGCAACGGCATGCGCTACGGCTCGCGCTACCTGGCGATCGCCACGGTGCTGGCATTGTTGGCGCTGCTGGCGGTCTATCGGCTGACGCCGTACTGGCAGGCGCAACCGTTCATGGTGTTGATGCTGATGATCACCAGTACGGTGATTCCGGTGTACGCGCACCTGTTGCTGGAGCGCACACGCAAAGCATCGGAAGAAGCGGTTGCCGCCAACCTTGAGAAGTCGCGTTTCCTGGCCCAGGCCAGTCATGACCTGCGCCAGCCGATCCACTCCATCGGGCTGTTTACTGCGTGCCTGCGCGAGTCGTGTCTGGGTGAGGAGGAGCGGCGGCTGGTAGATAGCATTGATCGGTCGCTGCTCAACGTGTCGCAGCTGTTTCGTTCGATTCTCGATCTTTACACCCTCGACAACGGGCGGATTCTGCCCCGGATGCAGACATTTGAACTGGGTGAGTGGCTGACAGATCTGATCCGCCAGAACGCGGAAGCCGCACGTTGGGCGGGTGTGGAATTGCGCCTGAGGCCTTGTGAGCACTGGGTGCGCACCGATCCGGCGCTGCTGGCGACCATGGTGCAGAACGTGCTCTCCAATTGCTTCAAATACGGCGCGCACCGGCCTGTGCTGATCGGTGTGCGCAAGCGCGGTGCGGGATTGGCCATCGCGATTTATGATCGGGGCAGTGGTATCGCTGAAGAGCATTTACACAAGGTGTTCGAGGAGTTTTATCGGGTTCACCAGTTGCGCGACAAGGACGTTGAAGGCGTGGGGCTGGGGTTGTCGATTGTCCGGCGTCTGGGGCAGTTGATCGGTGTCGACGTCGCGATCCGTTCAAGGCTGGGGCATGGCACGTCGGTGACCTTGCACGGGTTGCCGCTCGCGCCGCCACAGGTGCCGGTCAATCGTGAAGAGGCCCGGCAGGTTGGTTTGCTGACAGGGTTGAAGGTGTGTCTGGTGGAGGATGATCGCAACGTTCTGCTGGCGACTTCTGCGTTGCTGGAGCGCTGGGGCTGCATCGTGCAGGCCGAGTTGACGGGGCAAGGGCTGGTCACGGATTGCGATGTGATCGTTGCCGACTATGACCTCGGTTCGCACAGCACCGGCATCGAGTGCATCGATGAGGTTCGCCGTCAGCGGAGTTATGCGGTGCCGGCCATGATCATCACCGGGCATGACATCGAAAAAATCCAGGCGGCCCTGCATGACCGCCAGATTGCCATTCTTTCAAAACCGGTACGCCCGGCCGAGCTGCGCACGACCTTGCGTGTGCTGCGCGACCGGCAGACCGAAGCGGTCAGCGCTTACACAGATAGTCCTGCGTGATGGTGGTTTGCAGGCAGTTGTACTGGCCCATGGTGCGGCAGATGTTCTTCTCCGAGCCGGTGACTTCGGCGCTCTTGTAGCCCCAGACCTTGCAACGGCCTTCAGCCGTGGCCAACCCTTGAGCGGTGGAGGTTTGCCCGCTCTCGAACTGGCCCAGTTCATAGGAAACCTGGACAACACCGTCGGACTTGCTGCCGCCGGTGGCTTCCCATTGCTTGGGGGTGGCGCAGCCGGTGAGAACAATGGCTGCGAGGCTGAGGGTGGTGATGAGTGTTTTCATGATCGAACAGAGTCCTTGGTGTTGTTGTTTTTCCAGGCACAACGATCCCGAGCACTGCATAGCGGCAATGTTGGAGAGCGTCGGGGTTGCGAGGGAATATAACGCCAGGGAGCGGGGTGGTCGATTAGCACAAATGTGCTAGTGCGGCGCAACCAGCGGTAGGCTGGTTGCGCCGATAGCGATTATTGAGGGTTGTTGAACTGGTCTGAATAGCTGCCGGTCATGAGAGCGGAAGCGACCTGGTCAGAGCCTACGCCAACGCGAGTAGACGCGAATCGACCGGCTCCCACTTTATCGCCGCCATCGGAGGCCACCAACTCCTAGCACTTAACCAGCGTGCGGACGCAAATCCGAAGTACTGGGTCCCCGTTATTCTTGATCGACCGGAAACCAAAAAGTTATGGGCTTACGGGTTTCGAAAATATGATCCGATAGAGAAAGTTGTTTATTTAGTGAATTTCGAAAATTCCGAACAGGGTGTGGAAGTCTCGATACCACTGAGCAGCATTACAGGAACGCCGTCTATAAAACCAGTGAAATACAATGAAGCTGGTCAACCACTTCCCCAACCCCGCAATTGGGGCGGGGAGGAACAAGCCTTGGTCGTGGACAACGGCTCCGGTATGTGTAAAGCCGGTTTCGAAGGTGACGACGCACCTCGCGCGGTATTTCCAAGTATTGTTGGTCGCCCTAGATAGGAAACGTTCCCTGAGTGTCTAGTCCCGAAATAGAAAAAAAATCAAAGGGGACGAGTTTATATAATCGTCCCCTTTTGATATCAATTGGCAGCGTAAAACTGCCTTCGTCGGTGTGATTTATTCCGTCGGCACAACTTTATCCAACACCAAATCAAAAGGGGACAGATTTATTTAATGTCCCCTTTTTGACGTTAAGCACTTTTCTCTGGCCGTCCTTGTTCTCTGAAAAGAATACGCCTTCCGGTGATTTTCTCGATTTCGTCGACGAACCTCATGTTGCCAGTCAGTTGGCCCCGCTGAAGCGCACCCCTTATGTATTTCAAAAGAAATCAAAAGGGGACTATTTCAAAAGGGGACAGATTTATTTAATCGTTCCCTTTTGATTTTAAGCACTTTTTTCTGGTCGTCCTCGGCCTCTTAATTGAATGCGTTTTCCGGTGATTTTTTCGATTTGGTCGACGAATCTCATGTTGCCAGTCAGTTGGCCACGCTGCAGCGCACCCCTGATGAGTTGCAATTCATTGGTGGATGTAGACATTTCAACAAATGACTTATAGCGTTCGCGCCTGATGGCATCGTTAGGTCCTAGCTCCAGGAAGCAAGGATCTTTGTCCAGCCAGGTGCTTTCTGAAAAGTCATTCAAGCGCAGTGTAAAACTCGACCAGCGGTAGTCTTCTGCACACGCCACTATGTGGGCTCGCACCGGGTTTAACTCGATGTAGCGACTGCAAGCCAATAGATAAGTGTCGGATTGAACGACACTGGATTTGTAGCGGCTTTCCCATAGCGTCCCGGTTCTCGCCTCAACCTTGTTGCGATACCGCGTCATCCGTCCGGCGAGGGCTTTCATGAGCTGTCCAAGGCTGGACGTTGCTTCCCCTGGCGCGAGCAGCAAGTGCACATGATTGGTCATCAGGCAGTAGGCATAAACTTTTATACCTAATGCTTCCTTGAGCTCGCGAAGGTCAGAGAGATAGCGCTCGAAGTCTGCCGGTTCGGCGAACACAACCTGCCTGTTGTGGCCGCGCTGCACGATATGGTGCGGGTAGTGAGGTAGCACAATGCGTCCCGTTCTGGGCATGGATCTTCCTTCGTCCTTGTTTTGACGGGTTAAGTTTAGAGGGTGGCGATGCGGAGGCAGGTTGGATGTGTCAGAGAATGTATCTGTCGAGACTAGGGGAGTGAATTAAATTAACCAGTATCCGCTACCTCTTATAATCGTTCAGAGAGTTGGTTGTTCTGAGTCAGTGTTAAAAACTGCAATTTCTATCAGGTGTATTTTTTGTTTTCTGTGTCGATACTTTGCTTGTGGGGGCGCAGAAAATAAATCTGTCCCCTTTAATTACTGACATGTCTTTAAATGGCATGATCCAGACCTGTTTATCGGTCATCACCAAACGAGGTAAATCCTGACGCATTACGCCGCGATGCCACTCGTCGCCAGCCTCGCACTCATCACCTCGGCACCCGCTCAAACGCTGCATGACCAAAACCATCCGCGCCGAAGACTTGCATATCAGCCTCCACCCGTTGAGCGAATCAGCCTTGTTCAAATGGCTGCTCGCCAGTTTTCTGATGGGCAAACGAATCCAGGCCGACATTGCCGCCCAAGCCTATCGAGTGATCGTTGAACGATACCAGCGCGATACGCCGCGCAAACTCGGCCATTGCACTCACCGCGAACTGGTGCGGATGCTCGGCGAGGCGCATTACGTGCGCTACGACGAAACCACTGCCAGGCGCCTGCTGGCGCTGGCTGTCAGGCTCAACAGCGAATACGCCGGCCAAGTGACGAAAATCATCGAGGCAAGCACTGACCGCCGCGATTTCGAAAGACGTTTGCAAGCCTTCGACGGCATCGGCCCGAAAACCGTGGAAATCTTCATGCGCGAAGCGGGCGAGGTGCTGTTTTGAGTGCGCCGCCGATCTTCATCGGTTGCGCCGGTTGGAGTCTGCCCCGCGAGCACTGGCCGGCCTTCCCGGAGCTGGGCACTCATCTGCAACGGTATGCCACACGACTTAATGGTGTGGAAATCAACAGTTCTTTCTATCGTCCACACAAACGCCAAACCTACGCCCGTTGGGCCGAGTCGGTGCCGGACGGATTTCGCTTTTGCGTGAAAATGCCGAAGTCGATAAGCCATGAGCGGCGCCTGCGGGACTGCGAACGTGAGCTCGATGCATTTCTTGAACAGTGCTCGGGGCTGGGCGATCGCCTGGGTTGCCTGTTGGTGCAGTTGCCGCCGTCGCTGGCGTTCGACGAAGCGGTTGCAGAGGCCTTTTTCATCGCGTTGCGCCAACGTTATTCCGGGACTGTGGTGCTGGAACCTCGCCACGAATCCTGGGCCTGCGCCGAACCGCTGTTTAGGGCGTATCGCATCGCACAAGCGGTGGTCGATCCCTCGCGGATCGGCACCGATGCGGCTCCGCGCGGCTGGCCCAACGTGCGTTATTGGCGGCTGCACGGTTCGCCACGCATTTATTACAGCCCCTATGACTCGGCGTATCTGGAAACGCTCGCTGGCGATTTGCGGGTGGCGGCTGTCGATGGCGTCGACACTTGGTGCATCTTCGACAATACCGCCAGCGGCGTGGCAATCGGCAATGCGATGGAGCTGCGGCGGATACTCGCGGATGGCTGACGCTCGATGTCTGGTCTTCCAACCAGCGAGCGTGTCTGTAAACTGGCCGCCCGAAACGGCGCCCGATGGCGCCGTCCTCACTGCCAGCGAAGGACTTTCCCATGGCCAACCAAGACATCACCTACACCCCGGATGCAGACTCGATCTCTTCGGACGTGACCGAATTCAACGGCATCCTGATGTCGACCCAGATTCCGACCCGTGCCGACGGCAGCCTGGAACTGGGCGATATCACCACGCAAAGCGAATGCACGCTGCAGGCCCTGAAAGTTGCACTGGAAAAGGCCGGCAGTTCGATGGATCGCGTGCTGCACCTGACCATTTATCTGACCGATATGGCTGATCGCGCCGCGTTCAACGAAGTGTACAAACGCTACTTCGCCAAGCCGTGGCCGGTGCGCGCGGCGGTCGGCGTGGCGGCGCTGGCGGTTGAAGGGATGAAGGTGGAAGTGACTGCGATGGCTGCGAAGGCCTGATTCATACCGCAAAAAAGAAGCGCACGCCAAACACGGGTTTCCAAGTTTGGCTGCGCCTTGACTTCAATCATCCAGTTGTCCACTAAAGCGGATCAGTGGCGTTCAGGAAGAGTTTTCCCACTATGAAATGCTCTGTTACCTGATTGTCATATGTGAAAAGGACTTTCCCCTTGAATGTTGCCGAAACAGTTTTTTGCTCATTGTCTCTCTCGAATGTAATTTCCCCACCTGTTGCGTGCAATATTTGGCCGCCAGCTAGGACTGACATTGAGACTCCCCTGCCTGTAGCAACGATTGAGTGTCTTCCATCTGCTGTTGCTTTCGGTATGTTGAATCCAACTTGCACAAGATAGTCGGGGTCGCTGTTTTTGCCGAAAAGACCAAGAGTGTCGGCATTCATTGCCTTATAGGTAAAGCGATCGGCTGTAAACGCTTCCTCTACCGTTGGAATTGGCGGATCAAACTTACCGACGAATACATCATCGGTCCCTGAGTGACCATCGAGGGGTTTCATTGTTTTTTCGCTGATGTTAAGTGCCTCGCAATCTTTTGCGTCCATCATCAAGTACCTTTTCTTCATGAATCGATAAATGGAACAGGCGCTGCAATACACTGAAGTGCCTGACGGAAAGCGTGCTTTATATACTCCGATCCAACAACTGACAGAACTTACAGTTATGCCATCCTCGAAACTGTGCTAGCGACTTCCTGCATCACATCGCCCCATGGGTGCCGGTCAGGCCTTTCACAGGTACAATGCGCGCCTCAACCGTGACAGCCTGACTAAAAAAACATATGTCCTTGCCCAAACATCACCTGGAACTGCTCAGCCCCGCCCGTGACGTGGCCATCGCCCGCGAGGCCATCCTGCATGGCGCCGACGCGGTGTACATCGGCGGCCCGAGCTTCGGTGCGCGCCACAACGCGTGCAATGAGGTGAGCGAAATCGCCGAACTGGTGGAATTTGCCCGTCGCTACCACGCGCGCATCTTCACCACCATCAACACCATCCTGCACGACAACGAACTGGAGCCGGCGCGCAAGCTGATCCATCAGTTGTACGACGCCGGCGTCGATGCGCTGATCGTCCAGGATCTGGGCGTGATGGAGCTGGACATTCCACCCATCGAGCTGCACGCCAGCACCCAGACCGACATCCGCACCCTTGAGCGGGCCAAGTTCCTCGATCAGGCCGGTTTCTCGCAACTGGTTCTGGCCCGTGAACTGAACCTCAAGGAAATCCGCGCGATCGCCGATGAAACCGATGCCGCCATCGAGTTCTTCATTCACGGTGCTCTGTGCGTGGCGTTTTCCGGTCAGTGCAACATTTCCCACGCGCAGACCGGGCGCAGTGCCAACCGAGGCGACTGCTCCCAGGCCTGCCGTCTGCCGTACACCCTGAAAGACGAAAAGGGTGGCGTGATCGCCTACGAAAAACACCTGCTGTCGATGAAGGACAACAACCAGAGCGCCAACATCCGCGCGCTGGTCGAGGCCGGTGTGCGTTCGTTCAAGATCGAAGGTCGCTACAAGGACATGGGCTATGTGAAGAACATTACCGCCTATTATCGGCAGCGCCTCGACGACGTGCTCGAAGACCGCCCGGACCTGGCTCGCGCATCCAGCGGCCGCACCGCGCACTTCTTCATGCCAGACCCGGAAAAGACCTTCCACCGTGGCAGCACCGACTATTTCGTCAGTGATCGCAAGATCGACATCGGCGCGTTCGATTCGCCGACCTTCACCGGTCTGGCGGTGGGCGTGGTCGAGAAAGTCGGCAAGCGTGACATGCAAGTCATCACCCATGAGCCGCTGTCCAACGGCGACGGGCTCAACGTGCTGGTCAAGCGCGAAGTGGTGGGTTTCCGCGCCAACATCGCCGAAGCCAAGGGCGAGTTCGAGGAAGAAGGCGAGAAGCGCTACCGCTACCGCGTCGAGCCGAACGAGATGCCGGAAGGCATGTACAAGCTGCGGCCGAACCATCCGCTGAACCGCAACCTCGACCACAACTGGCAGCAGGCCTTGCAGAAGACCTCCGCCGAGCGTCGTATCGGCGTGAGCTGGCTGGCGAAGTTGCGTGAAGAACGTCTGGAACTGACCGTGACTAGCGAAGAGGGCATCAGTGCCAGCGTCGCGCTGGACGGCCCGTTCGGCGTCGCCAACAAACCGGAGCAGGCGCTGGACACCTTGCACGACCTGCTCGGCCAGCTCGGCACCACCGAGTACCACGCGACCTCGATCAAACTGGATGCGCCGCAAGCGTTCTTCATTCCCAACTCGCAGCTCAAGTCCTTGCGCCGTGAAGTGATTGAAGCGCTGACCGCCGCCCGTGTTGCCGCTCACCCACGGGGCGGGCGCAAGGCCGAGACCACGCCACCGCCGGTGTACCCGGAGGCGCACCTGTCGTTCCTGGCCAACGTCTACAACCAGAAGGCCCGCGACTTCTACCACCGTCACGGCGTGAAGCTGATCGACGCTGCGTACGAGGCCCACGAAGAGGCGGGCGAAGTGCCGGTGATGATCACCAAGCACTGCCTGCGGTTCTCCTTCAACCTGTGCCCGAAACAGGCCAAAGGCGTGACCGGCGTGAAGACCAAAGTCGCGCCGATGCAGCTGATCCACGGCGATGAAGTGCTGACCCTGAAGTTCGACTGCAAGCCGTGCGAGATGCACGTGATCGGCAAGATGAAGGGCCACATCCTGAATCTGCCGCAGCCGGGCAGTGTGGTGGGGCATATCAGCCCTGAGGATCTGATGAAGACGATCCCGCGCGCGCCGCACTGATTTAAAGGCAATAAAAAACCGGTGACGAAAGTCACCGGTTTTTTTTATGCCTGCCAGAAACTCAGCTGGCTTCGTAGCGCGATCCCGTTGGCGGCGCCGCTTCGCCACTCAACGCATCGACCATCGGCGGGTGCTCCTGCGCCGCCTGACGCAGATCCTCGGTCACCCGCAGTTCGGCACCGGTCGGCGAGAAGGTTGCTGCCGCCGCAAACGGTGCCGGATTGGCCGGGACCGGACGTTTGCCGCGACGCCAGAAGAAGAACGTCACCATGCTCAGGTTGACCAGCGCGAAGGCCCAGAACAGGCCGCTTCCGCCGTGAGCGTTCATCGCCGGCGAGATCAGCAGCGGGCTCATCGCCGAGCCCAACGAGTTGATCAGCAACATGCCCTGAATCATCGGCACCAGCGTTTCGACCGGCGCACGGTCGGCAGCGTGGCTGACGGCCACCGGGTACAGCGCGAACACGCCGCCACCCAGCAGGAACAGGGTCGCCGCTAGCAGGGTCGAGGACAGCGGCACCAGCACGATCACCAGCGACAGCACGGTGCACGCGGCGCACAGCACGGTCAGTACTTGCAGGCGATCCTTGCGGTCGGACCAGCGCCCGACCGGGTATTGCAGGAGCATCGCGCCGAGGATCGTCCAGGCCATCATGCTGCCGACTTCGCCGACGTTCAGGCCGATGCGTTGCAGGTACAGCGGCAGCAGGGTGTAGATCGCCGCGATGGTCACGCCGGAGCCGAAGCAGCCGACCAGCCCGGTGGGCGACACGCCGAGCAATGCCCGTGGCTTGAGCGGTTCGACCTGTTCCAGCAACGGCGATACCCGCGGCAGGATCACGATCGGCAGCACCGACAACGTCGCCAGCATGCCGGCGACCATGAACGGCGCGGTGTCGCCCAGACCGGTGATTTTCCCCAGCGTCGCCTGGCCGAGCACGCCGGCGCCATAGAGGACGATCATGTACAGCGCCAGCAGACGGCCGCGAATCTTCGCGTCGCCGGCCAGCAGCAGCCAGCTCTCGATCACCAGAAACACGCCGACCGTGGCCCAGCCGTTGATCAGACGCAGAACGACCCAGCCCCAGGTGTCATAAAACAGCCCTTGCAGCAGGATGGTCGCGGCGATCAGCGAGGCGAAGCTGCTGTAGGCGCGGATGTGGCCGATCCGCAGGATCAGCCGGTCGTTGAAGATCGCGCCCAGCGTCAGGCCGATGAAATAGGCCGAGGACACGATGCCGATCATCGTCGCCGATTCGCCGGCAGCGCCCAGGCGCAGGGTGGTCAAAGAAGACAGAAAACCGTTGCCCAAGGCAACAATGAATAGCCCGAGCAGGGGCGCCAGCGCCATGGCCAGCAAACGCGGTGTCATAAAAACCTCAAGTGATCGAACAGCGGAACGTGCGCCTCTGCGCATGCGAGTGCCAAGCCGAAGTGTGTTGAAGACAAACGACCGCCGAACGGGCAGGACGATTGAGCCTGGCGCGCTCGTGAAAGTGGCCGGCTGTTCAAACCTGAGGGTTGTCATGGCTGCGGGCAGGCGCCGGTCGGGCGACTGCAAGAGGAGACGCGATTTTAAGCCTTGTGTGGCGTTTGCCAAGGTACGTGGCCTGCGACGTTGGGACGCAGGCCTCAGGCACGGTCGTTCAGGTTTGGGCCAGGTGCGTTCATTCCCGAGTATTTTGCCGCCCCGGCGGTTAGCATGGCGCTACAACAATGAAACCGATGGACCACACCTTGATCGAACGACGCCAATTCAGCGGTGGCATGAAGGGCAAGAACCTTCGCTACCTGAACGAGCCTTCCTCCGGGGCAGGGCGCATGACCCGCACGGGTTTTGTGCTGCTGGAGCATTTTTCCCTGCCAGCGTTTACCCAGGCGCTGGACACCATCATTACCTCGAACCTGCTGCGCCCCGGTCTGTTTTCCACGCGAACCTTTGGCTTGAGCGATGGCGAGGTGATCAGCGATCTGGGCCTGGTCATTCGCCCGGATGCGCGACTGGATGCTGGGGCGATACAGGAACTGGACCTGCTGGTGATCTGCGGCGGTTACCGCACGGAATTGAAGGCCAGCGACGAGTTTATCGGTCTGCTGAAAATGGCCGCCGAGGCGGGGGTGTTGCTGGCCGGGTTGTGGAACGGTTCATGGTTTCTGGGGCGGGCCGGGGTGCTGGAAGGGTATCGCTGTGCGATTCACCCGGAGCATCGACCGGCACTGGCAGAAATCTCCAAGGCGACTCAGGTCAGCAGTGAACCCTATGTGATCGACCGCGACCGGTTGACGGCGTCGAGTCCGTCCGGCGCCTTCCACATGGCGCTGGACTGGATCAAGAGCCTGCACGACAAGGCGCTGGTTGAAGGTATCGAAGACATTCTGGCGTTCGAGGAATCGCGCTACCGGCGGATCAAACCGACCGAAAACATCAGCGTCAGTGCACCGTTGCGCGAAGTGGTGAAGCTGATGGATGCCAACCTCGAAGAGCCGCTGGAACTGGAGCAATTGGCGGTGTATGCCGGCCGCTCCCGACGTCAACTGGAGCGACTGTTCAAGGAGCAACTGGGCACCACGCCGCAGCGCTATTACATGGAACTGCGGATCACCGAAGCCCGGCGTCTGCTGCAACACACCGAGCTGTCCCAGGTGGATGTGCTGGTGGCCTGTGGGTTCGTGTCGCCGAGTCATTTCAGCAAGTGCTACAGCGCTTATTTCGGTTATCGACCGTCCAAAGAAAAACGGCTCGTCAAGTAACGAGCCGTTTTTATTCGCCGCCTCAGAGGTGATCGGCGTCGACGATTGCCTTGGCGAAGGTCTGCGGACTTTCCTGCGGCAGGTTGTGGCCGATACCACCGTTGATCAGACGGAATTCGTATTTGCCGGTGAAACGTTTGGCGTAATCCTCGGGCGCCGGGTGCGGTGCGCCGTTGGCGTCGCCCTCCAGGGTGATGGTCGGCACGCTGATCGACGGCGCGGTGGCGAGTTTCTGCTCCAGTGCCTCGTACTGGCTTTCACCCTGCACCAGGCCCAGGCGCCAGCGGTAGTTGAACACGGTGATGGCGACGTGATCGGGGTTTTCCAGGGCCTTGGCGCTGCGGTCGAACGTGGCGTCGTCGAGGGCCCATTTCGGTGACGCGGTTTGCCAGATCAGTTTGGCGAAGTCGTGGGTGTTCTTGGCGTAGCCGGCCGCACCACGGTCGGTGGCGAAGTAGAACTGATACCACCATTGCAGCTCGGCCTTGGGTGGCAGCGGGTTCTTGCCGGCCGCCTGATTGCCGATCAGATAGCCGCTGACCGACACCAGGGCTTTGACTCGTTCAGGCCACAGCGCCGAGACGATGTCCGCCGAACGCGCGCCCCAGTCGTAGCCGCCGAGCACGGCTTGTTTGATTTTCAGTGCATCCATGAAGTCGATCACGTCACTGGCCAGCGCCGCCGGCTGACCGTTGCGCACGGTCTTGTCGGAAAGGAAATGTGTGTCGCCATAACCCCGGGCATACGGCATCAGTACCCGATAACCCTTGGCCGCCAGAATCGGCGCGACATCGTCGTAGCTGTGAATGTCGTACGGCCAGCCGTGCAGCAGAATCACCACCGGGCCATCGGCCGGGCCGGTTTCGGCGTAGGCCACGTCCAGCACACCGGCCTTCACATGCTTCAGCGCGCCGAAGGGCAGGTCGGCGCTCACACTGGCGGCTACAGTCTTGACCGGTTCCGGCGTCGCCGATTGCGCATTGGCGAACGCACCGAATTGCATCAGGGCGGTCGCCAGAATCGACAGACCGAGCAGGCGACGACGGGTGTTGCCGGTAGCAGTGGTATGCAGTGCTTGCTTCATGGGAAGACTCCTTTGCAATCAAGGGGGGCCGGGTTCGAGTTGAACCCTTGTGAACTGGAGTCCATTGAAGCTTGCCGGTGTATCCGTGCTGTTTCGGTTTTGCTCCCGAGTTAAGGGCGTGTGTATCCGCAGGCGTTCCGTACACAGTGCGATACAGACCCGCCACTCATGAAAAAGCCCCGAATGATCGGGGCTTGGTTTTCTTGCGCTGTTCTCAGGTTTCAGGCCTGGGTGACATGTTTGGGCCCGGCCAGGGCCCAGGCGATCAGTCCCAGCAACGGTACAAAAACGATCAGTACGATCCAGACGCCCTTGTTGCTCGATTTCCCTTCGCTCTTGCGCACCCGGTTGATTGCCCACAGTTCAACGAGCACAAGAACAACAGCCAGTACGACCCACGTGGTTTCAATTTGCATGAGCTACCTCCTGATGGTCATTCGGTTAGGCGGCCGGTGAAACTGAGGGTTCATTAAATTTGCACTCCGTCTGCGTTGGACATCCTGCACAAATCTTCTAAACGCGCTGGCGCGAAGCGCGGTAATTTAGCCGTTGCACCCATTTCTCTGGAGCCTTGCGTGGACAAACGCAACTGGATCGACCTGTCCCAGGATGCCGACACCGGGATCGAGTCGATTCGTGCCCATTTCCAGGGCCATGCCTATGACCCGCACTGGCATGACAGCTTTCTGGTGGGCGTCACCGAGCAAGGGGTTCAGCAGTTCGATTGCCGGCGGGTGCGGCATTTCAGTACGCCGGGCAAGATTTTCATGCTGGAGCCAGGAGAGATCCATGACGGGCATGCGCCCACCGAGGAAGGCTTCACTTACGCCATGCTCTATCTCGATCCGCACTGGCTGGAGCGCGAATTGCTTGCGCTGTTCGAACAGGCGCCGGACAACAGTCAGCTCGGGTTCGCCGATACCCTGAGCCAGGATCCGCGCCTGGCCACTTCCATCAATCAGGCTTTTCTAGCCCTGCATCACGGCGACTTGCGCATCGTGCGGCAGAGCGCTATCGATAGCTTGTTGGGCTCACTGACGGCTCACCTCGACTGGCGCAAGCGTCAGGCCTTCGATCCGCGCTTGCCGCGAGTGGCGCAAGTCGCGCGGGACTATCTGCATGCCCATGCCTTCGAAGACATCGGGCTGGATGATCTGGCCCGGGCCTGCGGGGTTGACCGCTTTCGTCTGACCCGGGCCTTCAAGTCGGCCTTCGGTCTGGCGCCCCATGGTTACTTGATCCAGTTGCGACTGGCTCGGGCTCGGCAAATGCTGGCGCGGGGCGAGACGCCCGCCAACGTCGCCAGCACACTCGGGTTTGCCGATCAAAGCCATCTGGGCCGCTGGTTTCGCCGCGCCTATCACCTTACGCCGGCGGACTACCGCAAGCGCTGCTCAAACCTTCCAGACTGAACGTCTCGCAAGCGCGACCATGGTCTTCTGTTCTGATTCGGAGTCCATGCCATGGAATCGTTGTTGCCCTTTCTGCTGTTTGCCTTTGTTGCTTCGATCACCCCGGGGCCGACCAATATTCTGGTGATGAGCCACAGTTCGCGGCGCGGGATGGTGGCTACGCTGCCGATTATCCTGGGTGCCTGTCTGTCCGCGGCGCTGGTGGTGTTGGTGGTCGGGCTCGGCGTGGGTGAAACGCTGCTGCGTTATCCCCGCGTGCAGCAGGCAATGGCCTGGGCCGGGGTGTTGTGGTTGAGCTGGCTGGCGTGGCAGATCTTTCGCAGTACGCCGCCATCGCTGGACCCGGCAGCGGCGGGTGATGACGGCTTCAGCGTGTTCGGCGCCGCTGGCCTGCAACTGATCAACCCCAAGGTCTGGATGATGGCCGTGGCGGTGGTGAGTGTGTTTGGCGGTAACGGCGACGAGCGTGCGCGGATGGTCCTGTTGGCCTTTGTGTTTCTGCTGGTCTGCTTGCCGTGCATGACGGCGTGGGCGTTGCTGGGGGTGGGCAGTGCTCGGTTCTTTGGTTCGCCACGGGCATTCAGGCGCATGAATGCCGGGTTGGCGTTTTTGTTGTTGCTGTCGGCTTGGTTGACGGTGTTGGTTTGATTCAGGCACCCGGTCATATAAATTTGAAATACACCGCGCTGCCCCCCAGAATCGCGCCCCGATCCGGCCACAGGTGCCGGACGCTCAAAGTGAAAAGGGGTTGCCGTTGAACGAACAGACATTGTCCATGCGCCTGGAGCGCGTAGCGGCGCAGGTGCCGGTCGGTGCGCGTCTGGCCGATATCGGTTCGGATCACGGTTACTTGCCGGTGGCGTTGATGCGTCGCGGCGCCATCGAAGCAGCGGTGGCGGGGGAGATGGCGTTGACGCCGTTCCGCTCGGCCGAACGCACCGTGCGTGAAAATGATCTGGGCCAACAGATTACCGTGCGCCTGGCCGATGGCTTGATGGCGATCGAACCGCAAGACGGAATCAGCGCGATCAGCATCTGCGGCATGGGCGGTGAGACCATTCGGGACATTCTCGAGGCTGGCAAGGCACGTTTGAGCGGCCGCGAACGCCTGATCCTCCAACCCAACGGCGGCGAGCAACCGCTGCGTCAATGGCTGATGGACAACGACTACCGGATCCTTTGCGAGGAACTCTTGCGGGAAAACCGCTTCGACTACGAAATCATCGTTGCCGAACGCGACGGGCCCGTGGCCTACACCCCTGAGGAACTGTACTTCGGACCGTTGCAGATGCAGGCGCGCAGCCCGGCGTTTGTCAGCAAGTGGCAGCACCGGTTGCGACACAAGCAGCAGACCTTGAGCCACTTCGGGCGTGCACGGCATGCCGTGTGCGAAGAGAAGGTGCAGGACCTGGCCCGGCAGGTGCGGTGGATTACTGAAGTGCTCGCTTGAACCCGGCTCAGCGCTGATATCATTCAACAACTTTCAAGCAGGGCAAAACACCATGAACCGTCAGAAGAAACTGCAACAACTCTTCAAGGAAAAATCCAAAAAGGCCAACGCCAAACTGGCGCCGAAAAGCAACAAGCCGAAGTACATCAGCAAGGCTGATCGTTTGAAGCTGGAAGCTGAAGCGGGTCAAGTCTCGGTCGTTTCCACTGAGAGCTGATCCCAAAAGGGGACAGATTTATTTTTAGCCCAAAAGGGGACAGATTTATTTTCAGAAAATAAATCTGTCCCCTTTAAAGTACTAAGTATCGACTGGGCACTTCTCCCAGCAAGTGCTTGAACGCCGTTGTGAATGCACTCGAGCTGCTATAGCCCAACGTCATTGCGACCTGTGTGATTGGCTGGCCATTTCCCAACTGTACAACCGCAGAGAGCAGGCAGGCCTGCTGTCGCCATTCGATGTAACTGATGCCGGTGTGCACGCGAAACTGTCGGGTAAAGGTTCGGCGGCTCATGCCTGCACGTTGGGCCATTTCGTCGATACCCACCTCCAGCGAGGGCTGGGCCAGGAACTCGCGGCACACCTTCGCAAGACGCGGTTCTGTCGGCAACGGGGCATTGAGTGACAGCGCAGGCATCCCGGCAATTTCGTGCAGCAGCAACCCCATCAGATGACCGTCGCGTCCCTGGGTGGAGTAGTGCGAGGGCACATCGATAGCCTTCAACAACAACTGCCGCAGCAACGGCGAAACATCCAACACCTGACACTGATCCGCTAGCCCGAGACGCTGCGCCGCGCGTTTGCGGATGTATGTGTTATGGAGCGTGACAGGGCCGCGCATCTGCATGGAGTGAGGCAGTTGCGCCGGGACCCATATGCCGCGTTGAGGCGGGACGACCCAGTTGCCGTGATCGGTAAAGACGGTGATGACGCCACTGGCAGCATACGCAAACTGTCCACGCGGGTGGTCGTGCAACGGGAACAGCGTTCCATCCGCGTAGTCACGTGCGGTCACGACGGCATCGCGGGGTGTGTTCTGGTAGGTCGGTACGGTTTTTTCGTGCATGGCCCGATATTAATGAAAGTTGGCCTGTGACTGAAAGCAGGCCATGCCGATTGCTTGCATATTTCTCCTGCACGAGCATTTCCGTTCGGTGCAGGGGAAAGACTGATCATGCAAAAGAAACATCTAGTACTGGCCGTTTCGGTCACAGCGGTCTGGGGATTGAACTTCCCCGTCACCAAACTCGGGCTGGCCGGCATCGACCCGCTGTTGTTGACGGCGTTACGTTTTGCACTGGCGGCTTTGCCTTGGGTATTTTTCGTCAAACGTCCGCAAGTTGCCTTCGGATGGATCGCGGCCTATGGGCTGATCTTCGGTGTCGCGATGTGGGCGTTGATCAATCAGGGGATCGCGTGGGGCGTACCGCCGGGTAGCGCGTCGTTGCTGATCCAGTTCAGCGCATTCTTCACGCTGGGCTGGGGCGTGCTCTTCTTTGGAGAACGCTTGGGAGGGCCTCAGCTGATTGGCAGTGTGTTGGCTGCTGCAGGACTGGTGGGGATTGTCTTGTGCAGTCCCGGCGATGTATCGAGGGCAGGTTTTGCCCTGGTGATTGGCAGCGCGGTGGCCTGGAGCATTGGCAACGTGGTCATCAAGGTTTCCAGAGTGCATGAAATCTTCGCCTTCGTCGTCTGGGCGAGTTTGTTTCCACCCATCCCGCTCTTGCTGTTGACGTGGCTGCTACACGGCTCCGCTCCTTTCAACGCGGTGCCTTCGCAACTGAATGGCATGACGCTGTTTTCACTCGCGTTCCAGGTGTACGCAGCGACGCACTTCAGTTACTGGGGGTGGAATCTGCTGCTGCGTGAATACCCGGTGTCGCGCGTGGCCCCGCTGTCGCTGTTGATTCCGGTATTTGGCATCGTCAGCTCTATGCTCGTCCTCGGCCAGCACCCAGGCCTCTTTGATTGGGTGTTTATCTTGCTGGTTCTACTGGCGCTGGCCTTGGGTTCGGTGAAATTGCCCTTCATTCAACGAGTCAGAAAGGGGGACAGATTGATTCTCATAAAATAAATCTGTCCCCTTTAACAGAAAATAAATCTGTCCCCTTTAAAGACAGTCCCCTTTAAAGACACTGGCCTGGGGTCAGGGAAAGTAACTTCACTCAACCGGCTTCGGCTCCGGAAACGTCCACATCCCGCTGAGAATCTGCGCTTTCGGCCGGTACAACCGCACGGTGTAGTTCCAGCCCTGCATGATCGGCAAACAGTTCGCTACCGCAGGCTTGCAGCCACCAAACTGGATCACGATCGAGCCGTCGGCAGATTTCTTCGCTGTCAGGTTGTTCAGCGTGTAAGCGTGTTGCGGATTTTTTTCGTAATAGCCTTCGGCGTTGTAAAGGCTGACCGACCAGAACCCGTCGACAGGGACGTCTTTGACGGTCAGGCGGTAAACGGTTTTGCCGTCATTTTTTGTCGGCGTGACGTTCAGGTAGGTCGCATCCTTGTCCGGATTGCCACCCCATGCAGAGGCCGAACCGAGCAGGTGACGGATCGGGTCGACCTCTTTTTTCGTGCCGAAGGCTCTACGGAAATCGGGAATGGTCGAGGACAGTATCAGCAACGCATCGCGGACTTTCTTCTGGCTCGCGGCATCCCAGTGGGGCAGCTCCAGTGTACCGGCGCTCTTCTGGCTGACCGTGATCGCATCCTGCAGGGCATGTACCTGTTTTACGTCATCCGGGCTGTTGGGGTCGACCAGTGTTCGGATGGCAGTGACAACATAGCGGGTGCCAACGTTTTCCCGGGTCAGCGTATGGCTGCCGGCACCATAGAACACGTCGGGGGTGTAATGGTCTTCGTTGATGATCTGCAGGGCCATGAACCGTTTGCCGGGATCGGGCAGGGTGATAGTCACAGGACTCGCGTCGAGGTCAAAAACGCCCGAAGTGTAGAGGGTGTCACGGTTCAAACGAATGACGGTCTGGTGGTCGATCGAGGCTTCTTCTCGGCGATGCAGAAGTTTGCCCAGACCACCCTGTTTGGCCAGCGAACCGATGTACAAGTCTGACTCTGCACGCGGGAAATTATCCACGGTGACCGGAGTTGCGCCGTTTTCAGACGGTGCGTCTTCGGCGAAGGCTGGGTTCAGCAGGGTCAATGCAGCCCAGGAAGCGAGTGTGCAGGTCGCTAGCTTTTTCATACGATTCCTTTCACGTCGGGAAGTCAGCGGAGCAGATTTTTATTCTCTGGGACTATAGACGGCCTTTTTTCAAGCGTTGGGCTGAGCCGGTTTGGCCAACTCAATCCCCGACGCCCCCAGCCGCTTGAGAATCTCGAACAACAAATCACTCTTGGTCTTGCCGACAATCCGCGGGCTGTCGACATAACCCGTCACGGTCAGCGTGATGCCATCGGGCGAAAGCTTGCTGAACCGCACAAACGGCGCCGGTTTGCCGAGGATGGTTTCGTGCTCTTTATAGGTGTCGAGCAACAGGTTTTTGACCTGCTCGGGATCGATGTCCAGCGGGAACATCAGCTCCAGCGTCGCCACGCCCTGGGCGCTGCCACCGAGGGTGACGTTGCGCAGGTTTTGCGAGATCAGTTGCGAGTTTGGGACGATCACGATGGAGCGGTCACTGAGCTGGATTTCGGTGGCACGCACGTTGATCCGGCGGATGTCGCCCTCGACGCCGCTGATGCTGATCAAGTCGCCGACCTTGACCGGGCGTTCGGTGAGCAGGATCAGACCGGAGACGAAGTTCTTCACGATCTCCTGCAAACCGAAACCGATCCCCACCGACAGGGCGCTGACGATCCACGCCAGGTTGGTCCACTTCACGCCCAGTGACGACAGTGTCAGCAACACCACCAGCGCATAGCCGATATTGGAAAACAGCGTGCTGAGCGAAGCGCACATGCCCGGGTCCATGTCGGTCTTGGGCAGGAATTCGTTGTCCAGCCAGCGACGCAGGGCGCGGATCAGGTAAATGCCGATCAGCAGCGCGAGCATGGCGTTGAGCAAATGCCCGGGAACTATGTTCAGTTTGCGCAGGCCGGCGCCGCCGAGAATCGCGCCAATGTTGGTCGCCAGTTGGCCGAGGGTGGTACCGATGCCACCGACGAACAGGGTGATCACCGCCAGCAACAACAACGCGGCCCGGCCCACGCCGGCCAGCAGGGTCGAGGCTTGTTCGAGGCGCCGGTCGCCGACCCCCAGCAGTTGCTTCAACGCCTTGCCGCTGGAGTGGCGGGGCGAGAAGAAGTATTCGCAGCTGTCCTTGAGCAACTGCATCAACAGATAGAAACCGGAAAATACGATAAACGCCCACACCAGTTCATAGGTGATGAACCGCGCCAGCGACACATATCCCGTCAGCAACGCCCCCAGTGAGATGACCATCGCCAGCGTTGCAATGGTGTAGACCACGCCGGCGAACGTGTTGCCGGTGACCTGCGCATCTCCGGCCGCCGCCAACGCTTTGCGCACCTTGCCGACGCGCATCAGCAGCACCGTGACGATGCCCAGCACCACCAGTGCAATCACGCCCCGTCCGGCAATCACGATCTGGCTGCTCATGCCGGACGCGTTGCTGACCTGCACCGCCGTCACCAGCACCAGCAGCGTGACGGAAAGAATCCGGGCGAACGGCTTGAGCGTCAGTGCCACCGGCTCGGCAATCACCGGCAGCCGCCAAGACGGGTGCTCGGTGGACAGCAACGCGCGGCTCAGGCCGGTGATCATCACGCAGGCGTACACCACTTTCTGGAACTCGTCGGAAAACGTCGCCAGCATCGGTGGCAACGGCACATGCCGCGTGCAGGCGTAATACAGCAATTCCAGGGCAATCGCCGTAGTCGCGAGGGTTGCCAGTGCCGAGGCAAACGCCAGCGAACTGCGGCGCAGCCGTCCTTCTGGCATGCGATGAATGCACACCCACGCCAGCCATCGGTCAGCGAGCCGGCGGCCCAGTGTCCAGACGATGAAGGCCAGCAGCACCAGCACACTGGTGTAGAACCGTTGCCCTGGTTGCCAGGCCTCGGCGCCGGTTTCCTTGATCTGCTCGACGAACGAGCGCAGCCGCTGGCGATCGTCAGGAGCGGGATCGACCAGCGGTGCCCAGAATCCGGGGCTCAGAATGCTGTCAGTGCCTAAGGTCAGCTCGCTTTCGAGCAACGTACGGCGAATGCTGGCAATTTGTGTGATCAGGTCGGTGGCGTTCTGTTTGAGTGTCGCCAGGTTCTTCAGGGCGGTATCGACCTTAGTCTTCTGTTCGATCAGTGTCGCCCGTTGTGCCGCGATATCGGCCTGTTCGGCGGCCACTGTTTCCGTCGGCGTCGCGCCTAATACGCCCAGTTGCACGGTCAGTTGTGCCTGTTGCGGCAACAGCGAGGCGGACAACCGATCGATGTCCAGAATGAACAACTGCACCCGATCCTGCGGGCCTTCGAGCTGGTTGTAGTTGTTGGCGGACGAGATCTGCTGCTTGAGGCCATCGAGGCGCTGTTGCAGCGCTTGCAGATCGTTTTGGCTGACCCCCGGAAGCGGGGCGCCGATGTCGATTGCGTTCGATAAATCGGCGGCCGCCACAGTTGCCAGGCCCGGGCCGAGCAGGGTCAGAACGACGAACACCAATGACATCAATGCATTGCGCATGGGACTGGCTGATTCCGGTTGATCACACAATCAATGAGGTTAGGTGATCAGGCCGGAAATCGAGGAAAAGTTTCGGGTTGTCTGGAACCTCGGGCCGTTTTTCTTTGCGTTGCATCGACTCAGATCGAGCGCTGATTGACCCGCTGCATCAGTTCCTCCGCCGACTCCTTGCGCTCCGAGTAGCGATCCACCATATCCGGGCGATCACGCAGCAACAGCGTGAATTTCACCAGTTCCTCCATCACATCCACCACCCGGTCGTACAGCGCCGAAGGCTTCATGCGGTTGCCTTCGTCAAACTCCAGATAGGCCTTGGGCACCGACGACTGATTGGGGATGGTGAACATGCGCATCCAGCGGCCCAGCACGCGCAGTTGATTGACCACGTTGAACGATTGCGAACCGCCGCAGACCTGCATCACCGCGAGGGTTTTGCCCTGGGTCGGACGCACCGCACCGAGCGCCAGCGGCACCCAGTCGATCTGCGCCTTGAACACCGCCGACATCGCGCCGTGGCGTTCGGGTGAACACCAGACCTGGCCTTCGGACCATTGCATCAGCTCCAGCAGTTCCTGGACTTTCGGGTGATCGCCGGGCGCGTCATCCGGCAGCGGCAGGCCCGAGGGATTGAAGATTCGCGTCTCGGCACCGAAGTGCTCCAGCAGTCGCGCGGCTTCTTCCACCAGCAAGCGACTGAAGGAACGCGGGCGGGTCGAGCCGTAGAGCAGCAGAATGCGTGGTTTGTGCACACCGTTGTCGCGGGTGGTTTTCTGAGTCAGCGATAAGTCGAGATTGGGCAGATCGGTCATGACGGCTCCGGTCATAGCAGGCTGATGCGGTCGAGCTCGCGCTTGAGGGCATCGCGATCCAGTTGGGCGAAGGGCAGGGTGAAGAAGGCCCGGCAGCGGGTTTCGATCCGGGCGAGGGTCCCGTGGAAGGCTGCGCTGATGGCGGCTTCATCGCCGCTCACTTCCGACGGATCCTCCAGCCCCCAATGGGCCTTCAAGGCCGGGCCGAAGTAGACGGGGCAGGCTTCGCCGGCTGCCTTGTCGCACACAGTGATGACAATGTCCGGCGGGTTGTCTTCGAAGGCGTCGTTGCCCTTGCTGCTCAACCCGGCGATGGCAATGCCGGCCTCCTGCAACGTGCTCAGGCTGCGCGGCAGCACCTGGCCCTTGGGGAAACTGCCGGCGCTGACCGCCTCGAAACCTTGCGGCGCCAGGTGGTTGAACATTGCTTCGGACAGAATGCTGCGGCAACTGTTGGCGGTGCACATGAATAGAACGCGCATGATCGGTCCTCAGCAGCAGGCAGATGTATTGAGCGGGCGATCGCCCATGGCGGCGAGTCGCGCGCTGTTTTCTTCCAGCCACGTGGTGTTGGCGGCCAAGGTGGCCTGCAACATCTCGCGTACCCATTCCGGCAACTCCGGATTGAGCCGGTAATAAACCCACTGACCCTGACGGCGATCCAGCAGCAAGCCGCAGGTGCGCAATTGCGCGAGATGGCGGGAGATTTTCGGCTGGCTGTCGTCCAGCGCGCAGACCAGTTCGCAGACACACAACTCACCTTCACGGGTGATCAGCAGCGTGGCCCGGGCGCGGGTTTCGTCGGCGAGGCATTTGAAAAAGGTGGCGGGGGTGAGCATGAAATTGCCCTGAACACATATGGAATTTCGAATATACGGATATCCATATGTGTTGAGCAAGTGCTCTGCTTGCTGAATCTTGCATCGGCGATGGAGGGTGATTTGAGTTTGTGAGTCAGCGCTTGCTGAAGGCCAGTCGTGCGGCAAACAACACGAAAATCATCCCCGTGGTGCGATCCATCCAGCGAATCACCTTCTCCCGTCGCAGAAACCCGGACAGCGGCTGCGTCGCTCCGATCAACACCAGTGACCAGATCAGCCCGAGCACGACGTGAATGCTCACCAGCCCGAACGTCCACGGCACCAGTGGTTGGCCTTGCGGAATGAACTGCGGCAGAAACGACACGTAGAAAATCCCGATTTTTGGATTGAGCACATTTCCCAGCATGCCCTTCAAAAACCAGTTTCCCCCCGGCTTGCCATTGGCCTCGGCAGGTGCCAGTGAGCGGCGAGGGCGCAGCAACATGTTCAACCCGAGCCACGCCAGATACGCCGCACCGCAGTACTTCAACAGGTTGTAAGCCAGTTCCGACACCGCAATCAACGCCCCTAGCCCGAACGCCACCGCTGCGCCCCACAGCAGGCAACCTGCGTTGATGCCTAACGCCGCACGCAAGGCCTGTTGCTTGCCTTCGACGGTGGCGGTGCGCAGGACCAGCGCGGTGTCGAGGCCGGGTGTCAGGGTCAGCAACGTGGCGGCGAGTGTGAAAGCGAGAAGGTTGTCGGCGAAGGACATGGCGCGTGAGTTCCCTGCTTTGGATGGGGGAACGGTAGCGGTTTCAGGCGGGGGGATCCAGCAGGGAAATGAGGCGGGGGTCGATTGAGTCGGGTTGTATTTCGAGAATTGCCAGCGTGACCGGCAGCTTGAAACGACGAGGACCGGCGCTACCCGGGTTGACATAAAGACGATCACCGCACCATTCAATGCGGGGTTTGTGGGAGTGGCCGGTGATGATGAGTTTTACGCTGGGGTCGAGGTCGGTGGGAACGTCGGCTATGTCGTGGACGAGCAGGCTTTGCCAGCCGTTGAGGTTTAAGGTGAGGAGATCGGGGAGGTCTCGGGCCCAAGGGCTGTTTAGATCGTTGTTGCCGCGTACCGTATGAAGAGGGGCGATTTCGGCCAGTTGAGTGAGAATGTCCGGGTTGCCGATGTCGCCGGCGTGGATGATCGCGTCGCAGCCTTGAAGCGCCGCGAGAGCCTCAGAGCGGAGGAGGTTGTGGGTGTCGGAAATGAGGCCGATCTTCATGCGGAGCTCCGGGTGGGCGGGGAGTGTATCCATGCTTTTTCGTACGGCCGAGTATTGCTGGTTGGCCTGCTCACCTCTACAGACAACATTCGGCGTTCACACTTTTCACTCATTCTGGACGTTGTGAACCGATCACAAGCCTGAGAGGCTAGCGTCAGGTTTACCATAAGGACATACGGACATGAGCACGCCAAAAATTTTGATCACGGGGGCTTCGGGCCAGATCGGCAGAGCTTTCTGGACAGCACGGGACGATAAATCGGATCTGCGTCTGGCCGATATAGACGTGGCAACACTTCCGGACTCGGCACAACGTTTCTCTCTCGACATCAGGGATCAGGCCAGTTGTCTCGAAGCTTGCGCAGGCATACACACAGTGATCCATCTTGCTGCTGATCCGAACCCGGACGCTGACTTCACGTCCTCCCTGCTGCCTGTGAATATTATCGGCACCTACAACATGCTGTTCGCCGCAAAAGCTCAAGGCTGCAAGCGCTTCATATTTGCGAGCAGTGCCCAGGCGATTGAGGGCTACCCTAAAGATGTCCAGATACATGAATGGATGTCTCCCAAACCAGGCAACCTTTACGGGGTCAGCAAAGCGTTTGGCGAAGCGCTGGCTTCGATGTATGCAAACGATGGTCAAATGACAACAATCGCGGTCCGTATTGCAAACGTCGCCAGATTTCACGCTGGCGAAACCCACAGCCCCCGGGACGTGGCCGCGTTTATCAGCTTCAGGGATGTCGTTGCGTTACTGGAACGATGTGTCGAGGCTGAGCTGAGCGGATTCCATGTTGTCCATGGTGTTTCGGATAACCGCTACAAACGTCTTTCAATTGATCAGACCAGAAAGGCCGTTGGGTACGCGCCGCTTGATGATTCATTCGAGATTCTGGAAGGGCGCACACGATCCGAATGAGTGCAGTGCTTTTGAGTTCGTCTGAGTAAATCAGGAACACATCTGACTGATGCGACAGGAGTAAAAGGGTGGGGGGATTATTTGAAAAATATATCAGTCCCCTTTTTCTTCCGGGACTTAGTGGCCGAGGACTGCTGGAATGAATGGCAACGAGTACGGCTCTCAAGGAAGAAACCCCTCTGACTTGCACTGAAATGAAAGGGACTGATTCTGAGAATTCCCCGCTTTTTCTTACAACAGATCAAGAAGTCGGGAATTGAAGAGACCTGAATGGGGCGGCAGCTTGTATTGCGCCACGCAAAAACAAGATTCCGATCCCATGCAGGCCATCCGATTCTGACACAACGCGCTCACCCAAGCGCTTTCGCCAGAACCAGGTTAAATGCCGCTGGCGTGCGCCAGAGTATGTCGGCCCAAGCACCGCTGCCGGGCGTCAGCAACTGGCGCAGATGCTGTTCATGGAACGCTTCGCCCAGCGAGTCGACGCGAAACGCCGCCACCCACTGCTCGCGCCCCAGTTGGTAGGCTTTGCCGAAATCCTCCCAACTGTCGAAACAGTCCTGCGCCCGTTGCGCATTGAGCAGCAGCACTCGCCAGCCAATGTCGGGCTCGAGCCAACGCATCAGCAGCGCACAACGGACCAGAAACGCCACCCGCACACAGGCAAAGGCCATGGCCGCACGCGGGTCATCGCCAACCTTCAGTGCCTGCAGATCGAGGCCGTACCATCGCTGTTCGAGGGTCGCATTGAAATGCGACCGCACCGCTTCGTCATTGCAATCGCTGCGTATCCCGGCCTGATGCAGCAGCGCTGCCCGCACGATCGTCTGCGCTTGTTCGGTGAAGTGATCGCACGCAGGCGAATAGAAGCCCTCGACTTTCATCGCATCGGCCATGGGCCTGGCCAGCAGCAATGACCAGTGCCTGCGTTGGCTGAACAACCGGGCGCCACGCGGTCTGAATGCTCGCCACAACATCCAGGCTGAAACAACAACTGCGATAAGCAAAAACATGTCGCTCTCCTTACCTTGCCCGGGCTTGCCAGGCCTGGATTTCCTCGGCCATTGGCGAGGTCATTTCCGGCCACGGCACACCTTCGGTGAGGTACAGCGGGGCGTTGGGCTGACGCTCAATGTGTTTGCTGAAAATATGCCGAAGGGCGTACTTGACCGACACCGCCTTCGGGGCAGCCTGCAAGAATTGTTGCGGTTGACGCCCGGCCACCAGCCATTCGACCATGGCGGATGGCGCATAGAGGCGTTCGTACAGTTGCGGATAACGGGCCACCAGGCGAGTCTGGGCGGTCGGGTCGCTGACTTCTTCGATACGCAGCCAGCCGGCTTCGGTACGCACGATGCCGATGGCGATACAGTCGGCGGGCGTCTGCTGGTCGGTGTCCAGGGCATTCAGGCATTGCAGCAGGTCCTGATAATAGCGCTCGACCGGCGGCCGGTTTTGCTTGCCCTTCACTTGCTCGACAGTCAAGGTGCCGTCGGCCTGGACGATCAGGCTGATGGTGATGTGTGGCTGGCCCTGACTGTCACGCAAACTGAACACGCGCATGCGCTGCTGCTCCACCGCTTCGGCATAGCGCTCGCCGTAGCCGCCGGTCAAGGCGCGGCGATCGGCGAACTGGCCCAGGCAGTGGCGCATCACGTAGCTTTCAAAGGCCATTTCCGCGCGCAACAAGGAACTTTCGGGACGCAGTTCCTGCAATACGTGCTCAGCGGTGGTCACCCGTGCAAGCAAGGCCTCGGGCTGGCTCTGACGCCAACCTTGTTCGACCCGCGCCGCCATTTGCGCGTGTTCCTTTTGCCACAGCGCCAGCGCCTGCGGGCAGTTGATACGCTCAAGCTTGCCGGCCAGTGTCGTGCCCTGACGCGAGGTCAGAAACTCCACCAGCAAGGCTTCCTGGGCCAGCAGGGGCGCCTGCTGCGGATCGATCCACACCAGCGGTGCAAGCGAATCCTTGCCGGCGTCGCTCAAATGCCTGACTACCCAGGACGGCGGCTCGGCTCCCAATGCCTCGATAGCCTGCCCCATACTCAGGATTCGCCGCGCTGGCTCGAAATTGCCCACCAGATGACGGTAGAAATGGTTGAGCAACCATTGGCCCACCTCTGGCGCATCACCGCGGGCCTTGCTGCGCTCGGCAATGCCACGCTTGAGTTGATCGGCATTGAGTGCGTTGCGCGGGGCGTAACCGGAGGTTCGCAACTCCGGTGTCACTTCCATATCTGCCACCAGGCTTTGCCGGCCGGTTTTGCCGGCGCCTGCAACTCGGCGATCCACTGGCGGATCATTTCATTGTTTCCCCGATCAACTTCGTTGTTCGGATCACTGCGCAGAATGGAGCGCTGATAATAGGCCACGGCCTCTGCCTTGCGCTCGAGCCTCTTGAGCACATCGCCGGCACAAGCCAGCAGAGAGGGTTCGGCGAGTTCATCAATGACCGGCGCGTAACGTAGCCACAGGCTAGCGGCCGCCTCCGGCAGGCTGTACGACAGATACAGGGCGATTTTCATCCGTGCGAACAGCGGCGAGTACTCCAGCTCCTTGTCGCTGATTTCGCGCTCTTCCTGCCATTTGAGAATGCGCTCCAGCCAGATCAGAATCTCGCGCTCGCGGTCCAGTTGAAACAGGGCGCGGGTGACGTCCTGTATGTAATCTTCCGGGTCGTGGCGGCCGTAGCCATAGTCGGCTGCGTAGTGCCAGAGTTGTTCGGCGGCTTCGGCGATGCCTGGGTTATCGTTCAGCAGAATGCGGTTGTCGAGGATGCCCTGATAATGTTCGGCGAACGGGCTGGCGGCGATGCCACGGCCATGCAACTCAAGGGCCAGACCCATGAGTTTGTCGTTGTAGCAGCGGTAATTGATCGCCAGGTTGTTGCACAACATCGAGTACAGGTGCGCGCAGGCATCGTAGCGGTGCCCGCGGCCGCTGGCGAAGCATTGTTCCATACGGGCCTGGCCGTGTTCGTAAGCAACCTTTTGTACTTCTCGCAGCCGCCACCAGGCCGAGTCTGCCTCCTCGCTAGAAAGCTTCTCGACATGCTCTTGGACCACGCTTTCAAGGGACGTCGCAAAATTGTAGTAGTACATGCCACTGGCCAATAACGGCAACGGCTGGCGCAAGGCATCGGATATGCCGAACACATTGGCATGGGCGCTGAACAGGCTATAGACGCTGCGGTGGTCCTGCAGTTCGCCGGCCGAAACCGCCTCGCGCAGCATCTTCAGTTCGGTGTTGGCGTCGATGCGCCCGGCCTGACGTTCACGCACCGCCATCAGGCGAGTGATCCACGGGTGATTCGGCGCGCGCCGCCGGGCTTCTGCAAGGGCCAGGGTGAAGACGTTGTCGATTTGCTCAAGGTCATCGCGCGCGGCATGCAGTGCGTCGAGCAGCGGGCCCAAGGGTGGCGTCGACTCGTCCCGCCACGGCAGGCCGGACGTGAAGCGCTCCAGCACCCTCTGATCATCACAGGCACGCATCACGCACAACGGCCACCACGCGGACTGGTCCTCGGCATCGAGCAGGCGATCTTGTACCCAGTAGGCGGTGCCCGGCCACATTTCACCGCGCATTTCATAGGTTTCCATGAATGCACGTTGCCCGGCGTCCTCGATCTGGCCGTTTTCAAGCAGCCAGGGCAAATGGAAATCAACGAAGTTGTCACCGCTGCCGGATTCCAGGCTCAGGGTCGCCACTTCACAGATTTTCAAAGCTTCGGCCAGGTTTCCCTGGGCCTTAAGTGAGCGGGCAGCCAGGCGCGCCAGGCGCACTTCCCATTCCCGGCGCTGGGGCAACGACAATTCGGCGATCAACCGCACAACCGGCTGTTCGAACATCGCCAGGCGCAACGGAACGATTTCGATCAGCGCATCGCCCAGCCACAGCCAGTCGTTACCGTCGACATCCTGATCTTCGCCAGCAGTGCGTAACGCGGCAATTGCCGCCAGCGCGGCTTCGCGAGCCTCTTCGTCGCGTTCATGGGCGGCCAGCGCCTGGGCCCGGCGTTGGTGTTGATCGGCATCGTCCCAGGCCCGAAGTGCATGACGGTCGGGGTTGATCAGGGCAAGGGCGTGACGCACTTCGATGGTCTTCAAGGCGACGTCGAGGGTGGTGTGCTGCAGATCTTCGAAAATGCGGTAGCGCCGGTACTGCTCGATGTCGAACGGCAGCGGCTCGTTGGTCAATTGCTGGAGGGTATCGAGCGCCTGCAACAGGCCCGGTTCGTCTTTGAAGTAGTTGTCCAGCCGCAGCTGGTAGATCAGCAGGTTGACCTTGAGTTCGTTGCGCTCATCGTCAGGCGCAGCCTCGATCAGTGCCTGACCGTCGTCGGCCAGTACCGCCCTGGCCGCGTCTGCGTCTCCCGCGTTGACCCACAGCACATGCAGCCGTCCGATCGACTCCAGGGAGGCCGCCTTGAGTGGCTGGCCGCGCAGTTGGCCCAACAGGTAGTCGGCACCGTGTTCCTGATGCTCGACCTCAAGGCGATCCATGAATTGATCCAGCTGGATGCCGGACAGCACGGTGCTGTTTTGCGTCATTGTGAACTCCATTTGCGAATGACTGTGCATCGCCCGATGCGTCCTGCGTCGGTGCCCTCGAGTGGGGCAACAGGTACTCGTGCACGTCTGCCTTTTACAGGTCACGAATGACGAAAGGGATCGGGCAATACAGCGAGGTGCCGCACGCTACCAGTTGGCGTTTGAAAAACCAAGAGCGCGCCGGGAGACAACGCCAATGATTGACGTGCACTCAGCGAATCAGAGGAAATGGAGCATCACAACTCAATCGCCCAGGTCTGACTTACAAGCTCTTTTCCAAAGCTTTGAATTGACTCTTCTTCCATTAATTGAAACCCCGCACGCTGATACAGACGGCGAGCCTCAACCAGATTGCTGGTGGTCCACAGAATCATCTTTTTGTACCCGGCATTCCTGGCAAAACGCAGGCACTCTTCAACAAGTCGGTTGCCGATTCCCAACCCACGCGCACTGGCGTCCACATAAAGCATGCGCAGTTTCGCCGTGGTTTCGTCATGCCGGATAACAAACACCGAACCAACGACTTTGCCGTCCTTTTCCGCGATCCAGCAGCGTTCGCTTGCGGCGTCGAACTCACGCAGGTACTTGGCGACGATCTCGGCGACCAGCGCTTCGAACTCCGAGTTCCAGCCGTATTCGCGGGTGTAGATCACGGTTTGTTGCTGCACCACCAGCCCCATGTCGCCAGGCTGAGGATCGCGCAGCAGATAGGTCGACGGTTTGCCACCCTCCAGCAACGTTTGGATCTGCCTCATGGATTCGATCAATTGCAACTGCTGCGGCTCGGCCAGGCGTTCCAGCAGGGTGATGACTTCTTGCCGCGAGGCCTGTTCCAGCGGGGCGAGGATCGACCGGCCGAGGTCGGTGATGTGCAACTGGCTGGCGCGGGCGTCGGTGGCGGAGGGGACTTTCTGGATCAGGCCTTTTTTGTCGAAGCCGCTGATGATCCGACTCATGTAGCCCGCGTCCAGGCTCAGCATCTGGCGCAGGTCGGCGCTAGTCAGATCGCCGCCGGAGGCCAGTTCGTAGAGGATGCGCAGCTCGGTCAGCGAATAATCGCTTTGCAGCAGGTGTTCCTGCAGAACGCCGATCTGGTGGGTGTAGAAGCGGTTGAATTGCCGGACGATGTCGGCTCGTTCGATGAGAGGGGTCGAGGACATGACGGGTGCTCTATTGTTTGCCTTAGGCAACTATATAGTTGCCTAAGGCAATCAAGTCAAATGAATTGATTGACCCGTTCAGCGCCCCGTATTCTCCCCGGCAAGGACTCTATCTCTCACAAGGAAAGCCCAATGGAATCGCCTGAAATCGTGAAAACTGCTCTTTCGCAAGTCGCTGAACGTTTGCACAAGCGCCGTTTCGCGGTCACGAACAACACCGAGGGACTTTCCGGTGCAGGCACGATTTTTTATTACGAGGTTGACGGCAGCACTGTTTCCAGCACTTACCAGGGCGGCCGGATTCGCATCGGCAATCAAGTAGGACGCGTGACCGGGCCCGATACTTTTGAGCTTCTTTTTCAGTGTCTGACACTGGAAGGCGAACTGCTTGCCGGCTGGTCCCGTGGCACGGTCGGCGTCGATCACGTCGGGCGCACCACGCTGACCTTTGTCTGGGGCTGGTTGTCGGGGGCCACGGGAGGAGGGGAGTCGAGTTACGTGGAACTTACGGCTTAGCGGTCATGCCGGCGACAAACGCATGCCCATGTCGACGGTACGGCTTTCGAACCCGAACTCCGCGTACATCCGTGCCGCGCGTTCATTGAAGGGCCAGACCGATAATCTCAACTCCTGGGCGTGGTGTTCGATGGCCCAGTCTTTGACCCTTTCCATCAATTGACGGCCGATGCCCTTGCCCCAGAAGGCCTCGGCGACGCACACCGAGCCGATGCGCACGATGTTCATGGGTTGCATCAGCGGGCTGGCGCTGGCCGAAAGGCTCGCAGCGATAAAGCCTGCGGGCAATTGACCGACGTGTGCAATGACGACAACCTGACCCGGTTTGTCGAAGTAATTCATCCAGTGCGGCAGGTCACGGGCGAAGTCTTCGGTGGTGGCAGTGTAGATATCGGGCCGGGCCGCGTGGTGGACGGCGTTGAGAATCTGGCCCAGTTCGCAAACGAGCAATGCATCTTCAACGGTGGCGATTCTGTACTGCGTGGTTTCTTCCATGGGGTGTCACGTTCCTTGAGTGTCTGGTGGCTGCTTCAATTCAGGAGATCGAGAACGAAGTCTGTCGGATCGAACCGCTCGGTCGTGTCCATTCTTATGTTTCTGAGACTCACCGTTTCCAGGTGTGTGGCGTAGAGCGATTCAGAAAACCAAGTGATCAACAGGGTGCGGCGGCGTGCGCCGGTCGTGTTCAGGCTGCCGGCGTGGATCAGGTCGGCATCGAAGATCAGGATGTCGCCCGCGTTGCCCGTCAGTTGCTCGGATTGGGATTCGTCAGTGAAATCGAACGGGGGCTCGCCCGATGCAGGGCGATGGCTGCCGGATACGATGCGGGTTGCGCCGTTCTCCGGGCCATATTCGTCGAGATACACCAGCGCGTTGACGGTGTCGCCGGGGCGTTGTGCCGACAAGTCGCGGTGCAGTTGTTGATGACCGCCACCGGCAAGCGGTTCGCGGCCTTCTACCTGGGAAAGAAAGAAGCGTTCGCCGATCAATTCACCCACCACCGCCAGCAATTGGGGCAATCGGCACACGGCCTGAACGGTCGGGTCAGTGTCCAGCAGCGAATGATGCCAGTCGATCCCACGGGGCACGGGCCATTCGCTTGAGGGCCTTACGCCGGTGTCGAACGTGTTCCGAAGCTCGGTCAGCCATGCAGCCGGAATTGCCTGGCGGAGCAGGGCGTAGCCGTTTTGGTGAAGTTGTCTAGCGCAGCGCGTAGACATAGGCATCCGTTGCCGTTCCTTCATCCAAAGTCACCTTGGTCAAAACCCGCTGATACTCGGCCCCTTCAAATTCATCGAGCGCCGCCCAGTGTTGCTGGAAGTTTTCGGAAGAGAACACAAAGCCTTCAATGACATCACCATCGTCAGCAATCACCAGCCCGGGAAAGCCCATCGCCGCACCCCAGCCGGCGTGCGACAGGCGACCCTTCAGCGAGGCCGCCTGCCAGGTGCCACCGATGTTCAACATCACATGTTCATTCGGTCTGCCGGGGCCCAGGGTTCCATAAACGAAGAGACGTTCCACGATTGCTCCTGACGATCAAAAAGGAGGGATCCTGACGTATCACGAAACCACAGGCAACACCGTCATCAGTTGGGAAGTGAGCGGGTCAGAAACCCGTCGATCAACGCCACCACCTGTTGCTGGATCACCTCACGCGAACGACCGCCGCCATCCCCGCAAATGATGCCGTCGCCTGGCGAGTCTTCTTCAAGCAACTCCACCGCGCCGGGCTTGCACGAGGCCACGAAGCTGAAATGGCTGGCGTCGCTGATTTCTACGTATTGCGATGTTGCCGAAGGCAGTCGCTTGGCGAGATTGGCCGACTCCAGTTGGGCGGGCAGGTCTTCGGACGGCACGCCAGCGCCAATCACCAATGTCGGAATCGGCAGTGCGGCGAGGCTTGCGTCGGTCATCCCCCGTGACAGGCCCAGGTCCAGTGACACGATTGCGCCGACGCGTTTGTCGCTCAAGTCCGCGCTCATTCGGCCTTTTGATTCTGGCGTATCGGCGACGTTGATCGTCTTGTAGACCGAGCAACTGGCGAGTTTTTGATGGGCTGCGCAGTCCTTCGCAAAGCGCTCGGTATCGAAACGTGAGCCGGCGAGTTCGAGCGCGGTCCAGCCGCCGAGTGAATGGCCAGCCACCGCAATTCGACGCATCGAAACGCTACCCAACTGCGCGGACTGAGCGGTGACCGCATCGATGACGCGGCTGATGTCGGCAGGTCGTTGCCACAACTGTGCAGCGGCTTGCGCACTGCGGTCATGAGTCGTGGTGCCGGGATGGTTGACCGCCGCCACGATGTAACCCTGACGGGCCAACGCAGTGGCCAGCCACGCCTGGTTGCTCCAGTTCCCTCGGTAACCATGCGAGAGCACCAGTAACGGATGCTCTCCGGCAGTCGGTGGTGCATCGCGCACGGCGGACGTCCCGACGAACACAATATCGTCGGCAATCAACTGCGGGGTGGCGGTGGTCTTGGCGGGATACCAGACGACCATCTCCAGCGGACGGTTGTTTTGCGCGTCTGGCAGTGTGGAGGTCCGGAAACCAATGGGGTTTTCGTCAGCGTGTGCGCTGGCCGAAAGGCAGATCAGAAGCAGGAGGCCGAAAGCTTTTTTCATTGTTTTTCTTCCTTGATCAAATCGGGCAAACGGGACGTTCGCCCAAACGTTCTACCAGTCTTACAAGATAACCGTCCGGGTCCTGGACGATAAATTCTCTTTGGCCGACTTCAACATCGTCAGCGCGATACCAGGTGTCTTTACATGCTCTATAGAGTTGAAACTGCGCGACGCCAAGTTGTTCGATGAGGGGGGCGACGGCCTCAACGTCTATCTGCAGGTTGATACCTCTGCCGAAGGGTTTGCTCAGTTCCGCCGTCAGCCACTGACCTGCATTCGGTTCAACTTGTTCGAGCATGACTTGAGCGCCATTCAGATCGAGATAGGCGAAGCCATCTTCAGGGCGTTGATAGGCGATGTTGAATCCCAGGCAGCCGACCCAGAAAGCGAGGCTGGTCTGCATATTTGTGACCATTAACTCTGGAACCAGTTTGTTTCGTACAAACATAAGGTGAATTCCGTTTCATTGGATGTGTTGCCAAGGGAGCAGCCGCTTTCTATACGAATCTAGTTCACATAAGGCTCATTCAGCTTATCCAGCGCCTCGACGATTGCGGTCGTTTGCGCCTTTGCTGCATTGTCCATGACCTGATCAACCAGGGCCTGTACCTCCACGACTCTGTCGAACAGTGCGCGACCTTCCTTGGTACTGGAGAGAATGCTTTCGGTTTCCTCGATACTCTTGTTGTTGGCACGAATCATCACTTCGAGTTCTTCTTCGGTGAAATGATCGGCGTAGACATCAATGATCTGGCTTTTGGTCGCTTCTCTATCCAGGTTTTTTGTCACGACTTCACGAATGGAATCGTTCGGCAGTGCCCAATAGTGTGAGTTGAAGAATTCCAACAACACCTCCAGGCGGGACTCGAAGTCGTCGTACCGAGTGGATTCAACCAGCTCCCGCGCTTTGTCCTTGCTGCCACCACAAGCAGTCAGAGCCACTGCAAGTAACATGGCGAACGTTATTGTTCTCAAACCCATGAGCGTCTTTCCTTGATCAATCTGCAGGTATGGATTGGGTGGCATGGTTCAGATGTCGGGGGCCAGTGGCTCGGGATTCTATCGGGTCTTTAGAGATTTCTCGCGGTGATGTTCAAGGTAAGGCCCTGAGCCGCTCTGCCAACTCCAGCGCCACCCGGCCACTGCCCACCATCGGCAACAGATGCGTGAAGGGAATATCGATCACACGGTTCTCACGCACGGCCCGCAGGGTCGACAGCACCGGATCCTGCATCAACAACTGACGTTTTCGACTAGCCGGCGACCATTGCGCGTCGGCCAGCAGAATCACGTCAGGGTCACTGGCGAGCAGGGTTTCTCGGCTGACGGTCACACGGTATTGGTTGATGTCGGCGAACAGGTTTCGGGCACCGGCAGCGGCCAGCAGGGTAGTGACAAAACCCCGTCGGCCTTCACTATCGAGACCGTTGACCTCGCTGTCGAGATAGAACACGGACAGCGACTTGCCCGCGCCGCTCAATGCCTTGGCCTTTTCCAAATCTGCATCCATCGCATCGCTCAGTTTCCGAGCGCGCTGCTGTCGGTGCAGCAAGGCACCGAGGGTCGAGAGGTCGTTGCGGATGTGTTCGAAGTAATCCAGCGAATGCCCGTTACAGGCCGACTCGAGCAAGTACGAAGCCACGCCGTTGCGCCCCAGTCCGCTGCGTGACGTCACACCATTACCGAAGGCCGAGGCAAATCCGCCGACCACCAGATCCGGCTTCTGCGCGTACAACACTTCGCTGGACGGATAGCGGGTCGAGATCACTGGAACACCGAAATATTGGGTCTGAGGCGTACCGGTGTCATCCAGATAGGCAACGCCTGCCAGCGCCGGGCCGGCGCCCAACGCCAACACAAGATCCGCCGCATGCTGATTGAGAGCGACAATCCGCGACGGTGTCGACACCGGCAGGTGCCAGGTCTCGCCACAATTGCGGTAATCATCTGCCACAACCGGAGAAGCGCAGAGCAGGGCACCCGCCAGCACACACAGCGTTCTCACGAGCGCTCCTTGATCAACAGATCCTCGACCACTTCGCCGCCCACCAGGTGCACCTCGACTAACCGCTGCGCATCCGCGTGGCTGCGTACGCCATACCAGCAGGTCTCCGGATACACCGTCATGACCGGTCCCAGATTGCACGGAAACTGACAGTGCGTACGCGTCAGCAAAACCCCGCAAGGGGTCTCGATGCGGTCGTGTGCCAGCAAGTGCCGACGCAGGGTTTTCCATAGCTGCAAGGCGCCGCGCTGGGTGCAGCGCGGGCCGGTGCAGAGGAACACGTGGCGGGCATGGGCGGGGATGTGCGACCAGTCCGGGTGCGTGTCGACGCCGTCGATGGTTTTGATCTCCGCCATCAGAATCGGTACGTGTAGCGCACTTCGGAGGTGAACGGCCGCCCGAGGTTGTCGACGTTGTTCGAACGGCTGGTGACGTAATCGCGGTCGAACAGGTTTTCCACCAGCAGGCTCACCCGGTGCTGATGGGCGCTGTCGAGGTAACGATAGGCGTCGGCATCCACCACCGAGTAATGGCCGTACTCGACCTGTTTCGAGCTGATCACATCGCGGATGTAGCGGATCGCACCGCCGGCGCCCCACATCTGGTCAACCGACTCATAGCCGACGCGCGAGCGGGCGAAAAAGCTCGGCACATCGTTGAGCGTGACGCCAGCACGCGATTCGGTGAGGTTGCGGGTCATGTCAGCTTGCAAGCTCCATTGCTCGTTGAGCGCGAGTTTGGCGTCCGCCTCGAAACCGCGCATCTGGATCTGTCCCTGGCCGTTGACCCACTGGATATCGTCGAGGGTAATCAGGTCGTCGATCTTGCGTTTGAACAGGGTGACGCTGGCACTGAACTCGCGATCGAGCAGCAGGCCTTTGTAGTCGAGGCCGAGTTCGGCGTTGCGACTTTTCTCGGGTTTCAGGTTGCGGTTACCCAACTCGTCGCCCGGTTCGTTGACGAACAGTTGCTCGGCGTTCGGCAGTTTGTAAGCCGTGCCGTACTGACCGCGCACAGACCAGTTTTCGCTTAGGTCGTACAGCGAAGTGAGCATGCCGACCGTGGCGCTGTCGCCGCCGCTCATAGCCTCGTGACGGATGCCGATGCTCGGGTGCCAGTCGGGCAGGCTGTCGATCTGCGGGCGCAACTGAGTGTAGAGCGCGTGGGCTTCGGCCTTGTCGTTGTCGATGATCAGCACATCGTCCTGGCCCTTGAACCACTGGTTGTCCGTACCGAACACCAGCACATGGCCACCGGGTAATTCAGCCTTGCCTTCGGCCTGCACACCCCAGTCGGTGAAGCCCCAGTAGTCGTTGTGATTGATGGTTTTTGTGCCGCCATTGGCGGTGTTGTTGATACGCGTGTAGCGGGTGTCCCAGTCGTTGATGTGGCCTTTGACGAAATAGCTCAGGCGCTCGTTGATGTTCTGTTCGAAGGTCGCCGTGGCGATCTGCTGGATGCGGTCGTTGGTGGTCTTGTGGTTGTCGACCGGGCGGGCGAAGTCGAGGTTGGCGTCGGCGTATTGGTAGAACAGCTCCATACGCGCATCGTCGCCAAAGGACTGAATGGCCTTGCCGCCGAACGTGGTGACTTCGTAGGCGCGATTCTTTTCGCTGTCGTTCTTGATGTCGCGATTGCGAAATGGCTGATAACCGTCCGAAACGTTATGGCTGACGTACGCCAGCAGGCCCAGGTCGCCGAAACCGTTGGTGAAGATGTTCTCGACCCGCGCATCCTCGGTGGTGCCGCCGAACGTGTCCACGCCCATGTTCACTTCGCCGGAGGCTTTGCGGGACTGCGGGCTGCGCGTGACGATGTTGATCACGCCGGACACGGCCTGAGTGCCGAACAGCAGGCTTTGCCCTCCCTTGAGCACTTCGATGCGTTCTATGGCATTGGCCGGCAGGGTGTCCAGATACAGGCCGCCGTACAGGCGATTGTTCAGGCGTACGCCGTCGAGCAGGATCAGCGTGTCATCGTTGCGCCCGCCCAGCAGGGAGTAAGTGCCGTAGTCGAACGGGCCGTTTTTCGGCGCGACGTACAGGCCGGGAATAAACATTTGCATAACGCGGGTGACATCGGCGCTGGGGCCGGCGCGCTCGATCTGCTCGCGGGTGACAATCTCGACTTTGCTGCCGAACTGCGCCATGTCGGCCACGGTCGTGGACTCCACAGAGGGCGCGGAAACGATTTGCTGAGTGAGTTCGAGCGGCGCGTCATCCGCCAGCAACAGGGGGCTGAACAGACAGCCAAGCAACAGGGATGGAGCCGGAGTGTTGAAAGGTCGAATCATTGTCTTCTCGAAAGGATCTTCGCAGAAGAGCATGCAGGAGAAGGCATCGCGCACACGCCGACACCGGCCCATGCCCGCCCACCGCAGGATTTTGCCAAACAGACATTTCAGGCCGGTCTCCGGGCTCGCGCGTATGGACGCTTTCACCTTCCCATGGCCTTCTGGCCACAGTGGTGTATCGAAAGCATCACGCGCCTACCGTTGCGGGGGCAGCACCGGACTTGTTCAAAAAGAACGTACCGGTTTCCCGTTTCACCCCATGCACGGCGGCATGGGACACCTGAAACAGGGCGGCATCTGAACACTCGGATGACCGCTCGTCAACATGGGTTGCGGATGACCGTTGCGGATTATTCGACAGCCGCCAGCGTTCTCACGTCTGAAAAAATCGATCCGGACGGCACGCGCTCAACGCAGAGGAGTCCTCTCCTTCGATGATTTCCTCACTGGCCAGACGACCCACAACCGCCGCCAGCGTCACGCCCGGATGCATCGTGCAGACGTAGACGCCATCGGCTTCGGGGAGATAGCCGATCACGGGTATGCCGTCCGCAGCAATGGGTCTGAGCCCGACACACGCCGATTCCGGTTCGATGGAAATGATCCCGCTCAATTCGTTCTGGATGGCAGCTGCGGTTCGTAGCGCTATTGCTTCAGGGCGGTTTTCCAGGGCGTCGTCCAGATAGTCCTCCGCCGCCAGCAAAACCCCTACCGAGTCTTGTCTCACTTCCATTTCAGGACTGGAAATCAGCGTGTTCACCCGATCGGGTTGCATCCGGTAGCGGATGAAAATGGCGGGGGAGGCCTCGATTGGAAGGGGCAGGTTCAGGCTCTGCGTCAGTTGCGTGATACCGGTCCCGGCGGCCAGTATGACCACGTCGCACTCGATGATACTCATCGCGGTCTCGATGCCTGTCACCCTGGCGTCGCGGGTAGTCAAACCGAGCACTCTGGTTTGCGTAAGCACTTTTGCGCCAAGTGTCTGGGCACCTGCGATCAATGCGTGGGTGGCTTGTACGGCGTCCAGTGCACCCTCTTCGCAATCGTAAAAAGCCTGTTGCGGGGGACGCCTGAGATTGGGCTCAAGTTCGAGCACTTGCGGCTGAGACAGCTGTGTCGTGGAGGGGGGGATTGGCGGCTGGCAGCCCGTTATCCGACCCCGCGCCGTATGACAGGGAACCGGTCCATCGAATCTCCAGCCCGGGCAACTGTGCTTCGAGTCGACGGTATTCCTGAATGGCTGCCCCACGAATTTGTGCGACAGGATCAGGCCCGCTGTGTGAGGTGTTGATCCATGCAAACGAGCGCCCGGTCACACCGCTTGCGATATCTCCAGCTTCGACCACGGTCACCTCCGCGCCCTTGCAGGCCAGGTGATACGCAACAGACGCGCCGACGATGCCGGCACCTACGACCACGACACGTTTAACAGTCCCTGTTCCCATTTCAATCTCCATTTTTCTGGCTACGCGGTGCTTTGTTGCACGAAACGTTCGATCAGCCACCGCGCCGCAGGGCCCGGTGGCACATCGGTGCGGTAGATGGCGTCGAAGGTGTATTGCCCGCTGGCGTACTCCGACAAATTCAGTTGTACCAGTCGGCCGTTGTCCAGATCCTCCTGAATCATCGGCCTCGGCATGTTCCCCCAGCCGATGCCTTCACGCAGCAACATGTGTTTGGCGCCCAGGTCCGCCAGGCGCCAGGTGCGGTTGCTCAGCACGGCGAACTCCTTGTCCTGAGTCAGTCGCGAGCGGTCGGACAGCACCAGTTGCGTGTGCTCGCGCCCGGCACCCGGAACGTTGGTTTCGCCTGAGGCCAGCGGATGATTCGGCGCCGCCACCGGAATCAGCTCGACGCTGCCGATGCCGATTCTTTCGATGCCGTTGATGCCGTCGTTCATCGGCCCGCTGACGCCGACCACCGCGCCGCGATTGATCACCCGTTCGGTCACGGCACCGAGTGCTTCCATGTGCAGGTGCAAGGCGACGGTGGGGAATTCTTCCCGAAAGGATTTCAGCGCATCGACTACGCGCTCGGCAGGCAGCATCACATCGAGCACCACATGCACTTCGGCTTCCAGCCCCTGAAGCAGGCCTTTGACCTTGGCGCGCAAGCCGTGCACGCCGTTGGCAATGGTCCGGGCTTCGGCCAGCACAGTACGGCCGGCGTCAGTCAGTTGCGGCTTGCGGGTGGTCTCGCGATCGAACAGGGTCACGCCCAATTGCGTCTCCAGGTTGGCGATCGAGTAGCTGATGACCGACGTCGCGCGGTGAAGCTTGCGTGCAGCGGCTGCAAAACTGCCAACTTCAACGACCGTCAGGAATACGCGCAGTTGATCGAGTGTCGGTGTGCCTGGATCGGAGATCATGCCTGTTTCCTCGAATCGCCATTGAGCCCGCGTTTGGACTAGAGTCGGCAGCTTACCTATTTTGTCGAACGTAATGATCTAAATTAGTCGGCTATTCAGATGAGCTGTCGAGGCGCAACATTTCTTCATCCGGACGGTTCAGGTCGAACCGGACCCCATTGAAGGAAATACTCCCATGGCTACTTCTGCAAACATCGCTCAAACAAAGGCTACTGAACAGAACGCTTCCGACACTAAACAAGCTTCGGCTGCCTTGATCGGCCGCGTATTGCTCAGCGTGATTTTCATTCTCTCCGGTTTTTCCAAACTCGCCGCTCCGGCCATGATGATCGGTTACATCGGCTCTGTCGGTCTGCCGCTGCCACAAGTGGCGCTGGCAGTGGCGATCATCGTCGAAGTTGGTGGTGGTCTGGCGCTGATCGCCGGATACCGTACCCGCACCGTCGCCGCTGTACTGGCCGCTTTCAGCGTGTTTACCGCGCTGGCCTTCCACAGTGCGCTGGCTGACCAGAACCAGTTCATCCACTTCTTCAAGAACATCGCCATGGCCGGAGGCCTGTTGCAGGTCGTGGCCTTCGGCGCCGGCCGCTTCAGCCTCGACGCTCGTCGCGGTTGATACCCGAGCGCGGTGAAGGACAGGTTCCTTCACCGCGCTTCAGCATTTTTTGTTGGCCGCACCCCGCGACACAATCGAGTAATCATCATGACCGTTCAGCAACAACTTTCTGGCTATACCCGTGAAACTCAAAACCTGCGAGCCATTCGCTACCGCACCAGCGGCAGCGGGCACGGCTCGATCGTCCGGCTGATGAGCCCATCTGATCTGGGCCATCTGATCAAGCCGTTCGTGTTCCTCGATCTGTTTGAAGGTGAGGCCTCGTTCATTCACGGCATGCCGATGCATCCGCATTCGGGGATCGCCACGGTCACGGTGATTACCGAAGGCAACTTGCGCTTCGAGGACGCCGAATCGGGCAAGGGAATGATTGATTACGGTGGTGTCGAGTGGATGCGGGCGGGCGGTGGGGTCTGGCACGGCAAGGAAATGTCGGTCGGCACCTCACAGCGGATTCAGGGCTTTCAACTGTGGGTGGCGCTGCCTCCAGAGCTGGAAAACGCCAGTGTCGACAGCCAATACCTGGAGTCCGGCGCGATGCCTGAAGTGGGGCCGGCGCGAGTGATTCTGGGCAGGCACCAAGGTGTCCAGAGCCCGGTTCGGGCGCCTGCGGGAATGAATTACTTGTTGGTCACGTTGGGCGCCGGGGAATCCTGGACGTACACGCCGCCTGGAGGTCACGAGTCCTTGTGGCTGAGTGTCAGCCGTGGATTGCTGGCGGCGCCGGACCTGGTCAGCGCGGGCGAAATGGCGGTCTTCGAACCTGGCAGCGGCGCCGTGACGCTGAAGGCTATGCGTGAAGGCACGGTGTTCGTGATCGGCTCGGCGCAACCACATCCCTATGACCTGGCGCTGGGAAACTACTCCGTGCACACCAACCCGCATGCGCTGCGTGAGGGAGAGGCGAAGATCGCGGAAATCGGCGGGCGGTTGCGTGAGTATCTCAAGCAGTCGGATGGATCGGCTGCTGTGCCGGTGTTCAAGTAACGCGCTGAGGCAGGAGACATTCATACAAATTCCAGCAACAGTGTTTGTCCAACCTGCCGATTTTTCAGCATCGCTCCAGCCCTTAGCATCGTCTTCAACCCGTGAACAAACACGGTCCTCAACGAGACGGTGAACATCATGAACTTCAAGAAAATCGCGCTGGTTTTAATGCTTGGCAGCTTTGGCGCACACGCCTATGCGGACACCGCCGAGGCCAATAACACTGCGGTCGAGACCTACAGTTCTGCGACCAGACTGGACATCGCACATGTCATCTCGATCACCGAACCGGCCAATGAATGTGCGCCGTCGCCGGTTCAGATGACCTACGAAGATTCCTACGGTGAACAACACGTCCTGCAGTATCAAGTGATGGGCACCGGCTGTTCCAACGGTTGAGTCCGGTGCAGGCGATGGAGGGTCGACACTCCATATCTGCTGCACTCAGGCTCGTTTTGCTCCGACGACCTCTTCATCCGATGCCAGCAGCTGCGGGATCGACTGCTTCAAAAACTCCACCCACGTCTTGATTTTCGCATCGACGAACTTGCGCGACGGATAGATCGCGAACAGGTTCAACTCCTCCAGCCGGTACTCCGGCAACACTCGCACCAGGGTTCCCGCCCTCAAGCCATCCACGGCCGATGCAATCGGTTGAATGCCTATTCCCATGCCTTTCTTTATCGCGATGGTCATGCCGTCGGCAGTGTTGATGTGGAACGGCGACAGGGGAATGGTGATGGTTTCCATGCCCTCAGGCCCTTCGAAAGTCCAGTTCTCCACCGGCATCACCGTGTTGACGATCCGCAGGCACTCGTGTTCGCAGAGTTCGCCGGGTGTCTTGGGCAGACCGCGTTTTGCCACGTAGGCGGGTGAGGCACAGAGGATGCTGTAGGTGATGCCCAGGCGCTGGGCGACGAAACCGGAATCCGGTAGATCACGGGCCAGCACGATGGACATGTCGAAGCCTTCTTCAAGCAGATCCGGCACGCGGTTGGTCAGGCTCAGGTCGAACATCACCGTGGGGTGAATCTCGCGATAGCGGGCAATCGCGTCGATTACGTAGTGGTTGCCGATGGCCGACATGGTGTGAATCTTCAAGCGGCCGACGGGCAGGGTCTGGGCGGTGCCGGCTTCTTCGTCGGCTTCGCGTAGGTCATCGAGGATTTTTTCGCAACGCTCCAGATAGCGCACGCCCGCTTCGGTCAAGGCCAGGCGGCGGGTGGTGCGGTTGATCAAGCGTGTGTGCAGACGGGCTTCGAGGGCGGAAACGGCTTTGGAAACGTTGGTGGTGTTGGTGTCCAGCAACTCGGCAGCGGCGGTAAAACTGCCGCTTTGGGCGACAGCGATGAAGAAGCGCATGGTCTGGAAGACGTCCATCGGGTTTTCGCCTTGAAGGAGTTGGGGTGGATTATAGGGCGTGGGGTTTGTGGGGGTTGGTCAATGGTATTCCACTTCAGAAGCAGCCCTCACCCTAACCCTCTCCCAAGGGGAGAGGGGACAGACCGAGTTGTTCTGATGAGTTACATCGACCTGAAATCTCGAGTCGAACTCGGGATTTGAAAATCATGGAGATCAGGCTCCCTCTCCCCCCGGGAGAGGGCGGGGGGTGAGGGCTTCGATCTACGCCACAGCACAACTCTCAGACCGAACGGCAGCGCAAAGGGACCGACCGAGTTGTACTGATGAGTTACTTCGACCTGAAATTTCGAGTCGAACTCGGGATTTGAAAAGCACGAAAACCAGGCTCCCTCTCCCCCCGGGAGAGGGCGGGGGGTGAGGGCTTCGATCTACGTCACAGCACAATTCTCAGACCGGGCGACGGGGGATGAAACCGGGCACGCCAGTCTCGACCACCGAATTGAAGCGAATCCGCGTTGTAATTTCTTCCTTGATCTCGTGCATCGCCCGATGCGGCAGCGTTGAAATATCGAAGTTCTCTTGAATCCGGCTCGGGTTCGCCGAAGTCGTCAAAAACGCCGCACCACGCTGTACCGCCCAGGCCAGCGCCACTTGCGCAGGGGTTTTCTGTACATGCCGGGCGATTGCGGTGAGCACTGTATCTTCAAGCACATTCGGTTCCATGCCGTGGCCCAAAGGGGCAAACGCGAGCAGGATAATGCCGTGTTCCTTACAGTATTCCAGCATCTCCCACTCAGGCAGATACGGGTGGGATTCGATCTGCACCACGGCAGGTTTGATTCGCGCAGCGGCGACGATTTCCTTCAGCGCATCGAGAGTGATGTCCGAGAGTCCGATGGACTTGCAACGTCCTTCATCCACCAGGTTTTCGAGGGCGCGCCAGGTGTCGATCAGGCGCGTTTCGCCATCGTAGATCACATGCCCGAAGGCATCCCGAGGGTCTTGATCGTCGCCGGGTTGGAAGGCAAACGGCGTGTGGATCAGGTAGCAATCGATGTAGTCGACTTGCAGCCGCTGGCAACTCGCTTCGAACGCTGGTTTTACGCGCTCGGGACGGTGGTTGGTGTTCCACAGTTTGGTGGTGATGAACACGTCTTCACGGCGAATCTGGCCGGCGGCGAAGGTCTGTTGGAACGCCACGCCGATCTGCGCTTCGTTTCGATAGCGCTCGGCGCAATCGAAGTGGCGAAACCCGGTTTCCAGTGCGCACTTGACCGCTTCGGTGGTGGTGCTCAAATCGCGAAACAGCGTGCCGAATCCCACCGCTGGCATCGAGCCGGCGCCGTTGTTCAGCGGCAAGCGGGTGTCGCGAAGTTCATCGTGAAAGGCTTCGTAAGTCATGTCATTCTCCGGCTGGCGTTAAAGAGATTTTGAGGTTTCGCGCATCGCGACTTTCTGATCGAAGACACCCACCGAGTTGCCGCCCAGCGCCACGAACAGGCGCACCGAGTCGAGATAACGTGCGGTCTTCACCTGAATCTGCCCAAGCAACGCTTGCTGGTAGGCACGCTCGGCTTCGAGCACTTGCAGCAGGCTGTTTTCGCCTTGGGCATAAGCCTGCTGGTTCAGGCGCAGGCTGGTGTCGGCGGCGCGCAAGGCGTCGTCCTGGGCGAGGTTTTGTTCGGCGCCGTGATTGAGCGCCTGCAAGGTGTCCGCGACCTGCCCGAAGGACTGAATCACCGTCTGCTGATAGCGGGCAAGTGATGCGTTGTAGCCCTCGACCGCGCCCTGACGTTCCGCCTTGAGCGAGCCACCATTGAAGAACGGCGCGGTCAGCCCGGCAGCGAATCCCCAGAGTGCGGCGCCGCCATTGCCCGACGCGGCTTGCGCCAAAGAGGCGGACAACTCGACGCGCGGATACAGATTGGCTGTCGCCACGCCGACCGCCGCGCTGGCGATGTGCAGTTCGGATTCGGCTTGCAGGATGTCCGGGCGGGTGCGGGCCATTTCCGATGGCAGGCTGACCGGGATGTTCGACGGCAAGGTGAACTCATCGAGGGTGAAGTCCGGCGCAATCCAGTCCGCCGGGCCTTTACCGGCCAGAATCGACAACGCGTGACGTGCCGCATCGCGCTGCTGGGCGAGGGGCGGCAACAGCGTGCGATCCTGAGCGAGGCGGGTTTCGGCCAGCGACACATCGATCCGCGTGGTGGTGCCGCTCGCTTGGGCCTTGCGTACCAGGTCTAGGTTTTTTGTGTCGTTGGCCAGCAGCGTTTGCACGGCCTGAATCTGTGCGTTGGCTGACGCCAGCAACAAGGCCTGACTGGCGACGTCGCCGGTCAAGGTGAGGTACGCGGCTTCGTAGCGATGCTTTTGCAGATCGGTCAGCGCCTGCTGTTCTTCGACCCGACGCTTGTTGCCGCCGAATGCGTCCAGATCGAACGCGACTCGTGGACCAATGGCGTAGAAGTTCGAAACCGTCGGCTCCGGCCCGTTATGGGTGCGTTGACGACCGGCCGAGGCGCCGAAATCCACTTGCGGATACAGCGCACCTTCCGCCGCTGCGACCGAAGACGCCGCTTGGCGAATCGTCGCGTCGGCAGCCACCAGTTCGAGATTGCCGTCGATGGCGCGACGGACGACCTGATCGAGTTTCGGCGAGCGGAACGCCGACCACCAGTCGCCATTGACGCGTTTGCCCATGTCGAAATGTTGTTCGGCGGATTGGTCGTAATGCTGCGACGGACTCGCGTCAGGCCGTTGGAAATCAGGGCCGACAGTGCAGGCAGACAACATCACCATCATCGCCAGCGGGGTGAAGCGCATAGAAGCTTTCATGGTTCAGACTCCACGTTAATCAGTTGGCCGCAACCGGCTTGCGCAGGAACATCACCAGCGGGATCACCACGAGCATCGCCAGCATCAGAATCTTGAATTGGCCCATCACCGCGATGAACGCCGCTTGGTGGGTGACCAGGTGGTTGAGCCCTTCCAGCGCCGGCAGCGAAGTCGGCATCGAGCTGCGATAGGGCGTCAGGTGGCTGGCCAGCGCCAAGTGCATCGCCTGGGTGTTGTTGAAGAAAAAGATCTGCACCACGGCCACGCCGAGGGTGCTGCCGTAGACCCGCATCAGGTTGAAGAAACCGGTGGCTTCCGGGCGCAGCTTCGGGTCGATAGTGCTGAACGCCGTTTTGCTGAGCGCCGGCATCAGGATGCCGAGGCCGACGCCCTGAATGAACCCGGTGACCGCCACGGGCGTCCAGTCCATCAGCGGCGAGTAACCGAGCATCAGCCAGTTGGCGTAGACCACCAGCGCGATGCCGGTGGCGACGAACTGTCGTGCGTCGATCCACGCGGGTGCACGGCCCATCAGCAGGAACGCGCCCACCAGTCCGATGCCACGCGGGACGGTCAGCAATCCGGTGGTGTCCGGCGGGTAGCCGAGGATTTCGTCGAGCATCGGCGAGGTCAGCGCCATGGTCGACAGCAGCACGAAACCGAGTGCGAAAAACATCACCGTCGAGAGCATGAAGTTGCGGTCGCCGAACAAGCCCTTGCTGAGGAAATGCGTCTTGCGGGTGAGGACATGGACGATGAACAGGTACACGCCGAGGGCGCAGGCCAGTGCTTCGACCCAGATTTCCGGTGAGTCGAACCAGTCCAGCCGTTCGCCCCGGTCGAGGAGCATTTGCAGGCCGATCATGCCGAGGGTGAAAGTGCCGAAGCCGAGGAAATCGAACGTCGGACGCGGATTGGCTTTTTTCTCGGCCAGCAGCAACGTCACTACCATGAAGATGTACGCCGTCAGCGGCAGGCTGAGGTAGAACATCGGCCGCCAGTCGAAATACTCGCAGATCAAACCGCCAATGCTTGGGCCGCTGACGATGCCGAACAGCACCAGCGCTGTCCATTTCGGGCCGAACGCGGGGCGGCGTTCGGCAGGCAAGGTTTCCAGCGCGATGGCCATCGACAGCGGCGCAATCACGCCGCTGGCCAGGCCTTGCAGGATGCGGGCGCCGATGAATTCCAGCGGTGTATCGGCTAAGGTTGAAAGCCACAGTCCGAGTGCGAACGCGACGAGGGCAATCTGGTAAACCCGCTTCAAACCGAAGCGTCCGGCCAGCCATTGCGCGACCGGCAGGGTGATCGCGCTCGCCGCCAGATAGGCCGTGAAAACCCACCCGGCCTGATCATCGCTCATCGACAAGCTGCCCTGAATCAGGCGCAGCGCAGCGTTCGGCAACGGCAGGTTGGCCGACTGCATGTAGGTGGCGAGCAGGGCGACAAACCTCAGCGCCCGCGCGTCTGCTGTTGAGGTGTTCATCACGAATTACCTGCGGACAACAGCGACTTGAGCGGATGCCACCATGGCGTGCGATGCCCGGTATCGACCTTGACCGTGGCGCTGGTGCCGGAAAACAGCGGCAGGGCAGGGTCGGCCTCATCCAGCTCTAGGCGAACCGGCACCCGCTGCACCACCTTCACCCAGTTGCCGGTGGCGTTCTCCGGCGGCAGCAGGGCGAAGTCGGCACCGGCGCCGGGGCTCATGCTGATGACGTGTGCCTTGAATTGGCGATCCGGGTAGGTATCAAGGGTGATGGTCGCGGGCTGGCCGGGGCGCATGTGCGTCAGTTGCGTCTCGCGGAAGTTGGCCTCGACCCAGATTTCCCGGTCGGAAATCAACGCGAACGCCGGGGCGCCGTTGTTGACGTAGTTGCCCACCTGTAAATCATCGACTTTGGCGACGATGCCATCGTCGGGTGCGGTGACGGTCGCGTAGGACAGATACAGCTGTGCTTCATCGAGTTGGGCCTTGGCTTCGCGCACGGTCGGATGGCTGTCGATGGCGATGTCCGGGTTGCCGTTCAACGCGACGACGGTGCTGGCGATCTGTTGCTCGATGGACGCGATGTGCTGGCGCGAGACTTTCAGGTCGGTTTCGGCGCGTTCGTAAACCGCCCGCGATACGAACTCGGTGGCGACCAGGGTTTTCTTGCGGGCGAACTCTTTCTGGTCGAAATCCGCCGAAGCCTTGGCCGACTGCAATTCAGCCTGTTGCTGGCGGTAACTGGCCTTGAGGCCGTCGATGCGCAGGCGAGCATTGCCGAGTTGGGCTTCGGCACGATCGACAGCGATCTGCAACGGCTTGGGATCGATGCGAAACAGCACCTGGCCTTTTTGCACCGGTTGGTTGTCGTCGACGGCAATCTCGACCACTTGCCCGGAAATCCGTGCGTTGATCGACGCTTTGGCCACGCGGGCATAGGCGTTGTCGGTGGAAACGAAGGGCTCGTTGGCAACGTATTGGCCGTAGCCAATCGCGGCGAAGAGGGCGGGGATGCCGCCCATCAGCAGCGGTCGCAGCTTCTGCTTGAGCGGTTTTTTCGCTGGTGCGTCAGCCGGGTGGGCACTGATTTGTGCGGCGGCGAGATCGAATGGCTGAGTCATGATCGGTACTCCAAAGGGCGGGGTCCCTGTGCGAATTCGTCAGCGGCCCGGGCGTCGTTAAAGGCTGTGCGTCATCAAGTCCGTGCGCGGTGTGGGAGGGTGGCTCCGCTGCCGCTGTTTCGTCGTCGCCAGCTCCGGTACGAGCGCTGTTACAACAAACCTGCCGATCAAGGAATTTTTGGTTCCTTAATTTTGTGCGATGGTGTAAGAATATGGGCGACCAAACTTTCCCGCAAGGAATTTATACGACATGGCACAAAATAAACCGACAGAAGGAAAAGGCCGTGGCCGTCCACGTGCCTACGACCCGCAAACCGCGCTGCAACAGGCCCTCGGCGTGTTCTGGAACACCGGTTACTCGGCTGCGTCACTGGACAGCATCGCTTCCGCCGCCGGCATGAATCGCCCCAGCCTGTACGCCGCGTTCGGCGACAAACACGCGCTCTACATCAAGGCACTCGACCAATATTGGGAAACCGCCCACGCTGCGATGCAGGCTGCTTTGAACGACAGCAACCTGACCCTGGAACAGGCGCTGACCGGTTTTTACGAAGGGCAACTGGCGATCTATTTTTCCGGAGATGGCCAGCCACGCGGCTGTTTCGCGATTGGCACGGCGACCACTGAAGCCGTCGAAGACCCGGAAATCCGCAAGGTGTTGTCCCTGCGACTCAGTCAGCTCGATGCGGATCTGGAAGCACGCTTGCAGAAGGCACTTGATACCGGCGAACTGAAACCCGATACCGATCTCGCTGCACTGGCGATGCTCGCGTCATCGCTGCTGCACAGCATTTCGATCCGCGCGCGGGCCGGTAAATCCCGCGAAGAACTGACCACTCAGGCGCGCAACGCCGTCAGCGTCATCTGTGGCTGAGAGGTTTGTATGGGTTTGGAAGACATCCTGACCGAAGGCCTGTCCGTGGTGTTCTGCGGTATCAACCCCGGTCTGTTGGCGGCGGAGCAGGGGCATCACTTCGCCGGGAGGAGCAACCGCTTTTGGCGCACGCTGCACCTGGCCGGGTTCACACCGCATGAGGTGAGTCCGGAAAACGACCGCTCGATCCTGCAATTTCACAGCGGGCTGACTGCGGTGGTCGAGCGCCCGACAGCCCGGGCGGATCAGTTATCGGCGGACGAATTCACCGCTGCGGCTGCGAGTTTCGAACACAAGATCGCCCGGTATTCGCCGCGCTTCGTGGCGTTTCTCGGCAAGGCTGCGTATGCCGAGTTATCCGGGAAAAAGTCGATTGAATGGGGGCTGCAAAACACTACGTTCGGCGGCGCCGCAGTGTGGATCCTGCCCAACCCCAGCGGCCGCAATCTGGCGTTCAACCAGGAACAACTGGTGACAGCGTACCGACAGCTTTACCTGGCATCGAGCGAAACTATATAAGCGCGAAACATGTCCGCCATCGCCTCCGCACGCGCGGTGATTTCGTCGTCAGTACGCGGGCTCAATGAAAACTCTTTCCCCACCGAACTCAGCGTGGCCAGGATCAGATCGCAGGCCAGTGTGCGAGTGGATTCGCTCGCCTCGGGCAGCAATTCAACCATGAACGCCTCAAAGGTTCGCCTGCCCGCCGCCCGCACTTCATGGGCCTCCGGCGCATCACGATAAAGCGGCGCTGCATCGCTCAACGCACCGCGCATCTGCGCCTCTTCACACTCCGATCGGATAAACGCATGCACTAGGTTGCGCAGACGATCCAGCGGCGGCGCCTCCCGATTTTGCAGAATCCGTTGCAGCATTTCCGTGGTCTGCAACCACTCATCACTCTGCAACCGGAACAGGATCGCCGCCTTGTTCGGGAAGTACTGATACAGCGAGCCAACACTCACGCCAGCTTTCTCTGCGACCCGCGCTGTGGTGAATCGGGCAGCGCCTTCCTTGGCCAAAACCTGAATAGCGGCCTGCAGAATCGCCGAAACCAACTCAGCGGAGCGTGCCTGCTGTGGCTGTTTGCGTGAGGAAATACGGGCAGTCTGGCGGTCGGTCATGGTCGGCTCAGGCGTGAAGAGGGAATGCGAATAGCGAATCGGGCCATTCGCTCGCATCATTTAAACGCGACGAATCATTCGCATTTTAGCCCTCAACTGACGGAAAACCACCATGACATCCTTGACCACCGAACCCCTGGCAAGCCTGATCGAACGTCTTTACACCCAGGCCAGCGCCGCCACCAGTCCGGTTTTGAATTCCGTATCCAACGAAGAACGCGAGCGCCTGATGCACAGCAAAACCGAGTACCGCGAGCTGTACGGCATGCTCAAGGACCTGTGGCTGCCCGTCTCCCGCGACACCGGCAAACTGCTGTACATGCTGGCGCGCAGCACCCAGGCCAAATTCATTGTCGAGTTCGGCACTTCGTTCGGCCTGTCGACACTGCACTTGGCAGCGGCACTGCGGGACAACGGCGGCGGTGTGCTGATCGGCAGCGAATTCGAACCGTCGAAAGTCGAACTGGCGCGGCATCACTTCGTTGAGGGTGGCGTCAGTGATCTGATTGAAATCCGCGAAGGTGATGCGCTGGTGACCCTGGCGAGCAACTTGCCGGAAACGGTCGATCTGCTCCTGCTCGACGGCGCCAAGGCGCTGTATGGCGACGTGTTGGCGCTGGTTGAAAAACACCTACGCCCCGGCGCACTGGTGGTGGCCGACAACACCGATTACTGCCCGGAATACCTGACTTATGTGCGTTCACCAGAGAACGGCTACATCAGCGTGCCGTTTGCCGATGACATTGAAGTGTCGATGCGGTTGGGCTGAGAGCGGCCATTACCGACAGCTTCCGATACGCCGCGAAGGTGCGGGACCTTTAAAAGGGGACGGATTTATTTTTACTTAAAAGGGGACTGATTTATTTTTATTAATCCTTAAAATAAATCAGTCCCCTTTTAATCATGCGTGCGACGGGATTCGCCTATCGTCTAAAAATCATCACAAGATCAAGATCAGGGAGCTGATCATGAATCGTCAGGAAGACCTGAACATCATCTGGAAGCGGATATTCTGGATTTTCATAGCCCTGTTGTTGCTGGCGATTGCCGTCACTTACAGTCTGCCCGACTACAAAGTGCCGTTTATCGTTTGTATCGCCGGGAATATCGGGGGCTACGTTGGGTTTCACAGACGACTGTCGATACTCACCGATCCGGAAATCGAAAACCTCGCCAAGTCATGGTTCGCTTTGATACTGCCTTCATTCATCGGCGGGATACTGGCGGGGCTGTTGTATCTCCTGTTCCTTTCCGGCGTTATCAGGGGCGATCTGTTTCCGGTGATCGTTCCGGACGACGATCCGCAGTGTTTGAAGCAAATCTTCAACGATATTTTTTGCCAACATGCGGAAGGGTACGCGGCCTACGCCAAGTTGCTGTTCTGGTCATTCGTGGCGGGCTTCAATCAGGACTATGTCGTTGACCTGATTGAAAACATAAAAGGCACCGACAAAAAGACTGATCAAGGCTGAAGGGTACTGTTGCCCGGCTTAGTGCTGCTTTTTTGAAATGACATCGTTCATGTACTGATTCAAATCGCGAAAGTCGCGGACGCTCCAGGCGTGCGGCGGGATCTTTACACCATTCTCGCGCAAGGTTTTTGGAATCAGGTCGCCGTTCGGGCGAAGGATGATCGAAGACACGATTACGCCCGGGTAATCACTCAGTCGTTTCTTGAAGGCGGGCGTCGTCAGGTCAGGTGTCGGAGGACTGCTTTTATGGGCCAATGGCCCGGTTCCCTTGATATCGGGTCCGTGGCACACGGCGCATCTCTGTGAGTAGAGATTTTTTCCGTTGATGTTGTCTGCGAAGGAGGGTGTGGTTTGAGTGAGCAACAAAATGGTCAGTAAAGAGAAGACAGATGCTTTCATTTTTATAGGTCGATGTTGATAGGCTTGAAGATGAAAGGTAAAAAAGGGGACTGATTTATTATCTGCAAATAAATCAGTCCCTTTCAATGTCTTCGCCTCAGCGTGCCGTCTGCCGATGACATTGATCTGTCGATGCGTCCGGGCGGTTGCTGTCGGATCTCCGAATCATATCCAGACGTTATTCAACGCCGTTCGTTCGTCATCTTGATGGCCCGTGTTCAAAATGCCTCGTGGTTCGATCATCAGAAGTTTTGCTTCACCTTGCGCGCCGGTCCTGTGTGCGATGCCGCGTGGCACCACATACAGTTCGCCGGGATTCACATGGACGCAGCCCTCCGGCAGATCGATGCGCAAGGTGCCTTCCAGCACAAGAAACGCTTCGTCGGTCTCAGGGTGAGAGTGCCATATGAACTCGCCTTCGATTCGCACTACCTTGAACTGGTAGTCGTTCATTTCCGCGACAACTCTCGGGCTCCATTGCTGTTCGATCAGCGAAGCTTTATGCGTCAGATTTATAGGGAGCGATACTTGTTGGTGACGGGACTCAGGCATGACGGACCCTCTGGATAGTTGGAGTCGTCAGCCTATAGAACAGTGAATCGAGTGTTCTTGTACGATCCTGCAAGTCAGCGTGCGAGCCGTAAACGCTCCAGCCAACGCATGGGAGGGACGCCGTAGCAGCGCGTGAAATGTCGCGTCATGTGACTCTGATCGTGGAAACCTGCGGCGAGGGCAGCATCAACCAATGCGAAGCCGTCAAGGATCAATTCGCGAAAGCGATCCAGGCGGCGCAGGGTGACGAATCGGTAGGGACTGGTGCCGTAGAGCGTCCTGAAGTCGCGTGACAGGCTCCAGCGTTCGCGTCCGCTGGCATGTTCGAGCATCTCCAGCGTGATGCCCACGTGCAGATGTTCCAGGATAAACGCTCTGGCGCGTTCGGTTGAGCGGTAATCAAGGCGCTTGCGGCCGCGAGGTTTGCCCCCGACGAGACGCAACGCGATTGCCAGGTCATACAGGGCGTCCTGTTCTTCCAGCGTCTCCAGAGGATGATCCACCGCTCGCACGAACGCTTCGCTGGCATGGTACAGGCGTGGATCGTTCGACAGCCCGCTGGTGATGAAGGGCAGGGGTTCCCCACCCAGGACGTTCTGGATCAATGCCGGATCAACGTAAGCCATACGGTAGCGAAAACCCGCGTCGGTGCCGGCCATGCCATCATGAAGTTCGTCAGGGTGAAGCACGAGCGTGTTGCCTGGCACCCCATGGCGCAACGAACCCTTGTAGTGAAAACTCTGCACGCCTGCCAAGGTACGGCCGATCGAGTAGGTGTCGTGGCGGTGCGGGTCGTAGCCGTGGCTGCCGAACCACGCCTCGATCCGCTCGACACTGCCGGGTTGGGCGCTACGGATTACCCAATCTGAAGTGGCGGATGAGTCTTTTTTCCGGTCCATGAAAATTCCTTTCCGTTTCTGCGCGGTCGTGGCGAAAACCGGCCTCGTTTTTTTTGTAATGACGGCACGCATGTATTGGCGATCGCCAGCGCGGCGCGGTGCAGTGTAGTCATGCGTAATCACCTTAAGTTAACCAGGCGGGTCGCTCAACTTGCAGGATGCCATGACGCACTTGCCGACAACGACTGTGCGCCTTTGCCAATCCAAGCAGTCAGTGAACATCCAAAAAATGATGAGGAAATTGGCTGGTAGAGAAGTAAATCAAAGCCTTGGTCGCTCCGCGTCACACCGCGTTTATCCCGCGTCAACTGATTGCACGTTGACACCATAAAGCCATCTCCTATCGTTCTCCGCAGACCGCATCCAGGGACCGGATGAGCCGGACAGCCTTTGCGGGCGCGGTCGTTCATGCCATTCCAACAAGGAGCAGCAAAATGTCCAGTGCGACCAACACCTATGACGTGCTCGTCAACGTCGATGCCGATTACCTGCTGGCCCATCCCAATGACGTAGGCGGTGCGATCTCCATGCTGGTGACGCGCGATGCCGTCGACCCCCATTCCGGCGGTAATACCGGCGAAGGTGGTAACGAGTTGTGGATCGACGTCAAAACCGGCGACAACATCCGCTGGCGTGCCACCACGCTGTCGCGCAACTTCGACCGCATCGCACAGATCAAAAACGTCCAGCCTGGCGATCCCCACTTGGGCGGCGATTACAAAGGCACCATCTCGACACCGGTCTCTTTCAACGTGCCCGGTGTAGTGATCTATCTGAACAAGCCTGCGCCCGGCGGTGTTTCCAAAACCGATGTGACGTACTCCCTGTGGCAAGCTACTGCTCTGAACCCGGGAAAACTCTGGTACACCATCACCTTCGCGTTGTACGACCGTGACCTTAACCAGATTGGCCCGGACCGCACTTGGGACCCCTACATCACCGTCAATAACCAATAACTGAACTGCAAAAAGCCCGGCTAGATACTCTTCGTCAGTGACGAAGGAGTCTGGCCGGGCTTTTTATTGACTTTCGTTAGTCTCGTTCAGGAAGTGTTGGGGAGCGTGCTGCTTGAATAGTCCATGTCGTGGACTAGGCTCAAACTCAACTTTCCAGAGAGCAGGACTTCATTTTCAGCGTTAGCGCGCTTTCCGGACTGGAGCCAAAAAGAACAACTTCACTAAAGGGTTACCGATGGATCGATATGATGCCCCGCTTGTTGTAGAGCGCACTTGGCGGGCTGGCATGTTGAAGGGATTGATTACAAGAAATCCATGCCTGAGCATTTTCTTCATGACACTGGCCGTATTCATGGTGTTGCAGTACAAACCCGCTGTCCTCAACTACACAACACGCTTTGTCGACTTCGCCGATTACATGCTGGCGAACGGCGTCACGCTGTTTCCCATTGCCGACGACCTCAAACCGTATCCCGACTATACGGTCCTCAACACCTTACTGGTCTATCTGGCTTCCTTGCCGTTTGGCCGCGTCTCCATACTCTCAATGGGCCTGCCTTCCTGCATTGCCGCCTCCCTGATGATGGTGTTCATTTATCGGCTCGGGGCGTTGCACAGCAAGAAGTGGGGCGCTTACGGCGTACTTTTCAGCCTGTTGACCTGGGCCTTTCTGGACGGCGTGAACTCACTGGCACTTGATATCTATCCGGCCCTGTTCACATTGATCTGCTTCTACGTTGCCTATTCGGCCGAGTTGAAAAAAGACCCGCGTCGCCTGGTGTTCCTGTTCGTGGGGCTGGCGCTGGGCTTTGCGTTTCGTGGGCCTATCGGTTTGATCGGGCCCGCTTGTGTCATCGGGGCTTATTACTTCCTGAGCCGCCAATGGCGCATGTTGCTGTTGTTTTCATTCCTCTCCGGCCTGATTCTGGCCGCCGGAGTTGTGCTGCTGGCCTGGGCCGCGTACCTGCAAGGGGGGCAAGCGTTTCTCGTTGAAGTCCTGAACATGCAAGGAATAGGGCGCTTCGGCTCCGACCACGCACCGCGCTATTACTTCTACTTCTCCGCAGGCCTGTTTACCTACGGGTTCACGGTGTTTTACGCCATCAATGTGATTTTGAAGAAGTACAAACTGTTCTTCCGCTCGACCCGCGATAAAGACATCGACCTGCTGCTTTATCTAACCGGGTGGCTGTTGGTGCTGCTGGTACTGTTCACGATTCCAAGCTCCAAGAAAGCGCGCTACATACTGGCAATCACCCCGGCCATTTCCCTGTTGGCCGCCTACCTCTTTGTCAGCCATGAAGCGGCATTCGTCCGCGCCAAAAACGGCTTGATGCAGTTCTGTCTCAAGTTGCCGGCGTTGGGTTTGGGCCTGCTGTTATCGGTGCTCGTGTACAACAACTTTGCGGAAGTCCCATTGCAGCCCAACTACCTGGGCGCAGGCCTTGGACTGTTTGCGTTGTTGAGCTTCTACCATGCCAAACGCGAGTACTTCGTCGAGCATCGCTACCGTGAGTTCATGACGCTGTCGTTCGGGGTAGGGGCCTTTCTGATACTGGATATGTTCTTCTTCAACCCCATCACCTACCACCTGGAACTCATGATCGAGCCCACGCCGAAGTTTTTGCCGTATTGGTTTTGGTGAAGCGCTTGGCGTGTCCCAGCCGATACCCTGCGATAAAATTGTACATTTCTTAATTCTTGTACAAGAATTCAGGTCTCCCTTCTTGAAAAACGTTGCGTGGATTTAATCCACGAAATCGTCGGGCCCTCATGCTCCCCGTCAACTGGAACCTGATTGATGCATACGACTCGCCGATTGTGCCTCGTCCTGGGCGACCAGTTATCTTTCGACCTCGCCTCGCTGCAGGGGCTGGATCAAGAGCGCGATACGGTGCTCCTGGTCGAGGTGATGGAAGAGGCCAGCCATGTTCCTCATCACCCGCAAAAGATCGTCCTGATTTTCAGCGCCATGCGTCACTTCGCCGAAGCGTTGCAGCAGAGGGGAATCAGGGTGCAGTACGTAACGCTCGATGATCCGGAAAACACTGGATCCGTGCCTAGCGAGTTGCACCGCTGGCAGTCACGCCTGCAATCGGATGAACTCCACGTCACGGAGTGCGGTGACTGGCGACTGGAGCATTCAATCAGGGACTGTGGCTTGGCGATCACGTGGCATTCCGATCGTCGCTTTCTTTGCACACGTGCCGATTTCTCTCACTGGGCGCAGGGCAAAAAACAGCTGCGCATGGAGTTCTTTTATCGAGAGATGCGCCGCAAGAGCAGGTTGTTACTCAATGGCGACGGCAGCCCGGTCGGAGGCGCCTGGAACTTCGATGCGGAAAACCGCAAAGCCTTGCCCAAGGGTGTCAGGCCGCCTTCGCCAGCCCGTTTTACGCCAGACGCAATCACCCGGGATGTGCTTGCGTTAGTTGCCAAAAACTTCTCCGGTCACTATGGCGCCCTCGACACGTTCGACTATCCGGTCACCCACGCCGAAGCTCAGGCCCTGTGGGATTACTTTCTCGATTGGGGCCTGGCAGCCTTCGGCGACTATCAAGACGCCATGGCCAGCGATGAGCCGTTTCTGTTTCATGCGCGTATAAGCGCGGCACTTAATATCGGCTTGCTGGATCTTCGCCAGCTTTGCAGCGATGTGGAATCTGCGTATTGGTCCGGCAACATTGCACTCAACGCCGCCGAAGGCTTTATTCGACAACTGATCGGCTGGCGTGAGTATGTCCGAGGCGTCTACTGGCTGAAGATGCCTGACTATGCCCAGGGAAATGCCTTTGGTAATACGCGGTCGCTTCCAGAGTTCTACTGGACAGGCAAAACGCAGATGAACTGCATGCGCCAGGCTATCAGCCAGAGCCTGGAACATGCCTACGCTCACCACATCCAACGACTAATGGTGACCGGCAACTTCGCACTGCTCGCCGGTATCGCACCGAGTGAAATATGTGAGTGGTATCTGGCGATCTACATGGACGCCTTCGACTGGGTAGAACTACCCAATACACTGGGCATGGTCATGCACGCCGATGGCGGCTATCTCGGTTCCAAACCCTATTGTGCGAGCGGCCAATACATCAAGCGCATGTCCGACTATTGCCGTGGCTGCGCCTACAAAGTGAGCGAAAGCACCACCGACGAAGCTTGCCCTTTCAACTCGCTTTACTGGCACTTTCTAATGCGTCACGGCGACCGACTGCGTGGCAATCAACGCATGAGCATGATCTACAAAAACCTCGACCGCATGCCTGATTCCAAACAACAGGCGCTTTGGCAACGCGGCGAGTGGTTGCTCAAGCAATTGGACGATGGTGAGTCGTTGTGAAAAAGAGTGTGCTGCCCGTCAAAACCTGCGCGACCTGCGGCCTTCCATTCACATGGAGGAAGAAATGGGCTCGCTGCTGGGAGGACGTGCGCTACTGCTCGGAGCGTTGTCGGCGTAGTAAATCTATTGTGGATGGCGGTGTAGGATTGCGCTGCAGTGACGCGACGAAGGTGAAATAGCGCCTGCCGTTTTGCCCCCATTTGCCGGCATCGAGGACAAACTTTTGGAAGCAATGAACTCACGAGAGCTCGCAGAGCGCCTGTTAGAAGAGGGATGCAACCCGTCCAGTTTTGCCATCGGCTCGCGTGGCGCGGCTTCCGACGCCTTTTATCTGAGCCGCAAGGGCGAGCAGTGGCAGGTTTGTTATACGGAACGAGGTGAAGATTCACCGCCAATCCATGTCTCCGACAGTGAGTCCCAAGCCTGCGATTTTTTCTTCAAATACATCGTGGCAATGCGTCATGACCACTGTGTTGGCTTCTTTAAGTCCCAAGATAACGCCATGGCCCTGGAGCACGAGCTCAAAAAGCTAGGGGTAGTGAGCTGGTCTGATCAAATTCCTTACGGTGGTGAACATGACCCTCGCTACCGAGTCTTTGTCACCGGTAAAGCGATATTCGTGGCCAGAGAAGCCCTTGGCGTAGTGCCGCGACATGACACTGAAGCTTAAAAAAGGACCAAAAAAGGGGACTGATTTATTTCTCAGAAAATAAATCAGTCCCCTTTTCTAGACCTCAGCAACTTCCGTGCGTGCTCCGGAGCGTTTCAAGGCCATGTTGGCAACACGACGCGTGTGGGCCGAAGTTGAGGGCTTGAGCCCGGATGCAATCGAGCAGATGTACCGTGACCTGGTAAACCACTTCATTGCAGAAGAAATGAAACACTGGTCGGCCCATCAATCCGACACCTGATCTTGGTAAGGGCTGTCAGTCATGGTGCGGCAGCAGGATTGAGGCGTTCTAAAGAGCCTCAATCCTGCTCAGGACATTTGAAACTCCAGGAATAGACCTTCATGTCTTTGACCTCTTCCCCGACAGTCGCCACACCCAGGCAGACGCCGTTCCTGACGTAGTTGAAACTGCAGAATTGAAGACCAACCGTGCACGACTCGATTTCAGTGAAGCCCTTTCTCTGGAGGATGTTTTCGACCCCGTATTCACCTGTGTAGGTCGGGCTCGGCTTCCAGCCGTTTTTGATCAAGGCCTTTCGTGCGGTTACAAAGGGCATGTGTTCTTTGATCGGGACGTCGGTTGCGTGGGATGGGGAGCTGATGCAGCAGAGAAGGCTGATGAGTAGTGGTTTTAGCTTCATGCTTGCGGCAACGCACGAATGACATCCGCCGCCATCGAGTCAACGCTGTTTCGACCCAGCGTGGTCACGCCCGCACACGAAGCCCCTGTAATGTAAATCCGCATTTTTCCTCCATGAATACAAGCCGGTTTCGGGGCCGCAAGGTATCGCATACCTGCCGAAATCGCATCCGTTCCCGCAACAAAAGGCGCTCAACGAATAGCGCTGTAGAAGCAGCCACCGACTGCTTCTACAGACGCCGACCGGTTACGCGACCTCGACGTGATCCAGCGCCTGATCACCGCCAGCTCGGCAATCATCACCACCTGCGCAATACCCAGCGCCGTCTTGCGGTTCGAGGGATCGAGCAGGGCGGCGAAGTTACTGAGCATCTCGCTCGCAGAACTCAGGGTTTCGCTGGCATTGGCCAGCAAACATTCGGTGTTGTACTTCGGATTGGCCAGGTACATCCGCTCGGGTTCGTTACAGGACGACATGACCCCGGCGGCGGGGAAGAGGTAGTGATCCAGCGCGCGCTCGGCGGCGTCGTGGAGTTTTTTGGAGTTGGGGGATTCGTAGGGGGAGGTTGGGTCGGTTTCGGGTGGGTTGGGTGTTGGTTTGATCATGGTGAAACTCCTACATCGTCAAATGGGAGCCGACACTCTCGCTACCAAACGATGGGTGGCGGCCATGCTCAGGTTGGTAGACCGGGACGTAGGAACCGGCGCGCCCGAAGACGCCCTGTGCATGACCACCATGACGCAGAGCCTTTCAGACACCGCACATCATGATGCTTATGCAACCTACGATAATCCGGGGCTACCAAACCCCGTCACTGTTTTTCAGTGACCGGGAAACGATAAGACCCGCGCCGTAGACGCACAAGCCGGCGGATTCTGGCGTAGTCGTAGGCAATGACGCAAGGCGTTGTAGCCTTGGGGAGGTTGCGGCAAGAGGTTTTAAACGTGGATGTTTAAATCGCAGATTTTTGGTTTTAGGAACATGAGTCAGCCATTTTCACCATGACAAGAATCGAGGATTACTTTGTTGGTTGCTAACCACCGCTGACGGCCAATAGCGATATTTCGCGATAGACCTTCGCGGGGTGCTCCGGGTATTGTCTCAAGCCGGTTCATTCCGGTTATAAAGACAGACCTTTTGCCTGAGCACTAGGCCTAATACCTAGAGGACACCCTTTCGTGATGGAATACGACAAAGACGCAGCACTTGCAAAACGGAAACAGCTTCTAAGCGTTGCGGCGCGCGACCCGGTTGGAGCGATCCTTACGGATGAGGTTCGACTCCGCTTGGTGAATGCTTTCGCTAGCATCACACCGCCCGAAGCACCTGAGTTTACGATCGGGCTGATTACGATCAACTCGCTATTCGATTCACCGAAAGCACGTTCCCGGAAGCCTGGCAACGTCGTGCTGAACTGGAGGAAGTTGCTCGATATTGTCCCCGACGTATCACTTGCCAGTCTCGGTGCAGCGTCACTGCCAGTCGCGCCGCAAGTCGCCATCGTCCTTGTTGGTCTCTACATCTGGAACAAGGTTTGGCGTGGAGCGGTGGAAGAGTTCTCTGATATCGAAGCTGTAACCATACTCGCGCTTTGGCAGAATCGAGACGGGGAGAGCAAGATCGCTGAGTCGGAGGGGTTCGTGCGCGTCAGCGAACTCAGGGTTCACTACGCTCTGCCCCCATTGACCAACAGTCAGTACGCGTCTGCGATCAACCGACTTGTCCAATTGGACTGTATCAAGCTTGAAAATGGCATCATTTGGCTGCGCGAGTGGATTCGTGTGACTTATTCATAACCGGGTCAGGCGCCAGTTACACTTGCTTGCTAGTTTATAAAAGGCGGGGGGCATTATCTGTAAGTTAATTCGTCCCCCCCCCCTTTGTTGCTAGTACTACAAAAATTTCAGTTTGATGATCATCCAGGTGATTGAGTTCGAAAAGTATGTAAGATAATGCTAAGTCGCGTCAGTTTTCACTGACATGCTGACTATAAAAAAATGCATAACCAATAATTTAAGAACCTAATTTATTCGTACGAGCCGTCACCCATACGGCATCCATGCCTGTTTTTTCTTCTCATACAGGTCTGCCTTTGTTGTGCAGAGTTGAATCCTGCGATGTGTGTTCGGGTCCTCTATCCAGATGCCTGCCTCGCAGCGACTGTACTTTCCGATGGCAGGCCCTGGAAAGGTTATCTCATACGTTGATTCGTAATTGACGATTTCACTAGGTAGAAGGTAAGTGCCGACATCATAAGCATGGAGAGAGAAGAAGAAACTTAAGCAGAAACCGCCAAGAAAAGAATTTGTTACGCGTTTCGCCAATTTTTCGGTAGGGCGGCTGTAGTACGTCCTGCCAGCAAAAATAACTCCAACAACGGCGCCGCACAGCAGGTATGTCGTCCACTCGGGGATTTCACGCATTAAAATCGTGCGTGCTGAAATGCGAGAAGCCCAGGATATATAAAAAAACAAAGGCCCCAAAGCAATAATACAATGGCTGCAATAGCTATCTTTTTAAAGTTTTTACAGGTGGGCCAGGTTTTGTTTCTTGCATGTTGTTCTTACTTGCGTGTGGCTGATTTATTAATAGAAAAAGGGGGCTGATTTATTTTCTTAGAATAAATCAGTCCCCCTTTTCGTTTTTCGATAACAGCTACGCAGGAGGCCGCATATCTTGGATCGCCTTGAGTTTCTCTATGTCCCGTTCAATTATTTTCTTCGCACAGTCCAGACAGTAGTGATCCCAGCTCCGACCGTTTCTGACCTTCAGGCGCACATCGCCTTTCTCGATACGGTGCTTGGCACTGGCTTGACAGTTATGGGCCTTGCCAGCGGTGTCTATTTCGACATGGGTAACGAGCGACTTAATTGCCACCGAACACCTCCATTACGGCTACCGCGAGAATGCCGTCGAATCCTTGGTCAATCCGCTCGTGCATCTCGCGCGAGAACTCGTGCCGTTGCCCCGTTCCCATACCGACAAAGGTATTTACCTGATTGTTGATGGCAGCAATCATCACAATCAAGTTCGTCCTACCGAGACGACGGGTGTCGAGCTCGCGACCATTCGGGTTGATATCCCGTTCGCCGAGAATCCGTCCAGCTGCCGTTCGAACTCGAATCGGAAGCCCGTCACGCATCGCCTGCCGCTCGCGTACACGAGTTGTCGGCAGGGGCTGCAGGGTCTGGTAAGCAGCCGTAACGTCGTTCGTTGTATAGCCCCGCTCCTGCAGCACGCGAAGGGCCGCCAGTGCCTCATCGTCCAGCAGAAGTGGAATTTCCTCGACGTGCACATCGGACTGGCTGCGCACCTCCACGCCGTCCAAGTCATGGGGAACTGGCTCCATCTGCCGCTCGGCGGGAGCATGATCTGGATCGACTTGCTCCACCGGCAGCAATTGGTCGAAATAGTCGCGGTCGGCTTCACTGAACTCTTGGAAGTCAGCCCAGCGTCTGGCGATATTCGCACCGGCATGGAACACGACGACGCCTTGGTTGAGGACGTCGCCGGGAGCGTTCTGCCGAATGACACGCATGATGCGGCCGACGAACTGAACGAATGGAGACAGGTTGCTGAAGATGCTGAACACGGCAGCCACGGACAGGTACGGATGGTCGAACCCTTCGCCGAGCTTGCGCACCTGGACGATCACGTCGAGCTCGTGGCTTTCCAGCCGCTGCATCACTCTCTGGTTCGCCGGCGCGTTCTCTCGCGAATGCACGTAGCTAGCGCGCAGGCCCCGTGCGACGTAGGCTCCGACGATTTGCCGGCAGTGCTCGTAGTTGAGAGCCGAGGCGATAATCTTCAGTCGGACCTCGCCAGTTTCCTCGCGCAGCCGGCGTAGCTCACGGATAGACGCATCCACGATGGTGTTCAGCGTTTCGGTAGAAGTTACGATGCTGCGCCGGAAATCGGCGTCTTCCTCGCCCAGCCTGCGTACCTCGTCAAGCCCTACCTCAATCTCTTGATCGTCTTCGCGGCGCACGTAACGGAGCGTGCGCGGGTTCAGTTGCACGGCCTTAAGGCGTTTGACGTAGCCTTCGCGGATCGCTTCGAAGATAGGGTAGGTGTAGATGACGCGCCCCTCCATGAGCTGGCCATCGGCGCGCATCGGCGTCGCGCTGAAGTTGACGATCTGCGCTTCGGGGAACTGAGCCTTGAGGGCCTGCCAGCTCTCGGCTACGCCGTGGTGACCCTCGTCGACCAGAATCAGGTCGAAATAGTCGGCCGGCAGTTGACGCAGCCAGCGGTTTGAGTCACCGCCCTGGAGCTGCTGAATATTAGTAATGACGACGTGCGCTTCGTCCAAGTCTGCCCTGTTGGTCGTCGTCCCTCGGATTTCGACAGGTTCAGGATAGGGCGCGCCGGCAAGCACCGCGCACTTCTGGTAGAACATATTGGGATTGGACGGGTCGAAATCACTGGCCAACTGCTGAGCGATGGCCACTCCTGGCGCGACCACCAGTGTTCGACGCGAGCGGAAGGCAAAGGGCGATATCGTGATGCTCCCGGACTTGCCACATCCGACTGGCAATATGACCGCGAACTCACGCTCTTCGCCACCCGCTCTGGAAACCTCGTTCAGAGCGAGGAAAACACCCTTCTGGGGCGTGCGGATACGTTCGTTGTTCTCGATGTGTGGCTCGCGGTTCTGGAATGGGCTTGTCATAAGGGTCCTTCCGTTAGGGTTGAGAGGGCAGTGTCACGCCCCAAATGGCGTTTTCAGAACTCGGAAGCCACAGACACCGTCACTCAATGCTGCCCGACGTGGAGCGTGACAGCCTGTTCGTTCTGGCCTGGTTGCAGAGCTTTGAACATCGACGCGTGCATTCCGGTCTGAACAACGCCGAGGCGCGCGAAATTCGCTGACCATAAAAGTCTTATTCAACCGTTCAGGCAAAATCCGGTACCTCAACTTCGAACAATGGCTCTACCGCGCCAGCGGCTTCAATTTTGCGTGAGAAAGGGTCATATATATGTGTTGGGCTGATGTCCGCTTCTGGCCGAAAGCGGACTTTGGCGAATTCCTGTTTTACCAGTCTCAAGATGTCTAAGCTTTAACCCACCGCCCCCGACTCCATGCACTCAAAGAATCCACCCCCCACACCAAAATCAGCATAGCCAAAATCACCGTCCCCGCCTGCGCCTCCTGAAACAAACTCAAGCTCACATACAACATCTGCCCCAACCCCCCAGCCCCGACAAACCCCAGCACACTGGCCATCCGAATATTGTTCTCCCACCGATACAAACAGTACGCCAGCAACTGCGGCGCCAGGTTCGGCAGCGTTCCATAACAAAACGCCAAAACCGGATCCCCCCCCTGCAACCGAATCGCCTCGGCCGGTTCCGGCGGCGTATTTTCCAGCGCTTCCGCAAACAACCGCCCCAGTACGCCCGTTGTGTGCAGGGCCAGGGCCAGTGTCCCGGCATTCGGCCCAAGCCCAGCCGCAAGCACCATCAGCGCGGCCCACACCAATTCAGGAATCGCGCGAAGGGCATTGAGCAGCAGGCGGGCAACACTCTGAAAAAACCAGCCAAAGCGGCCAGCGGCGGGAAGCGCCAATAACAGTCCCAGCACGGCAGCGAGGAGGGTGCCCAACGCAGACATGGCTAGCGTTTCCATCGAGCCGCGAAGGATGGCGCTCAGGTAGCCGGGGCTGAGATCGGGACTGAGGAAGCGGCCCACATACGAGCCCATCTGTTTAAGGCTGGTAGCGCTGCCGAGTTCTTCAAGGTCGAGGCCGAGGTAGACGAATGAGGTGATGACGGCCGCGACGATCAATATGATCAGCACCGGATTGATCAGACGCTTCATGTCAGCCTCCAGCGCAGCAGGCGGCTGAGTTGGTCGGCGCCGAGGACGAGGAGGAGGAAGGTCAGGAGCATGCTGGCGACTTCGCCGCCTGCGAACATGCGGATGGACAGGTCGATCTGTTGGCCGAGGCCGCCGGCGCCGACGAAGCCCATGACCACCGAGGCGCGGATGGCGCATTCCCAGCGGTAGACGGTGTAGGAGAGCAGTTCTGCCGCGACGTTGGGCAGTACGCCGTAGGCGAAACTGGCCAGGCGTCCGCTGCCGGCCTGGAGCAGGGCGTGGGCCGGGCGTTGGTCGGTGGATTCGAAGATTTCGGCGTAGACCTTGCCGAGCATGCCGCTGTAGGTGATCGCGATCGCCAACACGCCTGCCGCCGGGCCGAGGCCGACGGCGCGTACGAACAGCAGCGCCCAGACGATTTCCGGCACGCTGCGCAGGAAGATCAGCAGCCCGCGCACCGGCCAGCGCAGCAGTCGGCCCAACAGGCTCGGGCGGCCACTGCGGGAGGCGGCGGACAACGACAAGGCGCGGCTGGCGAGCAGGCTGGCCGGCACTGCCAGCAACAGCGCCATGGCCATGCCGGCGGTGGCGATGGCCAGGGTTTGCAGGGTGGCTTTGAGCAGTAGTTGAAGAAATTCCCGATCATGCTCCGGTGGCCAGAACGTCGAGACAAACCGGCCGATTTCGTTCTGATTGTCGGCACGCAACAGCACGCCCACATCCAGTTCGCTGAGCTGAATTCCCGGCCATAGCAGGGCAATCGCCAGCACGGTCAACAGCAACCGTGGTAGCGCGGCGGGGTCGCGGGTGTCGGCGCTCAGCATCGGGGAATCTGCACAACCAGCGGCGGCACGGTCGGCGCCGGGGATTGCAGTTGTTCGTTGGCGTAGAGGGTGTCGAGCATCTCGCGGCTGACCTGTGCGGACGTGCAGTCGAAGAGGATTTGCCCTTCGCGTAAACCGATGATGCGCGGGAAGTGCGCCAGCGCCAGTTCCACAGCGTGCAGGCTCGCCACCAGTGTGACGTTGTTCTCTCGGGCATGGCGCGACAGGATCGACAGCGTGTGCCCGGCCAGCACCGGGTCCATGGCCGAGACCGGTTCGTCGGCCAGCAACACTTCCGGTGCCTGATACAACACACGGGCAATGCCGACGCGCTGCAATTGCCCGCCGGACAGTTGCTGGCATTGACTGAAGAGTTTGTCCGCCAGATCCAGTCGCGCGAGTGCCGCGCGGGCGCCGGGCACGTCGAGCGGATGCAGCAGATTGATCAGGCTTTTGCCCAGGCTCCATTGCCCGAGCTTGCCGGCCAGCACCGCCGTCACCACCCGTTGCCGGGGTGGCAGGGGCGGGGCCTGATGGATCAGGCCGATGCGTGCGCGCAGCCGTTGCCGCTGGTGGGCGGACAAGTGCCAGGCGCGCTCGCCCAGCACTTCGATGTCGCCGCTGCTGGGGCGAATGGCGGTCGCCAGCAGGTTCAGCAGACTCGATTTGCCGGCGCCGGACGGGCCGATGATCGCCACCTGTTCGCCGGCCTCGATTTGCAAATCCACGCCGCGCAGGGCTTCGACGCCATGGGTGTGGCGCAGAAAACCCTGCTGGAGGCGCAAGGTCATTTCAGCAATTCGGCGGCGCGGGCGGCTTCCTCGATGCCTTTGTAGTTGTCCGGGCTGGTGGCGATGAAACGGCTGGCGGCTTGCAGGTCGAGGATTTTCTTCTGCTCAGGGTTGGCCGGGTCGAGGTCGAGGAAGGCCTGTTTGATCTTCGCCGCCAGCGCCGGGTCGAGGGTGCCGCGCACGGTCCAGTTGTAATCGAAGTAGGTCGGGGTGGTGGCGAAGACCTTGACCTTATTGGTGTCGACCTTGCCGGCGTCCACCAGTTTCTGCCAGACGCTGGCGTTCAGCACACCGGCGTCGACCTTGCCGGCCTGCACCCAGGCGACGGTGGCGTCGTGGGCGCCGGAGTAACCGACGCGGCTGAAATAGCTCTCCGGTTTGATGCCGTCCTTGAGCATGAAATAGCGCGGCATCAGGCTGCCGGACGTCGACGACACCGAACCGAAAGCGAAGGTTTTGCCTTTCAGGTCGGCGAGGCTTTTGACGTTCGGGTCGGCGGTGATGAATTTGCTGGTGAACTGCGCGTCCTGCTCGCGCTGGACCAATGGAATGACCTTGGGATCACTTTTCAGCTGCGCCTGGACGAAGGTGAAACCGCCGAGCCACGCCATGTCGAGGCGGTTGGTGGCCAGCGCTTCGACCACCGCCGGGTAGTCGGCCACCGGCACAAACTCGACTTTCATGCCCAGTTTCTGCTCCAGATAAGCCCCCAGCGGCTCGAACTTGCGCAGCAGCTCGGTCGGGGCTTCGTCGGGAATCGCGCTGACCTTCAACACGTCCGCGGCGTGCGCCAGCACGGCGGACAGGGACAGGGCCAAACCAGCGGTCAGTGCCAGGGTTCGCTTGAGCATGGAGATCTCCGTTTCGTTGTCGTCTGGATCGATGCGCGGGTGATGACATTCGTCATCGGGTGCAAAGTCAGGTTAGACGAAACGGCGCGTCTTGCCGGTAGGGTTGAAGGTGTCTGGACCACCGCTATCGTCGGATCGCCTCCCGGACCAAGCCCGCTCCCACAATGACGGTGCAAATCCTGTGGGAGCGGGCTTGCCCGCGATGACGTCAGCATAATCAACCACTTTTCTGAGCCGGACGCGCCGCCGGTATCGTCAGGCCAACCCGCAAATTCCGGGGCTAATCGACCTGCGCAAACCGCTCCACCAGCCAATCGATAAACACCCGCACCCGATTGCTCAAATGCCGGTTCGGCGGATACAGCAGATGAAACGGGTACGCCGGCGGGCGCCAGTCCGTGAGGATCGGCACCAGTTCGCCGCGCTCGATGGCAGCCCTGACCGTGTAGCTGAAGGTGTGGATGATCCCCAGTCCCGCCAGCCCGGCCGCCAGGTGCGCATTGCTTTCGTTGACGCTGACCAGGCCTTTGCCTTCGATCTGATGGCGTTCGCCGTTGCGTTGGAAGTTCGACGGCAGGATGCGCCCGGTGGAGGCCGAGCGGTAGGTGATCATCTGGTGGTTGGCCAGCTCCTGCGGGTGGGTCGGTGTGCCGTGGCGTTGCAGGTAGTCGGGCGTGGCGCAGGTGGTCCAGGACACTTCGCCGAGGCGGCGCACGGCGAGGGTTTGGTCGGTCAGCGGGCCGCCGCGAATCACGCAGTCGACGCGTTCGCTGATCAGGTCCACCGGGCGGTCGCTGACGCCCAGATCAATCTGAATATCCGGGTAGCGCTCGAAGAACTTCGGCAGTTCGGGGATTACCAGCAGCGTCGCGGTGGAGCCGCCGATGTCCACACGGATTTTTCCCCGTGGCAGGCCTTGAGCCTGGCTGAAACCCTGATCGATGTCGTCCAGTTGATGCAGCAGTTGTTGGGTCAGTTGGTAATAGGAGGCGCCGTCAGCCGTGACGGTGAGCCGGCGGGTGGTGCGTTGCAACAGGCGCACACCGAGGTGGCTTTCCAGTTGCCCGATCAGTTTGCTGACGGTGGTTTTCGGCAGGTTCAGCGAGTCGGCGGCTTTGGTGAACGAGCCGCTTTCCACGACGCGGGCAAAGGTGCGGATCGCCATTAACTGATTCATCGGCTCAGGCTCGGATGGGAAGACAGGGCTGAGTATTGTGCATGTCTGTGTACAAACAAAACCGATTTGGTGGATTTTTCAATTCAATCGATCGGCCTAAAGTCGCTTTCAACGGCTCACCTACGACCCGTCACCTTCCTCGAAACGGTTACTGGAGATTCATCATGAGCAACAGACTTGAAGGCAAAATCGCACTGATCACTGGCGGCACCACCGGCATCGGCCTGGCTTCGGCGCAGGAATTCGTCGCCCAGGGCGCCACCGTATTCATCACCGGCCGTCGTCAGGCCGAGCTGGACAAAGCAGTCGCCGCCATCGGCCCACGGGCCATCGGCATTCAGGGTGATGTGGCGAAGCTGGACGATCTGGATCGCATCTACCGCGAAATCGCCGAGAAGGCCGGGCACCTCGACATCCTGTTCGCCAATGCCGGTGGCGGCGACATGCTGCCGCTGGGCTCGATTACTGAAGAGCACTTCGACCGGATTTTCGGCGCCAACGTGAAGGGCACGCTGTTCACGGTGCAGAAGGCCTTGCCGCTGTTGCGCGATGGCGCATCGATCCTACTGACTTCATCGACCACGTCGGTGCAGGGCACGGAAAACTTCAGCGTCTACAGCGCGAGCAAAGCAGCGGTGCGCAACTTCGCCCGGTCGTGGTTGCTGGATCTGAAACCTCGGCGTATCCGCGTCAACGCGATCAGCCCCGGCCCGGTGCGCACGCCAGGTCTGGCAGGGCTGGTGCCGGCGGAACATGCTCAAGGGTTGTTCGATCAACTGGCGTCGATTGTGCCGATCGGCCGTCTGGGTGAACCGAGTGAAATCGCCAAGGCTGCGTTGTTCCTGGCCTCGGATGACAGCAGCTTCGTCAACGGCATCGAGTTGTTCGTCGACGGCGGCACCGCGCAGATCTGATCTGATTTAAGGCGGCTAATGTCCCGGCACTTGTTCAGTCGAGTGCCGGGGTTCGTCCGTTTCTTCGGCCGGCGCGTTATCCCAGATCAGGCGCGGGTCGAAACTCATCGCCGACAACATCGTGAACACGACCACAAGGCCGAAGAACAGAATCCCCGGTCGCGGTTCGATATCCCCCAGCGCCTGGAATTTCACCAGCGCCGCCACCAGCGCAACCACCAGCACATCGAGCATCGACCAATAGCCGATCAATTCGACGAATCGGTACAGCTTCGAGCGCTCCCGGCGCGCCCAGTGACTGTCCCGTTGCACGGTGATCAGCAGCAATGTCAGCGCGACGAATTTCACTCCCGGCACCGCAATGCTGGCGATGAAGATGATCAGGGCAATGTCCCACGCGCCGTGTTCCCAGAACTCCAGAACGCCACTCATGATGGTGCTGTCGGCGCCATTGCCGAGCAGCGTGGTGTTCATCACCGGCAGCAGATTCGCCGGCACGTAAAACGCCAGGGCGGCAAACATGTAGGCCCAGGTGCGGGCCAGCGAGTTGGTCTTGCGTCGGTGCAGCGGCGCGTCGCAGCGCGGGCATTGGTGCGGCTCGCCGGTCATGTCGCAGGCCAGTCCGCAGCTGTGACACAGGCAGAGGTTGAGTTCGCTGGCGGTCGGTGGCCGTTTCATAGGATGTCCCACAGTTCACGCACGTCGCGTCCGGCGATGCGGATCAGCAACAGGCTGAGCACGGCCAGCGCAAACAGGCCGATGCCGGGAATCACATCGAGCATGCCCGCCAGTTTGAACACCGCGACCATGGCGCCGAGCAGGCACACTTCAAGCATGCTCCACGGCCGCAGCGCTTCCAGCCAGCGCATGCACACCTTGAAGGCCGGCGAGCGGCGCGAGGCGAGGGCGAAGCTCAAGACCCAGATCAACAAAACCAACTGGAAGGCCGGGGCGATGATGATCGAGATCGCCGCGACCATTGCCATGAAGGTGATCGGCCCCTGACTCAGCGCCAGCACCGAATCCCACAGGGTCGCGCTGTTTTTCAGGCCCTTCATGCTGATGCTCATCACCGGGTAGAAATTGGCGAACAGCCACAGCATCGCCGCCGTGAAACTCAGGGCCAGCCGTTGTTCCACACTCAGGTTGTTGTAGCGCTGGAGCACGCCACCGCAGCGCGAACACAGGGTTTTCTGATGTTTGGCGAGCGTGGCGTGTTCGTACACGCAGTCGCAATGCTCGCAGATGATCAGTCGTTCGGTGCTGGCCATGGGCGCTCGATGAGGGGAGGGCTGAACCTCTTCAATATAGGCGCGATGGTGCATTCGACAACTGTCACATCCCGAAACGCGCCTTTGGTCTGGCCGGCAGGCACGTCACCGGAACCGTTCCATACTCCTGAGCGCCAATGGAAAATCGACCTTCATCACCCGCAGGAGAAACGCCATGAGTGAAAAACCGACGATTGTGCTGGTGCACGGATTCTGGGGCGGTGCCGCGCACTGGGGCAAAGTCATTGTTGAATTGACGCGCAAGGGCTACAGCGCGATCCAGGCCGTGGAGATGCCTTTGACTTCGCTGGCCGACGACGCCGAGCGCACCCGCAAAATGGTCGCTCAGGTGAACGGGCCGGTGCTGTTGGTCGGGCATTCTTATGGTGGGGCGGTGATTACTCAGGCTGGTAATCAACCGAATGTGGTGGGGCTGGTGTACATCGCGGCGTTCGCTCCGGATCAAGGCGAAAGCCCTGGCGGCATTACTCAGGAACATCTACCGGCCGCCGCACCGAATCTGGCGCCGGACAGCGACGGCTTCCTTTGGCTCAAGGCTGACAAGTTCCATGAAAGCTTCTGCCAGGACTTGCCGGCCGATGAAGCGCTGGTCATGGCCGTGACGCAGAAAGCGCCGCTGGCCAGCACCTTCGGCGAAGGTCATCAGTGATCCGGCGTGGAAGCACAAGCCGTCCTGGTATCAGATTTCCAGTCAGGACCACATGATCCACCCGGACAACCAGAAGCGCATGTCCGCCCGGCTCAACGCGAAGAAAGTCATCACCCTTGACGCCAGCCACGCCTCGCTCGCCTCCCGCGCCGCTGAAGTGGCCGCGCTGATCGACGAGGCCGCCAAGGCCTGACACCGACCATGCAACCGGACGTTTCAGACCGGTTGCGTGGCGTCCTCTTCCGCGATGGCATCCCGCACGCCGGGGCGTTCGGCGATACGCGTCATGTAGTTCGCCAGCGCTGGCCAGTCTTCGATGGCGATGCTGAACGTCGGCAACCACTTGAGCACCGTGAACAGATAGGCATCCGCCACGCCGAACGCCGGCATCAGAAAGGGCTGGGTCGCGAGGATACGGTTCAGGTAATCCAGTCGTTTGAACAGTTTGTGTTTGAAGATCGTTTTGGTGGATTCCGGGATTTCGCTGCTGAACAGCGGCGCGCTGCCCCCATGAATTTCCGAACTGATGAAGTTCAGGTACTCCTGCAAACGCGAGCGCTCCCAGGTGCCATTGGCCGGGGCCAGCGTATGACCGGGCACGAGGTCGACGAGGTACTGCAAAATGGCCGGGCCTTCGGTCAGCACCTCGCCGCTGTCGAGCATCAGCGCCGCTACGTAGCCCTTTGGGTTGATCTCGCGAAAGTCCCGGCCGTCGGCGGTGCGCTTGGTCTGGTTGTTGACCCGGATCAGTTCGAACGGCAAGTCCAGTTCACGCAGCACGATGTGCGGGGACAGCGAACAGGTCATGGGTGCGAAGTACAGTTTCATGGGATCTCCCTCCTGGTGAAGGCTCAGAATCCACTACTGCTGCGCCGCTTCGCAAAGGACATCTGGGATGCTAGCGTATGACAAAATCTCATGGACTGAAGAGGTCATATGCTACCCCGACTGCCATCGCTCAACGGATTGCGAGCCTTCGAATGTGCGGCCCGGCACCTTAGCTTCACCCGCGCTGCCGAAGAACTTAACGTCACGCAAACCGCGATCAGCCATCAGATCCGCCGCCTAGAAGATGAACTCGGTGTGCGCCTGTTCATGCGCTCGAAGGACGGGTTGACGCTGACGGATGAGGGCAACGCTTATTTTCCGGGGATTCGTTCGGCGTTTCTGGAGCTGCGCCATTCGACCGAGCGTTTGCAGGAGGCGAACAACCAAAGCGTCCTGACGATCAGTACACTGGTTTCGGTGGCGTCCAAATGGCTGTTGCCGCGTCTGCCGTCGTTTCGCGAGGCGCATCCCGAGATTGATGTGCGGATCAGCGCGTTAACCCGACTGGTCGATTTTCGCAAGGTCGGCATCGACGCGGCGATCCGCTACGGCAAGGGTGACTGGCCTGGCTTGCGGGCTGACTGGTTGATGTCCGACGAGGTCTTTCCCGTCTGCAGCCCGCGACTGCTGACGGGCGACAAGCCTTTGAAGACCCCGGCGGACCTGGTTCATCATCCGTTGCTGCAAGTCAGCGGCCTGACCGCCAATGACTGGAACGACTGGCTGCACGCGGCAGGCCAGCCACCGCTCGCGACCAAAGGCCCGCGCCTGACCTTCGATCTGGCCATGATGGCGGTGCAGACCGCGATTGACGGGCAGGGCGTGTGCATTGGTCGCTCGACCTACGTCGATGACGATTTGCGCGCCGGGAGACTGGTGGCGCCGTTTGATCTGCGGCTGAAATCCGACTCGGGTTTCTACTTCGTCACGCCCCATGAAAACGCGAATTCGAAAAAGGTTGTCGCGTTCAGGGAATGGCTGTCGCAAGTGGTGTGAGTTGTATGCGCGTGTATCAATCCCGCGTTCGTACACACTTGGGTAACTTACGCCGACATCAGGACACATCCCGTGTACATGCCTCGCTCAGAGTGACTGTCGACACATCACTACTTCCGAGAGGGCAACACCATGCGTCGCACACTCCTGATGACCGCAGCAGCCGTACTCGTTTCACTGACCGGCCTCGCGCACGCGGCCGACACCCCATCCGCCGCCCCCGTGAAGAGCTGGCAACAAGGCCTGAGCCGCACGGATCTGGTCCGCCAGGACCTGGGCGCAGCGGATCGCGAAGTGATTCAGGCGCGGGTCGATTTCGAGCCGGGCATCACCTCGCCCCGGCATGCGCATCCGGGCGTTGAGGTCGCCTATGTGATCAGCGGCACCTTCGAATACCAGCTCGAAGGCCGGGCACCGGTGACGCTCAAGGCGGGAGACTCGCTGTTCATCCCGGAGGGCGTGGCGCACATCGCGAAGAACGTTGGTAACGAAAAGGGTTCGGAGCTGGCGACTTACATCGTCAAGAAGGGCGAGCCGTTGTTGATTCTCAAGTAATCATCAGGCAGGGATGTAAACAAGGCCTGCCAATATGGCAGGCCTGTATAAATCTCAACCGAAGTGTCGCCAGATCAAATAAACAGCAGCGAGCACAGCAATAAATACAATAGTCCAAACAAGTGCAGTCAGTATTTTTTTCCAAATCGATTTGCTGCCATCGTCCCTGATGGATAAGGCTCCCAGCGTGATAGTCGCGATAATGGCGGTCATTGCACTGATGTAGGTTATCCTCCAGATGTCTTGCCATTTTATAACTTCGTCAGGTTCCATTCCTTTGCCGAGATAGAGATGAATGAACAAACAGGTGTATATAAGAAAAATCGAAAGAAAGAGGAGCCACTTTGCTTTTTTTCTTAGGGCGAGTGGTGACGCTTCATTGTAGACAAGAGCAATGGCGACGGCGATAAACGTACCCATGGCGAGCGCTAGGTCATTGGTATCCTGCTGCCAGCCAGGCAGGGTTATAAAAGTTGTCGAAAATAGTCCGAGCCACTTGGCGACCCACAACACGGCAGGGGCTGGAATGACAGCTGCAATGGTTTTCCAGATGCTATTCATTTACTTCCAACTTTCAGTGTTGATGGAGAGGAAATGTATACAGGCAACTCAATCGCGGCAATCAACTCGTTCTTCTCACTGTAGAGCTCGTAGCTCGCGTAAGTCAGTGAAGGGTTATTGACTTCAGATACATCGAATTTAATGATTCCCTTTGACGCTAGGTTGGCAGTTTTCTGATTGCTTTTGAAGAACCACTCCGTAAGGCCTTCTGTCGGTCCACTAAAGGCGGGCTTGATCGTTATGCTCTTGATAACCCCATTCTTACTGTCTTTGTAGGGGGCTACCTCATAGTTGAAGAAGCTTTGATACTGATTGTCCCCGGTCTTTTTTATTCCAACTTCGCCGTCAATCTGAAGCATTGTCGTATCGGGTCTGCTGACGTCAGACGGAAAGAAACTGCGAAATTTCAGGATGATGTTCTCTATCGTGGTTTCGCTGGCGCTTATGCGACTCGTTGCTGCTGCTCTGCACCCGTTGGTCTTTTCCAGGTCTATTGATTTCTTGTCTGCTTCGGTACCAAAAAAAGGAGCTGAAGTAAAATCGCCTCGATTACCGTATTCCAGGCATCCATCGAGCTGTTCCACATCATTCTTGACGACAAGTAAGACAGGCGTGTCAATTTTCTGCCCTGCCGGTATCCACCCGGTTCTTCTTGGAGTACGCCAATTCACAAAGATTGGATATTCTTTATCGTTATTACTGACGCAGGAGATGATCGCGAATTTGTATTGGTTGGTGTCTTTGTACTCTTCGATGCGTGAGTTTGTTTCGAGATTGAAGTTGCCTAGATGGTGGTGTTTGACGATCGGCCCTTCACAAAGTGTCCAGTCTTGAGAGAACGCAGGTACAGATACAAAATTAATCAGAAGAAGGCTTGAAAGCTGAAGCAGCTTTGCAATAGAGATATCGTTTCTCATGAGTTGCCTCCGACGTTATTTTATTTGAAAGTGGGGAAGTCGCGCTATTGAATGTAGTTCAGGACATCCGGGGTGTCGGAACGCTAGTCGATGTGGCAGAAGTAACTGTCACTTTTCAGACCGGTGGTGATTTCTCAGATCGATGCATGTAAATCATGTGATCGTCAGTCGATTAACCCGACAGCAGGCCCCAAAGCCTGGCAAGCCGTCTTGCAGAATACTCTGGCAACGTTGTCGCGCCGCTACGGCGAACATTCGCTGCATGATCTGCAAGCCCTTCGACGAGCACGGCCCACTCCGGTCGAGGGTCATTGACATAGTCCCAGCCAAGTCCGAGCCACGGGCATCGGCCGCCAATACGGGCTTGCATATCAGGTGTCGCTTGTGTGGCATAGCCGGGGAGTGACGGCGCATTTTGTCGCATCTCCCGCGCTTTCACTGCCGGCACGTGCAGTCGGAGGTTGCCATCTTCGTTTCGTGTCACCTGCATCGCCCCGAGAAGTGCGATGTCATAAGGTACTGGCTGGCCTTGCGAGCCATAGAAGTAAGCCATACGCCGAATGTTGTCGTAATCGGCCGTTGCCCTGTAGAGATAAGCGCAAATGACACCCAGCATCGGATCGGCATGCTTTTCGTGTCGCAGATCTGCGGCCAATCGATCAAGACTGTCAATTTGCAGCCGGCCGGCTGCGAAATCGTCGATTGCCTGCAGGGCTACCCGATATCTTTCAGGAGAGCCCATCTCACCGTAGGCCTGGAAAACGTTTCCTCCTGGACTGGGTGTGACCACCGCGTATAAACCTGTATAGGGAACGACAGGGGTAAATTGCCCGTCGGACAGTTCCACCAGAACAGGCGTCCCGTTGGAGTCGCTATCAAGGTGAAACTCATTGAAATGAAAGTTGAATGCCAGTTGGTGGATCCGACTGCGGGGGTGGATTTTTACCCGATCTCCCCAAACGATCAGGTTAGCGTTGTTAACCTGTTCGATTTGCTCCAGCCGGTTTCTAACCTCTCTCGCAGCAGCCTGGGATTCCAGCTGTTGAACCAGCGTCTTAACCTTTTGCTGCTGGCCTGGAATGCGTGCAGTCGTTTGTCGCAGATCAACCAGATCTTTCAGTAGATCTTTGCTGTCTGCGGGTATTGGAATGACATGGCTGTCTGGAGCCGTCAGATTGAAACGTCTCAGTCCGAAATTCTGACCGAGAATGCGATCCCTGAAAGCGCGATCAATGTGTATCCGCTCGAGGATATGGTCGGCGGAATCCGGTACTCCCACAGCCGATTCGACGCCTAGAACGGCTGTATTGCTACCAACAGGCCAGGGTTGCAGGTCGATGGGGCCTTGTGGCGGAGTCATGGTGTCGTAAAGCACCACTGACTCGGGGTCGACCAGGCATTGAGGATAGAGCTTCACGTGATACTCGTTTGCACGCTCGGTTGTCCGTGAACGAACACAATTGCCCAGTGTTGCCGTGGTAATCACTCCATTTTCGAAGGCGCTGGGTTCACTCCCCCAAAGTGCATCCACTATGACCCCGGAGAACACACACTTGCCCGGCATGTTGGCCGTTTGGTCATAAACCATATAACCCAATTGTCCATCCTGGCAGGACGCCAGCCGATCAAATCTTGGGCTTTCAACTTTTGTGCCCTGTACCGTGATTCCACGTACGCCTTCAAACCGCATCAGATCCAGATTGTTGGGGGCTCCGCGGCATGCATCGGTAATCAATGTGATGCGCTTGATACCGTGAAGCAATAGTTCCGAGTAGAACCTGTTGGCCACGACCCGGTATCTCATCAGCAGAGAGTCGCTGAACAGCCAATTGATCGAATCGAGATTCTCATCGGTCAGCCCATGACCGCAAAATGACAGGATCAGTTGATCAACGACCTCTGCACCTGCGGGAAACAACTCATCGACTGCCTTCTGAACACGTTCTTTCGTGACTGGATTCACGACGCCCTTGGTATCACCGTCGTCAACGACTCTTACATTATCGGCACCGAAGCCCGAACGCAGTGCCCATTCACCCATTGAGCGAGCTGCGAAAATGGCACCGTCCAGATAGGCAAAACTCAGCCCTTCGTTCGTAGCAGCCGTCACCGTACTTACCCCGATTGCCAAACAAGCACGCCTACCCATGAGGACGCTCCATATTGAGTTTGGTGAGGAAGGTATAAAGGCGAATGGATAAAGAAAGAGGCTGCCACTGCCTGCGTAAGGGACCAGATAGTGTGAGTCGCTCAACCATTATGATGAGGCTCGCTGATAGCATCACCGGAATGTGCCAGGCCCCGCTGACCAGCGGCACCAACATCCATGCCCAACACGAAACAATACAAAACAGACCGTGGACCATGCCGAAGGCCAGACAGTCCCTGTCGGCGGCCCAGCCGAACAGACCGATTCGCCGGGGTTGATGGCCCCGGATGAGCGCCACGCGGTGCCACGGGCCCGCACGCCATAGCATGGCGATGAGTATTGCCACGGCCAGCGCGCCTTTTCCCGCAGTGATCTGCAGCAGCAACGCCACTGCCAACAGAAGCGGGCCGACGGCCATCCATAGCGCGCAGTAGCCGAGCAGAAACATGACTGACGCCCGTATTCGCCTGCTGGGCAGGCTGGAGCGCCAGACATGCATGAGCGGCATCGCCAACAGGGGCGGCATCATGGCCAGCAGCATCAGGAACCAACCCGCCAGAATGCGGTGAAGTGGATTCAATGCCAGCTCCGCTTGCAGCGCAGCGGGCCAACTGGTGATGATCGACAGGCCATTCACCGCCACGCAGAAGGCCGGGCCTTCGGTACTCACATCGTTGTAAAGGGACAGCGCCAGGCCGAGCCCCGCCGTGGCCAACAGCAATGGCCAGGGAGCGTAAGTGAAGCTGCGTAGAACCAGGCCTGGTCGCATGATGTCGACCCTCAGCTCACGACACCGCTTCGCTTGAGAACGCTGATGCGTTCGACCGTTACCGGTTCTTCATCCGATATCTGCTCTCCAGGTACAAGCGTTACCCGCAGATGATTCGGATCAAAGTCGCCGGCGTCCGTCAGTCGCTGGGCCAGGTCGGTGATGTCGATCGTGTAGCCAAGCCCGGTGCCAGCGTGGTGGCCGTCCGTTTGCGAGGCAACGTTGAGCCCGAAAAGCGTCAGGCTGCCGGCCAGGCGGTCAGCATTCAGTGCCGGGTCGGCACCGTCGGGCAGGTTGACGTACACATCCAGAAGCGGTGACGGTGCGGAACCGCGCACCGACTCCAGGGAAAGATAGAGTCGGGCCACTTCCTTGCCCAGAGTATTCGCACCCATGGTGGCGATGCTCTTGGCGGCGGCTGTCGGTTCGAGATCGATGTGGGTGTCGACCGACGCGCCCCCGACCTTGACGGCCGTTGTATTGGCGCCAATGGGCAGAACGGTTTGTTGAGTGGGCGAACCCATATTGACCCGTGCCACAGCAATCGCTCCCGGCGTTACACCCGTACCGCTGACCAAATCATCGTAGGGCCGATAAAATTTGCCACCCTTCAACGTGTCCTTACTGGTGAACGTTACTCCAGGTGCGTTATCACCGGGTACTGGCATGATGAAGCTGCGGTCTGCCGGGCCGTTGGACCACCGCGGATCCTTGACCATCGTCTTGCCTGGCGTGTTCATCCACGCTTCCCATAACCGGTCGATATTGCAATGGTGCAGCCAGAAGATCGGGTCAAGACCCGCGAGCAAGGCATTCCCCATATAGCCTCCGACGAGACCATGGACCGTGTTGTGCGGGTTGACTTCCAGTTCGCCGGCTATCCCGTCGAACTGGACGAAATCGCCCGTGATCCCACCGCCGAAGCCCAGCGTCCCATTGCCTACGGTAAAGTCATTCTCGTCCATCGCTTCAAGGCTGAATCCGCCGTGAGGCTGTAGTTTGGTGATCCCGGGCCGGCGAGGGTATTTGCAAAGGGGATTCGGGCTGCCGTCGGGTAACGTTTTTGCCACAAAGGCATCTGGCAGATACAACGCTTTCGGGTTGTTGCTGTTGAGGTAGTTCCAATATGGGAGCAGCCAGTCGTCGCCCGTCAGTTCCTTCACCTTGGCCGCGACGATGCTCTCGAACGCAAACAGATAGGCACGGTGCCAGGAAACGAAATACCAGCTGCCGTGCTGACACTGATTGCCGAATGTGTTGTTGGTCAAATCCACTGGAATCGGCGCACCCGTTTTGATCAGGCGCTCGTTGACCCATAATTGCGGATGGAATCCATGCATGGCGCCGAGGAATTTCCAGCTATTGCGGTCCTCTATCGGCTGTTCGTCCAGCGCTCGCATGGCCAGTGCGTAGTTCAGTAATGTCTTGTTCCATCCTGAACCCAGTGTTGCAACATCCTGGCGAAAAGTAGTCATGAAATCTCCCTCCGTTGCTGTTCAGTGATGTCGATCTGACGTTTGTCAGGGGGAGAGGCCGTACTTCATCACTAAAGGTCCGGCTTCCGAGGTCCTGCGGTAGCAGGAATTACGCGTGGACCGGTGGCACTGATGCACTCGGTCTCTGCGGTGTCAGCCGATGATCAGGAGAAAGCAGGGGAGTCAAAGGAAAACGGAATCGGGAGGTTGAGCCGGAGCGTGATCCGGACTTTCCCGTTGAGCAGTCCACAAGGGGACCTTCTGACAATTCCGCGCCATCGCAGGCCTGGATTGCGTTCACGTACAGTCCGGGTGCAGGCATGATTCCCTCCTGGGCAACACCGTGACTACAGTTAACGTGCGTGCGTCGTCAGGTGTATAGCATTCTGCTAATCAGCGTTGCGATGTCCGGACAGCAAAACCGGAATTCGGTCAGGTCAAGGCCAATGGCCATTAACTCGGCTGGTGGGAGCATAGTCTGCGCTGCTTTACGTGCAAGGTACTTTTTCATACAGATGCCGAACGGTAGTGACGCCGTTGTGGCATTCAATAAAACTGATTCGATTCATCAGATGACAAAAGGATCGATTACCTTTCGAGTTGTAAAGTGGCTGAGACAGCCAAAATGAAGAGAATAATAAATCTCTTCATCTGGTTTTTCCTGGACTATCCTTTTTTTTCACCAAACAGCATGCAGAGGTATTGTTTTTTTAGTTGGCTACCTAAGCAGTTTGCTATTTGGGTGGTGCTCTTGTGAATAGAGCTGATTTGAACAAGGAGAATAATATGTCTAACGTATGGGTATATAAGCTTGATGGCGCCGTCCAGTGCCACCCGGAAGTACGGAAAACCACGCTTGCCGAAGCGCGCAAGGAGTTATCTGGATTGATAGGGGGGGCGCAGATACTGGGTGAAAAAACCGGGAGTCGGATTTTTCCATCTTTATGCGGGTTGCCGGAAGGTACCTTCAATGCTTTTGAGATTACTGAGGAAGGTTGGATATTGTTAAGCAGAGGAATTGCAGGGCCCTGTGGTTTTAATTTGTTGGAAGGAAATGCCGTGAAGTCAGCTGAGGACGTCAGCGTCGGACAACTTATAGGGTCGCTAGTATCCTCTCAGCCTCAGACGATTTCTCAACTGGTAGGGCATCCTCTTAGAGTATATAAAACAGGTGACGGTCTAACGCGAGACTGGATTCCTCAGCGTTGTAATATTGAGTTGAATGAAAGCGGTAAAATAGTTTCGGTATGGTTTGGTTGATAGTTTCTTGATTCGCACGGTCGCTTTGACGTTTGTTGTAGAGCGACTTCCTGTTTCCTTATAGAGCTTTGTGTACTTAATCGATGACTCAGCACTATAGACTGACTCAAAGATACCTGCAGTCAGGTGTCGACCTGCCTTGAATCCATACCTTGTGTAGCCATGTTCAAACTCAATCCCATGGTGCCGGACGGATCAGAGGGTGTATGAAATATTTGCCCACACAAGTCACTTTATGGGCGTGGTGTGGGTCTTGCAGAAAAAGGCTGGTGAGAGTGGGTCGCACGCGTAACAGGTCTTAACCTGATTTGGAGTCCCAGCCAGCGACTTGACCATTCTCGACAGTGATGCGAAGACCGTATCTGTTCGCGCCTTGGTGTCGATACTTCCAGATGTCTCTGGTTTTTGTTTTTAAAAGTTTGTGATCAGTTGCTGCCGGTTGGCCTAGGGAGTCAATCAGTTGCTCGGAGGTTTGGCCGATCCAGACTCTTCGTCCGAGGATGTTTTGAACGATATCTTCGCTCTGGTATTTGTCTCTCAGGTATCTCAGTCGTGCGCGCTTTTTAGACCAGCTATTGAGTATCAGCAGCAAAAGAATTCCGCCAACCACCAAAGCAGGGATCTGCCAGCCGATTGACTTGTTCATTTTGTCAAACAGGTAGACCGGCAGCCCGACAACTATCGCAAGCAGGAACAGCCATCCAGTTAATTCCTTCTCGGCCTTTGAGACTCGCTTCGCCATGTTCTTTCCCTGAAATCGGCAAGATTGATAGCCGAAAGCTACTACTTTGAATGTGCACGGCGTTACTGAGGATTCGTACAGGCCAGAAAAAGCCCGGACCTTGCCGGGCTGGTAAAGAATTTCAACGCGCATCCACCTCTTTCACTACCTTGGTGGACGATCCTTGCCTGCGCCTCTGCAGCCAGCTGAAAAACGCATGCACCGGATGCAGAACGGCCGTCAGCACGCCAAGCAGCAGGATGATGAAAAGGATGATCAGCGGGACGCTTTCGTGCGAGAACATGGTGGGTTACTCCTGTAGTCACTATGTTGGAACCCGCAGACTAGACGCATCCGGCGATGTTTTTGGTGAACGTATGTTCATCCTCGGGCGCTTCGATTGTGCTACGGGGAGGCGGTGGATCTGCTTCAGGATCGCCAGCCATTCGTTGGCAACGAACGCCATCCATCGCATGCTGAACGCCCCTTTCACCACCACTGAAGAGGCTCCCCTTGCAGACCCTTCGTCGCGCCCGACCCGAAGATGCCACGCCCATCGCCACACTGGTCACTGAGGCCTACACCCCCTACATCGCCCGAATCGGCCGCAAACCCGCGCCCATGCTCGATGACTACGAGCAAGTGCTGCGCGAAACCGATACGTTCGTGCTGACCGACAACGATGAACTCCTCGGTGTGCTGGTGATGAGCCGGGAAGGCCAAGAGCTGCTGTTGATCAACGTCGCGGTTTCACCCCGGCACAAAGGAAAGGGGCTCGGAAAAGTACTGATGTCGTTCTACGAAGAACATGCGCTGAGTCTCGGTTGTGAAGCGGTGCGCCTGTATACCCACGAGCGGATGACCGAGAACATCGCCATCTATGAAAGGCTCGGTTTTGTGGAAACCCATCGCGCCACCGAGGATGGATTTGCCCGGGTTTTCATGCGCAAGACACTCGCCGGTTCACGCTGATTGTCACCCAGGCATGTCGAAATCAGGCATCGGCATGCCGCATTCGAGCTATTTGCGTTCAACACCGGCCACGTAAGGTGAAGCGTCCATCAGAGAACAACAAAAACAATGAACAGCCTGAATTCGAAGGAATCGAGCGGTCAGTTGGCGCAGGGTTTCAAGCCGCGTCATGTGACCATGTTGTCAATTGCGGGAATCATTGGCGCGGGGTTGTTCGTTGGCTCCGGACACGCCATCGCGGCAGCGGGGCCGGCTGTGTTGCTGGCGTATCTGTTTTCCGGCCTGTTGGTCGTGCTGGTCATGCGCATGCTGGGTGAAATGGCAGTGGCGCGCCCGGACACGGGATCGTTTTCCACCTATGCCGATCAGGCCATCGGTCGTTGGGCGGGCTTCACCATCGGCTGGCTCTACTGGTGGTTCTGGGTGCTGGTCATCCCCATCGAAGCATTGGCGGCCGGGCATGTCTTGAATCAGTGGTTTCCCCAGGTCGATGCGTGGCTGTTTGCGCTGGTGTCGATCGTCCTGTTGGTGGTGACCAACCTGTTCAGTGTCTCCAAGTACGGCGAGTTCGAGTTCTGGTTCGCCATGGCCAAGGTCGTGGCGATCATCGGTTTCATCGGTGTCGGTTTTGCGGTGTTGATGGGCTGGATTCCCGAGCGTGAAGCCAGCGGCCTCAGCCGTTTGATGGAAGAACATGGCGGGTTCGCCCCCAATGGTCTGTCGGCGGTGGTCGGCGCCTTCATCACCATCATGTTCAGCTTCATCGGCACCGAGGCGGTGACCATCGCCGCCGCCGAATCGGACAATCCGGCGCAAAACATCGCCAAAGCCACACGTTCGGTGATCTGGCGCATCGGCGTGTTCTACTTGTTGTCGATTTTCGTGGTCATCTCCGTGGTGCCCTGGAACGACCCGCTGCTGGCTTCCGTCGGTTCCTATCAGCGAGCCCTGGAGTTGATGAACATTCCCCACGCGAAATTCATGGTCGATATGGTGGTGTTGATCGCCGTGGCCAGTTGCATGAACTCGTCGATCTATATCGCTTCGCGAATGCTGTTTTCGCTGGGGCGTCGGGGTGATGCGCCGCACGCCTTGAAGAAGACGTCCGCTGCGGGCGTGCCGAGAGCGGCGGTGATTGCCAGCAGCGTCATTGGGGCCGGGGTGACGCTGCTCAGCTACTTCATGCCTGCCGGCCTGTTTCAATTCCTGCTCGCCAGTTCCGGCGCCATCGCGTTGCTGGTGTATCTGGTGATTGCGGTTTCGCAACTGCGCATGCGCCGAATGCTGCGCCGGCAAAACGTCGAGCTGACCTTTCGCATGTGGCTGTTTCCGTGGCTGACGTATCTGGTGATCGCCTTCATCTGCGCCGCGCTCGCGGTGATGATGCTGACGCCGGAGCATCGTCTGGAGGTGTCATCGACCATTGGCCTGGCGCTGGTGATTTCCTTTATCGGGCTGGTGACCACGCGTCAGCACGGGCCGGCGAGCGCTTCAGTCACACCCACTTGAATTGCGCCGGGAACCTTGCAACGAAACAGGTTCCCGATTCGACGCTCGAGGAAACGCTCAACGTCCCATTGTGTGCCGTCGCAATTTGCGAGGCGATGTATAGCCCCAGGCCCAACCCTTCGTTACGTTGTCCTGCTTCGGCCCGGGAAAACGGCTCGAACAGTAGCGGTATCAAATCAGGAGGAATCGGCGCGCCCTGATTGGTTAACGAGATCACGATTTCGTCGTTCTCCGACCAGACCTTCAGAGTAATCGGTTCAGCGGTCGAGCCGTGGGTCGCTGCGTTGCCCAGCAGATTGGACAGCAGTTGGCTGATACGCAGCGAGTCGCAATAGACGCCGGCCGGCAGGTCCAGCGAATGGATGAACGTCGCATGCGGATGAGCGACCCGGATCTCTTCAAGGGTCATGGCCAGTGTTTGTTGCAAGTCATCCACGAGCTTGCGCTGAACCGGAATTCCGTTGCCCAATCGCCCCCGAGCGAAGTCCAGGATGTTTTCGATCAGCACGCCCATGCGGATTGAGCTGTTGCGTATTGCCGAAACCAGATTGAGGGAGCGTTTATCGTCGGTTCTGGTTTCCAGCAGATCGGCGCTCATGCGAACGGCGCTCAGTGGCGTTCGCAGGTCATGCCCCAATACAGCGATGAATTGCTCGCGCAGCCTGCCAAGTTCATTGGCGTTGTTCAGCTCGGCTTTGGTGGCCAGCAGATGACTCTGAGTATCGAGGCTCATCGCGATCAATTGCGCGAAAAGGGTCAGGGTTTTCGCGATGGCCGGCTCGTCCAGATTCGCCGGGACGGAGTCGATGGCGCAGAGCGTCCCGAAAAAATCGCCATTGGCTTTGACGATGGGAATCGAAATGTAGCTTTCCAGCCCATAGGTCCTGGGCGTGTGATGCTGCGAAAAGATCGGGTGCGTACTGGCGTGGCCAAAAATGACCGGTTGTTGGTGTTGTCGGATTTCGTGGCAAATCGTTGATTCAAGAACCAGCTCACCGCCGGGCTTGAGCCCGAAGTCGATCGAATCATCAACGGCGCACGCGACCCAGTGCTTGTCGGTGACCCTGGCGACCGCGGCGAAACGCATGCCGGTCAGGTGCTTGACCATGCTCAGGATGACCGGCACCGAATCGATGCTGTGGATCGCTTCAACGTCGTGTGAAAACTCGGGGCTGATCATGGGCAAGGCTTCAAAAATGATTTCGCACAGAGACTATCGCTAATCTGCCGGGCTGCCCATTCTTTAAGCGTGAGTGTTTGCCAGTGTTGCCTTGCCCAGCAAATCAATCCGGCAACCTGGCGCTGCATCGCTCACTGTCACCCGCATGTCATGCAGGCGCGCGACCGCCGACACCATGCTCAAGCCCAACCCGTTACCCGGGGTGTGGCGGCTGGACTCGGCACGGTACAACCGGCGCAAGACCGCTTCGTGCTCGGCCGGGGGAATGCCCGGTCCGTTGTCGGTGACGCGGATCCCGACGCTGTCCTGATCGGCGATCACGCTCAGTCGCACCTGGCTGTGGTCGGGCGAGAATTTGATGGCGTTGTCGAGCAGGTTGCACAGGGCGTCGAACAGCAGTTGTGCGTCGCCCGCCATGATCGCAGGGGCCTGACTGTTTTCGATGGTCAGGCTGATGTCGCGTTCTTCGGCCAATGGCTCGTACAGCTCGGCGGCGTCGGCGCTGATCAGGTTCAAGTCCAGCGGGGCGAAGTGACTGCGCCGGGCGCTGTTTTCGATTTCCGAGATGCGCAGCAGGGCCTTGAAAGTCAGCAACAAGGCCTTGGCCTCCGCCAGCGCCGCGTCGATGCTGGCGGCGTATTGCGCTTCATCCAGGCCCCGGCGCTGTGTGCGTTCAAGGCCGGCGATCAAGCGGGTCAGCGGGGTGCGCAGGTCGTGGGCGATGTCGTCGCACACGCCTTTGACTTCACTCATCAAACGTTCCAGTTCATCCAGCATGCCGTTGACCACCGAGGCGAGCCGGTCGATGTCGTCGTTGTTGCCCTGAACCGGCAGACGTCCGGTCAGGTCGCCCTCGATGATGCCTTTGATGGAACGGCTGACTTTATCCAGCCGTCGGTGCGCCGAGTAACCCAGCACCACGGCGCCGAGCAGGCCGACCAGCAACAGCAGCAGGCCGCCCGAGATCAGCGCGTTGATCAGCAACTCGTCGAATTCGCGGATGTCGTGGACATCCTGGGCGACCAGCAGGGTTTTGCCGTCGGCCAGTTTATGAACGATGAACCGCACCGGCCGGTGATGCCCATTGGACTTGAGCCAGCGAAATTCCTGCGGCTTGTCATAGGCAGAGAAGGGCGGCAGTTGCTTGATCACGCCGGCAATGAACTTGCCGTCGGCGTCGAACAGGCTGTGGGGCAGGCGTGCTTCGACGTCCTGCAAGGCGTGTTTGCGGATTTCCTGCAATTGCAGTTCCGGCGGCTGGGCGCTGCGGTTTTCCACCTGTCGATAGAGGGCGGTGTCGGCTTCGGTCTTCAGGTAGAACGCGGTTTGCCAGTAGACGTAACCGAACAACGCCAGAAACGAACAACCGAACAGTCCCAGAAAAAGCAGCGCCGTGCGAAAACTGATGGTGCGCGGAATCTCACTCAGGTGAACGGAGAACATACCCGGCTCCACGAATGGTATGGATCATCGGCGGTTCGCCGTCGCCGTCGACCTTGCGGCGCAGTCGGCTCATGTGCACTTCGATGACGTTGGTGCGCTCGTCGTAGCTGTAATTCCACACGGCTTCGAACAGCATAGTGCGGGTGACCACCTGATCGACATTGCGCACCAGATGTTCGAGCAATGCGTATTCCCGAGGCACCAGATCGATGGTGCGCTCGCCGCGGCGCACGGTGCGGCTCAGCAGATCAACTTCCAGACTGCCGACTCGCAAACGGGTTTCCTGAGCCTGGGAGACCGGTTCGGCGCGACGCCGGTTCAGGGCATCCAGGCGAGCCGTCAATTCGATGAATTCGAACGGTTTGGTCAGGTAGTCGTCGCCGCCCGCACGCAAGCCGCGTACCCGCTCATCGAGCGCGCTCAAGGCGCTGAGAATCAGCACCGGCGTGTTCACACTGGCTGCGCGCAACGCGGTGAGCACGCCCAGTCCATCGAGGCCACCGGGCAGCATGCGGTCCAAAACGATCAGGTCGAACGGCTCGCCAAGGGCTTTGAGCAGGCCCTCGCGGCCATTGTCGACACTGCTCACGGTGAAACCGTGGTCGGTGAGGGCCGCTTCGATTTCGCGGCGGGTGGGCAAGTCGTCCTCGACGACCAGAACATGGGTCATGGCTTTTGAACCACTCACATCATCAGGCAGAGATGGCATAGTGTGGCAAAGCCTGCGGTCGCGCCACGTTCCCGCCGGATAAATAAAAGTTCAGGTTGGCTTGATGGAGTAGGTGCCTTGCGCATTCTCGTGGTTGAAGACGACGCCCAGACCGCCGCATACCTGCTGCGCGGCTTGAGCGAAAGCGGGCATGTGGTCGATGTCGCCGGCGATGGCAACAGCGGTCTGGACATGGCGCTGGAAGCGATTCACGACGTGCTGATCGTCGACCGACGCCTGCCCGGACTCGACGGCATCGGCCTGATCAAGGCCTTGCGCGCCCGGCAGGTGCGGGTGCCGATTTTGATGCTCAGTGCCCAGGCATCGACCGAGCAGAAAGTCGAAGGTTTGCAGGCCGGTTGTGACGATTACCTGGCCAAGCCTTATGCGTTCGCCGAAGTGCTGGCGCGGCTCGAAGCCTTGCTGCGCGGGCGCGATCAGGTCGCGGGGCCGGCGCGGCAACTGGTGGTCGGCGAGTTGCAGCTGGATTGCGCCACGCGCACGGCGGTGCGGCGGGGCAAGGTCATTGCCTTGCAGCATCGCGAAGCCCTGTTGCTGGAAAAACTCATGCGCCACAGCGGCCAGATCGTCACCCGCGACATGCTGCTCGACAGTGCCTGGGACTACGAATTCGACCCCAACAACAACGTCATCGACAAACACATCCATCGCTTGCGGCGCAAACTCGATGACGGTTTCGACTATTCGCTGATCAGAACCATTCCCGGCGCCGGTTACAGCTTCCAGACGACGCCCGGGCAAGGCTAAACAAAAGTTTATCTGCCGGGGAACGCTCTGGCAGGCACCCCTCGCTATCTTCGCCGCATTCGTGGATCGCTCCACAAAGGCTCAAGCGGGGGAGACAGCTTGCTCATGTCGGTTTCAATGGCGAATGCGCGCAGACGGCGCGTTGCATTTCAATCATCAGCGACGTTGATCCTGTTGGGCGTTCTGACGCTCGGCGGCTGTTCGATGGTGCCCGAGTATCGGCAACCCGAGCTGCCCTTGGCCCAGCAGTGGAACGAGGCGTCTGGCAGTCAATCGGCGGCGGGTGGGCAATGGTGGCGTGAGTTTCACAGCGCCGAGCTGGATCAGTTGATCGAGCGCGGGCTGGCCTCTAACTTCACCCTCAAAGCTGCAATCAGCCGTATCGACGAGGCGCGGGCGTCGGCGCAGGTCACCGGTGCCGGGCAATATCCGGCGCTGAATCTGGGCGGCAACTATCAGCGCCAGAACAATTACGGCACCACGCAAAAACGCAGCGTGTTTGCCGAAGCCACCTATGAAGTGGATTTCTGGGGCAAGCAGCGCGCCGCCGCCGATTCGGCCGATGCGTTGGCCAATGCAACGGCATTCGATGCACAGACCCTGCGCATGAGCCTGAGCGCGAGCATCGCCGACAGCTACTTTCAGGTGCTGTCGCTGGAAGAGCGTCTGCGTCTGGCACAGTCCATTGCTGACGATGCCCGTCAGGTGCTTGATCTGGTAGAGATCCAGGCCAGTCAGGGCGCGGTTTCCAACCTTGAAGTCGCCCAGCAGCGCAATGCCATGCAGACCTTCGAAGCCGCGATGCCGCCGTTGCGTCAGCAGCGCGATCAGGCGCTGTATCAACTGGCGGTGCTGGTCGGCGCACCGCCCGAAGGCTTCCATTTGCAGGGCGACGGCCTCGCTGCCTTGCGAGTGCCGCAACCGGCGACTGGTCTGCCGATCGGCCTGCTGCGTCAGCGGCCAGACATCCAGGCCGCCGAAGCGCGGCTGAAATCCGCCAACTTCGACGTTGGTGTCGCCCGCGCCGCGTTCCTGCCGAATCTGTCGCTGGACCTGCTCGGCGGGATCGACACCCTCGCCGGCGGGCAGATCTGGAGCGTCATCGGCACGCTTGGCCAGCCGGTGTTTGCCGGTGGCCAGCTCAAGGGCCAGCTGCATTTCGATCAGGCCCACGTGCAGGAACTGGCCGCGAATTACCGCGAGTCGATCGTCGAAGCCCTGCAAGACGTCGAAACCCAGATCAGCGCCGCCCGTGAACTCGACAAGAGCTACGCGTTGAACGCTTCGGCGGTGGATTCGGCGCGGGAAGCGGCGCGTCTGGCGCAGGTTCGCTACCGCCTCGGCTCCACCGACTTCCAGACGCTGCTGATCGTCGAACGCACGCAATATCAGGCCGAAGACACGCTGCTGCAGGTGCGTCTGCAACACCTTCAAGCGGCGGTCGGCCTGTTCCGGGCCCTGGGCGGGGACTTTTCCGCTGATGCCCTCGCTCTCAATTCTTCTGCTCAGGTGACTCACCCATGACTGTCCTGCACCCACGTCGTCGCGCCGTTTTCCTGGGCGTCGCGGCACTTTCGCTGGCGCTGGCCGTCGGCGGTTTTCAATGGATAAAACACGCTCAGGCCGCTCCGTTAAAAAGTGATGCCGGCGCGATCCCGGTGCAGATGACGCAGGTCAGCCGTCAGGATCTGCCGGTGTGGATCAGTGCCATCGGCAACGTGCAGGCGCTCAACAGCGTGAATGTGCGGGTGAGGGTGGACGGCGAGTTGCAGAAAGTCTTGTTCAACGAAGGGCAGAGCGTTACCGCCGGCAGCCTGTTGGCGGTGATCGATCCGCGGGTTTATCAGGCTCAGGTCGCCCAGGCTCAGGCGTTGCTGGCCAAGGATCAGGCGCAACTGGCAAACCTCAGAGTCAACCTCGACCGGGCCAGCAAACTCGCGGCGGCCAAGGCCGGCCCGACTCAGGACGTCGACACTTACCGCGCCCAACTGGCAGCGCAACAGGCTACGGTGCAAGCCGATCAAGCGGCGCTGGACGCGGCGCGTCTGCAATTGGAGTTCACCCAGGTCAAGGCGCCGCTGACCGGCCGCACGGGCCAGCGTCTGCTGGATGTCGGCGCGATTGCTCACGGTGCCGAGGCGACGGGGCTGGTGACGATCACCCAGATGAATCCGATCTCCGTCGCGTTCGCCGTGTCCCAGGACGAACTGGCGGAGATCCTCGAAGAGAACACCAAAGGCGCCCTGCAAGTGGTCGCGATGACCCGCGACGGCCAACAGGAAATCGCCCAGGGGCATCTGAGTTTCATCGACAGCCAGGTGACGGCGGCCAGCGGGCAGATCCAGCTCAAGGCGCAGTTCGACAACGCCGACGCCAAACTCTGGCCGGGCGAATTGGTCAGTGCGCGGTTGCTGGTGCAGACCCATCGTGATGTGGCCGTTGTCCCGGCCGATGCCGTGCAATTGGGGCGTCAGGGCAGTTTCGTCTACGTGGTCGATGCCGATCAGCGGGTACAACCGCGTCTGGTGGACGCCGCCAATGTGGTGGACGGCAAGCAGTGGATTCGCCAAGGCCTGAATGCAGGTGAAACCGTTGTGGTGCAGGGCCAGTCGCGGGTGGTACCGGGGTTGAAGGTGATGCCGGTAAAGACTGACACCACCGCCGACTTGGCGGAGGCCGCCCAATGAATGCGCTGGCCGGGCTGATTCAACGGCGTGTGGGGCTGAGTCTTCTGGCGCTGGGCGTCATGCTGCTGGGGGCTTTCGCATACTTCCAGCTGCCGGTAGCGCCGCTGCCGACGGTGGATTTCCCGACCATTCAGGTCACCGCGAAACTCTCGGGGGCGAGCGCAGAAACCATGGCCTCGTCGGTGGCAACGCCGCTGGAGCGGGCCTTCGCCGCCGTACCGCAGGTCACTTCGATGACCTCGTCCAGCGCAGCCGGCAAGACCCAGGTCGTGTTGCAATTCGATCTGTCGCGGGACATCGACGGCGCTGCACAGGACGTGCAAACGGCGATCAACACCGCCACCCCGAACCTGCCCAAGACCATGTCCAGTGCGCCGACCTTCAACAAGGTCAACCCGGCCGAAGGCACCGTGCTGTCGCTGGCGGTGACGTCGCCGACCCGCACGCTGCCGGAGCTGGATCGCTACGCCGACAACTACATCGCCCAGCGCCTGTCGCAAATGCCCGGCGTCGGCCTGGTGGATTTCCATGGCGAGCAGAAACCGGCGGTTCGCGTGCAGATCGATCCTGATGCGCTGGCCGCACGGGGCCTGACGCTGGAAGATGTGCGCAGCGTGATCGGCGTCAGCACGCTCGATCAGCCCAAGGGCACGCTCGATGGCCAGAGTCGCTCGATCACCCTTGGCGCGACTGACCAGTTGCTCGATCCGCAGCACTATCGCGATCAGGTCGTGGCCTATAAAAACGGCATGCCGATCAAACTCGGCGATCTGGGCCGGGTCATCGCCGGGGCCGAGGACACCCAGCAAGCCGCGCAATTGGGCGGCGAACCCACGGTCATCGTCGACATCCACAAGCAACCGGGTTTCAACCTGTTGTCGACCATCGCCACGATCAAGGCCAAGTTGCCCGAGCTGACCGCGTCCTTGCCCCGCGACGTGCAGGTGCAAGTGGTGGGCGACCGCACCCAGACTATCGAAGCGTCGGTCAATGACATGCAGTTCACCTTGCTGTTGTCGATTGCGCTGGTGGTCGTGGTGATCTTCGTGTTCCTTCGCAAGGCCACCGCCACGCTGATTCCCAGTCTGACGATTCCGCTATCGCTGGTGGCGACGTTCGGCGTCATGTATCTGCTCGGCTACAGCCTCGACAACCTGTCGATCATGGGCTTGGCGATTGCCGTCGGGTTCGTGGTGGACGACGCCATCGTAGTGATGGAAAACATCGTCCGGCATCTGGAAATGGGCAAGTCGCGTCTGCAATCGGCGGTCGATGGCTTGCGCGAAGTCGGCTTCACCATCATCTCGATGACGGTGTCGCTGATCGCGGTGTTCCTGCCGATCCTGTTGATGTCCGGCATCGTCGGGCGCTTGATGCGTGAATTCGCGGTGACCGTCAGCGTGGCGATCATCATGTCCGGCATCGTCTCCCTGACCATTACGCCGATGCTGTGCGCGTGGCTGCTCAAACCTCATGCCGATCAGGAGGAGGGGCGCTTTGCCCGGGCCTGCGAGCAGGTGTTCGACCAACTGCACAACGGCTATCGACGCAGTCTGGATTGGGTGCTGGATCATCAACGCCTGACCATGGCGGTGGCGATTGCCACGCTGGCAGCCACGGCGGTGCTGTATGTCAGCATTCCCAAGGGGTTCTTCCCGCAGCAGGACAACGGTCTGATTCAGGGTGTCGCGGAAGCGGCGGCGGACATTTCGCCGATCGCCATGCGTGCACAGGTCAACCGTGCGGCGGAGATCATCGGGCAGGATCCGGCGGTGGCGCGGGTGTATTTCTGGATCGGCCCGAACCCGACGGTCAGCCAGGGCAAGGTGATGATCAACCTCAAGCCGTTCAGTGAGCGCACGGCGAGTGCGGCCGAGGTCATCCGGCGCCTGCAACCGGCGCTGGACGAGTTGTCCGGGGTCAAGGTGTTCATGCAGGCCAACCAGGATATCCAGATCGGTGGCCGGGCCAGCAAGACGCAGTATCAGTACACCTTGCAGGACCCGGACAGTGTCGAGCTGGATCACTGGAGCGGGGTGCTGCTGGCCAAACTAAAGACCTTGCCGCAACTGCAACACGTCACCTCTGACCAGCAACAGGCGATCGCCCAGTCGACCTTGGTGATCGACCGTCCGACCGCTGCGCGTCTGGGCGTGACCGTTCAGGCGATTGATGACGTGCTGTATGACGCATTCGGTCAGCGGCAGATCGCGACGATGTTCACTCAACTGGATCAGAACCATGTGATTCTGGAGCTGGACCCAAGCTGGCAGACGTCTACCGCGACGCTTGAGCATCTGTTCGTTCGCGCCAGCTCAGGAGCCTTGGTGCCGCTGAACCTGCTGGCCAGCATCAAGACCGAGCAGGTGCCGATCATCATCAACCATCAGGGCGTGTTTCCGGCCATTACCCTGTCGTTCGACCTCGCGCCGGGGCACGCCTTGAGCGAAGCGGTCAGCGCGATCAATCAGGCGTCGCTGGCGGTCGCGATGCCCGACACGGTGGTGGGTAGTTTCCAGGGCACTGCCCAGGCGTTTCAGGATTCGCTGAAGTCGCAACCGTGGCTGATTCTGGCAGCGATCCTGACGGTCTACATCGTGCTCGGGGTGTTGTATGAAAACGCGATCCACCCGCTGACGATCATCTCGACCTTGCCGTCCGCCGGTTTCGGCGCGCTGCTGGCCTTGATGCTGTGCGGGCAGGATCTGTCGGTGCTGGGGATGATCGGGATCATTCTGCTGATCGGCATCGTCAAAAAGAACGCGATCATGATTGTCGACTTCACCTTGCAGGCGCAGCAACGTGGGTTGTCGCCGCGTGAAGCGGTGAGGGAAGGGTGCCTGTTGCGCTTGCGGCCGATCCTGATGACCTCGCTGGCCGCCTTGCTCGGGGCCGTGCCACTGGCGTTCGGGCACGGCGCCGGCTCGGAGTTGCGTCAGCCGTTGGGCATCGCGATTGTCGGTGGTCTGGCGGTTTCGCAGATCCTGACGCTCTACACCACGCCGGTGGTGTACCTGTGGTTCGAGCGTCGGCGGCGCAAGGTGCAGGCTGAGGCCGCCGGGATCATTGAGGCATCCTGAGTTTTACTGCGACTTGAAGGTCAGAACCGTGAAGGTGCCGGGATGAAACTCCGGGTCGGGCTTGGGTTGTTCCCGGCTCGGTGCCGGCTGGGTGAAGTCGGCGGTGAACAGGTAGGCCTGTCCGCGTTTGGCGTCCAGCACCATGTTGTGCGCCCATGGCCGGGTCCCGACGGTGCCGCGCAATTGGTACTGCCCTTGGTCGTTGCGCTGGACAATCGCCAGGCTGGCGTCGGCGCCGCTGGGTACCAGCAATTGGTCTTTCACGGGATCGTAAGCCAGTGCATTCACGGCGCGGCCGATGGGCAGGGTGCCCAAGGCTTTGCCCGTGGTCAGGTCCGCGATGATCAGAGTGGGATCGTCGCCTCGGCAAGCCACGAACAGCCGTTGACGCGGTTCGTCCACGGCCAGTGCGCTGGGCTTGCTGCAGCCTTTGAATGTCCAGAACTGCCGAGCTTCGAGCTTCGCCCCTGAAAGCACTGCGATTTTATCTTCGTCGCGCATGGGGACAATGAAGGTGCCGTTTTCAAGGATCACCGGGCCGTCGAGTTTTTGCGCCGGCACATCCACAGCATCGGTCAGTCGATCGGTTTTCGCATCGATCAGATACAACGTCGAGTGATCGCCGCGCCGGCCACTGGTGACGATCAACCGATCACGGCTGGCGTCGTAAAGCAGGTTGTTGAGGTTGCCTGAGTCGAGCTTCAGCCGTTGCAGGACTTGCAGGCGATCCAGCGCCACGATCCCCAGCGTTCCATCCATGTTGGCGACATACGCCCGATTGCGCTCAGGCACGAAGGCGACGGCGTTGGCGCCGGTGGAGTTGTCGAGTGTCTTCAGCATTTTTTGCTGGTCGACATCGAAGACTGACAAACCATTTTCCCGACGGGCCACGAACAGTTGTGAGCCTTGCGGTTGCAACGCGGCAAAGCCCCAACTGTGGCCGTCACCGGGCAACGCCTTGGCAGCGCTCAGGGTGTACAGCAGCGGCGCGTCGGCCTCGGCGTATTGGGCGCCGGACAGGCAGACTGTCAGGGCGGCAAGCGCTCGCCAGGTGTTTGCAAATACCATTCAATACCTCAAAGTGTCAGTGTTCTGCGGGGAAGTGCAGCGGGATGGCTCACGCCCGGTCCATCGCCTCATCCAGCCTTTGATCCTCACCCAGAAAACCACCGCTCTGATGCTGCCAGAGTCGTGCGTAGGTGCCGTTTCTTTCCAGCAGTTCGGCGTGGGTGCCTTGTTCGATGATGCGGCCCTCATCCATGACAATCAGCCGATCCATGGCCGCGATCGTCGACAACCGATGGGCGATGGCGATGACGGTCTTGCCTTGCATCATTTCATCGAGACTTTCCTGGATGGCGACTTCTACCTCGGAATCCAGAGCACTGGTGGCCTCGTCGAGCAGCAGGATCGGCGCGTTCTTGAGCATCACCCGGGCGATGGCGACACGTTGGCGCTGGCCACCCGAAAGCTTGATGCCGCGCTCGCCCACCAGCGTGTCATAGCCCGTGTGACCTTGCCGATCACTCAGTTGGCTGATGAAACCATCGGCCTGAGCATTGACTGCGGCGCTGCGCACTTGCGCATCGCTGGCGTCCGGGCGGCCGTACGCGATGTTGTCGCGAATCGAGCGGTGCAGCAGCGACGTATCCTGGGTGACCATGCCGATGGCGCTGCGCAGACTGTCTTGGGTTACCTGCGCGATGTTTTGCCCGTCGATGCGAATCTCGCCGCTGTCGACGTCATAGAACCGCAACAGCAGATTGATCAGCGTGGATTTGCCGGCTCCGGAGCGGCCCACCAGGCCGATTTTTTCGCCCGCGCGGATCTGCAGGCTCAGCCCGTCGAGCACCTGACGTTCACCGTTGTAGTTGAAGTGCACGTTGTCAAAGGTCACGGCACCGCCGGACGGCACCAGCACGCCGGCGTCCGGCGCATCCTGCACCTTCGGACCTCGGGTCAGGGTCGCCATGCCGTCCTGCACGGTGCCGATGTTTTCGAACAGCGACGTCATTTGCCACATGATCCAGTGCGACATGCCATTGATCCGCAGCGCCATCGCGGTGATCGCCGCCACAGCGCCCGCACCGACCTGGCCCTGATGCCAGAGCCAGAGGGCATAGCCGCCTGCGCCAAGGATCAATCCGACCACCAGCGCCTGATTGACGATTTCGAACTGGCTGACCAGGCGCATCTGACGAAAACCGGTCTGCTTGAAATCTTCCATGGCCGCGCGCGCGAAGTGCGCTTCACGGTTGGAGTGCGAGAACAGTTTGACGGTGGTGATATTGGTGTAGGCGTCGGAAATACGCCCCGTCATCGAGGAGCGCGCATGGGCCTGTTCCTGTCCGACTTGCCCCAGGCGCGGCACGAAGTACAGCATTGCCAACCCGAACAGCGCGACCCAGGCAAGAAAGGGCAGCATGAGTTTCAGGGCAAAGCCACCGGCCAACGCGATGATCGCAATAAAGTAAACGCCGATGCCGGGAGCGATTTCGATGAGGGTGAACAGCACTTCGCGCACGGCCAGCGCGGTCTGCATCACTTTGGTCGTGACCCGGCCGGAGAACTCATCGGAGAAAAACGAAAGACTTTGCCGCAGCATCAGACGATGGAAGTCCCAGCGTAGCCGCAGCGGCAGATTGATCGCCAGAATCTGGTGCTGCACCATCGTGCGCAACGCCACCAGGCCGATGCTGGTGAGCAGCACGATGGCGATGCCCCACAGCACTCGACTTTCCTGCCCGCTCACTTCGCCACCGGCCTGCCAGGTCGAGAGCAAGTCCACCACTTGTCCGAGAAACGAAAACAACCAAGCTTCATAGATCGACACGCTGGCACTCAGCAACGCAAGCGCAAGGACGTAGCCACGGGCGCCGCGGGTGCAGGCCCACAGGAATCGCATCAGGCCAACCGGTGGCGGCGGCGCCTCGTCGGGGGGGAAGGGGTCGAGCCTGCGTTCAAACACGCGAAGCATAGGGGTCTCCGAAATGATCAAATTCAGGGGGAGTATGCCAGTTTCGTCGCTGGCCCCGGATAGGAGGACAACGATCGCTCGGTCGTCTTTGTCCGCTGGCCGGTTCTCAATACTATCCAACAGGTTAGAGGCTCTGCGGACCACACGCGCCTTTTTGCTTGTTAAGGAGAACACAGATGGCAATCAGCGAAGTACTCGAAACATCCGCTAAAACTGCGCTCGTCGAGGCCGAGGTGTACCGTTGGTACAACCTCTTTTTTCCATGGTCACGCGGTATGTCTTCCCAATCGGAAGGCGCCATAAAACCCTTGTACGACGCGCTGGCAAGCGATTTTCGCGTGGTGCTCACGGATGGTCAGATCATGGAACGGGCCGACTACTGGGAACGACTTTGGGGTCTGCACGGGAAGCGTGCTGGAAGCCCCGAATCGCACATCACCAATCTGTCGATCACGCCACTTCCCGGTGACTTGTTCCTGACCGTATTCGATCTGGTCAAGGACGGGATCACCAAGAAGAAAGTCGACTCGGCGCTCATGCGTCTTGATGAAAACTCACCCTCGGGCATCTCGTGGATCTATGTCCACGAAAGCGAGCATGAGAGGGCGGCCGCGTAGTTTTCCGATTTCGTTTCTGTGCGCCGGTCGCGGTGTCTATCGCCGCGACCTGGGCGAATCATTTTTCGTCGCGAATCTGCATCAGCGCGAACCCCAGCAGATTCAAGCCTTGCCACAGGTTGGGGTTGCTCGCGTTTTCGTGATCCTGAGCGAGCCCGATGCCCCAGATGCTGTCAACCGGGCTTGCCTCGACGATGATGCTGGAGCCGGTTTCCCTGAGAAATTCATTCAATTGCGGGTTTTGCGAGAACTTGGCTCGGTTGGCCCGGACGACAATCTCATATCGATGTTGCAGCCAATCGTGTTCGTTGAATCCGCTCACCTTACGGCCAAGCGCTTTGGCTGCGTTGGGTGTAGGTGCCTGGAGCACTTGAGCGCGAATGTCCTGATCGCCGAACAAGGCTGCTTTCTCGGCCATCATGAAATGTTCGGCCGTTGCGTAGCGTTGCCCGTCGACAACGAACTCGGCTTCGAACCACTGGCTGAAGCACGACGCTGTGACGCCGTGCTTGCTTCGCTGGTGTCCCCAGAAAAACATGAATTCAAGCTCCTCTCCTGAGTTGAAGCGGGAGCGGAGGTTTTCCAGATATTTTGAGTCGTGCAATGAATGCTTCCTTGGCAATTGGTCTTTGAAGCGACAGTTTTACCACGACGTACACGAAAACTGCCTGATCGACGTTAAGCGACTTTTTATCTATTGGGGACTATCTATTGGGGACCGATTTATTTTCTCATTCTGGTCTGAATCCGTCCCCAGTCTGCTGTGCGTTGTCACGCTTTTCTAAAACCAAACCATGAACGCAGCCAGCCTGCCGACTTCCGCTTATAGAAGGGGGCGGTTTGTTTGAGGAAGTAATCGCTAAGGCCTGAATCTCCGTCATGAACGCGGTACAGGTCAACGGGTTCGCCATCCGGAGCAGTGTCCCCGGCAACGCTGCCCGCTTCGCGCATGACCCGTTCAAAATCGCCGTCAGCTTCGATCCCGATGATCAGATGAGGCTTTTGGTCAGACGATGCGTCATGCATCAATGCCAGAAACGCGCGCTTCACATTGCGATGTCTGGCGAGTAATTGAGTGAGCGAATTGACCATCTTCGAGGGGTATTGCGCCGGCTGTCCGAGCAGCACCTGAGTGTCCTTTTCGATCGTGCGCTGAACCGGTCTTTGGCCGATCTCATCGGAGAGCAGGTAGCGCACTTCCTCCGGGAAAAACTCTTTCCCGTAGGGAGACTTTGGATTGAGGAAAAGAGGAGTGCCCAGCGTGATTTCAAACAGGGATCTGGCCGGGATCGCTATGTAGGACTCTTCGCTGTTTATGGATTTTTGTAGCGTTTGCAACGAAGTGAAAAACGGGATGACAGCTGAGCCGTCGGGCTTTTGCCAGTGCGCAATGCTGATGTTGCTGCCTGCCTCAAGGTTGACTTGCCCTTCGCCAGTGCCGGCAGTGCCGAGGACGTAGATATCCGAATTCAGCAGCGTCTTGAAAAAATCAGGTCGGTGGTCTGGCTCATCCGCCGCCAGTCTGAGTGACTTTTCGAGGGTGTTTTCTTGCTGGGTATCCATGATGTCCATCGGTAGTTCCATCAAAACAGACAAAAAATGAGTGGCGAAGAACACGCAGTTTTTCACGCTGCTGTGAAAACAGGAAGAACACAAGCCTTATAACTCTGCAGGGCAAGGAAGCCGGCACCACGCGATCTGCCTCGCCTTCACTCCATTCGCGCACCATAGAAGTGGTTGAGTAGTATCAGCTCAACCACCGCTACAAAAACGCACAACACGAGAAAGCCAGGGCTGAAGACACGCTTGCGGTCGGATGAGCTTATATCCATCCAGTTAGTGCCTGAATCGCCGGAAATAAGCAGCAGGAACGCTATCCAGGCACAGGCCCAGACTTTGCCCCAGAATCCAAGATTTCTGAAAGAGGTCATCCGTGTTGTTCCGTATGCCGCTTGATTCGGCAGATGTTTATCTGTTGGTTAGGCTGGGCAGATAATAAAGGGGTGTCTGGTGTTGCAGGAAACTGGGTGGTGTTCAGTCGGCAGAACGCCGTGATGAGAAGCGAAATATTTTCAGAACACCAGAAACGACAAAGCCCTGAATAATCAGGGCTTTGTCGTATCAAATATGGCGGAGGCGATGGGATTCGAACTCATGGACCTGTTACAGTCGACGGTTTTCAAGACCGTTGCCTTAAACCACTCGGCCACACCTCCGTTGCGTTGCGGGCGCCATAATACCTGAATGAAACACACTGTCAAACTCTGTGCATGGCTTGTTACAGAGCGTCTGTTATGATCTTTGCGACTGAACGTTTCAAACCAACAGGAGTGTCGCCATGCGCGAACAGGATTACGCAGTTCACAACAGCGTGCAGGCTGAGCAGCTAGAGGTTAGCCGCGTCCTGCGCAACACTTATGGCCTACTGGCGCTGACCCTCGCATTCAGCGGCGTGATGGCTTTCGTGGCCCAGCAGATGCGGGTCGGCTACCCAAATATTTTCGTGGTGCTGATCGGCTTCTACGGGCTGTTCTTCCTCACCAACAAACTCCGTGATTCGGCTTGGGGCCTGGTGTCCGCGTTTGCCCTGACCGGTTTCATGGGTTTCCTGCTCGGCCCGATCCTGAACCGTTACCTGGGCATGCAGGGCGGCGCTGAAGTGGTCAGCTCCGCGTTCGCGATGACTGCACTGGTTTTCGGTGGTCTGTCGGCCTACGTGCTGATCACCCGCAAGGACATGAGCTTCCTCGGTGGTTTCATCACCGCCGGTTTCTTCGTGTTGCTGGGTGCCACCCTGGCGGGCATGTTCTTCCAGATCAGCGGCCTGCAACTGGCGATCAGCGCAGGTTTCGTACTGTTCTCGTCGGTCTGCATTCTGTTCCAGACTAGCGCCATCATCCACGGCGGCGAGCGCAACTACATCATGGCGACCATCAGCCTGTATGTATCGATCTACAACCTGTTCATCAGTTTGTTGCAGATCTTCGGCATCATGAGCCGCGACGACTGATTGGTTGAATCGGCATTAACGAAAAACCCGCGAAAGCGGGTTTTTTGTTGCCTTCGGAAAGGGGGCAGACGTTCAATTGATCTCGATGCTGCCATCGGCCTGTTGCTTGTAGATCGTGTAGGGCAACAGCAACGTATCGAGCACTCCCGACACGGCCGCATCGACCAGCAGGCCCGGTGTAGCGTTCTTGTAGTTGAACGCATCGACGTCATCGGGCTTTTCGGCATGCAGCATGCAGAAGTCGTACGTCACGCCGCTGTAAATGCGTGGTACAGCGCCGCAGTAAGATTTTTTAGCCTTCAACTGGTCGGTAGAAAACTTGTCACTGAACGCCACGGTCTGCACCGTCCCGCACCCTGCCAGCATCATCGCTGCCAGCATCATTGCCTGAGTTCTCATACCGCCAATCCTTCGCCGGAAAAACTCAATTTACGCCGCTCATGCCATCGGCGGCAATCGCCGTTTCACCGGGGTCTTCTTGACGATCGCAGTATTGGTTTCTGCCAGCGTATTCAACCGGTCGAGCAGAGTATCCAGTTGCTCCATCGAACGCACATGCAGGCGAGCGATAAAACAGTCCTCGCCAGTGACCTTGTCACATTCTGTGAATTCGGGAATCGACATTATTTGCCGCTCAACCTCCTGCAGCTGCCCCGGCAACGGCCGCACCCGGACAATCGCCTGCAACTGGTAGCCGAAACACTTCGGATCGATCTCCACGGTGTAGCCTTTGAGCACACCGCGCTCCTCAAGTCGCCGCAAGCGCTCGGCCACGCTCGGTGAAGACAAGCCGCTGATCTGCGCCAGCGCCTTGAGCGAACGCCGCGAATCCTCCATCAAGGCCCCGATCAGGATCTGGTCGATATCGTCGGTCATACAAAAACTCCCGCATTAGGCGAATAACACAAACCACCCTTGATAAAAAAGGCAGAAATCGATTTTAGCCTGCTTTTTGCTCTGGAGTAGCCCGGGGATCGCTTGGCATACTTTTGCCACACATTAAGGAGATTGATGATGGACAAAACAATCCGTCGCGGTTCATTCGAAATGACCGCCGCCATGCTGATATCCGGGACGATCGGCTGGTTCGTGCTGGTGTCAGGCCAACCGGTGCTCGACGTGGTGTTCTGGCGCTGCGTATTCGGCGCTGGCACCTTGCTGCTGATCTGCGCCGCGTTCGGCTTTTTGCGCCCAGGCATTTTGACGCGCACCACGTTCCTGCTGGCAGTGCTCAGCGGCATGGCGATTGTCGGCAACTGGGTGCTGCTGTTCGCCTCGTATTCCCGAGCCTCGATTGCCATCGGCACGGCGGTGTACAACGTGCAGCCGTTCATGCTGGTGGGATTGGCGGCGCTGTTTCTCGGCGAGAAAATCACCGTGCAAAAGCTGTTCTGGCTGGCGATTTCTTTTACGGGAATGTTGGCTATCGTCAGTGCCCACGGCGGGCAGGGCGAGGGCGGCAATGATTACCTCACAGGGATCGCGCTGGCGTTGGGTGCAGCGTTTCTGTATGCCATCGCCGCGTTGATCATCAAACGCCTGACCGGTACGCCGCCACACCTGATCGCCTTGATCCAGGTCTGCACCGGGGTGTTGATGCTGACACCGTTCGCCCACTTCAGCGCGCTGCCGCAAGCGCCCAGTGCCTGGGCCAGTCTGGTGACGCTGGGCATTCTCCACACCGGTCTGATGTACGTGCTGCTTTACGGCGCGATCCAGAAACTGCCGACTGCACTGACCGGCGCACTGTCGTTCATTTACCCGATTGCGGCTATTTTCGTCGACTGGTTTGCCTTCGGCCATCAACTGCAAACCCTGCAATGGGTGGGCGTGGCGGCGATCCTGCTGGCCGCCGCCGGGATGCAACAGGGCTGGGGTTTCAAGTCAAGGCGGTTGGCGGCGCAGTAGTCTCAGATGTTCCAGCGCGGCGCGGTTTTCGCCAGGCGCTGACGCATTTCGCCGATGTTGGACGCCAGTTGCCGGGTCAGCAGACGGTAACCGTCCAACGGGCTGTAGACCGGGGCATCGAGGCTGGCGTCCGGCAATTCCACGGGGCGCCCGAGGCGCTGGGTCGCACCGGTTTTCAAGGCCCGGGCCATGCCGATCAGTTGCACGCGAATCTGTCGGTGTTCGGCTTTCAACGCCGATTGCAGGTGCGCCATGGCTTCGGGATCGCTGGTGTCCGGCCGGGTATTGCCGAGGATTTCCAGGGTGCTGATGCACATGCGCAAATTGCGCTGGATCGCATCCAGTTCGGTCATCGAGACCTTCACTTCCTTGGACACCGACGGCATCAGCGAACGCAGTTGCACCATCACCGTGTTCAGCCGGCCCATCAGTTTCAAGTGTTCATCGGCCGAAACCGCTTCACCGCTGATGATCCGCCCGTACACCGTGGCGCAATCGCGCAACGCATCGGCCAGGTTGTAGCGCCACGAATACACCGCATACAGCGGCAGGGCGAAGGAAAAAGCCAGGGCCAGGGCGATACCGATCAGAATATCGACCCCGCGCCACAGCCCGTCGGTGATTGGATTGTCGCCATGCCCGGCGACGATAAAAACAGTGATGGCCGAGAGCAGGGCGGTGTAACCGCCCTTGCCGATGGCGTGATACGAGAAAAATCCGCACACCACCGCCATTGCGAAATAGGTCAGCCATGGCATTCCCAGCCACGCCTGTTGCGCCACCAACAACAGACCGACGCCGGCACCGATCAAAGTGCCAGTGGCGCGTTCGGCGGCTTTCTTGCCGATGTTGCCGTGGTGTTGCAAGCCGCCGATGACCACCAGCATGGTCACCGACGCCCACTCGCCGTGGGGCAGATTGATGCCGGTGGTCAGCAGGATCGTCGCCAACAATCCCAGCGCCACCCGCACCGCGTGAATCAACCGCGCGTGGCGGTAGCGACGGTACGGGTCCAGCAGCGGCCGCAGGATCCGCCGCAACAGCGGCGGCCAGCGGTGGGGGCTGAAAGTGCTCAGCGGTGATTCCTCCTTAGAAGATGTAATCGGTGGCGATGAAGTTCGAATCTCGCCCGCGAATGATTTCGCTGATCAGATCCTTGTTGGGTTCCTGGAACTTGGTCGCCACCAGCGTACGGATCGAAAACACCCGCAGCGCATCGTGTACCGACAGCGTGCCTTCGGCGGAGTTCTTGCGCCCGTTGAACGGATAAGTGTCCGGGCCGCGCTGGCACTGGGCATTGAGGTTGATCCGCCCGACCTGGTTGGCGAAGGTGTCGACCAAGCGGCCGACCGCCACCGGGTTAGTGCCGAAGATGCTCAGTTGCTGTCCGAAATCCGACTCCAATACGTAATCGATCACGGTGTCGAGATGACGGTACGGCACGATCGGCACCACCGGGCCGAATTGCTCTTCCTGATAGACGCGCATCTGCGGCGTCACCGGGTACAGCACCGCCGGATAGAAGAACGACTCTCGCGACTCGCCGCCATTCGGATTGACCACTTGGGCGCCTTTGCTTTGCGCATCGGCAACCAACCCGTGCAGATAGTCGACCTTGCCCGACTCTGGCAGCGGTGTCAGCGAAACCCCGCTGTCCCATGGCATGCCCGGTTTGAGGGTGGCCAGTTTGGCGTTGAATTTCTCGATGAAACTATCCACCACATCTTCATGCACAAACAGGATTTTCAACGCGGTGCAGCGCTGGCCGTTGAACGACAGCGAACCGGTAACCGCTTCATTCACCGCGTTATCCAGATCGACTTCCGGCAGGACGATGCCGGGGTTCTTCGCATCCAGCCCCAATGCGGCGCGCAAACGGTGCGGTTTCGGGTGCAGTTTCTTCAGGTCGCTGGCGGCCTTGTTGGTGCCGATGAAGGCGAAGATGTCGATCTTGCCGCTGGCCATCAGCGCACTGACGGTCTCGCGGCCGCTGCCGTAGATCACGTTGATCACGCCGGTCGGGAAACTGTCGCGGAAGGCTTCGAGCAGCGGACGGATCAGCAGCACGCCGAGCTTGGCCGGTTTGAACACCACGGTGTTGCCCATGATCAGCGCCGGAATCAGCGTGGTGAACGTCTCGTTCAGCGGATAGTTGTAAGGGCCCATGCACAGCGCCACACCGAGCGGTACGCGACGGATCTGGCCGAGGGTGTCCTGTTCCAGCTCGAAACGGCTGGAGCGACGGTCGAGTTCTTTTAGCGCATTGATGGTGTCGACGATGTAGTCGCAGGTGCGGTCGAACTCTTTTTCCGAGTCTTTGAGGTTTTTGCCGATTTCCCACATCAGCAGTTTCACCACGGCGTCGCGCTGCTGGCGCATGCGCCCGAGGAAGGCTTCGACGTGCTGGATGCGCTCGGCCACGCGCATGGTCGGCCACAGGCCCTGACCCCGGTCGTAGGCGCGGACGGCGGCGTCGAGGGCGGTGAGGGCGGTCTCGGCGTCCAGCAGCGGCGTACTGCCGAGGATCACTTGTTCATCACCGCTTTCGCCATGCAGATAGACCGGGCTGCGTACTGTGGCGAGCGGGCCGTCCCAGCGGCGCAACTGGCCATCGACCAGGTATTCGCGTTGCTCGACCTGACCGTCGAGGCGGTATTTTTCCGGGATGTCGCTGACAGAAGGGAACAGGTTGCCAAGGATGTTTGCTGTGGTCATGTCGCTACCCTGCTTGCCAATTGAAAAAGTCTGTACAGGTTATACGCCTGAACGCGCTGCAATTTAAACCCGCAAATGTCACGCGAATGTCACTCAAAGGCGCAGAGCAGAGGGCTCAGCAAGATTCCCTCCTTTTGTTCGATCCCGAGTTGTATCCCGACTGTCCCCGTTTGCCCCCTTCACTGGCCCGCAATGCCCTCAACCCGCCGCCGTCGCTGCCTTAAGGTGTGCTTACAACAATAAGTGGCACCCAACGCGAGGATCGTTATGCGGGCATCCCGAATCACGTTGTTGCTGATGCTGGCCGCTGCGCTGGCCGGCTGCGGCGAAGACCCCAAACCCCCGGCCAGCACCAACAACGCCATGCCCAAAGACCCGGCGCTGGCGCAGATCTACGCCAATAGCTGCCAGCTCTGCCACGCCAACCCCGCCGCGAATGCGCCGTTGACCGGTGACCGCAAGGCCTGGGAGCCGCGCATCCAGCAGGGCGCCGACACGCTGCTCGACCACGCCATCAACGGCTACAACGGCATGCCGCCGATGGGCCAGTGCGTCGAGTGCTCGGAAGAACAATTTCTTCAGTTGATCGGTTTCATGGCCGATCAGCCGCTCCCACAATAAGGATCCTGGCATGCCGATAGATCTGACACGCCGACAGTTGTTGCAACGGGCAAGCATCGTCGGGGCGTTCAGCGCGCTGGCTTCCAATCCGGCGCTGGGCCAGTTGATGCGGGCACCGCGGCTGATTCCCTGGCGCAACTGGTCGGGCGGGCAAAGTTGCCTGCCGGCAGCGCGGGTGGCGCCGAAGAATCTGGATGAACTGACGACAGTGATCCAGCAGGCACCGGGCAAAATTCGCCCGGTCGGCTCGGCGCATTCCTTCAGTGCTTTGGTGCCTACCGACGGCACGTTGTTGTCGCTGAGCTACTTCAGCGGTCTGCTCGATCACGACCCGAAAACCCTGCAAGCCGAGTTCGCCGCCGGCACGCCGATGTCGCGTATGGGCACGCCGCTCAAGGACGTCGGCCAGGCCCTGCAAAACATGGCCGATATCGATTACCAGACCCTCGCCGGGGCGATTTCCACCTCGACTCACGGCACCGGCAAAACCTTCCAGTCCTACTCGGCCCACGTCTGCGGGATGCAACTGGTGACCGCCAGCGGCGAAGTGCTGGACTGCGACAGCCAGCGTCATCCCGAAGTGTTCAACGCCGCCCGTGTGTCCCTCGGCGCGTTGGGCGTTGCTACCAAGATCCGCCTGCAAAACCGCCCGGCCTATCGCCTGCGGGAAACCCAGTGGATCGCCAAGACCGAAGAACTGCTCGAAGACCTGGACAAGAACACCCGCGAAAACCAGCACTGGGAAATGCTCGTGGTCACCCATTCCGACTACGCCTTGTCGATCGCCCTCAACGAAACCACCGACCCGCCCACGCCGCCGATCCCGCCTGAAGAGGAGGGCGGTAACGAGTTCGTGACCCTGATCGAGAAGATCGACAAGTACGGCAGCGACTTCCCGAGCCTGCGCAGTTCGCTGCTCAACAGCCTGCGGCATCTGGCGAGTTTCGATGATCGGGTCGGCGACTCGTTCGACATCTACGCCAACGTGCGCACCGTGCGCTTCAACGAGATGGAATACTCGGTACCCGCTGAACACGGCCCGGCGTGCCTGCGCGAGATTCTCAAACTGATCCGCGACAAGGACCTGCGCACCTGGTTTCCCATCGAGTACCGCTACGTCAAGGCCGACGACATTCCGCTGAGCATGTTCGAGGGTCGCGACAGCTGTTCGATCTCGGTCCACCAGCATTACCAGATGGACCATCACAATTTCTTCGCCGCCGTCGAGCCGATCTTCTGGAAGTACAACGGCCGCCCGCACTGGGGCAAATTGCACACGCTCAACGCCCGTACGTTGCAGACGTTGTACCCACGCTGGCAGGAATTCATTCAGGTACGCCAGGCGCTGGACCCGAGCGGCAAGTTTCTCAACGGGCATCTGTCGTCGATTCTGGGGGTGAACTGATGGCGGTCAATCGACGTAATTTCGTGCTCGGTACGTTGGGGGTCGGTGCCTTGCTGGTGGGCGTGGGGGCATGGCTGCGTCCCGGGGATCGCGGCGGGCCGTACAGCGAATATTTCCGGGCGCTGAACAATGAACTCAAGACCAAAGGCCCGATGCGCCCGGTGTTGCTGATCGATCTGGATCGTCTGGATCACAACATCGACGTGGTGATGCGCTCGGTCAAGCGCAGCGGCAAACACCTGCGGCTGGTGGAGAAGTCCTTGCCATCGCCGGGACTGCTCAGCTACATCGCTCAAAGGGCAGGGACGCAGCGACTGATGTCGTTTCATCAGCCGTTTCTCAATCACGATGCACAGGTTTACCCGCAGTCCGACATTCTGCTCGGCAAGCCCCTGCCGGTACGCTCGGCGGAGATTTTCTACCAGACCCACAAAGGTCCGTTCGACCCAACGAAGCAACTGCAATGGCTGATCGACAACCCCGAACGCTTGCAGCAATACCTCGCGCTGGCCCAGGGATTGGGCACCCGAATGCGGATCAACATCGAGCTCGACGTCGGCCTGCACCGTGGCGGCGTCAGTGACGTGAACGTGCTGGGTCAGATGCTCGCGTTGATCTCCGCCAACCCGCAGCACCTGGCGTTCGCCGGGTTCATGGGCTACGACCCGTTCGTGGGCATGGGCGTGCCGGGGATTCTCGGTTCACCCGAGGAATTGTTCGCCAAGGTGATGGTGACTTATCAGCGCTGCGTCGACTTCACCCGGCAGCAATATCCGGCGCTGTGGCATGACGGCTTGTGCCTGAACACCGCCGGCAGCCCGAGTTATCGCATTCATGAGAACGAAACCCTGAGCAGTGAAGTGTCGGTGGGCACGGCGATGCTCAAGCCGACTCATTACGATCTGCCGTCGCTGGTCGAACACGAGCCTGCCGCGTACATCGCCACCCCGGTGTTGAAAAGCACCGGGGCGGTGAACATTCCGGCGCTGGACGACAAGTCGAAACTGTTTTCGTGGTGGGATGCCAACCAGCGCCAGACCTTTTTTATCTACGGCGGCAACTGGATGGCTGAGTTCGAATCACCGCCCGGATTGCAGAGCAATGGTGTTTACGGGCGCAGTTCAAATCAGGAGATGGTCAATGGTTCGAATGCCGTGGGGCTGACGGTGGAGGATCAAGTGTTCCTGCGACCGACCCAGACCGAAGCGGTGTTGCTGCAATTCGGTGACTTGCTGGCGGTACGTGGCGGCAAGATTGTCGATACCTGGCCGGTCTATACCTGATCTGCTGACTTCTTAAAAACTACACAAAACCTTGTGGGAGCTGCGGTGCGACGATTCGACTTGCCAGCGATAGCGTCGGGTCAGCAACCCATTTATTTGCTGACAGACCGCAATCGCTGGCAAGCCAGCTCCCACAGTTTTTTGTGGTGCCCGATCGATCTCACTCCAGTTCTGTAATGAAGCTTTTATGACAAAAGTTCGGTAGCACATCGCCAGTCCGGTCATGCCTATGTAACGCGCTTGAGGGGCCCAACAGGGCGCTTTTCACAAGCCGAGGCGGGACGCCGGGAGTGAGGCAATGGGGACTATGGAACGCTACTCGAAAGTGGGCATGCAGGAACTCGATCAACGCCTGTCGAAGATCGTCGAAGCCGCGCGCAAGAAGCCGGTTTCGGTGTATCGCTACGGCGCGCCGTGGGTCTGGATCGTGTCGCAGGATGACTGGCAGGGCGCCTTGAAAGAGGTCTCCAGCTACATTCCGCCAGGGCATTCGCTGGTGCTGCTGCGCCCGCAGATCGACGACCTGTTCGACGCTCACAGCGATCTCCTTCACGACCTCAACGCCCAGCCCGGCATGCTGATCCCGGCGCAAACGGTCATGCACATCCTGCTCCTGCAACTGCTGTATTCGGTGCCCAGCGAGCAGCAGCTCTACGAACAGCTCAATTATAACCTGCTGTTTCGCTGGTTCGTGGGCCTTGGCCTGAATCAGAAAGTCTGGAGCTTCAACGTCCTCAGTCGCGACATCGCCACGCTGCTCAACGAGCCGCGTGCGGTGCAACTCATCCAGAAAATCATCGGTGAAGTGTTCTGCGGCGCGCTGCTGCAAATGCCCGAGTTCTCCTTGAACTTCGCGCTGCTGCACACCTGGCTGGGCAAACACACCGGGCCCCGCACTTCAGCAATCAAGAACGCCAGTAACTGACGCACACGCAAGGCGCATGAGCGCCAACAGGTCATCGCGAATTTCAGGGGGTAGTGTGGATCAGATTTTCACGTCACGGCTGGCGCTGTGGGGCTGGCTGCTGGTGACGGCCGGCGCGCAGCCGGCGTTCGCCGATGAGGCCGAAAACACAGCGGCGCAGCGTCTGGTGGACGTCAACGAATACTTCGTGCGTGGCAACACGGTGCTCGATGCGCGGGCGATCGAAGAAGCGGTGTACCCGTTCCTCGGCCCGCAAAAAGCCTTGAGCGACATTGAAGGCGCGCGGGATGCCTTGCAGAAGGCCTATCAGGAACGCGGCTACCAATCCGTGTTCGTCGAACTGCCGGAGCAAGCGGTGGCCGACGGCATCGTCTACCTGCAAGTCAGCGAAACCAAGGTCGGCCGGGTGCGGGTGGTCGGCGCCAAACACTATTCGCCGCTGGACATCCGCGACAACGTCCCGGCGCTGAAAGAAGGCGAAGTGCCGGACTTCGCCAAGGTCCAGGGCGAACTGGCGCAACTCAACAAGACCCCGGGCCGGCAGGTGATGCCGCTGGTGCGCGAAGGCCAGCGCCCCGGCACCATGGACGTGGATCTGCAGGTCGAAGACCAGAACCCGTGGACCGCCAGCGTGGGTCTGAACAACGACTACAGCGCCGACACCGAAAAACTCCGTGCCGTCACCAGCCTCGGTTACAACAACCTCTGGCAGCTCGGCCACAGCGTCAACCTGACGTTCTTCACCGCGCCGCAGGACACCGACAACGCCAAGGTCTGGTCCGGTTCCTACACCGCGCCGCTGACCGAGCGCTGGAGCGTGCAGTTCTCCGGTTACCAGTCCGACAGCAACGTCGCCACCATCGGCGGCAGCAACGTGCTCGGCAAGGGGCATTCCTACGGCGTGTCGGCGATCTACACGATCCCGTCCAGCGGCAGTTGGTCGAACTCACTGTCGGCCGGCATTGACTTCAAGGACTTCGACGAACGCCTGACCCTGTCCGGTGAAAGCGACAAGGTGCCGCTGAAATACGCGCCGTTCACGTTTGCCTACAACGGCTATCGCTACACCGAAAAGAGCCAGCTCGGCCTCGGCCTGAGCCTGGTCGCGGCCACCCGCAGCATCTTCGGCTACGGCAGTTCCGACGAAGACTTCGACTACAAACGCTACCGCGCCAACCCGAGCTTCGCCGTGCTCAAGGGCGATACCAATTTCACCTGGACTTTCGACAGCGACTGGCAAAGCGCAAGCAAAGCCGCGTTCCAACTGGCGTCGGGGCCACTGGTTTCCAACGAACAATTCTCCGCAGGCGGCGCGACCTCGGTGCGCGGTTATCTGGCGGCCGAACGCACCGGTGATGACGGCGTGCTGCTCAGTCAGGAAGTCCGCACGCCGTCGCTGGCCAAGTACGCCGGCACCTGGATGCAGGACTGGCGCTTTTATGCCTTCGCCGAAGGCGCGCAACTCTACCTGCGCGACGAACTGCCGGACCAGGACGCCAGTTATGCCCTGGCCAGTGTCGGCCTCGGCACCCGCGCCAGCCTGAGCAAATGGCTGTCCGGCAGCGTCGACTGGGGCTACCCGCTACTCGAAGGGCCGAACACCTCGAAACAGGAATCGCGCCTGCACTTCAACCTTCAGGCCACTTTCTAACAAGGAGCACTTCCATGCAGCGCCTTTTCCTTTCGTTGTTGATCTGCCTGGGCTTCGTGCTCCCGGCCACGGCTCAGGCCTGGTGGCAGGACGACTGGCATTACCGCAAACAGATCGCCGTCGACACCACGCCGCAAGGCGCCGGGATCAATCAGGCTCTGGGCCGCACCGCGCTGCTGGTGCGCCTGCACACCGGCAACTTCACCTTTGACGGCGTGAAAGAGGACGGCTCGGATCTGCGCTTCGTCGCGGCCGATGACAAGACCGTGCTCAACCACCAGATCGAAAGCTTCGATGCGCTGATGGGCATGGCGCTGATCTGGGTCGATGTGCCGAATGTCGAGGGCGGTCAGCGTCAGGACATCTGGATGTACTACGGCAACCAGAAGGCGCCGGCCACCGGCAACGGTCAGCTCACATTCGATCCGAATTACACCGCGCTCTATCACTTCGAAGGCGCCACCGGCACCCCGGCGAAAGACACCACTGCCTACGGCAACACCGCGCAGAGCGCCACTGGCGCGGCAATCGACGGCGTAGTGGGGCGGGCCTTGCAGTTCAGCGGCCAGCCATTGTTGCTGCCGGCCAGTCCGTCATTGCAGCACAACGCTGGCAGCGCGTTCACCTTCAGTGCCTGGCTGCGTCTGGATCAGGCCAACGGCGAGCAACTGATCCTGGCCCGCCGCGAAGGCACCAACAGCTTGCTGGTCGGTGTGAATCAGGGTGTACCGTTCGTGGAGATCGACGGCCAGCGCGCCGTCGCCACGCAACCGCTGAATCCGGGCCAATGGCAACACGTCGCGCTGACCGCTGAAGGCGCGAAAGTGACGCTGTACATCAATGGTCGCGAAAGCGCTGCACTGGCTCAGGCAATGCCGGCGTTCAATTCGGTCATGGCCATCGGTGCGGATCTGCACGAAGGTCCTTTCCAACCGTTCGTGGGCGCCATCGATGAACTGCGCCTGTCGAAAGTCGCCCGTCCGGCGCCGCTGCTGCTGGCCGATGCCACTTCCCAAGGCGCCGAGTCGAAACTGGTGGCTTACGGCGTCGATGAAGAACAGTCCGGCTACGGTTTCGGCAGCCTCGGTTTCCTGCTCAACGCCGTGCCGGTCGATGCCTGGGTGATCATCGCGGTGCTGGTGCTGATGATGTTCCAGTCGTGGATCATCATGCTGCGCAAGAACCGCACCCTCAGCCGTGTCACCGCTGCCAACGAAGACTTCCGCGTGCAATTCGCCAAGGTCGGCACTCGCCTGGAGATGTTCGCCGACGACACCCAACTCGCCCAGCGTTTGCGGCATTCGCCGCTGTGGCGTCTGTATCAGGTGGCGGTGAAAGAGATCCGCACTCGCCGCGAACAAGGCGCCGATACCTCGTCGGTTTCGGCGGCGACCATCGAAGCCATCCGCTGCTCCATGGATGGCGTGCGCACCCGGGAAAACCAGCAACTGAGTTCGAAACTCTCGACCTTGTCTAACGCCATCGCCGGCGGCCCCTACATCGGTCTGCTCGGTACGGTGATGGGGATCATGGTGGTGTTCCTCGGCACCGCCATGGCCGGCGACGTCAACATCAACGCCATCGCGCCGGGTATGGCCGCAGCCTTGCTGGCTACCGCCATGGGCCTGTTCGTCGCGATCCCGGCGCTGTTTGGCTACAACCGCCTGATTACCCGCAACAAGGAAGTCAGCGCCGACATGCGCGTGTTCGTCGACGAGTTCATCACCCGTCTGGCGGAGATGCACGGCGAAGGCCAGTCCAGTGAAGCGGCGCATCAGCGCGGTCATCACGCCAACCACTCCGTACCGGCCTGAGGAGCACTGACATGGCGTCCGTAAATGCCTCCCACGACGATGACGAAGATGCAGCGGTGGACAGCATCAACATCACGCCACTGGTGGACGTGCTGATGGTGGTGCTGGTGATGTTCATCCTCACCGCTACTGCGCAGGTCTCCGGAATCCAGATCAACCTGCCCAAGGCCAGCGCCGCCGTGTCGCTGTCCGAGGCCAAGACCAAGGCGATTTCGGTCAACGATGGCGGGCAGGTGTTCCTCGACGCCTACCCGGTGACCTTGCCGGAGCTGGAAGGACGCCTGCGCATCGAGAAGGCGCAGAACCCGGACTTCCCGGTGATCGTGCGCGGCGACGCCACGGTGCAGTACCAGAAGGTCATCGAAGTGCTGGATCTGCTGCGCCGGCTCGAACTGTCCCAGGTCGGTCTCGTCACCGGCAAACCGAGCCAGGGCTGAGTCATGACCGCACAACTTCCGATCGAACCGCTGCCGGTGAAGAAGTCGCCCTTGCGCTATGCGAAGTGGGGCGCCGGGCTGATTCTCGCCGCACTCGCCGCGTGGTTCCTGTGGCAGTGGGCCAACGACATGAGCGGCATCCGCCGGGAAGCGCCGAAGGTGCCGACGATCATTCCGTTGCCGCCACCGCCACCTCCGCCGCCGGAAAAACCGCCGGAGCCGGAAACCCCGGTGGAAGAAAAAATCGTCGAGCCCGAGCCAACGCCCGAGCCGCAAGAGGTCAAGCCCGAGGAAGAAACACCGCCATCACCGGCGGACGATCTGGCCAACCCGATGCAAATGGACGGCGACGCCCAGAGCGGCAACGACGCCTTCAACATCGGCGCGGGCAAGGGCGGCGGCATGGCCGGCGCGGGCGGTGGGCGAGTGGGCAACGGCACCTACAGCCAGTTCCTCGCGTTCACCTTCCAGAAGCTGCTGCGCGAGAACCCCGACCTGCGCAACCTCGCGTTTTCGCTGCAGGCCGATGTGTGGCTGAGCAGTGTCGGCGAGATCACCCGGGTCGAGCTGATCAAGTCCAGTGGCAACCCCGAGATCGACAGTCAGGTGCTGGCCGCCTTGCGTAACGCGCCGCATCTGAGCGAACGGCCACCGGCCTCCATCACCTTGCCTGTGCGCATGTCCCTGCAAGGGCGGCGTCCGGGTTAACCGAATTCATAAAGCTGTATGAAAAGGAGTTGTGTGCAGATGATTTCCAACGTGAATCGATTGTCCCTGGCGGTCGGCATGGTCATCGCGACCCTGGTCGGTCAGGCCGCGGCAGCGCCTGCGCCCTCGGAGAACGCCACGATCAATCTGATCCGCTTGCTGGTCGAGCAAGGCATTCTGAAACAGGACAAGGCCGACGCGCTGATCGCCCAGGCCCAGAACGAAGCGGCCCAGGCCAAGCAGGCTGCGGCGTCTACCGCTGTGGCAGCCGGGCCGGTCGCAGCCCCTGGCGATGTGCGGGTGCAATACGTGCCGGCCGCGGTACGCGACCAGATCCGCGATCAGGTCAAGGCTGAAGTCATGGCCACCGCCAAGCAGGAAAACTGGGCCGCGCCCAACACTTTCCCGGACTGGGCTTCGCGCATCAGCTTCGACGGCGACATTCGCCTGCGTGACGAATCGCGCTACTACTCGGGCAGCAACAGCAACGAAATCGTCGACTTCGCCAAGCTCAACAACAACGGCCCGTATGACGTGAACCCCAACAGCAGCACCGCGTTGCCGCCGTTGCTCAACACCCGTGAAGACCGTACCAACCTGTTCCGCCTGCGCGCCCGACTGGGCATGAAAGCGGTGATTTCGCCGGAATGGACCGCCGGCATCCGCATCGGCACCGGCTCGGACAACAACCCGGTGTCGACCACCCAGAACCTCGGCGGCGGTTTTGCCAAGAAAGACATCTGGCTCGATCAGGGTTACCTGACCTGGAAGCCGTCGGATGAACTGACGCTGACCGGTGGCCGGTTCGCCAACCCGTTCATGTCCACCGACATGCTGTATTCCAACGACCTGAACTTCGACGGCGTGGCGGCGATTTTCGACCACAAACTCAGCAACGACTGGGGCGTGTTCGGCACCGTCGGCGCGTTCCCGGTGGATTACACCAACGACACCACCACCAGCAACGGCTTCGACAAGGAAGAAAGCGACAACAAATGGCTGTACGGCGCGCAAATCGGCGCCAAATGGGCGATCAACAGCAACAACCGCTTGAAAGGTGCGTTGGCTTACTACCGCTTCGACGACATTGAAGGCCAGCGCTCCAGCCCTTGCGAACCCTGGGCCGGCGCGCCGGGCTGCGACACCGACGGCACCCGTGCCGCGTTCATGCAGAAAGGCAACAGCGTGTTCCTGCTGCGTGACATCACGCCGAACCCGCTCAACCCGAGCACAACGCCGCAGCCGCAATTCGTGGGCCTGGCCTCCGAGTTCAATCTGCTGGACCTGAACCTCGTGTGGGACGCCGACCTGCCGGAAGACTTCAAGCTGCGCACCCAGGGCAACTACATCCACAACCTCGGCTACGACGAAGGCGACATGCGCAAGCGTGCGGCCGGGCAACTGGCCAACAACCTCGACAGCAGCGGCAACATCGAAAGCGGCGCCAATGCATGGATGGTCCAGTTCACCCTCGGCAGTGCGCTGGAGCTGAAGAAGCAGGGCGACTGGAATATGTTCGCCGGCTACAAGTACATCCAGCCGGACGCCTTGCCTGACGGCTTCAACGACTCGTCGTTCCACCTCGGCGGCACCAACGCCAAGGGCTATTTCCTCGGCGGCAATTACGGCCTGGCGAAGAACGTCTACGCCACCGGCCGCTGGATGAGCACCGAAGCGGTGTATGGCGCGCCGTTCGACATCGACGTCTTGCAGCTCGAGATCAACACGCGCTTCTAAGGCGCCGGGAGAGGGTTATGAAAATCCGCTTTTTATGGCTTGGACTCGGGATGTTGATCGCCACCGGGGCGAGCGCCGAAGGCATGGAGGAACGCCTGCGCACCCAGTTGCGCAGCACCACCCAGCAGCTGCAAACCCTGCAAAGCCAGCAGGCTCAAGCCAGCGCCGCGCAACTGGCGGCGCAGAACGAAGCCAAGGCTGCGCAGGCGCAAATCAAACAGTTGACTGCTGAGCTGGCCAAGGCCAAAGGCGTCGCCGAGCAACTGGCCGGGCAGCAAGACAGTCTGCACAGCCAGGCTCAGGCGCAGGTGGCAGCCAGCAACGAGCAGGTCGGCAAGTTCAAGAAGGCCTATGACGAGTTGTTGGCCATGGCCCGTGCCAAAGAGGCAGAACGGTCTAAGCTTCAAGCGCAATTGGCCGAACGTGACACACAAGTGCAGCAATGTTCGGTCAAGAATCAGCAGATGTACGGCGTGGCCAAGCAGATTCTCACCGCCTACGAAAACATCGATGTGGCCGAGGTGATGAAAATCCGCCAGCCCTTCGCCGGCAGCGCCCGGGTCAAGTTCGATGAACTGGCTCAGGGCTTCGGCGATGAGCTGTACAAGACTCAATTCGATGCGCCGCAAGCCGCGATCGCGCACTGATTAAAAGACTCATAAACAAGGAAGAAGTAATGACTCAATTGATCTCCCACGTATCCCCGCAATCCCTGACCGACGTGCTGCAAGCCGCCGGTTATCGCGTCAACCAGACCGAGCAAAACGGCATCGTCCAGTTGCTCAGCGCCAGCCAGGGCATCGGTTATGCCGTGCGTTTCGGCAATCCGGCGGTGGCGGAGCAGGGCAGCTACGTCGACTTCACTTTCAGCTGCGCCTTGCGCGTGCAGGGTGAGTTGCCGGCCGGTGTGGCCGAACAGTGGAACGCGACCCGCCGGTTTGCCCGGTTGTCGTTGCAGGGCGAATTTCTGGTGATGGAAATGGACGTGGTGGTGGCCGCTGGCGTCAGCAACGATTACTTGCGCGGCAACCTGGAATTGTGGGATCGCCTGCTTCAGGAATTCATCGTGTACCTGCGTGACTTCACGCAAAACAGTGCCGCTGTGCAAACCGCCAAAGCAGCCGTGACCGAGCAAGAGGAAGTCGCGCTGTGACGAAACCTGCCATGGTAATCAGCGCCGCTGCGGTGGCGCTGTTGGTGGTGGCCGTGGCGCTGGTGGTGCGGCCGGGTAATGACCCGGTCGCCGCCCAGCAACCGGCGCCGGTGATCGCGGCGAATGCCGGGCCGGCGGTGGCGCGGCTGGGTAATCAGCAGGTGTCGCCTGAGGAATTGCAGGCACTGTTGGCGGCCGTACCACCGCAGACCCGCGAGCAGTTGCGCGGCAATCGTGAGGCGCTGGAGCGCTGGATTCGTTCACGCCTGGCTGAAAAAGCCGTGCTGGAACAGGCCGATGCCCAAGGCTGGGCACAGCGTCCGGACGTGGTTCGGCAAACCCGCGCGGCCACCGAACAGATCGTGTTCCGCGACTATTTGCAGTCGGTGAGCAAAGTACCGGCGGATTACCCGAGCGCTGCCGAGTTGCAGCAGGCGTATGACGCGGGCAAGGCCAATTGGCAGACACCGGCGCTGTATCGGGTGAGCCAGATTTTCCTCGGGGTGAACGAGCCGCAGAATCTTGAAGCTGTGCGCAAGCAGGCGGCGGAGTTGAGCAAGAAAGCGCAGTCGACCCCAGCGGAATTCGCGGCGTTGGCCAAAGAGTTTTCCCAGGATCGGCTCACTGCTGAGCGCGGCGGTGACACTGGCCTGCAACCGTTGCAGCAATTGGTGCCGGAAGTGCGAGGCGCCGTGGCGCGACTCAAGGTTGGCGCGGTTTCCGATCCCGTACAAAGCAGCGCCGGTTTCCACGTGATCAAACTCACCGAACAACAACCGGCCCGCACCGCGACCCTTGACGAGTTGCGAGATCAACTGACCCAGGCCTTGCGGGCACAACGTCAGGAACAGATCGCCCAGGCCTATCTGGACGGCATGCTCAACACCGCAACGCTGAGCATCGACGGGGCCGAGCTCAACAAGGTGCTGGAGGAAAAGCTGTAATTCAGATCCACCGCAGCTCCCACAGGGAATGTGTGCAAAGGCAAACAACAAAGATCGACAGGGAGTCATCGATGTCATTCACCGAACCCGCAGCACGACAGAGCAGCGCCGATTTCCGCTGGCCCCAGGACAAGGACGAACCCTGGCTGGCGCAAGCGGCGACCCTCGACGGCGACGTCGCGCAATACTTTCTGGTCAGCGCCCGTTGCGGCTGCTTCATGCAGGCCGCCCGCAGCCTCAACGTGCGCTCGACTTTGCTGCGCAAACAACTGGCGCAGCTCGAACAGCAACTGCAATGCGCGCTGTTCAGCTTTCAGGGCAGCGCCCTCAGCCTGACCCGCGAAGGCCAGCAATTGCAGGCGCAACTGATCGCGTTGGCCAACGAACGCAAACTCCCGGTGATCGAGCAGCCCTTGATCAGGCTGGCCGTCGCCGAATCGATCCTGCACGACATCCTCGGCCGCGACCTCATCGCACTGCTGCGCCGCAACGCCAGCGTGCGCCTGGAGATCATCGCCCTCGACAGCGAACTGGCCCTGCGCGCCGTCAGCGCCGACATCGTGCTCTGGCTCGCCCACGGCGAAACCCCGCATCCGGGCCCGACCTTCGCCACCAGCGAACCGCAACGCCTCGCGCAACTGGAGTATCAGCCACACATTGCCAAACGTTATTCCCGCGTGACTGCACGCCCGGAAAGTCCGGACGACCTTGCCGATTTCATGCTGGTGCAATGGCAGCATGATCGGCAGATCGACAGCTTCCGGCCGTGGAATGAACTGGTCGAACAGCGCTTGGCCGGGGTGGTGCAGATGCAGTCCTACGAGCTGATGCTGGAGATGATCCGGTGCAGCGCATGCATTGGTTTGCTGCCGATGTACATGAGCCGGTTCGATCGCGGGTTGGTGGCGTTGCCGGGGTTGTTTGACGAGGCGATGCGGTTGCAGGCGTGGTTGGCGGTGAACCGAGAATCGCAGAGTGTCGGTGAGGTGCAGGTGTTGGTTGAGTTGATTCAGCGTACGTTCAATGAACGACAGGAGTGGTTCGAATAACCACGTAGGTTGAGATCATTCCCACGCAGAGCGTGGGAGCGATCGAACGAAACGGCCCATGCAGGGCCGTTTTGGTTTCATCACTCAGGGCCGAGGCTCTGCCGCCACGTCCTGGTTATCCAGCACCCGATTCACCGCCAGCTCCGCCAGCATGATCAGTTGCCCGATGCCCAGCAGCACATGCCGCTGCGGCGCATCGATCATCCCGGCGAAATCGCTGGCCATGGTTTTGGCGGAGGTCAGGGTTTCGCAGGCGTCGGCCAGCAGTTCTTCGTTGGGGATGCCGGGGGCGATGAGGTAGCGGGTGTTGGGTTTGAGCAGCGGTTTTCTGGGGTGGAACGGATTGAGGTAGTGATCGAGGGCGCGGTCGGCGGCTTCGTGGAATTTCTTGGAGTCGAGGGTTTCGTAGGGCGAGGTCGGGTCGGTTTCGGGTGGGTTTGGCGTTGGTTTGATCATGATTGAATCTCCAGAGTCATGGAGCCGCCACGATTCGCTGCGATACGAAGGGGTGGCAGCTATACGCGGGTCGCAGACCGGGACTCTAGAACCGGCAGACCCGAGGGTCTCCCACGTACAGCCGCCATAAAACTGGAGGGTGTTGTGCGTCTAGAAATCGCGGGCTGCGAGACCCGATCACTGATTCATCAGCGACCCGGAAACGATAGAGCCGGCCCCCAAGGCGCACAAGCCGGCGGATTCTGGCGGATGCGTAGGCAATGGCGCAAGCCGTTGTGGCTTGCCGGACGTTTCGGTCAACAGCATTAAACAGGCATGGCGAATCCGTGAAGAGGCGGTTTACAGTGACCGGCCACGCACTGATCCAGGAGGGATCTTTCATGCCTGAGCACAACCCCGCCATTCACCTCGAACGCTTCAGCGAGTCCCACGTCGAAGGCGTCACCGCGCTTTACAACGACCCGGCCGTGACCCGGCAGGTGTTGCAGATGCCGTTTCAGTCTGCCGAGATCTGGCGCCAACGGCTGATGCCCGAAAACGAACGGATGGTGAAACTGGTGGTGTTGCATCAAGGTGCGGTGATCGGGCATCTCGGGCTGGAGGCTTTTTCGCGAATTCGCCGCAGTCATGCCGGCAGTGTCGGCATGGCCGTTGCGGTGGCGTGGCAGGGCAAGGGTGTCGGTTCGAAGCTGTTGGCAGCAGCGTTGGACATTGCCGACAACTGGATGAACCTGCACCGGGTCGAGCTTTCGGTGTACGCCGACAACGAGGCGGCCATCGGGCTCTACCGCAAGTTCGGCTTCGAAAACGAGGGCCTGTTTCGCGATTACGCCGTGCGTGACGGGCAATGGGTCGATACCTTGAGCATGGCGCGTCTGCGCAAGCGCTGACCTTTTGTCAGTCCATGGCCGAAGTGGCGGCCGTGCAGGCAAATGACTTGCACGGTCGTCCTTGGCATCTGCCATGCTCAAAGTCCGCAGCACCGCTCCTTGAAGGAACACCGCAATGGACGACGTACAGCAACTGGGCGAAATGCTTCGCCACTATGCCGACAGCGAAGCGCACAAGAAGCAATTGTTCGAGACACAGTCGGCGACCTGGGCCACACGGATTACCGAATTGTTCGGGCAGATCCAGCAATGGCTGGAGCCGGTGCAGGCACCGGGGTTGCTGGAGGTGAGTCGCGAAGCGTATGTGGCGTTCGGGCCGAGCATCCCCGTGGAAACATCGACCTTCAAGACTGAAAAGCTGAGCATCCTGATTGCCGGCAAACCGGTGGAGTTCGTGCCGGATGTGATGGGCAGTGGCGGGCAGATTTCGTTGGCAGTGATGGGGCTGACGGCGGCGCGCTACGGGAGTATTTCGCTGGTGGGGCTGCCGGGCGGGGAGTGGCAGTGGCGCAAGACCAATGGGTTGAAAGATCCCGACACCTTTGCCTTCGATGCGAATTTTCTTGCGCAGCAACTGCAGAGCCTGATTCCTCGAGACCGCACCTAAGATCAAGAGCCACCCCTCACCCCAGCCCTCTCCCCAGAGGGGAGAGGGGGAAAGGGAGCAGATCTGCGTTGTTTTCAAACCAGAGCTCGGGGGGAAAGGGAGCAGATCTGCGTTGTTTTCAAACCAGAGCTAGGGGGAAAAGGGAGCAGATTTTTGTTGTTTTCAATATTGAGTTCGACGGAAAGGGATCAGATCGGGGCTTTTCAGCGCTTGAGTTCGGCTCGACATTTCAGGTCGGCGTAACTCGAAAGAGCAACTCGGTCAGTCCCCTCTCCCTCCGGGAGAGGGTTAGGGTGAGGGCCGCTCGGCTGACACACCTCACATCTCAAGATTGACCCACCCCGGCTTCGCCACCTCCGGCGCCACCGCCTTCACAGTCTTGCCCGTAGCCAACTCAACCCGCCGCGCCACCTCCGGATCATCCGCAAACGGCGTCAGACTCGCATCATCCAGGCTCTCAGCCGTTTCGTGGCGCAAGCAGTACTCCACCGACAACCACAGAAACAGTACGCCCAACACATTCAAAACGATATCGAACATGACCGGCTCCCTTGATCAAGCGATCTGCGCTTCACGGTGGGCAATCGCAACATCCGCCACTCGCACCGTGCGCCACACGTTGTAGGCCATCAAGAGCATGCCCGTCAGGAAGAACACCCCGCCGGCAAAGCGCACCACAAACCCCGGATGACTGGCCTGCAGCGCCTCGACGAACGAATAGGTCAGCGTGCCGTCTTCGTTGATCGCCCGCCACATCAGGCCCTGGGTAATCCCGTTGACCCACATCGAGGCGATGTACAGCACCGTGCCGATGGTCGCCAGCCAGAAGTGCAGGTTGATCAGCGGCGTGCTGTGCATCCGTTCGCGGCCGAAGACCTTGGGCACCATGTGATAGGTCGCGCCGAAGGTGATCATCGCCACCCAGCCGAGAGCGCCAGCGTGTACGTGGCCGATGGTCCAGTCGGTGTAGTGGGAGAGGGCGTTGACGGTCTTGATTGCCATCATCGGGCCTTCGAAGGTCGACATGCCGTAGAACGCCAGCGACAAGACCAGGAAGCGCAGGATCGGGTCAGTGCGCAACTGATGCCAGGCGCCGGACAAAGTCATCATCCCGTTGATCATCCCGCCCCAGCTCGGTGCCAGCAGGATCAGTGACATCGCCATGCCCAATGACTGCGCCCAGTCCGGCAGCGCGGTGTAGTGCAAATGGTGCGGGCCGGCCCAGATGTACAGGGTGATCAGCGCCCAGAAATGCACGATCGACAACCGGTACGAATACACCGGCCGATTGACCTGTTTCGGCACGAAGTAATACATCATCCCGAGGAACCCGGTGGTCAGGAAGAACCCCACCGCGTTGTGCCCGTACCACCACTGCACCATGGCGTCGGTGGCGCCGGAATACACCGGATAGGACTTGAACCAGTCCACCGGAATCGACAGGTGATTGACCACGTGCAGCATGGCGATCACCAGGATGAACGCGCCGAAGAACCAGTTGCCGACGTAGATGTGTTTGGTCTTGCGCTGTACCACGGTGGTGAAGAACACCACGGCATACGCGACCCAGACCACCGCCATCCACACCGCGCCGGAGAATTCGATCTCGGCGTATTCCTTGGTGGTGGTGTAACCCATCGGCAGAGTGACCAGCATGATCACGATCACCGATTGCCAGCCCCAGAAAGTGAAGGCTGCGAGCTTGTCCGAGTACAGCCGCACCTGGCAGGTCCGCTGCACCGCGTAGTAACTGGCGGCAAATTGCGCGCTGCCGGCGAAACCGAAAATCACCAGGCTGGTGTGCAACGGTCGCAAGCGGCCGAAGGTGGTCCACGGCAAGTCCAGATTCATGTCCGGCCATACCAGTTGCGAGGCGATCCATACCCCCATCGCCATGCCCACGACGCCCCAGAAAACAGTCGCGATGACGAATTGGCGGACGACCTTGTAGTTATAAGCCTGTCCGATTGTTGCTGTGCTCATGGTCAGTTCTTCCACGGTTGCAAAGTCTTGCCAGGCCACCCGGTCTGGCACGAGCTGCACTGTAGAAACCCCACCGGAAACAAAACAGGCTCAGGAATTGTTCATTTATGCGGATCAGATTGAAGCGCTGCCTGCGGCCATCTGCCGCGCCCTGATACGGTTTTTATGCGTTCAGGTGAATCTGTAACGGGCTGCGCTGCAACGTCATAGTGCTTTCAGGAATCTGTGGGAACGAGGCTTCTAGAGATTGCGCCAGATCGCGCAATCTCTAGAAGCCTCGTTCCCACAGGAGTTGTGCTGAGTGCTGATGAGGTAGCCGATGTATCAATACGACGATTACGACCGGGCGCTGGTGTTCGAGCGCGTTGCGCAGTTTCGCGATCAGGTCGAGCGCTTCATGGCCGGGCAGTTGAGCGAAGAAGAGTTCCTGCCGCTGCGCCTGCAAAACGGCCTGTACATGCAAAAGCACGCCTACATGCTGCGGGTGGCAATTCCCTACGGCACCTTGAGCGCCGAACAGATGCGCACACTGGCGAGCATTGCCAGTGACTACGATCGAGGCTACGGCCACTTCACCACGCGGCAGAACATGCAGTTCAACTGGATCGAACTGAAAGAGGTGCCGGACATCCTCGAACGTCTGGCGCAGGTCAACATGCATGCGATCCAGACCTCGGGCAACTGCGTGCGCAACATCACCACCGAAGCCTTCGCCGGGGTCGCGGCGGACGAGCTGATTGACCCGCGCCCGCTGGCGGAGATCCTGCGGCAATGGTCGACGATCAACCCGGAATTCCTGTTCCTGCCGCGCAAGTTCAAGATCGCCATCTGCTCGGCGAAGCAGGATCGCGCGGCGATCATGATGCACGACATTGGCCTCTACCTTTACCCAGGTCGTGGCGGGCAAATGCTGCTGCGGGTGATCGTCGGCGGTGGTCTGGGGCGCACGCCGATCCTCGGTTTGCAGATCCGCGATGGCCTGCCGTGGCAGCACTTGCTGTCCTACGTCGAGGCGGTGCTGCGGGTCTACAACCGCCACGGCCGGCGCGACAACAAGTACAAGGCGCGGATCAAGATTCTGGTCAAGGCGCTGGGCATCGAGGCGTTCGCCAAAGAAGTCGAAGAAGAATGGCAACACCTCAAGGACGGCCCGGCGCAACTGACTGAGGATGAATACCTGCGGGTCGCCAACGCCTTTGTGTCGCCGAGCTATCGCACGCTGGCGGGCACCGATCTGGATTTCGGTACGCACCTGGCCGACAACCCGGCGTTCGCCCGTTGGGTCGCGCGTAATGTGCAACCGCACAAAGTGCCGGGCTACACCAGCGTGGTGCTGTCGACCAAACCGGGCCTGGCTTCGCCGCCTGGGGACGTGACCGGTTTACAGATGCTGGCGGTGGCCGACTGGTCCGAGCGTTTCGGCTTCGGCGAGATTCGTATCGCCCACGAGCAGAACATCGTCTTGCCGGATGTGCCCAAATCCGATCTGTATGCGCTGTGGCAACTGGCGAAAGAGCAGGGGCTGGGCGCTGCGAACGTCGGCCTGCTGACCGACATCATTGCCTGCCCCGGCGGTGACTTCTGTGCGCTGGCCAACGCCAAATCGATCCCGATCGCCCAGGCGATTCAGGCGCGTTTCGACAACCTCGATTACCTGCATGATCTGGGCGACATCAGCCTGAACATCTCCGGTTGCATGAACGCCTGCGGCCATCACCACATCGGCAACATCGGGATTCTTGGCGTCGATAAAAACGGCAGCGAGTGGTATCAGATCACTCTCGGCGGGTCTCAGGGCAAGAACAGCGCACTGGGCAAAGTTATCGGCCCGTCGTTCAGCGCCGCCGAAGTGCCGCAGGTCATCGAGCGGATCATCGGCACCTTCGTGCGCTACCGCGAGAGCGAAGAACTGTTCGTCGATACCGTGGCGCGCATCGGCCTGGAGCCGTTCAAGGAACGGGTCTACCCGAAAGCGCTGGAGGTGTTGGCATGAACAACCTGCTGCGGATGGAGGCGAGCGGGGCGCGGATTGTGCCGGAGGATCCGTGGACGCTGATCCGCTCACCTGAAACAGAGTCCAGCGTTGGGATGTTGATTCTGCCGCTGGCCCACTGGCTCGAATCACCCTCGACCCATGCAGTCTGGCTGGGCCCGGACGACGGCGTCGAAAGCCTGCTGCCATGGCTGTCATCGCTGCCGCTGATCGCCCTCGACTTCCCGAGCTTTCGCGACGGCCGCGCCTACAGCCAGGCCTACTTGCTGCGCAGCCGTTTCGGCTGGAAAGGCGAGTTGCGGGCGATTGGCGATGTACTGCGCGATCAGCTGAGCCACATGCGCCAGTGCGGTTTCGACAGCTTCGCGGTGCGTGAGGACAAATCCGCCGAGGATGCGCTCAAGGGGTTGGCGGGGATGAGCGTGTTGTATGGGCGTTCGGTCATCGAGCCGAGGCCGTTGTTCCGTCGGCGTTGAAGCGAGGCCCGCACAGGGGAAACCCTTAGAACCCTTACAAATCGGGGATTTTTTCTTGGGTCGATGGTGGCCTTTTGGTAGAGTCCCCGTCGCCAGCGGGTTTTCGGCTGGACGACGGAACGAAGAAGGGAGTCTGTTTGTGAGTGCGGGCAAGAAGATCTTGGGCCTGACGGCGTTGCTGTTGATGTTGACGTTGTGGGCCGGTTACATCTACGTATTCAACGAAAGCCGTGGCGGTCAGCTCGGCGGTGTCGGCGAAAGCACCGCGTGGTGCGGCACGCCGCCATCCTCGGATGCGGCGCTGCTGGGCAAGGATCAGTTGACCTTGCGCATCACCAACAACCTGCGCGGGGAGTTCATGCTCAGCGGCGCGGTGGTGGTGTCCGAACGCACCTTCAACCGCTATGACCTGGGCCGCAACGAACTGCGTCTGCGCCTGGAACCGTTGCAGTGGTCCTACGGCGTCACGCCGATCTTCCTTGAGCAAGTGAAAGTCCTGCCGCTGAGTCGCAACCTCGCCTCGACCGACAAGAGTGCGTTCGCCCAACTCGAATCGCGCCCGATCGGCGTTCAGGGCCGGGTCACCGAGTTTCCGTTCGACACCTATCGCTACGGCTACAAGCCAGTCCTGTATTACCTCAAGGGCAACGAGCGCGTCGACCTGCGCTTCAAGAACATCACCACGCTGATGGAGATGTCCAACACCTTCACACCCATCCAGAAGTACAACCGCGCCGACTACATCAACGAGAAAAACGTGATGGTCCGCGACGAAGACTACAAAGCCTACGGCCACCACGAATGCGCGTTCAGCGTCGAGCGCAAAGGCGCGTTCAAGGTTGTGGTGCTGCTGATGCTGCTGGTGTTGTGCCTGCCGTTGTTGCTGGTGTTCTACCGCGATGAACCGGGGATCGATTTCCTTGCCACGCTGGTGGGGATCGGCGTGGTGCGCACCGTGCTGGTGGGACCGGTGCAGGATTTTCAGCTGTACAACATCGACTTCCTGTTTGGTGCGGCGTTGTTGCTGGTGGGTACGGTTTCGTTGATCAAGGCGATGCGGTTGAATAGCCGGCGGGAGATGGCGTTGCGGAGTGGGGAGAGTTCGACCTGGTAGCGCTTGTGCCGCGCTAAAGTCAAAAGCCCCTCACCCCAGCCCTCTCCCGGAGGGAGAGGGAGCCGACCGAGTTGTGCTACTACATACATCGACCTGAAAAATCGCGTCGATTATGGATTCAGGGCAGATCGTTCAAGTCGGTGTATCTCTCAAATATCCCCCAATCGGTTCCCTCTCCCTCTGGGAGAGGGTTAGGCGGGCGGCGTTCCGATGAGGGCTTGGCAATCTGAAGCCGATCACTTCAAAGCCGGATCCCCCACATTCATCCTCTTCCACCCCTGCAACAACACCTGCGCCTTCGGCTCCTGCCCACTGTCCAGATACCACTGAATCAGCGACAACCGCGCATTGCGGTTTGCAGGCTGTGCCTTGAGCAGTTTCTCCAGTTGCTCGCTCGCCTGATCCACCTTGCCGCTGTCATGCAATGCCACCGCCAGCACATAACCGTACTGCGCGTTCTGCGGTTCCAGTTGCGCCGCTTTGCTCAGGGCCGACATGGCTTCGGCGGTCTTGCCCGCGCGGATTAGTGACAGGCCTCGGGTGTGTTGCAGCAGGGCCGCGTCAGGGTGTTCCTTGAGGCTGGCATCGAGCAGTTGTTGCGCCTCCTGACCACGACCATTGGCCTCCAGCCATTGCACCAGCGTCACCAGCGCCGGGTAGAAGTCCGGATCGCGTTTCAATGCTGTTCGCAACAGACCTTCAACCTCCGTACCTCGACCGCTGGCCTGATAGAGCATCGCCAGATTCAGGTTGGCCTCGGCACGTTCGGCGAGGCTCTTCTGCACGGCTTCGTACTCGGCAATCGCCGCCTCCCAATTGGCCTGAGCCGGGCCCAGTCCATTGCGGGCAACACTCAGCAGATCCCGCGCCGCGACGATTCGTACTGCTTTCACCGGATCACCGAGCAACGGTGTCAACAGCGGCAAACGCTCTGGTGGTGGCAGGAACGCGCTGATCGCCCGCACCGCGCTTTCGCGCACCTGTGGCGCCGGATTCTTCAGATCCGTGGTCGCCAGTTTCAGCGCCTGTTCACTTGGATAGAGCGGCAGTTCCGCGAGCAATGTCGCTCGTTGGATGGCCGGCAGATTGCTGCGTTGCAACTGCTCATACAACGCCTGCGCGGCGCCCGGCTGGCCGTTGCGAATCAGCCACAAGCTCTCGTCGTAACGCGGCGCTTGAGGTTCGGTCGAGGCACTCCACAATTTGAATTGTGCGGTGACTTTGTCGCCGGCCTTGCCTTGGTGACAGGTCAGGCAGGCGTCAGGCGTGCCGAGTTTTTGCGCACGCTCCGGGTTGGGGATGCTGAAGCTGTGGTCATGCCGGAAGTCGTTGCCCATGTAGAACTTGCCGGGCATGTGGCAATCCACGCATTGCGAGCCGGGTTGGCCCATGGTGTGGCGGGTGTGTTCGACGCTGTCGTAGTTTTTCGCTTGCAGGCCCTGGCCGTCGACGCCTTCGACCGAGGTCTTGCCGGCGGTGTTGTGGCATTGCAGGCACACCGCGTTGCCCGGTGCTTTCAGTTCGGTGCTGTGAGGGTTGTGGCAGTTGCTGCAGCGCACGCCCTTGTCGAACATTTTGCTCTGGGCGAAGGACCCGTGTTCGAACACTTCGTCCTTGATCTTGCCGTCCAGCGCATACAGTTCGCGGGTCAGGGTGCTGGGCAGGTAATCGTCCATCAGCCGTTTGCCGACGGTGTAGCCATCGCCCAGCGGTGCGCGACGGGCATGGCAGCGGGCGCAGGTTTCGATTTCGACGGTGACGTTCTTGTTCTTGAGGTCGACGTCGAACCCGGCGTGGATCAGGTCGGTTTTTCTCGCCGTCCATTGCAGATGATTAGACGCCGGCCCATGGCAGGCCTGGCAACCGACGCCGAGGCTGTTCCAGTGGCTGGCGAAGGTGTTGGTCGCAGCGTCGAAATTGCGTTTGAACCCGGTGGTGTGGCACTCGACGCACATGAAGTTGGCGTTCTGGCTCGGCTTGCTCCAGTGCAGCGGGTTCTTGAAATTCACGCCCTGGCCGGGGTAGAGGTGAAACCAGCGGTTTTTCTCGGTATCCCACGCGATGCCAAGGGCCTGCAACCGGCCTTCACCGACTTCGATCAGGTATTGCTGAAGCGGCGCGATGCCGAAGGTATAAGCGACCTTGAAGTCGGCATTCCTGCCGTCGATACCCGGCGTATTGACCCAGAAATCATCGCCCTTGCGCGAGAAACGGGTGGTTTCGTTTTCAGCCTTGAAGGTGACATTGTTGAAGTCACCGAGCATGGTTTCGGCATTCGCCGGTTGCATCGCCAATTGGTGATGGGAGCCTTGCCAGTCCTTGAACTGTTGCTGGTGGCAGCCCTGGCATTGCTGCTCGTCGACCATGGACGCGGGCAGTGTGGGTGCAGGTTTGGTCGCCACCGCCACAGGCGTGTTGACCGGCACGACTTTGACCGGTGATGGAGCGGGGCTGAACAGAAACCAGCCGATCCCCGCCACGGCCGCGAGCAGCAGGCCGATGGTGGCAGGAAACAGGTAGCGTGAAATCGAGGTCGGTGAAGCATCAGGCTGGCGCGGTGCATCTTTATTCTTATGCTTGGGCATTGCGACTTCCGTAGTCCAGGTGCGTTTGCCTTCTGGCGTGCGTTCAAGCTCGATGCAGCTTTGCCGCCTGACCTGCATCTGTCAAATGACCGTTGTGAGCCGGTAGGCAACGTGGCGCGAATATTGTGTGTTCTGATCGCAATTCGCGGGTTTTTAGCTATACCTGTAACTCCCCCAGCCAACAAATCAGGCCTTCTGACAGGAGTTACAGCATGAAGCTAGCCGTGATGATGAGCAGTCTGTGCATTGCCACTCTCGGAGTGGTGGGTTGCTCCAGCAAAACCGTTGCTCCAGAAGAGTACTCCGGGTTCCTCAAGGACTACAGCCAGCTCAAGGAGGCCAAGTCCCCGTCCGGCGCCGAGGTGATGCGCTGGGTCGATCCGAAGATTGATATCAACAAATTCACCAGCGTCTACATCGAGCCGACGCAGCTTTACCCGAAACCTCAACCAACCGTGAAGATTCCGCAACAGACCCTCAACGGCATCACCGCTTACTACGATCAGGCGCTCAAGCGTGAAGTGGGCAAATCCTTGCCACTGGCCAACGGTCCTGGCCCTGGCGTGATTGTGGTGCGGGCGGCGATCACAGCTGTGAGCAGCAAGACCGAAGGCCTGCATGCCTATGAAGTGATCCCGATCGCGCTGGTGGCAGCAGCGGTCACCACGGCCAGCGGCAGTCGCGATCAGGAAACCACCCTGGCCACCGAAGCGGTGTTCCTCGATGGCGGCAACAACAAAGTGGTCGCGCAGGTTGTCCGTAAAGGCACTGGCAAACCGCTGGAAAACGACACTCAGGTGATGAAAGCCACCGATGTGAAAGCCGTGATCGATGGCTGGGCATCGGACATGCATCAGTCGTATCTCAAGCTCAAATCCAAATAATGCAGCGGGGCTGATGGCCTCATCGCTAGCAAGCTAGCTCCCACATTGGATTGCTGAACACTGCAAATCCCCTGTGGGAGCTAGCTTGCTAGCGATTGCGATGTAACAGGCGCCACATCACTGCCCGACAAACCAGCGAAAGTATGGATTCCCGCCATCCCCCTGCATCACCTCGCGAATATCCCGTCCCCACGCGTCCCGATCCCCGTCATAGGCGTGCAGGCTTGCGCGGTAGAACTGCATCAGGCGCTGTCTGTGCCCCTGCATCCGTTCTTCAAACCCGGCATCGGCATTCACCAACGGTGGCGCAACATAAAGGTCCAGCAGCGCCGGCAACACCCGTGTGATTTCCTTGGTGCGCACCCACGGCGCGTATTCGATGCGCGGCTGATCGTCGCTCACCGCCGGTGCGTCTGCCGCAAAACGTTCGAGGCCGGCGCGATCGGTGACCCAGGTCGACAGCAACGCCGGCGCCGAACCGATGCCGACGTCCTGCAAGGTACTGCGTACGCTGTCCTGTTGCAGGCGTCGGGTGATTTTTTCGGCATCCAGTTCGATGGGTGTCAGCGAGCCCACCAGCAGCATCTCGTGGAACTCGCTGGTCCACAGCGTCGCGTACGGAAACACGTCGAGAAAACTGCGCACCAACGACCGCGAGTCGTCGATGTTCTGGGTCGGCAGCGGCAACCATTGTGCGACCAGTCCCTGTTTCTCCAGACGGCTGGCGGCCAGTTGATAGAAGTCCCGGGAATACAGATTCACCACGCCGGCCGCGGAGGGCGGTGGCGGTTCGAGAGTGATCAGGTCATAGGTCTGTGGGCTGCGCAGCAGTTCCTGGCGACCGTCGCGCAGCCGCACATCGACGCCGGGATCGCTTGCGGCATTGAAGTTGCCCTTGAACAGCGGCGCAGCCTTGATCACTGACGGAAGCAGTTCGGCCACGACCCGATGTTCCAGCCCCGGATAGCGCAGCAACGCGCCGGCAGTGATGCCGGTGCCGAAGCCGATCACCAGCGCCGAGCGCGGTTCGCCGTTGTGGATCAGCAGTGGGAGCAGCGCCTGAATCCGCATGTAGCGCAGCGACGGCATGGCATCGCCGGTGTTCGAAACGCCCTGGATGTACAGGCGCTGAAATGCGTTCTGGCCCCGGCCTTGAGTGACCACCGCGACCGTGCCGCCGCGTCCTTCCTCGTAGAAGGCCAGCTCGCCGTTGCGCGCTCCGGGGAGCAGGCTGGCGAGTTTGTCGACCGGGGTCAGCACGGCCAGTGCAACGGACAGCAAGCCCAACGCGGCCACTGCCTGGCGCCGGCCTTTCTTCACACCATGGCCCTTGCGCACGGCGAACCAGCCGATGCCGGCAGCGATGATCGCCAGCAAGCCCAGCGTGCGCACCAGCCCCAGCAATGGAATCAGCAGAAAACCGCAGAGCATCACCCCGATGATCCCGCCCAACGTGTTGAACGCTACCACCGCGCCGACATCGCGGCCGACATGCTCGTGACCGACACTCAAGCGCAGGGCCAACGGAAACGCTGCGCCCAGCAGCAAGGTCGGCAGGAACACAATGCACAACGCCGCAACAGCGAAACGTGCGCTCATGCCGGCCAGTTCACTGGCGCCTTGAGTCACGAGCCAGATTTCCGCCTGACTCTGGGCGATCACCAGCCAGCGCCCGAGCAGGGCGATTTCCAGCAGGGCAATCAGTCCCGCGCCGGCGATCAGCAGCCCGAACACGCCCCACGGATCGCGAATCCGTTCGACGCGACGGGCGAGCAAGGCGCTGCCCAGAAACAGCCCGGTCAGGTAGGTCGCCAGCACCACGGCGAACGCGTAGGTGCGGGTACTCATGAACTGCACGATCGATTGCGACCACACCACTTCGTAGCCGAGGGCCACCCCGCCGGCTATGGAATACAGCCAGAGGGCGGTGCGATCAGGGGCTTTTTCGCTGTGATGTTTGAGCGGCGCTTCTATCGGCATCGGATGCTGGCGCTGCCAACCCAATGCGCCAGCGGCGGCCAGCAGATTGAGCATCGCTGCGGCCAACGCACTGCCGCGTACACCGAGGGTGGCGATCAACACGAACGCGGCGAGCAGGGTGCCGACAATCGCTCCCAGGGTGTTCGCCGCATACAACTGGCCGCCGCCCTTGCCCGGCGCACTGCCCAGCGAGCGCACCAGCACCGGCAGCGTGCCGCCCATCAACACCGCCGGAACGCCCACCAGAATGAACGGCAACACCCAGGCCAGCAGGCCGACATGCTCCTGCAACCAGGCAAACGGACTGGCCGCCAGGCTCATGGCAAACGTCGCACCGACGCCCAGCACGGCCACCAGCACTTCCAGCCCGGCATACAGCAGAACCGGTTGCGCCAGGCGATCCGCCCAGCGCCCGAACAGCCAGCCACCGATGGCCAGCCCGGCAAAGAAGGCGCTGATGCCGGTGGTGATCGCGTAGACCTCGACACCGACCACCAGCGACAGCTGCTTGATCCACAACACCTGATACACCAGCGCCGCCGCGCCGGAAATGCACAGCAGCAGGGCGGGGATCAGCAACGCCGGGGCGGCGGTGTGGGGGATGGGATGGGCCGACGACTTGCTGGCGACACGTGAGGACATTGCGACTGCCTTGTTCCAGTTTGAAAGTTGCTGCGACAGGGCGGGCCTCATCGCTGGCAAGCCAGCTCCCACAGGGATCTCTAGTGAACACAAATGTTGTGTACGACCGAGAACCTTGTGGGAGCTGGCTTGCCAGCGATTGGGGCCAACACGGTCACAAGCCGAAATCAGTGCCGCTCGTCGAGGACGGCGAGCGGCGGTCCAGCGGTCTTACTGTGCAGGCTGGTTCTTCATTTTCTCTTCGATCTTCGCGTCCACCGCAGCACGGATCTGGTCGATGCTGAAGCTCGCCGGTTTCTGGCTAGGCGGATACTCGATGAAGGTCTGGAGGAAACGCGCTGCCTTGGTGGTGGCGACGGCGACCAGATAAACGTTCTTGGTCGACCAGTCGTAATACTGATCGGACACCACGTCGGCCCGCTCATACGGGTCCATTCTCAGATTGAAAATTTTCGGTACGCGCAACGGAGTGAACGGGTTGCTCCACACCGCGAAGCCACCGGGCGCGCGTTGCTCGGCGAACACGGCTTTCCAGTTGCCGAAACGCATCGACACCAGCATGCCGTCGTCGTTGAAGTAGTAGAACTCGTTGCGTGCACCGTTCGGTTGTTGGCCGGTCAGGTAAGGCAGCTGGTTGTAGCCGTCCAGATGCACCTTGAAGTTGGTGCCGCCACTGGTGGGTGCCCAACCTTTGAGCAGCTTGCTGGCCACATCGGTATCACCGGCCGCCGCGAGCAAGGTCGGGAACCAGTCGAGCCCGGAGAACATCTCGTTCGAAACTTCACCCGGTTTGACCTTGCCCGGCCAGCGGATCATCGCCGGTACGCGGTACGCGCCTTCCCAGTTGGAGTTCTTCTCGTTGCGGAACGGCGTGGTCGCCGCGTCCGGCCAGGAGAACTGGTTCGGCCCGTTATCGGTGGTGTAGACGACGATGGTGTTGTCGGTGATTTTCAGGTCGTCGAGGGTTTTCAGCAGTTTGCCGACATCGCCGTCGTGCTCGACCATGCCGTCCGCGTACTCGTTGCCGGGCATGCCGCTCTGGCCCTTCATCGAGTCACGCACGTGGGTGAACAAGTGCATGCGGGTGGTGTTCATCCAGACAAAGAAAGGCTTGTCGGCCTTGGCTTGCTTCTCGATGAACGCCTGGGCGGCGGCGGTAGTTTCGTCGTCGATGGTTTCCATGCGTTTGGTGGTCAGCGCGCCGGTGTCTTCGATCTTGCCGTCGGCGAAGCTGTGGATCACGCCACGCGGGGAGTTGGCCTTGACGAACTCCGCATCGTCTTTCGGCCAGTAAGGACGCTCCGGCTCTTCTTCGGCGTTGAGGTGATAGAGGTTGCCAAAGAACTCGTCGAAGCCGTGGTTGGTCGGCAGGTATTCGTCCTTGTCACCGAGGTGGTTCTTGCCGAACTGGCCGGTCGCGTAGCCCTGGGACTTGAGTGCCTGGGCAATCGTGATGTCGCGCTTTTGCAGCCCGACCGTGGCGCCCGGTGCGCCGACTTTCGACAGGCCGGTACGCAGCGGCGTCTGGCCCGTGATGAAGGAGGATCGTCCTGCGGTGCAGCTGTTCTCCGCGTAGTAGTCGGTGAACATCATGCCTTCCTTGGCGATCCGGTCGATGTTCGGCGTCTTGTAGCCGACCACGCCCATCGAGTAGGCGCTGATGTTGGTCTGGCCGATGTCATCGCCGAAGATCACCAGAATGTTGGGTTTTTCAGCCGCTGTGGCAGTTGCCGACAGCGCCATCACCGACGTTGCCACGAGGGCGAGTTTCGGTAGCCACTTGCGTATGCGAGTCATCAGACTTGCTCCTTTTGCGCGGGGGTGGTGTGGTGCGTCAAACGTTTCTTGCAGTCCTGCGTCACGCTTTTGTTATTTCACTTGCTCGGGGGCGGGAGGATCGAACGGGTAGATCCGGCGCCAGTCGCTCGCCATGTCCACCACGGTCCAGCCACGGGAATTCGCTTCGTCGAGGGCCTTGTCCAGGCGCCCGATCTCGGACTTTCGGTCATAGGCCCATTCGCGCTTGGCGTCGGTGTGATGCACCAGGCCCATGAACCGTTTGCCGGGGCCTGCCGCCGTCCACTGAAGCATTTGCAGGTCGCCGTCGGAGTTGCCGAACGCGAGGATCGGCCGGCGACCGATCACTGCATCAATGCTTTCCGGTTTGCCGGGGCCGTCGTCGTTGTGCGCCAGTTTGGCGGTGCGCACGATCGAGGCCTTGCCGTCCTTGTAGTTGAACGCAGTCACGAACGTGGTGCCGATCACTTGTTCCGGCGGGATGCCGTAGACCTTCTCGGCGAAGGCACGCATGAACGCCGTGTCGCCGCCGGACACGATGTAGGTCTTGAAGTCCTGGCTGCGCAGGTAGTCGAGCATTTCCAGCATCGGCTGGAAGATCATCTCGGTGTACGGCTTGCCGGTTTTCGGATGCCGGGCCTGGGTCAGCCAGGTTTTGGCGTAGTCATCGAAGGCTTCGGTGGTCATGCCGGTGTGGGTGGCGGCGAAGATCTTCAGGATCCCGTCCATGCCGGCGGCGGCCAGCGCCTTGTGGTCGTTCTCGATCACGGCCTTGAACGGTTGCGTGGTTTTCCACTCCGGGTGCTGCGGTGCGGTGCGCTTGACCTCGTCGAAGGCGAACAGCAACTCGAAATACGCCGGTTGCTCGCTCCACAGCGTGCCGTCATTGTCGAACACGGCGATGCGTTCGGCAGGTTTGACGAAGTCCTTGCCGGACTGGTCGGTGACCGCCTGGACGAATTCGATGATGTGCTTTTTCGCCGGCCCGTCGTTCCATGACGGCAGCGGTTCGCTGGCCTGTGCCAGCAACGGAAGTGCGAGGCCGAACAACAGGGCCAGACCCAAATGTTGGCGGTGCAGTGTCGGGTTCGTCATGGGAAATCCTTCTCGTGGACGGGGTTGAGCGGGCGCAAGGCTTGGGCCGAAAGGGCCTGCTGTTGTTCGGCCTGACTGTGAAGCGTAGTCAACGATTCGCGCAGTTGACCCAGTGTTTGTTCGGTGGCCGGCTCGCGGCCGTAAAGGCCTCGCAACAGTCCTTGTAGGCGTGGCCCTGAGTCGACCAGTTTCAAACCCAGCCCACTGCGACGCAGCCACAGATAAACAGCGCTCAATTGCGCAGGTTTGGCGTTGAGTTGCGGGGTGATTTGCTGCCATGCGCTTTCGGCTGATTGCTGCCAGGCCAGCGCCCTCGCTTGCTTGCGGGTTTGCCACTGCTGGCGGGCACGGCTGAGCGCTGGCCTGCCCAGATACCCGCCAATGGCCAGTGCGACGAGCAAGGCCAGCCACGCCAGCCAATGGGTGGAAAGGTGCAGGCGGTTGTTCTGGCCGAGTTGCTTGAGGTCTTCGGTGATCGAGAACACGGGCTTGTAGGCGCTGTTGACGGCAGCCTCGAAAGTGACCGCAGGCACTTGCGCGGTGCGACTTTGCTGCGCGTGCGAATCCCACCATTTCACCTCGATGGCCGGCAGGGTGTGGGCGCCGGCCGTGTCGATGCGATAGCTGACGCTGTCGATGCGCTGACCGCCGAGGATATCGCCGCGACCGTCGTCCAGATTGCTGATCTGCGGGGTCTTCACGTAGCGACTCAGTCCGTTGACCTCCACCAGCGTCGTAACGGGAAGGGCCATGGCGAGTGCACCGTCCGCTTGCAGGGTCAGTTGGCGGGTGACGCTGTCGCCGACTTTCAACGGCGTTGCCGAGTGGTCGAGGGTTTGATTGAAGCGCAGCCCGGTGGCCACCAGCGGCGTTTCACCCGGTTTGAAACCGGGCGGCTGGGCGGCGTTGAACTGTAGCGGCTGGCTCTGGGCGCTGACTTCTGCGGTGGCTTGGCCCGGGCTGGCGCGCACGGTCAATGCCGGAATGTCGAAGTTCCGGGCGACGTTCGGGGTGATCAGATAGCTGTAGCGCAGGCCCGTGAAATTCTGGCCGTCGAAAGTCTGGTTCAAGTGCTGGGCCTGACCGTCCGGTGGCATGACCAACGCGCCGTCGAGCTTCAAGTCGGGCAGGGTGGGAGCACTGGTGAACCAAGTGTCGGTGAGAACATCGAGTTGCAGCTCCAGCAGGCCGCCGACCATGGCGCCTTCGGCGGGTTGCAGGTGGGCCTGGACCTTGAGTTGGGGTTCATCTGCAAAGGCATTCAAGTTGATCAAACTGAACAGGAGCAACGCATTGATTATTGTATTGACTGGTCGTACCTCATCGCGGGCAAGCCCGCTCCCACAGAGATCAACTGTGTTCACTTCACTTGTGTTCGCACCACAAAACCCTGTGGGAGCGGGCTTGCCCGCGATGGCGGCAGCGAGCGTTAGAAAATTCATGGCCGGGCCCGCTCCTGATCCTGCAAGCTGAATTTCTGCTTGAGGAATTTCGCCGGGGAGGTTGTGAGGTTCTGTAACCACAGCGCATCCGACGCCGCTTGTTCGGTCTCGACCGCTTTGCTCTGGCCCTTGCCCGGTGCCTTGTCGAACTTGACCTCGTCCGGTTTGGTTTGCGGTGCATTCTGTTCGGCGCTCGCGGTGTCTTTCTGCAAGGCGATCGCCAACGCCAGATTGGCCGTGGCTTCGGGGAATTGCGCTTGCAGCTTCAGAGCCTGGGTGTACGCCGCGATGGCTTCGTCGAACTTGAAGCGGCGCACGTAGATGTTGCCCAGATAGAAATACGCTTGCGGCGTGTCGAGCTGCGCGAAGGTTGCCAGCGCCAAGTCATAGTCGGCAGCGTGGTAGGCCGCCACACCTTTCCAGTACGGATCGACAAACAGCGCCGCCGCCTGCGGGAAATGCTCATGCTCGAAGGCCCAGCGTCCTTGCTGATCGCGGGTGAAGAAGGCGTCAGTCAGGGCGTTGGCCTGGGCCGGTGCCGCTGGCCAGCCAAGGCCCACGGCCAGTGTCAGCACCGGCATCCAGTTGACGCTCCAGCCCTTGCGCACGTTGAACAGCGCAAGCAACACCAGCGGCCAGCAAAGCCAGTAACCGGCGTCTTTCCAGTGCAATTCCCGCTGTTCGGCGCTGGCGCTCTGGAAGTGCTGCTGCGCGTGCAGTTCGACCCAGTCCAGATCGTCGTCATTCAGGGTCAGGCTGCCGAGCGGCGCATCGAGCGCCGAAGCCAGTTGTTTGATCGCGGCCGGGTCGAAACTGCCCAGCGTCGGACGCCCGTTGGCATCAATGCGCGGCTGGCCGTTGGTGTCTTGAATGATGCCGCCGTCCTGATTGCCCACTGCGAGCACCAGTACTTGCAACTGTTCATCTGGATTTTTGATCGGCGTGGTTTCGGCGCCGTCGGTGAGCAATAACAGGCTGCCGGGGACCTTCTCGGCGTTGAGCAAGTGCCTGGCCTGATCGATCACCGCGCTGACGTTCTTGCCCGGTTTGTCGATCAACCCGGTGCCCAAGGCTTGAATGAACGTGTCGAGCAACGCCGGATCATCGGTTGGCGGCAGCACCAGATGCGCGCTGCCGGCATAGGCAATTAACGCGGTGCGGGCACCGGCCCGGCGCTGAATCAGATCGTGCAGTTTGTGTTTGGCGGCCTCAAGACGAGTGGGCTGAACGTCGTTGGCATCCATCGACGGCGACAGATCGACAGCCACAATCAGCGGTGCGCGATTCTCCAGGAAGTCTGGACGATCCTGCTCCCAGGTCGGCCCGGCCGCCGCCACCGCGCCAAGCATCAGCAGTGCACACAGCCAGTGCACCGGGCGCAGGCGCTGGTGATCCTGCGGGGTGACCAGCAGGTGTGGCAGCAGATGCCCGGCGATGTTGCCGCGCAGCCTTCTTTGCAAGTCACGGCCACGTCGCCAGAGCCATGGCAGCAGGGCGCCGAACAGCGCGAGCAGCAACCACAGCGGACGCAGGAAGTGGAAGTCTCCGAGATTGATCTCCATCTCAGGCCTCCTGCCGCTGACGTGAAACCGCCAGCCGTGGACGGAGCAGGGCGCCGAGGTGATACAGGGTCAGCAACAACAGGGCTGCACCCAACGGCCAGTAGAACAACTCGCGCTGCGGCTGATGACTGAGGGTTTTCACCTGATGTGGCGTGAGGCGGTCGAGGGTGCTGTAGACCTGATCCAGCGCGTTGCGATCTTCGGCGCGGAAGAACTGGCCGCCGGTGGTTTTGGCGATTTGCTCCAGCCCCGGCAGATTGACCTTGGCTTCACCGGAGGCGCCTGGATCGCCGATGCCGATGGTGTGAATCACCACGCCTTTGGCGGCGGCCATTTCGGCGGCATGGTCCGGGGTGATGGCGCTGCTGGTGTCGTTGCCATCGGTGAGCAGGATCAAGACTTTTTCCTGTTCATGGGCCTTGTCCAGCAACTTGAGACTGAGACCGATGGCATCGCCAATCGCGGTGTTCGGGCCGGCCATGCCGATCCCGGTGTCGGCCAGCAGCAGCGACAGGCTGGCGTGATCGAGGGTCAACGGCGCCTGCGGATAGGCGCCGCTGCCGAACACGATTAGCCCGAGGCGGTCGTCCTTGCGCTTGTCGATGAAACCCTGGACGACATCTTTGACGGCGGCGAGGCGATTGATTTTCTGGCCGCTGGCGTTGGTGAAGTCTTCGGTTTCCATCGACTGCGAAATGTCGATCGCAAGCATCAAGTCACGCACCGGTTGCTGGCGCTCGATGGGTTTTTCGACGAACACCGGACGTGCGACGGCCAACAGCAACAAGGCCCACACCAGGAAATTGAGCAGCAGTTGCCAGTGGTTGCGGCGGCTGCCGGCGGTGCCGGGTGTTTCACCGACGGCGCGGCTCATGGCGTTGAAGAACGGCACGCGCACGGCGCTGCGGGCTTCCTGATACGCGGGCAGGTAACGGTAGGCCAGCCAGGGCAGCGGCAGCAGGAGTAACAGCCACGGATAATCAAGCTGCCACATGATGCTGCTCCACCCAGTGTTGGCAGGTGTCGAACAGCGCCAGCCGCTGCGAAGCGGGCAGGGAGCGCAGGACGTCGTCGGGAGCGTAGGCGAGTCGGGCCAGTTGCTGGCTGAAATCGGCGGGCAACGGTTTTTTGCTGTGTTGCTGCAAGAAAGCTTGCCAGTCCAGCCCCTCCAGCGCTGCCGGACCCTGTGGGAGCGACGGTGCGACGATTCGACTTGCTCGCGATGAGGGAACACCATCCAACACATTTATTGGCTGCCCCGACGCCATCGCGAGCAAGTTCGCTCCCACAGGGGGCGGATTGCAGATCGGCATCGAGATTGCCACGCGCTTGAGCAACTCCGGCAATTCGCGCAACGCACTCAGGTCATCACTGCGATCGCGCAACTGCGCCAGTCGCACCAATGCTTCACGCCGATACTGATCGCGCCGCCATTGCCAATACCGCCGCACCCCAATCAGCAGTGCTGTCAGCAGCAGGACTGCCAGCAACACCCACCAGCCCCAGGTCTGCGGCGCGTAGCTGACCGGCGCGGGCAGGCCCAACTCCTGGAGTTGTTCGATGCTCGGGATGTTCGGGTTCACCGCCGGGGTCCGGCGCTTTTGCCAAGCTCGGCGCGCAATTGCTGATGCGCTTCTTCGGCGGTGCTGAACATCATCAGTGGCACCTGACTGCGGCGCAGCAGGGTGGCGACGTCCTTGAGCCGGCCACCGAGAAAATCCCCCAACGGCTGATGCACGTTACGTTTCTCGACCGCCAGTTCCACTTGCAACTGGCCCTGGGTCACCAACAGTCGACCGTTGTTCGGCAGCTTCAGCGCCAACGGATCGTAGACTTGCAGCGCGATCACATCGTTGTGCGCTGAAAGTTGCCGCATCAACTGCAAGGTGCGCTCGCCGGCCCCGGCAAAGTCGCTGACGATGCAGATCAGATGGTCATGCCCGGCCAGCGCCAGGCAACGTTGCAAGGCCTTGTCCAGTTGGTCCTCGTCTTCGGCGTCGGGGTTGCCGGCGTTCAGCGCCTGATTCTGCTCGGCGATGCGACTGAGCAAGACCTCGACCCGTTTACGGCTGCGCAGCGGCGCGATGCAGTCGATGCGCCGATCATTGAACACCAGCCCGCCGACCCGATCCCCGGCATGGAACACCATCCACGCCGCGAGTGCTCCGAGTTCCGCAGCGACGGCGGATTTGAAGCTGCGTTGCGAGCCGAAAAACATCGACATGCGCTGGTCGACCACGATCAGCGCCGGGCGATCGCGTTCCTCGGTGAAGGTGCGCACCACCGGTTTGCCAGTGCGCAGCGAGGCGCGCCAGTCGAGGTGACGTAAATCGTCGCCGGGCTGATAGCGGCGCAGTTCATCAAAGTTCAAACCTCGGCCACGCAGGCGCGAGGCATGGTTGCCGGCGAGGATGCTGCCCTGGGGCTGGCGGGCCAGAAAACTCAGATCACGGGCCTTGAACTCCAGCGCCATCAACTGTGCGAGAGAGACATAGACCAGCCCGTCGGTGCTTTCCATATCAGGCCTCAGGCGGGAATCGCCACCTTGTCGAGAATCCGGTCCAGCACCTGATCGGCGCTGACGCCATCGGCCACTGCGTCGTAGCTCAGTTGCAGGCGATGGCGCAGCACCGGGTGCACCACAGCGCGCACGTTGTCCGGCGAAACGAAATCCTGACCCTGCAACCACGCATCGGCGCGGGCGCAACGATCCAGCCCGATGCCGCCACGGGGACTGGCGCCGATGGCGATCCAGCGGCCGAGGTCTTCGTCGTAATCGGCCGGAAGGCGGGTGGCGTTGATCAGGTCGATCAGGTAACGGTCGATGGCGGGGGAGACGTGTACCGCACTGACTTCCTTGCGTGCGGCGAAGATCACGTCCTGCGCCAGTTCGAAACCCTTGGTCGGCGCCGTGTTGGCGCCCTGGGCAAACTCTTCGGCGCGCAGCAGTCGCAGCACCTGACTCTCGTTGTCGGCGCTGGGGTAATCGAGCAGGACTTTCATCAGGAACCGGTCCATCTGCGCTTCCGGCAGCGGATAAGTGCCTTCCTGTTCAATCGGGTTTTGCGTCGCCACGACAATGAACAGCTCCGGCAGCACGTGGCTGTTGCCGGCCACGGTGATTTGCCGTTCTTCCATGGCTTCAAGCAGTGCCGCTTGCACCTTGGCCGGCGCACGGTTGATTTCGTCGGCCAGAATCAGATTGCCGAACAGCGGGCCGGGCTGGAAGCGGATCTCGTTCTTGCCTTCGACCTGATGCAGCACCTCGGCACCGGTGATGTCCGAGGGCAGCAGGTCCGGGGTGAACTGGATGCGGCTCATCTTTGCGTCCAGATGCCTGGCGAGCGCCTTGACCGTGCGGGTCTTGGCCAGCCCCGGCAGGCTTTCCAGCAGCAAGTGCCCGTTGGCCAGTAGACCGAGCAGGATCTGCCGGATCACCTGATCCTGGCCGAGCACCGTTTCAGCGATGCTGGCCTGTAGGGCGTTGAGTTCGGTGAGTGCAGTCATGGCGCGAGTCCTTGCTCAAAACATGAAAGTCGGGATGACCGGAACGAACGACAGCCGGAAATTCCAGCGACTGCTGATCTGGTCTTCGGGGTGGATCGCCGAGTACTGGATCTCGCCGGAAATCCGCACCGGCAGCTTGCCGAAATTGAAGATCCGCCCGGCGCCGATGCCGACGGGGAAGGTGACCTTGTTGCCGCCGTCAGCCTTCCAGTTGACCGTGACGTTGGGTGTCATGCCAACCCGCCATTGGGCCGGGCCGGGAATCACGCGTTGAATGAAGTACTGCACGTTGGTCAGGCTGACATCCTTGCGGTTGCTGTCGCCGCCGACCGACCACCAATGCTGCGGGAATACGCCGAGCGTCCAGTCCTCGCCCAGATATGCGGCGACGAACGCTGGGCCCAGCGAGTATTTGCCGGTGCCGAGCACGTCCTTTTCAGCGGTGGGGAACATTGCCGTCGGGCCGAAGCCCCAGACCATCTTGCCGCCGCCGGCAAAGCGCACCGGTTGCTTGGGCGAGAACACGCCGACGTAGGTCAGATCGCCGAAACCGCTGGTGCGGTCAAACGGATCCTCGACCACCGAGGCGAAATCGTCGCGGTCACTGAGGATTTCATTCGGCCCCATGCCGATCAGGTTACCGGCCCTGTGATTGACCGGTGCGCTGACGTAGCTGATCGGCACGCGGTTGATTAGGTTCCAGTCTTCGCCGAGGGAGATCGGGAAGGTCGGCATGAAGCTGTATTTGCCGAGCATCCGCGTGCCGTTGCTGTTCGGGCCCTTGAGCGCGGTGTAGTCGAACTGGTTGACCAGCAGCACCAGATTGCCCACCGGGTTATCCATCAGTTTGGAGATCTGTTCGGTGGACGGGTCGCAACCGGCCTTCACGACGTCCTTCAGGTCGATGTCGAAGTTCTGTTGCAGGCGATGGCAGGTTTCCGGGTCGCCCTTGGGGACCGGGTGGGCGGGAGCACTGCCTAGCCCCGGTAAATCACCGCCGGCACAGGCCAGACTGCTGAACAGTGCGCTGCATAAGGTCAAGCGGCGAGCGATGGCCATCCCTGGCGCCTCCTTAGAAAAACGCCAGGGTCAGGTTGACGGACACGCCGTTACCTTCAGGACGGTTCTTGGTGTCGAACTCCGGCACCCAACGAGCGCTGACGCTGGCCTGAGCGTCGGCGAACTTGCCGCTCCAGCCAACGGTCGGGCCGGCACCGACCGAACGACCGCGAAAGCCGTTGAGCGTGTCGGCAGTGTCACCCTTGTCGTCGCTCACCTGCTGGATGTAGCCGGCGACCAGTCCGGCATTCCAGCCATTGCCAAAACCGTGGGTCCACAGGGCTTCGAGGGAAAAGATGTCGCCCGTGCGGTAATCAGTGTCTTTGTTCTCGGTATAGAACTGCAGGTTGCCGGACAGCGTGAATTCGCCGCCCTTGCCGTCCAGATGCGAGAACGCCACGGTGGGCATGAACGTGTAGTTGTTCTGGCCGGGGTTGGCCAGGCGATTGTCGTTATAGGCACCGGTCGGTACGTAGATCGGCAGCGAAAACGAAATGTGATTGAGCTCGTCGAAATGGTAACCGGCGGCAATCGGCGTGATCAATGCGTCGGCAAACTGGGTGCCGGAATCGCTGGTGCCGAGGGTCCGTCCACGCGGCCCGGTGATGGAAGCATTGATGTCGGTGTATTGAACCGGTATGCCGATGGCCGAGGCATAGTTCCAGGGGCCTTTGCCGGTGTCCCAGACGTGAGTGACGTTGGCCATGGTGTAGGAGACTTTCATCTTGATCCCGGCGCTGACCGCACCGGAAATCGGCGCGCCGCGACTGCCCTTGAGCTCGCCGTCGTACCAGATGCTGGTAAGCGACGTCACCAAGCCCGGTTCCGGCGGGACGACCCCGGCATTGGAAAACACCTGCTGACCGGTAATCGGTCGCCCGACACCGCCCTCGGCGGCGTACAGCGCCGGGCTGCCGATCATGCACAGCGCCAGCAACGGGCGCACAACGTAAGGCTTGACCATCACTGACTCCGCTTATTGTTTTGTGTCGACCGGGTTGAGCAACGGCATTTTCCATTCGCCGCTGGCGACTTCCGGTCTTGGCAGATATAGGCGCAAGACCCCGTAGAACGGACCGTTCGGTGCAGGTAGCCAATTGGCCTGTTTGTCTTTCCCCGGATTCTTGTGCTGCACGTACAGAGTCAGACCACCGTCGGCATCGAGCTTCAGGTCCGGCAGCATCCGCGAGTTGATCAGGTAGCGGTTGAGCGGGTTGGCCACCAGCAATTTGGATTTGCCGTCGTACATCGTCAGTGACCAGAACGCGTCGGCGGGGGGCAGGGCGCCCTTGTCGAAATGCAGGGTATAGTCGTGTTTCGAAGCGTCGGCGTGCTGCCCGTCCTTGTCGACGAAATAACCGATGTAATTCGCCTCTTCGGCGGAGTTGCCGAAGATCCCCATGTTGGCCCCGGCGTAGCGGTACAGGTAATTGCCCTTGAGGTGGTCGCGAGTGCCGAACAGATCGCCGCTGGAGACCTGATGGGTATCGACCTTGTCTTTCTGGAACGCGGCGAACTCGGCTTTTGCGTCGGCAATACCGTCTTCCAGTGCCTTGCGTTGCTCGGCGCTGAGTGACTTCAGATCGAAGGGCTGGCCGGCGCCGATACCGATTTTGGCGAAGCGCGCGAGCAGGTCTTTCTCGACATCCTGCGGCGGGGTGAAGGCCAGCATGAAATTCAAGTAGCGGAACAGGTCCGGGGTTTCGCTCATGGTCGGCGTCGGTTTCGGCCAAGTGACTTTCGGCGCTGGTGCCGGCGCTTTCTGTTTCACGTAATGGCTCAGCGGCTCGACCTTGTAGCCTTTCTGGATCTGTTTGACCTTCGCCAGGTCCTTGTCGTCGAACAGCTGCGTGCGGTACAGCGCGTAGGTAATGTTGCTTTCACTGCGCAGCAATCGGTCGATGTTCAGCGGTTGCTGACCCTGCCAGTCCGGCCCGGCAATCATGAAATGCCCGCCGTTGTTACCGGTGCTGCGGGTGCCGAGGTACGCGAAGTTCTGGGTATAGGCGTCGATCAGTTGCACCGAGTAGTAACGGTGCTCTTCGATGGGCGGCAGGGTGAGGATCAGTGGCTCGGCACGCAGGTCCATCCAGACGAACGAGTAAGGCGTGTCGGCGTTTGGCGTGACGAATGCGGTGTCTTTCGCGGTGAAGGCCTTCGCGGTGTTGCCGATCTGGTTCAGTGGCGCCTTATAGTTCGGGCTTTTGGTATCGATGGCCTGGGTGTACAGGGTCTTGTACATCTCTACCACCGGGAAACCGTACAGATAGGCTTCCTTGGCGATGGCCCGGGCTTCATCGGGGTTGGCGGTAAAATCCTGGGCGCCGACGCCACAGCTTACGAACGTCGCCATGACGCTGTAGGCGGCGACCTTAAAGGCTGTTTTAGGCCGGACGCAGATGACGGACGTCAGCGAGCGCGCCGACGAAAAGGCGTGAATTCCCGTTGTATTCGACATGATTCCCCGATTCCCTGGTGGCTCAGTGGACGACTCGGCACTTCGTGGCCGTTAAGGCGTAATCCTTTTCTTATCAAGCCTGTAGGACATGTCTGTTGAAACTAGCAGCTAATCGGGGGTTAGCCAGTCATAGGGATTAATTCTTTGGTTTTGTGCGCAGGATCACGCCAGTTTTGTGTACTGGCGTGATCCCCGTGAAATGTCAGTGTTTTTTCGCCTGCTCGCGTACCCGTTCTTCTTGTTCGCGCAGCTCCGGGGTGAACTCGGCGCCGAAATCTTCCGGGCTGAATACCTGGCGAATCTCGATCTCGGCCTCGGTGCCCGGCATCGGATTAGGGCAGCGTTTGACCCACTCGATGGCTTCCTCCTTCGACTTAACGTCCCAGATCCAGTATCCGGCGATCAACTCCTTGGTTTCGGCGAAGGGGCCGTCGATCACGCTGCGTTTTTCACCGCTGAAACGCACCCGGGCGCCTTTGCTGCTGGGGTGCAGGCCATCGGCGGACACCAGAATGCCGGCCTTCGCCAGTTCCTCGTTGTAGTTGCCCATGTCGGTGAGCAGTTGTTCGCTGGGCATCACGCCGGCTTCGGAGTCCTGGCTGGCTTTGACAATGATCATGAAGCGCATGGTGTTTCTCCGCTGGAAAGTGAGGGATTCAATGCTTTGTCGAATGGCGGGGAGTTGAATCGACAGGTCGTTAAATAAAAGATGCAGACTCGCGTTTTAACAAGCATCGCCTCCATACGGAATGTGTCCGCCATGCCTACCCTGGAACTCACCACGCTGATCCCCGATCGCACTCCGAGCGAGGTACTCGACTTCTGCCTGGAAGGCGTCAATTTCCCGAAGATCTTTCCCGAACGCGTCACGCCGCTGGGGGATATCGACCTGAACAACCTGCGTATCGAGGCCGGGCGGCAATTCCGTTTCCGGCACTGGATGTTCAATCTGATCCCGTCGAACTGGACGGTGACGATCCGCGAAGTCGGCGACACGCATTTCATCGATGAAATGCTCAAGGGGCCGCTGCGCGCCTTTCGTCATGAACATCGGGTGGCGGCAGGTGAGGGCGGTACGCTGTACACCGACCGCGTGACGTATTCGGCGATTGGCGGGGCATTCAGCGAGGCGTTGCTGGTGAACGGTTACATGCGGCGGATATTCGAGGCCCGTCATCGCAACATGCTGCAATTGCTCGGGTAGCGCTCAAGGTTGTATCCAATGTTGTGTGCCAGCACATGACAATTTCGGTTCAGGCATAGGTCGTCGGACAATTTCGTGGTTAACTTCCGCCTCTTGCATGCTTTCCCAACAACGTTAAGAAGGACTCCGTTCATGGCTCAAGTCACGCTCAAAGGCAACCCGGTTCAAGTCAACGGCCAACTGCCACAAGCCGGTTCCAAGGCGCCAGCCTTTTCCCTGGTAGCCGGCAATCTGTCCGACGTCACCCTGAAAGACTTCGCCGGCAAGCGCAAAGTGTTGAACATCTTCCCAAGCGTCGACACCCCGACCTGCGCCACTTCCGTGCGCAAGTTCAACGCCCAGGCAAACGAACTGGCCAACACCGTGGTGCTGTGCATCTCGGCTGACCTGCCATTCGCCCAGGCCCGTTTCTGCGGCGCCGAAGGCCTGGAAAACGTACAGAACCTGTCGACCCTGCGCGGCGCCGAGTTCATCGAGAACTACGGCGTGGCCATCGCTGACGGCCCGCTGAAAGGCTTGACCGCCCGTGCGGTAGTCGTGCTGGACGAAAACGACAACGTGCTGCACAGCGAACTGGTCAAGGAAATCGCTGAAGAGCCGAACTACGATGCGGCACTCGCTGTATTGAAGTAAGTGTGCTCAAGTAAACCCGCTGATTTCAGCGCGTTTACAATTGTTAACGGCCTGGCCCTGTCCAGGCCGTTTTCATTTGTGTATCAGTGTTTTGGCTCACACCTTGAAACGTAAGTTGAAGGTAAATTGCCGGTAAAGCTGCTTTGCTTTACCCCCACCAGTGCTTATCGTTCAGCCTCCCGTAAAAGAAGCCCACGCGCCCAATGGTTAATCATTCCATGCAATCGTCTTCCCGAAACTCTCGTCGTTGGCTGCTCAGCCTGCTTGTCCTGCTGGTCATTGCCGGTCTGTGCTGGAAATTCTGGCCCGCCGGATCGACCCACAAGGAGGGCGGCGAGAAACCCGCGAACGGTCATGCCGGTCGTTCGGGGATGATGCGTCCGGGCTTCGGCGGGGCGGCAGGTTCGATCCCGGTGCGCGTGGCGCCGGCGGTCACCGGTGATTTCCCGCTGTATTACAAGGCGCTGGGCACCGTGACTGCGCTGAACACCATCAACGTGCGCAGCCGGGTCGGCGGCGAACTGGTGAAGATCTATTTCGAAGAAGGGCAGATGGTGAAGGCCGGCGACTTGCTGGCGGAGATCGATCCGCGCTCGTACCAGAACGCCTTGCTCCAGGCTGAAGGCACCTTGCTGCAGAACCAGGCGCAGTTGAAAAACGCCCAGGTCGATGTCGAGCGCTATCGGGGCCTGTTCAAGGAAGACAGCATCGCCAAGCAGACCCTGGACACCGCCGAAGCGCTGGTCGGCCAGTATCTTGGCACCGTGAAGACCAATCAGGCAGCGGTCAACGACGCCAAGCTCAATCTCGAATTCACCAAGATCCGCGCACCGATTACCGGTCGCGTCGGCCTGCGTCAGCTCGATGTCGGCAACCTGGTGGCGGCGAATGACACCACGTTCCTCGCCGTGATCACCCAGACCCAACCGATCAGCGTGGTCTTCACGCTGCCGGAAAATACCCTCGAAACCGTGCTTGCCCGCTACCACAGCGGCGCCAAGCTGCCGGCCGAAGCGTGGGATCGTGGCGACACCAAACTGCAAGCCAGTGGCGTGCTGCAAAGCCTCGACAACCAGATCGACGTGACCACCGGCACCCTGAAGTTCAAGGCGCGCTACGAAAACCGTGATCAGTCGCTGTTCCCCAACCAGTTCGTCAACGTCCACCTGCTGGCCGACACCCTCAAGGGCGTCGTGCTGGCCCCGTCGGCTGCTATCCAGTTCGGCACCAACGGCACCTTCGTCTACGCGCTGGATGGCGACAAGAAAGTCACCATCCGCCAGTTGAAGATCGGTGCCAGCGACGGCAACAACACTGTGATCACCGAAGGCCTGGCCGCCGGCGACCGTGTGGTGCTGGAAGGCACCGACCGCTTGAAGGAAGGCAGTGAAGTGGAAGTGGTCAACGACACCCAGGACGTGCCGACCACCCCGACCGAACACCTGCAAGGCAAGTCGGCGGCCACCGCGCCTGACGCCACTGCCACCAACAAGGCCAAGAAGGGCGCATGAACATTTCGCGTCTGTTCATCCTCCGCCCGGTCGCCACCACGCTGAGCATGCTGGCCATCGTGCTGGCCGGCCTGATCGCCTATCGCCTGCTGCCGGTTTCGGCCTTGCCCCAGGTCGATTACCCGACCATCCGGGTCATGACGTTGTACCCGGGCGCGAGTCCGGACGTGATGACCAGCGCCGTCACCGCGCCGCTTGAACGTCAGTTCGGGCAGATGCCGGGCCTGACGCAAATGGCTTCGACCAGTTCCGGCGGTGCGTCGGTGCTGACCCTGCGTTTCAGCCTCGACATCAACATGGACGTCGCCGAACAGCAGGTGCAGGCCGCGATCAACGCCGCGACCAATCTGTTGCCGACCGATTTGCCGGCGCCGCCGGTGTACAACAAGGTCAACCCGGCGGACACCCCGGTGCTGACCCTGGCCATCACTTCGAAAACCATGTTGCTGCCCAAGCTCAACGATCTGGTCGATACGCGCATGGCGCAGAAGATCGCCCAGATCAGCGGCGTCGGCATGGTCAGCATCGCCGGCGGTCAACGTCAGGCCGTGCGGATCAAGGTCAATCCGGAGGCGCTCGCCGCCAACGGCTTGAACCTGTCGGACGTGCGCACGCTGATCAGCGCGTCCAACGTCAACCAGCCCAAGGGCAACTTCGACGGCCCGACCCGGGTGTCGATGCTCGATGCCAACGACCAGCTGACCTCGCCCAAGGATTACGCCAACCTGATCCTGGCCTACAAGAACGGCGCGCCGCTGCGGCTCAAAGATGTCGCGCAGATCGTCGACGGCGCCGAGAACGAGCGCCTGGCCGCGTGGGCCAACCAGAATCAGGCGGTGTTGCTGAACATCCAGCGTCAGCCGGGCGCCAACGTGATTGAAGTGGTCGACCGGATCAAGGCACTGCTGCCGAGCATCACCGACAACCTGCCGGCCGGCCTTGAAGTCACTGTGCTGACCGACCGCACCCAGACCATCCGCGCTTCGGTCACCGACGTGCAGCACGAATTGCTGATCGCCATTGCCCTGGTGGTGATGGTGACGTTCCTGTTCCTGCGTCGTGCCAGTGCCACCATCATTCCGTCGGTGGCCGTGCCGCTGTCGCTGATCGGTACGTTCGGCGTGATGTACCTGGCCGGGTTCTCGGTCAACAACCTGACACTGATGGCACTGACCATCGCCACCGGTTTCGTGGTCGACGATGCGATCGTGATGCTGGAAAACATCGCCCGTTTCATCGAAGAGGGCGATAGTCCGATGCAGGCCGCACTCAAGGGCGCGAAGCAGATCGGTTTCACCCTGATTTCCCTGACCCTGTCGCTGATTGCAGTACTGATTCCGCTGCTGTTCATGGCCGACGTGGTGGGGCGGTTGTTCCGCGAATTCGCCATTACCCTGGCGGTGGCGATCCTGATTTCCCTGGTGGTCTCGCTGACCCTGACGCCGATGATGTGCGCGCGTTTGCTCAAGCGTGAGCCGGAAGAACATGAACAGGGCCGTTTCTACCGCACCAGTGGCGCGTTCATCGACTGGATGATCGCTGCTTACGGGCGCAAGTTGCAGTGGGTGCTCAAGCACCAGCCGCTGACCCTGCTGGTGGCTATCGGTACGCTGGCATTGACCGTGTTCCTTTACATGGTGGTGCCCAAAGGCTTCTTCCCGGTGCAGGACACTGGCGTGATCCAGGGCATTTCCGAGGCGCCGCAGTCGATTTCCTTTGCGGCGATGGGCGAGCGTCAGCAGGCGCTGGCGAAGGTGATTCTCGAAGATCCGGCGGTGGAAAGCCTGTCGTCCTACATCGGCGTCGACGGTGACAACGCCACGCTCAACAGCGGTCGCCTGCTGATCAACCTCAAGCCCCACGGTCAGCGCGACCTGACGGCTTCTGAAGTGATTACCCGCCTGCAACCGCAACTGGACAAACTGGTGGGCATCCGTCTGTTCATGCAGCCGGTGCAGGACCTGACCATCGAAGATCGCGTCAGCCGCACCCAGTATCAGTTCAGCATGTCATCGCCGGACTCCGAATTGCTCAGCCTGTGGAGCGGGCGTCTGGTGGAAGCACTGGCCCAGCGCCCTGAACTGACCGACGTCGCCAGCGATTTGCAGGACAAGGGTTTGCAGGTGTTCCTGGTGATCGACCGCGACGCGGCCTCGCGCCTTGGTGTGTCGGTGGCGAACATCACTGATGCGCTGTACGACGCCTTTGGCCAGCGGCAGATCTCGACCATCTACACCCAGGCCAGCCAGTATCGCGTGGTGCTGCAAGCTCAGGCCGGGGAGTCGATCGGTCCGAAGGCGCTGGATCAGATTCACGTCAAGACCACCGATGGCGGTCAGGTACGGTTGTCGAGCCTGGCCCATGTCGAAGAGCGTCAGGCGCAACTGGCGATTACCCACATTGGCCAGTTCCCGGCGGTGATGATGTCCTTCAACCTCGCGCCCGGCGTGGCGCTGGGCCATGCAGTGGACATCATCGAGCAGGTGCAGAAGGACATCGGCATGCCGGTCGGCGTGCAGACCCAGTTCCAGGGCGCGGCCGAAGCGTTCCAGGCTTCGTTGTCGAGTACCTTGCTGCTGATTCTGGCGGCGGTGGTGACCATGTACATCGTGCTGGGCGTGCTCTACGAGAGCTACATCCACCCGATCACCATTCTCTCGACTCTGCCGTCGGCGGCGGTCGGCGCCTTGCTGGCGTTGCTGCTCAGCGGCAATGACCTGGGCATGATCGCGATCATCGGCATCATTCTGCTGATCGGTATCGTCAAGAAGAACGCGATCATGATGATCGACTTCGCCCTCGACGCCGAACGCACCCAGGGCATGGCGCCGGAGCAGGCGATCTATCAGGCGGCGCTGTTGCGTTTCCGGCCGATTCTCATGACCACGCTCGCGGCCTTGTTCGGCGCGGTGCCGCTGATGCTGGCCACCGGCTCCGGCGCTGAATTGCGTCAGCCGTTGGGTCTGGTGATGGTCGGCGGTTTGCTGGTGAGCCAAGTGCTGACGCTGTTCACCACGCCGGTGATCTACCTGTACTTCGACCGCCTCGGTCGGCGCTGGGGCCGCGCGCCTTCGGCCGTGGAGCCGGTAGAACAGCCATGAACCTGTCCGGTCCTTTCATCAAGCGCCCGGTGGCGACCATGCTCCTGAGCCTGGCGATCATGCTGCTGGGCGGTGTGAGCTTCGGCCTGCTGCCGGTGTCGCCACTGCCGCAAATGGACTTCCCGGTGATCGTGGTGCAGGCGAGCCTGCCCGGCGCGAGTCCGGAAGTCATGGCCTCGACTGTGGCGACGCCGCTGGAACGCTCGTTCGGCGCCATTGCCGGCGTCAACACCATGAGCAGCCGTTCCAGCCAGGGCTCGACCCGGGTCATTCTGCAATTCGACCTCGACCGCGACATCAACGGCGCGGCGCGAGAAGTGCAAGCGGCGATCAATGCCTCGCGCAACCTGCTGCCGAGCGGGATGCGCAGCATGCCGACCTACAAGAAGGTCAACCCGTCGCAGGCGCCGATCATGGTGTTGTCGCTGACCTCGGATGTGCTGGAAAAAGGCCAGCTCTATGACTTGGCCTCGACCATCCTGTCCCAGAGCCTGTCCCAGGTGCAGGGCGTCGGCGAAGTGCAGATCGGCGGCAGCTCCCTGCCGGCGGTGCGCATCGAACTCGAACCCCAGGCGCTGAACCAGTACGGCGTGGCTTTGGACGATGTGCGCAAGACCATCGCTGGCGCCAACGTTCGCCGGCCCAAGGGTTCGGTCGAGGACGACCAGCGTCTGTGGCAGATTCAGGCCAATGACCAACTGGAGAAAGCCAAGGACTACGAATCGCTGATCATCCATTACAACGGCGGTGCGGCCCTGCGTCTGAAGGACGTGGCCAAAGTCACCGACGGCGTGGAAGACCGCTACAACAGCGGCTTTTTCAATGATGACGCGGCGGTGTTGCTGGTGATCAACCGGCAGGCCGGCGCCAACATCATCGAGACGGTCAACGAGATCAAGGCACAGTTGCCAGCGTTGCAGGCCGTGTTGCCGGCCAGCGTCAAACTGAACCTGGCGATGGATCGCTCGCCGGTGATCAAGGCCACCCTGCACGAAGCAGAGATGACCCTGCTGATCGCCGTGGCGCTGGTGATCCTGGTGGTGTTCCTGTTCCTTGGCAACTTCCGCGCATCCCTGATTCCGACTTTGGCGGTGCCGGTGTCGCTGGTCGGCACTTTTGCGGTGATGTACCTCTACGGATTCTCGCTGAACAACTTGTCGCTGATGGCGCTGATTCTCGCCACGGGCCTGGTGGTGGACGACGCCATCGTGGTGCTGGAGAACATTTCCCGGCACATCGACGAAGGCGTCAAACCGATGAAAGCTGCGTATCTCGGGGCCAAGGAAGTCGGGTTCACCTTGCTGTCGATGAACGTGTCGCTGGTGGCGGTGTTCCTGTCGATCCTGTTCATGGGCGGGATCATCGAGAGCCTGTTCCGCGAGTTTTCCATCACCCTGGCCGCGGCTATCGTGGTGTCGCTGGTGGTTTCGCTGACCCTGACGCCGATGCTCTGCGCCCGCTGGTTGAAGCCGCACACGCCGGGCCAGGAAAACCGACTGCAGCGCTGGAGCCGTCGCACCAACGACTGGATGGTCGGCAAATACGCCACCAGCCTCGACTGGGTGTTGCGTCATCGGCGCCTGACGTTGTTGAGCCTGATCATCACGGTCGGTGTGAACGTCGCGCTGTACGTGGTGGTGCCGAAGACGTTCCTGCCGCAACAGGACACCGGCCAGTTGATCGGTTTCGTGCGCGGTGACGACGGTCTGTCGTTCAGCGTGATGCAGCCGAAAATGGAGACCTTCCGCCGCGCCGTGCTCAAGGACGAAGCGGTCGAGAGTGTCGCCGGGTTCATCGGTGGCAACAATGGCACCAACAACGCCTTCATGCTGGTGCGTCTGAAACCGATCAAGGAACGCAACCTGTCGGCGCAGAAAGTCATCGAGCGCCTGCGCAAGGAAATGCCCAAGGTGCCCGGCGCGCAATTGATGCTGATGGCCGACCAGGACCTGCAATTCGGTGGTGGCCGTGAGCAGACCACGTCGCAGTACACCTACATTCTGCAGAGCGGTGATTTGGGCGCCTTGCGCGAGTGGTACCCGAAAGTGGTCACCGCATTGCGCGCCTTGCCGGAGCTGACCGCCATCGACGCCCGTGAAGGACGCGGTGCGCAGCAGGTGACGTTGATCGTCGACCGCGATCAGGCCAAACGCCTGGGCGTGGACATGAACATGGTCACCGCCGTGCTGAACAACGCCTACAGCCAGCGGCAGATTTCCACGATTTACGACAGCCTCAACCAGTATCAGGTGGTGATGGAGGTCAATCCGAAATACGCCCAGGATCCGGTCACGCTCAATCAGGTGCAGGTGATCACTGCCGATGGCGCGCGGATTCCACTGTCGACCATTGCGCACTACGAAAACAGCCTGGAAGACGACCGGGTCAGCCACGAAGGCCAGTTCGCCTCCGAAAGTATTTCGTTCGACATGGCCGAAGGCGTGACGGTGGAGCAGGGCAGTGCCGCCATCGAGCGGGCGATTGCCAAGGTCGGCTTGCCGGAAGACGTGATCGCGAAAATGGCCGGCACCGCCGACGCCTTCGCGGCTACCCAGAAGAGTCAGCCGTTCATGATCCTCGGCGCGCTGCTGGCGGTGTATCTGGTGTTGGGTGTGCTGTATGAAAGCTACATTCATCCGTTGACGATTCTGTCGACACTGCCATCGGCCGGGGTTGGTGCGCTGCTGTCGATCTATGCGCTGGGCGGCGAATTCAGTCTGATCTCGTTGCTCGGGCTGTTCCTGTTGATCGGTGTGGTGAAGAAGAACGCGATCCTGATGATCGATCTGGCGCTGCAATTGGAACGTCATCAAGGCATGGCACCGCTGGAGTCGATCCGCAGTGCCTGTTTGCAACGTTTGCGGCCGATCCTGATGACCACGCTGGCGGCGATCCTCGGTGCCTTGCCGTTGCTGCTCAGCCGGGCCGAAGGCGCGGAAATGCGCCAGCCGCTGGGCCTGACGATCATCGGCGGGCTGATTTTCAGCCAGGTGCTGACCCTTTACACCACGCCTGTGGTTTACCTCTATCTCGACAAGGCTCGCCACCGCTTCAACAAGTGGCGTGGCGTACGTACTGATGCCGCTCTGGAAACTCCGCTATGAATGACCGTTCGCTTATCCAACTGGCCAGTGTTCGCGGCTCGCGTTTGCTGAGCCTGTCACTGTGCGTGGCGATGCTCAGTGCGTGCGCCGTCGGCCCGGACTACCAGCGCCCGCAAACCGCCGAAATCGCCCAGTACAAAGAGGCCGAAGGCTGGCGTCAGGCCAGTCCTGCCGACTCTCTGGCCCGTGGCGCCTGGTGGGAACTGTACGGCGACCGTCAGCTCAACGAGTTGATCGAGAAGCTCAACAGCGCCAACCAGACCGTCGCCCAGTCCGAGGCGCAATACCGTCAGGCCCAAGCCCTGGTGCGCGATGCACGCGGTGCGTTTTACCCGAGCATCGACCTGAGCGCGGGTAAGACCCGCTCCAGCCAGGGCACCGGCAGCAGCAGTTCGAGCCTGAGCAGTTCTTCCAGCGGTATCCGTGATACCTACAACGCCCAACTGGGCGTCAGTTGGGAGGCCGATGTCTGGGGCAAGCTACGTCGTGGGCTGGAAGCCAATGAAGCCAGCGCCCAGGCGAGCTTCGCCGATCTGGCAGCGATGCGCCTGAGTCAGCAGTCGGAATTGGTGCAGAACTACCTGCAATTGCGCGTGATCGATCAACAGAAGCGCTTGCTTGAGTCGACAGTGGCGGCTTACGAGCGCTCGCTGAAAATGACCATGAACCAATACAACGCCGGGATCTCCGGGCGTGATGCGGTGGCGCAGGCGCAGACGCAACTCAAATCCACCCAGGGCGATCTGGTGGACCTGATCTGGCAACGGGCGCAATTCGAAAACGCCATTGCGGTACTGACCGGCCAGCCACCTGCGCAATTCAAGCTTGCCGAAACCCAGGACATCCCGAAGTTGCCGCAGATTCCGCTGAGCCTGCCGTCGCAACTGCTCGAGCGCCGCCCGGACATCGCTTCGGCGGAGCGCTCGGTGATCGCCGCCAACGCCAACATCGGCGTAGCCAAAGCCGCGTATTACCCCGACTTCAGCCTGAGCCTCAGCGGCGGCTACAGCAGCAGTACCTCGCGAGACCTGATCAGCCTGCCGAATCGATTCTGGTCGGTGGGGCCGAAAATGAGCCTGCCATTGTTCGACGGCGGCCGACGCTCGGCAGAAGTCGACCGCACCGAAGCGAAGTACGACGAGACCGTGGCCAAATACCGGCAGACCGTGCTCGATGGTTTCCGCGAAGTAGAAAACTATCTGGTGCAGTTGAAGGTGTACGAGGACGAAGCAGCGGTGCGCCAGGAAGCACTCGACGCCGCGCGAGATTCCTTGCGACTGACCCAGAACCAGTACAAGGCCGGGTTGATTGCCTACATCGACGTGGTGGTGGTGCAAGCCACGGCGTTGAGCAACGAGCGTACCGTGCTCAACATCCTGCAAAGTCGACTGATTGCCAGCGTGCAATTGATCGCGGCGCTGGGCGGTGGTTGGGACGGGCAGCTGGAAACCAGTCAGAATCCGTAACCCTGAATTCCCACGCAACGCGTGGGATCGATCAGTACTGCGACTGCCGGGCTAGAGCCTTGTCGAACGATCAAACAAGCGTTTCATCGGCTTGATGGCCATTTGATTACTTTGTCAGTGCGTTCTTCTGTGCAATCAGTACAATCGGCGCATTTGGCCCCGCCGAGAACGGAAGCAGTACGGTGGGGTGGTCACGAGAATTCTCATGCTCATCGGTAGTTATTCCTTCACGCTGGTTTTCATTTCGCTGTGTGTGGCGATCCTCGCGTCCTATACCGCGCTCGACCTTACAGGGCGCATCGCCACTGCCAAGGGTCGCGCCGTGCATTTGTGGACAGCCGGCGGCGCGTTCGCCATGGGCATCGGCGTCTGGTCGATGCACTTCATTGGCATGCTGGCCTTCAAACTGCCAATCAGCCTGGGGTACGACGTACCAATCACGGCATTGTCGTTATTGATCGCCGTGCTGTCCTGCGGTTTTGCGCTGTGGCTGGTGAGCCAGCCGAAACTTCCTGCCTGGCAACTGGCCTTTGGCGCCTTGATCATGGGTGCCGGCATTAGCGCCATGCACTACACCGGCATGGCCGCGATGCGCATGCAGCCGGGCATTGATTACGACCCTGCCTTGTTTGGTGCTTCGCTGTTGATCGCCGTTGGCGCTTCGGCCGCGGCGTTGTGGATTGCCTTTCGCCTGCGTCAGCATTCACCTTACGTACGCCTGTTTCGTGCCGGCGCAGCCATTGTGATGGGCATCGCGATTGTCGGCATGCACTACACCGGCATGGCGGCGGCGCGGTTTCCCGAAGGCAGTTTTTGCGGCGCAGCGCTCAGCGGTCTGAACGGCAATGGCCTGGATAATCTGGTGCTGATCACCACGCTCGCGGTGCTGAGCATCGCGCTGCTGACCTCGATTCTCGATGCCCGCCTCGAAGCGCGCACCGCCGATCTGGCCCATTCGCTGACCGTGGCCAACCGCGAACTCACCCAACTGGCCCTGCACGACACCCTGACCGGCCTGCCGAACCGCATGTTGCTGGACGACCGGATCAATCAGGCGATGAAAAAAGTCAACGAGCAGGGCGGCTGTTTTGCGCTGATGTTCATCGATCTGGATGGTTTCAAACCGGTCAACGATGCGTTCGGTCACCACATGGGCGACCAGTTGCTGCGCGAAGTGGCGGTGCGTTTGCGCGAAGATTTGCGCAGCCTCGACACGCTGGCGCGGATCGGCGGCGATGAGTTTGTGCTGTTGGTGCGCCTGACCGAGCCCAACGATGCGCTAGGCCTGGCCGCACGCCAGGTCGGTTTGATCGCGCAGTCGTTCCGCGTGGCCGAGCATGACTTGCAGATTTCCGCCAGCGTCGGCATCGCCCTATACCCGGGCAACGGCCAGAACGCCCAGGAGCTGCTTATGAACGCCGATGCCGCGATGTACCACGCCAAGGGCGGCGGTAAAAACGGCTACAGCTTCTTCGACGCTTCAATGAACAGCAACGCCCGCAAGCAACTGCAACTGTTGCAGGACCTGCGCGCAGCGCTGGAGCACAGTCAGTTCAGCTTGCATTACCAACCCAAGTTTCACGCCGCCGATGGTCGCCCGGTCGGCGCCGAAGCGTTGCTGCGCTGGCAGCATCCGCTCCACGGCATGCTGATGCCGGACAAGTTCATCGACCTGGCCGAGAAGACCGGTTTGATCATTCCGATCGGCGAATGGGTACTGAACGAAGCCTGCCGGCAGATGCGCGAGTGGTACGTGCTGGGGTACACCGACTGGCGCATCGCGGTGAATCTCTCGGCGTTGCAGTTCTGCCACACCGGGCTGGTGCAAAGTGTCGCCAAGGCCTTGGCCACTCACCACTTGCCGGCCAACAGCCTGACCCTGGAAATCACCGAAACCACCGCCATGAGCGATGCTGACGCGAGCATGACGGTGTTGCAGGAACTGTCCGATATGGGCGTCGACCTCTCCATCGATGACTTTGGCACCGGCTATTCGAGCCTGATGTACCTCAAGCGCCTGCCTGCCAACGAGTTGAAGATCGACCGTGGTTTCGTCCGCGACCTGGAGCATGACAGCGACGATGCCGCCATCGTCTCGGCGATTGTCGCGCTGGGTCAGGCACTGGGCCTGCGCATTGTGGCCGAAGGTGTGGAGACCGGCGTGCAGCAGGACTTCCTGACGCAATTGGGCTGTGATTCGCTGCAAGGCTATCTGCTCGGCCACCCGATGCCGGCGGACCGCTTCATGCAGGACATCGTGCGCGGCAAGCAAACGACGGCGGTGAGCTGAACGCCTGACACAGGCCATGCAAAACCCTGCAATGACGGTTATTCTTCCTCCCGACTGTTACGTGTGCATCGGGGGGAAAGCCAGCATGGATAAAGTCATTGTGATCACTGGCGGTGGTCGCGGAATCGGGGCCGCTACGGCGCTGTTGGCTGCCGAGCAAGGCTATCGGATCTGCATCAATTACCAGTCGGACGAGCAGGCAGCCCACCACGTACTCGATCAGGTGCGTGAGCGCGGTGCCACCGCCATTGCAGTGCGCGCCGACGTCAGCATCGAAGACGAAGTGATCGGCCTGTTTCATCGGGTCGACACGGAGCTGGGAAGGGTCACCGCACTGGTGAACAACGCCGGCACCGTCGGGCACAAATCGCGGGTCGACGAAATGTCCGAATTCCGCATTCTCAAAATCATGAAAACCAACGTCCTGGCGCCGATCCTCTGTGCCAAGCACGCGATCCTGCGCATGTCGCCCAAACACGGCGGGCAGGGCGGCAGCATCGTCAACGTTTCCTCGGTTGCCGCACGCCTGGGTTCGCCGAACGAGTACGTCGACTACGCGGCGTCCAAAGGCGCGCTCGACACATTCACCATCGGTCTGTCCAAGGAAGTGGCGGGCGAGGGGATTAGGGTCAACGCGGTGCGCCCGGGTTACATCTACACCGATTTCCATGCGTTGAGCGGCGATCCGGATCGGGTCAGCAAGCTTGAGTCGGCGATTCCGATGGCTCGTGGCGGCCGTCCGGATGAAGTGGCGGAGGCGATTGTGTGGTTGTTGTCGGACAAGGCTTCGTATGCCACCGGGACGTTTGTTGATTTGGGGGGCGGGCGATAAATCGTCAAATGCTATGAGAACCGATTGAGGCGGTTCTCATGGTTTCCTTTCAATTTGAGTTTATTTATTTGAATTTTTGATGAACTCAATCAGTGCGTCAACCCTTGGGTCCAAGTCGAGCATTGTGAAGTTTGCGGGATGTTCCGTGATGGCATGCGCAATTTTAACTTTGTCGGCTTTTTTGTAAATTACTCCTTCTTTGTCGTAAAAATGCAGCGAGTTCTTATACGCACCCGCGGAACTTTTTTTGCCGAAATTATTTTTGCAGACGACTCTCAGCGCTTGCTCAATAAGTGAGGGCTCTATGTAGTTTTCAATCTCTCTGCCTTCAGTGACCCAGCAAAAACCGTTTCTTTCGATAAGGGTATCCAGAATTCGCTGTTTTGTGGCGTTGATCGTGTCGGCGAGTTTTTTCTTGTCGCTATCAATAATAAAGGCGAGGTTCTGATTAAGTTTTTGTACTGCTATCAGGGTCTGGATGTCGTCATCGGGTTGATCGTTGGGGTCTGTGCTCAAGTGACTTAGCAGGCGGCCGCCGTAAAACATGATGGCGTAGTGAATGCCTTCCAGAAGATCTTTGTTTTTTGACTTGATCCAATGTTTTAAATAAATACGATCGGAAGGGCCTTCTACCCAGATAATGCAATTTGCCTGAAGTAAGTCAGATGCTTTGTAGCCCAGCTCCTTTATGCTTTCCAGTCGGGTGCTTTCGCAGTTGGCATTGCGGATGGATGTTGTGCCACATTCGTTTTTTACATGGAATATTGAAGTGTTTTCAGTGTCGAGGTTTTGTGAGTCAATCACTGAGGCGGAGTGAGTGGCTATGAAGTACTGGTTATTTGTTTCGGTCTGTAGATAGTTGATCAGTCGACGTTGCAATGCAGGGTGTAGATGTATTTCAGGCTCCTCTATACAAACTATTTGACGTTCAAGCAGCGTACAGAATGAAGCCAGCAGGACGACTTCATGAATGCCGGTGCCAAGAGCGGCCAGTGGAAATGCTCTTTCATCGATGTGGACAAGAATTTCACTCCTGTCATAAGGGATTTCAATGGCGGCATCCGGTTTGTCGAGAACTGTTTTCAGGAACCGGTTTATCTTTTTAAATTTTTTGTGACGATCTCTACCATGTGTACGCGGGTTTTGCAGTTCGGCAAGTTCCTCAATCAAACCTTTTCCTGAGTAGTCATCGAACTCTTCACCTTGGCTTGAAACCTGGCGAATGGCTGGAATTAAATCAGCTTTCGGAATCCGTACCTCTACTTTTCTAAGCATCCCTTCTATGCAAAACTGAAGATTTTGCTCGTTTCTTTGTGAATGCCCTGCTTTAACCATTTCTTGCAAGGTTTTGATCTGTTTTTCTATATTTGCTATATCGCTTACGCTTTCATATTTAATTGTTTTTTTTAACTGTATTGAGTCCTGTCCGGGCCGTATTACGGTTTCTATCCAGATAAGGTCTTGCTCTTGTGTGAGTTCTTTAACTATTTGGTTGACTAAAGGAAGTACGCTGTAGTCGCCAAAAATATCTGATTGCTCTCTGCAGGATTTTGAGAATTGTTCGGCGGAAACACCGATGTTTGCAGAAAAGCTCTTGGTGTTGCAGTCGATATTTAACTGCTTTGAATTACCATCTAGCTTGATCCCGCTATATCGCGACGTGGTTAGGTTGTTTGCCTTGCTTATGTAATTTGCAATAAATTCAATGACTGTTGATTTGCCAGAGTTGTTCGCGCCTATGAAGAAATTAAATTGCTTGAATGGCGCGATGGTTTGTAGTTCTTTGCCTATCCCTTTGAAGGCGGAAATTTGTAGGCCTTTAAGAAAAATATTATCTGACATGTTGTAGGTGAAGCTCCCTGCAATCGACTAGCGATCGTAAATGCGGCTAGGCGCTATGGATAACTCATCAGTGATGGCTCCATGATAGCCATCTCGCCGAATTGCGACCAGGCCAAAACAGGGGGCTTCAACGTCAAAACGAACGCACAATCCGCCCCAACGTCTCCATCGCCTTCTCCGAACTCTCGGTCCACGGGCTGCCGTAATTCAACCGGATGCAATTCCTGAATCTTTGCGTCGGCGAGAAAATCGGCCCCGGCGCAATGCTGATGCCTTGCGCCAATGCCATTTGAAACAACTTCAAAGAATCCATCTGCGGTGGCAGTTCCAGCCACAGGAAATACCCACCAGCCGGTTGGCTCACGCGCGTCTGGGCCGGGAAGTAGCGTGCGATGGCGGCGAGCATGGCGCTTTGCTGTTCTTCGAGGGCGTAGCGCAATTTGCGTAGGTGGCGGTCGTAGCCGCCGTGTTGCAGGTAGTCGGCGATGGCCGCCTGGGCCGGCATCGAGGCGCACAGCGAGGTCATCAGTTTCAGGCGTTCGATTTTCTGCGCGTAGCGCCCGGCGGCGACCCAGCCGATGCGGTAGCCGGGGGCCAGGCTCTTGGCGAACGAGCCGCAATGCATCACCAGCCCTTCAGTGTCGAAGGCCTTGGCCGGTTTCGGCGCCTGTTGGCCGTAATAGAGCTCGGCGTAGACGTCGTCTTCGATCAGCGGCACTTGATGGCGTTTCAGCAGTTCCACCAGTTCCTGTTTCTTGGCCTCGGGCATGGTCGCGCCCATGGGGTTCTGGAAACTGGTCATGCACCAGCAGGCCTTGATCGGGTGCCGTTCCAGGGTCTGGGCGAGCACGCCGAGGTCGATGCCGTCGCGCGGGTGCACGGGGATCTCCACGGCTTTGAGTTTCAGCCGCTCCAGCACTTGCAGGCTGGCGTAGAACGCCGGGGCTTCGATGGCCACCAGATCGCCCGGTTCTGTCACCGCTTGCAGGCACAGGTTCAGCGCTTCGAGGGCGCCGTTGGTGATCAGCAGTTCTTCCATCGGCAGCATCAGCCCGCCGACCATGTAGCGCAGGGCAATCTGCCGGCGCAGTTGCGGGTTGCCCGGCGACATGTCGGTGACCACCATGCGCGGGTCCATCTCCCGGGCAGCGCTGGCCAGCGAACGTGACAGGCGTTGCAACGGGAACAGTTCGGGGCTGGGGAATGCCGAGCCGAACGGAACGGTGCTCGGGTCCTTGATCGATTCCAGCACCGAGAACACCAGTTCGCTGACGTCGACCTTGGTGGATTCGTTGACCTGGCTGCTGATCACCGGCTCCGAGAACGGGCTCGGGGCGTGGGTGTTGACGAAGTAACCGGAGCGAGGCCGGGCGCGGATCAGGCCGCGACGTTCCAGCAGGTAATAGGCCTGGAACACCGTGGACGGGCTGACGCCATAAGTCTGGCTCGCGTAGCGCACCGACGGCACCCGCTGGCCGGGGCCAAGGACGCCGGAGCGGATCAGTTCAGCGATGTCGTCGGCGAATTTTTCGTAGCGTTTCATCGGGGGCCTTGGTGCTGGTTGAATGTGTAGAGTGTCAGGGAAAAGCCCCCTCACCCTAGCCCTCTCCCGGAGGGAGAGGGGACTGATCGTGGGATGCTTCAGAGTTACATCGACCTGATCGTGCTGCTGTGAATCAATAATCGACTCGGTTTTTCAGATCGATGTGTAGCGCGAGACATCGCAGCCGGCTCCCTCTCCCGGAGGGAGAGGGGACTGATCGTGGGATGCTTCAGAGTTACGCCGACCTGAACGTTCTACTGTGAATCCATAATCGACTCGGTTTTTCAGTTCGATGTATAACGCCAGACATCGCAGCCGGCTCCCTCTCCCGGAGGGAGAGGGGACTGATCGGGGGATGCTTCAGAGTTACACCGACCTGATCGTGCTGCAGTGAATCCATAATCGACTCGGTTTTTCAGTTCGATGTATAACGCCAGACATCCCGGTCGGCTCCCTCTCCCTGAGGGAGAGGGGACTGATCGGGGGGATGCTTCAGAGTTACACCGACCTGATCGTGCTGCAGTGAATCCATAATCGACTCGGTGTTTCAGGTCGATGGATAACGCCAGACATCGCGGTCGGCTCCCTCTCCCTCCGGGAGAGGGCTGGGGTGAGGGCCAATCGCACTGACACCCCACAACCCTTGAAACCGCCGCCATCTTAAAGCCTCACCGATTCATCGGCGCAACAAACCGGCTCTTCGCCACGCTATAAACCTCAGGTTCATCACTGTCGGCAATCTTGAAGCTCAAGGTCTGCGAGCTGCTGGCCGGGCGATCCGTCGTCATTGCCACCGACACCGGCACATCGACGATCTCGCCCGGTGCCAAACTCAGCTCAGTCTTGCCTTGCAGCTGGAAGCCATCGCCATCCACCAGGCTCAAGTTGTAGTCCTGGCGCTGCTGGGTCTTGTTGATGACTTTGAGCGTGTAGATGTTTTCGATCTGGCCCTGACCGTTCTCTCGGAACAGGCCACGGTCTTTGGTCACGTCCAGCGACACCATCGGCCGCTCGACCAATGCCAGGGCGAGGGCGCCGATCATCAGCACCAGCACCGCGACGTAGCCGATCAGCCTCGGGCGCAGCAGATGCGTCTTGCCACCCTGCAATTCACGCTCGGAGGTGTAGCGGATCAGGCCGCGGGCGTAATTCATCTTGTCCATGATCGAGTCGCAAGCGTCGATGCACGCCGCGCAGCCGATGCATTCCATTTGCAGGCCGTCGCGGATGTCGATGCCGGTCGGGCAGACCTGCACGCACAGCTGGCAGTCGATGCAATCGCCGAGTCCGGCTTCGGCCGGTTTCACATCGCGTTTGCGCGGGCCACGGTTTTCGCCCCGGGCCACGTCGTAGGAAATCGCCAACGTGTCCTTGTCGAACATCACGCTCTGGAATCGTGCGTACGGGCACATGTGCATGCACACCGCTTCGCGCAGCCAGCCGGCATTGATGTAGGTGGCGGCGGTGAAGAACAGCACCCAGAACAGGCTGACCCCGCCGATCTGCAAGGTCAGCAGTTCTTCGGCCAGCGGGCGGATCGGGGTGAAGTAGCCGACGAAGGTCAGGCCGGTCAGTACGCTGATCGCCAGCCACAGGGTGTGCTTGGCCGCACGCCGCGCCAGTTTGTTCAGGTTCCAGGGCGCCGCTTGCAGCTTGATCCGCTGGTTGCGTTCGCCCTCGGTGATCTTCTCGCACCACATGAAGATCCAGGTCCACGAACTCTGCGGGCAGGTGTAGCCACACCAGACCCGGCCCGCGAACACAGTAATGGCGAACAGGCCGAACGCGGCAATGATCAGCAGCGCCGACAGCAGGATGAAATCCTGGGGCCAGAAGGTCGCGCCAAAGATGTGGAATTTGCTTTCGGAAAGGTCCCAGAGCACTGCCTGACGACCGCCCCAGTTCAGCCACACGGTGCCGAAAAACATCAGGAACAGAAACCCCGCGCCGCTCATGCGCAATGTGCGGAACAGGCCGGTGAAGCTGCGGGTGAAAATCTGGTTGTCGCTGGTGGCGTGTTTCGCCTTCATTGGGCGCGCCGGTACTTTTTTTATCTGGGGAGATGCTTCTACGGTTCGGACGGGGATTCGTTCGCTCATGGTCGTTCGCTCATCAGCCTCCATCAGGCCAATGAACTATGAGCGCCGATCTGTTTGCATAACAGACTCAGGTATTTCAATAAAAAGCGTATCAGATGGGTTTTGCGCCCGGCCCTGCGACAACTTGAAGCAGTTGGCGGAGCTAGGCGCAGATGCCTATCCCAGACGTCTGCGCAGGATCTTGACCGGGGTCAGTCAAATCACCGAATCACTGTCGGTGGCTTTCAGGTGTTTACGTCCGTCTTTGGCACCTGCGACGGTCAGAGCGTCGGCTTCGGCCTCCGTGATGTAAATGCGCCGACCTTCTATTTCCACGGCTGACATCGATTTTTCACTGTCGGTGATTATGGTCAGGTCGCCGCACAGGCGAATCTGCTCACCGTTTTCGTTGGCGAAAAAACAGGTCTTGTTTTCGATGCGCACGGTCATGGGGCTGTCCTTTTTTCCAGGGGGTGTTGAAAGGTTAGGGCGTTGGTCCGGGTGATCGTTCTACGCAACCGATTAATGGTCGCCGCTGTCCACCTTCCATGACCCTTTCACAAGGACTGAGCGATGAACGCCTGGTGGCATGAAGTCTGGGAAACACTGCAAGAGGAATTCGCCGACATCGGTGATGCGTCACAGCTGACGCGGATTACCGTGCGTCTGCTGATAGCGGCGATATTGGGCGGTATTCTCGGTTTCGAGCGTGAGCACAAAGGCAAAGCTGCCGGGGTGCGAACGCACATGCTGGTGGCCATCGGCGCGGCGCTGTTCGTTTTGGTGCCACAACTGTCCGGCTCACAGGCCGACGCGATGAGCCGGGTGATGCAAGGGGTGATCGCCGGCATCGGCTTTCTCGGGGCCGGCACCATTCTGAAGAATCACGAAGGCGATGAAGGTCACGTCAAAGGCCTGACCACTGCCGCCGGGTTGTGGATGACCGCCGCCATCGGCGTCGCGGCCGGTTTGGGCCGCGAGGCGACGGCGGTGCTCAGTACGCTGCTGGCGCTGGGCGTATTCAGCGTGATGCCCCGGATCGTGAGGCTTTTCGAGAAGGATCACGACGAGCCCCGCTGATCAGACGATCACCGGCGGCATGGTCGTCGGCGGCTCTTCCTTGGGTGGCGGTGTAGTGCCCGGTGGCTCCTGTTCAGGGACCGGCTGCGGCTCGGTTTCGGGCAGCACCGGTTTGTCGATGTTCGGATCGGGCGTTTCAGCAGGGATCGGAATAGTCATCAGTTGAACCTCCGTGTGGCACATGGCGTGAGAAGTGCTTAAGTGAGTTGACCACTTCTGCGCGAAATCGATCCGATTTTGTGGCGGGGCAAATCCCTGTGAACTTTTGCCGGCGAGGGTCGCTCGGAACCTGAGAGAGTTCATCGTCGGGCACAGGCCCGGTCGTGATCGACAAACAGGCAAACGAGCGTCCTTGGGGCGTTAAGGAGAGATGCTCAATGACTGCTGAAAAACCCTCCGAACAGAGCTACAACCCGCACATCCCGCTGTCGCAGGCGTTGCTGCTGCCACGCATAGCCATTGAAAACGTTCAGCCATCGCTGGATGGCGGGCAGTTTGCCGTCAAGGCGGTGGTCGGGCGCGAGATCGTGGTCACCAGCAAGATCTTCGCCGACGGTCACGACAAACTGGCGGTGCGCATTCGCTGGCGCGAAGAGGGCGAGGAAGTCTGGCAAAGCGAAGTCATGGCCGATCAGGGCAATAACGGCTGGGAAGGTCGGTTTCGGCCCCAGCGCATGGGCCGTTATCTGTACCTGATCGAAGCGTGGATCGATCAGTTCGCCAGTTTTCAGTACGAACTGGAGAAAAAACACACCGCCCGCGTACCGGTCAGCCTTGAATTGCAAGAAGGCCGCACGATGGTGCACCAGGCGGCTGAACGCAGCGAAGGCCCGCTCAGCGAACAACTGGCGGCGCTGCACCACGAATTGTCCGGCCTGCTCGAAACCGAGCAGGTCGCGCTATTTCTGCACCCGCAGAGTGCGCAGTTGATGGCCGAGGCCGATCACCGCGCTTATCTGAGCATCAGCGCTGAATTCCCGCTGGACGTAGAGCGCGAACTGGCTGAATTCGCCAGTTGGTACGAGCTGTTTCCCCGCTCGATCACCGACGATCCCGCCCGCCACGGCACCTTCAACGATGTGCACTCGCGGCTGCCGATGATTCAGGACATGGGCTTCGACGTGTTGTATTTCACGCCGATCCACCCGATTGGCCGCAGCCACCGCAAGGGTCGCAATAACTCGCTGACGGCCGGCCCGGACGATCCGGGAAGCCCGTATGCAATAGGCAGCGAAGAAGGCGGGCACGAAGCGATTCACTCGCAGCTCGGCACCCGCGAGGATTTTCGTCGACTGGTGGCAGCTGCCGCCGAGCATGGTCTGGAAATCGCCCTCGATTTTGCCATCCAGTGTTCCCAGGATCACCCGTGGCTCAAGCAGCATCCGGGCTGGTTTAACTGGCGGCCGGACGGCACGATCAAATACGCGGAAAACCCGCCGAAGAAATACCAGGACATCGTCAACGTCGACTTCTATGCGCCGGAAGCGATCCCGAGCCTGTGGGTCGAACTGCGTGACATCGTTGTGGGCTGGGTCGAGGAGGGCGTGAAGATCTTTCGCGTCGACAACCCGCACACCAAACCGCTGCCGTTCTGGCAGTGGCTGATCGCCGATGTGCGCACACTGCATCCCGAAGTGATCTTCCTCGCCGAAGCCTTCACCACTCCGGCGATGATGGCGCGCCTGGGCAAGGTCGGTTACACCCAGAGCTACACCTATTTCACTTGGCGCAACACCAAGGCCGAACTGGCGAGTTATTTCAGCGAACTCAACGAATCGCCGTGGCGCGAGTGCTACCGGCCGAATTTTTTCGTCAACACTCCGGACATCAACCCGGCGTTCCTGCATGAATCTGGAAGACCGGGATTTCTGATCCGCGCGGCACTGGCGACCATGGGCTCGGGCCTGTGGGGTATGTACTCGGGGTTCGAACTGTGCGAATCGGCACCGGTGCCGGGCAAGGAGGAGTACCTCGATTCCGAGAAGTACGAGATCCGTGTCCGCGACTTCAATGCGCCCGACAACATCATTGCCGAGATCGCCCAGCTCAATCGCATCCGCCGGCAGAACCCGGCGCTGCACAGCCACCTGGGCCTGAAGATCTACAACGCCTGGAACGACAACATTCTGTACTTCGGCAAGCGCAGCGCCGATGGCAGCAACTTCATTCTGGTGGCCGTCAGCCTCGATCCGCATTACGCGCAGGAGGCCAATTTCGAATTGCCACTGTGGGAGATGGGCCTGCCGGACGATGCCACCACTCACGGCGAAGACCTGATGAACGGGCATCGCTGGGACTGGCACGGCAAGTACCAGTTCATGCGGATCGACCCGGCTTATCAGCCGTTCGGGATCTGGCGCATCACCGCAGCCTGATCCGGGCCGACGCATTCATGCATTGAACAGGAGTTTCACATGGCGAAGAAACCCAAGTCAGCCACCTTCATCAAGGACCCGCTCTGGTACAAAGACGCGGTTATTTACCAAGTTCACGTCAAATCCTTTTTCGACTCCAACAATGACGGGATCGGCGATTTTCCCGGGCTGATCGCCAAACTCGATTACATCGCCGATCTTGGCGTCAACACTATCTGGCTGCTGCCGTTCTACCCGTCGCCACGGCGCGATGACGGTTACGACATCGCCGAATACCGCGGCGTGCACAGCGATTACGGGACGATGGCTGACGCCAAGCGTTTCATCGCCGAGGCGCACAAACGTGGCCTGCGGGTGATCACCGAGCTGGTCATCAACCACACTTCGGACCAACACCCGTGGTTTCAGCGGGCGCGCAAGGCCAAGCCCGGTTCTGCGGCGCGCGACTTCTATGTGTGGTCGGATGACGACCAGAAATACGACGGCACCCGGATCATTTTTCTCGACACCGAAAAGTCCAACTGGACCTGGGACCCGGTGGCCGGCCAATACTTCTGGCATCGATTCTATTCGCACCAGCCGGACCTGAATTTCGACAACCCGCAGGTCATGAAAGCCGTGCTGTCGGTGATGCGCTACTGGCTGGACATGGGCATCGACGGCCTGCGTCTGGACGCGATTCCGTACCTGATCGAACGCGACGGCACCAACAACGAAAACCTCCCTGAAACCCACGACGTCCTCAAGCAGATCCGCGCCGAAATCGACGCCAATTATCCGGACCGCATGCTGCTGGCCGAAGCCAACCAATGGCCGGAAGACACCCAGTTGTACTTCGGTGACACCGACGCCGAGGGCGTCAACGGCGACGAATGCCACATGGCGTTTCACTTTCCGCTGATGCCGCGCATGTACATGGCGCTGGCCCAGGAGGATCGCTTCCCGATCACCGACATCCTCCGTCAGACCCCGGAGATCCCGGCCAATTGCCAATGGGCGATCTTCCTGCGTAACCACGATGAGCTGACGCTGGAGATGGTCACCGACAAGGAACGCGACTACCTCTGGAATTACTACGCCGCCGACCGCCGGGCGCGGATCAACCTCGGCATCCGCCGACGTCTCGCGCCGTTGATGGAGCGCGACCGCCGCCGCGTCGAACTGCTCAACAGTCTGCTGCTGTCGATGCCCGGCACGCCGACCCTGTATTACGGCGATGAGATCGGCATGGGCGACAACATCTATCTTGGCGACCGCGATGGCGTGCGCACGCCGATGCAATGGTCGATTGACCGCAACGGCGGGTTCTCCCGGGCCGATCCGGCCAGTCTGGTGCTGCCGCCGATCATGGACCCGCAATACGGCTATCAGTCGGTCAACGTCGAAACCCAGGCCGGCGATCCGCATTCGCTGTTGAACTGGACCCGACGCATGCTCACGGTGCGCAAGCAGTCCAAGGCGTTCGGACGTGGCACGCTGAAAATGCTCTCGCCGAGCAACCGGCGGATTCTGGCGTACACCCGCGAATTCACCGACGCCGACGGCAGGCACGAAATTATTCTCTGCGTGGCCAACGTGTCGCGCAGTGCTCAGGCGGCAGAGTTGGACCTGTCGGCTTACGTCGGCATGGTGCCGGTGGAGATGCTCGGCGGTAACGCGTTCCCGCCCATCGGTCAGTTGAATTTCCTCCTGACCCTGGCGCCGTACGGCTTCTATTGGTTTGTTCTGGCGGCGGAAAACCAGATGCCGAGCTGGCACGTCGAGCCGGCGCAGAGCCTGCCGGACTTCACCACGCTGGTGCTGAAAAAGCGCATGGAGGAATTGCTCGAGGCGCCATCCCGCGCCACGCTCGAGCAGGGCATCCTGCCGAACTGGTTGCAGAACCGCCGCTGGTTCGCCGGCAAGGATGCGGCTATCGAGCAAGTCCGGCTGGCCTACGGCGTGCGCTTCGGCGACGCGCAGCATCCGGTGTTGCTCAGCGAAATCGAAGTCAGCAGTGGTGGGCAGACCAGCCGTTATCAACTGCCGTTCGGCTTCATTGCGGAAGATCAGGTCGGGCCGGCCTTGCCACAGCAACTGGCTCTGGCGCGCGTGCGTCGGGTTCGTCAGGTCGGACTGATTACCGATGCCTTCAGCCTTGAAGCGTTTATTCGCGCTGTGCTGCAAAGCATGCAGAGCGGCACGGTGCTGGAATCCAGTGACGGCGAGATCCGTTTCGAATCCACGCCACAACTGGACAAGCTCGGCCTCGGCGCGGAGTCCGAAGTGCGTTATCTGTCCGCTGAGCAATCCAACAGTTCGGTGGTGATCGGCAACAGTCTGGTGCTCAAGCTGATCCGCAAAGTCGCTTCCGGCGTACACCCGGAACTGGAGATGAGCGCTTACCTGACGCAAGCCGGTTTTGCCAATATCTCCCCGCTGCTCGGCTCGGTGATTCGCCGCGACGGGAAGGGCGAAGACAACCTGCTGATGATCGCCCAAGGCTACTTGAGCAATCAGGGCGACGCCTGGGAATGGACGCAGAACAACCTTGAGCGGGCGTTGCGCGATGAGCTGGCGGACGCCGTGTCCGAACAATCGCAACACTACAACGCCCTCGGCGAACTGAAAGATTTCGCCGGCATGCTCGGCCAGCGTCTGGGGGAGATGCATCAGGTGCTGGCAGCGCCGAGCGACAACGGGGACTTTGCGCCTCAGGTCAGTTCGGCCAAGGATGCACTGGCGACCGGCAAGGATGTCGGTGCTCAGGTCGAGCATGCGTTGAAACTGCTCAAACAGCATCAGGGCGAACTCGATGCGGCGGATCAGAAGCTTGTGGGGCGTCTGCTCGATCACAAAAAAACCATCCTCGCCCATGTGCAGGATCTGGCGAAGAAATCCGCCGGCGGCTTGCGCATTCGCGTCCATGGCGATCTGCATCTGGGTCAAGTGCTGGTGATCAAGGGCGATGCGTATCTGATCGACTTCGAAGGCGAACCGGCGCGGCCACTCGCCGAACGGCGAGGCAGGCACAGCCCGTACAAGGATGTCAGCGGGGTGCTGCGTTCGTTCGATTACGCCGCTGCGATGACCATCAACGTGCACAACGTCGACAACAGTCCCGAGGCCGAATCGGCGCGTCGCCGGGTCGCCGAACGCTACTTGCGTGAGGCCCGCGAAGCATTTGTCGAGGCATATCGCCAGGCGGCAGCTAGTCTTGATCATGCCTGGCAAGATCCTGAAGGTGCCGACGCCGCACTGGCGTTGTTCGGCCTGGAGAAAGCGGCCTACGAGGTGGCCTATGAAGCCGAAAATCGCCCCACCTGGCTGCCCGTGCCGTTGCACGGTTTGTATGGGTTATTGACGGGGCTTGAACCCTTTTCCGATCTTGGTGGAGAGTAGTCATGAGTTTCTCGAACAAGGAACAGGGTCACGTTAAAGAGCGCTTGCTGCCCAGGGTGAAGGACATCGATGCCCTGGTGCGCGCAGAGCATCAGGACCCGTTTTCCATTCTCGGGCCCCACGGCGATGGTGCCGGCGGGCAATTCATCCGGGCGTATCTGCCGGGTGCATTGAGTGTCACCGTGCTGGACAAGGACACCGGCGATGAACTTGGTCCGTTGGAGGCGACCGAGACGCCGGGACTGTTCGTCGGGCATTTCGAGCATTCGCGGCCGTATCAGTTGCGCACCCGCTGGGCCGGTGGCGAGCAGGTCGCGGAAGATCCCTACAGCTTCGGGCCGTTGCTCGGTGAGATGGATCTGTATCTGTTTGCCGAGGGCAATCATCGCGATCTCAGCAGTTGCCTCGGCGCACAGCTGAAAACCGTCGATGGCGTCGACGGCGTGCGGTTTGCCGTGTGGGCACCGAATGCCCGTCGGGTGTCGGTGGTCGGCGACTTCAACGTCTGGGACGGGCGACGGCATCCGATGCGTCTGCGGCATCCATCCGGGGTCTGGGAGTTGTTCATTCCGCGCCTGCAGGCCGGCGATCTATACAAATACGAAATTCTCGGCGCCCACGGCATCCTGCCGCTCAAGGCCGACCCGATGGCGCTGGCTACCAGCCTGCCACCGGACACCGCGTCCAAAGTCGCCGCGCCGCTGCAGATCGACTGGCAGGATCAGCACTGGATGAGCGGGCGCAGCGAGCGCCAGCAACACAATGCGCCGCTGTCGATCTATGAGCTGCACGCCGGTTCCTGGCAGTGTGAACTCGACGATCTCGGTGAAGTCGCCCGCCAGTACACCTGGCCGGAGCTGGCCGAGCGGCTGATTCCCTACGTCAAGGAACTGGGCTTCACCCACATCGAGCTGATGCCGATCATGGAGCACCCGTTCGGTGGCTCCTGGGGTTATCAGTTGCTGTCGCAATTCGCGCCGAGTGCGCGTTATGGCACACCGGATGAGTTCGCGGCGTTCATCAATGCCTGCCATCAGGCTGAAATCGGTGTGATTCTTGACTGGGTGCCGGCGCATTTTCCGACCGATACCCACGGTCTGGCGCAGTTCGACGGCACCGCGCTGTACGAATACGGTAACCCGCTGGAAGGCTTCCATCAGGATTGGGACACACTGATCTACAACCTCGGGCGCACCGAAGTGCATGGCTACATGCTGGCGTCGGCGTTGCACTGGCTGAAGCATTTCCATGTCGATGGACTGCGGGTCGATGCGGTGGCGTCGATGCTCTATCGCGACTATTCACGCAAGGCCGGCGAGTGGGTGCCCAATCGTCATGGCGGTCGCGAGAACCTGGAAGCCATCGACTTCCTGCGCCACCTCAACGACGTAGTGGCGCTGGAAGCACCGGGGGCGCTGGTGATCGCCGAGGAATCCACAGCGTGGCCGGGCGTCAGCCAAAGTACCCAGCAGGGCGGCCTCGGCTTTGCCTACAAATGGAACATGGGCTGGATGCACGATTCGCTGCATTACATTCAACAGGATCCGGTGTACCGCGCCCATCATCACAACGAGCTGAGTTTCGGTCTGGTCTACGCCTGGTCCGAACGTTTCATCCTGCCGATTTCCCACGACGAAGTGGTGCACGGCAAGCACTCGCTGATCGACAAAATGCCCGGCGACCGCTGGCAGAAATTCGCCAACTTGCGCGCTTATCTGAGCTTCATGTGGACCCATCCGGGCAAGAAGCTGCTGTTCATGGGCTGCGAGTTTGGCCAGTGGCGCGAGTGGAATCACGATCAGCAACTGGACTGGTATCTGCTCCAGTACTCCGAGCACAAAGGTGTGCAGAAACTGGTTGGTGATCTGAATCGCTTGTACCGCGAAGAGCCAGCGCTGCACGAACAGGACGATGCGCCGCAAGGCTTTCAGTGGCTGATCGGTGACGATGCGATCAACAGCGTCTACGCCTGGCTGCGCTGGAGCAAGGACGGCTCGCCGGTGCTGGTGGTGGCCAATTTCACGCCAGTGCCGCGTCAGTCGTATCGAGTGGGTGTGCCGTTTGCCGGGCGCTGGACCGAGCTGCTCAACAGTGATGCCGACACCTATGCCGGCTCCAATTATGGCAATGGTGGCGGGGCGTTCACCGAAGACGTGCCCAGCCATGGTCAGGCGTTGTCACTGGAACTGAATCTGCCGCCGCTGGCGGTGTTGATTCTCAAGCCCGAGGGCTGACGCGTCACTGATCGACCTCACGCGAGATCGTTTCCACGCAGAGCGTGGGAACGATCACTGTATTACCCGACGCGAATGACGCGCCCTCACCAGCGCATCCGGATGCCCAGGCTGCCGATCAACCCGTTCAGATCATTGTCGTCCACGTCACTGCTGTAGTCGGCACTGACGTACAGGCTCACCGACGGCGTGACCTTCGCCACCAGACCCAGACCCAATTCCACCGTCGATGACTTGCGACTGCTGCTGATCTTGTCCACCTGATCGAGCGTCACCGTGTTGCCGGTGTACACCGTGTGCCACAGGTTGGTGCGCACGTAAGGTTCTACCGGCAGGCCGCTCAGATCGTAACTGCCTTTCAGTCGGGCACCGACCCGGCCGCTCCAGGACGAAATGTCACTCGATGAAGCGTTGCCCGAACCCGCGTAAGGCGTGTCGAGGGTGATCCGCTGATTGATCAACTGCGCCTGAGGCTCGACAACCCAGTTTTCGCCCAGGCCAATCGGGAAACCGCCCTCCACGGAGAATGTCATCGCACTGCCTTCGGTGGCCAGGCGCGCACCCTGTTCATTGCGGCTGAAACCACTGACCCGGCCACCGCTGGCCGACAGGTCGACGTGCCAGCCTTCGGACCCGGTCAGGCTGTAGTAGGCGCCGAGGCTCTGGCCTTGCAGATTGAGGGTGTCGGTGGTCGGATCGGCGAGCGCGCGATTGACGATCAGACCATTGCCGTTGCCCTGGATCTGACTCATGCCGCCGATCAGGCCGATGCGCTGGGTCTGCCCGCTGCTGCCTTGCAGCGTCAACACCGGCGGCCCTTTGAGTTCCCCGCTGCCGGGCGTCGCGAACCCGGGGTTGAGGATATCGGTTTGTGCCTGGCGAGAGGCTTGTCCGTAGAGTTGATCCCAGGCCGAAGGGGTAAGGTCTTCGGTGATAAGGTAGTTGCCACGCAGGTCGGGGCGCGGGCTCAACCGTTGCGGGTCGGGGGTGATGACGGTCGCGGGCAGGGTCAGGATCGGCACGTCCTGGCGATACCAAGGCGTGGTCTCATCCGCCACAGGACCCGCCTGCGCCTCCATGGATGAGCACAGCAAGATAGAACTTGAAACGGTGCAGAAGGTGATTTTGATCTCGTGTGGGGTGAGTGAGGTTTTCATGAAGATCTACCTTGCTAGCGCATGTGGTATCTCGCCTTGGCGTCTCTCCTACCCCGAATGAGGGGCGACCGAATGGAGCGAGGCGAACCCGCAGCCACCCGTTTTCACGAGTGTCCGAAGGCCCGCCCCGAGTAGTGTTTCCGGGGGTAGTAAGGTAGAGCTAAGAAGACCGATGTCCCTGCGTCAAGAAATTGGACGATGAGCGGTATGGCTAAATCAGAGGTCGCAAGCGTTTGTTTTTCTGCACATATCTAAGTTGTTGTTTGCAGGAGGAAACACGCCTGGAACCGCGAGACAGAGCGTTTGCTTAGCCTGCTATCGGCTTGCCAATGGATGCGAACACTCGGATTTTTCGCCAGGCCACGCAGGTCATGGCTGTCAATATTGCTAATGTTATCGGTGCTGGCGTAGACACTGACGGTACGGTCGAACTACAGATGCACCTCGACCGCCAGCGGCAAGTGATCGGACAAATGCGTCCAGGGCTTGTTGCCGAGTATCTGCGGGTCGTGGCTGCTGGCATTGCGCAGATAAACCCGGTCCAGCCGCAACAGCGGAAAGCGCGCCGGGTAGGTCTTGGCCGGCCGGCCGTGATGGCGCTCGAACGCTTCGTGCAGGTAGTCGCGGCGGGAGAGGGTGAGGTTGCCCTGCATTTGCCAGTCATTGAAGTCGCCAGCAATGATGACCGGCGCATCCTCCGGCAGGGATTCAAGCAACTGGCAAAGCAGTTGCAGCTGCAATTGACGATGGCTTTCGAGCAGGCTCAAGTGCACACAGATCGCATGAACTTCTGCGTGCCCCGGCACATCCAGTATGCAGTGCAGCAGACCGCGGCGTTCCGGGCCGGTGATCGAGACATCGAGGTTGCGGTACTCGCGGATCGGGTACTTCGACAACAGCGCGTTTCCGTGGTGGCCGTCGGGGTAAACGGCGTTACGTCCGTAGGCGAAATCGCTCCACATGCTGTCCGCGAGGAATTCATATTGCGAGGTTTGCGGCCACTCGTTGTAGCGGTTCGAATGCCGTTCGTGTTCGCCCACCACTTCCTGAAGAAACACCAGATCGGCGCTGGTGCTGCGCACTGCCTCACGCAGCTCCGGAAGAATGAAACGGCGGTTGAGTGCGGTAAACCCCTTGTGCGTATTGACCGTCAACACCCGCAGGCGATGGATGGTCGACGGCTTCAAGGGCTGTGCGTCGATGTCGTGACGCTTGGGGTCGCTGGACACGGTCGCTCCTCTGAATCATGACTGCCTTTTCATGCGACTGATCCGGGCGCGGGCAGTTCACATTGAGTGACTGTCCGCGCCCGCTCTTCAGTCAACGAAGACAATTTCATAAGGCAGGCGCATGCGCTCCAGAATGGCCTTGGGCAACAGCGGTGCAATACCGATGGCCGGTTCTCCGTTCAGTTGGCTGGCGTAAGCGTGGGTGGCGTGGCTCTTGCGCGCGACGGTCCAGGTATCGAGGCGCAGCTTGCGCGCACGGTGCCACGGGATCTGCGTCTGATCGCGCTCAGGCCAGTGCCAGGCCCAGACCGGCACATCGTGATAGGTGGCGCCAGCCTGGCGGGCGGCTTTGGCGCTGGCCCGGCCAACCACTTCATGATCCGCCGAGCCGTCTTCGCACCACGTGCTGAACACCACGTCGCCGGGGCGTAGATAGCGTGAGATGAACTCGATCAGTTGGGCTTCCTGGTCGAGCAGAGCATTGTCGGTGAAGCCACCGCGCACCCATTTCAGGCTGTGCATCGGTAGCCCCAGGCGGCGCAAGGCTTCGACGCTTTCCTGAGGGCGGAACACGCTCAGGCGTTTTTCCGACCATTGGCGCGAGCCGGGATGGCTGGCGCTGCCGTCGGTGACGGAAAGCAATTGCAGGGGATGCCCAAGGGCGGACAGCAGTTGCAGCAGGCCGCCGCAGGTCACCACTTCATCGCCGGGGTGCGGAGCGATAACCACGGCACGAGCACCGGGCGGCACGAGACTATGGGTGTTGATGACCGGAATATTGTCGAGTTGCGCGGCGCTGTTCCAGATTTGCGCCGGCAGGCCGCTTTCGTTGAGAGATAACGGTTTCATGGGGCAAGACGTCCTTGTTGTGTCTGGCCTTCAGTCACGCACGACGGCGCGTGTTTGACCCGTGAAGGCTGGTTGATAACCCTGCAGCGCTCCGAACCCTGGATTGCCGCGATGCAGAGTATTGCTCAAGACGCACGGTTCGTCGCGTTACAGATCCATCTGATCCGTTTTTTTTTATTCAGTCTGTGCCAGCTGTCGCAGATAGTCGCCAAAGCCACCGCGTGCCCGACTGTCCAGGCGGGCACTGGTGACGACCTGCGGGCGGTGGCTCCAGGCGATGCTGGCCCCGCAACGCTCCAGTTGCCGGACCAGTTGCACGTCCTCATCACAGGGCAACGGTTCGAACCCGCCGGCGCGGATGTAGGCTTGCGCGCTGACACCCAGATTGGCGCCGTGTATGTGCCGGTGACCTTCGCAGGCCTGGTAATCACGGTGATAGCGAATCTGCGCGGCTTCATCGAACGACTCATGCCAACGCTCGACCGTCACCGTGCCACACACGGCATCCATGCCCAGCCCCAGTTGTGCCACCAACCAGTCCTCGGCGACACGGCTGTCGGCGTCCGAGCAGGAAATCCAGCGCGCACCGCGTTCAAGCAGTTGTTGTGCGCCAATGGCGCGCGCCTGCCCGACATTGCGCGCTTCGATGCTTAGCGCGAGCACCGGGTACTGGCTGACGATGTGCGCCGAACGATCGGTGCAACTGTCGAGCACCACCAGGATTTCCACCGGTTCACCCGCCAGCAAAGGATGGTCACCCGCGCGCAGGGCGGCGCACAGGCAGTCATCGAGCCAGTCTTCTTCGTTGTGCGCGGGAATCAGGATGCCGATCATCGCAATCCCTCCAGCGCGGCCACTGAGCGAGGTTCTCGGCTCCATATTTCAAGTATGAAATCGGCCTCCTGATGCAGCACCAGGCGCGGTAGGTGCAGCTGTTCGTGAATCAGGTCGTGAACCTGCCGGGCATTGAGCGGGCAGCCTTCAATGGGTGGTCGCCAGTGACAGGCCAGTAATTGCCCATCCGCCGTCAGCGAATCGCTGATGTGACGGATGACCTCTGTCAGATCCTGCCGATCCAGGTAGTAGCCGATTTCGCTGAATATGATCAGGTCGAATTTTTCCTCGGGCCAGTCGTCAGGCAGACGACCGTGATGCACCTCGGCGTGGTCGAACAGGCTCAGCCGGGTACGCGCCAGATTGACTGCGGCGGCACTGGTGTCGCAGCACAACAGCCGATCGCAGCGTTCGGCCAGCGCCGCACCCAGTTCACCGTTGGCGCACCCTGGTTCAAAGATTGCCCGGTAGTGCGGGCGGGGCAGGGCCGCCAGGGTCATGAGGCGTTTACGTTGCTCGTACCAGCGCTGGCGGAATCCCCAGGGGTCGTTATTGCCCGCGAACAGGCCTTCGAAGTAGCGATCCTCGACACTCACAGGAATACACTCATAGAAATACCAGCTCGAATGGTTGCAACAGTCGATCGATGACATAGTGCGCGAGCACCGGTGGCAGGCCCGCTGCCGGATCGCCCTCCAGCTGGCTGGCGAACGCGTGCACCGCGTGACGCTTGCGCGCGACTTGCGCCGGGCTGAGCAGGATTTTGCGCGCCCGTTCCCAGGGTACGATGGCGTCTTCGGGGGTTGCCCAGTGCCAGGCCCAGACCGGCAGCTCGTGGCAAATCGCACCCACGTGTTTCGCCGCTTCGACGCTGGCGCGGCCGACGGCTTCGTGGTCGCTGTGGCCGTCCTCGCGCCAGGTGGTGAAGATCACGTCATCGGCTTGCAGGTAACGGGTCAGGTATTCGCAAAGCATCGACTCGCGCGCCGCGACCTGGGTGTCGGGGAAGCCGCCGCGCAGCCACTGCAACTGGTGCATGGGCAGGCCGAGACGACGCAAGGCTTCGGCGGATTCCTGCGGGCGCGCCACGCTCAGGCGCTCCACCGGCCAGCGATCCGAGCCCGGATGACTGGCGCTGCCATCGGTGACCGAAATCAATTGCAAGGTGCGTCCCGCCGCCCCGAGTCGTTGCAGCAGCCCGCCACAACCGAGCACTTCATCGTCCGGATGCGGCGCGATCACCACCGCCCGCGATCCCGGCGGTACCAGATCAAGAATGTCGATGCTGTCCACCGCCGCCAGATGACGTGAGCCCTGCCATTCATGCAGTGAGGTGCCCTCGCCGACGATCGGATTGCGCTTCATAGGGCCCAACCCTCGCGTGGTTGTTGCGCAATCAATTGGCCAAGTGCCGCCAGATCACGTTCGGCATGGCTCTGACGCAGGTAAACCGGTAAGTCGGCCGCCAGGCGGGCGAAGTGCGGATCCTTGCAGAATGGCCCGGCCCCAAGTGCTCGACCGCTTTCGCGGATCACCTGTTCGGCGGCATCCTCGACCACGGCGCGTACGCGGCGGGCCAGCAGCTCGGCGTTGGCGTGGGGATTGCTGTCGATGTCCAGAGCGCTGACGCGCAGCACTTGAGCGGCCGCGTGCAAGGCGCTGTCGACGGCACCGAGGCTGGCCAGCGCGTGAGGGTCCTCACGCCGCGCACATTGCTGGCGCAAGCGTTCGCCGATCTCCCTCGCGGCGCCGTACCAGCATGCGGCGATGCCGATTCCGCCGTGCCAGAAACCCGGACGTTGCAGGTAGTCGCCGGGGTCGCCGATCGCTTGGGCCTCTACCTCCTCGAACAGCACCTCGACGCTGCCGGTGGCCGCCATGCCGACCGCGTGCCAGCCTTGATCGGTCACGCGTACGCCCGGTTGATCGAGGGCCACGGCCACCAGTTGCTGACGATCATCCTCATCCCACGCCGTAAGCAGGGCGTGACTGAGCACCGCCGCCCCGGAGCACCAGGCCTTGCGCCCGTTCAACCGCACGAGCTGCCCCGAGCGGCTGACCCTGACCCGCGCCTGCGGGGGTTCGGCGGCCCACATGCCCCACGTGCTGGCGGGCGTCGGCGAGCCACCGAGCTGCTCGATGATCGCTAAGGCATCGATATGGCCTTCATAGAGTTTGCACAACCCCAGATCATGACCGCCGACCTCGGACAGCCTTTGCCAGCGCTCCAGCGTGCGACCGCTGCCCGGCAATGGCAGACGGTCGAGACCGGCTTCGACCATTTCCCGCAGATACCGGCCGAGGGATTCGGTGTCGCCGTAGTCCGGTGTGCGCCGCGAGAAATAGCCGGGCAGATCCATGTCAGTCTTCCTCTTCGCGCTGCAACTCGAACAACAGCAACGAGCGCCCGGTGACCGAATATTCGTGCCCGAAATCAAAGCGCTCCTGACCCCGGATCGATGGCTGATTGGTGTCGACCATGCACGTCCAGAAACTGCCTTCAGGCACTTCCGGCAGCGTGAAGTTGACGATGTCGTGATGGGCGTTGACCACCAGCAGCAACGTCGCGTCGGCGCCCTTGCGGCGGATGCCGGTTTCCTGGGCGCGGCCATCGAGCAACATGCCCAGGCAGCGGTTATGAGCATCGTGCCAGTGCTCGGTGGTCATCTCCGTGGCGTCCGGCGCCAGCCAGGTCACGTCCTTGACCCCGATGTCTTCGTTGTATTCGCCGACCAGAAAACGTCCGCGACGCAGGATCGGGTAAGTCAGGCGCAGCTTGATCAGGCGTTTGACGAATTTCAGCAGCGCCTTGCCGTCCTCGCTCAGGTCCCAGTTGACCCAACCGATTTCGCTGTCCTGGCAATAGGCGTTGTTGTTGCCGTCCTGAGTGCGGGCGAATTCGTCGCCGGCCACCAGCATCGGCGTGCCTTGGGCCAGCAGCAATGTAGCGAAGAAGTTGCGCATCTGCCGATGGCGCAGCGCGTTGATTTCGGGGTCGTCGGTGGGGCCTTCGACGCCGTGGTTCCAGGACAGGTTGTTGTTGCTGCCGTCCTGATTGTTTTCGTCGTTGGCCTCGTTGTGTTTGTCGTTGTAGGACACCAGATCGTTGAGGGTGAAACCGTCGTGGGCGGTGATGAAGTTCACCGATGAATAAGGCCGTCGACCACGCTGATTGAACATTTCCCCGGAGGCGGTCATGCGGCTGGCGAAGTCGGCGACTTGGCCGTCGTCACCTTTCCAGAAGGCGCGCACGGTGTCGCGGAACTTGTCGTTCCATTCGACCCACCCCGGCGGGAAGTTGCCGACCTGATAGCCACCGGGGCCACAGTCCCACGGCTCGGCAATCATTTTCACCTGACGCAGTACCGGGTCCTGGCGGCAGGCCACGAGAAAGCTGTGGCGTTCGTCGAAACCGTCGTGGTAGCGGCCAAGAATGGTCGCCAGGTCGAAACGGAAGCCGTCGACGTGCATTTCACTGGCCCAGTAACGCAGCGAGTCGGTGACCATTTGCAAGACGCACGGGTGGCTCAGGTCGAGGGTGTTACCGGTGCCGGAATCGTTGATGTAGAAGCGCTTGTCGTCCGGCATCAGCCGATAGTACGAAGCGTTGTCGATCCCGCGCATCGAAAGGGTCGGGCCTTGCTCGTTGCCCTCGGCGGTGTGGTTGTAGACCACGTCTAGAATCACCTCGAGATTGGCTTCGTGCAGGTGCGCGACCATTTCCTTGAACTCGGCGATCTTGCCGCTGGCCAGATAACGCGGGTCCGGGGCGAAGAAGGCGATGCTGTTGTAGCCCCAGTAATTGGTCATGCCTTTGTGCAGCAGGTGTTGATCGTTGACGAAGGCGTGGATCGGCAGCAGTTCGACGGTGGATACGCCGAGTTTGCGGATGTGTTCCAGCACATCATCGACCATCAGCCCGGCAAACGTACCGCGCACGTTATCCGGCACGCCGGGGTGGCGCATGCTGATGCCGCGCACGTGGGTTTCATAAATGATGGTCTTGTCCCACGGCACGCTGACGCGGTGGTCGTTGCCCCAGGTGTGCGCCGGGTCGATGACCTTGCATTTGGGGACGAAGGGCGCACTGTCGCGCTCGTCGAAGCTGAGGTCGGCATCCGGGTGGCCGATGGTGTAGCCGAACAGTGCTTCGGACCATTTCAACTGGCCAACCAGTTGCTTGGCGTAGGGGTCGATCAGCAATTTATTGTGGTTGAAGCGGTGGCCGTTGGCCGGATCGTAAGGGCCGTAGACCCGGTAGCCATAGATCAGACCGGGGTGCGCATCGGGCAGGTAGCCGTGGAAAATCTCGTCGGTATATTCCGGCAGTTCGATGCGTTCGAGCTCGACTTCGCCGGCATCGTCGAAAATGCACAGTTCGACGCGGGTGGCGTTGGCGGAAAACAGCGCAAAGTTCACCCCCAGACCATCCCAGGTCGCGCCGAGCGGGAAGGGCAGGCCTTCACGAATTCGCGAAGGCTCGGCGTGTGCGGCGGGCTCGGCTTTCTTTGGACGGGTCATGATTGCTCCTGCAAATCGGGGTGGGCATTTTTAAAGGACGAGTGAACCCTCGGTGGCGAGCGAACCCGCCACGCGGTCATTCAGTTCAACGGTTCGAGAAGCGTCAGGCCGCCGGGGGCTTGCGGGGTGCGCGGGGCTTTTTCTCGGCAGGTTTTTCGCCAGGTGGAATCACTTTCGCAGCGCTCGCCGGTTTGGCTTTGGCCGTCGTGGCTTTGGGCTTGGCAGCAGCCTTGGGGTCAGAGGCCTTGGTGGCCGGTGCTTTGCCAGCGCCAGACTTCGGTGATTTATTCGGTGCCAAAGCTTCGGCCTCGGCCAGTTTGCGCGCCATCTCCCAGTGGCGTGCCTCTTCACCTTCGGGTTTACCTTCCGATTCCCAGATCTGATAGGCGAATTCGCGAATGCGTTTATCGTCGGTACTCATCGCAATGCTCCTGAACTGAACTCATGCTTCTAGAAGTGTTGGATAAACAGATTGACCGGGAAATCCCCCAGCGCGGCGCTGACCTCCAGCTCCCTGTTTTTTGTGACTGCGGTGCTCGAAAAAAGTCCCTTCAGATGTTCGTCCGAGGCGGCGAACGGTAATTCGACCCGCGTATCGCCCCAGCGCAGCGCATCGACCTGAGGGACGGCACCGTTTTCCAGCAGTGTTGCGCAACGGATCGGCACGATGACGATTGCCCGTTGCCCCCCGTGCTCACGGGCAAACGCGAGCACGTTGTGCGCCTGGCTGCCCAGCACCTCGAGGGCCTGGTACGAGCCTCGGCGAAACAACTCGGTGTGTTCGGCGCGCAGGTTCAGCACCTGGGCGATCAACGCTTGTTTGATTCGCCCGTCGCGCCAGTTCGACAGCAGCTCCGATGCCGGCGCGGGTTTCACGGATTGCTCACGCAAGTCGTAGTCCACCGGTCGACGGTTGTCCGGATCCACCAGACTGAAATCCCAGAACTCATTGCCCTGATACAGATCCGGCACCCCCGGCACCGTCATGTGCAGCAAGGTTTGCGCCAGACTGTTGAGGGCGCCGGCAGCGGCGATGCTGTTGACGCTCTTGGCGAGCGCCCCGCGCAACAGTTCACCTTCGGGAGCCAACAACAATTGCTCGGTGAATGATTGTGTGGCGTTTTCGTAGGCCTCATTCGGCGCACTCCAGCTGCTTTGCAGCTTGGCTTCGCGCAGGGCTTTTTGCTGCCACTGCCAGATGCGCTTGGCGTAGTCGGCGAATCCATCCTGATCGTCGTTGTGCAGTTCCAGCGGCCAACTGCCGAGCAACGCCTGATAAAGGATCAACTCGTCGGCGGGCGACGGCATCTGATCGTCATTGCGCAGCGGCCGGGCGAGGGCACGCCACAATTCGATCTGTTCGGCGTACCAGTGGCTGCGTTCGCTGAGCACGGCCAAGCGGGCGCGGGTGTCTTCGCCGCGCTTGTGGTCGTGGGTGGCAGTGGCCAGCAAGTTGTCGGGGAATGTCGTCAGACGTTGCAGGTTTGCCGCGTGAAAATCGCTGACCGGGGCGCTGAACTGTTCGGTGTTGTAGCCCACGTCATTGCGCGACAGCAGCACCGCCGAGCGGTACAGCGCGGTGTCTTCCACGGCTTTGGCGGCAGCGGGCGAGGTGAGTTGCTGAAAGCGTACGCAGGCATGGCGCAGGATCTTGCGCGAGCGCCCACGAGGTTTGCGACGCCACGGCTCGCCACCGAGCCAGGCTGCCACGGAATCGAGCACCGGCCATTCGCCTTCGCTCAACGTCTGGCGTGCACCCTCCATGGCGTGCTGGAAAAACACCTCGTCCTGCTCTGAACGGCCCATTGCGCTGATGTAGGTGCGATAAACAGGGAAGTGCACGATCAACGCCTGCAACACCCGGCGGATGGAGCCGAGTGTGAGGTCGCGGGTCATCAAATCGTCCCGGGCCACTTGCAACAGCGCCTGGGCAACGCTTTCGCAATCGCTGGCCAGGGAACCGTTGAGAATCTGCTGACGCGCCAGTCGCGCCTCTTCGATAAACGCGGCAGGGCGCTCGGTACGGCGTTGCCACAAGTCCCCGAGCACGTGTTCACCGGCCGGGTCGTGTTGCAGCAGCGACAGTTGATTCATGAACTCGTAACCGGTGCTGCCATCGACTGCCCAGTCGGTGCGCAGGGTTTCGCCGTCGCCGAGAATTTTCTCGACGTAGATTGGCAAGTGCCGCCCCGGCGCTAAAAAGTCGAGACGTCGACGTAGCTTGCGGCAATAACCCCGTGGATCAGCGAGACCGTCGATGTGGTCGATGCGCAGACCGTCGATCAGGCCTTCACCGATCAATTGGAAAATCTTGCCGTGGGTCGCTTCGAACACGGCGGGACGTTCGACGCGCAAGCCACCGAGTTCATTGATGTCGAAGAAGCGTCGCCAGTTGATGTCATCGGCGGCGGTACGCCAACTGGCCAAGCGATAGCTTTGCCGCTCAAGCAGTTGATGCAGCCGCTGGAAACCTTCATCGGCCTTTGAGTCGTAGTGCGTCAAGTTGCGCTGGATGGTTTGCAGGATGTGCGGGTCGCTGGCCAGTTGCCGCAGTTCTTCCTTGAGCGGGATCGCCAGCGAGCGGGCGTCGGTCTGGTAGCTGAGGCTGCTGAAGCGATCGGCCAGTGACTTGAGCGCCTCGTTCGCCGGTTCGTCTGTTTTCAGCAGTTCGCCGTAATCGCCAGGGCAGATCGGGAAGTGATGTTCGTAATGCTCGACGTGGAAGGTGCCGCTTTCGGCGTTGAACACCAGCGGCAGGGTCGCGTCCTGTAGCGCAATGCCGTAATCGCTGCCGAGGAAGGGCAGCAACAATTGGCCTTCCATCAAAGGGTCGGGCGAGTGCCATTGAATGTCGAAGAACTCGCCATAGGGACTGAGCCGGCCCCATTCCAGCAAGTCCAGCCACCACGGGTTGTCACCGCCGCCGACCGCCATATGGTTGGAAACGATATCGAGGATCAGTCCCATACCGTGCTCACGCAGAGCCGCGACCAGCCGGCGCAGCGCCGGTTCGCCGCCGAGTTCAGGGTTGACCCGCGTCGGGTCGACCACATCGTAGCCGTGCATGGACCCGGCGCGGGCGGCGAGCAACGGCGAGGCATAAACATGGCTGATGCCGAGCCGGGCAAAATACGCCACCAGCGGCACCGCCTGATCGAGGGTGAAACCTTTATGAAATTGCAGGCGCACCGTGGCCCGAAGTGTCTGGTCTGGCAATGCACTCATCGGTCACGCTCGGCGGCCTGAAGGCGGGCACAGGCAAGCAATTCCAGACGCCGTGCGGCGTCGACGCCATCGAGCAGGGTTTCGCTGGTGCCGGGCAGGCGCCGCGACCAGTTCGGGTGGGTGTCGATAGTGCCGGGCAGATTGGCTTGTTCGTCCAGCCCCAGTGCGTCTTCCAGCGGCAAAAGCACCAGCGGCGCGCGGGTGTGGCCGAGGAAACGGACACTGGCGTCGACCACCTGATCGGCCTCGTGGGACTCTTCGCGAAAGTTCTGCGGGTCCTGGCTCAAGGCACCGCGCAGACCTTCGCGTTCGCGTTCGCGGTAACGGCGCCAGTCGATTTCGCCGTTGGCGTCGATCAGCCCGAGTCGTGCATTCCAGTCGATGTCCCGGCCATGCCACCAGCCGTTGAGCGTCGGCAAATCGTGGGTACTGGTGGTGGCCAGCGCGTTGTCCGGCCAGTCGAGGATCGGTTTGAAATGGGTGTTGTCCTGTTCGAACAACAGCACGCGCATGCCGAGCATGGCGCGGGCGATCAGTTTTTCCCGTAGACCGTCGGGCACGGTGCCGAGGTCTTCGCCCAGCACAATCGCCTGATGGCGGTGGGATTCAAGGGTCAACAGACGCAGCAGGTCATCGACCGGGTAATACAGGTAGGCGCCGTCCGCCGGCACCGCGCCGTTGGGAATTACCCACAGCCGTTGCAGGCCCATGACATGGTCGATGCGCAGGCCGCCAGCGTGGGCGAAGTTGGCGCGCAGCATGTCGATAAACGCACGAAAGCCGTTGCGCACCAGACCTTCAGGGGAGAACGCGGAGATGCCCCAGCCCTGGCCGGACCGATTGAGGATGTCCGGTGGCGCGCCGACGGTCAGCGACGCCAGCAATTCGTCCTGAAAACTCCAGGCCTGACTGCCGGCGCCATCGGCACCTACCGCCAGATCCGCGATCAGACCGATGCCCATGCCGGCGCTGCGGGCGGCACTTTGTGCGCGCTCCAGACACCGGTGGATCAGCCATTGGCAAAACGCGAAGTAGCCGATGCGTTCGGCGTACTCCTCGGCAAATGCACCGAGGGCGGCGCCACGCGGGTCGTGCCAGTGCTCCGGCCATTCGCGCCAGTCGAGGTTTTCGCCTCGGGCGGCGCGCATTTCCTGGATGGCTTCGAAGCGGCAGTGGTTTTCCAGCGCTTCGCCACCCGCATCGCGATAGCTGGAGAAATCCGCCTGCAACGGGTGCTCGCCCCGGCTGAAGCCTTCGTACAGTGCTTGCAGGAGTTTTTGCTTGGCGTCAGCGGCGCTTGGCCAGTCGATCAGTTTCAGGTTTTCCAGTTGCTCGAATTGATCTGCCAGCCCGGCGGCGTCAATGGCATCACGCAGGGCGCGCTCGCCGAGAATGGTTCCCGGCGCGGCATACAGCGAATTGAGAAACAGGCGGCTGGAAGGCGAATACGGGCTGTAGCGCCCGGTATCGGCGCTGAACATCGCATGCAGCGGGCTGATCGCCAAGGCGTCGGCACCGCGTTCGCCGGCGCTGCGGGCCAGTTCTTCCAAGGCCTGGGTGTCGCCGAACCCACCGTCTCCGGGGCGACGCAGGCTGTAAAGCTGCACGCTCAGGCCCCAGGCGCGGGGGATCGGACTGTCCACGGCATCGCCCACGCTGTAGCAGCGCTCGGGCGCCACGGCCAGGATGAAATGTTGATCGGCGATGTGCACTTGCTGATACCCGACCGGGATCTCGCCAGGCAACACCGCATCGGCGTCGAGCTTGAGCGACAGCCGCGTGCCGTCCTCAAGATGAATCTCACAGGGGCTTTCGGCTTCAAAATAACGCGCCAGATCCAGACCCACCCCGACATCGGCGGTCAGCAGTGGCGGCAGTTGGCGGTCCTGTTGCACTTGTTGTAGTTCCAGCAGGCTGGCGTCGATCTCCTGGGCTGAACCGGCCGGGTGGCCGAGCCCGGTGAGGACATTGCGCAGCACGGCCGGCGCGACCTTTTGCGGGCGGCCATTGGCGTCGATCCAGTCGACCGCGAGGCCGGCTCGGCTGGCGAGAATTTCCAGTTGCGCATCGCTCATAGGCGCTCTCCATCCAGGGGTGGCAAAGGGGTTGCGGCCGTGAGGCTGACAAGCGCGCAATACGGGGCCAATTGGCCCTCCTTCGTCAGGTCGGCGTTGGGCGGGTGTTGCAAGCGCCACACCGCATCGGCCTGTGGAGGGTTGACCACGGGCTTGTCGCTGAGGTTCAGGTCGATTCGCAGCTCGCTGCCATCGCCCAGTCGCCAGCGCGCGCTGACGGCGCCACGGTCAAGCAACGTGGCACCGAGGGCCTGGGTGCCGGACAGGTTTGGAATGATGTATTGATGTCGCAATTGCAGCAGTTGGCGGTACAGCGCCAGTGTTGCCTGCTGTTTCGGTGTGCCGCTGCCGATCAGGCGGGGTTGCGAGGCTTGGAAGGTCTGTTCGGCGTTGGGGTCTGGAATCTGCTCGCGCTTGTGCGGATCGGTGAAGGCGCTGAACCCCGCGAACTCGTTGCGCCGGCCTTCGCGCACCTGCTTCGCCAGTTCGTCATGGTGGCTGGTGAAAAACAGGAACGGTTGCTCGGCGGCGTATTCATCGCCCATGAACATCAGCGGAATCATCGGTGACAGCAGCAGCAGTACGGTCGCAGCTTCCACGGCGCGCGGGTCGGCCAATTGGTGTAGCCGCTCGCCGAAGGCGCGGTTGCCGATCTGATCGTGGTTTTGCAGGAACAGGATGAAAGCGGTGGACGGCAAATGCTCGCTGGGCTCGCCACGGGGTTCGCCATGCCGGGTGATGTGGCCTTGAAACACGAAGCCCTGACTCAGGCAGCGCGCCAATTGGCGAGTGGGTTGCAGCGCGTAGTCCGCGTAATAGGCGTCGGTCTCACCGGTCAGCAGCACATGCAGCGCGTTGTGGCCGTCGTCATTCCACTGCGCGTCGTAGTTTTCCTCCAGCAGGCTCGATTGGTTGAGCTCGTTTTCGATGGTCAGCCACACATGACGGGCCGGGTCGATCTGGCTGCGTACGCGTTGCGCCAGTTCAGGCAGAAAGTCGGGACTTTCGATCGCATGCACCGCATCCAGACGCAGTCCGTCGAAACGGTACTCGAGCAGCCACATCAAGGCATTTTCGATGAAAAAGTCCCGCACTTCCTGGCGGCGGAAATCGATGGCCGCGCCCCACGGGGTGTGTTTGTCTTCGCGAAAGAAACCCTTGGCGTAGCGATGCAGGTAATTGCCGTCGGGGCCGAAGTGGTTGTAGACCACGTCCAGAATCACCGCCAGGCCATGACCGTGGGCACTGTCGATCAGGTGTTTGAGCTGTTCCGGTGTGCCATAGGAAGCCTGCGGCGCGAAGTGCAGCACGCCGTCGTAGCCCCAGTTGCGCTCACCGGGGAACTGCGCGATCGGCATCAGCTCGATGGCGGTAATGCCGAGTTCGGCCAGGCGCGCCAGATGCTGCTCGACTTCGGCGAAACCACCGAGCGCACCAACATGCAATTCGTAGATCACCGCTTCATTCCACGGCCGACCGTGCCAGATCGTATTCCGCCAGGCATAGGCGTGCGGATCGACCACCACGCTGTGGCGGTCGAGGTCACCGTCCTGCGCCCTGGAGGCCGGGTCAGGCACCTCCAGTTCGCCATCGATATTGAAACGGTAGCGGCTGCCGGCGGGGCAGCGGGTCTTGATGACAAACCAGCCATCGCCTTGCGGCAGCATCGGCAGGGACTGGCCGTTGTCCAACTCGACGCTGACGTAAAACGCATCCGGGGCCCACAACGCGAATTGCGTGTGGTCGGCATCCAGCATGATCGCGCCGTGGGGCCAGATTTCTTGGGACCGTAACGGCATCGTTGAAAACCTCCCTGGTTACTTGTGGTGCGTTTTACCCAAGGCCTTGGCCACCAGTTGTTCGTAAAGTTCGGCGTAGGGTTCTACCGCTTTGCACCAGTTGAACGGAGCCGCCATCGCCCGGCAGCGCATGGCATGAAGCAGGTCCGGGAAGGCAAATACCTTGAACGCGCGGCTCAGGGCCTCGCGGTAGCTGTCGGCCGTCGATTCGTTGAACAGGAACCCGGTGACGCCGTTTTCAATGGTGTCGGCCAGTCCGCCGGTATTGCGCGCCACCGGCAATGAGCCGAAACGCTGGGCGTACATCTGGCTCAAGCCGCAAGGTTCGTAACGCGAAGGCATCAGCAGGAAATCGCTGCCGGCGAACATCCGCCGGGCGTCGGTTTCATTGAAGCCGATGCGCACGCCGATCTGGCCGGGGAAACGCAGGGCCAGTTCGCGCATGGCCTGTTCTTCTTCCGGCTCGCCGCGACCGATGATGGCGATCTGGCCGCCGTTCTGAACGATGTACTCGGAGACGGCTTCGGTCAGATCCAGGCCTTTTTGATAAACCAGCCGCGACACCACGGCAAACAGCGGGCCTTCGGAGTCTTTCAGACCGAACAGTTCGCGCACGTGGGCAGCGTTGATTGCCTTGCCTTCCCAGTCGCCGATGGCAAACGGCGCAAACAGGTGCGGATCGGTGGCGGCGTCCCAGCTCTCGTCGATACCGTTGGGGATGCCACTGAGCAAGCCTTGCTGGGTCTTCGCGGCGAGAAAGCCATCGAGGCCGCAGCCGAAATCAGGGGTGGTGATTTCCTGCGCGTACGTGGCGCTGACCGTGGTGATGTGGCTCGAATAGGCCATGCCGGCCTTGAGGAACGACATCTTGCCGTAGAACTCCATGCCTTCCTGTTGCAGGGCATGGGCGGGAATCCCGAGTTCCGGGCATGAGCCGAGGCTGGTCACGCCCTGATAGGCGAGGTTATGAATGGTGAACAGGGTCGGCGTGCGTTGCCCGCGCCAGTGCATGTAAGCGGGCGCCAGCCCGGCCGGCCAGTCGTGGGCGTGCACCAGATCCGGGCACCAGTGGATTTGTGCGAGGTTGGCGGCGATATCGGCGGCAGCCAGCCCCAGACGGGCGAAGCGGATGTGGTTGTCCGGCCAGTCACGACCATTGTTGGCGCCGTAAGGGCCGCCGTCGCGAGCGTAGAGTTCAGGGCAGATCAACACATAAATGACCAGACCGTCAGGCATGTCCATGCGCCCGATCTTGCAGGGTGGCAGCGCGGCGTGGCCACCCAGTTCACCGATGATGTGGATCGGATTCTCACTGTTCATCACTTGCGGGTAACCGGGGATCAGCACCCGGACGTCATGCAGATGCGCCATCGCGCGGGGCAGGGCGGCAGAAACGTCACCAAGACCGCCGGTCTTCACGAGATCGGCGATTTCCGAGGTCACGAACAACACTTTCTTCTTGTTGGGGTTCTGACTGGCTACCGGTGTCAGCGTCTTGGTGCCCGGGACGTTGATCGACCGGCTGCCGGGAACGCTCACGGTGCTCGACTCGCCGACCGGCTGATGAGCACGCTCTCCCTGAATATCCAATGCCGCACTGATCATATGAATCTCCCGTTTTGTTGATCTGATTCTTGTCTTGAACAAGCGATGTCCATGGCCAAATCCTGTGGCCGGGCGCAAACGCGCCACGCATCGGTGAGCAAACGCTACCCAACACGCGCAAGCAGAATGGGTGAAGAGGCCGTTGCAAGGAATGAACCAGTCGCTTTGGCCCTGTCTTTCAGATGACCCGTCGCGATCAGCAAAAGTTTCGACAAAATTTCCGCTTTGTGACCGGCCGGTTTCGCCCCGCGAAAACCAGTCTAGGCCAGATCCTAGAGCGGGCCACGGCAATCGGACGAATTGTTCGACAATCTGTTGCAGGCTCACGAAATCCGTGGCTTTGGGAGGAGGTGCGCCCCGACGAAGTGCATGTTTCGCAGGGGTGATGATGCAAAGTGGTGACCGGCGGGTCACGATTTCGGGCGCCGGCAAAGTGCGAGCGCACTGTTGCGGTGCAGACAGTTGTGTTGGCGTGCGGTCAACGGGTGCTGCTTCGCGGGCAGGGACTGCCCGCGAATCGGACGAAAGTCAGTTCAGCAGACGAAGCGGTTCTCCAGCCGACCAGGCCTGAATGTCCTCGATCATCTGCGAAAAGAACTGCTGATAGTTCTGTCGGCTGACATATCCGACATGAGGCGTGGCCAGCACGTTGTCTAGCGTGCGAAACGGATGTAGCGCCGGCAACGGCTCCTCATCGAATACATCCAGGGCTGCCCCGGCGATGCGTTGTTTCTGCAATGCCTTGATCAGCGCGGCTTCGTCGATGATCGGCCCGCGTGCCGTGTTGACCAGCAGGGCGGTCGGTTTCATCCAGTCCAGCGCTTGGGCATCGACCAGCCCACGGCTGCGGTCGCTGAGCACCAGATGCACCGACAGCACGTCGGCCTGCTCGAACAACTGCTGCTTGCTGACATGGGTCACGCCGGCCTGCTCGGCGCGTTCGGCGGTCAGGTTTTCGCTCCAGGCAATTACCCGCATGCCGAACACCTGACCGAATTGCGCCACCCGTTGACCGATGCTGCCAAGGCCAAGAATACCGAGGGTCTTGCCGTGCAGGTCGCCGCCCAGACCCTGTTGCCATTGCCCTGCGCGCAGGGCGTTGGCCTCGTTCACCAGATTTCGGGTGGCGGCCATGATCAGCGCCCAGGTCAGTTCCGGTGCGGCATGTTTATAACTGTCGGTGCCACAGACCTTGATTCCGAGCCGGGCAGCGGCTGGCATGTCCAGCGCCGCGTTGCGCATGCCGCCGGTGACCAGCAGCTTCAGATTCGGCAAGAGCTTGAGAAGGTCTCCATCGAAGCGTGTGCGTTCGCGCATCACGCAAATCACCTCGAACCGGCCCAGTCGTTCGGCCAGTGTGGCGTTGTCCGCCGGGTATTCATGGACGAAGGTCACTTCCCCCAGACTGTTCAGCACCGACCAGTCGACCACGTCCCGCGCCACGTCCTGCCAGTCATCGATCACTGCAATCTGCACCGCCATCAGCCTTGACTCCTCAACGAACGGGATAGGTTTTATTCAGCCAGCCGAGCAGCGCCTGGTGGAACTGCGCCGGTTCTTCCATCTGCGGGGCGTGGCCCAGGCCGGGGAATTCCACCAGCGTGGATTGCGGAATCAGTTTGGCGACCTGCTTGCCCAGCACGTCGTAATGGCCGATTTTCGCTTTCACCTCGGGCGGCGCAATGTCCTTGCCGATGGCGGTGGTGTCGGAGGTGCCGATCAGCAACAGGGTCGGCATCTTCAGGTCCTTGAACTCGTAGTACACCGGCTGGGTGAAGATCATGTCGTAGATCAGCGCCGAGTTCCATGCGACCTGAGTCTTGCCCGGGCCGTTGCTCAGGCCGGCGAGCATGTCGACCCAGCGGTCGAATTCGGGTTTCCAGCGACCGTCGTAATAGGTGCTGCGTTCATAGTCGCGGATGCCCTGGGCGGTAACTTTCAATTCGCGCTGATACCACTGGTCAACGCTGCGATACGGTACGCCGAGGGCTTTCCAGTCTTCGAGGCCGATAGGGTTGACCAGCGCCAGTTGCTCGACCTGATCCGGGTATTGCAGGGCGTAGCGGGTGGCCAGCATGCCGCCGGTGGAGTGGCCGAGCAGGGTGGCTTTCTGGATGCCCAGCGCCTTGAGCAATTGCTGGGTGTTGGCCGCCAGTTGCTGGAAGGTGTACTGGTAGTGATCGGGTTTGCTGGAGGTGCAGAAACCGATCTGATCGGGGGCGACCACCCGGTAACCTGCCTCACTCAGGGCCTGGATCGAACTGTCCCAGGTGGCGCCGCAGAAATTCTTGCCGTGCATCAGCACCACGGTGCGTCCGTTGGCCTTGCCGTGGGCGGCGACGTCCATGTAGCCCATCTGCAGAGACTGGCCCTGGGACTGAAAGGCAAAGTGCTTGAGGGTGTAGGGATAATCGAAACCTTGCAGTTCCGGGCCGTATTGCGGGCCTTCGGCGTGAGCCAGCAGGGGCAGGGCAGCGGTCAGCAACAAGCCGGGCAGCCAGCGGGTCAGCGACACAGACATAGGACAACTCCACAAGAAATCGGCCGATGCTGGAACGGCCGGATTAGGGCGACGTTAAACACAGGCAATGCCCGCGTCTGAACGTTCAACCGAGCCAGCCCAGCGTGAGCATCGCCAGCACCCCATAGCGGGTGCCTTTGGCCAGGGTGACGATCAACAGGAATCGCCCAAGCGGTTCGCGCATGACCCCGGCGACCAGCGTCAGGGGATCACCGATGACCGGCAGCCAACTGAGCAACAGCGACCAGTGTCCATAACGTTGATAGTGAGCGCGGGCGCGGTCCATGTGTTTCGGGCTGACCGGAAACCAGCGTCGCCCCTGAAACCGCTCCAGTCCTCGTCCCAGCCACCAGTTGACCAGCGAACCGAGGACATTCCCCAGCGTCGCCACCGCCAACAGTTCCCAAAGCCAATAACGATCACTGACCAGCAACCCGACCAGTACGGCTTCCGATTGCAGTGGCAGCAGTGTGGCCGCGCCAAACGCGGCGAAGAACAGCCCGAGATAACCCGCTGTCATCAATGGGCCGGGTAATCAGCCACCACCACATCAGCCCCATCCTTTTTGAGGCCGATGACTTGATAGGCATCGCTCATGCCGTCCATTTCCATGCCCGGCGAACCCATCGGCATCCCCGGAGCGGCCACGCCGAGCAGGTCGTCACGCTTGCTCAGGGCCAGCACCTGTTCGGCGGGCACATGACCTTCGACGAATTTGCCGTTGATGATCGCCGTGTGGCAGGACGCCAGACGAGGCGGTACGCCGTGTTGTTGCTTGAAGCTGCTCATGTCGGCTTCAACGTGATCCTCGACCTTGAAACCGTTGGCTTCCAGGTGGCTGATCCATTTCTTGCAGCAGCCGCAGTTGGCGTCGCGGTGGACTTCGATCGGAATGAGGTCGGCGGCTTGCGCCAGCGAGGAGATAAACAGCGCGCTCAGGGCGGCCAGACGCAGGTGGTTTCGCATGGAGGGCTCTCGGCTCGGGTGACGATCAAAAAAGAACGCATTTTGACCGGATTTTCCTGCCCGGCATCAACGGAGTGTTTCCAAGTGATACAAGGCGGGCTGCCAGCATGATCGTAGATCAAGGCTGACAGCCTGCTGAGCGAGAGATGACAGATTTGTCAGGTAAACAAGCTCATCGCACCTTGAACCGGCCCATGATCGCACTGACCTGGCTGTTGGCTTCCAGCAGTTGTCGGGTGTTCAGCTCGCTGGCCTGACCGCTTTGCACCAGTTCATCGACCATGTGGCGGATTTGCACCATGCTGCGGTTGATCTCTTCGGTGACGGCGCTTTGCTGTTCGGCGGCGGTGGCGATCTGGGTGCTGAGGCTGTTGATATGGCTGACCGAGCCGGCCATCTCGTCGAGGCCGCTGTTGACTCGCGCTGTGGCGTCGGCGGCCGATTGGCAACTGGCCTGGGTGTTTTCCATGGCACTGACTGACGAGCTCACGCCCTGGGTCAGGCGGGTCAACATTTCGTTGATTTCCGAGGTGCTGGCCTGGGTGCGGGCGGCGAGGGCACGCACTTCGTCGGCCACCACCGCAAAGCCGCGGCCTTGCTCACCGGCGCGGGCCGCTTCGATGGCAGCGTTGAGCGCCAACAGGTTGGTCTGGCCGGCAATCGCGCCAATCACCCCGAGAATCTCGGTGATGCGTTGAGCGTCCTGCTGCATGCTTTCGACCTTGTGCGTGGCGCTGGCCACTTCGTCGATCAGCGCGACGACACTGTTTGAGGCTTCGCCGACCACGACCCGCGAGCGATCGGCATTTTCGTTGGCGCGCTGGGTGAAGGCAGCGGTTTCAGCGGCGTTCTGCGCGACGCTTTCAGCGGTCGAACTCATTTCGTTGATCGCGGTGACGGTCTGGTCGGTTTCCGAGGCGTGGCGTAGCAGGATCTGACTGGTGTGCGCCGAGGTGCGTTGCAGGTTATCGAGGCTGGAAGCCATGGCGCCGGTGGCCTGGGTGACTTCACCGATCATGTTTTGCAGGTAGGCGATGAAGGTGTTGACCGAGTGACCGATCGCGCCGAGTTCGTCTTCGGCGCGAATGGTGATGCGTCGGGTCAGGTCGGCATCGCCGCTGGACAGCAAATCGATGTTGGCTTTCAAGGCCTTCATGCGCTGGATCAGTTGGCGAATCGCATAGACCTGCCAGAGCACCAGCAGGATCACCAGTGGGATCTGCAACAGGCTCAGGGTGCTGAGCACGTCATCACGTTGCGCGGTGAGCATTTTGGTCGGCAGTGCAGTGGCGAGGAACCAGGGCGTGCCTTCGATCGGGCGCATGAAGAAGGTGCTGGCTACACCGTTGTTGTCGAATTCGACACGCTGGGCCTGATCACGTTGTTGCAAGCCAGCCTTTACCTGACTCGCGAAAGGTGAACTGCCGGCCAGCTCGCTGATGTTTTTCAGCACGATCGGGCCATTGATGCGCGAACTGTTGCTGATGATCTTGCCGTCGGCCTCGACGATCAGCATTTCGGCGCTGAGGTCTTTTTCCTTGCGCGCTACCAGGTCGTTGAAGAAGCCCAGTGTGACGTCGATGGTCGAGACGCCCCAGGTCGTGCCGTTTTTCTGGATGGCCATGGCGCAGTTGGTGCGCGGCTCGGCGCTGGCATCGTCTTTATAAGCAGCGGCCCAGGCACATTGACCGCGCGGGGTCTGCAAGCCGCCCTTGTACCAGCTCTGGTCGTAATAGTTGGGGGCTGCGTCGCTGTTCCAGAAGGTGTTCACAGCGAGTTTGCCGGAGCTGTCGCGGTGCCAGAAGGTGCTGAACTTGTTGCGTCCCGCCTCACGCTGACCGGGCAGTGGCCAGATACCGCCGCCAAATACTTTCAACTCGCCGTACTGGTCCACCAGCCCCGGCAGCACCGTATCGATAGCGGCGCTGTCGAGCAGCGGGATGGTCTGAGTGATGCTGCGTTGCTGGGACTGAACTTTGTTCAGTTCGCCCTGGATCTGCTCGGCGACCTCGGCGATGCGGTTGAGCACCACTTGCTCTTCGGTATGGCGCAGTTTCGGCGCGACCAGTTGGCTGATGCCCACGACCGTCAGGACCGACAGCAACAGAATGAAAAGAACCAGAAACAGCGTGTAGCGAGCCTGAATGGTACGGAATGCGGGCATGGAGACCGGTCCTTGAGCAGCGTTTCTTATTAGGGGCGAGGAGTAAAACAGTAGGGGTATCCCTTACGTATCGTCGCGCTGCGAGGAAGCTTTAGGTACTCACGTGCTAAAAAGTTTTTAAATGCTGATCGGTAAGTAACAGATTCGACACATGCGAACTAACCAGCCCGTTCGTTAGACTAAAAACCCGATTTTATCCGGCTGGGACAGGAGGCTCTGGCTCAACGTCTGCGGGGCTTTAGTGCTTTGTATCGAGAATGTACGAAATTTGTAAAAAAGTGAAAAACAGATTGGTGCCATCAGTTTGCCGGCCGATACTCCGGGCAACTCAAGACGTTCCACAAGGATATTTCCATGTTCTTTTCGCAAGGAGCACGCTCATGACCGTTGGTTATACCGGCGCGTGGCAGCCCAAGGCAGGTTTGCTGGTTCGAGATACAGGGAGCTCGGGCAAACCGGTTTCTCAAAGCGTGAAGGTCAAGCAGATGCTGGCCCTGGTCGGCAACGACCCCACCGTTCTCAATACGGCGGAAATGGACAAGCAGCGTTTGCACAAGAACATCAAGGGGTTCGATCCGGAAAACGTCTCTGCCAAGCAGTTGGGCAAACTGTCTGACTTCCTGCGCAGTCGGGGCCTTATTTCCGAAGTGACGTCGATGACACTGCTCAATGCCGGTGACAAGTTCGACCGTTTCGGCGTTCAGAAAGACCCGGATGCCAGGTTCAATGCGCTGGAGTATTTCGCCACGCAACTGGACACCATCCAGAACAACAATCTGAAAGGCAACAAGTACGCCAACGGGCTGATTCCCGAGTACAAGAAAGCCATTTACGTTCTTCAGAACCTGAAGACCTACGGGCAGGGTGGTGATCGTTCGCTGCCGACGGACAAAGGTGTCAGCGCCAAGGCTTGACCTCGCAACGACAAGCCCCCGATAAGGGGGCTTGAGCGTTATTGCGCTCCGCGAGCGATCTGCAGTTGCAGGTCGTCATGCAGCCGCTGCATCTGCGGGCAGATCAGCTTCAACACCGGTGGCTTTGCGCCGCGATGAAACAGCGCCAGCCAGCCCGCGCCTCTCTCATCCGGTACCAGCCCGGTGAACACGAATCCCGCCGCCGTCAACAAGTACGACGCGTCTTCAAAACTCTTCGCCAGCCTGAGCCTGATTGAAATAAGCCAATGCGCCGGCAGTGCTTGCAACTGCTTCAACAAGCCGCCATCGAGCTCTTTGAAAGTGCCTTCATACCGGTTCGATTGTTGTTCGAGCTGCACCGGTTCGCCCACCCAGGGCGCGGCTTTGTCCTGTGTTCCGAACACGCTGCACATCTGCATCATGAAATCCCGGCAGCTTTCGGGCCACGCCAGGGTCGGGAGCGGACGTCGGTTATCGTCGATGGGTGTGTAACCGATAATCAGCGACTCCCGCGCCGAGTCGTTGAAAGGAGAGGGTACATAGTCGGGCAGCCATCCGACATTCTGAAAGCCGAGGCTGGCGGCCATGCGTTGTGTGTAGGGATGGCCGGTGACCTGTTTGATCGTCACGCCCCGGTATCCCAGCGCTTGCGCATGAATCAACAGCTGCCGTCCCAGGCGAGTGGCAATGTTCTGACCACGGTTTTCCGGGGCAACCACGCTCAACGCCAGCTCGGCGATGTGCGATCCCCTGGCATGAATCAAGGTCGCGTGTCCCAGCGTTTGATCTTCTGCGACGGCGACCAAAGAGTGCCAGTGACCCAGCGCATGGTTGCGATCGATCATGCAGGGCAGATAGACGTGAGGCTGAGCGTAAAGATCGCCGTAGATTTTTCTGAACAAATTGCTAACGGCAGGAGCGTCGCTGCTGCGGAAGCTTCGCAGGGTGACTGTTTCCATCAGCGATGTTCCATGGGCGGGGTGTCGTAGGCGCGCAGATCCAGCACGCGCTGGCGTTTGCCGGAGCGCGGGTGGCATGACAGGTCCTGAACCGTGCAGCAGTGAATCTCCATATCCAGCAAGTGATCGGCATTCAGTTGTTTGATCAACGGGTAATGTTCAATCAGCGCGCTGTGCAGTCTTCGGTCTGTGTCAAATGGAGTGGATTGCACAGCGTCCGGAGCCCATTTCAGACGCAGGACATCCTTGGTCCCGACCTGCTCGATCACCAGTTGCCAATCGTCACTGCCGGTGATGCGTTGCACCGTGTTGCCAATTTCATCGGGCAGCAGCGTCAGGATTCCCACCCTGACTCGCTGGCTGTCGGCGCTGCGGCCCATCAACGCGAATTTGCGCATGGGCGTTCGGTCGAGTTCCCGCCAGCAGGCGCGGTCGCCGACCGGGTAGCGAATCAACGGCATCAGTCGCCGGGTGAAATTGGTCATGACCAGGCGTCCTGTGCGATCGCATTCCTCGATCACCTCACCGGTCTGTTCATCAAGGATTTCCAGCACGCTGTGGCCCCGCGTCATCCGGTGTTCACCCAAGGCGCAGTCGGGATGACTGGCGCCGATGAAACCTGCATCGACACTGGCGTATCCCATCGAGGCGACGCGTACATTGGGGAAGACCCGGCCGAGCAATTGCAACTGCGCCGGAAACAGGCTTTCACCGCCGTAGAGCAGGCGTTCGACGCACCCCAGCCTGCGCCCCTGGCGTTCCAGCCACGCAGCGAAGGTCAATAAATGCGCAGGTAAACCTGCCAGTACATTGATCCGATGCCGGGAAATCGCATCGGTCAGGACGGCCGAATCGACATGGCCGGTGAAAGGGAACTCCACAACGCCCGGCTGAACGTGGGCCAGAGCATCGTGAGTGAAGATGAAACTGGCATACAGATCGCCGACAAAAAACAGGTTGGCGACCCGATCGCCCTTGTTCAAATGCACGTTGAGACTGCGACCGAAATCCTCGACCAGCGTTTGCCATTCGCCGCGTTCGAAGACCGACAGTTTGCCATCACGGGTGGTCCCTCCGGTTTTGAAAACCATCGCGTTGCCCAGGCCTGCGGTCAGCACCGGCCAGCGGTCGAGGTCCTGGCTGCCTTTCCAGTAGTGCGCGGGGTCAATCACCGGCAATTCGCTCAGGGACGTCACCTGCTCGGCTACGTCGGCAAAGTGGCTGGCGTAAAAGCGTGAATGCTGGCGTGCAAAAGCCACCAGATCCTGCAGTTCAATTCTTGGGTTCATCGTGTGCTCCTTGCAAATCGGAGGAGGGGCGGATTCCTCGGTTATCGATCAGCAGCGGCGTCTTGCCGCTGTGTTTGTTTCGGGTGAACCGATCGATGGCGCAGACCTGTGCGTCCACTGTCAGCAGCCCGGCCTGCACAAGAGTTGCCAGCGTCGGGTAACCCAGCAGTCGTTGGCGCACTTCGTGGGGTTGGAGCAGGCTTCGGAATTTCATGCGCTCCAGTCCGTCGGGGGCATGCTCGAGGATCACCTGGAACTCGGTCTGCAGGTGCTGCGCCAGTTCCGAGAGGCAGATGAAATCGGTGCCGATGCGCACCAGCCTGCCGTGGCGCTGAAGCAGTTCGAAACGCGGCGTCTGCAAACCACAGCCACACCGTCCGGGTACCCAGCGGCCGCTGTCGCCGACGTCGTAACGCTGAACGTCCTGACCTTCCCGCGCGATAGAGGTGAACACCAGGCGACCGGTTTCGTTATCACCGACAGGGCGATCGGCTTCGAATGCGACAATTTCCAAGTGCTGGATATCGCTCAACAGATGAAACACGCCATCGTGGGTGGCTGAGCACGCATGACCGAGCGGGCCGGCGTCGACGCTGCCGTAGACCGCCGAGCGGATCAGGCTGACGCCGCAGTCTTGCAGCAACTGGCGGCTCTGTTCGCCGAGATGCTCACCGCCGAGGAATACCTTTTCGACCCCGCCATAGGCGCGCAGACGGGTTTGTTCGTTGAGGAACAAGCGGTGCAGGGTGCTCGGCATGCCGATCAGCGTGCTTACCCGCTGATCAACGATCAATTGCGCAATTTCCCGGTAGTTATCATCGGCGGGTGCGCCCATCGGCAAGTGGGTGACGTCCAGTTGCTCAAGCACTTTGGCGAAACTGAAAAAACCGCCATACAAACCGCCACTGAAAAACAGGTTCATCACCCGGTCTTTAACTGGATCAAGACCGGATGCAAACAGACCATCGGCCGTCGCGCACATCTGTTGGCGAAAGTCCCGATAGCTGAAGCCTGACAACGCCGGCACGCCGCTGCTGCCGCCGGATCGGAAATACAGCTGGGCCGCAGGATTGATCGGACGTGTGACGAAGTCTTCCTTGCTCATGATCGGCAGGTCGGCCACGCGGGGCCGAGGTGGCGGGCCGTTGAGCGTCGCCTGGGTGGTCAGTTGTGTCGGCGACAGACTGACCGAGACTCGCCGGCTCAAGCGTTGCAGGGCATAGACGCCGTCGTGAGGTTCGCCGTTGTAGCCATCGTGAATGGCTAGCATCGGCGCAATCCGGGTGACGCCGGCGGTGATCAGTCGCTGTGAAAGCTCTGCAATCTGCTGTTCCGGGCAGATCAGGGCGCAGCTTTGCAGGAGGTTTCGCCATGGCAACAAGGTCTCGATCACCCGCGTGCGGGGCAGTGGCTTGAGCAGCAGGCTGCGAAACAGCGGCGAAGGTTTCAAGTGTTGGTCATGGGTCCAGATCACCCGCCAGCCGGGTGCTGTCCAGACCTCGCCAGCCACCTCGGCGAAACTGTGTGCAAGCCTGGCCATGGCCGTGTCGGTGGTGATTTGCGAGGCTTCCTGAAGGGTGGGCTGTAAGGGCGGCCATTGCCCGGCACGGCGTTCGAATGACTCGGCCAGGCGTTCACCGATCTCGCGCAGCACGGCTTCGTCGTCGCTGTCCACCAGCAACCATTGCGGGCTGGAACAGGCTTGCTGATCGAGTCGACAGACTTCATCCGCCACGGCATCCAGCGCTTGCGGCGAGGCGGCGTCCGGAGTCAGATAGACGAAGCTGATGCGGTGCCCCCAATCGATCCAGCGGCACCCGGCGGGGATCTGCTGACGAATCGCTTGCAGTGCCGATTCGCCACCCCAGGCAGAGACACCGTCGGCCCATTGGCACAACTGGCCGATTTGCGCGGTGGTCGCCGGAACGACAGCGACATGTCCCGCGAGTTGGCCGCTGGGGTCGCATTGCGTCAGCGCATTGAGCAATTGCGCAGTCAGCCCGTGGTCGCTGCTGCTGGGGCGTAGCCAGTTGACGTTACCGGCCAGCAGACTCTCGATCACCGCGCAGAACGCCAACAGTGTCGCGTTGCCGGGGGTGATATGAACCACCAGGCCCAGCGGACTCCAGCGCTCGAAACGTGGTTGGCGAAAGTCGAAGCGACGCAGTGCAGAGGGTTGATCGCCCAGCTCCCGTTCGAGCTTGCGCCGCAGCCCTTGAGGCTGACAGAACGCAATCAACGACTGGCGTTGTTCTGCATCGAGCGGCAGGGCCGGACTGAAATCGCCTAACCGGCGGGCGAACGCGGCCGCCGCATGAATAACCGTCTCGCTTTGCAGAGGCGAATTCAGACGTTGTGGCAGCACGTGACGCAGTTGATTCAGCGCGGTATCGAGGTTGAGGTCATCGTGAAGTTGTCCATTGATCAGGTACATGTCAGTGCCTCCCCAGCAGTTCGGACGCCGCCATGGCGCAGCTTCTGCCCGCCGTGGCGGCGGCGCGGCCATGCAAATCGAACCAGTCGCTGTCCAGACCGCAGCCGCAGCTTGCGCCGGGGTGCAGGGTGGCGAGGTCGCTCATGACGACCGCATGGGCAGGGCTGGAAGAAATGTAGGGCGAGACCGCACTCAGCAAGCCCGGCCGGCCATAGGGCAGGACGGAGAAACTGGATGGATCGCGCACGAATACCTTCGAATACACCGGGACATGGAAACGATGGTGAGCGCATTCGAAGTAAGGCACCGGATGCTCGACTGCACCGTAGCCGTCGCGGCAGCGGGCGATGTCGATTCCCAATTGCTGATGAATGCGCTCGTAAAGCTTACGGCGGGGAATCTCCTGCGCGGCGCTGGTTTTCCAGCCGCCGCCAAACAACGCCAGCGAGTCCGGCGCGAGGCGCAGATCTGCCACCCCGGAGGCACGCATGCGTTGCAGGGTGTGCCACAGAAACGCCGGGAAGCCGATGATGCGCACCGGCAGGCCTTCTTCGGCAAAGGACTGCAACGCCGAAATGACGCCGAAACCGTCAAACTCATGGCCGCTACCGGTGCGGCGCAAGGCATACGCCACACGGTTGACCGGAGCGAATCGGCACAGGAACTGGTCGGTAAACGACGTGCCAAGGGTGATGCTGGCTTCGGGCTCATAGCTCAGAAGCAAGTAGTTGCACGGCGTGTGCGGGCTGTCCCAGCCATAGTGGTGGAAGATCCGTTCAACCATGTACTGCGCAGCGGCAAGACTGCGTTCGTCATAACGCATGCGGCTTTTCTGGCCGCTGGTGCCTGACGATGTCAGTTCCAGTGCGTCTGCACCCGTCGGGCTGAGCAGTTGTTGCTGTTTGAAGAAACTGGCAAAGATCGGCGGCAGTCGCGACCAATCGTCGATGCTGTCCAGGTCCGTCACGGTCAGGCCGTTGGCGTTCAACCAATGTTCATAACCAGGCGTGTGCTCACTGTGAAACCGGCTGATTTCGGCCATGGCCTGGTCGAAAAGACCCACTGGTACGGATTCCGGGCAATAGGGTTGCGACAACGCACAGAGCGCGTCGCTGTGGGGGAAATGAGACATCAGACGTCCTTATTGATGTGTCGAAGAGGCGGTTTTCGCCGGAGTTTCTCGCAGAAAACGGTACAAGAAGGGCAGGCTCAGCAGCCCGCCCAGTGCTGCCCAAAGGGCGAAGAATTCGAGGCGGGCACCGCCGCCGATGGCCGCGATGAGCGAACCGCCGGTGCCCATTACCGCAATCGAGATCATGCCCACTGCTGCCGAGACCAGACCTTTGCTGTCATCGCTGGAAAACAGCGCCAGCCGGTACAGCGCGGCATTGCTGATACCCAGTCCCAATGCGTACAGCGCGAGGCCTGCAATCAACAAATTGAGGGAGGCACCGGTCAGGGCGCCGATCAGCAGGGTCAGCAGTCCGAGGCAAAACGGCCACAGCGCCAGGCGAATCAATTGCGCCAGTTCGCGCGAGGCCAGTAACCGGTCAAGGATCAGATTGCCGACGATGACCGCCGAAAAGATCGGTATCTGCCACAAGGCGTACTCACGCATAGACAAGCCAAGTCGCTGGATCAGCAACAGAGGCGAGAGTCCGATCCACGCTATCAGCGGCAGACTCATCATCCCCAGTGCAAGGCTCGCACCGAGGAATTTCGGGTTGCGCAGCAGGGCCAGATACCGACGACGCGTCAGTCGCCAGGACAACGGAACCGAAGCCTGCTGGCTGCCATCACGACGAACGACCCCAACGGTTTCCGGCATACAGGCGTAGAGCCCGATCCACGTGATGGCGGCCGCCAGGCCCAGGGCCAGGAACAGTTCGCGCCAGCTCAGCCATTCCAGCAGCAGGCTGCCGAGCAGCGGGCCCATCAGTGGCGATAACAGCGCGACGTTGCCCAGCAGCGCCATGAGCCGTACGGCATCCGCCTCACCGAACACTTCCTGAAGCGCGGGATAACTGACAGCCACCACGAACCCCAGCCCCATGCCTTGCAGTAGTCGCAGCGCATTGAAGACTTCGATGCCAGGTGTGGCGATCGCAGCCAGGCAGGTCATGGCGAAGAGCGCGCAGCCGATGAGCAGCAAGGGACGCCGGCCAAACCGGTCGGACAGAGGCCCGATCAGCCATTGCAGGCAGACGCCACCGATCAGGTACAGATTGAACGCAGTGGGGATATGACGTGGATCGGCACTGAGGTCTTTGGTGACGGAGAGCATGGCCGGCATGATCATGTCGCTGGCCATGTAGGTCAGCCACTCGAACAGCGTGATGGCCAGACAGAAGCCAAGTGTTTTTAGCGGCGGGATATCGATGAGTGTGCTTTGCATGCGCTTCCATGGCCTTCAAAGGGAGAGCGCAAAGGGTAGGGGCGAGAGATGGTGTGTTCCTACGTCGTTGCTGCGACGTTGTATGTCGCAGGTTTGCAGGGTATTACCGTAGGCGGATTGCTGACTGCTGCTGGCGAAACGTCCGACATTTGATGGGGGATATATACGGAAAATGCCCACATCATCGTGGGCATTTTTTACGGGTGCTCAATCAAATGTTGCATTTGAATAAGCGGATATCCTTGTCGTTCAAATGTCAGCCTTACCGATGTTGGTAGTAGCCTGGGCCGGGCGCGCCATAATAGCGATGGTCGCCATGCCAGCCGCCGTGGGGGAAAATGATACAGCCGCTCAGGGTGAGCAGCGCCAATACAGGAATCAGCCAAGTGATTCGACGCAGCATTTCAAAAGTCCTCATGGTTAACGCCGCATGGAGCCAAAGCTCTTCATCGGCTGTAACATGAGACCCCGTTTGCAGCGTCGCATCCCCGTGACACGGTATGCCCATGGCATGAAAGCCGATACAAACCCGATACATTTCAAAGTTACAGGAATCCGCAATGACCCAGTCGCAACGTTTGAAATACTCGATTCTGATCGCCCTCACCGTACTGGCGATCATGTTCGGCCTGTCCTGGATGCAGAACGCCGGGATGATCAGCCAAAAAGTGTTCCAGTACATCGCCATTGGCGTGGCGGTGGTCGTGGTGGTGATCAACGGGGTGATGCGCCGCAAGGTCAAACCCTGACGGCGCTCCAGAAGCGATTCAATCGCTATTGAGGACAGCGGCAGCCTGTGGATGCAGGCTGTAGCTCTTGTCGGCGTTGAAGGTGATCACGCCTTCGGCGCACAGGCGCTTCAACACTTCGCGCACGCTGAGAAAAGACAGCGGAATGCCCAGGTCCAGCAATTGGCTGTGGACACCACGTACACCCAGGCTGCGCTCGCTCTGGGCGGCGACCAGCAGGGCGTCGATGACTTTCAGGCGAATCAGGCTGGTGCGCAGGCCGAAACTCTTGAGCAACAGGCGAATACGTTCATTGCCGTGGCGCTCGGCCCTTTGTCCGAATACGCCAGCGTGCGAACCCATGGAAGCTCCTTGTGGTGCCTGGCTACCGTCCGATGGTAGTTGCGGGTTGTACATGCGATTACTCCTTTTCAGAGCCTGATCAGGAAGGGTTACGGGTGCTCTCTCTAAACAAGACGTATCAGCCCGACAAATCATGAAGTGAAAAATGTAGAAAATTTGTCGTTGATTCGTCTTTTCTCCGTGATCCGGGCCCGAAACGGGCTTGCGACAGACTAAATTTTTTTTCCCGGCTTCGTTTTCTGGAAAGGCTCATTGCGCGTGGACGCGTGGGTGATTTCAGGGCGGGGCCGTAGCGCACGACGTATTCGAATGTGACGCACGGGTCCGCTCTCGGGTATTTCGATCAGGAGCGAGCGTGATTATTTCCAGGCAGTTAACCGGACTGACCCTAGCCGGCATGTTTCTCGGGCTGAGTCTGTCGGCGCATGCGTTCAGTCCTTCCACCCAGGCCGGGGCCGACATCCGTCGCACGGGGTTTGGCGTGCCGCATATCCGCGCGGAAAACGAACGCGGCCTCGGGTTCGGCATCGGTTACGCTTATGCGCAGGACAATTTGTGTCTGCTGGCCAATGAAATCGTGACGGTCAACGGCGAGCGGTCGCGTTACTTCGGACCGGATCAGCTCACCGTCGAAGAACGCGAAAACCGTGTCAGTGATGTGTTCTTCCAATGGCTCAACACCCCGCAAGCGGTGAATGCCTTCTGGCAGGCGCAGCCGGTCGAAGTCCGTGATCTGGTGCAGGGTTATGCCGCTGGTTACAACCGTTATCTGGCCGAACGACGCCAGCAAGGGCTGCCGCAACAGTGCCAGGGTGAATGGGTGCGCGATATCGCAGCCGAAGACCTGGTGAAACTGACGCGTCGGTTGCTGGTCGAGGGCGGTGTCGGTCAGTTTGCCGAGGCACTGGTCGGCGCCACGCCGCCACAAGTCACTGCGCAAAACGAAAGCCATGCCCGCGCTTATGACCTGGCCGCCACGCGCCTGCAACGCTTCGCTCTGGACCGTGGCAGCAACGCGGTGGCCGTGGGCAGCGAGCGTTCCTTCAACGGCCGTGGAATGTTGCTGGCAAACCCGCATTTTCCGTGGGTCGGCGGCATGCGTTTCTATCAGATGCACCTGACCATTCCCGGCAAACTGGATGTGATGGGCGCAGCGCTGCCGGGCCTGCCGATGATCAACATCGGTTTCAACCAGCACCTGGCCTGGACCCACACGGTTGACTCGTCCAAGCATTTCACCCTGTATCGCCTGCAACTCGATCCGAAAGACCCGACCCGCTACCTGCTCGATGGCAAATCGCTGCCGTTGAACAGGCAAACGGTGACAGTGCAGGTCAAGCAGGCGGACGGGCAGGTGACGCCGGTATCGCGCGAGATCTACAGTTCGCAGTTCGGCCCGATCGTGCAGTGGCCGGGCAAGCTCGACTGGAACAATCAGTACGCCTACAGCTTGCGCGATGCCAACCTCGACAACGACCGGGTGTTGACTCAGTGGTATGCGATGAACCGTGCCGACAACCTCAAGGATCTGCAGGATTCGGTGCACAAGATCCAGGGCATCCCGTGGGTCAACACCCTGGCGGTGGATGACAAGGGTCAGACGCTGTACATGAACCTGTCGGTGGTGCCGAACGTCAGTGCCGACAAACTGGCCAAGTGCAGTGATCCGCGTATCGGTCTGAAAATGATCGTGCTCGACGGCTCCAACAGCGCCTGCGCCTGGGACATCGATCCGCAAGCCGCGCAAAAAGGCATCTACGCATCCAGCCAATTGCCGCAACTGTCGCGCAAGGATTTTGTCCAGCACTCCAACGATTCGGCGTGGCTGGCCAACCCGGCACAACCGCTGACCGGTTTCTCGCCGCTGATCAGTCAGGAAGGCCAGCCGCTGGGGCTGCGCTCGCGTTTCGCACTGGATCGCCTGGCAAACCTGAGCAAAAAAGGTTCGGTGTCGGTGCAGGATCTGCAACACATGGTGATGGACGATCAAGTGTTTCTGGCCAGTCAGGCACTGCCGGATCTGCTGACGTTCTGTGCATCGCCAACCGGCGCCGAGGCCGCGTTGAAATCGGTGTGCAGCGGTCTCAAGGCATGGGACGGTCGGGCGAATCTGGACTCGGGAATGGGGTTGGTGCATTTCCAGAACATCATGCAAGCCTTGCAGGAGTCGCCGGATGTCTGGCGTGTGGCGTTCGACCCGAAAGACGCACAGCACACCCCGCGCGGGCTGGCGACTGAAAAGCCCGAAGTGGCCAAGGCTCTGCGCGAAGCGATGCTGGCGTCAGCCGAGTCGGCCAGCAAAATGGGCCTGACTGCGCAAACCCGTTGGGGCGATGTCCAGGTGGTCAGCAGTGGCGGTCAGCAGACGCCGATCCATGGCGGGCCAGGCACGCTGGGCATCTACAACGCGATTCAGAGCGTGCCGCGTGAAGACGGCAAGCTGGAAGTGGTCAGTGGCACCAGTTACCTGCAAGTCGTGACGTTTGACGACAAGGGGCCGCACGCTCAAGGGTTGCTCGCGTTCTCGCTGTCCAGTGATCCGGCGTCGAAGTACTCGCGGGATCAGACCGAGGCCTTCTCGAAGAAACAGTGGAGCGCATTGCCATTCACCGAACAGCAGATCAAGGCTGATCCGCAGTATCAGGTGCAAAGCGTGCGTGAGGATCTGGATAAAACGGGGAAAGTGGCGGCGCAGTAATCATTCGCCAGGATATCGCAACGAACGCTGAAGGCCGCCCTCGCAAAGGGCGGCCTTCAGCTTTTTGGGGGTTGCTGCGGCATCGGGTTGATCACCGGATTGCCGTCCTTGTTGCGGGTGATGTACACCGGCAGGGCTCTGGGTATCAAACTGGCGAAGCTGTTCAGCTCCTTGATGTTGTAGACGCCGCCGACCCGGATCGACCCCGTGGCGCTATCGGCCAGCATCAACGGTTTGTCCAGATAACGGTTGATCAGCGGCAGGGCTTCATTCAACGCCAGGTTGTCGAGAATCAATTTGCCGCTGCGCCAGGCCAGCGAAGTGTCGTTGGCGTAGGTCTGGCTGATTTGCGGCATGTAGTCGCCGTGTTTGTAGCGCGCCTGCATCGAGGGCCCAAGGCGCAGACCATCGCCGGACAATTGAGTGTTGCTGGTGACCAGCACGGAACCCTCGACCAGGTTCACCTTCACCTGGTCTTCATACATCCAGACGTTGAAACGGGTGCCGGTGACGCGAATCTTGCCTTCGCCAGCCCTGACGATAAACGGATGGTTCAGGTCATGGCTGACTTCGAAAAAGGCCTCACCCCTTTTCAGGGTGACACGGCGCTCGTCCTTGTAATTGCTGAAGGTCAGATCGGTATTGAGGTTGAGTTCGACCTGACTTCCATCGCCCAGAGTGACGTGGCGGACATTGTCGGTGGCCGCGAAATGCTGATAGCTGTTGGGCAGCCAGCCCAGGTTCCAGCCGGTCCACGCCGCCAGTGGCAGCGCCAGCGCGCAGATGGAGGCCGCTACCGCGTATTGGCGCCAGCTCCGGCCCGGCTGCCTGATCGGTACGACCACCGCCGGCTCCGGGCGCGGCAGGTGTTCGGCGACATCCCAGATTTCCAGCATCGCCTCGTATTCGAACGCATGAAGCGGGTGCGCATTGCGCCATTGCTCGAACGCCAGCCGTTCCTCGGCGGTGCAGTCGACGGCATGCAGGCGCATGCACCAATGCGCGGCGGCATCGGTGATCGCATCGTATTCGGCTTCCGAGAGCGTGTTCTGGGTCATTGACTCGTCCTGATTTGCTGCATTCTAACCTTGTGGGGAAGGTGCCGAGAACAACGTCATGGCAATTACCCATCAAAGTGAAACATATTTTTTTTCTCCGGCGCCCCAAAAAAGGGACGTCTTCTGAACACTATCCACAAATGGAGTGAAAAATTGATCAAGAAAGGCTGTGCCGCCTCGATGGCGCTTCAGGCAATGTGATGTGCGATCAGTTGGGCCGAACACAGCCGTCAGTTCGACTGATGGGTCAGGCAATGCACAGCTCGGTAGTCTGTGCATTGTCGCTTCAGTTCGTTGGCGCGGGATCCAGCTGCCGGCCGATTTCGCAGATCAGACGCGCGATGGAGTCGGCGTTCAACAAGATAACGTCAATCCTGGTATCCGGAGATACCCGGTCGCAAAAGGCGCTGCGCGCTTCGGCCAGGCTTCTGGCTCCGGTCGTTTTCAGAATTTGATCAGCTACTGTTTTCATGAAGGGATCGGCATCGAAACCGATCCAGCGGTTCAGAGTCGTGCTCCAGGTAGAAAACAGCTCAGCTCGCGGCGTCTGGAGTGACAGGGCCATTCGTTGCTCATCCTCTAGTCGGTTTTGCAGGAGCAGTCCTTGTGGTGAGTCAGGCGATATCAGATCCGTAAAAGGCTCTCTTGCACGAATCGTCACGATATCCACCGCCTTGCTGAACTGATGGGCAAACTCGTGAATGATCGATGAGGCCTGGGCGTGCCCATCAATGTCGAAGGCTGCGGAGATGTGCGGAATGAACTCGTCCAGCTGCTGATCGAAGAAGTGTTCGGTGAAGTGCACAATCTGTTGGTTGTCACCTTCCAGCACAAAGGCGATGACGTCGTCGAAGAAACGATTGGAACCCACGACGAACCGGTCGGTATTCATCAAATCATCGCTCGGATCCACCAGCGCCTTGCACAGCGGAAAAATCGCCGTACCGATCTTTTTCAGGAGCACGGAGCTGACCGAGTCGACATCAAACAAGTCCTCCAGAAACAGGTGAACACGACCGCGTGGTGCCCCGCCATTGACCAATGCGAGATTGTGCAGGCAATTGAAGGCATAAAAACGCGCCAGATCGATGGCCTGAACCAGCACGCGGGCTCTTTCCGGGTATTTGCGGCGGATCTCGTCCATGCCCCTCGCTTCGATGTTGATCATCGTCTGGCGCATGCGCGCGTAAACCCGGCGCGAATGCAACTTCGACAAGGCCTTGCCGAAATGAATGATCTGATTCGGCTCCAGCACCTGGACTGAGCCACTTTGGGAAAGCGCCGGGCCCAGGGTGCGCTCATTCTTGAGTCTCCAGCCATCGCCGTTTTTTGTGACTCGATACACCTTGCCGGCAACGGGTGCGTAAGTGCGATGGGTAGAGGGCTGGTAGTAAATCCCGTCTTCTGGATGACGGGTCAGGTCGGTGAGGGCTACAGATCTCGCTTCAAACGACTGCAATGTGGTGCGATAGGGCGACGTCAGTTCAATATCATCCCGTTCAGGTGCAACCGCTTCTTCTACCAGTGTCACAGCGGCAGTCGTGTTTTCACCTGACATTTGCGCAAGCAGGGCAACTTGCACCATCTGCGCTGCGCCGTCGATAAATGCCTTGAGGGCGACCTTCCAATGATGATCCTGCAGCGCCTCGGCAGAGTCCTTGAAGTCCTCATAGGCATCCCAGAGCAAAGGAATGAATTCCACTTTCCCCTGCAACAGATCGGAGACCGGCTTGAGCTCTGCATTGAACAGATTTTTCGCTGTCTCCCAGTCGGATTGTCCATCGTTCTGCGTCCGGGAGCCCAGAAACTGTTTCAGCAGGCTCAGATTGTCGCTGAACAAACGCTCCAGAAAGTTGCCCGCGATAGCGTTGATGTTCAGCGTCATTTCACTGGTTTCGCCCAGGGTTGACTCCAACAGGCTGCGAAAAATCTCTCGCTGGTTTTCCGGCAGGCGTCGCAGCATCAGATCCTGCAAACGCCCGGGTACATTCAAAGCCGCGATCAAGGCGCTTTCGCTTTCAAACTCGCTGAATGCCGGTGAACCGTAAGGCGAATAAAGAACCTGGGGGCCTTTGTGGCCAGTCCCTGGGCCGAAAATATAGAGCCCCAGTGCATTCGTGGCCGCGCCGCCGATAGTCTTGATGAGCGACAACGGTGAAGCAATGGCATGAGCCCCTTTGACGTCGGCTCGGGCGATGGCATCCGGCATGTCGAGCACCTGGCGAATGTAGCCGAATGCGGTCTCGGACAATTGCTGTTGGAGTTTTAGCGCGTGGGCATGTTGCAACAGTTGCCAGGGGACCTGGCGCAGAAATCGCTCTTTGGCTGTTTCATCCTTCGCGTCGGGACCGGATATCGCATCCATCACTTGTTGCGCGTACGCAGGAATATCCAGTGAAGACAGCAATTGAACGACGGCACTTTGATCCAGCCCTTCCGGCAACCCACGGGTTGATGTTGAAGTCACTTTGAAGCTGATTCCCTGGGGTGCGCCGATATGATTCAAGGCAAAGTCGACCAGGCTGCAAGCTTTGCCCGCCAGAACGAGATTGGGCGTGATGACGATTTGATGGGGGGCGAGCCTGCTGTCGGGAAATCGGGTATCGATCAGTGATTTCAATCTCTGCGCGATATAGTCCGCCAACGGTGGCACGTCGGCGAGGTAATCCTTGTTGTCATCGACGCTTTGGCGCCACTGTTCCAGCAGCTCGATATGCAGCTGCTGTTCCCTGAGCGGTGCCTTGCCCAGCCAGGCCGGCAGTATCTGTTGCTGTCGGATGGCCTGGGCCTGGTTGGATGCCAGAGGCAATTGGTAAAAAAGTGCTGAAAAATTCAAGGCATTGAGGTTTTTTCGTTGGGCTATCGGATCTTCGATACGCAAGCGAACCTGCTCGCAACGACTCATGAAGTGTTCGATCGCCGAATGCGCCTGATCCTGCAAAACGTTGCCTTGAATCGGCCTGAGTGGGCCCAGCTCACAACGTTGATGAAACGGGTACCGGTTCGGTGAAAGATTTTCCAGTAACGCCAGACGCTGGATCTTGTCTGCCAGACGCGAATTCATTGCCCGCCTGGCGCTGGTGACATTCTCGAATATCTCCAGGCCGAAAGCAGGGGTCCAGGTAATGGCTTGTCCGGAATGCTGTGGGTCGATGCCGCCGCGTTCGGTCATCAGTACGCAATGAGCCAGCGGCAAAGGGGCAGCCTGGCCGGGGCATTCCAGACTGAGTGCATAAACATCGGGCCGAAAACCATTGAGTGGGGTTCGCTCCACGCGGGTCGGGGAGCTGGCGTCGAGCACCGTGTTGACGATCGCCTGTTGCGCGTGATGGATTGACCGACTCATCAAGCGCAACTTGGCTTCCGCATTGACACCGGCAAACCATGCATGGGCCAGGCTCGGTTTCAGGTTTTCCAGATAGGCTCGTTGCAAGGCCGCGTTCGTCATGGGTTGCGCTTTCAGGGCATCGACGAGAGGCGCCTGGATTGCAGCTAAAGTCTTGATGGCCGCAGCGGCCTTGCCCGCTTGAACCATTGAGGGCGCGAGGCTGCCGGCGAGCACTGGACGTGTACTCCAGCGTCCGTCGTCATCGAGCCTGGTCAACCGTTCATGAAGCATCGAGCGGATATCCAGTGCCTTGTCGAACAATGCATCCAGGTTGACCGAGCCATCACTGTGACGAAACACCTGCAGCGCATATTCGATGTTTTGTCGCTGTTTGGTGATGATCGCCTCGAACAGGCTCTTGAAGAGCTCGCCGGCAACCCTTTCGCCCGACACTTGCGGTTCATGGAATCCCAGAAAACGGCTGCGCTCCTCAAGACTCAAAAGGGCGTACAGCTCATCTTCATGCCCGCGCGCCAGGAACTTGGTGCGCAATGTGTCCTTGAGATCGTCGTAATCCTTGAGCACCTGTAGACCTTGGGCGGGCGTATAGAGGAACGCGCTGGTCTCGCTGATCATCAGCGAACCTGCCAACTCGACATAATTGGCCTGATGCTCCCACAGTCGTACAGTTTCATAGATCGGTAGGCGTACCGCAGTGGTAGCCGGTCGAAACATCTGGTGCAACGTGTCGAACTGCCTGGCATCAACGATGCCGGACTCTCGTTTCAGCATCAGTTCGGCGCGCGCCTGCTCCTCCAGAACCTGACTGAAGAGCGCGCGGCGTGTCGGTCCCTCGGCCGAAGGCGCTTGCCAATAGTGTTCCAGTTGTTGAAACAACAAGGTGGTCAACCTGTTCGAAGCAGTCGTGACAGCGTTGGCCCAGTGTTTCTGATCATCAGCCTGGGGCGTCCTGTCGGGGTTGGAGTACTCCTGTAACTGGCCAAGTGGCCAGCTCTGATAGCGATAATGCAGCAACACCGCTTCACTCAGGCTCATCGAGCCGAGCCAGTGCTTGTCACTGCCGCCTGTGGAATCGCTGTTGTCGACACGGGTGTATGAGGTGACGCGTGTACGGGCCTGCGACAGCGCCCCGAAGTGCGGTTTGAGCAGTTCTTCCAGTATCGCTCCGAGCACTTCGGCAAGGGGTGGCAATTGTCTGAGCTCTTCATGCAGAACCCGTGCGTTCAAGAAGTGGGCCCGCGCGATCGCCTCGCCGAGCTCATCGAATACGACGCCGTCGATGAATGAGAACGCAAGCGAAATCCTGCCACCTTCTTGCAAAGACTTACGCTGCGGAAAGCCCAGAAACGCCAACAGATCTTCCTGTTGCTCGGGGTCGTTCAGGCGCTCCTCGAGCTCCGATTTCAAGGACGAGCGACTGTCGCATTTTCTCAGGCCCTCATAGGGGGTGTAGAGCATCACACTTTTTTCGTCATCGGGTGTGATGCTGAGCATGAAGCCGCCGGGCAGGGCGATTGCCGGCAGATCGATGACCTTGAGCAGAATTCGTTCGGCGTACATCGGCGGGTCTTGCTGTTGGCGCAGTTTGCTGGAGCTCAGTTTTACCTGGGCCAGCCAGCGAAAGTCCTCTTGCGTCAAACCATGGTTTTTTCCCAGGGTGGCCCATAAGCCAGGAGCGTCGAAAACTTCTGGGAACAGCAGCGGTGCAGGTAGCGTGGACATCGGCGGGTCTCGAATGAAGGCTGTTGAATGAGTCGGTAAATCGGAACCGAAGACTAGGAAGGAGAGGCGGATGGCTGGCATTGCATAGATACCGCACTGCAGCGACGCGGTTGTGCCTCTGCCACCCGCGCAGGGTTGACACGCGGCCGGTCTGGCGTGGTTAATCGGAGTGCGGTTTGTTCGTACGCTGTTGTTCCCTCCAATAATTATTCTGGAGCTTCAGATGTCTGCGCCACACGATCATGCGGTCTCGTCCACGGTGTCCCTGGACGAGCTGACTCAATTGCTGGAAACGATTTTCACCCGTCACGGCACCTCGGCCGAAGTCGCCAGAACGCTGGCCGCCAATTGCGCCAATGCCGAGCGGGACGGCGCCCACAGCCATGGCGTCTTCCGGATTCCCGGTTATGTCTCGACCCTCAACAGCGGATGGGTCAATGGCCAGGCCGTGCCGAAGGTCGAGGACGTGGCATCAGGATTTGTCAGCGTCGATGCCGGCAACGGCTTTGCCCAACCTGCGCTGGCGGCGGCGCGTCCACTGCTGGTGGAAAAGACCCGCAGTGCCGGGATCGCGATATTGGCGATCCGTAATTCCCATCACTTCGCAGCGCTGTGGCCCGACGTCGAGCCTTTCGCCGACGAAGGACTGGTGGCCTTGAGCGTGGTCAACAGCATGACTTGCGTAGTGCCGCACGGCGCCGACCGGCCATTGTTCGGCACCAACCCGATCGCCTTCGCCGCGCCACGGGCCGGCGGTGCGCCGATCGTATTTGACCTGGCTACCAGCGCCATTGCCCATGGCGACGTACAGATTGCCGCACGCAAAGGCGAGAAGTTGCCGGCAGGCATGGGCGTGGACAGCCTCGGCCAGCCGACCTGTGATCCGAAGGCGATTCTTGAAGGCGGCGCGTTGCTGCCGTTTGGCGGACACAAGGGTTCGGCGCTGTCGATGATGGTGGAGCTGCTCGCCGCCGCGCTGACCGGTGGCAATTTCTCGTTTGAATTCGACTGGAAGAACCATCCGGGGGCCAAGACCCCGTGGACTGGTCAGTTGTTGATCGTGATCGACCCGAGCAAGACCGCCGGACAGAGCTTCGCCGAACGCAGCCAGGAACTGGTCAGGCAGATGCACGGGGTTGGGCTCAAGCGTTTGCCGGGTGATCGGCGGCATTTGCAGCGGGCCAAATCACTGGCCGAGGGCATTGTGCTGGATGGGCAGACCCTGGCGCAGTTGCGTGAACTGGCGGGCGAATGACGTTTTGCCGGACATGAAAAAGGCGAGCCTAAGGGCTCGCCTTTTTTTCACCGGGTTCAGCGGCGGCCGAGCAACAGACCGACCACCAGGCCAAAACCGGCCGAAATCGCCACGGTCTGCCACGGGTGCCCGCCGATGTAGCTTTCGGTGGCGTCCACCGCCGGTTTGGTGCGGTCACGCACGCTGGATACCGAATCCAGCGCCTGTTGCAATTTCAGGGCGATTTGTCCGCGCAGGGTCTCCGCTTCTTCACCGACCAGTGAGGCACTGCTTTTTAGCAGTTTGTCCGACTCTTCGATCAGAGCCTGAAGTTCGCTGAACGCTTGATCCTTGATTTGGTCTTCAGCGGCTTGAACGGCGCTTTTGCGGGCCATTGGGTGACTCCTTGCAGTTGAATGGACAGTGAACAATGGAGTGTGGCGCTGCTTGAAAAGTTGCAGTGAATTTCTGTCAGGAAGAAAAACCTGCGCCGGAGATTTCCGTCCAGCGTGTAAGATGTCGCCATTTCATGCAGCAGGTAATTCCCCATGAGTTTCAATCTGGCCGACAAACCCCTCGCAGAGCGCGCTGCGCTGGAAGACGAGAAATCCCGACTGTTCGAACTCTGGCAGAACAATCTGGGTAAAGCCAAGGGCGAAGCCGCGCGATTGTTCGGCGAGCGCTCCAAGCGCAAGGGTAAATGGGCCGAATTTGTGCGCGCCGAACTGGACGGTATGTCGCCGCCGGAGTTCGCCAACATGGTGCGCAGTGAAGTCAACCGGCTGATGGCTGCCAACAAGTAATCATTCGGTGCTGAAACTGGCGACAATCGCTTCGCGAACTTTCAATACCACCGGGTCGATCTGAGTGCTGGTGCGCCAGCCCAACTCAACCGGATAACGCGGCAGCGCCAGCGGGCAGGGCAGCAGTGACAGCCCGCTCAGAGATGCAATCGCCTGCGCCGCATGGGTGGGAATGGTCGCCACGCCGGCGCTGCCCTTGAGCAGATGCGGCAATGCCGCAAAATGCGTGGTCGAGGCGCAGACCCGGCGAGACAGCCCCAGCGCCGCCAAGCCTTCATCGGTGATCCCGATAAAGCCACCCGACGACACCAGAATGTGCTCGCGGGAGACAAACTCCTCCAGACCGATCTGGTGCTGGCCGGGCGCAAGGCTCGCCGGATCAACAAGACACGCGTAACCCCCTTCACCCAGCACCTGACGGCTGAGCAGCCGCTCGGCGAATCCACCTGCGGTGATCGCCAGGTCGATGCTGCGCTCCATCAGGGCCCGGGCGACGATCTGGCTGTGGGTCTGGCGGAAGATCAGGCGCAGTTTCGGCGCACGTCGTTCGATTTCCTCGATCAGGCGTCGCCCGTAAGCAATCTCGAAATCATCTGACAACCCCACAGTGACCGAGCGGCCCTCGTAATGGTTGGCGGTCGGGTCGACCATCGCCAGGCTTTGGCGACACTTGTTCAGCGCATCGCTGACCACCGGTTTCAACTGATTGGCCTTGAGGGTCGGCGCCAGACCCCGGCCGGTGCGCACGAACAATTGATCCCCGTACACCTCGCGTAACCGGCGCAACGCCGCACTGACCGCCGATTGCGTCACGCCCAGCCGCAACGCTGCACGGCTGGCGCTGGACTCTTCATGCAGCGCTTCGAAGACTTTCAGCAGGTTGAGATCGACAGTTGCGATATTCATTGTGTTCATATCATTCAGCAGTGAGTCGGGCTTTATTCATGATCACGTGGCGCCGGAGAATGAGCAACACCTGAACTTCACGGAGTGACCGCCATGCCCAAATCAATCGTTGCCGCACTGCAGATCGGCGCCTTGCCCGGCGGCAAAGCTGAAACACTGGAACAGATCCTGAGCTGGGAAGCCGCCATCATCGAATCCGGCGCCTCGCTGGTGGTGATGCCCGAAGCGTTGCTTGGCGGTTATCCGAAAGGCGAGGGCTTCGGCACGCAACTGGGTTATCGCCTGCCGGAAGGGCGCGAGGCCTACGCCCGTTACTTCGCCAACGCCATCGACGTGCCAGGCGCAGAAACCGAAGCACTGACCGGGTTGTCGGCGCGCTCTGGCGCCCACCTGGTGATCGGCGTGATCGAACGGGCCGGCAGCACTTTGCATTGCACGGCGCTGTATTTCGACCCGCAGGCGGGCTTGGTGGCCAAGCACCGCAAACTGATGCCCACCGGCACCGAGCGGCTGATCTGGGGCAAGGGCGACGGCTCGACACTGCCGGTGCTCGACACTCAGGTCGGGAAGCTCGGTGCGGTGATCTGCTGGGAAAACATGATGCCGCTGCTGCGCACGGCGATGTACGCCAAGGGTATCGAAGTCTGGTGCGCGCCGACCGTGGATGAGCGCGAGATGTGGCAGGTGAGCATGCGCCACATTGCCCATGAAGGGCGCTGCTTTGTGGTCAGCGCCTGTCAGGTGCAGGCCTCGCCGAATGAACTGGGTGTGGAGATCGCCAACTGGCCGGGGGATCGACCGCTGATTGCCGGTGGCAGCGTGATCGTCGGGCCGATGGGTGATGTGTTGGCCGGGCCGTTGCGCGGCGAGGCCGGGCTGCTCACCGCCGAGATCGATACCGAAGAACTGGTGCGCGCCCGCTACGACTACGACGTGGTCGGCCACTATGCACGGCCGGATGTGTTCGAGTTGAGCGTGGACGAGCGGGAGAAACCGGGCGTGCGATTCACGGTTTGACGGACTGTCGACGCCGCCATTCTTCACGGGTGATTTCCCAGATTTCCCGCGGGAAACGTCCGCCGACGAAGTTGTCCTCATCCGTGCGGATCAGCCGCATGCCGGTGCGCTCCGAGAGCTTTCGCGAGCCAAGGTTCGGTGCGGCTTTCGGCGCGCGCAACACCGATTGATCGAGGGTTTCGAACCAGTACTGGGTGACGACTTCGCTGGCTTCGGTCATCAAACCCTGGCCCTGCCAGGCCGGGGCGAGCCAGAAACCACGGTTGTCGTCCGGCCCGATCATCAGGCTGATGTTGCCGATCAATTGCTCCGGTGCCGACTTGAGACGGATCGTCCAGTGCCACTCGTTGCCCGCCGCAACAGCAGGCAGCGCAATGTCACGCAGGTAGGTGAGGGCGCCGTCGACCGGATAAGGCCAGGGCACGAAGGCGTTCAGATAACGCACTACTTCCCAGTGCGCAAACTGCTGCTGGATGGCCTCTGCGTCCGCCAGCTCCAGCGGACGCAAGATCAGCCGTTCGGTGTACAACGTGGGGGTGTCTTCCATAAACCTGCGGCTTCCCTGTTTCTGTCAGTGAGCCGTGCAGGCTACCGCATCTTTACCAGGTTGCGGCACTGGCCTTGGGCAGACTGAGCTTGCCGCTGTCGACAAAACGCATGGTGCCAAACACACCGCCCGCCAGTTTGCCGCGCAGCACGTAGGGCAGATTGTCGAGGGTCTGGGTCTGACTCAGGCCGAGCGTCTGGCGCAGCACCGAGAACGCCGAAATGCTCACCGGGACGCTGACGATGGCTTCGGAGAACCGTGGAATGGAACCGCTTTGATCGCTGACACCGGACGCGAAGGAATGCCCGTTCACGTCAAGATCCAGCGCGATGCCGTTGTAGTCGATGGCGGTTTCATTGGGGTTCTGTACCCGCAGCTTGATGGCGAAGCGCACTTCCAGATCCTGGCTCGGCAGCGGTTCGACGCCGACCACGTTGATGTTCACCGGGTCGCGGTTGGGAAACAGCGCGCAGGCGCTGAGGGAGAGCAGAAGCAGGGACAGGAGGACGGCTTGGATGCGGCGCATTGATGCTCTCTCATTGAAAAAGGGCTGAACCGTTGCCGGTATCAGCCCTTTTTTCATCGAGCGGACAGGATCAACGGGTCAACTGTGCGACAGCGGCCTTTGATGCAGGTTCACCTTTGGCCGGCACGTCCGGGTTTTCCATGACCTGAAGGATAGAGGCTTCCGGGTCGAAGTCATCTTCTTCCAGCTCGATGAATTCTTCCGGCAGGAAGATGTTCAGCACGATCGCACACAGCGCACCCACGGTGATCGGCGATTCGAAAATATTGCGCAGCGCCTGCGGCAGTTCACGCAGCACTTCCGGCACGGCGGCAATGCCCAGGCCCATGCCGAGGGAAATCGCCACGATCAGCATGTTGCGCCGATGCAGGCCGGCCTCGGCAAGGATCTTGATCCCGGCCACGGCGACAGTGCCGAACATCACCAGCTCCGCGCCGCCGAGCACCGGTTTCGGCATCAGTTGCAGCACGGCGCCGATCATCGGGAACAGACCCAGCAGTACCAACAGACCGGCAATGAAGAACGCTACGTAACGGCTGGCCACGCCGGTGAGTTGAATCACCCCGTTGTTCTGGGCGAAGGTCACCATCGGCATGCTGTTGAACACCGCGGCCATGGCCGAGTTGAGGCCGTCGGCGAGCAGCCCGGACTTGATCCGGCGGATGTACAGCGGGCCTTTCACCGGTTGCCGGGAAATCATCGAGTTGGCGGTCAGGTCACCGGCAGCTTCGAGCGGCGACACCAGGAAAATCACTGCCACCGGCACGAACGCCACCCAGTCGAAGTTGAAGCCGTACTTGAACGGCACCGGCACGCTGAACACTGGCACTTCGGGCAAGTTGGCGAAATCCACGGTGCCCATCAGCCACGCCACCACGTAGCCGAGGGTCAGGCCGATGACAATCGCGCCCAGGCGCAGGAACGGTACGTCGACCCGGTTCAGCACCACGATAGTGCCCAGCACCAGCGCCGCCAGGAACACATGGCTGGCCGCGCCCAGATCCGCCGCGCCGAAGCCGCCGGCAATGTCGGTCATCGCCACTTTGATCAGCGACAGGCCCATCAGCGTGATGATGGTGCCGGTCACCACCGGGGTGATCAGCATGCGCAACTTGCCGATGAACTGGCTCAACACCACTTCGATGAACGCTGCAAAGAAGCACACGCCGAAGATCGTCGACAGGATTTCGTCGGTGCCGCCGCCCCGGGCCTTGACCATGAAACCGGCGCTGAGAATCACGCTGATAAAGGAAAAACTGGTGCCTTGCAGGCACAGCAGTCCCGAACCGACCGGGCCGAAACGCTTGGCCTGGACGAACGTGCCGAGGCCGGAGACGAACAGCGCCATGCTGATCAGGTAAGGGATTTCGCTTTGCAGGCCGAGGGCGCCGCCCATGATCAGGGTCGGGGTGATGATGCCGACGAAGCTGGCCAGCACGTGTTGCAGCGCGGCAAACACCGTGGCGGTGAAGTGCGGACGGTCGTTGAGACCGTAGATGAGATCGTTGTTGCGCGGGGCTTTTTCAGAGACGGTCATGGTGGTTTGCGTGCCGCAATGCGGGGCCGGGTCGGAAAATGGGTGCGCAGGATGCCGCAAGCGGGGAGCGAGGGCAACGCATTAAAACTGCCCAAAAGGTCAGGTTCGACCAAAGGCTGACAGTAGATCTTCCTCAAACGCCTTTTGCGCATCCCCCGGCACCTGCGCCCGATGGCGGGCCAGATGGAACGCCACTTCAAAGCTCAACTCACCCTCGCGCACTGGTCTCAATAGACCTTTGTCCTGCCATTGGCGTGCGTAATGGTTGGGCAGATAACCGACGTGTTTGCCGGACAGAATGAAGGCGAGGGTGCCTTCGACCTGTTCAGAGCGCGCCGAACAGACCTTGCCCTGAAACGGCTCGTCACTGCGCAGGAACCGATACGGGTGATCGACCCGGTCACAGGCCAGCAAGGCTGCGTCATCGGGGGCATCGTCGGTGAACAGCGGATGGCCGGGGGCGCAGTACAAATGCTGGGTTTCGCTGAACAGTTCGCGGTAGTCGAACGCGCTCTGCACCTGGGAGAAATAACCGATGGCCAGGTCCAGCCGCTGTTGCAACAGTAGACGCTCCATTTCGCCGGGCATGGCGCTGATCAGTTCGATGCGCACCGATTCGTCCCGCTCGCGAAACCGCCGGATCGCCTCTGCCACCCGTTGCAGCACCGATTGATCGACCGCCTCCGACAGGCCCAGACGCACCTCGCCGATCAAGCGCCCGGCGACGCCGTTGGATTGATGGCGGAAGGTTTCAATCGAATCGAACAGGCTGCGCGCGGCAATCAGCAGTTGTTCGCCCTTGGGCGTCAGGCTGAAACCGCCCTTGCCACGGTTGCAAACCCGATAGCCGAGACGGGTTTCCAGCTTGGCCATTTGCTGGCTGATGCTCGACTGGCTCAAGCCCAATTCGCCTTGGGCGGCGCTGAAACCGTTGGATTCGACCACCCCGAGAAACAGGCGCAGGAGTTGCAAATCGACATCGTGGAGCTGACCGAGCATCACATTACTCCGGCATAAAGTCAGGTTAACAAACTTGATATTTCTCCAATGTATCCGACGGCGCATCCTGCAACCACTTCCTCCGGTCAGGTGTTTCGTCATGGCTCCCTTGTTCAAGCTGTGTTTACCCGCGCTGTTGCTCTCTGTCTCCATCGCCGCCCAGGCCGAGGACAAGACGCTCAACCTCTACAGCTGGGCCGATTACGTGGCGCCTGAAACCTTGCAGCGCTTCGAAAAGGAAACCGGCATTCATGTGCGCTACGACACCTTCGATACCTCCGAGGTGCTGGAGACCAAGCTGCTTACCGGCGGCAGCGGCTACGACGTGGTGGTGCCGTCGTCCAGCGTGCTGGCCCGAGGCTTGGCCGCCGGCGCGTTGAAGGAAATCCCTCACGACGGGCTCAAGGGTTACGCCAATCTGGATCCGGACCTGCTGGAGAAACTGGCAGCAGTCGATCCCGGCAACCGTTACGGCGTGCCTTACACCTGGGGCACGCTCGGCCTGGGCATGAACGTCGAAGCGGTCAAGCAGCGGCTGCCGGATGTGCCCCTCAACAGCCTCGATCTGCTGTTCAAGCCCGAATACGCCAGCAAGCTCAAGGATTGCGGGATCGCCATTCTCGATTCGCCGCAGGAAGTGATCGGCCTGGCGCTGCACTACCTCGGCAAGGATCCCTACAGCACCGACAAGAACGATCTGGCCGCCGCTGAGGCCCTGTTGCAGAAGTTGCAACCCTCGGTGCTTTACGTCGCCACGGGCCGGCAGATCAGTGATCTGGCCAACGGCAGCGTGTGCCTGGCGCTGACCTACAACGGTGACGCAAGCATGGCTGCCGATCAGGCACGCAAGGCCAACAAGCCGTTTGAAGTGGCCTACCGAATCCCGAAAGAAGGCACGCTGGTGTGGCAGGACAACCTCGCCATCCCCAAAGACGCGCCGCACCCGGAGGCCGCACGCACCTTCATCGAGTTCATGTTGCGCCCCGAATCCGTAGCAGCGTTGACCAATACGCTGTTCTTCGCCACCGCCAACCAGGCTGCCACGCCGCTGGTGGACGAAGCGGTGCGCAATGACCCGGACATCTACCCGAAACCCGAAGTGCGCGAGCGCTTGTACGCCGACCGCAGCATGAGCCTCAAGGACATGCGTCAGCGCACGCGCTTGTGGACCACTTTCCGTAGCCATCAATAACGCTGGATAAAAACCAAAGGAGCACACCGATGGACGTGCCAATGCAGAACGATCAGGCTCTGACCCGTGACAGCCTCTACGGCACCGCTGCCGAAAGCACCTACGCCGGGATCACCAGTTTCATGCGCCGGCGCTACAGCCGCGACTTGCGCGGCGTGGACGTGGCGGTCAGCGGCGTGCCGTTCGACACCGCCACCAGCAACCGTCCGGGCGCGCGTTTCGGGCCTCGGGGGATTCGTGCGGCGTCCACCGGGATCGCCTGGGAACGTCACTGGCCGTGGGCGTTCGATCCGTTCGATCACCTCGCAGTAATCGACTACGGCGACTGCGACTTCGATTACGGCTCGCCGCACACCATTCCGGAGAGCATCGAGGCCCACGCCGAGCACATCCTGAATTCCGGCAGCGCGATGCTCACGTTCGGCGGCGATCACTTCATCAGCTACCCGCTGCTCAAGGCCCATGCGCGCAAGCACGGCACGCTGTCGCTGATCCACTTCGACGCCCACAGCGACACCTGGCCTGACGAGGGCGGCAAACGCGTCGATCACGGCACCATGTTCTGGCACGCGGCGCGGGAAGGGCTGGTGGATCCGGCGCGCTCGGTGCAGATCGGTTTGCGCACCACCAATGACGATCATCAGGGCTTCCAGGTGCTGGACGCGCGGCAGGTGCATCGCCGGGGCTGCGAAGCGATTGTCGAGGCCATTCGTGCGCGGGTCGGGGACAACCCGGTATACCTGACGTTCGACATCGACTGCCTGGATCCGGCCTTCGCACCGGGCACCGGCACGCCGGTCTGCGGCGGGTTGAGCACGGTGCAGGCGCTGGAGATCCTCGGCGGATTACGCGGGATCAATCTGGTGGGCATGGACGTGGTGGAGGTGGCCCCGGCCTATGACCACGCGGACGTGACGTCGCTGGCGGCGGCGACCCTGGCCATGGAGATGTTGTGCCTGTACGCGGCCCGGCACAAAGTCGACGTTTGAGACTTCATCGGGAGCTTTCGGCTGTCGAAAGCTCCTGACAATTTCTGACACCAGGCTCTGCTAAGCTCCGGCAAATTTCTGCCCAGAGCCTCACATCGTGTCGCGAACCACTCGCCTATTGACCCTGCTGCAAGTGCTGCGTGGCAAGAAACGCCCGGTGACCGCCGCGACGTTGGCCTCCGAGCTGGAAATCTCCGAACGCACCCTCTATCGCGACATCGCCGAATTGACGGCGCTCGGTGCGCCGATTCGTGGCGAGGCGGGCATCGGTTATGTGTTGCGCAGCGGTCTGTTTCTGCCGCCGCTGATGCTAAACGCCGACGAGACCGAAGCCATCGTCCTGGGACTGCGCTATGTCGATCAACGCGGCGACGAGGTCCTGAGCAAAGCCGCAGCGGATGCTCTGGCAAAAATTGCGGCGGTGCTGGATCCACAGGCCCAGGAGGCGATGCGCAATCCGACAGTGATGCCCGGGCCGCCCGGTTACGGGTTTCCGCAGAACGCAGTGCCGTTGAATGTGTTCCGTCAGGCGATCCGCGATCAGGCCAAGCTGCACATCGATTACGCCGACGCACAGCAGGTGCCGAGCCAGCGCTTGATCTGGCCCTTGGCGCTGGGGTTTCTCAACGAGGTGCGGATCATTGTGGCGTGGTGCGAGTTGCGCAGCGCATATCGCACGTTCCGAACCGACCGGATTTCTGCGGCCAGCCTGCAGGGCGAGCGTTATCCGGGGCGTCGCAGCGACCTGCTGCGCACCTGGCAGCGGCAGATGCAACTGGACGAAAGCGGGCGCTTCACTCCTGACGAAAACTGACGCAGGGCTGTTCTAGGATGGCGACAGAACCGAAAACAAGGAGCTGCACTCATGTTCCATCCCATCTCGATACTCGCCCCGGCCATCGTTGAGTACATCAACGCCGCCAATGCTCGGGATACGTCCCGGGTCGGCAGTTATTTTGCCGAGGATGCCCACGTGTTCGATGAAGGCCATCATCAGGTCGGCGCTCAGGCTATCGCCCACTGGATGCAAGACACCGCCCGCCGCTATCAGCCACGGGTCGAAGTGCTGGGCGTGCAGCAGCGAACCGGCAAAGTGCTGGTGCAAGGGCTGATTTCCGGGACGTTTCCCGGCAGCCCGCTGGAACTGTGCTACACCTTTCGCCTCAACGAGCAGGGCAAAATCGCACGGTTGGATATTTCCGTGTAGCCATCGTGGCATACTGCCGCGCATGACTTTCGACTCTCCCTTAAGCGCCTGGCAACATGCCGTCGAGCACAAGGGCTTCATCCAGGATGAAGCCCAGGAGCACGCGGTCTGGGCGTTGCAAAAATGCCATGAAGCCCTGCACGCCGGTGCCCGTTCGGTCACCGGCGTTTATCTGTGGGGGCCGGTCGGGCGCGGCAAGACCTGGCTGATGGACCAGTTCCATCAAAGCCTGCGAGTGCCGGCCCGGCGTCAGCACTTTCATCACTTCATGGGCTGGGTCCACCAGCGCTCGTTTCAACTGACCGGTATTGCCGATCCGCTGCGGGCCCTGGCCAGGGAGTTGGCGGCCGAAGTACGGGTGCTGTGTTTCGACGAACTGTTCGTCAATGACATCGGCGATGCGATCATCCTCGGCCGGTTGTTCCAGGTGATGTTCGACGAAGGCGTGGTGGTGGTCTGCACCTCCAACCTGCCGCCGGATCAGCTGTATGCCGACGGCTTCAATCGCGACCGCTTCCTGCCGGCGATCACGGCGATCAAGCAGCATATGCAGGTGGTTGCGGTGAACGGTGCCGAAGACCATCGTTTGCATCCGGGTGCCCTCGAACAACGCTATTGGGTGGCGGTCCCGGAGCAGGGTTGCGCACTGGCCAAGGTGTTCGACGCATTGGCGGCCGGGCAGGGCGCCAACTCAGAACCGGTGCCGGTCGGCTACCGCGCCTTGAATGTGGTGAAGGCCAGCGAGTCGGTGTTGTGGTGCCGTTACGCGGACCTTTGCGAGCAACCGTTCGCGGCCATGGACTTCATCGCGCTGTGCGACGCCTACCGGGCTATTCTGTTGAGCGAGGTGCCGAACCTGAGCGCGCAGAAGCGTGAAGGGCGGATCGCCCGGGGCACCGAGGACGGAGCGGAGCGTGTGGTGGCCGGCGACCGTGAGTTGCCGCAACTGTCAGTGCACGATGACGGCGTACGGCGCTTCATCGCGCTGGTCGACGAGTGCTACGACCGCAAGGTGCCGCTGTACATCGAGGCCGATGTGCCGATGGACGCGCTGTACACCGAGGGCTATCTGGAATTCCCGTTCCGCCGGACCTTAAGCCGCTTGCAGGAGATGCAGCTGCAACGCTTTGCCGACACCTGATGCACGGAGGGCGCGAAATGACTCAGCCACTGTCCCATCACTTGCTGTCCATGGCTTATCAGAACGCCTGGGCCAATCACCGACTGGCCAAGGCATGGCTGCAACTCGACGACGTGCAGCTGGCGGCGCCCAGGGTGAGTTTTTTCCCGAGCATTCGCCTGATCCTCAATCACATTCTCACCTGCGACGGGTTCTACGTCGATGCGCTGGAGCGTGAGTTGCGCAGTGATGAGCCGCATCCCGATTGCTACGTGTTTTTCAACGTGGACGAACCGTTCACCGAAGCGCAGGCCTTGCGCCGTGAGCAGGCGCACGTCGACCGCCGCTTGATCGCTTATTGCGAGCAACTGCGCGATGCCGATCTGGGCCGCATCGTCACCATCGCCCGCGACACACCGCAGCACGACAGCCGTCTGCGGATGATTTCGCACCTGTTCGAACATCAGATCCACCATCGTGGCCAGGTCCACGCCATGCTCAGCGACACGCCGGTGAAACCGCCGCAACTGGATGAGTTCTTCTGTGCCGGCGAGTCCGGGTTACGGGCCGAGGATTTCGCCGAACTGGGCTGGACGGAAGAACTGATCTGGGGCCACTGAAACGGCCGGGTTGTGGCCGGGGGGTGCCTCGCGCTAAGGTCGGTGCGCCTATCAGTGCGTATCTAACGCGCCGGGGCTCCGAGCGATCGAGGAAGGAAATGGATTCCGCAGATATTCTTGTGCTTCAAGCCAGCTATACCAACCCGGTGCATGCCGAGGCTATCGGTGTGGTACTCAATCATTACGCCGAAGACCCGATGGGCGGCGGCCATCCGATTGCCCCTGAACTGTTGCAGCAACTGCCCGCAGAACTGGCCAAGCGGCCTCACGCGTTCAGCGTCCTGGCCTTTGTCGGCGGCGAACCGGCAGGTCTGGTCAACTGCTTTGAAGGGTTTTCGACCTTTGCCTGCAAACCGCTGGTCAACGTGCATGACGTGTCAGTGGTGTCGAAGTTTCGAGGCCTGGGGCTGAGCCAGAAAATGCTGCGCAAGGTCGAGGACATCGCCCGTCAGCGTGGTTGCTGCAAGATCACCCTGGAAGTGCTTGAAGGCAACGCTGTGGCCCAGGGTTCCTACGCCAAATTCGGTTTTGCGCCGGGCATGTTCGATCCGAGTCACGGGCGCATGCTGTTCTGGATCAAGGAATTGCAGGCATAAAAAAAGGCGCCCGAAAGGGCGCCCAACTGTCGTCTGCGAAGCCAGAGCGGAGCTATCGCAGGTCCATCGGTAAACCTGTCTGGATCATGGACGGTAGTGCTCGGTGACCTGCGCGGTCTGGTCGTCCGGGACGCGAAGCTCGTTGGCTTTCGTGTCTGTCTGTTGGCTTTGGGCGGTGTGGACCGGGAAGTTTTCCCAGTGGTATCTCATCCGCTCGGCACCGCCCTCGGCGAAAGCGCTGGCGGATGCAAGTGTGAGTAGACCGGCAAGGATTGCAGTCGTGGTTTTCATGGTGCCTCCTACGAAAAAAATCGGAGCCGTTCATCCATGAATCAGAACCTCGGGGCGCAGTGTCCGTCGAGGGCATTAACCAAGGGTTAACGCGCGCTCCGTGCAGTTTTTACCGATTGTTTCCAGGGGGGGCGGACGAAGGCTGCACGCGCCGCTGACGCGTGCAGGTCGCATGGAAGGGCGTCAGAGTTTCCAGTCGAGGCTCAGCGTCACTGTGCGCGGATCGCCCCAGAACACGCCGTTGTAGAAGCCGACGTTGTCGTAGTACTTCTTGTCGAACAGGTTGTCGACGTTCAGCGATGCCGACAGGTGTTTGTCGAATTCATAACGCGACATCAGCTTGATCACCGAGTAGGCGCCCTGACTGATCCGTGTTCGTTCGGTGATGACCCGGCCATTGGCACCGCGTCCGACCGGACGGTTGGAGTTGCCGTAGACGTCACTCTGCCAGTTCAACGCGCCGCCCACGGTCAGCGCGCTCCAGTCGCCCGGCAAGCGATACGCGGTAGAGAGACGGAGCATGTTCAGCGGCTGGTTGGTGTTGGTGCGATTTTTCTCGCCGTTGAGCGCGTGGGTGTAGGTGTAGCCGGCAGTCAGGTTCCAGCCGTCCTGGATTTCGCCCGAGACTTCGGCCTCGAACCCGTTGACCTTGTTGCCCTTGCCGCCGCTTTTGTAGAACTCCTCGCCGGTGACCGGATCCGGTGGGACCGAATCGTCGAGTTCGGCGACGTTGTCCTGCTTGCTCCAGAACACCGCCGTGGCCAGGTTCAGGCGCTCGTCGAGCAGGCTGCCCTTGAGGCCTATTTCGTAGTTGCTGCCGACCACCGGCTCAAGGAATTTGCGATTGGCATCGCGGTATTCCTGAGGATTGAAGATGTCGGTGTAGCTGGCATACACGGTGTACTCGGGCGTCAAGTCGTAGAGCAGCCCCGCGTACGGGGTCCACATGTCGTTATGTTGCTGGCGGCTGGCGTCGACCGCACTCACTTGCCGATTGTCGTCATACGTATTGTCGGCTTTTGACGCCTTCCAGCTGCCGTAACGGCTGCCGAGCACCGCATGCAAGTCATCGGTGAAACTCAGGCGAGTGGCAAGGTATCCGGCTTTCTGGCGGGTGCTGGAGGTTGAGCCGGTCAAACCGGTGACGGTGTCAGGGAATTTGGTGATATCGCCCATGTATTTCCAGTCGCGAATCCGCCCGTAACCCGGTGACACCGGGCCGTCGATCGTATAAGGGGAGCGCTCGCTGCGCTCAGCCTCGCCATAACCGAACATCATTTCGTGTTCGCGACCGAACAACGCATACGGCCCCGACACGTTGAAGTCATAGGTCTTCATTTTCTGCGTACCGATCATGTGTGACGAGTACGCCATCATCCCGCTGCGATCATCCGCAGGGAACCCGGAGCCGCCGTAATAGACTTTGCCGTCAGTATCGCTCTGGCGATGGGTGTAGGCCGCTTTCAAATGCCAGCCGCCGGCCAGTGCCTGGTCTACGGTGGCGAAGGCGGTTTTGTCCTTGATCGGCCAGGAACTCCACGAAGTCGCCATGTTGGTCGAGCGACCGAGGCCCGCCTTGCCTCCGTCGGCGTTCCAGTACGGCACGGTGCCCCAGGAGCTGCCTTGCACTTGTTTGTCCTGATAGTCGTAGCCGACAGCCAACACGGTCGACTCCGTCAGGTCGCCTTCGAGGATGCCGTAACCGACTTGCCGTTGCAGCGCGTAGTGGTCGCGAAACGACTGGCTGTCGCGATAGGCCAGCACGCTGCGCCCGCGCAAACGGCCATCGAAGGCAAGCGGGCCACCCACGTCCACGTAGCTGTAGTAATCGTTGTAGCTGCCGCCGCTGACCCCAGCCAGAGCCTGCAATTGCGCGGTCGGGCGCTTGCGTACCATGTTGATGGTGGCCGAAGGATCACCTGCGCCGGTGGTCAGGCCGGTGGCGCCGCGTACCACTTCGATCCGGTCATAAATGATCGTGTCGGAATCGGACTTCATCCGGCTGAAGGTGTTGAGCATCCCGTCGATCTGGAAGTTGTTGATCGAGTAGCCGCGAGACGAATAGTTGACCCGGTCCGAGTCGTAATGCTGAACCACAACGCCTGTGGTCTGGCTCATGGCTTCGGACAATGTACCGAGCTTGAAGTCATCCATCTGCTGGCGGGTCACCACGGACACTGATTGCGGGGTTTCCTTGATCGAGAGGTTCAGCCGCGTCGCCGTGCTCATGGCGCCGGTGGTGTAGGAAGCGGTGTCTTCAGTCGTGCTGCCCAAGCCCTGGGCCGTGACACTGGTGGACGCCAGTTCGAGTGCCGGAGCGACGGTGTCTGGCTGTTTTTCGGCTTCGGTTTCAGCCAGCAGATCGGGGCTCAATGCAGCACTGCACAAGCCCAGGGTGAGGGTCATGGAACGGGTGATGGGCGCGAACATCGCAGCCGACTCCTTGTCTTCGAGGGAAAAATTCCTTTGGTTCAGAGACGAAGAGGGAAAGTGCGATTTAGTACCAAACGAGAAATATTGTCATTTGAAGGGTGCTGCGACGGCATGAAAAAAGGGCCGTTTCCGGCCCTTTTCAGGTTATTGCTTGACCACTTCCTTCGGTGCGTCGTCGGGCTTTTTCGGCTTCATCAGGCTGAAGTCGATCAAGGCTCGCTGCTCGCGTTCGTAAGGGTTGCCGATCAGCAACGGACGCTGTTTGAAGCTGTCGCTGACGATGCTTTTGCTGCGGTCCAGCTCATCGAAGCTCAAACCGGCCAGATCCGCCCAGGTGTGGATCAGGTGAGCACTGCTGTAAGGCCGGCTCAAGTCTGCGGCGAAACTCCAGTCGTGGTTTTCACGCCACTTCGGCGATGCCCAGGCCATGAACGGAATGGTGTACATCGGCGCGGTCGGTTTGTTTTCGTTACGGCCCAGGGTGTTGTGGCCCGCCGAGTCGAACACGTCTTCACCATGGTCGGAGAGGTACAGCAGGAAGCCGTTCGGATCAGACTTGGCGTAGTCCTTGATCAGGCTCGACACCACGAAGTCGTTATACAGCACCGCATTGTCATAGCTGTTGTAGGTCGGTACCTGGTCGTCACGCACGCCGGCCGGCACGCCGCTGCGGTCCTGGAACTTGTCGAAGGTCGGCGGATAACGGTACTGGTAGCTCATGTGCGTACCGAGCAGATGCACGACGATCAGCTTGCGCGGTGCCGGATCGGTCAAGGCCTTGTTGAACGGGTCGATCACGTCGCCGTCGTACTGCGCGGCGTTCTGGTTGCGGTTATTGTTCAGATACACCTGCTCGTCGGCCTGTTCGGAGAAGGTCGTGAGCATGGTGTTGCGCTTGGTCATGGTCTGCTGGTTGGTGATCCAGAACGTCTTGTAGCCGGCCTGTTTCATCATGCTGACCAGCGACGGCGTGGACAGGTACAGATCCGGGTTCTCTTCGTCGGCGAAGGTCAACACCTGTTGCAGCGCCTCGATGGTGTACGGGCGTGGGGTGACGACGTTATCGAAGACCGAGAGTTGATCCTTGAGCTTGTCCAGCTCCGGCGTGGTCTTGCGCTGATAGCCATAAAGGCTCATGCGCTGACGGTTGGTCGACTCGCCGATCACCAACACCAGGGTCGCAGGCTGATTGGCGCCAGCGTCCTTGAGGTTGTGCAGCGGTGGGATCTTGCTCGCGCTGTCTAACATGCCCTGCATTTCGCCCAGGGTTTCGAGATAACGGTGATAGGCCACGGCCATTTGCCAAGGCACGGCGGGTTCGATGCGGGTTTCGAATTTCTCGAAACCGCCGGCGAAGCTGCCGGTGCGCTGGGTCTGTTTGATCAGCGGATAACCGACCACCGCGATCAGAATCGCCATGGCTGCGACGAAGGCCCGGCCACGCGGCATGTAGACCGGGCGCAGGCGGGTCCACAGGAAGTAGGCGAACGCGGTGTGAGCGAGGAACGCAGGAACCATCCACCAGGCGAAATACTGAGTCATGTACTCGCCGGCTTCAGACACGTTCGACTCGAACATGATGAAGATGACGCTCTGGGAGAACTCCTGCTGATAGATGAAGAAATAACCCAGGCTGGCCATCGAGCACGCCCACAACACCACACCGATCAGAGCGGCGAGCAAACGGGTGCGTTTGGGGAACAGCAGCATCGGCGCCAGCCACACCGCGCTCATCACGAACGCCTGGCGGAAACCGGTGAAGCCGGAGGTGCCGGTCAGCTGGATCAGCAGCTGAGTGATACCGGAGAAGTACCAGAAGAAAACAAACAGCCAGATGAACCCGGCCCAGTCAAAACCTGCCGCAGCAGTTTTGCTGCGTTTGAACAATGCCATTCAGCGCTCCAACTCAGTCACCATTGTCACCGTCGGGGCACTTCATGAAACGAGAGCATGAAAACCGACGAACGGAAGCCACGCGCGGACACGCACGGCAGAATGGGCCGGAGTATCAACAAGCGAATGTGAAAACTTTGTTAGTTGCCGAAAATGGCGTAGGGCGAATCATGTCGGGAACGGCAGGGCAGCCGTCCCCGAAACAGGCGGGCAGTCAGGCTTGGGGGGAACGCAGTACGCGGGGCAGAGGCTGCGGCTCAAGGCCCTGGGTCATCAGGCGCAGTTGCGCCAGTTCCTGTTTCAGCTGGTCGCGTTCGTCTTTCAACTGACGCAATTCATCGCGACGGATCGTGACATACAGGGTTTGTGGCGGCATTGCTGTGTGTACTGTGCCCATTGCTCACCTCGCAAATGGCGTGTCTCAACTGCAGATCAGCCCCGGTTTCGAGCCTTGACCTGCTATCGGCGCCGATTTTGGTTTCTTTTGCTCGTGATTGGAACTTTTTTATTTTTCATGGTCGTTGTGTCTTCGGCACGTTTCCCGACGTTATCAGTCTGGATCGGGCACAATGCCCGGAAACTTCACACCGACGCTCTGGACTAACCTCCATGAGAGCGTTGGGCTATAACCTTTGACACACTTTTATTTGTAGTAAGGAGCATCAGCACATGCAACTCGGGATTATTGGACTGGGCCGCATGGGCGGCAATATTGCACGGCGTCTGATGCTCAACGGTCACACCACCGTTGTTTACGACCGCAATACCGCCTTTGTCGACACCCTGGCCGCCGAGGGCTCTACCGGCGTCGCCGATCTGCCTGCGCTGGTTGCAGGCCTGGCCAAGCCGCGTGCCGTGTGGGTCATGCTGCCGGCCGGCGCACCGACCGAAGACACCATCGAAACCCTGAGCAATCTGCTCGAGACTGGCGACACCATCATTGACGGTGGCAACACCAACTATAAGGACGACATCCGCCGGGCCAAGACCCTGGCCGAAAAAGGCCTGCACTACATCGACGTCGGCACCTCCGGCGGCGTTTGGGGCCTGGAACGCGGCTACTGCATGATGATAGGCGGCGATGCCGAGACCGTTCAACGTCTGGACCCGCTGTTCGCAGCGCTGGCCCCGGGCATGGGCGACATCCCGCGCACCAAGGACCGCAAGTCCGATGACCACCGTGCCGAGCACGGCTACATTCACGCCGGCCCTGCCGGTGCCGGTCACTTCGTGAAGATGATCCACAACGGTATCGAGTACGGCATGATGGCTGCCTTCGCTGAAGGCTTCGACATCCTCAAGACCAAGTCCAGCGAACGCCTGCCGGAAGATCAGCGTTTCGATCTGAATGTGGCTGACATCGCTGAAGTCTGGCGTCGTGGCAGTGTGGTGTCGTCGTGGTTGCTCGACCTGACCGCCGACGCCCTGGCCAGCGACCCGAAACTTGACGGTTTCTCGGGCTCCGTGGCTGACAGCGGCGAAGGTCAATGGACCATCGAAGCTGCGATGGAACAAGCGGTGCCGGTCCCGGTGCTGTCCAACTCGCTGTTCTCGCGCTACCGCTCCCGCGGCCAGGGCACTTTCGGCGACAAGATTCTTTCGGCCCAGCGCTTCGGCTTCGGTGGCCACGTGGAGACGCCTAAGAAATGACCCATACGATCCGCAGGAAATCCAAGGCAGAACCCGCGCCACCGACCACGCTGTTTCTGTTCGGCGCCCACGGTGATCTGGTCAAGCGCCTGCTCATGCCGGCGCTGTATAACCTGAGTCGCGACGGCCTGCTGGATGATGGCCTGCGGATCGTCGGCGTTGACCACAACGCCATCACGGATGAAGCTTTCGCCAGGAAGCTCGAAGACTTCATCCGCACCGAAGTGGCGGCGAAGGTCGGCAAGGGCGATCAGATTCTTGATCCGACCTTGTGGGCCAAGCTCGCCAACGGTATCAGCTACGTCCAGGGCGACTTTCTGGACGACAGCACTTATTCCGCGCTGGCGGCGAAAATCGCCGACAGCGGTACCGGCAATGCGGTGTTCTACCTGGCCACCGCGCCGCGTTTTTTCAGCGAAGTGGTGCGCCGCCTCGGCAGCGCCGGTTTGCTGGAAGAAACCCCCGAAGCCTTCAGAAGGGTGGTGATCGAAAAACCGTTCGGCTCCGACCTGCAGACCGCCGAGGCGTTGAACGCCTGCCTGCTCAAGGTGATGTCGGAAAAGCAGATCTACCGGATCGATCACTATCTGGGCAAGGAAACCGTGCAGAACATTCTGGTCAGCCGGTTCTCCAACAGCCTGTTCGAAGCGTTCTGGAACAATCACTACATCGACCACGTGCAGATCACCGCCGCCGAAACCGTCGGCGTCGAGACCCGTGGCAGTTTCTACGAACACACCGGCGCCTTGCGGGACATGGTGCCCAATCACCTGTTCCAGTTGCTGGCGATGGTGGCGATGGAGCCACCGGCCGCGTTCGGCGCCGATGCGGTGCGGGGCGAAAAGGCCAAGGTGGTCGGTGCGATCCGTCCGTGGACCACCGAAGAAGCGCGAGCCAACTCGGTACGCGGCCAGTACAGCGCCGGCGAAATCGATGGCAAGCCTCTGGCCGGCTATCGCGAAGAGGCCAACGTCTCGCCCGAGAGCAGCACCGAAACCTACGTGGCGCTCAAGGTGATGATCGACAACTGGCGCTGGGTCGGCGTGCCGTTTTACCTGCGCACCGGCAAGCGCATGAGCGTGCGCGACACCGAGATCGTCATCTGCTTCAAACCGGCACCGTATGCGCAGTTCCGTGACACCGAGGTCGACGAATTGCAGCCGACCTATCTGCGCATCCAGATCCAGCCCAACGAAGGCATGTGGTTCGACCTGCTGGCCAAGCGGCCGGGGCCGGCGCTGAACATGGCCAATATCGAACTGGGTTTTGCCTACAAGGATTTCTTCGAAATGCAGCCGTCCACCGGCTACGAAACCTTGATCTACGACTGCCTGACCGGTGACCAGACGTTGTTTCAGCGTGCTGACAACATTGAGAACGGCTGGCGTGCGGTGCAACCGTTCCTCGATGCCTGGCAACAGGACGCGAGCGTGCAAAGTTATGCTGCGGGCGAAGACGGGCCTCAGGCTGCCGATGATTTACTGACTCGCGATGGTCGCGTCTGGCATGGTCTCGGATGAGTGAGCCGATCCGTTTTCTGTTGAGTGACATGGACGGCACGCTGTTGCTGCCCGATCACAGCCTGAGTCAGCGCACCCTCGACGCGGTGCGTTCGCTGCGTGAGGCGGGCGTGCTGTTCAGCCTCGCTACGGGGCGTCCACCCAAAGCCATGTTGCAGCAGATCGAAGCCCTGGGCGTCGATCTGCCGACTGCGGCGTTCAACGGTGGCACGATCGTCAACCCGGACGGCAGCATTCTGGTCGCACATTACCTGCCGGCCACGGCTGCACTGACGGCACTGGCGCTGTTCGCCGATCAGCCGGATGTCGAGATCTGGGTGTTCAGTGGTGGCGACTGGCTGCTCAAGGACCCGCACGGGCCGATGGTCCCGCGCGAGCAGCACGGCCTCGGTTATCCGCCGGTGGTGGTCGAGAGTTTCGAGCCGTATCTGGAGCGCATCGACAAGATCGTGGCGACCAGCAACGACACCGAACTGTTGGTCGAACTCGAGGCACGTTTGTTGGCGAAGGTCGAGGGCATGGCGCAGGTCTCGCGTTCGCAGCCGGTGTATCTGGACGTGACGGCGCTGGAGGCCAACAAGGGCGCGGCTCTGACAACCATTGCTACCCATCTGGGCGTTCCGTTGGCGCAGACTGCAGCGATTGGCGACGGCGGCAACGACCCGGCGATGTTCCATGTCGCCGGTCTGTCGATCGCCATGGGGCAGGCAGAAGACTCAGTGAAGTGTCAGGCGGACGTGGTGACTGGGCCTAATACCGAGGACGGTGTGGCGCAGGCCATCGAAAATTACATTTTGCCGCGTTGATCGACGCATAAAAAAACGGGAGCCCAGGGGCTCCCGTTGTTGTTTCTACAGCCAGTAACTCACGGCATACCAGCCCAGCAAACCCATCACTACGGTGTAGGGCAATGCCATCCACACCATTCGCCCGTAGGACAAGCGCACCAGCGGCGCAATCGCCGACGTCAGCAGAAACAGGAACGCAGCCTGACCATTGGGCGTCGCCACGCTTGGCAGGTTGGTGCCGGTGTTGATGGCGATGGCCAGCGTCTCGAAGTGTTCACGGCTCATGTGGCCGGCCAGGAATGCCTGTTTCACTTCGGTGATGTAGATCGTCGCCACGAACACGTTGTCACTGATTGCCGACAACAGACCGTTAGCGATGAACAACATCCCCGGTTGCTGCTCGGCGGGCAATGCCAGCACCCACTGGATCAATGGCGCGAACAATTGCTGATCGTGGATTACCGCCACAACGGCAAAAAACACCACCAGCAACGCGGTGAAGGGCATGGCGTCCTTGAAGGCGCTGCCCAGACGATGTTCATCGGTGATGCCGGTAAACGCGGTGATCAGCACAATGACCATCAGGCCGATCAAGCCGACTTCAGCGATATGGAACGCCAGCCCGGCAATCAGGATCAATGCGGCGGCGCCCTGCACCAACAGCGCGGCACGCTGGCGAGGCGTGCGTTCGGCGTTGTCCTCGGCGGCGTAGTTGGCGAGTACCGCGCGGACGTTGTCCGGCAGCAAGGTGCCGTAGCCGAACCAGCGCAGCTTCTCCAGCAGCATGCAGGTCAACAGACCAGCCACCAGCACCGGCAGGGAAACCGGCGCGACCTTGAGGAAAAACTCGGCGAAATGCCAACCCATCTCATGGCCGATCAGCAGGTTCTGCGGCTCGCCAACCAGTGTGCAGACGCCACCGAGCGCGGTGCCGACGGCGCCATGCATCAGCAAGCTGCGCAGGAAGGCGCGGAATTGCTCCAGATCCTCGTGATGCAGCTTTGGCAAATGCTGATCGTCGCTGAATTCGCTGTCCTGACGCGGATCGTTGCCAGAGGCCACTCGGTGATAGACCGAATAGAAACCGACGGCGGCGCTGATGATCACGGCGGTCACAGTCAGTGCGTCGAGAAACGCCGAAAGAAACGCCGACAAAAAGCAGAACATCAACGCCAGCAGCATCTTCGAGCGCACGCCCAGCAGCAGGCGCGAGAACAGAAACAGCAGCAGATCCTTCATGAAGTAGATGCCGGCGACCATGAACATCAGCAGCAGAATTACCGGGAAGTTGTGCTGCAACTCTTCGTACAGCGCCTGGGGCGTGGTCATCTTCAACAACAGGGCTTCGATCAACAGCAAGCCGCCGGGCATCAGCGGGTAGCACTTGAGGGCCATGGCCAGCGTGAAAATGAATTCGATCACCAACAGCCAACCTGCAGCGACAGGACCTGCCGACCACAGCACCACGGCGTTGAGAATCAGGAACCCGACGATGCACGCCTTGTACCAGCGGGGCGAATGCCCGAGAAAATTGTGCGCGAACGCCTGGGCCATCGAACCGGACATCGGTTGCTCCTTGCTTTAAGAAGCGCGCAAGTTGCCGTAAGCGTTGAGCAAGATCAAGTGCGGTATCGGTTTGGCTTTTATTGATTCAGATAGCGTGCCACCACGGCGCGGTAGTTGCCATCCAATGAATAGCCGCCGACCAGAATTCCACCTTCTGGTTGCACTGCCAGCGATGTGGCGGTGTCGAGGCTGCGGCCAAGTCGCGTACGCAGCCAGCCCTGGCCGGCGCCGAAGCTTTGGTCGAGACGGCCATCGGCCTGATAGCGGGCGACTATGAAATCGGCCTCTACCCCGCCAATTGTTGCACCCGCCGCGATGAGTCGCCCGTCCGCCATGCGTTGCGCGGCACTCCACTGACAGCCGCTGGGGCCTATATCCAGCAAGTTGGGTTGACCGTTGTTGCAATGCAAGTCGTGGCGACCGTTACGGTGGACGGACAGTGCCATGCACCGGATCGGGTCCCGGCTGCTGCCAAAGCAATGCAGACGATCCGCAGATTCGATGACCTGGTTGACCAGCGCGCTGTGGCCCTGAGCCTTGAAGGCCAAGAAACCGTCCAGAGCAAAGCGTTCGTCGAGCTGTCCATTCGGCAGGTAACGTGCGAGCAGGCCTTCCTGGGGGAAGTCGATCGCGCCGGCCACGACAATTCGCCCGTCCTCTTGCAGCAGCAAACCGCCAAGCCAAGTGTTGAGCAACAAGTGCCGGACCATCACAAAACCTCGACCGTTGAAGGATTGGTCGAGATTACCGACGGGTGTGACACGAATCAGCATGCCGACGTGGTCGGCCAATGAGCAGTGGTGGTTGGCAATCAGCAGGATATGTCCATCGTCCTGGACTGCGAAATCACAGGCCTCGGCTCCAGGGACTCCCGGGGGCAGCCATGTGTCGCGAGTGCCCAGAGACAGGTCGCCCGGCAAGCGCACTATTTTCCGGCCGCTGTCGCCGAAGTCCGGCTCCGGTCGGCCGTGCGCATCAAACAGTGCCAGTGCGGGCAGGGTGCGGTGTTCGGATTCGTAATGCAGGCCTGCCAGCAGGATTCGCCCGTCAGGCAAGACCTGAACCTTGCTGCCTGTAGCTTCGAAGCCAGAGGCAAACTGGCCGATCACGCTGCCCTGAAAGCCGAAGCCGAGATCTGCCGAGCCATCATCCAGTAGACGCGCCAGGCCGAAACGGCTGCCTTGAGGAGTGCCGATTTTGGCGGCAATCAGGATTCGACCTTGCGGATCGAGCGCTACGTGTTGAGTCAGGCTGGACGTACTGCCGGCAAAATAAACCTGAGCCACGCCGTTATTGGCAAATGCCTTGTCGAGTTGTCCGGCGTTATTCGCTAGCGTCGGGAGCGCAATAGCGGTCTGCGTTGACATGCATGCTTCTCCTTGCGAGTTGACCAATACCCGGAAGGCGGGTCGGCAACTGCATGAGCGAAACATTCAATCCCTGTATACCCACAAGTACAACTGACAGAACTAACAGGTGGAGGGTCGTACTGTGCCAGAACAGTGTCTTTTGGAACCACTCGCAAGCCTGCCAAGCATTCAGGCGCGAAAGTGTTGGGGGAAGTTGTACAAAGAGGACGAAGTTAAAAAAGATTCAGCAACTAACAGAAGAGGGCGGATGACTCGAAAAGTCATCCGCAATGCCCTCGAATCAGTGTGCCATCGACCAGGATTGCAGCGTATAGCCTTCATCACTCAGTTCAGCACGTGCCTGTTGCAACAGGTACTCAAGTTGCGCCGGATCGGAATAGGCGCTGCTTGGAATGCGGGTGCGGCCAATCTGCGAATTGGTGCGGTCGATAACGGTCAGGCTCAGTTCGCCGTTACCGTCTTGTGGGGCCCAGGCCACGCACTGAAAAGGTTTAAATGCGCGGTTGGCAATCAAAAGAGCTTCGTTGATACGGAGCGGGGCGGTCATGGGGTCTTCTCTCTATAGTGCCCAATCAAGTGATGTGCCGTCGGTTGGGCTTACCGTTCGGCGAGTTACTTGTACTGATGCACGCAACCCACCGACGGGTCACACAGGATTTGAAGAAATTTCGACTTTCTTTCATACAATCAATATGGCGAGAGGTTTTGAAAGGCTGGTGAAAGATTCAAGTCGATAGCTAACTAATAAAGCGGGTTCTTATAACTGCTTCACTTGTACACCTATAAGCAATCGATACAAGGCGCCGTCAAATTCTTGCTAATGTTACAGCCAGGTCTGCCAAATGACTGTTTTTACAATCATTTCCTATAATTTGGCGCCAAGGAACAGTCATGAGCGAAGCGCCTGCGTTACGACGTTTATTGGTAGTCGACCCTTGTGACGACTGTCACCGATTGTTGCCCGGTTTGCGTGCGGTAGGCTGGGATGTCGACAGTTGCAGCCTGGAAAATGCCGCCGACCGCAGTTGCGATGTCGGCCTGCTGCGCTTGCAGCCTTTTCACCTGGAACGACCGGAGGCGGTCAAGGAACTGATCAGCCGCAGCGGCACCGAGTGGATCGCCGTGCTGAATCAGGAAGTGTTGCGCCTGCAGAACGTAGGGGACTTCGTCTGCGAATGGTTTTTCGATTTTCATACCTTACCGTTCGACGTGTCGCGGGTCCAGGTCACCCTTGGCCGGGCGTTCGGCATGGCGCGCCTGCGTGGTCAGGGCACAATTCATGTAGACCAGCCGGAACACGAGCTGCTGGGCGACAGCAAACCGATCCGCGAGCTGCGCAAACTGTTGAGCAAACTCGCACCCACCGAGTCGCCAGTGCTGATTCGTGGTGAAAGCGGCACCGGTAAAGAATTGGTCGCACGGACCTTGCATCGACAATCGCAACGGCACAGCAAACCGTTCGTGGCGATCAACTGCGGGGCGATTCCCGAGCACTTGATCCAGTCCGAGCTGTTCGGTCATGAAAAAGGTGCGTTTACCGGCGCCCATCAACGCAAGGTCGGGCGCATCGAGGCGGCAAACGGCGGCACATTGTTTCTCGATGAAATCGGTGACCTGCCGCTGGAGCTGCAAGCCAACCTGCTGCGCTTCCTCCAGGAAAAACATATCGAACGAGTGGGCGGCAGCCAGCCGATCCCGGTAGATGTCCGGGTATTGGCGGCAACCCACGTCGATCTTGAAGCGGCGATCGAAAAGAAGCGCTTCCGTGAGGACTTGTACTACCGGCTGAATGTGCTGCAAGTCATGACCGCGCCGCTGCGTGAGCGCCACGGCGACCTGTCGATGCTGGCCAACCACTTTTCCCATTTCTACAGCCACGAAACTGGCCGTCGTCCACGTAGTTTCAGCGAGGACGCCTTGATCGCCATGGGCAAGCACGACTGGCCGGGTAACGTCCGTGAACTGGCCAACCGCGTACGCCGGGGACTGGTGCTGGCAGAAGGGCGGCAGATCGAGGCCCGTGACTTGGGGCTGATCAGCCAGCAGTCGATTGCCACGCCGATGGGGACCCTCGAAGACTACAAGACCCGCGCCGAACGCCAGGCGTTGTGCGATGTACTGAATCGGCACAGTGACAACCTCAGCGTTGCCGCCAAAGTGTTGGGGGTTTCTCGGCCGACGTTCTACCGCTTGCTGCACAAACACCAGATCCGCTAGGGCGCGGTGCTTCTTCCGGCAAGAAGCTGAAAAGGCCCGCCGCGATGCAAGTCGCAGCGGGCCTTTTTATGATGTTGCGTTCATGGTGTGGCAGGTCAGAAGTAGTACGGGAATTTCAGGCTGAAGGAAAAGTCCGGGGCATCGTCGGTCATGCCGATGGACAGGTTGGGCACGATGGTCAGGTTGTCGGTGGCCGCGATGGTCATGCCGACGTTGAAGTAACCGGCGTTGGCGTCACTGGACACCACCGATTGCCAATCCCCGCCATCCTGTTTCAGCTTGCTCTTGCGTTGTACAAGGTCAGACACCGAGAACGACATACTCATTTTTTCGTTGAGTGCGAAGGCTATGCCTGCGCCGATCTGGAAGCTGTCGCCGATACGAACCTTGCCTGGAGTCTTCTGGTTGACATCAGAACTGATGTCATCAAACGATTCCTCGAGGTTGTGGGTATAAGACAGGCTGCCGAACAGCACAGCGGGATCAAACGTCTTGACCAGCGAGATTCCCGGCGTGACCGACCAGACACCGTTGCCGGTGGGCAGGGTGTCAGGTACGAACAGGTTGCTGTTGTCGTCGGTCTTGCGCAGCTTGATACCGAACGGGTCTTTGCCGGTAGGCGCTTTCACCCGCAGGGTGACCACGGCATCCGGGGTGTTGGCTGATTCGTCCAGGAACTTGTAGGCGATGCCGAAGTTGACGTCGCCAATGGTCGGATCCCGGGTGACATCCTGTTCGGTGGTGACGTTCGCCGCACCTTGGTTGCCGCCGCCCGACTGATAAGTCGAATCGCGATACACAACCGGCACGTTCACGTCGAACTGCCAGCGGTTATCGAAGTTGTAGCGGCCCGTCAGGTCGAGGGTCCAGGTGTCGGCCTTGATCCGGTCGAGGTTGATGTTGCCCAGAAAGATCGAGTCCAGTGCCAGGAAGCCGTTGAGAATCAGCTGACGGGTGTCGTAACGCGAATAGGTTACGCCGGTTTCGAAGCTGAACTTGCCGCCGCCAAAGAAGCCGCTGGCCTCGTCATACAGGTTTGACACGCTCTGTGCCGGTTGCGAATCGTCAGCCAGTGACTGGCCGTAAGAAGCACCACTGCCCCCGGCGGCGCCCCCCGACGCTGCTGCGGCCCCGGTGCCGGTGGCCACCTTCGGATTGCCTTTCATGTCGGCTGGCGACTTGGCCAGACGTTTCGGTGGTGGGGAAGCGGGTTGATCTTCGACCTGGCGAACCCGTTGCTCGAGCACCGCCAGGGCTTTTTGTTGCACTTCGTATCGTTGCTTAAGCTCCAGAAGTTCCTGTTTCAGGGTCTCCACATCCGCATCGGGTGCTGCTTGCAGCATCGCTGCGGGTAGAAGAGTACTCAAACATAAAGCGGCACGCAGTGGTACTGATCGATACATGAATAAGCCGTCCCTTTAAGCCCAATGATCGAGACTCAGCGTAGTTCAATATCCGATATTGCGTAGTGCCCTGAGTTGAGTCAGGTTGCAGTCCAGTGCGCCGGCGCTCATGCCGTTATTGTTAAGAACAACGTTGAGTTGTGTCAGGTTGTTGACTACGTTCGCATTACCCATCAAACGAGTGTTTTGCAGAAGCCCCCCTTGGGCTACTTGTTGCAGGGCCGTGCCCTGATTGCCTGCGGCCTGGATGGCCATTTGCACGCCTCCGCCAGTGGCGGAAACCGCGACGCTGCCGGCGGCGTTACTGCCGGAGATTGTTTGTCCGGCCATCAAGGCTTGCCCTTGGGTCGGTACCAACGCCGGTGCCTGGTTGGATTCAGAAACGTTGATCGCAACGTTGTTGTAAGCCGTATTGCCGTCGCCGGCAGCGCGCACGCTTTGCGTCACGCCCTGGGAACTGTTGAGGCCTGCGCCACCAATGACCGAACCGGTGCCCGTTTGCGGGGTGCTGCCGTTGCCGGTTTCCTTGATGGTCGAGACATAGAATTCGGGTTTTATCGTTGCAGCCTGCAATTGCATCGAGGTCGCAGCCCCGATCAGGTCACCGCTGGCGTTGCGCCAAGTACTGCTCATGACAATACCGAAGCTGATGATCCGCCCCGGCATGACGTAACGACCGCGAAGCTGTGACAGCTCCGAATCCTGGATTTCGATGGGTTTGAATCCTGCATTGGCATAGCCTGACGCACTCGCTGCCAGGCAGGCGGCGGCCAGCCAGTATGAGGTTTTCATCTGCTGCTCCCGGGACATCCAGCCCCATTCTTTATAATCGGCGATTAAAAGAAGTCGCTCTGTATGAACCCGAAGTCCATCAATTCAGCATCTTTGACGGGGTTGAAGTTATCCAGCTTGTTCTTGGCGGTCAGCGGTGCCGGAGGACTGCGTAGTGCATTGGTCTTGTCGTATCCGGGGCCGACGATGGCAAAGACGATGCCGTTCCAACCTTTGACAAAGTCGTCATGTTTGTAGCGCTTATGGCCGAGAACCGGGTCTCCGATGTAAACCCAATCCTTGTCCGACCGCTGCAGCACGACGAAATGCTTGTAGCCGCGAATTTCCATCAGTACCACCACCGGGATAGTGACCGCGTCGAGTTTTTCCGGTGGAATCTTGTAGCCCCTGGCGCGCATGCCGATGCTTTCTATGTAGCGCTTCATGTCCAGCATGGAAAAACCTTGAGTACGGACAAGGTCCTGGTCAGCGTTGACCAGCATGCCTTTGATGATGTGCTCCTCATCGACGTCGAGCCAATAAGCCTGGCGCAGTACCGTGGCCAGTGCGGCGGCGCCGCAGCTGAAATCGGTTTTTTGTTCGACGATGTCGGAAAACTTGCGTTCACGAATGCTTTGCACGTTCTTGTAGACCAGTACGCCACCGGGCAGGGCAGCCACGGGCATCTGGGCAGCCTGAGTCAGGCCGGACAGGCAAAGCAGAGCGAGGAGGGCAGTCTTACGCATGATCGATACGCCTTTGCGGACTGAGGAAAAGCCCCGTTTCCGGGGCTTTCGTTTCGATCGCGATTACATGCAGGCTTTGCAACCTGCAGCGATGGACAGCGAGTTGCTTTGTTGGTTGCCAGCGCCAGCAGCGTTGTTGAAGCCACCGTTACCCGACCAGTTGTTGCCTACGTTGGTCATGTTGGCGTTGTTGGTGACAGGGTTTTTCCAGCCGTCTGGGGTCATCACTTGTTGAGTGGTCACACCAGCCAGACCGAAGACACCCACGGCGACGAAATCAGATTTCTGATCTTTGCCACCGCCGTTACCGCCATGGCCTTTGTCGTTGTTGCCATAACCGCCACCGCCGTGACCATGATCGTCATCTTTGGTGGTCGCAGTGCCTGCAGCCACGAATGCGCCGCCTGCGGTAAATGTGCCAGTAAGCGTATCTTTTTTGTAGGTCGCAGTGCCGTTGTTAGCAACTCCCAGACCGGTGGTGCTTTGGTTGGCGGCGGCAGCGGCCTGCGCTACACGACCACCGGACACAGCGATTGCCAGGTTGTTTTTCTGTTGGTTGAAGTTGCCGGCGGCGTTGTTGACGCCGATGTTACCCGAGCCGCTGTTGCCGACGTTGTTCAGGCTGGCATTGGCAGTGCTGGAGTAGTTTGAAACACCGTTGTTGGAGTTGACCTGGGTTGCACTGGAAGCGGACACCGCAGAACCGAAGATGAAGCTTTCGTCAGCGGTTGCCAGGGCAGCAGCGTTGTCTTGTTGGTTGCCGTCGCCAGCAACGTTGTTTGCGCCGATGTTGCCGTTGGCACCATTGAGCGAGCCACTGATGGCAGCGTTGTTTTGGGTACCTTGGTTCAGGACGGTGTTATCGGCGTTATTTTGCACATCGAGTACGGCAGCACCGGCACCTGCGCCGATTTGCAGCAGTTCTTCGAGGGTTGGGCCTTTTGGTGGAGGAGGCTGGTGACCGTGACCGCCATTGTTACCATGATCATTGCCGCCTGCTTGAGCCGCCATTGCCATTACTGCAGCAAGAGCGAAAACCAGTGGTTTCAGAGCCATTGTAGTTTTCATGGTGTTTCTCCGTCGTGCTTATTAGTTGGTTAAGTGTTGGTACTTTCTAATTGCACTGCTTCTTGTTTGGGTCAGTCAGCGACCCGGATGCTCAGGGTGTTAGCCATTCGGTTCCCCACCCCGGCACTCTGGTTCACCTGGATTACCCCTCGGCTGCCGGTGAAGGCCTGATCACTTGTCGTGACCTGGCGACTGCCGGGTGAGGTACCAGTTGCTCCTGAGCTCGGTAACAACGCCACGTTCTGTTGCGAAAGGGCGCTATCGTCAACGCTCTGCGGCGCAGCACTGATGCTGATGCGCATGGCGTTGGCCATCTGGTTGTTGGCCCCGGAGCCCTGGTTCACGCCCAGTGCGCCGTTGCCGTTACTGAATGAGGTACCGCCGATGGAGGAGCTCGCGTTGATCGAGCGGTCGGCGGGGGTATCGAGTTTCTGGTGAATGGTGGTGGTGGCGCTGGCCGACGTGCCGATGGCTATCGACTTGACGTTGGTCTGTTGTTGCTGGTCGCCGGCGGCCTGGTTGACGTTGAAGTTGCCGTTGTACTGCACGCCGGAGTTCTGAATGTTGGCACTGTCCACGGCGCTCGGATCGGCGGCCATGACGCTGGTGCAGCCAAGCAGCGCAAGCAGGAGCAGGGAACGATTCATCTTATTGGCCTCCGGCCATGCGAGTCAGAGGAGCCAGACCGGTGCTGAGGGAGCGATTGATGGTGTTGGAAATCGTGCCGCCCCCACCGCCGCCGTGTCCTGCGCTCATGCCGGGTAGGCCGTTTGGATTGGTCAGGACGTTCATGCCGGGCAGACTGGAGTCGACGCCGATGTTGCCGCGAATGGATGAGCCACTCGCTACACTTGCAAAGTCACCGTCATTGAGTTCAGTGCTGTTCATTGCCTGGTCAATGCGACCGGAAGGGTTGGCATTCACGGTGGTCGGGTAGGGGTCTTTGCCGAAAGCGCTGCGTCCGATTGGAATTGGTTGAACGTCGCGGCTGAGCACGATCACGCCATTGCCCTCGGCCTGAACGTTGAAACTGAGGAATGTGCTGGCTGCTGATCCGATCAGCAGAAGGCAGGTGAAGGTTTTATTGATATTTCCCACGGCGGCAATTCCTTCTCAGTGGGCTGGCCCTAGTCAGCGTTGTGAAGGAGAGAGCGAAAGCTGTGCCGCTTTTTAAATTCCCATGGGTTTCAATGGGTTGGCTTGAAGCTGTGCAACCTTGATACAAAAGCTGTTTCAAGATTGAAACAAGCCCCTGCGGGTTCAGGTGGCTAGAGCCGTCGCAAAGCTCTGGGACAAGGGTTTGCGCGCAGGTGTTTCAACAGCGTAACAAGTCGGATGACAATGTGATGAAGGCCCTTGGGACGGGCACTTTGCAGCTGTAAGAGTGTTTCAGGATTGGACACTTTTGCCCCGAATCGGGGGAAATGCACGGGCCAGATAACCCGCAGTTCGGGTCAGCTTACCAATAGGGAACGAACGGCGTCGAAGGCCTGAGTCTGCCGCTCGGCCCAGTCGCCCTGAATGATTTGCAAGGGTTGCTGGTGGTCTTCCAGCCAGTCTTTGGTTTTGTCGTAGAAGGCCAGCCGTTCGCTGAGCTCTGGCTGGCAGCGTTGGCCATCGTCCTTCCAGTCGATCTGCTCCGGAGACAACAGCAAGTGCAGATCGTAGTGACGCGCCAGTAACTCCGGTTCCAGCCAGGCCGGGCAGTCGCCGAACAACGTCTGGCTCCACAGCATATTGCTCAGCAGGTGCGTGTCGAGAATCAGCAATGACGGCCGTTGCGCCCGAGCCTCGTCTTCCCACCGCAACTGGCCGCGAGCAATCTCGGGAATGTCGGCGAGGCAAGTGTCCCGGGGATTCTGCTCAATGAACCAGCGCACGTACTCGTCTACCCGCAAACCGCCGAACTGTTGCTGAAGCCCGGTCGCCAGCCAGCTCTTGCCGCTGGACTCCGGCCCGGTCAGAACAACGACTTTCATGTGCGCAACGCCGGATCGGCGCGCCATTCCCGCCAGCCCAGCACCGCGATCAGGGTGAACAAGGCGTACAGCGCAGCAGTGAGGTAAAGCCCTTTGTAAAGGAACAGGCCGACGAAGATTACATCCAGCACAAACCACAGCGCCCAGCATTGCAGGCGCTTGTGGGCCATCCAGAATTGCGCGACGAGGCTGAAACCCGTCAGTGCGGCGTCGAGCCAGGGTTGCGCGGCATCGGTCCAGTGCGCCATGGCGGCGCCCAGCAGCAGACTGCCGACACTGCCGATGGCCAACCCTTTGAGGATTGAAGGCGTGTTGAGCCGGCTGACCTGGCGGCCGTCATGCATCGTCCCGGCCCGGGTCCATTGCCACCAGCCGTAGACTTGCAGGGCGGCGTAAACCACCTGCAGCAACATGTCCGAATACAGCTTCACCTCGAAGAAGACCCAGCTGTAGAGCAACACCATGACCAGCCCGATCGGCCAGCACCAGGGGTTCTGTTTGACCGTCAGCCAGACGGCGATCACGCCGAGGGCGGCAGCAAACAGTTCGAGCCCGGACATGCAAGATCCTTGGAGGGAGTAAAAGAGGGGGCGGATTGTACCCAAAAACCTGTGGGAGTGAGCCTCCCACAGGGTGAGAACGTCAGACGCGGAACTGGCGCAGCAATCCGTTCAACTGCTCGCTCAACTGGCCAAGCCGCACACTGGCGGCACTCGACTGCTCAGCGGCCATTGCGGTGCTGTGGGACAGGCCGGCGGCCTGGGTGACGTTCTGGTTGATGTCCTCGACCACGTGCGCCTGTTGCAGGGTTGCACTGGCGATGGAAGCGTTCAGGCCGTTGAGGTTGCGCAGCGCCTGGCCGATGGCATTGAGACTCGCACCGGCCAGTCCGGCCTGTTCGATGGTCAGTTGCGAGGCCTTGCTGCTGTCACCGATCACCTTCACGGCGGCTTCGGAATGGTTCTGCAGACGCTCGATCATCGACTGGATTTCCGCCGTGGATTTCTGCGTGCGTTGCGCCAGTAGACGGACTTCATCGGCCACCACCGCAAAACCACGTCCCTGTTCACCGGCGCGGGCGGCTTCGATGGCAGCGTTGAGCGCCAACAGGTTGGTCTGTTCGGCAATCGAGCGGATCACCTCAAGAACGCTGCCGATCTGCGTGCTTTCGGTCGCCAAAGTACGAATCACTTCGACCGCCTGATCGATGGTTCCGGACAACTTGTCGATCTGTTGCAGGCTGCCGTCGATGTTGATCTGGCCCTGTTGCGCCTGTGCCTCGGCATCGCGCATCTCGTTGGCGGCATGCTCGGCGTTCTTCGCCACATCCTGCACGCCGTAAGTGACTTCATTGATGGCGGTCGCCACCAGTTCCATTTGCTGCGACTGTTGCTGGCTGCGTTGTTGAGCCTGGCTTGCATCATTGCCCAGTTCAGTGGAGGACTGACCCAGCGCACTGGCCGACACCTGCAAATCGCCGATCACCCGGCGCAGCTTGGCGGTGAAGGCGTTGAAGTGGCGCGCAAGTTCCGTCACTTCGTCTTGGCCATGGGTGTCGAGGCTGCGGGTCAGGTCGCTTTCGCCGCTGGCAATGTTGGCCATGGCGTTCACGGTTTCCTGCAAGGGGCGGACAATGCTGCGGGCAATCAGGATCACCAGCACGCCCATGATCAGCGCGATGACCAGGCCGACGGCGGAAGCCTTGAAAACCTGGCCCTGAAACTCGGCCTGTACATCGTCGACGTACACGCCGGAACCCAGTACCCAGCCCCACGGCTCGAACAGTTTCACGTAGGAGGTCTTGGCCACTGGTTCACTGGCACCGGGTTTTGGCCAACGGTAATCGACCATGCCGGCGCCCTTGGCCTTGGCGATGGCCACCATCTCGTTGAACACCGCAAAACCGTCCGGATCGCGAATTGCCGAGAGGTTCTGGCCTTCAAGCTTGGGATTGGTCGGGTGCATGACCATCACGGGCGTGAGGTCGTTGATCCAGAAGTAATCGTTCTGGTCGTAACGCAGGCCGCGAATCGCAGTCAGGGCCTGCTTCTGGGCGGCGTCGCGGGTCAGGGTCCCGGCCGCTTCCAGCCCCTGGTAATAGGTCAGCAAACCGCTGGCGGTCTGCACTACATGCTGGGTTTTCTGGGCCTTGGCGTGGTAAAGGTCATCGTGGATCTGCTTGAGCATCAACAGGCCCAGGGTCAGCAGCATGACCACCGCCACAATCAAGATGAGCCACAAGCGTCGGCTGATCGACACGCTGCGCAAGCTGTTCATAACGCTGTCACTCCGATTTCTTTTTCTTGTAATAAATCACCGCCAGCATCCAACCACGTTTCCATGGCCGGGCATACGCGACCCAAGTCGTAGAACGCGGCAGCGCTATTACGGCTTGTCTGATAGGATTTCGGCCCCGCGCGTGAAAACCTGAACCCAAGTTGTCATTTCACGGAATTTTGACTGTTTCGTGTGGATCCTTTGCGCGCGGAATCGGTACAGCAACAAACAGCTACGCTGAACGCAGTGAACGTAAAAAAATACTATCGGGGCATGCCTGAGCGCATCGCTCTTTGGGGGATTGATGGATCTTTGGACCGCCTTGCAGGCACTGATTCTTGGAGTTGTAGAAGGGCTGACGGAGTTTTTGCCCATTTCCAGTACCGGACACCAGATCATTGTCGCCGACCTGCTGAATTTCGGCGGCGAACGCGCCATGGCGTTCAACATCATCATCCAGCTCGGCGCGATTCTCGCGGTGGTCTGGGAGTTTCGCCGCAAGATTCTCGACGTGGTCATCGGTTTGCCGACTCAGCCGAGTGCACGCCGCTTTACCGCCAACCTGCTGATCGCCTTCCTGCCCGCCGTGGTGCTGGGCGTTATTTTTGCCGATCTGATTCACAAATACCTGTTCAACCCGATCACCGTGGCGACGGCGCTGGTGGTGGGCGGCATCATCATGTTGTGGGCCGAGCGTCGGCAGCATGAAGTGCATGCCGAGACAGTGGATGAAATCACCTGGAAAGATGCACTGAAGGTCGGCTTTGCCCAATGCCTGGCGATGATCCCGGGCACTTCGCGTTCCGGCTCGACCATCATCGGTGGCCTGCTGTTCGGTCTGTCACGCAAGACCGCCACCGAGTTCTCGTTTTTCCTGGCAATGCCGACCATGGTCGGTGCGGCGGTCTACTCGGGCTACAAGTACCGCGCTCTGTTCGTGCCAGCGGACTTCCCGGTCTTTGCCATCGGTTTTGTCACCGCATTCGTTTTCGCCATGATTGCCGTGCGCGGTTTGCTCAAGTTCATTGCCAGCCACAGTTATGCGGCATTCGCCTGGTACCGGATCGTGTTCGGCCTGTTGATTCTGGCGACCTGGCAGTTCGGCTGGGTGGACTGGGCGGCCGCCAAGCCATGAGTGATTCCCGCGCACGCCGCCCGGATCGTGGTCCCTCCGGTGGCAGCATCCAGCATTTGAAATTGAAGCTGATCGTGTTGTTGATCGTCTGCGCGCTGCCGCTGTTCGGCTCGCTGTCGATGTGGCTGCGCGGGATTTCGCGGGTGCCGCTGGCGGCCTACGGGATTGTCAGCGTGCTGGCGTTTTTCCTGTACTGGGCCGACAAGCGCAAGGCTCGTGCCGACGCCTGGCGCACCCCGGAGAACGTCCTGCACGCCGTAGAACTGGCGGGAGGCTGGCCGGGCGCGTTGATCGCCCAGCAGGTCTTCCGGCACAAAACGCGCAAGGTGTCGTTTCAGATTCTGTTCTGGGTGATCGTCGCGCTGCACCAGGTGTTCTGGATCGATCAGTTGTTCCTCGGCTCGAACCTGTTGTTGCTGGGTTAGGGTTACAGCAGCAAGCCCACCTGGGTTTTCTTCGGCAGTTTGCTCACCACCAACTGGTGAGAACGTTGCAGCAACCCTCGCAGTTCCTCGGCGCCCAAGGGGTAGGGCGGGTGCATGATGATCCACTGCGCCCGCGCCAGATACGGCGCCGGGTGAATGCCCGGCCGGTCGCAATGACCGAGAAACAGATCCTTGTCGACCTTGAACGCCAGCGACTCGCCACGCAGCCCCTGCAAGGCGAACATCTTGTTGCCGGCAATCGAAAATACCCGCACGCCGCCCCATTTGTAGTCTTCTTGCGCACCGGGCAATGCCAGGCAGAAATCCGCGACGTCCGCTTCGCTCAACTTTCCTTGTTTCATAACAATCGCTCTCCACAGGCATTAAACGACTCAACCAGATGATCGATCCAGGCACGCACCGCCGGCATCACTCCTCGCCGGTGCGGATACACCGCTTGCAACCAGCCGCCGGGCAATGACCATTCCGGCAGCAACTGCACCAGCGTGCCGTTGTTCAGTTCCGCTTCGCAATACATCATCGGCAGCAGGGTGAAACCCTGGCCGGCCAGCACGCAGGCCTTGCGCACGATAAAATCGTCGATCCCCAACCGCGCCTCCAGCGCCAAATCGCAACTCTTGCCGTGCTGATCGAGCAGGCGCACATGCACCATGCGATCAGCTTCCAGTGCGCCAAGCACCGGCAGGTTCTTCAGATCCTGCGGATGATTGATTTCCAGACCCTCTATAAAAGAAGGGCTCGCCACGACCACCATTTGCGCCTGGCGCAAACGGCGGGTGACCAACATCGGCTCTTCGGTGCCGTGCTCGCGCACGCGCAAGGCCACGTCTATGCCCTCGGTGATCAGATCGACCCGGCGATTGATCAGGGTGACTTCCAGTTGCACCTGAGGGTATTTGCCCAGGAAATTGCTGATCACCACCGGCAGCATTTCATGGGCAAGCCCCGTCGGGCTCGAAACCCGCAGGCGCCCACGGGGCTCGCTGGACATGCTGGCCACCGTCTCATCAGCCATTTCCGCTTCCAGCAGCATCGCCTGACAGTGACGCAAATAGCGCTCGCCCACCGCCGTCAGCTTCAATTGGCGGGTGGTACGTTGCAGCAGACGCGCGCCGAGGCGTTCTTCCAGTTCGGCAATCCGCCGTGACAACCGCGACTTGGGAATACCCAGCAAACGGCCGGCAGCGGCGAATCCGCCGGCCTCGACCACTTTGGCGAAATAGTAGAGATCGTTGAGGTCTTGCATGGGGAATTCCGACTGTTCTATCAGTGGGACAAACTATCGCATTGTTGCCGTCTAATCAGCTATTGGTTTCGTAGGTAGGATTGTCTCCATTCCGTCGCCACCGGCGATTCTTTCCAGGAGATTCCACAATGAAACTGCTGCACATCGATTCGAGCATTCTGGGCGACAACTCCGCTTCCCGTCAGCTGAGCACCGAAGTCGTCAAAGCCTGGCAAGCCGCCGAGCCAAGCGCTGTCGTGACCTACCGCGACCTGGCTGCAGACGCCATCAGCCACTTCTCGTCGACCACTCTGGTCGCCGCCGGCACCACCGCTGAGCTGCGCAACGCCGCACAACAGCACGAAGCCGAGCTGAGCGCCACCACCCTGGCCGAGTTCATCGCCGCCGACGCCATCGTCGTTGCCGCGCCGATGTACAACTTCACCGTTCCAACCCAGCTCAAGGCCTGGATCGACCGCATCGCCGTCGCCGGCCAGACCTTCCGCTACACCGAAGCCGGCCCTGAAGGCCTGTGCGGTGGCAAGAAAGTCGTGATCGTCTCCACCTCGGGTGGCATTCACGCCGGTCAGGCTTCGGGCGTCGCTCACGAAGACTACCTGAAACTGGTGTTCGGCTTCCTCGGCATCACCGACATCGAAATCGTCCGTGCCGAAGGCCTCGCCTACGGCGAAGAAGTTCGCAACAACGCCATGAGCGCTGCCCACACCCGCATCAGCGAGCAACTGTTCGCCGCAGCGTAAGGCTTTCGTAAAGAACAGCTCTCGTTCAGGCAATACCAAAAAAACTCTGTATTCTGGTTCTGCAAGGGCCAGATACGGAGTTTTTTGTTTCCGACTGTTACATAATCTGGCCCGGGTTATGCAGTCTGATGATCAACGTCTGAGTGCAACGCCGCGCCGGATCACCGAACCACGGGGTTTCGGGCGTCGTAACACAACGGATCTTTCGATTGAGTAACAACAGGGTGGGGCATCCCATGATGCGTCTTTGTGCAACGTTACTGATTTGCCTGCTCGGCAGCCTGAATTCAGTGCACGCAGCCCCCGGCCAGCACCCGCGCTGGAGCGTCGGTTATCACGAGATGACGTTCCTCGATCCGCTCGACCTGCAACCGATGCGCGCCATCGCGTTCTATCCCTCCAGCGACCGCGAACACATGAGCCTGCTTGAGGGCTACTCGGTCGAAGCCGGTGAAGATACCAAGGTCGCCCTCGGCCGCTTTCCGATGCTGATGCTGTCCCACGGCAACACCGGCACGCCACTGGCGCTGCATGACCTCGCCACATCGCTGGCACGCAAAGGCTTTGTGGTGGTCGCGGTGATTCATCCCGGTGACAACTCCAAGGATCACAGCCGCCTGGGTACCTTGAGCAATCTATATGGGCGCCCGATCCAGATTTCCGAAGCCATAACCGCCACCCTCGGCGACCGTATGCTCGCACCGTTCGTGAATGCCGATCAGGTTGGCGTGATCGGTTATTCGGCGGGGGGCGAGACTGCGTTGATACTTTCGGGTGCACAGCCTGACCTGGATCGCCTGCGTCGTTACTGCCAGGAACGTCCGGATGACCGCGACGCCTGCAACACCCAGGGCGAGCTCATCGTGGACCGCGATGACCTGCAACCGGTGGCGGACCCACGGGTCCATGCGTTGTTATTAATGGCACCGCTAAGCCTGAAGTTCGGCCGCCACACCTTGGCCGACGTGCATGTGCCGGTGCTGCTGTACAGCGGCGACGGCGACAAACTGGTGGCCTTCGACAAGAACGCCGCTGCCCTGGCGCGCAAACTGCCGACCGCACCGGACTTCAAGTTGCTGGCCGGGGCAGGGCACTTCGTGTTCATGGCGCCGTGCAATGAAGAGCAGATCCGTGCGATGCCAGCGCTTTGCACCGATGCCGATGGCGTGGATCGCGAAGACATTCACCGCAACCTGATTTCCGAGGCCGGGCGGTTCTTCTCCCATGCGCTGGGCAAACCGGATCGGGCCGGGATGCAGACGGCGGATCAGTAAGTCGCAGATCACTTTGTGGGAGCGAGCTTGCTCGCGATAGCGTCAAGTCAGTCGATGAAGGTGTGGGCGGTTAGACCGCCATCGCGAGCAAGCTCGCTCTCACAGTGATTGACTTTGAAAGCTCAGTTCATTGCCCGGCGCTTGAGTAGCAAGGTCAACGCCAGTCCGGTCACGGACAACAGTGCCGCACACAGGAAAATCCACGAATACCCCAGATTCAACGCCACCGCGCCCATCAGAGGCCCGGCAATCGCTAGCGCCAGATCGAAAAACACCGCGTAAGCACTCAGCCCGGCCCCTCGGCTAGAGTTGGGCACTTGCTTGATCGCTTCAACCCCCAGCGCCGGATACACCAGTGACAGTCCAAACCCGGCCAGCCCGGCGCCGATCAGCGCGTAGCCGGTCGAAGGCGCGAGCCACAGCAGCAACAGGCCAATGGTCTCGATGCTCATGCAGGCGATGGCGGAAGCAAAGCCGCCAAATCGGGCGATGGCGGAAATGAACAGCAATCGGGAAAGGATGAAACACACGCCGAACACCGTCAGGCAGTACGCCGCGCCGGTCCAGCCGCGATTGAGGTAATAAAGGGTGATGAAGGTGGTCAGGGTGCCGTAACCGATCGAGGCCAGGCTCAAACTCGCCCCGAACGGTGCAATTCGCCCGAATACATTCCAGAACGGCAGACGCTCGCCACGTACCACCGGCACCGAGGGTTTGTTGCGGATCAGCAGCAGCGCGCCAGCGGCCAATACCGACAGCGCGATCCCGAGGCTGGTAAAGCCGTAATCAGCCACCATCAGCACGCCCAGCGGGGCGCCGATAGCAATGGCGCCGTACGAGGCAATGCCGTTCCAGCCGATGGATCGGGCGGTATGTTCCGCACCTACCTGGCCCATGCACCAACTGATGGTGCCAACACCGATCAAACCCTGCGCAATGCCGAGCAGCAAACGCCCGGCAATCAGGATGATCAGGCTCGCCAGCGGGAAGTCCTGCAGCAGCGTGGAAACCAGCGTCAGCAGGCCGCTGAGCACGATCCCCGACAAGCCGTAAACGATCGCCCGTTTGGTCCCGACGGTATCCGACATGCGCCCGGCCATGGGACGGCTGAGCAGGGTGGCCAGATACTGCGAGCCGATCACCAGGCCCGCAACGATTGCGCTGAAACCCAATTGCTCGTGCACGTAGCCCGGCAATACCGCAATCGGAAGGCCAATGCAGAGGAAGGCAATAAAGGTATAGAAAACGATGGAAACGATCTGCAGGGTGATCGCCATGGAGCTTTGCGGTGGCTGTTGCTGCGCAGACATGAGGGCTCGTTCGCGGGCGGCGGTGGGAGAGTCCGCATCATGGCTTGGCGCCGAAATAAAAGGAAGCAGGCTAACGATCTTTTCCTCGGCGCAAAAAAAGCCCCGTCACAAGGACAGGGCTTTCTATTTGCAGCTCGATTCGACTTAGAACACGACGCCCTGACTACGCAGGTAGTCGTCGTAAGTGCCGCTGAAGTCGGTCACGCCGCTCGGGGTCAGCTCGATGATGCGCGTGGCCAGGGACGATACGAACTCACGGTCGTGGCTGACGAAAATCAGCGTGCCCGGGTAGTTTTCCAGCGCCAGGTTCAGCGCCTCGATCGATTCCATGTCCAAGTGGTTGGTCGGTTCGTCCATGATCAGCACGTTCGGCTTTTGCAGGATCAGCTTGCCGAACAGCATGCGACCTTGCTCACCACCGGAGATCACCTTCACCGACTTGAGGATTTCGTCGTTGGAGAACAGCATGCGCCCCAAAGTACCGCGAATCATCTGCTCGCCCTGAGTCCACTGACCCATCCAGTCGAACAGGGTGACGTCGTCTTCGAAATCGTGAGCGTGGTCCTGAGCGTAGTAGCCCAGTTCCGCGGCGTCGGTCCACTTGACGCTACCGGCATCCGGCGTCAGTTCGTTGACCAGGGTGCGCAGCAGGGTGGTCTTGCCGATACCGTTCGGGCCGATGATCGCCACACGCTCGCCAGCTTCAACCTGGAAGCTGAAGTCTTTGAACAATGGCTTGCCATCGAAACCTTTGGCCATCTTTTCGACCATGACAGCCTGGCGGTGCAGCTTCTTGTTCTGGTCGAAGCGGATGAACGGGCTCACACGGCTCGAAGGCTTGACCTCGGCCAGCTGGATTTTGTCGATCGCCTTGGCGCGAGACGTGGCCTGCTTGGCTTTCGAGGCGTTGGCCGAGAAGCGGCTGACGAACGATTGCAGTTCCGAGATCTGCGCTTTCTTCTTGGCGTTGTCCGACAGCAGTTGCTCGCGGGACTGGGTCGCCACGGTCATGTATTCGTCGTAGTTGCCCGGGAACAGACGCAGCTCGCCGTAGTCCAGGTCAGCCATGTGGGTGCACACGCTGTTCAGGAAGTGACGGTCGTGGGAGATGATGATCATCAGGCTGTTACGCTGGGTCAGCACGTTTTCCAGCCAGCGAATGGTGTTGATGTCCAGGTGGTTGGTCGGTTCGTCGAGCAACAGCACTTCCGGATCGGAGAACAGCGCCTGCGCCAGCAATACGCGGAGTTTCCAGCCCGGCGACACTTCGCTCATCGGGCCGAAGTGTTGCTCGATGCCGATACCCAGGCCCAGCAACAGTTCGCCGGCGCGGGATTCGGCGGTGTAGCCGTCCATTTCAGCAAATTCGGTTTCCAGCTCGGCCACGGCCATGCCGTCTTCTTCGCTCATTTCCGGCAGCGAGTAGATGCGATCGCGCTCGGCCTTGACCTTCCACAGCTCTTCGTGACCCATGATCACGGTGTCGATCACGGTGAATTCTTCGTAGGCGAACTGATCCTGGCGCAACTTACCCAGACGCACGTTCGGCTCGAGCATGACCTGACCACCGGACGGATCGAGGTCGCCGCCGAGGATTTTCATGAAGGTCGACTTGCCGCAACCGTTGGCGCCGATCAGGCCGTAACGGTTGCCCGCGCCGAATTTGACCGAAACGTTTTCGAATAGCGGCTTGGCGCCGAACTGCATCGTGATGTTAGCTGTAGAAATCAAAGGTTTTTCCTGCGAAGCAATCTGAGTAGCGAGGGTGCGGCCGGAGCGCTTGGCCCGAGTCGAAGTGCGCTGGGGCGGGATTTCCCGTCATCAACCAAGGGGGGGCGCTAAAGTTTGGCGGCGATTGTACTGGTCTGGCTCTTCAAGCGATAGGGCGGTGTCACCCGGAATGCCAATTGGCGCAATCGCGGGACAGTTTTTCACAGATGAAGGTTCACTATTGGTTACAAACTGTGGCTAAAATGCCATCCATTCACCCAATGCCCTTGCCCGGCATGGGCTCAAGGATGTGCCACCGAGACGCTGTTTTGTATTCAGACCACTGCCACAGACCTTTGGCCAATGCCAGAAAGGCGGCAGTTTGTTCACTTTTGACGTGTGACGATTTCCGTGAAACTCATCATTGCTGCTATTTATGTCATTTCCATTGCATACGTTCACCTTCGTGGTCGTGTGCGCCACAAATTGGGCCGTCAGCTGAGTGATCATTCGACGTTCCTGGCGCCGATCAACTGCTTCCTTTATCTGTTCTCGAAGAATCCGAACAAGCCCTACCTCGATCCGAAGGATTTTCCCGATCTGAGTCCGTTGCAGGCTCACTGGGAGGAAATCCGCGAAGAAGGCCAGAAGCTGCTGCGTGCCGGCGAGATCAAGCGTTCTAACCAGTACGACGATGTCGGCTTCAATTCCTTCTTCAAGACCGGCTGGAAGCGCTTCTACCTGAAATGGTACGGCGACAGCCACCCGTCGGCGCTGCAACTGTGTCCGCGCACCACTGAACTGGTGCAGAGCATCGGTTCCATCAAGGCCGCGATGTTCGCCGAACTCCCGCCAGGCTCGAAACTGGTGCGTCACCGCGACCCGTATGCCGGTTCCTACCGTTATCACCTGGGCCTGGAAACGCCGAACGACGCCGGTTGCTACATCAACGTCGATGGCGAGAACTATCACTGGCGCGACGGTGAAGCGGTGATGTTCGACGAGACCTACATTCACTACGCCGAAAACACCACTGACAAGAACCGCATCATTCTGTTCTGCGATGTCGAGCGCCCGATGAAGTATCGCTGGGCGGCTGCGTTCAACGGCTGGTTCAGCCGCACTGTGATGTCGGCGGCCGGTGCGCCAAACGATGCGGGCGACCGCACCGGCGGTATCAACCGTTTGTTTACCAAGATCTACAAGATTCGTCTGCGTGGCAAAGAGCTGAAAAAGCGCAATCGCAAGCTCTACTACCTGGAAAAATGGGCGATCTTCGGCGGTCTGCTGGCGATCTTCATTCTGATCTGATGAATCGGGCGATTGTTGAAAGACAGTCGCCCGATTTCATTTTTACGACGCTTTTTTGGTCTTTTTCGCCGCAGTAGCCTTGCTCGCGGTCTTCTTCGCCGGTTTGGCCGGAGATTTCCCGCCGAGACTGCGCTTGAGCAGTTCGGTCAAGTCGATCACATCAGCAGATTTGCGCTCTTCTTCGCCGTCAACGGTTTCAACGTCCTCGATCTTGCCTTCATGGGCCTTCTTGTCCACCAGGGCCATGATCTTGTCTTCAAATTCGTCGGTGTAATCCTCGGGCTTCCAGTCGGCGCTCATGTCCTCCACAAGGCGCTTGGCCATATCCAGTTCGGCCTTGGCCAGTTTTGGGTCGCTCACATCGCTGCCCAGCGCCAGTTCATCGAGGCTCCGCACCTCCTGGGGCCAACGCAACTTCACCAATACCAGTGCCGATTCCAGCGGCATCAACGCCGCCAGATACTGGCGCGTGTGTAAAACCACGCGGGCGAGGGCGACCTTGTGCGTCTTGCTCAGGGTTTCCCGCAGCAACGCGTAGACTTTGCCGCCGCGCTTGTCTGGGGCCAGGTAGTAGGGCGTGTCGATGTTTTGTAGCGGGATCTGCTCGCTGTCGACGAAGGCAAAGATGTCGATGGTCTGGGTCGAAACCGGGTGCGCCGAACGGATTTCCTCCTCGCTGAGCACCACATAGCGACCTTTCTCGAACTGCACGCCTTTGACGATGTGCTCTTTGGTGACTTCCTTGCCAGTGACCTTGTTGACCCGTTTATAGCCAACCGGGTCCATGCTGCGGCTGTCCAGCCAATCGAAATCCACACCCTGGGATGAGGTTGCCGAGACCAGCGCCACGGGGATGTGCACCAGACCGAAACTGATTGCGCCTTTCCAGATTGCCCGAGCCATGGTGACGTTCTCCGAGTGATGTTCGGGTGACCTGCGGCCCGGCGCAAAAGTTTCCACTGTCTTCGGGGGGGGCGGGAGGCAGGTCAAACCGTGTTACACCTTGTTTATCGATGACGGGTTAACAAATCCGAACCCTCGGCGTAGCGTGGACTCGAAGGCTCTAACCCACGTGCATCGAGAGAGGCCGTTCATGAACCGTTTTCTGCTTGGCATCGCATTGCTGGCCCTCAGTGGCGGGCTGATTCACGCCGATGCCCTGTTGCTGGCGCAAAGCCCCAGTGGCAACAGCAACAATCCTTACAACAGCCCGATTCACCGGGCCAATCCCAACAGCATGCAGGGCACACAGCCCGCCAGTCCGGTGATACGCGGGCCGAATACCGTCCCCGTCCCTCGACCGCCCACCGTGGAAAACGGCGGCATCGGCAATGGCCAGCCACTGCGTTCGGTGCCGAGCACCCCGCCGAAATTCATTCCCAACCCACCCGCCCGTGACGGCGAGAGCAACCGTTGAATGGCAGAACCGTTTCTGTCAGCCCTTCAATCGAACAAAAGGAATCGTGCATGTTGCGTAAAACCCTTTTAGCCGGCCTGTGTGCCAGCGCAGTGATCTGCGCCCCGGCATTTGCCGCCGCCCCCAAAGAATTGCAAAGCGAGCAGGGCACCCTTGAAGTCACCACCATCACCCAGGGGCTTGAGCATCCATGGGCTTTGGCGTTCTTGCCGGATCGTCAGGGCATGCTGGTGACCGAGCGTCCGGGCAACCTGCGGGTAGTAGGCGTGGACGGCAAACGATCGGCACCAATCGAGGGCGTTCCGAAGGTCTGGGCCAAAGGGCAGGGCGGATTGCTGGACGTGGTGCTGTCGCCGGACTTCAAACAGGATCGTCTGGTGTACCTGTTGTACGCTGAGGGCGGTGGCGCCGGCGACAAGGCCGGGACTGCAGTCGGGCGCGGGCGCCTGTCGGATGACCTGAAATCACTCAAGGACTTTACTGTTATTTTCCGTCAGGAACCGAAGCTGTCGGTCGGCAACCACTTTGGCTCGCGACTGGTGTTCGACCGTGACGGTTATCTGTTCATCACCCTCGGCGAAAACAACGACCGACCCACTGCGCAGGATCTGGACAAGCTGCAGGGCAAAGTCGTGCGGATCTATCCGGACGGCAAGGTGCCGGATGACAACCCGTTTGTCGGCCAGTCCGGCGTGCGTCCGGAGATCTGGTCCTATGGCCATCGCAACCCGCAGGGCGCAGCGCTCAATCCATGGACCGGCACGTTGTGGGAGAACGAGCACGGCCCGCGCGGTGGCGACGAGGTGAACATCATCGAGCGCGGCAAGAACTACGGCTGGCCGCTGGCAACTCACGGCATCAACTATTCGATGCAGCCCATTCCGGAAGCCCAGGGTAAAACCGTCGAAGGCACTGTCGCCCCGCATCATGTCTGGGAAAAATCACCGGGTGTCACCGGCATGGCGTTCTACGATGCCGATCTCTTCAAACCCTGGCAGCACAACGTGTTCATCGGCGCGCTGGTCACCCAGGAGCTGATCCGCCTGCAATTCGATGGCGACAAGGTCGTGCATGAAGAGCGTTTGCTGGGCGACTTGAAGCAGCGGATTCGCGATGTACGTCAGGGGCCGGATGGTTACCTGTATGTTTTGACGGATGAGTCCGACGGCTCGCTGTACAAGATCGGACTCAAATAAACACGTCATGCGGGTGAGCGGGCGTAGAGCACTACCGCCGCCCGCAGCTTGCCGCGTCCGAACCGGCACATCTTCTCGAACTCCCCATGGCTAACCGGCACGTGCTGGCAGTCCATGGGCTGGCGATGCTGGCTGTGGTCGACATCCGGGTCATGCAGGTAAACGAAATCTTCATCGCAGTCGGTGACGATCACCCAGTGCGGTGATTTGGAGCGGGTCAGACGATAGCTGCTGATCAGCACCAACGGTTGTCCGCCAGCGTTGAGCAGTCGGGGTAGATCCAGTGTCGTGCCGATGATCTGATCAACGTCTGTGTCGTTCAGTTGTGCCATGAACTCGTCATGCACCAGGCGCATGACGTCTTTTTTATGCGCGTCACGCACGCCATCGAGAAACAACGGCCCGCTCATGCTCAGTTGCAAGCGCACACGAAACCCTCGGCGCCATGCCGCCAACGCCAGACCTTGAGGGCTGCAACCGCCGTGGCCGGCGGTCATGAACACGGTGGTCGCTTCGCGCCAGAGCTGCAATTCCTCGCGGCGCTCCAGCAGGCGATCAGCTTGCAATGCGCCCATGGCCATCAGCAAACAAGCTGGGCCACAGGTGAAATCGGTGGTCTGCCGGTAATAGGGCACCTTGATACTGCGTGAGTCGTGATGTTGAAGGATGCGTTTTTCCAGACGCAAGGCGTCCGCGTGGTCTTCGTAGTAGTCGTGAATCAACGCAAAGCGCCGATAGCCACTGCGTTCGTACAACGCGATGGCGGCGGGGTTGTCAGTGCGCACCTCTAGCCGCAGGTAAGCGCAGTCGTGCTCAAGGGCGCAGGCCTCGATGCGCTGCAGCAATTGCTTGCCCAGGCCACCGCCCCGGGCTCCGGGGGAAATGGCGATGGAATACAACCGCGCAAGCGACGTGCCGCGATGAAACAGCACCAGCGCATAACCCAGCAATTGCCCCTCGCGCTCGGCCACCAGCAACTGGCCGTGGGCGCGGGTAATCATCCATTGAAAGCTGCGGCGGGTGAGCCGGTCCGTGGTGAAACAGTGCATTTCCAGTGCCAGCAGCGCCGGTAAATCATCAACTGTCGCCAAGCGAAAAACAGTGTTCATATGACCGCCGTAAAAGTTGCGTAACGAAACGGGACTTTCGAAAAAGTTCGTGCTTAATAGAAAAGGTCTTGTTCTCCAACGGATCAATTTCTATGTCAGCGGTACAGGGTCATTGGCGCGAAGTATCCAGTCAAAGTTTGCCACCGGCAACTTATTTAAAACCGCAGATCAGGACTTCCAGTCAAGTGTTGATCATCGTCGAACGCAAGGAAGACTGGGCTTCTTACTTTCCCAGCGAAGACATCCTGTCGGCGCAGGAGTACCTTGAGCAACCTCCCGACAGCGAGCCGGGAAAACGGGTGCAGGTGATCAACCTGTGCCGCAGCTACAAGTATCTGGGGCACGGCTACTATTGCTCGTTGCTGGCTGAGGCCCGGGGGCACAAGGTGATTCCGTCGGTGCGGACCATCAGCGAACTGACCCGAAAATCTCTCTACGGCCTGGCGCTGGATGACCTCGATAAAACCCTGGAAAAGGCCCTCAGTCATCACCTCTACAGTGACACCGAAGGTTTTACTTTGACACTTTACTTCGGCAGAACACACATCGAGCCTTTGCAGGATCTGGCCCGACAATTGTTTGAAGTGTTTCCGTGCCCGATTCTGTTAGTTGAATTCCGTCGAACTAACGGTTGGCACATCGAAGGCATTAAATCCGGCGCCCTGCACAAGTTGCGCGATGATCAGGAAGATCAGTTCGCCAATGCGCTGGACGGTTTCAGCCGCAAGGTCTGGCGTGTACCGCGTTCGCCGCAAGTAGCGCGTTATGACCTGGCGATCCTGCATGATCCGCAGGAAGCCTTGCCGCCATCCAACGCCCGAGCGCTGGAGAACTTCGTGCGGGTCGGCAAAGGCATGGGCATCGATGTCGAACTGATCGAACGCAAGGACTACGCGAGGCTGGCAGAATACGACGGCTTGCTGATCCGCGAGACCACCAGCGTCGACAACCACACCTATCGCTTCGCCAAGAAAGCCGAGAGCGAAGGGCTGGTGGTGATGGACGACCCGACGTCGATCCTGCGCTGCACCAACAAGGTCTATCTCACCGACCTGCTGAACAGCCATCAACTGGGCATGCCGGCCACGGAAATTCTCTACAAGGAACGACCGGAAGACTTCGAACGTGTCGGCGAGCGCCTCGGTTTCCCGTTGGTACTGAAAATTCCCGACGGATGTTTTTCCCGAGGCGTTATCAAGGTCGAGAGCCAACAGGCCTTGCTGGAGGCCACCGCCGAACTGTTCGAACATTCGGTGCTGTTGCTGGCCCAGGAGTTTTTCTACACCGAGTACGACTGGCGCATCGGCGTGCTTAACCGCAAACCGATCTTTGCCTGCCAGTACTTCATGTCCAAGGGGCACTGGCAGATCTACAACCACAAGGCCAAGGGTCAGGACGTCAACGGCGAATGCCGCACGCTGGCGATCCACGAAGCGCCGCGTGCCGTGGTTGAACTGGCGGTGAAGACCGCCAACCTGATCGGCGATGGCTTATACGGCGTCGATTTGAAGCAGGCGGGCGACAAGGTGGTGGTGATCGAGGTCAACGACAACCCGAACCTCGACGCCGGCATCGAAGACGCGTACTTGCAAGACGATCTGTATTCGCTGGTACTGGAGGAGTTCGTGAGGCGTCTGGAACTCAAGCGCCGCGGCCAGGCCTGGTGACCGGCCGATGATCAACAGCTTTGCACTGAGCCACGGCGCCTTGCAGCGCGTCGAGCGGCTGGACGCTGAGGTGATGCTATTCAGCAACCCCGACGCTGCCGAGCGCGATTTGCTGCACAGTCACTTCAAACTCGATGAACACGCGCTGGCCTCGGCGCTGGACCCGGACGAGGTGTCGAGGATCGAGTTCCATCCCGATCATCTGTTCCTGATCTGGAAGCGCCCGGAGAACTACTCCGGCGGCGGCAGCCTGGCGTTCGAGGTGTCGTCCTGCGGTTTGCTGTTTTCGCCGGGCCAATTGCTGGTGATTGCCACCGACGACACACCGTTGCACGGTCTCGGCACGCGCCGGCCACTCAACACGCCGCTGGATGTATTGCTGGACCTGCTGTTCAACAACATCCATCACTACCTCGGGCACTTGAAGGTGATCAAACTGGTCGCCCGGGAGTTGCAGCAGAAATTCAACGCCTCGATGCAAAACCAGCATCTGGTGCAGATGTTCAACCTCAGCGAAAGCCTGATCTATTACATCAACGCCCTGCACAGCAACGGCGCGGTGCTCACGCGGCTGCGCAACCACGCGGAAAAACAGCATTTCGGCAGCGAAGCCCTCGGCCTGATCGACGACCTGATCATCGAAAACAACCAGTGCTACAAGCAGGCGGAAATCTACTCGACGGTGTTCTCCGGGCTGATCGACGCCCGGGGCAACCTGATGAACAACAGCATGAACAACCTGCTGCGCAAACTGACGCTGATCAACGTGGTGTTCCTGCCGCTCAACCTGATTGCCAGCATCGGCGGCATGTCGGAATTCAGCATGATGACCGCCGGGACACCGTGGTGGGTGTCGTACCCGATGTTTCTGGCGGCAATGCTGTTGGGGGCGGGCGGGATGCTGTTCGGGCTCAGGCGTCTGGCGAAATGACGGCGGCGACAGTGCTGACGTTTTCGCGGGCAAGTCGAGTCGTCGCACCGCCGCTCCCACAGGTTTTGCGTCGTTCACACTTTTTGTGCATCACACGGACACTGTGGGAGCGGGCTTGCCCGCAAAGGCTGAATTCGCAGCGCAGTGGCCTGTGGATCAGTCCTCGCGTATCGCTTCAACCGCGTTCTGGCGTTCCCGCACACCGCGCACAATCAGATACAACAACGGCCCGACCGAAACAAACACCGCCGTCAGCAACAGATACGGCACCACCGACCAGCCCGACTGCCCGCGCTTGCGCGCATCCTTGTACATCCAGATGCCGGCCAGGGTCGCCAGCAGATAAAGATCGATCACCACCTGCGCAGTGTCTGGCCGCGACATCAGGCTGATGCCGAAGTCGATCAGTGATTGCTCGGCTTGCAGCATCACGGACACCGTGTAGCCGCCGAAGGCAATCAACGCGGTGAGGGGCAGCGCGATGGACATCATGTATTCCTTCCTTGGGCAGATGAGTGAAAGGCCAGCCTACAGACCCACCGCAAAAATCGCCATTGACTTGCCAGCAACGCCCGGGCTAATTTCGAGCCCATGACTTCCACCGTACTGCGCTGCCAGCCAAGCATTATTACCGCCATTCCTCATTTGGCGGGCTAGCTCACGACTGCAGCACCCAACCCGCCCTAGAGGCGGGTTTTTACTTTCTGTCTCCGGGGTTCTGAATCACACGTCAGGAGACGACCATGCGCCACAGCCCCGCCCAGCAAGCCTTGCTTGAGCAGTACGTAAAAAAGATTCTCGCCGCGCCGGTGTATGAACTGGCGGTGCGCACGCCGTTGCAGGTTGCGCCGGCCCTGTCCGAAGCGCTGGGCAACCGGATCCTGCTCAAACGTGAAGACCTGCAACCGACGTTCTCCTTCAAGATCCGTGGCGCCTACAACAAACTGGTGCAACTGAGTGACGAGCAGAAGGCCCGTGGCGTGATCACGGCATCGGCGGGCAATCACGCTCAAGGCGTAGCGCTAGCGGCGCGTGAATTGGGCATTGCTGCGACTATCGTGATGCCGGCAACAACACCTGAGTTGAAAGTGCTGGGCGTCAGCAGTCGCGGGGCTGAGGCGCTGCTGCATGGTGAAAGCTTTCCGTTTGCCCTGGCCCACGCGCTGCAACTGGCTCAGCAGACCGGGCGAACCTTCGTCTCACCGTTCGACGATCCCGATGTGATCGCCGGCCAGGGCACCGTTGCAATGGAAATCCTGCGCGAGCATCAGGGCGCGCTTGATGCGATCTTTGTCCCGGTGGGCGGTGGCGGACTGATCGCCGGCATCGCGGCGTATGTGAAATACCTGCGGCCGGAGGTGCGGATCATTGGCGTGGAGTCAGAGCACTCGGCCTGTCTGAAGGCTGCTTTACAGGCAGGTGAACGGGTCGTGCTGCCCAGTGTAGGCACCTTCGCTGACGGTGTAGCAGTGGCGCAGATCGGCGCCTACGGTTTCGAGGTTTGCCGCTTCTGCGTGGATGAGGTCATCACCGTCAGCAACGATGAACTCTGCGCTGCGATCAAGAATATCTACGACGATACCCGCTCGATCACCGAGCCTTCCGGGGCATTGGCGGTCGCGGGCATCAAACAGTACGTGGTGCAAACCGGCGCGCGGAATCAGACGCTGATTGCCATCGATTCCGGCGCCAATATCAACTTCGACAGCTTGCGTCACGTCGCCGAGCGCGTGGCGGCGTGCAGCGCTGTCGTTTGACGTTACTCAGGGATCGCGACGCCGACCTTGTCCGAAGCCGACCAGATGCGATAACGCACTTCGACGTCCGTCGGTGCGTAAACCACGATGGGCAGCTTGCTGTTGTAACGCACGGTGAAGCCGTCGCCGATCACCGGGACGAAGGCGCGTTTTTTCTGGGTGCCGGGCGGGCAGGCCATCAGCGTACTCATCGGGCCGCTGACTTTTTCCAGGCGATAGAACGGATAGCCCCAGCCTTCAAGGTTTTTCTCTTCGAGGGTGCCGCCCAGGCGCTGGCGGTTGCAGTCGACTTCGAGGGTCTTGCCGGCGAGGATTTCGACTTTGAAGTTGTCTTCCTGGGCTTGTTGCGGCAGGTGGATGACCTGGCGAGTGAAGCCCGCCTCGGCCTTGGGGTAAGGCGCTGTGTCTTCAAGCTTGGCGGCATGGGTGAGGGTGGAGACGCTGGCTAGCATCAGGCCGGCGGTCGCGTAAGCAGTGAAAGATCCCATTGAAGCCTCCTGGCGGGTGTACGGTGGTTGGAGGTCATTTTCACTGTCATCAGCCACGAATGCAAACCAGCGGCAGATTGCAAAACGCGGCGCTGGAAAGGGTAAATCTTGCATTCTGCAACTGGCCAGATGCTGGCGCTTTCGCCAAGCCATTGATTTTTAAGTGGGTGAAGATGACCCGATGAAAGGCACGGTTTATGCGTTGATTTGGTGCGGCGCACGCAATTTGTGCGCCTACACTCCAATGGGCATTTCGCAGTACAGCCGCTTGCCATACCCAGGGATTCAGCGGGGACACACCCGTGGGGAGTCGTGGTAACGGTCATGTGAATACTTTATTGGCAGTCTCACAGTAAGGAGAGGGTTCGCCATGTTTCTGTCTGCCTTGGAACTCCGCAATATCATTGAAAGCAGCTTTCTGCCGAAACGCTGCCAGTGCACGCTGTCCCCTGAGTTGTCGATGACCGTCAAAGTCTATGGCGATCACCGGACCGACCAGGTTGATTTGCTGGTGAGTGGCATCGACGCCAGTCACTTGAACAGCTGTCGTGAAATCAACGGCCTGATCGCCGGGATACGCTCGGATCTTGCCCAGCAGACGGTCACTCATCAATTCACGTCGCGATCAAAAGTGGTTTAGCCCACCGTTTCACCCAGTTCGATCGTCACGCGCCGGGCCTGCACGAAACCAAGGCCCAGCGCGAACTCGACCAGCACCGCGAGCAGAATCCCGGGGCCGGCGTGGCCATTGAGCCATTCTGCGAAACCCAGTACTGCCAAACCAAAACAGCCGACGATAAAGCCGTTGCTCAGCGCATTGCGCGCGATCGACACCGGCGCATTGCGCACCAGATAGAACATCACCCCCAACGCTGCAAACAGCACCGCCATGCGTCGTGCGACAAATCCTGCTGCCTCTGAGTATTCAATGCTCCAGATCGAGAGCAGCACCTGCGGCGCCAGGCCCCAAGCCAGTGCCAGCAGGAAACACAGACTAAAGGTGATGGTCGACAACGTGCGAAACGACAACTGCATGGCGAATCCTTGCGGCAGTGAGGAGGGGCCCCGAGGATAACCTTCGAAACCCTTGCTCGCCTACCGCAAAGCCGCAAATCAGAGCTTTCTGTCAGTTCTGGAAGTCGCAGGCGTCAGACATTTTCCGGTAAGTGATTTCTTCGGGTTTGCCGGTGGTGTCGATGTACTTCATGTCGGCATCGATCACTTTGCAGGACTTGGTCGGCTGCTCGGTCATCGACACCACTTTGGCCACATTCAAAGGCATGCCGTAGGTGTAAGGCACGGCTTTGGTTGTTGCGGAGGTGTCATTGGCCTGAGCCAACCCGGCAAACGCGGTGCAGGCGAGGACGGTGGTGAGCAGGAACGGACGAATGTTCATGGAGGGACTCCCGTGCGACGGAATGAAAGCCCGGCGTGAAACACGCCAGACCTGCCGCACTGGGCGTCAGCATCGGGCTGAGGGTGTGCGGTTCAGTAGAGTCTTTGACCGCGGTGTTAAGCGAGGGTTAACCCGGCTGAATGCCGGCTGTCGAGAGAATCACCCTGCGTGAACCCGAGCGAAGTCGATCGGGTTACACATAGCTGTGTCAGGCCATGCTGGCCGAGGTTTGCGGAGGTATTTGCGCCAGACGCACAGATTCCTGATTCTCACGATGGTCTGCCCATCTATCGATATGGGTTTGCAGTTCCGGTAATTCGGCTCGATCACCATAGATATTGGCCATCGTGAGTTTAGTGCTACTCATGGTAGTTATTGTGCGCAGGGTTCCCTCGACGGCTTTCAACTCTTTCTCGTTGTGGCGAATTGCTTGCTTGATCGCTCTCTGGCGATCCTGAAGATCCGACATGGTCGAGCGACGCTGCAGAGGTGTCGCGCGATCTTGTGGGCGGCCTTCAATCGTGTCACCCGGAAACTCTGAATCGGCGTCACGCTGCCATTTTGTGAGTTGCGTGCGGTAAGTTTCTGCTTCCAGCTTCAGGCGACTGGACTCCGTGGTGCTGACGATGTAACCACCTGTTTGTTGTGTTTCTTGCCACCGGCGAAGCGTTGCCCAGCAAGATGGGATGTACCCATCCAGCATTTTATGGTCGGCAAAGTTAATCGCCTGCTTCAAGAAGTGGCTGCGCTCAGGCATGTCGTTCTCATTCATCTGTTTAAGGCAACGAGCCATGGCTGCTTCCTCATAACCCTCGCAGCCAGGTGTCCACAACACCGAAGAAACGATTCGCCCAGGTAATTGCAACGGCATGAAGTGTCGTTGTTCACCGTGATGCCAGAACGGCTGACCACCGAAGCGGTTCATGCCGACTGCCATCACAACTCCGCCGGCTGCGGGTGTCAGTAGGCCTGAAACGGTTGCTGCGAGGCCTGTAATCCAGATCGGCTTTTTAGTGTCCATCCATCCTGCCGGCACGCTTGGTACGGGGTCGTTATGGTTAACGATACGGTGGTGAACCAATCCTTTCGCAGACTCGACGAATTCCTTATCGCCAGCACGAGGCGAGCCGTAAGTATAAAGAATGACGTCACTTGTGATCTCACGATACAGCCACTCGGCCAGCAGCAACGAAATGGCACCGCCCAGGCTGTGGCCGCAAACGATGATTTTTTGATTGGTACGAAAGCGAGTAATGTAGCGTTTGATAAATGGCAAAACGGCAACGAAGGCTTCATGAAAACCTTGGTGCACCTTTCCTGTACCGCCTTCGTTCGGCACTTGTTTTGCGTCGATGTCTCGCCAGCTATCCGCAGTCCCTGCCGTACCTCTGACGCCGATCAATACGACACGGTCATCGTGCGTGATGTACGCTTGAGTGTCAGTATTTTTTAAATCAGTCGGGCCCTGCCTCAAGTCGCTGAAAAAGTGGACATCTGATGGCGTTTCAAACTCGTCACCCGAAGCGGGGTCGTTTTGAGAGTAACGGTCAGGATCAAAGGGCACGACTTCCAAGCGCTTGGAATACGGAACATCCTCTACTAGAGGGAACGCAGGTTTTTTCGAGTCGGCATATGTCGACGGTTCCTCAAAACAGGCCAGGCAAGTGTTCAGTACATGACCAATTGAGCCACGGCGAGGGTATGTGAATTCGAAATTTTTCTCGGACGACGCTTTTGACTTTTCCGGGGACTCACCAAATTCCCCGTAGCTCAAAGTTGCGAGTAGCGATAATTGATAAAGGTTCAGCGCGCTGAACTCGGGAGAGAGTGACAAAAGAGGTCTGAATGAGCGCAGGGCGCGCACTTCCAGGACATAGTGCTTATTTGGAAGCAGCCCGACTCCGTAGCTGGGTAGCTTATCCCCGGCAAAGTCACGAGCGAGCTTGGCGCATCCTGCGGGAACAGGGCTGGAAAGCTTTGCAGCAGGCGGTAGGTGCTTATTGAATTCGACCAGGTCGCGAACTTCAACGTTATGATATTGGGCTTTTTCGCTAGAGGCGCGGTAGGCCCCCGTTTTACTAGTGCTACCCATTGGGCGGCGGAGTGTTTGTTCGGCAGCTACTTGAATCTCCGTTATCGGTAGCGGGTAGTCTTGACGTTCAGTCAGATCAACATAAACCTTCTCGCTTCCTTTGTAAGGCTCAGATAATGTCAGAATCAAGGGGCCGTTGTAGCTGCCGGTCAGACGCGTGTAAGCCTCCCCATCAAGTGTTCCTTGGTATTTGGTGCCTTCAGAATCAGTAAGTACGTAATTTAAACCTGCATAGGGTGTGGCGTTTCCAAATTCATCAACTAACCGAAAACTGATCCATCCGCCCCGAAGAGGGCATGAACCACCTTGATCCGAAAGCAGCGATTTTTCTTGGGCTTGCATAAAAGTCCTTATTTATCACAACCGGGGTAAACGGAACATTCGCGTCCATTCTGTATAAAAGTCCTGAACTGTGGAGGCGTGGTGCACAGTTCTTCACGGTCGGAATTCCATCGGCCGGTGCAAGGCTTCCAGCCGTTGGGCACCTTGAACCAATATCGCTGATAATAGGGAGTTTCTTCAGTCGAAAGTTTAAAAGTCGCATGGATAGTTTTATTCACTATGTCAGCGCCGAAGACTGCGCCCCCTGGTTTACGTCGCTGAAAACGGTCGGAAGGGACTTCCCAATTACTATTTGCAGCAGCGCATGTGAGGATTTTTTCAATCTGATTTTTTTTTGCTTTCGCGGTGCTTATCTGAAAGCTCCATGCGCAGAGTCCTCGCTGCTCGATAACGTCTGGGTATGGTGTGTTAGCGTCTCCGGCAACCTCGCTTTTTATAGCAGTCCCTCCCGCCAACTCAAGATCGTTACTCCAGGCGTCTGCTCCGTAGGCTGCACTTACTTCATAGCTAACCCTGACAAGGGTCATTGCACATCCAGCAATGCTGTATTGCAGCGGAATGTCAGTCGATACTGTTTGCTCTGTGTCCTTTGCTTCAGTGGTATTGGACTTTTGTTGTTGACGAGAGACCGAAGCACCTAAGCTTGGGTTGTAGGTTGTGCAACTCCCACCGTCCTTTGGCAAATATTTCGCTTTCGACGTAAATCCAAATTTTGCTGGTAGAGTAATCGTTAATGTGAAGTGCTCCTTGCTGTAAGAACTAGTTGCTTCCTCCACTGAGTCTTTTGCAATCTGTCCTGCCAAACTGCACGCACCGAGGAACGGCAGTGTAATTAAAAATATTGAATGAATTCGATATGCTAGGAATTTTCTGTTCAAAACGTATGCTCCTGCTCAACACAGTTGGGATAAACCGTGCACTCGCGACCGTTCATTTTGAATGATTTAAAGGAAGGAGGTGTCTGGCAGCGATTTGATTTTTCGGTACCTTGGCAGGGTTTCCAGCCTTTTACAGTTTTAATCCACCGATTGTCCATGCTGGGTTCTTCCTCACCCGCCACGCGGAAATCAACAGTCACCTTGCTGTTATTTAACTTGGTTTTTTGAATACTGCCGCCAATCTTGGATCGCTCCATATAGTCGTTCGGCACTGTCCAGTCCGAGCTTGCCGCACTGCAGGAAAGAACCTTTGATATTCCATCTTTTTGGATTCTTGCTTCGCTGAGCTGAAACATCCAAGTGCACACTCCACGAAAGTGGGCAGTTGTTGCGCTGTCATTTTCATTATGTGAGGCGTTGCTCACGATGGATATTCCGCCCACATCCCCAGCAATGTCCAAAGACGAAGGGCCATAGCGTGCTTCGATTGACAGTTCTACCCGCTGTAGCTCCATGCGGCACCCGGCGACATGGTAACTAAGGGGAATATTAAAACTGGCGGTTTGCTCCACATCCTTAATATCAATATCGTCGGTTTTTTGATGCCGTCGCGAGACCTCGCCGCCTAGACCGGGTGAATAAACCTTGCAGGTCTGTCCTGCCTCGGGTGCGTACTGTGCTTTCGATACCAGCCCGAAATTGGCAGGAGACGTCGCTACGAGGGTGAATGAGTCGGTTCCGTAATAGCTGGATGCACCGTCAACAGTACTCGTAACGAGCTGGCCGGCCGAGCTGCAAGCTCCAATCAAAGGCAGCATCCACAAAGCTAATGATTTGGTACTGAATGGAAGAAAGATCCTGCTCACTGGATACTCCAAACCAATCCCATTGGGATGGTTTTCTGAAAATTCGTGCCGTCAGGCCGTGGATTGATTTATCCGAACACTCGCTGACACCGCGCAAAATGAACCTCCGGTGACTCCTCCGGCAATGGCTCCCACGCAACATCTTTCATGCACTGCTCAGACAATCGCCGGCTGAGCATCAACTCGCGCTGCTCCGGCGTCTGCCAGCCCCATGCATCGAGTAAGTCCATCTGTTCCTCCAGCCATTCGCTGACCACTCGGGTTTCGGCGAGATTAGCGGCGGCTTCGACGTGGTAGGTCAGCAGCCATCGTTTGAGGTTGTCACGCAGGATGCTTCTCGCCTGTTCGCCGGACTCGGGGTCGCGCAGCCACGGTTCAGGGCTGGGGACCGGGTACATGCCTGGCTTGCCGTTGTCCGTGTGTTTCCACTGGTTTTCATCCCAATACAGAACACTGCTGATCGGCCCCAACAGCAGCGCAAATTCGCTTTCCTTGAGGTTGCCAAGACAGCGGGCAAGTACGCGGTTGTCCTGAAAGCGGAACAGTGATCGGTCGCCGTCTTCGTCGATGACCATGCGCGAGACCCAGTGCTGGGTCAGACTGTCGAGGTCAGCCTGATCCATGCTGCCAATCCAGCCCCAGTTGCGTTGGGGGGCGTCGAGCAGTTCGCGAAACGCCTCGTTGCCTGGATTGTCCAGTTCGGTCAGCCATGGGCTGATGGCCGCGAATTTTGCGTACTCGGTATGTCGGTAGAGCTGCACCGAACGTTGCATCACCCCGGCGCTGTAAAGCGACGTAACCGGATTGGGTTCGGCGAGACTGTCGACGGCCAGGATCAGCACGCGATTGAGGCGTGACTGTTCACTCAGCCAATTGTTGAGGGCGTCACTCATGCTGTGGCCCCCAAATCGCATTTGCCTTCTCGGCAAGCTTCACAGATCGGGCAGCGGGTATTGCCCGCCGCCCGGGCAGCTTTGGCCATGGCCATTTGCACAACGGCGGGAACGAGCAGGGCGCCAGCCTTGTCTTTGGCCGCTAGCCACGGGATAACGGGTTCGAGAATCCCAATGCCTGTTCCGACGCCGGGCGCGCCTCCCGTATTCACCTTCACTTCCGCACCGCTGATGGTCACGCCACCAGCATCGACCTTGACGAAACTGCCACCAGCCTTCGCCGTCAGCTCCATCCCGCCCTCGATCACCACTTTCTCGCCGGCGTGGTAGTGAATCTCCGTACCCGCTTCAACGAACTGACCGGTACCGACCTTAACATGCTGAGTCACGCCCACGGTCAGGTGATCATTCGCCCGCATTTCGCTCTTGCGGTCCAGGTGAGTGATGCGGTGTTCTTCGACCTTGAATTCACTTAAAACATTGGCTTCGATGGTGTCATGCCGTTCATTGCCAACCCGAATCTTCTGGTCGTGCTCGATGTTTTCGTCCCAGTCGCGCTGGGCGTGGATGTAGATCTGTTCCGCGCCTTTCTTGTCTTCGATGCGGAATTCGTTGTAGCCCTTGCCGCCCGGGGAGCTGAGGGTCTTGAAAGTGCTGCGGGTTTTGTTCGCCGGCAAGTCGTAAGGAACGACGTTTTCCTTGTGGTACAGGCAACCGGTCACCAGCGGTTGATCGGGGTCGCCTTCAAGGAAGGTCACCAGCACTTCCATGCCGATTCTCGGGATGGCGATGCCGCCATAGGCCGCGCCGGCCCAGCCGCTGGCGACGCGCAGCCAGCAGGTGGTCTTGTCGTCGGCCTGGCCGTCGCGGTCCCAGTGGAATTGCACTTTCACGCGGCCGTATTGGTCGCAGTGGATTTCTTCGCCGGCGGGGCCGGTAACGATGGCGGTCTGGCTGCCGAGGACTTTCGGTTTCGGGTGTTCGAGGGCAGGGCGGTAGTGCGCGTCCCACGGGGTGGCCACGAAGCTGTTGCGGTAGCCCTGGTGGAAATCGCTCTTGTTGTCGGTGACGTCGCTGGTGACGTTTTCGCCCAGCACTTGCGGTTGTTTGCCTTCGTGGAAGATTTCCAGCAGCAGCCACAAATCGTTCCATTCGGCGCGCGGGTGTTCGGCCAGGGTCAAGAAATGGCCGCTGGTCAGGGTCGGTTCGTCACCTTTGCCTTCGGCGAGTTTGTAGTCGCTGCGATGGCGTTCCAGCGCTCGGGTCGAGAGGAACTTGCCGCGCTCGCGCGTGGTGAAACGGCCGGGGTAGTCGTAGTCTTCCAGGTCCGGCATGAACTCGGATTTGACGGCGCCTTCGGGCAGGATCTTCGGTTTTTCGAAATCGTAGTCGCGGCGGCTGACGCGACTGGTGCGGGTTTCCAGACGCAGGTTGAAACGCTTGATCACCGGTTTGTCGGCGGTCATGCCGGAGTCTTGCTGGTAGTTGACCGGTTTCAGTTTGCGGAAAACGGTCTGGTCGTCGCCGAACACCAGTTTGTGGCCGCTGCTGCTGTGCTGGAAGTGGAAGTGAATGCCTTCCTCTTCGCACAGGCGCTGGATGAAGTGCAGGTCGGACTCGTCGTACTGCACGCAGTAGTCGCGTTCCGGGTACTCGGCGCCGAGCTGGAAACTGTAGGCGTCGGCCAGAATGCCGCGATCTTCCAGCACTCGGGCGATGATCTTCGGCACCGTCAGTTGCTGAAAAATCTGCTGGTCATGGTTGTGCCGCAGGTAGGCCAGTTGTGGCACCAGGCTGATGCTGTAGCGGGTCAGGGTCTTGCCGGAATCGCCTTGCTCGACGCGATACACCAGGCCATGAATCCTGCCCTCGCCGGTGGCGCCGAAAGTCAGGCAGCCAGGCTTGTGCAGGAGTTCTTCGAGGTTGAGATCGGGGCGGGCGCTGACCAGTTCGAGGTCGAAACGGAACGGTTCGTTGAGGGCTTCGCGACCGGTGAAGCTGAGGACTTGCAGATCGGCGGAAGCGCCCTCGAGCGTGAGGGTAATGTGGGTAGCGTTGGCGTCCAGCATGCCTTGTTTTCCGTCCTTTGGATTTAGCGTGGGCGGATGGTGCAGGATTAAACCGCCTCGTTCAAGGCGCAAATGCCGTAGAGGCGCGGGCCGCAGCCCATAGGGAAAACCCTTAGACCGGTGGTTTCACCCCGTGAAACCGGCACTTGCGGGCGGAAGATCCATCGCAATCGCACACGAAGGCGCTCAAGAACAGTCAGTCAGTTTCAGACTAAAGTCGCCTGTAGCACGTCAAAGCCATCTGCCATCATTGGCGCTCACCCCCGCGTGTTCACTTCCTCCCGGTTCTTCACTGTGCCGGGACGGGAGCTATTTCTGGTTTGTTTGCGCCCCCGCGCAATCGTTGTTCTGTTGGAGTTTTCAATGCGTCCCCCATTTCCCCTCATCACCCCGCGCCAGTCGCTTGGCTTCGGAGCCTTTGTGCTGTGCGCCGGTTTTACCGCGCAGGTTCAGGCCAGCGGTTTTTTCGAAGACACCACGGCGAAGATCGAGTCGCGCACGGTGTACTTCAACCGTGATTTCCGTGATGGGCACACTTCCAATGATCAGGGCGCGTCCAAGCGCGAAGAGTCGGCGCAGGGCTTCATTCTCAATCTGCAATCGGGCTACACCGAAGGCACCGTCGGTTTCGGCATCGATGCGCTGGGCATGGCGGGCTTTCAGCTCGATTCCAGCCCCGACCGCAGCAACAGCGGCCTGCTGCCATCCAGTGGCGACAACCCGCGCGGTTCGAAAGGTCAGTACGCAAAAATGGGCCTGACGGCCAAGGTGAAAGTCTCGGATACGGTGCTGAAATACGGTGCGCTGCTGCCGGATCTGCCGCTGCTCAAGTACAACGACGGCCGTCTGCTGCCGACCATGTTCAACGGTGCGATGCTGACGTCCAAGGAAGTAAAGGACCTGACCTTCATGGCCGCACGCCTGGACAAGTACACCGCCCGGGGTTCGACCGACTCGCAAGACATTCGCGTGCACTGCAAGAACAAGCGCTATGCCTGCAACGTCACCGCCGATCATTTCGACATGTACGGCTTCGACTACAAGATCAACGATCGCCTGACCGCGCAGTATCACTACGCCGAGCTGGAAGACATCTATCGTCAGCACTTCGTGGGTCTGTTGGCCAACCAGCCGCTGGGTGACGGCGTGTTGAAAGCGGATCTGCGTTTGCTGAAAAGCGCCGACAGCGGTGATGCCAAGGCCGGTTCCATCGACAACCGGGCCTTGAGCGGCATGCTGTCCTACGGCATCAGCGGCCACACCTTCAGCGCCGGTTGGCAGCGCATGAACGGCGACAATTCGATGCCGTACCTCGATGGCAGCAACCCGTACCTGGTGAACTACGTGCAGGTCAACGACTTCGCCGCCGCGCAGGAGCGTTCCTGGCAGCTTCGTTACGACTATGACTTCAAGGCGATCGGCATCAACGGCCTCAGCTTCCTGACTCGTTACGTGAACGGCGATCACATCAAGGTGCCGGGCAGCGATCAGGAAGGTAAAGAGTGGGAACGCGACAGCGAGTTGAAGTACGTGATCCAGAGCGGCACGTTCAAGGATGTCAGCCTGCGTTTGCGTAATGCGACGTATCGGACGAACTACGAGAAGTTCGCCCGGGACGTGGATGAGACCCGGTTGATCGTGAGTTACAACTTTTCGGTGTTGTAACCCTTAGGCCGGCGGTGCCTGAACTGACGCCTTCGCGGGCAAGCCCGCTCCCACAGGATCTACGTCGTTCACTAAAGTTGTGGTTACCGTAGATCCCTGTGGGAGCTGCGGTGCGACGATTCGACTTGCCAGCGATGGCGTGCTAAAGGGCACCGAAGGTCAGAGCCAATGCCAGAACCGGCTCCAGAACCCGCGATTCAGATCATCCTTGCACGCCGCGTATTGCTGGCCGTACATGTCCGAGCGGTTCTGTACCTTGCGCGCCACCGGCGGTAGCCACGTCTTGCTGGCATAGGTCTTCTGGCGAAACCCGCCCCAGCCCTCGTGGTAGTTGAGGTACTGGTTGTAGGCGTCGTACTTGTACACGCCGTTGACCGAGGTGGTCTTGTCCATGTACCAGCCGACAAAGTCGATAGCGTCGTCGAAGTCTTCGCGGTCGGCGCCGTGTCGGCCGGTGCTTTTCTGGTAGTCGGACCAGACTTCATCCTTGGCCTGCGCATAGCCCGATGCCGTCGTGACGCGGCCCCACGGAATCACCCACAACAGGTATTTACGCGGCGTCTTGGCGTCGTAGCGGTAGCCGGACTCCTGATACATGATCGCGAACGGCACCTGGATCGGTACGCCCCAGCGCTTTTGCGTGACTTGCGCCGCGTCATACCAATCACTTTTTTCCCGGAAAATATCGCAGAGGTTTTCCGGTGAACGCGGCGGCGAAGTACCGCAGCCCGTCAGAAGTGTCGCCAGTATCAAAAGTCCAGCCGTGCGCCCCGAATTCAAAAGCGGTCATCCCGTCATGCAAAAAAGGGCGCCAGTCTACGCGGTCAGCTCAACTGATGGCGATAAGGCAAATCCGGACCTGTCTTGCTGCATGTAAGGGCGGCCGCCTGTACGGCAAACCTGAGCATGGCGTCGATCTGCTCGCGATTCAGATGCTGTACGCCGTCCACCGAATCCAGTTCATGCTCGGTCAGCCAGGTGATTAGCGCTGCCTGGAAGGTATCGCCTGCGCCGACGGTGTCGGCGATCTTCACCGAGCTTGCCGGTACCGACCAGGAGCCGTGAGCACGGCTGAAAACGGTCGCGCCTTCACCGCCACGGGTCAGGAACACCACCTGACAACGATGCTGCAGCCAGCCTTCGATGACGCGCTGCGGATCCTGCTCGGGATACAGCAGGCTCAAGTCTTCGTCGCTGACTTTGATCAGGTCTGCCAGTTCCACCAGCGTGGCAATCCGCTCGCGCCACAGGTCGATGTTCGGCTCGGGATTGAGGCGCACGTTCGGGTCGAGGCTGATCAGGCGTTTGCCGCTTTCACGCTGTATCAGCGCAAGCAATGTATCGGCCACCGGTTGCACCACCAGCGAGAAGGAACCGAAGTGCAAACCGCGTACTTCAGGGCCCAGCGTTGGCAGATGCGCCTGACTCAATTGCCGGTCAGCGCAACCTTCGCCACGGAAGCTGTAATGCGGAGAGCCATTGGCGCCCACCGCGACCATCGCCAGCGTAGTCGGCGCCGCGAAGTCCACCAGATAATCCGGGCGGACGCCTTCGTCCTGCAGCACCTGCTGAAGGCGCCGGCCGAGGTAATCGGTGGACAACCCGCCAAACAGCGCCGAATCCACGCCCAGTCGGCGCAATCCCACCGCCACGTTAAACGGCGAGCCACCGGCAATCGCCTTGAAATTGACTTTCGACGCCTGCCCGCCGGCATCGTCTTCGCTGAAGAAATCGAACAGCGCTTCGCCACACACCAGGTACATAGTTGTTTGCTCTTTATAAGGTTGCGACATGCAGTCGATAGCGTTCATAGGCCTGCTGGAAGGCTGCGACATTCGCGGCAACCGGCAGGGTTTCACTGTTCAGGTCGAGCGTCACGCAGCGTTCGCACAGATCGGCCAGGGTGTCTTCGTGGCCGTTGGACCACGACTTGCACCACGCTGCCTGAATCGCTGCGCCCAGAGCGGCGGCTTCGCTTTGCTCGGTGCAGATCACCGGGGTGTTCATGATGTCGGCGACGATCTGCCGCCACACCGCACTTTTCGAGCCGCCGCCGATCAGGCAAATGCTGCGGCTTTGTAAACCATTCTGGCGCAACAGATCCAGTCCGAATCGCAAGCCGAAGGTAGTGCCCTCGACAGCGGCGCGGCACAGATTGGCTTGCGTCAGGTTATCGATCGTCAGGCCATGCAGGCTGCCAGTGGCGTGGGGCAGGGGCGGCACGCGTTCGCCGTTCAGGAACGGCAGCATGCTCACGCCTTCAGCGCCAATCGGTGCTTGGGCCACCAAGGCATTGAAAGCGTCGAGATCAAGGTCGAACAGTTCCCGGATCGCCCCGGTGGCGTTGGTCAGGTTCATGGTGCAGATCAATGGCAGCCAGCCGCCGCTGGACGAGCAGAAGGTCGCGACCGAAGCGTCCGGGCTGACTTTCGGTACTTCAGCGTAGGCGTACACCGTGCCGGAAGAGCCGAGGCTCATGGTGATCGCGCCCGGCTGAATATTGCCGGTGCCGATGGCGCCCATCATGTTGTCGCCGCCTCCGCTGGATACCAGCGCGTCAGGGTTGATGCCGAGCTGTTCAGCAATCGCCGGCAGGATCGTGCCGGCCGCTTGATGGGCGTCGATCAGCTCTGGCAGCGCCGCTTGCAGACGGCCGCTGGGGTCGATGTCGCGCAGCAACTGCAAATCCCATTGGCGGGTACGCACGTTGAAATAACCGGTGCCGGACGCATCGCCGTATTCGCTGCAGCTACGGCCGGTGAGCCAGAAATTCAGGTAATCGTGGGGGAGCAGGATTTTTGCGATTCGTGAAAAAACGGCGGGGTGTTGTTCCTTGGTCCACAAAAGTTTGGACACGGTGTAACCCGGCGCGATGACCACGCCGAGGCGTTCCAGCGAGCCTTTTTCGCCGCCCAGGTAAGTCAGCAGGCGGTCGTTTTCTGCCGTGGTTTCGGTGTCGCACCACAACTTGGCCGGGCGCAGGACCTGGCCTTGGTCGTCGAGCAGCACCAAGCCGTGTTGCTGGCCGGAAACGCCGATGCCGAGGATTGACTGCCCGTCGACATTGGCCGCCAACAAGGCGCGGCGGGTGGCGAGGGCGAAGGCTTCCAGCCATTGATGCGTGTCCTGCTCGCGGCGACCGTTGGCGGCGCTGATCATCGTGTGAGCGGCGGCGCCCTGGCCCAACACCTGACCGCTGGTGGCGTCGAGGATGATGGCTTTGGTGCCTTGGGTGCCGCAGTCGATGCCGAGGAAGAGTTGTTGGTTGTTCATGAGTGAACCTGTTGATTCGCAATGAAGATCAAAAGCTTACCCCCTCACCCCAACCCTCCCGAAACGTCGGACCGCCCCCAAGGGGGAGAGGGGGAAAGGGAGCAGATCTTTGTGCTTTTCAAATCTACAGTTCGACTCGATATTTCAGGTCGGTGTAGCTCAGATAAGCGCCTCGGTCAGTTCCCTCTCCCTCCGGGAGAGGGCTAGGGTGAGGGGCTTTTCAGGCTAGGACTCGTTCTAAAGTCCGCGTCACACCCTCTTCGCGCAAGCTGTTAAGGCACCACTCAAACGCCGCCACAAACTCCGCCGAACGCGGCATCACCACCCCAAAAATCTCCTCAACCCCCAACAACCGCTCAGTAATCAGCGCATCATCCGCCACCAACGCCTGACAAAACGCAGCCCGAGGATCCGGAATCGAATATGTGTCTCCATTCTCATCCACACCCTTCAAATAAAGCGCCCAAGCCGCCACCACCAGCGCCGCCCGCTTGGTTTCCTGCCCATCAGCAATCAACCGATTGATCGTCGGAATAGTGAACTTGGGAAACTTCGACGACCCATCCGAGCAAACCCGCTCCAGTTGATCGGCAATCGCCTGATTGGAGAACCGCGCCACCAGCGTGTTCTTGTACTCGGTCAGGTCGATGCCCGGCACTGGCGCCAGTTGCGGGGTCACGTCCAGGTCCATGTAGGCGCGCATGTAGCGCACGAACAGCGGGTCGTTCATGGTCTCGTGAACGAAGCGGTAACCCTTCAAAAAGCCCAGATAAGTCAGCGCTAAATGGCTGCCGTTGAGCAGTTTGATCTTCATCTCTTCATAAGGCGAAACATCGTCGGTGAACTGCACACCGACCTTTTCCCAGGCCGGGCGGCCGTTGACGAACTTGTCTTCCAGCACCCATTGCACAAAGGGTTCGCAGACCACCGGCCAGGCGTCGTCGACGGCGTGTTTGTCCGCCAGTTGCAGACGATGCGCGGTGCTGGTCATCGGCGTGATGCGGTCGACCATGGCGTTGGGGAAACTGACGTTGGCGTCGATCCAGTCGCGCAAGTCCGGATCCAGCAGCGCGGTGAAGGCCAGCAGCGCCTTGCGGGTGACAGCACCGTTGTGCGGGAGGTTATCGCAGGACATCACGGTAAACGCCGGAATGCCCGCTTTGCGTCGCTTGGCCAGCGCCGCGCAAAGGAAACCGAACACGGTTTGCGGCTGCTGCGGGTAGGTCAAGTCATGCTGGATCTGCTGCAGGTGCGCCATGAACTCGCCGTTGCTGTCATCGATGCAATAACCACCCTCGGTGATGGTCAGCGAAACGATGCGGATCTGCGGGTCGGCGAGTTTGTCGATCAGCACCTGGGCGCTGTCCTCGGCCAGCAGCATGTCGCGGATCGAACCGATGACGCGGACTTCGGTGTCGTCGCTGTCACCGAGTTCGAACAGGGTGAACAGGTAGTCCTGTTCCTTGAGATCGTCACGGGCACGGCGGTCTTCGGCGCGCAGGCCGACGCCGCAGATCGCCCAGTCCAACGCTTCGCCTGTGTTCATCAGCGCATCGGTGTAATACGCCTGATGTGCGCGATGAAAACCGCCGACGCCAATGTGGGCGATGCCCTGGCGAGTGTCGCTGAGGCTGTAGGCCGGCAACTGCACTTCGGCGGCGAGGCGATTGAGGTTCTGTTTGTTCAGTTTCATCGGATCAGTCTCGAAATCAGGCGGCGGCGCGCAACGGGCGGGTCAATGCCACGCCGTCGGCATCGAACAGATGGCAGTGGGAAGCATCCAGGTGCAGGTTCAGTTGTTCGCCGTATCGGCTCGCCAGATCACCGCGCACGCGCATGGTCAGGGCTTCGCCGGCGTTGGTTTTTACGTGGCAGAAGGTGTCGCTGCCCAGCCGCTCGCTGACGTCGGCGGTGACTTGCAGGGTGCAGTCGCCCGGTTGTGCCAGCTCCAGATGTTCCGGGCGAATGCCCAGGGTCACGGCGCTGCCGACGCTCAGGTTCGCGGCGTTGAACGGCAGGGTGATGCGCGTGCCGGCGTCCAGCGAAACTTCACAGCTCGCACCATCAATGCGCGCGATCTGACCCTTGAGGAAACCCATTTTCGGCGTGCCGAGGAAACCGGCGACGAACAGGTTGGCAGGGTTGTGATACAGGTCCAACGGCGAGCCGACCTGCTCGATCTTGCCGCCATTGAGCACCACGACTTTGTCGGCCATGGTCATGGCTTCGACCTGATCGTGGGTCACGTAGATCATCGTCGCCTTGAGGTCCTTGTGCAGGCGCAGCAACTCCAGGCGCATTTGCACCCGCAGCGCGGCATCGAGGTTGGACAGCGGTTCGTCGAACAGGAAGATTTTCGGGTTGCGCACGATCGCCCGGCCGATGGCCACACGCTGACGCTGACCGCCGGACAACTGTTTCGGTTTGCGTTCAAGCATCGGCCCCAGTTCGAGAATGCGCGCCGCTTCGCCGACTTTCTTCTCGACTTCGGCTTTCGGTACGCCGGCCAGATCGAGGGCGAATGACATGTTCTTTTTCACGGTCATGTGCGGATACAACGCGTAGGTCTGGAACACCATCGCCAGATCACGCTTGGCCGGGCTGACTTCGGTGATGTCGCGTCCGTCCAGTTCGATGGTGCCGCCGCTGACTTCTTCCAGGCCGGCGATCAGTCGCAGCAGGGTGGATTTGCCGCAGCCCGACGGGCCGACGAACACCACGAATTCCTTGTCGTTCACCTCAAGGTCGATGCCCTTGATGATGGAGAAACCTTCGAAGCCTTTTTGCAGATTCTTGATTTTCAGGTTGGCCATGGTGGCGCTCCTCATGCGAATTCTTATTTCACGGCGCCGAACGACAAACCGCGCACCAGTTGTTTCTGGCTGATCCAGCCAAAGATCAGGATCGGCGCGCAGGCCAGGGTCGAGACGGCCGACAACTTGGCCCAGAACAATCCTTCGGGGCTTGAGTAGGAGGCGATCAACGCAGTCAGTGGCGCGGCTTTGGACGAGGTCAGGTTCAGCGACCAGAACGCTTCGTTCCAGCACAGGATCAACGACAGCAGCACCGTCGAGGCGAGCCCGCCCTTGGCGATTGGCAGCAGCACCCGGAGCATTTCCTGCATCAGCGTGGCGCCGTCGAGGCGGGCGGCTTCGAGGATGTCTTTGGGGATGTCCTTGAAGTAGGTGTAAATCATCCAGACCACGATCGGCAGGTTGATCAGCGTGTAGATCACGATCAGCGCAATGCGCGTGTCGAGCAGGCCGAAACTCTTGGCCAGCAGGTAGATCGGCATCAGCACGCCCACCGGCGGCAGCATCTTGGTGGAGAGCATCCACAGCAGCGTGCCTTTGGTGCGCTGGGTTTCGTAGAACGCCATCGAGTAGGCCGCCGGCACCGCGATCAGCAGGCACAGGGCGGTGGCGCTGAAGGAAATCACCACCGAGTTCCAGGCGAAGCTGAAGTAATCGCTGCGCTCATTGATGTGCAGGTAGTTCTCCAGCGTCGGCGTGAAGATGAACTGCGGCGGCGTGGCGAAGGCGTCGATTTCGGTCTTGAAACTGGTCAGCACCATCCAGAAGATCGGGAAGAAAATGATGATCGCGATGGCCCAGGCCAGCGTGCCGAGCAGCAGGCTTTGCAGCCGGCGGGATTGTTGAAGAGTCATGGCAGGCCTCAGGCTTTGTCAGTCAGGTTTTTGCCGATCATCCGCACCAGAATGATCGCGGCGATGTTGGCGATGACCACGGCGATCAGGCCGCCGGCCGAGGCCATGCCGACGTCGAACTGCACCAGCGCCTGGTTGTAGATCAGGTAGGCGAGGTTGGTCGATGCGTAGCCGGGGCCGCCGTTGGTGGTGGTGAAGATTTCGGCGAACACCGACAGCAGGAAGATCGTCTCGATCATCACCACCACCGCAATCGGCCGCGCCAGGTGCGGCAGGGTCAGGTGCCAGAAGATCGCGACGGGGCCCGCGCCGTCGAGGCGGGCGGCTTCTTTCTGCTCCTGGTCGAGAGACTGCATGGCGGTCATCAGGATCAGGATCGCGAAGGGCAGCCATTGCCACGACACAATGATGATGATCGACAGCAGCGGGTAGTGCGCCAGCCAGTCCACCGGTTGCGCGCCGAACAGCTTCCAGATGTACGCCAGGATCCCGGACACCGGGTGGAAAATCAGGTTCTTCCAGATCAGCGCACCGACTGTGGGCATGATAAAGAACGGCGAAATCAGCATCACCCGCACGATGCCGCGACCGAAGAATTCGCTGGCCTCCAGCAACGCACTGATCAACACGCCGAACACCACGCTGATCAGCAGCACGCTGCCCACCAGCAGCAAGGTGTTGGTGGCGCCGGGCAGGAACCCGGAGTCGGTCAGAAAGTAGGTGAAGTTATCCAGCCCGACGAACTCGTTGATGCCCGGGTCGAGCAGGTTGTAGCGGATCATCGAGAAGTAGACGGTCATGCCCAGCGGCACGATCATCCACAGCAGCAACAGGGCCACCGAAGGGCTGACCAGAAACCAGCCGGGATTGGCCACGCGGTTTTTGCGCTGGGGTTGCGACAGGTCGATGTGGGCTTTGGCAGTTGAAGTATTCATGGCGTTTACAACCGTTTGGGTGCAGGTACATGTTCAGAAGAGAAAAGCTTCCTGACATTGACGCGAACCCTGTGGGGGCTGCGGTGCGACGATTCGACTTGCCAGCGATGGGGGCAACACAGTCAACATTGCTGTCGGCCGTTATATCGCTAATCGCTGGCAAGCCAGCTCCCACAGGTTTAGTGGCGAGTTACTTGGGGTAACCGGCGCGCTTCATCTCGCGTTCGGTGGTTTGCTGGGCGGCGGTCAGCGCCTGGTCGACCGTGGTCTGGCCGATCAGCGCCGCCGAGAACAGCTTGCCGACCTGGGTGCCGACACCCTGGAACTCAGGAATGGTCACCAGCTGGATGCCGATATAAGGCACCGGTTTGAGGGTCGGTTTACTCGGGTCGGCCGCTTTAAGCGACTCCAGCGTGACCTTGGCAAACGGCGCGGCGCTCATGTACGCATCGCTGTAGGTTGAGGCGCGAGTGCCCGGCGGTACGTTGGCGATGCCGTCGGTCTTGGCGACCAGTTCGCCGTACTCTTTTGAAGTGGCCCAGGCACTGAACTCCTTGGCGGCGTCCTTGGCCTTGGAACTGGTCGGGATTGCCAGTGCCCACGAGTACAACCACGCCGAACCTTTATCGGTGACCTGGTGCGGCGCAAAGGTGAAGCCGACGTGATCGGCGACTTTACTCTGGGTCTTGTCGGTGACGAACGAGCCGGCGACGCTGGCATCGACCCAGATCGCGCATTTGCCGCTGTTGAACAGCGCGAGGTTTTCGTTGAAGCCGTTGCTGGAAGCACCCGGCGGGCCGGACTTCTTCATGGTGTCGACGTAGAAGTTCAGCGCGTTCTTCCACTCGGGACCGCTGAATTCAGGTTTCCACTGCTCATCGAACCAGCGCGCGCCGTAAGCGTTGGCCACGGTGGTGATCAGCGCCATGTTCTCGCCCCAACCGGCCTTGCCGCGCAGACAGATGCCGTACTGCTCCTTGTCCTTGTTGGTGAGTTTTTCGGCGAAGCCGGCGATCTGTTCCCAGGTCGGACGCTCCGGCATGGTCAGGCCGGCATCCTTGAACAAGTCGGTGCGGTAATAGGTGATCGAACTCTCGGCGTAGAACGGCAGGGCGTACAGCGAACCCTTGACCGACAGGCCTTCACGCACCGACGGGAACACATCGTCGAGGGCGTAACTGGCCGGCAGATCCTTCATCGGCTCCAGCCAACCCTTGGCGCCCCAGAGTGCGGCTTCGTACATGCCGATGGTCAACACGTCGAACTGGCCACCCTGGGTGGCGATGTCGGTGGTCAGGCGCTGACGCAGGACGTTTTCTTCGAGCACGACCCAATTGAGCTTGATGTCCGGGTGCTCGGTCTCGAAGGTTTTCGAGAGCTTTTGCATGCGGATCATATCGCTGTTGTTGACGGTGGCGATGGTCAGGGTCTGGGCGCCAAGGCTGACGCTGCTGAGGGTCATGCAGGTGAGGGCAAGCAGAGCTTTTGCAGTGGGTTGCATCGTGCACTCCTTTTCTGCACCCGGAGGGGGACAGAAGGACAGTTATTGTTTTTGTGTCTTCCGGCTGCAGGAAGAATGTGCACTGATTACAGCCTTCAATCGCAGGGCTGACAAATCATCCCTAGCACTTGAATCGATACTTTTTTGCACTGGTGATTGAAGCGCTAAACACAGGGAAAGGGTTTTCAGCAGGGCAGTGTTGATGAAACCGTACAGGTTTTCGGCGATCAGCCGTGGTTTTGCTCGGTCAGGCGCTGCACCACCAGCCGCCGATAATGCGAGGGCGTCATGCCTTTGAGCTGCTGAAAGCGCCGATTGAAATTGGAGATGTTGTTGAAGCCCGACTCGAAACACACCTCGGTCACCGGTTTGTCGCCGTCCGCCAGCAGTTCACAGGATTTGCTGATGCGCAGGCGATTGACGAACTCGATGAAATTGCGCCCCGTGGCCTGCTTGAACACACGGCTGAAATAGGTCGGTTTCATGCCCAGATGCTCGGCGACTTCCTCCAGCGGCAATTCTCGGGCGTAGTGCGCAAAGATGTAATCCACCGCGCGGTTGGTGCGGTCGATGTTGTGTTCGTCGGCCAGTTGCGGCGTTGTCGCGTCGGACAATAGCTGGTAATCGTCGGAAGCGGCCAACAATTCCATCAGGATGAAAAAGTGCCCGAGACGGGTGATGCCGTTTGAATCGGCGATGCGTTGCATCAGGGTCATGGCCTGACGAATCGTCTGCGGTGAGCGGAATTCGATGCCGTATTGCGCGCGCTCAAGCAGTGGCGCCAAGGTCTTTAGCTCGGCGAACACCAGATGGCCGCTTTCAAACAGCTCATCGGTGAAGTTGACCAGCATGTCTCTCTTCTCGACCACTTCGTCTTCGGCCACCTGGCTGATCCAGTTGTGTGGCAGATTCGGGCCGGTGAGGAATAGCGTCTGCGGGTAGAAATTGCCGATGTAGTCGCCGATGAACACCTTGCCCGAACTGGCGACGATCAGGTGCAGTTCGTATTCCTTGTGAAAATGCCAGCGCACCAGCGGGCAGGGAAAGCCATGCTGGCGATAGATGATGGACAACCCGTTGTGGTCATCCATCAACTCGTAGGAGGGGTCAGTCACGCGGGCTGTTCGGGTCATGATCGGGCGCTTTTTTTGTTATCGCCCGGCGATCATGCCTCTTTGCGCGCCCGTTACGCCAGCAGGCGATTGGACGATGGACTACTTGCTCTGGTTCTTGGCTTCAATCCACTGCGCCATGTATTGCGTGCTCTTGTGTGAATGATGTCGCAACATGCTGCCGGTGAAGTTGTTACGTCTTAGTTGGGCAATGTTTTCGCGACAGTCCAGCAGTCTGTTGATCAGTGCCGGCCCGTGCATGGCCTGCTGATAAACCTCCTGAAGCAGCGTGTGCCCTTGGGACTGTGCGGCTTGCCAACGGACCTCGTCGCGATAAAGGTCGACCGCCGCATTGGCCAAATCCTGCGCCGTGCGGCTGACGGCTCCCGGCCAAGGCTGATCGGTGTGCATGCCTTCAGCGCCGATCGGCGTGGTGACACTCGGGGTTCCACAGAGCATGGCGTCGATCAGTTTGCCCTTGATGCCGGCACCGAAACGCAAGGGAGCCAGGCAGACGCGTGCATCGGACATGACCTGCAACGCATCCTCAGCCCAGTTCATGATGTGAAAACCCTGCGCAGCGTTGTGCAAGGCTGCTGCCTTGGGCGGCGTGTAGGCGCCGTAGATATGCAATTGGGCTTTTGGCAGTTGTTCGCGGATCAGCGGCCAGACGGTCGTTTTCATCCACAAAACAGCGTCCCAGTTCGGCGCATGGCGGAAATTACCGATACTGAGAAAGTGCGCACGCTCCTCGAAAGGTTTTGCGGGTGCGGTGGGCGGTGTGACCATCAGTGGACACCAGTGCAACAACTCAGGCGGCAGCTTGAACTGTTGCACCAGCAATTCAATTTCCACCTGCGAAATCATCAGGCTCAGATCGCAGCGGTAAAGTGCGGCAATCTCGCGTTTGGCCAGGTCGGTGTCAGCCATCAACTCAAATTCTTCGGCCAGCGCCGGGGCAAACAGCTGATCGAAATCGTTGGCGTCATCGCTGAGCTTGAGTCGGTCCTTCAACCGCTGGTGACGGGCATGCCGCAGGCTTTGCAGGTCCGAAGTTTCCAGAACCCGCAGCGCATCGGGGCAGTGTTTCTCCACGCGCCAGCCGAACTGCTCTTCAATCATGAACTGGTCGAACAGCACGATATCCGGGTCGAGTTCGCGGATAAACACGTCGAAGCTGCTGTTGTTCAGTTCGATCGGGACGGTACGTATACCGAGTTCGCCGAGATTGGCGGGATGTTCGCCAGCGCCTGCAGGGCTGGCAAAAGTAATGTCCCAGCCCTGTTGCAGGAAAGTATCGAGAATCTGCATCACATGCCCGCTCGCAGCGGAGGAACGAGGTTCTGGCCAGACGTAACCAATAACGAGGACTTTGGTTGCTGGCTGACTCATGAGGCAAGGTTCCTGAAACGAATGGGCAAAAAAAGGCGCGCGAATTAGAACACAATGCGCGCGCCGGCCGATCCGCTTTTTATCAGATTGACGCCCTGGCCAGCTTGAGCCGCACCGAACCGTCGATGAAGCCAAGTTTGGTGGTTTTCTTAACGCCGTTCTGGATCAGGGCCAGATTGAGCATGAAGGCCTCCCGGTGAGTCCGTGCCTGATCAAGCATCGATACCGCCACTGCGTACGAGTCCGCGTTGAGGAGTGCCGGATGTTTTTTAACCAGTTCCGGCAACGTATTCTGCATGAGCCCCAGCAGCTTGAAACCCTCGTCGTAAGTAGCCTTGTAATGTGGATTGGAAAGGTTTTTAGGATGGGCCTTGTGGGCATCCTTGGCGAAATCAAGCAGACCGGCCACGTCCATATCCGCAGGTCCTGAGTCGGCATGTTTCAATTGTCCGTAATACAGGTCCAGCGTATCGGGTGCGCCGTGTGCCATTTCGTGAATCAGTACGTCGCCGATGCGGCCGTCGTCGTATTTCGCCATACGGTAATAATCGTCCAGCCCTTCGGGATAGATGACCAGAAAATGCTCAGGAGGGTTTTTCAGATACGAACCGTCGAGCACGCTGGACTTCCAGCGCCGGTAGGCTGCGGGGCGTAACGCCGCGTTGGCCTCTGAACCTTTTCTGAAGGACATATTGGCAAGCGTCACGAAGTCCAGGTCGTTGCGCATCTTGTGCAGATTGTCCTTCACATGCTTGAGCACCTCATCGGAATCATTGCCGAATACATGCTTGAGGACGGCTCGTACGTCGGCGCTGTCAGTTTCCAGAAGCATCAACGTTGCATTGTCAAGTTTCGACTTGGCTACCGGCAGTGCTTTCTTCACATAAGCCTGGGTGTAACTGAAGGGCTTGGCGCGACCGAAAAGACGTCGCAGCGGCGCCAAAGGCGACACCTTCAAGTTCTTCAGCTTTGGCCCCCAGGCACCGCCGACCCTCAGATTCAAAGCGTACCAGTCGTTGTTGCGTTGCAGAGCCAGCAAATTGACCGGATCACCCAGATCACCTGCTGCTTTCCAGCGGCCCTGGAACAGATCGGTTTTTTGCGCAGCCTTGATCAGATCATAGGACTGAGCGCTGCCCGTCAGCTTGCGCAGTTGGCCAGTGGCGGTTTCCACGACGTTGAACCCATGCTTGCTCAGAAGCAGAACGCCTTTTTTTGCCAGCCGACCGCTCTGTACGGCCAGCGCAGGCAAGCCATCGAACGGATTGACTATCGAAACAGCAAGGTGCGCCCCCGCTTTGGCGACACTCAGTACCTTGGCTGTCGACGACGCGGTTTTGCCGAGAATGCCCGCAACGGTGGAAGCAAAACCGACCAGCAGTCCCAATATGGCCAGACCATCGAGAATGCAGGCCCCGATACCCTCGGACACACGATCAGTCTCACCAGACCGAACATCTTCGATGCATTTTTTGAAGGGTACGATCATATTGATGATCGTGGTATCAACGACATCGTTGAAAGCGCGGATTTTTTGCAGCTCGGTGGGGCCGTAGAACGCGGTATACAGTTCCTGACGTGTGGCGACCGGGTGATTGCCCAGTACGCCTTCGGCCAATGCGTCGAGCGAACGGGAAAAGAACAGGGAAACGGGCCAGCTTTCATTGGATTGAAGGAAAAAATTCCACAACTTTTCCACTACGACAGTGGACTTCACCTGATTCCGTGGCTCGCTGCCTTCCTTGTATGCCGAGAGGTCGAGCGGCCAGACCATTGCCTGATTCTTCGGCTGGAAGTCCGATTCAGCAAACTCGCTACTCAGGGACGGCTCGCTGAAGGCTACGCCGCTGGTTCGCAACATCTCGGCCAGCTCCGGTCGCTCTCGACACACACCGCGCAGGTAAAACAGCTCGTAACAACGAAACTCCCTGTCATTCTGGCAACCCAGAATAATGCCGTATCGGCCTTTGGCTTCGTTTCGCTGGCGCTGAGTTTCTTCGGACGGGTTCAGCGGGTTGACCGTTTCTCTCACCGTGTACAGAGTGATCAGACCATTGGCCAGCCGCTTGATATCCGGGAGAGGCAAACTGGACACGGCCATTTTTAGAAGGGTGGCCTGATTCTTTTGCAGTGTCTGGTAGTAAGTGTCGAACGCTTTGTCGAACAGATTATCCGCAGGCTCTAGTCTGGATAGATTTGTCAGCGCATCTTTCGGAGCCTCAAGTTTTTCGGTCGCTTTGAATTTATCGGTGAATTTTCCATTGATGACCAGATCGCCAGACAGATAAAGATCAAGTATAGATACGCGAAGCTTTAATGTTCGGGATCGCACGACTTGGTACGCTCCAGATTCGTTGAGTGCGATATCGATCAGCGACGGAAGTGAGGGTGTTGCCAGTATTTCAAGCCAGTTCTGGTCGTTCAGACTGTCCACGTAGTTATATTTATAAATACGCTTTTCTAGGTAACTGCCTGACGGCAACACATGCTCCAATGCGTGTAACGCCAACTTGCGCCGGTCAGGCGGGGTAATCGAAATGCCGGATTCGACTTCATTCAACGCCTCCACATATTGGTCGAAACGACTGGCCGCGATGCTGAATGCGTTGGCGTCATAGTCGTTCGCTGCATCCGGCAAGACACCGTTCAAAACGGCCCAGTCGATGATCGGCGTAATGGCAGCCAACCCTTGCAGCGTGTGTTGCGCTGCGCTGGTAGGTGCAAGGTCGGCAAACGCTTTGATCCGGGTGTAAGGCATCAGCCTTGAGGCCCCGGGCGCCGTGAGTTCTATCAGCCCGACGGCCTGGGACACTACCACCCAGCCAGGCTTGCCGATCGTCAGTTCGGCGGGCGTATGTTGAACGAGCAGTTGCGGTGCCGCGCCGGCTAGTAGCAGGTGTGCCGCCAAGGGCGCGAAATGGTGAGGCAGTTGGGCTTCTCGAGTCAGTTGCCATTCGAATTCTTCAACAATCTGCTGTGGCGTTTTAGAGGCATTGCCTGGGTGATACAGGTGATAACCGGCGACGACTTTCGCATGCCGCTGGACGTCGAATCCAAGATCAAGAATCAACGCAGTAACGACCAGGCATCTGATTTGCCGCGCAGCCACCTCAGCATGGTCGCTGTCCAGATGCCAGCCAAGGCGATCATGCAGGTAGAGCCCCAGTGCGAATGCGTCCGGTGTCTGCAGAAAGTTGTCCAGGTGAATGCCAGCCTTTTCGCGCTTTTGATCAATCGGCACGGTGCTGAAGCCCGGGGTGGCGAGATGTTGCAACAGGCTCCTTTTCCCTTGCGTCGTGTCCCTGGCGATCTGTTTGATCGTTTGACGATTGGTTACAGAAAGATGAAAAGCTGACTCGGGCGGTGCCATCAACAATTCAAGGTAGTCCCCCATGACAGGGCTGTCGGGTAGTTGAAATTCGAGCGAGGCGATCAGGTTGCGGGTCTGGGTAACGGTGGTGGGCACGGTGTATTGATGAAAGCTCAGCCATTGCCTGATGCCAATCACGGTTGAGGAAAAAATACAGCCGCCGGTCTTGCCTGCACACTCACCCAGCATGGAGAGTTCATCTTGCAGGTTGCTGGTGATTACGGCATCGCCGGTGAGTTCGATCCAGGTGCCATTAACCAGTGCGGTGAGCCTGGCTTGCTCATCGACGCAGACTATGGAGTTCGTGGGCAGTGAATGTTTTTCGGCGAGAAAAATGAAGTCCTCGGTATCCAGCATTTTCAGTAACGCGATGCGGGCAAATGCCTGAGCATTATCAAATGTCGAATTGACGACGCGTGGAACAGTAGCCAGCTCAAGATCAACAGACTCGCCGTCCTTGTGCTTCCCTGTTAACTGGGTGAGTGCTGAAACAATACTGGTTTTCTCTTTCTGATCCAGTTTCGGATAGTCGGCGATGAACCGTTGGTCAAGCGCTGCATTGTCGATATCCAGCAGGCCTCCGTTCTGCGAAAGTTGCATGAGTCATTCGTCCTTGAGTTGTTTTCAGGGTTGTTGTCCTCGATATTGTGTAAAGGTTGTTCGTGCCAAAACACACAGCTACCGGGGCGGCAGCAGAGTAGTTGCGCTTTAATAAAAGTGGGTAGTTATAGTTGGTTTCAAAGTTGGTCAGGGCAGATTGAAAACCTGCCCGCTGTATCTGTCTGGAACGGAAGTTTCGGTCTCAAGATTGTCCAAGCACTGTTTTTACTTTGTCACGCAATTGATCAATGGAAAACGGCTTGCCAATCACATGCATATCCGCTGGCACTTCTATTGTTTCGGCGTAACCGCTGGCAAACAGAATCGGCAGCGCAGGGCGCAGCGTGCGGGCTTCGGTGGCCAATTGGCGGCCATCCATGATCGGCAACCCGACATCGGTCATCATCAGGTCGATGTGCTGATTCACATCCTTGATAATTTCCAGCGCCTGTTCGCTGCCATCCGCTTCCAGAACCTTGAACTCCAGCTCCTCCAGCACGTCGACGATCAACATGCGCACGATGGCGTCGTCTTCTACTACAAGGATGGTGGACGCAGTGCTGGACATAGTGGCGGCTCTCAAGAATGGGGGACGGTGGCGCCGGTCGATCAAAATTGCCGGGCTCTTGCATGAGTAAGTGGCGCATAGCCACAAGTTCCCGAATGGATACAAAAAAAGAATAGGCGCAAACGGGCGGGCAAGGATAACCGTTGGCCTGCGATTCAGCGCAGGCAAATGTGGGAAAACAGTGCTAACACTGTGAGAAAAATGGATCCATGCCGCCGTTTTGGGGCAAACTCTCTGGTTTTCAACAGTTCGACAAGGCTGCCACATGTCCTCTCCGTCTTCGGTTGATGAGCAACGGTTTCGCAAATTACTGAGTCGCAACATCAGCCTGCCTTTGGGCGTTGGCGCGATCAGCGCGGTGTTCTTCGTTTCCCTGATCAGCTATCTGCTTTCGGTGATCCAGTGGGTGGAGCACACCGACCGGGTGATCAATAACGCCAATGAGGCAGTGAAACTCACTGTCGACCTGGAAACCGGCATGCGCGGTTTCCTGCTCAGTGGTGACGAGCATTTCCTCGACCCCTACGAAACGGCCAAGCCGCGCATTAACGTGGCGCTCAACACCTTGCTCGAACTGACGGCCGACAACCCGGTGCAGACTGACCGTTTGCGCCGCTTGCAAGCCTTGCAAACCGAGTGGGCGACCTACGCGCAATCGATGATCGACCTGCAGCGCGCCAGTGGCGACTACAAGGCAGCGGTCAAGGCAGGTCGCGGCAAGCGCCTGACCGACGAGATTCGCAAACAGTTCGAAGACGTGATCGATACCGAGCAGACATTGCGTACCACGCGCAATGAAGACGTGCGGCGGACCACGATCTGGAGCATCAGCCTGTATCTGCTGTTCATTGCCGGGATCAGCGGTTTGCTGGCCTACGTCGGCCGTCGTGATCTGGTCAATCTCTCCAGCAGTTACAGCGCCAACCTTGCCGCACAACAGGCCAGTGCCGACCGTCTGGAACAGCAAGCGTGGCTGCGCAACGGTCAGACGCAATTGGCCGAGCAAGTGCTGGGGCAACTGACGCTCAATCTGCTGGGGCGCAACATTCTGCAATTCTGTGCGCAATACCTTGGCACCGCCGTGGCCGCGCTGTATGTGCGCGAGGAGCATGGCGGCCTGAAACGTGTGGCGAGCTATGGTTTTTCCCGCGAGCAGGAGGAACAGGAACAATCGATCTACAGCGGCGAAGGCATCGTCGGCCAGGTCTCGCAGCAGGCGCGGCTGATTCGTCTCGACTCCGTGCCATCGGATTACTTCAAGGTCAGTTCCGGTCTGGGCGAAGGCCTGCCGCACAGTGTGCTGGTGGTGCCGACCAGCGATGACGATCGCGTCAACGGCGTGATCGAGCTCGGCTTCCTGCGTCCGCTCTCTGACCGCGATGTAGCGCTGCTGGAACTGATTGCCGGCAATATCGGCACGTCCATCGAAGCGGCGCGTTATCGCCAGCGTTTGCAGGAAGTGCTGGCCGAAACCCAGCAGCTCAACGAAGAGTTGCAGGTGCAGCAGGAAGAGCTGAAAACCGCCAACGAAGAACTGGAAGAACAGTCGCGGATTCTCAAGGAATCCCAGGCGCATCTGGAAACCCAGCAAGTCGAGCTGGAGCAGACCAACGAGCAACTGGCCGAACAGGCCCAGACCCTGGCCGAGCAGCGCGACGCCATGGATCAGAAGAACACCGAGCTCAATCAGGCCCAGGTGCAGCTTGAAGAACGCGCCGAAGAGTTGCAGCGTTCGAGCAAGTACAAATCCGAATTCCTCGCCAACATGTCCCACGAACTGCGCACACCGCTGAACAGTTCACTGATCCTGGCCAAGCTGCTGGCGGAAAACCCGCAGGACAACCTCAGCGCCGAGCAGGTCAAGTTTGCCGAATCGATCTACTCCGCCGGCAACGATTTGCTCAACCTGATCAACGATATTCTCGACATTTCCAAGGTTGAAGCCGGCAAACTCGAAGTTATTCCGGAAAACACCAGCGTGGCGCGCCTGGCCGAAGGCCTGCGCGGTGTATTCGAACCACTGGCGGCAGACAAGAAACTGGCGTTCAGCGTCGAGCTGCAGCCTGATGCCCCGATCACGCTGTTCACCGACCGCCAGCGTCTGGAGCAAGTGATCAAGAACCTGTTGTCCAACGCCGTGAAATTCACCGAACACGGCACGGTCAGCCTGACCATCGCCGGGCAGCCGGACGATCGCATTGCCTTTATCGTGCGCGATTCGGGGATCGGGATTGCGCAGGATCAGCAGGAAAGCATTTTCGAAGCCTTCCGTCAGGCCGACGGCACCACCAACCGCAAATACGGCGGCACCGGTTTGGGCCTGTCGATTTCCCGGGATCTGGCGACGTTGCTGGGCGGTTCGATCAGCGTCAGCAGCGCACCGGGGCAGGGCAGTGCCTTTACGCTGGTGTTACCGCAGCAATACTGCGAGCCGGGTGATACGCCGGTTGCACCGCTGACCTTCAGCCCGCCGGCCTCAGCACCGGTCATTACACCTGCCGTCGCGGTTTCGCCGCTGGCGTCCGTCGATATCCCTCGGTTCAACGACGACCGCAACAAGGCACCGTTCGATACCCGCTGCATTCTGGTGGTGGAAGATGAACCGAATTTTGCTCACATCCTTTACGACCTGGCCCACGAACTGGGCTATCAGTGCCTGGTGGCCCACGGCGCAGATGAAGGTTATGACCTGGCGAAAGAGTTCGTACCGGACGCGATCCTGCTGGACATGCGCCTGCCGGATCATTCGGGCCTGACTGTTCTGCAGCGCCTGAAAGAGCATGCCGAAACCCGGCACATCCCGGTACACGTGATTTCCGTGGAAGACCGCGTCGAAGCGGCCATGCACATGGGGGCCATCGGTTATGCGGTCAAACCGACCACCCGCGAAGAGCTCAAGGACGTGTTCGCGCGCCTTGAAGCCAAGCTCACCCAGAAGGTCAAACGCGTGCTGCTGGTCGAGGACGATGATCTGCAACGCGAAAGCATTGCTCGGTTGATCGGCGATGATGACATTGAAATCACCGCCGTCGGCCTGGCGCAAGACGCGCTGGAGCTGCTGCGCACGACGATCTTCGATTGCATGGTCATCGACCTGAAACTGCCGGACATGCTCGGCAACGATCTGCTCAAGCGCATGTCTACCGAAGACATCTGCTCGTTCCCGCCGGTCATCGTCTACACCGGGCGCAACCTGACCCGCGATGAAGAGGCCGATCTGCGCAAGTATTCGCGTTCGATCATCATCAAGGGCGCCCGCTCGCCAGAGCGTCTGCTGGACGAGGTCACACTCTTTCTGCACAAAGTCGAATCGCAGTTGTCCCATGAACGGCAGAAGATGCTCAAGACCGCGCGCAGCCGCGACAAAGTCTTCGAGGGTCGTAAAGTGCTGCTGGTGGACGACGATGTACGTAACATCTTTGCCCTGACCAGCGCGTTGGAAACCAAGGGTGCAGTCGTGGTGATCGGTCGTAACGGTCGTGAAGCGATTGAAAAATTGAATGAAGTCGAGGACATCGACCTGGTGCTGATGGACGTGATGATGCCGGAAATGGACGGCTTTGAAGCCACCATGGAGATCCGCAAGGATCCGCGCTGGCGCAAGCTGCCGATCATCGCGGTAACGGCCAAGGCCATGAAGGACGATCAGGAGCGCTGCCTGCAGGCGGGCGCCAACGATTACCTGGCCAAGCCCATCGACCTGGATCGCCTGTTCTCGCTGATTCGCGTGTGGTTGCCGAAGATGGAACGCATTTAGTGGAACGTAGTCATTCCGTGGAACGAAACAGCGAAATCGAATTGCGCTTGCTGATCGAGGCCATCTACCTCAAGTACAGCTATGACTTTCGTGACTATTCCGGCGCGTCGATCAAGCGCCGGGTTCAGCATGCATTGAGCCAGTTCGAATGCGCGACCATCTCGGCTTTGCAGGAGAAAGTCCTGCACGACCCGACGGCGTTCATGCAGTTGCTGCAATTGCTGACGATTCCGGTCAGCGAGATGTTCCGTGATCCGTCGCACTTCCTGGCAATCCGTCAGGAAGTGGTGCCGTTGCTCAAGACTTATCCGTCGATCAAGATCTGGATCGCCGGGTGCAGCACCGGTGAGGAGGTCTATTCAATGGCGATCCTGCTGCGCGAAGAAGGTCTGCTCGATCGTACGATCATTTACGCTACCGACATCAACCCGCGCTCGCTGGACAAGGCCAAGCAGGGGATCTTTTCGATGGAAAACGTGCGGGCCTACACCGCCAACTATCAGCAGGCCGGCGGTCAGCGCTCGTTCGCCGACTACTACACTGCTGCGTATGGCTACGCGATTTTCGACAAGAGCCTGTGCGACAACGTGACGTTTGCCGATCACAGCCTGGCGACGGATAGCGTATTCTCCGAAACTCAATTAATTTCATGTCGTAACGTATTGATTTATTTCAATAAAAAATTACAGGATCGAGCGTTTGGATTGTTCCATGAGTCCTTGTGTCACCGTGGCTTTCTGGTGCTGGGCAGCAAGGAAACCCTGGATTTTTCCGGTTACGCCAACCAGTTCGAGCCCTTGGTGAAACAAGAACGGATCTACCGCAAATCATGAACAGTGCAGCGGATTTGCCTCGGGTCGAGGCGATTGTGGTCGGCGCTTCCGCCGGTGGGGTCGAGGCTTTGCTGACCATGCTCGGTTCGCTGCGCTCGGGGTTCGGTCTGCCGATCATCATCGTCCTGCATCTGCCGGAGGAGCGGCGCAGCCAGCTCGCCGATGTGTTTGCCCGGCGGGTCGCGTTACCAGTCACCGAAGCCATCGATAAACAGGACATTCAGCCCGGCACCGTGTATTTCGCCACACCGGGCTATCACCTGTCGGTGGAGCAGGACCGCAGCCTGTCGTTGAGCCTGGAGGATCGACTGCATCATTCACGGCCCTCGATTGATTTTCTGTTCGAGTCCGCCGCCGACGTCTATGGCCCCGCACTGGCCGCCGTGCTGCTGACCGGGGCCAATCACGATGGCGCGCGGGGTTTGGCGCAAGTCAAACGCCATGGCGGGCTGACCATCGTTCAGGATCCGGACGATGCGCAAGTCGCGACCATGCCCGAGGCTGCCCTGAAGACTCACCAACCGGATCACATACTTCCCATACGCGGCATCGGCCGTCTGCTTGTCGAGCTGGAACGAATCGCATGCTGAGTAATATTCAGGCAAAACTGCTGATCGTCGACGATCTGCCCGAGAACCTGCTGGCTCTTGAAGCGCTGATCAAACGCGAAGATCGCACCGTCTACAAAGCGCTGTCGGCGGATGAAGCACTGTCGCTGCTGCTGCAACACGAATTCGCCATGGCCATTCTCGACGTACAGATGCCCGGCATGAATGGCTTCGAACTGGCCGAGCTGATGCGCGGCACCGAGAAGACCAAGAACATCCCGATCATCTTCGTCAGCGCTGCCGGCCGTGAACTGAATTACGCGTTCAAGGGCTATGAGAGCGGGGCAGTGGATTTCCTGCACAAGCCGCTGGATATCCATGCGGTGAAGAGCAAGGTCAACGTCTTTGTCGACCTGTACCGCCAGAGCAAGGCGATGAAACAACAAGTCGAAGCCCTTGAGCAGAGCCGTCGCGAACAGGAAGCGCTGTTGCAGCAACTGCAAAGCACCCAAGGCGAGCTGGAGCAGGCGGTGCGCATGCGTGACGATTTCATGTCGATCGTCGCCCACGAAGTGCGCACGCCGCTCAACGGCCTTATCCTCGAAACCCAACTGCGCAAGATGCACCTGGCCCGGGACAACGCCGCCGCGTTCACCCTCGACAAGATGCACGCCATGGTCGACCGCGACGAGCGTCAGATCAAAAGCCTGATCCGCCTGATCGAGGACATGCTCGACGTGTCACGGATCCGCACCGGCAAGCTGTCGATCCGGCCGAGCCGGTTCGATCTGGCGCAACTGGTAGGCACGTTGCTGCAAAACTTCGCCCAGCAGATCGAAGCGGCCGAGACCGACGTCAGCTTCACGGCGGCGGAGCCGGTGGAAGGGCAGTGGGACGAATTCCGCATCGAGCAGGTGGTGTCGAACCTGCTGACCAACGCTTTGCGTTATGGCGGCAAGAGCCCGGTGCAGGTGCGGGTTTATCGCGAAGGCAATGAGGCGCGGATCGAAGTCGCGGACCAGGGCATCGGTATCAGCGAGGAAAACCAGAAACGCATTTTTCAACAGTTCGAACGGGTCTCCGCCAAGACGGTGGTGGCCGGTCTCGGACTGGGTCTGTTCATTTCCGAGCAGATCGTCGCCGCCCATGGCGGCTCCATCGTCGTCGAGAGCAAGATCAACGAGGGCGCCCTGTTTCGCGTTTGTCTGCCGCTCCAGGAAAACGGCGAAACAAACGCAACCTCTGAGTGACCACACGGTCGTATCAGCAGCTATTGACCGAACAAAGGCTTCCCATGAGCGTAGATGCACAAGATGTAGTACTCGTCGTCGAGGACGAACCGGTGATCCTGATGGTGCTGACAGACTATCTGTCAGGGCAGGGGTATCGCGTATTGCAGGCCGAAAACGGCGAGCAGGCGTTCGAGATTCTGGCGAGCAAGCCGCATCTGGACATGTTGATTACCGATTTTCGTTTGCCGGGTGGCATTTCGGGCGTGCAGATCGCCGAGCCCGCCGTCAAATTGCGCCCTGATCTGAAAGTGATCTTCATCAGCGGCTATCCGCAGGAAATCCGCGAGACCGGTAGCCCGATCACGCGTAGGGCGCCAATTCTGGAGAAACCGTTCGATCTGGACGTGCTGCAGGAGAAAATTCAGGAACTGCTGGCCTGAGGCGTCAACCGCCTCAACTCTTGATCATCTCCCGCACCTTCGCCGTCAGCAGATCGAAGGTGAACGGCTTGGTGATCATCTGCATGCCTGGGTCGAGGAACCCGCCGCGTACCGCAGCGTGCTCGGCGTAACCGGTGATGAACAGAACTTTCAGCTCTGGCCGGTATTGCCGGCCGATTTCCGCCAGTTGCCGGCCATTCATGCCCGGCAGTCCGACATCGCTGATCAGCAGATCAATGCGCTGTGTCGAGTCCAGGATCGGCACCGCGCCGTCGGCGTCACTGGCTTCGACAAATCCATAACCCAACTCACTCAATACCGCGCTGACCAGCACGCGCACGGCCGGGTCGTCTTCGACGATCAATACGGTTTCGCCTTCCACGGCATCCGGTGCCTGTTCCGTGTCCACCGGGGTGTGGGGCAGGGGCTCGCCCTGGAAACGCGGCAGATAGAGTTTCACCGTGGTGCCTTGATCGATTTCGCTTTCGATGGACACATGCCCACCGGATTGCTTGCTGAAACCATAGATCATCGACAGACCCAAACCTGTGCCCTGGCCGATGGGTTTGGTGGTGAAAAATGGATCGAATGCTCGGTTGATCACGCTCTGCGGCATGCCGCAGCCGTTGTCCATTACGCTCAACACCACGTAATCACCGGGCGACAGATTGCTGTAGGTCGCGGTGAAATCGCGATCCAGTACCTGATTACCGGTTTCGACTACAAGATTGCCGCCATCGGGCATCGCGTCGCGGGCATTGATCACCAGGTTGAGCAGGGCGCTTTCCAGTTGATTGGGATCGGCCTTGGCCACCCACAACTGCTCGTGCAGACGCATGTCCAACTGGATGCTTTCGTTTAGGCTGCGCTGCAGCAGTTCGCCCATCGATTGCACCAGCTCATTCATCTGAACAGCTTTGGAGTCCAGCGACTGCCGCCTGGAAAACGCCAGCAAACGGTGAGTCAGGCCGGCCGCGCGGTTGGCTGACGTCACGCCCAGATCGATCAGGCTGTCGAGATCTTCAGTCCGTCCACGAGCCAGTCGCCGGCGCAGCAGTTCCAGGCTACCGATGATCCCGGTCAGCATATTGTTGAAGTCGTGGGCGATACCACCGGTGAGCTGGCCGACCGCCTCCATTTTCTGCGACTGGCGCAGCGCTTCTTCGTTGTGCCGCAGTTGCGCCGTGCGTTCCTCGACTTGTTGCTCAAGGGTTTCGAGGGTTGATTGCAGGCGCCGCTCGCTTTCGCTCAGATCGATCAGGCGATCGCGAGCTTCGTACTGTCGTCGTCGCCCACGCAGGGCAGTTGTGACGAGGCTGATCAAGGTCGCCGGATGGAAAGGGCGCTCAAGGAATGTCACGTTGCCCAGTAATTCACTGAGACGCGAAGAAGGGCCCTGTTCGGATCCGCCGTGATGGGTGAGCAAGACGATCGGCAAGTCAGACCACGCCGGTTGCTGCTCCAGGTACAGCAACAGACCCTCGAGTTCCGGGCCATTCAGGGCTTCGGCGGCGATCAGCAGCAGACCGGCGCCGGGTTCCAGTTCGGCGCACAGATTCCCCAGCCCGGAAGTGATGAGGCCGCCGTAACCGGCCTCGTTGAGGATCATCAGCGCGATCTGGCTGTCGCGACCCAGGGGCGCGAGGATCAGCGCCCGTTCGGACAGCGGGACGGTGACGGTCACAAGTTGTCTTCCTTGAGCAGCGGATTGCTCGCACCGAGATACGTCGGCACGCCGCGCAATACGCCCTGGAAGGCTTCCAGCGGTTCGCCGATGGTCATGCCCTGAGGAGAAATTCGGTATTCGCGGATGGTTGATTCGTGGCTGCCGGTGCGTTTCTTGATGATCGAAATCGCCCGACGCACCTTGCCGAGGGCTTCGAAGTAGCGCAACAGGATGACCGTGTCGGCCAGATACGTGATGTCCACCGGAGCCTGCATGTCGCCGACCAGACCGTGCTGGGCGACGGTCATGAAGGTCGCGGCACCTTTGCGGTTCAGGTACAGCAGCAGTTCATGCATGTGCAGGACCAGCGCATTTTCTTCCGGCATCGCAGCCTGATAGCCGTTGATGCTGTCGATCACCACGGTCTTGATGTCGCCCTCATCGACGCAGCGCCGTACCCGATGGGAGAACTCGCCGGGTGACAACTCGGCAGCGTCTACTTGTTCGATCAACAGATTGCCGGTGGCTTGCAGGGCCTTGAGGTCGATGCCGATGTTCTTCATGCGTTCGAACAGCAGGCCGAGCTCTTCATCGAAAATGAACAGCGCCGCTTTTTCGCCGCGAATCACTGCGGCGGAAGCGAAGATCATCGATATCAGCGATTTACCGGTGCCGGCCGGGCCGAGAATCAACGTGCTGGAGCCGGTTTCGATCCCGCCGCCCAGCAGCGCGTCCATTTCGTTGATGCCGCTGGTCAATTGCAGGCGCGGGTAATCGCCGCGATGTTCGGCCGCCACCAGACGCGGAAAGACGTGTACGCCATCACCCATGATGGTGAAGTCATGAAAGCCGCCGCGATATTTCTGGCCGCGATACTTGATCACCCGTACACGTCGGCGTTCGGCGCCGTAATTGGGGGTCAGCTCTTCCAGGCGGATGACACCGTGAGCCACGCTGTGCACGGTCTTGTCGAGGGACTCTGTCGTCAGGTCATCCAGCAGCAGTACCGTCGCGTCATACCGTACGAAGTAGTGCTTGATCGCCAGGATCTGCCGGCGATAACGCAGGGAGCTTTGCGCCAGCAGGCGGATCTCCGACAGGCTGTCGAGCACCACCCGGGTCGGTTTGAATCGCTCGACCACCTCGAAAATCTGCTTGGTGGCTTCGCCCAGCTCCAGATCAGAGGAGTACAGCAGGCTCTGTTGATGCTCGGCGTTGAGCAGGCTTTCCGGTGGTGTCAGCTCGAAAATCTCGATGTTGTCGTTCAATTCCCAGCCGTGTGAGAGCGCACCTTGGCGCAGTTCGCGCTCGGTTTCGGAGAGGGTGATGTACAAACAGCGTTCGCCGGCACGGGCTCCCGCGAGAAGAAAATGCAACGCGACTGTGGTTTTACCTGTGCCGGGCTCGCCCTCCAGCAGGAAAACATGACCACGAGACAAACCACCGGCCAGAATGTCGTCCAGACCTTCGATGCCCGTGGCGGCTTTTGCGCTGATCAACTCGTTCGATGTAGACAAAAAATGCCCTCTCATAACTAGGGGAAACGAGGCAGCGGGAGGTGTACGCCTTTGTGGGCTGCCTGTTTACTTGACCCTTTGCCGAGATGGCGGTTCCGAATTTCTTGCGCGATGTGTCGAGGATGCTGTCAGAAGTCGCTCAGAGGCCCTGCTGCAGAGACGGGTCGTCAGGGTTCATCTGTTCGAGCTGGGCCAGCAGAACCTGCACGTTCTGCAATTGACCACTTTCCTTCCAGTAGTTGATCAGCAGTACCCGCGCCTTGCGGTCGGCAGGGTGACGCTGGACGATTTCCTGCAACTGTTTCTGCGCTGCTTCAAGTTCCTCGGCGCTGTGCAGTGTGGTGGCGAGGTCGTAACGATAGTCCTTGTTGTCAGGCTCCAGTTCCACGGCTTTGGACAGACCGAGCAGGGCGAATTCGCGTTGATCGTGATGCAGCAGCCATAGGCCCAACGCATGTTGCAGATAGGCCGAGTCCGGTTGCGCTTTCAATTGTCTGGCCAGTAGCTGTCGGGCTTCATCGCTTTGGCCCTGGCGGTCGAGCACTTCGATCTGCATCACCAGCGCCGGCAGGTTGCCGGGATCCAGCTTCAAGGTTTGTTCAAGCGCTTCCTGTGCTTGTTTGAGCTCGGCGTTGTGCAGATGCAGTCGAGCCAGCTGTACGAAATTGGCGGCACTTTCCGCTTGGCTTTTCAGAGCCTGTTCCCAACTGTCGATGCCTTGCTGCAACGGTGCGAAGTACAAGCCCAATTGATCCGGGGACAATCCGAGCAGGGCGTTGATCGCCGCAAACCGAACGTTTTGGTCTTCATCGTCGAGCAAAGGGCCGAGCAACAGACTGCGCTGGCCGCCCGGCACCAGGCCGGTCACGCTCCTGATCGCCGCCATTCGTACATCGGGGGATTCGTTCTGCAGATCGGCATCCGCCAGTTTCAACGCTTGCGGGCTCGGGTAGTTCGGCAGTTCGGCGTGCAGCCAGACACGCCGCTTGACCGACAGGTCCGGGCGCCCCAGTTGTTGGTACAAAACCCGAGCCGCGCCCGGTTGGCCGGCTCGGGCCGCGCCCAGCGCTTCACTGTAGCCATGCTTGATCGCTTCCGGCACCACGGAAACGGTGCTGCGCAGGGACAGCCATGCAACCAGGAGGACAAGCACGAGGCCAAGACTGATGAGCAAGTAGCGGCGGGACTGAGGCATGCAGGTATCCGAAGCTTTCATATTGTCGCAGAGGGGGCAAGCTTCGGTCAGCTGACGCTGTGAGTCAAACACTCTGCCCGATATCACTCACTACTAATGATGAATCGCCCTACATCATCTGTCGGCACTGGAAGCCGTCGAGCTTTCGATGCAGTGACTACGCTTGGTGAAGTTCCCTCGACGAGTGTGTCCATGCAAGCCCTGCTCAATTATTTCAAGGCAGTGATCCAGCCCGGCCAGGCGGTGCTGCTGTTTGCCCTGCGCACCGTCGCCGCCGGGCTGCTGACGTTGTACCTGGCGTTTCTGTTCGATCTCGATCAACCCAAGTGGTCGATCATGGCAGTGGTCATCATCAGTCAGCCATTAGCCGGGATGGCGTTGGCCCGCAGTTTCGGTCAGGTCATCGGCACCACGCTCGGGGCTGCCGTGGCGGTGTTGATCATGGCGATCTTCCCTCAGGCGCCTCTACCGTTTATCACGACCCTGGCGTTGTGGCTGGCGTTGTGTACAGCTGGCGGCACCTTGCTGCGCTACACCAGTTCGCAGGCGTTCGTACTCAGTGGCTACACCGCCGTGGTGGTGGCGCTGCTGGCGATCCCGGATCAGGACGGGACCTTCCTGCTGGCAGTTACCCGGGTCACTGAAACCTTGTTGGCGGTGGCTTGCGTCTGTGTCGTCAGCCTGCTCACTGCGCGTCCCGAGGCGGTTTCGCGCAACTACTTCGCGAAAGTCGATCAGGTCATCAAACTGGTGGCCACCCACGCCGCCGCGGTGATTCGCACCGAAGAAAGCGAAGCCGAATTCCAGCGCCGGCAAATGCAGCTGCTCGGAGAAATCAGTGCGTTGGAAGGCTTGCGTCGGCATCTGTATTTCGATGCCCCGCGCCTGCGCAGTGCCAACAATCTGGTGTTGATGCTGGGCAATCAACTGATGCTGCTGACGTCGCGTCTGACAGCACTGCGTCATCAGCGTCAGTTGCTGACCGAGCGCTGGGACGGCGATCTGCCGTTGGAGGTTCAGCGCTTGCGTGCCGACGAGCTGGCGTTTCTTGATCAATTGTCGCAGTACGGACGTTCACTGCCGGAAGACATGAGGCATCAACTGATCGCCCTGCAGCAACAATTCGAAGCGCTGGCCTACAGGGCTGAACAACTGACCGAAGACATGAGCGCGACCCTGCGTTCGCTGGCATGGGCACTGCGCTGGGAGCAGGCGCGGCTACTGCAACAACTGGAGCAGATCCTCGAACTGAGCGAAGCGATACAGGACGGGCGGGAGGCCAGTTGCATGTTTCGCGGCCAGTCCAGTCCGTTGCACCTGGATTTCACCCTGGCAGCGATGAACGCCATTCGGGCTTTCAGCGCGTTGCTGGTGGCCGGGCTGATCTGGATCGAAACCGCCTGGGACGGGGCGCGTGGCGGGATGATTCTGGTGGGAATTCTCTGTTCACTGATGGCGACGTTCCCGCGCCCCTTGATCGCCGCACAGAGCTACGCTCGCGGATTGGGCCTGGCACTGGTGGTTTCGGCGCTGTATCAGTTCATGCTGGTGCCGGCGGTCAACGATTTCGAATGGCTGGCGCTTTTACTGGCGCCTTTGCTCTATGTGATCGCGGTGGGGCTGGCCAGCCCGGCCACAGCGGGCATTGGCATGGGGCTGGGCTTGTCGAGTTTCCTGATGCTCGGCCCACAGAACGTCGGCACCGGGCAGAACACCGCCATTCAATGGTTCGAGTTTGCCGGTGCCTATGTGAGCGCGGCGATGCTGGCTCTGATCGTCTATGCGTGGATCTTTCCGTTCCGCCCGGTGTTGCGAATCCGCCGGTTCTACAACGAAGCGCGGGAGCAGGTGTATCAACTGACGAAAGTCTCTCCTACAGACGAAGAGCAATTCGCGTTCGAAAGCCGCATGGTCGATCGCCTGACAACCATGCTGGGGCTGTTGCCGGCAGCCAGTGATCCGGATATGCAACGACGATATGAAATCAGTCTTGCCTGTGTGGCAGTCGGCGTCGCCATCCATCAGCTCAGACAACAGGTGCAGGGTAACGCCTTGCTCACGGACGCTTTCGGCCAACAACTGATGGCCGCCTTGCGCCAGACCGGCCGCTTCGTCGCTGGCCGTCCGGATGTGCACCTGCCAGCCTTGCTGACTACGCTGCATGCACTCGGTGACCAACTGGATGAATTGCATGCCGCCACGCACGAGCACCTGTGGTCAGTATTTCGCATGCGCGTGGCGCTGTTGATCGTCGTCGCGTTCCTTGAGCGTCATGGTGAGTATCTGCAAGACAACGCACCAGAAGGAGAACCCGTCCTTGCCCATTGATTTCGAGGTCGGTGGTGTCTATCTGCCGCCAATCGCCCAGGCGCTGATCCTCGCCATACCAGTCTTTCTATTATTGGACTGGGTATTGCGTCGTCTCGGCGTCCTACGACTAGTCTGGCATGAAGCTCTGTTCGAAGGTGCGTTGTACGCCTGTGTGTGCGCCACACTGATCTTGTTGATGGGAGCCTGATGCCTTGAAGACGCTGCTCACTCGATTGACGACATTGGCCGTGGTGCTGTTGGCCATCGTGCTCGGCTGGTTCGCCTGGGAACATTACACCCGCGCGCCGTGGACGCGAGATGCGCGGGTGAGGGCGGATGTCGTGACCCTGTCGGCGGATGTCTCGGGGCGTATTGTCAGTCTCGCGGTGCAGGACAACCAGCATGTCGACAAAGGCCAGTTGTTGCTGGAGATCGACCCGGCTCGCTACAGCCTGGCGGTCGAACATGCAAAACGTTCGGTTGAGGTGGCCAGGGCCACACTCGGCCAGTCCCGTGCGGCCATCGTCGCCAGTGAGGCGTTGCTCAAGCAACGCGAGAGCGAAGAACGGCGCAGACGCACGCTCAAACAGGGCTTTGCGATTTCGGGGGAAGAGTGGGAAAAGTCCAGCACCGACGTGGCCGTGGCCCAGGCTGACCTGTTGCGTAACCAGGCCAATCTCGGTCTGGCGGAAGCCAACGTGCAGTTGGCGATTGCCGCACTGACCCAGGCCGAGCTGGACTTGCAGCGCACCCGTGTCGAGTCGCCGGTCAGCGGCTATGTCACCAACCTGTTGACCCGTCAGGGCGACTACGCGGTGGCTGGCGGCGCGCTTCTGGCACTGGTGGACAGCGACTCGTTCTACGTCAGTGGCTATTTCGAGGAAACCAAACTGCCAAGGATCGAAGAGGGCGACCGGGTGCGAATTGAATTGATGAGTGGCGAAAAATTTGGCGGCACCGTGCAAAGCATCGCCTTCGCCATTGCCGACCGGGAAAACGCACCGGGAAGTCGATTGCTGGCCAACATCAACCCCAGCTACACCTGGGTGAAGCTTGCGCAGCGAGTGCCCGTACGAATCGGGATCGACCCGGACTACGCCGGCAAGGGGCGTTTGAGGGCAGGCACCACGGCGACCGTAACGGTGCTGGAAAACCCTGAAAGACAGGCACAAAAAAGCCCCGCGACCGAATGATACGCGGGGCAAAGAATTTGGTTGGTTGCGGCCAACCAAAGGAGCTCTTTAAAAAACTGTTACTTGCTGGCGACCGTTTCTGGCTGCCAACCGCCACCCAGGGCCTTGTAGATCGAGACGATGCCGCGATACAGATCCACTTCGGCCTGGGCCTGACTGTCTTCAGCGTTCAAGCGTTCACGCTGGGCGTCGAGCAGCACGAGGAAGTCGGTGGTGCCTTCGCGATAGCGAATTTCAGCCAAATCGGCAGCCTTGCGGCTTGATTCGCTCTGGCGGATCAGCGAGATCAAGCGTTGCTGGCGTTTGCCGTAGTCGCTGAAAGCGTTTTCCGATTCTTCCAGGGCCAGTAGCACCTGTTGCTCGTAAGTTGCCAGTGCGCCTTCGGCATCGGCATCGGCACCGCGCAAACGGGCCCGCACGCTGCCAAGGTCGAACGCTGCCCAGGTGATGCTCGGGCCCAGTGCCCAGGCGTTGGCCGCCGAGGAACCGATCTGCGAACCTCGCCCAGCCGTCCAGCCGAGGAAGCCGCTGAGGCTGACGCGAGGGAACAGATCGGCCTTGGCCACACCGATACGTGCGGTAGCGGAAGCCAGCTTGCGTTCGGCGCTGAGGATGTCCGGGCGACGTTGCAGCAGTTCGCCCGGATTGCCGATCGGCAATGCCTTGGCGATGGCTGGCAAGTCTTTCGGGCTCAGGTCGACGGTCAGTTTGTCCGGACGCTCGCCCAACAAGGTCGCAATGCGGTTTTTCTGCCGAACCTGCTCGGCCTGCAATTGCGGCACGCTGGCCTCGACCGCTGCCAGACGTGCATCGGCACGCTCGACATCGAGCTGATCGCCAACGCCGGCGTCACGCAGGCTGATGGTGATCTTGCGCGACTCCTGCTGGTTCTCCAGGTTGGCCACAGCGATCTTTTCCCGCAGTTGCGCACCGCGCAGTTGACCGTAAGCGTCCACCAATTCGGCAATCATGGTGACTTGCAGCTGGTACAGATCCGCTTCGGCAGCCTGCTGGTCAGCGTCGCTGGCTTCCAGATTGCGCTGGATGCGGCCAAACAGATCGATTTCCCAGGCCATGTCCAGACCCAGGTCATAGCGTTCGCTGTTGACCCGTTTGGTGGTCTGGCCGGGGATTTGTCCCTTGGCCAGATCGCTGCTGGCGCGGCTGGTGATGGTTGGCATGGCGTCATTGCTGACGTCGTCGCGGATCGCCCGTGCGGCTTTCCAGCGAGCGAACGCCACGCGTAGTTGGCGGTTACCTTGCAGCGATTGAGTCACCAACTGGTTGAGGGTCGGATCGTCGAATTGTTGCCACCAGATGCCTTCGAACTTCGAACGGTCAAAATTCTTCTGGCCGGCGGCGCCGTCGGTGGCGGCCGTGATGTTGGCCGCCTCCGTGGCTGGGGTCTTGTAGTCGGGGCCGACTGCACAGGCGCTCAGGGCCAGTACCAGCAGGCTCGGCAGGAAGACTTTCAGACTCATTGGTGCGCCTCCAGTGGCTTTGGAAGATTGTGCGCTTTGGCCGCTTTGCGAGCCTCACCGCGTTCCACGAAGTTGCGGATCAGTACATAGAACACCGGCGTCAGCAGCAGACCGAAGAAGGTCACACCAAGCATCCCGGAGAACACCGCCACACCCATGGCATGACGCATCTCGGCACCGGCACCGCTGGAGAACACCAGTGGCACCACACCCATGATGAACGCGAACGAGGTCATCAGGATCGGCCGCAGACGCAGACGGCAGGCTTCCAGTACAGCGGCCAGCGGGTCGAGACCTTCTTGCTGTTTGTCCTTGGCGAACTCGACGATCAGAATCGCGTTCTTACACGCCAGGCCTACCAGTACTATCAAGCCGATCTGGGTGAAGATGTTGTTGTCGCCGCCGGAGATGATCACACCGGTAATGGCCGACAGCAGGGTCATCGGTACGATCAGGATCACCGCCAGTGGCAGGCTCCAGCTTTCGTATTGAGCGGCGAGCACCAGGAACGCCAGCAATACGCAGAGCGGGAACACGAACAGCGCGGTGTTGCCGGACAGAATCTGCTGATAGGTCAGGTCGGTCCACTCGTAGGTCATGCCGTTCGGAAGTTCATCCTTGAGCAGTTTCTCGATGGCTTTTTCGGCCTGGCCAGAGCTGTAGCCCGGGGCTGCGGCACCGTTGATTTCAGCGGTGATGAAGCCGTTGTAGTGCATCACGCGATCCGGCCCCGAGGTGTCGCTGACCTTGATGAAGGTCGCCAGCGGGATCATTTCGCCCTTGTTGTTGCGTACTTTCAGCTGGCCGATCTGGTCGGATTCGAGGCGGAACTGTTGCTCGGCCTGAACGTTGACCTGATAGGTGCGCCCGAAGCGGTTGAAGTCGTTGGCATACAGCGAACCCAGGTAGATCTGCAGGGTGTCGAAGATGTCGCTGACGGCCACACCGTGGGTCTTGGCTTTTTCGCGGTCGATGGCAGCATCGACCTGCGGCACGTTTACGGTGTAGCTGGTGAACAAGTTGGCCAGTTCCGGAACGTTATGGCTCTTGGCAATGATATTCATGGTTTCCTTGTACAGCTCTTCGTAGCCCAGGTTGCCCCGGTCCTCGATTTGCAGGCGGAAACCACCAATGGTGCCCAGACCTTGTACCGGCGGCGGCGGGAAGATCGCCATGTAGGCTTCCTGGATACCGGCGTACTTGCCGTTCAAGGCACCGGCAATCGCACCGGCGGACATGCTCGGGTCTTTACGCTCGTCGAACGGTTTCAGGGTCACGAACACAATGCCGGCGTTCGGGCTGTTGGTGAAGCCGTTGATCGACAGGCCCGGGAACGCCACGGCGCTTTCCACGCCTGGCTGTTTCAGCGCCAGGTCAGACATGCGCTTGATCACGTCCTCGGTGCGGTCCAGGCTCGCGGCGTCCGGCAGTTGCGCGAAGGCCACCAGGTATTGCTTGTCCTGGCCGGGTACGAAACCGGTCGGGGTGCTGGAGAAACCGAAGAAGGTCAGCACCATCAGGCCTGCGTACAGGAAGAGGGCGATGCCGCTGCCACGGATGACTCGGCGCACGGTACCGACGTAGCCATGGCTGGCACGGTCGAAGAAACGGTTGAACGGACGGAACAGCCAACCACCGAAGATCTTGTCCAGCACTTTGGAGAAGCGGTCTTTCGGTGCGTCATGGCCTTTGAGCAACACAGCGGCCAGCGCTGGCGACAGGGTCAACGAGTTGAAGGCCGAGATCACCGTCGAGATCGCGATGGTCAAGGCGAACTGTTTGTAGAACTGACCGGTGAGGCCGGAGATGAACGCTGCCGGAATGAACACCGCACACAGCACGAGGGCCGTGGCAACGATCGGGCCGGTCACTTCACCCATGGCCTTTTTGGTCGCATCGAAGGGATTGAGCCCCAGTTCAATGTTCCGCTCGACGTTCTCCACCACCACGATGGCGTCGTCCACCACGATACCAATCGCCAGTACCAGGCCAAACAGCGACAAGGCGTTAAGCGAGAAGCCGAACAGGTGCATTACCGCAAACGTACCGATCAACGATACCGGCACCGCCACCAACGGAATGATCGAGGCGCGCCAGGTCTGCAGGAACAGAATCACCACCAGTACCACGAGGATCAGCGCTTCGAAGAGGGTGTGAACCACCGCTTCGATGGATCCGCGTACGAAGATCGTCGGGTCATAGACGATGCTGTAGTCCATGCCTTGCGGGAAGCCTTTCTTCAGCTCTTCCATCTTGCCGCGAACTTCGTTCGAGATTTCGATGGCGTTGGAGCCCGGGCGCTGGAAGATCGGGATCGCTACGGCAGGCTGGTTGTTCAGCAGCGAACGCAGGGCGTATTGGCTGGAACCCAGTTCAACACGGGCGATGTCCTTCAGACGAGTGATTTCACCGTTGTCGCCAGCGCGAATGATGATGTTCTCGAACTCTTCCTCGGAGACCAGACGGCCCTGAGTGTTGACCGACAGCTGGAAGCTCTGGGCATTCGGGGCAGGAGGCGCGCCCAGTTGGCCGGCGGCCACCTGACGGTTCTGCTCACGAATGGCGGTGACCACATCAGTGGCAGTCAGATTGCGCGAAGCAGTCTTGTTCGGGTCGAGCCACACACGCAGCGAGTAGTCGCCCATACCGAACAGCTGCACGTCACCGACACCACCAAGACGAGCAAGCTCATCCTTGATGTTGAGGATCGCGTAGTTGGACAGGTACAGCATGTCGTAGCGTTTGTCCGGCGAGGTCAAGTGCACAACCATGGTCAGGTCGGGCGAAGCCTTGTCGACGGTGATACCGATGCGCGTCACTTCTTCTGGAAGCTTCGGCTCGGTCCGGGTCACGCGGTTCTGTACCTGCACCTGCGCATTGTCCAGGTCAGTGCCCAGGGCGAAGGTGATGGTCAGGGTGATTTTGCCGTCAGCGGTCGACTGCGAGGACATGTACAGCATGTTCTCGACGCCGGTGATGGCCTGCTCCAGTGGAGCCGCCACGGTTTCACCGATGACTTTTGGGTTGGCGCCCGGGAAGTTGGCACGCACCACCACGGTGGGCGGCACGACTTCCGGGTATTCGCTGATCGGCAACTGGAACAGCGAGATCGCACCGGCGATCAGGATCAACAGCGAAAGCACCGCTGCGAAGATCGGCCGTGAAATGAAGAATTGGGAAAAATTCATCGGAGTTGTCGTCCCTTAACCGCGTGGGGTCGCAGCAGCCAGTTTCACAACCGATCCCGACGCGCCTTTGGCAGGTGCGACTTTGGGCAGGTTGCTGGCTTCCAGCGCTTGTCGTTGTTGAGCCAGTGCAGCAATGGTTTGCTCGCTGGCCATCGGGATCACTTCAGGCGTGACCGGAGAACCAGGACGAACCCGTTGCAGACCCTTGACGATGATCGTGTCGTCCTTGTTCAGGCCGCTGCGCACGATACGCAGGCCTTCGATCTTCGGACCGAGTTCAACGGCGCGGTAGGCGGTCTTGTTGTCCGCATCCATCACCAGTACGAACTTCTTGCCGAGGTCAGTGCCGACGGCTTCATCGTTGATCAACATGGCGTTATAGGTGCCGCTGCCGACCAGTTTCAGGCGTGCATACAGACCTGGGGTGTAGGTGCCGTCGCTGTTGTCGAACACGGCGCGACCACGGATGGTGCCGGTCTTCGGGTTAACCTGGTTGTCGACGAAGTTCATCTGACCCTGGTGCGGGTTGCCGTCTTCGTTGGACAGACCCATGTACACCGGAGTAGTCGCGCCGCGCTGACCCTGACGGGCGAGTTGGGTGTATTTGAGGAACACACGCTCATCGGCGTCGAAGTAGGCGTAAACCTTGTCGGTAGAAACCACGCTGGTCAGAGCAGTGGTGTCGGCAGTCACCAGGTTACCGGCGGTGATCTCGGCACGGCTGACGCGACCGCTGATTGGAGAGGTTACTCGGGTGAAACTCAGGTTCAGCTTGGCCAGATCCAGTTGCGCTTGCAGGGCGCCGACAGCGGCACGTGCTTCTTGTGCAGCGCTGGTGCGCGAATCGGCCAGTTCGGCGGAGATGGCGTTGCTGGCACGCAGGCGTTCGCCACGGCCGGCTTCGTTTTCACTACGAGTGGCGTTGGCTCGGGATTGGGCGACCAGGGCTTCGAGGCGGCGTACCTCGGCCTGGAACGGACGCGGGTCGATCTGGAACAACAGATCGCCTTTCTTGACCAGTGCACCTTCGGTGAAGGCGACTTCGTCGATCTGGCCGGAGACCCGTGGACGGATTTCAACGGTTTCCGGCGCCTCGAGGCGCCCGGTGAATTCGTCCCACTCGTTGACCGGTTGTTCCAGAACCTTGGCCACACTGACCTTGGCAGCAGGCATGGCGGCGGCGGTCTCTGGAGTCTTGCCGCAAGCGCTCATCACCATTACGGCCAACAGAGCCAACGGGAAGCGCAAATGTTTGAGTGATTGTTCCATGGATGCATCCGCCAATGTATTGAAGATGGGCGGATGATGCTCGGCGGGTTGATAGCAAACGAATCGAATGACACGAAGGTAACTATCATTCGGAATGATATAAGACCGAGCGAAGCCCTCTAGCATGCACCTTTCGTTAGGGGGCTATCAAATGAATTGATGACAAATCTGTGTTGCGTGACCCGCAAAGGTGAGGTCGATCCGAATTCTGTACGGCAGATACAAAGAGACGGCCATGGCGGCCGTCTCGATCAACGTGTTGCGCAGTGAATCAGTTGATGCCTTTGCGGTTCGGCCCGAAACGGTTTGGACCTGGCTGGCTGTCTTGCACCAGAAACACCAGGTTGACGATCGGCAGCAACAACCACCAGCCGCTGCGGTCGGTGTCGTGCATGCGGCGTGCACCTACCGCGATGCTCGGCAGCAACATCGCCAGGCTGTAGACGTTGTAAAGGACGCCTTTGGTATTGAGCATTGCATCGAGAACACCCATGACAATGCAGATACCCAGGTTGATCAGAACGAACATCCAGTATTCGCGGCGCGTGGCGCGGCCTTTGAATTCGGCGTAGTTCTTCAGCGCTTCCAGGTATGGGTTGCCCGTCGTGATGGCGGGGCCACTGGCGTAGGCAGGTTGAGTTGCTTGAGGTGCCCCACACTGCGGGCATGCCACGGCCAGGCTGCTAATTTCCTTGGCGCAACCGCGGCAGAAAACCATGCTCATATTTTTTCCCTAAAATTATTCAATCGATAAACAGGACAAAACAAACGCGGCAATACCTGACAAAACAATGCCGGCAATCGCCAGGTTTCTTCCTGAGTGTTTTTGGTTGATACAGACGATGCCGCAAATGAGGCCCGCGAGGCTGAGAATTCCCACACCGACAATCGCGTCCCTATCCCATTCGGAGTCATCAAACAGGGTGAGTGCGCTGATAATTCCGAGGATCAATGAAACGATGGCCAGCCAAGGCATTTCGGCCTGCGTTTGCGGCACTGGGGCCTGCTGAGGAGCCCCGCATTGGGGGCAGGTGAGCGCCGACTCGTGTAGCTCCTTGGCGCAAGCACGACAATAGACCATTGCCATCGTTTTCCTTAACTGAGTGCGAATGCCCGACCCTCCATCGGTCGGGGCGGCGGTAAGTTAAACTTTATTACCGAATTTGTCATTAGGCACTTTGCCAGCACTCGCGCCGTGCCCCCGTTATTTCTTCGGCATGGTTGAGCGCTTCACCGACTCTCTGCTGCTCAAAATGCGCCGCGCGGCGTGTACTGCACGCTCGGAGAGCGTTTCCATGCGCGGTGATTGCAAGTCCCAGGCGTGCCAATAAAGCTCTACATCAGTGAAATGACCCGGTGCCAGGTCCACCAGCTCCCGGCTTTTCAGCAGATCGCTTACCTGCATATACGGCACCATCCCGTATCCGAGGCCACGCCGTATGGCTTTCAGGCGTGCCTCGGGAAGTGACAGGTAATGGGTTGGATAAGCGTCTGCTTGCAGGCCGAAACGTGACTGCATGAAATCAGACTGCAACGTGTCCTTGCGCGAATAAGCGAAAACAGGTGCCTTGCGCGCAGCCGTACGGGTCAGCCCCTTGGCAAACCATCGCTCCTGAAAGGCGGGCGATGCCACCAGTTGGTAGCGCACTGACCCCAGCGACTCTGCAAAACATCCGCGCATCGGCTGTGAGCGTGTGCCGATGCAACCGATGACCTGGCCACTTTCCAGCAAGGCGTAGGTGTGGTCCTGATCGTCGACCACGACGTCGAGCAGGATTTTCTCGCTGACGAAAATCTCGGCCAGTGCCGGAAAAAACCAGGTCGCCAGCGTGTCACCGTTGACGGCTATGACAACCCGCAGATGCTCCTTTTCGTCGCCGGTCAGATCGTTGAGCAGTTCCTCTTCGAGCACCGTCGCACGGCGAAGATAGTGCATCAGTTTTCTCCCCGCCTGAGTGGGTTCGCACGGTCGCCCGCGCACCACTACCGAGCTGCCCAGACGGACTTCCAGTGCGTGTATCCGTTGCGACACCGCAGACGCCGTGACGTTAAGCCGTTCGGCAGCCTTCTCGAAACTGCCGCTGTCGACCACGGCCAGGAACGCCTGCATCTGTTTTGCATCGAGTTGCATGGCCATCTGTCTCGTTAAGTTTTTCTAATCCTTACTGAAAGATACTTCGTTTTTCTTCACCTCGATACCGAACTGCTCAATCATTCCACCACGGCGATGTGATCGATTCAGACCCGCACACACGTCGCGCCATTGACCACACAGGGTGAGCGTTATGAGGAATGAAATGTCCAGCGACCGATACCTGCCATGAAGCTCAACATGATTATTACCGTGAGCGCTGTCGCGTTGGTCGGCAATTATGTCTGGCAATCCCACGACTTGAAGCTGGGGCCCTACGAGTACCAGGCATCGGCGAATGCTCTGCTATCGAAACACGCCCACTCAGGTGCCCGTCAGTTGGCCTTGGACAGTGCCTACAAAAAATGTGCATCGCTGGGCAAGCAAGTGGGTGAGTTTGAAGTGCACTCTCGCTTGCCGCTGAACCCGGCGAATGAAGTCGCCAACGTGACGTTCGTTTGCAAGTGACCTCCATCATCGCAATCCGAATCCTTTCGTCCTTTTGATTAATAGGCGGTGAACCATGAAGTTAATAATTGTGGCGTTGCTCGCGGTGCTCTTGAGCGCCTGCGTCACCTCTGTTCATGATTGGTCCAAGCCAGGTGTCAGTGCGTCTGACATCCAGCACGACAAAGCTGAATGCCAGTACCAGGCCAAAGCGGCAACGGCCAGCTACCACTCGACGCCGTCTGCAAACGACAAGACCCACGGCATGGGCAGTGCTGTGGGTGATGGCATCGTTATCGCGGAAAAACAGATCGATCTGACGAATGATTGCATGCGGGTCAAAGGCTACGCCGGCCAATGAGCAGCGCGGGCTGATCCAGCCCGGCTCTGCCTCATCGCTGTTTTACGTGCTCGAGATCACTGACCGACACATACCGTATTGGACCTGGTTCGAGTGGTCTGGCCATCCATAGAAGGATCACCCTGGACATCGACACTTTCTGTGGTGTTGCATTCCTGCATGGCCGGTTTCGCCGTTTTCTGTTGCCAATCCCGATCCTGTTGCGCTTGCCAGTCGGCCGCCGCTTTCTTACGTCGCTGATCGGAAATCATCATGCAGTTTGCGAACTCCGTCGAACCCTGCGCATAACCATAACCAGAACAGGTCTGACGGTCTTCGGCGGCTTGTTGTTCGGCACTCATGCAGCCGCTTAATGCGGTAGTGCACAGCGTCAGAAAGAGGAGGGGAATGGCGCGCGTTACGGACGTATAAGGCTCATTCATATGGATTCACCCAGCAAGTGAACGGTAAAACACTCAGGGGCTGCACGTCCTGGTTTCGCTGGCCTGATGCTTGTCTCTCAGAGCGCCGATGTGCACTCGCAAGATGGACAAGTCACCGTTTCTTTATAGTACAGTCGCCATCGAACCACCTGTCGTCTGAGGCTTTCCGGCAATTGGTGTACGTAAAACCGACAGATGGGCACGACTTTTCAATGAGCAATTCTACGACTACAACCAGCGGCAATTGGTACGCGGTCATTGCGCTGGCACTCGCTGCGTTTGTCTTCAACACAACTGAGTTTGTGCCGGTTGGTCTGTTGAGTTCGATCGGCAGCAGCTTTGACATGACGTCGGCTCAGGTCGGTTTGATGTTGACCATCTATGCGTGGGTGGTGTCTTTGACGTCGCTGCCCATCATGCTGCTGACGCGCAACGTCGAGCGGCGCAAGTTGTTGATCGTGCTGTTTGCGATGTTCATCGTCAGTCATATCCTGTCGAGTCTGGCGACCAGTTTCGCTGTCCTGCTGGTGAGCCGGATCGGCGTGGCGCTGTCGCATGCGCTGTTCTGGTCCATCACGGCTTCTCTGGCTGTGCGCCTGGCGCCGCCGGGCAAGCAGGTTCAAGCATTGGGCTTGCTGGCAACCGGCACTTCCCTGGCGATGGTGCTGGGCATTCCCCTCGGCCGGATATTGGGCGAGGCGATGGGCTGGCGAACCACCTTTATTGCGATCGCTGTGTTGGCGGCTACGTTAGTGTTCTGGCTGGCCAGGGTCTTGCCGTTGTTGCCCAGCCAGAACTCGGGGTCGCTCAAAAGTCTGCCCATATTGTTAAAGCGACCCGCGCTCGTGGCGATCTACATCCTGACGGCTATGGTCGTGACGGCTCACTTCACCGCTTACAGCTACATCGAACCTTTCGTTCAGGTCGTGGCGGGCATGAGTGGCGAGACGGTCACGCTCATCCTGCTGTTATTCGGCGGTGCAGGGATTTTCGGGTCTTTGCTGTTCAGTTGGATGCATCGGTACAGCCCGCAGCGCTTTCTGATCGTCGCCGTGTCGTTGCTCGCGTTGTGCCTGGTTTTGCTGCTGCCATTGAACGGCAAGGTCTCATACCTGAGCGCGCTGAGTATCTTCTGGGGAATGGCGATCATGGGGTTCGGTCTGGCGTTGCAGTCCAAGGTCCTGGTGCTGGCGCCCGACGCGACCGATGTGGCGATGGCGCTGTTTTCGGGGATCTACAACATCGGCATTGGTGGTGGGGCGCTGATGGGAAGTTGGGTGGGGAGCCAGTTTGGCTTTGCTTACGTCGGGGTTGTTGGCGGTGCATTGGCGGGGTTGGCGTTGTTGATTTACTGCCTGTCGGTCTATCGTCAGGCTCGGCCCGGGGCTTCTGTTTGAGGTCTTGAACCGCTTTGCTAGCGATAGCAAAGCGGTTTCGGAAGGATTTCTTAGTTAATACTTTCGGAGCTTGGATTTTGGAGACCGTGCATTCAGGCCGCCGTAAGCGACACCCTACACCTACAGCTTATATTTACAGTGGGCATCGCACGGCCATCGAGAAAGCAGATCAGCTAGTAGATTGCGCGTTAGGGATTAAATTGAATGAGCCCGGACTGCGTGTGCATGAACACGTGGTCGGCACTTCGGGATACTGGAGCGTTTTGTCGATGTAAAGAGTGTGGCACTTGGTGCACCCGTGAATTCGGGGCAGAGATGCCAATCCGGCAGGTAGAAGCGGCTCAAGTTCGTCCCTGGACCACTTTGATGACTGATTTATGTGTGAGCGGAGAATGTTCCCAAGGTGCCATTTGCCGGACTTTGCGTTCCAAGACCAGATAGGAATGCTGACGGTATATTGGTGGCGCAAGCCAGAATCGTGACGTGCTGGATACTTGTCCCGTGGCCATGGAGCCTGAATGATCGCGAAGCCCATCCCCATCTCTGCAGTGGGCATGTACTCTCCAAAATAGTGATCGAGGGTTGCACATTCAGTTGCTTTTGCCCAGGTTGGCGGGAACGCCCAAAAATACGACTTGTTATTATTGACGCGATCAACTATTCCTGCGGCAGGATTAAAAGGTGATGCCGACGTGAGTGCAAATCGCGCTTCCCACGAAACATCGGGCGCCGGAACCAGACCTGCCTCGATAGCGAGAGTCGCAGTTTTGGGGAGTAACGATACGCCCGCTTCGATAAGCTGCAAGTTTTTCATTAGGGATTTAAAAGCCTGCCGCTTCACCTTCCTGGGTATGGCAGAGTCCAAAAACAACTCCACCTGATTCACGCTAATTCTCTTTTTCTTGAGGGCGTCGAGAACCTCCTCAGCGGCGCGCGCGGCTGGCCAGTGTTCGATTTTCAGCCGTTTTTGGGCGCGCCGGATGGTGTCATAAAGGTTGTATTGCAGGCGGTCATCGTCCATGCCACTTGGCCGAACTTGGAGCGGGATATTATTGGCGGCAGCGATTTCTGGAGCAACAGTCCCCAAAGCGGCATGAATGAGATGGTGGCAAGAATCAGGCGTAACGGAGTGTCCCAACGTTGCGAGTTCAGCAATCAGTTCACGAACGAGGGGTTGGAGCATAGGGTATATTGCGGACATGACTTTCCCTTGATTGTCGACATCGTGCTAGCTGCGCTTGTAGGGCCGTTAGGTGCGAAGCTATGAGGTCGATTCAGGTAGATCATGGATAGCGCCAGCGTGTCTTCTTGCACGGCCACCAAGAGACAGGTTCTGACGTCGCTGAATCTAACCAGATTGCTGAACGACTCGCAAGAGGAAGATACCCACCCTCAGTCAGCGCCCCTCTGACTGGGAAGGACGATCTCGAGTTCGATCAGCTCACATCGCAGCCAATCTCTTACGTCTAGCCCAAAAAACTCGTTCTCAGCTGAAAAATTCTCAAATACTGTTTTTTTATCCAGTTTTTGCCCCTATCTTCAGTCTTGGCCCACGCTGGGCGTCTTCCCTAGGAGCAGTTGATGCGCAATTTTCTATTTTTTACTGCCGTTACGTCGATGGCAATCCTGTCCGGGTGTTCGGACAGCAACACCTCCCAACGAGTTGATTTCCCCACGACGGCGGGGGAATACGTCCAACTGTACAAGGACCGAGAACACGGTTCGATTATGGTTGAAGTCGCCAGGGTCGATGACAGAGGCAAGCAGCAAATTGCAAAAGGCGTCGTGAATGATCCCGGAGTTCAACTGAACACACGTTTGCGGCAGGTGAAGGTGACTTTCGAAAATTGCGGTGACTACCAACTGGATCAGCCTGATTTCGCAGCTGCTAATTTGTGGTTCAAAGAAATCGAACAGAGAGGCGAGTGCGAGTTGGGTTACTTGCCGAGCACGGCGGTTCGAATCGCCGCCAAGCAATAATCTGTCAGCAATACCGAGCCGTGCACACAAGGTGCCAGCGGGCCCTTTTTTTAGCTGCCTGGGCTCACCAAAACGCTTGGGGACACTGTAACCGTAAGCGCTGCTCGCAGGCCATTGGAGTCCGAGCAGCGCTTAGGTATTCGGCCGTTTTTTCGTGGGGCTGTGGTTATTGGCGCTCATTGCATCGATTACCGAATTGTTGCCTGTGCGATTTGACCGCGTTGTGCTAGCCCTGGTTCGCCGTATCGGGTTAGGTACTGATTCATCAACTAAAGAGGGCACGTGGCACCGACCAGCAAAATTTCATCGTGTAGCTGGCATCCACCTTCAGTTCGGGAGTTTGACAGACGACACTTAGAGACTATCCGGATCCCCAAAAAACATCTGAATCCGCGACCGCAACCACCGCTCCCCCGGATCATTATCCTGCGACCCACGCCACGCCATGTGCAGTTCAAACGTACGGGTTGGCAGCGGCGGATCTTCCGCGCGCACCCCGCCCGCAGACGTCAGCGCATCAGCCGTGTAATCCGGCACGGTCGCGACAATGTCCGTCCCGGCCAGCAACGTGCTCAAACCGTTGAACTGTGGCACCGCCAGCACCACGTGGCGTTTGCGGCCGAGTTTTTCCAGTTCTTCATCGATAAAGCCACTGAGGTCACCGGCAAACGACACCAGCGCATGGGGGCGGGCGCAGTAGTCGTCCAGGCTCAATGGCCCCGGAACAGTATCGGCGCGCAGCAGTTTTGGCTGGCTGCGGCGCAAGACTTTGCGCTTGGCGTTGGCCGGCAGGTCGGTGGTGTAGCTGACGCCGATCGAGATTTCACCGGAGGCGAGCAGGCCCGGCATCAGAATGTAGTTGACGCGACGGACCACCAGCACAATCCCGGGAGCCTCGGCACGCAGGCGCTTGAGCAGCATGGGCAGCAACGCGAATTCGACGTCGTCCGACAAACCGATCCGGAAAACCGAGGTGCTGGTGGCCGGGTCGAATTCGGCCGCGCGGCTGACCGCTGTCGAAATCGAGTCCAGGGCAGGCGAGAGCAGGGCGAAGATTTCCACCGCTCGGGCGGACGGTTCCATGCTGCGCCCGGTGCGTACAAATAGCGGATCGTCGAACAGACCGCGCAGTCGCGAAAGCGCCGCGCTGATCGCTGGCTGGCCGAGAAACAGCTTCTCCGCAGCGCGGGTCACGCTGCGTTCGTGCATCAGCGTTTCGAATACGATCAACAGGTTCAGGTCGACACGACGCAGGTCATTACGATTCATCTGGAGTCCTGGCAGAGTCATCAAGCTTGACGAGAGCGACCATATGAGAACAATGGCCGGCATGAATCTTACGGGGAAAGGCTGGTAGTCTGCACCGGGTAATTCAGCTTTACTGAGAAGGATGCAGCAGTTTTTTCATGGATTTGCTCAATGCTGGCCATACTGCGGAATCAATGACAGGCATGTCGACTATTAATAGCCACTGATAGTCTTGGCTGGAAAGCCCAGATAGAGTTCAGGGCATTAGAGGTTACTTTGACGAGGTTTGCGATGTCCCGCACGATCCGTTTTCACAAGTTTGGTCCGGCCGAGGTGCTCAAATGCGAAGAGCATGCGGCCGCTCAGCCAGGTCCTGGCGAAGTGCAGGTGCGTGTCGAGGCAATCGGCATCAGCTGGTACGACACACTCTGGCGTCAGAACCTGGCATCGTCTCAGGCCCGCCTGCCTTCAGGCCTGGGCCATGAGATGGCCGGTGTGGTCACGGCCATCGGCGACGGTGTCGAAGACCTGATCGTCGGTGACAAGGTGGCCAGTTTTCCGGCCGAGAGTCCCAACGACTACCCGGTTTACGGCGAGCTGATCGTTCTGCCGCGTACCGCGTTGACCCGTTATCCGGACGTACTCAACCCGATCGAAGCCAGCGTGCATTACACGCCGCTGTTGATCGCCTATTTTGGTTACGTCGATCTGGCACGCGTCAAACCCGGGCAATTTGCCTTGGTCACTGACGCCAGTCATTGCGCCGGTCCGTCCTTTGTCCAGTTGGGCAAAGCACTGGGTGTACGAGTCATCGCGGCCACGAAAACGGCGGAAGAGCGTGAATACCTGCTGTCCCTCGGTGCCGAGAAAGTGATCGTTACCGAAGAAGAAGACCTGTTGATGCGGATCAACAAGATCACCGACAACCGCGGCGTTAATGTCGTGTTCGACGGTCTTGGCGGGCCACAGATGTCGCTGCTTGGCGATGTTCTGGCACCTCGCGGCAGCCTGGTTTTGTATGGCCTGCAAGGTGGTAACCAGACACCATTCCCGGCGTGCGCAGCGTTCCAGAAGAATATCCAGTTCTTCGTGCACTGCATCGGCAACTTCACCGGGAAGCCGGAGCTGGGCATTGTCCAGGATCACGTCGCGTTGCAACGTGCCCTGCGTGACATCAACCAGTTGACAGCAGACCGTGTGCTGCTTCCACTCAAGACCCGGGTCTTCCCGTTCAGCGAGTTTGTCGAAGCACACCGTTACATGGACGAATGCCCTTGCCGTGAGCGTGTGGCGCTGCAAGTCGAATCTGCCTGACCCTTGTGATCAGAGTCCGTGGCCCCACGGACTCTTGTGCGTTCCTTCAGACCGTGAGAAGCCCCGGGCCCGATGCCTGGGGAGGTTCAGCAACTGAACTGGTTTTTACTCTTGATCTGTATCTTCTAATCGCCCTCCAGACCTTGATAATTGAGTGACTACTTTCATCTCAAGGAATGAGCTATGGCTGTGCATTCTATTCACTCTGCGCCATATCAGAAGATTGTCAGCGGCCGGCACCGCGGTTTCTGTTTAATTGCTGTAGGGCTCCCATGTAATCCCTTCTTTTTTTCTTGTGCTCATCGTGCGCAGGTCATTGTAAGAATTTTCCTCGGAAAACATCCGGCCCGAGAAAAGCCTGTAAACACGGGGTCTTGCGCTGTGAAGGCAATAAACGCTAACTATCACGAGCCCAACTGTTTCAAATAACTACAAAACCTTAAGTGTTAGCATTTCAGCGTCTATTAATTAATGAAGAATGATTGCGCGTCCGATATTCATGGCTGCGCAATATAAAATTTTTTATATCGGGTGAAGTACTGATGAGCACGATCCATGACCAGGCAATGAACTATGTCTACCAGCAAGTATTGCAACGTTTGCTGAGTTTTTTTTCCCGTGCCGAACGCACGGCATTGCAGCTGTTGATTCAGCGATTGGCGGTGGCCGCCGGCGGCATGGATCGCATTGGCGAATTCAAGGTATTGGTAACCCAATCCGGAACTCGCGATTGCTGTTACAGCCTGGCCCTGTTGCGTGCTGCACAACTGAGCATCGCCGGACGCGCTCCCGGCACCTTCCAGCTACGGGTCGCGACGCTGCGCGGGTGTGCCACACCGGCGTCGGCACTGCAAAACATGCATCGCAGCTTCAGCGCGCTGTTTCTCTACGACGACCCAAGGGTCGAACTGTTGATGATCGATAATCGAGAGGTATTGCCCTTCAACCATCAGGTGCCTCTCACGGATGATGGCAGGGAGGTTAACCGTATCAATTTGCTGATGATTGGCCATCGCCGTCGCTGGAGTGAACGCCTGGAGCTTTGGGACGACGCGTACCTGGCCACCGCCGAGTTCTACGGGCAGGTCGCTCGTTGGAGCAATGGCGTCGATGCGCTGGTCAGCAGCGACTCTGCACGCAAACAGGAGCTTTTTCTCCATGGCCTGGATCGTGCCGCACAGAAAGCCGGCATTGGCCCACTGCCGAAACGGGCCGCCGGATTCGATGAACTGTTCAACCTGCTCGACAGCATGGGGGGCGACTGCTATCGGGAACTCCATTCTCCGGCCGATCTGTTGCCGTGGCGCCCACTCGGTCAGTTCGAAGCCTGCCGGCGTACCAGTTACATCGGTATTGATGACATGGTGGTGGGCAAAATGGAGGAGCGGTGGCCTTTGCTCAGCGATTTTCTCGGGTTCCAGGCTGACGATCCCTTACTCGAGACGGTCTCCGGTGAATCCTCTGACCCAGTGATTGCTGCCTACCTGAGTGGCCTGCAAGCCAGTTACATTGACGGGCGCAGTTACGAAACCGGGGTGTCGGAGTACATTCAACGCTGTCTGGCATCGATGCGCCTCAAGAACATGCCCGAGCAGATTTGCGAACGATTTCTGGAGGCGTTCGGCAATCTTTCCGAACATCGATCATTGGCGTCGACTGCCCTGCAAAGTCATTTCGGGCTCAATGAAGCGCAATTGATCTGCCTCCTGTTTGCGCCGTTCATCGAGGGTGGAGCCGGACTGGAGCGTTTTCTGCGCACTTGTCACCCGGGCATGCTGGTCGCCACGCCTGATCTGCACCGGGCGATGCAGGGGCTGCACGCACCAGAGCAGGTACAGCAATGGATGACCGATGTCAGTGGATTGCCCGTGCGCCTGATCAGCCGGCTGTACGCGATGGGCTCCATTCAAGCGACCGAGCCGGCGCCCCTGGCTTCGGATCCCGTAGACCGCGAGGTTGCCGTGGACGACCGCTCGGCGGAAGGTTGAGTGTGAACACCGCGCCCGTGCGCGCACGAATGCCAGCGGACGCTCGCTCATGAATGCCTCTCGTGAAACCCATTTCGCATATCAGGCGGTCTATCGCTATCTCACCCAACTGATCGATGAGCCGGGGGGCGAAGGAGCGATTCGACTGCCATCATTGCGGCAGTTGGCTGAACGGCTGAACGTGTCGATATCGACCATTCAGTACGCCTACGCGTTGCTCGAAAAGGAAGGTCGGGTCTATTCCGTAGCAAAATCCGGCTATTTCGCGCAGCCGCCTTCCACAGTCATGCCACCCGGTCGTGGCGGCGACCTGCTGGAAACCGTTTACGTCAACACCAGATGCCTTGGCATGCGCGTGCTCAGTGCTGACGACCCGGCTTCGATTCAACCGCTGGACAGCCCTTTGCTGATGCTCGAGCGGGAGTTGATGCGTCAATATCCCCGGCAATCACAGGCCCTCGCCCAGCCCTGCGGTGAACTTGAGTTACGCACGCTTCTGGCCGCACGCTATACCTCTTCACCTACCCATTGCTGGCATGCAGAGGATGTCTACATCGGTGCCGATGCAAGAGGTGTTCTGGAGATATTGATAGCAGTCCTTGAATTGCGTAACGCGACGGTGGTGGTCGAGTCGCCCTGCGACTGGGTGATATTGCGCTTGCTCCAGTCTGCCGATGTGAGGGTTATCGAACTACCCGTGCAGTCTGGCGGGGAGCTCGATCTGCGGCTATTGGAGTCGTTGCTGGAAACTGAGCCGGTACGGCTGGTCCTGTTGTCATCGCAATTGAACATGCCCCAAGGCAGTCTTGTCCCCCAGGATAATCGCGAGGCAATCGCACGGCTGCTCAGGCTTCACGGAACCTGGGTGCTGGAAAACGACAGTTACAGCGAGCTGGGCGACAACCCTGAGTGCCGACCTCTGCGGGATCTGCTGGATCCTGATCGTCTGCTGGTGTTTTCGACATTCGAAAAAGTGATCGGCGTGGAAGCGCCGTACGGGTATGTGCTCGCTCGCCAGTGGCGCAACGACCTGCAACGACATTTTCTGCTACGTTCGTTTCGCCTGTCACCGATTCGCCAGAGAGCCATCGCCCGGCTATATGCCAGCGGTCGCGTCGATCAGCACCTGCCGGTGCTCAAGCGATTGCTCAAAGAACGTCGCACACAGATGATCGACCTTTTGCGCGAAGGGCTTGGCGATACGCTGCTCATCAACGAACCCCAGGGCGGGGCGACGGTCTGGGTGCGTTCATCGCGTCGGGTGGCGATGAGTGCCGTGTTTTATCGCCTGCTCAAACAACACGTTCTGATCGCGCCAGGGGAACTGTTCAGTACCCAGGGCATGCATGGGCAGCACATGCGGCTGAGTGCGATAGGGAGTACCGGACCGGAATTGGCAGGCGTCGTCGGGTTGCTCGGCGATGCATTGCGTTTGGCCCCGAGTGACTGACCTGTTAAAAAACATCGGGGATGCACTGGATAGATCCCATCGCACTACGGTCAAACTGCCAGTAAACTCCGCTGTAATTTCCTGAACCACTCTATTTCAGAGGTTTTGCATGACACTCAGTCCTTTTGCGGGCAAACCGGCACCAGCAGAGTTGTTGGTCGACATCCCGCGACTGGTAACGGCGTATTACACCGGTCAACCCGACGCTTCTGTTTCCACCCAGCGTGTGGCGTTTGGCACTTCCGGGCATCGTGGCAGCTCCTTCGATTTGAGTTTCAACGAATGGCACGTTCTTGCCATCAGCCAGGCGATCTGCCTCTACCGCGAAGCCCAGGGCATCACTGGCCCGCTGTTTGTCGGCATCGATACTCACGCACTGTCGACTCCGGCCGGGGCAAGCGCTCTGGAAGTGCTGGCAGCCAACGGTGTGACCGTGATGATTGCCGAAGGCAATGAATACACCCCGACGCCAGCGGTGTCCCACGCCATTCTTTGCTACAACCGCGGCCGCACCTCCGGCCTCGCTGACGGCATCGTCATCACGCCGTCGCACAACCCGCCACAAAGCGGTGGCTACAAATACAACCCTACCAACGGCGGCCCGGCCGACACCCACATCACCAAGTGGATCGAAGCCAAGGCCAACGAACTGTTGATCAACAAACTGGCCGGCGTTAAACGCATCGGTTACGAGCAGGCGCTGAAAGCTCCGACCACGCATCGTCACGATTACGTCAATACCTACGTAGCGGACCTGATCAACGTCATCGATTTCGATGCCATTCGCGGTGCCAAACTGCGTCTGGGTGTCGATCCGCTGGGTGGAGCAGGGGTGCGTTACTGGTCGGCCATCGCCGAGCACTATCGTCTGGACCTCGATGTGGTGAACAAGGAAGTCGACTCGACGTTCCGTTTCATGACCGTCGACTGGGATGGCCAGATCCGCATGGACCCATCGTCCAGCCACGCCATGCAAGGCCTGATCGGCCTCAAGGAGCGCTTCGACGTTGCGTTCGCCTGCGATCCGGATCACGACCGCCACGGTATCGTTACCCCTTCCGGCGGTCTGTTGGCACCGAACAACTACCTGGCGGTTTCGATCGACTACCTGTTCCAGAACCGTCCGCAATGGCGCGCCGACGCGGCCGTGGGTAAAACGGTGGTCAGCAGCGGTCTGATCGATCGCGTGGCCAAGCGTCTGGGCCGTCGTCTGTACGAAGTGCCGGTGGGCTTCAAGTGGTTTGCCGACGGTCTGTTCGATGGCTCGCTGGGTTTCGGCGGTGAGGAAAGCGCCGGCGCATCGTTCCTGCGCAAGGACGGCGGCGTCTGGTGCACCGACAAGGACGGTCTGATCCCGGCCCTGCTGGCCGCTGAAATGACGGCCCGTACCGGTCGCGACCCAAGCCAGGCCTACCGCGCACTGACCGATGAACTGGGCGAACCGTTCTCGGTACGTGTCGACGCCAAGGCCAACCCTGAGCAGAAAGCGTTGCTGAGCAAGCTGTCGCCGGAGCAAGTCACCTCGACCGAACTGGCGGGCGAGAAGATCCAGAGCATCCTCAGCAAGGCACCGGGCAACGATCAGGCCATCGGCGGCTTGAAGGTGATGACCGAAAACGGCTGGTTCGCTGCGCGTCCTTCGGGCACCGAAGACATCTACAAGATCTACGCCGAAAGCTTCATCGGTGACGACCACCTCAAGCAACTGGTGGCCGAAGCGCAGACCCTGGTGGACGGTGCAATTTCCACGAAGTAATCCGCGCTGAATAAAAAACGGCGACCTCAGAGGTCGCCCTTTTTTTGCCCGTCGTTCAACCGATCAGGCCAGATCCACCAACACGATTTCACTGTCTTCAATGGCAGTGACGGTCAACACCGGTTCATGGCTCACCGCGACACCGTCTCGAGCTTGTGCACGCAAGCCATTGACTTCAATCACGCCAGTGGCCGGTACGAGGTAGGCGCGACGTCCAGCATCCAGTCGATACTCGGCGGTTTCACCGGCCTTGATCGTGGCTGCCACCAACCGTGCATCGGCGCGAATGCGCAGACTTTCATCGTCACCGACCTTGCCGCTGGCGAGCGTCACAAAGCCTTCGCGTTCGCCTTTGGGAAACGGTTTGGCACCCCAAGAAGGCGGTGCGCCGGTTTCGGTCGGCATGATCCAGATCTGAAAGATCTTGGTCGGGGTCGCCTCCAGGTTGTATTCGCTGTGGGCGATCCCGGTGCCGGCGCTCATCACCTGAACGTCGCCGGCTTCAGTGCGGCCCTTGTTCCCCAGGTTGTCCTGGTGGGTGATCGCACCTTCACGCACGTAAGTGATGATTTCCATGTCCCGGTGCGGGTGAGTGGGGAAACCGGTTCCCGGGGCGATGATGTCGTCGTTCCACACCCGCAGATTGCCCCAGCTCATGCGCTGCGGATCGTAGTACTCGGCGAACGAAAAATGGTGATGGGCATCCAACCAGCCGTGATGGGCGCCGCCCAGCGAGCTGAAGGGTCTGAGTTCAAGCATGATCTTCTCCTCAAAAGGTTCGTCATGGGGCGTTTCGGCCGCAGCCACGAAGCGAGACCGGTGATTGATGGCGAGCATCATCTATCAGCCAACAATCGAGAAAAAGCGTAAAAAGTGCTGCATTCCCATCGAATAGATTGATGTTATAAACCTCGAAACGCTCTCATACAGCCTTCAGTTCATCGCCTAAGCCAATGACCTGTAAGCATTTCGCTAGAACTCAAGGGCAAATGCAGACACCATAGCCCCAACAGCCTCACTTCCTGGAGTCCGTCAGCGTGGCGCAACACACCCCCGATCTTCCTCCCGAACTTCGTCCCCTAGCCGAGATGCCCTGGTTCAAACGCCTGGCGGCGCGCTTCCTTGAGCACGGCCTGACGCAACTGCGCGCCCAGCATCGGGCTTCGTGGCTGCACGGCCAAGCCGATGGCTTTCGCAGCGGTCACACCGCCGGGGTCGATTACGGTTACAAGGAAGGCAAGGCTGACGGGTTGGAAGAGGGGCGCCAGGTTTTGCTGATCCGCGATAGCCGCAGCACCGAGCATCGCGCGCCGAACATCGACAACCACCTGTTCGATGACTGGCGCCTGCCGCTGACTGCCGAGCTGAAGAAGCGCATGAAGGCTGACGTCGCCCGTTTGCTGCCGGCTCATGCCCAGCCGAGCGTCGCGCAATGGAAAATGATTTTCAGTGATACGCCGTCAACGTCGGTGATCGCCGGTGCAGGTGCCGGCAAATCGACCACGCTGGTACTGCGCATTCTGCTGCTGACGCTTTATCTGGGCTTCGAGCTGGATTCGATGACCGTCGTGACCTTCACCCGGGAGTCGCGCAAGGATTTCATCAACAAACTGATCGAGCTGTTTGCCCTCTGGGGGCAGACGCTGAGCCACAAAACCGCCCGGGATCTGGTGCGAACCTTTCACTCGCGCATTCTGCCGATGGTTCGCAGCCTGCCGGGGTTCGAGCGTTTGCAGGCTTTTGAAAACCTCAGCTTCCGGCCGCAGGGCGGGGACGATGACGTCGACAGCAACCCGTTCGATCTGCGGATCAACGACGCCCAGCGGCAGCAGCTTAACGCCTGCTATCACCGGCTCTACACCGAGGACGAGCGTTTCCGGCAGTTGATCCAGCCATTGTCCCGACATGCCTTGCAGCTCAAGGAGCTGGAGCGCGATCACCCGGATGTGCAAAAACGCATGGCGGTGACCGAGCTGGCTGCCAAGCGCGACGAAGAGTTGTGCGACGTGATCGAAGATCTGTGGTTCCGCGCGGGTGCCTGGCCGATCAAGGGTGTCGAGCCGAACCGCCAGACCTTCGAGATCAACGGTTCGACCTTCCATTGTCATGGCTATATTCCGAGTCTGGATGCCTGGGTCATCCTCGGCTTCGATCCGAAGGAAAACCCGCAAGTCTGCCGCCCCAACGCCAAGTTGACGGTCCGCGCAGAGTGGGCAGTCAAGCGCACCTTGTTTCAAGCTTTCTGCCGTAAACCATTGATTTGGATAGATAGCTACGAATCGTCAAAGCGTGTTTTGGCCACGTTGGCAGGTGATGCCAGTGCCGGGCCGGGCTTCGATTACAAGGTCAAGGGCGAGCTCGCATCTGCGCCGTTGCTGGACTGTTTTGTCGCCGCCGCCGGCTTTATCGAAAACCTGGGTCTTGATGTACCGGACGCCGTTGGCCACATGAGTTTCGCCAAGGACGATCCTGACCGGTTTTTCTTTGAAGCACTGAGCCTGTTCTGGCGCGCACTGGAAGATCACTTGCTCGACCAGAAGCCGCCGGTCATGACCTACAACCGCATGTTCGCGCTGTTCAGCGAGCACTCACCGGAAAACCTCAAACTGCTCAGCGATGAACTGCTGCGACCCATGTCGCACCTGATGATCGATGAATTCCAGGACGTGTCGCCGCAAATCGTTTCGTGGATTCGCGCCAGCCTTGCGGAGATCCGCAGCCGTGGCCCGGCCATGCATGTCGGTCGCGGTGCGCAACGTTCATCATTGCTGTGCGTGGGCGATGACTGGCAGTCGATTTACGGTTGGCGCGGCAGTTCGCCGAGTTACTTCATGGAGTTCAACAAGGAGTTTTCATCGCCGAGCACCACGCGAGTGATGCTCAGCGACAACTATCGCAGCCATCAGCACATCATCGACGCGGCAGAGCACATCGTTCGTGCGGCGCCGGCGATTCCTGGCAAGAAAGCCAAGGCCAGCGGCGAGGAGAAGCCTCTGCAACCGGTCAATGTATTGGAACGCGATGATCAGGCACTCGGCCAGCGCCTGGCGGAACATTACAGAAATGGCGATTCGATCTTGATGCTTTATCGAAAAAGCAGCGATAAATTATTGATAGAACAGCATATTCAGTCTGTAGTTAATGTTGATTCGAGCTTGCCGTATGAGTCTCGGCGCTTGAAGCAGCTGACTTATCACAGCGCCAAAGGCTTGCAGGCCGACGCGGTGTTCCTGCTCGGTGACTGCCAGCATCTGACCAGTTCGCCGTATAAAAATCAGGTTTACCGCATGGCCGGGTTGGGCAAGGCCGGCGACAACGAGCCTTACGACAACGCACAGAAGGACGAAATCCTGCGACTTGCCTATGTCGGTATCACCCGGGCGGTGAGTCATTGCTACTGGTACGTCGAGCCGCAGGATACCCAGGCAGTGAACATGCCGCGCGCCTCCGATCGAGTCGCCAAGGGCAAGCCGTTCTTCATCGATCATCGGCCGGAAAAGAAAACCGCCTGAGCCGATCGCCCACAAAAAAGCCCGCACGCAGCGGGCTTTTTATTTTAAATCAATAGGTTAGGCATAACTCCTGAGAGACTCTGGAGGAACAAAAGCTTCAAGCTCATCTTCCACGGCTTCGATTATTCGTTCCACATCCGCTGCGTTCATTACCGTGGCACAAGGAATGCCGGCAATGGCGATCATGGTTTCGCCGCTGGCCCGATCAAACAGGCGGGCGATCATGCTGCCCGGCGCATCCATCGTGGCCTCGAAACCCATAGGATGAAAATGCCAGCGCATCAGCTGGCAAGCATTGGGGAACGTAACCTTGCTTGACCCTTTATTCATGTGTTGCCCGCCTTCTTCATCGAGCGCTTCCGTTTGCTCATGGTAGGTGGGAAGAGCCTTCATTGGCTCAACCGGTGACTGCCCTTAAAAGTAGCATCTTGATGTGAAAAGCCTGTGAGAATTTTCAGGCCATTTGGCGATTGCGGGGATTTTTTTGATGTAAGTCACAACTGATAAACTTGTCGCCAAAGTGCCATTACGACCGGGTTGTTGATGCCGCGCCAGAAGTTGGGCAAGCTCGGTTCTTTTTCCAAGAGTCCCCTATGCACGCCGATGATGACGGCCCGCAGCAGACCCAGGCCACGGCCGAAACGGTCATGCGCTATCACCTGTGCTGGAAACACCGGGACCTGGATGGCGTCATGGCGCTTTACCATCCCGACATCCAGTACAACGACTTCTTCCAGAACCGCGTACTTGGCCTCGACGAACTGCGCGAGTACGTTCGCGTCAGCATGCCCCGCGAATCCGACGAAGCGCTGGAGCATTGCGACCGGATCCGCATCGACGGCAATACCGCGTTCATTCAATACGAAGTGACCCTGCGCGGCGGCAATGGCCTGGTGTCGTTCCGTTCCAGCGAAGCGATTACCGTCAAGGACGCGAGAATCTGGCGCGTCAACGAATACGCGTCACTGGTGCGCGAGCAGGGCTCCAGCGCTGCGACACCGAGTCAGCGTCCGGCGGCGAGCCGACTGGGCCTGTCGCCACGCCAGTTGAGTTTCATGGCCGAAGACCTGCAGCAGTATTTCCAGCGTCAGCAACCGTACCTCGATCCGGAACTGGATCTGCAACGAGTGGCGAAGGAGTGCGGTTACAGCCGCAATCAGATTTCCTATCTGCTGAACCAGGTGCTGGGGCAAAGCTTCTACCGTTACGTAAACCAGGCACGGCTCCAGCATTTGCTGCAATCACTGGATAACGCCACGCTGCCACTGCGCATCGATGAGCTGGCGTTCGCTGCCGGGTTTAATTCGATTTCGGCGTTCTACAGCTGTTTTCGCCAGCACACCGGCCAGTCGCCCAAGGCTTACGCCAAACAAATTTCTTTGCGGACACGCGCGCAAGACAATCCCTGAGGTCAGCCACTAGGATCGACGCCATCGAAACCTGGATTGGCGGAGTCTTGCATGCCGGCGTGGCGCACTATCAGTTTGTGGATGGACCAACTCGACGAGGAGCTCACCGCGCGCCCGTCGCTTGCGCAAGACCTTGACGTCGACGTGGCGATCATCGGCGCCGGTTACACCGGGTTGTGGACGGCGTACTACCTGAAGCAACACGCGCCGGGTCTTGATATCGCCATCATCGAGGCACAAACCGCCGGTTTTGGCGCGTCCGGTCGCAACGGTGGTTGGTTGATGGGCAATCTGCTGGGCGAAGATCGCCTGCTGGCGGGCCTGTCACCACTACAACGCCGCGCCTCATTCGACTTGCTGCACAGCATTCCAGATGAAGTGGAAGTCGTCCTCGAACGCGAAGGCATCGACTGCGATTACCGCAAGGGCGGGGTGCTTTATTGCGCCGCGCGCTATCCGGAACAGGAAGCCAGCCTGCGCGACTATCTGAGCAAGCTGCATGCACAGGGCCTGACCGACGACGATTATCGCTGGCTCAACCCTGAACAACTGGCCCAACAGATACGCATCGCCAAACCTTACGGCGGGATTTTCGCACCGCATGTGGCAACCATTCAGCCGGCAAAACTGGTGCGCGGCCTGGCCCGAACCGTTCAGGGCATGGGTGTGAAGATCTACGAGAACAGCCCGGTGACCCATTGGCAGGCCGGCAGCCTGCGCACCGACAAGGCCAGCGTGCGCAGCCGTTGGATTGTTCCCGCCGTCGAAGGTTACTCGGTGACGCTGCCACCGCTGGGTCGATATCAATTGCCGGTGCAGAGCCTGATTGTCGCCACCGAACCGCTGTCCGCCGCGACCTGGGACGAAATCGGCCTCAATCGTGGCCAGGCCTTCAGCGAGTTCAGTCGCCAGGTCACCTACGGCCAGCGCAGTGCTGACAATCGGCTGATTTTCGGCGCCCGTGGCGGCTATCAGTTCGCCGGCCAGTTGCGACACAACTTCGACCTGACCCGCGATGAGGTGGAGCTGCGGCGTTATCTGTTTGGCGAACTGTTCCCGCAACTGAAAAACACCGCGATCACCCACGCCTGGGGCGGAAACCTCGGGATGTCCCGGCATTTCAAACCGCACATGCTCTGTGATCGGGCCAACGGCATTGCGCTGTCCGGCGGTTATGGCGGGGAGGGCGTAGGTGCCTCCAATCTGGGCGGCCGCACCCTGGCGGACCTGATTCTCGAGCGCGATACCGAACTGGTGCATCAACCCTGGGTGCTGCCGGACGGCGGGATCCATGCGCTGCGAGCGTGGGAGCCGGAACCGTGCCGCTGGCTCGGCTACAACGCGATCATCAAAAGCTTCGTCCACGAAGACCAGACCCTGGCCAACCCGGCGACCGCGCCCTGGCGGCGCAAGCTTGCCAGTCGCGTAGCCGGGTTCATGGAAGGTTTCATGCACTGAACGTCCATTTACTCCAAGAAAGCACTTCAAGACAGCCTTTAAGACAGGAAGCGCCATGAGCATCACCCAATTCAAGAACACCGCCACGCTGCAACTGGACGAATCCAATCCGGTGGGCGTGCCACTCGGCACCCCCGTGGCCATTGCGTCGACCACCAGTGTGGAACGCGACGACGGCGTCGAAACCGGCGTCTGGGAATGCACGCCCGGGCGCTGGCGGCGGCAGATCACCGCCCAGGAGTTCTGCCACTTCATTTCCGGCCGCTGCACGTTCACTCCGGATGACGGCGGTGAAACTCTGCACATACAAGGTGGCGACGCACTGATGCTGCCGGCCAACACGCTCGGTATCTGGGACATCCAGGAGACCGTGCGCAAGACCTACGTCCTGATTTTCTGATTGCTTGATCCTTTTGATTGCCTGCCAACAACAATAGCCAATACAGGAATCGATCCATGATCCGAAAGACCCTCGCGCTCGCCCCTTTGATGCTCGCCGCTTCCCTCGCTCAGGCAGCGGATACGGTCAAGGTCTACAACTGGTCCGACTACATTGCGCCGGACACCGCGAAAAACTTTGAAAAGGCCACCGGCCTCGGCGTTACTTACGACGTCTACGACAGCAACGAAACCCTCGACGGCAAATTGATGACCGGCAAATCCGGTTATGACGTGGTGTTTCCATCCAACCATTTCATGGCGCGGCAGATTCAGGGCGGCGCGCTGATGAAGCTCGACAAGAGCCAGTTGCCGAACTGGAAGAACCTCAACCCGGTATTGCTCAAGGCCTTGCAGACCAACGATCCAGGCAATGAACACGGCTTCCCGTACCTGTGGGGCAGTACCGGCATCGGTTACAACATCGCCAAGGTCAAGGCAGTGCTGGGCGATAACGCGCCAGTGGACTCGTGGGACCTGATCTTCAAGCCCGAATACATGGAAAAGCTGCAGAAGTGCGGCGTGGCGATCCTCGACAACGGCCCGGAATTGCTGCCGGCAGCGCTCAACTACCTGGGTTTGCCGCCTCACAGCAAGAATCCCGAGGACTATAAAAAGGCCGAAGCCCTGCTGATGAAAGTGCGGCCGTACGTCAGCTACTTCCATTCCTCAAAGTACACCAGCGACCTGGCGAATGGTGATATCTGCGTGGCAGTCGGCTTCTCCGGCGACATCCTGCAAGCGGAGAACCGCGCCAAGGAAGCCAAGAACGGCATCGATATTGGTTATGCGATTCCCAAGGAAGGCGCCGCGATCTGGTTCGACATGGTCGCCATGCCGGCCGATGCGCCGGACGCCAAGGCCGGTTACGCGTTCATGAACTACTTGCTGCAGCCCGACGTCATGGCCGGTATCAGCAACTATGTGCACTACGCCAACGGCAACGAACAGGCCGACAGCCTGATCGACCCGGCCATCAAGAACGACACCAAGGTGTATCCGAGCCCGGAAATGATGGGCAAATTGTTCGCGCTGGAAGCGATGCCGCTGAACATCGACCGGATCCGCACGCGTGTCTGGAACAAGATCCGAACCGGGAGCTGAAAAAAAACGGCGGGGCGGGTTTGCCCGCTCCCGCCGATGTATCTGACACGCTTAAATATGTGTTTATTGATTGATATCACTTCGCTGGCACCGCACTAATTAAGTGCAAAAAAGTGAGACGCGGCTAACAAAAAGCAACTTACCGATATTTAATATTTAAATAAGAAATCGTCAGACAATTAGGCAAATTCACCACACTTACAACATTCTTTCGGCGGCGCGCGCTTTGTTTACGGGACTTTCTCGGAACAGTTCAATTTGATCTCAAAAAAACGCTAGACGTTAGATTTCAAATTGTGTCAGGTTTCTAACGCCTTCATTGGGCGAGTGATAGGACAATCTCGCCAGAGGTTGTCGCTATCGGACAAAAACTGTTCCATTGCTAAACAAGGAAGTGTGTTTATGTCGAAAGTAAAAGCTAATGCTATTGATACCGCCGAACAGGCTTTCCAACTGGGTGCAGCGCCACAACCACTGGCAGCGACCAGTTCGGCGTATAACCAGATCAATAGCTTCAGCCACCAATACGATCGTGGCGGCAACCTCACGGTCAATGGCAAACCCTCCTTCTCGGTCGATCAAGCCGCGACTCAACTGCTGCGAGACGGTGCCTCCTGGCACGACCTCGACAATAGCGGCAAGATCGAACTGACCTACACCTTTCTGACCGCCAAAACCGCTAACTTCAGCGGCCTGGGCGTCACCGGTTTCAGTCAGTTCAGCGCCCTGCAGAAAACCCAGGCCGTGCTCGCCATGCAATCCTGGGCCGACGTCGCCAATGTGACATTTACCGAAGCAGCCAAGGGTGGCGACGGCCACATGACCTTCGGTAACTACAGCGGCGGCCAGGAAGGCGCAGCGGCGTTTGCGTTCCTGCCAGGCACCGAGCCAGGCTATGACGGTCAGTCCTGGTACCTGACCGGCAGTGGATACGATGTCAACAAAACTCCGGGCGTGAACAATTACGGGCGTCAAACCCTGACCCACGAAATTGGCCACACCCTGGGCCTGTCCCATCCTGGCGACTACAACGCCGGCACGGGCAACCCGACCTACAATGACGCTTCCTACGGGCAAGACACCCGCGGTTACAGCCTCATGAGTTACTGGAGTGAAAGCAACACCAGCCAGAACTTCAGCAAGGGTGGCGTTGAGGCCTATGCTTCCGGTCCGTTGATGGACGACATCGCAGCGATCCAGAAGCTCTACGGCGCCAACCTGACCACCCGCACCGGTGACACCACCTACGGCTTCAACTCCAACGCCGGTCGCGATTTCCTCAGCGCGTCCTCATCGTCGGACAAGCTGGTGTTTTCGGTGTGGGATGCGGGCGGCAAGGACACCTTCGACTTCTCGGGTTTCACCCAGAACCAGAAGATCAACCTCAATGAAGCCTCGTTCTCCGACGTTGGCGGCATGGTGGGTAACGTGTCCATTGCCAAGGGCGTCACCATCGAGAACGCCATCGGCGGCTCGGGCAACGATCTGATCATCGGCAACAGTGCCGCCAACGAGCTCAAGGGCGGTGCCGGCAACGACATCATCTGGGGCGGCGGCGGTGCCGACAAGCTGTGGGGTGGTTCGGGTTCGGACACTTTCCTGTTCGCAGCCAGTTCCGACTCCAAGCCGGGTGCAATCGATCAGATACTCGATTTTGTCAGCGGTCTGGACAAGATCGACCTGAGCGCGATCACCAACGGTTCGGGCCTGCACTTCGTCAGTGCCTTCACCGGCGCGGCGGGCGATGCCATTCTGACCTCCTCGGGCGGCAATAGCCTGCTTTCGGTGGACTTCTCCGGGCACGGCGTGGCTGATTTCCAGGTCAGCACCGTGGGCCAGGCGGCGACCAGCGACATCGTGGCGTGATGTGAACCGGGAAAGCGGCGCGTGAAGCGCCGCTTTCTTTGCTTGCATCACCTTGGCTGGTAAGCAAGGCTACGCGCCGGAGTGAAATTTCCTATGATGCAGTTCGCTTTTACCCGCAAAACGGCAGGGTACTTGTTGCCGATGCTGATGATGATTTCTGGAGAAACAACCATGGCAAGCAGCCTCAGACTCGAAGACCCATCGGTATTTGCCGGGCAGTGGCAAGCGACACTGGCCGACCGCAACGACGCGCCTCAAGCCCAGGCGTTGCAGGACAAACCTTCCAACACTTGCCTGATCGACCTTGAAGCCAACCAGACGCTGGGCAAAGGCGCCGATTGTCTGAGCGCCTGGCTGCAGGAAGACGCCATCGGCTGGTTTCCCGATCCGGACGGGCTCTCGATTACCGGCAAGGAAGGCTCAAGAATCCAGTTCTTCAGCCGACAACGTGATGGGCTTTATCTGAGCGCTTTGAAATCGGGCCTGGTGATTACACTCAAGCGAGCTGCGCAGCAGCCTTGATCACCGGAACCGATCGACAGTTTAAATATAAAGCACCCCGTTAAAGTTATAAGCCGCTCTGCAATAACACGGACGCCGGATTCAATCGCGAAAGTTGTTATTGAAGTGTAAGCGAATGCTGACGGTGTATATCCCGTTTTCTGTGCGGGCAATTTATTGAAGTCTCGCCAAGTACGGCGGGAAATATTAATTCAGGAATAATCAATGAAGATGGCGAAGGTCCCAGCCACCGCACCTTTATTCAAGGCATTGGGTGACTATAAAAGCATTCTGATCAGCGTCGGATGCTTTACCGCACTGATTAACGTGCTGATGCTGGTGCCCTCCATTTATATGCTCCAGGTCTATGACCGGGTGCTGTCTTCGCAAAACGAGACCACGCTGGCAATGCTGTCGCTGATGGTCGTCGGGTTCTTCGCGTTCATCGGCCTGCTGGAAGTGGTGCGCAGCTTCATCGTGATCCGCATCGGCAGCCAACTGGAGCGCCGTTTCAACCTGCGGGTCTATCAGGCGGCGTTCGAGCGTAACCTGTTCAAGGGCGAGGGCAACGCCGGCCAATCCCTGGGCGACCTGACTCACATTCGCCAGTTCGTCACCGGGCCTGCGCTGTTCGCATTCTTCGATGCGCCGTGGTTTCCGGTCTATCTGTTTGTCATTTATCTGTTTAACGTCTGGCTCGGCGTCCTCGCCACAGCCGGCGCGCTGCTGTTGATCGCCCTGGCGTGCCTCAACGAATACATGACCAAGAAGCCGCTGGGCGAAGCCGCTGGTTTCTCGCAGAAGTCCAGCCAGCTGGCTACCAGCCACCTGCACAACGCCGAAACCATTCAGGCGATGGGCATGCTCGGTTCCTTGCGCAAGCGCTGGTTCCAGGTTCACTCGCGCTTCCTCGGCCTGCAAAACCAGGCCAGCGACACCGGCGCGGTGATCAGCTCGCTGAGCAAGACCTTGCGTCTGTGCCTGCAATCTCTGGTGCTGGGCCTGGGTGCCTTGCTGGTGATCAAGGGCGACATGACTGCCGGGATGATGATTGCCGGTTCGATCCTGATGGGCCGCGTGCTGAGCCCGATCGATCAGCTGATTGCCGTTTGGAAACAGTGGAGCGGGGCGAAGCTGGCTTACCGCCGTCTCGATGCCTTGCTGCAGGCTTTTCCGCCGAGCGACGACGCCATGGCGCTGCCGGCGCCAAAAGGCCAGATCACCTTCGAACAAGTCAGCGCCGGCCCGCCCGGGCAACGTGCTGCGACCTTACACATGGTCAATTTCAATCTGGCGGCCGGTGAAGTGTTGGGCGTGCTTGGTGCTTCCGGCTCCGGCAAATCGACACTGGCGCGAGTGCTGGTTGGCGTTTGGCCAACCCTCGGCGGCACGGTACGTCTGGACGGTGCCGACATTCATCGCTGGAACCGCGACGAGCTCGGCCCGTACATCGGCTACCTGCCGCAGGATATTGAATTGTTCAGCGGCACCATCGCCGAGAACATAGCCCGTTTCAGCGAGGCCGACCCGCAGAAGGTTGTGGCCGCCGCGCAACAGGCCGGCGTACATGAAATGATCCTGCGCATGCCGCAGGGCTACGACACACAACTAGGCGAGGACGGCAGCGGTCTGTCCGGCGGCCAGAAGCAACGGGTGGCACTGGCGCGTGCGTTGTACGGCACGCCGAGCCTGGTGGTGCTGGACGAACCGAACTCCAACCTCGACACCGTCGGCGAAGCCGCCTTGTCCAGCGCCATCGTGCAACTCAAGGCGCAGGGCACCACGGTGGTACTGGTGACGCATCGTTCTTCGGTACTGGCCCAGGCCGACAAGTTGCTGGTGGTCAACGATGGTCGTCTGCAGGCCTTCGGCCCAAGTCATGACGTGCTCAAGGCGCTGTCCGGCAATCAGCCGCAACAGCCACAACAAACTGAAAAAACCGCGCAGGCACCGGCCGGGCTCAGCATGAGCCGACAGTATCAGCCGACGACAAGGAATTCGGGTGTATGAGCAGCGCGAGCATGAACACGCAAAACGAAGCAACGATGGAACACGCGTACATCACCGAACGCCCTGAGCGCGACGCTAAATTTTTCGCCCGGATGGGCTGGATTCTGGCGCTGGCCGGCGCTGGCAGTTTCTTCGCCTGGGCCGCATTGGCGCCGCTGGATCAAGGGATTCCGGTGCAAGGCACGGTGGTGGTTTCCGGTAAACGCAAAGCCGTGCAGTCGATGAGCAGCGGCGTGGTCAGCAGGATTCTGGTGCGCGAAGGCGAGATCGTAAAACAGGGTCAGCCGTTGTTCCGTCTCGATCAGACCCAGGTCGCCGCCGATGTGCAATCGCTGCAAGCCCAGTACCGCATGGCCTGGGCCAGCCTGGCGCGCTGGCAGGCCGAGCGTGACAACCTCAAACAGGTGACGTTTCCGGCAGAACTGAGCGACAACGCGGACCCGCGCCTGGCTCTGGTGCTGGAGGGTCAGCGCCAACTCTTCAGCAGTCGCCGTGAAGCCTATTCCCGCGAGCAAGCCGCACTGCGCGCCAGCATCGAAGGCGCCACTTCGCAACTGGCCGGCATGCGCCGCGCCCGTACCGATCTCAATGCCCAGGCCGACTCCCTGCAACAGCAGTTGAGCAATCTGCAACCGCTGGCGGACAACGGCTACATTCCGCGCAACCGCTTGATGGAATATCAGCGTCAGCTGTCGCAAGTACAGCAGCAACTGGCTGAGAACACCGGCGAAAGCGGTCGTGTAGAGCAAGGCATTCTTGAATCGCGCCTGAAACTGCAACAGCACGGCGAGGAATACCAGAAAGAAGTCCGCACCCAGCTGGCCGATGCGCAGCTGAAAAGCGTCACCCTGTCCGAGCAACTGACCTCCGCCGGTTTCGATCTGCAACACAGCGAGATCGTGGCGACGTCGGACGGCGTCGCCGTCAACCTCGGCGTGCACACCGAAGGCGCCGTGGTCCGTCAGGGCGAAACCCTGCTGGAAATCGTGCCGCAAGGTACACGCCTGGAAGTGGAAGGGCACCTGCCGATCAACCTGATCGACAAGGTCGGCACGCACCTGCCGGTAGACATCCTTTTCACCGCGTTCAACCAGAGCAAAACGCCGCGCGTTCCCGGCGAAGTCAGCCTGATTTCCGCTGACCAGATGGTCGATGAGAAAACCGGCGTGCCGTATTACGTGCTGCGCAGCAGCGTCAGCGATCAGGCCATGGAGAAGCTCAACGGCTTGGTGATCAAGCCCGGCATGCCGGCAGAAATGTTCGTGCGCACTGGCGAACGTTCACTCCTCAACTACCTGTTCAAACCGCTGCTCGACCGAGCCGGCTCCGCGTTGACTGAAGAATAAGGATGTTCGGCTGTATGAATAAGCTTTCCATGCTGGCGGCAGCGTTCGCGCTGCTCGCGGGCAACAGTGCGTTGGCGGCCATGGGGCCGTTCGAGATTTACGAACAGGCGTTGCGCAATGATCCGGTGTTCCTCGGCGCGATCAAGGAACGCGATGCAGGCCTTGAAAACCGGGCCATTGGCCGAGCCGGACTGTTGCCCAAACTGGGTTACAACTACAACAAGGGCCACAACACGTCGAAGGCCACGTCGCTCGACGAACGCGCACGCAACCGAACAGAGGAGCGCAACTACGACAGTTACGGCTCGACGCTGACCCTGCAACAACCGCTGCTCGACTACGAAGCCTATGCCGCCTATCGCAAAGGTGTGGCGCAGTCGCTGTTCGCCGACGAGAACTTTCGGGGCAAGAGCCAGGAGCTGTTGGTGCGGGTGCTCGACAACTACACCAAAGCCTTGTTCGCCCAGGACCAGATCGACATCGCCCAAGCCAAGAAAAAGGCCTACGAGCAGCAGTTCCAACAGAACGAACACATGTTCAAGCAGGGCGAAGGCACGCGCACCGACATTCTCGAAGCCGAGTCGCGCTATGAACTGGCGACCGCCGAAGAGATCGAAGCCCGCAACGAACAAGATGCTGCCTTGCGTGAACTGGGTGCACTGGTCGGCGTGCCGGCGGTGAACATCACTGACCTGGCACCCCTGGATCAGAACTTCCAGACCTTCGCTTTGATGCCGGCCAACTACGACACCTGGCACGAACTGGCGATCAGCAACAACCCGAATCTGGCCTCACAACGCCAGGCCGTGGAAGTGGCCCGTTATGAAGTCGAGCGCAACCGCGCAGGGCATTTTCCGAAAGTGAATGCCTACGCCGCGATGCGCCAGAACGAGTCGGAAAGTGGCAACACCTACAACCAGCGCTACGAGACCAACACCATCGGTTTCGAGGTCAGCGTGCCGTTGTATGCCGGTGGTGGTGTGTCGGCCTCGACTCGTCAGGCCAGCCGCACCATGGAGCAGGCCGAATATGAACTGGACGGCAAAACCCGTGAAACGCTGATCGAACTGCGTCGTCAGTTCAGTGCCTGCCTGTCTGGTGTCAACAAACTGCGCGCCTACCAGAAAGCCCTGACCTCGGCCGAGGCCCTGGTGGTTTCGACCAAGCAAAGCATCCTCGGCGGTGAGCGGACCAACCTGGACGCGCTCAATGCTGAACAACAACTGTTTACTACCCGTCGCGATCTGGCTCAGGCCCGTTATGACTACCTCATGGCCTGGACCAAATTGCATTACTACGCGGGTACCTTGAGCGAACAGGATCTGGCTCGGGTGGATGAGGCATTTGGGGTGGCCCGACGTTGATGTGCATGGCTTTGGAATAGCCCTCACCCTAACCCTCTCCCAGGGGGAGAGGGGACCGATCGGGGGATATTTTGGAAGTGCACCGACCTGATCGAGCGTCTCCGAATCCAGAATCAACCGGTTTTTCAGGTCGGTGAATGACGCAAGAAACCTCGGTCCGCTCCCTCTTTAAACTCTCCCAGGGGCGAGGGGACCGATCGAGGGGGATGCTCAGGGCATTCATCGACATGAGCGTGCTGCGCCAAATCCATAATCGCTTGGTTTTTTCAGGTCGATGTATGACGAAAGACACCTCGGTCAGCTCCCTCTCCTGGGGGAGAGGGCTGGAGTGAGGGGGAACAGGCACACCGCAGAAAGTGCCTGCATAAAACAATAAAAGTGAGTGGTGAACATGGAAGTACACATCAAGCCGATTTCGGTCGGCACCCTGCTGCTTGTGATTTCAGCAACCCAGGCCCAGGCGCAATACCTCGAATCCGGAAAACCTGGCGATCCGGCCAGTTGGCGCTCCGCCGAATTCCAGCGGGACTGGGGACTGGGCCGGATGCAGGCCGATCAGGCCTACGCCGCCGGTATCACCGGCAAGGGCGTGAAGATCGGCGCGCTGGACTCCGGTTTCTACGCGGCCCATCCCGAGTTCACCAGCGACCGTTATCACCCGGTATCGGCCAGCGGCAGCTATGTCGATGGCTCGCTGTTCACGGTCAACGGCACGCTCAACCCGAACAACGACTCTCACGGCACGCACGTGGTCGGCACCATGGGCGCCGCCCGTGATGGCACCGGGATGCACGGTGTTGCGTTCAATGCGCAGATCTACGTTGGCAACACCAACAAGAACGACAGTTTCCTGTTCGGCCCCAATCCCGACCCGCGCTACTTCAAAGCGGCGTACGACGCCCTGGCTGATGCCGGCGTGCGGGCCATCAACAACAGCTGGGGCAGCCAGCCGCCAGATGTCAGCTATCGAACTCTGGCGGACCTGCACGCCGCCTACGCCCAGCACTGGAACAAAGGCACCTGGCTCGATGCCGCTGCCTACGTTTCGCGCCGTGGTGTGATCAACGTGTTCAGCGCCGGTAACAGCGGCTACCCCAACGCCAGCGTGCGTTCGGCGCTGCCGTACTTCCAGCCGGATCTGGAAGGTCATTGGCTGGCCGTGTCCGGGCTGGATCAGAGCAATCAGCAGAAATACAACCAGTGCGGCATCGCCAAATACTGGTGCATCACCACGCCGGGCGCGAAGATCGACAGCACCATTCCCGACGGCGGTTATGCGATCAAGTCCGGCACCTCGATGGCCGCGCCCCATGCTACCGGCGCCCTGGCGCTGGTGATGGAACGCTATCCGTACATGAACAATCAGCAGGCACTTGAAGTGCTGCTGACCACGGCCACCCAACTCGACGGCACCGTAACGAGCGCACCGACCGAACGGGTCGGCTGGGGCGTCGCCAACCTGAAGCGGGCAATGGGCGGACCGGGGCAATTGCTCGGCGCATTCGACGCGAATCTGGCCACCGGGCAACGCGATGTGTGGAGCAACGACATCTCCGACAAGGCACTGATCCAGCGCCAGAGCGAAGACCTCGCCGAGCACAGCGCGTGGCAACAAACCCTGCAAAGCAAAGGCTGGCAGAACGGAATTCCGGCCGGCGCGAGCCAACAGGACCAGACCGACTACGCGGTCGGCATGGCCCGTGATGCGGCGGCTGCCGGCCGGGTGTATCAAGGCAGTCTGATCAAGTCTGGCGCCGGGCATTTGATCCTGACCGGCGACAACACCTATCGCGGCCCGACCACGGTCAACGGCGGCCTGCTGAGCGTCAACGGTTCGCTGACCTCCGCCGTTACGGTCAATGACAGCGGCACCCTCGGCGGTTCCGGGCGAGTTGGTGCACTGATCGCCAACAGCGGCGCACGGGTGGCACCGGGCAACTCCATCGGCACCTTGAACGTTGCCGGTAATGTGACCTTCGCGCCGGGCTCGACCTACGCGGTGGAGCTGTCACCGACCGCCAGTGACCGCATCGTCGCCGGCGGTACGGCGTCCATCAGCGGTGCCACCGTCAGCCTGTCACTGGAAAACAGCCCGACCTTGCTCAGCACCGCTGAAGCGAAAAGCCTGCTCGGTCATCAGTACAACATTCTGCAAGCGGCCGGTGGCATCCAGGGGCAGTTCGGCGCCGTGGTGCCGGATTACCTGTTCATCGGCGGCAGTCTCGCGTACAGCGGCAACGGCATCACGCTGAATGTCGAACGCAACGCAACGTCCTTTGCCAGCGTCGGCCAGACGCCGAACCAGCGGGCCGTGGCCGGCGCCGTCGAAGGCCTGGGTGCCGGTAACTCGGTGTATGAAAGCCTGTTGCTGTCGGCCACTGCCAGCGATGCGCAGCAAGCCTTCCAGCAACTGAGCGGGGAAATCTACCCGGCCCTCGGTTCAGTGCTGATCAACGATAGCCGCCAGTTGCGCGACGCCATCGGCGAACGCCTGCACGATGCGAACACCGCGCAAAGCAACGGCTGGATCAAGGCCCTCGGCGCCTGGGGTACCACCGATTCGCGACACGACACCGCTGGTTACAGCACATCGATTGGCGGCCTGCTGGCAGGTGTCGACGGCGCGCTGGACGAGCAGACCCGCATCGGTCTGGTCACCGGTTACAGCGACAGTTCGATGAGCATGGGTTCCGGCACGCATTCCTCGGCCAAGGTCGACAGCTACCATCTCGGCGCCTACGCAGGGCACAACATCGACGACTGGCGCCTGAGCACCGGCGCGGCCTACAGCTGGCATCGCGCCGACGTCAAACGTGATCTGCAATACGGCGACGTCAGCGCCAAACAGAAAGCCAAGGTCGATGCCGCCACCACTCAGGTGTTCGGTGAAGCGGCTTATCGACTGAATCTGCAACCAGTGGCCCTGGAGCCGTTCGCCAACTTGGCCTACGTGCATGTGGACAGCGAAGGTTTCACCGAGAAGGGCGACGCCGCAGCGTTGAAAAGCAGTGGCGACCAGCGTGACGCGGTGCTCAGCACCCTCGGCGTCAGGGCGATCAAGACGCTCAACCTGTCGGGCACGCAAAAACTTGATGTCAGCGGCCATCTCGGCTGGCAGCACAGCCTCACCGACATCGAGTCGGAACAGCATTTGCGCTTCGCCAACGGCAGTGCGCCGTACAGCGTCGAAAGTTCGCCACTGGTGCGCGACGCCGCGCTGGTCGGCGTGCAGGCCAGCCTCGCGCTGAGCCGCGACGTACGGGTGAACCTTGATTACAACGGACAACTGGCCAACCGTGAGAAGAGTCACGGCGTTGGCCTGAGCCTGAACTGGCGGTTCTGACTGAGCGTTCCCACGCGGGAGCGTGGGAATGATCAAGTTCTGAATACACGGATTTTGTGCAACATCACTAAGGAAGGTCGCTGGATGAAAAATAACAACACCCCCGCGCAATCGGGTGGCTGCTTTCGCCTGAAAACTCTCAATCGCGCCTTGCTTTGCGCCTTGGCCACCTGGGGTAGCGCACACGCTGCGCCCTACGTGGAAAACGGCCGGGCAGGGGATGCCGCCAGTTGGCGCAGCGCCGAGTTCAAGGCGGATTGGGGCCTGGGTGCCATCGGCGCGGACTACGCCTATGCCGCCGGTTACACCGGCAAAAACGTGAAACTGGGCATCTTCGACCAGCCGGTGTACGCCGCTCACCCGGAGTTTTCCGGCACGAACAAAGTCGTGACCCTGGTCACCAGCGGCATTCGCGAATACACCGACCCGTACATCCCGGTCAAAGCCGGGGACGCGTTCCGTTATGACGGTTCGCCCTCGGTCGGTTCCGACGGCAAGCTTGGCGCCCACGGCACACACGTTGGCGGTATCGCCGCCGGCAGCCGTGACGGCGGCCCGATGCACGGTGTGGCGTTCGGTGCGCAGATCATCAGCGCCGACAACGGCGACCCGGGCCCGGAAGACGGCATTGTGCGCGGCAACGATGGCGCGGTGTACAAGGCCGGCTGGGATGCGCTGATCGCCAGTGGCGCGCGGATCATCAACAACAGCTGGGGCATCGGCATCACCGACCGTTTCGACCTCGGCGGCCGTAACCCGGCGTACCCGCATTTCACCGTCAACGACGCACAGGTGCAGTTCAACGAGATCCGCACACTGCTCGGCACCAAACCCGGCGGCGCCTACGACGGCGCTATCGCCGCCGCGCGTAGCGGAATCGTGACGATTTTCGCCGCAGGCAACGACTACAACCTGAACAACCCGGACGCCATCGCCGGCCTCGGTTACTTCGTGCCGGACATCGCGCCGAACTGGATCACCGTCGCCGCGCTGCAACGAAACCCGGATCAGGCCAGTAGCAATCCGTACATCATGAGCACGTTCTCTTCGCGCTGCGGCTACACCGCGAGTTTCTGCGTCTCGGCACCGGGCACGCAGATCTATAGCTCGATCATCAGCGGCACCAATGCCGACAACCTGACCACGGGCTACAAAAACTACAACGGCACCTCGATGGCCGCGCCGCATGTGGCCGGTTCCATGGCGGTGTTGATGGAGCGCTTCCCGTACATGTCTGGTGATCAGGTCGCCAGCGTGTTGCGCACCACCGCCACCGACCTCGGCGCACCGGGCATCGACGCCCTGTACGGCTGGGGCATGATCAACCTGCGCAAGGGTATCGACGGCCCGGCGATGTTCGTCACCGAGCAGGACATTCCCGAAGAGTTCCGCATCCAGGGCGCCTATGGCTCCGGCCAGTTTGTGGCGGACCTGCCAGGCATCGGCGCGATCATCGACGCCGGCAAGCCCACCCAGCGTGTGTGCACTGACATCACCTGCGGGCTCGACACCTGGCGCAACGACATTTCCGGTCACGGTGGCTTGACCAAGCAAGGTATAGGCACCCTGGTGATGACCGGCGCCAATACCTACACCGGCCCGACCTTGGTGAATCAGGGGCGACTGGCGATCAATGGCTCGCTGCAATCGGCGGTCACGGTCAACGACGGCGGCATCCTTGGCGGTAACGGACGCATTGCGGCGCTGACCGCGAACAGCGGCGGTATTGTCGCGCCGGGCAACTCCATCGGCACCTTGAACGTGGCCGGTGACGTGACCTTCGTGCCGGGTTCGACCTATGCGGTGGAAGTGTCCCCGACCAGCAGCGACCGCATCATCGCCGGTGGCAAAGCGGTGATCGAAGGGGCGACGGTAACCATGTCGCTGGAAAACAGCCCGACGCTCTTGACCACGGGTGAAGTGAAAAGCCTGCTTGGCACACAGTTCAACATCTTGCAGGCAGCAGGCGGCATTGAAGGGCAGTTCGGACAAGTGTTGCCCGACTACGCGTTCCTCGGCGGCACCCTGGCTTACTCGGCGAGCGGTGTGCAACTGGACGTCGGGCGTAACGGCGCGTCGTTCGCCAGTGTCGGCCTGACCCCGAACCAGCGTGCTGTCGGTGCGGCCGCCGAACGTCTGGGCGCGGGCAATGCGTTGTTCGAAACCCTGCTGCTGTCGCCGACTGCCGCTGTCGCTCAGGACGCTTTCCAGCAACTGTCCGGCGAGATTCACCCGGCCATCGGCACGATGCTGATCAACGACAGCCATTACCTGCGCGATGCCGTGGGTGAACGCCTGCGCGAGCGCGATCTGTTCGACGCCGGTGCACCGACCGATGACCGCAGCAACGCCTGGCTCAAAGTGCTGGGTGCCTGGGGCAAGAGTGATGGCGGCTATAAAAATGCCGACTCCAACAGCTCCATCAGCGGTTTGCTGGCCGGTGTCGACGGTTTGATCGCTGAAGATACCCGTCTGGGTTTCGTTACTGGTTATAGCGACAGCTCGCTGAGCATGGGCAAAGGTACACATTCGTCGGCATCGGCCGATAGTTATCACTTGGGTGCGTACCTGGGGCATCAGATCGATGCGCTGCGCCTGACCGCCGGTGCGGCTTACAGCTGGCATCGCATAGACGTCAAACGTGATCTGCAATTTGCCGGCGTCAGCGGCAAGCAGAAGACCAAACGCGATGCGACTACCGGGCAACTGTTCACGGAAGCGGCATATGACCTGGGCCTGCAACCAATGAACCTGGAGCCGTTCGCCAACCTGGCCTATGTGCACCTCAACAGTGACAGCTTCACCGAGAAGGGTGATGCCGCCGCACTGAAGGGCGGTGAAGACAACCGCGATGCTGTGCTGTCGACCCTCGGCGTTCGCGCCAAGCGCACGTTTGCCCTGTCGGACAAACATCAGCTTGAACTGGGCGCGACACTGGGCTGGCAGCACAACCTGAGCAGCGTGGATTCCGACAGCCACTTGGCCTTCGTCAATGGCAACAGCGCGTTCACCGTGCAAAGTGTGTCGATGGATCGAGATGCAGCGGTGGTCGGCGTACGCGCCGGGCTGGCGCTGAATCGCGATGTCCGGGTGAACCTGGACTACAACGGACTGATCGGCTCCAACGAGAAGGACCACGGTGTGGGCCTGACGCTGGACTGGCAGTTCTAAGGTGTAGCGGCAGTTCTGCAGAGGACTGCCGCTTTTGAAAGGAAGAGAGAGCACAACATGGGATTGTTCGATTACAAAAAAGCCGACGGCAAAGCGTTGTACAGCGATGCCATCGCGCTGACGCTGTATTCCTACACGCCGACCGGGCAGCCTTTGCCCGGCACCGGTTGGGCGCCGCTTGGCGCCAAGGCACTGGGTTATCAAGGAAAGACCGACGCGAAAGGCACGTTCTTCGGCGAGAAGGACGGCTTCACCAGCGCCGAGGCGGAAGTGCTCGGCAAATACGATGCGGCGGGCAAGCTGATCGGTATCGGCGTAGCCTTTCGCGGCACCGGGGGGCTGGGTTACAGCGACACCTTCGGAGACATGAAAAACAACCTGCTGGCAGCGATCGGGCCGGTAGATTACGCCAAGAACTATGCGAAGAACGCCTTCGACAACCTGCTCAAATCCGTCGCCGCGTTTGCCTCGGTCCATGGCATCGCTGCCAAGGACGTGCTGATCAGCGGTCACAGCCTTGGCGGTCTCGGGGTCAACAGCGTGGCGGAGTTGAGCGCGAGCGACTGGGGCGGGTTTTTCAAGGACGCCAACTACATTTCGTTCGCCTCGCCGACCCAGAGCAGCACCGGCACCAACGTGCTGAACATCGGCTTTGAGAACGATCCGGTGTTCCGCGTGCTCGACGGCACCACGTTCAGCACGGCGTCGATGGGCAAACACGACAAGCCGCACGATTCGACCACCGACAACATCGTCAACTTCAACGAAAACTACGCGTCCACCGCGCAGAACCTGGTGCCGTTCAGTATCGTCAATCCGCTGAACTGGTCGGCCCACAGCTCGCTGGGTTATGCCGATGGCCTGAACCGGGTGATCGACTCGAAGTTCTACAACCTCACCAGCCAGGATTCGACCATCATCGTGTCCAACCTGGAAGCCTCATCCCGGGGCAAGACCTGGGTCGAAGATCTGGGCCGCAGCGGCGAACCACACACCGGCACCACCTTCATCATCGGCACCGACAGCAACGACTGGCTCAAGGGCGGGGCGGGCAACGACTTCCTCGAAGGCCGCGCCGGTGATGATCTGTTCCGCGATGACGGAGGCTTCAACATCCTGCTCGGTGGCCAGGGCCACAACACCTTCGATCTGCAGAAGCCGTTACAGAACTTCAGCTTTGCCAACGACGGTGACGGCACGCTATACGTGCGCGACGCCTACGGCGGTATCAGCATGACTCGCGACATCGGCGCGCTGGTGAGCAAGGAGTCGGGGTCGTGGTGGAGCAGCAAGGAAATCACCTGGACCGTCACCGGCAAAGGCCTGGCCAATGGCAGCGAGCTGACCCAGTACAACCATTCGCTCAATGGCGGCGCACTCGGCGAGACGCTCAAAGCCACCGCTGACGGCGACTGGCTGTTCGGCCTGGGCGGCGACGATCACTTGTTCAGCGACAAGGCCCACGTGACCTTCGTCGGCGGCGCCGGCAACGACGTGATGAATGCGGTAGGTGGCAACAACACTTTCCTGTTCAGCGGTGCGTTCGGCTTCGATGCGATCAATGGCTACCAGGGCAGCGACAAACTGGTGTTCATGGGCGTTCAGGGCGCAGGGCAAGGCTACGACTACAAGCAACACGCTTCGCAGTCCGGCGCCGACACCGTGCTGAAGATTGGCGAGTATGCCGTGACCCTGGTCGGGGTGGGTGTGGCTAATCTGTCCGACTCGAGCTTCGTGTTCGCCTGATTCCATGTGGGAACCACCGCGGCTTGCGGTGGTTCCCATTGGGTTGCATGACACAAATGTTGTAACTGAAATGCTCCGGAACGCCTCGGGAGGGGCGCTCTGGTTGTGAGCTATCTCTGAATAATTCCAACAAAGAGAGAGGCAACAGCAATGGGTGTGTACGACTACAAAAACTTCAGCTCAGCGGATTCCAAGGCCTTGTTCAGCGATGCCATGGCCATCACGCTGTACTCCTATCACAACCTCGACAACGGTTTCGCTGTCGGGTATCAGCACAACGGCTTCGGCCTTGGCCTGCCGGCCACGCTGGTCGCAGCGCTGATCGGCGGCACGGATTCGCAAGGTGTGATTCCCGGAGTCCCGTGGAACCCCGATTCGGAAAAACTCGCCCTCGATGCCGTGAAAAAGGCCGGGTGGACGCCCATCACCGCCTCGCAACTGGGCTATGAAGGCAAGACTGACGTTCGTGGAACCTTTTTCGGCGAAAAGGCAGGCTACACCAGCGCACAAGTGGAAGTCCTCGGCAAGTACGACGCCCAGGGCCATCTCACGGAAATCGGCATCGCCTTTCGCGGCACCAGTGGCCCGAGGGAAATTCTGATCGGCGACTCCATCGCCGACGCCATCAATGACCTGCTCGCCGCGTTCGGCCCCAAGGATTACGCTAAGAACTACGTCGGTGAAGCCTTCGGCAACCTGATGAACGATGTGGTGGCCTTCGCCAAGGCCAACGGCCTCACCGGTAAGGACGTGCTGGTCAGCGGCCACAGCCTCGGCGGGTTGGCGGTCAACAGCATGGCGGACCTGAGCAGCAGCAAGTGGGGCGGGTTCTTCCAGGACTCCAACTACATAGCCTACGCCTCGCCGACCCAGAGCAGCACCGACAAAGTGATCAACGTCGGCTATGAAAACGATCCGGTCTTCCGCGCGCTCGACGGTTCGACCTTTACCGCCGCCTCGGTCGGCGTACACGACGCGTCGAAAGTGTCGGCGACCGACAACATCGTTAGCTTCAACGACCACTACGCCTCCAACGTGTGGAACGTGCTGCCGTTCTCGATCGTCAACGTCCCGACCTGGATCTCGCACCTGCCGACCGCTTACGGCGACGGCATGAACCGCGTGATCGAGTCGAAGTTCTACGACCTCACCAGCCGTGACTCGACGATCATCGTCGCCAACCTGTCGGACCCGGCGCGGGCCAACACCTGGGTGCAGGACCTCAACCGCAACGCCGAAACCCACAAGGGCAGCACCTTCATCATCGGCAGCGACGCCAACGACCTGATCCAGGGCGGCAGCGGCAATGATTACCTCGAAGGACGCGCCGGCAACGACACGTTCCGTGACAGCGGCGGCTACAACGTCATTCTCGGCGGCGCCGGCAACAACACACTGGACTTGCAGCAGTCAGTGAACAAGTTCGACTTCGCCAACGACGGCGCCGGCAACCTGTATGTCCGCGATGCCAATGGCGGGATCAGCATCACCCGCGACATCGGCAGCATCGTCACCAAAGAGCCGGGCTTCCTCTGGGGCCTGTTCAAGGATGACGTGACCCACAGTGTCACAGCGGCTGGCCTGAAGGTCGGCAATAACGTCACCCAGTACGAATCGAGCGTGAAAGGCACCAGCGGCGTCGACACCCTCAAGGCGCACGCCAGCGGTGACTGGCTGTTCGGCCTGGACGGCAACGATCACCTGATCGGTGGCGTGGGCAACGACGTATTCGTCGGCGGCGCCGGCAATGACCTGATGGAGTCGGGCGGCGGGGCGGATACGTTCCTGTTCAACGGCGCGTTCGGTCAGGACCGGGTGCTGGGATTCACCGGCAACGACAAACTGGTGTTTCTCGGCGTGCAGGGCGTGTTGCCGGGCGATGACTTCCGCGCCCATGCCACCTCGGTCGGGCAGGACACGGTGCTGAAATTTGGCGGTGATTCGGTGACGCTGGTCGGGGTTTCGCTGAGCAGTCTCAGTGCCGATGGCATCGTGATCGCCTGAGGGTGACGGTGGAGGGGGAATTCGTTCCCTCTCCACATCAAAAGTGACTCACTGGCCACTACCTGACTCAAACCCCTGCACAAACAGGAAATGCGGACTAAAGCCAATGACTGTGCAGTCGTCATGTATAGGCAAGCCGCCATTGAGTACAGGAGATTCAAACGTGAAAGGTTTCAAGGGGTATATCGGTATCGTCGGGTTGGCGCTGCTTTCGGCCAATACCTGGGCCGACTTGCCTCACAGCTCGATTCTGAGCCGCTACGGCGTCAGTACCGATGAATTGCCGAAACCGGCACCCACCGACACCACCGAGCCGGTCGAAGAAAAAAGCCGCTTTCAGATCCAGCCGGAACAACCGTTCGTGACAATACGTCTGGGTGACGGTAAACAGCCGGAAACTACCGGCAACCTCAGCATCGACCGCATGGCCCAACAGGAACGGGAACGTTGCCAGCGATTGCAAGCGGAACTGGCTCGTCGAGGTGAACATTACTTCAGTTGCGACAACAGCATTCCGGGCATGACCCTTCCGCAATAACCACTGTGTACATGGAGCTGCCACACAGGCAGCTCCGCTATCGAATCAATCTTCCTTGCGCACCGTAGCCACTTCGTCGGACTTAACGCGGATCTTCGCGCCGGAAATGTCCCGGAACTCATAAAAACCATCTTCGGACTTGGTCTTTGGCATGTCCTTGGTCAAGTACTGCGTGCCGTTCTGCAACGTAACAACTGTCGGCGTCGAGCAGCCAGCCAATGCCAACAACGCCACAGCCGCCAACGGCATGCCCAATGTCTTGAAATTCATAAGCAGCGTTCCTCATTCAATTTGACCGATCCCGGTCTTCTAACGCGGTTGGTGCCGAATAGCCCGTAAAAGTTCGATGGACTGGCGAAAAAACCTCAATCACGGATGCCACTGATCCTTTTCCGTTTGCACCCGGAGGGGCTGAACTGGTATCTGTACGCATAACCAGTACTTGTTCGCCATGGCCCTCTATCACCGTGACTTCCAGCCCCCTCGACGATCCGTTCTATTACCTCAACAACTTCCGCCAAGTGCTTGACTGGCTTGAGCTTCGTTATGCCGACGTGATGAACGAGACGGAACACGCCTTCATCCGCGACTTCAACGCACTGCCTCGTGGGTCCCAGGGTTTGCTGGTGCGGATGGTGATGCGCAAGGGTGTGCATTTTCGAGCGGGCAAGCTCAATTATTCGGAGATCGGCGACATCGCTCTGGCCGCGCAGCCGTTGCTCGATCACGGCTGGCTGGATGAGCAGGCGCTGCTATCGATGCCGGAGTTGTTCGATCTGTTGCTGAAAGCCGAAGTCCTGCAAGCATTCGGCCCGGCCATTGACGAACCCAAGGGACGGAAAGTCGACTGGCTGCCGGTCCTGCATGAACAGTTTCCCGAATCACGCCACTGGCAGGACTGGTGCCCGGCGATTGCAGATCGACTGTTCAGCCTGACGCTGATGGACCTGTGCGACCGGTTTCGCCTGATGTTCTTCGGCAACCTGTATCAGGACTGGTCGGAATTCGTCCTCGCCGATCTCGGGATATTCACCTACGAAAAAGTCGAATTCAGCGCCGATTCCCGGGTCCTGCGCAGCCGTGCCGACGTGGATGCCTGCCTGTTCCTGCACGACTGTCAGCAGCGTTTCGAAGCGGGCGAGGCGCTGGAGCCGATTGCCGAAGAGCTGAGCGCTTTGCAGTTCGACAACCCGTGGCTGCAACGTCGGCTCGGCAAGCTGCTGTTCCAGATCGGCCAGCACTGCGAACGCATCGCGGAATTTGCCCTGGCCCTGAGTTTTTATCGTGACTGCGCCTATCCCGGGGCGCGGTTGCGGATGATTCGTGTGCTGGAGCGCTGTGGTGAGTATGCCCTGGCGCTGGAACTGGGCACGCTGGCCGAACAGGCGCCGGAAAGCGCCGCCGAACAGCAAGGCCTACAACGGGCGCTTCCGCGCCTTCGGCGCAAACTCGGCGGGCCTCCGCTTAAACGTGTTGCACCAAGACCGGTGGAACGCCTGGATCTGCACCTGCCACGGGTCGATCCGGCGTTGTCGGTGGAATATCACGTGCAGGCGCATCTTCATGAAGACACAGGCCCGGTGCATTACGTCGAGAACAGCCTGATCAACTCGCTGTTCGGCCTGCTGTGCTGGCCGGCGGTTTTTGCGCCGTTGCCGGGCGCGTTTTTCAATCCGTTCCAGCGTGGGCCGGCGGATTTGCTCCATGAAGATTTCCAGGCGCGTCGGGCCGAGTTGTTCGCGGCCTGCATGGTGGAACTGGACGACGGTCGTTATGCCGACACCATCCGCAGCCGATTTACCGACAAGTGGGGGATTCAGTCGCCCTTTGTGTTCTGGGGCGCAATCAATGAAGAGCTGTTGGAGCAAGCGCTGACTTGCCTGCCGGCCGAACACCTCAAGCACTGGTTCAATCGCCTGTTGCTGGACATCAAGGCCAACCGCGCCGGCATGCCTGACCTGATCCAGTTCTGGCCGCAGCACAAAACCTACCGGATGATCGAAGTCAAAGGCCCCGGCGACCGCTTGCAAGACAATCAATTGCGCTGGCTGGAGTTCTGCCATACGCATCAAATGCCAGTGGCCGTGTGTTACGTGCAATGGGCGGAGCAGGGCGCTTGAGCTACAGCATTGCGGTGCGGGCGCTGTGCGAATTCACCGCGAAGTGCGGCGACCTCGACCTGCGCTTCACGCCGTCACCGACTGCGCTGGAAGGCATTGCCGGTCACCGCACCGTTGCCTCGCGTCGCAATGACGACTATCAGAGCGAAGTCGCGCTGGAAGGTGAATTCCGCACGTTGAAGGTCAAGGGCAGGGCGGACGGCTACGATCCGACGCAGAATTGCCTGGAGGAAGTCAAAACCTATCGTGGCGACCTGAGCAAGCAACCGGCCAACCACCGCGCGCTGCACTGGGCGCAGGCGAAGATCTACGGCTGGCTGATGTGCTGCCGATTGCAGCTTGAGCAAATCAATCTGGCGCTGGTGTACTTCGATATCGTCAGCGAGAAGGAAACCTGTCTGGTCGAAGCCTTCAGCGCCGAAACCTTGCGCGAATTCTTCGAACAACAGTGCGGCTTGTTCCTGGCATGGGCCGAGCAGGAAATGGCCCACCGTGAGGCGCGCAATCACGCGGCACAGCAACTGAGCTTTCCCCACGCCGATTTCCGCCCCGGCCAGCGTCATCTCGCCGAGTCGGTGTTCAAAGCCGTCAGCACCGGCCGCTGCCTGATGGCTCAGGCGCCCACCGGCATCGGCAAGACCCTTGGCACGCTGTTCCCGATGCTCAAGGCGCTGGCCCCGCAGCAACTGGACAAGGTGTACTTCCTCACCGCCAAGACCCCGGGACGCAAACTGGCGCTGGACGCCGCGCAAGTGTTGTTCGATCGCAGCGCAACCCTGCCACTGCGGGTGCTGGAAATGGTCGCCCGGGACAAGGCTTGCGAGCATCCCGACAAGGCCTGTCATGGCGAGTCCTGCCCGTTGGCCCAGGGCTTTTACGATCGACTGCCGGCCGCACGAGAAGCCGCCAGCCGATTGCAATTGATGGATCAGGCAGCGCTCCGCGATGTCGCCGCGCAACACTCGGTGTGCCCCTATTACCTGAGCCAGGAAATGGCGCGCTGGGCCGATGTGGTGGTGGCGGACTACAACTATTACTTCGATTTCAGCGCGCTGCTGTTCGGCCTGGCCCAGCTCAATCAATGGAAGGTCGCGGTGCTGGTGGACGAGGCTCACAACCTGGTCGAGCGCGGGCGGCAGATGTACAGCGCCACACTCGATCAGGCGATCTTCAATGGCGTGCGCAAAACCGCGCCCGAGGCCTTGAAAAAGCCCTTGCAGCGGGTCAACCGTGAATGGAACGCCCTGCACAACGCGCAACTGGCGCCGTATCAGGCCTACGACAAGGCGCCGGAAAAACTGCTGCAAGCGATCACGTCGTGCACCGCGAGCATTGGCGACTACCTCAATGACCATCCGCAGGGGCTCGACAGTAGTTTGCAGAATGTCTATTTCGAGATGCTGCAATTTGGTCGGGTCGCGGAGTTGTTCGACGCGCATTACCTGTTCGACATCAGCAAGCGTGACCTCGACCGCAAACGCCCGTTGTCGCAACTGTGCCTGCGCAACGTGGTGCCGGCCGCGCTGCTCGGCCCGCGACTGAAAGCGGCCCGCAGCACCGTGCTGTTCTCCGCGACGCTCAGCCCGCGCCATTATTACGCCGACTTGCTTGGCACTCCGGCTGATACGGTGTGGATCGACGTTGAATCGCCGTTCAGCGCCGAACAATTGCAGGTGCGGATCATCAGTCAGATTTCCACCCGCTTCACCCATCGTCAGGCGTCGCTGGAACCGATTGTCGAACTGATCGCCCGCCAGTTTGGCGAGCGCCCGGGCAACTATCTGGCGTTCTTCAGCAGCTTCGATTACCTGCAACAGGTCGCGCAATTGCTCGCCGAGCGACATCCGCAGATCACGCGCTGGCAGCAATCGCGGGGCATGGCCGAAGGGCAGCGGCAGGCGTTTCTCGATCAGTTCACGGCCCACAGCCAGGGCATCGGATTTGCGGTGCTCGGCGGCGCGTTTGGCGAGGGCATCGACTTGCCCGGCGCCCGGCTGATCGGTGCCTTCGTCGCCACGCTGGGGCTGGCGCAGCTCAACCCGGTCAACGAACAGATGAAACGGCGCATGGCGGCGATCTTCGGTGCCGGCTACGACTACACCTATCTGTTCCCCGGCGTGCAGAAAGTAGTGCAGGCCGCCGGGCGGGTGATCCGCACCCAGCAGGATCGCGGCGTGGTCATGCTGATCGACGACCGCTTCGCCGAGAGCCGGATCAAACAGTTGTTGCCACGCTGGTGGCAGCTCGATCATGCAGATGCAGCTTTTCAATCCGCCGGTTTGACGCATACTCCTGTTATTGAAAATCTGCTTTGAGCCAAGCCTGATGAGCGAGAACAAGAAGTCCGCTGCGATCGAAGAAATGCGCTTTCGTCTGCTGATCGATGCGGTGGTCGATTACGCGATCTACATGATCGACCCCGGCGGCATCATCACCAGCTGGAACTCCGGCGCCAAACGCTTCAAGGGTTATGAAGAAGCCGAGATTCTCGGCGAGCACTTTTCGCGGTTCTACACCGATGAAGATCGCGCTGTCGGCATGCCGCAACGGGCACTGGATACCGCGATCCGCGAAGGCCGGTTCGAAGGTGAAGGCTGGCGGGTGCGCAAGGACGGCACGCACTTCTGGTGCCACGTGGTGATCGACCCGATTTTCAGCCCGAGCGGGCAATTGCTCGGGTTTGCCAAGATCACCCGCGACCTGACCGACCGCAAGATGGCCGAGGAAACCCTCAAGCAAAGCGAACAGCAGTTCCGCCTGCTGGTGCAGGGCGTCACCGATTACGCGATCTACATGCTCAGCCCGGAGGGCCGCGTGACCAACTGGAACCCCGGCGCGCAGCGGATCAAGGGTTATGCGCCGGACGAAGTCATCGGCAAGCACTTCTCGATGTTCTACACCCCGGAAGACCGTGAGAAAGGCGAGCCGCAACGCGCGCTGGAAACAGCTGTGCGCGAAGGGCGTTTTGAGAACAAGAGCTGGCGCCTGCGCAAAGACGGCACGCGGTTTCTGGCGCACGTGGTGGTCGATGCGATTCGCGGCGAAACCGGCACGCTGCTCGGCTTTGCCAAGATCACCCGGGACGTGACCGAAGCCCACCAGGCGCAACTGGCACTGGAGCAAACCCGCGAGGCGCTGTTCCAGGCGCAGAAAATGCAGGCCATCGGCCAACTCAGCGGCGGTATCGCCCATGACTTCAACAATCTGCTGACGGTGATCCTCGGTAACCTGGAGATCGTACGCAAACGTGTCGGCGACGACCCGAAAGTCAGCCGTCTGCTGGAAAACGCCACTCAAGGCGCGCTGCGCGGCGTGTCACTGACCCAGCGCATGCTGGCCTTCGCCCGGCGCCAGGAACTCAAGACCGAAGCCGTGGACATTCCGAAACTGGTGCAAGGCATTACCGGCCTGTTGCGCAGTTCACTGGGGCCGGGGATTCGCATCGAAACGCAGTTTCCCGACGATCTTGAAGCGGTGCTGGCCGATACCAACCAGCTGGAACTGGCGGTGCTCAACCTTGCCACCAACGCCCGGGATGCGATGCCCGGGGGCGGCACCGTGGTCATCAGTGCAGAGCCGCAAGTGGTTCTGGAACAGAGCCAGTCGAGTCTGACGGCAGGGCGTTATGTCTGCCTGAGCGTGTCCGATAGCGGCGAAGGCATGGACGATGAAACGCTGGCCTCGGCGACCGATCCGTTCTTCACCACCAAAGGTCTGGGCAAGGGGACGGGACTTGGGTTGTCGATGGTGCACGGCTTCATCGAGCAACTGGGCGGGCGTCTCATTCTTAAAAGCGTAAAGGGGCAGGGGACTTGCGCTGAGCTCTGGTTGCCAGTCGCCGTCGCGGGTGTGGCTGCCAAGCCCTCGAGTCCGCGGCCGTCCACGGCGTCAGTGCCGCGGATCAGTGTTCTGGTGGTGGACGATGACAGCCTGGTGCTGACCAGCACCAGCCTCCTGCTGGAGGATCTGGGACACCGGGTTATCAGTGCGACCTCCGGTGCTCAGGCTCTGGAACTGTTCGACCAAGGTGAAGTTATCGACCTGATGATTACCGACATGGCTATGCCACAGATGAGCGGCGCCCAGTTGGCTCACGCGGTGCGTCTGCTCAAACCGGAGCTGCCGATCATCCTCGCCACCGGCTACGCCGAGCGCATCGAGGGGTTTGCAGCCGGATTGCCGCGACTGTCGAAACCGTTCAATCAGACGCATCTGGTGGAGATCATCGCTCAGTCGATGAAGTGAGCCGGAGCGGGATCCGGCTGAACTTGTGCGAGGCCAGCCGCCTCCAAACGCTTTGCCTTTCGGAGCGTCCATCCCGTGCCGCGCATATTGACCCAACCGACCGCCGAAGAGACCCTGACCGAACACAATGCCAAAATGTTCGGTTCACCCAAGGAACGCCTGGACTTCTACCGGCGGGAAATCCAGTACGAAACCAGCATTCTCGCCAATCGAACCGACGCCTATCTGGCGGCGCAATCGTTTCTGGTGATTGCCTTCGCCTCCTGCATGGCCAACCTGAATCCGGAGTGGGGCAAGCTGTTTACGTTGGTGGTGCCGCCCTTTCTGGCGTTGCTGGGGCTGCTCAGCTCGCTCAACGCCTGGCCGGGCATCCGCGCGGCCTACGACATCATCGATCATTGGCACTTCAAGCAGAGCGAACTGTTGAGCAGCGAGCCCTTGATGGGGCTGGCCTATGATGAATCACCGTTGTTCAGTGAAATGGAGTCCAGTCACAAGGGTTACTGCAAATCCCTGCTGTTTTCCCTGCGCACGCCGTGGATTTTTGCCACGTTCTGGGTGTTGCTCGGCAGCTATGCGGTTTTCATCCAGGTCACCAACCCGGGAGGCTGAGAAAAACATCAGCTTTTCTGCTTTTTCAGTTGCTCGTAACGAGCCAGGAGCGGTTGGGTGCTGATGCCGTGCAGCAAAATGCTCAGGGCCACGACCGAAAGGGTGAGATCGGTACTCTGCGCGGCCACTGTGTCGCCCAGCCCGTGATTGAGGGCGTAGAACAGGTAGAACAGACTGCCGATGCCACGAATGCCGAACCAACCGATCAACATCCGCTGACGCCACACCAGTAATGATCCCCACGGCATCAGCGCCACACAGGCCGGGCGGATGATGCAGAACAGCACGCCGCCGACCCACAGCGCCCGCCAGTCCCAGTGAGTGACCAGCACCACGCCGAGCAGAGTCACCAGAAACACTTCCATGGCCCGCTCCACCAGGCTGCCGAAGGCGAGCATGTCGCCCATCATGATGCCGGCGGCCACCTGACTGTCTTCCAGCCGTTCGGTATCGCCATGTACGGCGTGTTGCGGTTCGACATTCTGGTGACCGACCACTGGTTGCACCAGATGCTCGGCGGGCGGTTGATGGGCGCCGGTGGACTTCACTTCCTCCTGTCGCAGGCCCAGTCCGGCGGCAAACACCGACAGAAAGCCATAGCCACCGATAAAATCGGCCACCACATAAGCGAGCGCAATCAGGGCCAGCGCCAGATAGTCGTTGGGGCTCACGGTGCTGTCTTCATGGCGGATCTGCAGGGCCAGCGTGGCCCGACCGATGCCGCGACCCATCCAGTAGCCGACGAGCAAACCCGCGGGAACTGCCCAGAGCAGGCCGCGCAATACCCAGTCACTCCATTCGGCGGCCAGGCCATCACCCTTCAGCAACAACAGTCCGAGGATCACAAAGGGAAAGGCCACGCCGTCATTGAGCCCGGCCTCGCCGGACAGCCCGAAGCGCACACCGTCGACGTCCCGCGCATCGTTGACTTGCACCAGAGCGGCCAGCACCGGGTCGGTGGGCGCCAGAATCGCGCCGATCAGCAGCGATGGTCCCCACGACATTTTCAGCCCGAAGTGCAGCAACAGGCTGACACCGATGATCGTCAGCACCATCACAGGCCCCGCCAGGCCAAAGGCGATTCGCCAACGCTTGTCGCGTAACGGCAAGCGCAGCTTCAAACCGCAGACGAACAGCGAAAACAGCACCGCGACTTCGGTCAGGTGCTCCATCCAGGACGAAGCATGTTCCAGTGGCAACTTCAGCAGATCGAGTCCCACAGGTCCGATCCCGATGCCAAGCAGCAGACACACCGCCGAGGTGGTCACCGGCATCCAGCGCAGGTACGACGAGGTCAGCGCGAGGATCAGCAGAACAGCACCGAGGACCGTTACCCAGATGATAAATGTCATGGCTGCCGGCCCGTCCTGACCCTCGCGACCCGTGTGGGGCCTTGAAGGTATTGAGACGTGTGCGGGGCGCCGGTTCAGTTTTTCTGGCAAACGGTCCCGGCGCGGTGCTTTGGAATCAGGCCTTGCGTTCGGCCAGACTGCGTTCCATCCGCGCAATGCCTTCTTCCAGCAGCGAACGCGGGCAACCGAAGTTCAGGCGCACGAATTGCTGGCTGTGATCACCGAAATCCAGCCCCGGGCTGAGCCCGACCTGAGCCTGTTCGAGGAAGAACTGCTGCGGATTATCCAGCCCAAGCGCCGAGCAATCGAGCCACGCCAGATAAGTGCCCTGGGGCACGTTGATCGTCACGCCCGGCAGACGGCGGCGAACCGCATCGACCAGATAATCTCGGTTGGCTTGCAGGTAGTGTTTCAGTTCCTTAAGCCAAGGCCCGGCCTCGCTGTAGGCCACGCGGGTGGCTTCCATACCCAGCGGGTTGACGCTGTCGACCATGCCGCAGCGGGCATGGTTGACCCGTTCGCGCAGGGTGCTGTCCTGAATGATCATGAACGAGGTCTTGAGGCCGGCAATGTTGTAGGCCTTGCTCGCGGACATCAGGGTGATGGTGCGACGGGCGATTTCCGGGCTCAGGGACGCGGTCGGAATGTGCACGCGACCGTCGTAGCACAACTCGGCATGGATTTCGTCGGAGATGATCCACGCGTCCTGCGCCACGCAGATGTCCGCCACGGCTTGCAGTTCTTCACGGCCGAAAACCTTGCCGATCGGGTTGTGCGGGTTGCTCAGGAGCAGGGCGCCGCCACCGGTCAGGGATTCACGCAAGGCGTCGAGTGGCGTGGAGTAGGTGCCGTCGGCCTGGGCGGTGAATTCCAGCTCGACCCGGTTCAGTCCCCAATGGCCCGGCGCGTGACGCAGCGGCGGATAGTTCGGGGTTTGCACCACGACGTTCTGCTGCGGCTGCACCAGCGCCTTGAGCGCCATGTTGAAACCCGACTCGACGCCCGGCAGGAACACCAGTTCCTGGGGTTTCACGCGCCAGGCGAATTTGTCCCACAGGTCGGCGACGATGGCCTCGCGCAGATTGTCCTGGGCCACGCTGTAACCCACCAACGGGTGCAAAAGGCGTTGTTGCAGCGCCTCGATGACCACCGCAGGGGCCGCGAAATCCATGTCAGCGACCCACATCGGCAACACGTCGGCCGCGTAACGGCTCCACTTGGTGCTGCCGGTGTCGTGGCGGTCGAATACCTGATCAAAATCGAAAGTCATGCGCGGTCTCTGAAGGCGGAGATGGGTCGTGCCCGCGATGATAAACCCCCATCCCCTGTGGGCGCGAACTTGTGACCGATGAATGGCCGACGGTCGGTTTTCACACTGGGCTGCGGGGCGTTGTCTAGAGTTAAGGAATCGGCAGCCCGTCTGCCGCAACCGTGATTGTCCAGAAAAACCCGGCTCAAGTACCGGGTTCCACCTGATCAGGAGTGCACGATGGATCTCAGCCGTCGTCAGTTCTTCAAGGTCGCCGGTATCGGCCTTGCAGGCTCTAGCCTGGGCGCGTTGGGCATGGCCCCGACGCTGGCCTTCGCCGAGCAGGTGCGCCACTTCAAGCTTGCCCACACCCATGAAACCCGCAACACCTGCCCGTATTGCTCGGTCGGTTGCGGGTTGATCATGTACAGCCAGGGCGATGCCGCGAAGAACGTTGCGCAAAACATCATCCATATCGAGGGCGACGCCGACCACCCGGTCAATCGCGGCACCCTGTGCCCGAAAGGCGCCGGCCTTCTGGACTTCATTCACAGCCCCGGCCGCTTGCAGTACCCGCAGGTACGCAAGCCCGGCAGCAGCGAATGGACCCGGATCACCTGGGACGAAGCCCTCGACCGCGTCGCCGACCTGATGAAGGCCGACCGCGACGCCAATTTCGTCGAGAAGAACGCCCAGGGGCAAACGGTGAATCGCTGGCTGACCACCGGGTTCCTCGCAGCGTCGGCAGCGTCCAACGAAGCGGGCTACATCACCCACAAGGTGGTTCGCAGTCTCGGCATGCTGGGGTTCGATAACCAGGCGCGTGTCTGACACGGCCCGACGGTGGCAAGTCTTGCCCCGACGTACGGCCGTGGAGCCATGACCAACACCTGGACCGATATCGCCAACGCGAATCTGATCCTGGTGATGGGCGGCAACTCCGCTGAAGCGCATCCGTGCGGCTTCAAATGGGTGACCGAAGCCAAGGCGCACAATGCGGCGCGGCTGATCGTGGTCGACCCGAGGTTTACCCGGACCGCGTCCGTGGCCGATTACTACGCGCCGATTCGCACCGGCAGCGACATCGCGTTCATGGGCGGGCTGATCAATTACCTGCTGACCGAGGACAAGATCCAGCACGAATACGTGCGCAATTACACCGACGTGTCGTTCATCGTCAAAGCCGGGTTCGGCTTCGAGGACGGACTGTTTACCGGTTACGACGCGGCCAAACGCAGCTACACCGACAAATCCAGCTGGGGTTACGAACTGGGCGAGGACGGTTTTGCCAAGGTCGACCCGACCCTGCAGGACCCGCGCTGCGTCTATCAGCTGATGAAGCAGCATTACAGCCGCTATAACATCGACCTGGCGAGCCAGATCTGCGGCATGCCGGTCGATGCGATGCAGAAAATCTGGGACGAAATCGCCACTTGCTCGACGCCGGGCAAGACCATGACGATTCTCTACGCGCTGGGTTGGACCCAGCACTCGATCGGCTCGCAGATCATCCGCAGCGCCGCGATGGTGCAATTGTTGCTAGGCAACGTCGGCATGCCCGGCGGCGGGGTCAACGCCTTGCGCGGGCACTCGAACATTCAGGGCCTGACCGATCTCGGTCTGCTGTCGAACTCGTTGCCGGGTTACCTGACGTTGCCGATGGATGCCGAACAGGACTACAACGCCTACATCAAGAAACGCACGCAATTGCCGTTGCGGCCGGGGCAGTTGTCCTACTGGCAGAACTACAGCAAGTTCCACGTCAGCCTGATGAAAGCCTGGTACGGCGCTAACGCGACCGCCGAAAACCAATGGGCCTACGACTATCTGCCGAAACTCGACATCCCCAACTACGACATCCTCAAGGTGTTCGACCTGATGGGGCAAGGCAAGGTCAACGGCTACATGTGCCAGGGCTTCAACCCGATTGCCGCGCTGCCCGACAAGAACAGGGTGATGGCGGCACTGGCCAAGCTGAAATGGCTGGTGGTGATGGACCCGCTGGCCACCGAAACCTCGCAGTTCTGGGAGAATGTCGGGCCGTACAACGACGTGAAGAGCGCCGACATCCAGACCGAAGTCATTCGTCTGCCGACCACCTGCTTTGCCGAAGAGGACGGCTCGCTGGTCAACAGCAGCCGCTGGCTGCAATGGCACTGGAAAGGCGCCGACGGCCCGGGCGAGGCACGCACCGACGTGAGAATCATGACCGAGCTGTTCATGCGCCTGCGCCAGCGTTATCAGACCGAGGGCGGGGCCTATCCCGATCCGATCCTCAAATTGTCCTGGCCGTACAAGACTCCGGAAGAACCGTCGCCGGAAGAAATCGCCAAGGAGGTCAACGGCTACGCCACCACTGATTTCACCGACGCCACGGGCGCAGTGATCAAAGGCAATTCACAACTGGCGGCGTTCGCCCAGCTCAAGGACGACGGCAGCACCGCGTCCGGTTGCTGGATTTTCTGCGGCAGTTGGACTGAGGCCGGCAACCAGATGGCCCGGCGCGACAATTCTGACCCTTACGGCATGCATCAGCACCAAGGCTGGGCGTGGGCCTGGCCGGCCAACCGGCGGATTCTCTACAACCGCGCCTCGGCGGACGTTTCGGGCAAACCGTGGGACCCGAAAAAACGCCTCGTTTGGTGGAACGGCAAGGCCTGGGGCGGTACCGACGTGCCGGACTACAAGGCCGACGTGCCGCCGGAGGCCGGGATGAACCCGTTCATCATGAACCCCGAAGGCGTGGCGCGGTTCTTCGCCGTCGACAAGATGAACGAAGGGCCATTCCCTGAGCACTACGAGCCGTTCGAAACCCCGATCGGCATCAACCCGCTGCACCCGGACAACAAGAAAGCCACCAGCAACCCGGCGGCGCGGATCTTCGATTCGGTGTGGGACAGCCTCGGCGTGGCCAAGGATTACCCGTACGCCGCCACCAGTTATCGACTGACCGAGCACTTCCACTTCTGGAGCAAACACTGCCGATTGAACGCGATTGCTCAACCGGAGCAGTTCGTGGAAATCGGCGAAGTGCTGGCCAAAGAGAAGGGCATCGCTGCCGGTGATCGGGTACGGGTCAGCTGTAAACGCGGGTTCATTGAAGCGGTGGCGGTGGTGACCAGAAGGATTCGGCCGTTGCAGGTCAACAATCAGGTGGTGCACCAGATCGGCATCCCGCTGCACTGGGGTTTCACCGGCCTGACGCGTCACGGTTACCTGACCAACACCCTGGTGCCGTTCCTCGGCGATGGCAATACACAGACCCCGGAATCCAAGTCATTCCTGGTCAACGTGGAGAAACTATAAATGGCCAGCCAAGACATCATTGCCCGCTCGGCCACCACGACCCCGGCACCTTCGGTGCGCAATCAGGAGGAAGTCGCCAAGCTGATCGACACCACCAAATGCATCGGCTGCAAGGCCTGTCAGGTCGCGTGCTCGGAATGGAACGAGTTGCGTGACGAGGTCGGCCACAACCACGGCACCTACGACAACCCGCAGGATTTGAGCGCAGAGTCATGGACCTTGATGCGTTTTACCGAGCATGAAACCGACGCCGGAAACCTCGAATGGCTGATCCGCAAGGACGGCTGCATGCACTGCGCCGAGCCCGGTTGTCTGGCGGCATGCCCGAGCCCGGGGGCGATCATCAAGCACGCCAACGGCATCGTCGATTTCGATCAGGATCACTGCATCGGTTGCGGTTATTGCATCACCGGCTGCCCGTTCAACATTCCGCGCATCTCGCAGAAGGATCACAAGGCCTACAAATGCACGCTGTGTTCGGACCGGGTGGCAGTGGGGCTGGAGCCGGCCTGCGTGAAAACCTGCCCGACCGGGGCGATTGTCTTCGGCTCGAAAGAGGACATGAAGACCCACGCGGCCGAACGCATCGTCGACCTCAAGAGCCGTGGTTTCGACAATGCAGGCCTCTACGACCCTGAAGGCGTCGGCGGTACCCACGTCATGTACGTGCTTCATCATGCCGATACCCCGTCGATCTACGCCGGCCTGCCTAACGACCCGGCAATCAGTCCGTTGGTAGGCCTGTGGAAAGGCATCAGCAAACCGCTGGGTCTGCTGGCCATGGGCGCGGCAGTGCTGGCCGGGTTCTTCCATTACGTGCGGATCGGCCCGAACCGCACCGAAGAGGATGACCACCCTGAACCACCCGACACCTCGGTACACGTCGTCGACCCGGCGGTGCACACCTTCGATCCACGCGGGGAGGACCGGCCATGAGCAACAAGACGATCCTGCGCTACACCGCCAACCAGCGCACCAACCACTGGCTGGTGGCGATTCTGTTCTTCATGGCGGGGCTTTCGGGACTGGCGCTGTTTCATCCGTCGATGTTCTGGCTGACCAACCTGTTCGGCGGCGGGCCGTGGACGCGAATTCTGCACCCGTTCATGGGCGTGCTGATGTTCGTGCTGTTCCTTGGCTTGGTGTTCCGTTTTTGGCGTTCCAACTTCTTCATCGACAATGACTGGAAGTGGCTGCGGCGCATCGACCGGGTGCTGGTCAACGATGAAGAGACCGTGCCGCCGGTGGGCAAATACAACGCCGGGCAAAAGATGCTGTTCTGGACTTTACTGCTGTGCATGCTCGGGCTGCTGTTCACGGGACTGGTGATCTGGCGCGCGTACTTCAGTCATTACTTCGGCATCACCACGATTCGCTGGGCGATGTTGCTGCATGCGTTGGCGGGGTTTGTGCTGATCCTGAGCATTATCGTGCACATCTACGCCGGCATCTGGATCAAGGGCTCGGTGGACGCGATGCTGCACGGTTGGGTCAGCCGCGCCTGGGCGAAGAAACATCATGCACTCTGGTATCGCGAGGTGGTTTCCAAGGAAACACCGGAGCGACCGGTCACCAAAAAGGGCTGACATTTGCCAACCATTCTTGAACCCGGGGAAATCGAAGCGGCGGCCAGTGCGCCGCCGTTTCTGTATTTGCCGCCGCACAATCTTTTCCTGCTGCGCGCCGAACGTCTGGAGCGGTTGGCGGAGGGCCATCCGCTGGCGGAGTACCTTCGTTTGATCGCCGGACTGTGCCGCGTGCAGCAGCAGATCCTCGACGATCCGCCCTCGACCGGGCCAATCGATGAGCAACGGATTGAGGTCTGCCGGCAGCACGGTATGCCGCCGTTCGGCGCCGATACCTTGATCCGCGAGGACGCGTGGCAGGCGTACCTCGACGCCTTGCTGCAACGCTACGGTTTACCGGAACAGCCCGCCGTTGCCGATGCGGTGACGACTTTGCGTGTTGCCAGCGCCGGCCAGTTGCGGGCCTGGGCGGTGGCACTGGTTAGCGGTCAGTATTCGCTGGTGCCGGCGGCGTTGGTGCCGTTCCTTGGCGCGGCGTTACAAGCGGCCTGGAGCCACTGGCTGCTGAGTGCACCGAACCTGCAACTGGCGCCCGGCAACAGTCTCAGCCAGTGCCCGGCCTGTGGTTCGCCGGCCATGGCCGGGGTGATTCGCCATCGCGGCAAACACAATGGCTTGCGCTATCTGGTGTGTTCGCTGTGCGCTTGTGAATGGCATGTGGTGCGGGTCAAGTGCGTGTATTGCGAGCAGAGCAAAGGGCTGGAATACCTGAGCCTCGAGGATGATCGTCACGCCGCCAATCAGGCGCCGTTGCGGGCGGAGGTCTGCCCGAGTTGCAACAGCTATCTGAAATTGTTGTATCTGGAGAACGATGCGGACGCTGAAGCGTTGTCGGCTGACTTGAGCAGCCTGCTGCTGGACATGCGCCTGGCCCAGGACGGTTATCAGCGACTGGCGCCGAATCTGTTACTCGCACCGGGAGACGAATGACCCCAGCGTCTACACTCTGGCGCAACGGCTTTTTATCCGGAGCGCCTGATGCCTGCCAGTGTTGCCCAGCGTTTGCCATCCATCGACAGTCTGTTGCGTCATATCGCCTTTCAGCCATTGGTCGAACGTCACGGGCGTGAGGCGCTGCTGGCAGCGTCGCGCCAGTTGCTGGACGATTTGCGTGAGGCGGTGGTGGCGGGGCAGTTGTCCGCCGTTGAAATCAGCCACGAAGCGCTGGCCGGCAGGGTTGCCGAACGCCTGTCGATACAGCAGCGCAGCCAGGTGCGGCGCGTGTTCAACCTCACCGGCACCGTACTCCACACCAATCTGGGACGTGCGCTGTTGCCGGAGGACGCCATCGAAGCGGTGCAACTGGCGGCGCGTTATCCGTTGAATCTGGAGTTCGATCTGGCCAGCGGCAAACGTGGCGATCGCGATGACTTGATCGAAGGCCTGATCCGCGAATTGACCGGCGCCGAAGCCGTCACCGTGGTCAACAACAATGCCGCCGCCGTGCTGCTGACCCTCAACAGCCTCGGCGCACGCAAGGAAGGCATCATTTCCCGCGGTGAGCTGATCGAAATCGGCGGCGCCTTTCGCATTCCCGACATCATGGCCCGTGCTGGTGTGCGCCTGCATGAAGTCGGCACCACCAATCGCACCCACGCCCGGGATTACGAAGCGGCGATCAACCCGCGCAGCGGTTTGATCATGCGTGTGCATGCGAGCAATTACAGCATCGAAGGGTTTACCGCCCGGGTGCCCACATCCGAGCTGGCCGAACTGGCACACCGTCATGGCTTGCCGCTGCTCGAAGACCTCGGCAGCGGCAGCCTGCTGGACTTGACCCGTTGGGGTTTGCCAGCGGAACCGACGGTGCGTCAGGCACTGCTCGATGGCGCGGATATCGTCACCTTCAGTGGCGACAAACTGCTCGGCGGCCCGCAGGCCGGGGTGATTGTCGGGCGCAAGGACTTGATCGCGAAGATCAAGAAAAACCCGCTGAAGCGCGCCTTGCGTGTCGACAAGATGACGCTGGCTGCGCTGGAAGCGGTGCTCGGGCTCTATCGCGATCCGGATCGCCTGGCCGAGCGGTTGCCGACCTTGCGCCTGCTGACCCGCCCGCAAGATAACATTCTGGCTCAGGCCGAACGCCTGCAACCAGTGTTGACCGGTGTTCTCGGTGAAGGCTGGACAGTCACTGCCGTCACTGCGCTGGGCATGATCGGCAGCGGCAGCCAACCGGTGGCGCGTTTGCCGAGTGCCGCGTTGTGCGTGCGACCGCAGGTTTCGAAACGCCTGCGCGGGCGCTCGCTGCTGAGTCTGCAGACCGCGTTGCGCGAGTTGCCGATTCCGGTGCTCGGTCGTCTCGACGATGACGCGTTGTGGCTGGATCTGCGGCAACTTGACGACGAGCCGGCGTGGCTCGCGCAACTCGGGCAGTTGCAGACATGATCGTCGGCACCGCCGGGCACATCGATCACGGCAAGACCTCGCTGCTTCAAGCCCTGACCGGACAAACCGGCGACCGCCGCCCGCAGGAACGCGAGCGGGGCATGACCATCGACCTCGGTTATCTCTATACCGAACTGGCGCCCGGGGCAGGGCTGACCGGTTTTATCGACGTGCCGGGCCACGAGAAATTCACCCACAACATGCTCGCCGGCGCCCAAGGCATCGATCTGGTGTTGCTGGCGGTGGCGGCGGATGACGGCGTGATGCCACAGACCCGCGAGCACTTGGCGATTGTCGAGTTGCTGGGAATTCCCCGGGCGCTGGTGGCGATCACCAAGTGTGATCGGGTCGAGGCGGGCAGGGTGGCGGAGGTTCGCCGACAAATCGAACACTTGTTGGCGCCTGGTCCGTTTGCCGGAGCGCCGATGCTGGCGGTTTCAAGTGTGACGGAAGAGGGCGTCGATGCCCTGCGGCAAGCGTTGCTGCAGGCGCAAAGTGAAGTATTGAAGCGAGGGCGCGAGGGTGGTTTTCGTCTGGCCATCGACCGGGCGTTCAGTGTGGCCGGTGCCGGGATTGTGGTGACGGGCACGGCGCTGTCGGGGTCCGTGAGCGTAGGCGACAAACTTGCCCTTGGCCCCTCGGGAAAAACCGTGCGGGTGAGAGGGCTGCATGCTCAGAATCAAGCCGCAGAACGGGCGTTTGCCGGCCAACGCGTGGCCCTGAACATCAGCGGTGATCGCCTGGAGCTCGGGCACATCCATCGCGGGCAATGGCTACTGGCCGAAACACTGTTCGCGCCGACTCAACGCCTGGATATCGACTTCCAGTTGCTGCCCGATGAGACGCGCACTTTCGAACACTTTCAGCCCGTGCACCTGCACCTCGGCACCCAAGACGTGATTGCCCGCGTGGCGTTGCTGGAAGGTCCGAGACTGAATCCGGGCGAGCGCATGCTCGCGCAACTGCTGACCAACACCCCGGTGCACGGCGTGAAGGGCGACCGATTGATCCTGCGCGACCCCAGCGCCCAGCGCACGCTCGGTGGCGGTCAGTTGCTCGACCCGTTCGCCCCGGCCCGGCAACGACGCAGCCCGGGGCGTCTGGCGCAATTGCGGGCGCTGGCGATCAGCAGTGATTTTGAACAAGCGTTGCCGACGTTGCTGGAATACAGCGAAAGCGGCCTCGACCCGCAGCGTCTGGAGTGTCAGTTCAATCGTCCGCGTGAAGGCTGGTCGCTGCCAGATAACGTCCGTCTGATCGAAACCCGTCAGGGACAAAGGCTGTTCAATGCCCAGCGCTGGGGCATTCTCAAGTTCACCCTGCTGGAACAACTGGCGCGATTCCATGATCTGGAGCCCGACCAGATGGGCCCTGATCGTGATCGATTGCGGCGTTTCAGCGGATTGAACATCGAACATTCGACCTTCATCAGCCTGCTGGAAGAACTGCGCAGCGCCGGCTCGCTCACCGCCAGCGGCCCGTGGCTGCATTTGCCGGATCATCAGGTGCGCCTGAATGCCGACGACGAAACCTTGTGGCAGGCTTTGCAGCCACTGTTCGAACAAGCCGGATTCGACCCGCCATGGATACGCGACGTGGCCAAAGCCGTGGGGCAGGACGACGCCACCGTCCGGCTCTTGCTGCGCAAACTGGCGCGACTGGGGGTGATGCATCAAGTGGTGCGGGATCTGTTCTTTACCGACATCACGCTGCGGCAGATGGCGGCCGTGTTGCTGCGCCTGGGCGAAGAAAATCCGCCGATTCAAGTCACGGCGTTCCGTGATGCGCTAGGCTTGGGACGCAAACGCAGTATCCAGATCCTCGAATACTTCGACCGCCTCGGTCTGACCCGGCGTCTGGGTGAGGGCCGGCAAATCCGCTTCGACAACGCGCTGGCCAACCCCGGCGCCGACTGAGTTCAAGGAAGGCAATCGCGCCCGGTGGCGCGGCCGGGCTTCAAACCCGGTTGGGGACGGCATCCGTTCCCGGGCAGGTTCGACTCCGGCTGCCTTCCGCCATTTCTGCTTTCAGAAGCCCAACGGGTACTGAATCACCACGTAGACCCGGTCAATGTCATCACCCGCCTGAGCGCTGTTGGCCCGGTGCGAGACGTGGGACAGCTGCACCGAAAGATCCTTGGCCGCCCCGGACTGCACGATGTAGCGCAGATCGATGTCGCGCTCCCAGTGCTTGCCGCCGTCGCCTTGCAGTGGCTGGTATTGGCCGCTGTCCGCGTCGAACGGGTTGTAGGCGCCGCCCTTGGGCGCGTGGGTGCCGTCGATGTGGCTGCCGGAGACGTAGCGGGTCATGAAAGTGAGCCCGGGAATGCCGAGCGCTCCGAGATCGAGGTCATAACGGGCTTGCCAGGAGCGCTCGTGGGCGCCGTTGAAGTCGGCGTACTTGATCGAGTTAGCGAGGTAGATAGAGTCGCCACCGACGAAATCGAACGGTGTATCTCCGTTTATGCGTTGCCAGCCGAGCATCACTGCATGCGGGCCGAAGGCGTATTTGCCCGAGAGACTGAACGCGGTGTTATCGATTTCGCCGGCCAGCGCCTGGCCGCTATCGCGGGTGTGGTAGACGTTGGCGTCGATCAATACGCCGGATTGTTTGAAATGCAGGTTGGCGTAGTACTGGTGCCAGGTTTCGCTGAGGTCGGAGGCATACAGCGCGCCGCCTACCGGGCTTTCGCTGAACAGGTCTGCGCCGATGAAGCTGATCCCGCCGGCCTTCGTACTGGCGCCATAACCCTGGAAATCGCCTTTGCCGGATGAGCTGTCCTGATTCTTGAACGCGGTGAAATGCCCGGCCACCAGATTCACGTTGTCGATTTCACGGCTGTTAAGTAGAAACCCGGTGGCGTATTCCGGTTGCAGGCGTTTGTCCGAGGTGTCGAAAACCGGTGTCTCGACGGTCATTTCTCCGAAGGCGAGGGTGATGCGCGAAGCTTTCAGTTTCAAGGCGCCGCCGGCGCTTGAGTAATCGCTCTCGCTGCGACCGTCACTGTCCACGGGTAACAGCCCGGTGCCGGAATGTCCCCGACCGCCATCCAGTTTCAGACCATAAAAGGCATGGGCATCGAGGCCGAACCCGAGCGTTCCGTCGGTGAAACCGGATGCGAAGGTGCCGATAAACCCTTGAGCCCATTCCTGTTTGTAATTTTTCCCGGCGGGAGAGGGCGAGCGGTAATCGTTGCTCAGATAGAAGTTGCGGCTGAGCACATCAACCTTGGCATCTTCGATAAAACCACCGGCAAGCGCGTTTTCTGTCAGTGCGCAAAGCACTAACGGCATGATTATCGCCTTCATGTTTCCGGGACCCCAGACGGTGTAAGGGGGGGATGATCTGGCGGGGGTGGTTTAATTGATTGAGCGAATGTGCTCAGTTGTAGAAAGGCGTTGATTGGCGTTCGCTCGCCAACACGCTAATCTCGCGCTCCATTCCCCATCCATAAGACGTCACAGTGAGTGACGGTGCGCAGTGAATCAGGACGATGAACGACTACTCCCTCAGACTCGCCAACTACTGGCGTAACTCCCTCGCAGATGCCGAAAACGGCAATGGCACTCTCTCTGCGCTTCAAGCCGACAAACTGACAGTCGTGGCCTTTGAAACCTTACTTGCAGGCTGTGTGCCGGCAGAGCAGACCAGTCTGCTGTTTGCTGACGAGCCCGCGAGGCTGTCATGTGTGGAAGTGACTTTGCGTCCCTTCGTTTACAAGTCGAGGCTGGAGCATCGCAAGGCCCGCAACGGTCTGCCGGTGTTCGTGACCCCGGTGGTTTGTCGCGTGCTCGTCACCCGTGATGGTCGTATTTATCCCACAGCGAACACGCTGATTCCTCGCGACATTCTCGAGCCGCTGGATCGCGACAATTTTGCTATCGGGGCACAGGCGGACCTGGACAGTTTCCTGTCCCGAGAGAAAGTCCCGCATATCGATCCACCTGCGCAAGGGGAGGAACTCGCCGCAGCGCAGTATCTCGAACGTTGGAATACCTATCTGCAGTTTTGCGCAAGAATGCTGGATCAGATATGTAATGGTTGGGATGGGGCGGAAGATGGCTTTGATCAGGCCAGTTTCGGCTACTTGTTCAAGGAAACCAAAGCAGACGGTTTCAGCCGTCATATCGTCGCGCTTTACGATCATCTGCGTGACAGCAAACCTGCGTCTGCGTTGTTTGAACGTTTCGCTCAGCGCGAGCCAAGTCAGGACCAGGCCTGTCTTCCCTCCAATGGTCAATTTGCCGGGCGACTGGGGCACGCAGGTGACCAATATGCCTTGGCGCCTGCTCAACGCGATGGCCTGGCGCATCTGCTGGTTGCCGAGCAAGGTGATGTATTGGCAATCAACGGACCGCCGGGGACGGGTAAAACCACACTGCTTCTGTCAGTCGTCGCTTCGCTCTGGGCCAAGGCAGCCATGGAAGGTGGTGAGCCGCCAGTCATCGTCGCAAGCTCCACCAACAACCAGGCTGTGACGAACATCATCAATGCATTCGGCAAAGACTTTGCCCACGGCAGTGGTCCCTTGGCAGGGCGTTGGCTTCCAGACATCAAAAGCTTCGGCGCCTATTTTCCCAAGGTTTCGGCCGAAGCAGAAATGGCCCGCACCTACCAGACCAAAGGCTTCTATACCGAACTTGAGTCGCAGGATTATCTGCAAAAGGCCCGGCAAACCTACATGGCCAAGGCTGCGATTGCCTTTGCAGACGAGCAGGAGCCAGACCTGCAACGCATCGTTGATCGGCTTCAGGATGAGATCCGGATACGCCAGCAACATCTCATCGACGTCGAGCAAGCATGGGCCAGACTGGTCGGTGTTCGTTTGGCAGTGCGGGAACAGCTCGGTGATGATCCCCAGGCGGCTGTCGATCGGACACAGGCACAGCAACTGGAGCAGGCTCAACAGACCGCAACTGCACAAGCCTGGCTGAAAACGTTCAGACGGTACCTGGCTCATGAACCGCTGATCTACACGCTGTTTGGCTGGTTCGGGCCGATCGCCAGCAAACGTCTGCGACTGGCGAAATTACAGCTCGAGGATGCCGGCATCGAAGTGGACAGTGTGCGCACTGTCAGCGAAATCGAAACACGCCTGGCGAGCGCTGTGGCTGAAGCCAACCAGGCCAACGCTGCGATCGTGGCGCGGTTGCATGAGATGCAGCTCTTGTTGGCGAGCGAGCAACGCGAGGTTATGAACTGGCAATCCGTAATCAGTGTTCTGCGGGTGCCGAATGACAAACCTGCTGGCGAAGTGACTCTGGACGATTGCGATAATTGGGCGGACACCTCGCTACGCTTCGAAATCTTTTTGCTGACGACCCACTATTGGGAGGGTCGGTGGCTGTTGGAAGTGACGCAAACATTGCCGGACATTCTGAAAAACCGCGCAAAAAAAGGGCGCAAGACGCTCGAGAAAAACTGGCGCCGATGGATGAAGCTCACGCCCTGTGTCGTGGCCACTTTCTACAGGCTACCCAGAGAAATGCATTGCTCGCGACATGATGGCAATGGGTTCGTTGACGATTACGCACTCAATTTCATTGATCTGTTGATCGTAGATGAAGCCGGGCAGGTACTGCCTGAAGTCGCTGCACCCTCATTTGCGCTGGCCAAGCGAGCCCTGGTGATTGGCGACACCCGGCAGATTGAACCTATCTGGTCGATTCCGGCAGCCGTCGATATCGGCAACCTGCTAAGTGCCGGCTTGCTTGCCCGAGATCAAGTCGATGACGACTATTCAGACTTCTGCGACGGTGGTCGCAGTGCGGCCAATGGCAGTGTCATGGCTATCGCCCAGTCGACCAGCCGCTATCACTATGATCGAGAACTTGACCGGGGCATCTACCTCTACGAACACCGACGCTGCTACGACTCGATCATCGAGTACTGCAACGCCCTTTGTTACAAGGGCAAGCTGCAACCACGACGAGGACCAAAACCGCACGGTGGCTTGCCGGCGCTGGGTTATCTGCATATTGACGGTTTGTGTCAGCAGCATCAGGGTGGCAGTCGTCGCAACCTGCTGGAGGCGCAGACGATCGCGAAATGGATTCAGGCCAACGCTGTTGAACTGACAACCCGCTACAACAAACCGTTGTGGGAAATACTCGGTGTGATCACACCTTTCGGAGCACAGACCCAGGCGATCATTCAGGCTTGCGCCGCGCTAGGCATCAAAACCGGTAAAGGCGAGGGCGAACTGACTGTAGGCACGGTGCACTCGTTTCAAGGCGCAGAGCGTGCAGTAGTCATTTTCTCGGCAGTTTATTCAAAACATGCCGATGGCGAGTTTATCGACCGAAGGGACAGCATGCTCAACGTTGCGGTTTCCCGTGCCAAAGACAGCTTTCTGGTCTTTGGCGACATGGACCTGTTCAGCCAGGTGCCGATCGGAAAACCGCGTGGTCGCCTGGCCCGGTTTCTGTTGGCGGATCCAGCGAATGAGCTCACGTTCATATACCAGCCCCGTGAAGATCTTCAGACCATGCGGACAGGTTTGAGCCACCTGCATGAAGTGGATGAGCACGACCGGTTTCTGATGCAGACACTGGAAACGGCCCGCCAGCAGGTGCAGATTGTGACGCCATGGGTAAGGTTGCGCTGGATGCAGGAAAGCGGAGCGCTGGATTTGATGGGCAGCGCTGTGGGGCGTGGCGTTCAGGTCGTGGTTTACACCGACCTGCGATTCAATACCGAAATCAGAAAAGCCACGCATCCAGGCGACCCGAACAAGATTGCGCAATTCAAAGAGGCGATCAGCGCGCTGCAAACCCAGGATGTTCAGGTGCGGGTAGTGAACAAGGTACACAGCAAGATCGTGATGGCTGACGAGGAGCTGCTTTGTGTCGGCTCGTTCAACTGGTTGAGCGCACAGCGCTATGGCGACTATGTTCATCATGAAACATCGATGGTCTATCGCGGCCCGGACGTAGGTGGTGAACTGACAATCAATCGTGCGAGTCTGGCGCGGCGAACGACTTCCGTCGAGCTGTAGATTCTGGGCCGTCAGCAGTCTCAATCGACCACGGGCAACACGACCCTCGCCACCAGCCCCAAGCCTTTGCGATTGCTCAACGTCAGTTCTCCGCCCTGTTCGCGAACGATTGCCCGGGCTGCCGAGAGGCCGAGCCCGACGCCGCCGGTTTCACGGTTGCGCGAGGTCTCAAGGCGAAAGAACGGATCGAACACCCGTTGCAGTGACTCCTCGGGGATGCCAGGCCCTTCGTCGCAGACGTCGATGCAGATCGAGCGAGCGTTGCGGCTCAGTGCGATGCGCGGGCGCTCGCCGTATTTCACGGCGTTTTCCAGCAGGTTGACGATCACTCGCTTGAGGCTCAGCGGCCGGCCGTCATAGACCAGGTGGGCCGGGCCGCTGAAGTCGATGAGTAGGTTCTGGTCGCGGTAATCGTCGAGGATGGTTTGCAGCAACTCCGATAGATCGAACGTAGTGGATTGCTCAAGCTGTGTGCCTTCACGGAAAAACGCCAGGGCGGCGTTGATCATCGATTGCATTTCTTCGATGTCGCGAATGAGTTTCTGCTGATGGTCGAGGTCTTCCATGAACTCGCTGCGCAGGCGCATCCGGGTCAGCGGCGCGCGCAAGTCATGGGAAATGGAGGCGAGCATGTGCGTGCGTTCGCCAATGAAATGCTGGATCTGCGCCTGCATGGTGTTGAAAGCGATGATGGCCTGGCGGATCTCGTGGGGGCCTTCGATAGCGATGGGTGGGGCGTTCAAATCACCGCCGAAACGCCTGGCGGCGCCGGCAAAACGCTGCAACGGATTGGCCAGTTGGCGGGTGGCGATCCACGCGACCAGCAGCGTGGCAATCAGTCCCAAAGCGATGATCACTGCGATTCGCGCATCCAGACTAAGTCCCCAGCTTCGTTCCGGTGGCGTGAAGGTCAGCCAGCTGCCATCGGCCAGCGGTACGAGGGCGACGTAGTGCGCCTGCGCACTGCCTGGCGGCCAGTTGTAGGGGTTGAATACTTCGATTTCCCGCTCATCGCCGAGCAATTGCCGCAACGCAGGAACCTTGCCGGTCTCGACCGGTTCGCCGTCCCCGGGCAGATTGAACTGGCTGCGCTGCGCATTCCACGACACTTCAAGCGTCGAACTGCTGGCCGCACTTGCCAGTTGCGGGCGCAATTGGGCGGGCGCTGCTTCGATCACGCGGGTACTCGCCGCGATTCGTTCCAGCAATCCGGTGCGCTCGATGGGCGGGCGGGCCCAGATGCCTGCAACCTGCACGAACAGGGCATTGAAAGCCAGCGAGGCGAGCATGGCCGCAACGATAGTCAGGGCAATCCGGCGACTGAGGGTGTCGCGCGGCAAGAGTCGGCCGATCATGAGCGGCTGACCTTGGCCGTGAACATGTAGCCGCCGTTGCGCACGGTGCGGATCAGGTCCGGGCGTTTGCTGTCCGGTTCGATCTTGCGCCGCAAGCGGCTGACCTGCACATCGATGCTGCGATCAAAGGCGTCGTGGCCCTGGCCGTGGGTCAGGTCGATCAGTTGCTCGCGGGTCAGGATGCGCTGGGGATGTTCGAGAAAGACCAGCAACAGATCAAATTCCCCGCCGGACATCGGGATCATCACGCCTTCGGGTGAGCGCAGCTCGCGGCAGGTAATGTCCAGGTGCCAACCGGCGAACGTCATGACCGGTCGCGTCGCTTCGCTGGTGCGCTGGCCTTGCTCGCTGGCGCGCCGTTGCAAGGCGCGCACACGGGCCAGCAACTCCTGGGGTGCGAAGGGTTTGGTCAGGTAATCGTCGGCCCCCAGTTCCAGGCCGACAATCCGGTCACTCAGTTCGGCCATGGCCGTGAGCATGATGATCGGGATCCCCATCTGCGCGCGGATTTTCTGGCACAGGCTCAAACCACCTTCACCCGGCAGCATCAGGTCGAGAATGATCGTGTCCGGCCGCGCCTGTTCGATGGCGGCCCACATGGCCTGGCCATCCGGTGCCACATCGACCTCGTAGGCGTGCTGAACGAAGAATTTCTTCAGCAGGGACAGAATTTCCACGTCGTCATCGACGATCAGCAGTCTGCTCACGTTTGCAGGATCCATGAATCAAAAGAGGGCATCTAAAACCATTTCGATCGCGGGGTCATTTATTTCAATCGAGCAACATTCCGTCATGGCGGACATCAGCCGGACATCCTCGGGCAAAAAACCTCGGGCACTCTGCCGGCATTCCATCCAAGGGGGTTCATATGAAGGATATGAAAAGCGCTTATTCCACTCAGGGGCATGGCGCGGTGCGCCCACTGATCCTGACCCAGCGCACCACAAGCAGCGTTCTCAATGCGCCGATCTTTTTCCAGGAAACCTGCCTGGGGATTGCTCAGGACCAGAGCCAACTCGTCATGCGCCGCTACTTCGAGCGCTTCAGCCCGGCCGACAGCCATTGGGTGGAATACATCCACTCCATTCCCACCGCCGAATTCATTCACTGGATCATGACCCACGGGCAGTTGCGCATCGAGTGCTCTGAAAACACCCCGTTCGGCCAGATTCAGACGGCAGGGGAGGCGCATTGATGAAAAACAGTCATTCGCTGGCGTTGGTTTTTGCCGCCAGCCTGAGCCTCACGGCTTGCAGTAACAAGAAGGTTGCGCCTGACATGTATTCCGGGTTTCTCAACGACTACAGCACGTTGAAGGAGCAGCAGACGCCTTCGGGGCAGACAATTTTGAGTTGGACCAGCCCCGCGTTGGCGACTAGCCGTTACACCCAGGTCTATCTGACGCCAAGCCAGTTCTATCCGCAGGTTCAGCCCACGGGGCGAATTCCGCAGAGCACATTGTCAGGTGTGACCCGCTACTACGATGCGGCCCTCAGGCAGGAACTGGGCAAAACGCTGCCGCTGGCATCCGGGCCCGGCCCGAACACACTGGTTGTGCGACCTGCCATTACGCAAGTCGCCACCAGCACCCAAGGCTTGCGGTACTACGAATGGCTGCCGATCACGCTGGTCGCGGCCGGCGTGAGCACCGCTGCGGGCATTCGTGATCAGGACAGTGAAGTCGCCACTGAAGTGTCCCTTGAGGATGGCTCGACCGGAGAGGTCGTGGCAAAGGTCGTCCGCAAGGGCACAGGTGTGCCGCTGGAAAACGACAAGCAGGTGATGACGGCCGATAACGTCAAGGGTGTGCTCGATGGTTGGGCCACGGACTTGAGTCAGTCTTATGTCGTGGCCCGCAAAGCATCGCTGCGCTGACAGCGGCGAGGTCAGAGGCTTGCTTTCACCTGGAGTCCAAACACCAGTGCATTGTCGATGTCCTGCCCGGAAAACGCGCCCGGCTCGATGATGTACTGCATGTTCGGGCGCAGGGTCAGCCATGGGGTGGCCTGGTAACCGTAACCGAGTTCGATCAGTTGCTCGGCACCGTCCAGATTCGACAGCGGCGTACCGTTGGCCAGCGCGGCATCCTGCTGCACGTCGCGGCTGCGCGGGTTCTGCACGGCACGGCCGTAACCCAGAGCGACGGTGTCACGCGGGCGGCCTTCAAACGGCTTGTACAAGACTACCCCGGTGCCGTACCACTTGCTGAACGGAGAAGCCGCTTCACTGGCCGCCGAGTATTGGCCGAAGGCGTGCAGGCTGCGGCCTTCTGACGATTGCGAACTCCACACGGCCTGATCGATCAGCAGGTAATGGCCGCCGCGACCGGACACTTCTTTATCGCTGCCGATGCGTTTCACGTCGGAGCTGTCGTAGTAATAACCGAGCTTGTACTCACCGGGCAGCGAGCCCGCGTGTTTGTAGACCAGTTCGACAGGCACCACGGTGCCGGTGGTGTGTTTCGGCCCCAGGTGCCAGGCACGGCTTGAGTTGCCGTTGCTTTCAGGGTCGACGTTGAACGCGGCGACGCGCAGTTGCCATTGCGGCGACAGGTCGTATTTCACCCGCACACCCAAGTGGGCGTTGGGGTAGTTGGTCCAGCCGCTGCCGCCGGACATGTTGAGCGGATGCCCGCAGAAACCGGCGTTCATGAAGTTGCAGAGGATGCCGCTGTCGAGGCCGCCGAGGTCGTTGCCCATGGCCATGTAGCCGAGTTTGACGTTCAGCGCCGGGGTGAGCAGGGTGCGCTCGTAACTCAGTTCGGTCAGGCGGGTGTAGAGGCCGCCGTAGTTTTCCTGGATCGGCAAGCGGTTGCCGACCAGATCTTCCGAGGCGCTGTTGCCGCGACGGTCGTTGATGGTCAGCTGGATCTTGCCAGCGTTGTCCACGCCATAGATTTTGCTCAGATCAAATTGCGCGCCGAGCTTGATGTTCTGCGAGTAACGGGCGGAACGGTGCAGGCCGCCGTCGGCGTTGTAGGCTGTTTCGCCGGTGTAATCACCGGTGAACTTGACGCCGTCTTCGTCGAGCTGGTGACGCAGGCCGCCCCAGTCGCCGGTCAGGGTGTTGCGGGTGAACACGTTCGAATCGGTATCGGCGAAAGCGGGCAGGGCAGTGCTGCAGGTGAGACCGAGCAGCACGCCGGTGAATACGCCAGAGTGGGAAAAGCGAACAGCGAATGACATTGCTGAAATCCAGAGCGAAGGACATGAAACAACGCGACACCCGAAGGTGTCGCGCACAAGTAAAGTGAAGGAGGGCGCAGCGGTTTACGGCAGGGCGTAAGCCATCACGTAGTCGCCGCGTTCGGTCGACTGACGGGCACCGCCAGCGGTGATGACCACGTATTGCTTGCCGGTTTTCGGCGACACGTAGGTCATCGGACCGCCCTGGCTGCCGACTGGCAGACGTGCTTTCCAGATTTCTTCACCGTTGTTGCTGTTGAACGCGCGCAGGTAGAAGTCCTGAGTGCCGGCGATGAAGATCAAACCACCTTGAGTCGACAGGGTGCCGCCCAGGGTTGGCAGACCGATCTTGATCGGCAGGTGCATACGAATGCCCAGCGGACCGGTGTCTTCAACGGTGCCGACCGGAACCTGCCACGCGACTTTCTGGGTCTTCATATCGATCGCGGTCAGGGTGCCGAACGGCGGCGCCTGGCAAGGGATGCCGGCCACCGACAGGAAGCGGTTCTTGTTGACCGCGTACGGCGTGCCTTTAAGCGGAACAGCGCCCATGCCGGTGTTCAGCGCTTCACCACCGGAGGTTGCCTTACCGGTGTTCTGCGACGGGATCATCTGAATCCACAGACCCAGGCGCATGTCGTTGACGAAGATGAAACCGTGCACCGGGTCAGTCGAGATGCTGCCCCAGTTCATGCCGCCCAGCGAGCCCGGGAAGCTCAGCGATTTGTCAGTGCCTGGCGCGGTGTAGAGACCGTCGTAACGCATCGACTTGAAATCGATCCGGCACAGCAGTTGGTCGTACGGCGTGGCGCCCCACATGTCCGACTCGGTCAGGTGCTGAGCACCGATCTGCGGCATGCCCACGGATTTCGGCTGGGTAGGCGAGTAGGGTTCGTTCGGAATGTTCGACGCCTTGACCGGTACTTCTTTAACGTCGGTCAGCGGTTTGCCGGTGGCGCGGTCGAGTACGTAGATCTGCCCGGCCTTGGTACCGATCACCAGCGCCGGCACGGTTTTGCCGTCCTTGGTGAAGTCGATCAGGCTTGGCTGCATCGGCAGGTCGAAGTCCCAGAGGTCGTTGTGCACGGTCTGGTACACCCACTTTTCTTCGCCGCTGTTGGCGTCCAGCGCCAGGATCGAAGCGCCGTAGGTGTGGTCGAGTTTGTTGCGTTCAACACCGTAGATGTCGGTGGACGAACTGCCCATCGGCAGGAAAACGGTGTTGGTTGCCGGGTCGTAGGACATTGGCGCCCAGCTGTTCGGCGTGCTGCGAACATAGGTTTTGCCATCGGCCGGGGCTTTTTTATCCTGCGGGTTGCCCGGGTCGAATGCCCAGCGCATGGCGCCAGTCATCACGTCGAAGCCTCGGATCACGCCGCCCGGCATGTCGGTCTGGACGTTGTCGGCCACGCGACCGCCAACGACGACGGTGGTGCCGGCCATCAGCGGCGCGGAGGAGAGTTGGTAATAGCTGTCCGGGACATCACCCAGACCGGCCTTCAGATCAACCTGGCCGTTGTTGCCGAAACCCTGACAGAACTCGCCGGTGTCGGCATCGACTGCGATCAGGCGCGCGTCGATGGTGTTGGTCAGCAGACGGCGTGTGCAGTTGGCAGCCGGGGCGGCTGGGGTCTCGGTTACCGGCGAACTGGCTGGTTTGGCGACCGCAGCGCTGGCGTCGAAGTAGGCCATGCCACGGCAGCGCTGCCAGACTTTTGACTGGGCGTTGATCGCGTTTTTCCAGAGTTCTTTACCGGTGTCGGCATCCAGCGCAATCAGGTTGTTGTGCGGGGTGCAGATGAACACCTTGTTGCCGATCTGCAGCGGGGTCAGCTGATCTTCAGCGCCATTGCCGTCGCTCTCGGCGATGTCGCCGGTGTGGTAGGTCCACGCGACTTTCAACTTGTCGACGTTGGTGCGGTTGATCTGGTCCAGCGCGGCGAAGCGGCTGCCGCCCTCGGTATTGCCGTAGTGGGCCCAATCTTTCTGCGCCTTTTCCGGTTCGACCGGGGTGAGGCCCGGGCCGGTGCCGGTTGGGGCGACAGTCGGGTGCGCAACGAACATGTTGCCGGCCGCCACGGCCAGGCCGACCGCCAGAACAGCGGCAACACCGTACGCGCCACGTCCCGCAACGCCGCCATTTGCGCGCTTGAGCATTGGATAAACCAGCGCAACCGCCAGGCCTACGGCGCTGAACATGAACAGGCGCGAGAACACCGGCCAGAACACCAGGCCGGAATCGCTCACGGCCCAGATCGCCGTCCCCACCAGAAACGCGGCGAACAGCCACGCACCGGCAGGCTTGCGACGGGCGATCAGCAGACCGGAAATGGTCATGACCAGACCACCCACCAGGAAGTACCAGGAGCCTCCCAGGCTGACCAATTTCACACCGCCAGCGGCCAGTGCCAGGCCGAGCAGGGCGATGATCACGCCCAACCCGACCAGAATGAATGTTGATATGCCCGAGAGGCGTTGACTCTGCTTCACGTTGAATGTCCCGTTGAAATGAGGCGGGCATTATATAGTTAGGTAACTACCTAGTTAAATCACTAATTCAGAATGAAAGGGGTTTTGGCGCTCAATGGTGCGACGGATCGACGCTGGCCTTGTCCTCGCGGATCCTCAGGGACTAATGGAACGGTGGAAAAGTCGGTTTTTTGTCAGCGGATATGGAATTTATGACAGGCTGATCACGACTTGGTGGTTCCCGCCGAACAGGATCGGCGGGAATGGATCGGAAGAGTTTCAGCTTGGCGTCGAAGAAACATACATCTCGACGCCTTCTTGAGTGGCGTTACGCAATCGTCGGAAATTCCGTATAAACGCGTAATTGGTGTCCAAAGGTATGGAGAGAGGTTCCAATGCCCTACGAGTTAGAAAATCGCCTGGTGATTGGAGTGGCTTCCAGTGCTGTGTTTGACCTGGTGGCATCGGACGCGGTGTTTCAGAGTCAGGGAGAGGAGGAGTACCGCAAGTTTCAGCAAGAAAACCTCCACGTCCCGTTACCCAAAGGGATCGCGTTCCCCTTCATAAAACGTCTGTTGTCAGTGAATGACCTTAGTGCCGATCCTGCGGATCCGCTGGTGGAAGTGATCCTTCTATCGCGAAATGACCCGGATACAGGGCTACGCGTATTGAAGACAATCGAGCACTACGGACTTGGGATGACCCGAGCGATTTTCATGCAGGGAAAATCCCCGTATGAGTACATCCCGGCACTGAACATCGCGCTGTTCTTATCGGGTGAAAAAAAGGACGTAGAAGGTGCGATCAAGGCGGGGTATCCAGCCGGACAGGTGCTCGACTCAAAATTCGAAGACGACGAAACTGACCAAACCCTGCGCATCGCATTCGACTTTGATGGCGTACTCGCCGGCGACGAATCTGAATCGATCATGCAATCGTCTGGGTTGACGGAGTTTCATGCCCATGAAGTGAAGAATGTCATGCAGCCTCATAACCCAGGACCGCTGAAGGAATTCATGGTGCGGATATCCAAAATTCAAACCGTTGAGGAGAAACACAAGAAACTCAATCCCGAGTACGAAAATCGGATTCGTGTTTCGATCGTCACAGCGCGTAATGCTCCATCTCATGAGCGCGCAATGAATACGCTCAAGAGTTGGGGCGTCATGGCCAACGACGCTTTCTTCCTGGGCGGCATCGATAAAGGCAAAATTTTGGGCGTATTGAAGCCGCATATCTTTTTCGATGACCAATCCGGGCTTCTCAAGTCGACCAGCGCAGTTGCTCCGTCAGTGCACATTCCTTTCGGCATCACCAATAATGTTGCAACGGACACGTCATCCGCTGCGGGCGAGATGAGGGTTTAGCTAACCATCACCTCATCCAGTGCCTGCTCGAGGGTGCTGACCGTACGCTCGATGTTGTGCAGTTTCTCGAGTCCGAACAGACCGATCCGGAAGGTCTGGAAGTCGGCCGGTTCGTCGCATTGCAATGGCACCCCAGCGGCGATCTGCAGGCCGTGGTTGGCAAATTTCTTACCGGTTTTGATATCGGCATCATCGGTGTAGCTGACCACGACGCCTGGGGCCTGAAAGCCGGCTGCGGCCACGCTTTTGAAGCCTTTAGCGGTCAACATTGCGCGCACCCGGTCGCCCAGAACCTGTTGTTCGCTGCGGACCTTTTCGAAACCGTAGGCTTGCGTCTCTTTCATTACGTCGTTGAACCGCGCGAGAGAATCACTGGGCATGGTTGCGTGGTAGGCATGTCCGCCCTGTTCGTAGGCCTGCATGATCTGCAGCCACTTTTTCAGGTCGCAGGCGAAGCTGCTGCTTTGCGTCTGCTCGATGCGCTCGAGGGCCAAAGAACTGAACATCACCAGGGCGCAGCAAGGGGAGGCGCTCCAGCCTTTCTGCGGTGCGCTGATCAGCAGATCGACGGCGCATTTGTGCATATCAACCCAAAGCGTGCCGGACGCGATGCAGTCCAGCACGAACAGGCCACCCACCGCATGCACGGCGTCGCCGACGGCCCGCAGGTACTCGTCGGGCAGGATAATCCCTGATGAGGTTTCAACGTGGGGAGCGAAGACAATCTTCGGCTTCTGCGCCGCAATGGCTGCCAGGACTTCGTCCAGAGGGGGCGGGGCGTAGGCGGCCTGGCGACCCGTTTCGACCGGTCGGGCTTTCAACACCGTCGTGGCCGCCGGGATGTTGCCCGTCTCAAGGATCTGGCTCCAGCGATAACTGAACCAGCCGTTGCGTATCACCAGACATTGCTGGCCGGTGGCGAACTGTCGCGCCACTGCTTCCATGCCAAAGGTGCCGCTGCCCGGAACCACCGCAACCGCCTCGGCGTTGTAGACCTCTTTCAGGGTCTGGGAAATGTTCCTCATAACGGCTTGAAAGGACCGCGACATGTGATTGAGCGAGCGGTCGGTGTAGACCACCGAGTACTCGACAAGCCCTTCAGGATCAATTCCGGGATATAGCTTTGACATGGGGTGACTCCTTATGTGATTCCCTGGCCAGTCAAAAGGTCTGGCGAACATCATTGGGAAGCAAGTCTAGGCAAAGGGCAGGGATGAGCTGATTGAATTGCAGAAATGAGGATAGAGTGCTCATCAATGTCTCAATTGTTGTGTGAAGAATGAATCGTCCGCTGTTTATTTCTCTGGATGGGCCAAAAGGAACCGGCAAAACCACATTATTGGAAGCCATTACGGCAGTTCTCAGGGCCGACAACAAGAAAGTCATCCGACTTTGCGAGAGAAAAAGCGATCCCTACCGAGGGGACACTATGGTCCTGGTTAACGAACTTGCCAGAAATCACTCCCGGGATCTGGAGTGGGCTGTATGTCAGCGCTTTGCTGATAGCCGTAGCTGGATCTCCCGGCACGTGCTGACTAAACAGCCGCTGGGCAGCATTATCCTGATCGATCGCTGGTATCCGTCTGACGCCGCGTTTCGCCATACCGTCCCGTTTGCAGAGATTCTCCGGTTGAATATCGAACGAAACGTGCGGGTGCCAGACCTGCATGTCGGCGTCGTCACCGCGCCGGATGTTTCATGGGCAAGGGCAACGGCACGATCCAGAGGACTGGGTGGCACTGTAATCCAGAAGCACGCTGAGCATGTCGCGTGTACGGAGATGTTCGAGCAAGCGGCTGCCGATCATGGTTGGGTGTTGTGCCGTAATGAAGGAACGATCGAGGATTCGACTATGCAGGTGGTTTCTGAGATCTATAAATTGCTTGGCTGATTGTCGAGGTTGATCAGCTGGGTTTAGGCAGGGGTTGGTAAAGTTCCGCCCATACACATCATTTAACAAGTGGGCGATGTTATTTGTTCATGACCGATCCTTACATCAATCACTACTGGGTTTAGCTACGATTTTTGGAGCCTAATGTTCACAGATTTATGTTCATGACGGGCCTCTGACTTGTCTGTTGAAGACTCCCAGTTTTGATTTTCAGATTAGAATTTTTTTCCCGCCAGACGAGTATGCTCGTGCAACAAGAATGTGATGAAGCTTCGTGACAGGTCGCAGAAAAGACGAGCCTCACCCACGGTTAGCTCCTCATGCTCGCTAAGTGAGGCCCCATGGCGGATCCCTCCACCATCTGGCGCGGACAAGTAACCATAAATGCTGTCCAGCCAGACGCTCACTCGATCTAAAGTTTTGCCCTTGTTGAGCCGACGTAAGTCGCCAATAATTTTTGAGAAGTACTTCCCCGTGACGTTGCCATCCGGAAACTCGGTTCCGCGAAAAGCGGTTGAAATCGTTTCGAGCAGCCAGAGTATTTCCTGCACTGCTGCCCGATTTTTCCCCGACGCCAACATATGTTCTGAGTCGCTGAGTGAGCGCTGGATTTTCTCGTTGGCCCTAGCGTCAAGCGACGGGACATTTTGCGGGACAGGAATTGGCTTGAATTCAGCCGTCGTTATCAGGTTTGGAGGGGCAATGGCAAACCCACAAGGGGCAAGGTACTTATTGACATAGAGCCACGGAGGAATAGCAGCGTTCACATCCATCGAGTCGATGTCCGCAAGCCCGTCATAAAGAGCCTCTGCGAACAGCGCTGCGTTCTGGCCTGCAGATTGAGCCATGAATGTTTCAAGATCTGATTCTGCCCAGCTTTCAGATGAGCTGGTGCCCGTTGTAGTGCCGATAGATTGAGCAAAGCGGCGTTTGAATGTTTCCAGTATATGCTTTCTGCTGCACGTGCCAGCCACCCGATTTATCACATGTTGGAGGATGTCGCTGACGACATTTGCACCCACGGTGCCAGGGGATTCAAACCGCCAATTTGGATCGAATTGCAGCATGGCTTTTTCCTTGGAGAAAATGGACGTCAGCGGGTTGTGGCATCCGAAGGCGCTGCTTCTTTAGTACTTGTGCAACGCCTTAATGGGCGATCGATCTACGCGGTGAAATCATACTCGAAACGAGTCAAAGCAGTGGAGCAGCAATAAAGTTGGTCAGTATTCTGAGGCAGGTATCGCGGATGAAATCCTACGCTCATGTAATTGACGACTTTTCGGGCTAGGGATACTAGATGACTGGGCTATGACATGGTGCTTGAGCATTTCACCCTTGTGCACTGAATTTTATTTATAGGATGCCCATCAGTAAGTTTAGGAGCTTTCCAACAGTGAAGTGGGCAAGAAGGCTAAAGATGCCTCTCCAGGCCTGAACGTCATCCTCTTTCACAAGGCCAGTGGCGTCGAGAAGACCGACGATCATGAAGCCCTTGAGCACGTGAATCTATGGGAGCCGGATGAGGATCAGCGGATCTTTTATCCGCAAATTTGGGAAGGCAGTCCATCGATGCAAGAACCAGCGACTCGCTATATGGGTTACGTACATGCGCCAGAGCCCAGTCTGAGGCTAAACCGGGGTGGCATCGCAATTCACAAAATTCAAGGCGTGAGTTTCACCTACAAATCCGATCCAGTTCGGCACGAGCTTTGGTCAGAAGGAGCCCGTCACTACGGGTTTCGATGACTACCAATGCTGTAGGCACTCCCGGGAACCGTAACGCACGCCGCCCGGGAGGGCAGGGTGGTAGCACACGGCGCAAGAGGGGATCGACAGGGCTAACACTTCGCCTATAGCATCGCGGGCAACTAGATTCGACTACAGACAAAACCGAATTTTTCGCCAAAGGAATGACGATCATGATCACTAGAATCCACATCCGTGGCTACCGCATTTACAAGGACTTCAACCTTCTCCCTAACGTGATGGCAGCACACAATCAGGCCGTCGCATCTATCGAGGCCCGAATAAACGGGTTGAAAACCGCGCGTGCCATGGCAGAAAGTGATTATTAACTCGAAAGATGCAATGGATTGGTAAGGGATTGAAACCATGGTGAGCAGTACAAAAGAGCAAAGTAATCCTTTTTCTACTGGTGGGGGTGGTGTTGTTTTTGAGAACAAAGTTCAAGCAATTTTCACTTTAGCGCTGCTTGCTGACGCTCCGATCCCAGGCTTGCCACATGCCGCAAGGGCTACATCTATCAAGCTTCAAGCAAAATACGAGGGTGTCAATACGGACGATTTCGTGATGGAGGCTGTTGACAGAGCAGGCTCTACTTGCAGGCTGTTCGGACAGGTTAAGCATGAGATTAAAATTGGAAGTTCGGAAGACTCTACATTCTCTGAGGTGATGACCAGCGCCTGGAAAGATTTCTCCGGAGGGAACTTCAATCCAAAAACGGATGCTATCGCTCTTGTCGTAGGCGTGCTGCCGAAAAATGATGTCAACAACACCTTGCCAGTGCTGGAATGGGCCAGGTATTCCAGCGACGCTGCAGAGTTTATTCGAAAAAGCCAAACGAAAGGCTTTACTAGTGATGCCAAGAAAAATCGCTTGCAGATGTTCAGGGATCAATTAAATTCCGCAAATGACGGGGTTACCCTGTCGGATCATGAACTGTGGAGTTTTCTCAAGGTTTTCTATGTGCTGTCTTATGATGTAGACGCCAAAGCCTCGGTTGTCAGCACTTTCGTCAATGCATTGATTTCTTGCTATACCGACCAGCCATCGCATGCCGTAATGGCTCGAATTGTCGAGCATGTGCAAAGCTTTAACCACAATGGTGGCACGATCACCCGAGAAAACTTGGGTGAGCTCGGTGAAATATTCAAGCCAGCAGTGTCCGCGAAGCTGGCTCAGGATATCCTCAAGCTGAGCGAACAGGGGGAGTATATTTACGAAGGTATCAGGGACAGCATTCAGAATGTGCACGTCAACCGTGACGTTGAAATGACCAACTTGGAGCAACTGTTTCTAGAAGATGGAATAATTCTGGTTTCTGGCGATCGTGGCGCTGGCAAATCAGCGCTGGTGAAACATTTCTTGAGTCAGCGATTGAAGGACTGTGTGCCTTTTTACCTTCGTGCTGAGGATCTAGACAAGCCGAGTCTCGGCCAGGTGTTTAGCTCGATAGGTCTGGAGAGTACAATTGGGCAAATTGCTGGTCACCTTGCGCTCATCAAAAATAAAGTATTAGTGATTGAGTCCATTGAGCGCATATTGGAGTTGAAGGATCCCACTGCGTTTCAACAGCTGCTGAGGTTTATTCAGAAGTCTGGTGGGTGGACGTTCATCGCGACCGGGCGAAGCTATGGCATGCAGCAGTTGAATTTCACGCATCTGCAGCCGGCCGATATAAAGTTCCAAACGGTTTCGATAGGTGGCTTCACGATTGAGCAGTTAGCGCACTTGTGCGTGGAACTGCCTGCCCTGGGACCGCTTATCAAAAACCCTTCACTCTCTGCGATCATGCGGGTGCCATTCTTTGTTGATTTGGCGGTTCGCGCATTGGCAAACAACCAAACGTTCACTGATACAGACACAGAATCTGAGTTTCGTAGCAGAATTTGGGAATCGGTGATTGCAAGGAGCGACAGGCGTGGAGACGGAATGCCTGATCGTAGGGAAAGAACTTTTGTAGAAATTTCGAAGAAACGTGCCAAGAGTATGGTGTTTGGTGTTCCAGCAAGGGATTTCGATGCTGGTGCTGTCGAGCAGCTTGAGGCTGACGATCTAATTCTCCGCGTCCAAAACTCATACGTTAGCCCGAGCCACGACGTTTTCGAAGATTGGGCGTTGGATAAGTTTATAGATCAGGAGTATGAGGATCACGCGGATTCTGCTTTTGAATTTTTGAATGCTATCGGCAGCGAACCTGCGATCAATCGTGGCTTTCGATTATGGTTGCTGCGCCGCCTTCGAGAAGATGCGACAGTAGTAGAGTTGGTGGAGCAGATACTTTCCAGTGAGTCAATTTCTGATTACTGGAAGGATGAGACGCTTGCGGCAGTGCTTCATAGTGACACCCCTAGGGAATTACTGAACTCCATCCAGTTGCTGATTGTTAAAAACGACTTCGCGTTATTTGAAAAGCTCCTGTTTATACTCAGAACAACTTGTCAGCGCCCGTGGGAAGGCCTAAAAGGGCTTCTCCCCAGCGAGGCGCTTGAACAGTTTCCGAACACTTTAATTCTGACCCCGTTTGGGCGAGGATGGAGTGCGTGCTTTGAGTTTGCCTATAACCACCGACAATCATTGCATGCCGAAATTCTCAGAAATGTTTTTGAGGCGTTGAGTGTTTGGGGGGATAGTTATCACTTAGACGGCTGGGCGGATGAAGCTCTCAGGGAGGCTGCATTATTAGCCTTGCATATTATTGATGTGAACAAAGACTCTTATTCGCGCGATGAGATGAGATCTAAGCTGATCTTAATTGTCCTGAGGCTAGCTTATGTGGTTAGAGAAGAGCTTGCTGCATTGTTTGAGCGTGATGTATTCATAGTCAAAAACGCGAATAGGCCGCGCTACGTCAGATCGCTCACCCAACTAGTGCTCAATCGAGAAAGTGCTGGTGTACTGTGTCAGCATATGCCAGATACTGTCATACGCCTAGCGCGTCACGAGTGGTTTAAGGTGGAAGACGACCATTATTACGCATATAGGAGAAATGATTCGTTCGGGCTTGAAAATGTCGACTTGTCTCCCGGCTCAAGTGGCCTAAAAGGGCCCTTCCATGCGCTATTGACCTATCATTCTGATAAAGCTATCAGCTTCATTCTCGAACTCTGTAATTGGTGTACGGATGCCTTGGTTGAAGCAGAGTCACCTCATCCCAAGGCTGCGCCGGAGTGGTCAGATCTATACGATGAATCGAAGCTTGCCCAAGTCACTCTAAGGCTGAACAATGGGTCGGACATCGTGCAGTGGGTGTCCCCACAGCTTTGGAAAGCATATCGCGGGCTATCTGTAGTACCTGGGATGCTGCACTGCGCACTCATGGCACTGGAAAACTGGTTTATCCGACAAGCCCAATCAGAAGGCAACGATGCCGAATTCAAAAGAGTTTTCACCTACCTTCTTGAGAATAGCGGTTCAGGATTGATTACAGGTTTGCTGGCTTCAATTGCAGTCGCGTTTCCAAAAAAGGTGGGGAGCGAAGCACTTCCAATTATTAGGTGTGAGCATTTCTACGGCCTTGAAATCAACAGGATTGTCAAAGAACGTACTCCAATGGGGTATCCACGAGTTCCCTTCGGTCGAGAACTCCTCGTGGAAGCCTATATTGATGAGCGCAATAGGTCTAATGCGCGTCCTTGGAGAGCCCGTTCACTAGAGGATCTGCTATTACAAATTCAGCTTGATCCCGAGCTTCAGCCCCACGCACTTGCTATTCTCGATAAATTCAAAAACCTCTCACCCGAAGAATCTGAGAGTATCCAGTACATGTTGCATCGTACAGATACAAGAGATATGACGGTAGTGCCAACACAGGAGAAGAATATATTCGAGCTTAGAGTGGCGAAGCCGCTTCCAACCGAGCTGGAGCAAAAAAGAGCTGCACACCACGCTCAACAAAGTTTCGATTACCGCATTTTCCGCTTGCACAGATGGTCTGATTCAGTCTTCAACAAGAATGCACTTAGTTCAGAACCGTACGAAACTTATCATCAAGCATTACAAGAGGCCATCGGACTGCTAGATGACGTTTCTAAGGGGGTGGTTCAGACAAAGCTTGGATTGATGGCTCTGGGTGCAGTCGTAACGACGGCGGCAATAGGGCTACGCGATCACTTGGACACGCTGTCTGATGAGGATCTTCAGTGGATCATCTACCGAATAGTGGAGGTTGTAAGGTTTGGGGCTAATGATTTCAATGGCTTTGCATCTACCGGCACGGGCGACCTGGGTGGTGAATCGGCTTGTGCTGTCATGATCCCAAAACTGTTTGAGGTCGTTCAGGAGGAGGACTTTGAAGAAGTTAAACATTTAATTGCAACTTGTCTGACCCATCCGAATGATTACGTCCGGCTAGCTGCCGCGAAGGGCGTGCGTCATTATCTGTGGGACATCGACAGGGACTTTGCATTGGTCTGCAGCACTTGGCTGATGCGGCTTTCGGAGATCGAGCAAGCTTGTTACGCACTGATTAGGTCTGGAAGAGGAGGGGTGAAGGGGGAAGAAGCTGTAGCACTTATGGAGGGCTACAGGGCAGAACTGGTGTCTGCTGAATTTTCAGCTGACGCAACGTTTTTTTTTAATAGTCAGCATGCTGGGGCGCTGCACTTGATATTGCTCATGCAACCTTTGGCAAGTGACAATGATCATGTTAAAGCTATCTTGAGCGGGATTGTAAACTATATCTGTGACGGTAGCGAAGATGACAGGGATTCTTGGGCTGGCCTGGAGGCCCAGGAAGCAATGCAGAAGTGCTTAGCGGAGCATGTAGTGGCTTCGGTACCTGCTAATTTCGAGCCTGTTCGTGATTGGGTGCTGCAAGGCTGCCGTAATGATCCACATTTCATGTATATGGTTAAGCTTTGCGCTGAAATCGAACTAGAGAAATCCATGTCTCTGGATGCTATCTGGGGCCTCTGGAGGCTGTTCGAACCAGAGATGCAGTACGCTGCAACTGCTGACCTTGGCCTATTACCGCACTCCAAGCGGGAGAGCGTCTTAAAGTTCCTAAGGGGAATGCTATTTCTTGATTATCCTATCAGGGGCAAGCCTAATGAGGCAGAGCGTGCACGCATGACGCATGGGGCTCGTTACCTGATCGATTTCACGAAACAGTTTGTCATGAATTCGATTGTTTTTGAGTCACTCACTACACATATGTATTACTATCCTGATCATTTCCTACGTCAGGGCATTCATACAGTGGCTGAAGCTCTACGCCGGGATCCAGATCTGGCCTCCAAAGAAGTTGGTGCATATTATTACCTGGAGATGGCTATTGCGCGGTTTTTAAACGTGGATGAGCGCGGTGAGTTAAGTAGGGCGCAGCACAAAGATTGCCTCACCATTTTGGATTGCACCGTGAAAAAAGGTTCTGCCCGGGCCTATTTCCTACGGGAAAATTTGGTCAGCTCGCGACGCATCTCCAAATAAACTAGGTGTGACGACCCTGGGCTGTTCGGCCCAGGGCTTGTCATCCTGAATTGAAGGATCGTTGTTTGAATGGCTCAACCCTGGCTCCTTACACACCCGTCGCCGGAGGTTAACCGGAGCAGCCGGTAAGACTATCTCCCTTGAGCAATACTTCGATCCACGCTCTTCAGCTTCGAGTTTCACGACCAATCACCATGATCCGGCGCTTTTCTTGCTGGTATGCCTACGATGTTCCCAGAAGGAACAACCCTGAAAGCTTGGCGTACTCAGGATCCTGTTCGCGGCTACGGTCGAACCAATGGAGGGAGAGGTGAGAAAGAATGTCACTGTAGATGAGAGTTAATGTCTGTTGTGCGGTATTCATCGCAAGCCATTGCTTAACAATACTTCCCACAAAATGGCCAAAAGTAGCCGTGCATTTGAGTTTTGCCTCTACGGGGGGGGTGTTAGTAGCCGAAAATCTAGACCTCGATCTCCGTTCGCAAATTCTTGATTAAGTCTTCGTCTGTTACGTCTGAATAGGCGAAATCACCAGCGAGAAAGAATTTGAGAAGCGGAATATATTCTATGTCTGTGCGTTTTATTAACTGTCGCAGTGACGCTTCTCCTTCAATTTCACCTTTAATCTCAATCCCCTCAGCATCACCAATCATTTCGAAAACCAAATAGTTGGGCCCCCAGTTGATCCATGGTGTTATTTGCGGCGTTGGATCATATATCGCGCATTGGAGCACCGTCTGCCGAAACACTCGGTGCGTTAGTTCGACAAAGAGGAGAGTTGTATCGACTGCTAACTCAGCCTGTTCTCGTGTCGGATTGACAAAGTCATGCTCAATCGTATTTCGCAGTTTGTTGATTTTTTCTAAAATACGCGGAGCCACCAGACCGATCGTTCGGATTGCAGCTAACCTAGACGGGAAGGTGTTGCCACCGCGAAGCCCAAGCGTCTCGATGACCGCTTCAATTTGGCAGTCAATTGCTCTCTTTGCATTTGCAACTGCCTCACGGTAACCGCCGGAGGTCAACCTCGATAATGATGCCTCTGCTTCGCTCAAATAGTTGTGAGGGGTTACTTCGTAGGGAAATACGAAGTCGCGAAACGCACTGCGCTCATACTCCGTCAGCAAAGGGTGGAATTCATTCAGGAAGCGTTGCAAATCCATGGTGTGCTACCTAAAGCTAGTTAATTTGCGCCTATGCGATGCACAGACGTATTGCGAATTTCAGTGCTCCCGCCTACGCGAAATGGGCTCTTGCCTAGCCCTTTGGCTCTTTGAGTTGGCACTTCAAAAAGCTGCGCTGTGCCCTGGTGAGCAAACCGTATGAAACCGGGGGATCCTTTCATAGTAATGCATGATGGCTCATGGCTATATCGCGCGGGCGAGATTTTCGCTAACGTCAGTCCGATACGAAGGTGGGCACTATCAGAGGGAGTACGACCGTGGAGCTGAGCAAGCTGGAACTCAAGGAATTGGTGCATCGGGTCGTCGTCGCCCAAGGAAATTCTTTCATCAAAGAGCTGCTACGCAACAGCGGCACCAAGATCGGAGTCACGAAGGAAGATTTCGCGAGCAACCTTGATTCTGCCATTGATGAAGAAGTTATCACCCAGGGGACGCTGGAAGCCTGGCTTGCAGAGGTAGAAGGCTGGGGCGATCAGCACCTCTACTTATTCCAACCTCCAGAGATCGATGCTGCCGCGCTTGCCAATGGCATAGCCGCCAGTCCGCATGCTGGCGTTCTGGGCTCTAGCGCTAGCCTTGATTTTCCCGATGGGCTTGAGCTCAAGCATATCGGTCTCGGAGATGTCGGATTATCGATGGAGTGGCACCAGAGCAAAGAAGGATGGAATCGCTGGAAGCCGAAGGATTTTATCGTGGAGGAGGAGCTCGAGCGGTTTCGGTTTGATGCCTATCGTCAACGCTTCGATCGTAGTGTTGTTCGATACGAATGGCGTTTCGGTGATGGTTATTGCGCGATCTTGATTCACCGAAACCCAGAGATTGACCACTATGCAGTTCTCGCCGATATCCATGCTGCATTAGTGGCCATCGGTTGCCCCAATGTTCCTTTCGCAAAGATAACGCTCAGCCAAGCGGTGAAGGTGGCCGCCAGGGATGATAGGGGCGTGCATTCGACCCGGTTCGAGCTCGACAGCGGCTATGTGGAGATGGCGTCAACTCTGGCTGAAGGAGGAATTGAATCCGTGGAAGCAGTTCGGGGCGTACTCCGTGCAGTGGATGCCAGCCAATTCGATAGAGCACAGGGCATGCTTCATTTTGTGGCTGAGGAACACGGGACGAGTCGTCGCATTGCAGTCCAAGTTTATGGTAGTGAAGGGAGACTCAGGATTTGGGCACAATGCAAGCGGGAGGATGTATTCAAAATTGTTGAGCTTCTCTGGGGGTACAACAACGAAGCATGAACACTTCAGAATCGCAGGCGAGTCGCTGGAGAGCGGAAATTAGTCGGCGCCTAGAGCTAGGTGACGGCCTGGAATTCACACTCGCGCATTTCGCGCAGGCGGTCGGTGTGCAGGCGAGCGACCAAGCACTACATGCCTTTATCGAAGAACTGGTGGCATCAGCTGCAGCACGAAGAATCGAGACCTATCGATGCCCGCTTTGCCCTTACGTGTTTGCGCCCGGCACAGCTAAAACGATCACGATGTGCCCGAATTGCCACGCTGATTATCAGTTGGAAGGCGAGGAGGTCATCGTTGAGTATTTCTATCGCCTCGTGGGTGAAACCAGCCGCGATATAAGGTGGGTCATTGTCATCCATGGCATGAACAGTCGCGCTCCCTGGCAGGAAGAGTTCAGTTGGCAGATCGCCAATCGACTTCGCTACTCAGCCCCAGTGCTCATTTATAAATATGGCTGGGCGACAGTAGACGTCCTGATAAAGCCACTCCATCGAAGGCTAGCAAGGCAGCTAGGTGAGAGAATCAGGATTGCGATCAATCAGGCGATGGATAGCCAACGCCCCTCAAGCCCCGACATCATTGCGCATAGCTTCGGCACCCGTCTCTTCTCGCTCATCCTGGAGGATCCTAAATTCATCGATCTTAAGTTCGGGCGCGTCATTACTGCCGGCAGCATCGTACGTCCCGATTTTGATTGGGAGCGCCCTATCGCAGAAGGTCGGGTGGAAGCCGTCTTAAATCACGTCGGAGCGAAGGACACGGCCGTACCGTTTTCGCAATACACCATTCCGGGGGCGGGCCCCGGCGGAACAGTAGGCTATGCCTCGAGGAGTGCTCTCAATGTTCGTAACAAGAATTTCGGCCACTCGGATTTCTTTGTGCCTGAAAATTTACGCGGACTGATTTCAAATGATGGTTTGTGGCATAGCTTCCTAACTCATCCGCTGGCTCATTTCAGGCCTGAAGGGGTCTTTGAACTCAATGTTAAATGGAAGCCTGCATGGTGGCCGGTGCGAGCATTTATGCGAACACTGCTCTATATCGTCTTCTGCATTTTTGGGCCATTGTCGTGGCTGCGTCGCAAGATCGACCCATAAATCAAATGTAGTTTCGTCACGCGTTTCAGGCTTTTTGAGTCGCACCGGGGTTCGTAGACACCTCCCTGCCATAGATGGACTGCCCCAGCGCAGTAGACATCTCCAGCTAATACAGGCTCGCCACCGACGGGCATGCGCGAAGGTACCGATACCGAGTTGGCCCGGTGTTACTTCGCACTGCTGCTCATCGGTCTTTGGATTAGCAAATGTCGTGTACATAAGCTCAAAGCGTCCGGCGGTTAGTTTACATTGCTCAGGCCGGCATTATGCCACTGATGCTTTAGCCATCGTGGAACGCTGAAAATAGGGACAGTCGTAGGGGATCGGATTCGCATGCTCGAGAAAATCGTCTGTATCGATAACATCGGTGTCATCAAAAAGGGGATCACAAAGCCTATAGATCTGGAAAAAGTCAGCCTTATTTACGCTGATAACGCCCGTGGAAAGTCGACACTGTCATCGATCCTGCTGGCGTGTTCTACCTTCGACGCTCAGGATCTGATCGACCGCAAAACAATTGGCGCACTGACCTCACAGAAAGTCCATTTCCGATTCCGTCCCGGGGCCGGATCACCTCCCTTCAGCACTGAATTCGATGGTGCCTCCTGGAAGGGGCAGCAACCGAACCTTCACGTGTTCAACCAGGCTTTCGTAGATCGCAATGTATACGCAACTGCTGGTGTTCTTCCCGAGCAACGGGAGGCGCTACTCAATCTGGCCCTTGGCGACGCGGCTGTAGCCCAACGGACGAAATTCGACACCGAGTCCGCGACAGTGCGGGACTGTACCGCGAAGGTCGCCGCCGCCGAGGGGGCATTGCAGGGGTATAGAGGTAATTTGTCGGTCAGCCAATTTACCAAGCTCAAGCCAATTAAAGATGTCGACACCCAGATTGTTGAGACCGACAGGCAACTGAACGAAGCTCGGGCATCCCAACAGATAATGAGCCGTCCAGCTTTCAAGATGGTGGATATACCAGCGTTTAATTTCGAAGGTCTGCCCAGCCTTCTGGAAGGCTCCTTCGAGAGTATTTCAGTCAACGCAGAACAAACAGCAAAAGCCCATTTTGCCAAACACAAAGGGCCAGCAACCGAGCGATGGGTTGCCGAGGGGCTCCAGCACCTTCCAGAAGATGAATGTCCGTTTTGCGGCCAGGAAACGAATGAGCTGAGTTTGCTCAAGGCTTACAAATTGTACTTCGACGGCTCCTACTCCGAATACCAGCGCCGCATTACCGCGCTTCGTCAGACTGTGCTGCAGAGGCTGGGTGATAAGAAGCTTGGAGGGTGGAGTGCTGCCAACGAATATAATCAGGGCCTTCGAAGCGTGTGGGCCGAAAGCCTGGGAGTCGCCGATATTCCTGTTCTCGACAATGTGGCTGCTTGGCAAGTGCTCGGCCAGGTTGAGGCAGACTTGCTTGCAATAGTCAGTCAAAAGGAAGGCGATCCGCTAACTGCACTCGATTCCGCGCCGTTCCTGAAAGTGGTAGAGCGGTTGAATGAACTTGCCCAGATTGCAACTGACTTCAACCAGCAAATCGTCAAGCTCAATGATGTGATTGCTGAATACAAGGCGAAGCTGGCTAAACCCGATATTTCGGGACTTGAGGCATCTCGATCCTCGCTCATGCTCGGCAAGACAAGGTTTGATGCTCCGGTTGTAGCTCTCGTTGCAGAGCTGGCCACTGCAAAGACGAAGCTGAAATCCGCAGAGGCCGCAAGAGATACTGCTCGTACTGAGCTAGACAGGTTGATGGGGCAAACGCTGAAGGATTTTCAAATATCCATTAACAATTGGCTCCGTAAATTCGCGGCCCCTTTCGAGATCCAGGCCTTGGCCCCCACCTATAGAGGTGGGGGCTTGCGCTCTGAATATGCGCTGAAGGTGAGAGGCGCCACTGTCATCGTTGGCCCCGGCGTAGGAGGGGACTTGTCATTCCATTCGGCTTTGAGCGAAGGGGACAAAAGGACGTTGGCGTTTGCTTTCTTCCTTGCCCGACTGTTCGCCGACGCCAATCGATCCGATGCTACGGTAGTACTTGACGACGTTTTCACCAGCTTGGATAAGCATCGCCGTCATAACACGGTTGAGGCAGTGCTACAGATGGTCTACCAATGCTCACAGGTCATCGCTTTGGGCCACGATGCCCACTTTCTACGTGAGGTCAAACGGCGTGTAGCGCGTAAAAAGCTTGGAAAGATAGGAGAGCTTTCCCTTCATCGGGATGCGGATGATTACAGTCGACTGGATGATTTCGATCTAGATGACTATTGCTCCTCGGAATACTACAAGCATTACCAACTCGTTGAGCGATTCATCGATGGAGATACTACCGTCAGCTTGCTCGAAGTGGCCAAAGCCTTGCGTTTACTGGTTGAGGGGCACCTGCATCGATGTTTTCCAAAAAAATTCACTGAAGGGCAGACGGTGGGCGACATGCTGGGCCAGGTCAAAGGGGCGGTCGCCCCAAATCCCCTGGCACTATTGCATCCGCTTCATGCTGAGCTGGTCAGCTTCAACGAGTTCGCTGCGGCATTTCATCATGACACCTCCGGGGGATACACCAGGGTAGAAATCAACGCTGCGGAGCTGCTGCCATTTGCCAAAGGCGCGCTGGGATTCATCCAGATGAGAAAATTCAGCTAATTGGAGTTTCTAAAGTTCTCTTCAGCGGCGAGCCCGAGAATTTGTTTCTTACTTGGCCACCGTAATGGTGTTTCCTAATACCAGGACAACCATTGAGTCCGGCTTTGCTAAAATCTACGATCCTAGCAATCACCCTCGATGCCGTTGGTGCATAAACCCATCCGAACGGGCAATTGCTTGCCACCATGGGGCGCGGGGGGAGGGTTGCACCAGGGTGGGCAACAGAGGGCCAAAACAAGCTCGGCGCCAAGCGAGGGGACAGTGGAAGCTGTGGAGTCGGTTGCCTACATATTCACTCTGACCACCTAGTGCCCCCCGGAACACGAAGCAATTTGCCAAGGTGATTGGATGCATATGAAGGGCCCCGTGCTACTGCTGTCGCGCGGCAGGCCGCCCTTTGGCGTACTATCCCCAGCACTTAGGGTTTGCCGGACACTGTAAGACAAGCGTCAAATTCCGCAGGAGCCATGGATAGGATGAGCTTTTCGACATGAGCGTGGGCATTAAACGTAGCGCTATACCCGCCAGCGGGTACATGTACCAGACACTGGTGGGGATCAAGCTACTGTGTGACTGGCTTGATACACCTTCACTTTATGACTGGGTCAAATTCGAGGCAGATGACGAGAAAGATGCTCAAGGTCTAGATGACATCGTGGCTCAACGAATCGACGGCAGGGTAGACCTAATCCAGGTTAAATTCACTGTTGATGTCTTTGACCCCAGCAATGCGCTGTCATGGAGCTGGCTGACCACCCGCAAAGGGCAGCGCGGTAGGTCATTGCTGGAGAAGTGGTCGAGTGCGTTCTTTCGCGTTGGCTTGGCGCGGTTGGGAGCGGTCCGCCTGATCACGAATAGGCGACCGGACGCGGCATTTACGCTTCATCTGGCCGACGTAAAAGTACGTTGGGAATCGTTACCCGAGGGGCTTCGTCAAGAACTCGAACCTCATTTGGGGGGCGCCGAGAGCGCCGCACTGTTCTTTGAGAACTTCGAGTTCTCCCATAGCTTCGCCGGCTATGAATCGCTGGGCGGTACGGTGTCATCGGCATTAGAAGGAAATCACACGGACCATCTCGGCTGGCTGACCCTCTTACGCCGCGCCACTGAGTGGAGTATTCACAAAAATGCTCCCGCCCCTGACGGGCGCATCACCTTAGAAGTGTTGCGCAGTACTATCTCCGAGCGGCAACCTCGACCGTTGGACCAGGAGTTCCGGGTACCGGCAGGCTATCTGCCGCCTGACCCCCAGTTTGCAAAGGAATTTATCGACGAGATTCAGTCTGGCGACTGGAATGAACGGGTGCTATGGGGCTCTCCAGGGCAGGGCAAAAGCACCTTTTTAAGCTACATCTGCGAACAGCTTCGTGCCTTGGGCATGCAAGTCGTCCGCCATCACTACTTTCTCGATCTGCAAGATTCCTCTGATCGTTTTAGCTTGAAGAGTGTTGCCCGCTCGATGATGAGCCAGCTGTTGAGCGACTTCCCTGCAGACGTCGCTCATTTGGAGGATAAGCCCGAGCAGTTACGCAACTGGATAGAGGCGTGCGGTCGGGCTTGCTTAGAGCAAGGACGGCGGTTGGTCGTGGTGGTTGATGGGCTCGATCACGTTTGGCGCGAGAATGACGAAGAAATCCGGCCGCTGAATGAACTCTTCAAGCAGTTACTCCCCGCGCCACAGGGAATCACACTCATCCTAGGCACTCAGCGCGTGAGTGAGGACCAGTTGCCTCGGCGGATGCATAGTGGTCTTGATCCGCACGCGTGGGTAGAGCTGCCTCGCATGCAAATGACCTCGATCATTGCATGGCTCCGGGGGCAGCATGAGGCCGGCGTCTTTCAATTACCGCCCGGTGATCCGACAGAGCGACAGCTGGCACTTTTGTCCGAAGCGTTCATGGCACTAAGCGAAGGTCATCCGCTAGTGCTCACTTATATGTTCATGAAAGTGGCCCATGACCGACGCGTCGTCTCATTGGCAACATTACAACAAGTGGACTTTGCTCCGCAGGGCGATGCACGAGTTTACTACCAGACGCTGTGGCAACGGTTGTCTTGGTCTGTGCGCGACGCCCTACACCTACTAGCAGAGGATCGCTTCATCTGGCCTACCGGAGCACTTGAGCATTGTCTTGAGTTAAGGGACGTCAACCTGGAGGCGGAAATCGGCCATCTCTTGGCTACGGTCGACGCCGGTTTGCAGGCGTTTCATGGCAGTTTATACGTGTTCATTGCGCAACAGCCTGATCACCAGCGCCGTTTGGAGATGCTGCGGCCAAAAGTGGAGGCATGGCTTGACAAGCTTGCACCCGAGTATTTGCGTTGGGCTTGGTTGTGGTTGTACGAGTCTCGTCGGGGCGATCAACACAACCTGTTGAGCGGTACGACCAGGGGGTGGGTGCTGGATGCTCTCAGGCGTGCCTGTGAAGTCGGGCAGATCGTTCGTATCCTGAAAGCCGCGGAGCTGGTGGCTTTCGATGCGGGTTATTTCGAAATCGCGATCCGCAAGAGAGCTCTCAAACACCGGGTTGAAAACGGACTTGCTTATCAGTTGGAGGACGCTGACGCCTTGCGCGAATGCGCGCTGCAACTGACTCCAGATCCCTACCCAGCACTGCTCTTAGCCTCACAAGTCAATCAGTCCAAACTGCTTGCCCTGCAGCAGTTGGCCACCCTGTACCTGTCATTAGATCAGGTCGAGCGGGCTAGTGAAGTGCAGGAGCGGATGCGCAGCAAAATCAATGATCGGCTTCGTGCCAAAACTCTCAAAGCGCGAGACTACGAAGAGGCTATCAGTCGCTACCTGCAAGTAGCGGCAGGCACCGGGCGATATGAGCCGGACAGCGTCCTGAAGCTACTGCGACGGCATCGAAATTCGGTAGAGCTTTTTGAGCGGTTCCTGACCAACGCAAGCAGGGCTGAAGACCTGGAAGGCATCATGGTTTTCGCCAATCTTCCGATGCCTGCGCGCTTACGGCGGGTGTTCGAAGTCCAAGCGGTGCGGGTCGCCGGTTGGGCCGGAGCCAAATTGCAAGATTGGCAACAATTTCTGGGTTTTAGGAAGCATCCGCTTTCGGCATGTTGGTCCCTGTTGTACCAGCCCAAGCAAGCTCGGCGCATCCCTCAAGTAAGCGCTCATGACGCTTTAGCCATTGGCTCCACGAGCAACGATGAGGATGACTTCGCCCGCTATTTGCATTTCTTGTTCTTCGCAGCCGTGGCCCAGGGCCTAGCGCAAAAAGGAGCGCCGACCCCGTCCTGGCTAGGCGTCCAGACAGAAAAGAAATGGCTTTCTGCAATCCTGCTAAGTCTGGGCAACGCGGCCAATGCCACAGCAGCGATATTAGCCCGTGGTGAAATCCCACCCGCTTCGGTGGCATACCGACTCGTTGTCAGCGAGCGGCCGGCTCACAGCGATCATGAAGCTTGGAGCGACCTACGAGCTGTCCGTAGAGCGCTGGTTCTGATCACCGCAGACATTTTTTTGCTTACGCGAACACGGTCTGGAGCACCCCATCTACCGGCAACAGAATGGGGCGCTTGCAAGGCTTCTGGATTCTTCGCGCTAGAGCATTGGCGAAGTGATTTCCTCATGTGCAACTACCGCTTGCTCGATGCTGTAACTGCGCATGCCTACATCGCTGAGCAGGTCCAAGCGGCCAGACATACCGTTGGCCCCTTCAATGAAAAAGCTACGGCGCTCGCGGACTTGTGTAGTTGGGCTACCGCGTATGGACTGAGGGAGCTAGCTCATGAGTTGCTTGAGCGGACGTACGAGTATGCGATCGGCTATGGTTGGCGCAAGGACCCCGGCTTGGCGGTGGTACTGGAAGTGGTGGGTGACATTGCGAAGAGAGACCCTGCAGCAGCCGTTCAAGCAGTCAGCCGGCTAGCGCCCATTTACGACCAGATCGATGTCATGACGGAAGATTCTGGATCAAGGCCTTGTGATCTTGCCGCCTTGCTCTGGCAGTTGCTGCCTGAGGTTTACGTACGCTGCTACCGACACTTTCTGTCGCAGGGCGAATGGTATTACGCCGACCATACCTTTGCGGTTTTTGCCGAACGCGTCGACCTGAGCGCGCCGGAGAGCGCTGTTGCGCTCAGTGTTGCCTTGGGGGAGCAAACGGTTCAGGCGCTCCAGACTCGCTCGCGAACGACTGAAGGGGCGGTGATACCATCACAGGTCCGCTTATGGGATCGTGATCTTACTACTAGTTTGAAAGCTGGGGAGACATTGAACGAGCAGGCGCAGACTCATGCATCCCTCGGTGGTGCCCCAGATCTCGTTCAGCCAGATGCGCCCAATTTTGAACATTTCCCTCCCGCTCGACTCGGGGATTTTCTAGCAGAGGTTGGCAAGAAGGTAGATTACCAGCTGCGTTCAACGCTGATCCAAAATTGGCTCATGCACTGGGATGGGAAGGGTAATGGTGCCGAGATTCTTCGCGCACTTGAGCAACTGCTACAGGACGGGGGCTCAACCTCACGCGGAACCGAGCTACTTGATCCGGCTTTTCATCTGGCTTTACGTCTGCAAGGCCCGAAGCCGGCGTTTGTCTGGCTAGTCCGAGCACACCAGTACCGCTACGGTTGGTCGGAGCGGCACTACGGCTACTCAGAGTCGATCAGGCGCCTGGAATTGGTTGGTAAGCACTACCCCAAGCGCTGGAAGGAATTTTTGGCGCGATCATCGCTGCCTGCTCCAAATTCTTATGTTCAGGAACGGGCCATTCCTGATGCGGGCATTGTGCGCCTGTTATTGGAGGTAAACGATTTAGAGCGAGCGAAGAGTGTTTTCGAAACCATGATTGACATTGTTGTTGAAGAGTTCAGTGCCCAGCCTCTAGAGCAGCCAGAATGGTGGCAGGAGCCAGGCGCATGAATGCTAAACAGATTGCCGACATCGCGGTTGCGCGCCTAGGACTTCCCGTTCCAACGGGTAAACTGGTCATCATTCATTCCCTCGCGCAAGCGCTGCTGAATCCGCAAACTCAAGCAGTGTTCGGAGACGCTATAGTGAGGTGGTTGGCATCCTGTGAACTGGAGTCGGAATGTTTAGAGGCACTCGCCATATTTGTACTCGCTCCGCCGCAACCTGAATTCATGGTCCAAATTCAACACGCAATCTTGAAACCGTCCATAGCGTCGGATGCGCTGATATCGATAGCAACAGGCAACCCAACCGCCCCCCGGTCTTGGGCAGAATGTCATTCAGGGGCGATGCCTGTACGTTGCAATTTAACCAAGGCTGAAGAAGCACTGGCTAGCGGTACTTTCATACCGCCTTTCTTTGTCCACCAGTTGGAGGAGCTTCAAGCATCATCTGGACATCCTTTCCTCAAGCAATGGGCATTTGAGTTCAGCTCCCTCGGCGATCGTGTTAGCAGCAACAACGATGGGCATTTCAGCTACTTCGTCGGAGGTGAGCGCGACAACGTCGGGCAATTTGTTGCTCGGCAGGGACATTTGGCCAGGTCTGCTTATCTACGAGTTCTCGCGTTCGCTGTGGAGCACTGGTCTATGCCCCCCGAGCTTGCTGCAGATTATGCGCAGGTAGCATTCCCCGCTGAGCCCCTGTTTCTGAAACTGCTACCTGGAAAGGCCCCACCATGGGTGAGTAGAGTGCACCGTACTATCTATTCCGCCGCTGAACTGCCCGAGTCGTTAGTTCGCGAGTGCGTGGAGCGGGTAGAAAAATCCACCGACAGCCGCGTGATGCATTTATCAATGACTGTCATCGATACGGCCCTGCGTCATGTAGAGCTAGAAGCCTTTGCCGTGTTTGGGACGGAGCCTGTCAGAGCACAGCGTGTGCTTCGGGTTTATACAGGGATGCTCGGTGACATCACGCTGGCCCGTGATGGGCTCCGGGCGTTCGTTTCCCCGGAGCTATCGGCGGGGGCAGCAAAGAATCTAGGCTTCGTTCCGGCGTTACTACCGCTGATTGGTCCATTGGTTGGGTACTTGCAGACGGACTTTGTCGGCCGTATCCCCTATGTTCCGTTCTCGTCCGAATCACTACCCCAGATTGAACTAGCGCCAGGGGAGGGTGGGGCGCAATTGAGGTCACGAGGCGATGTGGTGGGCAAATTTGCCTTTTGGTATTGGCATTGGCAGGCGTCCCACAAAAGAAATTGGCCCAGCCCCACCGGCTGTTGTACCTACCTCACCCGGGAAGCCGCTGAACGCCTCGACTCAGACTATGCTGGTCAACCTCATTACGCATGGAAACTAACCACATGGGGGCGGACATCGGATTACGAGGAATGGGAGGAATCTGTACAGGTGGGGACAATCCCATGTCACCTGGATACGACTCAGCGTTGAGCGATTTTTCCAGCCTGGCGAAGCAACACTGCTTGAATGCAACGAAGGCCTGAACATAGCGTTTCCCAGCATCGCGGGTGGACTGTCGCTGAACGAGACGCCTCAAAATGAGACAGCCCGCGAGTGTTCATCGATTTTTGTTTATGACATCCGTTTTGATAGCCACCGATGGAAGTCTCGCTGCAGGTGACCGGCGTGGATCAGTACGACGGCCGAATGCGCTTTCACTCCATCGTACTCAACCACTAGATCACCCTAAGTCAAGTGACAGTAGTTATAGTGCTTTCACTTGAATTCGCGTCGGCTACATGTCGATTATTAGTTTTGTGATGATCTAACGTACGCCCGTTGATCAATGGAAGCGTTTTGTTCCATCATATTTAGATACTAGCCAAGAGTTTGGCGGACAAAGGCATTCGGGAAAGTATTTTGGATTTTTTAAGTCAGGGTCACTCGTACAAATTGCCGGGTAGTTCTCAAGACCATGAGGAACTGCCGCAAGAGTGGCCAGATCACCTTCACCCCGAGGCAAAGGTCAAACCAGTCGAACGTGTGTTTCATCGAGGCGAGTTTCTGCTCGACTTCGCCAGGATGCCAGCGGCTTCTTTCGAACAGTTCTGTTGGTCGCTGCTGACCAAGGAGCAATCGCTGCATGGCTGTCAAAGGCTCGGTAAAAATGGAGCCGAGCAGGGCGGTATTGATCTTTTTGCTTATGATGAACGCTTTACCGACAAGCTTAATGTCTACGAGTGCAAGGCTTGGAAGAAATTCGATTCCACACGACTAACCGAGGCAATTGAGCGATTTCTTCAAGGTCGGTGGAAGAAAGATGCTCGCTCATTTACGCTTATTTTGGCACAAGAGGACCTGGGCGAGCCTCTGGCAAGACGTTGGGACATCGAAAAAAAACGCTTAAAGCGGTCTGGAATTGAAGGTGAACTTTGGACGGCTCACCATCTGACACAGAAAACCCAGTCTTATCCGGATCTGCTATCAAAGTTTTTTCCAGGGGCGCACGTCGAGACATTTGGCAATTTGTGGATGGAGCGTAGCGGGTTTCTCGATGCAGTCTCAAAAGCAGTCTTCGATCCCAGGGAGCGAGTCGCACAGAAGGCCAGAGAGTTCATTGAAAAATCGGGCAGGCTACTCGACAGCATTTCGGGTGGCAGTAACTTACCGGCTGGATCGACATTAGCCTCAGGCCATCAAATGACAGAGGCGCTGTCTTTTTCCATAGACGCGTTCCGGAAAGTCAGTCATAGCGGCCGGCATTGGTTTTATAGTGGGCCATGGTTCTCAGTTAGTGTGTTCCTGCCCGACCAAATATCTTCAAAAGCATCCGCCGCTTTTGACTTCCACCAGGAAGATTTAAAGGGAGTTACGATTACGGTGAGCCACGATTGGCTCCTGAAGTGCTTTCTCTTTGCAGCAGGGGCGCTCCTGTCGAGCAAAGCTCGCACATTCATCGTTGGAAAGATGCCAGGCGAGCCCAACCAGTACCTGATTGACCTACCTAATTGCCGGCTGACTCTCCAAGAAGAGATCGTCCAAGAATTAGCCGATGTATCTGATCTGTTAACCATGGTTATGCGCGATGCGCTAAAGGCCATCGAAAGTAATTGGTCAGCTGTAGATTTTCCATTTTTTGACTGGGGTGGGTCGCATAGAGTTGTCATTGCTTCCATACGTGAAGATGTTTGGAGAGAGATCGGACGGTTCACCGAGGAGCACGATTATACGAATGGCTCTACACCTTGGCACATATTCGACGGCCATGCGGAGTTTCTTAAGCCGTGCCATCAGGCTGCTACCGCAGAATTCGACGCAGGCTATCACTGTTTAATTAGCGCTTTAAAAGAGGAGGGGGCAACGTCCGGTAACAGGGTTAAGCTGCTATGGGCGCCAGATGATCTCACGTACAGATCCCCTTCGTCGAAAGGATGGTGGCCTTGTGAATTCGCTTTGCGCTGGTTGAATGAAACATTGCTTCCCGAGATAAAGCGGCGGGTATTTAGGCGTGAATTTGGCTCGTGGTGGAAGCGATTTCTGCATTCCAAACAAGCAGAGGAGTTCTCGAGGCACCTAGATAATATCTTCGTCGCACGGGATGCTCGGGAGCCATCACTTCTAGATCATGGTCGTTGGAACACTGATATTCTGCGTGGGGTAGAAGCCTTACAGTATTTCTTTACATCTGCTTCGATCGGGGCTGCAGGGCTCGAGATTTGCCAGCAAGATGTGGAAAACCTATACAGGGCCATCGCCATCGTCGCGGTTCGAAAGCGTGGCTTTCCAGGATATGTGGCTTCGTCCTTAAGCTTAGACGGTCGACCGGACGATCATGCTCAGCTCATTGGAATGATTCATCATCATATCGATTCTGGGCGTGTTGTTTCTAACTGCCATGTCGTCGATTATGCATTTCGCGCGATGCTCGAATTGCTCGATGAATCCGACTCCTGTGGTAGTACTTATGATCAAGAAACAATCATGAACTGGCTGCTCCCGTTCGCACGCTTGCGGGACGATGGCCTACTGGTCAGCCGTCACACTAAACGGACATGAACCCGCGCCGACCAAGAGGGAGCGTGAGCCCGTCAGTTGGCACGCGGGCTATTGGCACCAACTGCGGTAGATATGGTCATCAACGTTGGCAATCCACTCTACGGGACGGACACCGACGATCGATACGGTAGCGCTGTTGTTCAAAGAGGGCAGAAATCGCACTTTCGCCTATCGCGCGAACTCTGGTGGGGGAATGCGTTGACGGCGCGATCCAGCAGGTTTTTTCATCACCTCTTTCAAACGCTGAGCAGGTGCTTCTAACTCAGACGGCGACGCAAGGCTAATAGCAAGCATTAACGCATCACGACGTTTCTGTTTACCTTCCAAAATTTCAGAGAGGCTACTTTCCGGCTGAACTGGGTGTTTCATCGCTGCTGATCTCGATGTTCGGATCAAATTGGATACTAGCACAAGCCTTACAACCCACAGCCTTCCGTTGATCCCCTTTGCTTATGAAACGTGATCCATAAGATGTTCATTGCATCTCGCTTGGCAGTTCCGTTCGAATTCGGGAAAACAGTTCGTCGAGGGTGATCGGATTGTCCTGAAGCAGATAACAGCCTACGAGGATGGTCAGCGGATGAACGTCCATTACAGATGCTAGCTCGTCTACCTTCTCGATCGTAGGGCTCTTCAGACCGCGCTCTAGGGTGCTGAGATAGGTACGACTACTGACGTTGGAGAAATCTTCCTGGGAAAGCTTCCTCTCCGATCTCAGCTTTTTCAGGGCCGTGCCAAAAGCCTGTTTCAGTTCCATATTGCCGACCTCGCAAAAGGAACGATGAAGCCTTCGCGAGCTCTATAGGGCTACAATCTATAGTGTTCACTTTTGGGATGGCGCTATGTTCATCACTCACAAACCAGCAGAGATTTTCCTCGGCGCATACCTGGGTGATGACTCTACCCAGTACTGGCAGTACGTTGAGCAGACCACCCATTGTCCCTGGTTTTACCTCAGAGTAGGTCGTCAACACGGCAGTGAAGTGTTGACTAGCATGGTTATGCTTCCCAGCATTTCAGCGCTTGAGCAGTTACTTAATGAACAAGGAGCAGACATCTGGCTGCTCGATGTCCAGTTGGTTTCACCGGCTTATCTGAACCGAAGTGATGGGTGGAAGATGGAGAGGGTGTTAGAGGTGCGCGAGACGGTGGATGACATCAGTGAGGAGGCGGCCTATGTGTATAGCTTGGAGGGAGGGCATATCTACACTGAAGCCTTGGGGTCCTGCAGATCCGATTTGCAAAGTCCTCGCATCATTTTTTCGGCCACACAGGCAACTCGGTGAGCGTGAGCCCAACATGCTTGAACGATTAACGGCATCTTTGATGCGCTAGCGGTTAGGAAATCTTGCCTGTCCGCGGCTTCAGTCAGCGGCGTTGGCAGCCTTTCTGCCACTTACCGCCCTCGCAATGGAGTCAGTATGTTTTCGACATCCAATCCTTTCAGCAGACAGTTTTGCGCAATTGCCGACAGTGCTTCATAGAGCTGGTCTCGCTGCTTTATCAAGTCAGCATTCTCTGCCTGCAGATGAGCAATTCGTTCTTCGAGGCTTCTTCGGCGGCGGGCACCGTCTGGATCTCTCCCACTCTCTTTGAGTTGTGCAATACGGGCGGACTCAATTCGCCTCCCACGATCACCTACTAGGGTAGCGCGGCTCGTCAGGCCCAATCGACGCTGCACTTCGGGGCGTGAAATAGGCGCGAGCTCCAGTCCTAAGCTAATCATTTGAGCGAGGAGGGCGTCGATAGCCTCGTCCAAGGTGCCGCCCCTCAAGATTTGTCGTTGCGCCATGGTTGCCTCTAATCATCCGAAACTGAACTGTGCCGTTTGTCCGAGTCCGCAACCGTCATTGGATGCCCGTTGGGAAACACGCGTTGCACACCTACACTGGTATCGCGTGCGAGGACGGAATTTAAATTGTTGAGCTTGTCTGCCTGGTCCGCCAGCCATACGTCGCTGCCTGCCTCTCCGGCGCCGGCATCGCGCATGATGGTGATTGCCGTCGTCAAATTCTCGGCTTGTTTCTCAAGGTTGGCCCGCTCCGACGGAGTGCCCATCAGATGGAGATGCGAGCAGCCATTCCAGCACTGAAGATGCTTAGGGCAGGGCGCTTGGGAGAAATCGTGAATGCAACCTCCGAAGGGTGTTACGTGTAGCGCCGTGGCGTGTACGGTGAGGAATGCTTCCGCAGTTGTCGTGCCTTTATCTGACAGCAACGCATGGTAACTGTCGGTTAACGCGCCCTGAATGCGTTTATCTCTTATGCCTGTATGCAGAAAATCGATGCGCTCGTGATGGCTATTGAACGCCAAGAACTCGTGATGCGCAGCAGTGTTTTCCTCAATGCTTGTGTGTTGGTAGTAGACATTCTGGTCGAGGCGTTTTCGCCCTAAGGCCAATGCTTGCTGAACATCACTCATGCCGGTCAGATGATAAATAGTGTTTCGCCAGTGTCGGGGTTGGTGGCTTGTTAGCCTAATCGGAGTGCCATCGGATTCGGTTAGTAAACGACGCGAAAAAATGGACGCATATTTTTCATCATCACCTAACGCGTGATTGATATCCACGATGCTGACCCGACGCGGGACCGCACGAAACACATTTGCCTCACGTCCACCGAAACGAAATTGCCCGTCGAAAGCGATGGCAAGCGTTTCGCTGGTTCTAAGTACGATACGAGCCTCTCCCCCGACATTTTCTGTTAGTACCGCGTGCCCACGGAGCTTCGGGACGATCAGTCTTTCAATCTCCCCCGCGACGTAGCAAGGAAGTCCGGTCGCGAGATTTGTACTAGATAAAAAGCGTAGGGTATCTGCGAACATTGCCGCGGTTCGAGGAGCATATTTCTCAAGTGCATAGGCCATAAAACCTTTGCCTATTTCTATTAGCTCCGAATTCAATTGGAGTGCAGCCCAATCGATTTTCATCGCGAGTCCACCGTCGTACCACGTCCACACCGGCAGCCGGGTATCGACGTATCGTGGCTGGTCAGTGGTGCGAGTTCGAATCGCAACCTGAGCCGGGCCCTCGAACGCGTAGGTCGGAAAAGAGGAGGAGGGTGAAGCGTGTTCTTGATCGGCTGATTTGGTCACGGCGAACCTCCTTAACTGTCAAGTCGGCTCCAGGCTGCCGAAGCACGCTGGGCGTTGTGGAGGTTAGCCGACTCGGCTAGATAACGACTTGCATAACGGCGTGGCATCGTCGAAGTGTCGGACCAACCGCAGACTCGCCGGAGTTCGTCCGTGGCCCGCTCGAGGTCATACCCACGCTTCTCGACAAGGTAAGCCAAAAACCGATCGGCAAAGGTGTGGCGAAAGTCATGCGCGGAAAGTGTAGGCAACAACCCCGGATGAGCCAGTTCAATGGTCAGAAACAGCCGATCAAGGACGTTAGACAACGCGCGGATCGACAGCGGGCGACCTCGGTCAGAGATGAACAAATAGCGGTACAGCAATTTCATTATACAACTGCGCGGAGATACCTACTGTCCGTCCGTGTGTTTTCAGCGCAGGCTCTTCAGCGCGCGGGTCGCCGGGATCATGCTCGCGGTCATTGATGCTGACATAGGCATGCTGAGAACCCTCATTGACATCGGTGGTGTAGAGCTTGAGAAGCTCCCCTCGGCGCATACCGGTCTCCAGTAGTAATTCAATCATTAGCCAATTGCGCAGCTGCAGCCTTTCCGGGAACGGATTCTCCGTAGCGCCGGGGCGAATCAATGTGCGAATGATCTGGAGTTGCGTATCCGTCAGGCTGCGGTAACGAGCGCGGTCCTGCCGAACGTTGATGATATGGCTCTCAAAGCGCCGCTCAATGACGTCGGCGACATCTGCAAATACAACCTCGATGTTAGCCAGGGTGGTTGAATTTTGACGAGCGCGCGGGATGTATCGGGTGACACACCAGGACAGGTATAGCTTCAGCAAACGCAGGTACTGGTCACGAGTACGCGGATCGATATACGGAAAAGGTGCCGTTTCAGCTTTGCCGATTCGGGCGACCAGGTTGTCGGCTTGACGGCCGCTTTGGAGCCAGATGGCGTAGCCGTCCAGTAACGCCAGAATCGACTCGAATTGGCAGGCCAAGATGGCGTCATCAATATTGAGGTCACGGCTTTTAGCATAGATATAGAAAGCCTGGATCGCGCGCAGATGTGCCGCCGCCGTATTGTAAGCCCGGTGCCTGAGTCTGAGTTGGACGTAGATGAACGGAACGAGTATGGGCAACGGCTCCGCGTTACCAGCGTGCACGAGCAGCGGAACACGCTGACCTGAAGAGAAACGGCACTGAATCAGCTTCATCAGCAGCCACCACATTGAATGACTCGCCATGAACACGAAGGACATGGCCCGTTGAAAGAGTGGACGTCAGAAACGGATTTGTCGAATCAGTGGCTTAGACAGCTCATGAACATCTATGACATGACCTGTCGTTTAACATAATATACATTACACGTAACAAGATGTTACTGGATTAGCCCGGTTGCACACTCGATTTCAATCTCCACCATGGCCCCCCAAAGCGCCTTGTCTTTGATGCCCGGTGATCGCTCTATTTGAATGCACCGCTATCAATCCTCGTCACGCGTCAGCTTTTCAATCAGCGCTCGATGCTGCGGATACTGCGCTGTGAGTTTCCGCCGATTCCCCATTTCCATATCTACGAAATCAAACCCTGGTGAAACCGCTTCGCTGATCAAGCCAAATCCATTCTCGCCATTCAACAGTCTGGAGGCTTTCCAGATTCCGCCCGGTACGTGCAATTGCAAATGTTGTCCTGCCAGAACGTCGCTGCCCATCACCAACGTCTGCAGCGAGCCGTCCGAATGAATCAGGCTGTACTCAATGGCGTCGCCCAGATGGAAATAATGCAGGATGTCCGACTGATTGAAATGGAACTGACCCACTGGCGATTCCTCGATCAGCAGGTAGTAAATCGATGTCATCAGATAACGCGGCCCGCCGGTGGTTTCGAGCATGCCCCGGTGGTCGGCCTGGTAGGTTCGGCGAAAGAATCCGCCTTCGACGTGAGGTTCAAGGTCTAGTGTTGTAATCAGGTTCGATGCAGTAATCGGGCGTGGATTCATGACTTGCTCCATCGTATTTTCAATACGACCTGTAATAACTCGACTAAACGGTCATTTAGTGTAGTTAACGTAAAATATCTACACATTCGAAGATTTTAGCCTCACTTAAGGCAGTGTTCGTTAACGTCCATTTACCAAACCGCAATATGCGAATCCGCCCTCGGCTCAGTCCCGCCACACAGAACGCCACTAACCGGGTCACGAAGAATAATCTGCCCCCTACCGTAATCCGTCAGATCACATGCAATCTGCACCTCATGCCCCCGTCGCGCCAGCGCATTGGCCAAATCCCTCGAAGCCCCCTGCTCGATCCCTACCTTCATCCCCCCCAGCCATTGCCAGCGAGGAGCATCCAGCGCCGATTGCGGGTTGAGACCAAAATCCACCAGGTTCATGACCATCTGCACGTGCCCCTGAGGCTGCATGTAGCCGCCCATCACGCCGAACGGCCCAAGCGCGTGGCCATCTTTCGTCAGGAAGCCGGGAATAATCGTATGAAACGTCTTCTTGCCCGGCGCCAGGCAGTTGGCGTGTTCCGGATCAAGGCTGAATTCCTGCCCTCTGTTCTGCAACGCAATGCCGCTGTCTGGCAGCACCACACCCGAACCAAAGCCGTGGTAATTGCTCTGGATGAACGAAACCATGTTGCCTTGCCCGTCGGCCGTCGCCAGATACACGGTACCGCTGGCCTGAGGATCCCCAGGTTTTGGTGGCTGAGCCGCCTCACCAATCTGCCCACGGCGCCGGGCGCTGTAGTCATCACTCAACAGATCGGCCACCGCCACACGCATGTGCTGTGGATCGGTGATGTAGTGCAAGCCATCGCTGTACGCCAGTTTCATGGCCTCCAGCTGACGATGCCAGGTCTGCTGGCTGTCACGGTGATCGAAATCGAACCCCTCGAGAATCTTCAGCGCCATTAGCGCGACCAAACCCTGGCCGCTCGGCGGAATTTCCCAGACATCCACACCGCGATAATTGACGTGGATCGGCTCGACCCACTGCGCACGGTAATGTTCCAGATCCGTGGCGCGCAGGTATCCACCAGTCGCGCGCGAATGCGCGTCCAGCCGCTGGGCCAAGGCCCCGCGATACAAACTCTCGCAGCGGCTCTGAGCCAACTCTTCCAGCGTCCGCGCTTGCGCTGGGTTGCGAAACAACTCCCCAGCCCTCGGTGCGCGACCCTCAATCAGGAAAGTATCGAACCAGGCGTCCAGCACCTCGTCGCGATAGGGACTGAACTCATCCAGAGCAACCTGCCACTGATGGGCAACCACTGGCGACAATGGAAAACCATCCCGCGCCAGGCTGATCGCCGGTTGCAGCAAATCAGCGAACGGCAATACCCCAAAGCGTTGCGAAAGCTCAGCCCAGGCCGACGGGCAGCCGGGCACCGTCACTGGCGTCCAGCCATAGAGCGGCATTTGCTCATGGCCTGCAGCCTTGACCGCCTCGATGCTCAAGCCTGCAGGCGCATGCCCATTGGCGTTGAGGCCATGCAACTGATCCTTGAACCAGACCAGAGCAAAGGCATCGCCGCCAAGACCACAACCCGTAGGCTCGACCACGGTCAGCGCTGCCGCAGTGGCAATGGCGGCATCAATCGCATTGCCACCCTTTTGCATCATCTCGATACCGGCCTGAGCGGCCAGAGGCTGAGACGCCGCCACCATGCCACGACGAGCAAAAACACTTTGGCGTTGCGACGGATACGGATACTCGTGAGCAGAAAATTTCAGCATGGCAAAGGCTCTTCAAAACAGGAATTCATTGGCCGGAATTGATCCGGTGAGTCTCATAGCACGCGGCTGAGAAAGGCCTGGGTACGGGGATGAGTGGGGTGACTGAAAATCTGTTCCGGCGGTCCCTGCTCGATCAGTTCTCCCTGATCGAGCACTACCACACGGTCCGCAACCTCGCGGGCAAAGCCCATTTCATGGGTGACCACCACCATCGTCATGCCCTCCTCCGCCAGTTCCTTCATCACCTGCAGGACCTCACCGACGGTCTCTGGATCAAGCGCACTGGTGGGTTCGTCGAACAGCATCGCCTGGGGTTTCATGGCAAGCGCCCGGGCAATCGCCACCCGTTGCTGTTGGCCACCGGAAAGCATCGACGGGTAATGGTTGGCCTTCTCGGCCAATCCGACACGTTTGAGCAGTGCCCGCGCCTGTTCTTCCGCCGCTTTGCGCGGCACACCCAACACCTGAATCGGTGCTTCGATGATGTTTTCCAGCGCGGTCATGTGCGGGAAAAGATTGAAGCGCTGGAACACCATGCCGATGTCCCGCCGCTGACGGGCAATGTTGCGCTCCGAATCCCGCACGAGGCTGCCATCGGCCTTCGTGCGATAGCCCATGGACTGACCGTTTACGCGGATCTGCCCGGACTGAATGTCTTCCAGCAAATTGATGCAGCGGATAAACGTGGTTTTGCCCGACCCCGAGGCGCCGATCAGCACCACCACTTCACCGCGTCGCACTTGCAGGGAAATCCCTTTGAGAATCTCGAGGTTGCCGAACGACTTGTGAATGTTCAGCGCTTCGATGATCAGTTCGTCACTCTGGTGCGCCATGATTAACGTCCTCTCAGCAGTTTCAGCGTGCTGCGACCAAACATCCGGCTGGATGCCGGCGGCGGCGACGAAGGTCGATCCGACTGACCGAAACGCGTCTCCAGCCAGCGCTGGAAGAAACCCCACAGCGTGGTGAGCAACAGGAAATAGATCGCCACCACCAGGTACAACTCGAATACCCGAAAGGTCGCCGAAGTGACCATCTGCGTGCTGAGCAACAGCTCTTGAACACCGATCACACTGACCAGCGTGGTGTTTTTAAGCATCACGTTGAACTCGTTGCCCAGTGGCGGCACGATGACCCGAAACGCCTGCGGCAAAACGATACGCCGCATCAACTTGGCGAAGGTCATGCCCAGGGAACGCCCTGCCTCGTATTGCCCCTTGTCGACAGCACCGATACCGGCGCGAATGATCTCGGCCATGTACGCGCCTTCGTTAAGGCCCAACGCAATGATCGCGGCCTGGATGTTGCCCGGAACCACCAAGCCAAACAGATCAATGTCTTCGAAGCGGAAAATCCCGCCCGCCGCCAGAGCCGTGTAGAGAAAGACGATCTGCACCAGCAATGGCGTCCCGCGCATCAGCCACACATAAAAGCGCACGGGCAGATGCAGCAAAGGGTTCTTCGACAATCGCAGCAGCGCCGCCGCCAACCCCAGGACACAGCCCAGCAACATGGCCAGCACACTGATCAGGCAAGTCAGCCAGAGCCCGGTGAGGTAAACCCCGCTGGGCTGCAACAGGTACTGCCAGAACACATCCCAATTGAAGTTCATCAACGCCTACCTCAATCAAGAGTGTCGCTGGAGACGTGCCACTTACTCAGGAGCTGGCTGTAGCTGCCGTCGCTGCGCATGTCGGTGATCACCTGCTGCACCGCGGCATTCAGTTGCGGATCATCCTTGCGAATCCCCAGGCCGGTGAGGATCCGGCTGAAGGCCGGCACACCTTCTTCGAACAGATCCGGGGCCATGGCGGCGTAGTAACCGGCGGTTTCCACCGTGGTGCCGTAAGCATCGACCTGACTGATCCGCAGGGCCTGGAATGCATCGGTGTCGGTGTTGTAGACGACCAGTTTCATCGGCGGCTTGCCGGCCTTGGCCAGGCTTTCATTCTCGGTATCGAGCAAGGTCTTGATGGTCGAACCGTTGAGCACTGCGATCTTGTGCCCGCTGAGATCGGGCAGCGTCTTGAGCCCCTTCGGATTGCCCTTGGGCACCACCACCGCCTGACTGGAATACATGTAGTTGACGATGTCGATCACCTCGCGGCGCTCGGGCTTGTCGAACAACTGGTCGACGATCATGTCGCACTGCTTGGCCAGTAAGGCCGGCAGCAATCCGGAAAACGGGATCACCCGCCACTCGACCTTCTTGTCCCCCAGGCGCTTGGCGACTTCCAGGCCCAGGTCGACGGTCAGGCCCTTTGGCTTTTGCGCTTCATCGAAGGACACCAAGGGCGGCGAATCCATGCCCGAGCAATAGGTGAGTTTGTCGACCTTGAGCAAACGCTCCGGCACAGTCGGTGCGGCGACCGCCCACTGCGTACAGAGCCCCAGGGAAATTGCAGCCAACAGCAGGCGAGACGTATGCATGACCAGACACTCCAGTTCGGTTAGTAACGGGGCAGTACTCAAAGTCAAAACATCGGCGGGTTCGGTGCCCGCTCTGTGGTTATCGTTCCGATTGCAGAAATTTGATCAGCTCAGGGACCGTGCCTTCGATGTGCTCGCGCACCACCGCTTCTGCCTTGGCGGCATCACCGGCGCGAATCGCGTCGAGGATCACCACATGCTCCTCGCGCGCACTCAGCGGCTTCTCCCCGTGTTGTAGCCAAAGGCGCATGGGGGCCTCGATCAGCGAGTAAAGCGCGCTGATCTGTTTCACCAGACGAGGTCGTCCGCTGAGGCTGCACAGGTACTCATGGAACTTGCGGTGACGACTGACCCACGCCGCACTCTCGTCGCGGTAGTCATCCATTTCATCGAGCAGCCGTTCCAGTGCAGTCAACTGACGCTCACCGATTTTCGGTACAGCGACTCGAATCGCCAGCCCCTCCAAGGCGCTGCGCATCTCGAAGACTTCGTGCATTTCCTCGACATCCAGACCGCTGACAATCGCGCCGCGATTGGGCCTGAGCGTCACCAGGCCCTGAGCATCCAGACGTCGGAAGGCTTCGCGCACGGGCATCCGGCTCATGCCGATTTCACTGGCGATGTCTTCGGCGATCAGCCGGTCACCTTTGCGATAACGACCGCCGCAGATGCCTTCCAGAAGAAAGTTGTAAGCCTCCTCCTCGGCGGTCATCGGTTGGCGCTGGTCGTAGGCGGGAGCGAATTGCATGGCGGCACCTTTTGTCTTTTTGTATCCAATTATCCACGGATACATAAAAGCAGAATGCATGCCAAAACCTGCCCCATCCGCGAAGTGATTGATTCAAATGAATTAAGGGAAAACTGTACCGCGCTCAGTCATCAGATTAGTCGGCGCGAAAATTGGGATTTGCTACCTAATCGCTCATTGCGAGGTCCGAAAAGGTGCAGAACGGTAGCTGAGTAACACCTATTGAAAACAGATGCCGCGAACAACCGTCCTAGTGTTTTTACTTCAGTTTTCTTCCAGCGTAATGAAAGATCGCCACGGAGAAATCCTTGAGTGCCAATGTCCACACGCCCAAAAGCGCGCTGAGCACCAGAAAAGTGAAGTACTGATGAAAATCGGTATACGGCGCTTTTTTGGTGGTCAGTCCTACCAATCCCGCCGTCACTACGGCCATCGCAAAATAGCCGATGCAACTGAAAAATAGATACCAAACGTCTTTGGTTCTTACCGTGGGCGTCCAACTGTCGGAAGATTCGGAAAAGAAAGCCGCCCAGACCAGATCGAACAAGCTCGCGTAGATAAAGCACACACCCAGGCGCCCCCACAAATCGGCGCCCAGGTTGATCGAGGCCCAGGAATAGAAGCGATCGAACGAAACACCCACCCCATGCAAAACATCGAGGTAGGGATACAGCGCAAGCCCTCCTGCGAGATACAAAACCAGATAGGCGATAGTCCGCATGCCAATTCCTTTCTGCTGGGCCTCCATTGAACAACCGGCGGCATCAAGAACCTCGCAGGGATACGCCCCTGCTGCATGCACAACGATAGCAGCTGAAAAGAGCCCCACACTCAGCCTTCCTGCCGCCCGAATCTCAGCTGCCATAAACCTTCGCAGCCGGCACCGCCCGATCCATTAACTGCACAACCGCCTCCCCAACCTCTCCCACGGCCCAACGACCTTGCCTGTCCAGCTCCGGCCCCCGACGCCAGCCATCGGCAATCGACAACTTGCCGCCTTCCACTTCAAACATCTGCCCATTCACCGCCGCGGATTCCTGCGAACCCAACCACACCACCAATGGCGCTACGTTCTCCGGCGCAAAGTAGTCGAACCCCTCCTCCGGTTTTTTCATGACGTCGGCAAACACCCCTTCGGTCATTCCCGTGCGCGCGGCCGGGGCCAGAGCGTTGACGGTAATTCCATAACGCCCCAGTTCCGCCGCTTGCACCAGCGTCAGCGCGGCGATCCCGGCCTTGGCTGCCGCGTAGTTGGACTGGCCGATAGAACCCTGTAACCCGGCGCCGGAACTGGTATTGATGATCCGCGCACTCACTGGCTGGCCAGCCTTTACCTGCTCACGCCAGTAACGCGCTGCATGACTGGAAATGCAGAAATGCCCTTTGAGGTGCACGGCCATCACCGTATCCCAATCGGATTCGCTCAGGCTGGTGAACATGCGATCACGGCAAATGCCGGCATTGTTGACCACCACGTCCAGCCCACCAAAAGTCTCAATCGCCTGGCGCACGATCAACGCCGCATCGTCATAACGGGTGATGTCGTTGCTGTTGGCCACCGCCATGCCGCCCTGCGACTCGATGGCATCCACCACCGCCAGTGCGGCCTCGCGATTGATGTCGTTGACCAGCACTTTCGCGCCCTCGGCGGCGAATGCCAGCGCATACGCCCTCCCCAGCCCTCCCCCGGCACCGGTGATGATCACGACGCGGTTTTTACAGATCTGCATGGTCTTGCTCCCGTCAAAACTTCATTCACAAACGTTCGATGATCGTCACATTGGCCTGCCCGCCGCCTTCGCACATGGTCTGCAAACCAAATCGGCCACCACTGCGCTCCAGCTCATGCAGCAAGCTGCACATCAAGCGCGTGCCGGTGGCGCCCAACGGGTGACCGAGGGCAATCGCGCCGCCGTTGACGTTGGTCTGTTCGTGGGGATAGCCGGTCTCTTTCAGCCAGGCCATGGCGACGGAGGCAAAGGCTTCGTTGATCTCGACCCGATCAATGTCTTCCAGCTTCATACCCGCTCGCTTCAACGCATAAGCAGTGGCCGGAATCGGCGCAGTGAGCATCCAGATTGGATCTTCAGCACGTACGCTGAGGTGATGGATTCGCGCGCGCGGTGTCAGCCCGTAGCGCTTGAGCGCCGCTTCGGAAACGATCAGCATCGCGCTCGCCGCATCGCAGGTCTGACTGGACACCGCCGCCGTCACTCGGTCACAGCCGAACAGAAACTCCAGCTCGGCCATTTTCTCGAGACTGGTATGGCGCGGCGTTTCATCGTGAACAACGTCAGCCAACGGCACGATTTCCCGCAGGAACCTTCCCTCCTCGATTGCGCGCAATGCCCGCTGATGGGACTCCAGCGAATAGGCTTCCAGCTGCTCGCGGGACAATCCCCACTTTTCTGCAATCATCTGCGCCGAACGAAATTGCGTCGGCGGTTGCGCACCGTAGCGCCGTACCCAGCCTTCGGAGCCGCTGAACGGGTCACTGAAGCCTAAAGGCTCAGCGGCGATCATGGCGGAGGAAATCGGGATCTGCGTCATGGTCTGCACGCCGCCGGCGACGACCACGTCCTGGGTGCCGCTCATCACCGCTTGCGCGGCAAAGTGCACCGCTTGCTGCGACGAACCGCACTGGCGATCAATCGTGGTGCCGGGGACGGACTGCGACAACCCGGCCGCCAGCCAACTGGTGCGCGCGATGTCCCCGGCCAGCGGGCCGATCGTATCGACGCAGCCAAAGATCACGTCGTCGTAATCCTCATCGGGGATGCCGTTGCGTTCGACCAGCGCACGCAAGACATGGGCGCCCAGATCGGCCGCATGAATATGGCTCAAACCACCCTTGCGCCGCCCGGTAGGCGTACGCAGGGCGTCGACAATATAAGCTTCAGGCATGGTCTACCTCAGTGCAAAATTTGAAGTCGGGACGAGTACCTGTGGGAGCGGGCTTGCCCGCGAAGGCGTCAGCACATGAACCCTTGATGCTGACTGTTCCACCGCTTTCGCGAGCAAGCTCGCTCCCACATTGGCATCGGTCTAGAAAGTGCTTCCAGCGCCCTGCGCGCATTGGCCACCGAACAAGGCTATGCAGATCCGTTCCTTGTGAGCGCCGCGATCGCCCCAGACCTTGTCCAGCGCCCAGGCGCGTTTCATGAACAGATGCAGATCGACTTCCCACGTGTAGCCCATGGCACCGTGGGCCTGAATGGTGTTTTTCGCCGCCAGCATGGCCGCTTCCGAGGTGGCCAGTTTGGCGTGGGAAACCAGCACCGAGCGGTTCGGCTGCTGCTCGGCGACCGCGTAGGCGGCGCGGTACAACGGCCCTTTGGCAAACTCGATCTGCACCGCGACATTGGCCATCAAGTGTTTGACGGCCTGGAACGAACCCACCGGTTTGCCGAACTGTTTGCGCTCGAAGGTGTAGTCCACCGCAAGATCAACCATGCGTTTGGCCAGCCCCAACATCTGCGCAGCACTGCCCAGCGCGCCGCGATCAACCGCCTCCGCCCACAGTCGTTGTCCCTGTTCTCCGGAGGCCACGCAGGTGGCGGGCGTCGGTGTCCACGAAACCTGAAACAACTGCCGAGCCGGATCGACCGACACATTGCGGGTCAACTGCACCGCGCCCGGTTCGACCGCATGCACCTCATCGCCATGGGCCAGCAACAGCAGATCGGCGACATGGGCATCGCTGACCAGCGGATTGCCCGGTTCGGCCACGGCCAATCGTGCGCTGCCTGCCGCAATACGTCCGAGCCAGTCCTGCTTGAGTGCCGCGTGGCGTTCATCCAAAGCCGCGAGCAACGGCACACCGATCAGCATCGTTTCCACCAACGGCTCGGGCAGTCCGGCGTACCCGCATTCCTGAGCGAGCAGCACAAAATCCAGCTCGTTCATGCCCATCCCGCCATACGTTTCGGGAACGGTCAGCGCGGTCAGCCCCAACTCGACCAATTGCGCCCACAGCTCATCGCTGCGCCCGCTCTCGGTCTGCCAGAGTTCGCGAATGCGCTCCGGCGTCACTTCGTTGATCAGAAAATGCCTGACGTTGTCCTGGAACAGCTGTTGGTCGCGGCTGAAATTAAAGTCCATGGTCTCTTCCTCAAGCACGCGGCATGCCGAGCATGCGTTCGGCAATGATGTTGCGCTGGATCTCGTTGGTGCCGGCGTAGATCGGTCCGGCCTGGGCAAACAGAAAACCTTCCAGCCAGTGGCCGACATCGCCCGCCGCCGGGGCTTCGGGCAGCAGCTCGCCGCGCAAGCCGAGGATGTTCATGGCGGTGTCGTGCATGCGCTGATCGAGTTCCGACCAGAAGATTTTGTTGGTCGAGGATTCCGGCCCGATCTTGCCGCCCTGCACCAGTTGCGACGCGGTGCGGTAGGTGTTGAGGGTGTAGGCCTCGGCGTCCAGCCAGGCGCGCATCACCGCCTCGCCAATCGCCGGGTCGCGGTCGGCCTGCTCCCGATGGGCCTGATACAACTGCACCAGACGCCGGGCGGTTTCCTGAAAGCGTGCGGGCGAGCGCAGCAGCAAGCCGCGCTCGAAACCGGCGGTGGACATCGCCACATGCCAGCCCATGCCCTCGCCGCCCAGTGCGTTTTCCACCGGCACCTTGACGTCGTCGAAGAATATTTCGGCGAACCCGGGCAAGCCGTTGAGCTGAGGAATCGGCCGCACCGTGATTCCCGGCGTGTCCAGCGGCAGCAGAATGAACGTCAGGCCCTGATGGCGTTGCGAGTTCGGGTCGGTGCGAAAGATGCCGAACACCCAGTCGGCCCACACGGCGCGGGTCGACCAGGTCTTCTGGCCGTTGATGACGTAGTGATCGCCAACCCGTTCGGCCCGCGAACGAATCGCCGCCATGTCGGAGCCTGCCCCCGGCTCGGACCAGGCCTGCGCCCAGATATCCTCACCGGTGGCCATGCGCGGCAGAAAACGTGCTTTCTGGGCTTCGCTGCCGTACTCCATCAGCGTCGGGCCGAGCAGGAAGATACCGTTCTGGTTGACCCGTGCCGGGGCTTCGGCGCGGTAATACTCCTCTTCGAAAATCAGCCACTCGATCAAGTCGCAACCGCGCCCTCCCAGCTCGACCGGCCAGGTGACCATGCCCCAGCGACCGTCGTTGAGGCGGTTTTCCCAGGCCCTGTGTTGAGCAAAACCTTGTTCGGTGTCGAATGATTGCAGCGGCTCGCGAGGCACGTTGGCCGTCAGCCACGCCCGCGCTTCGGCGCGAAAGGCCTGTTGGGCCGGGGTATAGGTCAGATCCATGAGAGAGCCTTCAGCCGTTGAAGTGAGCATCACGTTTCTCGATGAACGAGTCGCGTGCTTCCTGTGAATCCAGTGAGCGATAGGCCTCAAGCGTGAAGCCCTGCTCCCAGCGATATTTGTCTTCCAGATTGCCGTCCTCGATGCCGTTCAGCGCTTCTTTGGCGAGGCTGATCATGGCCGGGCTCTTGGCGGCGATGGTGCGGGCGATCTGCAACGCGGCTTCGCGCAAGTCTTCGCGCTTGACCACACGCTCCACCGCCCCGAGGCGCCAGGCTTCCGCCGCGTTGATGGCTTCGCCGGTGAAATACATGTGCCGGACCTTCTGCACCGGGAACAGACGCTGCAAATGCGCGCCACCGCCCATGGCGCCGCGATCGACTTCGGGCACGCCGAACGTGGCGCACTCTGAGGCCACGACAATGTCGGCGGCGCCGCACAGACCGATGCCACCGCCGAGCACGAAACCGTGCACCGCTACGATCACCGGTTTCGGGTTGCGGTGAATGGCCTTGAAGCTGTCGTAGTTGCCCTTGTTGACCGCCACGATCAGGTTGCCGTCGGCGGCCAGTTCCTTGATGTCGACCCCGGCGCAGAAGCCGCGCCCTTCGGCGCGAATCACGATGACCCGCACGCGGCTGTCGGTTCCCAGGCCTTCGATTTCACGGGCGATATCGGCCCAGGTCCGGCAATTGAAGGCGTTGACCGGTGGCTGGTTGAACACCAGTTCGGCAATGCCGCTATCGATACTGACGCTGAATGGCTGCATGTTTTTTCCTTTCACGACACGCGACGACAGAGTTCGTCCAGACGCAGTTCCGCGTCACGAACGATCTGCTCGATCAATTGGGCACAGCTGGGCAGGCTGTCGATGGAGGCCGCGACCTGACCTGAAGGCAACACGCCTTCGGCCGGCAGCCCATCGACCATGGCTTTCTGAATGACCATCGGCGCGTTGGCGGCCATGATGCTTTGTGCGGCGGTCAGGTCTCCGCTGCTGCGCATCTTCAATGCACTGGAAAGCAACTGACTCAAGCTCATGCCGCTATGGCGGCGGTAAGCCAGACCGCTGCGCACCGCCAGCCACCAGCGTTTGAACACGCCGCTGGTTTCCAGTCGGTCGAGCAATTCGTTGCGGATCATCCGTTGCGGCATGCCGTCGATGGCGCGGCTGACGATGATCGCCGCCGGGTCTTTGATCGCCAGGTAACGCGCCAGGGTCTGCGCCGGCACCGGGCTTTCGGCACACATCAAAAACCGCGTGCCCATGGCAATGCCTTCGGCGCCGTAGGCCAGGGCCGACACCAGCCCCCTGCCGTCCTTGAAACCACCGGCCGCCACCACCGGAACCGACACCGCGTTGACCACTTGATCAAGCAGCAACGACGTCGGCACCGAACCGGTATGCCCACCGCCCTCGCCGCCCTGTACGGTCACGGCATCGGCGCCCATTTCCACGGCTTTCTGCGCATGCTTCAGCGCGCCAACCGTGGGAATGCACACGACGCCGGCATTCTTCAGGCGCTGGATCATCTGTTTGCCGGGAGAACGGCTGTAACTGACCGCCCGCACCTTATGGCGCAGCACCAACTCGACGATGTCGTCGGCATTGGGCTGGTACATATGGAAGTTGACCCCAAATGGCTGATCCGTCAGGCGCCGGGTTTCGAGAATCGCGGCCTCCATGTACTGCGGTTCGATGGTGGCGCCGGCGAGAAAACCGAAAGCGCCGGCATTGCTCGTGGCGGCGACCAGTTTCGGGTCAGCCACCCAGCCCATAGCGGTCTGAATGATCGGATAACGGCAGCCGAGCAACTCGGTCAGCCGGGTATTCAATGAGATCGCCATGTTCACGCCCCACCCGTCGAGCGTTGCGAACTGGCCATGGCCTTGGCGTCGTAGCCGCCGAGCCGGTCGCCGGACACCAGTTCATTGTGGGCATGGGCGAAATGGTGCAGGCCGAAGACCATGTCCATCGTCGCGCGTTTGCCCATCAGGTCTTCGGCGTTGTTGACCGCCTGCTTGCTCAACTGCAGGCCCAGGCGCGGCATCTGGGCGATGCGCCCGGCGATATCGAGGGTTTCCTGCTCCAGTGATTCGCGAGCCACCACCCGATTGAGCATGCCCATCTGATAGGCGCGCGCCGCCGGCATGCGTTCGCCGAGGAACAGAAACTCCTTGGCGATGCGCGGGTTGAGTTCATGCGCGTGGGCGAAATACTCGACCCCGGGAATGCCCATGCGCACCACCGGATCGGCAAAGTACGCATCCTCGCTGGCGACAATCAGGTCGCAGACCCAGGCCAGCATCAGCCCGCCGGCAATGCACGCGCCCTGCACCATGGCGATGGTCGGCTTGGGCATCTCGCGCCAGCGCCGGCACATGCCCAGATAGACCTCCTGCTCCCGGGCGTAGAGAAACTCGCCACCGGGCTTGTTGGTGTGGTCGTACCAAAGGCTCGCGCGGTCGAAGGTTTTATCGACATCCCGCCCCGGCGTGCCGATGTCATGCCCGGCGGAGAAGTGCTTGCCGGCCCCGCGCAGCACGATGACTTTCACCTCGTCGTCATCGCAGGCACGGCGAAACGCCGCGTCCAGCGCGTAGGTCATCTGCGAGTTCTGGGCATTGTGATACTCGGGGCGATTCATGGTGACCAGCGCCACCGCCCCGCGCACTTCGTAGTGCACCACGTCGGCGGCATTATTATCGTTATGTTCTGCCATCACTATTCTCCGAAACGGTGCGACTCAGCGCTGGCCCGGCGGGTTGTCTTTGAGCTGACTGGCGCGCAGGTTGTGCGGGTCCAGACGCTCGATCAGTTGCAACTGCACGGCGGTGGGCGGCGTGGTCGTCGAGCAAACCTGTGGCACATGCAGCTCGAACCCGGTGTTGTCCTGTACCTGCTCCACGGTCACGCCGGGGTGCAGCGAACGAATCCGCACCTGCCGTTGCGGGCCGAGAAAATCCAGCACGCACAGATCAGTCACTATCAGGCGGATATCGATCTCGTCCAGCGACCAGCCCCGGGCCAGGCGCGCCGGGTTGTAGCCGACCGAGGCGACCATATCGACCTCGCCTTCGACGAACACTCGACGGTTGTGACTGGGCACGCAGAAGGAGTTGGCATGGCTGATCGAGTTGCCGGGAAAGCCCCGTACACCGAGCATTTGCGCCTTGGGTTTGGCGTAGTCGCCGATGCAGGAAATGTTCGCCTGACCGAAGCGGTCGATCTGCGTCGGGCCCACCAACGCATGGCGCTTGCCGCTCCAGACGTTGTCGAAAATCCGCGAAAAGCCCATCCAGCTGTCGCGCTTTGGCTCGTATCCGTTACGTGCACCCAACGGCACCGGCTCGGCGACCATATAGGCCTCGGAGTCGGTCATCAGCAGCTGCGGATTGCTGGTCAGCATGCTCAATGAAGCCGCCAGTCGCGGAATCACCCCGATCCCGGTGGCGAGCACCTCACCGTCGTCGCGCCAGGCCTCGGATGCGGCGCAGATCATCAGCTCGGCGAGGCTGTAAGTCGTTGCAGAAGTCGTCATATCAAGGCTCGCTTAGTAGACCGGCAGAGGGAGCTGGCGGATGGCGTCCAGGCCACCGACCTTGTCCAGGTACTGTTCGTGGGTGCAGTCGACATAGTCGCGGACGTAGTTCTGCCAGCCCTCGCCAGCCTGGGCCGACGCGTTGTAGGCCTTGAAATGCGCGACATCGAAGCCGTACAGCGGCGCGCAGGAAGACGGGTGCGCACCGCCCGGCACGTGCGCCACGGCGGTGGTCAGGTTGCGTTCCCAGAACACCTGGTGTGCCCGCGCCGGATCAGCATGGAAGTAGTCGCTGTCGACCAGCTCGTCGCAGGTCACGTAGCTGTGGGTCGCCGCACGCACGAGCAAGTCGTCCATGTAGTGATCGGGGCCGCTGATCTGGCAGACACCGCGCACGTCGGCGCGGTCGACGTGAATCAGCGCCGCATCGAGCTGGAGCGCCGGCATGGCGACCCATTGCTTGTTGTCGGCATAGGGCGAGTCGATCAACTTGATCTGCGGGTTGTGCCGCAGTACATCGGTGCCCAGCCCCACGGCCGTGGGAATGAACGGCACCTTCATCGCAGCGGCACGCAGGCCGAGCAAGAGCATGCCTTCGTCGATTTCCATCACTTGCAGTGCCGCGTCCTGACGCGCCTTGCGGAAGTACGGTTCCAGCGGGATGAAATCCAGCGACACGAAGGCAAACACCAGTTTGCGGATCTTGCCGGCCGCGCAAAGCATGCCGACGTCCGCGCCGCCATAGGCGACCACGGTCAGGTCCTTGAGGTCAGAACGCAGAATCTCGCGCACCAGCGCCATGGGCTTGCGTCGCGGGCCCCAGCCACCGATGCCGATGGTCATGCCGTCACGCAGTTGGCCGACCATTTCGGCCGTGGTCATTCGCTTGTCCATCGTCGTATTCCTCATTGGCGACCGACACTGAAGTCATGGCCCCAGTGGCTGACCACGGTGCTTTCGAACGGCGTGTGCCGATCCCAATCGACCACCAGGCCATCGCAGCCGTACTCCAGGTCAAACCCGGACGGGGTCTTGATGTAGAACGAGATCATCTGGTCGTTGGTGTGCTGGCCGAGGGTGGCGGACATCTTCACGCCGTTGGCCTGCACCCGGTCGAGGGCCCGGCCGACTTCATCCAGCGCGTTGACCTCGACCATCATGTGCACGCAGCCGTGGGGCATCGGGCACTCGAAAATCGCCAGCGAATGGTGGCGGCCGTTATTGCAATGCAGGAAATGAATGCGTTTTTGCGGTTCGGCCGGGTCCGGTGTGAAGCGGACTTTCATCAGGTCCGACAGACCGAAACCGAGCACCTGTTCGTAGAAATCCTGGCAACGTTCGAAGCTCGGCGCCGGCAGCACCACGTGGCCCATGCCCAGTTCATTGGTGACGAAACCTTTCACGCCGACCGGCGACACGAAGCGCGCGAAGTCCTGCAACGGGCCCCAAAACAATTCGTGACGGTTGCCGTCCGGATCGCTGAAGTGCACCAGTTCCTGGACTTTACGGTCCCTGGCCTGAGCCTCCGTGCCACGGGTGACTTGCACGTCGGCGTGTTCCAGCTCGCTGACAGCCTGCTCGAGCGCCGCTTTGCCCGACACTTCCCAACCGCAGGCGCCGAAGCCGTTTTCGGTGCTTTTCTCCACCAGAATCCGGTGGTGGCGCTCGTCCATTTTCAGGTACAGGCGCTCATCGTCATCGCTGCCGGCAACCATCATGCCGAGCACCTGACTTGCGTACTGCCGCCACTGCACAAGATCACTGGATAACAGGGTGACGTAACCCAGACCACGGATATCCATGGATGCACTCCTCGTTGTTCTCAGGCCGAGCCGCCCGACGGCGATTGCCGGGGAGACTGTATTGAGGCCTATTCAAACGGGTTCGCCGGGGGGAAACATCGTCCAATGGGACTAGCGCACGCCTGGAACGCAGGCATAAAAAAACGGGCCTTGGGGACCCGTTGGAAATGGGGACTGGATTCCGTTCCAGCCCTTGATGAAGCGAGGAAGAGCAACACAAATACCTGTGGGAGCGGGCTTGCCCGCGATGGCGGTATATCTGACAACAGAGATGCTGGATGTAATTACCTCATCGCGGGCAAGCCCGCTCCCACAGGTTACGAGGCGCTTGATCAGGATTTGCGGAAATGCGGAATCACCTTCTCCCCAATATTCTTCAACGTCTCCAGCTGCGCCCACTGCGGCACCGTGCCCATCTGGCAGATAAACAGAATCTCGTCGGCCCCGGCATCAATCAGCCGCTGCACATAGCCAATGCAATCCTCAACGGTGCCGTACGCATGGTTGGGGTTCATCATGGCCATGGTCGGGTCGGAGAAATCGACGCTGACCTCTTCCGAAGCAAACCGCGACTTGATCACGCTCTGCCCGTTGCCATCGACGAAGGTGTCGTCCTTCCACTTTTCCGGATCCGGACGCTCGCCGCCGCCGTACCAGTAACCCAGCGACTCCATGAAATAACGCTGACCACGGATACCGATGCGCCGCGCTTCATCGTTGTCTTCCAGCACAATCGCCGGGCACAGCGCCGCGATGTGGCGGTTGGGACGGAAGCCCACCTGATGTTTCACGTCACGGTTGTCCCAAGCCTGGTGATAGACCTCGACCTTCTTGGCGATCTCTTCCGGGCCGCCAAAGCCCAGTACCAGCGCGCCCATGCCACGGCTGCCGGCCTTTTTCAGCGAGTCGGTGTTAGTGCAGGCCAGGTACATCGGCGGGTGCGGATCCTGATAAGGCTTGGGATGGATCGGCCGTTTCGGGATTTGCACAAAATCGCCCTGATGCTCAATTTCGTCGAACACGAACATTTTCGGGATCAGGTACATCATCTCGTCGATCTGCGGCTGCAACGTCGTCAGGTCGTAGCCGAAAGTGCCGGCCTCCTGCTGGGTGCCGCCCTTGCCGACGCCGAAATGCACGCGGCCCTTGGACAGCAGGTCGAGGGTAGCGATGCGCTCGGCGACCTTCACCGGGTGGTTCATCGCCGGTGGCAGGCAGACCACGCCGTGGCCGATGCCGATCCGCTCGGTTTTACCGGCGACGAACGCCAGCATGGTTTCCGGGGCGGACATGTGCGAATAGTTGCTGAGCGCCGTGTGCTCCACGCACCAGAACGTATCGAAGCCCAGTTTGTCGGCCAGCACGGCCTGTTCGACGGTGTCTTCGAAAATCTTGCGATCGCCTTCACGGCTGGAATCCACCGTCTGGGCTTCGTAAATCAGGGAAAATTTCATGGTTGATCCTTGTACTTGTTGGATGCGCAGCCGGCGCCGGAGAACCACGCCTTCGCGCTAATGCTCGGGCATCGCCACGGCGCTCGAATCCTGCAAACGGACTAGCCGATTCAGCGCAGTGCGGTCAGAGGAAAAAGTCGTTGCTGTCCTGCCCCATGCTCACGGCGCCGAGGTTCCAGGCGTACTTCGCCGGGCTGTTGGCGACGTGGGCGCGACCGGTGTGAATGTCGCGGAACGCACGGTTGATCGGGTGGCTGCGGAAAATCGTCGAGGCGCCGCTGTTGAACATCAGCTCGCCCACCGCTTTCGCGCATTTGTCGGCGACCCGTGCCGAGTCGTAACGCATCTTCACCCGCTCGGGCATGCTCAGCGGCTCGGCTTTTTGCGCCCGTTCCAGCATCAAGGCGAAGTTGCGATAGAGCACGGTCTTGCACTCGTCGACGCAGACCATGGCGTTGGCCAGCGCCGATTGCGCGGCCGGATCCTGGACCATCTTGCGTCCGTCATTGACCCCGATCCGCGCGCGGTTGTGTTCGACAAACTGATCCACCGCGCCTTGCAGCGCACCGATGGCCGCCGACGACACTGCCCGCACGAAAATCTGCCCGAACGGCAGGCGGAACAGCGGCGCGGTGTTCACCGCATTTCCGGGGCTGTTCTGCATGAAACCGTCGAACGCCCGATGGGTGCGGTACTCGGGGACGAAGGCGTTTTCGACCAGGATGTCGTGAGAACCTGTGGCTTCCAGGCCCATGACGTTCCAGTTATCGAGGATTTGGTAGTCACTGCGCGGCACCAGGAACGTCCGGTAGTCCGGCGCACCACCGGCCTCTTCCGCCGGCACCAGCGCCCCGAGAAACGCCCACTCGCAATGCTTGCTGCCGGACGAAAAGCCCCAGCGCCCGCTGAGCCTGAAACCGCCCTCCACCCGTTCGACCTTGCCCACCGGCATATAGGAAGAAGAGATCAGCACGCTGGAGTCATTGCCCCACACATCCTGCGCCGCACGGTCATCGAACAGCGCCATCTGCCAGTTATGAATCGCCACAACACCAAGCACCCAAGCCGACGACATACAGCCCTCAGCGAGGGTCATCTGCACTTCGAAAAAGTCCTTGGGCTCCAGCTCGTAGCCTTCCCAGCGTGACGGTTGCAGGATGCGAAAGAACCCCGCGTCCTGAAAATCCTTCAGGGTTTCTTCCGGCAACTGGCCGGTCTGCGCGGCGTCGAGGGCGCGCTCACGCAGAATCGGTACCAGCTCGCGGGCACGCTGGCTCAGACGCTGGCGAATCAGGTCTTGGTTGAGCATTTTTATTGTTCTCCATTGTTCACCCCGTCCGCCGGGGCGCGCGTGCAGCGAGGCACGTGCCGCACTTGCGGTGCCTGCCTCCTGTGCGGCATTCAAACAATGTGAAAAGCGCCGGACATCCCTCAAACGGACCATGTCGACAATGATCCGAAGCACGTACGCAGACCACCCAAAGGCCTAGTCCCCTCGGACGATGCTGCGCAGGGACGCCAGCGCAAAAATCCATCGCACTCCAGTACAACCACAGGACGAGTGCGATGAACGACATCAATCTGAAAGCCGACATGCTCCAGGCCATGCGCCGTCTGGCCAAGTCAGTCACCATCATCAGTACCAGCAATGGCTCCGAGCGTTTCGCCATGGCCGCCACGGCGGTCGACTCCCTCAGCACCGAGCCGCCGTCGCTGCTGATCTGCGTGAACAAGACCGCCTCTTCCCACGCGGCACTGGCCACCGGCGCGGATTTCTGCGTGAACATTCTCGGCGTCGAACAGCAAGGTCTGGCCCATCGTTGCAGCGGTTCGATCAAAGGCGAGGCGCGCTTCGATCAGGGCAACTGGGTGACCAGCCCCGGCGGCATTCCGTATCTGAGTGACGCCCAGTCGGCGATCCTCTGCCGTCAGGACGGCCATTTCAGCTATGGCACCCACACCGTGTTCATCGGACGCATCCTGCAAATCCACACCAGCGACACCATCACTCCGCTGGTCTACCTCGACGGCAGCTACACCACCACCGCCAACCCGGCATCTGCCTTTGCTGCTGCGGGCTGAGGTCGGGCCATGGACGCTCAACAACAGTTGCCACCCTTGCGCGTGAACAGCGCCGACCAGTTGGACTGGGACGATTGCTGCGATTTGCTGGTGGTCGGCTTCGGCGGTGCCGGGGCCTGCGCGGCGATTGAGGCGGTCAGTCGCGGCTTGTCGGTGCTGGCACTGGACCGCTTCGCCGGCGGCGGTGCAACGGCCATTAGCGGTGGCGTGGTGTATGCCGGGGGCGGCACGCCGTATCAGCGTCAGGCCGGATACGAAGACAGCCGCGACGCGATGTTCAACTACCTGCGCCAGGAAGTCGGCGAGGCCGTGAGCCCGCAGACCCTGCGAAACTTCTGCGAAGGCAGTTGCGAGCAATTGGCCTGGCTCGAACGCCAGGGCGTGGCATTCGAATCCAGCGTGCCGCCGCACAAGACGTCCTACCCGAGCGACCAGTTTTACCTTTATTACTCCGGCAACGAAGCCGTCCCGGCCTACGCCGCGATCGCCAAACCGGCACCGCGCGGCCACCGCACCAAAGGCCCCGGCCTGTCGGGCGCGAGCCTGTTCGCCGCGCTGAAAGCCAGCGCCTTGCGCCTTGGGGCACGCCTGCGCAGCCAGTGCGAAGTCCGGCGTCTGGTGATTGATGCCAATGACCGGGTGGTGGGCGTCGAAGCCTGGCACCTGCCAACCGACAGTCGCGCAGCCCGGCAACATGCCCGGCTGTCACGCTGGGCCACCGCGATTCACATGTACGCGCCTGCAGTGGCCGATCAGTTACGCGCTCGCTTGCGGCGCATTGAACTCGCCAGTGCCGAACGGCAGCTGATTCGCGCCGACCACGCCGTGCTGCTGAGCAGTGGCGGTTTCATCTTCAACCGCGAATGGGTCCGTCAGCATGCGCCGCGTTATCTGCCCGGTTTGCCGCTGGGCACCACCGGTTGCAACGGCAGCGGCATCGCTCTGGGCCAGAGTGCCGGCGGCCGCGTGGCGCGGATGGACAAAGTCAGCGCCTGGCGTTTCATCAACCCGCCGCTGGCCTGGGCCCGGGGCCTGATCGTCAATGCGCGGGGCGAGCGTTACGCCAACGAAGAAATCTACGGCGCGACCCTCGGCCAGGCAATGGTGGAAGAACACGACGGCCGCGCCATCCTGATTCTCGACCGGGCGCTCGTGCGGGAGGCGCTGCGCCAGATCGGCCCCGGTAAAGTCTGGTCCTTCCAGCGATTGCCGGTGCTGCTCAATCTGCTGTTCAACGCCAAACGCAGCCGCCACCTAGCGGACCTGGCCAAGCGCTGCGGATTGCCGCCCGATAACCTGCAACGCACCGTGAACACCTACAGCCGCGCCGCTCGCGCAGAAATTATCGATCCGTTCGGCAAGTCGCCAGCCATGCTCGCCGACATGGTTCAAGGCCCGTGGTACGCCCTCGACCTGTCCTTCGCCAGCCGCCTCTTCCCCTGCCCCGTCATCACCCTTGGCGGATTGAAAGTCTGCGAAAGCAGCGGTCAGGTGCTGAACCACGCCGACCAGCCGATTGCCGGCCTGTACAGCGCCGGGCGCAACGCGGTCGGGGTCGCTTCAAATCTTTATGTCTCGGGCCTGTCCCTGGCCGATTGCATTTATTCCGGCCGCCGCGCCGCCGCCCACGTGGCCGAACAATTTGCTGCTCAAACCACACGCTCAGGAGAACAACAATGCAACGTGTAGAAGGCAAAGTCTGCATCATCACCGGCGCCGCCAGCGGCATCGGTCGCGAAGACGCCCTGCTGCTGGCCCGCGAAGGCGCCAAGGTGGTGCTGACCGATCTCAACGACACCGCCGGCCGTGAAGTGGCCGCGCAAATCGGCAGCAATGCACTGTTCATCCGTCACGACATCGCCAGCGAAAGCGACTGGCAGAACGTGATCAAAACCACCCTGGAACACTTCGGCCGCCTCGACGTGCTGGTCAACAACGCTGCGATTCTGGCGTTGGGCAGCATCGAAGACACCACGCTGGAGCTGTGGCAGAAGGTGCAGAAAATCAACGGCGACGGCTACTTCCTCGGCTGCAAATACGCCATTCAGGCGATGAAGGAAACCGGCGGCGGTTCGATCATCAACATGTCGTCGGTGGCCGCGCTGGGCGCGATGCCGATGTTCTGCGCCTATTCGGCGTCCAAAGGCGCGGTGGCGGCGATGACCCGTTCGATTGCCCTGCATTGCAAGCAACAGGGCTACCGCATTCGCTGCAACAGCGTGCACCCGGACGGCGTCAACACGCCGATGACCCAGGCCCTCACCGGCGGTGTGGCGATCAATCAGCAAGACCTCGACCAAGACCCGATGAACCGCATGTGCGCGCCGGCCGACATTGCCAACGTGGTGCTGTTCCTCGCCACCGATGAGTCGCGTTTCGTCAACGGTGCCGAGATCCGCGTCGACAACGCCCAATTGATCAGCGGGCTCTGAGGCCGAGGTGAACATGGGCACGCAACAACAGAACCTGACACCGGCCCAGGCCACAGCGGCCAGCTATTCCTTGCAAGTGTGCGCGGTGATCGACGAAACCGCCGATGCACGCTCGCTGGTGCTGGACGTCCCGCCAGACCTGCGTGAGCGCTTTGGCTACAAACCGGGGCAGTTCCTGACGTTTCGCGTGCCTTGCGCGGGCAAGTTGCTGACCCGCTGCTACTCCATGGCCAGTTCGCCGCTGACCGATGAGCGACCCAAGGTCACCGTGAAACGGGTCGAGGGCGGCCGGGTGTCGAACCGGATGAACGAGGTACAGGTCGGTGACTGGCTGGAAGTCTTGCCGCCGGCCGGACATTTCTGCCTCGATGAACATCAACCGGATGACGACAAACCCTTGGTGCTGTTCGGCGGCGGATCGGGCATCACCCCGGTGTTTTCCATTCTCAAATCGACGTTGCAGCGCAGCCGGCGGCCGATCAAGTTGATCTACGCCAATCGCGATGAAGCATCGGTAATTTTCAAGGATGAGCTGCGGCAACTGGCCCGGGCCCATCCGGAACAACTGCAAGTGGTGCACGTACTCGATTCGGTTCAAGGCTTCCTGACCGCAGCCCAGGTGCGCCACTTGCTAAAAGGCTCTGCCGGCGGCGATTACTTCATCTGCGGCCCCGGCCCGTTCATGGACACCGTCGAACGGACCTTGCTGGAACTCGGCGAAGCCGCTGAACGCATCCACGTCGAACGCTTCGTTTCGCCGCCCGATCCTGACGAACTGCTGGCTGAAGAAGCCGCCGCCCGGCAAGCCTCCCTCGGCTCACGCTGCGAATCGCTGGTGGTCGTGCTCGACGGTCAACCCTACGAAATTGCCTGTCAGCCCGGCGACACCCTGCTGCAAAGCTGCAAGGCTGCCGGCCTCGACGTGCCCTCCTCTTGCGAAGAAGGTTTTTGCGGCGCCTGCATGTGCGTCGTCGAAGAAGGCGAAACCCGGATGGCCCGCAACGACGTGCTCAGCCCCCGAGAACTGGCCGAAGGCTGGACCCTGGCCTGCCAAAGCCGCCCGAGCGGTGCGCGGGTGCGCTTGAAGTTTCCGGATTGAGCGGCGGTCGAGAATAGTCTCAACGGACGATCTCCCAGACGCGATCTGCAGTTAGACTCGGCCAGCCCATTGGCCCAAAAACAATAAAAGAGGTGCAGTTATGGCTCGTTTGCAAAACAAGGTCGCGGTGGTTACCGGCGGCGCATCGGGGATCGGCCTGGCCTGCGTGCGGCGCTTTGCCGCCGAAGGTGCGCAGGTTGTCGGCCTGGACATCGGCAGTGCACCGGCGGATTTTCCGGGCCTGTTCATGACACTGGATGTGCGCGATGAAGCGCAGGTGCAACAGGTCATGCAGGAAGTCGTCAACCATTTCGGTCACATCGACGTGCTGGTTAACGCGGCGGGCGTCGCCGATCAGGGCAGCGTCACCCAGACCAGCACCGCCAACTGGCAACGGGTGCTGGACATCAACCTGACCGGCAGCATGCTCACCAGCAAGTACGCGCTGGCATCGATGGAGCCCCGGCGCAGCGGTTCGATCATCAACATCGGCTCGATCTTCGGCCTGCAGGGTTGCGACGGCAACGTCGCGTACAACGTCTCCAAGGGCGGCATCAACCAACTGACGCGCTCGATGGCGATCGACTTCGGTTACGCCAATATTCGCGTCAACGGCTTGTGCCCCGGCCTGATCGAAACGCCGATGACCAGCATGGTCCGCGAACACGAAGCCTTCCACGCGTTCTTCGCCTCGCAACACATGCTCAATCGCTCCGGGCAGCCGGAAGAAGTGGCCAACGTCGCCCTGTTCCTGGCCTCAGACGAAGCGTCCTTTGTCAGCGGCCAGATGATCGCCGTGGACGGCGGTTTCTCCGCCGGCCGCCGCTTCGCCCCGCCCGCCGCCTGATTTGCTTTGCCGGGCGCCTGCCCGGCACACCCCTTTCTTCCGCACCTGTCCTCTGGCCGAGGAGGCCCCATGCTGCCTGTCGAAAACGCACTGACCATCGTCCAACTGTTCGCCAACGCTGCCCGAATTTATGGCGACCGCCCGGCCATCGAGGATGACGGACGCTTGATCAGCTACCGGCAACTCGATCAACTTCGCGCTCAGGCAGCCCGGGCGTTACTGGCGTTGAACGTCCAGCCCGGTGACCGCGTGGCGATCTGGGCGCCGAATATCTGGGAATGGATTGTCGCCGCCGGTGCGCTGCACAGCGTCGGCGCCGCGCTGGTGCCGCTCAATACGCGCATGAAAGGCAGCGAAGCCGGCTTCGTTTTGCGCCAGAGCGGCGCCTGCGTGCTGTTTGCCATCGGCGAGTTCCTCGGCGCCGACTATCCGCGCATGCTCGCCACCGAAGACCTACCGGCGCTGCGCCACATCGTCACTTTGCGCAGCGATGACTCAAGCGCGCTGAGTTGGGAGGCGTTCCTGGCCTTGGCCAGCGATGTGTCACCAGAAACCCTGCAAACACGCGAGCAGGCGCTCGGCCCGCAAGACCTCTCCGACCTGCTGTTCACCTCGGGCACCACCGGCAAGCCCAAAGGCGTGATGAGCAGTCACGGGCAAACCCTGCGGGTGGTGCGCGACTGGAGTGAAGTGGTCGGTTTGCGCGAGGGCGATCGTTACCTGATCGTCAATCCGTTCTTCCATTCGTTCGGTTACAAGGCCGGCTGGCTGGCGGCGCTGATGCGCGGCTGCATCATCGTGCCGCAACAGGTCTTCGACGTGCAGGCCGTGCTCGAATGCGTGCAGCGCGAGCGAATTACCGTGCTGCCCGGCCCACCGACCCTTTATCAATCCCTGCTCGCCCACCCGCAGCGCGATGCTTTCGACCTGACGTCCTTGCGCATTGCGGTCACCGGCGCCGCGACGATTCCGGTGGAGATGATCCGCCGTATGCGCGATGAGCTGAGTTTCGCCACCATCGTCACGGCGTACGGCCTCACCGAAACCTGTGGTTTTGCAACGATCTGTCGGCCGGGGGACTCACTGGAACTGCTCGCGTCCACCAGCGGCCGGGCCATGCCGGGGGTGGAAATCCGCTGCATTGGCGCCAACGGTCGCAGCCAGCCGGTGAACGTCCCCGGCGAAATCCAGGTGCGCGGCTACAACCTGATGCAGGGGTATCTCAACGATCCGCAGGCCAGTCAGGAAGTCCTCGATGCCGACGGCTGGCTGCACACCGGCGACATCGGCGTGCTCGACGAGCAAGGTTATCTGCGCATTACCGATCGCCTCAAGGACATGTTCATCACCGGCGGTTTCAACGTCTACCCGGCGGAAATCGAACACTGTCTGCTGGGCTATCCCGGCGTGGCGCAGGTGGCGGTGATCGGCATTCCGGATGAGCGACTGGGCGAAGTGGCCATGGCCTTTCTGTTGCCGGCGCCGGGTGTCGAGATCGAACAAGCCCGATTCCTCGCCTGGTGCCGTGAGCAGATGGCCAACTATAAGGTGCCGCGCCGGGTGCAGGTGCTGGAGAGCATGCCGTTGAACGCAGCGGGGAAAGTGACCAAGAATGTGTTGCGGGAGTGGGCGTTAAGCTGACTTCTGTCCCCCAGTGGAAGTCCACTGGGGGAATGACCTTCAAATCACCCGGGCCGGATGCTGTTGACGCGGATCACCCAGCAGGGTGCGATGGGACGGTGGCTGACGGCCGCCGTCTTCGCTGATGCCGTAACCGGCAGCGATTTCGGCAGTGATCAGCGTCTGCCCCGAGAGCGCCATCAACTGCGGATCATTGAGCAACGCGTGAATCACCCGGCCATTGAATTGCGGGGTTTCGGCGTGCGCCAGAAAAGCCTTGTACTGCTCGCCATGCTGTTCGCCGGCAATCCGCGTGCGCTCGGTCAGTTGCGGCCCGAGCCACAGCGATAACGCCGCCACGCCACGGCCCTCGAAATCGATGGCCATGTCCGCCGCCAGTTTGTCGCAACCGGCCTTTTGCGCACCGTACGCCGGCCCGTGCATGTAGCAGCCGCCGCCAAAGGACGAGGTAAAGCAGATCAGCCCTTGTGCGCTGTTCAACAACAGCGGCGCGGCGTAGTAACTGGCGATGTAGGCCGAGCGCAGACCGACGTCGAGGATGCGCACCAGGTCCAGCGGTTTTTCCCAGAACGGCCCCGGTTCGATCAATTGGTCATGAATGAACGCGGCATTATTCACCAGCAGATCCAGCCGCCCGCATTCACGCTCGACCTGGCAAAACAGCGCAGCAACCTGCGCATCGTCGGCATGATCACAGATCACTGCGACGCCCTCTCCGCCCGCCGCTGTAATTGCGGCAGCCGTGTCGTCCAGCGAGCTATTCAAGGCCTGTCCATATAGATGCGCGCCTGCCGATGCCGGCGCACGCCCGGTGACGTACACCCGCATGCCCGCCGCACCGAGTGCCAGGGCAATACCTTGACCGACGCCGCGACTGGCGCCGGTCACCACTGCAACTTGCCGATTCATTTGACGCTCCCGAACTGACTGATCACCGAGCCGCTTTTCTGGCTCTGACGATGGATGTGATTGGCCGCCAGGTAACCGAAGGTCATCGCCGGACCGATGGTGGAACCGGCCCCCGGATAGGTACGGCCCATCATCGACGCCGCGCTGTTGCCGATGGCGTAGAGGCCCTTGATCGGTTTGCCGTCCTCGTGCAATACCCGCGCGTGAACGTCAGTGAGCAAACCGCCCTTGGTGCCGATGTCGCCGGCATCGATGCGCACGGCGTAGAACGGCCCTTTGAACAACGGCGCCAGGCACGGATTGGGCTGCACGTTCGGGTCACCGTAGTAGCGGTCGAACAGCGATTCGCCCTTGTGGAAGTCTTCGTCATAGCCGCGCACGGCCATGCCGTTGAAACGCTGCACGGTGCGCAGCAACCCGCCCGCATCGACGCCGATGTTCGTAGCCAGGGTTAGCAGATCCGGCGCCTTGAAACAGTAATCACGCAGGTGCTCGGGCAGTTGCCAGTCGCGCTGGGCGTACCCCGGCAACAGTGCGCCGCAGGGGTATTTGCGGCGGAATTCGGCGTCGAACACCATCCAGCACGGCACGCTGACAGCGCCTTCGCGGTTGTTGGCGTACATCGCGTACACGATGTCGGTGTACGGCGCGGCTTCGTTGACGAAGCGCTCGCCCGCCGAATTGACCAGCACGCAACTGGGCAACGTCCGCTCGACGAACATCGCCCGTTGTTTTTCCTCTCCGCGAACGTGGGTGGTTGGCGCCCACCAGCTGTGTTCCATCAGTGCCGTGCGGGCGCCGATGGCTTGCCCTGCGCGAATGCCGTCGCCGGTATTGTGTGGCGGCGTGGCGCTCCAGGTGGTCAGCGAGGGTTGCGGCAGATACTGCGTGCGCATCGCCTGATTACGTTCGAAACCACCGGCGGCGATGATCACGCCGTAGCGTGCCTTGACGTTCAGGCGCTGCCCTTCGCGACAGACCCGCGCACCGCCGACCCGGTCGCCGACAATCAGCAGTTCCTCCAGCCCACAGTTGAGCCACAGCGATTTGCCGCGATCCTGCAACGAACAACGCAAGGCGCCGATCAAGGCATTACCCAGGGTCAGGTAACGGTCGCGCTTCGACAACCGCCGGCCCTCGCGGTCGCGCCAGTAACGCCACATGACCTTCAGCGTCAGGCGCAACCAGCCAGGGCCACGACACAACAGCACCTGCGCCTCTTTCATGGTCATCGCCATGCGTCCCATCATCAACGTGCCGGGGGATGGCGCACGCATGCGCAGAAACTCTTCACCCAGCTCGGCAGCGTCGAACGGTTGCGGGTCCATCGAGCGATAACCGGGTTTGCCGCCTTCGACTTCCGGGTAGTAATCGGCGTAGCGCGTTTGCGCCTCGAAGCGCACGCGGGTCTTGAGTTCGAGGTATTCGACCATCGCCTTGCCGTGCTCGACATAGGCTTCGATGCGCCCGTCGTCGATCTCGCCGTGGGTCACCGCGCGAATATAGGCAATCGCTTCGGCGGCGCTGTCGCTGCCGCCCAGGGCTTCGATCCGGTGGTTGTCGGGGATCCAGATGCCGCCGCCGGACACCGCCGAGGTGCCGCCGTACTCGTTGCTCTTTTCGATCAGCAACACGTTCAGTCCCAGGTCGTGAGCGCGCAGCGCCGCGGTCATCCCGCCCGCTCCGGAACCCACCACCAGCACATCGCAGCACTCATCCCATTTGATCTCGGCAGCTTTCATGCGATCACCCTTGCTCAGCGCCTTCAAGGCAAAAACCGCCGGCCGGATCTTCGTCCGGCGCAGTCGGTCTCGGGATTGTTGGGTGCGTGTGTCGGGTGGTCATCGTCCGATGGGACTAAGGCCTGTGCCCTCCGTCCCCGTGCAAATCGCTTAGTCCGCTTGGACGATGTTGCGCCCGGTGCGTGACCGCATAGTCGCCCACGGCACCACTCCCCCCCTGAAATGCAGGTCGGGCAGGTCTGACCTGGGCATGAGGACGACATGATAAAAACAATAATCGCCCCACAATCGCTACACCCTCGCGTACAGCTGGCCGTGTTGTTGCTGGCCGGTGGACTGGGCAGCCAGGCCAGCGCGATGACCTTCCAGCCGAGCGAAGATCTGAGCGTCGACTGGGACACCACGCTGACCTACAGCCTCGCCTGGCGGACCGAGGCACGCGATCACAAACTGACGGCCAACGCCGACGCCAACGACGGCGACAATGCGTTTGCCAAGGGCAGCCTGATCAACAACCGCGCCGGTTTCCTCACCGAAGCCAACATCAAATGGCAGGACGATTACGGCGTGTTCGTGCGGGCCACGGGCTTCTACGACAACGTCTACGATCAGGACAACGATAACAACACCGGCACCTCGAACTGCTTTGCCGGCGGCCATTGCAACCGGCCGGACCGTTTCTCCCAGGACACCATCGATCAGCACCGCAACGAACTGCGCATGCTCGATTACTACGCCTACGGCACCTGGGATCTGGGCGGGCACAACCTCAACGCGCGTCTGGGTAATCAGGTGGTGAGCTGGGGTGAAAGCCTGTTCTACCCCGGCATCTCGGCGGCGCAGAGCCCGGTGGACGCGACCAAATCGACCACGCCCGGTGTCGAGGTCAAGGAAATCCTCCTGCCGGTCGGGCAACTGTTCACCCAGTTCAGCCTGACCGACAGCCTCGATATCCAGGCCTACTACCAATACAAGTGGGAAAAGACCCAGTTGTTCGGGGTCGGCAGCTACTTCTCCACCACCGACTACATCGACGAAGGCGGCTATAACGACGCCAGCGGTTTCGTCACGCGTCTGGCCAACGACAAACCGAGCAATCAGGGCCAGTACGGTGTGGCCTTCACCTACGCCGCCGAGTCACTGAACAACACCGAGTTCGGTATCTACTACTCGCGCTATCACGACAAGACGCCGTCGCTGGACTTCCAGTCCGAACTGGGTCGCTACCGTGCGGTGTACTTCGACAACATCAACCTGTTCGGCGCCAGTTTCTCGACGGTGATCGGGGATGTCAGCTGGGCCGGTGAAGTCAGTTACCGCGACGGCGCGCCGGTGATGGTCAACAACGGCTTCTCCAGCGCCGTACGCGGCAAAACCATGCAAGCGCAGTCCTCGATGATCTACGTGCTCGGCCCGACCTCCTTTGCCGACAACACCACCCTGACTGGCGAGGTCGTCTACAACACCGTCATCAGCAACGACAAGTCGCAGCCCGTGACACTGGCGCCGGGCTTCACGTTGCCGGGCACCGACAGTCTGGTCTACGACCGCGAAGCCTGGGGTTACACCGCGCAAGTCAGCTTCGATTACAACGATGTGTTCAGCGGTTGGGACATGTCCGTGCCGATCACCTACAGCACCGCCGCCCACGGCGACAGCTCGATTGTCGGCTCGATCAACCAGGGCGAAGGCGACGACCGCGCCAGTATCGGCAGTTCGTGGCGCTACCTCGGCAACTTCACCGTCGAAGCCCGTTACAACGCCTACCTGGGCAACGCCAACAACAGCCCGTTGGCCGACCGCGACAACGTCGCCCTCAACTTCAAATACCGGTTCTGATTCCCCTGTCGGAGGAGCACAGCATGTCTCGATTCACCCAAACGTTATTGAGCACGGCGCTGACCGTCGGCCTGCTCGGCAGTGGCCTGACCTACGCCAAGGTCAGCCCCGAAGAGGCCGCGCGACTGGGCCAGGACCTGACCCCGATGGGCGCCGAAAAGGCCGGCAACGCCGACGGCAGCATTCCGGCCTGGAGCGGCAAGTGGCGTGGTCTGCCACCGGGTCTGAAGTTTGCCGGCCCCGGCACGCCGTACCCGGACCCGTACGCGGCGGAAAAACCGCTGTTCGTGATCGATTCGAAGAACATGGACAAGTACGCCGAGAACCTTTCCGACGGTGAGAAAGCGCTGCTCAAACGCTACCCGGACACCTTCAAGATCCCGGTGTACCCGAGCCATCGCGACTTCCGCGCCGATCAGCGCCTGGAAGAGCTGATCAAGAAAAACGCGGTGACCGCCGAACTCGACAACGACAACAACGACACCAAGAACGCCTGGGGCGCCTCGCCGTTTCCGATTCCGAAGAACGGCAGCGAGCTGATGTTCAACCACACTCTGCAAGGGCGCGCCAACACCGAAGAGGCCAACTATGGCCAGGCGGTGGTGTACGCCAACAAGGAAAAAGTGCTTGAGGAGGTCAACTACAAGATCTTCTCGATCTGGTCCAGCCCGGACAAGAACCTCGACAGCGCCAACGGCATTCTGACCAATTTCCTGATCACCACCCTGGAACCGGTGCGCAAGAAAGGCGAGATCGTGGTCGGTCACGAGTTCATCAACCCGACGGCCTCGCCGCGTCAAGCCTGGCAGTACAGCCCCGGCCAGCGCCGAGTACGCCGCGCACCCACCGTCGGCTATGACTCGCCGACCGGCGCCGGCGGCTTCCGCGTGTACGACGAAGATCGTTTGTTCAACGGTGCACCGGATCGCTACAACTGGACCATCGTCGGTAAAAAAGAACTCTACATTCCGTACCACAACTACAAGATCGACGACCCGAGCGTGACGGCGGATCAGATCCTGTCGACCACCGGCCACGTCGATCCGCAGTACATGCGCTACGAGAAACACCGGGGCTGGGTGTTGCAAGCAACGCTCAAGGAAGGCGCCCGCCACGTCTACGCCAAACGCGTGCTGTACCTCGACGAAGACACCTGGTCCGCGACCATGGCCGATAACTACGATGCCCGTGGCCAGTTGTGGCGCACCAACATGCAGACCTCGGTCTACGCCTACGACATCGAGCGCTACCACGCACGCCTCGGCATCTACCATGACCTGATCGCCGGCTCTTATCTGGTTGACCGTCTGCTGGTCGATCAGAAACCCGCCAAGCTCAATGCCACCGCCTTCTCCGAAGACGAATTCACCCCTGGCAACCTGCGCAAACTCGGCACCCGCTGAACCCGCGACGCCCCGACCGATTCATTCGGTCGGGGCGTCGTGCTTTTTTCAATCTGCACTTTTACGGAAACTGCCCATGAACAGATTACTCACTGCGGCCCTCGCCGTGGCAGGCCTCGGTTTGTCGATGCAGGCCAGCGCCCTGAACATTCTGCTGACCAACGACGACGGCTGCCGCGCCCCCGGCATCGACGCGATGTATCGCGCACTGACCGCCGCCGGGCACACCGTGACCCTGGTCGGCCCGTTGAACGACAGCAGCGGCATCAGCGCCGCCAGCGTCGTGGTGCCCGGCCAGGCCCTGGCGGTGACCGAGCTGGCGCCCGGCAGATTCTGCGTCGGCCCACCCGAGGGCTACACACCGCCGACCGGCAAGACTTCGGCCATTGGCACGCCAGTGGATGCGGTCAACGTCGGGCTGGATGTGTTGCTCAAGGACACGCCGCCGGATCTGGTGGTATCCGGCATCAACTTCGGTGAAAACGTCGGCCCGCTGACGCAGATGTCCGGGACGTTGAATGCGGCGGTTCGGGCAATGTTCAAAGGCGTTCCGGCCGTGGCGGTGTCGACGGCCATCGACATGGACCTGATCATACGAGACCAACAGGCCGGTTATCGCAAGACCCTGGGCGCCATGGATGACACCGCGAAGTTTGCGGTGAAGGTCATCGAACAGGCCCATCGGAACTGCGCCAAACACAGCTGCAAACTGAATGTGCTCGGGCTGCCGGGCACCAACGGGCTGAACCTCAACTACCCGGCGCTGCCGGCCAATCAAGTCAAAGGCGTGAGCTTTGCGCCGATCGGCAATTGGGACCGGGTGAACTTCACCTCACAACGCGGTGCCGACGGTACGGTTCACGTCAACCTGGTTGCACCGCCGACACCCACGGCCACTCAGCAGCAGGCCGATGCGTATCAGCTGTGGCAGGGGCATGCAGTGATTACGGTGATCGCCGGCAATATGAGTGCGCCGCCAGCGGTGCAGGATCAGGCGAAGAAGAGGTTGAAAAACATCAAACCCTGAGGCAAAAAACTGGGGGAGCGAGCCTGCTCGCTCCCCCAAGGACATCATTTCAGTGCTTCACGCAGATCGGCGGCCGCTTCGGACAACACCTGGGCGGCGCCTTCGACAAACGGCGCCATGCTGATGAAACCGTGAATCATCCCTTCACAGCGCTGCACCCGCACCGGCACTTCGGCTTGACGCAGGCGTTCGGCGAACGCCTCGCCTTCGTCGCGCAGCGGATCGAATTCGGCGGTGATCAGGGTCGTCGGCGGCAACTGCGCCACGCTCCCGGCGCGCAATGGCGAAGCCAGCGGATCATCGCCCTGCCCGTCTTCCTGCAAATACTGCTGCCAGAACCAGCTCATCATGGCGCCGGTGAGGAAGAAGCCATCGGCAAATTCCTGGTAGGAATGGCTGTCGCAACGGGGGTCGGTGACGGGATAGAACAGGCATTGATAACGAATCTTCGGCCCCTGCCGTTGCTCCGCCAACTGACTGACCGCCAGCGCCAGATTGCCCCCGGCGCTGTCCCCCGCTACCGCGAGCCGGCAGCCATCGACGCCCAGTTGCGCCGCGTGCTCCACCAGCCAGCAAGTCGCCCGGTAACAGTCCAGCGGCGCCGCCGGGAACGGGTGTTCCGGTGCCAGGCGATAAGCCACCGACACCACCACGGCCTCGGTCAGGTGGGCCAGCGAACGGCACAGATTGTCGTGGGTGTCGAGGTTGCCGACGACAAAACCGCCGCCATGGAAATACACCAGCAACGGCAGATTGCTCTCTTCCGATGGCCGATACAGACGCGCGTCCAGTTCGCCCACCGCCCCCTCGACCCGCAGGTTGCGCACTTCGATCATCGGCACGCCCGGAATCGCCGGCTGCATGTTGTCGCAGAACTGCCGATAGTGCGCCGCATCGAGCTGACTGTAATCGGGTGCCGGCAGGTCGCTGAATTGCTGGAGTATCAACGCGATCTGTTTATCGAGCGGCATGGGCATCTTCCTCTACATCGGACATTTTGAATTGTGGGTTGGACTCTTCCAGGATGCTCTGCACCCGTTGTTGCAGCGCCACTTTGAAGCCTTTGTGGGGAAAGACCCAGAAGCGTTTTTCGGCGATGGCGGCGAACACCTGTTCTGCCAGTTCGGACGGCGTCATGCCCTGGCGAATGCTGCTGTCGAGCAATTGGCTGAAGGACGAACCGGCGCCGTCGACCACCTGGTTGGAGGCCATGATGTCACTGGCCACCGGCCCCGGGCACACGACCGAAACCGAGACCGGAGCCCCCAGCAGGGTCAATTCGTAGTGCAGGGTTTCCGACAGCGCGACCACGGCCTGCTTGGTCACGTTGTAAGGCGCCATCAACGGGCTGCTGAGTAGACCGGCCAGCGACGCGGTGTTGATCACATGGGCCGCACGCCCCTGACGCAGGAACAACGGCACGAAACAGCGAATGCCGTTGATGACCCCGCAGAGGTTGACGTCAAGCATGCGTTGCCACTGCTGTGCGGTGATTTCCCAGCTGTAGCCGGTCTGCATCACGCCGGCATTGTTGAACAGCAGATCGACCCCGCCAAAGTGATCGAGGGCGACATCGCGCAAACGCTCGACCTGTTGCAGATTGCCGACATCGGTGACGCAGGCGACTGCCTGCGTTCCGCCGCTTCGCAGTTCTTCGCAAAGCTTTTCCAGCCGCAACCCATCGAGATCGGCCAATACCAGGCGCATCCCCAATTTAGCCGCATGCTCGGCCAGCCCCCGGCCGATGCCGCTGGCGGCACCGGTAATGACCGCGACCGGTCCTGATTGCTCATTCATTGCCTGCTCCTGACAAACGTCCGATGGCGTCAGTAGAGCGGGCGCCGGTCGGCCGGCCATCGTCCATTCAGACGATGCCTGCTTCTACAGGGGCGGCAGAATCTCCAGCAAGCTCAAACCCGTGAACCTGGGAGAATAACAAGATGAGTACCCTGCACCGTATCGAAGCCAAACTGCTGGAAGACCGCTACGCACGCGGCTGGCACTGCCTGGGCCTGGCCGCCCGTTACCGCGACGGCAAGGCCCACCGACTGGACGTGTTCGGCACCCGGCTGGTGGCGTTTCAGGGCGAGGACGGCGAACTGCACATTCTCGACGGTTACTGCCCGCACATGGGCGCCGACCTCAGCACCGGTTGCGTCGAAGGCAATTCGATTCGCTGCCCTTTCCATGCCTGGCGCTGGCGCGCGGACGGCGTGTGCGATGACATTCCCTATGCCAAGCGCATTCCGCCACGGGCCAAACTCAAGAGCTGGCCGCTGATGGAAGAAAACCATCTGTTGTTCGTGTGGAACGACCCCGAAGGCAACCCGCCGCTGCCCGAGCAACGCATCCCGCGCATCGACGCCTGCTTCAGCGATGAATGGGCCGAGTGGGAAGTCGCCGAATTGCAGATCGATACCAACTGCCGCGAACTGATCGACAACGTCGCCGACATGGCGCACTTCGGCACGGTGCACGGCGCACCGGTCGAAGCCTTCAGCAACGTGTTCGAAGGCCACCTCGCCACGCAGATCATGCACGCCCGCAGCGAGCGGCTGTCTGGCGACAGCGCGTTGAGCACCGTGGCCACCTATTACGGGCCGGCCTACCAGATCACCGAAATGACCGGTGCCATGAACGGCCAGCCGATCCACTCGATCCTGCTCAACTGCCATGTGCCGATCGACCTCGACAGCTTCACCCTGCGCTACGGCGTGCTGGTGAAAAAGATTTCGGGGCTCAGCGAAGAACAGAACCAGGCGATGGCCAAGGCCTACGTGCAACAGGCCCAGGCAGCCTTTTACGAAGACGTTTCGATCTGGCACAGCAAGACCCGCGTCGATAATCCGTTGCTCTGCGATGGCGATGGCCCGGTCTATCAACTGCGTCGCTGGTACGAGCAGTTCTACACCGACGTCGGGCTGCTTTCAGCGGATGTGCGGGAGCAGAAAGAGTTCATCGTGCGCGCCCGTGAACAGGCCTGATCACGGGGCTGTCGCGATTTTGCGCCTGACCGGCCGCCGCCGGTCAGGCCTCGTGCCCGGGCGTTGCAAGTGGTCGATACAGGCGCTTATTCTCGGGCACCGCAAACCACTAATAATAAGAACGGGTTTCCCATGCAGCAGAGCCTCAGCCTCGACACGTTCAGCGATCTCATCGGCAACCTGTATCAGGGGCCGCTGGAAACCATTCCCTGGGCGACCTTCCTCAATCAGCTCAACGTTTACCTGAAAAGCAAATACGTGACCTTCATCCTGCGGCCTCCCAGCACCCATGTGGACGGACTGATGGTCAACACCACCGGCACCTCGACCGAGGCGGTCGCTTCGTACAACACCCATTTTTTCACCCTCGACCCCTTCGTCGGCCTGCCCAATCGCCAGGTGGTGACCCTCGCCGAATTCGTCTCCAGTGATGACTGGCAGAAATCCGAGTTCTACAAGAACTTCCTCGAAGCGGTGGACGTGTTCCATATCCTCGGCGCCGACATCAACACCTGCGACGGCGCCCAGTGCCGGATCCGCATCAGTCGCGGCCGGGACGACAAGCCTTTCGGCGATGAAGAGAAAACCCTGCTGGCGCATTTCATTCCGCACCTCGAGCGCTCGATCAAGGTTCATATGCAGCTCAACCGCATCGAGGTCGAACGCAACCTCTACGCCGGTGCGGTGAATCAGATGGCGGTCGGCACGATCATCCTCGACGAAGCCGGCAAAGTGCTGCAGACCAACCAGGTCGCCGACCGGCTGATCCAGGAAAAGGACGGCATCAAACTGGTCAACGACGGCCTGCAGGTCGGTACGGACCGCGACACTCAAGAGTTTCGCCGGCTGGTCAAACAGTCGCTGCTCTCGCAAAAAAGCAGCAACCCGTCGATGGTCGAAGCGCTGCGCGTGCAACGGCCGTCGGGGCGTGCCGACCTGGGCATCATCGTGCGTTCGGTGCCGCTGTCGGAATGGAGCGAAGGCAAACAGTGTCCGACGGTGGTGATCTTCATCAGCGACCCGGAGCAACAGTCCACCGCGCCCCAGGAGATCGTCCGCGCCCTGTTCGACTTCACTCCCGCCGAAACCCAGCTCGCCATGTTGCTGGCCAACGGGCTGACCCTCGACGAAGCCTCGGAAGAACTGGGCATCAGCCGCAACACCGCGCGCGCCCACCTGCGTTCGACCTTCTCCAAGACCGGCGTGACCCGCCAGACCATGCTCGTGCGCCTGATCCTGCGCAGCGTGGCCACCCTCGGCTGACACCCGTCCCGCGCCATCGTCCGCTTGGGCGATGGCTTTTTTGCCTCACTAGTCCATTCAGACGACGCCGAATATCTCGCGCCGCCCTACCTTGCCTCTACAACAATAAAAAACCGTGTGAGGCCCACCATGCGAAATTCCACCTGCGCCCTGCTCCTGATCGTTTGCGTCGGCAGTTCCGTCAGCCTGTGTCAGTTGTTCAGAAACGAAGCCTATCGACCGAGTGCCGCGCTCCTCGGTTGCTCAAGCACGGCGGTCAACTGCTACCCGCCGCTGGTGCGCAATCTGCTTCCATAAACCTGCTCCCAATAAAAAAGCACCGGCCTGCAAGCAGCGCCGGTGCTTTTTGTTAACTCCCGAGGATCAGGTCGGCAGGAAGCCGCGCGCCCGTGACAGGGTCAGCGCCAAGTCTTCGATCATGTCTTCCTGACCGCCAACGGTGCCACGCCGCCCCAGCTCCACCAGCAGCTCGCGGGCGGCCACCAGGTACTTCTTCTCGGCACGTTTGGCAAACAGCAGGAACGAGCTGTACACCCCAGCATATCCCAGCGTCAGGGCATCGCGATCGAGGCGGATCGGCTGGTCCATCATCGGCACGATCAGGTCTTCGGCGACGTCCATGATCCCGTACAGATTGACGCCGCTTTCAACACCCATCCGCTCCAGCACCGCAACGAACACTTCCAGCGGCGTGTTGCCCGCGCCGGCGCCCAGCCCGGCCGCCGAACCGTCGATACGCGCCGCGCCCGCCTCGATCGCGGCCAGGGAGTTGGCAATCGACATGCCCAGGTTGTGGTGGCCGTGAAAGCCCACTTCGGTAGCGGCGTTCAAGCCAGCGCGCAGTACGCCGACTTTCTCGCTGACCTCGTCCGGAAGCATGTAGCCCGCCGAGTCGGTGCAGTAAATGCAGTTGGCGCCATAACTCTCCATCAACCGCGCCTGCTCCAGCAGTTTTTCCGCGCTGACCATGTGGGCCATCATCAGGAAACCGACCGTATCGAGGCCCATTTTCGCGGCCATGCCGATGTGCTGGCCGGATACGTCGGCCTCGGTGCAGAGGGTGGCGACACGAATGGTCGACACCCCGTGTTCATGGGCCATGCGCAAGTGATCGAGGGTGCCGATGCCGGGCAACAGCAGCGCCGAGACTTTCGCCTGGCGCAACCGTGGAATCACCGCCGAGAAGTATTCCTCGTCGCTGTGGGCCGGCATGCCGTAGTTCAACGACGCGCCGCCGAGGCCATCGCCATGGGTGATTTCGATCAGCGGCACGCCGGCCGCATCGAGGCCGGTGGCCACGGCGATCATCTGGTCCAGGCTGATCTGATGCTGTTTGGCGTGCATGCCGTCGCGCAGGCTCATGTCGTGCAGACGAACGCGTTTACCTTGCAGATTCATGGTCATTCTCCAGTTAACGGGCGGGCAGTTGCAGGGCGCCCTTGTGGGCTTCTTCGGCAAACATTTCGGCGGTGCGCAGGCCGGCGGCGGTCATGATGTCGAGGTTGCCTGCCGACTTGGGCAGGAAATCCCCGAGGCCTTCCACCTCGATGAAAATCGAGACCTTGCGGCCATCGAACACCGGGCCGTTGATCAGCTTGTAACCGGGCACATAGCGCTGCACTTCCTCGACCATCTGCAACACCGAGGCGCGAATCTTCTGCTGATCCGGCTCGTCGTCCGTCAGGCAATGGATGGTGTCGCGCATCATCAGCGGCGGCTCGGCCGGGTTGATCACGATAATTGCCTTGCCGCGACGAGCGCCGCCGATCTTCTCGACCGCGCCGGCCGTGGTGCGGGTGAACTCGTCGATGTTCTGCCGGGTGCCCGGGCCGACCGAGCCGGACGACACGGTGGCGACAATCTCGCCGTAACTCACCGATTGCACCCGCGATACCGCCGCCACCATCGGGATGGTCGCCTGGCCGCCGCAGGTGACCATATTGACGTTCATCGCCAGCGACGCCGCGTGTTCCTTGAGGTTGACCGGCGGCACACAGAACGGGCCGATGGCCGCCGGCGTCAGGTCGATCATGATCACCCCCAGCTCGTTGAGCTTGCGGCTGTTCTGCTCGTGGACGTAGGCCGAGGTTGCATCGAAGGCGATGCGAATGTCATCGTCGAGCACATGGGGCAGCAGCCCATCGACGCCACCGGCGGTGGTTTTCACTCCCAGTTCACGGGCACGCTTGAGGCCCTCGGACTCGGGGTCGACGCCGACCATCCACACCGGTTCGATCCATTCTGATCGGTGCATTTTCATCAGCAGGTCAGTGCCAATGTTTCCCGGGCCGATAATGGCCGCTCTGAGTTTCTTGTTCATCCGGTTAAACCCCACGGGTCAGGCGCAGAAAGACACCCGGGCAGAGCCCAGGCCATCGATGGTCAGAGAAAAGCGGTCGCCCGCACGGGCAGGCTCAAGCGGAACCAGAGAGCCCGAGAGAATCAGTTCCCCGGCCTTGAATGGAATGCCGAAGGCACCCAGGGTGTTGGCCAGCCAGGCGACGGCGGTCAACGGGTTGCCCTGCACGGCCGAGCCCAGACCTTCGCTCAGCGGTTCGTCGTTCTTGAATACGCGCATGTGCAGGTTCGGCAGGTCCAGCGCTCGCGGATCGGCTTGCACATCGCCCAGCACAAACACACCGCAAGAGGCGTTATCGGCGACGGTGTCCTGGATGCGGATGCGCCAGTCGTGGATCCGCGAATCGACGATCTCGAAGCACGGCGTCACGTATTCGGTCGCCGCCAGCACGTCGGCTTCGGTCACGCCGGGGCCGATCAGGTCGTGCTTGAGCCTGAAGGCGATTTCGCCCTCGGCACGGGGCTGGATCAGCCGGTTCGCCGACAGGGAAATGTTCGCGTCATTGGCAAACGACATCTGCCGGGTGATGAAGCCGAAATCCGGCTGATGCACGTTGAGCATTCGCTGGACCGCCGCCGACGTCACGCCGATCTTCTTGCCGACGATGCGGTCACCGGCCGCCACCCGACGCTCGATGCAATAGAGCGAAACGTGGTAGGCGTCTTCGATGCTGATCGACGGCCAGCGCTCGGTCAAAGGGGCCACTGTCCTCCCCTCAACCAGTGCCCAATACAACTCCTCGCCGAACTGGCGACGCAATGCCGCGCTCATCGCTGGCCTTCCTGAAAGAAAAACAGGCATTCGCGATTGAACAACTCGCGGTACTCGACCATCACCCAATGCCCGCATTCGCTGAGCAGCACAAAACGAATGTTCTGGCAGTGCTGCATCATTGTTTGCGCACCTGACACCGGGCAGAACTTGTCATCCATGCCCCAGAACCCGAGGATCGGGCACTGCAATTCCTTCAGGCGCTCGGTCATGTTCGGCACTTGCATGGTCGACAGCACGCAGACCGGCTGCTCGCGCACCACCGCGACGCGTTCATTGACCGTTTCGGCGCTGATCAACGACTCGTCGAACAATTGCAGGGTCAGCAAGCGGCGCATGCCGTCCGCGTCGTGCAATTCACCTCGGGCAAACGCCGCGCCCATTTTCTGGATGCCTTCCATTTGCAAGTAATACTGTTCCTTTTCCATCAGCCCGCCCGGCGCCATCAGCACCAGCCGGCTGACCCGCTGTGGTTGGTCGAGGGCCAGTTTGATGGCGATGGCACCGCCCAGGGAGTTGCCCACCAGCACGCAGCGCTGGATATCCAGAGCATCGAGCAGACTGCTCAGGGCGGTGACGAAAAATTCCAGGGTGTAGAGGGTGTCCGGCTTGTCGGACGCTCCATAACCCGGCAGGTCAGGCACGATCACGCGATAACCGGCGGTGACGAACAGCGGGTAGTTCTGTTTGAAGTTGCTGTGACCGCTGGCCCCGGGCCCGCTGCCGTGAATGAACACCACCGTCTCGCCGCTGCCGGCGCCCTGCCCGCCGATGTCCAAGTAATGCAGCCGCAACCCCTGCGGCAGCGTAACGAAGTGCCCTTGCGCCATTGCGCTCATAAGGTGTGCTCCCGGCTATTGTTGTGCCCGGATTATTTGCGCAGGCCGGGCCAGCAACATCGTCCGACAGGACTAGCCGCCCTAGTCTTTTCGGACGTTGGCCACAAGCGCCTGCACACCTAGCATCGAGGGCATTGATCTGTGACTGAACGAGGCTTTTCCATGCTGGATGCGCTGGATTTTCGCGGCAAAGTGGTGCTGGTCACCGGGGGCGGCAAAGGGGCTGGCCGGGGCATCAGCCAGCGTTTTCTCGATGGCGGTGCCGAAGTGGTGATCTGCGGTCGCGAGGCCCCCGCGTCACTGCCGACCAGCGCAGGACGCGAGGCAGTTTTCCTGCCGTGCGATCTGCGTGACGTCGAGCAGTCCGGCCGGTTGATCGACGCCATCGTCGAGCGTTTTGGCCGGCTCGACGTGCTGGTCAACAATGCCGGGGGCTCGCCGAATGCCGACGCCGCCAGCGCCTCGCCGCGTTTCAGCGAAGCGATCATTCGCCTGAACCTGCTGGCGCCGCTGAATCTGTGTCAGCAGGCCAATCAGGTGATGCAGGCGCAGGACGGCGGCGGTGCAATCATCAATATCTGCAGCGTCAGCGCGGTTCGTCCTTCACCGGGTACGGCAGCTTATGGCGCGGCCAAGGCTGGATTGTTGAACCTGACCCGTTCGCTGGCCGTGGAATGGGCACCGAAAGTGCGGGTCAACGCGGTCACGGCCGGGCTTATTCTTACCGAACAGGCAGCGCTTCATTACGGCGATCAGGCGGGACTTGCCCGTGTGGCGGCGACCATTCCGCTGCAACGCCTGGCGGCGCCGGAAGACATCGGCGATACCTGCCTGTACCTCGCCTCCTCTCTGGCGCGTTATGTCAGCGGCGCGGACATCACCGTACACGGCGGTGGCGAGCGCCCGGCGTTTCTCGACGCTGCCCAATCTCATTGAACCCGACAAAAAAGGAAACCCAGCATGCCGGCGATTGCCTGCCACAGCGTCCTGCTCGAACTGCCCCCGCCCGCCGCCTGGGCCAAACTGCGGGATCTGCGCCTTGCGCCCTACTATGTGCCGGGACTCACCGGCTGCCAGCTCCACCCTGGGCCAATCGAAGGGCTTGGCGCCAGTCGCCGGGTGTTTCGCAAGGGCGGTCAGTGGCTGGATGAAAGCGTGGTGCAGTGGCAGGACGGCGTCGGTTTTGTCTTGGTGCTGCACAAGGCGAGCGCCGGCGCGCCCTTCCCGTTTCGCGAGGCCAGTTTCAGTTATGCCTTGCAACGCGAGGGCGAATTCAGTCGCATGACCACCCAAATGCACTACAGCCTGCGCGGTGGCAGGCTGATGGAAAAAGTGCTGGGCAAGGCGTTCGACAAGGTCGTGCGACAGATTGCGGAAAATTTGAAGGTCTATTACGAGAACGGCGTCACGCAATGAATCGGGTTGCAGGCTGCGATATTGCGCAGCCTGCAACCGGCATCAGGACTGCGGGCCGATGTTGGCTTCGCTCCAATAGGCTTTCATCGAGCGGATCTTGCCGTCGTCATCGAATTTCATCACGTCGATCACATGCAGCGAGCAAGGTTGCCCCGCCCACTGCATGTCGACCCGAAACGGCATCGCCCCGCAACCGTTCAACGTCGCGCGAACCGGGCCGGTCAACGTGGCCGACACCTTGCTCGCGCCCAGGCCCTGGCGGTAGAAGCGCTCGATGTCCGCGCGACCCTGTATGGGTGGCTGACCGACCGGGTCTTCGACCGTCGCATCCTCGCCGTACAGCGCAAGAATCCCGTCGATGTCGCCGGCGTCCACCAACTCTACGTAGCGGGCCATGGTGGTTTGAATCTGCTGTGCGCTGATCATTCAGACCACCTCGAACAGGGCCGCAGCGCCCATGCCGCCGCCGATGCACATGCTCACCACGACGTAACGCAAACCACGGCGCTGACCTTCGATCAAGGCGTGGCCGACCATCCGCGCACCGGACATGCCGAACGGATGCCCCAGCGCAATCGCCCCGCCGTTGACGTTCAATCGCTCCTGGGGAATGCCCAGCGTGTCGCGGCAATACAGCACCTGACAGGCAAACGCTTCGTTCAGCTCCCACAGACCGATGTGGTCCATGGTCAGACCCTGACGCTTGAGCAGCTTCGGAATGGCGTAGATCGGGCCGATGCCCATTTCGTCGGAATTGCAGCCTGCGACAGCCATGCCGCGATAAATCCCCAGGGGCTCCAGCCCCCGCTTCTCGGCCAGTTTTGCGCTCATCAACACCGAGGCCGACGCACCGTCGGACAGCTGCGAGGCGTTGCCTGCGGTAATGAAACGACCCTTTTCGGTCCATTCACCGCCGGCCCAGACCGGCTCCAGTGCCGCGAGATTTTCGCGGGTGGTGTCGACGCGGTTGCACTCGTCGCGTTGCAGGCTGAGGGTTTCGAAACGTGTTTCGCCGGTAGCCTTGTCGAAAATCGCCTTGCGACTGGTCATCGGCGCCAGTTCCCGGTCGAACAGCCCGGCACTCTGGGCCAGGGCGGTACGCACCTGGCTCTGGTAGCTGTATTCGTCCTGTTCCTCGCGGCTGATGCCGTAGCGGGCGGCAACGATCTCGGCGGTTTCGATCATCGGAATGTAAGCGTGCGGATCGCGTTCGAGCACCGCCCCGGACTGGTTGCGATAGAGGTTTTTGTGCTTGTTCTGCACCAGCGAAATCGATTCCAGGCCACCGGCCACCGCAATGTCGATTTCATCACACATGATGCTTTTGGCGGCCATGGCGATGCTCATCAACCCCGACGAGCATTGGCGTTCGACGGCCATGCCCGACACGGAAAACGGCAAACCTGCAGCAATCGCACACTGGCGGCCCAAGTTATAAGACTGCGTGCCCTGCTGCGCCGCCGCGCCGATGATCACGTCGTCCACTTCGCCGGGCTCGATGCCGGCCCGGCGCACGGCTTCGCGCACTACATGGCCGCCAAGCAGCGGTGCTTCGGTGTCGTTGAATGCACCGCGAAAGGCTTTGCCGATCGGGGTACGGGCGGTCGAAACGATGACGGCTTCTTTCATGCGGGATTCCTCGAAGGTGCTGCTGAATCTTGCGGGTAGTAGCGGCTGATGGTGTCGACCACACAGCCGGGGCGTTCTTCGCCGTCGATCTCGACGCTGACGCGGATCGTTGCCTGGACGCCGCCCTTGACCTCGTCGACGGCCATCAACTGCGCACGACCGCGCACGCGGGAACCCACCGGCACCACCGTGGGGAAGCGCACGCGCTCGCAGCCATAGTTGACGCCCATGGCGATGCCGCGCACTTCAACGATCTGCGGCAGAAACAGGTTGACCAGCGAAAGGCTCAGGTAGCCGTGGGCAATGCAGCCGCCAAAGGGGCCGCTGGCAGCCTTGAGAGGATCAACGTGAATCCACTGATGATCACCGGTGGCATCGGCAAACTGATTGATGCGGTCCTGGGCCAGCAGCAACCAGTCGCTGACGCCCAGCTCTTCCCCTACCGCGTCGCGCAGGGCGAAAGGCGTGTCGAAAATACGCGGCATGTCACGCCCTCTGGCTGGAGACCGACAACACTTCGCCGGTCATGTAGGAGCTGTAGTCGCTGGCCAGGAACATCATCACGTTGGCCACTTCCCAGACTTCGGCGGCACGGCCGAAGGCTTCGTTGGCCGCCAGTTGGTCGAGCACCGCCTGCGGCGCGGATTTGCGCAGGAAGTCGTGCAAGGCAATGCTCGGGCTCACCGCGTTGATGCGGATTCCGTAGTCGGCCGCTTCGACCGCCGCGCAGCGGGTCAACGCCATGACCCCGGCCTTGGCAGCGGCGTAATGCGCCTGTTCTTTCTGAGCCCGCCAGCCGAGTACCGACGCGTTGTTGACGATGACCCCGGCGCGGCGCTCCATCATTTTCGGCAGCATGGCGCGGGTCATGCGCATGGTGCCAGTCAGCGTCACATCGAGGACTCGGCTCCACTGCTCATCGGTCATCTCCACCAGCAACGCCGAACCGCCGAGACCAGCGTTATTGATCAGCACATCGACGCCTTCAAGGTCGCGCTCGGCGCAGGCAATCAGCTGCTGCACCTGGGCTTCGTCGGCGACGTTGCAGACCTGCCCGAAAACCTGCTGCAGACCGCTGGCTTCGCGGATTTTCAGCACCGCTTCGGCCAACCGGCCTTCATGGATATCGCTGATCATCAAGGCGCGACAGCCTTCCTCGGCAGCTCGCAGCGCGGCGGAAAAACCAATACCGGCCCCGGCCGCCGCCGTGATCAGCACCGACTTGCCACGCAACAGACCGTGACCGGCGACATAGTGAGGAACAGACATGGAAAACTCCTTGATCACACAGGAAGGCGTGGCTCTTTGGGCATGCCCAAAGCACGCTCGGCGATGATGTTGCGCTGGATCTCGTTGCTGCCGCCGTAGAGGGTGTCGGCCCGGCTGAACAGGTAAAGCGATTGCAGGCGCGTGAGCTGATAAGGCGCGGCCTCGAGCAATTCGGCGTCGGCGCCGAGGACGTCCATTGCCAGCTTGCCGAGACTGGCGTGCCACGTGGACCAGAACAGCTTGTAGATGGTCGCTTCCTTGCGCAGCGAACCGTCCTGCGCACCCGACAGCATGCGCAGCGAGTTGTAGCGCATGATCCGCAGGCCGATCCAGGCCTGGGCCAGACGCTGGCGCAGAACCGGATCGCGCGCGGCGCCGTTGGCCCGGGCGATGCCGATGATCTCGTTCAGCTCATTGTGAAACTGCATCTGCTGACCGAGCGTCGACACCCCGCGCTCGAAACCGAGCAGCGCCATGGCGATCTTCCAGCCCTCGCCCGGCAGACCAACGATGTTCGCGGCATCGGTGCGAGCGTCGTCGAAGAACACTTCGTTGAATTCCGAGGTGCCGGTCAGCTGTTCGATTGGCCGCACGGTGATTTCGGCCTGCGCCATCGGTACCAGCAGGAACGACAGACCGCGATGGCCGACACTGCCAGGCTCGGTGCGGGCCAGCACAAAACACCAGTCCGACTCATGGGCCAGCGAGGTCCAGACCTTCTGCCCGTTGATCATCCAGCTGCCGCCGTCCTGATCCAGCGTGGCTCGGGTCTTGACGTTGGCGAGGTCCGACCCTGCGCCCGGTTCCGAATAGCCCTGGCACCAGAACGCCGTGCCGTTGACGATGCCCGGCAAAAACCGCTGTTGCTGTTCGGCGCTGCCGAAGGCGGCGATGGTCGGGCCGGCCAGGCCTTCGCCGATATGGCCCATGCGTCCCGGGCCGCCGGCGCGGGCGTATTCTTCGTGGAAAATCACTTGCTGGCTGATCGACAGACCACGGCCACCGTGCTCCGGGGCCCAGCCCACGCAGGTCCAGCCGCCCTCGGCGAGTTTGCGCTCCCAGGCTTTGCGTTCCTCGGGGAACATATGTTCATCGCCGGGGCCACCGCGAAAACGCAGGGCTGCGAATTCACCGCTGAGGTTGACGCGCAACCAGTCGGCCACTTCCTGACGGAAGCGTTCATCGTGTTCGCTGAAACTGATCTTCATGGCTGCTCCCCCAGAATCGCCTCGGCGATGCGCTCCAGATGCCAGGCCGGCAGCCCGAGAAAACTCTCGCTGGCGCGGGCGCGTTTGAAATAGAGGTGCACGTCGTATTCCCAGGTGAACCCGACCCCGCCGTGCAGCTGAATCGCCTCCGAGGCGCAGTGAAAGAAGGTGTCCGAGCACTGGGCCTTGGCCAGCGCCGCGGCTGTCGACAACTCGCCGGCCACTTGCGGATCACCCTCGGGATCGAGCACTTCCTGGGCAACGCACGCCGCGTAATAACTGGCCGAACGCGCGCATTCCACTTGCAGCATCATGTCGGCAGCGCGGTGTTTGAGGGCTTGAAAACTGGCGATCGGTCGGCCGAACTGCTGACGTTCATGCATGTAGGCAACGCTCAGATCCAGCACCTGTTGCGCGCCGCCGGTCTGTTCGCAGGCCAGGGCGATGCAGGCCAGTTGCAGCACGCGCTCAAGGTTCGGCCAGCCAGCGCCGAACTCGCCGAGCAGGCATCGCGCGTCGAGGTACACACCGTTGAGCCGAACTCGTGCCTGACGACGGGTCTGGTCCATCGTCGGCAACATCTGACGCTCGATTCCGGGGTGATCGGCCTCTACGGCGAACAGGCTGATGCCGGCCTCGCCTACCGAACCGGGTAGTCGTGCCGCGATGATCAACAGGTCCGCACCGTGCCCGTCGAGCACATGATTGAGGGTGCCGTTCAGAACAAAACCGTCGCCCTCCTTCACCACCGTGGCCTGCACGTCTTCGGCGGCCCGGCCGTTGGCACTGCTGAACGCCAACGCTGCGGTGACGCTGCCGTCGGCAATCAACGGCAGCCAGCGTTGTTTCTGTTGATCGTCGGCGGCCAGCAACAGCGCCGGCGTGGCCATGCAGGCCGTGGCGAAGAAGGGAGAACACAGCAAACGCCGGCCCATCTGTTCCAGCAGGATTCCCAGTTCGACAAACCCGAGCCCCAAACCGCCATAGGCTTCGGGGATGTGAATCGCGGGCCAGTACATCTCGCTGCACAGGCGCTGCCACAGCGCCTCGTCGAAGCCCCGTTCACTGACCATCGCCGCGCGCACCGCGGCAGAACCCGAGACATCCGCCAGAAAACCTTCGGCCGATTCACGGATCATTTCCTGTTCGTCGCTGAATGCAAACTCCATCGCGGCGCCTTCTACTCGTCTGGCGGAGCACCCGTGAAGTGGTGCTCCTTTGAGTAGAAAGTCTGGTCTGGATGACGCACGACAGAATCGTCAGGCTTGCCTAGTCCGAATGGGGGATGCCGAGGCGATACGTATTCGGGGTGCTACGGGCATGAGATTCGAACCGAAATCACCTGCCGGGATGGTTATGTCTCAAGACACCAGGCAGCCTTTTCAGACGCGAGGACGCAACTTCAACTCAGGAAGCGGCTTGGGCGCACTTTTATCAAGGCGAGTGCCGGGAGCTGATTTTTGACAACCCTCAATCATGCCGGACACTGACAGAAGTTGATCCAGCGTCCAGTTAGCCAATCCCGCCTGGCTGGCGTAGAGCCCTGTCGCAGCGTCCGGCAATAACTTGCCAAGTCCAGTAAAACGATAGGACTGCGGGCCGACAGGGTGGCTGAAAAATCTCGCATAGTCGCTTGTCGTTCCAGCCGTAGCGCTCATACCCTGCCTCAGGTGTTGAAATTGCTCGTCAAGTGATGCAAGCAACAACCGCAACCTGACCAGTTGATGGTTCTCCCAGTTCATTGTGGTCTCGGAGCCCGGCGCGCCAAAGCGTGCGACAAACTCGCGACCGGCCTCTGCGCCATATTCGCTCAATTGCAAAATCCGGCTTTGTGGCATGGCGAGATTCAGCCCACCTTCCTCTTTGGTCAGTCGTATAAGACCGATGCGATCGCGAAAGCCAGGCAAGTGTGAAAGCGTTTCATGGTTCCAATCCTTGGCAACGTTCACCACGGTAGATAAAAAGCCGACAATCGATCCCGCCCCTCCGCCTTGCGTGAAACGACGCCAGTACGTGAGACGCGCATCTCCATTATCTTTCGCAAAGACGACACGTTGATCAACTGCAGAGTCGGCCAGTCCGAGGTCAAGCCCGAAGGTAGGCCTGGTCGGCAATGGCAAGTCGAAGAAGTGAATGGGAAAATTGGAACCCACACCGCCATCCGTAAACCAGCAACGCTCTGGATTAACTTTTTTCTGTCCACTTTTCTTGCGGTAATCGATCGCATACAGCGGAATCGCGCTAAGTAACAACGGGAAGCTGAGACTCATACGCGCTGCAAGAATCACTGGCAAATCTCCCGGCGCTGGCAGATTGAACAGATCGTCGGCATTTGCTTCGTCAACCGCGATGTGATTCTGGTCCAGGTTTTTCGGCCTCGCCTTGGCCACCATCCAGTCGACGACATTCGCCGGGAACAGTGTTGTAAATTCGGAACGTCTGAACATGAACTGCTTATTGTCGCGTACGTTCTCGACGTCATCGAAAGGTAACCGGAAGGGTCTGCCCAGGGTCAGGCAGGTGGTCATCATTTGCAGGTCGATGTTGTGAGCGTCGAGATCGGCAAAGGTCAGTGGTTTCTGTTGGTCTGGAAATGCCTGTGCCTGTCCTGCCAGATCATCGATATAGCTACTCAGCCACAAGGTCAGTGCTTCATCTCGAGCAGGCTCGTTTTTGCCGGGCATACCGGAGCAAAGCCCGAATCCATTGCCCGGCAACTCCCTGATAATCAGCTTTAAAGACCGCCAGACCAACGTTGCAACCAGCATAAAGACGGAGAAAACCACCAACCAGATTGTCGCTGCCCATCCCGACTCGCTGAACCACAGGGGAAGCGTGCCTGCGACGAATACCAGCCCCCCGGCAAACCAGTGACGCCCGATCAGAACTACAAACACGGTCCAAGCGCGGGCAATCGGATGTTTATCCGAAACACAGGCCATCAATACATCGAAAGTCGACCTGAGAGTGGGCAAGGGTTTGAACAGCGCCGAAAGTTTCGTACCTCGCCCGTCTTTAGACGGCGCGCCGAAGTGATCGGGCAATTTGGCTAATTTGGCAAAGCCTTGTGGATCGTCAGTTATCTGCCCGGTATTCAGGCGCTGGCGTCCGAGTTCCGCCGCTGCGGCAGCCGCTGCAGCGATAGCGCCCGCACTAGTGCCACCAATTGAGCGCAATCGGAATGCACTGGACAACTCTTTGATCGCCAATGGGTAGACGATTCCACTGGTGATGCCTCCCTTCATCACCAGGTCGCACTCGGTTGCAAATGGCAAAGGTTGCCTGTCTTTCGGGGCGACTGCATCGCCGGCAACAACATCGTTGGTATCAAGCATCGCACTGCCTCGGGCTTAAAGAATGATTTCACTCAGTGCCGCTATTGGTATGAACACTGGCTCGCCATCGGCAACAGCCTCCTTTCCGTATTGCGTACGGGTCAACGGGTCGCTTGCAGAATAGGCGCTGAAGTCATATCCCGTCGCCGCTGCCAAATCGACAATCGCAATCTGGAACGTACGATAGGGCCCCAGCTCAAAGCCTTCCACTGCCTCATGCTTTGAACGCTTTTCCAGCAGCTCGCGCAACAGCTGGCCTTGGCTGAGCACGTAGGCAGTGGCATGCAACATCTTGCCTCCGGCGTCCAGCGTCGCGACCAGCTTCCAGAACTCGAGAGGTGCAAGGGCGCCGTCAATCCACAGTTCTTCGTCATCGCTATCTGGATTGCGCAGGATCGGACCGGTAAATACGCATGCCTTGAAACCATGAGTACGTGCACTTTCAAGAATGTAGTTTTCCAGGCCCTGCCAGAGTGCCTTGCCTTGGTTAAGCCGCGAGTGCTGCGCGGCAGCGTTGACGTAATGAAAGGTATCGAAGTTGGCTTGCTCGGCCTCCTGTGGGCTACCCCAATTCGGATCTTCACGTCGGACCATGTGCCCGCGATCGATCTCCTTGTCTTTAAAGTTTTGCGCATTCAGTTGAACGTTGCGGGGAATGCGTTCGTCGGCAAACCACTTGTCAGCACCGCGCTTGATTCGAACGGCAGCCGCCCCGTTGATGTTGACGGCGGTAATCAACGGCAGCTTATGGGTGGCTGAATACTTGACGCCGAAATGGGTGTAGCGCAGTTCATTCGGTTGTGAAGGTGAATCGGTTGGCACGGCAAGACAAGGCACCAGATCCGCTCGTAACCCAGGCCAGGGGGTTCGAACGACCTGCGTCGTCTCTGCGGTTTCCAGGAATCCGGGGTTGAAACCCTCGCGTTGACTGAACCAGGCTGCGGCGTGGCTGCCGTCCGGAGCCTCGTCCTGCTCGGTGTGCAACTGCACCGAGACGGGACGCCAACCTTTTATCAGCTTGCTTATCGTCGCTGCAGGCACCGCACTGTTCGCGCCCAGATAAACCCCGCTGAAATGCAACCCTACAACCTTGCCATCGCTCAACCGTTGAACAGGAGAGCCGGAGCATCCCCCCAGACTTGTACAGTCGTATGTCAAAACCTGATTGTTTCCCGAAGGCTGCATGATCAGGCCCGGCGCAAAACGTTTGACCTCGTAGAGACCGCTGAAGTATTTCGCTTGTGCGTCAGCATTATTGCGTGAGTCGTAAGCAGGATAGCCAACCAGCGCTACCAGTTCGCCCACGGTGACTTTCTCGTTGTCATCGATCAGTTTCATGGGTGTGGGGAGTGTAAAGTTCGCGGCCTCGATCAAAAGCAATGCCACATCGGCGGCAGAATCGTCGGCCAGGTATTGAATCTTTGTCAGTTCGGCGGTGCGACTGTTGTTGCCGATTTCGCTGTGAACCTCCTCACGAAAGTCGATTGCGGCACCGTAGCGCGCCCCCGACGGGGATCGAATGTAAACCGCAGTTCCATCGGCCTTATGGCTGGCGACCAGTTTAGCTACATGACGATTGGTCACCACCAACGCACCTTGACCTGAATGCTCCACCACCCAGCCGGTCCCACCCCAGGCCATTTGATAATTGCGAAATTCGATACGACCCACTGAGGGAATCCACTTCTCCACTCCGTGTATCAGTCCAGCGGTTTGCGGAGGTAGTCCCGGAAGTGGCTCCATCTCCACGAGGTCATTGCTGATCAGGAGCGAGGGACGTCCGACCAACTTTATGATCGCCTCGAAATTGCCGAGATTTCCTGCTCCCAACATTGAACCGATGCTGGCACCACCCTTGATCGATTCAAGGCTGGCACTGGAGACCCCCCGCAGCAGCGCAGCCGGTAGCCGGTCGCTCTTCAAGGCACTTTGTATTGCCGCCTCCATTTCTGGTGAAAGTCGCGTTCTCAAGTTGCTTATGCGTTCTTTGTCAGTCATACCAACCTCCCCTGTTTCACCGTTCACCGTGCAGGATCAACACTGCCAGTGCCGGCGCGAATACTGCGGGTATTCCACGTGCCAGCAGCCGACGGGTAATAACTTGAAGTAATTCGAAACGTGATAACTGAGCACCAGATTCAATCTGTAATCTGCCCGTTCGTTTGCGCAAAAATGGCAGCAGCGTATTGGCGGGCATGCTGTCCTCCCAGACTTGAATGCGCCACCGCGCCTGCTTCACACCATTTGGTGATTCGAGCAGAAAATGCAGACGTGCCTCAGTGCTATGGTCAAGTGATGGACGCGAGCGCCAGGGTCCAAAAGGGCGCCCGATTGACCATTTGCCGGCCATGGTTCGCCGCCAGCGCTCTGCGGCGCGGCCAATCAGCAAGAGATTTTCGTTGCGTACAATCAATGCGCTGGCCTGAGCCCAGTCCGCAAAAAGACCTATGTCGGTGAGTGATCCCAATGGATCACTGATGTTCATCCGAACAGGTACTGAAGGCCACTGCTCCAATAGCCCGCCCGCATTGCCAACTTCGCCGGCAAAACGCTCGACGGACTCGGCCAGGCCATTGTTCTGCGGCATGACCAACAAATTTTTGGCGAAAGCAACGTATGGCGTAAGCGTTGCAAGCACCCTTCCCGTCTCAACTGCGTTCTGCCGGTGATTTTCCGGGATGACACGAGTAAGTCGCTGGCGACCATAGCCAATGATCTCGGCCGCGCCATCACTGCGTTTCTCCAGCCAGATTTTCCGGGGTGCACCGGCAAAGTTGCCATGTCGTTTTCGCATGGCTGCAAACTCGTAAGGGTCGGGCAAATTAGCCATCAACAATGCCAGCGCTCCTTGCCGCGCGTTGTCGTCGCTTGCTGTTTCAGCTGCCGGAGCGAGCCGATCCACCTCAGGGCGCCATTTCAACCAGCGTTGACGAAGGCGATCCGGGCTGAATTCCGCACGCATCTCCAGCCGGACCAAAGCCAACTCTTCAGGTAAGTCATACAAGTCATCGTCGACCTCGGTAAAACGGTCTCGCTCCACCAGCCAACGTTTCGCCTGTGCCCATTGCCCCGAACGCCACAAGAGCATGCGTACAGCATCTGCCGCACGTGAGCGAACATCCAGCCCGCCCTCACTGGTAATACTGCGGACCAGGTACGCACCTTCCGCCCAATCCTGACGCTTGAGTATCGCGATGCTTTCGCTCACGATCGCCGCCTCGTGATCAGCTGCGCCTGTCGCCCAGTCTCCGCGCAACTCGCTGGTGCGTTCTCCGCGCTTACTGCGCAGCCAGTCGGCCACCTGACGAGGTAATTCTTCGAGTGTCTGATCGTCGAACTGCGCGGCGATCTGACTGGACACACTCGGAAGCGCATTCCCCGTGCGGGTCAATTGCAGTTGGTGATATACCGCCTCAACCTGAGCCCAAGGGCGATCCAGCTTGGCAAACCAACGCAGGGCCGCGGCGTCCACGCGTGCTGATCGGCTGGCAGAGCTGCTGTAAAGCAGTGGTAACAGCAGAGAGCGCATGTCGCTGCGATGCTTGAGAAAGTCCGGTGCCCCAGGGTCGACCTCAACCAGCCAATGATGAGTTGCCAGTTGCCCCCAAAGTTTATCTGCCTGTTCGATCGTCAATTTGCCAAGTCCCAGTGCCGGAGCCAGGACTTCGCGAATAACCTGCGCATTGATTCGTCTGACAATCAGGCCCGGGTGCGCAAGCCGCTTCAGTAACGGGTCGTCAATACGCGACAGCAACAATCTGTAGAGGAAAGCCGAACTGACTTCTTCACCCCGCTTACGCCGTGGCAAGCGTTTGTCGCCGGTACGCTTGGCGATTTCCGCGCCCAGGCGAAGCTTGAGCGGATTGCCCTGAGCGAGTTCAAGGAGTTCGCGCCAGTAGCGCTGCGGAGCACCAAGCCTGAACAGAAACTCTCCGGCGGCGTGATCCTCCAGACCGAGAAGTTCGAAGTGTTCAATGTATCTGGGCGGTACGTTTGGGAGGTTGCTGGATGCTCGTTGCAAACTGTCGAGCGCATCTCCTCGGCCAGCAGCCAGTACCTGCATGGGTTTCACCCCATAATCCAGCAAGCTGTCGAGCCATTCGAAGAGTCTGACAGGTTGAGTTTCCCCACGGCTGCGCAGCACTTCCAATGTATCGAGCACCACCAGTATCGTTCGCCCCGAGGACGACACTGCCTCTCCCAGCCTGCGGGCAAGCGCTGTCGGTAGTGCACGGCGAAAGGCAGACTTGCTCTTTGCAGACTCGTCGGTAATTATCCCGGCCGCGACCCGGGCCTCCAGCAATGACTCGATTCCAGTATCCAACTGATCCGCAAGCTGCCGAGCGGCTTCCATGGTCAGGCCGAGCAGGTCCAGAACGTCAAGCCCCGCTCGATCAAAATCCAGTCGCAATATCAGTGGACGTTTTTGCTCATAAAAGCGGCGGACGGATTCGGCCAGTAAAGTGGACTTGCCAATACCCGGCGCACCGGTCAGAAAAAGACAGGTCGCAGGAGGCCCTTCAGCAGGGAACGCCAACCACGCGGCAATCCGTGCGTACTCCATTTCACGACCGAAGAACCCACGTTCGGCTACCTGATCCATTTTCTGTTTCTGATCGAACCTTGCCAGCGTCGCACGTGCCAGTGGCAGCAGGTCTTTGCTGGGCGCACGCTTCCCTGCTCGATCCAGCGCAAGAATGATCCGCTCGATTTGTTCCCGCTCGTGCGCAGTTTCGAGGGTTTGAAGAATCTGTGCGTGAGACAGCGGCGACTGGTCAAGCAATACCGCCAACAGGTCCTGAGTCTCTTCGTCCGGGCCAAGCTGGAACCGCTTCGCGACCTCCTCGACCAGTGCCGAATCGCTCAAAGCTTCGAGCAGCGCGTGGCGAGTCGGGGTGCGGATCAGCCATAGACCGTCAGCCCCGGTGGGCCGGGTGTCACAAGCATCGGCAAGACGGGTTGCCGCCATGGCAAGATCCCCCGGCCTGTTCGCGGTTTTCAGCGGTAACAGTGCATCGCTTGGCTTGAACGGACCCGACAATGCAGCAAACAACAAGGCATCTTTTACCTTGATCGCTTTCATGGCCGAGGTCCTTTTTTACATAGTTGTTGCAACCGCTTTTGCAGCCGAGAGGCGACAATGGTGCGCAGATTACTGTCATATTTTCCATTGACAGAATTCAGGCCCTCTAACGCCTCCTCCACCCACTCTTCGGCGAATTCCTTGCTAATGGGACGTTTCAGGTCCTCAGTGGCCGTGTCGATAACACTATGCAGATCTTCAGACTTGATATTGGTCAGGTATTCGATCATCAGCCCGGGAGGGCCTTCGCCGATGGCGTCGCCTGGAAACTCGTACTGGGCTCCGGGCATCTGGACGAGTTCGAAACCAGCCAAGGCAATCCGCAGGTTTTCCATTCGCATAGCCTGATCGACAAAGGCAGTCAACGCCCAACGGGGCTCATCGCCAAACACCACCGAAGGATGGTCGAAGAAAACCCAGAGGCGAATCCCTTGTTCGTGAGCGCGCTCATCAAGCAACTGGGCGACACGTCGGGCACGATCGGCGACCATCGCTTCAGGTTCGGTCTGGTCGACACCTGCGCCCGCCTGCGGGTTGGGTGGCTGTACGGCCAAGCCAGCATCAATTGCTCTTCGCGCGATTTCATTTGGCAGGTCATGGACGATCGAATCGAAGCTGATCCGGATAAGGCGCGTATTCGGGCTGCGCGCAACGAGGCTTTCGAGGATCTGGAAGGAAAACGGCAAACCGGACTGGTCGTTCACCATATTCACCCGTCGAATCCATAAGCCTCTGGCACGCGGCGCTCCACGCATTGCGGATTGGTAGCCGATGAAAAAATAATCACGACCGACGATCACATTGCTCTGCGGTGTACCATCAAGTGACCAGAGCATTGGAGGCAGCTCGTCATTGGCAATTGCCTCCTTCACTTGCCCATGGAAACGAATCAGCGGGATCAACCGGCCGAGGCCTTGAGCACGCCCCTGATGTATCCCCGCCAAAGCGAATTGATTGTCAAAGCAGCCGCCGCCCGATGAGCCCCCTCGATTGCCTTTTACGTCGTAGCCCCAACGCGCGGTCAGGTTGCGCAAACGCTGCAGCTTGGCAAACTCCACTCCGCGCCATTCACCTTGCGGGCAAGAGACCAAAACCACGGCAGCCGGGCTTTTGAAAGCATAGGGTGGAGCAGCCAGCGGTGCGTACGTTAGATGGATGCCTGCCGGCGTTTTCAAACGTAATAATGCGATGTCATGTGTGTCCTCAACCTCGCTGTCGTTTTCCGGGGCGCGTCCTCCCGTTGGGGGCCACTCCACCTCACCACAAGGTGATGAAGCAGATAGCAGAGCGACGGCAATCTTGCGGCCGTCGGCAAGTACGACATCGATTTTCGACACCGCCTCCTGCACAGGTTTCGGATTATCTTTGGCAATCACATGCCAGGCAGTGAGAACCGAGCTGGGCCCCACCAGAATCCCTGAGCCCTTGACGTCGCCATGAACCCGGATTGTGCAGCGAAAAGAATCCATTCGGGCAAGAAAGTCCCGCAGCCTTTCAGGATTGAACATCGTTGCATAATCGTCGGTATCTTCTGTTGGGGCAGACGTGTCGAAAGGCAGAATACCGCGCGCCCTTAACGCAACCACGAACGTGGGAAGACACTTTTTGAGCCGGAGTACTTCGATCCAGAAAGGGGCTCGATCCATGGCTAATCCATCGGCACTGGCATTCAAGCCATCAGCACTCGGGATTTCTCCTTCACGCCCCACCCGCATTTGCGTCAACACCTCTGCAGCTTGCGCATAGGTAACCGGGTCGCGAAGGACATGGGCTACATCTTCGTCGTTGAAAGTCAGCTGATTGGGAAGATCATCGGGAACAGGCATTTCAAGGCAAGCCTCCGGCACGCAGAGCGGTAATCAATTCCAGAGGAACTCGGTACTTCGACGAGGTCCTGGTCCAGTATTTCTCGGTTCCTTCCCTGCTGCGGCGACAAAAAAATGCGTACACGCCTTGGCTGTGGGCACTGCGGATGAGGCTTTTAGGTAATAGCACAATGCAACTGCGCGCGCCAAAAACGCTTCCGCCTATCCAACAGGATCGACGCCACTCGCCTTCTCAGTTAGCTGATTCTTTGTCCAGTTTCTTTTTCCAGGCGTCTAACGCCACCGGCCCCATCGCATCGGTCCACGCCTTGAGCTCAGATTTGGCTTTAGTATTTAACCCTGCCATCGAACCGCTCTCGACGACTGCGAACTTGAAATAGATGCTCGACGTGTTGTCCTTTGAAAAATACTGCAAAGGGTCTGAATACTGATCGTCACCGACTGACTTAACATTCAGCGGAGCATTCTCTCCCGGTGAAGAAACGCTAATACCGCTGACACTGAACGGATCCGTAGCCTTGACTGTGAACTCACCATCCTTGAAGGACTTCGCGGCGACTGACACTGACAGGCCTATAACACCCTCGGTGCCTTCTCTTTTGGTGAGCGCCAGACTGGTCCGCGACGCAACCAGCAAGGGAGCCCACTGTAACGCTGGAGCATCTGCCTTGCCGGAATCTGCAACTTTTGTCATGAACAGAATAGCCATCTGCGTTTTCGGCTCTTTATCGCCACTGAGCCTGACCACTGCAAAACATTGAGCCTTCTTGAGGCTGTCACTGTTTCCTGACCACGTCGCCGCCCATGACTTGACGGATCGTTCCTGAATTTCATCAATCTTGGAATTCGCCGCATCAACGGCCAGATTCCAAACAACACCTCCTGCCGCTGTTAATAATGCAGCGAGAACTTGGGGCGCCTCTTCGGTTTTAACTTTAAGCGGCACATTGCATTTCTTCGCCCATTGGCCGTTATCGGCGACACCAAATAGCTGTTCCCATTGCGAATGAGCTCCTTCGAAGGTTTTTTCGTCAATAGGAACAACCCGCGTCTTTTCTCCATCACCTGATGCAGGCTCAAGGGTACTTGTCGTGAGGATTTTTATTGACTGGCAACCCCCTAGTGCCAACAAAGAAATAACGATTAACAGTTGATTTCGCATATCGACGCTCCTTATTTGTAACCAGACCCGTTATGGCATTGCGCCATGCAACTTGGATGTATAGCCGATTCATTAAACTGCTGCTGTATTTTGAATCTGATTCCCGACGTGAGGAGACCCGCTCGACCAACCTTCTTAAGCACTTATAACAAACAGAAATAACTCAAATAACAAAAAATAATGCCACATAGCCACTATCTAAGTAGCTTGCTAATCAAACCAGTTGAAACGATTTCTCATTTCGCCGATTAAACAGCATTTAAAACACTTCAACAAAATCGCTCATCATGTTGAAAACACGAAACAAATCCACGACCGAAAATCAGCACCTTGCGACGTTCCCACACCCACTAAACACTCTCCGAAAAACGCGCTCACCCAATCGACTTGCAAAAACACAAACACCGTCTAGGTTCATGAATATCTTCACGACTACCATCAGCCGAACAATAAAAACAGCCTTCAAGGCGGGAGCATTCATTCCCCTGAAATAATTCAGACTCTGCTTTTAGTTACTGAACGGAACTCAGTCATAACCATTCAAGAGGGATGCTTGATGAAGCACAGCCGTTGGTATCGTGCGCTCTCGAAAAAGGCGCCAGCCGAACATTTTTGGCTGTCACTGTTTTGCTTTGCGGGTCTTGTGATCGCCAGCTTCGTGTTGTTCGAACAGCAGATCCAGGACTTCCTCAACCATCTCGATCTGTACCTTCCGTCTTCCCCCACCCAGCAAATCAACCTGGCGCTTTTGCTGATCGCCTTGCTGGCGCTGGACGTTGTATTGCCCGTGCCTTCTAGCGTGGTCGCGCTACTGGCCGTGGCCATGCTGGGCAGTGTCGGCGGTTATCTGGTGATTTTCATTGGCCTGTGTCTGGGTGCCGGGTTGGGTTATGCGTTGGGCGCCGGTTACTTCCGGATGCTGTCCAGTCGTCTCGGATTGCATCAACGCAAGCCTGGGCAGATGGCTTATCGACTGAGCACGCTGTCGTTGATTTGTCTGCGCGGCGTGCCGGTATTGGCTGAAACCTCAGTGGTGGCGGCGGGCATGCAACGCTATCCGCTACGGGCGTTTCTACTGGTGACTACCTTGGCCAACGCCGGTCTGGCTCTGGCCTACAGCGCCATCGGTACGTTCCTCGTCGAAGAGAACGCGCTGCTGGTGACCATCCTCGCCAGCATGGTATTGCCGGGGTTGTTCATCGCCGGGTACAGCCTGTTCAAGGCACTGCGCAAAAACGGCGCCGAGCAAGTGCTGCACGGGCGTTTCGAGGTCAGTTACGACTACCCGGTGGTGTTCACCGATCACCTCTTCGATTCTTCCAACCCCTGCCTTCATCAACAACTCACCGCCCGGCAAAACGGCCGGGTGACGGTGATGGTGTTCGCCGATGAACAACTGCTGAAAAGCGCGCCGCACTTGCTGGAACAGATCGATGGCTACTTTGCCGCCCATGCAGCGGACCTGCATTTGCAGGCGCCGCCCATTGCCGTTCCGGCCGGGGAGCTGAGCAAGGATTCACAGGTGTTGCAGCAGCTCTACGCCGACATGCTGAAACACGGGCTGGACCGGCATTGTTATGTCCTGGCCCTTGGCGGCGGTGCGGTACTGGATTGCGTGGGCTACGCCTGCGCCACCTTCCATCGCGGTATCCGCCTGATCCGCGTGCCGAGCACCGTGCTGGCGCAGAACGACGCGGGCATCGGGGTGAAAAACGGCATCAACGCCTTCGGCCAGAAGAACCTGTTGGGGGCTTTCTACCCCGCTACGGCCGTGATCAATGACTTCCAATTGCTGACCAGCCTCACCCGCCGCGACCAGATCGCCGGGCTGGCCGAAGCGGTGAAAGTCGCGCTGATCAAGGACAGGGCGTTCTTCGAATGGATGGAACAACAGGCCGACGCCCTCGCCCGCTTCGATCACGCGGCCAGCCGCTATGCCATTCGCCGCTGCGCCGAACTGCACCTGGCGCACATCACCGGCGCCGGCGACCCCTTCGAACGCGGCAACGGGCGGCCACTGGATTACGGGCACTGGGCCGCGCACAAACTGGAAAACCTCAGCCACCACCGGTTGCGCCATGGCGAAGCGGTTGCGGTGGGCATGGCTCTCGACGGGCTCTACGCCAATGCCCTCGGGCTGTTGAGCGACGCCGACAGTGAACGGGTGATGAGCCTGTTGAGCAGACTCGGTTTCAACCTGTGCCCGCCGGAACTGACCCTCAAAGATGCGCAAGGTCGCTCACCGGTGTTGCTTGGGCTGGAGGAGTTCCGCCAACACCTCGGCGGACAACTCTCGATCCCGATGCTCAGCGGAATCGGCCAGTCGGTGGACCTGCATGAAATCGACGACGCGCAAATGGAACAGGCGCTGCTGAAGCTGTCCGCCCGTAACGCGCCGGCCCTCGACCTGAGCGAGGGCTTCGCGAAATGAGCCAGTCCCCGCAAAACCTCAAGACCTGGATGACCCTGGGCCGCGTCTCCAACCTGCCCACGGTGTGGACCAACACCCTGGCAGCAGCCCTGCTGGCCAGCAGCGCCGGTGCCCTGGCGCCGCCTTCGTCGCTGGTGTGGATTCTGCTGTTGTTCACCCTGTCGCTGCTGTATCTGGCCGGCATGTTGCTCAACGATCTGCTGGACGCCGACTGGGACCAACAACACCAGAATCCGCGGCCCATCACGCTGGGGCTGGTCAGCCGCCAGCAAGTGCGCCTCGCCACCGTGTTGTTGCTGACACTGGCGGCGGCTTCGGTGCTGGGCTTGAGCCAACTGATCGATCAGCCGCATTGGTTGCTGGCCAGCGTCACTCTGCTGGTGGGCTGCATCATCGGCTACAACGTGCTGCACAAGAAATACGCCCACAGCGTCTGGCTGATGGGCGCCTGCCGCTCGGCGCTGTACCTCACGGCGGCGGCCAGTCTGGCGGTGCCGCCGGAGCCGATCTGGCTCTGTGCAATATTGCTGGGCGTCTACATCAGCGGGCTGACCTATCTGGCGCGCAATGAGCACAACAACCAGTTGCTCAGCCGCCTGCCGTTGCTCCTGATGTTGAGCCCGCTCGCTTTGGCGATCTACTCCGACAACCTGTGGTTCTGGCCGGTGCTGCTGCTCTGGCTCGGCTGGCTGGGCTGGCATTACTGGCACCACCTCGCCCACCCGCAGCAGCGAAAGGTCCGCGCCTTTATCGGTGCAGGCCTTGCGGCGCTGCCCCTGTTCGATGCGTTGGTGATGGCCGTGGCCAACCAACCGTTGGGCAGCCTGCTGTGTGTCCTGGTGTTTTTCCTGCTCCCACACTTTCAGCGCTGGATCAAACCGACATGAACATGGACGTCACTGCGCCGCCGACGGCGGCCCTCGGCATGCGCCTCGATTGCCTCGCCGAACATCATCAGGCCTTGACCAGGCAACTCGATGAGACCGAACTGCACTGGTGGCGTCAGGCACAGGCGCAACTGGCCCGGCAGCCGGACGCCAATACTGCGGCGCTCTTGAGCGGCCAGTGCAAGCGCCATCTACGTGACCGTGCACTGCCCGACAGCCACTGGAGCCTGATCCAGTTGGCACGTGCGTTGTTGCTGGCGCAGGTCCTGGAACTGTCCTCTCGGGACGGACAATTGTCCCTGCTGCGCCAGCTTTTTCTCTGGGGCGACGATCAGGAAAAGATCGCCACCCTCAAAGCCTTCGACTGGCTCGATAGCCATGGGCAATGCGTCGAACTGGCGTTGCAGGCCGGACGTACCAGCAACAGCCGGGTGTTTGCCGCCCTCGCCCTCGACACCCTTTACCCGTCGCGTCATTACCCGGAGCGGGCCTTCCACCAACTGGTGCTGAAGGCGCTGGGCATGGGGCTCGACGTGCAGCGCCTGATCGGTCTGCCGCAGCGACGCAGCGTCACCCTCAATCAATTGGCCCTCGACCTGCTGGAAGAACAGCTCGCCGCTGACCGGACGGTATCCGCCGGATTGCCCCTGGCGATTGCCTTCGACCAGCTCAGCCCAGCGCAACGCCAACGATTGGCCGGCCTGAATCAACAGCAACGCTTGCCGCCGGAATGGCGCGGCCACCTGAACTGATGCCCGACGTCTCCTTTCCCTTGATGAGGATTCACCATGCCCAAGTACTTCGACCCGCACATTCATATGGTCAGCCGCACCACCGACGACTACCAGAACATGGCCGCCGCCGGCATCACCGGGGTGATCGAACCGGCCTTCTGGCAGGGTCAGGCCCGGACCAGCGTTGGCAGTTTCATCGATTACTTCGACACCCTGTTGGGCTGGGAGCGCTTTCGCGCCAGCATGTTCGGCATCCATCACTTCTGCACCATCGGCCTCAATCCCAAGGAAGCCAATGACTTGTCGGTGGCCAACGAAGTGTTGGAAATTCTGCCGCGCTATCTGGTGAAAGACGGCGTCGTCGCGGTCGGCGAAATCGGCTACGACGACATCACGCCCGAGGAAGATCGCTTTCTCGCCGCACAGCTGGAACTGGCCAGACAGTTCAACTTGCCGGTGCTGGTACACACGCCGCACCGCGACAAGATCGGCGGCACCAAACGCACTTTGGCAGTGATTCGCGAAGTGGGGATCAATGAGAACCTGGTGATCATCGATCACCTCAACGAGTTGACCCTGCCGCTGGTGCTGGACAGCGACTGCTGGCGCGGTCACTCGATCTACCCCAATACCAAAATGTCGGAACAGCGCATGGTCGCCCTGCTCCAGCAGTACGGCACCGAAAAAATGGTGGTCAACAGCGCCGCCGACTGGGGCATCAGCGACCCGCTCAAAGTGCCGAAAACCGGTCAGGCGATGCTGGCGGCCGGCTTCAGCGAGGCTCAGGTCGAGCAAGTGTTGTTCCACAACCCGGTGGATTTCTTCGCCCAGAGCGGTCAGCTGGACAAAACCCTGATCAGCACCCCGCTGCCCATCGATCAGCGCCGGCAGTGGCAGGAAAACTCCGCCCTGCGGGGCCAGGAACCGGTGATCAAATGAACGCCGGCATGGGCTGGACGCCCGGGCAGATCGGCTATTGCAGCAATGTGCACCCGACCCGCGACCTCGCCGGGCTGCAGTCTTCGATCGAGCAGCACTTTCAGGGCGTGCGAACCCTGCGCGGCCTGCAAGCGCAAGACAGCGGACTGTGGATCAGCGCCCTCGCCGAGTCCAAGCTGCAACAGAAATCGGCGCGTTCGGCGTTCCTCAGCCTGCTGCAACACAGCGGGCTACGGCTGACATCGCTGAACGGATTTCCCTACGGTCAATTTCATGACCGTGCGGTGAAAGCCGAGGTTTACCTGCCCAGTTGGGCCGAGCCGAAACGGCTGGCATACAGCCTGAATCTGGCGCAGATCCTCGCGCAGGCCTTGCCGCCGGACTGCCATCAGGGGGTGATTTCCAGCGTGCCGCTGGGGTACGCGGCCACCTGGAATCCGACACTACAGTTACGGGCCGAATATCAACTGCGCGAACTCACAGCATCACTGGCCCAACTGCATCGGGAAACCGGCAAGAAGATCGTGTTTTGTCTGGAGATGGAACCGGACTGCGTGCTGGAAACCACTGACCAGGCCATCGCCTTCTTCCGTCGCTGGCAAACCACGGATCCGAACCATGCCTATCTGGCGCTGTGTTTTGATGTCTGCCATCAGGCGGTGATGTTCGAAGACTGCTATCAGTCGCTGGAAAAGCTGCGTCAGGCACGGGTGCCCATCGGCAAGATCCAGCTGTCCAATGCCTTGATCTGTCGTCTGCCCTGCGATGACGACAAGCGCCGCGAGCAGGTCCTCAAGACCTTGAGCGACTTCTGCGAAACCACCTACCTGCATCAAGTGAAGGCGCGTGATGAACAGGGTCGGTTGGTGGCGTGGGCGGACCTGCCCGCCGCCCTCGTCGATTGCGCCAAGCACCCGCAGCGATACCCCGAGTTGAGGATTCATTTCCACATCCCGTTGTTCAGCGAACAGCTGTTGTTGCCCGAGCTGAGCGGTAGTCAGATCGCCCTGTCGCAGACCTTCGACTTTCTCGCCTGCCATGAGGATTTCAGGCCGGTGCTGGAAGTGGAAACCTACAGTTGGGGCGTCCTGCCCGCACAATTGCGGCCGACGAGCGAAGCCGCCCAGCTTCAGGGAATCGCCGCGGAACTGAAATGGGTCGAGGATCAGTTGCGCCAGCGGCAATTGCTGCAACCACAAGCGCAGGAGGCGTACGCCGATGCGCTCTGAAAAAAAACGTCAACCGCTGCTGCTGATCAACGTGGTCGGGCTGACGCCATCGCTGCTAGGAGACGCGACGCCGCACATCAATGCCCTGCTGAAAACCGCAAAAATGGCCAGCCTGCAACCGGTGTTTCCGGCCGTCACGTCGTCGGTTCAGGCTTCGATCCTCACCGGGCGTCCACCGTCCGAGCACGGCATCGTCGGCAATGGCTGGTACTTTCGCGATCAGGCCGAAGTACGCTTCTGGCTGCAGCCCAACGCGCTGATCCAGGGAGAAAAGGTCTGGGAAACGCTCAAGCGCGAGTTGCCCGGGTTTCGCTGCAGCCAGTTGTTCTGGTGGTACAACATGTACGCCGACGTGGATGCCGCCATCACCCCGCGCCCTCACTACCCGGCCGATGGCCGCAAGATGTTCGGTCTGTACTCGTCACCGGCTTCGTTGCACGAAACCATCGAACGACAGATTGGCGAGTTTCCTTTTCCGGGGTTCTGGGGGCCGGCGGCGGGTATTGCGTCTAGCCGCTGGATTGTCGATTGCGCCATTGCAGAATTCCAGCTCAATCGGCCCGACCTGCAATTGATCTACCTGCCGCACCTCGACTACAGCCTTCAGCGTGTGGGGCCCGAGCATCCGTCGATTGCCGACGAGGTTCGGGCCATCGATAAAGAAGTCGGCCGCCTGCTGGCCTTCGCCGAAGAACAGGGCGCGGCGGTGATGCTGCTGTCTGAATACGGGATCGAAGCCGTCACCCAATCGGTTTCGATCAACCGCGTGCTGCGCTCGGAGGGTTTGCTGGAAGTACGTCAATCGCTGACCTGGGAATTGCTCGACCCCGGCGCCAGCGCAGCGTTTGCCGTGGTCGATCATCAGATCGCACATGTCTACGTGAAACGGGCCCAGGACATTCCCCGCGTCAAAGCGCTGTTGCAGCGCCAGCCCGGCATCGAGCAGGTGCTGGATAAAGCCGAGCAACGAGCGTTTCAGCTGGATCACCCGCGCAGCGGCGAGCTGGTGGCCGTGGCCGCAGCGGGTTACTGGTTCGATTACTACTACTGGTTCGACGATCGCAAGGCACCCGACTTTGCCCGCACCGTGGACATCCACCGCAAGCCGGGCTACGACCCGCTGGAACTGTTCATCGACCCGGCCATTCGTTTCCCGAAACTGCGAGTCGCGCGGCGTCTGCTGCAAAAGAAACTCGGTTTTCGCTACTACATGGACCTGATTCCACTGGACACCGGACTGGTCCGTGGCAGTCACGGTCGCCTGCCCGAGCGCGAGGAAACCGGCCCGCTGCTTATCACCAATTGCGATCTGTCGTTGCCGCAAACCCTTGCGGCAACGGCAGTGAAACAACTGCTCCTTCAGCATTTTCTGGGGCACTCATACACCCACTCGGCCAATGCCAAGGAGCTTCCATGCGGCGAGCCATTTCTATAACTGTTCTCAGTGCACTGGCCGGTTTGGCTCAGGCACAGGACACCACCCCTTTCGATTGCAGCCAGTTCCTGAAGTTTGGGAATGACATCCCCACGACCAAAGCCGCGTTCGAAAACAACCCCGAGACCATGGCCTGGAACTGGTTCGTCTGTCTGAACCAGTTCAGCCCCACCCAGGCCAGTAACCGGGTGTGGGAAACGATGAAGCCTTCGGACCAGGTCTACTTGCCTGATGGTGCTGCGCCCGGCGCCTACGCCAGTCCCGTAGCGCCTCCAGCCGAGGTCATCACGCAAGCCAGAACACTGGGGATGGACCTGAACCGGACTTTCCACAATATCAATGCTACGCAACAGGTCGATGGCCTTGCGTTGCATATGGGTGGCGCCGTACCCGCGTCTCAGAGAGGCAACCCGGTGCGCTTTCAACTGCTGATGGGTGAGGATACGTTCGACTACATCGTGCAGCGTCAGGTCTACAACATGAACGGTCAGGCAGCCCTGGCCGGTGATCTGCGCTTCCCGGCCACCTCGTGGGAGTTGAAGGCGGCGTGGCTCTGGATCGGTTCGGACACGACCTACCGGCAAACCCTGGCCAACGACGGTTACTACATTGGCCAGGCCTATTTCCAGCAGGACGACGGCACCTATCAGGTCGGTTATGCAGCGTTGAGCGGGCTGCACGTGGTCAACAAACTGGATGACAGCTGGGTCTGGACCACCTTCGAAAACATCAACAACAGCAAGTACACCGTGACCAACGCGCCGACACCGACGCCGATGACCAACACCACCGGGCCGACCCCGGCCGCCAAACCGGTGAATGCCAGCTTCCAGACGGGCAACCCGACGCTGTCGAAGTACGAATTGATCGGGGTCGAGTACCAGCCGATCACTCAGGTGCTGGCCAACTCTCAGCTGGAGTCGGCGTTTCAGAACACCTCGTCCTGCCTGGCCTGCCATGGCACAGCCGCCTACTCGAACGACAAGGGCTACTTCAATTTCGCCATCAAACAGGATGGCGGGATCGTCTACCCGACGACCCCTCTGCCGCCGACAGCTTTCAACGGCTACAAAAAACTGGACTTTGTCTGGTCGCTGAAGCGCGCCCAGTGGCAACGCTAAGGAGCATGACATGAGCGTATTGAACTTCCCCCGGATCTACCTCAACGGCCATATGTTCTGGAACCCGCCAACGGCCAACAACAACGATGTGCTGCCGCTGTATGACGCGGTGAAGATGGATATCAACTGGCCGTTTACCAGCTACTACGACATCACCCAGGCGAACGCTCCCACCACCCTGATGCCCTGGATCATTTCACCCGTGCAGCAGAGTGATCTGCCGCCCTATGTGCAACAGGTTCCAGGCAATGGAAGCCCAAACACCTTCCCGTTCATACCCGCCGAATGGGACCTGTTTGGCGACAACGCCTGCGGGACGGTGAGTTACCAGAGTACCCGCTCGACCATTATTGGCGGCGAGTTGCAGGCCAACACCTACGTCACTCAGGACGCGCTGGTCGGCAGGGACTTCCAGCTGCTTGGCAATCCCTTTGGCAGCGATACCCCGACCGCCGCTCGATTTGTGGACATCAGCCCGTGGCAGAACACCTTCACGGCGCTGTACTTCGACAAGTTGCAGCTGGGCGATGCCACCTGCGGCCTGACCCTGAACCGTCAATACCGGATGCTCGACCGCTTCCTGACGTTCAATTGGGCCGGTGACTTTGGCGGTCTGGCGTATGTCACCACCACCTGGCAGACCTGCTTTCCCCGGGACAATCTGGAATGGGTCATTGGCGATTCCGTCCTGCTGAGCAATCTCCAGCAACAGATGGAGGCTCAAAACGCTCAGGGCCTGATGTTCAGGTTCGCCACCTACCTTACCTGTTACGACAGGAACGGTGTGTTCAACGACTTCCCGTACGTCGACACCCGCGACAATGTCACATCGGCGCAGGCCCGTTTGACGGCGATGTATCAAAAGGGGCTGGACAACGTTTCCGATATTTTCTTCAACCCCGCTTACAACCGTACCGTAGCGACTCTGGGTCTGTGGTTCGATCACGAATACCCCACGGCGCCCGCCGGCCCGCGTCTGGTCACCGACCAGAAGATCATGGTCACTCGCCCCGGTATGCCGGAGCCGACAAGCACCAATCTGGGTGTGACCTCGGCGCAGATCACCCACAACACGCTGTCGCTGGATCTGACCAACACGTTTCCGTTCTATCCGCTGGACAAGAAAGCCGATGTCCTGACTGCCGAGAAGTTCCAGGCCGGCGACTATAAGCTGGGCGTATCGCAGAACGGGAATTTCGTGCCGGTGGTCGACATCGGTTTCGAGCAGTACCGACAGTCAGCTTTCGACAAACGCTCGGGCTTGCTGGACATACCTCTCAGCGCAACGCAAACGGCCACCTTGCAATCCGGCCCGCTGGAACTGCAGCAACAGACCTCATCAGGCCCCGTGAAAGCCGCCACTCAGCAAGTCTGGACTGCCGAGGTGGTAGAAAGCGGCACCTTCGTCGACGTGAACGACCGCAAGACGCTGAACATCATGGTGCAGAAAAATGGTCAACCGGCCGCCAACACCACGCTCTGGGTGGTGGAATACGGCAACCCTTACAACGTGACCACCAGCGACTACTACCTGACGTTCCTGAATAACCCCGACTTCACGCTGTTCTACGACAACGCAGACCGCAACAAAAACACCGCCAACCTGCCACAGTTCAAGGGCACGGCGCCCGTAGCGAACTACCTGGCCACCGGCAGCGGTCGTCGGCTGGTCAATCTGGAAGCCAAAGACAAGCCGGTGGGCGTTGAGGTCAGTTATCAGTCATTCATGAATGGCTCAAGTAAACCGATCACGGTCCCCCTGACTCCTTGCCTGCAATTCGACGCCGGCGTCTACGTCAGCGGAACGCTGGATAACGATCAGACGGTGGATTACTCCTACGTCGCCACCACCACCGACGCCAATGGCATCGCCCAAGTGAGTTTCAAGGCGCTGGCCCCGGGTTTCCCTACGCTGCGCTTCATCGTCAAGGAAGACACCAGCGACCCGGACATCCCTTTCAGCTTCGCGCTCACGGACGCCCAGACCGACTTCCTCGCCCCGCTACGCGTCCTGCCACTGGACATGCAGCTGCAACAGGATTTCGTCAACTACTGGAACGACATCTACAAGGACAAGAATGCGCCCGAAGCGATCTGGGATGACTTCATCTACCCAAGAGTGCTCAAGACCTTCTACTACCTGTACCCGATCATGAACAAGTTCATGCCGCTCAACTCCCGGACACGGGTAGAAGGCGCGGTCGATCAGTTGATCCGGCTGATCAGCAAGGAATACCAGGAAGAAAGCACCCTCGCGATGCCCATCACCCGTGACCTGTCGCAAAGCCGTCGCGCGGTGCTGGAGTTGTGGGCGCAGAAACTGGTCAAGCGCAACTTCCCGCCCATGAAACTGAATATGAGTGATTACGACGACCTCTGATCCCACGCTGCTCAACCAGGAAAGATGAGCCACTGCGGGAGTTCGCTCCCTCAGTGCGCTTTGCCAAGGAGTGCCCCATGAAAGTCAGCCTCTTGAACCGGCTGTTGCTGCTGACCCTGCTGTTCAGCCCACTCGCTTATGCCCAGGACGGTGGTGACGTCTACTTCACCATGGGCGTGCACAACACCAAAGACTGCGATGAAAAGAACGGCAACTGCATCGCCACGCGTCTTCCCGGCGAGCCTTCCGATCCGTTCTTCCCGGCATTCTGGATCAGCAACTGGACCATGTACCGGGTGATGCACAACTACGAAAACAACCCGCCGCCCTACAGCAACCCGCCAACGACCCTGAAGCCTGCGGACTACACCGTCTCCCGCGGAACCAGTTACTACGACACCACCTACATCCCGCCGGATGGCGACGGTTTCGGTGCGATGATGGAGCACTACGAGAAATACTGTCTGCCGATCTTCCCGATCAAGAACAACAACTACACCTGCTCGTTCGTGTCCCTGGGCAACAAGGCGTACTTCCTGACCTATCCGCAGGATCGCCCGAAAGACATGCCGGCCTGCTGCATGTTTTCCCCGATGAATCATCCGCCACGGCAAGACTTCATCGAACACCTGCCCTACAGCGTCGAGCGCAGCAAAAACCTCAATGGCAGCGTGCAGGCCTACGCCCTGGATCTCGACTCGCCGCAAGGTCCGATCCTGTTCGGCTATGCCTTCTACAAAAAAATGTCGGGGCAACCGCCCTACCGGCCGCCGCAATCGTTCTTCTTTTCGGGCGATACCAGCGTCGCCAACGCGCCGATCGTCAGCCAGAACTACACCGACTTTCACATCGCTAAACCGGACCCGGCAAAGACCTGGGCACAGGTCGCCGCCATGTGCCCGTCGAACCCGCCGCCCTGCCAATTGTTCGAGCCACCAGAGTCGCAGAGCAATGGCCACAAGGCGCAGTGGAACAAGCTCATGCAGCGTAAACCGTGATCAACGACGAAGGATCGCCATGAAAACCACACTCCGTTATTCCGTAATGTTGCTGGGTCTGGCCAGCCTTCCGGCACTGGCCAGGGAACAAGCCATGCCGTCGGTGCAGGCCAGCCAGTTGAACTGCCAGCCGCCGAGCACCGCACCGGCCGCCACGGCCGGCCAGGATCAGTTCGATCAATACAGCTGGCAGATGTTCATCGCCCTGAGCTGGCCGGCAAAGAGCGGGCAGCGCGGCAATCCAGACTGCACCAAGCAGCCGGGCGATGCCGGTTACACCGTCTGGCAGTCCTACAAGACCATCAGCGAAATCTTTCTGCCGAACGCCGTCAATCCCGGGCCGTGGAACTCCCCACAAATCGCCAAGAGCCTGGGCATCATCAACATCGCTTCGCTGAAGAACAGCGCTCACGTGAACTCCATCGATCAGGCCGTTGGCGGCTGGCTGATCGATCAGGCTCAAAACCCGACCTACTACGACATCTCGGCCAACGAGACTTCCTACAACTACATCGTGGGCAACACCTTCTATAACGCCGACGTCGTCTCCAAAGCCAACAACATCAAATTTCCCTGGGGAGTCATCGAGATCAAATCGAGCTGGCGCATTCTCACGCCTCATGACAACGCCCGCCGTTACCTGACCATGATCGCGCGAGTGACCAGGTTCAATGACCAAGGCAAGAAGATCGGGGTCAGCGAGGCGTATCTGGGGTTGGTGGGCTTGCACATCATCACCAAGGCGAACGGCTATCCGCAGTGGATCTGGTCGACCTTCGAGCAGATCGACAACGTTCCGCCCAAGGTGCTGGTGAACGGTCAGTGGGTCGACCAGCCAGCGGCTGGCACGGCCTATTCCTATTTCAACGCCGCTGCGCCCGCCGCGACGCTCAACCAGTCGCCGTGCGACTGGCAGACTCAGGGCACACAGCAGGTCTGCGTGCCAAAACCCGGCACCACGTTCAAGACCCCGAACCCGCTGAACCGGGTCACTCCGATCGCCGACATCACGAACCAGATCAACGCCAGTTACCAGGCCGACCCGGGGCTGCAAAAAAGCGTGTTGAAGTACTACCAGCTCATCACCACCCAGCGCCCGCTGATGCCCGACAACCCAGGCAACCCGCTGGGCCAGCCGACGCCGGCACTCTCGGCCAACGTGACCATGGAAAGCTACATCCAGCCCAACAGCAGCTGCATGAACTGTCACTCCATGGCGACACCGGTCAAGAGCCCATTCAAGTCCGATTACTCCTACCTGTTCAAATTCGCCAATTCGCCTCTCGGCAAAACCATCAAGGACGGGAAATAAATCATGAGCATCCTCAATGGCCCGCGACTGAATTTCTGGGGTGGAATCCGCACGGATGTCAGCCTGCCGAACAATTCACCGACCATGTACTACAACGGCATCAAGAACTGGCCGATCTTTGACCTGACCACTTCGACCCTGGCATCGGGTGCCCAGTCTTACACCGACGATCAGTTGAACAGCATGATCAATGCGCCCACGGGCGACCACTACACCGCCGGCGGCTGGAATCATTACGGACAGCATGTCGTCGATATGAAAAACGCGCTGATCAGTTCTCAAGGCAGCCCGGGCAGCGTCAGTACCACTGGGGACATGGTGGGCCAGCCAGTCTATCTGCTCGGTTCGGTGGACCCGGTGACCGGACAAGGGCCGGTATCGGGCCCGATGATGGTGGACCTCGACCCCACCTCGACCACCACCACCCAGATATTTGTCGGTGGCCTGCAAATCGGTGGCAGTAACGATATCCAGTTGCTGATTCACGCCAATACGGTTTGCAGCAGTCAGGATCTCGGCTTGCGGGTGCTGCAACCAGAGACGGATTCACCCGGTTCTTGCCGTATCAGTGGCACATTCCAGCTGACCTTCCCGCTGAGCAGTATTGTCAGTTGGAACCAGAACAGCAGCGGCTTGCGATCGATCATCCAGGCGCCGGGTGCCACCGGTATCGTCCTGCGCTTCGTGATGTTCGAAATGTGCCCGACGATGACCACGCCCCAGTTGCAAGCCGATTATGCCGCCGGCACAGACACCCCGAACCCGAGCATTGGCCGGGTCATCGGCACACTCGCACCAGCCTTCGCCGACGAACCGTTGAACTGTCAACCAGGCCGGCAGCTGGTCAACCAGAACACCGGAGGCACCGGATATGCCGACCTGGGCAGCAACGGCATCCTGAGCATCGACATGGTCAACGTCATTCCGAAACAAAACTTCAGGGCCGTCAGAGATGACATCACCAGCCCTATCGGCCCAAATGCGAATTACGGACCCGTGACCGTTGCCGCGGGCGATACCGACCTGAGCACCCTCGATCCGACCAGCAGCCCTCTGTTCGATTACTACGTGTATGGCGGCATCGTTGACCTGCCCCTGAGTGCCAGCCAGCAGCAAGCGGTGCAGTCCTGCGCGCTGGCCATCGATGCACCTGACACGGTCCTCAATACCGAGCTTCACGCCACCGAATCGGAATACCGGGTCTATGCCGATCAGCGCAATGTCTATACCGAGGACTATCCTGCCGGGCTGTCGATCACCCTGCAGGTCCGGTATCTGGGCGGCCCTGTGTCGACAACTACGGAAATAGACCTCACCGCCGCGCCCCCGGGACCGTATTACACGCAACAGCGGTACTGCGACTTCCTTTATTTCCCCCCAGCCCTGACGGTGAGCCCCGGTCAATTGGCCGTCACTTTCTCCGTCAACGTAAAACCCTCCGCGGCTCCCTTCGCAGGTTTCGTCGCTTTGACCTACAGCGTCAACGGTCAGGACAGCGGCACGTATTTCACCAACTTCCGCAAATACGCCCAGACCGACTTCGGCATCCCTAAAGGCACCACCATCACCTGGGAACAGATGTACCCGAACGTCCTGCGCTTTCACTACCTGGCCTTCCCCGCCATGTCTCGCTACATCCCGCTGAACCAGCCCGACGCGATCATGGGCGCGAAGAACCCGATCCTCGCCCGAACCTCGGATGCCTACAAAGGCACCACGCTGTTCATGCCGGTGGTGCGCTCGATGTCGCCCTGTCAGCGGGCGTTGCTGCGGGCCTATCTCACGGGCGAGCCGTGGCAACCGCCGCAGTAATCGCGCCCCCTGCCCATGGAGAGAAAGCAATGACTGTTCATATTCCTGCGCACCCCCGCGAGACCCTGCGCCCGAGCACCATCATCGCTGAAGGCCTGCTGAACCCACGCGGTGCCTGCGTGCAGGCGGATGGCAGCCTGCTGCTGGTCGAAGCCGGTTCAGGCCTGCCGGATCAGACCTTCAGCGGCCGTATCAGCCGGCTGCGACCGGACCCGCTCAAGCCCGGCGCGTATCTTGCCCCTGAAACACTGGCGCAAGGTTTCCGCGCCATGAACATGCAGGCCCGCATGCTGCGCGATGAAATCATGGGCCTGTCGGACATCGCCTGCGGTGACGGGCGCTGTCTGGTCAGCCAGACCGATTATGTCGCGGGTTCGAAACTGCTGGACCTGCAATACTCCCCGCCCGAGCCGGTATTCCACAGCCGGGGCAATCTGAACGCGCTGTGTTATCACCCGACCCGCCGCAGTTGGCTGGCGGTCAAACCCGATACCAATCAACTGGTGGAGTTCAGCAACGGCGGTGACGAACAGGTACTGGTTCAGTTACCGGATCTGGACATGGGCCAGGAAGCTGTTCCCGTCACGCTGGTGCACGAACCGGCGACAGACGCCGTGCTGATCAGCCTGTTCTCCGGGGAGCTGCAAAGCGACCCGAGCCGCAAGGGCATCGACTTTGATGATCAGGCCGGCCAGGTCATTCGGGTCTGGCCCGACACCGGCCGGATCGAAGTGCTGATTCGCGGCCTGCAACTGCCCACCGGGTTGGCGTTGTGTCCGCAAGGAAACGTGTTGGTGCTGGAGCTCTGCAGCCGTCTGCAACAACCGTTGCCGCCCGACTGGAATGGCGAAACCCTGCATGGCGGCTTCACTCGATTCAGCGGACGACTGTTGAGCTGCAATCTGCAAACCAGCGAAGTGACCGTGCTCGCCCGGGACCTGGATACTCCGTCCAACCTGTGCCTGGTGCAGGATGCGGTCGTGGTGAGCGAAGGCATGGGTTTGACGGGGCGCCCGTTGCCCACGCCGGATAACAAGTTGGTTGCGTTGACCGGCAGGCTGCGTCGGGTACAACTCTGAAAACAGAAGGAAAAAAGGCGCGGCCCTGTGAGAGCCGCGCCTTCTGCTTATTGAGTGACTACAATCTTGCCGATCATCTGCGGATGCAGCGCGCAGAAGTACTCGAACTCGCCCGGCGTATCGAACACCCACGAGAAACTGTCATCGGTATCCAACGCCGCCGAGCGAAAAAGCTTGTGGGTTTCGGCCACCGTGTGCGGGATCTGATCGTCGTTCACCCACGTCACCTTGGTGCCCACGGCCACGGTCAGATCCTTGGGGCCGAACATGAATTCCTTGATGTCGATCTTCACTTCCTGTGCCCACGCCGGCATCGACAACATCAGGCACAGCACAGCCAACAGTCGCGTTTTCATCTGATTGCCCTCCCCTAGACCAGCGTCGAATCAATCAGCGCCAGCGGATGATCGCCCTGTGTCGCGCGCACATCGGTGATCCCCAGATAATTGCGCAGCTGATCGGCCGCCACGGTCATAGGCCCCGGCGATGGCGCCGCCCCGGGTGCTGGTTGCGGATACGCCGTGCCCCGGGCGGTGTGGAAGGTGATATTGCCTTCGACTTTCTGGATCACCTGATGAATATGCCCGTTCAACACCGTCACCGAGCCGTACTTGCGCAGCATCGCAATCGCCTGATCGCCGTCCTCGGTGCCCCAGCCCCACGGCTGATAAATCGTCCACAGCGGAATGTGGGTGAACACCACAATCGGTGTGCTGGTCGACACCGCGCGCAGATCATCGGCCAGCCACGCCAGTTGATCCGCGCCCAGATTGGCTTCATGGCCGGCCTGGAAGTTGAAGACATTGACCAGCGCGATGAAGTGCACACCGTGATCGTCGAAACTGTACCAGCCGTTGCCTTTGGTGCCTTTGCCGTAACGCTCCAGATAGAGCTTGCCGCCGCCCTCGTCGAGGGTGTCGTGTTCACCGGGGATGTAATGCACGGTGGACGGCAGGCCTTTGAGCAACTGCGCCGCGGTGTCGAATTCCTCGGCCTTGGACAGGTGGGTGATGTCGCCGGTGTGCAGGATCAGCGATGGTCGTTTCGGCAGCGCGATGACCTTGTCGATCGCCACTTGCAGCGTTTTCACCGGCTCCGGATTGGCTTCCTTGTTGAAGCCGATGTGCGAGTCGCTGATCTGCACGAAATGGAAGGTGCTGGCCAACGCCTTGGGGTCGGTGACGTTACCCGCCTCATCCATCGCAAACGCTCGGGGAATGCCACCGCTCAGGGCCCAGAGGACCCCGGCCCCGGCCCACGCCGAACATTTGAGCAGCGTTCGCCGGTCGGGGTTGTGCAGCAAACCGTCGGTGCGCAGTGGATGTTTTGCTTGATTGTCCATGGGGATGTCCTCGCTGGCGGACTACAGTGATGTAGCTGACACCAGGTAGAACCACGCGGGGCGAGCGTTTATTCCACGCAAAAAAACAAATTCTTTTCAGGGAATAAAACACGACGCTTCACGGTTATAGGGGTGTGACGGTGCGGAAACCACTATGAATCGATTTGAGGAACTGATTGCGCCGCACCTGGACGCGGCTTACAACCTCGCGCGCTGGCTCACAGGCAACGACAGCGCGGCACGGGATGTCGTGCAGGAAAGCGCCTTGCGCGCCTTCAGGTTTTTGCAGCGGTTTGCCGATGGCAACGCCAAGGCCTGGTTCCTGACCATCGTGCGCAACGAAAGCTACACCTGGCTCAAGACCTCGGCCGGGCGCCACTGGGTCGCTTTCGATGACGAGATCGAAGAAAACGAAGGCGCACTGAGTCACAGCCAGAGCCCGGAACTGCTGGCCATTCACACGGAAAACGCGGCGTTGCTCCAGCTGGCCCTGAGCGCATTGCCGCCGGCGTTTCGCGAGGTCATTGTGCTCAAGGAACTCGAAGACTTGCCCTACAAGGACATCGCCCTGGTGGTCGATATTCCCATCGGCACCGTCATGTCGAGACTGGCCCGGGCCCGCGCCATGCTCAAGCTCGAATTACTGAAGTTGCACGATCATGAATGAACTCGACTGCACGGTTTGCCGGACACAACTGCATGGTTATCTGGATCAGGAACTTGATCCTGCGAGGGCTGCGGATGTCGCTGAGCACCTGGCCACGTGTGCCGACTGCGCGCGGCTGCATGGTGAGGCCAGACTGCTGAAGGTCAGTGTGAAGCGCCATGCGCCGTATTACTCCGCGCCGGCGTCACTGGCGACAAGCGTGTTTGCCGCCGTTGCTCCTGCATCGCCGAGCCCGTTCGAACGCTGGCGAAAATGGCTCGCTCCGGCATTCTCAGCAGCAGCCCTGGCCTTGGCGATGGTGCTTTACATAGCAACACCGGGCAGCGAACAACCGTTGATGGACGAAGCCGTCTCCAGCCATGTGCGCTCGTTGATGGGCGCTCACTTGAACGATGTGGTGTCGTCCGACCGGCACACCGTGAAACCCTGGTTCACCGGCAAACTCGACTTCTCGCCGCCCGTGGTCGACTACTCGGCGCAGGGCTTTCCACTGCTCGGCGGGCGGCTCGATTACCTGCAACACCAGACCACCGCAGCGCTTAGTTACGGCCACGCCAAACACATCATCAATGTGTTCATCCTGCCGACAACGGACGCCGACAAGCCTTCGCAAAGCCAGACCATTCGCGGTTTCAACGTGGTTTCCTTCCAGTCCAACCATATGCGCTTCGTGCTGGTCTCCGATGTGGAGAAAGGTGAACTGGAGACGCTCGGCAAACTGCTCAAGGACGGTGCCTGAGGGCTGCCGACAACGTCGCGTTCAATGGTGCAACGCGTATTGGCGACAATGCTCCAGATAACCGCGCTCATGCTGTCCCACCAATTGCACGACACTGGACCAAAGCCACGACGGTGCGTCCAGCGTTCGGGTGTGGCAACTGTTCAAGTCGCGGATCCAGGCCGCTCGCGTCGCAAGATCCATTTGCCGCGCATGGGCAAGGCCGACGACGTTGGCCAGATAAGTGGCGGCAAGCAACGCTTCGGATTGGCTCAACTGATTCAATTCCAGCTTCATGTCCTGAGGCAGCAGTTCGCGGATGAAAAAACCCTCATCCAGCAGACGCGTTGCAATCATTCGATCGCCCAGACCGGGCGAGAGGTGTCGCGCGCCCTCCACCACCCGCCGTCCATTGTCCCGTGGCATGGAGACCTTGGGCCCACGGGGCGCAGCAGCGGTAACGGCTTGTTTGACATCGAGTAGGCAGTATTCCCGGTCATCTCCAGCGCCCACGCCAAGCAACAGTGCGTAGCGTTTCAACCCGAGCGAGCTGCAGCCTTTTACCCAGTAGGCGCTATCGAGCAGTTCGACTTTATCGTCATTCGATCGGCCCTTGAGCGACGTCACCAGCGTATGGACATCATCGGTCGTGCACAGCGTTTTCAGCGCGGCGCGTTCCGCTCGCGAAAGTGACCAGAAGTGCTTGCCCAAGGGAATGGAAGGTTTGGTGTTTTCGATACGCTCGTACGCCAGGTGTTTCCAGGTGCGCTGCACGGCGCTACGCATGCTGGCCTTGACCTGAGGAGGACGTGTCGGATCTTCATCGACGTTGCCTTCAAACGCGCTTTCATAGCCGCGCATCATGCCTTCGAGCATTCTGGCAGTCGTTACGCCTGGCAAATCCGAACCTCTGGCGGCGGTCGCCAGGGACAATGCCAACCTCACGAGGTCATGCGCTGGGTTACCGATGACCGTCTGGTCAAGGTCCCGAATGTGAATATCGATCCGGCCCTTCGAATCCCCCGTCGGCCCCAGATTCCCGGCGTGGCAATCGCCACAGATCCACACCGCAGGCCCCCGTGGCAGACGTCTGCCAGGCTGGCTGTGCAGCCATTCGTAGAACTGAACGGTACTGCCCCGGACATAAGCATGGGCAGACTTGGCCATCTTCAGATTTCTGAGTTCGCTGAGTATTTCGAGACGCTGGGAGGGTCGAGGGGTCTTCATGGAAAATACTTGAGTGGGTGTATTCCATCGACCGTTCGCCCTGGCGAATGTTTCAATTTGTTTCAGAGCGACGATTACATCCTCAGCGTAGCGATCGCTTCAACGTCTCACTCGGCAATTCATCGAACAGTGCTCGATAGCTATTGGAAAACCGCCCCAGATGCCAGAACGACCAGTTCATCGCCACTTCGGCCACTGTCGTCTCCGAGGCCGAGCGATGGAGCAATTCCCGGCGCGCCCCATTGAGCCGGCGCAGGCGCAGCCATTGGGTCGGGGACATCCCGGTGAAGGCCTTGAAGGTCTGCTGCAATTGACGCAGAGAAACCCCGGCGACCTGGGACAACTCCAGCAGATTGAGGGTTTCTTCCGGCGAATCCGCCGCCCACTCTCCCACGCGTTTCATGGTCGTGCGCTCTTCGGTGCGGCGCTGCAAACCACCGCTATCAAGACACACGCAAGCGTTATCGAGGATGAACAGGCAGTCCTCCAGCAACTGCTGGGTCAATGCTTCTTTGCTCGGCTGATCAAGGGTTTGCGACAACTTCGTGAGAGTCGAGCTTAACCAGCGACTGAACAGCGCATTCTGTGCGCCGTTGAGTGGCGCCATGAACAGGCCTTCCAGCCGGGCTACGTCCAGGCCGTTGCGGCGGACGAACTCCGGGCCGAACACCACGGCGATTTCCTGATAGTTCTCCGGGGTGATCCAGATGTTGCGACTCTCTTCGTTCAGCAGGTACAGCGCGTTGTCACTGCGATCGAAACAGAACGCCAACGCCCCCGACGGCGCACTGAAATTCTGCTCGACCCGGGTGTTCATCTGTTCTTCGTAGACCTCCACACCCTGCAAATCCAGATAGCGGATTCGCCCGGCGAAATGCCCCGGCGACATCTGCTGGTAATGCTGGACCCAGCCCGGTGTGGCGCGAACCTGTTCGGCGACATCGGCGGTGTTGAAAGCTTGAACCTGTAGCGGATTACACGTTGTCATGGGAGACCTTGCGCACTCTTTTGGTGCGCTTTGGTGCTGCTTAAAGTGGATAGATGGAACGGCAAGGCCCGCCCAAGATAGTCGTCAACGCGCCACAGGGGAAGCCTGCGAAAGATGAAATCGCACTTCCCCCGCGTCAATAAAACCAACGACGAGGTCTTTATGAATGCCCCTTTCGATCAGCTGTTCACTTGGCTGAAAGATCACAAGATTACCGAAGTGGAATGCGTGGTCAGCGACCTGACCGGCATCGCCCGCGGCAAAATTGCACCGACCAACAAGTTCCTGCATGAGCGAGGCATGCGCCTGCCGGAAAGTGTGCTGCTGCAAACGGTAACCGGGGATTTTGTCGACGACGACATCTACTACGACCTGCTCGACCCAGCCGACATCGACATGGTCTGCAAACCGGTGAGCGATGCGGTGTACGTGGTGCCATGGGCCATCGAGCCGACCGCCATCGTGATCCACGACACCTTCGACAAGTTCGGTAATCCGATCGAATTGTCGCCACGCAACGTGCTGAAGAAAGTCTTGCAGCTGTACACCGACAAAGGCTGGAAGCCGATTGTCGCGCCGGAAATGGAGTTCTACCTGACCCAGCGCTGTGAAGACCCGGACTTGCCATTGAAGGCGCCACTAGGCCGTTCCGGTCGCGCTGAAAGCGGTCGTCAGTCGTTCTCCATTGATGCTGCCAACGAATTCGATCCGCTGTTCGAAGACGTCTACGACTGGTGCGAACTGCAGGGCCTGGACCTCGACACACTGATCCACGAAGACGGCCCGGCGCAGATGGAAATCAACTTCCGTCACGGCGACGCGCTGGATCTGGCCGACCAGATCACCGTGTTCAAACGCACCCTGCGCGAAGCCGCGCTCAAGCACAACGTCACTGCGACATTCATGGCCAAGCCTATTGGCGATGAGCCCGGCAGCGCCATGCACTTGCACCAGAGCGTGGTGGAAATCGCCACCGGCAAGCCGATTTTCGCCAACGCCGACGGCACCATGAGCGATCTGTTCCGCCATCACATCGGTGGCCTGCAGAAATTCATCCCGAAAGTGCTGCCGATGTTTGCGCCCAATGTGAACTCCTTCCGCCGCTTCCTGCCGGACACCTCGGCACCGGTCAACGTCGAGTGGGGCGAAGAAAATCGCACCGTCGGCCTGCGGGTTCCAACCTCCGGCCCTGAAGCGATGCGCGTGGAAAACCGCCTGCCCGGCGCTGACGCCAACCCGTACCTGGCAATTGCCGCGAGCCTGCTGTGCGGCTACATCGGCATGGTCGAAGGCATTGAGCCAAGTGCCGCCGTCGAAGGCCGCGCCTATGAACGCCGCAACCTGCGCCTGCCGATCACCATCGAAGAAGCCCTCACCCAGATGGAAGAGTGCGACACCGTCGCCGAATACCTGGGCAGCAAGTTCGTGCGTGGCTACGTGGCGGTGAAACGTGCCGAGCATGAAAACTTCAAGCGCGTGATCAGCTCCTGGGAGCGTGAGTTCCTGTTGCTGAGCGTCTGACCAACACCCACGAACCCTGTGGGAGCTAGCTTGCTAGCGATGGCGGCGGCACAGTCAACATCTCTATCGACTGACCCACCGCTATCGTTGGCAAGCCAGCTCCCACAAGGGACCGTGCTCACCTGAAAAATCCAATAATTCGAAGAGGTGTCGATATGCGTCTGTTGAAATCCCTGATCCCCGCCGCTCTGGCCCTGGCGTGCAGCGCAGGTGCGCAAGCCCAACCCCAGGTCAGCGTCTACAACTGGACCGATTACATCGGCCCGACCACCCTCGCCGACTTCCAGGCAGGGAGTGGAATCAAGGTGATCTACGACGTCTTCGACTCCAATGAAACCCTCGAAGGCAAACTGCTCGCCGGTCGCACCGGTTACGACGTGGTGGTGCCGTCCAACCACTTTCTGGCCCGTCAAGTGAAGGCCGGCGCGTTCCTCAAGCTGGATCGCTCGCAACTGCCGAACTGGAAGAACCTCGATCCGAAACTGCTGGCCCTGCTTGAGAAAAACGATCCGGGCAACGAGCACTCGGTGCCGTACCTGTGGGGCACCAACGGCATCGGCTACAACGTCGACAAGGTCAAACAGGTGCTGGGCATCGACCACATCGATTCCTGGGCCGTGCTGTTCGAGCCAGAGAACCTGAAAAAACTCACCCAGTGTGGCGTGTCGATGATGGACTCGGCCGACGAAGTGTTCCCGGCGATCCTCAATTACATGGGCATGGACCCGCGCAGCGAAAACCCGGAAGACTTCAAGAAAGCCGAAGCCAAGCTGCTGAGCATCCGTCCGTACATCACCTATTTCCACTCCTCGAAGTACGTGTCGGACCTGGCCAACGGCGACATCTGCGTGGCCTTCGGTTACTCCGGCGACGTGTTCCAGGCCGCCAACCGCGCCAAGGAAGCAAACAACGGCGTGAACATCGCCTATGCGATTCCCAAGGAAGGCGCGAACCTGTGGTTCGACCTGCTGGCGATTCCCGCCGATGCCGGCAACACCAAGGAAGCCCACGCCTTCATCAATTACCTGCTCGATCCGCAAGTGATCGCCAAGGTCAGCGCCTCGGTCGGCTACGCCAACCCGAACCCGCCGGCCAAGCAATACATGGACGTCGCACTGGTCAGCAACCCTGAGGTTTATCCACCTCAGGAAGTGCTCGACAAACTCTACATTTCCACCACCCCGCCCCAGTCGATCATGCGTCTGATGACCCGTTCCTGGAGCAAAGTGAAGTCGAACAAATGAATCAGTACACCCAGGAACATGCCCGCTCGTACTACGCCGCGTCGGCCCGGTCGAGCACGCCCTACCCTCCACTTGAGGCCGACCTGATCGCCGATGTCTGCGTGATCGGCGGCGGCTTCACCGGCGTCAACACCGCCATCGAGCTGGCCCAGCGTGGCCTCTCGGTGGTGCTCCTTGAAGGCCGGCGCATCGGTTGGGGCGCCAGCGGGCGCAACGGCGGCCAGTTGATCCGTGGCATCGGCCATGAAGTCGAGGGCTTCGCCCGGCATGTCGGCGCAGAAGGCGTGCGCTACCTGCAACAGGCCGGCGTCGATTCGGTGGAACTGGTACGCCGGCGCATCGAAGACCATGCCATCGAGTGCGACCTGCGCTGGGGTTTCTGCGAACTGGCCAACACCACGGCGCAATTCGAGGCGTTCAAGGCCGAACAGGAAAGCCTCGAAGCCTCGGGTTATGCCCACGAAACGCGCCTGATCGGCCCCGAAGACATGCGTCGGCAAGTGGTCAATTCGGGTGTCTATAAAGGTGGCCTGATCGACATGGGTTCAGGTCATCTGCACCCGCTCGATCTGGTCCAGGGCGAGGCGCGACTGGCGGCATCGCTTGGCGTGCGGATCTTCGAGCAGAGCCCGGTGCTGGAAATCATCCACGGTGCGACAGTACAAGTGCGCTGTGCCTCGGGCACGGTGCGCGCCGGCAGTCTGGTGCTCGGTTGCAACGCGCACCTGGACGAACTCGAGCAACAGCTCAGCGGTAAAGTACTGCCGGCGGGCAGCTACATCATCGCTACCGAGCCTTTGTCCAAAGAGCGCGCTACCGAACTGATCCCGCAGAATCTGGCGCTCTGCGACCAGAAGGTCGGCCTCGACTATTACCGGCTCTCGGCAGATCGCCGTTTGTTGTTTGGCGGTGCCTGCCACTATTCCGGGAAGGATCCGGCAGACATCGCCGCGTACATGCGACCGAAGATGCTCAAGGTGTTCCCGCAACTGGCGGACGTAGGCATCGACTTCCAATGGGGCGGCAAGATCGGCATCACCGCCAACCGCTTCCCACAGGTTGGGCGACTGAAACAGCACCCGAACGTGTTTTACGCCCAGGGCTATTCCGGCCATGGCCTGAACGTCACGCACTGGTGCGCCAAATTGCTGGGTGAAGCGATTCACGCCGGGCACAGCCAAGGCATGGATGTGTTCAGCGGCGTGCCGCACATGACCTTCCCCGGTGGCCCGGCGCTGCGCTCGCCGTTGTTGGCACTGGGCATGTTCTGGTATCGCCTGCGGGAAATGCTCGGCTGACCCTCGCGGGTTGAAGCGACCTGCACATTTGCTCTATCGCAAAGCACTTCTATATTGATGAAGTGCTTTTGCGTTCCTGACGCTCAGTGCCCAACACACTCTGGAGGTCATGGATGGAGTCGTCAGCCGCCGATCAACCGCGAGCACCCGGCCAGGCACCGATCAAGACCCGGCGTTTCAGCATTTCGCTGGTGTGGATCGTGCCGATTGTCGCGGTGCTGGTGGGCATTTCACTGGTGGTACACAACCTGATGCAGGAAGGCCCGACGATCGTCGTCACCTTCAAGACCGGCAGCGGCCTGACCGCCAACAAGACCGAAGTCAAATACCGCAACGTGGTGGTTGGCCAGGTCTCGGACGTCGAGCTGGCCGACGACCAGAAAAGCGTCAACGCCACGATCAAACTGGCCAAGCAGGCCGAAACCTTTACCCGTGAGGATTCGAAGTTCTGGGTGGTACGGCCGCGCATCGGCGCCGGCGGCGTGTCGGGCATCGATACCCTGCTTTCAGGCGACTACATTGGTGCCGATATCGGCCAGTCCGACGGTCGCGCCAAACACTTCAAAGGCCTGGAAAACCCGCCACCGATCACCTATGGCGAGCCGGGCAGACGCTTCAACCTGCATTCCTCGGATCTGGGCTCGCTGGACATCGGCTCCCCGGTCTATTACCGCAAGATTCCGGTCGGCCAGGTCGTGGCCTATGCGCTGAATCCCGATGGCAAAGGAGTGAATATCGAAGTGTTCATCCATTCGCCAAACGATGCCTTCGTCACCGAGAACACCCGGTTCTGGAACGCCAGCGGTATAGACGTGAACGTCGGCGCCAATGGTTTTGCGGTGAAAACCGAATCGCTGTCGACCTTGCTGGTCGGTGGCATCGCCTTCCGCGCGCCGGATTACAGCCCCAACGATGTGGCTGCAGCGGACGAAAAAGCCTTCGACCTGTTCGAAGACCAGCAGACCGCCCTCGCCCCGCCCGCCGGCAAACCGCAGTACCTGAGCCTGCGCTTCGATCAGGCAATGCGCGGCCTCAAGGTCGATGCGCCCGTGGAATTCCTCGGCATGGAAATCGGCCGTGTAGTGAGCGTCAACCTGGATTTCGACGAGAAAAAACGCAGCTTCCCGGTCAATGTCGGCATCGTGATCTACCCGCAGCGACTCGGCCGGGCCCATGAAAAAATGCTCAAGGTGCTCAACCACAACCCTGACGACGAAGGCGCCGCTGTGCGCCTGATCGGCACTTTCGTCGACAACGGCCTGCGTGCCCAGGCCCGTAGCGGCAACCTCCTCACTGGCCAGCTGTACATCGCCTTGGACTTCTTCCCCAAGGCCGAGAAAGTCGCGTTTGACCCGACGGCTCGTCCGATCGTCATTCCGACCATTCCCGGCAGCCTCGAACAGTTGCAGGAAAAGCTCGAAGCCATGCTCGACAAACTCAACAAGCTGCCGGTGGAACGCATCGCCGGCAATCTCGACAGCAATCTGGTGGAACTGCGCAAAGGCCTGACGCAATTCAACGCCAAGACCCTGCCCGGTGTTCAGAGCACCCTGGCGGACGTGAGCAAGACCTTGCAATCGGCCAGTTCGACCCTGGCCGAAGATTCGCCGCAACGCGAACAACTGACCCAGACCCTCGACGAACTCGGACGCATGTCGCGTTCGTTGCGTGAACTGTCGGATTACCTGGGCCGTCATCCGGAATCGCTGATTCGCGGTCGCCCCGACAACGCAGCGCCGCTGGATCTCAAAGGACCGCCGCGCAATTGAGCACAGGAGCTGTCCCATGGCTTTACCGCTGAAGTTCACCGTGCTCGCTGCGTGCCTGCTGCTGGGTGCCTGCCGCAGCGACCCGATCAGCTTTCACACCCTGACCCCGGCACAACCGGCGGCGGGCAGATCGGGCTCGGACATCGCGATTGAAGGCGTCAGCGTACCGCCGCAGGTCGACCGGCCGCAGATCGTCATCCGCCAGGGCAACAGTGGCCTGGCGATTCTTGAAACTGAATGGTGGGGGGCGAGCCTGGCCGATGAGTTGCGCAGTGCCTTGGTGGATCAACTGAGCAACGCCGGCGGGTCGCGTAAAGTTTCGGTGCGCATCGATGTACAACGTTTCGATTCGATTCCCGGGCAATACGCGCTGATCGACGCCAAATGGCGGCTACGTTCGGCCGGTGAATCCGACAATGGGCTGCTCACCTGCCGTTCAGTCCTGCAAACGCCGTCCGGGCCGAGCATCGACGAACTGGTGATTGCACAACAGAACAACGTCAAGCGCCTCGCAGCGCAGATTACTCAGGCTGCGGGCAATGGACGCGGCTGTCCGCCGGCGTCCTGAGTGGCCGGGTTCAGCGCCACGCTAAAGCGGCAACCGTTGGATTCGCCCGTACTCAGGTTCACCTGCCATTGCTGTCGCTTGCAGATCCGCTGCACCAGCGACAACCCCAGCCCAAGGCCCTCTCCCCGGCCTTCGTCACCGCGCACGAAAGGCTGAAACACGGCCTGACGCTGTTCTTCCGGAATGCCGATGCCGCTGTCCTCCACCACAAAGCCGCTTCCCTTCAACGTCAGCCGGACAAAACCCCGATCGGTGTAATGCCAGGCATTGCGCAGCAGGTTACCCATCACCGATTGCAGAAACGTCAGGTTGAAACGCTCCATACAGGGCTGATCCACCTCGTAGAAAAACGCCAGTCCCTTTTCGCGGATCAGTCGGCCCCAAATCTCGCACTGAGCATCCGCAACTTCCTTGAGCGTGACGCAAATATCGTTGCCGGCATCATCCTCGGCGCGAGCCAGCATCAGGAAGGTGTCGACCAGTTGACGCATCTCATGGCTGGCCCGGGCGATGCGATTGACCTGCGCGGTTGAACGGGAATCCAGCGACGGATTGGCGAGCAACAACTCGCAGGAGCCGCCGAGCACCATCAACGGCGTGCGCAGTTCATGGCTGACATCGCTGGTGAACAGTTTTTCGCGGCTCAGGGTTTCGCGCAAACGCCCCAGCGTCTGATCGAACGACAACGCCAGTTCCCCCACTTCATCCGCCGCATAGTCCGGGTGCAGCGGTGGCGCCAGCATCAACAGCTGATCGCGGTGGCGAACCTGGCGTGCCAGACGAATGACCGGCGCCATCACGCGCCGCGCCAACAGCCGACCGAGCATGATCGCCAGCAGGATACTCAGGAGAAAACCGACCAAGACCACGATGAACAGCAACCGCTCGCGTTGTTCGAGGCTTTCCTGATCACGCAGCAGCACGTATTTGCGCCCGCCGACCACCTCGACCATCGCGAAAAAATCGTCGCCGTTGAACATGATTTCCTGGAATCCGGGTGACAGCGCCGCCAATGACGGAATCAGTGCCATGGGCCCGGAGCCGCCTTCGAAGAAAAACAATTCACTCTTTTCCGGCTGATGACTCCAGCGATTGATGTCATCCATCGCCAGCAACCTGTGCAGGCCGCCACTCAGGGAGCTGGTGGCCAGCTTGTGCTCGACCACATGCACGGCGGCAACGATGCCCAGCGCAAACACCCCGGCGACCAGGGCGCTCATCAAAGCGAACACAATGACGATCCGTTTCGTCAGGCTTTGCTTGAGATCCATTCGGGTCGATGACTCCACTGCCGATTTCAGACTTCGCGGTCAAAAACAGGCGAGCGCCGCGACATTGACCGAACCTGCGCAGCTTCACCGCAAACATAAACATTTGTTAAGCCAGACCGGTAAAAAAAGGGTATTTGAGTCTGGTTATCAAACACCCGATTAATTGCGCGTTTTCAACTCTCGCAAAATTTTCACATGTTCTTCACTGCCCCCCAACGTGCACAAACGTAATGTTCAGCCAATATTCAAGTTCAAAACTATAAAAGTTGGTTAAATCGCCGGCCAATCTCGCCTGCGACGTCAAGGGGCATGCCGTGGAGCGACAGATGCAATTAACAGCGACATATAAACAACGCCGGACGCTGCGACTGGGAAGACTGCTGACCATCCTCGGTTCGTTGCTGGTCATTGCGCTGGTCAGCGGCTTCGTCTGGATGACCCGTTCGCCCATCGATCTGGGCCAGGCCGGCCATGCGGCCAAGGCTGATTTGACCAAGGCCTGGCAGGCCGGCGAAGTCGTTGCTCTGGTGCGTCATGCCGAACGTTGCGACCGTTCCGACAATCTTTGCCTGGGCCCGGCCGACGGTATCACTCAGGCCGGCAACGACTCTGCAGCGCTGGTGGGCAAAGGCTTCGTGGCACTGGGCATGCAGCAGGCTCAGGTGTTCACCAGCCCGCTGACGCGTACCGTGCAAACAGCGCGTGCCATGTTCGGCCAGGACGCCGCCGCCCAGATCTGGCTTGAGTCCTGTGGTGCTTCACTGCGCAACGACGTGGTGGCGCACAAAGTGGCGCAACGCAATATGGTGCTGGTCACCCACAGCGGCTGCATCAGCGATTTTGAAAAGCAGACCGGTTTCCCCCACGCGATCGCCGCCGATTACGGCAGCACCCTGTTCGTACGCATCGATGACAAGGGGCAACTTAAAGTGCTGGGCATCCTGAATGCCGACGCCTGGTCCCAACTCAATAGTCATTAATGCTTTAGTTGGATCGGGCCGACAAGGCTGAACTTTTTTTCAACTAGCCAAGAGCAGTTTTCATTATTTTGTAATGAGAGATGTATCTGCCCCCGTTTTACTGGACAACTGTTTTTTTTAAGCTTGGCTATATCGCGAGAACTTCGGCCTGGAGGTACGACAGTTCTCTGGATACAGGAAATGCCCGACACCTGCATTCATTCAACACGATGACACGCTCGCTCAGGAACGCGCCGGGCTGGTCATCGACACAAGAACTTCGTTCGGTACCAAGGCTCTGTCATGACGTCTGAAAACAACCCGCTCCGACACGCTGCCCGTCATTTTTCACAACCCACAACTTTCGAACGTCTGGCCATCCCCGGCCTGATTCTGGCTTTCGTGGTGTTTTACCTGCTGCCGTTGATGACTCACGGCCTGTGGATCCCCGATGAAACCCGCTACGGCCAGATCAGCCAGGAAATGCTGCTCAGCGGCAACTGGGTTGCCCCGCATTTCATGGGTATCCGTTATTTCGAGAAGCCGATCGCCGGTTACTGGATGATTGCGATCGGTCAGGCGATTTTCGGTGACAACCTGTTCGGCGTGCGTATCGCTTCGGCGCTGAGTACCGGCGCCAGCGTCTGGCTGACCTACCTGATGGCCCGCCGGCTCTGGAACAACCCGCGCATCAGCGCCGCGAGCGCCCTGCTTTATATGAGTTTCGGGCTGATTGCCGGTCAGGCCGGTTATGCCAACCTCGATCCGCAGTTCACCTTATGGGTCAACCTGAGCATGGTCGCCGTATGGTTTGCCATCGACAGCGAGACCCCTCGCGCCCGCCTGGGTGGCTGGGCGCTGCTCGGTATCGCGTGTGGCATGGGCCTGATGACCAAGGGCTTTCTGGCCTTGCTGCTGCCGGTGCTGATCGCCCTGCCCTACATGATCTGGCAACGCCGTTTCGGCGAACTGGTGCGTTACGGACTGGTCGCTGTGGTGGTTTGCGTGCTGATCAGCCTGCCGTGGGTGTTGGCTGTTCATTATCGGGAACCTGACTTCTGGAGGTTCTTCTTCTGGCACGAGCACATCCGTCGCTTTGCCGCCGGCGATGCCGCGCAACATGCCCGCCCGTGGTGGTTTTACCTGCCATTGCTGTTTGCCTCCACCCTGCCGTGGGCGGTACTGCTGCCTTCGACGCTCCTGCGGGCGTGGCGCGAAAAGCGTGAGGCGAAAACCGCCTACCTTGCGTTGTGGTTCCTGCTGCCACTGGTCTTTTTCAGCCTGAGCAGCGGCAAACTGCCGACCTACATCATGCCGTGCCTGCTTCCCGTCGCGCTGTTGATGGGACAGACCGTGGTCAACTGGCTGAATCAGAACAGTGGCCGCGTCCTGCGCCTGAACGGGGTGATCAACACCATCATCGCCAGTGCGGCGCTGGTTGCACTGTTTTATCTGCAAGCGACCAAGGAAATCTACGAAAACACCGAGATGTTCAGCCTGTCGCTGGTGTACATCGTGCTGGTGGGCTGGATCATCGCCAACGCCTTGCAGGTGCTGCGACCACTGACGTTATGGGCCATGCCGGCGCTGGGTATCGGTCTGCTGGTGGCATTGCTGCCTGCGGCCATGCCGGCGCAGATCGTCAACAGCAAGATGCCTGACCAGTTCATTGCCGAGCATCAACAGGAACTGAGTGAAACCACGTCCCTGCTGAGCAACGACCTGGGCGCGGCCTCCGCACTGTCGTGGCGCTTGAAGCGGCCGCAAGTGGATCTGTTCAACACCGTTGGCGAACTGAAATACGGCCTCGAAGACCCTGCCATGGCATCACGCAAGGTCAGTATGGAAAGCGTCGGGGAATGGATGACGGATGCGCGTAAAAAAGGCGCGGTCGGTGTGGTCTTGCGCGTCAACAGTACTCAAGAAGAGCAGGAAGTCGGATTGCTGCCGGTGGACGGCAAGCATTACCGGCGCGGCAATCTGCAAATCTTCATATTCCCGCAGATCAAACCATGACCTTGCGCAACAACGAACGGGGCGCCCTGCTGCTCCTGCTGGCGGCCAGCGCCCTGATGTTGCTGCTCGGTCTGGGCAGCCGAGAACTCTGGGGCGCGGAAACCCGCTGGGCCAACATCGCGTTGCAGATGCTGCAAAGCGGCGATTACTTCGACCCGTACCTCAAGGGCGATCCCTACTACGACAAACCGTTGTTGTCGTATTGGTTGATCACCGCGACTGCCTGGTTGACCGGTGGCCTGGATCACTGGTCGTTGCGCCTGTCTTCGGTGGTCTCCGCGTGGTTGAGCGTGTGGCTGGTGTACCTGCTGGGCGAGCGCCTGTTTCGAAAAGGCACCGGCCTGATCGCCGGGTGGATGCTGGCGACCACGTTCTATTTCGTGTTCTGGGCACGGGTCGCCACGGCCGACATCCTGACGGTGTGCGGCGTGTTGGCGGCGGTCTGGTGGTACTGGCGCGGGCCGGATGACACTCGGTTTTCACGCTATTTAGTGTTCTGCGTTTTGCTGTCCCTGACTTCTTTATTCAAAGGCCTGATCGGTTTTATCCTGCCGGGGCTGGTGCTGTTGCCGCATCTACTGAATGAAGGCCGCTGGAAGCGCCATCTCAACCTGCGCCTGCTCGCGGCGTTGGTGGTAGCTGGGGCGTTCTATATGACGCCGTTCCTGCTGTCCCACCTCTACGGCGCACCGAGCTACGGGGAAAGCGGCCTGGGGCTGGTCTTGCGGGAAAACGTCGTGCGGTTTTTCCAGCCGTTCGACAACATCGGCCCGATCTACACCTATTTGTTGTATCTGCCGGTTTATACCCTGCCCTGGGCGCCGTGCTGGATCATCGCTTTGTGGGTTGCCGCGCGTAACTGGAAACACATCGAACCGGACACCCGCTGGCTGATTCAGGGCCTGGGGTTGTTGATGCTGTTCTTCACCGCCAGCGGCAGTCGGCGCAGTTACTACGTGCTGCCGCTCGTGCCGTTCGCGCAACTGCTCGGGGCCTGGTGGATCACCAGACGCATGGCCGCGCGTAATGCCGAAAGCCCGTTCGGCGGGCGTGGACTGAAAATAGGCTTCGGCGTGGCCACTGTCCTGCTGGCCGGCATTCTCGGCGTGCTTTATCCGTGGACCAACAGCGGTGGCGGCGCGATCCGTTTTGGCGAGACCGTGCGCCTGCAAGCCAGCCAAAAGGCGCCATTGAGTCAGTGGCATATGGTCATGGTCGAGGTGGACAACAAGGTTCCGATGTACCTGCAGACTGGCGGCGCACCGTTCTACTACGTGCCGGAAACCCGGGATTTCCCCCGTGACGGCGATGCCGCCGCGATGTTCGAGTGGCTGGAGCGCACCAGCGGCCGGCATTGGGACCCGCAACGGACCATTTTCGTCGCGCAGTACCGAACCGGCGATCCCATACCGCTGAATAACCTCAGCCACGATCATCAGGTCATCACCACCACGCCCACACGGGGCGAACAGCTGTTCCACGGCCGCGAAGATCAAAGCGTCGCCTACCTCCCCCAAGGCTCCTGAAAGACAACGCCGGGTTCGCCCGGCGTCCCCGCCAAGTGACTGCTAACCTGAATGGCAATGACATGTATTAACGGTTTGTTTGACGTTTTTTTCTCATTTGCCTCTCTACATTGCCAGCCAGCCAACATATGCAAATCATTCGCATTGAAAACCCTGCGAACGGTTGCCCATAACGTCTAAAAAACAGGAGCTGCCCCGTCATGAGTTCATCCATTCCGTCCTTTCTCAAGCACGCTGTCCTGGCGACGGCGCTGCTCGCTGCCGGCCAGGTGTTTGCCGCCGACTCCGTTGGCATCGTGGTCTACAACGCCCAGCATGAAACCCTGACCAAAGCATGGGTCGCCGGCTTCACCGAAGAAACCGGGATCCCGGTGACGATCCGCAACGGCGACGACACGGAAATGGGCAACCAGATCGTGCAGGAAGGCGCGTCCTCTCCGGCTGACGTGTTCCTGACGGAAAACTCCCCGGCGATGGTGCTGGTGGACAACGCCAAGCTGTTCGCCCCGGTCGCGCCGGCCACCCTTGAACAGGTGGGGGCAGCCTATCGTCCGGCGCACGGCCAGTGGGTCGGCATCGCCGCTCGCTCCACCGTGTTCGTCTATAACCCGGCCAAACTGGCGGAAAGAGACCTGCCAAAATCCCTGACGGACCTCGCCTCCCCAGCCTGGAAAGGTCGCTGGGCCGCCTCCCCTGCCGGTGCGGATTTCCAGGCCATTGTCGCCGCCGTGCTGGAACAGAAAGGCGAAGCCGCCACCCTTGAATGGCTCAAGGGCATGAAAGCCAACTTCACCGCCTACCGTGGCAACAGCTCCGTGCTCAAAGCGGTCAACGCCGGGCAGATCGACAGCGGCGTGATCTATCACTATTACTACTTCGTCGATCAATCCAAGACCGGCGAAAACAGCAAGAACACCGCCCTGCACTACTTCAAGCATCAGGACCCGGGCGCGTTCGTGAGCATTTCCGGTGGTGGTGTGCTGGCGTCCAGCAAACATCAGGAAGAAGCTCAGAAATTCCTCCAATACGTCACTGGCAAACAAGGCCAGGAAATTCTGCGCACCGGCAATTCCTTTGAATACGCCGTGGGCAAGGACGCAGCATCCAACGCCAAACTGGTGCCATTGAAGGATCTGGACGCGCCAAAAGTCGACGCATCGAAGCTCGACAGCAAGAAAGCCGTCGAGCTGATGACCCAGGCAGGACTGCTGTAATTGATGCCTGAACCTCTACCGGCGGGGATCGCTGCGGCGCCCCCCGCCAACCTTTCACGCAGGACCCGCGCCCTCAACGGTCGCGGGAGCCCTTGGGTGGTCGTGCTGGCGATCAGTGTTTCACTGCTGTCGTTACTGCCAATCGGTTTTGTCATCGGCGTGTCGTGGTACACCGGTTGGGCAACCATAGAAGCCTTAATCTTCCGCCCTCGAGTGGCCGAACTGCTGATCAACACCGTATTGCTGGTGTTGATCACTCTGCCAATCTGCATTGTGCTGGGCACGACCCTCGCCTGGCTGACCGAACGCACCGATCTGCCGGGTCGGCGCTTGTGGTCACTGCTGGCAGTCGCGCCGCTGGCGGTGCCGGCGTTCGTGCACAGTTACGCGTGGGTCAGCCTGATTCCGTCAATCAATGGATTGCCGGCCGGCGTGCTGGTGTCGGTGATCGCCTATTTTCCGTTCCTCTATCTGCCGATTGCGGCGACGTTGCGTCGTCTCGACCCGGCGATTGAAGACGTTGCCGAATCCCTGGGTCTGAAACCGTGGGCCGTGTTTTTCCGGGTAGTCTTGCCGCAATTGCGTCTGGCGATCTGTGGCGGTGCGCTGTTGGTGGGTCTGCACTTGCTGGCCGAATACGGCCTGTACGCGATGATCCGCTTCGACACGTTCACCACGGCCATTTTCGATCAGTTCAAATCGACCTTTAACGGCCCGGCCGCCAACATGCTCGCCAGTGTATTGGCGCTGTGCTGTCTGGCGATGCTGACCGTGGAGTCCAGCGCCCGAGGCCAGGCGCGTTATGCCCGGGTCGGTTCCGGCAGCGCCCGGGAACAGCGGACCGTACGCCTCAAACGTGGCACCGCCGCGCTGGGGCTGTGTCTGCAAGTCCTGACCTGCCTGCTGGCCCTCGGCGTGCCGATGCTGACACTCGGCAAATGGCTGATCGCCGGCGGCGCCGAAGTCTGGCAAGGCGAAGAACTGTTGCCGGCGTTGCTTCAGACCCTGTCGTTCGGCGTGGCCGGTGCGTTGTTGACCAGCCTTGCCGCGATTCCGATTGCCTGGCTGTCGATCCGCGCGCCCGGCAAGCTGCAACGTCTGCTTGAAGGCTGTAACTACATCACCAGTTCTCTGCCGGGGATTGTCGTGGCACTGGCGCTGGTCACCGTGACGATCCACTTCGCCCGGCCGATCTACCAGACCACCATCACCGTGCTGCTGGCGTACCTGCTGATGTTTCTGCCGCGAGCGCTGGTCAGCCTGCGTGCCGGTTTCGCCCAGGCACCGGTGGAGCTGGAAAACATCGCGCAAAGCCTCGGTCGCTCGCCACTGCGCGCCTTGTGGCTGATCACCCTGCGCCTGGCCGCGCCGGGTGCGGCGGCAGGTGCCGCACTGGTGTTCCTGGCGATCACCAATGAATTGACCGCAACCCTGTTGCTCGCGCCCAACGGCACGCGCACCCTGGCCACCGGTTTCTGGGCCATGACCAGCGAAATCGACTACGCCGCCGCAGCGCCTTACGCCCTGCTGATGGTGGTGCTTTCGCTGCCGCTCACGGCCATTCTCTATCACCAATCCAGGCGCAGTGCCGGCCGATGAACGCTCTCGAAATCATCAATCTCAGCAAGTCCTTCGGCGCACAAACGGCGCTGAACACCATCAACCTGTCCGTTCCGACCGGCAGCCGCACCGTGATCGTCGGGCCATCCGGTTCCGGCAAGACCACGCTGCTGCGAATGATCGCCGGGTTCGAATTTCCCGACGCCGGCAGCCTCACGCTCAACGGCCAGACGCTGGTCGACAGCACCCACGCCGTGCCCGCCTACCAGCGGCAGATCGGCTATGTGCCGCAAGATGGCGCGCTGTTTCCGCACATGACCGTGGCGGACAACATTGGTTTCGGGCTCACCGAGACCGGCAACGCCCGAACCGAACGCATTCAGGCGCTGATGGACAGCGTGGCCCTGAACGCCAACATGGCCACGCGCTGGCCTCATGAATTGTCCGGTGGCCAGCAGCAACGGGTGTCACTCGCCCGGGCACTGGCCCAGCAACCACGCCTGATGCTGCTGGATGAACCCTTTTCCGCCCTCGACACCGGCCTGCGCGGCGCCATGCGCAAAATGGTCGCCCGCCTGCTCGAAGAGGCCGGTGTGACCACGATTTTGGTCACCCACGACCAAAGCGAGGCGCTGTCGTTTGCCGACCAATTGGCCGTCATGCGTGACGGGCGGCTGGTGCAATCGGGGCATCCGATGGATCTTTACCGCTACCCGGACGACGAACAGACCGCACGTTTTCTCGGCGAAGCAGTGGTCATGCCCGCGCAGATCGAGGCCGGCTGGGCCCATTGCGATCTGGGTCGGGTGGCGGTGAACAGTAACGGTTTCTCCGGTCCGGCGCAGATCATGTTGCGCCCGGAACAGCTTCAGCTGTCCGACGCGCCTGCCGATCCACAGGGCTGCAATGCCGTCGTCACCGAACGCGACTTCGGCGGCAACACTTGCACCCTGACAGTCGAACTGCGTACGCCGGCGAACGAAGAACCTGGTCGGTCGCTGCTGGTGCGCAGCACCGGGATGCATGCGCCATCGGCCGGCAGCGCCGTACAACTCTCGATACTCGGGGCCGCCCACGTCTTCGAAACGTCCTGACGCTCGACTACAGATCAAATCGATCCACGGCGCGGCGCCGTTCGTTGTCGTCGCGCACGTCGTAGTTGGCGGTCGTCTGGATATTGCTGTGGTGCGCCAGTTTCTGGGCAATCGACAGATCATGCTCCTCGATCACCCGGGTGATGAATGAGCGCCGGAAATCGTGGGGCATGATCTTCACTCCGACCTGCGTGCCGCGCTGGCGGGCGATGTAGTAGATCGCGTGCTTGGTGATGCGCTCGCGGGTGATGTGGCTGCCACGGCGGATGCGATTGAACAGAAACGCATCATCGCTTTCGCCTTCCTTGAGCTCTGAACGGCGAAACTCCAGCCAGGCATTGAGTTTGGCGAATGCCCAGGCCGGCGCGTATTTGATCAGTTGCTTGTTGCCCTTGGCGTTGACGCACAGGCTGCGCTCAGTGAAGTCCACCTGGTTCAAATCCAGATCCACCGACTCTGACTTGCGCATGCCGGTGCCGTACAACAGCGCAATCACGGCAGCGTCACGCAGCCCTTGCGGTCGTGGGTCGGCGGCGCAGACTTCCATCAGTTCGTGAATCAGCGTGCGCTTCAGATTGCGCCCCTGAGACAGTCGCGTGCCGGCGATGCCCTTGACCGAACGCATTTTCAAAAGATGATCCTGAGTGATCAGGCTCATGCGCCAGGCTTCGTTCATCACGCCGCGAATGGCATTTACATAAAGTGAAGAGGTGTTTGGGGCATAGTTGTCTGCACGCAATGCCGCGACTAACGCCACCACATCTTCAGGTTGTAAGGCGTGCCACGGAATGTCCTCGACATTCATGTCTTCAAAGCCGAGACGGTCGGCGGCATCCTGCAAAACGTACCGCATGGTGAGTTGGCTGGAAGGTGCCAAACGCGCCAGATACAAGGACAAAGGGTTACTTCTGATGGATTCTGAAGGGGTAACGGATAAGCTGCTCAAACGAAAGGCCTTGAGTAAAAACAGTCCAGCACAACAACTAACAACTGCAATGAACTTGATGTAAAGAAGAGTCTTGTAGTAGGACTTTTCCGATAAAGCCGCAGAAGTCTGAACAGCGGCTGTATGAATTCGAGATAAACGATACGCCGACCGGTTTTTCATATTCCTTTCACAAAATCGGGAATAACCTAAGCTCGATAGATCCTCAGTCGGTACCGCCCAACCTGCCGGGCAACGCCTGAAAAGTCAACCAAACCCAGACGGCGTGTTGCTCAAGCAACTCGTTGATGCAAAACCCGTTTTTGCGTCTACGCTGTGTTTTGGATCCGATGAACAGATGGATCTGTCCATATTTATCGCAATGAGGTGTCCATGAGTCAGGCGTTTCTCCCCTTCTCCCGCCCGAGTATTGGCGATGAGGAAATTGCGGCCGTCGAACAGGTACTGCGTTCCGGCTGGATCACCACCGGGCCGAAAAACCAGGCACTTGAAGAACAGTTCGCCCAGTACGTGGGTTGCAAACACGCCGTTGCACTGTCGTCTGCCACGGGCGGGATGCACATCACCCTGCTGGCCCTGGGCATCGGCCCCGGCGATGAAGTCATTACGCCGTCGCAAACCTGGGTCTCCACCGCCAACATGATTTCCCTGCTCGGCGCCACGCCGGTGTTCGTCGATGTCGACCGCGACACCCTGATGACTGACGCGGCCCGCATCGAAGCCGCCATCACGCCGCGCACCAAAGCCATCATTCCTGTGCATTACGCCGGTGCCGCGTTCGATCTCGACCCGCTGTATGCCCTGGCCGACAAGCACGGCATCGCGGTCATCGAAGACGCCGCCCACGCCGCTGGCACCTACTACAAGGGCCGCCACGTTGGCTCCCACGGCACGGCGATCTTCTCGTTCCACGCGATCAAGAACATGACCTGTGCCGAAGGCGCGATGTTCGTCACCGACGACGAAGCCCTGGCCAGCCGTGTACGCATGCTCAAATTCCACGGTCTGGGTGTCGATGCCTACGATCGCCTGACCGGTGGCCGCAAGCCGCAGGCTCAGGTCATGGAGCCAGGATTCAAGTACAACCTGTCCGACATCAACGCCGCGATTGCCCTGGTGCAACTGCAGCGTCTGGACGCCATCAACGCCCGCCGTACCGAACTGGCCACCCAGTACCTGCAAAAACTCGAAGGTCTGCCCGTTCAACCGCTGGCCGTGCCGCAATACGCCCAGCAACACGCCTGGCACCTGTTCATCCTGCGCATCGACAGCGAGCGCTGCGGGATGGATCGCGAAGCCTTCATGAAAGGTTTGCAGGAGCAAGGCATCGGCACCGGCATCCACTTCATTGCCACCCACCTGCACACCTGGTATCGCCAGCGTGACCCTGATTTGTATCTGCCCAACACCGAATGGAACTCGGCGCGGCTGTGCTCGATTCCGCTGTTCCCCGACATGACCGACCAGGATCTGGATCGTGTTGTCGGTGCCATCGCCACCCTTATGGACAAACGCTCGTGAGACCTTACCCGATAAAATGCGTGTCGATCGTCATCCCGGTCTACAACGAAGAGGACAGTCTGCCTGAGCTGCTTCGGCGCACAGAGGCGGCCTGCGCCCAACTCAAACATGATTACGAAATCGTGCTTGTCGACGACGGCAGCCGCGATGAATCGGCCAACATGCTCGAGGAAGCTGCCGGACGCGAAAACAGCCCGTTCGTAGCGGTCATCCTTAACCGTAACTATGGTCAGCACGCGGCGATCATGGCCGGTTTCGAGCAGTGCAAGGGCGACGTGGTCATCACCCTCGACGCCGACCTGCAAAACCCGCCGGAAGAAATCCCGCGTCTGGTGGCCGAGGCTGAAAAAGGTTACGACGTGGTCGGCACCGTGCGCGGCAATCGTCAGGATTCGGCCCTGCGCCGCTATCCGTCGAAGCTGATCAACCTCGCCGTGCAACGTTCCACCGGCGTGGCCATGAGCGACTACGGCTGCATGCTGCGCGCCTATCGCCGCACCATCATCGACGCGATGCTCGCCTGCCGCGAACGCAGCACGTTCATTCCGATCCTGGCCAACAGTTTCGCCCGTCACACCACCGAAATTGTCGTGGCCCACGCCGAGCGTGAACACGGTGATTCGAAATACAGCCCGATGCGCCTGATCAACCTGATGTTCGATCTGGTCACCTGCATGACCACCACGCCGTTGCGTCTGTTGAGCATTGTCGGCTTCGCGATGGCAGGTCTGGGCGTACTGTTCGCCGCCGCGCTGATCATCCTGCGCCTGGCGTTTGGCGCAGGCTGGGCCGGCGACGGCACTTTCGTACTGTTTGCGGTGCTGTTCGTGTTTACCGGTGGCCAGTTCATCGGCATGGGCCTGCTGGGTGAATACCTGGGGCGCATGTACAGCGACGTGCGAGCCCGCCCGCGTTTCTTCATTGAAAAGGTGTTGCGCAGTCAGCCGGCCTCCCCGGCACCTGCGGTCACCGTTGATGGTCTCTCTTCTACTTCCAATTCCACTTCCGATCAGGTTCTCTCATGAGTGCAAAAACCGTTGTCTTCGCTTACCACAATATTGGCTGCGCCGGCATTGAAGCCCTGTTGAACAGCGGCTACGACATTGCAGCCGTGTTCACTCACGCCGATGATCCGAAGGAAAACGCCTTCTACGCCTCGGTTGCGCAACTGTGCGCCAACAAGGGCATCCCGGTGCACGCGCCGGAAGACGCCAACCATCCGCTGTGGATCGAGCGCATCGCCAAGCTCGACCCGGAATACATTTTCTCCTTCTACTACCGCAACCTGCTGAGCGAGCCGCTGCTGGCCCTCGCCAAAAAAGGCGCGTTCAACCTGCACGGCTCGCTGCTGCCACGCTACCGTGGCCGCGCACCGGCCAACTGGGTGCTGGTCAACGGCGAAACCGAAACCGGCGTCACCCTGCACCGCATGGTCAAGCGCGCTGATGCCGGGGCCATCGTCGCCCAGCAACGCGTGGCTATCGAGCGCAGCGATACCGGTCTGAGCCTGCACGCCAAGCTGCGCACCGCTGCCAGCGATCTGCTGCGTGACACCCTGCCGAACATGCTGCAAGGCAAGATCACCGAAACACCGCAAGACGAATCCAAGGCCACCGTGTTTGGCCGTCGTACCCCGGCTGACGGCAAACTGGTCTGGGCCAAACCGGCCGAGCAGTTGTTCAACCTGGTTCGCGCCGTGACCCGTCCTTATCCGGGCGCCTTCTGCGCCGTGGGCGAGCACAAGCTGATCGTCTGGAGCGCCGAAGTCATCAAGGGCAACGACGGTCAGGCCCCTGGCCGTGTGATCAGCGTCGATCCGCTGCGCATCGCCTGCGGTGAAGACTCGCTGGTGATCAACGCCGGTCAGCGCAACGACAACGGCCTGTACCTGAGCGGCCCGCAACTGGCCAACGAACTCGGTCTGGTGGACGGCTCGCTGCTGCGCGGCGCCGAGTCCGGCCGTGCGCCACGTCGCACCCGCGTGCTGATCCTGGGCGTCAACGGCTTCATCGGTAACCACTTGTCCGAGCGCCTGCTGCGTGACGACCGCTACGAAGTCTATGGCCTGGACATCGGTTCCGACGCCATCTCCCGTCTGCGCGACCACCCGAACTTCCACTTCGTCGAAGGCGACATCAGCATTCACTCCGAGTGGATCGAGTACCACATCAAGAAGTGCGACGTGGTCCTGCCGCTGGTGGCCATCGCCACGCCGATCGAATACACCCGCAACCCGCTGCGCGTGTTCGAACTGGACTTCGAAGAGAACCTGAAACTGGTTCGCTACTGCGTCAAGTACAACAAGCGCGTGATCTTCCCGTCGACCTCGGAAGTCTATGGCATGTGCCAGGACAAGAACTTCGACGAAGACAGCTCGAACCTGATCGTTGGCCCGATCAACAAGCAACGCTGGATCTACTCGGTCTCCAAGCAACTGCTGGACCGCGTGATCTGGGCTTACGGCGCCAAAGGCCTGAACTTCACCCTGTTCCGTCCATTCAACTGGATGGGCCCGCGCCTCGACCGTCTGGACTCGGCCCGTATCGGCAGCTCCCGCGCCATCACCCAGCTGATTCTGAACCTGGTGGAAGGCACGCCGATTCGTCTGTTCGACGGTGGCGAGCAGAAACGCTGCTTCACCGACATCGCTGACGGCGTCGAAGCGCTAGCCCGCATCATCGATAACGACAACGATGTCTGCAACGGCCAGATCATCAACATCGGCAACCCGGACAACGAAGCCAGCATCCGTCAACTGGGCGAAGAACTGCTGCGTCAGTTCGAAGCTCACCCGCTGCGCTCCAACTTCCCTCCGTTCGCCGGTTTCCGCGACGTGGAAAGCAAGGCGTTCTACGGTGCCGGTTACCAGGACGTGGAACACCGTAAGCCAAGCATCGCCAACGCCAAGCGCCTGTTGAACTGGGAGCCGACCGTGGAAATGCGCGAAACCATCGGCAACACGCTCGACTTCTTCCTGCGTGAAGCCATGCTCGAAATCGCGGACAAGCGTTAATGCAGGCAGGTCTTCGTATCGATGTCGACACCTACCGAGGCACCCGTGAAGGGGTGCCCCGGCTGCTGGAAATCCTCGACGAAGCGCAGGTCAAGGCAACGTTTTTCTTCAGTGTCGGCCCGGACAACATGGGTCGACATCTGTGGCGCCTGATCCGCCCGCAATTCCTCTGGAAAATGCTCCGTTCCAATGCTGCCGGCCTGTATGGCTGGGACATTCTGCTGGCCGGCACCGCCTGGCCGGGCAAGCCGATCGGTCGCGATCTCGGGCACCTGATGCGTCAGGCCCGGGACGCCGGTCATGAAGTCGGCCTGCACGCCTGGGATCACCATGGCTGGCAGGCCAATGCCGGCACCTGGAGCGACGCGCAACTGATCGAACAGATCCGTCTCGGCGTCGACACCCTGAGCGACATTCTCGGCGAGAAGATCCAGTGCTCAGCGGCCGCCGGCTGGCGTGCGGACGAACGCGTGATCGAAGCCAAGGAGACCTTCGGTTTTCGCTACAACAGCGACTGCCGCGGGCAACAGTTGTTTCGACCCCTGTTGGCCGATGGTTCGGTGGGTGCACCGCAGATTCCGGTGGATATGCCAACCTTCGACGAGGTGGTCGGCCCGACCGTGGCGGCGAAGGACTTCAACGCCTTCATCCTTGACCGGTTTCGCCCGGACAACCTCAACAACTACACCATTCATGCCGAAGTAGAAGGGATTCTGATGGCCGAAGAGTTTCGTCGATTGCTGGCCGATGCACGCCAGCGAGACATCGAGTTCAAGCCTTTGGGCGACCTGTTGCCCGAGTTTCTCAACACATTGCCTGTCGGCCGTGTACAACGTGGCGCCCTCGAAGGCCGTGAAGGCTGGCTGGGAGTGCAAGGCGCATGAGCAAACGCTGGGCATTGCCGCTGCTTATCGGACTTATCCTGCTGGCCTACTTGCTGCCGCTCGGCACGCATGGCTTGTGGATTCCCGATGAAACCCGTTACGCACAGATCAGCCAGGACATGCTGCTGAGCGGCAACTGGGTGTCCCCGCATTTCATGGGCCTGCGCTATTTCGAGAAACCGATTGCCGGTTACTGGATGATCGCGCTCGGCCAGGAACTGTTCGGGCAAAACCTGTTTGGTGTGCGTTTCGCCTCGGCCCTCAGCACGGGTTTGAGTGTGCTGTTGTGCTTCCTGATCGCCCGCCGGTTGTGGAACGAGCCGCGCAAAAGCTTCGTCTGCGCCCTCCTCTACATGAGCTTCACCGTCGTCGCCGGCCAGGCTGGTTACGCCAACCTCGATCCGCAGTTCACCTTCTGGGTCAACCTGAGCCTTGTGGCGCTATGGTTTGCTGTCGACAGCCACAGCACCAGGCAACGTCTGATCAGTTGGGCGGTGTTGGGGCTGGCCTGCGGCATGGGGTTCATGACCAAGGGTTTTCTCGCCTGGCTGCTGCCGGTGCTGATTGCCCTGCCGTGGATGCTCTGGCAGAAGCGCTGGCGTGAACTGCTGATCTATGGTCCGGTGGCAATTGCCGTGGCGATCATCGTCAGCCTGCCGTGGGTCCTCGCGGTCCATTCGCAGGAGCCGGACTACTGGCGGTTCTTCTTCTGGCACGAACATATTCGCCGCTTTGCCGGTGACGACGCCCAGCATGATGCACCGTGGTGGTTCTACCTGCCGTTGCTGGTCGCGTTCAGCCTGCCATGGGTCGGCATGCTGCCGCCGGCCTTCAAGCAGGCCTGGCAGACCCGTGCCCAACCGGGCATTGCCTTCCTGCTGCTGTGGCTGGTGATGCCGCTGGCGTTTTTCAGCCTGGCCAACGGCAAGTTGCCGACCTACATCCTGCCGTGTCTGCTGCCACTGGCGCTGTTGCTGGGTCATGCACTGGCCGATCGTCTGCGTCTGGAACAGGGTCGGGCATTGAGCGTCAATGGTCTGCTGAACCTGGTGCTGGGCGTCATCACACTGATCGCACTGGTTTACCTGCAATTGAAAAAACCGGTGTACGACCACGAACTGCACAGCATGGTGCTGGTGTTCATTGCCTTGATCGGCTGGATCATCGCCAACCTGGCGCAAGCGTTTCTGCCGCTGCAATGCTGGGCGGCTCCGGCCCTCGGCAGCCTGCTGCTGATCGGTGTGCTGCCGGCCGCGTTGCCGAAGTCCGTGGTGGCCAACAAGACCCCGGACCAGTTCATCCTGCATCACCTCGACGAACTGTCCGGCACCACTCACCTGCTGAGTAACGATCTCGGTGCTGCCTCGGCACTGGCCTGGCGCCTGAAGCAACCCAAGGTGGCGTTGTACAACACCGTGGGCGAGCTGAAATATGGCCTGTCCTACCCTGAAGGCGCCGAACAGCGGATCACCACCGATCAAGTCCAGCAGTGGGTGCGTGATGCCCGCCGCACCGGCTCGGTCGGCGTGGTCATGCGGGTCAAGGGCGACGACGAGCTGCACGAAGTCGACCTGCTGCCCAAGGACGGTACTCGTTACGAGCAAGGCAACCTGGTGATCATCGTCCTGCCCAAGGATCCGTCATGAGTTGGTTGTTGTTGCTGACGGCGTGTCTGCTGACGTGCCTGGGCCAGGTTGCGCAAAAGTATGCGGTGGAGAGCTGGCGCGGGGTCGATTCGTCCTGGGCCGACAAACTGCGCTCGCCGTGGCTGTGGCTGGCCCTGTTCGCACTGGGCTCGGGCCTGCTGGTCTGGCTGCTGGTGCTGCAACGCCTTGAAGTGGGCATCGCTTACCCGATGCTCAGCCTCAACTTTGTGTTGATTACGCTGATCGCGCGTTTCGTCTTTCGCGAACCGATCGACCGCCAGCACTGGATCGGCGTCGCGCTGGTGATCGGCGGCGTGGCACTGCTGGGGCAACAGTCATGAGCCAGGCACGCGGAATCGGCTTCGCGCTGGGCAGCGTTTTCCTGGTCAGCGGCGCCCAACTGGGCATGCGCTGGAGCATGACGCGCCTGCCGCAGCCTGAACAATGGTTGTCCGCGCTGACCACCGGCAACATCGATCTGACGGCGCTGGCGGTGGTGTTCACGGCCATTCTCGCCTATGCGCTGTCGATGCTCTGCTGGCTCGCCGCCCTGCGCGACCTGCCGCTGGGCCGTGCCTATTCACTGCTGAGCATCAGCTATGCGCTGGTGTATCTGTTGGCGGCCAGCCTGCCGCTGTTCAACGAATCCTTCAGTTTTACCAAATCACTGGGCGTGGCACTGGTCATGCTCGGCGTCATCACTATCAACACTCGTCCGGCAAAAGCGCCCGATTTGAGGAGTGCTCCATGAAAATCACAGTATTTGGAAGCGGTTACGTCGGCCTGGTGCAAGCCGCGGTTCTGGCCGAGGTCGGCCATGATGTCGTGTGCATGGATATCGATCAGAAGAAGGTCGAACTGCTCAGCCAGGGTCACGTCAGCATTTTCGAACCGGGGCTGTCGAGCCTGGTGCGTGAAGGCCTGGATTCCGGCCGCCTGCACTTCACGTCCGATGAAAAGTTTGCCGTACAGCACGGTCGCGTAGCGTTCATTGCCGTCGGCACCCCGTCCAGCGAGGATGGCTCGGCCGATTTGAAATACGTCCTGTCGGTAGGTGATGCAGTTGCCCGCCATCGTGAACAGCCGCTGATCCTGGTCGAGAAATCCACCGTACCGGTCGGCACCGGCGACACCTTGCGTGCGCATATTCAGGCCGCGCTGGACAAGGCCGGGCGTGCCCTGCAGTTCGATATCGTCTCCAACCCGGAATTCCTCAAGGAAGGTTCGGCGGTCTCCGACTGCCGTCGTCCGGACCGTATCGTCATCGGCTGCGAAGGCGATGAAGTACGCGATGTGATGCGCGACCTGTACTCGCCGTTCAACCGCAACCATGACCGCATCATGTTCATGGACCTGCGCAGCGCCGAACTGACCAAATACGCCGCCAACTGCATGCTGGCGACCAAAATCAGCTTCATCAACCAGATCGCCGAACTGGCCGAACACCTGGGCGCGGACATCGAGTCGGTCCGTCAGGGCATCGGTGCCGACACGCGCATCGGTTACCACTTCATCTACCCGGGTTGCGGCTACGGCGGCTCGTGCTTCCCCAAAGACATGCGCGCGCTGATCCACAGTGCCGAACAGGCGCATTGCTCCAGCGACCTGTTGCAAGCGGTCGAAGCGATCAACGAGCGTCAGAAGCACAAGTTGTTCGACCGCATCAACGCGTTCTACAAGGGTGATCTGCGCGGCAAGACCTTCGCCCTGTGGGGCCTGGCGTTCAAGCCGAACACCGACGACATGCGCGACGCGCCAAGCCGCGTGCTGCTCGATTCGCTGTTTGCCGCCGGCGCCAGTGTTCGCGCGTTCGACCCGGAAGCGATGCAGGAAACCCAGCATCTGTACCCGAACGAAGAGAAGCTGATGCTGATGGGCACCCCGGAATCGGTACTGTCCGGTTCCGACGCGCTGATCATCTGCACCGAATGGCAGCAGTTCAAGGCCCCGGACTTCGACCTGATCCAGCAACGCCTCAAGGACCCGGTGATTTTCGACGGCCGTAACCTGTACGACGCCGATCGCCTGGCACGCAATGGCTTCAAGTACTTCCCGATCGGCCGTGGGGACTCGCGCAAATTGCCGATCCCGCTGCAACAATGGCCTAACACTGCGGACGTCGCTTGATCTCGTTGTCGCCTGCCATCCGCCAGCAGTCCCTGATCGCAGGGCTGCTGGCACTGCTGTTGTTTATCGCCGGGGTTTACGGACAGGCACCCATTGGCTTCGATTCACGTTTCGTACTGTTTGCCCAGGAGATGTTGAGACACGGGCCGACGGTATTCCCGACCACGTATGGCCAGCCGTATGCCGACTATTCGGCGGTTTCGACGTTGTTCATCTGGCTGTTGTCGCTGCCTTTCGGCGCGATCAATACGCTGACGGCGTGGCTGCCCAGCGCCATCGCCGGTGCGGTGATCGTGACGTTGATGTACCGCTTGCTGGCGGTGCATTCGCAACGCTGGGCGTTGATCAGCATTGCGCTGCTGATGCTCACCAGTACCTTCGTCACGGAAGTCCGGGCGGTGTCGCAAGACCTGATGCTGGCCGCCGTGGCGCTGTCGGTGTTCTACCTGGGCTACGCTCACGACCATTTCGGCTCCGGCCGGCGCTGGCCGTTGATCTTTGCCCTGCTGTTGCTGGGTTTCGGCATTCGCGGGCCGATCGGCCTTGTGGTGCCGACCGGCATGCTCTGCAGTTATTACCTGCTCAACCGTCAGTGGACACGGCTGTTCGTGTTCGGTGTGCTGGCGTCGATCCTGCTCGCCGCCTGCGTTGGCCTGTTGTTGTGGCTGGCCAAGCTCAGCGGTGGCGAGGCCTTTCTGCAAGACGTGATCCGTATGCAGTTCATGGGGCGCATGGATGGCAGTGAAGGCGTCAGCGGCTCGCTGTATTACTTCACCAGTTCACTGGGCAACTACGCGCTGGCTTATCCGCTGGCACTGCTGGTGCTGGCGGCGGCATGGCTGAGCAAACCGCATCAACGCGGGCCGGCCTTGCGTCTGGTGCAATATTGCGCGGCGGCCGGGTTGATCGTCATGGTCGGCCTGTCGATTCCACAGGCGAAGAAGGCGCGTTACCTGCTGCCGATGTTGCCGATGGCGGCGATCATTGCGGCGTACCCGTTTCAGGTGGCTCACGGTCGGGTATTCGCCTGGTTGCGCGGGATCATTCAGGGTCTTTGGCTGCTGACGCCGGCGCTGCTGATAGTTGCCTTGCTGGCGGCGCAGCGCAGGTTTCCGGGCGTGCTGACCGGTGTCATGCCGGTGATGATCGTGCTGGGCATGCTGCAACTGCTGGCATTGTCCCGACTGTGGAAACCTCGCTGGCGTGCCGAAGTGCTGGCCCTGAGCTCGGTGCTGGCGTTGTGGACGGTCTATGCGGCAGTGTTCGAGCCGGTAGAACGTGATCTCTACGACACCCGTGCCTTCAGTCGTGCTGCGTTCGCTCAGGTCCAACAGAACCCGGCGCCGCTGGTGCTGCACGGCATGGGCAAAGACGCCAAGGCGATCAAGTTCATGGTCAACGTCGAACAGGATCTGCAACCGCAGTTCACCGAAACCGTTCAGCAGCTGGAAGCGCTCAAGGCCCCAGCCTGGCTGATCATGGACAGCAAGGACCTGCAATCGCTGCAAGGTACGCAGCTGGCCAGTCTGCAACCGGTCTTGAGCGGGCGTTTCGACAAGAACGATTACGTGCTGTTGTACCTGAAACCCTTGTAGACCTCGTTGAAGGCTGCGATCTTGCGGATTTCCCCAGGATCACAGCCTTCGGCAGTTCCCGCATGACATTCATTATTCGCCTCGCCCGGCCTGCTGACGCGGCCACCCTCCCCGCCATTGAACGCTCGGCCGCCGAGCTGTTTCGCCTAGACCCGAACCTGGCCTGGCTCGCCGACAGCGATGTACCCGACGCCGCGCAGCATTTACAGGCCATCGAGCAGGGACATGTATGGGCCGCAGAAAATGCTGTCGGACAACTTGCAGGTTTTTTAAGGGCGGTTGAAATCGACAACCAGTTGCACGTCGAAGAACTGTCCGTCAGTCAAGACTTTCAGGGCCGGGGCATCGGTCGCAAGTTGCTGTTGGGCGTGATTGAACATGCGCGACGGCGGCAACTTGAGGCGATCACGTTGACCACTTTCCGCGATCTGCCGTGGAATGCGCCGTTCTATCAACGCATGGGTTTTGTGCCATTGAACGAAGTGGATGCCGGGCCGCGTTTGATCGAGGTACTCAACGACGTAATCGCCCACGGTTTGCCCGGTGAGCGACGTTGCGCGATGCGATTGATGCTCGGCTGAATTACAGCGGCACCTTCAGATCGACGCCCAACGCCTGAGCGAATGCCTTCACCAACGGACTGCGCACGGTGTTGTGGCGCAGGATCAGATTGAATGGCGTGGCGATGTTGATTCGCTCCGGCAGCACTGCACGAAACTGCCCCGCCGCCACCAGCGTGGCCGCGTAATGCCGGGGCAGGAAGCCTACGAAACGGCCGGTCTTGATCAGCAGCGCCACGGCTTCGACCTGGGTCGCCGAGGCGGAAAAACTGTCGTAGCGGGCAAAGTTGAGCTTGTCGCGATGGATCGCGTAGCGGTGGTTGATGCACTCGTAATCCTGCAGCACGTCGCTGTTCATTTTTGCTTCAGGCATTTCGAACAACGGATGGCCGACAGCGCAGTAAACCTCCGAACGTTCTTCATATAACGGGTAATAATCAAACTCTTCGCGTTTCTGATAGACCGGTACTATTCCCGCCACCAGGCGCCCTTCTACAACTCCTCTTTCCACCTCATCCAGCTGGGTGGCCTGAAGTTGAAATCTTACTTTCGGCGACTCTTCATTTATTCTCTTAAGCGCCGCAACTAACGGTGAATTAAGGTCGCTGATCGTATTATCAATAACGCCCACACCAAGATCGCCAATAAGTTCGTTCTGCGCTGAACTAAGCCGATCCCGGAAGTTGTCGACCGACGCGAACAAATCAATCGACGCCTGATACACCAGACGCCCTTCCTCGGTCAGGTGAAACCCCTCGCGACCCCGGGTACACAAGCGCATGCCGATGCGGATTTCCAGGTCGGAGATCTGCTTGCTGATGGCCGCAAGGCCCACGTTCAGCTCGTTTTGCGCGGCGCTGAAGCCTCCTGCCTCGACCACGGCCTTGAACACCTTGAGCAGTTTGAAATCCAGTCCGCTGAGGGCCAGCGGTGCTCGGTGAGCCGTTTTCAGCGGCGGGTTTCCGGAATTGGAAAGTGGGGTTTCCATAATGCTGATTTACCTCTGGCGCAATGTTCAACAATCTGTGTCCAACAACAAAAACATCGCCGGCTAATAATAATGATCACAGAAAACCAGCCTTGGCAACCGCCAAAAAATCCCGAACATCAGTGCCAACTCACTGATCGCCAAACATTAAAAGCTGACACTTCGATCAGCTCTTGTCTCTTTGCAACTGCCCTCTTGAAAACTGCTTTGGCCTGACTCTGTTCTCAGATTCTGTCCGCTGACTTTTCAGCGTGTTCGACAGGCCATGCACACCGATTTCAGTTCGCGTTACCGACGAGGAAAACAACAAATGTCTCAAACCACCGACCGTCTCTGGGGTGCCCGTTTCAAAAGCGGCCCGTCCGCAGCCCTGGCGGCCCTGTCCCGTTGCCCCGAGCGCTATTTCCGCCTGACGCCATACGATCTGGCCGGTTCCAAAGCCCACGCCGGGGAACTGCTACGTGCCGGCCTGCTGGATGAGCAGGAAACCCGCACGATGATCGAAGCTCTGGACGGCATCGGTGCCGATTTCGCTGCCGGGGGCATTGCTCCGACGCTGGACGACGAAGACGTTCATACCTTTATCGAGCGCCTGCTGACCGAACGCCTCGGCGCATTGGGCGGCAAGCTGCGCGCCGGCCGCTCACGCAACGACCAGACTGCCAACGACCTGCGCCTGTTCCTGCGTGATCACGTCCGCACCTTGGCGGTCGAAGTCCTGGCGCTGCAACAGGCGCTGGTGGATCAAGCCGAGCAGCACATCGAAAGCATCTGCCCGGGTTTCACCCACCTGCAGCAGGCGCAGCCAATCGTGTTCGCCCATCACCTGCTGGCCCATTCGCAATCGATGCTGCGTGACGTGCAGCGCTTGGTGGACTGGGACGCCCGCACTTCGCTGTCCCCCCTCGGTGCAGCGGCCATGGCCGGTTCCGCGATTGCTCGCCAGCCGCAGCAATCGGCCAAAGAGATGGGTTACGCCGGGGTCTGCGAAAACTCCATCGACGCCGTGGCCAGCCGCGATCACGTCGCCGAATTCCTGTTCATCGCCAGCATGCTCGGGATCAACATCTCGCGTCTGGCCGAAGAGTTCTGCCTGTGGTCGTCGCGCCAGTTCCGCTGGGTCGATCTCGACGACGCCTACGCCACCGGCAGTTCGATCATGCCGCAGAAGAAAAACCCGGACATCGCCGAACTGGCCCGGGGCAAGGCTGGCCGTCTGATCGGCAACCTGACCGGTCTGCTCTCGACCCTCAAATCCCTGCCGCTGTCGTACAACCGCGACCTGAGCGAAGACAAGAACGGCGTGCTCGACAGCGTCGACACCCTGCTGCTGGTGCTGCCGGCGATGGCCGGGATGGTCGCGACCATGACCGTCAACGTCGAGGAACTGCGGCGCCAGGCACCGCTGGGTTTCACCCTCGCCACCGAAGTTGCCGACTGGCTGGCGGTGCGCGGCGTGCCGTTCAAGGAAGCCCACGAAATCACCGGTGCGCTGGTCCAGGCCTGCGAAAAACACAACCTCGAATTGTGGGAAGCCTCGCCGGCGCTGCTGGCCGAGATCGACCCGCGCCTGACGGCGGACGTGCGCGACAGCCTGACCCTGGAAGCCGCCATCGCTGCCCGCAGCGGTTGGGGCGGAACCGCGCCGCAACAAGTGCGCGAACAGATCGGCCGCCTGAAAACCGCCCTCGCTGCGCAGCAACAGTGGACCGAAAACTACCAGGGCTTCCGCCTCTAAGCCGGGTCCCCCTCCCACCAGGAGGGGGTTGATCGATAAGTACAGTGTACGGAGAAACACCATGAGCCAGACTCAGGCAGAACGACTCCAGGCGGAGCGCAAACTGGCGGAAAACCAGTTCGATATCACCCAGTACCAGCATGTGCCACGGCGCTATTACGGGCGAATCTTCTTCGCCACGTTGATTGTGATCGCGATCATTGGCCTGGTGCGGGCCTTTGCTGAAGGCAAGATCGAATGGTCGTACATCGGCCAGTTCCTGACCTCCGAAGCGATCATGTGGGGCCTGCTCAACACGATCATCATGGCCGTGCTGGCCATGGCGCTGGGCATCGTGTTCGGGGTGATCACCGCGATCATGCGCATGTCGGCCAACCCGATCCTGCGCTACGTGGCGCTGACCTACACCTGGCTGTTTCGCGGTACGCCGCTGATTCTGCAACTGCTGTTGTGGTTCAACCTGGCGCTGATTTTTCCCACCATCGGCATTCCCGGCCTGTTCGAACTCGACACCGTGAGCCTGATGACCCCGTTCGTGGCCGCCCTGCTCGGCTTGAGCATCAACCAGGGCGCCTACACCGCCGAAGTGGTGCGTGCCGGTCTGCTGTCGGTGGACACCGGTCAGTACGAAGCGGCCAAGTCGATCGGCATGCCGCGCCTGCAAGCGCTGCGCCGGATCATCCTGCCGCAGGCCATGCGCATCATCATTCCGCCGGTCGGCAACGAATTCATCGGCATGGTGAAAATGACCTCGCTGGCGAGCGTCATCCAGTACTCGGAACTGCTCTACAACGCCCAGAACATCTACTACGCCAACGCCCGGGTCATGGAGCTGCTGATCGTCGCCGGTATCTGGTACCTGGCCACCGTCACCGTCCTGTCCTTTGGTCAAAGCCGTCTGGAGCGTCGTTTCGCTCGCGGCGCCGGCAAGCGCTCGTAAGCCGCGCAGGAGAATCGAACATGAGAAACATCGTCAAGGCTGTGGCCCTGAACAAATATTACGACCAGTACCACGCGCTCAAGGACATCAACATCGAGGTCGAGCAAGGCGAAGTGCTTTGCATCATCGGCCCGTCCGGCTCGGGCAAGAGCACCCTGCTGCGCTGCGTCAATCAGCTGGAAAAGATCGACAAGGGTGGTCTGTGGGTCGATGGCGAACTGGTGGGCTACCGCGTCGTCGGGCACAAGCTGCACGAACTCAACGAGTCGCAGATTGCCCGTCAGCGCCTGGCCACCGGCATGGTGTTCCAGCGTTTCAACCTGTTTCCGCACATGACTGTGCTGCAAAACATCATCGAAGGCCCGTGCCAGGTGCTCAAGCGTTCACCCAAGGAGGCGCACGAAGAAGCCCTGGAACTGCTGGCCCGGGTTGGCCTTGCCGACAAACGCGACAGCTACCCGATTGAATTGTCGGGCGGTCAGCAGCAACGGGTGGCGATCGCCCGCGCCCTGGCCATGCGCCCCAAGCTGATGCTGTTCGATGAACCCACTTCGGCACTCGACCCGGAACTGGTCGGTGAGGTGCTGTCGGTGATGCGCGATCTGGCGCAAACCGGCATGACCATGATCGTCGTCACCCATGAACTGGGCTTCGCCCGGGAGGTTTCCAACCGCATGGTGTTCATGGACGGCGGGCAGATCGTGGAGGCTGGAAGCCCCGAAGAAATACTAATAAGTCCGCAAAACCCGCGCACCCAAAGCTTCATTTCTGCCGTTCGAACCTGAGGCCCCTTTGGCCTTCACAACACTCATAAGAGAACGTCCATGAAGAACTTCGTTATCCCAGCAGTACTCGCAGGCCTGATGGCTTCCAGCGTCAGCTTCGCCGCCGAATTGCCGGCCGGCATCAAGGAAAAAGGCGAGATCGTCGTCGCGATCATGCCCAACTATCCGCCGATGGATTTCAAGGACCCGGCCACCAACAAGCTCACCGGTCTGGACTACGACCTGGGCAACGCCCTGGCCGAGCGCCTCGGGATCAAGATCAAGTGGCAGGAAACCGGCTTCGAGCAAATGATCAACGCCCTGACCACCGACCGCGTCGACATCGTGCTGTCGGGCATGACCGACACCGCCGAGCGTCAGGCCAGCGTGACCTTCGTCGACTACTTCACCAGCGGCCCGCAGTTCTACACCTTGCAGAAGAACACCGCGACCAACGAAATCACCGACCTGTGCGGCAAGAAAGTCGGCACCAGCCGCCGCACCACGTTCCCGGCGGAAATCGCCGCGTGGAGTAAGGAACACTGTGAAGCCGCAGGCAAACCTGCGATCAACGTGATCGGCACCGAAGGCTCGGCCGACGCCCGCGCCCAACTGCGTCAGAGCCGTATTGATGCAGCGATGCAGGGCAGCGAAACCCTGTCGTACCTCAAGACCCAGGAAAAGGACATGTACAAGACGGTCGGCCAGCCGATCTCCGTGCAGTTCACCGGGCTGGGTGTGAGCAAGAAGAAGCCTGAGCTGAGTGAAGCGGTGAAAGTGGCGTTGCAGAGCATGGTGGATGACGGCAGCTATAACGCGATTTTGAAGAAGTGGGATCTGGAGCTGGGTGCGATCAAGGAAGTGACCATCAACGCCGGCAAGTAATCCGGTCAGCGCCGACTCAACCGGTCGGCGCTGTTTCATGAATAGCTCGAGCGCCCTTAATGTCCTCCTTGCAACCCACCTGGCCCGACCAGCACAAAGCCTGCCTCGCCCTGGCCTTCGACCTCGACGGCCCGACCGGCGATGCGATGCTCAACGGTTCGATCTGGCACAAACCGGAATACTTCGGCTTCGGCGGCTACGGCCCGTATCGCGCCTTGCCACGCCTGCTCGACCTGCTCGACACCTTCAAGATCCCGACCACCTTCTTCGTCCCCGCGTTGGTCGTGGAAAACTGGCCGAAACAATGCCAGGCCATTGTCGAACGCGGCCATGAAGTCGCCTACCACGGCTACAAGCACGAATCCTTCTACGCCCTGACGCTGGACCAGCAGCAGGCCGTGATGAACAAGTCCCGCGACGTTTTCTGGCAATACCTGCACATCCGCGCCGAGGGTTTTCGAACCCCGTCCGGTGATTGGCGCGCCGAAACCCCGGCGATGCTGGCCGACAACGGCGTTATCTATTCCAGCAGCATGCGCGGCGACGACCGCCCGTATCTGGTCAACGTCCCCGGCCACGATACGCCGCTGGTGGAGATCCCCGGCCGCTGGGAAATGGACGACTACGCCTCCCTCGCCTACACCCGCGCACCGAACTTCCCGTCCGGGCTCGACCGCACCGCCAGTTATGAACTGACCCTCGACAACTGGCAACGCGAGTACGACGGCGCGATGGACGAAGGCCTGTGCCTGACCACTCTGTTCCACCCGAAAATCACCGGCAAACCGGGGCGCATCCTGTTGCTGGAGAAACTCTTCGAACACATGCGCCAGCGCGATGACGTGTGGTTCGCCACCTGCCGTGACGTCGCTCGCTGGTGGCTGAAGGAGCATCACCATGGCTGACTCCAACCTTTGGCCCGCCGGCAAGCGTTGCGCGGTGGTGCTGACCGTCGATTACAACGACATCCACGGCATCCTCACCCAGGCCCCGGAAGTCGCCGGGCGTGACAAGACGCTCTCGGTGTGGCGCTACGGCACGCAACGGGGTGTCGAGCGTTTGCTCGGCCTGTTCAAGGAACTCGGGGTGCGCAGCAGCTGGTTCGTGCCCGGCATCGTCGCCGAGGAAAATCCGCAGCACATCGCCGCGATACAGGCTGACGGCCATGAAATCGCGTGCGCCGGTTACCGCCATCAGGATTACGACACGCTGGATCTGGCGGCGCAAAGCGCGGAAGTCGCCAAGGGCTGTGCAGCGCTGAAAATATTGACCGGCGTGCGTCCAACCGGTTTCCGGATTCCGGCAGGCAACGGCGCGCCGGGATTCATCGAAGCCTTGAAAGCTCACGGCATTCACTGGTCTTCCTCATGGCGTGGCGATGACCTGCCGTTCTTGCACCCGACCGCCCCCGAAGTGGTCGAGTTGCCGCTGCATTACGAGCTGGAAGACGAACCCTACTTCGCCTTCAACCTGAGCCCGGCCGTGCCGCCAGCGCAATCGCGGATCGCCTCCTACAGCCACACCCTCGGTAACCTGCAAATGGACTTCGCCGGGTTCCACCGCTTCGGCCTGTGCTACGTGCTGCGGCTGCACCCGGAAATCATCGCCACGCCGGGGCGCATCGGTGTGCTGCGGGAATTGCTGCAAGGCATTCAGCAGCATGACGACGTGTGGATCGCCACCGGCGCCGAAGTTGCGCAATGGTGGGTGCAATCGGCGGCTCCGGTTGCGCAGGATCACCCGGCGTCGGTGTATGAGCGCCATTATCGGGACTACCTTGTATGACCCAGCGCATGCAGCGGCTGGCGCAGTTTTGCGTCGAAACCCGCTTTGAAGATCTGCCCCCGGCGTTGGTGGAACAGGCCAAGCGGCACATTCTCGATACCTTCGGTGCAGTGCTGGCCGGGGCCGATAGTGCGGTGGCGCTTCAGGCGCGGCAGGTATTCGGTGCAGAGCCGGGCACCGCACTGGTCTGGGGTTCATCACTGCGCGTCGGTGCGGGGCACGCGGCGTTGCTCAACGGCATCGCCGCCCATGCGCTGGAACTGGACGACACCGGCGGTTGCGATCATTCCGGCGCGGTGGTGCTGCCGGCGGTGATGGCGGCGCTGTCACTGGTGGATCGGCCGGTGGACGGTCGCGAGTTCATCACGGCGGTAGTGATCGGCTACGAAATCGGCCGGAGGGTGCTGGAAGCCTGCGGCAGCTATTCGGCGCACAACGGCGCCGGTTGGCATTCCACCGCCACCTGCGGCGTGTTCGGCGCGGCAGCGGCCTGTGCGCGGATCTTTGCCCTGGATGCAGCGCAAACCGTGTCGGCGCTGGGCATTGCCGGCAGTTTCAGCGGCGGGTTGTGGGCGTTCATCCATGACGGCTCGCAAAGCAAGAAACTGCACAGCGGCCGTGCGGCCGAAGGTGGTCTGCTCGCGGCGCGTTTTGCACGCGAAGGCGTCAGCGGGCCGTCGGTGTTGTTCGATGATGTCTGGGGTGGATTTCTCAAGACCCTCGCGCCGGGTAGCGCGCAACCGGATGCATTGGACGCCGAGTTGGGACGGGTATGGAAACTCGCGCGCTGCTCGATCAAACCCTACGCCGCCTGCCGTGGCACCCACTCGGCGATCGATGCGCTCGGCTTGTTGCTGGAGCAATTGCAGGTCGGCGCCGATCAGGTGGAAGACGTCCAGGTGAATCTGTGCGGTTTTCTGCTCGACATGTGTGGTGGCCGCGACATCCAAAGTCTGGCCGCTGCGCAGATGAGCCTACCCTACGCCCTCGCCGCGCGACTGGTGCACGGGCACTGTCGGCTCGAGGCTTACGATGAACAGCCGCGCAACGATCCGCGCATTGCTCATTGGCTGACGCGCATTCGCCTTGAAGTGGATGAGCGTCTGTCGGAGGATGGCGAGCCGGTGGTTATTGTTCGAACCCGCGACGGGCGTCAGGCGAGCCTGTGTGTCGAGGTGCCGCTGGGCGCGCCGGGCAATCCGCTGAGCGAGGCGGCGCTGGAGGAGAAGTTTTTCAGTCTGGCGTTGCGCGTGAGTTCAGCAGCCAAGGCTGAACGGCTGCTGGCACAGTTGCAGCAACTGCAAACGCTGGATTCCGTGCGCGATCTTGAGCACCTGTTAACCGAATAAGGACATTTGATTTTCCGTGGCCACCTACTCGCTCGTTATCCGCCGCCTGATGATCGTTTCGCTGACCATCGTCGTCAGCCGCGCCATCACCAGTCCTTTGCTCACACTGTTCTTGAGCAACAAGCTCGGCCTCAACCAACAGGACGTCGGGTTGTTGCTGGGCATCGCGGTGTTTATCGCCACCCTGCTCGCGCTGTACGGCGGCTACATCATCGACCGACTCGAGAAGCGCCGGTTGCTGATCCTCGCCATGCTGTCCAGTTCCATCGGTTTCGTGTTGCTGACCTTCGCCAAAGACCTGTACCTGACGACCGCAACCCTGGTCATCACCGAAACCGCCTCGGCGTTGTTCCTGATCGGTTCCAAGGCGATCCTCAGTGAAAACCTGCCCATGGGCCAGCGGGCCAAGGCGTTTTCCCTGCGCTACACCCTGACCAACATCGGCTACGCCACCGGCCCGATGCTGGGAGTGGTGATCGCCGGGGTGTACCCGATTGCGCCGTTCCTGATAGCCGCCGGTATCGCTTTCGGCAGCATCTTCCTGATGATAGGGATTCCCAGGGACGCCAGCCCGGTCGCCGCCATCGGCCAGCCGCAAAGCTTCCTGAAAACCCTGGTCACCCTGAAAAACGACCGCACGCTGATCATGTTCACCTGCGGCTGTCTGCTCAGCACCGTGGTCCACGGCCGATTTACGCTGTACCTGTCCCAATACCTGTTGGTGGTCGAAGACTCGCAGCGCGCCCTGCAAACCATGGCCGCCCTGCTCGCCTGCAACGCCATCGCAGTGATCCTGCTGCAATACCAGATCGGCCGCTTCCTCAACCGGGAAAAACTGCGCTACTGGATCGCCGCCGGCACCAGTCTGTTCATTCTCGGCCTGATCGGTTTCAGTCTGGCCGACAGCCTGGTGAGTTGGTGCATCGCAATGTTCATCTTCACCCTCGGCGAGATGATCATTTATCCGTCGGAATTCCTGTTCGTCGACACCCTGGCCCCGGAAGAATTGCGCGGCAGTTATTACGGCGCGCAGAACCTCGCGGCGTTGGGCGGCGCGCTAAGCCCGGTGATCTGCGGTTTCCTGCTGATGCACACGCCAGCACCGACCATGTTCTACGCCCTCAGCGCGCTGACCGCGATGGGCGGTTTCCTGTGCTTCATGAGCGGACGGCGAGTGGCTTTACTTCATAAATAATGCATTGAAGATGCATTTATATGAATTTGTCAGCATCGAGATTGCTTGGCACACTGTGCGCGTTCCTCCCCCAATAGTTGGAACACTTCGAAGGACTTTCCGGATCGACGGACAAGTCCTTTTTTTTGCCTTCAGTTTCCCCAAGAGGATCGCTACTTCATGCTCGCTCGCTGGTTGCCCGCCGCCATCAACACCCGCCCCACTGAATGGAGCCGCGCCGCCATCGGCATGGCGCTGGGCACGTTGTTCAGTGTGTGGGCGTGCAGTCAGGTGTTCGGCATCGAAGTCGCCTACCACCTGATCGGCCCGTTGGGCGCCTCGGCGGTGCTGCTGTTTGCCGTATCCTCCGGCGCCCTCGCCCAGCCGTGGTCGATCATCGGCGGCTATCTGTGTGCCGGCGTGGTCGCGTTGCTGGTGGCCCACGTCCTCGGCCGAACCCTGGGCAGCGCGTGCCTGGCGGCGGGCATGGCGCTGATATTGATGTGCTGGCTGCGCTGCCTGCACCCACCAGCCGGCGCCGTCGCATTGACAATGGTGCTGGCCGATCCGATGACCATCGCCATGGACTGGAAAGCCCTGGAACCGGTAATGCTCAGCGCCGCCTGCCTGCTGCTCGCTGCACTGGCCTACAACAACCTGACTCGGATCCGTTACCCGAAACGTCCCGCCGAACCGGCGCCGGCCGTGGCACCGGTCGATATTCAGTCCATCACGGCCGAGGATCTGAAATTGGCACTGGCGGATATGGAGGCGTTCATTGATGTCACACCGGAAGATCTGGAGCAGTTGATTCATGCCAGTGAATTGCATGCGAAGCGGCGAAGCATTGGCCAAGTGTTCAGCTGAAAGCGGCGTGCTGCGCAAACTCCCTGAAACGGATCAATCCGGCATCGACCGGATGATATCCATCAAATCCTCTTTGGTAACTCCGTTGGCTTTGATAGCTGCGGCGACGTCTTTTTTCGAGAGAGGGAAACGCTTGAATATGTCTTTCAACGCATCGGCATCGACATTCGACAACCAGCGAGGATCAATCAATGATCCTCCATACTCGGGCTTCATCGGCACGGGATCGCCGGCGATAAAACCCTTGTGATTGAAAAAGACCATGTAACGACTAAAACCTTCGGGGTAGCTTTTGTCGTAATAGAGCGTCGTGCTGACGGGCAGCACGTAATAGCTTTCATCATCGCCATGCCCCGCGATCAGCAAGGGTTCTTTGGTCCTGATCATTTCCATGCCATACGCCCTGGAAAACCCGCCACGCAGGACAAACGCCCACGCTGCGACATTGATAACCGTCAGCAGCAGTAGCAACACAACGATCAGTCTGCCTGTTGAATACCTTGTTATCGACATGGTGCGCCTCCATTGCGCGTTGAGCTCTGGTGAAAAAACGCTGGGGTTCTGTTGCAGACGCTGTTGAAGCGAAGGTCTGTTTGCGGGCTCGTCGCAACCGCCGCGCAGCCTAGCAGGTGCCGGCGCTCCGGCCACAATTTTTCATTTTGTGGTCAAGGCAAAAATGCAGACACCCCATGCACATATCCCCGTTGTACACGGCAAATTTGCACTGTTACGATCCGGTAACGCTCGCGCGCGAGCTTCTCGAATAAAGACAATAAAAGCAGGGAGTTAGTGATGACTGCTCAGGCTTCATCCCCGCGGACTTCGTCCATGGATGCCACGCCACACGAAGTGCTGGCCGAGGTTCGCAATCACATCGGTCATCTGACCCTCAACCGCCCCGCCGGTCTCAACGCCCTGACCCTCGACATGGTACGCCAGCTCCAGCAATACCTGGACGCCTGGGCCGCTGATGCCGATATTCACGCCGTCGTGCTGCGCGGTGCCGGCGAGAAAGCCTTTTGTGCCGGTGGCGACATTCGATCCCTGTACGACAGCCATAAAAGCGGCGACACGCTGCACGAAGATTTCTTCGTCGAGGAATACGCCCTCGACCTGACGATCCACCACTACCGCAAACCGGTGCTGGCGTTGATGGACGGTTTCGTCCTCGGCGGCGGCATGGGCCTGGTGCAAGGCGCCGATCTGCGGGTGGTCACCGAGAAGAGCCGTCTGGCGATGCCGGAAGTGGCGATCGGGTATTTCCCGGATGTCGGCGGCAGTTATTTCCTGCCGCGCATTCCCGGCGAGCTGGGGATTTATCTGGGCGTCAGCGGCGTGCAGATTCGGGCGGCGGATGCGCTGTATTGCGGCCTCGCCGACTGGTATCTGGACAGCAGCAAACTCGGCACCCTCGATGAACAATTCGATCACCTGGAGTGGCACGATACGCCGCTGAAAGACCTGCAAAACCTGCTGGCCCGCCATGCCGTGCAAACTCTGTCGGATGCGCCGCTTGAAGCCTTGCGCCCGGCCATCGACCATTTCTTCGCGTTGCCCGATGTGCCGAGCATCGTCGAGCAACTGCGCGCCGTGACCGTCGCAGACAGCCACGAATGGGCAACCACCACCGCCGACCTGCTGGAAACCCGCTCGCCGCTGGCCATGGGCGTGACCCTGGAAATGCTGCGTCGCGGCCGGCACCTGAGCCTGGAACACTGCTTCGCCCTCGAACTGCATCTGGATCGCCAGTGGTTCGAACGCGGCGACCTGATCGAAGGCGTGCGCGCCTTGCTGATCGACAAAGACAAATCACCACGTTGGAACCCGCCGACCCTTGCCGCGCTGCACGCCGAGCACATCGCGGGTTTCTTCCACGGTTTCGCTGAGAGCGGGAGCTGAGCCATGCACGATCTCGAATTGACTGAAGACCAGGTAATGATCCGCGACATGGCCCGGGATTTTGCCCGCGGCGAAATCGCCCCCCACGCACAGGCTTGGGAAAAGGCTGGCTGGATCGATGACGGTCTGGTGGCGAAGATGGGCGAACTCGGCCTGTTGGGCATGGTGGTGCCGGAAGAATGGGGCGGCACGTACGTCGACTACGTAGCCTATGCGCTGGCGGTGGAAGAGATTTCTGCCGGTGACGGCGCTACCGGTGCGTTCATGAGCATCCACAACTCGGTGGGCTGCGGCCCGGTGCTCAACTACGGCAGCGAAGAACAGAAACAGACCTGGCTGGCAGATCTGGCCAGCGGTGCGGTGATCGGCTGCTTCTGCCTGACCGAACCCCAGGCAGGCTCCGAAGCGCACAACCTGCGCACCCGCGCCGAACTGCGTGACGGGCAATGGGTGATCAACGGCGCCAAGCAGTTCGTCAGCAATGGCAAGCGGGCCAAACTGGCGATCGTGTTTGCGGTGACCGATCCAGACCTTGGCAAGCGTGGGATTTCGGCGTTCCTGGTGCCTACCGATACACCGGGTTTCATCGTCGACCGCACCGAACACAAGATGGGCATCCGCGCCTCCGACACCTGCGCGGTGACGCTGAACAATTGCAGCATTCCTGAAGCGAATCTGCTGGGTGAACGCGGTAAAGGTTTGGCGATTGCCCTCTCCAACCTTGAAGGCGGACGCATCGGCATTGCCGCGCAAGCACTGGGCATCGCCCGTGCGGCGTTTGAAGCGGCGCTGGGTTACGCCCGTGATCGGGTGCAGTTCGGCAAGGCAATCATCGAACACCAGAGCATCGCCAACCTGCTGGCGGACATGCAGATGCAGATCAATGCGGCACGGTTGATGATCCTGCATGCGGCGCGGCTACGTACGGCGGGCAAGCCGTGTCTGTCGGAGGCTTCGCAGGCCAAATTGTTTGCTTCGGAAATGGCTGAAAAGGTTTGTTCGTCAGCGATTCAGATTCATGGCGGGTATGGGTATCTGGAGGATTACCCGGTGGAGAAATATTACCGGGATGCGCGGATTACCCAGATTTATGAAGGGTCAAGCGAGATACAGCGGATGGTGATTGCGCGGGAGTTGAAGAACTATCAGTTGTAACCGAGTAACGCCTGCCCCTCATCGGAACGCCGCCCGCCCAGCCCTCTCCCGGAGGGAGAGGGCGCCGACCGAGGGGGCTGGCGTCATACATCGACCTGAAAGATCGCGTCGATTATGGATTCACAAACGATCTTTCAAGTCGGCGTATTTCTTCAATATCCCCCGATCAGTCCCCTCTCCCTCTGGGCGGTCCGACGTTTCGGGAGGGCTAGGGTGAGGGGCTCTTGATTTTGCCGTGTTACTTACCTTGAAATTCAGGCGCACGCTTGGCCACAAACGCCGCCATCCCTTCCTTCTGATCCTGCGTCGCAAACGCCGCATGAAACACCCGGCGCTCGAATCGCACGCCTTCAGTCAAATTCACTTCGAACGCGCGATTCACGCTCTCCTTGACCATCATCGCAATCGGCAACGACTTGCTGGCAATAACCGCCGCGACTTTCAGCGCTTCATCCAGCAACTCGTCACTCGGCACGATCCGCGCGACGATGCCGCAGCGCTCCGCTTCCACCGCATCGATCAAACGTCCGCTCAGGCACATTTCCATGGCCTTGGCCTTGCCCACGGCGCGGGTCAGGCGCTGGGTGCCGCCCATGCCCGGCAGTACGCCGAGGTTGATCTCCGGCTGGCCGAATTTGGCGTTGTCGCCGGCCAGGATGAAGTCGCACATCAGCGCCAGTTCGCAGCCACCGCCGAGGGCGAAGCCGTTGACCGCCGCAATGATCGGTTTGCGGCGGTTGGCCACGCGGTCACTGTCGCTGAACAGGTCGTCCATATAGATCTGCGGGTACGTCAGATCAGCCATTTCCTTGATGTCGGCGCCGGCGGCGAAGGCCTTCTTGGAACCTGTGATGACGATGCAGCCAATGTTCGCATCGGCTTCCAGGCCATCGAGGGCGCGGTTCACTTCGCTGACCAGTTGCGCGTTCAGGGCGTTCAGTGCCTGCGGTCGGTTCAGGGTGATGACGCCGACGCGGCCATGGGTTTCCAGCAAAATCGTTTCGTAATTCATGTGCAGATTCCTTCTCAAAGATTGCGCGAAATGACCATACGCTGAATGTCGCTGGTGCCTTCGTAGATCTGGCAGACCCGCACGTCGCGGTAGATGCGCTCCAGCGGGAAGTCGTTCAGGTAACCGTAACCGCCCAGGGTTTGCAACGCCATGGAGCAGACCTTCTCGGCCATTTCCGAGGCGAACAGTTTGGCCATCGATGCCTCGACCAGCGCCGGCTGACCACTGTCACGCAGGGCGGCGGCGTAATGCACCATTTGCCGCGCCACGGCGATCTGGGTGGCCATGTCCGCCAGGCGGAACGCCACGGCCTGGTGCTCGATGATCGGCTTGCCGAAGGTGTCGCGCTCGCGGGCGTAGTCACGGGCCGCCTCGAACGCGGCACGGGCCATACCCACCGATTGCGAAGCGATGCCGACGCGGCCGCCTTCGAGGTTGGCCAAGGCGATCTTGTAACCCTCACCCTCCTCGCCCAACCGGTTGGCGACCGGTACTTTCACGTCTTCGAACAGAATCTGGCAGGTGTCCGAAGCGTGCTGGCCGAGCTTGTCTTCGACGCGAGCAACTTTGTAGCCCGGCGAATCGGTCGGCACGATAAACGCGCTGATCCCGCGCTTGCCGGCGCTCGGATCGGTGACGGCAAACACGATCACGATCCCGGCATTCTGCCCGGAGGTGATGAACTGTTTGCAGCCGTTGAGCACGTAGTGATCGCCTTCCCGCCGTGCGCGGGTTTTCAGGCTGCTGGCATCGGAACCGGCCTGCGGTTCGGTCAAGGCAAAAGCACCGAGCATCGCGCCGCTGGCCAGCGGTTTGAGGAAACGCTCGCGCTGGTCGTCGTTGCCGAACTTGAGGATCGGCACGCAACCCACCGAGTTGTGCACGCTCATGATGGTCGAGCAGGCACCGTCGCCGGCGGCGATCTCTTCCAGGGCCATGGCGTAGGCCAGGTAACCGGTGTCGCAACCGCCCCACTGCTCCGGCACCAGCATGCCGAAGAAGCCCAGTTCGGCCATTTCGCCGATGGCTTCCTTCGGGAAGCGGTGCTCGCGATCCCACTCGGCGGCGAACGGTTTGAGCCGTTCCTCGGCAAACTGCCGGGCCATGTCGCGAATTTGTTGTTGGTCGTCATTGGGAATCATGGCAAATCCTTAAATCCTGGTTACAACACAGAACTCTGTGGGAGCGGGCTTGCCCGCGATGGGGCCGTGTCATTCAACATATTTGCCATCTGACCCACCGCCATCGCGGGCAAGTCGACCGTCGCACCGTCGCTCCCACAGGGTAAGGGGGTCAACCTAAATGCATTCCAAAGCCATCGCCGTGGCTTCGCCGCCGCCGATGCAGATCGCCGCGACGCCGCGTTTCAGGCCTTTCTGGCGCAGGGCCGAGAGCAAAGTCACCAGAATCCGCGCGCCGGAGGCACCGATCGGGTGGCCCAGGGCGCAGGCGCCGCCGTGGATGTTGAGCTTGTCGTGTGGAATGTCCAGGTGCTTCATCGCCGCCATACCGACCACGGCGAAGGCTTCGTTGACTTCGAACAGATCGACCTGATCCAGCGACCAGCCAGTTTTCTTCATCAGCTTCTTGATCGCGCCAATCGGTGCCACCGGAAACAGGCCCGGGGTGTCGGCAAATGCGGCGTGGCCGTGAATGACCGCCAGCGGTTTCAGCCCCTGTTTCTGCGCTTGCGACTGGCGCATCAGCACCAGTGCCGCTGCGCCGTCGGAGATCGAACTGGAGTTCGCTGCGGTTACGGTGCCGCCCTCACGGAACGCCGGTTTCAGCGAGGCGATCTTGTCCAGCTTGGCTTTTGGCGGTTGCTCGTCGTTGCTGATCAGCACTTGTTCCTTGCCGACGGTCACGGTCAGCGGAACGATTTCGTCCTTGAAGCTGCCGTCCTTGATCGCCTGCTGGGCGCGGGTGGTCGAGGCGATGGCGAAAGCGTCCTGAGCCTCGCGGCTGAAGTCGTTGGTTTCAGCGCAGTCTTCAGCGAAGGTGCCCATCAGGCGACCCTTGTCGTAGGCATCTTCGAGGCCGTCGAGGAACATCGAGTCCAGCACCCGGCCGTGGCCCATGCGGTAACCGGCGCGGGCGCGGTCCAGCAGATACGGCGAGTTCGACATGCTTTCCATGCCACCGGCGATTACCACATCGGCGCTGCCGGCCAGCAGCATGTCGTGAGCGAGGATGGTGGTTTCCATGCCCGAGCCGCACATTTTGTTGACGGTGGTGCAGCGGGTGGATTTATCCAGCCCGGCGCCCAGTGCAGCCTGACGCGCAGGCGCCTGGCCCAGACCGGCCGGCAGTACGCAGCCGAACAGCACTTCATCGACCGCATCGACGGCAACACCGGCGCGTTCAACCGCCGCCTTGATTGCAGCGGCTCCCAGTTGCGGTGCGGTCAGGCTTTTCAGTTCGCCCTGGAAACCACCCATCGGGGTGCGGACGGCGCTGACGATGACAATCGGATCGTTGGAGATGGTCATGAGAAATCCTCCTTACTTGGCGGCCATACGCAAGGCGCCGTCGAGACGGATCACCTCGCCGTTGAGCATGCTGTTTTCAATGATATGCCGCACCAGCGCGGCGTACTCGGCAGGTTTGCCCAGACGCGGCGGGAACGGCACGCCCGCGGCCAGCGAATCGCGCACTTCCGGAGTCATGCCGGCCATCATCGGGGTTTCGAAAATGCCCGGGGCGATGGTCATCACGCGGATGCCGAAGCGCGCCAGTTCACGGGCGGCGGGCAAGGTCAGGCTGGCGATGGCGCCCTTGGACGCGGAATACGCCGCCTGGCCGATCTGGCCGTCAAACGCAGCGACGGAGGCGGTGTTGATGATCACGCCGCGTTCGCCGTCGGTGTTGGCTTCGCTTTCGGCAATCGCCGCTGCCGCCAGACGCAGCATGTTGAAGCTGCCGATCAGGTTGACGTTGATCACCTGAGCGAAACTGGCCAGCGCGTGCGGGCCGTTCTTGCCGAGGATCTTCTCGCCGCGAACGATGCCGGCGCAGTTCACCAGACCATTCAGGCTACCGAAAGCTTTTACCGTTGCCTGCACGGCGGCTTCGGCGGCGGCTTCGTTGCTGATGTCGGCCACCACGCTTTGCGCGCCGAGGCGCTGGGCCTGAGCGGCAACGGCTTCGGCGTTCATGTCCACCAGCATCACTTTGGCGCCGGCGCTCACCAGCAATTCAGCGGTAGCGGCACCCAGGCCGGACGCACCGCCGGTGACGATAAAAACCTTGTTCTCGATCTGCATGACTGTTTCCTTGGATTCAAGCTGAAACGTTGTGCGCCGCGGCCTCTTGAGCCTTGGCGATTTCCTGGTTGCGCAAGATAAAGCGCTGCAATTTGCCGCTCGGGGTTTTCGGCAACTCGCTGACAAATTCGATTTCACGGGGGTACGAATGCGCGGCCAGACGCTTGCGCACGTGCTGACGCAGTTCTTCGGCCAGCGCCGGTTCCGCGCGGTATTGCGGGTTGAGCACGACGAAGGCTTTCACCAGTTCGGTGCGCTCGGGATCAGGTTTTCCGACCACTGCGGCTTCGATTACGGCCGGGTGTTCGATCAGTGCACTTTCTACGTCGAACGGGCCGACCCGGTAGCCGGAGGTGGTGATTACATCATCGCTGCGACCAACGAAGCTGATGCTGCCGTCCGGGTTCCACTCCACGGTGTCGCCGCTCAGGTAGTAATCGCCGACGAACGCCTTGGTCGGTGCGCCTTCGTAACCGGCGAACCAGCACATCGGCGATTGCGTGCGGTCGATGGCGAGGATGCCGGGCTGGCCGACGCCGAGTTCGTTGTACTGATCGTCGAGCACCACGATGCGATGGCCCGGCGAAGCAAAACCAGCGGCACCGAGGTGGATCGGGTGTTCGAGGCCGTGGTGGTTGCACAGCACCATGCCCAGTTCGGTCTGGCCGTAGTGGTCGTGAATAGCCACGCCGAGGTTGTCGGCAAACCAGCGGATCACTTCCGGGTTCAACGGCTCGCCGGCGCTGCTGACGATGCGCAGCTTGCCCTTGATCGACTTGGCGAATTCATCGCCGCCGGCAATCAGCAGGCGATACGCCGTGGGCGAACCGGTGAGATTGGTGATCCCGTATTTATTGATCACCCGACAAGTGCTTTCGAGGGTGAACGGGCCATCGTAAAAAGTAATCGGATGACCCATCGACATCGGGCCGGTCACACCGAAATAGATGCCATACGCCCAGCCCGGATCGGCGACGTTCCAGAACGCATCTTCCGGGCGCAGATCCACGGCATCGCGGGTGTAGCTCTGGAACGCAACGACTGCCTTGAGCGGCACCGACAACGCTTTCGACGGGCCGGTGGTGCCCGAGGTGAACATCAGCAGGAATGGGTCTTCGCCGGTCAGCATCACCGGTTCGCAGACATTGGAATGGTTGGGCAGCTCGGCCCAGAAACTGAAATCGCCACGGACGATGCCCTGGCCTTTCGGACCGCCGACGGTGACCAGCGTCGGGCATTCGGCGACTTCGCTGAGCTTCGGCCGATTGACCGCATCGGTGACCACGACTTTGGCGCCGGAGCTGTTCAGGCGATGTTCGAGGGCTTTCGGGCCGAACGCGGTGAACAGCGGTTGATACACCGCGCCGATGCGCCAGGTGGCGAACACGGTGATCAGCAATTCGATATTGCGCGGCAGCAGGCCGGCGACCTTGTCGCCCTTCTGCACGCCCTGGGCGAGGAGGAAATTGGCGAAACGCGCGGCTTTGTCCTGCAGATCGCTGAAGGTATACGTCGCACTGGCGCCGTCGCGGCCTTCCCAGAACAGCGCGATGCGCCCCGGCAAGGCGTGACGGTCACAACATTCGACGCAGGCGTTGAGCGCCTCGAGCGAGCCGCTGAGTGCGGCGTCCACGGTGTGCTGATAATCAAACTGCTGGGTGGCAGACAAGTAATCGCGCATTGCCAGAATCCCTCTGTGTTTTTATTAGGTTGGGGAACCGTAAACAACAGAGGAATACTCGCGCCATGCGGGGTGCGGGGCAATGGTCAAAGCCATCAAGATGGATGACTGGTTTGGCCAAGGTTTGCGTCGATTGATCGTTCCCACGCTCTGCGTGGGAACGAGAGTCAGTGGGGACAGCGAGGATCAGACCGCTTCGTTCAGGATCAGGCTGCGGTAATGCCCAGGATTGGTCCCCGACCACTTGCGAAACGCCTTGTAGAACGAGCTCGCATCGGCAAACCCCAATCGCGTGGCGATCTCGGCAAAACTGATCGAAGGTTCCGCCAGCCAGGTGATCGCCAGTTCCTTGCGCACGCTGTCCTTGATGCCTTGATACGTCTGCCCTTCCTCCGCCAGACGTCGGCGCAGGGTCGAGGCCGACATGCACAGCTGCTGGGCCAGGGCTTCGGTTTCCGGCCACTGTTCGGCGGGTAATTGCCGCAGATCCTGCTTGATACGGCTGGCGAGGCTTTCCGGGTCGCGGTACTTCACCAGAATGTTGGCCGGGGCATGGGCGAGGAAACGCTTCAACTCCTCGGCACTGCGCTTGATCGGCAGATCCAGCACGTCGGCAGCGAAGATCATTCGTGTGCGCGGCCGGTCGAAACGCAGGTTCTCCGAGAACATCACTCGGTAGTCATCGCAGAACTCGGGCGCCGGGCAGCGCAGCTCGATGGCGAGGATCGGAATCCGCCGCCCCGCCAGCCAGCACGCCACGCCGTGGACGATCATCCAGTAGGTGAAATAGGTGAAGGCGCGGCGCGGCTCGGGGTCGTCCTCCAGCAGGACGATTTCCGCCAGGCTTTGCTGGTGCACCAGTTGCGCCGGCATGCGCTCGAGCATCAGCGACAGGAAATTCAAACCGGCGCTCAACCCGGCAGCCAGATTCGGCTGGGCCATCGCGCTGCGACAGAGGAATTCCAGACTGCCGGATTTCAGCTTGCGCGGGTCCATGCCAAAGAACTCGTCATCGCCCCGCCGCGCCAGCAATCGCCACAACCGCGCGTACTGGCTGGCCGGGACGCGGGCGTCATCGGTGAGCAACAGCACCGGCTCAATGCCGACCTTGTTCAAGACTTCTTCCGTGGCCACGCCCGGGGCACAACTTTGCAGCAGTGCTTCGCGCACCAGTTGAATGGCGATGGTGTCTTTTTCCGACATGGATCGAGGTAAATCCTGTTGTTGTTCGAGTGGCTGGCATCTTAACGCAGCCATCGAGACACAGCTCGCTCACGCTCGGAAATGCCTTTGGCTTACATGAGAATGGTTGTTCTTCAGGCTCGTTCAGCTACCGTTCAGGTAAATGTCAATGAGTGACATGTGAGAATGACTTTCATTATGTTACAACTTGTAACCTCTTCAAATGACCCAGTGGATGCCGAATGCTCGTTCCCTTTCTGATCATGCTGCGTGAAGGCATTGAAGCCGCGCTGATCGTTGGCATTATCGCCAGCTACCTGCAACAGACCGGTCGTGGCCAATGGATGCCGGCGGTATGGATCGGCGTATTTCTCGCCGCTGCGCTGGCGCTGCTGGTGGGTGGTGGCCTGGAACTGGTCAGCGCCGAATTCCCGCAGAAACAGCAGGAACTGTTCGAAGGCGTGGTCGGTCTCGTCGCCGTGGGCATTCTCAGCTCCATGGTGTTCTGGATGCGCAAGGTCGCGCGGTCGATCAAGCATTCGCTGCAGGCGTCCCTCGATCACGCACTGACTTCCTCAAAGCATCAGGTCATCGCGCTGATCGCCATGGTGTTTTTTGCCGTCGCCCGGGAAGGGCTGGAAACGGTGTTCTTCCTGCTCGCGGTGTTCCAGCAGAGCGAGGGTCCTGGCGCGCCGATTGGTGCCCTGCTCGGCCTGATTCTGGCCATCGTCGTCGGCTTCCTGATCTACAGCGGCAGCATGCGCCTGAACCTGTCGGCGTTCTTCCGCTGGACCGGGCTGTTCATTCTCGTGGTCGCTGCCGGGATTCTCTCCAACTCGGTGCAGGCGCTGCACGAAGCCGGCGTCTGGAATCACCTGCAAACCGTGCTCTTCGACTTCAGCGCGACGTTGCCGATGGACGGCCCGCTGGGCTCGGTGCTGGCCGGCATGTTTGGTTATCAGGATGCCCCGACCGTCAGCACCCTCGGTGCGTACCTGATCTACCTGGTGGTGGCGCTGGTGATGTTCTTCTACCCGGCTCCCGCACCGGCGCCCAAAGCCGCCGCTTCGAATTCCGCTTCCAGCCAATAAGGGCCTCCATGTCAAAGCCTAATACTCCTCAGGCCTCCCCTCCCCGCGCCTTGCGCTGGGCGGTGGCCGGTTCGGTGGTCGTGATGATCGCCGCCGGTGGCCTGTTCTACTACGCCTCGAAAATGGCTGCGGCCAAGCGTCAGCACAACCATGACGAAGTGGTGGTCAACATCCACCCTGGCAGTTGCGAGCCCAACGAGCTGAGCGTACCTGCGGGCCGCGCCAGTTTCCGCATCGTCAACCGCTCGGACCGGGCGGTGGAATGGGAAATCCTCGACGGCGTGCTGGTGATCGAAGAACGCGAGAACATCGCCCCGGGCCTCAGCCAGGTAATCAACGCCAACCTGCAACCCGGCGACTACGCCATCACCTGCGGCCTGCTGAGCAATCCGCGCGGTGTGCTGCATGTCACGCCGACCGCCGCCTCCGATGCCGCCGCCAAGGCCAAGCCGTCGATGGTCGCCTTCGTCGGGCCGCTGTCGGAGTTCCGCGTGTATCTGGCCACCCAGAGCAGCGCATTGATCAGAGCCGTCACCGCACTCAATCAAGCGATCACCAGCGGTGATCTGGCCCAAGCGCAAGCGGCGTACCTGCCGGCCCGCGCGGCGTATCAACGTCTGGCCCCGGCCGCACAACGCCTGGCCGAGCTGGACAACAGCATCAACGCCCGCGCCGATTACTTCGAGAAGCGCGAACAGGATCCGGCCTTTGTCGGTTTCCATCGAATCGAGTACGCGCTGTTCCAGCAACGCAGCCTCGACGGTCTGTCGCCGGTGGCCGAGCGCCTGCTGGGCGACGTCACCACCTTGAAACAACAGTTGCTCGCGCAGTCGCTGCCGCCGGAGCAACTGGTGGAAATCCTCGTGCGCAATCTCAACACCCTGGCCGACGTGCGCGCCGCCAGCGGCGAAGAGGAACGCTACAGCCACGGCGACCTCAACGGTTTTGCAGCGAATCTGGAGACCGCGCACAAAGTCGTCGAATTGCTGCGACCAATGCTGACGAAATCCGCCGCCGATCTGCTGCCGAAAATCGACAGCGCGCTGACTGATTTCGATACCACGCTGAACGGCTTCAAGGTCAAGGACGGCTACGCCAGTTACGACACCGTCAACGGTGAGCAACGCAAGCAGATCGCCGACAAGGCCAAGGCTCTGGCCGACGCCCTCGACGCCATTGATCCCGCCCTCGGCCTCTCCGGCCTGTAAGTAGAAGACGAATACCGATGAACGATTCCGAACACTTCAACCTGCAACGCCGCCGCGTACTGATGGGCATGGGCGCCGCCGGTGTCGCACTGGCCGGCACGGCCCTGAGCTGCCCGGCGATGGCCGCCGCACCTGCGCAAGTCACCGAAGCGCCGAGCAGCGACAAGACCGAAGATCACCACGACTTTCATGGCGCGCACCAGACCGGCATCGTCACCCCGCGTCCGGCGTCCGGCATGCTGGTGTCGTTCGATGTGCTGGCCAGCGACCGTGAAGACCTGGAGCGCTTGTTCCGCACCCTCAACGAGCGCATCGCGTTCCTGATGAAGGGCGGCCCGGTCGCGCAGATCGATCCAAAATTGCCGCCGCCGGACTCCGGCATCCTCGGCCCGGTGGTCACGCCGGACAACCTGACCATCACCGTGTCGGTGGGCGAATCGCTGTTCGACGAGCGTTTTGGCCTCGCCGCCGCCAAGCCCAAGCGCCTGATCCGCATGGTCGGCTTCCCCAACGATGCACTGGAAGCCGATTGCTGCCACGGCGACCTGAGCCTGCAGTTCTGCTCCAACACCGCCGACACCAACATCCACGCCTTGCGCGACATTGTGAAGAACCTGCCGGACCTGCTGCTGGTGCGCTGGAAGCAGGAAGGCAGCGTGCCGCCGCAAGCCCCGGCCAAACCCGGTGTGCCAGCGCAATCGGCACGTAACTTCCTGGGTTTTCGCGACGGTTCGGCCAATCCGGATTCCAACGACGGCAAAGCCATGGATCGTATCGTCTGGGTGCAACCGGGCAGCGACGAACCGGCCTGGGCTGTTCACGGCAGCTATCAGGCGGTGCGGATCATCCGCAACTTCGTCGAACGCTGGGACCGCACACCGTTGCAGGAGCAGGAAAGCATCATCGGCCGAGTCAAAACCACCGGCGCGCCGATGGGCGCCAGCCATGAGACCGAAGTGCCGGACTACAGCAAGGACCCGGAAGGCAAGCTGACCAAGCTCGACGCGCACATCCGCCTGGCCAACCCGCGCACCGCCGCGACCCAGGCCAACCTGATCCTGCGCCGGCCCTTCAACTACTCCAACGGCGTGAACAAGAACGGCCAGCTCGACATGGGCCTGCTGTTCATCTGCTACCAGGCCGACCTGGAAAAAGGCTTCATCACCGTACAGACCCGCCTCAACGGCGAGCCGCTGGAGGAATACCTCAAGCCGGTCGGCGGCGGTTACTTCTTCACCCTGCCGGGTGTTACGGGCGACAAGGATTTCATCGGTCGCTCGCTGCTCAACGCTACCCAACCAAAAACAACTGCATAGCATTCAACAGGAGCCGCCCCCATGAAAAAGACGCCCATCGCGTTATTGCTGACCTTAGGTTTACTCAACACCCCGTTGTCGGTGTTCGCCGCGACCGCGCCGCTGGATCTGGTCGGGCCGGTTTCGGACTACAAGATCTACGTCACCGAGCAACTGGACCAACTTGGCACCCACACCAAGCAATTCACGGATGCCGTGAAAAAGGGCGACCTGGCTACCGCGCAGAAGCTCTATGCACCGACCCGCGTCTACTACGAGTCGATCGAGCCGATTGCCGAGCTGTTCAGTGACCTCGACGCGTCCATCGACTCCCGCGTCGACGACCACGAAAAAGGCGTGAAGGCTGAAGACTTCACCGGTTTCCACCGCATCGAGTACTCGCTGTTCTCGGAGAAGAGCACCCAGGGCCTGAACGATCTGGCCGACAAACTGGATAAAGACGTCCAGGACCTGCAGACCCGCGTCGCCGGCCTGACCTTCCCGCCTGAGAAAGTTGTCGGCGGTGCTGCCGCCTTGCTGGAAGAAGTCGCCGCCACCAAGATCTCCGGTGAGGAAGACCGTTACAGCCACACCGATCTCTATGACTTCCAGGGCAACATCGACGGCGCGAAGAAAATCGTCGAGCTGTTCCGTCCGCAGATCGAGAAGCAAGACAAGGCCTTCGTTGCCAAAGTCGACAAGAACTTCGCCGCCGTGGACAAGATCCTGGCCAAGTACAAGACCAAGGACGGTGGCTTCGAGACCTATGACAAAGTGAAGGAAAACGACCGCAAGGCGCTGGTTGGCCCGGTCAATACCCTGGCAGAAGACCTTTCCACATTGCGTGGAAAATTGGGTCTGAACTGAGTTCTACAGCGTTTTGTAGTGCCTCATCGCGGGCAAGCCCGCTCCCACTGGTTTTGCGCCGTTCACTGAACAGTGATCCGGCACAGACCTTGTGGGAGCGGGCTTGCCCGCGATGGCGTCTTAAGCCGCGCTAAAGATTTCGGATCTTAGAGGATGCGATAGAGCAACCGCTCGACCCGCACCCGGCTCACGCGTTTGAGGAACTTGGCCACCCCGCTCGGGTAATCCGGCAAGGCTTCCAGATCCTGGAATCGCTCGATCCGCTGGGTGTGCTCGAAAATGTTTTCCAGCTCAAGACGCCGTGGCTCAAGCCACTCGCCTTTCGGGTCATCGATCAGCAGCGCGTTTTCCAGATCGAGACGGAAGGCACGCGGGTTGAGGTTGTTGCCGGTCAGCAGTGTGTAGCGCTGGTCAATCCACATGCCCTTGAGGTGGTAACTGTTGTCGCCCTCGCGCCACAAATGCAGGTTCAGCTGGCCGCTGTCGATGTTGCGCTGATGACGCTTGGCGAAACGACGCAGGCTGATCTCATAGAGATACGGCAGCGCGGCAATCACCTTGAACGGCTCGGTCGGCGGAATGTAGAAGTCGTTGGCGGTCTTGTCGCCGACCACGATGTCTATCTTCACGCCGCGCGCCAGCGCCCGGTTGACCTCGCGGATCACCCCCAGCGGCAGGTTGAAGTACGGCGTGCAGATGGTCAGTTGCTTCTGGGCGCTGGCGATCAGCTCCAGAATCACCCGGTTCAACGGGTTGTTCTTGCCCACGCCGAGCAACGGGCTGACTGACAGGCCAGTGTGCGCCGTGCTGCCGGCACTGGTGTCGTACGTCGCGTATTTGAGGCGGCTGCGCAGGTCGCCGATGTCGTTGCGCAGGCTGCGGGTGGTCGGCAGGTTCGGCAGGTCGAGGCGATGCACTGCTTTCGACTCGATCAGGCCGTGTTTGACCAGATGGTGCATCGAGTCCGCCAGTTCACGGCTCTGCAGCACGTGATAACGGTCGAAACGGTACTTGTCGAATTTATGCAGGTAGACGTTGTTCAGGCTGGCGCCGCTGTAGACCACGCAATCGTCGATCACGAAGCCCTTCAGATGCAGCACGCCGAACAGCTCGCGGGTCTGCACCGGCACGCCGTAGACCGGCACCACGCTCTGGTGGGTGCGGGTCATTTCCTGATACCAGGCCGAGTTGCCCGGCTGCTTGCCGGCACCGATCAAACCACGCTGAGCGCGCAGCCAGTCGACGACCACAACGATTTCAAGCTCGGGACGCTTGAGTTTGGCAGCGTGCAAGGCATCGAGGATTTCCTGACCGGCTTCGTCGTTTTGCAGATAAAGCGCGACGAGGTAGATGCGCTGGGTCGCCTGGGCGATTTTCTCCAGCAGGCAACGACGGAACTCGGCGGCGCCGGACAGAATGGTCACGGCCTCGGCGGTCAGCGGAAAGCTGCGCAACTTGGGCAGCAGAGAGCGTTTGAAAAGCAACGGCATAGGGCTCGCAATGGGTCGAATCCGAAGAACCCGAGAGCTTACACCATCAACTCCTTCGGGTCTTGTGAGTGCCTGTAATAACTTCATCGCCAGCAGGCTGGCTCCCACAAAGGAATGCATTTCAAATGTGGGAGCCAGCCTGCTGGCGATCTCAATTTTCCTGGCAATGAAAAATGCAGCTTGACCATGGAGAACGATCGTTCTACTGTTCGCCACATGAACGAAATCACAAGCAATGACACGACCCGCGACATCATTCTGGATGTCACCGAAAAGTTGATCTACAAGAGTGGCATCGCCGCCACCGGGATGGATCTTCTGGTGAAAACCGCCGGTGTCTCCAGAAAGAGTATCTACCGCTACTTCGCCAACAAGGAGGAGCTGACCGTCGCCGCCCTGCAACGCCGCGACGTGCGCTGGATGCACTGGTACAGAAGCGCCGTTGATCAGGCCGAAACCCCTGCCGATCGCCTGCTCAACCTGTTTACCGTGCTCAAGGGCTGGTTCGCCTCGGAAGGCTTTCGGGGCTGTGCCTTCATCAATACCAGCGGCGAGACCGGCGATCCGCAGGATCCGGTGCGTCTGGTCGCCAAAGACCACAAACAGAAGCTGCTCGACTACGTGTGCGAGCTGTGTACCGAACATGGTGCCGAGGACCCGCAACTGCTGGCCAAACAGTTGCTGATTCTGATTGACGGCGCCATTACCGTAGCGCTTGTGATGGGTGATCACAGTGCCGCCGATAATGCGAAATGCATGGCGCGAAAGTTATTGGACCTGTAAAGCCTCAATAAGCGAAAAGTTGTTAAATCGTTAATTTTATCGGGAGACAAACATGTCTACTGCAGCCGAAGTACGTCCGCCATTGCCACCCTTCAACCGTGAATCGGCCATTGAAAAAGTTCGCCTGGCCGAAGATGGCTGGAACTCCCGCGACCCGCAGCGGGTATCGCTGGCCTACACCCTCGACACCAAATGGCGCAACCGCGCCGAATTCGCCAACAACCGCGAAGAAGCCAAGGCCTTCCTGACCCGCAAATGGGCCAAGGAACTGGATTACCGCCTGATCAAGGAACTCTGGGCTTACTCCGACACCCGCATCGCCGTGCGCTACGCCTACGAATGGCACGACGACTCGGGCAACTGGTTCCGTTCCTACGGCAACGAAAATTGGGAGTTCGACGAGCACGGCCTGATGTTCCAGCGCTACGCCTGCATCAACGACATGCCGATCAAGGAAAGCGAACGCAAGTTCCACTGGCCGCTGGGTCGACGCCCGGATGATCATCCGGGGCTGTCCGAGCTGGGTCTGTAATTCAGCAGCCGATCCTTCCTGCAGATTGTGCAGGAAGGGTCTTCAGGCCACTTCGGCGCTGTGCTTCAGCGCTGCTTTTGCTTCCAGCTCCCGCACCAACGGCAACACCCGCAGGCCGAAATACTCCACCTCTTCCTGAAAGTGCAGGAACCCCGCCAATACCAGATCCACACCCACCGCTTTTAGCGCCACGATCCGCTCGGCAATCTGCTGCGGCGTGCCGATCAGGTTGGTCTTGAAACCGTCGTTGTACTGCACCAGGTCTTCAAAAGTCGATTTGGCCCAGTTGCCCTCGCCCTCCGGCGATGCTCTGCCCGCCTGTTTCGCTGCATCACCAAAAGCATTCACCGCTTCCGGATCAGCCTGATCGATGATCTGCGCCAGCACCGCTTTGGCTTCCTCTTCGGTATCCCGGGCAATGACAAAAGCATTCACCCCGATTTTCACCGAATGATGATTCGCTGCCGCTTTGGCGCGAATGTCGTCGACCTGCGCCTTTATGCCCTCGACGCTGTTGCCATTGGTGAAATACCAGTCCGACACTCGTGCCGCCATGTCCCGCGCGGCACGGGAGCTGCCACCCTGAAAGATTTCCGGGCGGCCCAGCGGTTTCGGCTTGAGGCTGTAATTGTCGAAGCGATAGAAATCGCCACGGAAGGTGAAGTTGTCCTGACTCCAGATCCCGCGCAATGAACGGATGAACTCTTCCGAGCGACGATAACGCTCGTCGTGCTCCAGCCAGTGTTCGCCGATGGCCTGGAACTCACCCTTGAACCAGCCGCTGACGATGTTAACCGCGATCCGGCCGTTGGTGAGTTGATCGATGGTCGCCAACTGTTTGGCCGCCAGTGCCGGTTGCCACGGGCCGGGCAGAATGGCGGCGATGACTTTGAGTGTGCGGGTGGCGGCGAGCAACGCGTGGCTGAAAGCCACCGATTCATGTTGGAACTCGGCGCCGTAGCCAGCAGTGAAACGGATCTGCGTCAGGGCGTATTCGAAGCCCGCCGCCTCGGCCAGTTGTGCCAGCTTGCGGTTGTAGTCGATGCCCCAGTCGGTGCGTTGCTCTATCTTGCTGACCACCAGCCCACCGCTGACGTTCGGCACCCAGTAGGCAAATTTCACGGCTTGCTGACTCATTGGCGTGTCCCCGGGACAGTTGATGAAGGTGAGAGAGGTAGAGCAGCAAGCGTGCCAGCCCCTGAAGCCCGCGTTTAATGGGGTTTAAGGCAATCAAAATGCATGGTGGGAGGGTGATTTGTTGGGTGCCTGTTTGGTGGGCAACAGTTGAACAATCGGGGAAAGGACTGGCCTCATCGCTGGCAAGTCGAATCGTCGCACCGCAGCTCCCACAGTAATTTCAGTGCACACAATATTGCGATAATCCCCAAAACTTGTGGGAGCTGGCTTGCCAGCGATAGGGCCTTATGGGTCGCCGCAACAGTTGGAAATGAGTAACATGATTGCCCTCCCCGCAGCCCAGCTCTGCAACCTGCCGAATAAGCCGATTCCATGCCTTTCGAACTCAGCGTTGACCTCACCACCCTGGCCGTTCTGGCCCTTGTCGCTTTCATTGCCGGATTCATCGACGCCATCGCTGGCGGTGGCGGTCTGTTGACCACGCCGGCGTTGCTCACCGCCGGTTTGCCGCCGCATCTGGTGCTGGGCACCAACAAGTTGAGTTCGACCTTCGGTTCGGCCACCGCCAGTTTCACTTTTTACCGGCGCAAGCTGTTTCACCCACGGCAGTGGATGCATGCCATCGTCGGCACGCTGGTCGGCGCGTTGACCGGCGCTATCGTCGCCCACTATCTGCCAGCCGAATGGCTGAACAAGATGCTGCCCGTGATCGTCTTCGCCTGCGGTCTGTACCTGTTGTTTGGCGGCACGCCGAAAGCGCCGCTGGACAGCGACGCACCGATCAAGAAAAAGTGGCAATCGACCCAGGGCTTCAGCCTCGGTTTCTACGACGGCGTGGCCGGCCCGGGCACCGGTGCGTTCTGGACCGTCAGCAGCCTGCTGCTGTACCCGATCGATCTGGTCAAGGCCAGCGGCGTGGCGCGCAGCATGAACTTCGTCAGCAACATTGCGGCGCTGTCGGTGTTCGTGTTTTCCGGGCAGGTGGACTGGATCATCGGCCTGAGCATGGGCTTGTCGGTGATGGTCGGCGCGTTCTTCGGGGCGCGCACCGCGATCAGCGGTGGCGCCAAGTTCATTCGTCCGGTGTTCATCACCGTGGTGCTGGGTTTGACCGTGCGTCTAGCCTGGCAGCACTGGTTCAGCGTGGCCTAAACGCCGCGCCACGTAGACGTCGATCAGGTAACGGGCAATCGATTTGGACGCCGGCAATGGCGGCAGGTCGTGCACGTTGAACCACTGGGCGTCTTCGATCTCGTCTTCCTGGCAGACAATCTCGCCACCGGCGTATTCGGCATGGAAACCTAGCATCATCGAGTGCGGAAACGGCCAGCACTGGCTGCCCAGGTACTGGATGTTCTTCACTTCGATGCTGACTTCTTCGCGCACCTCGCGAATCAGGCAATCCTCGGCCGACTCTCCAGGCTCGGCAAACCCCGCCAACGTGCTGTAAACCCCGGTGACGAAGCGCGGTGAGCGCGCCAGCAGCACTTCATCGCCACGGGTCACCAGCACGATCATGCTCGGCGAAATGCGCGGGTAGCTGCGCAAGTCGCACGGCTGGCAGTACATCGCCCGCTCCCGAGGCACCTGGGTCATGGCCTGGCCGCAATTGCCGCAGAAACGATGTTCACGGGCCCACGTCCCGATCTGCGCGGCATAGCCCAGCACTTTGTAAATCGTGTGATCGCCATCGAGCATGAACGCCCGCAGCCCCTTCCAGTTGCAGCCCGGCACCTCGCTGGTGCTGCGCAGTTCCAGCAGGTAGACCGGCTCGCCATCAAGATGGCCGATGCCGTGCTCGGCGAGGACCGACAAGTCCTGGCGCTTGAGCCATTCCCGGGGGAACAGCACGCCGTTGTCATCGAACAGAAAGCCCTCGGGGCTGCGCGCGACGGCCCAGCCGCCCGGTTGATCGGTGTCCAGTACTGCGGTGGTCCAGCGAGATGTCATGGTTTCTCAATCCAGAAATTCGGGTTTCTGTTTGCTCATATGGGCGGCCATGGCCACGCGCAAGTCGGAGGATTGCAACATGGCAGCGTTCCAGGTGGCAACGTACTCCAGACCATCGTCGATACGGTGGTCGCGCATGTAGCTGATCATTTCCTTGGTGCCGGTGACCGCGATCGGCGACTTGCCGGCAATGTCCCGGGCAATGTCCATCACGCCTTCGATCAGGCTGTCCTTGTCGCTGTAGACGCGATTGACCAGCCCGATGCTGCGCGCCTCTTCGGCACCAAAGGTGCGACCGGTGTAAGCCAGCTCACGCAGCATGCCGTCACCGATGATCCGTGGCAACCGTTGCAGGGTGCCGACGTCAGCCGCCATGCCGATATCGATTTCTTTAATGGAGAATTGTGCGTCTTCGGCAGCGTAGCGCATGTCGCAGGCCGCGATCAGGTCGATGGCGCCGCCCAGGCAATAACCCTGGATCGCCGCGAGTACCGGTTTGCGGCAATTGTCGACGGCATTGAACGAGGCTTGCAGGGTCAGGATCTTTTTGCGCAGCAGGCGCGCATTGCGGCCGACGTCCTTGCCCAGCTCATTGGCCACGCCGGCCAGCATCATCAGGTCGATGCCCGAGGAAAAGTGTTTGCCGGCACCGCTGAGCACCACCACCCGCACTTCGTCGGTGTCATCGATCCACTGGAACACCTCGACGATTTCGCTCCAGAACGCGGCGTTCATCGAGTTGATTTTTTCCGGACGGTTGATCTGCACATGGGCGATGTTGTCGGCCAGTTCGACGCTGAAGGCGGTGTATTGAGTCATGGCAGAAATCCTTTACCGGTCTGAAAATGAGGCCTGAACTATATCAAGGCCTCAGAACGGCGGTTCGGCCAAATGCAGGACTCTAGCCGCCCTTCACCGCCACGAACGCGGCAGTCTCGTAAGGCACGGTCATCACATCCCTGCCCCGCAGCTCGGGATCGGACGCGATCAAGGCTCGAAGCTGCTCATCGATCCGGGCCCGCTGCGCATCGGGTAGCGCCGCGATGAAACTGGTGGAACGCACCCGGTTGAAAATCACATCCTCCGGCGAGCCCGTATGACCATGGTGAAAGTGCTGTGTCTGCAACGGCCCGAACGCCGGATGCGGGAACACCTTGCGCCAGGCGCCGGTGTAGTAACGCGGCGTGTCGCCTTCCAAAGCGTTGACGATCGCATCGAGCTTGGGCACCCAGCCGACCTTGGTGTCTCGCAGGTTCCAGATCAGCCCGAGCTTGCCGCCGGGCTTGAGCACCCGGGCGATTTCGTCCAGCGCCTCGGTGCTGGCGAACCAGTGAAAGGCCTGGGCGCAGACCACGGCGTCCACCGAGGCATCGGGCAATGGCAAATCGGTCGCCATGGCGCTGACGGCCAGCACGTCGGGCCAGTTGGCAGACAGTTTTTCCAGCATCTGCGCCACCGGCTCCACGGCAATCACTTGAGCACCGGTCGCCACCAATCGTCCGGTGAACTTGCCGGTACCGGCGCCGAGGTCGATAACAGTCTTGTGGCCATCCAGGTCCAGTGTGGTCGTCAGCCATTCGGTGACCGCCGGCGGATAGTCCGGCCGGCCTTTGATGTACGTGTCGGCCGCGGTCTTGTAACCGGCGGCAGCCGAGTGGTGAACCTGATCTTTCATGGCGCGACTCCCAAAATGGAACGGCGGATCGACGACAGACGTCAGGAGCATAGCGCTCGGGTTTGCGCTTTCCTTGAATGGCACCTGACAAAGCAATGAATAAAACTTCACCTTGCGGTGTTCAACATCAGACATGACCCACTATGGAGCCTTGCCCATGACTTTCCGTTCCGTTATGTTCGCCGCCCCGTTGCTGATGGCCGCGATGTTGTCCAGCCCTTTGGCCCTGGCCCACGGCGATGAAGACGAGCCGGTACAGAAACCCAACTGCCCGAAAGGTCAGGTGCTCGACAGCAAGACGCAGAAATGCGTCAGGCAGACCAGCAGCCTGGTGCCTGACGCCGACCGCACCGACTACGCCTATCGCCTGGCCAAGGACGGTCGCTATGAAGAAGCCCTCGCCTTGCTCGACACCCTGAAACAGCCGAACACCGCCAAGGCGCTCAACTATCGCGGCTATGCCACGCGCAAACTGGGGCGCACCGACGAAGGCATCGGTTATTACCTGCAATCGGTGAAGCTAGATCCGCAGTACGCGCAAGTCCGCGAGTACCTGGGCGAGGCTTACGTCATCAAGGGCCGCGTCGATCTGGCGCAGGAACAGTTGCAGCATATCCAGAAGATCTGCGGCACGTCCTGCGAGGAATACCGGGACCTGGCCGAAGCCATCAACGATTCATCGAAAACCTGACACGACACGCGGAGGCGAATATTTTCAGCGATCAGGCCTTCAGAGCCGAACTCGGACAACACCTGGCGCGCTTGTGGCGCTACGGCTTGTTGCTGTCGCGCAATCGACACGTGGCCGAGGATCTGGTGCAAGCCACTTGTGTGCGGGCGCTGGAGCGTTCAGGCCAATACGTGGCCGGTACGCGCATGGATCGCTGGCTGCTGAGCATTCTGCATTCGATTTGGCTCAACGAAGTGCGCGCCCGCCGGGTGCGCCAGGGCCAGGGCGTGGTGGACGCCGACAGCCAGCTGACGTTCGACGGCGAATACGCCGCCCAGACCCACGTCATGGCCGCGCAGGTGATCCGCCGCGTCGATGCGCTGCCTGAAACCCAGCGCGAAACGGTGTACCTGGCCTACGTCGAAGGCCTGTCCTATCGCGAAGTCGCCGAGATCCTGCAAGTGCCGATCGGCACGGTCATGAGTCGCCTGGCCACCGCCCGCCTGAAACTGGCCGAATACCCGCCGCTGCAAGCGGTACCGAATACCCCCGCAGGAGACCGGCAATGAATACGCCTTCCGACGAGCAACTGGTGGCGTATCTGGACGATGAACTGGACCGCGAACAACGCAGCCAGCTCGACAGCCTCATCGCCGACGACCCGCTGCTCAACCTGCGCGTGCAGTGGTTGAGCCGCAGCAACCTGCCCTATCGCGACGCCTACGATGAACTGGCCCGACAGGCACCGCTGGATCGTCTGCAAGCCCGGCTGGATGCCGCACCGTCACCGCAACGCCCTAGCTTCAGCCGACGCTGGTTTATCGGCGCGGCGGCAGCGGGCATGGTGCTCGCGGGTGTCGCGGCCGACCGATTGTTCCTCGGCTGGCAAGCACAGCAATCGCACAACTGGCGCGAGCTGGTGGGCGATTACATGGCGCTGTACGTGCCGCAGACCCTTGAACATCTGGCCACCGACGAAGCCTCCGAGCTGGCGCAGTTGCGCACCGTCGATGCGCGGCTGGGACTGAGCCTGTCGCCAGCAACGCTGAAGCTGCCCGGCGCACAATTCAAACGTGCGCAGTTGCTTGAGTATGACGGCGTGCCGATTGCCCAGATGACCTGGCTCGACGCCAATCACGGCCCGCTGGCACTGTGCGTCACCCGCTCCAACAGCGGCAGCCAGGCGCTGGCTCATGAACGCCGGCACGGGATGAACGTGGTGTACTGGACGGAACGCGAGCATGCCTGGATGTTGATCGGGCATAACCCGGCCGCTGAGCTGGAAGAGATGGCGAAAATGTTTAAAAACCGGCTGAGCGTGTGAATGAAGTTATTACTATCCTGCCCGGGTGATTTCCAAGGAGTGGCTTGAAAAATGCTGATTTCCCCACGTACTGCATTACTGGTCATCGACGTACAGAACGACTTCATCCCCGGCGGCCAACTGGCCGTGCCCGAGGGTGACCTGATCGTCCCGCTGATCAATCGCCTTGCCGAGCAGTTCAAGCAAGTGGTCATTGCCCAGGACTGGCACCCGGCGGGCCATGCCTCGTTTGCCTCCAGCCATCCCGGCCGTCAGCCTTACGATGTGATTCAACTGCCGTACGGCGAGCAGACGCTCTGGCCAGACCACTGCATTCAGGGCTCTCGCGGTGCCGAGTTTCACTCGGGGCTCAACTTGCCCCACGCGCAGTTGATCATCCGCAAGGGCTGCAACCCGGACATCGACAGCTATTCGGCGTTTCTGGAAGCGGACCGTGCCACCACCACCGGGTTGGCCGGTTATCTCAAGGAACGCGGTGTCGACACGGTTTACATGGTCGGCCTGGCGCTGGACTTCTGTGTGATGTTCTCCGCGCTGGATGCACGGGCGACGGGGTTCAATACGTTTGTGGTGCTGGATGCGTGTAGGGCGATCGACATGAATGGTTCGCTGGCGTCGGCGATCGAGCGGATGCAAGTGGCCGGGGTCGGGTTGGTTCAATCCACCGAGCTGCTCTGATCTTTGATCGCTCCCGAGCCATGCACGGGAGCGATCGAATCAAGCCGGCGTCGGCAGCCAAAGCCTGAACCGCGCCCCACCCAACGGCGAACCTTCCACGGTCAACGTCCCGCCCTGCGCTTCCAGCGCCCGACGGCTGATCGCCAGTCCCAGGCCAAATCCGCCGGTCGCCCGGTCGCGGCTGCGATCCAGTCGATAGAACGGCTCGAAAATCCGCTCCCGCTCATCTTCCGGAATGCCGATTCCGTCGTCATCCACCCAAATCTCACAGCCCTTCGGACACACCTGTACGCCGATCTGAATGCGTTTTTCGCAGTAACGCATCGCGTTGCGCAGCAGGTTCTGAATCGCGCGGGCTGTCAGGCGCGGGTCGAGGGAGAAGCGTTCCAGCTGGTTGTGCAGCAATACATCGATGACGATTTCCGGGGATTCCAGCTCTTCGTCGACGCTGCCCAGAATGCTGTCGATGAACTCGTCCAGCGCCACCTCGACCTGCTCCGGCATCTTTGCCGGATTCTGCAAGCGGCTGTAGGACAGCAACTCCAACACCAACTCATCCAGTTCACGAATGTGCGCGACCAGCCCTTGCAGGCGTTCGCGGCTGGCTTGCGGCAGATCATCGGACAGCGCGAGCGCCAGGCCGAAGTCCAGACGGGTCAGCGGCGTACGCAATTCATGGGACACCGCGTTGAGCAAGTCACGCTGCTGGTTGAGCAGGTTTTCGATGTCGCCGGCCATGGTGTCGAACACCGTGGCCAGGCTGCCGATGTTCGAACTCGAGCCGATTTGCGTTCGCTCGCCCAAATGGCCCTTGCCGAAGCGTTCGGCGGTGCCCTTCAGGCGTTCAAGATCACGCCAGTGCGGCCGCAGCCACAGCAACAGGCACGCCAGCAAACTCGCACCGATCAGGACGTTGATGCTCCAGTACAGCAGATTCACGTCCATCGGATCCGGCGGCACCACCATTTGCACGGCCACCTGGTCGTTCAACGGCGTCACCGCCAGCGTACGCCAGCCCCAGTCGCCGATGCGCACCACGTTTTCGCCACGACGCAGACGTTCTTGTTCAATCGGGGTGAAATTGGCGTCATCGATGCGGGCGAGGACGATGTGCAGCGGTTGGAAGTCCTTGTCCATCGAGGCCGCGACCACCGGCCATTGATCCTGCGGCACCGCGCGAAACTGCTTGGTGATCAGCGATTGCAGGCCACGGGAATAATCGAGGTTGTAGGTGACGAACCGATCCCTGAACGCCATCACCACCAGATCCGGCACCAGATAGATCGCTGCGCTGTAGGAAACGATCGTCACCAGATAGAGGCGAAACAGGATTCTGAACATCGACTCAGCATTCCCACTCGGAACGGCTGAACAGATAGCCCTTGCCCCACACGGTCTTGATCTTGCGCGCCTCGCCCGCATGGTCATCGAATTTGCGTCGCAGCTTGGAAATCGCCACGTCCACCGAGCGATCGGTGCCGTTGAACTCTATACCGCGCAGGCGTTGCAGGATCTGGTCACGGCTCAGCACTTCACCGGCATGCCGGGCCAGCACCACCAGCAAATTGTATTCGCCGCTCGACAGCTCGACCGGTTGCTCGCGCCAGGTCACGGTGCGCTCCGAAAGATCGATGCACAGGTTGCCCATCAGGATGCGGTCGTTGGCGGTCATCGGTTCGCCGAGGCTGCTGCGGCGCAGCAAGGTGCGTACCCGCGCCAGCAAAACTCGAGGCTCACAGGGTTTGGTGACGTAATCGTCGGCCCCCATTTCCAGGCCCAGCACCTGATCGTGGCTGTCATCGCGGGCCGTGAGCATCAGGATCGGCAGCGTTGCCGAGTCGGCACGCAGCAATCGACAGACCTGCAAACCGTCGAGGCCCGGCAGCATGAGGTCGAGAATCACCAGGTCCGGCGGATTGAGCCGCGCCCGTTCGCGCACATGGTCGCCACGACCGATCACGCTGACGGAGTAGCCGTTGCGTTCCAGGTAGCTGGAAATCAGTTCGGCGAGGGCGGTGTCGTCTTCGACCAGAAGGATGTTGGGCATTGATGATCCAGAAAGGGCTGTGGCGACTGGCAGGGCCTCTTCGCGGGCAAGTCGAAACGTCGCACCGCCGCTCCCACAGTGATTGTTTGGTGTTCACAACATCTGTTTTCACACCGGACCTGTGGGAGCGGGCTTGCCCGCGAAGGCTGCATATCTGTCGCAATAAATTTCAAGGCGTAAAGGATATACGCCCTCACTCGTCCCTGAGCAAAACCCTTACACAATTTCACACAGCACCTACAAAGCTTCACCGCTACCTTCGGTGCCTGTCCGTAGGATGCGCACATCAATATTGGGGGTTGTACATGTCGAAGAATCTGCTGGCCGGGCTCGGCCTGATCGCATTGGCGCTGACGCTGGGTGCCTGTGGTAAATCCTCGAGCACTGAGGAAGAGGCGCCACCGGCCACCGTGCGGGTCGAAACCCTTGAGGCGCGCCCCCTGTCGATCAGCAGCGAACTGAGCGGGCGCATTGCCGCGCCACGCATCGCCGAAGTCCGCGCCCGAGTGGCCGGTGTCGTGCTGCAACGCACTTACCGCGAAGGCAGCGACGTGAAAAAGGGCGACGTGCTGTTCCGCATCGATCCGGCGCCATTCAAGGCAGACCTGGACAGCGCCGAAGCCGCCCTGCGCAAGGCCGAAGCCAACGCGTTCCAGGCGAAACTGCAGGAGCAGCGCTACGCCCAGTTGATCGACGACAAGGCCATCAGCGCTCAGGACTACGACAACGCCCGCGCCAACGCCCGGCAAACGGCCGCCGACGTCGCTGCCAACAAGGCTGCTGTCGAGCGAGCGAAGCTGAACCTCGGTTACGCCACCGTCACCGCGCCGATTTCCGGCCGTGTCGGCCGCGCCCTGGTGACCGAAGGCGCATTGGTCGGCCAGAACGAAACCACGCCACTGGCGCTAATCCAGCAACTGAACCCGATTCACGCCGACCTCACCCAGTCGACCCGTGAATTGAATGAGTTGCGCCGAGCGTTCCGTTCCGGCCAGTTGCAGCAGGTCGGCCAGGATCAGGTCAAGGCCACGCTGATCCAGGACGACGGCAGCCTCTATCCGCTACCGGGCAAATTGCTGTTCAGCGACATCACGGTCGATCCGGGCACCGGTCAGATCATCCTGCGCAGCGAGTTCCCCAACCCGGACCTCGATTTGCTGCCCGGCAGCTACGTTCGTGTGCGTCTGGAACAAGGCGTGATTCAACACGGCCTCACCGTGCCTCAACGTGCGGTACAACGTGACAGCGCCGGTGTAGCGCAGGTCCTGACGGTCGACGATCAGATGCGGGTCGCCCAGCAGCCAGTTCAACTGGGCGCCGTGCAGAACGACCGCTGGATCGTCACCGGCGGCCTCAAGCCTGGCGACCGCATTGTCATCGAAGGCCTGCAACACGCCCGTCCGGGCGAAGTGGTGCAGATCGACGACACCCCTCTTCCACTTGCCCAGACCTCTGGTCAGTAAGCAGGACGCTCTTCTATGCCGCAGTTCTTTATCGACCGCCCGGTATTCGCCTGGGTCGTCGCGTTGTTCATCCTGTTGGCCGGTGCGCTGGCCATCCCGCAATTGCCGGTGGCGCAATACCCCGACGTCGCGCCGCCGCAAATTGAAATCTATGCCGTGTACCCGGGCGCCTCGGCGCAGACCGTCGACGAAAGCGTGGTCAGCCTGATCGAGGAAGAGCTCAACGGCGCCGATCACCTGCTGTATTTCGAATCGCAGAGCAGCCTCGGCAGCGCCACGATCAAGGCCACGTTCCAACCGGGCACCAACCCGGAACTGGCGCAGGTCGATGTGCAGAACCGCCTCAAGGTGGTCGAGTCGCGTCTGCCGCAAGCGGTGAACCAGCAAGGTTTGCAGGTGGAGAAAGTCTCCGCCGGTTTCCTGCTGCTGATTACCCTGACTTCCAGCGACGGCAAGCTCGACGACGTAGCGCTCAGCGATTACCTGGCGCGCAACGTGATGAACGAGATCAAGCGCATCGACGGCGTCGGCAAGGCCCAGTTGTATGGTGCCGAGCGGGCGATGCGGATCTGGGTCGACCCGCAGAAGCTGATCGGTTTCAACCTGACGCCGGCTGACGTCAACGCCGCCATCGTTGCGCAGAACGCTCAGGTGTCGGCTGGCAGCATCGGAGACCTGCCGAACCCGAGCACTCAGGAAATCACCGCGACGATTCTGGTCAAGGGGCAGCTATCGACGCCGGAAGAGTTCGCCGACATCGTGCTCAAGGCCAACCCGGACGGTTCCACCGTGCGCATCAAGGATGTGGCGCGGGTCGAGATCGGCAGCCAGGAATACCAGTTCGGCACCCGTCTGAACGGCAAGCCTTCCACCGCCGTCGGCGTGCAACTGGCACCGGGCGCCAACGCGCTCAGCACCGCCACTTTGATCCGGGCGAAGATGGATGAACTGTCGCGCTACTTCCCGGCGGGTGTGGAGTACAAGATTCCCTACGACACTTCGCCGTTCGTGAAGGTCTCGATCACCAAAGTGGTCTACACCCTCGGCGAAGCGATGCTGCTGGTGTTCGCGGTGATGTTCCTGTTCCTGCAGAACATTCGCTACACGCTGATCCCGACGCTGGTGGTTCCGGTGGCGCTGATGGGCACCTTCGCGACGATGCTGGCGCTGGGTTTCTCGATCAACGTGCTGACCATGTTCGGCATGGTGCTGGCCATCGGCATTCTGGTGGACGACGCCATTGTGGTGGTGGAGAACGTCGAACGGATCATGGCCAGCGAAGGCCTGTCGCCGAAAGAAGCAACGCGCAAGGCGATGCGGCAGATTACCGGCGCGATCATCGGCATCACGCTGGTGCTGGTGGCGGTGTTCATTCCGATGGCGTTCATGCAGGGTTCGGTAGGCGTGATCTACCGACAGTTCTCGCTGTCGATGGCAACCTCGATCCTGTTCTCGGCGTTCCTGGCCCTGACCTTGACCCCGGCGTTGTGCGCAACGCTGCTCAAGCCGATTGCCAAGGGTGAACATCACGAGAAGACCGGGCTCTTCGGCTGGTTCAACCGCCGCTTCGAACAACTGACGGATCGTTATCAGGGCTGGGTCGGTTATGCGCTGAAACGCACCGGGCGTTATCTGCTGATTTACGTTGTGCTGCTGGTGGGTCTGGGCCTGTGCTTCGCGCGCCTGCCCTCCTCGTTCCTGCCGGTCGAGGATCAGGGTTACACCATCACCGACATTCAGTTGCCACCGGGCGCGACCAAGAATCGTACGGTACAGGTCGCCGAACAGCTTGAGGCCCACAACAACGGTGAGCCGGGCGTCAGTGACAGCGTGGTGATCCTCGGTTTCAGCTTCTCCGGCAGCGGGCAAAACGCCGCGCTGGCCTTCACCACGCTCAAGGACTGGTCGCACCGAGGCAGCGACGACTCGGCCAGCTCGATTGCCGACCGTGCAAACATCGCCTTGAGCCAGATAAAGGATGCGATGGCGTTCTCTGTGCTGCCGCCGCCGGTTGACGGCCTCGGCACCTCCAGCGGTTTCGAATTTCGCCTGCAGGATCGCGGCGGTCTGGGTCATGCGACCCTGATGGAGGCGCGCACCCAACTGCTGGCCGCCGCCGAGAAAAGCCCGATCCTGATGAACGTGCGTGAAAGTGCCCTGGCCGAAGCACCGCAAGTGCAGCTGGAAGTGGACCGTAAACAGGCCAACGCCCTGGGGGTTTCATTCGCCGACGTCGGTAACGTACTGTCCACTGCCATCGGCTCCTCGTACGTCAACGACTTCCCCAATCAGGGGCGGATGCAGCGCGTTGTCGTGCAGGCCGAAGGCGACCGTCGCAGTCAGGTCAATGACTTGCTGAAGATGCACGTGCGCAACGACGCCGGGAAAATGGTGCCGCTGTCGGCGTTCGTCCGAGCGACCTGGACCCAGGGCCCGGCGCAACTGACCCGCTACAACGGCTACCCGGCGATCTCGATTTCCGGCGAACCAAAACCCGGCCACAGCACCGGCGAAGCCATGGCGGAAATCGAACGTCTGGTGGCTCAGGGGCCGAAAGGTCTGGGTCAGGAATGGACCGGTCTGTCGCTGCAGGAACGTTTGTCCGGCAGCCAGGCGCCGATCCTGCTCGGCCTGTCGCTGCTGATCGTGTTCCTGTGTCTGGCGGCGTTGTACGAGAGCTGGTCGATTCCGACTTCCGTTTTGCTGGTGGTGCCGCTCGGCGTGCTCGGCGCGGTGCTGGCGGTGACTCTGCGCGGGATGCCGAACGATGTGTTCTTCAAGGTCGGGCTGATTACTATCATCGGCCTGTCGGCGAAGAACGCGATCCTGATCATCGAGTTTGCCAAGAGCCTGTATGACGAAGGTCACGACCTGATTGACGCTACGTTGCAAGCGGCGCGCCTGCGGTTGCGGCCGATTGTCATGACGTCGCTGGCGTTCATTCTGGGCGTGGTGCCGCTGGCGATTGCTACGGGCGCCAGCTCGGCGAGCCAGCAAGCGATTGGCACCGGGGTGATTGGCGGGATGATCACAGCCACATTGGCGGTGATTTTTGTGCCGGTGTTCTTCGTTGTCGTGATCAAGCTTGTGCGCCGGTTCACCAAGCCTGATTGATCGAGCGCTCCCGGCGCGGTGGCCACAGGTCGCCGCGCTGGGCTAAGGTGTCTGAACCACCCTGGCCCATCGAGTCCCCATGCGCTTCCTCGCCCGCACCCACCCTCGCCTCTCTGCCGCCGCATTGCTCGGCCTTGCCGCCGGCCTCCTGGCCCCGGCGGAATCCGTCATCAGCAAAATCCTCATCGGCTGGAACGCCGGGGTCTGGACCTATCTGATCCTGATGTTCTGGCTGACAGCCCGGGCAAAAGCGCCGGATGTCAAACGCATTGCCGAAGTCGAGGATGAGAACGCCGGACTGGTGCTGTTCGTCGTGTGCATCGCGGCCCTGGCCAGCCTCGCCACCATCACCTTCGAACTGGCCGGCAGCAAGGATCTGGAAACCACCCGCAAACTCCTGCACTACGGCTTCACCGCGCTGACCGTGATCGGTTCGTGGCTGCTGATCGGGGTGATCTTCAGCGTGCACTACGCCCGGCTGTTTTACACCTGGGACGGCAAGGAGCCGGCGCTGCGCTTTGCCGAAGGCCTGACAACGCCCAACTATTGGGACTTTCTGTATTTCTCGTTCACCATTGGCGTCGCCGTGCAGACGGCGGATGTCGGCGTGGCCACGCGGGAGATACGCAAGATCGTGCTGGCGCAATCGTTGATCGGGTTTGTTTTCAATACGGCGATTCTCGGGTTTTCGATCAACATCGCGGCCGGGCTGTTCGGCTGATATCAGATATTCCCCATTGAGCGCCATTTGTCGGCGACTGATGAATTTCCTCCGATCATTCACTTGACGATCCAATCGCTTCTGGTGTTTCCTGAAACCGGTTTCAGATACAGATAATCTGACCTGACAAATCCAATAACAAGGTTTCAGACCGTGAACGATTTCTCCGCCGCCCAGCGCAGCCGCGTCACCATGCTCGACGTCGCCGAACACGCTGGCGTGTCCAAGGCCAGCGTCTCGCGCTTTATCGGCGATGACCGTGCCCTGCTCTCCGATGCCATTGCCCAGCGCATCGAGCAGGCGATTGCCGAACTCGGCTACCGCCCAAACCAGATGGCTCGAGGCTTGAAACGTGGCCGCACCCGCCTGATCGGCATGCTGGTGGCCGATATCCGCAACCCTTATTCCATTGCCGTGATGCACGGGGTGGAAACCGCCTGCCGCCGGCATGGCTACAGCCTGGTGGTGTGTAACACCGACCGCGATGATGAGCAGGAACGCCAGCACCTGGCGCTGTTGCGCTCGTACAACATCGAAGGGCTGATCGTGAACACCCTGGGCCATCACCGGGATGAGCTGGATGAGCTGAAGCGGGAAATGCCACTGGTCCTGGTGGATCGCAAGGTCGACGGGCTCGACAGCGACATGGTCGGGTTGAACAACCCGCAAGCGATCGAAATGGCGCTCGAACATCTTCAGCAACGTGGCTATCGCGATGTACTACTGGTGACTGAACCCTATGATGGCACCAGCTCTCGGATCGAGCGGGTCAGCAGTTTTCAGCAGCAGATTGGCCAGCGCGACGTAATGCGTGGCGCCGTGTTGGAAACCGGCCCAAGCCTTGCGAACGATCTTCAAACTTTTTTGAACACACCTGATTCGGGTCCGAAAGCGCTGTTCTGCGCCAATGGCGTGGCGGCGCTGGCCTGCACCCTGGCCTTGCGCGAAATCGGCTGCCGGTTGTTCGAGGATATCGGGTTGATCGCGCTGGATGATCTGGATTGGTATCCGTTGGTGGGCAGCGGGATTACTGCTCTTGCCCAGCCAACCGCCGAGATTGGGGCGCAGGCATTTGAGTGTTTGCTCAAGCGTTTGCGTGGGGATGATGAAGCGGCGCGGACACTGGATTTTGCGCCGGTGCTCATTGCGCGCGGTTCGACCCGTGGATTTTGTGGTGACTGACATGGCCTCTTCGTCGGATCGCCGCCCGGAGCAAGCCCGCTCCCACAGGTGTTCGGGTGTGCTTGAGAACTGTGAACGACGCTATATCTGTGGGAGCGGCGGTGCGACGACTCGACTTGCCCGCGAAGGGGCCGAAAGAGCACTACACACTTTGATGATTTTTTTTGAACAAAAATGAAACCGGTTTCAGAGGTAGACAACAATGAATAAACCCGCCGTTTCCATCAGTCTGTCCAGCTACGGCGCCGACCTTGTGCGCCGTCGTGGCCAAGGCTCGTTCATCGAAGTGTTGGCCGCCGCCGGCGCCAATCGCATCGAATGGCGCGAAGAGCTGCTGACCAACGAAGTCCCCGAACAATTGGCTGCTGCGACACAAGCTGAAGGCCTGCAAAGCATCTATTCCTCGTCCACCGAGCTGTGGCTGGCCGGTCAGTCGCGGCCCAATCCCGAGCTCATCACAGCGTTGCAAAACGCCGAAGCGTTCGGCTCGAAGTGGCTGAAGGTTTCCCTTGGATTCTTCACCGACAACAACGATCTGCTGACGCTGGCGCAGATCCTTGCGCAAAGCCCTGTGCAACTGCTGGTAGAGAATGACCAGACCCTGCACGGTGGGCGGATCGAACCGTTCCAGCGTTTCTTCGCCGCCGCCGAGCAACACAACCTGCCGGTCAAGATGACCTTCGATATCGGCAACTGGCAGTGGCAAGACCAGTCCGCCACCAGCGCCGCTCGACTGCTGGGCCGCCATGTCGGCTACGTCCATTGCAAAGCCGTGGCCCGCCGTGCCGACGGCAAACTGGTGGCGGTGCCGCCGGCCGCCACTGACCTGCATCTGTGGGAACAACTGCTGCGGCACATGGCCCAAGGGGTCATGCGCGCCGCCGAATACCCGTTGCAGGGCGATGACCTGGTGCAATTGACTACCGAACACGTCGCCGCCCTCGCCCGCCTCGGCCAATCCCGTCTGGAGCCTGCTCATGTCTGAGATCGATATTCTGTCGTTCGGTGAAACCATGGCCATGTTTGTCGCCGAACAGAGCGGTGATCTGGCATTCGTCGACCAGTTCCACAGGCGGATTGCCGGGGCGGACAGCAACGTGGCCATCGGGTTGTCTCGGCTGGGTTTCAACGTTGCGTGGCTGAGCCGAGTCGGTGCCGATTCGCTGGGGCGCTTCGTGGTCGAAACCCTGCACCGGGAAGGTCTGGATTGCAGTCACGTTGAAGTCGACCCGGCGCACCCGACCGGTTTCCAGCTCAAATCGCGCAACGATGACGGCAGCGATCCGACGGTCGAGTACTTCCGCCGTGGCTCGGCGGCCAGTCATCTGTCGCCGCAATCGATCACCCCGACGCTGTTAAGCGCCCGACATCTGCACGCCACGGGCATTCCGCCGGCACTGTCCGCCTCGGCCCGGGAAATGTCCCATGAGCTGATGACCCGCATGCGCAACGCCGGGCGCAGCGTGTCGTTCGACCCGAACCTGCGCCCGAGCCTGTGGGCCAGCGAACGGGAGATGATCCGCGAAATCAACCGCCTCGCTGCCCTCGCCCACTGGGTGTTGCCGGGGTTGAGCGAAGGTCGCTTGCTGACCGGGTTTGAAGACCCGGCGGATATCGCCGCGTTTTATCTCGATCAGGGTGCCGAAGCCGTGGCGATCAAGCTCGGGCCGCAGGGTGCGTATTACCGCACGCATCTGGATCAGGGGTTTGTCGCTGGTGTGCCAGTTGAAACCGTGGTCGACACGGTCGGTGCCGGCGATGGATTTGCGGTGGGGATGATCAGCGCCCTGCTGGAGCACCAGAGTTTTCCCGAAGCGGTCAGACGCGCCAACTGGATTGGCAGCCGGGCGGTGCAGAGCCGTGGCGACATGGAGGGTTTGCCGACCCGATCCGAACTCACCGCTGAGCTCGAAGCCGCAATCGCTGGCAAGTCGAATCGTCGCACCGCAGCTCCCACAAGTTTTGTGTACTCCACGGACACTGTGGGAGCGGGCTTGCCCGCGATGAGGCCCTGACAGGCAACACATTTTTTGAACCTGCTGCGACAAAAACAACAAGCTCAGGAGCAAGACCATGAAAACCGCAACCCTCGCCACCCGCCGCTGGTGGTACATCATGCCGATCGTGTTCATCACCTACAGCCTGGCGTACCTGGACCGGGCCAACTACGGATTCGCCGCCGCGTCCGGGATGGCCGCCGACCTGATGATCACGCCGGGCCTGTCCTCGCTGCTCGGCGCGCTGTTCTTCCTCGGCTACTTTTTCTTCCAGGTACCCGGAGCGATCTACGCGCAGAAGCACAGCGTGAAGAAGCTGATTTTCGTCAGCCTGATCCTCTGGGGCGGGCTCGCCACGCTGACCGGCGTGGTCTCCAACGCCTATTGGCTGATCGTCATCCGCTTCATGCTCGGTGTGGTCGAAGCGGCGGTGATGCCGGCGATGCTGGTGTACCTGTGCCACTGGTTCACCCGCGCCGAACGCTCCCGGGCCAACACCTTCCTGATCCTCGGCAACCCGGTAACGATGCTCTGGATGTCGGTGGTTTCGGGGTATCTGGTGCAGCATTTCAGCTGGCGTTGGATGTTCATCATCGAAGGCTTGCCAGCGGTACTCTGGGCTTTCATCTGGTGGAAACTCGCCGATGATCGTCCGGCCCAGGCCAAGTGGCTCAGCGATCAGGAAAAGCACGATCTGGAAAGCGCACTGGCGGCCGAACAGGTCGGGATCAAAGCCGTGAAGAACTACGCCGAAGCCTTCCGCTCGCCAAAGGTGATCATCCTGGCGCTGCAGTTTTTCTGCTGGAGCATCGGCGTCTACGGCTTTGTGCTGTGGCTGCCGTCGATCCTCAAGGCCGGCGCGCAAATGGACATGATCGAGGCCGGTTGGCTGTCGGCGTTGCCGTATCTGGCGGCAGTGATCGGCATGCTTCTGGTGTCGTGGGGCTCGGACAAACTGCAAAAGCGCAAACGCTTCGTCTGGCCGCCGCTGCTGATCGCCTCGGTGGCGTTCTACGGTTCCTACGCCCTCGGTGCCGAGCATTTCTGGTGGTCGTACACGCTGCTGGTGATTGCCGGCGCCTGCATGTACGCGCCTTACGGGCCGTTCTTCGCCATCGTCCCGGAAATCCTGCCGGCCAACGTTGCCGGTGGTGCCATGGCGCTGATCAACAGCATGGGCGCCCTGGGTTCGTTCGGCGGTTCGTATCTGGTCGGTTACCTGAACAGCTCCACTGGTTCGCCCGGTGCTTCGTACTTGCTGATGAGCGGCGCGCTGATGCTCTCGGTGGTGCTGACGATTTTCCTCAAGCCCGGCGCCAGCGACCGGGTGACGGCCAAGCGCGTCGCACCGCGTCCGCTGCCGGCCCATTCCTGAATTGATAGAGAGATGACTGCGATGAAAAAGCAGGTTGTGTTGTACAAGAAACTGTCGCCAGCCCTGATGGCGCGCCTTGAGGAACAGGTCAATGTGACGCTGATCGACAGCCTCGACGCTGACGGCCTGATGAAGCTGCGTGACGCCCTCCCCGGCGCCCACGGTTTACTGGGTGCCAGCCTGAAACTGGACGCGGCACTGCTCGATCTGGCACCGCAGCTGGAAGCAATTTCCAGCGTCTCGGTGGGCGTCGACAACTACGACATCGACTACCTGACCCGCCGCAAGATCATGCTGACCAACACCCCGGACGTGCTCACCGAAACCACTGCCGACACCGGTTTCGCGCTGATCCTGGCCGCCGCCCGGCGGGTGGTGGAACTGGCGAACATGGTGCGCAGCGGCCATTGGCACCGCAGCATCGGCCCGGCACATTTCGGCACCGATGTGCACGGCAAGACGTTGGGCATCATCGGTATGGGGCGGATTGGTGAGGCGCTGGCGCAACGCGGGCATTTCGGGTTTGGCATGCCGGTGATCTATCACAGCCAGTCGCGCAAGCCGGCGGTCGAGGAACGTTTTGATGCGCAGTACCGCAGCCTTGAGGATTTGTTGCAGCAGGCGGATTTCATTTGCCTGACGTTGCCGTTGACGGCGCAGACTGAAGGTTTGATTGGCGCCGAACAGTTTGCGTTGATGCGTCCGGATAGCATCTTCATCAACATTTCACGGGGCAAGGTTGTAGATGAAGCTGCAATGATCGAAACCTTGCGCCATAATCGGATTCGCGCGGCGGGGCTGGATGTGTTCGAGCGTGAACCGTTGAATCATGACTCGCCGTTGCTGCAGTTGAACAACGTGGTGGCAACGCCGCACATGGGTTCGGCGACCCATGAGACTCGCGAAGCGATGGCGCGGTGTGCGGTGGAGAACCTGTTGGCGGCGCTGGCCGGAGAGAGGCCGGTGAATCTGGTGAATTCATCAACTTGGCAAGGCTGAAATATTCAGCGCCTGCCAGGCCGTCTTCGCGGGCAAGTCGAATCGTCGCACCGCCGCTCCCACAATGTTCTGCGGTGTACTCAGAACCTGTGGGAGCGGGCTTGCCCGCGAAGGGGCCAGTAAAGACAAAGCAGAACCTTCAGGCGCTGCGCACTTGCAAAAGCTGCGCAGCGCACAGGGCAATCCTTGAACACGCATCCGCCAGTTTCACCCGATCCACCACCAGCCCGATGCGAATATGCCCCGCCGCACTCGGCCCGAACGCTTCACCGGCCAGCACCGAAACCCCATATCCCTCCAGCAGCCGCTCGGCAAAGTCCTGCGCGCCGATCCCGGTCTGCCGCACATCGACCATCACGAACATTCCACCGTCCGGCTTGATCGGGTACACCCCCGGACAGCCGCGCAACCGCTCGCACACCAGATCCCGGCGCAAACGGTATTCCTCGCGCATCTGCGTCACTTCCGGCAGATCCTTTTCCAGCGCCACTTGCGCCGCTTTCTGCACAAAGTCCGGCAGACCGAACAGCATGCTCAACGACAAATTCACCAGATGCTCGGCCAGCGGTTTTGGCCCGATCATCCAGCCGATCCGCCACCCGGTCATCGCGTGGGATTTGGACAGGCTGTTGATAGTCGCGGTGCGCTCGGCCATGCCCGGCAGACTGGCCGGGCTGACATGCTCACCTTCGTATAACAATTCGCTGTAGACCTCATCGCTGATCAGCCACAAGTCATGACGAATGCACAGCGCCGCCAGCTCCTGCCAGATCAGCAGCGACAGACTGGCACCGGAGGGGTTATTGGGACTGTTGAGCAGCATGGCTCGGGTCCTGGGGGTGATCCGCGCCGAGACATCCGCCGGGTCGACTCGAAAGCCGTTTTCCGGACGAACCGGCACTGGCACCACGGTCGCGCCGCAAGCGCCAAACACGCCTTCGTAGGTGACATACATGGGTTCAGCGACGATGACTTCATCGCCCGGATCCAGCAGACATTGCGCCACCGAATACACCGCGCATTGCGCGCCGGGCAGCACGATCACATGCTCGGCATCGACGTCCTGGCCGCTGTTGCGTCGATGGCGCTCGGCGATCCGCTTGCGCAGCTCCAGCCGGCCGCGCACTTCGGAATAATGGGTATCGCCGGCCAGCAGGCTGTCGATGGCGCCGTGGATGATCGGCAGCGGCGTATCGAAATCCGGATCACCCACGGACAGCAGCAAGACATCAATGCCCTCGGCGCGTAACTCCAGCGCTCGGTCGTGAATCCGCCAGGCCGCTGCTCCCTCCCCGGCGATTCGTTGGGTCAAGGCTGAATAGCGCATGTACGTCTCCTGATTGAGCGGTCTCCAGCCTTCACCCTAGGTCAAATCACAAACCGCGCCACCATCGCGTTCAAATCCACCGCCAGGCGAGACAGTTCGTGGGTCGCGGCGCTGGTCTGGTTGGCGCCGGCGGCTGATTGGGTGGCCAGGTCGCGGATGTTGACCAAGTTACGGTCGACCTCGCGGGACACCTGCGCCTGCTCTTCCGAGGCGCTGGCGATCACCAGGTTGCGCTCGTTGATCTGGTGAATCGATTGAGTGATCTGCTCCAGCGCAACGCCGGCAGCACGGGCCATTTCCAGGGTGGACTGGGTGCGGTGATTGCTTTGTTGCATCGACTCGACCGCTTCGCCGGTGCCGTTCTGAATGCCGGCGACCATTTTTTCGATTTCCTGGGTCGATTGCGCAGTGCGATGAGCCAAGGCGCGAACCTCGTCCGCTACCACAGCGAAACCGCGCCCGGCTTCACCGGCACGGGCCGCTTCGATGGCGGCGTTGAGTGCCAACAGGTTGGTCTGTTCGGCGATGGCGCGAATCACGTCCAGCACCTTGCCGATGTCGCGGCCCTGAGCGGCCAGGCCTTCGATCATTTGCGCGGTGGTTTGTACGTCGTGGGTCATGGTCTGGATCGCGTCGACGGTTTTCACCACTTGATCGCGACCTTCACGGGCAGCATGGGTCGACTGGTTCGAGGCTTCGGAGGTCGACACCGCGTTGCGTGCAACCTCTTCCACTGCAGCGGTCATTTCGTTGACGGCGGTGGCGGCCTGTTCGATTTCGTCGTTCTGTTGTTGCAGGCCACGGGAGGCTTCTTCGGTCACGGCGCTGAGTTCTTCAGCGGCGGCGCCCAGTTGCGTGGCGGAGCCGGCGATCTGCTCGATCGTCTTGCGCAAGTTGGTCTGCATCGCGGCCAGGGCCTCGAGCAGACGCGCCGGTTCATCCTTGCCGTCGATTTCGATGGTTTTGGTCAGGTTGCCACCGGCGATGGTTTGCGCGGCAGCGACGGCACGGTTCAATGGGGTAACGATGCTGCGGGTCAACAACCAGGCCAACAACACCGTGGCAAATGCTGCGAAGACCGCCACGATGACAATGCCGGTGATCGCGCTGTCGTAGTGTTCACCGGCCTGAATGGACGCGTCCTTTGCACCGGCGGCGTTGATCGCAATCAGTTTGTTGAGCTGCTCGCCCATCTGGTCGGTGCCGTCCTTGATCTTCGTGTTGATCAGGGTGCGCATGTCCTCGACCTTGTCCTGACGCGACAAGTCCATCATCTGGTTCTGGGCTTGCAGGTAATTGTCCAGGGTCGTCGCGAAAGCCTGGTATTGCGCGCGCTCTTCACTCTCTGCCGGCAATGCGGCGTAGGCGGCCTGAGCGCTGCGTACCTTGTCGACCAGCACGCCGATGCGAGTCTGTGCATCTTGCAGGCCGGCAGCGTCACGGTTGACCAGAATGCGGAACGACAGGATCCGCAGGCGCAATACGTTTTCCGTCACCACGCCAAGGTAAGCGACGCTGGGCAACTGATTGGTCTGCATTTCGACAGAGGCCTGGCGAATGACCGACATGCGGTTGACGGCGAACACGCCGAGCACGATCACGAGCAGGGCAATAAAGGCAAAACCGAGGAAGGCACGGGGCGCGATATTCAGATTACGCAAGGACATAGTAGGACTCTCGGATGATTGAAACTACGAGCGTCCATGCCGTGATCACTGACCCATCGGGCGGGTTTCAGTCCGGCGTCACTGTGCTGGGTAATCTTGTGTGCGCCTGTTAGCTATATCGGCCAGGCTTTAGGAAGTTTGCGTGTAAAGAAGAAATATTTTTCAAAGTGTTGCGGGTGTTTCAGCATTGAAACACCCACTGGTTTAGATGATGGGTGACAGGTCAGGCCGGGGTCGCCATTCGCCAGACGCGAGCGATGTCTGTGGCACGTTCGCGCAACAGGCGCGGAGCTTCGGCGCAGGCGTGTTCGAGGGTCATCGGGCCACTGGTGACGGCGAATGCGGCGTCGATGCCGTGATCGTAGAGTTCCTGATAGCCCTCGCCCAAGGTGCCGGCAATAACGATTACCGGCACACCGTGTTGCTTGGCGATCCGAGCTACGCCGAACGGAGTTTTGCCGCGCAGGGTCTGGGCATCGAAGCGCCCTTCCCCGGTGATCAGCAGATCTGCGCCCTTCACTGCATCGGCCAGCCCGACCAGTTCCGCGACCACTTCAACCCCGGCCTGGAACTGCGCGCCGAGAAATGCTTTGGCCGCAAAACCCAGTCCACCCGCAGCACCGCTGCCTGGCTCATCGCGAACATCCTTGCCCAACGCCAGCGCGCAGAGTTCGGCGAAGTGGCCGAGCGCCTGATCCAGTTGCTGCACCTGCGCAGGTGATGCGCCCTTCTGCGGGCCGAAAATCGCCGAGGCGCCGTGAGGGCCGCACAGCGGATTGTTGACGTCGGCGGCGATGTCGAAACGGACTTGTGCCAGACGCGGGTCGAGCTCGCTCAAATCCAGTCGTGCAAGTTGCGCCAGCGCCAGACCGCCCGGCACCAGTGATTGCCCTTGAGCATCCAGCAATTTCACGCCCAGCGCCTGCATCGCCCCGGCGCCGCCGTCGTTGGTGGCGCTGCCGCCGATGGCAAGGATCACCCGTTGCGCGCCGGCGTCCAGCGCTGCGCGGATCAGCTCTCCGGTGCCGAAGGTGCTGCTGACGCACGCATCACGCTGCCCCGGCGGCACCAGTTGCAGGCCGCTTGCTTCGGCCATTTCGATGATTGCGGTGTGGTTGTGCGGCAGCCAACCCCACGCGGCTTCAACTGCTGCACCCAACGGGCCGCGCACGCGGGTGCGGCGCAGTTCGCCTTCGCACGCCGCGAGAATCGATTCCACCGTCCCTTCGCCACCGTCGGCCATTGGGCATTTGATCAGCGTCGCCTGTGGCCAGACCTGCGCCAGGCCCAGCGCAATGGCTTCTGCAACACCTTGGGCACTCAGGCTGTCCTTGAACGAATCGGGGGCGATGACGATTTTCATGCGAATTCTCCAGTTCCAATGCCCCTCATGCTGCCAGTCGTCTTGCGCGTTGACGCCTGTCCGCTGCACAAGTTGGATTGGCGTTTATTGTTCATTTTCACAAAGGCTCTGGAATTGATGCTGAATGTCCCGGCCCTATCGCTGGCAAGCCAGCTCCCACAGGGTCATCAGGTGTGCACAAAACGGGTGAGTGACTGATATCTCTGTGGGAGCTGGCTTGCCAGCGATGGCGTCCTAACAAGCACCCTATATCTGCGGCAGCAATTGCACACCGAGATACAACGCCAGCATGCCGTCGAGCTTCAATGGATCGACCCCGCTCAACTCGGCAATCCGCTCCATCCGATAGCGCAGGCTGTTGCGGTGAATCCCCAACGCATCGGCGCAGGCCTGGCTCTGCCCGTCGTGATCGCACCAACTGCGCAGAGTCGCGAGCAACTGGCCGTTGCTGTCCTTGGCGATCACCTTGCGCAACGGTTTGAGTAACTCGTCGAGCGCATCATCGTTGCGATGGCGCCAGAGCATCACCGGCAAACGATAACGATTGAGGGTCAGCAGCCGTGAACGCGGCAGAACTTCACGACCATAGGCGAGCAAATCGCCCACCCGTCGATAGCAACGGCGTAGCCCGGCCAGCCCATCGGCCTGCCCGCCGACCGCAATGCGCAGGATGTTCCAGCCCAGACCATCGAGTTTTTCCAGCAGGCGATCATGCTCGACGTTCTGACTGGCCGGCCGGCACCAGAGCAGCGATGACTTGGCCGAACTCACGCACCAACTGTCCGGATACCGTGACATCAGCCACGCACTCAGCGCCTCGACGGTCTGCCCCGGCCCGTGCTCCAGACCTAATTCGAAAAGATATGGCACCCGCGTCAGTTGCGGTTTTAGCCCGAGTTGCTGAGCCTCATCGACCAGCCTTGGCGAATCCCCCGCCTCGCTCAGTAACAACGCCAGCAAGTCATCGCAACGTTGCCGTCGCCATTGCTGCTCGGATTGCTGGTTGCGCTGGCCGACCAGCATCTCAGCCGTCATGCGCACCAGTTCGGCGTAGGTGCGCAGTTGCTCCGGCTCGCCGGTAATGCCGAGCACACCGATCAAGCGCTGGTCGAGCAACAACGGCAGATTGATCCCCGGTTGCACGCCTTTCAGATGCACCGCCGTCTGCGCGTCGATCTCCACCACCCGACCGTTGGCCAGCACCAGTTGCGCGCCTTCGTGGCGGGTGTTGATCCGCTCCGGCTCGCCGCTGCCGAGGATCAGCCCCTGGCTGTCCATGACGTTGACGTTGTACGGCAAAATGGCCATGGCCCGGTCGACGATATCCTGGGCGAGGTCGTGATCGAGTTCGAACATAAGGGCTGGAATCCTTGAAAACAGGCGCGGAAGGTTGTTCACCCGCACAGGGTCTGGCGGCAAACCCTGTGCTCAGGCACAAAGACAATCCGGCCAAAGGTGGCCGAGACTCTCAGGGCGATCAACGTTACCCTTTGCATCGTAAAAAATCATAATAAAGAGAGAGCCGCCATGTCACAGAGCGCCGCTGCCGCCCAGACCATCGCTGACGATAAAAATGCCGTCTACAAACGCATCACCCTGCGTTTGATCCCCTTCATCTTCATCTGCTACCTGTTCAACTACCTCGACCGGGTCAACGTTGGATTTGCCAAACTGCAGATGCTCGACGCGCTGAAATTCAGCGAAACCGTGTACGGCCTCGGTGCCGGTATCTTCTTCATCGGTTACGTGCTGTGCGGCGTGCCGAGCAACCTGGCGCTGACCAAGTTCGGCCCACGGCGCTGGATTGCCGTGATGATGATCACTTGGGGCACGCTGTCGACCTGCCTGCTATTCGTCACCACACCAACCGAGTTCTACACCTTGCGCCTGTTCACTGGCGCCGCCGAAGCCGGGTTCTTCCCGGGCGTGGTGCTCTATCTCTCGCAGTGGTTCCCGACCTTCCGCCGTGGCCGGATCATGGCGCTGTTCATGTCGGCGATCCCGGTGTCCGGCCTGCTGGGCAGCCCGTTTTCCGGCTGGATCTTGAATCACTTCGCTGCGGGCCAAGGCGGTTTGGCTGGCTGGCAGTGGATGTTCCTGCTGCAAGGCATTCCGACTGTGATCCTCGGCGCACTCGCCTACTTCCTGCTCAGCGACAGCTTCGCCAACGCCAAATGGCTGACCCCGCATGAGCGCTCGGTGCTGGAAGCCGATCAGGCCGAAGACTTGGCGAACAAACCGAAAACCACCTCCGATTCGCTGATCGCGGTGTTCAAGAACCCGGCGATCTGGGCCTTCGGTCTGATCTACTTCTGCATCCAGAGCGGCGTGTACGCGATCAACTTCTGGCTGCCGTCGATCATCAAGAACCTCGGCTTCAGCGACAACCTGGTGATTGGCTGGCTGAGTGCGATTCCGTACCTGCTGGCGGCGGTGTTCATGCTGGTGGTCGGTCGTTCGGCGGACTTGCGTAAAGAACGCCGCTGGCATCTGGTGGTGCCGATGTTGATGGGCGCTGTCGGCCTGCTGATTGCGGTGAACTTCGCAGCGAATCCGGCGATTGCGATCCTCGGTCTGACCATTGCGACCATGGGTGCGCTGACCGGTCTGCCGATGTTCTGGCCGGTGCCGACGGCCATGCTGAGCGCGGGTGCGGCAGCGGGCGGGTTGGCGTTGATCAACTCCATGGGACAGATGGCCGGGTTCCTGAGCCCTTACCTCGTGGGTTGGGTCAAGGACAGCACCGGGTCGACGGATGCGGCGTTGTATCTGCTGGCGGGTGTGATTGTTGGCGGAAGTCTGCTGGCATTGCGGATGACGCGGACGTTGCGGGCCTGATTATCGGCAGGCACACAAAAACGGCCCATTTCGGGCCGTTTTTTATTGGCGCTCTACGATCGGTCAGGGCCGGGCTTCAGCCGCCGTGTCCAGATTATCCAGCACCCGATTTACCGCCAGTTCCGCCAGCATGATCAGCTGCCCGATGCCCAGCAGCACATGCCGCTGCGGCGCATCGATCATCCCGGCGAAATCGCTGGCCATGGTTTTGGCGGAGGTCAGGGTTTCGCAGGCATCGGCCAGCAGTTCTTCATTCTCGATGCCGGGGACGATGAGGTAGCGGGTGTTGGGTTTGAGCAGCGGCTTTCTGGGGTGGAACGGATTGAGGTAGTGATCGAGGGCGCGTTCGGCGGCTTCGTGGAATTTCTTGGAGTCGAGGGTTTCGTAGGGCGAGGTGGTGTCGGCTTCGGGTGGGTTGGGTGTTGGTTTGATCATGGTGAAACTCCCTGATTGATGGAGCTGCCACGGTTCGCTGCGAAACGAATAGAGGTGGCAGCTGTACGCGGGTTCGCAGACCGGGAATCAAGGAACCCGGCATACCCGAAGGTATCCCGCGCACAACCGCCATTACACGATCAGGCAACAATGCTGAACGGAAACGGCGCGCTGGGCGCCTTGATTGATCCGGGCTGCGAAACCCCATCGCTGATTCGTCAGCGACCGGGAAACGATAGAGCCCGCGTCCAAGGCGCACAAGCCGGCGGATTCTGGCTTAGTCGTAGGCAACGGCGCAAGGTTGTGTAGCCTGCGGTGCGTGTCTGGACGTGTCCTTTAAACGCCACGATTAAACGCTCACAAGATCCCCGTTTTCGCATCCAGTTCCAGCACCAAGCCTCCCGGCATCTGCACAAAAATCTGCCAGATCCCATCCTCCGGCACCTGCGCCACCTGATACGGCAACCCACTGCCCTGCACCCGCTTCAAAACCACTGCCGCGTCTTCATCGGTACGAAACGCAATATGACTCAACGCCGCCTCATCCAGCGCCGGCTGCTCAATCACATGCACCAACGCCTGCCCATCCTGATACAACCAGCACCCGGGAAACGGAAACGGCGGCCGACGCCCCGGCGTCAATCCCAACAACCCACCAAAAGCGTCCTGCAGCACCTGGCTGTCAGCGGTGTTGAAGGCCAGATGATCAAATGTCCACGTCATGTCTGTCTCCTGCGGTTATTCAGGATTCCAGTATCTGCGCTTGCCAATCCCGGAAAAATCCCGCAAAACGCCAAGGATCTTTAAAGGATTTTTACCAATGAGCTCGATTCTGGATCTTGAGATCTTCGTCCGCACCGCAGACTCCGGCAGCATCTCCGCCGCCGCCCGGGCGCTGGAGCTGACGCCGGCCGCCGCCAGCATCGCGTTGAAACGCCTGGAAACTCGCCTCGGCATCCGCCTCTTCGCCCGCTCGACCCGCAGCATGCGCCTGACCGAAGAAGGCCGGCGTTATCTGGAAAGCGTGCGTTTGGCGCTGGCCACTCTGGTCGAGGGCGAGCAGGCGCTAAAGCAGCAGACCGAAGGCCTGAGCGGCGTGCTGCAACTGGCGGCACCGTCGGATTTCGGGCGCAACGTGCTGCTGCCGTGGCTGGACGATTTCAAGCGCGAGCACCCGCACATTCAACTGCAATTGCTGCTCAACGATCGGCATGCGGATCTGTTCCGCGAGACAGTGGATGTGGCGCTGCGCTTTGGCGTGCCGAGTGACTCGACGCTGGTGGCGTTGCCGATTCTGCCTGAGCATCGGCGTGTGGCTTGCGCCAGCCCTGCTTATCTGGAGCGCCACGGTACACCGCAAAATCCTGCCGAACTGAGCGATCACAGCGCCCTGCTCTACTTGCGCAACGGTCGGCCTTACAACACCTGGCGATTCCATCGCGACGATGAAACGCTGGAAGTCGAAGTAGGCGGCGACTACCTCAGCGACGACGGCGAAGTCGCCCGCCGCTGGGCACTCGCCGGGCATGGGATTGCCTACAAGGCCTGGCTCGACGTCGCCGAAGACGTGCGCGCCGGGCGGCTGATGACGTTGCTCGATGACTGGCACGGCGAGAGCGTGCCGTTCAATCTGTTGTGCCCGCACCGGGTGCAGGTGTCGGAACGGGTGAAGGTGTTGCAGGTGTTTTTGCGCGAGCGCTGCGAGGCGTTGCGTCGATAAATTCACTTTGCCGCGCCGGACGCTTCTGGTATTTGATGGAAGCTTTCCCACCGACAAAAGGATTTCGGCATGAGCTATCGCACACTGGGTCACTCGGGGTTGCAGGTGTCCACCCTCACCCTCGGCACGATGATGTTCGGAGAGCAGACCAGCGCGGAAGATTCGCTGCGCATCATCGACAAGGCCTGGGATCAGGGCATCAATTTCATCGACACGGCTGACGTCTACACCAATGGCCGCTCGGAAGAGATCGTCGGCGAGGCCATCGCCCGTCATCGGCATGAATGGGTGCTGGCGACCAAGGTCGGTTTCGGCCCGGTGGACGGCGTACCGAACCGCAGCGGTCTGAGCCGCAAGCACATCTTCAATGGTCTGGAGGCCAGCCTGGCCCGGCTCGGCACCGACTACCTCGACATCTATTACCTGCACCGCGAAGACCACAACACCCCGCTGGAGGTGACAATTTCGGCGATTGGCGACCTGATTCGCCAGGGCAAGATCCGTTATTGGGGCCTGTCGAACTATCGCGGCTGGCGGATTGCCGAGGTGATTCGAGTGGCGGACAAACTGGGCGTCGATCGCCCGGTGATCAGCCAGCCGCTGTACAACATCGTCAACCGTCAAGCCGAAACCGAGCAGATCACCGCGGCCCAGACTTACGGACTCGGCGTGGTGCCTTACAGCCCGCTGGCCCGTGGTGTACTCAGCGGCAAGTACGCACCGGACGTGACCCCGGACGCCAACAGCCGTGCCGGGCGCCAGGACAAGCGCATTCTGGAAACCGAGTGGCGCGTGGAGTCGCTGCGTATTGCCCAGCAGATTCAGCAATACACCCAGGAGCGTGGGGTCGGGATTGTCGAGTTTGCGATTGCCTGGGTGCTGAACAACGGCGCGGTGACCTCGGCGATTGTCGGGCCGCGTACTGAAGAACAGTGGGATGCGTACACCAAGGCGCAGGCGGTGAAGATTACCGCTGAGGATGAGGCGTTTATCGATTCGCTGGTGACGCCGGGGCATGCGTCTACGCCGGGGTTTAATGATGTGAGCCATTTTGTGTCGGGGCGCAAACCGCGCCTGGCTTAAGGGCCTATGCTTCGACACAGATCCCGGTGCATTTGGGATCTGTGTCGAATGTTGGAAATATTGATCACTCGGCCAATATTCAGCACAAAAACCACGTATCCTGCGCGCCCCGTTTCACCATCACCCCCGCGAGGACAGTTTGTCTAAAGGTATCGCTCTATCGGTGACAGCATCGACGCTGTTTGCCGTCATGTATTACTACACCTCGTTGCTTACTCCGTTGAGCGGCGTGGAAATTTTCGGTTGGCGGATGCTGCTGACCGTGCCCTGCATGACCGTGTTCATGTTGCTGTCCGGCGAATGGCGGCGGGTGCTGGAGCTGCTGCGTCGGGTCCCTGCGCTGCCGAAGTTGATCGGTGGCCTGATCGTTTCGGCAGCGTTGCTGGGTGTGCAGTTGTGGCTGTTCATGTGGGCGCCGCTCAACGGCTACAGCCTCGATGTATCGCTGGGCTATTTCCTGTTGCCACTGGCCATGGTGCTGACCGGGCGCATCGCCTACGGCGAAAGCCTGTCGTACCTGCAGAAAGTAGCGGTGTTTTTTGCCAGCCTCGGTGTGTTGAACGAGTTGTATCAGGTCGGCGGGTTTTCCTGGGCGACGCTGGTGGTGGTCGTCGGTTACCCGTTGTATTTCGTGCTGCGTAAATACCTCAAGACCGACAACCTCGGCGGACTGTGGGTCGACATGACCCTGATGCTGCCGGTGGCGTACTGGTTTGTGCGCGGCGGTGAACAGGGTTTTGGCGTGTTCGATCAGTACCCGGCACTGGCGTGGCTGATTCCGCTGCTCGGTCTGATCAGTGCCTCGGCGCTGGTGGTGTACATCATCGCCAGTCGCTTGCTGCCGTTCAGCCTGTTTGGTTTGTTGAGTTACGTTGAGCCGGTGCTGTTGCTCGGTGTGGCGCTGCTGCTGGGCGAGAGCATCAAACCGGGTGAATGGCTGACCTACATCCCGATCTGGCTGGCGGTGGTGGTGCTGGTGTTTGAAGGGTTCAAGCACTTGATGCGCCAGCGGCGCCCGTAAGACGCGCAATAAAAAGCCCGGCCTGCAACATTGCAGGCCGGGCTTTTTTTACATCTGCAGATTACTCGGTGGCGAGTACGCCACGACGTACCTGGTCACGCTCGATCGACTCGAACAGTGCCTTGAAGTTGCCTTCACCGAAACCATCATCGCCTTTGCGCTGAATGAATTCGAAGAACACCGGGCCCATCAGGGTTTCCGAGAAGATCTGCAGCAGCAGACGCTTGTCACCCGACTCGGACGAGCCGTCCAGCAGAATGCCTCGCGCTTGCAGTTGATCAACCGGCTCGCCGTGGTTCGGCAAACGGCCTTCGAGCATTTCGTAGTAAGTTTCCGGCGGCGCAGTCATGAAGCGCATGCCGATTTTCTTCAGGCGATCCCACGTGTCGATCAGGTTATCGCTGAGGAAGGCAACGTGCTGGATGCCTTCGCCGTTGAACTGCATCAGGAACTCTTCGATCTGCCCGGCGCCCTTCGATGATTCTTCGTTGAGCGGGATGCGGATCATGCCGTCCGGCGCGGTCATTGCTTTCGAGGTCAGGCCGGTGTATTCGCCCTTGATGTCGAAGTAACGGATCTCGCGGAAGTTGAACAGCGTCTCGTAGAACTTGGCCCAGTAGGCCATGCGGCCGCGATATACGTTGTGGGTCAGGTGGTCGATGATCTTCAGGCCGGCACCGACCGGGTTACGGTCAACGCCTTCGATGAACACGAAGTCGATGTCATAGATCGAGCTGCCTTCGCCGAAACGGTCGATCAGGTACAGCGGCGCGCCGCCAATGCCTTTGATCGCCGGCAGGTTCAGCTCCATCGGACCGGTTTCGATGTGGATCGGCTGGGCGCCGAGTTCCAGTGCGCGGCTGTAGGCTTTCTGCGAATCCTTGACCCGGAACGCCATGCCGCACACCGACGGGCCGTGTTCGGCCGCGAAGTACGAAGCGACGCTGTGGGGTTCATTGTTGAGGATCAGGTTGATCGCACCCTGGCGATACAGGTGCACATTCTTGGAACGGTGGGTCGCGACCTTGGTGAAGCCCATGATCTCGAAGATCGGCTCCAGGGTGCCAGGTGTCGGCGATGCGAACTCGATGAACTCGAAGCCCATCAGGCCCATTGGGTTTTCGTATAAATCTGCCATGGTTGGCGCCTCATCATTCTTATCAATTAACCAGAGTTATTTGTCAGTAATGCTGAGACCGGTGGGTGGCGCACAGGAGATGCCACGCACACTGCGGGCGAGGAAGTCACCGTAGATCAGTTGAAACCCGAATATCTTCATTGTCGACCCAAGGCTCTTGCGGGCGAGGCTTCTGCTGCCAGAAGACGATTATTATTGTATGCGTAACCCGATTCTACACAGCGTAAATAGGGTTGTCTGCCCTCTCTATAAAATCCGCTTTTTTCGGCCCGGTGCAAGGGGTTTGTTGCACAGCCAGATGCCCGCCAGAATCAGCACGCCGCCCAGACACATGGGCGCCGTCAGTTGCTCGCCCAGCAGGACGGCGCCGGCCAGCACGGCCGTCAGAGGATTGAGCGCGATGAACACACCGGAGCGGGTCGCGCCGATTTTGCGGATGCCATCGTAGTAACCGATGTAGGCCAGCGCCGAACCCAAAACCCCGAGATAGATCAGGCTCAACCATTGCGTCATCCCCAGACTGGCCACCGCCGCCCCGCTCACTTCGCCGCGAACGGCAGCCAGCGCCCAGAGCATCAGCGTGCCGAGCAGGATCGAAAAGGTCACCGTCTGCAATGGGCCGATGCTCTGGTTGAGGCGGCGGGAAAATATCGAATAAACACCCCAGCTCAATACGCAGCCGAGAATCAGCAGATCGCCGATCCAGGCATCTGGCGTAGCGGCGAGCAATTGCGGATTACGGCTGACGATCACCACGCCCGCGCCTCCGATGCAGACCAGGATTCCGATGACTTTCAGTCGGCTCAGTCGCTCCTTGAACAGCAGCCAGGACGCCAGGCCGATCACCGCCGGATTCAACGCAACAATCAACGAGGCCCGCGATGCATTGATGTATTGCAAGCCGTAAAAGAAGCACAGGTTGTAAAAGAAAATCCCGAAGAACCCCAGCAATGCCAGTTGCAGCCATTGCCTTACAGTCGGCCGCACGAAGGGAATCCGCGCCAGCCACAAAAATCCAAGCAGTGCGACGCTGGCCAACAAGAACCGAAGACTGGCAGCGAAGATCGGACTCAGGCTGCCGGCCAGAAAGCGCCCCGCGACCCAGGTTCCGCCCCAGATCATGCTGACCATGGCCAGGTTCAGATAGACCGACATGTCCGAGGCGACCGGACGAATGGATTCATGACTGTTCATAACACTCCCGACGATGAAACTGACGAATGACGTATCATTCGACTGATTCAACATCATCGTAAAATGAGTCTTTACTCATGACCCTGACCCAACTCGAGATCTTTTCGCTGGTGGCCGAGCTACGCGGCTTCACCCTCGCCGCTCATCGCCTGGGGATTTCACAGTCGGCGGTGTCCCACGCCTTGAAGTCTCTGGAGCAGGAACTCGGCGTCGAACTGCTGCGTCGGCATCAATCGCAAGTGGAGCTCAGCGACATTGGCGAGCAGTTGCTGTTGCGTGCGCGGGCCATGCTCGGACTGGCCAACACATTGCGCCAGGAAGCCGCCGATGCACGCGGCATGAAGCGCGGCACGTTGCGTATCGGTTCGTTCGGGCCGACGTCTTCGATCAGGTTGCTGCCGAATATTCTTCAGCATTACCGCCAGGCGCATCCGGGCATCGAAGTTCACATCGACGAAGGACCGGATCGGCAAGTGGTCCAGTGGCTTGAGGAGCGGCGGATCGATATCGGTTTCGTGGTTCTGCCCGAAGATCGATTCGATACGTTTGCCTTGGTTGAGGATCAGATGGTTGCCCTGCTTCCTCTCGATCACCCATTGGCAACACACGAGACACTGACCCTGAAAGACCTGTGCGCCGACCCGTTCGTGCTGACTGAGGCCGGGTCTTCGGAACTGGTGTCGCGATTGTTCAACACGGCAAAATTGAGCCCGAACATTCGCTACCGCTGTTCGCAGTTGTTGAGCACCCTCGACACCGTGGGCCGGGGCGATGCCATTACGGTCGTGGCCGAAGGTTCTCTGCCGGTTGAGGCGGATCCGCGCTACGTGAAGAGACCGCTGTCACCCATTGTGCAACGCCAAGTCGGTCTGGCCGTGCTTGACCAACGTCAGGCTTCACCCGCCACCCTGGCCTTTATCCAGTTGGCGACACGGCTGGATTATCGATGAGCGGCGCAAGCGCCATTGGCGATCTATCATGGGCACAGACCAAACGCTTTCCGGAAGATGCGCCGTTGCCAGGCCTGCAGTCGAGAGCCCCATTTCATCGCGACAGGATGCGCCCATGCCGCTGACCGCCAGGCCCCGCCGCAAACGTAGCACCCGAATCATCGTGACACTGCTTTGTGGCGCGCTTCCGATCATCATCGGCAGCATCATTCTTCATATGCAGGCCGAACGCACGCTCCAGCAGAGCTCCCGGGAAACCGCCAACGAAGCCTTGCGCCAGTTCGACCTGATGCTCGACAACACCGCTCAGGCCGCGCGCGATTTGCTGCCCCTCGCAGGCCAGACGTGCGAGAACGTCAAACTGGCCTTGCGCGAGCAGGTGACCCGCCGCCCGTTCGTTCGCTCGACCAACCTGGTGTGGGACGACAACCTCTATTGCAGCTCGCTGTTCGGCGACTTCAAGGAAGCGGTCAATCCCGGCGATTACACCCAGGGCAAGCTGTGGCTCATGAACGGCAACCCTGTCACGCCCGACACCGCACTGCTGGTGTATCGGCTGAGCGACGGCCGAGGTGGCGCACTGACCACGCTGGACGGTTATCACTTGAGCAATATCCTGCGCCTGATCGGCCGGCAAACATTGCTGATGTTGCAAGTCGGCAACGCCTGGCTCTCTGCCGATGGCAAAGTGCATCAAGGCGCGCTGCCGGAGTTGCCGGTTGCGCAAAGTACCTTGAACTCATCGCACTATGCATTCACGGTAACGGCCGGTTTCCCTGAAGACGAAACTTGGCGTTACATGAGTGACGAATACCCCCCGCTCTTCAGCCTGCTGATGTTTTTTGGCGCGGTGTCCGGCGCAATCGGCTATATCGTGCAGAAACGCTCGACTTCGCCAAGTCACGAAATGCTTCGCGCCCTGGAGGCGGGGGAATTCATTCCTTATTTTCAGCCCGTGGTTTACGGCGACAGCAAGCGGTGGTCAGGCACCGAAGTGCTCATGCGCTGGAAGCATCCCAAGGAAGGTCTGGTGCGTCCGGACCTGTTCATACCGTTTGCAGAACACTCAGGGCTGATCGTGCCCATGACCCGTTCATTGATGCAACAGACCGCCGTCGTTCTTGGACCGCTGTCGTCTTCGTTTGAGGCCCCCTTCCACATCGGCATCAACATAACGGCCAGTCACTGTCACGATCTCGAGCTGCTGGAAGATTGCCGTGAATTCCTGGCGGCGTTCGTCCCCGGCAGCATCAGCCTGGTGCTGGAATTGACCGAGCGAGAGCTGATCGAGCCCACTGACATCACCCATCAACTGTTCGCGCAACTGCGCGCCATGGGGGTGAAGATTGCCATCGACGACTTCGGCACCGGTCATTCGAGCCTGGGCTACTTGAGAACATTCAATGTCGACTTCCTCAAGATTGACCAGACGTTCGTGGCCATGATTGATAAAGATGCTCTGTCCCGGCACATTCTGGACAGTATCATCGAGCTGTCCGCCAAACTGGAGTTGGGCACTGTGGCCGAAGGCGTGGAAACACAGGCCCAGGCTGATTACCTGTCCGCGCACCACGTCAACTTTCTGCAAGGCTACCTGTTTGGCAAACCCATGTCGGCCGCAGACTTCATCGACGCATTAACTCACCATTAACTAAACGCGATAAAACCGGCGGGCTCAGACCGATCGCACCAAATTGATACAAAACAGCGCTGCGTTTACATAAAGAAAAAGTCAGGATTTACTCTTGTCGCATTAACTACTACAATTTTTCTTACCTGTTGCAAGATGGGCAGGTGAGCCACTATCACCGAGTCGCTTCAAGGCTCTTGGCTTATAGCTTTGTTTGCGGTTGGTATCAGCCAAACACACTATTGGAGTAAAGATATTGTCCAGACTCGCTGAATTTCGTGCAGCTGAAAAGGCCCTTCAGGAACAGCTCAAGCAGCTGGAGTCGCTGAAGAACGATGCCGGGCTCAAGAAAGAAATCGAATTCGAAGAAAAGCTCCAGGGGCTGATGAAAACCTACGGCAAGGGCCTGAAAGACATCATCGCCATCCTTGATCCGAACCCGGCAAAATCCGGCCTGCAACAGGCCTCGGCACCCAAGACCCGCCGCGCTCGCGTGGTCAAGGTCTATCAGAACCCGCACACCGGTGAGCTGATCGAGACCAAGGGCGGCAACCATCGCGGGCTGAAAGCCTGGAAGGAACAATACGGTGCAGCCACCGTTGATTCCTGGTTGCGCGGTTAATCCCTCGCAAACATAAAAGCCCTGCAAATGCAGGGCTTTTTTTTCGACGATATCTAACAAATGCAACAATTTCTTGTTGAACAAGTTTGGCCTGTAACACCCTCTTCCACTGGAACTATGCTTCCGAATGTTGCTCGATTGCCCCGCGACCAACTTTGTATTTAATCACTTCAGGTATCTAATGCCCCACGGCCCAACGAACAGCTGACTAAAATTTCAAGCTGTTTCTCGCCGCGACTATTTCATCCGTACTGGCCTTGTAAACCTCGGCTTGCCCGGCATAGGAAAGTACATAGGCTTTGTCTGTCTCTACTGCGGCAACCAATGTTTGTGACAGCACATGACGACCGTTTTCGGTGACGGTACAAGTGGTCTCAAGGGCCGCCAGTGAACCGAGCGTGCTTGCATGAACCTTGTTGCAGACACTCTGATAGCCGCCCTGGAAAAAGTCCTTCTGTACCGATTTGCGCATCTCCAGCAACACGCCTTGCAAATTGACCTGATGACCTGTTTCCACATGCGTCATCGTCAATTCCATCACCATCACCTGATTACCATCGGCATCAGTCTTCACCGCCCGCTGACGGGAAACTTCCGGCGCGGTTTCGGGCAGCGCTTCGACTTGCCAGCCTGCGGGCCAGGTAATGCTCGGCGCCTCAGCGCAGGCCGCTGCCGCGATGAGGGACAAGCCAAAGAAAACGAACAGCGATTTGAACGGTCGGATCATTACCAGAGGCACTCGCGGATTGAGCCGTAAAGTCTGAGGCTCGCCCGCCTGCAGGGCAAGCCCGCGCTTTCGGTTTGGCGATGCCGCAAGGCATGCGTATCATTGCGCCCATTCACTCGCCCCAATTTGTTACGGAGGGCTCATGAGCCTGCAAGAACTGAACACTTTTCCTGGCGTGACCGCCACCCCGGACAGCGCAACCCGCAATTTTGTCTTCAACCACACCATGCTGCGCGTAAAAGACATCACTAAGTCGCTGGATTTCTACACCCGCGTACTGGGTTTCTCGCTGGTGGAAAAACGTGATTTCCCGGAAGCGGAATTCAGCCTGTACTTCCTCGCCCTGGTCGACAAATCGCAGATCCCGGCCGACGCCGCTGCCCGCACCGAGTGGATGAAGTCGATTCCCGGCATCCTGGAACTGACCCACAACCACGGCACCGAAAACGACGCGGACTTCGCCTACCACAATGGCAACACCGACCCGCGCGGCTTCGGCCACATCTGCATCTCGGTCCCGGACATCGTCGCCGCCTGCGCACGTTTCGAAGAACTGGGCTGCGATTTCCAAAAGCGCCTGACCGATGGCCGCATGAAAAGCCTGGCGTTCATCAAGGACCCGGATGGCTACTGGGTTGAAATCATTCAGCCGGCGCCGCTGTAAGACATAAAAAACCCCATCATCGCTGATGGGGTTTTTCTTTCTCAGGCCCGAGACTTACGCCGGAGCCGAAGTGCGGATCAGGTGATCGAAGGCACTGAGGGAAGCCTTGGCGCCCTCGCCTACCGCAATCACGATCTGCTTGTACGGCACGGTGGTCACGTCACCGGCAGCGAAGATGCCGGGGATCGAGGTTTCACCACGGTTGTCGACGATGATCTCGCCACGTGGCGACAGCTCAATGGTGCCTTTGAGCCAATCGGTATTAGGCAACAGACCGATCTGCACGAAGATTCCTTCCAGCTCGACCGTGCGCAACTCGTCACTGTTGCGATCCTTATAGCGCAGGCCGTTGACCTTCTGCCCGTCGCCAGTGACTTCAGTGGTCAACGCACTGGTGATCACGGTGACGTTCGGCAGGCTGTGCAGCTTGCGTTGCAGCACTGCGTCGGCACGCAACTGAACATCGAACTCCAGCAGGGTCACGTGGGACACGATACCGGCCAGGTCGATAGCCGCCTCGACGCCAGAGTTACCGCCGCCAATCACCGCCACACGCTTGCCTTTGAACAGCGGACCGTCACAGTGCGGGCAGTACGCCACGCCTTTGTTGCGGTACTCCTGCTCACCCGGCACGTTCATTTCACGCCACCGCGCACCGGTCGCCAGAATCACGCTTTTGGCTTTGAGGGTTGCGCCGCTGGCGAAGTGGACTTCATGCAGCTCACCGTTCTTGCCCGGGATCAGTTTGTCGGCGCGTTGCAGGTTCATGATGTCGACGTCGTATTGCTTGACGTGTTCTTCCAGCGCAGTCGCCAGTTTCGGGCCTTCGGTTTCCTGCACGGAAATGAAGTTCTCGATGGCCATGGTGTCCAGCACCTGACCGCCAAAACGCTCGGCCGCAACGCCGGTACGAATACCTTTGCGTGCCGCATAAATCGCTGCCGAAGCACCGGCCGGGCCACCGCCGACCACCAGCACATCAAAGGCTTGCTTGGCGCTGATTTTCTCGGCCTGACGCTCGATGGCGCCGGTGTCGAGCTTGGCGAGGATTTCTTCCAGGCCCATGCGGCCCTGACCGAAGTTTTCACCGTTCAGGTAGATGCTCGGCACGGCCATGATCTTGCGATCGTTGACTTCGTCCTGGAACAGCGCGCCGTCGATGGCAACGTGGCGGATGTTCGGGTTCAGCACGGCCATCAGGTTCAGCGCCTGAACGACGTCCGGGCAGTTCTGGCAGGACAGCGAGAAATAAGTCTCGAAGCTGAACTCGCCCTTGAGCGAGCGGATCTGTTCGATCACTTCGACACTGGCCTTCGAAGGGTGGCCGCCGACTTGCAGCAGGGCCAGCACCAGCGACGTGAATTCATGGCCCATCGGGATGCCGGCGAAACGCAGGCTGATGTCGGCACCCGGGCGGTTGATCGAGAACGACGGCTTGCGTGCATCGTCGCCGCTGTCGATCAAGGTAATCTGGCTGGAAAGACTGGCAACGTCTTTCAGCAGGTCAAGCATTTCACGGGATTTCGCACCGTCGTCGAGTGAAGCAACGATCTCGATCGGCTGGGTGACCCGTTCCAGGTACGATTTCAACTGGGCTTTAAGATTGGCGTCCAACATACGGGCGATCTCCTGACTTTATTTGAGGCGAAAAAAAGCCCGAGCGAATCTCGCCCGGGCTTTTCTATTGGGCGGTGCAGCTTACTTAAGTAGGTGCGGAGTTCCGCCCTGTGTTGCGTGTCACAGACTTAGATCTTGCCGACCAGGTCCAGGGACGGAGCCAGAGTGGCCTCGCCTTCTTTCCACTTGGCTGGGCAAACTTCGCCTGGGTGAGCAGCGACGTACTGAGCAGCCTTGATCTTGCGCAGCAACTCGGAAGCGTCACGGCCAACGCCGCCATCGTTCAGTTCAACGATTTTGATCTGGCCTTCAGGGTTGATCACGAAGGTGCCACGGTCAGCCAGACCCGCTTCTTCGATCAGTACGTCGAAGTTGCGGGAGATGACCTGAGTCGGGTCGCCGATCATGGTGTACTGGATTTTGCCGATGGCTGGCGAAGTGTTGTGCCAGGCAGCGTGGGCAAAGTGGGTGTCGGTCGAAACGCTGTAGATTTCTACGCCCAGTTTCTGGAAGGCAGCGTAGTTGTCGGCCAGGTCTTCCAGCTCGGTTGGGCAAACGAAGGTGAAGTCGGCTGGGTAGAAGAACACTACGGACCATTTGCCTTTCAGGTCAGCGTCCGAGACTTGTACGAAGTCGCCGTTTTTGAACGCGGTAGCTTTGAACGGTTTTACTTGGCTGTTGATGATAGGCATTGATGACTCTCCGTCAGGGTTGTGAATTCGATGGGTGAATCCTACCCACTCACTCGACGGATGGCTCATTGGCAAACCTGATGCTGCTGATTTGTTTTCGCTATTAGCGGACTGTATTAATAGAAGAAAACGATATCTACGACGACAACGGCTTATCCGTAATCCGGGCCATCCCGTGAAAAGGGCTCGCTTCAACATAGCGCATGGCGGACTTCATATCCTTCCAGCCCACGTAACTCATCAGCGATTTGAGATCCCAGCCACTTTGATGGGCCCAGGTGGCAAAGCCACGGCGCAACGAGTGGCTGGTGTAGCGCTCGGCGGAGATACCGGCGCGCTCCAGCGCCTGACGCAGCAAGGGAATCACGCTGTTGGCGTGCAAGCCCTCCTCGCTCAGATTGCCCCAGCGGTCGACCGCGCGGAACACCGGGCCGCGTACGAGTGCCGCTTCGGTGATCCAGTCGATGTAGGCCTGCACCGGGCAGAGTTTCAGCAACGCCGGTGCCTGATAGGTCTGACCGAGGTTCTCCCGGTCGCCCTTGCTGCGCGGCAAGTACAGGGTGATGCCGCTACCGGCGTGGGCCTGGACATGCTCGATCTGCACCCGGCACAACTCGTCGCTCCGAAAGCCGCGCCAGAACCCAAGAAGAATCAGCGCTCGATCCCGACAGGCTCTGAGTAACAACGGCCGGTCCTGTTGTTCTCGGGCGTCTTTCATTTCCTGCTCAAGCCAGGCGACGGTCTGCTCAAGATCCCGCAACTGCAACGGCTCGGCCTGTTTTTCCTGCGCGGGATGCAGCGCGCGAATGCCCTTGAACACTTTGCGCACCACGGGCGTCTTGGTCGGATCGGCGAACCCCTGACTGTTATGCCACTGCGCGAGCGCCGACAGACGCAGCTTCAGCGTATTCACCGACAGCACGCCTGCGTGAGCCACCAGATACCGCGCGACGCTGTCAGCCGTGGCAGGCAAGAACCCACCCCAGACCGTTTCGAAATGCTCGACGGCCGCACGATAGCTGCGGCGGGTGTTGTCACGGGTGGCGGCTTGCAGGTAGCGATCGATATCGCTCATGGGCTGGTTTCTCGCAGATGTACTGATTTGGAGATTGAAAAGCGGATTCTGGCGCTTCACACGGGGTAATACCAGTATATCCCGCCCGTTCATCTTGAAACATTTAACTTTATTTTCAGCATGGTACACTGCGTACTTTGGTGGCATGTACCACAGTACGTAATCGTAGGAGCACATATGGCCCGTGGCGGCGTTAACAAAGCAGTAGTCCAGATCGCGCGCTCAGCGATCCTCGCCCGTGGCGAACACCCCAGCATCGATGCAGTACGCATCGAGCTGGGCAATACCGGATCGAAAACCACGATTCATCGCTATTTGAAGGAACTTGATGACGGCAGCGAACCGGCTGATCCGTCGGCAGAACCCATTGATGACGAGCTCCTCGCCCTCGTCACTCGCCTGGCGCAACGCCTGAAAGAACAGGCGCAGGAGCCGATTGACCAGGCCCGCGAACAATACGAGCAACAGCGCCAGACGATGGAAGCGGAGCTGAATCAGCTGCGCCAAAATCATGCGCAACTAGAGCAGAAACACGATATTCAGGGCGCTGCGCTGGCCAAGGAATCCGAAGCCCTGAGCGACACCCGCTCGATGCTGCAAACCGAACAGACACGCAATGCCGGCCTGAATCAGGCACTGGCAGATTTCGAATTACGTTTGCAGGACAAGGACGAGCAGATCCGCTCGCTGGAAGAAAAGCACCTGCACGCTCGCGATGCGCTTGAGCACTACCGCAATGCCGTCAAGGAACAGCGCGAACAGGAACAGAGCCGTCACGAAAGTCAGGTTCAGCAATTGCAGATGGAGTTGCGTCAGGCGCAGCAAAGCGCACTGGTACGCCAGGATGAAATCACTCAATTGCACCGCGACAACGAACGCTTGCTGACCGAGAACCGTGGCACGCTGCGCGAATTGAGCCTGTTGCAGGATCAGCTCAAGCACAGCAATCAGCGTCAGGATCAACTGCTGGAGCAAGCGACGCGTGTCGACAGCGAACGCACCCTCCTCCAGGAACGCTTGCGCGTGGCGCTGCTGGAAAGTCAGACGCTCAAGCAGAGTGTCGACGAGCAGTCGCAGCTCAATCAGGCATTGGAGAAGGAATTGACCACGGCTCAAGCCAGCCTGCGCCTGGCCACCACCGTTGCGGCAGTGCCAGACGCAGCTGAACCGAAAAAGACTTAAGCGCCGACCGGCGTACGCATGGTGACAAACTCTTCGGCCGCCGTCGGGTGCACCCCGATGGTGTCGTCGAAGTCACGCTTGGTTGCGCCAGCCTTCAGCGCAATCGCCAGACCCTGCACGATCTCGCCAGCATCCGGCCCGACCATGTGGCAGCCAAGCACCTTGTCGGTTTTGCCATCGACTACCAGCTTCATCAGCGTGCGCTCCTGGCATTCGGTCAGGGTCAACTTCATCGGGCGGAAACGGCTTTCGTAGATCACCACGTCGTGCCCCGCCTTGCGCGCCTCTTCTTCGGTCAAGCCGACGGTGCCGATATTAGGCAGGCTGAATACCGCCGTCGGGATCATCTTGTAATCCACCGGGCGATATTGTTCTGGCTTGAACAGACGTCGCGCTACCGCCATGCCTTCAGCCAGCGCCACTGGCGTCAGTTGAACGCGGCCGATGACATCGCCCAGCGCCAGAATTGACGGCTCGGAGGTCTGGTACTGCTCGTCGACCTTGATGAAGCCTTTTTCGTCGAGCTGTACATCGGTATTTTCCAGGCCGAGGTTGTCCAGCATCGGGCGCCGGCCGGTAGCGTAGAACACGCAATCCGCCTCCAGCACGCGACCATCCTTGAGGGTCGCCTTCAGGCTGCCATCAGCTTGCTTTTCAATCCGCTCGATGTCTGCATTGAACTGCAGATTCATGCCACGCTTGGTCAGCTCTTCCTGCAGATGCTTGCGCACCGAACCGTCGAAGCCGCGCAGGAACAGATCACCGCGATACAGCAACGTGGTATCCGCACCGAGACCATGGAAGATTCCGGCAAACTCGACAGCGATGTAACCACCGCCAACGACCAGAACACGCTTCGGCAGCTCTTTCAGGAAAAACGCCTGATTCGAGCTGATGGCGTGCTCATGCCCCGGAATTTCCGGAATCTGCGGCCAGCCACCCGTGGCAATCAAAATGTTTTTCGCGGTGAAACGCTCACCGTTGACCTCGACTTCATGCGGGCCAACGATCTTCGCGTGCGCCTCATGCAAGGTCACGCCGCTGTTGACCAGCAGATTGCGATAAATGCCATTGAGGCGATTGATCTCGCGATCCTTGTTGGCGATCAGCGTCGCCCAATCGAAATTCGCCTCGCCCAGGCTCCAGCCGAAACCGGACGACTGTTCAAAGTCTTCGGCGAAATGCGCGCCATACACCAGCAGCTTTTTCGGCACACAGCCGACATTGACGCAGGTGCCGCCCAGATAACGGCTCTCGGCTACCGCCACTTTCGCACCGAAACCGGCAGCAAAACGCGCAGCCCGCACACCGCCGGAACCGGCACCAATCACATAAAGGTCAAAATCGTAGGCCATTTCTATCTCCTCGGCAGGGGATCAGCATACCCGGCGTCGTCCGTTGAGCAAGCACTCCTGCCGATATAGGGGCGGAAAATAAAAAAGCCACCCGAAGGTGGCTTTTTCGTACAGACAGTTCAGGCGCTATCAGTAAGCCTTGCCAGTCTTGTAGAAGTTTTCGAAGCAGAAGTTGGTTGCTTCGATGTAGCCTTCAGCACCACCGCAGTCGAAACGCTTGCCCTTGAACTTGTAGGCCATCACGCAGCCGTTCTGGGCTTGTTTCATCAGGGCGTCGGTGATCTGGATTTCACCACCCTTGCCTGGCTCGGTCTGTTCGATCAGGTCGAAGATGTCCGGAGTCAGGATGTAACGACCGATGATCGCCAGGTTCGACGGCGCGTCTTCCGGCTTTGGTTTTTCGACCATGCTGTGTACGCGGTAGATGTCGTCGCGGATCATCTCGCCGGCAATGACGCCGTACTTGCTGGTTTCTTGCGGGTCGACTTCCTGGATGGCGATGATCGAGCAGCGGAACTGCTTGTACAGCTTGACCATCTGGGTCAGTACGCCATCACCTTCAAGGTTGACGCACAAGTCGTCCGCCAGCACCACTGCAAACGGTTCGTCACCGATCAGCGGACGACCGGTCAGGATCGCATGACCCAGGCCTTTCATTTCAGTCTGACGGGTGTAGGAGAACGAGCACTCGTCCAACAGCTTGCGGATACCGACCAGGTATTTTTCCTTGTCGGTGCCCTTGATCTGGTTTTCCAGCTCATAGCTGATGTCGAAGTGGTCTTCCAGGGCGCGCTTGCCACGGCCGGTCACGATGGAGATCTCAGTCAGACCAGCATCCAGAGCTTCTTCGACGCCGTACTGGATCAGTGGCTTGTTTACCACCGGCAGCATTTCTTTGGGCATGGCTTTAGTCGCTGGGAGGAAGCGAGTACCGTAACCGGCTGCTGGGAACAAGCATTTCTTGATCATATAAGTCCTTGAAAGGGCTGTGTGTACGAGTTTCGGCGCAGTCTAATCAGGCGGCGTGCACCTTACAATGCCCCGCACTGGCTAACCGATGTCAACATAGAGAAATATTCTGGCGGATAGTTCAATCCGCACGCAGAAGCTGCGCATTCAGCGTAGCCCAAAGATTCAGGAACACCGCATCGATCCGCGCCCGTTCGCCCGTTTCCCGTTATCATGACGCCTTTGAACCAGCCAACGAGGCCGCTAGATGTCCGCAGCAAAAATCATCAACGGGTACACCATCGCCAAGGCGAAAGATGGCCAGTGGCATATCACCGCCGCCAACGGCGAAGATGTGTCTGGTCCATTGCCCACTGAAGCGATGGCAATTGAGGTAGCCGCGGTGCTTGATTACACGCCTCCTGCGCCGAAACGTCGCGGCAAGGATCAGGACTGATCAGCAGTCACGTATCCAGAGCCCTGCCATTGCGCGGGGCTTTTTTCCAACATGAAGATGTGGCCAATCGCTATAACCTTTTCAAGCTGGCGCTGTCATAGCGTCTAGCCCTCTCCTTCTGAAGACGACATCGCCATGAGCACCCGTACGCTGCACAACATGCTGCCCCTGTTAGCACTTCTGGCCCTCGCCGGCTGCGCCACCTCTCAACCCACTTATCTAAACAATGGCGAGCAAGGCTTGAGCATTGATTGCTCCGGCGAAGCGAACTCCTGGGCGACCTGTTATGAAAAAGCTGACGCCTCCTGCGCCGGCACCGGCTATCGCATCGTCGGAACCGATGGCACACCCGCGCCCAAGGAAAGCGACAAAACGCTGGGCATTGATGTCGGCAACTACAAGAACCGTAGTGTCGTGGTGGTCTGCAAATAGGTTCTACATATGAATTTCGGCGAACTTGATCCCCAGCCCGCGAACGACCTCAATCAGGTCATCCAGACGGCCAAACGATTCGACTTCGTCGTTTTCATCCACCAGAAAGTAACTGCGCCCGGCGCTCTTCTTGAAAAACACGATCCATTCACCCGAATTAGCCGGGTTCTGAATCACATGGGTGGCCGCGATCAGCCCCTCTTTATGGCGCTCTCGCACCTGCTCTCGCTTCATGCACATCTCCAGAAATGACAATGCCGCCCAGGCATGACCTGGACGGCATCAATACCGATGACTGACAGTTTATCAGCCGGAAATGCACGCCGTGGCGGCATTGCGTACATCCTTTGGACGTATCGGCACGTTGGACATGCGCTCGTGCAACTTGATGCTGCTGCCGCCGGAGCGGTCCTCAATGTCAAACACTGCCGCAGGGCCGGACGAAAACTTCCCCGGCACGATCACCCGAACCCCGTCCTTGTGGGGTTCCATTTGCAGGGCCCCACGGCTTTGCGCCAGCTTTTCGGCCAGACACTGTGCATACTCGTGAGGTTTCTTGCCGGAAATGACGCTCATGGTCGGCAGCGTTTCATTAATCTCCGAAACACTCGCGCAACCACCTACTGCCAATATCACCGGCAAGCACACCAAACCCCACTTCATACAAAATCTCCATAAAGTCCCTCGGACAGCACAAATCCCGTTTTTCTCCGAGGCTCACTGCATTTAACGCGCATCGAATCGCGAATAACTGTTTTTAATTGTCAAAGCGGCGCCCGACGGCCGGATAATAACCTGTCCGGGCTGATAAACTGCGCCAATCGACCCTGCTATCGTTTTGATTTTGTAGAAAAAGCCCTTCTGGAGGCGCCCATGAAATTTATTCACCAGCGCGAGCACCTCAACGAAGACGACATCGTCGTCATTCAATGCTCACAAACCTGCAACATCCGTCTGATGAACGACGCCAACTTCCGCAGCTTCAAGAACGGCGGCCGTCATACCTATCACGGCGGCGCGTTCGACACCTTCCCGGCCCGTATCACTGCGCCGAGCACCGGGTTCTGGAACATCACCATCGACACCGTCAACCGCCGTGCGATCAGCGTGACCCGCAAGCCGACCCTGACGCACTCGATCAAGATCATCCGTCGCTCCAGCTCGAAACTCAGCTGATCGGCTCCCTCAACGCAATCAGGTAAGCATGACCGTGGCCCAAACGACCAAATACGTCATCAAGTACAAACTGAACGGCGAACGCCGCTTCGAATTCGCCCAGCTGGAAAACGGCACGCAGGAAGAAGCCAAGGCTGCGCTGGATGCCCTGCACGGCCAGAGCGAAGACGTGATCAGCGACATCAGCGTCAGCAAGGCGCTGTAAGACACGGGTGACAATTCGACCGCAAGTGCCGGAGTGTTCCGGCCTGGCGGGCTGCCTAGACTGATCGCCTGGACGCAAGCCAAGGAATCAGTATGCCGATGTCACCCGACTCGCCCCTCGATGCGCTCGACTGGGTCGCACTGGAACAACAGCTGGATCAGGACGGTTGCGCCATCATCCGTTCGCTGTTGCGCTCGCAAACCTGTGATCGCCTGAGTGCGCTGTACCCGCAAAGCGAACCGTTCCGCTCACAGGTGATCATGGCCCGCCACGGTTTCGGTCGCGGTGAGTACAGATATCTGCGCTACCCGCTGCCTCCATTGGTGGAGCGCCTGCGCAGTGAGCTTTATCCGCGACTCGTTCCCCTGGCCAATCGCTGGCATGAACGGATGGGCTTGTCGCAACGCTTTCCACCCCTGCACAGCGAGTTTCTCGCGCGCTGCCATGCCGCCGGTCAACTGCGACCTACCCCGCTCTTGCTGCAATACGGCCCGCAGGACTACAACTGTTTGCATCAGGACTTGTACGGCGAACACGTCTTTCCACTGCAAGTGGCGATTCTTCTGTCAGAACCTGGCCATGATTTCAGCGGCGGCGAGTTCGTCCTGACCGAACAACGCCCGAGAATGCAGTCTCGCCCGCTGGTGATGGACCTGAGGAAAGGCGACGCGTTGATCTTTGCCGTCAACCAGCGCCCGGTCAAAGGCGTACGCGGCGACTATCGGGTCACCATGCGCCACGGCGTCAGCCGCCTGCACAGCGGAAAACGGCATACTCTGGGCATCATTTTTCACGACGCTACCTGACGATCATGCACACCAATTTCGATCTGTTCGCCGACACCGAATCCGAGCAGCCCCGACGCGCTGAACAGATCGGCGAACAATCCTGGGTGCTGCGCGGTTTTGCCCTGCCCCGTATCGAGCAGTTGTTGCCGACTCTGGAATCGATCATCAAACGTGCCCCGTTGCGGCACATGATGACACCCGGCGGTTTCAGCATGTCAGTGGCCACCAGCAGTTGCGGAGCACTTGGCTGGATCACCGACCGCAGCGGTTACCGCTATTCCTCCGAAGACCCGCTCAGCCACATGCCCTGGCCGGAAATGCCCGAACTGTTTCGCGATTTGGCCCAAGCAGCAGCGAAGGAAGTCGGTTTTTTTGACTTCGTACCGGACTCCTGCTTGATCAACCGCTATGTCCCCGGCGCGAAAATGTCTTTGCATCAGGACAAGGACGAGCATTCCTACACCGCACCGATCGTTTCTCTGTCATTGGGTTTGCCCGCCATGTTCCTGTTCGGTGGTTTCGCCCGCAGTGACAAGAGCCAGCGAATTTCGCTGTTGCACGGTGACATGGTGATCTGGGGTGGCGTTGATCGACTGCGCTACCACGGCGTCCTGCCGATCAAGTACGGCCGGCATCCGCAGCTGGGTGAACAGCGTTTCAACCTGACGTTTCGCACGGCTGGATAATCGAGCAAAGTTTGACCGCAAGGGCCGGAGTGTTACGGTTGGCGGCACGGGTTAACCTGAAGTTCAACAGGTCAACGGACTCACCATCATGAAAACGCTTTCGACCCCGCTGAACATTGAAGACGATCCACGCTGGTCCGCCGTTGTCGCCCGCGACCCACGGGCGGACGGCCAATTTGTCTACGCCGTGAAAACCACCGGCATCTATTGCCGTCCGAGTAGCCTGGCGCGCTTGCCGAAACCGCAGAATGTCGAGTTCTTCGACACAGCCGAAGAAGCCGAAGCAGCGGGTTATCGACCCAGTAAACGGGCGAGCAAGGATCAGAGCGACGTGGCCGCGCAACATGCCGCGACGGTAGCCGCTGCGTGCCGACAGATCGAAACCGCCGAAACCTTGCCAGCGCTCAACGAACTGGCGGATGCCGCCGGCCTGAGCTCATTCCATTTCCACCGAGTATTCAAAGCCGCCACCGGCCTGACGCCCAAAGGTTACGCCGCCGCACACCGATCCCGCAGAGTGCGGCAACGATTGGCGGATGGCGACTCGGTGACCGACGCGCTGTACGACGCCGGCTTCAACTCCAACAGCCGCTTCTATGAAGCTGCAGACCAATTGCTCGGCATGAAACCCGGCGACTTCCGGGCAGCCGGGCAAAACAACGATATTCGTTTTGCGGTAGGCCAATGTTCGCTCGGCGCCATTCTGGTGGCCCAGAGTGACCGGGGGATTTGCGCGATTCTGTTGGGGGACGATCCCCATCAATTGGTCTGCGACCTGCAGGACCAGTTTCGCCGGGCCAACCTGATTGGCGCCGATGCCGGGTTCGAGCAACTGATCGCCCATGTCGTCGGCTTCATTGAAACGCCGGCCATCGGTCTTGATCTGCCATTGGATGTACGAGGCACAGCGTTTCAGGAGCGGGTCTGGCAGGCGCTACGCGAAATACCGGTTGGCAGCACTGCCAGTTACGCGGACATCGCTCAGCGCATCGGCTCGCCAAAAGCGGTACGTGCGGTGGCCCAGGCTTGCGGCGCCAACAGCCTCGCAGTGGCGATCCCTTGCCACCGCGTGGTCCGCAGCGACGGCAACCTTTCGGGCTATCGCTGGGGCGTGGAACGCAAGCGGGAGTTGTTAATCCGGGAAACGCAGCCTTAACGAATGCCGATGTAGATCGACACCAACTCGGGGCCGAGATAGGCCTCGAAGTCGGTGGCATAACGTCGCTGAATCTGCGGATTGGCTTCGAAGTGTTTCCAGATCCGCCCCCACGTGGCAATGACTGCATCGGGCAATGCACCATGTCCCTGGAACACCAGGTACTCGCCGCTTTCGATCCGAATGGTTTCGTAATCCGCCTGCGGATTGACGACGGCGACACCCGCCGTCACGTCGAATGCACCCGAGGCATCCGATTCATAGGCCGAGTACACCCCGTAAATCGGCGACTCGGTCAGTTTGCCGGGAATGGCCTCCGCCAGGTTCTTGCCGAAGAATTGCCCCCACATCGGGCCGATTTTCGCGGTTTCAGCCTTGTGTTCTGCGGCGTTGGTGGTTCGAACGCGCAAGCCTGAAACCGTGAACGACTCAACGTGCTGTTGTTGTAGATCCATCGAAGTGCCACTCCCTTTTTTTGAAGTGCGGCCCGGCAGGTCCGCGATGGCGCTTAATGTGTCAGCGATTGACGTCCACGACAACCCGTCCGCGCAACTGTCCGGCGAGCAATTTGGGGGCTGCCTCGATGGCTTCGCTGAGGCCGACTTCATGGCTGATTAGAGGCAGCAAACCGAAATCGAGATCCTTGGCCAGACGCTCCCAGGCTTCGATTCGACGCGCCTTGGGCTGGGTCACGCTGTTGATCCCGGCCAGCGTCACACCACGCAAGATGAACGGTGCCACCGACGCCGGAAAATCCATGCCCTGAGCCAGACCGCATGCCGCGACAGTACCTTCGGCACGGGTACTGGCGCAGGCGTTGGCCAATGTATGGCTGCCGACCGAGTCAATGACCGCTGCCCAACGTTCCTTTGCCAGTGGCTTGCCGGGTTCGGACAAGGTCGCGCGGTCGATGATTTCGCTGGCGCCCAACTGCTGCAGATACTCATGCTCCGAGACGCGCCCGGTGGACGCCACCACGCGATAGCCAAGCTTGTGCAATAAGGCGATTGCAAAGCTGCCAACCCCTCCGTTGGCGCCCGTGACCAACACTTCGCCCTGCTCTGGCGTCACACCATTACGCTCCAGCGCCATGATGCACAGCATCGCCGTGTACCCGGCTGTGCCGATGGCCATGGCTTGCGCGGCGGAAAACGCTTTGGGCAGCGGGATCAGCCAGTCGCCGTTGAGTCGGGCCTTCTGGGCCAGGCCGCCCCAGTGGCCCTCACCCACGCCCCAACCGTTTAGCAACACCTGATCGCCGACCTTATAGTCGGGATGCGAACTGACTTCGACCGTACCGGCCAGATCGATTCCCGGCACCATCGGAAACTTGCGCACCACCGGACTGCTGCCGGTAATCGCCAGCCCGTCCTTGAAGTTGAGCGTGCTGTACGCGACGCGCACCGTCACATCGCCTTCGGGCAACTGCTGCTCGTCGATTTTCTGCAGGCTGGCGCGATAACCGCTGTCGTCTTTGTCGATCAGAATGCCGTTGAACATGATTGCCTCTCAGGGAGTGAATTCAGGGTCTCGTGGCATTCAAATAGCACATCGCAACATTTTGCCCCACTCGACCTTCCGCCAATCGCTGAAACCGCCGGGTGATTCCGGATCGGGCGACTATGCTTTTTCGACGGCTTCCACTTATCCCCGAGAAGCCCTTGTCGATGGAGCTGACAATGTCCCGCGCCCGCCCTTTTCTTGCATGGCTGATGCTCTGTCTGTTGGCATTCAATACCGCTTGGGCGGCGCCTGCGGCCAAGACGGCAGACGCCACTACCGTTGAACCGACATGGCCGCAAGTCATCACCAGCGGCAAGTCAAAACTCACCGTGTATCAGCCGCAGCTCGACAGCTGGGACGGCTACACCTTGCAGGCCCGTGCCGCCGTTGAAGCGACCGGTGCTGACGGCAAGGCGACTTACGGCATCGTCCAGTTCAGCGCTCACACGCTGGTCGACAAGGCGACTCGCTGGGTCATGCTCGATCAGTACAAAATCATCAAGGCCGATTTCCCTGCCGACGCCAGTCAGGCAGAAACGTGGATCACGACACTGCAAAACGATGCGGCCAAGCGCAAGAAAACCATTTCACTCGATCAACTGGAGGCCGCCGTCGGTGTACTGGCCGCCGAGCAGAAAGCCGACACGGCGCCCTTGGAAAACACGCCACCGAGCATCATCAGCTCGGACGTGCCGGCCATGCTCGTCTATATCGACGGTGAGGCTGCGTATCGCCCGGTCGACGGAACCGGGTTGCAACGGGTGATCAACACTCGCCCTCTGTTGCTCAAGGACGCCCAGGGCAAACATTATCTGCATGTGTTCGATGGCTGGATGATTGCCGATCAATTGACCGGGCCTTACGCCCTCCTTTCATCGCCTTCGGCTGATCTGGAAAAAGCCAAGAAAGCCGCGATCGAGAGCCGGCAGGTGGATCTGCTCACCGGGCAAAGCGATCCGAAGGACAAGGTACCGAGTCTGGCGAAGCCGCCACAGCCGAAGATCTTCGTCGCCACGACCCCGACCGAACTGATCGTCACCGACGGTGCGCCACAGTGGCAGCCGATCCAGGGCACGCAATTGCTGTATGTCAGCAACACCACCGGGCACATCTTCAAGGAAATCGGCGACCAGAACAGTTATGTGCTGGTCTCCGGCCGCTGGTTCCGTGCCGGGGACATGAACGGCCCGTGGACATTTACCCCGGCCGACAAGCTGCCGGCAGACTTTGCCAACATCCCCGACGACAGCCCGAAAGAAAATGTCAAAGCCTCAGTCGCGGGCACGCCTCAAGCCAAGGAAGCTGCCATTGCCGCCACCATTCCGCAGACGTCGGCAATCAAGAAAAGCGCGGTAAAAATGACGGCGCCACAATTTGACGGCGAGCCTCAACTCAAAGCCATCAGCGGCACCCTGCTTCAATATGTGATCAACAGCGCCACGCCGATCATCCGGGTCGACAACGACAGTTGGTACGCCGTGGAGAACGGCATCTGGTTCGTCGCCACCGCAGTGACCGGGCCATGGACAGTGGCCGGTTCGGTGCCGGCGGTGATTTATTCGATCCCGCCGAGCTCACCGATGCACTACCTCACTTACGTCAAAGTCTATGAGTCCAGTGGTGACACCGTTGTGGTCGGCTACACCCCGGGGTATCAGGGCTCGACGCTGGATCCGGCAACCGGCGTCGTGATCTACGGCACCGGCTATCCGTACACGCCATGGGTCGGTAGCGTCTGGTACGGGCCACCGGTGACTTACGGCTTTGGCGTCGCCATCCGCTACACACCGTGGACTGGCTGGACGTTCGGCTTCGGGTTCGGCTGGAGCTGGGGCAGCAGCACTGCCGCCATGGGCTGGGGCTGGGGCGCCTATCCGTGGTGGGGCAATTACGGTTGGGGCTATGCGTGGGGGCCGCACCTGTATCCTGCGCCATTGGCCTGGGGTGGCGCAGCTTACGGTTATCACGGCGGCGCCGTAGCATGGGGCCCGGGCGGCTGGGCCGGCACCACCGGCAACATCTACCGGCAATGGGGCGATCGGGCGACGGTCAGCCGCTATGGCGCAGGCTACAACGCCTGGACCGGCAACCGTTGGGCCGGCCAAGTCGGCTCCTCGTATAACTCTCGGACCGGGATTGCGACTGCGGGTCAGCGAGGCGCCGTACACAATGTCTACACCGGCAACTATGCAGCAGGCCGCAGCGGTGAAGTGGTCGGGCCCAACGGTGGCGCAATCGCCGGGGGGCGCGTAACCGCGGGCAACGCTCGAAATGGCACGCAGGTCACTGCCAATCGTGGCGCCGTTTACAACCCGAACACCGGCAACACCACGCAATACGGCGGGATTCACGGACGCAACAACGGCGCCGCTCGAGTGGGCGACAATGTTTACGCCGGGCATGACGGCAACGTCTACAAGAAAACCGATGACGGCTGGCAGTCGATGGTCAAGGGTGGCGCGACCCGCGCACCGGCCAACAACAATGCCCAGTTGCAAAACCTCAATCGGGACTCGGCGGCCCGTAACGTTGGTAATCAGCGTCTGAACAACTTCCACAACTCCTCGCAGTTCATGAACCATTCATTCGGCGGAGGGGGCGGTGGTGGATTTCATCGACGCTGACCCGAATCCCGCGAAGCTACAAATCTCGGCTGGCCCTGAACCCGGTTTTGCTGGTAAAAAAACCGGCTTCAGCTTCCCTGCCCTGCTTTGTCCTTCGGAGTCTTTTCCATGAACCAATGGCCAGATACCCGCATTCTTGACCTGCTCGGCATCGAACTGCCGATCATCCAGGGCCCGATGGCCGGTGCCACTAACTCGTCGATGGTCATCGCCGTGTGCAACGCGGGAGGTTTGGGATCAATGCCGGCAGCGATGTTGAGCATCGAGCAATTACGCGAAGAATTGAAAGCCATCCGTCAAGGCACCGATAAACCGTTCAACGTCAATTTCTTCTGCCATCAGCCACCGGCCGCCGATGAACAGCGGGCACAGGACTGGAAGAATCTGCTGGAACCCTACTACCGCGAACTGGGTGCCGACTTCGATGCCCCGACGCCTGTATCGAACCGCGCACCGTTTGATGCGGCCGCTTGCGAAGTGCTGGAAGAGTTTCGCCCTGAAGTGGTGAGTTTCCACTTCGGCCTGCCGGAAAAATCCCTGCTGGACCGGGTCAAGGCCACCGGTGCGAAAATCCTGTCCTCGGCAACCAACGTCGATGAAGCCCTCTGGCTGGAACAGAACGGTTGCGATGCAATCATCGCCATGGGCTACGAAGCCGGAGGTCATCGGGGCATGTTCCTCAGCGATGACCTGAGCAGCCAGGTCGGAACCTTTGCCCTCGTTCCGCAAATCGTCGATGCGGTCAAAGTGCCGGTGATTGCTGCCGGTGCGATCGCCGATGCGCGAGGCGTTGCAGCTGCGTTCATGCTCGGTGCATCTGCTGCTCAGGTCGGCACGGCTTATCTGTTTACACCAGAGGCCAAAGTCAGCGCCTCTCATCACAAGGCGCTGCGCACGGCGAAAGACAGTGAAACCGCTATCACCAACCTGTTTACCGGGCGTCCGGCACGGGGGATTCTAAATCGGGTGATGCGTGAGCTGGGACCGATGTCGGCCAAGGCGCCAGCGTTTCCGTTGGCTGGTGGTGCCCTGATGCCCTTGCGCGCCAAGGATGAGGCCGACTTCAGCAACCTCTGGGCCGGTCAGGCGTTCACGTTGGGCAAGGAGTTGAGCAGTGCCGAATTGACTCGGCAACTGGCCGAAGGAGCGCTCGCGAAACTGGCTCGGTAAAAGCACGGCAGACTGAGGGATTTCATGCCCTCACCTGCCCGCCTGAAACCAGCACTTTCCGTTTAGAGGCATTTCGCTATATATTCAGCTATATAGCGATTCACCCCCTCGCATCGGCGCAGTCTACCCCTCCAACAATAACTGCCCACTGCACTTGCCAACAACGGAGCTGTTACATGACCATTCGTGCCTCACGTTTTGCCCCTACCTGCCTGGCCTCCTTGCTTGCGGTATTTGCCGCTGGCGCTGTTCAGGCGGATGAAGTGCAAGTCGCTGTCGCGGCCAACTTCACCGCGCCAATTCAGGCGATCGCCGCCGACTTCGAAAAAGACACCGGGCACAAACTGGTCGCGGCCTATGGCGCTACCGGGCAGTTCTACACCCAGATCAAGAACGGCGCACCGTTCGAAGTGTTCCTCTCGGCTGACGACACCACCCCTGAGAAACTGGAAAAAGAAGGCGACACCGTCAAGGGTTCGCGCTTCACCTACGCTATTGGCACCCTGGCCCTGTGGTCGGCCAAAGAAGGTTACGTCGACGCCAAAGGCGACGTCCTGAAGAAAAACGAATACCAACACCTGTCCATCGCCAATCCGAAAGCCGCACCTTACGGTCTGGCGGCCACCCAGGTGCTGGAAAAGCTGAAACTGACTGAAGCGACCAAAGCCAAGATCGTCGAAGGCCAGAACATCACCCAGGCCTACCAGTTCGTGTCCACCGGCAACGCCGAATTGGGCTTCGTTGCCCTCTCACAGATCTACAAGGACGGCAAGGTCAGCAGCGGCTCGGCGTGGATCGTTCCGGCGAGCATGCACGACCCGATCAAACAGGACGCGGTCATCCTGAACAAAGGCAAAGACAACGCCGCTGCCAAGGCGCTGGTTGACTACCTCAAAGGCCCGAAAGCCGCTGCGGTGATCAAGTCCTACGGTTATCAGCTGTAAATGTCGCTGACGAGTGCCGATTTCGCGGCGATCTGGCTGACCCTGAAACTGGCGTCCCTGACCACCGCGATCCTGCTGGTCATCGGCACTCCGATTGCCCTGTGGTTGTCGCGCAGCCAATCCTGGTTACGCGGCCCCATTGGGGCGATTGTCGCCCTGCCCCTCGTGCTGCCGCCGACCGTCATCGGTTTTTATCTGTTGCTCGCGCTCGGACCCAATGGCTTTCTTGGCCATTTCACCCAATGGCTGGGGCTCGGTACGCTCACGTTCAGTTTCACCGGACTGGTGATCGGTTCGGTGCTCTATTCCATGCCTTTTGTGGTGCAGCCGCTGCAAAACGCCTTCTCCGCCATTGGCACTCGCCCACTGGAAGTGGCCGCCACTTTGCGCGCCAATCCTTGGGACACTTTCTTCAGCGTGATCTTGCCGCTTGCGCGCCACGGTTTCATTACCGCAGCAATCCTCGGCTTCGCCCATACCGTCGGTGAATTCGGCGTTGTACTGATGATCGGCGGCAATATTCCCGACAAGACCCGGGTGGTCTCGGTACAAATCTACGACCACGTCGAAGCCATGGAATACTCACAAGCGCATTGGCTCGCCGGTGCGATGCTGGTGTTTTCGTTTCTGGTGTTGCTGGCGCTCTATTCCAGCCGCAAGTCGCGCGCAGGATGGAGTTGATCGATGATTGAAGCACGCTTGAAACTCACCTACTCGGGATTCGGTCTGGATGTCGACCTGCACTTGCCCGGTCGGGGCGTGACCGCACTGTTCGGTCAATCGGGCTCGGGCAAGACCACCTGCCTGCGCTGCATCGCCGGACTCGAGAGGGCATCGCACGCTTTTGTGCAAATCAACGACGAAATCTGGCAGGACAGCGAGAAAGGTATTTTCGTCCCGCCCCACAAGCGCGCACTCGGCTATGTCTTTCAGGAAGCCAGCCTGTTTCCTCATCTTTCAGTGCTGGCCAACCTGCAATTCGGCCTCAAACGGATTGCCAGGAGTCAACGCCGGGTCGACATGGCACAAGCCACCGAACTGCTGGGGATCGGCCATTTGCTGGAGCGTCATCCGCAGCACCTGTCCGGCGGCGAACGCCAGCGTGTCGGCATCGCTCGGGCGTTGCTGACCAGTCCGAAACTGTTGCTGATGGACGAGCCGCTCGCGGCCCTCGACAGTCAGCGTAAAAGCGAAATCCTGCCTTACCTGCAACGACTGCACGACGAACTCGACATCCCGGTTCTGTATGTCAGCCACGCTCAGGATGAAGTCGCGCGCCTGGCCGATCACCTGGTGCTGCTCGACGACGGCAGAGCGCTGGCCAGCGGCCCGATTGGTGAAACCCTGGCTCGTCTCGATCTTCCACTGGCGATGGGTGATGACGCGGGTGTGGTGATCGAGGGCCAGGTCAGCTCATACGATGCCGATTACCAACTGCTCTCCTTGCAACTGCCCAACGCGTTGCAGAGCATTCGCGTGACTCACTCGCCAATGGCCACAGGCCAGACCTTGCGCTGCAAGGTGCACGCTCGAGACATCAGCCTGACCCTGCAAAACAACGATTTCAGCAGCATCCTCAATCGTTTGCCGGTCACGGTGATCAGCGAGATGCCCGCCGACAATGCCGCTCATGTGCTGATCCGCCTCGATGCGAGTGGCACGCCTCTGCTGGCAAGAATCACCCGTTATTCGCGGGACCAGCTGGGCGTGCATTCGGGTCAACAGTTATGGGCGCAGATCAAGGCTGTCGCGGTTCTGGCTTAAATCGGTCGGCACGACTGCCATGACCTGCGGTCAATCGCTTTAACAGCCCGATTGCCGCCAAGGAACCGACCATGCTCGATACCGCGCTGACCGATGTGTTGCCTTCGGATCTGCATTACGTCGATGACACCCAGCCTGGGTTCACTCGCAAGAAGCTGCGTGGCAAGTTCTGTTACTTCGACACAGCAGGCCAGCGCATCAGCGATCCTGATGAAATCAAACGCATTAACGCGCTGGCCGTGCCACCGGCCTACACCGATGTTTGGATCTGCGCAGACCCTCGTGGCCACCTGCAAGCAACCGGCCGCGATGCTCGTGGGCGCAAACAGTACCGCTATCACCCACGCTGGCGTGAAGTCCGCGATGTCGACAAATACTCGCGATTGCGCGAATTCGGCATGGCGCTGCCGAAGTTGCGCAAACAACTCGAAGCGCTGTTGGTAGCGCCAGGGTTTAGTCGCGACAAAGTCATGGCCACGGTGATCACTTTGCTCGATGCGACCCTGATCCGCGTCGGCAATACTCAATACGCACGAGACAATAAATCCTATGGACTGACCACCCTGCGCAGCCGGCATGTCGAGATCAATGGCAGCGCGATTCTCTTCCAGTTTCGTGGCAAAAGCGGCATCGAGCATCAAATTACCGTGAAAGACCGGCGCCTGGCCCGGATCATCAAGCGCTGCCTGGAAATCCCGGGGCAGAACCTGTTCCAGTACCTGGATGAAAACGGCGAGCGGCACACCGTCAGTTCCTCCGACGTAAACTCTTACCTGCAAACCCTGACCGGTGCGGACTTCACCGCCAAGGACTACCGGACCTGGGCCGGCAGCGCCCTCGCATTGTCGGTGTTGCGGGAGTTGCAATGGGAATCGGAAGCCGAGGCCAAGCGGCATGTGGTGGAGATGGTCAAAGGTGTCGCACGACAATTAGGAAACACGCCGGCGGTGTGCCGCAAATGCTATATCCACCCGGCCGTAGTCGAGAACTTCATGCGCGGTGCACTGGTCAAGCTGCCAAGACCTCGGGTTCGCAAAGGGTTGCGCGCCGAGGAGGTCGCGCTAGCCATGTTTTTGGAGCGGATGACCACGCTACCCTGAGCGTTTGTACCCGACGAACTGACCTGCCTATTTTTTGCACGATTTGTCAGGGCTTCTATAGTTGATCTGGTACGAATCAGCTGCGGTGACGCCATGGAAGACATATTCGTCGTGAAGCGTTGCAACAAAATCATCATTCACGGTCGCCGCGCTGGAGAAAGTCTCCATGAACCCGCCGAAGCCACCGGTTGGTATCGCATCAATGACACGCGAACCGGCGGGTTTATCGGGGATGGCTACGATCTGGAAGAAGATGCCCGGCGAGAGTGCCTGCGACTCAATGCCGCCAGCTCGCGGGTGACGGTCAGTGAGTCTTCCGGCTGATAGCTGTCATTTACGGGTCTATACTCAAACCAGCTGAAGGAGCAGCGCCCCAACGGCAGAGAGCTCGCGCTTCGCGGGCTTTTTGCTGCCACAGAGCGGTTTGTTGAACGGAGGTGTTCCATGTCCGAAAGAGAGTCCATCACCACTCTCCTCACCTTGCTCGATGCGCGGGAAGCACGCCTCGCGGCGGCCTGCAAAGAAATCGCCGACTGGGTCGATCATCAAGGCGGGCACCCGACCGCCCTGCGCATTCGCGATCGCTTGAACGACATCGAAAAGGATGCTCCGCTGATTCGCAGCACCCTGTCGTCGCTAAAACCTGTCGACCGGCCACTGCCACGCTTCAGGTGATCCGCTGATTGGCGCAATGCCTGCAAAAAGAACGTCCTTGGTGGTGAGAGGTCAAAACCTTTACACGTCACCAAGGAGACGTCTCATGGTCATTCATTTCAAAGTCGACGGGCACCTGGCCTGTGGTCACAAGGGCAGCAACCTCTCCTCCAGCAACGAACTCAATCGTGTGAAGTGCCGCAGCTGCCGCAATACCGACGCGTACAAGGATGCGCGCAAAGATCAGCGCAATGCAGCTCGGCGCGCGACTCGTCACTCAAGAGCTGTACGCTCGGCGTCCGACTGGCGCTCGGATTGGATCGAGCGCTTGACTGCGATGGCAGGACTTCAGCGCTTGCCTAGAGGGTTTACCGGGCAAGCATTCGTCTGAACAAAAAAATGGGCCGATTGAATCGGCCCATTTTGCTGTTCGCCGTTCCCAATCACTGAACAGTACCTCTGGAGTACAAAGAAAAAAGTGTTGGCTGCGAGGGGAAAAGCTGAGGGGGATTTTTCCATTGCGGAAAAACAAAAGGGCCTGCATGAGAAACCTCATGCAAGCCCTTGATATTCATGGTGCCCGAAGCCGGAATCGAACCGGCACGCCCTTACGAGCGGGGGATTTTAAGTCCATAACTTTTCACCTTTAAATCATAAGCTTAGGTTCAGTATTTTTCCGCATCAAACAAATTTTCTCTCCGCTCCAAGGCAGCAAAACCAGCACCTCCAAATAAATTGCGGAAAGGAATCGGGCTGCAGGATCCCGCTTTCTAAGGCAAGACGGGCCGACATCGGTCTATAGAAAGGTCTCGATCGCCTCGTCTAGCCGGTCATTCAGTGAGGCAGGCAATGGTGGACCAGACAGGTCAGGTGGTGATGTCTGAAGTAGTCGTGATACTTTCCTGAGATCGGTTTTGCCAATGACGCGTGGACGAACTCGATGAAGTCCAAGACGAGCAAGGTGTCCGGCGCGAACGGCTGGCGCGTGGCAAAGTAGCCCTCCCCATCAATGGAGACGGTCTCCAACGGCCAAACCAGCCCCGGCATTTCTGCGCTTACCGAAGCCGCCAAGACTCCCGCATCGCCGCCGCAAGTTGCTTGTCCGTCCGGGCAGCGTTCGGGGAAACGCAGGCCGAATGCGCCGCTATTGATCAACGCCTGCACCGCTGCCACCAGGCCCCCCCAGACCGTGGGCGAAATCACCTGCTCGGTGCGTGTGCGCGGACCATTCCGACGATCGCTGAAGTAGTCGCTCATCACGTTGACTCCGTTCGCGGCCCAGACGCGATGGTGGCGACGTGTCTATCCAAAAAATTCATTTCCCTGCGCAGTACCATGGTGCTCATGCTTGTGGCCTCAATAAGGGCGCGCTAGTTGGACCAATGCATGCTTCTAGCCGCTCTAAGCTCAAGTCGTTCACAGCTTCCGGCGTCAAGCATCCGGCATTGAAGAGCCCGAGGTACTGCCCCCTAGTCAGAGCAATCGGCAAGTTTGTGAGCGGCAACGCACCGGCTGGAAGGCCGAATTCGAGCCGCTGCAGGATTTCGTCGAGTCCCGCCAAGAACGTAGGCTGGTCCGGGAAAAGTGCCGATAGGATTTGGTGCGTCGAGCGCAGGTGAAAGCGGGTTGCGTCGGCGATACCGATGATGTTTCCGTATCCGACGGCGCCTCCGAAGGGCGTAGTAGAGAACCGCTTCTCCAACACATCGACGGGGGTGCCCTCGATCCAGTCGTACAAGAGCGCGGCGCGCTTGCATCGGCACCAGAACTCAATTTCGTCCCGGCAATATCGCTGCAGTGCCTGCGTCATCGCATGCCCATAACGCTGCGCAACATCATTGGAGCGCACGCTCTCCGACCTGCCACGCTTCATGACCGGTGTATAGATCGCATCCATCTCGTCGAGCACCTGCACCATCGCCAGAACCTGGGTGGGCGACGTCTGTGCGGCGTTGAGTTGTTTCATCAACTCGACCAGCCGCAGGCTCGACTCAAACGACAAGGACGAAGCGCCGCAGGCGCGTCCGAGCAAGGTAAGGTGGATCAACTCGCCCTCGCGCTCGGCCAGCCCGGCCTGCAACAGGCGCTCGACCAAAGCGGTGACTTCGTGCTCCACCATCGGGATCCATTGAGGATTCGCACGTGATGCAGAGTAGCCACCGAACGTGTTGACCAACAGGCCAGGAATTTCGGTGGCACGCACGCCCCGGACTTGGCTAAGCAAGCGCAGCGTCCAGGTTGGCAGGTCGCGTTGCTGGAAGGATGACTTCACATCTTCCGGCACACCGAGCACGTATTTCTGGAATAGCTGCGCGCGCTCCATCGGAGTGTCGGCGAGAATGATGGCCTTGCCGGTCTCGTTGTATCCGAGCCGTCCCGCACGCCCCGCCATGTTCTTGTACTCGGCGACGGTGAATGGCCGGCCGTCCTCTCCGACGAATTCGTTCTCCGCGAGGATCACCGTAGATGCCGGAGTGTTGATGCCGGCAGCCAGCGTCGTCGTGGCCACCAGCGCATGGATGCCGCCGCCTGCATCGCGATACCCCTTCTCGACGGCTTCGCGCTCCGCACGTAAGAGATTGGTGTTGTGGAATGCAGTACCGCCAGCGAGGCATTCCCGCAGATCCTGCGAGGCGCCAGTCAGATCCTGAGTCGGAAGCACGGCCAAAACTCTAGTCGCGGGACCGAGTACCAATTCCTTGGACAAGTATTTGGCGCAGCCCTGCGCCGGACCACGCATGTTACGGAAGACCAGCAACTTTTCGCCCTGTGCGACCAGTTGCTGGACCAGCGGCACGATCACGTCCTGCGAGCTGGGCTTTTCGCGACGCTGTACGATGCGATGCGCTGGCAAGAGGGCTTCGGTCTTGGTGGTGCCGTCCACATCGACGAACTGGAACGTCCCGCGTCGATCAAGCACGCCCTCGACCAGGGGCACAGGCCGCTCGCGGGATATCAGCAAAGGCAAGTCGAGCCAGCGATCAAAGCTGTTGAGGTTGCCAATCACCGCCGACAAGATCACAAGTTGCGGTTCAACGCCACGCTGACGTGCTCGTAGCAGGAGCGCTAAGATCAGCTCAACCGTAATACCTCGATTAGGGTCCGTAATGAACTGCCCCTCGTCAAGTACGACGAGGCCGAGCTGGTTGAGCACGCGCGGCGAACCGAGCGCCAGATTGAGAAAGGTTTCATAGGTGAAGAAACCCAGGTCATAGCGGCCGGCCAACACGGGACCGATGCCATCCGTTGCATCACCGCTGCACCGAACGACGCGTAGCCCCGCAGCTCCGTATCGCTCGCTGAACTCCTCGAACTTCTCGCTGACTAGCGCCCGATACGGCAGCAGAAACGCGGCTTTCTTGCCGGCTGTGACTGCCTGAATCGCAGCCAGTTCGCCGATCATGGTCTTACCCGAACTGGTCGGCGCAGCCACCAGCAGCGATTTGCCGGCCAGTACGCCGTGTTCGTTGACTGCCTTAAGTTGCAGTGCGTTGAGGCCTCGCGGGAAGTCCGTTGTCCACTGTTCGACGATTTCCGGCGGAAAGCCGTGCGCAGAAAATTCCGCAAACGCTCCCGACATTTGCTGGACCGCTCTGGCCGGGAACGCAGCGGCGTAGTTGTCACCGCGTTTGAGAGCCGGAAACACGAGACCACCCTGGACGTTGCCCAGGAATACGGGCGTCTGTGTCACGCTGATGCGCTCGGCCTCGACACGCGCCAACCTGATGATCTCTCCGGCGATTTCCGGAAAGCTGACCGAGTCGCCGACCGCCCCCGTCAACGCCTCGATCACGGCATGCGTGAGCAATCCGTGTCCGGTGCCAGGCTGCTCCCAGGCCGACTCGTTGGTTGCACAGGCGGCGAGCAGAATGCGGCCCTCACCGTAAATCCCATTCAACGCAAATGCACTTCGCGGTCGCGCTGCAGCCTCCAGCACGCGCGCAGGTGCCTGCCCGCTGAAGCAGCAGTCAAGCACGCACAGGACCGCACGCGCCTTCGTCGTCTTAAAGGCATCGGCCAAGCCCGCCATCGACAGGCCTGTGCTGGAAAGATCGGCTGCGTTGGTATCGAACAGGACCAGGTTTCCATCGGGAGAACCGTGGCCAGCGAATGTGATGACTATCACGTCGTCCTGGCCAGCGGCCGACAGCGTTCCTAGGATGGCCTGCGACACCTCTGCATGCGTGGCGACCTCATCGACAAGCAGTCGGCCAGCAAGGCCTTCGACGGTGTCGGTGAACAGCGCCCACAACGCCGTCGCATCGCGGCGGGCCCCGCCCAGCTCGGGTATTGTCGCGTCGAGGTGTTTGTTGATGCCCACGAAAATAGCTTTGATCGCCACGTCGCCCCCCCTATCCGCTTTGCGCCAAGAGTCATTCGATCACGTCGCTCACCGCGCGCGGACGCAACGCCCTCAGGTACACCGAGCATAGTCGCATCCGCCGATTTAATTGCGCCAACTATCTCGATGAAACGAGGCAGGTTTTCGGTTGAGCGTTCGCTTAGAGGCTTTGTCTCTCGATACGCTGTTCGGCAATTTAGCCAAGTACAGCGTCATTGAAGCAGCGAGACGCTTCGGCAATTGGCGTGCTTCCCGCGTGACTCAATATGGCCATCAACGACTACATGAATTTCTTTTTCTTACGGTTGCTTTTCTATTCTCACACGATAGATGTCTCGTATTGGTCGCGAGGCAGAGCTTTGCTTCACCCCCCCTTCTCTCGTCGCTACTGGCGGCTTAAGGCCAACATTAATCGGTCTCTCCGTTCAATCCTTTGGCGTCTTGTGGTCTGTCGCGGCCCTAGATTTGCCCTCAACATAATTGTGAGCACGCCGATCCCGCTACCTGGATCGGAGGTCGGTGGTTAGCAGACGTTAGCGAGTGACTGCTCACTACCCAGCTAGGGGTGTCCCCCATAAGCAGGCGCTCATGACCGACCGCTTCCGGCCAATAGCTGTCGCTCACGAGCGACGTTTTTCGGCCAATAACTTAGCTCGCGCTGGTCACAACGCCACACCGAATCCGCGCAGGCCCACGCTGTCGGCAAAACGCCCGACGGCGGTCAGGCTGGCCCAGGTACGCAGCGTCTCACGGCGCGAGCGCACTGGCACCCAGCGGGCGCCACTGCTGCCCAGGCGAATCGACAAGCCCCAGTCGGGGCCACCATCGATTCTGGCCACCAGGCATTCGCGCACCGCGTGCTGCCCAATCAAGGCACGCAGGACGTCTTCATGGATCGCCTCGCCGATCATCCGCCCAGCTCCACATAGCGGTTGTGAGCGGCCGCTTCTAGCACGATAGAGAGGTGTTCGACGTCGACCGCGTTGAGCGCATTTAAGGTTTCGATGCCCAGGACAAACCCTTCGGCGCGGCCCGTGTCGCGCAGCAGTTCGCCTAGGCCGTTCGCGTTATTGATCGCGGCCAGTAACTTGGACGCTTGGGCGCGAATGGCGCCCGGCAAGTTCAGCCCGGATAATGTCTCATTCATGCTCACTCCCATTTCCAGCCGTTGAGGTTCGCCGGCGGTTCAGACGGTAGTTCGTACTGTTCAACATCGATCAGCAGCCAGCCGCCGTCGAGTTGATTGCTGCCGTCGACGATCGGCCCCTGCAGCAGCAGTCCGCCGGGCAACACCACCTGCACGGCATTGGCTTCCTTCGGGCCTTGCAGGTAACGGTCGAATTCCACGCGAAAGCGCATCGGATTGACGTTGCGCACTCGGATATTCAGCTTCAGGGTGGTCAGCTCGTTCGCTGGCTGGCCTCGGTACAGGGCCAACACCCCGACCATCGCCAAGCCTTCATAGGCGTAAGACATAAACCCAAATCCTGTTTCCGTGAGATCGGCCTGGGTATTTTCCAGGCTGCTACGGGTCGGTAGACCAGTCCCGGCGGTGGTGGTTTCCGTGGCCCCACAAAAAGGCCCCCACACCTGACTCAAGTGTGGGGGCCGATTGAACATAAACGGCGTTATGTCTACCTGCCTTCCTAGGCAATAATCGACCTATAGGAGGGACAATATTTACCGGTTTACGAATGGGTGTAGCGCCGATAAAGATTTTCCAGCTCCTTCTGGTACTGGTCACCCGTAAACTTGGATCTGATTTTACCGATAGCGTCTGCCGCCTCAGTGGCCGTCTGTACGTCGTCCCGACCGTTTTTCTCCGCCCACTCTCTTGCTGCCTTGATGACGGACACTTCCGTTATATTCATGATTGCGCTCGGCATGCTTTCTCCGTCTGACGCTGCTATCTGCTGATCAGTTCAACAGTAAAATGCTGTCGATAAATGAACAGAAAAATTCGACGACCTGGTCGACTGAGATTGATGTAGCTGGCCAGACTAAGGTTAAAAGTTCGGCCCATTTGAGGCAACTGGCATCCTTGCAGAGCTCAGCTACAGTTATCACCAGCTGAAGGATCAGCGCCCTTTGATGTGAGTTCCCCAAGCCCGCTTATGCGGGCTTTTCCATTTTGGACAAAAGCAGTTGTACGGATTAACTGCCTAGAGTCGGTTTCCCCGTCGCACCTTCACTCACGGGCGAAAATGATCGTTCGCGTTCGACCAATTTCGATTCCTAGATCTCATCTGCGTTTGCAGAATCCTGACCGTTTCGCTAGGACTGCCGTAGCCTCAGGATCGCATGTGTCAGTGCTTGTGCATTTGAATCCAGGGTCTCCATGGCCATGCTTGCATTCAAGGCAACATCTTCTACGCCATTCTCTGAAAGCCATTTCGTAAGCTCATCTATCGCGGCTCCGATCGCGTGCTGGTTGTGTAGCAGCAAGGTCAGCGCATCCGCCGTGGCAATGTTGGATTCAGAGTTATTTGGCATGGGATCCGTCCTGGAGTGAGTGGCTTGGAGAGCCTAGTTCATCCGTCCGGATCATAAAGGCCTAAGGCTCATTCAGTTGCCTTCTTTTCGCACCAGAACAGTGCGCCAGTCCCATATCAGTCCCATGGGGCTATTTTTCAGACGCCAAAAACCACAAACCCCCGACTTTCTCTAGGAAAATCAGGGGTTTGCGTTTACTGAATGTGGCGGTGAAGGAGAGATTCGAACTCCAACCATCACCAATGCTGTTCGGGAATCATCGTCACTGTCCGCTTATGGTCGAAAGCAGCCGTTCGTGAGCGGCAGCTTTCGGCCAGAAGCGGACGCTGTCAGTGAAATTCAGCGTTAGCGTTAACGAGCCGGCAGGGATGATGCGTTAACCACTTAGCCCACCCTTCTGGGTCTCATTATCCGCCACACTAATGCCGCGGTGATAAATGCACCAATTACGGCTCCTGGCATGACAACGAAGAGCCCCAGTAAGCCAAGACCAAAGTCATCTGCTAACTCAGCTCTTGATTTGGCTCCCGTGCTCGCCATTTCAAACATCACGACTGCTTCACCAAGCAACCAGTAGGCCGAAGGGAGTGCTATGAGAAAGGCCAGTATAGTGATTGCGGCACGCTTATACATTCTGAAAGCCTAACGATGAGGGTTTACTGAATTCAGTATAAACCAGGCAGCTCCTGGCCGAGCAGCAGCCAAAAGCGAATGGCCGCTATGCGTCGCGGGGGCTGCTTTGGGTCGATGGCAGCCCTCCGTGACAGGCAGAAAGCGGCCAGAAGCGGACGTTCTGACGCTCCTAGGAAAACCGACAACGAGAAAGGGTTAATGGACTTCATTATCGATTTGATAGCGCATCGCATTGGCGTGTTTGTTCTGGGCTTGCTGAGTGGCGGCCGTTTCAAGGGTGAGAGTGGTTTTGCCTGGGGCTGGGCAGTCGTCGTCGGCGGGCTGATTCTGCTATCTCCATTCGCAGCGTTCATAACCTTGCTCATCTATACCAGTGGCCTGTGAATTCATGTCTGTCATGGGTCGATAACTGCTCATCGCGACAGGCACCAATCGGCCAGAAGCTGTCATTCCAATGTGCCATTGGAAGCAGAGCCGATTCACTTAATTGTGGTTCGTGCCGAGACTACGACTACTATCCGCAGTTGGTGCTCTTCCATACCCCGCGCTACGCTCAACACCTTCGGAATTCCTTCCGCAATGGAACGGCCGTCATGGTACATAGCCGCATTTCATCCCTCACTTCCTTCGTAAAAACCACATTCCAGAGCAGAGCAGCGAACTCGTCCCGGAAAGTTATCCAGCAAGCCCAGCAAGAGCGTTCTGCACCATTTTATATCTTCAGGCGGATAGTCTTCTGCGTGGCGATGGCAATGACGACGTTGTGCTTCGCGCAAAACTCCGGCGAACAGTTCACTCGCTTCTCCAACTTCGCCCTTGGCTCAGGAACCCTCGCCGACATCGCTGCGATCGTTGCACCGGTCAAGATAAGGAAGACTGGCGAAGCCGGTGAATTCATGGCCTCGATTTGTTACCGCACACCGGAGGGGTTCGCCGCGTTCCTCGCCGGTGAAATGGATGGGCCAGAGAACTCGCTGGGAGGTTTTTGGGTCTCCCGCGATGAGGTAAGAGGCCCCTGCGCGCTCTGGCCAGCGGACAAATCCCCTCCATCATTGGTCATTGGGGCGGTTCACCTTGACATGACGTTCAGTGAGTTCAAGCGAGTCGTCAACCGTCCGATAATATGGACCAGTAACTGGGCCACAGTTACCTTTGAGAGTATCCGTAAGCTTTCACCAGATGAGTTAGCTCGGCTGCCACCCGAAGTTTCGACCATGTTGAAACAGGGGCAGCACCAGGATTACATGGATGTAATTGTGAGTATTTCTGCGAGCTTCTCAAAAGGACATTTGCAGCAGTTCCGAATCTGGAAAACTGAGAGCATGTGAAGGTGCGCTAAATCGGACCTTGCTTTCCTAGACAACGTCGAGGGCCCAAGTGATGCTCAATCCTTAAGGGTGCTTCACCGGCGGTATTGGGTCGATTGCGGCCCATCGTGACACGCTACAATCGGCCAGAAGGAGTCATCTTAGGTCGAATGGCTGCTCCAGATCCCAAGAGCAACTCCATCACCATTATCAGTCGAAGGGAAATGATGAGCGACGAATTCAGCTATGTTTGGTTATTGCCACTGCTTGAAAAGCCTTTCGAAGCAGCGGCAATCGAATTGCCTGACGCGGTAAGAATCTTGCAGAAAAAGTACACGCTGCCTGCCGAGATATCCCTGCAACCATTAGTGCTCACGGCATTGGTTTCACATTCCGAGTACTGGGCGGGATTAGCGCTTCAATGGCTAGAACATGGCTTTCCTTTGGATTTCGAACTTACTGAAACGTTGGCTTTTTGCGCCGAAAATAAAGCCATCCCTCAATCTCTTCGCCACAAAGCACGCAGACTTGCCCACCGAAAGTAAATGACAGCTATAGTCGGGTAGCGACGGTCTAGAATCAACCGTCGCGATGGTGGTCAAACCTCGGTCTGTTCTGCCATTTCCAAAGCGTCATCGACTTCGATTCCCAGGTATCTGACGGTGCTTTCAAGCTTCGTATGACCAAGCAAGAGCTGAATAGCTCTAAGATTCCTCGTCCTGCGATAAATCAGAGTGACCTTGGTTCGCCTCAGCGAGTGAGTACCGTACATGGTTGGGTCAAGGCCAATAGTCGTCACCCAAGCTTTGACTATCCGAGCATATTGCCTGGTAGATAGATGCTCTGATCCGCGCAGTCGACTGGTAAACAGGAAGTCCTCGCTGCGAAGGCACGCCTGATGCATCCAAACCTCCAGAACCGTTCGAGTTTGTTCAGTAATTTCAAATTGCACGGGATGACGGGTTTTCTGCTGCATCACGATAGCGCGTGATGACACGTGCTCCCCATGAGCTATGTCTCGTACTCGCAGCTTGGTTAAGTCACAGGCGCGCAGCTTGCTGTCGATAGCCAAATTGAACAGCGCCAAATCCCTCGTCTTCTCAGCAAGCTGAAGCCTCACTCGGATCGCCCAGATATCCCTAACTCGGAGCGGAGCTTTCTGCCCCACAAGCTTTCCCTTATTCCATGGTTGATGCCGATATTTAGCAATGGTGGTCATGGTGGTGTCCTCCACGATGGTGGAGGGTTAGGGTGGATCAGTCGATCGGTACTATTGTCGCTATTCGGCCAGAAGCAGACCATGGACACGCAGCTAATACGTCAGTAATGTGCAAAGTAATATGTCGCTTCCCCCCCCCTTCTTGATGTCGCGTTTACAACGTCGATTTTTTGATTTCTCAAGGGATTACGCATGAACATCGGATGTTATGCCAAAAGCCGTTCGGCATCTAAAAGTTGAATTTAAGGAGCAATAAAGTGGAAATTAAGATTGATATACTGGATTCTCCAACAGAAAAGGATAAAGGAGTTCTGAATAATAGATTTTCAGAGTATCTTCGAATTCAATATCCAAATCTGCCACCAGAATCGGAAGATAAAATATTTATGGTGGTTGCACACGATGAAGTAGGCGAGTACATCGGTGCAATAAGCTGTAATTGTTACTGGGATGGCTTAGAAATTGACACCTTTTGGGTTAAGGAATCTCATCGCGGTAAAAAAGTAGGATCTATGCTTTTGGAAAAAGCAGAAGCGATTGGTGCCAACAATGGGGCAGTAGTTGCATTCTTAAAAACCGTTGATGCTAAAAAATTCTATGAACGGCATGGATATGAGATTTATGGTGTTCTTGAGGATCGCCCAATCGGGACTAACCTGTATCATTTAAAAAAACGGCTAGTAAAACATGCATAACAACGGGTTCAAATCGTTCACTTCGCTCAATGGGACGGGCTAAAGCCCCCCTTAACCAAATGCTGGTCAGAGTCCGCTATGGGTCGGTAGCGGTCGCTTGTGAACGTCCGCTTCTGGCCGTTAGCGGCCGTACCGAGTGACAATTACACACAATCAAAGCGGAATATTTTTTGCCATAACTCATTGAAATTGCTTGTTTTTTTCATGGACTTGAAAACCGTCGACTGTAACAGGTCCATGAGTTCGAATCCCATCGCCTCCGCCATATTTGATACGACAAAGCCCTGATTTTTCGGGGCTTTGTCGTTTCTGGTATTTAGAAATTATGTTCCTCCCTCTCTGGATCGTTTCCGCATCTTTTCGGTCATTTCCGCACCCCTACCCTTCCGACATCGCTTGTTCGACCTCGACAAGCAGGGAGATGTGGCTGTCTACCAGCTTTCGGCCAAAAGCAGACACTCGTGAACAATCCTCATAAGCCAAAAAACCAGCATTACGACCACAGTCTGCTCAAAGTCGATTATCGCGGCTGTTTCTATTTTTCAGTCTTACCAAACTCCTCAGTCGCCAAGGTCACCCTTGAGAATGGCGATTTTGATTGCTTGAGCTGTCGTCGCCACGCCAAGGCGACGCCGAGCCGCGCGCAAATGGTTTTCTATGGTTCTCTCCGACAACCCGAGCGCTGCGGCTATATCGGCCTGACGTCGTCCCGCAGCCGTCCAGGCCAACACTTCGCGTTCTCGGCCTGAGAGCTGCCGGACCACGTCTTCGCTTGGCACTTCCAGCAAACGGCGAGCGGAAAAAAAAGCCGCTGTGGCAACGAGCCCCAACAACAGGCGAACTTCAGGACTGGTGTCTACCTGCTCCCCGCCCAGGCTCATGGCGCCCTCCAGCCCCAAAGGGCCAAAAACGGGTACCTGCAAGCCGTGCGGGCCTTCACCGACCGGACGGCGAACGACACGATAACTCCCCCCGCTTTCACATCGGGTTTTCGTCCAGAAGAAGGGGTCGCGAGCCTCAAGGATGTGACGGGTGACCGGGCAATGCCGAACGTAGGTTTCGGCATCGACACCCTGGCCATTGCCAAACCAGTCCCCTTCGACCCAATAGACGCGCTCGACCACGTCGTCCCGTGCGGATGAGGCGGAAAACAGGACGAAACGGTCGTAGCCCAAAGGTTTGGTAAAGAACCGGACGGCCTTCTGGATCGATGAGAGCGCCGATGCGCGCTCTATTTCCAGGATGATTCGCAGGGCTGCCTCGGCCAAACCGGGAGTCACTGTCCAGCGGCCTCTTTCAACAGTGCGGCCGCCGCCAGCTTGCCAAGTGCGTTACCCGCCAATGGGCTATCGCCCGTCAGCATCTTGCGATCCTGATGGACTGCACCGGAGATATCTTTGTTGATGATCTCAAAGCCCAGTGCCGTAAGTTGCTCACCGAACTTCCACGTCAGGTGACCCGGCATGTAGCCGATGTCGGGAGTCTTGGCATCCAGGTCGTCAGGGAACGCACAGATCTTGTAGCCCTTGAAGATGAAGGAGTCGTTGTTTTCACCCATTCCCGCGGCCAGCAACGCCGCCGGTCCGTGGCACAACGAGATCACGAACTTGTTGTTCCCGGCCGCCCACTCAAGCACCTTTTTCACATCCGCACTCTGCGGCAAACCAATCAGTGCGCCGTGACCTCCGGGGATGAAAACACCGATATAGTCGGAATCATTGCCGAGTGCTTTGTCGATCACCTCAGCCAGTTTCATAGGTTGCTTGAACTGATCACGGTACCTGGCATAAAACCCCTTCACTTCCGCATCTTCGGAGGGCATCGCCCAGAATTCGAACTTGACCGGATTACCCGACAAAGTCGCGATGTCGAACGTGAACCCTGCTTTTTCCAGGTGGTACATGGGCAGCAGGGTTTCCACGGGATGGTTGCCTGTCGAGAACATCGTACCGTTATCGGTCAAGAGGTACCGCTCATCCGCTCCAATCACCAGCACCTTCCAGCGTCCGCCCTTATAGGGACTGGGGTAGTCAGCACCGCTGAGATCGGATTTTGGAGAAGTGAACTGGCTAAGCGAATAGGGCGAAGGGAAAAACGCATTATCCTCAGCTGGGTCCTGGTTTGGGCGCTTGTCTTCGGCGTTTGTATTGGTCATGGCTTACTCCGTCGTGCTGAGCGAATACCGTTGCAATACTAGAAGGCTGATATACCAGCAGCAATGCGGGTTTTCCCTCAATCGAAAATCCTGATATCAACGTCTGGATCTCTAAGTCGAAAAAAGTTTAGCTCAGCAAAAGTCGGGGCACTGAAATCAAATTGGCAGTCGAAAGTGCGGATCGCTGGATACTGCCAATCGACTGCTGAATTGAGGTGGAACTCATATGTGATGGGCGCCCATGTCGTGGCGCAGTACATTAGTGCCAGTCGTACGGCTGAAATCGGCCTAGGGACGATTTACTGGAGGCGGCCGCAACGACCGCGAAGCAGCCCGAGATCTACTTCAGGGGCTTTTCACGCTGTTCCAGATACCTTCCGAACATACTGACAATAGTGACGACGAGTACAAGTGCCAATGCGCAGAGCCCGTACTTCACGTCAAATTTTAGCCCCCACATGATCATCAAACCCAGTGCGCAGAAGATACACAGTATCTGGGTGTTGTAGACGATTCCGGCAGTTGAAATAACCCGCATAACCTTCCCCCCGAAGACTCCTGATCCTGCTCACCGTAGGATAGCTGAGCAAGACCAGTGTCCTTCACCAGAAAACGAAACTGCTCTCTATGGGCCGCGAGTTCACATCATCTACTTCGGCATCAGAACCGTATCGACGACGTGTATAACACCATTAGCCTGCATGACGTCCGCGATGGTAATGGCTGCTTTACCGCCTTTTGCATCCTCCACCCACAATTTGCCATCGTGCAACCAGACCGTCAGGGCCTCACCTTGAACGGTCGTCAGCATGACCTTGCCACCATGCATTTTGGCGTCATCCATCAATTGCTTGGCAGTATGAGTACCGGGCACCACATGGTAAGTGAGGATTTTGGTCAGATCGGCTTTGTGCTCCGGTTTGACCAGCGTGTCGACTGTTCCAGCGGGTAACTTGGCGAATGCTTCGTTGGTTGGGGCAAAGACGGTAAACGGTCCTTTGCTGTTGAGTGTGTCGACCAGACCGGCGGCTTTGACCGCTGCAACAAGCGTCGTATGGTCTTTAGAGTTTACTGCGTTCTCTACGATGGTCTTATTTGGATACATGGCAGCGCCGCCAACCATCACTGTATCCGCAGCAAAGCTAAGTCCGGTGTTGATGCATAGAAGGGTAAAACAGGCAATCGCAAAGCTTTTGATGAGCGTGTGCATGATTCGTCTCCTGGATTATTCAACCCCTCGTATGAGGGGTGACGGATTTACGGAGGAGACTCCAAACTGGATGCACGCTTATGGAAATAATTTTTAGTTGCTTTGAATAGAGCCTGGTTTGATAGGCGCCAGTGAGCGGCAGCTTCTGGCCGATTGCCGCCGACCGCTTTCGGTCAATAGCGGACGTTCGCACGCACCGCTACCGGCCAAAGCAGACGTTTGCCGGCGAGGACTTACCGACAGGGTATCTATAACCCGTCTCGCTTGGCGGGTTTTTATCGCGTATCACATACCCTCTATGCTCATAAGGCTGATTCGCGTAACAGTTAATGGTCGAAAGCATTCGAGCACGGACGCCCGCTTCCAGCCAAAAGTAGACGTTTGTGATCGACTGCTCCCTCTAATATCTGGTCTTCACCTAGACATCGCCTGGCGCCCGCTGGAGGTAAATGGGCACGAATCGTGTGTGATAATACCAAGAGCACATTTGGGAATAATTTCCAAAGACGTCGAAATTTACTTTGTTTCGGCTATCCTGTTAAAAAACGAGCAGATCACGGACGAATCTATGCAGCAGCAAAACATCCCGGGTGGTATTGACGAGATCAGAATCAACGTTGGTGACATGTTCGAGCTCAAGTTTTGGGCCAAAAGATTTGACGTAACTCCGACTGAGCTCAAATCAGTAGTTAAAAGTGTGGGCGATGTCCCAAGCGCGGTACGCAGCCAAATCGAAATGTTCAAGAAAAATCTGAGCCCACAACGCGCGGTCTAGCTTGATTCAATCAGACGCAGTGTGTAGGCCCGAAGGTTTGGGGCGTTTTGGATGAGCGTCACATCACCGTCAACTAAATCACCCTGGGTTGATAGATGTCATTGAGCGGCGGCTTCTGGCCGATTGCTGCCTGTCCGGAAGGACTGCATCCGACCCGGAGCTGACATTAGCCATCGCCCGCATCCGCCCCAAAACCGGCAGTTACTTAAATGTTTTGTACCACGGCACCGCAACGACGGCATACTGACTTTTTAACGTTGGCCAACGTGAGTTTTGAATGGACAATATTTCAAAAATCCAATCAATTATTTCAGATGACCCCATTCGTAGGCGAGTACTTAAAATTGTTCACTCGCTTAAATTGCCAGATTGTTGGATAGGAGCGGGTTTCGTACGGAACGCGGTTTGGGATCATTTGCACGGGCGCGTTTCGTCTCCATTTTCAACAGACATTGATGTCATCTGGTTCGATGCCGAATGCTACACCCCCGAGGAAGATGAAGCGTTGGAGGCTATCCTTAAGGGTTTAGAACCGTCCGCAAATTGGTCTGTAAAGAACCAATCGCGAATGCATATACAGAACGGTGACGAACCGTACCTTTGTAGTATCGACGCAATGCGCTACTGGCCTGAAACCGCAACGGCGGTAGCTGCAAGACTGCAAGGCGGAGGCTTATGCGAGATCGCTGCTCCGCTGGGAGTTGATGACCTTTTGGGGTTGGTTGTCAGGCCAGCGGGCAGATTTGCCACAGAAAAAAAAGCGATCTTTCAAGACCGCTTCAAGTCCAAAAAATGGATGAAGATGTGGCCGCTGCTCACGCTTGCGCCAGTAGCGGAAAATTAAGATTACCTAGACGTGAGCCGTCATCGTTCATGAATGGCTGCTTCTGGCCGAAACCAGCCGCTCCCGAACGATCGCAACCAGCCAAAAGCCGTCATTCGTGATCCATAGTTTTGGAATCAAATTGACTTTCTGTTACCAGCATCAACATCGCACTTCACTGAAACTACGCTTTGAATGAGCGCCCTCTCTACACCGGCTCCACGTCATCGACCGGCAATGAAGCAAGCATTTCTGCCCGGCACACCTCAAGGATTTCATCAGCAAGTGCGGAGTCATCCGGGCAAGCGCGCGACAAAATAATCGCGCCGACGGCCCGCGACAGTAGGTAGATCATTTTCTTTCTGCCCTCACCCTCCGCGGCATCCGGCCCTGTCGGATATTTTTCCCCGAGGGTTTGCAGGGTGTGTTCAATGCCTTCGGCAAACGTCGCTTTCACATCGTCCGTCTGACGCGCCGCGTCGCCACACAACGCGGCCATAGTGCAACCGCTGCCGCGTCCGTCGCGATGTTCTCTGTTCACATAGACGTTGATGAAACCGGGAACATCAAGCGCCTGGGCACCTGTCAACGATTTGCCAAGACTGCAGGCAGAGGCTTCGGCCATCAGGTCGGCCTTCGAACCGAAATGCTTGTAGAAGCCACCATGGGTGAACCCGGCAGCCGCCATGAGATCCGCCACACCGACGCCGTCAAAGCCGCGCTCACGGAACAGCTCGGAGGCCGTTTCAACGATGTGCTCTCGATTGGCCTGCGCCTTGGCCTTGGTCACTCTCACGTGCAATACCTCGTGTTTACCGGGAGATCATGCGCCCAATCATACATAGATGTCGGTCATAATCAAAACCATTGACAGTTTAGATTTCGATCATCATCCTAATTGAACGCACCACCGATCTCCATCAACGGGCACGGAAGAAACTCCAGATGACCAACCAGAACCTGTTCACCCCTTACACCCTTGGTAGCCTCGCGCTGTCGAACCGCGTCGTTCTCGCACCGCTGACACGCAACCGCGCAGGACAGGGCTTTGTTCCCAGTGAGTTCGCGGCCGCCTATTACAGCCAACGCGCCAGCGCCGGCTTGCTGATCAGCGAAGCTACACAGATTTCTCGACAGGGCCAGGGTTATCAGGACACCCCCGGGATCTACACACAGGCGCAGATCCATGGCTGGCGCACAGTCACCGATGCCGTCCACGCCAAGGGTGGAAAAATCTTTCTGCAGATATGGCATGTCGGCCGCGTCTCACACGTTGATCTGCAAGCAAATGGCGCCGCACCGGTGGCCCCTTCCGCGTTGCGTGCCGCGACCAAAGTGTTCGTCAATAACCGCTTTGAAGACGTCTCCGAGCCCCGCGCGCTGGACATCAGCGAACTGCCGGGGATCGTCACCGATTTTCGCCAGGCTGCGGCCAACGCTGTCGCCGCCGGCTTCGATGGCGTAGAGATTCACGGTGCAAACGGCTACTTGCTGGATCAGTTCCTCAAGGACAGTGCCAATCTGCGTACCGATGCTTACGGCGGTTCGATTGAAAATCGTGCGCGTCTGTTGCTCGAAGTGACGGCGGCCGTCATCGATGAAATTGGCGCAGATCGCACCGGTGTGCGCTTGTCTCCGGTGTCGCCAGCCAATGGCGTTTCCAGCAGCGATCCGCAGGCGCAATTCGATTACGTCGTCGAGCAACTCGACGCCCTCGGTGTGGTTTATCTGCACGTAGTTGAAGGCGCGACCGGCGGCCCGCGCGACGTGGCGCCATTCGATTTCGATGCCCTGCGCCAGCGTTTCAAAAACACCTACATCGCCAACAACGGCTATGACCTGGACCTGGCGACTGCGAGGCTCGCCGAAGACCAGGCCGATCTGATCGCCTTCGGTCGTCCCTTCATTGGCAACCCGGATCTGGTGGAGCGCCTCAAGCTTGGCGCGCCGTTGTCCGCGTTCAATCCCGCCACCCTCTATGGCGGCGGCGCGGCGGGCTACATCGACTACCCGACGCTGGCTGAATCGAGCGCTAACGCAAGCTGAGTAATCAGTGAACGCGCCTTCTGTTTCTCACATCATGAAAGAGAGATTCCCATGAGCACTCGCCCTACTGTTCTGATCACTGGCGCCTCCACCGGCATTGGCGCTGTCTACGCCGCGCGTTTCGCGCAACGCGGTCACGATCTGGTACTGGTCGCCCGCGATCAGGCTCGCCTGGACGCACTTGCAGCGCGCCTGCGCAGCGAGCACGACGTCGCCGTCGATGTGATTCAGGCGGACCTGACCCAACTCGGCGATCTGACCACCGTTGAAAGCCGCCTGCGCGACGACGCCCGCATCGGCATCCTCGTCAATAACGCCGGGGCCGCACTGTCCGGCAACTTCATCGACCAAAGCACCGACAGCATCGCGCAACTGGTCGCCCTCAACACCACGGCGCTGGTGCGGCTCGCCAGCGCCATCGCGCCACGCCTGGCCAAGGCCGGTGAAGGCGCAATCATCAACATCGGTTCGGTGGTAGGCCTGGCGCCGGAGTTCGGCATGACAGTCTACGGTGCGACCAAGGCCTTCGTGCTGTTCCTGTCCCAGGGACTGAGCCTGGAACTTTCGCCTCAGGGCGTCTACGTGCAGGCCGTATTGCCCGCCGCCACCCGCACGGAGATCTGGGATCGCTCCGGCATCGACATCAACACCTTGAACGAAATCATGGAAGTGGACGATCTGGTAGATGCGGCACTGGTCGGTTTCGATCGTCGCGAACCTGTGACCATCCCGCCGCTGCAAGAAGCTGAGCGCTGGGATGACCTGCAGGGCGCACGTCAGAGCCTGCTGGAGCAAATCCGCCAGTCTGCGGTTGCCCAGCGCTACCAGACTCCACAGTGATTTTTTGGTAGCGAGCATTCGCGCCGGATTCGATGCAGACGCATAGCACTGTATCGAATCCATCCCGCTGTCCGGAGTAACAATGAATTCAATGCAGACACATTCCCGTTCGGGTTCGCCGGCGTCATTCATCGACGCGGCGAACCAGTCGATCACGGTCAACGGCATTCCCTTCGCCTACCGCGACACCGGGCCCGCAACCGGTGTGCCCCTCGTACTGTTCAACCATTGGGGCGCAGTGCTGGACAACTTCGACCCCGCGATTATCGATGGCTTGGCGCAAACCAGACGCGTCATCACCACCGACTATCGCGGCATTGGCAACTCTGCTGGAACCGCGCCACTGACGGTGGGTGAAATGGCCGACGATGCCATCCAACTGATCCAGGCGCTGGGACTGGAAACCGTTGATCTGCTCGGTTTTTCCCTCGGCGGCTTCGTCGCTCAGGACATCGCCCTGAAGGCGCCTGATTTGGTGCGCCGCTTGATTTTGACCGGTACTGGACCGGCCGGCGGCACCGGTATCGACAAGGTCGGCACGGTGTCGTGGCCATTGATCCTCAAAGGCTTGCTGACCCTGCGCGATCCCAAGTTCTACCTTTTCTTCACTTCGACGGCCAATGGACGACGGTCCGCATCGCAGTATTTACGACGCCTCAACGCACGTAAGAAAAATCGCGACAAGGGCCCGACACCCCACGCTTTCCTGCGGCAATTGAAAGCCATCACCGCGTGGGGCAAACAACCGCGGCAAGAGCTCGGACGTTTGCGGACGCCAACGCTGATCGTCAACGGCGACAACGACATCATGGTGCCCAGCGTTAACTCGTTTGAGCTGGCCAGGCTTATCCCCAACGCACAGTTGGTGATTTATGAAGATGCCGGGCACGGCGGCATTTTCCAGCATCACGCTGACTTTGTGGCCAAGGCGCAGGCGTTCCTCGATGCCTGACCACGTCACGTAGCAACACCGCAATGCACCGGCTAGCCTCCTTACAACCATCAAGAGCCGCACCACGATGAAAGCATTTCTGATTGATCGTTATGGCAAGAACCCCGGGCGCATTGGCGAAGCGCCCGCCCCCGCAGTCGGTGCCCACGATGTCTTGATCGAGGTACATGCCAGCAGTGTCAACGTGCTGGATTCGAAGATCAGCAAAGGCGACTTCAAACTGATCCTGCCCTACTCATTTCCATTGATACTGGGCAATGACCTGGCGGGTGTCGTGGTTCAAGTCGGCTCGAAGGTGACACGCTTCAAACCGGGAGACGAGGTATACGCTCGCCCGCCCGAAGCGCGGATCGGGACGTTCGCCCAATTGATCGCCGTGAATGAAAACGCGGTCGCCGTGAAACCTGCCAATACCAACATGGCCCAAGCGGCGTCCCTCCCTTTGGTTGCACTGACCGCCTGGCAAGTACTGGTTGAAACCGCTCGACTGCATAAGGGCCAGAAAGTGCTGATTCACGCGGGTTCCGGCGGCGTCGGCACCATTGCTATTCAGCTTGCCAAACACCTCGGTGCGTTTGTCGCCACAACAACTAGCACCGCCAATATCGAATGGGTCAAGGCGCTGGGGGCCGATCTGGTGATCGACTACACACATCAGAACTTCGAAAGTGTCCTGCATGACTACGACATGGTGCTGAACAGCCTCGGCGCCGACGTGCTGGAGAAGTCGCTCAAGATACTCAAGCCCGGTGGCCAACTCATTTCCATCTCGGGCCCACCCACTGTGCAGTTCGCGCAGGAGCAACGGTTGTCCTGGCCATTGCAGCAAGTCATGCGCCTGCTGAGCCTTGGCATTCGTCGCAAAGCGCGCAAGCAGGATGTCAGCTATGCGTTCGTGTTCATGCAGGCCAATGGCGCTCAACTGCAAGACATCACCGCGCTCGTTGAGGACGGAATCATCAAACCTGTGGTTGACCGTTCCTTCACCTTTGAATCAACGGCAGAGGCATTGAAGTACGTTGAGCAGGGACGAGCCAAGGGCAAGGTCGTTGTTTCGATCAAATGACCGCGCTGCCTACTCATGAACAGACCGTAGAAGTTGCACAGCTTTTACTGATTAAGCGGTCATCATCCGAAGTGATTTCGCCAGAGGCGCTGGAACAGCAGACGCTTCAACCGGATGTTGCGCGGGTTGAACCGTCCGTTATCGTGTGGCGCAGTTTGATGCTTGAGCCATAGGGCGAAACGGGTTGCATGGTTGAGAGTCGAGCATCGGTCGTTCCAACTTTCCCAATCACCGAAAAATGCGCCGAGCCCTCAATACTCAAATTACTCGCTCACCTCTAAACGGACACTGAACTCCCCATCCATCGCTGCAAGCTGCTCAATGCCTGATATAAAACGCCCAAGGTGAACCAGATCACCGGAGCTCTGAAAGCTTCGGTAGTAAACCACCAGATTGCCCCAAGGCGCATACAGCGCGAAATCTCCCACGGAAGGCTTTAGTCCAAAGGATGCCGCCTCGGTTGAGAGCTTCCGGGGTGGATAAGCGATCTTTTCGACATTGTTGTAGTCACTGAACTTCATCGTGAGCGGCAGCATGGACACAAGATCGCGGGAAGCTTGGCTGTCATTGAGTTCCAACACTGCCTCTTGACCTGCAAATTTTAGTTTGACCTTGGTCAGCATCACTGAGTTGTCTTGCATGACAGGCGTCACTTTGCCCGGAGCCATTTGATCAGGGCTTTGGTGCAGCGATGAGCTTTTGGCCATGGCTACATGACTCACCGATGCACAGATTAAAATCGACGAGAGGATCAGCCACGCGGTTGATTGATCGCCACTTCTTTTCATGCCCGTAACCTATCCGTTGAGAGACCTCTGATCTCGTCAGGCTGTCGCGTTCGACTCGACAAGATAAACTTCCATAGCATTGCGCCCGGCCAGCCAGGCAAGCACAGACGCGGCGACCAATACAGCGGCACTAAGCTCGAATGTGGCTTTATAACCGCTCAGATCAAAGGCCAGACCTCCAATGATTGCGCCTGCGGCGATCGCCAATTGGACAATAGCCACGAGCAAGCCGCCTCCAGCCTCTGCATCATCCGGAAGCGTTTGCGCCAGCCATGTCCACCAGCCGACCGGCGCGGCCGTTGCAACCAGGCCCCACAGTCCGAGCAACACGGCGGTCAGCACCGGTGATTTGCCGAAGCTCACTAGTGCCAGCGCGATGGTTGCCATGATCAGCGGGATGACGATCAACGTGCGGTAGAGGCCTCGCGCCATAAACCTTTCGATCAGAAAGGTGCCAATAAACCCTGCCAGTCCCAGCCCCAGCAGCATGAATGACAAGGTTGAGACACTGACGCCGGTCACGGCCTCAAGAAATGGCCGCAGGTAGGTGAACAGCATGAACTGGCCCATGAAAAATACGCTGACAGCGACCATTCCCAAAGCGACTGGTAGCTGCTTCATCAACCGCAGAACGTTGCCGCTGCCTGACTGGCGCTCGGCCTTGAAGGACGGAAGGCTTATCAGCAGCCACACTGCTGCCATCACCGCGACCGGAACCACGCAGAAGAATGCACCGCGCCAGCCGATCAGAGAGCCAAGGAAGCTGCCCGCTGGAGCGGCGATGACCGTCGCCAGCGCGTTACCGCCATTGACGATGGCCAGCGCCCGGGAGACCTGATCAGGCTGCACCAAGCGCATTGCAGTCGCCGCCGACAGTGACCAGAAACCGCCGATCGCAATCCCGATCAGCGCACGTCCAAACATGAATGACGGGTAGCCCGGCGCGAGCGCGACGACCGTACCGGAGACGATCATCAGCAAGGTAAGGCCCAGCAGCAGCTTCTTGCGTTCGATGCGAGCGGCGACCGACGCAATCAACAGGCTGGTGATCAATGCAAAGGCACCGGACACGGAAATCCCCTGCCCGGCCTGGCCTTCGGTGATTTGCAGGTCTGCCGCAATTGGCGTCAGCAGGCTGACCGGCATGAACTCTGAAGCGACCAGGGCGAATGCGGCCAATGACATGGCCAGCACGGCGCTCCAGCCGCGTTTTTCTGTAGAAGGAAAGGTCATGGGAACTACCTGTGGTTCGAAAAACGTGTGGGTGTGATGCGCAGGATCAGCAGTTTGTCTCCAATTCGAACACTGCCCCTGTAACAGATAGACACATTCTCCCGGTCGATCCGGCGCTTCCCTAGTGCATTCCTCTTGAATGCTTGCCTGATCCTCTGGCGATGCAGGGTGATGGATAGGAAACGTCTCGTACGCGGATTAGAGTTCGATCAACAGGAGTGACCCGACATGATCGATACCGACCTGCACCAGGCATCGCCTTTGACGTTGCACATTGACCCGCGCGTGAGCGCGCCGGGCGACTTCGCCACGGCCATACCCGGGCTGTCGCTGTTTCGTCGCGACCAACCAGCGCCCCCCGCCGTGTGCATGATCGAACCCAGCTTGATTCTTGTGGGGCGCGGCGAAAAGCGCTTGTGGGTCGGCGGTGAGGGCTACAGCTATGACCCATCGCGGTTTCTGGTCACGTCGCTGGATCTGCCCGCCAACTCCGAAGTGATGCTCGCCAGTCCCGAACAGCCCTGTGTCGGCCTGGTGCTGAAACTGAATGTAAGCATGCTCGCCGAGGTCATCACCAAGAGCGGCTTGCCGGCCAAGCGGCAACCATCAACGGGCACGGGCGCCGCGATTGGCAGCCTTTCGTCAGCCCTGGAGGGCGCACTCGATCGCCTGCTGGCATTGCTCGATGAACCCGAGGCGATCCCGGTCCTGGCGCCGCTGATTCTGCGAGAGATCCACTATCGGCTGCTCCACACCGACCAAGGCGCACGGCTGCGGCAGATCACTGCCGTCGATGGTCAGGGTTATCGCATTGCCAAGGCGATTGACTGGCTCAAGGTCAACTACAGCGATGCCCTGCGCATCGACGATCTTGCCGCGCGGGTGCAGATGAGCGCGCCGACCTTTCACCACCATTTCCGTCAGCTCACCGGCATGAGCCCGCTGCAGTACCAGAAATGGCTGCGGTTGAACGAGGCCCGGCGATTGATGCTGGTCGAGCGCCTCGACGTCTCGCGCGCAGCGTTTGCGGTCGGCTATGAAAGCCCTTCGCAGTTCAGCCGCGAATATGGCCGGCTGTTCGGCACCGCGCCGAGTCGTGACATCGCCCTTTTGCGCGGGGAGCCATTTGAAGCAGAAGCGCTCGGGACAGTCACGAACTGAACAAACAACCAGCTTCACCGGTGATGCGCCTCGCCGCGTGTCATCGCTCATAACAATGCACGTCAACCGATGATCAGCGGGTGAATCATGGAACTACGAATCAACCAGAAGACCTACCAGGTCGATGCCGACGCCGATACGCCCTTGCTGTGGGTGATCCGCGATGATCTGGGTATGACCGGTACCAAGTACGGCTGTGGATTGGCGCAATGCGGCGCTTGCTCGGTGTTGGTGGATGGCAATGTGGTGCGCTCGTGCGTCACGCCGGTGGCCGGCGTGGTTGGCCGCGAGGTCACCACAATCGAGGCCATTGAAAGCGATGAAGTGGGCAAACGAGTGGTCTCGACCTGGGTCGATTTGCAGGTCGCTCAGTGCGGCTATTGCCAGTCCGGGCAGGTGATGGCCGCTACCGCGCTGCTCAAGCAAAACCCCAAGCCCAGTGATGCGCAAATCGAGGCGGCGATGGTCAATCTGTGCCGCTGCGGAACGTACAACGCCATTCATGCCGCCGTGCATGAGCTGGCCGGCAAGGGAGACGCGTGATGAACGTTCGCATCGAACCTTCACAGCAAGCCTCAGTACTGGATCTGCACGAACCGATCAATGTTTCGCGCAGACGTTTCCTGACCGGTACCGCCGTCGGCGCGCTGGTCCTCGGCTTCGGTCTGCCACTCGGTGCGACGCGCGTGCAGGCTGCCGTTGCGACGACGGCCGAGCGCGGCACGCAAGTGCCGGCGTTTCTCGAAATCCGCCCGGACAACCGCGTGCGTCTGCTCTGCCCGTTTATGGAGGGCGGACAAGGCACGTTCACGGCGATGGCGCAGATTGTCGGTGAGGAACTGGATGCCGACCCGGCATCTTTCCTGGTCGAAGCCGCGCCGCCCGGCGAACCTTATGTGGTGTTGGAAAACGGCATGCGCATCACCGGCGGTAGCATGTCGGTGCGCATGAGTTACCCGGTGATGCGCCGCCTCGGCGCCCTCGCCCGCGCCATGTTGTTGCAGGCGGGCGCGCAGCAACTGGGCGTGCCAGTAAGTGAATTGACCACCGAGCCTGGCAAAGTCGTGCACGCCAAGTCGGGCCGCTCGCTGGCCTACGGTGAACTGGCCGAGCGTGCGATGGATCTGCCGGTTCCTGATCCGGCTTCCGTGAAGCTGCGCGATCCGAGCCAGTTCCGCTGGATCGGCAAACCGGTGAAGCGCCTCGATGCCTACGACAAGTCCACCGGCAAGGCGCTCTACAGCATCGATCTGAAAGTCGACGACATGCTCCATGCTGCTGTTCAACATGCGCCGCGCCTGGGAATGACCGTGGGCAATCTGCGCAACGAAGATCAGGTCAAGGCGATGAAAGGCGTGCATTCCGTGCATCGTCTGCCGGGTGCTGTGGCGGTGGTCGCCGAGCGCTGGTGGCACGCCAAACGTGCGGTCGAGGCGATTCAGGTCGACTGGCAAGAGCCAACGGCCGAGAGCAAAGTGCGGCCGATGCCCGCCGACTTTTCCAGCGATGCCTGGTTCAAGCGCCTCGCTGAAGATAAAAGCCCGGCCAAAGATGATGAAAACGAAGGCGACGTGGCGGCGATTCTCAAGGAGACCAAGACCCGGATCGACGCCACCTACCACAACCAGTACCTGAACCACGGCCAGCTGGAGCCGCCTTCGGCACTGGCCCGATTCAACCCGGACGGTTCGCTGGATGTCTGGCTGCCGAATCAGGCGCCGGACATGTTCCGTGCCGACATCGCCAAACGCACGGGCCTCGATCTTTCGCGCATCACCTTGCACTCACCGCTGCTGGGAGGGTTCTTCGGCCGGCATTTTCTCTACGACTCGGCCAGTCCCTACCCTCAGGCGATCACGCTGGCGAAAGCGGTTGGCCGTCCGGTCAAACTGATCTGGAGTCGCGAAGAAGAGTTCCTGCGTGATGTGCTCCGCCCGGTTGCCGCGGTGAATTTCCGGGCGGCACTGGACAACGACGGCTGGCCGCTGGCAATCGAAGCGATCAGTGCCACCGAAGGCCCGACCGAAGCCCTTGCGGGCAAACAGGGTGAAAAGCTCGATCCAACGGCGCTTGAAGGCTTGTCGGGCAAGTCCTACGCGATCCCCAACAAACGCATCGCACAGATCTACGTCAAAGGCCCGGCCATGCTCGGTTACTGGCGTTCGGTGGGTAATTCCCTCAACGACTTCTTCTATGAATCGTTCCTTGATGAGCTGGCCGACAAGGGCGGCAAAGACCCGTTCGACCTGCGCCTGCATTTGCTGCGTGAGAACAAACGGCTGACCACGTTGTTGCAAGCAGTGGGTGAATTGTCGGGCGGCTGGAAGCGCGGGCCGTTTACCGCCGAGGATGGCAGCAAACGTGCACGCGGCGTGGCCATGGCTTCGCCGTTCGGTACAGAGACGGCGGTAATCGCCGAGGTGTCCATCGAAAACGGTCAGGTCAAGGTGCACGACATCTGGCAGGCGATTGACCCAGGCAGCATCGTCAACCCGGCGATTGTCGAGGCGCAGGTCAATGGCGCCGTGGCGTTGGGACTGTCGCAAACGCTGGTGGAGGAAGCCGTGTGGGTGGATGGCAAACCCCGGGCGCGCAACTACGACTTGTATCCGATCCTGCCGCCTGCGCGGATGGCACGGGTTCATGTGCGTGTGGTCGAGAGCGGGGAAAAAATGGGTGGCATCGGTGAACCGCCATTGCCTGCGGTCGCGCCCGCTGTCGCTAACGCGGTGGCAGCGCTAACCGGTCAGCGGGTGCGCAGCCTGCCCCTGAGCCGACACACCTTCACCTGATCAGCGCCGGAGCATTCATGAATAACAGCCGATTCGCAAGAACCGCTGGCTGGCTGGCCGTGCCGTGTCTGGTCGCGGCAGGCCTGCTGGCCTGGTATGTCACCCGCGAGCCCGTCTCGCGCCTGGAAAACCACCAGATCGCCGTGGCCGACATCGACCCGGCATTGGTTGCTCGGGGCGAATACGTCGCCAGGTTGAGTGATTGCGTGGCCTGTCACAGCGTGCCGGATGGCGCGCCGTTCGCCGGTGGGCTGGAAATGGCCACACCGCTGGGCGCGATCCATGCGACCAATATCACCCCGGACACGGAAACCGGCATCGGCCACTACAGCTTGGCGGACTTCGACCGTGCCGTGCGCCACGGCGTAGCTCCCGACAGTCGCCGGTTATACCCGGCGATGCCCTACCCGTCCTATGCCAAGCTCAGTGACGATGACGTGCGTGCGCTATACGCGTTCTTCATGAAAGGCGTGGCGCCGGTCAAACAGGCGAACATCCCGAGTTCGATTCCGTTTCCGCTGAACTTGCGTTGGCCGATTGCACTGTGGAACGGCGTGTTTGTCGACACCGAGCCTTACGTGACAAAACCGTCGCAGGATGAGCGATGGAACCGCGGCGCTTATCTCGTGCAGGGCGCCGGGCACTGTGGCAGTTGCCACACGCCGCGCAGCCTGGCGTTCAACGAGAAGGCACTGGAGGAGTCCGGCAAGCCATACCTCGCCGGCGCCCTGCTCGATGGCTGGTACGCACCGAGCCTGCGTGATGATCACAACACCGGGCTGGGCCGTTGGAGCGAGCAAGAGATCGTGCAGTTCCTCAAGACCGGTCGCAACCAGCACGCGGTGGTCTACGGCTCGATGACCGAGGCGTTCAACAACTCCACGCAGTTCATGAGCGATGACGATCTGACCGCGATTGCCCACTATCTGAAGTCGCTTCCCGCGGATCGCGAACGAGATGGCGCGCCGTGGCAGTACCAAGCGGTTTCGGCAGCGCAACGTCTGGACTCGCCCGGTGCTCATACCTACGTGACACGCTGTGCGTCTTGCCACGGTCTGGACGGCAAGGGTCAATCGCAATGGATGCCGCCGCTGGCCGGCGCGACTTCTGCACTGGCCAAGGAAAGCGCCTCGGCGATCAACATCACCCTCAATGGCGCGCAACGTGTGGTGGCGGCCGGCGTGCCGGATGCCTATCGCATGCCGGCCTTCCGTGAGCAGCTGTCGGATCAGAAGATCGCCGAAGTACTGACCTTCATGCGCAGCACCTGGGGCAATCAGGGCGGTGCTGTTGATGCACAGACGGTTGGCAAACTGCGTGAGCACACCGATCCGGCCAGTAGCAGCCCGATCATTCTGCAGATGCGTTAGAGGAAAACCTGATGGAGAGCATCGACTTGCTGGTTCTGCGCACAGCGCGGGACTGGCTTGCCGCCGGCGAGCGTGTGTTGCTCGCCACGGTGGCGCGCACCTGGGGTTCATCACCACGGCCAACGGGTTCGATGATGGCTTTGCGTGATGATGGTCGCGTGGTGGGCAGCGTGTCCGGTGGCTGCATCGAAGACGATTTGATCCATCGCTATACCACGGCCCATGGCGGCAGCGCTTTTAGCGACAGCGCGCCGCAAGTGGTGCGCTATGGTGTCAGCGCCGATGAGGCGCATCGCTTCGGCCTGCCCTGCGGTGGCACGCTTGAACTGATTCTGGAGTTCAACCCGGCGTGGCAGTCACTCGACTCGTTGCTAGTACAACTGGACGCCAGGCAACTGGTCCGTCGTCGCCTGAAGTTGGAGTCCGGTAAGGTCATGCTCGAACCAACCGCGACGCCGGAACAATTCAGCTTCGATGGCACGCAGATGCTGAACACCTTGGGACCGGGCTACCGGATGCTGATGATCGGTGCCGGCGCGCTGGCTGAGTATCTGGCCACCATGGCGCTGTTCAACGGTTTCAAGGTGGCGGTGTGCGATCCGCGTCCCGAGTACATCGAGACCTGGGCGGTGGAAGGCGTGGAGCGGATTGTCGGCATGCCGGACGACGTGGTCCGCGACTTCGCGGTCGATCTACGCACCAGCATTGTCGCCTTGAGTCATGACCCCAAACTTGACGATCTGGCCCTGCTCGAAGCACTCCACAGCCCGGCGTTTTACATCGGCGCCATAGGCTCTCGACGCAACAGCCAGCTGCGCCGCGAACGCCTGATCGAACATTTTGGTGAGACCGAAGCGTCGCTTGAGCGACTGCACGGACCGATCGGCCTCTACATCGGTAGCAAGACGCCTGCGGAAATCGCCGTAAGCGTGATGGCCGAGATCCTTGCAGCCAAGAATGGTGCGAGCCTGCCGAGTGGACTCAGCGTCGCCCAAGCAAAACACTCCATTGAGTCTGTGGCCTCCTCATCGTAGAGCGATGCTTAGTTGCCGAAGCCCGGTGCATATTTCTCAGCACTCCGGCAGCGCAAGCCCATAGTCGTCAGTGGAGACTTGAGCCGCCTCGTTGAGTCGCTGGCGCAACGCAGTAGTTAGTTGCCGCTCCACTTCCCAAGGATCCGACATGGCGGCGAGTTGCGGCGCTAACTGCGGCGACAGGCTCATCAAAGAATGATTGAGCGCACGTGCCGTCTCAAAAGCAGCTTTCTGCACAAAGCTGATTTCCACCAGTTCGCCCTGCGCCTTGCGAAACTCCATCTCAGCCATCCGCGCCAAGTAGTGCTCGCGATGTGCACGCGCTTTCTGAAAGTCCGGAGTCTGCCCTTGCGCAGGATCAGCGGGCGGCGGCGCAGCCATGTTAGTCGGCTCGGATTGGGCTGCGACGTGACTGTACACATCACGCTGAAGCCGCTCCTGTTGGTGGCGAGCAGCAACGGCAGCCTTGCTCGGGTCGGCGGTATCGCGGATCAGCGCTTCAGTGGCCAGCACATCGACCTGCTTGCCATTGGGCGACAGCACCAACCGGCCATTCTCTTTCAGCCAGGTGATGTAGCTCGGCGATCGGCCGATGTGCGCAGCGAAGGCGCTCTTTGACAGGTACGTAGCTGTGCTCATAAGCCCTCCTTTCAACGGCTTTTCAATGAATCCTTTCAAGATTTCAGTGGATTGAAATTTCAGTAAGCTGGCGGGCCTCCCACTAACAAGATCCCGCGGGTTTCCGACCCCGTGTCCTTTGGAAGTCCCCAGGGTCCCCGGCGGTTTTCTGCTCGGTCCGGTCGGTCGACTGCCATGCCCTGCCCCATCCCTTGGGAAAGACGGACATCCCTGCGCAGGTTTCAGCTAGAGGGAATCCGCGAGTTCGATAACCCGTGTAGGGAGCGGGCCTTGGGGAGGACCCGTGAAATCTGCGCCCTCCCCGGCATGCCCGGCTCATGCCTTCGGCTCGCCCTCGCTTAGGTCCAGCCGCTTGGCCACCCAGCGTTCGTACAAGCCGATGGCGACATCGGCGCCGGCCATCGCGGTCAGGCAACCCAGGGCGCCCGCTGTCCAGATCGACAAGCCCGCGCCAAACAGCAACATCATCGCTGACACGCCGCAGACGATGCAGGCGCCGGACCGAAGTGCGAGGCGCCGCAACAATGCCCAGCCTCTTGCCCCATCCTTGTCAGCGCGCCACATCTCGCCGGACACGCCGCCGACCAATGACAGGGCAATCACCAACCAGATCGGCATCTCTGCCAGCTGTTGCTCGTTTGTCATTGCCCTGCCCCTTAAACGAAAAGACCCGGCGCTATGGCCGGGTCGGGTGGTGGGTGGCCTGCCGCGCTTTGCGGTCGCACCCATCGAAGATGGCCCCTTTTTACAGCTCGATTCTGCTGGCAGCAAGACCGATTTAATGCCATCCGGTGAATGTGTGGCTTACGTCTGGTGAACGGCTGGCGAATGTCGGTGAATATCTATCCCGGCTGTCTTTTGCTTTTCTGGCGTCCCATACGTCCCACTTCTCTAAAACAAGGTGGGACGTCTGAAAGCCCCGCAGATGGGGGCGTTGCCCCACCGTCCTACTTTTCTTTCTCTTTTCTCGTGTATAGAGAGAAATTTAAAAAGCACGCGTGCGCGTGAACGCGCGTACCTGTGCCCGCTACGCATACACGGGTGAGAGGCAAAAAAGGTGGGACGGTGGGACAGCCCAACAACGACGGGGCCTGCGCCCGTCCCATTGCTGCAAAAGCAGTAGGACGGACGCAGGCCGGTGGGACGGCGTAAGCCAGAGGGATGCCCAAGATCAAGCCGCTTCCCCCAGGAGGAAGTGCTCGACCACGATGTGGGCGTCATGCAAGCGTTGGTAGTAGACGTTGCGTGTGTAACCACTGCGCGTCAGACGTGCCGCCAAGGGCGCGTCAGGCTGGAAGTAATGTACCTGCACCACCGTCATCAGCTCAGGATCGAGGCGCTTTTTGACGATGCGCTCGATGTCCAGGGAGGCTTCCAGTGGCACCCTGCTCCCGCGCCTGCCGCGCACGAGCTGGCCACCGCTCTCCATCATCATCGCGACCATGTTGCCGCCCGAGTAACCGGCGGCCACCTCTTCGCTGTGCAGCTCCTGCGCCCATTGTTTGAGGGCCATATCGATTGCCTTAATCATCGAAGCATGGCTCCTCGAACTCGTCCCGTTGCAGCGCAGATGCCCTGCCCCAGTGCTCGGGTTTCTTGTACGCCCATGGCCGCTGACCGCTCTTGTTCAACGCCCCCAGACGGAAGCGTCGCCAGCCGAGCCGGTGCAGGATTGCGCCGACGCGCATTTGCTCGGGCTTGCCCCAATGCCCTGGGTCGAGCTTGAGTGCTTGACTCATCACTTCACTGCCGGTGGTGGTCTCACCGATTTGCGACTCTTCGAGCCAGGTCAGGATCGGTGTTTCCCATTCATCCACCACAAAGCGTTCGTCCTGCTCTTCGCTGAACATCGGCGCTTCCTCTCGCGTTACCCACCAGAGGTCGCCGGCCTCGAAGCAGAACACCGCTTCGGCCCACAGCTGGTCGCGGATCTCACGCAGCAACGGGACGTCGACCTTGGTACAGGCCACCGGCCAATAACGGCGGTTGCCGGTGGCGTCCTTGAGGTATTCGTCCTGGTTGGTGGTGCCGACGAAGACACACTGGCGTGGCACGTCCAGTGTTCTACGGCCATAGCTTTCGCGGTAGGTGTCGGTGGACGCGGAGAAGAACTGTTTGGCTTTGGTGCTCTCGGCCTTATTGAAGCTGTCCAGTTCGCCAAGCTCGACAATCCACTTGCCGCGAATCGCCTGGAAGCCGTCCTTGTCGCCGAGGGCAAACGGCGTGTCCATGAACCACTCACCGCCAAGCACGCTCATGGCGGTCGACTTACCGGCGCCTTGTACACCTTCGAGGATCATCACCGAGTCAGCCTTGCAACCGGGCTTCATCACCCGCGCCACGGCCGAGATCAGCCAGCGCTTGCCGACCTTGGAGGTGTAGTCGGTTTCCTTCACCCCCATCACATCAGTCAGCCAACGCTCCAGGCGCGGCACGCGATCCCACTCGAGTTTTTTCAGGTACTCGCGCACCGGGTGAAACGCGTGGTCATGAGCGACGACGCTGACGGCCTCGATCACGTGCGAAGACTTCACGCGCAGGTTGTACTGCTGCGCGAGCCACTTCATCACGCGCACGTCATCGATGTCGGCCCACTCACCCGTGCCACCGCCATAGGGCGCTGCACGCAGCTTGACGATCTTCGAGCTGAAGGCGCAGTAGCTGATCACCCCGGCCCAGCGTTCGTCGTGAGCGAGGATCAGTTCGACATTCTGCATGTGCGCGATCAGGGCCCCGCTCTCGCTGCGGGCCAGTTGATCTTTCCAGCCACCGGCCGCCGGCGGACGCACCACGGCCAGCACTTGTCGGCGAACCGCATCGAGACCTTCGGCGACGTGCAGGTCGTTGAAGTCGGTCCACTTGTCGTGGCGCTCAACCGAGAAGATCGGCGCAACGACCTGGGCACCGACGATCAAAGCAGCGTTGCTGGCCTTCTCCTCACCCGGGTTCCACGCATCACCGTTGGGCTTGGTGGTTTTCCAGTCGTCATCGCGGCAGATGATCAGCGGGCAGCCGGCAAAGCGCTCGCGCATGACCTTGCACACGGCCAACAGGTTGCCCGCATCGAAGGCAACGGCCACCGCGAGCGACGTCGCCATGTGCAGGCTCGCGCCGGTGGCGTAACCCTCACAAACCAGCACCGGTTCGCCCGGTACCGGATGCGGACCGAGCAGGTGAAAGGTGCCCTCCTTCGCCATGCCGTAAGGCCAGTAGGATTTGTCGCGGCCGGTGTCTTCCTGTTTGTTCGGGAAGATCACCTGCAGGCCCATGATCTGATCACGGGCGTTCTTCATTGGGACCAACACGGCGCCGGTGCGTGGCGCGTATCGCACGTTGATGCCGACGATCTGTTTGCGGTCCAGGTAATCGCAACGTCCAGTGGTCGGCATGCGCTCGAACAATCCTTGCGCTCTTTTCGCGGCCCGCCGCGCAGCGTTATTCGCGATTTCGGCGGCGCGGCGCTTGGCTTCTTCCTGACGGGCGCGCATCACTTCGCGTTCTTCCGGCGACATGCGGCCGGCCTTAACCTTGATCTTCTGCGTCTCGCCCGAACGCCAGTCACCGAAAGCGCCGAAGATCAGCGTGTCACCCTTCTCCGTGCGCTGCTCGTGGACCACGTACCAGCCGTTCTTTTCCTTGCCCTTGTCCTGCGATGTCTTGCAGCGGGTCAACTTGCTGAACACCAGCGGTTGCGCCGGCTCCAGACCGTAATCGGCGAATTGCCCCAGTACCTCATCGAGCATGCTGAATCCCCCGCTCAGAGAGGGATTGGCAGCTGATGCACTGCGAGCAACCCGGCTGGGCCAAGCGGCGTGCTTCCGGGATCGGATCGTCACAGGCTTCGCAGAACAGCAAGGAATGAGCAGTGCTTTCGGCCTTGGCAGCGCTGCGCGCGGCCATGGCCTGATCGATGCGTTCCTGCACCAGATCATTGGCGAAATCGGCGATGTCAGCCACGCTCAGCACCTCGCGTCGTCTGGTTGACATAGGTGGCGCGGTTGAACAACCCGAGCAGCCCTTGAATGCCCCGGAACACCTGCAGACGAATCGCGGCCAGTTCCTGATCAGTCACCACACCGTCACCGATGCTCTTGGCCCAGGTCTCAGCCAGATCGGCGACCTGGCGAAAGTATTCGGCGATGCCGGTGGTGAGGGTCTCGGGCATGTCGTTGGTGTAGGTGTCGGCCAGCTCCTGCCAGACCGTGTCACCGACCAGCGCATGCACCGCATCGAGAATGCGGCGATCCTTGGTCAGCTCGAGGATCTCGCCGAATTCCTGAATGTTGATGGAGTGGCTCGGATGGGTTGGCGACAACTTGTGCTGCAGCGTGGTCGGGTTACGACCGGTCGTGGCAGCGATGGCAGCAGCACCGCCCGGGTAATCGCGAGCGGCGTGGTACAGCGCTAAATCGAGCGGCAGGATTTCCCGCTGCGCCCGTTCCAGAGAACTGAGAGCGATTCGGCTCATGGCATTAATCCTAAAAGTTGCCAGTGCCGCGCGACAGGGAGTGGTGATACATTTGTCGCGTGGCTTGGTATGGCCCAAACGCCGGGAACCCTTGCAGGGGATGACCGGCACCGTGCCGGGGCGAACAATCCGTTGTTCACCCCTGGCGCAACAGCTGCCAGCTCTGTGGTAAGAACGGCAGCAACACCAAGGCTTCCGAGCCTTGGGAGCGCGATGAAGGTCGGCGGCATGTGGTGTGCTCGCCTTCTGACATCGCGACCCGATAGCATTGTGGTGATGCTGTCGGGAGAAAACAGGCGACCTTTGGGTCGCCTTTTTTCTAGTTTTTTTGGCTGTTGATGGAGTTGATCGGAGCGGGAAAGACTTCTGGTAGATCCGGCCTTAGCTCATGTGCGGATAACGCTCCTCGACAAGCTTTTACAATCAACGGCACTTGCTTAACGGGGACACCTCGGCGCATCCAGTTGAACAGTCGCTGAGGACTAACTCCGATAATTCGAGCGAAAGCCGTAGGAGAGCCAGCAGTGCAACCTATCGCTTTCTCAAGAGCGGAAACGGGTACAGGCCCCACTTGGGGTGAATTGAACGAGCTCATAGATTTACCTCGACACACCAAACACGAAACAAACAATACGTTTGTTATCGGAATACTGCAAGCGGGGTAACATACTGTTTATGAAAACACGGCTGATATCCAACAACGCTGAGCGCTTTGTGAAAGCGCTGGAGCTGACCAACACAGGTGGTACAGAGCTGGCTCGCGTACTCGGGTTAGAGAACGACCAAAATATTACGAACTGGAAAAAACGAGGGGTACCGGCCAATAAAATAAGCGCAGTAGCACTTGCGCTCGGGCTGAGGAGAGAGTGGCTCGAATACGGTGATCTGCCGATGTTTACGGATGATGCCGAGATCGTTTACGGGGTCACGGATGATGGAGAGCCCTATGAAATGACCTCCATTGTTCCATGGAACTCTGATCACTCAATTGAAAAAGATGATCTGGTGTTCTTCCTCACAGACCAGAGCGGAGCGCCCATAGAATCGAGCCAGGTTGACATACATAGCGCTCACAAACGTCATGTCACGCTTGACGTAGCAACTCTTAAAGAATGCGGAGTCAACGCGAATAATGCTGTGTTCATGCTGAACGTTGGGAATAGTAATCAACCCCTTCTTCCTCATGGCGCAGTGCTCGGCATTGACAAAGCTTTTACACGAATTGTCGATAGTGAATTGTATGCACTAACGCACAACGGCTCCTTGAGGGTGAGGTTCTTACAGCGGTTATCCAGCGGAGCAATCAGGCAAAAATGCTTCAATCGTGAAGAGTATCCCGACAAAGAATACTCAATGGATCAGGTTCTCGAACAACGGATTGTCATCCTCGGACGCGTGTTTTGGTGGTCAGTAAGCAGACCTTTAGGTTCAGCCTAACCTCAAGAAACCAAACAAACCGTGTTGACCAAGAAGCAAACATATTGTTTACTCGCCTCACTCTTTACCACAGAGCGAGGCAATACCTATGCGCACCACCGCCACCTTGCATGTTCATCCGACATGCGTAAGCAATCGCAACCTGATCGAACAGCTGCAGCTCGCCACGGGCTGTCTGGTCGTCATTCATAACAGCAAACCCAAGCTTGTTGCCAAGTCCTGCCAGCCCCCTCCTATCGATCCGAACGGTGGAGGGCACGCGGCATGATCAAGTACAAGATCGACAACCGCACCCTGCAGTTGCTCAACGCCCAGGTCAACCTGACCGAGACCTTCAACCACATCCTGCGCACAGCACCGAAGCGTGATTGCTTGGCGTTTCGCCTCAAGGCTGAGCGCGGCACAGTGGAAAGCACTTTTGTCGTGGAGCTGGGCAGCGAACGCCACACGCTGACCCTGCAAAACGACAAGAAGATGCACCTCAAACTCGCCGACTTCATCGAAGAGATTGCCAACGGTCCGTTCGACGCGAGCAACTCCAGTGACCTCGTGCATCGCCCGCATGCCGATCGTCAATACGGCCGCTTTGAAGTCTTGGACAAGCAGCGCGTATTCGAACTGGTGCACACCGGCGGTGTGCTGAGTCTCGACATGGGTTTCGAGCTTCCCCTGCATGTGGCGCTGCATCGCACCCATTCACGCCGGGGCGTCACCGCCATCTTGAGCATCGGCAACAAGAGCCCGCATACGCGCTGCTTCACCCTGTACGACCCCGATGCCGAGATCTACGCAAAGCTCATTGAGTCCATCAACCACCTTGCTGCAGCGGCCACTCCTGCTGCGCATGCTGCTTGAGGAACCGTTTATGGAACGCACCCTCGCCCAAGCGGCCGCTCAACTCGGCCTCACTCGCCCCAAACTGATCGCTCTCATGCGGGAAAAAGGTTTGCTCAAGGGAAACCTGCCGGCGAACCCGAAGCGAGACAAAGCGTACCTGCGGGTCAAGGACAGTCCTTGGTATGACGAGAAACACGGAATGCAGTACAGCCAGTCGACTCGGGTGAAGCAGGCCGGTATCCGTTGGCTGGCCGAGCAGTTGGACATCAATCTTCCTGCCATCCCGGCAGTTCGCCGTGACGTGGCCTAGGGAGTACGCCCGCCAGATCATTGCCATGCGCACACGCGAGGAGCGCAACGCCGCGCTCCTCGAAGTGCCCGAGCATCTGCGCGAGCTGACCAGACGTCACTGCCTGAACGCCTGGAACCACCCGGCACGACAACAACGCAAGGAGGCTCGACAAGGCCATGAGTAACGCTGCACAGAATCCGCTTCGCCTGCATCCGGCGCCCGAATCGGCCACCGTCGAACTGCTCTATCGAATCTTCGGTGACGTCCTGATCCCGCTGGAAAAAGTCCGCGAGCAGTACTTTCGCAACCTCAACGAGCAGTCGTTCGTGACGGAGATCAACAGCGGCCGGATCCAGCTTCCGATCACCACGCTGGACACCAGCCGCAAGGCGCTGAAGTACGCGCACATCCGCCACGTCGCCTCGCTGATCGACATCCGCGCCTACAAAGCGGATGAAGACATGCAGCGACAGCAGGACGGCCAACGCCCTGTTGCCCCCACACCACTGACGGCCGTCACCACCGGCCAACGACAATCCCAGGAGCACACCACATGATGACCCCAATACAAATCGGTGCACTCGTCACCCTGATAGTTCTGGCCACCCTTCTGCTCTGGGGCGGTTACATCATGGGCCGCAGCGATGGCCTGGAGACAGGCCTGCGCGAGGGTGAAGACATCCAGCGCGCCGCAAGCGCCAAAACCATCCGCGAGCTCCAGGCCTCCCTGCAGTTCATCCGGGCCGATCACAAGCGCCTGACACACACCTGCAAACGATTTGAAGCAGATCCACTCTTCGGCCCGGCCGAGCACCAGACGCTGGTCGATATCGGCGAGCTGCTGCGGATCGCCGTTGAGACCTTCAGCGCCTTTCGTACCGGCAAGAAGCTTGAGCGTGATGCCCGGTCCCTGCGCGATCAGGTGCTTGCGATGGCTGCGCAGTTGCAACCAGAAATTGAGGGCAACAAAGTCGGACAACCACCCTCCAGCGCCGCGCAAGTCACTGTGGAGGCTGCGTGAATGAGTTGGCTCTTTTCGCAGGCGCTGGTGGCGGAATACTCGGCGGACACCTCCTCGGCTGGCGCACCGTCTGCGCCGTTGAGCGTGATGCCTACGCCGCACAGATTCTGGCGCAACGACAAACCGATGGACTGCTCCCGCCTTTCCCGATTTGGTCTGACGTGTGCAGTTTTGACGGACGCCCCTGGCGAGGCCTTGTTGACGTGGTTTCGGGAGGATTTCCTTGTCAGGACATCTCGGTTGCAGGCGCCGGCCTGGGTATCGCCGGCGCCCGCTCCGGACTATGGCGGCAGATGGCACGAATTACCGATGAGGTACGACCGCGCTACGTCGAACTGGAGAACTCACCATTGCTTGTGGGACGAGGACTTGCCTTGGTGCTCGGTGACCTTGCCGAAATGGGGTATGACGCGCGATGGGGTGTTATCGGAGCGGCTGACCTCGGCGCCCCTCATCAGCGGGACCGGATCTGGCTCATCGCAGAAGACACCCGCCAGACGATGGCCAACACCAGTGGCGAGCATGGCAAAGGGATCCTCCCCTGCCGCACTGACTCGCCGATCCGGGGCCGACCGCTCGAACGATCGCCTGGATCACGCCGTGATGGCAATGGATGGTGGTCATCTGAACCCGGAATGGGCCGAGTGGCTGATGGGGTGGCCCATCGGGTGGACCGACTTAAGGCCATTGGCAACGGACAGGTTCCAGTCGTGGCAGCAAGCGCATTCGAAGCGCTCTGTATTTCCTAGCAAGGAGGCAGCATGAACATTCAATTTCTTAGCCATGAGCAGGTCTGCGAGTTGACCGGAGCTAAAACTAAAGCCGGTCAGATTACGGTACTGAAGCGCAATGGCATTCGTCATACCATCAAGCGCAATGGCTGGCCTTGCGTGATTGCGTCCGCGCTGACAGGAGCAACCACCAACGCGACAGAAACTCCAACGTGGCAGCCACGCCTGGTGGGATAAATGGGACGAAGACCAACGAAGCCGGGGAGCATTCCTCGGCTGCGCGAGAGAAAACGCGGCAACACCACCTATTATCTTTATGACACTGGCGGGAAACCACGCAAGGAAATCCCGCTAGGTACAGATTACGGCCTAGCCATACTAGAGTACGCGAAACTCGAAAAAAGCCGTGTGTCTCAAGCTCTGACACAAACCGTACTTACCTTTGCTTACGTAGCCGGGCTTTATATGGATGAGGTGGTTCCCACAAAAGCCCACGCCACCCAAAAGGACAACGCGCGCGAACTGAAAAACCTTCTTCTGTTCTTCAACGACCCGCCCGCGCCTCTAGAAGCTATCGAACCAAAACATGTCAGCCAGTACCTTCGCCATCGTGGCAAGACAGCACCTATTCCCGCGAATCGGGAGAAGGCATTACTCAGCTCCATCTGGAACTTTGCTCGCGAGAATGGCTATACATCCTTGGCTAACCCTTGCTCAGGCGTGAAAGGCAATAAAGAAACCGGTCGCGATATATATGTTGAAGACGACGTACTTGCCAGAGCCTACCAGCATGCCGATCAGCCATTGAGAGACGCTTTGGATCTGTTCTACCTAACAGGTCAGAGGGTCGCAGACACATTGAAGATGGATGAGCGAGACATAAAAGACGGGAAGCTCTCCGTTCAGCAAGGCAAGACTGGGGCTAAACGAAGGATCGAGATCATTGGTGAGCTCAAAGTCGTAATCGATCGAATCATGACACGAAAGGCCGGACACAAAATCAGGTCAACACGCCTAGTAGTAATCGACTCGGGGCAGCCAATGACGACCAGCATGCTCAGAAAACGATTTGATGACGCCAGGGAAGCAGCCGGAATTCCAAAAGCAGAATTTCAGATGCGCGACCTAAGAGCAAAAGCGGCGACGGATAAGGAGGAGTCAACAGGGAGCATCCGAGAAGCTCGGGACCAGCTAGGACATACAACCGTCGGGATGACAGAACAGTACATCCGAATGCGGAAGGGGATGAAGGTTACCCCTACGAAGTGACTGACGGTCACGAATTGCGGAAAAGATTTTTTGATTGCGGAAAAAAGAACTAAGGGCTTGCATGAGGTATGTCATGCAAGCCCTTGATATTCATGGTGCCCGAAGCCGGAATCGAACCGGCACGCCCTTACGAGCGGGGGATTTTAAGTCCCATGCGTCTACCAGTTTCGCCATTCGGGCGGTAGCGCGGTACTGCGTTGCCCTGATGCCGGTTCACAATCCTGACAGATTGCTCCCCGTACAGCAGAGGGGGAAATATATACATCACTCCCCCATGAAGCAAGTTGGCAAAGGCCGTTTTAAAGACTAAATCTTTCAGCACAATGCAATAAAAAAAGCTCCGTAAATCATGGATCTACGGAGCTTGTTTATAGTGGAGGCCGAGGTCGGAATCGAACCGGCGTAGGCGGATTTGCAATCCGCTGCATAACCATTTTGCTACTCGGCCTCAAAAACATTTGCTGTCAGTAGCGCGACAACAAACGCTGTAAAACTTGGAGCGGGAAACGAGACTCGAACTCGCGACCCCGACCTTGGCAAGGTCGTGCTCTACCAACTGAGCTATTCCCGCTTGGTGTGGCGCATTCTATAGAAATCAGAAGCGCCGTCAACCCTTTGATTCAAAAAAGTTTTATTTCTTTTCAACATCGGTCTTCAGATGTGGCCAGGCAGCCCGGAGGTATTGAACCATCGACCACAAGGTCAGGCCCGCCGACACCATCAGCAACGTATAACCGATGAAAACCCAGAAGCTGAAAACCTTGGGGTTGGCCAAGAGGATCACCAATGCAAGCATTTGCGCAGCGGTTTTCCACTTGCCCAGGTTCGATACGGCCACATGAGCCCGCGCACCGAGTTCGGCCATCCACTCACGCAACGCCGAAACGACGATCTCGCGACCAATGATGACAGCCGCAGGTAGAGTCAGCCAAAGATTGCCATGTTCTTGCACCAGCAACACCAGTGCGACGGCAACCATCAGCTTGTCTGCGACAGGGTCCAGAAACGCACCGAACGGAGTGCTTTGCTCCAGGCGTCGCGCCAGATAACCATCCAGCCAGTCCGTTGCTGCCGCGAAGGCAAAGACCGAACTTGAGGCCAGATAGCTCCACTGGTAAGGCAGATAGAACAGCAGAATGAAGATCGGGATGAGCAGGACACGGAGAACGGTAATCAGATTAGGGATATTCATCGGCACAACTGGCTACGAGGTGAATGGGCATTCTACTCACTATGCAGGTTTGCATAAATCGACTCTGCTAGCTTTTTGCTGATCCCCGGCGCTTTGGCGATCTCTTCGATGCTTGCACGAGACAGCTCCTGCAATCCACCAAAATGTTTCAACAAGTCCCTGCGACGGGTCGGCCCCACGCCCGCCACGCCTTCCAGCGTTGACGTACGACGGGTTTTGCCACGGCGCGCACGGTGTCCAGTGATCGCAAAGCGGTGAGCTTCGTCACGAATCTGTTGGATCAGATGCAACGCCGGAGAGTCGCCACGCAGCGTGAATTCGTGTGCAGCATCATTCAGATACAAAGTCTCGAAGCCCGCCTTGCGCGTTGCACCTTTCGCTACACCGAGCAGAATCAGATCCGGTACGGCCAATTCGTTGAGCACATCACGCGCCATCGACAACTGACCTTTACCGCCGTCCACCAACAGAATGTCCGGCAGCTTACCCTCCCCATCTTTGAGCTTGCTGAAGCGCCGGGTCAACGCCTGATGCATGGCCGCATAATCATCACCCGCCGTCACACCTTCGATGTTGTATCGACGGTAATCCGATTTGATCGGTCCTTCCGGCCCAAACACGACACAGGACGCTACGGTCGCCTCGCCGCTGGAATGGCTGATGTCGTAGCACTCCAGGCGCTGCGGCGGCTCGTCCAGCTTCAGCACCTCAGCCAACGCCTCGAAACGCGCGGCGACATGCTGACGATTTGCCAGCCTTGCACCCAGCGCCTGCTCGGCGTTAGTCACAGCCAATTGCTGCCAGCGCGCCCTCGTACCGCGAACCCGATGACTGATGGACAGTTCGCGACCGCGTAGTTCCTGGATCGCTTCGATCAACGTGGGGAAGTCATCATGAACCACGTTGACGATCAGTTCGCTTGGTAAATCACGCTCAGGGCTGCTGATGAAATACTGGCCAAGAAACGCCGCCATGACTTCCGCAACGTCTTCCTCGATCCCGACCTGCGGGAAGAAGTTCTTGCTACCCAGAACCCGCCCTCCCCGCACGCTGATCAAATGCACACAGGCACCGCCAGGGTTGACGAAGGCAGCGATCACATCGATGTCACCAGTCCCGCCTTCCATGCTCTGCTGATCCTGGACCCGACGCAGCAATGCAATCTGGTCGCGCAACTCGGCAGCGCGCTCGAACTCGAGATTGATTGCAGCTTCTTCCATCGCAGTGGACAGTTCGTTGGTCAACGCATGGCTGCGCCCCTCGAGGAACATCACCGAGTGTCGCACGTCTTCGGCGTAGACCTCAGGCTCGACCAGCCCGACGCAGGGGGCCTTGCAGCGTTTGATCTGGTACTGCAGGCACGGACGCGTACGGTTCTTGTAGTAGCTGTCTTCGCACTGACGTACGAAGAATGTCTTTTGCAGAAGACTGAGACTTTCGCGGATTGCCCCGGCGCTCGGGTAAGGCCCGAAGTACTTGCCCTTGGCCTTCTTGGCTCCACGATGAATGCTCAGACGAGGGAATTGTCCGTCAGACAGAAACACATACGGATAAGACTTATCGTCGCGCAACAGGATGTTGTACGGCGGCCGCCACTCCTTGATCAGCGTTTGCTCAAGCAGCAGGGCTTCTGTTTCGTTGGCGGTAATGGTCGTTTCGACCTGGGCAATTCGCCCAACCAAAGCCGCGGTTTTCGGTGCTAGCCCGGTCTTTCGAAAATAACTGGCCAGGCGCTTCTTCAGGTTCTTGGCCTTGCCGACATACAACAGACGCGCATCGCTGTCGAACATGCGGTAAACGCCAGGGCGCCCGCTGACCGTCGACAGGAAGGCGCCGGAATCGAATGTTTCAGTCATGGTCAGAGGCTGGCATCAACCATGCCGTGACGAACTGCCAGAAGCGTCAGCTCGACATCACTGCTGATCGAAAGCTTCTCGAAAATGCGGTAACGGTAGGTATTTACGGTTTTTGGCGACAGGCACAATTTGTCGGAAATGATCTGCACCTTCTGGCATCCGACAATCATCAAGGCAATCTGGATTTCACGCTCGGACAAGGCATCGAACGGAGAATCATTGGTTGGCTGGAAAGACTTGATCGCCAATTGTTGAGCAATCTGCGGACTGATGTAGCGCTGACCGGCAAACACCAGGCGGATGGCTTGGACCATTTCCGGTAATCCGGCGCCTTTGGTCAGGTAACCCGCCGCACCAGCCTGCAACAAACGTGTAGGAAACGGATCCTCTTCGCACACAGTGACCGCAACCACCTTGATGTCCGGATGGCTGCGCAGCAGTTTGCGCGTGGCTTCCAGGCCGCCGATGCCAGGCATCTTGACGTCCATCAGCACCACATCAGGCTTCAGCTCACGGGCCTTGATAAGGGATTCTTCCCCGGACTCGGCCTGGCCAACCACTTGCAAGCCATCAATATCGGCCAACATTCGTGTAATGCCTGTACGAACGAGATCATGGTCATCGACCACTAGTACCCTAATCAAGCAGACACCTCGCGATATGGTCTTATTGGGATGCCGGACACCTTAGCAAAAAGTGCCAGACAGACCTAGCGGCAACCAACATATAAAAAGTTTCAAATCATCATTCAGAGCTTGCCGGCCGTGCGTTTCAGAGCACACGTGTACTGAAATCGAACTGCATCCGCAGGAAACACTCATCTTCGCCCTGCACAACCATTCCCTTTCTGCGGTACAGGTTTTGCGCCGGATTATTCTTGAACACTGTGAGGCGTAATGCCGGACGACGTTCCAGTTGCGCCATTGCAATGGCCTGATCGATCGCCCAGGAACCTGCACCCTTACCCTGAAATCCCTCGCAGACCTGTAACTCGCGAATGTACAACGCGCGGGCATCACGACTGAGGCTGAAATAGCCCACAGACCTGCCCTCGCATTCAATCATCCAGTTTTCGCGTCCGGCCCAGGCGATATCGAAAGCTTCGTCCTGCCACAGCAGATCGTAGCTGATGTAAAAGCGGAGCATGTTCTGACAGGTAATTTCTCGCGTAAACGACAGGTCATCGGGCATCGCCGGTCGCAAATGAAACCTTGTTTGCACATCCCCCTCCTTCATGCCTTGCCCTCCCCTGATGCCGGCCTCGACGCGACTCAACCGTGAACTGCCGAAAACGGCAGAGTGTGTCATAGCTTGCCGAAGGCTCAACCGATAGAGCACGTCTTATACCTTCGATAGCATTTTCTGATTGCTGACGCGCATCGGGCTCTAGTAAGCTCGGCGCATTCATCGGAGACACATCATGTTCAACGCCCTTGCACAGCTTCTTGCCACCAGCGCTCAGCGCTCGGCTGCGGCTGCGGCTGCGCGCGTGAAGGACATTTGCGCTCCAGCCAGCTTTTATTTTGGGTATTGGTTTAGCCACTGGCGCGCCTGATACCCACACGGCGCCCATACAGACGGGTCGCCTACCAGAGAATTCTCAACCCCCGGTCGGCCTCCCGACCGGGGGTTTTGTTTTTCAGGCCCTGAACTTTCAGCGACACAACAGACATTTGAGGAATCACGACATGAACTACGCCACTTATTACCGTTACGACAGCTTTACTGCCTGGCGATTTAGCAGCCTCCGCTCGGGACAGCCTGCCGCCTCCGATCGGTCACCCACAGGTGGCAAGCCAACGCATGTAGCCAATACGGCCAACTGTCGAACACCCCAATAGGGCCGAGTCGGCGGGAAAGACCCGCGACCAGCCCAGGAAGACCCAATATGAACTCGTCCGTTTCTGCTCTGCCACTGTCCACCCTGAACCCGGCCAACGAAGCATTGTCCCTGCGTCTGCCCAGTTCACTGCAACTCAAGCTGCAATTGCCCCTGAGCAATGCCTTGAACCAGCAGATTGCCAATCACCGCCAGGCCATCCGCGCCATTCTCAACGGCGAAGACCACCGCTTGCTGGTAGTCGTTGGCCCTTGCTCCATTCACGATCCCGAATCAGCGCTCGAATACGCCGAAAAACTTGCCCGACTGGCCAATGACGTCAGCCAGGAAATGTTGCTCGTGATGCGCGCCTACGTCGAAAAACCCCGCACCACCGTCGGGTGGAAGGGTCTCGCGTACGATCCCCGCCTGGACGGCAGCGATGACATGGCCGCCGGCCTGACGCTGTCACGCGAACTGATGCTGGAAATGATCCGCCTCGGCCTTCCTGTTGCCACCGAACTTCTGCAACCCATGGCTGCTGGCTACTTCGACGACCTGCTCAGTTGGGTTGCCATCGGTGCGCGAACAACCGAATCACAGATTCATCGCGAGATGGCCAGCGGACTGAGCATGCCGGTCGGCTTCAAGAACGGCACCGATGGCGGCGTATCCATTGCCGTCGACGCAATGCGCTCAGCGGCTCACCCACATCGCCATTTCGGCGTAGACAGCCAGGGTCATCCGGCAATCATTCCGACTTCGGGCAACCCGGATACACACCTGGTCCTGCGCGGCGGCCATCAAGGGCCGAACTACGATCGCGCCAGCGTGTCCCGAATCCATACCGAACTGAGCCGCTTGAAGATTCCGAGCCGGATCATGGTCGATTGCAGTCACGCCAACAGCGGTAAGGATCCTCTGCGTCAGCCGGAAGTATTCAACGATGTACTGGAACAACGCCTGCAAGGCGATCGCTCACTGGTCGGCATGATGATCGAGTCGCACCTGTTCGAAGGATGCCAGCCCCTGAGCGAGTCGTTGCGTTACGGCATTTCCGTGACCGATGGCTGCCTGGGCTTCAGCGCCACGGAACACCTGCTGCTCAATGCAGCTGACCGCCTTCGGATAAAATCCCGGCTCTGATTACAAAAACAGCCTTCCGTTGCGGGTACGCACGGAAGGCTTTTTGATCATTCCTGTACGTTTAGCAAAACCCCATCGGAAACCTGGCTGACATCATCCAGTCGTTCGACTGAATAAGACACACGCACGACCGTATTGATGTGCTCTCGCCAGAATCGATGAGGAACGATAAAGACGAGCGGCTCAATTTCCATCTCATTGCTGATTTCCCGATCATCACGATGAAAGAAGAACTCTCCATCGCACTTGAGATAAACCAGCTCTCCAACCTCCAACTGCGCATTGCTGATCACCACACTGACGCCGTCTATGGTGTCGTTGACGTCGAGCACTCCGTCTTGCGCCTCCAGCACTTGTGGTACGGCCAGTTCGCCCCGCACCAGCGGAGCAATGCTGATCCGCGTAATCCCTGACTCGCGAATCGCACCACTTTTCTGCTCTATGCAGTATTGAACCACCACCTCTCCACCCAGGTGCGGGCCGATGAATTGTGGGTCGACGCCAAATACCAGCGGTGTTCCAACAGCAAAGGATTCGACGATCAGGCAGTCCCGAAAGGAAGCGTGCTCTACGGAACCTTGCCAGATCAACTCCACTCGATCTCCCACTGTCATTCCGGCGTAAGGCAGCAGGGTCACCGTGGTTCCATCGATGACGCGTGCAGGTTCAAGACTTCCCCCGACAGCGTCATCGATGGTAGCCGGCAGCAAACTGTATCGAACATCCCCGACATCCAGTCGCGCCCGAGCGGAGGTCACTGGCACCCGCCTTGTAACGCTGCTCAATGTCCAGAAGACTTCCAGCGAACCTCCATCCAGTGCAGCGATGTGAGGATTTCTGACGACGAATACAATTTCCTTTCCCAACTGAGCTTCGCTGACGAATCGAAGGCTTTCGTTTCGGTACGGCACACCCTCGATATCAAGACCGTGCCAGCTCAATACCACCCTGTCGCCGCAAGCCATATCGGGATAAGGCGCAATCCGCACGATGACCTTGTTCCGCGAGGGATCAAGAACCGCATCCTCCACAGCGTCGAGGGCGACAGCGGGCAGTGAGTCAACCGGCTGATGGCTGCAAGAGCACCCGGGTGACTCGATCATTGCTGCGACCAAAACGTTGCCCTGCGTAGTTTCCTGCACGTTCTGCGTATTCATTCGTAGCTCCATTCCCTGGAAATACCCTGCAGCTGGCTTGCTGCGTCGAAGAGCCTCTATTCAAGCCGCTTCCTCAAAAACTTAATGTCGTCCGTTCACTCCGTAGAACGCGGGCAAGCGCATCACAGGAAGTAGGCAACGGCTGGGAAAATACCGAGGGCAAAGCAGGAGATGTCCAGATATTCCGATCCGGATTTCAAACATCAAGGAAGTTTCCTGCACGCACTGATCCAGTTTCCGGCGCTGAATCGGGACTCGTCATACATCGTGAGCTCAACGACTGTTTTAGAGTGGCACCGTGCAAATATCGATGAACTTCTGCGATCAAGGATGAAAAATGCAACGAAATGCCACAACTCTTTATCCCATCCTGTTGGTGCACGGCCTGTTCGGATTCGAGCGAATCGGCCCTTTCGAGCTGTTCCACGACGTCAAACAGGCGCTGAAGGCCGTCGGCGTACAGGTGTTCGTGCCTCATCTTTCAGCCATTCATGACAATGAAGTCCGGGGCAAACAATTGCTCGGGCAGATTGATTCTGTGCTCAGAGGCACAGGCGCGAGCAAAGTCAACCTGATCGGTCATAGTCAGGGCGCATTGGCGGCTCGCTATGCCGCAGCGGTTGCCCCACAACGGGTTGCTTCCGTGACTTCGGTCAGTGGACCGAACCACGGCTCGGAGCTCGCAGATTTCTTGCGCAAGGCACTGATTCCCGGAAGATTGCCGGAGAGCGTCGCGCAGAATGTGGCCACGCTGTTCTCCGACTTTCTATGCCTGCTCGGTGGAACCACGGCCCTTCCGAAAAATGCATTGGCCGCGTTGAATGCACTGACGACTGTAGGGGTCGGTGATTTCAATGACAAATATCCGCAAGCACTGCCAGAGAGCTGGGGCGCGCAGGGAGCCGAACGGGTCAATGGCGTCCGCTATTATTCCTGGAGTGGCGTTGTACCGGAAATGAATCTGCAAACACTCGACCCGGTTCAGGGCATCTGCCGGGCACTGTCCCAGTATTTCATTACCGAGCCCGGCCAGAACGACGGTTTCGTCGGCCGCTACAGCTCTCATCTGGGCACAGTGATCCGTTCCGACTACCCATTTGATCACTTGCGCAGCTTGCGTCGGGCCTCCACTGAACCTGCCGGCGCAGCCGATTCGATCCAGTTGTACGTCGAACACGCCTTGCGCCTGCAGGCAGCTAATCTCTGAGAGCCGGCATCAGATAGCCGAACGGAACTTTGCCGAGAAATCGGCCACTGAATCCGGTAGGCTCCACCCTTTACTGATTTGATTGGAGATTTTTCCCATGGCTAAAGCCACTGCCCGCCACATCCTGGTTTCCAGCGAAGACAAGTGCAACGAACTCAAGGCCCAGATCGAAGCCGGCGCCGATTTCGCTGAAGTCGCCAAAGCCAACTCCACCTGCCCTTCCAGCCGTCAGGGCGGTGATCTGGGCTCGTTCGGCCCTGGCCAGATGGTCAAGGAATTCGATACCGTAGTCTTTAGCGCCCCGATCAATGTCGTCCAGGGCCCGGTCAAAACTCAGTTCGGTTATCACCTGCTGGAAGTCACCAGCCGTCAGGACTGATCCTTCGTCCGCTGCGCTGTGTAACGGCCCGCCAGATGGCGGGCCGTTGTGTTTTGGTAACACTGCACGGCTGGCGAACAGCGCTGCGCTCGCGTACAAATTGCGCTTATCGATCACCCGGCTTTAAGGCTGACAATGCGACTGGCTTTCTCCACCTTGATGTTCACTGCCGTGGCTTTGCTGATGGGCGCTGCAGGTGTGAACGCTGCACCGCAGCATGCATTGACCGTTTACGGCGAACCGGCGAAGTACACGGCCAATTTCAGTCACTTCGACTACACCAACCCGCAGGCCCCCAAGGGGGGCACGATGCGCCGTTCGGCGATCGAAATCGGGCACTTCGACCATGTCCTGCCCTATATCGACAAAGGCATCGGTGTCACCCAGATCGACGGCCTGCTGTATTCCCCTCTGGCTCAGCGCTCGATGGACGAACCGTACACCGTCTACGGGCTGGTGGCACAGAAGATGGAACGGTCCGAAGACGGTCTGTCCCTACGCTTCTTCATCAATCCCAAGGCACGTTTCGCCGACGGCAAACCCATCACCGCCGAAGACGTGCGCTACACCTACGATTTGCTGATGACCCAGGGCAGCCTGCGCTATCGCACCCAGTTCGCCGACGTCAAAGGCGTCGAAGTCGAAGCGCCGCTCACCGTGCGCTTCGATTTCAAGAGCAATGAAAACCGCACCCTGCCGCTGGACATCGCGACCCTGCCGGTGTTTCCCGAGCATTGGTGGAAGACCCGGGATTTCGCCGGCGGTGGCGGTTATGAACCTCCACTGGGCAGCGGCCCGTACCGAGTCGGAAAAGTCGACTCCGGGCGCAGCATCACCTTCGAGCGCAATGGCGATTGGTGGGGCAAGGACTTGCCGGTCAGCCGCGGGCTCTACAATTTCGATCATTTCAGCATCGAGTACTTCGGCGATACCGATGTCGCCCGCCAGGTGTTGCGCGGCGGCGCCTACGACTACAACCGCGAATTTTCCGCTACCGGCTATTCGATCGGCTACGACAGCCCGGCCCTGAGCGACGGACGCCTGCAGAAGGCTCACCTGGCAACCGAGGCGCCGCAATCGGCCCAGGGCTTCGTGTTCAACCTGCAAAATCCGATGTTTCAGGACCGCCGCGTGCGCCAGGCCCTGGCGATGCTCTGGGACTTCGAATGGAGCAACCGGCAGATGATGCGCAACATGTACATCCGCCAGCAGAGTTACTTTTCCAACAGCGCCCTCGCGGCCAGTGAACTGCCGGACGCCGCCGAACTGAAGATCCTTGAACCGCTGCGCGGGCAAATCCCCGACGAGGTATTCACGAAGGTCTTCGAAGCGCCGAAAACCGACGGCAGCGGCCTGATCCGTGACAAGCAGCTTCAGGCACTGGAACTACTGGAACAGGCGGGCTGGAAACCGGACGGCGATCAATTGGTCAACGCACAGGGCGAGCCGCTGAGCTTCACCTTCCTGGTCAGCCAGAACGGCATGGACCGCTTGCTGCTGCCCTACAAGCGCACGCTGAAACAGATCGGCATCAACCTCGACATCCGCCGCATCGACTCCTCGCAGTACGTCAACCGGCTGATGAGCCGCGACTACGACATGATTGTCACCGGTTACCCGGTCACCACCTCGCCCGGTGGGGAACTGCTTAACTACTTCGGGTCCGCTTCGGCCAACGATCCCGGCGCCAACAACTATATGGTGTTGAAAAATCCGGCGGTCGACACCTTGATCAACGGTCTGATCCGCGCCTCGACCCAGCCAGATATGCTGCATTACGCCCACGCGCTGGACCGGGTGCTGCAATGGAACTACTACTGGATTCCCAACTATTACCCGCCCGGCACCTCCACCGTTTGGTGGAACCGCTTCGGCATCCCGAACGTGCAGGCAAGCAATGACGAAGCGATCGAGAGCTGGTGGGAAATCAGCAGCACGCCGCTGACCAACCAGCAGATGACGGCCGAGAAGATCAGCCGTGGCAGACCCGGAGGGCCACACTGATGTGGGCTTATATACTGCGGCGCCTGCTGCTGATCATCCCGACGCTGGTGATCATTCTGCTGGTCAACTTCGTGATCATCCAGGCCGCCCCGGGCGGTCCGGTGGAACAGGCCATCGCTCATTTGCAAGGCATCGGCGGCGCCAATGTCGGTGGCGGCGCTAGCGAGACCATGAGCAGCACCTCCCGCGCCAGCCGCGGCCTCGACCCGCAGCTGATCAAGGACATCGAGAAACAATACGGTTTCGATAAACCGGCCCATGAACGTCTGTGGCTGATGCTCAAGAACTACGCGCAGCTGGATTTCGGCAAGAGCTTCTTCCGCGGCGCCACGGTCACCGACCTGATCCTGCAGAAGATGCCGGTGACCATTTCCCTCGGGCTGTGGGCCACGCTGATCACCTATCTGGTGTCGATCCCGCTGGGCATCCGCAAAGCCGTGCATCACGGCAGTCATTTCGATATCTGGAGCAGTACGGCGATCATCATCGGTTACGCGATGCCGGCGTTTCTGTTCGCGATGTTCCTGATCGTGGTGTTTGCCGGCGGCACTTCGCTCAATTGGTTTCCCGTGCGCGGACTTGTCTCGGACAACTTCGAATCGCTGTCGACGCTGGGCAAGATTGCCGACTACTTCTGGCACCTTGTTCTGCCGGTCACTGCACTGGTGATTGGTGGCTTCGCGACCCTGACCATCCTCACCAAGAACTCGTTCCTCAATGAAATCACCCGCCAGTACGTGGTCACCGCTCGCGCCAAAGGCCTGAGCGAACGCCGGGTGTTGTATGGCCATGTGTTTCGCAACGCGATGTTGCTGGTGGTGTCGGGCATTCCCCAGGCGTTCATCAGCGTGTTCTTCGCCGGCTCGCTGCTGATCGAGGTGATTTTCTCCCTCGATGGTCTAGGACGCATGAGCTACGAAGCGGCGGTCTCCCGCGACTACCCGGTGGTGTTCGGCTCGCTGTTCATCTTCACCCTGTTCGGCCTCCTGATAAAACTGATCGGCGACCTGTGCTACACGCTGGTCGATCCGCGCATCGACTTCGCCGCGAGGAACGCCTGATGTTCAAGTTCTCGCCTCTGGGCCGTCGCCGTTTCGAACGTTTCAAGAAAAACCGCCGGGGCTGGTGGTCGTTGTGGCTGTTCATTGGTCTGTTCGTGATCAGCCTCGGTGGCGAGCTGATCGCCAACGACAAACCACTGGTCGTCAGCTATCAGGGCCAGTGGTACTTCCCGGTGTTCAAGCGCCACACCGAACAGGAATTCGGCGGCCAACTGCCCTTTCAGGCCGATTACCGCAGCGACTATGTCCAGAACCTGATTCGCAAGGACGGTGGCTGGCTGCTGTTTCCGCCGATCCCGTTCAGTGACGACACACCGAACTACGACCTCAACAAACCGGCGCCGAGCCCACCGACTTCGGTCAACTGGCTGGGCACCGACGATCAGGCGCGGGACGTGCTCGCACGGGTGATTTTCGGTGCGCGGGTATCGATCCTGTTCGCGCTGATGCTGACTTTCGTCAGCGCCTTGATCGGCATCGCGGCCGGCGCCCTGCAAGGCTACTACGGGGGCTGGATCGACTTGCTCGGTCAGCGTCTGCTCGAAGTCTGGTCGGGGTTGCCGGTGCTGTACCTGCTGATCATTCTTTCGGGGTTTGTCGAGCCGAACTTCTGGTGGCTACTGGGAATCATGGCGCTGTTTTCCTGGCTGGCACTGGTGGATGTGGTGCGGGCCGAATTCCTGCGCGGGCGTAACCTCGAATACGTCAAGGCGGCGCGGGCGCTGGGCCTGACCGACCGCAAGGTGATCTTCCGGCACATCCTGCCCAATGCGATGAATGCCACGTTGAGCTACCTGCCGTTCATTCTGACCGGGGCGATTTCCACCCTGACTGCGCTGGACTTCCTGGGTTTCGGCATGCCCGCCGGCAGTGCCTCGCTGGGCGAGTTGATCGGCCAGGGCAAACAAAACCTGCAAGCCCCGTGGCTGGGATTGACGGCGTTTTTCACCCTCGCGTTGATTCTGTCCTTGCTGGTATTCATCGGCGAAGCATTGCGCGATGCCTTTGACCCGCGCTCATGAACGGACCCTTGAAATGACTGACAACCTGATCGAAATCCGTAGCCTCAGCGTCGCCTTCCATGGCCAGGCCGTGGTGCGCAACCTGTGCCTGGACATTCGCCCCGGCGAGTGCCTGGCGCTGGTCGGCGAGTCGGGCTCGGGCAAATCGGTGACGGCCCACTCGATCCTGCAACTGCTCCCCGACAGCGAAGCCACAACCACCGGCAGTATTCGATATCGCGGCCAGGAACTGGTCGGCGCCGATCCCAAGACCTTGCGTGAACTGCGGGGCAACCGCATCGCCATGATCTTCCAGGAGCCGATGACCTCGCTCAATCCGCTGCACACCATTGAAAAGCAGATTGGTGAGACCCTACTGCTCCACCGTGGCCTGGGCGGCAAAGAGGCGCAGAAACGCATTCTCGAACTGCTCGAACTGGTGGGTATCCAGAAGCCGAAAGAACGGTTGAAGGCTTACCCCCATCAACTGTCCGGCGGCCAGCGCCAGCGAGTCATGATCGCCATGGCCCTGGCCTGCGAACCGGAACTGTTGATCGCCGACGAGCCAACCACGGCCCTCGACGTCACGGTGCAGCGCAAGATCCTGGTGCTGCTCAAATCCCTGCAGCAACGCCTTGGCATGTCGCTGCTGCTGATCAGCCACGATCTGAATCTGGTGCGCAGCATCGCCCAACGGGTGTGCGTGATGAAGGCCGGGGAAATCGTCGAGCAGGCACCGTGCGAGACCTTGTTCACAGAACCAAAACATCCTTATAGCTGCGTGTTGCTCAATGCCGAACCCGAGGGCGAAGCGCTTGCCCGGGACGAGCGGGAGAACGTGCTTGAAGTCGATGACCTGCGGGTGGATTTCGCGGTCGGTGGCGGACTGTTCCAGCGCAAGCAATACCTGCGCGCGGTGGACGGTATCAGCCTGAACATACAGCGCGGCAAGACGCTGGGAATTGTCGGAGAGTCCGGTTCGGGCAAATCGACGCTAGGTCAGGCGATCCTGCGTCTGCTCGATTCCGAAGGCAGTATCCGCTTTCAGGGTCAGTCCCTCGACAGCCTCACTCAGAAGCAAATGCGCCCGTGGCGGCGGCAGATGCAGGTGGTGTTCCAGGACCCGTTCGGCAGCCTCAGCCCGCGCATGTCGGTGGCGCAGATCATCAGCGAAGGGCTGGAGGTGCATTGCCAATCCACCGCCGACGAGTGCGACGACCAGGTGATCCGCGTGCTGAAGGAAGTCGGGCTCGACCCCGAAAGCCGTCATCGCTATCCCCATGAGTTCTCCGGCGGGCAGCGTCAGCGCATTGCCATCGCCCGGGCACTGGTGCTCAAACCGGCGCTGATACTGCTTGATGAGCCGACTTCGGCGCTGGATCGCACCGTGCAGAAACAGGTCGTCGCCCTGCTCCGCCAGCTTCAGGAAAAACATGGCCTGACGTATCTGTTCATCAGCCACGACCTGGCGGTAGTGCGGGCACTGGCCCACGACATGATCGTGATCAAGGACGGCAAAGTGGTCGAACGCGGTGCCAGTCACGAAGTGTTCGATTCGCCGCAGCACCCCTATACCAAAGAGCTGTTGGCCGCGGCGCATCCGGGATAGGCATAATCGGCGCCCGACTGTGAACCGCGTCACGGCTATCGCTGGCAAGCCAGCTCCCACAGGTTTCTCGGGTGTACGCAGCATTTGTGAACGACCAAAAGCCTTGTGGGAGCTGGCTTGCCAGCGATAAAGCCAGGCCTGGCGACATATATTCAGGATCAGTCAGATGAACACCACCGAAAGCCTCAAGGATTACCAACGGGTTCGTACCCTGGCGATCCGTTCGTTGTTCGAGATCATCGAGCAGTCCAGTGAAGGCACGGTGATTGTCGACCGGGACGCGAACATCGTCTGGATGAACGAGCGCTACGCGCGGCGTTTTGGTCTCGACTCTGCGGCTGGAGCCATCGGCAAACCCTGCGAAAGCGTGATCCCGGGCAGCCTGCTGCGCGAAGTGGTGCGCACCGGGCGACCGATTCTGCTGGACATGCAGGACACGCCGAAAGAACCGCTGGTGGTGATGCGCCTGCCGATCCATGACGACGCCGGATCGGTGATCGGCGCCATCGGCTTCGCCCTGTTCGACGAGTTGCGCAGCCTGTCGCCGATGCTCAAGCGCTACCTGAGCATGCAGGAAGAACTGGCTTCGACCCGATCGCTGCTGCGCGCCAGGCAGACCAAATACAACTTCGCCCACTTCATCGGCACCAGCGCTGCAAGCCTGGAGGTCAAGCGCCGGGCCCGTCGCAGCGCGAGTGCAGAGTCACCGGTTTTGCTTTTGGGGGAGACCGGCAGCGGCAAGGAGTTGCTGGCCCAGGCGATCCACGGCGCTTCGCCTCGGGCGCACAAGGCGTTCGTCAGTATCAACAGCGCGGCGATTCCGGAAGCGTTGCTCGAAGCCGAGTTCTTTGGCACCGCGCCCGGCGCCTTCACCGGTGCCGACCGCAAGGGCCGCACTGGCAAATTGCAGATCGCTCAAGGCGGGACGCTGTTTCTCGATGAGATCGGTGACATGCCGTTGCCATTGCAAAGCAAATTGCTGCGGGTGCTGCAGGAAAAGGAATTCGAACCTGTAGGCTCCAACGACGTGATCCAGAGCGATGTGCGGGTGATTGCCGCGACTTCGACGGATCTGGAGGCGGCGATCAAGCGCGGCGAGTTCCGCGCCGACTTGTACTACCGCCTCAACGTACTGCCGATTCAGGTGCCGCCGCTACGTGAACGGCTGGACGATCTGCCGGCCCTCAGTGAAGCGATTCTTGAGGAGTTGCGCAGTCAGCATGAGTTGAATCGCGAAGCGCTGGAGCTGCTGGGGCAGCACGCTTGGCCGGGGAACATCCGCGAGTTGCGCAATGTGCTGGAACGAGCGGCGTTGCTCAGTGATGACCTGATGCTTACAGCGAACGACATTCGGGCGGCGATCGGTACGTTTGCCCCTGTTGAACGAGCATCGACGCCAGTGCCAGAGCCAACGGGCAACGATACCTTCAGTCAGGCTCGCGAGCGTTTTGACCGGCAATTGATTCAATCCACCCTCACGCAATGCGGGGGCAAGGTGATTGAGGCGGCTGAACGGCTGGGACTGGGGCGGTCGACGCTTTACAAGAAAATGATTGCGCTGGGAATTGCGGAGTCTCAATAGAGAGACAAAATTCTCTAAGCTCGGACAACATCAAAAGCATAACGGACAAGCCCGCTCTCACAAGGGAATGCGTTCAACTGTGGGAGCGGGCTCGCCCGCGAAGGCGCCGGTTCAGCCACAGGAAGTCTCAAAAGTGAGACAAACCTCTTCAGCTCACGCCTTGAACAACAATTAATTCTATATATTTCAGCAACTTAGCCATCTGGCACAGATCTCGCTATAGCCCCTTCCCACACCCGTTCCACCCACAAAAATAACAATCGAAGGAGCACACCATGAGTGTGATCATCGCCTTGGCAGCCCTCGCGCTGCTGATGCTCGCGGCCTACCGTGGCTACAGCGTTATCCTTTTTGCCCCGATCGCCGCCCTCGGTGCCGTCCTGCTCACCGACCCGTCCGCCGTCGCCCCTGCCTTTACCGGGGTGTTCATGGAGAAAATGGTCGGTTTCATCAAACTGTATTTCCCGGTGTTCCTGCTCGGTGCCGTGTTCGGCAAGCTGATCGAGCTGTCGGGCTTCTCGCGTTCGATTGTTGCCGCAGCGATTCGCTTGCTCGGCACCCGACAGGCGATGCTGGTGATCGTGCTGGTCTGCGCCCTGCTCACCTACGGCGGCGTTTCGCTGTTCGTGGTGGTGTTTGCGGTCTATCCGTTCGCAGCGGAAATGTTCCGCCAGAGCAACATTCCCAAGCGCCTGATCCCGGCGACCATCGCCCTCGGCGCGTTCTCCTTCACCATGGACGCCCTGCCCGGCACGCCGCAGATCCAGAACATCATTCCCAGCACCTTCTTCAACACCACCGCCTGGGCGGCGCCCTGGTTGGGCCTGATCGGCACGATTTTCGTGTTTTGCGCCGGCATGCTGTTTCTTCAGCGCCAGCGCAACAAGGCTCAGCGCGCCGGCGAAGGCTACGGCACCGAACTGCGCAATGAACCGGAAACGGCCGAAGATCTGAAACTGCCGAATCCGTGGCTGGCACTGTCGCCGCTGCTGGCGGTGGGCATCATGAACCTGCTGTTCACCCAGTGGATTCCGCAGTGGTACGGCAAGACCCACAGCCTCGCGTTGCCGGGCATGGCTGCGCCTGTCACCACCGAAATCGCCAAATTGACCGCGATCTGGGCGGTACAAGCGGCGCTGCTGATCGGCATCCTGATGGTGTTGGCATTCGGTTTTCAGGCGATCCGCAGCAAGCTTGCCGAAGGCAGCAAAAGCGCAGTCAGCGGCGCGTTGCTGGCAGCGATGAACACTGCGTCGGAATACGGTTTCGGCGCGGTCATCGCCTCATTGCCGGGTTTCCTGGTGCTGGCCGACTGGCTCAAGAGCATCCCCAATCCGCTGGTCAACGAAGCGATCACCGTAACCCTGCTGGCCGGTATCACCGGTTCCGCCTCGGGCGGCATGAGCATCGCCCTGGCGGCGATGTCCGAGCAGTTCATCAGCGCCGCCCACGCCGCCAATATTCCGCTGGAAGTGCTGCACCGAGTGGCCGCGATGGCCAGCGGCGGCATGGACACCTTGCCGCACAACGGCGCGGTGATCACGTTGCTGGCGGTCACCGGCCTGACCCATCGCGAGGCCTACAAAGACATTTTCTGTATTACGCTGATCAAGACCCTGGCGGTTTTCGTGGTGATCGGCACTTTCTACGCCACTGGCATTGTGTGAGGTATTCATGACGACTCTTTCTGGCAAGACCGCACTGGTCACCGGCTCCACCAGCGGCATCGGGCTGGGCATCGCCCTGACGCTGGCCAAGGCCGGCGCCAACCTTATTCTCAATGGTTTTTGCGATGCTTCGAAGGTGATCGCCGAAGTCGAACAGTTCGGCGGCAAGGTCGGCCATCACCCGGCGGATGTCAGCGACCCGGCGCAGATCGCCGACATGATCGCCTACGCCGAGCGCGAGTTCGGCGGCGTCGACATTCTGGTGAACAACGCCGGCATCCAGCACGTTGCGGCGGTGGAAGAGTTTCCGGTGGAGCGCTGGGATTCGATCATCGCGATCAACCTGTCGTCGGTGTTTCACAGTACGCGCTTAAGCCTGCCGGGCATGCGCGCCAAGGGCTGGGGCCGGATCGTCAACATAGCCTCGGTGCATGGTCTGGTCGGGTCCACCGGCAAGGCGGCGTATGTAGCGGCCAAACATGGCGTGATCGGCCTGACCAAGGTGGTCGGCCTGGAAACCGCCGCCAGCAATGTCACCTGCAACGCCATTTGTCCGGGCTGGGTACTGACGCCGCTGGTGCAGAAGCAGATCGATGATCGCGCAGCCAAGGGTGTCGACCCGCAAAAGGCGCAACACGATCTGCTGGCAGAGAAACAGCCGTCGCTGGAGTTTGTCACCCCCGCGCATCTGGGCGAACTGGTGCTGTTTTTGTGCAGCGAGGCCGGCAGCCAGGTGCGCGGTGCCGCGTGGAATATCGATGGCGGGTGGCTCGCGCAGTAACGTTCAACTGATCGCTCCCACGCAGCAGTGGGAGCTTTCTGACAAACAATAAGAGGCAAACCATGTCCGACATCCTCTGGCAGCCCGATGCCAAACGCATTGCCCGGTCCCGCATGGACGGCTTTCGGCGCTTCATCAATCAGCGCCATCACCTGAACCTCGACGACTACCCTGCCCTGCACCAATGGTCCATCGACCAGCGTGAAGCGTTCTGGCAAGCGATCGTGGATTTCTTCGGTATCAGTTTTCACACCCAGCCCGACGCGGTCCTGCGCGAAGGCATGAATATGCCCGGTGCCGAGTGGTTTCCCGGCGCTACTTTGAACTTCGCCGAACATCTGTTGAGTCGACGGGACGATGCCGTCGCTGTGATCGCAATCGCGGAAAATGGTCAGCGTGAACTGTTGACCTGGGCCGAGCTGGCCCAGCAAGTCGCCGGGTTCCAGGCCAGCCTGCAAGCCGCCGGTGTTGTGCTCGGCGACCGGGTTGCGGCGTGCATGCCCAACACCTGGCAAACCCTGGTGGCGATGCTGGCGACCACCAGCCTCGGCGCAATCTGGTCATGTTCCTCGCCGGACTTCGGCACCAACGGTGTGATTGATCGCTTCGGCCAGATCGAGCCGAAAGTGCTGATCACCTGCGCCGGTTACCGTTACGCCGGCAAAGAGATCGACCAGACCGTCAAGATCAACGAAATCCTCGAACAGCTGCCGACCTTGCAGCAGCTGATCATCGTGCCGTACGCACGCCCTCACACCCATGCCACGGATTACCGGACGCCCGCCAACGTCACGTTGTGGGACGACTTCTACGAACCGGGCGATGAGCCGCAGTTTGTCCCGGTGCCCTTCGCCCATCCGCTTTACGTGCTGTATTCCAGCGGCACCACCGGCGTGCCGAAGTGCATCGTTCACAGCACGGGCGGCGTTCTGTTGCAGCACGCCAAGGAGCACGGGCTGCATGTAGACCTGGGGCCAGGCGATCGTTTGTTCTACTACACCACTTGTGGCTGGATGATGTGGAACTGGCTGGTGTCCGCGCTGGCGGTCGGCAGCGCGGTGGTGCTGTATGACGGTTCACCGTTTTATCCGGATAACCAGCGATTGCTGGAGTTGCTCGACGACGAGCAAGTCAGCGTGTTCGGCACCAGCCCAAAATTCCTCGCAACCCTGGAGAGCAGCGGTATCAAGCCGCGAGAAAGCCATGATCTGAGTCACCTGAAAACCTTGCTCTGCACCGGTTCTGCGCTGTCGCCGCAGAGTTATGACTTTGTCTATCGCGACTTCAAACCCGACGTTTGCCTGTCCTCGATGTCCGGCGGCACGGACATCGTGTCCTGCTTCGTCAACGGCAACCCGATGTCAGCGGTTCGCCGGGGCGAGATCATGGGCAAGAGCCTCGCCATGGCGGTCGAGGTGTGGAACGACGCCGGGCAACCGGTGATCGGCGAAAAAGGCGAGCTGGTGTGTACCCGGCCATTTCCGGCCATGCCGATCGGACTTTGGAATGACTTCGACGGTGAGAAGCTGCGTAAATCCTATTTCAGCCAGTTCCCCGGCGTCTGGGCCCAGGGTGACTACGCCGAACAACTGCCCCACGGCGGGATACTGATCCACGGCCGCTCCGACGCCGTGCTCAACCCCGGCGGCGTGCGCATCGGCACGGCGGAAATTTACCGTCAGGTGGAAAAAATCCCGGAGGTACTGGACAGCGTCGCCATCGGCCAGCGGTGGCAGGACGATGTGCGCGTGGTGCTGTTCGTACGCCTCAAAGAGGGTGTTGCGCTGAATGAGGCGCTGCAACAGCAGATCCGCCAAGTGATCCGCGCCAACACCACACCGCGCCATGTACCGGCGAAGATTGTCACGGTCACCGACATTCCACGCACCATCAGCGGCAAAGTGGTTGAGTTGGCCGTGCGCAATGTAGTGCACGGCGAGCCGGTGAAGAACACGGATGCGCTGGCCAACCCCGAAGCCCTGGAGCAGTTCAAGGGTCGGCAAGAGCTCAAGGATTGACTCCGTGCCGGTAACGCGACTACCGCCGCGTTACCGGCACGCATTATCGGGTGTTCAAGTTCAGCCAGACTTCGGAATCGATGGTCTTGCCTGCATGGTTATCGACAGCGTTTTGCACGATGCTGACGTTTTTCGAAAATGACGGGTAATCCGTCACCACCTGGCTCAGGAGAGCCGTTGCGATTGCACAGGAATCGGCATTTTCAATAGGCCTGGCGCCCCCTTCTTCATGAGCCGACTCTGCAAGCCGCGCTGCTCCAAGGTTCAGTAACGGGGCAACGTTCAAGCCTTTATCAATGTCTGCCGCAGCAGTCGCGATGGCAGCGACCCTGCGGGCCGCTGTGGCACGAAACATCTCATGAAGCAAATCATCAGCAATGTTCCCGTAACCGGGAATCGAACCATTCAGGCGTAGATCGATGTTTTTCGGATTGACAGCCAGAAACCGGTGATTCGCCTTGTGGCCTGCTGCCGCACTCTTCCACTTGCCGAAGGCCAAGGGTTCGACGCGCAATGTCGTTGAGTGATCTTTCAAGGGTTCCAACAAGAGATTACTGGGAGACCAGCCCGCAAAATCGGTCCTGACCACCTTCAAAAACGCGAGCAGGTTGTCCCTGGCTTGTGGTGTCGTACCAAAGAACAAGCCAATCACAGGATCCGTCCTGAGCTTGAATGACGGAGCCGTCAACGCCGCGATGGCATTATCGATCTTGCGCGCAGCAGTCTGCATGCCTTGCTCCAGGACATGATTGACGTAGCTCGCCGGAAGCTCCCGTCGAACATTCGGCATAGTGAATGGACTCTTCCATTCAAAATCGAGTCGTTTGCCCCACGGCCTGCCGAACTGATTGATGCCGTACCAGCGATCCCCCGTGGTGATTGCACACACATCCAGGAAGTCGGCGGAACTCCCGCGAGGTCGCCATGTACCCATGCCAATCTGCGGCACATTGTCCAGTTTGAGAAGGTCGACGGAGGATGCCTTGCCGGTAAGCCTGCGCAATTGGAACGTCGCCAACTCAACAAGTCGAACCCCCTCCTGACTCAGGCGCGCCCCACTTTTGTAAAGACTCTTCGACAACTTGTACCCTGCCGTGGGCAATCCATCGATCGGGTTGAACGTCGACACCACCAACTTCAATCCGAACTTTCCAGTACTCGCAAGTTTCGATGCCAGCGACACCGTCCTGGAGGCTATGGACAGGATCTTGGAGGTAGCCCCCAGTACGGAGAAGACAATTGCGATGGCATCCATGCTGCAGCCATAAATGCCGTCTGCCAGTCGATTCTTGTCACCTGAAGCAATGTCCTCTATGCACTTTTTGAAAGGTACGACCAAATCGATGATGTAAGTCATTACCTCTTCGGTGGTCTTTCGCACCTGCTCTCGCTCAGTCAGTTCGGTGATTGCGCTGGTGTACTCCTTGATCGTCGCCAATGGACGATGGGCCGTGATGAACTGTGCGATGTCCTCCAGCCGCGGGCTGATAAAGTGTTGATAGGTGCCGCGTCGTTCCTCGAACTCACCCGTCGCCGCAGCCACGCTCCCGAGTTTTTCGATAACGGCACGACTGGTCCTGTTTTCCCTGGGAGCAATGCCATGGGTATAACTTTCCAGATCAACCGGCAGGGTTTTGATGGCCCGGACGGCAGGTAACAGTTCCTCAAGGCGTCCGGTAAAATCGAGCCTTGCCGGTAAATTAGCCTTGTGAAGGAAAGCGCCCAATTCATCGTTCCTGATGAGTTTTCCTTGCAGTGTGTGCATCTCATGACAGAGATACTGTTCGTCCCCATGAGAGACGTACATGATCACGCCGAACCGACCCGTCGCTTCGTCTCTTTGTGCCTGCGTTTCCTTCATTACCGGAGGCTGGTTGTTGACGCCGGTAAAACCCGTACTGTGATGTGAGGGATAGACCAGCTTGCCGATTTCCGGACGGACGGTGAAAAAGGAAATCCGGTTTTTCTCGTAGATTTCACGATCGTGGGCCGGCATCCGGGCCATTGCCAGTTTGATATTGGATGACAAGGCTTCATGCAGTTTTTGATGATGTTTACGAGTCGCCTCTTCGAACAAGGACTGATTGGGCGGAATGCACACAAGTCCCGGGTACACCGCAAAGAGGCTTTTGTCTTTGCTCCAGTCCCAGCCCTGCTTTTGCAGTTCGCCTTCGATGTGCAGATCCAGCATCGACATCGGTAGTCCACTGTTGAATTTGTCCGAGAAATGTCTCAGCAACCTTTTCTCTAGAAAATCACAGCCGGGTGCGGCTTTTTCAAGTTCCTCCCGTGCGATTCTCTTTCGACTGGGTGGCGGTTCCGCCCACACGCTGGAACCTTGAGCCATGGACTTCACATAACGCTCATAGGCAGATATTGCACTCGTGGAAGCGGTTTTGGCAGATGCCTCAAGTTCGTCGTGAGTGATGACTTCGTTAACCAGCCCCCAATCGACAATCGCATCGAACGCAGCGAGCCCCTGCAATAATCCCATTGATGAACTCAGTGCTTGTGCATCCGCAAACGCCATGACCTGGTCATACGTCATGAAACGCGATGCACCTTTGAACCTCATTTCCAGAAAGGCCACCGCCTGGGAAAGGGCAACCCAACCCAACGACCCTACGGTTAGGTCATGGGGAATCGATTTCACCAGGAAGGCCGGAGCCAGATCGGCCAAAAGCAAATGCGAAGCCAGCGGCACCAACTCCCCGGAGATCTTTCGATTACTCAGTAAGTACTGCTCAAGCCTGTTCCTTACGATATTGATGGGTTGATCCACGGTATCCCAAGGTTCATAGAGATCGAAATTTTCGAGATGATTGCGCAGCTCTGTGCTGGCATGAGCCGGAAAAACATCCAGAATAATCGCGGTGATAAGAAGTTTCGAGAGATCCGATTTCTCAACGGCTTCGCCATTTATCGAGCCGTACCAACCCAACTTGTCAAGGTACTTCCTGGCCAGCGTCTGCGAAGACGGATGATCGACTATTTTCGCCAGAACCTCGCCAGCATTCTCCCAGCTGATATCGCCGCCCAAACTCGATTTGACATTTTTATAGAGCATGCCTAGTAGTTTTTGACTGCCCGGAGACAATGTTTTTTTCAATGCCCGAATTTCCTGGCACTGGGAGTCGGTCAATACCACCGACGGGTCTTCATGACCGCGAATGTATTCCCAGTAATGACCAATCCTGTCGGACTCCGACCAATCCCACTTCATGAAAGACAAAAGCTTTGAAACTTCGCCGACATTCTCGGGCAGTTTCATCTCATGAAAGCTCAGCCATTGCGCCAGGCTAACTATATTTGTAAGCCTTATTTCTCCACCGACTGCACTCGCTGCGGCAACCAGCGTTTGCAAGCGAGGTGCATCCAGCGGATCAACGTTCAGTTCACCTGCAATATCCGAAAAACCACTTTCCAGAAGAATGAAGAATTGACCGCTACTGGTCACCAAAACCTGCTTGCGATCAATAACGCCTTTCAACGTGAGCATTTCTTGAAACGGCTCAGACTCGACCAGTTCGTTCAACAAATGACTCAGTGTTTTCCAGATCACATGAATAGAAGAACCTTCAGTCATGAAAAAAAAAGAGTTTTTCAGATTGACCCATTCGTCACTGAGTTGCTTCTCAACCTGAACTTCGAGCAGAGAAATTACCGCTTCACGTTCAGTTTGATCAGCCGTCTTTCCCATTAGATAAACACAGGCATCCCGATATGCAACTTGACCAGCAGTACTTCTTACTTCCATTAGACACCAGTTCCAGGCAAACAAAAACCAAACGGAGCCGGCACTCTACTTGCGAAGAACAAAACATCAAGCGTCAAAACATTAGTTAAAATTGCAACACGAGGACCCTGTTAAATCCCAATTAATTTCGCACCTTGAAAACTTTTATTCCACGAGCCCCCAATCACCTGACGACAGATGCCTGGAACCCTTTGACTCCACGTAAAGCTTCAACTTGATTCTTAAATCATTAATGGAGTCTGCATATTTCAACGCTTCGCTTTCATTGACGACACCTTCCGTTACCAACTTGTACAGTGCACCATCGAATGTCTGCATTCCTGCTTCGGATGACTTTTCGATGATGGTCTTGAGATCACCGAACTGGTTGCCACGAATCAGATCCGCAATGGTCGGCGTCCCCAACATCACTTCAACAGCCGCCCTGCGCTGCCCGTCAACGGTACGCAACAGCCGCTGAGACACGATAACTTTGAGATTGTTGCCCAAGGCATGCAACAGCTGTGGCCGCCGTTCTTCGGGAAAAAAATTGATGATCCGGTCCAGCGCCTGGTTGGCGTTGATCGCGTGCAGGGTTGACAGCACCAGATGCCCGGTTTCGGCAAATGCCAGCGCATGCTCCATGGTCTCGCGGTCGCGGATCTCGCCGATCAGCACCACATCCGGTGCCTGACGCAGGGTGTTTTTCAGTGCAGCGTGAAAGCTGCGTGTATCGACCCCGACTTCTCGCTGGTTGATGATCGACTTCTTGTGTCGATGAATGTATTCCACCGGATCTTCAATGGTGATGATGTGCCCGCTGCTGTGCCGGTTGCGATGATCGATCAGCGCCGCCAACGAGGTGGACTTGCCCGAGTCGGTGGCGCCGACGAACAGGATCAGTCCCTGCTTGAGCATCACCGTTTCGAGCAGTACCGGCGGCAGCTTCAGGTCTTCGAATCGAGGAATGTCGAGTTTGACGTTACGGATCACGATCGACACGTCATTGCGCTGTTTGAAGATGTTGACCCGGAAACGACCGATTCCGGCTCGGGAAATCGCGAGGTTCATTTCCAGATCCCGGTCGAACTCCCGGCGCTGCTCGGCGTCCATCAGGGAAGCGGCGACAGTCGCCACTTCGCCGAGCTTGAACGGCTGCTCGCTCAACGGTGTCAGCACACCGTCGAACCGTGCACTCGGCGGCGCACCCGTGGAGAGGAACAGATCCGAACCGTGGCGGCTCGCCAGTTGTTTGAGCAGTGCGTCGATTTCCATGGCCAAAAGCACCTGCGAAGCTTTCAATGAACTTAAGACCGTGCGTCGTGACGCGACGGGCCTTACAGCGTCTACCGCACTAGGATAGTAGACGCCGCTCACCGACCGACGCTCAGGACTGATGTGATGAACGCTGTACCCAACACCAACGACGCCCAGGCACTGATCGCCCGCACCGACTGGAGCCGCAGCCCCCTCGGCAGCGCCGACAATTGGCCCCAGAGCCTGCGGACAGCGGTGGACATCGTGATTCACTCGCCGATGCCGATGCTGCTGTTGTGGGGCCCGCAGCTCACCCAGATCTATAACAACGGCTTTGCGCTGCTGGCCGGCAGCAAGCATCCGCACGCTTTCGGACAGCCGGCGCACCTGATATGGCCTGAACTTCGAGACTTTACCGATCCGATTTACAGCGCCGTCCTACAAGGTCAGGTGCGAACCTACAGCGAACGACGCTTTACCCTGCAACGAGACGGCAAGGAGTCCGACTTCTGGCTGGACCTGACCTACAGCCCGATTCGTGACGAAAGCGCGCAAGTGGCCGGCATTCTGGTCACCGCCATCGAAACCAACGAACGCCGACGAATTGCCCTGGAACTGCAGCAACGTTCCGAAGACAGCCTCAAGGCCCAACGCGAAAGCGAAGAACGCCTGCAACTGGCACTGGCAGCCACCGATGCGGTTGGGACGTGGGATTGGGACATTGGTGAAGATCGCTTCATCGCCGATGCCCATTTCGCGCAATTGCATGGCGTCGACCCGGCATTGGCCAGCCAGTTGCCGATCAGTGAATACCTGCACGGCGTGCACCCGGAAGACCGCGCGATGATCGCCCGTAGCATCAAGCACTGCATCACCCATGGCACCGAATACGCCGAGGAGTATCGTCTGTTGCAGGCCAATGGCGACGTGCGCTGGGTATTCGCTCGCGGGCGTTGCTACAAGGATCACCACGGACGGCCGATGCGTTTTCTCGGCGCGGCGCTGGATCTGACCGAGCGCAAGCACACCGAACAGGCCCTGCGCCAAAGCCAGACCGAGTTGCAACTGATCATCAACGCGATGCCGATCCTGATCAGCTACGTTGACCGCGAAGAACGCTTTCGGCTGAACAACGCCGCGTACCTCGACTGGTACGGGCTGACGCCGCAGGAGCTGTACGGTCGCACGATCCGCGAAGTGATCAGCGAAGAATCCTACTTTCTGCGTGCCCCGTACATCGCCGAAGCGCTGGCCGGCCGCCCTTGCTCGTTCAGTCTGTACACGCCACACCGCGATGGCAGTCAGCGCCACGCTCTGATGAACTACCTGCCGCGCCACGGCCCGGATGGCGCGGTGAACGGTTTCTACATCTTCGTGATCGACGAGACCGAACGCAAAAAGACCGAAGAGGCCTTGCGCAACCTCAATGAAACCCTCGAGGAGCGCGTGAGTGCGCGCACCGAGCAACTGGCCCAGGCCAACCAGCGTCTGCAGAACGAAATGTTCGAACGCGAACGCGCCGAAGACGCCCTGCGTCACGCGCAAAAAATGGAAGCGGTCGGCCAGCTCACCGGCGGCATCGCCCATGACTTCAACAACATGCTGACCGGGATCATCGGCAGCCTCGACCTGATGCAGCGCTACATCGCCAGCGGCCGCGCCGATGAGATCGGCCGGTTCACCGATGCCGCGGTGTCCTCGGCCAATCGCGCCGCGGCGTTGACCCACCGTTTGCTGGCGTTTTCCCGGCGCCAGTCGCTGGATCGCAAAACCCTCGACGTCAATGAACTGATCCACTCGCTGGAAGACCTGATCCGCCGCACCAAGGGTGATCCGATCGAACTCAAGTTACGTCTGGCCGGCAGTGTCTGGCCCGTCAGCACCGATGTCAGCCAATTGGAAAATGCCCTGCTCAACCTGGTGATCAACGCTCGCGATGCCATGCCCGACGGCGGCGAACTACTGATTGAAACGGCCAACGTCTACCTCGACGGCAACGACATCACCACTCTCGAACCGGTCAAGGCCGGCGATTACTTGATGCTCGCAGTAAGCGACAACGGCACCGGCATGACGCCGTCGGTGCGTTCCAAGGCCTTCGATCCGTTCTTTACCACCAAGCCGATTGGTCAGGGCACCGGGCTCGGCTTGTCGATGATTTATGGTTTTGCCCAGCAGTCCGGCGGACATGTCAGCCTCGACAGCCTGCCGGGTCAGGGCACCTGCGTGCGCCTGTACTTGCCCCGTTTGCATGTATTGGAGCCGGAGCGGACGGTGATCGAAACGACGACCGAGGCACCCGCCGCCGCTACCGGCGAAACCGTGGTGGTGGTCGAGGACGATCCGGCGGTGCGCATGCTGGTCATGGACCTGCTCAAGGAGTTGGGCTATCGCGCCCATGAAGCCGAAGACGCCAAGAGTGTCCTGCCGTTGCTGGAATCCGATCTGCGTGTTGACCTGCTGGTTACCGATGTCGGCCTACCGGGCATGAACGGCCGGCAACTGGCGGAGATCGCCCGCCAGCATCGTCCAGGACTCAAAGTGCTGTTCATGACCGGTTACGCACAGAAAGCCGCCGAGCGTCAGGGCTTCCTCGAGGACGGCATGGACATGGTGGCCAAGCCGTTCTCCATCGAGCTTCTGGCCGGCAAGATCCGCACGATGATCAGCCAAAACCCGTGACTTGAGGCATAATCCGCGCCCCGCCGTCACCCCGTTACAGGTATTGCACGATGAAAGCCCAAGCCCGCCACATTCTGGTGAAAACCGCCGAAGAGGCTGAAAAACTCAAACAGCGCATCGCCAACGGTGAAGCGTTCGATGTGCTGGCCAAGAAGTTTTCGACCTGCCCGTCCGGCAAACGCGGTGGCGATCTGGGTGAAGTGCGGCCAGGACAGATGGTCGGCGTGATCGACGCGGTGATCTTCAAGAAGCCGCTGCGCACGGTGCACGGCCCGATCAAGAGCAAGTTCGGTTATCACTTGGTGCAGGTGTTTTATCGCGACTGAATGTCTGGCTTCAGGGCCTCTTCGCGGGCAAGTCGAATCGTCGCACCGCCGCTCCCACAAGATTCTGCTGAGTGGCACGATAGTATTCACAACAGTAATCCCTGTGGTAGCGACGGTGCGACGACTCGACTTGCCCGCGAACCGATTGCGCAGCAATCGGCCATCCGCCACTTATCTCGGAATCAGCGCCCCTGGCACTTGAATGACCTGACTGGCCAAGCGGTGTCCCGCCTCCGCCGCCTGCGCAGGGCTCGCGCCCGACAGACGACTGGCCAGATACGCCGCACTGAACGAATCCCCCGCCGCCGTGGTGTCCACCACCTTCTCGACCTTTTGCGCCGGCACTTCAAACGTTTCCCCGTCGCAACGGATCAGACAGGCTTCGGCGCCGCGCTTGAGCACCACTTCCGGCGTGCCGATCTGCGTATACGCTTCAAACACCGCATCACAGTCTTCGAAATGGAACAGCGCCTGTTCGTCGTCCACGGTGAGCAACGCCAGATCGACATGGGGCAGCACGCTGCGATACGCCGCCCGCGCCTCTTCCACCGAGGCCCACAGCCGTGGCCGATAGTTGTTGTCGAAGACGATCCGGGCATCTCGCTGACGCGCTTCGATCAAGGTCTGGATCAGCTTTTCCCGTCCTTGAGCGCCGAGTACCGCCAACGTGATTCCGCTGAAATACAGCACGTCGTAGTCCGGCAACGCAGCCAGAATCGGCGCGGCCGCTGGCGTGGTGAAGCAGTCGCGCACGGCCGCTTCGTTACGCCAGTACAGAAAACGACGTTCGCCGGCGGCATCGGTCTGGATGCAATACAGGCCCGGCAAACGACCGGGCAAGCGCTGAACCAGATCCAGACCAATGTTTTCATCGGCCCAGCTGAGGCACATGGCGTCACTGAAACTGTCGTCGCCCAGCGCGGTGACGTAATCCACCTGCGCCTTGTCGCCCATGGCGCGGGACAGATAGACCGCCGTGTTCAGCGTGTCGCCACCGAAGCTCTGTTGCAGGCTGCCATCGGCACGTTGCTGGAGTTCGATCATGCATTCGCCGATCAGGGCGATGCGCGGGGTGTTCGGACCCAATGGACTGAGCGTGTTCATCAGAAACAGGTTTCCATGGTTTCGATCACCGACAACTGCTCGTCCACCAGCAGCCCTACGCGCCATTTGTCGAAGGTCAGGCACGGGTGCGAAGTGCCGAAGGAAATGATGTCGCCGACGCGCAATTCCACGCCCGGCGCGACGGTCATGAACGCGTGCTGGTCCATCACCGCCGTCACTTTGCAGGCGCCGACATCGTCGCCTACTGCTGGCAGCACGCCGGCCTTGTAACGCAGCAACGGCACCGGCATCCCGGCATCGAACGCCACGTCACGCTTGCCCAGAGCAATCACGGCAAAGCCTGGCTCCGGCATCGACTGCACATGGGCCCAGACTTCCAGCGCCGGACGCAGGCCTTCATGCAGATCGCTGCGACGGTCGAGCACGCAGCACTGCGCCTCTTTATAGATGCCATGGTCGTGAGCCACGTAACTGCCGGGACGCAGCACGCTGAGGAAACGCCCGCCGGCGTTCTGCGCTTCGAACGACTCAGCGATCAGGTCGTACCAGGCCGAACCCGACGCGGTGATGATCGGCTTGGCAATGGCGAACGCGCCGCTGTCCTGCAACTGTACCGCCAGGCGCACCAGCGAGGCGGCGAATTCACGGATGCCGGTGACGGCGTGATCGCCATGGATCACGCCTTCGTAACCTTCGATGCCGGTCAGGGCCAGCGCCGGTTGTGCGCCGATGGCCTTGGCCAGTTCGATGACTTCCTGCTCGCTGCGGCAACCGCAACGGCCGCCGACCACGCCGTATTCGATCATCACGTTCAGGCGCACACCGCGCGACGCAAAGTAAGCGCCGAGGTCGGCGACGTTGTCCGGGTGATCAACCATGCAATAGAAATCGAAGCCCGAATCGGCAGCCAGCAGATCGGCGATCAACGCCATGTTCGGCGTGCCGACCAGTTGATTGGCCATCAGTACCCGGCGCACGCCGTGGGCGTAAGCGGCGCGGGTCTGGGTGGCGCTGGCCAGGGTGATGCCCCAGGCGCCGGCATCGAGCTGACGACGAAACAGCGCCGGGGTCATGCTGGTCTTGCCGTGGGGCGCGAGTTCGGCGCCGCTGTCGCTGACGAATTTCTGCATCCAGCGGATGTTGTGCTCCAGCGCCTCACGGTGCAGCACCAGCGCCGGCAGGCTGATGTCACGCACTAGTTGCGCGCCAAGGGCAGCATCGCCCTTTTCCACGGCAGTAGTGTTGTTGGCAGTCGTCATGGTCGAACTCCTCACAGTCGCGCCCTCTGCCGGGCGCGGTTATTCGTTGATGCGCCGGGCGAGGCTGTTGGCGCTCTCGATCAAGACCCGGCGATAGTCGTTGTAGTTGGCCTTGGCATCGGCGCGCGGTGCGACGATGCACAGGGTGCAGATGGCCACGCCGTGAGGGTCTTTGACCGGGGCGGCGAAGCAGTGGGTAAAGGTGTCGGCGACACTGTCGAAGGAGAAGAAACCGTCGATGCCTGCCTGACGGATTTCCTTGAGAAATGTCTCCATCGGCAGGCGTTCACCACCGGGCAGGATGAAGTCGTCGGGGTCGATCAGGTCGCTGATCGCCTGATCACTCAAGTGCGCCAGCAGCAAGCGTCCGGACGCCGTCCAAGGGATTGGCGCGTTCTCGCCGATATCGGAGGAAATGCGAAAATGCCGCTCACCCTCCTTCATCAGCGCCACCGTGTATTTGCGCCCGTTCAGCAGGCACATTTGCGCGGTTTCCCGGGTCTGGCTGACGATCTCCTGCAACGCATGATCGGCCTCGCGACTGAGGTCGAAGTGACGCAAATGCGCCTGGCCAAGGAAGTACAGCTGACGACCGAGATAGACGTGACCGTCCTTGCCCACCGGCTCCAGAATCCGGCGCTCGAGCAATGACGCCACCAGTTCGTAGACCGTGGATTTCGGGCTGCCGATGCCGTTGGCGATGTCGTTCGGACGCAATGGCTGGCCGATCTCCTTGAGGAAATCGAGGATATCGAACGCCCGGTCCAGACCGCGTGCCCGGCGCTTGATGGTGTCTTCGGTCATTTCTGTTGTTCCCATAAAAGATGCCGGGATGGTAACTGGCCCTTGGTGTTGTGTCAGTGAGATTGCTGCCCTCACCCCCCGCCCTCCCGAAACGTCGGACCGCCCAAGGGGAGAGGGAGCCTGACCCCATCGATGCGTGAGTAGCTGACAAACGCTGAAATCTGCATAGATAAAGATCAGTCCCCTCCCAAGAATGAAAAGAGCCTGACCGTATCGATACATGACTAGCTGACAATCGCTGGACTCTGCATCGATAGAGATCAGTCCCCTCTCCTGGGGGAGAGGGCTAGGGTGAGGGCGCTACGGCCTCAGCAACACCACAAGGCTCAAGCCTTCTTCTTGTAGGCAATGCAGTCGATCTCGACCTTGCAGTCAACCATCATGCTCGCCTGCACACAGGCCCGTGCCGGTGCATGCTCAGGTTTGAAGTACTCACCAAAAACCTTGTTGAAACTGCTGAAATCCCGCGGATCGTCCAGCCACACCCCGGCACGTACCACGTCTTCCAGGCCATAACCGGCCTCTTCGAGAATCGCGATCAGGTTCTTCATGGTCTGATGAGTCTGCTCGACGATGCCGCCCACAATGATCTCGCCATCCACCGCCGGCACCTGACCGGAAACGTGCAGCCAGCCATCGGCCTCGACTGCGCGGGCGAATGGACGTGGCTGGCCGCCAGCGGCGGTGCTGCCGGTGCCGTAACGAGTAATGCTCATGGATGTGTCTCCTGATAAAAAAAGTGAAAAGTCAGAATCGCGTGTTTTTGAGAAATTCAGCCAGCCGCGGCGATTGCGGACGCTCGAACAGTTCCTTGGGAGGCCCCTGCTCTTCGATGCGCCCCTGATTCATGAAAACGATCTTGTCCGAGACCTCGAACGCAAAACGCATTTCGTGGGTCACCAGCAGCATGGTCATGCCGTCTTCGGCGAGGCCCTTGATCACGTTCAGCACTTCGCCGACCAGTTCCGGGTCAAGGGCCGAGGTGACTTCGTCGAACAGCATCAGGCTCGGGTTCATCGCAATCGCCCGGGCAATCGCCACGCGCTGTTGCTGGCCGCCGGACAACTGGCCGGGAAAGTGATTGCGCCGCTCCAGCAGACCGACTCGCTCCAGCCATTTCTCGGCCAGGACCACGGCTTCGTCCTTGTGCATCTTTTTGACTTTGAGCAGACCGAGCGTGACGTTCTGCAACGCGGTGAGGTGCGGGAACAGGTTGAATTGCTGGAACGCCATGCCGGTCATCGCGCGATGGCGCGCAATGACCTTTTCCGGGTGGCGCATGCGTTTGCCGTTGAGTTCGTCATAACCGATGGATTCACCGTCGAGCAGGATCTGCCCGCCTTGGAACTCCTCCAGCATGTTCACGCAACGCAGCAGCGTGGTCTTGCCCGAGCCACTGGAACCGATCAGCGTCACCACGTTGCCGCGCTGCATGCTCAGGTCAACTCCCTTGAGCACTTCGACCGCGCCGTATTGTTTGTGCAGGCCACGGATGTCCAGCAGGGGCTGGCCGTTCTGGACGTTGGAAACTTGAGCTTGAGTCATGGCAGGGCCACCCGCTTTTCAATGTGCCGGCCGAGTAATTCGATGCCGTAGTTGATGACGAAGAACAGAAAACCGGCGAACAGGTAAAACTCCAGGGTCATGAACGTCCGGGCGATGATCTGCTGGGTACTGAGCAACAGCTCAGCCACGCCGATCACCGACAGCAAGGTCGAGGCCTTGACGATTTCCGTGGACGAGTTGACCCAGGTCGGCAGGATCTGCCGCAGCGCCTGAGGTAACAGCACGTAACCGAGGGACTGATAGAACGTCAGGCCGATCGCCTTGCCGGCTTCCATCTGTCCGCGCGGCAACGCCTGCAACGCACCGCGCACGATCTCGGCAACGTGGGAGCCGCAAAACAGCGTCAGACCCAAGGCACCCGCCTGAAACGCACTGATCTGCCAACCAAGCGCCGGCGCCATGTAGAAGCAGGCCAGCACCAGCACGAACACCGGGGTGCCGCGAATCAGGTCGACATAAAAGCGGAACGGCGCGCGCATCCAGAACTTGCCGTAGGTCAGCACCAGACCGGCGAATACGCCGATGACCGTCCCGAACAGAATCGCCAGCGCCGACACCTGCACGCTGGTCAGAAAGCCTTGCCACAAGGCTTCGCGGGCAATCCACAACTCATGCAACCAACTGGGGGATTGGTACATCGCAGCCTCCTATCGGCGGATCGCCAGACGCTGCTCGAGGTAACGCAGCAGCATGGCAATGAGGTAACAGGCCGCGACATACAACGCCGTGGTCACCAGCCAGGTTTCAATCACCCGGTAGCTTTCGACGTTGATCTTGCGCGCGTAATAGGTCAGCTCCGGCACTGCAATCGCAGCGGCCAGCGAGGTGTCCTTGAACAGCGAAATGAAGTTGTTCGACAGCGCCGGCAGCACGTTGCGCAACATCACCGGCACGGTGACATAGGCCTTCACCTGCCACTCGCCCAGACCGATGGCCAGCCCAGCTTCACGCTGTCCCTTGGGAATGCTCAACAAACCGCCACGGAACACTTCGGTCAAGTACGCCCCGGCGTACAGCGACAGCGTGATGATGAACGACGGGATCTTGTCCAGCCGGATTCCCAGGCTCGGCAACGCAAAGTAGATCAACAGAATCAACACCAGAATCGGCGTGTTACGGATCACCGTCACATACACCGATGCCAGCACCCGCAAGGCGCGATGCTTCGACAGCAAGGCAAACGCCATCAGCAGGCCGATCACGCAGCCGATGGCGATTGACACCAGGGCCAGTTCAAGACCCAGACCGAGCCCCGCCAGCAAGGTGCCGAAATCGCGCCACACGGCGGCAAAGTTCAACTGATAGTTCATGGTTGGCAGTACCTTGAGCGGGGCGCATCAGGGCGCCCCACTCTCACGGGATCATTTGAATTCGACAGGGAAACCGATGGCGGGCGATGGCAGATCCACGCCGAACCACTGTTTGAACGACGCGGCGTAAGTCGGGAACTCCACGCCGGTCATGGCTTCATGGAGCGCGGTGTTGACGAAGTTCAGCCAGTCCTGATCGCCACGTTTTACGGCGCAAGCGTAGGTCTGCGGGCTCCAGGCGTACGTCGGGCTCCGGTAGCGGCCAGGGTTCTGCACCATCAGGTATTTGACCGAAGACTGGTCGGTGGCGGCGGCATCGGCGCGGCCGGAGTTCACGGCCTGGTACATCAAGTCGACGCTGTCGTACTGATCAACCTTGGCTTTAGGCAGTGCCTGGTGCACCAGCTCCTCGGCGTACACGTTTTGCAGCACGGCCACTGTCACGCTGTCGCCGGCGGCTTGCAGATCTTCGATTTCCTTGTACTTGCTGTTGTTCGGCAGCAGCAGGCCGACGCCTTCGCGGTAATACGGCAGGGTGAACGCCACTTGCTGCGCACGGCTGGCGGTGACGGTGATGAACTGGCAGCTCATGTCGACCTTGTCGGTCAGCAGATTGGGAATCCGCGCATCGGACGACTGCACCACGAACTCGACCTTGCTCGGGTCATTGAACAACCCTTTGGCCACGATTCTGGCGATGTCGATATCAAAGCCCTGCAACTTGCCGTCCGCGCCCTGGAAGTGCCACGGCGCGTTGGTGCTGCCGGTCCCCACGATCAATTTTCCACGGGCCAGGACGCTGTCGAGCTTGCTGTCGGCCGCCTGGGCCATACCCATCACAGCGGACGAAGCCGCGAGAACAAAAACACACGCTTTGAACAAGGAAGGTCGGCGATGCATGGCAAGCACTCCAGAGGATTGTTTATTCCGTTATACCGGAACACGGTTTGTTACTACGGAATAGACAGCAGAAAGTGTGCCACAGGATTCGAGGGGAATCTGCACCCGTTCGAAAATTCACAGGAATCAAAGAGATACGTAAAAGGGAAAAATAGAGAAACAGCGGGAGAGCGCAAGCGTGCGCTACCGTTGGCTACAACAATGCGGGTAGCAGGTTCCCAGTTGGTGCACAGGTAATCGATTCAGGGGCAGTGCCCAATGTTAACGGAAGAGATGCGGGACAGACGCAAGCGGTAGAGGTCAACGCTCCGTAGCAACTCTGTATACGTCTCCGCCCTCCCTTTTACCAATGGCTATTACTGTCACGACCAGCACCTCGTCCTTGACCCGATAGACCATTCGATACCCGACATTTCGAAGCTTGATCTTGTAGGCGCTTCCCAGTCCTCTGAGCCGGTCGGCTGGAACATGCGGATTCTCAAGCCGCTGCTGAAGTTTCTTCTTTAATTGCTCCTTGAGATTCGCATCAAGCTTTTTCCATTCTTTCCAGGCTTTCTCCGAGAACTCCAGCTCATAGGTCATCTATCGAGACCTTTATGGTGGGATCATTTTCCCGTTCCTTGCACAGAGCAATCAACTCCAGATCCTCAAGGCGATTCATCAGCGCCTCATAGGCTTTTGCCGGGACGCAATAAAAGGCCGGCTCATTGCGGTTGAGAATTGCAACGGAATCACCGCCGCCTGCTGCGACAGTACCCATGGGATTTTTTTTCAGTTCGGAAATGCTCGCTACGACTTGGGAAAGGACGATATGTGTCATGAAGGGTTGCCTCGGAGTGCTTTTCAGAGTGCTGAAAATAGCACTCCAGGACGCATCTGACTTCAATCCTTTTACTACGGAAACTGCTTTCAAACCTGCATCGCTACCCATCAGAAGCTCCTTTGATAAATGCCTGAAAAACGATACCAGCTGCTTGGCGTCTGCGGATCTGAGTCTTCTGAGGGAATGCTCTTGCAGCAAAGTAGGACGAAATCATCCTTTGCAGGACCTACCTGTAATTTCTGACAGTAGACCGCCGTTTTACCCTGCTTTAACGTCAAAGGCCTTTCAGATTGATTGATCAGGAGGCTCCAATGACAACGCCGACTCGATATTCAGCGTTGCCCCCGACGTACCAGAAGGTCTTGAAAGCCAGGCGCCTCGTCGTCCTGTACTTCTTCAACGAGCATTGCGGTGCCTGCGTGTTTTCCGGCCCCGTTTTTCTCGAAGTCGCCAAGCCCTTCCGGCCCTCAAAAAACTGAAAGGCATCGGTACGGATGAATCACTTCTGCAAGACTTCACCCAATTCCTCGGCAAAACCAGACACCCCGCTGTGCCGCGTAGATCGACCCATGATCTGAGCTGGCTTCGCCACACCCTCAGCACCCTCTGCACCATCCCCCGCGCAAAACGATGGAACTTTTCCTGAAAGTGCCACCTAAGAGCCATCAGGTAATGGCACTTTCGTTCCAGTTGATCTGTAACAACTAGCCTCAAGCCCGGATTGGACAAGCTCCCATCCGGCTGCTTTTCTTTATTTCTCAGAAAGAGATAGGTGCTGCTGGCTATCCGGCTACAGCCTTGCTTCGTCCCAGGAGGGGTCAATGTCCTTTAACGTCATGATGGTTTTCGGTACTCGCCCGGAGGCCATCAAAATGGCCCCGCTGGCTCGGGTTCTGCGTCAGTGGCCCGACATCCAACTCAACATCTGCTCGACCGGCCAGCATCGGGAGATGCTCAAGCAGGTGCTCGACGCCTTCGAACTGACGGTCGATGAAGATCTGCAAGTCATGACTCAGGGCCAGACCCTCAATGGTCTGTCGCAACATCTGCTTGCACAACTCGACCAAGCCTACGAACGGGTCAAACCGGACATCGTACTGGTACACGGCGATACCACCACCAGCTTCATCGCCGCCCTCGCCGCGTTCAATCGGCAACTGCCCATCGGTCACGTCGAGGCCGGTTTGCGTACCGGTAACCTGCGCGCGCCCTGGCCCGAAGAAGCGAATCGACGCCTGACCGGCGTGATCGCCGACCTGCACTTCCCGCCAACCGGCAAGGCCGAAGCCAATCTGCTGCGCGAAGGCGTCCCGCAGGACAACATCGAAATCACCGGCAACACCGTGATCGATGCGTTGCTATGGATGCGTACCAACCAGCAACAGAGCAACTGGCGCCCGGCTGCCGACTCGCCTCTGGCAGTGCTCGACGACAGTCGTCGCATGGTGTTGATCACGGGTCATCGCCGGGAAAACCTCGGCGACGGTTTCCAGAACATCTGCCAGGCCCTCGCCGATCTCGCCCTGCGCTACCCGGATGTGCAATTCGTCTACCCGGTGCACCTCAACCCGCAGGTGCAGAGCGCGGTGTACGGCATGCTCGCCGACAAACCCAACATCTATCTGGTCGCCCCGCAGGATTACCCGAACTTCGTCTGGCTGATGGGCCGCGCGCATTTCATCCTGACCGACTCCGGCGGCGTCCAGGAGGAAGCGCCGGCCATCGGCAAGCCGCTGCTGGTATTGCGTGACGTCACCGAACGCCCCTCCGTGCTCGAGGGCGGCACCGTTTTGCTGGTGGGCACCGACACTGCGAAGATCGTCAAGGAAGCCAGCCAGTTACTCGATGACGAAGCGACCTACACACGCATGAGCCGCGTCCACAGCCCCTACGGTGACGGTCACGCCAGCGAACGTATCGCCAAACGACTCCACGCCTGGCTGAGCGCACGCTCGGCGGCGGGTAACGGGGTATGAGCCTGGGTTGGGTCGATTTCTTTGCGTATGTGCTGTTTGGTCTGAAGTATGTGGCGATCATCCTCGCCCTGCTGATGTTCATCCTCGGGCTCGATGACCTGTTCATCGACCTCGTGTACTGGGGCCGCAAGTTCATCCGGCGCTGGCGGATCTACGAGAAATTCAAGCGCGCCGACGAGGAGCGCCTGTATTCGATTCCCGAGAAGCCGCTGGCGATCATGGTGCCGGCGTGGAACGAAGTCGGCGTGGTCGGCGAAATGGCGCGGCTGGCGGCCTCGACCATCGACTATGAGAACTATCAGATTTTCGTCGGCACCTACCCCAACGATGCCGAGACCCAGGCCGACGTCGATGCGGTCTGCCAGCACTATCCCAACGTGCACAAAGTGGTCTGCGCCCGCCCGGGTCCGACCAGCAAGGCCGACTGCCTGAACAACATCATCGATGCGATTCTGCGCTTCGAGAGCGAAGCGAAAATCCAGTTCGCCGGGTTCATCCTGCACGATGCCGAGGACGTGATTTCGCCGATGGAGTTGCGCCTCTACAACTATCTGCTGCCGAACAAGGACCTGATCCAGATTCCGGTCTACCCCTACGCACCAGAATGGAAAGGCTTCACCGCCGGGCACTACGTCGATGAGTTCGCCGAGAACCACGGCAAGGACGTTATCGTGCGCGAAGCCCTCACCGGCCAGGTGCCCAGCGCCGGCGTCGGCACCTGCTTCAGCCGTAAAGCCATCAGCGCGCTGCTGGAAGACGGCGACGGCATTGCTTTCGATGTGCAGAGTCTCACCGAAGACTACGACATCGGTTTCCGACTCAAACAGAAAGGCATGAAGTGCATCTTCGCCCGCTACTCGGTCAGTGACCCGAAACTGGCGCTGGAGCAACCGTGGGTGTTCGGCATGAACCGCGAATTCTCCCAGGTCATCTGCGTACGCGAGCACTTCCCCCGCGACTTGCAACACGCAATCCGGCAGAAGTCACGCTGGATCGTCGGCATTGTGTTTCAAGGCACCAAGAACCTCGGCTGGAGTCGCAAGGGTCTGCTCAACTACTTCCTGTGGCGTGACCGTCGCGGCTTGATCGCCTACCTGTTGAGTTTTCTGGTCAACCTGCTGTTCCTGGTGCTGCTGGCGATGTGGGCCGTCACGGTGATTTCCCCGGATTCGTGGCGCTATCCCTCGATCCTCGCCGACAGCTCATTGCTGTCGGTGCTGCTGTGGCTCAACGGTCTGATGCTGTTCAACCGTCTGTTCCAGCGTGGCTGGTTTGTCACTCGCTACTACGGGTTGGTCGAAGGTCTGTTGTCGGCGCCGCGCATGATGTGGAGCAACTTCGTCAACTTCTTCGCCAACCTGCGCGCCCTGCGCCAGGTAATGGAAATGGGCGACTCACGGCGCGTGGCCTGGGACAAGACCACCCACGAATTCCCGGCGCTGACCAAGGCGCAACGTACCCCGCTCGGTCATCGACTGGTGGAAAAGGGCCTGCTGACCGAAGAAGAACTGGAAGCGGCGATCACCAGTCCCGTGCGCCGTCGTCTTGGCCGCGAGTTGCTGCTGCGCGAATACATCGACAGTACGCAGCTCGTACAAACACTTGCCGAACAGCTTGATCTGGAATGGGCACCGCTCAACCCGTTCAAGCTCGACAAACGCCTGATCGAGGCCGTACCTCGTCGGGTCGCGTCGCATTACGGCGTGCTGCCGGTGGCAGAAGAAGGCGACACCCTGATCCTGGCCTCCGAGGGCCCGGTCAGCCAGGTCTCGCTCGGCGCGATCAGCCGTCAATTGAAACGCCCGGTGCGCTGCCGACTGGCACCCCAGGGGCGCGTTACGCTGGGGATTCGTTACTGGTACGCCAGTCCCCGCCAGAATGAGGAAGTGCGTCATATGCTTGAAGTGCTTGAGCGTCATCAGGACGATGAAGCCTTGCTGGAGCGGGTCAGTCGCCATCAGGTGCTGCTGGGCAATCTGCTGCAGGTTCGCGGCATGGTGCCGCCGACTCTTTTCAATCAGGCGTTGATCGATTTCGATGCCGAAAACATGTCACTCGGGGAACACCTGATTTCCCGGGGCATGATCACCCAGGAAGTCCTGGAGCAAGCCCTCGCCGATCAGGCCAGCGAACAGCAAGCCGCCTACCGTATTGTCAGGGAGGTCGCATGAAGCCTGTTCATCGTCACACCTTGCTGATGGGCAGTCTGCTGCTGGGCCTGAGCACAGCGTATCCGCTACAAGCTGCGCCGCTGAGCGACTTTGAACAGTTCCGCAGCTATCCCTACATGGACCGCAGCTATCGCGAAGCGAAAACGGGCAACTGGAAAGAAGTCGAACGACTGATGCGCCACTTGCTGGAAAAAGTCCCGAAAAACGACGAGGCCCGGGCACTGCTGGTTGAGTCGCTGGCCAAACAACGTCGCTACAAGGACGCGATGCAAGCGCTGCCGGACAACAGCGACGCCCTCCTCGACCTGCGCCTGACCTGGATCGAACAGGACCCGCCCACCAGCAGCCAGGTTGAAAGCTGGATGGCCACCAGCAGCCTGAACGACCGTGTGCGCCTGTGGCAGGCTTACAGCTTGAGCCTGGCCAAATTCGGTGGCGCGGCCAAAGCCCACGACTGGCTGGCGCAACTGTCGCCCAAGGGTGACGACAATATCCTGCGTCTGGCACGCGCCAACTGGTCGGAGCAACTGCGCGACTGGAGCGGCACCATCGAGCAACTGGCGCCGTTGGCCGCTCGTAAACAATTGGACGCCGAGGGCTGGCAACGGCTGGCCAATGCTTACGTCCAGCGCCTCGACGAAAAACCGCTGCAACAACTGCTGCAACAGGCGCCGAGTCCCGAAGCCGCACGCAAGACACGCCTCGCGATGGTCGATCGCGCCATTGCCATGGGCCACGAGCAACAGGCGCAACGCTGGATTCAGTCGTTGCCAGACTCCGATCTGGCCGATCCCGCGCAACGTCAGCGCCTGTGGGAGCTGGCACGCAAGACCGAAGACGTGCCGACCGTGCAGCGCTTGAGCAACGATTTGCAACGTCCCTGCCTGGAGACCGCCGAATGGCTGTCGCGCCAGGACCCGGAAGCAGCGCTCAAGCAATTTCGTGGCTGTTCGCCCACAGACGACCCGCAAACCTGGCTGATACTGGCCCAGCGTCTGCAAGCCACCGACCTGCTGCAAAGCACCCGTTTGCCGGAGCCGTGGGAAGGTCGCCGCCAGGCTCAACTGCTGGACGTCTGGCAGGATCAGGGGCGCAGCGACAAGGTCGATGCGTGGCTGGCCGGCCAGACGCAAACACCTGAAATCGTCAAGCGTCGGGCAGAACTGTCGCAACGCATGGGCCGCATGACCGAAGCGCAGACCTTGTGGGAGCTTCACTACCGGCAGACCGGCAATCTGAATTCACTGAATCAGGCCACTTACCTGGCGGTAAACAATGACGATCGCGCACAGGCGCAACAGTTGCTGGAAACGGCGTTTGACCGTCATCAGGGTCGTTTGCCAGCCACAGCGCTGCAGCGTCTGGCCGGTCTGTATGCGGTCTCGAAAACCACAACACCAGAACAGCAACGACGAATGGCATTGCTGATTTCCCGTGTGGATGGCGCCACCCGTGGCCAGTTACTCGCGCAACTCGCGGAAAACGGTCAGTGCGATGCCGTTCAGCAAGCCATCGGCAACCATCCGCAAGCCGCCGGCGATTATCGCGCTCTGGGTCGTTGCGCGATGCCGGATCGACCGGGCGAAGCCGTCGTCTATTACCAGCAAGCGGAAAAACTCGGTGACCGCAGCAGCCGTTTGCCGTTGGCCTACGCCCTTGAAGCCGCCGGTGATTCGGCTGGCGCGCTGGCTATATGGCGCAGCCTCCCCGCAGCGGAACTGAGCGATAACGCGCGCCTCACCGCCAGCCGCAGCGCGCTGAATGCCGGTGACAGCCAGACAGCCGAACGATACTGGCAGCAAAGCACGACGCGCGGTGCCAATGAATGGGCCCTCGGCGCGGCAATCGCTGACGCTCGTGGCGATCATGCCCAGGCACTTGAACGTCAGCGTAAAGCCTTGCAACAAGCACCGGATGCCGGGCATTTCTACGCAGCGTCGGTCACCGCACAAAAGGCCGGGGAGCTGCCGCAAAGCACTGCATGGCTGGCCGAAGCGGTACGTCGCGACCCGAACAATCCACGTTATCGCGCCGATTACGGCATGCGCTTGTCCGGTGCCGAAACCCGCGAGGAACGCGCCACCGCAATCCCCTATCTGCAACAGGCCACCCGTGACTTCCCCGAGGACTATCGACTCGGTGAAACACTGGCCTGGCGCTATGACGAAGTGGAAGACAGCGCTTCTGCCCGCAAGGAACTGCGCCGGGTGATCGATCTGGAACAAAACCCGGTGGCCGCCGACGACGAGGACGGCAGCATGGAAGCGCGTCGTTACCGTCAGCGCCGCGCCCATGAAACCCTCTCCCGCCGTGACAGCCGGACGATTGCCAGCACCTGGTCTCCAGCCGGGGTTTCAACCAATGACTTCGTCCGACCTGACGAAAGCAAGGGTTCAAACCGCCGTGCCGACTCGCAAAACGTGCAACTGGCGATGTGGGATCACGCCCTCGGCGATGAACCAAGTCGCGCCGGCAGCACGCTCTCGGTGTATGGCCGGGTCCTGCTGGGTGGACAAGGTCGCTCCAGTTACGCCGAATCCCTCGCCGCCGGTGTCGGCCTGCGCTACAAGCCGTGGGGCACGCAGAACATCAACTTCTACGGTGAGATCTACAAACAGAGCCAGTTCAACGATGACGACAACCACAGCCTGAGCCTCGGCCAGATGCTGGTGCCGGAGAAGTTGCTGGATCAGGTCAATGATCATCGCCAGGACGGCCACACCACCACCGACTACCTGCTGCGCGCGACTGCCTCGTTCCTCGATCAGGGCAAGTACCGCAACGACTGGCGCGTCGACGAAAACGACTGGGACGAACGTTTCCTCTACCTCGACGCCGCCTGGTGGACCAAGGCCGGTGATCACCAGTGGCTGTCGCGGTTCCAGCAGGGGCATGCCTGGAAGCTGCCGAACAGCGGCGCCCAGACGATCATGCCTTACGGCTTCCTCGAATTTGCCAGCCAGGACCCGAGCAACGACTGGCGCCAGGACCTGCGCACCGGTGTCGGTCTGCGCTGGCAATGGTGGTACGACGAAGATCGCTACAACGCCTACCGTTCGAAACTCACGGTACGCACCGAATATCAACAGTCGCTGGGCGGCAATCTGTATGAAGGCGGCAACGGTGTGCTGCTGGGCGTGGAGTGGAATTTCTGATGGCTCGATGGATGTTGTTTTTCTGCCTGCTGATGGGTGCCACGCTTGCACGGGCCGACGAGCGTGTGTTCTATCAGCCGCTGAATGTCGATGCCGGTCTGACCCAGGCGCAATGGCAGAAAGTCTGGCAGGACACTGCCAGACAAGGCACGCGAACAGTCATCGTGCAGTGGACCGCGTATGGCGAATCGGACTTTGGCGGTGCCAACGGCTGGCTCGCCAACAGCCTGAAAATCGCCGGACAACAAGGTCTGCAACTGGTGCTCGGGCTGTCGATGGACCCGGCGTACTACACGCGCATCGACGAACTGGACAGCGCCGGCCTCGGCGCCTACTGGCAGGCGCAATTGGGGCAATCGCTGGCGCAACAACAGAAGCTGCGACAGGAATGGAAACTGCCGGTCAACGGCTGGTATCTGCCACTGGAACTGGATGACCTCCACTTTCTGGCAGCCGATCGACGGGCAACGCTCCAGCGTCAGCTGAAGGATTTCGCGGCAAAACTGGATGCGCCGCTGCATGTCAGCGCCTTCAGTGCCGGCAAACTTGCTCCGACGGTCAACGCCCAATGGCTGGGAGATCTGACAGCGGAAGGTGCGCAAGTCTGGTGGCAGGACGGCGCCGGCACCGGACGCCTGCCAGTGTTGGTGCGAAATGGTTATGCCAGCGCACTGCCCTGCTCTGTCGGTATCGTGCGTGAAGCGTTCCGCGAGGTCAGCCGCGACGGTGAGCCGTTCCGCGCCGAACCGGCGACCCCGGATGCGACCTCGACCGGCTGTCATCAAAATGCAGTGTTTTCCCTGCGATATCGGCCGTGGGGCCAGGTGATTCTCGACAACCAGCGCAAGCATCCGGGCAGCAATGTACAAAACCATTGAAGACGAAGTCCTGAAGCGAACCGCGCCCGCCGAGCTATGGGGCGAGTTCATCCAGCATGAGTTCGAACGGCTACATTCGTTCTGCCTGCTGATCTATCTGGCCAGCATGGGCATCTGGCTGGCCTTCGACCTGATCGTCAGTTTCCTCGGGGATCAGGGCTTTACCTGGCGCTCGATGATCTTCATCGCAGCATTTGCCGTGCTCGCCGTGGTGCTGATGTTCACGCGCAAGGCCCGCCACTTCGACTGGCTGAACCTGACCTTCGTGTTCGTCATCACTCTGGGCATCCGGCTGCTGATCGAAGGCCTGCCTCTGGCGTTTCATGGCATCTGGCTGGTGCTCGCGGCGGCGACCACGCTGTACAGCGCCTCCGTGTTGCCGCTCAGTCGCTGGTCGTTCTTCGCGGCGCAGGCCATCACCTGGCTGATACTCAATCCGTTCATAGGGACCGGAATCGGCCTGCTGGAACTCAAAGGCGTAATGACCATTGCCTACAGCGTGTTTCTCTGTGCGCTGACGATCTACACCTTCCTCAAACTGCGCGAGACAAAGCTTTACAACTACATCATGTCCAAGCTGTTGCTGGACCAAGCCTACAACGACACCCTGACTGAAATCCCCAACCGCCGCTCGTTCATGACCCGGGCCGAAAAGAGCCTGCAAGCGGTACCTCGCGAGCACGACCATTACCTGGCGATGATCGACATCGACAACTTCAAGAAAGTGAATGATGTGTACGGCCACGACATCGGCGATGAAGTGCTCAAGCGAATCGCGGCAGACATCAAAGAGGTGATGGCACCGTTTGAGTACGCTCGATTGGGTGGCGAAGAGTTTGCGATTTATCTGGCCGGCGTGCGCCGCGAAGATGTCGAGGCGCTGGCCGGGGAGTTATGCCGGGTGGTGCGTGAGCAACCGACCCGGCACCCGGTGACCATCAGTATCGGCGTGGCCCGGGTCGAGGACGGTGACACCCTCAACCAGGCCCTGATCAAGGCTGATGAAGCGTTGTATGAGTCAAAGCATACGGGCAAGGACCGGTACACCTTTCATCAGTGACGCCATCAGGCCTCACGCACCAACAGCACTCGTGTCACCCGCCGTTCTTCGACCGCCATCACGGTCATGCCCCAACCTTCATGTTCCAGTCGATCACCTTTCATCGGCAGGCGATCCAGCAGACTCATCACCAACCCGGCGAGGGTCTGGTAATCCTCGGTCGGCTCGGCAGTGAAACCGGTGCGCTGACGAATCCGTGTCAGATTCAATGCGCCGTTCACCACAAAGCCGCCCTGCTCTTCGACCACGTCCGGACCGGCGATTTCGCTGGCGTCCGGCAACTCGCCAGCGATCGATTCGAGAATGTCGGTCATGGTCAGCACGCCGACAAAATCACCGAACTCGTTCACTACGAACGCGATGTGGGTCGATGCCGCGCGCATCTGCTCCAGTGCGTTGAGGATCGAATAGCTGTCGAGCAGGTTTACTGTCTTGCGCGCCAGGTGTTCAAGGTTCGGCTCGTTGCCGGCCAGATACTCCTTGAGCAACTCCTTCTTGTGAACGAAGCCCAGCGGTTCATCCACCGCACCGTTACGAATCAGCGGCAGGCGCGAGTAGGACGAATGCATCAGTCGCGTACGAATCGCCTCGGCATCGTCAGCCAGATCAATGTGATCGACATCGGCACGTACCGTCATCAAGGCGCGGATCGGTCGCTCGGCCAGTTGCAGCACGCCGCTGATCATCACTCGCTCACGACGGTCGAACAACTCCGCACTTGGCGCCTGACCATCATCCAGCAAGTCGGAAATCTCTTCACCCACCTCTTCCACCGCCAGTTTCCGGCCGCCCAACAAACGCATTACCGCGTGGGCTGTACGCTCACGCATCGGGCGCAAGCCCTGCATCGAACGCTTGCGACGGGCACGGGCGATCTGGTTGAACACCTCGATCAGGATCGAGAAACCAATCGCGGCGTACAGATAACCTTTCGGTATGTGGAAGCCCAGGCCTTCGGCGGTCAGGGCGAAACCGATCATCATCAGGAAGCCCAGACACAGCATGATCACCGTCGGGTGCGCGTTGACGAAACGGGTCAACGGTTTGCTGGCAACGATCATCACACCGATGGACACGACCACCGCGATCATCATCACCGCCAGTTCATCGACCATGCCCACGGCAGTAATCACCGCATCCAGGGAGAACACCGCATCGAGCACGACGATCTGCGCCACGATAGGCCAGAACAACGCATAAGCGGTGTTGGTCGAGCGTTCGCCGATATGGCCTTCCAGCCGTTCGTGCAACTCCATGGTCGCCTTGAACAACAGGAACACACCACCGAACAGCATGATCAGGTCACGGCCGGAGAAGCTCTTGCCGAACACTTCGAACAACGGTGCCGTGAGGGTGACCAGCCAGGAAATACTCGCCAGCAGGCCAAGACGCATGATCAGCGCCAGGCTCAAACCGATGATTCGCGCGCGGTCGCGCTGATGCGGCGGCAGTTTGTCCGCCAGGATCGCGATGAACACCAGGTTGTCGATACCCAGCACCAGTTCCAGCACGATCAGTGTCAACAAGCCCAGCCATGCCGTGGGATCCGCTAACCATTCCATATTCTGTCTCTATCTCTCTTCAGTGAATTCAGGCTGCCGGACACGGCAATGTGCGGCGCGAAAGCTCGAAGGCTGCGCCATCAACGATAGTCGGTAGTCGGAAGACTGGATGCTGCGAGTGCGTCAAGACCGCGCCGTGGCGCGAAGGGAACGTGGTTCTTTGAGTCGAACTGGGAGGCTCCGAGAGGGTGTTCATGCAAATCCTGAATGAAAAAAGGCCTTGAAGCGTACAGGTTCAGATGACTTTTCCTACAGCCTGAAATCATTTCAAAATCTGTACGCCGCAGGTATCACCCAATCTCTATGGGTTTAGCGACGACAGCACCCGTTCGGCATTCGCCATGCAACTGATGCCTTCCGGCCGCGAGTGGATGCCATCGATCACCTCCAGCAAATGCGCCTTGCTCTGCGCCAGATGCTGCTGCATGGCTTCAATCTGCTCGACCTTGCGCGTCAGCCCCGCTACCAGCTCTTCCTGATTGAACTCGCCCGTGGCGGCGTCCGGCAGCAACTTTTTGAGTTCTTCGAGAGAGAAGCCAGCCTGCTGGGCGCAGCGAATAATATTCAGGGTTTGCAGCACTTGCGGCGGGTAACGCCGATAGCCATTGCCCAGCCGTTCCACTTTGGGAATCAGGCCCTGAGCCTCGTAGAAACGAATGCTCGAGGCGCTCAACCCGCTCTGTTGCGCCAACTCACCAATTTTCATTCCAGCCTCGAAGTGCCTGCTTGACATTAAAGTTCACTTTAAGCTTAGCCTCTCCCCATCACTGATGAGGAGTCAAGCAATGTCGCCCTTCCAGATTTTGAATCTGCCCAACGGTCAGACCGTCGGCAACCGTATCGCCAAAGCCGCCATGGAAGAAAACCTCGCGGATCGTGACCAGGCACCGTCCCGCGAGTTGTTCCGCCTGTACCAGGCCTGGGCCGACGGCGGCGCCGGTTTGCTGCTGACCGGTAACGTGATGATCGACCGCCGGGCCATGACCGGCCCTGGCGGTGTGGTGCTGGAAGACGAACGGCATCTGGAGCGTTTCCGCCAATGGGCCGAAATCGCCCGCAGTGGCGGCGCGCAGGTCTGGGTGCAGCTCAACCATCCCGGCCGTCAGACCTTCGCCAACATGGGCCAGCAAGCGCTGGCACCGTCAGCGGTTGCCCTGGACTTGGGTTCATTCTCGAAGATGTTTGCCGAACCCAAACCGATGAGCGAGGACGACATCGAGGATGTGATTCAACGTTTCGCCAAGAGCGCCGCACTGGCCGAGAAAGCCGGATTCACCGGCATCCAGATCCACGCCGCCCACGGTTATCTGCTCAGCCAGTTTCTTTCGCCACTGACCAATCGTCGTACCGACCGTTGGGGCGGTTCGCTGGAAAACCGTGCACGCCTGCTGCTGTCGGTGATCGAGGCTGTACGTCAGGCTGTTTCGCCGCAGTTTTGCGTGGCGGTGAAGCTCAATTCCGCAGACTTCCAGCGCGGCGGTTTCGACACCGATGACGCCCGTCAGGTGATCGAATGGCTCAACGAACAGCCGATCGACCTGCTGGAACTGTCCGGTGGCAGCTACGAAGCGCCAGCGATGCAAGGCGAAGCCCGCGACGGGCGCACTTTGGCCCGTGAGGCATTCTTTCTGGAAATGGCCAGCGAACTGGCCAGCGTGGCGCGTATGCCGGTGATGGTCACTGGTGGTATTCGGCGCTTGCCCGTGGTTGAACAGGTACTCGACAGCGGCATCGACATGGCCGGCATCGCCACCGCGCTTGCCATCGAACCGAACCTGGTCAAACACTGGCGCGAAGGCCGCCACAGCGAGCCGCAACTGCCGCCGATTCGCTGGAAACGCAAACCGCTGGCCGCGCTGGCGAACATGGCCGTGGTGCGTTTCCAGATGGCGCGCCTGAGCCGGGGGCGTAAACCGCATCCCGAAGTGTCCGCACTCTGGGCACTGATCCGCGACCGTTTGTACCTCAGTCGCCGCACCCGCCAGTACCGCCAGGCAATGGATGTATAAACGCTAGCGCCCGGCAAACCGCAGACGAGACAGCTGGCGCAGATCCCCTTCGACGTAATAGTCGTTAGTCCAGCTGTCATCCGCCGCCAGCGGCTGCACCTGCTTCAACGCCAGTTTTTTCGCGAAATAGCGGAAGCGGTAATGCTCGTAGAACCGCAACAGTTCCAGGCCATAACGGTCCGCCAGTTCGGTGTCGCCGCGAATGATCAGGAAGTTCTCGTCATTGCCGTTGCTGGCCGCTGCGCTGAGATTGTGACTGCCGCTGATGATGGTTGGGTTGTCACTGGTGAAGTCGGTGACGATGGCTTTGGTGTGCACCAGCAGGTTGCCCTTCTGGCCTTTCATGTTCTCTTTCAGCCAGCCTTCCAGCCCGGTGTTGAGCAGCGCAGTGGCGGCGAACTCGGCCGTGCGGTCGGCGTGGAATCCGGTGATGCGGCTGGCGGTGTTTTGCAGGCCATAACGCAGGATGTCGTCGTGGGGCTGGCCGAGCAGCGCGTTGAGAATCGCGTCGGGCAAGGTAAATGCTGTGACGAATAGCACGTCCTTCTTCGCCGCATTGATGATGTCGACGAACGCCCGCAGATCGGCACCACCACTGCGCGGCGAGAATCCAGCAAACAGCGGTTGCGCCGGGTTCATCGGGTTGTGCTGGGTGATCCAGTCGCGGGTGGCGCCGACATCCGCCGGCGTCGCCCAGACCTGCTCGAACGTCTGCAGATAGCTGGCCGCGACGGCGGTGTCGTCCAGCACATGCACGACGTTGGCCTGACGATACACGCCATTGGCGGTGAAGTTAGTACTGCCGCACAGCACGGCCTGGGGCTGCCGCTCACCACCGGCGATGTTGCTGAGAACGATGAACTTGTCATGGAAAATATCGTGGGTCACACGCCCGCGCTTGCTGGTTTCCGGCAATTTGGCGAGGCTGGCCTCGTTCATCGTGGTGTCTTCGTCACCTGGCTTGGCGTGATACAGCACCCGCACCTGCACGCCGCGATCAAATGCAGCGTTCACCGTGTCGATGATGGCTTGCAGTTGATACTCGTAAATCGCGATATCCAGCGCCCATTCGCCGTCGAGCGCTCGCTCGATAAACCCCTGCAAGCGTCCGAGCAAGCCGTTCTCCAGCCATTGCCGTGCAGCATCGGGCCAAGCCTCGATGGGCATGTTCTTGTTGGCGCTGATCTGTGCGTCGAGATCGGGAAACTTGCGCTGGAACGCCTGACTGGCGGCCACGGCGCGGTTGAAGATCACACTCTGATTGGCCGGGTGACCGTCATCCGAGGTAATGCTCAGTTCCAGCGACTCCCCCAGCGCCGGCGCATCGGCAGTGCCGTAGGCCAGGTGCACACGGTAGTGCATGGTCGTACCGGGATAGACCGCGTAATCGGCCCAGCGAAATTTCTGCAGGGGCGCGATATCGCTGGGCGTGGCGTGAAACTGCGGGAAGGTGTGAGCCTTGCCGGGAAAGGTCAGGCTGTTGAACAGAAACTGCCAGGGTTTGTCGCCCTGCTGCTTCTCGATGGCAAAACCCAGAAGGCCTTTGCGGCGGGGTTCGGCGAGGTCCATCGCCAGCAGCACGCCGTTGGTGCCGGCGTAAGCCTTTACGCGAAAATCGTCCTGAGGATTGGCAACCAGTACGCGCATGATTCACTCCTTGTGAGATGGGCTGGTTGCAGCATAGACCTCAGATCGACAATAAATCGTCGATATGTCGGTAATCCGCTTCCAGTGCAGTCGCCAACTGTCTGGCCCGGCCCAACCGGATCGGTCCGCGCTCGATATCGATCAACAGGCCCGGACAGGCCAGTACCGGCAATCCCGAGAATTCTTTCAAACGCCCATCGGTGAGCACCAGCAGACGCTGTTGTTCGGCGGGGAACCGCTTGCGGCGAACCGTCAGCCAATGTTCAGCCTCGTTCAACGCTGCCAGCAATGGCGTTCCACCTCCCGCACCCAGTCCATCCAGCCACGCTTTCAATCCACTGGAAGCCTTCAAACCCTGCACCTGCCATTTCGGCGCCGAGCCGCTGGCAGTCAGCAAAGCAAGCCGCGCCCGTTGTCGGTAAGCGTCATCGAACAATTGCGCGAGTACACCTTTGGCATCGCTCAGCGCTTGATGACGACAGGTCGAGGCCGAAGCATCGACGATCACCAGCCAAAGCTCATGAGGGCTGCGGGTGCGCAGTTGAAACAGCAGATCCGCGCGTACTTTGGGCCGGCCATTGAGCAATGTGCCCGGCCAGTTCACCGATCCACTGCGAGCCGCATGACGTTTGCCTTGCCGGCCATTGTCCAGGCGTCCGGCGCGGGGTCTGGCATTCGCCCCCACGTCGGATCGGGGGCGAATGCCTAAGGCTTTTTTGGCCAGACCGGAACTTCGCGGCGCGCGCCGGTGGTGAGGGCCGGGGCCGGCATTTCACCCCACTGGCCTTGCCCTTCGCTTGGATCAGCCTGGGTACCGGATGGCGATTGCGCTGGTGGCTGTGCAGGGGATGAGGACTGTTCGCGTCGACGATGACGCAGTGCAAATTCAGCCACGGCATCGATGTCCTGCTCGGCGATGGCTTCGGCGCCACGCCACGCCGCATGAGCGCGCGCGGCACGCAGCCAGACCAGATCGGCTCGCAGGCCATCGACGCCAGCCGCAAAGCAACGCTCAGTAATCTGTGCCAACGCTTCATCATCAAGGGGAATGCTTGCCAAGGCATTACGGGCGTTTTCACAGCGCTCACGCAGGGCTTGTTGCTCGGCTTCCCACTGCCCGCAGAAAGCCTGCGGATCGCTGTCGAAATCCAGTCGCCGACGAATGATCTGCCCGCGCTCGACCGGCGCCGTGTGACCGCTCAGGGCGACGTTCAGGCCAAAGCGATCGAGCAGTTGCGGACGCAATTCGCCCTCTTCCGGGTTCATCGTGCCGATCAGGACAAACTTCGCCGAATGCCGATGGGAAATGCCGTCGCGTTCGATCAGGTTGGTGCCGCTGGCCGCCACATCGAGCAGCAGGTCCACCAGATGATCGGGCAACAGATTCACTTCATCGACATACAACACGCCGCCGTCAGCCTTAGCCAACACACCGGGAGAAAACTGCGCGCGACCGTCACTGAGGGCCGCATCCAGATCCAGGGTGCCGACCAGCCGTTCTTCAGTCGCACCCAATGGCAAAGTGACGAACTGACCGCTGGCCAGCAGATCCGCCAGCCCCCGGGCCAGGGTCGACTTGGCCATGCCGCGAGGGCCTTCGATCAATACGCCGCCGATCTTCGGGTCGATGGCCGTCAAGTACAGCGCCAGTTTCAGGTCGTCGGCGCCGACCACGGCGGAGAGCGGGAAATGCGGGATGTCGATCATGTTCAGTCTCAGCTCTCTTCTTCTATATCCAGCAGCAGGTTTTCCAGCGCCTCACGATAGGCGCCCGGCTCCTGCCACATCCCGCGCTGCTGTGCCTCGAGCATCCGCTCGGTCATGTCGCGCAGCGCGTGGGGATTATGCTCGCGCACGAACTCGCGGGTCGCCGGATCCAGCAGATAGGCGTCGGCCAGCAACGCGTACTGGTGATCGTCGATCAGTCGGGTGGTGGCATCGAAAGCAAACAGGTTGTCGATGGTTGCCGCCAGTTCGAACGCGCCTTTATAGCCGTGGCGTTTGACGCCGTCGATCCATTTCGGATTCGCCGCCCGGGAGCGGATCACCCGGTTCAGTTCTTCTTTCAGGGTGCGGATCTTCGGCAAATCCGGCTGACTGTGATCGCCGTGATAACTGGCCGCCGCTTCGCCACGAAGGCTTTCGACAGCAGCAAGCATGCCGCCCTGGAACTGGTAGTAGTCGTTGGAGTCGAGCAAGTCATGCTCGCGGTTGTCCTGGTTGTGCAGCACGGCCTGCACCTGGCTCAGGCGCTGGACGAATTGCTCGCGGGCGGCGGTGCCTTCATCGGAACCGCCATAAGCGTAGGCGCCCCAGTTCAGGTAAACCTCGGCCAGATCCTCGCGGGTTTGCCACAGGCGGCCGTCGATCGCGCCCTGCACGCCCGCGCCATAAGCGCCGGGTTTGGCACCGAAGATCCTCCAACCGGCCTGACGCCGTGCGGACTCTTCGTCCAGCCCCGATTGCCGCAGTGCTTCGCGTTCGGCGCGGACCTTGGCGGCCAGCGGGTTGAGATCGTCCGGCTCGTCCAGTTCCGCTACTGCTTGTACGGCAGCGTCGAACAGGCGGATCAGGTTGGCGAACGCATCACGGAAAAATCCGGAAACCCGCAGCGTGACATCGACCCGAGGCCGGTCGAGCAGGCTCAGCGGCAGAATCTCGAAATCATCAACGCGCTGACTGCCCGTCGCCCACACCGGGCGCACGCCCATCAGCGCCATGGCCTGGGCGATGTCGTCACCGCCGGTGCGCATGGTCGCCGTGCCCCAGACCGACAGGCCGAGCTGACGCAAGTGATCGCCGTGATCCTGAAGGTGTCGCTCAAGAATCAGCGTGGCCGACTGGAAACCGATCCGCCATGCCGTGGTGGTCGGCAGATTGCGCACGTCTACTGAATAGAAATTGCGCCCGGTGGGCAACACGTCGAGGCGGCCACGACTCGGTGCGCCGCTCGGGCCGGCCGGGACGAAACGACCGCTCAAGGCGTCGAGCAAACCGCGCATTTCGGCCGAGCCGCAGGCGTCGAGGCGTGGGGCAATGACCTCACGCAGGTTGTCGAGGATTGCGCTGACTTCGGACCAGCGCGGTCCCTGTGGGAGCGGGCTTGTCCCCGGGCGGCGATCCGACGAAAGCGTCGTGTCAGCCAATATTTTTTTCACTGACCTGTCGCTTTCGCGGGCAAGCCCGCTCCCACAAGGGTTGTGCAAGGCTTGGCTTTGGTTGAGTACCTGCTCAATCAGCTGGGTGGCGAACAGCTCAAGGCGTTCACGGGTATCCCCCGCCGTGCGCCAGACTTCATCGCTGACCGACATTAGTTCCTTTGGACGCGGGCCAGTCCAAGGCTCAGCCAGTGCGCAATCCAGTGGATCGAAACCCAGTGGAAACGCCTTGGCCAACGCCCGCAACAGGCTCGATTGCGCACCTTTGCCGTCGCCACGAGGAATCCGCAGCAGCGCCAGCAAGGTGTCGATGCGCAAACGTCCGGTCGGAGACTCGCCGAAAATGTGCAGGCCATCGCGGATCTGCGACTCCTTCAGATCACACAGATAGGTATCCAGACGCGGCAACCAGATCGCCGCATCGGCATCGCTGTCGAGGCCTTCGTCGAGTTGCAGTTCGCGATCGATCTGCGTGTCACGCACCAGTTGCAGAATGTCGCGCTGCAACTCCCGGGCGCGGCGCGGATCGAGCAATTGCGCTTCGTAATACTCGTCGGCCAACAATTCGAGATTGCGCAATGGACCGTAGGTTTCAGCGCGGGTCAACGGCGGCATCAAGTGGTCGATGATCACCGCCTGAGTGCGACGCTTGGCCTGGGCGCCCTCGCCCGGGTCGTTGACGATGAACGGATAGATATTCGGCAGCGGCCCGAGCAATGCATCCGGCCAGCAGTTCTCCGACAAGCCCACGCCTTTGCCCGGCAGCCATTCGAGGTTGCCGTGCTTGCCGACATGGATCACGCCGTGGGCGCCATAGGTCTGGCGCAGCCAGAAATAGAACGCGAGATACGCGTGCGGCGGCACCAGATCCGGGTCGTGATACACCGCGCTCGGATCGACCTGATAACCCCGCGCCGGTTGAATGCCGACGAAAGTCAGGCCAAAACGCAGGCCGGCGATCATCATTCGCCCGTCACGGCACATCGGATCGTTTTGCGGGGAACCCCAACGCTCCAACACCGCCGTACGATTGGCTTCCGGCAGTGCATTGAACATCGTCAGGTAGTCATTCATCGCCAGGCTTTGCTGGCACGGGCGCTGATCGAGAGTATCGAGGTCGTTACTGACGCCGCCGAGCAGTTGCCGGATCAGTTCGGTGCCGCTATCAGGCAACTCGGCAGGTAGCGGATAACCTTCGGCCTGCAACGCCCGCAGGATATTCAGCGCGGCGGCCGGCGTGTCGAGGCCTACGCCGTTACCGATGCGTCCGTCGCGGGTCGGGTAGTTGGCGAGGATCAGCGCGATACGCTTGTCAGCGTTCGGCACCCGCGCCAGATCGACCCAGCGTCGCGCCAGTTCGGCCACAAAATCCATGCGCTCGGGTTGCGCCCGATAACACACCACATCTGACTGACTGCGCTCGCTGCGCCAGGCCAGGTCCTTGAAGCTGATCGGCCGACTGATGATCCGGCCGTCCAGCTCCGGCAGCGCAATGTGCATCGCCAGATCCCGCGGACCGAGGCCCTGCTCGCTCTCGCGCCAGCCGGGCTCGTTGTCCTGGGCGCAGATCGCCTGAATTACCGGGATGTTGCGACGGAATGGCCGCAGATGCGGCGCTTCCGGGCTGGACTGGGCGAAACCGGTGGTGTTCAGAATCACCCCTGCCTCGACCTCATCCAGCCAGTCCTCGACCACCGACAGGCAGCCGGGCTCTTTCAAACTGGCCACGGCGATCGGCAGCGGATTGAGTCCGGCAGCCTGCAGCCGTTGGCAGAACACGTCGATAAACGCCGTGTTGGCCGCTTGCAAATGCGAACGGTAAAACAACACCGCCGCCACCGGTTGACCGGACAGCCAATCGGCTTGCCAGTCACTCAGTGCGGCGGTGTTTTTATTCGGGTGGTAAATCGCCGTGCGCGGCAGCGTTTGCGGCTCGCCCCACACGTAATCCCGCGCCAGCCAGCGATTGGCCAGGCAACGGAAAAAGTCCAGCGCATTGCCCATGCCGCCCTGACGCAGAAACTGCCAGAGCCGGTCGCGATCCTCGACGCCCACGGTGCTCAAGTCGCTGAGCTCCGGGTCGGGACGGTCATCGCCCGGCACCAGAATCACCTGCACACCGCGTTCGGACAACTCGACCAGCCGCTCGACGCCATACCGCCAATAAGCGATGCCGCCGTGCAGCGAGATCAGAATGACCTTAGCGTGGCGCAGCACTTCGTCGACGTACAGGTCGACCGATGCATGGTTCTGCACCTGCATCGGGTTGGCCAGCCGCACGCTCGGATAATCGTCGGGCAGCTGCTGCGCCGCTTCGGCGAGCAGCGCAAGGCTGGAGTCGCCGCTGCACAGGATCACCAGCTCGGCGGGGGTTTGTCCAAGGTCGGCAATGTTGTCATCCGACACGAAACCGCCGGGCTGGGTCCTGAGCAGGTGCATGGCTTAAACGCTGAGCGCGGCGCGCAGTTGCGCTTCGAGCTTGGCCGCGTCCAGTTCCTGACCGATCAACACCAGTCGGGTAACCCGTGCCTCATCGGCGCCCCACTGACGGTCGAAGTGCTTGTCGAAACGCGTGCCCACGCCCTGAATCAACAGCCGCATCGGCTTGTTTGGAATCGCCGCGAAACCTTTGACTCGCAGAATGCCGTGCTGAACCACCAGTTGCGTCAGTGCGTCGAGCAGCAGGCTTTCGTCGGCTTGCGGCAATTCGATGGAGATCGAGTCGAAAGCGTCGTGATCGTGGTCATCATGATCGTCATCGCCTTCACCGTGGTGGTGATCGTGATGGCTGTGGCGACTGTCGATGTGCTCTTCGGAACCGGCACCCAGACCAATCAGCACATCCAGCGGCAGGCGACCGTTGCTGGCTTCGATGATTTTCACTGCCGGCGGCAGTTCTTCGGCGACTTCCAGGCGCACGCGAGCGAGGTCTTCCGGGCTGGTCTGGTCGGCTTTGTTGAGGATCACCAGGTCGGCGCTGGCCAGTTGATCGGCGAACAGTTCGTGCAGTGGCGATTCGTGGTCCAGGTTCGGGTCGAGTTTGCGCTGGGCGTCGACCTGATCCGGGAACGCGGCGAAGGTGCCGGCGGCCACGGCCGGGCTGTCGACTACGGTGATCACGGCGTCAACGGTGCAGGCGCTGCGAATTTCCGGCCACTGGAAGGCTTGCACCAGCGGTTTTGGCAGGGCCAGGCCCGAGGTTTCGATCAGGATATGGTCGAGGTCGCCGCGACGGGCCACCAGTTCGCGCATCACCGGGAAGAACTCTTCCTGCACCGTGCAGCACAGGCAGCCGTTGGCCAGTTCGTAGACGCGGCCGGTGGCTTCTTCTTCGGTGCAGCCGATAGTGCACTGCTTGAGGATTTCACCGTCGATGCCCAGCTCGCCAAACTCGTTGACGATCACCGCGATGCGGCGGCCCTGGGCGTTATCGAGCATGTGCCGCAGCAAGGTGGTTTTACCCGAGCCGAGGAAGCCGGTGACGATGGTGACAGGGAGTTTGGCCAGTGTTTTCATCGGATGCCCTTTGGCAAGGTGGCGGGCATACGGGACGAGACCGGCAACGCGGATGCGTGCCTGGAGAGTTCGCCACCGGATCACCCCGCCCGGTTGAAAGTGAGAATCTGTGACGAGGCAGGTCTCCTGGCTGACGGTGTTCGGGCCTTGGCCCGGTTTTCGCTGCGCCTTCCCGCTGGCTCTGGGTTGAGTTGGCAGTGGCGTGGCAGCGAACAGCACCGTTCACAGTTGCGGGGGCAGCCGCGGCTTGGACCGCGTTCCCTTCTTAGCTTCGGCGTGGGCCGAAGAACCTCGAAAGCGCAAGGCTACGCATGGGTTCGTGATGGGTCAATGGGCGTTGTTTTTCGGTTTTGGGATTTGTGAGCATATCCGTTGCTGCGGTAACGGCTTCCTAGGGTTCCGCCCTTACGGCGGGTCACTTTTGACAAACGCCCGGAATGCCGGCCCAGTCAAAAGTAACCAAAAAGTCTTGGCCCCGGCGTACGGCACTTCGCAGAGGCTCAGTGTTCCCTCGCTACGGTGTCTATCAGGGGGCATCGCCTACGGTTTGCTTCGCTGCACCTCCTCTCGATGTATGCGGCTACGCCGCACGGCGCTGCGCGCCTACCCCCTGATGGACACCTCCGCTCGGCCTGCCGAAGGGGCAAAAAATCAAAAGCCAGAGCCAGAGCCAGAGCCAGAGCCAGAGCAAAATCCAGATCAAGAGCCCCTCACCCTAGCCCTCTCCCGGAGGGAGAGGGGACTGATCGAGGCGTTTGGGAGAGGTTCGCCGACGTGCGATATCGCGTTGAACTCAGGTTTTGAAAAACACACGAATCAGCTCCCTTTCCTCGGGGAGAGGGAGCTGATCGAGTGGTTTGGCAGAGGTACGCCGACATGCGATACCGCGTTGAACTCAGGCGTTGAAAAGCCCACAAATCGGCTCCCTCTCCTAGGGGAGAGGGCTGGGGTGAGGGGTGAATCCACCACAAAACCAAAGCCGAACACGCCATGCCCCTCCCCACTCAAAACGATGAGCGTTAGCTCAAGTGAAGCTTTTGACCTCAAGGCCCGTCGGCAGGCTGAGTGGAGGGATTGATCCGGGGGTGGGAGCGCAGCGACCGTTTGGCGAAGCCAAACACATCGAGAGGAGGTGCAGCGAAGCAAACCGTAGGCGATGCCCCCGGATCAATCCCGGAGCGAAGGAACCCCGAGCCTCAGCGAGGGGCCGAACGTCAGGGTGCAGCCTTTTTGGTTACTTTTGAGGCGTTTGTCAAAAGTGACCCGCCGTAAGGGCGGAACCCTAAGAAGCCGTTACCGCAGCAACGGATATGCCCCCAATCCCAATTGACTCAAATCCCCCCCTCATGGTCTCCTACACAACTTGTTACGGGTGCCCTTCACAGGGTGAAACGGGAAACCGGTGAATCATGTGCTTTACTCTAAAGCCATGTCAGTCCGGTGCTGCCCCCGCAACGGTAAGCGAGCGAAGTGTCAGATCCACTGTGCCCCCGGGCATGGGAAGGTGACGCTTGCAGGTCGGCCTGACGCCAACCCCTCGTGAGCCCGGAGACCGGCCCGCAACACACAGTGCGCATCTTGCGTCACTGAACATAACAAACCCGCGGTGGGCGGGCGCTGTTCGAACCTCTGCGTGCCCGACTCGCAGGGGTTTTCATGCGCACCGTTCACCCGCTGACACTCCAGAGGGAAGCGCCATGTCGATCATCAGCAGCACCGGCAGCAATACGGACAAAATCTCCAGCACCACCACCCTGAGCCAACGCCTGACCGCTGCGGTCTTCGCGTCGATCCTGGGTGCCAGCCTGGTCTACTTCGCCGGTTTCTCGCACATCGAAGCGGTGCACAACGCCGCGCACGATACCCGCCACAGCGCCGCGTTCCCGTGCCACTGAGACCTGACGACATGATCAAGCGTATTGCGCAGACCGCAGGTTTCACCGGCCTTCTGGCCGCCCTGCTCCTGACGTTGCTGCAAAGCTTTTGGGTGTCGCCGCTGATTCTCCAGGCAGAGACCTTCGAGAAAGCCGAGCCGGTTGCCGAAGTCCACGAACACGCCGCCGGCACCGCCGCCCACACCCACGATGCCGAAGCCTGGGAGCCGGAAGATGGCTGGCAACGCGTGGTTTCCACCACTGGCGGCAATCTGGTCGTGGCCGTGGGGTTCGCCCTGATGCTGGCCGGTCTTTACACGCTGCGTGCGCCGACCAAAACCTCGCAAGGCCTGCTCTGGGGCCTGGCGGGTTACGCGACTTTCGTGCTCGCCCCGACACTGGGCCTGCCGCCTGAACTGCCGGGCACCGCTGCCGCAGACCTGGCGTCGCGCCAGATGTGGTGGATCGGTACTGCCGCGTCTACCGCTGCTGGCCTGGCCTTGATCGTGTTCGGTGGCAACTGGCTGCTGAAGATCCTCGGCGTGGCGATCCTCGCCGTGCCGCACATCATCGGTGCTCCGCAACCGCAAGTGCATTCGATGCTCGCGCCGGAAGCACTGGAAGCTCAGTTCAAAATCGCTTCGCAGTTGACCAACGTGGCGTTCTGGCTGGCCCTGGGCCTGATCAGCGCCTGGTTGTTCCGCCGCAAAAGCGATGGTCAATACCACGCATGACCGATGACAGCGCAGCGCCGACCTTTGTGGTCGGCCTGGGCTGCCAGCGCGGCTGCCCGGCCAGTACGCTGCGCGCCTTGCTCGACCAGGCTCTGCAGGCCCATCGCATCGAACTCGATGCGGTCAAAGCGCTGGCCAGCATCGACCTGAAACGCGACGAACCCGGACTGCAAGAACTGGCGGCACAACTGGCGCTGCCGTTGCTGTACTTCAGCAGCGAAGAGCTGGCCAGTTATCAGCAACGCCTTAGTCATCATTCGCAGATCGCTTTCGAACGCACCGGTTGCTACGGCGTGGCGGAAAGTGCCGCACTGGCGCTTGCCGAACAACTGATCCAGGCCCCGGCAAAACTGCTGATTTCCCGGCAAAAATACGCCCAGGCAACCCTGGCATTGGCCGGCGCGGCATAAATTCCCGATAATCCCCGCTTTCGATCATGAGCATTCTTCATCTGAAGTGCTCTTGAAGCCTCGACCTGCCCTACTTTCACAGGATCCAACGATGACCGTTTACTTCATCGGCGCCGGCCCCGGCGACCCGGAATTGATCACTGTCAAAGGCCAGCGGCTGATCCGCAGCTGCCCGGTGATCATCTATGCAGGTTCGCTGGTGCCCACGGCAGTGCTGGACGGTCATTCGGCTGAAATCGTGGTCAACAGCGCCGAGTTGCACCTGGAACAGATCATCGATCTGATCAAGGACGCCCACGCCAAAGGCCAGGATGTGGCGCGCGTGCATTCGGGCGATCCGAGCCTGTATGGCGCCATCGGCGAGCAGATTCGCTATCTGCGCGAGTTGGAAATCCCGTTCGAGATCATTCCCGGCGTTACGGCCACCGCCGCTTGCGCCGCGCTATTAGGCGCCGAGCTCACACTGCCGGACATTTCGCAAAGCGTGATCCTGACCCGTTACGCGGACAAGACCGCGATGCCTGCCGGCGAGGAACTGGGCAACCTGGCGCAGCACGGGGCGACCATGGCGATTCATCTGGGGGTCAATCATTTGCAGAAGATCCTTGCCGAGTTGCTGCCGCACTACGGAGCGGACTGCCCGATTGCGGTGATCCACCGGGCGACGTGGCCGGATCAGGACTGGGTGACGGGAACACTGGAGGATATTGCCGGGAAAGTGGCCGCCAAGGGGTTTCGGCGAACGGCGTTGATTCTGGTTGGACGGGTGTTGGGTAGCGATCATTTCAGTGAGTCGTCGCTGTATCGCGCGGGGCATGCGCATTTGTATCGCCCCTGAAGACCACTTCGCGAGCAAGCTCGCTCCCACAGAGGATTTGTGAACGACAAAGGTCCAATGTGGGAGCGAGCTTGCTCGCGAAGGTTCTTGAATTTCACGCAAAAAAAACGGCGCTCACGGGGCGCCGTTTTTTATGCCGCAGCGAACGCCTTAGTAGTAGGCGTTTTCTTTCTGCGTGTGGTCGGTCACGTCGCGAACGCCCTTGAGCTCCGGAATGCGCTCGAGCAAGGTGCGCTCGATGCCTTCCTTCAGAGTCACGTCCGCCTGGCCGCAGCCTTGGCAACCGCCACCGAACTGCAGCACGGCAATGCCGTCTTCAACGACATCGATCAGGCTGACCTGACCGCCGTGGCTGGCCAGCCCCGGGTTGATTTCGGTTTGCAGGTAATAGTTGATGCGCTCGTTGACTGGGCTGTCGGCGTTGACCATCGGTACTTTGGCGTTTGGTGCCTTGATGGTCAGCTGGCCGCCCATGCGGTCGGTGGCGTAGTCGACGACAGCATCGTCGAGGAACGCTTCGCTGAACGAGTCGATGTAAGCGGTGAAGCTTTTCAGCCCCAGCGCAGTGTCTTCAGGTTTCTCTTCGCCCGGCTTGCAGTAGGCAATGCAGGTTTCGGCGTACTGGGTGCCAGGCTGGGTGATGAAGACGCGGATGCCGATACCCGGGGTGTTCTGCTTGGACAGCAGATCGGCCAGGTAATCATGGGCGGCGTCGGTAATGGTAATAGCGGTCATGGAAACTCCTCGCAGGCTTGGGGCGGAGTTTACGCCAATCGGCGCGCGGCACAAAGTCCTAGTATTTACGTAGGAATAGTTCGCAAATCGGCTAAACGCCAGGCTCACCGTCAATCCGCGCTTTAAGCCACTGATAGCTGCGTTTTTCTACCCATTCGTAGCTCAGCCACGAACCGATACCGATGGCCAGCGCGCAGACAAAAAACATCGAATACGGGTTGATCCCATAACGTCGGGCCAGATAACCACCGGCCGACAGCACCAGCACGTGCATCAGATACACCGAGTACGAACAGTCGCCCAGCAGCTTGAGCAACCTGTTGCGTTCGACATGGCGCTCCAGCGCCATGCTTGCCATGACCAGAACTGCGCTGGGTACGCCCCAATTCAGCAATCGGGGTTCCGGCGACAGGTGATAGATCGCCAGCAACGCCGCACCGATCCCCAGCAACGGCAGCCAGAGGGCCGGCCCGATCCAGCCGCGACGATAGAGCATGCCGATGCCAATCCCCAACAGGAACTCATAAACGATGTCCGAGCGATAAAACTCGCTGACCCAGCCAAACCCGGTCCACGCCTGGCACACCGCAAACAACAGCGCCGCGACCACTAATAACCGGACTTGTAGCCGGAACAACAGCGCCCAGGCGAACAACACGTAGAACAGCATTTCGTAATTCAGCGTCCAGCCGACATTCAGGGTCGGATAGATCCCGTAGCCGCCGGGATTCTCGGTCGGGATAAACAGCAACGACAGGAGCAAATGGCTCCAGTCCACCGTCTGATCCGGCAGCAGCGGTCGGGCAAACACCACCAGCAATGCCATCAGCACGGTGTAGAGCCAATACGCCGGGACAATCCGAAACAGCCGATACAGCAGAAACCGCGCCGGCGGCAGCGCCTTGCCTTCGGTGGACAGGAAAATCACCAGCCCACTGATCACAAAAAAGATATCGACGCCCACCGCGCCTTTGTCGATGAACAACTGCCCTATCGGCCCGCGCGCCTTGAAGTCGAAGAAAATCTGCATGAAGTGATGGCAGACCACCGTCCACGCGGCGAGCGCTCGCAGGGCCTGCACTGAAATCAACATCGATGGCGCTCCCGTCCAGGATTTGGGGAGCACCACTGGACCTGTGGGAGCGGCGGTGCGACGACTCGACTTGCCCGCGAAAGCGGAGTATCAGTCACCATCAGTGTTGAATGTGACGACGCCTTCGCGGGCAAGCCCGCTCCCACAATGGATTACGGTGCCCCTAAGGGTTCGGACAGCAGGCCGATCTCGAAAGATCAAAGATTCTCGTACCGGTTCATATCCAGCACGCCCTCTTCCACCGGGTCGGTTTCATGGATGTACTGGCTCAGATCGTGGAAGTAGAACCAGAACTGCGGATGGCTGCGGCGAATACCCCAACGTTCGACGATCTTCTCGAACTGCGGCGCATCCTTCGCGCTTTCCATGGCATCGACAAACGCTGGCACCTGATCCGCCGGGATGTTGAAGATGAAATTCGGGTAGCTGCTGAGTACACCCGGATAAATGGTCAGGGTGTCGAGCCCCGGCTGATAACGCAGCGACTCGCCCAGCAGGAACGCCACGTTGCTGTGGGCGCGGTTGCGCAGCAGGCTGTAGACCTCACGCTTGCCGCTGCGGGTTTCGATGCGCAGCATGGTGGCTTCCGGCAATTGATCGATCACCTTCAACCCAGCTGCAGGGCGAGCCGTCAGGCGACTCAGGGCCTGTTCGGCGTTTTGCAGCGCCGGGTCTATGTTGGGCCGCGAACAGTAGGCATCCACGCAGCGGTTGATGGGATCGGGCCGTGCGTTGAGGTCGCCGTATCGGGCAAGCAACTGCATGGCAAAGTCGTGCTTAGGGTCTTTTTCGTCGAGTTTCAGCGCGGTCGGCTTGTCGTCGTCGATGGATTCATAATCCAGCCACATCTTGAACTGGCCGCTGCTCTGATACCAATCGTCGAGGTAATCCTCGCGTGAGTCGGCCGGCATCAGGCGCAGGAAGTTCTGCTCGGCGCCATTTCGGATCAAGTCGAAATACAGGCGAGTTTGCGCCTGATGGGAGACGTTGCCGAACACATCGAAGTTGACCGCCAACTGGTAGTAGGTGCGTTCAAGCAACGGATAGTCGAACAGCCACATGGTCTGCGGCACCTCGCCGATCAGGCCTTTGGTCACCGAAGCACTGTCAAAGTGGCGGAAGATGCTCAACAGCGCATTGTCATTGCCCGCCCACAGGGTCGACCAGCTCGGCGCCGGTTGGTCGGCGTAGCTGTCCCGGCGCAGGGCTTCGTACTGGTTTCGCTTGTTGCGATAGTCGTGCCACAGGCTCAGGACGCTGCCGACGTCGTCGTTCTGCCCCGGCATGGCCAGCAACGGCGTGGCCTGGCCGCGATAGTTCGGATCGGTGATGTACAGGTCATGCTCCGGCGCCTGGAACAGTGCCCAGAAGTTGTCGCGGATCACGTCGGTTGCAATCTGCCCACGGCACACCGGACCGCGAATAAAGGTGCGCACAAAGTATTCGGCGTTATCGAGCATGAACTGATAACGCGCCTGGGCCGGAATCGCCTCGAAGGTCGCGAACGGATTGGCCCGGCTCTGCGGCCCGTAGCCCGGCAGTGCATGAACCTGCCAGTTGCCGTTGTAGAACAGGCTTTTGACCCGCGCCATCTTCGCCGCGCTCAGCGGATAGGTGATGTGGGTCTTGTGCACGATCACGCCCTGCACCGGCCACAGGCGGTAATACACCTGGGTCCCCGGATCGTCATTGGGGCGGCGGGTGGCGATCAGGTCGATCGGCTGACCGGTCGGCGTACGCGAGCGCACCCACTGGAAGAAATGCCCCGGCTCGCCGTCCTTGAAATAGATGTGCGCCAGGAACCAGTGCTCGAACAACCAGCGCCCGACCAGACTTTCCCGCGCGCCTGGCTGGTTGAGCAGGTTTTCCCACTGCACGATCTGCAGCGCTTCCTTGGCGCTCGGCGCCAGGCCTTGCTCGTCGATAGGAGCGCCGGACGCCAGCCAGCGTTGCAACGTCTGATATTGCTGATCGGTCAGGCCGGTCACCGCCAGCGGCATGCCCTCTTTCGGGTGGGCGCCGGCATAGCCGTCGAACTCGGCGGGCATCGCGCACATGTTTTCGCGATTGAGCCCCAGCACGATGTCTTCCGGCAACTTGGCGTTGGGAGTCAGCGGCGTTTTGTGCCCCAATTCCAGCATGCGCGCCATCAGCGCGGCCTGACTGCCCTGGGCGTCGAGTACCGAATAGAAGTCTTTCTGCTGCCAGGCACGTTTGCCAAATGCGTCGTAGAACAGCCGCGTGGTCGGCGCCGCCTGAGTACGCTCGCCATCGTAGACCGGCATCTTGCTTGCGCCACGGGCCGCGCCTTCACCGCTGCCCAGGTTCAGCTGACAGGCGGAGTCGTAGCACGCATGGCAGGCCACGCACTTCTCGGTGAAGATCGGCTGGATATCACGGGTATAGGAAATAGAAGGCGAAATCGAGGGTTGCTGCGCAGCGGCGCCCCAGCTTAAGAACAGCAAGAAAATGCTGACGACGCGGTACGACATATCCCTGATCCTGATCCTGAATAAAAACGCCGCGATTCTACCGTTATGACGCCCGTGCCAACATGAGCGATATTCATGCAAAAGCGCCACATGCTCTAAATCCGCACAGGTTTGTTATGATCCCGCTCCTTCGTCATGGTCTTTTTCGAGTAGTCCCAATGTCCGATCGCAGCGTCCGCCTTCAAGCTCTCAAGCAAACCCTCAAAGAGCGCATCCTGATACTCGATGGCGGTATGGGCACGATGATCCAGAGCTACAAGCTCGAAGAGCAGGATTATCGCGGCAAGCGTTTCGCCGACTGGCCGAGCGACGTCAAGGGCAACAACGACCTGCTGGTCATTACCCGTCCCGACGTGATCGGCGGCATCGAGAAAGCCTACCTGGATGCCGGCGCCGACATCCTGGAAACCAACACCTTCAACGCCACCCGCATTTCCATGGCCGATTACGGCATGGAAGAGCTGGCCTACGAACTCAACGTAGAAGGCGCACGACTGGCGCGCAAGGTCGCTGACGCCAAGACGGCCGAGAACCCGGACAAGCCTCGTTTCGTCGCCGGCGTGCTCGGTCCTACGAGTCGCACCTGCTCGCTGTCGCCCGACGTCAACAACCCGGGCTACCGCAACGTCACCTTCGATGAGCTGGTGGAGAACTACACCGAAGCCACCAAAGGCCTGATCGAGGGCGGCGCCGACCTGATCCTGATCGAAACCATCTTCGACACCCTCAACGCCAAGGCTGCGATCTTCGCCGTGCAAGGCGTGTTCGAAGAACTGCACATCGAACTGCCGATCATGATTTCCGGCACCATCACCGACGCCTCCGGCCGCACCCTGTCGGGCCAGACCACCGAAGCGTTCTGGAACTCCGTGGCGCACGCCAAGCCGATTTCGGTCGGTCTGAACTGCGCCCTCGGCGCCCGTGAACTGCGCCCGTACCTGGAAGAGCTGTCGGACAAGGCCAGCACCCACGTTTCAGCGCACCCGAACGCCGGCCTGCCGAACGAATTCGGCGAGTACGACGAACTGCCGGTGGAAACCGCCAAAGTCATCGAAGAATTCGCCCAGAGCGGCTTCCTCAACATCGTCGGCGGTTGCTGCGGCACCACGCCGGGCCACATCGAAGCCATCGCCAAAGCCGTCGCCGGTTACGCGCCACGGCAGATTCCGGACATTCCAAAGGCCTGCCGCCTGTCGGGTCTGGAGCCGTTCACCATCGACCGCAGCTCGCTGTTCGTCAACGTCGGTGAGCGGACCAACATCACCGGCTCGGCCAAATTCGCCCGCCTGATCCGTGAAGACAACTACACCGAAGCCCTGGAGGTCGCCCTGCAGCAGGTCGAGGCCGGCGCCCAGGTGATCGACATCAACATGGACGAAGGGATGCTCGATTCGAAGAAGGCCATGGTGACCTTCCTCAATCTGATTGCCGGCGAACCGGACATCTCCCGCGTACCGATCATGATCGACTCCTCGAAATGGGACGTGATCGAAGCCGGCCTCAAATGCATTCAGGGCAAGGGCATCGTCAACTCGATCAGCATGAAAGAAGGCGTCGAGCAGTTCATCCACCACGCCAAGCTGTGCAAACGCTACGGCGCCGCGGTAGTGGTGATGGCGTTCGACGAAGCCGGCCAGGCCGACACCGAAGCGCGCAAGAAAGAAATCTGCAAACGCTCCTACGACATCCTGGTCAACGAAGTCGGCTTTCCGCCGGAAGACATCATCTTCGACCCGAACATCTTTGCCGTGGCCACCGGTATCGAAGAACACAACAACTACGCTGTGGACTTCATCAACGCCTGTGCCTACATCCGTGACGAACTGCCGTATGCACTGACGTCCGGTGGCGTGTCCAACGTGTCGTTCTCGTTCCGGGGCAACAACCCGGTGCGCGAGGCAATCCACTCGGTGTTCCTGCTGTACGCGATCCGCGCCGGCCTGACCATGGGTATCGTCAACGCCGGCCAGTTGGAGATCTACGACCAGATCCCGCAAGAACTGCGCGACGCCGTTGAAGACGTAATCCTCAACCGCACGCCGGAAGGCACCGACGCCCTCCTCGCCATCGCCGACAAGTACAAGGGCGATGGCAGCGTCAAGGAAGCCGAGACCGAAGAATGGCGCAGCTGGGACGTCAACAAGCGTCTGGAACATGCACTGGTCAAGGGCATTACCACCCACATCGTTGAAGACACCGAAGAGTCCCGTCAGTCCTTCGCCCGCCCGATCGAAGTGATAGAAGGCCCGCTGATGTCCGGCATGAACATCGTCGGCGACCTGTTCGGCGCCGGCAAAATGTTCCTGCCACAGGTGGTTAAATCCGCCCGTGTGATGAAACAGGCCGTGGCTCACCTGATTCCGTTTATCGAATTGGAAAAAGGCGACAAGCCGGAAGCCAAGGGCAAGATCCTCATGGCGACCGTAAAAGGTGACGTGCATGACATCGGCAAGAACATTGTCGGCGTGGTGCTGGGTTGCAACGGCTATGACATCGTCGACCTCGGCGTGATGGTCCCGGCCGAGAAGATCCTGCAAGTGGCCAAGGAACAGAAGTGCGACATCATCGGCCTGTCCGGCCTGATCACTCCGTCGCTGGATGAGATGGTCCACGTGGCCCGCGAGATGCAGCGCCAGGACTTCCACCTGCCGCTGATGATCGGTGGCGCAACCACCTCCAAGGCGCACACGGCGGTGAAGATCGAGCCGAAGTACAGCAACGACGCGGTGGTTTACGTCACCGACGCCTCCCGCGCCGTGGGCGTGGCGACGCAATTGCTGTCCAAGGAACTGAAAGCCGGTTTCGTCCAGAAGACCCGCGAAGAATACGTCGAAGTCCGCGAGCGCACTGCCAACCGCAGCGCCCGCACTGAGCGCCTGAGCTACGCGGCCTCTATCGCCAAGAAACCACAGTTCGACTGGGCCACTTACACCCCGGTCAAACCGACGTTCACCGGCAGCCGCGTGCTGGACAACATCGATCTCAATGTTCTGGCCGAGTACATCGACTGGACGCCGTTTTTCATCTCCTGGGACCTGGCCGGCAAATTCCCGCGCATCCTCGAAGACGAAGTGGTCGGTGAAGCGGCGACCTCGCTGTACAAGGACGCCCGCGAGATGCTGACCAAGCTGATCGACGAGAAGCTGATCAGCGCCCGTGCGGTGTTCGGCTTCTGGCCGGCCAATCAGGTGCACGACGACGATATCGAGCTGTACGGCGATGACGGCAAGCCAATGGCGCGCCTGCATCACCTGCGCCAGCAGATCATCAAGACCGACGGCAAACCGAACTTCTCCCTCGCCGACTTCGTCGCGCCGAAGGACAGCGAAGTGACCGACTACGTCGGTGGTTTCATCACCACCGCCGGCATCGGCGCCGAAGAAGTGGCCAAGGCTTATCAGGACGCTGGCGACGACTACAACTCGATCATGGTCAAGGCGCTGGCCGACCGTCTTGCCGAGGCCTGCGCCGAGTGGCTGCACCAGCAGGTACGTAAAGAACACTGGGGTTACGCCAAGGATGAAACCCTCGACAACGAGGCGCTGATCAAAGAGCAGTATTCCGGCATCCGCCCTGCCCCGGGCTACCCGGCATGCCCGGATCACACCGAGAAAGCCACCCTGTTCGCCCTGCTCGACCCTGAGGCCCAGGAAATGCGCGCCGGCCGCAGCGGCGTGTTCCTCACCGAACACTACGCGATGTTCCCGGCGGCAGCGGTCAGCGGCTGGTATTTCGCCCACCCGCAGGCGCAGTACTTCGCCGTGGGCAAGGTCGACAAGGATCAGGTGCAGAGCTACACCTCGCGCAAGGGTCAGGAACTGAGCCTGACCGAGCGCTGGCTGGCGCCGAACCTGGGTTACGACAACTGATCCACTGGTGCAAACCCTTGTGTCAGCGTGAGCCGACACAAGGGCACAGACGCAGCACTTCTAGCGATCGGATTCGCTGCTGGACGAATCACCTAACTCATCCCACCGGCTGTCGGCGATCCATTTCTCCAGCACCTCCCGCGAGATTCCCAACACCCTTTCACCGCGGACCCTGTTCAGGTGTGCCCTCAACCTCATAAGGCTATCGGACGACAGAGAGCGCCACGTACCGGACATGTGTGTCCCGGCCAGCAACCGATCATGGTTCCCGTCAAAAGCCTCGACGGGAATGTCCCTGATCGGATTGCCTGTCAGATTCAAGGTTGCGAGACGCTCGGCCTGTAGCACACCGTCGGGCCATCGCCGCAGGTCGTTGCCATTCAAGTGAAGTACCTCCAGTGAATCGCCGACAGGCCCTTCGAACTGTTTCATACCGTTGAAGCTCAGCTCCAGCCTTCGCAAAGCCGGCAAACCCCGCAACGCCGCGCCGTTGAATGCCCTCACGCGGTTGTAGTTCAACTTCAGCCATTTCAGTTGCGGCAGACGACCCAAATCCTGAGCGAGCGCTGAAAAGTCGTCGAATCGGTTACCCGACAATCCCAGGCTCTCCATCCGCTCCATGGCGGTAACGGCCTGCGGCAGTTGGTGAAAATCGTTGATACCCAGATCCAGCGAGCGCAACTCGGTGAATGCCGAGAGAAATCCATGAACATCAGCGCCGTTCAATCCCAGCCCCCTCAAGCTCAGCTCCCGCACGTGGGCGAACTCAGGCGACAGCCGGGGCAAAGCTCCCAATCCGGCGATGTTGACCAGATCCAGGATCTGAGCGGCGTGGCCAGTTTCATGCATCCGACCCTTTTTCCAGCACTCGATGATTTTCAGCGCGGCGTCACGCCGCGCTTCAGAAGAGGTCCAGCGTCCGCCGAAAAGTGCACTCCCCGTTCGACGTGAAAAAATCCAGCCGTTCAATTGTCGAGTTACCGCTTCACCGCCGGGCAGCTCCGTCGGCAAAGGCAACAAGCGGCTCGCGAGCAACGTGCCGTTTTCGAATATTCGCGTGTCGGGCTCAGGAACGTCCTCCAGGGCAAACCGCGCCAAAGCCCCTTCTGGCAGATTCAAGACCACTTCGCATCGTTGCTGAGCCGTTTGCAGTTGCAGTCGACTGTCAGCGGTCAGAGGCGCGTCCGTCAGGTTGGTATTGAGCATCAGGTCGTCACGGGCCAGCGCGGCGGCGGGCAAAGTGGAAATCCCGGTTTCACGCAAATCCAGCCAGTTCAATTTGCGCAGGCTCTCGGCACCCTGCGGCCACGTCTGAAGCCGTGTGCCTTTCAGAATCAGTTTTTCCAGGCGCACCATCGCGGACACATCGAGCCGGTACAACGGGTTGTCGCGCAGGTCGAGTTCAAGCAGCCGACCGGCGTTTTCAGGTGCAATCGGATTGACGATCAATCGATTTTCACTGAGGTCGAGGTACTGCAGATCGGGAAAGTTGCGCAGCAGCCTGCGCATTTGCAGGTCGGTGGAGCCCGGTGATCGCAGACGCAAGGTGGTGACATGGGACAGATCCGCCGACAGCTCGGGCAACGGCTCAGCACTGACCAGCTCGAGCGTACGATAAGCAGGATGGTCTTGGGCGACAGGCTTTTTTCGCCAACTCTCTTTCAGGCTGACCGCGACCCTGTTTCTCTGATGAAGATCTGCTCCCGCGCTGACCCACTCCTCCAGCGTTTGCTCGAGCTGCAGCCATTCACTTCGCAGCGATTCGAACGACTGAAGAATGTCTGCATCGCTTTTTCCGGCGCTCATCAGTTCCAGCAAAATGCTGTTCGCTCTGGACATTTTGAGTTCGGGATAGAGGTGCAACAACCGAACCATCAAGGCCGGGTTGACACCCGCTGTACCGATCGCCCCTTCACCACTGGCGTAGTACCCCAACCGTCGCGCATTGATCCGCTCCGGCGGCTTGAACACTCGACCGCCCTGGCCTTCGGGAGCCATGATTGCCGCGATGTCACTCACGTGATCCTTGGCGTACTGAACAATTGCACGCTGAAGCCCGGCACTGTGCGCGACCCCGAGTGCCTGTCGAGTCTCATGGGGAATGGCCTGCATCACCGACGAATAAAAGTTGTTCCCTGACAAAGGCACATCATTGAGCGACCGTCCCTGCTCATCGAATGCCTGATAAACCGGGCCCCTCTTGACTACATAATTGCGCAACGCGGCGGTTTCGCTGCCGATACTGTCGAGCCTCCGTCCCGCGATGCTCCCCTCGCGTACTTCCAGACGCACTTCATCGGTCCAGCCCGGCAACCGGCTCAGCGTGTGCAAGGCCAGGCGCCGCGTGTCCGCCGGCATCATGTGTTCCATGTGCAATCCCGCCAGAGCCCGGGTCAAACGTCCTCGCTGTGCATGCCAGCGTGCCTCGTCGAGCATCTTGCGCGGCACCCGCCCGGTGGCGTGCAGCGAAGCCAGATCACCTGCATCGGCGTGATTGAGAATATCCTGCGCGGCGAAATCACTGAGGCCCGGAGATACCCTCTGCAATGTGTCGACCCAATGATCCAGAGTCTCGGTATCCCGATAGAGGCTTTCGAACAACGCTGGGCGACGAGTCTGGGCGTAAGCGGCAATCTGGTCTCTGAACGCCTGAGGTCGCCATGGCCGATTTTTTGCGACTGCCTCGCCGAGCATTGCATTGATTTCTGACTCGTCGAGCGCCTCCAGGACTCGCGCCGGCAACCCGCCACTCAGGATGTCGGACCGGGTCATGCGGATGGGCGCTTTGTACGGAGTATCCGGCCTGACCCGCTCAGACCCGTATTTGACGGAGGTTCCTGGCAGATGTGAAGCATCGAAGACCTCCAGAGTCCGCCCCGCCGGCCAGCCCGGCAGCTCGGCGATCAACGGCATGATGTAGAGATAACGGTGATCGATGGCATGTCCGGTCTCAAGCTGTTCGATGACTTGCGCAACGTTGCGGTCGGTGTCGAACAAGTGCAACGCTTCGGCCAGCTCCGGCGGCGGAGGCAGATTATCCATATGCATCTTGCGTAACGCGTTGTCGCTGACACCGCTGATATCGGCGATCTTCAGCAGTTCTGCGTCGGAGCAAGTATCGGAGACGTGCCCCATGCGCCGCAGCAGCGTGAGGCGGTTCCACGTCAGCGGGTTCTCCAGGCTATGGCGCCAGGCACCGGCACCGTTATGTGACAATACCGGCTGGTAGGCCTGTGGATCGTCAGGGTGACGGATGCGCCAGCGCTTGAGTGTCCTGTCGTAATACTGTTCGTAGACCTTGCCCGCCAATCGAATGTAATACTTGCCCTGCCACTCATATTGCCCACGGGCATCGGGCATGACATCGGGATCGAAGGCAACCGCGCGCTCATAGCCATTCAGATCGGCCTTGCACAAACGGGTTTCACCGTCGGCTCGCGTCACCGGATGCAAATCTTCGATGGCCGGCACGGCGTCCACCGGTCGTACCCTGGCTAATCCCTTTGCGACACCGGCCGTCAGCCCGAGCAACGCCAGATTCTGCGCAACATCCACCAGGTGCTCCTTGGCCGCATGCCGATCCCCATCGGCCCAATCGGCTATGCCTTCGATGGATTCCTCCAGCAACTGGCAGGCCATGATCCCCATCATCCCTTCGCCCAGCACCGGTATCAGCATCGACACCGTGTTCAGCGCGAACATGCCAATGGACAGTAACTTTGAAAGCATCGTCTTGCGCGCCGCGGCGTCGACATCCGCCGCAGGCACGGCGTAATGGCGCGCATCTTCGATCATTTGCTCGCAATGACGCGTGAACAGGTAATCCCACGGGTCGATATTGTCATCCCAGAAGCCAAGCCCCTTGAACGGCATGTTGACCGGAGCAAGAAACGGATCCCCCTCGGGTTCCTGGTTGATTTTCGGTGCCGCAGGTACGTTATCGACCAAGGTATTGGGCAAGGGGCTCATGCCATTGATCCATGCATTGACCCGGGCAAGCCAGGAAGCAGACTTGTTTTTGAACCTGGCATCCGAAGCGTCACGGGTGAACTGGCTGAAGTAATACGGGCGGTCTGCATAGGCCATAAAACGGCTGAAAAACCGTTGATAAACCGTCGGTCTGCCATCTTCGGCTGACGCGCCGTCGCGAGCGGTGAAGCGCTGCTTGAACATGGGCTCCACCTCGTCAGCCCTGTAACGTTTCAACGGGTGGTGAGGGTCGTCGGGGATATAAAGAATCTGGTGCTCGGGAATTTCGTGCCGCATGCCGATCGCCAGCCACAGGCAACCGGTCAGACGCCTTCTCATCAGGCTCAGCTCGCAAAACCATAGGCGCCGGTTACCCTGGCGAGGTTGAAGCGCTCCCGCGATGATCGCCAGGATCGAGGTGTAGTCCACAGGCTCGATATCCTTTCGCAACAACGCCTGTTCGGCGGCTGCCCGCAGGGCGGTCTTGCGGGCAGCGATGAACTGCTCGCGAAGAAGCTGTTGCGCTTCGGGACTGCGGGCATACAGAAAGTCCTTCAAGTAGCGCTGATATTGCCCGCCAATGTCCAGCGCCCGACATGCGCTCATGAATCGCGATACCGTCATTGCCGGGCGGATGTGCTCCAGGAGGCCCGGCTCCTGTGACTTGATGAGGAAACCCGACAGCTCATGAAACGCACCGGCCTCACACTCAGACGCCTCGAAATTATGCAGTGCAGCCTGCAGCAACGACATTTTCGAGAATTCGAACTGGCCAATTTCCGTTGACCGTATGCCGGCCCGTATCGACTGAATCAACTGCAGGAAGGTGTTATCGACGTCCAGTTCGACGTTGAACCGCTCCTTCAACAAGCCCGTCAACAGCGGTTTGGCGAAGGTGTGGATGTCGTGCAAACCGGCCAGGGTTTTGTCCAGGCGCGTCTGGGCACGAAAACTCTCCACGTAGCTGTCGTGCACGTGTTTGCGTTGCTGTTTTGAGGCTTTTCGATACCAGTCCGGCAGTGCGCCCCCCGTCCGTTTCATGGCTTGCCGGCGTTGTGAGGTGGCCTCCGTCAGCCAGTCGGGAATGGACTGTTCCAGTAAAGCTGCGTGGATACTCCGGGTAATGTGCCGGTGTTCGGTTCGGGCCGTCGTCGCATCCGGCGGAGAAACTTCAGACATGGGTTCGCTCCTGTAAATAGGCGCGTCAGAACACCATGTGCGAAGAATCGGCTTGCGGTAGATAGTTACCAGAAGACGAAGTGATGCATTACCAGGCTTTTCGGCCCGCGCCCCTGCTCATGTCGCAGGATTGACTATGCTCAATGGGCCTACTTCAAGACGGGGGGATATATGGACGATCCAGTCGACAACAAGCCACCAACCTTCTGGCAGATGCTGCAAAGCGTCATGGCGGCGGCGTTCGGTGTGCAGAGCGGCAAGAACCGGGCCAGGGATTTCACTCACGGCAAGCCCAGCCACTTCATCTTCCTTGGCATTGCGTTCACGGCTGTTTTTGCCCTGACGCTGTTTGGCATCGTTCAGCTGGTGGTGCACCTGGCGGGTGCCTGAGCGGCGTCAATGCATCAGGGTTTGCAGGTTGAACGGATAGCGGTATGAAGCCGGACGGCCCTTCGCCGACAGTTTGCGAAAGTGCACGCCGTAGTCCGGCGAAGCGCCCATTGCCAGCATTCGACGGGCATGATCTCTGTCGATAAGTTGCAGCAACGGAATCTGCCGGTCACGACCGCCATACTGATTCAGATCGACGCCTTGTGCATGATCATGCAGCTCGACCAGCGCCCAGCCGCCCAGAGTGAAGTGCCCACCGAGCAACGCGCTCAGCCGGCCGTCCACCATGGCCTGCAAGGCCTCGGGCGAGGTATTGACCGCGCTGAACAGAACATCTTTACCCGGCACCTTGCCGGTCTCTGAAACGGCTCGCATTGCGCCGAAAGCCATTTCGTCGTTGGCCGCCCACACCAATGACACTTTTGGATATCGAACCAACAATTGCTTCGCCTGCTCGTAGGCTCGTTGTTGCGTCCAGCCGCCGTAGACCAGTTGCCGCAAACGTACCTGAGGATGCTCGGCCAGCGCTCGCTGCATGCCCTTTTCGCGCAGCTGTGCCGAGGGCGTGATCTTCAGGCCGGAAAAAGCCAGCAGATCGATGCTTTCACCGGGCGCCACGGCTGGATGCAGGCGAATCAGCTCCTTCATCATCAGATAGCCCCCCTCCTCGTCGTTGGGCACCAGGCTGCCGATGCGATCGGCGCGCTCCGCTACCAGCGCCTGCTGGTTGGGCGTCAGTGCCGAATTGACGATAAAGAGCTTCACGCCACTGTCATTGGCCATGCGCAGAATCTGCGGCGCGACGTACTGTTCATTGACGAACACCAGATAGTCCGGGCGATCAGGCCCCTGTAACGCCAATCGCGCCTGCGCCAGAGTCAATTCGGGCTGGCGTTGGGCATAGAGGATGCGCAGGTCGATCCCCAGATCCCGGGCGGCAGCCTGCATGAATTGCGAGTAACTGACCCAGAACGCTTCCTCGGTCGAGCCCGGGTTCAGGAACAGCACGGACTCCGCCCGCGCATTGGTCCCGAAGGCCATGCCCAGCAAAAGCAGACTGATATGGAGAAACTTGAACATGAAGCATCCGGGCCCGGGGAAAAATGGCCGCGCATTATAGCCATTCAATCGCCGGCCATTAGCGCCTGATCCCGCTTTTTGTCCGACAATCGTCGGAGGCGGGCCCGGAGGGGTCGTTTTACTGATGACTGACCCAGAACACCGCCGTTCCAACGACCAGAATGATCAGAAACAGAATGGCCCACGCATCGACACTGCTATCGCTTTTCCTTGCCTTGGTTGGGTTGCTCATTGCATCGCCTCTTGTCGGTTTTATCGGTGATTGCAGAAAGACTCGACCACAGTTAAGACGATGATTGTCCGCACGACAAATGTGGGTTAGTTGACAGTGATTCTCGTTAGGCGATTTGGTTCTTTCCATATACTCAAACATCACTTTTGCGCATAACTGCAAACGGGTATATTGCCCCGGCTCCGTTAGGGAGCGCGCGGCCGTGCGCGCAGAATTGCAGAGGCACCATCGGACTCCAGCAAGCGAAAACGCAGCGTTTTCCGAGTAGCCCAAAGCCTGAGAACAGGACTTATATGTACGTATACGACGAGTACGATCAGCGGATCATCGAGGACCGCGTCAAGCAGTTCCGTGATCAGACCCGACGCTATCTGGCAGGTGAGCTGAGCGAAGAAGAATTCCGCCCCCTGCGCCTGCAAAATGGCCTCTACATCCAGCGTTTCGCGCCGATGTTGCGAGTGGCGGTGCCCTACGGCCAACTGACTTCGCGTCAGATGCGCATGATGGCGAAAATTGCCCGTGACTTCGACAAGGGCTACGCCCACATCAGTACCCGTCAGAACGTACAGTTCAACTGGCCGGCGCTGGAAGACATTCCGGACATCCTTGCGGAACTGGCCACCGTGCAGATGCACGCGATCCAGACCAGCGGCAACTGCCTGCGCAACGTCACCACCGACCAGTTCGCCGGTGTTGCGTTCGACGAGTTGATCGATCCGCGTCCGTGGTGCGAAATCGTTCGTCAGTGGACCACGTTCCACCCGGAATTCGCCTACCTGCCACGCAAATTCAAGATCGCCGTCAACGGTTCAACTTCCGACCGCGCGGCCATCGAAGTCCACGACATCGGCCTTGAGCCGGTCCATAACGCCGCTGGCGAACTTGGCTTCCGCGTGCTGGTCGGCGGTGGCCTGGGTCGTACCCCGGTGGTTGGCGCCTTCATCAACGAGTTCCTGCCGTGGCAGGACCTGCTGAGCTACCTCGACGCGATCCTGCGGGTCTACAACCGCTACGGCCGTCGTGACAACAAATACAAGGCGCGGATCAAAATCCTCGTCAAGGCGCTGACTCCAGAAGTCTTCGCCCAGAAAGTCGATGCCGAGATGGAACACCTGCGCGGCGGCCAGACAACCCTGACCGAAGCCGAACTGCATCGCGTCGCCAAACACTTCGTCGACCCGGACTACAAGGCGCTGAGCAATCAAGACGCCGAACTGGCCGCCCTCGACAAGGAACACCCGGGTTTTGCCCGCTGGCGCACCCGCAATACCCTGGCGCACAAGAAGCCGGGCTATGTAGCCGTAACTCTGTCGCTGAAGCCGACCGGCGTTGCACCGGGCGACATCACCGACAAGCAGCTCGACGCTGTCGCCGATCTGGCCGACCGCTACAGCTTCGGTCAACTGCGTACATCCCACGAGCAGAACATCATTCTGGCCGACGTCGAGCAGAGCCAGTTGTTCACCCTGTGGGGCGAGCTGCGTGAAGGTGGCTTCGCCACCCCGAACATCGGCCTGCTGACCGACATCATCTGCTGCCCTGGCGGTGATTTCTGCTCCCTGGCCAACGCCAAGTCGATCCCGATTGCCGAATCGATCCAGCGCCGCTTCGACGACCTGGACTACCTGTTCGACATCGGTGAACTGGACCTGAACATCTCCGGCTGCATGAACGCCTGCGGTCACCACCACGTCGGCCACATCGGCATCCTCGGGGTGGACAAGAAAGGTGAGGAGTTCTACCAGGTCTCCCTCGGCGGCAGCGCCAGCCGTGATGCCAGCCTGGGCAAGATCCTCGGCCCGTCCTTCGCCCAGGACGCCATGCCGGATGTGATCTCCAAGCTGATCGACGTGTACGTGGAGCAACGTACCGAAGACGAGCGCTTCATCGACACCTACCAGCGTATTGGCATCGACCTCTTCAAGGAACGCGTCTATGCAGCGAATCATTAAGAACAACGAGGTCGTCGACGAAACCTGGCACCTGCTGCCCAAGGATTTCAACATCGACGAGATCAGCAACTGCGACGACCTGATCGTCCCGCTGCAGCTGTGGCGTGAACACAGCCGCATGCTCAAGGCCCGCGATGGCGGTCTGGGTGTGTGGCTGGATGCTGACGAAGAAGCCGAGGAAATCGGTGACGACGTGAATGAGTTCCAGGTGATTGCCCTGAACTTCCCGGCGTTCACCGACGGTCGCAACTATTCCAACGCCCGCTTGCTGCGCGACCGCTACGGTTTCAAAGGCGAACTGCGGGCGATTGGCGACGTGCTGCGCGACCAGCTGTTCTATATGCGCCGTTGCGGTTTCGATGCCTTTGCCCTGCGCGCGGACAAAGACCCGTACGACGCACTGGAAAGCCTCAAGGACTTCTCGGTGACCTATCAGGCCGCCACTGACGAACCGCTGCCGCTGTTCCGTCGTCGTTGATCCGACACCCTGGACCCGGAAATCCGGGTCCAGGTTCCTCATCTGCCGTTCTCTCAACCCGATTGACGGGGTGTTGGCGCCGGGCCCGGCAACGGTAGCCCCGGATGACGCGCCAGTGCCTGCCCGGTCAGGGTCTTGCGCAACTGCGCCCGCTCATTCCTGAAGTTCTCGACAATGGCCGCCAGCCTCTGGGTCGCCTCCGCGCGGGGCAATTCGGTTTGCGCATCCAGCGCAGACATGGCCTGTGCAGTGCGCTCAACAATCACATCGAACTGTCCTTGGTAGGTCGTCTCCAGGTATTGCGACCAAAACGCCTGAGCTTCAACCGATTCGAGAAACACTGGCGAATGCTCGGCCCTGACCACGGCCTCATAAGCCCGATCCAGCTCCAACGGTGTCAACTCGACGCCCAATACGACATTCATCACCCGCGGCTGTGCCGGCAGATCCAGTCGTTGTGCCAGTCCCACTCGATAGATCAGGCTGAGCTCCAGGGCCTGCTGCCGACTCAGATCCCCTGTCTGGGTGCGACGGCTGATTTCGATCAACGCTTGCCGCTCCACTTCCTGCAAACGAAACAGGCCTCTGAGCAACCTCACCAGTTCGGCTTCAAGCGACCGCACACCGGAGCGGGCCGCATTCATCGCCCGATAACACAGCACCCGGACCTCCATGTCACTGAATAGTCCCGACGCCTCATTGGCACTGACCCGACCGATACGGGCCATGCGGAACAACGCTGTACGCAGTTCCTCGCTTTCGGTGGCTGCCTGCAAAAGGTTCCAGACGCGCTGGGCCATTTCTGTATGCAGACGTGCGTAGTCGGCGGTATCGCGCAATTGATTCAACACGAGGAAAAAATCCCTTGAACTGGGATTGGCATTCAGGGCAATCCAGGCGTCCTGCATCAAGGCAGTCTCAGCGAGCGACAAACCACCCACCCAATTTTCGCCGCCTGCGTCAGCGCGGGGCGGCGTCAACCCTCGGCGGCGGTAATTGGCTGTGAGCACTCCGAGACTGATACCTCGTAATCGCTGGTAGGCTGCAATTGCACTCAGCGTGGACGGTGAAAGCGGATTGCCGTCGACGTTGGTGCCGCGATTGAGCTCGATACGCGCAGCGAACACCGCATCCGGCAGTGTCGCAATCCGGTTGTCACGCAGATCGAGCGACTGCAACTGCGCAAGCTCAGTGACGCCCTCGGGCCATTCGGCGATGCCGGTGGCGCGCAGTGCCAGATGTTGCAACTGCTGCAGAGGAAGGATCGACGGCAAGCGGCCGATCGCCGGGTTGAAACTCAGGTTGAGTGAACGCAAATGCTGCTTGGTGCCCAGCGCTATCAGCGCCTCCGGCGTCAGGTACACCCGGTTGTAGCTCAGGTCCAGATGGGTCAGGCGTTCCATATCGGCAACGGCCTCCGGAACACGGGTCAACTCATTGCCGGCGAGGCTCAATCGTTGCAGATTGGTAAAGTTGCGCAGAAAGTCTTGCAAACCCGCACTGGCGCCAACGTTGTCCATTTCCAGCGTACCGATATGGCTGAAATCACCCACAATCACCGGAAGGTCCCCTAGCGGCTGCCGATCGAACGTCAACTTGTAGAGCATGTGCGAGGACTGTCGGTCGATACCGGACTCCTTGCGCCACGCCCGCAGAATTGCCTGTGTCGCCCGGGCTTTGGTGTGCCTGGGCACCACTTGCAGCGGGCCGTTTTCAACCTGGTAGTGACTCTCGCGATGAACCCAGCGCTCCAAGGTATTGCGCATCGACTCGAACGACTGGCGCCGTGCCTCGAGCGCGCGTAATGCCAGCACTTCATCACCGCCCAGGGTCAGCAGGAAATGTTCGATCTGTGCCGACGAATGCGACGGATACAGCTCTCGGGCACGATGCACCAGCGCTGACGGGCGATTTGCGGTGCCTTGACCCGGTACAGGCTCTGCCAACCACATCGATTGTTCGACCAGTCGATCGGCCAACCCCATCGGCGAGCTGTAACCGGCACGCGGCGCTTCTTTCCCCACCAGGCGAGTCAGCGCCTCGCGTCGCTGTAAGGCGAGCGCGGTGATTTTCTCTCGCAGGGTGACACCACCGTCATCGATTTCAACCCCGAGGGCTTTGCGCGCATGGGCAGGTAAAACCTCCCAGAGCGTCTGAAAAAAATGCGCGCGCGTGCGCACCGGATGACTGGTCAACAGCGTGGCACTGGCATCATTGCCTTCGTAGCGTTCAGGATAGGCATCTATGAACACGCGGTACCGGGCCTCATTCGAACCGACGCTGGACCCCTCCTGCGAATCCACCGCCCACTCCCTGATCTGCACAAACACATCCTTGGGCCAGCCGGGCAACTGACCCAAGGTGTCAAGCACCACAAGATCGGTGTTGAACCCGCTGGCCGCATCCAGGTACAGCCCTTCGTACGCTCGGTTGAGTGCCAAAACCTGCTCATAGCGCCGGGCTTCCTCGGCCAGGCGCAGCGGGACCCTGTCTGCCGCCAGCTCCTGCCATTCACTGCTGTCGGCATTGTGCGCCAACTCTTCGGCGACACTGGCGGGCAGCCCGGGAAAGGCTCTACGCAAGGGCTCGGCCTTGTTCTCGCCTGTCAGGTCGATACGGCGGTAAAGCCTGTCGAACAGGGTCAAGCGAGCATCATCGGCCTTCTCAGTGATCAGCTTGATGAGGCGCGCCAGTTCGCCGGATTGATCCGCTGCGGTCCCGCCCAGCAGTTGCACCCGATCCGCCGCGGTCAAACCGGCCAACAGCGCGGAATGAAACTCCCCCTTGGCCAACTGCTCCTCATTGATCTGCAACAGGCGCGTTACCTGACTGGAGCCGTATCGGGTGACTTCCTTGCCGAGGACATTGGTCACACTCACGGCCCGATCCTGTGGCCAGCGCGTGCTGGAGGTGAGCAGGAACAATTGCAGGTCAGCGTCAGACAGCAGAGCCGACGCAGGATCACCCACCTTTTCGATAAACGTTGCTACGGCACTGTCGGCGTGGAATCGCCTGACCGTATCGGTCAGAATGGCCATCGGTTTGCGGCGGTCGACGAATAACTGGCGCAACGCCTGCGCGTCGACACCACTGGCGTCCAGAATCTGCCGTGCCCTTGTATCGGACACATCCTCCTTGCGATAACCCAGCCGACGAAACAGAGTCAGCACTTCCCAGTCATGGGGTAATTCGGAATCGTGACGCCAGGCGCCGGCCCCGTTGGTTTCGAGTTCCGGCGAGTAGCGTCCCGAAAGCCTCGGTGGCTGGATTTCCCACAATTCGGTGTCCAGCCTGGGCCGCACGACAAACTGTTCGGCCCCCATCGACAGGTAACCGTGGTTGTCGCGCCAGATCAACCCTCGACCATCGGCTCGAACCCCAGGGGGGATCACCCGATGATCGCGGTAGGCCGACAGTTCGGGTTTCCACAATCGCATCCCCCCTGATGCAAGCGAGACTTCACGCAGTTTCAGCACAACACCCGACGCCTTCACGACTCTATAGGCACCGCTGACGACCGTGGCCGCCCCTGCTGTTGCGGCCATGAGAATCAGGTTTTCGAGGGTATCGAACAGATAATCCGTGGCTTGCTCCTGCTCGCCCTTTGCCCAACTGGAGATGCCTTCATACACCGTACCCAGCAACTGCAAGCCAGCCATGGCAAACATGACCTCTCCAACTACCGGCACGAAAGAGGCAAAGAACAGAAGCACGTTGAGACCGATGGACTCGTACTGCTCCAGCCTGGCCAGGCGACTTTTCTCATCCTCGTCATCTGTCGGCACGACCAGCAGGCGCGCATCGGCACGCACATGTGCCGCCTGCAGCCTGAACATGGCGGCGAACAGATCACTGCTCACGTCTGCATCCAGATCGAACCCGAAAAGCCGGACATAGAGTGTCTCCAGTGGCAATGTCGACGGTCTGACAGACAACTCGTCATTGAGCGCCGACAGAAATCCGGGGCGATCCTTCAATGCAATGAAGCGCAGGAAGAACTTGAGGTAATCCGGATTCCTCAAACGCCGACTCAACTCCATCTCGAAACGTGTGAACGATTCATACTCCTTGAGCGGATGTTCCGGATCCCCCGGCACGAACACTACACATCGATAGTCCTCATCGTCATGTTCCGTGACCGGGCCGATGAACATCGGGCCATACACTTTGAAACCAAGCATTTCCAGGCGCTGATAACCCAACGTGTTGTTGGCGAGCCTGATCGTCGGCTCAGCCTTACTGACCGAGGCCAACATCTCATGTACTTCAACACTGACAAAACCGCGCATACAAGCAACATGCCGTTCAACATCAAAGTTGTCTCTGGAAAATGCCACTGCCTTGCCGCGGAGGGTTCCGGACTGATCCTCTCCACCAAAGACGTCACTCACATGACGTTGATACTTCTCACCCAGGTCGAGTGTGCGACAAAGTTGAGCAAACTCGTGCGGCTTAATCGGCAAAATCTTGTTGCTATGCCCGGTTATTTTCTCAGGAATATAAATCAGCGAACGTTCGTGATCATTCTCTGCAACGGTCTCGCTGGCTTCAAAGTTGTCACAGGCCGCGGTCAACAGGTCTTGAGCGATCGGCAACACCAGCTTCTTTCTAAGGCCATGCAGACTCGAGGTGTAGCGTATGTGTTGGAAGATCACGCCTTCGACCTGAAGCGGCTCGCCCAGTTTTCCGGCCATGGCTTCAGCCAGAAGCGGTGCGCAGAACTGCTCCGGCGATTTGAACTTGTTCAATTCAGCGTTGACCTCGTTTCGGCTGTGAAAGCTGGCTTTCAGGCTTTCATACAAAGCGACGCGAAGTTCATCTGAAGACTGAAGCGCCCATGAAGGAACTTGATTTTTCAGAAGCTCAAAGAAAACACCTTGTTGAGCAGGCGTCATTATTGAGCGACCGACAGAACTTGTTTTTGCTTCCATGCAAATACTTCCAGATTAAATAAGAGCCTCCAGCTTAAATTCCGAAGCTGCCTGAAAACAGCGCGATTAATCGATAAAAAATCAACAACAAGCGCAACATTTTAAAACTTTAAAACAGATAATTACCGCACTTCGCGAGCCACATCCTGTAAGGGATCCATCAGGTGACAATCGCCAGCAGGATCCTCGCTCAATGATTTGCCTCTCAGGCACGCGCCGCCGGATATCTGGCCAGCGCTTCGCTCGTCAAGCGATTGCGCAAGGCCTGAAGCTCGTTTCGGTAGTTTTCCAGGATCGCCGACATCTGCTGCGAAGCCGCTGCGCGGGGCAATTCGACTTGTGCCTCAAGTCGAGCCATTGACTCAGTGTTGCGCTCCAGAATGGGGGCAAACGCTTCAGGGTAAGTGCTCGCCAAATACTCCGACCAGAATACCCGTTCACTGATCGACGCTTTCAACGCATCGGTCTGCTCCGCGTCCAGAACGTTCTGATAGACCCGTTCGATCTCTTCGGTATTGACCTCGATGTTCAGGGTCAAGGCTTCGATCTCAGACTGTGCAGGCAGGCCCAGTCGTTGCGCCAGGCGCGCCCGATAGAGCAGGCTCAGTTCCTTTGTTTGCTGACGACTGAAAGCGCCATTGCGGGCACGCTTCGCCGCCTCCAGCGACGCCAGGCGGTCCAGCTCCTGCAAACGGAACAACCCGCGCAAAAGACCGATCAACTCGCCTTCGAGTGTGCGATCGCCGGTGCGAGCGGCCACGAGGGCACGCTGACACAGCACTCTGACTTCCAGGTCATTGAACAAATGGACTGGATCGTCGTTGCTGATCCGGCCAAGCCTCGCCCGGCGAAACAACGAACGTCGCAGTGAATCATCGTCGCCGGCTGCCTCCAGCACGTCCCAGACCCGACGCGTCAGGACGGTGTGAAGCCGATTGAAATCAGCGGTAGCGCGCAGCTGGGCCAACAGTTCAAAGAAATCCCTGGACGTTGGATAGGACCACAACGCCGACCAGAGTGCCTGCCGATGAAGGGTTTGTCCGGCATTGACCCCGACGACCCAACTGGCCGCAAGCCCCTCGAGCGACCAGGGGGCAGAGGTCAAGGGTTGATAGTCGACCACCGTCACCCCAAGATTAATGTCGGTCGATGCCTGATAATTTGCGATGGCCTGCAGGCTTGAAGACGACAGCGGATTGCCATCGATACTGATGCCGCGATTGAGCGCCTTGCTTGCCTCGAACACCGACGGCGGCAGCTCTTCGATGAGATTGTCACGCAGATCAAGCGTCTCCATTGCAGACAATTCGCTGACCTCGTGCGGCCATTGCGAAATGCCGCTGCCACGCAACGCGAGATGGCGTAAACGGTGTAGCCCCTGCAACGAGGGCATCCGACCAAGTTGGGGATTGAAGCTTAGATTGAGCATCTGCAACTGCACATTGCTGTTGAGCACCTCAGCGGTCCGGGCTGTCAGCTGAATCTGGTTATTGCTCAAATCCAGACGAATCAGCCGGGGCATGTCTGCCACGGCTGGCGGAATCCGCATCAGATGATTGCCGCCGAGGCTCAAGGTGTACAAGTTGGTGAAATTGCGCAGAAAGGTATTGAGCCCGGCGCTGGTTCCCACCTTGTCCATCTCTAGCATGCCGACATGGCCGAAGCGCCCGACGATGATCGGCAACTCGCCCAGTGGCTGTGCATCGAACTTCAGGCTGTAAAGCAATTGCGATCCACCCAAGGTAAAACCGGACTCGCGTCGCCAGGCCTTCAGGATCGCCTGGGACGCGCGCGCCTTGCTGCGCGCCGGCACCTTGAGCCGAGGCCCGTCCCCTTCCTGGTAGTGGGTTTCGCGATAGATCCATTGCTCCAGAGTGTTGCGAATTTTCTGGAACTCCTGGCGCAAACTTTCCAGCATCCGCAGGGCCCGTACTTCGTCGGAGGCCAGCGTCATCAGAAACCGATCGATCTGTACCGACGAGTGAGTGGGATAGAGTTCCCGGGCGCGCTGGCGAAGCGCTGGTGAACGTGACAATACCGGGCGCGAATGCGGGAGTACCAGCCAGGTGGAGCGCTCGATGATGCGATCGGCCAGACCCATGGGTGATCGGTAACCGGTACGCATCGCTTCGACGCCGATCGCCTTTGCAAGAACATCTCGTCGCTGTAGTGCCAGGTCGGTGATTTTCTGCCTCAAAGCAGCTCCCGCGTCTTTCGGCTCCACGCCCAGGCTCTTGCGCGTTTTCAGCGGAAGGCTTTCCCAAAGCGTCCTGAAGAACAGCTCACGCGTACGTCTGGATTGCATGGAAAGAACACGGTCATTTTCATCGAGCGCCTTGTAACCGTCCGTGTATGCATCGATGAAGATATTGTGTGGCGCGTCGTCCGGGCCGATGGCAGGTTTGTGTTCGGAATACACCGCCCAGTCGACGATTTTGATGGAGACATCCTGCGGCCATCCTGGCAGTTGAGCGAGGGTATCGAGCACCAGCAGATCAGTATCGGTGCCACTCGCAGCGTCCAGATACAAACCTTCAAAGGCGCGGTTCAAACGAATCACCTGTCCGTACCGCCGCGCCTCTTCGGCCAGGCGCAAGGGCACCCTGCCCGCCTCCAGCTCCTGCCACTCACCGGCATCGGCATTCTCGGCCAGTTCGTCGATGACACTGGCGGGCAAATCGGCGAACGTTTCACGCAGTGGTGTGGCGGCCTCTTGCGTCAAGGCATCCACTCGACGATAGAGGCGCTCGAACAAGTGCAAGCGATTCTGTTCTGCATGATTGGCCATCGACATGCTCAGCAGTGAAGCCTGGACGGCGGGATCGATTGATGCAGAGTTGAGCAGGGTCGAGCGTTCTTGACTGTTCAATGCATCGAGCAGAACGGGATAAAACGCTTGTTGCTCCAGTTGCTGCTGGGTAAGTCTGACTTTCCGGACAGCCGCCGCCTCGCCATAAGAGGAAACCTCGCGTCCGGTAATGCTGGTCACGACAACGCCGACGTCCCGGGGCCAGCGATCCATCGATGTCAGCAGGTACAGCTGCAGATCAGGGTCGGTTCCCGCAGCAGACTCGGGTGTGTAAAGTTTCTCGATGAAATTCCCGACATCCGCGTCGACACGAAAGCGACGCGCAGTATCCGTCAGGGTTGCCATGGGTTTACTTCGGTCCAGATACAGCTGGCGGAGGGCCTGTTCTTCGATGTTGCTGGCGGCCAGTATCTGCAGCGCCTGGGTATCCGATACTTCTTCTTCGAGGTAGCCCAGCCGCCGAAACAGGGTCATCAGACTCCAGTCTTCCGGCAACTCGGCGTCATGACGCCAGGCCCCTGCGCCATTGGTTTCGAGCACCGGTGGGTAGCGCCGTAACGTCTCGGGAAACTGGATCTCCCACAAACCCGTCCCATCCATTGGTTTTACCGCATAAATATCAGTACCGATGGGCAAATACTGGCTGTCGCGCGCACTCATCAGCCCTAGTTTGTCGACACGCCTGTTCCCGGGTGTCACCGGCTGCTGGCGATAAGCCGAAATGTCGGGCTTCCAAAGACGCGTGACGCCGCTCGCCACCGGCACCACGCGCAATCGCTGAACGAAGTCCGACGTAGTAACAGCCCTGTACGTCCCTGCCACGCCGCTGCCAGCAGCCGCCATTGCCGTCATCAGAATCAGATTTTCGAGGGTATCGAACAAATACTCGGTCGCCTGTTCCTGCTCGCCCTTGAGCCAACTGTCGATACCGTCGAACACCTCCTTGAGCAATTGAAAACCCGCTACCGCCAGCATCACTTCCCCGACCACCGGCACGAACGACAGGGCATACGCGAACAGGTTCAGGCCGACGGTCTTGTAGGTCTCTAGCCTGGCCAGACGCGACTTTTCATCCTCGTCATCGGTCGGCACCACCAGCAAGCGTGTATCGGCCCGAACTTGTGCCGCAAGCTGCTGAAACATTGCCTGGAACATGTCTTCTTTGAGATCGAAGCGAGTGATCGAGATGTAGCTGGTGACCGAAGGAAAATGCGACGCTTTTCTGTGCAGCGATCTGGTGTCCAGGGCCTTGAGAAAATCAACGCGTTCACCCAGGCCAATAAAGTGCAGGAATCCTTCGCGATATTCCGTGGTGTGCAACCGGTTGCTCAATTGCAGTTCAAAATCGCTGAAGGTGGCGTATTGCATTAATGGACTGAAGGGATCGCCCGGCAAGTACACCACACAACGTTCATCATTCGACGCTTGCCCGAAAGGCCAGATCATCACCGGGCCATTGAGTTTGGCGCTGAACACCTCAAGACGCTGGAACGAGGTCTTTTCGCTCTTCACCTTCAAAATCGAGTACACATCAGCGCTGACGTGCTTTTTCAGGAAAGCGATATGCAGATCGACCTCGAACCGATCTTTCAAATACGCCAGATAACTGTCCTGCAAGCTTCCTTTGCGTGTGCCCACGCCAAACAACGAGGAGACATGAACCTGATATTGTTTGCCCAAATCCAGCCGACGGCAGAGTGCTGCAAACTCGTGGGGCTTTATCGCCAAGACCTTGTTGGCACTTCCAGTGACTTGCTCAGGCACATAGATCAAAGCGCGTTCGTGATAATTGCCCGGGAAGGTTTCATGGAATTCAAAATTCTCGCAGGCTGCCGCCAACAGGTCTCGAGCGATCGGCAGGATCAGTTTCTGGCGCAGTCCGAACAAGCTCGAGGTCGAACGAATATGCTGAAAAATCACGCCCTGCACCTGCAAAGGCTCGCCCAACTGATCGGACATGGCCTTTTCCAACAAAGGTGAGCTAAACGCTTCGGGAGACTGGAAAGTGCGCAGACCTGCGAGCGCAGCTTCGCGGGAACGGTAACTGGCGATCAGGCTTTTATAGAGAACCGCGCGAACTTCAGCGGTTGATTGAAGCAACCAGCCAGGCAACTGTTTTTTTACAAGATCGAAGAACACCCCTTGTTGCGCGGGCGTCATTTCAGGCGGGGTAAAGCGACTCGTTTCTACATCCATGTTTAACGACTCTGAAGCGGATAGAACTACCCAGCTTAAAGTCGCAACTTGTCGTTAAAAAGCGTGAAAACCTGATCAGTGGGCGGGTTCAGGAACCAGATTCAGGTTCTATCCAATACATGGATACCGCACCTAATGCACATGGATGGAGCAAGGCCTGTTGCCACGCAGGCAACAAGCCTCACTCGGCCATTTACCAGAAACGCTGTTGGGTCAAACGGCTCCACCAACTCAACAGCACACGGTCAACCGAACCGCTGGCGGCCATTCCGATTCGCTCCTGCAGGCTTTTACGCTCGGCATAGTGCAGGTGATAGACCTCGGTCTGTTTGGCGCGCTCGGCCAGGTATTCGTCACTGGTCTTGAGTTCGTCCACCAGCTGTTTTTCCAGTGCGGCGATCCCTAACCAGACTTCACCGGTGGCCACATCGTCAATGGCCAGTTGCGGGCGGTAGCGGGCGACGAAGTTCTTGAACAGCCGATGGGTGATATCCAGGTCTTCCTGGAATTTTTCCCGTCCCTTTTCGGTGTTTTCTCCAAACACGGTCAATGTTCGCTTGTATTCGCCAGCGGTCAGCACTTCGAAATCGATATCATGCTTTTTCAGCAGGCGGTTGACGTTGGGCAACTGCGCCACCACGCCAATTGAACCAAGAATGGCAAAGGGTGCACTGATGATCTTCTCGCCGATGCACGCCATCATGTAGCCGCCGCTGGCCGCAACCTTGTCGATGCACACGGTCAATGGCACGCCGGCTTCACGGATGCGCGCCAGCTGCGAAGAGGCCAGGCCATAGCTGTGAACCATGCCGCCACCGCTTTCCAGGCGCAGGACCACTTCGTCTTTCGGTGTGGCCAGAGTCAGCAGTGCGGTAATCTCGTGACGCAGACTTTCGGTGGCCGAGGCCTTGATGTCACCGTCGAAATCCAGCACGAACACTCGCGGTTTGCTTTCAGGATTCTTCTTCTGTTTTTTCTCGGATTTGGCCTGGCCCTTGCGCAAGGCCTTCAACTGATCCTTGTCGAGCAAGGTCTGCTCCAGGCGCTCACGCAGGCCTTTATAGAAATCGTTGAGCTTGCTGACCTGCAACTGGCCTGCGGATTTGCGCCGGCCTTTACTGCGCAATGCAGCAAAACTCGCCAGCACCACCAGAATGGCGATGACCAGCGTCACGGTCTTGGCCAGGAAACTGGCGTATTCAGTCAAAAACTCCACAGTGACTCCTTCAAACGATGCGCCGTTGTGAAACGTGCGCGGGAATTGGCTCCAGCATACCCATGCACTGCCTCGTCGGCCAGCCGTGAAACCTCTGGAAACAGGCCTGTAACGGGCATTTCAAACAAGCGTATGTTTTTTCATTGACAGCTCTCCGCCATCCCCATAACCTCGCCACAACCTTCAACGTACCGGGATGACGCGGACGTGGGCAGCATCTACTTGATTCGACATGGCCAGGCCTCCTTTGGTGCAGACGACTATGACGTCCTGTCACCGACCGGTGTGCGCCAGGCAGAGATCCTCGGCCGCCACCTCGCCGACCTCGGCATCAGCTTCGATCGCTGCCTGTCGGGCGACCTGCGCCGTCAGCAACACACGGCCAACAGCGCGCTGGAACAGTTCGACGCCGTCGGCCTGCCGGTCCCTGCTCTGGAAACCGACTCGGCCTTCAACGAGTTCGACGCCGACGCCGTGATCCGCGCCCTGCTCCCGGCCATGCTGCCCGAAGAACCCGAGGCGCTGGAAATCCTGCGCAACGCCGCACAAAACCGTGGCGAGTTCCAGCGCATCTTCGCCCTGATCATCGAACGCTGGCTCGCCGGCACCTACGACACGCCGGGGCTGGAAAGCTGGCTGGGTTTTGTCGAACGGGTCCAGGCCGGGCTCAACCGTATTCTCGATCAGGCTGACAACACCCAGAAAATCGCGGTCTTCACCTCGGGTGGCACCATTACCGCGCTATTGCACCTGATAACCCAAATGCCTGCACGGCAGGCCTTTGAACTGAACTGGCAAATCGTCAACACCTCGCTCAACCAGCTGAAGTTCCGCGGTCGCGAGGTGGCTCTGGCTTCCTTCAACAGTCATGCACACCTGCAACTGTTGAAGGCCCCGGAACTCATCACTTTTCGCTGAGTCCGGATTACTGTGACCCTGCTGCAATCAACCAAAAAGGATCGAATCATGACCTCCGTAGCTGATGCCGTAAAAGCAATGCAAGCCAAGTTCAACCCAGCCGCTGCTGCCGGTCTGGATCTGATCTTCGGTTTCAACATCACTGACGAAGACAAGCACTACGCCCTGATCGTCAAAGACGGCACTTGCGACATCCAGGAAGGCGAAAACGCCGACGCCAACTGCACACTGGTGCTGGACAGCGAAACCCTGAAAGGCATCGTCAGCGGCGAAACCGACGGCATGCAAGCCTTCATGGGCGGCAAGCTGCGCGTTGAAGGCGACATGATGCTGTCGATGAAACTGTCCGAGCTGTTCCCGGCGTAAGTCGGCAGCCAGATTGCAAGCAAATCCCGCCCCTGTGGCGGGATTTGTCGTTTCAGGCGCTCGAACCGGCAAACGAAGCCGCCAGCAGCTCTCGCGTATAAGGGTGTTTCGCCGAGCTGAACAACTCGCCCGTTTCCCCTCGTTCCACTACCTCGCCATCCTTCATCACGATCAGGTCGTGGGCCAGTGCCCGCACTACCGCCAGGTCATGGCTGATGAACAGATACGTCAGACCGTGTTCCTCCTGTAACCGGCGCAACAGCGCAACGATCTGTTTCTGTACGGTGCGATCCAGCGCCGAGGTCGGCTCATCCAACAGAATCAGATCCGGCTTGACCACCAACGCCCGGGCGATGGCGATGCGCTGCCGCTGCCCACCCGAGAACTCGTGCGGATAACGATGGCGCGTCGCCGGATCGAGTCCGACTTCCTTCAACACATCGATCACGGCCTGCTCGCGCTCAAGTGCATTCAAGTCACTGTGCACCTGCAAACCCTCGGCGATGATCTGTTCAACGCATAACCGAGGACTGAGACTGCCGAACGGATCCTGAAACACCACTTGCAGGCGCTTACGCAGCGGCCTCAGGTGTTTGCCGCTCAGTTGTTCCAGTGCTTTGCCCGCGAAGCGGATGCTGCCTTGCGCCTCGATCAGCCGCAAAATCGCCTGACCGAGGGTGGATTTGCCCGAGCCGGACTCGCCGACGATGCCCAGGGTTTTGCCCCGTTGCAGATTCAAATCGATACGGTTGACCGCGTGCAGATACGACTTGGATCGCAGCCAACCGCCGCCCAACCGGAAGCGAACATTGAGATCGCGCACTTCCAGCAGATCCTCCGCGACATCCCGGCACAGCGCCGCACCGCCGGGTTCAGCATTGAGCAATTCAATGCTGTAAGGATGCTGCGGCGCCTGGAACAATTGCTCGCAAGTCGCCTGCTCGACAATCTCGCCAGCACGCATCACCGCTACACGCTGAGCGATGGTGCGCACCAGATTCAAGTCATGGCTGATGATCAGCAACGCCATGCCCAGCCGCTGTTGCAGCTCTTTGAGCAACAGCAGGATCTTGCGCTGCACAGTGACATCGAGGGCGGTGGTCGGCTCGTCAGCGATCAACAATTGCGGCTCGCACGCCAGCGCCATCGCGATCATCACCCGTTGCCGTTGCCCGCCGGAGAGCTGATGCGGATAAGCCTTCAGACGCTCACTTGGACGCTGAATCCCCACCAGCTCCATCAGCTCCAGAATCCGCTTGCGTGCTGCCGCGCCCGCCAGACCTTTGTGCAGCGCCAGACTTTCGCCGAGTTGTCGCTCGATGCTGTGCAACGGGTTGAGCGAACTCATCGGCTCCTGAAAAATCATCGCAATGCGGTTGCCGCGCAATTGCCGCAAATAACGTTCATGGACGCCCAGCAACTCTTCGCCGCCATAACGAATGCTGCCGTCAATTCGAGTGATGGCCGGGTCCAACAGTTGCAGGATGCTGTGGGCCGTCACCGATTTGCCGGAGCCGGATTCCCCCACCAACGCAAGGCATTCACCCGGACAGATGTCGAGGTCAATGCCGTGGACCACTTCCTGGCCTTTGAAGGCGACCCGCAGGTCGCGTATTTCGATCAAGTGTTCACGCATATCAAGTCCTGGGGTCGAAGGCATCACGGCACGCTTCGCCGATGAATACGAGCAGTGAAAGAATCAGCGCGAGTGCAAAGAACGCCGTCAGGCCCAGCCACGGCGCTTGCAGATTGGTCTTGCCCTGGCCGATCAATTCACCCAGCGAAGCGCTGCCCGCCGGCATGCCGAAACCGAGGAAATCCAGTGCCGACAACGTCGCAATGGCTCCGGTGAGAATGAACGGCAAGTACGTCAGTGTCGCGCTCATGGCGTTGGGCAGAATGTGCCGCACGATCACCTGCGCATCGCCGACGCCCAGCGCCCGCGCCGCTTTCACGTACTTGAGCCCCCGGCTGCGCAGGAACTCGGCGCGCACCACATCGACCAGGCTCAGCCAGGAAAACAGCGCCATGATGCCCAGCAACCACCAGAAATTCGGCTCGACGAATCCCGACAGGATAATCAGCAGATAGAGCACCGGCAGCCCCGACCAGACCTCCAGCAAACGCTGCCCGATCAGATCGATCCAACCACCGTAGTAACCCTGTAACGCACCGGCAGCGATGCCGATCAAGGCACTGGTCGCGGTCAGTGCCAACGCGAAGAGCAACGACACCCGCGTACCGAAAATCACCCGCGCCAGCACATCCCGCGCCTGATCATCGGTGCCCAGCCAGTTTTCACCGGTAGGCGGGCTCGGTGCCGGCTCCGTGAGGTCGTAGTTGACCGTGTCGAAGCCGAACGGGATCGGCGCAAACCACATTCGTCCGCCCTGCCCCTCTATCAGCTCGCGCACCTGGGCGCTGCGATAATCGGGCTGAAACGTTAGCTCGCCGCCGAAATCCTGCTCGGTGTAGCGCTTGAACGCCGGGAAGTACCATTCGCCCTGATAAGTCACCAACAGCGGTTTGTCATTGGCGACCAGTTCACCGCCAAGGCTCAAACCGAAGAGCGCAAGAAACAGCCACAACGACCACCAGCCGCGTCGATGGGCCTTGAACCGCGCCCAACGGCGCTGTCCGATGGGAGAAAGCGTCAGCATCGGGCGGTCCTCGCAGAAAAGTCGATGCGCGGGTCGACCAGCGTGTAGCACAGGTCGCCCAGCAGTTTTATCAAGAGTCCGAAAAGGGTGAAGATGAACAGCGAACCGAACACCACCGGGTAATCCCGCGACACCGCCGCCTCATAACTCAGGCGCCCGAGACCATCGAGGGAGAAGATCACTTCGATCAGCAACGAGCCGCCGAAGAACACGGTCACCAGCGCCTGAGGCAATCCGGCGACCACCAGCAACATCGCGTTGCGAAACACATGCCCGTACAGCACCTGACGCTCACTCAAACCCTTGGCCCGGGCCGTGACCACGTACAGCCGCGAGATCTCGTTGAGGAAGCTGTTCTTGGTCAGGATCGTCAGCGTCGCGAAACCACCGATCACCAGTGCGCTGACCGGCAACACCAGATGCCAGAAGTAATCCGCCACCTTGCCCCACAGCGTCAGCTCGGCAAAGTTGTCCGAGACCAGCCCGCGCACGGGAAACCAGTCCAGCGCCGTGCCGCCGGCAAACACCACGATCAACAACAGAGCGAACAGAAAACCCGGCATCGCGTAGCCGATGATGATCGCCGCACTGCTCCAGACATCGAATGCCGAACCGTTGTGCACGGCCTTGCGGATGCCCAGCGGGATCGAGACCAGATAGGTAATCAATGTCGCCCACAGCCCCAGCGACAAGGTCACCGGCAATTTCTGCCAGATCAGTTCGGTCACCATCGCGCCCCGGAAGAAACTCTTGCCGAAATCCAGTTGCGCGTAGCTCTTGAGCATTAGCCACAAGCGCTCGCTGGCGGGTTTGTCGAAACCGTACTGGCGCTCGATATCGGCCACCAGTTTCGGGTCCAGGCCACGAGTCGCGCGGGACTCGCCGCCAATCGTTTCGACATGACTTGCGCCCACCGCCCCGCCGACACCGATGCCCTGCAATCGGGCGATGGCTTGCTCAACCGGACCACCGGGCGCGGCCTGCACGATCGCGAAGTTCACCAACAGAATCGCCAACAAGGTCGGCACGATCAGCAGCAGGCGCCGCAGGCTATAACCCCACATGGGCCAACTCCTTTTGCTGTTTTTGCGCCTGTGTGGCGGTCAACGCCGTCGGACTGATTTCCCACCAGGTATCGAGGCCGGCGTCGTACAGCGGCGCAATCGCCGGACGGCCGAAACGGTTCCACCACACCGTGGAGATTCCCGGCGGGTAGTAGTTGGGAACCCAGTAGTAGCCCCACTGCAGCACCCGATCCAGCGCCCGGGCATGGCGCAGCAGACTCGCGCGGCTGTCGGCCTGCACCACCCCTTCGAGCAGCGCATCCACTGCCGGATCACGCAGCACCATGTAGTTATTGGAGCCCGGATCATCGGCGCCGTCGGAACCGAAGTAGTTGAACATCTCGCGACCCGGTGCCTGACTCACTGGATAGCCGACGACGATCATGTCGTAGTCGCGATTGCGCACGCGGTTGGTGTATTGCGCGGTGTCGACCTGACGAATATCGAAACCGATGCCGATCTGCGCCAGATTGCGTTTGAACGGTAAAAGCAAACGTTCGAAACCTTTCTGGCCGTTGAGAAAGGTGAATTGCAGCGGCTCGCCGGCGGCGTTGACCAGTTGATCGCCAAGGGGTTTCCAACCAGCGGCCTCCAGCAGTTTCAGCGCTTGCAACTGTTGCGCGCGGATGTTGCCGCTGCCGTCGGTGCGCGGCGCCTCGAACACCTGGCTGAACACCTCATCGGGGATTTTGCCGCGCCAGGGTTCAAGGATTTTCAGCTCTTCGGCGTCCGGCAATTCAGTGGCCGACAGCGCGCTGTGAGAGAAGTAACTGCGCTGGCGCAGGTACATGCTGCGCATCATCTGCCGATTGCTCCATTCGAAATCCCAGAGCATGGCGATCGCTTGGCGCACCCGGCGATCCTGAAACATCGGTTTCTGCAAGTTGAACACGAAACCCTGTGAGCCTTGAGCGGCACCGGGAGCGAGGTGTTCGCGCAACAACTTGCCCTGCTCCAGCGCTGTGCCGGCATAACCGATGGTGTAACTGGTGGCGGAGAACTCGCGGTTGTAATCGAAGCCACCGGCCTTGAGTACTTGCCGCGACACGTCGGTGTCGGCGAAGAACTCCACACTCAACTGATCGAAGTTGTAGAGCCCGCGGCTGACTGGCAGATCCTTGCCCCACCAGTCCTGAACCCGCTGGAATTTCACACTGCGCCCGGCATCCACCGCGCTGACCCGATAGGGGCCGCTGCCGGGCGGAATCTCGAAACCAGCGCCTTCGGCGAAGTCCCGCGTACGCCACCAATGCTCGGGCAGGACGGGCAGCACCGCCAGATCCAGTGGCAAGGTGCGGCTGTCATTGTTCTTGAACAGGAAGCGCACTTGCGTTGGCGACTCGACTTGCACCTCGGCGACATCACGAAACTGCTGCCGGTACTTCAGGCTGCCCTGGGTGGTAAACAGCTCGAAGGTGTAGCGCACGTCCTCGGCAGTGATCGGCGTGCCGTCATCAAAACGCGCCTCGGGATTGAGATAGAAACGCACCCAATGCCGATCCGCGTCCAGCTCCATGCGTTGCGCCACCAGACCGTAGACGCTGTAGGGCTCGTCCTTGCTGCGATAAGCCAGCGGCGCATAGAGCCAGCCGTCGACCTCGGCGACGCCGGTGCCTTTTTCGACATAGGGAATCAAGTGGTCGAACGGACCGCTTTCCAGCGAAGAACGCCGCAGACTGCCACCCTTGGGTGCATCGGGGTTGGTATAGGCCAGATGCTGAAAGTCCGGGGCGTATTTGGGCGCTTCGCCGTAGACCGTGAGGGCGTGCTGGGGCTGCGCAAAAATCGCCGGGCTCAGCACAAGACATACGCCCAGCAAAGTGAGTCTGGAAAACATGGGCAGATCCTTTAAGCGCCTACCTGCCTACTTTTGATGTGCAGCAGGCAGGCATTTTTTATAGGGCCGGTTTTAGAACGATGGGTTACTAAAACCGGCACCGACTGGTCATTTTCAGAACTTGTAGTTAACCCGCGTGAACAGCGTTCGCCCGAACGGGTCGCCGTATTTCGGGTCGTAGCCGCTCTGGAACGTGTAGGTCTGGTTGCTGAATGGCGGCTCGCGGTCGAACAGGTTCTTCACCCCCAACGTCACGGCCAGCGTCTGGCGCCAGGTGTAGGTGCCGGCCACGTCCCAGACGTTGTAGGAGCCGACGTAATCGTGGGTCTCACGATCCGAGTCGTGATAACCGCTGGTGTAGCGGTTGGTCAGGCTTGCGCCGAACGGGCCATAGTTCCAGCTCCCGGTCAGGCTGTGGCGCCAACGGGCAACGGCGCCGGCCGAGGAAAAGTCACCGCCTCGGAAATCGCCCAGCTTGTCGATGTAGTCACCCTTGAGCTGCTGCTGATACTCGTAACGACTGACATAGGTCCCTTGCAGACCGATGCCGAAATCACCATACGACGTGCTTGGCAGGCGATAGTCGAAGCTCACGTCGACGCCGTTGGTCTTGATCTTGCCGAGGTTGGACAGGCCGGTGACGATGTGATCGATGGAGCCATCAGGCTTGCGAATCAAACGATCCGGGTAAAGCTCCGGGTTTTCGAACACCGCCGATTCAGGGAACTCGGCGATCTGGTTGGCGATATTGATCCACCAGAAATCCAGCCCGGTGGTCAGGCGATCGAAGGGCTGATAAACGAAACCGAGGGTGACGTTGCGCGCGGTTTCCGGGCTCAAGTCCTTGTTGCCGCCGGTCCGGCTGTTGAACTGCTGAGCGCAGTCGCGGTTGGCGATCCCGCCGTTGCTCGGGTTGCCACCGGCACACAGCCGCGGATCGTTGTAATTGGCCACGGTGAACGTGGTGAAGTTCGGGTTGTACAACTCGTACAGCGATGGCGCCCGGAAGCCTTCACTGTAGGCGCCACGAACCACCAGCTCCTTGAACGGCTGAAAGCGGAACGAGTATTTCGGGTTGGTGGTGCTGCCGAAATCGCTGTATTTGTCGTGGCGCACGGCGGCGGACAATTCGAGGCTGTCGAACACCGGCACGTTGACCTCGGCGTATTGAGCCGAGACGCTGCGATCCCCGGACACGCTGGCATTCGGGTCAACGCCCAGGCTCTGCACATCAGCCGCGAACTGGGCGAAATCCTGATGGAAGTCTTCCTTGCGGTACTCGCCACCCAGCGCCAGCGCCGAAGGACCCGCGCCGAACCAGTCACCAATCTCGCGGCTGACACGGCCATCAATCGCCTTCACCCGGCCAACGGCTGTTCCGTAATCGCCATCCACCGCGTTAGCCGCCAGTAACGCGGAACCTGCAACCGTCTGCGGGCCGAACGGATTGATCACGCCGTTGGCAATGCCCTGGCTGACAGCCCGGTCGTTCACATAACCGCTGCGGATCGTGTTGACCACTTTGTTCTGGTTGTACGAGGCGCCGACGTTGTAATCCCAGCCGACGAGGGTGCCATCGAAGCTCAGCAGCAAGCGCTGGCCCGTGTTGTCATCCTCATGCTGGCGCGCGCCTACGGCAGTTTCGCGCCAGTTCACGTTCACCGGCTGCGTCGGATCAAGGGCAAAACCACTCGGTCCGGGAGTAATGCCGTTGCCCGGATAAAACGTAGTACCGGGATTGACCTGATTGCCCATCAAAGTGCCGGGGCCGATCTGGGTGCGGTTTTCGTTGCGCGCCCAGAAGTATTCGAGGCTGACGTTGTGATCATCCGACAACTTGCCGGTGGCTTTGGCGAAGGCCGAGGTCTTTTCGGTTTCCGGCACCAGATCGAGGTAGTTCCACAGGCTCTGGCGGCAGATGCCGTTGCGCGACAGCAGGCCCGGTGCATTGCAACCGGACCCGGCCAATGGATTGGTGGCGTTGCTGCCCTGGCTCCAGTTGGCGGGTGACGCCGTGCCGGAGGTGTAATCTAGCCCTCGCCCCGGCTGGTAGTTGTAGGTGTAACCGCGATCTTCGGCGGCCAACCGTTGTTGCTTGTCGTAGCTCACGACGCCAAACACATTGAAGCGATCGTCCTGCAAATCACCGAATCCCCAACTGCCGCTGAAATTACGACTTTCACCGCCACCGGAATGGGTCGGCGTGTCGTAGTTGGTGCTGATCTGACCTTCGGTGAGGCTGGTCTTGGTGATGAAGTTGATCACCCCGCCGATGGCATCGGTGCCGTACAACGCCGAAGCACCGTCGCGCAGCACTTCAACCCGGTCGATGGCAGCGAACGGGATCGTATTGAGGTCGACGCCGGAGCCGTTGATGGCGTTGGTCGCGTTGTTGCTCAAGCGGCGGCCGTTAAGCAGCACCAGCGTCTTGTTCGGGCCAATGCCACGCAGGTCCGCATAAGACGCGCCGCCGCTGGAAGAACCCACCGAGCGCCCGGAGCCTACGGACGACTGGTTGGCAGAGATCCGACTGACCAGCTCTTCAGTCGTTGTCACACCTTGCTTCTGCAATTCTTCCACCCTAAGGATGGTCACGGGCACGGCAGTCTCGGCATCGACCCGGCGGATCGCAGTACCGGTGACTTCAACCCGTTGCAGTTGGGTGGTCGGTTCTGTGGCACTGCTGTCGGCGGCAATCGCCGGCAATGTGTTGATCGCCAGCAGCAAGGCCAGGCTCAACGGGGACTTAACGGGTGAAAATCGAATCATGAACAGCCATCCCTGCGTTTTGGTTTATGCAGGGATGTGCGATGGCAGATGGCGATTTATAGGGCGCGATTTAGACCGTTGGGTGCTGAGGTTATGCAAAAACCAGCATGACGCTTCATCAGACTGACGCCATTTCCCCGAGTAATCGGGTATCAAGCCCGAACCGCTCCTGCGAGACCATCCTGAACTGCCCCTCAGCCAGGTCGCAGCTCACCAGCAAGTTCCAAGAATGACGAGTTGCCGCCGAGGGAATCAGTACAAACGGATGTTCAGCCAGTAAAGCGTCGGCAAACAATCGCTGATTGGGTGACGGCCGAGCAGGGCTCAGCCAGTAAGGATTAGGCACCTCTTCAGGCTGCACGATTTTTACCTTCGCATTGTTGATGACTTCGAAACACGTCAAAACATAAGGCTCGCGGTCCAGAGCATCGAAACTGCGGTTGGCTGCCACCTCCAGAATGGCCGACGACGGATCGACGGATGCATACACAACGCGTCGTCCGGGAATGTTCCATCGACCTCCTCTCATCTTTGACCCCATCCCGCTATCCCACGTTCTTCCATAAACCTCGCGGTCAAGCCGCCATGCATACCAATGTTTGTCCCACGGCAAGGGGTTCATGGATAAACCCCGTAGATCAGTTGCCCCAGATACTGCTCCACCATCTGAAAACCCAATGGATGCAGGGTCAACTCCAGCGGCACATGACCGTAAAAATAGGTAGAGGGTTTTTGCATCCAGTCCTCCGCCCGTGGTAGCCCCCCGAAGGCCCGAATGGCCAACTCCAGGACCAATGCATATTGGTAGGCGATGACACTCTGCTGCGGGTCAAGCCGTACCGGTTTTCCTTCCTTCAGCAGCCGGCGTACCGTTCTGACCGACTTGCCAGTGATGAGTTTGACCACGTCGCCTTGCTGGTAAAGCTCGGAGGTTGAAAGCATGTCGACGACGTCGTTCAGCTCGAAACCTTCTTCAGTAAGGTGAACGATCAGCAGGGCGTCATCACCGATGTTCCGGCCATGCACAAGCAATTCGACAGGCTTGCCCTCGACCTTCTTCAAGCCCGCCAACCGGGGCACTTTTGCGCTGGGCAACGCGTCATCCTCCATGGGACATCTGGCACGATCATCGCGCCATTGATGGCGAGCGGAATAAGCAGGCGTTTCGTATTCGAGGTGTGCAGTTCGCATGATCCATCCGTTATCAGAGGCCTGTGTGTCCAGGCCGTTTACGACTTCAATGTCATCGCCGATGCTATAGATCACGCTTCCGACGGCCAACCTTAAAAAGTCGTCGGAAATATCCCTGCTTTCACTCAAAACCCGGCAACTTCCGTAGGACGCCGCCGAGCGTAATGCCGTACTCAACTGCCGAAGTGATAACTCACATCCAGCCACCACTGACGGCCGTATGGGTCGTAGTTGCCGGTCGGGTAATACGGCCAGCCAGCCGAGTCGTCATGCTTGACCTGATTGAGCACGTTGTTGACCGTCAGCCCTACACTCGCCCGGTCATTGAGCTTGTACCGCGCGCTGGCATTGAACACTGTCCACGGCGACAGACGCCCGTCGCCCGCGCCGTTGGTGACCGAGCCATAGCGAATCCCCATCAGCGTCGCCGTGGCTTTCTGATAATCCCAGGTCAGGCTGGCGTTGACCTTGCTGCGCCAGTCGTAGTTGGTACGCGAAGTGCGCCAGTCCTGGGTCGGGGCCTCGTCCGATTCCTTGTAAAAGTGCGACAGTACGAGGGTGTAGCCCAACGCCGAACTGAACGCGCCGTATTGGCCCGCGCCCCAGCGGATATTGCTCTTGAAGTCCAGACCGCTGACCCGCTCACTGGCGGCGTTGATCGCATTCACCCGTACCCGTTGCAACTGGTTGGGATCGATAGCGGCGTTGCCGGGATTACGATCGACGCGAGCGAGGGTCGACTGGCAGTTGGCCGAGTTGATGTCCTGGGTGCCGTTGCGACATTCGTTCTCCTGCTGCAACAGGCGGTTTTCGTCGACGGTGGTCAGCAGGTCATCGATTTCCACGCGCCAGAAGTCGGTGGAGAAATCGAAGTTGCGCGACGGCGACCAGACAAAACCGTAGGTCCAGGATTTGCCGCGCTCGGATTGCAGATCCGCCGTGCCACTCTGGGTGTAATCGACCCGCCCGCGATCACACGCGCCCTCCACGCCCTGGCTGCAACCGTAGTAATCGATCTGCGCCGGGTAGTAACCATTGCTGTCGGACTGGTAGATGTAGTTCAGATCCGGCGCACGGAAACTGGTGCCATAACTTCCGCGCAATAAAAGGCTGGTGACTGGCCGCCATTCCAGGCCGAGGTTGTAGGTTTTCTGTTGCTCGGTGCGGCCGCTGAATTTGTATTGGTCCCAGCGCCCTGCCGCTGTCGCCAGCACGGTATCGGTGACTGGAATGCTGAACTCGCCCCCGGCCGCGTAACGCTTGCGCGAACCACCGGAGCTCTGCGCCGGGCTGACACCGTAGAACCCGCCGTCACTGAAGTCGTTGTCCGGATCGATGCGGTATTCCTGTTTGCCCGCCTCCAGCACCCCGGCGAACCCCACTGGGCCGGCGGGCAAGTCAAACAGATCGCCATTGACTGACGCGTTGTAGCTGGTGGAAACCGACTTGCTGCTCTCACTCCGGTTACCGCGAAACTGCTCCCACTCCTGCGGTGTCAGCGGCCGGTCGAGGCGCGAGGCGTCTGGAGCGAAGACCGGGTAGCCGCCGCTCGTGCCAAGTTGCGGGCCGAGATAAAAATCCTGGATCGAGGCCAGCGGTGTATAGCGCCAGCTGCGCACGCTTTTGTATTCCGAGCGGTTGGCTGCGAGCTCATAGTTCCAGCCGGTGTCGGCGATCTTGTCCGAAAGCCCGAGGGTGCCGGTCCACGACGTATCGCGCCACTTGCTGTTGTTGCTGGTGCGCCCGCCGATCTCTTCTTCACCAAAACGGCGATACCAACGTTCCAGATTGCCGCTGTTCTGGTTGATGAAATCCGGCGAAGTGAAGGTCGGGCCACGGGTGTTGTTCTGGATGTGATCGAGGCCGTACATCAGGTCGGCGAACACCTGACCACTGTCGCTGAAATGCCAGGTGCCGCGGGTGTAGCCGTCGTAGTTTTCCTTTTGTGTCTGGATCGTCCAGTAATCGTTGTACATCTGGTCGGTGCGGCAGCGCCCGCCGTTGTTGAACAGCTTGTTGTCGAACGTGCCCTGATAAGCGCCGCAGCCCGGCCCCAGGTAACGGTTGTTTGTCAGGTCACGACGATAACCGACATCCGCCAACGGCCCGCTCTGCATGAAACCTCGGTCATCGGCCCAGATCGGATCACGGTTGGTCAGCTCAAGCCCGAACAAACCATCGAAGTCGCCCCAACTGCCGCCGCCGCTGATTTGCAACCGCTGATTGTCACCGCCGCCGCGCTCGCTGGTACCACCCTTGAGGTTGACGTCCACGCCATTCATCTTGTCCTTGAGGATGATGTTCACCACCCCGGCAATCGCATCCGAACCGTAAATCGCCGAGGCACCGCTGCTGAGGACTTCGATGCGGTCGATGATCGCCGACGGAATGTTCGCCAGGTTGGTGAAGTTGACCTTGCCGTCATACGGCGTCGGGTAATCGGCGACCCGCCGGCCATTGATCAGCACCAGCGTGTGGTTGGGCCCCAGGCCGCGCAGGTTGAGGGCGCTGGCGGCCGGTTGCCAGGTATTGCCATAGTCTTCGCCCTGGGTCATGCCGGTGTTTTGCGTCTGTGTGGCGAGCGCGTCGTAGACGTTCTTGTAGCCCCGCGCTTCCATTTCTTCGTGGGTGATGACGTTGACCGGCGTCGCACCATCAGACTGCGCACGGGCAATCCGCGAGCCGGTGACCGTGACTTTTTCCATGCGGTAATCGGCGCCGCTGGCAGGCGCCACAGCGGTGGTTTTCACGGGCGCGGCGCTCGGCGCATCAGCCTGGCGAATACTCAGACCTTGAGTGCCCTGTTCGACTTGCAGACCGCTGCCGAGCAACGCCTTCTCCACCGCCTGCCGGCCGCCCAACGCACCGCGCACGGCACTGCTGCGCTTGCCCTGAACCAGATTCTGGCTGAAGGAAATCGGCAAGTCGGCCTGACGCGAGATGTCCAGCAGCACCTCGTCGAGGGCCCCGGCAGCAATGTCGAAAGTAAAGACCTGAGTGGCCGCATCTTGCGCCAATACGGCTGAAGGAACGATGCCCATCGCCAGCGCGGCGGCCAGCGTCAGGCGGGGTAATTGTTGTTTGAATGAGAACATCGAGGGGCTTCCCTGTTGAAGGCGTCTGCAGGGAATGAGCAGCGGGCCGGCGCTTTTTATAGGGTCGCGGATAGACCAGGAAGTTATGGTTTTATAACCGTGCTTCGACGCTCACCCAATACGGGTTGTGCCAGGTGACGCGGATTGGCAGCGAGCGTTCGAGCAACTGCAATGTGCGGTCGCTGTCGTCCAGCGGATAGAGACCGCTGAGACGCAGCCCGGCGACTTCCGGGCTCAGATGCAGGATGCCGCGACGGTAACTGCGCAGGCTGTCGATGACTTCGCTGAGGGGACGGTCGCGTACTTCGAGTCGCCCTTGCACCCAGGCGCTTTCCTGTCCTTTGCTGCGCTCCAGTGCGAGGATCTCCTGGCCGTTGAACAGCAGACTCTCGCCCGCCTCCACCACTTGCCGCGCACCGCTGGCGGTGACCACTTCGACTTGCGAATGCAGCATCACCAGCCGTGTCGCGTCATCCAGTCGCTGCACCAGAAATTGCGTACCAAGCGCACGCATCCGCCCGTGCTCGGTTTCGACCACAAACGGCCGGGCCAGATTCTTCGCCACGTCGACCAGCAGTTCACCGCTGCGCAAGGCCAGCAAACGCTCGACGTTATCGAATCGCGGCACCACGCGGCTGCGGGCGTTCAGCGTCAGGGCGCTGCCATCCTCCAGCGTGAACTGACGTCGCTCGCCTGTACCCGTCGACAACTCGCCGGCCTCCGGCAGCCAGCCATAACGTCGACCTAGCAAACCGGCCAGCACCGCAATCCCGAGCACACTCAGGCTGCCGCTGATGAATCGGCGGCGACTGTTGGAGGGCGCATTCAGGCTGTGCAGCACACTCTCTCGCGGCAACCCGCGCAGGTTCGAATGGCGCAGCAGGTTCAGCCCGCCGCCCATTTGCTCGATGATCTGTTGATGCCGTGGATCCGCCGCACGCCAGGCGTCGAACGCCGCGCGCTCCTGCAGGCTGACATCTCCCGATTGCAACAGCGCCATCCATTGCGCTGCTTCGTCGATCAGCGTTTCGTCCGGTCTCATGCCTGCATCGCCTGATAGCAACGCTTGAAGGCTTCGACCATGTACTGCTGCACGCGACTGGTGGAGACGCCAAGGCGTTCGCCGATTTCGCTGTAGGTCAGGCCATCGAGTTGATGGTAGAGAAACGCAGCCTTGGCCTTGGCTGACAGACCGTTGAGCAAGCGATCCACCGCCAGCAGTGCTTCGATCACCAACGCCCGTTCCTCGGGTGACGGATGCACCAGCTCGGGCGCCAGGGCCAGGCTTTGCAGATAGGCACGCTCCAGATCCTGCCGGCGCCAGCCTTCATAGACCAGACGCCGGGCGATTGTGGTCAACAGTGCGCGCGGTTCGCGTATGGCCAGTGGATCGGGCAACGCCAACACTCGCAGAAACGTTTCCGAAGCGATGTCCTGTGCGCTGTGCGGGCAACCGAGGGTACGGCTGACTGCGGCGCATAGCCATCGGTAGTCCTTTTGGAACATTTGCCCGATGACCTGGTAATGCGGGTTGTGACTCCCCATGCCTTACTCCCTGAAAACGGGCTCCACCCGCTGCGAAAATCCATGGATACGCCGGGATCGTCCGGCGTTGATCAGGGGTGCGACTGTGCAATAGCGCCTGAAACATTTGAAGTAATAAAAAATCAGGATCAGCAAACCTTTGAGAATAAGGCATGTCGTCGCCACGGCAACATTGGCTGACACAACGTTGATCTCGATCAGTGGCGCCGGCCACGCCAGTCTCTAACCTTGCGCCTCCATCGATAGCCATGGACGGCTCACCGGGAGCCTGCGGCTGACCCTTCAAGGAAGAGCAATCATGCGATCACTCAACATCATTCTTTTGTCATCGGCGTTCAACGGTCTGACCCAACGTGCCTGGCTGGACCTGCGTCAGGCGGGCCATTCGCCCAGCGTCGTGTTGTTCACCGACGAAGCCGCCGTGTGCGAACAGATCGAACACAGTGGCGCTGACCTGGTGATTTGCCCGTTCCTCAAGGACCGCGTTCCCCATGCGCTCTGGAGCAATCCGCAACGTCCGGTGGTGATCATTCACCCCGGCATCGTCGGTGATCGTGGTGCCAGCGCACTGGACTGGGCGATCATGCGCGAATTGCCGTCCTGGGGCGTGACCGCCCTGCAAGCAGTGGAAGAAATGGACGCCGGTCCGGTCTGGGCCACTTGCGAATTCAACCTGCCGACAGGCCTGCGCAAATCCGAGCTGTACAACGGCCGGGTCAGCGACGCGGCGATCCGCTGCATCCGTGAGGTGGTGGAGAAATTCATCGACGGCTTTGTTCCGGTGGCCCTGGATTACGCCGATCCCCAGGTTCGCGGACGCCTGCAACCGAACATGAAACAGGACGACCGCACCTTCGGCTGGCACGACTGCTCGCGCTTCATCAAACGTTGCATCGACGCGGCGGACGGCCAGCCCGGCGTACTCGCCAGCCTCGCCGGCGGGCAGTATTACGTGTACGACGCACACCTCGATCAGCGCACGGGCATGCCCGGCGAGATTCTCGCGGTGCACGACGATGCGGTGCTGGTGGCGACCGGTGATCACAGCCTGTGGATAGGCTCGCTGCGACGCAAACCACAACCGGGCGAAGAAACCTTCAAGCGACCGGCGCGGCATGTGCTGGCCGGGCAATTGGCGCACGTGCCGTTGCTGGACTGGTCGATTGCCAATGCGCCGTTCAGCGACGAGGCGTATCAGCCGATTCGCTATCGCGAGTCCGGGCATGTCGGCGAGCTGACACTGGAGTTCTACAACGGCGCCATGAGTACCGAGCAGTGCCAACGCATGGTCGAGGCCTTGCGCTGGGCCAAATCCCGTGACACTCGTGTGCTGCTGATCAAGGGCGGACGCGGCAGTTTTTCCAACGGTGTGCATTTGAATGTGATTCAGGCCGCCGAAGATCCGGGTGCCGAAGCCTGGGCCAATATCCAGGCCATCGACGATGTGTGCGAAGAGTTGCTCAGCGCACGGCAACTGGTGGTCAGCGGCGTCACCGGCAATGCCGGCGCTGGCGGTGTGATGCTCGCCCTGGCGGCTGACATCGTGTTCGCCCGTGCCGACATCGTGCTCAACCCGCACTATAAAAGCATGGGCCTGTACGGCTCGGAATACTGGACCTACAGCCTGCCCCGCGCCGTTGGCCCGGCCATGGCCGAACAACTGACTCAGGCCTGTCTGCCGGTCAGCGCCACCCAGGCGCTGCAATTGGGCATGGTCCAGGAAATTGGTCCGCGTTGCCCGGACGAGTTTGGTTTGTGGTTGCTGCAACGGGCCAATGCTGTGCTGACCGATCCGACGTATGCAGCGGTGCGTGAACGCAAGCTACGGGTCGATCATGAGTTGATCCGCCAATGCCGCGAAACCGAACTGCAAGAGATGCAGGAAGACATGCTGTACAACCGCAATCAGTTTGCCGAGAAGTGCCGGAGTTTTGTTTACAAGCGCAAGACTTGCTGCACGCCGGCGCGGTTGGTGGAGGGGTGGGCTCGGGTGCGGGAGGCTGAGTTGGCAGGTTGATCGGCGGCGTCTGCTTCTCCCCTCACCCTAGCCCTCTCCCGGAGGGAGAGGGGACTGACCGAGTTGTTTTGCGCTATACATCGACCTGAAAAATCGTGTCGATTATGGATTCAAAGCCGAACTTTCAGGTCGATGTATCTCGTCAATATCCCCGAATCGGTCCCCTCTCCCCCCGGGAGAGGGCTAGGGTGAGGGCGCTTTTGACTTACAATGCGGGCACCTCAGACACCGGCGCCCCCATGGACATCGACCTAGCCCGCACCTTTCTGGAAATCGTCCGCCACGGCAGCCTCGCCGCCGCGGCAGAAAAGCTGTTCGTCACGCAAACGGCAATCACCGCCCGCGTACAAAAGCTCGAAAGCCAGTTGGGCAGCACGTTGTTCGTGCGCAACCGTGCCGGTGCGCGCCTGACCGCCAACGGCGAGGCCTTCGTGGTCTACGCCAATCAACTGGTGCAGACCTGGGAAGCCGCCCGCCGAGATCTGCCGCTGCCCGAAGGCTACGACAACGTGCTGCACATCGGCGGTGAAGTCAGTCTGTGCAACCCGTTGATGCTCAGCTGGGCTGCCGAACTGCGCGAGAAGATTCCCAGCCATGCCCTGCGCATGGACATCCGCGACGGCGAAAACCTGCTGCGGCAGCTTGAACTCGGCGTGCTCGACGCCGCGCTCGTCTACCAACCGGAATACTGGCCGGGGTTGCAGGTCGAGCAAGTGCTGGAAGAGAAACTGATTCTGGTCCGAACCCCCAACCGCCCCTCGCCTTACGTGTACATCGATTGGGGCGAGGACTTTCGCCGCCAGCACGACGCCGCACTGCCGGAAAAAGCCAAGGCAGCCCTGAGCTTCAACCTAGGCCCGCTGGCCCTGCAATACATTCTGGAGAACGGCGGCAGCGGCTATTTCCGCACCCGGGTGGTGCGCACCTATCTGGAAAGCGGCGCACTGGAAACCGTCACCAAAGCCCCGGAATTCGGCTACCCGACCTACCTCGTCTATTCCCGCGACCGCGATTCGGCGACCCTGCAACAGGCGTTCGATCTGCTGCGCGAGGTGATCAAGGCCGATGACGACTGGTCGCAACGCTGGAACCCCTTGAGCTGACGACCGCTATGCACTGGAGCATGGCAGTTGTGACCTCAAGGTAGGCCCTGCACAAACGGCGGGATCGGCTAATCTGCCGGGATAACAACAATATCCGCAGGTGACCGAAGTGAGGCAGACCACCGAGGCATTTCGCAGCCGCTACCGCGCGGCGATTCATCCGCTGTACAACCCGTGGCTGCACGGCGCCTTCGTGCTGCTGTTCGGCGTGCTGGCCATCGGCACGTTCTGGAGCAGTGCGCATCAGGTGCGTGCGCTGGAATGGCTGGCGGTGCCGCTGACCTTGCTGTTCTTCAATTTCGGCGTGTACGTGGTGCACCGCCACCTCGGGCATCACAAACAAGCCTTCGCCAAAATGTTCTACGCCCGCCATGCCGGCGACCATCACAGCTTCTTCACCCCCGGCCATATGACCTGGGACAGCGCCCGCGACTGGCGGGTGATCCTGTTTCCGGCGTGGCTGATCGTCGTGCACACGCTGGTCATCACCCTGCCCCTGTGGTGGCTGTTTGCGCAGGCCAACGCCAACGTCGCCGGGCTGTTCGGCGGCAGCATGGTGCTGGGCTACCTGACCTACGAGGTGTTTCACGCCTGCGAGCACTTGCCGGCGCAACATCCGCTGAGCCGACTGCCATGGATTCGCCAGATGCGCCGCCTGCACGAGTTGCATCACCGCCGCGAGCGCATGCAGGAGCGCAATTTCAACATCGTCCTGCCCCTGATGGACTACCTGTTCGGCACCCTCTACTGGGAGCCGGAGCCCGTCCCTTTGACCGATTCGAGAACGCCCATGACCCGCATGCAGCATCCGATCGACATCGCCGGCGACCCGATTGCCGTACTCGCCTACGCTGCCACCGTCAGCCGCTGGCCGGAATGGCATCCCTCATCGCTGAAGATCGATGGCCCCGCCGGACCGTTGCATGCCGGCGCCCGATTCGAGGAAGACATTCATGCCGGCGGCCGCGAGGGGCATTTGAGCTGGGAAGTCACCGAATACCTGCCAGGGCGGCGCTGGTGTGCCCGGGCTCAGGGCGATCATGGGTTGTCGTTGCATCTGACCTACGAATGCTCGGCCGCAGGCGAAGGCACAGCGTTCGTGCGCACGCTGGAATACCGCTTCGAGAGCCTGGGCATGCGCATCGCCAATCAATTGCTGCTCAAGCGCCGCATCGAACGTGAATCGGCGGCCTCGATGCTGGCCCTGCGCGACAGGGCGACCCGGCATCTGGCACTTGCAGGAGCTCACGTGTGAAATTGCGCCATGTGATTTTGCTGCTGATCGTCGTGATTCTAGCCTTTCTGCTGCTGATGCCGACCAAGGTCGAACCAGTGGCCTGGACGCCCCAACCAGCACCGTCGCTGACCGAAGGCGATTACGCCGAGAACCAGCGACTCAAAAGTGCAGCGCAAGTCGGCCCCAGCGACATCGAAGGCCCGGAAGCCCTGCTGTTGGAGGGCGATGCACTGATTACCGGGCTGCACGATGGGCGACTGATCCGCACCAGCCTCGACGGCCAGCAACGCAAAGTGCTGGCCGATACCGGCGGCCGGCCTCTGGGTCTGGCGCGGCATCCCAATGGCTTGCTGGTGATCGCCGACGGGGTCAAGGGTTTACTGTCCCTCGATGCCCAGGGACAGCTGACCGCGCTGACCACTGAAGCCAATGGCCTGAAGTTCGGTTTCACCGATGACGTGGCCATCGACAAGTCCGGGCATTACGCCTACTTCAGCGATGCCTCCAGTCGCTGGGGTTACGGCCATGATGGTGAGGCGATCATCGAGCACGGCGGTGACGGGCGCTTGCTGCGTTATGACTTTCAGACCGGCAAGACCAGCGTTCTGCTCGACAAGCTGGAGTTCGCCAACGGCGTGACCCTCGGCCCGGACGATGCCTATGTGCTGGTCAACGAAACCGGCGCCTACCGTATCAGCCGCTTTTGGCTGACGGGACCGAAGGCCGGCACCCATGACCTGTTCATCGACAACCTGCCGGGCCTGCCCGACAACCTCGCGTTCAATGGTCGGGATCGTTTCTGGGTGGCGCTGTACACGCCGCGCAATCCGCTGCTGGATCGCACCGCCGGGCATCCGTTCGTGCGCAAGATGCTCGTGCGGGCAATGACCGTCCTGCCCAAACCGCTGGAAAAACGCGGATTCGTGCTGGGGCTGGATCTGGATGGCAAGGTGATTGCCAATCTGCAGGATGCCAGCGCCGGCAATTACTCGCCGATCACCACAGCGCGCGAGTATGGCGACTGGTTGTATTTCGGCTCGCTGAAGGCCACGCACATGGCGCGGATGCCGCTGGAGGCAGCCTTGAAGTGAGGCTTTGAGATTTGTGCTGAATCGGCTGACGTCATCGCTGCGATGCAGCGGGCCGACAAGCCAGCTCCCACAGGATTTGTCGTCGTTCGCAGATTTCGCGGCCAACGTGGTAACTGTGGGAGCTGGCTTGCCAGCGATGGCGGACTTTCAGTTGCTGGATCGATCGAATTTTTCCGGATCTTCATCTTCCGGCACATCCGCGATCTTCCGCTCATCCTCAGGATTGCGGGTGGTATGCGCCGGACTGTTGGGCTCGAGATGCGTGGGAACCGGGTCGAATGCGCCCTGCTCTTCACTGGGGAATTTGGGATTCATAAGGCACCTCGCAGAAAGTCGTTAAGTGAAGACTCTGAACATTCGAGGTGCCGGTCGTGGCTGTCGTTCCAGTCGTGCACCACTGAAGTTCAATGGCGCGACTGACGGTCAGGTTCGAGCCTGCAATTGCTCGACGATCTTGTCTTTGACCTGCAAGCGTTTTTCTTTGAGTTTCTTCAGGGTGTCGTCGCTGGGTGCATCCGAGGTCGCCGTCTCGGCCTTGACGACTTCGGCGTCCGCCTGGGAATACTTGTTGATCAGTGCGTCCAGATGTGGATCCGCGGTGCGTCGTTGCTGGATCTCTTCCTTTGTAAGTTTCAAGTCCTGTAACAGATCATGGGTCACCGGCATGGAACACCTCCGTCAGTTGATCGGCAGCCAACGCGACCGATTGCGCTGGCCAGTTATCAGAATGGCCTCGGTTGACCGGTTCTGTCGACCACCTGTCAGACCAGCGGTGTCCGTTCGTCGCCCTTTCGCAAATGCAATAAAACCTTCGCCCTCAGGCCTCTCTCCATTGAATAACACCCCCAAATACCTGCGTGGAGAAACACCAATGGACGGATTCAATCTGCGTCATCTTTTTCTGGCCATGGCTTTGAGCACCGGCATGGGCTCGGCCTTTGCCGCCACCGACAATGACTTCGTCGACAACGCTGCCGCCGGCGGCATCGCCGAAATCGAGACCAGTCGCCTGGCGCTTGAGAAGAGCCAATCGGCCGACATCAAGGCCTTCGCCAACATGATGATCACCGACCATGGCAAGGCCAACGATGAATTGGCCACCATTGCCCAGGCTCACGATATCAAGGTCCCGGATACCACGACCCTGGTCAAACAAGCCAAGGAAAAAATCCTCGACATGCGCGATGAGTCCTTCGACGCTGCCTATGCGAACAATCAGGTCAAGGCCCACGAAGAAGCCATCGAGTTGTTCAAGAAAGAAGCCAACACCGTGACCGACGACCAAGTCAAGGGCTCCACGGAACTCAAGGGCTTTGCCCAGAAAATGCTCCCTGGGTTGCAAAAACACCTGGCCGCCGCCAAGGAACTGCAGGCCAAACACCCGAGCAAGTAACCGCAACACACCTCAAGAGGCCGCCTCCATTGGACGCGGCCTCTTTTTTTGGTATGTCGTTTTACGCAAAAGATCGGCGCCCCCGGCCACGGCGACTAGAGTTATCGGTGCGTTCCGTGCGGCAGATCAAAAATATCCGCGCGGGAACGAACAACTATTTCATACGGCAAATGTCAGTCATTTCGCGCCGGTCGTTTTCCTGCACACCGGCCCCCACTTCGCGACGGAGCAACAGGCACATGGCAGCACTGCAGAACAGCACACTCGATGCGATGAAAAACAAACAGGCGCAATTACTGGGCGAGTGGACCCAAGGGCTGGTCGACAGCGGCGCCACCCGCAACCTCAAGGATCACGACGTCCAGCAACAGACCACTGAATTCCTGCAACTGGTGGTCAGCGGCCTCGAAAACGACAACGGCACCAACATTGCCGCGCCAGGTTGGGAAACCACTCGCCAGTTCCTTGAAAAGCTTTCCCACAGTCGCGCCCTGCTCGGCCAGGATTCGCAGCAGACCGCCAGTTTCATTTTCTCTCTCAAAGGCCCGCTGTTCGCCTTGCTGCAAAGCCATTACCGCGAACAACCGGCGCTGCTCGCCGAGCAGCTCTGGGAAATCTCTGAACTGCTCGACGCCTTCGGTCTGCACACCATCCGCACTTTCCAGAAATCCCGTGAAGCGGTGATCAAGCGTCAACAGGAAGAACTGCTGGAGCTGTCGACCCCGGTGGTCAAACTCTGGGATGGCGTCCTCGCGCTGCCGATGATCGGCACCCTCGACTCGCAACGCACCCAGGTGGTGATGGAATCGCTGCTGCAACGCATCGTCGACACCGGTTCGGAAATCGCCATTATCGACATCACCGGCGTGCCGACCGTCGACACCCTGGTGGCCCAGCACTTGCTCAAAACCGTGACCGCGATCCGCCTGATGGGTGCCGATTGCATCATCAGCGGCGTGCGTCCGCAGATCGCCCAGACCATCGTCCACCTCGGTCTCGACCTGCAAGGCGTGGTGACCAAGGCCAATCTGGCCGATGCATTGAAACTGGCCTTAACCCGCCTGGGCATCACTCTCACCAAGACGGTTTAAGCGATGGAACGTATCCCGATTCTCCAGATGGGTGACTTCCTGCTGGTGACCATCCAGGTCGACATGCATGACCAACTCGCCCTCACCCTGCAGGACGATCTGTCCGAGCGCATCAGCAGAACCTCGGCGCGCGGGGTGTTGATCGACATCTCGGCGCTGGACATGGTCGATTCGTTCATCGGCCGGATGATCGGCACGATTTCCGGCCTGTCGAAAATCATGGACGCCGAAACCATGCTGGTCGGCATGCAGCCCGCCGTGGCGATTACCCTGGTCGAACTCGGCCTGACCCTGCCCGGCGTCAGCACTGCGCTGAATGTCGAGCGCGGCATGAAACTGCTCCAGGAACGAGTACGCCAGAAATGACGGTGCGCAGCAGCGGTACACAACCGATCAACATCGAGCAGGACGTAGTGCTGGCCCGGCAACAGGCGCGCAAACTGGCCACCGAATGCGGCATGCGCCTGATCGACCTGACCAAACTGGTGACCGCCGTCAGCGAGCTGGCGCGCAACACCATGGTGTACGGCGGTGGCGGCGACATGGACTGGCAGATCCTCGATGAAGACCACAAGGTCGGCTTGCGCCTGACGTTCCGCGACGAAGGCCCCGGCATTGCCGACATCAAACTGGCGATGACCGATGGCTGGACGTCCGGCAGCGGCTTGGGTCTGGGCCTGACCGGTGCCAAACGGCTGGTCGATGAGTTCGAACTGGACACCGCCCCCGGCAAAGGCACTCGCATAACGATCACCCGATGGACATGAACATCAGCGGGAGCCTGACCCGCGTGCTGCCGATCGAAGAGATCAGCCAGATCGGATACGCACGTCGCACAGCGCAGCAACTCGCCGAACAGCATGGCTTCGATGAGCGTGATGCCGGGCGCGTGGCGCTGGTCGCCACGGAACTGGCGAGTAACGTACTCAAGCACGCTAGTCACGGCGAACTGCACCTGCGAGTGTTGCAGCGCATTGATGGCTTCGGCATCGAAATGCTCGCGGTCGATCGGGCCGGCGGCTTCGATCTCGATGCGTGCATGGCCGACGGCTTTTCCACGGGCGGCACTCAGGGCATCGGGTTAGGCGCAGTGTCGCGTCAGGCCGAGGTGTTTGATGCCTATGCCGATGCCCGGGGCGCGGTGCTGCTGGCGCGTCTGTACCCGCGCAGCGACCGGCAACCGGATCTGCGGTTTGGCGTCAGTCAGCATTCGTTGCACAACGACCCGGCGTGCGGTGATGTCTGGCATCTGGCATTCAACGGGCCGGACATCAGCGCCCTGATCGTCGATGGTCTCGGCCACGGCGAAGACGCCGAGCGGGCCGGACGGGCCGGAGAAAAAGCGTTCGCCCTGAACCCCTTCGCCGCCCCGGTGTTGCTGATGGAAGACCTGCACCGGGAAATGATCGGCACCCGGGGCGGCGCTGTCGCGTTTGCGCAGTTCCATGGCGAGCGCGACAGCCTGACATTTGCCGGTGTCGGCAACATCGGTGCCAGTCTGGTGACGGCCGGCAAGTCCCGTGGACTCGCCTCGCACCCGGGGATCGTCGGCGGCCAATACCGAAAAGCCCAGCCCTTTGACTATGCTCACGTGAATGGACATCTATTGATCATGTACAGCGACGGCTTGCAGTCCCGTTGGAACCTACAAGACTACCCCGGCCTGGTGCACCGCCATCCCGCCGTGATAGCCAGCATCCTGCACCGCGATTTCTGTCGCGGGCGCGACGATGTGACGGTGCTGGTCGTTGCCCTGGAGGCCGCCCATGGCTGAGTCCCCGACCTTGAACAGCGCCGAGCAATCCGCGCTTATCGCCCAATTGCAGAGCGAAACCGCCGCGCTGCGCGAAGAACTCGACGAGACCAATCAGGGCGTGCTGGCCCTGTACGCCGAACTCGACACCCAGGCCGAACAATTACGCCAGGCCTCGGACCTGAAAAGCCGGTTTCTGTCGTACATGAGCCACGAATTCCGCACGCCGCTGGGTTCGATCCTGAGCATCAACAGCCTGCTGGCCGATGAACTCGACGGCCCGCTCAGCCCCGAGCAACACAAGCAGGTCGCGTTTGTCAGCACTGCCGCCCGTGAACTCAGCGACATGGTTGACGACCTGCTCGATCTGGCGAAGATCGAGGCCGGACGCATCACGATTTCCCCGGCATGGTTCGACATGTTCGACCTGTTCGCGGCGTTGCGCGGGATGTTCCGGCCGATTGTCGACGCCTCTGCGGTGGACCTGATTTTCGAAGAGCCGGTGGGCCTGCCGCGGCTCTATACCGATGACAAGAAGCTCGCGCAGATCCTGCGCAACTTCATCTCGAACTCGCTGAAATTCACCACCCGTGGCGAAGTCCGGGTCTCGGCGCGCCTCGAAGGTCAGGACAAGGTGCGCTTCGCCGTCAGCGACACCGGCATCGGCATCGCCCCGGAGCTGCACGGCGCCCTGTTCGAAGACTTTTCACAGGTCGATTCACCGCTGCAAAAACGCCTGCGCGGCACCGGGCTCGGGTTGTCCCTGTGCAAGCGTTTTGCGGCGTTGCTGGGCGGTGAAGTCGGCATGGACAGCGCACCGGGTGTCGGCTCGACCTTTTTCGTGATCATCCCGCTGGCGATCGCTCTGGAGAACGTCGATGAAACATGACATCCGCCTGCTGATCGTCGACGACAACGTCGCCACCCGCTACGCCTTGCGCCGACGGCTGGAGCGCCACGGCTACGAAGTGCTGGAGGCCGGCACCGGCGGCGAAGGCCTGGCGCTGATCGCCAGCGAAACGCTGGATGCGCTGATTCTCGACGTCAACCTGCCGGACATGAGCGGCTTCGACATCGTGCGCAAACTGCGCGCCGATACGAGTACCGCTCTGCTGCCGGTGATCCACGTGTCGGCGGCATCGATCCAGACCGGCGACATCATCACCGGCCTTGACGCCGGGGCCGATGCCTACCTGATTCATCCGGTCGATCCCGACGTACTGCTCGCGACCCTGCGCACCCTGCTGCGGGTACGCGACACGGAAAATGCCCTGCGCGAAAGCGAGGCGCGCTTTCGGGAGATTTTCGTCAACGTCTCGGCGCCGATTGCGGTCATCGATGCCACCCTGAAAATTCACGAGTGCAACCACGCCTTCGCCCAACTGATTCAGGACAACCGCGACCCGCAGACCCTCAGTGAATGCTTCGCTGAGGATCAGGGCGCGATCCTCGACGAGTTGCGCCTGCAACTGATAGATGGCGAGCGCTGGAAAGGCACACTGAACATGCGCGTGTTGGGTGAATTACGCGAAACCGAGTGGCAGATTTCACCCTATCGCACCCCGGAACTGAGCCTGGTGTTCGTCGAAGACGTCACCGAACACCGTCATCGCGAACGCTCGCACCTGGCGCGGCTGGACGACACCACCACGCAACTGGCCAAGGAAGTCGCCGAACGGGTGCGCGCCGAAGCGCAACTGCTGCAAGTACAGAAAATGGATGCGCTGGGCAAACTCACCGGGGGCATAGCCCATGACTTCAACAACCTGCTGACCGGGATCATTACCAGCCTGGAACTGATCCAGAAACGCGTCGCCGATGCACGCCCGGACAAGGTCCAGTTCTACGCCGAAGCCGCCCTGAACTCGGCGATGAGCGCGGCCTCCCTCACCCATCGCCTGCTGGCCTTCGCCCGACAACAGCCGCTCGACACCCGGCCGGTGGACATCAACGACCACGTGCGTTCGCTCGAAGAGTTGCTGGTGCGCACCATCGGCGAACGGATTGCCCTCAAGCTTGAACTGACCACCAAACCGGCCATCGCCCTGGTTGACCCGATTCAGCTGGAAAGCGCGGTGCTCAACCTGGTGATCAACGCCCGGGATGCGCTGCCGCAGGGCGGCAATATCTGGGTCAGCACCTATGCCGCGTATTCCCACGGCGACCCGAACCTGACGGATGGTTCTTATGTGGCGCTGTCGGTGCGCGATGACGGCACCGGCATCGAGCACAACGTGATCGACAAGGTGTTCGATCCGTTCTTCACCACCAAGCCGCTGGGCCAGGGCACCGGGTTGGGGTTGTCGACGATTTACGGTTTCGCCCGGCAGTCCGGTGGCGATGCGCACATCCGCAGCGTTGCCCGGCGCGGCACCGAGGTGACCATCATGTTGCCGGCCACCAGCGACCCGACCGCCGCCGATCTGGTGCCGCCAGTGGTCGATCCGCAGGGCTCCGGCGAACACGTGCTGATTGTCGAGGACATGCCTTCAGTGCGGCTGTTCGTCACCGAAGTGCTGGAAGACGCCGGTTACCGTTGCACACAGGCCGGCGATATCGAAACCGCGCTGGAACGCCTGCAGAACGATCCGACGATCAACCTGCTGCTGACCGACGTCGGGCTGCCGCGCATGAGTGGCCGCGAACTGGCGGACGTTGCCCGGGGCTGGCGTGAAGGGTTGCCGATCCTGTTCATGACCGGTTACGCGGAAACCGCGATCAACCGCCAGGTGTTCCTCGGGGCCGGCATGGACATGCTGGTCAAACCGTTCCAGATCAGCGAATTGCTGGACAAGGTGCGCCGTACGCTCGACGGCGCCTGACACGCCGCCATCGCGGGCAAGCCCGCTCCCACAGTTTTTTGTGCCGTACACAAATTCGTGAACACATCAGACTCTGTGGGAGCGGGCTTGCCCGCGATGAGGCCGGCCCTAGCGACGTAGTTATCGGCTCAAGGCACGGGCAAGAAACGGCGCAGTCCGACTCTTCTTGCTTGCCGCCACTTTCTGCGGCGTTCCGGCCACGACGATCTTGCCGCCCTGATCTCCAGCCCCCGGGCCGATGTCGATCACCCAGTCACTCTGCGCCACCACGCGCATTTCGTGCTCGACCACAATCACCGTGTGCCCCGCCGTCACCAGGGTGTCCAGTTGTTCGAGCAAGCGGTCGACGTCTCGCGGGTGCAGCCCGGTGGTGGGCTCGTCCAGCACATATAACGTCGCGCCGCGCGGATTGCGTTGCAGCTCGGTGGCCAGTTTGATCCGCTGAGCTTCGCCCCCGGACAACTCCGTCGCCGGTTGCCCGAGGCGCAGGTAACCGAGGCCGATATCTCGCAGCACCTCCAGTGAACGGCGGATTGCCGGTTGCTCGGCAAACACCGTCACCGCCTCGTCCACGGTCAGTTGCAGCACCTGAGCGATGCTCAAACCCTGCCACTGCACCGCGAGCGTTTCGGGGTTGTAACGCGCGCCATGACAAGTCGGGCATGGCGCATAGACGCTCGGCATGAACAGCAACTCGACACTGACAAATCCCTCACCCTCGCAGGTCGGGCAACGGCCCTTGGCGACGTTGAAGGAAAACTGCCCGGCGTCGTAACCCGCCGCTTTCGCCTCGACGGTCGCGGCGAACAACTTGCGTACGTTGTCGAACAGCCCGGTGTAGGTCGCCAGATTGGAACGCGGCGTGCGGCCAATGGGCTTCTGATCGACCTGTACCAGACGCTTGATGGACTCCAGCCCGGCGCTGACCTGGCCGGTACTGGCAGACGGTGTGTCATCTTCCAGATTGAGTTCTTCCGGCTCGGCGTCGCTGACGCCGCGACCGAGTTGCGCGCCGACCAGTTCCAGCAGCGCCTGGCTGACCAGACTCGACTTGCCCGAACCCGATACCCCGGTCACAGAGGTAAAACAGCCAAGAGGAAACTCGACGCTGAGGTTATTCAAGTTGTTGCGCGTAACACCGTCCAGCTTCAACCAGCCCGACGGTTTGCGCGCAGCCCGTGCCGACGGTTGCTGTTCGGTGAACAGATAGGCGCGGGTCTGGGATCGCTCGATGGCCGCCAGCCCGGCAGGCGGACCGCTGTAGAGAATCTGCCCGCCCTTTTCACCCGCCGCCGGGCCGACATCGATCAACCAGTCGGCACGGCGCATGGTTTCCAGATCGTGCTCGACCACAAACACACTGTTGCCGTCAGACTTGAGCCGCTGCAAGGCTTCGAACAATGCTTCGCCATCGGCCGGGTGCAGGCCGGCAGAGGGTTCGTCGAGCACGTAGATCACGCCGAACAATTGCGAGCCCAATTGGGTGGCCAGGCGCAGGCGCTGCAATTCCCCGGACGACAGGGTCGGTGTGCTGCGTTCCAGCGCCAGATAACCGAGGCCGAGATCGGTCAGGGTGCTGACCCGCTCCAGCAGGTCCTCGGCAATGCGCTGTGCGGCCAGGCGTTTTTCCAGCGACAGATTGGGTGTGTGGCGTACGTCAGGTGCGTTGGCGTGGCTACTGGCAACATGGGCCACGCGCTGCTGTCGGGCTTCGCGGGTCTGGCTGTGGGTCAGGGTTTCGCCGGTTTCATCGGCGTGTTCCAGCCAGCTCGCATCCGCCACCGGCCTCAAGACCTCGGCGACTTGCAGCAGCGGCATCCGCGACAACTCGCCGATGTCATGGCCAGCAAAGGTCACCGACAGTGCCTCGCGTTTGAGGCGCTTGCCATCGCACAACGGGCACAGGCTGCCGAGCATGAATTGCGACACGCGCTTCTTCATCAGCGCACTTTGCGAATGGGTGAAGGTGTGCAGGACGTAGCGCCGGGCGCCGGTGAACGTGCCTTGATAACTCGGCTCCATCTTGCGTTCCAGGGCGACGCGGGTTTCTTCCGGCGTCAGCCCGGCGTACACCGGAACAGTGGGCGTTTCTTCGGTGAACAGAATCCAGTCGCGCTGTTTTTTCGGCAGCTTGCGCCAGGGAATATCCACATCGATGCCCATGGTCACGAGGATGTCGCGCAGATTTTGTCCCTGCCAGGCCAGCGGCCAGGACGCCACGGCACGCTGGCGGATGGTCAGTTCCGGATCGGGCACCATCAACGTTTCGGTCACTTCGTAGACCCGACCGAGCCCGTGACACTCTGGGCAGGCACCTTGCGGTGTATTCGGCGAAAAATCCTCGGCATACAGCATCGGCTGACCCGGCGGGTAACTCCCGGCGCGCGAGTACAGCATGCGGATCAGGCTCGACAGCGTGGTCACACTGCCCACCGACGAGCGCGTGCTCGGGGTGCCGCGTTGCTGTTGCAGCGCCACGGCCGGCGGCAGGCCCTCAATGGAGTCGACGTCCGGCACGCCGACCTGATCGATCAGCCGCCGCGCGTAAGGCGCCACCGATTCGAAATAGCGCCGCTGCGCTTCGGCATAAACGGTCGAAAAGGCCAGCGACGACTTGCCCGACCCGGACACGCCGGTAAACACCACCAGCGCATCCCGGGGAATATCGACGTCAACGTTCTGCAGATTGTGTTCGCGGGCACCGCGCACCCGGACCATGCCGGCGGCGGAATTGGAGCTACGCTTGGAGGTCATCGGCCAGCCTTGGTCAGGGGATTCGGAACTCAGGCACTGAGCACGGAGCGGATCATCTGCAACAACGCCTCGGGGCCGTAAGGCTTGCCGAGCAAATGGGTGTCGGGGCTGAGCTGGTGATTGCGCGAAATGATGTCGCGGGTGTGGCCGGAGGTGAACAACACGGCCACCGGCGGCATTTGCACCTTGGCCCACGCGGCCAGGTCGGAGCTCTTGATCAGCCCGGGCATGACCACGTCGGTGAAGATCAGATCCACGGCCATGCCTTCCAGCAACATTTGCATCGCCGTGTCGCCATTGCCGGCGACCAGCACGCGATAGCCTTCTTCACGCAACAATTCGACTGCCGAGGTGCGCACCGCTTCGTTGTCTTCGACCACCAGAATGGTTTCGTTGCCGCCCGCCTGCTGTCGACGCACGCCGGGCGTCTCATCGATCGGCGGCCGCAGACTGCGCGGAAAATACAACTGCACCCGCGTGCCCTCACCGACCTGGCTGTCGATCTCGACATGCCCGCCGCTCTGTTTGACGAAGCCGAACACCATGCTCAATCCGAGGCCCGTGCCCTGCCCGTCGGCCTTGGTGGTGAAGAACGGTTCGAAGACCTGCTCCAGCATGTGCGGTGCAATGCCCACGCCGCTGTCGCTGACCGAGACCCGCACGAAATCACCCGGCACGATGCCCTTGCCGGCGCAGAACGCCCGGTCGAGCGAGGTGTTGGCGGCGCCGAGCACAATCGTGCCCTCGCCTTTCATGGCGTCCCGAGCATTGATCGCCAGATTGAGAATCGCATTCTCCAGTTGGTTGCGGTCAACGTTGATGTGCCACGGTTCTTCGGGCAACTGCACGTCGATCTGAATGGTTTCGCCCAGCGCTCGTTGCAGCAACTCGCCGACGCCGTCGAAGATCTGCCGGGGATTGCACACCGCCGGCGACAGCGGCTGGCGGCGGGCGAACGCGAGCAACTGCGAAGACAACTTGGCACCGCGCTCCACCGCCGCCAGCGAGGCGCTGACCCGACGCTGGACGTTGGCATTGTTCGGTTCGTGCCGCGCCAGCAGATGCAGGTTGCCGGCGATCACTTGCAGCAGATTGTTGAAATCGTGAGCCACGCCACCGGTCAGGCCGCCGATGGCTTCGAGCTTCTGCGACTGGCGCAATTGCTCTTCGGCACTCAGGCGCGCCTCGACTTCATTAGCCACGCGCTGTTCGAGGTTGCGGGTGAATTTGAGCAGGGACTCTTCAGCGGTCTTGCGTTCGTGGATATCGATCAGCACGCCCGGAAAGCGGAACGCCTGGCCCCGCTCGTCGAACTCGCAACCGCCGCTGGCCAGCACCCACAGGTGGCTGCCATCGGCGCGCAGTACGCGGTATTCAGCGTTGTACGGTTCGCCGGTACGCACCGAGTTTTCGACGCACTCCTGCACCCAGGGGCGGTCATCGGGATGAATGTGCGCTTCGGCAATGTGCTGCGGCAGGTTGGTCAGATCCTGATCCGGGGGGAAGGAAAAGGTCCGGGCGAATCGCTCGTCCGCCGACAGCACGTTGTTTCTCACGTCCCAGACAAACGAACCGAGCAATGCCCCGGCATTCAACGCCAGGCGCACTCGCTCGTTGTCGGCGCGATAGGCATCTTCGGCAGCCTGACGCAGGCGTTCGGACAGCACCAGTTCGGTGGTTTCCACGACCATCGCCATCACGCCCGAGGGCACCCCGGCATCGTTGGCCACCGGGCTGTAATAAAGGTCGAGCCAGACATCCTCGGGCACGCCGTCACGCAACAGCACCAGCACCTTGTTGCGGTATTCAAGGGTGCCGCCGGCCAGACAGGTATCGACCACATGCCGGTTGAAGTCGGCGACTTCCGGCCAGCCCAGTTCCACCGGCACCCCCAGCAAATAGGGATGTCGGCCGCCGGCGAACCGCGAGTAAGCGTCGTTGTAGATCATGTAGCCGGCATGGCCCCAGAGCATGACCATCGGCAACGGCGAGGCCAGCATCAGCCGCACCGTGCTGCGCAGGCTGGCCGGCCAGGTTTCGAGGGGGCCCAGGTCGGTCCCGCTCCAGTCAAAGGCGCGGATACGCCCGGCCATCTCGCCCTGCCAGCCGTCACACCCGTGGCTATCGGATAAAAACTGCATCGACTGCTTCAACGCCTTGTGGTTGGTCCGATGTCTCGCTACGTCCAATGACGTCACGCCCGTCTGTTTCGAGCCTTTTGTGGGCCAATCGTTTCATTAGAGGTATAGCCGATTTCACTACTGGCCGAGACTCAAACCTCGATCAGGTGCTTGAGCGGATGGTAGCCGGTCTTGAGCTTCGCAGCGACGTCGAGAATCGCCTTCTGAATGCCGTCCAGGTGCATGCAGGTCAACTCGATGGCGGCGCTCTGATTGCCGGCCTCGATGTACTCGATCAGGCGCAGATGTTCGTCGTCGCGACAGGCTTCGTGGCTGTCGTCATCCAGTGCGGCGGCGTACAGCGAGGCGCGGGAAATCAGTTTCTGGAACCAGTCGAGCAGCACCGGGTTGTTCAGGCTGCGGGCCAGTTTGAGGTGGAACTCACCGAGCAGGTGAATCAGCCGCTCATGGTCACCGGCCGCATGCGCCTCGTCTTCCAGCAAAAGATGCTCGCGCAGGTCCTGCATCGCGGCAGTGTCTTTACGGCGGCACAGTTCGGTAACGATGCCGATCTCGATCAGGCGCCGGGTTTCGAACAGCGAACGGATCTCTTCATCGCTGGGCAGCGACACCGACGCACCTTTATTGGGCTCGGTGGTGACCAGGCCGTCGGCCTCCAATTGCTTGAGCGCGGCGCGAACCGACGTGCGGCTGACATTGAACAATTCTGCCAGCGACGCCTCGCCCAGTTTCATTCCCGGACGTAGCGAGCGCTTGCTGATCGCCTCGTAAACCCCTTGGTAGACGCGGTCGACCGTGGTTTCCGTTTTCTTCTCGGTCATTCAAAAACTCCTTCAATGCTGGCAACGCTGCCCGACGAACGACTCAGTCAGGGAAATGGGGGGTTGCGCAAGCAGATTAATCCGGGTATTTCTAAATTGCATTCAGATATTGCATACAATAATTAGAGGATTGCACCATTATGGGTCAACCAATAGCAATTGAAGTGCGGAACGTTTCCAAACGGTACTCTGATGATCCAGGCCTCGCGCCGGCCCTCGACAACGTGTCGGTAAACATCGCCGACAACGAGTTCTTCACCCTGCTCGGCCCCTCGGGCTGCGGCAAAACCACCTTGCTGCGCACCATCGCCGGTTTCGAACACGTCAGCGACGGCGAGATCCGTCTGGCGGGCGAAACGGTCAATCACCTGCCGCCGTTCAAGCGTCGGGTCAACACGGTGTTCCAGAGTTACGCGCTGTTTCCGCACATGAGTGTCGCGCAGAATATCGCCTTCGGCCTCGAGATGCAGGGTCTTGATCGCAAGACGATTCCTGGACGGGTCGACGAGATGCTCGCGCTGGTGCAGATGGAGCACCTGGCCGGGCGCAAACCGGCGGAATTATCCGGCGGCCAACAGCAGCGTGTCGCGCTGGCCCGGGCCTTGGCACCGAAGCCGAAAGTGCTGCTGCTCGACGAGCCGCTATCGGCGCTGGACCTGAAGCTGCGCAAGGAAATGCAGGTCGAACTCAAGCGCGTGCAGCAGGAAGCCGGGATCACCTTCATCTTCGTCACCCACGATCAGGAAGAAGCGCTGACCCTGTCCGACCGGATCGCGGTGATGTCCGCCGGCGAGATCCTGCAGATCGGCACCCCGACCGACATCTATGAACGCCCGCAGCACCGTTTCGTCGCCCAGTTCATTGGCGACATCAACTTCCTCCCCGGCCAGCTCAAGCGCGGCGAGCACAACCAACACCTCTTCGTGCCCAACGGCATGCCGGTGGAAATCCCCTGCCCGCCCCAAGGCGTCAATGGCAGCAGCGTGCAACTGGCGTTTCGTCCCGAGCGTTCGCAACTGGTCACGGCGGATCAGCCCCATCATCTGCGCGGTGTGATCGAGGCCGTGCTGTATGTCGGCACCGCGACGCTGTACCAGTGCCGCTTGAACAACGACATCAAAGTCATGCTGCGGGAAAACAACGAAGGCGTGAGCGCTTGTCGTGCGGTCGGTGAACCCGTGGCGGTGCACCTGCCGCCTCAAGCCTGCCTGGTGATGGAGGCCTGAGATGAGCGTCAGCAGCACTTCCCCCTCCCTCAACCGCGCGCTATTGCTCAGCCCGGTGGTGTTGACCCTGCTCGCCCTGATCGCCATTCCGCTGGGGATCATGGGCTACATCAGCCTGCTGCCGCGCAACACCTACGGCGGCGTCGACTGGCAAGCTCAATGGCAATTGCAGAGTTACGTGCAGCTGTTTTTCCAGGAAGGTTTCGACGGCGAACTGGAGCTGAACTGGGTCTACGCCCAGGCGCTGTTGCGCTCGGTGTTCCAGGCCGGCGGCACCACGGTGTTGTGCTTCCTGTTCGGATTTCCGGTGGCGCTATGGATGTCGAGCCTGACTCCGCGCCGGCGCAATCTGATGGTGTTGCTCATCACCATTCCGTTCTGGACCAACCTGCTGATCCGCAACTACGCGTGGCTGATCATCCTGCGCGAACAGGGCTGGGTCGCCCAAAGCCTCAACGCGCTGTTCCCGAGCGCCGGCGGCATCACCCTGCTCTACAACGACTTCGCCGTCAGCGTGGGCCTGGTCTACAGCTTCCTGCCGTTCATGATTCTGCCGATCTATTCGACCCTGGAAAAACTCGACTGGCGCCTGGTGGAAGCCGCCTATGACCTGGGCGCCAACCGCTGGCATGCGCTGCGCCGGATCATCCTGCCGCTGTCGATGCCCGGCGTGATTGCCGGTGCGTTGCTGGTGTTCGTGCCGAGTCTGGGCGCTTTCATCACCCCGGCGATTCTTGGCGGCGGCAAGACCCTGATGATCGGCAATCTGATCCAGCAACAGTTCGGCACCGCGCGCAACTGGCCGTTGGGCAGTTCGTTGTCGTTCCTGCTGCTGGGGATTCTGCTGTTGTCGCTGGTGCTCTACGCCCTCTACAGCCGCAGCGCGGCAAAAACCCTGAACCGGGGAGCGAAAGCATGATTTCTCTGCACCTGAAAAAACTCCCGGCGACCCGGGAAATCAGCCTGCTGATCCTCGCCTACCTGTACGTGCCGATCCTGGTGTTGATCGCCTACAGCTTCAACGCCAACCGCTCGGCGACGGTGTGGACCGAGTTCTCGTTCGCCTGGTACGGGCGGATCCTGGCTAACCCGTCGATCCAGACGGCGGCGCTGAACTCGATCATCGTCGCGACCATCGCCACCGTGTGCGCCACGGCGATTGCGCTGCTCGCGGCGCTGGCGACTTACCGGCCGTTCTACGGGCAGAAAATGGTCGAAGGCGGGATCAACCTGCCGCTGATCCTGCCGGAGATCGTCACCGCCGTGGCCACCTTGCTGCTGTTCATGGCGCTGGGGATCAAGCTCGGGCTGGTCACGGTGATCGTCGCGCACATCGGCTTCTGCATTCCGTTCGCCTACCTGCCGATTCGCGCACGGCTCAACGATCTGGATAAGAGCCTGCTGGAAGCTGCCAACGACCTGTACGCCAACCCATGGCAGGTTTTCCGCCGCGTGACTTTGCCACTGCTGTGGCCGGCGGTGCTGTCCGGTTCGGTGCTGGCGTTCGTGGTCAGCCTCGACGATTTCATCATGACCTTCTTCGTCGCCGGCCCCGGTTCGACCACGTTGCCGGTGTACATCTTCTCGGCGATCAAGGCTGGCGTAACGCCTGAGATCAACGCGATCTCGACGTTGATGCTGGTGATTTCCATCGTGCTCGTGGTGCTGGCCTTCTGGCTTGGCCAACGCGGCAAACAACAATAAACCTGGAGCGCTCTGTTCATGAAAACCAAAAGCATGCGTTTGGCTATTTCCGGTCTGGCCCTGAGTTGTTTCACCGCGCTCAGCGCCCACGCCGCCGAGCCCAAGGAATTGTTCTTCTACAACTGGACCGATTACTACCCGGTGGACCTGCTGGCCAAGTTCGAAAAAGAGACCGGGATCAAGGTCACCATGGACGGCTACGACAGCAACGAAACCCTGCTCGCCAAATTGCAGGCCGGCGGCGCGGCGTATGACGTGATCGTGCCGTCGCAGTCGATCATGCAGACGCTGATCAAACAGGATCTGCTGCTGGAAATCGACACGCCGACCCTGAGCAACTTCCAGTACGTCAAAGGCCCGTTCCGCGACCCGAGCTTCGACCCGGGCCGCAAGTTCTCGGCGCCGTACCTGTGGGGCACCACCGGGTTTTCCTATGACAGCGCCCGGGTGCCCGGCGGCAAACTCGACGATTCGTGGAAAGAGTTCTTCGAACCGCGCAAGGAACTGCAGGGCCAGCTCGCCGCCCTCGACACCTCCAGCAGCGTGATCAACGCCGCCAGCCATTACCTGAACGTCGACGAATGCACGGAAAACCCGCAGGACGCCAAGCGCATCCTCGAGCTGCTGCAAAAGCAGAAACCGTTTTTGAAGATGTACAGCTCCGACAACACCGTGGACCGCATGGCCTCGGGCGAGGTGATCATGATGCAAAACTGGAACGGCTCGACGGCCCGGGCCACGTTGCAGAAGAGCACGATCAAATACGTGTACCCGAAAGAAGGCCTGGCGATGTTCCAGGACAACTTCGCCGTACCGAAAAGCGCCCCGCATCCGGGCAACGCGAAGATCTTTATCGACTGGATGATGAAGCCTGAGAACGCGGCAGCCGTGTCCAACGCGATTGCCTATGCCAACGGGATTCAGAGCGATCAGTTGCTGGATGCGAAATGGAAGGTTATGGACGCGATCAACATGCCCGAGGAATACGCCTCGCGGCTGCGGCCGGAAAAAGAATGCAGCAACAAGGCGCGGGAGCTGCAGGATCGGATTTGGTCGAAGCTCAAAGGCTGATCGTGGATCGCTGGTTTTAGTGAAACGCCGACTTTCCAGGTTGACCTCGAAGAGCCCCCTCACCCTAACCCTCTCCCCGAGGGAGAGGGGACTGACCGAGTTGTCTCGCGCTGTCCGCCGACCTGAAAGACCTGGTCGATTATGGATTCAGAGATCAAGTCAATTATGGATTCAGAGAGCGAGTCGATTATGGATTCAAAGTAGATCGTTCAGGTCGGCGTAACTCTTCAATATCCCCCATTCGGTCCCCTCTCCCTCCGGGAGAGGGCTAGGGTGAGGGGAAAAAATTTAAAGAACAAAAGAGGTTCCAATGACTGCCCCCCGCTGGCTCAGAAACATCCGCCCCTACGGCGCCCCCGCCGAAGACCTGCTGATCGAAAACGGCAAATTCACCCAACGCCGCCCGGCCTCCAGCACCCCGTTGGCCGCCACCGACATCGACGGCCAGAACCAGCTCCTGACCGCCCCGCTGGTGGAAAGCCATGTCCACCTCGACAAGACCCTTTACGGCCAACCCTGGCGCCCGAACAGCGCCGGCCCGACGCTCAAGGACTACATCAGCAACGAGCGCCGCGTCCTGCGTGAAGTCAAAGCGCCGATTGCCGTACGCGCCGGCGCCCTGCTAGAAAACTGCATCGCCAGGGGTTCGCTGACGATGCGTTGTCACGTCGACATCGATCCGGAATTCGGCCTGCGTCACGTCGAGGCCATGCAACAACTGCGCGAAACCTACAACGACCTGATCGACCTGCAACTGGTGGTCTTCCCGCAAACCGGCCTGATCAGCCGTCCCGGCACCGCCGGGCTGATGCGCGAAGCCATGGCCCTGGGCGTGGAAAACGTCGGCGGGCTCGACCCGTGCGGCATCGACAACGACCCGATCGCGCAGCTGGATTTCGTGTTCAAACTGGCCAGCGAGTTCCAGCGCGGCGTCGACATTCACCTGCACGACAAAGGTGAACTGGGTCTGTGGCAGATCGCCCGGATCGCCGATTACACCGAGCGTTTCAACCTGCAAAACCGGGTGATGATCAGCCACGCCTATTGCCTCGGCATGTTGCCCTGGAGCCAGGTCAAACCGGTCGCCGAACGGCTTGCGGCGCTGGGCATTTCGCTGATGAGTTCAGCGCCGGCCGACTGCGCCGTTCCACCGTTTCTGGCGCTGCGCGAGACCGGCGTCAACGTGTGCCTGGGCTCCGACGGCATTCGTGATGCGTGGTCGCCGATGGGTAATGGCGACATGCTGGAGCGAGCGATGTTGCTGGCGTTCCGTTTCGACCTGGGCAAGGACGATGAACTGGCGGCCGCATTCGAAGCAGCGACGGTCAACGGTGCGCGCGCATTGGGGATCCAGGATTACGGCTTCGACATCGGCCGGCCGGCGGACTTTCTGTTGATGCCGGTCGAAACACTTGGCGAGGCAGTCGTCGCGCGGCCAGTGCGTCAGGTCTATCGCGGCGGCGAACTGATCGCCAGCGGCGGTCGTTTGCTGGGCAGCCGTCTGTGAAACGGATCGGCCTGAAGGCCGGTTGCGTAGTCGGTTTCGACGGCACGCAACATGTGCTGTGGCGCGACGGCGAAGTGGTGTTTGCCGGCTCGCGGATCGAGTTTGTCGGGCGCGGTTATCCAGGGCTGGTGGATCAGTGGATCGACTACGGCAATGCGCTGATCGGTCCCGGTTTCATCGACCTCGACGCCCTCGGCGATCTCGATTCCACGGTGCTGACCCTGGACAACGGCGATGAACGTGCGATGGGCCGCATGTGGTCGGCGGAGTATCTGGAGGCCGGGCCGCGTGAGTCGTTCAGCCCGGAAGAAGAGGTCTTCAAATACCGCTACGCCTTCACCCAGTTGATCCGCAACGGCATCACCACGGCAATGCCGATCACCTCGATGTACTACCGTGAATGGGCGGAAACCTACGACGAGTTCGCCACTGTCGCCGACGTGGCGGGTGAACTCGGGCTGCGTACCTATCTCGGCCCCTGCTACATGAGCGGCATGAGTTACTGGCGCGCCGATGGCAGCCTCGCCCACCACTGGGATGAGGCGCGGGGTCTGGCCGGGCTGGACGCGGCCGCACGTTTTTTCAAGGATTTCGATGGCGCACATGCTGGACTGATTCGCGGTGCGCTGCTGCCGGATCGCATCCAGACCTGCACCCCGGCGCTGCTGCAACGCACCTCCGCATTGAGCCGTGAACTAAATGCACCGATGCGTCTGCATTGCTGTCAGGCGCCCGGTGAAGTCGCGATGGTTGAACATCTGCGCGGCACCTCGCCGTTGGGCTGGTTGCAACAACTCGACTTGCTCACCCCGCGCAGTCTCTTGCCCCACGGCATCTACACCTCAGGCGATGACGATCTGCAACGGATCATCGACGGCGGCGCGAGTCTGGTGCACTGCCCGCTGGTGTTCGCCCGCGACGGCGAGGCGCTGAATTCGTTTGGCCGCTATCGGGCCAAAGGCATCAACTTCGCCCTCGGCACCGACACATGGCCGGCGGACTTGCTGGCAAACATGCGCCACGGTTTGAACATCGCCCGCTTGATGGAGGGCGACTCGGCGCTGACCAGCAGCCTCGACCTGTACAACGCCGCGACCCTCGGCGGCGCCAAGGCTTTGGGTCGTGACGACCTCGGACGTCTGGCCCCCGGCGCTAAAGCCGACATCACCGTGTTCAATCTGCGCGGCCTGCACCTGGGCCCGCTGTTCGATCCACTGAAAAACCTGCTGTTGGCTGGACGCGGCGACGACTGCATCGCCAGTTACATCGATGGTCGCTGCGTGATGCACGACGGTCTGGTCAACGGCGTCGACTACCCCACTCTGCAACGCCAGGCCCAGCGCCAATACGAAAAACTGATGCGCAGCCACAGCGACCGGGCCTTTGGCCGACCGGACTGGAAAACCCTGTTCCAGCCGGCCATTCCGTTCGCCGACGACTACAGCGCCGAAGCGCCATTGAGCGCCATTGATCCACTTTCCTAGAGATTTCTGCCATGCACAGCTTCGATTTCAGCCAACTGAGCCCACGGGAAAAATACAAGATTCTGATCGGCAGCGTGGTGCCGCGCCCGATTGCACTGGTCACCACCATCGATGCCGAAGGCCGGGTCAACGCGGCGCCGTTCAGCTTCTTCAATGCGCTGTCGGCGGACCCGCCCATTCTCGCGCTCGGCGTGGAGAACTACGGCGACCAGAGCCCCAAAGACACCACGCGTAATATCCAGATGAAACAGGAATTCACCGTCAACATTGTCAGCGACGCACTGGTGGAAGCCATGAACGTCTGCGCCGTGCCGTTCGCGCCAGGCTTCGATGAATTGACCGCAGCCGGCCTGACGGCAATCCCCGGCACCTCGGTCAAATGCCCGCGAATCGGCGAAGCACCGGTGGCGCTGGAGTGTCGGCGGATGATGGCGCTGAACATCGGCCAGTCGCGGGAGATCATTTTTGGCGAGGTGTTGATGGCGCATGTGCGTGACGAGTTGATAGACCCGAAAACCCTGTACATCGATCAATTGGGGCTGGATGCGATCGGGCGCATGGGCGGCCATGGTTATGCGCGAACCCGGGATTACTTCGACCTGCCGACCCGCTCGTTGCAAGCGTGGACGGAGGCACCGGGGGGGGGGCGAGCGGTTCTGGCCCGCCAAATAAAACGGCGGCTCACCGAGGTGGGCCGCCGTTACAGGTCGATCAGTCAGTGCCGTACTTCGGCGACCGTGGCCCATACAGCAGGCCTGCCGGATGACCGGCCGACAGCAGACGGTTGCTGGCCACACCGGCAATCGGGTAGCCGGCATCGGTGGAGCTGTTGACGATCTGCTTCACCGCAGCGGTGATCAGCGCGCCGATCAGGCCGCCGCCACTGTTATTGCCGCCCTCTTCGCTCGACGCCCGGGCCGAACCGGTCCACAGGGTGGTGCCGGTTTTCAGGTCGACCAGTTTGGCGCTGGCGGTGACAGCGGTTTCGCTGCTGATCACCATGTAGCGCGTGCCGTACTCGCTGACGGTGATGTACAGCGCCGCGTCGGCACCGAAGATTTCGTGCAATTTGTTGGCCGGCGCCTGATGGATGTCATCCGGCGTGGTCAGGCCGTTCTGGCGGAACGTCTCGTCGACCAGGGTGATCGGCAGCACGTAGTAACCGGCCTCGGCTAGCGGGAACGTCACTTGCGACAGCAGACTGTAGGACGCCTTGACGTCCGGCGAGGTGTTCAGCGGCGGCAGCACCAGAATGGATTTCGGGCGCGCTTGCTTGTACGCCGAATAGTCCACGGCCTTCGGGGCAACGCAGCCGCCGAGAACGGTCAGCGCCAGGCCCGCAGCCAGCCCTTTCAAGGCACGCGAGATCATTTGGCGTCTCCGGTCTTGGCGTTCTTAAGCAGAAAATCCATGTACGTGCCGGACTCGGGGAACAGGGTCTTTTCGGTGCGCAGTTGCTGCACCATCTGATCGTCCTTGCCCATGCTCAGGTACAGCAGACCGAGGTGTGCGTGGTAACCCGGCGGGACGGGTTTGCCACTGGCGCGGATTTTTTGCAGATCGGCTTCCAGCGCTTCGGCCTGGGCCTCTTTCGGCGTTTCGCTTTTGAAGTATTCGTAGACTTGTGGCTGGTAGCCTTCCCACTGGTAAAGGGTTTGCGGGCTGCTGCAACCAGCCAGCAAGGCGCTGGCGGTCAGTGTCAAGGCCATCAACGGCCGGGACAGGGACAGATTCATGGTGTGTTGCTCCTTGCGATGGGCGTCTATCAGTTGCCCGGTTTCCAGGCACCGGCGTTCATGCCATCGACCAGACGATTGATCGCCTCGCGCATGGCCAGATCGAGGACTTTGCCGTTGAGAGTGGAGTCGTAGGCAGCGGTGCCGCCGAAACCGATGATTTCGCGGTTGGACAAGGCGTATTCACCGGCGCCCTGGGTCGAATACACCACTTCGGACGTGCTGATGTTGACGATGTTCAGGTTGACCTTGGCGTACGCGACCTGGGTCTTGCCACGGCCGAGAATGCCGAACAGTTGGTGATCGCCGGTCTCTTTGCGGCCGAACTCGGTGACGTCACCGGTGACCACGTAATCGGCGCCTTTCAGACGCTGAGCCTGGCCCTTGATCGCGGCTTCCTGCTGGATCTCGCCCATGTTGTCGCGATCGAGCACGGAGAAACGGTTGGTCTGCTGCAAATGAGTGATCAGGATGGTCTTGGCCTGACCGCCGAGACGGTCGACGCCGTCGGAGAAGATCCCGCGCATGTAGCTCGAACGGTTGTCGAACTTGCCCACGGCCATCGGGATACGGACACCGGACCAGGCCTGAGAGGCGCTTTCCACCTTGGCCACTGGCAGTGCGCGGGAGCTTTCGGTGGCGCAACCGGAAAGCGAGCCGGCCAGGGTGCCGAGGACGGCAATCGCAACGCCCGAGACCAACATCCGGGAGATCATTCTCACTGTGCATTCCTTCTGAAAAATGATGTGTCCCGGCACCGCAAAGTCGTGGGGGATCGGGAAAGGGGCGGCATTATGCCAAAGTGCCACCATTGAGGACAGGTTTTTTTGACGTCAGCAAATTGGCTTGCGGATCAGCCAACTGCCGTCAGTGGAAGTCGCGGCTCTGCACACGAATGCCGTTGAGCAACGGGCTGAGGTCACTCAAGCGTCCTGCGATCAGATGCCGGACTTCGCCTTCACGCTCCCAACGGCCATCGACCTTGAGCAATTGCGAGCCCACCAGCACCTGACGCTGACGCTCGGCCAGATCGCGCCAGACCACCACGTTGACGTTGCCGAACTCGTCTTCCAGCGTCACGAAAGTCACGCCACTGGCGGTGCCCGGTCGCTGGCGCCCAGTCACCAGCCCCGCCACGCTGACCGGCCGGCCATGCTCGACCTCCAGCAACTCCCGGGAACTGCGACAACGCCGCGCCCGCAACTCGTCGCGCAACAAGGTCAGCGGGTGCGGCCCCAGCGTGGTGCCGAGGGTGGCGTAATCGGTGAACAGGTCTTCGCTGACACTCGGCGCAGGCAGCAGCACATCCGGCTCCTCCTGACTCGGCAACCCGGCAAACAGTCCAAGCTGTTTCTGCACCCCGGCCACTTCCCAGCGCGCGCGATGGCGGTGACCGGCCAGGTCGCGTAACGCGCCAGCATCCGCCAGCAATGCCTGGGCCCGACTGTCGAGCCCGGCCCGTTCACCCAGATCGGCGACATCGGCAAACGCGCCCCTCGCCCGCGCGCTTTCGATGCTCCGCGCATCCTCCTCGCGAAAACCCTTGATCATCCGCAGGCCCATGCGAATGGCCGGTTGCTCGCCGGCAATCGGCTCCAGGCTGCAATCCCAGTCACTGGCGCGCACGTCCACCGGACGGATCTGCAAATGATGCCGGCGCGCATCCTGAAGAATCTGATCCGGGCTGTAGAAGCCCATTGGCCAGCTGTTGATCAGCGCACAGGCAAACGCCGCCGGTTCATGGCACTTGAGCCAGCAACTGGCATAGGTCAGCAAGGCAAAACTGGCGGCGTGGGACTCGGGAAAACCGTAACTGCCGAAGCCTTTGATCTGCTCGAAGATCTGCGCGGCGAATTCCGGGCTGTAGCCGTTTTTCTTCATGCCGGCGGCCAGCCGTTCCTTGTGCGGCTCCAGCCCGCCGTGGCGTTTCCATGCGGCCATCGAGCGGCGCAACTGATCGGCCTCGCCGGGGCTATAGTCGGCGGCGACAATGGCGATCTGCATGACCTGTTCCTGAAACAGCGGCACGCCGAGGGTGCGTTTGAGCACCACTTCCAGTTCCGGCGACGGATAGGTTTCCTCTTCTTCCTTGTTCCGGCGACGCAGGTACGGATGCACCATCCCGCCCTGAATCGGCCCCGGCCGGACGATGGCCACCTCGATCACCAGGTCGTAGAAGGTTTGCGGGCGCAGGCGCGGCAGCATCGACATCTGCGCCCGGGACTCGATCTGAAACACGCCGATGGTGTCGGCGCGGCTGATCATGTCGTAGGTCGGGCGATCGTCAGGCGGGATGGTGGCCAGGCTCAGATCCTGATGGCGATGGCGGCGCAGCAGGTCGAAACAGCGGCGAATCGCGCTGAGCATGCCGAGGGCGAGGATATCCACCTTGAGCAGCCCGACCGCATCGAGGTCGTCCTTGTCCCACTGGATGATGGTGCGGTCGGCCATGGCGGCGTTTTCCACCGGCACCAGCGTGTCCAGCGGTTGCTCGGAAATCACGAAACCGCCGGGGTGCTGCGACAGGTGCCGGGGGAAACCGATCAGTTGCCCGGTCAGGCTCAGCACGCGATGCAGGATCGGGCTGTCCGGGTCGAAGCCGTTTTCACGCAAGCGCTCCACGGGCGGCGTTTCATCGCTCCAGTGACCGCAGCAGTCGGCCAGCGCGTTGATCTGGTCTGGCGGCAAACCCAGCGCCTTAGCCACATCGCGCACCGCACCGGCAGCGTGGTAGGTGCTGACCACTGCCGTCAGCGCCGCACGACGGCGACCATAGCGACGAAACACGTATTGCAGGACTTCTTCGCGGCGCTCGTGCTCGAAATCCACGTCGATGTCCGGCGGCTCGTTGCGCTCCCTCGACATGAACCGTTCGAACAGAAGCGTGGTGTGATCCGGGTCGATCTCGGTGATACCCAAGGCAAAACACACCGCCGAGTTGGCCGCCGACCCGCGACCCTGACAGAGAATTTTCTGCTCCCGGGCGTAACGCACCACGTCGTGCACGGTGAGGAAGTAGCTTTCGTAGCCGAGTTCGGCAATCAGCTCCAGCTCATCGTCGATCTGTTTGAGCACCTTGGGCTGTGCGCCTTTCGGCCAACGCCAGGCGATACCCTCCTCGGTCAGATGCCGTAGCCAGGAACTGGCGTCGTGTTCCTCGGGCACTAGCTCTTTGGGGTATTGATAGCGCAACTGGCCCAGATCAAACGTGCAGCGGCGAGCCAGTTTCACCGATTCGTCCAGCAAGGTCTGCGGATACAACTCGCGCAACACATCGAGGCTGCGCAAATGCCGCTCGCCGTTGGGGTGCAGGCGCAACCCCGCTTCGGCCACCGGGACGTGATGGCGGATCGCGGTCATGGTGTCCTGCAAGGCCCGGCGACCACGGGCGTGCATGTGCACATCGCCGCTGGCCACCGCTGGAATCTGCAGTTCGTCCGCCAGACTCAGCAATGCGGCCAGCCGCTGCTGATCGTTCTGCCCGCGATGCAGCTGCACCGCCAGCCACAGGCGCTCGCCGAAGGTCTGTTTCAGCCAACGACCCTCTTCCACGTCATTGACCGTATCCGGCACCCACAGCACCAGCAATCCCGGTAATGGTTCGCTGAAGTCCTCGCGCAGTATTTGATACTGGCCTTTCTGGGTACGCCGTCGGGCCTGAGTGATCAAGCCGCACAGTGCCTGATAACCCTCAATGTTCTCGACCAGCACCACCAGCTTCGGACCGTTCTCGATACGGATTTCGCTGCCGATGATCAGCGGCAGCTCCACGGATTTGGCCGCCTGCCAGGCACGGACGATCCCGGCCAGGGTGCATTCATCGGTGATCGCCAGCGCCTGATAGCCGTGCTTTTTCGCCCGTTGGAACAACTCCAGCGCACTGGACGCACCGCGCTGAAAACTGAAATTCGACAGGCAGTGCAGTTCGGCATAACCCTGGTTCACGCGAACCAGCCCTGCAGCCACAACGGGCCGCCCTCACCCACCGCCCGGTACGCCCAGCCTTGCTGGCCGGCGCGGTTCTGGATCAGGTAATAGTCGCGGCGCACGTCATCACCGTCCCACCAACCCGATTCGATGCGTTCCGGGCCCATGAGGATGCGCGCCGAACCTTCGGGCACGGACTGCGGCTCGCCCAACAACCAGCCCGGACGCTGCACGCCCGGCAATGCCGCGCAACGCTGCTTGTCGTCGGCGCTCTGCCATGCGCACTCCGGTCGGTGATCGGCCTGAAAGCGCAGCCCCTGCACCGCCTCATCCCCCAGCCGTGCCCGCAAGCGTTCGCGCAGTTGCTCCCAGGGCAAGGTCTGCTGCGGACGGTCGTCGAACAATTCCTGAAACTGCGGCACGAAACTCGGCAGGTCTTCGGCGCGCAGACGAAAACCGCGCACCGGGGCTTCGACCTGCACCTGCTCCAATCGACCACGGGCCAGCTCGAAGAGCATCGCCGGATCGCGCTCGGCGCTGAGCAGGCCGACCTTGATCAGCGTGTCCGGCAGCCCCGCATGTTCCAGATGCAGATCGAAGCGCTGTACGCCGCTGTCGCGCCCGCACAAAAACGCCGCCAGATCGGACGTCAGGCGGCGCAACGGGAACAGCAGCGCCTGATGGGACTGCACGTCGAAATTGAGTTCGATGCGCACATCGAAGCGATCCGGCGGCAGGTAGAACGCCAGCGCCAGTGGCCGTGCGCCGAACAGCGTATCCAGATGCTTGAGCATCGGCGCCTCGAAACGCCGGGCCAGGGCCTGACGCGGCAGACCCTGCACCTGATGGAGGTTGCGAAGGCCCATGCGCGACAACGCCGTGGCCACGCTCGGTTCAAGCCCGATGCGGTCGACCGGCAGTTGCCCGAGGTGATGGCGCAGGGCTTCACCGTCGGGCACCACCAAGCCGTCATAGGCATTGGCCAACACCCGCGCCGCCACCGGGTTAGGCGCGGCGACGATGCGGTGACGAAAGCCCAGCTCAGTCAGCTCCGTGCGCAAGCGCGCCTCGAACTGCGCCCAGGAACCGAACAGTCCGAGGCTCGATTCAATCTCGAACACCACGGTGCGCGGGTAATGCACGCTGACCTGAGCGCTGAAGCGATAGGCCCAGGCCGCGAGAAACTGCTGCCAGTGCTCGACCTCGGCTGCGTCGTAATCGACGGTGACAAACCCTTTGCTCATGGCCTGCGCGGCGGTCATCGACTGCCCCGGACGCAAGCCCAGCGCCCGCGCCGAAGGATTGACCGCTTGCAGCACCCGGCGCTGGGCCGGGCCGCTGAGCAGCGCCAAGGGTTGCTCGGGATCGGGGCGCTGACGCAGCACGGCGTCGAGGGCCAATTGCGGGAACAGAATGCAAACCCAGCGCATGGCGACCTCAATGCCCCACGGTGAAGGCAATCGGTGCACTGCGCGCCAGTCCGCCCCGGCATTTGAGCACGCGCAATTGCGCCGGGCGCGCATCGATGGCAATGCGCAGCGCGGCCGGTGACGGGTTGACCGCTTCGCTCAAGGGTCGCCATGCGAACGCCAGGGTCTGGCCGGTTTCCGCCGCCACCTGCAATCGTCGCAAGGCGCGGTCATCGGCCTTGTGCGGCCAGCACAGCACCGCGCCGCAACTGCCCGAGCGCAGGCATTGCTCCGCCGCCCACAACGCATCGCGTTCGCTGGCCTGGATCACCGACAACTGACGCAAATCGACCCCGGCATTGGCCCACGCCTGCGGATACGGCACGAACGGCGGCGCCACCAGCACGATGCGCTCGCCCGCCGCTGACAACCGCGCCAGCGTCGGCCACACCAGTTGCAGTTCGCCGACACCGGGGCCAGCCAGGAGGATTTCGCTCAGCGCCGCTTCCGGCCAGCCGCCACTGGGCAAGGCGGCGTCCAGCGCCGCGTGCCCGGTGGGTTGCGGGCTGGCGGCCGGTGGCGCAGGCCGGCCCTTCCAGACCTGGCCGCCATTGAACAGCGTATCCAGCGCAACGACGGCACCCATCAGCCTTGCCTCACCAGACCGCAGAACACCCCTTCGATGGCCAGGTCCTGATCGGCCCGCACGACAATCGGCTGGTACGCCGGGTTGCGCGGCAGCAGGCGAACCTCATCGCCGACCCGCTCGAAGCGTTTGATGGTGACCTCACCGTCGAGCCGCGCCACCACGATCTGGCCGTTGAGCGCCTCGGGGTTGCGGCGTACGCCGACCAGATCGCCATCGAGAATGCCGTCTTCGATCATCGAATCGCCCTGCACCCGCAGCATGTAGTCGGGCGTGCGGGAGAACAGCGCCGGATCGAGCATCAGCCGATTGTGGATGTCGGCATCGGCGCCGATGGGCGCACCGGCGGCCACCCGACCGAGTACCGGGACTTCGAGCAGTTCCGGTCGCGCCGGTTGCCCGAGCAAGCGAATGCCCCGGGCCTGATGCGGATTGACCTCGATAAACCCGGCTTCAGTGAGCGCCAGCACATGCTTGCGCGCCACGCTGCGGGAGGCAAAACCAAAAGCCTCGCTGATTTCAGCGAGGCTTGGGGGCTGACCGTGTTCGGCGATGCGTTCGCGGATAAAGGTCAGGATGGCGGTACGGCGGGGAGTCAGAGTCGTCATGGAGTACATTTGTACTCTTATGGGAATTTCCTGACAAGCACCGCCAGTCAGCTCAAATCCTGTGATCGATGGTTCCCACGCTCTGCGTGGGAACCATCTCTCTGTCAGCTCAAACCGCGTTCGGCGAGAAACCCTGCGATGTAGTCGATAAACGCGACAACCTTGGCCGTCGCCCGTCGATGGCTCGGGTACACCGCCAGAATGTGCGGGCCGAAGCTGTCCGGATCGATCTCGTAATCGGCCATGACCCGCACCAGTCGCCCGTCGGCGATGTACGGCGCGGCGCTCCACAGTGGCGTGTGCAGCAAGCCGCGTCCGGCCAGGGCGCTGGCCAGCAGCAAATCGTAATTATCACTGCGCAACAGCGGCGCCGCCGGTTGCGCCAGGCTCAGGCGCTGGCCGTCGCGTTCGGCCCACCAGAACTCGCGGCTGAGCAACGGATGTCGGTACAGCAGCCATTCATGCTGATCGAGGGTTTGCGGTGTCACCGGCAAGCCCTTGCGCGCCAGGTATTCGGGGCTGCCGCACAGTGCCAGGCGATTGCTGCCGACCACTCGGGCAATCAGCCCCGGCAAGTCGTCATGTCCCTCGCGCAACGCCAGGTCGTAACCGCTTTCCAGCAGATTGACGAACTCGTCGCACAAATCCACTTGCAGGCTGATCTGCGGGTATTGCTGCAAAAAACCGTCACACACCTGATCGAGAAACGCCCGCCCGTACGCCAGCGGTGCGGTGATTTTCAGGCTGCCACGCAAACCATGCTGCAACTGCTCGATTTCCTCGCTGGCCTCGTCCAGCCGTTGCAACACCTGGCGTGCGGTTTCCAGATACAGCCGGCCGATTTCGGTCAGCAGGATCCGTCGCGTGCTGCGCTCGAACAGCCGCGCGCCGAGTTCGGATTCCAGATGATTGACCGCTTTGGTCAGGGCCGACGGGGTCTTGCCCAGTTGCTCGGCGGCGCGGCTGAAACTGCCGAGCTGCGCGGTGACCACGAACATTTTCAGTGCACCCAGCTTGTCCATGCTTTTTCCATTCAGGCAAAAACGTTTTTCGTGAGGGAGGCGTTCTGTCGGGCGTTGACAGCCACTAATCTGGCCATCAGACGCAATAACAAGGAAATGTTCAATGAAAAGATTCATTCCGCTTTTCACCAAAAATGTCTTGATCGCCGCTGTGAGTTTTGCCTCGATGGAAGCCATGGCCGCCACCGATCTGGTGCTGCTCAATGGCAAGATTTTCACCGCCGACCGCGCTCAACCGAAGGTTCAGGCCCTGGCCGTGGAGAACGGCAAGGTGCTGAAAGTCGGCAGCGATGCGCAGATCAAGGCCTTGATCGAGCCCGGCACCCAAGTGATCGACCTCAAAGGCCAGGCGCTGATGCCCGGTCTGATCGACAGCCATTCCCACGCGATTTTCGGCGGACTGGAAATGGTCTCGGCGAACATGGAAGACGACGTGGTCGGTCTGGATGAACTGCAAAAACGCCTGCGCGGCTGGCGCGACGACGGCAAGGCCCGGCATGGCGATGTGCTGAGCGTGGCCGGCATGAGCTCGGTGTATTGGGCCAAGGCTGAAGCCCTGGGCAAGATTTTCAACCACGGCGAATGGGCCGACGTGCCAGTGGTGTTCACCGGCAGCGATCACCACACCGCATGGGCCAACGACGTGATGCTCAAGCGTGCGGGCATCGACGTCGCGCTGCTGAAAGCCCTGCCGGACGCGGAAAAAGACACCATCGGCAAACTGCCCAGCGGTGAACCGAACGGCTTTGTGGTCGATGCCGGTTGGGATCGGGTCGCCTCGAAAATGCCGGTGCCGAGCCCGGCCGACATGCTCAAGGCGGCGCAATCGGCGGTGCGCTTCAACAACAGCCTCGGCATCACCGCGTGGATGGACCCCGCCGCCAACGCCGCGCCGGGCGAACCCGTATTCGCCCTCAAACCCACCGAAAAAACCGTCGGCGTATTGCCGGCCTACAAGGCCCTGTCGGAAAGCGGCGGCATGACCGCCCACGTCGCCGCGCTGCTGGTGGCCAACCCGAAAAGCGTCCCGGCCGATCTCGACACCCTCGACAAAGTACGCCAGCAATTCCAGGGCATTCCCAACCTGACGCTGCCGGGGATCAAGATCTTCGCCGACGGCGTGATCGAATACCCGGCCCAGAGCGCGGCGATGATCGATCCCTACAGCAACTCGCACAAACAGGGCGAGTTGCTGATCGATCCGCAGCATTTCGGCGAACTGGTCAGCGCCATCGACCAGCGCGGCTGGCTGGTGCACATCCACGCCATCGGCGACCGCGCCGTGCGCGAATCACTGAACGGCATCGCCCAGGCGCGCAAGGATCGGCAGAGCGGCGTGACGCACTCGATCACGCACCTGCAAATGGTCAATCCGAAGGAGTTCGCCCGCTTCAAGCCGCTGAACGTGATTGCCTCGATGCAACTGCTGTGGGCCAGCGCCGACGACTACACCACCGACATGATCAAGCCTTACGTCAGCGCCCTCGCCTTCCGCTATCAGTACCCGGCGCATTCGCTGCTCAAGCAAGGCGCGACGATTGCCGGCGCCAGCGACTGGCCGGTGTCCTCGCCGAACCCGTGGAACGCCATGGCCCAGGCCATCACCCGCACCGGGCCGCTGGGCGTGCTCAACGCCGACGAACGCCTGGACCGCGAAACCATGTTCTACGCCTACACCGTCAACGCGGCGCGCACCATCGGCCTGGAGCAACAGATCGGCTCGCTGAGCCCCGGCAAACAGGCCGATTTCATCGTGCTTGATCGCGACGTATTCAGCGTCGATGACAAGGCGCTGCATGACACTCAAGTCCTGCAAACCTGGTTCGCCGGCCGTCAGGTCTACGCCCCTACCCTCTAATAACAATGGCCGTCCCCCCTGCCCGACCCCGCGCCAGCCGCCGGGGTCCGGCGCAGCCTTGCCCGCTTCCTGCCCATAACAATCACAACATCGGGACTTCACATGAAAGCCATGCCCCTGCTCGCCCTCACTTCCTTGAGCCTGCTACCTTTGAGCAGCCACGCGATCCCCTTGAACGATGATTTCGCGGTGCTGGTCGACCTGACGCTGGCCAGCGACTACCGCACCCGCGGCATCTCCCAAACGCAGAACGATCCGGCGGCACAGGCCGGTTTGACCCTGGCCCACAGCAGCGGTCTGTACCTCGGCGCGTGGAGTTCGAACGTCGATTTCGGCGGCGGCCTGAAAACCCGTCAGGAAGTCGATTACTACGCCGGCTGGCTGTGGCAGGCGACCGAGGCTGTGAGTCTGGATTTGGGCTACATCAAATACGCGTATCCCAAGGAGAGCCAGTTCAACCAGAGCGAGGTGTATTCGATTCTCAGCGCTTATGGCGTGAAACTCGCGGCGTATTACTCCAGTGACGCGCCGGGCATCGACAGCAAACAAAGTTCGCTCTACAGCTACATCGGTTATGAAACCGAATTACCGTTCGATTCCAGTCTGAAGCTGCGCTACGGCAACATGGACTTCAAAGACCCGCATCTGTACTCGGCATCCGGCCATAGCGAAGAGTCCTACCGGGAGTGGGAAGTCAAACTGACCCACAACCTGGCCGGTGTGGTGCTGGGCCTGAGCTACATCGACACCGACCTGTCGCAGAACCAATGCCTGAGCAACTGGGGCTTCAAGGATGTGTGCACGGCGACGGTGGTGGCCAGCGTCAGTAAGTCGTTCTGAGCCACTGAAAACCTGCCGCGGTGCAACGATTCGACTTACCGGCGATGGGGCCATGGTGACTGGCGGGCAGCCATCGCTGGCAAGCCAGCTCCCACAGGGGACGCGGTGTCCTCAAGTATTGAGCTGCGCCAGGTACTGCCACGGGTAGATCCCGCGTTGATGACCATCGCTGAACACCAGTTGCAGGCCGTAACCCTGGGGGTTGAGTTCGATCACACGCACCCGATCATCCACCAGCGGCGCCGAGCCCCGCAGGCGAAACGCCCGGCACTGCGAACACGGGCACTGGCGGCGCAGTTCGGCATGGTCGAGCAACTGCTCGCGGCCATCCGGCCAGCTCAGCCGTAACCGGTGTTCACTTTGGGAATTGCCGATCGCCAGCGGATTCATTGCAGCTGACTCAGGGCAATCCGCACGGCCTTGCGCACTTCCGGGTCGCCGTCATCCTGCGCGGCCTGCAACGCCGCCACCGCCCCGCGATCATTCAGCTCGCCCAGCGCCAGCGCCGCTTCCTTGCGCAGGTTGCTGATGCGATGACCGAGGGTGTCGATCAGGGCGTCGAGGGCCGGCACGTAACGCAAACGGCCGAGGCTGCGGGTCGCGCGCAAGCGTACTTGCCAGTAATCGTCGCCCAAGGCTTCGATCAAGGCCGGCCCCGCGTCGGAATGGCCGACTTTGCCAAGTGTGGTCGCGGCTTCTTCGCGCACTTGCCAGGCGTCGTCCTGCAAGGCCTGACGCAAGGCGGGCAGCACGTCAGCACCACTCGCCAGGCCCAAGGCGCCGGTGGCTGCGCGGCGCACTTCGGTGTCCGGATCATCACTCGCCAATCGGGCCAGGGCTGGCAGTGCGTCGAGTTGCTTGAGCCAGCCAAGCACGCCAACGGCTTCGCGGCGCACGCTGGCATCAATATCGTTCAACGCCTGAATCGCGGCAGGCGCGGCGCCGGGGAAACGCAACTCGCGCAAGGCCCGAAACGCGGCAACCCGCACGCTGGTTTCGCCATGGCCAGTCCACGGCAGAATCACCCTCCCCGCCGCTTCGGTTTTGAGCAGGCTCAGGCTCTGCGCCGCAGCAGCTTGCACCGCTGACGACGGATCGGTCAGCGCCTGGCACAGCGCTTCAACCACCGGCTCGTCTTCCCAGGCCTCCAGTAAACGCGCCGCTTCGGCACGCACTTCTTCGGCCGGGTCTTCGGCCAGTCGCTCGACCAGCCAGAGCAGACCGTCCGGCTCTTCGAGGTCTGCCAGGTCGATCAGGGCAATCCTGCGCACACCGGCGTCATCAGCGGTCAGACGCGGTTGCAGGGCGAGAATATCGTCGTTATCGGTCACAGCAAAAAATGAGGTCATAGGGCAAATCTCGGCAAGGCGTTTTCAGGAGGCAAACCGAGCGGATTGAGGCGCGGCAGCGGTCGGTCGTTGTCGTGGCGCAGCAGGTCGAGGCAGTGGCGCTTGAGGCGCGAGAACTCGTGGCTGGTGACCAGTTCGGTGGTGCGGGGGCGCGGGAAATCCAGGCGCAGGTCTTCGATGATCCGCCCTGGTCGTGCGCTCATCACCAGCAGACGGTCGGCGAGGAACAGCGCTTCGTCGATGTCATGGGTGACAAACACCACGGTGGTGCGAATCCGCGTCCAGATGTCCAGCAGCAGTTCCTGCATGTTCAGTCGGGTCAACGCATCCAGCGCGCCAAAGGGTTCATCCATCAGCAACAGCCGGGGGCGATTGACCAGCACTCGGGCGATCTCCACCCGTTGCTGCATGCCGCCGGAAAGCTGATCCGGCCAGCGCTCGGCGAAACCTTCGAGGCCGACCAGTTTGAGGATGTCATCGGCGGCGCGATGGCGCTCGGTCTTGCCGATGCCACGCATCTTCAGGCCGAAAGCGACGTTGTCGCGCACCGTGCGCCATGGGAACAGCGTGTGATGCTGGAACACCATGCCGCGCTGTGGCGACGGGCCGGACACTTCGGTGCCATCGACTTTCAACTGCCCGCCATGGGGTTGCAGATGCCCGGCCAATGCGCCGAGCAAGGTCGATTTGCCGCAACCGGACGGCCCGAGAATGCACACGAACTGGCCGGGCTCGATCTGACAATCTAGGCCCTGCACCGCTTCGAACGCCTCCCGGCCTTCGCCGAGGACGATGGATAACTGGCGGATGTCGATCCGCCCTTCCGGGGTTTGCATCACGCTCATCAGGCTTTTCCTCGTGGTCGGTGCCAGGGGGTGAACAATCCGCCCAGGCGTTTGATCAGCAGGCTGCTGCCCATGCCCAATACGCCGATCAGCAACATGCCGACCACGATGTCGGCGTAGTTCTGGATGGTGTAGGACTCCCAGGTGTAGTAACCGATGCCGAACTGGCCGGAGATCATTTCGGCAGTCACCAGGCAGAACCACGAGGTGCCCATGCCGATCGCAAGGCCGGTGATGATGCTCGGCGCGGCGCCCGGCAGGATCACTTCCAGCAGGATGGCCCGCCGCCCAGCCCCGAGGCTTTTTGCCGAGGCGATCAAGCGTGGGTCGACGCCTTCGACGCCGTGCACGGTGTTGAGCAGAATCGGGAACAGCGCGCCGGTGAAGGTGATGAAGACCATCGACAGTTCCGACGACGGGAACATCAGGATCGCCAGTGGAATCCATGCGACGGCGGGGATCGGGCGCAGGACTTCCAGCGGTGGCAGCAGCAGGTCTTCGGCCCACTTCGATCGGCCGATGGCCAGGCCCAGGGCGATGCCGATGATCAGCGCTGCAAGGTAGCCGGCGAACACTCGGCCGAGGCTGGCGGTCAGGTGCTGGAGGAGTTTGCCGGAGTCGCCGAGGCCGAGGGCGGCTTCGATGACGGCCACCGGGGTTGGGACGTTGGCGAAGGTGACGAGGCCCAGGTTCCAGTGGTGGCTGGCGGCTAGTTGCCAGAAGAGCAGGCAGAGTGACAGGGAGGTTGCTCTTGGTATCCAGCGGTTTTTTGGGATTTTCATGGAGCGGATTTCCGTGTGATGGCTGAGATCGAACCCCCTCACCCCAGCCCTCTCCCCCAAGGGGGCGAGGGGGAAAGGGAGCCGATCTTCAAGCCTTTCAAAATCTCGGTTCGGCTCGATAGCGAGCAGGTACTCATGACTTTCAAACCTGAGCTCGGCTCGATAACGAGCAGATGTTCATGATGTTCAAAACCTGAGTTCGGCTCGATATTTCAGGTCGGTGTAGCTCCAGCAAACACCTCGGTCAGTCCCCTCTCCCTCCGGGCGGTCCGACGTTTCGGGAGGGTTAGGGTGAGGGAAAGCTTTTGATCTGCTGTTAGCGTGCGGCAACGGCCTGGGTCGTGGCATCGGTGAAATCAAACACCTTCCCCCCCTGCGCCGATGCAAATTGCTGAGCCTGCCCTTTAAGCAAAAACGCACTCAACCGCCCCTTCCCATCACTGGCAAACCAAGCCTGCTCCGCCAGCAACTTGATCCCGCTGTCACTCGCCTGCGCATACACCGCCCGGATGTTCTTGCCTTCCGATTTCAGACCGGCCAGTGCGGTAAACGCCTCTTCAGCCGAAGAATAGCGACGAACCTTGTCCTCACCCCGCACCCAGATTTCCGCAACATGGCTGAAATCCGAAATGGTCTTTCCGGTCACCGCATCGACGGACTTCAACGGCGTCTGCGCGTAGTTGGCCAGTTGCGCGGTGTAATCCAGATTCGAGGCCTTGAACGCCGCGCGGATGTACTGATCGTCGATAAAGGTATTCAGGTCGAGCCCGCGATCCGCTTTCTTCAGCAGCTTCAGCGTGTCGATGGCGGTGCCCACAGCCTGGCGATACTCCGGTTTCCAGCTCAGGTCACGGGTCTGTACGCCGAGCGGGCCGTGGAACAGGTAATTGACCTCGGCATCGACACCGGTGACTTTGGCGATCAGCTCGCTGTACTTCTCGGGTTCGGCGGCCAGCAGTTGATTGGCCTCGATGCTCGCGCGCAGGTAGGCGACGACAATTTCCGGGTACTTCTTCGCGTAAGCCTGATCGACCAGCGCACCGTGGAAAGTCGGCGCGTTGGCTTGGGCGCCGTCGTAGATCTTGCGGGCGAAGCCACGGCTCGGGAACAGTTCGGCGAACGGCACGAAGTCGGCGTGGGCGTCGATCTTGCCGGCCTGCAAGGCAGAGCCTGCGACCTCCGGCGGCTGGGCGATGATGTTCACATCCTTCAGCGGATCCCAGCCCTGCTCCGCCACGGCGCGCAGCAACATGCCGTGGGCGGTGGAAGCGAACGGTACGGAAATGGTCTTGCCCTTGAGTTCGCTCAGCGACTGCACACCAGACGCACTCGGCACCACGATGCCGTTGCCGCTGCCCTTGATGCTTCCCGACAACACGCTGATGAACAGGCTGTGTTTGCCGGCGGTTTCGAACGCCACGCCGTTGAACGCGCCGGGGAAATCGGCCATGGCGCCGAAGTCGAGTTTGCCGGCGACCATCTCGTTGGTCAGTGGCGCGCCGCTGGTGAAGTTCTTCCACTGCACGTCGTACTTGGCGTCCTTGTAGGCGCCGTCGTGGGGCAGGTATTTGTCGAGCAGGCCCAGCTCGCGGATCAACAGGCCGCCAGCGGCGCAGTTGATGGTGGTGTCCTGGGTGCCGATGGCGATGCGGATGGTTTCGGCGGACGCCGACAGGGTGAACGAAGCCAGTACCAGACCGGCGATTGCTGCACGCAACATGGTTGAATCCCCTCGAATCATTTATAGGATGTTCGTCTCCGCCGCGATCAGGGCGCGGTGGGAAACGAGGGGTGTTTGGTGAATCCAGCGTCCGGGGTTTACGGATGGCTTTTGGGCTGTCTGTGCGGGCCTCATCGCTGGCAAGCCAGCTCCCACGGGTTCTATGGCGTTTGCGAATTCTTCATCCCACTACAAATCCTTGTGGGAGCTGCGGTGCGACGATTCGACTTGCCAGCGATGGCGTCCTTTCAGTCAACGCAGTAAGTAAGGAATGTCGACTTTTACCGCACCGGTCGGGCAGTCCTTTTCGCACGGCATGCAGTACCAGCATTCGTCGAACGCCATGTAGGCCTTTTGCGTGGCCGGGTTGATCGCCAGCAGGTCCATCGGGCAGACGTCGACGCACACGGTGCAGCCCTTTTCGGCGATGCATTTGTCCTCGTCCACGGTGACGGGGGCGTTGGAGCGGAAGAAGATTTCCTGGGCTTGATAGGCCATGGTTCGGACTCTCTCTAGTGATGCATCAAGCGGCGAAAGCGCCAACCCGAAGGCGGTCATAGGCCTGCATTTCCTCGGCATCGAGCGGGATGATGTAAGGCTCGACGGCTTTCTTGAAACTGGTCATGCGTCCGTCCTCGCCCTTCTTCAGGTGGCAATGGCAGAACCATTCGCGGTCGTCCCGTTGTGGGTGATCGACGCGGTAGTGGTACAGGCCCCAGCGACTTTCGGCGCGGAACAGCGAGGCGCGTGCAGCCATTTCGGCGCAGTCGCGGATCACGCTGGTTTCCATGGCGCGCATCAGTTCGTGGGCGTTGTTGGCCTTCATCTCGTGCAGATCGCGTTCGATGTCGCTGAAGCGTTGCAGGCCGATTTCCATTTTTTTGGTCACTTTCGGCGGTTGCAGATAGTCGTTAACGAAGCGCCGCAGCTTGTACTCGACCTGAGCCGGCGGCAGACCGTGTTCGCGATCCAGCGGTGCGTAGACCCGCGCCTTTTCCTTCTCGATCTGCTCGGCATTCAGCACGGAGAACTCACGTCCGGCGACAAATTCCGCGGCGTTGTGGCCAGCGAACCAGCCGTAGGTGAACGCGCCGAGCATGTAGTTGTGCGGCACGGCGGCCATATCACCGGCCGAGTACAACCCTTTCACCGACGTTTCGGCCCGCTCGTTGACCCACACGCCGGACGCCGAGTGACCGCTGCAAAAGCCGATTTCCGAGATGTGCATCTCGACCATTTGCGTGCGGTAGTCGGTGCCGCGATTGGCGTGAAACTGGCCGCGACTCGGGCGTTCGTTGCTGTGCAGGATTTCTTCAATGTTCTGGATGGTTTCCTCGGCCAGGTGATCGAGCTTGAGGAACACCGGGCCGTTGCCGCTTTCCAGCTCCTGGTGGAACTCCCACATCATCTGCCCGCTCCAGTAATCGCACTCGATGAAGCGTTCGCCCTTGTTGTTGGCGGTATAACCGCCGAGCGGGCCGGTGACGTAGGCGCAGGCCGGGCCGTTGTAGTCCTTGATCAGCGGGTTGATCTGGAAGCACTCGAGGTTGGCCAGTTCGGCCCCGGCGTGATACGCCATCGCGTAACCGTCACCAGCGTTAGTCGGGTTTTCGTAGGTGCCCATCAGGTAACCCGAGGACGGCAGGCCAAGCCGCCCGGCAGCGCCGCAGGCAAGGATCACCGCTTTGGCCTTGATCACATGGAAATCGGCGGTGCGGCAGTCAAACCCCATCACGCCGTTGACGGCGCCCTCCTCGTCGGTCAGCAAACGGGTGCAGACCAGTCGGTTGGTGATGCTCACCCGCGCCCGCTTCAACTGGCGATACAGGACTTTCTTGATGTCGTGACCTTCCGGCATCGGCAGCACGTAGGCGCCCATGTGGTGGACTTTTTTCACCGCGTAATCGCCGGTTTCGTCCTTCTCGAACTTCACGCCCCATCGGTCGAGCTGTTCGATGGTTTCGAAACTGTGTGTCGCGTAGGCGTACACCGCCGCCTGATTGACGATGCCGTCATTGGCGATGGTGATTTCCTTGGTGTACTGCTCCGGCGTCGAGTGGCCGGGGATGATCGCGTTGTTCAGGCCGTCCATGCCCATGCTGATCGCGCCGCTGCGCTTGACGTTGGCCTTGTCGACCAGCAGCACGCGCAGTTCCTTGTTCTTTTCCTTGGCCTTGATCGCGGCCATCGGGCCTGCGGTGCCGCCGCCGATCACGACGATGTCGTATTCCTGTTCAAGAGTATTGCGGGTCATGTCAGGCCCCTTTTTGCCGGTCGATCCGCAAGCGGTACTGGAACGCATCGCCACGGTAGTAAAGGTGTTCGAAGTCCAGCGGCTGGCCGTTGGCGTCGTGGGTCAGACGCTCGATGCGCATGATCGGCGAGCCGGCTTCGACGTTCAGCGCCTGGGTCAGGTCGCTATCGGCCAGCACCGCGTCGATGGCCAGATCGGCGTGGCCGAGGGCGATGCCGCAGTCGTTTTCGAGGATCAGGAAGATGTCGCGGGTGACCAGGTCGGCCTTCTCCAGCCGTTCACCGACGGCTTTGGGCAGGTAGGTGATTTCCAGCGAGATCGGCTCGCGGTTGATCAGCCGCACGCGTTTGATCTGCGCGACGATCTCGCCCTCGGCGACCTGCAAACGCTCGGCGACCAGTTTGTCGGCGGCGATGAATTTGAAGCTGCGCAGGCGGTTGATCACTTCGTAGCCACGGCCGGTCATGGACTCGGCGAGGCCTTGCAAGGTGCTGACGTTTTGAAAGGTCTTGGGTTTGGCGACGAAAGTGCCTTTGCCGTGGATCTTGAAGATCAGCCCTTCTTTCTGCAGATCGCCCAGGGCCTGGCGCACGGTGATGCGGCTGACCTTGAACAGCGTGCCAAGCTCGCTTTCGGACGGCATCTGACTGTCTTGCGGGTATTCGCCGTCGAGAATCCGGGCGCGCAGCACGTCGCGCAGTTGGGTGTGCAGCGGGACGCTGCTTAAGGAGAGAACGTTATCGGTCATCACGGGATCACTTGTTATAACGAGTTATGACGTGATCTTAGAGACGTTATGACAAGCTTGAGAAATACCGAATGAGCATAAGGTTAGATGCGCCTTCAGTGACGCTTGAGGATCTGGTCCATGACCCAATCGGTCTTCAGGGCTTCGGCGGCGACTGCCGGGTGCTGCGATTCACCGCGAATCTGCGCGTTCATGCCGAGTACGTGATGCCACTGGATGTGTTCGTGATGGGGGATTTCCAGGCTGATATCTTCTTCCGCGTGCAGCTCGACCGGATGCTCATCGAACACCGAAAAGCCGATCCGCCCTTGGCTGCCAATGATCTCGACCCGATCCTCACGGCGATCCGCGACAAAGCTCCAGCAGCCCATGCCCAACGCGCCCGATGCGAATCGCCAACTGGCGCTGACTGCATCTTCCGCCGCGTACAAACCCGCTTGACGCGCGGTGAAGCCAGCGACTTCAACGATGTCGCCGAGCAGGTACTGGAACAGGTCGAAGCCATGGCTGGCCAGATCCGCGAAATACCCGCCCCCGGCCACCGCCGGATCGGTGCGCCAGTTTGCGCTACCGTCCAGATCCTTGGGCGACGGCGCCTTGGTCAGCGTCCAGCTCAGATGCCGCACTTCGCCGATGCGGCCCTGCTCCAACCATTGCCGAACCTGCTGGAAACGCGGCAACGAACGGCGGTAATAGGAGACGAACAGGTGCAAACCGGCATCGGCAAACACCTGCTGCATTTCGCGGCTTTGCCCGGCGTTGAGCGCCATGGGTTTTTCCACGCAGCAATGCTTGCCGGCGGCGGCGACTTTCAGGCTGTAGGCGTGATGGCTGTCGGGTGGCGTGGCGATGTACACCGCGTCCACCTCGGGGTCGTTGATCAAGGCATCGACGTCGGTGTAAGTCCGGGCGATGCCGTGGCGTGACGCGTAATCGGTCACGGCATCGAGGCGTCGGCCCATCACCGCCACCAACGCCGAACCGGGCGCCTTGTAGAAAGCCGGCCCGCTCTTGCGTTCAGCGACGCTGCCGCAACCGATCATGCCCCAACGCACCATGTTCATCGCACTTCCTTGTGTCTTAGCCGATGCGCAGCGCGCGCAGGTCGAGGTGGCCGTTTTGCAGCGGCGGGCACCAGTAGTAGCCGCCGGTGATCGGCCGGCTGATGCGGTACAGACCGTCAGTGATGCCGTCTTCCAGACCGCTCATGCGGCGCAGTTGCGCTTCGAAGGCATCGAGGGAGAAACCGAACGCCAGGAACATCAGGCCGGCGCGGTCGCCTTCGATCCACGGCATCGAACGACGCACGACGAAGGCTTCCGGAGCGAAGCTTTCCTGGGCGGTGCGCTTGACGTGGGCGGACACCGGGGCGTCGTCGATCTCTTCGTTGTCGCTCAGGCGACGGCCCATGATGTTGTCCTTGTCCTCGGCGGACAACGCATGGAAACCCTTGAGGTCGTGCTGCCACTGCTGGATCGCAGCGAAGCTGCCACCGACCAGACCGTCGGCGCCTTCACTTTGCAGAGCGGCGGCGATGGCGGCTTCGTCATGCGGGTTTTCGGTGCCGTCTTCATAACCGGTGAGGTCATGACCGTCCTTGTGGCGGAAGGCTTCCTGCATCTGCACCAGACGCAACGCCGGGGCCAGTGCGGCCTCAAGCGCGGTGCTGCGGTTGAGCAGATCGCCACGGTCGACGCCGTGCAGCCAGACCCACAGGGCGTGCTGGGTCGACGGGTTTTCTACGCCGACACCGGTCAGCGCCGGGAAGCTGCGCAGGCCGTCGATGTTCACATTCAGGGCCTTGACCAGGGATTCACCGAAACCCACCACTGCCGACTTGCTGTCCACCAGGTTCAGCAGGTTGTCGATCGCCTGCGGCAGCGCTTCAACCGATTCGAGGGCGAAAAACAGGTGACGTGCTTGCGACGGAACTGGGGTGGCGAGGATGCCCGGCTGGTAGTAACTCATGTGAACTCCTTGGGAAAGAGCGCGGAGTTTAACTGTAGGCGGAGGGTTTGTGGGGGGTTGATTGGCGTCAAAAGCTTCCCCCTCACCCTAGCCCTCTCCCGGAGGGAGAGGGAACTGACCGTAGGGTCTTGCGGGAGTCTGCGACGTGACAGACCGAGTCGATTGTGGATTCAACGCAGATTCGTTCAGGTCGGCGTATCTCTCGAATATCCCCGAATCGGCCCCCTCTCCCTCCGGGCTCGCCTGCCGACAATGCTAAGGTTCAGCCCTAGCTTATGTACTTTTCCAAGGAAGCCTTCATGCCGGACACTCAGTCCCTCAACGCTGCATTCATGGTGGTTCAGAGCAACAGCCTGGACGAACTGCGCAGCCTTGTGATCAGCATAATGCGACGCTACCCGCTGGCTCCCCTGGAGAACGAAATCGCGCTCGTGCAGAGCAACGGCATTGCCCAATGGCTCAAGCTGGCATTGGCGGAGGATCCCGAAGAGGATGACCTTGGCGGGTGCGGCATTGCCGCCGCAATTGATGTGCAGTTGCCGGGCAGTTTCATGTGGCAGCTTTACCGCATGGTTCTGGGACGAGATGAGATCCCGGCAAAGTCCTTGCTCGACAAGGCACCTCTGACCTGGCGGCTGATGCGCTTGTTGCCGCAGGTCATCGACTTGCCGCATTTCGAACCGCTGCAACGATTCCTGACCCATGACTCCGACTTGCGCAAGCGCTACCAGCTGTCCGAGCGTCTGGCTGATCTATTCGATCAATATCAGGTGTACCGTGCCGACTGGCTTGAGGATTGGGCCGAGGGGCGTCATCAACTGCGAAATGTCAGGGGGGAAGTAAAACCGCTCCCCATCACCAGTTGCTGGCAGGCAGAGCTGTGGCGTGCATTGCTTGAGGATGTCGGTGAACAAGGCATGGCTCAAAGCCGTGCGGGTGTGCACCAGCGATTCATCGAGTGCATCAACAGCCTTGAAAAAGCACCGGCAGGCTTGCCGTCACGGGTCATTGTTTTTGGGATTTCCTCATTGCCCGCACAAGTACTCGAAGCATTGGCAGGGCTTGCCCGTTTCAGCCAGGTCCTGCTCTGTGTCCATAACCCTTGCCGTTATCATTGGGCCGATATCGTTGCCGACAAGGATCTGTTGCGTCATCAATACAAGCGTCAGGCTCGCAAGAGTGGCATGCCCGTGGTTCTGGACTCTGAATCACTGCATCAGCATGCCCATCCGCTGCTCGCCGCCTGGGGCAAACAAGGTCGTGACTACATCAATCTGCTCGACAGCTTTGACGACCCCGGCAGCTATCGCGCGGCATTTCGCAATGGTCGAATCGATCTGTTCAGCGAAACTGTTCCGCAAAACATGCTCAATCAACTGCAGGATGACATTCTGGAACTGCGTCCGCTCAGTGAGACGCGTGAGCTTTGGCCCGATGTCGATCTGAAGCAAGACCAGTCGATTCGGTTCCACATTGCCCATAGTGCCCAGCGTGAAGTGGAGATTCTCCACGATCAGCTTCTGGCCCGCTTCAGCGCCAATCCCGAACTTCGCCCCCGTGACGTGATAGTGATGGTGCCTGACATCGACAGCTATGCACCGCATGTCCGTGCGGTGTTTGGGCAGCTGGATCGTCATGATCCGCGGTTCATTCCTTTCACGCTGGCAGACCAAGGACAACGCGGTCGGGATCCACTACTGATTGCTGTCGAACATCTGCTCAAACTGCCAGACAGTCGCTTTCCCGTCAGCGAAGTCCTCGACTTGCTCGATGTTCCGGCGTTACGCGCACGGTTCGGTGTGGAGGAGCGGGACTTGCCGACTCTGCACCGCTGGATCGAAGGCGCCGGTGTGCGCTGGGGGATGGACGCTGACCAGCGCGCCGGACTGGGATTGCCCAATGAGCTGGAGCAGAACAGCTGGCGTTTCGGCCTGAGGCGGATGCTCCTGGGGTATGCGGTTGGCGACTCAAGTGCCTGCGCGGGTATTGAGCCCTACGATGAAGTTGGCGGTCTCGATGCCGCATTGATCGGTCCCCTGGTCGCCTTGCTGGATGCCTTGGAGTACTCGCACCAGCAATTGTTGAAGTCTGCGAAACCTAAAGAGTGGGGGAGCCGGCTGCAGGTACTGATGCAGTTGTTTTTCAAAGCTAGCAATGAGCATGACGACTACTTGCTGACTCAGCTTGAGGAGCTGCGCGAAACCTGGCTTGAGACCTGTGAGTCTGTCGGACTGGAAGACGACTTACCGCTAACCGTTGTTCGCGAGGCCTGGCTGGCCGGACTGGACCAAGGGCGTTTGTCTCAACGCTTCCTGGCCGGTGCAGTGAACTTTTGTACCCTGATGCCGATGCGGGCAATTCCATTCAAGCTGGTTTGCCTTCTGGGTATGAACGATGGCGATTATCCCCGGGCACAACCACCGCTGGATTTCGACCTCATGGGTAGCGATTACCGGCCAGGTGATCGCTCCCGTCGTGAAGATGATCGCTATCTGTTGCTCGAAGCGCTGCTGTCTGCTCGTCATCAGCTCTACATCAGTTGGGTAGGCCGCAGCATTCGTGACAACAGTGAGCGGCCACCCTCGGTGCTGATCGGTCAGTTGCGCGATCATCTCGCCAACGGTTGGCGAACGACTGATGAAGGCGTCGATATTTTGCATGCCATGACTCAGGAGCACCCGCTGCAGCCATTCAGTTCACGTTACTTCCATGAGGGTGATGAACTGTTCAGCTATGCCAGCGAATGGCAGTTGCTGCATCAACGTCATGAGCCTGTTGATGTGAGAAGAATGCTCGAACCCCATGTCCAGGAGGAGCCGCTGAGTCTCGCATTGTTGCAGGATTTCCTGCGCAATCCGGTGCGACACTTTTTCACTCAGCGCCTGAAGGTTTATTTTGAAGCGGCGCAAGTACCTCAAGCAGACGAAGAACCCTTTGTGCTGGATGCGCTGCAACGATATACCCTCAGCGACAGTTTGCTTGAAGCGGCCTTGAGACGTACGGAGAGTGTTGATCAGGCTCTGGAGGCTCAGGCTCGGCGCCTGCAAAACAGCGGGCTGCTGCCCATGGCGGGATTCGGTGAGTGCCTGCAGCGAGAGTTGATTGAACCGCTTCCTGATTTGCTGCAACGCTATCAGCAGCTACTGACGCTTTGGCCGACTCCGCTGACCAGTGCAATTCCGATCAATCTTGAATGGCAGGGATTACGGCTGGAAGGATGGCTTGGAGGTCTGCATCAACGCGCTGATGGCGGTGTGCTCTCGGTGACGACGATCCCCAACAGCATCGGCTCGATCAAGAGCCGAAAATGGCACCGTCTGACCAAGCCATGGGTCAATCATCTGGTCGCTTGTGCGAGTGGGCTTTCTCTGACTACGGCGCTGGTCGCCAGTGACGACACGCTTTTGCTTGAGCCGATGAAGCAGGATCGGGCCTGGAGAATACTCGAAGACCTGCTGCTCGCCTGGCAGTCAGGAATGCGTCAACCGCTCCCGGTTGCGGTGAAAACCGCTTTTGCATGGCTGGGTCAGAATGACCCGCTGAAGGCCGTAGCCGCTGCCCGCAAAGCCTATGAGGGGGATGGCCAGAGTAGCGAAGGCGAGCGACGCGAAAGCCCCGCATTGGCGCGACAATTCCCGAATTTCGATGCGTTGTTGGCCGAGGAGACCTTCCCCGATTGGTGCAATGCTTTATACCGCCCAGTGCTTGAAGCCCCTTGGCAATCCTTGGCCAGCGCGGGAGTACGTTCATGAGTGCAAAGCAGCCACTTGCCCTGGCGTTTCCGTTAAAGGGTAGTCAACTGATCGAGGCCAGCGCGGGTACTGGCAAGACATTTACGATCTCCGCGTTGTATCTGCGCCTGATCCTTGGTCATGGTGGTGACGCGAGTGGCTTCGGTCGCGAGCTGTTGCCTCCGCAGATTCTTGTGGTGACCTTCACCGATGCGGCGACCAAGGAGTTGCGCGAACGTATTCGCACACGCCTGGCCGAGGCTGCACGCTTCTTCCGTGACGAGACGCCGCCTGCTGATACGTTGATCGATGAGCTGCGCGCGCAGTTCGACCCTCAGCAATGGCCTGGATGCGCCAACCGCCTGGATATCGCCGCGCAATGGATGGACGAGGCTGCGGTCTCGACGATCCACAGTTGGTGTCAGCGAATGCTGCGCGAACACGCATTCGACAGCGGTAGTCTGTTTACCCAGACCCTGGAAACCGATCACAGCGATCTGCTGGGCGAAGTGCTCCGCGATTACTGGCGCCTGTTCTGCTATCCGATGCAGGGGGATGCCCTGAATTGGGTTCGCAGTCATTGGGGAGGACCGGCCGCCCTGTTGCCTCGCGTACGTGCTCTCTTCGGTACTGAATGTAATGGAGCGGAAGGCAGATCTCCTGCCGAACTCATCGAAGAATGCCTGCAAGAGCGCCGTGCGGCATTGGTTGAGTTGAAAAAGCCCTGGCAGCAGTGGGCAGATGAGTTGCTCGCCATTTGTCATCAGGGCGTCGCCAGCAAGACAGTCGACGGGCGCAAGATGCAGGCCCGCTACTTCGAGCCATGGTTCGAAAAGCTCAAGACCTGGGCCGAAGAAGAGTCTGAGGAACAACTGGACATCGGTACCGGATTTACCCGGCTCACGCCTGACGGCATGGCCGAAGCCTGGAAAGGCGAGCCACCGAGCCATCCGGGACTGGACGCCATGCAGGCACTCAAATCGAGCCTCGACGGGCTGCCAACCCCCGATGCCGCGGTGCTGCAGCACGCCGCCAAATGGGTGGGCGAGCGCTTTGAAGAAGAGAAGCGTCGACGCGCCGAGATGGGTTTCGACGACATGCTGTTGCGCCTCGACGCAGCCTTGCAGTCCGAAGGTGGAGAGCGCCTCGCCACGCTTATCCGCGAGCAGTTTCCGGTCGCCCTGATCGACGAATTCCAGGACACGGATCCGGTGCAATACCGGATCTTCGAGAACATCTATCGCATCGAGGAAAACAATCCCGAGACCGGACTGTTTCTGATCGGTGATCCGAAACAGGCGATCTATGCCTTCCGTGGCGCGGACATCTACACCTACCTGCGCGCGCGAAAAGCCACCACCGGGCGACTGCATACGCTGGGTACGAACTTCCGCTCCAGTCACGGAATGGTCCGTGCGGTGAACCAGGTGTTCGAGCGCGCCGAGTCCCGGGAACTGGGGCGCGGTGCGTTTCTGTTTCGAGAGAAAAACGGTGACAACCCGGTGCCGTTTCAGCCTGTGGACTCTCAGGGGCGCAAAGAGCATTTGCAGATTTCCGGGCAAGACGTGCCGGCGCTGAACATTTGGCAGTTATCCACCGAGCAGCCAGTCTCCGGTGTGGTCTATCGCCAGCAGTTGGCTGGGGCCTGCGCCAGTGAAATCACCGCCCTGCTCAATGGCGGACAAGCCGGCAGCGCTGGTTTCGCGCAGGACGGCAAGGATTTTCGCGGTCTACAGCCGGCGGACATCGCGATTCTGGTTCGCGATGGCAAAGAGGCTCAAGCGATACGCGGTGAGCTTGCCGCCCGAGGGGTGCGTAGCGTCTATCTGTCGGACAAGGATTCTGTTTTCGCGGCTCAGGAAGCCCATGATCTGTTGGCCTGGCTCAAGGCCTGTGCCGAACCGGATGTCGAGCGCTCGCTGAAAGCAGCCCTGGCCTGCACCACGTTGAATCTGCCGTTGACTGAGCTGGAACGCCTGAATCAGGACGAGCTGGTCTGGGAAGCCCGAGTCATGCAGTTCCGAGCCTATCGCGAAATCTGGCGCAAACAAGGCGTGCTACCGATGTTGCGGCGCTTTCTGCATGACTTCCATCTGCCGCAAACCTTGATCGCGCGCAGTGACGGTGAGCGGGTGCTGACTAACCTGTTGCACCTGTCGGAGCTGATGCAGCAGGCGGCCTCCGAACTCGATGGCGAGCAGGCGCTGATCCGGCATTTGGCCGAGCACCTTGCGCTGTCCGGTCAAGCGGGGGAGGAGCAGATCCTGCGCCTTGAAAGCGACGAGCAACTGGTCAAGGTCGTGACGATCCACAAGTCCAAGGGGCTTGAGTATCCGTTGGTGTTTCTGCCGTTCATCTGCTCAGCCAAACCCGTGGACGGCAGTCGGCTGCCGTTGCATTACCACGACGCATCCGGCAAGGCTCAGGTCAGTCTCAAGCCTGATGCCGAGCTGATTGCCCTGGCCGACAATGAGCGGCTGGCGGAGGACCTGCGTTTGCTCTACGTCGCGCTGACCCGCGCACAACATGCCTGCTGGCTTGGCGTGACCGACCTTAAACGCGGCAATAACAGCAGCTCGGTCCTGCATCTTTCAGCACTTGGCTATCTGGTGGGTGGTGGCGCATCACTGAGTGAGTCCAGCGGTCTGACCCGCTGGCTCGACGATTTGCAGCAGCATTGCCCTGCGCTGAGCATCGTTGAAATGCCACTGGCAACCAGCGAGCGCTACCAGCCTCCACGCAACGAAGCTATCCCAAGTGCCACGTTGATCCCCAAACGCAAGGCCAGCGAGAACTGGTGGATCGCTTCCTACAGTGCCTTGCGCATCAGTGATGTGTTGAGCATGGGCAGTGAGGAGGCGCCGGACAGTCCGCAAGCGCAGAAACTGTTCGACGACGAGCGCCTTGAGCCCGATGCCCCTCGCGAGATCATTCCGGGAGGCGCCGAGATTCATCGCTTCCCCCGTGGGCCGAATCCGGGAACGTTTCTCCATGGACTGCTCGAGTGGGCAGGTGATGAAGGGTTCGCGGTTTCACGCGAGGCAATGGAAGACGCGGTCGCCCGACGCTGCAATCGTCGCGGCTGGGAAGGCTGGATCACGACCCTCAGCGACTGGTTGCAGCATTTGCTCAAATCCCCAATGCCAGCAGGTACCGGTCGACCACCGATGGTGTTGGAGCAATTGAAGCAGTATCGGGTCGAGATGGAGTTCTGGTTCGCCAGCCACAAGGTCGATGTCGTCAGACTCGACGAACAGGTTCGCAAGTTCACCCACAATGGTGTTTCCCGGGTCGCCGCCGAAGCGGTGCAGCTCAACGGCATGTTCAAAGGCTTCATCGACCTGACTTTTGAACATGCCGGTCGATACTACGTGGCGGACTACAAATCCAATTGGCTGGGCGTCGATGATGCCGCCTACACCGAACAGGCCATGGAGCAGTCGATTCTGGAAAACCGCTACGACCTGCAATACGTGTTGTACCTGCTGGCACTGCATCGTCAGCTCAAAGCCCGCCTCGCCGATTACGATTACGACCAGCATGTTGGCGGTGCGCTGTATCTGTTCCTGCGCGGAACACGGGCGGACAGCGGTGGTGTGTATTTCGTTCGGCCGCCGCGAGAACTGATCGAGCGTCTGGACCGGATGTTCCAGGGCAAACCGGAACCGAAAGCCGAGCCCGTGTGGGAACAGGGAGAATTGCTATGAGCCGCACCTTCGCGGATTTTTCGCCGGTTTCGCTGGATGCCGACGGCCTCGCGCAGCTCACACCCCTGACGCGAGCCTATGACCTGTTGCAGTTACTTAACCTATGGGTTGAGCGTGGATGGCTGCGGGCTCTGGACAAGGCATTCGTGGCATTTCTTTACGAATTGGCACCTGACGTCGATCCGCTGGTATTGCTTGCTGCCGCATTGACCAGTCATCAACTCGGCCACGGCCATGTGTGCCTGGATTTGTTCGAAACCCTCAAGGCCCCGGACTTCGCCCTGTCCCTGCCACCGGAGGGAGATGTGCAATCGGGTGTGTTGTTACTGCCATCGCAATTGCTGGAATCGCTTGAGGGGGCGCACTGGTGCAAGGTGTTGGCCGGCAGCTCGCTGGTGGCGCTGGCTGCCGACGACAATGAGTCTGCACGGCAATGCCCTCTGGTGCTGTCCGGTAAACGCCTGTACTTGCGGCGGTACTGGGCCTATGAGCGACGCATCGACACTGCTCTGCGTCAGCGCTTGGCGGAGCATGAACCGACGCCGGGCGACCTGTCGCAACGTCTGGACGAGTTGTTCGGATCGGCAAAGCAAACCGGTGCGATCGACTGGCAGAAACTCGCTTGCGCGTTGGCGACCCGAGGTGCCTTCAGCATCGTCACGGGCGGGCCAGGCACCGGCAAGACCACCACGGTGGTACGTCTGCTGGCGTTGCTTCAGGCCCCGGCGGTCGAGGCCGGTCAGCCTCTGCGCATTCGCCTGGCGGCCCCCACGGGTAAAGCGGCTGCGCGGTTGACCGAGTCCATCAGCCAGCAAGTGCAATCGCTGAAAGTCGCCGATGCCGTTCGGGAAAAAATCCCTTCCGAGGTCACCACAGTTCACCGCTTGCTCGGCAGCCGTCCCGGTACACGACACTTCCGTCACCATGCCGGTAACCGTTTGCCGCTGGATGTGTTGGTGGTCGATGAAGCATCCATGATCGACCTGGAAATGATGGCCAACCTGCTTGATGCGTTGCCGTCACACGCTCGTCTGGTGTTGCTGGGAGACAAGGATCAGTTGGCCTCCGTCGAGGCCGGTGCGGTGCTGGGGGATCTGTGCCGCGACGCCGAGGCGGGTTGGTACAGCCCGCAGACCCGCCAGTGGCTGGAGTCCGTGAGCGGCGAGTCCTTGCAAGACAGCGGTTTGCACGAGGACAGCGACGGTACGCACCCGTTGGCGCAGCAAGTGGTGATGCTGCGTCACTCACGGCGTTTCGGCGAGGGCAGTGGTATCGGCCAGCTTGCGCGACGGGTGAATCAGCAATTGCCGGATGAGGCTCGCCAGCTGTTGACTGCGCGAAGCCATGACGACGTGTATTCACTGGCGCTCAACGGAGAGCAGGACCACGCACTGGAGCGACTCGTTCTGGAAGGGCACGGCGATGGTCCCCACGGGTATCGGCATTACTTGAGCGTTCTGCGCAATCAGCGTCCAGCCGGCGGAGCTCCCCTTGAGCATCCAGGTTGGCTCGATTGGGCGCGTGAGGTCTTGCAGGCGTTCGATACCTTCCAGCTCCTGTGCGCGGTACGTAAAGGGCCGTGGGGTGTCGAGGGGCTGAACCAACGCATCACCGACGCGCTGCTCAAGGCGCGGATGATCGACAGCGACCAGCAATGGTATGAAGGTCGCCCGGTCCTGATGACTCGCAATGACTACGGCCTGGGGCTGATGAACGGTGATATCGGCATCGCCCTCAAATTGCCCGAGCGAGATGGGCCGAACGCCGGTGAACCGGTCCTTCGGGTGGCGTTCCCGCGTAACGACGGACGCGGCGGGGTGCGGTTCGTGTTGCCGAGCCGGCTCAATGATGTTGAAACCGTCTACGCGATGACCGTGCACAAGTCGCAAGGCTCGGAGTTTGCCCATACCGCGCTGATCCTCCCGGACGCCTTGAATCCGGTGTTGACCAAAGAGCTGATCTACACCGGCATTACCCGAGCCAAGCATTGGTTCACCTTGATCGAACCGCGAGCCGGGGTGTTTGAGGAAGCGGTGCAGCGCAAGGTCAAGCGCTTGAGCGGTCTGATGTTGGAACTGGAGGAGGGGGGGCGTGGATAAAAATGCCGGCGCTTGCTGGCGTTAACTGACCAGCCGGTCAGAGAGTGCTGTATCGCTGGCGTTCCAACGCTGTGCTATCGTTGCGGCATCATTCCGTAACGATCCAAGAGAATCCCTGCATGAAGCTGGCTGTCTGGGCGACAGAGCGCGTAGTTGGCAGCAAGCGAGCGTTGCTTGCCGTTCTGCTCTGTATGCTCACAGGTGTAGTTGCTGCCCAGCCGCAAACACCGGTCGGTATGGCCGAACAACGGGCTAAATCCGTCACTCAGGTGGTCCTCGGTATTCTCAGTTATGCCCGTTGGCCGGTCGAGCCTGCACAATTGCGCCTGTGCATCGTCGGCCCGACCGAATACACCGATGATCTAGTGAAAGGCACGACCCAGGCCACGGGCCGACCTGTCACCGTGCGTCGCCTGCTGGCCGATAACCCTTCCATTGTCAGCGAGTGCGATGCCGTGTACATCGGTAAACTCACCGCCGATGAGCGCAGTCGGCTGTTTGCGTCACTGATCGGTCACCCGGTGCTGAGCATCAGCGAGGGCGGGGATCAGTGCACGGTTGGCAGCCTGTTCTGCCTGCGGGTCGGCGATGAGCAGGTATCTTTCGAGGTCAATCTCGACTCCGTCGCCCGCAGCGGCGTACGCATTCACCCAAGCGTGCTGCAGCTGTCTCGCCGCAAGCCGGCGGTCCCATGAGACGCAACAAATCCACAGGGCGACCGACCCTGGGCTCGGTCATCGGTCGCGGGTACTTGATCGTTGCGCTGGTCGCCGTGGCGATGGCCAGTGTGTCCCTGACCCTGCTCGGCGTGTTGGCGCTGCGGGTCTATGCCGATCACAATCTGCACCTGATCGCTCGTTCAATCAGTTACACCGTGGAAGCGGCGGTGGTATTCAACGACAAGCCTGCCGCGACGGAGGCACTGGCGTTGATTGCCTCGACCGAAGAAGTGGCGGACGCTCAGGTGCTGGACAGCCAGGGTCAGTTGATCGCGCGCTGGCAGCGTCCGGAAAACGGCTTGTTTTCCGGGCTGGAAATGCAGATAACTCGAGTGATTCTGGAAAAACCGATCAGCCTGCCGATCCTGCATCAGGATCGTGAGATCGGCCGGATCCTGTTGATCGGTCACGGCGGCAGCTTGATGCGTTTTCTGTTGAGCGGTCTGGCCGGCATCATACTCTGCACCGCGATCAGCGCCTGGGTGGCGTTCTATCTGGCACGTCGGCAGTTACGCGTGATTATCGGCCCGCTGCACAGTCTGGCGGGAGTGGCCCACGCCGCACGCAGCGAGCGCGCACTGGATCGTCGCGTACCGCCGGCGAAGATCGCCGAACTCGACAATCTCGGTAACGACTTCAATGCCCTGCTCGATGAGCTGGAGTCCTGGCAGACCCACCTGCAAAGCGAGAACGAAACCCTCGCCCACCAGGCCACTCATGACAGCCTCACAGGTTTGCCCAATCGGGCCTTTTTTGAAGGCCGCCTGATCCGTGCGTTACGCAGCGCCAACAAACTCAACGAGCGTGTGGCGGTGCTGTTTCTCGACAGTGACCGTTTCAAGGGGATTAACGACAACTTCGGTCATGCCGCCGGCGATGCGGTGCTGGTGGCGGTGGCGAATCGGGTGCGGGCGCAGTTGCGCGAAGAGGATCTGGTGGCGCGCCTGGGCGGCGATGAGTTTGCTGTTTTGCTGACACCGTTGCACAAGACCGAAGACGCCGAGCGCATTGCCGACAAGATTCTCGCCAGCATGGACACCCCGATTGCACTGCCGGGCGACACCAGTGTGGTGACTTCGCTCAGTATCGGCATTGCGGTTTACCCCGATCATGGTGCCACGCCCGGCGCTTTACTTGATGCGGCCGACGCCGCCATGTATCAAGCCAAGCGTCTGTCGCGTGGCGCCCAATTCACGGCCGGGTCGGAGCACCCGGTCGATCCCGTTCAAACCAGGAGCTGATGCCCGTGTTCTCACTTTCCGTTCGATTGTTTTCCACACTGATGTTGATGGCCATGTTGGCCCTGACCGGATGCCAGACCGCCCCGCAAAAAGGCCTGACTCCGGCACAGATTGCCGTGCTCAAGCAGCAAGGCTTCGAACTGACCGACGACGGCTGGGAGTTCGGTCTATCGGGCAAAGTGCTGTTTGGCAGCGACGTCGAGAGTCTGAACAAGCAAAGTACTGAAATTGTCGAGCGTATCGGCAAGGCGCTGCTCGGTGTCGGCATCGAGCGGGTGCGGGTGGATGGCCACACCGACGCCTCGGGCAAGGAAAGCTACAACCAGCAGCTGTCGCTGCGCCGAGCGAAAAGCGTCGGTAAAGTCCTGACCACGGTCGGCATGAAGGAAGAGAACATTCAGTTGCAAGGCCTCGGCAGCCGCGAGCCGGTGGCCTCCAACGACACCGTCGCCGGCCGCACCGAAAATCGCCGGGTATCGATCGTGGTCAGCGCCGATTAATCGGCGAACTGCATCTGCCGGGTCTGCCCCATCAACAGCGCCTGATTGCGCTCGGTCACCTCACGGATGTAATCCCACAACAGGGTGATCCGCTTGAGCTTCCTCAAGTCCTCCCGGCAGTACATCCAGAACTGCCGGGTGATGTCGATTTCCTCCGGCAGCACTGGTAACAGGCGTGGATCCTGCGCCGCGAGGAAGCACGGCAGAATCGCCAATGAGCGCCCCTGCTGCGCTGCCACAAACTGTGCAATCACGCTGGTGCTGCGCAAATTGGCGCTGGCGCCGGGCACCACGTTCGCCAGATACAGCAGCTCCGAGCTGAACGCCAGATCATCCACATAACTGATGAATTGATGCTTGCCCAGGTCGGCGGGGCGGCGGATCGGCGGGTGTTTGTCGAGATATTCCTGGGTTGCGTAAAGCTGCAAGCGGTAGTCGCAGAGTTTGCAGCACACGTACGGCCCGTGTTCCGGGCGTTCGAGGGCGATGACGATGTCGGCCTCGCGTTTGGACAGGCTGATGAAATGCGGCAGCGGCAGGATGTCCACCGAAATTGCCGGGTAGGCGTCGACGAAGTGGCTCAATTGCGGCGTGATGAAGAAGCTGCCGAAACCCTCGGTGCAGCCCATCCGCACATGCCCGGACAGCGCGACGCCGGAGCCGGACACCTGCTCGCAGGCCATGTGCAGTGTGCTTTCGATCGACTCGGCGTAGCTCAGCAGACGCTGGCCTTCGGCGGTCAGCACGAAACCGCTGGTGCGCGACTTTTCGAACAGCAAAGTGCCGAGCGCCGCTTCCAGCGAACTGATGCGCCGCGACACGGTGGTGTAGTCCACCGCCAGGCGTTTGGCCGCAATGCTGGCCTTGCGGGTACGGGCGACTTCGAGGAAAAACTTGAGGTCGTCCCAGTTCAACGAGCCTAAAGACGTGATGTTTTTTTGCATGATGGACGGGCTTTTATGTGCGTTCTTATTAGAAGTTTGCACATCTATACTCCAAAAACAGTCCGACAACCAATTCGTGACACACGCCTCATCTCAAGGCGAACCCTTCGCCTTGGCTCCTAAGATAAAAACAAGTTCTGGAGACCAGCATGAACGCATCGCTTACGCCCAACGAAACCACGATCCAGAAGGTCAAGCTGCTGATCGACGGCGAGTGGGTCGAGTCGCAGACCACCGAGTGGCACGATATCGTCAACCCGGCGACCCAGCAGGTGCTGGCCAAAGTCCCGTTTGCCACCGCTGCTGAAGTCGACGCTGCCGTCAGTGCCGCCCAGCGCGCCTTCCAGACCTGGAAGCTGACCCCGATCGGCGCACGCATGCGCATCATGCTCAAGCTGCAAGCGCTGATCCGTGAGCACTCCAAACGTATCGCCGTGGTGCTGAGTGCCGAGCAAGGCAAGACTATTGCCGACGCCGAGGGCGATATTTTCCGCGGTCTGGAAGTGGTCGAGCACGCGTGCTCCATCGGCAGCCTGCAAATGGGCGAGTTCGCCGAAAACGTTGCAGGTGGCGTCGACACTTACACCCTGCGTCAACCGATCGGTGTTTGTGCGGGCATTACGCCGTTCAACTTCCCGGCGATGATTCCACTGTGGATGTTCCCGATGGCCATCGCCTGCGGCAACACCTTCGTGCTCAAACCGTCCGAACAGGACCCGCTTTCCACCATGCTGCTGGTGGAGCTGGCGATCGAGGCCGGCGTTCCGGCGGGTGTGCTCAACGTCGTGCACGGCGGCAAGGACGTGGTCGATGGACTGTGTACCCACAAGGACATCAAGGCGATTTCCTTCGTTGGTTCGACTGCGGTCGGCACCCACGTGTATGACCTGGCCGGTAAACACGGCAAGCGTGTGCAATCGATGATGGGCGCGAAAAACCACGCCGTGGTGCTGCCGGACGCCAATCGCGAGCAAGCGCTCAATGCGCTGGTCGGTGCCGGTTTCGGTGCGGCCGGTCAGCGTTGCATGGCCACGTCTGTGGTGGTGCTGGTGGGCGCGGCCAAGCAGTGGCTGCCGGATCTGAAAGCGCTGGCGCAGAAACTCAAGGTCAACGCGGGCAGCGAGCCGGGCACCGATGTCGGTCCGGTCATTTCGAAAAAGGCCAAGGCGCGGATTCTCGATCTGATCGAAAGCGGTATCAAGGAAGGCGCGAAACTCGAGCTGGACGGTCGCGACATCAGCGTGCCGGGTTACGAGAAGGGCAACTTCGTCGGCCCGACCCTGTTCTCCGGGGTGACCACCGACATGCAGATCTACACCCAGGAAATCTTCGGCCCGGTACTGGTGGTGCTGGAAGTCGACACCCTCGATCAGGCCATTGCGCTGGTCAACGCCAACCCGTTCGGCAACGGCACGGGCCTGTTCACCCAGAGCGGCGCGGCGGCGCGTAAATTCCAGACTGAAATCGACGTCGGTCAGGTCGGCATCAACATCCCGATTCCGGTGCCGGTGCCGTTCTTCAGCTTCACCGGTTCGCGCGGTTCGAAACTCGGCGACCTCGGCCCGTACGGCAAGCAAGTGGTGCAGTTCTACACCCAGACCAAAACGGTCACGGCGCGCTGGTTCGATGACGACAGCGTCAACGACGGCGTGAACACCACCATTAACCTGCGCTGAGGAATGGCCATGAAAATCGCATTTATCGGTCTGGGCAACATGGGCGCGCCGATGGCGCGCAACCTGATCAAGGCCGGGCATTCGCTGAACCTGGTGGACCTGAACAAAACCGTGCTGGCGGAACTGGAGCAGTTGGGCGGCACTATCCGCTCCTCGGCTCGCGAAGCCGCAGAGGATGCGGAACTGGTGATCACCATGTTGCCGGCCGCAGTGCATGTACGCAGCGTCTGGCTCGGTGAGGATGGTGTGCTGGCCGGCATCGGCAAAGGCGTGCCGGCGGTGGATTGCAGCACCATTGATCCGCAGACTGCACGCGACGTGGCGGTGGCCGCTGCCAAACAAGGCGTGGCCATGGCCGATGCGCCGGTGTCCGGCGGCACCGGCGGCGCAACCGCAGGCACACTGACGTTCATGGTCGGTGCCACCCCTGAACTGTTCGCCAGCCTGCAACCGGTGCTGGCGCAAATGGGCCGCAACATCGTGCATTGCGGTGAGGTCGGCACCGGGCAGATCGCCAAGATCTGCAACAACCTGTTGCTCGCCATTTCGATGGTCGGCGTCAGTGAGGCGATGGCCTTGGGCGACGCGTTGGGAATCGATACCGGTGTGCTCGCCGAGATCATCAACAGCTCGACCGGGCGTTGCTGGAGTTCGGAAATGTACAACCCTTGGCCGGGCATCGTCGAAACGGCGCCGGCTTCGCGCGGTTACACCGGTGGCTTTGGCGCCGAGCTGATGCTCAAGGATCTCGGGCTGGCCACCGAGGCGGCGCGTCAGGCCCATCAGCCAGTGGTGCTGGGCGCGGTGGCGCAGCAGTTGTATCAGGCGATGAGCCTGCGCGGGGAAGGTGGCAAGGACTTCTCGGCGATCATCAACAGCTATCGCAAGCCGCAGTAATCGTCGTCAGGCCTGTGCTTGCCACAGGTCTGCCATTCAGATGCAGTAGGTGTTGCCGGGAAATCACGTCGGGTGGTTTCCCGGCTTTTTTGTATCAGGCGAACACGAAATATTTGCGCACGGTCTCGACCACTTCCCAGGTGCCTTTCATGCCCGGCTCGACCACGAAGATATCGCCGGCGCGCAGGTGAATCGGCTCCATGCCATCCGGGGTGATCACGCAGTAGCCCTCCTGGAAATGGCAGTACTCCCATTTCACGTAATCTACCCGCCACTTGCCTGGCGTGCAGATCCAGGTGCCCATGATCTTGCTGCCGTCTTCGCTGGTGTAGGCGTTTAGGTTGACGGTGTGCGGGTCGCCCTCGAGCTTCTCCCATTTGCAGGCGTCGAGTACTGGCAGCGGGTGGGTATCGCGCAGAACGGTGATAGGTGCAGGCATGACGGCTCCAGGCCAAGGGCAGTTTGAGTCGCCACCCTAGCGCTGGTTTACGTGCTCGGAATGTCTGGGGTCGACTTCCAGATGCCCGTTAGCGCTGGAGGAGATCCTCCGCGAACTGGGCGTTTGCACCAATCCCGTGCATATATGACGGTTTTAATACAAGCGAGCACCATAAAAGTTCAATAAATTTTTAGACCAAAACGAGATAACCATTCGGACACCTATTGCAAAACAAAATCGTCTGTACTATAACATTCGTACTAAAGGACAATCCCACCCTAATGGAGCTACACCAGAGTCACGGACAGACTTGAATCGGCTTTTCTTCACATAAAACTGACTTGGCCTTTGGCGCAAGCGTGAACCTGTCGTTAATGAATAACGACAGTTGAATGAACCGGTCAGTTGACAAGTTGCGCAGACGCAATGTCAGGCGTGCTTTGAATAGAAGCCTTAAATAAACAGTTAATTATTATTTGTGCATCGGCGGAGTTATATCTGCGGGATACGCACGCTTTTCGGATTTTTATGTGCCCGGCATCAATGGAATGAGGCTTTATTGTGGACGACATAAATGTAGTTGAAGTTTCGACGACCGTGAATGATGCGAGTGAGTTGGGCCGGCATGTCTGGATTCGTGCTGGTAGCCGCCTGCAAAACGTTCAGGTCGCCGATGATTGTTTCATCGGATTCAAGTGTGATTTGCAGTTCACTTCTGTTGGCGCGTCCAGCATGTTTGCTACCGGCGCACGATGCCTGGGAACGGCGCAGTCACCGGTTCGAATTGCCGAAAACGTCTGGCTGGGCGCCAAGGCCACCGTGGCCGCCGGCGTTTCCATCGGTGCGGGAGCGGTGGTCGCAGCCGGAGCGTTGGTGACTACCGATGTGCCGGCCGATGCCATCGTGGTCGGCCGCCCGGCCCGAGTCATTGCCCAGCGCACCGTGGTCGAAGACGGCCTGCCGAGCCCGGCGCCGGTGCTGGCCAAAGTCCGGGACCGGGCCCGCCAGGGCTTGCCGTCGATGCTCGATCGGTCCACGCAGTCGGTGCCTCGCCTCAAGGCGTTGAACCCCGATACCGCGACCTGGGACATCAGCAACGAAACCTTGATCGATGCCGAATTGCGCGGCGGAGCGTCGGTTGAAATCGCCCGAGACTGCATTTTGATCGGGCGCAGCAACCGTCAGGGCGGCATGTCGCAATTGGGCGGCATTGAACTGGGCACTGGCGTCCGACTGGCGGCGGGTGTGGTTATCGAGGCTGCCGGCGGCGTATCCGTCGGGGCCTTCAGCGAGTTGTCCGAGGGGGTCACGATCGTTGCCTCCACCCATGATCATTCTTTCCGCTCACTGCCTTGGGAGGAGGCACCTGTGCGCATTGGAAGTCGTTGCGTTATTGGCGAGGGCGCCATCTTGGTAGGTCCACTGAATATTGGTGACGGTGCAGTTATCAAACCGTACTCGGTGGTAATAAGGGATGTATTGGAAAACACTGTGGTTCATGGCGTTGTTCAACTAATGGAGATTCAAGAATGATTTTATTTGCCCCTAACCCAACCGGTTCCGGCCACAATATGCGCGTGCTGTCCATCGCTCAGGCGATCAAGAAGCAACGCCCGGATATGCCATTGACCGTGGCGCTGGCTTCTTTGCAGCCAACGTTTACACCGTTGTTCGAAAAGTCCGGAGTTGAGGTTGTCGATATCGCCGGACGGCTGGTCGACTACTCGAAAAAGAGCAACTTGTCGAAACAGCTGGATTGGGCGACTTATATTGGAAGTTATATCGCAACTACCTTTTTGTCCGGTGAGCGAATCCTGTCTTATCTGGCCTTGATTGCGGAATACAAACCGAGCGTGCTGGTATCTGACTACAACATGGCAGCCTGTCTTGCCGCGATTTTCACAGGCACACCGCTGGTGTTCGTGACCGAGCGTTATGACTTCACACTTTGCCAATTGCAGGATCACGATTTGGCAGAAGGCGGTTTCGAGGTGAATGCTCTGGAAATGTCCCGGGCCCGAACGGCGTTGCACAGTCAGTTCAGCTGGATGATCAACGAGGCGAAGTTGGTACTGACAGACAAACCCTTTATCGCCTCACTCGACCAAGGCACTCCGGTAGCCGACGCGCTGGTCAGCGGCAAGGCGCACTTTGTAGGGCCGATGATCCGTGACATCACCGTGCAGAGCGGGCTGAACGTACGCGAGCAACTGAAACTGGGTGATTCGCCGTTCATTGTCGCCTCTATCAGCGGCACGACCATGTTCGCGGAGAACAAGGACGGACTGCTCGCTGCTTATCTGGACAGTTTCCGAGTCCTGCGCGAACGCAATCCGGATCTGAAGATGGTGTTGCTGGGTCGCAAGGATATCGAGGATCAGGACGGTGTGATTTGTGTGCCGTATTACCCGGACTGGATGGGACTGCTGCGTGAAGCCAGTCTGCTGATTTCGGCCCCAGGCTGGATCACCGTAACGGAAATTGCAGCGATGAACATTCCGACCCTGTTCCTGTTGTCCTCCAAGTCCGAGTACCACGAACTGGAAGCCCTGCGTCGTCTGGAGCTGCTCGGTTTCCCGACACACATCGGATTTGAACGCGACCGTATCGTTGAACTGGTTCAGGGTGAGCTGGATAAGGACACGCGGGTATCGGCTTACTTCGCCCCTCATCAACAAGTGGCTGCACCGGACGGCGAAGGTGCTGCCCGCGCAGCAATGCGCATCATCGAGTTGTGCCAGGGCAGCGTTGTGTCGCTGACCGCAAGCAAAGCTGCCTAACCTCAAGGAAGAGGGATTTACCATGCCGCTGCATCCGCAGTTTGTATTTGATCAAGGCCTCAAGGACATTGAGTACGGCGGTTTTTTTGCTGTCACCGATGCCAGTGGCGAAGTCGCGATTTCCACTGACAAGCAGTTGCAGGATCAGGTCGCGGTCACGCTCTACCAGGCTGACCACGGTGACGATGTTCAACTGCGTTTTGCCCACGACGGGCTGATGCGTTTGTACGATGCGCCGAACGCCGGTTTTCACGAGCTCGCCGACCGCTATTGGACGCCGCACGGTTCGGGACGTTGCCGAACGCTGGCGCTGCAACTGGACGCATTGGCTGCACTGATTGCCTATCAGCGTCGAGTGCCGCAGGACGCGGCGAACGACGCCGTGATCCACGGCATGCTGGAAAGGGTCGAAGCGCTTTACGCCCGTTCCACGGTTGCCGGCCTGTACAGCAGCGACTGGTCGACGCCTCTGGAACTGGCCACCTCGATCGATCTCGACATCAGCGCCACGGCCTTGCTGGCGCGCATCGGCAACGAGCCGTTGGGTCTGGGGCTGGTCGGGCACTTGCAGATTCACGCAGAAAACCTGATCGGCCGCGTGGCCGGCAGTGACAGTGCATCCTGTGTCGATGTCACGCTGACCCGCTGCGCCGTGCGCGCTCAGGTCAGCCTGGTGCTGGCGCGTCTGGCCGATGTGCGGGACGACAACGCGCTGTCGAACCTGGCCCGTTCGTTCCTGCTGCAAACCCTGGCGTTGTTCCGCGATCCAGCCTACGGCGGTTACTGGGACCGAATCGGGATCAACGGCAAAGTGCGTTGCGACTGGCACACCTCGTACAAGAACCACGAGTCGCCATTCCCGATCAAGACCGCCTACGACGTGGCGCTGCTGTTGCAAGCCATCCAGGCCTTGCCGTCTGGCGCGAGCGAAGCTGACCGGACTTCGGTGACGGCAGCCTTGCTGGAGTTTCACGACGCCCGCAATGGCGGACTGTTCATGGGCAAGGGCTACTTCTGGTCGACGCCCGATGACCCGACCGTGCCGTTCATTCGGCAGTTCTGGGCGCCGCCGCGTCAGCCGGGGATTTTCAGCATCGGCAACCTGACGTACCTGCCGCTGCACCTGAAGAGCCTGAAGACCCAGCTCGCTGCCGCCCACGCCTTGCAGGCCATCGAGCCGGCCCCTGCCGTTGCTCATCATGACGATGCGATGCTGGTAAACCGTGAGCTGCAAGTGATCGATGGCGGTGGCGACGTCCAGCGCATTCACCCGAATGGCGTGCCGACCATCAATGTCGATTTGCAGCGTTATCTGGCGTGGCTGGCCAAGGCCCGGGCGTCGAACGAAACGCCTTACGGGCTGACCGCTGAAACCGCGCCGCTGGGTTTCCGTGCCGACAAGACCTGGCAGGTGTTTTCCGGGTTGCACGTGATTTCGGACTTGCACGCTCTTGGCCTGCAAATCGAAAACAAGGCCAGCCTGATTGATTGCATCAGGGCCTCGCAAAACACCGACGGCGGGTTTGCCGAGCAGCCGGGGCACTTGAGCGATGTGTTCGCGACCTACTGCGCGGTGTTGTCGCTGCGAGTACTGGGCGCCTTGCCGAACGATATCGGCGGTTGCGTGCGTTACCTGCAAGCGTGCCAGAACCCCGATGGCGGGTTCGGTGATGTGCCGGGTTTCGGTTCGGACATCTGGCACACCAACCTGGCGGTGTTGTCGCTGCATGCGCTGGAAGCCAAGGCGCCGGACGAGCAGGGCGTGATGGCGTTTGCCCTGCGCTGCCGCTCGGCCGACGGCGGTTTCGCCAACAAGCCCGGGTATCCGCCGGACGCTTTTTCGGTGTACCGCGTGGTGTCGACGCTGTTCATTCTCAACCGACGCATCGTCGATGCCGAACAGACCGTCGCCTGGCTGCAAAAGCTGCAACTGGCCAACGGCTCGTTCCACTACCGGCCGGGCAAAGCGGTCAGCCTGGTGGGGACTTACATGGCCATCGCGGCAATGTTTCTGCTCGACGCGCAACCGACGTATTTACAGGAATCGAAAGACTGGATCGCTTCCCATCAGAAGCAGGACGGTGGTTTCGGCCCGCTCAACGCGACCTCGGCGACCACCGATGAAAGCTTCGTCTGCATTCAGACGCTGCTGATTCTTGAGCAAGGGCTGTCGCAATACTGGGTGGCCTTGTTGAACTGACCCGCACACAAACGCGGGCTGCATCGAAGGACTGTAAATCATCATTTTGCCAGGGGAGGCGCTGATGAAAATTTTAGTGACAGGGGGCGCGGGCTTCATTGGCTCGGCCGTGGTGCGGTTTCTGATTGAAGAGACCGAATGTGAAGTGATCAACGTCGACAAGCTGACCTACGCCGGCAATCTCGAGTCGCTGGCCGACGTGTCCGACTCGCCACGTTATCGATTCTGCCAGGTGGACATTTGTGACAAGTCGGCGCTGGACGAACTGTTCGCGCGACTGCAACCGGATGCGGTGATGCACCTGGCCGCCGAGTCCCACGTGGACCGCTCGATCGATGGCCCGCAAGCCTTCATCGAAACCAACATCGTCGGCACTTACACGATGCTCGAAGCGGCGCGCGGTTACTGGAACCGGCTGGACGCGGCGCGTCAGGCGGCGTTCCGTTTCCATCACATTTCCACCGATGAAGTGTATGGCGACCTGGAACCCGAAGATCCGGCGTTCACCGAGCGTACGCCGTATGCACCAAGCTCGCCGTATTCGGCGACCAAGGCCGGTTCCGATCATCTTGTTCGCGCCTGGCATCGCACGTATGGCTTGCCGGTGGTGATGAGCAATTGCTCGAACAATTACGGGCCTTATCATTTCCCGGAAAAACTGATTCCTCACGTCATTCTCAATGCGCTGCAAGGCAAGCCGTTGCCGGTGTACGGCGATGGCGCGCAGATCCGCGACTGGCTGTTTGTCGAGGATCACGCCCGCGCCCTGTATGCGGTGGTCACGCGCGGTGAGGTCGGGCAGACCTACAACATCGGCGGCCACAACGAGAAGACCAACCTGGAAGTGGTGCAAACCTTGTGCGACTTGCTTGAAGCACGCGGAGCGGAAAAGCCGGTGGGTGTTGCGCACTTCCGCGACCTCATCACCTTCGTCAAGGATCGTCCGGGCCACGACAAACGCTACGCCGTCGATGCCGGAAAAATCCACGCGACGCTGGGCTGGACGCCGCAGGAAACCTTCGAAAGCGGCATGAAGAAAACCGTCGACTGGTATCTGGATAACCGCGCCTGGTGGGTGCGGGTGATGTCCGGTGCTTACGCGCTGGAGCGTCTCGGCGAGCAACGTAACGAAGCCCTCGCGGCCTGAACATTCAGTCATTCAAATCTCTCTGCTTGAAAGGAAAAAAGCATGGCCAAGTACAAAGGAATTCTGCTGGCGGGCGGCGCCGGTTCGCGTCTGCACCCGATCACCCTAGGCGTTTCGAAACAGTCGCTGCCGGTGTATGACAAACCGATGATTTATTACCCGCTGTCAGTGCTGATGCTGGCGGAAATCCGCGAGATCCTGATCATTTCCACCCCGGAAGATTTGCCGGGCTTCCAGCGCATGTTCGGCGACGGCAGCCAGTTGGGCCTGAGCCTGAGTTACGCGGTGCAACCGAGCCCGGACGGCCTCGCTCAGGCGTTCATCATCGGTCGCGAATTCGTCGGTGAAGACAACGTTTGCCTGGTACTCGGCGACAACATTTTCTACGGCGCCGGTTTCGGTGAAACCTTGCTGCAAGCCGCCACTCGCGACGAAGGTGCTACGGTGTTTGGCTATTACGTAGCCGATCCCGAGCGCTTCGGTGTGGTCGAGTTCGATGCCGCCGGCAAGGCCCTGAGCATCTGCGAAAAACCGAGTGATCCGAAGTCCAACTACGCGGTCACCGGCCTGTATTTCTACGACAACGAAGTGCTGCAGATTGCCGCCGACATCAAGCCGTCGCCGCGCGGTGAACTGGAGATTACCGACGTCAACAACGTCTACCTGCAACGCGGCAAATTGAACGTGTCGGTGATGGGCCGTGGCATGGCCTGGCTGGACACCGGCACCCACGATGCGTTGATGGAAGCCGGTAATTTCGTGCAGGCGATCGAGAAGCGTCAGGGCCTGAAAATCGCCTGCCTCGAAGAGATCGCTTACAACAAGGGCTGGATCGATGACGCGCAATTGCTGGTGCATGCGGGCAGCATGAGCAAGACCGGTTACGGTCAGTATCTGGCGCGGTTGATCAACGATGATGTGGTGGTTTCGATGGATGCGCAGCGCCTGTTGAAAGGCGCTGCCTGACCGTTACGAGATCAATGTGGGAGCATGGATGCTCCCACTGTCTCAGTGGCCGGTCACACGGTCATGTTGCGGGCTTTTGACGCCCGGATGTGGTTCGGCGGGCGAGGGTTGCAGGGATTGCAAGCGAGCCAGGCGATTAGCGTGAGTCGGCGCCTCGGCCGCCAGTGGCGAGCGGCGTTTGCGGGTTTCTTCACGCAGCACCGGCAACACTTCCTTGCCGAACATGTCGAGTTGTTCCAGTACGGTCTTCAGCGGAATACCGCCGTGGTCGAACAGGAACAACTGGCGCTGATAGTCGCCGAAGTGCTCGCGGAAGGTCAGAGTTTTGTCGATGATTTCCTGAGGGCTGCCGACGGCCAGCGGGGTCATTTCCATGAACTCTTCCAGGGATGGACCGTGACCGTAAACCGGCGCGTTGTCGAAGTAAGGGCGGAACTCCCGGCGCGCATCCTGGGAGTTGCGGCGCATGAAGATGTGCCCGCCGAGACCGACGATCGCCTGCTCCGGCGTGCCATGGCCATAGTGGGCAAACCGTTCGCGGTAAAACTCGACCAACGCCATGAAGTGTTCCCGAGGCCAGAGGATGTGGCTGGCGAAAAAGCCGTCGCCGTAATAGGCCGCCTGTTCGGCGATTTCCGGGGTGCGGATCGAGCCATGCCAGACAAAGGGCGGCAGGTCGTCCAGCGGTCGCGGGATCGAGGTGAAGTGGTTCAGCGGTGTGCGAAAGCGCCCGCTCCAGTTGATGTCTTCCTCGCGCCAGAGCCGGTGCAGCAGACTATAGTTTTCCATCGCCAAGGGCAGGGCGTCGGCGATGCTCTTGCCGAACCATGGATAGACCGGCGCGGTGTTGCCACGGCCGAGCATCAGGTCCATGCGTCCGCCGCAGAGGTTTTGCAGCAGTGAATATTCTTCGGCCAGCCGCACCGGATCGTTGGTGCTGATCAGGGTGGTGGACGTCGAGAGAATGATGCGTTGGGTCTTCGCTGCGATGTAGGCCAGCAGCGTGGTGGGAGAGGAGGTGATGAACGGGGGATTGTGGTGCTCGCCGGTGGCGAACACGTCCAGTCCGATGTCTTCGGCCTTCTGCGCAATTTGCAGGGTGGCCTGGATGCGCTCGGATTCACTGGGGGTACGGGCGTTGGTAGGGTCCTGTGTGACGTCGCCAACGGTGTAGATCCCGAATTGCATAAAGCCTCCTTGCCTTGGGTAAAGGTGTGTTTGAAACCCTTGCCGCGAAGAATGAATCAACGTGGCACTTGAAATGTACGCCTGTACACGTACAATCGCAATCGTGGGGCATTGTACAAACGGATTTGAAGACCTCATCGAGAGAGGAACGCGACATGGAACTGGGATTTATCGGTCTGGGCACCATGGGTGCGCCGATGGTGCTGAACCTGCTGAAGGCCGGGCATCGGGTCCGCGTGTGGAATCGCTCGTCGGCACCGCTTGAAGCACTGATCACAGCCGGTGCTGAAGCTGTCGATACACCGGTGCTTGCAGCGCAGGCCGAGGTGCTGATTTCGATGCTCGGCGATGACACGGCGATCCGCTCGGTGTTCCTCGGCGCCAAGGCGCTGGAAGGTCTGCAGGCCGGCAGCGTTCACGTCAACATGTCCACGGTGTCCGTGGCGCTGGCCAAGGAACTGGCGGCCCTGCACGAGGCGCGCGGCGTCGATTACGTGTCCGCGCCGGTTCTGGGGCGGGTCGATGTTGCGGCCGCCGGCAATCTGAATATTCTCGCCTCCGGGCCTGCCGAAGCATTGGCCCGGGTGCAGCCGCTGTTCGATGTGCTGGGCCGCAAGACCTGGCACTTCGGTGAAGCTGCAGACGTGGCGTGCGCCGCCAAACTGTCGGCCAATTTGATGGTCGCCTCGGCGATCGAGTCGCTGGCCGAAGCCTCGACCCTGGCCGGTGGCTACGGCATCAGTCGTGCGGCGTTCATCGACATGATCACTTCGACCCTGTTCCCCGTTCCGGTCTATCAGGGTTACGGCAAGCAGATGGCCGATGAGACCTTCGAGCCGGCCGGTTTCAAATTGTCGCTGGGCCTCAAGGATGTGCGCCTGGTGCTGGAGGCCGGGGAGGCCGCTCAAGTGCCGTTGCCGTTTGCCAGCGTGTTGAAGGATAACTTGCTGGACGGCATGGCCCATGGTCAGGCCGATCAGGACTGGGCATCGCTGTCGCGGGTCAGTGACCGGCGTGCCGGCGTGAAGTAATTAAAAGATTCAAGCAACGTAACTTGTTCGCAAGTTACGTTGGCCTCTTGCGCCTTGCATTATTGTCGGACAGTGATTGCACTTTCATTGAGATTTGAAAGAAGTCTGAGAATAATGCTTGTCAAATGTACGACTGTAGACGTACATTTTTATCGGGGTTTAACAACAATAAAAAGTTCTGTCTGTTTTTTCGTCTGCTGATCGTAAATAAATAATAGCTAGGAGCCGTTATGAAAAATCTAATGCAATGGAACAGCCTTCCCTCCGAATCCAATGAATGGCTCGAGAAGGTGCGTGCACTGAACCCGCTGATTATTCAGCACCGCGATTACAGCGAGCAGACCAATGCGACGCACAAGGATGTGATGTCCCGCTTCTTCAAGGACGGTTTTGGCCGTACGTCGGTGTCCCGAGCGTTCGGCGGCTCCCAGGTCGATATCCAGACCACTTCCGCGCTGGTGCTGGAATTTGCCCGGCATGATGCCTCGCTGTCCTGGCAGCTGGCGGTTCAAGTGGCGATGGGGCGCCTCTCGGACTACCTGCCGGAAGCCACTTCCGAAGCGATCTACAACCACTGCGACGGTTTCGTGATCGGCGCCATTCACTCCGGCGGCGAAGCGCTGCCAATGGGCGACGACTACCTGCTGAGCGGCAAGTGGGCCTTCGCCAGCGGCTCGGCCCACGCCGACTGGCTGGTCTGCACCGCCACCGTCAAAGGCACCGAAAACAACACCACCCCGGAAGTGCGGATGTTCTTCGTACCCGCCAGCCAGTGCACCATCCTGCCGACCTGGGACACCCTGGGCATGCGCGGCACCGGCAGCCATCACTTCCAGTGCTCCAACGTGATCGTCAACAAGGCGTTCTCGCTGGACGTCGAAACCCTGAAAAAATCCCCCGAAGTACGCAGCTCCCGGGCCTACGCCACCGGTTACTACGAATTCGGCACCCTGGCAGCGATGTCCACCGTACTGGGCGTGGCCCGGGCCGCCGTTGATCACTTCCGCAATGATCGTGCGATCAACACCGACCCGGGCCTGGAAGGGGTGATCTTCGAGAAGACCGGCCGCGCCATCTCCTCGGTGCACACCGCGCAATTGCTGCTGGAAGATGCAATCCATCAGGTGATTGGCCGTGGTGAAACCATCGGCGAACCGGTCAGTGCCCGCGTCGGTCTGGCAGCTTCGGTACTGACCGAGAATTCGGTCAATGCAGTTAACCAACTCTACTCGATGGCCGGTTCCAAAGCGGTCTACAAGTCGCACTTCCTGGAGCGTTGCTTCCGCGATATTCATACCGGTTCGAAGCACTTCACGCTGTCGCCTTTGAACTTGCACGGTATCGGCAAGTATTACCTGGATAAAACCAACGTACTGGCCGCGGCGTAATAGCGGATAAATAAAACGGGCGCGTTATCAGTGAATGTTCACAGGGATCAATAGCGCGCCCGTTCTAAGTTGCACCTTTATTTTCTTAAATCTCAAACTTTTGTGCTCGCAGTAAAGAGTCAAGGGAGTGCCATATGCTTGCTCGAAATATTATTAAGTCGCTGGTGTTTATTATTCTGGTCGTAGTGCTGTCCGCCGCGCTCGGCTGGCGTTTCTGGTCGCCCCAACCGGCTGCGGCCGAGCAACGGATTCCCAGCACCCGGGTCGGTCTGGCCGTGGTCAAGAAACAACCGTACACCTACTACCTCGAAGCCATCGGCAAACTCGAAGCACAGCGTCAGGTGCTGGTCTCGGCTGAAGTCAGCGGCAAAGTGGTGGACATCGATTTCGAGTCCGGTGATGAAGTGAAGGCGGGGCAGGTGCTGCTCAAGCTCAACGACGCACCCGAGCAAGGTGAACTGGTTCGCCTGAAAGGCGAGTACGAATCGGCCAAGGCGCAGTTTGCCCGTGTTCAGGAACTGGCCAAGACCGGCGCCGAAAGCCGTCGCGCCTTCGACAGTGCCCGCGCTCAATACGACGCGGCCAAGGGCGATATGGAACGCATGCAGGCGCAGATCGCTCAACGGCACATTCGTGCGCCGTTCGGCGGCACCCTCGGTATTCGCCAGGCGCACCTTGGCCAGTACCTGCAAGCCGGCAGCGCGGTAGCGACCCTGACGGATCCGGGCCTGCTGCGCGTCAACTTCACCCTCGCCGAACGCGATGGCTCGCAAGTGCAACTGGGCCAGACCGTGCAGGCCAAGGTCGATGCCTGGGGTGACGCGACCTTCGCCGGCAAGATCGTTGCGGTCGATCCGCAGATCAACCAGTCCCATACCATCAACGTTCAAGCAGTCATCACCGACACGCAAAAACGCCTGCGCCCCGGCATGTATGCACGGGTTTCGGTGACCCTGCCACAGACCGCCGAGCTGCTGATTCCGGAAACCGCGATCACCTACAACGCCTACGGCGAGAGCGTGTTCTCGGTCTACACCGACGAGGCCGGCGTGCAGAAGGTCAAGCGTGAAAGCATCAAGGTCGGCGAGCGTCGCGATGGCTGGGCGGTGGTCGACAAGGGCTTGATCGAAGGTGTGCAAGTGGTGACTTCCGGTCAGCTCAAACTCCACGACGGCGTGGCGGTGGAAGGCGTGCCGGACACGATTGCTCTTAAACTCAGTGGGCTGGAAAAATGAATTTCACCGACCTCTTTCTTCGCCGCCCGGTGCTGGCCGTGGTGGTCAGCACGCTGATCCTGCTGTTCGGGGTACGTGCGCTGATGAACCTGCCGATCCGTCAGTACCCGATGCTGGAAACGTCGACCATCACGGTCACCACCCAGTATCCCGGCGCCTCTTCGGAACTGATGCAGGGCTTTGTTACGCAACCGATCAGCCAGGCCGTGGCCTCGGTCGAAGGCATCGACTATCTGTCGTCGGCCTCGACCCAGGGTCGCAGCCAGGTGACGATCCGCATGGCACTCAACAGTGACTCCATCGCGGCGCTGACCGAGGTCATGGCCAAGGTCAACCAGATCAAATATCGCTTGCCGAAAGATGCTTACGACCCGGTGGTTGAACGTACTTCCGGCGGTTTCACCAGCGTGGCCTACGTCGCGTTCGCCAGTTCCAACCTGACCATTCCGGAGATGTCGGATTACATCTCCCGTGTCGTCGAGCCGATGTTCGCCGGCATCGAAGGCGTGGCCAAGATCAACATCATGGGCGAGCAGAAACTGTCCATGCGCCTGTGGCTCGATCCGCAGCGTCTCGCCGGTTACGGCATGACCGGGCAGGACGTTTCGGCCGCCATCGAAGGCAACAACTTCCAGGCAGCGCCGGGTCAGGTCAAAGGCCTGTACGTGGTCAGCAACCTGCGGGTCAACACTGACCTGAACAGCGTCGAAGACTTCCGCGACATGGTGCTGCGCAACGACAACGGCCACATCATCCGTGTACGTGACGTCGGCACGGTGGAACTGAACGCAGCCTCCACCGACACCAGCGGCGCGATGAGTGACGTACCGGCGCTGTTCCTCGGTCTGGACGCCGCTCCGACCGGCAACCCGCTGGTCATCGTCAAACGCGTGCGCGAATTGCTGCCGCAGATCCAGGAAACGCTGCCACCAGGCGTGACCGTGCAGATCCCGTTCGAAGTGGCGCACTTCATTCAGTCGTCGATCGACGAGGTGAGCTACACCCTGCTCGAAGCGCTGGTGATCGTGGTGCTGGTGATCTACCTGTGCCTCGGTACGTTCCGCACCGTGCTGATTCCGCTGGTGACCATTCCGCTGTCGATGCTCGGCGCGGCGATGCTGATGCAGATGTTCGGCTTCAGCCTCAACCTGCTGACCTTGCTGGCGATGGTGCTGGCCATCGGGTTGGTGGTGGACGACGCCATCGTCGTGGTGGAAAACGTTCACCGTCACATCGAAGAGGGCAAGACGCCGTTCGACGCTGCACTGATCGGTGCGCGTGAAGTGGCCGGGCCGGTGGTGGCGATGACCTTCACCCTGGCGGCGGTGTACGCGCCGATCGGTCTGATGGGCGGCCTCACTGGTACGCTGTTCAAGGAGTTCGCGCTGACCCTGGCGGGCGCCGTGGTGATTTCCGGCATCGTCGCTCTGACCCTGTCGCCGATCATGAGTACCCGCCTGCTGGACGCGAAAACCAGCGAAGGTTTCATGGCGGTCAAGGCGGATCGTTTCTTCCAGTACCTGTCCCGTCGTTATGGCGCGCTGCTCGGCGGTTCGCTGGCACGTCGCTGGATCAGTCTGAGCGTGGCGCTGGTGATCTTCTTCAGCCTGCCGTTCCTCTATCGCTCGGCGCAGACCGAACTGGCGCCGCTGGAAGACCAGAACATCCTGCTGACCGCGATCAAGGCGCCGCAGCACGCCAACCTGAATTACCTCGAGGCCTACGCCCACGAGTTGTACAAGACCTTCAACGAAATCCCCGAGGGCTACAGCAACTGGGTGGCGAACGGTTCCGACGGCCTGTCCAACAGCGTCGGCGGCATCAACCTGGTGGACTGGGAAAAACGCGGCCGCGATGCCAACACCATCCAGCCTGACTTGCAGGCGCGGGTGAACCAGATCGAAGGCACGAGCATTTTCGTGTTCCAGATGCCGCCGCTGCCGGGCTCTACCGGTGGTCTGCCGGTGCAGATGGTGATCCGCAGCGATCAGGATTATCTGGCGCTGTACAACGTGATGGATCAGCTCAAGAAAGCGGCTCAGGCCAGTGGTCTGTTCGCGGTGGTCGACAGCGATCTGGACTTCAACAACCCGGTGGTGGAAATCCAGGTCGACCGCGCCAAGGCCAACGCCCTGGGCATCCGCATGCAAGACATCGGCGAGACGCTCAACAGCCTGATCGGCGAGAAGTACGTCAACCGGTTCTCGTTCCACGGTCGCTCCTACGACGTGATCCCGCAGTCGGTGTCGGCGGATCGCCTGACCCCGGAAACCCTGAAGCTGTATTACGTGAAGGATCAGAAGGGCAATCCGGTGCCGCTGTCGACGCTGGCCACCCTCAGCGTCAAGGTCGAGCCGAATCGCCTGACCCAGTTCAACCAGCAGAACTCCGCCACGTTCCAGGCCATTCCGGCGCCGGGCGTGACATTGGGTGATGCGGTGGGCTTCCTGCAGAAACAATCGGAAAACTTCCCGGCCGGCTTCAGTTTCGACTGGCAGTCCGACGCCCGCCAATACGTGCAGGAAGGCAACAGCCTGGCGTTCACTTTCGGCCTGGCCCTGGTGATCATCTACCTGGTGTTGAGCGTGCAGTACGAGAGCTTCCGCGACCCGTTCATCATTCTGATCAGCGTGCCGTTGTCGATCTGCGGGGCTTTGGTGCCGCTGGCGCTGGGCATGACCTCGATGAACATCTACACCCAGATCGGCCTGATCACACTGATCGGTCTGATCAGTAAGCACGGGATCCTGATGGTCGCGTTCGCCAATGAGTTGCAGCGCCAGCAAGGCATGGACCGCGTGCAAGCGATCCAGCACGCCGCGCAAGTACGTCTGCGGCCGATCCTGATGACCACCGCTGCCATGGTGGTCGGCCTCGCGCCCCTGTTGTTCGCCAGCGGTGCCGGCGCCAACAGCCGCTTCGGCCTGGGCCTGGTGATTGTGGTGGGGATGCTGATCGGCACCTTGTTCACCCTGTTCATTCTGCCGTCGGTGTACACGCTGCTCAGTTCGATCAAGCAACCGAGCCACGCACCCGAAGCCGAGCCGGCCGGTGTGCCGCAACCCATCCTGTGAGGACGTGACATGTATTCGATTACACGTTTGATGCTGGCGCCCCTGGCGGCGTCCATCCTGTTGGCGGCGGGGTGTGTGAACTACGCCGGGATCGATCATCAGGGCAAATTGCTGGCGGTCGGCGATGCGCCGTCCGACAGCCTGAAAGACAAGTTGCCACCGGCCCAGTGGCCGCGTGCGGACTGGTGGACATCGCTGGGTGATCCGCGTCTGGGCGCGTTGATCGAAGAGGCGTATGCCAGCAACCCGGACTTGCAGGAAGTCGCTGCCCGGGTCGCCAAGGCCAACGCGTTTCTCGATCTGCGCGATGCCGAACGTTACCCGGAAATGGATGCGTCGGCGGGTGTCACTCGCGGTCGGCTGTCGCGCTTCGAGGACTACAGCGGCGAAGGTGAAAAGTACTTCACCGCACGCAATCTGGCGGTGAATTTCAGCTACACCTTCGATCTTTGGGGCGGCCAGCGTGCCTCCTGGGAATCGGCACTCAACAGCGCGAGAGCCGCGGAAGTCGACCTGCAATCGTCGCGGCTGATTCTGGCGACCAACGTGGTCAAGGCTTACAACCAACTGGCGTACGCCTGGCAGGTGTCGGAGCTCAATCAGCGCGATCTCGAACGCTTGAGCAAACTGGTGGAGCTGACGGATTCGCGCTACGGCTCGGGGCTCGATAACCTGTCGCAGCTCAAGCAAGTGCAGAGCCTCAAGGCGCGTTCGGAATCGACCCTGATCGGCGCCAACGAAGACATCGAAATCGCCCGCCTGCAACTGTCGGCGCTGATCGGCAAGGGCGTCGATCGTGCGCACACGCTTGAGCGGCCATCGAATCTGCAGGCCAGCGTGGTGGCATTGCCGGCGCAGTTGCCGGCCCAGTTGCTCGGTCGTCGCCCGGACATCGTTGCGGCGCGCTGGCGAGTGGAGGCCGAGACCAGGAACGTCGAGGCGGTGAAGACCACTTTCTACCCGAACATCAACCTGGTGGCGGCGGCGGGTTCGCATGCCTTGATCGGTGATGCGATGTTCGCCGGGGTCAGCAAGTTCTGGAATGTGGCGCCGACGGTGTCGCTGCCAATCTTCGATGCGGGGCGTTTGCGCTCCGATCTGAAGGCCGGCAACGCTGAACTCGACAGCTCCATCGCGCAGTACAACCGAGTGCTGAATTCGGCCCTGCACGAGGTGGCGATTTCGGTGACGCAGCTGCGTTCTTTCGAACAGCAAATTGTTGTGCAGCGCGATGCCTGTTCGATTGCGCAGTCGTCTTACGATCTGTCGCAGTCGCGCTACAAGGCCGGGGAGGACACGTTCCTCGATGCGCTGAACATCGAGCAGCAATTGATTCAGGACGAAATGCGCCTGGCCTTCCTCAACAGCAAGCACATCGACAGCTCGGTTTCGTTGATGGCGGCGCTGGGCGGCGGCTTCCAGGCCCCTGCGCTGGAGACGGCACAGAGCACTGCTCTGTAGTGTTTTCCGGGACGCCGCCTTCGGGGCGGCTGTCGCGGGAAAAAAGCATCTTGTGTATAGTCTTACTGTTCTCGTATAGACGAATACAAGACGGATTTTTCCCGCCTATATCATCAAGGGTACCTACCTATGAACGTCCCGAATCATCCCAATCAGGATCAGATCCTTCTGGAAAATGTGCTGAACGCATTGGGAAGCCCGCTACGCCTGACCGTGTTGAAAGTGTTGTCCGATGGCCAGGAACATCCATGCGGCCGGATCCTCAAGGGCGCATCGAAGTCGACCATGACTCACCACTGGCGGGTTCTGCGCGACAGCGGTCTGATTTGGCAACGCCCCTACGGTCGGGAAAACCTGCTGTCCCTGCGTCGTGAAGACATGGACGTGCGTTTCCCGGGGCTTCTCGACTCGCTGCTGTCGGCGGTCAAGACTGATGAACAGACCATCAGCGTGATCAGCAAACACGAAGTGACCGAAGAAAACGGAGCCGAGTGACAGACACCGCCGGTGAAGGGTTGGCCTTCCACGGCAACCAATCAATTCACCATCACCAGGAAGGTGTGTGCGGGTATGGATACAAGTCATTACTGGTCGTCGCGACCCCTGTCGGAATTGACCGGCTCCGAGCATCACTGGCTGTTTTTGCCCGGGGCCTTGACCCCGCGTCTGAAGGCCATGGGCGACTATTCAATCGAAGTGGTCGAGCAGTCCCATGGCCCGCTCAATCCTGAAGAAGCGCAAGCGCTGAACGTGCCGCCGATGACCATCGGCTGGGTGCGCGAGGTGGTGATGAAACTGGATGGCGAGGCCTGCGTCACCGCACGCAGCCTGACCAGCGTGCCGGCCCTGAACGGCGACTGGGCGGATCTGAACGGCTATGGTCGTCGACCGCTGGCCGAGATTCTCTACACGTCGGAGCAGACTCTGCGCGAGCCCTTCCAGTGCGCCTTGCTGCCCCCCGGCGCACCGCTGGCGGCGCTATCCCGTCGCTACGCGCCGCAGGCCAAACGTCTGCTGGCCCGACGTTCGCGCTTCACCCGCAATGGTTCGGCGCTGCTGGTCAGCGAGTGTTTCCTGCCGGCGTTCTGGGCACGGGTCGAGTACGCTCAGGCGCTCAAGTCGGCCTGACAAAATGAAACCTGCGGGAGCGAACGCCCGCAGGTTTTTTTTCGCAGTTTTTTAGAGCCGGATGACCGCTTCGATCTGTTTGATCGCCGGTGCCAGCGCTTGCGCCAGTTCCTCGGCTTTCGAAGTCGGGTGCATGGTTCTGGAGGCGCGCAGAAACAGAGGATCATCGAACCGCTTGCGCAGTCGTGCCAGCGATCCGCTGATGGCGGGTTGTTTGACGTGCAGGCGTTCGGCCGTGCGTGACACGCTGCGTTCGCGGAACAGCACCAGGAAAATGATGATCAGGTTCAGGTCGATATCCGCGAAGTTGTCTTCATTGAATAGCATGGTTACATCCCTGTCATGACCCGCCGGCTGACGTCAGCCAGCGCCGGCGGGTGTCTGGATCACTGCTCGGGTGCCAGGCGCAGTTCGTCGTTCAGACGGTAGTAACTGCGGTTGAAGTAGACCAGGCCTTCCGTGGCCTCGCTGTGTTGCTGCAGTTCGAGGATTTCACAGTAGAAAATGCTGTGGGTGCCGACCTCGTCGACTTTGCTGACCCGGCAATCGAGGCTGACCAGCGCCTCTTCGATCACCGGCGAACCGGTCTTGAGCGTCTGGCAATTCACGCTGGAAAAGCGCTCCTGCATGCTCAACTGCCGATTGGCGAACGCCCCTGATGTCGACTGATGATCGCCGGTCAGGACGTTCACGCACAGCACGCCATTGGTCTTGAAATGCTCGTGGTTGGACGACGAGCGATTGACGCACACCAGCAGCGTGGGCGGTGAATCCGTCACGCTGCACACCGCCGAGGCAGTAAAACCGAAACGCCCCGCAGGGCCATCGGTCGTGACGATGGTGACGGCACTCCCCAGCATCGCCATTGCATTACGAAACTCCGTTGAATCAACCATCGCGTCACCTCATTCCATGTAGGTTTAATGGAGCCGATCCGTTCTTCCTTGTCCGTTGTCGTTGTGCGAAAACGGGTACCGGGCAACACGTTCGCTCTGGCGATATAGTACGTATGTATTCGTACCTTGAAAACTATTCCTTGTGCTTATTTTGCAGTCGATACGCTCGACAGGCATTGCTGTTGCGCGTGTTCAAGGCTGGCCTCCAGCGCGCTCAGTTCCTCTTGCTGTCGGGTGAGTGTGAGGAGCTGCGCTGCGATCTCCTGCTGCTTGCCGGCAATCGCGCGTCGGGCCTTTTCATAGGGCGACAATTCCGGTTGGCCGGCAAAGATCGCCTGCAATTCCCTGAGGCGAAAACCCAATGCCTGCGCGCATTTGATAAAGCTCAGCAGCTCGACCGTCTGCGGATCGTAAATCCGGTATTTGCCCTGGCGCCGGGCCTCGGGCAACAGGCCGATCGATTCGTAATGGCGGATGGTCTTGATCGTAGTTCCCGAACGCTGTGCGGCCTGGCCGATGTACATGTGCAAATCCCTTTTCTCCGTCAGCGGGCATGCGCACCAATAGCGGAAAACTCAATGGCGGGCAATCGATCCGGCCTGCTTCAGCCAGGTTTCGCGCTGATGGTCGCTGGCGCCGAGTACCGGCCCGAAGGTCAACGTGCGACGGGGTTCGATACCGCAGAACGCCAATGTGTTCTTGCGCACTTCGTGCAGGCCGGGCATGCGGTAGATCCAGCGGTAATACCAAGGCGGCGTGTCCATGGTGACCAGAAGGTGGGCGCTGCGACCGTGCAGGAGTTTGTCGGGAAACGCTTTGCCCTCGCGGTATTTGAACGCGAAACCCGGGAGCAGGACCCGGTCGAAAAAGCCTTTGAGAATCGCCGGAATTCCGCCCCACCAGATCGGGTACACCAGCGTCAGGTGTTCGGCCCACAGTATGTCGGCCTGGGCCTGGAGCAGGTCCGGTTCAAGTGTCTGAGCTCGGCTGTAGCCGTCGCGCAAGACCGGGTCGAAATCGAGCTGGCCGAGGGACAGTTGTCGCACCTCGTGCCCGGCCTCGCGGGCCGAGGCCAGGTAGTGTCCTGCCAGTGCCGCGCAGAAACTGTCGCTGGATGGATGGCCGAGAATCAGCAGGATTCGCTTGCCCATAGTTACTGTCCCTGAAGAAGAAACCTCAAGGGTAAAGTCTGCCCCTCAGGGCAGAGTCAAGGCGTCCAGCAAGGCGCGGGCGTAGGCGGGGAGTGCGGTGAAGTCGCGGGCGCACAGCAACAGTTTGCGCCTGGCCCACGCTTCATTCATCGGCAGGGATTTGAAGGCCTGCGGCGCGGCACGCTGGACCGCTGCCAGCGGCACGATTCCGATGCCAGCGCCCCGTGCCACCATGCGCATCACGCCGTCGAAACCATCGGCGCGGATGCGGATTTGCATTCGCGAGCCGCTGTGCAAGGCTTGTTCTTCCAGGTACACCGCCAAGGCGCTGTCGGCATGCAGCCCGATGAAGGCGTGGCGCAGGGCGTCGCTGAAACTGATTTCCGTCGCGTCAGACAGTGGATGCTCCAGAGGCAGGATCAGCACCAGCGGATCATCGCGAAAGGCTCGGGTCTGCAAGTCGGTGGTGTCGATCGCGTCGGACACGATGCCCAGATCCGCCGCGCCCTGGCGCAAGGCATGGGTGATGCGAGCGCTGGGCAACTCCTGCAAATCGATATCGAGATTGGGATGCTCACGCAAAAAATCCGCCAGCACCTCCGGCAGGTATTCGCTGAGCGCTGTGGTGTTGCACAGCAACCGCACCTGGCCTTTGACGCCGCGTGCGTACTCGGCCAGATCCTGTTGCAGACGTTCGGCCTGTTGCAGCAACACCCGCGCATGTTGCGCCAAGGCCTTGCCGGCCGGGGTCGGCGTGACGCCACGGCGCCCCCGTTCAAGGAACTCGGTGCCCAGCGACGCTTCCATGGTACGGATCCGCGCACTGGCCGCCGCCAGCGACAGATGGCTGCGAGCGGCGCCAGCAGTGATGTTGCCGCTGTCGAGGATGTGCAGGTACAAGCGCAGGTCGGTGAGGTCGAAGTGCATGGGGCAGCCTCAATATCAGTGTTGTCAGTCCCGACGAAGAGGCCGGTGGCCGCGAATAATCTACAAGCCTCTTGTACTGAAAGAGGCTGCCTCAGTGTATGACAGATTTTCAGTTCACCCGCGCAGGCGCACAGTATCGCCATGAACGCACTCGCAGATTTTTATCAAAACCTCGGTCTGGCCCTTTCATTGCTGGTTATTGCGACCTTCGTCATCGCCGGCCTGATCAAAGGCGTGATCGGCCTCGGCCTGCCCACCGTCGCCATGGGTTTGCTCGGTCTGGCTATGGCTCCGTCGCAGGCTGCGGCGTTGCTGATCATTCCAGCGACCCTCACCAACGTCTGGCAACTGGCGTTCGGCGGGCATTTGCGCGGGCTGGTAAAACGGCTGTGGTCGATGCTGCTGGCGATCTTTCTCGGCACCGCCATCGGCACGTTGTGGATCGGCATGGCGGGGGGGCATTGGGTGGTGCGCGGTCTGGGTGCGGCGCTGTTGCTCTATGCGCTGAGCGGATTGTTCCTGCCGACGCTGAGTGTCTGTCGCCGCCATGAACCGTGGCTGGGGCCGCTTTGTGGCGTGATCACCGGCGTCATCACTTCGGCCACCGGAGTATTTGTGATTCCCGCCGTTCCGTACCTGCAGGCACTGGGTTTGAACCGCGATGAACTGGTGCAGGCGCTGGGCCTGTCCTTCACCGTGTCGACCCTGGCGCTGGCCGGTGGATTGCTCTGGCGCGGGTCACTCGGCGGCGCGGAACTGAGCGCTTCGCTGCTGGCGCTGATCCCGGCGGTGCTCGGCATGCTGCTCGGCCAATCGCTGCGCCAGCGCATCAGCGCCGTGCTGTTCAAGCGAGTGTTCTTCATCGGTCTGGGCGCGCTAGGCGCCCATCTGTTGATCAGCGGCTAGCGGACGAATCGCTGAGCATGTCGATCGGGCGGATGTCGAAATCCCGCTCCAGATACTCCATGCGCTGAGCGAGAAACCGCTGCATGTGCGGCAGGTTCGAGTGCACGTCCAGATGCGCCTGGGTTTCCCAGATCTCGTAGAAGATGAACAGGCTCGGATCTTCCTTGTCGCGCAGCATGTGGTACTCGATGCAGCCGGGTTCCGCGCGGCTGGGTTCAACGTAGGCGCGGAAAAACGCTTCGAAGGCCTCGGCTTTTTCCGGGCGGGTCTTGGCGTGCAGGATGAAACCCTGGCGTTCGCTCATCGCAAAAAACTCCTCAGATTCAGATGGCGACCAATCCTAAGGCAACAATCGGCATTCGATTCGTGCGTTTTACTCAAATGAATTTTGCGCAACCGGTGCTTATTCCGCGCGAGGCGGATCGCTAATCTGCCGCCATTCAATTTTTCCCCTTCTCCATCCAGCGCTCTGCGCTGCGCATCGGAATCCGACCGAGGCTCTCTCATGAAAAAAGTGCTGTTGCTCAATGGCGGTAAAAAATTCGCCCACTCCGACGGTCGCTACAACACCACCCTGCACGAAGCGGCGCTGAGCGTGCTGGATCGTGGCGGTGTCGACGTCAAGACCACCTTCATCGACGAGGGTTACGACATTGCCGAAGAGGTCACGAAATTCCTCTGGGCCGACGTGATCATTTATCAGATGCCGGGCTGGTGGATGGGCGCGCCGTGGACGGTGAAAAAGTACATCGACGAAGTGTTCACCGAAGGCCATGGCAGCCTTTATGCCAGCGATGGTCGCACCCGTTCCGACTCGTCGCAGAAGTACGGCAGCGGCGGTCTGATCCAGGGCAAGCAATACATGCTGTCGCTGACCTGGAACGCACCGCAGCAGGCGTTCGATGACCCGACCGACTTCTTCGAAGCCAAAGGCGTCGACGCTGTTTACTTCCCGTTCCACAAGGCCAACGAGTTTCTCGGCATGACCGGCCTGCCGACGTTCCTCTGTGTGGACGTGATGAAACGCCCGAACATTGAAGCGGATGTGGCGCGTTACGAGCAGCATCTGACCGAGGTGTTTGGCCTCAAGGCCTGACGCTCGGCTACTATCGAAGGCCTGAGCTTGCGCAGCAGGCCTTTCGATTCGAGGACACCCGTGAAAGCCAGATCCGATGAGTTGCAGATTTTCGTCTGCGTGATCGAATGCGGTTCGATCTCCGCCGCCGCCGAGCAGGTCGGACAGACGCCGTCGGCCGTCAGTCGTACGCTGTCGCGGCTGGAAGCCAAGCTCGACACCACGCTGATCAACCGCACCACTCGGCGCATGGACCTGACCGAGGAGGGCAAGTATTTCTTCGAACAGGCCAAGCTGATCCTCGACCAGATGGATCAACTCGAAGAGCGCCTGTCCTCGCGTCAGCAAACGCCGTCCGGGCGACTGCGCATCAACGCCGCGTCGCCGTTCATGCTCCACGCCATCGTGCCGTACATCGACGAATTCCGTCGGCTGTACCCGGACATCCAGCTCGAACTCAACAGCAACGACCTGATCATTGACCTGTTGGAACAAAGCACCGACGTCGCCATCCGCATCGGCACCCTCGCCGATTCGACGTTGCATGCCCGGTCGCTCGGTTGCAGCCCGCTGCTGATCGTTGCCAGTCCTGCGTATCTGGAAAAACATGGCGCACCGCTCCAGGTGGCCGATCTCAGCGAACACACCTTGCTCGGCTTCACCCAGAACGAAGGACTCAATCAGTGGCCGTTGCGTTACGTGCACGGCGACCGCTGGCCGATCTCTCCGGCGATCAGCGCCTCCAGCGGCGAGACGGTTCGCCATCTGGCGCTGGAAGGCCAGGGCATTGCCTGCCTCTCGCATTTCATGACCATCGACGACATTCGCGCCGGGCGCCTCAAGGTGTTGCTGGCGGAATTCAACAGCGGTTATCGCCAGCCGATCAACGCGGTGTACTACCGTAACTCGCAACTGGCGCTGCGCATCCAGTGCTTCCTGGATTTCATCCAGAGCAAACTGGCGGCTTACGCCAGCGCCGATTTCAAAGGCTGATTCGTGACCCCTGCGCAAGAGTGAATTGGTTGAGGGCGGGTTTTTCCACAGGGTTCACCGGCCGATACTCGCTCTATCACTTATTTACGCAGGGAGTTTCTCCATGAACGTATTCGTCACCGGTGCTGCCGGTTTTATCGGCGGCTCCATCGCCACCGGTCTGGTCCAGGCCGGCCACACCGTCACCGGTCTTGTGCGCAGCGCCGAGCAGGCCGATGAGTTGAAAGCACTGGGCATCACCCCGGTGATCGGCACCCTCGACGACAAGACATTGCTGGCCGAACAGGCCCGCGCCGCCGACGCTGTGATCAACGCCGCCAGCAGCGACCATCGTGGTGCGGTCGAAGCCTTGCTCGATGCCCTGCGCGGCTCGAACAAAGTGTTCTTGCACACCAGCGGTTCGAGCATCGTCGGCGATGCCTCGGGCGGCAAATCCAGCGACGTCATCTACTTCGAAGACAACCTGCCGGAGCCGACTGTCGACAAAGCTGCACGCGTGGCCATCGACAACCTGATCCTCGACGCAGCGAAGGACGGCGTGAACTCGGCCGTCATCTGCAACACTCTGATCTACGGCCACAGCCTGGGCGTCCATCGCGACAGCGTGCAACTGCCGCGACTGCTGAAACAGGCGCGCAAAAACGGCGTGGTGCGTCACGTTGGCACTGGCCAGAACATCTGGTCCAACGTGCACATCGAAGACGTGGTGTCGCTGTACCTGCTGGCGCTGACCAAAAACGTCCCGGGCACGTTCTACTTCGTCGAAAGCGGCGAAGCGTCGTTCATCGACATGACCACTGCCATGGCTGAAGCCTTGAATCTGGGCCTGCCACAAGACTGGCCTCTGAAAGACGCCGAAGCCGAGTGGGGCTATGAAATGGCCAACTACGGCCTCGGCTCCAACAGCCGGGTACGCGGCAAACACGCCCGCGAATTGCTGGGCTGGGCGCCGAAGCGTACGTCGGTGGTTGAATGGATCCGTAACGATATGGTGTGAGTCCACACTGAACCTGTGAACGCCACTGAACCTGTGGGAGCTGGCAAGCCAGCTCCCACAGGTTTTTTTGTGCCCCGGAAATGAAGGACAGGGCGCCGAGGGGCATCGAAACGTTCAGAAAATTCCTACTAGCCTGATCCCCGCACAGACATGGCCAACGCAGCTGGCCGGTTTGTAGGATAGCGGGCACCCACTGGTTGTCTGGCCAAGAGGCCAGGTCGGTGGGTAACGCCCGTGGATTTTTTTTGCAAAAGGAATTTGCGATGGCAATACGCACCTCTGCTGCCTGCTCGTAAAGGCATATCCCGGGCGAACCAGATGATTTCGCCTCCTAACGGTTCATGACACGGCGCCAAGCGCCTTGGCCGGAGCATTGCGCTCTTCGGTCGTGGGCACACTCATCCGCGAAATTGGCAAGAACAAGGAGTAGTTATGGTCATTTTGGGCATTACCAATAACGATTTGTCAGGCGCTTGCCTGGTACGCGATGGTCAGATTCTCTCGGCGGTCAGCGAAGAGCGTTTCACCCGCATCAAGGACCACAAGATCTGGCCCGCCAAATCCATCGAGTTTGTGTTGAGCCAGGCTGGCGTGTCCCTGGAAGATCTCGATTACGTGGCTTACGGATGGAATGCCGGTTTCAACGCAGATAAACACCTTGAGTTGTATTTCGACCGAATCGTCGAGGAAGTCCGGAACAACCCCGAGGGCTTGGCGCAGTTCCGCCAGCGTGTCACCGATGAAGTCCGAAACGACAGAGAGAAACGCGCCGAATTCGACCAGTACATTGTCGCCAACGGCCTGGCCGGCAAGGCGTATTACATCGATCACCACGAGTGCCATGCCCTCGGCGCCTATGTCTGCTCGCCGTTCGATGAGGCCTTGACCCTGACCTGTGACGGGCGCGGCGACTTCCAGTCGCTGACCGTGACCTGGTACAGCCCGGCCGAAACCACGGTGCTGCAGCGCGAAACCAGCATCGACAGTCTTGGTTATTTCTACGGTCGGATCACTCATTTACTGGGCTACAAACCGAACCGGCATGAGGGCAAGGTCACGGGGCTGGCTGCTTTTGGTGATCCGCAGAAATTGCTGGGGGTGATGCAGGAGATGATCCGTTTTGAAGACGGACGCATCAAGGCCCGTTGCGGCGACCTGTTCGTGCCGTCTTACAACAACTACAGCGAATCACTGGAAACCCTGTTCTCCCGGGAAACCCCCGAGGACATCGCCGCCGCCGTGCAGCGCCATTCCGAAGACTTGCTGGTGGCGACCGTCAAACATCACCTGGATCAACGCGGCAGCACCAACCTGTGCCTGGCCGGCGGTGTGTTTGGCAATGTGAAGCTCAATCAGCGCCTGCGCGAGATTCCCGGCGTGAAAAACGTCTATGTGCTGCCATGCATGGGCGATGGCGGGCTGGCACTGGCGGCGGCTGTCGGGGCGGCGTACCTGGAAAGCGGCACTCGCTTCAAGAACCCGGCAATGACCCTCGGGCCGGACTCGCGCAGCGTTTCGCAGAACATCAACCTGATCCATCGCGACTACCCTGAGCTCGGATATCACACACCGTCGAACATCATCGACGTGCTGACCGACGCACTGATGGAAAACCAGGTGCTGGGCATGTTCAAGGGCAAGATGGAGTTCGGCCCGCGCTCACTGTGCAACCGCAGCATTGTCTATCACGCGCAGGATGGCGAAGTGAACGACTGGCTGAACAAGCGCATGCACCGCACGGAGTTCATGCCGTTCGGCCCGGTCACCGCCATCGAACAGGCAGCGGCCTGCTACGTCGGCTGGGATGAGGATCAAGTGGCGGCAGACACCATGACCATGACCTACGATTGTCATCCGCAGTTCAGCGAGGCCAGTCCGGCGGTGGTGCACATCGATGGCACGGCGCGGCCGCAGATCATTCGCCCGGAGCGTGATCCATTCATGCATCGTCTGTTGAATGCCTGGCATGAGCGGACCGGTCAGGCGGCGTTGATCAACACCTCGTTCAATCGCCATGAAGAGCCGATCGTGTGTTCGCCTCAGGATGCATTGGATGCGCTGAAAGAAGGGATGGTCGATCTGGTGGTGATGAGTGAATCGCTGATTGTCTGGCGCAAAGGCAAAAACAGCTTCACCCAACAACGCTTCGAGTAATGGAAGGATGATTTACAGGGCTCCGCTGGAGCCCTGTTCAGGAGCATCGAGCGTATGGTTGACCCATGTATCTGATCTTTTTCGGGTTCTTTGCGGCAGAAGGCATCATCTACCCGTTTTGGCCAACGTGGCTGAATTCGCTGGGCTTCAGTGCCAGCCAGATTGGCCTGTTGATCGCGGCGGTCTATTGGCCCCAGGTGGTGACCGGCGTCTTGATTACCTACGTGGCCGATTGGCGCGTGGACCAACTGCGGCTCGCGGCGTTTCTCGGTTTCTCGGCAGCGTTGTGTACGTTGTTGTTCTATTTCATGCCGGTGCACCTGTGGGGATTCGTGTGCCTGAGCATCCTGTTTGGCGGTCTGTGGATGGTGGTGTTGCCGCTGTCCGAGTCCTATCTGCTCAAGCGTGACAAGCAAGCCCTGCAGAACTATGGCTGGGTCCGCGCGGTGGGCTCTTCGGCGTTTATCCTGACATCGACCCTCGGCGGGCTGTTGTTCGCGCAGTACAGCCAGTCATGGGTGCCGGTGGTGATTGCGGTGTGCATGCTGCTCACTGCACTGGCGTGCCTGTGGCTGAAACGCCAGGTCTCCCGTGCACATCTGGAACCGGTCAGCCGCACGATTGAACGACCGGACTGGAGGGCGCTGTTCGCGCAAAAAAGTCTGTTGATTGCGATTGCGGCGGCCAGCTTCATTCAACTGAGCCACACCCTGTACTTTTCCACGGCGTCGATCGGCTGGGGCGTGAAGGGCTATTCTTCAACCGCCATCGGGGTGTTCTGGTCAGTAGCGGTGATCGCGGAAATCACCTATTTCGCGTTCTCCAACAAAGTCCTGTCGTACTGTTCGCCGTTGTCCATTGTGATGTTTTCCAGTGTCTGCGCGGCGGCGCGCTGGGCGTTGTTTTCCGACGGCGATGCGGTGCCGGTGATCCTGTTGGGACAATGCCTGCACGCCTTGAGTTTTGCGGCGTACCACTCGGCGATCATGCGCTGCATTCGCGATCACGCCCCACCAGATATCCAGGTCTTTACCCAGGGTGTCTATTACTCGCTGGCGGTTGCCTTGCCCATGGGTTTGGCCACACCCTTTGCCGGGTATCTGTACGAGACGCAGCCACAATGGTCCTGGTATGTCATGGCGCTGTTTGCCCTGATGGGAACCGTGCTGGCATTCATTGCTCACCAGAAAATGCGAAGTGCAACCGATGACACAACGAACGTTTACAGCCGTCTGCTTTGATATGGATGGCGTGCTGATCCAGTCGCGCCAGGTCATCGAACTGGCCTGGACCACGGTGGCGCGCAAGTACGGTGTGACGGTCGATCAGGCCTTCATCGACGATCACATTCACGGTCGCCCGGGCGGTTACACCCTGCTGGCCCTGTTTGGTCAGTTTGACGAGCAGCAGCGTGTGGTGATCAAGCAGGAAGTCGATGCCATCGAAGAGGTTTCGATCTGCGCGCTGGTGCCGGGCGTTGCTGCGTTCATCGCCGAATTGAATGGGCGGGTGCCGCTGGCGCTGGTGACCAGCAGTTGGCGAGCGCGAGTCGACCACGTTTTGCAGCAACACGACCTGACGTCGGTTTTCGACTGCATCATCTGCCGCGACGATGTGCGCAGTGGCAAACCGGCTCCCGATCCTTATCGTCTGGCCGCCTCCCGACTGGAGCGTCAGAGCGATGAATGCCTGGTCTTCGAAGATTCCGTCAGCGGCGTGCAGTCGGCGGTCAGCAGCGGCGCGCTGTGTATCGGAATCGGCGACGATCCGACGCTGACTGCCCACGGGGCACTGCGGACGTACGCGGATTTCACAGCGCTCCCGGTCTCGCAGAGCGGGGTGGATACACACCTCTATGCCGACGGTGGATTGTTTATCAGCGGGCAGGTTGCCCAGAGGTTCGCACGCTCATGACACCGACCTTGCGACACGCGACCGTCCTGTGGAATTTCCTGGGAGCAGGGCGCCAACACAGTGAGTGTGAGCTGATCGTGGTGTGCGGCTCCTACGACCTGCGGGTCTGTGATTACGCCTGCCAGTTGCTGAAAAAAGGCGTCGCCCCGCATCTGTTGTTCACCGGCAATACCGGAAATTGGACGAAGCATTTGTGGGAACGGACCGAAGCCGATATTTTTGCGCAACGGGCCATGATTCAAGGCGTTTCACCGGATCAATTCACCCTCGAATCCCGTGCCACCAACTTCGCCGAGAACATCGCGTTTGCCCGGGCGTTGTTCCCGGACGTGCGCCGGGCGACGTTCCTGACCAAGCCGAATTCGATCCGGCGCGTGGCGTTGACCGTGCCCGTTCAATGGCCAGGGCTTGAGGCCTGGGTGGATGCGCCGTCCTTCAGTTTTCCGGGGGAGGTCAGCAACCTGATCGGGGTCCTGGGGCTGATCGACGAAATGGTCGGGGATGTGCACCGGATCATGGTTTACCCTTCGCTGGGCTTTCAGGTCGAGCAGGTGATTCCCGAGGAAGTCGAGGTAGCCTGGCGCTACCTGATCGAACAAGGATTCGATCACCATTTGATCAAAGGCAGACACTGACGCCGAGCTGCCGCCGGAGACTGACATGTTGTACGACACACTGATTCGCAACGCACTGGTCATCGACGGCAGCAACAGCCCCGGCTATACCGCCGACGTGGCGATCCTCGATGGCCGCATCGCGCGCATCGGTGACTTGCGCGACGACCGCGCCACCGATGAAATCGACGCCGTCGGCCGAGTGCTGGCACCGGGCTTCATCGACGTGCACACCCACGACGACACCGTGGTGATCCGCCAGCCGCAGATGTTGCCCAAGCTAAGTCAGGGCGTGACCACGGTGATTGTCGGCAACTGCGGCATCAGTGCAGCACCGGTCCGTCTCAAGGGCGATCCACCGGATCCGATGAACCTGCTCGGCACGGCCGCCGCATTCGTCTATCCACGTTTCAGCGATTACCGCGCGGCGGTCGAAGCGGCCAACACCACACTGAACGTCGCGGCACTGGTCGGCCACACGGCGCTGCGCAGCAATCACCTCGATGATCTGTTTCGCACCGCGACTGACGATGAAATCGCTGCGATGCGCGAGCAGTTGCGTGAAAGCCTGGAGGCGGGCGCCCTCGGTTTATCCACAGGTCTGGCGTATGCGAGTGCGTTCTCGGCGTCCACCGATGAAGTCATGCAGCTGACTGAAGAATTGAACGCGTTCGGCGCGGTGTACACCACCCATCTGCGTAGTGAATTCGAACCGGTGCTGGAGGCGATGGACGAAGCCTTCCGCATCGGACGCCACGCTCAATCTCCAGTCATTATTTCCCACCTCAAATGCGCCGGTGCCGGTAACTGGGGGCGCAGTCCGCAGTTGCTCGCTTCGCTGGAAGAGGCGGCAAAGGCTCACCCGGTCGGCTGCGATTGCTATCCGTACGCGGCGAGTTCTTCGACGCTGGATCTTAAGCAGGTCACCGACGCCCATCGCATCACCATTACCTGGTCGACCCCGTATCCTGATGTCAGTGGTCGCGACTTGATCGACATCGCCGCCGAATGGAATCTGTCATTGCTCGACGCCGCCAAACGCCTGCAACCGGCGGGTGCGGTGTATTACGGCATGGACGAGAACGATGTACGCCGGATCCTCGCTCATCCGCTGTCGATGGTCGGTTCCGACGGCCTGCCGGAAGACCCGTTCCCGCATCCGCGTCTGTGGGGGGCTTTCCCTCGGGTGCTCGGCCATTTCAGTCGTGATGTCGGCCTGTTTCCGCTGCACACCGCCGTGCACAAGATGACCGGTCTGTCGGCGGCGCGTTTCGGTCTGAAGGAAAGGGGCGAGATTCGTGAAGGACACTGGGCGGATCTGGTGTTGTTCGACCCGGCGACCGTGCGTGACGTGGCGGATTTCAACGACCCGCAACGCGCCGCCCAAGGCATCGAGGGTGTGTGGATCAATGGCGTTTTGAGTTACCGAGACGGTCAGGCCAATGGCCAAAGACCAGGGCGGTTCCTGGCGCGCCAAGGCGATCTGCGCGACGGCTTTCGTTGAATTTTGCTGACTGTGTCACGGTGATGGCACATTGCGATTAAAGAAAGCCATCACCAAGCCGAATTGCTGACATCCACCCCGGCTACACTCTGGGGCCAATCAGTCAGGGAGCACCCCATGAGCTTCGGCAAAACCACCCCGATCCTGCGGATTTTCGATGAAGCCAAGGCCGTGGAATTCTACGTCGATTTCCTCGGCTTCAAGATCGATTGGCAGCATCGTTTCGAACCCGGTTTCCCGTTGTACCTGCAGGTTTCGCGCGGTGAGTGCGTACTGCATTTGTCCGAACACCACGGAGATGCAACCCCGGGTTCGGCCCTGCGGATCGAGACCGATGAACTGGAGGCGTTTCAGCAACAGTTGGTCGCCAAGAACTACAAATTCTCGCACCCGGGCATCCAGGCCATGCCGTGGGGCAGCCAGGACATGACCATCGCCGACCCGTTCGGCAACCGTCTGGTGTTCACCAACGCGATCAGCCTCTGAGCCAAAAGCCCCTCACCCTAACCCTCCCGAAACGTCGGACCGCCCCGAGGGAGAGGGGACTGACCGAGGTGTCTCTTGTCATACATCGACCTGAAAGATCGTGTCGATTATGGATTCGCAGAAGCGATTTCAGGTCAGCGTAGATCGTGAGTATTTCGCGGTCGGCTCCCTCTCCCACTGGGAGAGGGCTGGGGTGAGGGGACTGCTGTGAGTCGCACACTTATTCGGCACCACCACTAACCCGGTGAGTCTGCCGAAACTCCCCGGGCGGCATCCCGCGTCGGCTCTTGAACGTGCGGTGAAACGAGCGCGGTTCGGTGAAGCCCAGATACTGGGCGATGTCCTGAATCGGCAAGGTACTGTTGAGCAGGTAATGCTCGGCCAGTTCCTGGCGCAAGTCATCGAGAATCTGCTGATATGACGTGCCAGCCTGATGCAACTGGCGTTGCAGCGTGCGCACGGACACGGCGAGATGTTCGGCCACTTGTTCCTTGCGCGGCAGACCTTCCTTGAGCAACTGGCGCAGGATGCTTTTGACCCGCTGCTCCAGCGACGCATCCTCCAGTGTCGCCATCAGGCTTTGTGCGTGTTCTTCGAGAGTGCGCAGCAAATGCGCATCAGCCTGGCGCAACGGCAACTGCAAATATGGCAAAGGCACAATCAGCGCGGAGTAGGGCTGATCGAACAGCACCGGGCATTCGAAAAACTGTTCGTACTGTTCCAGCGTCGTGTCCGCCGGGCGTGAGTGTTCCAGCCACACGGCGGCCGGCGACAGTTGGGTATCGGCGATCCAGCGTGCGTATTGCAGCCAGGAGCCGAGCACGTTTTCCACCAGATGCCGGCGAATTCGCGGGCGTTCAAAACGGCAGCTCCAGATCAGGTGCACGTGGCTGTCCTGCACCTCGGCGCGGCTGACGCCCATGTCGCCCACCAGTTTTTCGAACGGCATGATGCGGCTCATGGCATCGCCCAGTGTCGCGCAGTTCATGGTGATGTAGCCCAGCACGCTCCATGAGTTGGGCAGGACGAAATTCGCGGCGTTGAGGCCAAACAGCGGATCGCCCGAGTGTTCGCAAAAGTAATCGAGCAACCGCTCATGGGTTTCGCCCGGCAGGCGCAGGCTGTTGTCGCTCAACTGCTGCGGCTGCAACCCCGCCGCCGCCAACGCAGGCTCGATGGCCATGCCCAGGTGTTCGGCATGGCGCAGGTACTTGAGCAGTGGCGGAACGGAGGTGAAGCCGAGCGATTGCATGACCGAATTCCCTTGATCGAGGCCGCCACGGGCGGATGAGCGCCCTGAAAGGTAATTTGAATCCACGACTAAAGTAAATGGCTGACGCTTGCGCGACGTTTGACTCAATTGGCTACTCGAACTGGCCGGATGCGACCGTGACACTTTCGGCCGGCTGACTAGTATGAGGCCCTGAAATCTCACTGATCAGACTGCACAGAAGGACACACGCATGCGACGCTGGAACGGCTGGGGAGATGCAACCACGGTGGTCGAACTGCCGGCCCAGGGCGCAAGTTTTCTCCATGAACGGCTAGGGGACGGTCGAGCGCTGCCCGACGCAACGCTTGAAGCAGCATTGGCCCGCGTGCCGGTCTCGCGGCTGGCGGAGCACGCCTTGTACAGCATCGATGCCCATGACCGTCTGCTGCATGCCCGCGGCCAGAGCCTGCCGGACTGGCTGGCGCTGCGCGAGGGGGCGCTGGGTAACTATCCCGACGCCGTGGCGTTCCCGGAAACCGCCGAACACATCCGCCAGTTGCTGGCCCTCGCCCAGGCGCAGGACCTGTGCCTGATTCCCTACGGCGGCGGCACGTCGGTGGCCGGGCACATCAACCCGCCAGAGTCGACGCGGCCCGTGGTGACGGTGTCCCTGGCGCGGATGAATCGCCTGATCGACCTTGATGAACAAAGCCTGCTGGCGACTTTCGGCCCCGGCGCCAGTGGGCCGCAGGTAGAAAGTCAACTGCGCGCCCGAGGCTACACGCTGGGGCACTTCCCGCAGTCGTGGGAGTTGTCGACGCTGGGTGGTTGGGTGGCCAGTCGTTCCAGTGGTCAGCAATCGCTGCGCTATGGGCGGATCGAGCAGTTGTTCGCCGGCGGAACCCTGGAAACCTTTGCCGGGCCGCTACAGATTCCAACCTTCCCGGCCTCCGCGGCCGGCCCTGATCTGCGCGAAGTGGTGCTGGGTTGCGAGGGGCGTTTCGGGATCATTTCCGAGGTCAAGGTGCGAGTCAGTGCGCTGCCGGCCGACGAACGTTTTTACGGTGTGTTTCTGCCCAGTTGGAGCAAGGCGCTGCAAGCCATACAGCAACTGGCGCAAGCGCGGGTGCCGCTGTCGATGCTGCGCCTGTCCAACGCGGTGGAAACCGAAACCCAACTGGCACTGGCCGGCCATCCGCAACAGATCGCCTGGCTGGAAAAGTACCTGAGCCTACGCGGCGCCGGGCAGGGCAAGTGCCTGCTGACTTTCGGCGTGACCGGCAATCGCAAGCAAAATGCGCTATCCCTGAATCAGGCCCGTCAGCATCTGAAAGCGTTTGGTGGTGTGTTTACCGGCACGCTGCTCGGCAAGAAGTGGGCGCAGAACCGTTTCCGTTTTCCTTATCTGCGGGAGAACCTGTGGAACGCCGGTTACGTGGTCGACACCCTGGAAACCGCCACCGACTGGAGCAACGTCGACAACCTGCTCAACCTGATCGAAAACAGCCTGCGCGACGCGTTGGCGGCGGAGGGTGAGTGCGTGCACGTGTTCACGCATCTGTCCCACGTCTACGGCGAAGGTTCGAGCATCTACACCACCTACGTGTTTCGCCCGGCAGCGGACTATCCCGCGACGCTGGCACGCTGGAAGGCCCTCAAGCACGCGGCCAGCCAGACCATCGTCGACAACCACGGCACCATCAGCCATCAGCACGGCGTGGGCAAGGATCATGCGCCGTACCTGTTGCGCGAGAAGGGCGTTTTGGCGATGGACACCTTGCAGGCGCTGAGCCGGCACTTCGACCCGGCCGGGCGCCTGAACCCCGGCACGTTGTTGCAGGAGTGACCGCCATGTGCGCGGACTGGAACGCCGAATGGCGCCAGCAAATCCTGCTCACGTTGGCGGGTGAAACCTGGGATTTGATCGTGATTGGCGGCGGCATCAGCGGCGCCGGCATCCTGCGTGAAGCCGCACGCCGTGGCTGGCGCTGCCTGCTGCTGGAGCAGCGTGATTTTGCCTGGGGCACCTCCAGTCGGTCTTCGAAAATGGTCCATGGCGGTTTGCGTTATATCGCCAAGGGCCAGTGGCGACTGACCCGCGATTCGGTGCGCGAACGCCAGCGTCTGCTCGACGAAGCGCCGGGACTGGTGGAGCCGATGAGTTTCATGATGCCGCACTATCGCGGCGGCTTTCCCGGGCCGCGAGTGTTGGGTGGTCTGTTGTCGATCTATGACGCATTGGCCGGACGCCGCGACCATCGTTTCCATGATGCGCGGCAACTGCGTTATCTGGCGCCTGGCGTGAAAGAACATGACCTGCTGGGAGGCACCTGTTTTGTCGATGCACTGACCGATGACGCGCGGCTGGTGATGCGCGTGTTGAGCGAAGCGCGGGCCGATGACGCGGTGGTGCTCAACGGCATGCGTGTCGAACATCTGTTGCGGGAAAACGGGCGGGTGTGCGGGGTTCAGGTAGAGGATTGCGAGGCCGGCGCATCGCTGCAACTGCGTTGTGGTGTGTTGGCGGTGGCTACCGGAGCCTGGGCCGAACGCTTGCGCCCTCCCGAAGCGCCACGACAGTTGCGCCCGTTGCGTGGCAGTCATTTGCTGCTGCCGGGCTGGCGCTTGCCGGTGGCGCAAGCCTTCACGTTTCTGCATGAGCGTGATCGTCGGCCAGTGTTCGTTTTCCCGTGGGAAGGCGCCACAGTGGTCGGCACCACCGACCTCGATCACCGCGAGAATCTGGACCAGAGCGCGAGTATCAGCACCGACGAACTCGACTATCTTCTGGCCGCCTGCCGACAGCAGTTTCCCGGCGCTGAAGTGACAGCCGCCGACGTGCTTTCAACCTGGTCCGGCGTGCGCCCGGTGGTGGGCGGTACGGCGGGTGAGCATCAGGACAAACCGTCGAACGAAACCCGTGAACATGTGCTGTGGCAGGAGCCGGGTTGCGTCACCCTGGCCGGCGGCAAACTCACGACGTTCCGCCCGCAAGCCATCGAAGTGCTCAAGGCGTGCGCCGACATGCTCAACCGTTCTTTCGAAGATCATGCCGCGCCAGTGTTTGCCGCCGTTCCGCCACTGGCGATCCCGGGTCTCAGCCCCGGTCAGTGGCGACGTCTGGCCGGGCGACACGGCCGTGACCTGCCGAGGCTGGCGCAACTGCTCACCGAACTGGGCCATGAAACGGTCGGCGCCACCGACACCTTGTGGGCGGAACTGGCCTTCGCCTGTGAAGCGGAAATGGTCCTGCACCTGGATGACCTGCTGCTGCGTCGAACCCGTCTCGGCCTGTTACTGCCCCGTGGCGGCGCGGAGTATTTCCCGGCCATTCGCCAACTCTGCCAACCACGGCTGGGCTGGAACGACGAACACTGGCAACAGGAACAGCAACGCTACCAGGCGTTATGGCAACGCCATCACGGCCTGCCGGATATCGCGCAGTGATGCCCCTCGAAGAGAGCTCAATGGACAACCACCCGAACAAGCGTTACCTGCTGGCCATCGACAATGGCACCCAGAGCGTGCGCGCGCTGCTCTTCGATTTGCAGGGCAATCTGCTCGGCAAGGGCAAGGTTGAATTGCAGGCCTATTACTCGACGCAACCGGGCTGGGCCGAGCAGGATCCGGAATATTACTGGGCGAAACTGGGCGAGGCCTGCCAGCAGGTGTGGGCGCAAACCGGTATCGATCGTTCGCAGATTGCCGGGGTTTCTCTCACGACGCAGCGCGGCACGGTGATCAACGTCGATGCTCAGGGCAAACCGTTGCGCCCGGCGATTCTCTGGCTTGATCAGCGCCAGAGCGAAGTCGAAGGCGGGATCAAGGGACCGTGGGGCTGGCTGTTCAAACTGGCCGGCGCGCAGGCCACCGTGGATTACTTTCGCGCCCAGGCCGAGGCCAACTGGATCGCCCGTCATCAGCCTGACGTGTGGGCGGCGACCGACAAGTTTCTATTGCTCTCGGGGTTTCTCACGCATCGCCTGTGCGGGCGCTTCGTCGACTCGGTGGGCTGTTGCGTCGGCTACTTGCCGTTCGACTTCAAACGCCTGCGCTGGGCCGCGCCGCGTGACTGGAAATGGCAGGCGCTGGCGGTGCGTCCCGAGCAACTGCCGACCTTGCACAAACCCGGTGAAACCCTCGGCCACATAAGCGCCGAAGCGAGCAGACACACCGGCATTCCCGAAGGCGTTCCGCTGATCGCAGCGGGGGCCGACAAGGCCTGTGAAGTGCTCGGCTCCGGCGTCGTCGACTCGGGCACGGTGTGCCTGTCTTACGGCACCACGGCGACGATCACCAGCACCCGCTCGCGCTATCTGGAAATCGTCCCGTTGATTCCGCCGTACCCGTCGGCGGTGCCGGATCAGTACAACTGCGAGGTGATGATTTATCGCGGCTACTGGATGGTCAGCTGGTTCAAGAATGAGTTCGGCCTGCGGGAGATGCAGCAGGCCAGGGAGCAGGGCATCGAGCCTGAGCAACTGTTCGATGCCCTGGTCGAGGCGGTGCCGCCGGGCTCGATGGGGTTGATGCTGCAACCGTACTGGTCGCCGGGGATTCGCGAGCCGGGTGTGGAAGCCAAGGGCGCGATGATCGGCTTCGGCGACGTGCACACCCGCGCGCACATTTACCGGGCGATCCTGGAAGGACTGGCCTATGCCTTGCGCCAAGGCATGGAGAAAATCGAGAAGCGTTCGAAGATCTCCGTCACCCGTTTACGTGTTGCTGGCGGTGGCTCGCAAAGTGATGCGGCGATGCAACTCACGGCGAACATTTTCGGCCTTCCGGCGGAGCGGCCGCACGTCTATGAAGCGTCCGGTCTGGGCGCGGCGATTTGCTGCGCGGTGGGGCTGGGGCTGCACGCGGATTTCCCCACGGCGATAGCGGCGATGACCCGGGTTGGCGCGGTGTTCACGCCGCAGCCCGAGGCGCAGCAGGTCTATGAGCGACTGTACAGGGACGTCTATCTGCGCATGTATCGGCAGCTCAAACCGCTGTACCAGAGCATTCGCAAGATCACCGGTTACCCGGCGTGAAACAACAGCGCACGTGGCGCTATCGGAGAACTTTTCTGGTGAGATCGGACAGTGTCAGGGGCGAGGTCGGTTGTTAGGCTCGATCCCCACGGCACACATAACAAGAACCAGAAGCAATGAAGCTGATCTCCCTCCTGCTGCTTTGCGCAATAACCCCGACGGCGTGGGGCTGGTCGAATCATACGGTGGGCAGCTACCTGGCGTTGCAGGACCTGCCGGCGTTGCGCGATGCGCCGCCAGTCGAAGTCGAACCGCTGGAGCAGTTTCTCGCCGAACAATATCCGGCCATCGTCGCGTTGCTCAATGAGCAGGAACGCTTCGCCCGCGAGCATTTCAAGCAGTACCCGCCGCGCCCCGACAACCTCAAGTTGCCCGCCGCGCCGAGCGACAATCTGCGCCACGACTTCCTCACCGCGCTGCGGATCAATCCGCAGATTCATCTGGCGATGGTCATACAGCCGTTGCCGGGCAAAGACCTGCCCGAACGCGAGCATCTGCAGGCCGATCAGGTCATGGTTGAGCAGACGCTTTCGCCGTGGAATCGCCAGCGTTTCATTCGCGTGGCCGATCACGAAAAAGTCGCGCCCCTGGCCGTACTGGCGAGCGCCGCCGATGAGCCGGATTACGGCCACGACATCAATCTGTTCAGCGACAACCCCGGCGAAGTTGCCGCGTTGTACGGCTTCGGCCTGCAGCCGTTTGGCGATGCGCGCTTCCAGTACAGCTCCCAGGCGCCGTTCCACATGGGCTTCTTCCATGAGAGCCCGGTGGTGTACGCGGCTGCCGGATTTCTCGAGCGCAGTTGGCCGGACTGGCGCGCCTATCAATACATGGGGCTGGCGCGACTGGCGTTTGCCAGCGGCCATTCTTACTGGGGTTATCGCTTTCTCGGTTGGGGCCTGCACCACGTTCAGGACCTGACCCAGCCGTATCACGCCAAGCCGCTGCCGGGCGTCGAACTGCCGAGCCTTCTGCTGCTGGAGGGCAAGGCGCTGGCCGGGTTCGCGGATGACAAACAGGCGTCCATCGAACGGGTCGCGACCCGCCACATGGAAGTCGAGAAATACCAGTCGACCTGGCTGCGCCGCGTGCTGCGTGCCGGTCAGCCACATCCGATGCTCGACGCTTACGCCGATGCCGCCGGGGACGCGCATTACCCGCCGTACTCCGTGGACTACCTGCGCGAAGTGGTGAGTGCCGAGTCCGTCGATGACTCCGCCGCGTTCGATGAAGCCATCGGCCAGTGGCTGGAAACGGCGCCGGTCACCAGCGATTTCAGCGCGGGCAATCAGTTGCAGCGCGAGACCTTCGAGCACCCGGAACTCAACCGGCAATTGCTCAAATTGCTCGGCCATTTCGGCGCCCACAGCCGGATTTATGTCCGTGCGGGGCTGGCGCCCTAAGCATCGCGGCAACACACAACAATAAGAACAGGGAAGGAGGAACAGATGATCAACACTCGATTGCGCCTGTCTGGCGTAGCGCTCCCCGGTGTCGGTTTGGCAGGGTTGCTGCAACTCTGCGCAGTCGACGCGGTGCAGGCCGCCGAGTTCAGCGTGCTGGACAATCAGGTCACCGGCTCGCTCGACACGACCTTGTCCTACGGTCGCCTGTGGCGGGTTCAGGGCCGGGACAAGAACAACGATGACGTCAACACCAACGACGGCAATCGCAACTTCGACACCGGGCTGGTTTCCGAGGTGTACAAGATCACCTCAGAGCTGGAGGCGAACTACCAGAACTACGGAATGTTCCTGCGCGGCACCGCGTTCTACGACACCCAGTTGATGGACAAGCGCAACGACTACTACCACAACAACAGCCCGTCGCAGCCGAGCCAGAGTTATCCCCAGGACGACCGTTTCACCAGCCAGACCCGCGACATCGCCGGCAGCCGGATCGAGATGCTCGACGCCTACGTCCACGGCAGCTGGGACGTCGCGCAAATGCCGGTCACGGCACGGGTGGGGCGCCAGGTGTTCAACTGGGGCGAGGGAATTTTCTATCGCGGCGGGATCAACACCACCAACCCGGTGGACGCCGCCAAGTACCGCTTGCCGGGCGCCGAGGTCAAGGAAGTGCTGATGCCGGTGGAGGCGGTCAGCTTCAACATCGGCCTGACCGACAGCCTGACGATGGAGAGCTTCTACCAGACCAACTGGAAAGAAACCCGCATCGATCCGGTCGGCACGTTCTACTCGCAGACCGACTTGTTCGCCGATGGCGGCAACACCGCTTACAACAACTTCAGCGGCACCGCGCTTGATACGCCGGTGCCGGGGTTCGGCAACGTCATCGGTCTGTACAGCGCACTGGGCAACAACCCGCTGCTCGGCCCGGCGCTGAAGTCCACCGGCCTCTACGCCAACGGCGTGACCCCGGCCTACGGCAACACCCTCAAAGTGGCGTCGATCGGCAAGGACTACAACGCGCGCAACGACGGCCAGTTCGGCTTTGCCTTTCGCTACATCGCCGAAGAGCTCAACAGCACCGAGTTCGGCTTGTACATGGTCAACTACCACGCCAAGGAGCCGACCATCGCCGCTGACCTTGGCGGTTACAAGGGCATCGACATGAATGCTCTGACCAACATGCTCTCCAGCGTTGCCGGCAGTCAGGCCGGGGCCCTCGCCAACGGGCTGGCGACCGCCGATGTGATGGGCAACATCCAGGCCCATCGGCGCTATGCCGAAGACATTCGCATGTACGGTTTCAGCTTCAACACCACGCTGGGCAATGCCTCGGTGTTCGGCGAACTGGCTTATCGACCGAACCTGCCCATCGGCATCGCGGCCACCAACGACCTGATCGGCGATCTGGCCAACGGTGCCGCCGCAGCGGTGTCCGGCAAGTCCATCAACGTCGGCGGGCAAATGGTCACCCTCGACAGCCAGATCAACAACGCGGAGCGGGTGGAAGCGTTCAACACTTCGTTGGGCAGCATCTACAACTTCGGCCCGACGCTGTCGTTCGACTCGATGTTCGGCATCTTCGAACTGGCCTCCGAGCACCTGCGCGGCAGCAGCCTGCAATACACCGCCTACGACGGCAGCACCCGTTACTACGCCGGCACCGGCAACACTTCGTACGTGTCCGGCGGCGATCGCGACGATCAGGTCAACCGCAATTCCTACAGCTACACGGTGATGTTCAACGGCACCTGGAACGACGTGTACGCCGGGATCAACGTCTCGCCTTACCTCGTCTACAAGGACGATTTCAAGGGCAACAGCTACCAGGCCGGTAATGCCATCGATGGCCGCAAGGCCTACACGCTGGGGGTCAAGGCCAACTACCAGAACAAGCTCGAAGCCGAGTTGCAGTACACCGAGTTCTGGGGCGGCGGGCAGAACAACGGAATCCGCGACCGCGACAACGTCGGTTTCAACCTCAAGTATTTCCTCTGATTTTCGAGTGTGGTCTTCAGGGCACTCATCCCCCTGTGGGAGCGGGCTTGCCCGCGATGACGGCAGCACTTCCTACATCAATGCAGGCTAATCCACCGCAATCGCTGGCAAGTCGGATCGCCGCATCGCAGCTCCCACATATTTTTGTACTTTGGAGAAGATCATGTTTCACACTTCAAGACTGACCAAGATCTCGCTGACACTCGTCCTCGGCCTTGTCACCGGCAGTACGCTGGCCGCCATCTCGCCCCAGCAGGCCGAACAACTGAAAACCTCGCTGACCCCCATGGGCGCCGAGCGCGCCGGCAACGCGGCCGGCACCATTCCGGCCTGGACCGGCGGCATTACCCAGGCGCCGGCCGGCTACAAGCCCGGCCAGCATCACCCCGATCCGTACGCGGCGGACAAACCGCTGTTCACTATCACCAAGGCCAACCTTGACCAGTACAAGGCGCATCTCAGCCCTGGTCAGATCGCCCTGTTCAACAGCTACCCCGACACCTTCCAGATGCCGGTCTACCCCTCGCGCCGATCCGGCTCGGCGCCGCAATGGCTGTATGACAACACCCTGAAAAATGCGACCTCGGCCAAACTGCTGGAGGGCGGCAGCGGGTTCGCCGATGCCTATGGCGGCGTGCCGTTCCCGGTGCCCAAGGATGGCGTCGAAGTGCTGTGGAACCACATCACCCGCTATCGCGGCATCTACGTGGTCCGTCGCGCCTCCGAAGCGCCGGTGCAGCGCAACGGCAGCTTCGCGCTGGTGACCTCACAGCAGGAAGGTTTCTTCAACTACTACCGCCCGGGCGGTCAGTTCGCCGACCTGAAAAACATCCTGTTCTACTACCTCGCCTTCGTGAAAAGCCCGGCGCGCCTCGCCGGTGGCGCAGCGTTGGTGCACGAGACACTGGACCAGCTCAAGGACGCCCGCCAGGCCTGGATCTATGACGCCGGCCAACGCCGCGTCCGCCGCGCGCCGAACCTCGCCTACGACACGCCGATCGCCTCATCCGATGGCCTGCGCACCGCAGACGACACCGACCTGTTCAACGGCTCGCCCGACCGCTTCGACTGGAAGCTCAAGGGCAAGCAGGAAATCTACATCCCCTACAACAACTACAAAGTCGGCAGCCCCGACGTGAAATACGCCCAACTGCTCACCCCCGGCCACCTCAACCCGCAATACACCCGCTACGAGCTGCACCGGGTCTGGGTGGTCGAAGGCACACTCAAGCCGGGTGCGCGGCATATCTATTCCAAACGCGTGCTGTTCCTCGACGAAGACAGCTGGGGCGCGGCCCTGGTGGACCAATACGACGGGCGAGGGGAGCTGTGGCGCGTATCGATGGCCTACCTGAAAAATTTCTACGACCTGCCCACCACCTGGAGCGCACTCGACGTCTTCCACGACTTGCAGGCGCGGCGGTACTACGTGCAGAACCTGGATAACGAAGAGGCCTCCACTGTCGACTTCTCGCAACCGGTGCCGGAGGATGCGTATTTCATGCCGTCGGCGTTGAGGCAGCGGGGGACTCGGTGAGATGTCACCAGCTCCTTTCCTCCCAAACCCAATTTGGGTTGAGGGAGGAATCTTGTGACGAGTTCAGCGCTCCCGGCCTTTGACTGACAGATCCCGGATCCATAAAAATATCTGCTTTACAGATATCTGAATCCGAGATAAGTTGCTCTGCGTGTAGGGACGCCAGAACCGAAAAATCTATGAGAGTGATCACAAAAGCGGCGGTTGCGCGGGCTATCGAAACCCATAGCCAGTGGAGAGATCCTCTCACCTTATGGTTAACCATCTTCGACAGGGCATCCCTGCGGTTCGAGTCTTTTGAGAAGCTTCGCAAAGACTGGGCTATGGCATCAGGCTGGAACGTTGATCGAATCCCTCACTCGAAGCTGAGGATTACGAGTAAAAAAGGACCTCTTGATATTTATGTTTTCGATATCAAGAAAAATGAGTGCCGGGTCATTACATGGATTAACCCCAAGATCGGCACCATTTATATAAAGGAGATTTTGCCCCATGCCGGATATGACAAGTGGTGGAAGGGTGATGTTAAGTAGTGGGTCAGAATGAACCGTACTATTTATGTTTAATGAGATGAAGGGTGGCAACATGAAGCGCAATAAGGTCGAAGCCTCTGGACTGGATTCCTTCATAGCTGACATTTCACCCATGCTTGATGGTTTGGGCGATCAGATCGCTACGTTGTCCAAATTGCTGTCTGCCTGCCACGATCCGATAAAGAGCGATGCTGACTTGCAAGGGCGAATGGCGTTAATCGATGAGCTCTACTCTCATGCTGACAGTGAAGATCATGCAGCGGCACGATTTGCAGAGTTGGTGGCTGATCGTGTGTATGAGTACGAGACTGAAACCGTTTTGATTCCTTACTCCACTCAATCGGAAGCGCTTGCGTTTCTGATCTCCGAAAGAGGGGTAAAGCAAAAGGATTTGTCCGGGATTGCAACTCAGAGTGCCGTTTCAGAGATATTGAATAACAAGCGCAAGATGACCGTCGCTCAGATCAAAGGCTTTGCTGAGTTCTTCAAGGTTCCGGTCGAGTTTTTCATGCACGGTGTCGTTTGAGACGCCTGTAAAGGACGGTTGATTTCCAGAGCCCCGCCACACGTTGTGTACGCGGGGCTTTTTGTTGGCTCAGACAAAAAAATGGTGAGAGCAACGCTTGTGTAATAGCGGCTCAAAACGCTTCATCCAGTTCCTGAGGATGGCAATTTCAGGACAAAAAGAAGGGCAGCTTTTCAGCTGCCCTTCTTTATACATCGGCTTTCGTGTGCAGTTCTTACACGCGGAAATGGCTCACCATCTGCTGCAACTGCCCACCCAACCGCGCCAGTTCAACGCTGGACTTGGCCGTCTCATCACTCGCCGCAGCCGTCTGTTCCGACACGTCACGGACGTTGATGATGCTGCGGCTGATTTCTTCGGCCACGGCGCTTTGCTGTTCGGCGGCAGCGGCGATCTGTTGGTTCATCGACTGGATGTTCGACACCGTGCGGGTGATGTTTTCCAGGGACGAACCCGCCTTGCGGGTCAGGGCGACGCTGCTGTCGGTCAGGGCGCGGCTGTTGTTCATCACGGCGGAGACCTGTTGCGTGCCGTTCTGCAGACCGGCCACCAGGCCTTCGATTTCCTCGGTGGATTTCTGGGTGCGTTGGGCCAGGCCACGGACTTCGTCGGCGACCACGGCAAAACCGCGACCGGCTTCACCGGCACGGGCGGCTTCGATGGCGGCGTTGAGGGCCAGCAGGTTGGTCTGTTCGGCCACGGCCTTGATCACGTCCATGACGCTGCCGATCTTGTCGCTTTCCTGTTGCAGCACGGCCATGGCTTCGGTGGAGCGCACCACTTCGCTGGCCAGACGCTCGATCTGGGCGATGGCTTCGTTCACGACCTTGTCGCCTTCGCGAGCTTCGCCGTCAGCGGCGGCTGCGGCTTGCGAGGCCTCTTCGGCGTTGCGCGCGACTTCCTGCACGGTGGCAGTCATCTCGTGCATGGCGGTGGCCACCTGATCGGTCTCGATCTTCTGGCTGTTCACGCCGGCGCTGGTCTGTTCGGTCACGGCTGACAGTTCTTCGGCAGCGCTGGCGATTTGGGTCACGCCGTCGCGGATGCCGCTGATCAGGTCGCGCAGGGTTACGCCCATGCGCGCGATGCCTTGTTGCAGCACGCCGAGTTCGTCGCGGCGGGTGACGATCACGTTGTGGCTCAGATCGCCGCTGGCGATGCGATCGACCACGGCCATGGTTTCCTGCAACGGACGGGTGATCTGACGGGTGATGATAAAGGCAGCGATGACGCCCACCAGCAACGCCAGCAGGGTGCTGATCAGTTGCAGGGTGCGGGCCTGAGCGCTTTCCATGTCGCGACGATCGAGCTGGATCTGATACATCTGCTCGCTCAGGGTCACGATGGTGGCGCCCTGATCGGTCATTTCCTTGCGTGCCTGCACCGCCTCGGTGTTGGCATTCTTGAACGCCTGCAACGCGCTGCGGTAGTTGGTCAGGGCGGTTTCCAGCTGACGCAGTGTGTCTTGCTGGGTGCTCGAGAAGTGGGTGTTCAGTTGCTTGAGGCTGGCGATGGCCACATCCAGTTGGCCGACGGCTTTCTGCTCGGTTTCGGCATTGGCGGTGGCGGTGTAGCCGCGCACTTCATAGCGCGCCAGGATGAACGCTTCCTTGGCTTCGGTAATGGCCTGGAACTGTTCGAAACGTGTATCGCTCAGCGGCATTTGCTGCACGCGGGTGCTGATCGACTCGATCAGGTTGTACGCGGTCTCGGCATTGGCGGCCATGGTGTCGCGCGCGGTGTTGCCGGTGCGGTAGGCGTTGCGCATCTTGTTCAGGGACGTCTGGTATTCGGCGATGGTCGCCGCCTGCGCCTTGAGCAGCTTGACGTTTTCCGGGCTCTTGAATTTGCCGATCAGCGCCTGCTGTTGCGCAGCGAAACCGTCGAGGGTGGTCTGCACGTTCTGCGCGGCGGTTTCATCGCCATTGGTCAGCATGTATTGCAGGCGCACCACGCGCAGCTTGGTCAGGCCAGAGTTGAGCTGGGTGATGTCACTCATCCAGTTGCTGCGGTCAATCAGGCCGCCCAGGCTGGTCCAGCCGGTGAGCGCCAGGATGCAGGTCAGGGCCAGGACGAGGCCGAATCCCAGCCCCAGTTTGAGGTTCACGCTGATGTTGCCGAACCAGCTATTCATCACAATTCCTCCAGAAACGTTGTGCTTCTTGATCGTCAGTTAGGCTGGAAGATTGTTGTTTTTTTGAGCCAGCAAGGGTGTTAGCAGGACTGTATCGGCCGCAAATCCTGGAGCTGAAAGGATTTTGTCCTACGGAATTTGTAACAAGGGATCCCAAGACTTTTTTCACATGACTTTCACTGGCTGCCCACGGGGGCGTCTGTACCTTCGCCGCATCAAATGACAGTGATACAGGCTGGCGAGGCGAATTTTTGTGGAATTGAGACTGAGTCTGTTCGGCGTCAAACGCTCGATCGATCTGAGCGGTTTGGCCCGTTTTCGAAACGCCGGGGTTGTTCTGGCCGTGTCGGCACTGGTGATTCCGCTGACCCTGTGGCTGCTCGCCCCGGCGGCAGTGCCTGATCTCGCTCACGGCAATGTGGCTGGCGCGCAGGCGTTGGCGACCGGTTGGGCCAAGGGCGACATGATCGTGCTGGTGCGCCATGTCGAACGCTGCGACCACTCCAAAGCCCCGTGCTTGAGCGGCAACGACGGCATCACCGATCGCTCGCGCAGTGTCGCGGTCGCCGTCGGCGCGCAATTCGAGCATCTGGGCCTGAACCATGCCGACATCTATAACAGCCCGATGACCCGCACCGTGCAGACCGCCGGTTACATGTTCAACCGGGCGACGACCGGCGAAGACTGGCTGATCAGCTGCAAGGGCCGCATGTTGCAGGACGCGCTCGCGCACAAGGTGCCGGGGCGTAACCTGATCCTGGTCACCCACAGCGAATGCATGGCGCAGCTGGAAAAAGACCTCAAGGTCCCGGCCTCGACCCTCGGTTATGGTTCTTCGCTGTTCGTTTCCGCGGCCAGCCCGGCGGCCCCAAAGATGCTCGGCTTCATCGAAGCCTCTGACTGGCGCACGGTGACCACCCGATGAGTTCTCGCTTTTACGCTTACAACTTCGGCATCCCTCTGTTTTGTGCGGCGGTGGTGTTCCTGATGTTCGACATGACGAACATCGACATCGCCTTCAGCAACCTGTTGTTCGATCCGCTGACGAATACCTTCCCGCTCGACAAGATTCACTTCTTTGAAAAGCTGACCCACAAGTGGGCGCGGATCATCCCGAACTGGACCGCTGAAATCGCGTTGGTCGGCGCGATGCTGTCGGTGGTCTGGCCGCTGGTCAATCCGCAGAGGCGCCCGCGTATCGGCGGATTTCTGGAGCGCAGCAAAGTGGCTCCGGTGCTGCGTTTTGCCGCTGACCATCGCCGGGATTTTCTGTTTGTGGTGGTGGCTTTTGCGGTGTGTACCGGCGTAATCCACTTCCTCAAGGCTCACACCAGCGTTTACTGCCCGATCGAGACGACGTTGTACGGCGGCAAAATGGCTCACATCGAGTGGTACAACAATTTCCAGTTGTTCCATGAGGCCGGTGACGGTCGTTGTTGGCCGGGCGGGCACGCGTCCGGCGGCTTCACCATGCTGGCGCTGTATTTTGTCGCGCGTCGTTATCAGTGGCGCTTCTCCAGCGCCTTGTTGTGGGGATCGCTTTTGCTCGGTTTCGTCTACGGCACGACACGGGTCCTACAGGGTTGGCATTACATGTCCCACACGTTTTGGGCCGGTATCTTCGTCTGGTTGGCGTGTTTGCTGACGGCGCTGGCGTTTTATGGGCGCGCTCGTCTGGAATTGCCGGTGTTGAGCAAGCGTGAGCGAAAGGTGTTCAGTGCACAGCCTGAGGTTTCTCTCTGAAGCGTCGTCACTGAAATGAAAAACCCGCCATCATCGGCGGGTTTTTCATTTGCGCATCAGGGCATCAATAGCCGACGAAGTAGTACGCCTGGCGTCCGACCATCATGGTCTTGAGGACTTTCAGCGGGGCAGCGGGTTCGCTGTCCCCTGACATCACCGCGATGTTCGAAGGCGAGGCACTGAGGAAGTCCTTCAATTGCGCATCGGTATCCAGCCCCTTGAGGACACTCTGGGTATAGAACACGCTGGCGCCGCCGACCCGTTCGTTGGCTTGAAACAGCGCGACCTGATGGCCGCTGGCTTGCAAGCTCTGGATGTGTTCGGTCAGCGGCAGGAACGACAATTCCTTGTCCGCCTTCGGCAGTGCCCATTGCGCGGCACCGAGGTAGCTGGCGATCACCACGGTCAGGATACCGGCCGCCAGTGCCTGACGATGACGGGCGATCCATCCGACAAACCCGCTGTTACGGTCCTTCAACCTCTCGAACAGTACGCCCGCATATTCCGCCGCGATCACCGCCGCTGCGGGTGTCATCGACATCAGGTACACCGTGCGCTTGCTCGAGGCCAGAGTCAGCATGATGAACTGCGCAACGATCCACAGGCTGAAAAACAGCAGGTAACGATTGGCCTTCAATTGCTTGCGGAAGTGCCACAGCCCCATGTACACCAGAATGTTCCAGGGCAGGAACGCTTCGGGCAGTTTGGCGATGTAGTAGTAGAACGGCTCATAGTGCCCGGCTTCGACGAAGGAACCGCTGAAACGCCCGACGCTGTTGGTCAGCAAGACTTCTCTGACTGCCTGGGCGCCGCCGTGCTGATAAAGCACCGCGAGCCAGATCAGTAGCGGAATCAGACCGGCCAATGTCAGCAATCCCGGCCGCAGCCACTCGGTCAGTTTCAAGCGTTTGTCCATCAGGTTGTCGGCCAGCAGGTAGGCGAAAATCACCACCCCCGGCATCGCCAGACCGAGCACGCCTTTACTCAGCGTGGCGATGGCAATCCCGACCACAAACAGCAACGAATTGCCGAACGTCGATGCTCGTTGCGCCTGGAAAAACGCCAGCAGTGCGGTGGTCACGCCGAGTGCGAGCAACGCATCCTCGCCAACCCCGCGCACGTTGCTCCAGTAACTGGCCATGGTCGCCAACAGAATTCCCGCCGTCCACGCGATCGCTTTTGGCCGTTCGAAGCGCCGCAACATGCCGTACAACAGCATCACGCTGAGCAGACCGGCCACCGCCGATGCCAGTCGCACCGCCCACGGCGAAACACCGAACACGCGCATGGCGCCGGCATCCAGCCACAGACTCAGTGGCGGTTTCTCCAGAAACGGTTCGCCGAACAGACGGGGCGTCACCCAGTCATCGTCCAGATGCATCTCCATGGCGATGCCAGCGACGCGGGCCTCGGTGGAACCTTGCAATTGATGGTTGCCCAACGCGAAGAAAAACAGCAGGGCGGCAAGCAGGAACAGGGAAGTGGCGGCACGCGACGACATAGGTTTCAGATAACCGGAAGGGGCGAGAGGCGTGAGCATACTTCGCCAATGCTTAACAAATTGTGAAACTCACGCGAGTCGTCGCGACCAGCGCTGATCCGGCGCCTCAACCCCCGGATTGACCAGCGCGGTCAGCACATGATCCTGCCAGCGCCCGGCAATGTTCAGGTAGGCCTTTGCGTAGCCTTCTTTATCGAACCCAAGGCGCTCAAGCAGCCGCGCACTGCGTTCATTGCCGGGAATGTAGTTGGCCATGATCCGGTGCAGGTTCTGGGTCTCGAACATGTAGGCGATGGCGGATTCCAGCGCTTCCTGCATCAGACCCTGACCCTGATGGGCTGCATCGATGTGATAACCCAGATAACACGCCTGGAACGCGCCGCGGATGATCCCGCTGAAATTGCAGGCGCCGATCATCTGCTGACCGTCTGGGGTCAGCAAAGCCATATGCACCGCCAGCCCGGCATCGAAAGCGCTGGCCTGTATTTCAAGGCGTCGGCGGATCTGTTCGGTGGAGAAATAATCGGTGGTACGAATCGGTGACCACGGGGCGAGATGGCGCAGGTTGCGTTGATAGAAATCGCTTTCCAGAGGCGCCTGATCCGGGTCGAGCACCGCGAGCGTCAGGCGTTGGCAGGGCAGGGTCAACAGCGACATCGGGCGCTCCGGGTCTCGGGATTGATCAACAGAATTGCCCGGTGGGCGGGAAAATACAAACGCGTGGCCAAATCCCGGGCAAAAAAAAGCCCGCAGGAGAGCGGGCGAACCGTAGTTTCTTGAATGAGCGAGCGGACTGTACAGGTTTGATGGTGAAGGGGCTGTGAAGAAAAATTCATGTCGCTGAACCCCTTCGCTCAAGACGCTGGGTCTGCTGATTTCGGCTCTTTCAAGAGGGTCAGTGGCAGAGAACTGGCTTCGAATCGGCCGCCTGCTGCAATGGATCTAGCTTGCTCAAGGCGCTGCTGACCAGCATCTCTGCCAACCCCGCCAACTGATGTATCGCGACGATCCGGGCCCGTTGCACCTCATCCGGTCGGTGAACGAGATCATGCGCCATCATATTGAGCGCCGCGAGATTCTGGCTGGCGTGGGTCAACAGAGTGATCAGGTCGACATCGGGACGCACGCTGAGGATCTGATCGACCGGAAGAAGCCGGGAATTGCGCCTGCGGGCAACGGTAATGGGGCGTTCGGAAGTCGAGATCGTCCTGGACTCGGTAACCGGGGAATTTTCGGATGGATCGGGGGTGTCTTTTTTCATGACCGGACTCCATGTGAGGGGTGATCCTTGCGCTTCGGCGGGGCTGTGCCGTTCACCTGTGTGTTGCGAGGAATGGAGGGTAACCGGGTGGGGCGGGGGGCACTAGTTCATGGAAGTCGACGCGGGTTGAGGGAAATTTCCTAGGATGTTGTAAGGGGGGACAGTCAGGGACTGGTATGCGATCCGGATCAGGCTTTCGAACTTTCGAGAGTGCAAGCGAGGGGGAGAACCGGAAAGGAATCCCCAGATGCGACAAAGCCCGCACTTGGCGGGCCTTGTCGTTGAGAGTTGGTGGAGCCGGGGGGATTTGAACCCCCGTCCGCCAGTACTCCGCTGTCGGTACTACATGCGTAGCCGTGTCTATTAAGTTAACCCTCAGCGACCCGACGGGCAGGGTGCTTTGGGCGAGTTGTGTAAGTTTTAGCCGCTTCGTCCACAACGTACTGCACGGCGATTCTGTTCTATATGACAATCATTTTGGGTTTACAGACATCCCCTGATGATTGCTGGACCCGAAGGTACCAGGAGTGCATGTCAGCTGCAATTAAGCAGCGAGAGCAGCACCGTATTGGTCGTCATTGGCAACTATAAGTAGTTGCAACAGTGGATTTACGACTTCTGTTACCAAGTCGGCATGCACCTAAAGTTTCGCAACCGGCGTCGAATCCTAAACGGCCCCGAGCCTGATGCTCTGTACATCTCAAAGAGCAGCAAGCCTGCGCAGTGTACGCCAATCGGCCGTCAAGGCCAACCCGAAGGTTGGCCGGGCCTGGATCAATTGTTGGTGCCGGTGGATTTGCGCAGTTCCACAATGGTCTGCGAGGTTTCCGCAACACAGTCATCGATCTTGCCTTGGGCCTTGAGTGCCTGAGCCTTTTGCACGCTGGTTTCTGCACGCTGACTCAGCTCTGGCGACGATGACAGCTGCCCCTTGGCATTGTTGATGGTCTGGATATTGGCATCGCACAGGTCGGCAGGCTTGCCGGCAGCAAAGGACGTGGAAGCCATCATCGAGGCAGTAACGAACAGACCTAACAGTACAGAACGTTTCATATGAATCTCCTTGAACTGAGGGATCCCGACTTCGCTGGCCGTCAGGACGGGCAACCGAATGGAGGAAAAGCCCCGATTGTTCGGGGCTTGTTCTGTGGACTGCGGTCGCTCGCAAGGGTTCTATTTTTCTTCAGATGGCGGTTTCGCAGGTTTTGGCCCGGGTCACTCGATCCACCAGATAGACCAGACCGTGGTAGTCGATTCCGCCGTGTTGCGTCAGACCGATCTCACAGGTGCGACTGGTGGAAATCCCTTCGCTGCAATGCTGCACCGCATCCTTGAGGGTGCGCAGGGAATGGCTGTTGAGTTCCGGTGTGGTGAAGCCTTTATCGCCGGCAAAACCACAGCAATGAATGCCCTCGGGAATGACCACGGTTTTGCTGCACTTGCGCGCCAGATCGATCAACGCCTGGCTTTCCCCCAGATGCTGAGTGCTACACGTCACATGAACGGCAATCGGTGCTTCCTGCGGGGTGAATTCCAGCCGATCAATCAGATGCGTACGGATAAAACGCACAGGGTCATACAGATCAAGGCGAACATTTCCCACATCCTGCACCAGTCGCAATGTGCAGGGGCTGGTATCGCAATAGATCGGATCGAGCCCACCTCGGCTGGCGTGGAGTAAGGCGCCGATCAGTTCCTGACGCTTGTGCTCGGCCTGTTCGGCATAGCCTTTGGACGCGAAAGGCTGGCCACAACAGAGGTTGTCCAGATTGTCCGGGAGCACCACTTGATAACCGGCCTTTTCCAGCAGGCCACGGGTTTTGTCGTACAGCGACATCTGCTCCTTGTCGCCCGCCGCGGGGCCCATCACTCGCGACACGCAGGCCGCCAGATACACCACGCGCGGGCGTTCGTCCGAGATTGTCGGACTGAGGCGAATGGCTCTTTCCGGCTGGGGCATCGCGTTGCTCCACTGCGGCACCTGGCCTTTGGACAAGCGCGTCAGCGTTGCCGAAAGCTTCGCCAGACGCGGCGCACCCAGCAACATCCGCGCACCATTGGCCACGTGCAGGGTGAAGCGCGCCCCTTGCAGGGCGGTGGCGAAATTTCCTTCGATCCAGTTGGCGGTTTTCGTATGCGTGGCGTGACGGCCGCGGAGCTTTTTCACCAGTTCGCCGGTGTTGATGCCTACAGGGCAACGTTGCGCACACAAACCGGTCGCGGCGCAGGTTTCGATGCCCTGGTACTCGTAGGCTTCTTCAAGTTCGCGGGTGTCGATGCCGGCCCGTTTTTTCGCCTGAATATCTCGCCAGATCACGATGCGCTGGCGTGGGCTCAGGGTCAGGCCCTTCGATGGGCAAACCGGCTCACAGAAACCGCATTCGATGCACTTATCCACAATCTCATCGGCCGCTGGCAGCGGTTTAAGGTGCTTGAGGTGGATCTGCGGATCTTCGCTGAGCACCACGTCCGGATTGAGAATGCCCTGAGGGTCGAGCAGGCGCTTGAGTTGCCACATCAATTGATAGGCATCGCTGCCCCATTCCAGTTCGACAAACGGCGCCATGTTGCGCCCCGTGCCGTGTTCGGCCTTAAGCGAACCGCCGAACTCCACGGCCACCAGTTGCGCCACGTCGTCCATGAACGCCTGATAGCGTGCGACTTCTTCCGGGCTGTTGAAGCCTTGGGTGAAGACGAAGTGCAGATTGCCTTCCAGTGCGTGTCCGAAAAGGATCGCTTCGTCGTAGTGATGTTTGTCGAACAGCTCGATCAGGCGATTCACGCCGCTGGCCAGTTGTTCCACCGGGAAGGTCACGTCTTCGATGATCACTGTAGTGCCGGTCTTGCGCACGGCGCCGACGGCGGGGAAGGTGTCCTTGCGGATCGCCCAGAGGCGGGCGTTCTCGACCGGGTCCTCGGTGAAGTCGACCTGCTTTTCCACCGGGAATCCGCCGAGCGAGGCCATGATCTGCGCCAGTTGCTCTTGCAGCAAAGTGGAAGAGGCAGCGCGGGATTCGATCAGCAGCGCGCAGGCGTTGTTCGACAGGTGCTGTACGAATTCCGGCATGCCGGGTTTGTTCTGCACCGAGCGCAGGCTGCGGCGGTCGAGCAGTTCCACGGCGGACACCGGTTGGCTTTTCAGCACGGTGACGGCGTTGCAGCAGGTTTCCACATCGGGGAAAACGATCAGCGCCGAGGCCTTGTTCGGGTGGTCGATCACCGTGTCGTAGGTCACCGCACTGATAAAACCGAGGGTGCCTTCGGATCCGACCAGTAGGTGGCTCAAGATATCCACAGGCTCATCGAAATCCACCAGGGCGTTAAGCGACAGGCCGGTGGTATTTTTCAGACGGTATTTGTGGCGGATTCGCGCGGCCAGTTCGGCATTGGCTCGGGTCTCGCGGCCCAGTGTCGCCAAACGTTCCAGCAACTCGCCGTGGCTCGCGCGAAACGTCGCGACGTTGGCGGCGTCTTCGGTATCGAGTCGGGTTCCGTCGGCCAATACCAGACGGATCCCGGCCAGCGTATGGTAGGTGTTTTGCGCGGTGCCGCAGCACATGCCGCTGGCGTTGTTGGCGACGATGCCACCGATTTTGCAGGCGTTGATCGAGGCCGGGTCCGGACCGATCTTGCGCCCGAATGGCGCGAGCCACGCGTTGGCCTGAGCACCGATCACGCCCGGTTGCAGGCGGATTTGCGTGCCTTGCCCTCGGATCTCACGCGCGTTCCAGTTATCCCCAAGCACGATCAGCACCGAGTCGCTGATCGCCTGGCCTGACAGGCTGGTGCCGGCGGCGCGGAAGGTCACCGGGACCTGATCGCGCTGGGCCAGTTTCAGCAGCGCCACCACTTCATCTTCGGACTCGACGCGGATCACCAGTTGCGGAATCAGTCGGTAGAAGCTGGCATCGGTGCCGAAGGCCAGTGTCGACAGCGGATCGTCGAAACGCCGTTCGGCCGGAATCAGTTGCTGCGCATCGCGCAGGAAAGTCGCCGGTAAGGTCATTGGTCCTCCAGGATCAACACCACCAGGTCTTTCGGGCCGTGGGCGCCGTAGGCCAGCACTTGTTCGATGTCGGCGGTTTTCGACGGGCCGGACACCAGCAAGGCGTTGGTCGGCATGCCTTGCGCCCACTCGAATTCCTGTTGCACTTGATAGAAGTTGTCGCGGATCTGACTGGCCTTGAGCAGGGCGAAATGCACCGGTGGTACGAGGCTCATCAACCGTGGTTCTTCGCGGGTCGGCCAAAGAATCAGGCTGCCGGTGGCGGCAATGGCACCGAGGGTGCCGGTGAGGCTGGCCGGGGTGTCGTTGAACAGCTCGGCTTTCCACTCTTCCATCGGCCGGTCGTAGGATTTCAGCGCCGGCAGATCAGGATTGTTCGCCCAGTGCTGTGTGATGCGCTGCCCATGAGGCGTAGTCGGTGCGATTAGCAGGCTTGGCAACTGACGGTCGCGCAGCAGTTGCGCCAGCAGTGCCGGCCATCCATCAGCGGAAGTCAGATGGATCTCGGTGTGCACCGCTTCCATCAGTTTGCGCAGTTGCGGAATGCGTTGTTCGGCGCTGTAGGTGTAGGGCTGAGTCACCAGATCGACATCGAAGTTGTCGGCAATCGGTGTGGTGCCGGTCAGACTGTTCCGTAACTTGCCGAGGATGTTTTGCTTGGCGCTCATCAACGGTCTCCTTGTTTGGCCAGATGCTCGCGAGCCATGTCATGCAGTGAGCGGGCGGCGGGTTTTGGAGCGCTGTGGTTCTGCGTCCACGGGCCGACGTTGTTTGGCGCCAGCGCACGCAGTCGCGTGGCGAAAAACGCAAACAGGCGATACAAAGTCGGCGAGCTGTTGAGCTTCGCCCAGGCGTTCCAGATAAAGCGTTCCTTGCGCGAATACTTGCTGCCTTGGCCGCGCATCACTTGATTAGGGCTGTCGGGGGCTTTGACGTTTTCTTCGCGCAGGCGACGCAGCAGTGCCGGGATCGGAATCTTCACCGGGCACACTTCACCGCAGGCGCCGCACAGCGAAGAAGCGCTCGGGTGGTCCGGGACTTTCGCCAGGCCGACCATGTGCGGAGTGATGATTTTGCCGATCGGGCCGGGGTAAACCTCGCCGTAGGTGTGGCCGCCGACGCGGGTGTAAACCGGGCAATGGTTCATGCAGGCGCCGCAGCGGATGCAATTCAGGGTTTGGCGCAATTCGCTGTCGGCAAATGCCTGGCTGCGACCGTTGTCGAGCAGCACCAGATGCACTTCCTGCGGGCCGTCGAGCTCGTGTTCCTTGCGCGGGCCGGAGATCATGTTGACGTAGGTGGTGATCGGAATGCCCAGAGCCGAGCGGGTCAGCAATGACAGCAGCGGCACCACGTCGCGCAGGTTTTCCACGACTTTTTCGATACCGGTAACGGCGATGTGCACCGGCGGCACAGTCGTGGTCATGCGCCCGTTGCCTTCGTTTTCCACCAGCAGCAGGGTGCCGGTTTCGGCCACGGCGAAGTTGACGCCGGAGACGCCGATGTCCGCTTCGAAGAATTTCTGCCGCAGGACCCTGCGACCGATCTGAATGAGTTGGTCAACGTCCTTGGTGTATTCCACGCCAAGTTTGTCGTGGAACAAGGACGCGACCTGACCGGCATTCTTGTGGATTGCCGGCATGATTATGTGAGAAGGCTTCTCGTGGTCGAGCTGGACGATGTACTCCCCCATGTCGGACTCCAGACATTCAATGTCCCGAGCCTCGAGGAAATGGTTCATCTCCATCTCTTCGCTGACCATCGATTTGCCCTTGATCACTTGCCGCGCCTCGTGAGCGCGGATGATCGAAAGGACGATGCCATTGGCCTCGTCCACCGTTTCCGCCCAGTGCACTGTCACACCGTTGCGGGTCAGGTTCTGTTCCAGTTGCTCGAGCAGGTCGGGCAACTTGGAGAGCGCGCGGGCACGGATCGCATTGCCCAGTTCACGCAGGTGTTCTCTTTCGTGGGCATCGCTGAAAGCCGCTGCCCGCTTGGTCATCAGTGAATCCATCGCGGTGCGGAAGTTGTTCCGCAACTGCTGGTCGCCCAGGGCGTTGTGTGCCCGGGTGCGGAAATCTTCTTCTACGGCAACCGTAGGAATAATCGTGGAAGTGCTCATCGGGCACCTCCGGTTCGTTGCCAGAGGAAGCTCGCCAGGTGTTGCCCGCGCAGCGCTTCCTTCTGTTTTTCCAGCGAGCCGTTGATGTTCATCAAGCAGCCGCAATCGGCACTGAGTACCTGATGCGCGCCGGATTCCTTCAACGCTCGGGTCTTGTCAGCCACCATCGCGCCGGAAATGTCTGGCATACGGACGCTGAATGTCCCACCGAAGCCACAGCATTCGCTTTCATGGTCGTGATTGACCCGTTCCACGTTGCTCAACTGCGCCAACAACTCGCGGCCGTGCAGGTGGGTATTCATTTCCCGTCGCGCCGAACACGAGGTGTGCAGCGCCACTTTGACCGGCTCGCCGCTGTCCTTGAGCTGCACCTTGCAGACGAACAGCAGGAACTCGGCCAGCTCATAGGTGCGAGCCGCGAGGGCCTGAACCTGTTTCAACGTTTCCGGCTCGTCCTTGAACAAGTCGGCGTAATGCTCGCGCAGCATTCCTGCGCAGGAGCCTGACGGCACTACCACCGGAAAATCGCCGGCAAACAGCGCCAGTTGCGAGCGCGCCACCGTCCGTGCCTGCTCGGTATACCCCGAGGTGTAGGCCGGTTGTCCGCAGCAGCTCTGCCCTTGCGGGTAGTCGACCCGAATGCCCTCGCGCTCCAGCAAGTGGATCGCGTCCATCCCGGCTTCGGGATAAAACAGGTCAACCACGCAGGTGCCGAACAGGTAGACCCGCGACGGTTTCTCGCTCGGGTATTGCCGGGGTTCGGGCAGTGGCGGTGCAACGCGAGTGGCGTTGGGCACAGCGTTGTAAAAAAGCTCGCTCATCAGGCGTGTCTCCGGGTGGGCCCGGTTATTCGTCTGTTGAGGCTGCCGAATATAGAGCGCGTTGCTTTCAGCAGCCTTACAGACCGGGTTGTGAATTGCTGACGCCGGAATCACGAACCGGCGTCGGTTATTTCCATGTCGCTTGTGGTCTTAATGCACCAGCATGCCGGTGAACCAGTAGGCCTGAGCCAGGGTGATCAGGCCGACAATCGTTGCAAAGAATAGGCTGTGCTTGAGGGTGAAGCGGAACAGATCGGATTCCTTGCCCACCAGCCCGGTCGCGGCGCAGGCCACTGCGATCGATTGTGGCGAAATCATTTTGCCGGTCACGCCGCCGCTGGTATTGGCCGCCACAAGCAAGGTGTCGTTGACCCCGATCTGATGCGCGGTGGTCGCTTGCAGCGAACTGAACAGCGCGTTGGACGAGGTATCGGAACCGGTGAGGAACACGCCCAGCCAACCCAGGAACGGCGAGAAGAACGGGAATGCCGCACCGGTCGCTGCCAGCACCAGGGCCATGGTCGAAGACATGCCGGAATAGTTGGTCACGAAGGCGAACGCCAGCACCATGCCGATCGACAGAATTGGCCAGCGCAGTTCGTAGAAAGTTTCTTTCAGAGTGGTCAGACCAATTTTGAAATTGATCTTCAGGATGACCATCGAGATCAGCGCCGAGAAGAAAATCGCCGTGCCGGTGGCGGAGATCGGGTCGAGCTTGAACACGGCCGGAATGGCGGTCGGCGTCGCGACGATCGGTGCAGTCTTGATCACCAGTTGATCCAGGTGCGGGATCGCGAAGTTGAATACCCAGGCGTACATCGAGCCGCCGGCGGCGAACATTGCCTTGAACGGTTTGAGGGTCCAGATGGTGACCAGCACGGTGAGGATCAGGAACGGTGACCAGGCCTTGAAAATCTCCCCGAGGCTGTAGGGCGAAGCGATGGTGGTGCGTTGCTGGCCGAAACCGCCGGCGCTGGCGGTGACCGCCACGTTCGAGGTCGCACCGGCGATCTGTGCACCTGCGGTGCGTTTTGGTTGCCAGACTTTCAGGAACAGGGTCAGCGAGATCAGGCTGGCCAGGGCCGAGGTGATATCCGGCAGTTCCGGGCCGATGAAATTCGAGGTGAAGTACTGGGTCACGGCGAAACTAAGCCCGGCAACCAGTGCGGCTGGCCAGGTTTCACGCACGCCGCGCAGGCCGTCCATCATGAACACCAGCCAGAACGGCACGAACAGCGATAGCAGCGGCAGTTGGCGGCCGGTCATGGCGCCAATCTTGAACGCGTCGATACCGGTGACTTGCCCGGCGACGATGATCGGAATTCCCAAGGCGCCGAACGCGACCGGTGCGGTGTTGGCAATCAGGCACAGACCGGCGGCGTACAGCGGGTTGAAGCCCAGGCCTACGAGCAGCGCAGCGGTAATCGCCACGGGCGCGCCGAAACCGGCTGCACCTTCGAGGAAGGCGCCGAAGCAGAAACCGATCAGCAGCACCTGCAAGCGCTGGTCATCGGTGATCGACAGGACCGAGCTGCGGATGACTTCGAACTGACCGCTCTTAACCGTCAGTTTGTACAGAAACACCGCCGCGACAATGATCCAGGCAATCGGCCACAGACCATAGGCGAAACCATAGCCTGCGGCGGCGAACGCCATGTCGACCGGCATCTGGAACGCAAAGATCGCCACAAGGATCGCCAGGGCCAGCGTGATGCTGCCGGCGACATGGCCTTTGAGGCGGAACACCGCAAGGGCAAGAAAGAAGAAAACGATGGGGATGACGGCCGCGAGTGCGGACACGCCGAGACTGCCGAGCGGGCTGTAAAGCTGTTGCCAGGTTTGCATATGGGGTGGCCCCTAATTGTTGTTGGTCAGGCACTGTCAGCGTTCTTGGTTAATTGGTAAGACCAATTTACAATCGCTGTTGGCTAGGGTAAAAGCCTTGATGTCGGTGTGTCAATTTGCCGCCCTAAAACTTTTGTCGAATGACCGGTGCAGGCTCGATCTGATCCGGTCCGGGGCGTTTCATCTGGCAGGTGTCGGCAAGGCGCCGATAGGCCAGAATAGAGAGCCCGGCGAGTGGTCGGGATCGTGGAGAATTGAGTAATGGGGTTTGATCAGATACGTCAGCGCCGTTTGTCTGACGATATTGTCGAGCGGCTTGAGGGGATGATCCTCGAAGGGACATTGAGGTCCGGCGAGCGCCTGCCGGCCGAGCGCACATTGGCGGAGCAGTTCGGCGTGTCCCGGCCTTCGTTGCGTGAGGCAATCCAGAAACTGGCGGCCAAGGGGCTGTTGGTCAGCAAGCAGGGCGGCGGCAATTACGTGGTGGAAAGCCTGGGCTCGACCTTCAGTGATCCATTGCTGCAATTGCTGGAAAGCAATCCGGAGGCTCAGCGCGATCTGCTGGAGTTTCGCCACACACTGGAGGCATCGTGTGCCTATTACGCAGCATTGCGCGCCACCGATGTGGATCGCGAGCGGCTGACCGCGGCGTTCGAAGAACTACAGGATTGTTACTCGCGCCATGACGAAGTGAGTCGGGCGGAGGAGGGGGCGGCCGACGCGAAATTTCATCTGGCAATCGCCGAGGCCAGTCACAACGCAGTGTTGCTGCACACCATTCGCGGGTTGTTCGACCTGCTCAAGCGCAACGTGGTGACCAACATTGGCGGCATGTACAAGCAACGCACGGAAACTCGCGACATGCTGATCACTCAGCATCGGGAACTGTACCAGTCGATTATCGAAGGTCGTGCAGAGCAGGCGCGAGAGGTTTCCAGTCGACACATTCTGTATGTACAGGAAGTGCTGGAAGAGGTGCGTCAGGAAGTTCAGCGCGTGGCTCGGGCCGAGCGACGCAAGGGGATGTAGGTTCAGGCATGACCGTTCCCGCGCAGAACGCGGGAGCGATCATTCAGGCAGAGGAATCAGTCTTCCTTGCCCTTGTTGCGCACCGCACGCTGCAACTCGCGCCCGGCATCGCGTTCGCGCTCGGTATCACGCTTGTCGTATTCCTTCTTGCCCTTGCCCAGAGCGATCTCGCACTTGACCATGTGCTTGCTCCAGTACCAGGACAGGCATACGCAGGCATAACCCTTCTGCTGCACGGCGGCGGCCAGCTTCTCCAGCTCGCGCCGGTTGAGCAGCAGCTTCCGGGTGCGGACCGGGTCAGCGATGACGTGGGTGCTGGCGGTCATCAGCGGCGTGATGTGGCTGCCAAGCAGCCAGGCTTCGCCATCCTTGAGCAGGACGTAACTGTCGACCAGTTGCAGCTTGCTTGCCCGCAGACTTTTTACTTCCCAGCCGGCCAGGACCAGACCAGCCTCGAACTTGTGCTCGATGAAGTAATCGTGTCGCGCCTTTTTGTTCTGCGCGATGGTCCCTGTTGGGTGTTTCTTCTGTTTAGCCATAGGGGCGGCATTATATGGAGATAAACGGCTGTCGGCTACGGTGATGCTGCGTGCTTGAGCAGGTTGAGTGAATCCCGGACAATGCGGCCTCTTTTTCTAACGCTTGGGCGTGATAAACGATGTCGACAGACAAGGTTTCTGTCCACGGCAGTTGGGCTAGCCGCTGGGTTTTCATATTCGCCGCGACCGGTTCGGCCGTGGGATTGGGCAGCATCTGGAAGTTCCCCTACATGGTCGGGGTCTACGGTGGCGGCGCCTTCGTGCTGATGTTTCTGGCCTGCATCGCGCTGATCGGCATTCCGGTGATGCTCGCGGAAACCCTGATTGGCCGGCGTGCTCGATTGAGCCCGGCCAACGCCCTCAAGGTGCTGGCAATCGAAGCCGGGCATTCGGGCAAGTGGTCGTGGGGCGCGTTCGCCGGGATGATCACGGCGTTGCTGATCCTGTCTTTCTATAGTGTCGTCGGCGGTTGGTCGCTGGATTACATCATTGATATGGGGCGCGGGGACTTCCAGGGCGCGACGGCCGATCAGGTCGGTGCCTATTTCGGTAATGTCATCGCCGACCCTTGGCGCATCACGCTGTGGCACACGGTATTCATGCTGCTGTCCGCCGTGGTGATCGCCAAAGGCGTGGTCGCCGGGCTTGAGCGCAGTCTGCGGATCATGATGCCGCTGTTGTTTGTGATGGTCCTCGTCCTGCTGGGCTACAGCATGACCACCGGGCATTTCATGGAAGGCGTGCATTTCATGTTCGACTTCCATCCGGAAAAAGTCCTCGACGGCTTGTTGCCGGCCATGGGCCACGCGTTCTTTTCCCTGAGCGTGGGCGTGGGCTCGATCATGATCTACGGCGCTTACATGACGAAGGAAGCCTCGCTGTCCGGCACCGTTGTGGGTGTGGCGCTGCTCGATACCTTCGTTTCGCTGGTGGCCGGTCTGGCCTTGTTTCCGATTGTGTTCGCTGGCGGTTTGAACCCGAGCGAAGGCCCGGGGCTGATGTTCGTCAGCCTGCCATTTGCTTTCGGTAACGTGCTGTTCGGCCAGTTGATGGGCGTGGTGTTCTTCGTACTGGTAGCTATCGCTGCCTGGAGTTCGGCGATTTCCCTGCTGGAGCCAATGGTCGCCTATCTGGTCGAGCGGACTAAAATCAGTCGTGCTTGGGTGACATTCTGGTTGGCGTTCACCTGCTGGTTTGTCGGCTTGGGCACGGTGTTTTCCTTCAATATCTGGAAGGAAGCGAAATTTTTCGTGAACGAAGGCGGGATGTTCCATCTCTACCAATGGGGTGCCGCAGGCGGTCTGGACTTCTTTGGTGTGATCGACTTCTTCACCTCGCGGATCATGCTGCCGCTCGGCGGGCTGTGCTTTGTGCTGTTTGCCGGATGGGTGATGGGGCGAGACGCAGTGCGCGACGAATTGTCGATTCGCAGCCCCGCGCTGTTCGCCTTGTCTCTGTTCTTGATGCGCTATGTGGCGCCCATCGGCATTCTTGTAGTGTTTGCCACCCAGCTCTGGAAGTGACGCTTACATGACGACACATATTCAACGATCAGCGCTGCTGCCTTACCCGGCGCAATTTCTCTATGACCTGGTCAATGACGTGGCGCGTTACCCGGAGTTTCTGCCGTGGTGCTCGTCAGCAGAGGTCCTGGAGAGCTCGCCTGAACACATGCGCGCCAGTGTCGGTGTGGCCAAGGGCGGCCTCAGTCAGCACTTCGTGACACGCAATACCCTGGTGCCGGGACAATCGATCGAAATGAACCTCGAGGAAGGTCCGTTCAATCAGTTGCACGGTGTCTGGGTGTTCAAGGTGTTGAACGAGAAAGCCTGCAAGATCAGCCTTGATCTGTCCTTCGATTATGCCGGGCCCTTGGTGCGTGCCACGCTCGGGCCGCTGTTCAATCAGGCAGCGAACACACTGGTGGATGCATTCTGTCAGCGCGCCAAGCAGATGCATGGTTGAGCCGGTGATCGAAATAGAAGTGGTGTATGCGGCGGTTGAGCGTCAGGTGTTGCGTACGATCAGCGTGGCAGAAGGCTCAACGGTTCGTGCTGCGCTGTCGGCCAGCGGCATTGATGCCGAATTTCCTGAGCTGGATCTGGCCGGTTGTCCGGTCGGGATTTTCGGTAAAGTGGTTGCCGATCCGGATGTGCGGGTTGTTCAGGCGGGGGATCGCCTCGAAATCTACCGACCGCTGCTGGCTGATCCGAAAGAGGTGCGCCGATTGCGGGCCGCCAAGGCTGCCGAGGCTAAAGCCAGAAATCAGTGACGCACCAATCTGCAGGCAATAAAAAACCCGGAATTTCCGGGTTTTTTATTGCGTCGCAAATTATTGCGGCGAGGTGTCCAGCGGTTCTGGTGTCGGAACCGGAACGGTTTCCACACCATCGACGTCCTTCTGGATCTGATCCAGCAAGGAGCCTGGCTTGACCGGTTTTTCCGGTTTTGGCTTCTCGGCGTTTTCAGCGGGAGCGGTCACGCTGGTGCCACTGTCCTTGCCGAGAATGGCTTCGTCACGGCTCACGCCCGGCATGAAGTCACCGGACAGGCTGACAAGGCGGTCGTTAGAGTCGAAAATTACACTCATGCGTTCCTGCTGGCGTTCACCGCCACCAGGTTGCAGGCTGTACAGATAATCCCAGCGATTGGCATGGAACGTGTCGACAAGCAGAGGGTTGCCCATGATAAACCGTACTTGCGGCCGGGTCATTCCCGGGCGTAACTGGTCTATCATGTCCTGCGTGACGACATTGCCCTGCTGGATGTCGATTTTGTAAACCCCGGGGAATGAACAACCGGCGAGTGCGAGCAGTCCCACAAAGGTGAAACTGGTTAGCAAGAGCTTGGTGTTTTGCATCGGTGGGCGACTTCCACTATCTTGGCTGGGACAACGTAAACGCCGATCATACCCGCATTAAGAGAAGCTGCGAAGCAGCATCGCGAGAAAGCTGACCATGGTTGAAAATAGCGAACTACGCAAAGCCGGCCTCAAAGTGACCCTGCCACGGGTCAAGATCCTGCAAATGCTCGACTCTACCGAGCAGCGTCACATGAGTGCCGAGGACGTCTACAAGGCGTTGATGGAAGCTGGCGAGGACGTCGGGCTGGCCACGGTTTACCGTGTTCTGACCCAGTTCGAAGCGGCTGGCCTCGTGGTCCGTCATAACTTCGATGGCGGTCACGCGGTATTCGAATTGGCCGACGGTGGCCACCACGACCATATGGTCAACGTGGAAACCGGTGAGGTTGTCGAATTCGTCAGCGTCGAAATCGAAAAACTCCAGAAGGCAATTGCCGAGGAGCACGGTGTCGAGTTGGTGGATCACAACCTGGTGCTGTACGTGCGCAAGAAAAAGTAAGCATGTCGCGCGAATTTCAGGTTCGCGAAACGAACGAAGGCGACCCAAGGGTCGCCTTCGTGCTTTCTGTCGTGCTTAAACCTTTGCGGTAACCACCATCTTTTTGGCGTGCGCCAGAGACTCTTTGGTCAGATCAATGCCGCCGAGCATCCTCGCGACTTCTTCTATGCGGTCACTTTTGCTCAGCTTCGAGACGGCGGTGTGAGTCGCCTGTTCGCCTCGCACCTTGTGCACGAACAGATGCTGATGCCCCTGGGCTGCCACTTGCGGCAAGTGCGTAACGGTCAGTACTTGTCCGCGTTCGCCCAGGCGCCGCAATAGCTGGCCGACAATCTCGGCCGTCGGGCCGCCGATGCCTACGTCCACTTCGTCGAATACCAGTGTCGGGACGCGCGAGGTCTGGGCGGTAATCACCTGAATTGCCAGACTGATCCGCGAGAGTTCGCCGCCGGATGCCACTTTCGCCAAGGCTTTTAATGGTTGGCCGGGGTTGGCGCTGACCAGTAGTTCGACCTGCTCGAGGCCGTTGGGCAGAAGTTCGCCACTGGCGTTGGGGTGCAGTTCGATGGTGAAGCGCCCGCCGGGCATGCCGAGCCTTTGAATCTCTTGTTCGACTGCGCTGGCCAGGCTGTCTGCAGCCTGATGGCGCAGATCGCTCAGCTCCCGAGCCTTTTCCTGATAATGACGGGCATACGAAGCAAGTTCTTCGCCCAGGCGCTCGATGGATTCGTCGTTGGCGTTGAGGGTTTCGATTTCATCCAGCAATTTTTGTTGCATCTCGGCGACTTCGGTCGGCTGGATCCGGTGCTTGCGTGCCAGGGTGTAAATGGCGTCCAGGCGTTCTTCCAGATACAGCAGGCGCGCCGGATCGGCGTCGAAGTTGTCGAGGAAGCGGTTGAGTTCGCCGACAGCCTCTTCGACCTGGATCTGCGCGCTGGTCAGCAAACTGCTGGCTTCGCCCAATGCGTCGATCGAGTTGTTCACGCTCGACAGGCGATTGAGGCTGGCGGTCAGCGCATTCAGCACATTGCCGGAATCGCTTTCGCTGCATTGCTCGACCACTTGCCGGCAGATGCCCAGCAGGGTTTCGGCGTTGGTCAGGTTCTTGTGTTCCTGCTCCAGATCTTCCAGTTCGTTCTCGCCGAGGCCGAGGTTTTCCAGCTCTTCGAGTTGATAGCTGAGCAGTTGATGGCGGGCGCGCTGTTCGTCGCCGGAGTTGGACAGGCGCTCTAGCTCCAGGCGGGTCTGGCGCCAGCGCTGGGCGGCCAGTTGTACCTGTCGGGCCAGATCGGTGGCACCGGCATACTCGTCGAGCAGGCGACGGTGGGTATCCGTCTTGAGCAGGGATTGGTGTTCGTGCTGGCTGTGGATGTCGATCAGCAGCTCGCCGAGGGCCTTGAGGTCGCCGAGCGGGCAGGGCGTGCCGTTGATATAGCCACGGGAGCGGCCTTCCGAGGTGATGACCCTGCGCAGAATGCACGGGCCGTCGATTTCCAGGTCGCGCTCGGCCAGCCAGGCGCTGGCTTCGGGAATGTCGACCAGGTCGAAGGTCGCCAGGATATCGGCCTTGTCGGCGCCCGGGCGAACCACGCCGCTGTCGGCGCGATCGCCAAGGGTCAGGCCCAGCGCGTCGAGCATGATCGATTTGCCGGCGCCGGTTTCCCCGGTAATCACGCTCATCCCGCGATCGAGTTCGAGATCGAGATGTTCAACGATGGCGTAGTTGTGTACGGACAGGTGCACCAGCATAAAGGCCGCTCCCAGGCTTTAGGTCTGGTTATTTATACAGTGTTTTGTTTCGGCCTGACAATGCCCTCGCTTAGCTCGATTGGCTTGATCCGATCAAATGCTTATCGCGCCCGGGAATGACAATGCAGCACTTTTTTGTAGGGTTAATCATTGTCAGCCCTTGAAGCCTGATTTTGCGGCCCCATATACCGGGGCAGAAGCGCGAGTCGAGCTCGCGGACGTTATTGAAAGGAGAATTCTATGGCTGACGAACAGACAGTAGATACGCAAAAAGCAGAAGCCAATCAGGCGCCCGAGACTGCGGGTGATGACCTGGCGACCCGTGTACAAGTGCTCGAAGAGCAATTGGCCGCCGCGCAGGATCAATCTCTGCGCGTAGCTGCCGATCTGCAGAACGTCCGCCGCCGTGCCGAGCAGGACGTCGAAAAGGCTCACAAGTTTGCGCTGGAAAAATTCGCCGGCGATCTGCTGCCGATCGTCGATAGCCTGGAGCGCGGCCTCGAGCTGTCGAACCCGGACGACGAAAGCATCCGTCCGATGCGCGAAGGCATCGAGCTGACCCTGAAAATGTTCCACGACACCCTTGCGCGCTATCAGCTAGTGGCTGTCGCACCGCAGGAAGGTGAGCCGTTCAACGCTGTTCAGCATCAGGCGATGGCCATGCAGGAAAGCGCTGATGTGGAACCGAACAGCGTGTTGAAGGTTTTCCAGAAGGGCTACCAGCTCAACGGTCGTCTGCTGCGTCCGGCGATGGTCGTGGTCAGCAAGGCGCCGGCGCCAGTTTCGCCTTCGATTGACGAGAAGGCTTGAAATTAGCCGCAAGGCCCCCATTTAGAAGTCAAGCGTTTAAGTGCTACCGCAGTTGGCCACAACCGCTGCGGCAACCAAATCCAAAGTTTCGGGAGAGTTAACATGGGCAAAATTATCGGTATCGACCTGGGGACTACCAACTCCTGCGTCTCCATTCTTGAAAACGGCCAGGCCAAAGTTATCGAGAACGCCGAAGGCGCGCGTACCACGCCTTCGATCATCGCTTACGCCAATGATGGCGAAATCCTGGTCGGCCAGTCCGCCAAGCGTCAGGCAGTGACCAACCCCCACAACACCCTGTACGCGGTAAAGCGTCTGATCGGTCGTCGCTTCGAAGAAGAAGTCGTACAGAAAGACATTCAGATGGTGCCTTACAAGATCGCCAAGGCTGACAACGGCGACGCTTGGGTGGAAGTGAACGGCCAGAAAATGGCGCCGCCACAAATCTCGGCTGAAATTCTGAAGAAGATGAAGAAGACCGCCGAAGACTACCTCGGCGAAGCGGTGACTGAAGCGGTGATCACCGTTCCGGCCTACTTCAACGACAGCCAGCGTCAGGCGACCAAAGACGCCGGCCGCATCGCGGGTCTGGACGTTAAACGTATCATCAACGAACCAACCGCAGCCGCTCTGGCTTACGGTATGGACAAGGCCAAGGGCGATCACACCGTGATCGTTTATGACCTGGGTGGCGGTACTTTCGACGTATCCGTGATCGAGATTGCTGAAGTTGACGGCGAGCACCAGTTCGAAGTGTTGGCCACCAACGGTGACACGTTCCTGGGCGGTGAAGACTTCGACATTCGTCTGATCGACTACCTCGTTGACGAATTCAAGAAAGAAAGCGGCATGAACCTCAAAGGTGACCCGCTGGCCATGCAGCGCCTGAAAGAAGCCGCTGAGAAAGCCAAGATCGAGCTGTCGTCCGCTCAGTCGACCGACGTGAACCTGCCGTACATCACTGCAGACGCCACCGGTCCTAAGCACCTGAACGTGAAGATTTCGCGTGCCAAGCTCGAAGCACTGGTTGAAGACCTGGTTCAGCGCACCATCGAGCCTTGCCGTATCGCCATGAAAGACGCCGGTCTCGACGTTGGCGCGATCAACGACGTGATCCTGGTCGGCGGTCAGACCCGTATGCCGCTGGTACAGAAACTGGTTACCGATTTCTTCGGTAAAGAAGCTCGTAAAGATGTGAACCCGGACGAAGCCGTTGCCATGGGTGCTGCTATCCAGGGCGCCGTTCTGGCCGGTGACGTGAAAGACGTTCTGCTGCTCGACGTCAGCCCGCTGACTCTGGGTATCGAAACCATGGGTGGCGTGATGACTGCGCTGATCGAGAAAAACACCACGATTCCTACCAAGAAATCGCAAGTGTTCTCGACTGCCGACGACAACCAGGGCGCCGTGACCATTCACGTCCTGCAAGGCGAGCGCAAGCAAGCCGCACAGAACAAGTCCCTGGGCAAGTTCGACCTGGCCGAGATTCCACCAGCGCCACGTGGTGTGCCACAAATCGAAGTGACCTTCGACATCGACGCCAACGGCATCCTGCACGTCGGCGCGAAAGACAAGGCGACCGGCAAAGAGCAGAAGATCACCATCAAGGCCAACTCCGGCCTGTCGGATGAAGAAATCCAGAAGATGGTGCGCGACGCCGAGCTGAACGCTGAGGAAGACCGCAAGTTCGAAGAGCTGGCCGGTGCCCGTAACCAGGGTGACGCGCTGGTTCACTCGACTCGCAAAATGATCACCGACGCTGGCGACAAAGTGACTGCAGAAGAGAAAACTGCAATCGAAGCGGCCGTGGTTGCCCTGGAAGCCGCCGTCAAAGGCGACGACAAGGCTGCCATCGAAGCGAAGATCGAAGAGCTGTCGAAAGTCTCCGCGCCGGTTGCCCAGAAGATGTACGCCGAACAGGCTCAGCCTGCCGAAGGCGCGGCACCGCACGCAGAGAAAGCTGAAAAGGCTGACGATGTTGTCGATGCCGAGTTCGAAGAAGTCAAAGACCACAAGTAAGTTGTTGGTCGGCCGGTTGACTGCCTTTGGGCACTGACTGGTAGGATGTCGCCGCGCGGGAGCTTGCTCCCGCGTTGGCGTATCTGGAATACGCGAATTTTTACAGCATGCGACAAGCTTTGCGTGTTGGTGGCATGGTCGGAAATGCTCCTGCTTTTCGAGCCGAAAGTGCCGCATGAATCAAAGACCAGGATCGTTGAATTGACGTGAGTTGGGTCCGGGCCTGTATTGGGGCTCAACGAGTTTGGCGAAGCTCAGGAGGGGTTTGCCGAACGTCCTTAAGAGTGCAAAGACTTATGGCAAAGCGTGACTATTACGAAGTGTTGGGTGTTGAGCGTGGCTCGAGCGACGCAGACCTGAAGAAGGCCTATCGCCGTCTGGCGATGAAGCATCACCCGGACCGTAATCCCGATGACAAAGCGTCGGAAGAACTGTTCAAAGAGGCCAACGAGGCCTACGAAGTATTGTCCGATTCCAGCAAGCGTGCGGCGTACGATCAGTACGGCCATGCCGGCGTCGACCCGAGCATGGGTGGCGGCGGCGCCGGTTTCGGCGGTCAGAACTTCTCCGACATTTTCGGTGATGTCTTCAGTGACTTCTTCGGTGGCGGTCGCGGCGGTTCCCGTGGCGGCGCCCAGCGTGGCAGCGACTTGCGCTACACCCTGGAGCTGAACCTGGAAGAAGCGGTGCGCGGTACGACCGTGAATATCCGTGTTCCGACGCTGGTGAACTGCAAACCATGCGATGGTTCGGGCGCCAAGAAAGGTTCGTCGCCATCGACGTGCCCGACGTGCGGCGGCATCGGCCAGGTGCGCATGCAGCAAGGTTTCTTCTCCGTACAGCAGACCTGCCCGCGCTGCCATGGCCAGGGCAAGATCATTTCCGACCCGTGCGACTCCTGCCACGGTGACGGTCGCGTCGAAGAGTACAAAACCCTCTCCGTCAAAGTGCCAGCCGGTGTTGATACCGGTGATCGCATTCGTCTGTCCGGCGAAGGCGAGGCGGGTACCCAGGGTGGGCCGACTGGCGACCTGTACGTTGTGATCAACGTGCGTGAGCACGCGATCTTCCAGCGTGACGGCAAGCATCTGTTTTGCGAAGTGCCGATCAGCTTTGTCGATGCGGCGCTGGGTGGAGAGCTGGAAATCCCGACCCTCGACGGTCGCGTCAAACTGAAAATCCCTGAAGGGACTCAGACCGGCAAGCAGTTCCGCGTACGCGGTAAGGGCGTGGCGCCGGTACGTGGTGGCGGTGCGGGTGATCTGATGTGCCGTGTGGCGGTCGAGACTCCGGTCAACCTGAATCGTCGTCAGCGTGAATTGCTCGAAGAGTTCCGCAGCTCTCTGGCGGACGACAACAGCCACTCGCCAAAAACCACCGGTTGGTTCGATGGCGTGAAGCGCTTCTTCGGTGATCTGTAAGGAGTCGGCATGCGACGTATAGCTGTAATGGGTGCCGCCGGGCGCATGGGCAAGATTCTGGTCGAGGCCGTGCAGCAGCGCGCGCCGCTGACCGGTTTGACGGCTGCCATTGTCCGTCCTGGCAGCACGCTGATCGGAGTGGATGCCGGTGAGCTGGCCTCGCTTGGGCGAATCGGCGTGCCGTTGTCCGGGAATCTGGAATCGGTAGCGGAGGAGTTCGATGTGTTGATCGACTTCACCCTGCCGGAAGTCATGCTGAAAAATCTGGCGTTCTGCCGCAAGGCCGGCAAGGCCATGGTAATCGGCACCACCGGTCTGGATGCTGCCCAGAAACAGTTGCTGGCCGAGGCGGGCAAGGATATTCCGATCGTGTTTGCTGCCAACTTCAGTGTTGGCGTCAACCTGTCGCTGAAACTGCTCGACATGGCGGCGCGGGTGCTGGGTGATGACGCAGACATTGAAATCATCGAAGCTCATCACCGTCACAAGATCGATGCGCCATCAGGCACCGCCCTGCGCATGGGCGAGGTGATCGCCAGTGCGCTGGATCGTGATCTGCAGAAGGTTGCGGTCTATGGTCGTGAAGGTCACACCGGTGTGCGTGAGCGTGAAACCATTGGTTTCGCCACCGTGCGCGGCGGTGATGTCGTGGGCGATCACACGGTGCTGTTCGCCTGTGAAGGCGAGCGTCTGGAGATCACCCATAAGGCTTCGAGCCGCATGACGTTCGCCAAGGGTGCTGTGCGTGCTGCGCTGTGGCTGGATGCTCGCGAGCCCGGTCTTTATGACATGCAGGACGTGCTCGACTTGCGTTGAGCCTTGTTTGAACCCGGCGCAAACGCCCTGTTTGTGCCGGTTTTACTCCGCCCGGCGACGCCCTGTCGCATTCTGCGGCCTTTCAGGCTCATTGGCGGTAGACCAAAAATCCCTTTTTCTGTAAGCTACAGCTTTAGTGTGTCCACTAAAAGCGCGCAGAATAATTCAGTGAAGAAGCGGGGTGACGTGTCCATACGTCACTCCGCTTTTTTACAACCTGCGATTGCCCTTTCATGCGTTATTTACGGGAGGTCTTCTTGACTAAGCCAGCCATACTCGCCCTTGCTGATGGCAGCATTTTTCGCGGCGAAGCCATTGGAGCCGACGGTCAGACCGTTGGTGAGGTGGTGTTCAACACCGCAATGACCGGCTATCAGGAAATCCTTACCGATCCTTCCTACGCCCAACAGATCGTTACCCTGACTTACCCGCACATCGGCAACACCGGCACCACGCCGGAAGACGCCGAGTCCGACCGCGTCTGGTCCGCTGGCCTGGTCATCCGTGACCTGCCGCTGGTAGCGAGCAACTGGCGTAACACGATGTCCCTGTCCGACTACCTGAAAGCCAACAATGTTGTGGCAATCGCCGGTATCGACACCCGCCGTCTGACCCGCATCCTGCGTGAAAAAGGCGCTCAGAACGGCTGCATCATGGCCGGCGACAACATCTCCGAAGAAGCCGCCATTGCCGCTGCGCAAGGCTTCCCGGGCCTGAAGGGCATGGACCTGGCGAAAGTCGTCAGCACCAAGACCCAATACGAATGGCGCTCCACTGTCTGGGATCTGAAAACCGACAGCCACGCGACCATCGAAGCCTCCGAGCTGCCTTACCACGTGGTTGCCTACGACTACGGCGTCAAGGTCAACATCCTGCGCATGCTGGTCGAGCGCGGCTGCCGCGTCACCGTGGTACCGGCGCAAACCCCGGCTGCCGATGTGCTGGCCCTGAAGCCGGACGGCGTGTTCCTGTCCAACGGCCCTGGTGATCCGGAGCCTTGCGACTACGCGATCAAGGCGATCAAGGAAGTGCTGGAAACCGAAATTCCGGTCTTCGGCATCTGCCTCGGTCATCAACTGCTGGCTCTGGCTTCCGGCGCCAAGACCCTGAAAATGGGCCACGGCCACCACGGTGCCAACCACCCGGTACAGGATCTGGACACTGGCGTCGTGATGATCACCAGCCAGAACCACGGCTTTGCGGTTGACGAAGCGACCCTGCCAGCCAACGTCCGCGCGATCCACAAATCGCTGTTCGACGGCACCCTGCAAGGCATCGAGCGCACCGACAAGAGCGCGTTCAGCTTCCAGGGGCACCCTGAAGCGAGCCCGGGCCCGAATGATGTGGCGCCACTGTTTGACCGCTTCATCAACGAGATGGCCAAGCGACGCTAAGCGCTCGCCTTGAGACTGTAGCGAGAAGCCCCTCGAGGGCGGCCCCGAAGCCGGCGGCCCCCTCGGGACTTCAGAAATCGATCAAGACGGCTTGCCGACTGACCTGCGGATTTGAGTGACAAACCCATGCCAAAACGTACAGACATTAAAAGCATCCTGATTCTCGGCGCTGGCCCGATCGTTATCGGCCAGGCCTGCGAATTCGACTACTCCGGCGCCCAGGCTTGCAAAGCCCTGCGCGAAGAGGGTTACCGCGTCATCCTGGTGAACTCCAACCCGGCCACCATCATGACCGACCCGGACATGGCCGACGCCACCTACATCGAGCCGATCAAGTGGCAGACCGTTGCCAAGATCATCGAAAAAGAGCGTCCGGATGCGGTGCTGCCAACCATGGGCGGTCAGACTGCTCTGAACTGCGCACTGGACCTGGAGCGCGAAGGCGTTCTGGAGAAATTCGGCGTGGAAATGATCGGCGCCAACGCCGACACCATCGATAAGGCTGAAGACCGTTCGCGTTTCGACAAGGCGATGAAGTCCATCGGTCTGGCGTGCCCGCGTTCCGGTATCGCCCACAGCATGGACGAAGCCTATGCGGTGCTTGAAACCCTGGGCTTCCCGTGCATTATCCGTCCGTCCTTCACCATGGGTGGCACCGGCGGCGGCATCGCCTACAACCGTGAAGAGTTCGAAGAAATTTGTTCCCGTGGTCTGGACCTTTCGCCGACCAAGGAACTGCTGATCGACGAATCGCTGATCGGCTGGAAAGAATATGAAATGGAAGTTGTCCGTGACAAAAAGGACAACTGCATCATCGTCTGCTCGATCGAAAACTTCGACCCGATGGGCGTGCACACCGGTGACTCGATCACCGTGGCTCCGGCCCAGACCCTGACCGACAAGGAATACCAGATCCTGCGTAACGCCTCGCTGGCGGTACTGCGCGAGATCGGCGTCGAGACCGGCGGTTCCAACGTTCAGTTCGGCATCTGCCCGGACACCGGCCGCATGGTCGTGATCGAAATGAACCCGCGTGTATCGCGTTCCTCGGCCCTGGCTTCGAAAGCCACCGGTTTCCCGATCGCCAAGGTTGCGGCCAAACTGGCGGTCGGCTACACCCTCGACGAGCTGTCGAACGACATCACCGGCGGCAAGACTCCGGCGTCCTTCGAACCGTCCATCGACTACGTCGTGACCAAGCTGCCGCGCTTCGCCTTCGAGAAGTTCGCCAACGCTGACGCACGCCTGACCACTCAAATGAAGTCGGTAGGCGAAGTCATGGCCATCGGCCGTACCTTCCAGGAATCCCTGCAGAAAGCCCTGCGCGGTCTGGAAGTGGGCGTTTGCGGTCTGGACGAGAAAGTCGATCTGAGCAACCCGGAAAGCATGAGCGTGCTCAAGCGCGAGCTGACCGTACCGGGCGCCGAGCGTATCTGGTACGTGGCGGACGCTTTCCGCGCCGGCATGACCGTCGAAGAAATCTTCGGCATGAACATGATCGACCCGTGGTTCCTGGTACAGATCGAAGATCTGATCAAGGACGAAGAGAAGGTCAAGACCCTCGGTCTGTCCGCTATCGACCGCGACCTGATGTTCAAGCTCAAGCGCAAAGGTTTCTCCGATCAGCGTCTGGCCAAGCTGCTGGGCGTCACCGAGAAGAACCTGCGCACTCACCGTCAAAAGCTGGAAGTGTTCCCGGTCTACAAGCGCGTCGACACCTGCGCCGCCGAGTTCGCCACCGACACCGCGTACCTGTACTCGACTTACGAGGAAGAGTGCGAAGCCGCGCCGTCCGGTCGCGACAAGATCATGATTCTGGGTGGTGGTCCGAACCGTATCGGCCAGGGCATCGAGTTTGACTACTGCTGCGTACACGCTGCCCTCGCCCTGCGCGAAGACGGCTACGAAACCATCATGGTCAACTGCAACCCGGAAACCGTTTCCACTGACTACGACACTTCCGACCGTCTGTACTTCGAGCCGGTGACCCTGGAAGACGTGCTGGAAATCTGCCGTGTCGAGAAGCCGAAAGGCGTGATCGTCCAGTACGGCGGCCAGACTCCTCTGAAACTGGCTCGCGCCCTTGAAGCGGCCGGCGTACCGATCATCGGCACCAGCCCTGACGCCATCGACCGTGCCGAAGACCGTGAGCGTTTCCAGCAAATGGTTGAGCGCTTGAACCTGCGTCAGCCGCCAAACGCTACCGTGCGTAGCGAAGACGAAGCCGTTCGCGCTGCCGCGAAGATCGGTTACCCGCTGGTGGTGCGTCCGTCCTACGTGCTGGGCGGCCGGGCGATGGAAATCGTCTACAAGGAAGAAGAGCTCAAGCGTTACCTGCGTGATGCGGTGCAAGTGTCGAACGACAGCCCGGTGCTGCTCGACCACTTCCTCAACTGCGCCATCGAGATGGACGTGGATGCGGTCTGCGACGGCAAGGATGTAGTGATCGGCGCGATCATGCAGCACATCGAACAGGCGGGCGTTCACTCCGGTGACTCCGCATGCTCGCTGCCGCCGTACTCGCTGCCGGCGCACATCCAGGACGAGATGCGCGAACAGGTCAAGAAAATGGCCCTGGAACTGGGCGTGGTCGGCCTGATGAACGTTCAGTTGGCGCTGCAAGGCGAAGACATCTACGTCATCGAAGTCAACCCGCGTGCTTCCCGTACCGTGCCGTTCGTATCGAAGTGCATCGGTGTTTCCCTGGCGATGATTGCTGCCCGCGTAATGGCCGGCAAAACTCTGAAGGAAATTGGCTTCACCAAGGAAATCATCCCGAACTTCTACAGTGTGAAAGAGGCGGTGTTCCCGTTCGCCAAATTCCCTGGCGTTGACCCGATCCTCGGTCCAGAGATGAAGTCCACCGGTGAAGTGATGGGCGTCGGCGACACCTTCGGCGAAGCCTTTGCCAAAGCCCAGATGGGCGCCAGCGAAGTGCTGCCGACCGGCGGTACCGCATTCATCAGCGTGCGTGATGACGACAAGCCGCTGGTTGCAGGCGTGGCCCGTGATCTGATCAACTTGGGCTTCGAAGTGGTCGCCACTGCCGGCACTGCCAAGCTGATTGAAGCCGCAGGTCTGAAAGTGCGTCGCGTGAACAAGGTGACCGAGGGGCGTCCGCACGTGGTCGACATGATCAAGAATGACGAAGTCACCCTGATCATCAACACCACCGAAGGTCGTCAGTCGATCGCCGACTCTTATTCCATTCGCCGCAACGCCCTGCAGCACAAGATTTACTGCACCACCACCATTGCTGCTGGCGAAGCCATCTGCGAAGCGCTGAAGTTCGGTCCCGAGAAGACCGTACGCCGCTTGCAGGATCTACACGCAGGATTGAAGGCATGAGCATAACCAAGTACCCGATGACTGTTCAGGGCGCTCGCGCCCTGGAAGAAGAACATACTCACCTGACCAAGGTCGTTCGTCCGAAGCTCAGCCAGGACATCGGTACGGCCCGCGAGTTGGGTGACTTGAAGGAAAACGCTGAATACCATGCTGCCCGCGAACAGCAGGGCATGGTCGAGGCGCGCATTCGTGACATCGAAGGCCGGATCCAGAATCAGGTCGTCATTGATGTCACGACCATTCCTCACACGGGCAAAGTGATTTTCGGCACCACCGTTGAAATTGCCAACGTCGAGACTGATGAAAGCGTCACCTACCACATCGTTGGTGAGGACGAAGCAGACTTCAAACTCGGCAAGATTTCGGTCGGTTCGCCTCTGGCCCGTGCCTTGATCGGCAAGGAAGAGGGTGACGTCGTTGCCGTGAAAACGCCTGGTGGCGTTATCGAGTACGAGATTGTCGAAGTCCGTCACATCTGAAACAGGGCGCCTGCTGCATGCGGGCGCCATGCTCTGGCAGCTGACCCAGATGTTGTGGGTCGGCGGGTTATGGCTGGTGCACCTCGGTCTGCGGCCGGTGCTGGGCAAGATTGGCCTGGCGCCGCTGCTGATCGACGAAGTCGCCAGTGCGTTTGAGGTGCCGGTGGTGGGTTTCGCTGCCGCGTGCGTGATTTTTCAGGCTTTGGTGCTGGTACAGGCCGAGGGCCTTGCCAGTCTATGGCGGGATTTTCGCGGGCAAGTGCTGCTGATGGCGTTGTATGCGAGTGCGATGTATATCGCAGTGCGTGTCGGCTGGCCGGATGCGCAGCGCTGGCAGGTGTTCAGCTATCTTGTTCTGGGTTTTTCCGGGCTGGTACTGGTGTTGCAGCCAGTACCGGGATGGAGTGGCAGGGTGCGCGAAGCACACCCTTGACCCTTGCCATCACTTGAAGCGATGGACGTTCGACAGCTGCTTGTTGACGCTGAAGTTCTTGCGGTAAATCAGTGCCATCTTGCCGATGACTTGAACCAGATCGGCCTTGCCGACCTTGCACAGCTCTGCAACGGACGCCAGGCGTGCTTCGCGATCGAGGATGTTGAGCTTGATCTTGATCAGCTCGTGATCCGCCAAGGCGCGTTCGAGTTCGGCTAAAACACCCTCAGTCAAACCGTTGTCAGCCACCGTCAAAACTGGTTTCAGGTGGTGACCGATGGATTTGTACTGTTTCTTCTGCTCTGGAGTGAGCGGCATAATCTGACCCTTTCGTCTGGATTCTGTAAAATGGCGGCCATTTTACCCGAGGGCTCGTGGATCCGCCCAATTAATCACGACCCTAATCAACGAGGTGCCCAATGGCGCGTTCCAAGACAAGCCTTGGTTGGCTGAAACGACATGTCAACGATCCCTATGTGAAACAGGCGCAGAAGGATGGCTACCGCTCGCGTGCGAGTTACAAACTTCTGGAGATCCAGGAGAAATATAAGCTGATCCGTCCGGGCATGAGCGTCGTCGACCTCGGCGCAGCGCCTGGCGGTTGGTCGCAGGTCACTAGCCGGCTGATCGGTGGTCAGGGGCGACTGATCGCCTCGGACATCCTGGAAATGGACAGCATTCCGGACGTGACTTTCATCCAGGGTGACTTCACCGAGGACGCAGTGCTCGCTCAGATCCTTGAGGCCGTGGGTAATTCGCAGGTGGACCTTGTGATTTCCGATATGGCCCCCAATATGAGTGGTACGCCTGAAGTGGATATGCCAAAAGCCATGTTTCTTTGCGAACTGGCGCTTGATCTGGCGGAGCGGATACTCAAGCCAGGTGGCAATTTCGTGATCAAGATTTTTCAGGGCGAAGGGTTTGATGTTTACCTGAAGGATGCTCGTCGGAAATTCGACAAGATCCAGATGATCAAGCCGGACTCTTCCCGTGGCAGCTCCCGTGAGCAATATATGCTGGCTTGGGGCTATCGCGGCCGTAGCGAGTAAAACGAGGTTTTTTGGCGGGGTGATAGGTTTTTCGTATTTCGCCCCGCGCGCATAAGCGAATATTGTGTAGAAAGTGTTTCACAAAGGGTTACAGACGGCGCCTGCCAGAGCTGTAGGTAATGTAGTAAGTTAGGCCGGTGAATATCATGCGAAGCGCGCGCCAGTAGCGGAGCTTGCTTCAGAGGGTAGTTAATTGAACGATATGGCAAAGAATCTGATCCTGTGGTTGATCATCGCGGCTGTCCTGGTGACGGTGATGAACAACTTCTCCAGCCCTAACGAGCCGCAGACCCTCAACTATTCCGACTTCATCCAGCAGGTCAAGGATGGCAAGGTCGAGCGCGTAGCGGTTGATGGCTACGTGATTACCGGCAAGCGCAACGATGGCGACAGCTTCAAGACCATTCGTCCGGCAATTCAGGACAATGGCCTGATCGGCGACCTGGTCGACAACCACGTCGTGGTCGAAGGCAAGCAGCCTGAGCAGCAAAGCATCTGGACCCAGCTTCTGGTGGCCAGCTTCCCGATCCTGGTGATCATCGCGGTGTTCATGTTCTTCATGCGCCAGATGCAGGGCGGTGCGGGCGGCAAGGGCGGGCCGATGAGCTTTGGCAAGAGCAAGGCGCGTCTGCTATCCGAAGATCAGGTGAAAACTACCCTGGCTGACGTTGCTGGTTGCGACGAAGCCAAGGAAGAGGTCGGCGAGCTCGTCGAATTCCTTCGTGATCCGGGCAAGTTCCAGCGCTTGGGCGGCCGCATTCCTCGCGGCGTGTTGATGGTCGGTCCTCCAGGTACCGGTAAAACCTTGCTGGCCAAGGCGATTGCCGGCGAAGCCAAGGTGCCGTTCTTCACCATTTCCGGTTCCGACTTCGTCGAAATGTTCGTCGGTGTCGGTGCCAGCCGTGTTCGCGATATGTTCGAACAGGCCAAGAAACACGCACCTTGCATTATCTTCATCGACGAGATCGACGCCGTTGGTCGCCATCGTGGTGCTGGCATGGGCGGCGGTCACGATGAGCGTGAGCAGACTCTCAACCAGTTGCTGGTCGAGATGGACGGCTTCGAAATGAATGACGGCATCATCGTCATCGCGGCAACCAACCGCCCTGACGTACTGGACCCTGCTTTGCTGCGTCCAGGTCGTTTCGACCGTCAGGTGGTGGTCGGTCTGCCGGATATCCGTGGGCGCGAACAGATCCTCAAAGTGCACATGCGTAAAGTGCCAATGGGTGATGACGTGGCTCCGGCCGTTATCGCTCGTGGTACTCCGGGCTTCTCCGGTGCCGACCTTGCGAACCTGGTCAACGAGGCTTCGCTGTTCGCTGCCCGTGCTGGCAAGCGCATTGTCGAGATGAAGGAATTCGAGCTGGCCAAAGACAAGATCATGATGGGTGCCGAGCGCAAATCCATGGTCATGTCCGAGAAAGAGAAGCAGAACACGGCTTATCACGAAGCTGGCCACGCCATTGTCGGTCGCGTCGTGCCTGAGCATGATCCGGTCTACAAGGTGTCGATCATCCCGCGCGGTCGCGCGCTGGGTGTGACCATGTTCCTGCCGGAAGAAGATCGCTACAGCCTTTCCAAGCGTGCGCTGATCAGTCAGATTTGCTCGCTGTACGGCGGCCGTATTGCTGAAGAAATGACCCTGGGTTTCGATGGTGTGACCACCGGTGCCTCCAACGACATCATGCGTGCCAGCCAGATTGCACGGAACATGGTGACCAAGTGGGGTCTGTCCGAGAAGCTCGGTCCGTTGATGTATGCGGAAGAAGAGGGCGAGGTGTTTCTGGGGCGTGGTGGTGGTGGTCAGAGCGCCAGCTTCTCTGGGGAAACTGCGAAGCTGATCGACTCGGAAGTACGCAGCATCATCGATCAGTGCTACGGCACCGCCAAGCAGATCCTTACGGACAACCGTGACAAGCTCGATGCCATGGCTGATGCCTTGATGAAGTACGAGACGATCGATGCCGAACAGATCGACGACATCATGGCGGGTCGCGCACCACGCGAGCCTCGCGATTGGTCGGGTGGCACCGGTACTGGCACGCCTCCTCCGGTGGTTCAGGATGAGCGTCCGGAAACACCGATTGGCGGTCCGGCTGCTGACGTTTAAGGTTTGAAATGACTTCTGTACAGTCCCTGACCCGGTTGCCTTGCGGCAACCGGGTTCTTGATTTGGCCCGGACGCATGTCATGGGCATTCTCAATGTCACTCCCGATTCCTTCTCCGATGGCGGCCGATACAGCCAGCTTGATGCTGCCTTGCGTCATGCCGAGGCGATGGTGCTGGCCGGTGCGACGCTGATTGATGTCGGCGGAGAGTCAACGCGGCCTGGTGCGCGAGCGGTTTCACCGCTTGAGGAGCTGGAGCGTGTGGCGCCCATTGTGGAGCTGATCAATCGTGAGCTGGATGTGATCATCTCTGTCGATACGTCGACCCCGGCTGTCATGCGGGAAACTGCGCGGTTGGGGGCTGGATTGATCAATGACGTGCGATCGCTGCGGCGTGATGGTGCGCTGGATGCTGCTGCGGCCACGGGGTTGCCGGTCTGTCTGATGCATATGCTGGGTGAGCCCGGTGACATGCAGGACAACCCGCAATATCAGGATGTCACCCGGGAAGTGGGTGAGTTTCTCGCCGAGCGCATGGAGCGATGCGCGTCGGCTGGCATACCTGCGGAGCGGATCATTCTCGATCCGGGCTTCGGTTTCGCCAAAACCTTGCAGCACAATCTAAGCTTGTTCAGGCATATGGATGCCCTTCATGCATTGGGGCGACCTCTGTTGGTCGGCGTCTCGCGAAAAAGCATGATCGGGCAGGCCCTGAATCGCCCGGTGGGCGAGCGCCTGTATGGTGGTTTGGCCCTGGCTGCACTGGCGTCCGTCAAAGGCGCGCGTATATTGCGCGTCCATGATGTGGCAGAAACGGTGGATGTCGTGCGGATGATCGCGGCCGTGGAATCAGCCGAATAAGAATGATGGAGCACTTATGAGCAAGAAATATTTTGGTACCGACGGCATTCGTGGTCGTGTCGGTGAATACCCGATTACTCCGGACTTCATGCTCAAGCTCGGCTGGGCTGCCGGTATGGCATTCCGAAAAATGGGCGCCTGCAAGGTGCTCGTTGGCAAGGACACGCGAATCTCCGGTTATATGTTCGAGTCGGCTCTGGAAGCTGGCCTCACCTCGGCAGGTGCCGACGTGATGCTGCTCGGGCCGATGCCGACGCCTGCTATCGCATACCTGTCGCGCACATTCCAGGCTGAGGCCGGTATCGTGATCAGTGCTTCGCACAATCCTCACGACGATAACGGCATCAAGTTTTTCTCCGGTCGCGGCACCAAGTTGCCGGATGAGCTGGAGCTGATGATCGAAGAGCTGCTCGATACTCCAATGACAGTCGTCGAGTCGAGTAAGATCGGCAAGGTCTCGCGAATCAATGATGCGTCCGGTCGATACATTGAATTCTGCAAGAGTAGCGTGCCGACCAACACCAGTTTTGCCGGTCTCAAGATCGTAATCGACTGCGCGCACGGAGCAACCTACAAGGTCGCGCCGAGCGTCTTTCGTGAGTTGGGCGCCGAGGTTGTGGTGTTGTCTGCCCAGCCCAACGGCCTGAACATCAACGACAACTGTGGCTCGACGCACATGGGGCCGTTGCAGGCGGCGGTGCTTTCCGAGCACGCCGACCTGGGTATCGCTTTCGATGGCGATGGTGACCGGGTGTTGATGGTTGATCACACCGGTGCGGTTGTTGATGGCGATGAGCTGATTTTCATCATCGCGCGCGATCTGCATGAGCGCGGCAAGTTGCAGGGGGGCGTGGTCGGTACGCTGATGAGCAACCTGGGTCTGGAGTTGGCCCTGGCTGATCTGGGTATTCCTTTTGTGCGCGCGAATGTCGGCGACCGTTATGTGATTGCCGAGTTGCTGGAGCGCGATTGGCTGGTAGGGGGCGAGAACTCCGGGCATGTCGTCTGCTTCAACCACACCACGACTGGCGATGCGATCATCGCAGCGTTGCAGGTGTTGATGGCGCTGAAAACCCGCAACGAAGGTCTGGCGCAAACCCGTCAGGCGCTGCGCAAGTGTCCTCAGGTGCTGATCAATGTGCGTTTCGGCGGTGGCGACAGTCCGCTTGATCACCCGGCTGTCAAGGAAGCCAGCAGGCGTGTAACCGAGGCGATGGCGGGGCGTGGGCGTGTGCTTCTGCGCAAGTCCGGGACAGAGCCTCTGGTGCGTGTCATGGTCGAAGGCGAGGATGAAGCACAGGTTCGCAGCTATGCCGAAGAACTGGCAAAACTGGTAACTGAAGTTTCTGCCTGATACGGCTTGCCAGCCATGATTGTGTTGGGTAACATCTGCGCCCACTTTGACCGACGAGGTACAGCATGCGTCGCCCTATGGTAGCTGGTAACTGGAAGATGCACGGTACCCGCGCCAGCGTCGCTGAGCTGATCAACGGCCTTCGTCATCTGGCCTTGCCAAGCGGTGTTGATGTCGCGGTATTCCCGCCTTGTCTGCATATCAATCAAGTGATTGATGGCTTGAAAGGAAAGTCGATTTCGGTCGGCGCGCAGAACTCTGCGGTGGAATCGATGCAAGGTGCATTGACTGGTGAGGTTGCACCGAGTCAGTTGGTGGATGCAGGTTGTTCCCTGGTGCTTGTCGGGCACTCCGAACGCCGTCAGGTCATGGGCGAGCGAGACGGGATGCTGAATCGCAAGTTCGCAGCGGCACAGGCATGTGGCTTGATTCCGGTGTTGTGTGTAGGGGAGACCCTGGAACAGCGCGAAGCTGGAAAAACTCTTGAGGTTGTCGGGCGTCAGCTGGGCAGTATCATAGAGGAGCTGGGCGTCGGTGCTTTTGCCAATGCAGTGATCGCTTACGAGCCGGTCTGGGCCATTGGTACCGGGCTGACTGCAACGCCGCAACAGGCTCAGGATGTGCATAAGGCCATTCGCGAGCAGTTGGCGGCAGAGAATTCTGAAGTCGCACGAGGTGTGCGGCTTCTATACGGCGGCAGCGTGAAGGCGGCCAATGCGGTCGAACTGTTCGGCATGCCGGATATCGATGGGGGGCTCATTGGTGGAGCTTCCCTGAATGCAGATGAGTTCGGTGCGATCTGTCGCGCCGCGGGAAACTGAAAAAATGCTGGAAACAGTCGTAGTCGTTTTTCATCTGCTGGGTGCATTGGGCGTAGTTGCTCTGGTTTTGCTGCAGCAGGGTAAGGGTGCGGACGCTGGCGCGTCTTTCGGAGCAGGTGCTTCAAATACTGTGTTCGGAAGCCAAGGTTCCTCTACCTTTCTTAGTAAGTTTACTGCTATACTTGCCGCCGGTTTCTTCATAACCAGCTTGGGGTTAGGATACTTTGCTAAAGAGAAGGCTCATCAGCTGACTCAGGCAGGTTTGCCAAACCCGGCAGTGTTGGAAGTTCCAAAGCAACAACCGGCTTCTGATGATGTTCCGGTGCTTCAAGAGCAAAAGTCGGCTACTCCAGCGACTGACGTACCTCCAGCTCAAGAGCAGAAGTAAGAAGGGTTTCAAACGTAGTATTGCCGAGGTGGTGGAATTGGTAGACACGCAACCTTGAGGTGGTTGTGCCCATAGGGTGTAGGGGTTCGAGTCCCCTTCTCGGTACCAATTAGTCAGGAGAGCCCGCTGTTGCGGGCTTTCTTGCAGGTGGAAGGTTACATTGACCCTACTGGGGATCGGTCGTATACTTCCGCCCCAGCTTTGTCGCGGGGTGGAGCAGTCTGGTAGCTCGTCGGGCTCATAACCCGAAGGTCGTCGGTTCAAATCCGGCCCCCGCAACCAGTTTAAGGAGCCCCTTTTAAGGGGCTTTTTGTTAGCTGGACACTTTCAACGCCGCTGTTCGACGGCGTTTCAAGGATGGGCGTTTCGCCCATTTTTTTATTTTGCATAGCATGCACATACATGCACGAGGGGGTTCAGGTGTCGAGCAAGCTAGAAGAGTTGCAGGCCTTGCTGGCCCCGGTGGTCGTGGCCCTAGGCTATGAATGCTGGGGTATTGAGTTTTCGGCTCAAGGTCGCCACTCAATGTTGCGCGTTTATATCGATAAGGAAGGCGGCGTACTGGTGGACGATTGCGCCATCGTCAGCCGTCAGATCAGCGGTGTGCTGGATGTTGAAGATCCGATATCCGTTGAATACACCCTTGAAGTTTCCTCGCCAGGCATGGAACGCCCACTGTTCACTCTTGAGCAGTTTGCCAAATATGTCGGTGAACAAGTGAAGATCAAGCTGCGCTCGCCTTTTGAAGGACGACGCAACTTTCAGGGCCTTCTGCGCGGTGTAGAAGAACAGGATGTCGTGGTGCAGGTAGATGACCATGAGTTCCTGTTGCCGATCGATATGATCGACAAGGCCAACATTATTCCCAGTTTTGACTGAGACGCGGATCCCGCGGATCCAATGGCTTGCGAAAGGCGAGGCGTACGATGAGCAAAGAAGTACTGCTGGTTGTTGAGTCGGTATCCAATGAAAAGGGCGTACCGGCAAGCGTAATTTTTGAAGCGCTGGAGCTGGCTCTGGCCACTGCTACCAAAAAGCGTTTTGAAGACGAAGTTGATCTGCGTGTGGAAATCAACCGCCACACCGGTTCTTACGAAACTTTCCGTCGCTGGACGGTCGTTGAAGAGAATGATCTCGATGATCCGGCCATCGAAACCTGGCCGAGCAAGGTTGCTGAAACGCATCCTGGCGCCAAGGTCGGTGACGTCGTCGAAGAAAAGATCGAATCCATCGAATTCGGCCGCATTGCTGCGCAGACCGCCAAGCAGGTCATCGTGCAGAAAGTGCGCGAAGCCGAGCGCGCTCAAGTGGTCGACGCTTATCGCGAGCGCCTGGGAGAAATCATCTCCGGCACCGTGAAAAAAGTGACCCGCGACAACGTGATCGTCGACCTGGGTAATAACGCTGAAGCGTTGCTGGCCCGCGAAGACATCATTTCTCGCGAAACCTTCCGTGTTGGCGTGCGTCTGCGTGCGCTGCTCAAGGAAATCCGCACCGAGAACCGTGGCCCTCAGCTGATCCTGTCGCGTACTGCGCCGGAAATGCTGATCGAGCTGTTCCGTATCGAAGTGCCGGAAATCGCCGAAGGCCTCATCGAAGTCATGGCCGCTTCCCGTGATCCGGGTTCGCGCGCCAAGATCGCTGTCCGCTCCAAGGACAAACGCATCGACCCGCAGGGCGCGTGCATTGGTATGCGCGGTTCGCGCGTCCAGGCCGTGTCGGGCGAGTTGGGTGGCGAGCGTGTCGATATCGTCCTGTGGGACGACAATCCGGCGCAGTTCGTGATCAATGCCATGTCGCCGGCAGAAGTGGCGGCCATCATCGTTGACGAAGATGCCCACGCCATGGACATCGCCGTTGGCGCAGACAATCTGGCTCAGGCCATCGGTCGTGGTGGTCAGAACGTGCGTCTGGCGAGCCAGTTGACTGGCTGGACCCTGAACGTGATGACCGAATCGGACATCCAGGCTAAGCAGCAAGCAGAAACCGGCGACATCCTGCGCAACTTCATCGACGAGCTGGAAGTCGACGAAGATCTGGCACAGGTGCTGGTAGATGAAGGTTTCACCAGCCTGGAAGAGATTGCCTACGTACCGTTGGAAGAAATGCTCAACATCGACGGCTTTGACGAAGATACCGTCAACGAGCTTCGCGCTCGTGCCAAGGATCGTTTGTTGACCAAAGCCATCGCTACTGAGGAAAAGCTGGCAGACGCCCATCCGGCCGAAGACCTGCTCTCGCTTGAGGGTATGGACAAGGATTTGGCGATGGAACTGGCGGTGCGCGGCGTAATTACCCGCGAAGACCTGGCCGAGCAGTCTATTGACGACCTGCTCGACATCGACGGCATTGACGATGATCGTGCCGGCAAGTTGATCATGGCCGCCCGAGCCCACTGGTTCGAGTAATTAGGCGCGGCCTGAGGAGAGAAATGCATGACGCAAGTCACGGTGAAACAACTGGCCGATGAGGTCAAAACACCGGTAGAGCGCCTGTTGCAGCAGATGCGTGAGGCAGGTCTGCCGCACACCGCCGCCGAAGAACATGTGACTGACAGTGAGAAGCAATCCCTGCTGACTCACTTGAAGAGCAGCCACAAGGCGAAAGTGGAAGAACCACGCAAGATCACGCTGCAGCGTAAAACCACCAGCACCCTGCGTGTGGCTGGCAGCAAAAGCATCAGCGTTGAAGTCCGCAAGAAGAAAGTTTTCGTACAGCGTAGCCCGGAAGAAATCGAAGCCGAGCGCAAGCGTGAACTGGATGAGCGTCGCGCAGTAGAAAATGCTGCCCGTCAAAAGGCTGAAGAAGAAGCCCGTGTTCGCGCCGAAGAAGAAGCGCGTCGCCAGCCTGCTGCTGCATCGACCGCCACTTCCGAGCCTGTTGCCGCAACTGCGCCAGCTGCTGAACCTGTGCGCGAAGCTGCACCGGTTGTGGCTGCAGCACCAGCTGCCGACGCTCGCAAGCGCGACGAACAGCGCCGTCCGGACAAACCACGTGCCGACGACAACAGCCGTCGTGGCAGTGGCGATGGCGAGCGCAAAAACGCTCCGCATCGCGCTTCGGTCAAGGAAAAGGCACCGGCTCCACGTGTGGCGCCACGCACTACCGACGAAGAAAGCGATGGCTTCCGTCGCGGCGGTCGCGGCAAGGCCAAGCTGAAGAAACGCAACGCCCACGGTTTCCAGAACCCTACCGGTCCTGTCGTGCGTGATGTGCAGATTGGCGAGACCATCACTGTTGGCGATCTCGCCAATCAGATGTCGGTCAAGGCTGCTGAAATCATCAAGTTCATGTTCAAACTGGGTACTCCAGCGACCATCAACCAGGTGCTTGATCAGGAAACTGCTCAGCTGGTAGCCGAAGAACTGGGCCACAAAGTGACCCTGGTCAGCGACACCGCCCTGGAAGATTCCCTGGCCGAGTCCCTGAAGTTTGAAGGTGAGTCGTTCTCCCGTGCTCCAGTCGTGACCGTAATGGGCCACGTTGACCACGGTAAGACCTCGCTGCTCGACTACATCCGTCGTGCCAAGGTAGCTGCAGGCGAAGCCGGCGGCATCACCCAGCACATCGGTGCATACCACGTTGAAACCGACCGTGGCATGGTGACGTTCCTCGACACCCCGGGTCACGCCGCGTTTACCGCAATGCGTGCCCGTGGTGCCAAGGCGACCGACATCGTGATCCTGGTGGTGGCGGCGGACGACGGCGTGATGCCACAAACCATCGAAGCCGTTCAGCATGCTGTTGCTGCTGGCGTTCCGCTGGTGGTTGCGGTGAACAAGATCGACAAGCCGGGCGCTGATCTCGATCGCATCCGTAGCGAACTCTCGGTTCACGGCGTGACTTCGGAAGAGTGGGGCGGTGATACGCCGTTCGTACCGGTTTCGGCGAAAGTCGGTACTGGCGTGGACGAGCTGCTCGAAGCTGTTCTGCTGCAAGCTGAAGTTCTCGAACTGAAAGCGACCCCGTCGGCTCCTGGCCGTGGTGTCGTGGTTGAATCGCGCCTCGACAAAGGTCGTGGCCCGGTTGCAACCGTTCTGGTTCAAGACGGTACCCTGCGCCAAGGCGACATGGTGCTGGTCGGCTCGAACTATGGCCGCGTGCGCGCCATGCTCGACGAGAACGGCAAGCCGATCAAGGAAGCGGGCCCGGCCATTCCGGTCGAGATCCTCGGCCTGGACGGTACGCCTGATGCTGGCGACGAGATGAGCGTGGTTGCCGACGAGAAGAAAGCCCGTGAAGTGGCTCTGTTCCGTCAAGGCAAGTTCCGCGAAGTCAAACTGGCTCGCGCTCACGCCGGCAAGCTGGAAAACATCTTCGAAAACATGGGTCAGGCAGAGAAGAAGACGCTCAACATCGTCCTCAAATCCGACGTCCGTGGTTCGCTGGAAGCATTGCAGGGCGCTCTGAACGGCCTGGGCAACGACGAAGTGCAAGTGCGCGTGGTCGGTGGCGGTGTCGGTGGTATTACCGAATCCGACGCCAACCTGGCACTGGCTTCCAACGCTGTACTGTTCGGCTTCAACGTGCGTGCCGATGCCGGCGCACGGAAGATCGTCGAGCAGGAAGGTCTGGACATGCGTTACTACAACGTAATCTACGACATCATCGAAGACGTCAAGAAAGCCCTGACCGGTATGCTTGGCAGCGATGTTCGCGAGAACATCCTCGGTGTGGCCGAAGTACGTGACGTGTTCCGTTCGCCTAAGTTCGGCGCTATCGCCGGCTGCATGGTGATCGAGGGTACTGTTCACCGTAACCGTCCGATCCGTGTACTGCGTGAAGACATCGTGATCTTCGAAGGCGAGCTGGAATCCCTGCGCCGCTTCAAGGATGACGCTTCCGAAGTACGTGCCGGCATGGAATGCGGTATCGGCGTGAAGAGCTACAACGACGTCAAAGTCGGTGACAAGATCGAAGTCTTCGAGAAGGTTCAGGTTGCTCGCAGCCTCTGACTCGCGCACTTCAAGGGCCACGTCGGGCCGTCGCATGAACATGCGCGGCACGGCGTCAGGACTCTAAACGCAACGCCCGGTCTGGCTTTTGTCAGGCCGGGCGTTTGCCGCTTTCAGACCTTGCGGGTTTCACCGCTGGGCAGTAACAGGTAACAAATCATGGCAAAAGAATACAGCCGTACCCAACGTATCGGCGATCAGATGCAGCGTGAGCTGGCCCAACTGATCCGTCGTGAAGTCAAAGATCCGCGCGTCGGCCTGGTCACCATTACCGCTGTTGAAGTCAGCCGTGACGTCGGTCACGCGAAGATTTTCATCACCGTGATGGGGCAGGACAACGCTGAAGACATCGCGCAAAGCATTAAGGTGCTCAACGCTGCCGCCGGTTTCCTGCGCATGCAGTTGGCCCGCGAGATGAAGCTGCGCAGCGTGCCGCAATTGCATTTCCACTACGACGAAAGCGTCGTGCGTGGCGCGCACCTGTCGGCCCTGATCGAGCGCGCCGTAGCTGAGGATAATCAGCACGTGGTTGCGGCAGAACCCGAAGACACCAAGGAGTAACTCGGTGGCTCAGGTCAAACGTATCCGTCGTAACGTCAGCGGCATCATCCTGCTCGACAAGCCGCTGGGGTTCACCTCAAACGCCGCGTTGCAGAAGGTTCGCTGGCTGCTCAATGCCGAGAAGGCCGGACACACCGGCAGTCTCGACCCGCTGGCCACCGGCGTGCTGCCGCTGTGCTTTGGCGAGGCGACCAAGTTCTCGCAATACCTGCTCGATTCCGACAAGGGTTACGAAACCCTGGCGCAACTGGGCAAGACCACCACCACGGCAGACGCTGAAGGTGAGGTTTTGCAGGAGCGTCCGGTGACCGTTGGTCAGGCCGACATTGAAGCGGTTCTGCCGACATTTCGCGGTCAAATCAGTCAGATACCGCCGATGTACTCGGCTCTCAAGCGTGATGGGCAGCCGCTGTACAAGCTGGCCCGTGCAGGCGAAGTAGTGGAGCGCGAACCGCGTTCTGTTACTATTGCGCGCTTGGAATTACTGGCCTTCGAAGGCGATACTGCGCGTCTTGCGGTGGATTGCAGCAAGGGCACCTATATTCGTACCCTGGTGGAGGATATCGGTGAGCAACTCGGTTGTGGTGCGTACGTCGCTGAATTGCGCCGTACCCAGGCCGGGCCTTTCACCCTGGCGCAGACCGTGACCCTCGAAGAGCTTGAAGCGGTACATGCCGAAGGCGGCAACGAAGCAGTCGACCGCTTCCTGATGCCATCGGACAGTGGCCTGCTGGATTGGCCACTGCTTCACTTCTCGGAACACAGTGCGTTCTACTGGCTCAACGGCCAACCGGTACGTGCTCCGGATGCTCCGAAGTTCGGCATGGTGCGAGTACAGGATCATAACGGTCGCTTCATCGGTATCGGTGAAGTGAGCGAAGACGGGCGCATCGCGCCGCGTCGACTGATTCGGTCAGAATGACCGAACGAGTGTGGCTGTTAACAGGCACGGTCACTACTCATTTATAGATACAGGGATTTGTCCCTGGCCTGTTGAAACTGTTTTTGAAACAGTTTCCTGATAAAAGGATTGCCTCATGGCTCTCGACGTTCAAGAAAAAGCTCAAATCGTAGCTGACTACCAGCAAGCTGTTGGTGACACTGGTTCGCCAGAAGTGCAAGTTGCACTGCTGACCGCCAACATCAACAAACTGCAAGGTCACTTCAAGGCCAACGGTAAAGATCACCACTCCCGTCGTGGTCTGATCCGCATGGTAAACCAGCGTCGCAAGCTGCTGGACTACCTGAAAGGCAAGGACGTGAGCCGTTACAGCGCTCTGATCGCTCGCCTGGGTCTGCGTCGCTAATCAGCGATTGCGCTAGAGGTTGGTTGTCTGTCGTGCGTCAGTGGGATTCCCGCTGGCGCATGGCAGGCTCCCAGCCTCAAGTTTTATCTGGATACACGTTTTACCCCGGACAGACGTCGGGCCGATTCCCGGCATTGCCCAAGAATTTCGCAAGAAACCAGTTCCCCCAAGAGCCACAAAGAAGGTAGGACACCGTGAACCCGGTAATCAAAAAATTCCAGTTCGGTCAGTCGACCGTTACCCTCGAGACTGGCCGTATCGCCCGTCAGGCCTCCGGCGCAGTATTGGTCACCGTTGACGACGACGTCAGCGTATTGGTGACAGTAGTCGGTGCAAAACAAGCCGATCCGGGCAAGGGTTTCTTCCCTCTGTCCGTTCACTACCAGGAAAAGACTTACGCTGCCGGTAAGATCCCTGGCGGTTTCTTCAAGCGTGAAGGCCGTCCTTCCGAGAAAGAAACCCTGACTTCCCGACTGATCGACCGTCCGATCCGTCCGCTGTTCCCAGAAGGCTTCATGAACGAAGTGCAGGTTGTCTGCACCGTCGTTTCCACCAGCAAGAAAACCGATCCGGACATCGCTGCGATGATCGGTACCTCGGCTGCCCTGGCGATCTCGGGCATTCCGTTCGACGGCCCGATCGGCGCCGCTCGCGTTGCTTTCCACGAAAGCACCGGCTACCTGCTGAACCCGACCTACGAGCAGCAAGCTGCTTCGAGCCTGGACATGGTCGTTGCCGGTACTTCTGACGCCGTGCTGATGGTTGAATCGGAAGCCAAAGAGCTGACCGAAGACCAGATGCTGGGCGCGGTACTGTTTGCTCACGACGAGTTCCAGGTTGTGATCAACGCAGTCAAAGAACTGGCCGCTGAAGCTGCCAAGCCAACCTGGACCTGGGCTCCTGCTCCAGAAGCCACCGAACTGCTGGGCGCTATCCGGGCCGAGTTCGGCGAAGCGATCTCCCAGGCTTACACCATCACCATCAAGGCCGACCGTTACGCTCGCCTGGGTGAGCTGAAGGATCAGGTTGTTGCCAAGCTGTCCGGTGAAGAAGGCCAGCCTTCGGCTTCCGACGTCAAAGCTGCATTCGGCGAAATCGAATACCGCACCGTTCGCGAAAACATCGTTAACGGCAAGCCACGTATCGACGGCCGCGACACTCGCACCGTACGTCCGCTGAACATCGAAGTCGGCGTTCTGCCGAAGACTCACGGTTCGGCGCTGTTCACCCGTGGCGAAACCCAGGCTCTGGTAGTCGCGACGCTGGGCACCGCCCGTGACGCACAGCTGCTGGACACCCTGGAAGGCGAGAAAAAAGACCCGTTCATGCTGCACTACAACTTCCCTCCGTTCTCGGTGGGCGAGTGTGGTCGCATGGGTGGCGCCGGTCGTCGCGAAATCGGTCACGGCCGTCTGGCCCGTCGTTCGGTTTCGGCGATGCTGCCTGCCGCTGACGTGTTCCCGTACACCATCCGTGTGGTTTCGGAAATCACCGAATCCAACGGTTCGAGCTCGATGGCTTCCGTTTGCGGCGCTTCCCTGGCCCTGATGGACGCTGGTGTGCCGATGAAGGCACCGGTTGCCGGTATCGCCATGGGTCTGGTTAAAGAAGGCGAGAAGTTCGCTGTTCTGACCGACATCCTGGGTGACGAAGACCACCTGGGCGACATGGACTTCAAAGTAGCCGGTACTGCCAAAGGCGTTACCGCGCTGCAGATGGACATCAAGATCAAGGGCATCACCGAAGAGATCATGGAAATCGCTCTGGGCCAGGCCCTGGAAGCGCGCCTGAACATCCTCGGTCAGATGAACCAGATCATCGGCCAGTCGCGTACCGAACTGTCGGCCAACGCTCCGACCATGATCGCGATGAAGATCGACACCGACAAGATCCGTGACGTTATCGGTAAAGGTGGCGCGACCATCCGTGCGATCTGCGAAGAAACCAAGGCTTCGATCGACATCGAAGACGACGGTTCGATCAAGATCTTCGGCGAAACCAAGGAAGCGGCTGAAGCAGCACGTCAGCGCGTTCTGGGCATCACCGCAGAAGCCGAGATCGGCAAGATCTACGTCGGCAAGGTTGAGCGCATCGTCGACTTCGGCGCATTCGTCAACATCCTGCCAGGCAAGGACGGTCTGGTTCACATCTCGATGCTGAGCGATGCTCGCGTAGAGAAAGTGACCGACATCCTGAAAGAAGGCCAGGAAGTGGAAGTGCTGGTACTGGACGTGGACAACCGCGGCCGTATCAAACTGTCCATCAAAGACGTGGCAGCGGCCAAGGCTTCGGGCGTTTAATCACCCCGCAGCGTTAGCGCAATAAAAATGCCCCGCCGTGAAAACGGCGGGGCATTTTTTTGTCTGCGAAATATCGAGACATTCTGCGAAGTTGCCGACCTTCAAGACCAGTGCTAGGTTTAGCCCACCGCCCGTGTAGCTCAGCCGGTAGAGCAGCGCACTCGTAACGCGAAGGTCGCAGGTTCGATTCCTGTCTCGGGCACCACTTCTCTTATTTCACCTTGCGGCTCAACTCCTCGACGGTACGTTTGAGCTGATCCATCGCCCGATCCTGATCGTTGAGCTTCTGCTTCAGGCTGGAAATTTCGCTGTTGTTCGAACTGGAGCTGGAGCCGCTGTTGCGCTTGAGGTCTTCGACCTGACGGTTCAGCGTATCGATCTGACGATCCTGTTCCTTGACCTTGCTCTTCAGGTCATCGATTTCTCTGCCGCTGGAGCTTGAGCTGGAACCGCTGCTGCGCTTGAACTCTTCGATCTGACGCGACTGCTCATTGACGGTGTCGCGCATCTTTTTCAATTCTTCGACACCGATACCACTCTTGATCACCACATCTTTGCCGAAATCGTTGTGAATAGCGGATATCTGGTCGCCATAGGAAGGGCTGCTGCTACTCAGTTCAACTGCCATTGCGCTGGCTGGCAGGGCCAGGGTGCCCAGCAGGGCGGTCAGAGCGGTGGCGGACACAACAGAAGCAATCTTCGAAAAGCTGCGCATCACTGGGTTTCCTTGTGAACAGCGAAGGTGAGTGCTGATATGGCACATCGCTATGACTTGGAATTCCGGTTTATGTTCCCCAGGTCAACTTTTTGTGGGAGAGATGTAAAGACCCGTGTAATTCGCTCGCCAAACGTCCTATATTCGTTGTCTGCATGTGCATCGCCCAGCAGTTTTCAGATGATCCCGAATGGTTCCGAAGGCCGGACAATCCGCGTCAGAGAGATCCTTGATGATCCAGATCCATCTTCCATTCTTATGATCAGCGAGAACGCCATGACTGAATTGACCCAAGAGCAACGCCACGAACAAGCGCTGGAAAAGTACAAACTTGATGCGTCGGAGCTGATGGACGAGATCAAGGATCTGAGTGCCGATGAGCAGAAAGACCAGATCCAATGGGCGTTCGAAGACGAAGCCGAAGCCCAGGGATTGCAGCCGTGGGAGCTGACGCTCAAATACACCAGCACCCCTGAAGAGTTCGAGGCCAAGCGCCTGGAGCTGCACAAGGAGGCGGCTGAAGTGTTGGGCGTCGAGTGGGAAGAGTACTGCGAGATGAACAATCTGGTGGTCTGAAACAAAAACGCCAGCCTTGAAAGGGCTGGCGTTTTTTATTGCGTGTTCGAATCAGAGACTCAGGCGCATTGACAGGTCCACGGCCTTCACGTCCTTGGTCATCGCGCCGATCGAGATGTAATCCACCCCGGTCTGTGCAATCGGCAGCAACGTGCTTTCGTTGATGCCGCCGCTGGCTTCCAGTTTCGCCTTGCCGCCATTCAGGCGTACGGCTTCGCGCATGTCATCGAGGCTCAGTTCGTCGAGCATGATGATGTCGGCACCGGCCGTCAGCGCTTCCTTCAGTTCATCCAGGCTTTCCACTTCGATTTCCACCGGTTTGCCCGGCGCGATCTTGTGCGCGGCGGCAATGGCCTGCGGGATTCCGCCGCTGGCGGCAATGTGGTTTTCCTTGATCAGGAACGCGTCGTACAGGCCGATGCGATGGTTATGGCAACCGCCGCAAGTCACCGCATACTTCTGCGCCAGACGCAGGCCCGGCAGGGTCTTGCGGGTGTCGAGCAGTTTCACGTCGGTTTCGGCGACGAAGTCCGCAAGGTATTGCGCGCGGGTTGCCACCCCGGATAGCAACTGCAGAAAGTTCAGGGCGCTCCGTTCGCCGGTCAGCAGCGAGCGGGCCGGGCCTTCCAGGTGAAACAACGGCTGGTTCGGCGAAACCCGTTCGCCATCGCGCACCTGCCAATGCACTGCCACCCGTGGATCGAGCTGACGGAACACTGCATCGACCCAGGCCGTACCACAGATGATGGCGGCGTCGCGGGTGATGATGGTGGCTTTGGCCAGGCGTTCGGCCGGGATCAGTTGCGCGGTGATGTCGCCGCTGCCGATGTCTTCGAGCAACGCACGGCGCACGTTGGCTTCGATTTCGGCGGTCAAATCGGCGAGACGTAGATTCGGCATAACGGGCTCCACAAACTAAGTGGCCCGATTATAGGGGCATGGCATCGACCAACCCAAGGCGAGAACAGCCACGCATTGCTGCATCCGGTCGATTTTCTTTGAGTAAAGCCGATTCCGTCGCGGTCATTGGAAGGTGTCGGTGTCTAGGGGAAACCCTGAGGCCTATGGCGCCGGAGACAGCTTTTGCAAGATAATCCGCCTTGCATTTGACGTCATAGCTTTGACGTCGGCAAATCACCGTTTCAGGAGGCTTGGATGCACAACGACGGGAATGTAGTGCCTTTGCACAAGGCCGCTACCGATCAGGCGACCCATTCGCCGCTCGCCCGCCTGCCTGTGATTCTGCTTCAGGTTCGCGACAAGGCTGCACAGCGCCTGCGCAACGGTTTGCAGGAACTGTTCGATAACGCCGACGACACGCTGTTCGAGATGGCCGACCGGGCGCGCAACGACGTCGAACAGAACATCTTCTTCGAAGCCATGCGCGATTTGCGCCTCAAGCGCAAGAACATCGAGCGCGGCTTTCTCGAGCAATTCTTCGAGGCGTTTGTCGGCCTCACTCAATATGATCCCGCCCAGAATGTCGTGTCTCATGCATTGCAGTACGAAGACACCTCGGCACGCACCGACGACATGGAGCGCAGTGTCGCCATCGAGACCATGGTCGGTCGTGTGCTGAATCGCGACGGTTTCGCCCTTGATCAATTGACCACGCGGTTCAGCGCACTGCTGGGCAAATCCCTTGATGATCAACACAACCCGCTGGGCCCCGCGCTGCTGTGTGAGTATTTCCTGCAGGCCGGGCGCAATCTGGGCGTGGAGATCAAGGTCAAGCTGATTCTGCTCAAACTGTTCGAGCGCTATGTGTTGGCCGATACCGACCAGCTCTTCGCGGAGGCTAATCAACTGTTGGTTGCCACGGGCGTGTTGCCCGAGCTGAAACCGGCACCGGCCCGACGGGCGAGGGATCATGTTTCGGCCAGCGTGCACAGTGAGTTCGACGATCTCGATCAATCGCCGGCGGACGCGGGTGTGCAGGAGGTCTTTGCCGCACTCCAGGAGTTGCTGTTGCACGTGCGCGGCAGCGTCGCGCCGACCCTTGAGCCAAGCGCGGCGACCCAGCCGATTTCCACTCGCGACCTGCTGCGCCTGCTCTCGCACTTGCAGCAGTACGTGCCGGTGCTGGCGGGGCAGGAGGATTTCGATCTGCGCAATCAGCTTGAACAACTGCTGACGCGGGTCAGCGTGAAAAGCGGAAAGTCGCGGATCGTTGGTGGTGCCGATGAGGATGTGATCAACCTGGTCGCCATGGTTTTCGACTGCATTCTTGATGACCGAAATCTGCCGGATTCGCTCAAGGCGTTGATTGCCAGGTTGCAGATCCCGATGTTGAAAGTTGCGGTGATCGATAAGAGCTTTTTCAGCCGCAGTAGCCACCCGGCGCGACGTCTGCTCAATGAAATCGCCGAAGCGGCGATGGGCTGGGGTGAATGCGACGGTGAGGCGCGCGACAGCCTTTATCTGCGCATCGAGCAAGTGGTTCAGCGGCTGCTGACGGACTTCGTCGATGACCCGGCGATTTTCTCAGAGTTGCTGGCCGACTTCCTCACCTTTACCAGCGACGAGCGCCGCCGCAGTGAACTGCTTGAGCAGCGTCTGCGCGATGCCGAAGAGGGCCGGGCGAAAACCGAACTGGCCCGCCTGCGTGTCGAACAGGCGCTGAACCAGGCGATGCTGGGCAAAGTCCTGCCGCCGTCGGTGGTGACCTTCGTCCAGACGGCCTGGAGCAAAGTGTTGCTGCTGACCTGCCTCAAGCACGGCGATCAGTCTGCCGAATGGCAAGCCGACGTGCAGACCATGGAGCAGTTGATCTGGAGTGTGCAGCGGCACGAAGGTGCCGAGTCAGGCCTGCGCTTGCTGTCGCTGGTGCCAGGACTGCTCAAGTCGCTGCGTGACGGGCTCAGCAGTTCAGCTTTCGACCCGTTCGCCACCAGCGAGTTTTTCAGCGCGCTGGAGGCATTGCACGTTCGTTTGCTTCAGCCCTCCGTCGAGTCGGATCAGGCTGAATCGCCGCCGATGATCCAGGTGTCTCAGGCCATCGTTTTGCAGACCGCCGACGAAGGTAATCCTATGCTGGTCCCGGAGCGGTTGCCGGCGGATGAGGCGAGCCTGCGTCAGGTCGATCAATTGCGCCTGGGCAGTTGGGTGGCGTTCGAAGAAGATGAAGAACACACCTTGCGCTGCAAACTGGCGGCGATCATCGAGGCGACCGGCAAGTACGTGTTTGTCGACCGCACCGGGATGAAAGTACAGGAGCGCAATCGCGTCGCCCTGGCCATGGAGTTCCGTCGCGGGACGGTGCGGGCGCTGGATGACACCTTGCTGTTCGACCGCGCGTTGGAGTCGGTACTTGGCAATCTGCGGCGGCTCAATCGCGGCAAGTGATCGCGCGCCGGGGGCCGATCACGGCATACTGGGCGCCAACACAGTCGGCGTTGAAGGAATCGGTATGCAGTTGGATCCCGCAAGCGGTTGGTGTCACGGGGTGCAGGTGTGCCCGTCGCCCAACTTCAATGAACGCCCGGCGGGCGAAGTGTCCCTGTTGGTCATCCACAACATCAGCCTGCCGCCGGCGCAGTTTGCCACCGGCAAGGTGCAGGAATTTTTCCAGAATCGTCTGGATGTCACGGAGCATCCCTATTTTGCAGGGATCGCCGACCTGCGCGTCTCCGCGCATTTCCTGATCGAACGTGACGGCAAGGTCACCCAGTTTGTCTCCTGTCTTGAGCGTGCCTGGCATGCCGGCGTTTCGGTGTTCGACGGGCGGGAAACCTGTAACGATTTTTCCGTGGGCATCGAACTCGAAGGTACCGATGATCTGCCGTTCACCGATGCGCAGTATCAGGCGTTGATCGTGCTGACCGGCCATTTGCAAAAAGCGTTTCCGGCGATCACTGTCGAACGTATCTGCGGACACAGCGACATCGCGCCCGGACGCAAGACCGACCCTGGACCCGCGTTCGACTGGGCACGCTACCGCGCAGCCCTGGCACAAGAGGAAGGACAATGAGTTTTCTGGTGTTACTGCTGGCGGTCTGGATCGAGAAGTTCTCGGCCCTGCGCCATCGGGTTCAACGCGATGGCGGATGGATCCGCGAACTGCACAAGCTTGAAAGTGGCCATCTGGCAAAACGCCCGTGGCTGGTGCTGGTTATTCTGGTGCTTTTACCGGTGGCGTTGCTGGGGTTGCTGCTGTTGGTGCTGGACCCGATCGCCTACGGCCTGCTGGCCTTGCCGGTGCATTTGCTGGTGGTGATTTACAGCCTGGGGCGCGGCGATCTGCTCGGCGGTCTCGGCCCGTTCCGCGATGCCTGGCGTCGGGAAGACTTGCAAGCGGCCGCCCATGTGGCCAAGCGCGATCTGGATATCTGTGCCGAAAGTGGCGAGCAATTGCTGGAGCAAGTGCAGCGCCATCTCTTGTGGCAGGCCTACCAGAGCTTCTTCGCAGTGATTTTCTGGTACTTCCTGCTCGGCCCGGTTGCAGCGCTGAGCTATCGCCTGCTGGCCCTGGCTGAAGAAAACGCACAGAACCCGGCGCTGGCCGAACGGGCAGGGCAACTGCGACATGCCTTCGACTGGGTGCCGGTACGCCTGCTGGCGGCGAGTTTCGCCCTGGTCGGCAACTTCGTTGCGGTCAGTCGGGTCATGCTGCATGAACTGTTGAACTGGAACATCAGCGCCGCGCAATTGATCAACAAGGTTGGCCTGGCCGCCGGGGAAATCCCGCCCGCCGCCGTCGGCCCGGAAGGCATCAACACCCTCGATTGCCTGTGGGAACTGCTGCTGCGTGCCGCCGTGTTGTGGTATGCCGGATTTGCGCTGTGGACCGTGCTGCACTAGCACTTCTCTCGTCTTGTTGTAGCCCATACGTGTAGCGAGGGGGGCAATCCCCCTCGTTAACCTTAAGTTACAAAACCTCCCTTCGATTTGAGCTATACAGAGATAGCGCCCGATAGTGGCTATCTGCTGTCGCCCCGCGCCTGCCAATAAAAACAAGAAAAAACCAAGGGAGACTTCCAGTGAAGAGCTTGCTCTATCCCGCCGTCTCGCTGATGAACCGCTTGAGCTTCGGCATGAAGTTCAGCCTGATCAGCGTGCTGTTCCTGGTACCGATGCTGGTGACCAATTTCTATCTGGTGCGTGATTCCTATCGCGAATTCCAGGGCACCCGGGTGGAGTTGCAAAGCCTCGACCTGCTGGGCAGCAGCCTGACCCTGCGTCGGGATCTGGAAACCCTCAACAATCTGGTGCAGATCAACGTCACCCTCGGTCAGTCGGGCAAGGCCGGCAATGTCGAAGCGCAAATCACTGGCCTTGAGAAAAGCGTACTGGCGCGCTTGCAAGGGCTGACGGCCATGACCGAGGACCCGGAGCAGATCAAGGTCTTCGATGCCAAGCGCGATGAAATGATTGCCGCGTTCAAGGCCCAGCAAACGGAGAACTCCCTGCAAAGCAAAAGTGCCCTGATCGGCAAGCTGCTCGGCAGCGCACAGATTTTCAGTCAGATCATCGCCAGCCAGGCCGGTCTGAGCCGCGACACCCAGAGCGATATCCGTCAACTCAGCGAACTGGTCACTGCGATCACGCCGGCCATTACCCAGACCCTCGGTGAAGGCCGGGCCGTGGGCTCTTACTCGTTGGGGCAGGGGTTTCTCAACAGCTCCTCCAGCACCCGGTTCGATGAACTGCTGGCGCAGATCGAAAAGCTTCAGGGCGAGTACGGGCTGAAACTGCAGGATGCGTTGGGCTCAAGCAAGGCCGCACGCGATTCACTGAGTGCAGTGGCCGACGCCAGCAAGGCCTCGCTGAAGCAGGCCAGCGAAATATTCGAAGAGCAAGTGGTGGTCGCCGAGACCCTCGATGCCCCATGGCAAGCTTTTTATGATCAAGTCACCGGGCTGATGGACCGGACTTATCAGCTCAACGAAGCCACCCTGAAATTCCTCGATACCCAATTGCAGCAACGCCTGGCGCAGAACCGCACGCACATGGTGTTGCAGGCCGTGGCGCTGGCGGTGGTGTTCGTGTTGATTTTCTATCTCTATGGCGGCTTCTACGCCTCGACCCGTAACACCCTCAAACGCCTGGGCGCGATGATGGACAAAGTCGCGGCCGGGGACATGACGGTCAACTTCATGGCCCACAGCCGCGATGAACTGGGCGAACTGGGCGAGGTGTTCAATGGCACGGTGCGCAAAATCCACGACCTGATCGAGCGAGTTGGGCATACCGTCGGCGAAGTCGAGCGTCAGGCCGGGCAAGTGGAAAATGTCTCGGCGCAAAGCAATCAGGCCGTGGCCGGTCAGCGCACCCAGATCGAGCAAGTGGCCACGGCCATGAACCAGATGTCGGCCACTTCACTGGAAGTGGCGCGCAGCGCGGCGGCAGCGGTGAGCAGCGCCCACAGCGTCAACGATGAAACCATCAGCGGACGTGGCCTGGTGGAGTCGCAGCAGGGCAGCATCGCGGCCCTGGCCAGCGAGATCGATCAGTCGGTGCTGGTGATCAACCAGTTGGCCAGCGACAGCCAGTCGATTAGCCGGGTGCTGGAGGTGATCAAGAGCATCGCCGAGCAAACCAATCTGCTGGCGCTCAACGCGGCTATCGAAGCGGCGCGGGCCGGTGAGCAGGGCCGGGGTTTTGCGGTGGTGGCGGACGAAGTGCGGACACTGGCCAAACGCACTCAGCAATCGACCGAAGAAATCGAGCAGATGATCGCCAAGTTGCACGGCGGGGTCGGTGCAGCGGTGAAAGCCATGGGCGTCAGTCATCAGATGGCCAACGGTACGGTCGGGCAGTCGGAAAAGGTCCAGCAGGCGCTGGAAAACATCCTCGGTGCGGTAGGCATGATCGTCGATCAGAATCAGCAGATCGCCGCTGCGGTGGAGCAGCAGACCGCTGTCGCCCATGACATCGACCAGAACATCGTCGAGATCAACCGCGCCGGTGAACGCACGGCCGAAGGTGCGCATCAGACCGAAAACGCCAGTCGCGCACTGTCGGCGCAGGTGGTTGAGTTGAAACAGTTGATCAGCGCCTTCCGGGTTTAATCAACCTGCCTCCTGGGAGGCAGGTTTGTCGGAATAATTTGTAGTACTTCTTTGCTTACGTTTGTAAGCAATTTCCTGATTACCTCCGTGCTCTGATTTTTCGTCTTCAATGGATCAAGATCACAACAACTGACCGTTTGGAGGAGGCCACACATGTCTGTTGCAACCCTGGGAGTCCAGGGCCGCTGTGCCCATTGCCAGACCACGCTGCGGCTCAAACCTTGGCAACTGAATGCCATCGCGATCAATGAACCGTTCACCTGCGCTCACTGCCAGAAAGCCCTGGAGCTGCGTTGCCCGAAACAGATCAGACGTTTCAGATCTCTCGATTCGCTGGGCTGGTTGCGCTTCAGTGCGTCGTTGACGGTGTGCACCGCGCTGTTGGTGGCGCTGGTGATGGAATGGATCGGTCTGCTCAATGTGACCGAGCAGTTGAATGCCTCATTGATCGTGATTTTCGTGTACTTCGCGCTGATGCGTTTTGTTCACCACCGTCAGCACATGACCCTGACGCTGGACGCGGTGAAGGCCCACGGCGAATGACTACCAGCCGAACACTTCGGAGCAGTTGGCGGTGCTGGCCTCGGCAAGTTGTTCTGCACTGATACTCATCAATTCCGCAAGCGCATTGCAGATCGCCGGCAGGTGCGCAGGTGTGTTGCGTACGCCGGGGTACATGGCGGGCGCCATGTCCGGTGAGTCGGTCTCAAGCACCACCGAGTCCAGCGGCAACTCGGCCAGCACCCGATGCATACGCAAGGCCTGAGGCCAGGTCGGTGCGCCTCCAAGGCCCAGTTTGAAACCGAGTTTGATGTATTCCCGCGCCTCTTCTCGACTGCCGGCGAAGGCATGGATGATGCCTCCGCGCTTGAGCTTGAAGCGCTTGAGCGTGGCAATCACCGCCGCATGGCTGCGCCGCACATGAATCAACGCCGGTAACTCGAAATCCGCCGCCAGTTGCAGTTGCGCGTCGAACAGCGCTTGCTGGCGTTCGCGGTCGAGGGTTTCGATGAAGTAATCCAGACCTATTTCGCCAACCGCACACAGTTGCCGATGACCGCGCAGCCGTGTCAGCCAATCGCCCAGCGCATGCAGATCTTCAGGGCGATGTTGATCGAGATAGACCGGGTGCAAACCGAAAGCCGCGTACAGCTCGGGATCGCTTTGCACCAGATCCCACACCCGCTGCCAGTTGCCTTCATACACCCCCAGTACCACCATTCGCCGCACCCCGAGGGCACGGCTTTCAGTCAGCAGCGCCGCACGGTCGGTGTCGAAGTCGGGAAAGTCCAGATGGGTGTGGCTGTCGATCAGCTCCACGGCTCAGTCCCGGTGAATACGCTGCTTGAAGGTACGGGCGATGGCCTGTACGCCAGGCTGGTAATCCGATTGCTCGACCGCCGCCAGCGCCAGTGCCAGCGCCTTGTCGGCGATCAGCTGGTGCTGTTGGGCCATGGCGTTGACCGGTAGCGGCAGGAAGTCCAGCAACTGGGTGTCGCCAAATGTGCCAAGGCGCAGCGGGCGGTTTTTGAGCGGGAAGTCATGCAGCGCATCGAACACACCCTGCAACAGCACGTAGGACGTGGTCACCAACGCATCCGGCAAATGCCCGAGACGTTGCAGGAGTTCTTCCATCAATTGCTTGCCGCACTCGCGGCTGAAGGATTCGGCGTGCTCGATCAGCACTTCGCCCTTGAACCCGGCCAAGGCTTGCTTGAAGCCGGCGGCGCGTTCCTGGCTGATGCTCAGTTCCGGGCGGGCGCCCAGCAGCACGATCTGTTTTGGCTGCGGGTCGAGCAGGCTTTCGGTCAGGTGCAGGCTGGCCTCGCGGTCGTCGCTGACCACCGAGCAGAAATGCTCGGGGTCCATCACCCGGTCGATGGCGATGACCGGCAGACCCTTGGCCTGCAACTGGCGGTAGCTGTCGTCACCGGCCGGCAGGCAACTGGCGACGATCAACGCATCGCAGCGCCGGGCGCGGAACAGTTGTAGCAGTTGCCGTTCGCTGTCCGGCGCATCGTCGGAGCTGGCGATCAGCAACTGATAGCCGCGTGCCCGGGCGCCTTGTTCCAGCAGCTTGGCGATCCGCGCGTAACTGGGGTTTTCCAGATCCGGCAGGATAAAACCCAGGGTCCGGGTGTGCCGACTGCGCAGCCCGGCCGCCTGGGGATTGGGGGTAAAGCCGTGCTGATCGACCACCGCCCGCACCCGCTCGACGGTGGCGGTGCTGATGCGTTGCTGTTCGGCCTTGCCGTTGATGACGTAGCTGGCGGTGGTCACGGACACTCCGGCCAACCGCGCGATATCACTGAGTTTCAACCCGGGATTTCCTTGTTTTTTCGAGCTTGCCGCCACATTTTCGCCAATCCTACCCGATTCAGGCAGGCGACCATTGTCGCAGCGCATCCGACAAGTTGGACTTCAAGGATGAGACATTATCGAGTAACGTGCCGATCAATCTAGATTAAACGTTTCAGCAAGCGTATTTTCTACGTTTTAGACGCCTTTGGCCGGTTCTGCCGTGAAACCGCCAAAACTGCCTCCTGAAAGGGAAGCCTACAAGCGCCTAAGCTGCAACCATTCAAAACAATACCTGGCATTGAACCGTGCCAAAAAGGAGATCGCATGCTCGAGCTCACTGTAGAGCAGATATCCATGGGCCAATCGGCTGTGGATAAAACCGCCGCCCTGCAATTGCTGGCCAGTCATCTGGTCGCTGATGGTCTCGTCGCCGACGGATACCTCGCCGGCTTGCGGGCCCGGGAGGCCCAGGGCTCGACTTTTCTTGGTCAGGGGATTGCGATCCCGCATGGCACGCCCGAAACCCGCGATCAGGTGTTCGCCACCGGCGTGCGACTGATGCAGTTTCCAGACGGCGTGGACTGGGGCGACGGCCAGATCGTCTATCTGGCCATCGGAATCGCAGCCAAATCCGACGAACATCTGCGCCTGCTGCAATTGCTGACCCGCGCCCTCGGTGAGACCGATCTGGGCCAGGCCCTGCGCCGCGCCAGCTCGCCCGAAGCGCTGCTGAAACTGCTGCAAGGTGCGCCACAGGAACTGGCGCTGGATGCACAGATGATCGGCCTCGGTGTCTCCGCCGACGATTTCGAAGAGCTGGTCTGGCGCGGTGCGCGTCTGCTGCGCCAGGCAGATTGCGTGAGCAATGGTTTTGCCGGGGTGTTGCAGCAAGTCGAAGCACTGCCACTGGGCGATGGCCTGTGGTGGCTGCACAGCGAACAGACCGTGAAGCGTCCGGGTCTGGCCTTCGTCACCCCGGACAAACCGATGCGCTACCTTGGCCAGCCGCTCAGCGGTCTGTTTTGCCTGGCCAGCCTCGGCGAAGCGCATCAGGCGTTGCTCGAGCGTTTGTGCGCATTGCTGATCGAAGGTCGCGGCCATGAACTCGGCCGCGCCACCAGCAGCCGAAAAGTCCTCGAAGTGCTCGGCGGTGAATTGCCTGCCGACTGGCCGAGTGCGCGGATTGCGCTGGCCAACGCCCATGGCTTGCATGCGCGACCGGCGAAAATCCTCGCGCAACTGGCGAAGAGTTTTGACGGCGAGATTCGTGTGCGTATCGTCGACGGTCAGGACAGCGCCGTATCGGTGAAGAGCCTGAGCAAACTGCTGAGCCTCGGCGCCCGTCGCGGTCAGGTGCTGGAAATCATCGCCGAACCGAGCATCGCCGCCGACGCCTTGCCGGCCTTGCTGGCGGCTATCGAAGAAGGCCTCGGCGAAGAAGTCGAACCGTTGCCGGCCGTGAGTCAGCAGCGCGAAGTCATTGCCGATATCGCCGAAGTCTTGAGCGCCCCGGCCTCCGGCAGCCTGCTGCAAGCGATTCCCGCCGCCCCCGGCATTGCCATCGGCCCGGCGCACATTCAGGTCCAGCAAACCATCGATTATCCGTTGCGTGGCGAGTCCGCCGCCATCGAGCGCGAACGTCTTAAAAACGCGCTGGTCGAGGTTCGTCAGGACATTCAGGGCCTGATCGAGCGCAGCAAGGCCAAGGCGATTCGCGAGATTTTCATTACCCACCAGGAAATGCTCGACGACCCGGAGCTCACCGACGAAGTCGACACCCGCCTCAAGCAGGGCGAAAGCGCCGAGGCGGCCTGGATGGCCGTGATCGAAGCCGCCGCGAAACAACAGGAATCCTTGCAGGACGCTTTGCTCGCCGAACGTGCTGCCGATCTGCGCGACATCGGTCGTCGAGTGCTGGCGCAACTGTGCGGCGTGCAGTCCGCCAGTGAGCCCGAGCAACCGTACATTCTGGTGATGGACGAGGTCGGTCCGTCCGACGTGGCACGGCTGGATCCGGCGCGGGTGGCGGGGATTCTCACCGCACGCGGCGGCGCCACCGCCCACAGTGCAATTGTTGCCCGCGCCTTGGGAATTCCGGCATTGGTCGGTGCAGGCGCTGCGGTATTGCTGCTGAAACCGGGCACGCCGTTGCTGCTCGACGGCCAGCGCGGTCGCCTGCATGTCGATGCCGATGCTGCGACCCTGCAACGCGCCGCCGAAGAACGCGACACACGCGAACAGCGTCTGAAAGCCGCCGCCGAACAACGCCATCAACCGGCACACACCACCGACGGCCACGCCGTGGAAGTGTTCGCCAACATCGGCGAAAGCGCTGGCGTGATCAGCGCGGTGGAGCAGGGTGCCGAAGGCATCGGCCTGCTGCGCACCGAACTGATTTTCATGGCCCACCCGCAGGCGCCGGACGAGGCGACTCAGGAAGCCGAATACCGCCGCGTCCTTGATGGCCTCGCCGGTCGACCGCTGGTGGTGCGCACCCTCGACGTCGGCGGCGACAAACCGCTGCCATATTGGCCGATCGCCAAGGAAGAAAACCCGTTCCTCGGTGTGCGCGGGATTCGCCTGACCTTGCAGCGTCCGCAGATCATGGAAGCGCAGTTACGCGCCTTGCTGCGCTCGGCGGACAACCGTCCGCTGCGGATCATGTTCCCGATGGTCGGCAGCGTCGAGGAGTGGCGTCAGGCTCGCGACATGACCGAGCGTCTGCGCCTGGAAATCCCGGTCGCCGACCTGCAACTGGGGATCATGATCGAAGTGCCGTCCGCCGCATTGCTGGCGCCGGTGCTGGCCAAAGAGGTCGACTTCTTCAGCGTCGGCACCAACGATCTGACCCAGTACACGCTGGCGATCGACCGTGGTCATCCGACCCTGTCCGCCCAGGCTGACGGCCTGCACCCGGCGGTGCTGCAACTGATCGACATCACCGTGCGCGCGGCCCATGCCCACGGCAAATGGGTCGGCGTCTGTGGCGAACTGGCGGCGGACCCGCTGGCGGTGCCGGTGCTGGTCGGCCTCGGTGTGGATGAACTGAGTGTGTCCGGGCGCAGCATCGCCGAGGTCAAGGCGCGCATCCGCGAACTCAGCCTGACGCAAACGCAAAACCTTGCTCAACAAGCCCTGGCCGTGGGTAGCGCCAACGAAGTGCGCGCATTAGTGGAGGCCCTGTAATGGCCAAGATTCTTACCCTGACCCTCAACCCGGCGCTGGACCTCACGGTGCAGTTGCCACGCCTTGAGGCCGGTCAGGTCAACCGCAGCGACGAGATGCACACCCACGCCGCCGGCAAGGGCGTCAACGTCGCGCAAGTGCTGGCCGACCTCGGACATCAACTGACGGTCAGCGGCTTTCTCGGCGAAGACAATTTGCAGGCGTTCGAAACCCTGTTCGCCAAGCGTGGTTTCACTGATGCCTTTATCCGTGTGCCCGGCGAGACCCGCAGCAACATCAAGGTCGCGGAACAGGACGGACGGATTACCGACATCAACGGCCCGGGGCCGGTGGTCGGCGCGGTGGCGCAACAGGCGTTGCTGGATCGTCTGGTGCAGATCGCGCCGGGGCATGACGCGGTGGTGGTCGCCGGCAGTCTGCCACGCGGGGTCAGTGCACAGTGGTTGCGTGAATTGATCGAGCGCCTTAAGGGGCTCGGCTTGAAAGTCGCGCTGGACACCAGCGGCGAAGCGTTGCGCACGGCACTCGAGGCCGGCCCGTGGCTGATCAAACCGAACACCGAAGAGCTGGCGGATGCGCTCGGCTGTGAAGTGGTGTCTCACGCGTCTCAGGCTGAAGCGGCCAATCGGCTGCACGCTCAAGGCATCGAGCATGTGGTGATCTCCCACGGCGCAGAAGGTGTGAACTGGTTCAGTGTCGGCTCGGCGCTGCATGCCACGCCGCCGAAGGTCAGCGTTGCCAGCACGGTGGGCGCCGGTGACTCGTTGCTGGCCGGCATGCTCCACGGCCTGCTCAGCGCCGACACGCCGGAGCAAACCCTGCGCACGGCCACGGCGATTGCGGCGCAGGCGGTGACCCAGATCGGTTTCGGTATTCACGATGCGGCGCAACTGACGCAGCTCGAACAGGGCGTGCGCGTGCGCCCCCTGACAGAACAATAAGAGGGTTTGTCATGAAGTTAGCCATTGTCACGGCCTGCCCGAACGGCATGGTCACCAGTGTGCTGTGCGCTCGGCTGCTGGATGCCGCGGCCCAGCGTCAGGGCTGGAGCACCAGCGTCGAAGTGGTAGATGCGGCGCATCCTGAGCGCGAGTTGTCAGCGGCCACCATCGAGGCGGCGGAGTGGGTGTTGCTGGTGACCACCGGTGACGTCGACATGCGCCGTTTCGTGGGCAAGCGAGTATTCAGGATCGCTCCGGCTCAAGCGTTGCAGGATGTCGAAGCGGTGCTGCGGCGCGGTACCGAAGAGGCCGAAATTTATGTCGCCAGTGAAGTCGCGCCGGCTGCCGCTGAGCGACGCGCACCGCGCATCGTCGCCATCACAGCGTGCCCGACCGGCGTCGCTCATACCTTCATGGCTGCCGAAGCCTTGCAGCAAACGGCCAAGCGTCTGGGCTATGAACTGCACGTCGAAACCCAGGGTTCGGTGGGGGCGAAAACTCCGCTGAGCGCAGCGGCAATTGCCGAGGCCGACGTGGTGCTCCTGGCGGCCGACATCGAAGTCGCCACCGAGCGTTTCGCCGGCAAGAAAATCTACCGCTGCGGCACCGGGATCGCGTTGAAGCAATCCGAAGCCACGCTGAAAAAAGCGCTCGCTGAGGGCCAGCAGGAAAGCGCCGCAAGTGACGGCAAGACACCGGCCAAACAAGAGAAGACCGGCGTCTACAAACACCTGCTGACGGGTGTATCGTTCATGCTGCCGATGGTGGTGGCGGGCGGCTTGATGATTGCGTTGTCGTTCGTGTTCGGCATCACCGCGTTCAAGGAAGAAGGCACGCTGGCGGCGGCGCTGATGCAGATCGGTGGCGAAACAGCGTTCAAATTGATGGTGCCGTTGCTGGCCGGTTACATCGCCTACTCGATTGCTGACCGTCCGGGTCTGGCGCCGGGGATGATCGGCGGTTTGCTGGCGAGCACACTCGGCGCAGGATTCATCGGCGGGATCGTCGCCGGTTTCATTGCCGGTTATGCAGCGAAGCTGATCAGCCGTTATGTGGCGTTGCCGCAGAGTCTGGAAGCGCTGAAACCGATTCTGATCATCCCGCTGTTCGCCAGCCTGATCACCGGACTGGTGATGATTTACGTGGTTGGCAAACCGGTGGCCGGGATGCTGGCGGCGCTGACGCATTTCCTCGACAGCATGGGCACCACCAACGCGATTCTGCTCGGTGTGTTGCTGGGCGGCATGATGTGCGTCGACCTCGGCGGGCCGATCAACAAGGCCGCCTATGCGTTCTCGGTGGGGCTGCTGGCCTCGCAGAGTTATGCGCCGATGGCCGCGACCATGGCCGCCGGCATGGTGCCGCCGATTGGTCTGGGTATCGCCACGTTCATCGCCCGACGCAAGTTTGCCCAGACTGAGCGCGAGGCGGGTAAAGCGGCGCTGGTGCTGGGCTTGTGCTTCATCTCCGAAGGAGCGATTCCGTTTGCCGCAAAAGACCCGTTGCGGGTGATCCCGGCGAGCATAGCCGGCGGTGCGCTGACCGGTGCGCTGTCGATGTACTTCGGCTGCAAACTGATGGCGCCGCACGGTGGCCTGTTTGTGCTGGCGATTCCGAACGCGATCAACCATGCGCTGCTGTATCTGCTGGCAATCGTCGCGGGCAGCCTGCTGACGGCGGTGGTGTATGCGCTGGTCAAGCGGCCGGAGGCCGTCGAACTGGCGCTGGAGCCCGCCAACGCCTGACATAGTAAGCTTGTGGGAGCGAGCTTGCTCGCGATGGCGGTTTATCAGGCAAAGGTAAGGTGACTGACCCGCCGCTATCGTCGGATCGCCGCCCGGACCAAGCTCGCTCCCACAGGAAATGTGTTGTCATCCCCAATTCATGATCCCGTGCTTAAGTTTTCCTTTTTTCAGGGAGAACAGCATGAGCGATTTCAACCTCGGTCGCCGGCGCGTGATGCAAGTGGTCGGCGCCGGTTTGCTGATGCCAGGGCTGGCACCGGCCGTGATCGCCTCGGTCAAGGATCGACCGCAACTCACCGACGGCGTGCAGTCCGGCGACCTGCAAGGCGACCGGGCGATGATCTGGAGCCGCAGCGACCGCCCGGCGCGGATGGTGGTGGAGTGGGACACCCGCAGTCAGTTCCGCCATCCGCGACGCGTCATCTCTGCGCTGGCCGATGCCCGCAGCGATTTCACCGCCCGTGTCGAACTCACCGGATTGCCCGCCGATCAGGCGATTTTCTACCGCGTGTATTTCAAGGACGCCCAGACTGGCGTTGCCAGCGAACCGTGGCTCGGCCACCTGCGCAGTGCGCCGACCGCACGGCGCAATATCCGTTTTGTCTGGAGCGGCGACACCGTCGGCCAGGGCTTTGGCATCAACCCCGATATCGGCGGCATGCGCATCTACGAATCCATGCGCATGCGCCTGCCGGACTTCTTTATCCACAGCGGCGACACGATCTATGCCGACGGCCCGGTGCCGGCGCAACTGACCACTGAGGGTGGCCGGATCTGGCGCAATCTCACCACCGAAGCCAAGAGCAAGGTCGCCCAGACCCTCGACGACTATCGCGGCAATTACCGCTACAACCTGATGGATGAAAACATCCGTCGCTTCAACGCCGAAGTGCCGCAGATCTGGCAATGGGACGACCATGAAGTGGTCAACAACTGGTCGCCGGGCAAGCAGCTCGACGAGCGCTATCAGGAAAAAGATATCCACACCCTCGTCGGGCGTGCGCGTCAGGCCTGGCTCGAATATTCGCCGATGCGATTGCAGGCAGCCGATGGCGGCGGGCGGATTTATCGCAAGCTGAACTACGGGCCGATGCTCGATGTGTTCGTGCTCGACATGCGCAGTTATCGCGGCGCCAACGACGACAATCTCGGGGCGGAAAAACCGTTCCTCGGGCGCGAGCAATTGAACTGGCTCAAGCGTGGGCTGAAGTCGTCGAAAGCCCAGTGGAAAGTCATTGCTGCCGACATGCCGATCGGTCTTGGCGTGCCTGACGGCGAAGTCAGCCCGGGTGTGCCGCGTTGGGAAGCCGTGGCCAACGGCGACCCTGGCCCGGCTCAGGGACGTGAACTGGAAATCGCCGAACTGCTGGGATTTCTGCGGGCGCAGCAGGTGCGCAATTTCGTGTTCCTGACGGCGGACGTGCATTACTGCGCGGCGCATCACTATCACCCGGATCGCGCGGCGTTTCAGGATTTCGAACCGTTCTGGGAGTTTGTCGCAGGGCCGCTGAACGCCGGGAGTTTCGGGCCCAATCCACTGGACAAGACCTTCGGCCCGGAAGTGGTGTTCCAGAAAGCACCGCCGACGCAAAACGCTTCACCGTTTGCCGGGTTCCAGTTTTTTGGCGAGGTGAATATCGAGGGGCAGAGCGGGGAGCTGAGTGTGGTGTTGCGGGATCTGGATGGGGTGGCGGTGTTTGAGCAGAAGTTGCAGCCGGTCTGATCACACGATCTTGAAGGAGCCGGCAAGCCGGCTCCTTCAGACGGGTCAATAAACGTCGCGGCGATAGCGACCCTGTTCGATCAGGCGTTCGACTTCGGCGGCCCCCAGCACTTCATTCAGCACTTGATCCACGCCCGAAGCCATGCCTTGAAGACTGCCGCAGATGTAGATCACGGCACCGTCCGCCAGCCATTTTTTCAGCTCGGCAGCCGACTCGCGCAAGCGATCCTGCACATAGATTTTCTGCGCCTGATCCCGTGAGAACGCCAGATCCAATCGCGCCAGATCGCCGTTGATCAGCCACTCTTCGAGTTCTGCGCGACACAGGAAATCGTTCTCCCGATTGCGCTCACCAAACAGCAACCAATGGCGCTGCTGCCCGTCGGCAATCCGCGCCTTGAGCAAGCTGCGCAGGCCGGCAAGGCCGGTGCCGTTGCCCAGTAAAATCATCGGCACAGGCTGGTTTGGCAGATGGAAACCGCTGTTGCGCCGCACCCGCAGGCTGATGCTGCCGCCCACCGGAGCGTGTTCGGTCAGCCAGCCGGAGCCGATGCCGAGGGTGCCATCGCTGTGTTGTTCCTGACGCACGATCAATTCCAGCACGCCGTCGGCAGCAATCGAGGCGATCGAGTATTCGCGCATCGCCAGCGGCACCATCGCATCGACCAGTGCCTGGGCATGCAGGCCTACAAGATGGGCGCGGTGTTCGGGCAACTGGCGGGTGGCGAGGGCCACTTCCAGCGACTCTTCCAGGCCGTTGACCTTCACGCTGGTTTCGCCACGAATGCCGAGGCCGTCGAGGAAATGTTCGATGGCCCACGGGCAATTGCGTGGCAACACTTCCACCAGATCGCCAGCGAGCCAGCTGCTGGTGTCAGGCGCCGAGAGACCCAGCAGGAAAACCGGTGAACCGCTGCTGTCAGGGTTCATCAGTTCGCGGCGTTCCAGCGTCCAGTTGCCGTAGCTCGGTGCCTGCCAGGTGTCGACCGGTGCTTGCCCGGTGATCAGGCCGAGTTGGGTCTGCCAGTGACGCAGTGCGTACGGATCGCCACTGTCGACCTCCACCGGGGCGAACAGAGTCTTGCCGCCATGCTCGCCCAGCCATTGATGCAGGCGTCGAGCGAAACCGCAGAAGTGCTGATACTGACGGTCGCCGAGACCGAGCACGGCGTAGTTGAGGCTGTCGAGGGTCGAGGCGTTGTTCAGCACTTTGCGCTCAAAACCGCGAGCGCTGTCCGGTGCTTCGCCGTCGCCGAAGGTGCTGACCACGAACAGCGCATTGTTGGATTCCTGCAGATCCTGCTCGCTGACATTCGCCAGCGGCTGCACCTTCACCGGCAATCCTGCTGCCTGCAACTGGCCGGCGGTCTGCCAGGCGAGTTGCTCGGCGAAACCGCTCTGACTGGCGAAACCGATCAGCCACGCCGGGGTGTCGCCGTCCGGTTGTTCGAGGCCTTTGCGTGCATCCTTGATCTGCTTTTTCTTGCGTCGGCGATCCAGATACAACAGCCAGCCGGTGATGAAGAACAGCGGCATCAGCACGGCGGCGACCGTCACGATGATCCGCCCGACCAGACCGAAATAGCTGCCGACGTGCAGCGCGTAAATGCTGGTCAGCAATTGCGCCTTGAAACTCTTGTCGGCGTAGCGGTCGACGCGTTTGACGACGCCGGTGGCCGGGTCGAGGGTGATCTGGTTCAGCGCGCGCTCGTGGGGCGAGCTGTCGAGCAGATAGAACACGGTTGCCGGTTGGCCGGCCACAGGCGGCATGCGGATGTTGTAGGAGGCGAGGCCTGGACCTGCGGAGCTGTAGATGCTGACCCACATGGCGGCGTAATCGGCAGTCGGCGCCGGTCCTTCAGGTGCCGGGCCGCGTCCACCGCGCACGCGTTCGTTTTGCGGTGCATCGGAAAGCAGTCTGGTCAGGCCTTTGTTGTACCACTCGTAGGACCAGGACAGTCCGGTCAGCGCCAGCAACAGGTAAACCAGCATGCACCAGGTGCCGAACACCGAGTGCAGATCCCAGTTGAAGCTGCGGCCCTTTTTCTTCCAGTCCAGGGTCAGCCATACGCGCCAGCTGCCCCACTGGCGTGGCCAGCGCAGGTACAGGCCGGACAGGCAGAAGAACAGCAGCATCAGGGTGCAGGCGCCGGTGATGTTGCGGCCGGTATCGCCCATCGCGAGGAACCGGTGCAGTTGCAGCATCAGGCCGAAGAAATCCTGTCCGGTGGCTTCGCCCTTGAACTCGGCGGTGTAGGGATCGAAGTAACGCATCTCGCCACGGCGCTCACCTTTCGGCGGGGTGAACCAGACGCGGCCGGCGGTGCCGCTTTCCGTCTCGGCGGAGAGCATCGAGACTTTCTTGCCCGAGGCCGCTTCGATGTGCGCCACCAGATCGGCGGGCGGCAGGACACCGGCGACCTGTTTCTCCACCTGCAACACGGATGGGTTGAGGGCTTTCAGGATTTCGTCCTGAAACGAATAGGCAGCGCCGGTGATGCCCATCAGGGCCAGCACCAGCCCGGCAGTGATGCCAAAAAACCAGTGCAACTGGAACAGGGTTTTCTTCAACACGTCGCTTGCCTTGTCCGTTCGGAAATTGTGTTCACGGCGTGCATTATGCCGTGGCCTATCGAGAAACGTTCTTTATTACGCACAAAAGCCCCGTTCAAGTGAATGAACGGGGCCCGAGGCTTCCGGCTTCTATCAGAAGTGGAAGTTGGTGCTCAGCAATGCCGTACGGCCCGCCGCCTGGTTGGCGAAGTGAGTCGAGAAGGCTTTGTCGTAGTAGGTTTCGTTGGTCAGGTTCTGCACGTTCAGTTGCAGGTCGACGTTCTTGGTCAGCTTGTACGCAGCCATTGCGTCGTAGCGAACATAGGAATCGACCATAGTGGTGTTGGCCACGCTGCCGAACACGTCATCCACGTAGAACGCACCGCCACCGATGGTCAGCTTCGGCGTGACCTGGTAAGTGGTCCACAGGCTGGCGCTGTTTTTCGGTGTGTTAGGCAGTTCGTTGCCGTTGTTGGCTTTGTTGGCCGGCAGGTCACCACCGTCCACTTGTTCGCTGTCCATGTATGCGTAACCGGCGAACACTTGCCACTTGTCGGTGATCTTGCCGCTGGCGGACAACTCGATACCTTGTACACGAGTCTTACCGGCGTTTTCGTACGACGTGGTATCAACCTGGACACGAGCGTTTTCTTTCTCGGTGCGGAAGATGTCGGCGGTCAGCGACAGGCGATCGTTCAACAGATCCCACTTGGTGCCGATTTCGTAGTTCTTGGTGGTTTCCGGCTCCATGTCGCTCTTGAGCAGGTTGCCGTTGCGATCCGGCGTGCCGCCCAGCGGGTTGCCGTCCATGCCTTCGCCCAGGGTGTTGCCCGGTGGCGTGGCGGAGGTGGCGTAGGACGCATAGATGCTGCCGTTCTCTGCCGGTTTGTAGACGATACCGAACTGACCGGTGACGAACTCGCTGGTGTCCGCACCTTTGGAGGTGGTGGTGCCAGCGTTGTTGTAAGTGTGGTAGCCGGTTTCGAAGTGGTCGTAACGCAGGCCCATGTTCACCAGCCATTGCTGGGACAGCTCCAGGGTGTCGAACACATACAGCGCGTAGGTATCGGACTGGGTATCGGTGCCGGCGTAGTTGCGCGAAATGGCGCCGTTCCACGGATCGTTCGGGTTCGGGTTCGACAGCGAGGTGCAGTTGTAGCCGCTCGACGCGCCGATCATCGACGGGGTGCAGTTGGTGCTGGAGTTGCCAGCGCTGCGCGGCGTGGTGTCGGTGTTGACGTTGTACGAGGACTTCTGGCTTTCCTCACGGGTGTATTCGACACCGGTGGAGAAGCTGTTCTTGAAGCCTGCAACGTAGAAGTTGCCGAACAGGTCAGTCTGGTTGGTGGTGGTCTCGGTGTTGCTCACGCGAGTGTTCGCACGACGCCAGACACTGCCGTTGTTGACGTTGCCCTTGCTGTCGTCTGGCTGGGTCAGGATGTAATCCTGCATGCTGGTGCCGTGACGCAGGGTGTTCTTGAGGGTCAGCGAGTCGTTCAGGTCATGCTCGATGGCGAAGGTCGCGGTGTCGGTGCGGCCCTTGCGGAAGTCGCGACCGTCCAGACCGTAGAAGTTGCTGTGATCGCCGCCGGAGTACGGCTTGTCCGGGTTGGACTTGGTACGCGCGGCCGAGCCAGCCTTCGGAATGGTGTACGGGATGCCCGAGTCCGGGGTGTCGTTGCTTTCGAGATGGTAGTAGTCGAGGTTGACGCGGGTGTCGGTGCCCAGGCCGAAGGCCAGGGAGGGTGCGATGCCCCAGCGGTCGTAGTCGACGCTGTCACGGCCGGCGACGTTGCTCTCGTGGCTCATCAGGTTCAGACGGCCGGCAGCGGTGTCGCTGAACTGATAGTTGCCATCCATTGTGTAACGCTGGGTCTGGTCGGAGCCCCAGGTGAAACCACCGTCGAACGAGTTGCCCAGGTGCGCTTTCTTGCTCACCAGGTTGATGCTGCCGCCAGCCGCGCCGCGACCACCGATGGCGGAGTTCGGGCCCTTGCTGACTTCGATGTTTTCTACGGCGAAGATCTCGCGGCTCTGCGAACCGGTGTCGCGCACGCCGTCGAGGTAAGTGTCACCTTGGGCGTCGAAACCACGGATGAACGGACGGTCGCCCTGTGGGTTGCCACCTTCACCGGCACCGAAGGTGATGCCCGGTACGGTGCGCAGCGCATCCTGCATGTTCAGGGCGCCGGTGTCCTTCAGGACTTGTTGCGGAATAACGGTAACCGAGCGCGGTGTATCGACCAACGGCGCGGTGTACTTGGGCGAGGAGGCTTTCTCGACCTGGTAGGACGTCGAGTCCTGGGCTTCGCCGGTGATGGCGGTGGCGTCCAGGGCAATGGCATTGCCGGAGGCTTTGCTGTCGGTCTTTTCAGCGGCGAACACCATGTGGCCAGCGGAGCCGGCGGTGATTGCCACGCCGATGGCGGAAGCGAGCAGACGTGGTGAACTGACCGGTAATTGTGCGTGTTGACGTGCCATTTTTATTTCCCCTCCCCAAGGATTTGAGGCGGCGGAATATAGGGTAAACAGGTATTCGTATCAATTGCGAAACATTGCTATCCGCACTGAATTTACATTCTTTACAATTTAACCTTACGGTTTTTGCCAGTTCATTCGTCTAGCGGGTTTTACACAGCCAATAAGAATCAATACCATTGCCGCCTCTTTGCCATCAGGTGACTTCGACATGCTGCTGCACATCCCCGCTCTGTTCGAGAAAGACGAAGTGCGGCGCATCCGCGAGGCTCTGGAGCAAGCCGACTGGGCCGATGGCAAGATCACCGCCGGCTATCAATCGGCCAAGGCCAAGCACAATCTGCAATTGCCGGAAGGCCATCCGCTGGCCAAGGAAATCGGCGCCGCGATGCTCGAACGCCTGTGGAAAAATCCGCTGTTCATGTCCGCCGCGCTGCCGCACAAGGTATTTCCGCCGTTACTCAACTGCTACACGGCGGGTGGCAGTTTCGACTTCCACATCGACAACGCGGTGCGCCAGCCCAAGGGCAGCATCGAGCGCGTACGCACGGATTTGTCCGCCACGCTGTTCTTCAGCGAGCCGGAGGACTACGACGGCGGCGAGCTGGAAATCCAGGACACCTTCGGCACTCAGCGAGTGAAACTGCCCGCCGGCGACATGGTGCTGTACCCCGGCACCAGCCTGCACAAGGTCAACGCAGTCACGCGCGGTGCGCGGTATGCCTCGTTCTTCTGGACCCAAAGCCTGGTGCGCGAAGACAGTCAGCGCGCCTTGCTGTTCGAGATGGACGGCGCGATCCAGCAACTGACTCAAGATATGCCCGATCACCCTTCGTTGATCCGCCTCACCGGCACCTACCACAACCTGTTGCGTCGCTGGGTCGAGGTGTAAGTGGCGGACTTTCGCTTGCGCCGCGAGGAAGTCCTCGATGGCGAACGCCTCACCGCCATGCTTGAAGAAAGCCCGGCCCGTGCGGCGCAGGCCATTCTGATGGCGGCAGGTGAGGGCGTGCTGGAGGCTCAGGCGCTGCTCGGGCAGATTCTGCTCGATGGTCATGGGATTGCTCAGGATCAACCGCTGGCATTGCGCTGGTTTGACATCGCCGCCGGGCAAGGGCATCTGATGGCGCGCAACATGCTCGGCCGCTGTCATGAACACGGATGGGGTTGTGTGACCGACGCGGCAGTTGCCGCCAAGCATTATCGCGTTGCAGCGGATGACGGGCTGGATTGGGCGATGTACAACTTCGCCAATCTGCTTGCAACCGGGCGCGGTGTTGTCGTCGATCATCTTCAGGCCATGGCGTTGTATCAACGTGCGGCCGAGGCCGGTCATGCCAAGTCGATGAACCTGCTCGGACGTTATCTGGAAGAAGGGCAAGTGTGCCCGGCGAATCCGGTAGCGGCCCGTGACTGGTATCGACGTTCGGCCGAGGGCGGGGACTTTCGCGGGCAGTTCAGTTATGCGGCGGTGCTGGCGGCTGAGGGGCAAGTGGATGTCGCGCTGGTCTGGCTGGAGAAAGCGCTGGCTGGCGGCAACCTGAATTTCCTGCGAGTGGCGAGCCAGGCGCTTTTAAGTGCGACAGATCCCAGAATCCAGGGGATGGCTGCTCGGTTCGCGCGTCGATGCATAGACTTGCAGCGCGTCTGAATTCGCAAGCCCTCACCCTGACCCTCCCGAAACGTCGGACCGCCCGGAGGGAGAGGGGACCGATTGGGGGATGCTTGAGAGGTGCGCCGACCTGAAAGTGCTTTGCTGAATCCATAATCGGCGCGGTATTTCCGGTCGGTGAATGACGCTTTACACCTCGGTGGCTCCCTCTCCTTTGGGAGAGGGCTGGGGAGAGGGGCCTCGGTCTCAAGTCCCCCGCAAAACTTCAAGCCGAACGCACAGACACAAAAAAGCCCATGACGTGTCATGGGCTTTTCACTTGCAGCTCGCAGCTTGAAACTCCAGCGGCGCTTACACGTAGAACGATTTCAGCGGCGGGAAGCCATTGAACTCTACGGCGCTGTAACTGGTGGTGTACGCACCGGTCGACAGCCAGTACAGACGATCACCGATCGCCAGGTTCAGCGGCAGGCCGTACTTGTAGTTTTCGTACATGATGTCGGCGCTGTCGCAGGTCGGGCCGGCGATCACGACTTCTTCCATCTCGCCTTTCTTCTCGGTCCAGATCGGGAACTTGATCGCTTCGTCCATGGTTTCGATCAGGCCGGAGAACTTGCCCACATCGGTATAAACCCAACGCTCGACGGCGGTACGGGATTTACGTGCAACCAATACCACTTCGCTGACCAGGATGCCGGCGTTGGCGATCAGCGAACGGCCCGGCTCCAGAATGATTTCCGGCAGGTCATCACCGAAGTCTTCCTTCAGGAAGCGGATGATTTCTTCGGCGTAGGTTTCCAGGCTGTTGGTGCGGGTGATGTAGTTGGCCGGGAAGCCACCGCCCATGTTGATCAGCTTCAGGTGGATGCCGTCTTCTTCTTTCAAGCGTTCGAAGATCACTTTGACCTTGGCGATCGCCGCGTCCCAGACGCTGATGTCGCGCTGTTGCGAACCGACGTGGAACGAGATGCCGTATGGCACCAGGCCCAGGTCACGGGCGAGGATCAGCAGGTCCATGGCCATGTCGGTCTGGCAGCCGAATTTGCGCGACAGTGGCCAGTCAGCGGTGGTCGAGCCTTCGGTCAGGATGCGCACGTAGATTTTCGAGCCCGGCGCAGCCTTGGCGATATTGCGCAGGTCGGCTTCGGAGTCGGTGGAGAACAGACGCACACCCTTCTCGTAGAAGTAGCGAATGTCCTTGGATTTCTTGATGGTGTTGCCGTAGCTGATGCGGTCGGCGCTGACGCCGCGGCCCAGCACTTTGTCCAGCTCATAGATCGAGGCGATGTCGAAGCTCGAACCTTTCTCTTTGAGCAGGTCGATGATCTCGACGGCCGGGTTGGCCTTGACCGCGTAGTAGACCTTGGCGAATTCGAAACCGGCGCGCAGGTCATCGTAGGCCTGGCTGATCATCGCGGTGTCGATCACCACGAACGGGGTTTCTTGCGTGTCGGCGAACGCCTTCATTTTGTCAAAAGTGGCGCGCGCGAAATAGTCTTCGACCTGGATCGACATGCTGGGAGCTCCTATGGGCAAACTCGTAAAAACAATGGGTGCAAATGAACGCCCTCCGTATCCCCACTTTGGTTCGCCTACTTCCCAAGGCATGTCGCCGAAAGCAAAAAGGCCATGGGAAATGTAGCTTTCTTTCCCTTGGCCTTGCTGTCTCGTCGTCAGTACTTGAGCCGGATGGATCGTTTCCAGCATGGACGTTCGGCGCGAACTTTAGGGCGTGAGGGGCCTGAGATCAACTAAAAATGTCGCGTTTTTGCACGGTTCTGACGTGTGTCGCGGATATCACTCTTTGTAGCCGACCGAGATGACGGTCAGATGTTCCGCAATAATTTTCAGGTGTTAAAAATACCTGCACGTTCGACGCTGATGCTTGCCAACTCGCGGATAACTACGATCACTTCAACATCGGCGACGTTGGCGGCGAGAAGGGTAGTTGAGGGGGAACTTGCTGGTTGAGGCTGACAAGATCGTCCGAGTTCGCACCTCTGATGTGTTGATATTTCTTGCCGGCTCATCGTCGGCAAAAAAAACACGGCTTTGAGGTTCCGACGGTCGAAAAAAAGGGCTGTCGAACAGCCCTTTGAATCTTGATCAGGCCACCACCTCGGCCGGCGACACAATATTGGTCTTCATTCCGCGTGAACGACCCGAACTCAGGTAAGCCGCAATCGACTCCTGAGTCACCTCGCCGAGGAACACTCGCTCGGCATCCATCACCGGCAACCACGCACGATTGAACTCGTACATTCGCGACAACAGGATGCGCAAATGCTCGTCATATGCAGCGGTGGCGTTGAACTCACGCAGGAACTGCGCACAGGTGCCGGTCTGACGGTGCAGGTCGCGACGTCGTACATACCCCAGCGCCTTGTTCTCGGCACAGGTGACCACTACATAACGGCGGTCATGCTCGTCCATCAACTCCAGCGCATCGGCGACCGGGGTTTCCGGGCTCACCGATGGCGCGTTGTCTGCGGCGTCTTCGGCTTTCACCAGCAGCAGGCGTTTGAGCGTGCTGTCCTGGCCGACGAAGTTGCTGACAAAGTCGTCCGCCGGATGGGCGAGCAGGGTGTCCGGGTGATCGATCTGCAACAGCTTGCCGGCGCGGAAGATCGCGATTTTGTCGCCGAGTTTGATCGCCTCGTCGATGTCGTGGCTGACCATGATCACGGTCTTGTTCAGCGCGCGCTGCATCTCGAAGAACTCGTTCTGGATCATTTCACGGTTGATCGGGTCGACCGCGCCGAACGGTTCGTCCATCAGCAACAGCGGCGCATCCGCCGCCAGCGCGCGGATCACGCCGATCCGTTGCTGCTGGCCGCCGGACAGTTCACGCGGATAACGATGCAGATATTGCTTGGGTTCAAGCTTGATCATGCTCATCAGTTCGCGGGCGCGGTCGTGGCATTTCTGTTTGTCCCAGCCGAGCAGTTTCGGCACGACGACGATGTTCTCTTCGATGGTCATGTTCGGGAACAGACCGATCTGCTGGATCACGTAACCGATGTTGCGGCGCAGGGTCACTTCGTCGAGGTCGGTGGTGTCTTCGCCGTTGATCAGGATCTTGCCCGAGGTCGGTTTGATCAGGCGGTTGATCATTTTCAGCGTGGTGCTTTTGCCGCAACCCGATGGCCCGAGGAATACGCAGATTTCGCCTTCATTGACGGTCAGGCTCACCGAATCCACGGCTTTCACGTCTTTGCCGTTGCTTTGGAAGGTCTTGCTGAGGTTTTGAAGTTCGATCATTTGAGTAATCCTTTTGGAGTCAAAGAGCGTTGCAGCCACTGCAAAAACAAATCGGCGAAGATCGCCAGAAGACTGACAAGCAGCGCGCCGACGATGAGCATCGACATGTCACTGCGGCTGATGGAGGCGAGGATCAGCACGCCGAGGCCACCGGCGCCAATGGTCGCGGCGATGGTCATTACGCCGATGTTCATCACCACGGCGGTGCGCACGCCGGCGAGGATCACCGGCACCGCAATCGGCAACTCGACCATCCGCAGGCGCTGGCCGAAGGTCATGCCGATGCCGCGTGCGGCTTCACGAATGCCCGGTTCGACACCGGTCAGGGCGAGGTAGGTGTTGCGCATGATCGGCAGCAGTGAATAAAGGAACACTGCCGTGATTGCCGGCATCGGACCGAGGCCCTGGCCGAATTTCGAGTAGAACGGCAGCAGCAGGCCGAACAGCGCAATCGACGGCACGGTCAGCAGCACCGTGGCGCTGGCCTGCAAGGGACCGGCGAGGCTCGGGAAGCGCGTCATCAAAATGCCCAGCGGCACGCCGATGAGAATCGCCAGGCTGACGGCGATGCCGACCAGGGTGATGTGCTGCCAGGTCAGGTGCATCACCTGCTGCCAGTCGAGGTGGGAAAAGGCGTTCAAAAATTCCATGACTTTTCCTCCTTTAGTTCAGTGGATGCTGGCGCAGGAAATCGGCAGCGACTTTCGACGGGCTCTCGTGATCGACATCGACCCGTGCGTTGAGCTGGCGCATGGTTTCGTCGTCGAACAGTTCGGCCAGCGGCTTGAGTTGCTCCGCCAGTTGCGGGTGCGCGTCGAGGTAGGCCTGACGCACCACTGGCGCGGCGGTGTAGTCCGGGAAGTAATGCTTGTCGTCTTCCAGCAGCTTCAGACCGAACGCGTTGAGTCGACCGTCAGTGGTGTAGACCAGACCGGCAAACACCTGACCATTGCGCAGCGCGGTGTAGACCAGACCCGCATCCATCTGCCGGATGTTCTGGCGCGTCAGGTTCATGTCGTACAGCTTGACCATGCCGTCCAGACCGTCGGAGCGGTTGGCGAACTCGGTGTCCAGCGCGACCAGGTGATTGCTCTTGGCCTCGCTGCGCAGCACGTCGTTCAATTGGCTGATGTTGCTGATCTGCGGGTATTGCTCGGCGACCGTTTTGGGCAGGGCGAGGGCGTAGGTGTTGCTGAATTTCGACGGCGTCAGCCAGACCAGACCTTTTTTCGCGTCGAGTTCTTTCACCCGGGCGTAGGACTGTTCGCTGTCGAGTTTCTCGGTGACATGGTTGTAGGCCACCAGCGATACGCCGGTGTATTCCCAGAGCATATCCAGTTGCCCGCTCTCGTGGGCGCTGCGGGCCAGGTTGCTGCCCAGACCTCCGGTGATCTGCGCGTCGTAGCCTTTGCTGCGCAGGTATTGGGCGGTGATTTCCGCGAGCAGGGTTTGCTCGGTGAACACCCGGGCGCCGAGACGAATGAGCGGCTTTTCCGCCGCCTGGGCAAATCCTGCGAACAGCAGGGCGCAGCCTAAGATCAAGCTAAGTCGTTTCATGAATATTCCTTTGCCGAAGCCTTAAGACGGGCGCAAACCGCGTTCCAGCCAGAGACGGCTGGCGAGGGTGACCACGCCATCGAGCAGCAGGGCCAGCAGCGCGGTGCACGCGGCGCCGAGCAACAGTTGCGGCTGATTGTTCAGGGCTATGCCGGGGAAAATCAGGCTGCCGAGGCTGTTGGCGCCGATCAGGAAGGCCAGCGGCGCAGTACCGACGTTGATCGCCAGTGCCACGCGCACACCGCCGACGATGATCGGCACGGCGTTGGGCAACTCGACTTGCCACAGCACCTGACGCGGGGTCATGCCGATGCCGACGGCGGCTTCTTTCAGCGAACCCTGAACGTTTTTCAGGCCTTCATAGGTGTTGCGCACAATCGGCAAAAGCGAGGCGAGGAACAAAGCGAAGATCGCCGGACCGCTGCCGATGCCGAGAATCCCCAGGGCAATCGCGAGCACGGCCAGCGGTGGCACGGTGTTGCCGATGTTGAAGATCTGCATGAAGCGTTCGGCGCGGCCGACCATGGTCGGGCGGCTCAGGAAGATACCGGCGGGGATGCCCACGACAAGGGCGGCCAGCATTGAAGCGAGGACGAGAATCAGATGAGCTTGCAGGTAAAACAACAAATCGTCGCGGTAGTGTTCGATCGTGTTGATGCCGATCCAGTGGACCAGCAGGGCCAGGAGTGCGATCACCACCGCACCTCCCATCAGCCCTTTGCCATAGCGGATAGCCACAGGCGGACTCCTTTTTTATAGTCGGCGAACGCCGTCCCGTGTGGCATGCCATGCCTGGCTGCCGGGAATAAACGTTCGCGAGAAGCAGCTCCCCCAGCACCGGCAACAGCGGTCTGAAAGCGAGCCATGAGCGCAGCCTCGTCAGGCTAACTTGCTGATTTTTCAGCCCCTGACGAAAAGTCGTAACAGGGGATGGACGTCTCCGTGCTTTAAAAGGTTCCCATCCACGGCAGCATTTGGCCACCCTTAATGTGCTCAACGGTTCGGTTATTGCGTTGACTTGGGCTATAATCGCGGCCCTTTTTTGAATCACCGCCAGGCGATTTCCTATGACCAACCAGGCCGCCGAAGTCGCGAAACGCCGCACTTTCGCCATTATTTCCCACCCCGATGCCGGTAAAACCACCATCACCGAAAAGCTCTTGCTGATGGGCAAGGCGATTGCCGTGGCCGGTACGGTGAAATCCCGTAAGTCCGACCGCCACGCGACATCCGACTGGATGGAGATGGAAAAGCAGCGGGGGATCTCGATTACTACGTCGGTCATGCAGTTCCCGTATCGCGAACACATGATCAACCTGCTCGACACCCCGGGCCACGAAGACTTCTCCGAAGATACCTACCGTACCCTGACGGCAGTGGACTCGGCCTTGATGGTCCTCGACGGCGGTAAAGGTGTAGAGCCACGTACCATCGCGCTGATGGACGTCTGCCGTTTGCGTGACACGCCGATCGTCAGCTTCATCAACAAACTCGACCGTGACATCCGCGACCCGATCGAACTGCTCGACGAAATCGAAGCCGTTCTGAAGATCAAGGCTGCGCCGATCACCTGGCCGATCGGTTGCTACCGCGACTTCAAGGGCGTGTACCACCTGGCTGACGACTACATCATCGTCTACACCGCCGGTCACGGTCACGAACGCACCGAAACCAAGATCATCGAGAAGCTCGACTCTGACGAAGCCCGCGCACACCTGGGCGACGAGTACGATCGCTTCCTCGAACAGCTGGAGCTGGTGCAGGGCGCCTGCCACGAGTTCAACCAGCAGGAGTTCCTCGACGGTCAGCTGACCCCGGTGTTCTTCGGTACGGCGTTGGGCAACTTCGGTGTCGACCACGTACTCGACGCTGTCGTCGACTGGGCGCCGCGCCCGCTGGCCCGTGTGGCCAACGAGCGCACCGTGGAGCCGGTGGAAGAGAAGTTCTCGGGCTTCATCTTCAAGATCCAGGCAAACATGGACCCGAAACACCGTGACCGCATCGCCTTCATGCGTATCTGCTCCGGCAAGTACGAGAAAGGCATGAAGATGCGCCACGTGCGCACTGGTAAGGATGTGCGCATCGGCGACGCCCTGACGTTCTTCTCCTCCGAGCGTGAGCAGCTTGAAGAAGCCTTTGCGGGCGACATCATCGGTCTGCACAACCACGGCACCATCCAGATCGGCGACACCTTCAGCGAAGGCGAAAGCCTGGGCTTCACCGGCATCCCGCACTTCGCCCCGGAACTGTTCCGCCGCGTACGCCTGCGTGATCCGCTGAAATCCAAGCAACTGCGCCAAGGCTTGCAACAACTGGCCGAAGAAGGCGCGACCCAGGTGTTCTTCCCGGAGCGCAGCAACGACATCATCCTCGGCGCCGTCGGTGTGCTGCAGTTCGATGTGGTCGCCAGCCGCCTGAAAGAGGAATACAAGGTCGAGTGCTCCTACGAGCCGATCACCGTGTATTCCGCGCGCTGGATCGAGTGCAGCGACAAGAAGAAGCTGGAGGAATTCTCCAACAAGGCTGTGGAAAACCTGGCATTGGACGGCGGCGGTCACCTGACCTACCTCGCACCGACCCGCGTCAACCTGGCCCTGATGGAAGAGCGCTGGCCGGACGTGAAATTCCGTGCGACGCGTGAGCATCACTAAGCGCTGACTGGCGACACCCGAAAGCCCACTGATAAAACAGTGGGCTTTTTTTTGCCTGTTGATTGAGTATGAGCGGGTCCATTTGATCCGGGTGTGAACCTGTGGCGAAGAATGATCAAGGAGGGATCAAGGTAATGACCGGTCGGTTGATTCATCTGCTGCGGCTCGACGGTTACTTCAGCACCATGTCTTGGGTGTTGGCGGCGCTGTTGTTTATCAATCGGCTGAGCAGCATGGTCAAGCTGTTCATGGCGCTGTACCTGCGTCAGGAGTTGGGCTTCGCCATCGAGACCGTTGGCTGGCTATTGGCGGCGTACGGCGGCGGGCTGTTGATCGGTTCGATGCTGGGCGGCTTGCTCAGCGACCATATCCGCACCGCTCGGCTGACGGCGGCGCTGTTCTTCGTTTCAGCGTGGGTGCTGCTCGGGCTCGGGCTGGTCACGCAGGTGCCATTGCTGGCCGGGTTGCTGTTGCTCAGCGGCACGATCGACGGCGCGATCCGTACGTTGCATCAACGACTGATCATGGAATATTGCGAGGTTGCGCAGCGCCCACGGGCGCAGGCCTTGAGCCGTATTGCGCGAAACCTCGGGATGGCCGCCGCCGGTATCGCGGGTGGTGTGCTGGCGCAGACGGATTTTCGCTGGGTGTTCTTCATCAGTGCGGCGCTGACGCTGGTGGCCTTGCTCTGGTTTGTCCGCACCACCTGGCGGCGACCGATTCTTGTCCCGGAAGAAAAGCTTGAGGCGCAGACCGGCTCGGGCCTGCCGTATCGCGACAAGCCATTCCTCTGGCTGCTGGCGGCGACCGTCCTGCTCGGCATGGCGTTCGACACCGTCTACAGCACGCTCGGCAACTACCTGCGCGATTACTATCGCTTGAGTACCGAGGCCATCGGCTGGCAGTTCGCGATCAACGCAGTCCTTGTCGTGGCGTTGCAGATTCCAATCTCGCATTGGGGCGAACGCTGGGGTTCGCGCTGGCCGTTGATTGCCGGTTGCGTGCTGCTGGCGGTCGGGCTCGGCATGTTGCCGCTGGGTTCCGGTTTGTTTTACGCCTGTCTGTCGACGGTGGTCTGGACCCTCGGCGAAGCGCTGTTCATGCCGCCGCTGAATGTGCTGGTCATGCAGCATGCGCAAACCGGCAAAAGCGGCCAGTACTTCGGCCTGTTTTTCATGGCCTGGAGTGCGAGCGCGCTGCTGTCGCCAGTGCTGAGTGGTCAGCTTTACGGGCAGTTCGGTGGTCACAGCGTCTGGGTGGCCAGTGCGACGCTGGCGCTGATGTCCGTCCCGCTGGTGTATCTGGCGACCCGTTTGCGGGCCTCGAGCAAGCAGCCCTTGCAGAACCGCAAGGCCGCCTCGCTTAGCTGATCCGGTTATGGAGGTTATTCGAAAGCGGTCTGTCCACCCGCAGCAATTATGGGCATTGGTTAGCGTCCTATCTGGTGAACCCGGCTGATCGGAACTAGATTTTATTCAGCGCCGGATCGGCACTCTGGCTTCAACCACGAAAGGATGGAAACGCTCATGAGCATTTTTCAACGCATAGTGTTGTTGCTTAAGGTTTTGGTGATGCTGACGCTCGGCACCACGGCGGCATGGGCGAGTACCGGCGGCCCACCGCAGGGTTTTAACGCTGCCCATGGGCAAGCGGCGGTAATCACGCTCGCCAAGTCCGAATCCGAACCGGGTGATCAGGATCAGGGCGGCAGCAAGGACGATGACGACTCGACCACCGACGAGCCGGACACCGATGATCCGGATGATGGCGATAGCCAGACGTAGATTGCAGGCAAAAGAAAACCCCTTTTCTCCCGACTGATGCGCAATCGAAGGAAAAGGGGTTTGGTCAACTCAACAACCCGCCCCGGCAACAGGGCGGGTTTTTTATGCCGCGCCGTCGAGGAACTGTTCGGCGTAGTGGCAAGCCACCTGCCGATTGTCGAGGTGGCGCAACGCCGGCTCTTCAGTACTGCAACGCTCGGTCGCGTACGGGCAGCGCTTGTGGAAAGCACAGCCCGGTGGCGGGTTCAGCGGATTAGGCAATTCGCCGACGATCTTGATTTTCGGCTTGTTCGGGTCCGGGTGGATGGTCGGGGTTGCCGACAGCAGCGCCTGGGTGTACGGGTGCAGCGGGCGCTCGTAGATGTCGTTCTTCGGGCCCATTTCCACTGGGCGGCCGAGGTACATCACCATCACGTCATCGGCCACGTGTTGCACCACCGCGAGGTTGTGCGAGATGAACACGTAGGCGGTGTTGAACTCCTGCTGCAGATCCATGAACAGGTTAAGTACCTGGGCCTGGATCGACACGTCGAGCGCGGAGGTCGGTTCGTCCGCCACCAGCACTTTCGGTTGCAGCATCATGGCGCGAGCCAGCGCAATACGTTGACGCTGACCGCCGGAGAACATGTGCGGATAACGCTGGTAGTGCTCGGGACGCAAGCCGACCTGCTTCATCATCGCCTGGACTTTCTCGCGACGTTCGGCAGCCGACAGGTTGGTGTTGATCAGCAGCGGTTCGCCGAGCTGGTCACCGACTTTCTGCCGTGGGTTCAACGAGGCGTACGGGCTCTGGAACACCATCTGCACGTCTTTGCGCAGTTGCTTGCGCTGGGCCTTGTCGGCGCCGGCCACTTCTTGCCCGGCGATTTTCAGGGAACCGGACGACGGCTCCTCGATCAGGGTCAGGGCGCGGGCCAAGGTGGATTTGCCACAGCCCGACTCGCCTACAACGGCGAGGGTCTTGCCGGCTTCCAGTTCGAACGACACACCGTTGAGGGCGCGCACGGTCGCGTGGCCCTTGAACAGGCCACGGGAGACTTCGTAGTGACGGGTCAGGTCGCGGGCGGTAAGTACGACGGCCATTACGCCACCTCCTGGTTCAGCGGGTAGAAGCAGCGGGCGAGGCTGTTGCTTTTCGGGTCAAGGGTCGGACGCTGGGTGCGGCAGCTGTCCTGCACGTACGGGCAGCGTGGCGACAACAGGCAGCCTTGCGGGCGGTCGTAACGGCCGGGAACGATGCCCGGCAGGGTCGCCAGACGCTCGGCACCCTGGCTGTGTTCCGGAATCGCCTTGAGCAGCGCTTCGCTGTACGGGTGGGCCGGGATGTCGAACAGTTGCGGCACCTGACCGACTTCAACGGCTTGACCGGCGTACATCACGCACACGCGCTGGGCGGTTTCAGCTACGACGGCGAGGTCGTGGGTGATGAGCACCAGGCCCATGTTCTGCTCTTTCTGCAACGCCAGCAGCAGATCCATGATCTGCGCCTGAATCGTCACGTCGAGTGCGGTGGTCGGCTCGTCGGCGATCAGCAGTTTCGGCTCGCCGGCAATCGCCATGGCGATCGCTACACGCTGGCTCATGCCGCCGGACAGTTGGTGCGGATAGGCGTCCATACGGCTGGAGGCACCCGGGATTTCAACCTTTTCCAGCAGTTCGATGGCGCGTTTGCGCGCTTGCTTGCCGGACATTTTCAGGTGCAGGCGCAGCACTTCTTCGATCTGGAAACCGACGGTGTAGCTCGGGTTGAGCGCGGTCATCGGGTCCTGGAACACCATGGACAGGTCTTTGCCGACGATCTGCCGACGCTGGCGATTGCTCAGCTTGAGCATGTCTTTGCCGTCGAAACTCAGCGAGTCGGCAGTCACGATCCCCGGATGCTCGATCAGGCCCATCAGCGCCATCATGGTCACGGACTTGCCGGAACCCGACTCGCCCACGATGGCCAGGACTTCGCCCTTGTCCACTTTGAGGTCGAGGCCGTCGACCACCGGTGTGGCGTTCTTGTCGCCGAAACGTACGTTGAGATTCTTGATTTCTAACAGTGACATGGGAATCTCCTCAGGCGGCGTTCTTGAGTTTCGGGTCCAGCGCATCGCGCAGACCGTCGCCCATCAAGTTGATTGCCAGCACGCTGAGCAAAATGGTCAAACCAGGCAGACTCACGACCCACCAGGCGCGTTCGATGTAGTCGCGGGCCGAAGCCAGCATGGTGCCCCACTCAGGGGTTGGCGGTTGTACGCCTAGACCGAGGAAGCCCAGGGCGGCGGCGTCGAGGATCGCCGAGGAGAAGCTCAGGGTTGCCTGAACAATCAGCGGTGCCATGCAGTTCGGCAGCACGGTAATGAACATCAGGCGTGGCAGGTTGGCACCGGCCAGGCGCGCGGCGGTCACGTAGTCACGGTTCAGCTCGCCCATCACCGCAGCGCGGGTCAGGCGTACGTAGGACGGCAGCGAGACCACGGCAATGGCGATCACGGTGTTGATCAGGCCAGGGCCGAGGATGGCGACGATCGCCACAGCCAGCAGCAGTGACGGCAGGGCCAGCATGATGTCCATCAGACGCATGATGGTCGGGCCGAGGATCTTGGGGAAAAAACCGGCCAGCAGACCCATGAAGATGCCCGGAATCAGCGACATCACTACCGAGGACAGACCGATCAGCAACGACAGGCGCGAACCCTGGATCAGTCGGGACAGCAGATCACGGCCCAGCTCATCGGTGCCGAGCAGAAACTGCCATTGGCCGCCTTCCAGCCATACTGGCGGGGTCAGCAGGAAGTCGCGGTATTGCTCGCTCGGATTGTGCGGTGCGACCCACGGGGCGAAGATCGCGCAGAACACGATCAGGGTGAAAAACGCCAGCCCGGCGACGGCGCCCTTGTTCTTGGCGAAGGCTTGCCAGAATTCCTTGTAGGGCGACGGATACAGCAGGCTTTGATCCGCGGTCGAAGGGGCGTTGGCTACTGAGGATGTTGGAGTGCTCATGGGTATAGACCTCAGCGCTGGTGACGAATGCGTGGGTTGGCAAAGCCGTAGAGGATGTCCACCACGAAGTTGACCAGAATCACAATGCAGGCAATCAGCAAGATGCCGTTTTGCACGACCGGGTAATCCCGGGCGCCGATGGCTTCGATCAGCCATTTGCCAATGCCGGGCCAGGAGAAAATCGTTTCGGTCAGAACCGCACCGGCCAGCAGAGTACCGACTTGCAGGCCGACCACGGTCAGCACCGGAATCAGTGCGTTGCGCAGGCCGTGAACGAACACGACACGTGCCGGCGACAGGCCTTTGGCACGGGCGGTGCGGATATAGTCTTCACGCAGTACTTCGAGCATGGAAGAACGGGTCATCCGGGCGATTACCGCCAGCGGAATGGTGCCCAGCACGATGGCGGGCAGGATCAGGTGATGCAGATAATCGAGCAGGGCGCCCGGCTCATCGCTGAGCCATGTATCGATCAGCATGAAGTGGGTCTTGCGCTCGACGTCGATGAGCAGGTCGTTCTGTCCGGAAACCGGCGTCCAGCCCAGGCTGACCGAGAAAAACATGATGAGAATCAGGCCCCACCAGAAGATGGGCATCGAATATCCCGTGAGGGATATGCCCATCACCCCATGATCGAACAGAGACCCCCGCTTGAGTGCGGCAATGACGCCGGCCAGCAGCCCGAAGACGCCGGCGAACAGCAGGGCAGCCATCGAGAGTTCGAACGTGGCCGGGAACAGTTGAGTGAATTCGGTCCAGACGCTTTCACGGGTACGCAGGGATTCGCCGAGGTCGCCGTGGGCCAGCTTGCCGATGTAATCCAGGTACTGGGCATACAGGGGCTTGTTCAGACCGAGGCGTTCCATTGCCTGAGCGTGCATTTCGGGATCGACCCGACGTTCGCCCATCATCACTTCCACGGGATCGCCGGGGATCATGCGAATCAATGCGAAAGTCAGCAACGTGATGCCGAAAAACGTGGGGATCAACAACCCCAGTCGGCGGGCAATAAAACTTAACATCTTGTGTGGTACCTCATCGGCCGGTTAGGCGTGCCCGGCGACCCTGGGGTCAGGGAGGCCGGGAGTTTCTTATCTACTTCACCTGGGTGGTGGCGAAGTTATTGGTTGTGAGAGGGCTGATGTGATAACCCTCTACGTTGTTGCGCATTGCTGTGAACATCCGGGTGTGGGCCATGCTGATCCATGGCTGGTCCTGATTGAAGATGGCCTGGGCCTCTTCGTACAGTTTGGCGCGTTCGGCCGGATCTACTTTAGCCCGTGCTTCGTCGAGCAGGGTCTGGAATTTCTCGTTGCACCAGCGAGCGTAGTTTTCGCCGTTCTTGGCAGCTTCGCAACTGAGCATAGGCGTCAGGAAGTTATCCGGGTCGCCGTTGTCGCCCGCCCATCCGGCCGAAACCATGTCGTGTTCGCCGGCTTTGGCGCGTTTGAGCATCTCGCCCCATTCCATCACGCGGATGTCGATCTTGATCCCGACTTTCGCCAGGTCGGCCTGCATCATTTGCGCGCCCAGCATCGGGTTCGGGTTGGTCGGGCCGCCGCCGTTGCGGGTGAACAGGGTGAATGTGGTGCCTTCCGGTACGCCGGCTTCCTTGAGCAAGGCGCGGGCCTTGTCGAGGTCACGTGGCGGGTTCTTCAGGTCGTGGTTGTAGCCGAGCAAGGTGTCAGGGTACGGGTTGACCGCGACGGTCGCGTTGCCTTTGCCGAACAGCGCATTGACGTACGCTTCCTTGTCGAAGGCGATATCGATGGCTTTGCGCACACGGACATCGCTGATGTATTTGTGCTGGGTGTTCATGGCGATGTACGAAACGGTCATCGCGTTCAGCTCATCAACCTTCAGGTTGCTGTCTTTCTTGATGCTCGGGATGTCATCCGGTTTCGGATACAGCGCGACCTGGCACTCATTGGCCTTGAGCTTCTGCAGGCGCACGTTGTTGTCGGTGGCGATGGCCAGGATCAACGCGTCGGCTGGCGGTTTGCCACGGAAGTATTCCGGGTTGGCCTTGAAGCGCACCTGCGCATCCTTGGCGTAACGCTGGAAGATGAACGGGCCGGTGCCGACAGGCTTGTTGTTCAGGTCGCCGGTCTTGTTGGCCTTGAGCAATTGGTCGGCGTATTCGGCAGGATAGATCGCAGTGAACGGCATCGCGACGTCGGCGAGGAACGGCGCTTCGCGGCGGGTCAGAGTGAACTTGACCGTGTGGTCGTCGATTTTCTCGACGTTCTTCAGCAGTTCCTTGAAGCCCATGCTTTCAAAGTACGGGAAGCCCACGCTCGACAGCTTGTGCCACGGGTGATTCGGGTCCAGCTGACGCTGGAAGCTCCAGAGCACGTCGTCGGCATTCATGTCGCGAGTCGGCTTGAAGTATTCGGTGGTGTGGAACTTGACGCCTTTGCGCAGGTGGAACGTGTACGTCAGGCCGTCTTCGCTGATTTCCCAGGAATCTGCCAGCGCCGGGACAATTTCAGTAGTGCCGGGCTTGAAGTCCACCAGACGGTTGAAGATGGTTTCGGCCACCGCGTCGGCAGTGACTGCAGTCGTGTACTGGACCATATCGAAGCCTTCCGGGCTGGCTTCGGTGCAGACCACCAAGGGTTTGGCCGAGACGCCGATGGCGGCGCTCAACAAGGCGGCAGCGATGGCCGCACGTAGGGGAAGCATTTTCATCAAGAACCCTCTGCAATCGGTTGAAGACAAAAAGCCGAACGGCCGACTCGTCACTGAGTCAGCCGTCGGCGTGCGTTTTTACAGGATGTTGAACGGAACGGTGGTCACGAGACGGAACTCGTTGATGCTGCCGTCAGCCTGGTTTTCGCTGGCGCGGTGAGCGGTGTAGGTACCACGGATGGTGGTGGCCTTGAGTGGGCCGCTCTGTACGGCGTAGGTTGCACCGATGCCGTATTCGTAGTGGTGCTCGCCGTCCATGCTGCGTACGTCATACGCGGTGCCGGTGTAGTGAGTACCGTCGATGCCCCAGCCGCGAGCCTGATAGATGTTGAACTTCAGGCCCGGCACGCCGTATTCGGCCATGTTCAGACCGTAAGCGACCTGGAAGGATTTCTCGTTCGGGCCGTTGAAGTCGGACAGCAGGGAGTTGGCCAGGTAGATGCCGTTGGTTTCGTGCAGGTAGTCGAAGTACTCGTTACCGTTAATTTCCTGGTACGAGAAGGTCAGGCTGTGTGCCTGGTGGGTCAGACCGAACGACAGGGAGTAGGTGTCGTTGTCGATGTTGCCCATCTCTTTTTTGCCGGTATCGACAGTTTTGTAGTAGTTCAGGCCGGTGGTCAGGCTCACGACGTTGCTGTCACCCAGCTCGTGGGTGGCGCCAAAGTAGTACTGGTTCCAGAAGTCTTCAACCTTGGACGCGTACAGGCTGGTCTTCAGGCTTTTCAGCGGCTGGTAGTTCAGGCCGACGATGCTCACGCGATCGGTCTCGGCGCCGTTGGCGCTGTACTCGGTGCGGAACTTCGAAAGGCTTTCTTCGGTACGCGGCGATACGCGGTCGAAGCTGCCGGCGTCGAACGACAGGTTGTTCAGTTCTTCGCTGTGCAGGCTGACACCTTCAAAGCTCGAAGGCAGCGCACGGTTGCCGATGGTGTCGACGATTGGCGTGCTGAAGTTCTGGCGACCGGCGGTCAGCGTGGTGTTGGAAACGCGGAACTTGACGTTGGCCAGGCCCAGTTTGCTCCATTGACCTTCAGCGTCACCGCCTTCTTTGGTCAGCGTACGGTTGTTGCCTGCGCCTGGACGCGAACCCGGTGCGCCACCATTGTTGGAGGCCAGATCCTTGCGATCGCGCTCCAGCGCCACGGCGTTGTACGCGGCCACTTCAGTACTGACACCGACGGTGCCCTGAGTGAAGCCGGAGGTGTAGTTGACGATGGTGCCCTGCACCCAGTTGATACGACGATCGGTCGGGGTCGCGACACCGTCTTTGCGGTAGGTGAACTTGCCGCCACGTTTCAGTTGCTCGTTGGCGTACCAGTTACGGGTCGTGCCGCTGATCTTGGAGCCTTCGAGGAAGCCGGTGGCTTCAGCCTGGGCGCTCTGCTCGTTGACGGTAACCGGGGTGAACGCCTGGCTCTGTTCCTCGGCATAAGCCGTGGCGGTGATGCTGCTGATGGCCAGGGCCAGTATCGCGGTGCTGCTCAGTTTCATGGGTGAAGCTCCTTTACTTTCTTTTTATGCCGGCTTTTTTGGGTTGGCCGGTTTTTGGTTTTAGAACTCATTCACACATCGCAAACGTTTGCAAAAGGCCTGATTGGCGAATTTCGGCAAAGCGCTTGCGTGAGGAGGTAGACAGCCTCCTCAGCGTTGCGGCTAGTCGGTTTTTTGTTTAATCGATGCTGACACCCGAAAACACGTTGCGACCGAAGGGGCTGACCTTGAATCCTTCGATCCTGGTGCTTAACGGCTGGTTGACCGTCGAGTGGGCCACAGGCGTGATCGGCACTTGCTGCTTGAGCAACTGCTGGGCCTGTTTGTAGAGCACGGTGCGTTGGTCGCGGTCAGTGACGACCTTGGCCTCTTTGACCAGCTTGTCGTAAGCCGGGTCGCACCACATGGAGTAGTTGTTGCCGCCAATGGCGTCGCAGCTGTACAGCGTGCCGAGCCAGTTGTCCGGATCCCCATTGTCACCGGTCCAGCCGATCAGGCTGATGTCGTGTTCGCCATTTTTGGTGCGCTTTATGTACTCGCCCCATTCGTAGCTGACGATCTTCACTTTCAGACCGATCTTGGCCCAGTCAGCCTGGAGCATTTCGGCCATCAGTTTGGCGTTCGGGTTGTACGGGCGCTGCACCGGCATGGCCCACAGGGTGATCTCGGTGCCTTCCTTGACGCCGGCAGCCTTGAGCAATTCCTTGGCTTTTTCCGGGTTATAGGCGGCGTCCTTGATCGTGGTGTCGTAGGACCATTGGGTCGGCGGCATGGCGTTGACCGCCAGTTGACCGGCACCCTGGTAAACAGCGTTGAGAATCCCTTGTTTATTCACCGCCATGTCCAGCGCCTGACGCACCTCGAGCTGGTCGAACGGTTTGTGGCGCACGTTGTAGGCGATGTAACCGAGGTTGAAGCCCGGCTTTTCGATCAGTTGCAGTTTCGGGTCGTTCTTCAATGCCGGCACATCGGCCGGACGCGGGTGCAGGGTGACCTGGCACTCGCCAGCCTTGAGCTTCTGCACGCGGACCGAAGCATCGGTATTGATCGCGAAAATCAGGTTCTTCAGTTTCACCCGGCTCTGATCCCAGTAATGCGGGTTGCCGGTGTAGCGGATGTTCGAGTCTTTCTGGTAGCTCTTGAACACGAACGGACCAGTGCCGATCGGCTTCTGGTTGATGTCGCTCGGCTTGCCTTCGGCCAGCAGTTTGTCGGCGTATTCGGCAGACAGGATGGCGGCGAAGCTCATGGCGATGTTCTGGATGAACGCGGCGTCGACGCTGTTGAGCGTGAACTGCACGGTCAGCGGCCCGGTCTTCTCGACCTTGGCGATGTTCTTGTTCAGGCTCATCCCGTTGAAATACGGGAACTCGGTCGGATAAGCCTTACGGAATGGGTGTTGTGGGTCGAGCATGCGGTTAAACGTGAACAGCACGTCGTCGGCGTTGAAATCGCGGGTAGGTTTGAAGTACGCCGTTGTATGAAATTTCACCCCTTCACGCAGGTGAAAGGTGTACTTGAGGCCATCCTCGGAAATATCCCAGCTCGTTGCCAGGCCCGGTACGACATTGGTCGCGCCCTTTTCGAATTCGGCCAGACGGTTGTACAGCGGTTCGGCGGCGTCGTTATCGGTCGCGGTCGTGTACTGCGCGGTATCGAAACCGGCTGGGCTGCCTTCGGAGCAGAACACCAGACTGTCGCTGGCGGCAAAACTCGCGGACGTGGCGGCCAACAGGCCGGCGCCCAGCAATGCGGAAAAAACCAAGGTGTGGCGCATGACGCTCCCTCTTATCTCAGTGTTTTTCAATGCGCCGCGATCCCTTCCAGGGAAGTTGTGGCTGCATTGAACTCAAACCAACAGCAAACCGATAGCCCACACAGTCACTGGTCAGAACCTGACGGTAGGGGCCGCAGGTCTGGCAGTAAATGCGCTGAGTCCTAAAGACTCGTAGGAAAAGGCAACACGTCCTAAACCAACCTGGTAAGACCTGGTGGAAATGGATGTAGGCAGATTCCTAACTATTCGGCAGAAAAAAACAGCGGCGACGCTGAAAACGTCGCCGCCGGTTTTTTACTTGACGCTGACGCCGTAGAAGGAGTTCAAGCCGAACGGGCTGATCTTGAAGTCCTGCACGTTGGCGCGCATGGGTTGATACACCGTCGAGTGAGCGATAGGTGTCATAGGGACTGCATCTTTGAGGACGTGCTGCGCCTCTTTGTAGAGTTCGGTGCGCTTGGCTTGGTCTGTGGTGCGCTTGGCTTCTTTCACGAGGCCGTCGAATTTCTTGTCGCACCATTTGGAGAAGTTGTTGCCGCTCAGCGAGTCGCAACCAAACAACACGTTGAGCCAGTTGTCCGGATCACCATTGTCACCGCTCCAGCCAATGATCATGGCCTGGTTCTCGCCACCTTTGGAACGCTTGATGTACTCGCCCCACTCGTAGCTGGTGATCTTCACGTTCAGACCGATCTTCTTCCAGTCGGACTGGAGCATTTCGGCCATCAGTTTGGCGTTCGGGTTGTATGGACGCTGAACCGGCATCGCCCACAGGACGATCTCAGTACCTTCCTTGACGCCGGCTTCCTTGAGCAGCTCTTTGGCTTTCTCAGGATCGTACTTGGCGTCCTTGACGGTGGTGTCGTAGGACCATTGGGTCGGTGGCATGGCGTTGACGGCCAGTTGGCCTGCACCCTGGTAGACCGACTTGATGATTTCCGGCTTGTTCACCGCCATGTCCAGCGCCTGACGTACACGCAGGTCAGCCAGCGGGTTGGCGTCGTTGCTGCCCTTGACCTTGTCCATCACGTTGTAGGCGATGTAGCCCAGGTTGAAACCAGCCTGGTCAGGCATTTTCAGGGTCTTGTCTTCTTTCAGCGCTTGCAGGTCGGCTGGACGCGGGAACAGAGTGACCTGGCACTCGTTCTTCTTCAGCTTCTGGATACGTACCGACGGGTCGGTGGTGATGGCGAAGATCAGGTTGTCGATCTTCACGTCTTCAGGCTTCCAGTAGTCCTTGTTCCCGGTGTAACGGATGTTGGAGTCTTTCTGGTAGCTCTTGAACACGAACGGGCCAGTGCCGACAGGCTTCTGGTTGATGTCGGCAGCCTTGCCTTCCTTCAGCAGCTGGGCTGCGTACTCGGCGGACTGAACCGAAGCGAAGCTCATGGCCATGTTCTGGATGAACGCGGCGTCGACTTCTTTCAGCGTGAACTTGACGGTGTGGTCGTCGACTTTATCGATCTTGGTGATGTTGGTATCCATCCCCATGTCGGTGAAGTACGGGAATTCGGTCGGGTACGCCTTACGGAACGGGTCATCCTTGTTAATCATGCGATTGAAGGTGAACAGTACGTCGTCGGCGTTGAACTCACGAGTCGGCTTGAAATACGGGGTGGTGTGGAACTTGACGCCTTCACGCAGGTGGAAGGTGTAAGTCAGACCATCGGTCGAAATGTCCCAGCTGGTCGCCAGCCCAGGAATCACGGCGGTGCCGCCACGCTCGAACTGGGTCAGACGGTTGAACATGGTTTCGGCTGAGGCGTCGAAGTCGGTTCCGGTGGTGTATTGGCCTGGGTCGAAACCGGCCGGGCTGCCTTCGGAGCAGAACACCAGGTTAGTCGCAGCGGAAGCGAAAGGTGCGGAGGCTAACAAGCCTGCGCCGACTAAAAACGGAATGACCGCGTGTTTAAGCATGTTGGCCTCATGATTTGTTGTCATTTTTTAATATTGAGGTACGACCTCGTGAGTCGTGCCTGCGGATACTTATGCAGGGCCCATACCCAATGCAAGATCCAGAGCGCCCGGCGGCATCAAACGGTGGCACGAACGTACCTTAATGTCGCATCTGTATAACTTCTGACGCATTTGACCGTTTGCGGTCGGTTTTTTCGGTGCAAATGAAGCCCCAAAACGGTGCATTGGTCACGATTTGCGCGCCGCCTTGGGGCTCGGTGTTACTTATTTATACCCACGCCATAGAAGGGGGTCAGACCGAACGGGCTGATCTTGAAGTCAGTCACTTCCTTGCGCAGCGGTTGGAACACCGTGGAGTTGGCGATCGGCGTGATCGGCACCTGCTGTTTAAGGATCAGTTGCGCCTGTTGATACAGTTTTATCCGTTGCGATTTATCGGTGGCCACCTTGGCCTGCTGCACCAGTTTGTCGTAGGCCGGATCGCACCACTTGGCGTAGTTGCTGCCTTTCACCGCCGCGCAGCTGTAAAGCACGCCCAGCCAGTTGTCCGGGTCGCCGTTGTCACCTGTCCAACCATAGATCATCGCGTCGTGTTCGCCATTCTTGGCGCGCTTGATGTACTCGCCCCATTCATAGCTGACGATGTTGGCCTTGATGCCGATTTTCTCCCAATCCTGCTGGATCATCTGCGCCGACATTCGCGCATTCGGGTTGGACGCGCGCTGCACGGTCATCGCCCAGAGGTTGATGGTTGTACCTGGCGCAACCCCGGCTTCCTTGAGTAGCGCTTTTGCTTTCACGGGATCGTACGGCGCGTCTTTGATATTCGGGTCATAGGACCATTGCGCGGGCGGCAAGGCGTTCTGCGCCAGTTGCCCGGCACTTTGGTAAACCGCTTTGATGATCGCCGGTTTGTCGATGGCCATGTCCAGCGCCTGGCGCACCTTGAGCTGATCCAGCGGTGGATGGGTGGTGTTGTAGGCGAGGAAGCCGAGGTTGAAACCGGCTTGCTTCAACACGCGCAGGTTAGGGTCTTTTTCCATCACTTCGATGTCGGCCGGGCGCGGGTAGCCGCTGACCTGGCATTCGCCGGTCTTGAGTTTTTGCAGGCGCACGGCGGCGTCCGGGGTGATCGAGAACACCAGGTTATCGATTTTGACGTCTTCGGGTTTCCAGTAGTCCTTGTTCGCCGCGTAGCGGATCTGCGAGTCCTTCTGGTAACGCTTGAACACGAACGGGCCGGTGCCGACCGGTTTCTGGTTGAGGTCGGCGGCGTGGCCTTCCTTCAGCAGTTGAGTTGCGTATTCGGCCGATTGCACCGAGGCGAAGCTCATCGCGAGGTTTTGCACGAACGCGGCGTCGACGTTGTTCAGGTTGAAGCGCACGGTGTTTTCGTCGAGTTTTTCCACGGATTTGATCGTGGTGTTCAGGTTCATGTCGGTGAAGTACGGGGACTCGGCGGGGTAGGCCTTGCGAAAGGTGTTCTCCGGGTCGAGCAGGCGCTGGAAGGTGAACAGGACGTCGTCGGCGTTGAAGGTGCGGGTCGGGGTGAAGTAATCCGTGGTGTGGAATTTCACGTTTTGGCGCAGGTTGAAGGTGTACTGGAGGCCGTCCGGGCTTACGTCCCAGTGGGTTGCCAGACCGGGTTCGACTTCGGTGCCGCCGCGTTTGAATTGGGTGAGGCGGTTGAAGACGGTTTCGGCGGAGGCGTCGAAGTCAGTGCCGCTGGTGTATTGGCTGGGGTCGAAGCCTGCGGGACTGGCTTCGGAGCAGTAGACCAAGGTCGTTGCTGCGTTTGCGATTGGGGTTATGGCGGTCAGGGCCAGGGTGATCAGGAGTGGTTTGAGGGTGAATCTTTGCATGTCTGGCCCGTGGGTCTGGAGGTGGTTGTTCCTTGAGGTTAGCGGGGATTTGGGGGTGTTCGGAAATATCGTTTTTTGAGGGGGTGCGTCTATCTCGGTATATCTCGCGGGTTTGGGCATATCCGTTTTTTCGGGTGTTGCGGCTTATGGTTCCGCCCTTACGGCGGGTCACTTTTTACAAACGCCTAAAAAGTAACCAAAAACGCTTGCTCCTACGTTCGGCCCGCTCGCTAAGGCTCGGGGTTCCTTCGCTCCGGGATTCATCCGGGGGGCATCGCCTACGGTTTGCTTCGCTGCACCTCCTCTCGATGTGTTTGGCTTCGCCAAACGGTCGCTGCGCTCCCACCCCCGGATAAATCCCTCCACTCAGCCTTCCGACGTCGCCCGTGGATCAAGATCAAAAGCTGCAGCCGAGCTAACGCTCATCCTGTTGAGTGGTGGAAGCAGAAGCAGAAGCAGAAGCGGGAGCGGGAGCGGGAGCTGATGCTGATGCTGATGCTGATGCTGATGCTGATGCTGATGCTGGTGTGGATGTGGAAGTGAATCTAGATCTGGAGGCAGAGGTAGAGGCAGAAGGCAGAAGGCAGAAGGCAGAAGTGAAATGGCGTGTGTTTCAAAACCCGAGTTCACCTCGGTATCTCACGTCGGCGTATTCCATTTAAACACCGCGGTCAGTTCCCTCTCCCTCCGGGAGAGGGCTAGGGTGAGGGCAGCTTTTGAAGCTGTTTAAATCTCAACAACAACACAGGATCCTTCCCACAAAGTTTTCAGGTTGTCCGTCGGAAGCACGATCCCTAGTCTCTGGTTGTCGCAGAAGACTCTGCGATCGGGAGGTGAGATTCCCGGTTACTGAATTTGGAAACCAGCGCAAGCCACCCCATAATCGCCACCAGTTCATGCTGTCGGCAGTTCTTTATGGCGGCTATGTACGGGCGGACTTCGGTCCGGCCGGGTTGGTTTCCTTACCGGTAATCTCACTCCGTACATAGTTGCCACCTCATTTCACGAGTGAGATCGGAAATGAGTGGCGCAAATTCATAAGGAAATGCTCCATGAACAAGCCAGTACCCGACCCACCCCTCGAAGAAGCCATGCGCGCCGAAGACCTCGCCCGCAACCGTGAAGCCATCAAACGCGCCCTCGATTTCTATCTCTGCCCCAACCTTTCCAAACCACGTCCGCCGAGCACGATGTACATGGTCACGCCCAACGTCGACACCGAAAGCCTGCTGGCCAATGCCTGCGAATCCCTGGCGTCGGCCAGTACCATCGCCAGCAATTTCGCCAATGAACTCACCGGCCCGCAGCGCAGTACGGCGCTGGGTATCCAGCAGATCATCATGCTGGCCGAGCTTGCAGTGAACCGCGCGTTGGACCGGGTTGATCCGCAAACCTGATAACCCAAATCCCGGGCACAAAAAAACCGGCATCATCACTGATCGCCGGTTTTTCATTCAGCCTTCACTCAATCACTGCATCAACACTTCAATCGAGCCATCGGCCGTCAGGCTGACCTGACTGGTGCCAGCCTCGACCTCAGGCGTCACCGGTGCTGCGTCCATGCCGGCCGCTTTCATCATCATCGGCGCGCGCATGTACGGTTGCGGGAAGCCGTTGCTGCTGAGGTTCAGGTTGACGATTTTGTAGCCCTTGCCACCCAGAGCGTCGGTCGCCAGTTGGGCGCGGGCCTTGAAGGCGGTAACGGCTTCTTTCAGCAGTTTGTCTTCGCTGGCCTTGCGGGTCGGGTCGGCGATGGCGAAGTCCATGCCGCCCATTTTCAGGTCGGTCAGCAGTTCGCCGGTGAGTTTGGACAGGGCGGCGAAGTCGGCGCTTTCCAGGCGCAGTTCGGCGCGTTCGCGCCAGCCGGTGATTTTCTGGCCCTTGGTGTCGTAGATCGGGTAGCTGTTGCGGCTGCCCTGGCGCAGGGTGATGTCTTTGACTTGCTTGGCCTGGGCCAGGGCCTTGTTCATGGTGGTGCTGACGTCGGCGGCGAGTTTGGCAGGGTCAGTGTTTTGTTCTTCGGTGTAGAGGGTCACGATCATCAGGTCGCGGGCCACTTCCTGGCTGACTTCGGCGCGCAGGGAAATCTGGTTGTAGTGCAGCTCATCGGCGGCCAGGGCCGGAAGGCTGGCGACGCTGCCGACGGTCAGGGCGAGAAGGGCGGCGCTGCGGCGAAATGTGTGCATGAAAGCTCCTTGATGAGGGCGCAGGTGATGGTTCGGGGGCCTGCGTGAAACCATCAGACTCTAGCTTTTATGATCCGGTTCGCCCAGTTACAACTTCTATACAGATAGCCGGTGGCTGCTGCGCAGCCAATCGCGAGCAAGCTCGCTCCCACATTTGGGACGCGTTCCCCTGTGGGAGCGAGCTTGCTCGCGAAGGGGTCCTTATAGCCGCCGCGAAGCTTTTTGCCATGTGGTCGTTTGCCGCACTTTCGCCTCTCAAGCCTGCGGCTTGGTTATACTCCGTGCGATCCGCCTGGAGCGCTCATCAGGAGAGCTCATGCTCGCCCCCGTACAACTGACTTCCGCCACTCGCCAGAACCTCTGGCGGCTGACTTTCATCCGCACCCTGGTGCTCGCCGCGCAGGCCGGTTCCGTGGGCCTGGCCTACTGGCTGGAGCTGTTGCCGTTGCCGTGGGTGCAACTGGTGATGACCCTCGGCTGTTCGATTCTGCTCTGTGTGTTCACCGCCGTGCGCCTGCGCACTTCGTGGCCGGTCACCGAGCTCGAATATGCGCTGCAACTGGCCTGCGACCTGTTTATCCACAGTGCCTTGCTGTATTTCTCCGGTGGTTCGACCAACCCGTTCGTTTCGTATTATCTGGTGCCGCTGACCATTGCCGCAGTGACGCTGCCATGGCGTTATTCGGTGGTGCTGTCCGGCATCGCGCTGGCCTTGTACACCCTGATGCTGACGCATTTCTATCCGCTGGAAACCCTTCCGGTCGCCCGGGAAAACCTGCAGATTTACGGCATGTGGCTGAGCTTCGCGCTGGCGGCAGCGGTCATTACCTTCTTCGCCGCGCGGATGGCTGAAGAGCTGCGCCGGCAGGAAGAGTTACGGGCGATCCGTCGTGAAGAAGGCCTGCGTGATCAGCAATTGCTGGCCGTGGCGACTCAGGCCGCCGGTGCCGCCCATGAACTGGGCACACCGCTGGCGACCATGAGCGTGTTGCTCAACGAAATGCAACAGGATCATCACGATCCAATGCTTCAGGAAGACCTGAAGGTGCTGAAGGATCAGGTGAAACTCTGCAAAGAGACCCTGCAACAATTGGTGCGCGCGGCCGAAGCCAATCGCCGTATGGCCGTGGAGATGCAGGATGTCACCGAATGGCTCGACGAAGCGCTCAACCGCTGGCACCTGATGCGTCCCGAGGCCAGTTACCGCTTCCAGCGTCTGGGCCAGGGCCAGTTGCCGCGTGTGGCACCGCCGCCGGATCTGACCCAGGCCTTGTTGAATCTGCTGAACAACGCCGCCGATGCCTGCCCGGAAAACCTTCAGGTGACGTTGGACTGGACCGCCGAAGACCTGACCATCAGCATTCGTGATCATGGCGCCGGTGTGCCGTTGGCCATCGCCGAGCAGATCGGCAAACCGTTTTTTACCACCAAGGGCAAAGGTTTCGGCCTGGGCCTGTTTTTGAGCAAGGCCAGCGTGACACGCGCCGGCGGCTCAGTGAAACTCTATAGTCATGAGGAAGGCGGCACGCTCACCGAGCTGCGCCTGCCCCACGGCGCCCGAGGAGAGCAACATGAGTGACGAAATCCAAGTCGAAGGCGAAGAACTGCCGCATTTGCTGCTGGTCGATGACGACGCGACCTTTACCCGGGTAATGGCCCGTGCCATGGCCCGCCGTGGTTTCCGCGTCAGCACCGCCGGTTCCGCTGAGGAAGGCCTGACCATCGCCCAGGCCGATCTGCCGGACTATGCCGCACTGGACCTGAAAATGGACGGCGATTCCGGTCTGGTCTTGCTGCCGAAACTGCTGGAGCTGGACCCGGAAATGCGCGTGGTGATCCTCACCGGTTACTCGAGCATTGCTACTGCGGTCGAAGCGATCAAGCGCGGCGCCTGCAACTATCTGTGCAAACCGGCCGATGCCGACGACGTGCTGGCAGCGCTGCTGTCCGAACACGCCGACCTCGACAGCCTGGTGCCGGAAAACCCGATGTCGGTGGATCGCCTGCAATGGGAGCACATCCAGCGCGTGCTGACCGAGCACGAAGGCAACATCTCCGCCACTGCCCGCGCCCTGGGCATGCACCGCCGTACCCTGCAGCGCAAACTGCAAAAGCGCCCGGTTCGTCGCTGAACCTGCGCTGAACGGCCATCGCCAGCCCTCGCGATAAAGCGCACCGATCAACTATGATCGGTGCGTGTCTGTTCTTTTCTTTATCGAGCCTTATCCATGAATCAGAACGCTGAATATTCCGCGGTCAACGATAGTGTGCGCGGGGAGTTTTTTCGCAAGGTGTGGGCGATCATCACGCCTTACTGGCGCAGTGAAGAGAAGGTCAAAGCCTGGACGTTGCTGATTGCCGTGATCGCGCTTTCGTTGCTCAGTGTCGGCATCTCGGTGTGGTTCAACACCTGGTACAAAGATTTTTACAACGCGCTGCAAAAGAAAGATGAGGTCGCGTTCTGGCGGCTGATTCTGTACTTCTGCGCTATCGCGGCAGTGGCGATTATCGGTGCGGTGTATCGGCTGTATCTGACTCAGATGCTGACGATTCGCTGGCGGGCATGGCTCACCGAAAAGCATTTCTCCCGTTGGCTTGCCGACAAGAACTATTACCAGCTGGAGCAGGGCGGTTACACCGATAACCCGGATCAGCGGATTTCCGAAGACCTCAACAACTTCACCTCCAACACCTTGAGTCTGGGGATTGGATTGTTGCGCAACGTCGTCAGTCTGGTGTCGTTCTCGATCATTCTCTGGGGCGTGTCAGGCAGTATCGAAGTGTTCGGCTACACGATTCCCGGCTACATGTTCTGGTGTGTGCTGGTTTATGCGGTAGTGGGCAGTTGGTTGACGCATCTGATTGGTCGTCGCTTGATCGGTCTGAACAACCAACAACAACGTTTCGAAGCCGATCTGCGTTTCTCCATGGTTCGAATTCGTGAAAACGCCGAAAGCATTGCGCTGTACAACGGCGAACCGAATGAGAATCGCCGTTTGAGCAGCCGTTTCGGGATGGTCTGGCACAACTTCTGGGACATCATGAAAGTGTCCAAGCGCCTGACCTTCTTCACGTCCGGTTACAGCCAGGCGGCGATAATCTTCCCGTTCATGGTGGCCGCACCGCGCTACTTTGCGGGCAAGATCGAACTCGGAGAACTGATGCAGATCAGCTCGGCCTTCGGCAATGTTCAGGAAAGTTTCAGCTGGTTCATCAGCGCCTACCAGGACTTGGCGTCGTGGCGCGCCACGTGTGATCGTCTGTTGAGCTTCCGTCAGGCCATGACCGATAACGAAGAACGTGCACCGGCCATCGATGTGCAGAATCAGGGCAGCGAATTGCGCGTGCACAACCTCGGGCTGGATCTGGCTGACGGTCGTCACCTGCTGACCAGCGCTGACATGACCGTGGAGCCGGGCGAGCGCGTGATGCTCAGCGGTCGCTCAGGCAGCGGTAAGTCCACCCTGCTGCGAGCGATGGGGCATTTGTGGCCAGCGGGTCACGGCAATATTCGTCTGCCGGCATCGCGTTATCTGTTCCTCCCGCAAAAGCCGTATCTGCCGATTGGCACCCTGCGTGAAGCCTTGAGTTATCCACAATCGGGCGATACCTATTCGCCAGAGCGTTATGCGCAAGTGCTGGAAACCTGCCGTCTGCCGCATCTGGTGGCGCGACTGGACGAAGCCAATCACTGGCAGCGCATGCTCTCGCCGGGTGAACAGCAACGACTGGCCTTCGCCCGTGCGCTGCTCTATGCACCGCATTGGCTGTACATGGACGAAGCGACTTCGGCGATGGACGAAGAAGACGAGGCCACGCTGTATCAGGCGCTGATCGATCAGCTGCCGGGCCTGAGCATCGTCAGCGTCGGCCATCGCAGCAGCCTCAAGCGCTTCCATCCACGGCATGTGCGGATCGACAGCGGGCATCTGGTCGAGCAGACCGTCACAGCCTGATGCGTACTGAATCTGTGGGAGCCTGCTCCCACAGAGGACGGTGATCGTACAACTCCCTTGGGCTATGATGCCTCTCTAGCCGAATTTTCGAGATAAACGCAGACCATGCAAAACCCGATCGACACCCCGCGCCTCCCTCGCAAGCGCCGCAGCCTGGCACAGGAACTGGTGACGGTGCTGACCGAGCAGATCCGCGACGGTCTGCTCAAGCGTGGCGACAAGTTACCCACCGAGTCGGCGATCATGGAAGCCAATGGTGTCAGCCGTACCGTGGTGCGCGAGGCGATTTCCCGGCTGCAGGCCGCAGGGCAGGTGGAAACCCGTCACGGCATCGGCACCTTCGTGCTCGACACGCCAAGCCCGAGCGGTTTCCGGATCGACCCGGCGACCGTGGTCACCCTGCGTGACGTGCTGGCGATTCTCGAATTCCGTATCAGCCTCGAAGTAGAATCGGCCGGTCTCGCCGCACAACGTCGCAGCGCCGAACAACTGGCCGCCATGCGTGCCGCTCTGGATGCGCTGAACGAAAGCGTGGCCCACGCCAGCGATGCGGTGGCGTCGGATTTCCAATTCCACCTGCAAATCGCGCTGTCCACGGGCAACCGCTACTTCACTGACATCATGACCCACCTGGGCACCAGCATCATTCCGCGCACGCGGCTGAACTCGGCACGCCTGGCCCATGACGATCAGCAGCACTACATGAATCGCCTGAGCCGCGAGCACGAGGAAATCTACGAGGCTATCGCCCGCCAGGATTCCGATGCCGCCCGCGCGGCCATGCGCCTGCACCTGACCAACAGCCGCGAACGGCTGCGTCAGGCGCATGAAGAGGCGCAGGCGCAGGGTTGAGGAATCAGGCTTCGACGTAGAGCTTCAGCGGCTCCGAGCACGGTTCCAGACTGGACTCATCAGCGAACTTGTAGCGCAGTTCAACAGTGCTGTTCAGGTACTTTTCCAGCTCGAATCGGGGAATGCTCAGTTCGATTCCCGTCAGGCCGACCATATCGTCGAGTGCGTCGTCCCAGACACCGGTCGGTTCCGACAGGCCCAGCCATTCAGGCTCTTCCGGATCGTCACCGAGGATCGGATACACATCCCAGTTCGGCGGGGTGTTCTGTCCGTCGGGTACGCGGATGATCAGGTCGTCACTCAGGGTCGACAGCCGCAGGATGATCGAGTCGCTGGCGTGATCGGGGAATTGTGGAAGGTGTGCAGCGGCAAACGTCATGATTCGTTCTCCTTGAAAGATCTGCCGCGATCCTTCGCGGCAGTCGTCGCACTTTACCCGGCGAATCGGTGAGGCGCGCCGGGGCAATCTTGTCCGGGCATTTCAGCTCTGGGGCAGTATCGAACGATCCACCCTGACCGCCAGTTTGCCCGGGCCGGGCCTGACGTCGAATGTCGCCTGACCCTGGGCATCTACCGACGCGCGGGCGATGGCTACGCCGTTGACCAGCAATTGCAGCGGCGCGCCTTTCAACGATTGGCCCGAGGCCAGTTCAACTTTCAATTTAATCGTCATCGAATCGCTCCTTAATGGGTGTTGCCGGTTGGGTGATAGTCCTTGAGCAGCAGGTAAGTGCTCCAGCCCCACCAGTCGTCGACGGTGGCGGTGTCGTTGAGGTTGTTGACGTCCTTGCGCCGCAGGACTTTGTTGCCCTGAACGCGGAAAAGCGGGGAAAAGTTGTTCGTCAGATTCATCACGAAAGTCAGATCCGGTAACCGTTGCAGCGCGTTGAAGGTGGTCGGCACGTTGCCGCTGGAATACGCGGCATACACTTCGTCCGCCGAATCCTGCACCGCGTGATTCACCTGATTGCGATTGTCGGTGTCGGCTGCCTCGAAGTAGCGCTTGTCACCGAAAGCCCGCCATTGCTCTCCATGTCCGTTGCGCACCTTGAGTCCGAATTTGCTGTCTTCGTCATGCATGAAGCGAGTGATCAACGAGCCCAGATCGCTCGGCGTCACTGCGGCAGCCATGGCCTTGCGTGGCACTCGCAAATGCCCGGAAGAGAACAGATCGGTGAGGTAGTGATCGGCGAACGCGTTCATCGCGTAAGCCCGTTCCAGCTGTAGCTCGTCCTGACTGGCGTGGGCGGCTGCGGCGGTTTGCAGGGCCATGGTGTGCCCGGCGATGTAGGCCTGGCGGGCCCATTCGCCGAAATGGTCGGCATTGTTCGCCGCCAGTTTCAGGTAGCGACCGAGCGGGAACAGCGCCGAGACGAAACTGCCGCCGCCAGTGATCTTGTTCCACTCTTCCGACAACGTATCTCCCAAAGCGTCATAAGCCTCATGGGGTTGCTTGCCGTCCTTGATCGCCTGTTTAACCGCGTCGATCTCCTTTTGCATGATCGCGAGAATCTGTGGCGCCTCGGCCCGGGAGGCGGGCAGCGTTGCGAGGGTGTCGAACGCCGCCGAAAAGCGTTGCAGGCGATCCGCCGGGGTGGCGCCTTCGTTGATTGGCCGGTCGACGACTCCGTAGAAGTCACCACCCAACGCCAGCACCTGGCCGTAGGTCAGCGCCAACCCGTTCGGCAGATGCAGCGGCACATTTTGCGCGAGCACTGGCTCGGCATTTTCAACGAAGCGCAGTCGGGTGTTGTCGCCGATAGCCGCGTGTTCCGCGCCTTCGAAGCGCAACTGCGGTTTGCCTTTCAAGGCTTGAGCGGGCGGGGCGGTCACGGCTTCGACATCGCTGTGCGAGTCGGCGATGTGCAGCAACAGATGCGGATTCTCGGCACTGAAAGCGATGCCGCCGGGGGTGAAAAGATCATCGAATCGGGCGATGACCGGTGTGGGTTTTTCAAGGCATTTTGGTTGTAGACCGGACATTTCTTTCTCCTTGATATGTCGTCGGTAGATTTTTATTTAACTGTATGCATATACAGTTAAAACGAGCCTAGTCGAGAAATCTCCTACGTCAAAAAGAAATCTTGTCCGACAAAAAATGCCCTCCAGCGATGAAATGCAGTTGACGGTTATCTTTTAAGTTGTACGATGACCTACAACTTCGGCGAAGGCTGAACGGTCCACTCACACAAAAAACGTTGCTACCAGGGTGTTCGAATAATGAATCCACAAGAACTGAAGTCCATCCTCTCCGCCGGCCTGCTGTCGTTCCCGGTCACCGATTTCAATGCCCAAGGCGATTTCAACCGCGCGGGCTACATCAAACGCCTGGAATGGCTGGCCCCGTACGGTGCTTCGGCCCTGTTCGCCGCCGGTGGCACCGGTGAATTCTTCTCCCTGGCTGCCAGCGAATATTCGGAAATCATCAAGACTGCCGTCGACACCTGCGCCAGCAGCGTGCCGATCCTCGCCGGTGTTGGCGGTTCGACCCGTCAAGCCATCGAATACGCTCAGGAAGCCGAGCGTCTGGGCGCCAAAGGTCTTTTGCTGCTGCCGCACTACCTGACCGAAGCCAGCCAGGACGGCGTTGCCGCCCACGTTGAAGCGGTGTGCAAATCGGTGAACATCGGCGTGGTGGTGTACAACCGCAACGTCTGCCGCCTGACCGCGCCTCTGCTGGAGCGCTTGGCCGAGCGCTGCCCGAACCTGATCGGTTACAAGGACGGTCTGGGTGATATCGAACTGATGGTGTCGATCCGTCGTCGCCTCGGCGATCGCTTCAGCTACCTCGGTGGTTTGCCGACCGCAGAAGTCTACGCCGCTGCCTACAAGGCCCTGGGCGTGCCGGTCTACTCGTCGGCGGTGTTCAACTTCATCCCGAAAACTGCGATGGATTTCTACCACGCGATTGCCCGCGAAGATCACGCCACCGTTGGCAAGATCATTGACGACTTCTTCCTGCCGTACCTGGACATCCGCAACCGCAAGGCCGGTTACGCCGTGAGCATCGTCAAGGCAGGCGCCAAGATCGCCGGCTATGACGCAGGCCCGGTGCGGGCGCCGCTGACCGACCTGACCCGCGAAGAGTACGAAATGCTCGCCGCGCTGATCGACAAGCAAGGTGCGCAGTAACCCAACTCTATAAATAAGGCCGCTGAGCAATCAGCGGCCTTTTGCGTCAGGAGAATGATTCGTGACCAAGCGCTATGACAACTACATCAACGGTGAGTGGATCACCGGCAACGATTACTCGGTGAACATCAACCCGTCCGAGCTGAGCGACACCATCGGCGACTACGCCAAGGCTGATCTGGCTCAGGTCAACGCCGCCATCGACGCCGCGCGCGCCGCGTTCCCGGCGTGGTCGACCTCGGGCATTCAGGCCCGCCACGACTCGCTGGACAAAGTCGGCACTGAAATCCTCGCCCGCCGCGAAGAGCTCGGCACCTTGCTGGCCCGGGAAGAGGGCAAGACCCTGCCGGAAGCCATCGGCGAAGTGACCCGCGCCGGCAACATCTTCAAGTTCTTCGCCGGCGAGTGCCTGCGTTTGTCGGGCGACTATGTGCCGTCGGTGCGCCCGGGCGTCAACGTTGAAGTCACCCGCGAAGCCCTCGGCGTGGTCGGCCTGATCACCCCGTGGAATTTCCCGATTGCGATTCCGTCGTGGAAAATCGCCCCGGCCCTGGCCTACGGCAACTGCGTGGTGTTGAAACCGGCGGATCTGGTGCCGGGTTGCGCCTGGGCGCTGGCCGAAATCATCTCCCGTGCAGGCTTCCCGGCTGGCGTGTTCAACCTGGTGATGGGCAGCGGTCGCGTGGTCGGTGAAGCACTGGTCAACAGCCCGAAAGTCGACGGCATCAGCTTCACCGGCTCCGTCGGTGTGGGCCGCCAGATCGCGGTCAATTGCGTGTCGCGTCAGGCCAAGGTGCAACTGGAGATGGGCGGCAAGAACCCGCAGATCATTCTCGACGACGCCGACCTCAAACAGGCGGTCGAGTTGTCGGTGCAGAGCGCGTTCTACTCCACTGGCCAACGTTGCACCGCGTCGAGCCGACTGATCGTCACTGCCGGGATTCACGACAAATTCGTCGAAGCCATGGCCGAGCGCATGAAGTCGATCAAGGTCGGTCACGCGTTGAAAGCGGGCACTGACATTGGTCCGGTGGTTTCACAAGCGCAGCTTGAGCAGGACCTGAAATACATCGACATCGGCCAGTCCGAAGGTGCCCGTGTGGTCAGCGGCGGCGGTCTGGTGACCTGCGATACCGAGGGTTACTTCCTCGCGCCAACGCTGTTTGCCGACAGCGAAGCGTCGATGCGCATCAGCCGCGAAGAGATCTTCGGCCCGGTGGCCAACATCGTCCGCGTGGCCGATTACGACGCTGCACTGGCCATGGCCAACGACACCGAATTCGGTCTGTCGGCGGGCATCGCCACCACGTCGCTGAAGTACGCCAACCACTTCAAGCGTCATTCCCAGGCCGGGATGGTGATGGTCAACCTGCCGACCGCCGGTGTCGATTACCACGTTCCGTTCGGGGGCCGTAAGGGTTCATCCTATGGCTCACGTGAGCAAGGCCGCTATGCGCAAGAGTTCTACACCGTGGTGAAAACCGCCTACATCGGTTCCTGATCCACGCAGTACCTGTGGGAGCTGGCTTGTCGGGTCGCCGCATCGCAGCGATAGCATCACCGCGGAGTGACTGATACAACGAGTCGCCTGCATCGCTGGCAAGCCAGCTCCCACAAAGACCAAAGAAGATTCACCCGCGCATAAAAATAATCAGTGGGAGTACATCTACATGCAATCGTCCAAGCCGACTCACGTCCGCTATCTGATTCTGCTCATGCTGTTCCTGGTGACCACGATCAACTACGCCGACCGCGCCACCATCGCGATCGCCGGTTCCAGTTTGCAAAAAGACCTCGGCATCGACGCGGTCACCCTCGGCTACATCTTCTCTGCATTCGGTTGGGCCTACGTGGCCGGGCAAATCCCCGGTGGCTGGTTGCTCGATCGCTTCGGCTCGAAAAAAGTCTATGCCCTGAGCATCTTCACCTGGTCGCTGTTCACCGTGCTGCAAGGCTTCGTCGGTGAGTTCGGCATGTCCACGGCCATCGTCGCGCTGTTCATGTTGCGCTTCCTGGTGGGCCTGGCCGAGGCGCCATCGTTCCCCGGCAACGCACGCATCGTCGCGGCCTGGTTCCCGACTGCCGAACGCGGCACCGCCTCGGCGATCTTCAACTCGGCGCAATATTTCGCCACTGTGCTGTTCGCGCCACTGATGGGCTGGATCGTCTACACCTTCGGCTGGGAGCACGTGTTCATTGTCATGGGCCTGTTCGGCATCGTGTTCTCGCTGATTTGGCTGAAGGTTATCCACAGCCCGCGCCAGCACCCGATGGCCAACGAAGCGGAAGTGAAGTTCATCGCCGACAACGGCGGCATGGTCGACATGGACCAGAAGCAAGGCAAAAAGGCTGACGGCCCGAAATGGGACTACATCCGCCAGTTGCTGACCAATCGCATGATGCTCGGCGTTTACCTGGGCCAGTACTGCATCAACGGCATTACCTATTTCTTCCTGACCTGGTTCCCGGTGTACCTGGTGCAGGAGCGCGGCATGACTATTCTCAAGGCCGGTTTCATTGCCTCGTTGCCGGCGATCTGCGGCTTTATCGGCGGCGTCCTCGGCGGCGTGATTTCCGATTACCTGCTGCGCAAGGGCCACTCGCTGACCTTCGCCCGCAAGGCGCCGATCATCGCCGGTCTGCTGGTCTCCAGCAGCATCGTCGCCTGCAACTATGTTGAAGTGGAATGGATGGTGGTGGGCTTCATGGCTCTGGCCTTCTTCGGCAAAGGCGTGGGTGCGCTGGGTTGGGCGGTGGTCTCCGACACTTCGCCGAAACAGATCGCCGGTCTCAGTGGCGGCCTGTTCAACACCTTCGGCAACATCGCGTCGATCACCACCCCGATCGTCATTGGCTACATCATCAGCTCCACCGGTTCGTTCAAATGGGCGCTGGTGTTCGTCGGCGCCAACGCGCTGGTGGCGGTATTCAGCTATCTGGTGATCGTCGGCCCGATCAAACGTGTGGTACTCAAAGAGCCGCCAACCAATGGCGGTTCCGAAGCCACCGGTAAATTGTCTCAAGCGCATTCCTGAGGAGCGGCGTCATGCAGTTGATTGAACATTCCGACTCGCCGCGCTACATCCGCTTGCACGAGCGGGACAACGTAGTGGTTGTGGTGAATGACCAGGGCGTTCCGGCCGGCACCGAATTTGCCGATGGCCTGGTGACGGTGGATTTCGTGCCGCAGAGCCACAAGGTCACCCTGGTGGACATTCCCGAGGGCGGCCAGGTGATTCGCTACGGCCAGATCATCGGTTATGCGTTGCAGCCGATTCTCCGTGGCAGTTGGGTCAAGGAAGATCAACTGCGCATGCCGACCGCGCCACCGCTGGACAGCCTGCCGCTGTCCACCGATGTACCGGACGCCCAGGCGCCGCTGGAAGGCTTCACGTTCGAGGGTTATCGCAATGCCGACGGCACCGTCGGCACGCGCAACATCCTCGGGATCACCACCACCGTGCAGTGCGTCACCGGGGTGCTGGATCACGCGGTGAAACGGATCAAGGATGAGCTGTTGCCGAAGTATCCGCACGTCGATGACGTGGTGGCGCTGACCCACAGTTACGGTTGCGGCGTGGCCATCACGGCCACCGACGCCTATATCCCGATCCGCACCGTGCGCAATCTGGCGCGTAACCCGAACCTGGGGGGCGAGGCGCTGGTGATCAGTCTGGGCTGCGAGAAATTGCAGGCCGGGCAGGTGATGCACGAGGACGACGCATCGGTGGATCTGAGCGAGCCGTGGCTGTATCGCTTGCAGGATTCCAGTCACGGTTTCACCGAGATGATCGAGCAGATCATGGAGCTGGCCGAAACCCGTCTGAAGAAACTCGACCAGCGCCGCCGCGAAACCGTGCCGGCGTCCGAGCTGATCCTCGGCATGCAGTGTGGCGGCAGTGATGCGTTTTCCGGGATCACCGCCAACCCGGCGCTTGGATATGCCTCGGACTTGCTGCTGAGGGCGGGGGCGACGGTGATGTTTTCCGAAGTCACCGAAGTGCGTGATGCGATTTACCTGCTGACCTCACGGGCCCAGACCAAAACCGTTGCCGAGGAACTGGTGCGCGAGATGGACTGGTACGACCGTTACCTGGCCAAGGGCGAAGCGGATCGCAGTGCCAACACCACGCCGGGCAACAAGAAGGGCGGGCTTTCGAACATTGTCGAGAAGTCGCTGGGCTCGATCGTCAAATCCGGCAGCAGTGCGATCAATGGCGTGCTCGGTCCGGGGGAGCGCTTCAAGCAGAAGGGTTTGATTTTCTGTGCGACGCCGGCGAGTGATTTTGTCTGCGGCACGTTGCAACTGGCGGCGGGGATGAATCTGCATGTGTTCACTACCGGGCGTGGTACTCCGTATGGTCTGGCCATGGCACCGGTGGTGAAGGTTTCGACCCGTACGGAGCTGGCGCAGCGTTGGCCGGACCTGATCGATATTGATGCCGGACGGATTGCTACTGGGCGGGCGAGCATCGAGGAGTTGGGGTGGGAGTTGTTCCACTACTATCTGGCTGTGGCGAGCGGCAAGCAGCAGACGTGGGCGGAGAAACACAAGCTGCACAACGACATTACGTTGTTCAATCCGGCGCCGATTACTTGATGATCTCGGGCAGATCAAAAGCCCCCTCACCCCAGCCCTCTCCCGGAGGGAGAGGGAGCTGACCGAGTTGTCTTGCGTCAAACACCGACCTGAAATACCGAGTTGATTATGGATTCAGCAATGTCATTTCAGGTCGGCGGATATTTTGAATATTCCCCGATCGGTTCCCTCTCTCGGGGGGAGAGGGGGCCGACCGAGTTGTCTTGCGTCAAACATCGACCTGCAAGACCGAGTTGATTATGGATTCGGCAATGTCATTCCAGGTCGGCGGACCTCTTGAATATCCCCCATTCGGCTCCCTCTCCCTCCGGGAGAGGGCTGGGGTGAGGGGCTTTTGAGGGGCAAGCAGCCCAAAGTGGCTTATCATTAGCCCCCTAACGACGCTCACCTCCAAGGCTCCCCGGCATGCTGGCAATCTTCCTTGAAACCCTGAACATCACCGCGCCGGTGTTTGCCATGCTGTTTCTCGGTGTGCTGCTCAAGCGCATCGACTGGATCAACGACAACTTCATCCACACGGCGTCGTCGCTGGTGTTCAACGTCACCATGCCGGCGCTGCTGTTTCTCGGCATCTTGCATGCTGATTTGCACGCTGCGCTGCAACCGGCGCTGCTGATCTATTTCGCCCTCGCCACCCTGGCCAGTTTTGCCCTGGCCTGGGGCTGGGCGATTTTTCGCTGCCCGCGTGAAGATCGCGGCATCTACACCCAGGGTGCGTTTCGCGGCAACAACGGGGTGATCGGTCTGGCGCTGGCGGCGAGCATGTACGGCGACTACGGGATTTCCCTCGGGGCGATTCTCGCGGCGCTGGTGATCCTCTTCTACAACACTCTCTCGACCATCGTGTTGGCGGTGTACAGCCCGGTGATTAAGTCCGATCCGTGGAGCATCTGCAAAAGCGTCATCAGCAATCCGCTGATCATCAGCGTGATCGCGGCGGCGCCGTTTGCCTGGTTCAAGATCGGTCTGCCGGGATGGCTGGAGACGTCAGGCCAGTATCTGGCGCAAACCACGCTGCCACTGGCGCTGATCTGCATTGGCGGCACGCTGTCGCTGGCGGCGCTGCGCAAGAGCGGCAGCCTGGCGCTGAGCTCCAGTCTGGTGAAGATGATCGGTCTGCCGGTGCTCGCGACCTTGGGTGCGTGGCTGTGGGGCTTTCGTGGGGCGGAGCTGGGGATTCTGTTTCTGTACTTCGGCAGCCCGACGGCGGCCGCGAGTTTTGTCATGGCCCGTGCAGCCCAGGGCAATCATGAACTGGCGGCGGCGATCATTGTGTTGACCACGTTGATGGCGGCAATCACCACCAACGTCGGGATCTTCTTCTTGCAGTGGGGCGGGTGGATCTGAGAGCTGGCGGTTACTCAGGCTTCTGGTAACTGTCGATCACTTCCTGCGCCGCGCGAAACGCATCGATCGCCGCCGGCACGCCGGCATATACCGCGCAATGCAACAGCGCTTCACGGATCTCATCGACCGTGCAGCCATTGTTCAGCGCACCGCGCACATGGCCCTTCAACTCTTGCGGGCACTTCAACGCGGTCAGCGCGGCGAGGGTAATCAGGCTGCGGGTTTTCAGCGGCAAACCTTCGCGATTCCACACGCCGCCCCAGGCGTGTTCGTTGACGAAATCCTGCAACGGTTGAGTGAATTCGGTGGCGTTGCCCAAAGCGCGATCAACGAATGCATCGCCCATTACCTGGCGGCGGATTTCGACCCCGGATTTCTTCGATTCGGTCATGGCACATCCCTCTTGTGGTGTTGGCGGCGCCAGGCGCGCACGGACGTGAAAAACAGAAACGTCAGCAGCGCCGGCAGGACATAAAACAGCATCAACCGTTCGAGCTTGCCGGCCAGCGGCATGCCGGTGGTGAACGACACCACGTGCAGCCCGTATGCCAGGTACAAGCCGAGCAGCAACAGACCTTCGGCCCGGGTCACGCGGTAGCCGGAATAGAACACCGGCAGGCACAGCGCCGCGACGCCGAGCATCACCGGCAGGTCGAAATCCAGTGCATTCGGCGACACCGACAGTGGCGTCGGGGCGATCAACGCCGTGATGCCGAGGACCCCGAGCAGGTTGAACAGGTTGGCGCCGATCACGTTGCCCACGGCAATGTCCCGCTGACCGCGCAACGCGGCGATCAATGAAGTGGCGAGCTCCGGCAGTGAGGTGCCGACCGCGACTACGGTCAGGCCGATGACGCGCTCGGAGAACCCGAGATCGGTGGCCACCGCTACCGCTGCGCCCAGCAGCAAATGTCCGGCGAACACCAGCATCGCCAGACCGGCGACGATCATCAGCAGGCTGGTGAACCAGGGAGCCGGCTGAGTCTGAGGATGATCGGAATGCGGCCGGGCCGAGTGCCGCGACTGACGCAGCAGCAAACCGAGATACAGTCCCAGAGCGGCCAACAGCAGGACGCCGTCGAATCGGCCAATCTCTTCATTCCAGGCCAGCACGAACACCAGCAGGCTGGCGCCGATCATCAGCGGAATGTCGAGGCGCACCAATTGCCGAGAGACCCGCAGCGGGATGATCAGCGCCGACAGGCCGAGGGTCACAAGGATGTTGAAAATGCTGCTGCCGATCACGCTGCCGACGGCGATGTCGGGGTTGTGCGTCAGGGTCGCTTGCAGACTGACCGCCATTTGCGGGGCGCTGCTGCCGAGTGCGACGATGGTCAGGCCGATGATCAGCGGCCGCACATGCAGGCGCGCGGCCAGGCGCACGGCGGCGCGCACCATCAGTTCGGCACCGGCGATCAGCAGGAACAGCCCGCAGAGCAGTTCGATCACGTTGATCAGCGGTAAATCGGTCAGTCCGAAAATGGGCAGTGCTCCATCAGTCGTCGAGGGCCTGCACGCGAACCCGTGCCGTGCCGCTGCCCAGCATGCCGAGACGTTCGGCGGCTTCGCGTGAAACATCGATGATGCGCCCACGGGTATGCGGCCCGCGGTCGTTGATACGCACCACGCAGGATTTGTCGTTTTTCAGGTTGGTGACCTTGACCCGAGTGCCGAAGGGCAACTGGCGATGGGCGGCGGTCAGGGAATTCTGGTTGAACGCTTCGCCGCTGGCGGTGCGTTTACCGTGGTGTTTGGCTCCGTAATAGGAGGCGACGCCGGTCTGGTCGTAACCGTGCGGGTCGATGACATCGTTGCTGGCGCAACCGGCCAACAGAGAGAGCAGGGCGCAGGCGCCGAGCAAGCGTTTCATTTGAAAGCTCCCAAATAACAATGTGGGAGCGACGGTTCGGCGCTCCGACTTGCTCGCGATGGCGATCTGGCAGGCACCTTTGCGGTGTCTGAAAATGCGCTATCGCGAGCAAGCTCGCTCCCACAGGGAATGGAGCCAGGCTTTGGTTCTGGCTCCATTGTGGTCAGCCTTCGAGCTTGCTTTTCAGCAGTTCGTTCACTTGCTGCGGGTTGGCCTTGCCTTTGGAGGCTTTCATGGCCTGACCGACGAAGAAACCGAACATCTTGCCGCGCTTGGCTTCGTCTGCCGCACGGTATTGCTCGACCTGCTCGGCGTTGGCCGCGAGCATTTCGTCCAGCACCGCCGAGATTGCGCCGGTGTCGGTGACTTGCTTCAGGCCGCGCTTCTCGATGATCTCGTCTGCGCTGCCTTCACCGTTGGCCATCGCTTCGAACACCACCTTGGCGATCTTGCCGGAGATGGTGTTGTCCTTGATGCGCTGCAACATGCCGCCCAATTGCTCGGCCGAAACCGGCGAATCTTCGATATCCAGGTTCTGCTTGTTGAGCAGGCTGCCCAACTCGACCATTACCCAGTTCGCCGCCAGTTTGGCGTCGCCGCCAATGCTTGCGACTTTCTCGAAGTAGTCCGCTTGCTCACGGCTGGTGGCCAGCACGTTGGCGTCGTAGGCCGACAGACCGAACGCACTCTGGAAGCGCTCGCGCTTCTGCGGTGGCAGTTCCGGCAGGGTGCCGCGCACGTCGTTGAGGAACGAGTCCTCGATGACCACCGGCAGCAGATCCGGATCGGGGAAGTAACGGTAGTCGTTGGCTTCCTCTTTGCTGCGCATCGGACGGGTTTCGTCCTTGTTCGGATCGTACAGACGGGTCTGCTGGATCACTTTGCCGCCGTCTTCGATCAGGTCGATCTGACGCTGGATCTCGGAGTTGATCGCCTTCTCGATGAAACGGAACGAGTTGACGTTCTTGATCTCGCAGCGCGTGCCGAACTCAACCTGGCCTTTCGGACGGATCGACACGTTGCAGTCGCAACGCAGCGAGCCTTCGGCCATGTTGCCGTCGCAGATGCCCAGGTAGCGCACCAGCGCGTGGATCGCCTTGACGTAGGCCACGGCTTCCTTGGCACTGCGCATGTCCGGCTCGGACACGATTTCCAGCAGCGGCGTGCCGGCACGGTTCAGGTCGATGCCGGTGGCACCGCTGAATTCTTCGTGCAGGCTCTTGCCGGCGTCTTCTTCCAGGTGCGCGCGGGTGATGCCGACGCGTTTGACCGTGCCGTCTTCCAGGGCGATGTCCAGGTGGCCCTTGCCGACGATCGGCAATTCCATCTGGCTGATCTGGTAGCCCTTCGGCAGGTCCGGGTAGAAGTAGTTCTTGCGGGCGAACACGTTGTGCTGACCGATCTCGGCGTCAATCGCCAGACCGAACATTACCGCCATGCGCACCGCTTCCTGGTTCAGCACCGGCAGCACGCCGGGCATACCCAGGTCGATCAGGCTGGCCTGAGTGTTCGGCTCGGAACCGAAGGTGGTGGAACTACCGGAAAAGATTTTCGACCGGGTGGTGAGCTGGGTGTGAATCTCCAGCCCGATCACGACTTCCCATTGCATGTGTGTCTCCTCAGAAGCCGGTTGGGGTGCGGGTGTGCCAGTCAGTGTGTAACTGATACTGGTGGGCAACGTTCAACAGGCGACCTTCCTGGAAATACGGAGCGAGCAGTTGCACGCCGACCGGCAGGCCGTCGACGAAACCGGCCGGCATCGACAGGCCCGGCAGGCCCGCGAGGTTGGCGGTGATGGTGTAGACGTCTTCCAGATAGGCAGCGACCGGATCGCTGTTCTTGGCGCCGAGTTTCCAGGCCGGGTTTGGCGTGGTCGGGCCGAGGATGACGTCGACTTCATTAAAGGCCGTCATGAAGTCGTTCTTCACCAGGCGACGGATCTTCTGCGCTTTCAGGTAGTAGGCGTCGTAGTAACCGGCGGACAGCGCGTAGGCACCGACCATTATCCGGCGTTGCACTTCAGGCCCGAAACCTTCGCCACGGGAGCGCTTGTACAGGTCTTCCAGGTTTTTCGGGTCTGCGCAGCGGTGGCCGAAGCGCACGCCGTCGAAGCGCGACAGGTTGGAGGACGCTTCTGCCGGAGCGATCACGTAGTACGCCGGAATGGCGTGCTGCATGTTCGGCAGGCTGATTTCCTTGATCACGGCACCGAGCTTCTGCAGCTCTTTGATGCTGTTCTGGATCAGCTCGGCGATGCGCGGGTCGAGACCGGCGCCGAAGTATTCCTTCGGCACGCCGATGCGCAGGCCTTGCAGCGAGCCATTCAGACCAGCGGCGTAGTCCGGCACTGGCTCATCGATGCTGGTGGAGTCGTTCGGATCGAAGCCAGCCATACCTTGCAACAAAATCGCGCAGTCTTCGGCGGTGCGAGCCAGAGGGCCGCCCTGATCGAGGCTGGAGGCGTAAGCGATCATGCCCCAACGCGAAACACGACCGTAGGTCGGTTTCAGGCCGGTGAGGTTGGTGAACGCGGCCGGCTGACGGATCGAACCGCCAGTGTCGGTAGCGGTAGCCGCAGGCAACAGACGAGCGGCAACGGCCGCCGCCGAACCACCGGACGAGCCGCCCGGTACGTGTTCCAGGTTCCACGGGTTTTTCACCGCGCCGTACCAGCTCGACTCGTTGGCCGAGCCCATGGCGAATTCGTCCATGTTGGTCTTGCCCAGAGTCACGGTGCCGGCGGCGGCCAGTTTGGCAACCACAGTGGCGTCGTACGGAGCCTTGAAGTTGTCGAGCATCTTCGAGCCGCAGCTGGTGCGGATGCCCTGGGTGCAGAACAGGTCTTTGTGGGCGATCGGCGCACCGAGCAGCGCGCCGCTCTCACCGTTGGCCCGGCGCACGTCGGCGGCTTTCGCCTGCTCGAGGGCCAGCTCTTCGGTGAGGCTGATGAAACTGTTGAGCTGCGGGTCGAGCTGGGTAATGCGCGCCAGCAGGACTTTGGTCAGCTCTTCGGAAGAAAACTTTTTATCGGCGAGACCGCGGGCGATCTCGGCCAGAGTCATTTGATGCATTGCAGGCTCTTTCCCTTTAGTCGATGACTTTCGGAACCAGATACAGGCCGTTTTCGACCGCTGGTGCGATGGACTGATAAGCCTCGCGATTATTCGTCTCGGTCACGACGTCGGCGCGCAGGCGCTGACTGGCTTCCAGCGGGTGGGCCAGCGGCTCGATACCATCGGTATTGACCGCCTGCATTTCGTCGACCAGCCCGAGAATGCTGTTGAGGGCCGAAGTGATTTGTGGAAGATCGGCATCATTAAGGCCAAGGCTGGCCAGATGAGCGATTTTTTCCACGTCGGAGCGTTCTAGCGCCATCGGGTTTCTCCAGTGGAAAACAGGACGGACGGCGTCCGTGTGTTAGATTGTCGGAACACTACCGCACTTCTACGGTCATAAGGCCGCGATTGTGGGGCTTGGTGCACAGAAAAGCGGCCAATTTAACATATTGGCGCCTTGCCCAAAATCCCTGTCGTTGTTAGAGTTTGCCGCACTTTTTTACCCACGCGTTGCCTAGGGTCCCTTTCCCATGTTCAAGAAACTGCGTGGCATGTTTTCCAGCGATCTTTCCATTGACCTGGGCACTGCCAACACCCTTATTTACGTGCGCGAGCGCGGTATCGTCCTGAATGAGCCATCGGTTGTGGCCATTCGGACACACGGTAACCAGAAAAGTGTCGTTGCTGTCGGCACCGAGGCCAAGCGCATGCTCGGCCGTACGCCGGGCAACATTGCTGCCATTCGTCCGATGAAGGACGGCGTGATCGCCGACTTCAGCGTCTGCGAAAAGATGCTGCAATACTTTATCAACAAGGTTCACGAAAACAGCTTCCTGCAGCCTAGCCCTCGTGTGCTGATCTGCGTTCCATGCAAATCCACCCAGGTTGAGCGTCGTGCCATCCGTGAATCGGCCCTCGGTGCCGGTGCGCGTGAAGTGTTCCTGATCGAAGAGCCAATGGCTGCTGCGATCGGTGCCGGCCTGCCGGTTGAAGAAGCACGCGGTTCGATGGTCGTGGATATCGGTGGTGGTACTACCGAAATCGCGCTGATCTCCCTGAACGGTGTGGTCTATGCCGAATCCGTCCGTGTTGGCGGCGACCGCTTCGACGAAGCGATCATCACCTACGTGCGCCGCAACTACGGCAGCCTGATCGGCGAATCCACTGCCGAGCGCATCAAGCAGGAAATCGGTACGGCCTACCCGGGCGGCGAAGTTCGCGAAGTCGACGTTCGCGGTCGCAACCTGGCCGAAGGCGTTCCACGCGCATTCACCCTGAACTCCAATGAAGTGCTGGAAGCTCTGCAAGAGTCCCTGGCAACCATCGTTCAGGCCGTGAAAAGCGCCCTGGAGCAATCGCCGCCGGAACTGGCTTCCGACATCGCCGAGCGTGGCCTGGTGCTGACCGGTGGTGGCGCGCTGCTGCGTGACCTCGACAAGCTGCTGGCCCAGGAAACCGGTCTGCCGGTGATCGTTGCCGAAGATCCGCTGACCTGTGTGGCTCGCGGCGGTGGCCGTGCACTGGAAATGATGGACAAGCACACCATGGACCTGCTCTCCAGCGAATAAGTCGCCGGGTGCAATTCGTGGGTGAGCGCGCAGGCGGCACTTTGCAGTGCTGCCTGTTGGCGTTTATCTTCTGTCAGTCTTCATCCAGGCCGGTTTGATGCCGTATGAATAAACAGAACATTTGCCTGGGAGGAGCGGCCTATTAAACCGCTTTTCGCCAAGGGCCCCTCACTGGGCGTGCGCTTGTTGGTGCTGGCCGTGCTGTCGGTCGCGCTGATGGTGGTCGATGCCCGTTTCAGCCTGCTCAAGCCTGCCCGCAGCCAGATGTCGCTGGTGCTGATGGACGCTTACTGGATCACCGACCTGCCCGGCAGGCTGTGGGAAGGTGTCGCCAGTCAGTTCGGCAGCCGCACCGAGCTTGTCGCCGAAAACGAAAAACTCAAGACCGAGAACCTGCTGTTGCAGGGCCGCATGCAGAAGCTTGCCGCCCTCACCGAGCAGAACGTCCGTCTGCGCGAGTTACTCAATTCCTCCGCGCTGGTCAACGAGAAGGTCGAAGTGGCCGAACTGATCGGCATGGACCCGAATCCCTTCACCCATCGCATCATCATCAATAAAGGTGAGCGCGACGGCGTGGTGCTCGGTCAGCCGGTGCTCGATGCACGCGGCTTGATGGGGCAAGTGGTCGAACTGATGCCGTACACCTCCCGTGTCTTGCTGCTGACCGACTCGACCCACAGCATTCCTGTGCAGGTGAACCGGAACGGTCTGCGGGCGATTGCCAGCGGCACCGGCAACCCTGAGCGCCTGGAACTGCGCCATGTGGCCGACACCGCCGATGTCAAGGAAGGCGATCTGCTGGTCAGCTCTGGTCTGGGCCAGCGCTTCCCGGCCGGATACCCGGTAGCGACGGTCAAGGAAGTGATCCATGATTCCGGCCAGCCGTTCGCCATTGTCCGCGCCGTACCGACTGCCGCGTTGAATCGCAGCCGCTATCTGCTGCTGGTGTTCAGCGACAACCGTACAGCTGAAGAGCGTGCCAACGATGCGGCGCAGGCTCAGGAAAACCTTGATGCATTTGGTGGTGGCCCGATCATTCCAGCCACGGTACCGAAAACGGTGAATACACCGGCTCAGGCTCAAGCGCCTGCTGCGGCCAGCACACCTGCCGCTGCACCCGCTGCTGCTACGCCGGCCAAACCCGCCGCGAGCAAGCCGCCAGCGAAACCACCCGCAGCGACCCCGGCAGCCACCAAGCCGCCTGCCGCACAGCCTGCCAATGCACGGCCGGCCACCAAATCGCCTGTCACTGCGCCGGCCACCACTGGGGGACGAGAATAATGGTCGGTGTCAAAGCCTCCCGAAATGGCTGGATCGTCTGGCTGACATTTCTGATCGGCATGCTGCTCAGCGTGTCGCCGCTGCCGCAATTCATGGAAATCCTGCGCCCGCTCTGGCTGGCCCTGCTCCTGGCATTCTGGGCGTTGGCCCTGCCGCAGAAGGTCGGCATGGTCACCGCATTTTGCCTCGGGCTTGCTGAAGACGTGTTGTACGGCACGCTGCTTGGGCAGAACGCGTTGATCCTGACGTTGATCACGTTCCTGGTGCTGTCGTTGCAGCAACGCCTGCGAATGTTCCCGATGTGGCAACAGTGTCTGGTGATCCTGGTGATCTTCGGTCTCGCGCAGCTTGTGCAATTGTGGCTCAGCGCCCTGACCGGCAACCGCCAACCGACACTGGCGCTGGTCTTGCCGGCACTGGTCAGCGCCTTGCTCTGGCCGTGGGTCAGCTTCGCTTTGCGTGGATTGCGCCGACGCTACAAAATCAACTGATTCGGTCAGGCATGGGCCCGTACCGGTGCCATGAGGCAGGGCACTCAACAGGGAGATGTTTGGATGAAGCCGCTTTACCTCGCCTCTGGATCGCCGCGTCGGCGTGAGCTGCTCACGCAGATCGGCGTTCCGTTCACCGCCATCAGCGCGGATATCGATGAAACTCCTTTAGCCAATGAATCGCCATCGGCCTATGTAGAGCGCCTGGCGCGCGGCAAGGCCGAGGCCGGGCGGCGCTCTGTCGTCTGCGACACGCCATTTTGCGTGCTGGGCGCCGACACTGCCGTGGTGCTGGACGGCAAAATTCTCGGCAAACCGGTGGACGAAGCCGATGCATGCGCCATGCTGATGATGTTGTCCGGCAAGGAGCACGAAGTGCTGACCGCCATCGCCGTGCTTGACGGTGAGCGCTGCGAGTCGCGAGTGGTGCGCAGTCTGGTACGGTTCCGGGCGATCAGTCGCGAAGAAGCCGCCGCCTACTGGGCCAGCGGCGAACCTCGGGACAAGGCCGGCGGTTACGGCATTCAGGGACTTGGCGCGGTGTTTGTCGCTGGTCTCAACGGCAGCTATTCGGCTGTGGTGGGATTGCCGGTGTGCGAAAGCGCAGAACTGCTCGGCCGTTTCGGCATACCCTGTTGGCAAAACCTGAGTGCGCAGTAAGCGTCGAACGGATCAAGATGCGGCCATTATCGTGAACATGCCTGAACGAGACCCTGCCATGAGTGAAGAGATTCTGATCAACATCACGCCGATGGAATCGCGCGTGGCGGTGGTCGAAAATGGTGTGCTGCAAGAAGTGCACGTCGAGCGCACGCAAAAACGCGGGATCGTCGGCAACATCTATAAAGGCAAGGTGGTGCGCGTGCTACCGGGCATGCAGGCGGCATTCGTCGACATCGGCCTGGACCGTGCGGCGTTCATCCACGCCTCGGAAATTTCCCTTCGCGAAGGCCCGGCGGTGGAAAGCATCAGCGCGCTGGTGCATGAAGGCCAGAGCCTGGTGGTGCAAGTCACCAAGGACCCGATCGGTTCCAAAGGGGCGCGTCTGACCACTCAGCTGTCGATCCCTTCGCGTTACCTGGTGTATATGCCGCGCACCGCCCACGTCGGCATTTCCCTGAAAATCGAAGACGAAGCCGAGCGCGAACGCCTGAAGCAGGTGGTCAGCGATTGTGTGGCCAAAGAAGGCATCAAGGAGGCCGGCGGCTTCATCCTGCGTACCGCCGCCGAAGGCGCCGGGGCCGATGAAATCCTCATGGACATCCGCTACCTGCGACGCCTGTGGGATCAGATCAACGAACAGATCAAGACCATCGGCGCGCCGAGCGTGATCTACGAAGACCTCGGTCTGGCTCTGCGCACCTTGCGCGACCTGGTCAGCCCGAAAATCGAGAAGATCCGCATCGATTCCCGGGAAACCTTCCAAAAAACCACGCAGTTCGTCGCCGAATTGATGCCGGAAATCGCCGATCGTCTGGAACACTATCCGGGCGAACGGCCGATTTTTGACCTGTACGGCGTCGAAGACGAAATCCAGAAAGCCCTTGAACGCAAAGTGCCGCTGAAGTCCGGCGGTTATCTGGTGGTGGATCCGGCGGAGGCCATGACCACCATCGACGTCAACACCGGCGCGTTCGTCGGGCATCGCAACCTCGAAGAAACCATCTTCAAGACCAACCTCGAAGCTGCCACCGCGATTGCCCGGCAGATGCGCCTGCGCAATCTGGGCGGGATCATCATCATCGATTTCATCGACATGGAAGATGAAGAGCACCAGCGCCAGGTACTGCGTACCCTGGAGAAACAGCTGGAGCGCGATCACGCCAAGACCAACATCATCGGCATCACCGAGCTGGGTTTGGTGCAGATGACCCGCAAGCGAACCCGCGAAAGTCTGGAGCAGGTGCTGTGCGAGCCATGCAGCAGCTGTCAGGGGCGCGGCAAGCTGAAGACGCCGGAAACCATTTGCTACGAGATTTTCCGCGAGATCCTGCGCGAGGCCCGGGCCTATCAGGCCGAGGGTTATCGTGTGTTGGCGAACCAGAAAGTCGTCGACCGTCTGCTCGATGAAGAGTCCGGTAACGTCGCCGAGCTTGAAGGGTTTATCGGGCGCACCATACGCTTCCAGGTGGAAACCATGTATTCCCAGGAACAATATGACGTGGTGCTGCTCTGATCCCCTGCGTCACCCTTTTCCTGAAACGGCTGGCCTCAGCTTTTTGCAGTATTTTTGCCATGGGAGCCAACTGACATGGACCGTCTGACACGCATTTTGGCCGCACTGACCCGCTGGGGTCTGGGCCTGTGCGCGTTGGTTCTGGTGTTGATGGCGTTGTACGTCAGCCTCGGCCGGGAACTCACGCCACTGGTGGCCGAATACCGTACCGACATCGAAGACAAGGCCGGCGCGGCCTTGGGCATGCCGCTGCAGATCGGTGAGCTGGAAGGCAACTGGAGCGGATTTGCGCCGATCCTGCTGGCTCACGACGTGATGATCGGCGACGGCGCCAATGCGCTGCGCCTGGATCGGGTGCGCGCGGTGCCGGATCTGTGGGCCAGTCTGCTGGCTCGCGAAGTGCGTATCGCTCATCTTGAACTCAACGGCTTGAAGATCAGCCTCAAGGAAGGTGAAGACGGCCAATGGGCGCTCGAAGGATTGCCGGTGCAGAAGGATCAGCCCATGGATCCCGAGCAACTGTTCAACCGCATGCAAATGGTCCAGCAACTGTCGGTGCTCGACAGTCAGGTGACCTTGCAGCCGCTGGATCAGGCGCCGCTGACCCTTACTTATGTCGGGCTCAATCTCAAGACCGGTCTCAATCGTCAGCGCCTCGATGCGCGGCTGACCCTGCCCGACGGGCAGCCCGTTGCACTCAGCCTGCGTACGCGGATTCGCGCCAGCCAGTTGCAGGACAGTGCGGTTGAAGGCTACATCAGCCTACCGCAAAGCGACTGGGCAAAATGGCTGCCCGAGCGCCTGACCCAGCAATGGAATTTCTCCGAGATCAAGGCCGGTGGTGAGCTGTGGGTCAACTGGAGCGAGGGCACGCTGCAAAGCGCCGCCATTCGTCTCAACGCCCCACAACTCACCGGTGCCTACGCCGAGCGCAAACCGATCCAGATCAACAATCTGGCGCTCAACGGCTACTTCCAGCGCGGTCCCCAGGGGGCCACTGTCACGCTTGATTCGCTGGCGATGAATTTTCGCGAGACCCGTTGGGAAACTCACGTTCAGATCAAGCAAACCGCCGCCACCGACAAGGTCGATGAACTCTGGCACTTGCAGGCGGATCGGCTCGACCTGACGCCGATCACGCCCTTGCTCAATGCCCTCGGCCCGCTGCCCCAAGGCTTCGCCACCGTGGTCGAGCACCTGAAAGTGACCGGCGGTCTGCGTAACGTGCTGCTGGATTTCCGCCCGAACGCCACGGACGACAGCAAATTCGGTTTCGCCGCCAACCTTGACCAGGTCGGCTTCGACGCCTATCACGGCGCACCCGCAGCGCGGAATGTCAGCGGCAGTCTGACCGGCAACCTCGGCGGCGGTGAGTTGCGCATGGACAGCAAAGACTTTGTCCTGCATCTCGATCCGATTTTCGCCAAACCATGGCAATACATTCAGGCCAACGCCCGGTTGACCTGGAAGCTCGATAAAGAAGGTTTCACCCTGATCGCGCCGTACCTGAAGGTGCTCGGCGAAGAAGGCAAGATTGCCGGCGACTTCCTGATCCGACTGCATTTCGACCATACCCAGGAAGACTACATGGACCTGCGGGTCGGGCTGGTGGACGGCGACGGTCGCTACACCGCCAAGTACCTGCCGGAAGTCCTGAGCCCGGCCCTCGACGAATGGCTGCGCACGGCGATTCTCAAAGGCGCAGTGGATCAAGGCTTCTTCCAGTACCAGGGTTCGTTGAACAAGAATGCCGGAGAGGCGGATCGCAGCATCAGCCTGTTCTTCAAGGTGCACGATGCCGAACTGGCCTTCCAGCCTGGCTGGCCGCACGTGAGCAAGGTCAGCGGTGATGTGTTCATCGAGGACAGCGGTGTGCGGATCGTCGCCAGCAAAGGCCAGTTGCTCGACACTCAGGTGAACGATGTCTTCGTTAATATCCCCCATGTGCCAAGTGGCGAGCACAGCCACTTGTTGCTCGATGGCGGGTTTGCCGGCGGGTTGGGCGATGGCTTGAAGATTCTTCAGGAAGCGCCGATCGGCACCGCCGATACCTTCGCTGGCTGGGAAGGCGAGGGCGATCTGCAAGGCAAGCTCAAACTCGATGTGCCATTGGCCAAGGGCGATCAGCCGAAAATCCTCGTGGACTTCAAAACCGCCAATGCGCGATTGAAGCTGGCCGAGCCGAAGTTGGAATTGAGCCAGCTCAAGGGTGATTTCCGTTTTGACAGCGCCAAGGGTTTGAGCGGGCAGAACATCAGCGCCCGGGCCTTCGACAAACCGGTCACCGCACAGATTTTCGCCGATGGCGGCCCCGGCAAGCTCAAGACCCGGGTGGCGGCGTCGGGGCAGGTCGAAGTCAAGAAGCTCACCGACTGGCTCGGTGTGACTCAGCCGTTGCCGGTGTCCGGAACCATCCCTTACCAGCTGCAAGTGAATCTGGACGGGGCCGACAGCCAATTGATGGTCAGCTCCAATCTGAAGGGCGTGGCGGTGGATTTGCCCGCACCGTTCGGCATGACGGCCGATGTCGGGCGTGACACGGTGTTCCGCATGACCCTGCAAGGGCAGGAGCGGCGTTACTGGGTCAATTACGATCAACTGGCCAACTTCACCTTCGCCGCGCCACCGAACAATTTCGCCGATGGCCGTGGCGAGTTGTTCCTCGGTACCGGTGAAGCCGTTTTGCCAGGCAACAAAGGCCTGCGCATACGCGGTGTGCTGTCGGAGCTGGACGTCAAGCCTTGGCAGGATCTGGTGGACAAGTACGCGGGTCAGGATCCGGGCGGCAGCGCCAAGCAGCTGCTCAGCAGCGCGGACTTCAAGATCGGCAAACTCACCGCCTTCGGCACCACGCTTGATCAGGCTGCGGTGCAGCTGGATCGCAAGCCCGGCACCTGGACTCTGGCCCTCGACAGCCAACAGGCCAAAGGTACGGTTGGTATTCCCGACGCCAAGGCCGCGCCGATTGTGGTGAACCTGCAATACGTCCGCTTGCCGGCACCGGACCCGACGGTGCAGGCCGACGAAAACGCGCCCGATCCGTTGGCCTCGGTCGATCCGACCAAGATCCCGGCGCTGGACATCACCATCAATCAGCTGTTCCAGGGCCAGGATCTGGTCGGTGGCTGGTCGCTGAAAGTCCGGCCGACCGCCAAAGGCATCGCCCTGAACAATCTGGACATGGGCCTCAAGGGCATTCTGTTGCAGGGCAGCGGTGGTTGGGAGGGAACACCAGGGGCCACCAGCAGTTGGTACAAGGGCCGGATTGGCGGCAAGAATCTCGCGGACGTGCTCAAGGGCTGGGGCTTTGCGCCTAGCGTGACCAGCGAAGAATTCCATATGGATGTCGATGGCCGCTGGCCGGGCTCGCCGGCGTGGCTGGCGACCAAGCGCTTCTCCGGCACGCTCGATGCGTCGCTGAACAAGGGTCAGTTCGTCGAAGTAGAGGGCGGTGCTCAGGCGCTGCGGGTGTTCGGTCTGCTCAACTTCAATTCCATCGGCCGGCGCTTGCGCCTCGACTTCTCCGACCTGTTCGGCAAAGGTTTGAGTTATGACCGGGTCAAGGGATTGCTGGTGGCGAACAACGGCGTTTATGTGACGCAGGAGCCGATCAAACTGACTGGGCCGTCGAGCAACCTTGAACTCAACGGCACGCTTGATCTGGTCGGTGATCAGGTCGACGCCCGGCTGCTGGTGACCTTGCCGGTGACCAACAACCTGCCGATCGCCGCGTTGATCGTCGGCGCACCAGCCGTTGGCGGCGCGCTGTTCCTGATCGACAAGCTGATCGGTGATCGCGTGGCACGGTTCGCCAGCGTCAAATACACCGTCAAAGGCCCGTGGAAAGAGCCGAAAATTACCTTCGACAAGCCTTTTTGATCAGCCAGGCCACAAACCGATGGAGTAGCATGGCTGCCTACCTCTTGCGGAGTTCGCCATGTCTTTAGCGGTGATTCAAATGGTCAGCCAGAGCGACGTGCTGGCCAATCTGCGCGATGCCCGACGTTTGCTCGAACAAGCGGCCAACGCGGGCGCGAAGCTGGCGGTGCTGCCGGAAAACTTCGCTGCCATGGGGCGTCGCGACATCGCTGATATCGGCCGTGCCGAAGCGCTTGGCGAAGGACCGATCCTGCCGTGGTTGAAACAGACCGCCCGCGACCTCAAGTTATGGATTGTGGCCGGCACCTTGCCGTTGCCGCCGGCAGGACAGCCCGCGGCGAAGTCCCATGCCTGCTCGTTGTTGGTGGACGATCAGGGCGAAATCGTTGCGCGTTATGACAAGTTGCATCTGTTTGATGTGGATGTTGCGGACAATCGCGGCCGTTACCGCGAATCCGATGACTATGCTTATGGCAGTGGCGTGGTGGTTGCAGACACGCCAGTCGGCCGAATCGGCCTGACGGTGTGTTACGACCTGCGCTTCCCGGAGCTGTACAGCGAGTTGCGGGCGGCCGGGGCTGAACTGATTACTGCACCGTCGGCCTTCACCGCGGTGACCGGTGCGGCGCACTGGGACGTATTGATCCGTGCACGGGCGATTGAAACCCAGTGCTACGTGCTGGCAGCAGCCCAGGGCGGGACGCATCCGGGGCCGCGGGAAACCTTTGGCCATGCGGCGATTGTTGATCCGTGGGGCCGCGTGCTGGCGCAGCACGAGCAGGGCGAAGCCGTGTTGCTGGCCGAGCGCGACAGTAACGAACAGGCGTCCATACGGGCGCGAATGCCGGTGACGGGTCATCGGCGGTTTTTTTCGCAGGGCGCGCAGCGACCTGCTTCAGAACACGAATTTAAGGCGTAAAACCTATGAGCGAGTTGTTGTCCTCAGTCAGTGATCACTTGTTGGCGCCCGGCGGCGTGACGATCGAGAGCCTGCAAGGCGTGCTCGGTGATCTGGCGGGTCCAGGCATCGATGCGGCCGACCTGTATTTCCAGGGGCAGATTTCCGAGTCCTGGTCGCTGGAAGACGGCATCGTCAAGGAAGGCAGTTTCAACCTCGACCAAGGGGTTGGCGTGCGTGCGCAGTCCGGTGAGAAAACCGGTTTTGCCTACAGCAACGCGATCACCCTCGAAGCCCTCGGCGCGGCGGCCCGTGCGGCCCGTTCGATCTCCCGAGCTGGGCAGAACGGCACCGTGCAGGCGTTCAGCACGCAGGACGTCGCCCAGTTGTACGCGCCGGACAACCCGCTGGAAGTCCTGAGCCGCGCTGAAAAAGTTGAACTGCTCAAACGCATTGACGTTGCGACCCGTGCCCTCGACCCGCGTATCCAGCAGGTCAGCGTGAGCATGGCCGGGGTCTGGGAGCGGATTCTCGTGGCCTCGACCGACGGTGGCCTGGCTGCCGACGTGCGCCCGCTGGTGCGATTCAACGTCAGTGTGATCGTCGAGCAGAACGGTCGTCGTGAACGTGGCGGCCATGGCGGCGGCGGTCGTACCGACTACCGTTATTTCCTCGCCGAAGACCGCGCCATGGGCTATGCCCGTGAAGCGTTGCGTCAGGCGCTGGTGAATCTGGAAGCGATTCCGGCACCGGCCGGCACTTTGCCGGTTGTTCTGGGCTCGGGCTGGTCCGGCGTGTTGCTGCACGAAGCGGTCGGCCACGGTCTGGAAGGCGACTTCAACCGCAAGGGCAGCTCGGCCTACAGCGGGCGCATGGGTGAAATGGTTGCGTCGAAACTTTGCACCATCGTCGATGATGGCACGTTGGCCGGTCGTCGCGGTTCCCTGAGCGTCGACGACGAAGGCACCCCGACCGAGTGCACCACGCTGATCGAAAACGGCGTACTCAAGGGCTACATGCAGGACAAGCTCAATGCGCGCCTGATGGGCGTGGCCCGTACCGGCAACGGTCGCCGCGAATCCTACGCGCACCTGCCGATGCCGCGGATGACCAACACCTACATGCTCGGCGGCCAGAGCGATCCGGCGGAAATCATCGCGTCGGTGAAGAAGGGCATCTACTGCGCCAACCTTGGTGGCGGTCAGGTCGACATCACCAGCGGCAAGTTCGTGTTCTCCACCAGCGAGGCTTACCTGATCGAGGACGGCAAGATCACCGCACCGGTCAAAGGCGCGACGTTGATCGGCAACGGTCCGGAAGCCATGAGCCGGGTGTCGATGGTCGGTAACGATCTGGCGTTGGACAGCGGTGTGGGGACGTGTGGCAAGGACGGGCAATCGGTGCCGGTGGGCGTGGGCCAGCCGACGCTGAAAATCGATGCGATCACCGTGGGTGGCACGGGCGCTTAAGAAGGGATGGAGCTTCGGGTGGCGCGCAGGGCGGCCACCCGGTGGCGAATATCAACGCAGACCGCGTTGAGTCTCGTCCAGCTCACGGATGTACTTGAAGATCTTGCGGCTCGAGGCAGGAGGTTTGTTTTGCGCAACCTCGTGCTGAGCCTGACGGATCAGGGAACGCAGTTGCTGGCGGTCGGCGTCCGGGTACTCGACGACGAATTTTTCCAGCACGGCATCGTCACCGGCGATCAGGCGGTCACGCCAGCGTTCGAGGTTGTGGAAACGCTCGTTGTACTGACGGGTAGAGGCATCGAGTTGATCGAGCAGGGTAAGAATCGCGTCAGTGTCCTGATCACGCATCAGTTTGCCGATGAACTGCAAGTGCCGTTTACGCGCGATGTTCGCGGTGTGCTTGGGCGCATCGGCCAGGGCCCGGCGCAAAGCGTCGGTCAATGGCAGTTTCGCCTGCAAGTCGGGCTTGAGCGTTGTAAGGCGCTCGCCAAGGTCAACCAGAGCATGCAGCTCGCGTTTGACCTGGGATTTGCTTTTTTCTCCCGTATCGAGGGAGTCGTCGTAAGAATCAACCATGGTGGCAGTCCGCAAAGAAACGCCGCCATGATAACCAGTCGGGGGCCGCTTGTCCGGCCCGGTCGCTCGAAGGCCCCAGCCGAAAGCAGAATTTGAGTGGAGATGAGCATGAGTGCAGTTGAAAGCGTCGGCCCACAGGCATTGCCGGCACTGCAGGAACAGGTCGAGCAGATCATCGCCGAAGCCAAGCGTCAGGGTGCCAGTGCCTGTGAAGTAGCGGTGTCGCTGGAGCAGGGCTTGTCGACCTCGGTGCGTCAACGTGAAGTCGAAACGGTCGAATTCAACCGTGATCAGGGCTTCGGCATCACGCTGTATGTCGGCCAGCGCAAGGGCTCTGCCAGCACGTCCGCCACCGGGCCGGATGCGATTCGTGAGACGGTTGCTGCGGCGCTGGCGATTGCCAAGCACACTTCGGAAGACGAAGCCTCGGGGCTGGCCGATGCCGCGCTGATGGCCAGGGATATTCAGGATTTCGATCTGTTCCACCAATGGGACATCACCCCGGAACAAGCCATCGAGAAGGCATTGCTCTGTGAAGCCGCTGCGTTCGACGCCGATGCGCGGATCAAGAATGCTGATGGCACCACCCTCAGCACCCATCAGGGCTGCCGAGTGTATGGCAACAGTCACGGCTTCATCGGCGGTTACGCCTCGACTCGACACAGCCTGAGCTGCGTGATGATCGCCGAGGCCGATGGCCAGATGCAGCGTGATTACTGGTACGACGTGAACCGCCAGGGCAGTTTGCTGGCCGACCCGGTGAGCATTGGCCAGCGTGCGGCACAACGAGCGGCGAGCCGTCTGGGTGCGCGCCCGGTGCCGACCTGCGAAGTGCCGGTGCTGTTTTCTGCAGAGCTGGCCGGTGGATTGTTCGGCAGTTTCCTGGGGGCAATTTCGGGGGGCAGTCTGTACCGCAAATCGTCCTTCCTTGAAGGGACACTGGGGCAGAAGCTGTTTCCTGAATGGCTGACCATCGACGAGCGTCCGCACCTGATGCGTGCCATGGGCAGTGCGTCGTACGACGGTGACGGTCTGGCGACCTATGCAAAACCGTTCGTCGAAAAAGGCGAGCTGGTGTCGTACATCCTCGGCACTTATTCCGGTCGCAAGCTGGGCATGCCTAGCACCGCCAACGCGGGCGGTGTGCATAACCTGTTCGTCACCCATGGCGATGAAGACCAGGCTGCATTGCTGCGGCGCATGGGGCGTGGGTTGCTGGTCACCGAACTGATGGGCCATGGCTTGAACATGGTCACCGGCGATTACTCGCGCGGTGCGGCGGGTTTTTGGGTCGAAAACGGTGAAATCCAGTTCGCGGTGCAGGAAGTGACCATCGCCGGCAACATGCGTGACATGTTCAAGCAGATCGTCGCGGTCGGTAACGATCTGGAGCTGCGCAGCAACATTCGCACCGGTTCGGTGTTAATCGAGAAGATGACCGTCGCGGGCAGTTAAGCCCAGGCAGGCACACAAGAGGCGCGCCATCCGATTGGGTGGCGCGCCTTTTTTTGTGTTCGCAAATTTTTGGGACTGATCAGGCCAGCTAAAAAGCTGCTCTTGTTTTGGTTCTCATTATCATCTAATAATAAATCTCATTATCGAATGAGCCCAGGATCATGAGTTCTGCCTTGCACGAGCAGCCGTACCTCGAAAGCTGGCGCTGGATGAGTCGCCAGATCCGTTGCGCCATGGATCCCGACGAGCCGCGTCTGATCGAACACTACCTGGCCGAAGGCCGGTATCTGGCCTGCTGCACGGCGACCTCGCCCTGGACCGTCGCTGAAACCTCTTTCCGTCTGCTGCTCGACACGGCCTCCGACATCGCATTGCCGTGGCATTGGCGCAGTCTCTGTCTCGACCAAGCTTGGCGCCCATTGCGTGAAATGGAGCGCCTGTCGCTGTGCAAATGCCGGCTCAAACGCTGGCAAAGCTACACCTGGCAGCTCGCCACCTGCGAGTTGCAACCCTCGATTCCTCTCATTGAATTAGTCCAAGGATTTACCGATGACCAAGACACGTATTGAGCGCGACAGCATGGGCGAATTGCAGGTGCCGGTGGACGCTCTCTACGGCGCGCAGACCCAGCGCGCAGTGGATAACTTCCCGATCAGCGGCAAACCGATGCCGACCCAGTTCATTCGCGCTCTGATCCTGGCCAAAGCGGCCGCCGCTCGCGCGAACGTCGAACTCAACCAGATCAGCGCAGCGCAAGGCAAAGCCATCAGCGACGCGGCCCAAGGTCTGCTTGAGGGTGACTTCATGCAGCATTTCCCGGTGGATATCTTCCAGACCGGCTCTGGCACCAGCTCCAACATGAACGCCAACGAAGTGATCGCCACGCTGGCCAGCCGCCTGCTCGACGAGCCGGTGAATGCCAACGATCACGTCAACTGTGGTCAGAGCAGCAACGACATCATCCCGACCACCATCCACGTCAGCGCGGCGTTGGCCCTGCACGAACAATTGCTGCCGGCGCTGTTGCATCTGGTGCAAGTCATCGAACGCAAGGCCGAGCAGGTTCATCACCACGTCAAAACCGGCCGCACCCACTTGATGGACGCCATGCCGGTGCGCATGAGTCAGGTGCTCAACGGTTGGGCGCAGCAGCTCAAGGCCAACATCGGTCACCTGCAGGACTTGCTGCCAAGCCTGCAATCCTTGGCTCAGGGTGGCACGGCGGTCGGCACCGGGATCAATGCGCATCCGGAATTCGCTGCGCGTTTCAGCCGTCAACTTAGCCAACTGACCAATGTGCAATTCACCCCGGGCAAGGATCTGTTCGCCCTGATTGGCTCGCAGGACACCGCCGTGGCCGTGTCGGGTCAACTCAAGGCTACCGCGGTATCGCTGATGAAAATCGCCAACGACCTGCGCTGGATGAACTCCGGCCCGCTCGCCGGCCTCGGTGAAATCGAGCTGGAAGGTCTGCAGCCTGGCTCGTCGATCATGCCGGGCAAGGTCAATCCGGTGATTCCGGAAGCCACCGCCATGGTTGCCGCGCAAGTGATCGGCAATGACTCGGTAATCACCATCGCCGGGCAGTCGGGCAATTTCGAACTGAACGTGATGCTGCCGATCATCGCCCAGAACCTGTTGAGCAGCATTGAGTTGCTGGCCAACTCCAGCCGTCTGCTGGGTGACAAGGCGATTGCCAGCTTCAAGGTCAACGAGACGCGCCTCAAGGAAGCGCTGTCACGCAACCCGATTCTGGTCACCGCACTCAACCCGATTATCGGTTACCAGAAAGCCGCCGAAATCGCCAAGCAGGCCTACAAACAGGGCCGTCCGGTGATTGACGTCGCGCTGGAACACACCGACCTGTCGCGCAGCCAGCTGGAAGAGTTGCTCAATCCCGAGAAACTCACCGCCGGCGGCGTGTAAACACTGCAACCGCTTTGGAGACTCATCATGGAGCACTGGAAACGCACGATCGAACGGGCCAATCGCTGCTTCATGCTGGGCGAGCTGATCGACGCCCGTGAGGCCTATCTGCAAGCGCTGGCTCTGGCTCAAGTGCTGTTCGAGCGCTGGGCCGATGCCGACGAAGCGGTGGCGGCCTGCGTCATTTCCCATCACAACCTGGCCGATCTGCATCTGCGCCTGAATCAGCCGGAGGAGAGCGCCGAATATCTGTGCGCGATCCACCAGCGCCTGTTGCAGACCATGCAGGACGAGCGTCTGCGCCCGGCCCTGCGCGAAGCAGCGCTGCGCCAGAGCAGCAAGACCTATGTCGAGCTGCTCAATTTCATCAGCGAACACGGCGAATACCCGCGCACGCAGCGCTTGCTACACCCGGATACCGGCAATGCGCGTCGCGTGCCTGCCCAACATCACCATGGAGTCCACTGAAATGGCTTTTACCCTGCCAGCCTTGCCTTACGCCTACGACGCACTGGAACCGCACATCGATGCGCAGACCATGGAGATTCACTACACCAAGCATCACCAGACCTACATCAACAACCTGAACGCCGCCGTCGAGGGCACGGAGTACGCCGAATGGCCGGTGGAAAAACTGGTGGCCAGCGTCCAGCAACTGCCGGAAAAACTGCGTGCGGCGGTGATCAATCAGGGCGGCGGGCATGCCAACCACTCGCTGTTTTGGGAAGTGATGGTGCCCGGCGGTGGCGGCAAGCCGGACGGCGCGCTGGCCAGGGCGATCGATGAGCAGTTGGGCGGTCTCGACAGCTTCAAGGACGCTTTCACCAAAGCCGCGCTGACGCGTTTCGGCAGCGGCTGGGCCTGGCTCAGCGTGACCCCGGACAAGAAACTGGTGGTGGAAAGCAGCGGCAACCAGGACAGCCCGCTGATGGACGGCAATACGCCGATCCTCGGACTCGACGTGTGGGAGCACGCCTATTACCTGCGTTATCAGAACCGTCGCCCGGAATACATCAGCGCGTTCTACAACGTGATCAATTGGCCTGAAGTCGCTGCGCGTTATCAGGCTGCACTGGTTTAAGTCTCCTATAAAAACAATCCAAGGCTGACTATGGGCACTGAAACACTGGCGATCGGAAGTGGGCGTATGTTTCGTTACGCGTTCGGGTCGCTGCTGCTGTTAGCGGGCATGACCTTGCTGGTGGCTCACGGGCTCGAATGGCTGAACCTGGAGCCGAAACTGTCTCGGGCATTGCAGGGCGGTGCGATCTGCGCTCTCGGGACGGCGCTTGGTGCCGTTCCGGTGCTGGTTATCCGCAACATGCCTCAGGCGCTGGGCGATACGCTGTTGGGGTTCGGCGCAGGGGTGATGCTGGCGGCGACCGCGTTTTCGTTGATCGTGCCGGGGATTGCCGCCGCCGAGAGCCTTGGCCTGAGCCCTTGGGGCGCCAGTGGTCTGATCTGTTTCGGCATCATGCTCGGTGCTTTCGGTCTGTATCTGGTGGATCGCAAGGTGTCCGGCGCTTCACCGGAAATGCTGATCGGCACCGCCGAGCACCCAGTGATTCCCCCGCGGATCTGGCTGTTCGTGTTTGCCATCATTGCCCATAACATTCCGGAAGGGATGGCCGTCGGCGTCTCCGCTGGCGGCGGCATGCCGGACGCTGACAGCCTGGCGATGGGCATCGCCTTGCAGGATGTGCCGGAAGGGTTGGTGATTGCGCTGGTGTTGGCTGGGGCGGGGATGTCGCGGGTCAAGGCGTTTCTGATCGGGGCGGCATCGGGGCTGGTCGAACCGGTGTTTGCACTGCTGTGTGCGTGGCTGGTCAGCCTGGCGGAGTTACTGTTGCCCCTCGGATTGGCGTTGGCGGCCGGGGCGATGTTGCTGGTGGTGACCCACGAAGTGATCCCGGAATCGCGACGCAATGGTCACGACAAACTGGCGAGCCTGGGATTGTTGATCGGGTTCTGCCTGATGATGGTGATGGACACGGCGTTGGGATGAGAGGGGTGAGGGAGGCTTGCTCCCTCGCCACTAAAGGCTTTCAACCGCCTTCGTCGAAGTAGTTGTTGATCAGTGCCACCAAGGCATCCAGGGCTTCCTGTTCCTGATGCCCTTCGGTGCTCAGAAAAATTTTGGTGCCCTTGCCGGCGGCGAGCATCATCATCGCCATGATGCTTTTGCCATCTACCGTGGTTTCCGGGGTGCGACCCACTCTGATCGTGCAGTCGGGATACTGACCCGCCACGCCAACGAACTTTGCCGACGCCCGGGCATGCAGGCCCAGCTTGTTGATGATTTCGATTTCCAGAGCAGGCATCGCGGTGTGAATCCTTTAGCTGAGGTCGCGGTGGCGAACCTGGACGTTCTTCAGGGTTTTCTGCAGGGCCTGACCCAGGCGTTCAGTCAGGTAGACGGAACGGTGATGCCCGCCGGTGCAGCCAATGGCAATGGTGACGTAGGCGCGATTGCTTGCAGCGAAGCGCGGCAGCCATTTGAACAGATACGCATAGATGTCCTGGAACATCTCTTCGACTTCCGGTTGTGCCGCCAGGTACTCGGCTACCGGCTCATCGAGCCCGGATTGTGCTCGTAGTTCCGGTTTCCAGTACGGGTTGGGCAGGCAGCGTACATCGAACACCAGATCCGCATCCACCGGCATGCCGCGTTTGAAACCGAACGACTCCACCAGAAACGCAGTGCCTGGCTCCGGCTGGTTCAGCAGCCGCAGCTTGATGGTGTCGCGCAACTGGTACAGGTTCAGATTGGTGGTGTTGACCTTCAGGTCGGCCAGATCGGCGATCGGCCCCAGCAGGGCAGTTTCATCATTGATGGCTTCGGCCAGCGAACGATTTGCGCTGCTAAGAGGGTGGCGACGACGGGTTTCCGAGAAGCGCTTGAGCAGGGTTTCTTCATCGGCATCCAGATACAGGACGTCGCACTGGATGTGCCGGCTGCGGACCTCCTCAAGCAACTCCGGAAAGCGCGATAGATGGCTTGGCAGATTGCGCGCATCGATCGATACCGCGACCAGTGGCTGAGACAGTTCCGTATGAATCAGTGCGCGTTCCGCCAGTTCCGGCAGCAGGCCGGCAGGCAAATTGTCGATGCAGTAGTAGCCGTTGTCCTCGAGGACATCCAGGGCGGTACTTTTACCCGAGCCGGAGCGGCCACTGACAATGATCAAGCGCATGTTTAGTGCCCGTTTTGCTCGTCCAGGACAACCTGATACAAGGCTTCGTTGGTGGTAGCGCGACGCAGTTTTTCGCGTACTTCCTTGCGGTCGAGCATGCTGGCGATCTGGCGCAGCAGTTCCAGGTGCGCATCGGTGGCGGCTTCGGGGACCAGCAGCACAAACAGCAGGTCGACCGGTGCACCATCGATGGCGTCGAAATCGATGGGCGCTTCAAGGTGCATCAAGGCGCTGATGGGCGACTCACAGCCCTTGAGGCGGCAGTGGGGAATGGCGATGCCGTTGCCAAAACCGGTCGAGCCGAGTTTTTCACGGGCAATCAGCGCCTCGAAGACATCTTGCATCTCCAGATCCGGTACTTCCCGGGCGATCAGGTTGGCAATTTGTTCGAGGGCTTTCTTTTTGCTGCCGCCCGGCACGTTCACGAGGGAACGGCCGGGGGTCAGGATGCTTTCAAGTCGGATCATGGGGGTGGGGGTTATCGACCGGTAGCGCCCTGAAGCAGGCTCTGGGTCTTTTCCTTATGCTTTTTGAGTTGTTTATCAAGCTTGTCGGTCAGCGCGTCGATCGCAGCGTACATATCTGTATGTTCCGCGTTTGCGACGACCTCGTTACCGGGAATATGCAGCGTGGCTTCGATTTTCTGCTTCAGCTTCTCGACGCACATCGTGACTTGCACGTTGGTGATCTTGTCGAAATGGCCCTCAAGCCTCTTGAGCTTTTGCTCAACGTACTCACGGAGAGGTTGGGTAACTTCCAGTTGGTGTCCACTGATGTTGACTTGCATACAGCTTCTCCTTCGTTGCCAGTGCATAAAGCGGCAGGCCGAAGAGCCTGCCACTGGAACGCTGTAACGTGGCTTACATCAACCGCTTGCGTTCGCTCGAAGGCGCGATCCCGAGGGATTCGCGGTACTTGGCGACGGTGCGGCGAGCCACCTGAATGCCTTGTGCCTCCAGTAAACCAGCGATCTTGCTGTCACTCAACGGCTTTTTCTGATTTTCCGCGGCAACCAGTTTTTTGATGATCGCGCGAATCGCCGTGGACGAGCATTCACCGCCTTCGGAGGTGCTGACGTGGCTGGAGAAAAAGTATTTCAGTTCATAAATGCCCCGGGGGGTATGCATGAATTTCTGCGTGGTGACCCGGGAAATGGTCGACTCGTGCATGCCCACCGCTTCAGCGATGTCATGCAGTACCAGCGGCTTCATGGCTTCGTCGCCGTATTCAAGAAAGCCGCGTTGATGCTCGACGATCTGGGTGGCCACTTTCATCAGGGTTTCGTTGCGGCTCTGCAGGCTCTTGATGAACCAGCGGGCTTCCTGCAATTGATTGCGCATGAAGGTGTTGTCGGCGCTGGTGTCGGCGCGACGGACGAAACCGGCGTACTGAGCGTTGACTCGCAGGCGTGGCACCGATTCCTGGTTCAGCTCAACCAGCCAGCGTTCGTTGTCCTTGCGCACGATGACGTCAGGCACCACGTATTCGGCTTCGGTGGATTCGATTTGCGAGCCTGGGCGCGGGTTGAGGCTCTGTACCAGTTCGATGACCTGGCGCAGTTCATCTTCCTTGAGCTTCATGCGGCGCATCAGCTGGCTGTAGTCGCGGCTGCCAAGCAGGTCGATGTAATCGGTGACCAGACGCTTGGCCTCCGCGAGCCAAGGAGTCTTGGCCGATAGCTGGCGCAATTGCAGCAGCAGGCATTCGCCCAGGTTGCGTGCGCCAATGCCGGCAGGTTCGAATTGCTGGATGCGGTGCAGGACGGCTTCGATCTCGTCCAGCTCGATGTCGAGCTCCGGATCGAAGGCGTCGAGGATTTCTTCGAGGGTTTCGTCGAGGTAGCCCTGATTGTTGATGCAGTCGATCAGGGTGACGGCGATCAGGCGATCGGTGTCGGACATCGGCGCCAGGTTCAACTGCCACAGCAGGTGGCTTTGCAGGCTCTCGCCGGCGGAGGTACGGGTGGTGAAGTCCCACTCGTCGTCATCGCTGCTCGGCAGGCTACTGGCACTGGTCTGGTAGACGTCTTCCCAAGCAGTGTCCACCGGCAGTTCGTTGGGGATTCGCTCGTTCCATTCGCCTTCTTCAAGATTATCGACCGTCGGTGCGGTCTCCTGATAGGAGGGTTCCTGGATCTCGGTGTTGGGCTTCTGTTCGGCGTTGTCGGCCATGGGATCGGAGTTGTCGAAGTCGTCGCCGTCTTCCTGACGTTCGAGCATCGGATTGGATTCCAGAGCCTCCTGGATTTCCTGTTGCAGATCCAGGGTCGACAATTGGAGCAGGCGGATGGCCTGTTGCAGCTGCGGTGTCATCGTCAGCTGCTGGCCCATTCTCAAGACTAGCGATGGTTTCATGGCAGGGGCTTAACACCTTATTCGCCGGCGCTATGCGCCATCCACTACAGGGCGCCGGAGCGCCAAACTTAAGCAAATTATATGCCTGAAACTGTCGTGTTTGCCTAGAGCGCTGTAACAATAAAAGCGTATAAAAGTGCGCTTCAACGTTACAGCACCCGGACGGCTGGTCGAATGCTGTCGCGCTTACAGGCGGAACTCGTGACCCAGATACACTTCCTTCACCAGATCATTGGCGAGGATGGTCGCGGAGTCGCCTTCGGCGATCAGTTGGCCATCATTAACGATGTAGGCCGTTTCACAGATATCCAGCGTCTCGCGGACGTTGTGGTCGGTGATCAGTACACCGATGCCCTTGGCCTTGAGGTGGTGAATGATCTGCTTGATGTCGCCCACGGAAATCGGGTCGACACCGGCGAACGGTTCGTCGAGCAGGATGAATTTCGGTGCAGTGGCCAGTGCGCGGGCGATTTCCACTCGGCGACGTTCACCACCGGACAGGCTCATGCCGAGGTTGTCGCGGATGTGGCTGATGTGGAACTCCTGCAGCAGGCTTTCCAGCTCCTTGCGACGGCCGGCCTTGTCGAGCTCCTGACGGGTCTCGAGGATGGCCATGATGTTGTCGGCCACCGACAGTTTGCGGAAGATCGACGCTTCCTGGGGCAGATACCCGATACCGGCCTTGGCGCGGCCGTGCATTGGCTGATGGCTGACGTCCAGGTCGTCGATCAGCACGCGACCCTGATCGGCCTGTACCAGGCCGACGATCATGTAGAAGCAGGTGGTCTTGCCGGCGCCATTGGGGCCGAGCAGGCCGACGATCTGCCCGCTGTCGATCGACAGGCTGACATCGCGCACGACCTGGCGGCTTTTATAGGCCTTGGCCAGGTGCTGAGCTTTCAGAGTTGCCATTACTGGGTTTTCTCGTCGGTTTTCTTCTTCGGCTGGATCACCATGTCGATGCGCGGGCGCGCTTCGGTGACCTTGTTGCCGGTGGCGCGACCGGCGCTGGCCAGTTTTTTCACCGTGTCATAGACGATTTTCTCGCCTTGAGTGACGTTGTTGTCCTTGTCGATGACCTTGGCCTTGTCGATCAGTACAACGCGGTTTTGCTGCGCATGGTACTGAATGGTCACGCCGTAGCCTTGAACCGGCTTGGCGTCGCCCTGGGTCTGCAATTGCTCGAAGTAGGCCAGATTGCCCACCGAAGTCACGACGTCGATATCGCCGTTGGGCGCGCGGGTCATGGTCACGGTGTTGCCTTTAACGATCATCGAGCCTTGGGTGATGATCACATCGCCCTTGTAGGTCGCGACGCCATTCTTGTCATCGAGCTGAGCATCGTCAGCCTGGATGCGGATAGGTTGCTGACTATCGTTCGGCAGAGCCCAGGCGCTCACGCTTCCCAGTGCTGCGCCCAGACTGAGCAAAATAGGGAGGGTTTTAACGAGCCTCATACTGTCCTCTTACGTTCGATAGCAGGTGTATCCTGCTTTCCTTCAAATACGCTTTCATTCCCACGCCGGTCGATATGCCGCCAGCGCCGTCGATTCTAACGGGTTGCTCGGTCTGCGCATATTGCTGCTGCGGAAACACGGTCATGCGTGTGCTGGTGATCAGGGTGTCGCGGTTCTTTTCATCGGTGCGCTTGACGCGAACCGAGTCGATCAATTCGACTTCGGTGCCGCCGGAATTCACTTCACCGCGTTCGCTGGTCACGTGCCACGGGAAGTCGGTGCCGCGATACATGTTCAGGTCGGGCTTGGTGACCAGTGTAATGTCGGTCGCCTTGACGTGCTCGGCCTTGTCGGAAGTCATTTCGTACTGCACCTTGCCGTCTTCCAGGTACTGCAAGGTGTGGGTGTTGGTCGCATACCAGTCGATCGGGCTCTCTTCTGCCGAGACAGGCGGCTTGTCGAGGAAGCGTTCCGGGCTGATGTTCCAGTAGCCGACCGCGCCGAAGATGGCCGCGATGCAACCGAACAGCAGTATGTTGCGAAACTTTTTGCTAAACATGGTTTGACTCACAAATACGCGTTATTGGCGGCATCGAGGCTGCCCTGGGCGCGCAGGATCAGTTCGCAGAATTCACGGGCGGCACCCTCGCCACCACGGGCCTGAGTGACGCCATGGGCGTGCTCGCGCACAAAAGCGGCAGCGTTAGCCACCGCCATCCCCAGCCCTACCCGGCGAATCACCGGCAGGTCGGGCAGATCGTCGCCGAGATAGGCGACCTGTTCATAGCTTAGGCCCAGTTGCTCGAGAAGACCGTCGAGGACGACGAGTTTGTCTTCGCGACCCTGAAACAGGTGCGGGATGCCGAGGTTTTTCGCCCGGCGCTCGACCACCGGGGTCTTGCGACCACTGATGATGGCGGTCTGTACGCCGGCGTTCATCAACATCTTGATGCCCTGGCCGTCGAGCGTATTGAAGGTCTTGAACTCGCTGCCGTCTTCAAGGAAGTACAGGCGCCCGTCGGTTAGGACGCCGTCGACGTCGAAAACCGCCAGCTTGATGGCTTTGCCGCGTTGCAGCAGATCGGTGCTCATTTACATCACTCCTGCGCGCAGCAGGTCGGAGAGGTTGAAGGCGCCGATCGGGCGATCGTCCTCATCCACGACGACAAGCGCGTTGATTCGATGGTCTTCCATGATTTTCAGGGCCTCGGCGGCGAGCATTTCGGCGCGGGCGGTCTTGCCGTGCACGGTCATCACCTGGTCGATGGTGGCGCTGCGTATATCAATGCTGCGGTCCAGCGTGCGGCGCAGGTCACCGTCAGTGAAGATCCCGGCGAGTTTGCCGTCGGCTTCAAGAATGACGGTCATGCCCAGACCTTTGCGGGTCATTTCCATCAATGCGTCCTTGAGCAGGGTGCCGCGTTGTACCTGCGGCAACTCCTGACCGGCGTGCATGACGTTTTCCACTTTCAGCAGCAGGCGTCGGCCCAGTGCGCCACCCGGGTGGGAAAAGGCGAAATCTTCAGCGGTGAAGCCCCGTGCTTCCAGCAACGCCACGGCCAGGGCGTCGCCCATGACCAAAGCGGCAGTGGTCGAGGAGGTCGGTGCCAGGTTCAGCGGGCAGGCTTCGTGCTCGACGTGAACGTTAAGATTGACCTCGGCCGCTTTGGCCAGAGGCGATTGCGGGTTGCCGGTCACGCTGATCAGCTGGATGCCCAGGCGCTTGATCAGTGGCAGCAGGGTAACAATTTCGTTGGTGGAGCCTGAGTTCGACAGGGCCAGGATCACATCGTCACGGGTGATCATGCCCATATCGCCGTGGCTGGCCTCGGCCGGGTGCACGAAAAATGCCGGGGTGCCGGTGCTGGCCAGGGTCGCGGCAATCTTGTTGCCGATGTGCCCGGACTTGCCCATGCCGACGACGACTACACGGCCCTTGCTGGCCAGAATCATCTCGCAAGCGCGTACGAAATCGGCGTCGATATGGGGTAACAAGCCTTGTACGGCTTCCACTTCGAGGCGGATGGTGCGTTGTGCCGATTGAATCAGGTCGCTGGTTTGGCTCATGTCAGAAATCGTATAGCCCGATGAAAAGGCGGCGATTATAGCGGTTATGTTGAAAAGCCTCACGCAAGTTCGTCGTGCTTTGTCATTCCGCGTTACTAAAACCCTCTAATAGAAGCCCAAGGCCTGTCATATCGCTGAACGCAGCCGGGGAGAGGCCTTGGGCGCTTGGCCTTTGCAGTGATATAGTTCGCCGCCAGTTCGGCCTGCCCGGGATGTAGGGGCTTTCTCCAGAAAGCCAGGCGTCCGAGTGAGAGGCTGCATCGCAAGGAGTTTAGATGAGTGCCGATAACGCCTACGCGGTCGAGCTGAAGGGAGTCTCCTTCAAGCGCGGTGCGCGGAGCATTTTCAATAACGTCGATATCCGCATCCCGCGCGGCAAGGTCACCGGCATCATGGGGCCTTCCGGGTGTGGCAAGACCACGCTGTTGCGTTTGATGGGCGCCCAGTTGCGGCCTTCGCAGGGCGAGGTCTGGGTCAATGGCCAGAACCTGCCGAAGCTTTCGCGCAGCGATCTGTTCGATGCACGCAAGCACATGGGGGTGCTGTTTCAGAGCGGCGCGCTGTTCACCGATCTCGATGTGTTCGAGAACGTCGCCTTTCCCCTGCGCGTTCACACCGAATTACCGGAGGAGATGATCCGCGACATCGTCCTGCTCAAATTGCAGGCTGTGGGGCTGCGCGGCGCCATCGAATTGATGCCCGATGAGCTGTCCGGTGGCATGAAACGTCGCGTGGCGCTGGCCCGGGCGATTGCGCTTGATCCACAGATCCTCATGTACGACGAACCGTTCGTCGGCCAGGACCCGATTGCCATGGGCGTTCTGGTGCGCCTGATCCGCCTGCTCAACGACGCGCTGGGGATCACCAGCATCGTGGTTTCCCACGATCTGGCGGAAACCGCGAGCATCGCCGACTACATCTATGTCGTAGGTGATGGGCAGGTGTTGGGGCAGGGCACGCCGGACGAGTTGATGAACTCGGATGAGCCGCGTATCCGTCAGTTCATGACCGGCAACCCCGATGGCCCGGTTCCGTATCACTTTCCAGCGACGGATTACCGCGCAGATCTTCTGGGGAAGCGTTGATGCGCAGAATTTCATTAATAGAACGCGTGCGTCAGTTCGGCGAGTCAGCCATCGACGCTGTCGCGGTATTCGGTCGGGCGACCCTGTTCCTGTTCCACGCCCTGCTGGGCCGGGGTGGTATCAGCGGCGGTTTCGGCCTGCTGGTCAAACAGTTGCATTCAGTCGGCGTCATGTCGCTGGTGATCATCGTGGTTTCCGGGATTTTCATCGGCATGGTCCTGGCGCTGCAAGGCTTCAGTATTCTGTCGAGCTATGGTTCGGAACAGGCGGTGGGGCAGATGGTTGCCTTGACCCTCCTGCGTGAACTGGGTCCGGTGGTGACGGCGCTGCTGTTCGCCGGTCGTGCCGGTTCGGCGCTGACGGCGGAAATCGGCAATATGAAGTCCACCGAGCAATTGTCCAGCCTGGAAATGATCGGTGTGGACCCGCTCAAGTACATCATTGCTCCGCGCCTGTGGGCCGGGTTCATTTCCCTGCCGGTGCTGGCGATGATCTTCAGCGTGGTCGGCATCTGGGGCGGTTCCTGGGTCGCGGTCGACTGGCTGGGCGTCTATGAAGGCTCCTACTGGGCAAACATGCAGAACAGCGTGAATTTCTCCAGCGATGTGCTCAATGGCGTGATCAAAAGTATTGTTTTCGCCTTTGTCGTGACCTGGATCGCCGTATTCCAAGGCTATGACTGTGAGCCCACTTCCGAGGGGATCAGTCGTGCCACCACCAAGACCGTAGTGTTTGCCTCGCTGGCAGTACTCGGCCTGGACTTTATTCTGACCGCTTTGATGTTTGGAGATTTCTGATGCAAAACCGCACCCTGGAAATCGGTGTCGGCCTGTTCCTGCTGGCAGGGATCCTGGCCTTGTTGCTGCTGGCCCTGCGGGTCAGTGGCCTGTCTCCGACGTCCGCCACCGACAGCTATAAACTTTACGCGTACTTCGACAATATCGCCGGTTTGACGGTCAGAGCCAAAGTGACCATGGCCGGTGTGACCATCGGCAAGGTCACGGCGATCGATCTGGACCGCGACAGCTTCACCGGTCGGGTAACTTTGCTGGTGGACAAGAAGGTCGACAACCTGCCGACCGACTCCACAGCGTCTATCCTCACCGCTGGCCTGTTGGGCGAGAAGTACATCGGTATCAGCGTGGGCGGGGAAGAAACCCGCCTCAAGGATGGTGGAACCATCCACGACACGCAGTCGTCACTGGTACTGGAAGACCTGATCGGTAAATTCCTGCTCAATACCGTTAGCAAAGACGCCAAATGAGGAGCTTTTGAATGATCTCTACCTTGCGACGTGGCCTGTTGGTGTTGCTGGCGGCACTGCCGCTGGTGGCTAACGCCGTGGCGGCGCCTTCGGCGCACGACCTGGTTCAGGACACCACCAAACGGATGTTGGCCGATCTGGCCGCCAATAAAGAGAAGTACAAGCAGGATCCGAACGACTTCTACGCGGCGCTGAACAGCATCGTCGGACCGGTTGTGGATGCCGAGGGCATTTCCAAGAGCATCATGACGGTCAAGTATTCGCGCAAGGCTACACCGGCGCAGATGAAGACCTTCGAGGAAAACTTCAAGAAAGGCCTGTTCCAGTTCTATGGCAACGCCTTGCTCGAATATAACAACCAGGGCATCACCGTTGACCCGGCCAAGGACGAATCGGGCGATCGCACCAGCGTCGGCATGACCGTCAAGGGCAGCAACGGCGCGATCTACCCGGTGTCGTACACGCTCGAGAAGATCAATGGCGAGTGGAAACTGCGCAACGTGATCATCAACGGCATCAACATCGGAAAGCTGTTCCGCGATCAATTCGCCGATGCGATGCAGCGTAACGGCAACGACCTGGACAAGACCATCAACGGTTGGGCCGGGGAAGTGGCCAAGGCGAAGCAGTCGTCCGAACAGAACGGAAAGCCTGCCCAATGACCGAGTCGGCCGTTCGTCTGGACGCGGCCAGTGAGCTGCAGCTCACGGGTGTGCTGGATTACCGCACAGGTCCCGGTCTTCGGGAGCAGGGGCGGGCGCTGATCAAGTCGTGCAATGCCCCGGCATTGGTGATCGATTGCTCGGCGGTGGAAAAGTCCAGCAGCGTCGGCCTGTCGTTGCTGCTGTGCTTCATTCGCGATGCGAAAGCCGCCGGCAAGGCCGTCAGCATCCGCGGGATGCCCGAAGACATGCGTGAAATTGCTCAGGTCAGCGAGCTGACCGAGCTGTTGGCGCAACCCTGAACCCGCATCTGTAAAGAAGCCCCCCGTCAGAGTCCTGCGCAGCGGGGTTCGCAGGCGCGGGGCTTTTTTGTATGATGTCCGACCCGTGCGCACAGGGCGCCGATTGAGGTTGAGCATGCAGGCCGTAGAAGTGAAGAGCTTCCTTGAAGCAAATCTGCCCGGAACCCGGGTGGAAGTTGAAGGCGAAGGCTGCAACTTTCAGCTGAACGTGATTAGCGATGAACTGGCGGCGTTGAGCCCGGTCAAGCGTCAGCAAAGCATCTATGCCCATTTGAACCCATGGATCGCCGATGGCAGCATCCACGCGGTCACTATGAAATTTTTCAGCAGCGCGGCCTGGGCCGAGCGCACCTGAGCCCTAGGGCGTCGAGATTGTTATGGATAAATTGATTATTACTGGTGGCGCTCGTCTTGATGGCGAGATCCGCATCTCCGGGGCGAAGAACTCCGCCCTGCCGATCCTGGCGGCCACCTTGCTGTGCGATGGCCCGGTCACCGTCGGCAACCTGCCGCACTTGCACGACATCACCACCATGATCGAGCTGTTCGGTCGCATGGGCATCGAGCCGGTGATCGACGAGAAGCTCAGCGTCGAAATCGACCCGCGCACCATCAAGACCCTGATCGCCCCGTACGAACTGGTGAAAACCATGCGTGCTTCGATCCTGGTGCTGGGCCCGATGGTTGCCCGTTTTGGTGAAGCCGAAGTGGCTCTGCCTGGCGGTTGCGCGATTGGCTCGCGTCCGGTCGACCTGCACATCCGTGGCCTGGAAGCCATGGGTGCGGTCATTGACGTCGAAGGCGGCTACATCAAGGCCAAGGCGCCTGAAGGCGGCCTGCGTGGTGCACACTTCTTCTTCGATACCGTCAGCGTGACCGGTACCGAGAACATCATGATGGCTGCTGCTCTGGCCAAGGGCCGCAGCGTGCTGCAGAACGCTGCCCGCGAGCCTGAAGTCGTTGACCTGGCGAACTTCCTGAACGCCATGGGCGCCAAGGTCTCCGGCGCTGGTACCGACACCATCACCATCGATGGCGTCGAGCGTCTGGGTTCTGCCTTCTACAAGGTCATGCCTGACCGTATCGAAACCGGTACCTATCTGGTAGCCGCCGCGGTGACCGGTGGCCGCGTGAAGGTCAAGGACACCGATCCGACCATTCTCGAAGCCGTTCTGGAAAAACTCCGTGAAGCCGGTGCAGAAGTCACCACCGGTGAAGACTGGATCGAGCTGAACATGCACGGCAAGCGCCCGAAAGCGGTCAACGTGCGCACTGCGCCGTACCCGGCGTTCCCGACCGACATGCAGGCGCAGTTCATCTCGCTCAACGCCATTGCCGAAGGCACCGGTGCAGTGATCGAGACGATCTTCGAAAACCGCTTCATGCACGTGTACGAACTGCACCGCATGGGTGCCAAGATCCAGGTCGAAGGCAACACGGCCATCGTGACCGGCACTGAAATCCTCAAGGGCGCGCCAGTGATGGCAACCGACCTGCGGGCTTCTGCCAGCCTGGTGATTTCGGCTCTGATGGCTGAAGGCGATACCCTGATCGACCGCATCTACCACATCGACCGTGGTTACGAGTGCATCGAGGAAAAACTGCAGATGCTGGGCGCCAAGATCCGTCGCGTTCCGGGCTAGTCGCTGCATCTGGACACAGGGAAGTGTCCGTTGAATTCGTTTTGATCGGGGGTGGTAACGCCCTCGATGTATGTCCGGCGCCGATTGCGACCGGACATGAGTACCTTGATAAGGACTGACGTTTCCCATGTTGACCATCGCACTGTCCAAGGGCCGCATCCTTGACGACACCCTGCCGCTGCTCGCCGAAGCGGGCATCGTGCCGACCGAGAATCCGGACAAGAGCCGCAAGCTGATCATTCCCACGACCCAGGAAGACGTACGCCTGTTGATCGTGCGTGCCACCGACGTGCCGACCTATGTCGAGCATGGCGCGGCCGACCTCGGCGTTGCCGGTAAAGACGTGTTGATGGAATACACCGGCCAGGGCCTGTACGAGCCGCTGGACCTGCAGATTGCCCAGTGCAAGCTGATGACCGCCGGCAAGATCGGTGCGGTCGAGCCTAAGGGCCGCCTGCGTGTCGCGACCAAATTCGTCAACGTTGCCAAGCGTTACTACGCCGAGCAGGGCCGTCAGGTCGACATCATCAAGCTCTATGGCTCGATGGAACTGGCACCGCTGATCGGTCTGGCTGACAAGATCATCGACGTGGTCGACACTGGCAACACCCTGCGTGCCAACGGCCTGGAACCCCAGGAACTGATCGCGACGATCAGCTCGCGTCTGGTGGTCAACAAGGCTTCGATGAAAATGCAACACGCCCGAATCCAGGCGTTGATCGACACCCTGCGCAAGGCAGTGGAGTCTCGACACCGCGGCTGATGTACCTGCGCGACCTTGAGTCGCGCCCGTCTATCCGCCTCATAGCCAGAATCTCAGGTGCCCAAGCGGAAACGACTGCTAAGTTAGGGCGCCTGAGTTTTTGCCATTCCTATGAGGCTCTCGCTATGACCGCACCGACTGCAATTCGCCGACTCAACGCTGCTGACCCGGATTTCGCGCATCATCTGGATCATCTGCTGAGCTGGGAAAGTGTGTCTGACGACTCGGTCAATCAGCGGGTGCTGGACATCATCAAGGCTGTGCGCGAGCGCGGTGACGCGGCGCTGGTCGAGTTCACCCAGAAGTTTGACGGCCTCGAAGTCGCCTCGATGGCGGACCTGATCCTGCCGCGCGAGCGCCTGGAACTGGCCCTGACCCGCATCACCGCACCGCAACGTGAAGCGCTGGAAAAAGCCGCCGCCCGCGTGCGCAGCTATCACGAAAAACAGAAGCAGGATTCCTGGAGCTACACCGAAGCCGACGGCACGGTGTTGGGTCAGAAGGTCACGCCACTGGATCGCGCCGGTCTGTACGTGCCGGGCGGCAAGGCGTCGTACCCGTCGTCAGTGTTGATGAACGCGATCCCGGCCAAGGTCGCCGGCGTGACCGAAGTGGTCATGGTGGTGCCGACCCCGCGCGGTGAAGTCAACGAACTCGTACTGGCGGCGGCGTGCATCGCCGGTGTCGACCGGGTGTTCACCATCGGTGGTGCCCAAGCGGTTGCCGCGTTGGCCTACGGCACTGAAAGCGTGCCGCAGGTGGACAAGGTCGTTGGTCCGGGCAACATCTATGTCGCCACCGCCAAGCGTCACGTATTCGGTCAGGTCGGCATCGACATGATTGCCGGCCCGTCGGAAATCCTTGTGGTGTGCGACGGCCAGACCGATCCGGACTGGATCGCCATGGACCTGTTCTCCCAGGCCGAGCACGACGAAGACGCCCAGGCGATCCTGGTCAGCCCGGACGCCGAATTCCTCGACAAGGTCGCCGCCAGCATCGACAAATTGCTGCCGACCATGGATCGCGCGACCATCATCGAAACCTCGATCAATGGCCGTGGTGCACTGATCCACGTGCGTGACATGGCCCAGGCCATCGAAGTCGCCAACCGCATTGCCCCGGAACACCTTGAACTGTCGGTCGCCGATCCGCAGGCCTGGCTGCCGCAGATCCGCCACGCCGGCGCGATCTTCATGGGCCGTCACACCTCCGAAGCCCTGGGCGACTACTGCGCAGGTCCGAACCACGTGTTGCCGACGTCCGGCACCGCGCGTTTCTCCTCGCCACTGGGTGTGTACGACTTCCAGAAGCGCTCGTCGATCATCTTTTGCTCCGAGGCCGGTGCTTCGGAACTGGGCAAGACTGCATCGATCCTGGCCCGTGGCGAATCGCTGAGCGCCCACGCTCGCAGCGCCGAATACCGCATCCAAGACGAAGTGAAGGGGAACTGAGCATGAGTAAATTCTGGAGCCCGTTCGTCAAGGATCTGGTGCCGTACGTGCCGGGCGAGCAGCCGAAGCTGACCCGTCTGGTCAAACTCAACACCAACGAAAACCCGTACGGCCCGTCGCCAAAAGCCCTGGCGGCGATGCAGACCGAACTCAACGACAATCTGCGCCTGTACCCGGACCCAAACAGCGACCTGCTGAAAAACGCCGTCGCCAAATACTACGGCGTGCAGAGCAACCAGGTGTTCCTCGGCAACGGTTCGGATGAAGTGCTGGCGCACATCTTCCACGGTCTGCTGCAACACGATCAGCCGCTGCTGTTCCCGGACATCAGCTACAGCTTCTATCCGGTCTACTGTGGCCTTTACGGCATCCAGTTCGACGCGGTGCCGCTGGACGCGCAGTTCCGGATCAACCCGGCGGACTACGCCAAACCGAACGGCGGGATCATCTTCCCCAACCCGAACGCGCCGACCGGTTGCCTGCTGGCGCTGGAAGCCGTCGAACAAATCCTCAAGGCCAGCCCGGATTCAGTGGTGGTGGTCGACGAGGCCTACATCGACTTCGGCGGCGAAACTGCGATCAGTCTGGTGGATCGTTATCCGAACCTGCTGGTCACCCAGACCTTGTCCAAATCCCGTTCGCTGGCAGGTCTGCGGGTTGGTCTGGCAGTCGGGCATCCGGACCTGATCGAGGCGTTGGAGCGGGTCAAGAACAGCTTCAACTCCTACCCGATCGATCGCATGGCGAATGTCGGCGCGGCGGCAGCGTTCGAGGATCGCGAGTACTTCGACAAGACCTGCGCACTGGTCATCGAGAGTCGTGAGTGGGTGGTTGCCCAGTTGCAGGCCAAGGGCTTTGAGGTGCTGCCGTCAGCGGCGAACTTCATCTTCGCCCGGCATCCGCAACATGATGCGGCGGGGCTGGCGGCCAAACTGCGTGAGCAGGGTGTGATCGTGCGCCACTTCAAGCAGGAGCGGATTGCCCAGTTCCTGCGGATATCGATCGGCACGCCGGAGCAGAATCAGGCGTTGATCGACGGCCTCGGCAACCTCTGATTTGCCGATAAAAAGATGGGAGCGAATTCGCTCCCATCTTTTTTTGTACTTACTCTTCTTCTTTTACTGGCGCCGGCGGCGGACGCAGACCAATCTCGGCGGTCAGCTTCAACTCCTTGCCGTTGCGCATCACCTGAATCGTGACCTTGTCGGTCGGTTTGATCCGCGCTACCTGGTTCATCGACTTGCGGCCATCGCCGGCCGGTTCGCCGTCGATGCTGAGAATCACGTCACCCAGTTGCAGGCCGGCCTTCTGTGCCGGGCCGTCGCGGAAAATCCCCGCCACCACAATCCCCGGACGCCCCGACAGACCGAACGACTCCGCCAGTTCCTGCGTCAGCGGTTGTACTTCGATCCCCAGCCAGCCACGAATCACCTGACCGTGCTCGATGATCGACTTCATCACTTCCATCGCCAGTTTCACCGGGATCGCAAAACCGATGCCTTGCGAGCCGCCGGACTTGGAGAAAATCGCAGTGTTGATCCCGGTGAGGTTGCCGTTGGCATCCACCAGTGCGCCGCCTGAGTTGCCCGGGTTGATCGCCGCGTCGGTCTGGATGAAGTCTTCGTAGTTGTTCAGGCCCAACTGGTTGCGGCCGGTGGCACTGATGATGCCCATGGTCACGGTCTGGCCAACCCCGAACGGGTTACCGATAGCCAGTGCGACGTCGCCGATGCGGATGTTGTCCGAGCGACCGACGGTGATCGCCGGCAGGTTCTTCAGATCGATTTTCAGGACCGCCAGGTCGGTTTCCGGGTCGCTTCCGATCACGCGGGCCAGGGTTTCACGGCCATCCTTGAGCGCCACGACGATCTGGTCGGCGCCGGTGGTGACGTGGTTGTTGGTCAGGATGTAGCCTTCCGGGCTCATGATCACGCCGGAACCGAGGCTCGACTCCATGCGTTTCTGTTTCGGCGAGTTGTCCCCGAAGAAACGGCGGAACTGCGGGTCTTCGAACAGCGGATGGCTCGGCTTGTTGATGACTTTGGTGGTGTAGAGGTTGACCACCGACGGCGCGGCGATGACCACGGCGTCGGCATAGGACACCGGCCCCTGCTGCGTGCTGGTGGTCTGCGGGGCCTGATGCAGGTTGACGTCGAGGCTCGGAAGCCCGACCCACTGCGGGTAACGCTGAATAATCAACAGAGCGATAAGCACGCCGGCCAACAGCGGCCAGCCGAAAAAACGCAGCGCCTTGAGCATTAAGCACGTCCTGGAAAAGTTGCAGGCGGGGTCAGACCGCCCATAATGTCGCGCATTATACGAGGCCGCGCGTGCCTCTGAACGGGATATTTAGGAGTCTTTCATGGCCGTCGCCCTGAGCACCCTGGTCGAAGAAGCCGACCGTTACCTCGGCAGTGCGAAAATTGCCGATTATTGCCCCAACGGCCTGCAGGTCGAGGGCCGCCCGCAAGTGATGCGCATCGTCAGCGGCGTCACGGCCAGCCAGGCGTTGCTCGATGCCGCCGTCGACGCCGAGGCCGATCTGGTGCTGGTGCACCACGGTTATTTCTGGAAGGGTGAGAGCCCGTGTGTCACCGGCATGAAGCAACGGCGCCTGAAAACCCTGCTCAAGCACGACATCAGTCTGCTGGCGTATCACCTGCCGCTGGATCTGCACCCGGACGTCGGCAATAACGTGCAACTGGCCCGGCAGCTCGACATCACCATCGAAGGGCCGCTGGATCCGGACAACCTGAAGATCATCGGCCTGGTCGGTTCTCTGGACGAGCCGGTGACCGCCCGCGACTTCGCCCGTCGTGTGCAGGAACGCATGGGTCGCGAGCCGCTGCTGATCGAGGGCAGCGCGATGATCCGTCGGGTTGGCTGGTGCACTGGCGGCGGGCAGGGCTACATCGATAACGCTATTGCAGCCGGCGTCGATCTGTTTCTCAGCGGTGAAGCCTCCGAGCAGACGTTCCACAGCGCCCGGGAAAACGACATCAGCTTCATCGCCGCCGGCCACCACGCTACCGAACGCTATGGCGTGCAGGCGCTGGGCGACTATCTGGCGAAGCGGTTTGCCTTGGAACACATCTTCATCGACTGCCCGAATCCCATTTAACACGCAAACAGGCAGGCATATTCATATGCTCTTTCGTTCTAGTTCGCGCCCTGATTAGAAGAGGGGCGCTGTGCTAGGATTCCCCGCTCGAACACGGCCCGCTGGCCGTTCATAAGAAAGCTTTCGTGAGTAGCCATGGTCGACAAACTGACGCATCTGAAACAGCTGGAGGCGGAAAGCATCCACATCATCCGCGAGGTGGCCGCCGAGTTCGACAACCCGGTGATGCTGTACTCCATCGGTAAAGACTCCGCCGTGATGCTGCATCTGGCACGCAAGGCGTTCTTCCCGGGCAAACTGCCGTTTCCGGTGATGCACGTCGACACGCAGTGGAAATTCCAGGAGATGTACAAGTTCCGCGACAAGATGGTCGAAGAGCTGGGTCTGGACCTGATCACCCACGTCAACCCGGATGGTGTTGCGCAGGGCATCAACCCGTTCACCCACGGCAGCGCCAAACACACCGACATCATGAAGACCGAGGGCTTGAAGCAGGCACTCGACAAGCATGGTTTCGACGCCGCTTTCGGCGGAGCCCGTCGCGATGAAGAGAAGTCCCGCGCCAAGGAGCGCGTCTACTCGTTCCGCGACAGCAAACACCGCTGGGACCCGAAGAACCAGCGTCCGGAGCTGTGGAACGTCTACAACGGCAAGGTCAACAAGGGCGAATCCATTCGTGTGTTCCCGCTGTCGAACTGGACCGAACTGGACATCTGGCAGTACATCTACCTCGAAGGCATCCCGATCGTACCGCTGTACTTCGCCGCCGAACGCGAAGTCATCGAGAAGAACGGCACGCTGATCATGATCGACGACGAGCGCATCCTCGAACACCTGTCCGATGAAGACAAAGCGCGCATTGTCAAAAAGAAAGTGCGTTTCCGTACCCTTGGCTGCTACCCGTTGACGGGCGCGGTGGAGTCCGAGGCCGAAAGCCTGACGGACATCATTCAGGAAATGCTCCTGACGCGAACTTCCGAGCGCCAGGGCCGGGTCATCGACCACGATGGCGCAGGCTCGATGGAAGATAAAAAACGTCAGGGTTATTTCTAAGGGGTTGTCATGTCTCACCAGTCTGATTTGATCAGCGAGGACATCCTCGCCTACCTGGGCCAGCACGAACGTAAAGAGCTGCTGCGCTTTTTGACCTGCGGTAACGTCGATGACGGCAAGAGCACCCTGATCGGGCGCCTGCTGCACGACTCTAAGATGATCTACGAAGATCACCTCGAAGCTATCACCCGCGATTCGAAGAAAGTCGGCACCACCGGTGACGACATCGACCTGGCATTGCTGGTTGACGGCCTGCAGGCCGAGCGCGAGCAGGGCATCACCATCGATGTCGCATACCGCTATTTCTCCACCGCCAAGCGCAAATTCATCATTGCCGACACCCCCGGCCATGAGCAGTACACCCGCAACATGGCCACCGGTGCGTCCACCTGTGACCTGGCGATCATCCTGGTCGACGCCCGTTACGGCGTGCAGACCCAGACCCGTCGCCACAGCTTCATCGCCTCGTTGCTGGGCATCAAGCACATCGTCGTGGCCATCAACAAGATGGACCTGAAAGACTTCGACCAAGGCGTGTTCGAGTCGATCAAGGCCGACTACCTCAAGTTCGCCGAAGGCTTGAAGATGAAGCCGACGAGCATGCACTTCGTGCCGATGTCCGCTCTGAAGGGCGACAACGTGGTGAACAAGTCCGAGCGCTCGCCGTGGTACACCGGCCAGTCGCTGATGGAGATCCTCGAGACCGTGGAAGTGGCGGGCGACCGCAACTTCACCGATCTGCGTTTCCCGGTGCAGTACGTCAATCGTCCGAACCTGAACTTCCGCGGTTTCGCCGGCACGCTCGCCAGCGGCATCGTGCACAAGGGCGACGAAGTCGTGGTCCTGCCGTCGGGCAAGAGCAGCCGTGTGAAATCCATCGTCACCTTCGAGGGTGAACTGGAACACGCCGGTCCTGGTCAGGCCGTAACGTTGACCATGGAAGACGAGATCGACATCTCCCGTGGCGACCTGCTGGTGCATGCCGACAATGTGCCGCCGGTGACCGACAGCTTCGAAGCGATGCTGGTGTGGATGGCTGAAGAGCCGATGCTGCCGGGCAAGAAATACGACATCAAGCGCGCCACCAGTTACGTGCCGGGCTCCATCGCCAGCATCGTCAACAAGGTCGACGTCAACACCCTCGAAGAAGGCCCGGCGAGCGCGTTGCAGCTCAATGAAATCGGCAAGGTCAGGATCGCGCTCGACGCACCGATCGCCCTCGACGGTTACGACAGCAACCGCACCACCGGCGCGTTCATCATCATTGACCGTTTGACCAACGGCACCGTTGGCGCCGGCATGATCGTCGCCCAGCCGGTGAACCATGGCACTGCCACGCACCATGGCAAGCTGGCCCATGTAGCGACGGAAGAACGCGCCCAGCGTTTCGGCCAGCAACCGGCGACCGTGCTGTTCAGCGGCCTGTCCGGCGCTGGCAAGAGCACGCTGGCGTACGCGGTCGAGCGCAAACTGTTCGATCTGGGTCGTGCAGTGTTCGTGCTGGATGGCCAGAATCTGCGTCACGATCTCAACAAGGGGCTGCCGCAGGATCGCGCCGGTCGCACCGAGAATTGGAGCCGTGCGGCGCACGTTGCCCGTCAGTTCAACGAAGCCGGCCTGCTGACGCTGGCGGCATTCGTGGCGCCGAGTGCGGAAGGTCGCGAGAAGGCCAGGGATCTGATCGGCAAGGATCGTCTGCTGACGGTTTACGTCCAGGCCTCGCCAGCCGTGTGCGCCGAGCGTGATCCGCAAGGGTTGTACGCTGCGGGTGGCGACAACATTCCGGGCGAGTCCTTCCCGTATGACGTGCCGCTGAATGCCGATCTGGTGATCGACACTCAGTCGTTGTCGCTGGATGAAAGTGTGAAGCAGGTGTTGGATCTGTTGCGTAAGCGTGGTGCGATTTAAGCGCTAGCTGCCAATGAAAAGCCCGCCGATGAGTGATTATCGGCGGGCTTTTTTTTGTTGTGTGAATATCCGTTTCTTCGGGTGTTGCGGATTATGGTTTCGCCCTTACGGCGAGTCACTTTGGCAAACGCCCCAAAGTAACCAAAGGTCTGGGCCCCGGCGTTCGGCCCCTCGCTGGGGCTCGGGGTTCCTTCGTTACGGGATTCATCCGGGGGCATCGCCTACGGTTTGCTTCGCTGCACCTCCTCTCGATGTGTTTGGCTTCGCCAAACGGCGCTGCGCGCCCACCCCCGGATGAATCCCTCCACTCAGCCTGCCGATGGGGCCGGCACGTCAAAAGCGGTACTCGAGCTAACGCTCATTGTGTTGAGTGGTGGGAAGCTAAAAGCGGACTGCTTTTGCTTTCCCGTGGGAGTCAGCCTGCTGGCGATGGCGGCCTGACGGCCGATCAGTTTCTATCGGGGCCCTCTCAGGGGGATCAGCGTTGGTTCGGATACTCGCGGTGCATCTGCTCGAGCAGTGCATCCTTGTCTTGCCACAGTTGGTTGATCCAGCCCTGGAATTGCAGGCGGTATTCGCCGTCCTGGTCGTAGTTCTTGCCGATGAATTGCGCAGGGATTTTCAGTTCTTCGAAGTGCACCACTACATCTCGCACATTGCCGCACAGCAGATCCCAGAAGCCAGGGCGACCGCCGGGGTAGTGGATGGTCACGTTGACGATCGACTCCAGCTGTTCGCCCATCGCATCCAGCACGAACGCAATGCCGCCGGCCTTGGGTTTGAGCAGGTATTTGAACGGTGACTGTTGCTGCGCGTGCTTGCCTTCGGTGAACCGCGTGCCTTCGACGAAGTTGAAGATGCCTACCGGGTTGTCGCGGAATTTCGCGCAGGTCTTGCGGGTGGTTTCCAGGTCTTTGCCTTTCTTTTCCGGGTGTTTTTCCAGATAGGCTTTTGAATAGCGTTTCATGAAGGGGAAGCCAAGCGTCCACCACGCCAGACCGATCACCGGCACCCAGATCAGTTCCTGCTTGAGGAAGAATTTCAGCGGCTGGATACGTCGGTTGAGCACGTATTGCAGTACCAGAATATCGACCCAGCTTTGGTGGTTGCTGGTGATCAGGTACGAGTGCTGGTAGTCCAGGCCTTGCAGGCCGCTGAGGTGCCAGCGGGTGCGGCGGACCAGGTTCATCCAGCCTTTGTTGTTGCTGATCCAGGCTTCGTGGGTGTGGCTCATCAGCCAGCGCGAGGCGCGGCGGGCGAGGTCGAACGGCAGCACTTTGATCAGGGCCACGAGAAACAGGAACGAGCACAGCAGGATCGTGTTCAGCGCCAACAGCAGCGCGGCGATCACGCCGCGCAGGGGGGCAGGGAGAAAGGCCAGCATCGGGTCAGATATCCAGAGGTCGGTTGGCAGCTTGAATGGCGGTCAGGGCGATGGTGTAGACGATGTCGTCGACCTGCGCGCCGCGCGGCAGATCGTTCACCGGTTTGCGCAGGCCCTGCAGCATCGGGCCGAGGCTGACGCAATCGGCGCTGCGTTGCACGGCTTTGTGCGTGGTGTTACCGGTGTTCAGGTCGGGGAACACGAACACCGTGGCGCGACCAGCGACCTGGCTGTTCGGTGCCAGTTGCCGGGCCACGGTTTCGTTGGCGGCGGCGTCATACTGCAACGGCCCGTCGATCAGTAGTGAGTGCTGTTGTTCGTGGGCGAGCAGGGTGGCCTCGCGGACTTTCTCGACTTCCTCGCCAGTGGCTGATTCGCCGCTGGAGTAACTGATCATCGCCACACGCGGGGTGATGCCGAACGCGGCGGCCGAGTCGGCACTTTGCAGGGCGATCTCGGCCAGTTCGCTGGCGCTCGGGTGCGGGTTCATCACGCAGTCGCCGTAGACCAGCACTTCTTCGGGGAACAGCATGAAGAACACCGACGACACCAGCGTGCAGCCCGGCGCCGTTTTAATCAGCTGCAAGGCCGGGCGGATGGTGTTGGCGGTGGTGTTGATGATGCCGGAAACCAGTCCGTCGACTTCATCCAGCGCCAGCATCATGGTGCCGATCACCACCGTGTCTTCGAGTTGCTGCTCGGCCATCGGCGCGTTGAGGCTTTTGCTCTTGCGCAGGGCGACCATCGGTTCGACGTAGCGCTCACGGATCAGGTCCGGATCGAGGATTTCCAGCCCCGGCGGCAACACAATGCCCTGGGCACGGGCCACGGCTTCGACGTCTGCCGGTTTGGCCAGCAGCACGCAACGGGCGATCCCGCGTTCCTGACAGATCGCCGCCGCTTGCACGGTGAACGGCTCGCTGCCTTCGGGCAACACGATGCGCTTGTTGGCCGATTGTGCACGCTGAATCAATTGATAGCGGAACACCGCTGGCGACAGGCGCATTTCCCGTGGCGTACCGCAGCGTTGATGCAGCCAGTTGGCATCCAGATGACTGGCGACGAAATCGGTGATGATCTCCGCGCGCTCGCGGTCATCGACGGGAATTTCCTTGTTCAGGCCGTTGAGCAGGTTGGCGGTGTCGTAGGAACCGGTGCTCACCGACAACACCGGCAAGCCGGCCTGCAACGCGCCACGGCACAGGTCCATGATGCGCGGATCGGGCAGGGTGTCGCTGGTCAGCAGCAGGCCGGCCAGTGGTACGCCGTTGATGGCCGCGAGGCTGACGGCGAGGATGATGTCGTCGCGATCGCCGGGGGTCACCACCAGTACGCCGGGCTTGAGCAGATCCACAGTGTTACGCATCGTGCGCGCGCAAATGATGGTCTTGGTCATGCGCCGGGTTTCGTAGTCGCCGGCGTTGAGCACCTGGGCGCCCATCAGGTCGGCGACGTCGCGGGTGCGCGGAGCGTTGAGTTCCGGCTGGAACGGAATGCAGCCGAGCAGACGGAAATCACCGCTGCGCAGCAATGGCGAATGCTCTTTCAGTCGCGCGGCGAAGGCGTCCATGCTTTCGTCCGTCTTGACCTTGTTGAGGATTACGCCGAGCACTTTCGGGTCTTTCGGGCCGCCGAACAATTGCGCCTGCAACTCGACGCGGCCGGACAGTTCGGTCAGCACTTCGTTTTCCGGAGCCGAGACCAGAATCACCTCGGCATCCAGGCTTTTGGCCAGGTGCAGGTTGACCCGCGCGGCATAGCTGGCGCTGCGGGTCGGCACCATGCCTTCGACGACCAGGACGTCTTTGCCGATGGCCGCCTGCTGGTAGAGGGCGATGATTTCTTCGAGCAGCTCGTCGAGCTGACCGTCGCCGAGCATCCGCTCGACGTGAGCCAGGCCAAGTGGCTGCGGCGGTTTCAGGCCATGGGTGCGGGCCACCAGTTCAGTGGAGCGCTCAGGGCCCGTGTCGCCCGGGTGCGGCTGGGCAATCGGTTTGAAAAAGCCGACTTTCAACCCGGCCCGTTCCAGCGTCCGCACCAGCCCGAGGCTGATGGAGGTCAGACCCACACCAAAATCGGTGGGCGCGATAAAAAAAGTTTGCATGCGGATTCTCTAAGGGTGCATGGCAAGGGCGTTGGCCTATGGCTGGCCTTCCACCGATTTTTCAGGCGTCAAGGTTAGCGCTAACCGAGCCTTGAGCGCACCAACCGCAAGCAAAGGGTTGACCTATTTTTTCAATACGTTGCGTTGCGTCCAGCACCCACGCCCGTGACTGCCACGGCGGCTGGTGACGCAGGTGCTGAGTATGGCCGCAGGAAAGTTCGGCCACCCAGTGACCGTCCTCGTCCTGATGGAAGCCTGTGATCGTCGAATCCCGTTTGTCAGGGTTGTGTTCGCTTTCGAGCGATTGCTTCGCTAAACTTGGCCTTTCTATATTCTTATGCAAAAGGTCTCGCCCCATGCTGATCGCCGCCAATAAGGCTGTCTCCATCGACTATACCCTGACCAATGACGCTGGTGAGGTCATCGACAGCTCCGCCGGCGGCGCTCCGCTGGTTTACCTGCATGGCGCAGGCAACATCATCCCGGGCCTGGAAAAAGCCCTGGAAGGTAAAACCGTCGGTGACGACCTGCAAGTTGCAGTCGAGCCGGAAGATGCCTATGGCGAATACGCTGCCGAACTGGTCAGCACCCTGAGCCGCAGCATGTTCGAAGGCGTTGACGAGCTGGAAGTCGGCATGCAGTTCCACGCTTCGGCGCCGGACGGCCAGATGCAGATCGTCACCATTCGTGACCTGGACGGCGACGACGTGACTGTCGACGGCAACCACCCGTTGGCCGGTCAGCGCCTGAACTTCAAAGTGAAGGTCATCGACATCCGTGACGCCAGCCAGGAAGAAATCGCCCATGGTCACGTCCATGGCGAAGGTGGCCATCACCACTGATTTTCTGCGCTAAGCTCAGAGAACTGGAGAGGCGCCCGAGGGCGCCTTTTTAGTCCGCGGCTGTCCTTGGTGGCCTCGCCAAGTGGCTGTTTCGAGTAGAAAACGGGAATCTGGAGTTCGTCATGAGTGCTTTTCACGACCTTAAGTTGACAGCCCTGGATGGTCAGGAGCTACCGCTGGCACCCTTCAAGGGCCAAGTCGTGCTGGTGGTCAACGTCGCCTCCAAATGCGGCTTGACCCCACAGTACGCGGCACTGGAAAACCTCTATCAGCAATACAAAGGCAAAGGCTTCAGTGTGCTGGGCCTGCCGTGCAACCAGTTTGCCGGTCAGGAACCGGGCAGCGAGCAGGAGATTCAGGAATTCTGCAGCCTCAACTATGGCGTGAGTTTTCCGTTGTCGAAAAAGCTCGAAGTCAACGGTCACGATCGTCATCAGTTGTATCGTCTGCTGGCGGGCGAGGGCGCTGAGTTTCCCGGTGACATCACCTGGAATTTCGAAAAATTCCTGCTCGGCAAAGACGGTCGCGTACTGGCCCGCTTCTCGCCGCGAACGGCGCCGGATGATCCATCGGTGATTACGGCGATTGAAAAAGCCCTGAGCTGAAACGCGAAAATCGCAGCCATCGAGCTGCGATTTTTTTTGCCTGCCTTTTGACCCTTAATCATTCAGATCAATAGTGCTATCGGCTTGTTGAAACTCCGCATATTATCGCCGTCATATGAATCACATGCCCGTCGATGACTTTTTCGTGGAGCCTCCCATGCCTGTTCAAGCCTTGTTCAAACCGTTTCAGCTCGGTGCCCTCGAACTGCCGACCCGCGTGGTCATGGCGCCGATGACCCGTTCGTTCTCTCCGGGCGGCGTACCCAATTCCAAAGTGATCGAGTACTACCGTCGTCGGGCGGCGGCCGGTGTCGGCCTGATCATTACCGAAGGCACCACCGTCGGTCACCAGGCCTCCAACGGCTACCCTAATGTGCCGCAGTTCTTCGGCGAAGCGGCACTGGCCGGCTGGAAAAAAGTCGTCGACGCAGTGCACGCCGAAGGCGGCAAGATCGTCCCGCAACTGTGGCACGTCGGCAGCGTTCGTCGCATCGGCACCGAGCCGGATGCCAGCGTGCCGGGCTACGGCCCGACCGAGAAACTCAAGGACGGCCAGGTCGTGGTGCACGGCATGACCAAGCAGGACATCCAGGACGTGATCGCGGCCTTCGCCCAAGCCGCCAAAGATGCCCAGCGCATCGGCATGGACGGCGTGGAAATCCACGGCGCCCATGGTTACCTGATCGACCAGTTCTTCTGGGAAGGCAGCAACCAGCGCACCGACGAATACGGTGGCAGCCTGGCCAATCGTTCGCGTTTCGCCATCGAGTTGATCCAGGCCGTTCGGGCTGCCGTGGGCGAAGGCTTCCCGATCATCTTCCGTTTCTCGCAGTGGAAGCAGCAGGACTACACCGCACGTCTGGTGCAAACCCCGGAGGCGTTGGGCGAGTTCCTCAAGCCGTTGTCCGATGCGGGTGTGGACATTTTCCACTGCTCGACGCGCCGCTTCTGGGAGCCGGAATTCGACGGTTCCGAACTGAACCTGGCCGGCTGGACGCGCAAGCTGACCGGCAAACCGACCATCACTGTCGGCAGCGTCGGCCTCGATGGCGAGTTCCTGCAGTTCATGGTCAACACCGACAAAGTCGCGCAACCGGCCAGCCTGGAGAAGCTGCTGGAGCGTCTGAACAATGACGAGTTCGATCTGGTGGCGGTAGGCCGTGCGCTGCTGGTGGATCCGGACTGGGCGCTGAAAGTGCGTGAAGGCCGCGAGCAGGACATTCTGCCGTTCAGCCGCGAGGCGTTGATGACGCTGGTTTGATCGCAGTGGGGGGCTTGTCGCGCAGGTCGCGGCAAGCTCCCTGCAAATGGGTTTCAAACTGCTCGATGATGGCCGCCCAGCCTTGGCGACTCGCATGCTGGCGGGCATTCAATCGGACGCAACGCAAGGTTTCATCTTCTTCCAGCAGCCATTGCGCTGCATCGCCAAACGCCTCTTCATCCCCCGGCATCGCCAGCACGCCGTTGTAGCCGTGGCGGATATGTTGTGCAGCCGCTGCCTGGTCGTAGGCCACCACGCCAAGACCTGAGGCCAGCGCCTCCAGCACCACGTTGCCGAACGTTTCGGTCATGCTCGGAAACAGGAACAGATCACCGGACGCATAGTGCGCCGCCAGCGCTTCGCCGCGTTGCGAGCCGCAGAAAATCGCCTCGGGCAATTCTTTTTCCAGGGCCACCCGCTGTGGTCCGTCACCGACGATGATGAGTTTCAGGTGGCGTTGTGGATAAGCGCTGGCGAGTTTTTCGAAACAGCGTTTGAGTAGACCGAGGTTTTTCTCCGGCGCCAGTCGTCCTACATGAATCACCGCAATGTCCCGTTCGCTCAGTCCCCATTGCTCACGCAAGGCGTTCAAGCGTTTGGTCGGATGGAACAACTGGCTGTCGACCCCTCGCGACAGCAAGGCCAGACGATCGAAATGCCGCCGCTCCAGTTCCAGGCGCTGGCTGACGCTCGGCACCAGGGTCAGGGCCGAACGATTGTGGAACCAGCGCAGGTAATGAGTCAGCAAACGCGTCAGCAGGCCGAGGCCGTACTGGTTGGTGTACTGCTGGAAGTTGGTGTGGAAGCCGCTGACCACGGCGATGCCCAGGCGGCGTGCGGCTCGCAGTGCCGACAACCCGAGCGGGCCTTCGGTGGCGATGTACAACACATCCGGGCGCTGGCGTGTCCAGCGTCGCAGCAACTTGTGCATCGACGACTGACCCCACTGCAGTCCCGGATACCCCGGCAGGGGCCAGCCTCGGCACAACAGCAGCGCGTCGTCTTCACTACGCTGCGGATCGTCACCCTGACGCGGCCGCACCAGTTCCACCCGATGCCCGCGCGCGCGCAAACCGTCGCACAAGCGGCCAAGGGTATTGGCCACCCCGTTGATTTCCGGTGGGAAGGTTTCGCTGATCAGAGTGATGTGTAGAGCTGTCGTCATGGCCTCAGTGTCGGCTGAGGCCATGTCTTGCCTGTGACGTTCAGATGATGGATTTGTGACGCGCGCTCAGCGCTGCATTACGAGGTTCTCGGCCCCTCGCTCACGTACCCAGAACAACGTTGCCCCGGCCACGGCCGCCGGCATCATCAGAATGTTCACCACCGGGATCAGCAGCACCAGATAAACGATCCCGCCGAAGCTCATGCTCTGCCAGCGCTTCTGGCGCAGCCAGGCGAGCATCTCGTTCCAGCCCAGTTTGTGGTTGTCGGCCGGATAGTCGATGTACTGGATCGCCATCATCCACACGCCAAACAGCAACCACAGCGGTGCGGCGACGATGTTCACCACCGGGATGAACGACAGGATGAACAGGCCGATCGCCCGGGGCAGGAAGTAGCCGAGCTTGCGCATTTCCCGGGTGAGGGTGCGCGGGATCATCGCGATCAGTTCGCCCCAGCTGAAGGCCGGGAAATCGTCGGTGCCGCGCACCACCACTTCAACCTTCTCCGCGAGGAAGCCATTGAACGGCGCAGCGATGACGTTGGCCAGCATCGTGAAGGTGAAAAACACCATCAATGCCACCAGCACCACGAACAGCGGCCACAGGATGTAACTGAGAAAACCCAGCCAGTCTGGCAGCGACGGCATCAGGGTATCGACCCACAGACTGAACTGGTGGCCAGCCAGATAGATCAATCCGACGAACAGCACCAGATTGATGGCCAGCGGCAGCAGTACAAAAAGGCGCAGGCCAGGGCTCAAGACCAGTTTGAGGCCTTCGCGCAGGTATTGCGGGCCGGACATGACAGGGGCGGGCATAAGGTGCTCCGAGCAAGGGAAAACGCGCCGACCTTACCGACTTTGCATAAGCTGTGAAAGCGCGGCGGCGGGATCGACATTCACTGTAACAAAGACGTCCATCTCGTCAGTGTGTCGGCATAGAGACCACCTATGAGCTGGATTGTTAAACCGTATTTCCTTAATCTTGCCCCCCTCGATACGCTGCACCCAACTTTTTACAGGACTGTCGAGCTCATGCCTTCCCCAAGGTTATCCACAGTCCTTTTTTATTCTCGCCGGCAGTCCGGCGTCCGCGCCTGATGTATTGGCCGGTCAACAGGAGACAGGTTCATGTCTGAAGTCCGTCATTCGCGAGTGATCATCCTCGGTTCCGGCCCTGCCGGTTACAGCGCTGCTGTCTACGCTGCCCGTGCCAACCTCAAGCCGCTGCTGATCACCGGCATGCAGGCCGGCGGTCAACTGACCACCACCACCGAAGTCGACAACTGGCCGGGCGACGTCCACGGTCTGACCGGTCCGGTGCTGATGGAGCGCATGCGCGAGCACGCCGAGCGTTTTGAAACCGAGATCGTCTTCGATCACATCAACGCGGTGGACTTTGCTTCCAAACCGTACAGCCTGACTGGCGACAGCGGCACCTACACCTGCGACGCACTGATCATTGCCACCGGCGCCAGCGCTCGTTACCTGGGCCTGCCGTCGGAAGAAGCCTTCATGGGCAAAGGCGTTTCGGCCTGCGCGACCTGCGACGGTTTCTTCTATCGCAACAAACCGGTGGCCGTGGTCGGTGGCGGCAACACCGCTGTCGAAGAAGCCCTGTACCTGGCCAACATCGCCAGCAAGGTTACGTTGATCCACCGTCGCGAAACCTTCCGCGCCGAGAAGATCCTGATCGACAAGCTCAACGCCCGTGTGGCCGAAGGCAAGATCGAGCTGAAACTGAACGCGACCCTGGACGAAGTGCTGGGCGACAACATGGGCGTGACCGGTGCGCGTCTGAAGAACAACGACGGCAGCTTCGACGAAATCAAGGTTGACGGCGTGTTCATCGCGATCGGCCACACCCCGAACACCTCGCTGTTCGAAGGTCAGCTGGAACTGAAGGACGGCTACCTGGTGGTTCAGGGCGGCCGTGAAGGCAACGCCACCGCGACCAGCGTCGAAGGCATCTTTGCTGCCGGCGACGTGGCCGACCACGTTTACCGTCAGGCCATCACCTCGGCCGGCGCCGGCTGCATGGCGGCACTGGACACCGAGCGTTACCTGGACGATCTGCAGAACGCTTCGTTCTAAGATCGCAGAAACGAAAAAACCGGCCAATTGGCCGGTTTTTTTGTACATGCGATTTGCTCGGTAATCAGCGGCGGGTCAGCGGTTGCGCTTCGAATTTCACGCCCGCCAGACCGTGCTGGATCAGCGCGCGGATATTGCCGTGATCGCTGCCTTCAGGCGTTGCCACGACCGAACGGTAGTGTTCGCCGAATGCCAGCAGCGCTTCTTCATCGCTCAAGCCTTCCAGCAATGCCAGACCCAGCGTCTTGCAAGAACCTTCGTTCTGCCCGGCCGCGTTTTCCACGCCGCCGTTGTTGAATGCCTGAGGCTGGTAGTCGTAACCAGCGGCAACGAACGCCAGGGTGTCGGCAAAAACGTGTTCGCCGCTCTTGAGGCTGGCGCGCAGGGTGTTCAGATCACTCATTGGGTTTTCCTTTGGCGAACGCCGCTTGTTGTTCGGCGCTGGCTTCTTGCTGAAATTGGGCTTTCCACTCGGCGTACGGCATGCCGTAAACCACTTCACGGGCATCGTCGAGGCTGACGTCGATCTGGCGCTCGTCGGCGGCGGCCTTGTACCACTTGGACAGGCAATTGCGGCAGAACCCGGAGAGGTTCATCAGGTCGATGTTCTGCACATCCTTGCGGCTGTCCAGGTGGGCGACCAGCCGGCGGAAGGCGGCGGCTTCGAGTTCGAGGCGTTGTTGCTCGGTCATGATGGGCTCTGTGCAGTCAAATCGTGGCGCGGATGATAAAAGTCTGACGCTTGAAGCGCCAGACGCACTCAGCGGCTGGCGGCGAGGGTGATCGACACCGACTCGGCAAAACGCAGCGCGTGCGGCTTGTCGACTTCGACCTCGGCGTACAGCACCGATTCGTTGACCATCACCAGATCCAGCAACTCCTGGGTCAGGCGTTCGAGCAGCGCGAAGCGGTTGCCCTCCACGTGGGCGATGATTGCCTTGGTGATGGTGCGGTAGTTCAGCGCGTGGTCGATGTCGTTGTCACGCACCGCTTCCTGCGCGGCGTACAGAATGGTCAGGTTGATCAGAACATCCTGTTTGTTGAGGATCTCGTCCTCGTTGATCCCGATAAAGGTGCGCAGGCGCAGATCCTTGACCCGGATGCGCGCCATTCCCGGTTGAAGTTGTGGCATTTACTTGCTCCGTCCAATCAATTGCAGGAACTCCTGGCGGGTGTTGCTCGACTCGCGGAAGGCGCCGAGCATGACCGAGGTGTTCATGGTCGAATTCTGTTTCTCGACACCGCGCATCATCATGCACATGTGCCGGGCTTCGATGACCACCGCGACGCCGGCGGCATCGGTGACTTGCTGGACCGCCTCGGCGATCTGGCGGGTGAGGTTTTCCTGAATCTGCAGGCGGCGGGCGAACATGTCCACCAGCCGTGCGATCTTCGACAGTCCCAGCACCTTGCCCGTCGGAATATAAGCCACATGGGCCTTGCCGATGAAGGGCAGCAGGTGATGTTCGCACAACGAGTACAGCTCGATGTCGGCCACGATGATCATCTCGTCGGTGTCGGAAGCGAACAGCGCACCATTGACGATCTCGTCGACGCGCTGCTCATAGCCGTGACACAGATACTGCATGGCCTTGGCCGCCCGCACCGGCGTATCGAGCAAGCCTTCACGGTCTGGATCTTCACCGAGGCCGATCAGGATCTCGCGGTAATTCTCGGGCAGGGAACGGGTCATGGAGCATCCTCGCGGGGGCTTATTATTTGACGTGCCGCCCGCCGTTGACGGTCAGGGTCGTGCCGGTGACATAAGGGTTGTCGAGCAGGTAGCGCAGGCTCTGATAGATCACTTCGCTACCGGGTTCGATGCCCAGCGCGGATTTGGCCAGCGCCTTGGCGCGGTACGCCGCGTCGTCGTCGGGATTGAACAATAGCAGGGCGGGCGCGATGCCGTTGACCTTGATTGACGGGGCGAAGCGCGCCGCGAAGGACAGCGTGAGACTGTCGAGCCCGGCCTTGCTGGCGCAATAGCCGATATGTTTGCTGCTGCCTTTGCGCGTGACGTCGTCGCTGATGTGGATGATGTCGGCAGGGCTCGAGCGTCGCAGCAGATCGGCGCAATGCAGGTTGATCAGGTACGGCGCCAGCATGTGGATGTTGAACATGCGGGTGAAGGCTTCCGCTTCGCCGTCCCCGTTTTCCGCCAGCCATTCGGAGGCGTTGTGGACGATGGCCCGCAGGCTGTCGGTGTGGGTTTTCAGTTCGGTGATGAACGTCAGGATGGACGCTTCACTGGAAAAGTCCGCGAACACGCCGATGGCGCCCAGGTCCTTTAGCGTCTTCACGCCTGGACGTTCGCTGCGGTAAGTGAAGATGACCCGGTGACCGTCCTCCAGCAACCGCAGCGCACAATGCAGCCCGACGCGCTGGCCGGCGCCAGTGATGAGAATGGGAGCTGCAAAAGAAGTCATGAACGGCTCGCGTCGAGGTCAGAGCAAAAACTATAACAGCGACGCAAGCGATGGCCTCAGCGATTTTGCGTGGACGCCGCGCCAGGTAGTGGACGGGACGGGGAACTGTTGAGCCAGCCGGCCAGCAGGCGTGTCGAAAGTGGAATGAAGAAATAGACCATCAACGGTGTCAGGCACAGTGTGCTGATGAACACGCGGGGCAACAGGCTCATTTCGCCGAGTAGCGGGCCGAGCACGAAGTTAAACAGCAGGGATACCGGGAAGAACGCCAGCCAGATCGCCACGGCCTGTTTCCATCGTGGAGGTCGTACGCCGGCTGCACCGAACCAGCCTTCGATGCCGCTGACCCGATGCTCGGTCGGGTGGGCAAACAGATCACTGCCACGGGCCAGCCACGCGGTGCGTGAGGCGGAGTGCTCCCAGGCGTGCAGGGTCTGTTCGTCGACAAAGCGGAAAATGATCTGAAATTCATCGTCGCCGGGAGGCGGAGCCAATACGCCGGAGCCGAGGTAACCGGGAAAGTCAGTGGCCAGTTGTTCGCCTTCGCGCAACCAGGCAATCAGATCCTGATAACGACCAGTAGCGACACGACGCGCGACCATCAGCGTGACGGGGGAAGTAGACATTGTGTATCTCCGTATTACGTTCGCGTTGCTCCGGGTAGGAACTTCGCATGACGCAGCGCCGGGGTAGAGGGCTGCGTTTTTCGACAAGCAAGGATTATTCCTGATTATTGTGACGAAACCAGAGACTTTCGTCCCATTACATCGCTTGAACCGACAAGGGGCATCCGGAGTAGAATGGGATCCAACTTCGCTAACAACGCCAACAAGGACGTGTCCGCACACATGCCTGTCATTACAGACGTTCGCCCTGCTTCGCAGGCATCTGTTGCGCTTGAGCGCGAGGAGCTTTTCCCCATACGTGAGGTGGCGCGTCTGACCGGCGTGAACCCGGTCACGTTGCGCGCATGGGAGCGACGTTACGGGTTGATCCAGCCGACACGCACCGAAAGTGGGCACCGGTTGTATTCGATGACCGATATCGAGCGCGTTCGCAGCATCGTCGACTGGATCGATCGCGGTGTGTCGGTGAGCAAGGTTGGCAGGATCCTGGCCAAGACCGAGCCGATGAAGGCGCTGGCGCACATCATTCCCGATGACCTGGTGCAATCCGACTACCAGCAATGGCAGGAGCAGGTTCAGCGCGCGGTCAGTTCATTCGATGACCAGGAACTGGATTGGGTCTATGGGCAGATTTTCTCTTCCTACACGCTGCCAGTGGTGTTCCAGGACATCCTCATGCCGCTGTGGCTGCGCTTGTTGCAGCGCCAGGATTCATTCGGGCAAACCAGCGAATGGCTGTTCTTCGATGGCTTCCTGAGGGCGCGGGTACTGCAGCGCATCGTCATGCTCCGAGGCTCACAGCCACGCAAAGTGATCGTCAGCGCTCTGGCCGGGCAATGCCGTGAGCTCGAGTTGCTGGTGGCGGCGCTGTTTCTCAGTGGCAATGATGCTGGCGTTCGTGTGCTGACCACCGGTCAGCCGTTCGATGAGCTGACACTGGTGTGCGAAAAGACCCGTCCCCAGGCGCTGGTGCTGTTTTCCAATCACGCCCCGACCGCGGAATTGCCTCGGCGTCTGAACCGCCTGGCCCTGAGTCTGGATTGTCAGTTGATGCTGGCGGGCGATGCGTCGGATCTGGCGCAGGACAGCCTGGCCGGTTCATCGGTGGGCTGTCTGGGCAATGAAGGGACGACCATGCGCCAGCGCCTGAACCAGTTTCTCGCGGGGACGCTGGATACCTGAGACTCAGGTGTGCAGGGCAGGATGAGTCAGGCGATGTTGCTGAAGGATGAATTGGCGCAGGCGCTCGGTCTCGTCGGCGTCGCTCTGGCTCAAGTCGTAGGCGTAGAAACCACTTTCGGTTTCGCGCTCGAAGGTGCCGCGCAGGGAAATCCGCTCATAGCCTGAAGGGCTGAACCACAGGGCGAAATGTTTGGGTGGCTTGGTCTTGTTGCGCACTTCCAGCAACATGCCTTTGTGCGAAACCTCGTGAACCCACAGCATGCCCGGTTGGCCCTTGGCATTCTCCAGGGCTACCGGTTCTTCAAGGGCCAGACGCCATGGGCGAACCATCGGCCCATCTTCATAAATGCTTGGCACACCCAGGCGCAAATGCAGGGCGTGGAATTCGTCTTCCACCAGATGCAACGGAAAGGTCATCTGCTGGTTTTCGAAGTTGGCCTGGATGGTGACTTGCTCATGGGCCGCCAGGCGCGTGAGCAGATCACGGATTTGCGAACCACCATTGACCAACAGGCTCGACGTCGCATCCCGCACATTGAGCTGCGGGTTGTGTTGCATGGTCTGGATGAAATCCAGCTCATCCTGGGTCAGGAGGGCGTCGCGTTGCATGGCTAGCTCGAAATAAATAATTACAAAGTCATTGGTGATTGTAGTTAATGACACTTAGTTCGCAGTTTTGTTTGCGCCGTTCGTCGCTTTGATGGCCGCCAGCTCTGCCTCGAGTGCCGCGACCTGGGCTTCCAGCTGCACTACACGCTGCTGCGCCTTGACCTGAACGGTAACGTCCTTTTGCACACCAACGAAGTAAGTCTGTCCATCGTCAGCGTTTTTTACCGTCGACAGAGACAACTCGTTCCAGAACGGTGTGCCGTCCTTGCGGTAGTTGCGCAGGATTTCGCGGCACGAGCCGCCGTTTTTCAATACACCGCGAATCAACTTCAGACTGGCTTGATCGCGATCACCGGCCTGCAGGAAACGGCAGTCCTGATAGAGTATTTCTTCGCTGGTGTAACCGGTCAGTTTTTCGAAGGCCGGATTCACGTAGATCAGGATGTTGTCCTGGTCGCCTTCCTTTTCCGCCACCACGATCCCATCATTCGACGCGTTGATCACCATCTGCAAGAGGCTGGCATTGATCATCTTTGAATCCTTTCAAGGTTGTCGGTGGCAGGCATTCTAGAAGATCAATCGGCGCTGTCTACTGGCCATCAATGCTTATCGAGATCCAATCGCAACTTTGTGACAGTGGCTGATACTATCGCCGCTCTTTTTCTCAGTTTCAGGATCAGATTGATGAAAGTCGCCATCCTCTCCGGTTCGGTGTACGGCACGGCCGAAGAAGTCGCCCGCCACGCCCAGAACTTGTTGAAAACCGCCGGTTTTGAAACCTTCTACAACTCGCGCGCCAGCCTCGTCGACCTCCAGGCCTTTGGCCCTGAAGCGTTGCTCGCCGTGACTTCGACCACGGGCATGGGCGAGTTGCCGGACAACCTGCAACCGTTGTATTCGACCATTCGTGATCAGTTGCCGGCGGCCTGGCGTGGCTTGCCCGGCGCTGTGATTGCTTTGGGCGACGCCAGTTACGGCGACACCTTTTGTGGTGGCGGCGAGCAGATGCGCGAACTGTTCGGCGAACTCGGCGTGAACGAAGTGCAGGACATGCTGCGCATCGACGCCAGCGAAAGCGTCACCCCTGAAACCGACGCCGAGCCTTGGCTGGAACAGTTGATCGCCACGCTCAAGGGTTGATCCCACGCTCGCGCAGCAGCGCGAGCCAGGCCTGTGCGGCCTTCGACAGATAGGCGCCCCGGCGCCAGATGAAGGCGATGTCCCAGCGCAGGTAGTCCGGCGCGTTCAACGTCAGGCGAACCACGCCTGGCCGCACCAGACCACGTGCCACCACGCTGGGCAGCAGCACCACGCCTTGTCCGGCGGCCACCAGTGCCGCGAGAAAATCCGCCTGACCGCTACGGCCACCTTCCTTCGGGGTGAAGCCCATCTGCTGGCACGCCTGAAGCAAACGATCGTTGAGCACGAAACTGCGCTGATACAAAAGGAACGGCGTCTCGGACAGCTCCTCCAGAGCGATCTCGCCCTTTGTTGCCAGCGGGTGATCCACCGGCAGCAGCGCATCGAGCGGCTCATCGCAGAACGGCTGGAAGTCGAATTGCGGATCTTTCGGTAGCAGACTGCCGCCCAGCTCCAGTTCACCGCTCAACACCGCCTGTTCGATGTTGCGGCTGCCACCTTCGAGCAACTGCACGCTGATGTTCGGGTAACGCCGTCGGTATTCGGCGAACAGCCCGGCAAACAGTGCATCGCTGCCGAGCAAGGGCAAACCGAGACGCAACTCGCCGCGTGCCAGATGACTGAGGTCATCCAGTTCGCTGAGCAATTCATTGCGCAGGCGCAGCATGCCTTCGGCCCGTTGCAGCACCACACTGCCGGCGGCGGTCAGGCGTATTTGTGAGCCCAGTCGTTCGAGCAGCGGAGTGCCCAGGCTCTGTTCGAGCTGAGCGATCTGCTTGCTCACGGCGGACTGACTGATGTGCAGGGTTTTTGCCGCCTGAGTGAAACCGCCCTGATGCATGACTTCGACGAAGCTTTTGAGCTGTTTGAATTCCATGGTCTGATTCCATTTTGGAATGGCTTTGAGTCTAACAATTCGCTTTGGAGATGGCAGGTGGCTTCGTAAAATAGGCACGTGAAAGGAGCCCCCCGATGAAAGCCTCTACCCTTAAATACCTCTCCCGCCTGCTTGCCGAACTGGCCGTGCTGCTCGCTCTCTACCTGCTCGGCTGCCAGATCGCAGCAAGGCTGGCCTGGTCGATCCCCGGCGGCGTGATCGGCATGGCGCTGCTGCTGTTGGCTTTTGCGTTCGGCTGGGTCAAACCGGCGGCGCTGCAAATGGGCGCGGGACTGCTGATGGCCGAGATGCTGCTGTTCTTCATTCCGGCTCTGATGAGTTTGCTGGATTACGGCGCATTGCTGCGTGACGACGGCTGGCGAATTCTGCTGGTGATCGCCGCCAGTACGTTGATGGTGATGCTGGTGACCGCGTTCACCGTGGAACTTGCCGTGCGCCTGAGGCGGTCCCATGAAGCTTGAACTGATGCCAATGTTCTGGCTGGCCTTTACGTTGCTGGCCTACCTGTTCAGTCGCTGGCTGTATCGCCGGACCGGGCGTTACGTGCTGTCGCCACTGATTCTGGTTCCCGCGCTGCTGCTGGCCCTTGCCGTGCCGCTGCATACCGCCTACGCCGAATACTCCAGCAATACCCATTGGTTGATGCTGGTGCTCGGCCCGGTCACTGTGGCGTTTGCGGTGCCGATCTGGCAACAGCGGCGTCTGCTGGTACGGCATTGGTCGGCGTTGCTGCTGGGCATGCTCGCCGGCAGCACGGCGTCGATTGCGACTTCCTTTGGCCTGGCTCGAGCCTTGGCGCTGGACAGTTCAGTGACGCTGTCACTGGTGCCGCGCTCGATCACCACACCGTTTGCCATGCCGCTGGCGCAGGATCTGGGTGGCGTGCCCGAGCTGACGGCAGTGTTCGTGATGTTCACCGGGGTGTTTGGCGCGATGCTGGGCGGGGTGTTGCTCAAGTGGCTGCCGCTGCGCAGTGCCCTGGCGCGCGGCGCCCTGTTTGGCGTTGGCGCTCATGGTGCGGGCGTCAGTCGCGCCCATGAAGTGGGGGGCGCAGAAGGTTCGGTGGCGGGGCTGGTCATGGTGCTTACCGGGCTGCTCAATCTGTTCGCCGCGCCTTTGTTGGCGTCGTTGCTTTGACATGGATCCAAGCGGCTTGCATGGCTGACTCGTTCAGTCATCAAGCTGGCTGCCAATGCAACTACGCGAAGTCCCGGGGCTGACTAGACTGCTGACACCTGCCGAAAAAAACAAAAACAGAGGTGCATACAGTGAGCGTAGCCCCCGTCCCTTCTTCCTCGAATATCAAAGATCAGGTCAGTGCTGCGGAGTGGCAGACCCGGGTCGATCTCGCTGCCTGTTATCGACTGGTCGCCCTGCATGGCTGGGACGATCTGATCTTCACCCACATCTCGGCCAAGGTGCCGGGCACCGAAGACTTCCTGATCAACCCGTTCGGCCTGATGTTCCATGAGATCACCGCGTCCAGTCTGGTGAAGGTCGACCAGGCCGGCAACAAGCTCATGGACAGCCCCTACGAGATCAATCCCGCCGGTTACACCATTCACAGTGCCGTCCACGAGGTGCGCCATGACGTGGCCTGCGTGCTGCATACCCACACCGCTTCCGGCGTTGCGGTGTCGGCGCAGAAACAGGGCGTGTTGCCGATCAGTCAGCAATCGTTGTTCGTGCTGTCGAGCCTGGCCTTTCACGCTTATGAAGGCGTGGCGCTCAATCACGAAGAGAAGGCCCGGTTGCAGGCCGACCTCGGCGAAAACAATTTCCTGATGCTGCACAACCACGGCTTGCTGACGTGCGGCGGCACCATCGCCGATACGTTCCTGATGATGTTCACCTTCCAGCGTGCCTGTGACATCCAGGTCATGGCGCAGACCGGCGGTGCCGAACTGATCGCCATCGAACCGCAGATTCTGGCCGGCGCCAAGGCGATGATCGCCGGCGTCACCAAAAGTGCTCAAGGCATGGGCGGCGCGCTGGCCTGGCCGGCGCTGCTGCGCAAACTCGATAAACAAGACCCGGGGTATAAACTCTAATGCCTCTCGCCGAGATTCCTCTGAGTGCCTGGCGCAAACGCAGCCAGACGTTTGTCTTCCGTGGCCAGCCGATCCGTTACTGGACGGCCGGGCAGGGCGAACCGCTGCTGCTGATCCACGGCTTCCCGACCGCCAGTTGGGACTGGCACTACCTGTGGCAGCCGCTGGCCCAGCGCTTTCGGGTGATCGCCTGCGACATGCTCGGCTTCGGCGACTCTGCCAAACCGCTGAATCACACCTACAGCCTGCTGGAGCAGGCCGATCTGCAACAGGCCTTGCTGGCGCATCTGCAGGTCGAGCAGCCAGTGCACATTCTGGCTCACGACTATGGCGACAGCGTTGCCCAGGAACTGCTGGCCCGGCATTACGATGACCTGATCGAGGTCGCCAGTTGCGTGTTCCTCAACGGTGGTCTGTTTCCGGAAACCCATCGGCCGCTGCTGACGCAAAAACTGTTGCTCAGCCCGTTGGGCTGGATGATCGGACGCGCGTTTACCCGCGATGCACTGGTGAAAAGTTTTCGGCAGATCTTCGGCCCGGATACCCGGCCCAGTGAAAGTGAAATGGATGATTTCTGGAGCCTGATCGAGTGCAATCGCGGACCGCGAATCATGCACAAACTGATCACCTATATTCCTGAACGTCGAGTGCAGCGTGATCGCTGGGTCGCGGCGATGCAGCGCGCTGAGGTGCCGCTGCGGGTGATCGATGGCGAAGTCGATCCGATCTCAGGCGCGCACATGGTCGAGCGTTATCGCGAGTTGATTCCCGACGCGGACACCGTGCTGTTGCCAGGCATCGGCCATTACCCGCAAAGCGAAGCGCCGGTGCAGGTGCTCAAGCACTACCTCGAATTTCGCGATCACTTCGTGTTGCCGCCGCGCAAGGTGGCGTGCTCCTGATCACAGGGCAGAGGCGTTTTGCGCCTCTGCACGGTTTCATCATCCCCCAGCCTTATCGCGCACCATTCAGCCCCAACCGTGTTCGTTGTGACCGCACGCTCTGTGCCTGACACTCAGGGACACTGTCCCTCAGGCCTGCTGGAGTTGCCCCGATGAATGAGTCTGTGCGTTTCGAAGATAAAGTCGTGATCATCACCGGAGCCGGTGGTGGCCTGGGACGCGCTCACGCTTTGCTGTTCGCCAAGCAGGGCGCCAAAGTGTTGGTCAACGACCTCGGCGGCTCGACCCAGGGCGAAGGTGCCAACGCTTCCGCCGCTGACCGCGTGGTGGCGGAAATCCGCGAGGCCGGCGGCATCGCCGAAGCCAACCATGACTCGGTCACCGACGGCGACAAGCTGGTGCAGAACGCCCTCGATGTATTCGGCAGCGTCGATGTGGTGGTCAACAATGCCGGTATCCTGCGCGACAAGACCTTCCACAAGATGGAGGACGCCGACTGGGATCTGGTCTACCGCGTCCACGTCGAAGGCGCCTACAAGGTGACCCGCGCCGCATGGCCGCACCTGCGCGAGCAGAACTACGGCCGGGTGATCTTCACCGCGTCGACCTCGGGCATTTACGGCAATTTCGGCCAGTCCAACTACGGCATGGCCAAACTCGGTCTTTACGGTCTGACCCGCACCCTGGCCATCGAAGGTCGCAAGAACAACATCCTGGTCAACGCCATCGCCCCCACTGGCGGCACGCGCATGACCGAAGGCCTGATCCCGCCGCAAGTGTTCGAACAGCTCAAACCGGAACTGGTCAGCCCGCTGGTGGTGTACCTGGCCAGCGAGCAATGCCAGGAAACCTCGGGCCTGTTCGAAGTCGGTGGCGGCTGGATGGGCAAGGTGCGCTGGGAGCGCAGCCTGGGCGCCGGTTTCGATCCGCGTGTTGGGTTCTCGCCGGAAGATGTAGCGGCGCACTGGCAGCAGATCTGCGACTTCGAAGGCGCGGCGCATCCGAAGGACAACATTGAAGCGCTGAAGGAAATGATGGGGAATTTGCAGAAGTATTCGTTGTAATACCTAGAGAGACGAGCAGGCATGAGTTGCCTGCTCGTTGTTTGCTTTCTATTCTTCGTTTTTAAATCCGGGTTTTCCGTTGGCAGCGCGCCAAGCCTTGATGGTTTCTAAAACTCCTGCCGGACTGTCGTCCGTACCCTCTTCCGGGTAGTAAAGAACGTCCGTTCCATTTGGGTGTTCCGAGGTTTTTACAATGTTGTCGACGATAGCGTCATGCTCTTTTTCTGATGAGTAATCACCTTCGACCAGCCGATTAATAAGTGCTACATATTCGGCTTCCGTATATTCCTCAAATTTATTCTTGAATTTCATTTTTTTGTTTTCTCATTTCGGAATGGGTTTCAATGTGTCGTTTTGGAGTTAATACACGAAGATTGTCTAGATCGTAAACCGAACCACCTTCAGCGATAGGTACGACATGATGTATATCCAGTTTTGTTTTTCTACCCACTTGTTCTGACCTGGGAGCTGTTGGTGAGAGGCCATTTTTTATGTCAAATTTACTGAAAGGGGTGAATTGTTCAAACAACGCTTGATCATTCCCTACCGCCTTCCAGAACGCCTTGCGAAATGCCCTGAAACTCGAAAACTCCCTACCTCTGAGCTTATCCGCAATTTGCGTCGGAATCGGCGCACCTTGCTGCGTCGCAGCTGTTCCCAACCAATTGCCTGAAACCGTTTGCCCTATCCCACTGGCGATACCGGGATCCTGCCGCCGATCCCGAAATATCGTGAAAATCGGCGGTATTCCAGAGTCGATCGGGAAAACCGTAACCCATCCATCAAACCCGTACTGATCAAGCTGAGGAAATGGATCGATCCGTCCGCTGTCAGGCGTGACATCGGCGCCTTCGTAGTTCGGCAAGTCTGTGTCGGCGACTGGCAAATCTGTCGAAGGATTCAGCGGTTTTACCAACGGCGTCCAAGTAACGACAGGGCCTTTGGAGTCGCTTGCATTAGCAGTGGAAATGTAAGTGTTTTTCTGTACGTCAAAGCGTGCGAGTACCACCGGCACTTTGCTGGGGACTGTCACGCCATCGGTGCTGACGACGACAACTTCGACTCTGTTACCTGACGTTCTGGAGCCAAGCCTGACCGGCAGATCGACTTCACCGCCGGTCGTCGCCAGTTCGTACAGGTCGGTGTCCAAATCAGGCGCAAGTTCTGATAGCGGGACACTTGCAGCAAACAGGTCGCCGTTCCCAAGTTCCGAGGGAACGAGCAAAGCGGCGAACCCGACGATCACCGGTGCAGCCGCTGTGGAGATGCCCGCCAGCGCCAGGGATATGGCCGTTCGCAGCGACGTTCTGATTGCCAGAGTAGTTGCCGGGTTGTTGCCAAAAACGCCAAGCGGCCCGGTAAAGTTGGGGCCGAATGCGGCCATCGATCCGGCATTGGCAAAGACGGGCGATTGTCCTTTCAGGGCGTTTTCTGCTTGCCGTCGGGCTTGCTCCCGGGCGGTCTTGCGCGCTTTTTTGCGGCGTTTTTTCTGTGCCTTTCGCAGCGCTTTCTGCTGTTTTTCCTGCCGTGTTTTTTCAGCCAGCAGCCGGCGCTCTTCATGGCGGCGCTGAACATCGGCCTGCGCTTGCAGGCGTGCTTGTTCGGCAGCGATCTGTCGCGCGGCCGCTTCGGCGGCGATGTGTGCTTGCTCAGCGGCGAGCCGTTGCGTCTCGGCCAGCGCTGTAAGGCGCGCCTGTTCACGGGCCTGAATTTCCTGCTGCTCTTTTTGCAGTCGTGCAGCTTCGGCCAGCGCGGCGAGTCGTGCCTGTTCTTTGATACGTGCCTGTTCGGCAGCAGTTCGCTCTGCCTGTTCTCGGGCAGCGTTTCGCGCCTGGTCACTGGCCTGTACCGACGCCAGCCAATTGCGCACATTCACCTGCTGATGATTCAGCAGCTGGAGACTCTGGGTCAGCAACCGGGCTTCGTGGGCAGCTCTGTAAGAGTTGACCCAGGCCTGCATCGCCATGCCGTCGATCCTGACAGGCCGTTCCATCGTTACCGCCCGGGCATAAAACGACTCCAGGGGCACGCCGAGCGGATCGTGACCATAGAAGGTGTTGGCGAGGGCTGTCTGGCGATGAAGTTCGGCGGTGGTGCGCGCGATCAACGTATTGCGCACGCCGAGCTCTCGTATGATCGATTCGGCGGCCGGCAGCGGATGCGTGCTCCCCTCAAGCCGGGTCGTTGCCAGTTGTTGCTCAAGGGTGTGAGCGAGCTGCAGGGCCCGGGCCTGGTATTCCTGATCCAGCAAGCGCGACTTCTCGATCAGTCGATGGATGCTGTTCGGATACACCGGATGCCGGCCGAACTGGCCGCTGTGAGGTACGTTCTGCTGGGTGCTCGGTACGGGGGCGTAGCCGGCGGGTGCGGTCGCCGTCGTATGAATCGGCTCCAATTCGAGCGGTGGAGGTCGTTGCATATTCATGTCCTTTTGAATGTGCGGGTCGGTCAAGAGGTGCAGGTCGGCGTGGGCTTCCTGTTATTCCAGGCTACCGTGGAATCGACTCGTACAAATCCGAGAAAGGAGTAGGGGATTACAGACAGAGAGGAGGGAGATTTCCGGGTTTGCGAAGAGTGGGTTGGATGTTCATCCATCCCATTGAGAAACGTCCGATAACGGCCTTGGACTTTTTTGTCAGAGCGGTCTGTCGGTGAAGTCCTGCGCTGGATTCAAAAGTCATCGCCCATAAAAAAGGCCGCTGCAAACGCAGCGGCCAAGGTAAGACGTTGGATCAAGGAGCTACAAATCAACGTCAGTGAACACCGGGGCGATGGAGCGAAAAACGCTTCGGTCCATCAGAAATCGGTTGCCGACGACTCGGTCGCGGACTTGGTGCTTCGTGGCGGTCTGCCGTGAAAGCCCGCTCAGAATAAGCGTCTGAGGCCAAAGGAAAAATAGCGATTCCGGACATGCACTGTTACGGGGCATGTAATAGTGCGGTGCCCCGAGGTGGGCATCATCCGTTGCGTTGATCATGGGTTATCCAGCCGGTTCATGTCCCGCGGAAAGCCCCGTCCCAGGCGGACATTCATCCTTTCGAGCGACAGCGCGAATACCTCCTTGGTGCGCTTATCGTCCCCGTGTGGCGGCAGTAGGGTGGGGCCTTCTGTCACTCACCGGGGAAGACGCATGACAAAAACAACAATGCGCGCCATCTTCAAACCGCAGGCGCTGGCCGCGGCGGTCGCCTTGGGTTGCTGTGCCCAGGCCCATGCGGTCGATTTCAATATCGGGGAAATCGAAGGCACGTTCGACTCGTCGCTGTCGGTCGGCGCGAGCTGGGGCATGCGCGATGCGGACAAGTCGCTGGTCGGCACGGTCAATGGCGGTACGGGCCAGTCTTCGACCGGTGATGACGGGCGCTTGAACTTCAAGAAAGGCGAGACCTTCTCCAAAATCTTCAAGGGCATCCACGACCTTGAACTGAAGTACGGCGACACCGGTGTGTTCGTACGCGGCAAGTACTGGTACGACTTCGAACTCAAGGACGAAGACCGCGAGTTCAAGCCCATCAGCGACAAGGGCCGCAAGGAAGGCGCCAAATCTTCCGGCGGGCAGATTCTCGATGCGTTCGTCTATCACAACTACTCCATTGCCGATCTGCCGGGCACCGTGCGTGCCGGCAAGCAGGTAGTGAGCTGGGGCGAAAGTACCTTCATCGGCAACTCGATCAACAGCATCAACCCGATCGACGTCTCGGCCTTCCGCCGGCCCGGCGCGGAGATCAAGGAAGGCCTGATTCCGGTGAACATGCTGTTCGGCTCGCAAAGCCTGACTGACAAGCTCTCGGTTGAAGGCTTCTATCAACTGGAGTGGGACCAGACCGTTCTCGACAACTGCGGCACCTTCTTCGGGGTCGACGTCGCGGCGGATGGTTGCAACAACGGCTACACCGTCGGCAGCCCGGCGATTGCTCCGTTGGCGCCACTGGCGGCAGCTTTCGGGCAACCCATCGAGGTGACCCGCGAAGGCGTGGTCGTACCCCGGGGCGGTGACCGTGATGCACGGGATTCCGGACAGTGGGGTACGGCGCTGCGCTGGCTCGGCGACGATACCGAATACGGTCTCTACTTCCTCAACTATCACAGTCGCACACCGACGGTCGGCACCACCACGGCCGGTCTGTCGACCCTGGCGGCATTGCCGGGCATGATCGGAATCGCTAACCGCCTCGCGCCCGGCAGCGGTTCGGGGCTGGCGCAAAGCGTGATGCTCGGGCGCGGTCAGTATTACCTCGAATACCCCGAAGATATCCGTCTGTATGGCGCGAGTTTCGCCACCACATTGCCCACTGGCACCGCGTGGACCGGCGAGCTCAGCTATCGGCCCAATGCTCCGGTCCAGGTCAATACCAACGACCTGACCCTGGCCTTGCTCAACCCGATTGCCGGCGGCGCGGCGTCGCCGCTGACCACGTCGCCGGGCGCTGACAACAAAGGCTACCGACGTAAGGAAGTGACACAACTGCAGAGCACCCTCACGCACTTCTTCGATCAGGTGCTGGGCGCCGAACGCTTGACCGTAGTCGGCGAGGCGGCGGTGGTCCGGGTCGGCGGTCTGGAGTCGCGCAGCAAGCTGCGTTACGGCCGCGATTCGGTGTACGGCCAGTATGGCTTCGGTGGCGACACCGGCGGTTTCGTCACCTCGACCTCCTGGGGCTATCGCGCCCGGGCCATCCTCGACTACGCCAACGTGATCGGCGGGATCAACCTCAAGCCCAACCTGTCCTGGTCCCACGACGTTTCCGGTTACGGTCCCAACGGGCTGTTCAACGAAGGCGCCAAAGCGATCAGCGTCGGGGTCGATGCCGACTACCGCAACACCTACACCGCGAGCCTCAGTTACACCGACTTTTTCGGCGGCGATTACAACGTCCTCACCGACCGTGACTTCGTGGCCCTGAGCTTCGGCGTGAACTTCTGATCTGCCCGAGAAGGATGAAATCCATGCGCAAGATGATTCTGCAATGCGGAGTTCTGGCCCTCAGCCTGCTGGCTGCCAACGTGATCGCGGCGGTGTCGCCGCAAGAGGCCGACAAACTCGGCACCAGCCTGACGCCGCTGGGCGCCGAGAAGGCCGGCAACGCTGATGGCTCGATTCCGGCCTGGACCGGTGGCATTCCGAAGAATGCCGGGGCGGTTGACAGCAAGGGCTTTCTCGCCGACCCGTTCGCCAGCGAAAAACCACTGTTCACCATCACCGCGGCCAACGTCGATCAGTACAAGGCCAAGCTCTCCGAGGGTCAGGTGGCGATGTTCAAGCGCTATCCCGAAACCTACAAAATTCCGGTCTACCCGACCCACCGCACCGTCGCTGCGCCGCCGGAAATCTACGAGTCGGCCAAGCGCAGCGCACTGAACGTGACCACGATCAACGACGGCAACGGCCTGGCCAATTTCACTGGCAATCGCTACTACGCGTTCCCGATTCCAAAGAACGGCGTGGAAGTGTTGTGGAATCACATCACTCGTTACCACGGCGGTAATGTGAAGCGGATCATCACCCAGGTCACCCCGCAGACCAACGGCAGCTACACACCGATCCGCTTCGAAGAAGAGATCGCCGTGCCGCAGTTGATGAAGGAGCTGGACCCGGAACAGGCAGCCAACGTGCTGACCTTCTTCAAGCAGTCGGTCACCGCTCCGGCACGTCTGGCCGGCAACGTATTGCTGGTGCACGAAACCCTCGACCAGGTGAAAGAGCCACGCCTGGCATGGATCTACAACGCCGGCCAGCGCCGAGTTCGCCGTGCACCGCAAGTCGCTTACGACGGCCCGGGTACCGCCGCCGATGGCCTGCGGACTTCGGACAACTTCGACATGTTCTCCGGCGCTCCGGATCGTTACGACTGGAAGCTGATCGGCAAGAAGGAAATGTACATCCCGTATAACAGCTACAAACTCGATTCGCCAAAGCTCAAGTACGACGACATCGTCAAGGCCGGGCACATCAATCAGGACCTGACCCGTTATGAATTGCACCGGGTCTGGGAAGTGATCGGTACGGTCAAGCCGAGCGAGCGGCACATCTACGCCAAGCGCCACATGTACATCGACGAGGACAGCTGGCAAGTGGCGCTGGCTGATCACTACGACGGTCGCGGACAGTTGTGGCGAGTGGCCGAAGGTCATGCCCAGTACTACTACGATCATCAGGCACAGGCCTACACGCTGGAAGCGCTCTACGACATCATCGCCGGTCGCTACATCGCCCTGGGCATGAAGAATGAGGAGAAGCACAGCTTCGAATTCGGCTTCGAAGCCAAGGCTGCCGACTTCACCCCTTCGGCCCTGCGCGCCGAGGGTGTCCGGTAAGAAGAAGCGCTACATCCGCGGGACAGAAGGCGACCGGTTGGTCGCCTTTTTTATGGGCAGCAATCAGCGTACTGAATACTCGTCAACAAGCATCGGGGAGAGGGCTAGGGTGAACGTACAACGATAAAAAGGCGCACACGATGACCGCCATGACACCCCGTCTGGATCGAGCAGATTTTTCTCCGAGACTTCCTTCCCATCACCTGCCACGTCCGCGACTTTGCGGTGCACTGCTTGAGTCGGCGGCACGGGTCAAACTGATCTGCGCGCCGGCTGGCAGCGGCAAAACTGCGCTGCTCACCGAATGTCTGCTGCAGGCGCCCGTCAATTGCACGGTGTGCTGGTTGCCGCTGGCAGGAGCCTCGTTGAGCGCAGCGGAGTTTTGCCAGCGACTCATGCAAGCAATCGGACTGAAAGCCTCGGACGAGGCGTCAATGCTTTATGAACTGGCGCGAAGGTCTTCTGCGACCTGGGTGTTGATCGATGATTACTGCCGATACCCGGAGCCGGCGCTGGATGCCTTGCTCGACCGAATGCTGGCGGTCAGCAGTCCGACCCTGACATGGTGGATCGGCACGCGACGGCGCCCATCCTGCAACTGGCCGCGCCTGCTGCTCGACGATGCCTTGTATGAATGTGAAGGCGCGGCGTTGGCGCTGACCCGGGACGAAATCGCAAAAGTGCTGCGTCACTTGCCGCTCGCTCAGGCCGACAGCGTGGCCGGACGCATCTTTCAGCGCAGCGGCGGTTGGTGCGCCGGCGTGCGGATGCTGTTGATGCAGAAGTGCGACTGGTCGCAAAAGACCTTGCCGCAGCAACGCATGGATACCTTGCTGGACTACCTGCAACACGAACTGTTCAGTGGTTTGAGTCCGGAGCTGGCCGAGGCCTGGCGGGTGCTGGCGCATCTGCCGCGGTTCAATGCCGAGCTGTGTGAACACCTGTTCGGTGCCGGGGAGGGCGCGCAGTATTTGCGCACACTGCAAGTACTCGGCTGCTTCATCGAACCCTGGAACGATTCGGCCGACTGGCTACGGATTTTCCCACCTTTGTCACAGGTCATGTGCGAGGAACAATGGCCGTCGGGACGTTCCTGGCACCGTCGGGCATGCCAGTGGTTCACTGCTGCGCATGACTGGCGCTTGGCTTTTGAACAGGCTCTTCTGGCCGAAGAACATGAAGCCGCCATCAGTCTGTTGCAGTACTTCAGCTTCGAACATCTATTCGAAGAGCGAACGGTGGTGCTGTTGTTACGGCTGCATGAAGTTCAGGACGGTGAGCTGACAATGAGTTCGCCACAACTGGTCGGACTGATGACGGCTGCGTTGCTGTTTGCCGGTCGCTTTGAGCAGGCAGCGCAATGTATTGCACGTCTTGCGTGTTTCCTGCCGCAATCCTCTGCACGGGGTGAGCGCCAACTGATTGCACGCTGGCAGGCGTTGAGCGGTTGGCTATCGCATCTGCAGGGGCAAAAGGAGGCCGCGCAAGCGCATTTTTCTCAAGCATTGGAGGTTCTTGATGCAGACAGCTGGATCGCTCGGGCAATGTGTTTGTCCGGATTGACCCAGCAAGCACTGTTAAGAGGCGAACTCGACATTGCGCACGCCTGTAACCGCCAGGCGCTGTGTTTGGCAAGAGCCCAAGGCTCGCTGGTGTTCGAGGGCCTGCTTGAACTCGATCATGCGCAACTGCTGGAGCAACGTGGCGCAGCGTCTCGAGCTGAAAGTCTTCTGGCCAACATTCACGATTTGCTTGGCAGACAATCGACCCGGCCGTCACCGCTGCTGGGACGAATAGCGTTGCGCCGAGGGCGGTTGGCTTTGAGCCAGGGCATGGACGCGTGCGCCGCAGCGTTTTTCCAGGCCGGCCTGGAGGACTGCAAGCGCAATCATGACAAGCGCGTGCTGTATGGCTTTATCGGGTTGGCGCAATTGGCCGCCAATCAAGCGGACTACGAACAGGCTTTTGTGTGTCTGCGCGATGCCGAACGGTTGATGCAACTGCGGCAGATTCCGGACACGGTCTACCGCGGTGCGTTGTTGCAGGTCAGCAGTCTTTTCTGGTTGCAGCAAGGACGTAACGAACTGGTTTGCGAGGCCATGACCCGCTTGCTGCGACACTATCAAGGACCCGATGCATTACAGGCTCCACCTGCAACGCTGGAGCTGATTCCGCGTGTCGAGTACCTGCTGATCCTGGCCCAGGTTGGTTTACACAAGGCTTGCAGACCGATTGTGCGTCTCCAGCATCTGCTGGAAACGGCCCGGCATTGCAGAATGCTTGCTCTTGAAACCGACTTGCATCTGGCATTGGCCGAAGTGGCCTTCGCACAGGGTGATGAAGCGTTGGCCAGACTCCATTTGCAGGAAGGGTGTGAAATGGCCAGCCTGCATGAGCTGCGTCAGGCACTGCATGAACTGAAAATGCGCCGTCCCGAACTGTCTGCCAGAGTGGCTGAAACACCTTGTGCTGACAGTTCGAGCGCGGGGCCGTTGCTCAGTCAGCGTGAACTCGAAGTTTTGAGGCTAATTGCCAAAGGCTATTCCAATCAACAGATTGCAGATCAGCTGTTTATTTCCTTACATACAGTAAAGACTCATGCCAGACGTATACATGGAAAGTTGGGTGTCGAGCGGCGGACGCAAGCGGTGGCCAGTGCAAAGTTGCTGGGTCTGGATCTGTAGACGCGTTACGGCGGGTAGTTGGATTATTTGTTTGATGCTTTCTCCGAGATACTTGTTAAATTTTAAAAATTTTAAGTAACGGGTGGTTTGTTTTAATGGGGGATGTTGAGGGTTAGCGTTGCGGTATTGAATGAATGGCACTGTGTCATTTAGTTATTAATGCCGCAAGGAACTCACAATGAACGGTTTAAAAGATACCCTCGCTTTTCGCCCGCAATGGCTCGCTGGCACCAGCCCGAGCAATCAACAGAAGTATGAATACCTGATGCAGCAAATGACGGCTCGGGAGGCGGAACTCAAGCAATTGCTGGGCAACTCTTCATCCTTGAAGACCTATGCATCTGCACGTGTGCAAGACTGGACGAACAGTGCATTGGGTACACGGATTGATCCAGACCGTGTCAGCGTCATCTGCCGCTTCAATATTCGGATGGCGGGGCGCACGCTCGTTCAGGAAGATAAACGCTCGTTACTGGAGCTGGCGCTGTTCGGTTTGCATGATCAGAACAACCGGTTCCAAATGAAATTCGAAGGTCACGTTCCTTCCGGCTTGACTCAAGCCCGCCTGGAAAACTGGTTGTCTGGTGTCGATATTCGATCGGATTACTTCGAAGCGCTTCGCAAATCCTTTAATGATTACGGTGTGCAAATCGCATTGCTGGGTGCCTTGGTAACCCGCGTCGCTTTCAGCGCGTTCTCTGCGACTTTGCAGGGGCATCTCAATCAGCCGAGCATGGAGATGGTTGAGCGCTTCATACAGGGTGACCGCAGCATTTCGGCGTCAGCGTTCGTGTTGAAGGGTTACCAATATGGTTTCAGGGATCTGATGGTTTTCCAGCAGAAGTCCAATCCCTATGGCCCGTGCGCCTTGTACGCTCCCGGCTCGCCAGGTGGCAGGGATTGGTACTCGTTCCCCAATATTCGCGAACTTGAGTTTCAGGTGGCTGGCTGGGTCAGGACTGATGACGGGGTGAATTTTCTGACGTCCCAGACACACCCTCAAGAGAGGGGGGCATTGTCGAAGTATGTGAAACAACTTCAGCAACTCCCGAGTGCCTGGAAAGGTGCAATGTTTTTCGCATGGCCCGAGGCACCGGAGGGGATTCTTGCGGAGGCGATCTTCTATCAAATTTCATGGGACCTGGCGCAGGAAAACCTTGTACAGCCTGCCGGTTATCGGAAAGCACCTGCCGATTTCCGTCAGCGTTACGCCCGATTGAACACAGAGTTGAAAGCTCTTTACACCGTCAACGCTCGGGAAGCCGGCATCGTTCCCTACGAGACTTTTTGCCGCGACCTCATAAAAAAGAATATAGAAGACCTGCTAAAAGCATCCGGGGAAATCGTCGTAGTCAATCCGGATGAGATTATTGTCGAGCTAGAGCAAGGCGAAAAAGTTTCGTTGTCTCGGATCATAATCAAAGAGACACCGTTCTATGCGCATGAAAGGGAGGGCGAACTGGTAGGCGTTTTTCCGCGCTTTCGAGTGAACACAGGTCATCCGGCACTGCGCAATCTTGATATACGTCATTTGGCAAACTGGTCCCGGACATTGCGGCCCGGAGAAAAGTACATTGCCATGTTGCGTTCGGTTTATCTGAACACTAAGCATCCAGACTATGAGCTGAAACGAGAAATACATTTCCGAACACAGCAAGCCGAAATGTATCGGGCGGTATTGTCCAGCCAATTTTCCGGTGAGATGTCCAGTGGGCTGGCTGATCAGTTGAATCGTTTGATCGCGGGAATGGATAAAGTCACGGATCCATCATTTCCTCCTTTTGGAGAAACCGTAACCAGCGTGCAACACAGCGCTGTGTTCAAACTGCATTTGAAGCGATGCCTGATCGAGGGCGTCTACGTTTTCAGATTGGTAGAAAGCGGAAAACTCACTGAAATTCTCTACACGCCCAACGCGCCTGGAGGTGTCCATTTCCGCCCTATGAATCAGCTCTTTGCGTCGATCAAGGAAAATGGTCTTGGTCAGTATTTATATGAGCGGGTCAAATACATAGAGCAGCCGATCATCGGGACTTTCGTCAATAACATCGAGTTCAAAAACATCTCCGAAAACCCGCCCGTGCTTGAGATGAACAGCCGTGTGCAATCGTTGCGGGCGAGTTACAACGCCCGCATAGAACGGGTTATTTCCGATGTGGACGCACAAACGACCAGCCTTGGCGAAATCATTGGCAAGCTGGTTTATGACTCGGCGGTTTTGGCTGCAACCGTCGTCAGCATGGTTATTCCACCAGTGGGACTGGCGCTTTCGGCCGTGCAGATCACCAAAAATGTTTTTGAGGGCGCTCAGGCTTACAAGTACGGAGATCGAGCAACGGCGTTCAACCATTTCAAGGATGCGTTGCTGGATCTGGCTTCTCTGGTTCCCGGCGGGAAAGAAGCGACCAAGGCTCAGAAAACCCTGATTCAGCTTCTGGGAGACGCCAACACCGTCGTCGGTCTGGTCGCTTCGGCCACTGGTCAGAGCCTTGGCTACGACCGCTTTCAGGAACTGCTCGAAGATATCCTGAAAGAAGAGTCGGCCAGCGATAGCCAGACGCTGTTGCTGTAACCGATTGAAGTCATCCGACTAGCGGGCGTCAAACCCCATCCGCCAACTCACGGCCCGCGTCGCAGCCAATAACCGCTGCGCCGCCGGGCCGTTTTCGTCGGCGTGGAACAACGAGGTCGGGCCGACGATGGTCAACACCGCCGCGATCTGCCCGAGGGCGTTGAATACCGGTGCCGACAAGGCATCGACACCGGGCATCAGCAGGCCGTGCACATGATGCAGACCACGTTCGCGGATCTGTTCGCACAATGCCTCATAGGCTTTTTCGTCCGCCAGCGGGTGAGCGCCAACAGCGATTTCCTGTTCGCGCAATTCGTCGGTTTCCCGATGCGGCAGGTAGGTGCTGAACACCAGGCCGGTGGATGAGCTAAGCAGAGGCAGCACCGAGCCCAGTTGCGTCACCACCGTCACCGCGCGCACCGCCGGCTCGATGTGCACCACGGTTGCGCCCTGATTGCCCCAGACCGCCAAAAAGCAGGTTTCGTTGAGTTCATCGCGCAGTTCGGCCAGCGGCAGGGCGGCGACTTTCAGCACGTCCATACTGTTGAGTGCGGCCAGGCCCACCCGTAGCGCTTCGCGGCCGAGGCCGTAATGGTTGGTGGCGGTGTTCTGTTCGGCAAAACCGCTGGCGATCAAGGCCTGCAGATAACGGTGCACCTTGCTTGCCGGCATCTGCACATGTTCGGCCAGGCGCGACAGCGAAGTGGAGGGCGACAACTCGGCCAGGGCCTTGAGGATGTCGGTGCCGACTTCGGCGGAGCGGACTTTCTGTTTGCCGTTGCTGTCGCTGGTTTTTTCCATGGTGCTGCCGTGTCCCGGAACGAATGGGCGTCTTTATAGCTTGACGCTGGATAGCGAGCAAATTACGTTATGCGTAATTGAATTACGATAAAAATAACCCCGGCGTGCCAAGACCTCTGATCCAGAGCGTCCGGCCATGCCGACTCCCTGTTCAGGAGGCTCCATGAACCTCGATTCAGCCCTGGCTTACCAGTCCGGTTTCGGCAACGAATTCAGCTCCGAAGCGTTGCCCGGCGCACTGCCCGTCGGCCAGAACTCCCCGCAGAAAGCCCCTTACGGTCTCTACACCGAACTGTTCTCCGGCACCGCGTTCACCATGACCCGCAGCGAAGCGCGGCGCACCTGGATGTACCGGATCCAGCCGTCGGCCAATCACCCGGCATTCGTCAAACTGGAGCGGCAACTGGCCGGTGGTCCGTTGGGCGAAGTCACCCCCAATCGCTTGCGCTGGAATCCACTGGAAATCCCGGCCGAACCCACCGATTTCATCGACGGTCTGGTGAGCATGGCGGCCAATTCCGGCGCCGAAAAACCGGCCGGCATCAGCATCTATCACTACTGCGCCAACCGTTCGATGGAGCGGGTGTTCTTCAACGCCGACGGCGAACTGCTGCTGGTGCCGCAACTCGGGCGCCTGCGCATCGCCACCGAACTCGGTGTGCTGGAAGTGGCGCCGCTGGAAATCGCCGTGTTGCCACGGGGCCTGAAATTCCGCGTCGAACTGCTCGACCCGCAGGCGCGCGGTTACGTCGCCGAGAACCATGGCGCGCCGCTGCGCCTGCCGGATCTGGGGCCGATCGGCAGCAACGGCCTGGCCAATCCACGGGACTTCCTGACCCCGGTCGCCGCCTACGAAAACCTGCAACAACCAACCACCCTGGTACAGAAATTCCTCGGCCAGTTGTGGGGCACCGAACTCAATCACTCGCCGCTGAACGTGGTCGCCTGGCACGGCAACAACGTGCCGTACAAATATGACCTGCGCCGCTTCAACACCATCGGCACCGTCAGTTTCGATCACCCGGACCCGTCGATCTTCACCGTGCTCACGTCGCCGACCAGCGTCCACGGCTTGGCCAACCTCGACTTCGTGATCTTCCCGCCGCGCTGGATGGTGGCCGAGAACACCTTCCGTCCGCCGTGGTTCCACCGCAACCTGATGAACGAATTCATGGGCCTGATCCAGGGCGAATACGACGCCAAGGCCGAGGGTTTCGTGCCTGGCGGCGCGTCTCTGCACAGCTGCATGAGCGCCCACGGCCCGGACGGCGAGAGCTGCACCAAAGCCATCAACGCGGACCTGAAACCGGCCAAGATCGACAACACCATGGCCTTCATGTTCGAGACCAGTCAGGTGCTGCGCCCAAGCCGCTTTGCCCTCGACTGCCCGCAACTGCAATCCAATTACGACGCCTGCTGGGCCACGCTGCCCGCCACGTTCGACCCGACCCGGAGATAACCCATGACTCAGAATTCCATCACTCGCAGTTGGGTCGCTTCGGCCAACGGCCACACCGATTTCCCGTTGCAGAACCTGCCGCTAGGTGTGTTCAGCATCAACGGCTCGGCGCCTCGTGCGGGCGTGGCGATTGGCGAACACATCTTCGATTTGCAAGTGGCGCTGGAGGCCGGACTGTTCGACGGCGTTGCGCGCAGTGCAGTTGAAGCCATGCACGGCGGTCAGTTGAACGCTTTCTTCGAACTCGGCCGCGACGCTCGCGTTGCCTTGCGCGAACGTCTACTGGAACTGTTCAGCGAAGGCAGCACCCATCGTGGCAACGTCGAAGCCCAGGGCGCGAAATTGCTGCCGCTGGCTGCCGATTGCCAGCTACACCTGCCGGCGCGCATCAGTGACTACACCGACTTCTACGTCGGTATCGAGCACGCGCAGAACGTCGGCAAACTGTTCCGTCCGGACAACCCGCTGCTGCCGAACTACAAACACGTGCCGATCGGCTACCACGGTCGTGCCTCCACCGTGCGCGCTTCGGGCACCGACGTGCGCCGTCCGAAAGGTCAGACCTTGCCGGCCGGCGCGACCGAGCCGACCTTCGGCCCGTGCGCGCGGCTGGACTATGAGCTGGAGCTGGGGATCTGGATCGGTCAGGGCAACGAGATGGGCGAGTCGATCGCCATCGGCGATGCCGCTGAACACATCGCCGGTTTCTGCCTGCTCAACGACTGGTCGGCCCGTGACATTCAGGCCTGGGAGTACCAGCCGCTCGGCCCGTTCCTGTCCAAGAGCTTCATCACCAGCGTCTCGCCGTGGGTGGTGACTGCCGAAGCGCTGGCGCCATTCCGCACCGCGCAACCGGCGCGCCCGCAAGGTGATCCGCAGCCATTGCCGTACCTGCTCGACAAGCGCGATCAGGATGGCGGTGGTTTCGACATCGAGCTGGAAGTGCTGCTGCTCACCGAAAAAATGCGCGAGCAGAACCTGCCGGCCCATCGCCTGACCCTGAGCAATACCCGCTACATGTACTGGACCGTCGCACAAATGGTCGCGCACCACAGCGTCAACGGCTGCCAGTTGCAGGCCGGTGACCTGTTCGGATCGGGCACCTTGTCCGGCCCGGAAAGCGGTCAGTTCGGCAGCCTGCTGGAAATCACCGAGGGCGGCAAAAAACCGATCGAACTGGCTTCCGGTGAAGTGCGCAAATTCCTTGAAGATGGCGACGAAATCATCCTGCGCGCTCGCTGCGCCCGCGAAGGTTTCGCCTCGATCGGTTTCGGCGAATGCCGTGGCACCGTGCTGGCGGCGCGCTGACAGGAGCGGCTCATGGATCTCTATACCTATTACCGCTCCACCTCGTCGTACCGGGTGCGGATCGCGCTGGCGCTCAAGGGCCTCGACTACCAGGCGTTGCCGGTCAACCTGATCGTACCGCCGGGTGGCGAGCATCGACAACCGGCGTATCTGGCGATCAATCCCCAGGGGCGAGTACCGGCGTTGCGCACTGATGACGGCAAGTTGCTGATTCAGTCGCCGGCGATCATCGAGTACCTGGAAGAACGTTATCCACAGGTGCCGCTGCTGCCCGAGGACCTCGTTGCCCGTGCACAGGTGCGCGGCGTGGCGGCGGTGATCGGCTGCGACGTGCATCCGTTGCACAACGTCAGCGTGCTCAATCGCTTGCGCGGGTTGGGGCATGACGAGCCGCAGGTGACCGAGTGGATCGGCCACTGGATCGGTCAGGGTCTGGCGACGGTGGAGCAGTTGATCGGCGACAGCGGTTTCTGTTTCGGCGAGTGGCCGTGCGTGGCGGACGTGTACCTTATCCCGCAGTTGTACGCGGCCGAGCGTTTCAACGTTTCGCTTGAGGCGTATCCACGGATCCGTCGGGTGGCCGCGTTGGCCGCTGAACATCCGGCGTTCATCGCGGCGCATCCGGCGAATCAGCCGGACACGCCGAAGTAGCATTTGATGGCTCCCGTGCAGCGCACGGGAGCCATTCCGGTTACCCGCAAAAAAACATAAAAACAAAACAGGTACCTTGCGATGCATAACCAGATTGCCAGCTTCCGGGCGGCACTCGACGCCCGTCCTGTGTCCCGATTTCAGTGGTTGCTCCTGATTCTTCTCGCCTTGTTGCTGGTCACCGACGGCTACGACGCCCAAGTGCTCGGCTATGTGGTGCCGGCGCTGGCGCAGGACTGGGGCCTGGAGAAATCCGCGTTCGGCCCGGTGTTCAGCGCCAATCTGCTGGGCCTGACCCTAGGCTCGCTCGCCGTGACGCCGTTGGCCGATCGCTTCGGTGTTCGGCGGATTCTGCTCGCCTGCGTGCTGATCTACGCCAGCCTCACCGTGCTGATGGTGTTTGCCGATTCCCTGAATACCTTGATGATTGCGCGCTTCATCTGCGGCATCGGCATGGGCGGCGCAATGCCCAGCGCCATGGCGTTGATGTCGGAATACTCACCGCCACGCCTGCGGACGTTGATGGTGACGCTGGCGGCCTGTGGTTTTTCCTTCGGCGGTGCGGCGGGTGGTTTTGTTGCGGCCGGTTTCATCGACCGTTTTGGCTGGCAAGCGGTGTTCCTCGCTGGTGGTGTCACGCCTTTGCTGCTGTTTCCGTTCCTCTGGTGGCTGCTGCCCGAATCCCTGCCGCGTCTGCTGCGCGATGCACCGCCGTATGCGCGTCTGCGCAAGGTCACTGCGCGGATGTTGCCGGACTGGCAGCCGCCCGCCGCATCGGTCGAACAGAACGAGCGCGAGCAGGGCAGCAAACTGACCGTGGTGGAATTGTTCCGCAATGGTTACGCACGCCCGACCTTGCTGATCTGGTCGACGTTTTTCGTCAGCCTGATCCTGCTGTATTTCATGATCAGCTGGCTGCCGTCGCTGCTGCTGGAAAGTGGCCTGAAACTCAATGAAGCGAATCTGGTGACGTCGATGTTCCTGTTCGCCGGCACCTTGGGTGCCATCTGCATGGCGTGGTTTGCCGATCGTCTGAAGCGCAAGGTGCGGTTGTTGTCCGGTGTGCTGGCCGGCGCGGCGGTCTGCACGATTCTGCTGGGCCTCAATCACGACAATCCGCGCTATCTGGTGGCCTGTGTGTTTGCGGCGGGCTTCTGCATCATTGGCGGGCAGTTGACGCTCAACGCGTTCGCCAGCAATTTCTATCCGGCGCACGTGCGCGCCACCGGAACCGGTTGGGCGCTGGGGGTAGGGCGTTTCGGCTCTATTCTCGGGCCGCTGTTCGGCAGCCTGTTGCTGGCGATGCACATCCCGGTGGAGCAGATTTTCTTCTTCTGCGCGATTCCGGCAGTGATTGCGGCGTTGTTGATCATTCAGGTGCGCTCGCCTGCAGCGGTGTCAGTCAGTGCACCACCGAATTGGGCGGCAGATGCCCCAGCCGCTCCGTCAGTCGAAGCCGCTGAATCGGGTCGTCACTGAGCAACAAGGCGTGCTCAAGATCGAAGCGCTCGGCGTTCGGGCAGTCGAGGCGCTGGTACAGGCTGGCCCGGGCCAGATAGTCGGAGGCGTTGGCATTGCCCATTTCGAGCACGCGTTCGGCATCGATCAGCGCCGCGATGAAGTCATCGTGGGTCAGGTGCAACTGACGCAGGTTGCGCGACAGGCGCTGTAGCATCTGCAGCGGCGTGGCGGTCAGCAGGTGGTCGGCGTTGAGTTGCATCTGATGGCCGTATTGGCGATGCAGCAGTTCGCGGCAATCGTTCGGATACAAGCGCCGTCCACCGCACGGATCGAGCAAGTGATCGGCCCCGGGCACCTTTAGCAGGAAGTGCCCGGGGAAGTTCACGCCGACCAGCGGTATCTCCAGGCCTCGGGCCAGTTCCAGCGCAATCAGCGCCAGGGTCAAGGGTTGCCCGCGTCGGGTTTGCAAGACCTTGTTGATCAACGCGGCCTGCGGGCGCAACGGCGCGAAATCATCTTGCGCGAAGCCCAGATCGGTCATCCGCCGCAGCAGCGGCTGCGCCAGTTCACTGACCGGCAGCAGCGGCAAACCGGAACTGACGCGCTGTTGCAGTTCTTTGAAGTCTTGCAATAGCGCTTCAGGGTCGACGTGTTTGTCGTGTTCGGCAGCCATCCACAGCGCCGCCTCGAACAGCGCGGGCGGTGAACGGTGCAGACAGTCGAAAAAGCGTTGGCGCGGACTCATCAAAATCTCCGGAGAATGCCTCGTTTTAGCCCCGTCTCTGCCATTCGTCCAGTGCCGCGCCGCTCTGCTACCGGGTTATGCCGCAACGCGTTGGTCGCTGTCGGGCCTTATTCCCGTGCGCTTCAGCAATTTTTGGGCGCAAGCCTATACTGGCGACTACCAGAAGTGATTCGGGGGCCTGCCAATGTTCGCTCTCATGCAAAGCACTCGCCTGGATTCGCTGCACCTTAGCGTTGATCCGGTCTCCGGATTAAAGGCGGTCATTGCCATCCATAACAGTCGCCTCGGGCCAGCCCTGGGCGGGTGTCGTTATCTTGCCTACCCGAACGACGAATCCGCCGTCGAGGATGCCATTCGCCTGGCCCAGGGCATGAGCTACAAAGCCGCGTTGGCCGGTCTGGCCCAGGGTGGCGGTGTGGCGGTGATCGTGCGGCCGGCCCACGTGGAAAACCGCGCCGCGCTATTCGAAGCCTTCGGCCGTTGCATCGATCAGCTCGACGGCCGCTACATCACCGCCATCGACAGCGGCACCTCGGTCGCGGACATGGATTGCATCGCCCAGCAGACTCAGCATGTCACCAGTACCACCTCGGCCGGCGACCCGGCGCCGCACGCGGCAATGGGCGTGTTCACCGGGATTCGCGCCACGGCCATGGCGCGGCTGGGCAGCGACAACCTTGAAGGCTTGCGCGTGGCGATACAGGGTTTGGGCAATGTCGGTTATGCACTGGCCGAACAGCTTCACGCCGCCGGCGCCGAACTATTGGTCAGCGACATCGACCACGGCAAGGTGCAACTGGCGATGGAACAGCTCAACGCCCACCCGATCGCCAACGACGCGTTGCTCAGCACGCCGTGCGACATTCTTGCGCCGTGCGGCCTGGGCGGTGTGCTCAACAGCCACACCGTCACCCAGTTGCGCTGCTCGGCGGTGGCAGGGTCGGCCAACAATCAACTGACACATCTGGATGTCGCCGATCAACTGGAACGGCGCGGCATCCTGTATGCGCCGGATTACGTGATCAATGCCGGCGGGTTGATCTACGTTTCCCTCAAGCACCGTGGCGAAGAGCTCACGACCATCACCGCGCACCTGTCGAAGATCAGTTCGCGGCTGACTGAAGTCTTCGCCCACGCCCAGGCGGAAAAACGTTCACCCGCGCGGGTAGCGGACGAGCTGGCGGAAAAGGTGTTGTACCGCTGAGATTTGTCCGGGCATGAAAAAGCCCCTGAGTCTTTCAACTCAGGGGCTATTCAATTCAGGTGCAGATTACTTTGCAGCCTTCGCCGCTTTGGCAGGTTTGGCTGGGGCTTCTGCCGGCTCAGCCGCGTCTGCCGTCTCGGTCGCTACAACCGGTTCGGCCGGTGCGTTGATCAGCTCTGACAGGGCATCAGGCTGGCTCTTGAACGCCCGGGCGAACACATCGCGGTTCTTCGCCATGAAGATCCCGACTTCTTCCACTTGCTGCTCGCTCAACGAAGGAACGGCTTTTTCCAGCACTTCGGCCAGCAACTCGGCCAGTTCGAGCATTTTGTCATGACGGTCAGCTTCGGCTTTATCCATGAACAAGCGCTCCAGATCTCGGCTGCTGCGGTATACCACTTCGACGGCCATTCACCACCTCACATGCCTTCACATTAAGTTGTCTTTGCGACTACTGTATCTATATACAGCGAAAAGGATAAGCGAATCCCTGCGCTTTGGGTAGTGGCTTTTTAATGTAGACCGGATTCGGATTTTGTCAGGCCTGATGCGCCGCGCAGGTGCGACCAAACGCCACGGCGCGGGTTTCGCGGCGCCTCGCCATGATGGCGTGGCCTCTTTTCTGCATGCTTATGAGTACGTGTGCAATAACCGTCACGTCCAATGCGCAACATCCGCTCGAACCGGGCTAAGGAACCTTCATCGTGAAAATCAACTGGGCCGAGAAACTGCGGCAAAACGTGCATCAACTGGCCGAGTCCCTGGGCAACCTGTTCGTCGAGACCTTCCACTATCTGGCGCTGTTCGCCATTGGCGCGGTGACCGCCTGGGCAGCGGTGATGGAATTTCTCGGGATGCTCGAGGAAGGGCACATCAAGATCGATGACATTCTGTTGCTGTTCATCTATCTGGAACTCGGGGCGATGGTCGGGATTTACTTCAAGACCAACCACATGCCGGTGCGCTTCCTGATCTATGTGGCGATTACCGCACTGACGCGCCTGCTGATCTCCAACGTCTCGCACCACAACCCGCCGGACATGGGCATCATCTACCTGTGCGGCGGGATTCTGCTGCTGGCGTTCTCGATCCTGGTGGTGCGTTACGCCTCGTCGCAATTTCCTTCGGTGAAAATCGAGAAGCCACAACGCAAGCTTGGTGCGGGCTCCGGTGAGCACCCCGAGATCGAGAAGGGCGAGCTCTAAAGACCGATCGATGGCCGATGCTGGCCCTTGATCTGGCGTGGTGGCGGGGTGAGCCCGTCGCCGCGGGTCATGGCCTCCAGGATCGCCATGGCGCTGTGGCCCTGCTCGATGGCGATGCCGAACTGAATGCTTTGCACCAGTCGTTTCAAGCGCTTGGGATCGTTGCGCTGGTCGGCGCTGATCATCCGTTTGGCAACGATCCGGCCGCTGTTGGAAAGGGTCAGCATGATGCTGCCGTCGAGGCCCTGAATGCTCAGGTTGATCTGATAGTCCGGCGCGAAGGCATCGGTAATGATCTGAAAAGGATTGTCCATGATGCGTCACCGCCTGATTGAACGTGCAGTTGTTGACCGGCCTTGATCGGGTTGGTTCGCCAAACCTGACCGTCGGCCATTCCGTGGTCCTGTCTCCTTCAGCGATGTAGCAAGGGACATGCCGGGAATATTGTCGAACAATGAAACCGGCCAAAAAGAAGACGAGCCCTTGGCTCGCCTTCTTCGTTTGCGGCCCGTTTCAGGGCAGAACCGAGTAGATGATCGCTGACAGTGCAATCAGGCCGATCAGCACCACAAACACGTTCGACACCTGGCCCGAATACTGGCGCAAGGCCGGCACGCGGCGGATGGCGTACATCGGCATCAGGAACAACAGGCAGGCAATCACCGGCCCGCCGAGGGTTTCGATCATGCCGAGGATGCTCGGGTTGAAGGTCGCCACGGCCCAGCAGCTGAGGATCATGAACAGCGCCGTCGCACGGTTCAGCCAGCTCGCCGACATCACCCGGCCACGGCCGCGCAGGCTTTTGACGATCATGCCCTGGAAGCCTTCGCTGGCGCCGATGTAGTGGCCGAGGAAGGATTTGGTGATCGCCACCAGCGCGATCAGCGGCGCGGCGTAGGCGATGACCGGAGTCTGGAAGTGGTTGGCCAGGTACGACAGGATCGAAATGTTCTGCGCCTTGGCCGCTGCCAGATCGGCCGGCGACAGCGCCAGCACACAGCTGAAGCAGAAGAACATCACGGTCACCACCATCATGCCGTGAGCCATGGCGAGGATGCCGCTGCTCTTGCGTTCGGCCTGGTCGCCGTAGCGCTGTTTCTGTTCGACGGCGAACGCGGAAATGATCGGCGAATGGTTGAACGAGAACACCATCACCGGGATTGCCAGCCACAGGGTTTTGAAGAATACCGACATTTGCATCGGTTCTTGAGCACTGGCGAAGAACGCGCCGTTCCAGTTCGGAATCAGGCTGATGCCGAGCAACAGTAACGCGGCGACGAACGGATACACCAGCACACTCATGGCTTTGACGATGAAAGTCTGACCGCAACGCACGATGGCCATCAAACCGAGGATCAACGCCAGCGATAACACCGCGCGCGGCGGCGGGGCGATGTGCAACTGGTGTTCGAGGAAGCTGCTCAGGGTGTTGGTCAGCGCCACGCTGTACACCAGCAGGATCGGGAAGATCGCGAAGAAATACAGCAGCGTAATCAGTTTGCCGGCACCGACGCCGAAGTGTTCTTCCACCACTTCGGTGATATCACCGGAGCGGCCCGACAGCACGAAGCGGGTCAGGCCCCGGTGCGCGAAGAAGGTCATCGGGAACGCCAGCACCGCCAGGATCAGCAACGGCCAGAAGCCGCCGACACCGGCGTTGATCGGCAGGAACAGCGTACCGGCACCGATGGCCGTGCCGTACAGGCCAAGCATCCAGGTGGTGTCGAACTTGCTCCAGCCTTTGTGGGCGATTTCGCTAGTGCGTGTGCGGTCTACAGCGGGGTTTTCGGCAGCAGGTGTGCGTACATCGGTCATCGTTTTTGCCTCGTTATTATTCTTGCTCGGGCTCACGTGTTACGGGCGGTCAGGGAGCGCTCCTCAGCACTCCACCCAGCTCACGGCCAGGCCGCCCCGTGAAGTCTCTTTGTATTTGTCATGCATGTCGGCGCCGGTATCGCGCATGGTGCGGATCACCCGGTCGAGGGAAATGAAGTGCTTGCCGTCGCCGCGCAGGGCCATTTGCGTGGCGTTGATCGCCTTCACCGCAGCGATGGCGTTGCGCTCGATGCACGGCACTTGCACGAGCCCACCGACCGGGTCGCAGGTCAGGCCGAGATTGTGTTCCAGGCCAATTTCGGCGGCGTTTTCCAGTTGCTCCGGAGTGGCACCCAGCACATCGGCCAGACCTGCAGCGGCCATGGCGCAAGCGGAGCCGACTTCACCCTGGCAACCGACTTCGGCGCCGGAAATCGAGGCGTTTTTCTTGCACAGGATGCCGACCGCTGCCGCGCCCAGAAAGAACGCGACCACGTCATCGTCGGACGCATCCGGATTGAATTTCATGTAGTAGTGCAGGACGGCCGGAATGATCCCGGCGGCACCGTTGGTCGGTGCAGTCACCATGCGCCCGCCGGCCGCATTTTCTTCGTTGACGGCGAGGGCGAACAGGTTGACCCACTCCATCGCCGACAGGGTCGAACTGATGACGTTCGGCTTGCCGATTTCCAGCAGGCTGCGGTGCAATTTCGCTGCACGACGCGGAACATTCAGACCTCCGGGCAGGACGCCTTCATGGCGTAGACCCTGTTCGACGCATTCGCGCATCACCGACCAGATATGCAGCAGGCCCTGGCGGATCTCGGCATCGCTGCGCCAGGCCCGTTCGTTGGCCATCATCAGTTCGGAGACCCGCAGGTTGTGCTTGTTGCAGAGTGACAGCAGTTCAGCGGCGCTGGAAAAGTCGTACGGCAACACGACGTCGCCGGTCGGCGCTACGCCAGATTCGGCTTCGGCCGCTTCGATGATGAAACCGCCGCCAACCGAGTAGTACGTCTGCTCGAACAGTTGCCCGGATGCACCGAAGGCTGTCAGCGACATGGCGTTGGGGTGGTAGGGCAGGCTCTCGTCCAGCAGCAGGAGATCGTCTTGCCAGTTGAAGGCAATCGATCGTTCACCGGCAAGAGACAGTTGGCAAGTCTCGCGCAGTTGCTGGATGCGCGGGTCGATGGTCGACGGATCGATGCTGTCCGGCCATTCGCCCATCAGGCCCATGACCGTTGCGCGGTCAGTGGCATGGCCGACACCGGTGGCCGAAAGCGAGCCGTACAAACGGATTTCCACCCGTTGCACATCGTTCAGCAAATGCTGGTCGATCAGGGCCTGGGCGAAGGTCGCGGCGGCGCGCATCGGGCCGACGGTGTGGGAACTGGACGGACCGATGCCGACTTTGAATAGATCGAAAACACTGATAGCCATGCTAAACCCTTACAAGCAATGGAGTAGGAATCGCTGCCATTTTTTGTAGGACAAGCGCAATGTCGGCGATACTGCCTACCTCGCTTCAACGTGACTAACGAAACTTCCTAAGTAAGCCTTTAGCAGGACTAAACCATGAGTCGTCAATTGCATGCCCAGACTTACGTCTGGCTGCAGGTGTTTTCCTGTGCCGCGCGGCACCTGTCATTCACCCGCTGTGCCGAGGAATTGCACATCACGCCGGGGGCGGTGAGTCAGCAAATCCGACAGCTGGAAGAGCGGCTGGGCTTTCGCCTGTTTCACCGTCGCGCACGGGGCGTGGAGCTGAGCGCGGAAGGGCAGCGACTGGCGATCACGGTCAATGAGGCTTACGGCAGCATCGATGCTGAGCTGCGTCGTCTGGATGCGGGGATGATCAGCGGGATTCTGCGAGTGCGTTCGATTCCATCGTTTCTCAGCAAATGGCTGACCCCGCGCCTGCCGCGTCTGCAGCAACGTTACCCAGACATCCAGTTGCGGCTGGTGGCCGAGGACAGCAGCGTGCCGTTGCATGAAGGGGATTTCGATCTGGCCATCGATTTGAACGACGGCAGTTATCCGGGATTGTTATCCACAGCCTTGCTTGATGAGCAGATTTTCCCGGTGTGCGCGCCGAGCCTGCTGCGTGGACGGCCACCGTTGCACGGGCCGGCGGATCTGGTGCATTTCCCGTTGCTGCACGACATCACCGCGTGGCGCGGCAGTTATGAATACGCGGAGTGGGAGTTTTATCTCAATGCCATCGGCTTCGATGGCGCCGATGTACGGCGCGGGCACACGTTCAATCGCAACCATTTGACCATCGAAGCGGCGATTGCCGGCATGGGCGTGGCGATTGCCCGGCGCACGCTGCTCAACGATGAGCTGGAGCGGGGGACATTGATCGTGCCGTTCGGGATTTCGGTGCCCAATCACAAGCGCTATGTATTGCTTTACGCGCCGGGGGCGTTGAGCCATCCGGGCGTGCGTGCGGTGCATGACTGGCTGGTAGAAGAGGCGGGGATTTTTCGCAGCCTGCACCCGTTGGGTGATGGCCAATTGTGAGCAGATTTTACAGGGAACTGAGGCGACCCAACTCCCGACCTTACCAGCGCTTTACTCGGTTGTCCGGCTTTTTTTGCGTATGAATATTTATCTTTTTTCAGGGGTTGAAATGTTCGTCAAGCGGGCCGATTGTTGTAATCAAGAGGTCACGAAATCCTGTTCAAGGCCTCTTGCGAGCTAGCTGAAATAAGGGATGAACTATGCAAATCCAAGTCAACAGCGACAACCATATTCAAAGCAGCAAACGACTGGAGGAGTGGGTACGAACCACAATTGAGAGCACGCTCGACCGTTATGAGGAAGACCTGACCCGTGTCGAAGTCCATCTGAGCGACGAGAACGGTGACAAACCGGGTCCCCATGATTTGCGCTGCCAACTGGAAGCGCGGCCAAAAGGCCATCAACCGATTTCCGTCACTCACAAAGCCGATTCGCTGGAACAGGCGATCGATGGTGCAGCCGAAAAACTGGAGCACGCGCTGGAGCACTTGTTTGGCAAACTGCGGGGCAAACCGCGAGCCGCTGTAGTGCCATTTACCAGTAAGGCGAATGACGCGCTGCTGGAGGAAGAGTTTCTGGAAAACGAACAGGCAGCGATCAACAGTTGATACGCTGATTTTATAAGTCACCCAATGAGAAAGGGCCTGCAATTGCAGGCCCTTTCTGTTTTCAGCAGGGATCAGAAGGCAACGGAGGTCTGCACATACACCGTGCGCGGCTCACCCACATACTTGCCCTTGTTGTTGTCATCGAACGAGCGGGTGAAGTACTGGGTGTTGAAGATGTTCTTCACCCCCACCGCCACGTTCAGGTCCGACAGTTGCGGGCCGAAGTCATAACCGGCGCGGCTGCTGAACAGCATGTAGCCCGGGATCTTGCCGGTGCTGCCGTCGGCGCTTTCTTTCGAAGTGTTGGCGTTGTCGGCGAACTGGTTGCTTTGGAAGCTGCTGTCCAGGTTCAGTTTCCATGGCCCTTCGGTGTAACCGACGCCGATCGTGCCTTTGTGTTTCGACGAGAACGGCACACGATTGCCCTTGTTCGGACCGTCTTCGCGAATGGTCGCGTCGACATAGGCGTAAGTGGCGTAGACATCGAAGCCGGCCAGTGCCGGGCTCAAGTCATCCAGTGCGTAATTGACGCTGGTCTCGATGCCCTGATGACGGGTTTCGCCACGGGCGATCACCGAATCGTTGGTCTGGTTACTTTCGTACTGGTTGTCGAAGTTGATCAGGAACGCGCCGATTTCCGCTCGCAGGGCACCGTTGTCGTAACGGGTGCCGAGCTCCCAGGTGCGGGCCTTCTCCGGTTTCACTTCGCCGCTGCTGACGCGGTTGGGCATCTGGCTGTATTGCACGCTGCCGAAGGAGCCTTCGGTGTTGGCATACAGATTCCAGCTGTCGGTCAGGTGATACAGCACGTTCAACGCCGGTAGCGCGGTGTTGTAGTCGCCCTTGTATTTGACGTTGGTCAGGTTGTTGGTCTGTTGCGACTCGATCATCTCGTAGCGCACGCCCGGGGTGATCGTCCACTTGCCGATGTCGATGCGGTCATCGACGAAGAACGCATTGGCCTCGGTGCCGCCACGGGTGTCGCGGTCATTGCGGCTGTTGGTGGTCGGGTATTCATTGCTGGCAATCGGGGTGCGATAGCGCAACTCGTGACCGGCCTCGTTGATGTATCGATAACCGACGCCGACCTCATGGCTGGTCGGGCCAAGGTCGAAGCCTTGGGCGAATCGGGTTTCCAGACCGCGTACCCAGTATTCGCGCGGCGACAGCGACAGGAAGGTGCCCTGATCCAGATAACCGCTCCGCAGAGTCTTGGTGAAGAAGGTGTTGGCGGTAAATTCGCGGCGATCTTCCTGATAGCGATAGCCGAAATTGAACATCGTGCGACGGCCCCAGAACTGGTCTTTCGGGCGGGTCGACTGATACGGGTCGGCATCGTAGTCAGCGACATTCAGACCGCCAGGCATGTCGGCCTTGCCTTCGTAATACTGGGCCATGGCGTTGAAGCTGTTGGCTTCGTCGAGCTGGTATTTGCCCTTGAGGATCAGGTCGTCGATTTCCGTGTCGCTGTGTTCGCGCCAGTCGCCTCCGCGCGTGCCGGAGTACAGCAACGCGCCGCCCAGACCGTTGGCATTGGTGCCACCGGCCAGCAGATTGGCGCTGGTCTTGAAGCCGTCATGGCTGGACGATGGACTGGTTTCAGTTTGGAAACCGCCCTTGACCGTCGCCTCATCCGGAATCGCCCGGGTCACGAAGTTGACCACACCGCCGACGTTCTGCGGGCCGTAACGCACGGCGCCGCCGCCGCGCACCACGTCCACCGCGTCCATGTTGCCCATGCTGATCGGCGCGAACGACAACTGTGGTTGACCGTAAGGTGCGAATGGCACCGGGATGCCGTCCATCAACACCGTCGAACGTGCAGCCAGACGCGGGTTGAGGCCGCGAATGCCGAAGTTCAGCGCCATGTCGTGGCTGCCGGTGCCGTTGTTTTCCGGGGCGTTGACCCCGGGAATGCGATTGAGCACATCGCGGGCCTGAGTCGCGCCCTGGCGTTCGAATTCTTCGCGGCGGATCACGTCACGGGCGCCGGGATGTTCGAAGACGTTGACCTGCGCGGCTTCGCCCAGCCAGTCGCCGACCACTTTCGAGGTGTCCAGCTCCAGGGCGCTGTCGTTCGATGGCTGCAGGCTGAAAGCGTTGCCGCCCTCGGCGCGGGCTTGCAGGCCGGTGCCTTCAAGCAGCGCGTTCAGACCTTGTTCCGCGGTGTAGCTGCCTTCCAGCCCACGGCTTTGCACTCCGCTGGTGACCTGCGAGCCAAAGGAAATCAGCACCCCGGCTTCACGGCCGAACTGGTTGAGGGCGTTTTCCAGCGATGACGGGGCGATGTGGTAAGCCTTGGTTTCGGCGGCCTGCGCAAGGGGCAGGGCGCTGAAGCTCAGGCTGGCGCCGAGGACAAGATTGCGCAGGGTTCGGGCCAGTGGCGTGAGGCGGGTGGGGTGCATGGAGGACGGTCCTGAGAAGGTTGAATCAAGGGGGCTTTCCTTCTCTGTCACGCCAGATCTGAAAAACGGCTCATTTATTTTTGCGGTTGATCAAACCTTGGCTTCGACAGTCACCCAGTAACGGGTAAAACGCTTCACTTTCACCGGCAGGCTGATTTCCAGCAGATCGAGAATCCGCTCGCTGTCGTCCAGTGGATAAGTCCCGGAGATCAGCAAGTCCGCCACTTTCGCATCGCAATTGAGCTGCCCGCGACGGTAGCGGCCAAGTTCGTCGAGGAAATCGCCAAGACGCATGTGCGCGGCCACGAGCATGCCGTCGGCCCAGGCGCCGCTGTTGGCGTCCAGCGGTTTGGCTTCACCGATGGCGGTTGTGCTGAAGCTCAATTGTCGGGCGACCGGCAGCAGCATCGGCGCGCGCCCCTGTGTGTTGAGTTCGACCCGACCTTCAAACATTGCAACCTGCGTGCGGTCGGCAAACTGCCGCACGTTGATCCGCGCGCCTTGAGTTTTCAGCACGCCTTGTGCGGTTTGCACTTCGAAGGATTGAGTGGCGGTCAGCAGCATTTCGCCTTCGAGCAGACTGATCAGACCATCGCCCCGGACATCCGCCGCACTCGCGGTGTTGAGTTGCAACTGGCCGCCAGCACCAAGCGATATCTTGCGTCGCTGACCGATCGGGCTGCGGTAATCGGCCAGCAGTGACGGCAACGGATTGTGCTCGCGCATCCCCCAGGTGACCGCCGAGCCGGCGCCGAGAAGCAGCAACAATTTGAGTGCCTGACGCCGACTGCCGGACTTTGGCGCGTTCAACGCGGCATGAGCCAGTGGCGAAGACAAACCCCGCAACCGCGAATTGACCCGCTGAATGTGTTCCCACGCACGGCGGTGTTCGCTGTGGGCGTCGATCCATTGCTGCCAGGCTTGTTGCTGGCGCGGATTCAACGGGCCCTGCTGCATTTCCAGCAACCAGTTCACGGCCTGTTCAGCGACCTGCGAGGAAAAATCCATCGGCGGGTTCACAGGGCGAAGTAGCAGCGCATCGCCGCTTTATTCAGATGACGTTTGACCGTGGCCACGGAGATGCTCAGTTCAGCAGCGATCTGCGGATAGGTCAGGCCGTCGACCTGTGCCAGCAGAAATGCACGTTTGACTGCATGCGGCAAACCGTCGAGTAGCTGATCCAGCTCCATCAGAGTTTGCAAAATGATCGCTTTCTCTTCTTCCGAAGGCGCGACCACTTCCGGCATCTGCGCGAGGGTGTCGAGGTAGGCGCGTTCCAGATCCTGGCGGCGGTAATGGTTGAACAACACACGCTTGGCCAGGGTGGTGAGAAATGCGCGGGGCTCGATGATCACCGGCGGCTCGCGGGCGGTCAGCACCCGGATGAAGGTGTCCTGGGCCAGATCGGCGGCGCTGTCCGGGCAGCCGAGTTTGCGCCGCAGCCAGCCGGTGAGCCAGCTGTGGTGGGCCTGATACAGCGATTCGACGGGATGGGCGGACGACAACGGCATCACTCCGGGCGCATGCGGGATGCGTTAGAGAACAAGAATGGTTCGCATTGTAGGGCCGTGAATGCATGCCGGCAATCAGACTCTTTTGCGTATGAGAATATTTATCATTAATATCGCATGCCTGTCGTCTCGGCCTGTTGGTCGGGCGTTAACCGTTTCAGGGTCGAAACATGAAAGCCAAACTCGCCGCACTCCCCATGTCCTATCGTCTGGCCGTCACTTCGCGGGTGCTCGCGGCAGTGTTTGGCGGCTATCTGGTCGCGGCGCTGGCCAGTGTCACGCTGACGCTGTGGCTGCCGCTGAACCGCGCTGAAGCGGTCATCACCGGTATGACTGTTTCTTTTCTGGTCTATCTGGTGGCGGTGCTCTGGTGCTTCGCCTGCCGTAGTGCCTGGGCGGCGTGGGTCGGCTTGCTGGTGCCGAGCGTGATTTTGGCGACGATCTCCGGCGCCGCTCGTGGCTTGGGTTACGCATGAAAGAGGGTTTCCGTCAGGCGATGGCCTGGCTGCACACCTGGACCGGGCTGGTCTTCGGCTGGCTGCTGTTCGCGATTTTCCTGACCGGGACGCTGGCCTATTTCAAGGATGAGACCAACCACTGGATGCAGCCGGAAATCCCGTCGCGCCCGCTCAATGCCGAAGTGAGCCTGACGCTGGCCCAGCACTATCTTCAACAACATGCCCCCGACGCGTCACGTTGGGTCATTGGCCTGCCCGACGCCCGTGATCCAGGTCTGAATGTGCGCTGGCAACAAGCGCCAGCCCAACCCGGCGAGCGCGGCAAATTCATCCGCAAGACGCTTGATGCGCAAACGGGTGCAGAAGTACTACCTAGAGAAAGCATGGGTGGCGAGTTCTTCTACCGTTTCCACTTCCAGCTGCAAATGCCTTACCCGTGGGGCCGCTGGCTGGCGACCAGCGCCGCGATGGTGATGTTCATCGCGCTGATCACTGGCATCATCACCCACAAGAAAATCTTCAAGGACTTCTTCACCTTCCGCCCGCGCAAGGGCCAGCGTTCCTGGCTCGATGGGCATAACGCAGTGGGTGTTCTGGTGTTGCCATTTCATTTGATGATCACCTACAGCAGCCTGGTGATCTTCATGTCGATGGTGATGCCGGCCAGCATTATGGCGACTTACGGCAATAACCTCGGTGCGTTTTTCGAGGAAGCGTTCCCTGAAACACCCACTCCGGAACGCTCAGGTCAGCCAGCAACCCTCCCGTCGCTGACGCCACTGTTGATACGAGCCAATGAGCACTGGCCCGGTGGCCATGTAGCGTACGTGACCGTGAACAATCCGGGCGATGCCAATGCGTCGGCGGTGCTGTCCCGGGCGAGTGGCGATCAGGTGGTCTACGAGTACGGCAATGACATGACTTTTAACGCGGTCACCGGGCAACTGCTCGGCAGCACGCCGGACAAAGCATTGCCGATGGCGATTGCCGGAGGCTTCTACGGATTGCACATGGGCAGGTTCGCCACGCCTGTACTGCGTTGGCTGTACTTCATCTGTGGCTTGGCCGGCACCGCGATGATCGGCACCGGACTGGTGATCTGGCTCGGCAAACGACAGCTCAAACATGCCAAAAGTGGCGTGATGCCGTTCGAACTGCGGCTGGTGGAGGTTTTGAATATCGCCAGCATGGCCGGCCTTGTTTCAGCCGTGGCGGCGTTCTTCTGGGCCAATCGTCTGTTGCCTATCGGTCTTGCCGGACGTGCGGATTGGGAAGTGAACGCATTCTTTATCGTCTGGGGTCTTAGTGTGGTGCATGCGCTGTTGCGTCCGGGCCGCAAGGCCTGGATCGAACAGCTCATATTGGCTGCCGTGCTGTTTGCAGCGCTGCCACTGCTCAATGCCCTGACCACCTCCCATCACTTCGGTGCGACGTTGATCCAGCACGATTGGGCAATGGCCGGTTTTGATCTGACGTGTCTGGCGAGCGGCTTGTTCCTGGCCTGGGGCGCATGGAAAGTGCAGCGCGCAGGACTGGATTTCGCTGTGAGAAAACCGCGCCGCGAAACCACCCGGCCGATCATCCTCGAGCAAGGGGCGAACTGAATGCTGTTGGCGTTTTTGCTTTGTTACGCAGGTTTCACGGCGCTGTGCCTGGCGATGCCCCGTCACCATGACGAAGTGCTTGGAGGCAAACCTTCGGTCCATCGACGTCGCGGCCTGACACTCGGCGGATGGATTTTACTCAGTCTGTCGCTGTGGGCTGCCGTTACCGGCCATGGCTGGAATTTCGGTCTGGTCGACTGGTTCGCCGTGTTGATGCTCAGTGCATTGGCACTGGTTCTGTTGCTGCCTTATCGCCCGCGTCTGGCGTTGGCATTGGCCGGGCTGAGCCTGCTGACAAGCCCGGTCGCGGCCTGGGCGTCGAACTGACATGCTGATCGGTCATCCCCCGGAATCCCGCGACGATGAACCGAGCGGTGCACGTGCGCATTTTCTTCAAGTGTTCCTCTCGCAGCGTCCGCAAATGGAAGCGCTGGTGAATCGCCGCGTCGGCTGTCGGGCCACGGCAGCGGATCTGGTGCAGGACCTGTTCCTGCGTTTCTGGCGTCGACCGCTGGTGCAAGTCGAAGAACTCAGCACTTACCTGTTGCGCTGTGCCGGTAACATCGCCATCGACCATTTGCGCAGCGAAGGCACGCGGGTTCGGGTCAATGAAGGCTGGCAACCGGATGAGCCGGACAGTAGCGCCAGCGAACCGCAAGCCGCACTTGAAGCAGGCAATGATCTGCGCCACGTCGAAGCTGCCTTGCGCGCATTGCCCGAGCGCACGCGGCAGATCTTTTTGCTCAATCGCATCCACGGGCGCAAGTACGCCGAGATCGCCAAAGCCATGGGCCTGTCCCAAAGCGCCGTGGAAAAACATATGATGCGCGCCCTCGAGGCCTGCAAGGCCAGCCTGCGCGAACCCGCGCCACGCCTGCCAGGGAAAGCACCGTGAATCACACCGACCGCGTCACCCCGACGCCCGCTCAGGAACAGGCGGCTTTTGCCTGGCTGAGCCTGTTGCACGACCGCCCCAGCACCGGTGATCAACTGACCTTTAGCCAATGGCTGCGCGCCGATCCGGCCCACGCCGAGGCATACGCCCAGGCACAGGTCATCTGGGAATTGAGTGAAGGGCCCGCCCGCACTCTGGCCGATGAAGAGGCATTCGCCTTGCAGGGTTATCTCAATGCGATGGACCGACCGCGCCGTCCGCAGGTCCGGCGTTGGGCCGGGGCGCTGGCGATGGCGGCCTGTCTGTTGTTGATGATCAGCCTCGGCACCGGTTGGCAGCCGCAGCGCTGGGTTGATGATCTGGGCGCCGATTATGTTTCGGCGCCCGGCGAAATCCGCACCGTGACCTTGGCCGATCAGTCGCAGGTCACGCTGGATGCTGACAGCGCCATCGCCGTGGATTTCAGTCATGGCGAGCGGCATGTTCAGGTACGTCGAGGCGCCGGGTTTTTCAGCGTGACCCACACCGGTGAGCCGTTCGTGGTCGAGGCTGAAAAGGGCCAGGCTCGGGTGCTTGGTACGCAGTTCGAAGTGCGTCTGCAACCTCATGGCGCACAAGTCACCGTACTGTCCGGGCGCGTCGGTGTGACGGCGGCGCGTGATGCCGAACAGCAGGTTCTCACCGCCGGTCAGCAAGTGGCGTACGGCGAAGGCGCAGCGCAAAAACTGCATGCCGTGGACAGCGAAGCGCAACTGGCCTGGCGTCAGGGCTGGCTGACTTACTACAAGTCGACACTGGCCGATGTGGTGCAGGATCTGCGGCGTTATTACCCGGGACGGATCGTGTTGCTCAACGACGAACTGAGCGCGCGCAAGGTCAGCGGAAGCTTTCCGAGCAAGGACCCGCAAGCCGTGCTGAATTCGCTGCAAGGGGTTCTGGGATTCAATCAGCATCAGGTATTGGGCAAGCTGATCATCCTGCGCTGAAAATATTTTCAAATTTGTGGTGAGGTAAATCCCGGCGCCATCCGTGTAGTGACTGAAACTGCGAGTCATTCGCATCCGTTGCGGTTCTACACAGGTCATGAGCAATGAAGTCCAGGGCAAAATCGGGTTCGGTCAAACAGTGGTTCGGTGCCTCGGCGCTGAGTTTTGCGGCGTTGGCGTTGCTGCCGATGAGCGTGGCGCAGGCCGCTGACAGCAACAGCAGCCAGCCACAGAAACAGTTCAGTTTTTCCCTGGCCGCCAAACCGCTGCCGCAAGCCTTGAGCGACTTCAGTCGCGTGACCGGCCAGAGCGTGGTCTACACCGTCGAAGCGCCGTACGGCCTCAACGCGCCGGCGGTCAACGGGCAGATGAGTGCCGAACAGGCGTTGCAGCGTCTGCTTGCGGGTTCCGGCCTGACCTTCCGCCGCACCGACAGCCATACCCTGGCACTCGAACCGCAACCGACCGCAGGCGCGTTGAACCTCAGCGCAACGAACATCACCTCGGTCATCGATCAACCGATGAGTTACCAGCCACTGGAAACCAGTTCGGTGATGCGCTCCTCGGCCTCGCTTCAGGAAATCCCGCAGACCGTCAACGTGATCCCGGCCCAGGTCATTCGCGATCAGGCGCCGCGCAATCTCGATGATGCGCTGGCCAACGTCAGCGGCATCACCCAGGGCAACACGCTGGGCAGCACCCAGGATTCGGTGATGACCCGGGGCTTCGGCGACAACCGCAACGGCTCGATCATGCGCGACGGCATGCCGGTGGTGCAGGGCCGTGGCATGAACGCGACCGTGGATCGCGTCGAAGTGCTCAAGGGCCCGGCCTCGCTGCTCTACGGGATTCAGGACCCGGGTGGCGTGGTCAACATGGTCAGCAAAAAGCCCGAACTGACCCAGTACAACGCCCTGACGCTACGTGGCTCGACCTACGGTGACGGCAAGAACGGCAGTGGCGGCTCGCTCGACAGCACCGGTGCGCTGGGCGATTCCGGACTGGCCTATCGCATGGTGCTGGATCACGAAGACGAAGATTACTGGCGCAACTTCGGTACCCACCGTGAAAGCCTGATCGCACCGTCGCTGGCCTGGTACGGCGAGCGCACCAAGCTGCTGTTCGCCTATGAGCATCGCGAGTTTTTGACACCGTTCGACCGTGGCACGCTGATCGATCCCCGCACCAACCATCCGCTGGACATCTCGCGCAACGAGCGTCTCGACGAGAAATTCAACGACATGGAAGGGCGTTCGGACCTCTATCACTTCGAGGCCGATCACGAACTCAACGACGATTGGAAAGCCCATTTCGGCTACAGCTGGAACCGTGAAACCTACGACGCCAGCCAGGTCCGCGTAACCGCGATCGATACCAAGAAAGGCACCCTGACCCGCAGTATGGACGGCACTCAGGGCGCGATCAGCACCGACCGTTTCACCACCGCCAGTCTCGAAGGCAAGGTCAACGTATTGGGCATGCAGCATGACCTGGTGTTCGGCGTCGACGACGAGTACCGCAAGATCTACCGCGCGGACCTGATCCGCCAGAAAAGCCTGAGCACCTTCAGCTACGTCAATCCGGTCTACGGCCGCGAAGTCGCCGGTACCACCGTCAGCCCGGCGGACAGTGCGCAGACCGATCTGCTGCGCAGCGATTCGGTGTTCCTGCAGGACTCGATCCACCTCAACGACCAGTGGATTCTGGTGGCCGGCGGGCGCTTCCAGGAGTACGACCAGTACGCTGGCAAAGGCGTGCCGTTCAAGGCCAACACCGACAACAATGGCCAGAAATGGGTGCCACGTGCAGGCCTGGTGTATCGCTACACCGACGCGTTGTCGTTCTATGGCAGCTACACCGAATCGTTCAAACCGAACTCGACCATCGCCCCGCTGAGCGGCAGCAGCACGGTGCTTGACGGCAGCATCGCACCGGAAGAAGCCAAGTCCTGGGAGCTGGGCGCTCGTCTCGACATTCCGGGGCGTGTCACCGGCAACATCGCCCTGTTCGACATCAAGAAACGCAACGTGCTGGTGGCCAACGCCGAAGGCCCGACCACGATCTACAGCGCCGCCGGGGAAGTGCGTTCCCGTGGCCTGGAAGTGGATCTGACCGGCCAGCTCAGTGATCGCTGGAGCATGATCGGCAGTTACGCCTACACCGACGCCGAGGTCACGGAAGATCCGGACTACAAAGGCAACAAGCTGCAAAACGTAGCGAAGAACACCGGCTCGCTGTCGGCGGTCTACGACTTCGGCAGCGTGATCGGTGGCGATCAGCTTCGGGTTGGCGCAGGCGCGCGATATGTCGGTGAGCGAGCGGGTAACGCGGTGAATGATTTCGAGCTGCCGAGCTACACCGTGGCCGATGCGTTCGCCACGTACGACACCAAAGTCGAAGGGCAGAAGGTCAAGTTCCAGCTCAACGTGAAGAACCTGTTTGATCGCACTTACTACACGTCGGCGGCGAGTCGGTTCTTCGTGTCGATGGGCGATTCGCGGCAGATTTCGTTGTCGAGCACGCTGGAGTTCTGATCAACGCAAAAGCGCCTGGCGATACTCGCCGGGCGTTCCACCCAGCACCTGGCGAAAGCGGTTGGTGAAGTGGCTGGCACTGGCAAACCCGCACGCCAACGCAATCTCCCCTAATGGCAACGCCGTCCCCCGCAACAACTCCCGCGCCCGGCTCAAACGCCTCGCCAGCACATACTGATGCGGCGGCAAGCCGAAGCTCACCCGGAACATCCGCGCAAAGTGGTATTCCGACAACGCACACAACCCGGCCAGTTGCCCGAGGCTGATCGGCTCGGCCAACTGACTGTCGATGAACTCCACCAGTTGCCGGCGCTGATGTGGCGCCAGTCCGCCCTTCAAGCGCAAGCCTTGACGCGCGCCGACCTGGCTCAGCAGGGTATGGCTGATCAATTCGTGGGCCAGACTGCTGGTCAGCAAGCGCTCGCCAGGCTCGTCCCAGTTCAATGTCAGTAACTGGCGAAACCGTCGAGCCTGTTGCGGATCTTCCAGAAAGGTCTGTTCGCGCAGCTGCATTTGCCGGGGTTCGCGATCCAGCAACGTGACGCAACCCAGGGCAAATTGCTCGGCGCTGAAATACACGTGGGCCAGACGAATATCGCCATTGATCACCCATCCCGATTCGTGGTCGGCCGGCAGGATGCACAGCTTGTCCGGGCCGCCCTTGTTACCGGGCTCGCCACGGCGAAAAGTGCCGGTGCCGCCGGCGATGTAGCAGGAGAGGGTGTGGTGGCTCGGCGCTTCGTATTCCTGGGCGTCGTGGTGATTGGTCCACAAGGCTGCGGACAGGCCGTCACCCAACTCGGCGCTGTGCACAAGGCGTGCATTGGGCGAGTTGTTCAAGGCTTGGAAGACTTGCAGGGTATCGATGGCGGCCATGGTCGGTTCTCTTCAACGCCTTGCATCCTACTCCGTAGATTTCGCGCTGCCAGCCTGCGGCCCGACAAAAGCGCAAGTTTATGCAAGCGTGGGTGCAGGGCGTGGGCGGACACTGAAACCCAATCGAGGAGCGTCTGCCATGAACCTGTCGTTGTATTTGTTGACCGTGCTGATCTGGGGCACCACCTGGATCGCCCTGAAATGGCAACTGGGCGTGGTCGCGATTCCGGTGTCGATCGTCTATCGCTTCGGCCTCGCCGCGCTGGTGTTGTTTGCGCTGTTGCTGCTCAGCCGCCGTCTGCAACCGATGAACCGGCGCGGGCATCTGATCTGCGTGGCGCAGGGTTTGTGCCTGTTCTGCGTCAACTTCATGTGTTTCCTGACCGCCAGCCAATGGATTCCCAGCGGTCTGGTGGCGGTGGTGTTTTCCACCGCGACGTTGTGGAACGCGCTGAATGCGCGAGTGTTTTTCGGCCAACGTATTGCGCGCAATGTGTTGATGGGCGGGGCGCTGGGGCTGGGCGGTCTGGGTCTGTTGTTCTGGCCGGAACTGGCTGGGCATCACGCCACTCCGCAAACCCTGCTCGGCCTCGGCCTGGCGCTCTGCGGCACCCTGTGTTTCTCGGCGGGCAACATGTTGTCGAGCCTGCAACAGAAGGCTGGCCTCAAACCGCTGACCACCAATGCCTGGGGCATGGCCTACGGCGCGGCGATGCTGTCGGTGTGGTGCCTGGTCAAAGGCATTCCGTTCGAGATGGAATGGACATCGCGTTACATCGGCGCGCTGCTGTACCTGGTCATTCCCGGCTCGGTCATTGGCTTTACCGCGTACCTGACTTTGGTCGGTCGGATGGGCCCGGAGCGTGCGGCTTACTGCACGGTGCTGTTCCCGGTGGTGGCGTTGAACGTTTCGGCCTTTGCCGAAGGCTATCAATGGACGGTGTCGGCGTTGGCGGGGTTGGTGCTGGTGATGCTGGGCAATGTGCTGGTGTTTCGCAAACCCCGCGCACCGATACTGCCGAGTCAAGGCAAACTGGCCTGATGCGCATGAGCGCTGAATATTCAGCGCTCAACTTTTATGACGATGTAAATCAATAACGGAAATATGAAATCGACAATGTGCCGGGCCCAGTCCTTGGCATTCCATGTTTGCGAAGTGTCCATGTCGAACCATTCAACACCGATGGTTTGCAGGCCGACGTAATATACAAACATGGCGATCATCAAACCAATGAGCGAGAGTTTTTTGGCTTCGTGGAAAGCTTCGGCTGAATCGTTGATTTTCTGATAGAGATGATAAGTGCCCAGCAGGCAGCAAACGGTGTAAATCACCTCCAGCGTAATGATCAGCCAGTAGATGCGGTGGTGCAGCATGGGTGAGGTGATTGCCCGATATCGTATGTTTTCGTTGATCTGGGTGGTGTCCATGCTGAGGATGTGCCCGACATATTCATAGTTTGACGGATAGTCGGTGAAGTTGCTGTACATCACGAGAAGGCCGAAGATGCTGAAATAAGCCATGAGTATGACTTTGCTGTAGCGGATAAGTTGATCGGTGGTCAGGCTTTTCAAGGTTGATGTTCTCCAGAAAGTTTTAATTTCTGGAGAGTCTATAGCGACAGTGTCTGTTTCGTTGTTCAGTTCAATTGCAAGTTATGTGTGTTGGATAAATGATCGGGCAAGTGCCGTACAGCACTTGCCCGATTTTTTATCCGCGCCAGACCTGTGGATTCACCAGATCCTGCGGTCGCTCACCGAGCAGCGCGCTGCGCAGGTTGGCCAGTGCACGGTTAGCCATGGCTTCGCGAGTTTCATTCGTCGCCGAACCAATGTGCGGCAGGGTCACTGCGTTTTTCAGCTGGAACAGCGGCGACTCGGCCAGCGGTTCTTTCTCGTAGACGTCGAGGCCGGCGCCGCGAATGCGGTTGTTTTGCAACGCTTCGATCAATGCCGGCTCATCGACCACCGGACCTCGGGAGATGTTCACCAGGATCGCGTCCGGCTTCATCAGTGCCAGTTCACGATGGCTGATCAGGTGGCGGGTCTTGTCGCTCAGCGGCACCACCAGGCAAACGAAATCCGCTTCGGCCAGCAGTTGGTCAAGGCTGCGGAACTGCGCGCCGAGCTCCTGCTCCAGTTCAGTCTTGCGACTGTTGCCGCTGTAGATAATCGGCATGTTGAAACCGAAACGTCCGCGACGCGCGACGGCGGCACCGATGTTGCCCATGCCGACGATACCCAGGGTCTTGCCGTGTACGTCGCAACCGAACAGCGGTGCGCCGACGCTGGCCTGCCATTGGCCGGCCTTGGTCCAGGCGTCCAGTTCGGCGACGCGGCGGGCGCTGCTCATGATCAGGGCGAAGGCCAGGTCGGCGGTGCTTTCGGTGAGGACGTCCGGGGTGTTGGTGAGCATGATCCCGCGTTCGTTGAAGTAGGCGAGGTCGTAGTTGTCGTAGCCGACGGAGACGCTGGAGACCACTTCAAGTTTCGAGGCGTTTTCCAGTTGGGCCTTGCCGAGTTTGCGACCGACGCCGATCAGGCCGTGGGCGTGGGGCAGGGCTTCGTTGAACTGGGCGTTGATGTCGCCGTTTTTCGGGTTGGGGACGATGACGTCGAAGTCCTGTTGCAGGCGTTCGATCATGGGTGGGGTGATGCGGCTGAAGGCCAGGACTGTTTTTTTCATCGCTATGGGCTCGGCTTCGGGGCTTTATTGCCAAGCAAGCTAACATTTCTGTTTTGGGTTGTCTTGGCGGCCTCTGGGCCGACCAGACTTTTGGGGTTTGGGGTGAATATCCGTTTCTTCGGGTGTTGCGGCTGGCGGTTTCGCCCTTACGGCGAGTCACTTTGGCAAACGCCCCAAAGTAACCAAAACGCTGGGCCCCGGCGTTCGGCACCTCGCCTAGGCTCGGTGTTCCTTCGTTCCGGGATTCATCCGGGGGCATCGCCTACGGTTTGCTTCGCTGCACCTCCTCTCGATGCATGCGGCTGCGCCGCACGGTCGCTGCGCTCCCACCCCCGGATGAATCCCTCCACTCAGCCTGCCGAAGGGGCCGGCACGTCAAGAGCGGTACTCGAGCTAACGCTCATTGTGTTGAGTGGTGGAAAGCCAAAGCAAAAGAGGAGGAGGAAGCAGGAGCAGATGCGGCAAAAAGCAGTGGAAGCTGATGCTGATGCTGATGTGGATGTGGATGTGGATGTGGATGTGGATGTGGATGAGGTTGAGGTTGAGGTTGAGGTTGAGGTTGAGGTTGAGGTTGAGGATGAGGTTGAGGATGTGGATGTGGGTGTAGATGTGGATGCATGAGTCGAGTGGCATGCATTTTCGAACCCGAATTCACCTCGGTCTTCCACGTCGGTGTACCTCTCCCAGACAACTCGGTCAGTCCCCTCTCCCTCTGGGAGAGGGGTTGGCGCCCTCAACATCACCCCATTTTTCAGGACCGCCAACTCAATTCGCCACCCGCACCCCCGCCAGACTGCCACTCATCTCATAAGCCGCCAATTCCGCCTGATGCCCCGCCAGAATCTCCGGCAACGACCCACGCAAGTACTCGACCCAGGTCTTGATCTTCGCATCCAGATACTGGCGCGACGGGTAGATCGCATACAGGTTCAGTTCCTGTGAGCGGTAGTTCGGCATCACCCGTACCAGCGAGCCATTGCGCAAGCCTTCAATCGCGGCATACACCGGTAATACACCGACACCCATCCCACTGGTGATCGCGGTTTTCATCGCGTCGGCGGAGTTCACCAGGAACGGCGAGCTGTTGATGGTGACCATTTCCTGGCCTTCCGGGCCATCGAAGGCCCATTTTTCCAGGGGGATCACCGGGCTCACCAGGCGCAGGCAGGCGTGGTTCAGCAGGTCGCTGGGTTTTTGTGCGCAGCCGTTGGCTTTCACGTAGGCCGGGGAGGCGCAGACGATGCTGTAGGTGATACCCAGGCGTTGCGAGACGAAACCCGAGTCCGGCAGTTCACGGGCGAGGACGATGGACACGTCGTAGCCTTCGTCGAGCAGGTCCGGTACGCGGTTGGCCATGGTCAGGTCGAAGGTCACGTCCGGGTGGGTCTTGCGGTAGCGAGCGATGGCGTCGATCACGAAGTGCTGACCGATGCCGGTCATGGTGTGCACTTTCAATTGCCCGGCCGGGCGGGCATGGGCCTCGCTGGCTTCGGCTTCGGCCTCTTCGACGTAGGCGAGGATCTGCTCGCAGCGCAGCAGATAGCGCTTGCCGGCTTCGGTGAGCGCGATGCGCCGGGTCGTGCGGTTGAGCAAGCGGGTTTGCAGGTGGGCCTCAAGGTTGGAGACCGCGCGCGAGACGTTGGCCGTGGTGGTGTCGAGTTGCACGGCGGCGGCGGTGAAGCTGCCCGCTTCGGCCACACAACTGAAGGCGCGCATGTTTTGCAAAGTGTCCATGGGGTGCTCTCAAGGGAGATGGCAAATTGTGACACGAAGTTTCAGGGGCTGAGACCCCCGACCAAGGGATTATCTTGTTAACGGTAACAAAGATTCACAGGATTCCCAGCTTATCGCCGTTATGGCGCCCCCCTAGAATTGCGCCCACCTCGAAACATCTCCCACCTCAGGAATTCGCAGCAGTGCCGCGTCGCATCAACAGAGCGCTTTTGCCGCTCAGTGTTCTGGCTATTTCGTTAGGTCTCAGCGGCTGCATCGGAACCGGAGGCATTGCCCCGCAGGGCAAGGCACTGGAGGCCAATGAACTGGCCACCGACGAGGCCATCGCCCACGCTGCCCATGACGCAAACTGGCCCACAGCCCAATGGTGGCAGGCCTACGGCGACCCGCAACTCAATCGCTGGATCGACCTGGCCGTGCAAGGCAGCCCGACCCTGGCCATGGCCGCTGCGCGAGTGCGTCAGGCCCGGTCCATGGCCGGTGTCGCCGAAGCCGCCGAGTCGTTGCAGATCAATGGCGAGTCGACCCTCAAGCGCCACAATTGGCCGACCGACCAGTTCTACGGCCCTGGTGAGCTGGCCAACAGCACCACCTGGGACAACCACGCCGCGCTGGGTTTCAGTTACTCCCTCGACCTCTGGGGCCGTGAAAGCAACAGCACCGAAAGGGCCGTCGATCTCGCGCATATGAGTGTGGCCGAGGCGCGTCAGGCGCAGCTCGAATTGCAGAACAACATCGTGCGCGCCTACATCGAGTTGTCGCTGCATTACGCCCAGCGCGACATCGTCGCGGCGACGCTCAAGCAGCAACAGCAGATTCTCGAGCTGGCGCAGAAACGCCTGAATGGCGGGATCGGCACCCACTTCGAAGTCAGCCAGGCCGAAACCCCGCTGCCGGAAACCCATCGGCAGCTGGATGCGCTGGACGAAGAAATCGCCCTGAGCCGCAACCAGATCGCCGCACTGGCCGGCAAAGGGCCGGGCGCCGGCGCGCAATTGCAGCGTCCGACCCTGTCCCTCGGCGCGGCGCTGAAACTGCCGTCGGCATTGCCCGCCGAATTGCTCGGTCAGCGCCCGGACGTGGTCGCCAGTCGCTGGCAAGTGGCGGCGCAGGCGCGCGGAATCGAGGTCGCGCACGCCGGGTTCTACCCCAACGTCGATCTGGTCGGCAGCCTCGGCTACATGGCCACCGGCGGCGGGGCGCTGGAGTTTTTGACCGGCAAGAAACTCAACTACAACGTCGGGCCGGCGATCTCCCTGCCAATCTTCGACGGCGGGCGACTGCGTGCCGAACTCGGTGAAGCCTCGGCGGGTTATGACATCGCCGTCGCGCATTACAACCAGACCCTGGTCAATGCGCTGAAGAACATCTCCGATCAGTTGATCCGTCGCGAGTCGATGGACAAGCAGCAGACGTTCGCCGCCGAGTCCGTGGCCACTGCGCAGAAGACCTACGACATCGCGATGATCGCCTACCAGCGCGGGCTCACCGACTACCTCAACGTGCTCAACGCTCAGACCCTGCTGTTCAAACAGCAGCAGGTTCAGCAGCAGGTGCAGGCGGCGCGCTTGAGTGCCCATGCGGAACTGGTGACAGCATTGGGCGGTGGTCTTGGTGCGGGTAAAGACGTGCCGACCGCTGAGCAGACCGCCGCCCCGAAAACCCCGGCCCTTCTTCAAGCCCTCGACCACTGAGCAAGACTTAATGACTCCCTTGCCCGCACCTTTGCGCTGGCTCTACTCCCTGGAATGGCGCCGGGGTTTCTTTGACTGGGCACGCAGCGACGGCGTGACCTGGGTCTACATCTTCAAGGTATTGATCGCCGCGTTTCTGACCCTGTGGCTGGCGATGCGCCTGGAACTGCCGCAACCGCGCACGGCGATGATCACTGTGTTCATCGTCATGCAGCCGCAGAGCGGCCAGGTGTTCGCCAAGAGTTTCTATCGCTTCCTCGGCACCCTGGCCGGGTCGGCGATGATGGTCACGCTGATTTCACTGTTCGCCCAGAACACCGAACTGTTCCTCGGTTCGCTGGCGATCTGGGTCGGCATCTGCTCGGCCGGCGCCGCCCGTTGCCGCAACTTCCGCGCCTACGGTTTTGTGTTGGCCGGCTACACCGCTGCGATGGTCGGACTGCCGGCGCTGGCGCATCCAGACGGTGCGTTCATGGCGGCGGTGTGGCGGGTGCTGGAGATCTCGCTGGGGATTCTCTGCTCGACCCTGGTCAGCGCCGCGATCCTGCCGCAAACCGCCAGCGCCGCGATGCGCAACGCCTTGTATCAACGCTTCGGTGTGTTCGCGTTGTTCGTCACCGATGGCCTGCGCGGGCGCAGCAAACCGGAATCGTTCGAGGCCAGCAACGTGCGCTTCATCGCCGAAGCGGTGGGGCTGGAAGGGCTGCGCAGCGTGACCGTGTTCGAAGACCCGCACATGCGTCGACGTAACGGCCGGCTCAGTCGCCTGAACAGCGAGTTCATGGGCATCACCACCCGTTTCAACGCCTTGCACCAGTTGCTCGAACGCCTGCGCCGCAACGGTGCCGACCATGTGGAAGCGGCAATCAAACCGGGTCTGCAGGATCTGGCCGAAGTGCTCGACGGCTTCAGCGGCCGCGCCCTGACCAGCCCGGATGCAGCGCGTCTGGTGACGGCGCTGACGGCGTACAAGGAAGGTTTGCCGGCGCGGGTGCGCAGTCTGCGGGCGGTCTTCCAGGAAAGCGATCCGAGCGATGCCGAGCTGCTGGATTTCCACACCGCGTATGAACTGCTTTATCGCTTCGTCGATGACCTGCACGGTTATGCACAGACCCACGCCTCGCTGGCCGATCACAGCCACGAACGCGAGCGCTGGGATGAGCCGTTCACCCCGCAAACCAGTTGGTGGGCGGCGGCGGCTTCGGGGATTCGTGCCACGTTCATCCTGGTCGTGCTCGGCAGTTACTGGGTCGCCACGGCGTGGCCGAGCGGCGCGACCATGACCTTGATTGCCGCTGCCACCGTGGGCCTGTCGGCGGCGACGCCGAACCCGAAACGCATGGCGTTCCAGATGGCGTGTGGCACGTTCCTCGGGGCGTTGATCGGCTTCGTCGAGATGTTTTTCATCTTCCCGTGGATCGACGGCTTCCCGCTGCTGTGCATGATGCTCGCGCCGGTGATCGTGCTCGGCTCGTTCCTCGCATCGCGGCCGCAATACGCGGGTGTCGGTCTCGGTCTGCTGATCTTCTTCAGCACCGGTTCCGTGCCGGACAACCTGACGATCTACAACCCCTACACCTTCATCAACGACTACATCGCCATGGTCATGGGCATGCTGGTCTGCGCGGCAGCGGGGGCGATCATTCTGCCGCCGAACAGCCGCTGGTTGTGGCGGCGACTGGAGCAGGACTTGCGCGGGCAAGTGGTGTACGCCATCAGCGGCAAGCTCAAGGGCCTGGCATCGAGTTTCGAAAGCCGTACCCGCGACCTGATGCATCAGGCTTACGGTCTGGCAGCCGGTCAGCCGCTGGTGCAGAAAAACCTGCTGCGCTGGATGTTCGTGGTGCTGGAAGTCGGCCACGCGATCATCGAGTTGCGCAAGGAACAGGCGATCCTGCCGGTGCATCCGGCGTATGCCGAATCCCAGCCATGGCGCCAGGCGATCCGGGTCATGGGGCGCTCGCTGGTGCGGCTGTTCCTGCAACCGAATTCGAGCAATCTGGAACGTGCACTGGTGGCGGTCGATCACGCGATCAGCCGAGTCGCCGCCACCGACGAGCCGTTCGCGCCGCACTTCGATACCTCGGCACTGCGTCGGGTGAAAAGTTATCTGCACTTCATCCGCACCTCGTTGCTCGACCCGCAATCGCCACTCGCCGCCTATGCCATCGCCAAGCCCGAAGGACTTGCCCATGCCTCGTGAAATCGCCTTCCACGGCGTGTACATGCCGACCATGACCCTGATGTTTTTCGTTGCTGCGGCACTGGCCTGGGCGCTGGACCGGTTCCTCTCGGGGTTCGATCTGTACCGCTTCTTCTGGCACCCGGCGCTGCTGCGCCTGAGCCTGTTTACCTGTCTGTTCGGCGCGATGGCGCTGACTGTCTACCGTTGAGTCTGAGAATTGTCCCGATGAAAAAGTTTTTCAGCCTGCTCGCGACCCTGCTGGTGCTGGCCCTGGCGCTGTGGATCGGCCGCACGTTGTGGGAGCACTACATGAACACCCCGTGGACCCGCGACGGTCGGGTGCGCGCCGACATCATCAACGTCGCCGCCGACGTCACTGGTGAAGTGGTCGACGTGCCGGTACGCGATAACCAGTTGGTGAAGAAAGGTGATTTGCTGATGCAGATCGACCCCGAGCACTACCGCCTCGCGGTAAAACAGGCGCAGTCGCTGGTGGCTTCGCGCAAGGCCACGTGGGAGATGCGCAGGGTCAACGCCCATCGCCGCGCCGATATGGACGCCTTGGTGATTTCCAAGGAAAACCGCGACGACGCCAGCAACATCGCCGACTCCGCACTGGCCGATTACCAACAGGCCCAGGCGCAGCTGGAAGCCGCCGAACTCAACCTCAAACGTACCGAAGTGCGGGCGGCGGTGGACGGCTACGTGACCAACCTCAACGTCCATCGCGGCGATTACGCCCGCATCGGCGAAGCGAAAATGGCCGTGGTCGACATGAACTCGTTCTGGGTCTACGGCTTCTTCGAAGAAACCAAACTGCCCCACGTGCGGGTCGGCGATAAGGCCGACATGCAACTGATGAGCGGCGAAGTCCTGAAGGGGCACGTGGAGAGCATCTCCCGCGGTATCTACGACCGCGACAACCCGGAAAGCCGTGAACTGATCGCCGATGTGAACCCGACCTTCAATTGGGTACGTCTGGCACAACGGGTGCCGGTGCGGATTCACATCGATGAAGTGCCGGAGGGTGTGCTGTTGGCGGCGGGGATTACCTGCACCGTTGTTGTGAAGCAGGACGCTGTGGATAACTGACAGACCGCGTTGTAGTTATTCGCGAGCAAGCTCGCTCCCACAGGTATCACGGCGTCCAGGCATCCTGGGCACGTCACAATACCTGTGGGAGCGGGCTTGCCCGCGATGCAGGCGACTCGGTTTACAAGCAAATACTCAGCTTCTACTCGCTGCAAAACGTTTCGTGCAGATGCCGCCAGATCACCCGTCCGGATTCGGTTTTTTCAAACACTACGGTTGAACGCCGATCCGTGTGCAACCCGCTCGCATCGGTCTGCTGTTCGCGATAACTCACTGTCGCACCGCCTTCGTGCAAGGCAATCCCACAAAGCTCGCCGAGATCGATCCTGAATCCCTTCTTCTTCCCGCCCGCCATTTGAAACAGCGCACGCAAGGCCTCGAAATCCAGCACGCGCCCCAGCGGCGACACCATGGAAAACCGGGGCGAAAAACGTGTCAGCAATCGCTCCAGCGCGGCCTCTTCTTCCTCCACGGCAAACCATCGTTCGATGGCTTCGTGGGCTTGTATCACTTCGTCAAAATAGTCGGCGTAGTCAGTCATGTGGATTTTTCCTGAAGGTGAGGTGAGTGCAAAAGGGCGAGCACGTTCGATGAGTCGAAACGCAGCACGGCGGCCATCGGCAACAGCGTGAGCAAAGCGGCGGCGAGAAAGCAGTATTTGAAACCGTTGGCGCCCAACGCGCCCAGCAGTGAGCTGAGCAGCGCCGCACCGAGGCAGAAACCGAGCTGACGATTGATATTCCACAGCGCGCTGGAATGGCCCATTTTTCCCGGCGTGATGCCGACAAACGCCAGCGTCTGCGCGGTGACGCTGCACAAACTGCCACCCAGTCCCATCAGGGCGTAGGCGAAGATCAACGGGACGCTGGCGGGTTGGTCGATCTGCATCAGCACGACGATGCCAAGGCATTGCAACAGCATGCCGGCGATCAGCAATGGCTTGGGGCCGGCCCGGTTGAAACGGCGTTTGCCCAGCATGATCGCCACGCCCGAAGCCGCCGCCCAGGAGAGCATCAGCGCCCCGGTGTGCGCTGCGCCGAAACCGAGGTCGTGCAGGTACAACACGGCAATCATGTTGGTGCCGGTGAAGATGCCGGGCACAAACAGGTAGATCAGCATCGCCAGTCGCAACGAGGGGTTCTTGATCAGTTGCAGGTCGAGGACCGCCCCGGGTTTGCGCCAGCCATCGCGCAGGTATATCCACAGGGTCACGGCGCTAAGTAGCAGGACACCGCCCGCGAGGTGGCGGGTAGCGGGTTCACTCGCCAGGCTGACGGCAATCAACAACAGACTCAGGGCTGACACCGCCAGCAGCAGGCCGCGTGCGTCCAGTGCCGGGCGCTCACTCGTTGGCTGATCCGCTTTCAGCCAGAACAGGCCCAATCCGAAAGCGAAAAGCGCCACCGGCATGTTCAGGTAGAAAATCCAGCGCCACGACAACGCTTCAACAATCAAACCGCCCGCCGCCGGCGACAGGGCCGGCACCATCAGTGCCACCAGCAAAACCACCCCCGTGAAGTGCGCGCGTTGTGTCGCGGGAAACTCTCTATAGGCCAAGGCCTGACCGACCGGTAGCAACAACCCGCCACCCAGCCCTTGCAGCAGTCGCCAGCCGATCAGGCTTTCAATCGAGCTCGCCTGAGCGATGAGCCCGGAGGCGATCCCGAACACCAGCAACGAACCGAGGATCAGCCGCCGCTCACCCACCCGCGCAGCCAGCCAAACGCTCATCGGAATGATCAGTGTCAGCCCGAGCATGTAGGCGTTGGTGATCCACGCCAGTTGCGTCACCGAGGCGTGCAGCTGTGCGGCAATGTCCGGGTAGGCAATGCTGGCGGCAAACATGTTCAGCAGGTCGAGGGCGAACCCCAACAGATACACCAGCGCGACTTTCGAGCGATAGGCCATGGCAGCTTCCCTATGATGAAGCGTGCAGAGTAGGGCGCTGGCGGCGATAGAAATACGCTGGTTTGGCTGCTAGTTTGTCAAAATTATTTTGACAGTGAGCGGGATGAAAATGGTCAGCCTGGACCGATTCGATACCTTCAAGGCCGTGGTCGAGGCCGGCTCGTTGACCGCCGCCGCTGACACGCTGGGGCAGACGCGCGCGGTGGTGAGCTTCAACCTCAAACGTCTTGAGGAAGAGTTGGGTGTCACCTTGCTCACCCGCAACACCCGGCAACTGGCCCTGACCGATGCCGGCGAACGTTTTTACCGGCGCTGCCTGCGCACGCTGGACGAAGCGCGGTTGGCGATCGAAGAGGCGCGCTCGGAACACTCGCAGCTCAAGGGCACGCTGCGCATCACCACAACCGTGGAGTTTGCCCTGGCTCAGGTAGTGCCGGCGCTGGAGGTATTCCGTCAACAGCAGCCACAGTTGAATATTCACTTGTCCACGTCTTCGACCCATGCCGATCTGATTTCCGAACGGTTCGATCTGGCGATCCGCTTGGGGCGCATGCATGACTCCAATCTGCGGGCGGTGCAGTTGTCGAAGTTCGAGGTGTTTGCCGTGGCAGCGCCGGGGTTGGTCGAGAATTTTGCACCGGTCGATACGCTGGCGGTGCTGGAATCGATGCCGACGCTGGGGCATGGGCGAGTGCCGGAAATGACGGTCAGCGACCCCGCCGGCACCGAGCATCTCTATCAGCCAAAACCGGGAACCACCGCCATTGTTGCCGACAACTCCGCGACCCTGCGTGCCTTTGCATTGACCGGGCAAGGCGTGGCGATTTTGCCGCAATGGCTGATTCAGGAAGACCTGGACGCCGGGCGATTACAGCGTTTGCTGCCGGATTACCGCTTCGCCCAGCAAGGCGTGTACGCGCTGTACCCGGACACCCGGCACCTGCCACTGAAGGTGCGGGCGTTCATTGATTTCATGAAAGGTTGGGAGTGATGCTCTGCGGTGTCTGCACTGGCCCCGTCGCGGGCAAGCCACGCTCCCACAGGTTTAGCGGTGTGCTCAGATATCCAGTACGGCACAAGAACCTGTGGGAGCGGGCTTGCCCGCGATGGCAGCGACTCGGTCTCAGAGTTGCCCGCGCAACCCGAAGCGCTTCATCAACGTCGACTCCAGCAAGCCCTTCGGCAGCAACGTCGCCAACAGCGGCAAAGCCCGGCTGCCATTGCCGATGCGGATCAGCCGTGGCGGTTTGCTCTGCTGCACAGCCTTGAGCAACTCCGCAGCAAATTCGCTGGCCGGGGTCGGTTTGTCCTGCGAAGCCTTGGCCCGCGCCCGGATGCCTTCACGCAACGGAAACCACGGCGATTGTTCGTTGATCAGTTGTTCGGCCTCATGCCCGGCATTCTTGGCGAAGCTCGATTGAATCGCCCCCGGCTGCACTTCCAGCACGCGAATCCCGAATGGCGCCAGCTCCATGCGCAACGCATCGCTCAACGCATGCACTGCCGCTTTCGAGGCGCAGTAGGCCCCGGCAAATGGCGTGACCAGCACCCCGGAAACACTGCCGACATTCACCACCAATCCCTTCGCCCGGCGCAGCACCGGGAACAGCGCACGGGTCACGCCGACTATCGAGAACACGTTGGTTTCGAACTGGCGCTGCATGGCCGGAACACCACCATCGAGCAGCGGACCCATGGCGCCGTAACCGGCATTGTTGATCAGCACATCGAGGCCGCCGTGTTGCTGGTTGATTCGCTCGGCGAGTTGTTCCAGCGCTGCATTGTCATTGACGTCGAGCTGCACCGCCGTGAACCCGGCCGCACCGAGTGCCGCGACATCTTCAGCCTTGCGCGCACTGGCCCAGACTTCGTAGCCGGCGCTTTTGAAGGCATCGGCGAGGGCGCGGCCGATGCCGCTGGAACAACCGGTAATCAACGCAACGGGCATGGCGCATTCCTTGTGCAAAAGAGTGGGAGAGGGGATCAGTCGGAGAAACTACCCTGCAATCGCTCGGCGCGAAACTCCAGGGTTTGCGGGCGATAGCCGGAACGCAACGGCGGCATCGGCAGGCAGTCTTCCCAGTTGCCGCCGGCCTGCAATTCGCCGGGGCCGCGATAGCGTGGGGCGGCGTATTGATTGTCGGCCAGGTTCACGGTGTCGCCCGGCGCGTACGCCGCAATGCGCCAGCGCAACTCGGTCAGCGGCACGTCGTTGCCGTTGTTCATCTTCAGTTGCAGCGGGCGATCCGCCGGGCACTGTTCAGGTGCATAGGTGATGCGCAACTCCAGGCGTGCCAGTTGCTTGACCTCGCGGTTGTCCAGCCACACCACCCACATCGCCACCAACCCGAGGCCGACAGCGGCGGCCATCGACACCGGCAAGGCCTTGGCCGGGTAGCGCAACAGCAGGATCAGCCAGGTGATGACCAGCAAGACGCCGATGAACATGTTCGAACGCTCCTTGAACTTGTGAGTGCCATCCTACCGAAGGGGCGCGGGAATGGACATTCGCGGATTGATCGGTGGCGCCGTTCGTCGGGACTGTAATTTCTGACAGTAGCCGAACCAGCGTTGAGCTTGCTCAGATGCCAGAGGCAAAAGAGCGCCGGTCGCGCGGGGAAGCGCGTTTCATGAGCTTGCATACCAATACGCCGAGGATGTCTGTGTTCGACCCGCGCGGATTGTCGGTTCGCACGGTCGACCATTATCGAACCGTCGAGGGTGCCCCCGTCGAGCCCCGGATCAACCGCACTCTTCACGATCCGGCAGGGAATGCGGTGAAACACTGGGATCCGCGGCTTTGGCTGTCACAAGCCGGCGACCCGCTGACGCCGGCCAACCTGACGCAGGTGTTTGCTCTGGACGCCTCGATGATTCGTTCGGACAGCGTCGATGCCGGTGCGCAAATCGAGTTGAAGGGGCTCGCCACACAAACGGTGTTCCGTTGGGATAGCGGTCAGACGCAGCGCGAGATCACGCACGACAATTTGCTGCGCCCCGTCGCGATATTTGAACAGGGGGCAGGTGAGCCTCGGCGTTGTGTCGAGCGCCTGACCTACGGTCATCCCGGCAGCGGGGATCAGTCGCGAAACCAGTTTGTTCAGCTGATTCGTCATGACCATCCGGCCGGCAGCGTGCTGTTCAACGCGTTTGCAATCATCGGCCCGTGCACCGAAGACACCCGCCACTTCACTCTGGATCCGCTGACACCTGACTGGCCGGTGCAGGAGGCGGATCGCCTGCGGCTGCTGGAGCCTGGCGTCGGTGCGACATCGCGGTGGCGCCATGGTGCGCTGGGGGATGTGCTGGAACAGACGGATGCCCGAGACAACCGGCATACACTCGCGCTGACCGTCGATGGCCGCTTGCGCGAGCGCCGCTTGCAGTTGAAGGGGGAGCCTGAGCAGATCCTGGTTACTGACATTCGCTACAACGCACAAGGCGATGCCACGCAGGAAACTGCCGGCAACGGTGTGCAAACCTCCCGGACCTATCGCCCCGAAGACGATCGCCTGCTGGTCCTCTGGACCGAAGATGCCCACGTTCGAGTGCTGCAGCACTTCAGCTATGAATACGACAGGATGGGCAATGTCCTGAGTATCGAAGACAAGGCACTGCCGATCCGTTACTTCGCCAACCAGCGCATCGAGCCAGTCAGCCGCTTTGTCTACGACAGTCTTTACCAGTTGATCAAGGCGTTCGGGTGGGAAGGCGGCACTGTCAATCAGGGCCCGCAATCAATGGGGCGCATTGATCCGGGGGCGGTCAGCAACTATCAGCAGACTTACGAATATGATCCCGGTGGCAACCTGCTCAACCTGATTCATGTCGGCTCACAAAGCCACGGGCGCAAACTGCAACCAGCGAGTTACAGCAACCGCGCTTTGCTTTACGAGGATGTGCCTCCCGACGACGCGCAAATCGAAGCTGTCTACGATCGCAGAGGAAACTTGCTGGCGCTGGAGCCGGGGTGGATGCTGAGCTGGAACCTGCGCAACCAACTGCAATCGGTCAGCCCGGTCGAACGCGCCTCCGGTGTCAATGACAGAGAGACCTATCTCTACGATGGCAGCAGCCAGCGGGTGCGCAAAATACGCGCTTTGCAAACTGGAGCCCGCACCCTGATTGCCGACGTGCGCTATTTACCCGGGCTGCAGTTGCGCACCAGCAACGGAACCGAAGAACGGTTGCAGGTCATCATTACCGACAAAGTTCAAGTACAGCATTGGGAGAGTCCGCCGCCTTCGGGAGTCAACAATCGGTATCGATACCAACATGTCGATCACTTGGGGTCGGTCAGTCTGGAAACTGCCGATGACGGCGCGTTGATCAGTCGCGAGACGTTTCACCCTTTCGGCACCAGTGCCTGGCAGGACGGCGAATTCAGCTACAAATTCGTTCGTTACTCAGGCAAGGAACGTGATGCCAGCGGGCTGTGCTACTACGGATTTCGCTATTACATTCCATGGTGGCAGCGCTGGCTGAATCCTGACCCTGCGGGTGCAGTCGATGGGCATCACCGGTTTCGGGCGATGCGTAACAGTCCAGTCGTCTATGTGGATAACGATGGGCGGGCACCCAACAATACGTCATCGACGCAAGCGCCCGATCAGGTTTATCACGACCTGGCGCAACAGGGAAAAATCGAGGGCTGGCAAGCCGCAGGCATGCAACCGATTCGCAATTTTTTTGAACACAGTGAAGACCCGAGCGTGCAAGCCTACCGACGGGAAATTCCCCGTGCTCTGGAAGCGTTGAGCGCAAATGACAATATGCGGTTGCTCAACACCCATCAGGCACACGTGATTGCCGCCGCACGGACCCAGACCGCCTCGCCTTCGGGAGCGGTGCTGTATCACTCAGGTGAAATCATGTCTGCCGCTATCAGCACGGTCATAGGCGAACAGGCCACAAGCCGCATCATGGGGCCGCTGTCTGTGGCGTTCAACAGCCCGATAGAGGATCCGCAAGTATTGGCCGTAAGGCGCGATACCGTGGCCTCCGGTTTTCTCGGAGCGGGCAGGGCGGCGTTTCGCTCCAATCGGCCGGCAGTGCGTGTGGCCGGGGCTGTGAGCATGGCGATGGGCAATGCGATGAGGGTGACGGAATCTGCGACTGTCATCCAGCACAGAATGTTGTCTGCGACACCGGAGTCTGGTGCCGTGATGCTCACTGCGCAACGCACAGCATTTGAGCAACCGGTGAGACCTGTCATGGTTGCCGAATCACCGTCGTCGCAGGCTGAGTCAGGGCACAATCCGCCTAGCGCTTTGGCCCGGACCTTGTACGCGGTAGCGTTTACTTCACAGGTTTCCAGTCGTGTACGTACAAGACGCGCGTCACCCCCGGGGCAGATGCAATCTGGTCCGAGCAGAAGATTGTCTCGCGGGTAAATGTCAAAGCCCCCGCCCAACCCGCTGCGGATAGGGGACGCAGCGGGCTGGACGGGGGCTTTTTATTGCCGGGCGATCACTGCGCGATGGTTTTCACCGACACGCCGCGTTCGATCGGGGTGGAGCGACCGTAGATATCTTCGAAACGCTCGATATCGTCTTCACCCAGATAGCTGCCGGACTGCACTTCGATGATTTCCAGCGGGATCTTGCCCGGGTTGCGCAGGCGATGGACCGAGGCGATCGGGATGTAGGTCGACTGGTTCTCGCAGAGCAGGAACACGTTTTCATCACAGGTCACTTCGGCAGTGCCGCTGACCACGATCCAGTGTTCGGCGCGGTGGTGGTGCATCTGCAGCGACAGGCACGCACCCGGCTTGACCGAGATGTGCTTGACCTGGAAGCGTCCGCCCATGTCCACCGAGTCGTAGGAGCCCCACGGACGGTAGACCTCGCAGTGGTTCTGGGTTTCGCTGCGGCCTTGCTCGTTGAGCGTGTTGACCATCTGCTTGACGCCCTGAACCTTGTCCTTGTGGGCGATCATCATGGCGTCCTTGGTTTCGACCACCACGATGTTTTCCAGACCGATCACCGACACCAGTTTGCCGTTGCCGTGGATCATGCAGTTCTTGCTGTCCTGGATCACCACGTCGCCCTTGCTGACGTTGCCGTTGGCGTCTTTCTCGTTGACTTCCCACAGCGACGACCAGCAACCGACATCGCTCCAGCCGGCGGTCAGCGGCACCACGCAGGCGCGTTGGGTTTTTTCCATCACGGAATAGTCGATGGAGTTGTCCGGGCAGCAGGCGAAAGTGGCTTCGTCGAAGGTGATGGTGTCGTTATCCTGCTCGCTGCGTTCAAGGGTCAGCAGGCAGGTGTCGTAGATGTCCGGATCGTGCTTTTTCAGCTCTTCGAGGAAGCGGCTGGCGCGGAACAGGAACATGCCGCTGTTCCAGTAGTAACCGCCGGATTCGACGTACTCGGTGGCACGTTTGACGTCGGGTTTTTCCACGAAGTGTGAGACACGGCTCACGCCTTCCGGCAGCAGCGAATCGCCGGTGGACTTGATGTAGCCGTAACCGGTTTCCGGTTTGGTGGCCGGCACGCCGAACAGCACCATTTCGCCGTTTTCGGCGGCGACGGTAGCCAAGGCCAGCGCACGTTGCAGGGCTTTCTGGTCTTCGAGGACGTGGTCCGCCGGCAGCACCAGCATCAGTTCGTCGCGACCTTCATTGACCAGCATCATCGCGGTCAGCGCCACGGCCGGCGCGGTGTTGCGGCCGAACGGTTCCATCAGGATGCGCTGGCATTCCAGGTTCCGGTTGCTCAGCTGTTCGTTGACGATGAAGCGGTGATCCTTGTTGCAGACCACGATCGGGGTGTCCATGCCTTCGAACACCAGACGCTCGAGGGTTTGCTGGAACAGCGTGTGTTCGCCGGTCAGGGCGAGGAACTGCTTGGGAAACTGCTTGCGCGAAAGCGGCCAAAGACGTGAGCCGCTACCACCTGACAAGATCACCGGAATCATATTGTTTACTCCATTAATTCGATTAGTTAGGCCTTTGTGGGAGCTGGCTTGCCAGCGATGGCATCACCTCGGTTTGTCTGTTGCACCGAGTCGTCTGCATCGCGGGCAAGCCCGGCTCCCACAAGGAGCCGGGTCAGTTCAGAAAAGGATTAGCGGGTCGACACCGGGCGTTTCACCCAGACTGGCGACAGGTTGCTGCCGTTGCCGGTGACGTACAGCACAGCTGCCTCACCGCGCTCCAGGGCGACCGGTTTCACGTCGCCGACTTTCTTGTCGCCTTCGTACAGCGCGAGGCTGACTTTCACCGGGTTGATTTCGCGCTCGCCACGGCCCTTGGCGGCCACGTTCGGCACCACGTCGGTCTTGCCGTCGGCGGTCTTCAGGGTCAGCGGCTTGTCGCTGAGGTTCTGCACGCGCACCAGGGATTTCTGTTTGTTCTTGAACGGCGGTTCTTCGATCAGTTGCGGCGCGCCGGAAGCGTTGTTGAACAAGGTGTAGTAGTGGTCACCGGCGAGTTTCACCGGCAGGGTCTGGCTGCCGACCTTGGCGCTGTAGTCACCGCCCGGCATGAAACTGAAGTCGCTGCTGGCCAGCGGCGCGACGTCGGCAAGGTTGGTGCTGCCAACGGTGGCGCTGACTTCAGCGTTGCTGGCGTTGTAGATGCGTACGAAGGTCGAGCCTTTCGGTGCGGTCGGGCCGTAGAGTGCGGCGTCGCCACCGGCAAAGGCCTGGACCGACAGCACGCTCAGACCAGCCACCAGAGCGATGCGTTTTGCGAGACGACGAGGAGTAGTAGTGAAAGTCATGGTGTACCTCTCTTTCAGTTTTGCGCCCGATCGGGCGTCTCGGATTTAGTGTTGATTGCTACGTTTTGTTGGCGTGCGCCGGCTTGTTTAAGCTCTGCGACCCACTGCGGGTCGGCGTCGCCGATTTCGTTGTTCACAGGCAGATATCGTTCAGGAAACTCCCAGATCAGCACCTGTGGCGGGCTGTTCTTGAAGTCATCGCTTTTCAGGTAGCTGAGCATCGGCAGGATCGGGCCGTGGCCGTCTTCTGCGTAGTTGACGACGTCACTGTGCAGCGCTTGCTTGAGCGCACCGACGAAGTTCCAGTTGGGGTTGGCGCTGTAGCTGGTGCCGATCAGCGCGACCGGCACTTCGCTGTTGGCGAACAGCGCGTCGTCGCCGGCAGGCTGCTCGGCGGCGGCCACGGTGTTGCGCTTTTGCAGCGGCTCTTGCGCCGGCATCAGGTTTTCGAACAGCGGATCCAGTGGCAGGAACAGACGCAGGTCGCCCTTGTGCGTGACTTTCTCCGCTGGCGTGGTGATGAAGCGCTGCGGCTCGCCGCTGAGCGGGAACTTGTTGGCGATGGTTCTGGCCAGGGTGTTGGCGGCGATTTCCGCGCCTTCCGGGGTCCAGTGGGTGTCGGTGCGCAGGAACACTTGCTGACCGTTCTGTTTGGCCTTTTGCAGCGGGCCGAGCAGGTCCGGGGCGAGGATCTTGTCCGCCGCGACACGAGCGTGGAAGTCCTGATAGAGGTTGGCGTGGATGCTCGCCGGTTTCACTTCACCCAGGTGTTCCGGGTACAGGCGAACCTTGGCCGGCACGATCGCCATCACCAGTTTCACGCCTTTCTCTTTCAGGGTCTGGCGCACGCCTTCGACCAGCGCGTAGTTGCCTTGCAGGTTCAGCTCTTCGTTGACGATCGGGTTGAATTCCTCATCGCTGTACAACCACTGATCGCGACCGAGCACCACGCCAGGACGACCTTCGTTGAACAGTTTGAAATCCAGCGCGGCCCAGAGGTTGGTGCCCAGACGCTTGATCGGGAACTCGTCGTCGTAGTGGGTTTCCACGGCTTTGGTCCAGCGGCCGTTGAGCACCGTCGCGTCGGCGTTGGTGCTGAAGCCGAAGAAGCTGCGCACCGACCACAGACCGAGCACCAGCAGGGTCACCAGAAACAGCGCGATGTAGAAGATGCGTAATGAGCGGGTCATGTCAGATCCCTCAGAACTGGAAGTAAAGGAACGGCGAGAAGCTTTGCGCCGAGAGTTTGAGAATCGAGGCGATGAACAGCAGCAGGATCAGACCGCGCATCACGTAGCGCGACCAGTCCGCCGTCCAGTACGCCGGTTGCACCAGGGCGTCGACGCCGACGGTGTAGCCAGGTTCGTGAATGCTCGTCGGGTTTTCGCCCGGAGCAGCCTTTATCAGGCCCGGTTGAGCACCGGCAGGGCCGTCGCTTTCGACGTTGACCACAGGTTTGGTCTTCACCGGAGGCTGATTGGTGTACAGATCACGCAGGCCGAAGAACGCCAGGGTCACGTAAGCCACCACCAGGGTTGCCACTTGCAGACCGGTGAGGCTGGCCTGATTGAGTTCCGACAGCGACCAGTCGCCGAAGCTGAACATTCCGCCGTACATGCGCCCGGCAACGTGCAGGTTCTCGGCGCGGAAGATCACCCAGCCCATGACCACCAACAGGAAGGTCAGCGCCCAGCGGATCGGGTTGAGGCTGCGTGGCGAAGTGTTGAGGCCGAGCATTTTCTCGATCGCCAGCCACATGCCGTGCCACGCACCCCAGACGATGTAGGTGATGTTCGCGCCGTGCCACAGACCACCGAGCAGCATGGTCAGGAACAGGTTGCGATAGGTCATCAGCGTGCCTTTGCGGTTGCCGCCGAGGGTGATGTAGAGGTAGTCACGCAGCCAGGTAGACAGGCTGATGTGCCAGCGGCGCCAGAATTCGGTGATCGACTGGCTGATGTACGGCTGCTTGAAGTTTTCCATGAAGCGGAAACCCATCATCAGGCCCAGGCCGATGGCCATGTCGCTGTAACCCGAGAAGTCGAAATACAGCTGCGCGGTGTAGGCCAGCGCGCCGAGCCAGGCATCGCCCGTGGTCGGGTTTTGCAGGGCGAAGCAGTGATCGGCAACAACGGCGAGGGTGTCGGCGATGAACACCTTCTTGATGAAACCCTGCATGAACCGCGTGCAGCCCTCGGAGAACTTGTCGAGGGTGTGGGTGCGATTGTTGAACTGGTCGGCCAGGTCACGGAAACGCAACACGGGACCGGCGATCAGGTGCGGGAAGATCGCCACGAACGCCGCGAAGTCGATCAGGTTGCGGGTGGCCGGGGTGTCGCCGCGGTAGACGTCGATGATGTAGCTGATCGACTCGAAGATGTAGAACGAGATACCGATCGGCAACAGCACGTGGGTCAGGATGAACGGTTCCAGACCGACCGACGTCATCATCGCGTTGATGCTGTCGACGCCGAAGTTGGCGTACTTGAAGTAGCCGAGGATGCACAGATCCACCGCCACGCCGAGCAACAGCCAGCGCTGGGCCGGTTTGGTGCGCACGCCGGCGGCGCCGACTTTGAGGCCGATCCAGTAGTTCCACAGGGTGACGCCGGCGAACAGCGCCAGGAAGTCCACCCGCCACCACGCGTAGAACACGTAGCTGGCGATCAGCAGCAGCAGGTTGCGATAGCGTTGCCCGCTCAGGTAGTACAAGCCGAGAAAGATCGGCAAGAACAGAAACAGGAACACGTTGGATGAAAATACCATCCCGATCTCTCCATGTTTGAACCAACAGTCAAGGGCCAAAGCCCCCCCAAACCCCCCGTGGTGTTGGAGGGGTGAAACGGTGTTTCTTCGAGGGTGTGGGTGGCCTTGCGACCGCAGCCCTCACCCCCCGCCCTCTCCCGGAGGGAGAGGGCGCCTGATCTCCAGAGGTTTCAAAACTGGAGATCGACCTGGTATTACTTTGCAGCCAATGGATCCTGGTCTCGGTCGCTTTCAGAACTTGAGAACGACTCGTTAGCTCAGGTCGGCGGATCTCTCAAAAGCACCTCGGTCAGTCCCCTCTCCCTCCGGGCGGTCCGACGTTTCGGGAGGGCTAGGGTGAGGGGCTTTTGCCTTTCGCTTTTCACGATCCCTTGTTGCCCTTTTCATGGGACGGGTCGTAGACCTTGGTCAGGTCGCCGCCAAGGCGGAAGGTCTTGAACGGCTGCATGCCGTGCTTCTTCTCCAGCACATCCGGCGAACAGGTGTAGAGCGTGCAAAACGGCTCAAGCCAGGCGAATTTCATGTCCTCTTTCAAATCGGTCATGTCCTGCTCTTTGCCGTTCTTCTTCTCGAAGTCCTCGGGATCTTTCACCCCGGCCAGCACCCGGTCACCCAAACGCTTCAGCGCGCCGTTGTTTTCCTGACGCAGATCCACACCGTTGACCCGGGCAAAACTGGCGATCATCGCCAGCGGCGGCAGGGCGTAGTTGTGGTAGGCGAGGGCGCGTTGCTGGCGCTTGAGTTCGTTCGGCAGGTAGCCGTCGGCATCGACCTGATTGGCGCCGACCTTGTATTCCTTGACCGCCCAATCGAACAGGTCGCGGCGGTTGGTCGCGACTGATGTCGCCATCACCGACCACGCCGCCCAGTACGAGTGGTTGTTGGTTTTTTCCAGCGGCAGGTTGTCCCAGTCGCTGACCACCTGATCGGCCATCTTGCTGAACCAGGCCTCGATCAACTGCGCTTCCTGCTGATGCTGTGCCAGCGGATGGGAGTCGGAGAACTTCAGGCGAATGTATGAAGAGGCCATGCTGCCCAGCGCCCATTTGCGCATCGATTTGCCGGTGTGATTGAAGTCCTTCGACATCAACGCGTCGGCCTTGGCCCAGGCGGTGAGCCAGTTCAGTGTGCAATCGAGTTGCTCAGGACGACCGTCGCGCATGAACTGCATCACCCGTTTGGCCGTGCCGCGCTCCAGGGTGGTGATGTCTTTGGTGGTGTCGCGGAAAGCTTTTTCCGACTGCACGTTCAGCGTGGCGCGGGCCTTGTCCGAGCCTTCGTATTTGCTGCGAAATTGCAGCGGCCCGGTGTATGGCATCGGCATGGCATCGCAGCCTTCGCTTTTGTCGCCGGTCTTGAATTTATCCACAGGCGCAAAGTAGCCCTGAGGGGGACGCAGTGGCGCGGCGGCCTGAGTGACCCCGGCGAACATCGCCAGGCTCAGGAGCGTCGGTGCCAGTAAGGATTTCAATTTCGGATTTCGCATAGCAGACCTCATTGCCCGACCTGAGCGGTTTGTGGCCCAGCGCCCGGGAATACGTTGCGTTTGCAGATTTTCGCTTCGACTTTCTGTGGCGCGGTGCCCGCTTCAGGGCCCTGGACTTCAACCGCCAGCAGGTTTTGCGAGGCCCAGTCTTCGTCCGTGCGCAACTCAAAGGCGAAACGACCGTCGGTGTCGGAGGTTTCCGGTTTCTCGATCTTGATGTCCTCGTGGCGACCGTTCATGTACCAGAGGGTGGCTTGCAGGGTTTTCACCGAGGGATCGGCGAAGCGGATGTCGACCTGATGGCTGCTGTTCTGCAGATTCAGGTTCTTGCTGTTGACCAGCAGTTCTTGTTTGCCGCCGGGTTTGAGTGTGGTGCTGGCGGACATTTGCGCGTCTTTGCCTTCGCAGCCGTTGTCGAGCAGGGACATCATCTGGCGATAGATGGTTTCCTGGTCGAGGCGGTACAGCGGCGAGAATTCCCAGATGAGAATCTTCGGCGGAGTCTTCTGGAATTCGTCGCTGCCCAGGTACTGCAACATCGAACCTTCCAGACCGCCGCCGGGGAAGGCGACGTTGAGAATGTCGGCGCCGATGGCTTCTTCGAGGAACCCGGCGAAGTTGTAGTTCTTGCCGCTGTGCGAAGTACCCACGAGGGTGATCTGCGGGTTGCCGGAATCGCCGAACAGATCGCCGTCACCGGCTTCACCTTTCGGCTCGGTGGTGAACTGATCCATGTACTGGATCGCGTAACTGGTGCCGCACAGTTGCCCGGCCATGTTGTGCAGGGTGCCGGTCTTGCCCATGCGCCCGGAGCGTGTGGTTTCGAATTCACGCTTGGGAATGTCGGCAAAGGCCGGGATCTGCTTGACCTTCTCGGCGACGATTTTCGCCGTGCGCTGGGCGCCGTATGGCGTCCAGTGCTGGTCGCCACGGAAGTAGAAATCGTGAGCGGGCAGGGTGTCCGGCAGCGATTCGTTGGTCAGCGGCGACAGGTCCGGCACCACGTAACCCATCTGCGCGAAACGGCCGAGCATGGTCTTGTAGTTGCCCAGCGCTTTCTCGTAATCGAACGCCGCTTTTTCTGATGGATTGAGCTTGTTGCGGTTCACCAGGCCGCGGGTCGGCTGGTAGACGATCACCAGTTCGACACCTTTGGCCTTGAACGCATCGTGCAGCTGTTGCAGGCGCTTGTAGCCGGACGGCGTGGTGTTGAACTCGGTGCGCAAATCTTCCTGGGTCCGGAACAACCAGTCGCCCTGCGCCTGCACCAGCGTGGTGAAGTTCTGCTGGTAACGGGTGGTGTAGTTCTTCGCATCATGCGCTGCCGGGCACAGGCTGCAGCACGGTTCAGCGGTGAACTCGGGGGCTTTCACTTCGTCCGCACGGGCGCCATTGCTGGCCGCGAGAATGCCCACGGTCAGGGCCGACAGGCTGAGTAACTTGATCAAGTGTGGGTGCATAAAATTGTCCTCAGTCCCGCATTTCGGTCTGGCGTTCGACAGGGTCGATCAGCACGGCTTTCTGCTGGCGCACCAGCAGGTCGAGAATTTCATCCTGACGTTCGCCGAGGATGCCGTTGAAGCTGATGCCGCTGGATTTGGTCGGCGCCAGCATCGACACGCGATACAGCTCGACACTCAAGGGCGAATCGATTGACAGCGGGCCGCTGCCGTTGGCCGCCAGTTCACCGCCGACCACAATCAGCGAAACCTGAGCGTCGAACGGGTCGAGCTTGATGTCGCGGTCGGTGTCGGTCAGGTCCTTGATGTGGCCGTAGACGCCGGTCAAGCCGTTGGCCATGGCGACGTTTTCGTAGAGGCGGATGTTCACGCTGTTACGAATGCGGATGCCGTGGCGCTTGTTGCTGATGACCTTGTTGCCCCACAGCAGGTTGTCGGCGGACTCGTAAAGCGTGATGCCGTCGGTGTGGTTCTTGTAGATCTCGTTGTAGGCAATGATGTTGTTCACGCTGTTACGGTCGATCACCAGGCCCGAGAGGTGGTTGTCGAAACTCTTGTTGTTGAAGATGAAGCTGTCGTTCACCTCGCGGGAAATGATGATCCCGTGCTTCTTCTTCGTCCCATGGACGGTATTCTCGGCAATGATCAGGCCGTGGGAACGGTCGTGGGGGTCGATGCCGTAGACGATGTTGTCCTTGTAGGTGTTGCCCTTGACCACGAAGTCGCGGGTCTCATAGCAGTAGAAGCCGTACCACATGTCCGAGAACTCAGACCCGACGATCCAGCCGGTCGGTTCCGGACGCTTGAGCACCTTGGCCATATTCGGCGTGTACTGGGAAATACTCACCCCGTACGACTTACTGTTGGCGTAGCCGAAACTGGCCATCTTGCTGTTGACGATGTACGTCTCGGTGCCGCCCCAGGCCAGCAGGAACGGACGGAATTCCTTCGGCGAACGGAACGTTGCCGGACCGTTTTCCTTCTCGCGCCAGCCGGTGACTTTGGTGTCACGCACGAACAACTGGCCGTCGTTGACCAGGAACGAACCGGCCTCCTGGGAAAGGCGCAATTCCTGGGTCTGGCCGTCGATTTCGAGGATGCCTTTGCGGCCGACCACGATTGGCAATTTGGCCAGATACACGCCCGGCGAGGTTTCGCTGAAGTACTGCTTGGGCAGTTTCTGCGCCAGCTCTTTCAGGTTCATGTAGCCGTCGTCGACGAAGATCGCCTGCGGGATGCCGTGCTGACGCACCACCCATTCGGCCATCTTGTTGTCGCCGCCGATGAAATCCTTCAGGGCGTCTTCCTGCATCATCCGGCGCACACTGATCTTGCCCGGTTTGCTGCGCACGATTTTCGCGGCGGCGGCTTCGGCGGTGTAGCCGGAGAGGTCGGGCAGTTTCGGCTTGGCCAGCTCCAGCGCCTCGGTCGGGGCGCTGCTGACGGTGTAGGTCTTGGCCTGTTGCAGCTCTTTCGCCGTGGTCACAGGTTTGCCTTGTTGAGGGGCAGCCGGCTCCACGTTGGCGAAGGCGCCAGCCGAGGCCAGCAGCATCGCGCCGGCCAGCAGGCTGAGTGAGCCTTTGCGGGCACTGTTCATGTCGGGCACTCCCTTGACGGTCAGCATCAGAAGCGCCAGATCACGTCGATGAACGCGCGGTGCATGTACGAATCGACCTGGCTGCCATAGGCATCACCCGGCTTGAACACGCCGCCACGGAAGCGCACCAGCGCCGCCGGCTCGTCGATCGACTGGCTCAGCGCCGCCGGCAGCAAGCCTTGCTTGAAGTACTTGGTGACCACCAGATCCATTTCCTGGCCCAGATCCTTGTTGCCGTCCTGCAGTGGCAGCGAGGTGCTGGAGAGGATTGCGCCGGTCACGTCGTCGGTGTTGTTTTCCACGGCGTTGATGCCGTTGCTGCCGACCGGCTTGTTGCCGTCCACGCGCCAGAACTTGTGGTAGATCAGGCTGGCGTCGTACTGGTCGTTGAGCATCCACGAGCCGAACAGCGTGGCGGTCTGCATGTTGTTCATTTCGCCACGGAAGGCCTCGCCGAAACGGTGTACGCGAGAGCGAGTCCCGGTGTAGTTCGAGCGGTTGCTTTCCAAGCCGTTCTGTTCGTAATCGGCACTGGCGCGGGCATACGCCGCACCGACCTGCCATTGCGGATCGAGGCGCAGGCGCACGCCGATGTCGGTGGCCCAGCCGTTGATGTCTTCGCTGCGCTTGGCTTGTGCCGGACGGCTGCCATCGGCGTTCAGCGGGTTGACCGTATTGCGGTCACCGCTCATGCCGGTGATGCTCCCCCAGTAGTTGACGGTGTTGGTGTTGCGCCAGTTGTAGGCGTCGCTGTCGGCGGTCAGGCCGAGCCAGCTGATGTCGCCGTTCTGGGTCTTGTCGAGCGAATCGCGGGGGACGCCCGGTTCGGCGTAATCGAGTTTGCCGTCATCGTGGGTGTGGTGGCCGCGAATGCCGACCCAGTTGCCCGGCGTCCACTGATAGGCAGCATCGGCGTAGGCGTGCAGGCGATCCTTGTCTTTCGGCGCCAGCTCTTTCAGGTCGGTGCGGTATTCGCTGAAGCGTTCGGCAACACCGGCGTTGGCGCGCAGCAGCGTGGTGTCGAAGGTCCAGTTCAGCGCTTCGATGTTGGTGTCGCGCCACTGGCCATCGTCGTTGCGCAGGCGCTGGCGACCGAACTTGAGCATCTCGCCGGGGTAGGGCGTGAAGCCGCTGTAGCCGACCCAGAACTCGCGCATCGCCAGGTAGTTTTTCTTGGTCTTGCGATCGCCGCTGTCGGTGTTTTCGGCACCGTCGGATTGCTGCAGGGTGTCGGTCTCGATGATGTCGCTCGAGGCGACCGCCTGACCCATGGCGTAGGCGCTCCACGCGCCGCTTTCGCCATAGACCCACGGACGCAGGTCGAGGCCGACGCCGTTGACGTCGCCGCCCTTGGCGGTGCCGAGGTCACGGTCGTCTTCGGACTGGCCGGTGATTTTCACTTCGAGGCCGAAGTTCTTGGTTTCAGTGATCGCGGCCAGTGTCGGGCAAGACCAGATCAGCGCGAACGAAAGGCCAATGCCGGCCTTCACGAATGGATTCAACTTCATAATTTTTCCTCGCCGTCTTCTTCTTGCAGGGCGTGCAGTTGCAGCGTGTTCTGGTTCAGGGCGCCTCGGCTGGCCTGTTCCTGCTGCAACAGACGCTGGGCTTCGGCCAGGCGCTCGGGCGGCAATTGCGCCGCGAGGGTGGTCGCCAGCTCATCGGCTTGCGGGGTGTTTTGCGCCTTGGCCAACTGGCTGAACACGTAGGCGTTGAGCGGGTCGGGTTTGGTGCCCTTGCCTTGGGAAAACAACTGGGCGATGGCGAAGTCGGCGCTGTTCTGGCCGTTGCGCGCAGCGGTCAGCAGGTGGTCGAGGGCCTTCTGCGGGTAGACCTTGCCCAGGTAGCCACGGCGATAGATCTGGCCGAGGTAGTAATCGGCGGCGACTTCGCGGCCGACGGCTTTCTGGAAGTGTTCCTCGGCGACTTTCGCGTCGGCCGGCACCAGTTTGCCTTCGTAGTAGAGCTTGCCCAGCAACAGTTCGGCGCGCGGCTGGTCGGCGGCGCGGCCGTTGTCGAGGTACTTCATCATCTGGTCGGTGTCGCCCAGTTCCGGGAAGTCGTAGAGCAATTGCGCCAGCGTCACCCACGACGCCGGGTAGCCCGGAGCGATCGGTTCGAGCAGCGACTGCGCGGTTTTTTCGTCGGTCTTGCCCAAGGTCGAATCGGCGAGCACTCGGGCCACGGAATCCACACGCTGGGCGCTGACGCTGCCACGGCTGTGGGCGGCCTGCAGCTGTTTGATCAGCTCGGCCTGTTGCTCCGGCGCGCCACGTTTCTGATAGACCGTGGCCAGTTCGACGTAGCAGATGTCGGTGGTGTTGAGCGCGGCCTTGCAGATCTTTTCCACCTCATCCAGATGCTGGTCATAAGTGCCCTGGGTGCGATACAGCAGCACCTGGGCCAGACCGGCTTCCGGGTAGCCGGATTTGCGCCACTGGTCGATCTGCTGCTGGGCGTTGATGTTCGGGAAGCTGTGCGGGTATTGCAGGTAAAGCATCGCCAGCGGAATCAGCGTGTTGCCTTCGCCATTGGCGGCGGCTTTCTTCAGCAGGGTTTCGGCTTCCTGATGCTCGGCCTCGGTGGAGCCGGGCTTGGCCACCAGCAAGCGGCCGAGACGAGCCTGCGCACGCGGCGAAACATCGGCCGCTGCGCGATAGGTCGCTTCGGCCTGTTTGATCTGTGCGGGGTCGCGGCTGTCGACCTGAATGTCAGCAAGGCCCACCTGAGCTTCGCTGTAACCCAGGTCAGCCAGCGCACGGTAGTTCTGCGCGGCGGTCGCGGTGTCACCGCGCTTGAGCGCTTCGTTGGCCAGACGCTGGTCGGGCAGGCCGGCGCAACCGGCAAGAGAGACTGCCAGCGCCAGCGAACACACCATATGAACCTTGTGGGAGCTGGCTTGCCAGCGATTCAGGCGACTCGGTTTTTCAGCAAGACCGCATTGATCCGATCGCTGGCAAGCCAGCTCCCACAGGGATCGTGGCGTTCTGAAAAGACTGGTGATAGTCACAGGCATGTCCTCGACTTAAAGACCGGCAGCCATGGCTTTGTCGATCAGCCAGTTCAGGTTCGGACCACGGTCGCTGTTCACTTCCACCGGGCGGCCGGCGAAGCTGCTGTCCAGCGGCTCGTCTGGCTGGATCTGCACGCGGATGTCGGAGGACAGGTCGGCGCTTTTCAGGCTGGTGCTGCTGACGATCTTGCCGGTGCGGGTCTTGTCTTCGCCGGCGATCTGGAAGTTCACGGGTGTGCCCGGACGCACGTCGCCGAACTGGCGATAGGAGAAGCGCGCATCGACGGTAGCCTGGGTGTTGCGCGGCACCAGCGAGAAGATCACATCACCTTTGCTTGCGTATTGACCGTCAGCCACCAGTTGCTGGGCCACGGTGCAATCGCAAGGGGAGGTCAGGGTGCCGGTCATCTGCTTGCCGAACAGCTCTTCAACCTTGGCCGGTTGCAGTTGATCTTCGTCCAGATGGCCCTTGAGCACGTCGAGCATGCTGGTGCTGAAAGTCGCCAGCGGTGCGCCTTTGGCGGCGACGCCGTCGGACTTGACCAGGCTCTGCACGGTGCCGTCGCGGGGCATGGTGATGTTCATGCCCGGTACGCTGACCAGACCGGCCTGTGCATGGCTGACGAAGTACATGCTGTACACCGATTTGAAGACGAAACCCGCTGCCACCAGGCCGATCGCGAAGATACCGGCGCTGAACGTCACGGCTCTCAGGCGACCGAACGGGGTCATGCCGTGGCCGCCGTCCTTGACCTTGCGCGCCTTGGTGAAGTTGTCGCGCTGCAGGGTCGCCAGTACTTCACCGATGCTGACGATGTCGCCGGCCAGGTGCGAAGTGATCAGGTGACGCAGGGTCGAAATGTCCTGCGGTTCGAGGTTCTGGAACTGGCAACCGGCGCGGCCGGTCTGGCGGTCGTAGGACCGCACTTGCAGTTCAACGTCCATGGCGATGCCGAGGTTGTCGATGACGAATTGCAGACGTGCCTTGCGCACCTCGCCAAGGGTCAGCGGCAACTGACCGGCATTGAACGCCAGACCACCGGCGGACAGGTCGATGACCCGCGCTTCAACCGGTGTCCGGTCCGGACCGAAGAACCGCAGCTTGGCCGGGATTTTCACTCGGGCGTGCTGGCGCTGGGCTTCGGATTCATGCACTACGTTGGCGTTGACGGCGGTATTCATAGGGGCGATTTCCTTGTTAATTCAAGAGGGGCGGGTCAGACCATCATCAGCAGCACGGCGACGAAAATGCTGCCGGCGGAGAAGGTCATGGTCCGAGACGACCAGGTGTTGAACCAACGTTGAAAGCTGGCGAGGTCACGGGTCAGGGAAGTGGGCTGGCGAGTCCAGGATTGTTGATCGAGGCGGAAGAACACGTAGATCTTCACCAGCGCGCCGACGATCTGGTTGTAATAGAGAATCACCGGGTAGGCCGGGCCGATGCGGTGGCCGGAGCAGGACAACAGCAGCGTCAGAATCAGACGGGTGATGCCGATCCACAGCAGGTAGGCGAGGATGAACGCGCCGCCGTATTTGAAGCTGGCGATGATCGCTACGGTCAGGCCCAGCAGAGAGGTCCACATCGATACGCGCTGGTCAAACAGCACCACCGAGGTGAAGGCACCGAGGCGTTTCACACCCAGGCCCAGGGCTCGGGAGTTCTGCCGCAGGTTGTTGCCGTACCAGCGGAACATCAGTTTGCGACTGGCCTTGATGAAGCTCTTTTCCGGCGGATGTTCAACGGTGTTGATCGCAGCATCCGGCACGTAGAAGGTGTCGTAGCCCAGGCGCATCAGACTGAACCAGCTCGACTTGTCGTCGCCGGTCAAGAATTTGAAACGGCCCAGACGCCAGTGTTGCAGCGAGTCGCTTTCAACGTCGGCGATAAATTCCGGATTGGTGACCACGGTGGCGCGGAACACCGACATGCGGCCGGTCATGGTCAGCACGCGCTTGGACAGGGCCATCGAGCACATGTTGATGTGGCGCTGGGCGAAACGCAGCTTGTGCCATTCGCTCATGATGTAGCCGCCGCGCACTTCGCAGAACTCGTTGGTGGTCAGGCCGCCGACGTTGCCGAACAGCTGGAACCACGGCACGGTTTTGCGCACGGTGCCTTCGCCGAGCACGGTGTCGCCGTCGATCACGGCCACCACGGCGCGGTCGTCCGGCAGGTGGCGGGAGATCGCGCGGAAACCATAAGCCAGGCCATCGCGCTTGCCGGTGCCGGGAATACGCACGAAATCGAGCTTCACGCGTTCAGGTGGATTCATCCGCGCCCACAGCGCCTTGACCAGCAACTCATCGGACATTTCGACGATGGAGCAGACCACCGTGGTCGGCAGTTCGCAGTCGATGGCTTCGCGGATCACCGAGCTGTAAACCTGCGCAGTGGTCAACGCGTCGATGCGAAAACTGGTGACCATCAGAAACACATGCGACGGGTCCGCCGCTTTACCCAGCTTGCGCACTTTGCGGCGCAGGTGCGGGTAGACGATGTAGAGAAAAATCATGCCGCGCACAAAGTGTGTGGCACCCATCGAATAGCGCCAGATACCCACGGCGCCAATCAGAAAAATGAAGTCCTTCGACTCGGAGTCGAACGTGGACGTGGGCAGCATCAGGGCCAGGCCCATCAGCAGGCTCAGAAACAAAAGCCAGCCGGCGGATTGCAGAAAAAAATGTTTGAGCTTGGACATGACCGTCATCCGAAGGTGATGGGGGCTTCAAGCCGCCTGCCGATTCATGGCGTGCGGCTTGAAGCTCGAAGCGTGCTGCTGCGTTACCAGCAGATGCCTTCGGTACGGGTGCCGGTATCGGTGGCCTTGGCCATGAAACCGACCAGGTCGATGACCTGTTTGCCGTGGGGTGCCTGCTGGGCCAGCGCGCGGAACTTCTCGTCGCGGTTGCCGAGGATGATCACGTCGGAGTTGTCGATCACCGAATCGAAGTCCGCGTTGAGCAGGGAAGAGACGTGCGGGATCTTCGACTCGATGTAATCCTTGTTCGCGCCGTGGACACGGGCGTACTGGACGTTGCTGTCGTAGATGCTCAGGTCGTAACCCTTGCCGATCAGCATCTCGGCCAGTTCCACCAGCGGGCTCTCGCGCAGGTCGTCGGTGCCGGCCTTGAAGCTCAAGCCGAGCAGGGCGACTTTGCGCTTGTCGTGGCTTTCAACGATGTCGAAGGCGTTCTGCACTTGCGATTCGTTGCTGCGCATCAGCGAGTTGAGCAGCGGCGCTTCGACGTCCAGGGAACCGGCGCGGTACGTCAGGGCGCGCACGTCTTTGGGCAGGCACGAGCCGCCGAAGGCGAAACCCGGGCGCATGTAGTACTGGGACAGGTTGAGGGTCTTGTCCTGGCAGACCACGTCCATCACTTCGCGACCATCGACGCCCACCGCTTTGGCGATGTTGCCGATCTCGTTGGCGAAGGTCACTTTGGTTGCGTGCCAGACGTTGCAGGTGTACTTGATCATCTCGGCGACGGCGATGTCCTTGCGGATGATCGGTGCGTCGAGCTCTTCGTACAGCGATTGCAGAACGTCGCCCGAAGCCTTGTCGAATTCGCCGATGACGGTCATCGGTGGCAGGTCGTAGTCGGCGATTGCGGTGGATTCACGCAGGAATTCAGGGTTCACGGCTACACCGAAATCAACGCCGGCTTTCTTGCCGGAGCAGTCTTCGAGGATCGGGATCACCACGTTGGCCACGGTGCCCGGCAGCACGGTGCTGCGCACGACGATGGTGTGACGGGTGGATTTTTCACGCAGGACAAAACCGATCTCGCGGCACACCGCTTCGATGTAGTTCAGTTCCAGGTCGCCGTTCTTCTTGCTCGGCGTGCCGACGCAGATCATCGACAGGTCGGTGTCACGAATCGCTTCGGCGAAGTTGGTCGTACCGCGCAGACGACCAGTCTCGATCCCTTGCGCCAGCAACTCGCCCAGGCCCGGTTCGACAATGGGAGATTTGCCAGCGTTGATCATATCGATCTTGTCTTTGGCAACATCGACGCCAACCACGTCATGGCCCCGTGCAGACAGGCAACCGGCACACACTGCGCCGACGTAACCCAAACCAAATATGCTGATGCGCATCGCAATTACCTCTGTATATATCAGGCCGTTAAAGGGCCGGAGTTAATGGTGTTCAGCGGTGTTAGTGCACTCGAAAGTGTGACTTGCAGGCGCCACAATGCCGCGTGCAGGCATACTAAGTTTCGAGTGTCTAAATAAGTGCACTCAAGATGTGCGCAACCAGGCCTTGTTGTTGTGACGTGCCCTGTTATGCAGCTGATCCTCTGGCAAGAGGACTCTTGTGCAATCTCGTATTGCGCGCTCGATGTCAGGCATAGGCCCGTGGATCAAGCGGTTGGGTGCTCAGGCGAGCACGTTTATAGGGGCGCGGCCTTGGCCTTGTAGGGGATATTGATGGTGCGTATCTCCTGTCCTTCGATAGTTGTCCAGAGTTGTTATCCATTCAGGCAAGTTGCTGTGACAACTTGGTTACATGGTTTTGATCTCTGCGTAAGTTATCTCGTACATGTTCGGCGAGAATCGTTACCGGTGGTATGAGCTATGCATTTGGACATAGTTCCGGTCCGCCCATCGCGAAATCTGAAATTTCTTGAAATATTGAGAAAGATGGCACTGCTCTCATATTGATAGCACTTTCGATTTCGCCCTTTATTGATAGGCAGATAATCGCGTTAGATGGTTTTGTGCCACTACCGGTAAAAAATTTACGTGCCACTACTGAAAAAAATGACAACTGTCGAGTGAAAGAAAAGATAGAAATGGAGGTGGTGTTTTTATGGCGCCAATAAATCGGCGAAAGGGCAGGAGGTTTTTTTGACGTCGTGCGAGCTGCACGACTCTTTCTCTAAAGAGTCGTGCAATGGGCATGCTTTATTCCGGGGCGTGGTCGCGCAGAAACACCAGATTGTCCGGTTTCGACTGTTCGGCGCTGTAGCGATAACCCTGAACATCGAACTGTTTGAGGGCGGCCGGATCGTTAATGCGCTCCTGGATAACGAAGCGGCTCATCAGGCCTCGAGCCTTCTTGGCGTAGAAGCTGATGATCTTGTACTGGCCATTTTTCAGGTCCTTGAACTCGGTGTTGATGATCCGCGCGTTCAGGGCTGTGCGTTTGACCGCCGAGAAGTACTCGTTGGACGCCAGGTTCAGCAGCACATCATCGCCCTGATCGGCCAGCGCTTCGTTCAGCCATTCGCTGATGCGCGTGCCCCAGAATGCGTACAAGTCCTTGCCGCGGGCGTTAGGCAGTTTGGTGCCCATTTCCAGGCGATAAGGTTGCATCAGGTCGAGCGGGCGCAGCAGGCCGTAGAGGCCGGAGAGCATGCGCAGATGTTGTTGCGCGTAATCGAAATCGGCTTCGCTGAAGCTCTGGGCGTCGAGTCCGGTGTAGACGTCACCCTTGAAGGCCAGCAGCGCCTGTTTGGCGTTCTCGGTGGTGAACGCAGGCGTCCAACTGCCGAAACGCGCGGCGTTAAGGCCACCGATCTTGTCGGAGACGTGCATCAGATCGCTGATCTGCGCAGGCGTCAGCTCGCGCAATTGCTGGATCAGCTCCTGGGAATGGTCGAGGTACTGCGGCTGGGTGAAGCGCTGGGTCGCCGGCGGTGTTTCGTAATCGAGGGTCTTGGCGGGGGAAATCACCATCAGCATGAAGTCGTCTCCTTTAATCGTGGGGGCGATTCTAGGGGGTTGGGGCGGATGACTCCAGCTATCAGGCTCATAGGTGATCGGTGGTGTGTCGCCTACCCTGTGGGAGCGAGCTTGCTCGCGATGAGGGCATGTCAGTCGCCGAAATTGTCGTCCGGTATATCGCCATCGCGAGCAAGCTCGCTCCCACAGGGGTATGTGTGCCTGCGGGAATTGGTTGTGGATCAGCTATAGTGCCGCGCGGGTTTTGTTATGGAGACACCCCTTTGCGCATTGTTCTTTTATTCACCGTGTGGCTGTTGAGCTTCGGGGCTGTTGCGGCGCCGGGCGATATTGCCACGCTCGATCGCAGCACCTGGCCGGAGAAACTCGACAACCCGACCCTGTTCGACGTCGCCTCGCGGGCGGAAATCCTGATGTTCGCCCGGAGCCTGCTGGGCAGCGAAGCGCTGGATGAGGCCGCGCTGGCCCAGCGCCTGGGGCTGCGCACAGTCAATCTGGACGCGATCAACAGCCTGCGTGCGCGTTTATGGCAGCGGCTACTGACCAACTACAACTTCGCTCAACAGAGTTGCGATCAGGACGCCTCCTTCTGCTTCCTCGTCGAAGACCTGCCGACCCTGCGTGAGCAGGCGGCCAAGTTCGTGGTCAGCGATGAAAGCTATTACACCAAGTGGGCCGAGCCGAGCCGGATCTTCCATCTGCAATACTTGGATGAACTGCTGCGCAAGGCAGCGCTGTCGCCGCAAACCACCAGCGAAGTCGATCATTTCGGCGACTACGAGCGCAATGGCGACGAGATGCACGACCGGCTGTTCCTGCTGAGTTTCGACAGCGCCGCGAACCTGCAGCCGGACAACACCGACTGGATCGCCGACTACCTGCGCAAATCCAGTCTGAGCGGCACCTTCTTCTTGCTGGGCAAGGATGTGCAGGCGCGGTTGGCGGATCGCTCGGTGAACAACCTGCAATCGGAATTCTCGAAACTCTGCGTGGGTGTGCAGGGCTGGGAGTTTCGCTCCCACAGCCACTGGCAGGACTGGCAGGATTCGGTGCGCCGCAGTGCCGATCTGGTGAAAAACAAGTTGCCGGAAAACTACGTGCCGCTGTTCCGTCCGCCGGAGGGTCAGCGCCGCAGCGATGCTGGCAGTTTCTTCCGCAATCAGGGCCTGCAAGTGGCGCTGTGGGACATCGATGCCCAGGACGGCGCGGGCAAGCTCAAGGGCAATCCGAGCGCACAGCGGGTGCTGACCCTGATGCTGTTGTGGCGTCACGGGGTGATCAATTTCAACATGAAGCAGGATGCGGTGAAGACGGCGTTGCCGTGGCTGATCACGCAAACCGCACAAAGCGGCATCGGCTGGGAAGACTGTCAGGACGCTTTTCGCTGACAAACGGCAAGAGCCCGGAAACATTGGGCTTGGAGTGAATTTTTTGCAGAATTTGATGCAGGCGGACTTCCGACTCTAACGGGGGCGGGGCGGTCCGCCAAGGGCTTTTCGTCACTTTGCAAAATAAACTTCAAAAAAGCGTCAAAGTGCTTTTTTCTGTCACGGGTTTTGGAGTATTACGAAGTCAGACCGCCGAAACCTGCAACACAGGTGGCGTCTCCCAAGACCCATTTTGTGTGCAGTTCACCTGCTTCCCCAACAAAAGCTACGCAGGTGGATTCGGCAGTCACTTCGAGGCGCAGCACCGCCCAGGTATTGCGTCGAATGGCTCCCACAAAGGTGACCGAGTATGGATGATCACGGACGTAGCCCTTCCTCCAACCAGCCAATCCTTTATGTACTCGATACCAACGTACTGATTCACGATCCAAACGCCCTGCTGAATTTCGAAGAACACCACGTCGCGATCCCGATGACCGTGCTTGAAGAGCTGGACAAACTCAAGAGCGGGCATCACAGCGTGGCCGCCGAATGCCGCCAGGCCATCCGGCTGATCGACAAGACGCTGGGCGATGCCTCGCCCGAAGACGTCGAGCAAGGGGTGCCGATCCAGCGCGGAAAGAGCGGGCCAAAGGGGTTGCTGTCAATTTTGATGAGCAAGCAGGCGGAGTCGAACCTGATTCTGCCCGAGCACCTGAACGACAACAAAATCATCAACCAGTTGATCGATCTGCACGCCCGTGATCCGAAGAAACCGGTGGTGCTGGTCACCAAAGACATCAACATGCGCCTCAAGGCGCGCGCCTGCGGGATCGCGGCCGAGGACTACAGCACCGACCAGTTGGTCGACGACGTGTCCCTGCTGCCCAACGGTTATCACAACATGACCGGCTCTTTCTGGGACTTAGTGAGCAAGGTCGAAACCCGTCAGGATCATGGCCGCACCTGGCACCAGGTGAAGCTGATCGACAACCTGCCTGCCGTCCATATCAACGAATTCATCATTGATGAACAGGGCTTCGTTGGCTGGATCAAGGAGATTGAAGAAGACCGCCTGCTGATTCTCGATCTGCACCAGGAACCTTTGCTGCATCAGGAAGCCTGGGGTCTGAAGCCGCGTGACATCTACCAGAGCCTGGCGCTGTACGCCTTGCTCGACCCTGACATTCATCTGGTCAACCTGTCCGGCGCCGCCGGTTCCGGCAAGACCATCCTGGCGCTGGCCGCTGCGATCGAGCAGACCATGGTCAGCAAGCGTTATCGCCGCATCATCGCGACCCGCAGCGTGCAGGGTCTGGACCAGGAAATCGGCTTCCTGCCCGGCACCGAGGCGGAAAAAATGGAGCCGTGGCTGGGCGCCATCACCGACAACCTCGAAGCCTTGCACATGGATGACGAAAACACCCATGGCAGCGTCGACTACATCCTCAGCAAAGTGCCGTTGCAGTTCAAATCGCTCAACTACATTCGCGGTCGCAGCTTCCAGCAGAGCCTGATCCTGATCGACGAATGCCAGAACCTCACGCCGCACCAGATGAAAACCATCATCACCCGGGCTGGCGCCGGTTCCAAAGTGGTGTGCCTGGGCAACCTGGCACAGATCGACACCCCTTACCTGTCCGCGACCAGTTCCGGGCTGACCTACCTGACCGAACGCTTCAAAGACTTCCCCAACGGTGTGCACATCACGCTGCAAGGGGTGCCACGTTCGATTCTGGCCGAATACGCCGAATCGCATCTGTAACCCGCCAAACGAACCGGGCGACTGCAAAGTCGCCCGGTTTTTTATGTGCGGAATTTTGACCCGCAGGTTTACAATCGGTGCTCCTGATCAGGAGTAATCCCGTGCTGACTCATCTCGATTCCCAAGGTCGCGCCAACATGGTCGACGTCACCGAAAAAGCCGTGACGTTCCGCGAGGCGACGGCCCAAGCGCTGGTGCGCATGCTGCCCGATACTCTGCAGATGATCGTCAGCGGCGGCCATCCCAAGGGCGACGTGTTCGCCGTGGCGCGCATCGCCGGCATTCAGGCGGCAAAGAAAACCAGTGACCTGATTCCGCTGTGCCATCCGCTGATGCTCACCGGCGTCAAAGTCGAGCTCAGCGCCGAAGGCGACGATGCCGTGCGCATCGTGGCTCGTTGCAAGCTGTCCGGGCAGACCGGTGTCGAAATGGAAGCGCTGACCGCCGCCAGCGTCGCCGCACTGACGATCTACGACATGTGCAAAGCCGTGGATCGGGGCATGACCATCGAAAGCGTGCGTCTGTTGGAGAAAGTCGGCGGCAAGAGCGGGCATTTCCAGGCGGAGCAGCCATGAACCTGACCGTGAAATTTTTTGCCCGTTACCGTGAGGCGCTGGGCGTGGATTCGGTGAAGGTCGAGGGCGATTTCGCAACGGTCGACGACGTGCGCGCATTGCTCGCCAGGCGTGACGGCGCCGAGGTGTTGAGCGAACAGAATCTGATGTGCGCGCGCAACGAAGACCTTTGCCAGCTCGACGAACCGGTGGTCGATGGCGACGAAGTGGCGTTTTTCCCCACCGTGACCGGAGGCTGAGACATGGCGATTCGTGTGCAGTCCACGGCTTTCGATCCCGGTGCTGAAGTCAACGCGATGCACGCGGCCAATGTCGGCGTCGGCGCGGTGGTGAGTTTTGTCGGCTACGTGCGCGACTTCAACGATGGGCTCGATGTCGCCGGGATGTTCCTCGAACACTATCCGGGCATGACCGAAAAGGCCCTGGGCAAGATTGCCGTCGAGGCCGAGCAGCGTTGGCCGTTGTTGAAACTGGAAGTGCTGCACCGCATCGGCGCGCTGGAGCCGGGCGAACCGATCGTGTTCGTCGGCGCCGCCAGCGCCCATCGTCAGGCGGCATTCGACGCCTGCGCCTTCGTCATGGATTACCTGAAAACCCGCGCGCCATTCTGGAAGAAAGAGAACACCAGCGACGGCCCGCGCTGGGTCGAGGGTCGTGACAGCGATCATGCCGCTGCGGATCGCTGGAAGCAGTAAATCCTCTCCTCAATCAATCTCCCCTCGACTCCCGACCATCGGCTGACGCCGATGGCGTTTGTCCAATTGACGGCTTGTACGTAAAAGTCCAGTATGGATTTACAAGTACAAATAAAGTATTTCCCCGATTCAGCTCTTTCTTCTGTCTTGCCAAACCAACAACAACCCGCGAGAGAACGAACATGAAGAAATTCCCCCTCATCACCGGTCTGGCGCTGAGCCTGTTGGCGTGCAGTAGCGTGTTTGCCGCCGAGAAAACCCTGCGCATCGGTATCGAAGCGGCTTATCCGCCCTTCGCCTCAAAGACCGACCAAGGTGAAATCGTCGGTTTCGACTACGACATCGGCAATGCCCTGTGCGCGCAGATGCAGGTCAAGTGCGTGTGGGTCGAGGGCGAGTTCGACGGTCTGATTCCTTCCCTGAAAGTGAAGAAAATCGACATGGCGCTGTCGTCCATGACCATCAACGAAGACCGCAAGAAGTCCGTGGACTTCACCCACAAGTACTATTTCACCTCGTCGCGGCTGGTAATGAAGGAAGGCGCGACCGTCGATGACCAGTACGCCAGCCTCAAGGGCAAGACTGTCGGCGTGCAGCGTGCGACCACCACTGATCGCTACGCCACCGAGGTGTTCGAGCCTAAGGGCATCAACGTCAAGCGCTATGGCAACAACGAAGAAATCTACATGGACCTGGCGGCCGGGCGTCTCGATGCGATTTTTGCCGATACCATCCCTCTGAACGATTTCCTGTCGATGCCTCGGGGCAAGGGTTACGCGTTTGTCGGGCCGGAACTGAAGGATCCGAAATACGTGGGCGAGGGCGCCGGGATTGCGGTGCGCAAGGGCAACGCCGAACTGGTCAGCCAGCTGAACACCGCCATCGACGGCATTCGCGCCAGTGGCGAGTATCAGAAAATTTCCGAGAAGTACTTCAAGTCGGACATCTACGGCGACTGATAGTCCGCCATCGCTGGCAAGCCAGCTCCCACAGTGCCCGCGTCGTACACAAAATATGTGATCACCGCTGAATCTGTGGGAGCTGCGGTGCGACGATTCGACTTGCCAGCGATGAGGCCGTAACATTCACCGCAAATCTTCAGCCCTTCAATTCCTTCAAATGCTTGTACACCGTCGCCCGCCCCATGTTCAGCACATTGGCCACATAGTTCGAGGCGCTCTTGCCCTTGAACGCCCCTTCGGCGTGCAGTGCCAGCACCAGTTCGCGTTTGTGATCGCGGGTCAGCAGATTCAGGCTCAGTTGCCGCTCGCGTAGCCAGGCGTGCAGGAAGGTGTTGATCCGTTCTTGCCAGTCATCGCGAAACAGTGAATCCGGTTGCGGAATCAGTTTGCTCGGCGAGAGGAACAGATCCAGCGCGGCTTTGGCGTTCTCGAACAGCGAAATATTCAGGTTGATGCACAACACCGCCAGCGGATGCCCTTCGCTGTCGCGTAGCACCGTGCTCAGGCTGCGAATCTTCTGGCCGTCCCAATTGAGCTTTTCGTACGGGCCGATGTTCCGTTCGCTGACGTCGTCGCTGAGCATGTCTTCCAGCGACGATTCATCGCCGATCACCCGTTTCGACAGGTTGTTGGCGATGTAGTCGACCTTCTGCGTGCGCAGGTCATGCAACACCACTTCGGCGTGGGGAAAGAACAGGGTGGCGATGGCGTCGGCGATGGCGTGGAAGTTATCCAGCGCGGCGTCATTCAGCTCAGGAGATTGTTCGGGGGCGGTCATAACTGTGGAGCTCCAGGCAACGTCAACGCCCCCGTGGTCCGGGGGCGTTGCGAGTGTGCCGCAATCCGTTGGGCGCGTCATCCGGGGGCGGTCAGGCCAGACGGGCAGGGGAGAGCATGGCGGCGGACAGACCGAACTGCTTGAGGTGCTCGGGCAGCGACTCACCACGCACCAGCGCCGCGCTGGCCTGGCCCATGGCCGGCGAAGTCTGGATGCCGTAACCGCCCTGGGCCGCGACCCAGAACAGTCCTGGCACCTGTGGATCGAACCCGGACAACAAATCACCGTCGGCGACGAAACTGCGCAGGCCGGCCCAGGTGCGGGTCGGGCGGCGGATGGTCAGAGTCGTCGCTTCTTCGATCTGGTAGATGCCCATGGCGATGTCCAGTTCTTCGGGCTGCACGTCGTGCGGCTCGACCGGGTCGGCGTTGGCCGGGGAGCCGAGGAACATGCCGGCGTCGGGCTTCATGTAGAACGATTCGTCGAGGCTGACCAGCATCGGCCAGTGGTGAATGTTCACGCCTTCGGGGCCGGCGAAGATGAACGCTGCGCGACGTTTCGGTTGCAGGCCCAGCGACCGGGCGCCGGCCAGGGCACCGACTTTGTCGGCCCAGGCGCCTGCGGCGTTGATCACGACGGGAGCGCTGAACGTCTGGCCGTTGGTCTGCACTTGCCAGACGCCGTCGGCATCACGGCTCAGCCCGAGCACTTCGCAATCGGTCAGGACTTGCCCGTTGTTGCGGCGGATACCGCGCAAATAGCCTTGATGCAGAGCGTCGGTGTCGATGTCGCTCGCGGTTGGGTCATAGATCGCGCCGTGGACCTTTTCCCGGCGCAGGATCGGCAGCCGCACGCAGGCTTCTTCAGCACTGAGCAACTGCATTTCCGGCACCGTGGCTTTGGCGCTGAGGTATTGATTGTTCAGTTCGGCGGCGTCACCGGTGAAATCCACAGTCATTTCACCGCGCGGAGTCAGTAGCGAGTGTTCACAGAAGCCGCTGGGCGGATGGTCGAAAAATTCGCGGCTGGCCTGGGTCAATGCCCGCACTTGCGGGTTGCCGTAAGCGGCGGAGTAGAGCGCGGCCGAGCGCCCGGTGGAGTGATAGGCCGGATGCGATTCGCGCTCCAGCACCACGACCTTGCCATGTTGCGACAGCCAGAAACCGGTGGACGCGCCAGCAATCCCGCCGCCGATGATGATGAAATCTGCATGACTCATGAAAATCTCCGGTGTCAGCGCTGCAATTGATAAAGGGCGTTGGCCAGGGCGATGTCTTCCAGACCCAGACCGATGGAGCGGAAGAACACGTGACGGTCGTAACCGGGGCGCTGCACTTTCTCGCTGAGCAGATCCGCGAGGTCACCGATGATCGCGCTGTTGTCCCAGCCATGTTGTTCACTGGCGATCAGCATTTCACCCGCCGAACCCGGCGTGGTCAGACGATAGTCGCAGAACACCTGCATGTCGTTGAGGCTCTGCGGCGGCACTTCGTGGGCGCGCGGTGCGTTGGTGCTGATCGAGGTGATCAGCGTCGGTTTGCTCAAGGTTGCCGGGTCGATCACAGGTCCTGCGGAGGAGGTGCAGAGCATGATCACGTCTGCGTCGGCAAGGGCGGCCTCGCGGCTGTCAGCGATGCTCACGCGCGGATCGAGGGTTTGCAGCAGGCTGGCGGTTGCCGCGTCTTCGCTCAACGTGGGTGAATACACGCGGATGCTATGCCATTCGCGCAACGTCTTGACGTAATGCAGGTGCGCCTGGGCGACCTTGCCGCTGCCGATGATCGCCAGGCGCGAGGCTTTCAAAGGGGCGAGGGCGTCGACGGCGACAGCTGTGGTTGCAGCCGTGCGGGCAGTGGTCAGTTCGCCGGCATCGCAGAGCAGCAGCGGCTGACCGGTCTGCATCGACATCAGCAGCGTCCACGCCGTCACCAGTGGGCCTTGTTCGCGAACGATGTACGGCGAAGTCTTGACCCCGTACACGCCGTCCTCGGCCAGCACGCCCAGATAGTTGATGAAGTCCCCGGCGCCCTGGGGGAATTCCACCAGTTGCTGCGCCGGTTGCACCGCATGCCCTGCCGCCAGGTCACGGAACAGCTTGCGCAGGATCTGCGGTACATCGATCCGGGCCAGAAGCTCACGGGCCTGGGTTTGATCAATCACGTACGGCGTACTGGACATGTCGGATTCCGGAAGTTGTGTGTAAACTAATTTGTCCATTATGGACTTTTAGTTTTATTGAACAATATCCGGGCGAAAAAAAAGCGCAGTCCGTTGCCGGCTGCGCTTCTCTTTATGGCGTCGCTTACTGTGGGCGCTTGCGCTCAACCGCCCGCAATAGATGCGTCGGCGGCGTTTCACAGCTGATCTTGCGACCCAGTTTTTCTTCGATGGACGGCAACTGGTAGGAGTCGTCCTCACCGGCGAAGCTGATCGACACGCCATCGGCGCCAGCACGACCGGTACGGCCGATGCGGTGCACGTAGTCGTCCGGGACTTCCGGCAGGGTGAAGTTGATCACGTGGCTGATGCCGTCGATGTGGATGCCGCGACCGGCCACGTCGGTGGCGACCAGCACGCGGATCTTGCCTTCGCGGAAACCTTCCAGCGTCTTGATCCGCTTGTGCTGCGGCACGTCGCCGGACAGTTGCGCGGCGTTGATACCGTCACGTACCAGGCGTTCTTCGATGCGCCGCACTTCATCCTTGCGGTTAGCGAACACGATGACCCGCTCCCAGCCGTTGTCGTTGACCAGGTTGAAGAGCAGTTTGTATTTGTCGGCACCGGCCACCGCGTAGATGTGCTGTTCGACGTTCTCGTTGGCCACGTTGGTGACTTCGATTTCGACGATGGCAGGGTCGGTGGTCCACTGCTTGGCGAGGTTCATCACGTCTTCGGTGAAAGTCGCGGAGAACAGCAGGGTCTGGCGTTCGCTTTTCGGTGGGGTCTGTCGAATGATCTGCCGCACTTGCGGGATGAAGCCCATGTCGAGCATGCGGTCGGCTTCGTCCAGCACCATCACTTCGACCATGTCCAGGTGCACGTCACCGCGCTGGTTGAAGTCGAGCAGACGGCCCGGGGTGGCGACGAGGATGTCGCAGTGGCGGGCTTCGAGGTGCTTGAGCTGCTTGTCGAAGTCCATTCCGCCGACGAACGTCATGACGTTGAGGCCGGTGTACTTGGTCAGGTCGGCGGCGTCCTTGGCGATCTGCACCACCAGCTCACGGGTCGGCGCGATGATCAGTGCCCGTGGCTCGCCCATGTAACGCTCTTTCGGCGGCGGGGTCTGCAACAGCTGGGTGATGATCGAGATCAGGAACGCGGCGGTCTTGCCGGTACCGGTCTGGGCGCGACCGATGGCGTCTTTGCCGGCGAGGGTGAAGCCCAGCACCTGCGCCTGGATCGGCGTGCAATACGGGAAACCCAGGTCCTGGATGGCGTGCATCAGTTCCGGGGCGAGTTTGAAATCGTGGAAACGGGTCTTGCCTTCCTGTGGCTCGACGACGAAGTCTTCGAGTTTCCAGGGAATGACCGGCGCCTTGGGCTTCGGTTCGCGGCGTGGTCGGGCCGGTTTAGGCGCTTCGCTGCGGGTGGATTCTGAATCAGGAGCTGCTACAGGAGCGGGTGCCGGTTCGTGTTTCGGTGCGGCTGCAGGAGCCTGGCGGTCGGCCGGTTTGGCATCGCTGCGATGGCCGGGGGCGTGCGACGGCGCACTGGGAGCTGGCGCGAGCTGCTCAGCCTCGCTTTTACCGAACATCTTCTTGAGTGCTTTGAGCACGGTCATCTCATCAATTGGTTAAGGAATGTACGCCGGCCAGTGTAATGCAAGAAACGGGCGCGGCGTAGTGGGATGATCAAAGGGGCCCGACCACAGGAAAATCGAGCCCCGAACGATCAGCGCAGACGTTCGCTCAGCCACACGCCGATGTCGCGAATTTCCTCGGGTAACACTTCGTGCTCCATTGGGTATTCCTGCCATGTCACGGTGACACCATGGGCCTTCAGATACTCATACGCCGTGCGGCCCATCGAGTTCTGCACCACGTTGTCGAACTGGCCGTGGAGTGCCAGCACTGGAATCCGTTGCTGGCTGGCGGACAGCTCCAGTTCGTCGCTGAAGGTCGGCGCGTAGGTCGACAACGCCAGCACGCCGCCCAATGGCCCCTGCCATTTCAAAAACGCGGTGTGATAGACCACCGCGCCGCCCTGGGAAAAGCCGGCGAGAAAAATCCGCGAAGCGTCTATTCCGCTGGCGCGCTGTTGTTCGATCAATTCGATGACGTGATCGGCGGACACCTCCAGCTCATCGCGGTCGATGGCCCGGGCCGGGCTCATGGCCTTGATGTCGTACCAGCTCGGCATGGCATAACCGCCATTTATGGTCACCGGGCGGGTCGGTGCCTGGGGCAAAACGAAGCGCGTGCTCAGCAGGCTTTCCTGCAAGGCCTCGGCCACCGGCAGAAAGTCATAGCGGTCGGCGCCGAGGCCGTGCAGCCAGATCACGCAGGCGTCGGCTGCCTTAACAGGCTGAAGAATCAAGGGCTCGGTCATGGCTGCTCCAAAAATGTGCGGGCGCTCTCATTAAGTGCGTGATGGGGGGGCGCGCCCGGTTGATCCGTTAAGAAGATGTCGCAAGGCTACAAGTTTTGCTATTGACCTGTCGCTCAATCGCTTCAGCGAGCTGTGTGGTACGGGCTTTGCTATGAGGTAGTCGTGCAATCGATCTCGCGCCTGGCGGTAACACTATCAGTGAACGCTCGGCGACGGGATAGCAAAGAATCCGGTGATGGATGTTCGCCAATGGCCGCAATGGGCTCCGCGAACGTGAAAGGGCTACAGCCCGTTCGGCCGACTGGTGAGAAGTGAGTTGTCCATGATGTGGATTTTCTCCTACTAGACTCATAGCTAAGGTCTTACGTCGGTTGACCCCATAAAAAGCCAACACGGGTCAACAACGCCTCAAAAGGGTGCGACTGGACTCAAGCTCCGACACAACAAGAGCAAAACTGGAGGTTTGAATGAAGATGTTGAAATCCACTCTGGCGGTCGTGACTGCTGCTGCAGTCCTCGGCGTCAGCGGGTTCGCTCAGGCGGGTGCAACCCTGGATGCGGTACAGAAGAAAGGTTTCGTGCAGTGTGGCGTCAGCGACGGTCTGCCAGGTTTCTCCGTACCGGATTCGACCGGCAAGATCCTCGGCATCGACGCCGACGTCTGCCGTGCCGTGGCCGCTGCTGTGTTCGGCGATGCGACCAAGGTCAAGTTCAGTCAGTTGAACGCCAAGGAGCGCTTCACTGCTCTGCAGTCCGGCGAGATCGACATCCTGTCGCGCAACACCACCATGACCAGTTCCCGTGACGCGGGCATGGGCCTGAAATTCCCTGGCTTCATCACTTACTACGACGGCGTGGGCTTCCTGGCCAACAACAAGCTGGGCGTGAAAAGTGCCAAGGAACTCGACGGCGCGACCATCTGCATTCAAGCCGGTACCACCACCGAGCTGAACGTGTCCGACTACTTCCGCGCCAACGGCCTGAAGTACACCCCGATCACTTTCGACACCTCCGATGAAAGCGCCAAGTCGCTGGAATCCGGTCGTTGCGACGTGCTGACCTCCGACAAGTCCCAACTGTTCGCCCAGCGCAGCAAGCTGGCCTCGCCGAAGGACTACGTGGTTCTGCCGGAAACCATTTCCAAGGAACCTCTGGGCCCGGTCGTGCGTAACGGCGACGACGAGTGGCTGGCCATCGTGCGCTGGGTCGGCTACGCGCTGCTCAACGCTGAAGAAGCCGGCGTCACGTCGAAAAACGTACTCGAAGAAGCCAAGTCCACCAAGAACCCGGACGTCGCCCGTCTGCTGGGTGGCGACGGCGAGTACGGCAAGGATCTGAAACTGCCGAAGGACTGGGTTGTGAAAATCGTTTACCAGGTGGGTAACTACGGCGAAATCTTCGAGAAAAACCTCGGCAAGAGCACTCCGCTGGAAATCGACCGTGGCCTGAACGCGCTGTGGAACAACGGCGGCATTCAGTACGCACCACCAGTGCGCTAATGGTTCTATCACCCGGCGGGCCAACCGCCGGGTGATGTTCTGTTCCATTTCTTGCGGGGCACTTCATGCAAAATTCAATCGGCGCACCAAAGCAGAGGTTCAGCCTCAGCGATCCACGTGTGCGTGCGTGGCTATTCCAGATCATCACCGTTGTGGCGGTGGTCGCCATGGGCTGGTATCTGTTCGACAACACCCAGACCAACCTTCAGCACCGGGGCATCACGTCCGGGTTCAGCTTTCTGGAGCGCAGTGCCGGGTTCGGTATCGCTCAACACCTGATTTCCTACACCGAAGCGGACAGCTATGCCCGCGTGTTCGTGATCGGTCTGCTCAACACCTTGCTGGTGACCTTCATCGGCGTGATCCTGGCAACTTTGCTGGGTTTCATCATCGGTGTGGCGCGCCTGTCGCCGAACTGGATCATCAGCAAACTGGCGACCGTGTATGTGGAAGTTTTCCGCAACATTCCGCCGCTGCTGCAAATCCTGTTCTGGTATTTCGCGGTGTTCCTGACCATGCCGGGGCCGCGTAACAGCCACAACTTTGGCGACACTTTCTTCGTCAGCAGCCGTGGCCTGAACATGCCGGCCGCGCAGATGGCCGACGGCTTCTGGGCGTTCGCGATCAGTGTCGTGGTGGCCATCGTCGGCATCGTGCTGATGAACCGCTGGGCCAACAAGCGTTTTGAAGAAACCGGCGAGCCGTTCCACAAGTTCTGGGTCGGTCTGGGAATCCTGCTGGTCATCCCGACGCTGTGTGCGCTGATCTTCGGGGCGCCGCTGCATTGGGAAATGCCGAAGCTGCAAGGCTTCAACTTCGTCGGCGGCTGGGTGCTGATCCCGGAACTGCTGGCCCTGACCCTGGCCCTGACCGTTTATACCGCGGCGTTTATCGCCGAGATCGTGCGTTCGGGGATCAAGTCGGTCAGCCATGGCCAGACCGAAGCGGCCCGTTCGCTCGGCCTGCGCAACGGTCCGACCCTGCGCAAGGTGATCATCCCGCAAGCGTTGCGCGTGATCATTCCGCCGCTGACCAGCCAATACCTGAACCTGGCGAAGAACTCCTCGCTGGCGGCCGGTATCGGTTACCCGGAAATGGTTTCGCTGTTCGCCGGCACCGTGTTGAACCAGACCGGCCAGGCGATCGAAGTCATTGCCATCACCATGAGCGTGTACCTGGCGATCAGTATCAGCATTTCCCTGCTGATGAACTGGTACAACAAGCGCATTGCGCTGATCGAGCGGTAAGGAATAGCGCATGAGTACTCATACTTTCAAACCCGACATGCCACCGCCGGCCAAGGTCTTCGGCCCGATGGCGTGGATCCGCGCGAACATGTTCTCCAGCTGGCTCAACACCCTGCTGACCCTGTTTGCGTTCTACTTGATCTATCTGGTGATTCCGCCACTGCTCAGCTGGGCGATCTTCGATGCCAACTGGGTCGGCACCACCCGCGACGACTGCACCAAGGCGGGCGCCTGCTGGGTGTTCATCGAGCAGCGTTTCGGCCAGTTCATGTACGGCTACTACCCGGCGGATCTGCGCTGGCGCGTGGACCTGACCGTGTGGCTGGCGGTCATCGGCGTAGCTCCGCTGTTCATCAAACGCGTTCCGCGCAAAGCGATGTACGGTCTGAGCTTCCTGGTGGTGTATCCGATCGTTGCCTGGTGCCTGCTGCATGGCGGCGTCTTCGGCCTCGACACCGTGGCGACCAGCCAGTGGGGCGGCCTGATGCTGACCCTGGTGATCGCCACCGTCGGTATCGCCGGTGCGTTGCCGCTGGGGATCATGCTGGCGCTGGGACGACGCTCGAACATGCCGGCCATTCGTGTGGTCTGCGTGACGTTCATCGAGTTCTGGCGCGGCGTGCCGCTGATCACCGTGCTGTTCATGTCGTCGGTGATGCTGCCGCTGTTCCTGCCTGAAGGCATGAACTTCGACAAGCTGCTGCGGGCACTGATCGGCGTGATCCTGTTCCAGTCGGCCTACGTCGCCGAAGTGGTGCGCGGCGGTCTGCAAGCGATCCCCAAAGGTCAGTACGAAGCCGCTGCCGCGATGGGCCTCGGTTACTGGCGCGCCATGGGCCTGGTGATTCTGCCGCAAGCCCTGAAACTGGTGATTCCCGGCATCGTCAACACCTTCATCGCGCTGTTCAAGGACACCAGCCTTGTGATCATCATCGGCCTCTTTGACCTGCTCAACAGCGTCAAGCAAGCCGCTGCCGATCCGAAATGGCTGGGCATGGCCACCGAAGGCTACGTGTTCGCCGCCCTGGTGTTCTGGATTTTCTGTTTTGGTATGTCGCGCTATTCCATGCATCTGGAACGCAAGCTCGACACTGGCCACAAGCGTTAGGAGTTTTTTCGATGAGCGAAGCAATCAAAAAGCCAGTGGGCCCTGAAGGCATCATTCAGATGCAGGGCGTGAACAAGTGGTATGGCCAGTTCCACGTGCTGAAAGACATCAACCTCAACGTCAAGCAGGGCGAGCGTATCGTGCTGTGCGGCCCGTCGGGCTCTGGCAAGTCCACCACCATCCGCTGCCTGAACCGTCTGGAAGAGCACCAGCAGGGCCGCATCGTGGTCGATGGCGTCGAACTGACCAACGACCTCAAGCAAATCGAAGCGATCCGCCGTGAAGTCGGCATGGTGTTCCAGCACTTCAACCTGTTCCCGCACCTGACCATTCTGCAGAACTGCACCCTGGCGCCGATGTGGGTGCGCAAGATGCCCAAGCGCAAGGCTGAAGAAATCGCGATGCACTATCTGGAGCGCGTACGCATTCCGGAACAGGCGCACAAGTTCCCGGGGCAACTGTCCGGCGGTCAGCAACAGCGTGTGGCGATTGCCCGCGCGCTGTGCATGAAACCGAAAATCATGCTGTTCGACGAACCGACCTCGGCGCTCGACCCGGAGATGGTGAAGGAGGTTCTCGACACCATGATCGGCCTGGCCGAAGACGGCATGACCATGCTCTGCGTAACCCATGAAATGGGCTTCGCTCGTACCGTGGCCAACCGCGTGATCTTCATGGACAAAGGCGAAATCGTCGAGCAGGCGGCACCGAACGACTTCTTCGACAATCCGCAGAATGAGCGGACGAAGTTGTTCCTGAGTCAGATTCTGCATTGATATCAGATGGGTAAAACCAACCCGGCCTTGTGCCGGGTTGGTTTTTTGGGGATCAGGACACGGTGAGAGTTTCGTGTTCTTTGTGGACGGTGTGCGTGAAGCCTCTCAAGTCTGCTCCTTCACCGAGAGACTTTGCATCGGTCAGCAAGTACGGATAACGATCCAACAGTCGCATCAGCAGTATCAGTGCTTTGGGAGGCAATATTTCACCGCGCTCGTAGCGAGAGAAAGCGTTATGTCCGCCACCCGACAATAATTGCACAGTCTCTTTTTGCGTAAGGTGTAATTTTCGACGGATACGCCTCATCTCGTCACCGATCATTTGCCTGGCAGCGAATATCAGTTCATCCCCTGCTTCCCCAAAACGTTCTGCGCTGTCAGTGTCGAAGTCCCACTCGACCTCACCGCACTTCTGGCACTCCCAGCCAGAAAGATTATCTACACGGCGCTCCATGCCTTTGACACTCAAGGTTTCGGCGCGACCCTCGAAATGCCTCATTCCCTCACGTGCACCGCAGCTGACACATTGCTGGGTTTTCATGGGTTTTTCTCCTTGAAGGAAATTACCGGTGGGCCGCCTGGGCGGTAGGTCACCTTGATGTAAATCTCCTGATCTTGTGAAGTGATGTGATAAACGTCCTGCCAAACTCGATGATCGTCATAAGTGGTCATGGATTTGTACAACATCCTGTTCTGTAACTCGAAAACGATCTCTTGCATCTCTCTGAAGCTAAAGCCGAGCTTCTCACCGGATTTTGCCGAAGACCTTGTGAAGGCTTTTTTGCCAAGTCGCCTGACCTCAGCCTTGATCACCGCCAAGTCGTAATGGGGTGTGTTCTTTTCCATAAGAAACCAAAACCCTGTCCCTGAAATTACCCTTAAAGGGTAATTTTGACCAATCGAAAATCCCGCTTTATTTGCCTCCCAATCAACCTAGGTGGTTGCCGTCCTACACGGAGCTGACTAACATGTCAGAAAATTCATCCCATGATTGGATGAAAGGGCGAATCCTATGTCAGACATTTCTCCACTTATTAAGCGATCCTTGGTCGATCAGGCCCTGGATCTCTTGCGGCAGCGCATCACCGACGGCACCTGGCAGGTCGGTCAACGCCTGCCGACCGAGCCCGAGCTGTGCGCCGAGCTGGGCATCAGCCGCAACACCGTGCGCGAGGCCATGCGGGTATTGGCGTTCTCCGGGTTGATCGAGATCCGCCAAGGCGACGGCAGCTACCTGCGGGCGGTGGTCGATCCGATGGACACGCTCAAGGCGCTGTCCAAGTGCTCACTGGATCAGGCCCGGGAAACCCGGCACATCCTTGAAGTCGAAGCCATAGGCCTGGCGGCGTTGCGCCGCACCGATGAGGATCTGGCGGGCCTGCGTGAGGCGCTTGGTGTTGCCGGCAGCCACTATCACGGTGATCTCGACAGCTACATCGCCTGTGACCTGGTGTTTCACCGTCGACTGGTGGACGCCGCGCACAACCCGACCCTCAGCGAGCTGTATCGCTATTTCTCCAGCATCGTCGGCGCGCAATTGCGCCAGACCCTGAACATCGTCCCTCGTCGACAGGAAGTCTTCGATTTGCACATCGCCCTGTTCGAAGCCGTCGAACAGCGTGATCCGGAACGGGCCAAAGCCCTGTCGAGGCAACTGATCAATGAACCCTGAAACCGAGAAAACCATGTCCCGCCCTGAAGCCGTCAACGCCCCGAAGCGCACCGCCGAACTGGAGGAGTTGCTGATCGACGCCGAGGCCGACGACGAGCAGGTTCAGCAAAGTCATCCGCTGGTACGTCGCCCGTGGCTGTTGCTGCTGGGGCTGATTCTGGTGGCGTTGAACCTGCGTCCGGCGCTGTCGAGCATGGCGCCGCTGCTCAATGACGTCTCGAAAAGCCTTGGTTTGTCCGCCGCTCAGGCGGGTTTGCTGACGACGTTGCCGGTGCTGTGCCTCGGTCTGTTCGCGCCGTTGGCTCCGGTGCTGGCACGGCGTTTCGGTGCCGAGCGGGTGGTGCTGGGGATACTTCTGACACTGGCCGGCGGCATCATCCTGCGCAGCAACTTCGGTGAAATCGGCCTGTTCGCCGGCAGCGTTCTGGGTGGCGCAAGTATCGGCATCATCGGCGTCTTGCTGCCGGGCATCGTCAAGCGCGACTTCGCCAAACATGCCGGCACCATGACCGGCGTCTACACCATGGCCCTGTGTCTGGGGGCGGCGATGGCAGCGGGTTCCAGTGTGCCGCTGAGCGAACACTTCGACCACAACTGGGCCATGGGGCTCGGCTTCTGGGTGATTCCCGCTCTGATCGCGGCGGTGTTCTGGCTGCCGCAAATCGGCCAGAAGCACGGTGCGCACAACGTTGCGTATCGAGTGCGCGGGCTGCTGCGTGATCCGCTGGCCTGGCAAGTGACCTTGTACATGGGCCTGCAATCGTCGCTGGCCTACATTGTGTTTGGCTGGTTGCCGTCGATCCTCATTGGTCGCGGGCTGACCCCGACCCAGGCAGGTCTGGTGCTGTCCGGCTCGGTGATCATCCAGCTCGCCAGTTCCCTGGCAGCACCGTGGCTGGCCACGCGTGGCAAGGATCAGCGACTGGCGATCGTGGTAGTGATGGCGCTGACCCTCGGCGGACTGTTCGGTTGCCTGTATGCGCCGATCGAAGGGCTGTGGGGCTGGGCGATTCTGCTGGGTCTGGGGCAGGGCGGTACGTTCAGCCTGGCGCTGACCCTGATCGTGCTGCGCTCACGGGATTCCCATGTCGCGGCCAACCTGTCGAGCATGTCCCAGGGCTTCGGCTACACCCTTGCGTCCATGGGGCCGTTCGCGGTCGGCGTGGTGCATGACTGGACCGGCGGCTGGAACGCCGTGGGCTGGATTTTCGGCATCGTCGGTGCCGGTGCGATCCTCGCCGGACTCGGTGCCGGGCGTGCGCTCTACGTGCAGGTCGAAAGCGAAAAGGTCTGACACGCACACACTGTCGGTATTCGGAATGCGAATGCCGATAGTGTTTCGGACGTTTGCGGATTATCGTGCTGGCAATCTGTACCTTTCCTGGAGATTGCCCATGAGTGAAGAAGCCCACAGCGCGTTGATCACCCGTTTTTATCAGGCTTTCCAACGCCTCGACGCCGAGGCCATGGCCGCCTGCTACACCGACGACGTGGTGTTCAGCGATCCGGCCTTCGGCGAACTGCGCGGCCGTGATGCCGGTGACATGTGGCGCATGCTCACTACCCGGGCCAAGGACTTCTCCCTGACCTTCGACAACGTCCGCGCCGACGAGCGCAGCGGCGGCGCCCACTGGGTGGCGACCTACCTCTTCAGCCAGACCGGCAATATCGTCATCAACGATATTCAGGCGCGCTTCGTTTTCCGCGACGGCAAGATCTGCGAACACCACGACCACTTCGATCTGTGGCGCTGGTCGCGTCAGGCAATGGGCTTCAAAGGCCTGCTGCTGGGCTGGACGCCGCTGGTGCGCAACGCCGTCCGCGCCCAGGCGCTGAAAGGGCTGAAGGCCTTTCAGGCAAGTCGCTGATAAGATCGCGGCCTGTTTTCTTTACGTCTGAATTGTCCCGTGACCAGCCTCAGCGAAAATCCTCTCGATGCCGACGTTCCTGTGAGCAAATCCTGGTTCGTCTACCTCGTGCGCGCCGCCAACGGTTCGCTGTACTGCGGGATCAGCGATGATCCCGTGCGCCGTTTCGCCAAGCATCAGAGCGGCAAGGGTGCACGGTTCTTTCTCTCAAGCCCGGCGATGGCGCTGGTCTACACCGAACGCTGCCGCGACAAGGGTGATGCGTTGCGTCAGGAGCGGTTGATCAAGAAGCTGAGGAAGAGTGCGAAGGAGTGTCTGGTGGCGTCTTATCGGCCTGATTGATCAGGTGTTTGCGAACGGTAGTAACAGCTGCACGTTGAAGCGGTGCCTTCAGACAAACTGTGGGCGAAAAAAAACCGCCTTTGCGGGGCGGTTTTTCGGCAAGCATCGGTTTGCGACCGAGCTTGGTGCATCTCACTGAATACACTGGCGTGGCTGAAGACTATTCGCCTTTGCGCCACCAAGCAAGCTTTGAAACATTGATTCCGAAAAAAGCTGTTCTGGATCCATTTGTTTAAACGGCGCTGCAAAAACCTGATTACTATCCGTTTGCTCGCATGCCAGTGCAGCTACTGAGGTCTGGTCGATCGGCGAAACGATTTCACGCCCTCTGACACGGGGTTGCTCCCGTGCCGGAATGATTGTGCGGAGGGATCTTGGTCGGCCGCCTCACTGAATATACTGGCGTGTATTCCGAAGGCGTACGTGGTCCGGTAAGCACGCTGGAGGTTTGGCCCTCAACCGGAGGCCAAAACGTATGAAGCTTTTGCTACGTACTCTGAGCCTCGTATGGAGGTCGTTCAAAGCGTTTCGCTTTTACGAGTTCCTGCGAGATCACTTCGATGACCTGATGTAAGGTCATTGATGTGGGAAAACCGTCTAGGCCTCGGCTGAGGCGGTTTTTTTTCAAGCCATTTTTAGTGCCCTATCAACCTGACTGATCAGTTCCCATCAGCCTGATCCGTAGGCTGCGAACGATTTGCGCGCTAAGCTGCTGATTCACTTTCTTGCGGCGGAGCCGAGCATGTCCGAGTTGATTCTGCATCATTACCCGACCTCTCCATTCGCCGAAAAGGCCCGGCTGCTGTTGGGGTTCAAGGGTTTGTCCTGGCGCTCGGTGCACATCTCGCCGGTGATGCCGAAACCGGATCTGACGGCCCTGACCGGTGGTTATCGCAAGACCCCGGTGCTGCAGATCGGCGCCGATATCTATTGCGACACTTCGTTGATCGCCCGCCGTCTGGAACAGGAAAAGGCCCAGCCTTCGTTCTTCCCGGAAGGTCAGGAAATGATCGCCGCCAGTTTCGCCACCTGGGCCGATTCGGTGGTGTTCCAGCATGCGGTGAGCCTGGTGTTCCAGCCGGAATCGGTGGCGGTACGCTTCGGCAAGTTGCCGCCGGAAGCGATCAAAGCATTTCTGGCCGATCGTGCCGGACTTTTCAGCGGTGGCAGCGCGACCAGGCTGTCAGCCGAGCAGGCCAAGCACAATTGGCCGACCATCATGGCGCGCCTGGAGCAGCAGTTGCAGCGTGAAGAGGGTGACTTCCTGTTCGGTGAGCCGTCGATTGCCGACTTCGCCATGGCCCATCCGCTGTGGTTCCTCAAGGCTACGCACGTCACCGCACCGTTGGTTGATGACTACCCGGCGGTGTCCGCGTGGCTCCAGCGCGTGCTGGGTTTCGGTCACGGTGCGGCCAGCGAGATGAGTTCGGAGGAAGCACTGGAGATCGCGCGCAGTTCGACGCCGGCGGCGTTGCCTGATGAGCAGTTTGTCGATCTGAACGGATTCGAAGCGGGTCAGCAGGTCGTGATCGCGGCCACTGACTACGGCGTTGATCCGGTCGCCGGGGAGCTGGTGTTTGCCGGTCGTGAAGAACTGATCCTGCGCCGTGAGGACGAACGCGGCGGTCTGGTGCATGTGCACTTCCCGCGTTTCGGTTTCCGAATCGAGAAACGCTGAAACAAACGAGGGAGCCGATTGGCTCCCTCATTCATTTCAGTGCGGCGAGAATCTCGTCCGGATCAAACCCGCGAATCAACGTGCCATTGACGTCGATCAGCGGGATCCCGCGCCCGCCCAGCGCTTCGTAGGCCTTGCGCGCCTCGGCGTCCTTCTCGATATCGTATTCCTTGAATGGAATTCCTTTCTGATCAAGAAAACGCTTGGTCTGCTTGCAGTAGCCGCACCAGTCCGTGGTGTACAGCACGACGTTGGCGTTGGCGCGGACCTGCTCGGACGCCATCTGCGACGGGTTGAACACCCGCTCGATCTTGCCCCAGTTCTGATAGACCACGACCACCAGCAGAACCAGTGCGACCTTTTTCAGCACATTGCCGAGCATCAGTTGCGGCGCTTCAGCTGATCGGTGAGCGAAGTTGGCAGGCCTTTGATGACCAGCGTGCCGGCCTCTTCGTCGTATTCGATCTTCGAGCCCAGCAGATGCGCCTCGAAGCTGATCGACAGGCCTTCGGCGCGGCCGGTGAAACGACGGAACTGGTTGAGCGTACGCTTATCCGCCGGGATCTCCGGCGACAAACCATAGTCCTTGTTGCGGATGTGATCGTAGAAGGCCTTCGGGCGTTCTTCGTCGATCAGCTCCGAGAGTTCTTCCAGGCCCATCGGCTCGCCGAGCTTGGCCTGGCTGCTGGCGTAGTCGACCAGGGTTTTGGTCTTCTCACGGGCGGAGTCTTCCGGCAGGTCTTCGCTCTCGACGAAGTCGCTGAAGGCCTTGAGCAACGTGCGGGTCTCGCCCGGGCCGTCGACGCCTTCCTGGCAGCCGATGAAGTCGCGGAAGTATTCCGAGACTTTCTTGCCGTTCTTGCCCTTGATGAACGAGATGTACTGCTTGGACTGCTTGTTGTTCTGCCACTCGGAAACGTTGATCCGCGCCGCCAGGTGCAGTTGCCCGAGGTCGAGATGGCGCGATGGGGTCACGTCCAGTTGATCGGTCACCGCCACGCCTTCGCTGTGGTGCAGCAGGGCGATGGCCAGGTAATCGGTCATGCCCTGTTGGTAATGGGCGAAGAGCACGTGGCCGCCGACGGAAAGGTTCGACTCTTCCATCAGTTTTTGCAGATGCTCGACCGCGACTTTGCTGAACGCGGTGAAGTCCTTGCCGCCTTCCATGTATTCCTTCAGCCAGCCGCTGAACGGGAACGCGCCGGACTCCGGATGGAACAACCCCCAGGCTTTGCCCTGTTTGGCGTTATAGCTCTCGTTGAGGTCGGCGAGCATGTTCTCGATGGCGGCGGATTCAGCCAGTTCAGAGTCACGGGCGTGCAGAACGGCGGGGGTGCCATCGGGTTTTTTGTCGATCAGGTGGACGATGCAATGACGGATCGGCATGGGCTTCTCGGCAAGTGGAAGGGAGGAGGGCGGGCTCCCCCGAAAAAGCGCCCAGTGTACCGCAACCACTGGTTTTGGCGCGGGCTGAAGGGCAATTCGGGGTCATGGCGTGGCGCTTATGCATTTATTTACCGATTTAGCGCAATAAACCTGACCATTTGGCTAGCTAGAGGCGGATATTTCCTTGTCTCTGTGCTAGTTTTGCCCGGTCTTACGCGTAGTCACTGCGTTAAGCGTGCATTCAGCATTTGTCAGGTCGAACCAAACCCTGATTTCGGCATCTATAACCCCGACTCGTCGTGGTTATCGCCGAGGGTGCCAGATCCAGAAGATCGGGCTCGATGGCTGACACTGCACTCTGCAATCCATATGAATTTGATAGGGAAGGAACACTACATGGCTCTTACTAAAGACCAACTGATCGCCGACATCGCTGAAGCTATCGACGCGCCGAAAACCACCGCGCGTAACGCTCTGGACCAACTGGGCCAAATCGTTGCTGATCAGCTGGAAAACGGCGGCGAAATCACCTTGCCAGGTATCGGCAAGCTGAAAGTGACCGAGCGTCCTGCCCGCACTGGCCGTAACCCATCGACTGGCGCTGCCATCGAAATCCCTGCCAAGAAAGTGATCAAGCTGGTTGTGGCCAAAGGCCTGACCGACGCTGTAAACAAGTAAGACGCAGCGATAAAAAAACCGTGCGCCGGAGTGATCCGGGCACGGTTTTTTTGTGCCTGCCGATTGTGTTTCAGCAGTAGTGGCGGCTGCCTGCGATCAAGCGCCGCCGCAGTGGAAGCGTATTATTTGCGCACCCAGCGCTCACGGCGCCAGATCTGCTGCTCGGACTTGGTCTGGAAGGTCCAGGCGACAAAGCGGCTTTGCTTCTGGCCTTGGGACATTTCCACCACCTGGCTTTCCAGCACGCCGGCCTTTTTCAGCGCCGTTTCGATGGCGGGCAGGTTCGAGGCTTTCGAGACCAGGGTGCTGAACCACAGCACCTTGTGCTGGAAGTTGGCACTTTCGGCGATCAGTTGCGTCACGAAACGCGCTTCGCCACCTTCACACCACAATTCGGCCGACTGACCGCCGAAGTTCAGCACCGGCAGTTTGCGTTTCGGGTCGGCCTTGCCCAGGGCTCGCCATTTGCGCTCGCTTCCTTTGGTCGCTTCGTCCATCGAGGCGTGGAACGGCGGGTTGCACATGGTCAGGTCAAAGCGCTCGCCGGGCTCCAGCAGGCCGATCAGGATGTGCTTGCGGTTCTCCTGCTGGCGCAGCTTGATGACTTTGTTCAGATCGTTGGACTGGACGATGGCTGTAGCGGCAGCCACGGCCGTCGGGTCGATTTCCGAGCCCAGGAAGTGCCAGCGGTATTCGCTGTTACCGATCAGCGGATACACGCAGTTGGCGCCCATGCCGATATCCAGCACGTTGACGATGGCGCCGCGCGGAACCACGCCGTCGTTGTTGCTGGCCAGCAGGTCAGCCAGGAAGTGGATGTAGTCGGCACGGCCCGGCACCGGCGGGCACAGATAATCGGCCGGAATGTCCCAATGCTGGATGCCGTAGAACGACTTGAGCAACGCCCGGTTGAACACACGCACCGCATCGGGGCTGGCGAAGTCGATGCTTTCCTTGCCGTACGGGTTGGTGATCACGAACTTCGCCAGCTCCGGCGTAGTCTTGATCAGCGCCGGGAAGTCGTAACGACCCTGATGGCGATTGCGCGGGTGCAGGCTGGCCTCTTTGCGCGGCTCCACGGGCTTGGCCGGGGTGGCGGAGTCAGGCTTCTTGCGCGCGGGGCGAGGTGTTCGGGGGGCGTTCATGGGCGTGGTCGATTCGGGTATGGCTGAAAGTGGCGGCTATTGTCCCACAGGGGACGGTGTTGTAGGCCGGAAAAGTACCGGGCACAAAAAAGGGAGGCCGCATGGCCTCCCTTTTTCAGTGCGATTTGCCGTTACAGGCTGGCAATCCGCGCGTGCTGCTCGGCCAGCTTGCCCAGAGCCTGTTCGGCTTCGGCCAGTTTGGCGCGCTCCTTCTCGATGACTTCGGCCGGGGCCTTGTCAACGAAACCAGCGTTGGACAGCTTGCCGCCAACTCGCTGGACTTCGCCCTGCAGACGCAGGATTTCCTTGTCCAGACGCGCCAGTTCAGCGTTTTTGTCGATCAGACCGGCCATCGGAACCAGCACTTCCATCTCGCCAACCAGAGCAGTGGCGGACAGCGGCGCTTCTTCGCCGGCTGCCAGCACGGTGATCGATTCCAGACGCGCAAGCTTCTTCAGCAGCGCTTCGTTCTCGGTCAAGCGGCGCTGGTCTTCAGCGGTGACGTTTTTCAGGTAGATCGGCAGCGGCTTACCCGGGCCGATGTTCATTTCGCCACGGATGTTACGCGTACCGAGCATCAGGCCCTTGAGCCATTCGATGTCGTCTTCGGCCGCCGGATCGATGCGCTCTTCGTTGGCCACCGGCCAGGCTTGCAGCATGATCGTCTTGCCCTGAATGCCGGCCAGCGGCGCGATGCGCTGCCAGATTTCTTCAGTGATGAACGGCATGAACGGATGCGCCAGGCGCAGTGCCACTTCCAGTACGCGCACCAGCGTGCGACGGGTGCCGCGCTGACGCTCGACCGGAGCGTTTTCGTCCCACAGCACAGGCTTGGACAATTCCAGGTACCAGTCGCAGTACTGGTTCCAGATGAACTCGTACAGCGCTTGTGCCGCCAGGTCGAAACGGAACTGATCCAGTTGACGGGTCACTTCGGCTTCGGTGCGTTGCAGCTGCGAGATGATCCAGCGATCCGCCAGCGACAGCTCGTAGGCTTCGCCGTTCTGGCCGCAGTCTTCGCCCTTGTCCAGAACATAACGCGCGGCGTTCCAGATCTTGTTGCAGAAGTTGCGATAGCCTTCGACGCGGCCCATGTCGAACTTGATGTCGCGACCGGTGGACGCCAGCGAGCAGAAGGTGAAGCGCAGGGCGTCGGTGCCGTAGCTGGCGATGCCGTCGGCGAACTCGTCGCGGGTCTGCTTCTCGATCTTCTTCGCCAGTTTCGGCTGCATCAGACCGGAAGTGCGTTTCTGCACCAGGGTTTCGAGCTCAATGCCGTCGATGATGTCCAGCGGGTCCAGGACGTTGCCTTTGGACTTGGACATCTTCTGGCCCTGGCCATCACGCACCAGACCGTGCACGTAAACGGTCTTGAACGGAACCTGCGGCGTGCCGTCCTCGTTCTTGATCAGGTGCATCGTCAGCATGATCATCCGGGCAACCCAGAAGAAAATGATGTCGAAACCCGTCACCAGTACATCGGTGGAGTGGAATTTCTTCAGGAACTCGGTCTTTTCCGGCCAGCCCAGGGTGGAGAAGGTCCACAGGCCCGAACTGAACCAGGTGTCGAGAACGTCGTTGTCCTGTTGCAGCGCAACGTCCGGGCCAAGGTTGTGCTTGGCGCGCACTTCGGCTTCGTCGCGACCGACGTAGACTTTGCCCGACTCGTCATACCAGGCCGGAATCCGGTGGCCCCACCACAGCTGACGGCTGATGCACCAGTCCTGGATGTCGCGCATCCACGAGAAGTACATGTTTTCGTACTGCTTCGGCACGAACTGGATACGGCCGTCTTCAACGGCAGCAATCGCAGGCTCGGCCAGAGGCTTGGTGGACACGTACCACTGGTCGGTCAGCCACGGCTCGATGATCGTGCCGGAGCGGTCGCCTTTCGGCACTTTCAGGTTGTGATCGTCGACGCTGACCAGCAGGCCGGCGGCGTCGAACGCAGCCACGATCTGCTTGCGCGCCTCGAAACGCTCGAGACCGGCGTACTCGGCCGGAATCTTGCCGTCGATGCTGTCGTTCAGCGTGCCGTCGAGGTTGAACACCTGAGCCGCAGGCAGCACGTTGGCGTTCTTGTCGAAGATGTTCAGCAGCGGCAGGTTGTGGCGCTTGCCGACTTCATAGTCGTTGAAATCGTGGGCCGGGGTGATTTTCACGCAGCCGGTGCCGAATTCAGGGTCGCAGTAATCGTCGGCGATGATCGGGATGCGGCGGCCGACCAGCGGCAGCTCGACAAATTTGCCGATCAGGGCTTTGTAGCGCTCGTCGTTCGGGTTCACCGCGACGGCGGAATCGCCGAGCATGGTTTCCGGACGGGTGGTCGCGACGATCAGGAAATCGTTGCCTTCAGCGGTTTTCGCGCCGTCGGCCAGCGGGTATTTCAGGTTCCACAGGAAACCTTTCTCGTCGTGATTTTCCACTTCGAGGTCGGAAATCGCCGTGTGCAGCTTGGTGTCCCAGTTGACCAGACGCTTGCCGCGATAGATCAGACCGTCTTCGTGCAGGCGCACGAACGCTTCTTTAACGGCTTCCGAGAGGCCGTCGTCCATGGTGAAGCGCTCGCGGCTCCAGTCCACGGACGAGCCGAGGCGGCGGATCTGACGGCTGATGTTGCCGCCGGACTGATCCTTCCATTCCCAGACTTTCTCGAGGAATTTTTCGCGGCCCAGATCGTGGCGATTCTGGCCCTGTGCTTCGAGTTGACGCTCCACCAGCATCTGCGTGGCGATACCGGCGTGGTCGGTGCCCGGCTGCCACAGGGTGTTGCGACCCTGCATGCGGCGGAAACGGATCAGGGCGTCCATGATCGCGTTGTTGAAACCGTGACCCATGTGCAGGCTGCCGGTGACGTTCGGCGGCGGGATCATGATGGTGTAGGAGTCGCCCGCGCCTTGCGGGGCGAAGTAGTTCTCGGACTCCCAGGTGTTGTACCAGGAAGTTTCAATGGCGTGCGGCTGGTAGGTCTTATCCATGCGCGGCGGGACCCTATTGGCATTTATTCAGGAAAAGCCGGGAAGTATAGCGGGGCATGGGGCGCAGGGCGAGCGGGGCGGGCTGGGTGGGGATCTAAAAGTGGGAGCAACCGTGCGACGGCTCCCACCGTCGATTATTCGTACTGGCTGAGAAGCCGTTCCATCCGTGCCTCGAGGCGCCGTTTGATTTCGGTTTCGATGTGCGGAGCGAAGTCGTCGATCACGTCTTGCATGATCAGTTGCGCAGCGGCGCGCAGTTCGCTGTCCAGGTGCAACAGCGCGTCGGGGCCTTTATCCACAGGCGCAACGGGCGCGGTGGTGGGCTTCGCGACGGGGGCGGGTGGCGGTTCGACGGCGGGTGGCTCAGTGGCGACCGAGTCGAACAACATCGGAATCTGTTCCTGTTCGCCATCATCGACTGTGTCGGTCAGCAGCGGCGGTTGCAGGTTGTCATCGCCCAGCAACTGGCGGATCGACTCGAGGTCATCCAGCAGGTGCGCGGGTTTTTGCAGCGGTTTTGGAGTGTCCATCGGCGTACTCAGAGTCGCTGTAAACGGTGGTCTTGCAGAGGATAGCCCTGTTCCCGGTAGAAACGGAAACTCTCCCGCGCAGCCGCACGGATCGCCGGATCTTCCACCACCACTTCCGCCACTCGGGCGAATTGATTGGCGAAGGCCGGGACCTTCAGGTCGAGATTGACGAGCAAGTCTTGATGCTGGCCGCAGTCATCGCCCCATCCAAGCACAATCAAACCTTCCGGTTCACTCTCGGCCGGGCCATGAGGCACGAAGGTTTCGCCCTTGAACGCCCACAGTCGCGCATCGAGATCATCACGCTGGGCGGCATCGCTGCAATGCAGATAGATGCGGTGGCCCATGCGCCAGGCTTTTTCGGTGAGCTTGCAGGCAAAATCCAGACGCGCCGAGGGATCGGCACTGGGCAGGATATAAAAGTCGACTTTGGTCATTGCGGTTCCTGAGCTGCAAGCAGCGCCCCTCGAAAGAGGCGCCGCTCGCAGTCATCGGTTTCAGGCTTTGGCGCGATCCAGCAGGTACTGGGTCAGCAGTGGAACCGGACGGCCGGTGGCGCCCTTGTCCTTGCCACCGCTGGTCCAGGCGGTGCCCGCGATGTCCAGGTGCGCCCAGTTCAGGTTCTTGGTGAAGCGCGACAGGAAGCACGCAGCCGTGATGGTGCCGGCCTTCGGCCCGCCAATGTTGGCGATGTCGGCGAACGGGCTGTCCAGTTGCTCCTGGTACTCGTCGAACAGCGGCAGTTGCCAGGCGCGGTCGTCGGCAGCCTTGCCGGCGCTCAGCAGTTGGCCGATCAGTTCGTCGTTATTGCCCAGCAGGCCGGAGGTGTGCGCACCCAAGGCGACCACGCAGGCGCCGGTCAGGGTGGCGATGTCGATCACTGCCTGCGGCTTGAAGCGCTCGGAGTAGGTCAGGGCGTCGCACAGCACCAGACGGCCTTCGGCGTCGGTGTTGAGGATTTCCACAGTCTGGCCGCTCATGGTGGTGACGATGTCGCCCGGACGCGAAGCGTTGCCGCTCGGCATGTTCTCGGCGCAGGCCAGGATGCACACCAGGTTGATCGGCAGCTTCAGTTCCAGCACGGCACGCAGGGTGCCGAACACGCTGGCGGCGCCGCCCATGTCGTACTTCATCTCGTCCATGCCGGCGCCCGGTTTCAGGCTGATGCCGCCGGTGTCGAAAGTGATGCCTTTACCGACCAGCGCGTACGGCTTCTCGGATTTCTTGCCACCGTTGTATTGCATGACGATCAGGCGCGGTGGCTGGGCGCTGCCCTGGCCGACGGCGTAGAAAGAACCCATGCCCAGGGATTTGATCTTCTTCTCGTCGAGGACTTCGACTTTCAGATCCTTGAACTCTTTGCCCAGGTCTTTGGCCTGCTCACCCAGGAAAGTAGGGTGGCAGATATTCGGCGGCAAGTTGCCCAGGTTGCGGGTGAACGCCATGCCGTTGGCGATCGCGGTGGCGTGGTTCACGGCGCGTTGCACTTCAGCCTGAGCGGCCTTGATGGTCAGCAGGGTGATTTTCTTCAGCGCGCGCGGTTCGGCTTTCTGGCTCTTGAACTGATCGAAGGTGTATTCACCGTCGACCAGGGTCTCGGCCAGCAGGCGGGTCTTGCCGTAGCTGTCACGGCCCTTGACGATGATTTCATCCAGCGCCAGCACGGCATCGCTGCCGCCCAGGCCCTTGAGGGTGTTGAGGATGCCGGCAACGATCTTGCGGAACGGGCGGTCGCCCAGTTCTTCATCCTTGCCCACGCCGACCAGCAGCACGCGCTCGGCTTTCAGGTTCGGCAGGCTATGCAGCAACAGGCTCTGACCGACCTTGCCGGCCAGATCGCCACGCTTGAGGACAGCGCTGATGGCGCCGCCGCTCAGTTCGTCGACCAGCTTGGCGGCAACGCCGAGTTTGCGGCCTTCGCCGACGGCAACCACCAGGGTGGCGGTTTTCAACGTTTCTGGGCTAACGCTTTTTACAACCAGTTCCATGTCCGGATCCCTGAATGAATGGTCAACACGCAGGCGTTCGACGGTGTCCGCAGTCGCCTGCTTATAGATAGAAAAGGCGCAGGCCAGCGCCTGCGACAAGGGCCGCAGTTTGAACCTCGCTCCCTGCGCCTGACAACCCTCGTCGGAACGATCTTCAACCGATTGCACGCTTGCGTGAGTGTGCGCAGTGACAGGCGCCCTCAATCACAGGATAATGCCGCATCTTTTTTCGACGGCTCTGCCTTGCGGGCCTGTCGATACGTTTGCTTGTTTGGCCGCCTTAGCCTGACAACCCTGGAGTGTCTGGTTTGATCGTCTTCCGTTATCTGTCCCGCGAAGTCCTGTTGACCCTGAGTGCGGTGAGTGCCGTGCTGCTGGTCATCATCATGAGCGGTCGCTTCATCAAATACCTTGCCCAGGCCGCTGCGGGCCAGCTCGATCCGGGATCGCTGTTCCTGATCATGGGCTACCGTCTGCCGGGTTTCATGCAATTGATCCTGCCGCTGGGCCTGTTCCTCGGGATCCTTCTGGCGTATGGCCGGTTGTATCTCGAAAGCGAAATGACCGTGCTGTCGGCCACTGGCATGAGCCAGCAGCGCCTGTTCCGCATGACCCTGTTCCCGGCCACGCTGGTGGCACTGGTGGTGGCATGGCTCAGCCTGAGCCTGGCTCCGCAAGGCGCCAATCAGTTCCAGCTGCTGCTGAACAAGCAGGACGCCCTGACCGAATTCGACACCCTTGAGCCCGGCCGCTTCCAGGCGTTGCGCGACGGCACCCGGGTGACTTACACCGAAAACCTGAGTGATGACCGGGTCAACCTGGGCAGCGTGTTCATCTCGCAGAAAAACCTCGGTGCCAATCAGGCAGACCGCGGGATTTCCGTGCTGGTGGCCGAGAAGGGGCGTCAGGAAGTCCGTCCTGACGGCAACCGTTACCTGATCCTGCACAACGGCTACCGCTACGACGGCAGCCCGGGACTGGCCAATTACCGCGCCATCCACTACGAAACCTACGGTGTTCTGCTGCCCAAGCCCGATGTCAGCGAGGAAGTCACCGACCGTGACGCCATGCCGACGTCGACCCTGATGGCCAGTGATGACATCCGCGCCAAGACCGAACTGCAATGGCGCCTGTCGCTGCCGCTGCTGGTATTTATCGTGACCCTGATGGCGGTGCCGCTGTCGCGGGTCAATCCGCGCCAGGGGCGCTTCCTCAAGTTGTTGCCGGCGATTCTTCTTTATATGGCTTACCTGACCATCCTGATTGCCGCTCGCGGCGCCCTCGAAAAAGGCAAGATCCCGGCGAGCCTGGGTCTGTGGTGGGTACACGGGATCTTCCTGGTCATCGGTATCGGCCTGCTTTACTGGGAACCGCTGCGCCTGAAAATGGCCAGCCGTCGCAGCGCTGCGCTGGAGGTGGCTCGTGGTTAAACTCGACCGCTACATCGGCAGCAGCGTGTTCATGGCGATCATCGCGGTGCTGGCGATCATCCTTGGTCTGGCTACGCTGTTCGCCTTCATCGACGAAATGGGCGATGTCAGCGATACCTACACGCTGGTCGACGTACTGAGCTTTGTCGTGCTGACCGCACCGCGCCGGCTCTACGACATGTTGCCGATGGCGGCGCTGATCGGTTGCCTGATCGGCCTGGGCAGTCTGGCGAGCAGCAGCGAACTGACTGTCATGCGTGCGGCGGGTGTGTCCATCGGGCGCATCGTCTGGGCGGTCATGAAGCCGATGCTGGTGCTGATGCTGGCCGGCGTGCTGATCGGCGAGTACGTCGCCCCGGCCACCGAGAGCATGGCTCAGGCCAATCGCTCGCTGGCTCAAGGCAGCGGCGACGCGCAAAGCGCCAAGCACGGTATGTGGCACCGTCAGGGCGAGGAGTTCATCCATATCAACGCCGTACAACCCGACGGTCTGTTGTATGGCGTGACCCGCTATCACTTCGACAAGGAGCGCCACCTGCTGAGCTCGAGCTTCGCCAAGCGCGCCGAGTTCGATGGTACTGGCTGGAAGCTCACCGATGTCACCACCACGCTGTTCCACGAGCGCAGTACCGAAGTCGTCAACACGCCGACCGAGGACTGGGATGTGTCCATCAGCCCGCAACTGCTGAACACCGTGGTCATGGCACCGGAAGCACTGTCGATTACCGGCCTGTGGGGTTACATCCACTATCTGGCTGATCAAGGGCTGAGCAACGGGCGTTACTGGCTGGCCTTTTGGGTCAAGGTGTTGCAGCCGCTGGTGACCGCCGCGCTGGTGCTGATGGCGATCTCCTTCATTTTCGGCCCGCTGCGTTCGGTGACCCTCGGTCAGCGCGTGTTCACCGGTGTGCTGGTGGGGTTCACCTTCCGCATCGTCCAGGATCTGCTGGGCCCATCCAGTCTGGTGTTCGGTTTTTCGCCGCTGTTCGCGGTGCTGGTGCCGGCCGCTGTCTGCGCGCTGGCAGGTGTCTGGCTGCTGCGTCGAGCCGGTTGATGAACAAGGTTTCACCCTTGGTTAAACCTTGAAAACGCCCCGGTCGCAAGATCGGGGCGTTTTTGCATGCAATCCGGGTGACAGGCGAACGTGACGCTTGCGCCGTGTATCAGGTACAATTCCCGGCTATTTTTCGGCGGGCCAAGCCTGCAGCCTTTTTGAGTGTTGATCCGTGAGTGATTTGAGTCATATCCGCAATTTCTCCATCATCGCCCACATTGACCATGGCAAGTCGACGCTGGCTGACCGTTTCATCCAGATGTGCGGTGGCCTGGCCGAGCGTGAAATGGAAGCCCAGGTACTGGACTCCATGGATCTTGAGCGTGAACGCGGGATCACCATCAAGGCCCACAGCGTTACCCTCTATTACAAAGCCAAAGATGGCATCAACTACCAGTTGAACTTCATTGACACCCCGGGTCACGTCGACTTCACCTATGAAGTCAGCCGTTCCCTGGCCGCGTGTGAAGGTGCCTTGCTGGTTGTCGACGCGGGTCAGGGTGTTGAAGCCCAGTCCGTGGCCAACTGCTACACCGCCATCGAGCAAGGCCTTGAGGTCATGCCGGTCCTGAACAAGATCGACTTGCCGCAGGCTGATCCTGATCGCGTCAAGGACGAGATCGAGAAGATCATCGGCATCGACGCTACCGACGCCGTCACCTGCAGCGCCAAGACCGGCCTGGGTGTCGACGAAGTGCTCGAGCGTCTGGTTACGACCATTCCTGCGCCGACCGGCAACATCGAAGATCCGTTGCAAGCGTTGATCATCGACTCCTGGTTCGACAACTACCTGGGCGTTGTCTCCCTGGTGCGCGTGCGTCACGGCCGCGTGAAGAAGGGCGACAAGATCCTGGTGAAATCCACCGGCAAGGTCCACCTGGTCGACAGCGTCGGTGTTTTCAACCCGAAACACACCGCTACCGCAGACCTGAAGGCCGGCGAAGTGGGCTTCATCATCGCCAGCATCAAGGACATTCATGGTGCGCCGGTCGGTGATACCCTGACCCTCAGCTCCACCCCGGACGTTGAAGTGCTGCCAGGCTTCAAACGCATCCAGCCACAGGTTTACGCCGGTCTGTTCCCGGTCAGCTCCGACGACTTCGAGGATTTCCGCGAAGCGCTGCAGAAACTGACCCTGAACGACTCGTCGTTGCAATACACCCCGGAAAGCTCCGATGCACTGGGCTTCGGCTTCCGTTGCGGCTTCCTCGGCATGCTGCACATGGAAATCATCCAGGAGCGCCTGGAGCGCGAATACGACCTGGACCTGATCACCACGGCACCGACCGTAATCTTCGAACTGGTGCTGAAAACCGGTGAAACGATTTACGTCGATAACCCGTCGAAGCTGCCGGACATTTCCTCTGTCGAGGATATGCGCGAGCCGATCGTGCGTGCCAACATCCTGGTACCGCAAGAGCACCTGGGCAACGTCATCACCCTGTGTATCGAGAAACGCGGTGTTCAGGTTGACATGCTGTTCCTCGGCAACCAGGTGCAGGTGACCTACGACCTGCCGATGAACGAAGTGGTCCTGGACTTCTTCGATCGTCTGAAATCCACCAGCCGCGGCTATGCTTCGCTGGACTACCATTTCGATCGTTACCAATCGGCTAATCTGGTGAAACTGGACGTGCTGATCAACGGCGACAAGGTCGACGCTCTGGCGTTGATCGTGCACCGTGACAATTCGCACTTCAAAGGTCGCCAGTTGACCGAGAAGATGAAAGAACTGATTCCTCGTCAGATGTTCGACGTGGCTATCCAGGCTGCCATTGGCGGTCAGATCGTCGCCCGGACAACCGTCAAGGCGCTCAGAAAGAACGTATTGGCCAAATGCTACGGCGGTGACGTCAGCCGTAAGAAGAAACTGCTCGAGAAGCAAAAGGCCGGTAAGAAACGCATGAAACAGGTCGGCAACGTGGAAATTCCACAAGAAGCCTTCCTTGCCGTGCTCAGGTTGGATAGTTAGGTCCTATGTCACTAAATTTCCCGCTGTTGCTGGTTATCGCCGTGTTCGTCTGCGGCCTGTTGGCGTTGCTCGATCTGTTGATCCTGGCACCGCGTCGGCGCTCTGCCATCGCCTCCTATCAGGGCAGCGTCAGCCAGCCTGACGTGGTGGTGGTCGAGAAGCTGAACAAGGAACCGCTGCTGGTCGAATACGGCAAGTCGTTCTTCCCGGTGCTGTTCATCGTGCTGGTACTGCGTTCGTTCCTGGTGGAACCGTTCCAGATTCCGTCCGGTTCGATGAAACCGACCCTGGACGTCGGCGACTTCATTCTGGTGAACAAGTTTTCTTACGGGATCCGCCTGCCGGTGATCGACAAGAAAGTCATCGAAGTCGGTGACCCGCAGCGCGGCGATGTGATGGTGTTCCGCTACCCGAGCGACCCGAACGTCAACTACATCAAGCGTGTGGTTGGCCTGCCGGGCGATACGGTGCGTTACACTGCAGACAAACGTCTGTTCGTCAATGGCGAGTCGATTGCCGAACAACTGGTCGGTTCCGAGCCGGGCACCCTCGGCAGCGCGGAGCTCTACAAGGAAAAACTCGGCGCCGCCGAGCACCTGATCCGCAAGGAAATGAGCCGCTACCGCGCCACGCCGGACCATACCTGGACCGTGCCGGCCGGGCACTATTTCATGATGGGCGACAACCGCGACAATTCGAACGACAGTCGCTACTGGGATGATCCGAACATTCCCAAGGATCTGCTGGGCATGGTTCCCGACCAGAACATCGTCGGCAAGGCCTTCGCGGTCTGGATGAGCTGGCCCGAACCCAAACTTAGCCACCTGCCGAATTTCTCGCGGGTCGGCCTGATCAAGTAATCACACACGGCGCTGTTGACCACAGCGCCGAATGCATTTCTGGCGTCGGCACAACCGGCTCCGGGGCATGAAGCCACGATATTCAGGACGTCATTTTTGAACACAGCGTTAATTGTCCCAGGCCTGCGCCGTATCCCGGCGATGGCGGTGGAATCCAGCCACGAACTCAGCGTGGGTAAACCGTGAGCGTTTCTCTAAGCCGTCTCGAGCGTCAGCTCGGTTACACCTTCAAGGACCAGGAACTGATGGTCCTGGCCCTTACGCACCGCAGCTTTGCCGGACGCAACAACGAGCGTCTGGAGTTCCTCGGCGATGCGATCCTCAACTTCGTCGCTGGCGAGGCACTGTTCGACCGCTTCCCGCTGGCCCGCGAAGGCCAGTTGTCGCGTTTGCGTGCACGTCTGGTGAAAGGTGAGACCCTGGCCGTGCTGGCCCGTGGTTTTGACTTGGGCGAGTACCTGCGCCTGGGCTCCGGTGAGCTGAAAAGCGGCGGTTTCCGTCGCGAATCGATTCTGGCCGATGCCCTGGAAGCGCTGATTGGCGCAATCTACCTCGACGCCGGTATGGAAGTCGCCCGCGAGCGTGTTCTGGCCTGGCTGGCCGGCGAGTTCGAAGGTCTGACGCTGGTCGACACCAACAAGGATCCGAAGACCCGCCTGCAGGAATTCCTGCAATCGCGCGGTTGCGACCTGCCACGCTATGAAGTGGTGGATATCCAGGGTGAACCGCACTGTCGTACGTTCTTCGTCGAGTGCGAAGTTGTCCTATTGAATGAAAAAAGCCGGGGTCAGGGTGTGAGCCGTCGCATTGCCGAACAGGTAGCGGCCGCCGCAGCACTGATTGCCCTGGGTGTGGAGAATGGCAATGACTGATACAAACGCAACTCGCTGTGGCTATGTTGCCATCGTCGGCCGTCCCAACGTGGGCAAGTCCACGCTGCTGAACCACATCCTCGGCCAGAAGCTCGCGATCACTTCGCGCAAGCCGCAGACCACTCGCCACAACATGCTCGGGATCAAGACCGAGGGCGACGTGCAGGCGATCTACGTCGACACCCCGGGCATGCACAAGGGTGGCGAAAAGGCCCTGAACCGCTACATGAACAAGACCGCTTCGGCGGCGTTGAAAGACGTCGACGTGGTGATCTTCGTGGTCGACCGCACCAAGTGGACCGAAGAAGACCAGATGGTGCTGGAGCGTGTGCAGTACGTGACCGGCCCGCTCATCGTCGCGCTGAACAAGACCGACCGCATCGAGGACAAGGCCGAGCTGATGCCGCACCTGTCCTGGTTGCAGGAACAGCTGCCGAACGCGCAGATCATTCCGATCTCGGCGCAACACGGGCACAACCTGGAGGCACTGGAAAAGGTCATCGCCGACCATCTGCCGGAGAACGATCATTTCTTCCCGGAAGACCAGATCACCGACCGCAGCAGCCGTTTCCTCGCCGCGGAACTGGTACGCGAGAAAATCATGCGCCAGATGGGTGCCGAGCTGCCGTACCAGATCACCGTGGAAATCGAAGAGTTCAAGCAACAGGGCAAGACTCTGCACATCCACGCGCTGATCCTCGTCGAGCGTGACGGCCAGAAAAAAATCATCATTGGCGACAAGGGCGAGCGCATCAAGCGTATCGGCACCGAGGCGCGCAAGGACATGGAGTTGCTGTTCGACTCCAAGATCATGCTCAACCTGTGGGTGAAGGTGAAGGGCGGCTGGTCCGACGACGAACGTGCGCTGCGTTCGCTGGGTTACGGCGACCTGTAAGAAATCCGGTTCCTGCCAAAAACAGAGAACCCTGTGGGAGCGGCGGTGCGACGATTCGACTTGCCCGCGATGAGGATGTCATGTTCGGCAGAGATGTTGAATGTGAATCCGCCATCGCGGCAAGTCGAGTCGTCGCACCGCCGCTCCCACATTTGGTTTATGTTGTTCTCAAGCCTGCATTCCTCCAGCGAGACACCATGTCCTCAACCCCGCCTCCCGCCCAACCCGCCTACGTCCTCCACTCCCGCGCCTACCGCGAAACCAGCGCCTTGGTGGACTTCCTCACGCCGCAAGGTCGGCTGCGGGCGGTGTTGCGCAGCGCGAGGGGCAAGGCCGGGACGCTGGCGCGGCCGTTTGTGCCGCTGGAAGTGGAATTTCGCGGCAAGGGTGAGTTGAAGAATGTCGGGCGAATGGAAAGCGCCGGTCATGCGACGTGGATGGTGGGTGAGGCACTGTTCAGTGGTCTCTACCTCAACGAGTTGCTGATCCGCCTGCTGCCAGCCGAAGACCCGCATCCCGCAGTGTTCGATCATTACGCAGCGACCTTGCTGGCTTTGGCTGAAGGCCGACCACTGGAGCCATTGCTGCGTTCCTTCGAATGGCGCCTGCTAGACGACCTCGGTTACGGCTTCTCCCTGAACACCGACATCAATGACGAGCCCATCGCGCCGGACGGCCTCTATCGCTTGCAGGTGGATGCCGGACTTGAGCGGGTGTACCTGCTGCAACCCGGTCTGTTCAATGGCACCGAGCTGCTGGCCATGGCCGAAGCCGACTGGTCGGCCCCTGGCGCCTTGTCCGCCGCCAAACGCTTGATGCGTCAGGCACTTGCAGTTCATCTTGGCGGTCGTCCCTTGGTCAGTCGCGAGCTGTTTCGAAAGCCATAACGGCGTGTATGCTGTGCGCCGAATCTTTCCCCTCAGGAGCGCATCCGTGACCACCAGCAATCGCATTCTTCTTGGCGTGAACATCGACCACGTCGCCACCCTGCGTCAGGCTCGGGGCACGCGTTATCCGGATCCGGTCAAGGCCGCGCTGGACGCGGAAGAGGCGGGCGCCGACGGTATCACCGTGCACCTGCGCGAGGACCGTCGCCACATTCAGGAGCGCGACGTGCTGCTGCTCAAGGATGTGCTGCAAACCCGCATGAACTTCGAAATGGGCGTTACCGAAGAGATGATGGCGTTCGCTGAGCGCATCCGTCCGGCCCACATCTGCCTGGTGCCGGAGACGCGTCAGGAACTGACCACTGAAGGCGGTCTGGACGTGGCGGGACAGGAAGAGCGCATTAGGGCTGCGGTGGAGCGTCTGTCGAAGATCGGCAGCGAAGTGTCGCTGTTCATCGACGCTGACGAGCGGCAGATCGCTGCCTCGAAACGCGTCGGCGCACCGGCCATCGAGCTGCACACCGGGCGTTATGCCGATGCTGAAACGCCGACCGAAGTGGCCGAAGAGTTGAAGCGCGTGGCGGACGGTGTGGCATTCGGTCTGGCCCAGGGCCTGATCGTCAACGCCGGTCACGGTCTGCACTACCACAACGTTGAAGCCGTGGCGGCGATCAAGGGCATCAACGAACTGAACATCGGTCACGCGCTGGTGGCGCATGCCTTGTTCGTCGGCTTCAAGTCGGCAGTGTCGGAGATGAAAGCGCTGATCCTGGCGGCTGCAAAGGCCTGAGCATCAACACAAAATAATGTGGGAGCGAGCAAGCCCGCTCCCACATTTGATTTGGGGTGGCTGGACTACAGCGGCGGGTTTTCCTGCGCCGGCTTGGATTTGTCGATCCCCGGCACATGCAGATTGCCTTCGGCGACCTGATCACCCTCGAGTTGCGGCTGGGTCACCCAGGTCAGGATGTCGTAGTAGCGACGGATGTTCGCCACGAAATGCACCGGTTCGCCGCCACGGGCGTAACCATAGCGGGTCTTGCTGTACCACTGCTTCTGCGACAGGCGTGGCAGCATCTTCTTCACATCCAGCCACTTGTCCGGGTTCAGGCCTTCCCGGGATGCCAGTTTGCGCGCGTCATCCAGGTGGCCGCTGCCAACGTTGTAGGCGGCCAGTGCAAACCACGTACGATCCGGCTCCTGGATCGAGTCATCCAGTTGATCCTTCATGTAGGCCAGGTATTTCGCGCCGCCCATGATGCTCTGCTTCGGATCGAGGCGGTTGGACACGCCCATGGCCTGGGCGGTGTTCTGGGTCAGCATCATCAGGCCGCGCACGCCGGTCTTCGACGTGACGGCCGGCTGCCACAGCGATTCCTGATAACCGATGGCCGCGAGCAGGCGCCAGTCGACTTTCTCTTTCTTGGCGTAAGTCTTGAAGTGCTGTTCGTACTTGGGCAACCGCTGCTGCAAATGCTGGGCAAAGGTCGTCGCGCCCATGTAGCCGAGGACGTCGACGTGGCCGTAGTAGCGGTCTTTCAAGCGTTGCAGGGTGCCGTTCTTCTGCACCTTGTCCAGATAACTGTTGATCTCGTTGAGCAGGCTGTTGTCTTCGCCGGCGGCCACTGCCCAACTCTGGCTGCGCGCATCGCCGAGGTCGAAGGCCACGCGGATGTTGGTGAAGTACACCTGGTTCATCGCCACTTCGTTGGAGTCGACCAGGGTCAGGTCGATCTGGCCCTCATCGACCATGCGCAGCAGGTCAACCACTTCAACGGCGTCGGATTCTTCGTATTCGATCCCGGGATATTTCTGTTTCAGCTCGGCGAGCTGTTCGGCGTGGGTGCTGCCCTTGAGCACCATGATCTTCTTGCCGACCAGTTCACTGGCGTCGGTTGGCCGGGACTGGCCATTGCGATAGATGATCTGCGGGGTGACTTCGAGGTAGGAATGGGAGAACCGCACCTGCTTCTTGCGCTGTTCGCTGCTGACCAGGCCCGCGGCAGCCAGTACCGGGCCGTTGGGCTTGCCGATCTGGTCGAACAGGTCATCGAGGTTGTCGGCGGTCTCGATCTTCAGTTCCACCCCCAAATCGTCGGCGAAGCGCTTCACCAGCTCGTATTCGAAGCCGGTTTCGCCGCTGCGATCCTGAAAGTAGGTGGCGGGGCTGTTACGGGTGATCACCCGCAGCACACCATCCTCCTTTACGCGCTCGAGGGTGTTGGGTTTATCAACACAGCCACTGAGCATCAGGAAGAGTCCGGTTGCGATCAGCCATTTGGCGTACCGCGGACGCAAAGCCGTTGGGGAAAACATGTGCGCAGTATACGCAAAGGACAACGGGCGCCATATCTCGACAGGTGAAGGGTTGTCTGCTAGGGATCACAAAACCGCTCGAAACCCCGCAGGAATGGGCCCGAAAGGCATTTTGTGACAGAAAAAATAACCCGCATTCCAACACCCGATAAATTTGACCCTCAAGGCAGGAACACCACTCGACATCCAGGTGCAACCGTGCGTAGCGTTTCGGGTGATGTTGAGGGCGGTTTAGGCTAGAATGCACGGCCTCAAAGCACACCCCTTCCCGAGGCTGTCCCGAAGATGTTGATCCTGCGCGGCGCTCCTGCCCTTTCTGCCTTTCGCCACAGCAAACTCCTTGAGCAACTGAGCCAGAAGGTTTCGGCTGTCAGTGGCTTGTATGCTGAATTCGCTCACTTCGCCGAAGTCACCGGCGTCCTGACCGGCGACGAACAGCAGGTGCTTGCGCGCCTTCTGAAGTACGGTCCAAGCGTTCCGGTTCAAGAGCCGACCGGTCGTCTGTTCCTGGTGTTGCCGCGTTTCGGCACCATCTCGCCATGGTCGAGCAAGGCCAGCGACATCGCCCGCAACTGCGGTCTGAGCAAGATCCAGCGTCTGGAGCGCGGCATCGCGTTCTACGTGGCCGGTCAGTTCAGCGAAGCCGAAGCACAACAGATTGCCGATGTACTGCATGACCGCATGACGCAGATCGTTCTGGCCAACCTCGAGCAGGCCGCCGGTCTGTTCAGCCACGCCGAACCTAAGCCGCTGACGGCCATCGATATCCTCGGCGGTGGTCGCGCCGCGCTGGAAAAGGCCAACGTCGAGCTGGGCCTGGCCCTGGCCGAAGACGAGATTGATTACCTGGTCAACGCCTTCAACGGTCTCAAGCGCAACCCGCACGACATCGAACTGATGATGTTCGCCCAGGCCAACTCCGAGCACTGCCGCCACAAGATCTTCAACGCCAGTTGGGATATTGACGGCGAGAGCCAGGAAAAAAGCCTGTTCGGCATGATCAAGAACACCTATCAGATGCACAGCGAAGGCGTGCTGTCCGCTTACAAGGACAACGCTTCGGTGATCGTCGGCAACGTCGCCGGCCGCTTCTTCCCGGATCCGGAAACCCGTCAGTACGGCGCGGTGCAGGAGCCGGTGCACATCCTGATGAAGGTCGAAACCCACAACCACCCGACCGCGATCGCTCCGTTCCCGGGCGCGTCCACCGGTTCCGGTGGCGAGATCCGCGACGAAGGTGCAACCGGTCGTGGCGCCAAGCCGAAGGCCGGCCTGACCGGTTTCACCGTGTCGAACCTGCAGATCCCGGGCTTCGAACAGCCGTGGGAAGTGCCGTACGGCAAACCTGAGCGCATCGTCACTGCGCTGGACATCATGATCGAAGGCCCGCTGGGCGGCGCTGCGTTCAACAACGAATTCGGTCGTCCGGCCCTGACCGGTTACTTCCGTACCTTCGAACAGTCGATCACCACCCCGCACGGTGACGAAGTTCGTGGTTACCACAAGCCGATCATGCTGGCTGGCGGCATGGGCAACATCCGTGAAGAACACGTCAAGAAAGGCGAGATTCTGGTCGGCTCGAAGCTGATCGTCCTCGGCGGCCCGGCGATGTTGATCGGTCTGGGCGGCGGTGCTGCTTCCTCGATGGCGACCGGCACCAGCTCGGCGGATCTGGACTTCGCTTCTGTTCAGCGTGAAAACCCTGAAATGGAGCGTCGCTGCCAGGAAGTCATCGACCGTTGCTGGCAGCTGGGCGACAAGAACCCGATCAGCTTCATCCACGACGTGGGTGCGGGCGGTCTGTCCAATGCCTTCCCGGAACTGGTCAACGACGGCGACCGCGGTGGCCGTTTCGAACTGCGCAACATTCCAAACGACGAGCCGGGCATGGCCCCGCACGAAATCTGGTCCAACGAATCCCAGGAACGTTACGTTCTGGCAGTCGGCCCGGCCGACTTCGAGCGCTTCAAGGCGATCTGCGAACGCGAGCGTTGCCCGTTTGCCGTCGTCGGTGAAGCCACCGCCGAACCGCAACTGACCGTGACCGACAGCCACTTCGGCAACAACCCGGTGGACATGCCACTGGAAGTGTTGCTGGGCAAGGCGCCGCGCATGCACCGTTCGGTGGTTCGCGAAGCCGAGCTGGGCGATGACTTCGATCCGTCGAACCTCGACATCAGCGAAAGCATCGAGCGCGTTCTGCACCACCCGGCCGTGGCGAGCAAAAGCTTCCTGATCACCATCGGCGACCGCACCATCACTGGCCTCGTAGCCCGTGACCAAATGGTCGGCCCATGGCAGGTTCCGGTGGCCGACGTGGCCGTCACCGCCACCAGTTTCGACGTCTACACCGGTGAAGCAATGGCAATGGGCGAGCGCACTCCGCTGGCACTGCTGGACGCTCCGGCGTCGGGCCGCATGGCCATCGGCGAAACCCTGACCAACATTGCCGCCTCGCGCATCAACAAGCTCTCCGACATCAAACTGTCGGCGAACTGGATGTCCGCTGCCGGCCACCCGGGCGAAGACGCGCGTCTGTACGACACCGTGAAAGCGGTCGGTATGGAACTGTGCCCTGAGCTGGGTATCACCATCCCGGTGGGCAAGGACTCGATGTCCATGGCCACCCGCTGGAACGACAATGGCGAAGACAAGACCGTCACCTCGCCGATGTCGCTGATCGTGACCGGTTTTGCGCCAGTGGCTGACATCCGTCAGACCCTGACCCCGGAACTGCGCATGGACAAGGGCACCACCGACCTGATCCTGATCGACCTCGGTCGCGGCCAGAACCGCATGGGCGCCTCGATCCTCGCTCAGGTTCACGGCAAGCTCGGCAAGCAGGCTCCGGACGTCGATGACGCCGAAGACCTGAAAGCCTTCTTCGCAGTGATCCAGGGCCTCAACGCCGACGGTCACCTGCTGGCGTACCACGACCGTTCCGACGGTGGTCTGCTGACTTCCGTGGTGGAAATGGCCTTCGCCGGCCACTGCGGTCTGAGCCTGAACCTCGACAGCGTTGCTGAGTCCTCGGCAGAAATCGCCGCCATCCTGTTCAACGAAGAACTGGGTGCCGTGATCCAGGTTCGCCAGGACGCCACGCCGGACATCCTCGCGCAATTCAGCGCTGCCGGTCTGGGCGACTGCGTGTCGGTGATCGGTCAGCCAATGAACAATGGCCAGATCAACATCACCTTCAACGGTGACACCGTGTTCGAAGGCCAGCGTCGTCTGCTGCAGCGTACCTGGGCTGAAACCAGCTACCAGATCCAGCGTCTGCGCGACAACGCCGACTGCGCCGAGCAAGAGTTCGATGTGCTGCTGGAAGAAGACAACCCGGGCCTGAGCGTCAAGCTGAGCTACGACGTCAATCAGAACATCGCCGCGCCTTACATCAAGAAAGGCATCCGCCCACAGGTTGCCGTGCTGCGTGAGCAGGGCGTCAACGGTCAGGTGGAAATGGCCGCAGCATTCGACCGCGCCGGCTTCAACGCGATCGACGTGCACATGAGCGACATTCTGGCCGGCCGTGTCGACCTGAACGAGTTCAAGGGTCTGGTGGCTTGCGGTGGTTTCTCCTACGGCGACGTACTCGGCGCCGGTGAAGGCTGGGCCAAGTCGGCGCTGTTCAACAGCCGTGCCCGCGATGCGTTCCAGGGTTTCTTCGAGCGTAACGACAGCTTCACCCTCGGCGTGTGCAACGGTTGCCAGATGATGTCCAACCTGCACGAGTTGATCCCGGGCAGCGAATTCTGGCCGCACTTCGTGCGCAACCGCTCCGAGCAGTTCGAAGCGCGCGTGGCGATGGTTCAGGTTCAGGAGTCGAACTCGATCTTCCTGCAGGGCATGGCCGGTTCGCGCATGCCGATCGCCATTGCTCACGGTGAAGGCCATGCCGAATTCGAAAGCGAAGAGGCACTGCTCGAAGCCGATCTGTCCGGTTGCGTGGCGATGCGTTTCGTCGACAACCACGGCAAGGTCACCGAAGCCTACCCGGCCAACCCGAACGGTTCGCCGCGCGGGATCACCGGCCTCACCAGCCGCGACGGTCGCGTGACGATCATGATGCCGCACCCGGAGCGTGTGTTCCGCGCCGTGCAGAACTCGTGGCGTTCGGAAGAGTGGAACGAAGACGCTCCTTGGATGCGTATGTTCCGTAACGCTCGTGTGTGGGTGAACTAAGCGCTGTGTACAAGCTCGCGTTTTTTGTTCCCGACAGCCATGTCGAGGTGGTCAAGGACGCTGTGTTCGCTGCCGGTGGTGGGCGGATTGGTGACTATGACCACTGTGCGTGGCAGGTGCTTGGATCTGGTCAGTTTCGGCCTTTGGACGGGAGTCAGCCGTTCATTGGTGAGGCGGGGCGGGTTGAGCGGGTCGAGGAGTGGAAGGTTGAGCTTGTTGTTGGCGATGAGTTGATTCGTGGGGTGGTTGGGGCTTTGAAGGCTAGCCATCCTTACGAGACGCCGGCTTATGAGGTTTGGCGGTTGGAGGATTTTTGATCTTTCTTGCTGTCGAAATGGGAAACCCGCTGAGAGTGATTTCAGCGGGTTTTTTGGTTTTTTGGGTTTGGTGGATATCCGTTTCTTCGGGTGCGGCGGCTTATGGTTCCGCCCTTACGGCGGGTCACTTTGGCAAACGCCCCAAAGTAACCAAAGGTCTGGGCCCCGGCGTTCGGCACCTCGCTGTGGCTCGGTGTTCCTTCGCTCCGGGATTCATCCGGGGGCATCGCCTACGGTTTGCTTCGCTGCACCTCCTCTCGATGCATGCGGCTTCGCCGCACGGTCGCTACGCTCCCACCCCCGGATAAATCCCTCCACTCAGCCTGCCGAAGGGGCCAAAAGATCAAGAGCTTTACTCGAGCTAACGCTCATCGTGTTGAGTGGTGGAGAGCGAAAGCGGAAGCAGAAGCAGAAGCTGAAGCTGGAGCTGGAGCTGGAGCAGGAGCAAGGAGCAGAAGAGGGGGAGGAAGCAAAGGAAGCAAATGAAGCAAAGGAGACACGAGTCGAGTTGTACGTGTTTCAAAACCCGAGTTCACCTTGGTATGTCACGTCGGCGTACCTCTCCCAAACAACTCGGTCAGTCCCCTCTCCCTCCGGGAGAGGGTTAGGGTGAGGGGGGATTCTGAGTTCGCACAAAGATGCTTCAAATCACCCCCAACCCAGCTATTCAGAGTTCGCCCTAAACCTTGGCACTCACCTCACTCCGATTAACCAGCCCCTCCAGCGCCGCACTCAAACTCTGCGCCCGCTCACCCACCAGCAAGTGCCACACGCCATCCTCCAGCGCGCTCACACCCAAGCACCCCAGTTCTTTCAATCGTGTTTCCGACAACACCTTGCCATCAGCCAGTTGCAGGCGAATCCGGCTCATGGCGATGCAGTCCAGTTGCAGCACATTGTCGCTGCCGCCCAGGGCTGCCAGCCATTGCTGTGCCAGCGGTGTGGCGACCGTTACGGGTTCACTGGTTTCGATGATCGCGACAGGTGCAGCCACTACGGCACGTCCCAACGCCGGCATCGCCAGTCGAATCTCATCGGCAATGCTGTCGGCCATCGGCCCGACAACCACCTGCAAACTCCCACCCTTGCCCGGACGCACAACCGCCATTGCACCCAGCGCTTTCAGATCGGCGTCCGAGGCTTTGTTGCGATCGACCATTTCCAGTCGCAGGCGCGTAGTGCATGCGCCGAAAGTGACCAGATTCTCCGCGCCACCCAGTGCCTTGATGTAAGCCCCGGCGCGTTCGTTCTCGGTCAAAACCGCTTTATCGGCGGTGGCAACGTCTTCACGTCCCGGCGTTTTCAGGTTGAAGCGGCGGATGCAGAAATCAAACACCGCGTAATAAATGATCGCATAAGCCAGGCCCACCGGGATCACCAGCCAGCCGTTGGTGGATCGTCCCCAACCCAGCACCATGTCGATGAAGCCGCCGGAGAAGGTGAAGCCCAGATGAATGTTCAGCGCGTTGGTGATTGCCATCGACAATCCGGTCAGCAGCGCATGCACCAGATACAACAGCGGTGCGAGGAACATGAAGGCGAATTCGATCGGTTCGGTGACGCCGGTCAGGAATGAAGTAAGCGCCATCGACAGGAAGATCCCGCCCATCACCTTGCGTCGCTCCGGCAGGGCGTTGCGGTACATCGCCAGGCACGCGGCGGGCAGGCCGAAGATCATCATCGGGAACATGCCGGTCATGAACTGGCCGCCCTTCGGATCGCCGGCGAAGTAGCGCGACAGGTCGCCTGTCACCAGCGCACCCGTGGTCGGGTCGGTGAAGTTGCCGAACACGAACCACGCCATATTGTTGAGGATGTGGTGCAGGCCGGTGACGATCAGCAGGCGGTTGAACACGCCGAAGACGAACGCACCGAAGCTGCCGCTTTCCATCATCAGGCTGCCGAAGCTGTTGATGCCGTGCTGGATCGGCGGCCAGATGTAGCCGAAGACCACGCCCAGACCCACCGCCGCGAAACCGGTGACGATCGGTACGAAACGCCGGCCGCCGAAGAACGCCAGATACTCCGGCAGCTTGATGTCCTTGAAGCGGTTGTACAGCGCACCGGCCATCAGGCCGCTGACGATCCCGGCGAGCATGCCCATGTTGATGCTGGCGTCGAGCACCTTGAGGGTGGAGATCATCACCAGGTAACCGATCACCCCGGCGAGGCCGGCGGTGCCGTTGTTGTCCTTGGCAAATCCGACCGCGATGCCGATGGCGAAGATCATCGCCAGGTTGGCGAAGATCACTTGGCCGGCGTCGTGGATGATCGCGATGTTCAGGAGGTCAGTGTCGCCCAGACGCAGCAGCAGGCCGGCGATCGGCAGGATCGCGATCGGCAGCATCAGCGCTCGTCCGAGGCGTTGCAGGCCTTCGATGAAGAGTTGGTACATGGCGTTTGTCCTTGTTGTTTTTGTTAGCGCAGTGGCCAATGTTGATGACAGGCGTGACGCACCGCGGCGGCGCTGCTCAGCTTGAGCAAGTCCCGGGCGAGGCGTTGGCATTCGGCTTTGTGCAGCTGGCGCACGCGATCCTTGATTTCACCAATCTGTACCGGGCTCACCGACAGTTCGGTCACGCCCAGGCCGATCAACACTGGCGTCGCCAGCGGGTCAGAAGCCAGAGCACCGCATACGCCGACCCAGCGCTTATGCACCGCCGCGCCTTCGCAGGTCATGGCGATCAAACGCAGCAGCGCCGGGTGCAAGGCATCGACCCGTGCGGCGAGGCCGGCATGGTCGCGGTCCATGGCGAGGGTGTATTGCGACAGGTCGTTGGTGCCGATGGACAAGAAGTCGGCGTGTTCGGCCAGTTGTTCGGCCTGCAGCGCGGCGGCCGGGACTTCGATCATCACGCCGATTTCCGGACGTTGATTGATGCCGAGTTCCAGACACAGCGCATCGACCCGTTGGCGGATGTGCAGCAGTTCGTCGACTTCGGTGACCATCGGCAGCAGGATCCGGCAGCGCTGCAACGGGCTGACTTGCAGCAGGGCGCGCAGTTGCTGGTCGAGGATTTCCGGGCGGGCCTGGGCCAGGCGAATACCACGCAGGCCGAGTACCGGGTTGGCTTCCACCGGCAGTGGCAGGTAGTCGAGTTGCTTGTCGCCGCCGACGTCGATGGTGCGGATGATCACCGACTTGTCGCCCATGGCATCGATCACCGCTTGGTAAGCGGTGCGCTGTTCTTCAACGTCCGGCGCGGTGTGGCGATCGACGAACAGGAACTCGGTGCGCAACAGGCCGACGCCGTCGGCGCCGTTGGCAAACGCATCCGCCGTTTCATGGCTGGAGGCGACGTTGGCGACCACTTCGATGGCCACGCCGTTGCGAGTTTCTGCCGGTAGATGGGCCTGGGCTTGCTGGGCGTCACGACGTCGTTGGCGGTCGACTTGCGCCTGCTGGACTTCGGTCAGACGCTCGGCGTTCGGCGTCAGTTCGAGGCGGCCGCCGTCGGCGTCGAGGACCACCGATTGACCTTGCGTTTGATCGAGCAGCGCCGAACCCAATGCAACCATGCACGGCAGGCCTTTGCCTCGGGCCAGAATCGCCACGTGGGAAGTTGCGCCCCCTTCGGCCATGCATAACCCTGCGACGCCTTGCGCGCTCAGTTGCAGCAGGTCCGAAGGTGTCAGTTCGTGGGCGGCGACGATGGCGCCGGCCGGCACTTCGTAATGCCAGGCTTCACCGAGCAGGGCGCGCAGCACCCGTTGCTTGAGGTCGCGCAGATCGTTGGCGCGCTCAGCCAGCAGTGCGCTGCCGGTGTTTTGCAGCACTTCGCATTGCACGTCGATGGATTGGCTCCAGGCGTGAGTCGCTGCGGTGCCGGTTTCAATCGATTGCTGCGCGGCGTCGAGCAGGGCCGGGTCTTCCAGCAATGCGAGGTGCGCGGCGAAGATCGCTTCTTCGTCGGCATTCCGCTGTTTTTTCGCCTGGACGAGGGTGCCGTGGATTTCGCTGCGAACCTGATTCAGTGCCGCGTCGAGGATCTGCAATTGTTGCTCGGGCTGATGATTGCCAGCGTCCGCCGGCAGGCTGATCGCGTTCAAGCGAAACAGCGGCCCGCCGACCAGACCCGGAGCGGCGCACACACCGTGCAACACGCCGGCCTCGGCCGGGCGATTGCGTGGGGCAGAAACAACCGGCGCGGCAGCGTGATGATCATCGGGCAGGGCGGTGGCCAGTGCGGTGAGCAAGGCTTGCAGTGCCGCTTGCGCGTCGGAGCCCTGACAACTGACTTGCACTTCATCCAGCTCGCCAATCGCCAGGCCCATTAAACCGATGAGGCTGTTGCAAGGCGCCGATTTGCCGGCGAAATGCAACTGCGACTGGCTCTTGAAACCCTGCGCTGTCTGGCGGATTAACGCCGCCGGGCGTGCATGCAGACCGCCGCGATGTGCGACTCGCACGTGACCGTGAACTTCCGGGCCGCCGAGTTCTTCTGCATTCGCCGCTGCGCTGTGACGAGCAACGATGTGCAGCAGCGGCTCGCCGACCTTCACCGTTTTCAGGGTGATGGGGCGCGCCTGGAAATCCTGGCTGTTGGTGAGGATCAGCAGGCTGACCAGGCTTTTGCACTGCCGGCCGACCTTGTCCAGGTCATAGCGCAGCAACGGTTGGCCACTGCTGACCCGGGTGCCTTCCTTGACCAGCATCGAAAAACCTTCGCCCTGCAACTCGACAGTATCGAGTCCCAGGTGCAGGAGAATTTCCGCGCCGTTGTCGGCACGCACGGTCAGCGCGTGGCCGGTGCGGGCGACGTGTATCACCACGCCGGCGCAGGGTGCGTACAAGGTATCGTTCAGTGGATCGATGGCAATACCGTCGCCCATCGCGCCGCTGGCGAACACCGCGTCCGGAACTTTGGCGAGCGTGAGCACCGGGCCGCTGAGCGGGGCGCTTAAAGTCAGCTCTTTATTGTTGTTGTGCATGGCTCGGTCTCATCAGGAAAACGTTCGGTTCGGACTCAGTGCGTACGAGTGACTTTGCTCAGATGTCGCGGCTGATCCGGATCCATGCCGCGGGCCACGGCCAGACCAGCTGCCATCACGTAGAAACTCTGGATCGCCAGGATCGGGTCGAGCGCCGGATGCTCCGCGCGGCTCAAAGTCAGGTCACGTTCGCTGACGTCATCCGGCGCGGCCAGCAGGACGCGGGCGCCGCGTTGGCGCATCTCGGCCGCCAGGCTCAGCAGACCGGCCTGTTCGGCACCGCGCGGGGCGAACACCAGCAGCGGGTAGTGTTCGTCGATCAGGGCCATCGGGCCGTGACGGACTTCGGCACTGCTGAAAGCTTCGGCCTGGATCGCCGAGGTTTCCTTGAATTTCAGCGCGGCTTCCTGGGCGATGGCAAAACCGGCGCCCCGGCCGATTACCATCAGGCGTTCGCAATCGCGCAGGGCGTCGATGGCCAGGCTCCAGTCCTGTTGCGCGGCTTCGCGCAAACCGGCGGGCAGGGCGTTGTGCGCGTCCAGCAATTCGCTGTCTTCTTTCCAGTGCGCGATCAGACGGGCGCTGGCGCTGAGGGTGGCGATGAAGCTCTTGGTCGCGGCGACGCTGCTTTCGGTGCCGGCCAGCAGTGGCAGGCTGAATTCGCACGCGGCCTCCAGCGGCGAATCGGCAGCATTGACCATCGACACGCTCAGGGCGCCGCGCTTGCGCAGCAGACGCAGGCTGTTGACCAGATCCGGGCTCTGGCCCGACTGGGAAAACGCGAACGCGACCTGACCGCTGACCTTCAACGGCGCCTGTTGCATGGTCACCACCGACATCGGCAGCGACGCTACCGGAATGCCCAGTTGCTGCATGGTCAGGTAGGCGAAGTAGCTCGCCGCATGATCGGAACTGCCACGGGCGACGGTCATCGCCACTTGCGGCGGCTGACGGCGCAGGCGCCCGGCGATCTCGATCATCGAGCCGTCGAGCTGTTGCAGTTGGGCTTGCACGGCCTCGAACGAGGACAGCGCCTCCTCAAGCATTTTTGAAGTCAATGTCTTCTCCTTCGACCATGACGGCGGTCAGTGTGAGTGAGCGATCCAGCCGCACGCAGTCGGCCCAGGCGCCCGGTTGCAGGCGCCCGCGTTCGGTGATGCCGAGGTAGTCGGCGGGGAATTGCGAAAGACGTTGCGAGGCCTCGGCGATCGGCAGACCGATCTTCACCAGATTGCGCAAAGCCTGATCCATGGTCAGGGTGCTACCGGCCAGCGTGCCGTCCGGCAGGCGCACGCCACCCAGGCATTTGGTGACGGTGTGGCTGCCGAGCTTGTATTCGCCGTCGGGCATGCCGGCGGCGGCGGTCGAATCGGTGACGCAATACAGGCAAGGAATCGAGCGCAAGGCCACGCGGATCGCACCGGGGTGCACGTGCAGCAAGTCCGGAATCAGCTCGGCGAACTTGGCGTGGGCCAGTGCCGCGCCGACTATCCCCGGTTCGCGGTGATGCAGCGGGCTCATGGCGTTGTACAAATGCGTGAAACTGGTCGCCCCAGCCTCGAGGGCGGCGACACCTTCCTCGTAACTGCCGAGGGTGTGGCCGATCTGCATGCGGATGCCACGGCGGCTCAGTTCACGGATCAAGCCGTCATGGCCGGCGATTTCCGGGGCGATGGTGATTACCCGGATCGGCGCGAGTGCCAGATACTCTTCGACTTCGGCCATCAGCGCTGTGTGGGCAAAGTTCGGTTGCGCGCCGAGTTTGCCGGGATTGATGTACGGGCCTTCGAGGTGTACGCCGAGGACCCGGGCGGCGCCTTTCGGACGCTGCTCGCAGAATTCGCCGACATCCTTTAGCACGCTGGAAATCTCGGCACTCGGTGCGGTCATCGTGGTGGCCAGCAGCGAGGTGGTGCCGAAGCGCACGTGGGTTCGGGTGATGGTCTCGAAGGCGCTGGTGCCCTCCATGATGTCTTTGCCGCCACCGCCGTGAACGTGCAGGTCGATGAAGCCCGGCAGCAGATAAGGCAGGTCGTTGTCCGCCGGATCGCAAGGCACGCCTTCGATCGACACGACTCTGCCGTGTTCGTGGATCAGCCGGCCGCGAACCCAGCCGTCAGCGGTGAGGATGTTGTCTTCGGACATTTCGCTTCTCTCGTTAGGCCTGGCTGCTGATCAGCGGCGAAGCTCTGCAACAAAGTCGTAGTAGTCGTTGCGGCAATAGGTGTCGGTGACTTCGATCGGCGTGTTGTCTTCCAGGTAGCCGACCCGGGTCATCAGCAGCATCGCGGTGCCGGGGGCGATGCCGACCAGCGCGGCGAACTCGTCCGAGGCGTTGATCGCCTGGATGTGTTGCAAGGCGCGCACGATCGGTTTGCCGATGCTGTCGAGGTGTTCGTAGAGCGAATCGCCCACCACTTGTGGCTTGGGCATGATCGAGGCGGGCAGGGTGCTCATCTCGATGGCCATCACGGTGTCGTCGGCCTTGCGCAGGCGTTTCATGCGCGCGACCTTGTCGTTCGGCGACAGGCCGAGGCGGATCAGTTCTTCGTGGGTTGGCAGGGTGATTTCCCGTTCGAGCCATTGCGAGCTGGGCACGAAGCCCTTGAGACGCAGCATTTCGCTGAACCCCGACAGGCGCGACAGTGGTTGTTCCAGGCGTGGGGTGATGAAGGTGCCGGAACCTTGCAGGCGGCGGATCAAGCCTTGATCGAGCAGAACTTCCAGCGCCTTGCGCGCGGTGACTCGGGAAATCCCCAGCATTTCGCTGAGATTGCGTTCCGAGGGCATCGCCTGTTCGGCTTTCCACTGGCCGGCATGGATCGCTGCTTCCAGATTGCGCGCCAGTTGCAGGTACAGCGGCGTCGGCTGGGAGTCGTCAGGGCGCAGGGCGTGTAGATCATTCATGCAGGCATTTCCGGAGCTGATATTGGAGTGTTGTCGCTCGCTGTTTCGGCGAAAACTAATACCACTTGCATACCATGTCAACGCGGCGGAAAGGCCTGTAGTCCTTTGTAGTCGAGTGTTGGAGGGCGAGTGGTTTCAAGTGGTATTAGAGGTGGGCTCTGGAATGCAAAAGATCGCAGTCTGCGGCAGTTCTGGCGGGTGAAAGTGGTATCACCGTTCAGACGTTGCCGCAGGCTGCGATCTTTTGAATTTATTTTTTGCGGGCGACCAATGGTCAGGGGAAAGGGCCGCTATGCGGCCCGGAGAGCGCAGGCGCGCTGATTACTGAATCAAGGACGGATTTCGATCATCGTGCCGTCCGGCACCAGGTTCCAGACTTCGCGCATGTCGACGTTGCGCATGGCGATGCAGCCGTCGGTCCAGTCCAGGGTGTGGAACAGGTTTTCCGGGTTGTCCTCGGAATCCGGCGTGCCGTGGATCATGATCATGCCGCCAGGCTCGACGCCTTCGCGCCGGGCGCGGGCGGAGTCGCTGATGTTCGGGTAGGAAATGTGCATCGACAGGTTGAATTTGTCGCTGGTCTTGCGCCAGTCGATCCAATAGAAACCTTCCGGTGTGCGTTTGTCGCCTTCAATCAGTTTCGGCCCTTTTTTCGCGCCCTTGCCCAGGGAAATACGATAGCTCTTGAGCAGCTTGCCATCGGCGATCAACTGCAGTTGATGAGCCGATTTGAGCACCAGTATTTTTTCGATGAGCGGGGTGTTCGAAGGCGTCACGGTGGTCACAAACGACGCTTGAGAGACGGTGACGAACGACAGGCAGAACAGGGCAAGCAACCAGCGCATTGAAACGATTCCCCAGAAGGTGATGCAGATAATTTATTTATAGATCTTATGCAGGCGCTGTCGCGGGCTGCGCACGCGGGTTATCGGCCGGCTGGCGCTGAAATCAAGTGATGGCCGGTTGAGCGAGCGGCGGGATCGATTCCGAGCGCACCGGGTAAGTCTCGGCGCGGCGGTCAGCGAAGAAGCATTCTAAGGTACGGCCCACCGTGCGGAAAGCCAGCTCGTCCCATGGAATCTGCGCTTCGTCGAACAGTTGCACTTCGAGGCTCTCGGGGCCGGCGGAAAAGTCCAGATCAGCAAGCTCGGCGCGAAAGAACACATGCACCTGACTGATGTGCGGCACATCAATCAGGGTGTAGATGCTCAGGTTGCGCACCCGGGCGCAGGCTTCCTCGGCGGTTTCGCGGATGGCGGCCTGCTCGATGGTCTCGCCGTTCTCCATGAAACCGGCGGGCAGCGTCCAGTAACCGAGACGCGGCTCAATGGCGCGGCGGCAGAGCAGGACTTTGCTGCCCCAGGTCGCCACACATCCGGCCACGATATTGGGGTTCTGGTAGTGAATGGTCTGACAGCTGTCGCAGACAAATCGCAGCCGCGAGTCGCCTTCGGGAATGCGCTGGGTTACCGGGTTGCCGCACTGGCTGCAAAATTTCATGCTGGGGTTCCTGAATGCTGCGCCTATCTTGGCGTGCAGCGGTGTCAGTCGGCAAGTTGTCGTTTCGCGACATGACCCTTGTTCGGGGCTTGGGCGGTCGCATTGATTGGTGCATGATGCAGGGCAAGGCACAGATCGAGAACACTTATGCTGGACGAGCTACTGCACCGGGTAAGCAATCACACGCCGCGCACGCTGGAGACCGACACGCGTTTCCCCGAGGCCGCCGTCCTGGTGCCGATTACTCGCAGTGACGAACCCGAGCTTGTCCTTACCTTGCGCGCCAGCGGGCTCTCGACCCACGGTGGTGAAGTCGCCTTTCCCGGCGGTCGACGGGACCCGGAGGATCCGGACCTGATCTTCACCGCGCTGCGTGAAGCCGAAGAAGAAATCGGCCTGCCACCCGGTCTGGTCGAAGTGATCGGTCCGCTCAGTCCATTGATCTCCCTGCATGGCATCAAGGTCACACCGTATGTCGGGGTGATTCCCGATTTTGTCGAATACCAGGCCAATGATGCGGAGATCGCTGCGGTGTTCAGTGTGCCGCTGGAATTCTTCCGCAAGGACCCGCGTGAACACACCCATCGCATCGACTATCAGGGTCGCAGTTGGTACGTACCGAGCTATCGTTACGGCGAATTCAAGATCTGGGGGCTGACGGCGATCATGATCGTCGAGTTGATCAACCTGCTCTATGACGCCAAAATCAGCCTGCATCGACCGCCTAAAAGCTTCATCAATACCTGAAGCCATCGGTCAAATGGCCAGCCATCGTGAGCCCTGAGGAAAACAAGATGAAATACCGCCTGGGCGACGCCCGTGTCGAAACCCATCCGCAGAGCTGGGTCGCCCCCAATGCCGTGCTGGTGGGCAAGGTCAAACTGGAAGAGGGCGCCAACGTCTGGTTCAACGCCGTGTTGCGCGGCGACAACGAACTGATCCTGGTCGGCAAGAACAGCAACGTGCAGGACGGCACCGTGATGCACACCGACATGGGCTACCCGCTGACCATCGGCACCGGCGTGACTATCGGCCACAACGCCATGCTTCACGGCTGCACGGTCGGCGACTACAGCCTGATCGGCATCAACGCCGTCATCCTCAACGGCGCGAAGATCGGCAAGAACTGCATCATCGGCGCCAATTCGCTGATCGGGGAAGGCAAGGAAATCCCGGACGGTTCGCTGGTGATGGGCTCGCCGGGCAAGGTGGTGCGTGAGTTGACCGAGCAACAGAAAAAGATGCTCGAAGCCAGCGCCGCGCACTATGTGCATAACTCGCAGCGCTATGCGCGCGATCTGGTCGAGCAGGAAGAATGAATACGGTTGAGCGGCCGGTGGCCTCGCCTTGCGTGAATATTTGTGCGCTGGACGATGACGATATTTGCACCGGTTGCCAGCGCACGGTCGAGGAGATTACGCGCTGGAGCCGGATGACCAACGACGAGCGGCGGGTGGTGCTGGGGTTGTGCCATGAGCGGGCGAAATCTAGTGGGCTGGTCTGGATGTTGCCGCCAAAATCGTGATCGTCCTGAGAGAGCCCTCACCCTAGCCCTCTCCCAGTGGGAGAGGGGACTGACCGAGTTGTACTTCCGATCTACATCGACCTGAATTACCGAGTCGAACTCAAGTTTGAACAGCATAAAGATCGGCTCCCTTTCCCCCTCTCCCTTAGGGCGGTCCGACGTTTCGGGAGGGCTGGGGTGAGGGGTAGCTCTTGATCTAACGCTCCAGTAACCTGTGCGCCAAATTGACAGGTCACGCCCATGATTTTCCTCATCGCCTACATCAGCAGCGTCGTGCTGATCAACTTCGCCTTCTCCACCGCGCCTCACCTGGACATCATCTGGTCGGCCTGGGGTGGGTTGGTGTTCGTGTTGCGCGACATGGTGCAGATCCGTTTCGGCCACGGCGCGATTGCGGCGATGCTGGCGGCGCTGGTGCTGTCCTACATCACCTCCGATCCATCCATTGCATTGGCCAGCGCCACTGCGTTTGCTGTGTCCGAGTGCATTGACTGGCTGGTGTTCACTATCACCAAGCGCCCGCTGCGCGACCGCCTGTGGATCAGTTCAGCGCTGAGCATTCCCCTCGACACCTTCATATTCTTCGGCATGATCGACCTGCTGACGCCACCGGTGATCATCACTGCTCTGGCCTCGAAGTTCGCCGGTGTCACTGCCGTCTGGCTGATCATGGCCTGGCGCGAGCGTAAACAGGCTGTCGCCGGCTGAAGCCAAACCCTCAGGTTCATGTAAAATGCCGCGCTTTCTCCCCATGGAAAGCGCGTCTGGCGTTGCTTTCCTCGATGATCCGCTTCTTTGAGGACCTGAGATGACCCGTATCGGAACTCCATTGTCGCCAACCGCGACCCGCGTATTGCTGTGTGGCTGTGGTGAGTTGGGCAAAGAAGTGGTGATCGAGCTGCAACGCCTTGGCGTTGAAGTGATCGCCGTTGACCGTTACGCCAATGCGCCGGCCATGCAGGTTGCCCATCGCAGCCACGTGATCAACATGCTCGACGGCGCCGCCCTGCGTGCGGTGATCGAAGCCGAGAAGCCGCACTTCATCGTGCCGGAAATCGAAGCCATCGCCACCGCCACCCTGGTGGAGCTGGAGTCCGAAGGCTTCACCGTGATCCCGACCGCTCGCGCCGCGCAACTGACCATGAACCGTGAAGGCATCCGTCGTCTGGCCGCCGAAGAGCTGGATCTGCCGACTTCCCCGTACCACTTCGCCGACACCTTCGAGGACTACAGCAAAGCCGTTGAGGACCTGGGTTTCCCGTGCGTCGTCAAACCGGTGATGAGCTCGTCGGGCAAGGGCCAGAGCCTGTTGCGCAGCGCCGATGACGTGCAGAAGGCCTGGGATTATGCGCAAGAGGGCGGTCGCGCTGGCAAAGGTCGGGTGATCATCGAAGGCTTCATCGATTTCGACTACGAAATCACCCTGCTGACCGTTCGTCATATCGGTGGCACCACATTCTGTGCGCCGGTCGGCCATCGTCAGGAGAAGGGCGACTACCAGGAATCCTGGCAGCCACAGGCCATGAGCCCGGTTGCACTGGCTGAATCCGAGCGCGTTGCCAAAGCCGTGACCGAGGCGTTGGGCGGCCGTGGCCTGTTTGGCGTCGAGCTGTTCATCAAGGGCGATCAGGTGTGGTTCAGCGAAGTGTCGCCGCGCCCGCACGACACCGGTCTGGTGACTCTGATTTCCCAGGACCTGTCGCAGTTCGCCCTACACGCCCGCGCGATTCTCGGCCTGCCGGTGCCGCTGATCCGTCAGTTCGGCCCATCGGCTTCGGCGGTGATTCTGGTGGAAGGTCAGTCGACCCAGACCGCATTCGCCAACCTCGGCGCTGCACTGAGCGAGCCGGATACCGCGCTGCGACTGTTCGGCAAGCCTGAGGTCAATGGCCAGCGTCGCATGGGCGTGGCCCTGGCGCGTGACGAATCGATTGAAGCGGCTCGTGCCAAGGCGACCCGTGCTTCTCAGGCGGTCGTTGTAGAGCTGTAATCTCGCTATCTGATCGCTCCCGCCCGTGCGGGAGCGATCATGCGCTTACGACACCTGATTCAGGTCGTTATGGCGCGTTTCCTTCAGGCACAGCACAGCGATCAAGCTGAGCACCGCGGCCGCAGACACATACCCACCGACGTAACTCAAACCACCCATCGCCACCAGTTTCTGCGCGAAGAACGGCGCCGCCGAGGCTCCGACAATGCCGCCGAGGTTGTAGGCCGCCGATGCGCCGGTATAACGGACGTGGGTTGGAAACAGTTCCGGCAGCAACGCGCCCATCGGGGCGAATGTCACGCCCATCAGGAACAACTCGATACACAGGAACAACGCCACGCCCCAGGTCGAGCCTTGAGTCAGCAATGGCTCCATCAGAAATCCGGAAAGAACTGCCAGCACGCCGCCGACGATCAGCACCGGTTTGCGCCCGTAACGATCGCTTGCCCAGGCTGACAACGGAGTGGCGGCTGCCATGAACAGCACGGCGAAGCACAGCAGCCCGAGGAATGTCTCGCGGCTGTAGCCCAGCGTCGACACGCCGTAGCTCAGGGAAAACACCGTCGAGATGTAGAACAGCGCATAGCACACCACCATGGCGGCTGCGCCCAACAGCGTCGGTGCCCAGTATTGGCTGAACAGCTCGATCAGCGGCACTTTCACCCGCTCCTGACGGGCGATGGCGTTGGCGAATACCGGTGTTTCGTGCAGCTTGAGGCGCACATACAGCCCGACCATCACCAGCACGGCACTGAGCAGGAACGGAATCCGCCAGCCCCAACTACGGAACTGTTCGTCATTGAGCGTCATGGCCAGGGTCAGGAACAGGCCGTTGGCCGCCAGAAAACCGATCGAAGGGCCCAGCTGCGGGAACATGCCGAACCACGCGCGTTTGCCTTTCGGTGCGTTTTCGGTCGCCAGTAGCGCCGCGCCGCCCCATTCACCACCCAATCCCAGGCCCTGGCCGAAGCGCAGCACACACAACAGGATCGGCGCCCACGCCCCAATGCTGTTGTAACCCGGCAGTACGCCGATCAGCGTGGTGCAGACGCCCATCAGCAGCAGGGAAGCCACCAGTGTCGATTTGCGTCCGATCCGGTCGCCGAAGTGGCCGAACAGTGCCGAGCCCAGGGGGCGAGCGAGGAAAGCGATGCCGAAGGTAAGGAATGCCGAGAGCATCTGCGCCGTGCCGGATGTCTGCGGAAAGAACACCGGCCCGATCACCAGTGCAGCGGCAGTGGCGTAGACGTAGAAGTCGTAGAACTCGATGGCCGTGCCGATGAAGCTCGCGGTAGCCACGCGGGTGGCGGAGTTGGTCGGTTGGGCAGGCGCGGTGTCGCTGTAAGCGGTACTGGTCGTCATGCGGTGATCCCTGACAGTCATGAGCTCCGTTGGAGCGAATTATTATGGTCGAACACCCAGGGATGTGGGATAGGGCGCGAACGCTGTTTCAGGTAGGAACAGTCGTCGGTGTGATGCGGAAAGCGGCGATGTACCGGCCGGAACCTGTCGGGTGCGGGGTAAGCACGCGGTTCGGCGGGGCTTAGGTAAGCACCCCCGATTATAGGAAGGAGGCTAACGATTGAACAAGGGGAGAACTAGCGGACGGGTGTGAGCGCCGGGGCCGAGCTGGTGTGCCAGATGAGCACTTTGCTCACGCGGTTATCCTCGGTTTCGAGGATCTCCAGGCGATAGCGCCCGATCTTCAGGCAGACCGCGCTTTCCGGGATGGTTTCCAGCGCCTCGGTCACCAGGCCGTTGAGAGTCCGGGGGCCGTCGCTGGGCAGGTGCCAGCCCAGGCATTTGTTCAGTTCACGGATCGAGGCGGCGCCGTCTATCACCATTCGGCCATCGGCCTGCGGATGGATATGCGGATTGTCGAGGCTGTGCTCGCTTTCGAATTCGCCGACGATTTCTTCGAGAATGTCTTCCAGAGTGACGATCCCCAGTACTTCGCCGTACTCGTCCACCACCATGCCCAGGCGCCGCTGTTGCTTGTGGAAGTTCAGCAGTTGCAATTGCAGCGGCGTGCTTTCCGGGACGAAATACGGCTCGTAGCTGGCAGCAAGGAGCGCTTCCCGGGTCAGGGCGTGATTGTCCAGCAAGTGGCGGATCTGCCGGGTGTTGAGGACGGCCTCGACCTGGTTGATGTCGCTGTGGAAAACCGGCAGGCGCGTGCGCTTGTTGTGGCGCAATTGCTCGATGATCTCTTCGATCGGGTCATCGAGATTGATGCCGTCGACGTCACTGCGGGGCACCAGGATGTCGTTGACCGTGATGTTGTCCAGCGCATGGATGCCGGAAACCGGGTGCGGGCGAGACGAGTGCTCCGGGTCGTCATGGCGATCGGCGGGGACGTCGTCTTCGCTCTGCTGCACGACCTGAGGCTTGCGCACCAGCGGACGCAACAGCAAACCACTGGTGCTGCTCAGCAGCCATGCGAGCGGATAGATCACTTTCAGCGGCACAGCCAGTAGCGTATTGCCGAATGACAGCACGGCGTCCGGATAACGTTGGGCGAGGGTGCGTGGAAAATAGTCGGCAAACACCAGCAATACGGCGGTGGCGCCAAGGCAGGCTGCCCAGGGACCGTTTTCTTCACAGAGGAAAATCGCCAGTAGCGTGGCAAGCACCACGGCTAGGGCGCGGCACAGGGTGTTGCACAGAATCAGGCTGTCGAGCGGGAAGCTGAGCTTCGCCAATGGTTTGTCACTGGCGCGAGACGCGGTGCGTTGCGCCAGCAGATGCTGTTGCGCCACTTCGATGGCGGTAAACAACCCCGACCAGAGGATCAGGAGGACAAAAACCGCGAGCATTGGCCCTATGGGCAAACCGTCCATTTATGCCGCCCGTCAGATGTGCAGGATGTATTCGCGGACCAGTTTGCTGCCGAAATACGCCAACATCAGCAGGCAGAAACCGGCGAGGGTCCAGCGGATCGCTTTGTGGCCGCGCCAGCCCAGGCGGTTGCGGCCCCACAACAGCACGCTGAACACGACCCAGGCCAGGCAGGCCAGCAGGGTCTTGTGCACAAGGTGCTGGGCAAACAGGTTCTCGACGAACAGCCAGCCGGAAATCAGCGACAGCGACAGCAGCGTCCAGCCGGCCCAGAGGAAGCCGAACAGCAGGCTTTCCATGGTTTGCAGTGGCGGGAAGTTCTTGATCAGCCCGGACGGGTGCTTGTTCTTGAGCTGGTGATCCTGCACCAGCAGCAACAACGCCTGGAACACGGCGATGGTGAACATGCCGTAGGCGAGAATCGACAGCAGGATATGCGCGAGGATGCCCGGCTCTTCGTCGATGATCTGCACGGTGCCGGTCGGCGCGAACTGTGCCAGCAAAACAGTGATCGCACCCAGCGGGAACAGCAGGACCAGCAGGTTTTCCACCGGAATCCGCGAACAGGCCAATAGGGTCAGGGCAATGACTGCCGCGGCAATCAGGCTCGAGGCACTGAAGAAGTCCAGACCCAGACCGATCGGCGTCAGAAGGTGAGTCAGCAGGCTGGCGCTGTGGGCCAGCACGGCGAGCACGCCGAGCGTGACCAGCAGGCGCTTGTTGGCCTTGGCGCCAGTGGCCAGGCGGGTGCCCTGATAGAGGGTCGCAGCGGCATATAGAAGAGCGGCGGCGAGGGTGGTCAGCAAACTCGGTGACAAGGGGAGCATAAATCCTGTTAGGCAAGCCCGAAAGGCGCTGAGTTTGGCATAGAACCGCCATGGCACGAAAGACCGGCAAGCTGACAGCGAGGTGTCCGCCAGACGCAGTCTTCGCTATAATCCGCGACCTGCCCACGCCGCAGGCTCGCCGAGCACATGTTGATTCCGGTCTGGGCCGCCATTATCCCGGTCTACACAGGGCCTGAAAGGATCGCGCAATGTTTGAAAACTTAACCGACCGTCTCTCGCAGACGCTGCGCCATGTCACCGGCAAGGCGAAGCTGACCGAAGACAACATCAAAGACACCCTGCGCGAAGTGCGCATGGCGTTGCTCGAAGCCGACGTCGCCCTGCTGGTGGTCAAGGACTTCGTCAATTCGGTCAAGGAGCGTGCTGTCGGCACTGAGGTGTCGCGCAGCCTGACGCCGGGCCAGGCGTTCGTGAAGATCGTCCAGGCCGAACTCGAAAGTCTGATGGGCGCGGCCAACGAAGATTTGAACCTGAGTGCCGTGCCGCCAGCCGTCGTACTGATGGCCGGTCTGCAGGGTGCCGGTAAAACCACTACCGCCGGCAAGCTGGCGCGCTTCCTTAAAGAGCGCAAGAAGAAGTCGGTCATGGTCGTGTCGGCGGACGTCTATCGTCCTGCGGCTATTAAACAGCTGGAAACCCTGGCCAACGACATCGGCGTGACGTTCTTCCCGTCCGACCTGAGCCAGAAGCCGGTCGACATCGCCAACGCGGCTATTAAAGAAGCAAAACTGAAATTCATCGACGTGGTCATCGTCGATACCGCCGGTCGTCTGCACATCGATGAAGAGATGATGGGCGAGATCAAGGCGCTGCACGCCGCGATCAACCCGGTCGAAACCCTGTTCGTGGTCGACGCCATGACCGGCCAGGACGCCGCCAACACGGCCAAGGCCTTCGGCGATGCACTGCCACTGACCGGTGTGATCCTGACCAAGGTCGACGGTGACGCCCGTGGCGGTGCCGCGCTGTCCGTTCGTGCCATCACCGGCAAGCCGATCAAGTTCATCGGTATGGGCGAGAAGACCGAAGCCCTTGAGCCGTTCCACCCGGAGCGAATCGCTTCTCGGATCCTCGGCATGGGCGACGTGCTCAGCCTGATCGAACAGGCTGAAGCGACCCTCGACAAGGACAAGGCCGACAAGCTGGCCAAGAAGCTGAAGAAGGGCAAGGGCTTCGACCTCGAAGACTTCCGCGATCAGTTGCAACAGATGAAGAACATGGGCGGCCTCGGCGGCCTCATGGACAAACTGCCGAGCATCGGTGGTGTGAACCTGTCGCAGATGGGCAATGCCCAGAACGCCGCAGAGAAGCAGTTCAAACAGATGGAAGCCATCATCAACTCCATGACCCCGGCCGAGCGCCGCGACCCTGAGCTGATCAGCGGTTCGCGCAAGCGTCGGATCGCCATGGGTTCCGGCACCCAGGTGCAGGACATCGGTCGCTTGATCAAGCAGCACAAGCAGATGCAGAAGATGATGAAGAAATTCTCCGCCAAGGGCGGAATGGCGAAAATGATGCGCGGCATGGGCGGTATGTTGCCCGGCGGCGGCATGCCGAAAATGTAAGGTGTCCCGTCTCACCCATTCTGCTCACTTGTGGCGGCGTCTGATGCCCTCATGCTGCGTTGCCGCTCCTCGCCATAGCGGGCTATGACTCGTCGCGGCGCCTTGCTTGAGGGCATCAGTCACTCGCCAAAAGTGAGCGAAATGGGTGAGATGGGACACTAGAATCTCGCCGGTCGTCGTACCGGCGCAGGCCCCGCAAGGACGCGGGATCAACAGCAAACCCGCACTCGGCGGGAGCTGACCGGCCGTTCTAAACGATGGCCCTATATGCAAATCTGCACGGCATGCCATAGGCGCCGGAAAAAGTCATTTGCAAAAGTCCGGATATTCCTTAGAATATGCGGCCTTTCGGGCACCCATGCCCGCTGTGCATTTAGATTTGCAGCACCGACTACAGGAACGATGTTCACATGCTAACAATCCGTCTTGCCCTTGGCGGCTCCAAAAAGCGCCCGTTTTACCACCTGACCGTAACCGACTCCCGCAACCCGCGTGACGGTTCCCACAAAGAACAGGTTGGTTTCTTCAACCCTGTTGCCCGTGGTCAGGAAATCCGTCTGTCCGTGAACCAAGAGCGCGTTGCCTACTGGCTGAGCGTTGGTGCACAGCCTTCTGAGCGTGTTGCTCAGTTGCTGAAGGAATCGGCTAAGGCTGCGGCCTGAGCAATATGAACGCGACGCCTGCTGTTGCCGATGATTTGATCGTTATTGGCAAAATTTATTCTGTTCACGGCGTTCGCGGCGAAGTGAAGGTTTATTCCTTTACTGATCCGACTGAAAACCTGTTGCAGTACAAAACCTGGACGCTCAAGCGCGAAGGCAATGTCAAACAGGTCGAGCTGGTCAGTGGACGCGGGAGCGACAAGTTCCTGGTCGCAAAGCTCAAGGGTCTTGATGATCGTGAAGAAGCTCGTCTTCTGGCCGGTTACGAGATCTGCGTGCCGCGCAACCTGTTCGCTGAATTGACCGAAGGCGAGTACTACTGGTACCAGCTGGAAGGTCTGAAGGTCATCGACACACTTGGGCAATTGCTCGGGAAGATCGATCATCTTCTGGAAACCGGCGCCAATGATGTAATGGTAGTCAAGCCTTGCGCTGGCAGCCTGGATGATCGCGAACGCCTGTTGCCCTATACGGAGCAATGCGTGTTGGCAGTCGACCTGGCAGCGGGCGAGATGAAGGTGGATTGGGACGCGGACTTCTAAGCGTGGCTAACTTGCGCGTAGAAGTGATCAGTTTGTTTCCCGAGATGTTTTCCGCCATCGGCGACTACGGCATCACCAGTCGTGCGGTCAAACAGGGGCTCTTGCAGCTGACCTGTTGGAATCCGCGGGATTACACGACGGATCGGCATCACACTGTGGACGATCGCCCGTTTGGCGGTGGTCCGGGCATGGTGATGAAGATCAAGCCCCTGGAAGATGCTCTGGTTCAGGCCAAGGCAGCAGCCGGGGAGGCGGCGAAGGTGATTTACCTGTCCCCCCAAGGCCGTCAACTGACTCAGTCGGCGGTACGCGAACTGGCGAAATCGGATGCATTGATCCTGATTGCCGGTCGCTATGAAGGCATTGACGAGCGTTTTATTGAAGCTCATGTCGATGAAGAGTGGTCGATTGGCGACTATGTACTGTCTGGCGGCGAGCTGCCGGCCATGGTCCTGATCGATGCGGTTACACGACTGCTGCCTGGAGCTTTAGGGCATGCGGACTCCGCCGAGGAAGATTCCTTTACGGATGGTCTGCTGGATTGCCCGCACTACACCCGACCTGAGGTGTATGCGGATCAGCGTGTACCCGACGTGTTGCTGAGTGGCAACCACGCGCACATCCGGCGTTGGCGTTTACAGCAGTCCCTTGGTCGGACCTATGAACGACGCGCCGATCTTCTGGAAAGCCGCTCGCTTTCTGGAGAAGAGAAGAAGCTGCTCGAGGAATACATCCGCGAGCGGGACGATAGTTAACAACGTATCGATGGTAAATCCGACGATTTACCTTAGGAGCACAGCATGACCAACAAAATCATCCTTGCACTCGAAGCAGAGCAGATGACCAAAGAAATCCCTACCTTTGCCCCGGGCGACACCATTGTCGTTCAGGTGAAAGTGAAGGAAGGCGATCGTTCCCGTCTGCAAGCGTTCGAAGGCGTTGTAATCGCCAAGCGTAACCGCGGCGTGAACAGTGCGTTCACCGTTCGTAAAATCTCCAACGGTGTTGGCGTAGAACGTACTTTCCAGACCTACTCCCCGCAGATCGACAGCATGGCTGTTAAACGTCGCGGTGACGTACGTAAAGCCAAGCTGTACTACCTGCGCGACCTGTCGGGTAAAGCAGCTCGCATCAAGGAAAAACTGGCTTAAGTCCAGCTTCCGATGCAGAAAAAAGCAGCCTACGGGCTGCTTTTTTGTTGCCCGCAATTTATCCACAGCACCATTGCTTCAGGCCGTATCCATGACATCTCGTGAGCAAGAAATCGAACGCCGCACCGAACTCTCGGTGACCCGCGTGACCAAGGCGGTCTTCCCGCCGACCACCAACCATCACAACACCCTGTTCGGCGGCACGGCGCTGGCCTGGATGGACGAAGTGTCGTTCATCACCGCCACCCGCTTCTGTCGTTTGCCGCTGGTGACCGTGTCGACCGACCGTATCGACTTCAATCACGCGATCCCGGCAGGTTCCATCGTCGAACTGGTGGGGCGGGTGATCAAGGTCGGCAACACCAGCCTCAAGGTCGAGGTGGAAGTGTTTGTCGAAAGCATGAGCTGCGACGGTCGCGAGAAAGCCATCCATGGGCAGTTCAGCTTCGTTGCCATCGATGATGACAAACGTCCGGTGCCTGTGCTGCCTGGTTTTGCCGCCTGATGATTCCGTGAGCGGGCGGGCTGTGAAAGACTGTCCGCCATCTCTGCCTTGCCTGAGCTTTTATGCCCGCCATCGACCATCCGCTGATTGACCAATTCCTCGACGCTTTATGGCTTGAGAAGGGCCTGTCCGACAACACCCGCGACGCCTATCGCAGTGATCTCGCTCTGTTCCACGGCTGGTTGCAGGAGAAAAATCTCGAGCTGATCAATGCCGGTCGGGAGTTGATCCTCGATCACCTGGCCTGGCGTCTGGAGCAGAACTACAAACCCCGTTCCACCGCGCGATTTCTCTCGGGTGTGCGGGGCTTTTATCGCTACCTGTTGCGGGAAAAACTGATCTCGGTCGACCCAACCCTGCGCATCGACATGCCGCAACTGGGTCGGCCGCTGCCCAAATCCTTGTCGGAAGCCGACGTTGAAGCGCTGCTGAAGGCTCCAGACTTGAGTGAAGCCATCGGCCAGCGTGACCGCGCCATGCTTGAAGTCCTTTACGCCTGCGGCTTGCGGGTAACCGAGCTGATCAGCCTGACCCTGGAGCAGGTCAATCTGCGTCAGGGCGTGTTGCGGGTGATGGGCAAGGGCAGCAAGGAACGGCTGGTGCCGATGGGCGAGGAAGCGATTGTCTGGGTCGAACGTTACTTGCGCGATGGTCGCGGCGAGCTGCTGGGCGGGCGTCCCAGCGATGTGCTGTTTCCCAGCCAGCGCGGCGAGCAGATGACCCGCCAGACCTTTTGGCACCGCATCAAACACCAGGCCAAGGTTGCCGGTATCGGCAAGTCGCTGTCGCCCCACACGCTGCGTCACGCCTTTGCCACGCACCTGCTCAACCATGGCGCCGACTTGCGGGTGGTGCAGATGCTGTTGGGTCACAGCGACCTGTCGACCACGCAGATCTACACTCACGTCGCCCGGGCGCGGTTGCAGGATTTGCATGCCAAACATCACCCTCGAGGCTGAGCGCAGTCCGTCTTGCGACAGGCGCATTCGGTCACGCGAACCTTATGTGGTAGGCTTTGCCGGTTTGCACGATGGACGGTTATGACCCGGTGTTCCGGCACGGGCGTTCTGATCGTTCCATTTGTCCGCCTTCAGGAGTTCTCATGCGTCTGACCCAGATTTTCGCCGCCGCAGCCATTGCGTTGGTCAGTACTTTTGCCGTCGCCGATGATGCGGCCGACAAAGCCATCCGCCAGAGCCTGGAAAACCTCCAGCTCGACGTGCCGGTGGACACCATCACCGCCAGCCCGCTGCCGGGCCTGTACGAAGTCAAGCTCAAGGGCAGCCGCGTGCTCTACGCCAGCGCTGACGGCCAGTACATCGTTCAGGGCTACATGTTCCAGCTCAAGGACGGCAAACCGGTCAACCTGACCGAGAAGACCGAGCGCCTGGGCATTTCCAAACTGATCAATGCGATCCCGGTAGCCGAGACCGTGGTTTACCCGGCTGTGGGCGAGACCAAGTCGCACATCACCGTGTTCACCGACACCACGTGCCCGTACTGCCACAAGCTGCATGCCGAAGTGCCGGAGCTGAACAAGCGCGGTATCGAAGTGCGTTACGTGGCGTTCCCGCGTCAGGGCCTGGGCTCGCCGGGTGATGAGCAACTGCAAGCCGTGTGGTGCTCGAAAGACAAGAAAGCCGCCATGGACAAAATGGTCGATGGCAAGGAAATCAAGGCTGCCAAGTGCGAGAACCCGGTTTCCAAACAATTCGCCCTCGGTCAGTCGATCGGTGTGAACGGCACGCCGGCCATCGTTTTGGCTGACGGACAAGTGATTCCGGGCTACCAGCCTGCGCCACAAGTCGCCAAACTGGCACTGGGCGCGAAGTAATTCGCATCGTCACGCTCAGGCGCTGACGAGCGTGGTCCGGCGGCAACACGGCCGGGCCATCAATAGAGAGCCGCGATTATGCGGTTGTTTTCACGGCCGGCCTCGCGTCGGCCGTTTTATGGGGAGTTCACAGTGAAACCGGTCAAAGTAGGCATCTGTGGGTTAGGGACCGTCGGTGGCGGTACCTTCAACGTACTTCAGCGCAACGCCGAGGAAATTGCTCGTCGTGCCGGGCGTGGAATCGAAGTGGCACAAATTGCCATGCGCACGCCAAAGCCTCAGTTCCAGACGACCGGTATTGCGATTACCAACGATGTCTTCGAAGTGGCCACGAACCCTGAGATTGACATCGTCATAGAGCTGATGGGCGGCTACACCGTTGCCCGTGAGCTGGTACTCAAGGCCATCGAGAATGGCAAGCATGTGGTCACCGCGAACAAAGCTCTGATTGCCGTTCACGGTAATGAAATATTCGCCAAGGCACGCGAGAAAGGCGTGATCGTGGCATTCGAAGCGGCGGTAGCCGGTGGCATTCCGGTGATCAAGGCGATCCGCGAAGGCCTGTCCGCCAACCGTATCAACTGGGTCGCCGGGATCATCAACGGCACCGGCAACTTCATCCTCACCGAAATGCGCGAGAAGGGTCGCACCTTCGAAGACGTGCTGGCTGAGGCGCAAGCGCTGGGCTACGCCGAAGCTGATCCGACTTTTGACGTCGAAGGCATCGATGCGGCGCACAAGCTGACGATTCTCGCCTCGATCGCATTCGGTATTCCGCTGCAGTTCGACAAGGCTTACACCGAAGGCATCACCAAGCTGACCACCGCCGACGTGAACTACGCCGAAGCGCTGGGCTACCGCATCAAGCACCTGGGCGTTGCACGCAGCACCGCTACCGGTATCGAGCTGCGCGTACACCCGACGCTGATCCCGGCCGATCGCCTGATCGCCAACGTCAACGGCGTGATGAACGCGGTGATGGTCAACGGTGACGCTGCCGGTTCGACCCTGTTCTACGGCGCTGGCGCCGGCATGGAGCCGACCGCTTCGTCGGTGATCGCGGACCTGGTGGACGTGGTTCGCGCCATGACCTCCGACCCGGAAAACCGCGTGCCGCACCTGGCCTTCCAGCCGGACTCGCTGTCGGCCCATCCGATCCTGCCGATCGAAGCCTGCGAAAGTGCCTACTACCTGCGCATTCAGGCCAAGGACCATCCTGGCGTACTCGCTCAGGTGGCGAGCATCCTCTCGGAGCGCGGCATCAACATCGAGTCGATCATGCAGAAGGAAGTCGAGGAACACGACGGCCTGGTGCCGATGATCCTGCTGACCCACCGCGTGCTGGAACAGCACATCAACGATGCGATCGCCGCCCTCGAAGCCCTGGCGGGCGTGGTGGGTCCGGTCGTGCGGATCCGCGTCGAGCACTTGAACTAAACAGAAGCAGCGGCAAGCTGCGAGTTGCAAGCTGCAAGTAAAAGCCTGAGCGCTTTTCACTTGCAGCTTGAGGCTTGAAGCTTGAAGCCCAAACCGAAGGTTTGCCCCTATGCGTTACATCAGTACCCGCGGCCAGGCACCGGCCCTGAATTTCGAAGACGTCCTGCTGGCTGGTCTCGCCACCGACGGCGGTCTGTACGTCCCGGAAAACCTGCCACGTTTCACCCAGGAAGAAATCGCTTCCTGGGCCGGCCTGCCGTATCACGAGCTGGCCTTCCGGGTGATGCGCCCGTTCGTGACCGGCAGCATCCCGGATGCGGACTTCAAAAAGATTCTTGAAGAAACCTACGGCGTGTTCTCGCACAGCGCCGTTGCGCCGCTGCGTCAACTGAACGGTAATGAATGGGTGCTGGAGTTGTTCCACGGCCCGACTCTGGCGTTCAAGGACTTCGCCCTGCAACTGCTCGGCCGTTTGCTCGACTACGTGCTGGAAAAGCGCGGCGAGCGCGTGGTGATCGTCGGAGCCACCTCCGGTGACACCGGTTCGGCTGCCATCGAAGGCTGCAAGCATTGCGAGAACGTCGACATCTTCATCCTGCACCCGCACAACCGTGTGTCCGAAGTGCAGCGTCGGCAGATGACCACCATCCTCGGTGAGAACATCCACAACATCGCCATCGAAGGCAACTTCGACGACTGCCAGGAAATGGTCAAGGCCAGCTTCGCCGACCAGAGCTTCCTCAAGGGCACTCGCCTGGTGGCGGTGAACTCGATCAACTGGGCGCGGATCATGGCCCAGATCGTCTACTACTTCCACGCAGCCCTGCAACTGGGCGGCCCGGCGCGTTCGGTGTCGTTCTCGGTGCCGACCGGCAACTTCGGCGACATCTTCGCCGGTTACCTGGCGCGCAACATGGGCCTGCCGATCAACCAGTTGATCGTCGCCACCAACCGCAACGACATCCTGCACCGCTTCATGAGCGGCAACCAGTACGTCAAGGAAACCCTGCACGCCACGCTGTCGCCATCGATGGACATCATGGTTTCGTCGAACTTTGAACGCCTGCTGTTCGATCTGCACGGTCGCAACGGCGCGGCGATTGCCGGTCTGATGGACTCGTTCAAACAGGGCGGCGGTTTCAGCGTCGAACAGGAACGCTGGACCGAAGCGCGCAAATTGTTCGACTCGCTGGCGGTGGACGATGCGCAAACCTGCGAAACCATCGCCGAAGTCTTCGAGCAGACCGGTGAGGTGCTCGATCCGCACACGGCCATCGGCGTGAAAGCCGCCCGTGAATGCCGTCGCAGCCTGGACATCCCGATGGTGATCCTGGGCACCGCGCATCCGGTCAAATTCCCGGATGCCGTGGAAAAAGCCGGTGTAGGAAAAGCTCTCGAACTACCTGCACATCTTTCTGATTTGTTTGAGAGAGAAGAGCGCTGCACAGTTCTGGCAAACGAGCTGAAAGCCGTGCAAGCCTTTGTCAGCCAGCATGGCAACCGTGGCAAGCCGCTTTAAGCCCTGAAAGTTGTCACATTTTGAAGCCCGTCTCCTGACGGGCTTTCTTGTTTTTGCATGCCACACTGCGCGTGTTTCGCCCATGAAGGACGGGCGAGTCGATGACGAAGGATGTGGCAATGCGGTTTTATTCAGGATTGAAGCCAGCGCTGCGCTGGTTGTTTTTGTTGGGCCTGTCGGGATTCCTGCCATGGGCCGAAGCGGCCCATCTGACGATGCATTCAGAAGGGGCGGAGTTGAACATCCAGCCCATCGAGCTGGAAGCACAGGAACGTCAGTGGATTCGAGATAACCCCAAGGTGACGGTTGCCTCGGTGCAATATCCTTTGTATTTGTTCCAGGATGAACACGGCCATTGGAGCGGCTTGAACAACGATGTGCTCAATCACATCAGCGCCATGACCGGTTTGCAGTTCGTGCATCAGGAGTCGTTCTCCACCAACCACATGCTGGAGCGACTCGAAAGCGGCGTCGCCGATATCAGTACGACGCTGGCCATGAACGAGGAACGCAAGCAGTTCCTTGATTTCAGCCACGCTTTCGGCGGTGCGGGCTGGGTGTTCGTCGGGCGCGCAAGTGCGCCGGCGGTGCAGTCGCTTGAAGAACTGGACACGCGGATTCTGGTGCTGCCTGCCAGGCATGCGCTGGAGGATGGAATCCGGCGCGATCACCCTTTGATCCAGATACGTTCGGTCAAGACCTACGCCGAGGCCCGTGCGCTTGTTGAGAGTGGCGAGGCTTATGCCACGATTGAAAACGAAATCGGTGCGCAGTTGTTTCCGTCGGGCCTGCTCAAGGTCGGTGGTCTGGTGGAGGGCAAGTGGGAGGCGGATCATCTGGCGGTGCGCAAAGGCTTGCCTGAGTTGCTGAGCATTCTCAACAAGGCCTTGGGGGCCTTCCCTGCAGCCGAATTGCGCGCCATGCGCCTGAAGTGGCTGGATGGCATTTCACCGACGCCTGCACCGTCAATCGGTGCACGGGTGATCACGTGGGGGTGCTGGGGAATGGGAGTGCTCGGAGTGTTCGGCCTGCTTTCGTTGCTTTGGAATCGCCGGCTGGCAACCGAGATAAAACAGCGTCGGGAGGCCGAAAAAGACTTGGGTGACCAATTGGCCTTTCAGCGTGCGTTGATCGATGCCATGCCAGACCCGGTGTTCGTTCGTGATCTGCAGGGACGGTTGATTCTGTGTAACCGCAGTTATGAAGAGGCGCTCGGTGTGCGTCTCGAGCAGGTGCAAGGACGGGTGCTGCATGAACTCGATGTACTTCCACAAGCCACAGCGTTGATGCTGCATGATGAATTCATGGTGCAACTGCGCACCCGCAAGACGCGTTTCAGCAAACGGCAACTGCTGTTCAAGGGTGGCTCTCGACACATCTATCAGTGGACGGTGCCTTTTTATGGTGTCGATGGGAAATTGCGCGGTCTTCTGGGGGGCTGGACGGATATTACCCAGAGGCGGATGGAGCACGGATGCCGGTGTCTGCCGTGAAGATGGGAAATGTCCTATAAAACGTGACTACTTTTCTGATGGGAAGCTTAGGACGACGGCCCTAGAGTGACAAACCACTGCGGCGAGAAACCGCGATTGTCGTTCAAGAGGTCGTCCAATGCGCTCGCTCAAAATTCTGCTTCTCGAACCCAACCCGTTCCAGTTGATGGCGTTGCATCAGATGCTCAATGCCATCGGGATCTATGACGTGTTGACCGCCCCCTCGCTGAAGGCGGCAAAGCGTTCGCTGGGGCATCGAGGGACAGTCGATATCGCTATCTGCAATCCTCTGCTCAGGGGCGGCGAGGGGGTGGCGCTGATCAGGCATCTGGTGACCCGGCAAGAGGCGCGAGCGCTGATTCTGTTGGGGGTGGTGGCGCCCAGCATACAGGCCGACCTGGAGCCTTTGTTCGGCGATGACGGGATCAAGCTCCTGGGGCGTCTGCACACACCGGTTTCGGCGGTACTGATGCGCAATTTGCTCGACAGCTATCTGTCGCTACCCCGACGTCCGGTCACTGCCTGATGCCATTGGTTATTTTTCTGTCATCTTCGCCATGCATGCTCCGATAGGTCGGTGACGCTCCGGGAGAGGCCGCCGGCATGCAGAACTTTCTTCTCGGGCCGGTGGTCATTTACTGTGGACACGCCCCAGGCACTGTGTTTTCGGACTATTGAGTGGAGATCGAGATGGAAAGTATCAGTCTATTGCTCGGTGAGGCTCTGAGCCCGTATCAAGTAACGCTGACCCCTCGCGGTTTGCAGGGTGAATGCCTGGTGACACTGAAGAACGGCAGTGGCGCCATCATGGTGGAGCGCGAATTCAATCGGGCGCAATTGAGCGACAAGCGCCAACTGACGGATGTGGTCGATGGTTTGCATCGCGACATCCTGATCGCTGAAGGCCGGCTGGAGCCGTGTGTAATCGCTGCTTTGCGCAACGCTGCTCGCGACAAGCACCCCGGTCTCTAAACTGATTTGTCTTTTGTGGGAACCTTCCTGCACCCAGGTCAGTCAGACCCCATAACAGCAGGATCAAGCATTGTGCTCCGGTGCTTGTCGCTTGCTGCTACGGGTCTTTGATACAGACCACGTTTAACCCCGAGTCGTCTCCCCACTTCTCGGGGTTTCTTTTGTCCGGGATTTACCGCGCGGACTGCTGCTGGAAGAAAATCCGCGCCTGCTCCAGATAGTCCTGACGCATTTCAGGGTCCAGCCAGTCGGCATAGAGCTGGTCGAGATGTTCGTGGGGCAGGGTGCGCAATAGTTGATCGATTTCACTGATTGCCTGCCGGCCCTGAGTGGTGTCGGTGCAGCCGACGTGGCCCGAAATGTACTTGCCTGACCCGCGAATGGGGAAAAACTCCAGCTCATCTTCAGCGATCTGTGCCTGGCGGGCCTGATAACGGATTTCCGGCCAGTAACCCATCACCACCTGCAACCGGCCGAGCCGCTGCATCGACAGCAGACTGCTTAACGCGTCATTCCCGTAATGCGGTGTCAGCGCGCCGCTTGGGGCCTGTCGGAGCAGGCCGTCGATGTATTCACCATAACTGCGCTCGGCTACCACGCCGACTTTCTTGTCGCTGTTGGCCAGGAATGCGGATAGATCGACTTCACCGTCGGAAATGAACGGCGCCAGCACCTCGCGATCTTTCTGACGAACCACGAGGCCATTGCTGACCGCCCGAAACGCGGGGATGGAGAACGCAATCCACTGCGCGCGTTCCTTGTTCCAGATCAGCGAAGGATCACAGGCAAACGGGTGTTCATGGAGCATCTGGATGCCGCGGGCGCGGTTGACCCGCATCAAGGTGTGTTCATATTGCGGCATGCCGGCAATCAGCATCGGCATCAGTTGATCGATGACGCCCTGGCCTTTTTTCGGGCCTTCGAAAATGGTCAGCGGGGGCAGGTCGCGCAGCAGCCAGATCAGCGTCGGTTTAGCCTGCGCCCAGGCTGGCAGCACCAGCAGAAAAAGCAGGCCGAACAGCCGCCACGTCCACCAGTGGTGGGCGCGGTTGGAGGCTGGGGCCTGTCGGAGTTTCAGCTCAGATGGCTCCGTCTTCGCGCAGCCGGGCGATCTGCTTCTCGTCGTAGCCAAGATCGTGGAGTACCTGCGCATTGTGTTCACCGAGCTGCGGTCCGACCCATTCGGACGTGCCGGGTGTATCAGAGAGTTTCGGCACGATGCCCGGCATCTTGAAAGGTTTACCGTCCGGCAGTTTGGCGTGCAGGAACATTTCCCGGGCCAGGTACTGCGGATCGTTGAACATGTCTTCGGCGCTGAAGATCCGGCTGGCCGGGACTTCTGCCTGGTTCAGCAGATCGAGCACGGTTTGCAGCGGCAACGAATTGACCCATCGATCGATCACCCCGTACAACTCGTCACGGCGACTGTCGCGCCCGTCATTGCTGGCCAGCGCCGGGTCATTGGCCAAATCTTCGCGGCCGATGATCAGCATGAAACGCTTGAAGATCGCATCGCCGTTGGCGCCGATCTGCACGTGTTTGCCGTCGGCGCTGGTGTGGATAGACGAAGGCGTGATGCCCGGCATGATGTTGCCGGTGCGTTCGCGAATGAATCCGAACACGTCGAACTCCGGCACCATGCTTTCCATCATCGCGAAGATTGCCTCGTACAACGCCACATCAACGACCTGGCCGAGGCCGCCGTTGACCTCGCGATGACGCAAAGCCATCAACGCGCCGATCACGCCCCACAGGGCGGCAATCGAATCGCCGATGGAGATTCCGGTGCGTACCGGCGGCCGGTCTTCGAAACCGGTGATGTAGCGCAGGCCGCCCATGGATTCGCCGACCGCACCGAAACCTGGCTGATCTTTCATCGGCCCGGTCTGGCCGAAGCCTGAAAGACGCACCATCACCAGTTTGGGGTTGAGCGCGTGCAGGGTTTCCCAGCTCAGGCCGAGTTTTTCCAGGACGCCGGGGCGGAAGTTCTCGATCAGGATGTCGGCTTCACCCAGCAGTTTTTTCAGGATCGCCAGACCTTCTGGGTGTTTCAGGTTCAGCGTCAGGGACTTTTTGTTACGGGCCTGGACGAACCACCACAACGAAGTACCTTCATACAGTTTGCGCCACTTGCGCAGCGGATCGCCGCCGTCCGGCGATTCGATCTTGATCACTTCGGCACCGAACTCGCCGCAAATGCGCGAGGCAAACGGTCCGGCAATCAAGGTACCCAATTCGATGACTTTCAGACCGCTGAGCGGTTTGTTGGCGAACGGCATGCGAGATCCTGTAGGACAAGGCTGAACGGATACAGCGTTTTAACATAGCCGGCCGTCAGTCGCGCAAGGTTGATCGCCATCAATTCGTGGATTGCCTACGGCATCGGTTAGACTTGCCGACTTTCCTCGTATCAAGAAGCCCGTTCATGGCCCAGCCGTCCACCACCTACAAATTCGAACTGAACCTCACCGATCTCGACCGCAGCGTCTACGAGAACGTGAAGCAGACCATCGCCCGCCACCCTTCGGAAACCGAAGAACGCATGACCGTGCGCCTGCTGGCTTACGCGCTCTGGTACAACGAGCACCTGTCGTTCGGTCGAGGTCTGTCGGACGTGGACGAACCTGCGCTGTGGGAAAAGAGCCTGGATGATCGTGTCCTGCACTGGATCGAAGTCGGTCAGCCGGACGCTGATCGCCTGACCTGGTGCTCCCGTCGCACCGAACGCACCAGCCTGCTGGCCTACGGCAGCCTGCGCGTCTGGGAAGGCAAGGTGATCCCGGCGATCAAAAACCTGAAAAACGTCAACATCGCCGCGGTCCCTCAGGAAGTGCTGGAAACCCTGGCCAAGGACATGCCCCGCGTCATCAAGTGGGACGTGATGATCAGCGAAGGCACGATCTTCGTCACCGACGACCGTGGTCAGCACGAAGTCCAGCTCAGCTGGCTGCAAGGCGAGCGCGGCTAATTCCGCGCTACTCCCGAAAAATCCCACGTACCCAAGAGAAGCTCCTGTCACCCCATGCGTATCGATCCTCGCCCGTTGCCCGCCACTCTGCCGTTTCTCGGTGACCTGCCACCGTTGCTGACCCGCCTGTACGCGGCGCGGGGTGTGCAGTCCGAGGCGGAGCTGGACAAGAGCCTGGCGCGGCTGATTCCGTTCCAGAAACTCAAAGGGATCGATGCGGCGGTGGATCTGCTGGTGACGGCGCTGGAGCAGCGTCAGCGGATCCTGATCGTCGGCGACTTCGACGCCGACGGCGCGACGGCCAGCACCGTGGGCGTGCTCGGTTTGCGCCTGCTGGGCGCGGCGCATGTCGATTATCTGGTGCCGAACCGCTTTGAATACGGCTATGGCCTGACCCCGGAAATCGTTGAAGTCGCAATGACCCGCGAACCGCAACTGTTGATCACCGTCGACAACGGTATTTCGAGCGTCGAAGGTGTGGCGGCTGCGAAGCGTCACGGCCTCAAGGTCTTGATCACCGACCACCACTTGCCCGGCGATGAACTGCCGCAGGCCGATGCGCTGGTCAATCCGAACCAGCCTGGCTGCGAGTTCCCGAGCAAGGCGCTGGCCGGGGTCGGGGTGATTTTCTACGTGTTGATGGCCTTGCGCGCGCGCCTGCGCAGCCTCGGCTGGTACGAGAGCAAGCCGCAACCGAACATCGGCGAACTGCTGGATCTGGTGGCGCTGGGCAGCGTTGCCGACGTGGTGCCGCTGGATGCCAACAACCGGATTCTGGTGCACCAGGGCCTGGAACGAATTCGCGCCGGACGCGCGCGGCCGGGGATCAAGGCGATCCTGGAAGTGGCCAAGCGTGAAGCTTCGCGCATCACTTCAACCGATCTCGGTTTCATCGTCGGCCCGCGCCTGAACGCGGCGGGGCGGCTGGATGACATGAGCCTCGGGATCGAGTGCCTGCTGACCCAAAATGCAGAGCTGGCCCGGGAAATGGCCGCGCAACTGGACGGCATGAACCAAGATCGTAAATCCATCGAGCAAGGCATGCAGCGTGAGGCGCTGGCGCAGCTCAAGGACTTGCCGGTCGAGTCGATGCCGTTCGGTCTTTGCCTGTTCGATCCGGAATGGCACCAGGGTGTCATCGGCATTCTGGCGTCGCGGATGAAAGAGCGTTACTTCCGCCCGACCATCGCCTTCGCCGATGCCGGTGACGGCCTGCTCAAGGGCTCGGGGCGCTCGGTGCAGGGCTTTCATATTCGCGATGCGCTGAGCGTGGTGGCGGCGCAGCATCCGGACCTGATCAGCAAGTACGGCGGCCACGCGATGGCGGCTGGCCTGACCTTGCCGCAGGAGAATTTTCCGTTGTTCGCCGAGGCCTTCGACGCCGAAGTGCGCAGGCAGCTTCGCGAAGAGGATCTGACCGGGCGTCTGCTGTCGGATGGCACCTTGGCTGTTGAAGAGTTTCATTTGGAACTGGCTCGTGCCCTGCGTCATGCCGGGCCTTGGGGCCAGCATTTTCCGGAGCCGCTGTTCCACGGCGTGTTCCAGTTGGTCGAGCAGCGCGTGGTCGGCGAGCGGCACCTGAAAGTGGTGCTGAAAAGCGAATGCGGTTCGGTGAAACTCGATGGCATCGCCTTCGGCATTGATCGTGATATCTGGCCGAACCCGACGATCAAATGGGTCGAACTGGCTTACAAACTCGATCTCAACGAGTTTCGCGGCAATGAAACCGTGCAGCTTATGATTGCCCACATCGAACCGCGCTAAAGGTCACTGCGCCCCTATCTGAAGGGGCGCACGAGTCTTCAATTGTGCTGTTTCATTTCTGAACCCTCCCTCATCCCCGGATGTCGACTAGGCTCTAAGCACTGCTTGATTGGCCTTGTGACGTCTTGTCGAATTTTTTGCCCGCGGGGGCGGGTGCTGCACCTTTTTCCTGTCACTCGTCGACTTTTCAAACAGAACCCTGGAGCCTGCCCACTGATTTGAGAGGTGCCCCATGAGTCTGCTGCTTGAACCCTTTACCCTTCGCCAACTGACCCTGCCCAACCGCATCGCCGTATCGCCAATGTGCCAGTACTCCAGCGTCGATGGCCTGGCCAACGACTGGCATCTGGTGCACCTCGGCAGCCGTGCCGTGGGGGGCGCTGGCCTGGTATTTACCGAAGCCACGGCGATCACGGCCGACGGGCGGATCACCGCCGAAGACCTGGGCCTGTGGAACGACGAACAGATCGAGCCGCTGCAACGCATTACCCGTTTCATCAACGCGCAGGGCGCAGTGGCCGGCATTCAACTGGCCCATGCCGGGCGCAAGGCCAGCACCCATCGGCCTTGGATCGGCAAACATGGCAGCGTCAAACCGGATGACGGCGGCTGGACGCCGGTGGGGCCGTCCCCGATTGCGTTCGACCCGCAACACACTCAACCCAAACAACTTGATGAGAGTCAGATCGCCCAGGTCATTCAGGACTTCGTCGCAGCGGCAAAACGCGCTCTGGCAGCCGGTTTCAGTGTGGTCGAAGTGCATGCGGCGCATGGTTATCTGTTGCATCAGTTTCTCTCGCCGCTCAGCAACCAGCGCCGCGACCAGTACGGCGGTTCATTCGAAAACCGCATTCGTCTGGTGCTGCAAGTGACCGAGGCGGTGCGCGCGGTGTGGCCGGAGGAACTGCCGGTGTTTGTGCGCCTGTCGGCCACCGATTGGGTCGAGGACGGCTGGAATCCGGATGAAACCGTGGAGCTGGCGCGACGCCTGAAAGCTCTGGGTGTTGATCTGATTGACGTGTCTTCCGGTGGCACGGCTGCCAACGCCGAAATCCCCGTGGGACCGGGTTATCAGACACGCTTCGCCGAACGCGTGCGCAAGGAGTCAGGCATTGCCACCGGTACTGTGGGAATGATTACCGAGCCTGCGCAAGCCGAGCACATCTTGCGGACCTGTCAGGCCGACATCATCTTCCTCGCCCGTGAGCTGCTGCGTGATCCGTACTGGCCGCTGCATGCCGACGATGACCTGGGCGGGCGCAAAGCGGTATGGCCAGCGCAGTATCAACGGGCGACCCATCGGGATCAGCCTATTCACGAGTCTGATCTGCGGGATTGATTCCGGCCTGTCGCAAAGCCTATAAAACCCGCCATTGAACCGGCGGGTTTTTTCTTGTCTGCCGTCCGAAATTGCAAAGGAATGGACCGCAATGTTGATCGAACGTGAGATGACCGAACTGGACTTACCACTGCTGGCGCAGATCGACCGCAGTGAACTGGTCGAGGAGTGCTATCGCGTGGAAAACGGTGAGTTGATTCTGTATCCGGCGCGTTTCGACATGCGCGGCTGGCCCGAAGGGGAGGCTGAGGAGAACTCGCGGGCATTGGAAAAGTGCTGGCGCAACGGCGGTTGGCTACACGGGATTTTCGATGGCGGGACGTTGGTGGCGGCAGTGGTTGTGGATAACCGGGTTATTCACAATCGGGGGCTGAACATGCGGCAGTTGAAGTTCCTGCACATCAGCCGCGCCTGGCGCGGGCAGGGGCTGGGTGGGCGGTTGTTTGCTCTGGCTTGCGCGCATGGCCGGGAGGTCGGCGCCGAGGCGTTGTATGTCTCGGCGACCGAGTCGCGCAATACCGTGGAGTTCTACCAGCGCCAGGGTTGCCGGTTGCTGGAGCAACCGGATCCCGAGTTGTTTGCACTCGAACCTCACGATATCCACTTTTACTGTCGCCTGGACTGACGCCATCGCGAGCAAGCTCGCTCCCACAGGTTTCGGTTGTACACAAACTCTGTGATCAAAATCGATATCCATGTGGGAGCTGGCTTGCCAGCGATGAGGCCCGATCTGACGCCAGAGAATCATCAAGGGTACTTGCGCTTGTCCGGCGCCGGCGGGAAGTACTGGTACAACCAGGTCTCGCTCAATGTGCGGTCGTTGGTGCGGATGAACAGACGCAGCTCAACCGGCTCCACGCTGTCGTTGGTCGGGTACCAGTCGAACAGGATCCGGTAACCCTTGATGTCATCCAGCACCAGCACGCTGAAGTCCTGCACCTTGCCGTTGGAGCAAGTGACCACCGGTTCGATCCCGGTGCCCTGCGGCAGGCGATCCAGACCGCCACCGGTGAAGTCCACGGCGAAACGACGGGCCCAGACCGGCGGATAATGCTCCCCCGGTGCCCAGCCTTCGACGAATCCACCCATGCCCGAACGGGTTGCATGCACTCGCGCCAGTGGCGTGCCGACCGGCGGCAAGGCGCTCCAGTAGAGCTTGTAGCCGTAGTTCAGCGAGTCGCCGGCAGCCACCGGTTTCTTCGGCGTCCAGAACGCGACGATGTTGTCGAGGGTTTCGCCGGTTGTAGGAATTTCCAACAGATCGATAGAGCCTTCGCCCCACGCAGTTGTAGGTTCTACCCACAGGCTCGGACGCTTGCTGTACCAGTCGACAGTGTCCTGGTAGTTGGCGAATTCGTGGTCGGTCTGCACCAGACCGAAACCTTTCGGATCGGTGTCGGCGAAGGCGTTGAATTGCAGGGTTGCCGGGTTGTTCAGCGGGCGGCAGATCCACTCGCCGTTGCCGCGCCACATGGCCAGACGATCCGAGTCATGGATTTGCGGGTGGATGGTGTCGCACATCCGGCGTTCATGAGTGCCGCAACTGAACATACTAGTCATCGGGGCGATGCCCAATTGTTCGATGGCGGTGCGGGCGTTGACGTGAGCATCGACTTCCATCACCACGCGTTCGGCCTGGCAATCGATGTCGAAGCGATAGGCACCGGTCGCGCTCGGCGAGTCGAGCAGGGCGTAGACCACAAAGCGGGTCGCGTTCTGATCCGGCGTCTCGAACCAGAATTTGGTGAAGTCGGGGAATTCTTCGCGTTTCTTGGCGTAGGTGTCGATGGCCAGGCCACGGGCGGAAAGGCCATATTGGCCAGTGGCATCCACCGCGCGGAAGTAGCTGGCGCCGAGGAACGACACCACGTCATGGCGATCCAGTTCCGGTGCCTTGAACAGCTTGAAGCCGGCAAAACCCAGATCGCCCTTGAGCTGCTGAGTGTCGACCGAGGTGTTTTCATAGTTGAACAGTTGAGGGCGGAAATGCACCTCGCGGGCCGTGCGAGTCTTGGGATCGACGCTGTACATGCGCACCGGCTGGCGGAAGCCCATGCCGACGTGGAAGAACTGCACATCGAGCTGACCCTTGTTCTCCTTCCACAGCGAATGATCGCCGTCGTAGCGGATCGCATTGAAGTTCTGTGGGGTCATGGTCGCCAGGGTCGGCGGCAGCACCTGTTTGCTGTCCTGATAGGCGTTGCCGGCCAGTTGCTTGGCCTGGCGCTTCAGCGCTTCGAAGTCGAAGGCCTGGGCTTCACCGTCGGCGGCACCGCCAGAGGCGGCCCAGGCGCGGGAGGCCAGCAGGCCCGTGGCCGATAGACCGGTATAAGCCGCAATGGCCATTGACGCTTTGAGCAAATTCCTGCGGTGCATAACTACAACCTGTCGTGGACAATCCCGCGCCGTTCCTGGCACGTACTGGATCAGAAATTACGGTTCGGACAAGCCTTCGGCCAAACGCTACGGACTAGTAACAGATGCCCGCTAGCTTAATCCGTTCGCTGATTTTGCAAAATTCATTGATAGCACGACGACAGCGTCTCAATGAAACAAGACGTTTCGGTTACTTATCCCACAGCCCTTTCTGATTTATAGGGCATAACTGCTTTTCTCGACTAATTACTCTAAAAACAGCTTTTCAGCGCCGATTTAATTTCTATTCTATGGGCATCGCCGGTCACGACCCATCCGACCGGCAGGGCTCAAATCGCTGCTTAAAGGAGCAGGGCGATGCGGTTTTGGAAAAATTCTGACGTACTGGAAAAGGACATCGTCCATGGCAAAAGGACAAGGCATCACCGAAATGTTGGGCATCTTTCCCTGCCTCACCAACGTCCGGCGAAGACGCCGGCTCAGTCCTGACGAACTGAAACTGGTGGAGCGTTACCGGGAGTTGTCGGAAAGCGACCGGATTGCGATGAGGTATCTGGTGGATGCGATGAGGAGTGTTTCGCGGTTTTGAAGTGAAAAACCAAAGGGGCGGACTGTGAAGTCCGCCCCTTTTTCATTCTTGAGATTTACCGGGGACGCTGCGGTTGCATCAACCCCTTCGACAAGTTGGGTGGCGGACCGAGTGGCGTTCGAAGTCGGGATACTTCCCGTCAACACGGCAAAACCGAAAGGCCCGCGCCACGCGGCCCGCCATAACGCAGAACTGAAGTTGTGAAAGCACCACAGTTCAATGAAGGGCAAGCACCGTGTTGGCAGATTTCCGGTTTCGACCCTCGGCTGCTCATAGGGCTGCGACGGGACAAAGCCTATCGGTCAGGCGCTAGCGGTGCCAGGTCTACTCTGACGACGCTGGTTGTAGGAATTGAAGTTCCTTCTCGTAAGCAGCGTCTGTAGGAATTTCCTGTTTTTGCATGTCCTGCAGAGAGGCAGCCCCTGCGCCGCAGTTTTTCCTTTATTTATTCGAATCCTAAGAATGAACTGCAGGTTTTCTACATGCTGATCGAATTTTCGGTTTCCAATTACCGCTCGTTTCGGGACAGGCAAACCCTGTCCATGGCGGCCACTCCTCGTCTGAGCAAATCGCGTAATACCTTCAAGCCTCCCATCACTGCTGAAAGACTCCCTGATTTATTGAAGGTCGCGGCAATTTACGGCCCGAACGCTTCAGGGAAGTCTTCATTGATTCGCGCAATGGGGATTGTGGGACGCTTGATGGCGGTGCCTTCGGGATCAAATGACGATGTACTGCCGGTTGCACCTTTCCGGTTTGACCGGGCTTTGAATGATGCGCCCAGCCTCTTTGAGTACGACTTTATACAAGCCGGGCTGCGCTATCGGTTCTTGCTCGGACTGACTGCCCAGAGAGTTGTTAAGGAGCAATTGCTCGTCTATCCCAAAGGAAAGGAAACCCTGCTCTATCGCCGCCAGTTTGATGCGGAGGGCGAGCACTATGTGTTTGGTAAAACCCTTGAGGGTGGCAAGGAAGTACACAATGCCTGGCGTCGTTTAACCAGTCCTAAGCTGTTGTTTATCGCGCAAGCCGTTGCCAATAGCAGCGAAGAGTTGAGCCAACTGCGCTTACCGTTCAGTTGGTTTCAAACCGGGTTGCTGGTAGTGGAGCAGAACAACATGCTTGGTTTATCCACAGCGTCGATTCGGTTTCTGAAAATGGTCAAGAACCATACGAGTGATCTTCGCGACTTTCTCAAGGCTCTGGAAATTCCCGTATCGGCCATTCAACTCAACCCGGACGAAGACATAGCAACCTCGGGCAATAGAAAACTGACCTTGAAAGAGTTTTTCGCGGCGGCGCAAAAGGACAAACTGACCCTTACGCATTCCAGTGTCTCAGGTGACGCCGAGTTCGATTTTTCTGAAGAGTCGTGTGGCACAAAGAATCTGATCGGCTTCTGGCTACCCTGGTTCATGATGAATCAGGCCGGGGGTAGTGGGGTCTTGTGTGTCGATGAGCTGGACAGCAGCCTTCATCCTGAAATCGTGGCTGACTTGATTGGCAAGCACTTGAGCAGTGGTCTGGACACTCAACTGATCTTTACCACTCACGACACGCATCTGATGAATGAAAAGATTCTTAGGCGTGATCAGTTCTGGATCACCGAACGCGATGCCCACGGCGCTACCAGCCTGTTTTCCGTGCACGATTTTGAGGGACGGGAAAGTGAGGATGTCGAGAAACGCTATTTCGAAGGGCGCTATCGCGGGTTGCCGCTGATAAGGCGGGATTGAGAATGGTAGGTTCGAACAGGTTGTTTGATCGAAAGGGTTCACGTTTCAAGGCGCAGCCGAAAGTGTTGGTCTTGTGTGAGGACAGTAAGTCAGGGAAGCATTATCTGGAGGAAGCCGCGTTTTATTTTCGGGCCAAGGCACAAGTTGAAATCGTCCATTGCGGCATTACGCATCCGAGCGGGATAGTGGAGCGCGCGGTTGTACGACAAAAGCAGTTCGACAAAGTGTTCTGTGTGTTGGATCGTGATACTCACTTGTGCTTCGAGCGGGCACTGAATGTTGCGAGGTCTCATCCCAGGATCACAGTCATCGCCTCGTATCCATGTTTTGAGTTTTGGCTTCTGCTGCACTTTGGTTTCAATCGAAAGCCTTTCAGGGCAGTCGGGAAAAACTCTCCGGGTGATCTGGTTACCAAGAGCCTGAGAGCGAAGCCCGGCATGTTCAGATATGAAAAGGGAAAGGACATCAGCTATTTCACTCAACTGCTTGGAGAGCCATTCAATATGGCGAGAACGCTGGCACCGAAAATTCTTGAGGATGTTTCTGTCAGTGGTGAGCCCAACCCAAGTACCGAAATCCATTTACTGATGGACGAGTTTGAAACCCTCTCCAAACCCCAGTTGATCTAGTCATGCGAACCATGCCCGCATCCCTGCGGGCAGGTTGTGTTCTGTTACCGACCCACCTTCCAAGCATCCCCAGCCGGCGCCTTCCCATGGTCATACGGCTTGCCGATCCACATATAAACCAGCCCCAGACCAATAACGATCGCCGTGCTCAGCACCATCGCGTAGTTGATGTACCACGCGGCATCCGGCGTGCGTGGCCAGGCCATGTTGATGATTGCGCCGACGCCGTACACCAGCGCGCCGATGTTCACCGGCCAGCCCCAGGCGCCGAGGGTGAATTTGCCGCTCGGTTTCCAGCCTTTGCTGCGGGCGTACAGGGCGGCCAGGACGATCATCTGGAACGCGAGGTAGATGCCGATGGCGGCGAAGCTGACGATGGTGGCCACGGCGTCTTGCAGGAAGAAGCCGAGGGCGATGATCAGGCCGGGCAGGACGCCGGACACGAACAGTGCGGCAACCGGCACCTGGGTCGTAGGAGAAATCTTTTTCAGCAGTCGGCTGCCGATGACCATTTCATCGCGAGCGTAGGAATACAGCAGACGACTCGCCGCCGCTTGCAGGCTGATGACGCAGGAGATGAAGGAAATCATTACCACGCCCATCACCACTTTCGAGCCGACCGGGCCGAAGGCGTTGTTGAGGATGGTGGTGACCGGGTCCTTGTCGGTGCCGTTGATCACCGCTTGCATGTCCGGCACGGCGAGGATCAGCGCGAGGCAAGCAAACATCGCCGCGATGCCGCCGATGTAGATGGTCATGCGCATGGCCACCGGGATTTTTGCGCTCGGGTTCGGGGTTTCTTCGGCCACGTCGCCGCAGGCTTCGAAGCCGTAGTAGAGGAACATCCCCGCCAACGAAGCCGTGAGGAACGCCGGCAGGTAAGAGCCCTCGACGCTGATATCGAAGGTGTTGAACAGCACGCTGATCGGCTGGTGACGCTCGAAAATCAGCAAGTACACGCCAACGATCACCGCGCCCACCAGCTCGCAGAGGAAGCCGAACATGGCGATCCGCGCCAGCACTTTGGTGCCGCTGAGATTCACCAGTGTGGCAAAGAGCGTCAGCACCAGGGCGATGACGATGTTGGTGTTGTTGCTCGGCTCAAAACCCAGCATGGCCGCGAGGTACGGGCCAGCGCCGACCGCAACGGCGGCGATGGTCACGCACAGCGCGATGGAGTAGATCCAGCCGACCATCCACGCCCATTTCTTGCCCACCAGACGACGCGCCCAAGGATAAACGCCGCCGGAAATCGGGAACTGCGAAACCACTTCGCCGAAGATCAGGCACACAAGCAATTGCCCGCAACCGACCAACAAATAGGCCCAGAACATCGGTGGCCCGCCGGCGGCCAGGCACAGGCCGAACAGGGTATAAACCCCTACGACCGGTGACAGATACGTGAAGCCCAACGCGAAGTTTTCCCACAGGCTCATGCTGCGGTTGAAGTTGGAGGTGTAGCCCAGTTGGCGCAGTTGTTCGGCATCGCTGTCGGCAACGGCGGCTGAGAGATCGGGTGATGCACTCATGTGTGTTTGCTCCGTGAAATCGGCAGATTTCGGATGGCCGAAACCGTGGCGGGGCTTGGTGAGCGCCGCCCGGATCGGTAGTTATTGTTTTGAATGCCTGGTGGTGCGTAATGCCGGTTTCCTTCCTGAAACCGAGGTGACGCCATCGCTGGCAGGCTGGCTCCCACAAGGACTGTATTGAACCTGTGGGAGCCAGCCTGCTGGCGATGCTTTTAGTGCTTGAACATCACATGCCGAACCGTGGTGTAGTCCTCCAGCCCGTACATGGACATGTCCTTGCCGTAGCCGGACAGTTTCTGACCGCCATGAGGCATTTCGCTGACAAGCATGAAGTGCGTATTCACCCAGGTGCAGCCGTACTGCAACCGAGCGGACAGTCGATGCGCACGTCCTACATCCGCCGTCCATACAGAGGAAGCGAGGCCGTAGTCCGAATCGTTGGCCCACTCCAGCGCCTGGGCTTCATCAGTGAACTTGGTCACCGACACCACCGGCCCGAACACTTCGCGACGGACGATTTCGTCGTCCTGCTGGGCGTCGGCCAGCACGGTTGGTTCGAAGAAGAAACCGTTGCCTTCGACAGCCTTGCCACCGGTGATCAAGCGAATGTGCGGCTGCGCCACAGCGCGTTCGACAAACCCGGCCACGCGGTCGCGATGCTGGGCGGTGATCAGAGGCCCGAGTTCGGTCGACGGATCATCCTGCAAGCCGTACTTGATGCTGCTGACCGCCGCGCCGAGCTTCTCGACGAACTGGTCGTAAATGCCTTGCTGCGCGTAGATACGGCATGCGGCGGTGCAATCCTGGCCGGCGTTGTAGAAGCCAAAAGTGCGAATGCCTTCGACTGCGGCATCGATGTCGGCGTCGTCGAAGATGATCACTGGCGCCTTGCCGCCCAGTTCCATGTGCATGCGTTTGACGCTGTCGGCGGTGCTGGAAATGATGTTCGAACCGGTGGCGATGGAGCCGGTCAGCGACACCATGCGCACTTTCGGATGGGTCACCAGCGGACTGCCTACGCTCGGCCCACGCCCGAACACCAGATTGAGCACACCGGCCGGGAAAATATCCGACGCCAGTTCGGCCAGACGCAACGCGGTCAGCGGGGTTTGTTCCGACGGTTTGAGCACCACGGTATTACCGGCGGCGAGGGCCGGGGCGATTTTCCAGGCGACCATCATCAGCGGGTAGTTCCACGGCGCGATGGAGGCGATTACGCCCACCGGGTCGCGACGGATCATCGAAGTGTGGCCGGGCAGGTATTCGCCGCCAGCCGAACCGCTCATGCAACGGCTGGCGCCGGCGAAGAAACGGAACACGTCGGCGATCGCCGGGATCTCGTCATTCAGCGCGGCGCTGTAGGGTTTGCCGCAGTTGTCCGATTCCAGTTTGGCCAGCTCTTCGCCGTGGGCTTCGATGGCGTCGGCGAGTTTGAGCAGCAGCAGCGAACGGTCTTTCGGCGTGGTCTGCGACCATTCGGCGAAGGCGCTGTCGGCAGCGCGCACGGCGGCATCGACCTGGGCCTCGGTAGCCTCGTTGATTTCCACCAGCACGTCACCACGCGCCGGGTTGAGCACCGGTTGCGCCGGGCCTTCGCCGTTGACCAGTTGGCCGTTGATCAAGAGTTTGGTTTGCATGTTGTTGTCCTCTTTCTACTGCAAATTCAGGGTGGGAAAGGTCAGGGAATTCATTTGCCGCCGCTGCCCGCGACGCTCTCGCCACCCCGGGTCAGGTAGTAGGCGCCGAGGATCGGCAGCATGGTCACCAGCATCACGAGCATCGCCACGACGTTGGTCACGGGTACGTCCCGTGGGCGGCTCAACTGGTTGAGCAACCACAGCGGCAAGGTGCGCTCATGTCCGGCGGTGAAGGTGGTGACGATGATTTCGTCGAACGACAGCGCAAATGCGAGCATGCCGCCGGCGAGCAACGCCGAGCCGAGGTTCGGCAGGATGATGTAGCGGAAGGTCTGCCAGCCGTCGGCGCCGAGATCCATCGACGCCTCGATCAGGCTGTGCGAGGTACGGCGCAAACGGGCGATGACGTTGTTGTAGACGATCACCACACAGAAGGTCGCGTGGCCGACGATGATGGTGAACATCCCCGGCTCGATCCCCAGCGTCTTGAAGGTCGCCAGCAGCGCGATCCCGGTGATGATCCCCGGCAGCGCAATCGGCAGGATCAGCATCAGCGAAATGCCCTGTTTGCCGAAGAAGTCCCGGCGGTACAGCGCCGCCGAAGCGAGGGTGCCGAGCACCATGGCGATCAACGTGGCGATGGCCGCGATCTGCAACGACAGTTTGATCGCTTCCAGCACGTCCGGCCGCGAAAACGCCACGCTGAACCAGTGCAGGGTGAAGCCTTTGGGTGGAAAACTGAACGCTGCGTCTTCGGTGTTGAAGGCGTAGAGGAAGATGATCAGGATCGGGAAGTGCAGAAACACCAGCCCGCCCCAGGCTGCGATTTTTAAGCCTATGGAGGCATGCCCTTGTGATGAAGAGTCAGAGTGCATCGAAAGCCCCCAGTCTTTTGACGATGGACAGGTAGATGGCGATCAGCACGATCGGCACCAGCGTGAACGCCGCAGCCATTGGCATGTTGCCGATTGCACCTTGCTGCGCGTAGACCATGCTGCCGACGAAATAGCCCGGCGGGCCCACCAGTTGCGGCACGATGAAGTCGCCCAACGTCAGCGAGAACGTGAAGATGGAACCTGCAGCAATCCCCGGAACCGACAGCGGCAGAATCACCTGCATGAAGGTCTGGCTCGGCTTGGCCCCGAGGTCGGCGGAGGCTTGCAGCAACGACGGCGGCAGGCGTTCCAGCGAGGCCTGGATCGGCAGGATCATGAACGGCAGCCAGATGTAGACGAACACCATGAACCGCCCCAGGTGCGAGGTCGACAAGGTGCTACCGCCGACCCCGGGAATCCCCAGAATGAGTTGCAGAACCGGTTCCAGCCCCAGGTGCTGAACGAACCACTGCGCCACGCCGCCCTTCGCCAGGAGCAGCGTCCAGGCGTAAGCCTTGACGATGTAACTGGCCCACATCGGCATCATCACCGCGATGTAGAAAAACGCCTTGGTCTTGCCGGTGGTGTAGCGCGCCATGTAGTAGGCAATCGGAAACGCGACGATGGCGCTGGCGATCGACACCACGACCGCCATGCTCAGGGTGCGCAGGATGATGTCGAAGTTCGAAGGCTGGAACAGCGCGGCGAAGTTGGCCAGGGTCAGGTCGGGCGTGACCGCCATGGTGAAGTCGTCGAAAGTGTAGAAACCTTGCCACAGCAGCATCAGCAGCGAGCCGAGATAGATTGCGCCGAACCACAGCAGCGGCGGCACCAGCAGCATCGACAGGTACAGATTCGGCTTGCGATAGAGCAGGTTGGAAAACCTGCGCAACGGCGCCGATTGAGGGAGGGCGAGGGCGGTCATGTCACACCCCGCCCGCAACGGTGTCGTGCAACGGAATCATCGCTTCCCGCGCCCAACGCGCACTCAGGCGCTGACCGGTCTGGTGCTGCGCGCTGCTGTCGATCCATTGATTGTTGGCGTGGCTGATGCTCAGGGTCTGGCCGTTTTCCAGGGTCAGTTCATAGCGCGTGGCGCTGCCCTGATACTGAATATCGTGGAGCAGGCCGCTGACTTCGATTTCATGGCTGGCCAGCGGGCCTTCGGCGAAACGCACGTGTTCCGGACGGATCGAGAATGGCTGCGGATGACCGCTGAGCTGGCGCGCCAGATCGCCGCGAATCACATTCGAAGTACCGACGAATTCGGCGACGAACGTCGTGGTGGGTTTCATGTACAGATTGCGCGGGGTGTCGACCTGTTCGATGCGACCCTTGTTGAACACGGCCACGCGGTCGGACATCGACAGCGCTTCAGTCTGATCGTGGGTGACGAAGATGAAGGTGATGCCGAGCTGGCGTTGCAGTTTCTTCAGTTCGCTCTGCATTTGTTCGCGCAACTTCAGATCGAGGGCGCCCAACGGTTCATCGAGCAACAGCACTCGCGGACGATTGACCAAGGCGCGAGCGAGGGCGACACGCTGACGCTGACCGCCTGACAACTGCACCGGTTTGCGCGCGCCGTAGCCGCCGAGGGCGACCATGTCCAACGCTTCTTCGGCGCGTTTGTGGCGCTCAGTCTTGCTTACGCCTTTGACCTTCAAACCGTAGGCCACGTTGTCCAGCACGTTCATGTGCGGGAACAGCGCGTAATCCTGAAACACAGTGTTGACGTCGCGCTGATACGGCGGCAGCCCCGCGGCCTCGGCGCCGTGAATGCGGATCGAGCCAGCGCTCGGTTGTTCGAACCCGGCAATCAGGCGCAGGCACGTGGTCTTGCCCGAACCGGAGGGGCCGAGCATGGAAAAGAACTCGCCGTCCTGGATGTCGATGGAAACCCGGTCAACGGCCTTCACCTCGCCGAACTGCCGGGAAACGTTGGTGAACTGGACTGCAAGCGTCATGGTGCGGTGCTCCAAAAAGGCGAAGGCCGTCGCAGCGGCCCTGCCTGGACTTCTGAAAAAACTGGATCGTTTGGCGGTGTGTGCCTGTGTTGGCTCACCACTTTTGGGTAGGTCTGACGCGGTCCGCTTTAGGCTCCCTCTCCCTCCGGGAGAGGGCGGGGGGTGAGGGCAGCGGTTTTGGCCATTGCCCTGAAATTAAGAGCAAGAGCAAAAGCCACCCCCTCATCGGCACGCCGCCCGCCCAACCCTCCCGAAACGTCGGACCGCCCCCAAGGGGGGCGAGGGGGAAAGGGGGCAGACCGCGTTGTTATGGAGAGTTACCTACCGCCCATAATCGCAATGTAGTCCTGCGTCCACCGGCTATAAGGCACAAACTTTCCACCCTCAGCCTGCGGTGTTTTCCAGAAGGCGATCTTCTCGAACTGATCGAACCCGTTGGTTTTACAGCCTTCCGCACCGAGCAACTCACTGCCCTGACAAGCCGCCGGAACCGCCGGCAACGAGCCGAACCACGCCGCCACATCACCCTGGACTTTCGGCTGCAGGGACCAGTCCATCCACTTGTACGCGCAGTTCGGGTGCTTGGCCTCGGCGTGCAGCATGGTGGTGTCGGCCCAACCGGTGGCGCCTTCTTTCGGCACGGTCGAAGCGATCGGCTGTTTCTCGTTGATCAGGCCGTTGACCTGATACGGCCAGGCGCTGGACGCGACCACGCCTTCGTTCTTGAAATCGCTCATCTGCACGGTGGTGTCGTGCCAGTAGCGGTGGATCAGCTTCTGCTGGGCGCGCAACAGTTCCAGCACAGCCTTGTACTGATCTTCGGTGAGTTGGTACGGATCCTTGATCCCCAGCTCAGGCTTGGTGGATTTCAAATACAGCGCAGCGTCGGCGATATAGATCGGGCCGTCGTAGGCCTGAACACGACCCTTGTTTGACTTGCCATCAGGCAGATTCTGTTCGGCGAATACCACGTTCCAACTGGTCGGCGCGGTCTTGAACACGTTGGTGTTGTACATCAACACGTTCGGGCCCCACTGGTACGGGGTGCCATAGGTTTCTTTGCCAACCACGTACCACGGCGCGTCTTTGAGGCGTGGGTCGAGGCTTTTCCAGTTCGGGATCAACGCAGTGTTGATCGGTTGCACACGCTTGCCACCGATCAGCCGCAGCGACGCATCGCCCGACGCGGTCACCAGGTCGTAACCGCCCTTGGCCATCAGGCTGACCATTTCGTCAGAGGTGGCGGCGGTTTTCACATTCACCTTGCAGCCGGTTTCCTTCTCGAAACCGGTCACCCAGTCGTAGGCCTTGTCGCTCTCACCGCGTTCGATGTAACCGGGCCACGCGACGATATCCAGCTGGCCTTCGCCGGCGCCGACGGCTTTCAGCGGTTCGGCGGCCTGCAGACTGGCGCTGGCCAGCAGGGCCGTGGTGATTGCACTGAGCAGTGCGGTCTTGTGCACGAACATGGTGAACCCTCTTCTTTAAATTATGGTCGGGGCAGTTGTGAACGCGGTGGAGCATGCCGTCAGCGGCTTGTTATTAGCGTAGTCAGAGATGCTGGCCGTGGCGGGCCATGATGTGCCGCACCACGCTGTAGTCCTGTAGCGAATCGCTGGATAAGTCTTTGCCGTAACCGGAGCGCTTCAGCCCGCCGTGGGGCATTTCGCTGACCAGCATGAAATGACTGTTGATCCAGGTGCAGCCGTATTGCAGGCGTGCGGCGACCTGCATTGCCTTGTCCAGGTTCTGCGTCCACACCGATGAGGCGAGGCCGTATTCCGAGTCGTTGGCCCAGTCCACCGCTTGCGCCAGTTCGTCGAAGCGGGTCACGGTCACCACCGGGCCGAACACTTCGCGCTGGACGATTTCATCGCTTTGTTTGCAACCGGCCAGCAATGTTGGCTGGTAGTAGAAACCGGCGCCGGAATGCACCGCCGCACCGGTCACTCGTTCGATGTGCGGTTGGCCGAGGGCGCGCTCGACGAAACTGGCCACGCGGTCGCGCTGGCGAGTGCTGATCAGTGGGCCGATCTCATTGTCGGCGTCGCGTTTGCCGGCGAAGCGCAGGCTGCTGACCGCCGCGCCGAGTTCGGCGACCAATTTGTCGTGAATCCCGGCCTGGGCGTAGATCCGGCAAGCTGCCGTGCAATCCTGCCCAGCGTTGTAATAGCCATAAGTGCGCACGCCTTCGACCACGGCTTTGAGATCGGCATCGTTGCACACGATCACTGGGGCCTTGCCGCCGAGTTCGAGGTGCGTGCGTTTCAGGGTTTTGGCGGCGGCCTGGAGGATTTTCTGGCCGGTGACGATATCGCCGGTCAGCGACACCATGCGCACTTTCGGATGGCCGACCAAGTGACTGCCGACGCCTTCGCCGCCACCGCAGACGATATTGATCACCCCACGCGGCAGGATCTCGGCCAGTGCTGGCGCCAGCGCCAGAATCGACAGCGGCGTGTGTTCGGACGGCTTGAACACCAGCGTATTGCCGGCGGCTAGGGCCGGGGCGATCTTCCACGCGGCCATCATGATCGGGTAGTTCCACGGTGCAATCGAGGCGACGACGCCAATCGGATCGCGGCGCACCATGCTGGTGTAACCCGGCACGTATTCGCCGCTGAGCTGGCCGGTCTGGCAACGTACGGCACCGGCGAAGAAGCGAAAGACATCGACCGTGGCGGTCAAATCGTCCTGACGCGCCAGATGCAGCGGTTTACCGCAATTCAGGGCTTCGAGGCGGGCGAGGTGATCGGCGTGTTTTTCGACGGCGCTGGCGATTTCCAGCAGCAAGTTGGAGCGTTGTTGCGGAGTGGTGCGCGACCACTCGGCAAAGGCGCGGTGGGCGGCGAGGATGGCGGCTTCGACTTGCTCGGTGCTGGCTTCGGCGATCTGGGTCAGGACTTCGCCGGTGGCCGGGTTGAGGATCGGTTCGACAAAACCCTGGCCGGCGACCAGTTCGCCGTCGATCAGCAACGCGGTGTGCATGTGGGTCTGCGCGCCAGCCATTTTCCGTGATCTCTTTTCTTGTATGGCCATGTTGCTCCCTGTTCCGGGAGCCGACCGTCTTATAGATGCAGCAAGACTAGTGCGCGGCTCCGGGGTCGACAAATTCTAAATACTGAAGGTGGCATTCGATTAAATAGATGGCTTGCGTCCGCCGTGAGGCTGTTCGCGGGCCACGGTCAGGAAAGGATCGACCAGTGCGGGTCGCGCCGTGCCACGACGCCAGGCCAGGCCGACGTCAAGGGTCTGGTTGAGGTCGGCAATCGGTCGTGCCTCGATGATGTCGCCCTCCAGCGACCATGGGCGGTAGGTCATGTCCGGCTGAATCGACACGCCAAGACCCGCCGCTACCAGACTTCGTACTGCTTCGGTGGACGCGGTTCTGAGGGTGATCTTCGGTTGCAGCCCGGCGCCGCTCCACAGACGTTGGGCGTTGCGATCCATCTCGTCGACGTTCAGTTGAATCAACGGCTCCCGGGCGACGTCGGCGAGGTTGATGCTGTCGTGTTCCAGCAATGGGTGTTGAGCCGGCAGCCACAAGCGGTGCGGCGAGTGAGTCAGCACTTCGGTCTGCAAGGCGTGGCGGTCTTCGAGGTTGGAGAGGATCAACACGCCGACATCGATCTCGCCACTGACCAGCAAATGCTCGATGTACGGCCGCTCGTCCTCCATCACCCGGATTTCGACATTGGGATAGGCGCGCTGGAAACGGGTCAGCAAATCCGCCAGGTAATAACCGGCCACCAGACTGGTCACGCCGACGATTAACTGCCCGGCGACCTGATCGGTGCTTTGTTGCAGGCTGCGTTTGGCGTTGTCCACGGTCGCCAGAATCAGGTGTGCCTGGCGCAGGAACTGGTGTCCCTGATGGGTGAGCGTCATGCCCTTGGCGTGGCGATTGAACAGGCTGACGCCGATTTCTTCCTCCAGTTGCTGGATGGCCAGGGTCAGGGTCGATTGGGAAATGAACGCGGTTTGCGCGGCGGCGGAGATCGAGCCGGTCTCGGCCACTGCGATGAAATGGCGGATCTGACGCAAGGTCATCATGGAAGGTTTACCCGGTGGGCGGTTTTTATAGATTGCCTCGAGTGTATATCTATTTTCACGAAGGGCAGCGGTGAGCCAGGCAACATCTGGAAGCACACTCGCAGGCAAACACCGGGCACTTTCGAACTAGGCTGAGGGCCTTATTGATCCGGATAACCCCTGTTTGGAGACGGAACATGAACACCCGTGGATTGCTCGATCAACTCCTCAAGTCCGGCCAGGATCTGCTGCAGAACAAGGCGGGCGGGGCACAGAACAAACCGGCGGCCGGTGGGCTTGGCGGCTTGCTGGGCGGCTCGTCCAGCAATGGCGGCCTCGGCAGTCTGATCTCCGGCGCCGGCGGAGGAGCTTTGGCGGCCGGCGCCATGGGCCTGCTGCTGGGCAGTAAAAAGGCCCGCAAGGTTGGCGGTAAAGTCGCTATTTACGGCGGTCTCGCCGCACTCGGCGTGATCGCTTACAAAGCCTACGGCAACTGGAACGCCCAAAAAGGCACCGCCCCGCAAAGCGAACCGCAAACTCTCGATCGCCTGCCACCGGCGCAAGTCGAACAACACAGCCAGGCCATCCTCAAGGCCCTGGTCGCCGCCGCCAAGGCCGACGGCCACATCGACGACCGCGAACGCCAGTTGATCGAAGGCGAATTCACCAGGCTCGACAACGATCAGGAACTCAAACACTGGCTCCACGCCGAACTCAACAAACCCCTCGACCCCACCGACGTCGCCCGCGCGGCGAGCACGCCGGAGATGGCTGCGGAGATGTACGTGGCGAGCGTGATGATGGTGGATGAGGAGAACTTCATGGAGAAGGCGTATCTGGATGAGCTGGCGAAGCAGTTGAAACTGGAGCCGGGGTTGAAGCTGGAGCTTGAGAAGCAGGTCCGTGTAGCGACCCTGTAGAGCCGCCGTCATCGATACGAGAACCCGCGATCTTGCACAGGATCGCGGGTTCTTTCGTTGCAGCAAGAGATAGCGCCGCTGAGCACACCCTTACCGTGTTGCCGGATCATCTCCCACTGAAATGGCCAATCCATCGCCCCTTTTTGCCATTGCGTCACTGGCACGCCACCCTCCGATTGCTTGAAAGTCCCTATCCAGAGCCCACCCCGTTTTCCATCGGAAGGCCCGAGCGCGGCAAACCGTCTTATAAATGAAACACCGCCCTCAGCTATACTCCCCCGCAATTTCGATCTGGCCCCGAGGACTGACTGTGAAGAACTGGACGTTGCGCCAACGCATTTTGGCGAGCTTTGCGGTGATTATCGCCATCATGTTGCTGATGGTGGTCGTCTCGTATTCTCGGCTGCTGAAGATCGAAGCCAGTGAAAACAGCGTCCGTGACGACGCGATTCCCGGCGTCTATTACAGCTCGATGATCCGTGGCGCGTGGGTCGACAGTTACCTGCAGACCCAGGAACTGCTGGGGCTCAAGGAAGGGCAGGGCGTCAGCAGTGAAGACGCGGCGGACTACCAGTCCTTCGAGAAACGTCTCCAGGAGCAGATGGCCAACTACCGCAACACCGTGACCACCGACGAGGACCGGATCGAATTCGCCGCGTTTGAAAAGGATCACGACAACTACATGAAGATCCAGGACGCCGTGCTGGATCTGCACAAGCGCAATCTGGAAGCCGATGCAGTCAAGCTGTTCAACGAGAAGCTGACTCCGGCCTGGGTCGGCGGCCGGATGAAGCTCAACGACATCATCGGCGAGAACAAGAAAGTCGCCGACCAGGCCATGGCCAACATCGACGACGCCGTGGCGGCAGCCAAGGTCAGCATGTTTGTCTCGCTGCTGGTGGCCGTGCTGGCCGCCGGATTCTGCGGTCTGCTGTTGATGCGCGCGATCATGGCGCCGATGAACCGTATCGTGCAGATCCTCGAAATCATGCGCACCGGCGACCTCAGCAGCCGCTTGAACCTCGACCGCAAGGATGAGTTCGGCGCGGTGGAAACCGGCTTCAATGACATGATGACCGAGCTCACTTCGCTGGTGTCCCAGGCCCAGCGCTCGTCGGTGCAGGTCACCACGTCGGTGACCGAGATCGCCGCTACGTCCAAGCAACAACAGGCGACCGCCACCGAAACCGCCGCCACCACAACCGAAATCGGCGCAACGTCCCGAGAGATTGCGGCGACATCCCGTGACCTCGTGCGCACCATGACCGAAGTCTCCACCGCCGCCGATCAGGCCTCGGTGCTGGCCGGTTCCGGGCAACAAGGCCTGGCACGCATGGAAGACACCATGCACTCGGTGATGGGCGCGGCGGACTTGGTGAACGCCAAACTGGCGATCCTCAACGAGAAGGCCGGCAACATTAATCAGGTGGTGGTGACCATCGTCAAGGTTGCCGACCAGACCAACCTGTTGTCTCTGAACGCCGCGATCGAAGCGGAAAAGGCCGGTGAATACGGCCGTGGTTTCGCCGTGGTCGCCACCGAAGTGCGGCGTCTCGCGGATCAGACGGCTGTCGCCACGTACGACATTGAACAGATGGTCCGCGAGATCCAGTCGGCGGTTTCTGCCGGGGTGATGGGCATGGACAAGTTCTCCGAGGAGGTGCGTCGCGGCATGGCCGAAGTGCAACAGGTCGGCGAGCAGCTGTCGCAGATCATCCATCAGGTGCAGGCGTTGGCGCCGCGGGTATTGATGGTCAACGAAGGCATGCAGGCCCAGGCCACCGGCGCCGAGCAGATCAACCATGCGCTGGTGCAACTGGGTGATGCCAGCAGCCAGACCGTCGAGTCGTTGCGTCAGGCCAGTTTCGCCATCGACGAACTGAGCCAGGTGGCCGTAGGCCTGCGCAGCGGCGTTTCGCGATTCAAAGTCTGATGAGCGAAATCACCGCCAAACGCAGCGCTGCACTGGTGGCGAAGCAGGCGTTGTTCCTGCTGTTTCGCATCGGCAGCGAACGCTACGCCCTGCGTGCCACGGAAGTGGCCGAAGTGCTGCCGCGCCTGCCGTTGAAGCCGATTGCCCGGGCGCCGCACTGGGTGGCGGGGGTGTTTGCCTATCGTGGTTCGGTGGTGCCGGTGATCGATCTCAGTGCCCTGACGTTCGGCCATCCCGCCGAAGCGCGCACCAGCACGCGGCTGGTGCTGGTGCATTACCGCGCGGATGATTCGCAGCCGTCGCAGTGGCTCGGGCTGATTCTCGAACAGGCCACCGACACCCTGCGTTGTAACCCGGACGACTTCCAGCCGTACGGCCTCGACAATCGTCAGGCGCCATACCTGGGGCCGGTGCGCGAAGACGCTCGCGGGCTGGTGCAATGGGTTCGAGTCAATGACCTGTTGGACGAGTCGGTACGCCCGCTGCTGTTCCCGACGCCGCCACTGGATCCGGCGCGGCTTGAGGAGCAGCCATGAGCAGCGATCAGCGCTTCTTCGATTTCCTCAAGGAACGCATCGGTCTCGACGTCGCTTCGGTAGGGCCGGCGATCATCGAGCGAGCGGTGCGCCAGCGCATCATCCTGTCGCAAATGGTTACGGCCGATGAGTACTGGCAAACGCTGCAAGGTTCGCGGGATGAACAGCAAGCGCTGATCGAGGCGGTGATCGTCCCCGAGACGTGGTTTTTCCGTTACCCGGAATCCTTCGCCACCCTGGGCAAACTGGCGCGCAAACGCCTGGCCGAGCTGAACAACATGCGTGCGCTGCGCATCCTCAGCCTGCCGTGCTCCACCGGTGAAGAACCCTATTCGATTGCCATGGCGTTGCTCGACGCGGGGCTCAAGCCCCATCAGTTCAAGGTCGATGGCATGGACGTCAGCCCCCTGTCGGTGGACAAAGCGCGGCGGGCGTTGTACGGCAAGAATTCGTTTCGCGGCCAGGAACTGGCGTTTCGCGAACGGCATTTCATGCCGGAGGACGAGGGCTATCGCCTGAATGAATACGTGCGCGAACAGGTGCGATTGCAGGTCGGCAATGTGCTGGATCCGACCCTGCTGGCCAGCGATCCACCGTTCGATTTCGTGTTCTGTCGCAACCTGCTGATCTATTTCGATCAACCGACCCAGCAACAGGTGTTCGCCGTACTCAAGCGCCTGACCCATGTCGACGGCGTGCTGTTTATCGGCCCCGCCGAGGGCAGTCTGCTCGGCCGGTTGGGCATGCGTTCGATCGGGATTCCGCAGTCTTTCGCGTTCAGTCGCCACAGCGATCCGCAGCCCGAACCGTTGCCAATGCCGGTCGCCACCCCGACGCCGTTGCCCGTACGCCAACCCGTGCGCAGCGCGCCACCGCCGCCAGTGCGCAGCCGGCCGTTTGCCGCGGTGACACCGCTGACTGCCACCATCAAAAGCCCGAATCCCGACGCCACGACCCTGCTGGCCAACATCGCCGCCCTGGCCAACGAAGGCAAGAGCGCCGAGGCCCGCGCCGCGTGCGAACAGTATCTGCGCAGCCATGAGCCGGTGGCCCAGGTGTTCTATTGGCTCGGCCTGCTCAGCGACGTCGCGGGCAGTGCTCTCGAAGCCCAGGGTTTTTACCGCAAGGCTTTGTACCTCGAACCGCAACACGCCGAAGCCTTGATGCACCTCGCAGGTTTGCTGCAGGCCCAGGGCGACACGGCCGGCGCCAGACGATTGCAGGAGCGCGCCGCCCGCAGCGGTCGCACCGCCGACAGTGAGCGTAAACGATGATCCCGTCCGACACCTTGAACGTCACCCACGAAGACGCCCGGGCCATCGACGATTGCTGGAACCGCATCGGCATCCACGGCGACAAGTCCTGCCCGCTACTGGAAGAACACATTCACTGCCGCAATTGCGCGGTGTATTCCGCCGCCGCCACGCGTTTGCTCGACCGCTATGCGTTGCAGCAGGACGAGCGCGATCCGGTGGCGATCCAGGTTGAGACCGAGCTGAAAACCCGTTCGCTGCTGATGTTCCGCCTCGGCGAAGAATGGCTCGGCCTGGCCACTCGCAGTCTGGTGGAAGTCGCGCCGTTGCAGGCGATTCACTCTCTGCCGCATCAGCGCTCCCGGGCCTTGCTCGGCGTGGCGAACGTGCGCGGGGCGCTGGTGGCGTGCCTGTCGCTGGTCGAACTGCTCGACCTCGACAGCAACGTGGCCCCGGCGACCGGCGCGCGGATCATGCCGCGCATGTTGATCATCGCGGCTCAGGGCGGGCCGGTGGTGGTGCCGGTGGACGAAGTCGACGGAATTCACGCCATCGACGAACGAATCCTCGATGCCGCGTCACGTTCCGGGGCACAGGCCAGCGCCAAATACACCCGAGGCGTGCTGCCTTTCAAAGGTCGCAGCCTGCGTTGGCTGGATGAAGAACAGCTGCTGTCCGCCGTGACCCGGAGCCTCACATGACCCCCGAGCAAATGCGCGACGCCTCCCTGCTGGAGCTGTTCAGCCTCGAAGCCGAAGCCCAGACCCTGGTGCTCAGCGCCGGGCTGCTGGCGCTGGAGCGCAATCCGACCCAGGCCGATCAGCTCGAGTCGTGCATGCGGGCGGCGCACTCGTTGAAAGGTGCGGCGCGGATCGTCGGCATCGACAGCGGCGTCAGCGTCGCCCACGTGATGGAAGATTGTCTGGTCAGTGCGCAGGAAGGGCGGCTGTTCCTGCGCCCGGAACATATCGACGCGCTGTTGCAGGGCACAGACTTGCTGATGCGTATAGCCACCCCGGCCAATGGCCCGCAACCGGCGGACATCGAAGCTTACGTGGCGTTGATGGGCGGTTTGCTCGACCCGGCGGCAGCGGCGCTTGTACCGACCGCGCCAAGTGCACCGCCGATGGCCGAGTTGCAGCTTCAGCCACCTCCAGTAGTTGAGTCGACGCCGGTTGAAATCCCCGTCGAAACTGCCGAGCCAGAGCCCGCACTGCGCAAGAGCAAACGTACCACCGAAGGTGGCGAGCGGGTGCTGCGGGTCACCGCCGAACGCCTGAACAGCCTGCTCGATCTGTCGAGCAAGTCCCTGGTGGAAACCCAGCGCCTCAAGCCGCATCTGGCCACGATGCAGCGCCTCAAGCGCATGCAGAACAACGGTTTGCGGGCGCTGGAAAGTCTCAACGTTCATCTCAAGGAGCATGCCCTGAGCCTTGAGGCCCAGGAAGCGTTGGAAGATGCGCGGCGTTTGCTTTCCGAATCCCAACAGTTGCTGGCAGAGAAAAACGCCGAACTTGACGAGTTTGCCTGGCAGGCGAGTCAGCGCGCGCAGGTGCTCTACGACACCGCGCTAGCCTGCCGTATGCGGCCGTTCGCCGATGTGCTGTCCGGTCAGGTGCGGATGGTGCGCGACCTGGGCCGCAGCCTCGGCAAGCAGGTGAGACTGGAGATCGAAGGCGAGAAAACCCAGGTCGACCGCGACGTTTTGGAAAAACTCGAAGCACCGCTCACGCACCTGCTGCGCAATGCGGTCGATCACGGCATCGAAACGCCGGAAGAGCGCCTGCTCAAAGGCAAACCCGAGGAAGGGTTGATCCGCCTGCGTGCCTCACACCAGGCCGGGTTGCTGGTGCTGGAATTGAGCGATGATGGCAACGGTGTGGATCTGGAAAAGGTCCGCCGCAGCATCGTCGAGAGACAGTTGTCGCCCGCCGAAACCGCCGCCCAGTTGAGCGAAGAAGAGCTGCTGACGTTCCTGTTTTTGCCGGGTTTCAGCCTGCGGGACAAGGTCACCGAAGTGTCTGGGCGTGGCGTTGGCCTCGATGCCGTTCAGCACATGGTCCGCCAATTGCGCGGCGCGGTGGTGCTTGAGCAGACGGCGGGCGAGGGCAGCCGCTTCCATCTCGAAGTGCCACTGACCCTGTCGGTGGTGCGCAGCCTGGTGGTGGAGGTCGGCGATGAGGCCTACGCCTTCCCGCTGGCGCACATCGAGCGCATGTGCGATCTGGCGCCGGACGACATCGTGCAGGTCGAAGGTCGTCAGCATTTTTGGCACGAGGGCCGGCATGTCGGGCTCGTTGCGGCCAGTCAGTTGTTGCAGCGTCCGGCCAGCCAGAACAGCGGCGATACGCTGAAGGTCGTGGTGATTCGCGAGCGCGACGCGATCTACGGCGTGGCGGTCGAGCGCTTCATCGGCGAGCGCACGCTGGTGGTGCTGCCGCTGGACGAGCGGCTGGGCAAGGTGCAGGACATTTCCGCCGGGGCCCTGCTCGACGATGGTTCGGTGGTGCTGATCGTCGATGTCGAAGACATGCTGCGTTCGGTAGACAAACTGCTCAACACCGGGCGTCTGGAGCGCATTGCCCGCCACGGCCATCAGGCCGCAGAAGCAGCGCGCAAACGGATTCTGGTGGTCGACGATTCGCTGACGGTGCGCGAGTTGCAACGCAAGCTGCTGCTCAATCGCGGCTATGACGTGGCTGTTGCGGTGGACGGCATGGACGGCTGGAACGCCCTGCGCTCCGAGGACTTCGACCTGCTGATCACTGATATCGACATGCCGCGCATGGACGGCATCGAACTGGTTTCGCTGTTGCGTCGCGACAACCGTCTGCAATCGCTGCCGGTGATGGTGGTGTCCTACAAGGATCGCGAGGAAGACCGGCGCCGTGGACTGGACGCCGGAGCCGACTATTATTTAGCCAAGGCCAGTTTTCATGACGACGCCCTGCTCGACGCGGTGGTTGAGCTCATCGGAGGAGCGCGGGCATGAAGATCGCAATCGTCAACGACATGCCTTTGGCGGTGGAGGCCCTGCGCCGGGCGCTGGCCTTCGAACCGGCGCATCAGGTGGTGTGGGTCGCCAACAACGGCGCCGAAGCGGTGCGCCTGTGCGCGGAAAACACCCCGGATCTGATCCTCATGGACTTGATCATGCCGGTGATGGATGGCGTCGAAGCCACCCGGCGAATCATGGCCGAGAGCCCGTGCGCGATTGTCATCGTCACGGTCGACCGCCAGCAGAACGTGCATCGGGTGTTCGAAGCCATGGGCCACGGTGCGCTGGACGTGGTCGATACCCCGGCCCTTGGCGCCGGCAACGCCCAGCAGGCGGCCGCGCCGCTGTTGCGCAAGATTCTGAATATCGGCTGGTTGATCGGCGAAAAAACTGCTCGCTCGCGCCCGGCCCAGACAACGCCGCGCAGTTCGGGGTCGTGCCAGCGGCTGGTGGCGATTGGCTCGTCAGCGGGCGGGCCGGCGGCGCTGGAAGTATTGCTCAAAGGCCTGCCGCGTAACTTTTCCGCAGCTATCGTGCTGGTGCAGCATGTCGATCAGGTGTTTGCCGCCGGCATGGCCGAATGGCTGGCCAGCGCCAGTGGCCTGGACGTGCGCTTGGCCCGGGAAGGAGAGCCGCCGCAGGCCGGCGCGGTGTTGCTGGCCGGCACCAATCATCACATCCGATTACTCAAGAACGGCACGCTGGCCTACACCGCCGAGCCGGTCAACGAAATCTACCGCCCCTCGATCGACGTGTTTTTCGAAAGCGTCGCCAACTACTGGAATGGTGACGCCGTCGGGGTTTTATTGACCGGGATGGGACGCGACGGGGCGCAAGGGCTTAAGCTCATGCGCCAACAGGGGTACCTGACCATCGCGCAGGATCAGCAAAGCAGTGCGGTGTACGGCATGCCCAAGGCCGCCGCGGCCATTGATGCAGCCGTAGAAATCCGTCCACTGGAAAAGATAGCGCCACGATTGCTGGAGATTTTCCCCAAATGAACACGTCCATCCGCAATCCTGGCCCCCGCAGCACTCAGGTGACCGCCCATGAATGACTTACAGATCGATGACATCAAAACCGACGAGAACGCCGCCATGGTGTTGTTGGTGGACGATCAGGCGATGATCGGCGAAGCCGTGCGCCGTGGGCTGTCGAATGAAGAGAACATCGACTTCCACTTCTGCTCCGACCCGCATCAGGCCGTGGCCCACGCGGTGCGGATCAAGCCGACGGTGATCCTGCAGGACCTGGTGATGCCCGGTCTCGATGGCCTGAGCCTGGTGCGCGAATACCGCAATCACCCGGCGACCAAGGACATCCCGATCATCGTCCTGTCGACCAAGGAAGACCCGCTGATCAAGAGCGCGGCGTTCTCGGCCGGGGCCAACGATTACCTGGTAAAACTGCCGGACAACATCGAACTGGTGGCGCGCATCCGTTATCACTCGCGCTCCTACATGACGTTGTTGCAACGGGATGCGGCCTATCGCGCGTTGCGGGTCAGCCAGCAGCAATTGCTCGACACCAACCTGGTGCTGCAGCGTCTGATGAACTCCGACGGCCTGACCGGGCTGTCCAACCGCCGGCACTTCGACGAATACCTGGAGCTGGAGTGGCGCCGTTCGCTGCGTGACCAGAGCCAGTTGTCGTTGCTGATGATCGATGTCGATTACTTCAAGTCCTACAACGACACCTTCGGCCACGTCGAAGGCGACGAAGCCCTGCGCAAGGTCGCCACGGCGATCCGCGAGGCCAGCGCCCGGCCGTCCGATCTGCCGGCGCGTTATGGCGGCGAAGAGTTTGCGCTGGTGCTGCCCAACACCTCGCCGGGCGGGGCGCGACTGGTGGCGGAGAAACTGCGCCAGACCGTGGCGGCGCTGAAGATTCCGCACAATACCCCGAACGAAGGTTCGAGCCTGACCATCAGCATCGGGCTGGCGACGATGGTGCCAGAGTCGGGCAGCGACTGCCGGTTGCTGATCTCGGCGGCGGACCGCGGTTTGTATCTGGCGAAGAACAATGGGCGTAATCAGGTGAGGATCGAGTAATGGCTCGCCCTCACCCCAACCCTCTCCCGGAGGGAGAGGGGGCTGACCGAGGTGTCTGGCGTTATCCATCGACCTGATCGACCGAGTCGATTATGGATCTGCAAGCTCGGCAGTTCCGGATTCAGTAAAACTATTTCACGTCGGGGTATCTCTCGAATATCCCCCGATCGGTCCCCTCTCCCTCTGGGAGAGGGCTAGGGTGAGGGCAGGCAATCTCAACCCAGACAGAAAACCTCAAGCCATTCCCCCCGAAGCCGCCAGACGGGCTGCCGTGACAGCCCGATTACGTTATACTCGCCGGCTTTCAAAAGTTCGCCAACGAGTGCTGCCCGTCATGGAAATCAACCCGATCCTGAACACCATCAAGGACCTGTCCGAGCGCTCCGAAACTATTCGGGGGTATCTTTGACTACGATCAAAAGCATGAGCGTCTGACCGAAGTCAATCGCGAGCTTGAAGATCCTGCAGTCTGGAACAAACCTGAATACGCTCAGGAGCTGGGCCGCGAGCGCTCTGCGCTGGCGCAGATCGTCGATACCCTCGACGAGTTGAACGGCGGTCTGGCCGATTGCCGCGACCTGCTGGACATGGCCGTCGAAGAGAACGACGAAGGCGCAGTGGGCGATGTCGTCGCCGAGCTGGCCCGTCTCGAGGAAAACCTCGCCAAACTCGAATTCCGCCGTATGTTCAGCCACGAGATGGACCCGAACAACGCCTACCTGGACATCCAGGCCGGTTCCGGCGGCACCGAAGCCCAGGACTGGGCCAACATCCTGCTGCGCATGTACCTGCGCTGGGCCGACAAACGCGGTTTCGACGCGACCATCATGGAGCTGTCGGCCGGTGAAGTCGCCGGGATCAAGGGCGCTACCGTGCACATCAAGGGCGAATACGCCTTTGGCTGGTTGCGGACCGAGATCGGCGTGCACCGTCTGGTGCGCAAGAGCCCGTTCGACTCCGGCAACCGTCGCCACACCTCGTTCTCCGCAGTTTTCGTCTCGCCAGAGATCGACGACAAGGTGGAAATCGAAATCAACCCGGCAGACCTGCGGATCGACACCTATCGTTCCTCCGGTGCCGGTGGTCAGCACGTAAACACCACCGACTCGGCCGTACGTATCACCCACGTACCGACCAACACCGTGGTCAGCTGCCAGAACGAACGTTCCCAGCACGCGAACAAGGACACCGCCATGAAAATGCTGCGGGCCAAGTTGTACGAGCAGGAAATGCAGAAGCGCAACGCGGCGTCCCAGGCGCTGGAAGACACCAAGTCGGACATCGGCTGGGGTCACCAGATCCGTTCGTACGTGCTTGATGCGTCGCGGATCAAGGATCTGCGCACCAACATCGAACGCAGCGACTGCGACAAGGTGCTCGACGGCGACATCGACGAATACCTGTATGCCAGCCTGAAGTCCGGGCTGTAAGACATTTGTAGGAGCCGGCTAGCCGGCGATCCCCGGCCTCAGGCCGGGGGCAACGAACCTGATGGAATATCTAAAGACATGAGCGACCAACAACTCGATCCGCAAGCATTGCAACAGGAAGAAAACTCCCTGATCGCCCTGCGCAAGGAAAAGCTTGCTGCCGAGCGCGCCAAGGGCAATGCCTTCCCGAACGACTTCCGCCGCGAAAACTACTGCGAAGCACTGCAGAAACAGTACGCGGACAAGACCAAGGAAGAGCTGGCAGAGGCTGCGATCCCGGTCAAGGTTGCTGGTCGAATCATGCTCAACCGTGGCTCGTTCATGGTGATCCAGGACATGACCGGTCGCATCCAGGTCTACGTCAACCGCAAGACCCTGTCCGAAGACACCCTGGCCGCGGTGAAAACCTGGGACATGGGCGACATCATCGCCGCTGAAGGCACCCTGGCCCGTTCCGGCAAGGGCGACCTGTACGTCGAAATGACCAGCGTGCGCCTGCTGACCAAATCCCTGCGCCCGCTGCCTGACAAGCACCACGGCCTGACCGACACCGAACAGCGTTACCGCCAGCGCTACGTTGACCTGATCGTCAACGAAGACGTGCGTCAGACCTTCCGCGTACGTTCGCAAGTGATCGCGCACATCCGCAGCTTCCTGATGAAGCGCGACTTCCTCGAAGTCGAAACGCCGATGCTGCAGACCATCCCTGGCGGCGCCGCGGCCAAGCCGTTCGAAACCCACCACAACGCGCTGGACATGGAAATGTTCCTGCGTATCGCGCCAGAGCTGTACCTCAAGCGTCTGGTGGTTGGTGGTTTCGAGAAAGTGTTCGAGATCAACCGCAACTTCCGTAACGAAGGCGTTTCGACTCGTCACAACCCTGAATTCACCATGTTGGAGTTCTACCAGGCTTACGCCGACTACGAAGACAACATGGACCTGACCGAAGAACTGTTCCGTGAGCTGGCGCAGCTTGTGCTGGGGTCCACCGACGTGCCGTACGGCGACAAGGTGTTCCACTTCGGCGAGCCGTTCGTGCGCCTGTCGGTGTTCGACTCGATCCTCAAGTACAACCCTGAACTGACCGCCGATGACCTGAACGACATCGACAAGGCTCGCGACATCGCCAAGAAGGCCGGCGCCAAGGTGCTGGGCTTCGAAGGTCTGGGCAAACTGCAGGTGATGATTTTCGAAGAACTGGTCGAGCACAAGCTGGAACAGCCGCACTTCATCACTCAGTACCCATTTGAAGTGTCGCCGCTGGCCCGTCGCAACGACGACAACCCGAACGTCACCGACCGCTTCGAGCTGTTCATCGGTGGCCGTGAAATCGCCAACGCCTACTCCGAGTTGAACGACGCAGAAGACCAGGCCGAGCGCTTCATGGCGCAGGTGGCCGACAAGGACGCCGGCGACGACGAAGCCATGCACTACGACGCCGACTTCGTTCGCGCGCTGGAGTACGGCATGCCGCCAACAGCCGGTGAAGGTATCGGTATCGACCGTCTGGTGATGCTGCTGACCAACTCCCCGTCGATCCGCGACGTGATCCTGTTCCCGCACATGCGGCCGCAAGCGTAAGTGTTTCAATAAAAAAGCCGCCTGAAATGGGCGGCTTTTTATTGCCTGTCTGGTACAAACGTATCAAATGGTTACTTTTGAAAAAAACAACAGAGGAATGCCTGTCGTGATCGGTGCAATGGCTCAAGAGGGTGCAGCGGGTATCGCCACTGCGGTCGCTGAAAGTGTTCAGTACCAGGGCCGCAAGGCCAGCCGACAGGGCAGCGAGCAGCGTCGGCAGGACATTCTCGATGCGGCGATGCGTATTGTCGTACGCGACGGCGTGCGCGCCGTGCGTCACCGGGCGGTGGCCGCCGAGGCCGGTGTGCCGTTGTCGGCCACCACGTACTACTTCAAGGACATCGATGACCTGCTCACCGATACCTTCGCCCAATACGTCGAACGCAGCGCGGCCTACATGGCCAAGCTGTGGATCAACAACGAAGGTCTGCTGCGCGAGATGGTGGTCAGCGGCGACGGCAGCCCTGAATCGCGCTCGCAACTGGCTGACGACATCGCCCGGTTGATGGCCGACTACGTGCACCGTCAACTGGTCAATCGCCGCGAGCACTTGATGGCTGAACAGGCGTTCCGTCAGGAAGCGCTGCTCAACCCACGACTGGCGGTATTGGTGCGTTCCCATCAGCAGATTCTGTTGCAGGGCACCTGCCAGTTGTTCCAGGTATTGGGCTCACGTGAGCCGCAGCAGGATGCCAAGGTGTTGACGGCGATTATCGGACGGATGGAATATCAGGGCCTGCTCAACGACGCCGAGCCTTTGGCCGAAGAGGACATGCTTGGCATTCTGACGCGCTATATGCATCTGGTGCTGGCGTCGATGTAACGCAATCCCCTGTGGGAGCAAGCTTGCTCGCGATGGCGATCTGTCATTCAACGTCTTCATTGGCTGACACTCCGCCATCGCGAGCAAGCTCGCTCCCACAGGTTCGCTAGTGAGTTCGGGTCTAGGGAGTGTTGAATGAAAGCCTGGCGTGGCGCGTTGATCGCGCTGTCGTTCCTGCTGCTCAGCGGTTGTCTGGTGACCTTCAAGGATCCGCTGCCCGCCAGTGAGCCGGCGCCCAAGGGCCTGCTAGGCCAATGGTCGAGCACCAATGCCTGGGACGAGCCGATGAACCTGGAACTGACGCGCCTGGGCAACGACCGCTATCAGGCGGTCGCTTACTTCAAGTCAAACCCCCGGGAACGCGAAGCCTATCCGTTCACCGTGTCGCGCCATGGCAATCGCTGGTATCTGTCGGCGAAGGTGCCGGCGCAGTATGGCGGGCACTTCACCATTGCCGGTTTCGAACTCACCGACAAACATGAGTTGGTGATCTACAACCTCGATCTTGAACAGATCAACCAGGCCATCGCGCAGAAAAGCCTCGACGGTCAAAGCTTCCAGACCGATGACGGCGAGGGTGTGCTGGTCGACAGCGCGCTTGAAAAGGTCTTTGCTTACCTCGACGACCCGGCCAATTCCGACGTTTTCGTCGAAGCGGCGCGCTATCAGCATCAGGCCAAGGCCAAATAATTCAGCTCGTCATGTTTTCTACAGGAGTTTCGGGTGGACGATTACCAGCAGACGATACGCACGCTGTCCGATCGCATTGTGCTGGCGCAGACGCCGATTCGCGTCCTTGACGCAGTCAAGTGGGACGAGAACGTCCGCAAGGGCTTTCTCAAGGCCAAGGGCAAGGAATTGCCGGCGGTGGATCGTGACTATTACCTCAACCGGCCGCTGTCCTTTGATTCGAGCAAGGTGAAGCTGGAATTCCAGAACATCGAGCGCGACATCACCCGCCAGCTGGGCCAGTTCAACCCGGTCGGCCAGATCATGCGTCGCATGTGCAAGGAATACCGGATGGTGGTGCGCATGCTCGAAGCGCGCGGCACCGAGGATTTCGGCCTGATTTCCCAGGAACTGTACGGCGCTGCGTCCGATGCGTTCCACGCCGGTGACCCGACCCTGGCCGACCTTGGCCTGATGATGTCGGACTACCTGAACAACATCGACGGCCGTGGCGACCTGAAGGACGAACCGAAGATCCTCACCGCCAAGGACGCCGTACACTTGCTGCAAACCCGACTGAACAAAGTGTTCGGTGAGGCCGAGGAAACCATCCGCGTGTTCGAGTCCGACGGGATCGTTGCCGACGCGGCGGCGGGCGCCGACTACATCAAGATCCGCACCGATGCGATGTTCAACGACCGCGACGTGCGCGCGCTGGAAGTTCACGAAGGCCTGGTGCACGTGGGCACCACGCTCAACGGCTTGAACCAGCCGATCTGCACCTTCCTGTCCAAGGGCCCGCCCTCGTCGACGGTGACTCAGGAAGGCCTGGCGATCCTGATGGAAATCATCACCTTCGCCTCCTACCCGAGCCGCTTGCGCAAACTCACCAACCGCACCCGCGCCATTCACATGGTCGAGGAGGGCGCGGATTTCCTTCAGGTGTTCGAGTTCTTCCGCGAGCAGGGCTTCGAGATGGCGGAAAGTTACGGCAACGCCAGTCGGGTTTTCCGTGGATCGACCCCGACCGGTCTGCCATTCACCAAAGACTTGTCCTACCTCAAGGGCTTCATCATGGTTTACAACTATATTCAGTTGGCCGTGCGCAAGGGCAAGCTTGAACAGATCCCGCTGTTGTTCTGCGGCAAGACCACGCTTGAGGACATGCGAACCCTGCGTCAACTGGTGGATGAAGGCCTGGTGGTGGCGCCCAAGTATTTGCCGGATCAGTTCCGCGATCTGAATGCGTTGTCGGCGTGGATGTGCTTCTCCAACTTCCTCAACCACTTGAGCCTGGACCGGATCGAGGCGGATTACTCCAATATCCTGTAGGCCCAACACCGTCCTCTGTGGGAGCGGGCTTGCCCGCGATAGCGGTCTGACATTCAACGTTGATGTCGATTGATCCTCCGCCATCGCGGGCAAGCCCGCTCCCACAAGGTCATTCGTTTTCCTCAGGGTTGCGTTTCAACTCTCTTCGCGAGGTTTCACCGGATGAGAATCCTCGGCATCCTTTGCCTGCTCCTGAGCCTCGGCGGTTGCAGCTCTTTGCTGTTCTACCCCGAGCCCGGACAGTTGTTCACCCCGGAAAAGGCCAAGCTCGAATACCGCACCGTCACCCTGACCACCGCCGACGGCCTCAAGCTGAATGCCTGGTGGCTGCCAGCCAAACCCGGGGTCGAGGTCAAGGGCACGGTGCTGCACCTGCACGGCAATGGCGGCAACCTGCCGATGCACTTGGGCGGGAGCTGGTGGTTGCCGAAAAACGGCTATCAAGTGCTGCTGGTGGACTATCGCGGTTACGGCTTGTCCGAGGGCGAGCCGAGCCTGCCGGCGATCTATCAGGACATCGACGCCGCGTTCGCTTGGCTGGACAAGGCGCCGGAAGTCAAAGGCAAACCGCTGGTGTTGCTGGGCCAGAGCCTCGGCGGCTCGATGGCCGTGCATTGGCTGGTACAACATCCGGAAAGACAAAAACAGCTCAAGGCTTTTGTGCTCGACGGGGTTCCGGCCAGTTACCGCAGCGTCGGTCAATACGCCCTCAGCACCTCATGGCTGACCTGGCCATTTCAGGTGCCGCTGTCGTGGCTGGTGCCGGACGGTGACAGTGCGATCAATGCGATGCCGCAGCTCAAAGGTGTACCAAAACTGATCTTCCACAGTATCGACGATCCGCTGGTGCCTCTTTCCAATGGCATCCGCCTGTATCAAGCTGCGCCGCCGCCCAGGGTCCTGCAATTGACTCGCGGTGGGCACGTACAGACCTTTGGCGACCCGGTGTGGCGTCAGGTCATGCTGCGTTACCTCGACGATCCCGAGCATTTCAACGGCCTGCGCCGCCTCGGCGAGATCCCGAATTATCCGCCGCCCCAGAATTCTGAAGCTGAACCACCAGAGAGTCCGCAATGAGTGAAGAACGTAACGCCATCCCGCTGATCATCACCGGTATCTGCAGCATCCTCGGCACTGTCGGTGCCCTGTGGTACTACGGCTACCTGCACTTCGCCAAACCCGAGGATGCGTTGCTGCTCAACGAGTTCACCATGCTCAAGACCATTCCCGGCGAAGACTACAAAGTCTCCCTGGACCCGGCACCGCAAGTAGCGCAATGCATCGATGGCGTGCTGGTGCTGTTTGACACCGAACAGAAAGGTTTGACCGGGGTGCTGATCAACGGCCAGAAAAAGGCTGTGCGCTGCATGGGCGAAGAGACGCCGCAGAAGCTGGAAGAGTGATCGCGGGGTGATTCTGCAGGACCATCCCTCATCGGAACGCCGCCCGCATAACCCTCTCCCAGAGGGAGAGGGAACTGACCGAGTGGTTTGGGCGAGTTACATCGACCTGAAATATTGCGTCGAACTCCAGATTCTGAAAAGCACGAATATCGGCTCCCTCTCCCTCGGCAGAGGGGACTGACCGAGGTGTCTGGCGCTATACATCGACCTGAAAAAAACGTGTCGATTATGGATTCGGTAAAAACACTGTCAGGTCGACGTATTTCTGGAGCATCCCCCAATCGGCTCCCTCTCCTGTGGGAGAGGGCTGGGGTGAGGGGCTGCGATCTCAGCTACCCCACCCATTCCAGGCCGAACAGCGCAAACAAAAAAGCCCCGCCTGATCACTCAGGCGGGGCTTTCACATTCCAGCGTGACGCTTAGTTCGAGCTGACAGCCGAACGCGGAATCACAGGCTGGTTGTCGTTGGAAATGGTCACTTCCACTCGACGGTTCATCGCACGGCCCGAGACGCTGCCGTTATCCGCCACCGGGTATTCCTTGCCATAACCCTGTACCACGATGCGCGACGGATCAACGCCCATCTTGATCAACGCAACCTGCACCGAGGTCGCACGACGCTCGGACAGCGACTGGTTGTAGTTCGCTGCGCCGGTGCTGTCGGTGTAGCCCTCGATGATCACTTTGCGATCAGGGTTTTCCTGAAGGAACTGCGCCAGTTTGTTGATGTTCACCAGACCGCTGGATTTCAGATCGGCCTTGTTGGTGGCGAACAGCACGTCACCAAAGGTCACCAGCGTACCGCGATCGGTCTGCTTGGCGTTGAGGCTGTCCTGCAGCTGTTTGATCTGTTGATCGCGAGCATCCAGACGTGCCTGAGCACGTTGGGCCGAGGCGTTCTTCAGGTTGTTTTCAGCGGTGCGCAGAGCGATGGTCTGCTTGGCCACTTCCACGCGCTGGTTGGTCAGGTAGGCCAGTTGGTCAACCTTGGCCGCATCCTGTTTATCCAGATAGGCCTTGTCAGCCTTGTCCAGGTAATCGCTGGCGTCCTTGGTTTCCAGTGCCGCGACTTTGCTCGCCTGAGGGTTGGCCTGCAGACCGGCGTAGTTGGTGCGCGCCTGTTCCAGGTTCGGGTTCGGCGGCGTCGAGCAAGCAGCCAAGGCAACACTTGCGGCCAGCAGAGCGGGGATCATCAGTTGTTTACGCATAATCGTTCGTCCTTTCTATCGGTAAGAGATTCAGCCTTGCAGTCGGGATGCGCGCTTATTGCACGGTGCGCTGACTTTCCTGACGCAGTTCCTGAACACCTTTCTGGGAATCCTTCACAGCGAGTTCAGCCTTCGCCGCCTGAGCCTTGCGTTCCGCTACACGAGCGTCCCACTCGGCTTGCTCGGACAGTTTGCGAGCCTCGTCATACTTCTTGTCGTGCATGGCGATTTCGGCTTGTTTGAGCTTGTCCTGCGCCTGCTTCATTTCCACGGCGGCGAATTCGGTACCACCGGCACTGACCGCGCTGTTGACTGCCGATTGAGTCACGGCGTACTGCTCGGTCGGTGGATTGCCGGCGCAACCGGCCAGCACGAAGCTGGTGCCGATGGCGAGAGCGGCCAGTTTCAGACCGCGCAGGTGGGAGAACGAGGTTTGGGTCTTCATGGTCTTCAACTCCATTGGTTAACTCCTTGAAAGCTTCGAAATCCATCCTGGTAGCGGAGCCGCAACCGTCATGTGCAAGTGCGTTTTGAAACGCTCGTTCCAGGCGTGGTTACCTGTTCCGACCGGAGGCTTTTTTTAAAAGTTCAGAAAAGATGGCTCATCGCCAAAAAATATTTTGACCGAATGGACAAGGCTCTAAACCGGGAACTTTGGCGCTGGAGAGTGGTACGCGCGGGCTGGATATAGCCCAGAAACGGAGGAAAAACACACTCCCTGTGGGAGCTGGCTTGCCAGCGATGAGGCCATCAAATTCAACACATTTGCGGCTGAATTGACGCCGTCGGGGGCAAACCATCTCCCACAGTTTTGAAGTGTCAGTGATCAGTGCTTTTGCTTGCAGGCAGCCGCCGAGAGGTCATGCAAATGTCGCCGCGACAACGCGAGAAAACGCGGTGTCGGACCGACATCTTCATACAGTGGATCACCTTCCTCGTCGGTAGCGACCACGGTCGAACCTTTCACATACGGCAGGCTCGCTTCGAACTCTTCGAGGGCGGCGCCGATCAGTTCGCCGAGCAGTTCTTCGGCGTGGCGTTTGGGGTACATCTCGGCGATCGCTGCCAGGCGTGCGGCAGCTTCCACATCCAGATGAATCGTGTAGCCGGTCTCGGTCAGGCGACCCTTGGCGGTTTCTTCCCAGTGCTGGGCGAGTTCACGGATTTTCATAATGACCTCATGTCGTACCTGCTCGTGGCAGGTCTGGGTGAGTGTCCGCCGTCAGCCGGCGGCAAGCCGTTGTGGGGCTTACTGTTGAGACTAGCTTCAACCCTCAAGGTTTAAAGTCCCTTCGTCGTCTGCTTGTAAGAAGCGTTCCAGAGCGGCACTCTCTGTTTATCCACTCACTTGCGATCCGTCACCGATTACTGCTGGAGAGATGCTGATGACCGATATTGATGCACGATTGCGCGAAGACGTTCACCTGCTCGGTGAGCTGTTGGGCAACACCATCCGTGACCAGTACGGCGAGGCGTTTCTCGACAAGATCGAGCAGATTCGCAAGGGCGCCAAGGCCGACCGACGCGGCTCGATGGACGCCGAGCTCAGCGCCAGCCTCAACCAGTTGAGCGAAGACGAATTGCTCCCGGTGGCGCGGGCGTTCAACCAGTTTCTCAACCTGGCGAACATCGCCGAGCAGTACCAGCTCATCCATCGCCGCGAAGAGTCGCAGGCTGCGCCGTTCGAGTCCCGCGTGCTCCCGGAATTGCTCGCCCGTCTGCGCGAGGAAGGGCACAGCGCCGACTCCCTCGCCCGACAGTTGTCGAGACTGGAAATCGAACTGGTACTGACCGCGCACCCGACCGAAGTGGCCCGGCGCACACTGATCCAGAAGTACGACGCGATTGCCGCGCAACTGGCCGCTCAGGATCACCGCGACCTGACCAGCGCCGAGCGCGAGCAGATCCACAACACCCTGCAACGCTTGATCGCCGAAGCCTGGCACACCGAAGAAATCCGCCGCACCCGGCCGACCCCGGTGGACGAAGCCAAGTGGGGTTTTGCGGTGATCGAACATTCGCTGTGGCAGGCGATTCCCAACCATATGCGCAAGGCCGATCAGGCGCTGTTCGCCGCCACTGGCCTGCGTTTGCCGCTGGAGGCCGCGCCGATCCGCTTTGCTTCGTGGATGGGTGGCGACCGCGATGGCAACCCGAATGTCACCGCTGCAGTGACCCGTGAAGTATTGCTGCTGGCGCGCTGGATGGCGGCGGATCTGTACCTGCGGGATGTCGATCACCTGGCGGCCGAACTGTCGATGCAGCAGGCCAGCGACGCGCTCAAGGCCAAGGCCGGCGACAGCGCCGAACCCTATCGTGCGGTGCTCAAGCAATTGCGTGAACGTCTGCGCGCTACGCGCAACTGGGCCCATGCATCGCTGACCGCGACCACTCCGGCACCGGCCGATGTGTTGCACAACAACCGCGACCTGCTCGATCCGCTGGAGCTGTGTTTCAACTCGCTGCACGAGTGCGGCATGGGCGTGATCGCCGACGGGCCGTTGCTCGATTGCCTGCGCCGGGCCGTGACCTTCGGCCTGTTCCTGGTGCGCCTCGATGTGCGTCAAGATTCGTCGCGACACAGCGCGGCCATGACCGAAATCACCGATTACCTTGGCCTCGGCAAGTATGAGGAGTGGGACGAAGAACAGCGCATCAGCTTCCTGACCCGCGAACTGCAAAACCGTCGGCCGTTGCTGCCGGCGCATTTCAAACCCTCGGCCGACACCGCCGAAGTGCTCGCCACCTGCAAGGAAATCGCTGCCGCGCCGGGTGCTTCGCTGGGCTCTTACGTGATCTCCATGGCCGGGGCTGCCTCCGATGTACTGGCGGTGCAACTGCTGCTCAAAGAGTCCGGCGTACTGCGGCCGATGCGCGTGGTGCCGCTGTTCGAAACCCTCGCCGACCTCGACAACGCCGGTCCGGTGATCGAGCGCCTGTTGCTGCTGCCGGGTTATCGCGCGCGCCTGCAAGGCCCGCAGGAAGTGATGATCGGCTATTCCGACTCGGCCAAGGACGCCGGCACTACAGCAGCGGCCTGGGCGCAGTATCGGGCTCAGGAGCGGCTGGTGGAAATCTGCCGCGAGCAGCAAGTCGAACTGCTGCTGTTCCACGGTCGCGGTGGCACCGTGGGCCGTGGCGGCGGCCCGGCTCACGCGGCGATCCTGTCGCAGCCGCCGGGTTCGGTGGCCGGGCGTTTCCGCACCACCGAGCAGGGGGAAATGATTCGATTCAAATTCGGCTTGCCGGACATCGCGGAGCAAAACCTCAATCTCTATCTGGCTGCCGTGCTCGAAGCAACCTTGCTGCCACCGCCGCCACCGACGCCGGAATGGCGCCATCTGATGGACGAATTGGCCGCCGACGGTGTCGCCGCTTACCGCGCGGTGGTGCGGGAAAATCCGCAGTTCGTGGAGTATTTCCGCCAGTCCACGCCGGAGCAGGAGTTGGGACGTTTGCCATTGGGCAGCCGCCCGGCCAAGCGCCGCGCTGGAGGCATTGAAAGCCTGCGGGCGATTCCGTGGATCTTCGGCTGGACCCAGACCCGCCTGATGCTGCCGGCCTGGCTCGGTTGGGAAACCGCATTGAGCAAGGCGCTGGAGCGCGGCGAAGGCGAGCTGCTGGGGCAGATGCGCGAGCAGTGGCCGTTCTTCCGTACTCGCATCGACATGCTGGAAATGGTCCTGGCCAAGGCCGACGCCGACATTGCGCTGTCCTACGACGAGCGATTGGTTGAGTCGGACTTGTTACCTCTGGGTGTGCACTTACGCGACCTATTGTCGCAGGCATGTTCCGTGGTCCTTGGCCTGACCGGTCAGTCGCAGCTGCTGGCACATAGCCCGGACACCCTGGAATTCATCCGGCTGCGCAACACCTATCTCGACCCGCTGCATCTATTGCAGGCTGAGTTGCTGGCGCGTTCGCGGCAGCAGAATGTCGAGCAGGGCAGCCCGGTAGAACAGGCGCTGCTGGTGTCTGTGGCGGGGATTGCCGCCGGTTTGCGAAATACCGGCTAAGGTTTTCTGCGTGGGGCGGGGCACCCGGGGCAAACCTCGGGTGCCGTTTATTGATCGTGGGAAAAATGCGGTCAGGCGACAGTTAATGATGGGGTTGCGACTTGGGGAACCGCGTCGCAAGGTCGCGGCAGGCGCCGGTTTCTCCGACTTTTGGCGTCTTGTGTGGGCGCAGCCTGCTGTGTATCTTGGTCAGCCTCTGGCCGTTTGGGCGGTCACGACCCTATTTCCAGGATTTCGCCCCATGAGGCGAATCCGTTGTTTTGCAAAAGCTTTTTATAAAAAAATTGAGGAGCACATCTAATGCGCGTCATTCTGCTGGGAGCTCCCGGGGCCGGTAAAGGTACTCAGGCTAAGTTCATCACCGAGAAATTCGGCATCCCGCAAATCTCCACCGGCGACATGCTGCGTGCTGCGGTCAAGGCTGGCACTCCGCTGGGCGTTCAAGCCAAGAGCATCATGGATGCCGGCGGCCTGGTGTCGGATGACCTGATCATCGCACTGGTTCAAGACCGCATCGCTCAGGCTGACTGCGCCAACGGTTTCCTGTTCGACGGTTTCCCGCGCACCATTCCTCAGGCTGAAGCGCTGGTGACTGCCGGCGTCGAGCTGGATGCCGTGGTTGAAATCGCTGTTGAAGACGAAGAAATCGTTCAGCGTATCGCCGGTCGTCGCGTTCACGAGGCCAGCGGCCGCGTGTACCACATCGTCTACAACCCGCCGAAAATTGCCGGTAAAGACGACATCACCGGCGAAGAGCTGGTGCAGCGCAAGGACGACACCGAAGAAACCGTGCGTCATCGCCTGTCGGTCTACCACTCGCAGACCAAGCCGCTGGTGGATTTCTACCAGAAGCTGTCGGCTGCCAACGGCAAGCCGAAGTACAGCCACATCCCGGGTGTCGGTTCGGTTGAAGCGATCACCGCCAAGGTTCTTGAAGCACTGAGCTGAAAAACCTGATCCGCTGCATCATCCACGGCCCGCTTGCGGGCCGTAGTTGTTTATACTGGCGCACTTTTCCCCACCTGATTTACGGACACATCGATGAGCACCTTGCTGGCCCTGGACACCGCGACTGAAGCTTGCTCCGTTGCCTTGCTGCATGACGGCAAGGTCACGAGCCATTACGAGGTGATCCCGCGCCTGCACGCGCAGAAACTGCTGCCGATGATCCAGCAACTGCTGGCCGACGCCGGCACCACGCTGCAAGCGGTGGACGCGATTGCCTTCGGTCGCGGTCCGGGCGCCTTTACCGGTGTGCGTATCGCCATCGGCGTGGTGCAAGGCCTGGCATTTGCGCTGGATCGTCCGGTGCTGCCGGTGTCGAACCTGGCGGTGCTGGCGCAACGTGCTTACCGTGAGCATGGCGTGAGCCAGGTCGCAGCGGCCATCGATGCGCGCATGGACGAAGTGTATTGGGGCTGCTACCGCGAGACGGCCGGGGAGATGCGTCTGGTCGGCACCGAAGCGGTATTGCCGCCGGAAGTCGCCGCACTGCCGGACGATGCGGCTGGAGACTGGTTCGGTGCTGGCACCGGTTGGGGCTACGGCGAGCGCATCGCGGTCAATCTGACCGGTTCCGACGCGGGCATGCTGCCCCATGCCGAAGACCTGCTGACGTTGGCCCGCTTCGCTTGGGCGCGCGGTGAGTCGATCCCGGCAGATGATGCCCAGCCGGTTTACCTGCGCGATAAAGTGGCCACCCCGAAAGCCCGCTGAGGACAATCACCCTGTGGCATCCGCCACAGGGTCTCGCCAGTTCCTGCCAATCGTCAGTTTCCAACCCCTCGCTTTAAACCTTTTGCGCTTTATGTGTTCTAGTTATCACTCGGCGATTTGCTAAGTCGGTCAGGTGCCGCTAAATTGCCATCATCGATACCGAGCATGACTTTATGCGTATAGACGGCGTTTCCACTCAGTCCTACCCCATCAAGCGCAAGCCTCGCAAAGGCAATCCGGCGCTGGATGAGTCCGTCGACGATATCGACGGCGAGCTGGAATTTCCCACCGAGGCGCAACTGGCTGCCCGTGCTGCCAAAAACGCTGCGCAACGCCTGAGCAATCTGCCCGCCCGCCAACAAGACATGATTTATCACCGTGCGATGAAGAAAAGCGTGGCCATGGCCCTCGCCAGCTACCTGAGCACCGCCGGTTTTGTCGATTGGGACGCAGACGTGCTGGGCCTCGACCTGTACATCTGATGGATCTGCCTTACTACCTCGGCTGCCCGTCCTGGAGTGAAAACGCCTGGCGCGAGTATCTGTATCCGGTGGACGCCAAGACCTCCGATTTCCTCGGTCTCTATTCGCAAGTGTTCAACGCCGTGGAAGGCAACACGACCTTCTACGCCAGCCCATCGCCAGCCACCGTGCAGCGTTGGGCCGAGGTCATGCCCGAGCACTTTCGCTTCACTGCCAAATTCCCCGGCGACATCAGCCACAGCGGTGATCTGCGCGATCAACTGACTGCTGCCGAAACCTTCATCCAGTTACTCAGCCCGCTCGGTGAACGCGTGTCGCCGCTGTGGCTGCAACTGTCGAAGAGCTTCACTCCGCAACGTTTGCCAGAACTCGCAGCCTTCATCGACGCGTTTGATCGACCGCTGGCGGTGGAAGTGCGACACGAACAGTTCTTCGCCAAGGGTGAGAGTGAGCGGTTGCTCAATCGCCTGCTGCTGGATCGCGGCGTGGAGCGCATCTGTCTGGATCCGCGCGCGTTGTTCAGTTGCCTGTCCACCGAGTCTTCGGTGATCCACGCCCAATCAAAAAAGCCCCGGGTGCCAACCCGGCCGGCAGCGTTCACCCAATTCCCGCAGGTGCGCTTCATCGGCCATCCCGAGCTTGAAGCCAACGACCCGTTCCTGGTGCCGTGGGTGGCGAAGATTGCCGAGTGGATCGAAGAGGGCCGCACGCCGTACATCTTCCTGCACACCGCCGATAACCTTCTGGCGGCGAAGCTGGCGCAACGTTTCCATGCACAACTGATGCAACGTTTGCCTGGCCTGCCATCCCTGCCTGAGCTATACAGAGAGCCCGCTGCCGAGCAACTTGGCCTGCTCTGAGGCGGATTCCTTTTTCTGCCAGGGAGCCTGCCGATGGACGCCCAAGACCGCAAAGAACAAGTCCGTAAAGCCGAAGCCTTCAAAGCCCTGCACGAACGTCCCGGGATTTTCGTGATTCCCAATCCGTGGGACGCAGGTTCCGCGAAGATGCTCGCCAGTCTGGGCTATCAGGCACTGGCGACCACCAGCGCCGGTTATGCGTTTTCCCAGGGTAAACCCGATGGCGCCTTGAATCTCGATCAGACGCTGGACAATGTCCGGGCGATTGTCGCGGCCACGGATCTGCCGGTGGCGGTGGATCTGGAAAACGGTTTTGCCGACGCTCCGGCGGAATCGGCGCAAAGTCTGCTCCGCGCAGCCGAAGCGGGCGCAGTGGGTGGCTCGATTGAAGATGCCACTGGCCGTCCGGACGCGCCAATCTACTGTTTCGAACACGCCGTGGCACGGATCGAAGCCGCCGTCGCAGCGGTGCGCACGTTGCCCTTTCCCTTCACCCTGACGGCCCGCGCGGAAAACTACCTGCACGGCAATCCCGATATCAACGACACCATTCGCCGTTTGCAGGCGTTCGCCGAGGCTGGCGTCGACGTGCTCTACGCTCCGGGTTTGAGGACGGCTGAAGAAGTGTTGGCAGTGGTGCGCGCAGTCGCGCCGAAACCGGTCAATGTGTTGATGTCCGGTGGCCTGAAACTGACCGTGCAGCAGTTGGATGAAATGGGTGTGAAGCGGATCAGCACCGGTTCCGCGCTGGCTCTGGCGGCGTTTGGCGAGTTTTTTCGGGCTGCCGAGGAAATCCAGCAATCGGGCACGTTCGGTTTCACCTCGCGATCGATGCCGTACACGAAGGCCAATCAGTTTTTCAAAGGCTGAGGAGGGGCGGGATCAGGCGGCGATGCGCAGGTTCTGCTGAACGATCGGGCGCACCCAGCCGTTATCGAAGTCCAACGCTTTCTGCTGTTCGACGATTTCTTCCGGCGGGAACGGCGGGTAAGGCTGCAGCAGGTCCAAGTCGAACTCGGCAATCGGCAGGTACAGCGGCTTTTTCTGCGGGGCAGGGCCCGGTTCCGGGATCGGCTGGCCGTTGTTGATCACGACTGGACGAACCCAACTGCTTTCGAAATCCTGCTGCTTTTGCTGAGTCTTGATGGCTTCTGACGGGAACGGAGGATACGGCTCGGCCAGTGTCATGTCGATTTCGGCGATCGGCAGAAACAGTGGTTCTGGTGGACGGACCTGGGTTTCCACTACATCGCATTCGCGCTGGTCGATGATGTGGGCGTGCAGTTCGCTGCCGATAGTCGGTTCTTCAGGGCTTTGCAGATCGACCGGTGGGAAAGTGCCACAGGCCGGCACCACATCACTCGATTGTTCGGCCAGTGCCTGGGCAAAGAAATCCTGCCACAGGTGGCTGACGCCGCCCAATGCTTGAGTGTTATGACGGCTGAAATCGCCTGTGGGCGAAATGTAGCCAATCGATGTGGGAAGAATGCCTGACATTTTTTTCGGTTGACGCTCAGCTCTGGCAAAATGCGCGTTGATTGGGTTATCGGCGGTTTTTGCCGATCCTTAACTTTTTTGAGCGTGTTTTCCATGATTGAGCAACCCGCGGCCTGCCGCATCCATGTCGAAGCCCTCGGCCCGACGTTCGAGGCGCAGGCCGAGCAGTGGGCCGAGCGCCTGAATCTGCCGTTGCAGGTGGCCGAAGGCGAGTTCGCCTTGCAGGTCGGCGAGCAGGGTTTGCAGCTGCAACAACTGGGGCCGGATGCGCCGGGGCCGGTGCGGGTGGACTTCGTCGAGGGTGGCGCGGCCCATCGTCGTTTGTATGGCGGTGGCAGCGGGCAGATGATCGCCAAGGCGGTCGGCATCGCCCAGGGCGTACGTCCACGGGTGCTGGATGCGACGGCGGGGCTCGGGAAAGATGCGTTCGTGCTGGCGAGCCTGGGTTGCGAGATGAGCCTGATCGAGCGCCAGCCGCTGATCGGAGCCCTGCTGGAAGATGGTCTGGCGCGTGGAGCGGAGGACTTCGATGTAGCGCCGATCGTGGCGCGGATGAAACTGCTCAAGGGCAACTCCATCGACGTGATGCGTAATTGGGAAGGCGAGCCGCCGCAGGTGATCTACCTCGACCCGATGTTCCCGCACCGTGAGAAAACCGCACTGGTGAAGAAGGAAATGCGCCTGTTCCGCCCGCTGGTGGGCGACGATCCGGATGCACCGGCCTTGCTGGAAGCGGCGTTGGCGCTGGCCACGCACCGGGTGGTGGTCAAGCGCCCGCGCAAGGCCCCGTGCATCGAAGGGCCGAAGCCGAGCCATGCACTGGATGGCAAGTCCAGCCGCTATGACATCTACCCGAAGAAAGCGCTCAAGGCCTGAGCCCGGGTCGCCCCAATAGCTGGCAAGCCAGCTCCCACAGGGACCAAGGTGTGAGCAAAGGTTGTGTGCACACCGCTCACACTTGTGGGAGCTGGCTTGCCAGCGATAGCGTCAGAACAGGCGATGCAAACTAAGGTCGATAGGCCCGCATGAACAGCCCGACCACTTCCTGTACATGGCTTTCCGCCGCCTCGCCGGTCGGCGGCTCACCGCAGCCGTATAGCAACCGGAAATTCCCCGCACCCTTGATCAGGCAAAAGAAGTGCTCGGCGGCGTTGTGCGGGTTGTCGATGCTCAGCACGCCGGTTTCGCGAATCCGCTGCAGCAAGCGCTCCATCCCTTGCACCATGCGTTGAGGACCGGCCTCGAAGAAGATCAGCGACAGCTTTGGATCCTGACTGCCCAGCGCCATGATCAGGCGATGCAGGTTCACCGACTCATCGCTATTGATCAGGTGATGAAAGCCCCTGGCAATGTTCAGCAACACATTTTCCACCGCGATGCCGTCCGGCAATTCGAAGAACAGCGGCGGCAATTGTTCCTCGCATTTGGCCACCACGGCGGCGGAAAACAGCGTTTCTTTATCATTGAAATGGCTATAGACCGTCAGCTTCGACACGCCAGCCTCGGCGGCCACCGCGTCCATGCTGGTGTTCGCGTAGCCGTGACTCAGGAACAGGGTTTTCGCCGCTTCGAGAATCGCCTGGCGTTTGGCCGGATCCTTCGGGCGGCCGGGTCCGTTTGGAACTGCAAGATTGTTCGACATTCTTCGCTTTTAATACTGGACTGGTGAGTTTGCTATTAATAACATACCGGTCAGTATAATTATTCCAAGCCTCCTTAGCGAAAGGTCCTTCACCATGTTCCGCCATGCGTTGTCCTTTGCGGTGCCAGTCAGTCTGGCGTTCTTATTGTCGGCATGTGGCAAGGAAGAGGTGACGCAAGTCAGCGTGCGACCGGCCATGGTGGTGCAGCCGGAGCCTTCGGCGCAGGCGATGGAAAGTTATCCGGGCGAGGTTCGCGCCCGGTATGAACCGGATCTGGCGTTCCGAATCGGCGGCAAAGTCAGCCGACGACTGGTCGAGGAAGGCCAGCGCGTGAAGGCCGATCAACCCTTGGCCGAACTCGATCCGCAGGACGTGCGCCTGCAACTGGAGGCGACCCGCGCCCAGGTCACCGCCGCCGAAGCCAATCTCAATCTGGTGCGCGCCGAGCGTGACCGCTACAAGACCCTGATGGAACGGCAGATGGTCAGCCGCTCGGCGTACGACAATGCCGAAAATCTCTATCGCTCCGGCGAAGCCCGCCTCAAGCAGATCAAAGCCGAATTCAACGTTTCGACCAATCAGGCCAGTTACGCCGTGCTGCGTGCACCTCAGGATGGCGTGGTCGCCAAGCGTTCGGTAGAAGTCGGGCAAGTGGTCGCCGCCGGGCAAACCGTTTTCACCCTTGCTACCGATGGCGAGCGCGAAGTGCTGATCAGCCTGCCGGAGCAGAGCTTCGGCCGGTTCAAGGTTGGCCAGCCCGTCTCTGTGGAGCTGTGGACTCAACAGAACCAGCGCTTCGCCGGGCAGATCCGCGAGCTGTCGCCGGCCGCCGATCCGAAATCCCGTACCTTCGCCGCGCGCATTTCATTCACCGCCGGCAAAGTCCCGGCAGAACTCGGCCAGAGCGCCCGGGTCTTCGTGCAGACCGCCGATGTCATCCCGCTGTCGGTGCCGCTCTCGGCCCTGACCGCCGAAAACGGCGCGACCTATGTCTGGGTCGTCAGCGCCAACAACACCTTGAAAAAGACGCCCGTGCGCATCGGCCCGTTCGGTGAGAAAACCGTGCCGGTGCTCGAAGGCCTCAACGCCAGCGACTGGGTAGTGGCCGCCGGTGTGCATGTGCTGCTGGAAGGCCAGCAGGTGCGTCCCGTGGATCGCTCCAACCGTGTAGTCAATCTGGCGGACAAGGAGTAAGGCCCGATGCGCTTCAACCTTTCCGAATGGGCGCTGCGTAATCGCCAGATCGTACTGTTCCTGATGCTTCTGCTGGCCATCGTCGGCGCCTTGTCTTACACCAAACTCGGACAGAGTGAAGACCCGCCGTTCACTTTCAAGGCCATGGTCATCCAGACCCGCTGGCCAGGCGCCACAGCGCAGGAAGTCTCGCGTCAGGTCACCGAGCGTATCGAAAAGAAACTGATGGAAACCGGCGAGTACGAACGCATTGTTTCGTTCTCCCGCCCCGGTGAGTCTCAGGTCACGTTCATTGCCCGCGACTCGATGCATTCGGTGGAGATCCCGGACCTCTGGTATCAGGTGCGCAAGAAGGTCAGCGATATCCGCCAGACCCTGCCGCCGGGGATTCAGGGGCCATTCTTCAACGATGAATTCGGCACCACGTTCGGCAATATCTATGCGCTGACCGGCGACGGTTTCGACTACGCCGTGCTCAAGGATTACGCCGACCGCATCCAGATCCAGTTGCAACGGGTCAAGGACGTGGGCAAGGTCGATCTGCTCGGGCTGCAGGACGAGAAGATCTGGGTCGAGCTGTCCAACGTCAAGCTCGCCACCCTCGGCCTGCCATTGGCGGCGGTTCAGCAGGCGCTGGAAGAACAAAACGCGGTGTCCACCGCCGGGTTCTTCGAAACCGGCAGCGAGCGATTGCAGCTACGGGTCTCGGGGAATTTTCAGACAGTCGACGAGATCAGGAACTTCCCGATCCGGGTCGGTGATCGTACGTTCCGTATCTCCGATGTCGCTGATGTGCGGCGCGGTTTCAACGATCCTCCGGCGCCGCGCATGCGTTTCATGGGCGAAGACGCGATCGGACTTGCGGTGGCGATGAAGGACGGCGGCGACATTCTGGTGCTGGGCGAGGCGCTGGAAATCGAATTCGCCCGGATCCAGAAAAACCTGCCGGCCGGCATGCAGTTGCGCAAGGTGTCCGATCAACCGGCGGCGGTGAAAAGTGGCGTCGGCGAGTTCGTCCAGGTGCTGGTTGAAGCGCTGGCCATCGTGTTGCTGGTGAGCTTCTTCTCCCTCGGTGTGCGCACCGGCATGGTGGTAGCGCTGACCATTCCGCTGGTGCTGGCGATGACCTTCGCCTGCATGTATTACCTCGGTATCGGCTTGCACAAGATTTCTCTCGGTGCGCTGGTACTGGCGCTGGGCTTGCTGGTGGACGACGCGATCATTGCCGTGGAAATGATGGCGATCAAAATGGAGCAGGGCTTCGACCGGGTCAAAGCCGCCAGTTATGCCTGGACCAGCACCGCATTCCCGATGCTCACCGGTACGTTGATCACCGCCGCAGGCTTCTTGCCGATTGCCACCGCCCAGTCCGGCACCGGTGAATACACCCGCTCGATTTTCCAGGTTGTCACCATTGCGTTGCTCGCTTCGTGGGTGGCGGCGGTGGTGTTTGTGCCGTATCTCGGGGAAAAACTCCTGCCGGATCTGGCGAAAATTCACGCAGCCAAACACGGCACTGGCGATGGTCAACCGGACCCCTATGCCACGCCGTTTTACCAGCGGGTTCGACGTCTGGTGGAGTGGTGCGTGCGTCGACGCAAGACGGTAATCGTGCTGACGGTGGGGCTGTTTGTCGCGTCGGTGATGCTGTTCAAGTACGTCCCGCAGCAGTTCTTCCCGGCCTCCAACCGGCTGGAACTGATGGTTGATCTGAAATTGGCCGAAGGCGCTTCGCTGGCCAACACCACCGCCGAGGTCAAGCGACTGGAGGCGATGCTCAAGGATCACGCCGGCATCGACAATTACGTCGCCTATGTCGGTACCGGGTCGCCGCGTTTCTACCTGCCGCTGGATCAACAACTGCCGGCGGCCAGCTTCGCCCAGTTCGTTGTGTTGGCGAAAACCATCGATGAGCGTGAGACGCTGCGTACGTGGCTGATCGATACCTTGAACGAACAATTCCCGGCCCTGCGCTCGCGGGTCACGCGACTGGAAAACGGCCCGCCGGTCGGCTATCCGGTGCAGTTCCGCGTCACCGGCGAACACATCGAAGAAGTCCGTGCGCTGGCACGCAAGGTCGCGGCCAAGGTTCGCGAGAATCCGCATGTGGTCAACGTGCATCTGGACTGGGAAGAGTCAAGCAAGGTTGTGTACCTGAACATCGATCAGGATCGCGCCCGGGCGCTGGGTGTGAGCACGGCGAATCTGGCGAAATTCCTCCAGAGTTCGCTGACTGGTTCCAGCGTCAGCCAGTACCGCGAAGACAACGAATTGATCGAGATCCTCCTGCGCGGCACGGTACATGAGCGCACCGAGCTGTCGCTGCTGCCGAGTCTCGCGGTGCCGACCGACAACGGCCGCAGCGTTGCGCTGTCGCAGATTGCCACGCTGGAATATGGCTTCGAGGAAGGCATCATCTGGCATCGCAATCGGCTGCCGACCGTGACCGTGCGTGCGGACATCTATGGCAAGGAGCAGCCGGCCTCGCTGGTTAATCAGATCATGCCGACGCTCGATCCGATTCGCGCTGAATTGCCAGACGGCTATCTGCTGGATGTTGGCGGCACTGTTGAGGACTCCGAGCGCGGGCAGACGTCGGTGAATGCCGGTGTGCCGATGTTCATTGTCGTGGTGCTGACGTTGCTGATGGTGCAGCTGCGCAGTTTCTCGCGCACGGCGATGGTGTTTCTGACGGCGCCGCTGGGGTTGATCGGGGTGACGCTGTTTCTGTTGGTGTTCCGCCAGCCGTTCGGGTTTGTGGCGATGCTCGGGACGATTGCGTTGTCGGGGATGATCATGCGCAACTCGGTGATTCTGGTGGATCAGATCGAGCAGGATATTGCGGCGGGGCTCAAGCCCTGGCAGGCGATTATAGAGGCGACGGTGCGGCGGTTCCGGCCGATTGTGTTGACGGCTTTGGCGGCGGTGCTGGCGATGATTCCGTTGTCGCGCAGTGTGTTTTTCGGGCCGATGGCGGTGGCGATCATGGGGGGGTTGATTGTTGCGACTGCTCTGACGCTTTTGTTTTTGCCGGCGTTGTATGCGGCTTGGTTCAGGGTTCGCAAGGAGGCTTGAGGCTGTATGAGCTTGGCGGCCTTTGGGCCGGCCAGGCTCTGGGTGTTCTTTGTGAATATCCGTTTCTTTGGGTGTTGCGGCTGGCGGTTTCGCCCTTACGGCGAGTCCCTTTTGGCAAACGCCCCAAAAGGAACCAAAAGGTCTAGGCCCCGGCGTTCGGCCCCTCGCTTTGGCTCGGTGTTCCTTCGTTCCGGGATTCATCCGGGGGCATCGCCTACGGTTTGCTTCGCTGCACCTCCTCTCGATGTGTTCGACTTCGTCGAACGGCGCTACGCGCCCACCCCCGGATGACTCCCTCCACTCAGCCTGCCGATGGGGCCGGCACGTCAAGAGCGGTACTTGAGCTAACGCTCATCGTGTTGAGTGGTGGAAAGCCAAAGCCAAAGCCAAATCGGGAATGGAGTGGGAGTAGAGCTGTATGTGTTTTAAAACCCGAGTTCACCTCGGTATTTCACGTCGGCGTACCTCTCCCAAACACCTCGGTCAGTTCCCTCTCCCCCCGGGAGAGGGCTAGGGTGAGGGGGCTTCTTGAGTCGTTCAAAAAAGCTCCGGAGCACCAGAAAGCTCTCGAGCGTTTTCTTCAGTTTTGCGATCTCAAGCTAAGCTTTGGATTAGTTCGCTCCACAAATCTGACCCCCATGAAAAAGCCCGCTCAACCTGTAAAGATCAGCGGGCTTTTCATTGCACGAAAGAATTAAAGCGTACCAAACACCTTCTTCGCCAGACTCGTCGCCGCAGCGGCCGGGTTCTTGCGGATGGTTTCTTCCTGTTTGCCGATCATCTCGAACAGACCGTTCAGTGCTTGTTCGGTGACGTAGTTTTCGACGTTGGCGCTTTTCGCATCGACCACGCCCAGCGTCGCAGCCTGGCCGGCGAAGGCGTTGTATTTCTGCGCCACGCCGACTTTGTCGGTCGCCTGTTTGACGATAGGCAGGAATTTGGCACGGATCTGTTCGCGGCTGGACTTGTCCAGGTACTGCGTCGCGGAGTCGTTGCCGCCGCTGAGGATGCCTTTGGCGTCGGCCACGCTCATTTTCTTCACAGCATCGACCAGGATCGGCTGGGCCTGGGTCACGGCGTTTTCCGCCGCCTTGTTCATGGCGGTTTCCAGTTCATCGACCTGGGCCCCCATGCCGAACGCTTTCATCTTGCCGGCGACTTTGCCGAGTTTGCCCGGCAGTTCGATTTTCACATCCGGGTTATTGCTGAAGCCGCCCGGCGTGCCAAGTTGTTTGACGGCCAGTTGTGCGCCCTGGGTCAGAGCGTCCTTGAGGCCGCCGGTGGCGTCGCCTTGCGACAGGTCGCTGAGGGACAGGGCCATAGCGCTGGCGGAGATCATCAAGCCCGCGCACAGGCCGGCGAAGCGTAGGGTAGGGCGGAGCATGAAAGCTTCCTTATTGGAAAAAAAGTGCGGTAAGGGCGTTAACGGGCCGAGTCAACGCGAATCTTCAGCGGCTGCGGATCCTTGCCATCAAGCTGCACGGCATGGTTTTCGGTGGTGATGAACATCAGCTCGCCGTTGACTTCGATCCGTGCGCTGACCGAGTAGCGGTGGCCCGGTTTGACCTGGGCCGGATCGTAGCTCAAGTGGAACGGCAGCGGCACCTGGCCTTTGACCGGGCCCTTCTGTTCGTCGAGGACTACGGCCGGAGCATCGGCCAGCGAAACGTCCTGCAGGCTCACACTCAAGGTCGCGCTTGGTGGCAGAGCGATGCGTTGCAGGTAGAACACTTCGCCGTCGAGGCTGACTTTGCCGGCGGGCGAAGTTGATTGGCAGGCGCTGAGCAATGTGGCAGCAGCCAGCAGGGATAGTTTTTTCATCGGATATCTCCGTATCGACGGCGCCAGAAGAAGCCTGGCGCCTGTAGGAATCTAGTCGCTTTGCACAGGGACGGCGGGCTGATCGGCTGCATCTTCACTGCGATGCAACGCCACCTGACGGATCGACAAGCGAATCTCCGCCGGCAGTACCCGCTTGGCTGCGCCTTCGGCCAGTTCGCCGAGCAGTTCGTGGTAGCTCAACTTGCCGGCTTCGTCGCGACGCAGCACGTCGAGGTCGAGCAGGGTCTGGATGAAGTGGCGGAACAGGCTTTTGTCGAAGAACTCCGGCGCATTCAGGCCATGCAGGATCGACAGGCGCTGGGCCATGACCGTGCACAGGTCTTCCAGTTCTTCGGCGCTGATGGTGTTCTGGCCAGCGTTGAGCAGTAACGACACGGTCATGTAGAAGCGTTGCAACGTCTGGGCGATGCTCTTCGACAGCAGGGTCAGCAGCACGAAATGCCGCGAGCTCGGTGCCGGACGCAGGTACACGTCTTTCTCGAAACGCAGCAAGCCTTGTTCGACGAAGGCTTCCAGCCACTGATCGATCACCGCATCCAGTTCGTCCAGTGTCCAGCGGATGAACAGCTCCGATTGCAGGTACGGATACAGTGCGCGGGTGTAGCGCAGGATCTGTTCGCGGCTCATGCGCGAGGCGCTCTGGAAAAAACTCGCCAGCAGCGCCGGCAACGCGAAGATGTGCAGCACGTTGTTGCGGTAGTAGGTCATCAGGACGGCGTTCTGCTCGTCCAGATAGAGAATCTTGCCGAGTGCATCGTTCTGCTCGGACAACAGGTCCATGTCCTTCACGTGCTCGATCAGCGCACGGCCATCGCCTTCCGGTAACGTGGTGTGCGGCGAGTACGGCACCTTGCGCAGCAGCGCCAGGTACAGATCCAGCACCCGCGCCATGGCCCGATCGTCCAGCGCCAGTCGGGTGGTCGACAGCAGCGCCAGCGCCACCAGGTTGACCGGGTTGATCGCCGCCGCTTCGTTCAGATGCTGCGCGACTTTCTCGCCGAGGCGGTTGGTGGTTTCGTTGAGCCACGCCGGTTTGAACTGCGGGCCGAGTTCCTGCTGGCGCCAGTCTGGCTGTTCGCTGTCGAGGAATTCCGCGAGTTTGATCGGTTCGCCGAAGTTCACCGCCACTTGGCCGAAGCGCTGCTTGAGCGCGCCGATGACTTTGAAAATGTCGAAGATCGATTCTTTCTTCTTGCTCGCGCCACGCAGTTCGCCGAGGTAGGTACGACCTTCAAGTACACGCTCATAACCGATGTACACCGGCACGAACACGATCGGCATCCGCGACGAACGCAGGAAGCTGCGCATGGTGATCGCCAGCATCCCGGTTTTCGGTTGCAGCATGCGCCCGGTACGCGAGCGGCCACCTTCGACGAAGTATTCGACCGGGAAGCCTTTGGTGAACAGGGTGTGCAGGTATTCGTTGAACACCGAGGTGTACAGCGGGTTGCCCTTGAACGTGCGGCGCATGAAGAACGCACCGCCACGACGCAGCAGGCTGCCGATCACCGGCATGTTGAGGTTGATACCGGCGGCGATGTGCGGCGGGGTCAGGCCGTTGCGGAACAGCAAGTACGACAGCAGCAGGTAGTCGATGTGACTGCGGTGGCACGGCACGTAGATCACTTCGTGACCCTGCGCGACCTTCTGCACGCCTTCGATGTGGTTGACCTTGATCCCGTCGTAGATCTTGTTCCAGAACCAGCTCAGCACCACTTCCAGAAAACGGATCGCGGTGTACGTGTAGTCCGAGGCGATCTCGTTGCCGTAGCGCAGGGCCTGGGCCTTGGCTTTTTCCGGGGAGATGTTTTCGCGCTCGGCTTCATCGAGGATCGCTTGCTTGACCAGCGGCTGATTGAGCAGGCCTTTGACCAGGTTGCGGCGGTGGGAAATGTCCGGACCGATCACCGCAGCCTTGAGGTTGCGGAAGTGCACCCGCAGGATTCGCTGGGCCATGCGCACGGTGCGCTCGTGGCCCTTGTTGTGTTCGATCAGTTCGCGCAGATGGATCGGTGCGGAGAATTGCACCCGGGTCTTGCGGCCCAGAATCATGATGCTCAGCAGGCGGCGCAGGCGCCCGGTGACGGCCCAGCTGTCGGCGAACAGCAATTTCCACGGACTGTTTTCGCTGTCCGGTGACTGGCCCCAGAACACGCTGACCGGAATGATCTGCGCGTCTTCGGCGGCGTTCTGGCTCAGGGCGCTGACCAGTCGGGTCAGGGTCGGCGGTGCGCCGCGCTTGTCCTGGCGACCGAGCCAGTCCGGGTCCGGCGTCAGGTAGAAGAACGCCGCCGGCTCCAGCAGATTTCCGACCGACACCGGCAGCACCGGGCGCGGCAGGCCGGCCTTGGTGCACTCGGTGTCGACCACCGCCAGATCAGTCAGCGATGGATTTTGCAGGACGTAGAACACCGGACGACTGCGGTCGAGGTTGAGGGTGAACGACGACTGGTTGATCGTCTCGGAGCGAACCCAGAGATACAACAGTCGGCGCAAGGTGCCAAACACAAGACGGCGGAACGGGGAACGGGTCATACGGCTTCTGCGTGAGTGGATAAACCGAGCGTTTGCTCGGGCGGACGACAGTTTGCCGTATTGGGCGAAAATCGGCAAAAAAGCGGCGAAGTAATCTCCTGTTGAGAGTTTTGTCGCCTGTCATATACTCGGCGCTCTGTCGCCGGGGCCCTTTTATGGACGTCGGACGCAGGCTGACGTTCCGCAAAGGCTTTCCTGCGAAAAGCCTGTTCAATAATAAAAAAGGAGTATGAACAGATGGCAACACGTGAAACCGGCAACGTGAAGTGGTTCAACGACGCCAAGGGCTACGGCTTCATTCAGCGCGAAGACGGGGTGGACGTGTTCGTGCACTACCGCGCGATCCGCGGTGAAGGCCACCGTTCGCTGACCGAGGGTCAGCAGGTTGAATACGCGGTGGTGGAAGGGCAGAAGGGGTTGCAGGCTGAAGACGTGGTCGGGTTGTAAACCGCACTCTTCGGATCCCCAAAAAAACTGTGGGAGCGGGCTTGCCCGCGAAAGCGGTTTGTCAGCCACATCTTTTTTGGATGTGCCGCCGCCTTCGCGGGCAAGCCCCGCTCCCACAGGTTCTGCGTAAAGCTTCGTTACGCAGTTTTCCAGGTGATTTCTTCTTCACCGTCGGCGCTGATACGAATCCAGCGATCCGCCGTTTCCTCACCTTCTTCTTCAACCCACGTCCCCGGCGCGCAGCGCACTTCGACGTTCAGCGCGGCGAACGCGGCGCGGGCGCAGGCGATATCGTCGTCCCATGGCGTCTGGTCGCTTTCCAGGTAGAGGCTGTTCCACTTGCCCACGGCTTTCGGCAGCCAGGTCACCGGGATGTTGCCGGCCTTGCACTTGTAGGTCTGGCCTTTCTGTACCCAGTCGCTGCACGGGCCAAGGGCTGCGCCTAGCCAGGCGGAAATAGCCTTGTGGTCGACGTCGGCGTCTTTCAGGTAAATCTCGATGTCCGGTTGGCGCATGGATATCCTCACTGCGGGTCTGAAAAATCCATTCGCGGATTTAGCCGGCCCCGGGCTACTTGCCCGAGTCCAAAAGTTATTGAAGAACGAAATAATCGTAGCGCATCGACACGGTGGTCACGAACGGCTCGGCCTGTTCGATCACCGCCGCGCGGCGTTCGGCACTGGCGCGCCAGCCGTGAGGCGTCATCGCCAACAGGTTGGCGCGATCCTCGGGCTTGTCCAGTGTCAGCTTGAATTCGAGGGTTTCACTGTGCGCCAGCGCCATGCCTTCCGGCACCAGGGCCAGGTGCTTGTCGTCGGTGTACTCGCGCACTTCGTCGTACAGACTCTCGCGCAGTTCCATCAGATGGCCGCTTGTCGGGCCGACTTTCATCAGGCCGCCGCCAACACTGAGCAGGCGCTTGGCTTCTTCCCAATCCAGTGGACTGAAGACGCTGGCCAGAAACTGGCAACTGCCGGAAGCCAATGGCACACGGGCCATGCTGGCGATCAACCAGGTCAGCGCCGGATTGCGTTTGCAGGCGCGTTTGACCGCTTCCTTCGAGATGTCCAGCGCATAGCCATCGGCGTCCGGCAAGGCCTCGGCGATCTGCGCGGTGTAGTAACCCTCGCCACAACCGATATCGACCCAACGGGCCGGCGCATAACTCGCCGCCAGTTCCGCCAGACGCTTGGCCACCGGTGCATAGTGGCCGGCGTTCAGGAAGTCGCGGCGGGCCTCGACCATTGCCTGATTGTCGCCAGGGTCGCGGCTGTTCTTGTGCTGCACCGGCAGCAGGTTCAGGTAACCCTGACGTGCGCGGTCAAAGCGGTGGCCGGCGGGGCAGACCACGCCGTTGTCCACCGCGTTCAGCGGTTCACTGCAGATCGGGCACGCGAGCATCAGGCGAGCAACTTGATCAGGGTCTGGTAGTAGATCTCGGTCAGCACGTCGAGATCGGCCGCCAGCACGCGCTCGTTGACCTGGTGGATGGTCGCGTTGACCGGGCCCAGTTCAACCACTTGCGTGCCCATGGTCGCGATGAAGCGGCCATCGGAGGTGCCACCGCTGGTGGACGCCTTGGTCTCGCGACCGGTGATCTGCTTGATGCTCGACGACACCGCGTCGAGCAACGCGCCCGGCTCGGTGAGGAACGGCAGACCGGACAGCGCCCAGTCGATGTGCCAGTCCAGACCGTGCTTGTCGAGGATGTCGGCGACGCGCTTTTGCAGGCCTTCAACCGTCGATTCGGTGGAGAAACGGAAGTTGAACAACGCCACCAGATCGCCCGCAATCACGTTGGTCGCGCCGGTGCCGGAGTTGACGTTGGAAATCTGGAAACTGGTCGGTGGGAAGAAATCGTTACCGTGATCCCAATGCTCGGCGGCCAGCTCGGCCAGAGCCGGCGCCGCGAGGTGGATCGGGTTCTTCGCCAGGTGCGGATAGGCCACGTGGCCCTGCACACCGCGTACGGTCAGTTTGGCGCCGAGGGAGCCGCGACGACCGTTCTTCACCACGTCGCCCACCAGCGTGGTGCTCGATGGCTCGCCGACGATGCACCAGTCCAGACGCTCGTTACGTGCCGCCAGACGCTCGACCACAGCCTTGGTGCCGTGATGCGCCGGGCCTTCTTCGTCGCTGGTGATCAGGAACGCGACCTTGCCCTTGTGATCCGGGTAGTCGGCGACGAAGCGCTCGGCCGCCACGGTCATCGAGGCCAGGCTGCCTTTCATGTCCGCCGCGCCACGGCCGCAGAGCATGCCGTGCTCGTCGATCACCGCGTTGAACGGGTCGATCTGCCAAGCCGTCACCGGACCGGTCGGCACCACGTCGGTATGACCGGCGAAGCACAGCACTGGGCCGTCGTGTTTGCCGTGGATCGCCCAGAAGTTATCCACATCTTCGATGCGCATCGGCTCCAGGGTGAAACCGGCATCGCCCAGGCGCTGCATCATCTGCTTCTGGCAATCGGCGTCGACCGGCGTCACGGACGGACGGCGGATCAGGTCGATGGCGAGTTGGAGGGTCGGCGAAAGGTCGGCGTGGGCCGTCATGGAAAACTCCGGATGCTGTAAATGTGGGAGCGAGCTTGCTCGCGATGACGATGTCTTGATCAACATAAGTGTTGAATGTGACGGACTCATCGCGAGCAAGCTCGCTCCCACAGGTCTAGGGACAGGCCATCGGGGCCTTGGCCCTGCAAAATGGCGGTTATCTTAAAGCAAAACGGCGACCATTGGCCGCCGTTTAGTGCATCGCAGAGGATTTAGACAGCCGGTGCCGGTTCAGGCGTCGGCGCCGGTTTCGGCAGCGACGACAGGAACGCCATGATCAGCGCCGCCACGTACGGCAGCGACTGCACCAGCAGCATGGTCACCCAGAAGCGCATGTCGTTGCTCGGCAGGCCCTGCACCAGGAAGATCCCCAGCGCCGCGCCCCACAACAGCAGCATGATGAACAGCTCTTCCCGGGCCTCGGAAATCGCCACCCAGAAGCCATGGTTGTCGGCGTTTTTCGGGGTGCGGAAGAACGGAATGCTGCTGGTGAAGAAGCCGTACAGCACCGCTTTGGCGATGGTGTGCGACAACGCCAGGCCGGCCAGTGCCGCGCAGAACGCATCCTTCAGGTTCACGCCCACGGCGCGACGGTAGAGGAAGATGATTTTGCCGACCTTGAACACGAACAGCGCCAGCGGCGGGATTGCGAAAATCAGCAGCGGTGGATCGACCCGTTGCGGCACGATGATCATCGCCGCCGACCACAACAGCGCGCCGACGGTGAAGAAGATGTTCATGCCGTCCGCCACCCACGGTAGCCAGCCCGCGAGGAAGTGGTAACGCTGGCCGCGAGTCAGCTCGGTGTCCTTGCCGCGCAGCAGGCTGCCGGTATGACGCTTGATGATCTGGATCGCGCCGTAAGCCCAGCGGAAACGCTGCTTCTTGAAGTCGATAAAGGTGTCCGGCATAAGACCCTTGCCGTAACTGTCGTGGTAATACGCCGCCGACAGGCCTTTCTCGAATACCCGCAGACCGAGCTCGGCGTCTTCACAGATGCACCAGTCAGCCCAGCCCAGTTCTTCCAGAACCGAGCGACGGGTCATGGTCATGGTGCCGTGCTGGATGATCGCGTCGCGGTCGTTGCGGGTGACCATGCCGATGTGGAAGAAGCCTTTGTATTCGGCGTAGCAGAGCTTCTTGAAGGTGGTTTCGTTCTGGTCGCGATAATCCTGCGGCGACTGCACCACGGCGATTTTCGGGTCGGCGAAGTGCGGCACCATGTGCTTGAGCCAGTTCGGGTGCACGCAGTAGTCGGAGTCGATCACCGCGATCACTTCGGCGTCCTTGGCGGTGTGCGGGATCAGGTAGTTCAGCGCACCACCCTTGAAACCGGCCAGGGGCGAGACGTGGAAGAACTTGAAGCGCGGGCCGAGGGTTTCGCAGTAGTCGCGCACCGGTTCCCAGACCGCCGGGTCCTTGGTGTTGTTGTCGATGATCAGGACTTCGAAGTCCGGGTAATCGAGGTTGGCCAGGGCGTCGAGGGTCTGTTTGACCATCTCCGGCGGCTCGTTGTAGCAAGGCACGTGGATCGAGACTTTCGGCCGGTAGTCCGAATCGCCGACCACTGGCAGGAATTCACGGCGACGCTTGTGAATCCACACTGCCTCGGCCAGTTCGTGGGCCTCGGTCAGCAACACGATGAACACCCCCAGCGCACCGAGCGCCAGCAGGAAGCCCACCGTCAGGCTGAACCACGTGCTGTATTGCTGGCTGTAGTCGTAACCGATCCACACCAGCACCGAACCGCACAGGAACGCGATAAAGGTCAGGAAGGTACGGCCGCGCTGGCGCAGGGCCGAGCCGTCGATCATCAGCAGGGTCAGCGACAACAGCGCCAGCACCACCGAGCCGATGGCCAGCACGCGCCATTGCGGGATCGCTACCACCGGGCCTTCGAAGTTGAATTTCTGCTGGCGCGCGGCGTTGAACACGCCCCAGTAGGCGCCGACCGAACCTTCGTCGCTGGCCTTCCACGGCTGGTCAAACGCTTCGATCACGAAGTAGTTGAAGCCCTGGCGGTTGAGTTTGTTGACCAGCGTGCGCAGGTAGATCGCCTGATCCGCCGGCGACGCATCGGCGCCACCGCGCATGCGGCCGTTGCTCGGCCAGCCCACTTCGGACAGCAGCAACGGTTTTTTCGGGAACATTTTTTTCAGGTCGCGGGCGCGGTCGAAAACGAACTGCCCGGCCTTGTCCACCGGAATGAATTCCCAGTAAGGCAGAACGTGCGCGGCGATCAGGTCTACGTGCTTGGCCAGCTCCGGGTGCTCTTCCCAGACGTGCCACTGTTCGGAAGTGGTCACCGGCACTTTCACTGCCGCGCGCACGCGGTCGAGCAGCACGCTGAGTTGTTCGGCGGTGATTTCCTTGCGGAAGATCGCTTCGTTACCGACCACCACGCGAACCACGCTGCGTGAGGTGTTGGCCAGTTCGATGGCGCGAGTGATTTCGCGCTCGTTGCGTTCCTGGTCGGGGCTGATCCAGATCCCCAGGGTTACGCGCAGGCCGAACTCTTCAGCCAGTTTCGGAATGTCTTGCAGGGAACCGTCGACCGAGTAGATGCGGATGTTGTCCGTCAGCTTGCTCATGATCTCTAGGTCGCGGCGCATTTCATCGTCGGACGGATACTGATCCTTCTGTGGGAACTGTCCTTGCTGGAACGGTGAATAGGAGAAACCGGAGATCTGCTCCGGCCAGTTCGGCGCGGAGACGGGGCGGTTGATCAGCGCCCAGAAACCGGTGAACAGGGCGGCGATTGCCAGAACCACCACCAGGTTGAGTCCAAATTTACGCGATGACATAGCTGTGTCGGGTTCCAAGGTCTGTGGAACGAAGGGTCGGCTGGTTGACGCCTGAGGGCGCGCATCCTACACCGGCAGTTCGCCGAGTCCTACAACAGACAGGGAAATGCCGGACGTTGGGCAATCCAACCCGACTTAAGTTCTTTCGTTTCAGCATGTAAGACAAATCTTTGTTACGTACCGCTTTAATTAAAGCAGTCAGATTCACCGTTCATAGCGCAAAGATGCTCTTGGCCGCCGACGGCCCTATAATGCGCGCCGGTTTTTGGGGTAATGGTCATGAGTACAGAAGATCCGCGGTTTGCAGGCATCGCCCGTTTGTATGGCGTCGAGGGGATGGAGCGCTTGCGCGCCGCCCACGTGGCGATTGTCGGCGTTGGCGGCGTCGGTTCCTGGGCGGCGGAAGCCATGGCCCGTTGCGGGGTGGGCGAGATTTCGCTGTTCGACCTCGACGATGTCTGCGTCAGCAACGCCAACCGGCAGTTGCATGCGCTGGACAGCACCGTCGGCAAACCCAAGGTCGAGGTGATGGCCGAGCGTCTGCGCGGGATCAACCCGGACTGCAAGGTGCACGCCGTGGCGGATTTCGTCACCCGCGACACCATGGCCGAATACATCACGCCGAATATCGACTGCGTGATCGATTGCATCGATGCGGTCAACGCCAAGGCTGCGCTGATCGCCTGGTGCAAACGCCGCAAGATCCAGATCATCACCACCGGCGGTGCCGGGGGGCAGATTGATCCGACGCTGATTCAGGTGTGCGATCTCAACCGCACCTTCAACGATCCACTGGCCTCGAAAGTGCGTTCCACGCTGCGCCGGGACTATGGTTTCTCACGCACCGTAACTCGTCATTACAGCGTGCCGTGTGTGTTCTCCACCGAACAGCTGCGCTATCCGAAGCCGGACGGCAGCATTTGCCTGCAGAAGAGTTTTGTCGGCGACGGCGTGAAGCTGGACTGCGCCGGTGGGTTTGGCGCGGTGATGATGGTGACAGCGACGTTCGGCATGGTCGCGGCGACCAAAGCGGTGGACAAGATTGTGGCGGGCGTTCGGCGCCCGGCGGATCGGATCAAGCCTCAGGCTTAATTGTTGAGGCTGATGGCCTCATCGCTGGCAAGCCAGCTCCCACAAGGTTCTATGCTGTTCACAAATCAAGTGAACACACTGAAATACCTGTGGGAGCTGCGGTGCGACGATTCGACTTGCCAGCGATCGCGGTTAACCGGCCAGCACATTCATCCGCTGCAGCACGGCATTCAAGCCATTGCTGCGCGAAGGCGACAACTGCCGCGACAGCCCAAGTTGATTGAACCAGTCCGGCAGATCGACCTGCTGCAACTCGTCGGCGGTCAAACCGTTGACCCGCAACAACAGCAACGCCACCAACCCGCGAATCATCCGTGCATCGCTGCTCGCTGCGAATTGCCAGTGGCCGTCGCGCAATTCGCCGATCAGCCACACCTGACTTTCGCAGCCATGCACCCGGTTGGCGTCGCACTTGTCCGCGTCGCTCAACGGCGGCAGGCGATCACCGAACTGCATCAGCAGCCGCGCTCGCTGTTCCCAACCGGCGGCGCTCTGAAACGTTTGCAGCGCTTCGGCGGCCTCGACCGGCACGCTCATCGCAACAACTCCAGCGCCTGATCCAGCGCTTCAAAGAACCGCTCCAGATCCTCGGAATCGTTGTACAGCGCCAGCGACACGCGAATCGCCCCGGCTAGCTCGAAGCGCTTGAGCAACGGCATCGCGCAGTGGTGCCCGGCGCGTACGGCGATGCCCTGTTCGGTCAGCAAGTGCGCCAGATCGGCGTTGTGCACGCCTTCCACGACAAAACTCGCCAGCGCCAATTGCGGCTTGCCCAGCAGACGGATGCCATTGCGGGCGGCAAGGCCACGCAACAGGTAAGCGTGCAGCGCGGCTTCGTGGGCGGATACGGCGTCCAGATCCAGACCGGCGAGGTAGTCGAGGGTCGCGCCGAGGCCGATCACGCTGGCAATCGGCGGCGTTCCCGCCTCGAAGCCTAGCGGGGCAGGGCGGAAGCGCGCGTCGTGGTAATTGGCTTCCAGCACCATCTCGCCACCGAACTGCCATGGGCGCAGTTGCTCGAGTGCTTCGTTGCGTCCGAACAGCACGCCGAGGCCATCGGGGCCGTACAGCTTGTGGCTGGAAAACACATAAAAGTCGCAACTCAACGCCTGCACGTCATGCCGGCCGTGAACCACGCCTTGTGCGCCATCAACCACCGTCAGCGCGTTTTGCGCTTTCGCCATCGCCAGCAATGCCGGCAACGGTTGCCACGCACCGAGCACGTTGGACAACTGACTGACCGCCAGCAAGCGGGTGCGCGGGCCGATCAGGTGCACGGCGGCGGTGAGGTCGATCACGCCGTCATCGTCCAGCGGCAGGATCACCAGTTTCAGGTCACGACGTTGTGCCAGTTGCTGCCACGGCAGCAGATTGGCGTGATGCTCCAGGGCGCTGATGACAATTTCATCGCCCGGATGGAAAAGATGTTCCAGGCCGTAAGCCAGGAGATTCAGCGCACTGGTGGCGCCGTGGGTGAAGATGATCTGCCCGCTGTCACCGGCATTCAGCCACTGGGCAACCTTCAGGCGACTGTCCTCGAACGCCTGCGTGGCGTGGGCTCCGGGCAGATGCTGCGCACGGTGCACGTTGGCCGCGCCATTGGCGTAGTAATGCGCCAGCGCGTCGAGCAGGGCCTGGGGTTTTTGCGTGGTGGCGGCGTTGTCCAGATAAGTCTGGTCTTGCCGTTGCAGGGCGGCGATGGCCGGAAAATCGGCACGCCAGGGGGAGGGAATCATCACGGTTTCAAGCCCCGGTGAAGATGGGCGGGTTAACGCCGAACCCTGTGGGAGCGGGCTTGCCCGCGATGGCGATCTTTCGAACGCCATCGCAAACAGGCCGGCTCCCTCAGGTGAGCTTCTGGCGCTTAGTTGTGAGCGTGCAGCGCTTCGTTCAGTTCGATCGCCGACTTGTGGGTCTTGCATTCCACGGCACCGGTTTCCGAATTGCGACGGAACAGCAGGTCGGTCTGACCGGCCAGTTCACGGGCCTTGACCACTTTGACCAGGTTGTTGTGCTCGTCCAGCAGCGCCACCTTGGTGCCGGCGGTCACATACAGGCCCGACTCGACGGTGTTGCGGTCGCCCAACGGGATACCGATACCGGCGTTCGCGCCGATCAGGCAGCCTTCGCCGACCTTGATCACGATGTTGCCGCCGCCCGACAGGGTGCCCATGGTCGAGCAGCCGCCGCCCAGATCAGAACCCTTGCCGACGAATACGCCAGCGGAGACGCGGCCTTCGATCATGCCCGGGCCTTCGGTGCCGGCGTTGAAGTTGATGAAACCTTCGTGCATCACGGTGGTGCCTTCGCCCACGTAAGCGCCCAGACGCAGACGCGCGGCGTCAGCGATACGCACGCCGGCCGGAACCACGTAGTCGGTCATTTTCGGGAACTTGTCCACCGAGAACACTTCCAGCAGTTCGCCACGCAGACGGGCTTCGAGTTGCAACTCGGCCAGTTCGCTCAGGTCGATCGCGCCCTGGCTGGACCAGGCTACGTTTGGCAGCAGCGGGAAGATCCCGGCCAGGCTCACGCCGTGCGGCTTGACCAGACGATGGGACAGCAGGTGCAGTTTGAGGTAGGCCTCTGGCGTGGAAGTCAGTTGCGCGTCTTCGGCCAGCAGAGTGGCGACCAGCGGCTTGTGGCTTTCGGCCAGGCGGGTCAGCAGCTTGCCTTGTACCGCGTCGATGCCTTTCACGGCTTCAGCCAGTTGGGCGGCTTGTGCGGTGGTGAAGGTGATGGCCTGGTTGCCTTCGGTGTAGCCGAGGATCGGTGCAACAGCGGCGACCAGTTCGGCCGAAGGATTGAGCAGCGGCTGCGCGTAGAACACTTCCAGCCACGCGCCTTGACGGTTCTGGGTGCCGACACCGAAGGCAATACTGAACAGGGAGTTGGACATGTGAATACCTCTACAAAAAGTGACGGGCTGCTTACTTGAGGGCGGCCGCGTAGATATCTGGCTTGAAGCCAATCAGGGTTCGGTCACCGAGATCGAGCACCGGGCGCTTGATCATCGAGGGTTGAGCGAGCATCAGTTCGATGGCTTTCGACTGGTCGAGATCGGCTTTGCGTTCGTCGTCGAGTTTGCGAAAGGTCGTGCCTGCGCGGTTCAACACCGTTTGCCAGCCGTGTTCGTCACACCATTGGGTCAGGTGTTCACGGTCGATGCCGGCGGTTTTGTAATCGTGGAAGTCGTAGCTGACAGCGTGTTCATCGAGCCAGGTGCGAGCCTTTTTCATGGTGTCGCAGGCTTTGATGCCGAAAAGGTGCAACGTTTTGCTTGAAACGGTCAAGGAATCGCCCCCTTTACAGGTGCTGGAGAAAAATGGTGTCGGATTATGCCATGACCAAACTGTTTCGCGGCGGCCGAGGTTGATTTCCCGGACGGGGGCTGCGACATAGGTGCAACGGTCAGCCACAGCCTAAGCGGCTAATATGGCAGTTCAACGCTGTCGATTGTCTGAGATTTCCGCTTTATGCAAACCGCTTATACCGTCCTGATCCTGCTGATGCTGGTCAGCGTTTCGCGGCTGGTCGGACGGGTCATCCCGTTGCCGCTGCCGCTGGTACAGATCGCCGCCGGGGCCTTGCTGGCCTGGCCAACCCTCGGCCTGCACGTGGCTCTGGATCCCGAGCTGTTCCTGTTTCTGTTCCTGCCGCCGCTGCTGTTTTCCGATGGCTGGCGCATGCCCAAGCGTGAATTGTGGCGTTTGCGGGGGCCGGTGCTGACGCTGGCGGTCGGGTTGGTGCTGTTTACCGTGGTCGGTGCCGGCTACTTCATTCACTGGCTGCTGCCGACGATTCCATTGCCGGTAGCTTTTGCGTTGGCGGCGGTGCTGTCGCCGACGGATGCCGTGGCGGTGTCGGCGATTTCGCAGAACCGCTTGCCCACGCCATTGATGCACATGTTGCAAGGCGAAGCGTTGATGAACGATGCCTCGGGCCTGGTGACGTTCAAATTCGCCCTGGTTGCAGCGGTCACCGGTGCGTTTTCTTTGGCCAACGCCAGTCTGACCTTCGTGTTGGTCGCAGTCGGCGGGTTGGCGGTCGGGGTGGCGCTGAGTTGGCTGGTCGGCCGATTGCGCGCCTGGATGATCGCCCGGGGCTGGGACGATCCGGCGACGCACGTGGTGTTCATGTTGCTGCTGCCGTTTGCCGCTTACGTGTTGGCCGAACGGCTCGGCGCGTCGGGCATTCTGTCGGCAGTGGCGGCGGGGATGATGCAGAGCTGGCTCGACCTGTTGCCGCGCCAGACCAGCACCCGATTGCTCAACCGCAGCGTCTGGTCGTTGCTGGAGTTCGCCTTCAACGGCTTGATCTTCCTGCTGCTTGGCTTGCAATTGCCGGACATCATCAAGGCTGTGGCCAGCCACGAAACGTCATTGTGGCCGACCCTTTTCTATCGCTGTCTCGACGTGGTGGCGATTTTCCTGGCGCTGGTGCTGTTGCGTTTCATCTGGGTGCAAAGCATCTGGCGTCTGTCGGTGCTGCTGCGTCGATTGCGCGGCAAGGGTGAATTGACACAAGTGCCGACGGCTCGTTCCTGCTGGCTGCTGACCGTCGGCGGTGTGCGTGGTGCGGTGACGCTGGCGGGCGTGATGTCGGTGCCGATGCTGATGGGCAGCGAGGCCTTTCCCGAGCGTGACTTGCTGATTTTCATCGCCGCCGGGGTGATCCTGATGTCGCTGGTGGTGGCCTGCATCGCCTTGCCGTTGCTGCTGCGCGGGATCCAGAAAAGCCCCGACGACAAGCGCCGCCAGGAAGTCCGTGATGCCTGGCGCAAGACCGCCGAAGCGGCGATCCATGCGCTGGAAGTCGAGGAGGTCAATCCGCAGGATGCTGCCCAAGCGGCGCTGTCGGCGGAGCTCAAGGCGCGGATCATGTCCGAGTATCGCCATCAACTGGAGGTGTTCAACGATTCGGCGGAGGCCCAGGCGCTGGCGTTCCAGATGGATCTGCTTGAACGCCGTTTGCGTCTCAAGGCGCTGCGTGCGCAACGCCTTGAGTTGTACAGCCTCAGCCGTCAGCACCAGATTGGCGATGACGTGCTGCGTGAAGTGTTGGGCGAGCTGGATTTGAGTGAGGCGAATCTGGGGCAGGTCAAGTAATCGCATCGACCTGTCCCGTGCCGCTTACGCTGTTTGTGCAGTTGGGTAGGCCTTCGCCATAAAGGCCTTGTCCTTTTCACTGAGTGTCAGATTGAGGTCGATCTTGAAGTCGCCGTGGGTCCAGCTCTGGCGCACGGCGTAATGCATGATCGATTTCGGATCGTAGGGCGAGTAATCGAACTCGCTGGCGTCGAGCAGATTGAAGTAGCGCTCATCGACAGATCGGCGAGCGTAATCGTCTTCGTCAGCGTCTTCGGCCACTCCGTGTGCGGCGTAAACCGCAGGCTTGTTCCAAGGTATGTTCGACTCGGGGTGCAGGTGTTCATGTTCGGCACCCAGCGCATGCCCGAATTCATGCATGACATTGGCAGCAAAAAGTGCCGGGGCGAGCAATTGTTCCGGGGACAGCCTCATGGTGGGCTCTTCTGCTTCGACCAGCAGCGCGTTGGTACCGGTCATCGACCAGTAAATGCCGGGGTCGCTGCTGATACGGATATCTCCTGACTCACCTTCGACAAAATTGAATGTCAGGTTGATATAGGGCAGCCAGTTGTTCGCCGCGGCTTTGACGGCGTCCTTGAATGCTTGATCGCCACTCAGAAACGCAATGCGCAAGGTCCGGCCCGGTGCCCAGAAGTAAGCGTGTTTGCCAACGGCGCGCTTCTTGCGACCGGATGCCGAGGTTTTTTCATTGGCGGGGTTCTCGGTCACTGCAACTTCATAAGAACGTTGGAGCGACGCTGTTTTTTCTATAAGGCAAAATGTTGCGGAGTTCATGCTAAGTGTCCGTACTGATGTTGATCCAATAGGCGGTTGTTTATTTCAGTCAAGTTGAGCTAGAAGGCTGGGCAAGTCGTAAATTAATCGAGAGTGCGGGCTGAAGGAAGTTGAAGGTGGGTGGGTTGTATTGCGTGATGTTGAAAGTTCGCGAGGTATTACGCCAAGCGAACTCTGTCTGTCGGTAACGGTTGTTTATTTTGGATAAAGCAGTCGCATCAGTCGCTTGTCTTTTTTACTGATCCGGCGGTTGATCGGTAACTCCCAGTTGCCCACAGTCAATGTGTTTGCTACCGGGTGGTGCATGATCGATTTTCGGTCGTAGGAGGTGTAGATCGCGTCCAGTGTGTCGAAAGACGCGAACAGGTTCCTGTCAACCTGCTCCTCGGTCAGCGGGTTCATTTCACGGTTCTTGTAAAACTCATACACCTTTGGCTTATCCCACGGAATATTGGCCTTTGGGTGTTGATGTTCGTGCATCGCACCCAGTGCATGGCCGAATTCGTGGATCACGATCACCTCAAAGTCTTCATGATCAGGTTTGACCCCCAGGTTCATGGTGGGGTGGTCGGGATGGATCAGCAAGGCATCGGTGCCCAGCATCGAGCTGTTGTCATTGTTCTTTGTCGCAATCCTGATGTCGCCTTTCAAATCGTCGACAAATTCAAACTTCAGATTGATGTACGGTAACCACTGGTTGGCCGCAGCGATAATCCTGTTCTTATGGTCGGCGTCAGGTGCATCCATGAAAGCCACTTTCAAGGTTCGGCCGTTGGCCCACAACTTTGAATAATTGACTACTGAGCGTTTGCGTCGGGTGCCGGCAGCTTTACCGGCATTGGCGGGGTTTTCATTAATTGCCGTCGTGTAAGCAACTTGATCGTCGGGCCATTGAATGAGTTGGCAATCCAGCAGGTTGTTCATGTTTACTTCATCCTTGAAGTTAAATTTTTGAGTTGGTTTTAGGCGCAGAGATATGCGCGGCTCAAGACTAACGTCTGGCCGGCCGGCAAGTGGAGTAAATAGTTGGAGGATCTGTAACCCGATGTATGAGGCGCCCGTGCCGGATTGCCCGGCACGGGCGTTCACGCATTACTTGTGGCGCAGGACGAAATCGCGGATACGTTCGGCCGCTTCCACACACTCCGCCAGCGGCGCGACCAGCGCCATGCGCACACGGCCGGCACCTGGGTTGACCCCGTCCACATCTCGGGACAGGTACGAACCCGGCACCACGGTCACGTGTTCTTCGGCAAACAGGTCCCGGCAGAACGCTGCGTCATCACCTTGCACGTTTGGCCACAGGTAGAAGCTGCCATCCGGACGCTGCACATCCATCACCGGGCTGAGGATCGCCAGCACGGCATCGAATTTCTCGCGATACAGCGCACGGTTGGCGCGCACATGCACTTCATCGTTCCACGCGGCAACGCTGGCCAACTGGGTCTGAACCGGCATCGCGCAGCCGTGGTAGGTGCGATACAGCAGGAAGCCTTTGAGGATGTCGGCGTCGCCAGCGACGAAACCGGAGCGCAGGCCCGGCAGGTTCGAGCGCTTGGACAGACTGTGGAATACCACGCAACGCTTGAAGTCCTTGCGACCCAGTTCGGCGCAAGCGCTGAGCAGGCCTGACGGTGGCGTCTGTTCGTCGAAGTACAGCTCGCTGTAGCACTCGTCGGCGGCGATCACGAAGTCATATTCGTCGGCCAAAGCGATCAGTTTTTTCAGCACGTCGACTGGAATCAGCGCGCCGGTCGGGTTGCCCGGCGAGCACAGGAACAGGATCTGGCAGCGCTTCCAGATGTCCGGCGATACCGCGTCGAAGTCCGGGTTGAAGCCGTTTTCATCCAGGCATGGCAGATAGTGCGGCTTGGCGCCGGCGAGGAACGCTGCGCCTTCGTAGATCTGATAGAACGGGTTCGGGCTGACCACCAGCGCGTCGTCGCCACGATTGACCACGGTCTGGGTGAAGGCGAACAGCGCTTCACGGGTGCCGTTGACCGGCAGTACGTTGCGCGCCGGGTCGATCCAGCCGCTCGGCACGTTGAAGCGACGTTCGCACCAGGCGGCAATGGCTTCGCGCAGGGCCGGGATGCCGAGGGTGGTCGGGTACACCGCCATCTGGTCCAGGTTGTTGGCCAGCGCCTCGGCGACAAAGCTTGGCGAACGGTGTTTCGGCTCGCCGATGGACAGCGCGATCGGGCGTTTGTCCGGGTTCGGCGTGACGCTGCCGAGCAGGGCACGGAGCTTTTCGAACGGGTAGGGCTGAAGCTGGGACAGAGCGTTGTTCATCGGTGCTGGGTCTCGTGCAAAGCGGTTGAATCCGGGCGCTCAGTCAAATGCTGATGCGCGACAGTTTGATATCGGGTTCCTGATTGACGCTGAGCTGCTCGACGATGGCATCCTGCAAACGGCTGCACAGCAGCGGGTCGGACAGCGGCTGATTGTGGGCGTCGGTGATGAAGAACACGTCTTCCACCCGTTCGCCCAGGGTGGCGATCTTGGCGTTCTGCAGCGACAGATCGAACTCCAGGAATATCCCGCCGATCCGTGCCAGCAGGCCCGGACGGTCGGGTGCGGTGAGTTCCAGCACCGTCACCGGACGCTGGGCGTCGTTGTGGATCGTCACTTGTGGTGCGAACGCAAAGTGTTTGAGCTGGCGCGGCACCCGACGCTGGATGATGGTCGGGTAGTCGTCCGGGTTGCGCAGGGCCTCGGTCAGGCCGTCGCGGATCTGTTTGACCCGGATCGGATTGTCGCCGATGGATTCGCCTTCCGTATCGAGCACGATGTAGGTGTCGAGGGTGAACTGGCTGCTGGAGGTGATGACCCGGGCGTCGTGAATGTTCAGGTTGAGCTGGTCCATCGCGGCCACGGTCACAGCGAAGAAGTCGTGCTGGTCCGGCGCATAAATGAAGATCTGCGTACCGCCCTCGAATTCGCGTTGGGTGGTTTCCTTGATCAGCACCAGCGGCCCGCCGTCGGCCGGCTGCTGGAGAATCGCATCGCTGTGCCAGGCCACGTCGCCGGCGGTGTGGCGCAGGAAATAGTCATCGCCCAGTTGCGCCCACAATTGCTCTACATCGTCCGGATCGGTGCCGCCGCGCACCAGAATATCCAGCGCTGCGCTCTGGGTCTGGCGGATCTGTTCTTCGCGATCCACCGGGTTTTCCAGGCCTCGACGCAGAGCGCGCTTGGTCTCGGTGTAGAGCTGGCGCAGCAGGCTGGCGCGCCAGGAGTTCCACAGCGTCGGGTTGGTGGCGTTGATGTCGGCCACGGTCAGAACGTACAGGTAGTCGAGACGGGTTTCATCACCGACCGCCAGGGCGAAGTCATGGATCACTTGCGGGTCGGACAAGTCCTTGCGCTGGGCGGTGGTCGACATCACCAGATGGTTCTGCACCAGCCAGACGATCAGGCGGCTGTCCCACACCGGCAATTGATGGCGCTGGCAGAACGCCTCGGCATCGACTGCGCCGATCTCCGAGTGGTCGCCATGCCGGCCCTTGCCGATGTCGTGATACAGGCCCGCCATGTAGATGAGTTCGGGCTTGGGCAGCTTGGCCATGAGCTTGGCGGCCAACGGGAATTTCTCCGACACCTGGGTGTACTGCAATTTACGCAGGTGTTTGATCAGGTTCAGCGTGTGCGCATCGACCGTATAGATGTGGAACAAGTCGTGCTGCATCTGCCCGACGATGAAGCCGAACTCCGGCAGGTAGCGCCCGAGGATGCCGTAGCGGTTCATTCGCCGCAGGTTGCGGTGGATGCCGATCTTGCACTTGAACAGCTCGATGAACAGGCTGGTATTGCGAATGTCGTTGCGAAAGTTGTCGTCGATCAGGTGACGGTTTTCCCGCAGCAGACGAATGGTGTCGGCGCGCACGCCTTTGATTTCCGGCTGCTGGGCCATCAGCACGAAGATCTCGAGCATGGCGAACGGCGTGCGGCGGAACACGTTGTCGTTGCGTGCCTCGATGTAACCGTCGTGCAGCTGGAAGCGCGAGTTGATCGGCTGCGGCGGCGCTTCGTCTTCCGGGGCGAGGATGACCTCCTCGAAGTGCTGGATGATCAGGTCGCTGAGCTGGGCGATGCTCATCACCACGCGAAAGTACTGCTGCATGAAGTTTTCGACGGCCTGCTTGGCGTCGTCACCTTCAAACCCCAGCAGCCCCGCAATGGTGCGTTGATGATCGAACAGCAGACGATCTTCGGAGCGGCCGGCCAGCATGTGCAGGGCGTAGCGCACTTTCCAGAGGAATTCCTGTGACGACGCCAGCAGGGCGTTTTCACTCTCGACCAGGAAGCCTTCGCCCGCCAAAGCACGCAGGTTGAGGGTGCCGTACTGACGACGGGCGACCCACAGAATCGTCTGAATATCCCGCAGTCCGCCGGGCGAACCTTTGACGTTGGGTTCCAGGTTGTATTCGGTGTCGTTGTACTTGTGGTGGCGAGCCTTCTGCTCGGCGCGCTTGGCCAGGAAGAACTCCTTGGCCGGCCACATGTGTGCGGTGCTGGTGACATCGAGCATGCGCTGGCGCAGACGCTCGGGGCCGCAGATGGTGCGGCTCTCCATCAGGTTGGTGACCACCGTCAGGTCGGCGCGGGCCTCTTCGGCGCACTCGTCCACTGAACGAACGCTCTGACCGACTTCCAGGCCAATGTCCCACAGCAGTGTGAGAAAACGCTCGATGGAGTCGCGGAAGATTTCGTGATCGGCGCTGTCCAGCAGGATCAGCAGGTCGATATCGGAATAGGGGTGCAACTCACCGCGACCGTAGCCGCCGACCGCGACCAGCGCGATGTCGGCGTCTTCGCTCCAGTTGAACTGGTCCCAGGCCTTTTGCAGGATGTTGTCGACGAACCAGGCGCGATCCTCGATCAACCGCCGGATATCGCGGCCGCTGCGAAAGCGCGCATCGAGCACTTCGCGGGCCTGGCGGATCGCCTTCTTGAAGGCGGCGATAGGGCTCGCTTTCAGGGCCAGTTCAGCCTGGAACTGGCCGCGGTCGAAGAGTTCGGGATCCACCTGCGGCATCGATTGGCTTTCCTTTCTATAGGCTGGGAGCGGTGTCGGGATCAGGCCGATACGCGCGGGATCGTGTCATCGCTGCGCAGGGTGAAGATCTCGTAGCCGGTGTCGGTGACAAGCAAAGTGTGTTCCCACTGTGCCGACAGCTTGCGGTCCTTGGTGATCGCGGTCCAGCCGTCGCCCAGTACCTTGGTGTCGGCCTTGCCCTGGTTGATCATCGGTTCGATGGTGAAGGTCATGCCGGCCTTCAGTTCCATGCCGGTGCCGGCGCGACCGTAGTGCAGGATCTGCGGCTCTTCGTGGAACACCTTGCCGATGCCGTGGCCGCAGAACTCGCGCACCACGGAGAAACCGTTCTTTTCAGCGTGCTTCTGGATGATCTCGCCGATGTCGCCGAGGCGGCAGCCGGGTTTGACGATCTCGATCGCCTTGTACATGCATTCCTGGGTGACCTGGGACAGGCGTTCGGCCCAGACCGGCACGGTGCCGACGTGGAACATGCGGCTGGTGTCGCCGTGGTAGCCGTCCTTGATTACGGTAACGTCGATGTTCAGGGTGTCGCCGTTCTTCAGCGGCTTGTCGTTCGGGATGCCGTGGCAGACCACGTGGTTGATCGACGTGCAGATCGACTTCGGGTAGCCCTTGTAGTTGAGCGGGGCAGGGATGGCTTTCTGCACGTCGACGATGTAGTCGTGGCAGATCTGGTTCAGCTCATCGGTGGTCACGCCCGGCTTGACGTGCTCGGCAATCATTTCCAGCACATCGGCGGCCAGTTTGCCGGCGACACGCATGGCGGCGATGTCCTCGGGGGTTTTGAGGGTGACGGTCATACAGGCTCTCTCTGCGCTCGGCGGCGCTTGTTGATACGGGCAGGGCGGCGGTTTTCGCCTGGCGGCCCTGAAAAACGCGATTCTAACAGACCAAAGGCGCAAATCCGCGCCTGCGTGCATCGCTTCGACCTATACAATAGTGCGCGTCAGGGCGATTCCAAGGGGCCGGCGCCCATGTCCCTGACGCGATTACAGATTCCGGGTTCCGTTTGCGTCCTTCCTGTGATATAAAATGCGCCGCTTTCCGGGGATAGCTCCGGGAGCATTAACCCACACACGTGTCGACACGATGACCTGGGTGCCTTTGATCCTCGGATCAGGGTTGGTCATTGGGATACGTGGAGGCCCAACCCGACTTATCAAGGAACTATCATGTCCCAAGTCAACATGCGCGATATGCTGAAGGCCGGTGTGCACTTCGGTCACCAAACCCGTTACTGGAATCCGAAAATGGGTAAATACATTTTCGGCGCGCGTAACAAGATTCACATCATCAACCTTGAAAAAACCCTGCCAATGTTCAACGAAGCTCTGACTTTCGTAGAGCGTCTGGCCCAGGGCAAAAACAAGATTCTGTTCGTCGGCACCAAGCGTTCCGCTGGCAAGATCGTTGCTGAAGAAGCAGCACGTTGCGGTTCGCCGTACGTGGATCACCGCTGGTTGGGCGGCATGCTGACCAACTTCAAAACCATTCGTGCTTCCATCAAGCGTCTGCGTGACCTTGAAGTTCAAGCCGAAGACGGTACTTTCGCCAAGCTGACCAAGAAAGAAGCGCTGATGCGCTCCCGTGATCTTGAGAAGCTGGATCGCTCCCTGGGCGGCATCAAGGACATGGGCGGTCTGCCAGACGCACTGTTCGTGATCGACGTTGACCACGAGCGCATCGCGATCACCGAAGCCAACAAGCTGGGCATCCCGGTCATCGGCGTTGTCGATACCAACAGCAGCCCGGAAGGCGTTGACTACATCATCCCAGGCAACGATGACGCAATCCGCGCTATCCAGCTGTACATGGGTTCGATGGCTGACGCAGTAATCCGCGGTCGCAACAATGTTGCCGGCGGCACTGTAGAGTTCGCAGCTGAAGAAACTCAGGCTGCAGCTGAGTAATTGACGCCCTGGCGTTGACTCAGTAAGCAAAAAGGGGGCTTGGCCCCCTTTTTGCCACCTCGAAAACCATCTGTCGGCAGCGCAGCTACAGCATCTGTAACGTGCAGCGGCTACAAGGTGGCTCGGGAAGAATTGAACGCCCGTTCGATCGGGTGGAATGGTTGAAAACCTATCCAAGAGGAATTTGAAAATGGCAGCAATTACTGCAGCGTTGGTTAAAGAACTGCGCGAGCGTACCGGCGAAGGCATGATGGATTGCAAGAAAGCCTTGGAAAAGGCTGACGGCGACATCGAAAAAGCCATTGATGACATGCGTGCTTCGGGCGCGATCAAGGCTGCCAAGAAAGCTGGCAACGTTGCCGCTGAAGGCGCTATCGCCATCAAGTCGAACGACAAGGTAGCTGTGCTGCTGGAAGTCAACTCGCAGACCGACTTCCTGGCCCTGCAAGACGACTTCAAAAACTTCGTTGCTGCCAGCGTAGAAAAAGCCTTCGACGAAAACCTGACCGACGCAGCTCCGCTGATCGCCGCTCAGGAATCGGCTCGTGAAGCTCTGGTTGCCAAAGTAGGCGAGAACGTCAACATCCGTCGTCTGGTACGCGTAGAGGGTGACGTTGTCGGCACCTACCTGCACGGTAACAAGATCGGTGTTGCTGTTGTCCTGAAAGGCGGCGACGTCGAGCTGGCCAAAGACATCGCTATGCACGTTGCTGCAAGCAACCCTGAGTTCCTGCTGCCTTCGCAAGTCTCCGACGAAGCGATCGAGCGTGAAAAAGCTGTGTTCCTGCAGCTGAACGAAGAGAAGATCAAAGGCAAGCCAGAAAACATTGTTGAGAACATGGTCAAAGGCCGTATCAGCAAGTTCCTGGCAGAAGCAAGCCTGGTTGAGCAGGCGTTCGTCAAGAACCCTGAAATCAAGGTTGGCGAACTGGCCAAGAAAGCCGGTGCTGAAATCGTTTCCTTCACCTACTTCAAAGTAGGCGAAGGCATCGAGAAGCCGGTCGACAACTTCGCTGAAGAAGTTGCTGCCCAGCTGGCTGCCGCCAAGCAATAAGACGGTTTTTCAACTGTCGCCCGAAAGAGGCTGCCCGCTCACGCGCGCAGCCTCTTTTCAGATAGGGTTACCAATTTTTAATTGGTTTCCCCTTGGAACTGACTTACAAAGCCATGTTCCGATGGCGCTGAAGCAGCGCCAAGCTAGAGTGAACGCCAGCTGTAAACAGCTCGCAAAGAATTTTTAAATACGCCGCAGGAGAGATTCGCAATGGCTCAGCAGGGCAGTGGTTATCAGGCTCGCTATAAACGCATTCTACTCAAGCTTAGCGGCGAGGCCCTGATGGGCTCGGAAGAGTTCGGGATCGATCCGAAAGTGCTGGATCGCATGGCGCTGGAAGTCGGCCAACTGGTCGGTATCGGTGTTCAGGTCGGTCTGGTGATCGGCGGCGGCAACCTGTTTCGCGGTGAAGCGCTGAGCAAGGCCGGCATGGATCGGGTCACGGGCGACCACATGGGCATGCTGGCCACTGTGATGAACGCCCTGGCCATGCGCGATGCGCTGGAACGTGCCAATATCTCGGCCATCGTGATGTCGGCCATTTCCATGGTGGGTGTGACCGATCACTATGATCGTCGCAAGGCCATGCGCCACCTGAACTCCAAGGATGTGGTGATTTTTGCAGCCGGTACCGGCAATCCATTCTTCACTACGGATTCTGCAGCCTGCTTGCGCGCCATTGAAATCGACGCGGATGTCGTGCTCAAGGCGACCAAGGTCGATGGCGTCTACACCGCTGACCCATTCAAGGACCCGCATGCCGAGAAGTTCGATCATCTGACTTATGATGAAGTACTGGATCGCAAGCTGGGTGTAATGGACCTGACGGCTATCTGCCTGTGCCGCGACCACAAGATGCCGCTGCGCGTATTCAACATGAACAAGCCTGGTGCTTTGCTGAACATCGTCCATGGCGGCGCTGAAGGCACCCTGATCGAGGAAGGTCAACAATGATCAACGAAATCAAGAAAGACGCTAAAGAGCGCATGACGAAGTCCGTCGAGTCTCTGGCTCACAACTTCGGCCGCATTCGTACCGGTCAAGCTCACCCAAGCATTCTGGAAGGCGTAATGGTTCCGTACTACGGTTCCGATACCCCGATCAAGCAAGTGGCCAACATCACCGTCAAGGACGCCCGTACCCTGCAAGTGGTTGCGTTCGAGCGCAACATGCTCGGTGCTGTCGACAAGGCGATTGGTAGTGCGGGTCTGAACCTGAACCCAACCAACCTCGGTGAACTGCTGCTGATCAGCATGCCGGCCCTGACTGAAGAAACCCGTCGAGGTTTCACCAAGCAGGCGCGTGACGTGGCTGAAGATGCTCGTGTTGCCGTGCGCAATATCCGTCGCGATGCCAACAGCTCGCTGAAGGATCTGGTTAAAGAGAAAGAAATCAGTGAAGACGAAGAGCGTCGTGCCACTGGCGAAATCGACGACCTGACCAAGAAGTTCGTGGCTGAAATCGACGCGAAGCTGGCAGAGAAAGAAAAAGACCTGATGGCCGTATAAGGGTCGAGCTTTAAATGGATAAGACCAAGCAGACTGCGCCGTCCGCGGTGCCGCGCCATGTCGCGATCATCATGGATGGCAACAATCGCTGGGCGAAAAAACGCTTTATGCCGGGTGTCGCCGGGCATAAAGCGGGCGTGGACGCTGTTCGGGCGGTGATCGAGGTGTGTGCCGAGGCTGGGGTCGAGGTGCTGACCCTGTTCGCCTTTTCCAGTGAGAACTGGCAGCGCCCGGCCGATGAGGTCAGTGCCTTGATGGACCTGTTCTTCAAGGCACTGCGTCGTGAGGCTAAACGCCTCAACGACAACAACATCAGTCTGCGCATCATTGGCGACCGCTCGCGTTTTCATCCTGAGCTTCAAGCTGCCATGCGCGAAGCCGAGGCCATGACCGCGGGCGCGAATCGCTTTGTCCTGCAGATCGCCGCCAACTACGGCGGTCAGTGGGATATCGCGCAAGCGGCGCAGCGTCTGGCTCGTGAGGTTCAGGCCGGACATCTGCGTCCGGAAGACATCACGCCGGATCTGCTGCAAACCTGTCTGGCGACCGGTGACCTGCCATTGCCGGATCTGTGCATCCGCACTGGCGGTGAGCACCGCATCAGTAACTTCCTGCTGTGGCAACTGGCCTATGCCGAGTTGTACTTCTCCGACCTGTTCTGGCCGGACTTCAAACACGATGCCATGCGTATTGCGCTGGCCGATTTCGCTTCGCGTCAGCGTCGTTTCGGTAAAACGAGCGAGCAGATCGAAGCTGGAGCCCGGGTTTAATGCTTAAACAACGAATCATCACTGCACTGATCCTGCTGCCGATCGCCCTGGGCGGATTTTTCCTGCTCGAAGGTTCCGGTTTTGCGCTGTTCATCGGGCTGGTCGTGAGTCTGGGTGCCTGGGAATGGGCGCGCCTGGCCGGCTTTACCGCGCAATCGTTCCGCGTCGGTTTTGCGGCAGTGGTCGCGCTGATGTTGTTCGTCATGTACATCCTGCCTGGGCTGGCGCCTTGGGTACTCGGTGCCTCGGTGATCTGGTGGGCGGTGGCGACCTGGCTGGTGCTGACCTATCCGCGCTCCAGTGAGCGCTGGGCCAGCGCCGCCAGCAAATTGGTGATTGGTTTGCTGATTCTACTGCCGGCCTGGCAAGGGCTGATCCAGATCAAGCAATACCCGCTGGGCAACTGGATGATCATGGCGGTGATGGTGCTGGTGTGGGGTGCCGATATCGGTGCCTATTTCTCCGGACGTGCTTTCGGCAAGCGCAAGCTGGCTCCGCAAGTGAGCCCAGGCAAGAGCTGGGAAGGCGTGTATGGCGGTCTGGCGCTGAGTCTCGTCATCACCACGCTGGTCGCCCTGTTTCGTGACTGGACCGTGGCGCAACTGTTCAAGGGGCTGATCGGCGCTGCATTGATCGTGTTTATCTCGGTGGTGGGTGATCTGACGGAAAGCATGTTCAAGCGTCAGTCCGGCATCAAGGACAGCAGTAATCTACTGCCAGGTCACGGTGGTGTACTGGATCGTATTGACAGCCTGACAGCGGCAATTCCGGTATTTGCGGTGTTGCTGTGGATGGCTGCACCGTGAGCCGCCCGCAGCAGATTACCGTTCTGGGGGCTACCGGTTCGATCGGTCTGAGCACTCTGGATGTTATCGCTCGTCACCCTGAGCGTTATCAGGTTTTCGCACTCAGCGGCTTTACGCGTCTGAGCGAGTTGCTTTCCTTGTGTGTGCGCCATGTGCCTCAGTTTGCTGTGGTGCCGGAAGTTGCTGCTGCTCGTGGTTTGCAGGACGACTTGCGTGCCGCGGGTCTGTCGACTCGGGTGCTGGTGGGGGAGGAGGGCCTGTGTCAGGTCGCGGCTGCCCCTGAGGTGGATGCCGTGATGGCGGCCATCGTCGGCGCCGCCGGTCTGCGCCCGACCCTTGCGGCGGTCGAGGCGGGCAAGAAGATCCTCCTGGCCAACAAGGAGGCGCTGGTGATGTCCGGCGCCTTGTTCATGGACGCTGTGCGCAAGAGCGGTTCGGTCCTGCTGCCAATCGACAGTGAGCACAATGCGATTTTCCAGTGCATGCCGCAGGATTTTGCCCGGGGTTTGAGTACTGTCGGCGTACGTCGGATTTTGCTGACAGCCTCCGGCGGTCCTTTCCGGCAGACGCCGATGGCCGAACTGGCGCATGTTTCACCCGACCAGGCCTGCGCTCATCCGAACTGGTCCATGGGCCGCAAGATTTCCGTGGATTCGGCCAGCATGATGAACAAGGGGCTCGAGCTGATCGAGGCCTGCTGGTTGTTCGATGCCAGGCCGTCGCAAGTTGAAGTGGTGATTCATCCGCAGAGCGTGATTCATTCTCTGGTTGATTACGTGGACGGCTCGGTGCTGGCGCAGTTGGGTAATCCCGACATGCGCACGCCCATCGCCAATGCGTTGGCCTGGCCTGAGCGCATCGATTCCGGCGTGGCGCCACTCGACCTGTTTGCCATCGCGCGCCTGGACTTCGAAGCGCCTGATGAAAAGCGGTTTCCCTGCCTGCGACTTGCACGTCAGGCGGCCGAGGCGGGCAACAGTGCGCCGGCCATGCTCAACGCCGCGAATGAAGTGGCGGTAGCAGCGTTTCTCGACGGGCGGGTTCGCTACCTGGAAATCGCGAGTATCATCGAGGAAGTGTTGAATCTCGAGCCGATAGTTGCTCTGAATGATCTCGATGCGGTGTTCACGGCGGATGCGGCGGCACGCGCTCTGGCCGGGCAATGGTTGACCCGTCACGGTCGATAGACTCTGCGGTACATGGCTTCACGCGGCATAGAACAGGATTGCGGAGAAAGTAGATGAGCGCGCTCTATATGATTGCCGGCACCCTGATCGCTTTGGGTGTGCTGGTCACCTTTCACGAATTCGGCCACTTCTGGGTCGCGCGTCGCTGTGGCGTCAAGGTTCTGCGCTTTTCCGTAGGCTTCGGCATGCCGTTGCTGCGCTGGCACGACAAGCAAGGGACCGAGTTTGTTGTCGCGGCCATTCCGCTCGGCGGCTACGTCAAGATGCTCGATGAGCGTGAAGGCGAAGTGCCCGCTGATCAGCTTCATCAATCTTTCAATCGCAAGTCTGTTCGTCAGCGTATTGCCATCGTTGCCGCCGGCCCGGTCGCCAACTTCCTGCTGGCCATGGTGTTCTTCTGGGTGCTGGCCATGCTGGGCAGCGAACAGGTGCGTCCGGTCATCGGTGCGGTCGAGTCCGGCAGTCTCGCGGCAAAGGCCGGTTTGAGTGCGGGCCAGGAAATCATTGCCATCGACGGCGAGCCGACTTCCGGCTGGGCGGCGGTCAATCTGCAGTTGGTGCGTCGTCTCGGGGAAAGCGGTTCACTGCAGGTGCTGGTGCGCGAGCAGGGCTCCACGGCCGATTCGCCACGTGAACTTGCGCTGGATCACTGGCTGAAGGGGGCTGACGAGCCGGATACGATTCGCTCCCTGGGTATCCGTCCGTGGCGCCCGGCAATGCCGCCGATTCTTGCCGAGCTTGATCCGAAAGGCCCCGCTCAGGCTGCTGGGCTGAAAGCCGGTGATCGCCTTCTGTCCCTTGATGGAAAGGTACTGGATGACTGGCAGCAGGTGATAGATACGGTTCGTACGCGTCCTGATACCAAAATCATGCTGCACGTCGAGCGTGACGGTGCTCAAATCGACGTTCCGGTGACGCTGGCGGCACGCAGCGACAGCAAGTCGCCAAGCGGCTATCTGGGCGCAGGAGCGAAAGCCGTCGACTGGCCACCGGAGATGATCCGCGAGGTCAGCTACGGTCCTTTGGCCGCGATTGGCGAGGGCGCCCGTCGTACCTGGACCATGAGCGTCCTGACGCTGGATTCACTGAAGAAAATGCTGTTCGGCGAGCTCTCGGTAAAAAACTTGAGTGGACCGATAACCATTGCTAAAGTGGCGGGCGCTTCTGCCCAGTCGGGCGTTGCTGATTTCCTGAATTTCCTTGCTTATCTGAGTATTAGCCTGGGAGTTCTGAATTTGCTGCCCATTCCTGTACTGGATGGGGGGCATTTGTTGTTTTATCTGATCGAGTGGGCGCGTGGTCGTCCCTTGTCGGATCGGGTGCAAGGTTGGGGGATACAGATCGGTATCAGTTTGGTGGTCGGGGTGATGTTGCTTGCTCTGGTCAACGATCTGGGTCGACTGTAACGCTTCGCTGAATTGCGAATCTGCCGCATTTTGCGGCAGTTTGTTTATTGCCAGTTGGAATAAGAAAGGACTTCATGAAACGTCTGCTGCTAACTGCGGTTCTCACCGTATTGATGATCGCCGAAGTTCACGCCGAGTCCTTCACTATCTCTGATATTCGCGTCAATGGCCTCCAGCGGGTCTCCGCGGGTAGCGTCTTTGGTGCCTTGCCGTTGAACGTCGGCGAGCAGGCGGATGATCGTCGCCTGGTGGAATCCACTCGTGCGTTGTTCAAAACCGGTTTCTTTCAAGATATCCAGCTGGGCCGCGAAGGCAACGTTCTGGTGATCACTGTCGTCGAACGTCCATCGGTCGCCAGCATCGAGATCGAAGGCAACAAGGCGATCTCCACCGAAGACCTGATGAAGGGCCTCAAGCAATCCGGTCTGTCCGAAGGCGAGATCTTCCAGCGCGCGACCCTCGAAGGCGTGCGTAACGAGCTGCAACGTCAGTACGTGGCGCAAGGCCGTTACTCGGCCACCGTTGATACCGAAGTGGTATCGCAGCCGCGTAACCGCGTCGGCCTGAAAGTGAAGATCAACGAAGGCACCGTCGCTGCCATTCAGCACATCAACGTGGTGGGCAACACGGTTTTCCCTGAAGAAGACCTGACCGACCTGTTCGAACTGAAAACCACCAACTGGCTGTCGTTCTTCAAAAACGACGACAAGTACGCCCGTGAAAAGCTTTCCGGTGACCTGGAGCGTCTGCGTTCTTACTACCTGGATCGCGGCTATATCAATATGGATATCGCTTCGACACAGGTGTCCATCACCCCGGACAAGAAACACGTCTACATCACCGTCAACGTGACCGAAGGCGAAAAGTACACCGTTCGTGACGTCAAGCTCAGCGGTGACCTGAAAGTCCCTGAGGACCAGGTCAAGTCGCTGCTGCTGGTGCAAAAAGGTCAGGTGTTCTCGCGCAAGCTGATGACCACCACCTCGGAACTGATCACTCGTCGTCTGGGTAACGAGGGCTACACCTTCGCCAACGTCAACGGTGTTCCACAGCCGCACGATGACGACCACACCGTGGACATCCTGTTCGCTGTCGATCCGGGCAAGCGTGCCTACGTCAACCGCATCAACTTCCGTGGCAACACCAAGTCCGAAGACGAAGTGCTGCGTCGTGAAATGCGTCAGATGGAAGGTGGCTGGGCTTCGACCTACCTGATCGACCAGTCCAAGACCCGTCTGGAGCGTCTGGGCTTCTTCAAAGAGGTCAACGTTGAAACTCCGGCCGTACCGGGTGTCGACGATCAGGTTGACGTTAACTATGCAGTTGAAGAGCAGGCTTCCGGCTCGATCACCGCCAGCGTCGGTTTCGCCCAGAGCGCCGGTCTGATTCTCGGTGGTTCGATTACCCAGAACAACTTCCTCGGTACTGGTAACCGCGTCAGCGTCGGCCTGACCCGAAGCGAATATCAGAGCCGCTACAACTTCGGCTACGTTGACCCCTACTGGACCGCCGATGGCGTGAGCCTGGGTTACAACGCGTTCTATCGCACGACCGACTACAAAGACCTCGACGTCGACGTAGCAAGCTATGCGGTGGACAGCCTGGGTGCCGGTGTGAACGTTGGCTACCCGATCAGCGAGACCTCGCGTCTGACCTTCGGTCTGTCCGCTCAACAGGACAAGATCAAGACCGGTCAGTACACCGTCGACGAAATCTTCGACTTCGTGAATCGTGAAGGCGATCAGTACCTGAACTTCAAGGCTTCGGCCGGCTGGTCCGAGTCGACCCTGAACAAAGGCGTACTGCCGACCCGTGGCCGTTCCCAGAGCCTGACTCTGGAAACCACCATTCCAGGCAGCGACCTGTCGTTCTACAAGCTTGACTACCGTGGTCAGCTGTTCCAGCCGATCACCGAGAACTACACCCTGCGCCTGCACACCGAACTGGGTTATGGCGACGGTTATGGTTCGACTGATGGCTTGCCGTTCTATGAAAACTACTATGCTGGTGGTTTCAACTCGGTACGTGGCTTCAAGGACAGTACTCTGGGTCCGCGCAGTACACCTAGCCGTGGTCAAGGTAATACAGGCAACGTCGGTACAATCAACGATCCGGACCAGGATCCACTGCCGTTCGGTGGTAACGTCCTGATCCAGGGTGGTGTGGAAGTCCTGTTTCCGCTGCCGTTCGTGAAGGATCAGCGTTCGCTGCGTACTTCCGTGTTCTGGGATGTGGGTAACGTTTTCGACTCCAAGTGCCAGCAGACCCTTAATACCGACGGTATCACCAAGTCCAAAACGCAGTGCAACGACGTCAGCCTCAGCAACATGGCCAGTTCCGTCGGTGTTGGCGTGACCTGGGTTACCGCACTGGGACCTTTGAGCTTCGCGTTGGCCACACCGATCAAGAAACCGGATAACGCTGAAACTCAAGTGTTCCAATTCTCCCTCGGCCAGACGTTCTAAGCGTCTGACCCAAGATAACGACAATGGATTTTGTAGGAGTGCATCGTGCGTAAGTTGACTCAATTGGTTCTCCTGGCCTCCGTACTGGTGGCAGGCCCGGCGTTCGCCGACATGAAAATCGCTGTTCTGAACTATCAGATGGCACTGCTGGAATCCGACGCAGCCAAGAAATACGCTGTGGATGCCGAGAAGAAGTTCGGTCCTCAACTGACCAAGCTCAAAACGCTGGAAAGCAGCGCCAAGGGTATCCAGGATCGTCTGATGGCGGGCGGCGACAAGATGCAGCAGGGCGAGCGTGAGCGTCTTGAGTTGGAATTCAAGCAAAAGGCCCGTGACTTCCAGTTCCAGTCCAAGGAACTGAACGAAGCCAAAGCCGTCGCTGACCGTGAAATGCTTAAGCAGCTCAAGCCGAAACTGGATAGCGCAGTGGAAGAAGTCATCAAGAAAGGTGCTTTTGACCTCGTGTTCGAGCGTGGCGCAGTGATTGATGTCAAACCTCAGTACGACATCACGCGCCAGGTTATCGAGCGCATGAATCAGCTGAAGTAACCCATGACCGTGACTATCAAACTCGGCCAGTTGGCCGAGTTCCTCGGTGCCACCCTGAGTGGCGATCCCGAGAAGCAAATTACTGGGCTAGCCACTTTGCAGGAGGCTGGCCCAGCTCAGTTGAGCTTTCTGGCAAACCCCCAATACCGCAAATACCTGGCTGGCTCGCAAGCGGCAGCATTGCTGCTCAAGGCAGCCGATGCCGAAGGTTATACCGGTAATGCGCTGGTGGTGCCGGATCCTTATCTGGCTTACGCACGCATTTCCCACCTGTTCGATCCGAAGCCGAAATCAGCAGCCGGTATCCATTCGACTGCGGTGATCGCTCCCGACGCCGTGGTCGATCCGACTGCCAGTATCGGTCCCTTTGTGGTGATCGAGTCCGGCGCCCGGATCGGTGCAGGCGTGACGCTCGGCGCGCACTGCGTTGTCGGTGCCCGCAGCGAAATCGGCGAGGGCGGCTGGCTGGCTCCGCGGGTGACGCTGTATCACGATGTGCGCATCGGCAAGCGGGTGGTGATCCAGTCCGGTGCAGTGCTTGGCGGTGAAGGCTTCGGCTTTGCCAACGAGAAAGGCATCTGGCAGAAAATCGCCCAGATCGGTGGCGTGACCATCGGCGACGATGTGGAGATTGGCGTGAACACCGCCATCGACCGCGGTGCGTTGGCCGATACCGTAATCGGCAACGGCGTTAAGCTCGATAACCAGATTCAGATCGCCCACAACGTTCAGGTCGGTGATCACACTGCGATGGCGGCGTGCGTGGGGATCTCCGGCAGCACTAAAATCGGCAAGCACTGCATGCTTGCCGGCGGTGTGGGCCTGGTAGGGCACATCGATATTTGCGACAACGTTTTCCTGACTGGAATGACCATGGTGACCCACTCGATTACCGAGCCGGGGGCCTACTCTTCCGGTACAGCCATGCAGCCAGCTGCCGAATGGCGCAAAAGCGCGGCACGCATCCGTCAGCTCGATGACCTCGCGCGACGGTTGAAACAGCTGGAAAAGCGGGCAGGGGAAGTGACCCCTGGCGGTAATGCTTCATCTGAAGGCTGATACCATTTCCATATCAAGTGTGCACAGCCTCTGGACTGCCTCCTTGATTTGCTAGAGGAGTGCGCGTCAGTCGCGCTCCCAATCTTTACATAGGCTTCCCCCCGAAATGATGGACATCAACGAGATTCGCGAATACCTGCCTCACCGTTACCCGTTCCTGCTGGTGGACCGGGTGGTGGAACTGGATACTGAAGGCAAGCGCATTCGCGCCTACAAGAATGTCAGCATCAACGAGCCGTTCTTCAATGGTCATTTCCCTGCGCATCCGATCATGCCGGGCGTCCTGATCATCGAAGCGATGGCTCAGGCAGCCGGGATTCTCGGTTTCAAGATGCTCGACGTGAAGCCCGCTGATGGCACGCTTTACTACTTTGTCGGTTCCGACAAACTGCGTTTCCGTCAACCGGTCAAGCCTGGCGATCAGCTGATTCTTGAGGCCACGTTCATTAGCTGCAAGCGCAAGATCTGGAAGTTTGAATGCCAGGCGTCGGTTGATGGCAAGCCGGTCTGCTCCGCCGAGATCATCTGCGCGGAACAAAAAGTATGAGTTTGATTGACCCTCGCGCAATCATCGATCCTTCGGCCGTACTGGCTGAAGGTGTCGAGGTCGGCCCTTGGTCGATCATCGGCGCAGGTGTGGAAATCGGCGAGGGAACAGTGATCGGGCCTCACGTGATCCTCAAAGGTCCGACCCGAATCGGCAAACACAACCGCATCTACCAGTTTTCCTCGGTAGGCGAAGACACGCCGGATCTCAAGTACAAGGGTGAAGAAACCCGTCTGGTGATCGGTGACCATAACGTTATCCGCGAAGGCGTGACGATTCACCGTGGCACTGTTCAGGATCGCTCGGAAACCACCCTGGGTGATCACAATCTGATCATGGCCTACGCCCACATCGGTCACGACAGCGTCATCGGCAACCACTGCATTCTGGTCAACAACACCGCGTTGGCTGGACATGTGCATGTCGAGGACTGGGCGATCCTGTCCGGCTTCACTCTGGTGCACCAGTATTGCCACATCGGCGCCCACAGCTTTTCCGGCATGGGCACGGCCATCGGCAAGGACGTTCCGGCGTTCGTCACGGTGTTTGGCAATCCGGCCGAAGCGCGCAGCATGAATTTCGAAGGCATGCGCCGTCGCGGTTTCAGCGAGGACGCGATTCATGCCCTGCGTCGCGCCTACAAAACCGTTTATCGCCAGGGACTGACTGTCGAGCAAGCGCTGGCCGAACTGGCCGAGCCTGCCGCCCAGTTCCCGGAAGTCGCGGTATTCCGTGACTCCATTCAGTCGTCGTCTCGCGGCATCACCCGCTGATCATGGCCAATCTGCGTATTGCGCTGGTGGCGGGTGAGGCTTCCGGTGACATTCTGGGCGCCGGTCTGATGCGTGCCCTCAAGGCACAGCATCCCGCTGTCGAGTTCATCGGCGTCGGCGGCCCGTTGATGCAGGCCGAAGGCCTGAGTTCCTACTTCCCCATGGAGCGACTGTCGGTCATGGGGCTCGTGGAAGTCCTCGGGCGACTGCGTGAACTGCTCAAGCGCCGCAAGGACCTGATCGCCACGCTGATCGCTGAAAAGCCGGACGTGTTCATCGGCATCGACGCCCCGGATTTCAACCTCAATATCGAACTCAAGCTGCGTCAGGCCGGGATCAAGACCGTGCACTACGTCAGCCCTTCGGTATGGGCCTGGCGGCAGAAACGGGTGCTGAAAATCCGCGAAGGCTGCGACCTGATGCTCACGCTGCTGCCGTTCGAAGCGAGATTTTACGAAGAGAAAGGCGTACCGGTGCGGTTCGTCGGGCATACGTTGGCCGATACCATCCCACTGGAAGCCGATCGCACCGCTGCGCGCGCCGAACTGGGACTGCCGGACGGTCCGCTGGTGGCTTTGATGCCGGGCAGTCGCGGCGGCGAAGTCAGTCGTCTGGGTGCGCTGTTCCTCGATACCGCCGAACGCCTGCGCGCCTTGCGCCCGGGTTTGCGCTTCGTCATACCGTGCGCCAACCCCGAGCGTCGGGCCCAGCTTGAAGAGCTGCTGGCCGGGCGCGACCTGCCGGTGACCCTGCTCGACGGCAAATCCCATCTGGCGCTGGCGGCGTGCAACGCGGTTCTGATTGCGTCGGGTACGGCGACCCTGGAGGCGCTGCTGTACAAGCGTCCGATGGTGGTGGCCTACCGTCTTGCACCGCTGACGTTCTGGATTCTCAAACGCATGGTCAAGAGCCCGTACGTCTCTCTGCCTAACCTGCTGGCCCAGCGACTGCTGGTGCCGGAATTGTTGCAGGATGATGCGACGGTTGAGGCACTCGCCCAGACCCTGTCGCCGCTGATCGACGGTGGCGAAGAGCAGACGCGCGGCTTCGACGAAATCCATCGCACCCTGCGACTGGACGCTTCCAATCAAGCGGCTGAAGCCGTTCTGAACCTGATCGGTCAAACACGATGAGCAAGACAAGCATGCAGATGGGCCTGGATTTCACCCTGGTCGCCGAGGTCGAAGAACTGGTGGCCGGGGTTGATGAAGTCGGTCGCGGCCCGTTGTGCGGTGCGGTCGTGACGGCGGCGGTGATCCTCGATCCGAACCGGCCGATTCTCGGTCTCAACGACTCGAAGAAACTCACCGAAGCCAAGCGTGAAAAGCTCTACGACGAAATCTGCGAAAAGGCACTGAGCTGGTGCATCGCCCGTGCTGAAGTCGAAGAAATCGACGAGCTGAATATCCTTCATGCCACCATGCTGGCAATGCAGCGCGCGGTGGCGGGGCTGCACATTCAGCCGAAATTGGCGATGATCGATGGCAACCGCTGCCCGAAACTGCCGATGCGTTCCGAAGCAGTGGTCAAGGGCGATAGCAAGGTTCCAGCCATCGCAGCCGCGTCGATTCTGGCCAAAGTCAGCCGTGACCGCGAGATGGCAGCGTTCGAATTGATCTACCCGGGTTACGGCATCGGTGGTCATAAAGGCTACCCGACGCCCGTTCATCTGGAAGCGCTGGTGCGCCTCGGGCCAACGCCGATTCACCGGCGTTCGTTTGCCCCAGTGCGGCAGGCTTATGAAGCGCTGGAAGGCCTCACGCCGGTTTAGCGGCGAGGCTGATGTTTTTTTCAGGGCCCGGTACAATCCGGGCCTTGTTGTCTCTATGTAACTGACAGGATCACTATGCCGGCTTCATTCGTTCATCTACGCCTGCACACTGAATACTCCCTGGTCGACGGGCTGGTGCGGATCAAGCCGCTGGTCAAGGCCTTGACCGGCATGGGCATGCCGGCCGTTGCGGTTACCGACCAGAACAACATGTGTTCGCTGGTCAAATTCTATAAAAACACCATGGGCGCCGGGATCAAGCCGATCTGCGGCGCCGACCTGTGGCTGTCGAACAAGGACCCGGAGGGTCCGCTGAGCCGGATCAGCCTGCTGGTCATGAACGCCTTGGGTTATCGCAACCTGACCGAGCTGATTTCCCGTGGCTTCATCGAAGGTCAGCGCAACGGCATGATCATCATTGAGCGCGAATGGGTCGCCGAGGCCAACGAAGGCCTGATCATGTTGTCCGCCGCGAAAGAAGGCGAAATCGGCATGGCCATGATCGGCGGTAACCCCGCTGAAGCCGAAACCCTGGCGCGCGAATGGATGGCGGTGTTTCCGGATCGTTTCTATCTGGAGATCCAGCGTACCAACCGTCCGAATGACGAAGAACAATTGCACGGCGCCGTGGCCCTGGCTGACAAGCTCGGCGCGCCGCTGGTCGCGACCAACGATGTGCGTTTCATCAAGCAGGAAGACTTCGCCGCCCACGAAACCCGCGTCTGCATCGGTGAGGGCCGGGCCCTTGACGATCCGCGTCGTTCGAAGAATTACAGCGATCAGCAGTACCTGAAAAGCGCCGAAGAAATGGCCGAGCTGTTCAGCGACCTGCCGGATGCGGTGGAAAACTCCGTCGAGATCGCCAAGCGCTGCAACATTGAAGTGAAGCTGGGCACGCACTTTTTGCCCAACTTCCCGATCCCCGATGGCATGACCATCGATGAGTATTTCCGCAAGGTGTCCTTCGAAGGTCTGGAAGAGCGGTTAACCGTTTTGCTGCCAAAGGACACGACTGAAGACTACGAAGCCAAGCGGCAGGTCTATGTCGACCGACTGAATTTCGAGCTGGATATCATTATCCAGATGGGGTTCCCCGGTTACTTCCTGATCGTGATGGACTTTATTCAGTGGGCCAAGAGCAACGGCGTGCCGGTGGGCCCGGGCCGTGGGTCGGGTGCCGGATCGCTGGTGGCCTACGTGCAGAAGATCACCGACCTCGACCCGCTGGAATACGACCTGCTGTTCGAACGTTTCCTTAACCCGGAACGGGTATCCATGCCCGACTTCGACGTCGACTTCTGCATGGACGGTCGCGACCGTGTGATCGACTACGTGGCGGAGAAGTACGGCCGTAACGCCGTGAGCCAGATCATTACCTTCGGTTCCATGGCGGCGAAAGCTGTGGTCCGCGACGTGGCTCGGGCACAGGGCAAGTCGTTCGGCCTGGCGGATCGCCTGTCGAAGATGATTCCGTTCGAAGTCGGCATGACCCTGGAAAAAGCCTACGAGCAGGAAGAGATCCTGCGCGACTTCATCAAGGTCGATGAGGAAGCGGCGGAAATCTGGGAGATGGCGCGCAAGCTCGAAGGCGTGGTGCGTAACGTCGGCAAGCACGCCGGTGGTGTGGTGATCGCGCCGACCAAGCTGACCGACTTCTCGCCGATCTATTGCGACGAGGCCGGCGACGGTCTGGTAACCCAGTTCGACAAGGATGACGTCGAGGCGGCCGGTCTGGTGAAGTTCGACTTCCTCGGTCTGCGAACGCTGACGATCATCGACTGGGCGCTGAAAACCATCAACCGCGACCGCGCCAAGGTCGACGAGCCGCCGCTGGATATCGCGTTCATTCCGCTGGATGACAAACCGACTTATCAGCTGCTGCAAAAAGCTGAAACCACCGCGGTGTTCCAGCTTGAATCCCGCGGCATGAAAGAGCTGATCAAAAAGCTCAAGCCCGACTGCCTGGAAGACTTGATCGCACTGGTGGCCCTGTTCCGTCCGGGCCCATTGCAATCGGGCATGGTGGATGACTTCATCAACCGTAAGCACGGTCGCGCCGAACTGGCCTATCCGCACTCGGATTACCAGTACGAGGGCCTCAAGCCCGTCCTGGCACCGACTTACGGCATCATCCTGTATCAGGAACAGGTGATGCAGATTGCGCAGGTCATGGCTGGATACACCCTCGGTGGTGCGGACATGCTGCGGCGGGCCATGGGTAAGAAAAAGCCCGAGGAAATGGCCAAGCAGCGCGGCGGCTTCATTGAAGGTTGCGCCACCAACAATATCGACGCGGACCTTGCCGGTAACATTTTCGACCTGGTAGAGAAATTCGCCGGTTACGGCTTCAACAAATCCCACTCCGCCGCCTACGGCCTGGTGTCGTATCAGACCGCCTGGCTGAAGGCTCACTACCCGGCGCCGTTCATGGCCGCGGTACTGTCGGCGGATATGCACAACACCGACAAGGTCGTGACTTTGATCGAGGAAGTGCGCACGATGAAACTGCGCCTCGACGCGCCGGACGTGAACACGTCGGAGTTCAAGTTCACGGTGAACGACGAAGGCCGCATCGTGTATGGCCTGGGCGCGATCAAAGGCGTCGGCGAAGGCCCGGTGGAAGCGATCACCGAGGCCCGTCAGGCCGGACCCTTCAAGGATCTGTTCGACTTCTGCGCCCGGGTCGACCTCAAACGCATCAACAAGCGCACGCTCGACGGCTTGATTCGCGGCGGCGCGCTGGATCGTCTCGGTCCGTACTTCAATGACGAGCAAAAGGCCTATCAGGCCAATATCGACCGCAACCGTGCCGTACTGCTGGCGGCGATGGAAGAGGCGATCAAGTCGGCCGAGCAGACTGCGCGCACCCGCGACAGTGGTCATGCCGACCTGTTTGGCGGGCTGTTCGTCGAGGAGGATGCGGACGTTTACGCGCTGCATCGCAAGGCCAAGGAGCTGACCCTCAAGGAACGCCTCAAGGGTGAAAAAGACACCCTCGGCCTGTACCTGACTGGTCACCCGATCGACGAATACGAAGGCGAAATCCGCCGTTTCGCCCGCCAGCGAATCATCGATCTGAAACCGGCGCGGGATACCCAGACCGTTGCGGGGATGATCATTGCCCTGCGGGTGATGAAGAACAAAAAGGGCGACAAGATGGGCTTCATCACCCTCGACGACCGCTCCGGGCGGATCGAGGCGTCGCTGTTCGCCGAGGCGTTCCACTCCGCGCAATCGCTGTTGCAGACCGATGCGATGGTGGTGGTCGAAGGCGAGGTCAGCAACGATGACTTCTCCGGCGGCCTGCGCCTGCGGGTCAAGCGGGTGATGAGCATGGAAGATGCTCGCACCAACCTGGCCGAGAGCCTGCGTCTGAAGTTACAGACCCAGGACCTGAAAGGCGATCAGCTACGCTGGTTGGGTGATTTGCTCAAGCGTCACCGCGGGGCGTGCCCGATCACCATGGAGTACACCAGTCCCGATGCGAAGACCTTGCTGCAGTTTGGCGAGACCTGGCGGATCGACCCGGCGGATGCCTTGATTCAAGCCCTGCGTGACCAGTTCGGGCGAGACAACGTCTTCCTCCAATACCGTTGACCGGCAGTTGGTATCGAACCGCCTGCCCGCAACCTGAATTTTTAATCTCGACCTTAGCGCGCCTCTCCCTTAAGGTAGGGCGCGAATAGACAACCGGCCGGCCCAAGCTCACTTGGGACACGACCCTAGACGGACGCCTATGAACCCGAATTTTCTAGATTTCGAACAGCCGATCGCCGACCTGCAAGCCAAGATCGAAGAGTTGCGCTTGGTCGGTAATGACAATTCGCTGAATATCGGCGATGAGATCTCCCGCCTGCAGGACAAGAGCAAAACGCTCACCGAAGACATTTTCGGCAAGCTGACCAGCTGGCAGATCGCACGTCTGGCGCGTCACCCGAAACGTCCATACACCCTGGACTACATCGACCACATCTTCACCGAGTTCGACGAACTGCACGGTGATCGCCACTTCTCCGACGACGCGGCCATTGTGGGCGGCGTTGCCCGTCTGGACGATCAGCCGGTGATGATCATCGGTCACCAGAAAGGCCGTGAAGTACGCGAGAAAGTACGCCGCAACTTCGGCATGCCGCGCCCGGAAGGCTACCGCAAGGCTTGCCGTCTGATGGAAATGGCCGAGCGCTTCAAGATGCCGATCCTGACCTTCATCGACACCCCGGGTGCCTACCCTGGCATCGACGCCGAAGAGCGCAACCAGAGCGAAGCGATTGCCTGGAACCTGCGTGTCATGGCTCGCCTGAAAACCCCGATCATCGCCACCGTGATTGGTGAAGGTGGTTCCGGCGGTGCACTGGCGATCGGTGTCTGCGATCAGTTGAACATGTTGCAGTACTCGACTTACGCGGTGATCTCGCCGGAAGGTTGCGCTTCGATTCTGTGGAAAACCGCAGAAAAGGCGCCGGATGCCGCTGAAGCGATGGGCATCACCGCCGAGCGCCTGAAAGGCCTGGGTATCGTCGACAAAGTGATTGGCGAGCCTCTGGGCGGCGCCCACCGTGATCCAGCGGCTGCCGCTGCTTCGATCCGCGCCGAGCTGAGCTCGCAACTGGCGATGCTGAAGAAGTTCGACAACGAAGCGCTGCTCAAGCGTCGTTACGATCGTCTGATGAGCTACGGCCTCTGATCGAACGCCGTTTTGGCTGACAATGCAAAACACTGTGGGAGCGGGCTTGCCCGCGAATGCGATGTAACATTCAACGACTTTGTTGGCTGTTTCACCGCTTTCGCGAGCAAGCCCGCTCCCACATTTGGTTTGTGAAAAGGTAGAAAAATGGGTCAGCCCTCGATTGATTTGCCTTCCAGGCTTCTGCGCAATCTCAAGCCCTGGCTCAGTGCTTCCCACTGGCGCATCGCCTTTTCCGGTGGACTCGACTCCACCGTCCTGCTGCACCTTCTGGCCCATCTTGCCAAAACCCAATCCCTTCCGGCGCTAAGCGCCATCCATGTTCATCACGGCCTTCAGGCTGCGGCCGATGCGTGGCCGACGCATTGCCAGGCTGTCTGCGATGAACTGGCGGTGCCGTTGCAAGTGGTGCGTGTGCAGGTGCAGCCGGGGGCGAGCCTGGAGCGGGCGGCGCGGGATGCGCGCTATGCAGCGTTCAGTGCGGCGACTCAGGTCAACGATGTGTTATTGACCGGGCAACACCGCGACGATCAGGCCGAAACGCTGCTGTTCCGTCTGTCGCGCGGCGCCGGGGTGCGCGGTCTCTCCGGCATGCCAGCCCAGCGTGCGCTGGGGCAGGGCAATCTGGTTCGGCCCTTGCTCGATGTTACGCGTGCCGAACTGGAAGCCTATGCGCGGGACCATGGTCTGCGCTGGGTCGATGACCCGTCGAATCAGGATCGGCAGTTCTCTCGCAATTACCTGCGCCATCAGGTCATGCCGCTGCTGACCGGTCGCTGGCCGCAGGCTCACGCCAGCATGGCCCGCAGTGCGGCGCACTTGCGTGAAGCGCAAGGTTTGCTCGATGAGCTGGCGCAGATTGATCTGGCTCAAGCGACCTTGCCCGATGATTTCGAGTGGCTGGGTTTGCCATCGCTGGCGTTTGCGGCCATCACCGGGTTGTCCGATGCTCGTCAGCGAAACGCACTCAGTCACTGGCTGGAACCGCTCACCCGACTGCCGGATACCGACCATTGGTCGGGTTGGATCGATTTGCGTGATGCCGGCAACGATGCCTCGCCGGTCTGGCGTCTGGCGGATGGCGAGTTGCACCGAAGCACTGGTCGCCTGTGGTGTCTCAGCGGGCAATGGTTGCGCACACCAGTGGTCAGCGGCGACTGGCATGAGCCGTCGCGGGCGCTACGCCTGCCCGATAACGGGTGTGTCATGTTCAGCGGTCAGACTCCCGCAGGGCCGCTGCGCATCCGTTATCGGCTGGGCGGCGAGGTGATGCATCTGGCGGATCGCGGTCATCGCGATCTCAAGCGTTTGCTCAATGAACGTTCGGTGCCGGGCTTCGTGCGTGGCAGATTGCCGCTGCTGTTTCGCGGTGAAGAATTGCTCGCCGTGGCGAACCTGCCGGGGCTTGATGGCAACGTGCAGGAAGGCTGGCGATTGCATTGGGTGCCTTTTGATGAAGATCAAGGTTTGAGCTGAAGGGGGCATTCCGGTAGACTACGCTCCCTTCTTGATACAACTTCTGTGGATTCGCCTGAATTGCAGGAGTTGCCGATTACCAAGCAGTCTTTGCTGGGCGATTCCAAAAAATGTGTAGCGAGCAACGTACCGGTGTTTTCACTTCCGGTCTGTCCCAACGCGGCGGTTTTTTTGAAAGGTGCACTGTGATTAATGCAGGTGATCGGGGGCTTCGGCCTTCCTTCGCTTTCCCCGGCGGCTCGGACCGCTTTAACGCAGACTTCTAGGGTTTTTCATGACGCGCTACATATTCGTCACGGGCGGTGTTGTTTCTTCTTTGGGGAAAGGCATTGCATCGGCTTCATTGGCGGCCATCCTGGAGGCGCGGGGGCTTAAGGTCACCATGCTGAAGCTGGATCCGTACATCAACGTCGACCCGGGCACCATGAGCCCGTTCCAGCACGGTGAAGTGTTCGTCACCCACGACGGCGCCGAGACCGACCTGGACCTGGGCCACTACGAGCGGTTCATCCGCACGACCATGACCCAGAACAACAACTTCACCACCGGCCGTGTCTACGAGCACGTGCTGCGCAAAGAGCGCCGTGGTGACTACCTGGGTGCAACCATCCAGGTGATTCCGCACATCACCGACGAAATCAAACGTCGCATCATCAAGGGCGCCGGCGATGCCGACGTGGCTCTGGTGGAAATCGGCGGTACCGTTGGCGATATCGAATCGCAACCGTTCCTCGAAGCCATCCGCCAGCTGCGTGTGGAAGTCGGTTCCAAGCGCGCGATGCTGATGCACCTGACTCTGGTTCCGTACATCGCCACCGCTGGCGAGACCAAGACCAAGCCGACCCAGCACTCCGTAAAAGAGCTGCGTTCGATCGGTCTGCAGCCAGACGTGCTGATCTGCCGCTCCGACCATCCGGTGGATGTGTCGTCGCGTCGCAAGATCGCACTGTTCACCAACGTTGAAGAGCGTGCGGTGATCTCCCTGGAAGACGTCGACACCATCTACAAGATCCCGGCCGTGCTGCACGCCCAGGGGCTGGACGATTTCGTCGTCGAGCGTTTCGGCCTGCAATGCAATGGCGCCGACCTGTCCGAGTGGGAAAAGGTCGTCGATGCCAAGCTCAATCCTGAGCACGAAGTCACCATCGCGATGGTCGGCAAGTACATGGAACTGCTGGACGCCTACAAGTCGCTGATCGAAGCGATGAGTCACGCCGGCATCACCAACCGCACCAAAGTCAACCTGCGCTACATCGATTCCGAAGACATCGAAAACCAGGGCACCGCGCTGCTGGAAGGTGTCGACGCGATCCTCGTACCGGGCGGTTTCGGTCTGCGTGGCGTGGAAGGCAAGATCACTGCCGTTCAATATGCTCGCGAAAACAAGGTTCCATACCTGGGTATCTGCCTGGGCATGCAAGTGGCGGTCATCGAGTTCGCCCGTAACGTGCTGGGCTGGAAAGACGCCAACTCCACCGAGTTCGATCGTGCCAGCGGCCATCCGGTTGTCGGTCTGATCACCGAGTGGGAAGACGCTACCGGTGCAGTCGAAACCCGTACCGAATCGTCCGATCTGGGCGGCACCATGCGTCTCGGCGCTCAGGAATGCCTGCTCGAAGCCGGATCCAAGGTGCACGACTGCTACGGCAAGGATGTGATTGTCGAGCGTCACCGTCACCGTTACGAAGTGAACAACAACCTGCTGCCACAAATCATCGAGGCCGGCCTGAAGATTTCCGGTCGCTCCGCTGATGCCGCGCTGGTTGAAGTGGTCGAAGCACCGGATCATCCATGGTTCGTCGCTTGCCAGTTCCACCCAGAGTTCACCTCGACGCCTCGCGATGGCCACCCGCTGTTCAGCGGCTTCGTCAAAGCGGCATTGGCTCAACACCAGAAGAAGGCGTAACCCCGATGGCACAGAAGATCATCCGCGTCGGCGACATCGAGATTGCCAACGACAAACCCATGGTGCTGTTCGGCGGCATGAACGTGCTGGAAAGCCGTGACATGGCCATGCAGGTTTGCGAAGAGTACGTGAAGGTCACCGAAAAGCTCGGTATCCCTTACGTGTTCAAGGCCAGCTTCGACAAGGCCAACCGTTCTTCTGTGACCTCCTATCGCGGTCCTGGCCTGGAAGAGGGCATGCGCATCTTCCAGGACATCAAACAAGCCTTCGGCGTGCCGATCATCACCGACGTCCACGAGCCTGACCAGGCCGCGGTCGTCGCTGAGGTCTGCGACATCATTCAGCTGCCGGCCTTCCTGTCGCGCCAGACCGACCTCGTGGTCGCGATGGCCAAGACCAATGCCGTCATCAACATCAAGAAAGCCCAGTTCCTCGCGCCTCAGGAAATGAAACACATCCTGAACAAGTGCGTGGAAGCGGGTAACGATCAGTTGATCCTCTGCGAGCGTGGTTCGAGCTTCGGCTACAACAACCTCGTGGTCGACATGCTCGGCTTCGGCATCATGAAGCAGTTCGAGTACCCGGTATTCTTCGACGTGACCCACGCGCTGCAAATGCCTGGCGGTCGTTCCGACTCCGCCGGCGGTCGCCGTGCTCAGGTGCTGGATCTGGCCAAGGCTGGCATGAGCCAGTCGCTGGCGGGTCTGTTCCTCGAAGCCCACCCGGATCCGGACAACGCCAAATGCGACGGCCCTTGCGCCTTGCGTCTGGACAAACTGGAGCCATTCCTGGCCCAGCTCAAAGCCCTGGACGAACTGGTGAAGAGTTTTCCGACGGTAGAAACCGCGTAAACCTCAATTCTCCGGTAAAGTACCGCACGATTTGTCGCACATGCCCTCGGGCATGTGCGTTGTCGTCTGCAAGCTGCCCGCTGCACACCACTTGCCGACGGTAAAAAGATTTCCTCTAGCTGCGTCGTTTTCGTCAACTTTGGAGTGTTTACAACAATGGCAAAAATCGTCGACATCAAAGGTCGTGAAGTTCTCGACTCCCGTGGCAATCCCACCGTGGAAGCGGACGTGCTTCTCGACAACGGCATCATCGGCAGCGCTTGCGCGCCGTCCGGTGCATCCACTGGCTCGCGTGAAGCGCTCGAGCTGCGTGATGGCGACAAGAGCCGTTACCTGGGCAAGGGCGTGCTCAAGGCGGTAGCCAACATCAACGGTCCGATCCGCGATCTGCTGCTGGGCACCGACCCAAGCGACCAGAAAGCCCTGGATCACGCGATGATCAAGCTTGACGGTACCGAAAACAAAGCGACCCTGGGCGCCAACGCCATCCTCGCCGTCTCCCTGGCTGCGGCCAAGGCTGCTGCACAGGATCAGGACCTGCCGCTGTACGCACACATCGCCAACCTGAACGGCACCCCGGGTGTGTACTCGATGCCGGTTCCGATGATGAACATCATCAACGGTGGCGAACACGCCGACAACAACGTCGACATCCAGGAATTCATGGTTCAGCCGGTTGGCGCCAAGTCTTTCTCGGAAGGTCTGCGCATGGGCACCGAGATTTTCCATCACCTGAAAGCTGTACTGAAGGCCCGTGGCCTGAGCACTGCTGTCGGTGATGAAGGTGGTTTCGCTCCGAACCTGGCGTCCAACGAAGACGCACTGAAAGTGATCTCCGAAGCTGTTGCCAACGCCGGTTACAAGCTGGGCACCGACGTGACCCTGGCCCTGGACTGCGCGGCCAGCGAATTCTACGAAGACGGCAAGTACAATCTGTCCGGCGAAGGCCAGGTGTTCACTGCTGAAGGTTTCGCCGACTACCTGAAAGGTCTGACCGAGCGTTACCCGATCATCTCGATCGAAGACGGTCTGGACGAGTCCGACTGGGCTGGCTGGAAGATCCTCACCGACAAGATCGGCGAGAAGACCCAACTGGTCGGCGACGACCTGTTCGTGACCAACACCAAGATCCTGAAAGAAGGCATCGATAAAAAGATCGCCAACTCGATCCTGATCAAGTTCAACCAGATCGGCACCCTGACCGAAACCCTGGAAGCCATCCAGATGGCCAAGGCTGCCGGTTACACTGCCGTGATCTCGCACCGTTCGGGCGAAACCGAAGATTCGACCATCGCCGACCTGGCGGTAGGTACTTCGGCTGGCCAGATCAAGACCGGTTCGCTGTGCCGTTCCGACCGCGTTTCCAAGTACAACCAACTGCTGCGTATCGAAGAGCAGTTGAATGGCAAAGCCAAGTACAACGGTCGCTCCGAGTTTCGCGGCTGAGTTGTAGATGGTAAAAAGACACCGGATTGTGTCGGAAAAGTCGTGACAGCGATGGATTTGCCACTAATCTGATGCCTTATATGCACAAGCCTGGATATTCCAGGCTTCGTGCTATCAGATGCTTCAAAGTTTTAGCGTGGCTGTCTTTTTTCACTGGATACCTGATATTCGATGCGCAGTCCTTACTGGTTGTTTCTCGTCTTGCTCTTGCTGCTGGCCGGTCTGCAGTACCGCCTGTGGGTGGGCAATGGCAGTCTGGCGCAAGTCGCCGAACTGAATCAGCAGATTGCTGATCAGCACGCCGAGAACGAAGCCTTGCTGGAGCGCAACCGGGTGATGGACGCTGAAGTCAGCGAGTTGAAGAAAGGCATGGAGACCGTTGAAGAGCGGGCTCGTCACGAATTGGGCATGGTCAAGGACGGCGAAACCCTTTACCAGTTGGCCCAATGATCGATTCCCTGCCGGCCTTCTGGGCCGTGATTCCTGCCGCGGGCGTCGGTGCCCGTATGGCCGCGGACCGTCCCAAGCAATACCTGCAACTGGGCGGGCGCACAATTCTCGAACACAGCCTCGGCTGTTTCCTCGATCACCCGAGCCTCAAGGGCCTGGTGGTCAGTCTTGCTGTCGATGATCCTTATTGGCCGAACCTGGCCAGCGCCAGCGACCCGCGGATTCAGCGGGTCGAAGGTGGCGCCGAGCGTTCCGGTTCGGTGCTCAACGCCTTGCTGCATTTGCACGCACAAGGTGCCGACGACGAGGATTGGGTACTGGTGCACGATGCGGCACGACCTAATCTGAGCCGTGACGATCTCGACAAACTGCTCGCTGAGCTGGCGAACGATCCGGTCGGCGGCTTGCTGGCAGTGCCGGCGCGCGACACCCTGAAACGAGTCGACAAGCAAGGTCGAGTGGTCGAAACCGTGGATCGCAGTGTGATCTGGCAGGCTTACACGCCGCAGATGTTCCGCCTCGGTGCCTTACATCGGGCTTTAGCGGACAGTCTGGTGGCCGATGCGCTGATCACCGATGAAGCCTCGGCGATGGAGTGGGCCGGCATGGCGCCGCGCCTGATCGAAGGTCGGGCGGACAACCTGAAAGTCACCCGCCCTGAAGACCTCGAATGGTTGCGCCAGCGCTGGGCCAACCGTCGTTAAATCCGATATTCCGGCCGTTCGGCCAAGCCTTCCTTGAGAAAATCCACCAGTTTGCGCACCTTGGGCGACAAGTGTCGCTGCTGCGGATACAACGCCCACACCGCCGTGTTTGGCGGTTGATGCGCCTCCAGCAGCGAAATCAACGCGCCGCTGTGCAGATGCTCCAGCACGTAATAGTCCGGCAACTGACACAGACCGACGCCTTGTAGCGCCGCATCCAGCACCGCTTGTCCACTGTTGCAGCGCCAGTTTCCCTGTACCCGCTGGGAAAACTCCCGCCCGTTCTGCTCCAGCTGCCAGATGTCCGAGCTGCCGATCAGGCAATTGTGCCGGCTCAGTTCCGACAAACTGTGTGGCCGACCGTACCGTTCTAGGTAGGACGGCGACGCGCAGAGGTACATGCGCCGCGGGGCCAGACGGGTCGCCACCAACCGAGAATCCTGAAGACGCCCGAGGCGAATCGCCAGGTCCAGGCCTTCGTGCACCAGATCGAGCTGCCGGTTGGTGAGCTCTATATCGATGCGCAGTTGCGGGTAGTGCCCCATGAACCGGGTCACCAGCGGCACGATGAAGCGCTCGCCATACGCCACGGCGCAGGTCATGCGCAGCATGCCTTTGGGCTCGCTGGTCAGATCGCCGACTGCTCGCAGCGCTTCTTCGCGGCCATCCTGCAGACGCTGACAATGTTGCAGGAAGGTCTGGCCGGCTTCGGTCAGGGTAACGCGACGGGTGCTGCGATACAGCAGTCGCGTCTGCAAACGCTCCTCGAGTCGTACGATTTGTCGACTGATGTGCGAGGAAGAAACGCCCAGACGTTCAGCCGCGGCGGTGAACTGGCTGCATTCGGCAACGGCGACGAACTCGTCGATGCCTTCCCAGCGGTTTTCGGACATGGGGATTATCCCTGTATGGCAATAATGTTTTGCTTTTGTCCGGATTATTCATCACTCAGCGCTGGACTACACTCCCTGTCTGGTTTTTATTCAATGGATTCACTGGAGAGTCAGCATGATCAAGTCGCGCGCCGCCGTTGCCTTCGAGGCCAAGAAGCCGCTGGAAATCGTAGAAGTCGATGTCGCCATGCCCAAGGCCGGTGAAGTGTTGCTGCGCGTGGTGGCTTCCGGCGTTTGCCACACTGACGCCTACACCCTGTCCGGTGCTGATCCGGAAGGCATCTTCCCGTCGATCCTCGGTCACGAAGGCGGCGCCATCGTCGAAGCCATCGGTGAAGGCGTAACCTCGGTGGCTGTCGGCGACCACGTGATCCCGCTGTACACCCCGGAATGCGGCCAGTGCAAATTCTGCAAGTCGGGCAAGACCAACCTGTGCCAGGCGATTCGCGCCACTCAGGGCAAGGGGCTGATGCCGGACGGCACTTCGCGTTTTTCCTACAAAGGCCAAACTATTTTCCACTACATGGGTACCTCGACGTTCTCCGAGTACACCGTGTTGCCGGAAATCTCCGTGGCCAAGATCTCCAAGGATGCACCGCTGGAAAAGGTCTGCCTGCTCGGTTGCGGCGTGACCACCGGTATCGGTGCAGTGATCAACACCGCCAAGGTCAAACCGGGTGACACCGTGGCCATCTTCGGTCTCGGCGGCATTGGTCTGTCGGCCGTGATTGGTGCAGTGAAGGCCAAGGCTTCGCGCATCATCGCCATCGACATCAACCCGGCCAAGTTCGAAATCGCCAAACAACTGGGCGCCACCGACTGCGTGAACCCGAAAGATTTTGATCGCCCGATCCAGGAAGTGATCGTCGACATGACCGACGGCGGCGTCGACTTCTCCTTCGAGTGCATCGGCAACGTGCAACTGATGCGTGCGGCGCTCGAGTGCTGCCATAAAGGCTGGGGCGAGTCGGTGATCATCGGTGTTGCCGGTGCCGGCCAGGAAATCTCCACCCGTCCGTTCCAGCTGGTGACCGGTCGCGTCTGGCGCGGTTCGGCGTTCGGCGGCGTGCGTGGCCGTACCGAATTGCCAAGCTACGTCGACATGGCCCAAAGCGGCGAAATCCCGCTGGATACTTTCATCACCCATACCATGGGCCTGGAAGACATCAACAAGGCTTTCGACCTGATGCACGAAGGCAAGAGCATCCGCACCGTCATTCATTTCTGATCGATCGCCATGCCACGGCTGCCTAAGTGCAGGCCGTGGTTGCGTAGGAGTCTTACATGAGTCTGGAAAACATCTCCTGTCAGAAGAGTTTCGGTGGCTGGCACAAGCGCTATCGCCATCGTTCCGAGGTGCTGGGCTGCGACATGGTGTTCGCCGTGTATCTGCCGCCGCAGGCAGAGCAGGGCGGCAAGCTGCCGGTGCTGTACTGGTTGTCGGGCCTGACCTGCACGGACGAGAACTTCATGCAGAAGGCCGGTGCGATGCGTATGGCGGCGGAACTGGGGTTGATCATCGTGGCGCCGGACACCAGTCCCCGTGGCGTCGATGTACCGGGTGATCCGGATGGCGCGTGGGATTTTGGCCTCGGTGCCGGGTTCTATCTGAATGCCACGCAGGAACCTTGGTCGCGACACTATCGGATGCATGACTACGTCGTGCAGGAATTGCCTTCACTGGTTGAAGCGCATTTCCCGGCTTCGGACAAGCGCAGCATCAGTGGCCATTCCATGGGCGGTCACGGTGCGCTGGTTTGTGCCTTGCGCAATCCTGGGCGTTACCAATCGGTGTCGGCGTATTCACCGATCAACAATCCAATGGATTGCCCGTGGGGTCAGAAGGCATTCACTCGTTATCTGGGCGAAGACCGTTCGAAGTGGCGCGAGTGGGATGCTTGTGCGCTGATCGCCGAGGCGGACGAGAAACTGCCATTGCTGGTCGATCAGGGGGACCGCGACGACTTCCTCGCCACCCAACTGAAACCGGAAGCGCTGCAACAAGCGGCAAAACAAGCGGGCCACCCGCTGACGTTGCGCCTGCAACCGGGCTACGACCACAGCTATTTCTTCATCGCCAGCTTCATTGACGACCACTTGCAGCATCACGCACGCGCCCTAGGGGGTGTTCTCAGTTAGTTTCCACTCCGCGCCGGGTCTGCTGTTTTGCAGGGCAAGGCGCGAGAAGCGTGGTTTGGTCGTTCCAAATAAGCTTTGAGCAACGCAGCCCTGCAAAACAGCAGGCCCGGCCCTTCGGGTTGTGCCTTAAAGCGTGCCATGCTGCGTTACAGGCCTTGGGAAGGGAACAACCATTCCCAGCGGCCTGCGCCTTGCCTGGCACGCTTTAAGGCGACAACGCGGAGGGGAAACTAATTGAGAACACCCCCCTGGCTAATGCAGGTAGAATCACGCCCTGACAAAATTCGGGGCGTTTTTTTATGCGTATTGGCCACGGCTATGATGTGCACCGTTTCGCTGAAGGCGATTTCATTACTCTGGGCGGCGTGCGAATCGCACACGGCTTCGGGCTGCTCGCTCACTCCGACGGTGACGTCCTGCTGCACGCCTTGAGCGATGCCTTGCTCGGCGCCGCTGCGCTGGGTGATATCGGCAAGCATTTCCCGGACACCGACCCGCAATTCAAGGGCGCCGACAGCCGAGTGCTGCTGCGTCATGTGGTCAGCCTGATCCACGCCAAAGGCTGGAAAATCGGCAACGTCGACAACACCATCGTTGCCCAGGCACCGAAAATGGCCCCCCATATCGAATCGATGCGCGCGCTGATTGCCGCGGATCTGCAAGTAGAACTGGATCAAGTGAACGTGAAAGCTACCACCACCGAGAAGCTCGGCTTCGTCGGTCGCGAAGAAGGCATCGCCGTGCATTCCGTTGCCTTGTTGCTGCGCGCATGAACGAACTGCAATTGCTCGGCCCGCGGGCCTATGGCGACGCCCTCGGCACCGCGGTACTGAAAGCCATCGCCGAAGATTTTCAGGTCGATGAAGTCCTCGACATTCCGTTCAGCGGTGACGGCGAGCACCTGTGGATCTGGGTGGAAAAACGCGGTCTGAATACCGAAGAAGCGGCACGCCGCATCGCCAAGGCGGCCGGTGTGCCGTTGCGCACGGTCAGCTATGCCGGCCTGAAAGACCGTCAGGCGCTGACGCGGCAGTGGTTCAGCGTGCAACTGCCGGGCAAGGCCGATCCGGATCTGTCGGCAGCGGAAAACGATACGCTGAAAATCCTCAAGACCACCCGCCACAAGCGCAAGCTGCAACGCGGCGCGCATTCGGCCAATGGTTTCACCTTGCGCCTGACTCAGTTCAATGGCGACAAGGCTGCCATCGACGAGCGCCTGCAACAGATTGCCAAGCAAGGAATCCCCAACTATTTCGGCGCCCAGCGTTTCGGCCATGATGGCGGCAACGTGGTCGACGCTCGTTCATGGGCGGCGCGCAAGGCCCTGCCGGAGCAGCGCAATGTGCGTTCGCGCCTGCTGTCGACCGCGCGCAGCTTTCTGTTCAATCAGGTGTTGGCGGCGCGTGTGGCCGATGGCACCTGGCAGCGCGCCTTGGTCGGCGATCTGCTGGCCTTCACCGACAGCCGCAGCTTTTTCCCGGCAGGTGAAGCCGAGTGCAGCGACCCGCGTCTGGCGATTCTCGATCTGCATCCGACCGGGCCGCAGTGGGGCGAAGGTGACTCACCGGCGGCCGGCGCTGTCCATGATCTGGAGCAGGCAATTGCCGCACGCGAGGCGGATCTGCGCGATTGGTTGATTAATGCCGGTATGAGCCACGAACGTCGCATCCTTCGACTGCCCATTGGCGGGTTGACGTGGCATTATCCCGAGCCTGACATTCTGCAACTGGAATTCGTCCTTCCGGCCGGATGCTTCGCCACCGTATTGGTGCGCGAACTCGTTGATCTGGTGCCGGTGGGGCAGACGGACAGCCCATGCGTATTCTGATTTCTAACGACGATGGGGTAACCGCACCCGGTCTTGCCGCGCTTTATGCTGCGCTGGCGGATTACACCGAATGCGTGGTTATCGCCCCGGAACAGGACAAGAGCGGTGCCAGCAGTTCGCTGACGCTGGACCGTCCGCTGCACCCGCAGTACCTGGCCAACGGTTTCATCAGTCTCAACGGCACGCCGACCGACTGTGTGCACCTGGGGCTCAATGGTTTGCTGGAGCGCGAGCCGGACATGGTGGTTTCGGGCATCAACCTCGGCGCCAATCTGGGCGACGACGTGTTGTATTCCGGGACAGTGGCGGCGGCCCTCGAAGGCCGTTTTCTCGAACGCCCATCGTTTGCTTTCTCGCTGGCCTCCCGGCAGGTGGACAATCTGCCCACCGCTGCCTACTTTGCGCGCAAACTGGTCGAGGCCCACGCCGGGCTCGATCTGCCACCGCGCACGGTACTGAACGTGAACATTCCCAATCTGCCCATCGATCACATTCGCGGCATCCAGCTGACGCGCCTGGGGCATCGCGCCCGTGCGGCAGCGCCGATGAAAGTGGTCGATCCCCGTGGCAAGGCCGGTTACTGGATTGCCGCCGCCGGCGATGCAGAAGACGGCGGGCCGGGCACTGATTTCCACGCGGTGATGCAGGGCTACGTTTCCATCACTCCGTTGCAGCTCGATCGCACCTTCAATGATGCCTTCAGAAATCTCGACGGCTGGCTGGAGGGGCTCAACTGATGGCTCGTGAACAAGACGACCGGTTGCGCAGCGGCATCGGGATGACCTCCCAGCGCACCCGTGAACGCCTGATTCAGCGGTTATATGAAGAAGGCTTGTCCAACGCCAATGTGCTGGAAGTGATCCGTCGTACGCCGCGTCATCTGTTTGTCGATGAAGCGCTGGCGCACCGCGCCTACGAAGACACCGCGCTGCCGATCGGCCACAACCAGACCATCTCTCAGCCTTATATGGTCGCGCGCATGAGCGAGTTGCTGCTCGAAGCGGGGCCTTTGGACAAGGTGCTGGAGATCGGCACCGGTTCCGGTTACCAGACGGCGGTGTTGTCGCAGTTGGTCGAGCGGGTGTTCTCTGTCGAGCGGATCAAGGTGCTGCAGGATCGGGCCAAGGAGCGCCTGGTCGAGCTCAACCTGCGCAACGTGGTGTTCCGCTGGGGCGATGGCTGGGAAGGCTGGCCGGCGCTGGCGCCGTACAACGGCATCATCGTCACGGCCGTGGCAACCGATGTGCCACAGGCCTTGCTCGATCAACTGGCGCCAGGCGGGCGGCTGGTGATTCCGGTCGGCTCCGGAGAAGTGCAGCAATTGATGCTGATCGTGCGCGAAGAAAACGGCTTCTCCCGACACGTTCTCGGGGCGGTTCGCTTCGTGCCATTGCTTAACGGGCCGCTGGCCTGAGCATTTGTTTGCCGGCGCTGAATTCCTTGCGAGAGCGCCTGTCTTACAGCGGCATCGATCGTTTAAACAGGATTTATCGTCCATGAGCAAACGTGTGCGTCGAGCGATATCGCTTCATTAAAGGTAAAGCCTGTTTCGCCCGTTATACTTGCGAAGTTACATGCCGGAATCGGCATTCCACATTTTTCAGCCACCACAAAGGGAGCGGCGGGTGAGTCTCACAGTCATTGCGCAGCGTATGGGTAACACGAGCTTTCAGCGCCTGGTGACTGGCCTTGTCTTGAGCACCTTGCTGGTCGGTTGCTCCAGCACCAAATCGAGCAACGTGCGGGTCGTCGATCGCAACAATGCGGTGGCCCAGCGTCCTACAGTGACGACCGGGCAGTACGTAGTCCGTCCGGGTGACACCATGTTTTCGATCGCGTTTCGCTACGGCTGGGACTACAAAGCCCTCGCTGCCCGGAACAATATTCCTACGCCGTATACGATCCATCCGGGTCAGACAATTCGCTTCGACGGCCGCCCGGGTTCAACGCCGACGGCGGTGGTGAGTAACAGCGGTTCTGCGCCGTCTTCGTCGAGCAAAACCACGATAATCCGGCGCCAGGCGAATGGCACCACGACCACTACGACGACCGGTTCCGGGGCGACTTCTGCGACGGTTGTACCGTCCGTCGCCAACAAGCCGGCACCGGCTCCATTGCCTCCTCCGGGTCCAGCCCCGACCGGCTGGGGATGGCCATCTAATGGCATTCTGATTGGTAAATTCTCTTCAAACGGTAGTTTGAATAAAGGAATTGATATCGCCGGGGATTTGGGACAGCCTGTTTTAGCTGCGTCTGATGGGACGGTGGTTTACGCCGGGAGTGGCTTAAGGGGCTACGGCGAATTAGTCATCATCAAACACAGCGAAACCTACGTCAGTGCTTACGGACACAACCGTCGGCTGTTGGTACGGGAGGGGCAGCAGGTCAAAGTCGGACAGACAATTGCCGAAATGGGGTCAACGGGTACAGACCGGGTGAAACTGCATTTTGAGATTCGCCGACAAGGTAAACCTGTAGATCCGCTGCAGTTCCTGCCAAGACGTTGATTTGCAGACCAGCCTGTTCCGTCGCGTAGAGGGGACAGGCTCCAGCGTTGCCAAGGATAAAGGCGTCGCTTGAGCTTGGGGTCGAACTCACCAAAGGACTATAACAATGGCTCTCAGTAAAGAAGTGCCGGAGTTTGACATCGACGATGAGGTTCTCCTGATGGAGACCGGCATCGATTCGGATTCGATGTCGAATGATGAAGGGGCTGCTCCACCTTCCGTTCGTGCCAAATCCAAACACTCCGCTTCACTTAAGCAACACAAGTACATCGACTACACTCGGGCACTCGATGCCACGCAGCTGTACCTCAACGAAATCGGCTTTTCCCCATTGCTCTCTCCGGAAGAGGAAGTTCATTTTGCGCGTTTGTCGCAAAGTGGCGATCCCGCCGGGCGCAAGCGCATGATCGAAAGTAACCTGCGGCTGGTGGTCAAAATCGCCCGGCGTTACGTCAATCGGGGGCTGTCGCTGCTGGATCTGATCGAAGAGGGCAACCTCGGGCTGATCCGGGCGGTGGAAAAGTTCGATCCCGAGCGCGGCTTCCGCTTCTCGACCTACGCGACCTGGTGGATCCGTCAGACCATCGAGCGCGCGATCATGAATCAGACCCGGACCATCCGGCTGCCGATCCATGTGGTCAAGGAGCTCAACGTGTACCTGCGGGCTGCACGGGAGCTGACGCAAAAACTCGATCACGAACCTTCACCCGAAGAAATCGCCAACCTACTGGAAAAACCGGTGGGCGAGGTCAAGCGCATGCTGGGCCTGAACGAGCGGGTTTCTTCGGTCGACGTCTCGCTGGGTCCTGATTCGGATAAAACCCTGCTGGACACCCTCACGGATGACCGTCCGACCGATCCATGTGAACTGCTGCAGGACGACGACCTGTCGCAGAGCATCGATCAATGGCTCTCGGAGCTGACCGACAAGCAACGCGAAGTGGTGGTACGCCGCTTCGGCCTGCGCGGTCACGAGAGCAGCACGCTGGAAGATGTAGGCCTGGAGATCGGCCTGACCCGGGAACGGGTGAGACAGATCCAGGTGGAAGGCCTCAAGCGCCTGCGTGAAATCCTCGAGAAAAACGGCCTCTCGAGCGAGTCGCTGTTTCAATAAGCGCCTTGCATGATCGCCACAAAAAGCCCCGACTGGTTCGGGGCTTTTTGTTTTCTGCGGCAAAGCGGTTTGCTTCCCCGGGTTTGTAGTCTCGCGTTGTAAGCCCTGGCTTACTCTTTCGTAAGTGTTCGCTATTTTTACACTGCGGCAGACGTCCATTGAGTTTGCTGAAGGCATTCAAGCTGCTGATTTGTATGGTTATTTTTAAATATTAAGTGCTTATGACAGCCTGTTTTAGCTGAGCCGGCCGGTTGCGGCTGTCAGGGAAATCTCTAGTATCTGAGTTGTGTCGACGGACAGACACGCCCTTCAAGGAAGAGGGGAAAGGACATCGCAGGACGTGATTCATCAGGACGATGAAAAGGAACACAGGGAATAGGGAAAAAATGTGGGCGGGTCAAACCGCCCCTTTTTTTTGCCTGAAATAAAGCAAAACCCTGAAAAGCAAAAAAGGCCCGCGAGGGGCCTTTTCTTCAAACGCGGGACAGATCAGCGTTCGAGGTCTTTGATCTTGCCTTTGACGCCATCCCACTCTTCGGCATCCGGCAGCGATTCTTTCTTCTCGGTGATGTTCGGCCAGATTTCCGCCAGCTCGACGTTCAGTTGAATGAACTCTTGCATCTCTTCCGGGACTTCGTCCTCGGAGAAAATGGCGACGGCCGGGCATTCTGGTTCGCACAGGGCGCAGTCGATGCACTCATCCGGGTGAATCACCAGGAAGTTCGGGCCTTCGTAAAAGCAGTCCACCGGACAGACTTCTACGCAGTCGGTGTACTTGCACTTGATGCAGTTGTCGGTGACGACGAAGGTCATTTCTAATTTTCTCCTCAGGCGGCGGCAGCGTTGCCCCTTCACGGTTGGGGTCGCCAGGTTCGGGAGCGATGTCTGCCAGCCAGGCTATTAGCCAGCAGCATCCCAAACCGCGCGAGATTCTAACAGCTTGAAGCCGTTTGCGTTATATCCGGTTCTTTAGTGCTTAGATCCGGTTCTTAAGTGCATATAACATTTCGAGCGCACGGCGCGGTGTCATGTCGTCTATGTCCAGTTTAGCCAACTCATCCAGCACCGGATGCGGAAGGCTGGCGAACATGTCGCTTTGTTGCGGTGTCGCCGGTTTGCCCTTGGCGGCCGGTTTAGGCGCTTCATGCGGCAAAGCGGTGTCTTCCAGTCGGCTCAGGTGCTCACGGGCACGCACGATCACTTCGCTCGGCACACCCGCCAATTGCGCGACGGCCAGGCCATAACTCTGGCTGGCCGGCCCCGGCAGCACGTGGTGCAGGAACACGATGCGTTCGTTGTGCTCGGTTGCATTGAGGTGCACGTTGGCCACCAAGGGTTCGGCTTCCGGCAGCACGGTCAATTCGAAGTAGTGCGTGGCAAACAGCGTGTAGGCGCGCAGGTGCGCCAGTCGCTCGGCTGCCGCCCAAGCCAGGGACAAACCGTCGAAAGTGCTGGTGCCGCGCCCCACTTCGTCCATCAGTACCAAGCTGCGCTCGGTGGCGTTGTGCAGAATGTTGGCGGTTTCGCTCATTTCCACCATAAAGGTCGATCGCCCGCCGGCCAGGTCGTCGCTGGAACCGATCCGGGTGAAAATCCGGTCCACCAGCGACAATTCGCAACTGGCCGCCGGCACGAAGCTGCCGATATGCGCCAGCAACACGATCAGTGCAGTCTGGCGCATGTAGGTGGATTTACCGCCCATGTTCGGGCCGGTGATCACCAGCATGCGGGTGCTGTCGTCCAGGCTCAGGTCGTTGGCTACAAACGGCGTGGTCAGCACTTGCTCCACCACCGGGTGACGACCCTGGTTGATGCGCATGCACGGTTCGCTGACAAAAGTCGGGCAATTCAGGTCGAGATTCAGTGCACGCTCGGCGAGGTTGCTCAGCACGTCGAGTTCTGCAAGTGCACCAGCGGTGTCCTGCAATGGCGGCAACTGGCTGATCAGGTCTTCCAGCAGCGCTTCGTAGAGCATCTTCTCCCGAGCCAGGGCACGGCTCTTGGCCGACAGCGCCTTGTCTTCGAACTCTTTCAGCTCCGGCGTGATGAAGCGCTCGGCACCCTTGAGGGTCTGACGACGAATGTAGTCCGCCGGTGCTGACTCAGCCTGTTTGCTTGGCAACTCGATGAAGTAGCCGTGAATGCGGTTGTAGCCGACTTTCAGGTTGGCCAGGCCGGTGCGAGCCTTTTCCCGGGCTTCCAGATCGATCAGGAACTGGCCGGCGTTTTCGCTCAGCGATTGCAGGTCGTCGAGTTCGCTGTCGTAACCGGTTTTCAGCACGCCGCCGTCGCGGATCACCGCAGGCGGGTTGTCGATAATGGCTTTTTCCAGCAGCGCTGCCAGTTCGGGGTAAGTGCTGGTGGTGGTCGCCAGACGTTGCAGATGCGGCGCTTCCAGGTCGGTCATCGCCACTTGCAGTTCAGGCAGGGCGCCAAGTGCATCACGCAGGCGGGCAAGGTCGCGAGGACGGGCATTGCGCAGGCCGATCCGCGCCAGAATCCGCTCGATGTCGCCGATTTCCTTGAGCTGCGGTTGCAGGTTTTCAAAGCGATAGCGGTCGAGCAGGCAAGTGATCGAGGTCTGGCGTGCCAACAGCACGGTCAGATCGCGCAGCGGACGGTTGAGCCAACGGGTCAGCAAGCGGCTGCCCATGGCGGTCTGGCAACGGTCGACCACCGATTGCAGGGTGTTGTCGCGGCCACCGGCCAGGTTGGTGTCGAGTTCCAGGTTGCGGCGGCTGGCGCCGTCCAGCACCACGGTGTCGTCCAGCCGTTCATGACGCAGGCTGCGCAGGTGGGGCAGGGCGGTGCGCTGGGTTTCCTTAGCGTACGCCAGCAGGCAACCGGCGGCGCCGATGGCCAGGGTCAGGGTTTCGCAGCCGAAGCCTTTGAGGTCCTGAGTGGAGAATTGCTGGCAAAGACTTTTCAGCGCCGAATCACGCTCGAAATCCCACGGCGCGCGGCGACGAACCCCACGGCGTTTTTCCGCCGGCAGATCTTTTGGCCAGTCATCCGGGATCAGCAATTCCACCGGGTTGACCCGCTCAAGCTCCGCCAGCAGGTTCTCCCAACCCTTGATCTCAAGCACGCTGAAGTTGCCGCTGGTGATGTCCAGCACCGCCAGGCCGAACAGACGCTCGTCCCCCAGCACCGCCGCGATCAGGTTGTCGCGACGCTCATCAAGCAGTGCCTCGTCGCTGACCGTACCCGGGGTGATAATCCGTACCACCTGACGATCCACTGGCCCTTTGCTGGTGGCCGGGTCGCCGACCTGCTCGCAGATCACCACCGACTCGCCGAGCTTGACCAGTTTCGCCAGGTAGCCTTCCGCCGCGTGATACGGAATCCCGCACATCGGAATCGCCTGCCCCGCCGACTGCCCCCGGGCAGTCAGGGTGATGTCCAGCAACTTGGCCGCCTTCTTCGCGTCTTCGTAGAAGATCTCGTAGAAGTCGCCCATGCGGTAGAACATCAGCTGGTCCGGGTGCTGATTCTTCAGGCGCCAGTACTGCTGCATCATCGGGGTGTGGGAGGACAGGTCGGAGACGGCTTTATTCATCGGATTGTCAGGTAACTCGTTGGAAGGTGTGGGGCAAAAGCGGGGCAGTCGCCGGGCTTTTCCGCGATGGGCGCAAGGTTACCATGGGCGGTCTTGCAGGCGCTGCCCTGAGCAGGGTTGGATAGTGCGGTGTATCCGATTGCGGTCAGGAAATGACAAAACCCGGCACTTGGCCGGGCTTTCTGGGAAAAAATGTCAGGTGTCAGGCTCGTTTCACTTCGGCCTGCATCATGACGAGATTCTGTTGCTTGGTCGCCTCAGTCAAAACCTCACCATAAACACGCTTCTTTTGTTCGGCCTTCGCGTTACGAATAAAGTCGGCAAACGGGTTTTTGGCACCTTTGCTAGCGCCAAGCTTAATAGAAATCATGAATGCGCTCCTTAAGGTGTCCCGAGCCTGGCTTCAAGATCGGCTCGTGTGTATTTCTCAGGTATATGGTAGTCAATTTTGTCGACACCAGCCTTGTAAAGCCGCCCCGAGTTATCGATGTGCTTGAGCAACAGATCGACATGGATATCACCGCTGAACTCTAACTTAAGCGAGTTCACTACGTCACGTGCCGCAAAATATTGGTCGATGAAATGCCCTTTTCGGATCCTCCTGCCCTCAGCTTCCTCTCGGGCTTTCACAAAATCCCACGCCAGAAATGGGTTTTGATAGACATACAAAATTTGCACAAACCGGCCTTTTTTCAAGGATCGCTCAACATTTTTTCTGGCCACATCGATGTTTGAAAGGGTTCCATCCAGCAAAAATGACTGTCTTTGATCGATGGCGAAGTCGAGGATTTTTTCAACCAAAATCGAAACGCCTCCTTGGAAAAGCCACGAGTTCCCGCCTGAGTATTCAGAGAATTCGCTTCTCAGTTCGTCGGGGTCGATTCTCAGGATTTTTGTATCCGCGAAAAGGTTGATCAGAGCGATTGACGCTTCAGTTTTGCCTGCACCCGGTGAACCTGCCATGAATACGGATACCGGCGCTTCCTCCGGAAGAAAGACGGTTTTGTCTGTGAGGCGCTTCGCGATGGCTTTCTTGTTTGAGCGAGCAAAAACAATCGCTTGGGAGGAAATAATCTGTTCCGCCGGTGACATGGATCGCCTTGCGGGGTCGGTATCATTCACTTTGAAGATCCTTTCCAGGTTGATTTCGTGCTGATCAGGCTAGTCCGATTGATTGCGCTTCTACAGAAATCGATTGATTTGAAATGAAACAAGGTTTGAATTCGAAAAGGCCAAATGCACGATTTATGCAAATCAGCATTTGTCTTCCCGAAAAACTTCAAGCACTATGCGCGTTATGCAAAAACGCAACGTATCCTCCGTCTTAAGAGCACTGCTCGATCAGCACGGGATCTCCCCCACGGAGCTCCACCGTCGAACCGGCGTGCCTCAATCCACTCTCTCGCGGATTCTCAGCGGGAAGATCGTCGATCCTTCGGATAAACACATTTCGAAGATTGCCGAGTACTTCGCCGTGAGCACCGATCAGTTGCGCGGGCGCGCGGATGTTGCGCCGGTCGCCGGCGGTGGGCGCGAGGAGTTGCATTCCGAACTCAAGGACATAAGCCTTTGGGACGATGACACGCCCGTCGATGACGACGAGGTGTCGGTGCCCTTTCTTCGCGAGGTTGAATTGGCTGCTGGATCAGGAAGATTCGTCATCGAAGAGAGCGAACGCTCTAGCCTGCGCTTTGGCAAGCGCAGCCTGCGCCATAATGGCGTGCAGTTCGACCAGGCCAAATGCGTGACCGTACGGGGCAACAGCATGTTGCCGGTGCTGCGTGACGGCGCCACTGTCGGTGTCAACGCGGGCAAGTGCGGGATTGGTGACATCATTGATGGCGACCTTTATGCAATCAACCACAACGGCCAATTGCGGGTGAAGCAGCTCTATCGCCTGCCTACCGGCATCCGCCTGCGCAGCTTCAATCGCGATGAGCATCCGGACGAGGATTACAGCTTTCAGGAGATCCAGGAGGAGCAGATTGTCATCCTTGGTCACGTCTTCTGGTGGGGCATGTACGCCCGATAACGATCCCTCTCTCAGATAAAACCCGCCCACGGCGGGTTTTTTTTCGCCTGTAGAAAACCGGACAACCCTTGATTGGCGGGGCTTTCATGCATCTGCGCATTTCTCATGCATAAATAAATGCATTTGCGCATTGACTGGATATGCATACATGCATATTCTTGCCACCAAGCCGCTCGACAAAGCGGCTGGCAACAACAGCTCTTTAGTTCCACAAGAACAGGCAGCGATGAACCGGCCTCAACGGTTCAGAGGGTTGGCAACTGACCCGGGTGTGCAGCGTAAAGCACCAGAAGCAGTTATCCGGCGGGCAGGGACCGCGGTCGGAAAAACAATTTGAACGGACTCGTACCGCGCCAGTAGCGCCGAAAAGTCAGCTTCCTTCACGTACACAGGATCGAAGGAAGGCGAAGGAGCGCATTACTGAAAAGCCCGGTCAATGGCCGGGCTTTTTGGAATGCCTACCAGCGTAGTAACCGCAGAGATAAACCTAATCGTTCGTTTGCGCAGTGCGATGAGCCCGCGTTCAGGACAATCAAACCAGAAGGGAAACACATGAAACGATATGTACTTGTAAACGCAGCCTACGCAACCGGTTTTATGGTGGTTGAGCAAGTGTTGGATACCGATGAAGCCAAGCCGGCCAATTCGGAGGAGGGTCTATGGATCGATGTCACAGGCGACACGACAGCTCAGGTGGGATGGAAGGCCAAATCGTACTTTAACGGGTCGTCGGACTCGTGGGTCTTCACCGAACTGACGGCTGAAGAGCGAATTCAAATGGTGACCGGGCAGTGCGAGAAGCGCTATGACGAGGCTGCTCGTTGGTTGAAGTTCAATCCTTTGCAATACAAGGTCCTTCTGGGTGTTGCCACACCTGCCGAACAATCTGCATGGATTGCTTACCAGGAGTACTACATCGCTGTCAGCGAAGTGAAGAGTCAATCCGGTTATCCGACCACAATCAACTGGCCGGTAGCGCCGTTCTAGTTCAAGACGCGAGAGCGTATCACCGAGCAGCCCGGGGCATTACCGGGCTTTTTGGAATGCCTGCCTGATGCAGGCCGCTTAAACGAAGCTTCACGGCATAAACGCAGTCAGGCGGAGAAACAAAAGGATTTGCAGATGTTGAAGGACTGCCGCTGCGGCAATTGCAAAAGACTGCTCGCCCGGGTGGGCGAGTTCACAGAACTCCAGATCAAATGTTCCCGCTGCGGAACATTGAATCATGTGAAGGCCACGAGCCCCGAGCGATCGCCTGTGAGCGACATGTGTGCTGCGTCGTCAGCACAACCTGATCAATCACCTCATAGGTAAAAGACATGAACTTTCTGAAGAAATACGCTGCTCCGTTTCTTGCTATGGCACTGCTTGGCAACGGGGGCAGCGCAATCGCTGCAAACCTCCTGGTGAACGGCAGCTTTGAACAATCGACATGCGCTGGTGGCTGCATTCTGGACACCCCGGCAAAAACCAATGCCATTACGGGCTGGACGACGTTCTTGTCCGGTGCCGAATACTTCAACATGCCCAATGCCATCGGTGGTTCTGTGGCAGCAGATGGCGTGATGATCGTTGATCTCGCCAACTATGTTTACGGCAACGGTGGAGGAATTCAGCAGAATTTCGCCACCACCCCGGGCGCCCGATACCGATTGACCTTCAGCGCGGGTAACTCGCGATACGCCAGCCGCTCGGGAGACGGTGTCATTCAGGTGAAAGTGGCCGGGCAAACCGCCACGTTCAACACCCCGACAGCCAAAGGCGTCGCGGTCGAGTGGAGCATCGTCACTTACGAGTTCACCGCGATTACCGCGCAGACAACTCTGGCGTTTTCCAACGAGCAGAACCCATACGCCAACTATGCCTTTATCGACAACGTCATCGTTGAGCGCCTGTAACGCCCTGCGCAGAGTCGCTGCGGTGACTACCCGTGTGAAAGACAGCACCGCTTCGGTGCTGTCTGCTCACGCCCCTTTATTTCATCAACGCTTTCAGGAGGCGTGACATGACAAACGAGCAACAAGCGTTGGCGGACATGCCGATCTGGCTGGTCATCCTGCTGGCCGTGGCGGGCGGGGTCTCCGGCGAAATGTGGCGCGCCGACAAGGACGGCGCCCGCGGCTGGCCACTGCTGCGACGCCTCGCGCTGCGCTCCGGCGCCTGCATGATCTGCGGCGTCTCGGCGATCATGCTGCTGTACGCCGCCGGCATGTCGATCTGGGCCGCCGGCGCCTTCGGCTGCCTCACCGCAATGGCTGGTGCCGACGTGGCGATCGGTCTGTACGAACGCTGGGCCGCCAAGCGCATCGGCGTCTGCGAAGTACCTCCGCGCGACCCGCAGTAACCCCTTCACTTTCTTGTCTCGCTGCACGTCGTGCGGCGGGACTGCGCGTGGACATTTGAAAAGGAGGTCATGCATGCCCGCACCGATCCGGCAGCCATCGCAGCTGTTCACTGCGATGGCGACAGCCTTGCGCAACACCGTCGACCTGAACGTGCAGGTTGGTAAACACGATGATTTCACGGCACCCGGCGACAAGGCCTGGGTGCTGATCGACATCGAACGAAATGCACCGGGAGAGCGTGCAGCCAACGGGCGGATTGCCCATGTGCTGACGCTGTCGTTGCAGGTCATTCCGGCGGTTTCCGCCACGGCGTTTGCTGCCTGCGACCTGATCGCCATACTGAAAAACCTGATCACCGACAACCGCTGGGGCCTGCCCGGCGAGCAATGTGATTTGCCGATGAACATTGATGGCATGCCGTCGTTGGCCATTCGCGCCGATCAGCCAAACAAGGCATGGACCCTGACATTCAATCAGACCCTGTATCTCGGTCCGACCTTGCTCGACGATCCGCTCGGCACACCGAAATTCGCTCGTACCTGGGAAGTCAGCGACATCGATGACCCTGACCAATACACCTCGCTGGAGGCCTGACCGATGTTCGACGCACTACTGCGTATGCAACTGGGCCCGATCATCGAACGTCTGGCCGAGATGGAAGCGGAGATCGAAGACCTGCACCGGCGCGCCGAGAGTTATTGCCGCATCGGCATCTGTCAGGAGGTCGATGCGGCGAGCAACACCTGTCGGGTCAGCCACGGTGGATTGCTCACCCCGGCCATCAAGTTCTTCAACCCGAGCGCCGGTGCGCAAAGCGAGTCGCGAATTCCAAGCGTGGGCGAGCAGTGTCTGCTGTTCAACTACGGCAGCGGCGAAAGCGGTGCGCAAAGCGTGGCATTGTTCGGCTTGAACAGTGACCGTTTTCCACCCGCCGCCACCGTCCCCACGCTGACGCGGCGGGTGCATGTCGATGGCAGCGAAAGTGGCTACGACGATGCCTCTCACACCCTGCACTGGCAAAACGGCCCGGCGGCTTTCAACGGCTCTCGCGAATCGCTTGAACTGAGCATCGGCCCGGCGCGGCTGGCGATGACGCCGCAAGCGATCAACCTGCAACTGGGCGCCGTCGGCCTGACGATCGACGCTTCGGGCGTGCACTTCAGCGGCCCGTTGGTGGATCACCAGGGTCGCGTCATCAGCCCCTGAATCAAGAGCCTCCCATGATCGGAATCGATAGAAACACCGGGGCCACGGTCGACGACTGGCTGCAATTCGTGCAGCGCGCGACCCGAGCCCTGACCACGCCGTTGGGCACACGGCAGAAACGGCCTTTGTACGGGTCGCTGATTCCCACGTTGCTGGGACAGAACCTCGGTGACGACGTTCTGCTTCTGGCGCAAAGCCACGCCGCGCAAGCGTTCTACAACACACAGAACGGTATCGGCGACTTCCAGCCGCAAGTGATCGTCGCCAGCCGTCAGGGCGCCGGGTTGCTGCTGCGGTTTGCCGGCACCTGGAAAAACCGCCAACAGACTTTCGAGGTCGTGACATGAGCATGTTGATCCCTGGCCAGAACCAGTTGGCCGAACCTTCACTGATCAAGGTCGAGGCCTTCGAGGATCTGCTGGCCGAGTTCAAGACCTTCGTCCTCGAGTATGTCGGCACCCGCTCGCCGGACAGCGCCACGAAACTCAAGACCAGCCTGGAAAACGAAAGCGAACTGCTGACCATGGCCTTGGAAGCTTTCTGCGTTCGCTTGCAAACCCACGAACGCAAATACAACGCTCGCATCAAGCAGATGCTGGCGTGGTGGGCGACCGGCAGCAACCTTGATGCGCGGCTGGCGGACATGGGCCTGGAGCGGCAGTTGCTTGACCCGGGCGACCCGGCGGCATTCCCGCCGGTGCCCGCGATTTACGAAAGCGACGATGACGCCCGGTTGCGCTATTACCTGGCGCCCCATGCCCCGGCGGCGGGTTCGCGGATGCAGTACCGCCGCGAAGTCTTCACCCTCGGCGAACGGCCGGCGGTGAAGGTCGAATCCACCGATGCCGGTGTCGTCAACGTCACCTACACCTTCGCACCGGACGGTCTCGCCGCACAGGTCAAGGATGGCAACGGTCGCCGCACGGCCCCCGGCGAAGTGCAGGTGACGGTACTCTCCCGGGACGCCGACGGCACGCCGTCCGCAACGCTGCTCGACGGTGTGCGCCAACACTTCGCCCGGCCCGATGTCTGCCCGGAAACCGATAAGGTCACCGTCAAAGCGGCTGACATTCAGCGCTACAAAATCCGCGTCGTGGCGAAGATCAATTCCGGCCCGGATTCGGGCCTGACCAAAGTTGCCGCCGAACAACATCTGCAAGCCTACGCCGACAGTTGCCATCGTCTGGAAGGCCGGGTCGACCCGAGCTGGATCGACTACACGCTGCACAGCGCCGGCGCCGTGCAGTTGCAGATTCTTGAACCGCTGACACCCATCGTGTGCTCCGCGTTTCAAGCGCCGTACTGCACGGCGGTCGAGGTCGAGGTGCAGACGCTATGACGGACCAGACACCGCGTCCGACCCTGCTGCCGGCCAACAGCTCGGCGCTGGAGCGGGCACTCGACATCGGCTTCAGCACATTGATTGACCGCATCGCGCCACCGTTTCCCGAACTGATGAATCCAAGCTCGACACCGGTCGCGTTCCTGCCGTATCTCGCCGCAGATCGCGGCGTGGCCGAATGGAGCACCGACGCACCGGAAGCCGAAAAACGCCTGACCGTCGAACTGGCCTGGCCCACCGCGCGTCAGGCCGGCACCCGCAAGGCGCTGGAAAACGCCGCCAAGGGGTTGCAGCTCAGACCCGAAATCCGCGCCTGGTACGAACAGACTCCGCCGGGCACGCCTTACAGCTTCTCTGTACGGGCCTTCAGCGAACAACCTTACAGCGAAGCCATTGACGCCCGTCTCGACCGACGCCTGGCTGATGCCAAGAGCGAACGGGACGTGCTGTCGGTATCGGTCGGCCTCAGCGCCTTCGGCAACCACGTCATCGGTGCCGCGACCTTCTGCGGCGAACTGACCACGGTCTATCCGGTGTTCCTCGAAGGACTCGAAACCTCCGGCAAAGCCTTCATGGCGGCCGCTCTCTACACCGTCGAAACATCCACTATTTATCCTCAGGGGGCCTGAATGGCTGACTATTACACCCTGCTAACCAACGCAGGGATTGCCTACGAAACCGCCTGCAAGGCGGCGGGCGTACCGATCAAGCTGACGCAGATTTCCGTCGGCGATGGCGGCGGCGCGGTCTACAACCCGGCCGCGACGGCCACCGCGCTCAAGCGAGAAGTCTGGCGCGGACCGCTCAATGCACTGTTCCAGGACGAGAAAAACCCGAGCTGGCTGCTCGCCGAAGTCACCATCCCGCCGGACGTCGGCGGCTGGTACGTGCGTGAAGCCGGGCTGTGGACCGACACCGGCATTCTTTACGCCATCGTCAAATACCCGGAGTCGTTCAAACCGGTGCTGGCCACATCCGGCTCGGGCAAAGAGTTCTACATTCGCTCGATTTTCGAGACCAGCAATGCCTCGCTGGTGACGCTGCTGATCGACGACACTGTGGTCAAGGCCACCCGTGCCTGGGTCATGAGCTACCTCGCCGAAGAACTCGGCAAACTCGATGGCAAACAATCGGTACGTGTCGCCGCCACCGCCAACGTGGTGTTGAACGGTGCGCAGCAGATCGACGGTGTGGCGGTGATTGCCGGCGACCGCGTGCTGCTGCCGAGTCAGACTCTGGCGAAAGACAACGGTCTGTGGATCGTCGCCAACGGTGACTGGACTCGGGCCAACGATGCCAACGTCAGCGCCAAGGTCACACCAGGCCTGACGGTGATGGTGGAAGAGGGCACGCTCAACGGCGACTCGCTGTGGCATCTGACCACCAACGCGCCGATCACCCTCGGCACCACCGCGCTGGCATTCAAGATGCTGGCAGGGCGCACCGGGATTGCTGCCGGTACTTATAAGAGTCTGAGCGTCGACGAATATGGCCGCGCGACTGCGGGTTCGAATCCCGACACGTTGTCCGGTTTCGGCATCAAGGACTCCTACACCAAGGCTGAAGTCGAAGCGCTGATTGCCAAGGCCTCGGCGTTGCCGGTGGGCTCGATTGTGGCGTTCCCCGTTGATACGCCGCCACCGGGTTTCCTGGAGCTGGACAACAGCGTCAAGAGCAGCGCGACTTACCCGGACTTGAGCGCCTATCTGGGCAGCAAGTTCAACAAGGGGGATGAGGGTGTCGGGAATTTCCGGTTGCCGGAAGCGCGTGGGGAGTTTTTGCGCGGTTGGGATCATGGGCGTGGGGTAGATGGCGGACGTGCTCAAGGAAGTTCTCAGACGGATAGTCTGAAGGCTCACTACCATTTCCTTCCGACAGGCTCTGGAGGTGGACAGGCCGTTGACCCGAATGGAGAGATTCCGACAGTAGTGTTGAAGGATACGACTACTGATTGGGTATTGCGTACAGAAGGTGACAACGCTGATCTGAATATCGGTCGTGTAAGAACCTATAATTTCGGCGCTGCTACAGAAACCCGCCCCCGAAACATCGCCGTCATGTGGTGCATCAAAGCCTGGAACGCCCCGGTCAATCAGGGAAACATCGACGTGGCGGCATTGGTCAAGGAAGTCTCACGCCTCGGCTCGGCCGTTCCGGTCGGTGCTGTCATGGCGTTTCCGACGGGTATTGTGCCGCCCGGTTTTCTTGAGCTGGATGGCAGTGTGCAGAGCACTGCAACTTATCCGGATCTGGCGACTTACCTCGGTACGACCTACAACAAAGGCGATGAGGGTACGGGCAATTTCCGCTTGCCGGATTCGCGCGGTGAATTCCTTCGGGGCTGGGATCATGGTCGAGGCGTGGATGCAGGTCGCAATGTCGGTACTGCTCAGGCCGATATGCTCAAGGCGCACAACCACTCGGTCTCGTCCACCGGCAACGAAATGGTTCAGGGTAATGCCTCCGGGCTGGCTGTTACCAATTGGCGCGCCTCTCAGGGGGTGACTGGAAGTACCGGTGGAACTGAAACCCGTCCGCGCAACGTCGCAGTCATGTGGTGCATCAAGGCCTGGAACGCACCGATCAATCAAGGAAGCATCGATGTAGCTGCACTGGCGAAGGAAGTCTCGCAGCTTAAATCTTCTGTTCCGGTGGGTGCTGTACTGTCGTTCCCAACGGGCGTCGTGCCTGCCGGTTATCTGGAGCTGGATGGCAGCGTGCAGAGCATTGCGATCTATCCGGATCTGGCGGCGTATCTCGGTACGACGTTCAACAAGGGCGATGAGGGCGCGGGTAACTTCCGTTTGCCGGAATCGCGTGGTGAATTCCTGCGGGGCTGGGATCATGGGCGTGGGGTGGATGCTGGGCGTGGGCTCGGTACGAACCAAGGCCACTCAATGGTCGATCACTGTCACACGGTCCTGACTGCCGATACCGGAACAGTACCCAATCCCGTAGGCGGCAATCTGGTAGGTAGTTTCACCAATCTGGCTCCGATACCCAAGCCGGCGGGGGCAGGGGTGTTGGGTGCAACGCTGACCTCAAACATCCATATGCCGTCAGCAGAAAAAGGTGGCATTGAAACCCGCCCCCGCAACCTCGCCGTCATGTGGTGCATCAAAGCCTGGAACGCACCGGTCAATCAGGGAAGCATTGATGTCGCAGCATTGGCTGCAGATGCCAGGTCGGCTCGGCTTAACGGTGCAGAAGTCGGCGCCGCGCGTAATCTCAGAGTATCGCTGCCCGCTGCTGCATCGGTTGCAACGCTTACGGCCGACCAATTGATTGTCGAGCAACCAGGCGTTGGCCAGTACAAGTTATCGAACGTCAATCTCTCCATAAATCTGACCACCGTTGGCGCGGGCGGAATGGACTTCGGCGTTGCACCTGCAAGCGGTAGCGTCGGCATTTACGTTATTTATAACCCTGAGTTAAAAGTTGCAAAGTTGCTGGGCGTCAACGCCACGTCGGTATCGGTTCCCGAAAGCTATGCTGGCACTTATATGCCGACGGGATATACCTCCAGCGCATTGGTGAGCGTCTGGCAAACTAACGCCAGTGGTCAGTTGAACGCGGGTGTACAGAGTGGTCGCACAGTTACAACTGAGACAAAGAGATTTTTAATCAATGGTTCGGCCACTACATTCACTGCGCTTTCATTGACCGGTTTTGTTCCGCGAAATGCAAATTCGATAGGCGGTTATGTCCATGTTATCACCAGCGCAACCAATGCCGCAGGCAGCTCCATAACGCTTTGTTCGGATTCGACAGGCACTGGCTCCATTGTGTTTGGTTCTGGTGGAACTACGAATATGGGAAGCCTGACCCCCTTCTCCGGCCTGACGCTGGGGGGGACTTTGACACTCTATTATTCGGCGAACAGTGCCCCGGCAGCCAGTAATGGCTATGCGACCTCTTATACTTTCTAGGATTTACTTATGTATCGAGCATATTCAAACAATGGTGCGTCGTTGCGTTTTGTCGAGCCTGATTGGGTATTAAGCGAAAGCGAAGTTCTGTTTGATCACGAGCCAACTATTCAAGAGCTTGAGGCTGCTTTTGGATTTGACGCTGCGGAACTGGAGCGAGGGCGACAGGCGGTGCTGATCGCACAAGAGCGCTACCGACATGAAGGTGTCGGCGTTGTCGTCGATGGATTGTCGATTGATACGACCCGCGACAGCCAGGCGCTGATCGCCGGCACTGGGCTCTCTGCAGTTCTCGACCCTGAGTATCGCTGCAACTTCAAAACCCTCAATGGTTTTGTCGAGATCGGCGCCGAGCAGATTCTTGCCATTGCCAAGGCTGTCCGCGCTCACGTGCAGGCTTGCTTCGACCGTGAGTTGATCTTGCTGGAGGCGCTTGAGGCCGGCACCTTCACCGATGAAATACTCAAGGATGGCTGGCCGGAATCCTCACCCGGCACACCAGATCCGGCGCTTCAATAAACGCCCCGCACATCGGGGCGTTTTCATGTCCAGCCACCCAAGTGGGTGGTTTGGGATACGTTGGTTTATCAAACAAGGAAGAACCTATGTTTTATTCAAAATCCACGGGCGGTTTTTACGAACCTTTTGGGGGAGAGATTCCAGCCGATGCCGTTGAAATCACCCAGGAGTACTGGCAGGAGCTTTTGACCGGTCAGTCCATCGGCAAGCTGATCGTCGCGAATGATGACGGCTATCCGATCCTGGTTGACCGGCCGGGGCCGACGCCCGCCGAACTGGAAGGGTATGAGCGTTCGTGGCGCAACCTGCAGATCAAAGCCACGGACAGTGTTGTTGACCAGTACCGTGATGAAGTGGAGCGCTGGCCTACGCTGCTGACCCCGGCGCAATACCTCGAGCTGCAAACCTATCGCCGCACGCTTCGCATCTGGCCGGTGGGCGGTGAGTTGCCCCTGGCCGAACACCGGCCAGCAGCGCCGCAATGGCTCGCCAGCCTGCCTGCATAAAAACGCCCCGCACCGTCGGGGCGTTTTCTTATCTGCTGATCAGCAATTCAGCCCCTTCCTGAAAGCAGGGGGCTTTCCCGTTTATGGAGAAACGAAAAATGGCAACCCGCCAAACCTACACCGTGCTCGTTCCATTCCCCACCGGCGGTGGGCACTGGTCGAGCGTCGGCCAGGAACTCGATTTGCTCGATGTCGAGGCCAGTGCCTTGCACGGCGCCGGTCGACTGGAACTGAAAACACCTACCACCAAGGCCGTGAAGGCCGCTGCCAAGAAGGCTGACTGAATATGGCTGAGGTTCTGAACTTCGAGCACAACGGCATTACCGTCAATGCCACCGAATCCCCCGAGGCCATGGGTGGCCTGGGCGACAACGTCATCGGTCTGGTCGGCACCGCGCCGAAAGCCGATCCGCTGATTCCGCGCAACGCACCGTTTCGCATCAACAGCTTCACCACCCACGCACTGCTCGACCCGACCGGTTCGGAAGAGGGCACTCTGTACCACGCCGTTTACCAGATCCTCAAAGTGGTCAAGGTGCCGGTGTACGTGGTGATCGTCGAAGCGGGCGCAACCCCGGCCGACACCGTCAACGCAGTGATCGGCGGCGTTGAGCCGGCGACCGGCCGCAAGCTCGGTCTGGCTGCACTGGGCAGCGTCCCGGAAGACCTGACCATCATCGGCGCGCCGGGCTTCACCGGCACTAAAGCGGTGGCCAGCGAGTTCGCCTCGTTCGGCAAGCGCATCAAGGCCCGTGTAGTGCTGGACGGCAAGGATGCTTCGGTCGCTGACCAAGTGTTGTACAGCAAGGATCTGGGCGGCGCCGACCTCGGTTTCGACCGTTGCCTGGTGGTGCACAACATGCCGGCGGTGTACTCGAAAGCGGCGAAGAAAAACGTTTTCCTTGCGCCATCGAGCCTCGCGATTGCCGCGCTGGCCAAGGTCAAGCAGTGGGAGAGCCCGGGCAACCAGGTGACCTACGCCGAAGACGTGTCCCGCGTCGTTGAATACAACATCCTCGACACCTCCACCGAAGGCGATCTGCTCAACCGCTACGGCGTCAGCTACTACGCCCGCACCGTGCTGGGCGGCTTCTCGCTGCTGGGCAACCGTTCGATCACCGGCAAGTTCATCAGCTACGTCGGTCTGGAAGACGCCATCAGCCGCAAGCTGGTGAAGGCCGGCCAGAAAGCCATGGCCAAGAACCTGACCAAGTCGTTCATGGATCAGGAAGTCAAACGCATCAACGACTGGCTGCAAACCCTGGTCGCCGACGAAACCATTCCTGGCGGTAGCGTCTACCTGCACCCGGAACTCAACAGCGTCGAGAAGTACAAGAACGGCACCTGGTACGTGGTCATCGACTACGGCCGCTACGCGCCGAACGAACACATGGTTTATCAACTCAACGCCCGCGATGAAATCATCGAGCAGTTCCTGGAGGACGTTCTCTAATGTTTACCAACCGTAATCGCCAGGCCATCGCGGCCACGCTGCAAGGCCTGCCACTGTCGGCGACCGTGGAAGAATTCACGCCGCCGAAGATCGAATTCGATGTGGAAGAGATGCGTGGCGGCCGTTTCATTGTTGAAGAAATGGTCAAGGGCGGCAAAGCGCTCAACGCCAAGTTGACCCTGCAAGGCATGGGCCCCGAAGTCATGCTCGCGCTGGGTGTGAAGCTGGGCGACGACATCCTGCTGAACGTGCGTGAAGCCGGTCAGGACCAGGACGGCAACACCTGGTTCACCTACCACACGGTCGGCGGCAAGCTGAAATCCCTGGAAGAAACCGCGGTGAAGATGGGTGAAAAGCCCAAGACCAATCTGGAACTCTCCTGCCGTACCTACAACCGTCTGGAAAATGGCGTCCCGGTGATCGACATCGACGTGCGCACCCAGAAGTTCGTGCTCAACGGCGTCGACATCCTCGGTGACGCCCGTCGTGCGGTGCTGATGCCGTAAGACTCCGCTAGAAAAGCAACACCCAACCCTGTGGGAGCGAGCCTGCTCGCGATGAGGCCATCACATTCAAAATCAATGTTGACTGACCCGCCGCCATCGCCAGCAGGCTGGCTCTCACAGGTTGTACCCAAGAATCACCAAGGAATTCCTTTCATGTCGTGGATGCCACCCCAGCATGACCTGTTGTCGCCGATCACCGGTGACGACGGCTCGCAGATCGAAACGATTCAGCTCAAGCCACTGTTCTACGCCGCCCAGAAAGAAGCGCTGGAACGCGCCGGCGATGACGAAGACGATCAGTTCTTCGAACTGGCGCTGCTGGCCACCGGGCTGTCGGTCAAGGAGCTCGACCAGCTCAAGCGTCCGGACTACGTGACCATCGCGCAGTACGTGCACGAAATTTCGACCCGCCCGACGTCGTACTTTCTCGACCAGGTCGAAGACGCGGAAAAGTCCGAAGACCCCGACCAGGTGCAACTGCTGCAACCGCTCGCCGTCACCGGCCGCACCGTGACCTCGCTGAGCCTGGAAATGCCGGCGCTGCGGGCCACCAAAGTGATGAAGAAGCTGAAAACGGCCAAGGAACGCGCCGAGTTCATCACCGCCCATTGCACCGGCCTGATGATCCCTGATCTGGCCCTGATGAGCGTGCCGGACTGGACGCAATTGCAGGTGCGCATCGACGATTTTTTAAACCAGCCGGCGGCCTTCTTTCAGAGCGCGACATCGAAGTAATCCTCGATATCGTGCCGCTCATTTACCCGGTAAGTGAGGCGGAAATTCTGGAGTGGGACGCCGAAAAGGCGTTGCGCCGCTACGACATAGCGATCACTCGCCTTGGCGTGAAACAGGAGTAGAGCGGCATGGCAGAGAGCAGGTATGCGCTCATGAACGCGAGTGAGAGTGGTAATACGGCGGACGCACTCACGGCCAATCCCGGCAAATCGCTGCAGGATCTGAACCTGACGCTGTCCTTGGCCAGCGTGGATATTCGCTTGCTCACGCAGGAGCAGATCAAGCTGCGTGAACTGCTGGTCAGCCAGCAGTCGTTGTTCAAGGTCGTCACGGCGCCGCCAGCCGCCAATAGTGAGCCGAAGTCAAAACTCAAGGCGGAGATCGAGCAGCGCCCGCCACCGAAAACACTGCAATCGGCGATGGCCAACGAGACGGCGCTGGTTGAGTTGAATCAGGTGCTGCACCTGAGCAACAAATCACTTCAGGCATTCTCGGAAAAGAACCTGGAAATCGCCAGTGATAAACGGGTTGCCCCCAGCGGGGCTACTGGCGCGGATCTGCTGCAAGTGCAGCTCGCAGGCCTGCGCTCCGGCATCAGTGATGGTCTGAAGGGCGAGCAGAAAACGGAGGCGTTACAGGACTTCTCCCGTGATGCGGCCATCAATGCCTCGGCCTTCAGGATCGATGTCAAGGCTGCTGGCGAAATGTTGTCGGGCTGGGGCACTGCTCTGAAGCTTGATCGGGTGCAGAGCCAGGATCTGGCTGATGCGACCAGCTACCTTGGCAACAGTGGCCTGAACGTCAAAGCCGCGGACATCGGTTCCGTCGTTCAAAGCGCTGGTGAGGGCGCCAAGGCGGCAGGGATGACACCCGAGCAAGTGGCTGCACTTGCGGCGGCGTTCCTCAACAGCGGCGCCAGCAAGACAGATGCCGGAGCGGCGCTGAAGAGTTTCACGACGGTTCTGGGCAAGGGAGAGTCCGCATCGTCGGCGCAGCGCTCGGCCTGGGCCGACATAGGCCTGAATCCGGAGTCGCTCGCGCGTGGGATGAGTGACGATGCACCCGAAACGATCAAGCTGGTTCTGGAACAACTCAAGCAACAGCCTGAAGAGAAACAGGCTTCGCTGACTAAAACGCTGTTTGGCAACAATGATGCAATCCTCGAGTTGTTGAAGAAACCTGAGGATGTTCAAACGGCGTTCAAGCTGGTTGCTGACAAGTCCCTGTATGCAGGCTCGACGGGAAAAACCGCTGAGGCTTATGGCAATACATCGCAGGGACGCTGGAATGCGCTGGATGCGAGTCTCAACCGGCTGTCCACGGCAGTCGGCACTGCATTGGCCCCGGTGACGGACGGCTTTGCCATCGGGCTCACTGCGGTGGTCAATGGACTGAGCGCAGCCGCCGAAACTTTCCCGTTCGTCACCGCAGCACTGACATTGCTTGGTGTGGCTGCCACGCCGTTTGTGGCGGGCGCTCTGAAAACCGGCGTGTCTGCCGTGCTTGATGCGGTCTCCACGAGACTTCTGCGCCTGGCTGCGGCACGTTTACCGTCCGAAGTCGGCGATATGATCACCGGTGACGATGACAACGGTGGCGGCCGCAAAAAGAAACGATCGGCTCGCAAGTCGGGTCAGGGCAAGCAGGCCAAAGCCTCTGCGAAAGCTGCTCGGCCCCGCACGCCCGCTGTTCGTCAAAGCCTGGGCAGTCGACTGCGCGGTGCGGCGATGAAGGTCATGCCTTCGATCAAACGTGCGTCTGCCAGGGTCTTGCCTGCGGTGCGGAGCGTCGGAGCCAAGGTCATGCCGATGCTGTCCCGGATGGGACCTTTGGCGGGTAAGGTCGCTGTCCCGTTAATGGTGGCGCACGCCGCTTACACAGGTCTCAAAGGCGTGCGTGAAGGTGATGAAAAAGCGGTGGGAAGCGCAAAAGGTGAGCTGGCAGGGACAGCCATTGGCGCTGTGATCGGCGGGCTTCTTATTCCAGGTGCCGGCATAGCCATCGGGAGTGTCTTGGGTGGATTGGCGGGCTCATTGATAGGAGAAGCACTCGCAGACCCGCCCGCCGACAAACTCGCTGCGCCGGGAGATGTCGCGAAAAACCTGGTCAACGCTCCCACCCAAAGTCAAAACCAGCAAGTCACCTTCTCCCCACTGATCCAGGTCACTTGTCCGGCACCGGACACTGCCGAGCAGATTCGCACGATCATCGGGCAACAACTGAGCGGGCAATTCCACGGCCAGTTCCTGCCGCTGTTGACCAACAACCCGCTCGCCACCCGCCGTGACGCAGCCCTGACCGATGGAGTCGCCCAATGAAACAACAAATGGCACTGGGCAGTTTCATCTTCGGACTGTCCCGGGATTTCGCGTACAGCACGCTGTCGCGAAAATCCGAGGGCGGCTGGACCGAGCTGCAGATCCTTAACAGCAAGCCCAAAGCCCATCAGATCGGACAGAAACCCGAAAACCTGACCATCGGCGGTACTTCGATGTACGCCGTGGCGATGGACCGGCTCGATGAACTACGTGCGCTGCAAGCACTGAGAGCGCCACTGCCGCTGATTGACGGCATTGGCCGCAACTGGGGTTTGTGGCGGATCACCAGCATCGACGAAAACCAGAGCGAGGTCATCGATGACGGCACCGCGATGGTAATCAAGTGGGTGATCGTATTGACGGAGTTCAACAATGCGTAAGGTACGAAGCGTGGCCGGCGATTCCGTGAATCTGTTGCTCTACCGCGAAACCGGTCGCAGTGATGACACCGCCGAAGAAGCCCTGTGGAAACTCAACCCGACTTTGGCCGAACAGGGCCCGATCCTAGAGGCAGGTGTCTGGGTGACGCTGCCGGAACTCGACAGCAGACCCGCCGCGATCAAACCGGTTCTGGCCTGGGATTAAGGAGGCTGCATGACACAGGGATTTACGCCGACGATTGAAATCTACGGGGCCCACGAGGCCCTGCTGAATCAGCGCCTGATCAGTTGGGAACACATCGATGCCGCCGGGATGGAGTCCGATCAACTAACGCTGGTGATCGACCTGGAAGGCCTTGAAGGCTTGCCGACCCTGGGCGGGAAAATTGGTTTGCGGGTCGGCTATCTGGAGTCCGGGCTGGTCGAAAAGGGCCAGTTCAGGATCACTCGATTGACACCGACGCTGTTCCCGCTGCGCCTGACGCTGGTCGCTACGGCCGCGCCTTTCAGTGGCAAGGACGAGACCGGATTCAGGGAACGACGCACGGCCAGCCACGGGCCCACAACCCTTGGTGAACTGTTTGGCAAACTGGTCTCGCCGCATGGTTTTTCGCCGCGCGTCGATCCCGAACTGGCGTTGATCAGGATCGCTCATGTCGACCAGTCGAACGAAACCGACATGAGCTTCATCACGCGACTGGCGCGCAAATACGACGCGGTTGCCAAACCGGTCAACGAACTTTACGTACTGGCGAAACCGGCGCAGCTCAAAAACTTTTCAGGCCAGGTGATACCCGACGTCAGGCTTTCGGTGACCAGCAACAATCGGCCGGGCGATCACGCCTTCATCAGCGCCACGCTGGAAGAGACTGCCCGCACCCAGAATCAGGGTTGTAAAACCTGCTGTTGGGACCTCGATGCCGGCAAGCAGGTGGAGGTGAAAACCGGCAAGGAGCCCTACAAGGTCGTTCGTCAGAAACAGGCCAGTGTGGAGGAAGCCAAAGCCATCGGCGAAGCCGAAGTGCGCAAGATGCTGCGCGAGAAATACATGCTGAAGATCACCTGCCCGGGCGATCCGCTGCTGGTAGCGGAAGGTCTGTTGGTGCTCGATGACACCTGGCCGGACTTCATGCGCGGTCGCTGGTCGATTGAAAAAGTCACCGCCAGTGGCAAGCGCGAAGAAAGCTATCGCTGCCTGATCGAAGCGAAGGGCCAGGACTCCCAGGCGAAAGCCAAGGACTGATCCCTCGATCTCACCGCCACACTCATCACTGTGGCCACTCACAAAACCTGGAACGCTCCCAATGAAGATCTCCCCGATCCTCACGCAGCTGCGTGCGCAATGCCCAAGCCTTGCCGGCCATATTTCGACAGGTATTGACCTGACGCTTCTGCAAGGCGACCCGAATCTGCCGACGCCCTCGGCCCACGTTTTACCGCTGGCTGACGTGGCCAGCGCCAGCACCGCACAGAACTCCGCCAGCCAACCGATTCGCGACCGCTTCGAAATCGTCCTGGTGCTTGATGCCACTGACGCCACAAAAGCGCTGGATCTGTTGCACGACCTGCGCGCCGAAGTGTGGCGGGCGCTGGTGGGTTTCAAGCCCGGTTCCGACTACAGCGCCATCGTTTATGACGGCGGCGAAACGGTCTCGATCAACAGCAGCCGCGCGTTCTACCGGCTGCGCTTTTTTGCCGAGTTCCAGCTGGGCCGCAATCTGCCAAGTCAGCCTGCGGAAAGTTGGCACGAACGTGAACTGGACGGTTTGTCGTCCTTTACCGGGGTCACCGTGCGGGTCGATGCGATCGACCCGGCCGACCCCAACCTGAAACACCCCGGCCCTGACGGGCGCGTGGAAATGACTTTCTCTGGAGACGTAACCCCATGAGCAACCGCATCACCGTAGTGCCGGCCGCCGGCCGTGCCGTGCCGGACCCGGAAGCAGGCGACCTGCTGCCACTGGAAGGCCGTGAAGTGCTGGACAGCGCCTGGTGGCGCCGGCGTCTGGCCGACGGCGATATCACCCTCAAAACCGCAACAGCTAAACAAAAGGGAGCCAAATAATGGCGATCGGATTCAGCAACATCCCTGCGGACATTCGTGTACCGCTGTTCTATGCCGAAATGGACAACTCGGCCGCCAATAGCGCGTCCTCGTCCATGCGCCGCCTGATCGTGGCGCAGGTCAACGACAATATCGCCCCGAGCGAAGTCGGCAAACTGGTGCTGGTTTCCAGCGTGGCACTGGCCAAGAGCATTGGCGGCCAGGGCTCGATGCTGGCCTCGATGTACGAGACCTTCCGCAAGGCCGACCCGATCGGTGAGATCTGGTGCCTGCCGTTGCACAACGCCACCGGCGCCATCGCCAAAGGCGTGCTGACCCTGACCGGCACCGCGACTCAGGCTGGTGTGCTCAATCTGTATGTCGGCGGCGTCCGTGTACAGGCCACCGTGGTCAACGGTGCCACTGCTGCTCAGGCGGCTACCGCCCTGGCGCAGAAAATCAACGCCACCGCCGATCTGCCGGTGAGCGCTGCCGCCGCTGAAGGCGTGGTCACCCTGAACGCCAAATGGACTGGCGAGAGCGGCAATGACATCAGCCTGCAATTCAATCGCCTGGGCAAGAGCAACGGCGAAGAAACGCCTGCGGGCCTGACCACTGCCGTCACCGCCATGACCGGCGGCGTCGGTGTACCGGATCAAGTGGCTGCCGTTGCAGCACTGGGTGACGAGCCGTTCGAATTCATCGCGCTGCCATGGTCCGACCTGGCCACCCTCAACACCTGGCAAGCAGTGATGGACGACAGCACCGGTCGCTGGTCGTGGGCCAAGCAACTGTTCGGTCACGTCTACAGCGCCAAGCGCGGCACCGTTGGCACCTTGGTGGCGGCCGGTCAGGCTCGCAATGACCAGCACATGACCATTCAGGCGCTGGAGCCGGGCGTTCCGCAACCAGTATGGGTACAAGCCGCGGCACTGGCTGCGCGCACGTCGGTGTTCATCTCGGCTGACGCCAGCCGTCCGACCCAGAGCGGCAGCCTGCCAGGTGTCGATCCGGCCCCGGCCAGCGAGCGCTTCACCCTGACCGAGCGTCAGTCGCTGCTCAACTACGGCATCGCCACCGCGTACTACGAAGGCGGCTACGTGCGCATCCAGCGTTCGATCACCACCTACCAGAAGAACGCTTACGGCCAGGCCGACAACTCGTACCTGGACAGCGAAACCATGCACCAGTCGGCGTTCATCGTGCGTCGTCTGCAAAGCGTGATCACCAGCAAATACGGTCGCCACAAACTGGCCTCCGACGGCACCCGTTTTGGCGCCGGCCAGCCGATCGTCACCCCGGCGACCATTCGCGGTGAGCTGATCGCCCAGTACGCCAAGCTCGAACTGGAAGGTCACGTGGAAAACGCCGAGCTGTTCGCCGAGCACCTGATCGTCGAGCGCGACGTGCAGGACCCGAGCCGCGTGAACGTGCTGTTCCCGCCTGATTACATCAACGGTCTGCGCGTGTTCGCACTGCTCAACCAGTTCCGTCTGCAGTACGACGACGTCGCCTGATCGGCCCGTTTGACGCTGTGATTTCAGCCCACCTCGCGTGGGCTTTTTATTTGAAGGGAGTAACACCATGGGTCAACTGATTGCAGGCACCTGCTACGTCAAGGTCGACGGTGCACAACTGACCATCAATGGCGGCTGCGAAGCCCCGCTGATGGCCGTCAAACGCGAAACCGTCGTACCGGGTTTCTACAAGGAAACCGACATCGCGCCGTCGTTCAAGGTGACCGCGCTGCACACCCCGGACTTTCCGCTGAAGAAGCTGATCGAAGGCACCGACATTACCGTCACCTGCGAATTCAGCAACGGCAAAGTCTACGTACTGGCCGGTGCCTACCTGGTCGAAGAGCCAGTCTCCAAAGGCGATGACGCCACCATCGAACTGAAATTCGAAGGCATCAAGGGGACCTGGCAATGAGCGGCGCCGTGAAGCTTCAGGTTGCGATCGAAGCTCACGGCGAGCCCCTGACCGAACTCGTCCTGCGCCGTCCGACGGTGCAGGAGGTGCGAGCGATCAAGGCGCTGCCGTACAAGATCGACAAGAGCGAAGAAGTCAGCCTCGACATGGACGTGGCGGCCAAATACATCGCCGTGTGCGCCGGCATTCCGCCGTCGTCGGTCAACCAGCTGGATCTGGCTGACCTCAACGCGCTGAGCTGGGCCGTTGCGAGTTTTTTCATGAGTGCGGCGTCGGAGCCATCACCGACCTGATTTCGGTCGCCTATGACCTGGCCTGGTTCTGGAAGGTTGACCCCGAACAGATGATGGCCAGGCCACTGGATGTGCTCCGCGAATCGCTGGAGCACGCGCAACGGATCAATGCGATGCAGCAGGTGCAGTGATGGCTAATACACAATTGAGCCTGATCCCGCAGAACTTCCCCGTCACGGTCAACATGCTCGTGGTGCTCAAGGGCGCCGAGAAGATGGAGGCCGAGATGAAAGGGCTGCGCGGCAAGGTCGCGGCATTCAAGAAAAGCATGGAAGACAGCGGCCTCGAGCCGCTGGACGTCGCCGGATTCATCTCCGAAGGTGGCCTGCTCAAGCCGTTTCAGGATGGCATCAAGAAAGCCATCGAGGCGCAGGATGCGCTGGCGAAAAAAGTCCGGGCGAACAAGGGGCTGAAAGTCCCCAAGGTTGTCCACGGCGAAACCTCGGCCAACCTCGAGAAATTCAACGAGGCGCTGGACAAGATTTCGCTGAATATCGGCCAGGCGCTGTTGCCGGCCGTCAACGGCATCGTCACGGCGCTGACACCAGTGATCACCTCGGTTGGTCAGTTCGTCGCGAACAACCCGTACCTCGTCGAGGGACTGGCGGCAGCGGCGGTGGCGTTCACGGTGGTGACGGTCGGGGCGATGGGGCTGGTCGCGGTGTTGGGGATCCTGACGTCACCGATCGGCCTGATTGCGGCGGCCATTGCGGCGGCGGTGGCGCTGATCGTGATTGGAGCGCGGCTGATTACCGACAACTGGGCGTCGATCAGTGGATTCTTCAGCGAGACCTGGCAGTCGGTCAGTGATGCAACCCATCGCGGTATCGACAAGGTGCAGAAAGGCTGGGACGAGATGGCCACGGGCGCGAAGCTGAAATTCGACTCGATGCAAGCCTCGGCCAAACAGAAGTGGGAGGAAATGAAGGCTGACGCCGTTGCCGGTGCCAGTCGTCTTGCAGAGGGCGCGTCCGCCCGCCTGGATGCCTTCGGGGCGAAGATGGGCGAGCTGTGGGATTCCGCTGGCGCTGTCATCAAGGATTACTGGAACGAAGCAGTCGCCGGTAGCGTCGCCGGTCTTGAGGCACTGAAGGCCAATCTGTACACCTCGCCGAAGGCGAAACTGGCCGAAGTCTGGGGTTCGACTCAAACGGTGTTCAGCGAATTCTGGGACAGTGCGGCGGCCAAAGCCGCGACCGGCATGGAAACGCTGAAAGCCAATCTGTACACCTCGCCGAAGGCGAAACTGGCCGAAGTCTGGGATTCGACTCAAACGGTGTTCAGCGAATTCTGGGACAGTGCGGCGGCCAAAGCCGCGACCGGCATGGAAGCACTGAAGGCCAATCTGTACACCTCGCCCAAGGCGAAACTGGCCGAAGTCTGGGATTCCACGCAAACGGTGTTCAGCGGATTCTGGAATCGTGCAGCCACCAGCGCGACGACCGGTTGGGCCACGCTCAAGGCAACGTTCGATGGCTCGCTGGCGGAGAGATTTTCCGGCGTGTGGGGTTCGGCTCTGGGGATGTTCACCGGTGTGCTGGACAACCTGAAAGCCATCGCTTCAGCCGGGTGGGAGCAACTGAAGTCAACGTTCTCCTGGTCGCCGTTTGCCCTGATTCAAAGCAACTGGCAACCGCTGGGCGAGGTCTTTTCCGCGCTCTGGGATGTGTTGCGGGCGAGTGCGCTGACGCTGAAAAGCGAGTTCCAGAACCTGTTCAACTTCTCGCCGATGGCGTCGGCGATGGCGCAGTGGGATGGTTTGAAGGGTTACTTTTCCGGTTTATGGGCATCGTTAACGACAGATGCACTATCGGTCGCGAACGCCTTTGGCACATTGTTCAGTCAATCGCCGATGGAATCGATCAAGCAAGCCTGGGAGCCAATCCTCGGCTGGTTCAGCGAGCTGTGGGCAAAGCTGCAGAGTGTCGTCGCACCGATCCGGGAATTGCTCAATGGCAATCTTTCCGGTGTTGTGGCGACGATCACCGGGCAATCCCCGGCGGCCGCTTCCGGCACGTCAGCAATGACCAGTTCGTTGCCGCAGTCCTCCAGCGCACTGATCCAGCAAAGCGCCGCCAATAACCGCACGCAACTCGAAGGCGGCCTGACGGTGCGCTTCGAAAATGCACCGGCGGGGTTGCGCACCGATCAACCGCAAACCAATCAACCGGGGCTGGCGCTCAGTTCGCGCATCGGCTATCGCTCGCTATCGGCAGGAGGTTCCAATGAACTGGCGTGACCGTTTGTTGCCGGCATCCTTTCGGGGTGTCGGCTTCTGGATCGACCAGGCGAAAACCCCGGTCGGTCGCAAGGGGCAGTTGCACGAATATCCGCAACGCGATCTGCCGTTTTTCGAGGACCTCGGCCAGCAGGCCAAGACCCACGACCTGACGGCGTTCATCATCGGTGCCGATTGCCTGGAGCAGCGCGACAAACTGCTCCAGGCGCTGGAACAAGGCAGCGGCGAACTGGTGCATCCATGGCTGGGGCGCCTGCAGGTCAAGGTCGGCGAGTGCGACATGACCCACACCCGCCAGGACGGCGGGATGGTGACCTTCACTCTGAAGTTCTACCCGGACCGGCCGCTGCCGTTTCCGACAGCGACGGTCAGCACGCAAAAAGTCCTGCTGATCAAGGCCGACGGTTTGCTCGGCTCGGCGGTGGCGCGCTTCGAACAAGCAATGACTCTGATCAAGGCAGCGCGGATCGGCATCGCCAATCTGCGCAACAGCCTCACCGGCGTGTACGACGTGATCAAGGAGCAGCTCAAACCGCTGATCGCGCAGTACAAGCAAATCACCGAACTGGTCAGGGCCGTCAAGGAACTGCCCAAGGAAGTGGCAGCGGAATTCAAAGGTCTGCTCGGCGATATCAAGGAGCTGAAGGAGTTCGCGAAGGAGGGCTACCGTGGCGTGATTGCCGACGTGTCCCAACAACTCGAAGCCATCCGCAAGGCCGATGCACCGAAAATCACCACCGGCAAGGACACCAATGCCGCCGCGCAAGCGATGGCCAACCTGGTGCAAGACACGCTGATTGTGAAAGTGGCGCAGTGGGTTGCCTCGATGCCGGTGGCCTCTACGCCGGTAAAACTGAACTCGACCCCCTCGCTGGACCAACAATCGAAGCAGCCGATCACACGCCAGGAAGTCCCGGTCACCGACGATCTGCAAGCGCTGCAGAAAGAATTGAGCGAAGCGCTGCAAAAGGCCCAGGACAAGGCCGACCCCGCGCACTACCAGGCCATCGCCGATGTGAAGGAAGCGCTGATCGCGCACCTCAAGGCTGTGGCTTCGTCCGGTGTGCGACTGGTCAGTAAAACCTTCCAGGAAACCTTTCCGGCGGTGGTCGTGGCCTACAAGCAGTTTGGCGATGCCACCCGTGTGACGGAGGTCATTCAGCGCAACGGTCTGTCTCATCCGAGCTTCTCACCCAACGAAGTCAAAGTTTCCAGGGAGTGAGCCATGAACGAGACTGACAACCGCGTGACGCTGACCGTCGGCGACATGGAATACGGCGGCTGGAAAAGCGTGCAGATCACTGCGGACCTGGAGCGCCAGTTCCGCACCTTCAAACTCGACATCACCTGGCAATGGCCGGGGCAGACCGTGGATCAGCGGATCAAGGCCGGCGACCCGTGCGAAGTGCGGATCGGCAAGGATCTGGTGCTAACCGGTTATGTGTTCAAGGCGCCGATCAGCTATGACGGTCGGCAGATCAGCCTGAGCATCGAGGGCAGTTCCAAGACCCAGGATCTGGTCGATTGTGCGGCGCGAAACAACCCCGGCCAATGGCAGGATCAGTCGCTGTTGAACATCGTCCAGGCCCTGGCCATGGAGTACGCGTTGATGGTGGTCAACGAAATTCCCGAGACCGCACGCCTGAGCAAACACACGATCGTGCCGGGTGAAACGGCGTTCCAGTCCATCGACCGTTTGCTCTCGCTGTACCGGGTGTTTTCCACCGATGACGCCGAAGGCCGGCTGGTGCTCGCCAAACCGGGCAGCGGCGGCCGCGCCAGCGATGCACTAGAGCTGGGCAAGAACATTCTCTCGGCCAATGCACCGATGGATTACAGCCAGGTGTTCTCCGAATACCGGGTGATCGGCCAGCATAAGGGCAACGACAAGAAGAGCGGGGCAGCGGTCAGCGAAGTGGAGTCGGTGGCCGCCGACCTGAGCTTCAAGCGCCGGCGTACCACGATCATCAACGAAGGCTCGCAACTGACCTTCGAACTGGCCCAGCAACGGGCCCAATGGGAAAGCGCCACGCGCATGGGCCGGGCGCTGACTACCACGTATCAGGTGCAGGGCTGGCGTCAGTCCAATGGCGATCTGTGGCGTCACAACACGCTGGTGCGGGTCAAGGATCCGGTACTCGGGTTCGATGAAGACATGCTGATTTCCAAGGTGACGTACTCGCTGTCGGCGCAAGGCTCGGTCACCACGCTGCAAGTGGCGCCGCCGCATACCTTCGACGCGAATCCTTCGCCGCCGAAAAAAGCCTGAGCCCGACACCACCCTCCAAGGAAACCCTATGAGCCTACTGACACGCCTGCTGGCGCGCGGCACTGTCGTGCTCGCCAGTTCGGCCTCCAAGCTGCAATCGCTGCAAATGCGCCTCACCGCCGGTGAAGTGAACGACGACATGGAGCACTTCGAACCCTACGGCTTCACCAGCCATCCGCTGGCCGGTGCCGAAGGCGTCGTCACGTTTCTGGGCGGTGACCGTTCCCACGCCATCGCCCTGGTCGTCGCCGACCGCCGTTATCGCCTGCAATCGCTGGCGGCCGGCGAAGTGGCGATCTACACCGACGAAGGCGACAAGATCCACTTCAAGCGCGGGCGGATCATCGACATCGAAACCTCCACCCTCAACATCCGCGCCAGCACCGCCGTGAACTTCGAGACGCCGGTGATCAACCAGACCGGCAAGATCGTTTCCAAAGGCGATCAAGTGGCCGGTAGCATCAGCCAGATCAAGCACGTGCACGTTGGCGTGCAGGCGGGCAGTGGCCAGACCGGCGCGCCGGCGGGAGGTCAGTGATGCTCTTCAGTCAAAACCTTCACGCCGCGCTGACCCGCGCCGTGCTGATCAGCCTGTTCACCTGGCGCCGCGCGGCCGACGACGATGCCCTCGACGACGAGGAGCGTTACGGCTGGTGGGGCGACACCTTTCCGACCGTAGCCGACGACCGCATCGGTTCGCGGTTGTGGCTGCTGCGCCGGGTCAAACTGACCCGCCAGACCCAGATGGACGCCGAGTTCTATGCCCGCGAAGCCTTGCAATGGCTGATCGACGACGGCCATTGCAGCGCCATCGACATCATCAGCGAACGCCTCGACGCCCAGCGCCTGAACCTGCGTACGGTCCTGACCCTGGCCGACGGCGAACGTCTGGACATCAACCCCGATAACAGTTGGCAGGTGATCTATGCCGTTTGAAACCCCTTCGCTGCCGGTGCTGATCAAGCGCACCCAAAGCGACCTGGCCGGCGATTCGCTGCGCCAGTCCGATGCGCAAGTCCTGGCCCGTACACTCGGCGGCGCCGCGTATGGCCTGTACGGCTATCTCGACTGGATTGCCGAGCAGATCCTGCCCGACACCGCCGATGAATCGACCCTGGAACGCATCGCCGCGCTGCGCCTGAACCAGCCGCGCAAACCGGCGCAAGTGGCCACCGGCAACGTCAGCTTCAACGCGACGGCGGGCGCGGTGCTGGATGTCGATACCTTGTTGCAGTCGAGCGACGGTCGCACCTTCAAAGTCACCGCCGCGCGCACCACCGTCAATGGTGTTAACAGCACCTCCATTGCAGCGCTTGATGCCGGCAGCCTGGGCAATGCCGAGGCCGGTCTGGCGCTGACGCCGGTGCAGCCGATTACCGGTGTGGTCGGCAGCAGCTTTGTGGTGCTGGCGCCGGGGCTCAACGGTGGGGTGGCACGGGAAAGCCTGGAGTCGCTGCGCTCGCGGGTGATTCGCTCCTATCGCGTCATCCCCCACGGCGGTTCGGCCAGCGATTACGAGACCTGGGCACTGGAAGTGCCGGGCGTGACTCGCGCCTGGTGCCGTGGCGGCCTGCTCGGACCGGGCACGGTGACAGTGTTCATCATGCGTGATGATGATCCACAACCGGTGCCCAACGACGAACAGTTGGCGGAAGTTCAGGACTACATCGAACCGTTGCGTCCGGTGACGGCGGAAGTGCATGTGCAGCGACCGATTCAAGTGCCTGTGGTGTATCGCTTCAAGAGTGTCAACCCGGACACCACCGCTGTGCGCGCTGCCATCGAAGCGCAACTGCGTGACCTGCACAACCGTGAAGCCGATCTGGGTGTGCCGTTGCTGATCAGCCATATCCGCGAAGCCATCAGCAGCGCCGGTGGTGAGTACGATCACATCTTGACCGCACCGGCCGCTGACGTGTCTGCCGCTAAAAGCGAATTGCTCACGTTCGGAGGATGCGTATGGGGGGCATAAGAACCGCCGCGCAATACCAGGCGCAGCTTCGAGCACTGCTGCCCAGTGGGCCGGCATGGGATCCGGAGCGGGTGCCGGAGCTTGAGGAAGTGCTGCAGGGCGTCGCCGTCGAACTGGCACGCCTCGATGCTCGCGCCGCCGACCTGCTCAACGAGATGGACCCGGCCGGCGTCAGCGAACTGGTGCCGGACTGGGAACAGGTGATGAACCTGCCCGACCCGTGCCTGGGCGCAACGCCGCTGTTCGATGACCGACGCCTCGCCGTGCGCCGCCGCTTGCTGGCCGTCGGCAGCCAGGCCATCGGTTACTACCTGGAAATCGCCAGAAGCCAGGGTTACCCCAACGCCACCATCACCGAGCTCGAAGCCCCGCGCATGGGCCGTTCGCGTTTCGGCGCCGCGCATTGGGGCACCTGGGAAGCGCAGTTCATGTGGACGCTCAACACCGGCGGCCGCCTGCTGCTCGGCCGGCGTTTCGGTGCGAGTTACTGGGGCGAGCGCTTCGGCGTCAATCCGGGCTCGGCGCTCGAATGCATGATCCACCGGGCGGCACCGGCGCATACCAAGGTGCACATCAACTATGACTAGGGAATAACGCAATGGATTATCCGAAGAGTGTGCCCAGCGCCGGTCTGGTGAATGGGAAGTTTGTCGATGAAAACCCGCTGACCGGCACGCCGGGGTCGTTGATTCCGGCGGACTGGGGCAACAGTGTCACGCAGGAAATTCTCAGCGTGATCAAGGCTGGGGATCTGACCCCGGACGAGAAGAAATACGATCAGTTGTTGCAGGCGATTCAGACGGTGACGGCCAAGGGCTGGAATCAGGATCTGGCGTTGCCGTTGGCGGCGTTGCCTTTGCCGACCGTTGCCACGACGGATGCGCGGATGCCGATCACTCCGGCTGCGGCTTCGACCAGCGGCGGGCGGGTATCGGTGCCGGCGGGTATCTACGTCAGTATTGGCCAGGAAGTGGTGGCCGGTCAGTTGGGACGCTCTCGCACTTGCGTGACCCCGGCCTGGAGCAGCGCTGACCTGTTGCCCAGCTCCCACTACTTTCTGCGGGCGCAGGTGATTGGCGGTGTACTGAGTTTCTATACCCAGCGCGGGACTATCTATGACGTGACGCCGGACTCCCTGAAGGGCACGCTCAACGGTGCTGCCGGCGGTGGTTTCCAGAGTTCTGTGCTGGACATATGTCTGGCCTGGGTGGTCACTGGCGCGCCAGGTTCGGTGCCGGCGGTGCGCGCGATCTACAACCGGGCACGCCTGACCTGGACGCAGACGCTCAACGGCACGGGGGCAGTGTTTCTGCCGCTGGATCCTCATGCCCGCGCTGCACGGCTGGTGGTGGGTAACCCGACGCCTTCGTCGACCGCCATTACGACGGTTGCGTTTCCTTCAACTGGATGGGCGGGCGGCAACTACAGCTACCTTTCGCCCGTATCAACAGGCGTTTTCAATAATGCAGGGGGCTGGAATCCTGCCACTGCACAACCGTGCGTCATCTTCACTAGCAACATCGTCAATGACGTTACGGTCTCGACACTGACCGCCAGTTTCGATCACGCCAATGTGCGCTCGCTCTGGCAGTCCTATCAGGCCGAACACAACTTGGCACAGGCCAGCGCCGACAGCGATGAACTGTTGCTGAGCATGGGCATCAAGAGCCATCCGGTGACCGATTACATCGCCGGTATTCCGATCAACTTTAGCGAAGCTGTGAACGTGCAGCTGTCGTGGGAGCTCATTCGATGATCGTTATTCAGGAACTTCATCAGATCGATGGCGAGTTGCGTCCTGCGCAACCATCCGCCGCCCACGACTGGGACGGTGAGCAGTGGGTCGTCAATCCCGAGAAAGTCGCGCTGCTGGAACAGCAGGAAACCGAACGCCTGTGCACCCGGGTCGATGCCGTCGCCGACAGCGCCCGCACCGCGCTGGCCGGTGATCCGCTCAAAGCCCTCGAGTACGCCCAGGCGGCCATCGATGCTCAGGCCTTTCAGGACGCCGGTTACCCGAAAAAGGAAGTGCCGTTGTCCGTCGCTGCCTGGGTTGCCAAGGGCCGGTCGGCGAAACAGTCGGCCGAGCAGATCCTCGACAAGGCTGCCCAACTCAGCGAGAACCTGCTGACCCTGCGAACCGTGCGCCTGAAAGCCAAGAGCCAGATCCGTGCGTACGCGAACAAGAGCCAGATGGATCAGGCTCGCGCTGCCGCCGATGAGGCGCTGCAGGCCATTCGTGAACTGACGGCCAACTCGAACCTGTAATCGCAACACGCTTCACCCAAGCCCACTTCGTTGTGGGCTTTTTATTTTCAGGAACAGAAGCGTTTGCGCCCGCCGTTGAACAAGCCAAAAGCCCGCGTGCAGCCACGTTTCATTTTTCATTCAAGAGGAACGAACATCCAATGGATTATCCAAAGAGCGTCCCCAGCGTCGGCCTGGTCAATGGCCGCTTCGTCGATGAAAACCCGGTGGCGGGAACCCCCGGGTCGTTGATACCGGCGGTTTGGGGCAACGGCGTTACACAAGAGATTCTCAACGTGATCACCGGCGCCGGGATGACTGCCGCCGAGGCTGATACCGGGCAGTTGTTCAAGGCCATTCAGTCGATTGTCGGTAACGCCAGTCCGATGCGTTCGGTAGTCACGCGGCTGGCGGCTTCCAAGACGCTGGCCGACTCGGAGCTGGGCCTGGTACTGATCGATGGCGGTTCCAGTGCCGTGACGGTGACGTTGCCGCCGGCGAACGCCTCGCTGGGTATACGCGATGTGATTGTTCGGCGCATGGACAACAGCGGCAACCGCTTGATCGTTCAGGCGTCGGGTTCCGACCGCATTCGTTTTCACACTCACCTGTCACCCAGCGGCTACCCGTTTCTGGTGTTGATGGGCGGCGGCGACTGGTGGCAGTTGCGCAGCGATGCTGCCGGTAGCTGGTGGCCGGTCGGTCGATTTGACAACACCCCCCTTGGCCGGCCGTTTTTCGAGACGACAACGTTGCTCAGCCCCGGTGGTTACGGCGCGCTCAACGGCACGGTCATGAAGCGTGTCGAGTGGCCGTGGCTGTGGGATCACGCTCAGCTATCCGGAATGTTGGGCACCGAAGCCGCGCGCGCGGGCAACGAAGGTAAATGGACGTCGGGCGATGGCGCGGCGACCTTCCGTGGGCCGGAAGGGCGAGGCGAGTTTTTACGGGTTCTGGACGAGGGCCGTGGCGTGGATACAGGTCGTGCCATGGGCTCCTTTCAGGTCGGGTCGACTCATTCGTATGCCATGGGTGCAAATGGTGCAGGGGCGGTTGGGGCGTGGTGGTCGGACGCCCTGACGGGTTTCGGTGCCGATACCCGCGAAGAACCCCAATACGTGTCTGGACTAATCAACGGTGGCCCTGTCTTCCCCGCCGGTACGAGCTACCAGCGAGATACTGCCAATGCGCTGCTATTAGCCTTCAAGTCTCGCCCTCGCAACATCGCCTATCCCGGCCGTATCAAACTCATCTGAGGTGCCTATGTTCAATTATCTGTTTGACGGCTCGGGCGCCTTGTCCGGGCCTGTCGAGTTTTTCGTGACGCCCGGTATCGGTATTCAACTGCCCAGCAACGCGGTTGAGTTGTCGTTTGAATTACCCGCGCCTGAAACCGGTCGCATCTGGGCGTTGATCAATGGTGTACCGCGAGAGGTGATTGATCGACGTGGTCCGGTCTTTCGCAAGGAGGGTGGCGGGCAACAGATCTGGAATGAGTTGGGCGAGTTACCCGATACCTTGACAGCGCAGCCTTGGCCCGGGGAATTCCACGTGTGGCGCGAAAACGCCTGGCAACCGGATCAGCAAGCCCGATTGCTCAACATCAGCCAGCAGGCGCTGGAAAAGCGCGACACGCTGCTTCGCGACGCAGTGCTGCGCATTGCGCCTCTGCAATACGCCGAAGACATCGGCGATGCCAGCCACGACGAACAACTGCATTTGATCGAATGGAAACTCTACAGCGTCGAGCTGAACCGCATCGAAAAACAGGCCGGTTTCCCGGAAGAAATCACTTGGCCGGCTGTGCCCGGCGCAACCGTAACCCGCTGATTACCGCACAGGGAGCAGTGCAATGGATTATCCGAAAAGCATCCCCGGCGTCGGCCTGGTCGACGGTGGTTTTATCGATGAAAACCCGGTTGCCGGCACGCCCGGATCGTTGATCCCCGCCGCCTGGGGCAACAGTGTCACGCAAGAAATTCTCAATGCCATCAAGGCTGCCGGACTGACGCCGGATGAGACGAAAACCAACCAATTGGCAACGGCCATTGGCGCGCTGGTCGACTTTACCAAACTGAAGAACACCCCGACCACGCTGGCAGGCTACGGCATCACCGATGCCGTGGGACGGTTGCTGGCGGTCCGGCAGATCGACGCGGTCGGCATCACGGTTTACAAGCCGAACCCGAGAGCCAAGCGGATTCGCGTGCGGCTGGTCGGGGCGGGTGGATCGGGTGGGGGATGTGCGCTTGTAGCCGCAACTTATCAAAGCCTCGGCGGCGGTGGTGGTGCAGGGGCTTATGGCGAAAGCCTGTTCGATGTGACGGCGGAGATGCAGGCCGGCGTTCCTGTTTCACTGGGCGCCGGTGGTGCTGCACGCACTGCGATGGGCGTGTCGGGCGGCGGTGCCTCCTTCGGCAGCTACATGAGCGTTGCGGGAGGTGCCGGTGGGCAAAGCCTGTCGATCGTGCTGACGGGAACTTCGTCCGGTTGTGTTCAGGGCGGTACGGGTGGGCAATCGGTTTCTGGCGGGAATCTTACTGGTGCGCGTGGTCAGCCAGGTGGTTATGCCATGAGCAATGCCAACTGGGGTCTGCTGTCGGGCTACGGTGGTGCAAGCCAGTTTGATGGAGGGGCTCCGTTCACAGGGGCAAATATGAATGCCAACTCGGGTTCCCGTGGTTCGGGTGGTGGCGGGGCTTGCTCCAACAGCGCATCCGTTGCGTATCCGGGTGGGGTGGGCGGTAACGCTTTCTGTGAAATCTGGGAGTACGAGTAATGGCCCGTTATGCACGTATTGAAAACGGTGTCGCGGTCGAAGTGATCGACACCGGTGACTTCGCGATCGAGCAACTGTTCGCACCTGCTTTCGTCGCGGCGATGGTGCCGGTGCCCGTTGGCACGAATATCGAAATCGGCGCGCGAATGGTCGAGACACCTCCCGCTGTCGAGCCTGCATACGAACCGCAAACCCCTGCTGTCACCACGCTCTCCGTATTCGAAGACAACGAGCCTCTGATGGCGGAGCGTACCTGGCGTCAGTCCGCACTGGCTACCACCGAATGGCGGGTCACCCGCCATCGCGACGAGCAGGAACTGGGACGCGGGACAACACTCAAGGCCCAGCAATATCTGGAACTGCTCGAGTACCGCCAGGCCTTGCGCGACTGGCCAGACTCCGGCGCATTTCCTTCCTCCGTTTCGCGGCCATCAGCGCCGCATTGGCTGGCCGGTCAGACTGGCTGACGCCATCACGCAACCCAAGTTTTCAGATAAGGAGATAAACCTTGGACTATCCCAAGAGTGTGCCCAGCGTCGGGCTGGTCAATGGACAGTTTGCCGATGAGGAACCGATCGCCGGAAAACCCGGCTCGCTGATTCCGGCGGCGTGGGGCAATGGCGTCACGCAGGAAATTCTCAGTGTCGTCCAGGCCGCCGGCATGACGCCGAACGAGGGGAACACTCATCAACTGCTAGACGCATTGCGCAGCCCGGCGTTGTTCACGACAGCTGCACAATTTGATGTCAGTCGCTCTGCCGCAACCGCCGAGTTTGTTCAGCGGGCGCTGGGCAGCTCCGCCAGTTCGCGTGGTATTTCCGGTGCAGCCCAACTGACGGTGGCCGATGTCGGCTGTTCGATCGGCCTGGGCGGAATTGCTGCTTACACGGTGACGCTGCCGGACGCGGTTCCGCTGCCCAGCGGCGCAACGATCCGCCTGCATTGTCGCAACGTGGCAGGGATCACCGTTGCCAGTAAAACCGGTACGCAGATCAGTCCCCAGGGGGCCTATCTGGGTTCGATCACGATGAACGCCGGCGAGAGTGCGACCTTTGTCCGGGAATCCGGTGTCTGGGTGGTTTATGGCACCGCCGCGCTGAAATATTCGGCGGCCTACGGGGCTCAGTTCGCTACGACGGGCTGGCAGAAATTTCCCAGCGGTTTGATCGTGCAGTGGGTGGTAGGGGGCTCCGATGCAAATGGCAACATGACGGTGTCGTTGCCGACGATGTTTCCCAATGCGGTCCTCGGTGGTATCGCGAACGAGGCCAACCCGGCGGGTTGGGGCACCGCCAACGTGACTGTCTGGGCGTTCGACCTGGGAGCTTCCAATACAACCACGGCTGTTGCCAGGGTTCGCAGTGTTCTGGCGTCAAGCGTGAAGCCCGACCCGGGAATTTCAGGACGCATATTGGTTTGGGGGCGATAACCATGACTATTTACTTTTACGCACAGACACGCGGATTCCATCTGGTCGACAGCCCCTATCCGGAACCGCCTGAAGGGGCTGTGGAAATCACCCGTGCCCAATACGCCGAACTGTTTGCCGGACAGGCAACGGGCAAGGTCATCAGCGCCAGTGCCAGCGGGCAACCCGTACTGATCGATCCGGTCATCTCCCCTGAGGTTGCGGTCAGTCATGAACGCGCATGGCGCAATGCTGTTCTTCGTGACACCCAATGGCTGGTATGGCGTGACGCGGAAGAGCTGGAAGTCGGCGAGGGCACGACGCTGCGCACTGAAGAGTTCAAACAGCTACTCGCCTATCGGCAGGCATTGCGCGACTGGCCCGATGATCCGGAGTTTCCGGATGCGCGCGCCCGCCCGGTAGAGCCGGATTGGCTGGAAGGTCTGCTGCGAGCAAACAACTGAGCGGATTGCCCGATGTGGCAAAACCGGACTATCAAGGAAAACCATTATGGACTACCCAAAAAGTGTTCCGGGGTCAGGTTTGGTCGACGGCAGATTCGTCGACGAAGACGCGATCGCCGGCACCCCTGGATCGCTGATTCCTGCGAGCTGGGGCAACAGCGTTACTCAGGAAATTCTCGGCGCGATTACCGCCGCCGGTCTTAAGCCTGACGAGCAGCAGACCGATCAATTGGCGCAGGCGATTCGTCAATTGGCGAAGCCCGATCCGCTGCAACAATTTCCGGTGCAGGTGTATCGCCGGAACGTACTGATCAATGGCGGGTTTGATATCTGGCAACGCGGTCCAACCAACCTCGGGCCAAACATTGGCGGCTATGTGGCTGATCGCTTTCGCTGCGACTGGAATGGCAGTGCAGGAGTCGCCATATCTCAGCAGGGTTTTGCACCCGGTCAAACTGAAGTTGCCGATGAACCGCAGTTTTTTCTGCGTTGGCAGCAGACTCAGGTGGGAGCTGGAGCCACGATCCACAGAATCTCCCAGGCTATCGAATCGGTACGAACCCTGGCAGGCAAAACCGCTACCGTAACATTCTGGGCGCGGTCCGATGCGGCACGGCAGCTGAGAGTGTCGGTCACTCAGAACTTCGGTACCGCAGGTTCCGAGTCTGTTGAAAAAACGGTCGATGTCTTTCAACTGGGCACGTCGTGGAAGAAGTACAGCGCGTCATTTCGCCTGCCAGGTATTGCCGGGAAGATGCTGGGGGCCAACAACTTCGTGAGGCTTGCGTTCGACTTGCCATTGAATGTTTTGCAGACCGTGGATCTGGCGCAGATCCAAATGGAGGAGGGGCCGGTATCCACACCTTTCGAGTATCGTCCAGTGGCTGAAGAGTTGATGCTTTGCCAGCGTTACTTCGAGAAGTCCTTTGCCACTTGGTTACCGGTCCGGGCGAACAATGGCTCCAACACCTGCATTTCAACGTTCACGCAAGCGGCGCCTGCTAATAGCGGTCAGTTCGCGATGACGACAGGCATGTTGGTGCAAAAGAGGGTGTTACCTACCGTCGTCATGTATTGCCCTGGCAATACCAGCAATCAAGTATGGAATCAGGCCGTGGGGCCATGTACCGGCAGTGTTCTGCAGGGATTGACGGAGCGCGCCATTTCGTTTGCCACCGTTACTCCGGTCGGCAGCTTGCCCGGCCAGACCTTGCAGATCGAATGGACTGCCGACGCTGAACTTTAGGAGAAACAATGAGTTATCAATTGACCGCCAGCGGCGTTCTTCGTCTGAGCGACCTGGCATATGTTCCACAGGATCCTTCCAATAGGGATTGGCTGGAATATCAAGCGTGGCTTTTGTCCGGGGGCCAGGTGTTGCCCTTGAATGAAGCATTGGAGGAATCTGCACCGAACAGCACCCTGACAACTCTGGCAAAAAAATGGCTGGGGGGCGTTGGCCGCCAATCATGATTCAATCGGCGCATCCAGGGAGGATCAAGCATTATGCAAATTACTGAAGACAACTTACTCAACATCATGCCCAACGCCCGCCGACAAGCGGGCGTTTTTGTTTCACCGCTAAACGATGCCATGGCTCGCCATCGCATAGACGCGCCCAAGCGTATCGCCGCGTTTCTCGCTCAGATCGGACATGAGTCCGGCCAATTGCAGTACGTGCGTGAGTTGGGCAACAACCAGTACCTGAGCAAGTACGACACCGGTACGCTGGCCTTGCGTCTGGGCAATACACCGGAAGCCGATGGCGACGGGCAGAAGTATCGCGGCCGCGGGCTGATCCAGATCACCGGTCGCACCAGCTATCGCCAGTGCAGCCTCGGGCTGTTCGGCGATGAACGACTGCTGGCGTTGCCGGAGTTGCTGGAACAACCGCAATGGGCGGCTGAGTCTGCCGCGTGGTTCTGGGAACAGAACGGCCTGAACGCACTGGCCGACCGTGATGAGTTCAACAGCATCACCCGGCGTATCAACGGCGGGTTGAACGGTTTGCAGGATCGGCTTGAGCTTTGGGGACGGGCGAGGGCGGTGCTATGCCTGCCTTCAGTCTGAATACCTGGCGGCTGATTGGCGTAGTGTTGCTGGCTGCGGGGGCAGCGGCGCTGGCCTGGCAGTTTCAGGACTGGCGCTACGGCCGACAACTGGCCGAGCAGGCCCGGCTGCACGCTGAAACCCTCAACCAAATGACCCTGGTGGCCGCCACTGCGCAACAGGCCGAGCAGGACAAGCGTCTGGCCCTGGAGCAACGGCTCGCGGCCAGTGAACAAACCCACTATCGAGCACTCAGCGATGCCCAACGTGATCAGGATCGCCTGCGCGATCGCCTTGCCACTGCTGATCTGCGCCTGTCAGTCCTCATCGATGCAGGCGACGCCGCCCAAGGCTGCGGTGTGCCAGCCGCCTCCGGCGCCGGCGGCGTGGATCATGCAACCGTACGCGCCCGACTTGACCCGGCGCATGCTCAACGAATTGTCGCCATCACCGGCGAAGGCGACCGCGGACTGATTGCCCTCCAAGCCTGTCAGGCCTATATCAGAGCGCTGGCGCCTGCACATTTTGAATGAGTCTGTGTATTGAAAGCGCAACCGGCTCGTGTACGGTGGTACGCATTCCATCCGATCCGGAGCGCGCCGTGAAAGAAATCACTCAATTGGCGGCCGAACTTGGCCGACGCCTGCAATTGCTCAACGCCCACGTCACCACCGCCGAGTCCTGCACCGGTGGCGGGATTGCCGAAGCCATCACCCGGATCCCTGGGAGCTCGGCGTGGTTCGAGGCCGGTTATGTCACGTATTCCAACCGACAGAAAACCCAGCAGTTGAATGTGCCGGCGGATCTGTTTCCCACGGTCGGTGCAGTCAGTCGCGAGGTGGTCGAGGCCATGACGCGCGGCGCCCAGGAAAAAAGCCGAGCACGATTTGCCGTGGCGGTCAGCGGCGTGGCCGGGCCGGACGGCGGTTCGCCGAACAAACCGGTGGGCACGGTGTGGCTGGCCTGGGGGGTGGGTGATGCGGTTTCCAGTGAGGTTCAGCACTTCCCCGGCAACCGCGACGAAGTCCGCCGACAAACGGTGAAGGCCGCGCTAGAGGGGCTCCTGCGACTAGCGGCACGAGAAATCGAAAATCAGGGGTAGGCGATCCGCAAACGCTGTGGAATAATACTGGCTACTTATACAGGTGTTGGCCGTCAGGCCTTATTGATTACGTGAGGACTTTAATGGACGACAACAAGAAGAAAGCCTTGGCTGCGGCCCTGGGTCAGATCGAACGTCAATTCGGCAAGGGTGCCGTAATGCGTATGGGCGATCAGGATCGTCAGGCGATCCCGGCCATTTCTACCGGCTCTCTGGGTCTGGACATCGCGCTCGGCATCGGCGGCCTGCCAAAAGGTCGTATTGTTGAAATCTACGGTCCTGAATCTTCCGGTAAAACCACACTGACGCTGTCGGTGATCGCCCAGGCCCAGAAGGCCGGCGCGACCTGCGCATTCGTCGACGCCGAACACGCCCTCGACCCTGAGTATGCCGGCAAACTGGGCGTCAACGTCGACGACCTGCTGGTTTCCCAGCCGGACACCGGCGAACAGGCCCTGGAAATCACCGACATGCTGGTGCGCTCCAACGCCGTTGACGTGATCATCGTCGACTCCGTGGCTGCACTGGTACCGAAGGCTGAAATCGAAGGCGAAATGGGTGACATGCACGTGGGCCTGCAAGCCCGTCTGATGTCCCAGGCGCTGCGTAAAATCACCGGTAACATCAAGAACGCCAACTGCCTGGTGATCTTCATCAACCAGATCCGCATGAAGATCGGCGTGATGTTCGGCAGCCCGGAAACCACCACCGGTGGTAACGCGCTGAAGTTCTACGCTTCGGTTCGTCTCGACATCCGCCGTACCGGCGCGGTGAAGGAAGGCGACGAAGTGGTCGGCAGCGAAACCCGCGTCAAGGTTGTAAAGAACAAGGTGGCTTCGCCGTTCCGTCAGGCCGAGTTCCAGATTCTTTATGGCAAGGGCATCTACCTGAACGGCGAGATGATCGACCTGGGCGTGCTGCACGGTTTCGTTGAGAAGTCCGGCGCCTGGTATGCCTACGAAGGCACCAAGATCGGTCAGGGCAAGGCCAACTCGGCCAAGTTCCTGGCAGACAACCCGGAAGTCGCTGCCAAGCTCGAGAAGCAACTGCGTGACAAGTTGCTGACGCCGACAGTGATCGCCGACTCCAAGACGTCTGCGGTCAAAGAGACCGAAGACGACCTGGCTGACGCTGACATCTGATTGCACCGATGACAACCGCCGTACTCGATACCCTCGTCGCGGTGCGGCGAACCTCAATGGACCTGCTCGCACGTCGCGAGCACGGTCGAGTCGAGCTGACGCGTAAACTGCGTCAGCGCGGCGCCCAACCCGAAATGATCGAAACAGCCCTCGACCGCTTGACGGAAGAAGGGCTGCTATCCGAAGCCCGTTATCTGGAAAGCTTTGTTTCTTACCGCGCCCGCTCAGGTTATGGCCCGTTACGGATTCGTGAGGAGCTCAGCCAGCGCGGCTTGCAGCGTGCCGATATCGAACTTGCCTTGCGCGAGAGCGGTATCAGCTGGCAGGAACAGCTCACAGACACGTGGCAACGGAAGTTCTCCGGACAGCTTCCCGTCGACGCCAAGGAGCGAGCCAGACAAGGCCGGTTTCTGGCGTATCGAGGGTTCTCGATGGAGATGATCAACCGCTTGTTCAGCGGCAGAGGGATGGACGATTAAATCGGCTCCAGCTTCAATCAAAAAATAAAAAAACGGCCCGCTATTTCGATAGCGGGCCGTTTTTTTTTGCCTTCAGATTACCTTCGACGGTTCGCGGTTGTGCTGCGCCGTTTGGGGTCTGGACTGGGCCCAGTTTTCCGGCAGGTTGATGAAGTCCACCAGCTCGCGCAGGCGCCCGTGATCCCGGGCGTTGAAGGCGAAGGCCAGTCGTGCCAAGTGGCTGAACCGGGCCTCGTCATGTTCCTCGCCGCTGTAGGCGTGTTGATGGAACCTGTCGCTCAGGCACAGATCGGCGAAGGCTTCCTGCATGTGATCGAGTGCCTGATCGCTGAGCTTGTGGTTCATCCGAATCACGAATTGACGCTTGAGCCAGCGGCTGGAGTGGAAGTTGCTGTAGAACTGATTGATCTGCTGCACCGCCTCTTCAACGCTGTAGACCAGGCGCATCAGCTTCAGATCGGTTGGCAGGATGTAGCGGTTCTCCTCCAGTTGTTGGCGGATGAAATCCAGCGCCCCTTGCCAGAACGTGCCGCCCGGCGCGTCCAGCAGTACCACTGGCACCAGCGGGCTCTTGCCGGTCTGGATCAGGGTCAGGACTTCCAGCGCTTCGTCCAGCGTGCCGAAGCCGCCGGGGCACAGCACCAGTGCATCGGCTTCCTTGACGAAGAACAGTTTGCGCGTGAAAAAAAAGTGGAAGGGCAGCAGGTTCCCGGTGCCGTCCACGGTAGGGTTGGCATGCTGTTCGAAGGGCAGGGTGATGTTGAACCCCAGGCTGTGATCGCGGCCGGCCCCTTCATGCGCGGCGGCCATGATTCCACCACCGGCACCGGTGATGACCATCATGTCTGATCTGGCCAGGGCTGCGCCCAGTTCACGGGCCATGGCGTACAGCGGATGCTCGACCGGAGTGCGCGCCGAACCGAATACGGTGACCTTGCGCCGGCCCTTGAACTGCTCCAGCGTTCGAAACGCCTGCTCCAGTTCACGCAGGGCTTGTAGGGTGATCTTGGCGTTCCAGCGATTGTGGTCTTCCTGGGCCATGCGCAGCACGGTCAGGATCATGTCGCGGTAGATGGGGATGTTCGGACTGTTAGGGGAAACCAGGTTGAGTTGTTCTTCGACCTTGCCGGTGAGGTCGTGGCCGCTTTCCTGAAAATGACGGCTGAGCAGGTCATTCGGTTGGTAAGGCATGCAACTTCTCCTTCTGCACAGAGCCTTCGGCCCTGACGTGCGGCGTCAGTGCCGCGCTGCAAGAAAACAAATAGCCGGCAGCTCCTTTCCTGCCGTTAATAAATTGATCGGGAATACTTTGAATCTAGACCCTCAAAGCATTTCTCGCTCATTGAGCATCGCGCCGCAAAGTCTTTCCTGGCAACTGCTTATTGTCGCTTTGCGAAGTGTTTTCACCGCTCGTCTGATGCCACGTCGAGGGCTGAATGCTCTGATTTACTAAGTTAAAGGCGCCGTACGACAACTTTGCGTCAAAGACCGTACGCAAGGTGCACGCTCTTCAAGGATTTGTGGATGGCAAGGAGGCGGGACACATGACCAGAGTCATTCTGGAGATCGATACACAGCTGTATCGAATGTTGAAAGCATCGGCCGAGACCAATCATGTGAGTCTCGAAGAGGAGTGCTGCCGGCGCTTGTCGGGAGGGGATCGCCGTTCGCGTTATCTGCAGGCCTTGTTGGCCGAACTGCGCGCCGAGGATGAACAGCGGCGCGCCAATTCCAGATAGTTACTTTTTCCGGATAGTTACTTTTTCTTCGCCGGGGCGGCTTTCGGGCAATCCGATTCCTGATAGCTGGCGGAGCCGATGGCCTTGTTGGTCTTCACTTCGCTGAAGTCGTAACGCATCACGGCACCCTTGGCCATCAGCTTGCGGTACGACGGGTTGTTGCAGACCGAAGCGCCCAACTGGAAATAAACGGCTTTGGGATCGGCGCGCATTTTGTCGGCATGGCTTGCCTGCACGCTCAGGTGATTGATCAGCGTGGTGCCTTCGACGGTGTAGCCCTGATCGAGAATGTCTTCGTTGATCGCTCGTGGCGTACCGGCACTGCTTTGAGCGGCGACGTTTTGCAGTTCCTTGTTCAGGTTCTGCTCTTTCAGGGACGCAGCCTGTGCGCTGAAGGACAACGCCAGCGCAATGGCCGCGGTAGGAACGATAAGGCGCAGCATGAAACTCTCCTGATTCAGTGACTGGTGGTTCGACCAGCCCCGTGGCTGTGCGTTCAGTGGCGGCGAATTATAGGGGAGCCGGTCGGGAGGGTACAGGCTTGTGCCCGTCGCTCTGATAAACTGCCGGCCTTTATTGCCTTGCCGAGAGTTGTTCGTGTCGAGTTTTCCTGTCAGTCGGCGTCGCCCGCAATGAACCATGCCCCCAACGCCGTGGCCCGCCTGCGCGATCAGCGCGAGGATGAGGGCATCAAGCCGATTCAGGCCCGTGGTTTTCGCTCCGAGCGTTGCCGTGACTGTCGGGTGATCATCAGCCATTGCCTGTGCGCCTGGCGCCCGACTGTCGACACTCGCTCCGGTGTCTGCCTGATCATGACCGGCAAGGAAGTGTTCAAGCCAAGCAACACCGGCTGGTTGATCGCCGACATCGTGCGGGACAATCACGCTTTCATCTGGTCGCGGACCGAACCGGACGAACAACTGCTGGCGCTGCTGAACGACCCGCAATGGCAACCATATCTCGTGTTCCCCGGCGAGTACGTCGAACCTTCGCGGGTGACCAACACCGTGGATCTCGATACCAGCAAGCGCCCGCTGTTTATCCTGCTGGACGCAACCTGGACCGAGGCGCGCAAGATCTTCCGCAAAAGCCCGTACTTCGACCGCTTGCCGATCCTAAGTCTGTTGCCCGACAAACTGTCGCGTTATCGCCTGCGCCGTTCGACCCGCAGCGAGCACTTGTGCACCGCCGAAGTGGCGGCGCTGTGCCTGGAACTGGCGGGCGATACGGATGGCGCCTCGGCGCTGGACGCCTATTTCGATGTGTTCAGCCAGCATTACCTGGGCGCCAAACAGCAGCTTGATGTGAACGTGTCGACGCCGGCCCATGTCGAGTTGCTGCCATTCATTCAAAACGCGCAACCGGTCGCCGTCTGATACTGGCCCATACTGCTAAAGCAGTGGCCGTGTTGCTTGACCACCCCGGCTTCGCTGGGCATGCTTGGCGCCGATTGGGGTGCGGCCAAGGTTTGAAACGCCGTTTTTGTCCGTGATTGGCGTTGAACGTGCCCCTGTGGATGCCGCTGCAAAAGCGCCGGCATCTTGAGTTGCTTTGGTGAGACTCGAATGCATCGGGTCTGCCATCAAAAACAGGATCATTTGAAAAATGGCCACATACGACATCCTGATTGCCGATGATCACCCACTTTTTCGTAGCGCACTGCATCAAGCGGTGACGATGGGCCTTGGCCCGGATGTGCGAATGGTGGAAGTGGCGAGCATTGCCGAACTGGAAGCCCGCCTGACCGAAAAGGCCGACTGGGATCTGGTGCTGCTGGACCTGAACATGCCGGGCGCTTTTGGATTTTCCGGGCTGGTGATGTTGCGCGGGCAGTACCCGCAGATTCCGGTGGTGATGGTTTCGGCGCAGGAAGAAGCTTCGGTGATGGTCAAGTCGCGGGAGTTCGGCGCCAGTGGTTTCATTCCCAAGTCGAGCGACTTGAGCGTGATTCAGGAAGCGGTGCGCAAAGTACTGGACGGCGATGTATTCTGGCCGCCACAGGCGTTCGAAGCCGTCAGCGTCTCCGACGAAGCCAAAGCTGCCAGCGACGGCCTGGCAAGCCTGACGCCTCAGCAGTTCCGGGTGTTGACCATGGTCTGCGAAGGCCTGCTCAACAAGCAGATCGCCTATGAGTTGAGCGTGTCGGAAGCGACCATCAAGGCCCACGTCACGGCGATCTTTCGCAAGCTGAACGTGCGGACCCGGACTCAGGCGGCTTTACTCTTGCAACAACTTGAGTCAATTCCGAGCCAGTAATAGCTGGCGTCTTCACGCTTTTTTGACTTTCGTTGATCTAGCTTCCCCACTTCTTTTTGGTCGGTTATCTATTTTATGTCACCTTTCAAGGGCCAGACGGGCCTGAAACGCATCCTCAACGCTTCCGGTTACTCGCTGGACGGTTTGCGCGCAGCCTTCACCGGCGAAGCGGCGTTCCGCCAGCTGGTGCTACTTAACGTGGTGCTGATTCCACTGACGTTCTTCCTGAATGTCAGCCGTGTCGAGCAGGCGTTGCTGATCGCTGTGTGCCTGCTGGCGCTGATCGTCGAGCTGCTGAACTCTGCGGTGGAGGCGGCCATCGACCGCATTTCCCTGGAGCTGCACCCACTGTCCAAGAACGCCAAGGACATGGGCAGCGCCGCGCAATTCGTGGCACTGAGCATGATTGCCCTGGTGTGGGCGGTGATTCTGCTTTAAGCGATCGTCGGCAAGACGATCTCGTCGCTGCGCTGGACCCCGGCGGTGAAGGCGCGGCACAGCTCGAGAAACTCGCGCATGGCGGAGGTCTGGTACTTCTGTTTGTGCCAGATAAAGTAGAACTGCCGCGCCAGATCCAGATCCGGCGTCTCTACCGGCACCAGACTGCCGCGCCGGAAGGCGTCACGCAGCGCCAGGCGCGAAATGCAGCCAATCCCCAGACCTGATTCCACGGCGCGCTTGATCGCTTCCGTGTGTTCCAGTTCCAGACGAATGTTCAGCGCACTGCGATGGTGGCGCATGGCCTGATCGAAGGTCAGGCGAGTACCGGAGCCTTGTTCACGCAGAATCCACGCTTCATGCGTCAACTCTTCCATGGTGGCGCTGCCGCGTTTGGCCAACGGGTGCTGCGGGGCGCAGAACACCACCAGTTCATCTTCGACCCAGCTTTGCACTTCGATGTCCGGGTGGCTGCAATCACCTTCGATTAGACCCAGATCAATTTCGTAATGCGCCACTTGTTGCACGATATTGGCAGTGTTCTGCACGTGCAGCTTCACTTGGCTTTCCGGGTGACGCTGCATGAAACCGCCGATCAGCAGGGTCGCCAGGTAATTGCCGATGGTCAGGGTTGCGCCCACCGACAGCGAGCCGAAACCGGATTTGCCGTTGAGCAGATCCTCGATTTCCTTGGCCTGATCGAGCAGGGCCACCGCTTGCGGCAATAATTGTTTGCCGAGGGCGTTGAGGCTCAGGCGTTTGCCGGCGCGGTCGAACAACTGGCAGCTGGATTGGCGCTCCAGTTCGGTGATGGACGTGCTGGCGGCCGATTGCGACAGGTTGAGCAGACCCGCAGCACGGGACACACTTTCCTGCTGGGCGACGGCGACGAAGACTTGCAGTTGACGAAGAGTAAATCGCATATCGATATAACCGATAACCCTTATCTTAATAATCCAGTTAACAGATATTGTCGGCGCTATTAGAATGCGATGCAATTGCGCACCGTCGGCATTCTTCATGACCAGCCGGGCAAGCGCAGATCAATCTCCAGGAGTCCCACGTACATGAGCAACATGAACCACGAGCGTGTCCTCAGTGTTCATCACTGGAACGACACTCTGTTCAGCTTCAAGTGCACCCGCGATCCGGGCCTGCGCTTCGAGAACGGTCAGTTCGTGATGATCGGCCTGCAACAGCCCAACGGCCGCCCGCTTATGCGCGCATACTCGATCGCCAGCCCGAACTGGGAAGAGCATCTCGAGTTCTTCAGCATCAAGGTGCAGGACGGTCCGCTGACCTCCCAGCTGCAGCACTTGAAGGAAGGCGACGAGATCATCATCTCGAAGAAGCCGACCGGCACCTTGGTGCTGGATGACCTGAACCCGGGCAAGCATTTGTACCTGCTGAGCACCGGCACCGGTCTGGCGCCGTTCATGAGCGTGATCCAGGACCCTGAAACCTACGAGCGCTTCGAGAAAGTGATCCTGGTTCACGGTGTTCGTTACGTCAACGAAGTCGCCTACCGCGAGTTCATCACCGAGCATCTGCCGCAGAACGAGTTCTTCGGCGAGGCGCTGCGTGACAAGCTGATCTACTACCCGACCGTAACCCGCGAACCGTTCGAGAATCAGGGTCGTCTGACCGACCTGATGCGCAGCGGCAAGCTGTTCAGCGACATCGGCCTGCCACCGATCAACCCGCAGGACGACCGCGCGATGATCTGCGGCAGCCCGAGCATGCTCGACGAGACCAGCGAAGTGCTCGACAGCTTCGGCCTGAAGATCTCGGCGCGTATGCGCGAGCCGGGTGATTACCTGATCGAGCGCGCATTCGTCGAGAAGTAATCCCGACGATGCCAAAGAAAAGCCCGCGTTGCCTGAGAAGGCAGCGCGGGCTTTTTCGTTTCCGGGGTTCACGCCTCGGCGGGGATGACTTCCAGGACGCGGATCTGCTCCGGCGTCGGATAGTGCCAGCGCACATCCAGATCCCAGAACTGCGCGCCGTATTCGCGCTCTGGCGCGGGCGTCTGGTACGCCGGACGCGGATCCTGGGCCAGGCATTGCTCGATCAGCTCGACCAACGGCTCGGCAAGGCGCTGAGCGTGCGTGTGCGCCTGTAGCAGCGCCGTGTCCGCCCACCGCACGTCGATCAGTTGCGGCGCAGCACTGGCGATACTGTTGGAGGCGTCAGTGATGATGTCGGCGTAAGGCACGTAGGGTTTGATGTCGAGAATCGGCGTGCCGTCCAGCAGGTCAATGCCGGAGATGAACAGGCGATTGGCCTCGACCTTGTCCAGTTTCACCACCGACTGGCCGATGCCGTTCGGCCGGTGAGTGGCGCGGGTAGCGAACACGCCCATGGACTTGTTGCCACCGAGACGGGGAGGGCGGACTTTGAGGCGTGGCTTTTCTTCCAGCGCCTGATGGAACACGAACAGCAGCCAGACGTGACTGACCTGCTCCAGTCCCTGCACGGCATCGCCCTGATCGAACGGTGCCACCAGTTCCAGCACGCCACGGGCAGCGGGGGCCAGTTGCGGCTGGCGCGGGATGGCGAACTTCTCCTTGAAGCAGGAGCGGACGAAGCCGATGGGGGAGACGCTGTAAGTCATGGTCTTGGGTCAGGGCAGGAAACAGGGCGGGCATGATAACCCGGCAGGCTTCAAGACTGGTGGTAGCAGGGCTTTCGCAATCGCCGGCAAGCCGGCTCCCACAGGGTTCGCGGGAGTTCGCATCATGTGTGTACACCACAAGACCTGTGGGAGCTGGCTTGCCAGCGATAGCCGCACCGACGATGTCAGAGGCTGAACCCACCATCCAGCGGAATGATATTCCCGGTCATGTAGGCCCCGGCGGTACTCGCCAGGCTGATCGCCAGCGCCGCCATTTCCTCTTCGCGGCCCCAGCGTTTCATCGGGATCAGCGCGGTGTCTTCGGCCAATGCCTGCTGATCACTGCCGATGTGTTGGGTCATCTTGCTCGGGAAGCGCCCCGGCGCGATGACGTTGACATTGATGTGCTGGCTCACCAGTTCCCGGGCGAGGATTCGTGACAGTTGATGCAGGGCCGCTTTGCTCGGCCCGTAGGCGTAGGCCTGTTCGCCGAAAGATGAAATCCCCGCCACTGAACCGATGTTGATGATCCGCGCGGGATTCGCCGCCGAGCCAGCCTTGCGCAGCAGTGGCAGGAATTGCTGGATGCAACTGAATACCGAGGTCACGTTGAGCTGCATCACTTTTTCCCAACCCTTGACCGGGTAGCTCTCCAGTGGCGCCCCCCACGTGGTGCCGGCGTTGTTCACCAGAATGTCCAGATGGGTGATCTGCTCGCCCAGTCGCTCGGCCAGCTCCTTTACGCCGTCTTCAGTCGCCAGATTCGCCGCCACCCCATGACAAGTGCCCAGGTTACTGAGTTCTTCAGCGGTCTGGTGACAGGCTTCTGCGTCCCGCGAGCAGACGTACACGCGGGCGCCTGCCTCGACAAACGCTTTGGCGATCATTTTGCCGATACCACGGGTGCCGCCGGTCACCAGTGCGGTGCGGCCTTGCAGGGAGAAATACGGGTGCATGGCGAATCCTGAGGGCTAGGGTTCAGTACACCCTAGTCGCCGGCCGCGAAAAGCGGAGCCACTATTTTTGGAAGGAATGGAGGGGCATGCATGAAAACGGCGACCGAAGTCGCCGTTCTCGGAGGGATCAGCCGCGAACGCGCAGGGTCAGACCCTTGAGGAAATTGCGCAGCAACTGGTCGCCGCACGGACGGTAGTTGGTGTGGCCGACCTTGCGGAACAGCGCGCTCAACTCAGGCTTGGACACCGGGAACTCGGCGGCCTTGAGGATCGCGTGCATGTCGTCTTCCTTCAGTTCGAAGGCCACGCGCAGCTTTTTCAGGATGATGTTGTTGGTTACCGGCACTTCGATCGGCTGCGGCGGACGGCTTTCGTCCTTGCCGCGCTTGAACACCACCAGGCCATCGAGGAAGTGCGCGATGACGTCGTCCGGACAGCGCACGAAACCTTCTTCGTCTTCTTCCTTCTTGTCGAGCCAGGTCACCACGTCGGCGAGGGTTACGTCCAGACCGCCGAGTTTGATGATCTCGACGACTTTCTTGTCGCTGATGTCGAGCATGTAGCGCACGCTGCGCAATACGTCGTTATGAACCATGTTTGCAATCCTGATCGTTCGCTGTGGGCACCGCGCAGACGCGATGCCGGAATGTATGGCGGCAACAGAGGCCTTAGAACTTCTCTTTGCCGGACAGGTAGCGCCATTGGCCGGCCGGCACCTTGCCGATCGATACGCCGCCGATGCGGATGCGGCGGATGCCGACGACCTTCAGCCCGACCGCTTCACAGAACTGGGCGATGATCCCCGGCTGCGGATTTTTCATGGCGAAGCGCAGGCGGTTTTCGTTCTGCCAGCTGGCCTTGACCGGCGGCAGCTCCTTGCCCTTGTGGGTAAGGCCGTGCTGCAGGCGATTGAGGCCGTGGGCGACCATGTCGCCTTCGACTTCGACCACGTATTCCTGCTCGATCTTGGCCGCATCGGCAGTGAGCTTGCGCAGCACCTTCCAGTCCTGGGTGAACACCAGCAGGCCGCTGGCCTTGGGTTGCAGGTCGGCGCTGGCGGTCAGACGCAGGAAGTGCCCGCGCAGTGGACGCTTGCCGTAGCGGTGCTCTTCGCTGAGGGTCTCGGCGTTCAGCGACTGCATGGCAGTGTCGATGTCCATGCCCGCCGGTACGTTGAGCAGAATGGTCACCGGCTCCGGTGCGGTGGCCTTGGCGTCCTTGTCGAGCTCGACTTTCTGGTCGCCGACCTTGAACTGCGGCTCGTCGATGACTTCGCCGTCCACGGTGACCCAGCCGCCCTCGATGAACAGCTCGGCCTCCCGGCGGGAGCAACCGACCAGTTCGATGAGGCGTTTGGAGAGGCGAATCGGGTCAGTCATGACAGGGCCGTAACAAAAAAGGGGTGGGCATTGTACCTGCCTGGCGCCGGTTAATCGCGATTGCATTTGTACGCTGTGGCTTTTAGCCGCGTACGGCGCGCTGTTCCGGCTGTTTCAGACGCATGTGCAGCAACGGATAAGGCTGGCCCATGCCGTCGACTTCCGACCGGCCGATCACTTCGAACCCCTGCTTGAAGTAGAAACCCAGGGCCTGCGGGTTCTGTTCGTTGACGTCCAGTTCATCGGCGTTCAAGTGCTGCATCGCATAATTGAGCAGCTTCTTGCCCAGCCCTTGGCCACGATGTTCGGGGTCAATGAAGAGCATTTCGATCTTGCCTGCCGCTACGCCGGCAAACCCGGTGATGCGTTGTTCGCGATCCTTGGTGCAAATCAACATCACTGCATCGAGGTAGCGGGTGAGCACCAGATTGCGCAGCAGCTCGATGTAACTGTCCGGCAGAAAATCATGGGTCGCGCGGACCGAGGCCTCCCAGACCCGGGTCAGTTCCTGGTAATCGCTGAGTTTCGGCGTGTGGATGACCGAATGGTGACGCATGCCCGTTAGCCTCTTTGTCATGAATGAGGGGAGTCCTTCCCCCCACAAACGATAGCCGTAAAAAAGCCCCGCATCTCGTAAAACAGAGCGGGGCTTTTCGTATTTTTCGCGTTTAGATCTGTTCGGCCCAGAGGTCGTATTCGTCGGCGTCGGTCACCTTGCACCAGACCTTGTCGCCCGGCTTGAGGTTGCTGCCGTTGTCGATGAATACGTTGCCGTCGATTTCCGGGGCATCGAAGAAGCAGCGGCCGACCGCGCCTTGCTCGTCGACTTCGTCCACCAGCACTTCGATTTCACGGCCGATGCGCATTTGCAGGCGTGCCGAGCTGATTTCCTGCTGGTGCGCCATGAAGCGATCCCAGCGATCCTGCTTGACGTCGTCCGGGACGATGTCGAGGTTCAGGTCATTGGCCGGCGCGCCTTCGACTGGCGAGTACTGGAAGCAGCCGACGCGGTCGAGCTGGGCTTCGGTCAGCCAGTCCAACAGGTACTGGAAGTCTTCTTCGGTTTCGCCCGGGAAGCCGACGATGAAGGTCGAACGGATGATCAGGTCCGGGCAGATTTCGCGCCAGTTCTTGATCCGCGCCAGGGTCTTGTCTTCGAACGCCGGGCGTTTCATCGACTTCAGGACTTTCGGGCTGGCGTGCTGGAACGGGATGTCCAGGTACGGCAGGATCTTGCCGGCGGCCATCAGCGGGATCAGCTCGTCGACGTGCGGGTACGGGTAAACGTAGTGCAGACGGACCCAGACGCCGAGGGTGCTCAGCGCTTCGCACAGTTCGGTCATGCGGGTTTTCACCGGCGCGCCGTTCCAGAAACCGGTGCGGTACTTGACGTCAACGCCGTAGGCGCTGGTGTCCTGGGAAATCACCAGCAGCTCTTTGACGCCGGATTTGACCAGACGCTGGGCTTCGTCAAGCACGTCGCCGACCGGGCGGCTGACCAGTTTGCCGCGCATCGACGGGATGATGCAGAAGCTGCAACTGTGGTTACAGCCTTCGGAAATCTTCAGGTACGCGTAGTGGCGCGGGGTCAGCTTGATGCCTTGTGGCGGCACCAGGTCGATCAGCGGGTTGTGATCCTGACGTGGCGGCACGACTTCGTGCACGGCGTTGACCACTTGCTCGTACTGCTGCGGACCGGTGACGGCCAGTACGCTCGGATGCACGTCACGGATGTTGCCTTCTTCCACGCCCATGCAGCCGGTCACGATGACCTTGCCGTTTTCCTTGATCGCCTCGCCGATGACTTCCAGCGATTCGGCCTTGGCCGAGTCGATGAAACCACAGGTGTTGACCACGACCACGTCGGCGTCCTGATAGGTGGACACCACGTCATAGCCTTCCATGCGCAGCTGGGTCAGGATGCGCTCGGAGTCGACCAGTGCTTTCGGGCAACCCAGAGATACGAAGCCAACCTTTGGATTGGCCGGCGCAGGAGTGGTGGACATGTCTAACCTCGGTGTTTTGTGACATCGATCGCCTGGCTCGGGAATCGATGGATGGGCGCTTGAACTGCGCCTCTGATCAAAAAGTGCGCAATTCTAGCGGCGAGCAGCGCACTTGACCAGCTTTATGCAGGGAAATGCGACGAGTGCTGCGCTATGCTTCGCGCCAAGACGCTTTACCAATTTTTTACAGTCAACAAAACGACTGTAACAACAGGTAAAACAGCGCATGCTGCATCAAAAAGCATAGTGCTTCGTTCAAAGAAGCCGGTCTGGAAATCAGGAGTGTTGGATGGGTCAGGCAAGTAGTCACGCGGCAGGCACCGAGCATTCGGCAGCGAAACCGCTGAGCATGCTGGTCGCGGCGGTCGGGGTAGTTTACGGCGACATCGGCACGAGCCCGTTGTACACCCTCAAAGAAGTGTTTTCCGGCGGTTACGGCGTGCCCGTCAACCACGACGGGGTGCTGGGCATTCTGTCGCTGATCTTCTGGTCGCTGATCTGGGTCGTATCGATCAAGTACATGATGTTCGTCCTGCGCGCCGACAACCAGGGCGAAGGCGGGATCATGGCACTGACCGCACTGGCGCGGCGGGCAGCGGGGGAGCGCAGGAAGTTGCGTTCGCTGCTGGTGGTCTGTGGCTTGATCGGCGCGGCGCTGTTCTACGGCGACAGCATGATCACCCCGGCGATCTCCGTACTCTCGGCCATCGAAGGTCTGGGTCTGGCGTTTGACGGGATCGACCATTGGGTCGTGCCATTGTCGCTGGTGGTGCTGGTGGGCCTGTTCCTGATCCAGCGTCACGGCACAGCGCGGATCGGCATTCTCTTCGGGCCGATCATGGTCACCTGGTTCCTGGTGCTCGGCGCCCTCGGCGTGTACGGCATCAGCCATTCCCCGGAAGTACTGAAGGCACTGAACCCGATCTGGGCCGTGCGCTTCTTCATGGTGCATGCCGGCATGGGCGTGGCGATCCTCGGCGCCGTGGTGCTGGCGCTGACCGGTGCCGAAGCGCTGTACGCTGACATGGGCCACTTCGGTCGCAAGCCGATTGCCCGGGCGTGGTTTCTGCTGGTGCTGCCGGCACTGGTGCTCAACTACTTCGGTCAGGGCGCCTTGCTGCTGGACAATCCGGAAGCGGCGCGCAACCCGTTCTATCTGCTGGCGCCGAGTTGGGCGTTGATTCCGCTGGTCGGCCTGTCGACCATGGCCACGGTGATCGCGTCCCAAGCGGTAATCTCCGGCGCGTTCTCCCTGACCCGTCAGGCGATTCAGCTCGGTTACATTCCACGCATGTACATCCAGCACACCTCCAGTGATGAGCAGGGCCAGATCTACATCGGTGCCGTGAACTGGTCGCTGATGGTCGGTGTTGTCTTGCTGGTGATCGGTTTCGAATCTTCCGGCGCCCTGGCCTCGGCCTACGGCGTGGCCGTGACCGGAACCATGCTGATGACCACGATTCTGGTGTCGGCGGTCATGCTGCTGCTGTGGAAGTGGCCACCGGTGCTGGCCGTGCCGGTGCTGATCGGCTTCCTGCTGGTGGACGGTCTGTACTTCGCCGCCAACGTGCCGAAGATCGTGCAGGGCGGCGCGTTCCCGGTGATCGCCGGTATCGCGCTGTTCGTGCTGATGACCACCTGGAAGCGCGGCAAGCAATTGCTGGTCGAGCGCCTGGACGAAGGCGCGCTGCCGCTGCCGATCTTCATCAGCAGCATCCGCGTCCAGCCACCGCATCGGGTTCAGGGCACTGCAGTGTTCCTCACCGCCCGCTCCGACGCCGTCCCGCATGCGCTGTTGCACAACCTGCTGCACAACCAGGTACTGCACGAGCAAGTGGTGCTGCTGACCGTGGTCTACGAAGACATCCCGCGTGTGCCGCCCGCACGTCGCTTTGAAGTGGATTCCTACGGCGAAGGCTTCTTCCGGGTGATCCTGCACTTCGGCTTCACCGACGAGCCGGACGTGCCGCAGGCGCTGAAACTGTGCCATCTGGACGACCTGGACTTCAGTCCGATGCGCACCACCTACTTCCTCAGCCGCGAAACGGTGATCGCCTCGAAACTCGAAGGCATGGCCCGCTGGCGTGAAGCGCTGTTCGCGTTCATGTTGAAGAATGCCAACGGGAACCTGCGGTTCTTCAATCTGCCGCTGAACCGGGTGATTGAGTTGGGGACGCAGGTGGAGATGTAGGCTCCGCCTTAATTGAAAAGCCCCCGTCGGCCTTGTGGCTGGCGGGGGCTTTTTTGTGTCTCTGCACTTATCAGAATCCAGTGGAGATCCCTGTGGGAGCGGGCTTGCCCGCGAATGCGGTGTATCAGTTTATAAATCAGTTGTCTGACCCACCGTCATCGCGGGCAAGCCCGACTCCCACAAGGATCTCTGGCGTTTGCTAGAACGAAAAAGCCCCCGCAACCCTAAGGCTGCGGGGGCTTTTCGTTGGAGCGCATCAGATCACTCTGCCGGCTGATCCTTGACCTGACGCTTCTCGATCAGATCCACCAACCGCTTGGCCAGCGCCGGGTAGTTCTCGTCGAAGTGGTGGCCGCCAGGCAGTTTCACCGCTTCGCCCACCGCCGTCTTGTCGGTGCAGCCGCTTTCATCCGTCTCTTCTTCGCCGTAGATGCACACGACCTTGGCCGGTGGCAGTTTGGCCATTTCCGGGCCGGTGGCGGCTTCTTTGCCGGCGTTGCCGAGCCAGCCTTCGACTTCGATTTCGAAGCTGCCGGTGCGGGCGAAGGCCAGCAGGATGATTGCGTCGATGCGTTGCTGCTCGGTGTCCGGCAGGCGGTTGTAGATCGCCGGCAGGACGTCGGCACCGAACGAGTAGCCGGTCAGGATGAAGCGTTTGGTGCCCCATTTCTGGCGGTAGTGCTGCATCAGTTCGGTCAGGTCCAGCGCGCTCTGTTCCGGGCTCTTGTGCTGCCAGTAGTAGCGCAGGGTGTCGATGCCGACGACCGGATAGCCGATCTTGGCCATCTCACCGGCCACGTCGCGGTCGAGGTCACGCCAGCCGCCGTCACCGGAGAGGAACAGGGTCACGGTGTCCTTGGCCTGGCCGGCCGGGACTTCCACGACCGGGATCTGCAGGCCGCCAGCGGCTTTGTCGCCACCGACGAGGATCTTGCGCAGTTCGTTGTTCAGCACTTGCGGCAGGTTGATGTCGTAGTCGCTGATGCTGGTTTCGGCGTTCGGTTGATCACGCACGAAACCGGCGCTGGTGTCATCCGGGTTGTCGTTCCAGGCCACCAGCCAGTGGCCGTGGGCGGCGGATTTCGGCAGCAGGTGGGTGCAGCCGCCTTTTTCCAGCGCCAGGTCGACCGACACGGCCTGGGCCTTGTCGTCTTTCTGTTCGGACAGCCAGCGCCAGGCCAGCACGGCGCCAGGGCCGATGCCGCTGACCAGGGTCGCCGGGCCGTTCAGCTCACGCAGGCCGCTTTGCAGCGCGCGGCTTTGCAGCAGACAGTCCTTGGGCAGAATCACCTGAACGATCTGCGCCGAGGCGCTGCGGCTCAGGGTGGTCAGCTGGTTGTCGGTGAGTTTCTTGTCGTCCTCGACCGCCACCAGCACCTGAGCCTTGGGCTTGGTGCCGGGGATGACCCGGGTCATGGCGATGCCATCAGTCGGGGTGAGCTGTTCGAGGGTCGGTTCCGGTGCCGGGCGTTTGAGGTACCAGTAACCGCCGCCGGCAATCACGGCCAGCACGATCAGTGCGGCCAGGATGTACTTCAGGGAGCGTTGAATCATCAGCGTTTCACCAATCCAGTCAAGCCGCCCGCGATCAGGGCAGCAGTATCGGCCAGTGCCACCAGCGGATCGAGTCCGGCGGGCACCGCCATATAACGGGGTTCCCAGTCAGGCTGGAACTTGTCTTTGAAGCGGCGCAAGCCTTGGAAGTTGTACAGCTGCTCACCACGGCGGAAAACCATCGAGCCCAGACGCTGGGTCAGCGGTGCACCACGCCGGGGTTGCAACCCCGACAACGGCACCATGCCCAGGCTGAAGCGCGCGTATCCGTGACTCTTATAGTGTTGAATCAGGCCGACCATCAGAAACTCCATGGTCAGCTTGGGGGCGTCCGGGTGCGAGCGCATCAGGTCGAGGCTGGCCAGGTCATGGCTGTAAGTCTCGAGCAGGTTGGCGAACGCCACCGGACGGCCTTCGAAGCGAATCACCGCGATGCGGAAATGCTTCAGGTAATCGTCGCTGAAACGGCCGAGGGAGAAGCCTTTCTCGCGCACGTTCTTGCCGGTCAGCCAGGCATCGGAAATCACCTTGAGCTCATCCATCGGCGCCTGGCCCGGCTCGTGGATCTCCAACGACAGGCCGTCGCGGGTGCCGCGGTTCCAGGTGTAGCGCAGGTCCTTCATCTCTTTGCCCTTGGCTTCCAGGTCAAAGCGATGCAGGTCGACCCGGGCTTCTTCGCCGAGCTTGATCGCGGTCAGGCCGATGTCCATGTAGTACGGCAGGTTCTCGGCGCGCACTTGATAGAACACGGGACGGGCGTGGTGGATGTCGCACAGGTCGCGGAACTGCCAGATCATTTCCGCCCGTTGTTGGCCGGGACCGATCGGGTCGTACAGCGCCACCAGACTGCGGCCACGACGGGCGTACATCAGGAAGGCTTCGTCGTTGGGGTGAAACAGCAACGCCTTATCACCGGTCAGGGCCAGGCCACCATCCGGTTGCGAGGAGGCCATCAGAATCTTCGTGGCGCGCTCCAGTTCGTCCGGGGTCGGCAGATGAATCACCGGGCGTGCGGTGCGCAGCAACCAGGTCAGGGCGATCACCAGCAACAGCACTGCGGCGCCGAGCAACGAACGCAGGCCGCGCGGAGCGTCGGCGTCGAGGGTGAACTGCCACCACAACTGATGGCTATACGGCACGTCCTGATAGGCGAACAGCAACAGCCAGGTCGAAGCACCGAGTACGCACAGGCTCGCCACCAGATACAGCGGCGAGAACGGCACTTCGGTCAGGCGACTAGGGCGATAGAAAGAACGACGGAACACCCCCAGCAGCGCCGCAGTAAGGGTCATCAGCGTAGCTTCTTCCCAGTCGAAACCCTTGAGCAGTGAGAGCAGGGCGCCTACCAGCAACAGAATGGTGGTCAGCATCCACGCCGCAGACAGTCGGCGACGCAAGCCCTGGGCGAGCATCAGGCACAGCACGCCGATCAGGCTGGCGCCGAAGTGCGAGGCATCGACCAGGCGATGGGGGATCAGGTAAGCGATGTGTTCCAGGCGGGTATCGATTTCAGGCGTCGCACCGGAAAACAAAAGCACCACACCGGACAGGAACACCAGCACCGCGAGGATCGGTGCCGCCAGACCGGAGGCAGCTCGCATGGTTTGCGTCTGGAACAGGCGCTGACCTTCGTTGATCAGCAGCAATACGCAGGCCACCAGCAATGGCAGTACCACGTAGATCATGCGATATAGCAGCAGGGCGGCGGCCAGTGGCGCAGCACCGAGCTTGTCGGCGAACGCCGCGAGCAGGATGGCTTCGAAGACGCCGACCCCACCCGGTACATGGCTGAGAACACCGGCAGCCAGGGCCAGCAGATACACCAGCAGGAACGCGCCGAATGGCGGGGCTTCCGGCAGCAGCAGATAGAGCACGGTGGCGGCAGCGGCCACGTCGAGAGCGGTGATGACCAGTTGCAGGAAGGTCAGGCGTCGACCCGGCAGGCGCAGGGTGCGGCGACCGACCTTGACCAGCAGGTTGTCACGCAAAGGCTGCTCCGGCAGGCGTCGACGGTAGATGCCGATGGCCAGAATCGCGCCGAGCAGCAGCACTGCCGAGGCAATCGTGGCCAGCAGACCCTCGGACAAGCCCAGCGCCTGGGAAGCGGCCGGCAGGTCACTCAGGGTCGCCAGCGCTGCCAGCGGCGGCAGGGCACAGCCCAGCGACAGGCTGGCGAACAGGGTCATGTGCGCCACTTCCGAAGCGCCCAGGCCAAGTCGTGCATATAAACGGTAACGCACCGAACCGCCGGACAGCATCGACAGGCCGATGGCGTTGCCGATCGCGAACGCCGTGAAGCCGCCGAGAGCAAGCGTGCGCGGCGGAATGGTCACGCCGGCATAGCGACTGGCCGACCATTCGTAGCCCAGCAGAATGATGAAGCCGACAACGGTCGCGCCGAAAGCGCCAAGCAGGGCGGGCTTCGGTACATCGAGAATCGAGTCGTGCAAGGCATAGAGGTCGAGTTCGCTGAGCAGATGGCGACAGGCAATCAGTGCGATAGCGAACAGCAGCAAAGTGACCGCCAGACCAATCGGCTGCCGGTATTTGCTGATTCGATCCAGCAGGCGCATGCGCTCAGGCTTGATCGGTGGATTCACGGTGAGGGTGTCTTGTGGATCAGACGAGTTGGCGCGCATCAATCACCTCTTGGATTGTGCGCGACAGGATGGGGGTATCCAGCCAAGTTACCAATCCCTGTAGAAAAAAATAATCACAAAATACTACGCCTCTCGTCGGGTATCGGCGAGGGCAGGTCTTGGATTGCAGACGTCTTGCCTGCGACTCAAGCATAGTCGCAAGTTGGCAGGTCTGAAGATCCTGAACGGTTCACTGCACAGTGACAGATCATTGTTGCGAAAGGACTTTTTCAACAGATACAAAAAAGGCCACTCTTTCGAGCAGCCTTTTTTGATGTTTGGTTGCGGGAGCCGGATTTGAACCGACGACCTTCGGGTTATGAGCCCGACGAGCTACCAGACTGCTCCATCCCGCGTCTGTGTGGCGGCATTCTACAGGCGAACGGCGGGGTGTCAACCGTTAATGCTGCGAAGGGTCAAATAAGCGTGAAAACGCGTCAATCCGTCGCGGGAGGGCGGTAAGTATCGGAATTGCAAAGGATTCCTGTTTGGCCCGGAGGATGCCTGAATGAAAAACAGACGCGCACAAAAAAGGCCACTCTTTCGAGTAGCCTTTTTTGATGTTTGGTTGCGGGAGCCGGATTTGAACCGACGACCTTCGGGTTATGAGCCCGACGAGCTACCAGACTGCTCCATCCCGCGTCTGTGTGTCGGCATTCTACAGAGGAACGCCGGGGTGTCAACCTTGAATCTGGATAAAATCTGTTCTGGTTCAATTGGTTAGCGATTTTCAGGGAAGGCTGGCGGGGTCGCAGGTCAGGCGGGGCAAGGGTTTCAGCTCTATTGGCAGGTCGATTTCGATTGAGAAAATAAATTCAAAGGAAGTTTCCTACCAATGGAAAAGAACCTTCATACCACTGGTGCTATATACAGGTGCCAGTGAGATACTGCCGTTCCGGCTTGCCATATTTCCTTTTCTGCCATGACTCAGCGAAAAATCATCCACGTCGACTGTGACTGTTTCTACGCCGCCATCGAGATGCGGGACGATCCGCGTCTGGCCGGCAAGCCGTTGGCGGTGGGTGGTTCAGCGGACCGGCGGGGGGTGATCGCCACCTGCAATTATGAGGCGAGGGCATACGGCGTACGTTCGGCGATGTCTTCCGGGCATGCCTTGAAACTGTGCCCGGACCTGACCATCGTCAAGCCGCGAATGGATGCTTACCGTGAGGCATCGAAGGAAATACACACGATCTTTCGCGATTACACCGACCTGATCGAGCCGCTGTCACTGGACGAGGCCTACCTCGATGTCTCGGACAGCGCGCATTTCGGTGGCAGCGCCACGCGAATCGCCCAGGACATTCGGCGCCGGGTTTCCAATCAATTGCACATTACGGTCTCGGCCGGCGTCGCGCCGAACAAGTTTCTGGCCAAGATCGCCAGCGACTGGAAAAAACCCAACGGCCTGTTTGTCATCACCCCTGACCAGGTCGAAGACTTCGTCAGCGGTCTGCCGGTGAGCAAGTTGCACGGTGTCGGCAAAGTCACTGCCGACAAGCTGGGCAAGCTCGGTATCAACGACTGCCTGCAACTGCGTGAGTGGGACAAATTGGCGCTGGTGCGTGAATTCGGCAGTTTTGGCGAGCGGATGTGGAGCCTGGCGCGTGGGATAGATGACCGTCAGGTGCATAACGACAGTCGTCGTCAGTCGATCAGTGTCGAAAACACCTACGACGTGGACCTGCCGGATCTGCGCAGTTGCCTGGACAAGCTCCCTGAACTGCTGGAAACCCTGAAAACCCGCATGGCGCGGATCGACAGCAGCTACCGCCCGGGCAAGCCGTTCGTCAAAGTGAAGTTTCACGACTTTACCCAGACCACACTGGAACAGGCCGGGGCAGGGCGGGATCTGGGCAGTTATCAGTTGATGCTGACGCAGGCGTTCAATCGGGGTGGCAAACCGGTGCGGTTGCTGGGGGTGGGCGTGCGGCTGGAGGATTTGCGCGGCGGTTTTGAACAGATGGAGTTGTTTGATCGGTAGGGCGCATAAAAAAGCCCGAAACAGGTTCGGGCTCCTATAAAGCAGCTTTCAGTTAGGACCTGGATCCGCCACCAATCGCCCGGCATCCTTGGTCAGAGACTTGAGAAACTCAGCCTGCAACTCGGGATCGTTACGCGTCAGCTCGATCAGGCTTTGCTCCAGCTCACTGGCTTCTTCTTCCAGACCCAGTTCCGACAGGCGCTTGACCCGGTGAACCCACTGGCTCACTTCGTCGTCTTCCAGATCATCGTAAATCAGCCCGTGTGCTTCCAGCAATTTGCCACGCAGGTGACTGCTGATCGTCAGGGACGAGTCGGAATGCACGTCGTCCTTGGCGTCTTCGACGCTGATTTGCAGTTTGCCCACGTGATTCAGATCGTTTTCGGCAAACGGACTGTCCAGCAGGTTCAATCGCAGCACGCCGTTACGGTCGGTGGTCATGTCGAAAGACTGCTTGCCAGCCTTGACCTGCACCGGACGCTCGCTCCATGGCAGGCTCGAATACTCCATGCGCTTGTCGCGCTGGACTTCATCGATTCCCGCCAGGTTTTGCTGCGCACGACCGTGGGACTGCACGTTCATGAACGGGTTGAGCCCGGCGAATCCGTAGCTCAGCCAGTCCTTGGTCACGCTGTCCGGCAGGGTGCCGAGGGCGAACACATTGACCACGTTGGCGCCGACGCCGGCCACCACCGCTACTGCACCCAGTGGGATCTCGTAGATTTCGCGCCAGGGTTGGTAAGGCGTGTAGCGGTCATAACGACGGGTGACTTCGAACTCGGTGACTTCGAAGGTTTTCTGCTCGTTGATCTTCACGCGTCGTTGCGGCAGCTCAAGCACCTTAGGCTCACCGACATCGATCTGCAGGCTGTGATCGAGCAACTTTCGCTCGACCCGCTCTTCGTGCTCGCTGCGCTGTGACATGTGATTGGCACAGCCGCTGACCAGCAGGGCGCCACACAGGGTGGCGCCTCCGAGGCCTAAGGTGTTTCGCTTGAACATGACGTCTCTATCTGGTTTCAGCGGCGGATACGGGCCTGAAGGAAGGACAGCACGTCGGCAACCGGCAGCGCTTGCGCCTGGCCTTCGGTACGGCTCTTGTATTCCAGGTTGCCTTCGGCGAGGCCGCGGTCACTGACTACGATCCGGTGTGGAATGCCGATCAGCTCCATGTCCGCGAACTTGATGCCCGGGCTGGTTTTCTTGTCACGATCGTCCAACAGCACTTCGAAGCCGGCCGCGGTGAGTTCCGCGTACAGCTTGTCGGTGGCTTCACGCACCAGCTCGGTTTCATAGCGCAGTGGTACCAGGGCGATCTGGAACGGCGCCAGGGTGTCGCTCCAGATGATGCCGTTTTCGTCGTTGTTCTGCTCGATGGCTGCAGCCACAACGCGGGAAACGCCAATGCCGTAGCAACCCATTTCCAGGGTCACAGGCTTGCCGTTATCGCCCAGCACTTCGCACTTCATCGCCTGGCTGTACTTGTTGCCCAGCTGGAAGATGTGCCCGACTTCGATGCCGCGTGCGATGGCCAGGGTCCCTTTGCCGTCCGGGCTCGGGTCGCCGGCCACGACGTTGCGCAGGTCGGCCACGGCCGGAACCGGCAGATCACGCTCCCAGTTCACGCCGAAGTAGTGCTTGTCGTCGATGTTGGCACCGATGCCGAAGTCGCTCATCAGCTCGACCGAGCGGTCGATGATGATTGGCAGCGGCAGGTTCAGCGGGCCGAGGGAGCCGGCGCCGGCGCCGATGGCGTCACGCAGCTCTGCATCGGATGCCATGACCAGCGGGCTGGCGACGCCAGGTTGCTGGGCAGCCTTGATTTCGTTCAGTTCGTGGTCGCCACGGATGACCAGGGCGATCAGCTTGCCTTCTTCTTCGGCATGCACGATCAGGGTCTTGATGGTCTTTTCAATCGGCAGATTGAATTTCTCCACCAGGGCCGCGATGGTCTTGGTGTCCGGGGTGTCGACCAGGCGCAGCTCTTCGGCCGGCGCAGCGCGGGAAGTTTCACGCGGTACGGCTTCGGCTTTCTCGATGTTCGCCGCGTAGTCGGAGCCGTTGCTGAAAACGATATCGTCTTCACCGGACTCGGCCAGCACGTGGAATTCGTGGGAACCGGCACCACCGATGGAGCCGTTGTCGGCTTCAACCGGACGGAATTTCAGGCCAAGACGTGTGAACACGTTGCAGTACGCCTCGTGCATGCGGTCATAGGTGACCTGCAGCGACGCCTGATCGGCGTGGAACGAGTAAGCGTCCTTCATGATGAATTCACGGCCGCGCATCAAACCGAAGCGTGGGCGGATTTCGTCACGGAACTTGGTCTGGATCTGGTACAGGTTGATTGGCAGCTGCTTGTAGCTGCTCAACTCGTTGCGCATCAGATCGGTGATCACTTCTTCGTGGGTCGGGCCCGCGCAGAAATCGCGACCATGACGGTCTTTGAAGCGCAGCAACTCAGGGCCGTATTCTTCCCAGCGACCCGATTCCTGCCACAGCTCGGCCGGTTGGGTGCTCGGCATCAACACTTCCAGAGAGCCGGCGGCGTTCATCTCTTCGCGAACGATGGCTTCTACCTTGCGCATTACCCGCAAGCCCATCGGCAGCCAGGTGTACAGGCCCGAGGCGAGTTTGCGGATCATGCCGGCGCGCAGCATCAGCTGATGGCTGATCACGACCGCGTCGGAAGGCGTTTCTTTCTGTGTGGCGAGCAAAAATTGACTGGTGCGCATGGTTGGCCGTTGTCGGTTGCTATGACTGGAAATGACGGAGCAGTGTACCGGCGAGAGCTGCCGACGTACAGAAGTGCAGGCCCGGCGGGAACCCTCCCGCGGGGTGCGAGATGTCTTACGACTCTTCGGCGACCGGCGTCGGTACGGGTTCCGGTGTCGGCGTCGGGCCTTCGCGGCGGCTCTCCTGGAACCAGTGCAGAGCGATCAGCACCAGGGTCGGTACACCGAGCAGCGCGGTGATCATGAAGAAGTTGTGATAGCCGAACTTCTCTACCATCACCCCGGAGTAGCCGCCGATGAGGCGAGGCAGCAGCAGCATGATCGAGCTGAGCAAGGCGTACTGGGTGGCGGAGAACTTCAGGTTCGTCAGGCTGGACAGATAAGCGACAAACGCCGAAGTGGCCATGCCCGAGCTGAAGTTGTCTAGGGAGATGGTCACGATCAACATCTTCAGATTCGGGCCCATGTCGGCCAGCATCACGAACAACAGGTTGGTGCCTGCCGATGCCGCGCCGCCAATGAACAGGATCGGCAGGATGCCGAAGCGCACGATCAACAGGCCGCCCATGCCGGCACCGACCAGCGTCATGATCAGGCCGAAGATCTTGCTGACGCTGGCGATCTGGTCCTTGGTGAAGCCCTGGTCGATATAGAACACGTTGGCCATCACGCCCATGACCGTATCCGACATCCGATAAGTCGCGATCAAGCCCAGCAACAGCAGTGCTTGCCAGCGGTAGCGCAGGATGAAGTCGTTGACCGGGGTCAGTACCGGCGCCAGTCCACGGCGGCCCATGGTCGAGAGGCACAGGCCGGTGAGCAGGGTATAGAGGATGGCGCGCAGGAAGGCCCGGTCTTCCAGCAGCAGGTCCAGCGGGCTCATGGTGCCGAACAGCACGCTGGCGAAATCGGTGTTGTAGAGCTGGGTGAACATGGCCGGTACAGAGACCAGCAGGACGATCAGCACGAACACCGACATCAGTTGATGCATGAAGGTATAGCGTCCGGCCTGCAATTGGGTGCGCAGCGGTACTGGCGGTTCACGCATCAGGAAGGTTGTGAGCAGGGCAGGGATCATCAATGCACCGAACAGCACGTAGGTGCCGGTCCAGGCGGAATGCTGATAGTTGAACCCGGTGGAGCCGAAGCCTTCGGCGAAGAACAAGGCGCCAGCGGTCGCGAGCAGGGCAGCGACCCGATAGCCGGACATATAACTGGCGGCCAGTGCGGCCTGGCGGTTGTCTTCGGCGATTTCCAGGCGATAGGCGTCGACAGCGATGTCCTGGGTGGCGGAGGCGAAGGCGACGATCACGGCGATGGCGATCAGCCAGGACAGGTGTTTCTGCGGGTCGCAGAAGCCCATGCCGATCAAGCCGAGGATCACCAGCGATTGCGAAAGCACCAGCCACGAACGGCGTCGACCCAGCTTGCCGAGCAATGGCAGGCGCCATTGATCGAGCAGCGGTGACCAGACCCATTTGAAGGCATAAGCCAGACCGATCAGGCTGGCATAGCCGATCGTCTCGCGGGCCACACCGGCTTCACGCAGCCAGACCGAAAGTGTCGAGAACACCAGCATGTACGGCAGGCCGGCGGCGAAACCCAGCAACAACAGCACGAGCGTCGAAGGACTGGCATAGGCGGCGAGCGCGGCGCGCCAGGTTTTACGGGGCATGGGCTGAAGTCTGCCTCAAGATTGCGAAAACAAAGCGCGCACTCTAACCGCTGTGCTCTACCGGACGCCAGCCATGGCGCCGAATATCCACACGATTGTTCAGGATCGTAACGCCCTCCATACGCAATCGTGCCCGCTGCTCATCCCCCGAAGGGCTGCCAACCGGCAGGCTGATCCGACCGCCGGCACCGAGTACCCGGTGCCAGGGCAGCTTTGTGTCGCCGGGCAGCTGGCTCAAGGTACGGCCGACCCAGCGGGCGGCGCGCCCCAACCCGGCCAGTTCGGCCAACTGACCATAGCTGACGACCTTGCCCTCAGGTACCTGGGCAAGGGTCGAGTAGAGTGCCGTGCGTCGGATTTGCGGATCGTTTTCGCAGGCTTGTATCGGGTCTGTCACGTGCGCCGTTCCTGAACAGGGTCGATTCATGGGGTAAAGGTTAATCCGTGATCGGGCAATTGAGAAATGAACTCAACAGAAATAGCCGAGTCATTCCTTGTCAGGGGATTATTCCTACGGATAATGCCGACCCTTTTTCGCAAACTTGAGCTCCCGATTCGCTTATGTTGTCCAGAACCCTGCTGTGCCTTGCTGTCTTCAGTGCGTCCACGCCCTTGCTTGCCGATACCGTCTGGTTGAAGAACGGTGACAAGCTTAGCGGCAAAATTACCCTGTTCGACGGCGGCAAGTTGCTGGTCCAGACCCAATACGCTGGCGCGGTCACCATCGACTGGAAGCAGGTGAAAACGCTGGAAAGCGATCAGGAATTGCTGGTCAAGCAGGACGCCTACAATGGCGAGAAAGCCAAGTCGCTGACCGCCGCCGAAGACGGCAAGGTCACCCTGGCCAACGGTGAGGCACCGAAAACCGTCGAGCTGGCGAGCATCCAGCAGATTCTCAAGCCAAAACCCGTGGTCGAGGATCTGGTCTGGAAGGGTAATGTCGATCTGGCCCTGGATTATCAGCGCGCCGAAAAGGACACCGACGACTACGACATCGGTTTCAAGACCTCCGCGCGTCACGGGCGCTGGCGACACACCGCCGAGGGCGAATACAACCGTGAAGTCCAGGATGAGGTGGTGACCACCAACAACTGGCGTGCCGAATACGCCCTGGACCGCTTCCTGACCGACAAGTGGTTCTGGCAGGGGCGTCTGAACTACAAGCGTGATTACGTCGAAGAGCTGTCGCGTCAGCGGGTGGTCGGTACCGGTCCGGGCTACCAGTTCTGGGATGACGAACTGGGGGCGTTCTCGCTCGGCTCGCTGCTCAACCGCACCGATTACGAGTACAGCGATGGCGGCAAGGACAACTTCTATTCCGTCGCGATGAAGTGGGACTACAACCGCTACCTCATCGGTAAAAAGGTTCAGTTCTTCACCACCGGCGAGATCGGCAAGCCACTGTCGGACGTCGCCAACTATGCGCTGGATTCGGAAGTGGGCCTGCGCTACAAGGTGACAGACTGGGCCTCGCTCAATCTCAAGGCCGAGCGTGACATCATCAGTGGTACCAAGGACGCTGATCTGAACAAGACCCGCTACACCGCCGGGTTTGGCGTGGCCTGGTAAGGTCATCCAGAAAAAGAATCGCAACCCTCATCAGGTTGCGATTTTTTTTGTCGGTACAAAACAGACGCCCACAAAAAAGCCCCGCTTTTGAGGGCGGGGCTTTTTACTAAAGAAGCTACAAGTTAGATAACTTGTACTTCTTCAGCTTGCATGCCTTTCTGACCGCGGGTAGCGATGAAAGAAACCTGTTGGCCTTCTTTCAGGCTTTTGAAGCCGTCGGATTGGATAGCTTTGAAGTGAACGAACAGGTCGTCACCGGATTGTGGAGTGATGAAGCCGAAGCCTTTTTCATCGTTGAACCACTTAACGGTACCGGTTTGGCGATTAGACATGGTGTAACTCCTTGAACAAAGATAACTGCGACTCAGGAAGAACCCTGGCCGAGACTGAGTGCAAAGAGCAGGAAAAATTCTTGTAGATGGTTGGATCGAAATTCAACATATCGTGTAGAGATTCTCAGTGACACAAGCAGCACAGTGGCGCCACCTTAACCCTTTTTCCGGAACGTGCCAATGCTTCTTGCGAAGGTTTCTCCGTTTTAAGGATCGGCGGTGTGACGGTTCGTCGCCAGGCCGCGTAATTCCCGCATGTTCGGCGAGAATTGCAGCGCGGACTTTGAACCCGGCGGCGCGCCCGGTAAGATGCCGGACAGATTTTTTCCACCTCGCTATTCAGGACACCCCGCCATGAGCATCAAATCGGACAAGTGGATTCGCCGCATGGCGCAGGAACACGGCATGATCGAGCCGTTCGTCGAGCGCCAGGTACGCGGCAGCGACGACAGCCGTGTGATCTCCTACGGTGTGTCGAGCTACGGCTACGATGTGCGTTGCACCAGTCATTTCAAGGTGTTCACCAACATCAATTCGGCCATCGTCGATCCGAAAAACTTCGACGCCGGCAGCTTCGTCGACGTTCACAGTGACGTCTGCATCATCCCGCCGAACTCCTTCGCTTTGGCCACGACCGTTGAATACTTCCGTATTCCACGCAATGTCCTGACCATCTGCCTGGGCAAAAGCACCTACGCCCGTTGCGGCATCATCGTCAACGTCACCCCGCTCGAGCCTGAGTGGGAAGGCCAGGTGACCCTGGAGTTCTCGAACACCACTAACCTGCCGGCGAAGATCTACGCCAACGAAGGTGTGGCGCAGATGCTGTTCCTCGAATCCGACGAGGAATGCGAAGTCTCCTACAAGGACCGTGCTGGCAAGTATCAGGGCCAACGCGGCGTGACCCTGCCGCGCACCTGAACCGCCCATCCGGCAGTTACCGGGAATTCTTCGGCAGGTAGACACTCTATGAGGTGTACTGCCCGTTTCGCGAACAGCGCAGCGGGCCTTCGCCGAGGAGTGCTCCATGAAGATCGATCCGCAAATCACTGCCGAACTGGCAAGGCTCGAGCCCAATCAGGTTGGCGTATTGGCCTGGTCCTTGTTGGCACACCCGCCCATCACCACGGCCGGCGGAATCCCTCACCAGCCCGATCCCGATACCCCCAACGAAGAGCCGACCGAACCCGGTGAACCGACGTTGCCGGACAAGCCTCCACCTGCGCCTGTGGCTTGATTGAATGTATGGCCCGTCGACTGAATCCTGAACAGGACTTCAGCCGACGGGCCATATTTCGTTGTCGCCAATGACAAAGATCCGACAGCTGCCTTCCTTCTCCACCGGATAACCTCCCGTGAACGCACCGAAGGCCGGCAGCAGACTGATGCGTTCTCCCAGCCTGAAACACGCCAGCCGCAAACGCTGGCGCCCCTTGCCGTTCAATCGATAAACCGGATGCACGTGCCCGGCGAGGACATGCCGTTCAGGATGTGGGTCAGGTTCGTGTTGCAACGCGAAGGGCCCGAGCAGCAATGGCTCCGGCACCACCCGTATGTTCAGCGTCTGCGGCGGATCACCGGCACGTTTATCGTGATTGCCGCGAATCAGCGTAATCGGCAGATCGGCATGACGCGCCCGCCACTGCGCCAGCTCATTCAAAGTGTCGGGGGCATGGGAGCCAGGCCCGTGCAGGAAATCGCCGAGAAAGATCAGTTGCCGGCACGGCAGTTTCGCCAGCAGCTGCTCAATCACGGCGATATTGCTCGCCGTGGTGCCCTGCGGAACCGGCTGCCCAAGACGACGGTAAGCGGCCGCTTTGCCGAAATGCACATCGGCGATCAGCAGCGCCTGTTGCGCCGGCCAGTACAACGCTTTTTCCGGCAGCAGCCAAAGCTCTTCGCCTGCCAGATGCACGGGGTAGGGCGCGTTCATCAGGATTTACCCGAGTCAGCGGTTTTCTCCAGATCGCCGACCATGCGCCGGATGCGGTCAGCGAGTTTTTCCGAACTCATGCTTTCGCGCATGCGCTCTACCAGTAATGGAAAGCCGAGCGGCGTAGGACGTTTGATCAGGTGCATGTCCAGTTTCATCCGGTTGATCCGCTCCAGTGTCTGTTCCAGTCGACGAATATCCAGTTCTTCACGCAGGACTTCTTCCCCGGCCTGAGCCAGCAACAGATTGTCGGCGTCGTATTGTTTGAACACTTCGAAAAACAGCCCGCTGGAGGCCTGCACCTGACGGGTGCTTTTCGGTGCGCCCGGGTAGCCGGCAAACACCAGGCCGGCGATCCGAGCGATTTCTCGGAACCGTCGCAACGCCAGTTCGCCGGCGTTGAGGCTGGCCAGCACGTCCCTCAATAAATCTTCGGGACTGAGCAGCGCGCTATCCAGTTGCACAGACCAGTCAACGTGCGTGGCACTGAGCAACTCCAATCCGTAATCGTTGACAGCAATCGAGAAGGTCACAGGCAGGCGCTGGCTGACCCGCCACGCCAGCAGGCTGGCCAGCCCCAGATGCACTTGTCGACCGGCAAACGGGTAGAGGAAAAGGTGCCAGCCTTCGCGGGATTTCAGCACTTCGGCCAGCAGATTGTTCACTGTCGGCAGGCCCGACCAGTGCATCTGGGTTTCCAGCAACGGTCTCAAAGCCTGCATTTCCGGGCCGGCAAACTCGCCTTGTGCTGCGGCGCTGAATCGGCTGACCACCGCTTCGGCGAGTTCGCTGGACAGCGGCATGCGCCCCCCGTTCCAGCGCGGCACGGCGGCTTTTTTCGCCGTGCTGCGCTTGACGTAGGCGGTCATGTTTTCTACCCGCACCAGTTCCAGCAAGCGCCCGGCGAACAGGAAACCGTCGCCGGGTTTGAGGCGGGCGATGAAGCCTTCTTCTACGCTGCCCAGTTGCTTGCCGCCTCCGCCCTTGCTCCAGAATTTAAGGTGAATGCTGGCATCGCTGACGATGGTGCCGATGCTCATGCGATGGCGGCGCGCCAACCGTGCATCGGGGACGCACCAGATCCCGTGCTCGTCCGGCTCGACCCGGCGGTAGTCCGGGTATGCGGTCAGCGACATTCCGCCGTGGCGTACGAACGCCAGCGCCCAGGCCCAATCCGCATGCGTCAAGTCGCGGTAAGCCCAGGCGCCACGGACTTCTTCGTACAGCTCATCTGGAACAAAACCACCACCAAGCGCCATGCTGACCAGATGCTGCACCAGTACATCCAGCGGTTTGTGCGGTGAGAGTCGCGGTTCGATCCGCCGCTGCGCCACGGCATCACGGGCGGCAGCGGCTTCGATCAGCTCCAGGCTGAGGGTCGGCACCAAAGTGACCCGCGAGGTTCTACCGGGCGCATGACCCGAACGCCCAGCGCGCTGCATCAAGCGGGCCACACCTTTGGCCGAACCGATCTGCAGCACGCGCTCCACCGGCAGGAAATCCACCCCCAGATCCAGGCTTGAAGTACAGACCACGGTTTTGAGTTGACCATTCTTCAACGCCTGCTCGACCCAGTCCCGGGTATCGCGGGACAGCGAGCTGTGGTGCAGCGCGATCAACCCGGCCCAGTCCGGCCGCGCTTCCAGCAAGGCCTGATACCAGATTTCCGATTGCGCCCGGGTGTTGGTGAACACCAGGCTGCTAGCGCAGTCCTCAAGTTCGGCGACCACCTGTGGCAGCATTTTCAGACCGATGTGCCCGGCCCAGGGAAAACGTTCGATCTGCGGTGGGAGCAGGGTGTCGACCTTGAGCGACTTTTCGCTTTGCCCCTGAACACTCACGCCACCGCCCTGTGGGATCAGTACCTGTTCGGCGTGGGACTGATTGCCGAGCGTCGCGGAAACGCCCCAGACGATCAGCCCCGGATGCCAGCGCCGCAACCGGGCAAGGGCCAGTTGCAGTTGCACGCCGCGTTTGTTGCCGAGCAATTCGTGCCACTCATCCACTACGACCATGCGCAACGTCGACAGCGCCGTTTGTGCGTCGGCGCGGGCGAGCATCAGGGTCAGGCTCTCCGGGGTGGTGATCAGCGTGGTCGGCAGGCGCCGGTTCTGGCGGGCGCGTTCGCTGCTGCCGGTGTCGCCGGTGCGCAGGCCGATGCTCCAGGGAATGTGCAGATCGTCGAGCGGCGTTTGCAGGGCACGCGCGGTGTCGGCGGCCAGCGCGCGCATCGGCGTGATCCACAAGACGGTCAGCGGTTCGGCGAGCGGAGGTCGTTTACGGGGAGTTTCAACAATAGGCCCGGAGCGGGCAAGCCGATTGAGCGCAGCAAACCACACTGCATAGGTTTTACCGGCGCCCGTGCTGGCGTGCAGCAGGCCGGATTCGCCCCGTTTGACCGCCGCCCACACCTGTTTCTGAAAGGCGAACGGCTTCCAGCTGCGGGCGCTGAACCAGTGTTTGGCGAAGTCGGTGGAAGTGCCCATGCCGGCGACGTGTGCTCTGAAGGTGTTCCTTCAGTGACCGCGCCGGCAGGGCAATAGTTTTACTTGAGATTGCCGCTCAGGAACTGCTTCAAGCGTTCGCTCTTCGGGTTGCCCAGCACGTCTTCCGGCGCGCCTTCTTCTTCCACCAGCCCTTGGTGCAGGAACAGCACCTGGCTCGACACTTTGCGCGCAAAACTCATCTCGTGGGTGACCATGATCATGGTCCGGCCTTCTTCGGCCAGGCCCTGAATCACCTTGAGCACCTCGCCGACCAGTTCCGGGTCGAGTGCCGAAGTCGGTTCGTCGAACAGCATGACTTCCGGCTCCATCGCCAACGCGCGGGCGATGGCCACCCGTTGCTGCTGGCCGCCAGACAGGAAGGCCGGGTATTGATCGGCCACCCGTGCCGGCAGGCCGACCTTTTCCAGATAACGACGAGCGCGGTCGTCGGCTTCCTGTTTGCTGCAACCGAGCACCCGGCGCGGGGCCATGGTGATGTTTTCCAGCACCGTCATGTGGCTCCACAGGTTGAAGTGCTGGAACACCATCGCCAGCCGCGTGCGCAGGCGTTGCAGTTCATCGGCGTCGGCGACGTGCATGCCGTGGCGGTCGGTGACCATGCGGATCGCCTGGCCGTCGAGGCTCATCGCGCCGTCGTTGGGTTGTTCGAGAAAGTTGATGCAGCGCAAAAAGGTGCTTTTGCCCGAGCCGCTGGCGCCGATCAGACTGATCACGTCGCCGGTTTTGGCCTTGAGCGAAACGCCTTTGAGCACCTGATGGTCGCCATAGCTTTTGTGCAGGCCTTCTACGGTCAGTTTGTACATGGGACAGGCATCCTCAAGGCGAAAGTAAGTAGCCGCTGCGATAGGCTTCGGCGCCCGCGACGTGGGCGATCACCATGCCGGCCGTCGCCATGCGCCGCAGCGAGCGGGCGTAGAGAAGACCGGAAGCGGTGCAATGGACAGGCGTGACACGATCAGTGATCGGATCAATGATTTCGGCGATTTTCTGCCCGGCTTCCAGGTGTTGGCCGGGCGTGGCGGTGTACACCAGCAGCCCGCCGAGCGGTGTCACGACCGGCTCCACACCCGCCAGCGGCGTGGCGGGGAACGGCAGGTGCGGCAGCGGTTTCGGCTCGCCGGCGATGGCGCCGAAGTGGATCAGGTAATCGAGCAACGCTTCACAGTCACGGCTGGCCAGCGGATGGGTGACGTCCCCTTGACCACGCAACTCTACGGTGACCGAGAAACTGCCCAGCGGAATCTCGAAGTGTTCGCCGAAGCGCTCCTTCAATTGCCACCACAGCAGGGTGAAGCACTCATCGAACGACTGGCCGCCGGAGTCGGTGGCCAGCAGGCTCGCTTGGGATTCGATATAGCGCGCCAACGGCTCGACCTGCGGCCAGGCTTCGGGCGTGGTGTAAAGGTGAACGACGGATTCGAAATCGCAGTGCAGGTCCAGCACCATGTCCGCATCGCACGCCAGCCGTTGCAGCGTCAGGCGCTGGGATTGCAGCTGAGTCGTGGCGGTGTGGCGGGCGAGGGCGTTGCGCAGGCTGGTGCGGATCAGTTCGAGGTTGCGCTGCGGGTCGTCGCAGAGCTGCGATTCGATTTCGTTACCGATTTCTTCGCTGAGGTCGACGAACCAGCGGTTGAAGTTCTGCCCGCTCTCCAGCTCGTAACGGCCCAGTGGCACGTCCATCAACACTTGTTCGAGGCCGACCGGGTTGGCCACCGGCACCAGCACGATTTCGCTGCGCAGGCGGCCGGCGGCTTCCAGCTCCGCCAGGCGCTGCTTGAGGTGCCAGGCCACGAGCATGCCGGGCAGTTCGTCGGCGTGTAGCGAGGACTGGATGTAGATCTTGCCTTGGGCCTTGTCCGGGCCGAAGTGAAAGCTGTGGATCTGTCGTGCGGTCCCCGGCAGCGGGGCCAGCAGATCATGTATCTGGTGGCGCATCTGAAAAAGGTCCTAGTGGGTCGGGCCAAGGAAGGCCAGCCATCGGCGTTCGGCGAGGCGGAACAGGCCGACCAGCGCAAAGGTGATGGTCAGATAGATCAGCGCGGCGATCCCGAACGACTGGAACGTCAGGAAGGTCGCCGAGTTGGCGTCCCGCGCGACTTTCAGAATGTCCGGGATGGTCGCGGTGAAGGCCACGGTGGTCGAGTGCAGCATCAGGATCACTTCGTTGCTGTAATACGGCAGCGAACGACGCAGCGCTGACGGCATGATCACGTAGGCGTACAGCTTCCAGCCGGTCAGGCCGTAGGCCTTGGCCGCTTCGACTTCGCCGTGGTTCATGCTGCGGATCGCCCCGGCGAAAATCTCCGTGGTGTAGGCGCAGGTGTTGAGGGCAAAAGCCAGGATCGTGCAGTTCATCGCATCGCGAAAGAAACTGTCGAGCAGCGGTTGCGCGCGCACGGCGGCCAGGCTGTAGATCCCGGTGTAGCAGATCAGCAGCTGGATATAGAGCGGCGTGCCACGGAACAGGTAGGTGTAGAACTGCACCGGCCAGCGAATGTAGAAGTGCGACGAGACGCGGGCGATCGACAGCGGAATCGACACGATGAAACCGAAGAAGATCGAAGCGCTGAGCAGCCACATCGTCATCGCCAGCCCGGTGATGTTCTGGCCGTCGGTATAAAGGAAGGCTTTCCAGTAGTCCTGCAGGAGTTCGATCATCGTACGGCCTCCCGGGCACCGGCGGCGTAGCGGCGTTCGAGCCAGCGCAGGATGACGTTGGAAACACTGGTGATCAGCAGATAGATCAAGGCGGCGAGTACCAGGAAGAAGAACAGTTGATAACTGCTTTTACCGGCGTCCTGGGCAGCCTTGACCAGATCGGCCAGACCGATGATCGAGACCAGCGCGGTGGCCTTGAGCATCACCATCCAGTTGTTGCCGATGCCGGGCAGGGCGAAACGCATCATTTGCGGGAACACCACGTAGCGAAAACGCTGTCCGCGCTTGAGCCCATACGCAGTGGCGGCTTCTACCTGGCCACGCGGTACGGCGAGGATCGCGCCACGGAAGGTTTCGGTGAAATACGCGCCGTAGATGAAGCCCAGGGTCAGGACCCCGGCGCTGAACGGGTCGATCTCGATGTATTCCCATTCCATGTAGTCGGTGAGCGTCGTCAGCCAGGTTTGCAGGCTGTAGAAGATCAGCAGCATCAGCACCAGGTCCGGCACCCCGCGAATCAGCGTGGTGTAGAGCTGGGCGGGCAGGCGCAGCAGTTTGACTTTTGACAGCTTGGCACTGGCGCCGAGCAGGCCGAGCAACACGGCCACCAACAGCGACAACGCCGATAATTTGATGGTCATCCAGGTGCCTTCCAACAGCAAAGGACCGAAGCCCTTGAGGCTGAAGGCGGAGAGCCCCAGATTTTGTAAGAGGTTTTCGAACATAAATCAGCAACCTGACTGAATGAAAAAGGCGCCCATCGAGGATGGGCGCCGGGGCATTATTTGCCGCTGTACAGATTCAGATCGCCAAAGTGTTTCTTTTGAATCTCGGCGTATTTGCCGTCGTCGTGTAACGCTTTGATACCTTTATCCAAAAGTGCCTTCAGCTCAGTGTTACCTTGTTTGATACCGATAGCGGTTTTGGCTGGCAGCAAAGGTGCGTCAACCGGCTCGCTGACTGCGTATTCGGCACCCTGCGGCGACTTCAGAAAGCCCAATTCGGCCTGCAACATGTCCTGAATGCCCGCATCGAGGCGGCCGGAAGTCAGGTCGGAATACACCTGGTCCTGGTTGGCGTAGGCCTGGGTTTTCACGCCAGCCTTGTCCAGCACGGCTTTGGCATAGGCTTCCTGAATGGTGCCTTGCTCGTAGCCGACGGTTTTGCCTTTCAGGGAGGCCACGTCGTTGGTGATGCCCGAACCTTTCTTCGACACGTACGCAGTCGGGCCGGAGAACAGCTCGCTGGAGAAGTCGATGACTTTTTCGCGGGCTTCGGTAACGGTCATCGACGAGATCACACCGTCGAATTTATTGGCCTTGAGGCCCGGAATCATGCCGTCGAAGTCGCTTTCTACCCATTTGCACTTGACCTTCAGCTCGGCGCAGATCGCGTTGCCCAGATCGATGTCAAAGCCCACCAGACTGCCATCGGCCGCTTTCGACTCGAACGGTGCGTAGGAAGGGTCAACGCCAAAACGCAGCTCTTTGTATTCCTTGGCCAGTGCGGAACCGGCGGCCATGCACAACGCCAGTGCAGAAAGGGTCAGCAATGCTTTTTTCATTATTCAATCCCTAAGAACCAATATGAGCGCTTGTGGCGCAGAATTATTGTTACTGGAACGCTTACGACTTATAGAAAGTAGCAATTTCCGAACCAGAGTCCCGAACAAGTGTTTTAAAAGGTGTAGGAAGTGAGGGTGCAGTCGCAACAGTGCCCGAAAACGGGCACCGAAAAATCGTTGCACCTTTTAAGCGCAGGGAGGGCTTTCAGGGGACAGGAATCAGGCCAACAGATTCTGCAGGGTCGCCAGACTGTCCGCCTCGTCGACGGTCTTGTCCTGGCGCCAGCGCAGCATGCGCGGGAAGCGCACGGCGATGCCGCTCTTGTGTCGGCGCGACAGGGCGATGCCTTCGAAACCCAGCTCGAAGACCAGGCTGGGCGTCACGCTGCTGACCGGGCCGAATTTTTCCACGGTGGTCTTGCGCACAATGCTGTCGACTTCGCGCATTTCCGCGTCCGTGAGCCCGGAATAGGCCTTGGCGAACGGCACCAGTGCGCGCGGGCTGGCGCCGGGCGGGCCGTCCCACACCGCAAAGGTGTAATCGCTATACAGGCTGGCGCGCCGGCCATGGCCGCGCTGGGCATAGATCAACACCGCGTCGACACTGAACGGGTCGACTTTCCATTTCCACCAAACGCCCATGTCCTTGGTGCGACCGACGCCGTACATCGCATCCCTGGCCTTGAGCATCATGCCCTCGACGCCCAGTCGCCGTGAGGCTTCGCGCTGGCGGGCGAGGTCGAACCAGTCGCTGCCGGTCAGCACCGGGGAGGGCAGCAGTGCCGGGTCGTTGCACTGCGCGATGACGCGCTCCAGTTGTTCGCGGCGCCGGGCCTGGGGCTGGTTGCGCCAGTCTTCGCCCTGCCACTCCAGCAAGTCATAGGCGAGGACGACCACGGGCACGTCTTCGAGGATCTTTTTGTCCAGGGTCTTGCGACCAATTCGTTGCTGGAGCAGGGCAAAAGGTTGCACCGCCGGAGGTGCCGTCGATTGCGGGTCGAAGGCGTCTTCGGTGGTGGGATGCGGATTTTTCCAGACCACGATTTCGCCGTCGATCACCGTGCCGTCGGGCAACCCATGGACAAGAGTATCGAGTTCGGGGAAGCGCTCGGTCACCAGTTCTTCGCCGCGAGACCAGATCCACAGCCGCCCATCACGCTTGACCACTTGCGCGCGGATGCCGTCCCACTTCCATTCAACTTGCCAGTTGCTGGCCGGGCCGAGCAGGGCTTCGAACTGTTCGACCGGTTGCGACAAACCGTGGGCGAGAAAGAATGGATAAGGCTGACCGCCACGCTGAGAGTGCTCATCGCTGGATTCAGGGGCGATCAGTTTCAGGTAACTGGCGGCGTTCGGCCGGTTGGACAGGTCGGTGTAACCCACCAACCGTTGCGCCACGCGTTTGCTGTCCAGCCCGGCCATCGACGCCAGAGCACGGGTCACCAGCAGTTTGGACACACCGACCCGAAAACTGCCGGTGATCAACTTGATGCACAGCATCAGACTGGGCCGGTCGAGTTGCGCCCACAGCGCTGGCAACTGGCGGGCCAAGTACTCAGGGGTTTCACCCCGCAGCGGCAACAACTTTTGCTCGATCCATTCAGCGAGACCGGCCTCGGAAGTGTGCGGATTTTCCGGCAGCACCAGTGAGATGGTTTCCGCCAGATCGCCGACAGCTTGATAGCTCTCCTCGAATAGCCACGGCTCCAAACCGGACACCTCGACCGCCAGATCACGCAGGATCCGCACCGGGACCAGTTGCCGAGGCCGCCCGCCGGACAGAAAGTAAACCGCCCAGGCAGCATCTTCCGGAGCGGCCTGAGCGAAATAGCTTTGCATGGCCGCGAGTTTCGCGTTGCTGGAGGTGGTGGCGTCGAGTTCGGCGTACAACCCGGCGAAGTCTTTCATGGTTGCACCTCGGCGACGGCGGGTTCGACAGTAATGTTGTCTTGTTCATCGTCACCGTATTCGGTGTTGAAGCCCTGGGCGTCCAGACCTTTTTCGCGCAAGTGGCGGACCAGCACGCCGATCGAACCGTGGGTGACCATCACTCGCTCGGCGCCGGTCTGTTCGATGGCCCACAACAGGCCGGGCCAGTCGGCGTGATCCGAGAGCACGAAACCGCGATCCACGCCGCGCCGGCGGCGGGTGCCGCGCAGGCGCATCCAGCCACTGGCGAAACTGTCGCTGTAGTCGCCGAAACGTCGCATCCAGCTGCTGCCACCAGCCGAGGGCGGGGCGATGACCAGTGCCTGACGCATCAAGGGATCGTTTTTCTTCACGTCGCCGGCGTAGATCGTCGGTGGCAAGTACACGCCAGCCTCGCGATAGACCCGGTTCAGCGGTTCGACCGCGCCGTGGCTGAGGATCGGGCCGAGGGTTTCGTCGATGCCGTGCAGGATTCGCTGCGCTTTGCCGAAGGAATAGCAAAACAGCACGCTGGCCTTACCGGCGTCGATATTCGCCTGCCACCACTGATTGATCTCGCCAAATACCTGCGCTTGCGGCTGCCAGCGGTAGATCGGCAGGCCGAAGGTCGATTCGGTGATAAAAGTGTGGCAGCGCACGGGTTCGAAGGGCGCGCAGGTGCCATCGGGCTCGATCTTGTAGTCGCCGGATGCAACCCAGACTTCACCACCGTATTCCAGACGCACCTGAGCCGAGCCCAGAACGTGTCCGGCGGGGTGAAAACTCAAGGTGACGCCGTGGTGAGTCAGGCGCTGGCCGTACCCGAGCGTTTGCAGGTTGATGTCCTGACCCAGTCGTGCACGCAGAATCCCTTCGCCGGCGCTGGCGGCCAGATAGTGTGCGTTGCCGGTGCGGGCGTGATCGCCGTGGGCATGCGTGATCACCGCGCGTTCGACCGGGCGCCACGGATCAATGTAGAAATCCCCGGCGGGGCAGTACAGGCCTTCGGGGCGGGCGATAACAAGGTCCATGGCGTTACCGGAATGGAGGGACTTGTTAGCTATGAGGTTTGCGCGAAGTCAGAAGTTCGATTGATTTTTAAAAGCACCCTCACCCCAGCCCTCTCCCGGGGGGAGAGGGAGCCTACGGAGGTGTCTGGCGGGATACATCGACCTGTGAAATCGAGTCGATTATGGATTCGCCAAAGATCTTTCACGTCGGCGTATTTCTCAACTATCCCCCGATCAGTCCCCTCTCCCTAAGGGAGAGGGTTAGGGTGAGGGGGCTTTTGATCTTGTGGGGGGCGACGACTATTTCCCGGGAGTAAGCGTCAACCGCGTCTTGCCATACACCCGATCAAAGTTCTGCGGCTGCATCGGCAACCCGATGTACTGGCCCTTCAGCCAAGGATCGATCCCGTTCAGGTAGTTCGGGCTCACCGGATTACCCGATTGCCCCGTACCGTTCTGCCCCATCAGCGGTTCGCTCTGACCGAAGTCGACGATAAAGCGCATCGACGGCGCACGCGTGGTGTTGAAGTCCTGACCCCAAGCAAACGCCGCCGTATTCAGCGTCGTGTGATCGCCACCGGCCGCGAGCGGTCCGCGAACAGTCTGGCCGTTGGCATTCTTCCATTCGTAACGGTGCAGTTTGCCCCACTGCCAGGCTTTGTGGTCGCCACCCAACTGACTGTCGCCGGCACTGATCGCCGCCGCCAGGCTACGGGCGAGGATGGCCGGTTTATCTTCTTTTTGCGGTGTGCGGGCGTCGTCCCAGAACGGACTGTCCTCACGGCCCAGCAGGTGGTCGGCTTGTGCCGAGTAGGACAAATCGCCATTGGCGATAAACGCTTTCCACGCCGGGCTGCTTTGCGGGCCGAGTTCGTCGAGGAAGATCTGTTTCATGCTTTCCTGCAGGAACAGCTCGTAGATTGCTGCGTCAGCGGAGGTCGGGCTGAGCTTGCCGTCGAACGCCATCAGACGGGTGTAGGCCTCGCGAGCCTTGCTGCGGTCAGCTTCCGGCAGGGCGTCGATCGCCTGTTTCAGCGGTTGCGCCATGCCAGGGGCTTCGAACATTTTCTTCAGCTTGGCGGCGAAGGTTGTGGTCTGGTCGTACTGCATGGCGATCATGCTGCGACCGTCATGCTTGGCGCCGCCGGCCAGTTCGGCCAGGCGTTCGCCGCGCTCCGGCGCTGCCCAGGAGTTGGACAGTTGCATGCCGTAACCGTGAGGAATGACGCGCTGGTTGGCGGTGCCGAGCCAGCCCTGGCTCGGGTCCTGATCGTACGGGTGCAGCATCGGGTCGGCGTAACCGTCCCAGTCGTAGCGACCTTCCCAGCCCGGCGATGGCAGCAGGCCTTCGCCTTCGCGGCGGTTCGGGAAACGCCCGGTGACTTGCCAGCCGATGTTGCTGGCGTCGGCGAACACAAGGTTCAGCGCGATGGCGCGGATTTCCCGGCTGGCGTCGGACGCGCGTTCAACGGTTTGCGCACGGCTCAGATCGAAAAACGCATCGAGGGATTTGTCGTCGGTGAAGCTCGGCGTCTGCAAGGCCAGGCCGAAACCTGCGCCTTGAACGGCGGCCTGGGCACTGTTGAGCAGCGCGCCGTGGCGGGTTTCGTACACCGCTTCGCGAATCGGCCGCTGGCCTTTGACGAAGTAGGTTTCGTTGCGCACGCCCAGTGGCTGCCATTTACCGTTGACCTCGTAGGTCAGGCTGCTGCCCTGGCGACGGATTTTTTCCAGGAACAGGTCCTGGTTGTCACCGAACACGCTGGTCAGGCTCCACGCCACTTTGCCATTGAAACCGCCCAGCACCATCGGCAGACCGGCCACTGTTACGCCAGCGGCTTGATACTTCGGTGCGTGAATCTGTACGAAACTCCACAGCGACGGCGCGGCCAGCGGCCCATGACTGTCGCTGGCCAGCAGGCTCTTGCCGCTGCGGCTGCGTTGCGGGGCAATCGCCCAGTTGTTCGAAGTGCTGGCGCCGAGCAGGTTCATCGCCGCCAGTTGTTCGCTGGCGTTGCTCAGTTCGTTCAGGCCTGGAATCTGCCCGTTGAGCTTGATGCCTTGCAGCTTGTCGGCTTCGGCCATCGGCAGCTTCTCGTCGGGCGCAGACGGGGTCAACCAGGCCAGTTTGTCGGTGGTCACGGTCTGCGCCAGCACCAACGAAGCGATTTCTTCCGGCAGGTTGGCCGACTGGCTGAAGTTCAGCAGGCAGAAAATCAGCGCTGAATCTTCCGGTTTCCAGTATTCCGGCTTGTAACCGCTGGAGACCAGATCGCCCGGCAATTTGTCGGCGTAGCGGAACAGGTAGGCGTTGACGCCCCGTGCATAAACTTCGAAGAAGCGCTTGAGCCGTGGCGACGAGGCCTTGTACAGCTCGCCGGCGCTTTTCTTCAGGTTGACGGCGCGCATGTAGCGGTCGGCGTCGAGCATCGACGCACCGGACATTTCCGCCAGACGACCCTGAGCCAGCAGGCGCAGGGTGACCATTTGATTGATACGGTCGCTGGCGTGCACATAGCCGAGGGCGAACAGCGCATCGTGGAAGCTGTTGCTTTCGATCAGCGGCATGCCCATGGCGTTGCGGCGTACCGAAACGTTCTGCGCCAGGCCCTTGAGCGGCTGCACACCGGAGGTTGGCGGGAGGGTGTCCTGAGCGTTCCAGGTCTGGCAACCGGAGAGGCTCAAGACACCGGTCACTGCTGCGGCAACGCCGAACCGGGGAAGAAAATGTGAAAGGGCTGGCGAGGCCATGGCAAAGCTCCTGCGGGGGTATAGAGGCTGGGGGGGCGCAATAAAGCCGCTACGTTAGTGAGCAGGAGGGGGCCGCGCAAGCGGGGCGAGCGGTTATTTCTTCCCGTTGATCGTTCCCGCGTACGGGAACGATCGTGCTGGGTGACTCAAGCCTTCGGCGGATTGATCTTTTGCACCAGCGCGTAGGCCTTCACGGTCGCCGGGCGATCCTTGATGTGATTGAACCAGCGCTGCACATTCGGGAAGTCTTCCAGGTTCTGGCTCTGCCATTTGTGGGAGACGATCCACGGATAGATCGCCATGTCGGCGATGCTGTATTCGCTGCCGGCGACGAACGTGTTGTTGGCCAACTGCTTGTCCAGCACCCCGTACAGACGCGCGGTTTCATCGATGTAGCGCTTGATCGCGTAGGGGATTTTTTCCGGGGCAAATTGGCTGAAGTGATGGTTCTGCCCGGCCATCGGCCCCAGCCCGCCCATCTGCCAGAACAGCCATTGCAGCGCCACCTGGCGGCCACGCAGATCCTTGGGCAGAAACTTCCCGGTCTTTTCCGCGAGGTACAGCAGAATCGCCCCGGACTCGAACAGCGACAACGGCTCGCCGCCGTCGGCCGGTTCATGATCGACGATGGCCGGGATGCGATTGTTCGGGGCGATCTTCAGGAAGTGCGGCTGGAACTGCTCGCCCTGACTGATGTTGATCGGGTGCACGTCGTAGCGCAGGCCGGCCTCTTCGAGGAACAGGGAAATCTTGTGGCCGTTGGGCGTGGTCCAGTAATACAGGTCGATCATGGAAAGCTCCAAATCAGGAAAATGGCTTACGTGCGGACAGCAAACGCCGGCTTCAGGTCGTCCTGTTTGCGTTCGATAGCTTGCTTAGTGACAGGAAGTGATGCTCAAGTGCGAGAAATTCAATGACCCCGCGTGAGAAAAATCGCCATGGAACTCAAGGCCAACGCAGCACTGATCATCATCGACCAGCAAAAAGGCATTCTGGAACCGCGTCTGGGGCGGCGGAATAATCCGTTGGCCGAAGAGCGAATCCTCGACTTGCTGAACTTTTGGCGGCGCAGCGGGCGGCCAGTGATCCACGTGCAGCACTTGTCGCGCTCACCGGATTCGGTGTTCTGGCCCGAGCAGTCAGGCGTGGATTTCCAGGAAAGGTTCTTGCCGAAGGATGGAGAATGGCTGATCCAGAAAAAGGTGCCGGATGCGTTCTGTGCGACGGGGCTTGAAGTGAAGTTGCGTGAGGCGGGGATCGGGCAACTGGTGATCGTCGGCGTGGCGACGAACAACTCAGTGGAGTCCACGGCACGCACGGCGGGCAATCTGGGGTTCGATACGTGGGTGGCGGAGGATGCGTGCTTTACCTTCGACAAGGCCGATTATTTCGGCACGCCGCGTTCGGCTGAAGAGGTGCACGGGATGTCGCTGGGGAATCTGCACGGGGAGTATGCGACGGTGATCAGTAGCGCTGAGATTCTGGCGGCCCGATAAGGCTTTGCTGAATGGGCCGTCGCCATCGCTGGCAAGCCAGCTCCCACATTTGACCGAGTTGCTCCTGACGGAACGCGATCCCTGTGGGAGCGAGCTTGCTCGCGATTGGTGGTGTATCAGGCGAAGAAAGTATTTACCTGAAACATCAAGCGCCGTGGCACTTCTTGAATTTCTTGCCGTTGCCGCATGGGCAAGGGTCGTTGCGGCCAACGTCTTTCAGGGCGTTGCGCACCGGTTCCTGGTGGGCGTGGCCGCAGTTCGGGCCGTGCACATGGCCGTGGTCATGATCGTGATCATGCTGGTGATGGTCATGATCGTGGTTGCAGTCAGGGCCATGGACATGAGGTTGCTGGGTCATCGGGGTCACTCCGTAATCAAATCGGCGGGGATTATCACGCCATTGCGCTCCAGGTGCACGTAGTGGGCGATGAATAAACCGGTTTCCATCTCGCCCTGCAGGCGATAGGGAATCTGCTGGTGCGGATTCTTCAGCATTTTCACCACCTCTTTGACCTTCGGCCACAGGTTGGTGCGGATCGGCACTTTATAGAAAGCACTGCTTTTGGGGCCGACCGTGATCCAGTGCTCATGCTCGCCCTCGGCCAACAACATGTCGGACAGATGCACGCGGTATTCCAGGCCGCGCACGGTCAGGTCGCTGTCGTTGGGGTTGTCGATGCGAAAGTGCAGGATGAATTTCTGCTCCAGCAACTTGGCGCGCACCACTTCGACTTTCACCAGATGCACGGCGGGGTCGAGGGTGTCGTCGGCGAACCATGAGGCGCAGCCGCCGAGCCCCGAGAAGCTGATCCCCAGGAGCATGAGCAGTGTGAAAGCCTTGAACGTGCGCCATTGACCGAGCATGGTTTAACTCCCTTTGCTGCCCAGTCTAGCCTCAGCTGCCGAAATACCCCGCACAGCACTTCTTGAACTTCTGGCCGCTGGTGCACGGGCAGGCATCGTTGCGGCCCAATTTGAGCTGCACGGTCGGGTCAATGAAGTACCAGTGACCGGCGTTCTGCACGAAGGATGAGCGCTCGCGGTGGCTGTGCTCACCCTGGCTATCGTGCCAGCGCGCGGTGAAGGTGACGAAGGCGTGTTCCGGCTGGCCGCCGAAGACTTCCGAACTTTCGACGTCCAGCCCGAGCCACGTGCTCGAAGCGCTCCAGGCGCTGATCGACTGGCGATCGAGCCCTGTCTGCTGGGCGGGCAGGGTGGTCGCCACCAGATAATCGATCAGGCCCAGCACGTAGGCGCTGTAGCGCGAACGCATCAGGGCTTCGGCGCACGGTGCGGGGTGGCCCGCATGATAATGGCCGCAGCAGGCATCCAGCAGGTTGCCGCTGCCGCAAGGGCAAATGGCTGTACTCATTGCATTACCACCAGTATTTCCCGAAGTTTTCCGGATTGGCCCAGAACCGCGAGTTGAGCCAGTCGGGGACTTGTTTGTAGTCAAGCAGATCATAGGTGAACAGGGTCAGAACCTGCTCGTCGCGGGCAAAACGCTCGCTGGCCTGCAGGGCCAGCGAGTAGAAGTCGGTTTCCTGCCAGCCGCTGGCCGACAGATCCGCCAGCACCGCGATGCGGCTGGCGTTGAGGTTGCGAATCCCGCCGAGCAGATTCAGGCCGTCGCGCTTGGGCAAATGTTCGAGGCAATCGACCACCAGCGCCAGGTCGAAACGCTGTGCGGCCAGTTCCGCCGGCAAGGTGCCGGGCGCGGCGTGAGCGACGCGGGTGTCCGGGTGCGCGTCCTTGAAAGCGGCCAGTGCCGGGAATTCGCTGGCACCGATCAACAGCAGACGGGCCGGGGCGTAGCGGTCCAGCAGGGCGGCCAATGCCTGCTGCGGCGTGCGGGAAGACAGGGCGACGTTCATCGAAGTTCCTCAATCAGATCGCCAAGACTAGCCTGCCCGAGCGTCGAGGCCTAGATCTCTGTCCTGCGGGTTTGCGCCCAATGCGTCGAAGTCCTGTGAACACGCTCGCAAACAGCAGTGGCCTATTGCTGGCGGAGATTAAAACTCCGGTCTTTACTCCCTGAATCGGTTCTAAGCCGATCCCTCAGGAGAAAACTAGATGAGCATAGTTCGGACAGCATTACCCTTGGTTCTGCTAACCAGTGTGTTGACTGGTTGCGCAGGTTTGCAGAAAACCGACTGGCCGACCTGTGCGGCAGTCGGCGGTGTCGTTGGTGCGGGTATCGGCGCGACGGAAAGTTCGTCGTGGGCCGGTTATGGTGCATTGTTGGTCGGCGGTACGGCGGCAGCCTACTGCTGGGTACACGGTGATGGCGACGAAGACGGCGACGGTGTGCCGGACAGTCGTGACAAGTGCCCGCACACACCTCGAGGCACCAAAGTCGACGCGGACGGTTGCCCGTTCCCGGCCCCTGCACCAGTGGTTGAAGAAGCTGTAGTGGTCAAGGAAGAAACCATCGTCATCCGCGATGTTCACTTCCAGTTCGACAAAGCCACGCTGACGCCTTCCGACAAGCAAGTACTCGACAAGGTCGCCACGCGCCTGAAACAGGAATCGACCACGGCGCAACTGACCGTGACCGGCCACACCGACAGCGTGGGCAGCGATGCCTACAACAAGAAACTGTCGGATCGTCGGGCGCACTCGGTGGTGGAATACCTGATCCATGAAGGTGTGCCACGTTCAAGCTTCGTCTCGGTGACCGGTGCCGGTGAAAGCCAGCCAGTGGCGGATAACAAAACCGCCGATGGCCGCGCGCTCAACCGTCGCACGGAAATCAAAATCAACCGCTAAGCCCCCTCGCATCCGCGGCTTGTGCAGTCGCGGATGCGGGTCTTTACTCCTGTGTAACCGGTATGGGCCGGTGACACAGGAGCTTTCACAATGAGTGTTTTCTCAAGGTCCGTCTTGCCGGTTCTGCTGCTTGGCAGCCTCTTGACCGGTTGCGCTACTCACAGCGATGGCACTGCCCCCCTCAATCAACGTACCTGGCCGATCTGCAGCCTCATTGGCGGACTGGTCGGCGGTGGTCTGGGCGCAATTGAAAGTGGTGGCTGGGCCGGTGGTGGCGCAGCGCTGGGTATCCTCACCGGCGGATTGATCTGTTACGCCCAGGATGGCGATGAAGACGGCGACGGCGTGTTCGACCGCCGCGACCGTTGCCCGGACACACCGGCCAACACCCCGGTCGACCACCGTGGTTGTCGGTTGCCGCAATACCCGGTCGCCGAGAAACCGGCCGAACCGGCTCCGCAATCCGAAGTCATTACGCTCAACGATGCTGGCAACGTGCTGTTCGACTTCGACAAATCCGACCTCAAACCTGCGGCGAAAAGTCAGCTGGATTCGCTGATGGACAAGTTGCGCAACGCCGACGTGGTGAGCATCAAGGTGATCGGCCATACCGACGGCAAGGGTTCGGACGCTTACAACCAGGCGTTGTCGGAACGTCGCGCGAGCAGCGTGGCGGCCTATCTGCTGAGCCAGGGGCTGGCGCCGGACAAACTCACCAGCGAAGGGCGTGGCAAACGTGAACCGGTGGCTGACAACGATACCGAAGAGGGGCGCGCGCAAAACCGTCGCGTGGAATTGCACATCAATCGCTAGGAGTCTTCTGTAGTCCGCAGGCTAGAGCTGTCGGTCGACGTTCATCGTCGATCCGGCAGCCATCCGACGAGTGCCCGGAACTTTTTTATTTGCCCCTCTGGCTTATCCCGTACGGAAGCCGTTACTGTGCGCCCAAAGAATAATTCGCAACACGGGGGAGCGTATGAAGGTGTTCTGTGGGCTGGGGCGATTGTTGACCCTGGTGTTCTGCTGCGTGGTGCTGGCCAATCAGCTGGTGCCGTTTGTTCATCCGTTGCATCTGCTGGTCAATCTGGCCGCTGTTCTGCTGCTGGCCATCCATCTACTGGAAGTGCTGCTGTGCAATCGCAGCCTCCAGGGGCTTCCGCACCCTTGGCGTGATCGTGGCCGTGTCCTGCTGTTCGGCGTTTTCCACCTGCAAACCATCCCGGCCCCGGCCGCTCCGGAGGCTTCCCATGCGTAAACTTTGCCTGCTCGCTGCATTCATCAGCCCTCTGGCCTGCGCTCAGGTTGTGAATGTCGAACCCAATTCCCTGATGCGTTTGCCCAACACCGCCAGCACCCTGCAACTGGAGAAACTGGTGGTCGCCGATTACGGCACCTTGCTGGTGCCCTCCAACGTGACCGAGTTGAGCGTCGGCGAATTGCAGTTGGGCCGTGACGCACGTATCGCCATCGTGCCGGGTGAACAGGCACTGGATCTGAAAGTCACCCGTGCCGCGCTTGCCGAAGGCAGCCGGATCACCGCTCGCGGTGCGCCGGGGACGTATGAAAAAGCCGCCCGTGCCGGGCGTAACCTGAATCTGCAATTCAAGGCGCTGAATGCACCGCAGCTGATCGTCGATGCGCGCGGCGGCACCGGTGCGCCGGGCTTTGTCGGCCTCGACGGCGCCAACGGTCAGGAACCGGGCTGCACCTGGGGTCAGGCGGGGCACGGTTTCGATGGCAGTGACGGCAGTAATGGCCAGGCGGGCGCACCGGGTGCGCTGGTGCGACTGGAAGTGCCCCGTGAGTTTCCGGCCGAGCTGATCAAGGTTGAAGTCGCCGGTGGTGCCGGTGGTCCCGCCGGGCCTGGTGGCAAACCGGGGGCGGGCGGCAAGTCCAAGGGTTGCCTGGTGTATCGCGCCGATGGCGGCAAGAGCGGCAAGCCTGGGGCTGACGGTCAGCCGGGGCCTGCGGGGGCGGCGGGGTCTGTCACCGTTCAGCGCCTGTAAGCCGTTCCCTGTCTGATCGTTCCCACTGAGTGGGAACGATCAGCGTCACTTCAGAACGACGGCCGCGCCGCGGCAATCGCTACCAGCACCAGCCCGACCAACAGATTGAACCCCACCACCTTGCGAATCCGCCCCAGCACTGCCGCACCGGCCGGCCAGTCCTTCGCCTGCACCGCCGTGCGCAATTCGGGCAGCATCAATGCCTGAATCCGAATGAACAGCGCAGTCATCACCACATACAGTCCCATCATCACCTGCACATAACGCGGCGCGTTGTCGAAGGCGATGTGCTGCAGATGCAACATGCCCACCCCGGTGACCGGAAGCAGAATCACCGCGCCCCACACCCAACGAAAAAAACCTTGAAACACTTCCACCCAGAGCGTCAGGCGTCCGGGACCGTCCAGTGCCTTCATCGCCGCAGGGCGCAGCACCATCCAGGCGAAAAACATACCGCCAACCCACACCAGCGCGGCCAGTACATGGATGGGGTAAACGAGGCTAAAAGGTGTCATTGGGGTACTCCGTTCTGCGCGGGATCGATTCGCGGGGTATGATAGCCGCCGAACCGAACCACTGAAAATTTATCCAGCGTTTTTTGCGCCCGACACTCAATGATCAGCACTGAACTCAAAACCACGATCCAGGGCGCCTATTCGCGTTTTCTAGAGGCCAAGAGCCTCAAGCCGCGTTACGGCCAGCGTCTGATGATCGCTGAAATTGCCAAGGTCCTCGGGGATATCGACACCGACGACGAAGGCCGGCGCAGTGGCGACCCCGCGATTGTCGCGGTGGAAGCCGGCACCGGTACTGGTAAGACCGTGGCCTACAGCCTGGCTGCGATCCCGACCGCCAAACTGGCCGGCAAGCGCCTGGTGATCGCCACCGCGACCGTCGCGCTGCAAGAGCAGATTGTCTACAAGGACTTGCCCGACCTGATGCGCAACAGCGGGCTGAACTTCAGCTTTGCCCTGGCCAAGGGCCGTGGCCGCTACATGTGCCTGTCCAAGCTCGACATGCTGTTGCAGGAAGGCCACGCGCAGACCGCCACGGCGCAGCTGTTCGAAGAAGAAGGCTTCAAGATCGAGGTCGATGAGGCCAGCCAGAAGCTGTTCACCAGCATGATCGAGAAGCTCGCCGGCAATAAATGGGACGGCGACCGCGACAGCTGGCCCAACGCGCTGGAAGACGCCGACTGGGCGCGTCTGACCACCGATCACAGCCAGTGCACCAACCGTCATTGCCCGAACTTCGGCCAGTGCGCCTTCTACAAGGCCCGCGAAGGCATGGGCAAGGTCGACGTGATCGTCACCAACCACGACATGGTGCTGGCCGACCTCGCGTTGGGCGGCGGGGCGGTATTGCCCGATCCGCGCGACACCATTTACGTGTTCGACGAAGGTCATCACCTGCCGGACAAGGCCATCGGCCACTTCGCCCATTACACGCGTCTGCGTTCCACCGCCGACTGGCTGGAAACCACCGCCAAGAACCTCACTAAACTGCTGGCCCAGCATCCGTTGCCGGGCGACCTCGGCAAGCTGATCGAGCAGGTACCGGAGCTGGCGCGGGAGATCAAGACTCAGCAGCAATTCATGTTCACTGCGTGTGAACAGATCGCCGATTTCAAACCCGGCGAAGATGTCGAAGGCCGCGAGCGCCCGCGTCATCGCTTCGTTGGCGGGGTGATTCCCGAGCACATGCGCGAAATGGGCATCGAGCTGAAAAAAGGTTTTTCCCGTCTCAATGATCTGTTCACTCGTCTGACCGACCTGCTCAAGGAAGGCATGGACGGCGAGGTCAACATCGGCATCGCCAGCAACCAGGCCGAAGAATGGTATCCATTGTTCGGCAGCCTGTTGTCCCGCGCGTCCGGCAACTGGGAGCTGTGGACCGCGTTCACCGCCGAAGACCCGGAAGACAACCCGCCGATGGCCCGCTGGCTGACCCTGGCGGAAAGCGGTTCGCTGTTCGACATCGAGGTCAACGCCAGCCCGATCCTCGCCGCCGAAACCCTGCGCCGCAGCCTGTGGAACGTAGCTTACGGCTGTCTGGTGACCTCGGCGACGTTGACCGCGCTCGGCACGTTCGACCGTTTCCGCATGCGCGCCGGCCTGCCGAAAAAAGCCGTCACAGCCGTGGTGCCGAGCCCGTTCCATCACGCTGACGCCGGCGTGTTGCGAGTGCCGGATCTGAAGGCCGATCCGCGTGATGCCGCCGCTCACACCGCTGCGATCATCCGCGAATTGCCGGATCTGGTCGAAGGTTCGCGCGGTACGCTGGTGCTGTTCTCTTCGCGCAAACAGATGCAGGACGTGTTCGACGGTCTCGACCGCGACTGGCGCAAGCAAGTGTTCATTCAAGGCAACCTGTCGAAACAGGAAACCCTGAACAAGCACAAGGCGCGGGTCGATGGTGGTGATTCCAGCGTGCTGTTCGGTCTCGCCAGTTTCGCCGAAGGGGTGGACTTGCCGGGGGCCTATTGCGAACACGTGGTGATCGCCAAGATTCCGTTCTCGGTCCCGGACGATCCGGTCGAGGCCGCGCTGTCGGAGTGGATCGAAGCCCGGGGAGGCAATCCGTTCATGGAAATCTCGGTGCCCGACGCCTCGCTGAAACTGGTTCAGGCCTGCGGTCGTCTGCTGCGTACCGAAGAAGACCGCGGCACCATCACTTTGCTGGATCGGCGGCTGGTCACCCAGCGCTACGGCAAGGCGATCCTCAATGCGTTGCCTCCTTTCCGTCGAGAAATTTCCTGAGACATCGGTGGGCAGTTTTGCCCGCCGCGTTGTCTATCTCTGCGCCATCGCTTTTCCATTGGCCATTGCTGGTCGTTAGGGAGAAATCCGTTCTCATGATTCGTCGTTCGTTGCCTGCCGTTTTTGCCCTGGTTTTCGCTGCGCCTTTGCTGGCGGCACCGGCCGGGCAGCAGACCTTGTTCAACTTTGTCCGCCCCGCCGACGTGGTGAAAGTGGCGACCGAAAACGCCGACCTGCCGCAAGCCAACGCCGAGCAGACCCCCGAAGGCGAAGTGCTGCGCCGGGTGACGTTCAACCCGACGGCGCACCCGACCTTGCGCCTGAGCCCTCAGACCGGTGCCTGGGACTGGTCACAGTCCGGCATGATGAGCCTGCGCATCCAGAGCGCGATGAACTGGGCGGTGACCGTTTACGTACAAATCCAGAGCAACGACGGCAAGACCCTGGTCAGCCGCGTTGATCTGCCGGCCGGCCCGGCGCAGACCTTGCTCGTGCCATTGACCGCGACCTCGCCGCTGAGCCAGGGCATGAAGGCCGGGCCGTTGATGCCGATGACGGTCGACGGGCAGCGCATCTTGCTGGCCAGCAGTTCCGGTGAGCTGGATCGCAGCCAGGTAGTGTCCGTCAGCCTGTCGATGGACCAGCCGAAAGCCGCGCAGAGTTTGTTGCTCGAGCGTTTTGGCGTGCAGGACGAGGGAGACGTGATCAAAGCCGCCTACGGCAATCTGGTGGATGCCTATGGTCAATCGACCCGCAGCAAATGGCCGGAGAAAGTCGCCAACGATGAACAACTGAAATCCGCCGCCGCCAAGGAACAGCAACAGCTGAAAACCTGGCTGGCCGAGCGCGAAAAGTCGTCGCTGGACAAATTCGGCGGCTGGAGCAAAGGCCCGGCATTCAAGGCCAGCGGCTTTTTCCGTACCGAAAAACGAGATGGCCGCTGGTATCTGGTGACGCCGGAGGGCCATCCGTTCTATTCCCTGGGCGTGAACACCGTCAGCCCCGAGGTCAATCAGACCTATGTGGCCGGCCGCGAGTACATGTTCGAATCCCTGCCAAAACCTGACGAGCCATTGGCCAGTCACTTCGGCGAGGGCGACAACCGTGGCGGCAACGGCGCCGATCAGGGCCGTGGCTACGGCAACGGGCGCTGGTACGACTTCTATGGCGCCAACCTGCAACGCCTTTACGGCGAACCTTGCGCGACTCCGGCGGCGACTGAGCAAGCGCCTGCTGCCCCGTGCAAAGTCGCCATCGATGAGCAGAAGTGGGCCGCCCACACCCTCGACCGTCTGCAGGCGTGGGGCTTCAACACCGTCGGCAACTGGAGCGCACCGCAACTGAGCGACGCCGAGCGCGTGCCGTACACCTTGCCGCTGTCGATCGTCGGCGATTACACCAGCATCAGCACCGGCAACGACTGGTGGGGCGGCATGCCTGACCCGTTCGATCCGCGTTTCGCCATGGCCACCGAACGTGCCGTGGCGATTGCCGCCCGTGATCATCGCGACGATCCATGGCTGATCGGCTACTTCGCCGACAACGAACTGGCCTGGGCCGGCCCCGGTGACGATCCGAAGTCGCGTTACGCGCTAGCCTACGGCACGTTGAAAATGACTACCGACGTTCCGGCCAAGCGTGCGTTCCTCAAGCAGTTGCGCGACAAGTATCGCAATCAGGCGGGGCTGTCGAAGGCTTGGGGTATCGATCTGCCGGCGTGGGAGTTGATGGAAGACCCGGGTTTCGAAGCGCCGCTGCCGAATCCTGAGCACCCGGAAATCGAGGCCGACTTCAAATACTTCCAGAAGGTTTTCGCCGACACCTACTTCAAGACCATTTCCGATTCGCTGAAATGGCACGCGCCGAACCAGTTGCTGCTCGGCGGCCGCTTCGCCATCAGCACACCGGAAGCCGTGGCTTCCTGCGCGCAGTATTGCGACGTGCTGAGTTTCAACATGTACACCCTGCAACCGCAGGACGGCTATGACTTCGCCGCGCTGCGCAGCCTCGATAAACCAGTGCTGATCACCGAGTTCAACTTCGGTTCGACCGATCGCGGCCCGTTCTGGGGTGGCGTGACGCCGTTGAACAAAGAAGAGGACCGTGGCCCGGCCTACGCCAACTTTCTCAAGCAGGCGCTGAGCGAGCCGTCGATTGTCGGCGTGCACTGGTTCCAGTACCTCGACCAACCGGTGACCGGACGCCTGCTCGATGGCGAAAACGGCCACTTCGGTCTGGTCGGTGTGACCGACTTGCCGTACCAGGGGTTTGTCGAAACCGTGCGCAAGAGCAATCTGGCGACGATTGATCAGCTTGGTAAAGAGGCCGAGAAGGCCGCCGCGGCAGCGGACAAGACCGGTCACGAAACCGAAGGCGGGCGCAAAGGCGAGGCTGGCAAAGGCCCGGGGCAGGGCGCCGGCCATACCGGCGGGCATTCCGGCAACGGCCACTAAGGCAGAACCGCCCGGCCCGCCGCTGTTCCCAAAACCCTCAAGGGCTGGAACAATGCGGGCCACTTTGTAGAGCGTTTTCGCGGGGGAGTTGCGGGTGCAGATTCAGGGACATTACGAGCTTCAATTCGAAGCGGTGCGCGAAGCCTTCGCGGCGCTGTTCGACGATCCCCAGGAACGTGGCGCCGCGTTGTGCATCAGGGTCGGCGGGGAGACTGTCCTCGACCTCTGGTCCGGCACCGCCGACAAGGACGGTAGCGAAGCCTGGCACAGCGACACCATCGCCAACCTGTTCTCCTGCACCAAGACCTTCACCGCCGTCACCGCCCTGCAACTGGTGGCCGAAGGCAAGTTGCAACTCGATGTTCCGGTCGCCCGCTACTGGCCGGAATTCGCCGCCGCCGGCAAGGAATCCGTGACCCTGCGTCAACTGCTCTGCCATCAGGCCGGTCTGCCGGCCCTGCGCGAACTGTTGGCGCCTGAAGCGCTGTACGACTGGCAAACCATGGTCGACGCCCTTGCGGCCGAAGCACCGTGGTGGACGCCGGGCACCGGTCACGGTTATGCCGCGATCACTTACGGCTGGCTGATCGGCGAATTGCTGCGGCGTGCCGACGGTCGCGGGCCGGGGGAATCCATTGTGGCGCGGGTCGCCAAACCGCTCGGACTGGATTTCCATGTCGGCCTGGCCGACGAAGAGTTCCATCGCGTGGCGCACATCGCACGGGGCAAGGGCAATGTCGGCGATGCTGCCGCCCAGCGCCTGTTGCAAGTGACCATGCGTGAACCGACGGCCATGACCACTCGCGCCTTCACCAATCCGCCGTCGGTGCTCACCAGCACCAACAAACCGGAATGGCGCCGCATGCAGCAACCGGCGGCCAATGGCCACGGCAATGCGCGCAGCCTGGCCGGGTTCTATGCCGGTCTGCTCGACGGCAGCCTGCTGGAAAGCGAAATGCTCGACGAGCTGACTCGCGAGCACAGCCTCGGCGAGGACAAAACCTTGCTGACCCGTACCCGTTTCGGTCTCGGTTGCATGCTTGATCAGCCTGACGTGCCGAACGCCACCTACGGCCTCGGCTCCCGGGCATTCGGGCATCCGGGGGCGGGCGGTTCCATTGGATTTGCTGATCCGGAGCACGATGTGGCCTTCGGATTTGTGACAAATACCCTGGGGCCGTACGTCTTGATGGATCCGCGCGCGCAGAAGCTGGCGCGGGTACTTGCCACTTGTCTGTAAAGCGTTACCAGAGGTTCCAGGGCCGGAACCTCGACCGGTTTTTCGATTCAAAGCGTCTGTTTATCCGGGCGAAAGTCCTCTGATTTTCCATTACTTATTTTTGTGGGTTACCAATGTCGTCCAAACAAACTCTCGCCCTGGCCCTGTGTTTCGCGATTACCGGTTGTGCACAGACTCCGAAGAATGACGCCGATGGCGGCAGCTGGTGGCCGTTCGGTTCTTCCGACAAAGTCGCGGCCAAGGAGCCGGCCCCGGCACCTGCACCGTTGAAACCGGCCGCCACCGCGCCGGTGGCCAAGGCCGAGAGCAGCAGCCATTGGTACTGGCCGTTCGGTTCCGATGACTCGGCGGACAAGGCCAAGGCCGACGTGAAACCCGAAGTCAAACCTGAAGCCAAGCCTGCCGTTGTTGCCAAGGCCGATGCCGACACCGGCACCAAGTGGTGGTGGCCGTTCGGCGGCAAGTCGCAGGACACCGCCAAAGTCGTGCCGATGCCGGATCCAAAGGTCACCCAGGCCTGGCTGGACGACTACGAGCCGCGCCTGCGCACGGCGATCAAGGACAGCAATCTGCAACTGGAACGCCGTGAAAACGTGCTGGTCGTGATCGCACCGGTGGAAGGCTCGTTCAACCCGGATCGTCCGGCGATGTTGCTGCCGGTTACCCTCGGCCCGTTCACCCGTGTGGCAAAAATCCTGGAAGTCGATCCTAAAACCGCCGTATTGGTCCTTGGTCACAGCGACACGACTGGCTCTGCCCCGGCGAACATCAAGCTGAGCCAGGAACGTGCTCAGGCCGTGGCGGCGATCTTCCGCCTCAGCGGTTTGCAGCGTGATCGCCTGATGCTGCGCGGCATGGGCTCCGAAGCACCGCGTGCGGCCAACGACAGCGTTGAAGGCCGAGCCCTGAACCGTCGTGTCGAACTGCTGGTGACCCCGCAAAACACCATGGTTGCGCTGCTGAGCAAGTACAACATGCCGGCTCCGGCACCCGTGACCCTGGTCGCTGCCCAGGACGTCAAGCCTGTCGCCAAACCGGTTACCCCGGCGCCGGCGGCGAAGAAAGCCGCTGTACCGGCAACCAAAAAGGCCCCGGCCAAGAAAGCGGCCGCCAAGGCCCCGGCCAAGAAGGCACCGGCAAAGACTCCAGCCAAGAAAACCACGCCGGCCAAAGCCGCCGCAACCGACAAGAAAGTCGTTGCGACCGATGCCGCAAAACAGTGATCCGCTAACGAAAAGGAATGCGACATGACCCAGGCTCTGGCAGATATGCGTCGTGATTACACCCGGGATGGCCTGACCGAGGCGCAAGCCCCGGCCGAGCCATTTGCGTTGTTCCACCAGTGGTTTGCCGATGCGGTGAAAACCGAGCAGGCGCCCGTGGAGGCCAACGCCATGACCCTGGCCACGGTCGATGCGGACGGTCGTCCGCACTGCCGCATTCTGCTGCTCAAGGGCCTGGACGAGCAGGGTTTCACCTTTTTCACCAACTACGAAAGCGCCAAGGGCCAGCATCTGGCCGCGAATCCGTTCGCGGCCATGACGTTCTTCTGGCCGACCCTGGAGCGTCAGGTGCGCATCGAAGGCCGAGTGGTGAAGGTCACGCCCGAGGAGTCCGACGCGTACTATCAAGTGCGCCCGCTGGGCAGCCGACTGGGCGCCTGGGCTTCACCGCAGAGCCGGGTGATCAACGGTCGGGGTGAACTGGAAGATTTGCTCAAGGCCACCGAGCAACGCTTCACCGACACCCAACCCGACTGCCCGGAACACTGGGGCGGCTATCGTTTACTCCCCGAGCGCATCGAATTCTGGCAGGGCCGCGCGAGCCGTCTGCACGATCGCCTCAACTACCGTTTGCAGGGTGCTGACTGGATTCTTGAACGTCTGGCACCTTAAGCAGTCTACCGAGCGGGATAGCCTGCCGCAGTGGCCTCGAGCCATTTCGGCAGGTCCCGACGCTTGATCTTCTGCGCCTGGGCCTGCGCCAGCCGCTCCAGCATGTAGGCGCGTTTGCCTTCATCCTTGCCGGCCAGCGACAGCGCCAGATCGCGATCCATCCAGCGTTTGATCCGCACGTACAGCCACCAGTGGAAGTACAAACCGGCGACGGTCGTGACGACAATGATGAAGTAATCCATGAAAATCCTTGGGTCTGCGGCGCAAGCTTTGTATTTTGGCGCTACTGTTGGGTGAATTCGCGGAGGCCCTGTACCGGGCCTGAATGAAACCAAACTTATCCGGGCGACGCCGTGACAGGCGTCAAGCTGCGGAGTTTAATGAATACCTGTCCTTTGGAGTTGATCCTATGCGTAAGTCTGTTCTGCTGGTTGCTTCCTTTTCCACGATGGCGATGTTGCTTACCGGCTGCCAATCGAGCCTGACCGGTGACTCCTACTCCCGTGACGAAGCGCGTCGCGTGCAGACGATTCGCATGGGCACCATCGAATCCCTGCGTCCGGTGAAAATCGAAGGCACCAAGACCCCGATCGGCGGCGCTGCCGGTGCAGTGGTCGGCGGTGTCGGCGGCAGCGCCATCGGCGGCGGTAAAGGCAGCATCGTTGCAGCCGTTATCGGTGCCGTGGCCGGTGGCCTGATCGGTTCCGCCACTGAAGAAGGCCTGACCCGTACCCAAGGCGTTGAAATCACCGTGCGTGAAGACGACGGCAGCATGCGCGCCTACGTGCAGCAAGTGCAGGAGAATGAAGTGTTCCGCGTCGGTGAGCGCGTACGGATTTCGACTGTTGGCGGGACCAGCCGCGTTTCGCATTAAGCGGGAACGAGCGGTAAAGGAAAACCCCGATCAGGTGACTGGTCGGGGTTTTGTTTTTAAAGACTGTATTGGCACATTACTTCTTAATAGGTGTTGCAGCTCAACTGAAAGAGATAGGCGGGATCAGAAACATTTTTTTCCAATAGTTTCTCCAACGCTGCGAGCTGATCACTGGTCAGGTCGTAGCCTTCCCAACCTTGCTGTTCTGCTGTCCATCCCATGATGGCAGCGATCTTCTCATCGCATCCTTCAGGCAATTGCTCCTCAAATGCGAGCAACTCTGTTTTTTTATCAAAGGCTTCGATGACGTATTTCAGTTCCGCATGGCGAAAAGTCATTCGGTACATACCAGTTGAATTATACGATTTGCTCCTGAGAGTTTTTCCCCGGTCCATTCTTCCAGAATTTTGATCTGGTCTTCAGACAGGTCGCAACCATCGAATTCGTCTTCCGGATGTTGCCAGTTCATCAGTACCTTCAACGCTTCTGTATGGCATGCAGCAATCTTGACGCTGAAGAGCAGGTCTTCGGTTTTCTGATCAAAGACTTCAACTACATGAATCATTTCTCTACGCTCCTTGTGGGATCGGCAGGTTTTGTCTGTTCGCCTGTTTCAGGGTCGTACTCTCCTAGGTGCTTTCCTTGCTTGGTATACATCTCGACTTTGCCATGCTGAGAGTCCCACTCATAAATTTTTCCAGAAGCATCTTTCCATCGTCTGCGCTTTTTCCCTCCACCTCGAACCGACGTTTTCATTGGTGCAGATTTGACATCAGGAAATGCTGACAGTGATGTTGGGGCGGGATGATATTTGATGTCTCCACGAGCATTGACGACGATGTATAACGGTTTTACTCCCGAGCCCGCCGGAAACACCAATATGAAATCCCGATACTCCGGCGGATAAATCGGATTCACCAGAATCCCGTCCGCCGCTTTCGTCGGTGGGTACACCCAGATATGCGGTGCTTGCGGAGCGGCTTCCAGCGCGGGGATGCCGAGGATATCGGAGCCGTCCACGGCGGGCGTCCAGATCAGTTCGATGCCTTCGCCGAGGTCTGCGATAAACCGGTTACCGCGTGCGGTGAACTGCGCGACATCGACCATTTCCCAGTCGCGGTTCTTGCCGGTGTAGAAGCCGTAACCCTTGAGGCTGCCATCGGCCTGTTGTTCAACGTGCAAGCGCACGCGGGTGCGGGCCTGTTTGAGGGCGCGCAACTGGTCTTCGGTGTAGAGGGCGCTGTCGCCGAGGGTTGGCGTCCATAACGCAGCGACCAGGCCCGAGAGTAAGGCAGCTCCGCCCGCCCCGAGTGCCGTGATCGTTGGAAGCGCGAGTGTCGGTGCCCGGAGTGCAAGTCTGCCGATTTCGAGTGAGACCGTGCTGCCGCTGATGGTTTCAAGATTCAGCAGGCCTGCTTCGTCAACTTCACGAGCACCGAGCCAGACGACCTCGCCGTAATCTTTCAGGCTGTCAGTCGGCACCATCCCCGAAGAATTCGAGTAATCGATGATCGCGTCCGGCAACTTGCAGGACTTGGCGAACACGCAGCCAGCACGCACCGGCTCAGGCTTGTTCGCCGCGACCTCACGGTTGCGCTCGAAGGCGTCCTGTCTCGCCAGCATGGCGTCGTATTTGTCTTGTCGCTCTTGCTGATCGGCCAGTTCGGTGGCCGTCAAGTAGCGGTAGGTGACGTGATGGCCGTCGCCTGCCGGTGGGTTGGGAACCCGGGGAATGTCCTTTTGACCAGCCACTGATTGTCCTTTCGTTCATGCATCGGCAGCCCCTCGAAAGGGGCTGCACGACGTTAACGAAGCAGGAAAATCGTGGCTGTAGGACGCGTCTCTAAAGACGTGGGGATTGTTCGCTACGGCGATCCTGAAGTATCAGGAAGGCAGCGCGGTGTTCTTTCTGCTCGCCGCCAAGGTCACCGCATAACCGATCAATGCAGCGAACACCGAGCCGGTGAGAATGCCCATCCGGTCCATCCCGGCGTATTCACTGGCACCCGGCACGAAAGCTAGGGAGCCTACAAACAGGCTCATGGTGAAGCCGATCCCGCAGAGGATCGCCACGCCCAGCACCTGGCCCCAATTGGCGTTCTGGGGCAGGGCGGCGATGCCGGTCTTGACCGAGAGCCAGGTCAGGCCGAACACGCCGACGGTCTTGCCCAGCAGCAGGCCGACGGCGATGCCCATCGGGACGTGGTGGGTGAAGCTTTCGGCGGTCACGCCGGTCAGCGATAGACCAGCGTTGGCGAAGGCGAACAGCGGCAGGATGCCGTAGGCCACCCACGGGTGCAGCGCGTGTTCCAGGGTCAGCAGCGGTGAAGGCTCGGCGTTTTTCGTCCGCAGCGGGATGCAGAACGCCAGGGTCACGCCGGCCAGCGTCGCATGGACACCGCTCTTGAGGACGCAGACCCACAGGATCAGACCAATGATCATGTACGGCCCGAGCTTGACTACCCCGAGCCGGTTCATCGCCACCAGCGCCGCGATGCACGCGGCCGCCAGGCCCAACGACAGGGTCGACAGCTCACCGGAGTAGAAGATCGCAATGATCACGATGGCCCCGAGGTCGTCGATGATCGCGAGAGTCATCAGGAACAGCTTCAGCGACACCGGCACTCGTTTGCCGAGCAAGGCCAGCACGCCGAGGGCGAAGGCGATGTCAGTGGCGGTCGGAATCGCCCAGCCATCGAGGGCTGCCGGGTTGTCACGGTTGAGGAACCAGTAGATCAGCGCCGGCACCAGCATGCCGCCGATCGCTGCTGCACCGGGCAGGACGATCTGCGAAGGTTTCGACAGCTGACCGTCGAGTACTTCGCGTTTCACTTCCAGGCCGATCAGCAGGAAGAACAGCGCCATCAGGCCGTCGTTGATCCACAGCAGCAAGGGTTTGGCGATCTTCAACGCGCCGATCTGCGCCACCACGGGGGTGTCGAGCAGGCCGTTGTACAACCACGACAGCGGCGAGTTGTTGATGATTAAAGCCAGGATGGCCGCGGCGATCAGTAACAGACCGCTGGCAGCTTCCAACTGAAAGAAACGCGTGAAAGTGCTACGCAGAGGCAAGGTCGCTCTCCATCGATTAAGTCAAAAGGTGGGACACCCTAACCCGTACCGTTAGTTGTTAAAACAAAAGTTATATTCTTTTTTGTTATATGTGGTTACAGAGCGTCAAGTCGACGTGCAGCAGAGCCTAGCAGTTGCCAAAGGTATTGAAGCTCAGCTGTATCTGTCAGTGCCGTAGGTTTTTTCCTAAGCTTGAGGGCTGAGCCTGTGAAGGCACTTCTGCCCGATTCAACGAGATCAACAGCCATGAGCGACAACCGACAGTGGGCCCGCGAAGCCATCCGGATCATCGAAGCTGACTTCCAGCGCAGCGCCGACACCCACCTGATCCCCTTGCCGCTGCCGGGTTTTCCGGGCATCGAGTTGTATTTCAAGGACGAGTCCAGCCATCCCACCGGCAGCCTCAAGCACCGTCTGGCCCGTTCGCTGTTCCTCTACGCCTTGTGTAACGGCTGGCTCAAGCCTGGCGCGCCGGTGATCGAGGCGTCCAGCGGTTCGACGGCGATTTCCGAAGCGTATTTTGCGCGGATGCTCGGGCTGCCGTTCATTGCGGTGATGCCGGCGACCACGTCCAAGGAGAAGATTGCCCAGATCGCCTTCTATGGCGGCAAGAGCCATCTGGTGGACGATCCGACGCAGATCTACGCCGAATCCGAACGTCTGGCTCGCGAACACGACGGGCACTTCATCGACCAGTTCACCTACGCCGAACGCGCCACCGACTGGCGGGCGAACAACAACATCGCCGAGTCGATTTTCCAGCAGATGCGCTACGAGCAGCACCCGTGCCCGGCCTGGCTGATTTCCAGCCCCGGCACCGGCGGCACCACCGCGACGCTCGGCCGTTACGTGCGCTATCGCCAGCACTGCACCCGCGTGCTGTGCGCCGATGCCGAGCGTTCGGTGTTCTTTGACTTTTACCAGACCGGCGACGCCAGCCTGCGTCTGGACCACGGTTCGCGAATCGAAGGCATCGGCCGACCACGGGTAGAGGCGTCGTTCCTGCCGAAGGTGATCGATGCGATGGTCAAGGTGCCGGATGCGTTGTCGCTGGCGGCCATGCATTACCTGGCGCAACGTCTGGGGCGTCATGTCGGTGGGTCGAGCGGGACCAACCTGATCGGTGCGCTGATGGCGGCGCAGCAGATGAAAGCGGCGGGGGAGTCGGGGTCGATCGTGGCGATTCTGTGCGATGGCGGCGAGCGCTATGCGGACACGTATTACGATCAGGCGTGGCTCAAGGCGCAGGGCTATGAGCTGGATGGATTGATGGCGGCTGTGGCGGCGAGTGCCGAGAAAGGTGAAGCTCTGCCGGCTTCAGTGTTACGCGCAAATATCTGAGTTACCGGTAACCAATGTGGGAGCTGGCTTGCCAGCGATAGCGGAGTGTCAGTCAACATTAATTGTGAATCTGAGTCCGTCATCGCTGGCAAGCCAGCTCCCACAGTTTTTGCAGTGTTTCAGGTCGTGCGGATCAGGCTTCCAGGCCCAGGATGTCGCGTGCGACAGCTTCCGCGATACGAATCCCGTCAACACCCGCCGACAGAATCCCGCCCGCATAACCCGCGCCTTCACCGGCCGGGAACAGACCTTTGACATTCATGCTCTGCAGCGTTTCATCTCGAGTGATGCGCAGCGGCGACGAGGTGCGCGTCTCGATCCCGGTCAGCACTGCATCGTGCAGCGAATAACCGCGAATCTGCTTCTCGAACGCCGGCAGTGCTTCGCGGATCGCTTCGATGGCGAAATCCGGCAAGGCCAGGGCCAGATCGCCCAGCGCTACACCTGGTTTGTACGACGGCTCGACTTCGCCCAGTTCGGTCGAAGGAATGTCGTTGATGAAGTCGCCGACCAGTTGTGCCGGCGCCTTGTAGTCGCTGCCGCCGAGGATGAAGGCGTGGGACTCCAGACGTTCCTGCAACTCGATCCCGGCCAGCGGGCCGCCCGGATAATCGACTTCCGGGGTGATGCCGACGACGATGCCGGAGTTGGCGTTGCGCTCGTTACGCGAGTACTGGCTCATGCCGTTGGTGACCACGCGATTCGGCTCGGAAGTCGCCGCCACCACGGTGCCGCCCGGGCACATGCAGAAGCTGTAGACCGAACGGCCGTTCTTGGCGTGGTGCACCAGTTTGTAGTCGGCAGCGCCGAGTTTCGGGTGACCAGCGTATTTGCCCAGTCGCGCACGGTCGATCAGCGATTGCGGGTGCTCGATCCGGAAACCCACCGAGAACGGCTTGGCTTCCATGAACACGCCACGGCTGTGCAGCATGCGGAACGTATCGCGGGCACTGTGGCCTAGGGCCAGGACCACGTGTTTCGAATGCAGGGTTTCGCCGCTGGCCAGTTCGACGCCGACCAGTTGGCCGTCTTCTATCAGCACGTCGGTGACGCGTTCCTGGAAGCGCACTTCACCGCCCAGTGCACGGATCTCTTCACGCATGGTTTCGACCATGCCGGTCAGACGGAACGTACCGATGTGCGGTTTGCTGACGTAGAGGATTTCTTCCGGCGCGCCGGCCTTGACGAACTCGTGCAGGACTTTGCGGCCGAGGAATTTCGGATCCTTGATCTGGCTGTACAGCTTGCCGTCGGAGAACGTGCCCGCGCCGCCTTCGCCGAACTGCACGTTGGACTCGGGGTTGAGCACACTTTTGCGCCACAGGCCCCAGGTGTCCTTGGTGCGCTGGCGCACTTCGGTGCCGCGTTCGAGGATGATCGGCTTGAAGCCCATCTGGGCCAGCAGCAGCCCGGCGAAGATCCCGCACGGGCCGAAACCGACCACGATAGGACGCTGACTCAGGTCGCTCGGCGCCTGGCCGACGAATTTGTAGCTGACATCCGGCGCCACGTTGACGTTGCGGTCATCGGCGAACTTGCCCAGCACCTTGGCCTCGTCGCGCACCTCGAGGTCGATGGTGTAGATGAAGCACAGTTCGGAGGACTTTTTGCGCGCATCGTAGCTGCGCTTGAACAAGGTGAAATCGAGCAGGTCATCGCTGGCGATGCCCAGGCGCTGCACGATGGCGGGGCGCAGGTCTTCGTCGGGATGGTCGATCGGCAGCTTGAGTTCAGTGATTCGTAACATGACAGGATCCGGTTCGCGGGGCGCACAACTGCGCCAGGGCGTTTGAAGGCGGCGATTATAAGCCGCAACGGCCGGATCCCGTGAGGGTAAAACGATCAGTCGTTGCGCGATCCGCCGAAATACCCGCAACCGCGCTGTACCTTGCCGTCGATCCGCAACTCGGCGCTCATGTGCTGCACGCTGCCGGTGCTGCTGTCGACACAGCGCTGCGGCGCCACCCACAACTCGATACGCTGGTTGTTGGCTTCGCTGCTGAGGTTGAAACGGCCGTCGCCCAGTTGCTCTTCGACGTAGGGCACGGCGAGCGGTGGCTGGCCTTCGCGGTCGATGACCATGCCTTTGCCGCTGACTTTGACGTTCCATTCCGGGCCATGGCCGGCGGCGCGCAGGATCAATTGCTTGAAGTTCGGATCATCGCAAGCAGTGCCCGAGCGTTCGACGCGGTACAACTGGGTCAGGTCGAGACGGTCGCCGACGATCTTTCCGCGCACGTCGGCGAACAGCTTGCCCTGTTGATCGGCCAGCGTGGCGGCCTCTTGCAGGACGCTGGTGCCGCCGATGTCGTTGACCACGTATTGGCGTTGCTCGCCGCAGGCCTGGAACACCAGTTTGCCGTCGGCAGCGGTCAGTTGCCCTTGCATCCGCGTCTGGCCGACGTGGGAGGCGCTTTCCCGCGCGCCATCGAACAACTGGCACGCGGCAAACAGAGGGAGCAGGGCAACAACGATCAGGGAACGGGCAACACGCATCTTTGGCTCTCCAGACAAGTGCCGCCACGTTACGCAGGCTGACTGTTCATCACAAGGGTTTAGCCCACGTGAAATGTCTGACCTGTCTGCAAGCCTTCGACACTTTTGGCGTAGGCCAATGCCACGTCCGCCGCAGGAACCGGCTTGTAGCCACGGAAGTACGGGGCGTAGCTGCCCATGGCTTCCACCAGCACGGTCGGGCTGATCGAGTTCACGCGCAGGCCGCGTGGCAGTTCGATAGCGGCGGCACGGACGAAGCTGTCCAGAGCGCCGTTGACCAGAGCTGCCGAAGCACCGCTACGGATCGGGTCGTGGCTGAGCACGCCAGTGGTGAAGGTGAACGACGCGCCGTCGTTGGCGAATTCGCGGCCGATCAGCAGCAAATTGACCTGGCCCATCAGTTTGTCCTTGAGGCCGAGGGCGAAGCTGTCTTCGTTCATTTCGCCCAGCGGGGCGAAGGTCACGTTGCCGGCGGCGCAGACCAGGGCGTCGAACTTGCCGGTCTGTTCGAACAGCTTGCGGATCGATGCGCTGTCGCTGATATCTACCTGGAAATCGCCGCTGCTGCGACCGATGCGAATGACTTCGTGACGCTGCGACAGTTCTTTGTCCACGGCCGAACCGATGGTGCCGCCTGCGCCGATCAACAGAATTTTCATCGTGCTTGCCTCAAGTGATTGAACGAGGTTTCAGTCTAGAGTGGTTTTTTTCGTTGATAAGCGCGCTAATGGGCAACCTTTGGTTTTCAAATGGAAACAATCCATGAGCGAGATGGATGATCTGGCGGCGTTCGCGGTGTTGATCGAGGCGGGCAGTTTTACCTTGGCAGCGCAGCAACTGGGGTGCAGCAAGGGGCAGTTGTCCAAACGCATCAGTCAGCTGGAAACGCGGTTTTCCGTGGTGTTGCTGCAACGTACGACGCGCCGGCTCAGCCTGACGGCGGCCGGTGCGGCGTTGTTGCCGCAGGCCCAGGCGCTTGTAGTCCAGGTCGAAAGGGCACGTCAGGCATTGGCGCGCTTGAAGGACGATATGGCCGGCCCGGTGCGTATGACGGTGCCGGTGTCGCTGGGGGAAACGTTCTTCGATGGACTGTTGCTGGAGTTCTCCCAGAAATACCCCGAAGTACAGATCGAGCTGGAGTTGAACAACAGCTACCGCGATCTCTCCCGCGATGGCTTCGATCTGGCGATTCGCACCGAAGTCGCCAATGACGAGCGACTGGTGGCCAAGCCTTTGCTGGCCTGGCAGGAAATGACCTGTGCCAGTCCGGCGTACCTGGAGCGTTTCGGCGAGCCGCTGACCCCGCAGGCACTGGCCGAACACCGTTGTCTGCTCAACAGTCACTACAGCGGTCGCGAGGAATGGCTGTACCACCAGCAGCACGAGTTGTTGCGGGTGCGGGTCTCGGGGCCATTCGCCAGCAATCACTACAACCTGTTGAAGAAAGCCGCCCTGGCGGGCGCCGGCATCGCCCGCTTGCCATCCTATTTGTTGCAGGCGGAATTGGCTGACGGCCGATTGCGCTGGCTCCTTCGTGATTTTCAGACCCGGCGCATGCCGATGTATCTGGTTCACCCGTATCAGGGCGGGTTACCGAAACGTACCCAGGTACTCGCGGACTACCTGATCGGCTGGTTCAAGCGTAGCGGCGAGGCGCTGGACCGGCTTCAGCGGTAACGCCGGGCGATCAAATGATCGATCGACAGTTTGCCCGGCCCGGTGCTCATCAGGTACAGCAGAACCGCCGCCCAGGTGCCGTGAGTGGGGTAGGCGTCGGGGTACACGAACAACTCGATGACCAACGTCATGCCCAGCAATGCCAACGCCGAAAACCGCGTGGCGAAACCCATCAGTATCAGGATCGGGAAAAAGTGTTCGGCGAACGCTGCCATGTGAGCGGCGATTTCCGGTGACACCAGCGGCACGTGGTATTCGCTCTGGAACAGCGGAATCGTCGAGTCGGCCAGATGCGGCCAGCCGATCTGAAAGGTGCCGTCGATCAGGTCGATGGCCAGCCCCTCGACCTTGGTCTGCCCGGATTTCCAGAACACCGCCGCGATGGAAAAACGTGCGATGAAAGCGATCAGGCTGTGTGGGATTTTTTCCAGCAGTGCAATGGCGCTGGCAACGAGGCTGTTCATGGCTAAACCTTGTGATGTAAATGGGTGATGGCCTGGCGGCTGATCAACAGGGCCAGGGTCTGGCTGAGATCGAAGGCTTCTGCGGATTCCAGCGCCTGGGTGAGTGACAGGCCGGCCTTGAGCTGGCGAATGAACTGGCTGGCGCCGGGATCCACGGCGAACACCTCGACCTCCAACCCGTTGCGCAGGATCAACGCCTGTTGGGCCTGATTCAGATCGATCCCGGCCAGCGTGGCGTCGTGCTGATGCGCGGCCCAGATATCCACCACGGCAAAGACTGAATCGAGCACATGCAGCGAAGGATGCAGACCAATTTGCAGACTGCTCAGCGCCTCTTGATCGGCGAAGGCAGCGGCAATCTGTTCCTGGCTCGACGGTGATGCATCAGCAGCGTGATAGGCCAGCGTGCGCAAGCGTTCCAGCCGCGCGACATCGGCCAGGTAAGGCACGCTCGACGCCGGTTCGAATCCACTGATGAAGTCCGCCAGATCACTGCCGTAGTCGCTCATCAACGGACTGTGTGGTGGATGGTTTTGAATGAAAACTCCGGCCATGGCGCGGAAAAATTCCTCTCCCACCAACTGCATTACCACGGGAAAACTGTCGGCCAGTGCGTTGCTCAACGAACCCTGCACGTTGTTGCGGTACACCGCGAATCGACTGGCCGGATCGGCCCCGTTAGTGCTGTACAAACCGTGGGGGCAGGGCAGGCCAACATCGAGAAGTGCTGCGCTGAAAGTGGCTTGAGTAGTCATGGCTGAGCTCCTGCGCAAAGCAGAAGCTCATCGGTTTGTTGTGCTTCGGCCAACAGCACGTTGAAGGCCGGCACCTGATTGTCCCGCTCGATCAACGTCGCAACCGGGCCGACGCGCTCCAGCGCCTGCCGGTACAACGACCAGACGGCCTGATCGATCGGTGCGCCGTGATCGTCGATCAGCATGCGATCACCGAGGCTGTCGGAATCTTCGGCAAAACCCGCGAGATGAATCTCGCCGACGGCGTGCAATGGCAGCGCGTCGAGGTAGGCCAGGGGATCGCGTTGATGGTTGATGCACGAGACGTAGACGTTGTTGACGTCCAGCAACAAACCGCAACCAGTGCGCCGGATGACTTCACGGATGAAATCCGCTTCGTCGATCGTCGAGCGCTGGAATGCCAGATATGTCGCCGGGTTTTCCAACAACATCGGGCGCTTGAGGGTGTTCTGCACCTGGTCGATGTGAGCGCAGACGCGATTCAGCGTCGGCGTGTCGTAAGCCAGGGGCAATAGATCATTGAGGAACACCGGGCCGTGGCTCGACCAGGCCAGGTGTTCGGAAAAGGAGTGGGGTTGATAACGCTCGATCAGCGTGCTCAGACGTTTGAGGTGTTGAATGTCCAGCGGGCCTTCGGCACCAATGGACAAGCCGACGCCATGCAGCGACAGCGGATACGCCTCGCGGATCAAACCCAGAAAGTGATGGAACGGGCCGCCGGCCACCATGTAGTTTTCGGCGTGGACTTCGAAGAAACCGATGTCCGGTAAAGAACCGAGCACTTCACGAAAGTGCCCGGTCTTGAGCCCCAGCCCGGCACGGGGCGGGAGCCCGGGGAGGGCTGCCCGAGTGCGGGTGGAGGCATGGTCGCAGGAAGTGATCACGATCAACACTCGGGCAGCCGCCGGATCAGGACTTGGCCTTGAAGGCTTCCATCTGACCGAAACCGGTCGGCGAGGTTTTGCTTTCGGTGGTGGCGCAGGTGCCTTTCGGAACGAATTTCCAGGAGTTGGCCTGGTAATCCATTTTTGCCGTGCCTGCGCAGGTGGTGCCGGCACCGGCGGCGCAATCGTTATGACCTTTCATGGCCACGCCGAAGCATTTTTCCATGTTGGTGTTGTCGGCAGCCTGGACAGTCGAAACGGCGGCCATGCTCAGAGCAGAACCAAGGGCCAGAACCAGGGCGGTGGCGGACAGGGTGCGGGTGGTAGCAGTCATGATGTTTCTCCGGTTTCAACTTGGGTTGGAACAAGCGATGTGCGCTTGCTTACCCCACTAGAGAAACGACCTGGCGATGCGTTACAGCAATCGATGAAATAATTTCCAAACGTAAAAAAACGGCCCGAAGGCCGTTTTTTTGTTTGAAGCGATCAATCAACCGCCGAGGTACGCCTCGCGCACTTTCGGGTCGGTCAGCAGCGCTTCACCGGTGCCTTGCATCACCACCCGGCCGTTCTCCAGCACGTAGGCACGGTCAGCGATTTTCAGCGCCTGGTTGGCGTTCTGCTCGACCAGGAACACCGTCACCCCGTCCTTGCGCAGCTGTTCGATGATGTCGAAGATCTGCTGGATGATGATCGGTGCCAGGCCCAGCGACGGTTCGTCGAGCAGCAGCAATTTCGGCTTGCTCATCAGCGCCCGGCCGATGGCGAGCATTTGCTGTTCGCCGCCGGACATGGTGCCGCCGCGCTGGTTGAAGCGTTCTTTCAGGCGTGGGAAAAGTCCGAGAACCTTGTCCATCTGTTCCTGATAGTCGCCCTTGTCAGTGAAGAATCCGCCCATGGACAGGTTCTCTTCGACGGTCAGGCGGGCAAACACCCGACGGCCTTCCGGCACCACGGCGATGCTCTTGCGCATGATCTGCGACGATTCCTGGCCGACCAGTTCCTCACCCATGTAGCGGATGCTGCCGCTGTGCGCCTGCGGCGAACCGCACAGCGTCATCAGCAGGGTGGACTTGCCGGCACCGTTGGCGCCGATCAGGGTCACGATCTCGCCCTGGCGGACTTCGACGTTGACGCTGTGCAGGGCCTGGATCTTGCCGTAGAAGGTGGAAACGTTTTCGAACTGCAGCATTTACGCTTCCCCCAGGTAGGCTTTGATCACTTCAGGATTGTCGCGGATCTGTTCCGGCGTGCCGTTGGCCAGAGGCGTGCCCTGGTTGATCACGACGATGTGGTCGGAAATGCTCATGACCAGTTTCATGTCGTGCTCGATCAGCAGCACCGTCACGTTGTGCTCTTCACGCAGCACGCTGATCAGCGCCTTGAGGTCTTCGGTTTCCTTCGGGTTCAGACCGGCGGCCGGTTCGTCGAGCATGAGGATCCGCGGACGGGTCATCATGCAGCGCGCAATTTCCAGACGACGTTGCTGACCGTAGGCCAGAGTGCCGGCCGGACGGTTGGCGAACTCCTTGAGGTTGACCTTTTCCAGCCAGTATTCGGCGTATTCCATGGCCTCGCGCTCGCTTTTGCGAAACGCCGGGGTCTTGAACAGACCGGCCAGGAAATTGGTGTTCAGGTGACGGTGCTGGGCGATCAACAGGTTCTCGACCGCCGTCATGTCCTTGAACAACCGCACGTTCTGGAAGGTACGCACAACGCCTTTGAGGGCGATCTTGTGGCCCGGCAGGCCTTCGATCGACTCGCCGTCGAGGACGATGCTGCCGCCGCTCGGCTTGTAGAAACCAGTCAGGCAGTTGAACACGGTGGTCTTGCCCGCGCCGTTCGGCCCGATCAGTGCAACCACCTGTTTTTCCTTCACGGTCAGGGCCACGCCGTTGACCGCCAGCAGGCCGCCGAAGCGCATGCTCAGATTTTCGACTTTCAGGATCTCGCGGCTCATTTGCGCAGCTCCATGTGAGGACGTTGCATGGGCAGCAGACCTTGAGGTCGCCAGATCATCATCAGCACCATCAGGGCGCCGAACATCAGCATGCGGTACTCACTGAACTCACGCATCATTTCCGGCAGCAGGATCATCACGACCGCGGCCAGTACCACGCCCAGCTGCGAGCCCATGCCGCCCAGCACCACGATGGCGAGAATGGTCGCCGACTCGATGAAGGTGAAGGACTCCGGCGTCACCAGACCCTGACGGGCGGCGAAGAAACTGCCGGCGAAACCGGCGAAGCAGGCACCCAGGGTAAACGCCGAGAGCTTGATGATCGTCGGATTCAGACCCAGCGCGCGGCAAGCGATCTCGTCTTCGCGCAACGCTTCCCAGGCACGGCCCAGGGGCATGCGCAGCAAGCGGTTGATGACGAACAGCGCGAACAGCGACAGCAACACCGCGATCAGGTAAAGGAAGATCACCTTGTTCACCGGGTTGTAGGTCAGCCCGAAGTACTCGTGAAAGGTCTGCATCCCCTCTGCAGCCGTCTTGTCGAAGGTCAATCCGAAAAGCGATGGCTTGGGAATGTTACTAATGCCGTTCGGGCCGCCGGTGATGTCGGTGAGGTTACGCAGGAACAGACGGATGATTTCACCGAAGCCCAGCGTCACGATCGCCAGATAGTCACCGCGCAGACGCAGTACCGGGAAACCGAGCAGGAAGCCGAAGGTGGCCGCCATCAGTCCGGCGATCGGCAGGCAGATCCAGAAGCTCAGGCCGTAGTAATGCGACAGCAGCGCATAACTGTAGGCGCCGACGGCATAGAAGCCGACGTAACCCAGGTCGAGCAGGCCTGCCAGGCCGACCACGATGTTCAGGCCCAGGCCCAGCATCACGTAGATCAGCACCAGCGTGGCGATATCCACCGCGCCGCGAGAGCCGAAGAACGGCCAGACCAGCGCACCGATAATCAACGCAATGATGATCCAGCGCTGGGTGGTCGGCAGGGTCAGGAAGCTGCTGGCCTTGGCCGGCATCTTGGGCAGGTTCGGCGAGGATTTCCAAGCCGCGCCGATCTGCCGGTCGAACAACACGCGCAGGAACATCAGTACCGAGCAGACGGCAATGGTGATCAAGGTCGAGGTACTGGTGCCATGCACTTCGAGGTTGATGCCGACGATGGTCAGCTTCAGACCGAGTACCGGGTAGGCCACAGCCCACACCAGCAGGGCGCTGAACAGCGCCTGTTTAAGATTCCTAGTCATACTTTCTCAACCTCCGGACGACCCAACAGGCCGGTTGGCCGGAACAACAGCACCAGAACCAGCAGGCCGAACGCCACGACGTCCTTGTACTGGTCGCCGAAGATATCGGCACCAAAGGCTTCCGCCACACCGAGCACCAGCCCGCCGAGCATGGCGCCGGGGATGCTGCCGATCCCGCCCAGTACCGCGGCGGTGAAGGCCTTGAGGCCGACGAGGAAACCGGCGTTCGGGTTGATCACGCCGTATTGCATGCTCAGCAGCACGGCCGCGATGGCCGCCAGCGCAGCACCGATGACGAAGGTCAGGGCGATGATGTTGTTGGTGTTGATGCCCAGCAGGTTGGCCATCTTGATGTCTTCGGCACAGGCACGGCAGGCGCGACCCAGGCGAGAGCGGGAGATGAACAGCGTCAGGCCGAGCATGGCGACCAGGGTCACCACGAACACCACGATTTGCATGTAGGAAATCAGCACTTCATGTGCGCCACCTGGCCCGATGGAAATGTTGCCGGGGATCAGGTTGGGGATGGATTTGTCCTTGGAGTCTTGCGCCAGCAGAACCGTGTTCTGCAGGAAGATCGACATACCGATGGCGGAAATCAGCGGGATCAGACGGTTGCTGCCGCGCAAGGGGCGGTAGGCGACGCGTTCGATGCTGTAACCGTAGGCACTGGTCACGACGATGGTTGCGAGAAAAGCGGCGGTCATCAACAGCGGAACGCTGTCGAGTCCCATCATGGACAGCCCGGCGATGGCGATGAACGCCACGTAGGAGCCGATCATGTAGACCTCGCCGTGGGCGAAGTTGATCATTCCAATGATGCCGTAGACCATCGTATAGCCGATGGCGATCAGGGCATACGTGCTGCCAATGGTCATGCCATTAACCAGCTGTTGGAAGAAGTGATAGAGGTCAGGCATTACTGCGCTCCTAAAAACCTGATACGCATTTCACTGGTGGAGTCATTTTCCCGCCCGGCCCCGTGGATCTTTATCCACTTCGAATCCGGGTTTTGCCAGCGAACCGCTGATGACGGTTTTGAGATTTTCAGGTGGGGAGACTGGCGGATCACGCCAGCGCGGCCCAATACATTCGTAAAACAAAGCCCACGGCACGCCGTGGGCTTTATTGGCAGTCAGTCAGGCAGCGCCTTACTGAGGCGAAACTTCGGTTTTAGGTTTGCCGAAGTGCCACTCGTAGACCACGAATTTGAAGTCCTTCAGGTCGCCCTTGGCGTCGAAGCTCAGGTCGCCGGTAGGGGTCTTGAAGGTGCCGGCGTGAATGGCAGCCGCCACTTTGGCAGGGTCTTCGGATTTGGCAGCGGCGATACCGCCGGCAATCACTTCAACCGCCGAGTAGGAAGGGAACACGAACGGACCGCTCGGGTCTTCTTTCTTCGCCTTGAATGCATCAGCCAGAGCAACGTTGGCCGGATCCTGGTCGAAGGACTTCGGCAGGGTCACCAGCAGGCCTTCGGACGCGTCCTTGGCGATCTGCGAAATGGAGTCGTTACCCACGCCTTCCGGACCCATGAACTTGGCTTTCAGGCCTTTTTCCTGGGACTGACGCAGGATCAGGCCCAGCTCTGGGTGGTAGCCGCCGTAGTAGACGAAGTCGACGTTGGCTTGCTTGAGCTTGGCAATCATCGAAGAGAAGTCTTTGTCGCCGGCGTTGACGCCTTCGAACACGGCAACCTTGACGCCTTTGCCTTCCAGGGTTTTCTTCACGGCGGTGGCAATGCCTTCACCGTATTGCTGTTTGTCGTGCAGGACAGCAACGATTTTCGGTTTTACGTGATCGGCAATGTAGTTACCGGCGGCAGGACCCTGGGCGCTGTCCAGACCGATGGTGCGGAACACCATTTTGTAACCACGGCTAGTGATGTCCGGGCTGGTGGCAGCCGGGGTGATCATGATCACGCCTTCGTCTTCGTAAACGTCCGAAGCAGGCTGAGTGGAGCTGGAGCACAGGTGACCGACCACGAACTTGACGCCGTCGTTGACGACCTTGTTCGCAACGGCTACCGCTTGTTTCGGGTCGCAAGCGTCATCGTATTCAACGGCTTCGAGTTTCTTGCCGTCGACGCCGCCCTTGGCGTTGATCTGTTCGATGGCCATTTTGGCGCCACTGAACTGCATGTCGCCGTACTGGGCTACCGGGCCGGTTTTAGGGCCGGCGATACCGATCTTGATGGTGTCAGCTGCGAACGAATGGCTGGCAACCCCGGCCAGTACCATAGCGGCAAACAGTTTGGAAATCTGCTTAGTAGCCTTAGTCATAGTGCTCCACTCTTACTGTTGTATTTTTTTAGAGTCCTGACGCCGTAGCAGCAGAACCGGGCCAGATATCATCGCGATATCCTCCGGAAATGCCCCCGGCAACTGTACCGGTACAGTGTAGAGCGCCGGTTGTTGGCCTGGGAAGCTGGCGCCAAGGGGCAAATTCTGGAGATGTCGCTTTAATGAAAGAAAAAGACAGAATTGCGGCGGAACGTTCAGAGGGCTTATACCCCAATCATCAGCATTCCCTGGCCTTCCTGCTCTTTTCGTTCGGTATAGCCTTTTGCAACCGGGTTTTTCTGCCGGACCACCGACGTTATCATTCGCGCCGATTTCTTTTCCGGACAGTCCCATGAATCAAGAACCTAGCACCCTCTATGCCAAGCTGCTTGGTGAAACCGCATCTATTAACTGGAAAGAGCTGGAGCGCTTCTACGCCCAGGGTGCCCTATTGTGGGTCGATGCCGACCTTGATTTGATCGCGGTGGCTGAGGCCGTGGCATCGGATCAAGGCGAGAAAGTCGCTGCCTGGCTGGCCGAAGACAAGGTCGCCAAGCTCTCTGAAACGCGGGCGCTGGATATTTTTGAACGCGATCCGCAGATGTGGGCAGTGGTGGTCCGGCCATGGATTCTGGTCCAGGAAAGGGCGTCAACCTGAAGGGTTGCACCTTGATGGTGCGCATGATCGCCGAGTAAAAGTGTGTAGCCGAGTAGCGTGATGGCACGTTGCCGTAGAGAAACGCCACAAGCGGGGGTGGCATAACGGTGACGTAAACGTAACGGGCACAGTTTAGTAAGCAGCCTAACGGCTGCTTAATTGTTTCTGGATGTTGGAAAGGCTGAAATCTTCAGTGAATTTCAGGGCCTCATCGCTGGCAAGCCAGCTCCCACAGTCTTTGTGTCGAACAAAGCATTAATGATCGACGCAGAAACTGTGGGAGCTGGCTTGCCAGCGATTGGGGCGCCTCGGTCTGCTGTCAGACCGAGTAAGTCTTGCCGGTATGGTTATTCAGCGAAATGACCTTGGTCTTGCCGATCCGGTGACGGTAGATCTCACGCAGATACTTGATCGACTTCTTCACGCAATCGCGCGACAGGCGGATGTCGTTGATCGAGACAAACTTCTCTTTGTCGTTGATCAGCTCGCGGTACTTCTTCTCGTACATCGGTTTGATCGCGTACCAGTTGGTATCGAGGATCTTCGCCGGGTTCTCGAACTCGTTGAGCAGGTCATCGATGCGATCTTCGTCGAATTCTTCGTTGATGATGAAGTCGAGGATCGAGTTGTCGAGGGTCTCGTCGAAACGGTACGGGGTCTTCGCGAAGCATCGCTTGATGAATGCCACGATCAGGGTCAGGAAGTCGTCCGACAGGCACGGGCTCTTGGCGATCAGGGTGGTCAGCGACAGGTTGGCCGAGGCGCCGATCACCAGTGCGTAACGCTTGAGCGTGGTGTTGGGGAACAGGCTGTTGAGGTGGGTCTTCAACCGGTTCAGGTCCATGTACGACAGCTTGTAGTCTTTCGGCAGCGAAACGATCGAGACCACCGACGAGCAATTCTTGAAGAAGTGCAGGTCATGCAGTGCGGCGGCGTCGTAGCCGGAGTTCTTGTACTGCTCAAGCGAGGCGCGATAGCGCTTGGATTCGATCGGCAGCAGGCTGATGCCTTCGATGGCCTGAGTGACCTTGTTGAAGTGCGGCAGGTCGATCGAGCGGAAGAACAGGTCGTCGATGTTCAGGCGCTGTGGCTCTTTGTCGAACACCTTGAACTTGTCGCTGCTCGGCGGCGGGGTTTCCGGCACCACGGATTCTGCGTAGGCAATCGCCACCGGGCCGGCCAGACTCATGAACAGGTCGTTGGCGTCCAGGCGAATGGTCTCGCCGATGTCGATGCCGGCACGACGGAAATAGTTCTGGTCGTAGTCGGTCGTGACTGCCTGCGCCGTCAGAATGTTGAAGATCTGCTGCGAGATGTACTGGTTGGCGTGCTTTTCCATCGCATTGACATCAATGTTCTGGATGTTGCCGTCATCGCTTTCTTCGGCGTAACGCATGATGTCGTTGGAGATCAGCATCATCGCGTTCCATGGGCGGATACGGCCCATGACGCTGGCTTCGCTGCTGTCTTCGTTGGCGAAGTTGTACGAGAAATCCCATTCTTCCGACAAGTATTTGCACAGCAGGCGACCGGCGTTGATGTGCAGCGCCTCGGACATTTCGCTGCGGTGGTCGGAAATGTTCGGCAGCACGCAGATACCGCTGGTGAAGATCGGCTCGAACACGAACGAATGACCGCTTTTGCCGTCATGTTCGTCCATCGGCTTGGTGTCGAACGTCTTGTTCATGTACGAGTGCTGCTGGGCCAGGCCGAATTCCGAGGCCATGCCCGAACCGGTACCGCCGCCGGCACTGAAGATCGAGAAATACAGGCGCGACTGGTTGGCCTTGATGCCGCAGCTGTCGATCAGGTACGAGTGGATCATTTTCCAGTCAGGACTGGAGAAGCGCTGGGTATCCTTGTTCAGGATGATCTTCGCCAGATACTGGCCGAGGATCGGCGCGTTACCGGCGCCACCAGCATGGACTTCGGACAAGTCCATGATTTTCATTTTGCTGTAGTCGCGCAGGAAGCCGCTTTTCTCGCCCTTGCGCGAGAAACGGATGCGCCCGGCAATGTCCTTGTCCAGGTCGCCGAGCATCACCAGCGGTTCCACCAGGAACACCGGTTTGGTGGACTTGTTCGGGCCGATCCGCAGGTTCTGCTTGATCCACTGGGCCGGGCTGTAGCCTTTGTCGGACGCCAGACGTCGGTCAGCCGCGCGATCTTCGTTGTTGAATTCGTTGAGGTAGAACTTGCGCGCGTTGTACACCAGTTCCGCCACGTCGAGGGCGATGTTGGAACCGCAGCGACCGAGTCCGATCAGGCACACCGACGGGAATTCCTGATCGTTGTGCTGCTCGTTGTCGCCTTCCAGGTGCGGCGGGCGCGGGAACACCAGGTCACGCAGGCCGTCGAGGTTGTCGAGGATGCGGTCAGTGTTGGTTTCGGTGAAGTACAGGTATTGCTGGGTGCCCGACGGGCGCGAAGGAGGCAATGGCTTCATCGGGGCAGGGCTGTTCGCTGCAGGGCTCAGGGTCAGATCGGATACCGCAGTGGCCGGATTGTTTTTAGAAGTCATTGTGCGCCATATACCTGGACTGGTTGGTTCGGCGACCGCTGTCGTCGAGCCTCACGGAATGGGAATCTCGCGTCTTTTTGCTGCGCGTATTTGGCCCGTGCGTCAGGGCTCTGGCCTGAGTGTCGCGCGGGGGAATCCTTTCCTGATTGATGATGGATCGGCCATTATTCGGCGATCTTTAATCAAAAGGAGGCTAAATGATGTCAACGCTACCTTCGTTGGGGTTTGCCGGAATCGGTCTGATGGGCCTGCCGATGTGCCGGCGTCTGCTGGCAGCGGGGTATCCGCTGACCGTGTGGAACCGCAACCCGGACAAATGCGCGCCGCTGGTCGAGGCCGGCGCCCGGCAGGTGGCGACGCCTGCCGAGCTGTGTCGGCACGCCGATGTGATGATGCTGTGCCTTGCCGACACGGCCGTGGTACGCGAGGTGGTGTTTGGCCCGAACGGTGTCGCAGAAGGGGCGAAACGCGATCAGTTGTTGGTGGATTTTTCCAGCCTGGAACCGACGGCGACCCGTGAGATGGCGGCGCAACTGGCGGACACGACTGGCATGGCCTGGCTCGATTCGCCGGTGTCCGGCGGCGTGGTCGGGGCCGAAGCCGGTAGCCTGGCGATCATGGTAGGCGGTGATGCAGTAGATCTTGATCGCGTACGCCCGGTGTTGCTCGCCCTCGGCCAGCGCGTTACGCACATGGGCGGCGTTGGCGCCGGTCAGGTGACCAAGGCCTGCAACCAGATGATCGTCGCGTGCAATGCGCTGGTGATTGCCGAAGTGGTCGCACTGGCCGAGCAGTCCGGGGTCGACGCCAGCCAGATTGCCGAAGCACTGGCCGGTGGTTTTGCTGATTCGAAACCTTTGCAGATACTCGCCCCGCAAATGGCCGAAAGCCGTTTCGAGCCGGTGAGATGGCACGTGCGCACGCTGCTCAAGGATCTCGATACGGCGGTGAAGTTTTCCCGCGAAGTCGGCTCGGCCACGCCGATCAGCGGATTGGCCGCACAACTGATGCGCCTGCATGGGGCGCAGGGCTTTTTGGCGAAAGATCCTTCGACACTGGTGAAAATGTACCGCGAGCCAGACTCAGCGGATTGACCGTGTGGGCGTGTTTGCGCTGGTTGATCTCTTCAAGAACCGGGCGCAGTTCGTGCAGCGGCACCGGACGGCTGAGCAGGTAACCCTGAATGAAGTCGCAGCCCGAGCGCTCGAGGAACTCGTATTGTTCCAGGCTTTCCACGCCTTCGGTGACCACCTGCAGGTGCAGAGTGTGGGCCATGACGATGATCGCCTGGACGATCTCCATATCGGCGGTGGCTTTGGGGATGTCGAGGATGAATGAGCGATCGACCTTCAGGGTGTTGAGCGGCAAGCGCTTGAGGTAGGCCAGCGATGAATAGCCGGTGCCGAAATCGTCGATCGACAGCGATACCCCGAGGGCACGGATCTGCCGCAACAGCACCAGCGTATTGGCGATGTTGCCCATCAGGGCGTTTTCGGTTACCTCCAGTTCCAGCCGTTCGGGGGCGACGCCGGCGCTGCGCAAGGCGTATTCGATTTCATTGGCCAATTCTTCCCGGGCCAGATTCAGCGGTGAGCAGTTCCAGGCGATCTTCAGATCATCGCAGCCATGGCGCGACAGCTCGCCGAGGTCTTCACAGGCCTTGCGCAGCACCCAGTTGTCGAGTTCGGCGATCAGACCGTTGTTTTCGGCGATGGCGATAAAACGATCAGGGGTCAGCAGGCCGTGTACCGGGTGCTGCCAGCGAATCAGCGCTTCGAGCTTGGTGACCTTGCCGGTCTTCAGTTCGAAGATCGGCTGGTAATACAGCATCAGCCCGTTCTCTTCACGCAGGGCATGACGCAGTTCTTCCTCCAGTTGCAGTTCCAGGCTGGCGCGGTTTTTCAGGTTGGAATCGAAAAAGTGTACGCCGTTGCGCCCGGCACCCTTGGACTGATACAGCGCCAGGTCCGCGTGCTTGAGCAGTTCATCACAGGTGGTGCCGTCTTCGGGAAACAGGCTGATGCCGATGCTGGTGGTCATCACCATGCGCCGTCCGGCCAGTTCGATCGGCTCCTTCATCTTGAGCATGATGCGCTGGGCCAGGTTGCGGGCTTCTTCGCGGTCGCGCAGGCCGATCAGGATGCAGAATTCGTCGCCGCCAAAGCGTGCGACCACGTCTTCATGACCGCGCACCGAGCCTTTGATGTGCTGGGCGATGACCTTGAGCAGTTCGTCGCCGGCATCATGGCCGAGGCTGTCGTTGATGCGTTTGAAGTGGTCGATGTCGAGAAACATCACCGCGAGCATGCCGCCCTCGGTGGATTTCTGGCTGAGCTTTTCAGCAAAGATCTGGTTGAAACCGCGACGGTTGATCAGGTTGGTCAACGCGTCGTAATTGGCCGCCTGTTGCAGCGACATGCGCGCCTGGTCGAGCTGGCTGAGCAACGTGTTGACCCGGCGCAGGTCCTGTTCCTTGTTCTGCAGCTTCTTGTCGGCCAATGCCGCGCTGATGGCGCTGCCGAGGATCAACAGGGTGATAAAGGCGACGGTGAGCCCCAGTTGCAAGTGGCTGGAATCGGCCTTCAGTGTGGGAATGCTTCCCTCCGGCAGGACCAGTTGCAACGCCGCCATGCCGGTGAAATGCATGCTGATGATGCCGGCCCCGAGAATCAGGGTGGCCACGTATTTGAGCATCTGGTTGTGCAGGCCGCTGCCTTCACGCAAGTACCCGGCTACCCACAGCGCGGCGAAACTGGCGCCGATGGCAATCAGGATCGACAGCCCGAACAAGGTCGGTTCGTAGTAGGCGGTGGCGGCGGATTGCATGGCGGCCATGCCGACGTAATGCATCCCGGCAATGCCCAGTCCGATGACGATGGCGGTCTTGAGGTATTGCAGCAGGCTGGGCTGCGGTTCACTCAGGGTGTGCATCGCCAGCCAGGACGCCAGCACGGCGATCAGCAGGGAAAACAGGGTGATGGACAGGTCGTACTGGATGTCGATCGGCGTCTGGAACGCCAGCATGCTGATGAAATGCATGGCCCAGATGCCGCCAGCCAGGCAAGTGGCCCCGATCCAGCGCCAAAGCCTGCGTGACCCGGGGTCTTCGGCATGACCGACGCGTTCCGCCATGTCGAGGGTGGCGAAACTCGCGGCACACGCCACCAGATAGGCGACCAACACCAGCAAGGGGTTGTGTGTGCAATTGAGGATGACCTGCCCGCTCTCCGGCAGCTCGGCAACAAATTGCAAACCAAGCCACTCCATAGCATGCCCCGTCTCTGAGTGCTTCCTGACTGCGTCATCAACGCAGGCGAATGAATGCAGTATAGAGGCCGATTTCGGGGTGCAAGCGGTGGTGGCACATTGGCTCTAATGATTTTGGCATGAGCGTCATAGCGATTGGCGCTAAGCCTCGCACGCTCGGTATCTCAGGCGACTTCGTTCCAGTGCGGTTGCAGGGGCGGCAAGCCGAAACGGGCACGCGCCTTATCGCAATCGGTGTTCTGCTCGCCGTTTTCCCACGACGCCTCGAATTCGCGGCAGGGACTGGAACGCTTGTCGTAGATCGTGCAGGCCACTGATTTTCCGACTTCGCCTTCCAGCGCGGTGCAGCGTGGCGCCTTGCGGTCGGTGCCGATCATCGCGACCCGGCTGGGCGTGATCTGAGTGACCAGTTCATCGGGCACGGTCCCGCCGGAGGATGCACATTCACCCCAGAAAAATGAAACACGAAAATGGGAACAGCAGGCACCGCAATTCAGACACGGACTGACTTCGGACATGGGCGGGAGCATCAAAGGGATTGATCGGCAGGATCCGGACGGATCCGGCGGCCATTCTAGGCTTTGCCACGGCGATGGGAAGGGGGGCGTGAAAGTATTTTTTCATTGCCGGATTTTTCCGCAAACCCCCGGTTTTCGGGGGATTCGAAGCATTTCAAGGGCTTACGTTTCGTTACAGTGCCATGGTCCGGTATCAGGCTGACGAATGATCACAGACAGTCCCGACGAGCGTGACTAGATTGCAGGTTCCGGGCTCGGATGCGTCGGCAGTGAAGCCCTAATAACAATAAAGAGACGGACCCATGCAGAACTCGACCCAAGCGGCGAATGCCTGGCGCATTCTGTTCCTGCTGTTCCTCGCCAACCTGTTCAATTTCTTCGATCGCACCATCCCCGCGATCATCATCGAGCCGATCCGCATGGAATGGCACCTCAGCGACTTTCAGCTGGGGATCGTCGGCACTGCATTCACCATCGTCTATGCCATCGCCGGCCTGCCCTTGGGGCGCATGGCCGACACCGGTTCGCGCAGCAAACTGATGGGCTGGGGGCTGGCGACCTGGAGCGCGTTGACCGCAGTCAATGGCCTGGTCGGCAGTTTCTGGAGTTTTCTGCTGGTGCGCATGGGCATCGGCATCGGTGAGGCCAGTTACGCGCCGGCCGCCAACTCGTTGATCGGCGACCTGTTCCCGGCCCACCGTCGGGCTCGGGCCATGGGTATCTTCATGCTGGGCTTGCCGTTGGGTTTGCTGCTGGCGTTTTTCACCATTGGCTGGATGGTCAAGGCGTTCGACAGCTGGCGCGCGCCATTCTTTATCGCTGCCGTGCCGGGGTTGCTGCTGGCGGTGTTCATGTTCTTCATCAAGGAACCCAAACGCGGCGCGGCGGAGACCGTGCAAGTGTCGCAGGAGAAAGTCGACAAACCGATCCGGCGGATTCTCGCGGTGCCGACTTTTCTGTGGCTGGTGATGGCCGGGCTGTGTTTCAACTTCGCCACCTATGCCTGTAACTCGTTCCTGGTGCCGATGCTCCAGCGCTATTTCCTGATGCCGTTGCAGGAGGCGGCGGTGGCCACCGGGTTGATCGTTGGGGTGACTGGGTTGGTTGGCCTGACCCTCGGCGGCTGGATCGCCGACAAGATCCATCAGCGTGTGGCTAACGGGCGGCTGCTGTTTGCGGCGTTCAGCCTGATTATTTCGACCGTGTGCACCGCTTGGGCACTGCACGCCGGGCGGATCGAGATCGGTGTGTTTGTCGCGGTGTTCAGTGTCGGTTGGTTGTTTGCCTATAACTTCTACACCTGCGTATACACGGCGATTCAGGACGTGGTCGAACCGCGCCTGCGGGCCACGGCGATGGCGCTGTTCTTTGCCGGTTTGTATTTGCTGGGCGGTGGTCTGGGACCTGTGGTGGTCGGTGGATTGTCCGATCACTTCGCCAAGTCGGCCATGGTTTCGGTGGGCGCCGAGCAGATGACCGAGGCGTTCAAGGCTGTCGGCCTGCATGACGCGATGTACCTGATCCCCGTGGCGCTGTTCCTGACCATGGTGTTTCTGTTTCTGGCGGCGCGGTGTTTTGTGCGGGATGCGAAGCGGATGAAGGAGGGGTTGGTGGCGGTGGTTGAGTCAGAGGGCGCTGCGGTGACTGCATAAACGCGATCGCTGGCAAGCCAGCTCCCACAGGTTTCGGGTTGGATTCAGATTATGTACACGACTCGGTCACTGTGGGAGCTAGCTTGCTAGCGATGAGGCCATCAGCATCACCCGATAAATTGCAGACAAATGAGAAGGCCCGCATCGCTGCGGGCCTTTTCATGTGTGGCGGTGGAGCAGGGCGGATCAGCCCGCCACCAGCACCCGGATCGCTTCCAGTCGCAGCGCAGCCTTGTCGAGCATGGCCAGGCCTTGCTCGCGCTGTTTGCGCAGGGCAACCAATTCGCTGTCGCGCACGGTCGGGTTGACCGCTTGCAACGCAGTCAGGCGCGCCAGTTCTTCGTCGGTGTCGGCTGCCAGACGACGGCGCGCCTCGGCCACGCGCTCGGCGTGACGCGGGGTGATCTTTTCTTCACCGGCGTTGATCCGTGGCGTCAGCTGATCGCGCTGGGCCTGGATGAACTTGTTGGCACTGGCGCGAGGCACGCTTTCCAGTTGATCGTTCAGGGTTTCGAACGCCACTCGGGCCGACAGGTCGTTGCCGTTGGCATCGAGCAGGCAGCGCAGGGCGGCCGGCGGCAGGTAGCGGCCCAGTTGCAGCGCACGCGGAGCAACCACTTCGCTGACGTACAGCAGTTCCAGCAGTACCGTGCCCGGCTTGAGCGCCTTGTTCTTGATCAGCGCGACGGCGGTGTTGCCCATCGAACCGGACAGCACCAGATCCATGCCGCCCTGCACCATCGGGTGTTCCCAGGTGATGAACTGCATGTCTTCGCGCGACAGCGCCTGGTTGCGGTCGTAGGTGATGGTCACGCCTTCGTCGTCGCCCAGCGGGAAGCTGGCGTCGAGCATCTTCTCGCTCGGCTTGAGGATCAGGGCGTTTTCCGAATGGTCTTCGCTGTCGATGCCGAAGGCGTCGAACAGGGTTTCCATGTAGATCGGCAGGGCGAACTGATCGTCTTGCTCGAGGATGTCCTCGACCAGTGCTTCACCTTCACCAGCGCCGCCGGAGTTGAGCTCCAGCAGACGGTCACGACCGGTGTGCAGCTCGGCTTCCAGACGCTCGCGCTCGGTGCGCGCTTCGTCGATCAGCGACTGCCACTCGCCATCGTCAGCCTCTTCGAGCAGCGGCAGCAGGCGCGGGCCGAACTGATGCTGCAAGGCGTTGCCGGTCGGGCAGGTGTTGAGGAACGCATTCAGTGCTTCGTGATACCACTGGAACAGGCGCTCTTGCGGGCTGGTTTCCAGGTACGGCACGTGCAGTTCGATGATGTGCTTCTGGCCGATCCGGTCCAGACGACCGATCCGCTGCTCCAGCAGGTCCGGGTGCGACGGCAGATCGAACAGTACCAGGTGGTGGGCGAACTGGAAGTTGCGACCTTCACTGCCGATTTCCGAGCAGATCAGCACCTGGGCGCCAAATTCTTCGTCGGCGAAGTAGGCGGCGGCGCGGTCACGTTCAAGGATGTTCATGCCTTCATGGAACACCGTGGCCGGGATGCCGGAACGTACGCGCAGGGCGTCTTCCAGATCCATCGCGGTTTCGGCGTGGGCGCAGATCACCAGCACTTTGGTGCGCTTGAGCATTTTCAGCTGATCGATCAGCCACTCGACGCGCGGGTCGAATTTCCACCAGCGTTCTTCTTCGCTGGCGTCCGGCTGGGCCTGGAAGCTGACTTCCGGGTACAGCTCGGCGTGATCGCCCAGTGGCAGTTCGAGGTATTCGTCCGGGCACGGCAGCGGATACGGGTGCAGTTTGCGCTCCGGGAAACCCTGCACGGCGGCGCGGGTGTTACGGAACAGCACGCGGCCGGTGCCGTGACGGTCGAGCAGTTCACGCACGAGGCGGGCGCTGGCTTCGGTGTCGCCATCGTTGACGGCGGTGAGCAGGGCTTCACCTTCGTTGCCGAGGAAACCGTGGATGGTCTTGTGCGCGGCAGGCGACAGGCGACCCTTGTCCAGCAGCTCCTGAACGGCTTCGGCCACCGGGCGATAGTTCTCGCTTTCGGCGCGGAAGGCGGCCAGGTCATGGAAACGGTTCGGGTCGAGCAGGCGCAGACGGGCGAAGTGGCTGTCCTGGCCCAGTTGTTCCGGAGTAGCGGTGAGCAGCAGCACGCCGGGAATGACTTCAGCCAGCTGTTCGACCAGCGAGTATTCCGGGCTGACTTTTTCTTCGTGCCAGACCAGGTGGTGTGCTTCGTCGACGACCAGCAGATCCCAGCCGGCAGCGAACAGGGCGTCCTGGGCCTTTTCGTCGTCGACCAGCCACTCCAGTGCCACGAGGGCAAGCTGGGTGTCTTCGAACGGGTTGGTGGCATCGCTTTCGATGAAGCGCTCTTCGTCGAACAGCGCGACCTCAAGGTTGAAGCGGCGGCGCATTTCCACCAGCCACTGGTGCTGGAGGTTTTCCGGCACCAGGATCAGCACGCGGCTGGCGCGGCCCGACAGCAGTTGGCGATGGATCACCAGGCCGGCTTCGATGGTCTTGCCCAGGCCTACTTCGTCGGCCAGCAATACCCGTGGCGCGATGCGGTCGGCGACTTCACGGGCAATGTGCAACTGGTGAGCGATCGGCTGTGCACGCACGCCACCCAGGCCCCAGAGCGCAGACTGCAACTGGCGGCTGGTGTGTTCCAGGGTGTGATAGCGCAGGGAGAACCACGACAGCGGGTCGATCTGGCCGGCGAACAGACGGTCGCTGGCCAGGCGGAACTGAATGAAGTTCGATAGCTGGGTTTCCGGCAGGGTGACGGCTTCGTTCTCGGCGTTCAGACCGTGATAGACGAGCAGGCCATCGACGTCCTCGACTTCGCGGACAGTCAACTTCCAGCCTTCGAAGTGGGTAATGGAGTCGCCCGGCGAGAATCGCACGCGGGTCAGGGGCGCATTCCTTAGCGCGTACTGGCGGGTTTCGCCAGTGGCCGGGTAAAGCACGGTCAACAAGCGGCCGTCCTGTGCCAGAACGGTGCCTAAACCAAGCTCTGCTTCGCTGTCACTGATCCAGCGTTGCCCCGGTTGATACTGCTGCGCCATGCTGCCTGACTCCCACCTTGAAAAAGCGGGCTATCTTAACGGAATGAGGCCCTGAGGCCAAAGGATTAGGCGTCGCGTGCGGCTATTAAATGCCGACGGCCAACTGAAGGAAGATTAGGTCATGCGTCGGTTTTACGAGCGCTTGCGGCACAACCGAGTGCCAATCCGGTCACAAGTTTGCGACCGATGGCTCAAGGCACCGATGCCGCAGCCGATAGCCTGCTGACAGGAGACCCTTCATATGCTGCCACCGATGCTCCCCTTGAGCGCCGTGCCGATCACTTCCCAGCAGGACCCGATCCGCCAGCGGCCGGACATTCCTCCAGTGGTGCCGGTGCAGGAAAGCTCCAACGAAAGCACGATCGACCTGCAAAAGCGCGATCCGGAAGAAGACGGTTATCTGCTGCGCGAAGAGCAGCGCCGCCAGCAGGAACGCGACCGCCGTCGCCGCGAAGCCGATGACGACCCCGAAGCGCACCTCGCCGTGCCCGGCACCGAACTGAATGCCGACAACACCGTGCCGGTGGCGCCGCTGATGGAAGACCAGCCACGTCAGGGGCTTTGGGTCGACATCGAGATCTGAGGCTGCGCGGCCAGTTCAGCCAGATTTGTCAGCAATATTTCGATTTCTTCTTCGGTGTTCAGATAACTCACCGATACCCTCGCAATCGAGTTCAGCCCGCGCGCTTGCATGTCCAGCGGCGTGTAGGCCACGCCATTGGCGCCGATGTTGATTCGCCGCTCGGCCAGCGCCTGCTTCAGCGCCAGGCAATCCCAGCCTTCGAGTGTGAAGGCGATCAGTCCGGATTGTTCGTTGGCTGATCCGAGATCTCGCAGTGTCAGCTCTGGGATTCTTTTCATGCACAGGCGCAGCTTTTGGCTCAGTTCCACGATCCGCTGGCGGATTGCCGTTGCCCCGATGCGCTGATGTTCCTCCAGCGCATTGGCCAGCCCGGCGAGTAGCGCCAATGACACTTCACTGGTTTCAAAGCGGCGGGCGTCGTCGCGCAATGTAAAGCGCTGGCCATCCCACGGTGCCGACAGCACGTCGCGCTGCACGGGCAACAGTCGTTGCAGGAATTGCGGCCGGATGTACATCAATGCCGTACCGCGCGGCCCGCGCAGGAACTTGCGCCCCGCACCCTTGAGCACGTCGCATTGCAAGGCCTGGACGTCACAGGGCAGTTGACCCAGTGCCTGTCCGGCGTCGATGAAATACGGAATGCCATGATGTCGGGCTATCGCCCCGATCTGCGCTGCCGGGTTGATCAGGCCACCGTTGGCCGGCAGCCAGGTCAGGGCGATCAGGCGTACATGGCGGTCAATCATCTGCGCCAGCGCCTGGGGATCGACGGCGCCAGAGGCGTCGCACGGAATCACTTCCAGTCGCGCACCGGCCTTCACCGCTTCGGCCATGCAGGCCAGGTTGCCGGCCCATTCATGGCGCCCGACCAGAATCCGTTCGCCGGGATGCCACGGCCCCAATGCGTTGAATGCCTGACTCCAGGCCGCTGAGCCGCTGCTGGCAAAGGCGATGTCTTCGGGTTGGGCGTTGAGCAGAGCGGCTGCGGCAGTGCGCGCGCGTTGCTGCACTTGAATGTCCGCCGTCTCCATAGGCCCGCCGAGGGCTTCACGCTGCAACTGCCCGATCACCGCGTCGAGGGTGGCCTGACTCGGCAACGAGGCCCCGGCGTGGTTGAAGTGAATCACCTGCGCGCAGCCGGGTGTGGCGTCGCGCAGGCGCAGGACCTCGTCGACGTTCACGGCTTGAGCTCGAAGATCGCATCGACTTCCACCGCCACGCCGGCCGGCAGGCTCGACACGCCGACGGCGGTGCGCACATGGCGGCCCTTGTCGCCAAGGACGTTGACCAGCAGGTTCGAGGCGCCGTTGGCGATCACGCCCTGGCGTGGGAAGTCCGGCGTGCTGGCGATAAACGCGCCCAGGCGGATAACCCGCACCAGTTTCGACAGGTCATCGCCCAAGGCATCACTGAGTTGGGCCAGCAGGCCTAACGCTGCCAGTTCGGCGGCGCTGACGCCTTCTTCGTCGGAGATCGCTTCGCCGAGGCGCCCGAGGAATGCAGGTCTTCCATCGAGCATGGGAATCTGCCCGGCGATGTACAACTGATTCTGACTGATCACGTGGCTGACGTAGTTGGCCACCGGCTGGCTGGGTTCAGGCAGTTGCAAGCCGAGTTGCTTGACGCGTTGTTTGATCGAGTCGGTCATGTGGAATCCTCCTGAATGAGGACTCCAGCATGTTGGCGCAGGAGGGTGGGCGACAAACGGATAGATTGGATTCGACGTATCAAAAAAACTCATGCGTCGATGATGTGCTCCAGCCATTGGCTGAATGCCTGTGCTGCTGGGTTCATCGGACGCTCCGCAGTGACAAGCCAATAGCCGATGTCGCCGGACATAGGCGGGGTATCGAAGACTGGCACCAGTGCACCTTCCTTGAGTCGACGATCAATCAGGCATTGGCGGCCCATGGCGATGCCCTGGCCGGCCACAGCGGCTTCGACCACGATGTTGTAGTCGTGGAGCATCACGGTGGGCACCTGCGCCAGATCGATACCGCTGTGTTGCTGCCAGTCGATCCATTCGAACGGCTGGTGCGACTTGGCCATCAACAGCGGACCGTTCTTCACACCACGGGCCTTGAAGGCCGGGCTGCAAACCGGAGTCAGGACTTCCGTCATGAATCGGCGTGCCTGGACTTTCGGCCAGCCACCCTTGCCGTAGCGGATTGCCAGGTCCACCTCGCCGCCGTCGACATCGGCCAGTTGCACGGCGGGCAGCAGTTCGACGTTGATGTTCGGGTATTTGGTGTTGAAGTCCGCCAGACGCGGCGCCAGCCAGAGCGTGGCGAACGAAGCGAGCAGACCGATGCGCAGGGTGGTGGGGCGCTCGCCGCGCAAACCGTGGGTGGCGGAGGCAATCGCGGCGAGGGCGGGCTCGATCTGTCGGTAGTATTGTTCGCCGGCCGGCGTCAGGTCGATCGCCCGGGTGCGGCGCACGAACAGCGGCTGTTCGAGGAACTCCTCGAGTTTGTGCACCTGATGGCTGATCGCACTTTGCGTCACCGACAGTTCGTCGGCAGCCTTGATGAAACTCAAGTGACGGGCCACGGCCTCGAAGGCGCGCAGGGCCATCAGCGGCGGCAGATCCTGATGCAAGGGCACGGCAGACATCCTCAAGGTTCGGCGCAAAACGCAGAGTGTGCGGGCAAAAGTGCTGGCCGGTACACGATTTGTTGTATAGCGCCTGCGTCGACGGCTGGTCAGCGCTGGCGCCAGGCCGCATTATTGGCGCAGTCCTGTCGGTGATCCGGCAGTTGTGATTCAGTCCAAGCGATGCACCGAACGCCATGAGCCAAGACGACAAACTGATCGACCTCAGCACCGAACGCGCCAAGCGGGTTCATGACCTCAACGAGAAGCGCCTGAATGAAGTGCGACAGGCGTTCGAGCAGGCCATGCCGTTGGGCAAACCGAAGAAAAAGTCGAAAAACAAACCGAAAAAGCGTTGATCTCCCCTGCATCCCTTGATGCAGGTCAGTTATTTCCCCTCCTTTCTCCCGCGTGTTGACCGGCATTGATCCCGGTCAATTCCTGCGCCTGCCTGATTGGTTAACTTAGCTCCATCGCAGCAAAGCAGGGGCCAGGAGGCCAGTCATGTTTTTCGATAACGTGGTGTTTGCCGGGGTTCTGACGGTGGGGCTCATGGTTCTGTTTTTTGCAGGGTTTGGATTTTTTATCTGGAAGGATGCGAATAAGCGCAAGAAGCCTTAGTCCTTCTGGGTTTGATGAGCACGCAAGGCATTTTGGGCAACTTCGGTTGCCCTTTTTTTTGCCTTCTTGGCGGCCTTTGGGCCGACCATGCTCTTGGGGTTTTGGGTGAATATCCGTTGCTTCGGATGCTGCCGCTGGCGGTTTCGCCCTTACGGCGAGTCCCTTTTTCAGACGCCAAAAAGGAACCAAAAGGCTGGGCCCCTGCGTTCGGCACCTCGCTGTGGCTCGGCGTTCCTTCGTTCCGGGATTCATCCGGGGGCATCGCCTACGGTTTGCTTCGCTGCACCTCCTCTCGATGTGTTTGGCTTCGCCAAACGGCGCTACGCGCCCACCCCCGGATAAATCCCTCCACTCAGCCTTCCGATGGGGCCGGCACGTCAAAAGCGGTACTTGAGCTAACGCTCATCGTGTTGAGTGGGGGGAAGCAAAGGCAAAGGCAAAGGCAAGGGTGAGGGCAAGGGCTGGCGCGGGATGTTTGCTTTTTAAGAACCTGAGTACGCCTCGGTATCTCACGTCGGCGTACCTCTCCCAAACAACTCGGTCGGCTCCCTCTCCCTCCGGGAGAGGGCTGGGGTGAGGGCGCTCCTGATCTTCCGCGTCACTTTAGGCCAACAAAAAAGGCGTGATCCTCTCGAATCACGCCTTTTTCATTACAACGATCTATCAGCTACCCAACGCCTTCGACGCCAGCCAGAACAACCCGGCCGACAGGGCCACGGTGGCCGGCAGGGTCAGAACCCAGGCCAGCAGGATGGTTTTCACCGTGCCGCCTTGCAGGCCGCTTTTGTTGGCGACCATGGTGCCGGCCACGCCCGAGGAGAGCACGTGGGTGGTGGATACCGGCAGGCTGAAGATGTTGGCCAAACCGATCAGGCTGGCGGTGGTGATCTGGGCCGACATGCCTTGCGAGTAGGTCATGCCTTGCTTGCCGATCTTCTCGCCGATGGTCAGTACCACGCGTTTCCAGCCAACCATGGTGCCGAGGCCCAGGGCCAGGGCGACTGCCAGAATCACCCAGAACGGGGCGTATTCGGTGGTGGTGGTCAGGTCTTTGCGCAGTTTGTCCAGGTCGGCTTTTTCACGAGCGGCGAGGCCTGGCAGTTTGCTGACTTTCTTCGCGGTGTCGTCCAGGCAGAGCAGGTAGCGACGCACTTCGATGCGGCTTTCCGACGACAGCGAGTGGTAGTCCGCTACACCTTTGAGGGTGTCGAGCAGAGCGCTGATGGTCGGTTCAGTCTGTTGCGGGTTGCAACGGAATTTCTCCGGCAGGTCGCCTTCCACGCTTTTGCCCAGCGCCAGGAATTCGCCCAGGGTATCGGCGTTGCGCTTGTAGAACTGGCTCAGGTGCAGGGTCGCATCGCGAGTACGTTCGATCTGGTAAGTGGTGCTGTTCAGGTCGAGTACGAACTGCGCAGGCACGATACCGATCAGTACCAGCATGATCAGGCCGATGCCTTTCTGGCCGTCGTTGGAGCCGTGCACGAAGCTCACGGCCATGGCCGAGATCACCAGGACCAGGCGGTTCCAGAACGGTGGGTGCTTCTTGTCGTCGATCTTGCGGCGCTGTTCAGGCGTCTTGTGCATTTTCGACAGCGGGCGCCACCATTTCAGGCCGATCAGGATCAGCGCGGCGATCAGGAAACCGGCCATCGGCGAGAATACCAGCGAGGCGCCGATATCGATCGCTTTCTGCCAGTTGACGCCGTCGGCCAGTGGAATCTCGTTGATCAGGGCGTTGGCCAGGCCGACACCGAGGATCGAACCGATCAGCGTGTGGGAACTGGAGGCCGGGATACCGAAGTACCAGGTGCCCAGGTTCCAGGCGATGGCGGCGGCGAGCAGCGAGAACACCATTGCCAGACCATGGCCGGTGTTCACGTTGATCAGCAGTTCTACCGGCAGCAAGTGGACGATGGCATATGCCACGCCAACGCCGCCCAGCAATACGCCGAGGAAGTTGAACACGCCCGAGAAGAACACCGCCAGGTGAGGCGGCATCGCTTTGGTGTAGATAACAGTGGCTACCGCGTTAGCGGTGTCATGAAATCCATTGATGAACTCGAAGGCGAGGACAAATGTCAGGGCGAGCAGGAGGCTCACAAGCACCCAGGCATCCAGTCCGCTGAATAAATCGATCATGAAGGTTTTCTGACCCGGTCATAAGGGGGCGCGATTATGCCAGAAAAGACTGGAAATCGATCCCCTACCTGCTCATCGGTAACCTTCTTCGCCAAATTAATTTGTATCAAGGTGCATTACCCAAGCTTTTTACAGGGTTTTGCAAGGCCTTGATTACATTGAAAAAAATGCAAGAAGACGGCTTGGTGGCCGGTGTGCTGGAGGGCGCAGAGGCTTGTATGAAATATCTGAGAAACGTGTCTGACATGCTCCAAACCTGTGCAATACAGGGGAGTTGGCCGCTGCCCGCGGGTAGCGGGCGCGCAAGGCATCGTCAGTCCACCGTGCTTGTAACCCGGTGAGTACGCTTACCCTCGAAAGTCTCAAAGGAAGGCATCAAGGCTCTTCGGCTTTGAGTTCCTCTTCCATTTTTTTCAGTTCTTGCTGGAAGACCTGATCCTGAACGGTAGGGCGTTTACGCCAGGCTTTGCGTTCCGGTTCGGGCTGGGCGGCGTAGGTGGTGACTTCCCCGCCGTAAACTTCCTTGTAACGTTGTTCCTGGCGCTCAAGTTCCACGCGCAGTTCGTCTTTCGTCACAGTGCTACCTGTATGAGTTGAGATAAATGTCTGGTGAAACGCACTGCAACGAATCGATTGAACCCGTCCGCCAACAAGACGCGGCCTGAAAAGGCAGCGGTGTTATCGGCAGGGCGGTCAAGACTTCCATGTTACAGGCGGCTACGGCACCAGATTAAAACTGACGCAGCATCAGTTTCCTGTTTCAGCGAGCGCACTGGCGGTGCATGGGTGATGATCATCAGGCGCTAGCCGGGGCTGAAGGCAATGGACATCGCTTCAGCGAATGGCGTCGACGGCAAATAAAAGTGCGGCGCCACTGAGGTGCATTATAGCGGCCGATTCGGGATTGACTATCTTTGCCAAGTTAAAAACGGTTCCGGATGTGTGATTGTTTTGTGACTCGCAACTTTTACCCATAGTTGCATCGTTGTTGTCGGGTGTTGTGTTTCTGGCGCCATTTAGCCAAACAACTAAGGCGCCGGGGACATGAGGGGATGCCGAGTTTAAAACGGTCGTGAGCGAATCCCGCAGGGGCCCAGGGATCGTTGCGATTATCGGTCGACGGTTCGATAATCGCCCGGTGTTGGCGATCTGGCGCTTGTGCATCTGTCTGCGAGCCGCTTGTATAGCCGTCGATCCGAACAAGAAAAAAAGGACCTGACATGAACGATCAAATGCGCAATTCCTTCACCTCGGTAGCGCCGCCGATCGTCGCCTCGCCGGCCAAGCGCATCCAGGCCCTGACCGGTGATCCGGATTTCATGACCTCCCTGGCCCGTGGCCTGGCGGTGGTCCAGGCGTTTCAGGAGCGCAAGCGCCACTTGACCATCGCCCAGATCAGCCACCGTACGGAAATCCCCCGGGCCGCCGTGCGCCGTTGCCTGCATACACTGATCAAGCTCGGCTACGCCACCACCGACGGCCGTACTTATTCGTTGCTGCCCAAAGTGCTGACCCTCGGTCACGCCTATCTGTCCTCGACGCCGCTGGCGGTGTCCGCCCAGCCTTACCTCGACCGCATGAGCGAGCAACTCCACGAAGCCTGCAACATGGCCACGCTGGAAGGTGATGACATTCTCTATATCGCCCGTTCGGCCACGACTCAACGCCTGATCTCGGTGGATCTGTCGGTGGGCGGGCGCTTGCCGGCGTATTGCACGTCCATGGGGCGTATTCTGTTGGCGGCGCTGGACGACACCTCGCTGCGCGAATACCTCGACCACGCCGAACTGGTGGCCAAGACGAGCCGCACGCTGCACACCCCGGAAACCTTGCTCGAGTGTTTGCAGGAAGTGCGGCAGCAGGGCTGGTGCATCGTCGATCAGGAACTGGAACAAGGTCTGCGCTCGATTGCGGTGCCGGTGTATGACGCCTCCGGCCAGGTGGTGGCCGCGCTTAACGTCAGCACCCACGCCGGTCGCGTCAGCCGCACCGAGCTTGAGCAGCGCTTTTTGCCGGGCCTGTTGAGTGCAAGCCGGGACCTGAGCGCGCAGTTGTTTGCCTGATGAAGCTGTTCGATAAACGCACAGAGTTGCGTTTATCGAATTGACGCTAAAACCCCCGGATCATTAATGTCGCGGCAGCGTCATCCGGCGCTGTTGTGAATGAGCCCGCCGGATCGTCGACTCCCATAATAATGACAAGAGGCAACTTCCCATGCGCACGTTCCCCGACTGTCGCCGCTTCCGTTCCTGTTGCCGGTTTTAGCGCAACGCCTGATTCCCTCCCTATGCTTGTGTCCGTGCCAGTCTTTGGCCGGTCGCCGTTCGACTGCGTTTTTTGCGTGGAATAAAAATAATGAACCAGCCTCAGTCCGCTGTGGGTAACTGCCTTGACGTGCAGTCCTTCATCAACGCCCAACCGATCTCGCGCTATCAGTGGCGCGTGGTGATTCTGTGTTTTCTGATTGTGTTTCTCGATGGCCTCGATACCGCTGCCATGGGTTTCATCGCACCGGCCCTGTCCCAGGACTGGGGCATCGACCGCGCCAGCCTCGGCCCGGTGATGAGCGCCGCGTTGATCGGCATGGTCTTTGGGGCACTGGGCTCCGGGCCATTGGCTGACCGCTTCGGGCGAAAAGTCGTACTGGTCGGGGCGGTATTTCTGTTCGGTGCGTTCAGCCTGGCGTCGGCCTACGCCACCAACGTCGAGCAATTGCTGGTGCTGCGTTTCCTCACCGGTCTTGGACTGGGTGCCGGCATGCCGAACGCCACCACGCTGCTGTCGGAATACACCCCGGAGCGCAAAAAGTCGCTGCTGGTGACCAGCATGTTTTGCGGTTTCAACCTGGGCATGGCCGGTGGCGGATTTATCTCGGCCAAGTTGATTCCGGCGTTTGGCTGGCACAGCCTGTTGCTGATCGGCGGGATTCTGCCGCTGATCCTCGCCGTGGTGTTGCTGCTCTGGCTGCCGGAATCGGCACGTTATCTGGTGGTGCGCAATCGTGGCACCGACAAAGTCCGCAAGACCCTCGCGCCGATCGATCCGGCCGTCGTTGCCCAAGCGGCGAGTTTCAGCGTCCCGGAACAGAAAACCGTCAAAGCGCGCAACGTGTTCGCAGTGATTTTCTCCGGCACTTACAGCACCGGCACGTTGTTGCTATGGCTGACCTACTTCATGGGCCTGGTGATCGTTTACCTGCTGACCAGTTGGCTGCCGACCCTGATGCGCGACAGCGGCGCGAGCATGGAGCAGGCGGCGTTCATCGGCGCGTTGTTCCAGTTCGGCGGGGTGTTGAGCGCGGTCGGCGTAGGCTGGGCGATGGACCGCTTCAATCCGCACAAGGTCATCGGCATTTTCTACCTGCTGGCCGGGGTGTTTGCCTACGCGGTCGGGCAGAGCCTGGGCAACATCACGCTGCTGGCGACGCTGGTGCTGGTAGCGGGCATGTGCGTCAACGGCGCGCAATCAGCGATGCCGTCGCTGGCGGCGCGGTTTTACCCGACTCAGGGTCGGGCGACCGGTGTGTCGTGGATGCTCGGGATCGGCCGTTTCGGCGCGATTCTCGGGGCGTGGATGGGCGCGACCCTGCTGGGCCTGGGCTGGAATTTCGAACAGGTGCTGACGGCGCTGGTGATTCCGGCCGGGCTGGCTACGGCAGCGGTGGTGATCAAGGGCTTGGTCAGTCACGCGGACGCGACCTGACGTTCACCGCAGGATCGATAGGTTGATAACAATCTGTTCGATAAACGAACACTCAGTCGATTATCGGATTGTTTGGCGAAAATCAGCGGCTTAATCTTCAGTGACTCCGGCGCACAACCTCGCGCCTTTTTATCACTGGCGATCCACTACAAAAAACAGGAGCCCGCTCCATGGCTGAGATCCTTTCGCTGCACGACGCGGTGAAGCAATTCGTCAACGACGGCGACACCGTCGCGCTCGAAGGCTTCACTCACTTGATCCCTACGGCGGCGGGTCATGAAATCATTCGTCAGGGCAAGAAAGATCTGACCCTGGTGCGGATGACGCCTGACCTGATCTATGACCAACTGATTGGCGCCGGCTGTGCACGCAAGTTGATTTTCTCCTGGGGCGGCAATCCTGGCGTGGGTTCGCTGCACCGTCTGCGCGACGCGGTCGAGAAACAATGGCCACACGCGCTGGAAATCGAAGAACACAGCCACGCCGACCTGGCCAATGCCTACGTCGCCGGCGCCTCCGGCCTACCGTTTGCGGTACTGCGGGCCTACGCCGGTTCCGACTTGCCGAAGGTCAACCCGCTGATCAAATCCGTGACGTGCCCGTTCACCGGTGAAGTGCTGGCAGCGGTGCCATCGGTGCGCCCGGACGTGACCGTGATCCACGCCCAGAAAGCCGACCGTCAGGGCAACGTGCTGTTGTGGGGCATCCTCGGCGTGCAGAAAGAAGCCGCACTGGCCGCCAAGCGTTGCATCGTCACCGTCGAAGAAATCGTCGACAACCTCAATGCGCCGATGAACGCCTGCGTGCTGCCGACCTGGGCCTTGAGCGCGGTCTGCCACGTACCCGGTGGCGCGCATCCGTCCTATGCCCACGGTTATACCGAACGTGACAACCGTTTCTATCAGGCGTGGGATCCGATCGCCCGCGACCGTGAGACGTTTACCGCGTGGATCAACGAATACATCCATGGCTGCGCTGACTTCAGCGAGTTTCAGGCCAAGTTGGCCGCTGCTTCGGAGGCCAAGTAATGACTTACACCACCAATGAAATGATGACCGTCGCTGCGGCCCGTCGCCTGAAGAACGGCTCGGTGTGCTTCGTCGGCATCGGCCTGCCGTCGAAAGCCGCCAACCTGGCTCGCCTGACCTCGTCGCCGGACGTGGTGCTGATCTACGAGTCCGGCCCGATCGGCGCCAAACCCAGCGTATTGCCACTGTCCATCGGTGACGGCGAACTGGCAGAAACCGCAGACACTGTCGTCCCGACCGGTGAGATTTTTCGCTACTGGCTGCAGGGCGGACGCATCGATGTCGGTTTTCTCGGTGCGGCGCAGGTCGACCGTTTCGGCAACATCAACACCACGGTGGTCGGTGATTACCACCAGCCGAAAGTGCGCTTGCCGGGTGCCGGTGGTGCGCCGGAGATCGCCGGTTCCGCGAAAAGCGTGCTGATCATCCTTAAACAGTCGGCGCGTTCGTTTGTCGACAAGCTCGATTTCATTACTTCGGTCGGCCATGGCGAGGGCGGCGATTCGCGCAAACGGCTGGGCCTGCCGGGCGCCGGCCCGGTCGGGATTATCACCGACCTGTGCATCATGGAGCCGGAAGAGGGCACCCACGAATTCGTGGTCACCGCACTGCACCCGGGCGTGACCCGCGAGCAAGTGGTCGCCGCCACCGGTTGGGCGATCCGTTTTGCCGACAGCGTTGCCACCAGCGCCGAACCCACCGAAGTCGAGCTGACCGCCCTGCGTGATCTCGAAGCGCGTACTGCAGCAGCCCATGGCCAGGCACCGGGAGAAGCATGATGCGTGATGTTTATATCTGCGATGCGATCCGTACGCCCATCGGTCGATTCGGTGGTGGTCTGGCGGCGGTTCGCGCTGATGATCTGGCCGCTGTGCCGATCAAGGCCCTGATGGAACGCAATCCGTCGGTGGACTGGAGCGCCATCGATGAGGTGTTCCTCGGCTGCGCCAACCAGGCCGGCGAAGACAACCGCAACGTCGCGCGCATGGCGCTGCTGCTGGCCGGTCTGCCGGACAGCGTTCCGGGCGTCACCCTCAATCGCCTTTGCGCGTCGGGCATGGACGCCATCGGCACGGCGTTCCGCGCCATCGCCAGCGGTGAAATGGAGCTGGCGATTGCCGGCGGCGTCGAGTCGATGTCCCGCGCGCCGTTCGTGATGGGCAAGGCTGACGCCGCGTTCTCGCGCAACATGAAACTGGAAGACACCACCATCGGCTGGCGTTTCATCAACCCTTTGATGAAGGCCCAGTACGGCGTCGATGCGATGCCGCAGACCGCCGATAACGTCGCCGACGATTACGAAATTTCCCGCGAGGATCAGGACGCTTTCGCCCTGCGCAGTCAGCAACGTACTGCCGCCGCTCAGGCTGCCGGCTACTTCGCCGAGGAAATCGTCGAAGTGCGGATCGCCCACAAGAAGGGCGAAACCGTAGTCAGCCAGGACGAACATCCTCGCGCCGACACCACGCTTGAAGCCCTGACCAAATTGAAACCGGTCAACGGCCCGGACAAGACCGTCACCGCTGGCAACGCTTCGGGCGTGAATGACGGGGCCGCCGCGCTGATTCTGGCCTCGGCCGAAGCGGTGAAAAAACACGGTTTGACCGCCCGCGCCAAAGTGCTGGGGATGGCCAGCGCCGGGGTTGCACCACGGGTGATGGGCATTGGCCCGGTGCCAGCGGTGCGCAAACTCACCGAGCGCCTCGGCGTGGCGGTCAGCGATTTCGATGTGATCGAACTCAACGAAGCGTTTGCCAGCCAAGGCTTGGCGGTGCTGCGCGAACTGGGGCTGGCGGACGACGCGGCCCAGGTCAACCCGAACGGCGGCGCGATTGCCCTCGGCCATCCGTTGGGTATGAGCGGCGCGCGCCTGGTGCTGACCGCCCTGCATCAGCTGGAAAAGACCGGTGGCAAGAAAGGTCTGGCAACCATGTGCGTCGGTGTCGGTCAGGGTCTGGCCCTGGCCATCGAACGCGTCTGACGCAAGCCGTGACGAACAAGAACAGAGGAAAGCGAAATGACTGACAAGCCTGGTTACCGCCGCCCGCAGGAAGGCACCCAGCCGCCGTACCTGCACCCGAATTATCAATCCACCAATCTGCGCTCGCCGTCCAAGCCGTTGGTGTTTCTGCCTCACTCGTTGTCGGAAATCACTGGCCCGACCATCGGTGCCGAGCGAGTGGGCGACACTGATAACGATCTGACCGCCCAGCATCAGGGTGAGCCGCTGGGTGAGCGGATCATCATTCACGGGCGTGTGCTCGATGAAGACGGCCTGCCGGTGCCGGGGATTCTGGTGGAGATCTGGCAGGCCAACGCTGCCGGCCGCTACAACCACGCCCGCGACCTGCACGACGCACCGCTGGACCCGAACTTCACTGGCACTGGCCGCACCGTGACCGACGCCGATGGCTGGTATCAGTTCCAGACCATCAAGCCCGGCGCCTATCCGTGGGGCAACCACCACAACGCCTGGCGCCCGGCCCACGTGCATTTTTCGCTGTTCGGGCCGAGCATCCTGACGCGTCTGGTCACGCAAATGTACTTCCCGGGCGATCCGCTGCTTCCGTATGACCCGATCTACAACTGCGTGCCGGACACCTCGGCCAAGGAACGCCTGATCGCTGCTTTCGATCTGGAAAAAACCATTCCGTCCTACGCCCTCGCTTATCGCTGGGACATCGTGCTGCGCGGCCGCGAAGCCACGCCGATGGAGAAATGAGATGACCCTGACTGCGACCACGTCCCACACCGTCGGGCCGTATTACCACATCGGCCTGACCTGGCTGAATCGCGAGAACCTCGCCAACGAACTGACCCTTGGCCAGCGCGTGGCGATCACCGGGCAAGTGGTGGACGGTAACGGCGATGTCGTCAACGACGCCATGCTCGAAGTCTGGCAGGCCAACGCCGCCGGCAAATATGACCACCCGGAAGACGAGCAGGCCAAGCCGCTCGACCCTAATTTCGAAGGTTTCGGCCGGGTGCCGGTAGACGCCGAAGGGCGCTTCCGTTTCACCACGATCAAACCGGGCACGGTCGAAGGCCTGAAAGGCTCGACCCAGGCGCCGCACTTGGTGGTGCTGGTGTTCGCGCGCGGGTTGGTGAAGCACTTGCTGACGCGGATTTATTTCGAGGGCGATCCGGCGAACGTGAATGATCCGCTGCTCGAATGCGTACCGGCCGAGCGCCGCACCACGTTGCTGGCCAAGCCGGATGCGGCGGGCGTTTATCAGTGGAATGTGATCCTGCAGGGCACTGACGCGGAAACCGTGTTCTTCGATTACTGAAAGAACACCACGAATCCCTGTGGGAGCGAGCTTGCTCGCGAAAGCGGTGTGTCAGTCTCCATCGTTGTAGCCTGACAAGACGCCATCGCGAGCAAGCTCGCTCCCACAGGGATCTGCATCACCTTGGTATCTGTGGAACGGGACTGTTGCGAAGTGTGTCTAGACTCTCACTGTCCCTATCGAGTGAAAAACAATGACAACCACCACCTCTCATTACACCGGCGAGGAGCGCAGCAAGCGCATCTTTGCCATTGTCGGCGCCTCGTCCGGCAATCTGGTCGAATGGTTCGACTTCTACGTCTACGCATTCTGCGCGATCTATTTCGCCCCGGCGTTTTTCCCCTCGGACAACCCCACGGTGCAGTTGGTCAACACCGCAGGCGTGTTCGCCGCCGGGTTCCTGATGCGACCGATCGGCGGCTGGATCTTCGGCCGGGTGGCGGACAAGCACGGGCGCAAGAATTCGATGCTGATCTCGATTCTGATGATGTGCTTCGGCTCGTTGCTCATCGCCTGTCTGCCGACCTACAACAGCATCGGCGTCTGGGCGCCGGTGCTGTTGCTGTTCGCGCGTCTGTTGCAGGGCTTGTCGGTGGGCGGTGAGTACGGCACCACAGCGACTTACATGAGCGAAGTCGCGCTCAAGGGCCAGCGCGGTTTCTTCGCCTCGTTCCAGTACGTAACCCTGATTGGTGGTCAACTGCTGGCGGTGCTGGTGGTGGTGATCCTGCAACAGTTTCTCTCTGAAGATGAACTGCGCGCCTACGGCTGGCGGATTCCGTTTGTGGTCGGGGCGGTGGCGGCGCTTATTTCGTTGTTCCTGCGTCGTACGCTGAAAGAAACCACCAACAAGGAAACGCGCGCGCACAAAGACGCCGGCAGTATCAGTGCGCTGTTCCGCGATCACAAAGCCGCGTTTATCACCGTGCTGGGTTACACCGCCGGTGGATCGCTGATTTTCTATACCTTCACCACGTACATGCAGAAGTACCTGGTGAATACCGCCGGCATGCACGCCAAGACCGCGAGCTTCATCATGACCGGCGCGCTCTTCTTATATATGTGCATGCAGCCGCTGTTCGGCATGCTCGCCGACAAGATCGGCCGGCGTAATTCGATGCTCTGGTTCGGCGCCCTCGGTACGCTGTTCACCGTGCCGATCCTGTTGAGCCTGAAAAGCGTCAGCAGCCCGTTCCTGGCCTTTGTGTTGATCACTGTGGCGCTGGCGATCGTCAGTTTCTACACCTCGATCAGCGGCCTGGTGAAAGCCGAAATGTTCCCGCCGGAAGTCCGCGCTCTTGGCGTCGGCCTGGCCTATGCGGTGGCCAATGCGATCTTCGGCGGTTCGGCGGAATATGTGGCTCTGAGCCTCAAGGCCGGAGGCATGGAAAACGCTTTCTATTGGTACGTCACGGTGATGATGGCCGTAGCGTTCCTGTTCAGCCTGCGCCTGCCGAAACAGGCCGCGTATTTGCACCACGACCTTTGAACCAATGCGCGCGGGCCATCAAGGCCCGCGCCGGCAAGGACTGTTTATGACTCAGCGACCGGGCAATCAATTGTTCGATGCCTATTTCACTGCCCGCGATATGCGCGACGTGTTCTGCGATCAGGGCCGGGTGCAGGCGATGCTCGACTTCGAAGCGGCGCTGGCCCGGGCCGAAGCGCGGGTCGGGGTGATTCCGGCGAGTGCTGTGGCATCCATCGAAAACGCCTGCCGCGCCGGACTGTTCGATTTCGCCGCGTTGGGTGAAGCCATCGCCACGGCGGGCAATTCGGCGATTCCGCTGGTCAAGGCCTTGGGCAAACAGATTGCCGCCACCGATGTCGAGGCCGAGCGCTATGTGCATCTGGGCGCCACTAGCCAGGACGTGATGGATTCCGGGCTGGTGCTGCAATTGCGTCAGGCGCTGGAATTGATTGAAGGTGAGTTGGCGCAACTGGCTGAATCCCTCGCCATTCAGGCGCAACACCACGCCGCGACGCCGCTGGCCGGGCGCACCTGGCTGCAGCACGCGACACCAGTGACCCTCGGCATGAAGATCGCCGGCTGGCTTGGTGCCGTGACCCGCAGCCGTCAGCGTCTGCGCGAACTCAAGCCGCGCCTGCTGGTGCTGCAATTCGGTGGCGCGTCCGGCACCCTTGCGGCGCTTGGCGAACAAGCGATGCCGATTGCTCGTGCACTGGCTGAAGAACTGCAACTGACCCTGCCGGAACAACCGTGGCACACCCAGCGTGATCGCATCGTCGAGTTCGGTGCAGTGCTCGGTCTGATCGCCGGCAGCCTCGGCAAACTCGGTCGCGACATCAGCCTGTTGATGCAGACCGAAGCGGCGGAAGTGTTCGAACCTTCGGCGCCGGGCAAGGGCGGTTCCTCGACCATGCCGCACAAACGCAACCCGGTGGGTGCGGCGGTGTTGATCGGTGCGGCGACCCGCGTGCCGGGGCTGGTCTCGACGCTGTTCAGCGCCATGCCCCAGGAACACGAGCGCAGCCTCGGCTTGTGGCATGCCGAATGGGAAACCCTGCCGGACATCTGCTGCCTGGTGTCGGGCGCTCTGCAACAGGCGCGATTGCTGACCGACGGTCTGGAGGTCGATGCGGCGCGCATGGCCCGCAACCTGGAATTGACCCAAGGTCTGGTGCTGGCCGAGGCGGTGAGCATCGTCCTCGCGCAACGGGTCGGCCGCGACGCTGCGCATCATCTGCTCGAACAATGCTGCAAGCGGGCGGTGGCCGAGCAACGCCACCTGCGTGCGGTACTCGGTGAAGAACCGCAAGTGACCGTCGAACTCAGCGCAACCGAACTGGATCATCTGCTCGATCCCGCCCATTACCTCGGTCAGGCGCAGACCTGGGTCGAGCGTGCGGTGGCCGAACACAACGCATTGTCTGACTGAAAGGAGAGGGCTGTGGCTTTCGTTCAACTCGCCGATGGCGACCTGCATTACTCATTGGAAGGCCCGGCCGATGCGCCGCTGCTGGTGCTGTCCAACTCGTTGGGCACCGACCTGCACATGTGGGACGCCCAGATGCCGGCGTTCACCGAGCACTTTCGCGTGCTGCGTTTCGACACTCGCGGTCACGGCCAGTCGCTGGTGACGCCGGGCCCTTACAGCATCGAGCAACTGGGCCACGACGTGCTGGCACTGCTGGATGCGCTGCACATTGAACGTGCGCATTTCTGCGGTCTGTCGATGGGCGGCTTGATCGGCCAGTGGCTGGGTATCAACGCCGGCCAGCGGCTGAACAAACTGATCGTCTGCAATACGGCGGCGAAAATCGGCGACCCGTCGGTGTGGAATCCGCGCATTGAAACCGTGCTGCGCGACGGCCCGGCGGCGATGGTCGCCTTGCGTGATGCGTCGATTGCCCGTTGGTTTACCCCGGACTTTTCCGCCGCCCATCCGGCAGCGGCCAAGCAGATCACCGACATGCTGGCCGCGACCAATCCTGAAGGTTACGCCGCTAATTGTGCGGCGGTGCGCGATGCGGATTTCCGTGATCAACTGGCGTCGATCAAGGCGCCGCTGCTGGTGATCGCCGGTACGGAAGATGCGGTGACGCCGCCGTCCGGCGGGCATTTCATTCAGGAGCATGTGCACGGCGCCGAGTACGCCGAGTTCTATGCCGCACACCTTTCCAACGTTCAGGCCGGCGACGCGTTCAGCGACCGCGTGCTGACATTTCTGCTGGCCGCTTGAGGGGATTTCCGTGGACGAGAAACAACGTTATGACGACGGCATGCAAGTGCGCCGCGCGGTGCTCGGCGACGCTCATGTCGATCGCAGCCTGACCACGCTGACCGAGTTCAACTCGGAGTTCCAGGAGATGATTACCCGTCACGCCTGGGGCGACATCTGGACCCGTCCGGGCCTGCCGCGCCACACCCGCAGCCTGATCACCATCGCCATGCTGATCGGCATGAACCGCGAAGGCGAACTCAAGTTGCATCTGCGCGCAGCGGCCAACAATGGCGTGAGCCGGGGCGAGATCAAGGAAGTGATCATGCAGAGCGCGATCTACTGCGGGATTCCGGCGGCGAATGCGACGTTTCATCTGGCCGAGTCGGTGTGGGATGAGTTGGGTACCGAGTCACGCGAGTAACTGCCGAATTTGAAGAGTCGCAGCCTGTTGAAGGCTGCGATCCTTTGAGCTTCACACCTTGGCAACAATGAAAATCCGCTTGAACGGAAACAACGTATGCCCGTCGTCCTCCTGCGGATAATGCGCCTGCACCCGCATCAGGTAGTGATAAATGAAGCGCGCCTGTTCCTCTGAGGTCAGTCCCTGCATCACCGGCCGCAGCGCCGACACCTTCACCCAGTCATAAATCGGCGACTTGCCGTCAACCACCTGCAATTGCTCGGTCTCCCAGATATCCAGCGAAGTGGTCAGCGGTGCCAGCAAACGGTAGTAACCCTCCAGTGACAACAACGGTCGCGCCGCCATGCGCTGGCGCAGTTGAGTGCTGCCCAAGGGTTTGCCTCCGGCATCGTCGAGGGTCTCGAGCGTCAGTTGATACCACAGCGCATCGCGCCAGTCGGGCATGTGCGCGGCCAGGCAGCCGCCGGGATTGAGCTGGCCAAGCAGGTGCGGCAGCAAGTGCGCATGATCGTCGATGAAATGCAGCACGGCGGCCGCCAGCAATAGATCCGCCCGTTGCTCCGGCTGCCAGTCGAGCAGATCGCATTGTTGCCACGATGCCTTGATTGGCAGACTGCGGGCTTCATCGAGCATTTTCTCTGAGCTGTCGATACCCGCGAGCTGTGCACGAGGCCAGCGTTCGGCCAACAGTTGCGTGGCGATGCCAGTGCCGCAGCCGAGGTCATAAATACGCTGGGGATTGTGCAGTTCGACGCGGTCGAGCAATTCATGGACCGGGCGCTGCCTGAGACGGGAAAACTGCTGGTAGGCCTTGGCATCCCAGTCGGGAGCCGATTTGAGTCGGGTGATCATGAGGTCGTCCTCCAGTGATCAGCAGGGTCTTCCGATGACAACCTGGCCAAGTCTTGAGGACCGACATCAACAGATAACGGAAGCAGGAAGGGTGGAGCACCTGAGTCCTTCAGGTGGATCCACTCTACTCGACGGCTGGCGACGTGCCATTAATCCTGACGGATGGCACAGCGACCTAGAGCAGGCTGATCGGGTAACTGATGATCAACCGGTTCTCGTCGAACTCGTTGTTGCTGAAGTCGCGGCGCATGGTCGAGTTGCGCCATCTGACGTTCAGGTTCTTGAGCGTGCCGCTCTGCACGGTGTAGCCCAGTTCCGATTCGCGGCCCCATTCCTTGCCATCGGTGATCGTACCGGTGTGGACGTTGTCGCCGCTGATGTAGCGGTTCATCAGGGTCAGGCCGGGAACGCCGAGGGCGGCGAAGTTGTAGTCGTGGCGCAGTTGCCAGGAACGTTCCTGGGCGTTGTCGTAGCTTGAGTTGTAGCTGTCGTTGGCGAGGGTGCCGCCGCTGGTGCCGTTGACGCGCATCCAGGCGCTGTCGCCCGTGAGTTTTTGCAGGCCGACGTAGAAAGTGTTGCCGCCGTATCGCGCAGAGAACATCCCCGACCAGGTCTTGTTGTCGAGCTCGCCGGCCCGGGCGCTGCCGTCGTCCTTGCCGTAGAAGAAACCGAGGTTGGCGCCCAGGGTCCAGTCGCCCAGCGGCTGGCTGTGGGTCAGATTGACGTACTGCTGGCTGTAGATGTCCTTGAGTTCGGCGTTCCACAGGCCGATCTGCGTGCGCTTGTCATTGAACGCGTATTCGCCGCCCTGAAAGTTGAAGCGGTCGGAGGTGAACGCCGCTTTGCCGAACATCGACATGTCGCTCATGCTGCTGTCATCACGGGGACTGTTGGCGCGGAACTGGCCGCCGTACAGGGTCAGGCCGGCGATTTCCTTCGAGGTGATCTGCCCGCCGCGAAAGGTCTGCGGCAGCGAGCGGCCGTCGTCCGAACGCAGGATCGGCAGCACCGGCATCCATTCGCCGACCTTGATTTCGGTCTGCGACAGTTTGGCCTTGAACGCCACGTTGGTGCGGCCGAAGTTGTCCGCCGGGTGACCGTCATGATCCAGCGGCAACGCCTGGGTACCGCCGGTGCCTTTGCCGCCATCGAGTTTCACCGAGTACAACCCCAATACGTCCATGCCGAAACCGACGGTGCCCTGGGTGAAACCGGATTTGGCGTCGAGGATGAAGTTCTGCGTCCACTCCTGCGCCATGCCCTGGGCCTTGGTCGGATTGGTGAAATTGCGGTTGATGTAGAAGTTGCGCAGGTTCAGATCGGCCTTGGCCCCTTCGATGAAACCGGCCTCTTCGGCCGCGACGGGCAAAGCGGCGCCGACCAGTGCGAGGGCGATCAGGCCGGGAAATACATGCGGCGCAGTGGGTTGGGTCATCGCAGAATCTCTTGTTATTTTTTTTGGGTCGAACGAAGTCCGTTACTGCCGTTTTCGAGGCAGGCATGGAATGGCGAATTTGGGGGAGAGCGGTGTTGATCAGCCGGGCGGGGCAGGGTGCTGGAGCATGGTGTCGAACCTGTTGTTATTGGTTTTGTGGCTCGAATGGTGCGGGGCGGGAGTGGCGCGGTTCAATCGCTGAAAGCGGGTTCTGGGCGATTATCGAACGTAAGATATGCAGGCAACAAAAAGCCCGCCAATCGGCGGGCTCCTTGTGTTCACCGGATGATCAGAACAACTTCATCTTTGGCGCTTCTTCTTTCAGCGGCTCGTTCTGCGCGGTTTGCGCATTCCAGCCACCGCCCAGGGCCTTGTACAGGTTGACCGCACTGGTCAGCTGCGCGAGGCGGTCGGTGATCAGGGCCTGTTGGGCGCTGAACAGCTGACGCTGGGCATCGAGGAAGGTCAGGTTGCTGTCGACGCCAATGCGGTAGCGACGCTCGGCCAGACGGTAGTAGTCCTGGTTGGCCTGAACGAAGTCACGCTGCGCCTGCAACTGCTCGGTGTAGGTCTGGCGCGCGGCCAGGCCATCGGCGACTTCCTGGAAGGCCGTTTGAATGGACTTCTCGTAGTTCGCCACGCCGATGTCTTTCTGGATCTTGGCGTAGTCGAGGCTGGCGCGCAGGCTGCCGGCGTTGAAGATCGGCAGGTTGATCTGCGGCTGGAACAGCCACGTGCCCGAACCACCCTTGAACAGGCCGGACAGGTCCGGGCTCAGGCTGCCCGCGTTGGCGGTCAGGCTGATGCTCGGGAAGAACGCTGCACGGGCCGCGCCGATGTTGGCGTTGGCGGCCTTCAGGTTGTACTCGGCCTGAAGGATGTCCGGACGACGTTGCAGCAGATCCGACGGCAAACCGGCCGGCACATCGCTGAGCAGGTCGTCGGCCAGCGGTTTGGCCGCTTGCAGGTTGGCCGGCACGCCGGTGCCGAGCAGCAGGGTCAGGCTGTTTTCGTCCTGAGCGACCTGGCGGGTGTAGCGCGCCAGTTGTGCACGAGCGTTCTCGACCGAGGTGCGCGACTGCGCCAGGTCCAGCGCCGAGGCCACACCGACCTCGTTGCTGCGGCTGGTCAGCTTGTAGCTTTCCTCGAAGGCACCGAGGGTGTCCTGAGTCAGCTTCAGCAGTTCCTTGTCGGCCTGCCAGGTCAGGTAGGCATTGGCCACGCTGGCCACCAGGCTGATCTGGGTGCTGCGGCGCGCTTCTTCGGTGGCGAAGTATTGTTGCAGCGCTTGTTCGCTCAGGCTGCGAACCCGACCGAACAGGTCGAGCTCGTAGGCGCTGATGCCGACGGTGGCGGTGTAGGAACTGGTGATGCTCGCTTCACCGGTCTGCGACGCACGGGCCGGAACCCGCTGACGGCTGCCGCTGGCATTGGCCGAAACGGCCGGGAACAGGTCGGCACGCTGGATGCGGTACTGAGCCGCGTAGGCGTCGATGTTCAACGCCGCGACACGCAGGTCGCGGTTGTTTTCCAGGGCGACCTGGATCAGCTGTTGCAGGGCAGGGTCATGGAAAAACTGCTTCCAGCCTTGCTCGGCAGCGGCCTGCGCCGGTGCCTGGGCCGGCGAGTACGCCGGGCCCTGCGGGAATTGCGCGGCCACCGGTGCTTGCGGCTGCTGATAATCCGGTATCAGCGAGCAACCGCTCAGCACGAAGGCGGCGACTGCGATGGAGAGTAGCGACTTGCTCATTGGCCAGCCTCTTTAGGAGTTTCTATGGCGTCATCCTTGCCGGCGTTTTTGCGCTGGCCCAAGGACGACACAGTGACGAAGAACAGTGGGACCCAGAAGATCGCCAGGATCGTGGCCGTGAGCATACCGCCAATTACGCCTGTACCGATCGCGTGTTGACTGCCCGAGCCTGCGCCGGTCGAGATCGCCAACGGTACAACACCGAGGACGAAAGCCAGCGACGTCATGATGATCGGTCGCAGACGCATGCGGCAGGCTTCGATCGCCGCATCGCGCAGACTGCGCCCTTGCTCGTGCAGCTCCTTGGCAAATTCAACGATCAGAATGGCGTTTTTAGCTGCCAGACCGATGGTCGTCAACAGACCCACCTGGAAGTACACGTCGTTCGACAGACCCCGCAGGCTGGTAGCCATCAGCGCACCGATGATCCCCAGAGGCACCACGAGCATGACCGCGATCGGAATCGACCAGCTTTCATACAGCGCGGCGAGGCACAGGAACACCATCAGCAGCGACAGAGCGTACAGCGCTGGCGCTTGCGAGCCGGACAGACGTTCCTCGTAGGACAGACCGGTCCAGGAGATACCGACACCTGGCGGCAGCTTGGCGGCAATCGCTTCGACTTCGGCCATCGCTTCACCGGTCGAGTAGCCCGGCGCCGGAGAACCGAGGATCTCCATCGCTTCTACACCGTTGTAGCGCGCCAGTTTTGGCGAACCGTAGATCCACTCGCCCTTGGCGAACGCGGAGAACGGAACCATGGTGCCCGCGCTGTTGCGCACGTACCACTTCTTCAGGTCTTCCGGGCTCATGCGCGAGCCAGGCTGGCCTTGCACATAAACCTTCTTCACACGACCGCGGTCGATGAAGTCGTTGACGTAGCTACTACCGAAGGAGATCGACAGGGTGCTGTTGATGTCGGAAAGGCTCAAGCCAAGGGCCTGGGCTTTCTCGTCGTCGATTTCCAAATGGTATTGCGGCTCGTCGTTCAGACCGTTCGGACGCACCTGGTAGAGCACCTTGCTCTGCGCGGCCATGCCGAGGAACTGGTTACGGGCTTCCATCAGTTTGTCGTGACCGATACCGGCGCGGTCCTGCAGGAACACGTCGAAACCGGTGGCGTTACCCAGCTCCAGTACGGCCGGAGGGGCGAAAGCAAACACCATCGCATCGCGGAAAGTGAAGAAGTGCTGCTGGGCGCGTTGAGCCAGTGCGAACACGCTGTTGCTCGCGTCACGCTCGTGCCATGGCTTGAGCATGATGAACGCCAGACCGGAGCTCTGGCCGCGACCGGCGAAGTTGAAGCCGTTCACGGTGAACACCGAGGCTACCGAACTGGACTCTTTATCCAGCAGGTAGGTACGCATTTCATCGATCACCACCTGCGTGCGTTCGGCACTGGAACCGGCAGGCGTCTGTACCTGGGCGAACAGTACGCCCTGGTCTTCTTCCGGCAGGAACGCGGTCGGAATGCGGGTGAACAGCCAGATCATGCCGACCACGATCAACAGGTAGGCCAACAGATACGGCGCCTTGCGCTGCAGCATGTTGCCGACACCGCGCTCGTAACTGCGAACGCTACGATCGAAGTTGCGGTTGAACCAGCCGAAGAAACCGCGCTTCGGCATGCCGTGCTCGCCTTTCGGAATCGCCTTGAGCATGGTGGCGCAGAGTGCCGGGGTGAAGATCAGCGCGACCAGGACCGACAGGGCCATGGCCGAAACGATGGTGATCGAGAACTGTTTGTAGATCACACCAGTGGAGCCGCTGAAGAACGCCATCGGCAGCAGTACCGCCGACAGAACGAGCGCGATACCGACCAGTGCGCCCTGGATCTGGCCCATGGACTTCTTGGTCGCCTCCTTCGGTGACAGGCCTTCTTCGGCCATCACCCGCTCGACGTTCTCCACCACGACGATGGCGTCGTCCACCAGCAAGCCGATGGCCAATACCATACCGAACATGGTCAGGGTGTTGATGCTGAAACCGGCGGCCGCGAGGATGCCGAACGTACCGAGCAATACCACCGGCACGGTCATCGTGGTGATGACGGTGGCGCGGAAGTTCTGCAGGAACAGGAACATCACCAGGAACACCAGCACGATCGCTTCGACCAGGGTTTCAACTACACCCTTGATCGATTCGGTCACCACCGGAGTGGTGTCGTACGGGAACACCACTTCCATGCCTTGCGGGAAGAACGGCTTGAGGTCGTCAATCGTCTTGCGCAGAGCTTTGGCGGTGTCGAGGGCGTTGGCACCGTTGGCCAGTTTCACCGCCAGACCGGAAGCCGGTTTGCCGTTGAACTGCGCCGCGATGCTGGAGTTTTCACCGCCCAGACCGACGTCGGCGACATCACCGATACGCACTTGCGAGCCATCCTGGTTGACCTTCAGCAGAATCGCCTTGAACTGCTCGGCAGTCTGCAGACGGGTCTTGCCGATGATCGTGGCGTTCAGTTGCTGGCCTGGCAGCGCCGGCAGACCGCCGAGCTGACCGGAGGAAATCTGCACGTTCTGCGCCGAGATCGCGGCGCTGACATCGGCCGGGGTCAGGTTGTACTTGTTCAGCTTGGCCGGGTCGAGCCAGATGCGCATCGCGTACTGGGCACCGAAGACCTGGAAGTCACCGACACCGGCGGTCCGCGAGATCGGGTCCTGCATGTTCGACACGATGTAGTTGGACAGGTCGTCCTTGGACATGCTGCCGTCACGCGATACCACGCCGATCACCAGCAGGAAGTTTTTCACTGCCTTGGTCACGCGGATACCCTGTTGCTGCACTTCTTGCGGCAACAGCGGGGTGGCCAGGTTCAGCTTGTTCTGGACCTGGACCTGCGCGGTGTCGGAGTTGGTGCCTTGCTCGAAGGTCGCGGTGATGGTCATGCTGCCGTCGGAGTTACTTTCCGACGACACATAACGCAGGTTGTCGATACCGTTGAGCTGTTGCTCGATCACCTGCACCACGGTGTCCTGAACCGTCTGTGCCGAAGCACCCGGGTAGGTCACGGAAATCGCAATGGCCGGTGGCGCAATGCTCGGGTACTGGTTGATCGGCAACTTGAGGATCGATAGTGCCCCGACCAGCATGATCACCAGGGCAATTACCCAGGCGAAAATCGGACGGTCGATAAAAAATTTCGACATGAGTTACTCCCCTTTGCCGCCGTAGGCTTTGTCATCTGCCTTGGCGGGTGCCGGGTTCTTGGCTACGTTGGTCGCTTCGGTCGGGTTGACCTGAACACCAGGACGGACGAATTGCAGCCCTTCAGTGATCAGTCGATCGCCGGCTTTCAGGCCGTCTTCGATCAGCCACTGGCTGCCGACGGTACGGCTGGCCTTGAGCTGACGCAGTTCGACCTTGTTGTCCGCACCGACGACCAGCGCGGTCGGCGTGCCCTTGAGGTCACGGGTCACGCCTTGTTGCGGCGCCAGGATGGCGGCGGCGTTGACACCGGCCTGCAACTGGGCGCGAACGAACATGCCTGGCAACAGAGTGTGATCCGGGTTCGGGAACACGGCACGCAGGGTCACGGAACCCGTGGTCGGGTCGACCGACACTTCGGAGAATTCCAGCTTACCGTCGAGTTTGTACTGGCTGCCGTCTTCCAGGGTCAGCTTGACCGCAGCGGCGTTATCGCCGGCCTTCTGCAGGCGGCCGCTTTCCAGTTCGCGACGCAGCTCCAGCAATTCGACCGAAGACTGGGTGACGTCGACGTAGATCGGGTCCAGTTGCTGGATCACGGCCATCGCATCGGTCTGACCGCTGCTGACCAGTGCGCCTTCGGTCACCGAAGAACGACCGATACGCCCGGAGATCGGCGCGTAGACCTTGGTGTAACGCACGTTGATCTGCGCGCTCTGCAGCGAAGCTTCCGATTGCAGGCGGTTGGACACGGCGGTGTCGTATTCCTGACGGCTCACGGCCTGCTCGTCGACCAGTTGCTTGTAGCGGTCGGAGATCGACTTGGTCGAACGCAGGTTGGCTTCGGCGCTTTTCAGGGTCGCTTCATAGACCGACGGATCGATCTGATACAGCTGCTGGCCGGCTTTGACATCGCCGCCTTCCTTGAACAGGCGCTTGAGAATGATGCCGTTGACCTGCGGACGGACTTCAGCGATGCGGAACGCACTGGTGCGCCCCGGCAGTTCCGACGTGAGGGTAAAGGCTTGTGGTTGCAGGGTGACGACGCCGACCTGAGGAGGTGGTGCGGCGGGAGCCGCCTCTTCCTTTTTACATCCGCTGAGCAGCGATGCCAGGGCGACGGCAGTGACCAGAGCGGTAACAGCTGGCTTGAATTGCATGAAGATCCTCGGGTCAGGCGCGCGAAAAGCGCACAAGAAGTGTGGAAGGGTAAAAAAATGATACCGGGTGGATAAGTAGCTTGCTAAGGAATATACTTACGTTCATGGTTGTTTGTAAATACCTTTGCCGCGTACCCACCTGGTTACAAAAGTCGTCGCAAGGTCTGAAATTGTAGGCCGGGGGAGTCGATCCGCGAGAGATCCACCCCTTTTTATTCAGCGGATATTCAGCCATCCCTGAAACATCCTGTTTGAGGTTTTACTGCCATGGTCCGTCGTACCAAAGAGGAAGCTCAAGAGACACGAAGCCAGATACTCGAAGCGGCCGAGAAAGCTTTTTATGAGCGGGGCGTTGCGCGCACGACGCTGGCGGACATCGCGACGATGGCCGGCGTGACGCGCGGCGCCATTTACTGGCACTTCAGCAACAAGGCCGACCTGTTGCAGGCGATGCTCGATACGCTGCATGAGCCGCTGGACGAGTTGGCGAAGGCCAGCGAAAGCGAGGACGAAGTCGATCCATTGGGCTGCATGCGCAAGCTGCTGATTCATTTGTTTCATCAAGTTACGCTCGACCCGAAGACCCGGCGTATCAATGAGATTCTGTTTCATAAGTGCGAGTTCACCGATGAAATGTGCGATCTGCGCCAGCAGCGCCGGACGGCCAGCCTCGATTGCAATCTGCGAATCGGCCTGACCCTGCGTAATGCGGTGAATCGTGGCCAGTTGCCGGAAGATCTCGACACTGCCCGTGCGGCCATCAGTATTCATGCCTATATCGATGGCCTCCTTTATGGATGGCTCCTGGCGCCGGACAGCTTTGAGCTGCATGCCGAAGCCGAGCGCTGGGTCGATACTGGGTTGGACATGCTGCGCCTGAGCCCCAGCCTGCGCAAATGAAACAAAATCCGTTACTGGATCAAGCTGTGTCAACCGGACTGTAGTGATCAGGTCCAAGCGGCGAGTCTATACGTAGCGAACTAAGCATTTTGTAGGGATTTTGTATTTCAATCGTGAGGTGATGTGATCACTGCAATTTGAGCAAAGGCAGGCATCCTCGCGAGGGCGCCTGCCTGAGTAGAAGGGTCGTAACTGAGTTTCTAGCTGATCAGAATCGTAATTGCATAGCTGTAAGGGGACGTGCTCTGGTTTTGCTCCAGTGTGTACTCGCAATCCATTTCTTTCTGGCCGATTGAACGAATGCGATGACTTCGCGAAACGGACGTTGTATCGCCAAAGGCAAAAGGTTCGTACTTGAGGGAGAGGTACGCTGCTGTTGAGAAGTTAAATGCGTAGTCGCCGCTGCGGTAGGTAAACTGATGATTGATTTGTGAGCTTCTATAACCGGTCTTTGCACTGCTGATGCGTTTGAGCAAGTTACCGGGCAATGTGAAAATGATGCATCCAGCCGGTTGGATGTCATAACTTCCGGACTCGCTGGCCCAAGTCGAACTGCTCAGTGAAAATGTTTCGCGGGTACGATTGAGGATCTGGAACAGGACATAGGTGCCAGTGGTCTTTTTGCGAACCGCATCCCACTGGGCTGATTGCTGTTGCTTGGCTTGCTTGTAGTTTGATTCATACTCTCTTTCAAAGGTGGAATGTGCCTTGATTTCTTCGAATCTCTCTTTGCTTAAACCGGATAAGTAGACTCTTTCCCGTTCGATGTCTTCTAGGGACGCTTTGCCTGCAAAGTGGGAAAGGTGCTCTTCAATATCATCCATGATTAGATCTATCGCTGTGTGGTTGTAATGAGTTGATGTGGGTGAAGATAACAGCGCAAATGATCATTTGCCTGTTGGCTGTGTAATGGTTTATTTCTTTTATTCATTGTTTAAGGAGAATAAAAAAGCCCCGGCTCTTTCGAGTCGGGGCTTTTTAGTTGCCGCTGACTAACGATTACAACGTCGGGTAGTCGAGGTAACCGACCGCGCCTTTGCCGTAGAAGGTTTCCGGGTGCGGTTGGTTCAGCGGCGCATCGGCCTTCAAGCGTGCCGGCAGGTCCGGGTTGGCAATGAACGGGATACCGAATGCCACGGCGTCAGCCTTGCCCTCGGCCAGCCACGCGTTGGCGCTGTCCTTGGTGAAGCGTTCGTTGGCGATGTAAGCGCCGCCGAAGGCTTCTTTCAGTTGCGGGCCGAGGCTGTCGGCGCCTTCTTTCTCGCGGGAGCAGATGAAGGCAATGCCACGCTTGCCCAGTTCGCGGGCGACGTAGGTGAAGGTTTCGGCCAGGTTGTCGTCGCCCATGTCATGGGAGTCGGCGCGCGGTGCCAGGTGTACACCGACACGGCCGGCGCCCCAGACTTCGATCGCAGCGTCGGTCACTTCCAGCAGCAGACGGGCACGGTTTTCCAGGGAGCCGCCGTAGTTGTCGGTGCGCTGGTTGGTGCTGCTTTGCAGGAACTGGTCGAGCAGGTAACCGTTGGCGCCGTGGATTTCCACGCCGTCGAAGCCGGCAGCCTTGGCGTTTTCTGCGCCGACGCGGTAGGCGTCGACGATGTCGGCGATTTCAGCGGTTTCCAGCGCGCGTGGCGTCGGGAAGTCGGCCAGCGGGCGAACCAGGCTGACGTGGCCTTTAGGCTGGATGGCGCTCGGTGCAACTGGCGCTTCGCCGTTCAGGTACGACGGGTGGGAGACCCGGCCAACGTGCCACAGTTGCAGGACGATCTTGCCGCCGGCCGCGTGAACAGCCTTGGTCACGTTGGTCCAGCCGCGCACCTGATCGTTGGACCAGATGCCCGGGGTGTCCGGGTAACCGACGCCCATCGGGGTCACCGAAGTGGCTTCGCTGAGGATCAGGCCGGCCGAGGCGCGTTGTACGTAGTACTCGGCCATCAGTGCGTTTGGTACGCGGCCTTCGTCGGCGCGGCAGCGGGTCAGCGGCGCCATGATGATGCGGTTGGACAGCTCGAGGTCGCCCAGTTTGATCGGATCGAAAATTGTTGCCATGAGATACAACCCTCGTGAGGTAAGTGAGTGAATCAGTTAGCGGTGGCCAGTTCGGGATTGCCGTTCTGGCGGAATGTGATCAGGGTCACCAGCAGGGCCAGGACCGCGAGTGCTGCGGCAGCAAGAGGCACGCTGGTCAGGCCGTAGCCGTGGGCGATGACGCTGCCTCCGACCCAAGCGCCGAGGGCGTTGCCGACGTTGAAGGCGCCGATGTTCAGGGTCGACACCAGGTTCGGTGCGGCCTGGCCGTAGGTCACGACGTTCACCTGCAGGGCCGGCACGGCGGCGAAACACGCGGTGGCCCAGAGGAACAGGGTGATTTCGGTGGGGATCAGCGCGACGCTGGTCCAGGTCAGTACGGTGGAGGTCACGGCCATGGCGATGAACACGCCGATCAGCGTCGCGGCCAGGCCTTTGTCGGCCATCTTGCCGCCGATGATGTTGCCGACGGTCAGGCCCAGGCCGATCAACATCAGGGTCCAGGTCACGCCACGAGGCGAAACGCCAGTGACATCGCCCAGCAGCGGCGCGACATAAGTGAACAGAGTGAACACCGAGGCGGCGAACAACGCGGTCATGCTCAAGGACAGCCAGATGCCGGCGCCTTTGAGCGCGGCCAGTTCGGCGCGCATGTCGAGTTTTTCTTCGTCACGCTTGGCCGGCAGGAAGCGGATCAGGCCGATCAGCGCGATCACACCGATCACGGTCACTGCCCAGAAGGTCGAGCGCCAGCCGGCTTCCTGACCGAGCGCGGTGCCCAGCGGCACGCCCAGCACGTTGGCCAGGGTCAGGCCGGTGAACATCAGGGCCACGGCCGAGGCGCGTTTGTTCGGCGCCACCAGGTTGGCCGCGACCACCGAGCCGATGCCGAAGAACGCACCGTGGCACAGGGCAGTGACGACTCGGGCGAACATCAGCACCTCGTAGTCAGTGGCGATGGCGCAGAGCAGGTTGCCGATAATGAAGATGCCCATCAGCGTTACCAGTGCAGCCTTGCGCGGCAGTTTTGCAGTGGCCATTGCCATGAACGGTGCACCAATCGCCACGCCCAGGGCGTAGCCGGTCACCAGCCAGCCGGCGCCGGGAATCGACACACCGAGATCCGCCGCCACATCGGGCAGCAGGCCCATGATGACGAACTCGGTGGTGCCGATGGCGAAGGCGCTCAGGGCGAGTATGAGAAGCGAGAGGGGCATCATTTAGTCCTTTTCGGCTGGCTGACGTTAAGGGTCAGAGCTCTTTACTGAGAGTGCTGAGGAACGCCTGGATCACGTCCTCGTTGCGTTTGAAAAAGTGCCACTGCCCGGCTTTCTGGCTGCTGATCAGCCCGGCCCGTTGCAGGGTGGCCAGGTGGGCGGAAACGGTCGATTGCGACAGGCCGCAGCGTTGATCGATCTGCCCGGCGCAGATGCCGTACTCGTGGTTGTGGATCTGTTCCGGAAACTGGGCTTTCGGGTCTTTCAGCCAGTTGAGGATGTCTCGCCGTACTGGGTGTGCCAGGGCTTTTATTATTTCGTCGAGGTCGATGTTCATGGCTGGTTGCTCGTGATGTGTGTAGCGCTATATCGCGATGAGGCGAACTTTAAATCGGTATTTCGCGATATACCAATATGAATTCGATCTGACGACCGCATAAATCGGTATATCGGGTTATAACGATATGTGAGGTGTAAACAAACGCGGGCGCGGTGCTAAGCTGCGCCCATGAACTATCTCGCACATTTGCACCTCGGTGGCCAGCGTCCCGGTCAATGGCTCGGCAGTCTGTATGGCGATTTCGTCAAAGGACGGCTGCAAGGGCAGTTCGATCCGGAGATCGAAGCGGCGATTGCCTTGCATCGTCAGATCGATGTGTTCACCGATCGCCATCCGTTGGTGGACGCTTCACTGACGCGGTTTACCTCGACTCGCCGCCGTTACGCCGGCATCGTCCTCGACGTGTTTTTCGACCATTGCCTGGCCCGTGACTGGGCGCTGTACGCCGACCGGCCGCTGGGGCAATTCACCACCGACGTTTATCGCGTGCTGTCCAGCGAACGGCAATTGCCCGAGCGCCTGGCGAAGATCGCCCCGCACATGGTGGCCAACGACTGGTTGGGTTCGTATCAGGAATTCGAAGTGCTGGAGCAGGTGCTGCGCGGGATTTCCCGACGCCTCAGCAAGCCTGAAGAACTGGCGGGAGCGATGCAGGAATTGCGGCGTCTGTATGAACCGCTCAGTGACGACTTTCGTTTGTTCTACCCACAGCTGCAGGACTTTGCAGGCCGACAGCTGTAGGCAGAAGATGACGATCAGGCAGCGATCAGCTCGCCTGCACGACGCGGTTCGGCCGGTTTGGCCACCTCGCCGAACAACGCTTTTTGTACCGCTTGCTGGGCTTCGTACGCCAGCGCCGCGCGTTCCCGACCCTGGCAGGCAATCGGCTTGAGCAGATGAACTTCCACATCGCCGCAATCGTTGCTGAACAGACGCATCAGGTGCGACAGCAGATCATCGTCGCCAATGAACGGTGCCAGCGTATCGATCTCGCCATTGCGCAGATAACGGATCGCCACCGGTTGCAGCTTCACTTCCGAATCAATCGCCGCCGACAGCAGACGACCATGAAAGGTACGCAGCGAACGGCCGTCGGTGGTGGTGCCTTCCGGGAACATCAACAGCGGATGATCGGTTTGCAGGTGACGGGTCATCTGCTTGCGGATCAACTGGCTGTCGCCCGAACCGCGACGGATGAACAGGCTGCCGGCCTTCGCCGCCAGCCAGCCGGCCACCGGCCAGGTGCGCACTTCGGCCTTGGACAAAAACGACAGCGGCGTAAGCATCCCGAGCAGCGGAATGTCTGTCCACGACACATGGTTGCTGACCCACAGCATCGGCTGCTTCGGCAGTTCACCGTGGACGGTCACGCGAAAGGGCAGGGCATTGCTCAGGCGCGCCATGAAAAACCGCGACCAGCGCTGCCGGCGTTGCATCGAATGGGCCAGACCCAAGCGCTCGAAAACCCCGAAGACACTGGCCATGCTCAAGCCCAGCGTCACCACCAGCAGCACCCGCGCGATCCGCGCGTACACCCGCAGCCGGCTCATTACACAGCCGCCTTGAAGTGCTTGGCGTAGCGCGGGCAGAGTTCGTCGCGCTTGAGCAGGATGAACACGTCGGCGACCTGGAAGTCTTCGTCCCAGCACGGCTCGCCGCAGATCTTCGCACCCAGGCGCATGTAGGCCTTGAGCAGCGGTGGCATTTCGGCGATCACGTTCGATGGAATGTCCAGCGTCGGCAACGGATTCTTCGGCTCGGCGCGCAAATGTTCGGTGCACAGATAACGTTCGCGCAGGCGCTGCATGATCGCGTGGGCTTGCACGCCGCCGTCCTGCATCGGGATGCTCGCGCAACCCATCAGGTAGCTGTAGCCGCCCTGATTGAGGACTTCGGCCAGTTCGCCCCAGAGCACGGCGATGGTGCCGCCGTTGCGGTAAGCCGGGTCGACGCAGGTGCGGCCGATTTCCAGGATCGGGCCTTGCAGACCGGCGAGGCCGTGCAGGCTGAATTCTTCTTCGCTGTAGAACTTGCCCAGGCTGCTGGCGGCGGTGTGATCGAGCAAACGGGTGGTCGCCACCAGGCGGCCGGTGTTCAGGTCACGCACGCCGATGTGGCTGCAGTGAACATCATAGTCATCCATGTCCAGACCCAGTTCCGCGCCTTTCAGCTTGGCGTTGAACTCGCCGCTGAACACGTTGAAGCGCAAGGCCTGGGCTTGCTGCAAGGCCTCGGCGCCGATCAGGCGTTCGGCTTGCAGACGGCGTTCATTGCCGGTGTCGCTGATGCGGGCGATCTGAGTCATTTGAATCTCCGTACGGGCCTTTAACCCGTCGTGGGTTACAGCCGATCGACTTTCTTTATGCAGCTGTGTTGTGCAAAGTCAGGCTATGTAGCCCCGGTGTCATCGCCATGAATGTTTGGTGATGCTTATATGACAGCCCACAAGGAGCCTCTGATGACCTGGTCGACCCTGCTTGAATGTCGCGAACGCCTGCCCGCCGTTGCCGATCTGGCGGAGGGTTTCGCCACGCTGCTGCATCAACTGGGCAGCGTTACGCCGTTCGAACTGGCGGTGGCGGGAGGGCGGCGGATGACGACGCCGGGGCTGGCGTTTCTGGTGGGTTATCAGGCGGCGTTACGCATGCTTTGGCCGAGCGCGCCGCCGAGTCTTGGCGCGTTGTGTGCGACCGAACAGCGCAGCCTGCGACCGGCGGACATGCAGACCCGGCTCACGGAGCTGCGCCTTAGCGGGCAAAAGGATTTCGTCACTGCCGGCGATGCGGCGGACTGGCTGCTGATCGCTGCGCGCAGTGAACAACCCGGCGAATCACCGCGCCTGAGCCTGGCGGTGGTGTACCCCGGCGAATCCGGTGTGCGCGTGGAAAAACTCCCGGCACTGCCGTTGATGCCGGACATCAGCCATGGCCGCTTGTACCTCGACGACGCCCTGTGTGAACTGCTCGCCGGGGACGGTTGGGATGCCTACGTCAAACCGTTCCGCACCCTTGAGGACGTTTACGTGCTGAGTGCGATGACCGCGTGGCTGTACGGCATCGGTCAGGACAGCGGCTGGCCGCAGCCTCTGCAACTGCGTTTGCTGGCGCTGTTGGCCGGGTGCGCGGAAGTCAGTCGCCAGCCGCCGAACAATCCGGCGGGGCATGTGTTGCTCGGCGGATTGTTTGCGCAGTTCGACGGGCTCAAACCGGAAGTCGATCAGGCCCTGCGCGACGGCAACCCCGAGTGGGCAGCGATGTGGCAACGCGATCAGTCGGTCATGCAACTGGCGGCTGGCGCGCGGGCCAAACGTCTGGCCAAGGCGCTGGCGGTGGACTGACCGGCCTCATCGCTGGCAAGCCAGCTCCCACACAGTCGCTGGTGTACAGGCTATCAATGGCAATCCTCTACCCCTGTGGGAGCTGGCTTGCCAGCGATGGCGATCTCATGGGCAGCTAAAATCTCAAATTTGTCATCAACCCTGACTACCCTCAGCAGGTTCTCCCCAAGAGCCCTCACCATGTTCAAAGGCCTGTCCCTGTTTCTGCTGCTGATCAGCTTCACGGTTCAGGCCGAACAATGGCCGGGCGAGCAATGGCCGATCGGCGCGAAAATCACCGGTCCCGCCGTCGATACATTGGAGGCCTACGCCTTCCCGACCCGCGATGAAAGCACCCGCCAGGGCATACGCACCGATGCGTTGCTGGTGATCCGCGACGGCCAACTCATCTACGAACGCTACGCCGGCGCAACCACCGCCGACACCCCGCACCTGACCTGGTCGATCAGCAAAAGCCTGATGGCCACGGTGCTCGGTGTGGCGTACGGCGAAGGCTTGTTCAAACTCGATGATCCGGCAGCAACGTTTTACCCGGCGCTGGAAAAACACCCGGCCATCACGATCAAGGATCTGCTGCACTGGGCCTCGGGTATCGACTGGCAGGAAGACTATGAATACGCCCCGCTGAAATCCTCGGTGGTGGCGATGCTCTACACTCGTGGTCATCGCGACATGGCTGCGTTCACCGCCAATCACGACAGCTACGCACCAGCGGGTCAGGCGTTCCGCTATTCCAGCGGCGACAGCAATCTGTTGGCGGCGGCACTGAAAAACATCGTCGGCCCGCAGCGGTATCCCGACTATCCATGGACGGCACTTTTCGATCCTTTGGGCATCCGCCATGCCACATGGGAAACCGATGCCACGGGCACCTTCGTCGCGTCTTCATACGCTTACCTGACGGCCCGGGATCTGGCGCGAATCGGCCTGTTGATGGAACGTGACGGACGCTGGAACGACCGGCAGTTGTTGCCCAAAGATTGGGTCGCTTTCAACCGGCAACCCTTCGCCGGCTACAAGGCTAATCAGGACGAAGCCGTGCCCGGCGGTCAGTGGTGGCTGAATCGCCCGGCGGATGGAGCCGCCTCGCCATGGCCCGACGCACCGCCCGACACCTTCGCCGCCCTCGGTCACTGGGGGCAGGCGCTGTACGTGATCCCAAGCGAAAAACTGGTGATCGTGCGCTACGCCGATGACCGCGACGGCAGCTATCGCCACAACGAATTGCTCAAGCGTGTGCTTGGGGCGGTGTGGCCATGAAACTGTTCAGACGCATCCTGCTGATTCTGTTGATTGTGCTGCTGGGCTGGGGCTGGCACGAGCGCGAAAACCTGTGGGCCTTCCCCGACATCATCAGCGCCTACACCGCCAAGGAATATTGTTCGTGCCGCTACGTGATGAACAACGATGCCGAGTATTGCCGGGGTTACGTGAAGCAGTGGTTGCCCAGCGAACTGACCGATGACCGAACGCAAAAACTAGTCACCGCCAGCGGCATGGGGCGCAGCAATAGCGCCCAATGGCAAGGCGAACGCCAGGGCTGTCGCCTGCAACCCTGATCCGGTTCCACCCTGTGGAACCACATTCGATTGTCCTCTCGCGTGTCTCGCGGTTATCTGGCGGTGAGCACGACCTGCCGTTCACGTGTCGTGAAACAACACCGAACAACAAGACCGGGAACACCCGCGCGAGGAGAACCGTCATGCCCCGACATCAGCACATTCTGGCCTGGCTCAACGACGTGGCCAGCGACCTGCACGCCACCCGCCAAGACATTCACGCCCACCCTGAACTCGGTTTCGAGGAAAGCCGCACCTCGGCGCTGGTCGCTAAGTCACTCGAAGAATGGGGCTATGAAGTCCATACCGGCGTCGGCAAGACCGGCGTGGTCGGCGTGCTGCGCAACGGCAGCAGTTCACGCAGGCTCGGACTGCGGGCCGACATGGATGCGCTGCCGATCATCGAGAACACCGGCGTTGCCTACAGCAGTCGTCATCAAGGCTGCATGCACGCCTGCGGGCATGACGGGCACACTGCGATGCTGCTCGGTGCGGCGCGTTATCTGGCGGCGACCCGTCAGTTCGACGGCACCCTGACGCTGATTTTCCAGCCCGCCGAAGAGGGGCAGGGCGGGGCCGAAGCGATGCTCGCCGATGGTTTGCTCGAACGCTTCCCGTGCGACGCGTTGTTCGGCATGCACAACATGCCGGGCCTGCCGGCGGGGCATCTGGGCTTTCGCGAAGGGCCGATGATGGCTTCGCAGGATTTGCTCACGGTGACGATTGAAGGCGTCGGTGGCCACGGCTCGATGCCGCATCTGGCGGTGGATCCGCTGGTCGCGGCGGCCAGTGTGGTCATGGCTTTGCAAACCGTGGTCGCGCGCAACATCGATGCGCAACAGGCGGCGGTGGTGACGGTCGGTGCGTTGCAGGCCGGCGAGGCGGCGAACGTGATTCCGCAGCAAGCCATCCTGCGCCTGAGCCTGCGTGCGCTGAACGCCGAGGTCCGCGAGCAGACCCTTAACCGTGTGCGCTCGATCATCGAAGCCCAGGCCGAAAGCTTCGGCTGCACCTCGACCATCGAACACCGCCCGGCCTACCCGGTGCTGGTCAACCATGCCGCCGAAACCGAGTTCGCCCGTCAGGTCGGCGTCGAACTGGTCGGCGCCGACGCCGTGGATGGCAACACACCGAAACTGATGGGCAGCGAAGACTTTGCCTGGATGCTCCAGCGCTGCCCCGGCGCCTACCTGTTCATCGGCAATGGCGTGGCGCGTCCGATGGTGCATAACCCGGCCTACGACTTCAACGATGACATTCTGCTGACCGGCGCGGCGTATTGGGGTGCGCTCACCGAGAGCTGGCTCAAGCCGGCCTGATTTCTTCACTTTTTGCTGCCGCTGGAACGCAGGTGCGCACGTGCCTGCGTGGTCAACCAACAGCTTCTGGAGAATCCCCATGCAGACTTCGAACTCCGGTGTTTCGCGCACTCGGCAAGTGATCGCCGCCGTCATCGGCAACGCCCTGGAATGGTACGACTTCATCGTTTACGGCTTTCTGGCGAGCATTATCGCCCGGCAGTTTTTCCCGTCCGACGACGACTACGCTTCGCTGTTGATGGCGCTGGCGACTTTCGGCGTCGGCTTTTTCATGCGCCCGGTGGGCGGCATCCTGCTCGGCATCTACTCCGACCGCAAAGGTCGCAAGGCGGCGATGCAGATGATCATCCGCCTGATGACCGTCTCCATCGCCTTGATCGCGTTCGCACCGAACTACGCCGCCATCGGCATGGGCGCGCCGTTGCTGATCGTGGTGGCGCGGATGCTTCAGGGCTTTGCCACGGGCGGTGAATACGCCAGCGCCACGGCGTTTCTGGTGGAGAGTGCGCCGGCCCATCGCAAGGGCCTGTACGGTTCGTGGCAACTGGTCGGGCAATGCCTGGCGGTGTTCAGCGGCGCAGCGATGGTGGCGCTGGTCACACATCTGTTTTCCCCCGAGGCGCTGGACAGTTGGGGCTGGCGGATTCCGTTCGTGCTCGGTCTGTTGATCGGCCCGGTGGGCTTGTGGATCCGCAAGCACATGGAAGAGCCGGAGGAGTTTCTCGAGGCGCGCAAGAAGGTCAAAGGTGCAGCGCCGGGCCTGTGGCAGGTGTTGCGTGAACATCGCCGCAGCCTGCTGGTGTCGATGGGCCTGGCGTGCGGCGCGACGGTGTCGTTCTACGTGGTGCTGGTGAACATGCCGACCTTCGCCCACAAGAACCTCGGCCTGCCGCTGGATCAGGTGCTGCTGGTGCAGATGCTCGCGGTGGGGTTGATGACCGTGGTGATTCCGCTCTCCGGCGCACTGTCGGATCGCCTCGGTCGGCGGCCGGTGTTGATGGCGTTCACCCTCGCGTTTTTCGTCATGGTCTATCCGCTGTATGTGTGGGTCGCTGCGGCGCCTTCGATCGAGCGCTTGCTGGTGATGCAACTGTTGCTTTGCACGGCGATTGGCGGGTTCTTCGGCCCGGCCCCGACGGCGCTGGCCGAGCAGTTTCCGATTGAAGTGCGCTCCACTGGCGTGTCGGTGGCCTACAACGTGGCGGTGATGGTGTTCGGTGGTTTCGCGCCGCTGATCGTCACCTGGCTGACCAAAGTACTGAACACCCCGGTGGCGCCGTCGTTCTATGTCTTGTTCGCTTGCCTGCTGACCCTGCTCGGTACTTACTGTTTGCAGGAGGCCCCGCGTGCGAAGAAATCCGTTGCGCTCAACCTGGGAGTGAAACCGTGAGTCCGTTAGCCATTGATCCGATTGTCGCCCTCGACGCCGATGCGCTGTCCCGGGCGATTCATGCCCGCAAGGTGTCGTGCCGCGAGGTGATGCAGGCGTATCTGACGCACATTGATCGCTTCAATCCGGCGGTCAACGCGCTAGTCTCGCTGCGCCCGCAAGACGTGCTGCTACGCGAAGCCGATGAGTGCGACCGGCAACTGGATCGCGGCGAGTCCCGAGGCTGGATGCACGGCATGCCCCAGGCTATCAAGGATCTGGCGGCCACCGCCGGGTTACGCACGACCCTGGGTTCGCCGCTGTTCGCCGAGCAAGTACCGGAACACGATGCGATCAGCGTGGCGCGGGTTCGGGGTTGTGGGGCGATCATCATCGGTAAGAGCAACGTCCCGGAATTCGGCCTCGGCTCGCAGACCTACAACAGTGTGTTTGGCACCACCACTAACGCCTACGATCCGACTCTGATTGCCGGCGGCAGCAGCGGCGGGGCGGCGGTGGCGCTGGCCCTGCGCCTGCTGCCAGTGGCCGATGGCAGCGACATGATGGGCTCGCTGCGCAACCCGGCGGCGTTCAACAATGTGTTCGGCTTCCGCCCGTCCCAGGGCCGCGTGCCTCACGGCCCGATGCCGGAAGTGTTCGTCCAGCAACTGGCCACCGAAGGGCCGATGGGCCGTACGGTCATCGATGTTGCACGGCTACTCTCGACTCAGGCTGGTTACGATCCGCGCGTGCCGCTGTCGCTGGCTGATGAGCCACGGGATTTCGGGCTGGATCTGCAACAGGACTTCACCGACGTGCGCCTCGGCTGGCTCGGTGATTACAATGGCTATCTGCCGATGGACGACGGCGTGTTGAGCCTGTGCGAATCGGCGCTGGTGGATTTCAGTGCATTGGGTTGTCACGTCGAGGCCTGTCAGCCGGACTTTTCCATGGACCGCTTGTGGCAGACCTGGCTCACACATCGGCATTTCCTCGTGCAGGGCAGCCTCGGCGCGGCGTATGCCGATCCGCAAAAACGGGCGTTGCTCAAACCCGAAGCGCAATGGGAAATCGAGGGCGGTCTGCATCTGACCGCTGCCGAGGTCTATCAGGCGTCGGTCGCTCGCAGCGAGTGGTATCGCGCGTTGAACGAATTGTTCGAGCGTTACGATTTCCTGCTCCTGCCCACCGCCCAAGTGTTCCCTTTTGATGCACAACAACCATGGCCGCGAGTCGTCGGCGGGCAGACCATGGACACCTATCACCGCTGGATGGAAGTGGTGATCGGCCCGACCCTGGCGGGGCTGCCGAGCATCAGCGTGCCGGTGGGTTTCAACTCGGCCGGGCTGCCGATGGGCCTGCAAATCATCGGCCCGGCCCAGGCGGATCGGGCGGTGCTGCAACTGGCCTATGCTCATGAGCAACTGACGCGCTGGGTCGAGCGGCGACCGCCGACATGCCTGCAATCGGCCTGAGCGGCCCGCATCTTGCTGCACGAAGTGATCTTTCATCCGCATCCATGGAGGGCGAACACATGGGCAGCAAGGCAGACACCGGCAGCGTGCGCTCGGTCGAACGGGCGCTGGCCATCGTCGAGTTGCTCGGCGAGCATCAGGCGTTGGGGCTGGAGGAATTGCACTATCTGACCTCTTTGCCCAAGGCCACGGTGTCGCGGATGCTCGCGACCTTGCAGGAACAGGGCTGGATCTATCGCGGCCTCAGCGACCGCCGCTACCGGTTGTGTGCCAAGCGCCTGTTCGGTGATCGTCAGCAACGCTTCAAGCGTCATCTGGTCGAAAGCGCCGCACCGATGTTGTTGGAGTTGAGCGAACGCACCGGGCTGGTGGCGGATCTGTCGTGTTTCGACGGCGAACGGGTCGAAGTGATGGAAAGCGCGATCCCGCAAGTGCTGCGCAAACGCTATCCAACTAACTGCCAGATCGTCGGCCATCACGCGAGCCTGTTCCATTCGGCGATGGGCCGCGCCTGTCTTGGCGAACTCGACAGCCAGGACGTGAAACGTCTGGCCGAACGCGAACAGTTGGCGGATGACGGTGTGTTCCAGGCCACCGAGCAAGCCTTGCATCAGGGCTTCGGCCAGCGTACCGAAGGCTATTGGGAATACCCGGTGCGCCTGCCGTTCCTGATTCGCGCGGTGGCGTTGCCGATTCGTGCGCAAGGGCGATTGGTCGGCAGCATGGCGCTGCACTGGCCGATGGATCAGGCGCCGGTGGAGCGGGTGCTGAGCCTGCACCTCAACAGCCTCGCGGCGACTATTGGCGAGGTGCAACAGGTGCTGGCCTGAGTGTTTGCACTGACTGACAGTTTGCAATACCGCCACAGGCAGTTAAGGTTCGTGCAGGTTTATCGGCCCCACGAGTCTTCAATGTTCAACCGTTCTCTGTGCAACGCCTTGGCGGGCCTGCTGCTGGGCGCCGCTACGCTGCCGGCCCAGGCCAACTGGTATCTGGACGGCGAGTCGTCGCGGCTGTCGTTCGTCAGCACGAAAAACGCCAATATTTCCGAGGTGCAGCGTTTTCTGGTGCTGCACGGCAAAGTCGATCCCGATGGCCGCGCCGAAGTCGAGGTCGAGCTGGACTCGATCAACAGCGGCATCCCGCTGCGTGACGAGCGCATGCGCAAGGAACTGTTCCAGATCGAGCAATTCCCCGAAGCGACCATCACCACGCAAATCGACCTGCGCCCGATCAATGATCTGGCCCCCGGCGCGCAGCTTGAATTGCGCCTGTCGTTGACCGTCAACCTGCACGGCAAACAGCACGAATACCCCGCCGAACTGCTCGCCACGCGCCTCGATGACCGACGCTTTCAAGTGGTAACGCTGGAGCCGCTGGTGATCAGCGCCGAGGATTTCGATCTGCTGTCGGGCCTGGAAAGCTTGCGCAACATGGCCGGCCTGTCGGCCATCAGTCTGTCGGTGCCGGTGGGTGCGGTGCTGATCTTCACGGCGCGCTGACATGCGCGGCGCAGTGTTTCCGTGGCGTGACGGCAATCGCTTCGAACTGTTGATCGACGGCCCGCAATTCTTCCCGCGCATGCTCGAAGAAATCGCCCGCGCCCATGAACAGATCGAACTGGAGCTGTACCTGGTGGAGGCCGGCGCCTGTGCCGAAACCGTGGTTCAGGCGCTGGTGCTGGCGGCGGAGCGGGGCGTGCGGGTGCGTTGCCTGTTCGATGATTACGGCAGCCTGGCTTTTACCCTGACCTTGCGTCAGCGCCTGACGCTCGCCGGTGTCGAGCTGCGTTTTTACAATCGCCTGAACTGGCGGCGCTGGGTCGGTAATTTCTATCGCGACCACCGCAAGCTGTTGCTGGTCGATCAGCGTCTGGCGGTGGTCGGCGGCACCGGGGTGACCGACGAATTCTGGACGCCGGGCCACGACACCAGCGAATGGCACGAAGTGATGGTGCAGATCACGGGCCCCTTGGTGCTCGACTGGCAATTGCTGTTCGACCGCCAATGGATCGCTAACCGCCATCGACGCGCCTGGAAGCCCCATGCGAATTTCGGCCTGCCGCGGTTGCCGCGTGTACCCGACACGGGCGAGGGCATGGGCCGCGTGGCCTACGCCGACGCCCGCCAGCATCGCGACATTCTGCAATCGCTGTTCCGCGCGCTGAACAGCGGCCAGAAGCGCATCTGGTTGGCGACGCCGTACTTCCTGCCGACCTGGAAAATCCGCCGCTCCCTGCGCAAGGCTGCCGCTCGTGGCCTCGACGTGCGCCTGCTGCTCACCGGGCCGCGCACCGATCACCCGTCGGTCCGTTACGCCGGGCATCGCTACTACCCGCGCCTGCTCAAGGCCGGGGTGAAGATCTTCGAATATCAGCCGTGTTTCCTGCACCTGAAAATGGTGTTGGTGGACGATTGGGTGAGCATCGGTTCGTGCAATTTCGATCACTGGAACCTGCGCTTCAACCTTGAGGCGAATCTGGAGGCGCTGGATCCGTCACTGACGGCCGCGGTGGTGGGGAGTTTCGAGAATGACTTCGGCCTGAGTCAGCAAGTGAGTCTGGAGGAATGGCAGCGCCGGCCATTGTGGCGGCGGGTGAAGCAGCGGATCTGGGGCTGGGTGGATCGGGTGGTGGTCAACCTGTTGGATAGACGCGGATAGTCGCAGTTTTCATACCTTTATAAGGACCTGTGGGAGCTGCGGTGCGACGACTCGACTTGCCAGCGATGAGGCCGGCACATTCAACATCTTCGTTGACTGTCCGTCCGCCATCGCTGGCAAGCCAGCTCCCACAGGTTTTTGCAGTGTGACAACTGTTACAGCAATTCAAAGCTCTGCTGCGTCACGTCCTGGGAATCCAGGCCGATCTGCACGTTGAACTTGCCAGGCTCTGCCGCGTACTTGAGCTGGGCGTTGTAGAACTTCAGGTCATCTTCGGTGATGGTGAAGTGCACGACTTTCTGCTCGCCGGCCTTGAGCATGATTTTCTGGAAGTTCTTCAGCTCCTTGACCGGACGGATCATCGAGCCGGTGACGTCCTGGATGTACAGCTGCACCACGGTTTCGCCGTCACGTTTGCCGGTGTTTTTCACCGTGACACTGGCGTCGAGCTTGCCGGTGGTGTTCAGGGTGGTCGACGACAGCGCCATGTCGCTCAGGCTGAAATCGGTGTAGCTCAGGCCGTAGCCGAACGGGAACAGGGGCCCGGTGGTGTCATCGAAATACTGCGAGGTGTAGTTGCCCGGTTTGCCCGGCGTGAACGGCCGGCCAATGCTCAGGTGGTTGTAGTAGGTCGGGATCTGGCCCACGGAACGCGGGAAGGTCACTGGCAGTTTGCCCGACGGGTTGTAGTCGCCGAACAGCACGTCGGCAATGGCGTTGCCGCCCTCGGTGCCGCTGAACCAGGTTTCCAGAATCGCGTCAGCCTGTTCTTTTTCCTGAAGGATCGTCAGCGGACGGCCGTTCATCAGCACCAGCACCAACGGCTTGCCGGTGGCTTTCAGGGCACGGATCAGCTCGCGCTGGTTTTCCGGGATGTTCAGGTCGGTACGGCTGGACGATTCGTGGGACATGCCACGGGACTCGCCCACGGCCGCAACGATTACGTCAGCGTCCTTGGCGGCTTTCACCGCTTCGTCGATCAGCACGTTGGCCGGGCGCGGGTCATCGACCACTTCCGGCGCATCGAAGTTGAGGAAGTTCAGGTAGTCGAGGACCTTCTTGTCGCTGGTGATGTTGGCACCACGGGCGTAGATCAGGTTCGACTTGTCGCCGATGACGCTGCTCATACCATCGAACAGAGTGACCGATTGCGCCGGACGACCAGCAGCGGCCCAACTGCCCATCATGTCGATCGGCGCCTTGGCCAGCGGGCCGACCAGCGCGACTTTCGCGGTTTTCTTCAGCGGCAGGGTTTCGTTCTGGTTCTTCAGCAGTACCAGGCTGCGACGGGCGACGTCACGGGCGTCGGCGCGGTGCAGACGGCTGTCGGCGTAGGTGTCGACCGGATCGTCTTCAGCCTTGCCGATGCGCAGGTACGGGTCCTTGAACAGGCCCATGTCGTACTTGGCCCCGAGCACTTCACGCACGGCGTTGTCGATGTCTTTCTGTTCGATTTCGCCGGACTTGAGCAGCCCCGGCAGTTCTTTGCCGTACAGGGTGTCGTTCATGCTCATGTCGATGCCGGCCTTGATCGCCAGTTTCGCGGCTTCACGACCGTCGGCGGCCACGCCGTGTTTGATCAGCTCGAAGATCGCGCCGTGGTCGCTGACCGCCAGACCCTTGAAGCCCCAGTCCTTGCGCAGCAAATCGTTCATCAGCCAGGTGTTGGCGGTGGCCGGGATACCGTTGATCGAGTTCAACGCGACCATCACGCCACCGGCGCCGGCATCAATCGCAGCGCGGTACGGCGGAAGGTAATCCTGGTACATCTTCACCGGGCTCATGTCCACGGTGTTGTAGTCGCGACCACCCTCGACCGCGCCATACAGGGCGAAGTGCTTGACGCTGGCCATGATGCTGTCGGCCGCGCTCGGCGTGTCGCCCTGATAGGCCTTGACCATGACTTTGGCAATGCGCGAGGTCAGGTAGGTGTCTTCACCGAAACCTTCGGAGCTGCGGCCCCAGCGCGGGTCGCGGGAAATGTCGACCATCGGCGCGAAGGTGATGTCGAGACTGTCGGCTGCGGCTTCCTTGGCGGCAACGCGCCCGGACTGACCGATGGCGTCCATGTCCCAGCTCGACGCCAGGGCCAGGGGAATCGGGAAAATCGTACGGTGACCGTGGATCACGTCGTACGCGAAAAACATCGGGATCTTCAGGCGGCTGCGCATGGCAGCGTCCTGCATCGGACGGTTTTCCGGGCGGGTGATCGAGTTGAACGTGCCACCGATGTTGCCAGCGGCGATCTCTTTACGGATCAGTTCGCGCGGCATTTCCGGGCCGATGCTGATCAGGCGCAACTGGCCGATCTTCTCGTCGAGGGTCATTTGCTTCATCAGGTTGCTGATGAACGCGTCCTTGTTTTCCAGGGGTACCGGGGTCGTGGCGGCCAGTACTTGATGACTGGCCAGGCTGACGAACAGGCCCAGCAAACACAGCTTCTTCATGAATAGTTTTCTCAAGGGCCTAAACGGCGTTGCAATGCCGGCCAGCCAAAATTTAGGGAGCGACTATTGTTGTTCGGGTGCTGATTCAGAAAACGACAGCCGAATGTACGTCGAAATTTTCGGCGACGTGATCGCGCAGGGCCTCTTTTTAGCCCATCGGCCCGCCGCAATCCAGTGGCGCGGGCGATTATGCCCCAACCGTCGGCTGAGAATGTTTCGCGAGTCATTATTCATGAAATGTGCAAGGGAGCACCCGTCCGATGAATGTCAGTCCTGTCTACCGCTCGCGTTTGCAGGTCGCCACCTTGCTGGTGCTGGCCACGTTGTTGACCGCCTGCGGCATCAACAACATTCCCACCCTCGACGAACAGGCCAAGGCCGCCTGGGGCCAGGTGCAGAACCAGTATCAGCGCCGCGCCGACCTGATCCCCAATCTAGTGGAAACCGTGAAGGGTTACGCCAAGCATGAGGAAGAAACTCTGACCGCCGTCATCGAGGCCCGGGCCAAGGCGACGTCGATCCAGGTCGATGCCAGCACCCTCGACAACCCGGAAAAACTCAAGCAGTTCCAGCAGGCCCAGGATCAACTGACCGGTGCCTTGAGCCGCTTGATGGTGGTGTCCGAGCGTTATCCGGACCTGAAGGCCAACCAGAACTTCCTCGCCCTGCAATCGCAACTTGAAGGCACGGAAAACCGCATCGCCGTGGCCCGCCGGGATTTCATTCTGGCGGTGCAGAAATACAACACCGAGATTCGCACCTTTCCCGGTCGCCTGTGGCACAGCGTGATGTACAGCGACTTGCCGATCCGCGAAACCTTTGAAGCCACCAGCCCCGGCGCGGACAAGGCCCCGGAAGTGAAGTTCTGAGCCGGGGATGCCCATGCGTGTGTTGAAGATGGGCCTGGTGCTGATGCTGTGGCTGTTCGCCGTCAGCGCCCGGGCCGAGTTGACCTTTCCGGCGCTGACCGGACGGGTGGTGGACGACGCGCAGATGATCGAGCCGTCGGTACGCGCGCAACTGAATCAACAGTTGCAGGCCCACGAGCAGGCGACCGGCGAGCAGTTGGTGGTCGTGACGTTGCCGAACCTGCAAGGTTCCACCATCGAGGACTACGGCGTCGAACTCGGGCGGCACTGGGGCATCGGCCAGAAGGACAAGAACAACGGCGCACTGTTGATCGTCGCCCGGGACGAGCGCAAATTGCGCATCGAAGTCGGCTACGGGCTGGAGGATCGCCTCACCGATGCCCAGAGTTCGGTGATCATCCATCAGGTGATCACGCCGTCGTTCAAGGCGGGTAATTTCAGCAAGGGCATCAGCGACGGTGTCGCGGCGATGCTGGTGGTGCTGGGCGGTAATCCGCTGGACGAACCTTCCACGGTGTATGAATCGGCTGGCGATCCGTCGGACGATTTTGTCTCGCGGCACCCGGCGCTGTTTGTATTTCTGGTGATGTTGTTCATCCTGACTGTTTTTGTCTGCCAGATGCTCGGTATCCTTCCCGCCGGCCGGGGCGGCTCCGGAGGAGGGGGCGGCTTTGGTGGCGGAGGTTTTGGCGGCGGCGGTGGAGGCGGGGGCTTCAGCGGCGGCGGTGGCAGTTTCGGCGGGGGCGGATCCTCCGGCGGCTGGTGATAACAATAATGAGCAGGCACTTCACGACATGGCATTACTGACTGAACACGAACAACGCAAAGTCGCCGAGGCCATCGCCCGGGTCGAGCGCGACACCGACGCCGAGCTGGTGACGGTGCTCGCGGCCCGCGCCGACGACTACGCATACATCCCGCTGCTGTGGGGCAGCTTGCTGGCGCTGGTGGTCCCGGGCATCGTGCACTACCTGACCGGGTGGCTGACGATGCACAGCCTGCTGCTGGTGCAGTGGGTCAGTTTTGTCGTGCTGTGCCTGGTGTTTCGCCTGCCCAAGGTCACCACCCATCTGATCCCTCGCCATGTCCGCCACTGGCGCGCCTCGAACCTGGCGCGTCGGCAGTTTCTCGAACAGAACCTGCATCACACGGTGGGCAGCACCGGCATGCTGATTTTTGTCTGCGAGGCCGAGCGGTATGTGGAAATTCTGGTGGATGAAGGGATTTCCAAAAAACTGGATAACAAGAGCTGGGATTCGATTGTTGCGGTGTTTACCGAGCAGGTGCGGCAGGGGCAGACGTTGCAGGGCTTCGTGACCTGTATCGAGGCGTGCGGGGAATTGCTCAAGGTGCATGTGCCGGTGACGCAGGTGAGGAATGAGTTGCCGAATCGGTTGGTGGTGTTGGGGTAGTTTCGGCAGTTTTATAGGACTTGAGATCGCAGCCCTCACCCCAGCCCTCTCCCGGTGGGAGAGGGAGCCGACCGAGTTGTCTGCCGCTATCCATCGACCTGAAATATCGAGTCGATTATGGATTCACGTGCACTCGTTCAAGTCGGTGTACCTCCTCAATATCCCCCAATCGGTCCCCTCTCCCTCCGGGAGAGGGCTAGGGTGAGGGCCGCTTTTAAAAACCGTTCGGTAAATAAGAGCGTGTCCCCAACCCCCATCCCCCCTAAAATAGCGGCCATTCCCGATTTGCCCGTCCGAGGCCGCTTTTTCTCATGTCCGTTACCACCCCATCTGCCAAACCGGCCCCCGATCACCACGCCCAGTTCATCGAGCTGCTGCAAACCAGCCTCGAACAGAACGGCTTCATCAAACTGGTGCTGGCCAAGTACGTCGGCGAAGAAGCGGACTTGCAGCGGATCATCATCAAGCCGGTGACGGTCAAGGCACAGCCGTGCCTGTCGTTCGTTTATCGCTACAAGACCCGCGACATCACCAAGAACCTGCCGCTGGACGAAGCGGTGGCGACGATTGCCGGGCTGCTGCCGGCGGCGTTCAAAAATGCGCATTTGCTGGCGCTGACTGACGAAGCTCAGCTCGAATACAGCAAAAAGGGCAAGAGTTCGCTGTTCATGAGCAAACCCCAGCAATTGCGCGAAGTGCCGTCCGCCGAGCATAACCGCGAGAAGAACCGCTTCCTCGATCTGAACCGGCCGTTCCTCAAGGACCTGGGCGTGACCAACGCGCAACACGAGCTGATCCCGGCGATGTCGCGCAAGTGGAAGCAGATCAACAAGTTCATCGAAGTGTTCAGCCACGCCCTGACGTCCTCGCCGCTGGCTCTGGACAAACCGGTGCGGGTGGCGGATTTCGGTTCGGGCAAGGGTTACCTGACGTTCGCCATTCATGACTATCTGCGCAACACGTTAAAGGCCGAGGGCGAAGTCACCGGCGTCGAGCTGCGTGAAGAGATGGTCAACCTGTGCAACGCCGCCGCTACGAAACTCGAACACCCGGGGTTGGTGTTCAAGTGTGGCGATGTGCGCAGCGTGGCGCCGAGCGAGCTGGAGGTGATGATCGCCCTGCATGCCTGCGACATCGCCACCGACTACGCGATCCACACCGGTATCCGTTCCGGCGCATCGATCATCATGTGCTCGCCGTGCTGCCACAAACAGATCCGCTTGCAGATCCAGAGCCCGGCGCTGCTCAAACCGATGCTGCAATACGGTCTGCATCTGGGCCAGCAGGCGGAAATGGTCACCGACAGTCTGCGTGCGCTGTTCCTCGAAGCCTGCGGTTACGAGACCAAGGTGTTCGAGTTCATCTCCCTGGACCACACCAACAAGAACAAGATGATTCTGGCGGTGAAGCGCGCCGAGCCTGTGGACCCGACTCAGCTGCTGGTGAAAATCCAGGAACTGAAAGCGTTCTACCAGATCAGCGAGCACTGTCTCGAAACGCTGCTGCTTGCCGATGGCCTGCTGCCGCTCAAGGCTTGAGCTGAACCCCGGCCGGTAACGTGCCCGGTTGAGCCGGGCGCACCGCGGTCTTGCGCCCGAGCATCACCGTCGCGATCACGCCACAGGCGAACAGCCAGGTGATCGGCTCCACGTGTTCCCCGAAGAACAGTGCGGAAAACGCGATGGTGAAGAAGATCTGCAACAACTGGATCTGACTGACCCGGGCAATGCCGCCCATGGCCAGGCCGGCGTACCAGGCGAAGAACCCCAGGAACTGCGAAAACAGCGCGACGTAGCCGAAGGCCCACCAGGTTTTCGTCGACACCGCGCCCTGATGCTGGATCGCCAGATACAACACCGGGCCGATCAACAACGGCGTCGACAGCACCAGCGCCCAGCAGATCACCTGCCATCCGCCCATCTCCCGGGCCAGGCGTCCGCCCTCGGCATAACCCAGACCGCCCACCGCAATCGCACCCAACATCAACAAATCCCCGGCCTGAATGCTGCCGGCGCCGGTGTACAGCGCATAACCCAGCACCAGCGCACTGCCCAGCGCGGCGCAGGCCCAGAAGGCTTTCGACGGTCGTTCATGGGACAGCCATGCGGCGTACAGCGCCACGCACAGCGGCTGTAAACCGTTGACCAGCGCGCCGTGGGACGCTGGCAACGTCTGCATGGCCCACGCGGAGAGCACCGGGAAACCGAGAATCACCCCGGCGATCACCAGACTCAGGCCTTTGACCTGCTGCCAGGTCGGCCACTTTTCCCGTCGCCACAACAACAGCAGTGCCGCCGGAATTGCCGCGAACAACGCGCGGCCGAGGCCGTTGAGCAGCGGGTGCAGTTCCTGCACCACGATGCGGGTGAAGGGCAGGGTAAGGCTGAAAATCACCACGCCGAGCAGGCCGAGGGCCATGCCGGTGTTTTCGCGCGAAGACATGAGATAAACCAGATTCGAAGGTGACAGGGAGGTGTCTTCATCTAGCCACAAACCGCGGCAATCGGGCTGTTACAGCTAGGCGCAGAGTTATCCATACAGTTTGCGAACGGCATCGCGGTCCTTGGGCTACTTTGAATACTCCTGTGCATTCACCAGAGGAGTCCTGTCCATGGCCGCGAAAAAGATTCTGATGCTGGTCGGCGATTACGTCGAAGACTACGAAGTGATGGTGCCGTTCCAGGCCCTGCAAATGGTCGGTCACACCGTGCACGCCGTGTGCCCGGACAAGGCCGCCGGCAAGACCGTGCGCACCGCGATCCATGACTTCGAAGGCGACCAGACCTACAGCGAGAAACCCGGTCACCAGTTTGCCCTGAACTTCGATTTCGCCAAGGTCGATGCCAAGGATTACGACGCGTTGCTGGTGCCCGGTGGTCGCGCGCCGGAATACCTGCGGCTGAACGAAAAAGTCCTGGAACTGGTGCGAGCCTTCGACAAGGCCGGCAAGCCGATTGCTGCTGTCTGCCATGGCGCGCAACTGCTGGCGGCGGCGGGGATTCTCGAGGGCCGAGAGTGCAGCGCCTATCCGGCCTGTGCCCCGGAAGTGCGGCTGGCCGGCGGTACCTACATCGACATCCCGGTCACGGACGGCCATGTCCAGGGCAATCTGGCCACGGCTCCCGCCTGGCCGGCGCATCCGAAATGGCTGGCCGGTTTCCTTGGTTTGCTTGGGACCAAAATCACCCTGTGACACCTCGAAAAGGAGAAACAGTATGTCCGGATGGTACGAAGTCAGTAAAAGCAGCAATGGCCAGTTCAGGTTCGTGCTGAAAGCGGCGAATGCCGAAACGATTCTGACCAGCGAGCTCTACACCACCCGCAGCGCCGCCGACAACGGCATCGCCTCGGTGCAGGCCAACAGTCCGCTGGACGAGCGTTACGAGAAGAAATCGACGAAGGACGGGCATCCGTACTTCAACCTCAAGGCTGCCAATCACCAGATCATTGGCAGCAGCGAGTCGTATTCATCGGACGCGGCGTGCGCCAAAGGCATTGCTGCCGTGAAGGCCAACGGGCCGACCAAAGTGATCAAGGACAAAACCCTGCCCGTCCTCTGAATTCAATACATATCCCTGTGGGAGCCGGGCTTGCCCGCGATGGCGATATATCAGTCAACACCAGTGTTGAATGTTATGGCCTCATCGCGGGCAAGCCCGGCTCCCACAGGTTTTTTGTGTGGCTGAAGGTCAGCCCAGGGTTTTGAGAATGACCTGCAACTGATTGCGCCCGGCCTCGCTCAACGGGAACACCGGCAAACGTGGATCGCCGACTTCCAGCCCGGTGTCACGCAGCCCGGCCTTGATCGTCGCCGGCAAGCCGCCCTTGAGAATGAAGTCCAGCAGCGGCAACTGGCGGTAGAACAGCTCCCGCGCCTTGCCCAGATCCCCCGCCAGTGTGGCTTCGTACAGATCCAGATTGAGTTGCGGAATCAGGTTCGGCGCCGCCGTGCACCAGCCCTTGGCCCCGGCCGCAAAGGCCTCCAGCGCCAGCGGATTGCAGCCGTTGTAGAACGGCACCCGGCCTTCGCCGAGCAGTTGCAGCTTGTGCATGCGCTGGATGTCGCCGGTGCTCTCCTTGACCATGGTCACGTTTTCCACGCCGTTGACGATGCGCAGGATCAGCTCCACCGACATGTCGGTGCCGCTGGTGGCCGGGTTGTTGTAGAGCATGATCGGCACGCCGATGCTGTCGCCGATGGCACGGTAATGGGCGAGGATTTCCGCCTCGGTGAGCTTCCAGTAAGACGCCGGCAGCACCATCACCACATCGGCGCCGTGAGCTTCGGCAAAGCGTGCACGGCGTACGGCTTTGGCGGTGGTCAGGTCGGACACGCTGACCACGGTCGGCACGCGTTTGGCCACGTGCTTGATGCTGAATTCGGCGACCTGGTCCCACTCCGCATCGCTCAGGTAGGCGCCTTCGCCGGTGCTGCCCAGCGGCGCGATGGCATGGACGCCGCCGTCGATCAGCCGATCGATCGAACGACCCAGGGCCGGCAGATCAAGACCTTCGCCATGGGCGCTGAACGGGGTGATGGTGTAGCCGATGATGCCGTGAATGTTGGACATGAGAGTGCTCCGCAAGGATGAGGTGTTCAGTTCAGGCAATCGGCGTGTTGGCGCAGGTTCTGCCGGGCGTAGTAGTTGAATGCGGCAGCGTGGCGTTTGGGTTTCGACACCCAGTCGTGCGCCTCGCGACCCAGTTCGGGAATGATCGGTTTGATCGTCCCGGCGGCCATCGCCAGCAATTGCAGTTTGGCGGCGCGCTCGATCAGTTGCGCGATGACACACGCTTCCTCGATGGTCGTACCGGTGGACAACTGACCGTGGTGGGAAAGCAGGATCGCCCGTTTGTCGCCCAACGCGCCGGCAATCAACTCGCCTTCTTCGTTGCCCACCGGCACACCCGGCCAGCCTTCAAGGAACGCGCAATCGTCGTACAGCGGACACAGGTCCATGTGGGAAATCTGCAACGGTACTTCGAGCATCGACAGCGCGGCAATGTGCGTCGGGTGGGTGTGGATGATGCAGTTCACGTCCGGCCGGGCGCGGTACACCCAGCTGTGGAAACGGTTGGCCGGGTTGGCCATGCCGTGGCCCTCGAGCACCTCCAGGTCTTCGTTGACCAGCAGCAGATTGCTCGCGGTGATTTCATCGAAACCCAGGCCCAGTTGCTGAGTGTAGTAAGTGCCCGGCTGCGGACCACGGGCGGTAATCTGCCCGGCGAGGCCCGAATCGTGGCCGCTTTCGAAGAGGATCCGGCAGGTCAGGGCCAGCTTTTGCCGGTCCGTCCACGTATTATCCGCCAGGCTTTTTTGCATCTGGGTCAGCGCTTGCTTGACCAGTTCGTCTTTGGGTAGTGCTAATGTCTTCGCCATATCCGTGTCCTGTGGTGGTTGCCATGGATGACACTTAAGAGGCTATATGACACTTTGTGTCATTGGCAAGGACAAATCGTCTTTCCTTTGCTGGATTAATCGCTTCGCATGTCTATCCGTTTGAAATTATTGAGAAAAAAACTTGGCGTAACCCTTGAGGCACTGGCCGAGAAATCCGGCATGACCAAGAGTTATCTGTCGAAAGTCGAGCGTGGGTTGAACACGCCGTCGATTGCCGCCGCGCTGAAACTGGCGAAAGCGCTGAACGTGAAGGTCGAGGAATTGTTCTCCGAAGACAACGTCAGCCTCGACAGCTACAGCCTGGTGCGTAGCCACGAGCGCCAGTCGCTGGCGGCCAACGATCACAGCCCGGGTTATGCGGTGCTGGCCCATCAGGTCAGCGAGCGCAGTCTGCTGCCGTTCATCATTTATCCGCCGAGCGAATTCACCGACAAGACCTTCAAGGAACACTTGGGCGAGGAATTCCTGTTCGTCCACGAAGGCCGGGTCGAAGTGGACTTCGTGAGCGAACGGGTGCTGCTGGAGCGGGGCGATGCGCTGCACTTCAATGCGCAGAAACCCCATCGCATCCGCTCAGTGGGCGAGGTGCAGGCGCAGTTGCTGGTGGTGGTGCACAGCAGCGAGGAGTGATCAGACTTCGACGGGCACCGACAGCTTTGGATGGCCCAGTGCATGGCTCTTCGAATCAAAGAAGCGCAACTCGGCGCCCGTACCCTCGAACACCTTTGCGTAGTGGCGCTTCTGGTGCTGGATGAACGCCGCGCTGCGCGGATAGATCGAGATCGCCACGGTCTGCGGTTTCGCCAGACGCAGGGCGCGGACGATGTGATCGTCCTGCTCGCCCAAGGCATGGCCGAAGATGCACAGGCTGTCGCCGTGCGCGAGTAACTGGTCGTAGCAGAACGACAGGTAATCGGAACTGCGGATGGTCTTGAGTTTGTCCGCGCTCGGCCCTTCATTGACGAACAACGGCACATCATCAAGGGTTTTGATCGTGTTGTTGATCGCGAAGCTGCCCAGTAGGGTGCCCTCGGTGGCAGTCATTTTGCGGGCGCTGCCGTTCAGATTGCGCACCAGATGCAGGCCGCCGTGCAGGTACAGCAGACGCGGTTTTTCGGTGTGGCTTTCGCACAAGTCGAAACTGGCGTCGGGACCGTTGAACAGGTCGTCGATGGCTTCGCCCTGGTGTTGCAGGGCCCAGTAGTTGAGCAGGTCGTAATTGGTGGTGAACACCGTACGGTAACTCGCCAGTTCACGGTTCAGAATGCTCAGGGTCGAGGCTTCGACCAGTCGCCACGGAATGTGCAAATCGTGGACGGCGTTGATCAGCGCTTCCTTGATCGCGTAGTAGCGATTGCGCGGCGCGGCCGAACTGACGGCCAGTGCCTTGTTGACCCGGCTGGTGGTTTTCAGGGCGCCAAGTACCTGTTCGAAACTGCGCGTCTGCATTGCGTCGAACACGCTCAGTTCCGATGGACTCAGAGGTTTTTCTTCCACCGTGCGGGCGCTTTCGAACAGCGAGTCGTAGCCGAAATCGTCCCACACCGCGCGACTGGCGCCGTTGCCCACCAGCAAACCACGGAAGTCGGTGGTGGCGCGCAACGCGTTCCAGTCTTCGAGTGTGGCGTCGACATCCAGAAAATCGGTCATTGCAGGGCACGTCTCAAAACAAGGGGCAGATGGGCGGCGACTTTATCACGAGCGGGCATTGAGCCAGATCAACATCCGCCGTGACCGATCGGTCGATCCTGTATGCATCCGCCGAATCGCAGGAGTCGATTCGGCCCCTGTCAGGAGACGCGCCATGAGCAGCACCTTTTTTATTCCCGCGGTAAACATCATGGGCAGCGGCTGCCTGGACGAGGCCATGAATGCGATCCGCAACTACGGTTTTCGCAAGGCGCTGATTGTCACCGACGCCGGATTGGCCAAAGCCGGTGTGGCGACCATGATCGCCGAGAAACTGGCGATGCAGGACATCGATTCGGTGATCTTCGACGGCGCCAAGCCGAATCCGAGCATCGCCAATGTCGAAGCCGGGCTGGAACTGCTCAAGGACAGTCGTTGCGATTTCGTGGTGTCACTCGGCGGCGGCTCGCCCCACGACTGCGCCAAGGGCATCGCCCTGTGTGCGACCAACGGCGGACAGATCCGCGACTATGAAGGCGTCGATCAATCGGCCAAGCCGCAATTGCCTTTGATCGCCATCAACACCACCGCCGGCACGGCCAGCGAGATGACGCGCTTCTGCATCATCACCGACGAAACCCGTCACGTGAAAATGGCCATTGTCGACCGTAACGTCACGCCGCTGCTGTCGGTCAACGACCCGGCGCTGATGGTCGCCATGCCGAAAGGCCTGACCGCCGCCACCGGCATGGACGCGCTGACCCACGCCATCGAAGCCTACGTGTCCACCGCCGCCAACCCGATCACCGACGCCTGCGCGTTGAAGGCGATGACCCTGATCAGCAACAACCTGCGCCTGGCGGTTCGCGACGGCAGCGACCTCGCCGCACGGGAAAACATGGCGTATGCGCAGTTCCTCGCCGGCATGGCGTTCAACAATGCGTCGCTTGGCTACGTGCACGCGATGGCGCACCAGTTGGGCGGTTTCTACGATTTGCCTCACGGGGTGTGCAACGCGGTGTTGTTGCCCCATGTGCAGACGTTCAACGCGCTGGTCTGCGCCGATCGCCTCACCGATGTGGCTCACGCCATGGGTGCCGACATTCGCGGTTTCAGCCCGGAGGAGGGTGCGCAAGCCGCGATTGCCGCGATCCGTTGCCTGGCCAAAGACGTCGATATCCCCGGTGGCCTGCGTGACCTCGGCGCCAAATGCACCGACATCCCGATACTCGCCGCCAACGCACTGAAAGACGCCTGCGGTTTGACCAACCCGCGTGCGGCGGATCAACGGCAGATCGAAGAGATTTTCCGCAGCGCGTTTTAAGCGCGATGGCGACCGGGCGCGAACTTCACGCAGAGCACCGCGCCCAATGCCAGTACGCAACACAGCAGCGACAGCGGCCACGCTTGCGGACTGGCGAACAGGCTGGCCACCGCGCCGATCAGCGCAGCCATCAATTGGTGGATGAAACCGCTCAGGGCCATCGCGTAGGCGCCGGCAATCGGCGCTCCATCGTTGGCCCGTGACAGGCTGATCGGGTAGTTCAGCGACTGGCCGAACACGGCGACGCAGTAAGGCAGCCACAGCAACCAGGCTATCGAACTGGCCAGCAGGCTTCCAGCCAGCATCACCCCGCTGCCGGCCAGCACCAATCCCACACCCCACGCCATCAACCGATGTTGACCGGTACGCAGCACAAAGCGGTTGACCGCCAGCGCCCCCAGAAAATACGCCGCACTGATCGGCCAGCCCAGCAGCCCGTATTCGGTGGTCGACCAATTGAACGGGCCTTGCAGAATCAACGGTGCCGCGCTGTTGAATGCGATGATCACGCCATAGCCCAGACCGCCCGCGAGCGCCGGCAGTAGAAACGCCCGATGGGTCAGAATCCTTCCGTAGACCGCCCAGGGCGAAGCGGTTGTGGGAGCCTCGACAAGCTCCGGAAAGTTCAGGCGCGAGACAATCGCGGCCATCAACAGGCTGACCGCACCCAGCAGATAAAAGATCGCCTGCCAGCCCAGCGTCACCTGAATGAGCGAACCGGCGTATTGCCCGATGCCGAGCGCGACAACGAACGAAATCGAAATCCACGACAGTGCCTTCGCCAGCAGATCACCCCGGAAACTGTCACGAATCAGCACCCGCGCCATCACCGAAATGCCGCTGGCGCCAATCCCCTGAAGCAGTCGCATCAGCAGGAATGACTCCAGTGTCGAGCCCAGCGGCAACGCCAGATTTGCCAGCCCATAAATCCCCAGCGCTGCCAACAGCACCGGTTTACGGCCGATGCGCTGCGCCAGACTGCCCCAGAGCAGCATCGGCAGCGCCATGCCGATCAGGTACAGCGACAAGCCCCAGGCCACCTGCGTTGCATCGACCTGCAAATGCCCGGCGATCTGCGGCAACGCCGGCAGGTAAATGCTCATGCCCAGTTGGGCGAGGAACACGGTGGAGCAGGTGATGAGCAGGATGAGGCTGGGGTTCATGAGTCGTCCGTGAGGGTTCAGCGGTCGCGATGGCCGCCGTGCGTCAGTAACAGTTCGATGATCAGATCACAGAAGTGGTGGATCAATGGGGTTTCCATATCGGCACGCAGGGTAACTCGGATCGCGGCTTTACCTTGAGCCACCACCGGGAAAAATACCGCGCTGGTGAAAAAGCCATGTTCGGCCAGTTCAATGGCGATTCGATTAGCCAGAGCGGCTTCGCCGCAGTTGATCAGGCGGATGGCCATCGGGCTGCCGTGTTGTTCGGTGCTCAACAGACTGTCGAACAGACGAATATTGGCCTGGAGCCGAACCTGCAAGACCCGCAGTTCGGCACTGCGATGCAGTTCGATTGACGCCATTCCCGCGCCGATGGCCGCGCAGTTGAGGCTTTGCGACCAGTTGCTCGGACCGCCGTAACGCTGGATCAATTTCTTCTGCCGCTCATTCCCGAGCATCACCAGACCGCCGCTGGCCCCGAACGACTTGGCCAGCGAAGCCACGATCAGGCAATCCTCTTCCAGCGCCGGCATTCTAGGCCGCACAAGGCCGGCACCGTTGCTGCCGACCGCCGACAACGCGTGGGAATCGTCCAGATAAAGAAACAGGCCATAGCGTTCTTTCAGATATAGCAGACCGTCCAGATTGGCGACGCCACCCATGCTGTAGGCACCGTCGGCGATGTAGGCGACGCAGGTGTGGCGCTGGCAAACCGATTCGAGAAAATCCATGTCGTTGTGGGGCGATGTCAGCACTTGGGTTTCATCGGCGCAGCTGGCTTTCAGGTGATGCATCGAATAGTGGGCCAGGCGATCGAACACCATCATCGGCGGGCGGTTTTGGGTGAACACGCCACTGGCCAGCAGCGGCAGGATGCCGGCGCTCGCAGCGCTGCAGGACAGACTGCTCAGACACACCGCGCTAAATAATTGCGACAGTTCGCTTTCGTATTGATCGAGCAATGCCAGCTTGCAGCGGTTTTTCGAGTTGGCAACGCGCAGGGTGCCGGTTTCACGTAGCGCCGCGATGGCACCTTCAAGCAGGGCAGGATGGTGATCGAGCCCCAGATAGGACGTGGTGCAGAAGTGATGAAACTGGCGCCCGTGCTGATCGAGCAAGTGGTTGCAGCCTTTGACCTCGACGTTGAGGGCGGCGATTTTTCCAGCTTCGGCGGCTTCCCAATCGTGGTCTGCCAAAGCGATGACTTTGCGATAGTTGGAGAAGGTGTTGAGGGAATCCGTCAGATGATTCAAAGGCAGCTCTCCTTGAGCATGGCAATCCATGGGGTGTTTCAATTTGTGTGTGTTGCCAGACTTTACAGAGAGCTTCGCAGGGCCATAATCGGCTGTATCCGATAGCGCTGAGGGCCGTTGGAGTTTTGCTTGTAGGGCGATGCCTTGTCGGGTTGTAAGGCGATGAAATGCCCGACAACCCTTGTAGTGAAGGGCTTACCTTTGTCTGTTATCCGACGGCTGTTGCGCTCTTTTCCAGCGCCGGGGAGAACTGGATCAACACCACGCCCGCCATCAACAGCACCGCGCCGAGTACCCGAGGCAATGTGAGTTGCTTCTCCAGTAGCCCGAACAAACCGAAGTGATCCAGCACCATCGACGCCAGCACTTGTCCGGCCAACGCCAGCGCGACAAAGCCTGAAGCGCCGAGCTTCGGCACAAGCATCACCGCCAATGCCACAAAACACACCCCGAACGCGCCCCCGGCCCACATCCACAGCGGCGCCTTGCCGATGAACGCCAGCGATGGCAACGGCAAACGCAGCGCGACGATCACCGGCAACAACACCAGAACGCTCACCAGCAGTGACGCCAATGTCGCCCACAAGGGATGTCCAAGCCCCCTGGCCAGATTGGTGTTGATTGCACTTTGAAAAGGCACCACCGCCCCGGCCAATGCCGCGAGCAACAACAGGCCGGCCCACTGCAACGTACTCATGATCGTTCTCCAGCAAAGGTTTTGCTGGACTCTAGGGTATTCGTCGCGCAGATTTAAATTCTGTTTTGTCATCCGGAACATGCATCAGATGAATGATCTGCGGCGCATCGATCTCAACCTGCTGGTGATCCTCGAAGCCTTGCTCAGCGAGCAGCACGTGACCCGCGCCGCCGAGCGTCTGCACTTGAGTCAACCGGCGGTCAGCCATGCGTTGGCCCGCTTGCGCGACTTGCTGGGTGATCCACTGCTGGTGCGTGCCGGTGCGGGGCTGGTGCCGACCGCTCGGGCGCTGGAGCTGGTTGCGCCGCTGGCCGAAGCGCTGGCTCAGGTGCAATCGCTGCTGGCGCCGAACACCTTTGACCCGGCCAGCGCGCGCCGGACCTTTCGGCTTGCGATGTCGGATTACGGCGCGGCGATTATCTTGCCCAGCCTGATTCGCACATTGCGCACGGAAGCCCCGGGCATCGATCTGCAAATCAGCCATGCCAGCCGTGAAGGCATGGTTGAAGGTTTGCTCAACGGCGACATCGACCTCGCGGCCGGTGTGCTCCCGGAATTGCCCGGCGAATTGCACAGCACGCCGCTGTTCGAGGAGCGCTATGTCTGTCTGTTGGACCGCCAGAGCCTTCCTGCCGATGGGCATCTGGACATGGCAACCTACCTCGCACGTCCTCATGTCCTACTGGAAATGCGCGGCAGCGGCACCCCGGAAATCGAACGAACCCTGACCGCCCTGCGCGAACGCCGCCGCGTCGCCATCAGCCTGCCGCACTGGAGCGTTGCACCGCAGTTCATCAGCGGCACGGATCTGATTTTGACTGTGGCCTCGCGGGCGTTGAACGATATTGATGAAGAGGCGCTGATCGTCGTGACACCGCCGTTCGAGATCGCGCCATTCACCTTCGTCTCGGCGTGGCACAAGCGGCGGGGCGGGGATCAGGCGTTGAACTGGTTGAATCGGCGGATCGGGGAGGGGATAGTGCGCGGCTGAAAAATATCAAGGAGCGGGGCGTGACAGTGAAGTCTTGGGTGGTGGGGTATCTGGCGCTTTGCGGGGCGTTGCTGGCAGGGCAGGTGTTGGCTGATTGTGTGCCTGCGCCGGTGGCGGGGGAGCGAGACTTTTCTGTTTGCAAGGAGTGGCCGGCTTATCCTGGTATGACGCTCAAGGCCGTCTCTAAATTTGAGCCGGATCCGGTGTATGGCAAAACCGGTGATGTCGGTAGTTACGATCTTGCTCTCTCTGTTGTTTCGGTCGAGGATTCAGAACCTCTGGCCACCTATTACAAGCTTTCTGCATTCCAGTCCGATGCTTTCGCTCTGGAAAGTGTTGAGTTCGATACCGCGCGCTACAAATTGACCCCTGAAATTCGGGCTTTTGGTGTTCGGGTCGTCTTCAAAGGCTCCTCCCGCGTCAATCCCATGGATGAGACTTCGCTGTCCCTTTACGTGAAAGAAGGCGACACGTTACGCCCAGTGCTGGATCGGCTTGTGGTGTATGGCTACAACGGAGAGTGGGATGGAAATTGTGAGGGCGAGCGTGCCAGTACCCTCCGCACGATCGAGATTGGAAAGACCAGTTCTCATGGTTACGCCGATCTGATTGTCAAATCGGTGACTACGGGAATTGTTGGCAAAGGTGATCCAGACACTTGTGATGAGAAAACCACAACCGCTAAACCTGTACTGACCACCCTTCACTACGACGGAAAATCATACGTCTTGCCTAAAGGTTTCCAGGCCATCGAGTGATACAGATCCAACGCGACTTATTTCAAGGAAGAACAATGCTCACCCCGACCCGACTTTTCATAGCCCTCAGCTTTTTCGCGATCACCGCTCAGGCGCAGCCAGCCTGCGTGACAAAGAATCACGACGACCAATCGCTCTCGCGCTGCAAACCATGGCCGGCGTTCAAGGAGCAAGTGATTGCCCTCAAGTCCACGTATGTACCGGACGCAGGCAGTGACGATGCGGGTGTGTTTGATCTGGATCTGGCGGTGCTGAACAGCACCAACGCCAAGCCGATTGCCACTTACACCAAACCCGGGGCTTACAACACTGATGCCATCCGGTTCGACGACCTGGTGATCGATACGGCCCGTTACAGGCTGGCGCCGGATGTCCGTGCCTTTGGTCTGCGGTCGAAGTTCGAGCACAGTTCAAGTGCCATTCCCTACGAAAAAACCGACCTGACACTTTATGTGCGCGAGGGTAATAAACTGCGCCCGGTTCTGGATGGCCTGGTGGTTTACAAGAATAACGGTGAGTGGCTGGAAAACTGTGTGGGTGAAGGTCAGCAAATTCGCCGAACCGTGGAAATCGGCCCGACCAGCCACAACGGTTATTCCGACCTGATCATTACTTCAAGCGGCACGGCGATGAAAACCGTCAAATCCGGCAAGGAATGCGTTTCCCAGGATTCCCCACTGAAGAAAACCCAAATCACCCTGACCTACGACGGCAAGCAATACACCATCCCTGAAGACTTCAGAGGTTACTGACCCGATGCTCACCGGCCTCAACCACCTGACCCTCGCCGTCACCGACCTGGACCGCAGCCTCGCGTTCTACCGTGACGTCCTGAAGTTGCGAGTCGAGGCCACGTGGGATGCCGGTGCCTATCTGTCACTCCCGGGCCTGTGGCTGTGCCTGTCGCTTGATGCGCAACGCCAATCCGAGCCCGCCGTCGACTACACCCACTACGCCTTCAGCCTCGATGCGGCGGACTTTCCGCTGTTCGTGCAACAGCTTCGCGCCGCGAATGTGCAGGAATGGCGCGACAACCGCAGCGAAGGTGCGTCGTTCTACTTCCTCGACCCAGACGGCCACAAACTTGAAGCCCACGTGGGCGACCTCGCCTCGCGACTGGCCGCGTGTCGGCAAAAGCCCTACGTGGGGATGCGTTTTTTCAACGAGTCGTGAATATTCACAAACCGCTGGGATAGACTGGCGGCCACGTTTTCCGGCGCTTGCAGGTTTTCCATGACTCCATCGTTGCTTATGGCCGTGCTGGCCTCGGGTTTCATCTACGGCATCACACCGGGGCCGGGTGTACTGGCGGTGTTTGGCATCGGCGCCGCGCGGGGCCGGCGGGCCGGGGCGGGGTTCCTGTGCGGGCATTTACTGGGCGATGTGATCTGGTGCAGCACGGCGTTGATCGCGATTGTCGGCGCCCGGGAAATCGGTAGCACCGCGTTCGATGTGCTCGGAGTGCTCAGCGGTCTGTACCTGTTCTGGCTCGGCTGGCGCGCGGTGCGGGCCAAACGCAGCAACGGTGATCAGCCCCAGGGCGCTGCGCGTCAGCCGTTCTGGCACGGCATCCTGTTCGGGTTGACCAACCCCAAGGCCTACCCGGTGGCAGTGGCGACGTTCACCGCGCTGCTGTCGAGCCGCGCCGAACTGCTCAACTGGTCGATGCTGCCGATGCTGATCGCCTTGAGCTTCCTCGGCGGATTGCTCGCCTACGCTATTCTCATTGGCATTGTCGGCGCCCGACAGGTGCGCACGCTGTATCAGCGCCATGAACTGGCCATCACCCGGTTGTGCGGGGTAATGTTTATCGGTTTCGCCATCAACGCCCTGGTGCATGCGTTACCGGGGCTGATGCCGAACAAGGCTTGAAATTGATCGCTGGGATGCGAGGTCGAGGTCAGGGACGGTTGATCAGTGCTGCATTGTCCGGACACCCACGCTGAACCATGGAAAGTCGAAATTCTGCACCGTTGGCGAGTTATATCGATCTGTTGCTGGACGCCGTGTGCGCAGTCGACAAGCAGGGCCGTTTCGTTTTTGTCAGCGCGGCCTGCGAGCGGATTCTCGGCTACACGCCTGACGAACTGATCGGCCAGTCGATGATCGACTATGTCTATCCCGCCGACCGCGAACGCACCTTGTCCGCCGCCAGCGACATCATGGGCGGCGAGCCCAAGCACAATTTCGAGAACCGCTACGTGCGCAAGGACGGCAGCGTCGTGCACATTCTATGGTCGGCGCGCTGGTCTGAAGTCGATCAACTGCGCATTGCCGTGGCTCGGGACATCACCGAGCGCAAACTCGCCGAATCCCGGCAGGCGGCGTTGTATGCGATCTCCGAAGCGGCGCATGCGGCGGAGGATCTGCTGGCGCTGTTCAAGCGCATTCACATGATTATTGGCGAGTGGCTGCCGGCGCTGAATTTCTCCGTGGCGCTGTACGACGAACACTGCGCACAGCTGAATTTCCCCTACCACGTCGACGATGACGAGTTGCAACCGGAGCAACCCGGCACCGTGACCGGCCGGCTGTGCGCCGAAGTGATCCGCAGCGGCCAACCGATCCTGCTGACTCCGGATTGCCCGCACGCACCACCGGGTTTCGAAGCTCTGGTGGCGGGGCAGCAATCGCCGTGCTGGCTCGGCGTGCCACTAAGCTCGAAGAATGGCACCATTGGCGCGTTGATCGTCAAAAGCCTGGCCGGCGGCGAGCGCTACACTGAGCGCGACAAGGAACTGCTGCAATATGTCTGTGCCCAGGTCGCCACGGCCATCGAGCGCCAGCAATTGCACGCCCGTCTGCGGCGCATGGCGCAATACGATCAGTTGACCCAGTTGCCCAACCGCGAATTGCTGCGTGATCGGCTCAAGGCTGCGCTTGCTGGTGCGCGGGAGCAGTCGGGGTTCATGGCGCTGCTGTATGTCGATCTGGATCGCTTCAAACAGGTCAATGACACCTACGGTCACGGCGTTGGCGACATGCTCCTGCAAACTGTGGCCAATCGGCTCAAGGGCTGCGTGCGCGAGACCGACACAGTGGCGCGGATTGGCGGCGATGAGTTTGTGGTGCTACTGCATAGCGTCCATGCCTCCGACGATGCCGACGGCGTCGCGGAAAAAATCCGACAAGTGTTGGTGCAACCGATGCGTCTGGACGGGCACAACCTGCACATCGAACCGAGCATCGGCGTCGCCCGCTATCCCGAGCATGGCAGCGAAGAACAGCAACTGTTCCGCCACGCTGACCAGGCCATGTATGCCGCCAAACGGCAGAATCACCGGGCACGGGATATCTGACTGCCATCATCCGTTCGTCGCGGCAACGGCAACTTTTCTAAACCTTTGGCGGCTGGTGAATTCACAATCCAGGTGGGCATCTGCTCGCTACGATCAAATACCAAGAGGTAGAGAATCATGCCTAATTCAAGAAACTCGAACTCGGGAAACTTCGCCAACGATAAGACGAAGGCCTCTGAAGCCGGTCGCAAGGGTGGGAAAACCACCACCACGACGGTCGATAAAGAGCCTGCGAAAACAGACATGGGCCGCAAGCCTGCTCAGAAATCGAAGTAGTCGGCGAGGGTTGTTTTGATTGAGAGGCGGGGGCGAAAGCTCCCGTTTGAATTTCGAGAGAAGGAGGGCGCGACCATGAACCGCATGGCCACCCGAGTACGCAACGCAAGTTTTGTCACCCTGCTGGGGCTGTGCGCCGGCAGTGCTTTCGCCCAGTCGCCCGCCGACTTCATCAACGATGCATCGGCCAAAGGCATGGCCGACATCGAGGCCAGTCGTCTGGCGCATCAGAAGTCCGAGTCCAAGGAGGTCAAGGACTACACCATCGTGGTCATCAACGACCGCACGACCGCCAACCAGCACCTGGCGAAAATCGCCAAGAAGCTGGATCTGCCTGTCGCCCCCCGTGAAGAAGTCGCGGACAAGGCCAAGGCGTTGATGCCGGAAGTGAAGGATGGCGCAACCTTCGATCAGGCCTACGCCGCCAGTCAGGTCAAAGCCACCGAGGAAGCCATCCAGCAGATCCAGCAGGAAGCGCAGACCACCGACGTGCCAGAGATCAAAGCCTTCGCCGACGAGACCCTGCCGAAACTGCAAAACCATCTGCAAATGGCCCGGGCGCTGCAAGCCAGCCGCTGATAACGGGTCAAACAAAAACGGCGCTCAACGCGCCGTTTTTTGTTTTGCTCAGCAATCATTCAAATCCTGTTTCGGCTGGCTCTTGTGGCCGAGCCCCTCAAGATTGAACACCTCGCCTTCACCCATGGCGCGGTAGTGTCGGCGCAGGGCCTCCAGTTGTTTTAGGTCCAGCGACTCCAGCCCAAGCATCGCGTTCTGCGCCTCCTTGTTCACCCGCAGCAACTCATCGAGTTTCAAATGCAGGATGTCAGTGTCACGGTTCTGGGTGTTCTGGATCAGGAACACCATCAGGAACGTGATGATCGTGGTCGAGGTATTGATGATCAGTTGCCAGGTGTCGTTGAAATGAAAAAACGGCCCGCTCAACCCCCACAACCCAATCAGAATCAAAGCCCCCATGAACGTCTTGGGGCTGCCGGCCCAGAGTGCGAGCGTCTGGGAAATCTTTGCGAATTTCATGGCTGTGTTCCTTGTTGGAGGGAGCTTGAAATTCAGACAGCGGGGCGGGTGTGAAAATTCTACTGACACCCCGTTGTTCCTCACGACAGTTGGCTACTACGACTGACAAAGAAACCGGCTCAAGTGGCCGGTTTCTTTTGCGACTTAGTTCGTCACCTCTATGTTTGCAGCCCACCTGAAATAACCCACGGCCTCACATTGCTGATTGACCAGCATGAAGTTCGTTTCGAGTCTGGCCATACCTGATGCCCTGGTCGTACACGCCCAGAAGTGATCGTGGGCCTTCTGGCTAGCGGGTTCGGTCGGAGCGTCGGGGTTGGGAGCGGGAATGGTGAGGTTCGGGTGAACTTCCAGATGAAGCCCTGAAAGAACGGTGCTGGTATCAATTTTCATGTCGTAGACCACAACGCTGTGCTCGGCGATGAGGCTGACGGTTCTCCCGCGCAAATGAACAATACGACCAATGTCGATGGGTAAAGTGATGTTGCTGTCACTTTTGGCTTTTTTTTGAGAGTTATCATCTGTAGCAAAAAAGACGAACCCATCACTGATGCTCGTGGGTGAACTGGCATCCAGACTGGGGGCCGGATAGCGCGAGCGTATTGATTCGGCATCGACAATCAACAGAATGTCGTGCGCGTTTTCGGTGATGGATGACGGTGAGGGGATCGGTTCGGAGGTCATCATGGATTCCTTTCATGATGTTGGCGCAGGACGCCAACCGCCTCGGCCGGCCGTGCATCCTGGTATGGCCGAGGCGGTAGCGAATCCGTCGAGCCCCTTGTCGCCAAGGGGCCCAAAGCAACGTCAGTTGTGAATGGAAATGAACGGATCCCACGAGCAGCAGCCGATGATCTGGCAGTTGCGGTCAACGATCAGGAAGTGGAAGTGATAGGTCACGCGACCGCACGACAGGGTCTCCGACGACCAGTAGTGGTTATCGACTTTCTGGCAGCTGGGGACCGATGGATTGCTGGTGTTTGGTACCGCAACGCAGGCCGTAGCCTTGCGCGGCGAGGGCGGGGAGATCAGGTCGGCGCCCTGGTTGCCGATGAATTTGTAGAAGATCACGGCGGTTTCGAAGCTTTGCGACAGGCTGGTTTCACGCCAGCGAATCAAATCGCCGACCTGTGCCTTCAGGTCCAGTTCACCACCGGCCTGGCCGCTGACCACGTTGTCCTGGTTGGTGACCATGTACACATGATGCCAGTCGATCAGCGTCGGATTTTTCGGATCTTTGCTGATGCCAGGATACTTTTTCAGAATGGTTTCGGTGTCGATCGTGACCAGCACATCCGTGACTCGAGACATGGTAAAGCTCCTTGTTCATAGTGATTGCCTGATATTGGTTTCAGGCACGACAACGTTGCTTGCCATTCGGCCGTTGCGAGCACACTACTGCCGGAACCCATCGGTCACGAGAGATGAGCGGACCTGCTCCCTGCAGGACTACTGATAGATCGGGTTCCTTCCGATTGCCGCAAACTGACTATAGGCAGGTATTGCAGGCTGTCAAAATTGCGTTTAATCCGTTCGACGGACGGTCAGTTGAGTGATAAGCCCCAGCGATTTGGCGATAAGCATCGAAACGCCGGACATGGTTTGCAATCTGTCGGTCTGGAGCTGAGTGCGGCCTAGCCTGTATCGTAACGAACCGCTGGAATGCCCCCCGACAGGAGAACGCAATGACCTGGTCCGCCAAGCAATACGTCGCTTTTGAAGATGAACGCACCCGCCCGGCCCGTGACTTGCTGGCAGCGATTCCCACGCCCGAGGCCCGTTCCGTGGTCGATATTGGTTGTGGCCCCGGCAACTCGACCGAGCTTCTGGTGGATCGTTTTCCGGGGGCGAAAGTGCAGGGGCTCGACAGCTCGGCGGACATGATCGATGCCGCGCGCAAGCGTCTGCCGCAGTTGCAGTTCGAAGTGGCGGACATTGATAAATGGGCCGATGAAGGGCCGTTCGATGTGATCTTCGCCAACGCGGTGTTGCAGTGGGTGCCGGATCACGGGACGTTGCTGCCGGCGTTGGCAGGCAAGTTGGCGCAGGGTGGCAGTCTGGCGATCCAGATGCCGGACAACCTCAATGAGCCGTCTCACCGGTTGATGCGCGAAGTCGCCGCCAACGGGCCTTGGGCCCGCAAACTGGCGGGTGCGGCTGGGCAGCGGACCGAGATGGCGGATGCCAGTGCCTATTTCTCAATGTTGCGCCCGCATTGCACACGGGTCGATGTGTGGCGCACCACGTATCACCATCAATTGGCGGGCGGGGCTTCAGGCGTCGTTGAATGGTTCAAGGGCAGCGGTTTGATTCCGTTCCTCAGTCCGCTGACGGAAACGGAGCGGGCGGAATATCTGGCGCAATATCTGGCGGAGGTTGCGAAGGCTTATCCGGCGCTGGCGGATGGTTCGGTGTTGTTGCCGTTCCCTCGGTTGTTCATTGTCGCCACTCGCTGATACGAAAAGGGCCGATTTGATCGGCCCTTTCTTTTGCGGTCAGCGCTGTACGGCGACCAGCATCATCATCGGCCGCTCGCGTTCTTCGGCGAGGGCCGGTTGTGCGGCCACTTCAGCATCGCTCGGGCCCCACTCATTGACGTGTTGAATCGTAAACCCGGCGTCGATCAACGTGTTGAGCAGCGTGCCGACCGTACGATGCTGCTTGATCACACCTTCAGCGAGCCAGTTGGTCACTCGTTCGCCTTCCATCTGATAGCTGTCCAGCGGCCAGCGCTTATTGCCTTCGCTGTCGATCAGCCATCCCGGATTACGCGGCGCCATGAAGATCGGGTGCTCGATGGAGAACACGAAATGCGCACCGGGTTTAAGCGCGTCATGCAGCTTGGCAAACAGCCCCGAGAGATCCTTGATGTAATGCAGGGCCAGTGAGCTGTAGGCCAGATCGAAAGTGCAGGTAGGCAAATCGAGCTGTTCCAGGTCGGCACGTTCGTAGCGAATGTTCGCGGCTGAGGTGGTTTCCTTCGCCCGTTCGAGCATTTTCTCCGAGACATCCAGCCCCAGTACTTCGGCCGCGCCTTGTTCGCTTGCCCAGCGGCAGAGCCAGCCGTAGCCGCAACCCAAGTCCACCACCTGCAAACCGTGCAGGGAGGGCAACAAGGCTTTCAGCGCGGGCCATTCCGGCGCGGCATCGAGGCCGCCGATGGAGCGGTTCATCTGGCTGTAGCCCTGAAAAAATTCGGGATCGTCGTAGATGTTCTGGGTCATGGGTTTGCTGCTCTTTTAAATTTGATTTGAGTGGCTTGGGAGCCACGGTTTTGAATCCCTCGAAAGGTGATGGCGCGTATTCGTCGATGGCCGCGCAGGGGGAGGGTGGTGTGCGATGGGGAAATGCTAGCGGGTCGTGGCGAGGGTGAGAACCGTACGAGTGTTGGGGATCTGTAATCGCGGTTTTTCGTAAAAGCAAGAAACCGGTCTTCAAGACCGGCTTTCAGTAATCAGTTCAACCCTGCTGCAACACCTTAAGCGCCGCTGAAGCCAAGAACCCGGAGCGGCTTTTTTCCTCCGGATGGTGCAACACGTATTCATCGATACGGTTGAGTAGATAGCCCGGCAAAGTGATGTTGAGTTTCTGAGCTTTGCCCAGGTATTTGGTTACATCGATGTCCACCAACGCCCACGTGCAGCCAGCGTATTTTGGATTGGCGGCATGCAGCGTGACCTTGTTGGCGGGCGGGATGGGCGAGCCGTCTTCGGCCAGAATCTCGAAATGGCCTTCAATGGCTTCGCGGGCCATCGCCATCGCGTCATCCAGATCATCTCCAGCGGAGAAACAGCCCGGAATATCCGGCACCTCCACTCCCCAGGCATGTCCTTCATCACCCACTGAAATCGCAATTGGGTAAAGCATGTGTGTTGTCCTCCGCAGCGCAATCGACTTGACGGGTCAAAGCAGCGCCTGCTGCAAAATACTGATGGCCGTTTTCTTGAGCAGATCCTTCTTCGGGTGAGGCACTGTGACCAAACCAGGTTTGGTCGGATGCTTGAAGTGATGATGACTGCCCCTGACCCGCACCAGATACCAACCGTCTGCGACGAGTTGGCCAATTAGAAAACGGCTGTTCACAACACCTCCTTGTGGTGTGCTTGGTGGGTACTATACCCGCGATTTTTTCTCGATCAACACTATAACCACCGAGCGGTCATCGTCCTGTGATGGGGCTGGTGTTCACGAAGGAGTCTAGGCGGGGATACTTCAGCAGGATTGGGAGTGTATTGCGGGCCGTTTCCATGAAATCCAATGGGTTGGCGTTGAGGCTGAACAGGCGTGGGGCCCTGGCCAAAGTAAATTTTTGAGGCAGGTAGTGGTTCTAACTCCAATATTTTGGGGCTTATCCCGATTTGGGCGCGATAACCCACAGTTAAATGGAGTTAAGCAGTCGAAGTAATGTCCGCCCTCGGCGTATTGGGGGGATTCGCTCCAAATCCCAGACACAAAAAAACCGGCCATCAAGGCCGGTTTTTTCTGTTTGCGTATCCCCCGTCAAACCACGACGCAGGACATAAATTCAATTGGAGCGGGTGAAGGGAATCGAACCCTCGTTATCAGCTTGGGAAGCTGGAGTAATGCCATTATACGACACCCGCTCAGAGCGGCTGACTTTGTACCAGACTCGGCCACTGATTTGAAGTTTTCTTTGCGTGTGGCGAGCGGAAAAGCCTGAATCAGAGCCAAATCGGTCAATCGCGGGCAAGCGCTACGGGCTGGAGGACGGCTAAAACTCAGACCCGCAGGCTTGCTCGCGATGACACTGTTTCAAATGGCCAATGCATGGTGATCCTGGACTAACTGGTAACGCGTTCGGCTGGCCTGTTGCGCCGGTTTCAGGAAACCGAGCAGGGCGTTCTGGCTGTCCCGGCAGGCCGACTTGTGTTCCATGTCGAGGAAGTGACCGGTGGCCTGCAGGGTGGTGAAGGTGCTTTGCGCCACGTGGTTGCCGAACAGGCGGGCATCTTCAGCGGCGGTGTATTCGTCCCATTCGCCGTTCATGAACAGCACCGGTACGTTGATTTTCTTCGCCGCGTTCAGATAGCACTGACGGTCACTGTGCAGCACGTTGCTGATGTGAAAGTGCATCTGCCCGTATTCGTGTTCGGCGAGGCTGCTGACGTGGCGATAATTGAAGCGCTTGAACAGCGACGGCAGGTGTTTGCCGATGGTGTTGTTGACCAGATGCCCGACCCGGTCGCCGTCGCGTTTGCCGAGGCATTCGACGCCGCGCTCGAGGTAATCGAGCATGTGCGCGTTGACCACCGGAGAGAACGAGCTGATCACGGCTTTTTCGATGCGCCGGGGTTGATGGGCGAGGGCGACCATGGTCGCGGCGCCACCCCAGGAGAACGACAGCACGTGTTCGGCCGCGAAGTGGTCGATCAGCTCCAGCAGGATCAGACCTTCGACTTCTTTCGTCAGATGTTTCTCGTGACGGTTGTGGACTTTCGACTTGCCCGCGTAGGGCTGGTCGTAGCAGACCACGTTGAATTGCGGGTGCAGATTTTTCACGGTTTGTGCAAACGACGCAGTCGTGGCCATCGAGCCGTTGACCAGGATGATGGTCTTTTCTGCGGCGTCTGCGCGATAGAACTCCGTGTAAACCCGATACTGACCCTGTATATCCAGCACAGCGATTTCTGGCCTCATGTCATAAGACTCCTGGCAAGCAAGCGGGTATGCGCGCAAATAGAGATTGCACGAGCTTTGTGACAGGTAGGCATACGCCTGGAATTTTGGAGCCCATGTCGATCCGTTACGGCAGGTCGACGGGTATTGTTATTGGCGGGCAATTTGCCGGCTGAGGCGGAGCCCTGAGGGCTCTCTACCGGCAAAAGGTTTCTTAGAAGTTATGTGTGACTCATCGGTCACAATTTGGCCGACGTCCTGATTCAAGCAGGGGGATCCGGATCGCGCAAGTGCCGTTGGTAAATTGTTCGACAACTTCTGCTGAGCGGTCGGCTGCTTAGAACAAATGAATCTCTTCGGTGCGCAAGGCGCGGTACTCGCCCGGTTTTAGCGCGTGATCCAGCGGCAGCGGGCCCATGGATTCACGGTGCAGGCGCAGCACTTTGTTGTTGAAGTGGCCGAACATGCGCTTCACCTGATGGTAACGACCCTCGACGATACTCAGCCGCGCCGTTCGTGGGCCAAGCACTTCCAACTGCGCCGGTTGGGTGGTCAGGTCCTCGAAGGCGAAGTAGATCCCCTCTGCAAACTTGATCGCATATTCCGGGCCGATGTCCTGTTCGGTCTCGACGTAATAGACCTTCGGCAGTTTGGTTTGCGGCTGGGTCAGGCGCCGGGACCAAGTGCCATCGTTGGTGATCAGCATCAGGCCGGTGGTGTTGAAGTCCAGGCGCCCGGCGATGTGCAGGTCGTCCTTGTCCGGCTCATGGATCAGATCGAGCACGGTCGGATGCTCGGGATCGCGGGTGGCGCTGACACAGCCCTGAGGTTTGTAGAGCATGAAATAGCGCGCCGGTTTGCCGCTTTGCAGCACTTCGTCGTCGACTTCGACACGACTGAATTCCAGGACTTCGCAGTGGGGATCGCTGACGACTTTTCCGTCAACGCGCACGCGCTTTTCCACCAGCAACAGGCGAACCTGCTTGCGGTTGTAGCGGGGCAGGTTACTGAGGAAACGGTCGACGCGCATGATCAGGAATCGGCAGGTAGCGGGGCGCGCATCTTACGGGATCGACGGCGTGGCCGCTTGCAGTTGCGCCTCGACCTGGGCGCAACGCGGGCACAGGCAGGATTGGTCGCGCAGTTCCGGCGGCAGGGCTTCGAGTACCGCCGGGTCGATGCTCACGCCGTAGCACCAGCAGGCACGGTCGGCGGTGCGCGGGTCGGCCAGGGTGCAGTCGTTGCGGGCACCGCAGGCCGGGCAGAGGTCAGGTTTGTTCAGAGTTTCAGGCATAGGTCGATTGATGCATTTCCACGCAGGTGCGGTTGCGGCCGGTTTGTTTGGCCCGGTACATCGCATGATCGGCCCGGGACAGCAGGCTGTGCAAGGTGTCATCACGTTGCAGTGTGGTGGCGCCGATGCTGACCGTCAGATTCAGGGTGTGACCGTTGTAGGCATATTCATGCTGTTCGACGTGCTGGCGGATCTTCTCGGCAATTTTCTGACCGGTCTCACCGTCGGTGTCCTTCAGCAGAACGATGAATTCCTCACCGCCCCAACGGCAGACGATGTCGGAATGGCGCAGGCAGCTTTGCAGGTCCCGGGCAAAACCGATCAAAACCTGATCGCCGGCCATGTGCCCGTAGGTGTCGTTCAATACCTTGAAGTGATCGAGGTCCAGCAGCAGCGCAGTCAGCGGTTTCGGTTCGCGATGGGCTTCCTGCAAGGCCTGCGCGGCGAGCAGGTCGAATCCGCGCCGGTTGGGCAGTTCGGTGAGGCTGTCGAGGGTGGCCTGGGCCTGGATTTTTTCCTGATAGCGTCGGATCAACCGGTTGACCAGCGCCAGCACGATCAACGTCACCAATAGGCAGATCAGCAGGTTGAGGTACAGCGACTGGCGGATTTCGCTCAGCGCACCGTCCTCACGTTTGTCGACAAACAGGTACCAGTTCAGCTCCGGAATAAACCGCACGTTGAGGAAATGTCCCTGGCCGTGGGCGGAATATTCATAGCTGCCGCTGTGGGGTTTAGGCAACTGGGTGACCAGACTTTTCATGCTGTCGAGGTCCGTCAGGCTTTTCCCGACCCGCGCACCTTCCGGCCCGCCCTCGGCGCCGGTCAAGACCAGTCGGCCGAAGGTGTCGACAAAGTACACGCTGCGTTGGTAACGCTGCTGATACTTGTCGATCAGCTTGATCACCGCGTCCACCGTTAGCCCGACGCCGGCGGCGCCGATGAAGCGGTCGTTGTAATCGAAGACCTTGTAGTTGATGAAGAAGGTCATGTTGTCTTTGTTGGCCAGGTCCGGGTCGACGTTGATCTCGTACGGATCCTTCATGTCGCGCACGCGGAAGTACCAGGCGTCGCGCGGCTCGTCGATTTTCACCTGCTTGAGCACACCCTTGGCGTGGTAGTAGGTGTGGGTGCTGTTGGAAACGAAGAACGCGGTATAGGCGCCGTAATGGGTCATGACCTCGTCGAGATAACGGGTCATCTGATCACTGTCTTTCTCGCCGTTCACCACCCAGTCGCGCATGAAGGTGTCACGGGACATCATCGAGGAAATCAGGATCGGTCTGACGAGGTCTTTCTGGATTTCCGAATACACCGTGTCGGACGTCAGCGGCAGTTCGGTGTTGACGATGTTGTCGCGGATCGATGCCCGCGAGGCGTAGTAGCTGAGCAGCGAAGTGGCGAGAAAACCTGCGCCGAGGAGGGCGACCAGAGTCAATACCAGCGAACGTTGAGAGTAAAACGCAGATCTGAGCGGCATTGGCAATTCCGTCGACGGTGGCCCGATGGCAGCATTCTAGTGGCAGTGACGGGGAAAAGGTTGCGGCATATTTGCCTGAAATGAGCAGCCTGTTGCGCCGCTGATCCGACGGGCGCTGGAAGTTGGCACTCGGTAACGGTTTACCAGTCAAAACTCTTGTCAGCCGGTCTGTGCCGACTGCTGTCGCAGGTCTTTCAGGAGGCCGTCATGCGTATTTCAAAATTGCTGCGTCGGGTGCTGCTGGGAGCAGTGCTCGGTCTTGGGCTGTCCGGTTGTTACTACTACGGTGGCGGCTACGACGTTTACTCCCCGCCTTACTACTATCCCGGCTACTACTCGCCCTATTACTACGGTGGTTATTACGGCCCGCGCTACTACGGTGGCGGCCGCTATTACTATGGTGGCTATGGCTATCGCGGCGGTTACGGACGGGGTTATCACGGCGGTGGATACCATGGCGGTCACCACTAATCAGCGGCTGAATGGCGGCGTTTGCGGATGAACAAGATTTCATGAATCACTTGTTTCAAGTTGTTACTGAAACGCACCAGATTCAGAAAACGCTGTCAGACATTTCGTCAGTCGCCGAATAAAAGACTGACGCCTGCCAGCGTCGCTGGTGTGGCTACCCGCGGTCCAGGAGGCCGCCATGTATCGCCGAATTCTTCTGCTTGCCGTGATGCTTTTTTCGATTGGCGGTTGCGTCCCTTATTCCTACGGAGACAGCTATTACAGGTCAGAGGTCTACAGCTCTCAGTCTCCTTCGTACTACAACAGCGGTGGCACTTATTACAGCGGCGGCAGCACCTACTATTCGGCCCCGCGTTACTACCAGCCAGCGCCACGCTATTACCATCCGGCTCCACGCTACTATTCGGCGCCTCGTTACTATCAACCGGCCCCGCGTTACTACGAGAGCCGCCGCTGGCATGGCGATGATCGCGGACGCTGGGATGGCCACCGTCGCGGTGGTTGGGACGACCACCGCGGTCGTGGCGACTATGACCGCCATAGCGGACGCGGCGATCACTGGCGCGGCAACCGCTGGTAACTACCCGCAAAAAAGCGGCGCATTGAGCGCCGCTTTTTTTGCCTGTTTTTCGGCAATAACGTGTATCGAACCATCTCCTAGGAGGTTCTCGGAACCCTCCTACAGTTTTATTTCTGAACATTTGTTAGCGTTTGTATGCACATATTGATGTTGAAAAACTTCAATTTCAGTGAGGTGTATAAGCGCGGGATATTGCTCAGATATGAATCTTCTTATCATTCATCAGAATTTTCCCGGTCAATTTCGTCATGTGGCGTTGGAAGCATTGCGCAGGCGTCTGGGAGTCATTGCAGTTGGACGTGATACAGCACCAGGTGTTGCCGGTGTAAGGTTGTATCGATATAGGCCGTCAAGAAAGAAATTTAACGGCGTTCATTGCTATTTACATAAGTATGAAGAAGCTGTTTCCGATGGGCAGAAAGTTAAAAGAATATTGTTGGGGCTTAATCGGGCAGGTTTTCAGCCTGATGTAATACTCGCACATCCAGGGTGGGGCGAAACGCTATTCGTCAAGGATGTGTACCCCGATGTGCCTCTAGTTCATTTCTGTGAGTACTATTACCGAGCGCATGGGGCAGACTCTGGTTTCGATCCTGAATTTCCCTGTGCGATGGACGCGTCTTCAAGACTTAGAGTTTTGAACTCGCTGCATCTTCTGAGTATTGAACAATGTGATGTCGGGATTGCGCCTACACAATGGCAGCGCAGTCTTTTTCCACAAGCGTACCAATCTAAGATTCGTGTCATTCACGAAGGTGTTGTCCAAGTTGTCGAGTTGGAAAAGGTCGAGTCTGTAACGTTGCCAAACGGGTGCGTGATAAAAGCAGGTCAGCCTGTCGTGACTTATGTCGCCAGAAATCTTGAACCGTATCGTGGGTTTCATAGTTTTATGAGAGCCATTCCCTGTATTCAGGAAAAGTGCCCGAGTGCGCAGATCATTGTAGTGGGCGGGGATGATGTCAGTTATGGACGGATGCCCGTTGGATACCCGAACTGGCGGAGCAAGATGCTCGCGGAAGTGGATGTTGATATTTCTAGCGTTCACTTTGTAGGGAGGTTGCCTTATCAAACCTATAGATCGGTTCTTGTTCTTTCAAAGGCTCACGTGTATTTGACATATCCGTTTGTACTGTCGTGGTCTCTATTGGAGGCAATGGCGTCTGGCTGTGTTGTCGTCGGCTCAGATACCGCTCCCGTACGGGAAGTTATCGAGAGTGAAGTCAACGGAATACTTGTGGACTTTTTTGATGCTGAAAAAATCGCCACGGCAGTGTGTAGGGTTTTAACGTCTTTCGGTGGCTTTGAGTCTATGAAGGACGCGGCGAGGTTGAAGGCAAGCGAATTCGATGTGGTTAAAGGAGTAAGCGGCTACTTCGAAGTGTTCAAGGAGTTGATGAGGTGAGTTGTCTCGAGTGATGTGATTGGTCATTTTAAAATGGAGATTTGAAATGCTGAAGATGTCTCGCAGGGAAGTTTTTCGTCAGTGCAGACGGGCGGTTAAATATGGTGTGTTGCTAGCGATCTGTTATTGGATGGTTGATTTCTATATCCGGTGGGAAGAGGCAGCAGAAAAGCGGGCGATTTATCAGAAAAAACAGGGGGAGTGCAGCAGGAAACTGGCGGGTATGGAGCAGGTCCCTATCCTTGGCGGCAGTCTGCTGGACCGGACAAGGATTCCCGGGTTCCATTTTGGGTCGACAGTAAGGAGCGACGGTTCCTGTATTGCCGATCTTCTTGATGGGTCATTCTGGTGGACGGGAAAAGAACTGTTTCCTGTGTATGAAACTCTTGGGGTAGAACCACCCAGCAGCTGGACGCATTACCACGTTACCGCCAGGCTTTTCACAAGAAGGGATACCACGGCACCGCACAACATGGGCGGGCGGCATGTGAATTGGCCGGATGAACTGATTGTTAAGCTGAAAAATTATCCAGGCCTGGAACTTTGGCTTACCGCGCCTCCACCCAGTATCAAAAATGAATTCTCTGTTCGAATTTTTGTTATGCAGGACTGGCGCCGGCGTGATGGAACACCACGGAAGATAAATTGTATTGGTTTAAATTCGCCCGAATCTAAAGCTTCTGCCAGTGGTTTGAGTAAAGCATATCTTTTGAAAATGAATAAGGAGCAGTTGGAGAATTTGGAGTTTGGGAGTTTACGTACGTATTGTACGGTCGAGTTGCACCATTTCGACTTTGCAGGTGGGGATGCTCGTATACATTTGGGTACCGAGGGCTTGCGGGGTGCTCCAGAAGCGCTTAAGGCTGTCAGCGACTATCTTTCACATTCAATTATTACAGGGAAGTGAATATGAGCTATATATTCAGTGATTTGGAAAAGTCGGAAATTTTGCAGGCTGCAAATATTTGTGAGGGAATGAAATTCAATGTCGAGGAGGAAGAGTATTTTGCGATGGCAGTGGAGGGGCGAAACTGTGCTGTACTTTATCGTACATTGTCGAATATTTTGGGTGGGAAGTTTTTAGGCGGTTCTGCGTTCGATGAGAGCGTAATGGGCATTTTTAAAGATGCCAAACTCTGGCTCGATGTAGCAATTGATGCAAATGGCGGAGTGGGCGCTTATTCTGCATTGATCCGAGCTTATACCCTGCGGCAGGGGGAGTTAAGGTTAAATAAAAAAATCAGCGATTCGAAGATGCAACAGTCATCTAATCAGGTGGCTGTCAATCTCATGAATACGTTGATAAAAGGCTCCGTTGAGCATGATTTGGCTCCATGGACTGTGCCCTCCATAAGCCAAATTGCAGAAATCGATGCGAGCGCTATTGGTAAAGTATTATTTCGTGAAGATGTTGGTGACATTGATACGGCTACCAGTCGTAATGCGGGATGGTCTGGAACAATCGGCTTTAGCCTGCTGGGTGGAGAAAGACCCTATGAAACCTGGCGATTGATCTCCGCCGGTGACCCGGATTCCCATATAAAAGGGAATCATGGTCTTGCCAGATTCAACAGGCTAGATGACCTAAAGAATATTCTGTTTGCCGTGGATTCATACGGCATGGCCTTGCAGGCGGTGATCAAAAACTTCGGGTTGAATATGGTCGAAAGCCTGTTCTCAGTCCTACCCGAACAAATAAATATCGCTCTCGCCAGTGGCAGTATCAATCCGCTTATTCAGCACGTGGTGAGAGGTACGCCAATTTCACCTATTGTCAGACTGATATTGCGATATAACCTGAATGACTTCTTTGACATGCTCAGGCGGACATACGATGGAAATTCGGCCGCCACACCTACCACCGATGAAACCTTCGTCTCCAACGCCTACACATTTTTCTCCGCACTTTCTCCGGCTCAATCGCAAAGTATCGTTACCAGAACCATTGGCGAGTACGGCAGCGCCAGCGACTGGGCCAAGTTGGCCGCCCAGGCAACGCCCATCGGCGTCGCGTTACGCAATTCTCTCCAGCAGTTAAGTGAGGTCGTGATTGAACGATCCGATGGTTTTTCCGGACACGGATTGGAGCTTTACGATCCCGAAACGGGGGAGGGCTTCATCACTGAGCAATGGCTTGCTGATCGCTCTGAAATGCTGGCCCGGCTGATTTCCCGAACCAATGGATCGTTCGGTCGAAACACTGTCCAGACCTTTTCCTATTCGGATTTGGCGTCGGGCAAACAGGCCCCGATGACCACAGGCGTCGCGAACCCCCTGGTCATGTTTGGTGATGACGGCGGACGATCATTTGGTGGCGGGGCAAATACCGATCATCTTTACGGCGGTGGCGGCAACGATTCAATCAGTGGGCTGTCCGGTAATGACGTTATCCAGGCGGGTAGCGGTAACGACTCTATAACAGGAGACGAAGGGAACGACGCGTTGTACGGGATGGCGGGTAATGATGTTTTGGTGGGTGGCAGAGGCGATGACTTTCTGGCCGGTGGGTCGGGGAAGGATCGGTATGAGTTTTCCAGCGGAGATGGGATAGACGAGATCTTTGAGGCGGACGTTGAGGGCGCGTTGCTGATAAATGGACTTCCGATTCCACCTCTCGAACGCAGTGCTCCCCTCAGCAATATCTGGCTTACGGAAGATCGAGCCATCAGCTTGACCCTCATTGAAGATCAGGCTGAAAACACGCTGAACATCAAATACGGACTGAGTGATCTCATCGTCGTAAAGAACTTCAAGCCGGGGATGCTTGGCATTGATCTTCCTGATTACCAGGACCAGACGTTCCCCGCTCCAGATCTGGTCCTTCAAGGCGACTGGAAAGTTAAAGATAACGACCCGAATGTTCGTGGGGATCAACCTTCCTATGATCAGTTGGGCAACGCCCTGCTTATGCCCAACGTCAAGCAGAGGAACAAAGCCGATTTGCTTTACGGGTCACCGAAGGATGACCTCATCGTTGGTCTTGGCGGGTCTGATCGATTGTTCGGCAAAGAGGGGAACGACCGCTTATTCGGCTACAAACAGTCGACGCTAGAAAAAGCCCTTGCTGATACTGCAAAGGGGAAGAACAGCCGTGGAGATTGGCTGGATGGAGGGCCGGGTGATGATCTGCTTGTCGGCACTGCCTCGCGAGACGTGCTGCTCGGTGGAAACGGTCGAGACACGTTGATTGGGGGAGCAGGCGACGACAATTTATCCGGAGATGAGGCGACCGGAATGCTCGAGCAAAACTGGGAATACAAGAGAGTTAACGTTCTAATCCCCGGTGGAATCACGAGCATGCGTACGGTTTTCGATAACGCTTCTCTGAACAAAACCTTGGAGGGAGGCAATGATGTTCTCTATGGCCAGGGTGGCCGGGACTTTATCAATGGAGGCGGGGGAGATGATCTGCTTGACGGCGGAAGTGAAGACGACATGTTGGCCGGTGAAGGAGGTAATGACACGCTGTCCGGCGGGACCGGCAATGACACATTGTTCGGAGATAACCTGGATTGGGGCGGTGGTCTCCACAGCCGCCACCATGGCAACGATTTGTTGGAGGGTGGCAGTGGCGATGACGCTTTAGCCGGCAACGGTGGTAGCGACGTGTTGTACGGAGGCTCCGGCAATGATGTTCTGAACGGTGATGACGATGTGTTGCGAGGTATTTCGGGTGATGCCGCCCATTTTTTTGGAAGTGATTTTCTGGATGGCGGCGCGGGCAACGACACCCTTTGGGGCGGCGGTGCTGGGGATTCACTTTTCGGTGGCTCCGGTAACGATGATTTGGCAGGTGATTACCCCGACCACCCGATTCATTATCACGGTGATGATTTTCTTGATGGCGGTACGGGTGACGACACACTCCGAGGTTTTGGTGGCTCCGACACTCTGATAGGCGGGGCAGGCGCTGATGCTCTGGATGGCGATGCACATGAATTGCAAGCGGGCGGAACCAACAATGACCAGATTCGAGGCGATGCAGGAAACGACACGCTATGGGGAGGTTTGGGTGCCGATACGCTTTTCGGAGGTGCCGATGACGACATCTTGATGGGGGACTACGAGCAAACCTCCGAAGAGGAACACGGCGCCGATTATCTTGACGGTGGTTCAGGCAACGACACTTTACTGGGCGGTGGTGGAAACGACACTTTGGTTGGCGGGGAGGGAGTCGATTATTTACGCGGCGGCCGTGGCGATAATGTGTTCGATGGTGGCGCCGGCAACGATTATCTGGAAGGGATGCAGGGTAACGATGTTTTCTATTTCGGAGTGGGCGATGGACTGGATGTTGTTACCGATACAGGTGGCAACAATGTCGTAAGTTTTGGCGATGGATTTTCTGCGGAGAACCTGCAGGCCAAGATCGTCAATCTTGAGGCGGGCACGGCGTTGCGGCTCTCGAATGGTTTTGGTGACGCACTTCTGATTCGTCACCATGAAAAGTGGGCAGGTTCGACGTTCAGATTTAACGATGGCGTGATCCTGAACTTTCAGGATGTAATCAAATTAACGGTGCAACCGGCAGATGTAACGGATCCGTCCGCGACTATTGCTGCGGTACCCGATCCCGAAAAAAAGCAGGACATTGAGAGTGAGAGCGAAGCAGTCGTCCAGACACTGCCCGATGACTTAGCCGCTTCTACTGAGAGGGAAGACAGTGACGCGGGTCATCACACCGCGTGGCATATCCTTTTTCTTTCGGAACTGAAAGCAAAGCGCTCAGCGGACAGGCAGGCATCAGGATTTGCACTGAACGAGCAGGGTGTTTGGGTTCGAAGTCATATTGCTACCGACGAAAGTGGCTACGCCATTAGCGCCGAACTGATCCATGAGGATGTTGAAGTCGGAGTCTTTTCCAAAACACCTGAGTGGATGGGGGCGATTGCCGCTGACGCCGTGGTGAGTGAAAGGCAGTCAATCTTTGCAACGAAAACCACGTTCAAGTTTGTAAAAACTGAAGCAGCGCAATTACCGGAACAAAAGCCAAAGTATTATCCGTCTGGCTCCAGTTATTCAGGGTTTTCGTTCAATTTGGGCGATGCTGTAGTCGAAGATATAGACCAAATGGGCGCTATTCAGGGGTGGTATGTGTATCCCGCTGGCAGTTTCGAAAATCATGAAACTGTTCGTAAAGCGTTTCGCTGGAGTTTTACTACCCAAACGATCAAGCATAAAGTTGTTCATGGTAATGACGCTGGCGGCAGGGTAAATCTCGAAGTGGGAAATCTCTTTCATGGCGGTGCAGGAGATGACTTGGTGGTTACCTATGCTGGTTCAGTGCTTGAGTACGGCGGGGGGAACGACAGGATCCCTGGCGCATTTTTATCGGCTGGCGCAGGCAACGACACACTGCTCGGCTCCGCGGGGGCCGATTATTTGATCAGTGGGCCGGGAGAAGATCGGCTTTACGGCGAAAACGGTCCCGACACTTACATCGTAGAAGCGCATGATGGCGCAACCACCATTATTGCCGACGTTCTTGACCCCGTTTTTTTGCGTCCCGAGGTTGGAGACTCTGGGTGGCATGAAGAGTTAGGGGCGCTTGATATGGATACAGTCGTTCTTCCAGAAGAGGCGAACCCAGATAAGCTGCAGTTAACCTGGGGCGCTGTGTTGGTTGAGGTGGTAAATATTGAACTGTTACCCGTTCCAACACAGGGTGCTTATCGCCAACCGCCTCGAGCCCAGATGCTATACACCACACTCAATATCACATGGGGCGGATCTCAAACAGTACGAATTGTTTTGCCAAATCCGAATGATCTCAGTGGTTCCGGAATAGAAAGGGTGAGGTTTTCCGACGGATCGAACATCAGTTTGAAAGACCTCGTTAGCCGATTAGGCAATGCCCCCGATACTTATCAACACGGCATCACCGTTCAGGGCGCTGCTCAGGTTAAGTCTTTTCGAGACAATCTTTTTTTGCCGCTTGTGGGCGGTCGCGGTAATGACACCCTCAACGGCGCTGGTGAAATAAAGGGAATGCAAGGAGATGACCTGCTCGGCGGTGGCTCAGGCGATGACGTGATTTACGGTGGGCCGGGCAATGACACCTTGTCCGGTGGTGGGGGCAATGATGTGTATAAATATGATGGTCTCGGACGAGACCTGGTAGTCAATGCCGGTGGCGGAACTGACGGTATAGACTTTTCTGAGGTCGGGCTGTCGATTGATCAACTCAAGTTCCACCGTGAACGGGATGATCTCGTCATCGTAGTCAGTTATGGCATGTCTCCAAAGATTCGTGTCTCCGAACACTTTTCAGGAGGCGATGCCGCTATCAGCTTCATCCGCGTTCAAGGAGAAGAGGGAGCTGTTAAAAATTACACGGCGAACCAGCTCGCTGAGCTTTTGCACCCTCTACCTCCGTTACGGGATGTAGAGGGTCTCTTGTCGAGAAACGATGAGGAGTCGTTGCAGGCAATGAAGGAAATAATCGAGTTTTACGAGTTGAATGTCTGATCGCAGCCAATTCGCGATTGGCTCGAGCTTCCCTCGACAGAGCCCAAGAGACTGCCATCGCGGGCAATAATCGGTTTTAGTATTGCGACAGATCCGCCAACGGATGCCGTCCCTCCCAGACTTTGTGAAAGTGCGCCTCGACCACCGCGTCCGGCACCCGCGCGATGTCCGGCCAGTGCCAGTGCGGTTTGTGATCCTTGTCGATCAGTCGCGCCCGAACCCCTTCGCTGAATTCCGGATGCCGACAGCAATTGAGGCTCAGGGTGTATTCCATCTGAAAGACTTCGGCCAGCGACAAGTGGCGGGCGCGGACAATCTGCTCCCAGACCAAGTGCGCGGTCAGTGGTGAGCCTTCGCTCATGGTTTTTGCCGCCCGGGCAATCAACAGATCACTGCTGTCCCGTTGCAGGCTGATGGCTTTCCAGGCGCAGGTCACGTCGCTGACATCCAACAGTTCATCGATCTGCCGACGGCGCGGCAACCATTGCGCTTCCGGCATTTGCGCCACGGCTTCCTGCTGCAACGCCTTGAGCAGGCTGTTGAGCTGCATCGCGGTCTGTTCCTGCCAGTTCAACTGCAACAAACCGTCGATCAGTTCCTGCTGCTGTTCATCGAGCAGGAAGCGGTCGGCCAGATCCAGATCGATCGCATCGCGACCGTTCATGTGCGCGCCGGTCAGACCAAGGAACAAACCGAGCTTGCCCGGTAGCCGCGACAGAAACCAACTGGCGCCGACATCCGGGTACAGGCCGATGCTGATCTCCGGCATTGCCAGACGACTGCTCGGCGTGACGATCCGGATGCTCGCGCCTTGCAGCAGACCCATACCGCCGCCGAGCACATAACCATGTCCCCAGCAGATCAACGGTTTCGGGTAGGTGTGCAGGCTGTAATCCAGACGGTATTCAGCGTTGAAAAACTGTGCGGCCAGCGGCGGCACTTCGCCGGGATGGGCGCGACAGGCCTCCACCAGGCTGCGCACTTCGCCGCCGGCGCAGAAGGCCTTGGCGCCATTGCCTCGCAGCAGCACGCAGACGATTTGCGGATCCTTGGCCCAGGCGTTCAGTTTGTCGCTCAGGGCGTGGATCATCGGCAGGGACAGCGCATTGAGCGACTTTTCGGCATCCAGACTGGCCACGCCGATGCGCGCGCCGTCGGTGCCGGTGAGTTCTTCGAAGTGCAGATTCATCGTGACCTCGATCGGGAATTTGAACGATCAGTATGATCGCTGTGTGGGAAAGTGCCGGATCTGCGTCAGATCAATTGACAAGCGTGGTCGGCTTTCCTAGGGTTCGCCCCATTGTTTTTGCCGGGTATGACCATGACTGCTGACGACCGTATCAAACTCGAACCGAGCTGGAAGGAGGCACTGCGTGCCGAATTCGACCAGCCTTACATGGCAGAGTTGCGCACTTTTCTGCAGCAGGAGCGGGCGGCCGGCAAGGAAATCTATCCGCCGGGCCCAATGATTTTCAACGCGTTGAATTCGACGCCGCTGGACAAAGTAAAAGTGGTCATCCTCGGCCAGGACCCGTACCACGGCCCGGGCCAGGCCCACGGCTTGTGCTTCTCGGTGCAACCGGGCGTGCCGGCGCCGCCGTCGCTGGTCAACATCTATAAAGAGTTGAAACGCGACCTGAACATCGACATTCCCAACCACGGCTACTTGCAGAGCTGGGCCGATCAGGGCGTGTTGATGCTCAACACCACCATGACCGTCGAGCGCGCCAACGCCAATGCGCACAAGGACAAGGGCTGGCAGTTCTTTACGGACCGGATCATCGAAGTGGTCAGCCAGCAGCAACCGCATCTGGTGTTCATGCTCTGGGGCGCGCATGCGCAGAGTAAACAGAAGCTGATCGACGCCACCAAGCATCTGGTGTTGACGTCGGTGCACCCGTCGCCGCTGTCGGCCTATCGTGGCTTCCTCGGCTGCGGGCACTTCAGCCGCACCAACAAATTCCTCGAACAGAATGGCGAGGCGCCGATCGAGTGGCGCCTGCCGTCGGTGGTCTGATGCTCAGGGCTGGCGGTTCCAGTATTTAAACAACGGTTCCGCCAGAAACAACACGAATAACAATCGCATCACCTGCATCGCCGTCACCAGCGGCACCGACAGTTGCAGGGTTTCTGCCGTCAGGCTCATCTCTGCGATCCCGCCAGGCATCATGCCCAACGTCAGCGAACGCAGATCCAGATGCGTCATTGCACTCAGTCCCAACGCCGCCAGCGTCGCGATCAGCATGGTCAACGCCGTGCCAATCAGCGTGCGCCCCATGAACGACGGTGCTCGGCGGAAGAACTGTCGGTTGAAGTGACAACCCAGACCGCTGCCGATCAGCCACTGGCCAATCTGGCTGCCGCCATTGGGCAGACCGATGTGCAGATCCCAGCCGATACTCACCGCCGCGCTGACCAGCAACGGCCCGAACAACCATGGATTGGGTTGACGCAGGCGTTGCCAGATCCACGCGAGCAAGCCGCCCGCCGGAAACAGAATCGCCAGCCAGCGCCAATCGACGCTGCCGGCGTGAGAAATCGGATTGCCGTCGCCCAGCAGGTACTTGAACGCCGCCGGCACACACAACACCACCACCAACACCCGCAAACTCTGCCCGGCCGCGACATGGCTGAGCATCGCGCCGTTGCGTGCGCCGAGGTTGACCATTTCGCCGGAGCCGCCGGGCATGCTGGAGAAAAACGCCGTGGCGCGATCCTCGCCGGTGCGGCGCATCAGCCACACGCCGACCACCGCTGACAGGCTGGTGACCAGCGCACCGAAGAAGATCAGGCCAAAGTGACTCAACACCTGCTCCATCACCAGTGGGGTGAAGTGCAGGCCGATACCGATCCCGACGATCCACTGGCCGCACTTGCGGCCGCCAGGGATTTCCGTGAGTTGCCACGGGGTCAGGCAGCGCACCAGGATGATCGCCAGCAACGAGCCGACCATCCACGGCAGCGGCCAGCCGATCTGGCTGGCGACATAGCCGCCCAGCAGACCGACCAGCGGGGTTCCCCACCAGGTTTTGAAGGACCGATCAAACATCGGCCACAGCACGCCGTGCGACGGAGCGTTTACGCCAGATGCGGATGATCGGCACCAGCAACATCGCCACGATCAGCCCCCAGACGCTGAGGGTGATCCCGCTCGACCAGAGGATGTCCAGCGAACCGTTGGAGATCGACAGCGCGCGGCGCAGGTTTTGCTCCATCAGACCGCCGAGGATGAAACCCAGCAGCACCGGCGACAACGGGAAGTCGAGCTTGCGCAGGATGTAACCGAAGATACCGATGCCGATCATCAGGAACAGATCGAACGTGGTCGCGTGCACCGCGTACACGCCGATGGCGGTGATGATCGCGATCATCGGCACCAGCGCCCAGTTCGGCACGGCGAGGATGCGGGTGAAGATACGGATCATCGGGATGTTCAGGATCACCAGCATGATGTTGGCGATGAACAGCGAAGCGATCAGGCCCCAGACAATGTCCGGTTGTTGCTGGAACAGCAGCGGGCCGGGGGTGATGTTGTACAGCGACAGCGCGCCGATCATCACCGCCGTGGTGCCCGAACCCGGCACGCCGAGGGTCAGCATTGGCACCAGCGCACCGCAGGCTTCGGCACCGATAGCGGTTTCCGGTGCGGCGAGACCACGCTTGTCGCCCTGTCCGAATTTGCTGTTGGGGCCGGCGATTTTCTTCTCGGTCATGTAGGCCACGGCGCTGGCCAGGGTCGCGCCGGCACCCGGCAACACGCCCATGATGAAACCGAGCACGCCGCAGCGCAGGTTCACCGCGAACACCGACGCGGCTTCCTTGAAGTTGAACATCATGCGTCCGGTGGCTTTGAACGCTTCCTGGCCACGGTGGGTTTTTTCCAGCAGCAAAAGGATTTCACTGATGGAGAACAGACCCAGCACCAACACCACAAACTGAATGCCGTCGGTAAGGTGAATGTTGTCCCCGGTGAAGCGATAGACGCCGCTGTTGGCGTCGATCCCGACGGTGGACAGGAACAGACCGATCAGCGCCGCAATAAAGGTTTTCAGCGGTCGGTCACCAGCCATGCCGCCGAGACAGACGATCGCGAACACCATCAGCACGAAGTATTCGGCAGGCCCGAACGCAATCGCCCACTTCGCCAGAATCGGCGCAAAGATCACCATGCCGCAGGTCGCGATAAACGCGCCGATGAACGAGCTCCAGGCCGACAGTGACAACGCCACACCGGCCAGGCCCTGACGAGCCATCGGGTAACCGTCGAGGGTGGTCATTACGGTGGAGGCTTCGCCCGGGATGTTCAGCAGGATCGAACTGATCCGGCCGCCGTATTCGCAACCCAGATACACCGCCGCCAGCAGAATCAGCGCCGATTCCGGTGGCAGACCGAGAGCAAAGGCAATCGGGATCAGCAGCGCCACGCCGTTGATCGGCCCCAGCCCCGGCAACAGGCCGACGATGGTGCCGATCAAGGTGCCGCTCAGCGCGGTGACGAGGTTGTAAGGCGTCAGCGCGACCCCGAAACCGTGACTCAAATATCCAAGCGTATCCATATCAGTTCTCCAGAACGTCGAGCAGGCCCAGAGGCAGTGGAACGTCCATGACTTTGTCGAACAGCAGGTACAGGCCGATGCTCAGCAAACTGATGATGATCGAGCCGGGCAGCCAGCGGCCTCCGTACAGACGGGCCATCGGAATGCCGACCAGAATGCTGCTGAGGATGAAGCCCAAGGGTTCGAACAGACCGGCGAACACCACCAGCAACAACACGCAGACACCGATTTTCTTCAGTGTTTCGCGGTCCAGCGGCGGGTCTTCTTCGGTGTGTTTGATCGGGGAGGGGCGGTAGATCATGTAGACCAGCGCCAGCCCCATCAGCCCGAGCATCAGCAACGGGAAGGCGCGAGGGCCGATCGGTTCGTAGGAAAAGGGTGCCTGATAAGGCCAGGCCATCAGTATCAGGCTGACGCAAGCCAGCAGCAGTACCGACGCAAAGATGCGTTGAACGAGCATGAGGAACTCCTGGGCCACGGCCTCGATGCGCGAGGCCATGACCGCTAGACAGAGACGATCACTGGATCAGGCCGAACTCTTTGGCCAGCACTTTGTAGTCCGCGACTTGCTTCTTCACGTAGGTGTCCAGCTCCGGGCCGGTCATGGCGAACGGGAACAGTTCACGCTGATCGCGCAGCTTGGCGAACTCTTCGGAGGCCAGCAGTTTGTCGAAGGCGTTTTTCCACCAGGCGTAGTCTTCGTCGCTGACTTTCGGCCCGAGGTAGAAGCCGCGCACCACCGGCCAGACGATGTCGTAACCCTGTTCCCTGGCAGTCGGGATGCCTTTCATTTCCGGCTCGTCGAGGCGGTTTTCGGCGAAGACTGCCAGCAGGCGCATATCACCGCTCTGGATGTGTGGCATGGAGTCGGAGATGTCGGTGCTGCCGACCTGGATGTGGCCGCCGAGCAGAGCGGTGGCGATTTCGCCGCCACCTTCGAGGGCGACGTAACGCAGGTCGCGCGGGTTGATCCCGGCGGCTTTTGCGATCAGTGCGGTCTGCATCCAGTCCTGGCTACCCACGGTGCCGCCGGAACCGATCACCACTTTGCTCGGGTCTTTTTTCAGCGCCTGTACCAGATCGTCGAGGTTCTTGTAGGGCGAATCGCTTTTCACCGCGATGGCACCGTAACTGGTGCCGACCGCCGCCAGCCAGCGCACGTTGGTTTCATCGAAACGTCCGAACTTGCCCTGTGCCAGGTTCAGCAGAGAACCGCTCGACCACGCCACCAGTGTGCCCGCATCCGCCGGACGCTGGGCGACCACCGCGTTGTACGCCACCGCGCCGACACCGCCGGGCATGTAGGTCACGCGCATCGGTTTGGTCAGCAGTTTTTCGTTGACCAGCGCGCTTTGCGCCAGTTTGCAGGTCAGGTCAAAACCGCCGCCGGGGGAGGCTGGGGCGATGCATTCCGGACGCTTCGGTTCGGCCATCAGTTGGCCGGCGAACAGCATGACGCCAGCGGCTAGAGCAACTTTACGCAGTGATAAGTTCATCTATGTCTCCTTGGGAGTTGTTGTTATGGACGTACTGAATTACCAAAGGGCAACGCTATAGCTCACCAGCAGACGCACTTCATCGGCATCGCGAGCGGAGTAGTTGGAACGGTAAGTGGCATTACGCAAACGCACGGCAACGTCCTTCAGGGCGCCGCTTTGTACTACATATTTGATCTCGGTGTTGCGCTCCCACTCTTTGCCTTCGTCACCGTTCTTGAGCTTGATGTTGTCACCGCTCAAGTAGCGACTCATGAAGCTCAGGCCGGGGATACCGAGTTTGGCGAAGTCGAAGTCGTAGCGCGCCTGCCACGAGCGTTCTTCGGCGCCGGCGAAGTCGTTGATCTGCACGAAGTTGACCAGGTACGGGTCGCTGCCATCGACATACGGGAATGCGCTGTCGCCGGACATGTGCTGATAACCGGCGGTGAACTTGTGACCGCTCAGGGCATAACTGACCAGACCGTTGAGCGAGCGGTTGTCGATCTCGCCACCACGGGCGGCACCTTGATCGTCACTGACGGCGAAACGCAGATCGGTGGCGAAAGTGCCTGGACCCATCGGCCGCGAAGCGACCAGTCCGAAGAAGTGCTGGTTGTAGACTTCGTCGAGTTGGGCGAAGTGGTAACTGCCGGTGATCTTGTCGGTGAACTTGTAGTCCACGCCGGCAAAGTCGAAATGCTTGCCGGCAACGGTGCCAGCAAAGCGGCCATTCTTGTTGTTGAGGGCAATGTCCTCGAAATCGGTACTGTCGCGGTCCTTGGCTTTGTCCAGGCGTCCGCCGGTGAAGGTCAGGTTCTTGATCTCCTTGGAGGTCAGCAAACCGCCTTCGAAGGTCTGCGGCAGGATGCGTCCGTCGTTCGGCTTGAGGATCGGCAATTCCGGAATCAGGCTACCGATTTTCAGTTCGGTGGCGGAGATCTTCACTTTGCCGGTCAGGCCGACCTTGGAATATTCGTCCGCCGCGCGTCCGTCATCGTGGGTTGGCAGCAGGCCAGTGCCGGTGCGGTCCGGGCTCGAATCGAGCTTGACCCCCAGCATCCCCAGCGCATCGACACCGAACCCCACGGTGCCGTCGGTGTAGCCCGATTGCAGATTGAGCATGAAACCCTGGGCCCATTCATCGCGCTTGGATTGCTGGGCGCTGGTGCCGTCGCGAAAGTCGCGGTTGAAATACATGTTGCGGGTTTCGAAGGTGGCGGAGCTGTCTTCGATGAAATCGGCGTAGCTCATCGGTGCGAAACCGGCGAGGGCGGCGGCACTGGCAAGGGCGGTGTGGCTGAAACGGGAAGGACGAACAGGCGTAAGAGCCTTGGTCTGCAAGGACGGCATGCGAGGTGTACTCCGTTTATTGTTCTTATTGGTCGAAAACGCTTCGAGGCGTTTTTCTTATCGCTGTGTGGCATCAGCGACGGCAGTCGGAACTGTCCGTGGGCCGACTCTAACGGCCTAACCTTTCGCTAACCTTTCAGCTGACTTTCCCGGATTTCGGGCTTCACAGCGGCGGTTGCGGCTGTAAACTCCGCGACAAAGAATGGCGTCGGCCATCCCTGAATGAGGTAAAGATCCATGCGTGTTCTGCTCGTCGAAGACCATTTGCCACTGGCCGAAAGCGTCGCCCAGGCGCTCAAGAGCACCGGTCTGACCGTGGACGTGTTGCACGATGGCGTGGCCGCTGACCTGGCGCTGGGCAGCGAGGAATACGCGGTGGCGATCCTCGATGTCGGCCTGCCGCGCATGGACGGATTTGAAGTGCTGGCGCGCCTGCGGGCCCGGGGCAAGAACCTGCCGGTGCTGATGCTGACGGCCCGCAGTGACGTCAAGGATCGGGTCCATGGGCTCAATCTCGGTGCCGACGATTATCTGGCCAAGCCGTTCGAACTGACCGAGCTTGAGGCACGGGTCAAAGCCTTGCTGCGCCGCAGTGTGCTCGGCGGCGAGCGTCAGCAACGCTGCGGTGTGCTGGCTTATGACCTGGATACTCGGCGCTTCACCCTCGGCGATGAATTGCTGACGCTGACGTCCCGCGAGCAAGCGGTGCTTGAAGCGCTGATCGCGCGCCCGGGCCGGGTAATGAGCAAGGAACAACTGGCGTCGCAAGTGTTCGGTCTCGACGAAGAGGCCAGCCCCGACGCCATCGAAATCTACGTGCATCGCCTGCGCAAGAAACTCGACGGCCAACCGGTGGCCATCGTGACCTTCCGTGGTCTTGGCTACCTGCTGGAAAGCCGTGATGCATAAGCCCAGCAGCCTGCGCTGGCGGTTGTTGTGGAACCTCGCGCTGTTGCTGGTGGTATTGATGCTGGCCAGCGGCCTGAGCGCTTACTGGAATGGCCGCGAAGCTGCCGACACCGCTTATGACCGCACCTTGCTGGCGTCGGCGCGCACCATCGCCGCCGGCCTCTCGCAGCGTGACGGCAGCCTCAGCGCCGACGTGCCTTACGTGGCCCTCGACACCTTCGCCTACGACAGCGCGGGACGCATTTATTACCAGGTCAACGACATCCATCAGAAGCTGATTTCCGGCTACGAAAACCTGCCGGGCCCGCCGCCGGGAACACCGAGAACCGACAGCTACCCGGCGCTCGCGCGTTTTTACAACGCCACGTATCAGGGCCAGAACGTGCGGGTCGTCAGTCTGTTGAAAGCCGTAACCGAGCCCAACATGAACGGTATGGCGGAAATCCGTGTCGCCGAAACCGACGAAGCACGCGTCAGCATGGCCCGCAGTCTGGCGGCCGACACCTTGCTGCGATTGGGCATGTTGGCGATTGGCGCGTTGTTGCTGGTGTGGTTTGCGGTCAGCGCGGCGTTGCGGCCGATCGAGCGTTTGCGCACCGCAGTCGAAGAGCGTCAGCCCGACGACCTGCGGCCCTTGCCGCTGGTGGAAGTGCAGCACGAATTGTGGCCGTTGGTGCGGGCGCTCAATCACTTCACCGAGCGTTTGCGCGGGCAGTTCGAACGTCAGGCGCAATTCATCGCCGATGCGGCTCACGAACTGCGCACGCCGCTGGCGGCGCTCAAGGCGCGTCTTGAATTGGGCTTGCGCTCGAGCGAGCCGCAGACCTGGCGCGACACCCTGGAATCATCGGCGCAAAGCACCGATCGGCTGACCCATCTGGCCAACCAGTTGCTGTCGCTGGCCCGGGTGGAAAACGGCGCCCGGGCGATTGCCGAGGGTGGCGCGCAGTTGCTTGATCTGAGCCAGCTGGCCCGTGAACTGGGCATGGCCATGGCGCCGCTGGCCCATGCGCGTGGCGTGGCATTGGCGCTGGAGGCGGACGAACCGGTCTGGTTGCGCGGCGAGCCGACATTGCTCAACGAACTGCTGAGCAATCTGGTGGACAACGCACTGGCGCACACGCCGTCGGGCGGTAATGTGATCTTGCGGGTGCTGTCGCCGGCAGTGCTGGAGGTTGAAGACGACGGCCCGGGCATTCCACAGGATGATCGGGATCGGGTGTTCGAGCGCTTCTACCGGCGCAACCAGCAGGTTGCCGGTTCCGGGCTGGGGCTGGCGATTGTCGGGGAAATCTGCCGCGCGCATCTGGCACAGATCACGTTGCACGATGGCGAGCAGGCGGGGTTAAAGGTGCGGGTCAGCTTTATTGCCGGCTGACGATCAGTAAAACATCGATCGCGACTCTTCCAGGTCGGCACACAAAACTTTGTTGTCCGGATCGATCCCCAGTTTGCGGAAGGCTGGCACGCTGAAAGGGTCGATGCGGGCGAGGGGATGGTCAGTGTCTTTGTGGCAATACAGGCTGGCCACTTGCACCAGATCCACGTAATCGATCTGCGACGAGTCGCGCTTCAAGTCCTGATACAGCCCCGGCAACTCCACCAGCCGCTCGGGGAACTCCCAGACCCGCAGCAACTTGTCGCCCAGCAGCGGATGAATGTGGTCGATCACATGGTTGAGGCTGACCGGGTCGGACAGCAATTCATAGTGGTCTTCGGCATAGGTCAGGATTGGCAGCACACCGATCTGGTGCACCAATCCGCCCAGCGCGGCCTGGTCAGGCTTGAGCTGGGTATAGCGACGGCACAGGGCGTAGCTGACCCCGGCAATTTCCAGGCTCTTGCGCCAGACTTCGCGCATCTTCTGTTCGACCACGTCGGAGCGGGCGTGGAAGATCTGCTCCATCACCAGGCCGATCGCCAGGTTGCTGCTGTAATTGACGCCCAGCCGGGTGATCGCGGTGTGCAGGTCGGTGACTTCCTGGGTCGCGCGCAGCAGCGGGCTGTTGACCACTTTGATCAGCCGCGCCGACAGCGCCGTGTCACGGCCGATCACTTTGCTCAGGTCGCTGACGCTGATATCCGGATCTTCAGCGGCCTTGCGAATCTGCAGGGCCACTTCCGGTAACGTTGGCAGAACCAGGTCATCGTTATCGATGGCCTCAACCAAATCCTGTTGGACCTTATCCGCCAGCTCACTCATGTCGTTTCTCTAGGGCGTTGCACAAATGCTGCGATCAACGCTGGATTTCGCGGTCGCGATCCAGTTCGTAAGGCAGGTCGAGCAAGTGCAGCGCCGGACCTTCGGCCGTGCCCAGATGCAAATCGCCCGCTTCGGCAGCTTCGGCCTGCAACACCGCCAGCAGTTCAATATTCTTTTCACTTCGGGCGGCCAGCACCACTTCGCCGATGGAGCTGCCGTGGCTCGGGGCGAACAGCGGGGTGCCCGGTTCCGGCAATTCGCTCGCATCCAGTTGCACGCGGTACAGGCGACGCTTGAGCTTGCCCAGGTACTGCATGCGCGCGACGATTTCCTGACCGGTGTAGCAGCCTTTCTTGAAACTCACGCCGCCGACGGCTTGCAGGTTGAGCATCTGCGGGATGAACAACTCACGGGTGCTCGGCATGACCTGGCCGATACCGGCGCGGATCTGTCCCAGCAGCCATTGATTGAGTTCGCCTTCGCTCAGTTGCGCGGACAGCTTGCCTTTGATGCTGTCGGCTTGATCGGCCGGCACCCAGAGCTCGGCCCGGTTCGGGGAGACGCGAATAGCGATCAGCCCTTCGTGGCGGGCCACGCTGTCGGTTTCTGCCGGCAGTTCCAGACCCAGGATGCTCAGGGCTGCATCGCCATGGTCCAGACCGAAGCGCACCCATGAGGCGCTTTCGTCGGTCAGTTTCGATTTGGAGAACACGGCGTACTTTTTCAGATCTGCCAGTTGTGGCTCCAGCAACTCGCCGGCCATTGCCAGCAGTACGCCGTCGCCTTCCAGCACGATGCGGAAACTCGACTGCATCCGGCCTTTCTGCGTGCAGCGGGCACCGAGGCTGGCCTGGGTATCACTCAAGTAATTGATGTTGCAGGTCAACTGGCCTTGCAGAAATTTGCCGGCATCCGCGCCGCGAACCGCGAGAACGCCTTCATGAGACAGGGTGCAGAAAAAAGCAGAATCGGCCATGGGTCATCGCAGGGTAAATAGACTGGGGCACATCATAAGGGGGTGGTGGTGAAATGGGTAGTTGATAAAGGATCGGTGGTGCCCGACCAAAGCCGACTGTTCGCCCCGTGTCGGGCCTGTATACTTGCCGCCTATTTGAGGAGGGCTCCATGGTCGAACAAGTTGAACTGAATCGCCTCTTTTGGCACAGCCGTCGCGGCATGCTTGAGCTTGACGTGCTGCTGGTGCCGTTCGTGAAAGAGGTCTACGCGAATCTGAACGAGGTGGATCGCGCGCTGTATGTCCGCCTGCTCGAGTGCGAGGATCAGGACATGTTCGGCTGGTTCATGGAGCGCAGCGAGTCTGAAGATCCCGAGCTGCAACGCATGGTTCGCATGATTCTGGATCGTGTCCAGCCCAAGTAACACGTTCGAATGCCGCTGGCAGGCCTCACAGCAATTGCTGGCGGCGTATCTCCTGGCCCAGGCGTTCGCCCTGTGCGCTCTGTTTCTGCTTGTCCTGCCTTTCTGGGTCAGCCTGCTCGGTGCAGGCGCCTGTCTGATCCATGCTGCGCGGGTGTTGCCCCGTCAGATTCTGTTGAGTCATCCCAAGGCATTCTGTGGGTTGCGTCGTGACGCCGATGGTTGGCAGTTGTGGAATCAGGCCGATGGCTGGCAACCGGTGCAGTTGCACCCGGACAGCCTGGCGTTGCCATTGATCGTGTTGCTGCGCTTTCGTCTGCGCGATGAGCGGAGAGTCAGAGCGATCTGTGTGCCATGGGACTCGCAGGCGGCGGATCTGCACCGACGCCTGCGGGTACGGCTCAAGTTCAGCCGGCGTAGGTGGGCGGCACCAGAATAGTGTCGAGGGCTTCGGGCAGCAGATCCGGGTAGTCGAGGGTGTAGTGCAAGCCTCGGCTCTCTTTGCGTTCCATGGCTGAGCGGATCATCAACTCCGCCACTTGTGCCAGGTTGCGCAATTCGATCAGGTCGCGACTGACTTTATAGTTGCTGTAGAACTCGTCGATTTCGTCCAGCAACAGACGCACGCGATGTTGTGCGCGTTGCAGGCGTTTGTTGGTGCGCACGATGCCGACGTAGTCCCACATGAAGCGCCGCAGCTCGTCCCAGTTGTGCGCGATGATCACGTCTTCGTCGGAATCGGTCACCTGGCTCGCGTCCCAGGCGGGCAGGGCGCGGGGGATGGCGATGTCGGACAGTTGCTCGAGAATGTCAGCGGCTGCCGAACGGGCATAAACGAAGCATTCCAGCAAAGAGTTGCTGGCCATGCGGTTGGCGCCGTGCAGGCCGGTGAAGCTGGTTTCGCCGATGGCGTACAGCCCGGGTACGTCGGTGCGACCCTGTTGGTCAACCATGACGCCACCGCAGGTGTAGTGCGCTGCCGGTACGACCGGTATTGGTTGTTTGGTGATGTCGATGCCGAATCCGAGGCAGCGCTCGTAAACCGTCGGAAAGTGCGTCTTGATGAACGCTTCGGGTTTGTGGCTGATGTCGAGATAAACGCAATCGACACCCAGGCGCTTCATTTCATGGTCGATGGCTCGAGCGACGATGTCCCGTGGGGCCAGTTCGGCGCGTGGGTCGAAACGCTGCATGAAGCGTTCGCCGTTCGGCAGTTTCAAATGCGCGCCTTCACCGCGCAGGGCTTCGGTGATCAGGAAGCTCTTTGCCTGCGGGTGATACAGGCAAGTGGGGTGGAACTGATTGAATTCCAGGTTCGCTACCCGGCAGCCCGAGCGCCAGGCCATGGCGATGCCATCACCGCAGGCGCCGTCGGGATTGCTGGTATAGAGGTAGACCTTGGCGGCACCGCCGGAAGCCAAGATCACGAATCGAGCGCCGTAGGTGTCGACTTCACCGGTCTTGCGATTGAGCACGTAGGCGCCGAGGCAGCGGTCGCCGTCCAGCCCAAGGCGTCGTTCGGTGATCAGATCGACCGCTACGCGCTGTTCCAGCAACTCGATGTTCGGCCGCTGTTTGGCCTGGGTCAGCAAGGTTGTGAAGATGGCCGCGCCGGTAGCATCGGCGGCATGAATGATGCGGCGGTGGCTGTGGCCGCCTTCGCGGGTGAGATGGAACTCGAAGCCGCCATCTTCCGTGCCGGATTGTTCATCGCGCGTGAACGGTACGCCTTGATCGATCAGCCACTGGATCGCCTCTTTGCTGTGCTCGACGGTGAAACGCACCGCATCTTCATGGCACAAGCCGCCACCGGCATTGAGCGTGTCGTCGACATGGGATTCGACTGTGTCGGTGTCGTCCAGCACAGCTGCGACGCCACCCTGGGCCCAATAGGTCGAACCGTTGGCGAGATCGCCCTTGCTCAATACGGCGATGCGCAAGTGACCGGGCAGGGTCAGCGCGAGACTCAAACCGGCAGCGCCGCTGCCGATCACCAGAACATCGTGTTGAAACTGTTGGCTCATTTCAGGATTCCGCTCAAAGCGACCCGGGTCGGGGTTGGCGCAAGACAGGCGGATGGGCGAGTCGAGACAGCCACACAGCCCACTAGTATATAGAGGGGTGGGGCGGCACAATAGCCGGGCCGATATGGCATTGTGAAACTACCGTGACGGAAAAATACGAACGCTTTGTCGGATGTTTTTTTCACCGGTTTTGGGAAAAAGCGACTGTATCGCAGATGAAACACGCTTTTTCCGCTCATGGTTGCCCAATGTCGGCGTGGCCCGTCTATAAATATTTGGAACTTTTGCCAGAGGCCCAAGATCAATAGACAGTTGCCCGAAACAAGGGAAAGTGTCGGCTTCAATGCGGAACCTGCGATTGGGTTCTAGCCGGCGAGCCGATGAAAAGATTATTCGCGCAGCCGGTTTATCCCGCGCTGCGTTTTTCGTGCGTGCCAAATCAGAGCCCGCAGGAAACTTGCTTGGAGGGGGAGAACTTTTGCGAAAAGCCCGAGTCTATGTTTGCAAGTCCGGTCGTTTAGCCATGCAAGCTTCCTCCGAGTTTATCGAGGAGTGTTCATGCTAACCCAGGAAGAGGATCAGCAGCTGGTCGAGCGCGTTCAGCGCGGTGACAAGCGAGCTTTCGATCTGCTCGTGTTGAAGTATCAGCACAAAATTCTCGGGTTGATCGTGCGTTTTGTGCACGACACCCATGAAGCCCAGGATGTCGCTCAAGAAGCCTTTATCAAGGCTTACCGGGCACTAGGAAATTTTCGCGGAGACAGCGCGTTTTATACGTGGCTTTACCGCATCGCCATTAACACGGCGAAGAACTATCTGGTTTCACGCGGCCGCCGGCCGCCGGATAGCGATGTCAGTTCCGAAGATGCAGAGTTCTATGACGGCGATCACGGCCTGAAGGATCTCGAATCTCCTGAACGCGCATTGCTGCGGGATGAGATCGAAGGCACTGTCCATCGAACCATTCAGCAACTGCCAGAGGATTTGCGCACGGCTTTAACTTTGCGCGAATTCGATGGTCTGAGTTACGAGGACATCGCGAGCGTCATGCAATGTCCGGTTGGTACCGTGCGCTCCCGGATTTTCCGCGCCCGGGAGGCCATCGATAAAGCCCTGCAGCCGTTGTTGCAGGAAAACTAAAGACAGCGGCGACAGCCAAGAGAGGAACGCCATGAGTCGTGAAGCCCTGCAGGAATCGCTGTCCGCAGTGATGGATAACGAAGCGGACGAACTGGAATTGCGTCGAGTGCTCAATGCACTGGACGATGTTGAAACCCGTGAAACCTGGGCTCGTTATCAGATCGCTCGGGCAGCCATGCACAAGGATCTGCTGCTTCCACGCCTGGATCTCGCTGCGGCAGTGTCTGCTGCGCTGGAAGATGAAGCCACGCCAGCCAAAGTGTCCCGCGGTCCATGGCGCAGCCTGGGTCGTCTGGCCGTTGCAGCCTCGGTGACCGTTGCCGTTCTGGCGGGTGTTCGTCTGTACAACCAGGACGAAATCGCCGGCGTCGAACTGGCGCAGCAATCCAATCAGCCAGCATTGGCCGTTCCTCAAGTCAAAGGCCCGGCAGTATTGGCAGGCTACAATGAGAGTTCGGAAGCCACCGGCCCTATGGCCAACGGTGTGCTGCAAGGCCAGCCAGGCTGGCACGATCAGCGTCTACCAGGTTATTTGCGCCAACACGCTCAACAAGCTGCGCTGAAGGGTACTGAAAGCGCATTGCCATACGCGCGTGCAGCAAGTCTGGAAAACCGTTAAGGAGGATCATGCGCGCCATACCTCTACTTTCGCTTCTGCTCAGTGGCTGGTTCATTGTTCCAGCCCACGCCGACGAGGCCCAGGATTGGCTGACCCGTCTGGGCCAGGCCGAGCAGCAGCAAAGCTTTCACGGCACATTCGTTTACGAGCGTAACGGTAGTTTCTCTACCCATAACATCTGGCATCGCGTCCAGAATGGCCAGGTCCGCGAGCGTTTGCTTCAGCTCGACGGCTCGGCTCAGGAAGTCGTGCGCGTTGATGGGCATACTCAATGCGTCAGCGGCACCCTGATTGCGGGGCTGGGGGACTCTCCTAACTCTGCTGCTCGTCCGCTTGATCCTCAAAAGCTGAAGAATTGGTACGACCTTGCCGTCATCGGCAAGTCGCGTGTGGCCGGGCGTGAAGCGGTGATCGTGTCGCTGACGCCGCGCGATCAGCATCGCTACGGATTCGAGTTGCATCTGGACAAGGAAACGGGCTTGCCGCTCAAGTCGTTGCTGCTCAACGACAACGGGCAGTTGCTTGAAAGATTCCAGTTCACTCGACTGGAGACTTCTGAGGTTCCGTCCGACAAGGATCTCCAGGCCGATGCCGATTGCAAGCCTGTGAACCTTGAAGGCGACAAGGCTTCTGCCGTCAAGACAGCACAGGTCTGGCGCTCTGACTGGCTGCCTCCTGGCTTTGAACTCACCAGCAGTTCTTCGCACAAGGACCCCGAGACCAGGACGCAGGTCAACAGCCTGCTGTATGACGATGGTCTGGCGCGTTTCTCTGTATTCCTCGAGCCGCTGAACGGTGCAACCGTCACCGATACCCGGACTCAGTTGGGCCCTACCGTTGCCGTATCCCGTCGCTTGACCACGCCTCAAGGTGAAGTGATGGTGACGGTTGTCGGCGAGATTCCAATCGGCACCGCTGAGCGGATTGCTTTGTCGATACGCAATGATGGCGCTGCAACCAGCAAGCAGTGAGCTGATTCCAGCTGTTTCCACCTCGTCATCGAGACGTGAAATGTTTGCTGAGCATTTTCATTTGCAAATAATCCGAAAATTTTTTATAGGTCAGAGCCTCACGGCTCTGGCCTTGTTTTGTTGTTCCCGGAACAAAAATGCCGGCCTGTGGTTCCCGGTGTTCCTTGCTCCATATCGCTTAACCCTGCTCGTCGTAACGGGAGCTGTATGTCGATACCAAGCTTGAAGTCTTATCTTTCCATTGTCGCCACCGTGCTCGTGCTCGGTCAGGCTGTTCCTGCAGTCCAGGCGGCTGAAGCGGCCAGTTCGGTCAACCTGCCGGATTTCACCCAGCTGGTCGAACAGGCCTCGCCTGCGGTGGTGAACATCAGTACCACGCAAAAGCTGCCGGATCGCAAAGTGAACCAGCAGATGCCAGACCTGGAAGGCTTGCCGCCGATGCTGCGCGAGTTCTTCGAGCGAGGCATGCCGCCGCAACAGCGTTCTCCGCGTGGTGATCGCCAGCGTGAGGCGCAATCGTTGGGTTCAGGCTTCATCATCTCGCCGGATGGCTACATCCTGACCAACAACCACGTAATCGCCGACGCCGACGAAATCCTCGTTCGTCTGGCGGATCGCAGTGAAATGAAAGCCAAGCTGATCGGCACTGACCCGCGCTCCGACGTGGCCCTGCTGAAAATCGAAGGCAAGGATCTGCCGGTACTCAAACTCGGCAAATCCCAGGATCTGAAAGCAGGGCAGTGGGTGGTCGCGATCGGCTCGCCGTTCGGTTTCGATCACACGGTGACCCAGGGCATCGTCAGCGCCGTTGGCCGCAGCTTGCCAAACGAAAACTATGTGCCGTTCATTCAGACCGACGTGCCGATCAACCCGGGCAACTCCGGTGGTCCGCTGTTCAACCTGAACGGTGAAGTGGTGGGGATCAACTCGCAGATCTACACCCGCTCCGGTGGCTTCATGGGCGTTTCGTTCGCCATTCCGATCGACGTTGCCATGGATGTATCCAACCAGCTGAAGAGCGGTGGCAAGGTCAGCCGTGGCTGGCTGGGCGTGGTCATTCAGGAAGTGAACAAGGATCTGGCCGAGTCGTTCGGTCTGGAAAAACCGGCCGGTGCGCTGGTGGCGCAGATCCAGGATGACGGTCCGGCAGCCAAGGGCGGCCTGCAAGTGGGCGACGTGATCCTGAGCATGAACGGTCAACCGATCGTTATGTCCGCTGATCTGCCTCATCTGGTCGGCGCGCTGAAGGCTGGCGCCAAGGCCAATCTGGAAGTGATTCGTGAAGGCAAACGCAAGAATGTCGAGCTGACTGTCGGTGCGATTCCTGATGAAGACAAGGAACTGGATGCCCTGCCGAAGTCCGGTGCCGAGACCAACAGCAATCGCCTGGGTGTTTCGGTCGCTGAGCTGTCTGCCGACCAGAAGAAAACCTACGACCTCAAGGGTGGTGTGGTGATCAAGGAAGTGCAGGACGGTCCTGCCGCCCTGATAGGCCTGCAGCCAGGCGACATCATCACTCATCTAAACAATCAGGCCATTGGTTCGGCCAAGGAGTTCTCCGAGATCGCCAAGGCGCTGCCGAAGAATCGCTCCGTTTCGATGCGGGTTCTGCGTCAGGGTCGTGCCAGCTTCATAACGTTCAAGCTGGCTGAATGATCCAATAGCGGTTGAGTAAAAAAAAACCGCCTCGAAAGAGGCGGTTTTTTTGTGTCCGGAGTTTTTCCTGGATCAGGCTTATCCCATCATGTCCTTGATCATGCGTTCCTGCTCCATCAGCTCGCGCTGACGAGCATCGATACGCGACGACAGTGGGAAGTTGCTGCCAGCCTTGCGTTTGGCGAAGTCCAGTTGCTGGATGGCCTGGCGATAATCGCCAACCAGCGCGAAGTACTCGGCACGAGCTTGATGCAGGCCGATGATATTGCCCGACAGGCCGCGGGTCTCAGCCACCTGATACCAGACATCCGGATCGTTCGGGCGTGATTTCAAGAGACCTTCCAGGGCTTTTTCCGCATCGGCGGTACGGTTCTGCTTCAACAGCAGATCGACTCGCACCTGATTCAACGGGTAGTTGCCCGGATACTGCGTCAGCATGCGGTCGACCCGCGACTGCGCCTCCGCCAGACGATTGTTGGTGATATCAAGATCGACCTGCGCGAGGTTATAGATAATCTCGTTCGGCGATTTTTCCAGTAGTTGCTTCAGGTTTTCCCGCGCTTCATTCAACTGGCCGCCCTTGATCTGGGCAATCGCCAGGCCGTAACGGGCCACGTCGTTTTTCGGGTTCTCATCCAGCTGTGCACGGAAACGCTTGGCGCCAAGGCCCGGGGTTTCCTCGTAGATCAGTTGCACCCGCGCGCGGATCAGTTGATAGCGCATGCTGTCTTCAATGCCGCCGGGCTTGGCCTGTTCTGCACGGTTGCGAGTGTCGGCGATCCGCGACTCGGTCACCGGGTGAGTCAGCAGGAATTCTGGCGGCTTGGCGTCGTAGCGGTACTGGCGCATCAGGCGTTCGAACATGGTCGGCATGGAGCGCGGGTCGTAGCCGGCCTTCTCGAGGTTGAGGATGCCGATGCGGTCGGCTTCTTGTTCGTTCTGGCGGGAGAAGGTCCGTTGCGACTGGATTGCCGCCGCCTGGGTGCCGGCGATGGTCGCGATACCAGCCTCGCCGCCACCGGCGGCCGCAATGACGATCCCGGCCAGCAAAGCTGCCATCATCGGCACCTGCATGCGCTGCGACGCCTCGACGCCTCGGGCGAAGTGGCGTTGCGACAAGTGAGCCAGTTCGTGAGCCAGTACCGAGGCGTATTCACCTTCGGTCTGGGCATTGAGGAACAGGCCGCCGTTGACCCCGACAATTCCGCCCGGTGCCGCGAAGGCGTTGAGCTGCGGGCTGTTGATCAGGATGAACTCCAGGCGTCGGTCGTTGACCTGGCTGGTTTCCACCAGTTTATAGACGCTGGATTCGACGTAGTCCTTGAGCTGTGGATCGTTGAGCTGTGAAACCTGACTGCGCAGCAGCGCCAACCAGGCGCGGCCCAGTTGGTATTCCTGTTGTGGCGAGACAATGGCAGAACTGGCGTCACCGAGTGACGGCAGGTCGTCGGCGAAGCCCGGTGAGGCGAGCAGGCAAGCGAGCGTCAGCAGGGTAGGGCGCAAAAATGTCATGCACAAAGCCTTAGTCGACAAAGACCTTACTGTAGCCGGACACCGGGCTTGCGACCAGATATTCTAGGCAGCCTGACCCTCTGAACCGGAGTAACGCATGATCGACGCTGTAGCCCATGACTGTGAACTGGACGCCAGCGGCCTGAACTGTCCATTGCCGTTGCTCAAGGCCAAGATGGAACTGAACAAGTTGCCCAGCGGCGCGGTACTCAAGGTGATCGCCACTGACGCCGGCTCGCAACGCGACTTTCGCACCTTTGCCCGGTTGGCCGGTCATACGCTGCTGCGTGAAGAAGACGAGGCGGGCGTCTACCGGTACTGGTTGAAAAAAGCCTGAAATCGACAGCGTAAAAGACCTAAGGATTATTGATGTTCAAAGTGTTACGCGACTGGATTCAGCGCTACTTTTCCGATGAGGAAGCGGTGGTGCTGGCGGTGTTGTTGTTTCTCGCCTTCACCGCCGTGCTTACCCTTGGCGGAATGCTTGCGCCCGTGCTGGCCGGGATGGTGCTGGCGTACCTGATGCAAGGGCTGGTGGTTACCCTTGAACGCTTGCGCATGCCGGGTGGTGTGGCGGTTGGTCTGGTGTTTGCCCTGTTCATGGGCGTGCTGATGCTATTCATTGTCGTGGTGCTTCCACTGCTCTGGCATCAATTGATCACGCTGTTCAACGAGTTACCGGGCATGCTCGCCAAGTGGCAATCGCTGCTGTTGCTGCTGCCGGAGCGCTATCCGCATCTGGTGTCCGACGAGCAGGTGCTGCAAGCCATCGAAGCCGCGCGCGGGGAGATCGGCAAATTCGGTCAATGGGCGCTGACGTTCTCGCTGTCGAGCCTGCCGCTGCTGGTGAACATCATGATCTACCTGGTCCTGGTGCCGATCCTGGTGTTCTTCTTCCTCAAGGATCGGGTAATGATCGGCGAGTGGGTGCGCGGCTATTTGCCACGTGAGCGGGCCCTGATCACCCGGGTTGCCGAGGAAATGAACCGACAGATCGCCAACTACATTCGCGGCAAGGTCATCGAGATCGTGATCTGTGGCGGGGTGACCTACATTGCCTTCGTCGCCCTCGGGTTGAACTACGCGGCGCTGCTGGCTTTGCTGGTGGGCGTGTCGGTGGTGGTGCCATATGTCGGGGCGGTGGTGGTGACGGTGCCGGTGATGCTGATTGCGCTGTTCCAGTGGGGCTGGAGTGATCAGTTCATCTATCTGATGGCGGTCTACGGGATCATCCAGACACTGGATGGCAACGTGCTGGTGCCGTTGCTGTTTTCCGAAGCGGTCAACCTGCACCCGGTGGCGATCATCTGCGCGGTGCTGTTGTTCGGCGGATTGTGGGGCTTCTGGGGCGTGTTCTTCGCGATTCCGCTGGCGACGCTGTTCAAGGCTGTGCTTGATGCGTGGCCGCGCAAGGAGCCGGTGGTGGCGCCGCTGCTTTGAAAGCAATTCGGCGCCCGCCAGGGCGCCGAAAGGGTCAGGCCTTGTTCAGCGTCTGAGCGGCGGCCAGCACCGCATCAACGTGAGCCGGCACCTTCACGCCGCGCCATTCCTGGCGCAGTACGCCATTCTTGTCGATCAGGAAAGTGCTGCGATCCACGCCCAGGTATTCCTTGCCGTAGAGCTTTTTCAACTTGATCACGTCGAACAGCTGGCAGACGGCTTCGTCCTTGTCGCTGATCAGCTCGAACGGAAACTCCTGCTTGCACTTGAAGTTTTCGTGGGACTTCAGGCTGTCGCGGGAGATGCCGAAGATTTCCGTGTTGGCAGCCTTGAACGCCGCGTACTGATCACGAAAACCCTGACCTTCGGTGGTGCAGCCCGGGGTGCTGTCCTTCGGGTAGAAGTAGATCACCACTTGCTTGCCCTTGAGAGCCGAAAGGCTGACGGTCTGCCCCCTGGTGGCGGGCGCTTCGAAATCGGCAACCGGTTGATCGATAGCTACGGCCATGAAAGTTTCCTTACATTGGGTTCTGTGGGCGCCACGGTTCGATCAGTGCGTCCAGGTTCATGGCATCGGCGAAGTCCAGGAACTGGTCGCGCAGCCAGCTGATCTGAGTGCCGGCTGGCAGGGTCACGGTGAACGTGGCGTTGAGCATGGTGCCGCCGGTCTGTGGCGCCTGATAGGTATCGCAGGTCAGGTTTTCCAGCTCGACGTTGTGATCCATGAAGAACTGGCACAGCTCGTTGATGATGTCCGGGCGATAGGCCGAGGACACGTAAGCCACGTAAGGCAGGGCCTGAGGACGATTTTCCAGGGCGGCGCTGCGCACGACATTGACGGTGAACGCATGCTTCTTGGCCAGGCTCGGCAGGCTGCCTTCCAGGCGCGCCAGGGCGTCCCAACTGCCGGAGATCTCGAGGATCAGCGCGCTGCACTCGCCGTGACGGGTCAGGCGTGAGGTGACGACCGCGCAGCGGTTTTCATGGCTGGCGCGGCACAGGACGTTGGTCAGCTCCATGGGATTGGCGCCGAGGGCACTGACGACAAGGAATTGTTCGCGAACTGTGGGGGTGGACATGCAGCATTCCTAAAGCGATGAGCGGTCGGTAGGGTGAGGGCTTAAATGCCGGGACATACCAGTCCGAGAGGCCCGATTCCTTTGTCGCTACGGTTCCAATAATAAGGAAGCGTAAGGCGGCGACAGTAGAAGGGGTCTGGGAGGCCGAAACGGGGGGCTGGAACCCGGCGTACAAACTGATCAGTACCGATCAAAGTCTGAAGGGTAGCGAAAAGCGGCGCCAAGGGGAATGGCGGCGCAGTACTTCGCTTGTGCAAGCATCTTGGCGCCAGTACCATTACCGCTCTCTTTTTCCGGCAGGAGCGGTTTCATGATTGCGGGCAGTATGGTGGCACTGGTCACACCCATGGATGCACAAGGGCGTCTTGACTGGGACAGCCTCAGCAAACTCGTGGACTTCCATCTCAAGAACGGCACCCATGCCATTGTCGCGGTCGGTACTACCGGCGAGTCGGCAACCCTTGATGTAGAAGAACACATTGCTGTCATCAAAGCCGTGGTCAAACAGGTGGCCGGTCGCATTCCGGTCATCGCCGGTACTGGCGCCAACTCGACCCGCGAAGCCGTCGAGCTGACCCGCAACGCCAAGGCGGCCGGTGCCGATGCCTGCCTGCTGGTAGTCCCGTACTACAACAAGCCGACCCAGGAAGGCCTGTACCAGCACTTCAAGCACATCGCCGAAGCGGTCGACATCCCGCAGATCCTCTACAACGTTCCTGGCCGCACTTCCTGCGACATGCAGGCCGAGACCGTGATCCGCCTGTCCACCGTGCCGAACATCATCGGTATCAAGGAAGCCACTGGCGACCTGAAGCGTGCCAAGGCAATCCTCGACGGCGTGAGCAAAGACTTCATCGTGTTGTCCGGCGATGATCCGACCGCAGTCGAGCTGATCCTGCTGGGCGGCAAAGGCAATATCTCCGTCACCGCCAACGTCGCCCCGCGCGAAATGGCCGACCTGTGCGAGGCCGCGCTCAAGGGCGACGCCGAGACCGCACGGGCCATCAACGAAAAACTGATGCCGCTGCACAAGGACCTGTTCATCGAAGCCAACCCGATCCCGGTGAAATGGGCTTTGGTCGAAATGGGCCTGATGCACGAAGGCATCCGCCTGCCGCTGACCTGGCTGAGCGCTCCTTGTCATGAAACGTTGCGCTCGGCCCTGCGCCAGTGCAGCGTCCTGGTTTAATTGAGGAAGTACAACGCATGAAGCGAATGGCCGGACTTTCCGCACTTGCCTTGATTATCTCCAGCACCAGTGGCTGCGGATGGATCTGGGGCCCGGAAGGTTATTTCCGCGACCGTGGTAGCGACTACCTGGAAGCGAAACAGACTGCACCGATGCAATTGCCACCGGATGTCAGCACCTCCAAACGCCTGGATCCGCTGCTGCCGATCCCGCGTAACGTAGCCGACGACACCGCCACCGGCGAATACGTGGTTCCTCGTCCTCTACCGCTGTCGGCGATTGCCGACGCCAGCGACTACTCGCTGCAGAAGAGCGGTGATTCGCGCTGGGTCATGGGCCAGCATCCACCGGCCGAAGTCTGGCCAGTGGCTGTGCAGTTCTTCCAGGACAACGGTTTCCGTCTGGATGAACAGCGTCCGCAAACCGGCGAATTCACCACCACCTGGCAACATTCCGACGAATTGTCCGCCGCCATGGCCAAGCGCCTGAGCGCCGCCGGCGTCGGTGCCGACAGCGAAACCCGCGTGCGGGTACGCATCGAGCCGGGCGTTCAGCGCAATACCAGTGAAATCTACGTGGTCAGCGCCGAGCGTCCTGCCGGCAGCACCGCCAATGTCGATTTCACCAACCGTTCGGTCAACACTGGCCTGGACGCTGCTTTGGTCGACGACATGCTCGCGAGCATGAGCCGTACCTCCGAGAAGGGCGGTTCGGTGTCGATGCTGGCATCGCGTGATTTCGATACCCCGAGCCGTGTCAGCCTCAACGAAGACGGCAGCGGCAACCCGGTATTGAACGTCGGTTCGGACCTGGACCGTGCCTGGTCGAGCGTTGGTCGTGCCCTGGAGCAAGGCCAATGGCGCGTTGAAGACATCAACCGCAGCCTGGGCCTGTACTACATCAACCTGGCCGAAAAAGCCGAGAAGAAAGACGAGAAGCCTGGTTTCTTCAGCAGCCTGTTCGGCAGTGCGCCGACCAAGGAAGAAGTTGAAGCCCGTGCCGAGCGTTATCAGGTTCGCCTGAGCAAGGTTGGCGACAACGTTCAGGTCACCGTCGAGAAAAACATCAACACCGTTGCCCCGGCCGATGTGGCCCGCAAAGTGTTGAGCGTGATTCAGGATAATCTGGGCTGATCCCATGCGTTTTGCCGTTCTCGGCAGCGGTAGCCAAGGGAACGGCACGCTGATCGCCAGTGCTGATACGTATGTGCTGGTGGATTGTGGTTTTTCCCTGCGGGAAACCGAAAAACGCCTGTTGCGCCTGGGTGTGAGCCCGGCGCAACTGAGCGCGATACTCGTAACCCACGAACATGCCGACCACGTGCATGGCGTGGGTTTGCTGTCTCGGCGCTACAATCTGCCGGTCTACCTCAGTCGCGGCACACTGCGCGGGATGCGCAAACCGATTGAGCCCGCAGGCTTCGTGGCCGGCGGCGAGCAACTGCAGATCGGTGCTCTGGACATCGGGGTCATTGCCGTGGCCCATGATGCACAGGAACCGACCCAGTATGTGTTCAGCGACGGAGAGCGGCGTTTCGGCCTGTTGACCGATCTGGGTTCATACTGCGAGCGGGTGCTGGACGGTTATCGGGACCTCGATGCGTTGATGATCGAGTCCAATCATTGTCGCGACATGCTGGCCCGTGGTCATTACCCGTACTTTCTCAAGCAACGGGTGGGCGGCGAGCTGGGACATTTGAACAACCATCAGGCGGCATTCCTGGTGGCCGAGTTGGGCTGGCAAGGTCTGCAACATCTGGTCCTGGCCCATCTGAGCAGCAAGAACAACCTGCCGCAGCTGGCCCGGCAATGTTTTGTCGACACCCTCGGGTGCGACCCGGACTGGCTGCAACTGGCCGATCAAGATTCAGGGCTCGACTGGCGCCACATCGCCTAGCCCATCTACTTAGCAAGCGGAGCCCATCATGGAAAAACGTGAAGAACTCTACCGCGGCAAAGCCAAATCGGTTTACAAGACCGACGACGCTGACCGCTTGATCCTGCTGTTTCGCAACGACACTTCGGCGTTCGACGGCAAGCGCATCGAGCAGCTCGACCGCAAAGGCATGGTGAACAACAAGTTCAACGCCTTCATCATGCAGAAACTCGAAGCGGCCGGCATTCCGACCCAATTCGACAAACTGCTGGCCGACAACGAAGTGCTGGTGAAAAAACTCGACATGATTCCGGTCGAGTGCGTTGTGCGTAACTACGCCGCCGGCAGCCTGGTCAAGCGCCTGGGCGTTGAAGAAGGCCTGAAGCTCAACCCTTACACCTTCGAACTGTTCCTGAAGGACGACGCCAAGGGCGACCCGTTCATCAACGAGTCCCACGTTGTGGCATTCGGCTGGGGCACCGCCGAGCAACTGGTTCGCATGAAAGAGCTGTCGCTCAAGGTCAACGAAGTCCTGAGTAAACTGTTCGACGACGCCGGCCTGCTGTTGGTGGACTTCAAGCTTGAGTTCGGCGTGTTCAGCGACGGCTCCATCGTCCTGGGCGACGAGTTCAGCCCGGACGGCTGCCGTCTGTGGGACAAGGACACCAAGAAGAAGATGGACAAGGACCGCTTCCGTCAGGGCCTCGGTGACGTCATCGAAGCCTACGAAGAAGTCGCCAACCGTCTGGGCGTGCCGCTTTAATCGACGCAAGCATCTGATAGCACGAAGAAATTTTCGAAAGAGGGTTTGCTTTCGGTAAAAGTGTTGTTATGATGCGCGCCGTTGGAGAGATGCCAGAGTGGCCGAATGGGACGGATTCGAAATCCGTTGTACCTTCACCGGTACCTAGGGTTCGAATCCCTATCTCTCCGCCATTACAGAAAAACTTTTGTAATTCAATGAGTTACGAGGGTTCAGAAACAGCGATTTGTAGCAGTGGTTTGTAGCAATTTTTTGCCAAACTGCAGCGGTCAAATCGCTGTTTTTTTTCGCCTGTATTTTTTGTTGAATAATGAAGTCCTACCGTCACGTCTGGCCAGCACCCTCTATGACCGACTATGGTGCGAAACGCCGGGGTTCGCCTCGCTTTGCACTGCACGCGAGCGATTGAGCGTCAGAAGCTCTTGCTCAGCGGCAGAGCCGCTTGACATGGTGCGGTCTGCAGTAGTGCAGGAAAGACTGAACCAAGGTAGTGTTGCGCCTAAGACAAATGTCAGTGAGTATGGAGGCATTACGCCACCAAGGAAAGGGTCACCATGTCTTACCAGATCGTCTGTCTAGCAAACTCTTGGAAGCACAAGGCACGATGTGTTGCCGGAAAAATCGTTACTGGCCAATACAAAGGGTATTGGGTTCGACCTGTTGGCAACAGAGAAGATAACAGAGCGATTTTAGATGCGGAACGCCAATATGCCACGGGTGGGTTTGCGGTTCCTCTTGACGTGATGCAAATTTCTTTTTCTGCTAAGCAGGAAGGAACATTTCAACAAGAAAACCTGATTATATCTGATGAAAAATGGCAGCGAGTGGGGCGGCTGACAATTGCTGATTTAGCGGGTTATGTGGATTCTCCAGATCAGCTTTGGGAAAATGGTCATGACAGTACCTATGGTAAAAATGACAAGGTTCCTAGCGTTTTTCTGGCCAACCCAATCAAATCCCTCTATTTAATCAGACCCGAAAATGTCCATATTCGGGTTGCTATGGAGCATGGTGATAAGCCGAAGGTTCGAGTTTTTTTCGACTATAACGGCGTCAATTATGGTCTGACCGCAACTGACTCAACACTAGTATTTGATTATCAAAATAGAGCGGTTGGAAGCTATCAGCTAGGCAATATTTCCTATTTGACGATTAGCTTAGGTGAAAAACTGGCCTCTGGTGATAGTTATAAGCTGATTGCTCACGCTTTCTGAGGCAACCAATGAAAATATTTACTATCGGATTCACAGAGAAAAAAGCAGAACGCTTTTTCTCTTTGATAAAATTATCAGGTACAAAGCGGATTGTTGATGTTCGATTGAATAATATTTCTCAGCTCTCAGGCTTTGCCAAAAGGGATGACTTGAAATATTTCCTAAAAGAATTATGCGACGTTGACTACGTGCACCTGCCAGAATTGGCACCAACAAAAGAGATTTTGTCGCCATACCAAAAAAAGGAAATTTCGTGGCAGCAGTATGAGGATAAATTCCTCAATCTCATGGCGAAACGAAATATTGAAAAGCACGTTAAACCAGACGTCATTGACGAAGGGTGTTTGCTTTGCAGTGAACATCAACCGCACCAGTGTCATCGACGTCTGGTTGCGAACTATCTTAAGGAAGCGTGGGATCAGTCCGATGCGGTTGTTAAAGATCTAGTATGAAAGAAGATGCAAAAGTTTTAATTGCATACCCTAACGAATTCCTTTCTTACTCTAAGTTTGAAAGGAAAGTCGATAGGATCATCAGCTCTCTTGAAAAAGTAGAGCTTATTTTCGTTCGTGATGAAAATGGTTTTATCGAAAAATATTCGACGTCTCAGGGGTTGCAGACGACCTCTTTTAAGTCAGATAAAGATGCGTTAGAGGTCGTTACGCATGCCGTGCTTTTTCAAGATGAGGAAAGAAACTGTTTCTTCACCTTGTATGATGAACTGCAAGAAAAAAAAATACCTACAAGGGTGATAAATTTAAGAATCACCAAAGTCTCTAACAAAGACATGGGCGATAGTTACGATGTGTACATTGGTAGAGGAACCCTATGGGGCAATCCTTACCAGATGGGCAAGGAAGGCACTCGCGATGAGGTAATAGCCAAATTCGCTTATGATTTTGATAAGCGATTTTTGAAATTACCCGAAAAATTTGATGAGAACATCGAAAAGCTCAGAGGCAAGACGCTAGGTTGTCACTGCAAGCCTGCGGCCTGTCACGGAGACGTAATCGCAAATTATCTAAACTCCCAAGATGATGGGAAGTGACCATGGTTCAGCTAGTAGCGTTTCGTAATGTCGATGGTCACTTAGGATTTATTCAAACGAAATGGGGGCGTATTTGTTTTTTTGTTCGAATACCATGGGGTCGACGCCATTTTTTCCTCCGTCTATATTTGAAAAGCCCCGTGTCTAGAAAGAAGCGGGGCTTTTTCGTTTTTGCTGGAAAGCGGTGTGTTACGTGATCGTTATTTTTCTGTGCTCAGTTCTCTGGCCGTCTTCGGTGAAACTACCTTCATCACATCATCAACAACCGCCTTACCCATCTCCGTCAGGAAATGCGCTGCCCAGGCATATCGGTCGGTTTCTCGAATGAACGCTGCATCCTCTGCAAGTGCTTTGGCAAGGGCCAGTAGGTCGGAGGCCTGAGACAACGCTTTGCTTATGGGGACTCCAGCGCTAACGGTGAATAATGGGTTGTCCGAGCAGTAGAGAAACGGTGTGGAGCCGAGAGTTTTTTCTTCTGTTTTGTCAGTCATTCTTCACCTCCGTATGTGCTCGACATGAGGAGAGGTAAAGCGGGGAGGGGAGGCTTTCGTAATCGGTTGCTGATGTGCATTTTTTAATTCCCTTGATTTTTGAGCTGCCGCATCCGATACCAAGCGAATGGGGTGGCAGCTATGCGCGGGTTGGTAAACCGGGGAATCAAGGAAACCGGCACGGCCGAAGCCGTCCCACGCACAGCCGCCATAAAACAGAACTACAGACGAATATCGGCCGTAATTGTATGGGGACGCTGGTGCGCCTTATTCCGTCGGGTTACCAAGCCCAGTCGCTGATGTGCAGCGACGTCTTGAGAATATCCCGCCGAAAGAAAGGCCAACAAGGCAGCAACCGGCAAGTATGCACAGCTACAGCCCATTCACACGCAACTCGCGGATTCTGCCTACAAGCCCGTTTTGAGTCACCTGATTATTCTTGTCGGCGTGATGCTCAACCCCTCGAACGAGCAGGTGCAATCCGATGAACGAGATGAACTACAGCGGTTACAGCGCCCGTATTGAATACTGTGACGACGACGGTCTGCTTGTTGGCCGCATCGCGGGAATAAAGGATGTCGTTGGATTTCACTGCAAGTCGATCAAAGAACTCCGAGAGACATTTGAAGAAGCCGTCACCGACTATCTGGAAACCTGCGCCAAGCTTGGGAGAGAGCCGCAGAAACCTAAGATGAGTCGTGGCTCACATTCCGCATTAACTGACTAAACTCCTGCATTCCAGGTCATGGACCACCGGGTCCCCGGCGGTCACCCCCTTCAATGCATGAGGTTCGGTCATGGCAAAGGGAAAGAAGAAAGACTCGCCCCAAAATACCCCCGCAGATCCCCCGAAGCTGTCGAGCAAGGACTATCTGGCGGAGCTGCGTCGACTGCACGTTGAGCTCGTCAAACTCCAGGAGTGGGTGAGAGCCGAAGGCATCAAGGTCTGTGTAATTTTCGAAGGGCGTGATGGTGCGGGCAAGGGCGGGACGATCAAGGCGCTTACCGATCGGGTCAGCCCGCGGGTCTTTCGGGTGGTAGCGTTGCCGGCCCCGAGCGAGCGTGAGAAGAGCCAGATGTATCTGCAGCGCTACCTGCCTTATCTGCCGGCGGCCGGTGAGGTGGTGATCTTCGATCGCAGTTGGTACAACCGCGCCGGTGTCGAGCGAGTGATGGGGTTCTGTACCGAGGATCAGGCCGAAAAGTTCCTCAAGACGGTGCCCCTGGTGGAGCACGCGATCGTCGATTCCGGTGTGATTCTGCTCAAATACTGGTTGAACGTCAGTCAGGAAGAACAGACGCGCCGGCTGGAGGAGCGTATCAAGGACGGTCGAAAGATCTGGAAACTGTCTCCCATGGATCTCAAGTCCTACAGCCGCTGGTACGACTATTCTCGGGCGCGCGATGACATGATCAAGGCGACCGATACCGAATATGCGCCCTGGCTGGTGGCCGACTCGAACGACAAACGGCGAGCGCGCCTGAATATCATCTCCGATCTCCTCAGCCGTATTCCGTACAAGAGTGTTTCGCGGGAGAAGGTTGAGTTGCCCAAGCGGCAGAAGCCTGGGGGCTACAAGGAATCGGATTATCCCTTCCGGCATATCCCCGAGAAGTTCTGAGGACTGGCGTCGTGTCAGTCGCGGAAAAGCCCCGTAGATGAAAATCTGCGGGGCTTTTTGGTTTCTGCAGGGTTACCAGCCAGCCCTCAAATCTCCTTCACCGGCGTATCCCCCTGCACACCCTTGATCAATTCGATCACGTGCAGGCAATCCGACTTGTTCACATACGATTCCCCGCTGGCAACCGTCTCATGGTTCCCTGCGCGCAGCCGCCAGCGCCATTGGCCCTTGCCGGTGCTCGGGGTGCCCTTGGATTGCCTGTAAATCTCGAAATACATTCAGCTCGCTCCATGCGATGGGATATTGCGACAACCTGTTTGGCGCATGGTCGCAAGCCTAGCGGAGCCGGGTTATTTGGCTATCGGGGATGTGTTTCCAATCGTTGACTAATGTTTCCGCGAGGCGCGGCGCAGAGCGTCGGGATCGGCCTTCGGATTGGCAGGTACGTCCTCGGGGCACCCTTGCATGACCTTCTGTGGTGCTGCTTAATACGGGGCGGCTCATGGCGTCAAACTAGGTTCGACGACCGACAAACACTATAAGAAAGAGCAGTCCATTGATCCCTTCGCATGGAACGCCAAACGCGGGCCCGGTGACATTGTCGCTGGTGGTTCCCGTCTTCAATGAAGAGGACAGCCTCGACGGCTTTCTCCTGCGCATTCGTCAGGTGTTCGAGCGTGAGGCGCAGATCAACCTTGAATTGGTGTTCGTCAACGACGGCAGCACCGATACGACGCTGGAGCGCCTGCTGCTCTGCCAGCAGAGCGATTCGCGCATTCGCATCGTCGATCTGAGCCGCAACTTCGGCAAGGAGGCTGCGCTTTCCGCCGGTTTGCAGATTGCCACCGGGCAGGTCGTGGTGCCGATCGATGTAGACCTTCAGGACCCGCCCGAGGTCATTCTGCAGATGATCGAGCGTTGGCGCGAAGGTTATGAAGTGGTGCTGGGGCATCGCCTCAGCCGTCGTAACGACTCTTGGGCCAAGCAGACTTCCGCCAACTGGTTCTATCGTCTGCACAACAAAATTGCCGAACAGGCATTGCCGGAAAACGTCGGCGATTTTCGTCTGATGGATCGTTGCGTGGTCGATGCGCTGCTGACGCTGCCGGAGTCGCGGCGGTTCATGAAAGGCCTGTTTGCCTGGGTCGGGTTTCGTACCACCCAGGTCGAATACGAGCGCCCGGAGCGGGCGGCGGGGCAGAGCAAATTCAATGGCTGGCGGCTGTGGAATTTCGCGCTCGAAGGCATCACCAGTTTCAGCACCGAGCCCTTGCGGATCTGGACATACCTGGGGGCGTTGGTGTCTCTGGTGTCGTTTGCCTTCGCCATGTTCATTGTGGTGCGCACGCTGATCCATGGTGTCGACATGCCGGGTTACGCCTCGCTGATGGTTGCAGTGACCTTTCTTGGTGGCCTGCAACTGATCGGTATCGGTGTACTGGGTGAATATCTGGGCCGAACCTATATCGAAGCGAAGCGCCGGCCGGTTTTCCTGGTGCGCCGCATTTACGAATCCAAGGACTGAAGCATGGATCTCAAGGAAACCGACATCCTCGGCGACAGCATCGGCGAGCATTGGTATTACTGTTCCAAGGCAGCGGCGACCCGCCGATTGCTGGGGGAAGCACCCATCATTCGAATTCTCGATGTCGGCGCCGGCTCCGGGTTCTTTTCCCATCATTTATTGACCCATACGGCGGCGCGTGAGGCGTGGTGTGTGGACATCAGCTACCCGGCCGACTCCAGCGTCACCACGGCCGGCAAACCGGTGCATTACCGTCGCTCGATCGACACCGTTGATGCTGATCTGGTATTGCTTATGGATGTGCTGGAGCACGTCGATGACGACCTCGGCCTGCTCAAGTCATACGTCGACAAAGTGCCGTCCGGCAGTCGTTTCCTGATGACTGTGCCGGCGTTTCAGTTCATGTGGAGCGGGCACGATGATTTCCTCGAACACAAGCGTCGCTACACCCTGGCTCAGTTCGAAACCCTGGCAAAACGAGCCGGGTTGACTGTAGAGCGAGGTGCCTATTACTTCGGTGCGGTGTTCCCGATTGCGGCAGCGTCGCGATTGTTGTCCAGCGGCGCAATGGGCTCGGCAGCGCGCTCGCAGCTCAAGCGTCATCATCCGCTGGTCAATTCGCTGCTGAAGACAATGTGCCGACTGGAGCTGCCCTTGATGGGCATGAATCGTCTCGCGGGTTTGAGTGTGTTCGTGCTGGCGCGCAAACTGTGACGTCCGCCGAGAAAGCCGCATTTTTGCGGCGCGGTCTGCGCTTTGCTGTGACAGGCGTTTTCGTCACGGCGTTGCATGCATTGGTGGCGGTATTGTTCATCAATTTCGTGAGCCCTCAACCTCCTCTGGCCAACGGCGTGGCGTTTGTCGTCGCGACGGTGGTGTCCTATGTGATCAACACCACCTGGAGTTTTTCCGCCCCGTTGCACGGCAAGACCCTGCTGCGTTTTCTGCTGGTTTCGGCGGGAGGATTTGTGTTGGCGATGTGCGTGGCCTGGGCTGCCCAAATGGCCGGGCTGCACTACTTGATCGGGATCGTTGCCGTCGCGCTGACCATTCCGGCATTCACCTTTGTACTGCACAATTTCTGGACGTACCGATGAAGGATTCGGCAAAGCGCCTGGCAGTCACTCTGTTGCCTTTAATGATCGGCGTTCTGGCCTTTTTTATCGTGGTCGGCCCTCGCGCACTCAACCCGATGAACATTGCCTGGCTGGGGCAGGGGGATCCTGCAACGCATTATCTGGGGTGGGTGTTCTTTCGTCAGGCGCCCTGGACGTTTCCGTTGGGACTGAACCCTACGTATGGTCTGGAGTTGGGCAACGGGCTGATTTTTTCAGATTCCAATCCGCTGCTGGCGCTGTTGTTCAAGCCTTTCGCCGCGCTGTTGCCTGAGACGTTCCAGTATTTCGGACTCTGGTTTCTGGGGTGCTTCGTGTTGCAGGCATGGTTCGCGTGGAAATTGGTGGGGTTGATCACACCACGCGTTTCATTGCGGGCGTTGGGCGCTGCACTGTTTCTGTTTGCTCCGCCGATGATCATGCGCATGCCGGTGCATCTGTCACTGGCCGGGCACTTCGTGATTCTGGCGGCGCTTTATCTGGCGTTGCGCCCGGGCGATGAGCGCCGACGCCTGGCCTGGGGGGCGCTGCTGGGTTGTACCGCACTGATTCACGCCTATCTGCTGGCAATGGTCGGGCTTATCTGGGTGGCGGACCTTGCTGCCCGTTGCTTCAAAAGCAAGCTGACGTTACGCAGCGCGGCGGTCGAACTGGTCATGTTGTTCGCCCTGGTCAGCGTCTGTTGCTGGCAAGCCGGTTATTTTTCAGTGAGTGGCGCCGATGCGGCATCTGAAGGGTTCGGGTTATACCGGGCCAATCTCCTGACGCTGTTCAGTGCCAGTGCGTGGTCTTACGTCTTGCAGGATATACCGGGGCGACCGGGGGATTTTGAAGGGTTCGGCTTTCTCGGGCTTGGACTCCTGCTGCTGGCAATCTGCGGTTTTGTGGGGTGGGTGCAGGGGCAGACAGGCGTAGGGGCGAGATTGCGTCGGTATCGTTTTTTGCTGCTGGCCCTGATCGGACTGACGATTTTTGCCGTTTCCAACAACATTGCACTGGGGGCGTTGGGTTTCGCTTATCCGCTACCGGAAAAGGTCATCGCGATAGCCAATATCTTTCGGGCATCCGGGCGCATGTTCTGGCCGGTTTATTACGCAATCATTCTGCTGATTGTTTTTCTGGTGATTCGCGCCAACTCGCCTCGCACGGCAATCTGTCTGCTGGCGCTGGCTCTCGTGGTGCAAGTCCTGGACACGCGCAGTGGCTGGTCTGTGGTGCGCAAGCATTTGATGGTCGAGCCGGCGACCGAATGGGCCAGTCCTTTTGTCGATCCGTTCTGGCAACGCGCGGCTGTGCATTATTCGAAAATTCGCTGGATCGTGCCGCAGAACCAGTCGCCGCAATGGCTCGATATCGCCTCTTTTGCTGCGAGCCATGGTTTGTCGACGGATGCGGTCTACCTCGGGCGAATGGGCCGTGAGCAATGGCTTCGTGCCGATCAGCGTACGTCCGAGATACTGGGTACCGGACAATATGACGCCGATTCGTTGTACCTGCTCAGTGACCGTGCGCTCTTGCAAGCAGTACAGACCGTCAATACCCGCAACGATCTGTTGGCCAGTATCGACGGTTTTACCGTGCTGGCGCCAGGCTGGAAGCAGTGTCGCGAGTGTGTGCAAGTGTTCGCAGAAACGACACCGCAACAACTGGTTCCCGAATTATCTTCCGGCCAAAAGACGCCATTCGGCTTCGGTGCCGCAGGGAATGCATTGCTTGCGCAAGGTTGGTCGGATCCGGAGCCATGGGGTGTCTGGTCCAGTGGCCCTGCCGCCGAACTCGTGATGCGGGTTCCTGAATCGGCCCGCACCTTGCGTCTGGAGACCACCGCGTTCCTGGTGCCGGACCATGCCCGGCAGGGTGTCGTGGTCAAGCTCAATGGCGTCGAGGCATTGACGACCTCACTGGATAAGGCTGATGGCAACTCGCTCGAACTGAACCTGACCCCGGCGATCCGTCAACGGATCAGGGATGAAGGTTTGCTCCGGTTGCAGTTGCAGTTTGCCGACGCGATCAGCCCCCAGCAGTTGGGAATGGGACAAGACCCTAGAAAACTGGCCCTGGGATTGAAGGCGCTGACCGTCAACTGATCCATGGGCGCATAGACGATATCGGCGGAGCTTTCTACACTGCCCGCAATCTGGGGACCGGGGTGCAATGGATGAACCGCAATGAACTTCGCAAGGCCGACATCAACCTGATGGTGGTGTTCGAAACCTTGATGCTCGAACGCAACGTGACCCGGGCCGCCGAGAAGCTGTTTCTCGGCCAGCCAACCATCAGTTCGGCGCTCAATCGTTTGCGCACCATGCTCAACGATCCGTTGTTCATCCGCGTCGGCCACCGCATGGAGCCGACCGCCCGGGCCGAAGACATCTATCGCCATCTGAAGCCGGCGCTGGACTCGTTGTCGGTTGCATTGAGCCTGACCCGGGATTTCGATCCCGCCGTCAGCACCATGACGTTTCGCATCGGCCTGTCGGATGATGTCGAATTCGGTCTGCTGCCGCCGCTGTTGCGTGCCTTGCGCCAGGAAGCGCCGAGCGTGGTGTTCGTGGTGCAACATGTCGATTACTGGCGAATTCCCGATCTGCTGGCCGCTGGCGACATCACCGTCGGCATCAGTCAGACCCGTGGCCTGCCGGCCAACGCCAAGCGCAAACTGCTGCGACATATCCAGCCGAGCATCCTGCGTGCCGACAAGTCCGCCACACCGCTGACCCTCGATGAATATTGCGCCCGCCCGCATGTATTGGTTTCCCACACCGCCAATGTCAGTGGCTACGCCGATGAGTGGCTGGCGGACATCGGCCGCACCCGTCAGGTGGTGCTGTCGGTGCCGCAGTACAGTTCGTTGCCGGCGCTGCTGGCCGGCACCGATCTGATCGCCAGCCTGCCGGACTACACCGCCGAAGCCATGGCGGCTTCGGGCCTGCTGTTCAAGGAACCGTTCCCGTTCAAGACCCCGACGCTCGACCTGTCGATGGTCTGGCTCAGCCATGTCGACAGCGACCCGGCCGAGCGCTGGCTGCGTTCGCGGCTGGAGCAGTTCATGAGTGAGCGCCCGCACACGCCGTTCTGACTTGCCGACCCGTTGTCCGGCTGCTTTGCTGAGTACACCTGAATTCGGCGGAGCCTCGTCCCATGAGCATTTCCCGTGGTTTGTTGCGTGGGCGCGGCAGTCTCGACAGTGGCAAGGTCGGTATGGTCGAGCTGTTCTTCGATCTGGTGTTCGTGTTTGCCGTGACTCAGTTGTCCCACACGTTGCTCGCGCATCTGTCGATTATTGGTGCGGTGCAGGTGACCCTGATGATGGTCGCGGTGTGGTGGGTGTGGATCTTCACGTCCTGGATCACCAACTGGCTCGACCCGGAGAAACTGCCGGTGCGTCTTGGGCTGTTCGGCCTGATGATCGCCGGTTTGCTGTTGTCTTCCTCGATCCCCAAGGCATTCACCGAGCGCGGTCTGATGTTCGCGGCAGCATTCGTGTTCATGCAGGTCGGGCGCACGCTGTTCGCGCTCTGGGCGGTGCGCGGCGAGTCATTGAGCATGACGCGCAACTTCCAGCGCATCCTCGCGTGGCTGACGTTGTCCGGGGTGTTCTGGATCGGCGGAGCGTTTGTCGAAGGCGAACAGCGGCTGTTCTGCTGGTCGCTGGCGCTGCTGATCGAACTGATTTCTCCGTCGCTGTATTTCTGGGTGCCGGGGCTGGGCCGCTCGTCGCTGAGCGACTGGAACGTCGAAGGCAATCACATGGCCGAACGTTGCGCGCTGTTCGTGATCATCGCCCTGGGTGAATCGTTGCTGGTGACGGGCGCGACCTTCGCCGAGCTGACGCCGGGCCGCGATGGATTGCTGGCGTTTCTGGTGGCGGTACTGGGCAGCATCGCCATGTGGTGGGTGTACTTCGACAGCGGTGCGGAGCGCGCGCACCACCGTATCGCCCATTCCGCCGACCCCGGACGACAGGCGCGAATCGCTTACACCTACCTGCATGTGCTGATCGTCGCCGGGGTCATCGTCAGCGCGGTGGCCGATGAACTGGTGCTGGTGCACCCGGATCACGCCAGCGACACCGGCATCGTCGTGATCGTTGCCGGGCCGTGGTTGTTCCTGCTCGGTAATGCACTGTTCAAATGGGTCATGGCTGACCGAGCGTTTCCACCGTTATCCCATGTGATCGGGCTGATAGCGCTGACGCTGCTGTTGCCGCTGGCACTGAATCACTGGTTTTCGGCGTTGACGCTCGGTGCGCTGACCACGGCAGCCGTGGTGCTGGTGGCGATCTGGGAAAGCCTGGCGTTGCGTCTGGCGCTACCGGTTCCAGTGTCGGAAAAAGCCGCAGGAGAGTAGGGCGGTGCTGTGTTATATGTACGACCTTTCTGCCGACTGACTGGAGTCTCCCGATGCCACACCTGCACATGGAATACACCGCCAACCTGCCGCAACTGAACGCCGACGTGGCGTTGATCCGGCTCAACAACACCCTGGTGGGTTCCGGTCAGTTCGCGGCGGAGTTCGATATCAAGAGCCGTGCGATCAAGGTGGAAACCTTCAAGGTCGGCACCGCGATGAGCGAGCGGGCCTTTGTCGCGGTGAGGCTGGCGCTGCTCAGCGGTCGTTCCCCGGAGATCAAGAAGCAACTCTCGCAAAACCTGTTGGCGGTGCTGCAGGACCTGTGCGAATGGCCGGCCGGTGTCGAAGTGCAGTTGAGCGTGGAACTGCTGGATATCGACCGCGAGTCCTACAGCAAGGTCGCCATCGGCGTGTAAGACTCAGGCCGCCTCCAGCTCCGCGCAGGTCTTGATGACCTGCTCGCGCAGCCAGAGGTTGGCGCTGTCCTGATCGACGTTGTGGCTCCACTGCATGTCGAGGGTGAACCCCGGCAGGCCATTGGGTGCCTCGCAGTGATTGAACACCGCGTCGTTGGTCAGCAAACGCTGGATCCGCCGGGGCAGGGTGAGGATGAAATCGGTGCCGGTGATCATCTTCAAGGCTGCGCTGTAGCTGTTGGAACGGGCGACTATCTGGCGTTTCTGCGCCTGCCGCGCGAGCCAGCCATCGACCATGTTGGTGGTGGACGTCCAGGGCGTCGGGAACACGTGCCGGCGTTCGGTAAAGGCTTGCAGGCTGAGGCGCGGTTCCAGCGGCGTCGCGCGTTTGTCGAAGACGCAGACCAGATCATCTTCCAGCAGCATCCGGGATTTCAGATCGGTATGGCTGCGATGGAAGTTGGGGCCGAAACAGACCACCAGGTCGAGGCTGCCATCGCGCAGTTCTTCAGCCGGCACGTCGGTTTCGAACTTGTGCATGTTGACCATCACCGGCAGATCGTCGAAGTCGAAACGCTTCAACAGTCGAGGCAGGATCAGTTGTTCGAAATATTCCGGTGCGCAGATGTTGAACGTCACCGGTTGCGCCATCGGGTCGAAGGTCGGGGCGCCGGCGTGGCAGAGGTTGATGCTTTCGAGGATCTTCTGCACATGGCCATACATGCTGCTGGCCTTGTAGGTCGGACGCATGCCGGTGCGGGTGTTGACGAACAAATCATCTTCGAAACTGGTGCGCAGTTTTTTCAGGCAGTAACTGACGGTGGATTGACTGACAAACAGCGCCTCCGACACATCGGTGACGCTGCTTCGCTCATACACGGCGACAAACACCATGAGATCCTGCATGTCGAGCTTTCTAAGCAAGTTACTGTTCAGCATCCGTTCTGTCTCGCTGTGCTCCTTGCGCTGAATCCGCGCAAACGTGTGCGCATGATCGTAACGGAACGATGGTGCCAGGAGAAACCCCTGTAGGATTTTTCACGGACAGTTGTGGGACAGAAAGTTTTAGTAATACGACGTGCCGATTCAAACCTGAAAAAGATGGCCACAAGCCTTTAGCTAGAGACCTGAAGCACCGTGCACAACGCCCGATCAGCGAAAGTGTCGGGGGTAATGCCGAGGGTCGAAGTGCCACACGATCAGCAGCATGACTACCATGATGGTGGTCAGCGACCACCAGGCCCATTCGAAGCTGCCCAGTTGATCTCGGATCATCCCGGCCAGCAGCGGTGAAAGACCTGCAATCAGATAGCCGATACCTTGCACGAAGGCGGTCAGACCGCCAGCGCGCTGCGGATCGTCGAGGTGATCGAGGGAGACGATCAGGCTCATTGGAAACAGCCCGCCAATCCCCAGACCCAGCAGACATGGCCAGAGCAGGCTCAGGTGTTGCGGGCTGAGGATCAGGCCGCAGAAGCCGCCAATGATCAGCATCAGCAGGGCGACCAGCACCCCGCGTCGATCACGACTGCGATTGGCGATAGCGGGAACCACCAGACCGGAAATCACCTCCATGGCCGTCAGAAAACCCAACAGCAGACCGGCGTTCTGTTCACTCCAGCCGTTTTCCACGTAGTACGGCGCAAGCCATGCCAGCACACAGGTGTAGGACGCCGTCCCCAGACCGAAGAAGATTGCCAGGAGCCAGGCGCGGGAATGGGTGAAGAAGGATTCTTTCTTTGCCTTGGAGGCTGTGTCAGGCGCTGTTTCGTTACCCTGCAATAACCAGAACAGCAGCGCGAGCAACGCCAGTACCGCCCAGATCGCCAGACCTGCCCGCCAACTGCCGGTATCGAGCATCACCCGTGGCGCAAAAGAGGCTGCCAGTGCGGCGCCGCCCATGATCGACGTGACATACAGCCCCATGCACAGCGCCACGTTGTCGGGAAACCGCGATTTGATCAGGGCCGGCATCAACGCCTGAATCAGCGCGATGCCGATCCCGGCCAGTACGGCACTGACGATCAGTTGCGCCGCCGAATCGAGAAACAGCCGCGACAGAGTCGCCAGGCCAATGATCAGCAACGACAGCACCACCGTGCGCCGTTCGCCCAGACGCTGGCTGATGCCAATCCCGAAAAACATCGCCAGTCCCATGGCCATCACCGGCAGCATGGTCAGCAGCGAGGCGAGGCTGAAGCTCAACGGAATATCGCCGCGAATCGCCGACAGCAAAGGCCCGACGGCGGCCATCGACGGGCGCAGGTTAAGGGCGACAAGGACGATACCGAGCATCAGCCAGACGGCGGGGCGGGCAGTGGCGCGAACGTTTTCCATCTTCAGACCTTTGAATCAGAGGCTGTCGATTAGGCGGGCGTGGTGCGGGGCCGGCAAATCAGAAAATCCCGAGGGGTATTTAAAAAGTCGATACGTCTCCCGAGCCCTCTGCGCAAGCCAGCGGTGATTTTTTACTGAATCAGGCCTGACGCATTTTCAAGTTTCATGGTTATTTCATGAGCTAACTAATCGTTGGCTTCTTTTTCACAAAATATTGATGGTTTTCTGCGTAGAGTTTTTGTCGCCTTAGTCAATGAAATTTTCACAATTGGCGACGGCGCTTCTTTTCAGGAAATCGCCTCTTCATCATGTTCAAGTTAAAAGCCGTGCGCCCGGAATGGGTGACGTTGTTTGCCAGCGCCTTTCTTTTGGCCGGATTCAATTTCGTACTCTGGGAACACCTTTTCGAGATCACCGCTGCCGACGGCAAGGGCATCGCCATGCGCATTGCGTTCGGGGTGATGATCTTCGCGGCGTACAACATCGTGCTGACATTTCTGAGCTTTCGCCCGGTATTGAAACCGGTGTTGACCGTGTTGTTTCTGATCAGTGCCGGCGTGGCTTATTTCATGAGCCAATATGGCGTGATGATAGACGCGGGCATGTTTCGCAACTTCGCTGAAACCAATGCCACGGAAGTTCGCGATCTACTGTCGTTGAAGTTGTTCGCTTATATAGTATTCCTGGGTGTCTTGCCGTCCTGGTTGTTGTGGAAGTTACCCGTCAACTATCGTCGCTGGCACCGAGAGTTATTAAGCAAAGTTGTGGTGTGTGCAGCATCGGTCGCCGTCATTGGCGGTGTGGCGCTGGCCAACTATCAGGGCCTGTCCTCGCTGTTTCGCAACCACCATGAATTGCGCCTGATGCTGGTGCCGAGCAACTACATCGGCGCGTCGGCCGGCTATCTGCGTGAACAGGTGGTTTCCGCGCAGCAACCGTTCATCAAGATCGGCGAAGACGCCCAGCGCAACCCGGCACTGCAAAACCGTCCGCGCAAGTCGCTGACCGTGCTGGTGGTGGGCGAAAGTGCCCGGGCGGAGAACTTCGGCATCCTCGGCTACAACCGTGATACGACGCCGAAACTGGACAAGGAGGCGGGTTTGATCGCCTTCACCGACGTGCATTCCTGCGGCACTGAAACGGCCGTGTCGGTGCCCTGCATGTTCTCCAACATGGGCCGAAAGGATTACGACGCCAGCAAGGCGAAGAATGAAGAAGGGCTGCTCGACGTGCTCAAACGCGCCGGCATCGATGTGATCTGGCGCGACAACCAGTCGGGCTGCAAAGGCACCTGCGATCGCGTCACCCTGCAGGACGTGAGCAATCTGAAAGACCCGGCACTGTGCGCCAACAGCGAATGCCGCGATGAAATCCTCCTGCAAGGCCTGCAGAGCTTCATCGACCATCTGGACAAGGACACTGTGCTGGTCCTGCACCAGATGGGCAGCCACGGCCCGGAATACTTCAAGCGTTATCCGAAGGAATACGAACACTTCACCCCGGTGTGTGAAAGCAACGCGCTGAACAATTGCAGCCGCGACAGTATCGTCAACGGTTATGACAACACGCTGGTGTACACCGACCATGTGTTGTCGAGTCTGATCGATGTGTTGCGCAGCAATCAGGAAAAAGTCGATACGGCGATGCTGTACCTCTCCGATCACGGCGAGTCGCTGGGCGAGTACAACCTGTTCCTGCACGGCACGCCGTACATGCTGGCGCCGGAACAACAGAAACATGTGGCGATGCTGGCCTGGTTCTCCGACAGCTATCAGAAGTCCTACTCGGTCGACACCCATTGTCTGCAATTGAGTCGCGACAAACCGTTGAGCCAGGACAACCTGTTCCATTCGATCCTCGGTTTGCTGGAAGTGCAGAGCAAGGTCTATCAGCACGATCTGGACCTGTTCGCCGGTTGCCGCGGTGCGGTCATCGACGGGGTTCTGGCCAAGGACTGAGCCTGCGGAATCTTTCTGTAAGACTATTCTTGCTATCCAGCAGGAGATTTCATCAAAGCACTTGCCCTGCGGAGGCGCGGAAAGCGCCGGTGGCGATATATACTGCGCGCCATTCTTGAAGGGAGAGCCGTGTGGCCATCGATATTCACTGGATTCGCGACAACGATAGCCTCGCGCAGTTTTGCGCCGAGTGGCAGCAGCTGCCTTTCGTTGCCCTCGACACCGAATTCATGCGGGTCGACACCTTCTACCCGATTGCCGGCCTGTTGCAGGTTGGCGACGGCAAACGCGCCTATCTGATCGACCCGCTGACCATTGACGCCTGGCAACCGCTGGCGGCGTTGCTGGAAAACCCGGCGGTGCTCAAAGTCCTGCACGCGTGCAGCGAAGACCTCGAAGTCCTGCTGCGCCTGACCGGCAGCCTGCCAGCGCCGATGTTCGACACGCAACTGGCCGCCGCCTACCTGAACCTCGGGTTCTCGATGGGTTACTCGCGTCTGGTGCAGGAAGTGCTCGGCATCGAACTGCCGAAGGGCGAAACCCGTTCCGACTGGTTGCAGCGGCCGTTGTCCGACACGCAAATCAGCTATGCCGCTGAAGATGCCGTGCATCTGGCGGAGGTTTTCGTACAACTGCGTCCGAAACTGTCTGACGACAAATTCGCCTGGGTGTTGGAGGACGGCGCCGAATTGGTCGCCAACCTGCGCCGCGAGACCGATCCGTACGAGGTGTATCGCGAGGCGAAGCTGGCGTGGAAACTGTCCCGCGCCCAACTCGCCGTTCTGCGCGAGCTGTGCGCCTGGCGTGAGCGCGAGGCCCGTGCCCGCGATCTGCCGCGTAACCGCATCGTCCGTGAGCACTCGCTGTGGCCGCTGGCTCGCACGCAACCGGACAACCTCAGCGCGCTGGGCAAGATCGAAGACATGCACCCGCGTACCGTGCGTCAGGACGGCGAGTTTCTGCTTGATCTGATCAAGCGCTCTGGCAGTGTGGGGCCTGATCAATGGCCGCCAGCCGTGCCGGAGCCGCTGCCGATCGAAGCCGCCGCGCTGATCAAACAGCTGCGGGCCCTGGGTCAGGCCGAGGCCGAGCGTCTGGGCATCGCGCCGGAGCTGATGCTGCGCAAGAAAACCCTCGAAGCGCTGGTCAAAAGCGGCTTCCCCGAGGGTCCTTACCAATTGCCTGATTCGCTGCGTGGCTGGCGCCGCGAATTGATGGGCCAGAAGCTGCTCGACAGCCTGGCCACCGCCGGAGAACAGCCTTGAAACGTATTTGCTCGATTTACCAAAGTTCGAAACGCAGCGGCATGTACCTTTACGTGCTCAAGAGCGATGCGCTGGAGCGTGTGCCGGAAGCCTTGATGCTGGCATTCGGCAAGGCCAAGCACTCCTTCGATCTGGTGCTGACTCCCGAGCGCAAGCTGGCCAGCGAAGACATCGTCGTCGTGCTGGAAAACCTCGACAAGCAGGGTTACCACCTGCAAATGCCGCCGGCCGAGGATGAGTACATCGAACACTTGCCCGAAGAGTTGCTGCGACGCAACGACCCGGTCTGACCTGCGAGGCCCTGTCCTGGGCCTCCTGTAATCCCTGGAACTGTTTTTACGGCGACGACCGCCACGAAGTGGGCGGCCGTCTGCACGGTTTGCGAAAGGTTTGAACATGCGCGTTCTGATTGCTGAACACGACCACGCCGTATATGCCCGACTGTTGCGTCAGGCAGCCCCGGAGCTTGAAGTGCTGACCAGCGGCGATTCCGCCGAATTGGCTCGCCAGGCCGTCGATTGCCCTGTGTGGCTGGGTCAGCCGGATCTGTTGGCGACCCTGCTGCGTCAGGGCCACCAGCCACAATGGCTGCAATCGACCTGGGCCGGCATCACGCCGTTGCTGGCCGACGGCCTGCGCCGGGATTACCGCTTGACCCGGGCGGTCGGCATTTTCGGTCAGGTGATGGCCGAGTACGTGCTGACCTACATGCTCGGCCACGAGCGCGAAGTGCTGGCACGGCTGGTCAGCCAGGTCGAGCGCAAGTGGGACAGTCGCACCGGCCAGAGTCTGGTCGGGCGCAAGGTGCTGATCGTCGGCACCGGTGACATCGGCCAGAGCGTGGCGCAGTTTCTGCTGCCGTTCGGCGTCGAGTTGTACGGCATCGCCAGCAGCGCCCGCGAGCAGGCGCCGTTTGTCGAAGTCGGTTCGATGGCGGATCTGCCACGGCTGGTGAGCGAAGTGGATTACGTGGTCAATCTGCTGCCCAACACCGAGCACACCCACGACATCTATGACGCGGCGCTGTTCAAGCAATTCAAGCCGACCGGGTTGTTCATCAACGCCGGGCGCGGTGTGGCCGTTGTCGATGCGGATCTGGTTGAAGCGTTGAAGGAAGGCCATCTGGCGGGCGCGGTGATCGACGTCTGCCGCCAGGAACCGTTGCCGCAACGTCATCCGTTCTGGACCGCGTGGGGCTTGCTGTTGACCGGGCACAGCTCGGCACCGACATCGCCGCCGATGATGGTGCAGTTGTTTCTGGATAACTTGCGGGCGTATCAGGCGGGCGAGGCGTTGCGTGGGGAAGTGGATTTCTCGCGCGGTTACTGAGTTCTGAGGGATCGTTCCCACGCCCTGCGTGGGAACGATCAAACGATGGGGCTTAGAGGGTGAAATCCCCTTCAGCCGCGAGCTCGCTCAGCGGACGACGCGGGCTCGGTGTTTCCCGCGCTTGCAGGTAATCCGCCAGGGTTGACTTGTCACCCAGCTTGCCTACCGCAACAGCGGCGTGTAGCGCATAACCTTCCGGAATGTTCAGCTCTTTGCGGGTCAGCTCCTGATCGAAGCCGGCCATGCCGTGGGTGTGCCAGCCGCTCAGGCTCGCCTGCAGCGCCAGATGGCCCCACGCGGAACCGGTGTCGAAGGTGTGCCACAGCGCTGGCGTTTCTTCGGTCGCGCCCGGTGCGGTGAAGGTGGTTTTCGAAATCACGATCACCAGCGCCGAGGCGTGCTGCGCCCAGCTGCGGTTGAACTCATTGAGCAGGCCCAGGTAACGCTCCCAGTTCGGCGTGTCGCGACGGGCGTAGAGAAAACGCCACGGCTGCGAGTTGTACGCCGATGGTGCCCAACGTGCGGCTTCGAAGAAGCTCAGCAGGGTTTCCTCGGAAATCGCTTCGCCGGTGAAGGCGCGGGGCGACCAGCGATCGGTGAACTGCGGGTGAATGGCGTATTCGGCAACGCGAGGGTTGGCACTCATCGAGAGATTCCTTGCTACGTTTGAGGATAGGTTTGAAGCAAAACCCGGCGGGATCAGTTGGGCTGAACGATGGGGGGCTGTATCTGAAGCCGTGCAGTTCACCGGAATGCAACGCGGTCGAGCGTTAATGGCACCCAGCCAGGGCTTCTTGAGACTGGCAAAGCTACTTGGCCGCGCAAAAACTGACAAGCCCTGCACAACCGGCAGTCGCCAGCGCTTGGCCCACGGGGCCTTGGGCACTAGACTGGCGGCCTTTTCACCACCTGATGTTGATGCTTGAGCCATGGCCGCCAAAGTCGAACCGTTCTGGATACGCAAAACCCTCGATCAACTGGATCACGAGGAATGGGAATCGCTGTGCGACGGATGTGGCCTGTGCTGCCTGCAGAAGCTCGAGGATGAAGAAGACAACAGCGTCTATTACACGCGCATCGCCTGCAAACTGCTGGACCTGAAAACCTGCCAGTGCAGCGATTATCCAAATCGCATCAAGTTTGTCCCGGACTGCATCCAGCTCACCCCGGGCCAGGCCGAAGAGTTCAAATGGCTGCCGCCGACCTGCGGTTATCGACTGGTCAGCGAAGGCAAGGACTTGCCGTTGTGGCATCACCTGGTCTGCGGTGATCGCGATGCCGTGCACCACGAACGGATTTCCCAGTCCGGGCGCATGCTCGCCGAAGGCAGCGTGCCGGAAGACGATTGGGAAGATCACCTGATTTTCCGGGCCGGCTAAGTTCTGAGGGGCTAAATTCTGAGGAGCTAAGTTCTGAGGAGCTAAGTTCTGAGGAGTAAGCCCCGCCGAGAATTCAAGTTTCAACAAGGAGTGTGTATGGCTGTGGGATTGCGCCGGACGCTGATCGTCGGACTGCTGATGCTGAGCGCGCCGGTGTGGGCGGCGAAGAAGGTCGATCTGGATTACCACGTGCGTCTGTTGCCGCAAAGCGATCAGGCGGAAGTGCGCCTGACCCTTGCCAAAGGCGAGGCCGTGCGCAGTCTGGATTTCGACCTCGGCGACGGCAGCCACTACAGCGACTTCAAGGCCGACGGCCAATGGCAACTGACGCCGGGCCAGCAGGCGCGCGGCGTGTGGCGCCCGACGGCGGACAAGGCCAGCCTGACCTACCGCGTGCGCATCAGCCACGGCCGCAAGAACGGCAGCTTCGACACGCGCATGACCCCGACCTGGGCGCTGATGCGCGGCGATGAACTGGTGCCGCCGGCCAAACTCGATCAGCAGGACGGCATTGAACTGGTCTCACGCCTGCAATTCGAACTGCCCGACGGCTGGAAAAGCGTCGAAACCGCCTGGCCGCGCATCGGCAAGAACAAATTCCGCATCGACAATCCGTCCCGTCTGTTCGACCGGCCCACGGGATGGATGCTTGCCGGTCATCTCGGCAGCCGCCGCACGCGGCTGGGTGAAACCGAAGTGACGGTGGCGTCGCCGCAAGGGCAGGGCATGCGCCGGATGGACGTGCTGACATTGCTGACGTTTGTCTGGCCGCAGGTGCAGGCGGTGTTTCCCCGCCACCCGACCAAACTGCTGATCGTCGGCGCCAACGACCCGATGTGGCGCGGCAGTCTGGCGGCGCGGGAGTCGATCTACCTGAACACGCGCTTGCCGCTGGTCAGCGAGAGCGGCAGCAGCCCCTTGGTCCGTGAGCTGGCGCAGGTGTTCGGACGGATCAACGACGAGCAGCGCAGTGACTGGATCAAGGAAGGATTCGCCGAGTATTACGCCGTCGAACTGGTGCGCCGTGCTGGCGGCATGAGCGACGAGCGTTATCAGGCATTGCAGGTGAAACTGGCCAAGGACAGCCAGAAGGTCAGCACACTGCGCGGCGAGCAGATCAGCCCGGCGCAGCTGTCGAAAACGGTGCTGTTGTTACAGGAGCTCGATGGCGAGATTCGCCTGAAGACACGCAACAAGCGCTCGCTGGACGACGTGCTGCGCGGGGCGATGCATCTGGGGACGGTGGATACCAAGGCATTTGTGCAACTCGCCGAAAGCATTCTCGGCGAGTCGTCCAAAGTCCTCGATACTGCGTTACTGCAGTAATACCGTCATCGCTGGCAAGCCAGCTCCCACAGGTTTGTGTGGTGACCACCGATTGGTCTCCAGCCCAAAACATTGTGGGAGCTGGCTTGCCAGCGATGAGGCCATCAGCCTCAACGCAAGTTCAGGATCAAACCCCGGCCTTTGGCGATTTCACCGAATCATTGCCGGTCACGGTGGCGGTTTTGGTCGCCGCTTCGGCATTGGCTTTGAGCTTGCTCAGCTCTTCACCGGCCCGCTCGATCTTCGTGCGCACGTTGTTCATGTCCTGACGGCTTTTCTCCAGCAGGCTTTTCACCGAACTGTGCCCGGTAATGCCACGGGCCATGGCCACGCCGCCAATCGCCACCTGAATCAAACCGAACACGCCGCCACGGCGCAGGCCCTTGCCGACCATGATCACGCCGCCGGCCAGCGAGCCGATGCGCTCCCAGCCTTCCACGTTCTGTTCGGAACGGGTCTGGAACGGGGTGGATTCGATACGCTCGACGCGTTTGAGCTCGGTCATGATCTTTCTCCAGGCAATGAGTAATGGATAAACAAGCTGACTGCATTGGCGGTCAGCTCGTTCCATCGGATGTGCGGCGGTTCAGCGGAATTTCGGCCCGGAACGGGTGTTCAAGCCTTTGGCCATACGGTCGTAAAGCACGACGTTGACCGTGGCGGCGAGGTTCATGCAACCGGTGGTCGGGATGTACACGACGTCTTCGCACCAGTCGCGGATCTCTTGATCCAGCGAGCCGTCTTCGGGGCCGAAGATGTACAAGGCACGATCCGGGTGAGTGTATTCCGGCAGCGGACGGGCACCGTCGACCAGTTCCACGGCGACAGGTACGCAGTTGAGCGGCAGGATCTTTTTCAGATCGTCGATGCCGATCAGCGGGATGTCGTAGTGCACGCGCTTGGTGTCGGTGACGAAATCGGCGGCGCGTTCATAGCGCTTGCCGGTGTAGAACACGGTCGACACGCCGTAACAGCCTGCGGCGCGCATCACCGAACCGACGTTTTCCGGTGATTTGGGGTTATACAAACCAATGCAGCTGTACCGTTTGTCTGCCACGAGCGGGGTGCCTTCGGGAAAAAGAGGGCGATTATACGGGGATTGGGAGAGGGCGGGCAGATTCAGGATCTGTGGCGTCGGTGATGGCCTCTTCGCTGGCTTGCCAGCGAAGAGGCCCTTTCAGGCAATGAAGATCAGTCTTCTTTTTTCATCAGGCCGGCCAGCGCCGCAAACGGGTTGTGCGTGGCCTTGGCGATTTTCGGCGTGCTCAGCGAGCCTTCGCCGAAATACTGCTGGTCGGTGTAGCGCGAGTGCTCGTTGTCGTGGCAGTACAGGCACAGCAGTTCCCAGTTGGAACCGTCCTGCGGGTTGTTGTCGTGGTTGTGGTCACGGTGATGCACGGTCAGCTCGCTCAGGCGCTTGCCGGAAAACTCACGGGCGCAGCGGCCGCACACATGCGGGTACATCTTCAGGGCCTTGTCGCGGTAGCCCATTTCCTTGTCGCGCTGGTTGTCGGCGAGGATGCGATCCAGCTTCGAAGTGTTGGTCGGGGTGGACGAACTCATGGGTTCACCTTTGTAGAAAGACTAATGACGGTTATGACGCAAGTTTAGCTCAGCCCTTGAGCTTCTCGGCAATCCAGATCGTGTGGCGGGTGCCCTTGTTGCCGTGGGCGAAGACCTGCACTTCCTCGGCCTTGAAACCGGCCTTCTTCAATTTGTCGGAAAACTGCCGGTCGGCGCTGGCCGACCACACCGCCAGCACGCCTTTGGGCCGCATCGCCTTGGCGCACGCGGCCAGGCCTGCGGCGGAATACAGCCAGCTGTTGGCCTTCTGGGTCAGGCCTTCGGGGCCGTTGTCGACGTCGAGCATGATTGCGTCGAAACCGTTCGGCTCGCTTTGCAGCACCTTGGCCACGTCTTCCTGACGGATCACCGTGCGTGGGTCGAGCAGCGGGCGCCCGGACTTTTCGCCAAGCGGGCCACGGTTCCATTCAACGACGCCGGGCACCAGTTCGGCAACCACCACTTCGGCGCTCTTGCCCAGGTGCTTTAGCGCGGAAGCGAGGGTGAAGCCCATGCCCAGGCCGCCGATCAGCACCCGCGAGTTCGGCCGGCCGGCAACCTTGCGGCACGGAATCTCGGCCAATGCGTCTTCGGAACCGTGCATGCGGGTGTTCATCAATTGCCCGCCGTCGCCGCCCTGGATCTTGATGACAAAGTCCTCGCCGTACTCGAACAGGCACAGGGCTCCGCCGTTGTCAGGGATCGGCGTGGTGTCGAGCAGAACGAAACGTTTCATGGAAATCTCTAAAGAGGGGAAGGCAAGCAGGCGCGTTGGGAGTAGCCTGAACGCAGACTTCAGGCCAACGGAGCCCTTGATGAAGCGCACCATTCTAACGGTCATTACCCTGGCCGCGCTCTCGATAACTGCAGTGCACGCCCAACAGACGATTCCCGTCAGCCCGACGCCGCAACCGGGTTCGCCCGGCACTGCGACGCCAACCCCGTATCCGCAAATCAGCCCGGTACCGATTCCCAAGACCGGTTCAGGCAGTGGCGGGCCGCCACTGGTGCCGATCGAAATGCCCAGCCCGCCGTCCAAGGATCAGCCGGTGCCGGGTATCGAACCCAGCGACGGCAAAGCCAAATCCCCCGGCGGCTAGATCTGTTGCGCCGCCAGTTGGCCGTCGGCCATGCGCAGGCGTTTGGACAGGGAGACGGCGAGGGCGCGGATGATCTTGGCGGCGATTTTCGGCGCGTCGTTGAGCATTTTTTCCAGCGAGTCCTTGCCGAGGTTGAGCAACTGACAGTTGCTCGCTGCCACGCAAGTCGCTGAGCGACGTTCGCCATCCAGCACCGCCATTTCGCCGAACGCCCGTCCGCCACGCAGGGTGGCCATGGTCACGACCTGGCCGTCGCTGCCGGTTTTCTGCACGGCCACCTGGCCGGTGTGGATGATGCACATGAAACTGCCGGCATCGCCTTCGCGAAAGATCGCTTCGCCCTCGGCCACGGTACTGATGCTGAAGTAGCCCGAAGCGGCGGCGAAATCCGCCAGTTGCAATTGATCGAACAGGCCGCAGTCCATCAGCCAGTCGCGGATTTCGTTGTTCAACAAGGTTGGTTCTGACATGTCGTGCGGTCTTTTTGTTGTGTCGGTTTGCAGGCTCGCCACCGGGCGCCGACTTGATTATCGGCGCCCGGCGTCGGGAATTAAGACCTGACTGACCGGCGGAGTTCCTCAGGCGATGCCCAGAACCTTGAAAACAAATGCATATTCGAGGGCTACGTCACGTAATCCCTGATAACGACCACTCATGCCGCCGTGGCCGGCGCCCAGTTCGGTCTTGAGCAGCAGCGGATTGTCGTCGGTCTTGGTCGCGCGCAACTTCGCCACCCACTTGGCCGCTTCCCAGTACTGCACGCGGCTGTCGTTGTAGCCGGCGATCACCAGGGTTGCGGGATAAGCCTGCGCGCTGACGTTTTCGTACGGCGCGTAGGCCTTGATCCGTTCGTAAACGTCTGGCTCCTCGGGGTTGCCCCACTCGTCGTATTCGGTGACGGTCAGCGGCAGATCCGGGTCGAGCATGGTGTTGAGTACATCGACGAACGGCACTTCGGCAATCGCCACGCCGAACAGCTCCGGGCGCTGATTGAGCACCGCGCCAATCAGCAAACCACCGGCGCTGCCGCCGCTGATCGCCAGTTGCGGCGCGGTCGTGACGCCGTTGAGGATCAAGAACTCGGCGCAGGCAATGAAGTCGCTGAAGGTGTTTTGCTTGTGTTCCTGCTTGCCGGCGCGGTACCAGGCTTCGCCCAGTTCACCGCCGCCGCGCACGTGGGCGATGGCGAACGCCATGCCGCGATCCAGCGGGCTCAGACGGGCGTGGGAGAACCACGGATCGAGGCTCGAACCGTAGGCGCCGTAACCGTAGAGGTACAGCGGTACCGGTTTGCCGACCATTTCCCGCTTCATCACCAGGCTGATCGGCACCAGCGTGCCGTCCGGTGCGCTGGCCCACAGGCGCTGGCTGACGTAGGCGTCGGCGTCGAACGGGCCGAGCACCGGGGTTTCCTTGAGCACTTCCTGCGCGCCGGTGGCGAGAATCAATTGGCGAACCTGAGCCGGACGATTGAGCGCCTCGTAGCGCAGGCGGATACGGTCGCTTTCGAATTCCAGGCTGTTTTGCACATAGAGGCTGTAGGCCGCGTCCGGCAATTGCACGCGATAAGGCGCCAGACCGTGTGGGCGAACCTCGATGATCGGCAAGCCGCCTTCACGCAAGCTCAGGGTCAAGGCTTCGGCGTTGAGAGTCACCCCATCGAGCATCACCGCATCACTGTGCGGGATCAGGTTCTGCCAGTCGGCTTCGCTCGGTGCGCTGCCGGTGTCCGGCGTCTGGTAAAGGGCGAAGTTGATGCCGTCGCGGTTGGTGCGGATGAACCAGGTCCATTCGCCATCGAGCTTGCCGTGGTCGACGTCGTATTCGTGATCCTCGACCCGTGGCGCCAGGCAGGTGAACGGCTGGTGCGGCTGATTGGCATCCAGCGCCCAGATTTCGCTGGTGGTCTTGCTGCCCAGGGACAGCAGCAATTGCTGCTCGGAGCTGGCGCGGTAGCAATGCAGGAAGAAACGCCCGTCCGGCTCGTGGAACACCTCTTCAGCGGCGGTGCCGTCGAGGCGGTAGCGGAACAGTTTATGCGGGCGATGGGTGTCGTCGAGCTCGCCGAAGAACAGGGTCAGGCTGTCGTTGGCCCAGGTCATGCTGCCGTCGCAGTCCTGGAACTCCAGTTCGCTGACACGTTCGCTGGATAATTCCTTCACGAACAGCGTGTAAATCTCGTCGCCCGAGGCATCGACGCTGTAGGCCAGACGCTGGTGATCCGGGCTGATGCTGAACGCGCCGAGGGAGAAAAAACCGCCATTGGCCAGGGCGTTCGGGTCAAGCAGCAACTGCTCGCGGCTTTCGTCCAGTGTCAGGCTGTCGTCGACCGGACGCGGGCAGCGGTAGTGGCGAGGGTATTCGTCACCGGCCGTGGTGCGCGTGTAATACAAATACGGGCCCCACGGCGACGGCAGGGACAGGTCGGTTTCGAGGATCCGGCCCTTGATCTCCTCGAACAGGGTTTCACGCAGTTCGGCCTGATCGGCGGTCTGCGCCTGCTGGTAGTCGTTTTCGGCCTTGAGGTAGTCGAGCACCGCGTCGGTGTCGCGTTCCTGCAGCCAGGCATACGGGTCCTGACCGGCATCCTTGCGGGCAATCGGGGCGCTGGTGATGTTGGCGGATACAGGCATGGAGGGCTCTCGAACATGACAAATGAGGACCGCACGGACGGCGGGGAAGCCTGATGTGCGAAAAGTCGTTACTATAAGCGCCTCTTTGCCTGCCTTGCCATGGACACCATGACCGAGAACGACTATCTGATCGCCTGGGGCCTCTACGCCTTTGCCGCCGTGGGCTGCCTGTTGGTGTGGATGCGCATGACCCGCTGGATGTGGCGCTGGCTGCGCGAGCCGCTGCGTGTGCTGATGGCGGTGTTGCTGTTCAGCCCGACCATCATCGACCCGGTGAAGGAAAAATTCGCCCCGGCCATCGCCATCACGGCGCTGGATCTGGCGTTCAAGGTGGGCAACAACGCCTGGCGCGCGATTTCCGAATTGCTCATGTACGCCATGATCGCGTTCGGCCTGTACCTGATTTTCGTGCTGATCCGCTTCCCGATCGAACGCGCTTCGAAGGCGCGCAAGGAGCAGGCCGAGGCCGCCCGCGCAGCCGCCCGTGCCGATGACGAGCGTGACGGCGATCAACCGTTCGGCGCCGCCGGCGATGATCGTTATGGCCGTCCACCGCTGCCGAACAATCCGCAGCGCATGCGCGTCGAGCCGCGTCTGTAATCACGAGAGTCCGCACATGTGTGAACTATTGGGCATGAGCGCCAACGTGCCGACCGATATCGTGTTCAGCTTCACCGGGCTGATGCAGCGTGGCGGTCGGACCGGCCCGCACCGCGATGGCTGGGGCATCGCGTTCTATGAAGGTCGCGGGTTGCGGCTGTTCCAGGACCCGGCGGCCAGCTGCGAATCGGAAGTCGCCAATCTGGTGCAGCGTTATCCGATCAAGAGCGAAGTGGTGATCGGTCATATCCGCCAGGCCAACGTCGGCAAGGTCTGCCTGTCCAACACCCACCCGTTCGTCCGCGAACTGTGGGGGCGCAACTGGTGCTTCGCACACAATGGCCAGCTCGCCGATTTCACCCCGATCAAGAGTTTCTACCGCCCGGTCGGCGATACCGACAGCGAAGCGGCGTTCTGCGATTTGCTCAACCGCGTACGTGCAGCGTTTCCGGAACCGGTCGATATAGAAGTACTGCTGCCGGATCTGGTCGCCGCTTGCGCCGAATACCGCAGCAAAGGCGTGTTCAACTGCCTGCTCAGCGACGGCGACTGGCTGTTCTGCTATTGCTCGACCAAACTTGCACAGATCACCCGACGCGCACCGTTCGGCCCGGCGCGGCTCAAGGACGTCGATGTGATCGTCGATTTCCAGGCCGAAACCACGCCCAACGACGTGGTCACGGTGATTGCCACCGAACCACTGACCGAAAATGAAACCTGGACCCGCTACGAACCGGGCCAATGGAGCCTGTGGCGACGCGGCGAATGCGTAAGCCAAGGCAAGACCGAATAAGGATTGCACCCCCATGTTGCTCAGTTATCTACGGCTGGTGTTGTTTGCGGCGGGCCTGTTGATCGGTGTCCAGGTGCCGGGATTCATCAACGATTACGCCAAGCGGGTCGAAGCGCATCTGATCGAGGCGCAGACCGGTCTGCGTGGCTTCCAGGGCACTGCCGAGCAGTTTTTCAAAGGTGATATTCAGGCGCTGGTCGCCCACTATCGCGCCAGTGAAGACCCGGTGTTTCGCAGCGATGCCGACAGCCTGAGCACCTTGCTCGCGCGTCAGACTGCGTTGGATAAGCAATTCCAGGCGATGCAGGGCCCGTGGTACATCCGTGTGCTGCAAGTGGCGCTGGCCGCTGATCCGGACATCCGCAAGGAGACCTGGAACGGCTACAGCTATCAGATTCTGCTGACGCCTGAGGCGATGATCTGGGGCATGAGCGGCGCGTTGCTGCTGTCGTTCGGCCTTGAATGCCTGTTCCGTCTGATCGACTGGGTGGTACTGGGCGGCAAGCGCCTGCGCCAGAGCCGTCCGATCGAAGACCGGGATGTGCGCGGGCTCTAACTGTTCAAGGGGCGAGGACGACGTAGTTCTCGCCCATTTTTTGCGCGTACCCCTCCAGCACTTGCTGACACAGCGTCACAATCTCTTCGACCCATTCCACGCCCACCCGCCACGACACCACGACCTGCAGGTTAGGCGGGCGCTGTTCGATGTCGAGCAGGGTCAGTTCCCCCCGCGCCAGTTCTTCTGCCACCAGCACCGGTGGCAACGCGCCAATGCCGAACCCATCGCGCAACAGCCGGGTAATCGCCGACACCGAATTCACGCAGTTCAACCGTGGCGCCAGCACGCCCTGGGCCTGCATCAGCGCCAGGATGTCCTGATGTGGCCGGGAGTTTTTCGAATAGGTGATGATCCGCTCCTGCGCCAGGTCGGTGAGACTTTGGTAGTCACGGTTGTAGATCGAGTTGCTGGCAACGATCCAGCCGATAGGGTGGCTGGCCAGCTCCAGGCTGCGCACGCTTTCATGGCGCACCAGATCGGTTTGCAGGATCAGATCGAGAAAGCCTTTTTGCAGCTGATCGCAGAGGTTAAGCGAGGTATCCGCCACCAGCTCGATTTCCACCCGAGGGTACAGATCAGTCATCTGCGCTACCAACGGGCTGAGCCAGGTGTGAATCACTGTATCCATCACCCCGATGCGCACCCGGCCAACCTTGCTCGATCGGGTTTCGATTGACTGTTTCAGTGCCTGCATCGTGTCGAGCATCTGCTCGGCGTATTCCAGCACTTTCAAGCCTTCGGGCGTCAGGCTGACACCGCGTGAATCGCGCAGGAACAGCTTCACCCCAAGTTCGCCTTCCAGCACCGCGATCCGGCTGGAAATCGATGCCTGAGTGGTGAACAGCTTGTCGGCGGTCAGGCGAAAACTCTTCAGCCGGGCGACCCAGACAAAGGTCTCGAGAAACTTCAGGTTCATGGCAACAAATTTTTCTTATGTCTTGGGCGGGTTTTTATTCGTTGGACGCGACCGGGTGTCGCACCCAAAAATCGACGCATCCGGTTCCCACGATAGGCGTCGTCGGAGCTTCGAACAAGACCAATAAAAGCCTGCGGAGACATGCCATGAGTGCGCCCGACACCCTCGACCTCCCCAAGACCACGGCCCGTCCCGGCCCGTTCGACTGGTATCGCAACATCAATCAGCAGGAGCGCCGGACCTTCTGGAGCTGCAAGATCGGCTACGGTCTGGACGGCATGGACACCCAGATGCTCAGCTTCGTGGTGCCAACCCTGATCGCGATGTGGGGCATCACCACGGGGCAGGCCGGTTTGATTCACACCAGCACGTTGATCGCCTCGGCCATCGGCGGCTGGGTGGCGGGGATTCTCTCCGACCGCATCGGCCGCGTGCGCACCCTGCAACTGACGGTACTGTGGTTTGCCTTCTTCACCTTCCTCTGCGGCTTCGCTCAGAACTACGAGCAATTGCTGATCGCCCGCACCCTGATGGGCTTCGGTTTCGGCGGCGAATGGACCGCCGGCGCGGTGCTGATCGGTGAAGTGATTCGGGCCAAGGATCGTGGCAAAGCGGTGGGCATGGTGCAATCCGGCTGGGCGTTGGGCTGGGGCCTGACGGCGATTCTGTATGCGCTGCTGTTCTCGGTGCTGCCACCGGAAGATGCCTGGCGAGCATTGTTCATCCTCGGCATCGTGCCGGCGGTGTTCGTGATTTTCGTCCGCCGTCTGGTGAAAGATCCGGAGATCTACCGCGAAGCCAAGGCCAGACAAACCCCGGAAAGTCCGTCGAAGTTCTACGAGATCTTCGCCCCCGGCATGCTCTTCACCACGATCCGCGCTTCGTTGCTGACCACCGGAGCCCTCGGCGGCTACTACGCGATCACCTCTTGGCTACCGACTTTTCTGAAGAACGAGCGCGGCTTGAGCGTACTCGGCACTGGCGGTTATCTGGCGATGGTGATCGTCGGTTCCTACGTCGGTTACGTGATCAGCGCTTATTTGACCGACCTGCTGGGGCGCAAGAAGAACTTCATTCTGTTCGCTGTCGGCTCGTTCACCATTGTTCTGCTCTACACCCAATTGCCGGTCAGCAACGGGGTGATGCTGTGGCTGGGTTTCCCGCTGGGATTCTTTGCTTCGGGGATTTTCAGCGGCATGGGTGCGTTCCTCACTGAGTTGTTTCCGACTCGGATTCGCGGTTCGGGGCAGGGCTTCTGCTACAACATCGGCCGGGCGCTGGCGGCGTTGTTCCCGCTGCTGATCGGGCTGCTCAGCCAGAAGGTGCCGCTGAGTGTAGGCATCGGTGCCTTTGCGGCAGTGTCCTACGGGGTGGTGATTCTTGCGGCACTGAGCCTGCCGGAAACCCGTGGCAAGCAACTGGACGCGCAGTAACTGATAACCTGCGGGACACTGTCTGTCCCACGGCAAAAAAAGAAAAGAGCTACAGGAGTGTTCACCGTGAGCCGCCTGCTATTGAACTGTGACATCGGCGAAAGCTTCGGCAACTGGACCATGGGTCTGGACGCGGAAGTCATGCCCTTCATCGATTGCGCCAACATTGCCTGCGGTTTCCACGCCGGCGACCCGAGCATCATGCGCAAGACCGTCAGCCTGGCCTTGAGTCATGGCGTGCAGATCGGCGCGCATCCGGCCTATCAGGATCTGGTGGGTTTCGGCCGGCGTTCCATGGCTTACACCGCCCAGGAACTGCAAGACATCCTGCATTACCAGATCGGTGCCCTTGACGGCATTTGCCGTGCCCAGGGTGGAAAAGTCAGCTACGTCAAACCCCACGGCGCGATGTACAACGACATGATGGCCAACCCGGCGCAGTTGCGGGCGGTGATTCAGGCCGTCGCGGCTTACGACCGCAGCTTGCCGCTGATGCTGATGGCGACCCGTGACAACACGGCGGCGCAACAACTCGGGGATGAATACGGCGTGACCCTGTGGTTTGAAGCTTTCGCCGACCGCGCCTACGACAGCGCCGGCCGACTGGTCTCGCGGCAACTGCCGGGCGCGGTCCATCACGACGCCGAAAGCATCATCGGGCAAGCGCTGACCATCGCCCGGGGCGACAACCTCACGGCCAGCGACGGCAGCGCGTTGCACCTGCAAGCCAACACCTTGTGCGTACACGGTGACAACGCCAGTTCTGTGGCAGCCGTGCAGCGCATTCGTCAGGCCCTGAACGAGCAGAGCGCGCCATGAATCCGCGGGTGGAAGTGGTGGCACTGGATTGCCTGATGCTGCGCCTGTTCGATGAAATCGCCGAAGCCAACATGCCGTGGATGCTCGCCGCAAGTGAGCGTTTACGCACGGTGTTCGGCGAGCATTTGATCGATCTGGTGCCGTCGTACACCACGCTGATGGTGCATTACGATCTGAGGGCATTGAGCCCGAGTCAGGCCCGTGAATTGATCGCCGAAGCGCTGATCGATCTGTCGCCGAATGCGCGAACCGGTGGCCAGTGTCATGTGCTGCCGGTGTGGTACGACTTGAGTGTCGGCCCGGAACTGAGCCTGCTATCGCAACGCAGCGGCTTGGCGGTAGAGGAGGTGATCCGTCGTCACAGTGCCCGGGAATATCAGGTGTTCGCCCTTGGCTTTGCTCCGGGGTTTGCCTTCATGGGGCTGGTGGAAGAAGTCCTCGCGGCGCCGCGTCTGAATACCCCACGCAAGAAAGTCGCCGCCGGCAGCGTAGGCATCGCCGAACGGCAAACCGCCGCGTATCCGGTGGTGTCCCCCGGCGGCTGGAACCTGATCGGTCGCACGCCGACAAAACTGTTCGACCGTGAGCGCGAGGGCTACAGCCTCATGCAGCCCGGCGATACCGTGCGTTTCGAAGCGGTGAGCCATGCCGAATTCATCCGTCTCGGCGGTGACGACACGCCTCTGGAGGCCCTGGCATGAGCCGACTGACGATTGAAGCGAGCACACCGCTGTGCCTGTTGCAGGACGCCGGACGATTCGGTGTGCGGCATCTGGGCGTAACCCAGGGCGGCGCGGCGGACTGGCGGTCGATGGCCTGGGTCAACTGGCTGCTGGGCAATGGCCTGGATTTGCCGGTGATCGAAATCACCCTTGGCGGGTTTGCGGTGGTGGCGGAGGAGGATTGCTTGCTGGCACTGGCCGGCGCCGATCTGGGCGCGCGGATTGACGGTGAAGCGCTGGCGCCATGGCGCAGTTTCAAACTGCGCAAAGGGCAGACCTTGAAGTTCACCCAGCCGTTGCTGGGGGCTCGGGCTTATCTGGCGGCGCCCGGTGGTTTCAGTGCGCCGAAAGTACTGGGCAGCAGTGCCACGGTGGTACGTGAAGAACTTGGCGGTCTTGATGGATTCGGCTTGCCATTGGCCAAGGGCGCCAGCCTGAGTTATCAGGGGGAAACCCTGCTGGTGCGCGAAGTCCCGGCACAGCATCGGCCGGATCTGCGCCTCGACGCGCCGCTGGATCTGGTGCTCGGTGCGCAGATCGGTCAGTTCAGCGGGCAGAGCCTGTTCGATGCATTCAACAGTGCCTGGACGCTGGACAGTCGCGCCGACCGCATGGGCATTCGTCTGTTGGGGACGGCGTTGCAGTATCAGGGTAAACCGATGATTTCCGAGGGCATTCCGCTGGGCGCGGTGCAGGTGCCGCCGGACGGGCAGCCGATCGTGTTGCTCAATGATCGGCAGACCATTGGCGGGTATCCGCGATTGGGAGCGTTGACGCCGTTGGCGCTGGCGCGTCTGGCGCAGTGTCTGCCGGGGGCGAAGGTCAGATTGCGCCCGGTGGTACAGGACGTCGCGCACCGGGAACATATCGAATATCTGAAGCGCTTTTGATCGTTTCCCCCGCCGCTGGCGGGGGAGCAATCCCGAATTACTTGGACAGAAACCGCATCCCTTCTTCCAGCCCGCGAAGCGTCAACGGATACATCTGATCCTCGATCAAATCCCGCACGATATTGGTCGACGAGGTGTAGCCCCAAGTGTCCTTCGGATACGGGTTGATCCAGATGAGCTTCTTGTACTTCTCCATGAAGCGCTGCATCCACACGTAACCCGGCTCTTCGTTCCAGTGCTCGACGCTGCCGCCGGCCTGGGTGATTTCATAGGGCGCCATGGCGGCGTCACCGATGAAGATCACTTTGTAGTCGGCGCCGTACTTGTGCAGCAAGTCCTGAGTCGAGGTGCGCTCGGAAGTGCGGCGCATGTTGTTCTTCCACACCGATTCATAAACGAAGTTGTGGAAGTAGAAGTACTCCAGGTGCTTGAACTCGGTCTTGCAGGCCGAGAACAGTTCCTCGCAGATCTTCACGTGTGCGTCCATCGAGCCGCCGATGTCGAACAGCAGCAACAACTTCACCGTGTTGCGCCGTTCCGGGCGCATCTGAATGTTCAGCAGGCCGGCGTCCTTGGCGGTGTGGTCGATGGTGCCGTCGATATCCAGCTCTTCGGCCGCACCCTGGCGAGCGAATTTGCGCAGACGGCGCAGGGCGACCTTGATGTTGCGGGTGCCCAGCTCAACGGAGTCGTCGAGGTTTTTGTACTCGCGCTGATCCCAGACTTTCACCGCTTTGCCCTGGCGCTTGCCGGCATCGCCGACCCGGATGCCTTCCGGGTTGAAACCGCCGGAGCCGAACGGGCTGGTGCCGCCGGTGCCGATCCATTTGTTGCCGCCGGCGTGGCGTTCCTTCTGCTCTTCCAGGCGTTTCTTGAACTCTTCGATCAGCTTGTCCAGGCCGCCGAGGGACTGGATCTGCGCGCGTTCCTCGTCGGTCAGCGAGCGCTCGAATTCCTTGCGCAGCCAGTCTTCGGGAATCAGCGCCTGCAAGTGATCGTCGAGCTTTTCCAGGCCATTGAAGTAGGCGCCGAACGCACGGTCGAACTTGTCGAAATGCCGTTCGTCCTTCACCAGGATCGCCCGGGACAAGTAGTAGAACTCGTCCATGTCGGCGAAGGTCACGCGCTGTTTCAGCGCGTTGATCAGGTCGAGCAGCTCGCGCACCGACACCGGCACCTTGGCTGCACGCATTTCATTGAACAGGTTGAGCAGCATGGCATCAGCCTCTTAGCGGGTGCCGCGACGGCTCATGAACGCCAGGCGCTCAAGCAATTGCACGTCCTGTTCGTTCTTCACCAGCGCACCGGCCAAAGGCGGGATGGCTTTGGTCGGATCGCGTTCGCGCAGTACGGCTTCGCCGATGTTGTCGGCCATCAACAGTTTCAGCCAGTCGACCAGTTCCGAAGTCGACGGCTTCTTCTTCAGGCCTGGCACCTTGCGCACGTCGAAGAACACGTCCAGCGCTTCGCTGACCAGGTCCTTCTTGATGTCCGGGTAGTGAACATCGACGATTTTCTGCAGGGTGGTGCGGTCGGGGAAGGCGATGTAATGGAAGAAGCAGCGGCGCAGGAAGGCGTCCGGCAGCTCTTTCTCGTTGTTGGAGGTAATGATGATGATCGGACGTTTCTTGGCCTTGATGGTCTCGTCGATCTCGTAAACGTAGAACTCCATCTTGTCGAGTTCTTGCAACAGATCGTTGGGGAACTCGATATCGGCCTTGTCGATTTCGTCGATCAGCAGGATGACGCGCTCTTCGGACTCGAACGCCTCCCAGAGCTTGCCCTTCTTCAGGTAGTTGCGCACGTCGTGGACTTTTTCATTGCCCAGTTGCGAGTCGCGCAGACGGCTGACTGCATCGTACTCGTACAGGCCCTGATGGGCCTTGGTGGTGGACTTGATGTGCCAGGTGATCAGCTTGGCGCCGAACGATTCGGCCAGTTGCTCGGCGAGCATGGTCTTGCCGGTGCCCGGTTCGCCCTTGACCAGCAGCGGCCGCTCCAGGGTGATGGCGGCGTTGACCGCGAGCTTCAGGTCATCGGTGGCGACGTAGGCCTGGGTGCCTTCGAACTTCATCTGCTAATCCTCGAACGGTAACGCCGACCTGAACGGGCAGGGCGGGGGCGAAATAATCGGATGCCCGACTATAACGCGCGGCCCGGTCGACTGTGAACGCAGACGGCTTATTCAGTCTCTGAATGGGGCGTCACATGTTGACTCAGTTTCGGCGCAAAGCCAGCATTCAGCGATCATCGGTTTGGAAGTAGCCTGCTGAACCTCTCTGATAGAGGATCTGAACCGATGCTGCCCAGGAAACGCCCTCGTTTATCGTCTGTACAACATTCGGAAGATTTTTGTCTGGCGCTGACCTTTGTTGATGGCCAGCAGTTGCGTGTCGATTTGAGCCAAGATCTTCAAAGGTATCCGGGCCTCAAGCCCTTACTTGATCCAAAGGTGTTCTGCGCAGCAAGCCTCGGAAATGAGGGTTGGACCGTGGAATGGCTGGATCCGGATATTCAGATCGGCGCCGATACCTTGTATCTGGATGCGCTCGCGCAGTGCGCTAGCCTGCATCCGGCTTCGGCCGCTCATACCGGGCATTGAATGCTTGGATGAAGCCATTGCGCAAAATCTGCAAAAACGCTTCGAACGCGCTGATATCTTGCTGATGGACGCTGCCGCTGAGTTCGACCTTGGTCGCGAACTGGTTTTTCGCCTGGTTTTTCAGCACGGTTTCAGTGCCGCCAACCAGTGCCTCCCAGACTGAGCGGAAGATGCTTTTGTTCTTGTTTTCCACGTCCTGTTGCCAGTTGAACACTTCGACATCCCGCAGCAACGGCTTGATGTAGCCCGTGAGCTGGGCTTTTTTGGCCTGAGCCTCGATGACCACGTCGCCGTGGCCGGCATTGAAGTCGAATTTGCCGTAGGCCGAGGCGAAGTCGTTCATGCGCTTGAGTTCGAGGTCGCGGGCGCGCAGGCGGAACTCGAAGTCTTCGAAGTTGCTCAGTGGGTCGAAGGTGGCGGAGGTTTCCAGTGGCGCCTGACCGAGCAGCAGAGCTTTACCTTCGAATCGGGCATCACGCTTGCCCTTGGTGTCGACCACGTTGGTCAGGTTATAAATGCTCGCCTCGACATTGGTGGCGTTCATGTTCACGGGCGGCTTGGAATTGAAGTTGCGGAAGCTGATGCGGCCATCGTGGATCTGCACTTCGTCGAGGGTGATCGGCAGCAGCTTGCCCAGCTGAGCGCGCCAGTCGGTGCCTTTACCGGTCTGGGAGTTCTGTTTGTTGGCGCCACCATCGACGAAGTTGATTTCGGGTTTGAGAAACTTAACTTGTGCTACCACCGCATGGTCGTACCACAGCGAGTGCCAGCTCACAGACAGGTCGATCAACGGCGCGTTGACGAACGGCACCGGCACCTTGCCGTCGACCTTGACGATCTTCAGGCCGTTGATCTTGTACGCACCGCGCCACAGCGCCAGATCGACGTCGGTGACCTGCCCGCGGTAGTCGCCCATGTTGGCCAGCTTGTCATTCAGATAGTCGCGCACAAGGTAGGGCAGGGCGATGTGCAGGGCGACCAGCAGTACAACGACAATGGCGAGGGTCCACAACAGCCAATGGTAGCGACGCTTCATGGCGGCAATTCCCGAACGGGTGTACAGCGATTGACTGCCGGCGGTTGCAGACGTTCGACCCGACTGGACTGGCAGGAACAACAGGCTTACCTTGGAGAGCTGAATTCAACGCTGCATAAGGACCCAGCCATGAGCCGTATTTTTGCTGACAACGCCCATTCCATCGGTAATACGCCGCTGGTGCAGATCAACCGCATTGCGCCTCGTGGCGTGACCATCCTGGCCAAGATCGAAGGTCGCAACCCGGGCTACTCGGTCAAGTGCCGGATCGGCGCGAACATGATCTGGGACGCCGAAAGCAGCGGCAAACTCAAGCCAGGCATGACCATCGTCGAGCCGACCTCGGGCAATACCGGTATCGGCCTGGCCTTCGTCGCGGCCGCTCGCGGTTATAAATTGATGCTGACCATGCCGGCTTCGATGAGCATCGAGCGGCGCAAGGTGCTCAAGGCGCTGGGTGCCGAGCTGGTGCTGACCGAGCCTGCCAAAGGCATGAAAGGCGCCATCGAGAAGGCTGCCGAGATCGTGGCCAGTGATGCGGGCAAATACTTTATGCCGGCCCAGTTCGACAACCCGGCCAACCCGGCCATTCACGAAAAAACCACCGGTCCGGAAATCTGGAACGACACCGACGGTGCGATCGATGTACTGGTGGCGGGCGTCGGCACCGGCGGAACCATCACCGGTGTGTCGCGGTATATCAAGAATACGGCGGGCAAACCGATTATCTCGGTGGCGGTGGAGCCAGTGTCTTCGCCGGTGATCACTCAGGCGCTGGCTGGCGAAGAGATCAAGCCGAGCCCGCACAAGATTCAGGGCATTGGCGCCGGTTTCGTGCCGAAAAACCTTGATCTGTCGATGGTCGACCGGGTCGAGCGTGTGACTGATGAAGAGTCCAAGGCTATGGCTTTGCGCCTGATGCAGGAAGAAGGGATCTTGTGCGGCATTTCCTGCGGTGCGGCGATGGCTGTTGCTGTGCGCTTGGCGGAAACTCCGGAAATGCAGGGCAAGACCATCGTGGTGGTGCTGCCGGACTCCGGTGAGCGTTATCTGTCGAGCATGCTGTTCAGCGATCTGTTTACCGATCAGGAAAACCAGCAGTAAGCGTCCCGTTGATTCAGGTCAGCCAGGGTTCAGGATCGTTATGTTAATTAATGCTTTGTTGCGCAATTCTTAACACTGAATCTTGGGGCGGGCGGGTTTTTCCCGGAGCCGGTAGTGTTTATCATGGCCGGCCGCCATGTCGGGTAAATGGCATTGCGTGGCGTTGTCTTATTTCAAGGAGTTGTTGATGACCTTTTCGTTAGCCGCCAAGGTGTCGGTGTTGCTGCTGTTTGTGGGCAGCATCCTCTACGTGCATTTGCGCGGCAAGGCGCGTTTGCCGGTGCTGCGTCAGTTCGTCAACCATTCGGCGCTGTTCGCTCCGTACAACGCTTTGATGTACCTGTTTTCCGGCGTGCCGTCCAAGCCCTATCTGGATCGCAGCAAATTCCCGGAGCTGGATGTGTTGCGCGACAACTGGGAAACCATCCGCGACGAAGCGATGCATCTGTTCGACGAGGGCTACATCCGCGCCGCCGAGAAGAACAACGACGCCGGTTTCGGCTCGTTCTTCAAGAAGGGCTGGAAGCGTTTCTATCTCAAGTGGTACGACAAACCGCTGCCTTCTGCCGAAACCCTGTGCCCGAAAACCGTGGCGCTGGTCAGTGCCATCCCCAACGTCAAGGGTGCGATGTTCGCGCTGTTGCCGGGCGGCAGCCATTTGAACCCGCACCGCGATCCGTTCGCCGGTTCCCTGCGCTATCACTTGGGCCTGTCGACGCCGAACTCCGACGATTGCCGGATCTTTGTCGATGGTCAGGTCTACGCCTGGCGCGACGGTGAAGACGTGATGTTTGACGAGACCTACGTGCACTGGGTCAAGAATGAAACCGAGAAGACCCGCGTCATCCTGTTCTGCGACATCGAGCGTCCGCTGAGCAACCGCGTCATGACCCGCATCAACCGTTTCATCAGCGCCTGGCTGGGCCGCGCCACCGCACCGCAGAACCTCGACGATGAACGCGTTGGCGGGATCAACCAGGCTTACGCCTGGAGCAAGAATTTCAGTGACAAGTTCAGCGGTAAGGTCAAACAGTGGAAGCGCCGCAATCCAAAGGCCTACCGCGTGATGCGGCCGGTGTTGGCGGTGGTGGTGTTGACGTTGCTGGGGTATTGGCTGTTTGGTTGAGGCTGGATGCAGACGCGTAAAAAACCGCTCCTTGTGAGCGGTTTTTTTTGTCTGCGAGTCAACGCCGTCCAGCGAGAACGTCGGGCTCGTCTTCGATGCCTGTCATCAGTAGCTGAAGAAAGCGCTGCTGATTGGTTGATAGTTCGGACGAGGTAAGCTTTTCATCCGTTTTGATTGATCTTTTCTTAGTGGGGGATTTTTTCACGGATTTGCGCATGAGCCCGCCCTCGTAGTGGATGTAGCCGTTGCTAATCAGCCTATTCAGCTCTAGTCCATCCGTCGCTAGAGGCCCTTTGCCCAAGTCGTTGCAATCCATGTCGAGGGCTGGTTATAGTCGGCGCTCGTGAGTTCGACGGCTCACCTTTCAACCCTTCAAAAAAGATCAGCCCAATGCCTGCATCTCTCATCAACGCGGTAGTCGATTCAGCGGTCAACGCTGGCGTCGTGCCGTGCGGGAATCAGCAGCCTGTGCAGATCAGCCATTACCCCCCACCTGTCAGTAGCACGCCGGTGTGCGCAGTCGTATCACCGCCGGGCGTTGGCGTTTCGGGCTGATCAGCGTTTTCTGCTGACCCCTGTGCCCGCCTGAAAAAAACCTACTGAATTTCAGCCTCGGCTGAGTTGGCTATTTGCCTGACTACAGGTGGTATTCATGTTTGTCCTTTCGAAAAAGTCCGCGCTCGCGGCGGCGTCCACGAGCCTGTTCGTTCTGCTGTGGAGCAGCGGGGCGATTTTCTCCAAGTGGGGGCTGGCCCACGCTTCGCCCTTTGCCTTTCTGCTGATCCGTTTTGTGATCGCTCTGTGCGGGCTGGTGCTGCTGGTGCCGTTGCTCAAGCTGAAACTGCCCAAGGGCGGCAAGCCGATGCTGTATGCGATGGCCACCGGGGTGGTGCTGTTGGGGGCTTATCAGATCTTCTATCTGCTGGCGCTGGACCTGAAGGTCACCCCCGGCGTGATGGCCACCATCATGGGCGTGCAACCGATCCTCACGGTGGTGATCATGGAGCGCCAGCGCTCGGCGAGCCGCATTTTCGGCCTGGCGCTGGGATTGGCCGGGTTGATCATGGTGGTCTACCAGGGTATTGGTCTGGCCGGGATGTCTTTGGCGGGAATGCTGTTCGGTCTGTTGGCGCTGGCGAGCATGACGCTCGGCTCGATCATGCAGAAACGCATCACCGACAATCCCCTCGGCACGCTGCCGGTGCAGTATCTGGCGGGGCTGTTGCTGTGCGGGATCTTCGTACCGTTCCAGCCTTTCCATTTCGAGCACAGTGCCGGTTTCATCGTGCCAGTGTTGTGGATGGGGCTGGTGGTTTCCGTGCTGGCAACCTTGCTGCTGTACCGACTGATCGCCCGGGGCAATCTGGTGAATGTCACCAGCCTTTTCTACCTGGTGCCGGCCGTGACGGCGGTGATGGACTACCTGATCTTCGGCAACCGCCTGGCGGCGTTGAGCGTGTTGGGGATGCTGTTGATCATCGTCGGTCTGGTATTCGTTTTCCGTAAATCGGCGTAAGAAACGCGCATAAAAAAGGCCCGGGAGGAAACTTCCGGGCCTTTGTGCATCTGCGAATCAGCGAGTCGCGACTTCTACCGGTTTCACCGCTGCCGGCTTCAACACCAGCCACAGCGCAATCGCGATCAACACCCCGCCATACACGTGGGCCATCGACAGCGGTTCATCCAGAAACAGTGCGCCCCACAGCACGCCAAACGGCGGGATCATGAACGTCACGGTCATCGATTTCACAGGCCCGATGGAGCTCAGCAGACGGAAGTAAATGATGTACGCGAACGCGGTGCAGCCCAGACCCAGGCCCAGCAGCGACAGCCAGACATTCCAGCCGCCCCAGCTTACCGGCGGTTGGGTGATGACGCTGTAGCCGAACAGTGGCAGCAGGAACAGGGTAGCGCCAAGCATGCTGCCCAACGCCGAAAGACGGCTGTCGAGTCCGCCGGCCTGATCCAGCCAGCGCCGGGCGAGGAAACCGGCGAAGCCGTAGCAGGTCGTTGCGAGCAGGCAGGCAACAGCGCCCATCAACAATGGCAGGTCGAACGCGACCGGGCCTGCGCGGGTCAGCACGCCCACACCGAGCAGGCCGAGGAATACGCCGCCAAGCTTGGCCAGGGTGAGTCTTTCACTGAAGAACAACCCGCCGATCAACACGCCCATCAGCGGCGTGGTGGCATTGAAGATTGCGGAGTACCCGGCTGGCAGCACCTGCGCTGCAACGGAATACAGGGTGGCCGGAACGCCGGAGTTGATGACGCCGAGCATCATCACGGTCTTGAGTTTGCCTTTGAAATCCCAGCTGATGCGCATCAGACCGAGGATCACCAGCAAACCGACCGTCGCGATCGAGACCCGGAAAAATCCGGTAGGAACGGTGCCAATCGTGGGGGCGATGATGCGCATGAACAGGAAGCTCGCACCCCAGATCGCAGCCAGCGACAACATGCGGAAAATATCGACAGGGCTCACGGGCAACTCCTTCCTTGATGGGGACGAGAGTGTTGCCGAGCGCCCTGACGATGGCAACCGCTAAACGGGCATTTTATTTCTTCTTCAGAGTACGAAGCGCGTCACCAGTCCGTTCAGGTCGACGGCCAGGCGCGAAAGTTCCTGACTGGCGGCAGAGGTCTGCGTGGCGCCGGCGGCCGTCTGGGTCGACAGGTCGCGGATGGTCACCAGATTTTCATCGACTTCCCGGGCCACCAGCGCCTGTTGCTCGGCGGCGCTGGCGATCACCAGGTTGCGCTGGTTGATCTGCGAAATCGACGCGGTGATTTTCTCCAGTGCATGGCCGGCGCTGTTGGCGCGGCGCAAGGTCTGGCTGGCCTGCTCGGCGCTGCTTTGCAAGGCGCCGACGGTGGCGCCGGTGCCTTGCTGGATGCTGCTGATCATCAGCTCGATTTCTTCGGTGGAGTTCTGCGTGCGCTGAGCCAGCGAGCGGACTTCATCGGCGACCACCGCAAACCCACGCCCGGCCTCACCGGCCCGCGCCGCTTCAATGGCGGCGTTGAGCGCAAGCAGGTTGGTCTGCCCGGCGATGCCGCGAATCACCTCCAGCACCTTGCTGATGTCCTGGGCCTGGCTCGCAAGGCCCTCGGCCTGTTCGGACGCACCGAGCACCGCGCTGACCAGTTCCTGAATCGAACTGATGGTTTCGCTGACCTGCACGTGCCCGTGCTTGCTGTCCTCGTTCGAGGCTTCGGACGCTTCAGCACTGGACACCGCGTTGGCAGCCACTTCATCCACCGCCGTGCTCATCTCGGTAACCGCGGTGGCAGCCTGTTCGATCTGGTCGTTCTGCTGTTGCAGGCCGCGGGTGCTCTGTTCCATCACCGAGCTCATTTCCTCGGCGGCGGAGGCCAGTTGCTGGGCAGACTCGCTGATGCCGCGAATGGTCGAGCGCAGATTGCCCTGCATCTCGGCCAGCGCCGTGAGCAACTGCGCGGCTTCATCCCGGCCCTCGCTGTCGATGCGACCACTGAGATCACCGGAGGCAATCCTTCGTGCCACGTTCAGCGCCTGATTGATCGGCGCGGTGATGCTGCGGGTCAGCAGCCACGCCAGCAGCAACGTGGCGATCAGGGCGATGACGATAATCGTGGCGACGATCCACAGCGCCTGCTGGTACATCGCCGCCGCAGACCTGGCGGCGGCATCCGCGCCTTGCTGATTGAGGCTGATCATTTGCTCCAGCGTCTTGTCGAGCACCGTGCCCTGAGGCGCCAGTTCATTGGTCAGGCGCGCGTATGCCTGATCGTTTTGCCCGGCATCGATCTGTTTGAAAATCTGGTCGAGGATGCTCACGTACTTGGCCGTGTCGGCGCCCAAACCTTCCAGCATCGCCCGCTCCTGGTCGTTGGCGATCAGCGCTTTGTGGTCGTCGAGGCGCTTGAGCAATTCCTGTCGCTGCGCCGTGAGAATGCCTTTGCTTCGTTCGCGAACGGCAGCCTGGGTGCTGGTGATCAGGCGCAGGGATTCAAGGCGGATGCTGGCGATGTTTGCCGCCGCGTCGTGGATGCTTTCGATGCTGGGCATCCACGACTCTTCGATCACCGCAGCGCTCTCGCGCAGGGTTTTCATCTGGCCCAGACCGAACAGACCAACCACCACCAGCAAGATGGCCAGAACGGCAAAACTCAAACTGGCGCGCAAACCTATGCGCAGATTCCGGATAGACATCAATGTGCTCCTTGGGCGTTGGGGGAGAGGTCGTCCTCGTGGTCCGAGGATCTTGTTGTGAGGCGGGTGATGGCGGGCTGTATATCAAAGTGCCAGTATCTTGGTAAGGCCAGTTTTTACTCGACGCTGCCCGGAATGGACAGGAGTGGACACGTCGAGCAAAGCCTCGGACTAGAGATGTCCTTGATGAATTGGATCCGAAACCCAGAGAAAACGTGGGCTGGCGCCTAGCAGGGGAAAGAACCGTTCGAGATGTTTATTGACCGAACGGTCGATTAAAAAAACTTTGATAAAAACTGTGTCGCTGTACAAGCCGGTCGAGGATTTGGCAGAAATTGCACTTCTCCTGCGCCCGGTTCCGTGGCTAAGCTCAGGCCTTCGAGCGCAGATTCTTCAATTCCCGCAGAGGTCTCATCTATGCCGCAGCAATGGCCAGCCACCGACATCGCCCGCATGATCCTCGATGGCTTTGACGATTACCGCGAGCATTTTCGGCGGATCACCGACGGCGCCCGGGAGCGCTTCGAGCAGGCGCGCTGGCAGGAGACGCAAACCGCCTCGGCGGCGCGGATCAACCTCTACGAAGACAAGGTCGGCGAAACCGTCGCTCGCCTTCGCGAGTATTTCGAGGCGGACACGCTGATGGAGGTCAGCTGCTGGCCGCTGGTGAAAAGCGCCTACATCAGCATCATCGACTTGCGCTTCGACGATGAGCTCTCCGAGACCTGGTACAACTCGATTTTCTGCGGCCTGTTCAGCCACGATCTGATCAGCGACGGCAGCATGTTCATCCACACCACCCGGCCAAGCCTGCGTCGCGCGCGGGCGGCACAGACCCGCACCTACAAACCTCAAGGGCAGCTGTCAGGCATGCTCGCGAGCATCTTTGCCGATTACCGATTCAGCGAGGCATATGCCGACTTGCCCCGCGACTTGCAGCGCCTTGAAGCGCAATTGCGCGAGAACCTGCCGGACTGGGTGTGTAAGGACCCGGAGCTGAGCGTCGAGCTGTTTTCCTCGGTTCTGTACCGCAACAAGGGCGCGTACCTGGTCGGTCGCATCTACACCCGTGACGAGCAGTGGCCGCTGGTGATTCCGTTGCTGCACCGCGAGGGGCGGGGGATTCAGATCGACGCGCTGATCACCGACGAAGCCGATGTGTCGATCATCTTCTCGTTCACCCGTTCGTACTTCATGGTGGACGTGCCGGTGCCGGCGGAGTTCATCGGCTTCCTCAAACGCATCCTGCCGGGCAAGCACATCGCCGAGCTGTACACCTCGATCGGTTTCTACAAGCACGGCAAATCCGAGTTCTACCGCGCGCTGATTAACCACCTGGCCAACACCGATGACCAGTTCATCATGGCGCCGGGCGTGCGCGGTATGGTCATGAGCGTGTTCACGCTGCCGGGCTTCAATACCGTGTTCAAGATCATCAAGGACCGCTTCTCACCGTCGAAAAACGTCGACCGGGCGACGGTGATCGAGAAGTACCGACTGGTGAAAAGCGTCGACCGCGTCGGGCGTATGGCCGATACCCAGGAGTTCGCCGACTTCCGTTTTCCGCTGAGCAAATTCGATCCGGCCTGCCTGGCGGAATTGCTGGAAGTCGCGCCGTCCACGGTGTCGCTGGAAGGCGAAACCGTGCTCATCCGCCACTGCTGGACCGAGCGCCGGATGACTCCGCTGAACCTGTATCTGGACAACGCCAACGAAGCCCAGGTGCGCGAAGCACTGGAGGATTACGGTCTGGCAATCAAGCAACTGGCGGCGGCCAACATCTTCCCCGGCGACATGCTGTTGAAGAACTTCGGCGTCACCCGCCATGGCCGGGTGGTGTTCTACGACTACGACGAGATCTGCTTCCTTACCGAAGCCAACTTTCGCCATATCCCGGCACCGCGCACGCCGGAGGATGAAATGGCCTCCGAGCCTTGGTATTCGATCGGGCCGCTGGACGTGTTTCCCGAGGAGTTTCCGCCTTTCCTGTTTGCCGATTCGGCGCAGCGCAAGCTGTTCGATCAGTTGCATGGCGAGTTGTACAACGCCGATTACTGGAAGGGACTGCAGGAGGCGATTCGGGCGGGGAAAGTGATTGATGTTTTCCCGTATCGGCGCAAGGGCCTTGATAACGAGTGAGCGGCCGACGCGGTTGTAGAGGATGAATGGCAATTGTTTATGTGGTCTGTGACAATGCCAAGCTAATCAAACGACAGCTCGGATGGTCGAGGCACCTATGAAAATCGAATCAATTCGGCTAAAAAACTTTAAAGTTTTTCGCGATGTACACTTGAAGGATATCCCTCCTTTTTTAATTGTGGTGGGGGCTAATGGTGCAGGGAAGACCTCTCTCTTCGATGTGTTTGGGTTCCTGCATGATTGTTTAAAAGGAAATGTTAGACAGGCTCTAGATAGCCGTGGTCGCTTTAGGGAGGTCCTTAGTAGAGATAGTGATGGGGACACGATCCTTATAGAAATTCAATACAGGATGCCTATCGCGGGCGTTAATCGTTTAGTTACATACTCACTTGAAATTGGAGATCGCAACAACATTCCTTATGTTAAGCGCGAGATTCTCAGGTATAAGCGTGGACGTTACGGTAGTCCCTACCGTTTTCTCGATTTTGAGAATGGTCAAGGTTTTGCCATTACTAATGAAGAAGACTTTCAGCGTTCCGATGAAGAGTTGGATCGTGAATATCAGTCCGTTGCTTCCGATACGCTGGCAATCAAAGGGTTAGGGCAATTTGAAAAATTTAAGGCTGCTAATGCCTTTAGGCAGTTAATTGAACAGTGGCATGTGTCTGATTTTCACATTAGTTCGGCGAGGGGGAGGAAGGAACCTTCGGGCGACTCAGAACATTTGTCTGAGTCTGGTGATAATTTGCCGTTAGTTGCTCGCTATATGCATGAGCAGCATCCAGAGCAGTTTAGGAAAATTCTGGATACCATGTCTCGAAGAGTGCCAGGAGTGAAAACCATTGAACCACTCCTGACTGCCGATGGTTATTTGACATTAAGGTTTCAGGATGGCGCCTTCAAAACTCCATTTTTGGATCGGTATGTTTCAGATGGCACAATTAAAATGTTTGCCTATATGGTGCTTTTGCATGATCCAGCACCTCATCCGCTGCTTTGTGTTGAGGAGCCAGAAAATCAGCTCTATCCAACGCTAATGCAAGAATTGGCTGAAGAGTTTCGGGGTTATGCATTGCGAGGTGGTCAGGTTCTTGTTTCCACTCACTCGCCTGATTTTTTGAATGCGGCGGAGTTGGATGAAGTTTGTTGGTTGGTAAAGGAAGAGGGTGGGACTAAAGTTCGTCGAGCTAAAGACGATCCGCAAATTTGTGCCTATATGGCTGATGGCGATCAACTAGGATACCTGTGGAAGCAAGGCTTCTTTGATGGAGCTGATCCACAATGAGAAAAGAGTTAGTGTTTTTGCTCGAGGAGCGCTCTGCGAAAGTCATGTTGGAAAGCCTTCTGCCGAGGATGCTTGATGAGCGAATTGAGTTTAGATTAATTGCTTTTGAGGGCAAGCAAGACTTGGAGAAGCGCATGGTTATGCGCATGAAGGGATATGTAAATTCTGAGGCTCGTTTTGTTGTAATGCGAGATCAGGATAGTGATCCAAACTGCATGGCTCTAAAATCAAGATTGCTCGCCAAGTGTCAAGAGTCTGGGAGGGGGGCGGTCAGCTTGGTACGTATCGCTTGCCGCGAACTCGAAACTTTTTATCTGGCAGATCTTAAGGCTGTAGAAAAAGCTCTCGCCGTAAAAGGAATAAGCGAGAAACAGGGTGCTGCAAAGTTTCGTCATCCCGACTATTTAGTGTCGCCTAGTCATGAGCTGAAAATTATAAGTAAGCACAGGTATGAAAAGATTAGTGGCTCGCGTGAGATTGGGCGGTATTTGGATGTTGATAATGTCCGTTCTGATAGTTTTCGTAATTTGGTCCAAGGGATAAAGCTTCTAGAGAGAGAGCTTCTTTCCTTGTGATGGATACGCTATACGGTGCTTTCGAACTTTGTGTGATAACTTTTCTACACTGCAACCTTTTATAAGAATTCTGTATACCCGATGACCGACGAATCGCCCTCCATCGACAAACTGCTGAAAAACCTCGATCACGCCATGCTCGCCGACCGCCACCGGCTGCGGCGGCAGTTGCTTGAGCTGCGCAAGAAACCTGACGAGGCCAAGCTGGCCCAGTGGGTGGCGCGCATGCAGGCGTCCTGCGATCAGGTGCTGGCGCGCAAGGCCAGCCTGCCGGTGATCCGTTACGACGACAGCCTGCCGATTGCGGCCAAGCGTGACGAAATCAAGAAGGCCCTGGAAAAGCACCAGGTGCTGATCATCGCCGGCGAAACCGGCTCGGGCAAAACCACCCAGTTGCCGAAAATCTGTCTGGAAATCGGTCGCGGCCAGCATGGCCTGATCGGCCACACCCAACCGCGTCGGATCGCGGCGCGCAGCGTGGCCAGCCGGGTCGCCGAAGAACTCGGTACGCCGCTGGGCGCACTGGTCGGCTATCAGGTGCGATTCGAGGATCAGAGCGATTCCAACACCCTGATCAAACTGATGACCGACGGCATCCTGCTGGCGGAAACCCAGAATGACCGCTACCTCGAACGCTACGACACGATCATCGTCGACGAAGCCCACGAACGCAGCCTCAACATCGACTTCCTGCTCGGTTACCTGAAAACCCTGTTGCCACGTCGTCCGGACCTGAAAGTCATCATCACGTCGGCGACCATCGATCTGGAGCGCTTCTCCAAGCATTTCGATGATGCGCCGATTGTCGAAGTGTCCGGCCGCACCTTCCCGGTCGACACTTGGTATCGCCCGCTGACCCTGGAGCAGGACGAAGAGGGCAACCGCGTCGAAGACGACCTGACGGTGGATCAGGCGATCCTCGCCACCCTCGACGAAATCGCCGCCTATGAGCGTAGCGAGCGTCGCAGCCCCGGCGACGTGCTGGTGTTCCTGCCGGGCGAGCGCGAGATTCGCGACGCCGCCGACATGCTGCGCAAGGCCCAGCTCAAACACACCGAAATCCTGCCGCTGTACGCACGCCTCTCGCCGGCCGAGCAGCAGCGGATTTTCCAGTCCCACCCGGGCCGTCGTGTGGTGCTGGCGACCAACGTCGCCGAAACGTCGCTGACCGTGCCGGGCATCCGTTACGTGATCGACAGCGGCACCGCGCGCATCAGCCGCTACAGCTACCGCGCCAAGGTCCAGCGGCTGCCGATCGAAGCGATTTCCCAGGCCAGCGCCAACCAGCGTAAAGGTCGTTGCGGCCGGGTCGAGCCGGGCATTTGCATACGTCTGTACAGCGAAGAGGATTTCATCGGTCGCCCGGAATTCACCGATCCGGAAATCTTGCGGACCAACCTTGCGGCCGTTATTTTGCAGATGTTGCATCTGCGTCTCGGCGAGATCACCGATTTCCCGTTCATCGAGCCGCCGGACGGCAAGGCGATCAGCGACGGTTTCAACCTTCTGCAAGAGTTGTCGGCGGTGGATCGCAACAGTCAGCTGACCCCGCTCGGTCGCCAGTTGGCGCGCCTGCCGGTGGACCCGCGCATGGGCCGCATGCTGCTCGAAGCGGCAAAACTCGGCAGTCTGCAGGAAGTGCTGATCGTCGCCAGTGCCATGTCTATTCAGGACCCGCGCGAGCGTCCGCCGGAGCGTCAACAAGCGGCCGATCAGGCCCACGCCCAGTGGAAGGACATCGATTCGGACTTCGCCGGGCTGGTCAATCTGTGGCGCGGTTTTGAAGAGCAGCGCCAGGCGCTGACCGCCAGCCCGCTGCGCAACTGGTGCCGCAAGAATTTCCTCAATTACCTGCGCTTGCGCGAGTGGCGCGATTCCCATCGCCAGTTGAGCCTGATCTGCCGCGATTTGCAGCTAAGCCTCAATAAAGAGCCGGCGGATTATCCGAAACTGCATAAAGCGGTGCTGGTTGGTCTGCTCAGTCAGATCGGTCAGAAAACCGAGGACGGAGATTACCTCGGTGCGCGTCAGCGGCGGTTCTGGATTCATCCGTCCTCAGGCATCGGCAAGAAGCGCCCGCAATGGGTGATGACCGCCGAGCTGGTGGAAACCACCAAGCTTTACGCGCGGATGGTGGCGAAGATCGACGCCGACTGGATCGAACCGCTGGCCGGGCATCTGATCAAGAAAAACCACTTCGAACCGCACTGGGAAAAGAAGCGTGGCCAGGTCGTCGCGTTCGAACAGATCACTCTGTTCGGCCTGATCGTGGTCGGTCGCCGGCCGGTGCATTACGGCCCGGTGGATCCGGTGGTCTCGCGGGAACTGTTCATCCGCGAAGGCCTGGTGCGTGGCGAGATTCAGTCCCGGGCCAAGTGCCTGACCGCCAACAAGCAATTGCTGGAACAACTCGACGAACTGGAAGCCAAGGCCCGTCGCCGCGACATTCTGGCCGACGAGGAAACCCTGTTTGCGTTCTACGATGCGCGGCTGCCGGCAGAGATCCACCAGACCGCAACGTTCGACAGCTGGTATCGGGTCAACAGCCAGAAAGACCCGCAACTGCTGATCATGCGCGAAGAAGACGTGCTGGCCCGTGAGGCCAGTGAAGTCACCGCCCAGCATTACCCGGACACGCTGCACATCGGCGATCTGGAACTGGCACTGAGTTATCACTTCGAACCCAATCATCCGCGCGACGGCGTGACCCTGCGTGTGCCGGCACCGCTGTTGCCGATGTTGCCGCCGGAGCGCCTTGAGTGGCTGGTGCCGGGCCTGATCGAGGCCAAGTGCATTGCGCTGGTGCGCAACCTGCCCAAGGCCTTGCGCAAGAACTTCGTGCCGGTGCCGGACTTCATCAAGGCTGCGCTGCAACGCATGACGTTTGCCGAAGGTTCGTTGCCGCAAGCGCTGGGCCGTGAACTGCTGCGCATGACCGGTGCGCGGGTCAGCGACGAAGCCTGGGCGGAAGCTGAGCAGCAGGTTGAAAACCATCTGCGGATGAACCTGGAAATCGTCGATGGCCAAGGCAAGTTCCTCGGCGAAGGCCGGGATCTGGCAGAGCTGACAGCACGCTTCGCCGAAGCCAGCCAGGCCGCACTGGCCGTGCCGCAGAGCGCGAAAAGTCAGCAACCGGTGGAGGCCAAGGTCTTCGCCCCGGTGGCGGAAAAGACGCAGCAGAAGATTGCCGGGCTGTCGATGACGGTCTATCCGGCGCTGGTGGAAGAGGGCGGCACGGTCAAGGAAGGGCGTTTCTCGACCCCGGCCGAAGCCGAGTTCCAGCACCGCCGCGCCTTGCAAAGACTGTTGATGCAGCAACTGGCAGAACCGGCCAAATTCCTGCGCGGCAAGTTGCCGGGCCTGACCGAACTGGGCTTGTTGTACCGCGAACTGGGCCGGGTCGATGCGCTGGTGGAAGACATTCTGCTGGCCAGTCTCGACAGTTGCATTCTTGATGGCGAAGACCCGTTGCCTCGTGATGGCGCAGGGTTGGCGGCACTGGCCGAGCGCAAGCGTGGCAGCTGGACCGAGCACGCCGAACGGGTGGCGCGTCTGACCCTGGAAATCCTCAAGCTCTGGCACGGTCTGCAAAAACGCTTCAAGGGCAAGATCGACCTGGCTCAGGCGGTGGCGCTTAACGACATCAAGCAGCAGCTGAGCCATCTGGTGTATCCGGGTTTCGTGCGGGAAACGCCGATGCTCTGGCTCAAGGAGCTGCCCCGTTATCTGAAAGCCGTCGAGCAACGTTTCGAGAAGCTTGGCGCGCAGGTGCAGAAGGATCGTGTATGGAGCGGTGAACTGGCCGGGCTCTGGACGCAATACCAGACGCGCGCGGCCAAACATGCTCAGGAAGGCAAACGCGATCCGCAACTTGAGCTGTATCGCTGGTGGCTGGAAGAGTACCGGGTTTCGTTGTTCGCCCAGCAGTTGGGGACGAAAGTGCCGATTTCCGACAAGCGCTTGAACAAACAGTGGACCCAGGTCGAACCCTGATTCCGAGGCTGTGCAGATACTCTGTGGGAGCGAGCTTGCTCGCGAATGCGGCGGCTCAGGCAATCAAGATGTTGACTGATGTACCGCCTTCGCGAGCAAGCTCGCTCCCACAAGGAGTTTTCCGTTTCTCCCGGGAGTGGGGCCAAAACCTTGGGTTTATGGCAAACTTCGCGACCATAAATGCCGTTTTCGCGTCCCAGAGCCTTTGCCGGGCCGCGCAGCGGAATAAAGCGATGCCAGGTTTTTGCGTCCCCTCTATGGGAATCGACCCTTTGCGTGTTGGCACGTCGGTGCCAGCACTTTCTGCCTGAACAGATTAGAGAAACGACCATGCATAACGTCGTCATCAGCGGCACCGGCCTGTACACCCCGGCCAACAGCATCTCCAACGAAGAGCTGGTGCAGTCTTTCAATACCTACGTCGCGCAGTTCAACGCCGACAACGCTGACGCCATCGCCAGCGGCGAAGTCCAGGCCCTGACCGAATCCAGCGCCGCGTTTATCGAAAAAGCCTCGGGCATCAAGAGCCGCTTTGTCATGGACAAGGACGGCATTCTCGACCCTGCGCGCATGGCGCCACGTCTGCCGGAGCGTTCCAACGACGAATGGTCGGTGCTCTGCCAGATGGCCATCGGCGCTGCCGAACAAGCCTTGCAGCGTGCCGGCAAGACCGCCGCCGACATCGACGGTGTGATCGTTGCCTGCTCCAACCTGCAACGCGCCTACCCGGCTATCGCCATCGAAGTTCAGGAAGCGCTGGGCATCCAAGGTTTCGGTTTCGACATGAACGTTGCCTGCTCCTCGGCCACCTTCGGCATCCAGCAAGCCGCCAACAGCGTGCAACTGGGCCAGGCCCGGGCGATCCTGATGGTCAACCCGGAAGTCTGCACCGGTCACCTGAACTTCCGCGACCGCGACAGTCACTTCATCTTCGGTGACGCGGCCACTGCGGTGATCATCGAGCGTGCCGATACGGCGACGTCGAAGCACCAGTTCGACGTGGTCAGCACCAAACTGCTGACCAAGTTCTCCAACAACATCCGTAACAACTTCGGTTTCCTCAACCGCGCGGCGGAAGAGGGCATTGGTGCCCGCGACAAACTGTTCGTGCAGGAAGGCCGCAAAGTGTTCAAGGATGTCTGCCCGATGGTGGCCGAGCTGATCGGCGAACACCTGGAAGAGAACAAACTTAACGTCGGCGACGTGAAACGCTTCTGGCTGCACCAGGCCAACCTGAGCATGAACCACCTGATCGTGCGCAAGCTGCTGGGCCGCGAAGCCACCGAAGAAGAAGCGCCGGTGATTCTCGACACCTACGCCAACACCAGCTCCGCCGGTTCCGTGATTGCTTTCCACAAGTATCAGGACGATCTGGCGGCCGGTTCGCTGGCAGTGCTGAGTTCGTTCGGTGCCGGTTATTCGATTGGTAGCGTGATTCTGCGCAAGCGTTGAGATTAAGGTTAATTTCCTCTTAATCGCGTTGATCTTTCCTACAGCCGGATCAGCTGCAACGCTGTAATTTTCGAAGATGACGGCAGGATGGTGCGTTGAGCGCCATCCTGCCGTTATCATTTTCGAGTCAGGACAAGGGGATTGAGGGATGGCGGCTGACGACACCCAACTGCTGGCACGTTTGCTGGCTGGTGAGCAAAAGGCTTTCAAGGAACTGGTCACGACCTACCAGAGCCCCATGCGCGCGGTGGCCTATGCGATTGTCGGTCAGCGCCATGTCGAGGAAGTGGTGCAGGACGCCTGGTTGTCGGTGGTGCGTCATATCGGCAGCTTCGAGGGCCGCTCCAGTCTCAAGACATGGCTGCTGACCATCACCGCCAACTCGGCCAAGGGTCGCTACAAGCAGAATCGCCGGGAAGTGCTGATGGATGATTTGCCGTCGCCCCACGGCACCATCGACGACGACCGCTTTTCCCCTGGCGACGGCCATTGGTTGGTCGCGCCGTTCGCCTGGCATCAGGACACGCCCGAGGCGCTGCTCACCGAAAATGAGCTGCGCGAATGCCTGGAACACACCTTGCTGAGCCTGTCAGAACTGCAAAGCAGTGTGCTGTTGCTGCGCGAGCGTCAGGGGCTGGAGCTGGAAGAGATCTGTAATCTTCTGGAGATCTCGCTCTCCAATGTCCGTGTGCTGCTGCATCGGGCACGCTTGAAGGTCTTCGCGACCGTGGAACATTTTGAGGAGACCGGCGAATGTTGACCTGCAAGGAGCAAGTGGCACGATCCAGCGATTATCTCGATGGCCAGTTGAGCTTTCGCGAGAAGCTGATGGTGCGTCATCACCTGATGTTCTGCCCCAACTGCCGGCGTTTCATTCGTCAGATGCGGTTGATGCAGGCGACGTTGCGCAAGATGCCGGAGAAACCGGAAGGGGATCTGGACGCGTTGGCCGAACGCTTGGCAGAGCAACGGCGAAAAGATAAATCCTGAAGCAAAAACAGCCCGGTGTAGCCGCAGCGAACGGATGATGGGGATCGCTGCTGCTGCGCCGGGCTGTAGGAAAAAAGCAGCTTCAAGCGACAAGTGAGGCATTCACTCGCGGCTTGAAGCCTGGCATTGCTGGTTTAGAACTTGGCTTCGGCATCCAGTTGCAGGGTGTTGATGTCGGAGTCGGTCTTCTTGAGGCTGGCGTTGGTGTAGTCCGAGTTAGCCATGAAGTAAGTGGCGCCCAGGGTGAAGTTCTTGTCCAGCTCGTAGCTCACTTTCAGCTTGCTGCCGCGCGAACCGGTATAACCGTTGGCGAAGTCAGAGTCGGTGAAGGCACCCACCACAGCGTTACGCTGTACGTCGCGGTAGTTGTAGTCGATACCGAAGCCATAAACCTTGGTCTTCACGCCGGCCAGCCAGCCAGTGTCCTGGTCGTTGCTGGCGTCGTTGTTGTTGACGTACTGGCCGTAGATCGACAGCGGAACCGGCAGGTTGGCGATGTCCAGTTGACCAAAGCCTTCGTACAGTTTGAAGGTTTCGTTCGGGCTGTTGCCGTTGACGGCCAGGGCGCAAGGGGCGGTGACGGTGCCGGTGGTCGGGCAGGCACTGTCCTTGTCGTTGTCGTAGGAGTAGATACTGCCGCCGAGGGTCAGTTTCAGGCTGTCGGTCAGCGCGAAGCGACCGCCCAACTGGCCGGCGTACAGACGCAGGTCGTGCTTGAACTGCACGCCTTCGCCATCGACGTTGTCCTTGAGGGTGTAGTGACCGGCGCTACCGAACAGTTCGGCGCTGCCGTTCAGCGGGTACTTGTAGGTAACGGCCAGGCCTTCCGGGTTGATGTCGCTATCCCAGATGATGTCGCCCATGCTCACCCAGGGCTGGTTCATCTTACCGGCGATCAGGTGCAGGTTCTTGATGGCGTCAGGGTGGTAGTCGACGTAACCCTGGTCGAGCCAGATCTGCTTCTTGTCGAAGTAATTGTTCAGGTCCTGGTTGGTGGAGCGGGCGTCGTCGCTGCTGCCGGTGGCGATACGGATGCCGGTGTCCACCTGCGGGTTGATTTCAGTGTAGGCACCCAGACGGGCACGAATGCGCTGACGGTCCTGGTCCTTGGCGTTCGGTACGCCATCATTCTTGACGGTTTCCTGACGGAAACGCACGTCGCCCTTGAACTGGGTCTTGGCAGCCCAGGCCAGTTTCTGGTCGAAGCTGCTCAGCTCGTTGGTTTTCTTCGCGGTCGCCGCGATCTGCTCGTTGGTCTCTTGCTGCGCCTGCTGCGCGATTTGCTGAGTCTTCTGATCCTGGGCCAGTTCAGTTTGCAGTTCTACGTACTGCGCCTGGGTAATGGAACCGTTGGCCTTGAGCATTTCGAGCAGTTTGGCGTCGACTGCGGCACTGGCCGGAACACTCATGGCCAGCAACAGGCCGCCACACAGGGCTGCCGCAGTTTTCGTGGAAGCAAGACGCATAGCAATCTCCGAAGATGAGAAGGATGGCTGAACCATCCTGGGCACAACCGACGATTTGAACGTCGGAAAACTGTGTCCGGGTAGAACCCGGCGCTCTAAAAACAGGCGCCAGTATCGCGATGGTTTATGACAGAGCAGTGGCACGGTGATGGCAGGTTGATGACGATACAAAACTTCTGTGAACTATTGATTTAGAGCGCTGTCGCGCAATTGGACGTGGGCAAGATCACGGTGATCGGCGATACTCGCGAGGCTTTCAGGCCCGGATGTGGAGAGGAAAATGCCGTTGCAGTGCCTGCAAAAACTGTCGGAAATCGAACCGGCGCTCTGGGATGCACTGGTGCCGGACAGCCAGCCGTTTCTGCGCCATGCCTTCCTCGGCGCGCTGGAAGACAGCGGGAGTGTCGGCCCGCACACCGGCTGGCAGCCGGAGCATTTGCTGCACGTTGAAGACGGTCGTCTGATCGCGGCGCTGCCCGGTTATCGCAAGTGGCATTCCTACGGCGAATACGTGTTCGATCACGGTTGGGCCGATGCCTGCGCCCGCGCCGGCATCGATTACTACCCCAAGTTTTTGAGTGCGGTGCCCTTCAGTCCGGTCAGTGGTCCACGGTTGCTGGCGGCGAACGTCGAGGACGGATTCGAACTGCTCAAGAGCCTGCCGGGTTACCTGGAGATCGAAGAACTCTCCAGCGCCCACGTCAACTTCACCGACGCGTTCACCGACGCCGCCATGTCCGAGCAACCGGGCTGGCTGCAACGCATCGGCTGTCAGTACCACTGGCAGAATCGCGGCTATCGCGACTTCCAGGACTTTCTCGACGTGCTCAGTTCGCGTAAGCGCAAGCAGATGCGCAAGGAGCGCGAGCAAGTGGCGGGGCAGGGCTTCGAATTCGAATGGCTGGAAGGACGAGAACTGGACGAGGCGCAGTGGGATTTTGTTTACGCGTGTTACGCCAACACCTATGCGGTGCGCCGTCAGGCGCCGTATCTGACGCGGGAGTTTTTCAGCCTGCTGGCCGAGCGCATGCCGGAATCGATTCGTGTCGTGCTGGCCAAGCAAGGCTCAAGGCCGGTGGCCATGGCTTTCAGTCTGGTGGGCGGCGACAGCTTTTACGGTCGTTATTGGGGATGCCTGGCTGAGTTCGATCGGCTGCATTTCGAAACCTGTTTCTATCAAGGCATGGACTACGCGATTGCCCAGGGTTACCAGCGTTTCGACGCCGGCGCCCAGGGCGAGCACAAACTGATTCGTGGCTTCGAACCGGTGATCACCCATTCCTGGCATTACCTGCGCCATCCCGGCCTGAAAGCCGCCGTGAAGGATTTTCTCCAGCAGGAGCGCGCCGGTGTACTGGCTTACGCCGAAGAGGCGAGGAGCGCCTTGCCGTATCGGCAAGCCTGATCCTCGCCGCGTCCCTCAACTGTCTTCCTTGCCCAGCCAGCGATAGACCACGCCGCCGACCACCGCGCCCAGCAGCGGCGCGACCCAGAACATCCACAACTGCGCGAGCGCCCAGCCGCCAACCATCAGTGCCGGGCCCGTGCTGCGGGCCGGGTTGACCGAGGTGTTGGTCACCGGAATCGAGATCAGGTGGATCAGCGTCAGGCCCAGGCCGATGGCAATCGGTGCCAGTCCTGCCGGGGCGCGTTTGTCGGTGGCGCCGAGGATGATCACCACGAACATGGCGGTCATCACCAGTTCGGTGACGAACCCGGCGGCCATCGAGTATTTGCCCGGCGAGTGCTCGCCATAGCCGTTGGAGGCAAGGCCAGCGGCGATGTCGAAACCCTCCTTGCCGCTGGCGATGTGGTAGAGCAGTGCCGCTGCCAGAATCCCGCCGATCACCTGGGCGATGATGTAGGCAGGCAGCTCTTTGGCCGGGAACCGGCCGCCGACGACCAGACCGACCGACACGGCCGGGTTGAGGTGACATCCGCTGATGTGGCCGATGGCGAACGCCATGGTCAGCACCGTCAGACCAAACGCCAGGGCGACCCCCAGCACGCCGATTCCCAAAGGTGAAGACGCGGCGATCACCGCACTGCCACACCCGCCCAACACCAACCAGAACGTACCCAACAACTCAGTGACTGAACGTTTGAACAGAGACATGAGAGAGTCCTTGATAGACGTGCTATCGAGACTGTATCGAGTGGTGCTTCCTTGCAGAATTACGACAGGTTCATCTCCAGAACCTTGGCTGAGTACAGCAGGGTTTAAGCGGATTTCCAGCAGGCGATAAAAAACCGCCAGAGCCCGTGCTTGGCGGGTTCTGGCGGTTTTTGTGTTTCGCGAAAGGTCAGTCGATACCGACAAACCCTCCGGTCTGGTGCGCCCACAACCGCGCATACAATCCGCCATGGGCCAGCAGTTCGGCATGGTTGCCGCTTTCGGCGATCTTGCCGTTCTCCAGCACCACCAGCCGATCCATGCGGGCAATGGTCGAGAGGCGGTGGGCAATGGCGATCACGGTCTTGCCCTGCATCAGGGTTTCCAGGCTTTCCTGGATCGCTGCTTCGACTTCCGAGTCCAGCGCCGAGGTCGCTTCGTCCATGATCAGGATCGGCGCGTCCTTGAGCAGCACCCGGGCAATCGCGATCCGCTGGCGCTGGCCGCCGGACAGTTTCACCCCGCGTTCACCGACATGCGCGTCGAATCCTGTGCGACCTTCGGCATCCGACAGCAGCGGGATGAACTCATCGGCGCGGGCCTTGTGCACCGCTTCCCAAAGCTCGGCGTCAGTGGCGTCGGGTTTGCCGTACAGCAAATTGTCGCGGATCGAACGGTGTAGCAGCGAGGTGTCCTGAGTAATCATGCCGATCCGCGCGCGCAGGCTTTCCTGACCGACTTCGGCGATGTTCTGGCCGTCGATCAGGATCCGTCCGCCCTCGACGTCGTACAGGCGCAGCAGCAGGTTGACCAGGGTCGATTTGCCAGCGCCGGACGGGCCGATCAGACCGATTTTTTCCCCCGGTTTGATGGTCAGGTTGAGGTCGCCGATGATGCCTTTCTTCTTGCCGTAGTGAAAATCCACGTGCTCGAAACGTACTTCGCCACGGGCCACAGCCAGCGGTTTGGCCTGTTCGTGATCGGTGACGCTGACCGGTTGCGAGATGGTCTGCAGACCGTCCTGGACCATGCCGATGTTTTCGAAAATTCCGGTGACCACCCACATGATCCAGCCGGACATGTTGACGATGCGAATCACCAGGCCAGTGGCCAGGGCGATGGCGCCGACGGTGATCAGCGACTGCGACCACAGCCACAGCGCCAGCGCGGTGGTGCCGACGATCAGCAGGCCATTCATGGTGGTGATTGCCACGTCCATGCTGGTGACCACACGACCGGCCATCTGGGCTTTTTCGGTCTGTTCCTGCATGGCTTCGCGGGCGTAATGCTGTTCGAAATTGGTGTGGGCGAACAGCTTCAGGGTGGCGATGTTGGTGTAGCCATCGACGATCCGGCCCATCAGTTTCGAGCGCGCGTCGGAGGCTTCTACCGAGCGATCCTTGACCCGTGGCACAAAGTAATAGAGTGCGCCGATGTAGGCGGCGATCCACGTCAACAGCGGGATCATCAGACGCCAGTCGGCTTCGGCGAACAGCACCAGCGAACTGACCGCGTAGATCAGCACGTGCCACAGCGCATCCACCGCCTGCACGGCGGAGTCTCGCAGCGAGTTGCCGGTCTGCATGATGCGTTGGGCGATGCGCCCGGCGAAGTCGTTCTGGAAGAAGTTCAGACTCTGCTTGAGCACATAGCTGTGGTTCTGCCAGCGAATCATGCTGGTCATGCCCGGGCTCAGGGTCTGGTGCACCAGCAAGTCGTGCAGGCCGAAGAAGATCGGGCGCAGCACCAGCGCAACCACCACCATCCAGGTCAGTTCGAGGGCATGGTCGTGGAAGAAATTCGGATTGGGTGTGCCTTGGGCCAGGTCGATGATGCGGCTCAGGTAACTGAACAGCGCCACTTCGATCAGTGCGGCGAACAGGCCGACCACCAGCAGGGCGGCGAAACTTGGCCAGACCTGCTTCAGGTAATAGGTATAGAAGGGCAGAACACGGTTCGGCGGAGCCGCCGTCGGGGCGTCACGGAATATGTCGATCAGTTGTTCGAAACGGCGATAGAGCATCAGATAACCGCCCGGAGTACGGGCTCTCCTTTTATCAGTGTGAGCGGCGTGACATCAGGTCAACGCCGCTCGATACGCCCTGTAAAGCTTAGTCGATGCGCTTGGCCGACTTGATGATCACAGGGTCGACAGGCACGTTTTGCATGCCCTGTTTGGTGGTGGTCTGGGAGTTGACGATGATGTCGACCACGTCCATGCCCTTGACCACTTTGGCGAACACGGCGTAACCGGCGTCGCGGCCCGGATCAAGGAATGCGTTGTCGGCGACGTTGATGAAGAACTGGCTGGTGGCCGAGTTTGGATCGGAAGTGCGGGCCATCGACAGGGTGCCGCGAACGTTGTGCAGACCGTTGCTGGCTTCGTTCTTGATCGGTGCCTTGGTGTCTTTTTGTGCCATCTGCTGGGTGAAACCGCCGCCCTGAGCCATGAAGCCAGGGATCACACGGTGGAATATGGTGTTGGTGTAGAAACCGCTGTCGACGTACTCAAGAAAGTTCTTGGTACTGATCGGCGCCTTGACCGGGTCCAGTTCGATTTCGATCTGGCCGTTGGTGGTGTCCAGCAGCACGTGCGGTGCTTTTGCAGGCGTGGCAGCCATCAGGTTGGCGGCGAACAGCACGGTGCCGGCGGCGAGGGCGAGTTTTTTCAGCATGGTTCAGTGATCCTGAGGGTGAATATCGGCTGTGGCGAGAAACGCCAGCAGCGTTTGATTGAAGCGTTCCGGTTGATCGAGCGGGGTGGCATGGCGCGAATCGGCGATCACCACCAGCCGCGCATCGGGCAGCAGTCTGACATAGGTTTCTTTCAGCGCGACGGGTGTGTAATCCCGGTCGGCGCTGACGACGAGCGTTGGACAGGAGATCCTCGAAAGTCGTTCCTGAACCCCCCAGCCAACAATCGCATCGAAGCTGGCGAGATAAGCACGTTTGTCGTTTTTTGCCCAGCGCTCGGCCATTTTCTGCCGCAAATCCGCCTGCTCCGGTTTGGGGAACAGTTTGGCGCCAAGGGCTTTGCCGATGGTGGCCAAGCTCAGCAGGCGCATCAGGCTCCAGCGCTTGAACCACTGCCAATAGTCATCGCGACTGCGCACTTTGACCTCGGGTGCGCTGTTGACGATGGTCAGGCTCTTGAGCATCTGCGGCTGATCGACGGCGAACTGGAAGCCGATCATGCCGCCCATGGACAGCCCGGCGTAGTGCACCGGGCCGAGCTTCAGGTGCTCGATCAGGGCGACGATGTCGGCGCTGAAGCCGGCGATGCTATAGCGCTCGCGGGGCTTGTCGGAGCGGCCATGGCCGCGCACGTCCGGGACGATCACCCGATATTGCGCGGCCAGTGCCGGGATCTGCATTTCCCAGTCCAGCGTGCTAGAGCCGAGCCCGTGAACCAGCAGCAACGGATCGCCGTGGCCATATTCCTCGTAGTGCAGGTTGCAACCTTCATGCTCGAAATACGCCATCGGTGAACTCCGTGTCAGGCTTGTTCGGGGGCGGCGAACGGTGCGTCCAACGGCAAGGTGTCGAAGGTGCGCAACAGTTCGACGAGGATCTGCGAGGCCGGGCCCAGCGGTTTGTCCTTGTTCGAATACAGATAGAAGCTCGGATTGCGGCTGCCACCCTGATCCAACGGTAGCAGCTTGAGTAGGCCTTCCTTCAATTCGCGTTCGATCATGTGCCGTGGCAACCAGGCAAAACCCAGGCCGCTGGAAACGAAATTGGCGGCAGTGGCGAGGCTGCCGACGGTCCAGCGCTGTTCGGCGCCGAGCCAGCCGACGTCCCGGGGCTGCTGGCGGCCGGAGTCGCGGATCACCACTTGCATCTGGGTTTCCAGGTCCTGGAAGTTCAGCTCACGGTTCAGTCGATGCAGCGCGTGTTCAGGGTGGGCGACGGCGACGAACTCCACGTCGCTCAACTCTGCACCGAGGTAGCCGGGAATGCTCAGACCGGTGATGGCCAGATCGGCCACGCCTTCGAGCAACACTTCCTCGACACCCGACAGCACTTCTTCACGCAGACGCACGCGGCAGCCACGGCTCTGCGGCATGAACGCGGTCAGCGCGCGAACGAGGCGAGCGCTTGGATAGGCTGCATCGACCACCAGCCGCACTTCGGCTTCCCAGCCTTGCTCCATGTGATGGGCGAGGTCTTCCAGTTGGCTGGCCTGTTTCACCAGTTGTCGCGAACGCCGCAGCAGCACGCCGCCGGCTTCGGTCAGTACGGCTTTACGGCCGTCGATGCGCAGCAACGGCACGCCGAGCTGATCCTGCATGCGGGCAACGGTGTAGCTCACCGACGATTGCGAACGGTGCAACGCTTCGGCGGCCTGGGCGAATCCGCCGTGGTCGACCACCGCCTGCAACGTTCGCCATTGATCAAGGGTCACGCGGGGCGCTTTCATCAATAGCTCCTCTTGTCCTAAGCTGGCTGTCCCTCATGGAGACTGCCGAATGAAAAAATTCTGTTGTGTGGTGCTGGCGCTGCTGCCGCTGACCGCGTTTGCGTATCCGATCGATGTGCAGAAGAATCTCAATGGCTTGAAGATCGACTACGAGTCTTACGATACCGATAAAGACATCGGCTCCATCCGGGTCGCCAACTACGGCGAGGTCGATGCACTCTGCAAAGTCGTGTTCAGCAATGGCCCGGAGGCGCCGCGCACCCGCAATATCGAAGTGCCGGCCGGCAAACATACAAACGCCACCGCCAAGTTCTCCCGCGAGATCATCAAGCTGCGCGTCGAACTGAGCTGCAACCCGAAATAACACCGGTCTCTTTGTGGGAGCCAATGTGCTCCCACAAGGTGTGCGTCAGCTTATAAACGAATTTATCGATGCTTTATAGCAGTTATTTGCGCTTTTTCATCGATAGGGCTCTGTTTAACCTTCACTCCATCGACTTACAACATTCTCGGATGGAGGCTACACAACATGTCCCGCGTTCTGATCATCGAAAGCAGCGCCCGCCAGCAAGACTCGGTATCCCGTCAACTGACCCAGACCTTCATCAGTCAGTGGAAAGCGGCACACCCGGCCGATCAGATCACCGTACGCGACCTCGCCGTGAACCCGGTGCCACACCTGGACATCAACCTGCTGGGCGGCTGGATGAAACCTGCTGACCAGCGCAACGCCAACGAACAATCCTCGCTGGATCGCTCCAACGAACTGACCGATGAATTGCTGGCCGCCGACGTGCTGGTGATGGCCGCGCCGATGTACAACTTCGCGATTCCAAGCACCCTGAAAGCCTGGCTCGACCACGTGCTGCGTGCCGGTGTGACCTTCAAATACACCGAGACCGGCCCGCAAGGCCTGCTCAGCGGCAAGCGTGCCTACGTGCTGACCGCTCGCGGCGGCATCTACGCCGGCGGCCCGGCGGATCACCAGGAACCGTACCTGCGTCAGGTGATGGGTTTCATCGGCATCCACGACGTGACCTTCATCCACGCCGAAGGCATGAACCTGGGTGGCGACTTCCAGGAGAAAGGCCTCAACCTGGCCAACGCCAAACTGTCCCAAGTCGCTTGATATGTTAATCGCCAGATAATCGCCGATTGTTCTAGTGACCTGGCGCAACCCCTTCAAGGCTCTACGCGCATCGAACCTCCCTTTGCACTTGTTGCTCCTGAGTGCTGTAGCCCGATTGAACGCTTTAGCGAGATCGGGCTTTTTTTTGCCTGCGATTTTTGCAACGCAGCGCATCCCCTGTGGGAGCGGGCTTGCCCGCGATGGTGGCGTGTCAGCACATAAATCTATGGCTGACACTCCCTCATCGCGGGCAAGCCCGCTCCCACAGGGTCCACCGTTGTCTGAGGGTTCGCGATCAGAAGCAAAAACCGCTATCGTCGCCGCCATTCGAAATCGAGGCGAGCATGGGCTATCTACTTTTTGTCACGCTGATCCAGGCGTTTTCCTTCAGTCTGATCGGCGAATACCTGGCCGGGCATGTCGACAGCTACTTCGCGGTGCTGGTGCGCGTGGTGCTGGCCGGGCTGGTGTTCATTCCGCTGACGCGCTGGCGTTCGGTGGAGCCAGCGTTCATGCGCGGCATGCTGCTGATCGGCGCGTTGCAGTTCGGCGTGACCTACGTCTGCCTGTACCTGAGCTTCCGGGTACTGACGGTGCCGGAAGTGCTGCTGTTCACCATCCTCACGCCGCTGCACGTGACCCTGATCGAAGATGCACTGAACCGCCGCTTCAATCCATGGGCGCTGATCGCGGCGCTGGTGGCCGTGTGCGGTGCGGCGGTGATTCGCTATGACCGGATCAACCCGGACTTCTTCATGGGCTTCCTGCTGCTGCAACTGGCTAACTTCACCTACGCCGCCGGGCAAGTGCTGTACAAGCATCTGGTGGCGAAGCATCCGAGCGATCTGCCGCACTACCGGCGCTTCGGTTTCTTCTACCTCGGCGCACTCGCGGTGGCGTTGCCGGCGTTCCTGCTGTTCGGCAAATCCAACTTCCTGCCGGAAGCACCGCTGCAATGGGGCGTGCTGGTGTTCCTTGGCCTGGTCTCGACCGCACTCGGTCTGTACTGGTGGAACAAGGGAGCGTGCTTGGTCAACGGCGGCACCCTGGCGGTGATGAACAACCTGCACGTACCGGTGGGATTGCTGCTGAATCTGCTGATCTGGAATCAGCATGAGGAACTGGGGCGCTTGTTCCTCGGTGGCAGCGTGATTCTGGCGGCGGTGTGGATCAGCCGGTTGGGGATTCGTAAGCCGCAGGCTATTGGCTGAATCGCCCATCAACCCCTTATTTCCACCGCGATAACTATGTACCGCACCTGATTACCGCTTGATCGACACGCTGTGCCCTACAGACAAGGAGTGACTGTATGGCACAGAACAATTTCAACGATGGAACGTCGGGGGAGCGTCGTCATCCGATCCGGGCCGCCCGCGTCGGGTGGCGGATCGGGTGGTGGTTTTGGTGGCGGCGGTGGAGTTTCGGGCGGCTTCGGCAAGGTCAGCAAGAGCAAGCAAAAGGCTCGGGCGCGGGCCAAAGCGGCGCACCGACAAAAACAACAGCAAGAGCAGGCTCAAGCGGCGGCTCAGGCACAAGAAGCGGCAGCCCAGGCACAGGCCGCCGCTACGCAGGCTCAGGAACAGGCGCGTCATCGGGCGCTGATGCAGTTTCTGGCGGGATTGGCGCAACGACATGACGCCGTCAGGGCCGAAGTCGATCGTCGTTTTGCCGAAAGGGCCGCTCAACTCTCGACGTCCCTGGAGCAAGAAGTCCTCGCTTCGCGCAGGCCACCGAAAAGCGATGACAGTGAGCGTTGGCAGCTTTACCTGATCACGAAGGAAAAAGGCGAAATCGACGGGCTGCTCGCCCGCAAATCCGCGGAACTCGATGCAAAGAATGCGGCAGCCCGCTCCTTCGATGGACACGACCCGCTGACGCGCTCGTCCCATGACTATCTGACTCGAATCACCCAGTTTGGCCAAGCGCTCGATGATGGCCACCGGATCTGGGAAAGCGCGTACAACGCCGCCCATGACGCGCGCTTATTGACCTCGCAGATTCATACCCTGCGGGAAAAGTCTGTTGCGCTGGCCAGGCATCATGCCGAACAGACTGTGGTCTGGCATGCCAGGGAAGCGGTTTGGGAGGCTCAGCGCCAATACGCTGCGCAGCGCGAGGCACGGGTCCGATTCAAGCAACAGGCCGATGAAGATGCACGGGTCAGTCGAACCCGACAAGCCAATACGCTGACCGTTCCGCTGTCGTCGATGACGCACGGCGCGATGGTGTTGACGCGTACCGGGGCACTTGTTGCCCAGCAAGCGGGTGCACTCATCGAGGCAGGTGTACGGCAAGCGGTCAAACACCTTCCTCTCGCCATGTTGGTTCCCCATCCGTCCACGGTATTGGTTGCCGGGTTGGTGTACTCGCCAACGCTGGGCGATGGAGAACTGACACCGGAGCAGCGACGACGATTGTTTCAGTCTGTCGCCGTGCCTGCCCAGGTGCTGGGGCTTTCCGATGAGCAGGCGCTGCGCTCGATCGCTGATTCCGGTGGGTCGGTGGACATGCCTTATCGGCTCAAACCCGAGGCCGTACCACAAGGTACCGCCGTCATTGCCGTCACCACTGGTAATGAGATCAGCCCCAGTGTGCCGGTCATCAACGCGGTGCCTGATCCGCTGACGGGCAACTACACCGCAGAAGTCCCCGGCTCACCGGCCCGACACCTGCAGTTCACGCCTGATACGAGCATCGCCAAAGAGGTTTCGAGCCAGGGCCGGATAGCACTGCTGCCACCTGTTGTTCAGGACTTGCCGAAGGGCGTCGACCTGCGCATTCAGGACTGCATCATCTGCGTGCCGGGTTCGGCGCCGATGTACCTGTCCTTCAACCTGCTACCGTTGGGCGCGGGCGTCGTCACCGGCAAGGGGCAACCCGCCAAGGCTGACTGGTGGAACACGGCCAGCCGCAGTACCGGTGCAGCCATTCCCAGTCAGATCGGCGACCAGTTGCGCGGGCGGGAGATTCAGTCGTTCGGCGCATTTGGCGACGCGCTGTGGCGGACATTGGGTGAGCAATCGGCACTCACCAGCCAGTTCGATGAGGTCAACAAAAAACGCGTCGAGCAAGGCTTCGCACCTTATGCACCGAAAAGCACATGGGTGGGCGAACGCCGCGAGTTCGAACTGCGCTTTCAGGACGATGCATCCGTTGGCGCGAATCCGTTCAATCTCGACCGGGTCAGCATCGTCGCGCCGCAAAGTGCCCACGGCCGACGTGGCGTTCTACCCGCCGTCCAGCCTTGGCCGATTCCTCCGGTGGGGATCGGAACCTGGACACCTCTGGTGCCACCGGGCAGCGAACACCTCGGGCCGACCACCACACCGATTTCCCCCTCGACCGCCACGGCTTATCCCGGCAACCCGCTCATCCCGATCCTACCGGCAAACGAGACGTTTCCGGCTGTTGATGAAGGGCAGGTGGGTGCGAGTATTCCGGGGTTCCCGGGGGATATGGAGCTGCCTTCGCCGGATGTGCTGTTTCTGGATCGAAGGGATGATCCGGGAGTTGCGACGGGAACTGGGCAGCAGATTACGGGGATTTGGTTGGGAGACAGTGCCAGGGCCGAGGGTGCGCCTATTCCGGCGCAAATTGCTGATCAGTTAAGAGGGAGGGAATTTGCCAATTTTCATCGGTTCAGGGAGGCATTTTGGAAAGCTGTGGCGGCAGACGAGTTTCTTGTGTCGCAGTTTAACAGGACCAATCTCAGGTTCATGCGTAAGGGAACTGCACCTTTTCCCGCGCTGGAAGATCAGCATGGGGGAAGAGTGAAGTTTGAGCTTCATCATAAAATTCCAGTAGCGACGGGAGGCGCAGTTTATGACGTGGAAAACATATTGGTGATGACGCCAAAGCGACATATATCGGTGCATAGAGGGGAGGATGCGCAATGAAAAATACTACACGTATCGAAGACTACACAGAGTCCGAATTCCGAGCGTTTCTTACAGAGCTTTTTGAGGGCGGGGAAGAACTGTCTGGTGACGAGTTTGATCGCTACATGATGAGGCGCGTAATACATTTCGAGCTAGTCACCGAACACCCCGACCGCTCGGACGTCATCTTCTATCCCAAGGAGGGACGTGAAGACAGCCTCGAAGGCATCCTGAAAGAAGTGAAGGAGTGGCGCGCACTCAATAACAAGCCTGGATTCAAACCAGAGTAATTTCATATCAAATGAGCCTCCATGGGTGACACCTTTCTGGATGTCATCCATGGCGACGTGCAAAAAAACAAGGAAGTTTAAATGTATGAAGCTGAAACCCGCTCTCAATGAATATACAGAAACCGAGTTCAAGGCATTGGTTGACCGGATCTGGGCAGTTGATCTGGCAAAAGTCGACCACGACCGGTTGATCAATCATTTCGATCAGATTTCAGGTCACGCCAAAGGGGCCGATCTGCTGTTCTATCCGGAGGATACTTCGAATCCCAACTCATCCGAGTCCGTTGTCGAATACCTTAAGGCGTGGCATCACCAACAGGGGCGAGCCATATTCAAAGGGCAGGCTCTGGCCAACGTTGTAAGTCCTCCAGTGACAACGAACTGGGCGCAGCAGCGTCTTGCCCAGAGTCTGGTGGATGTTCAAAAAATGAACGCGGAACTGGCTGCAGCAGAACAGACTGCAGAGGCCTCTCTTGTTTTACTGCAACAACGAATCCGGCAGATGCGCGAGAGGCAAAGTGCTCAGTTGGATCTCCTTGAAAGAGAGGCGGATATTCGTGCTCTGGAAGTCGCGGAAGCCGACTCGCGTGCCGCCGTGGTTCGATATGGCTCGTGGAAAATGCGTATTCAGTTCCGAAGAGAGAGTGCCCAGCGTGACGTGACGTTCGCTCGTTCAGAGCAGGGGCAATGGCAAAATATTGCCCTGCAAGTCAGTACCACGGGCGACCGCTTTTCGGCTAGGTCAAATGATCTCTATCAGCGTTTGTCAGTGGCTCAAATTGAAGCAGAGTCATTGTTGACGACTGCGCAGGCATGTCTGATCGAGCAGCGTAATCAGGGAGTCGGGCCGCTGCGGTTGCCAGTAAACCTGTTTGCACCACTCGCGCACGCTAACGCACGCCCGGCGATCATGCTCGACGGTGCTTTGTCAGGATCACTGGAAGAGCATCGAATCGAACTGCAAAAGTCCATTCGTTCAGTCGTGGCAGACTTGACCTGGCAAGTCAGTTCGGGCGCAGAGGCCACTCGGCGTCAACATGCAGCGGTGCTGCAGTTCGACTTTTCCAGCAGAGCCGAGGTGGGCTGGTATGGCGTATGCGTTCCTTTGGCCGAATTCCTTCCGCTTGAGGGGCTGGATTGGCAGCAACTGGCGGTGACGGCAGGAACCGTTGCGATGCCCTTCAGAATGAGCAGCGGAAGTTACACCGTTCCCGCGAAAACCATGCACCGAGGTATTAGGGAGATCAAGACGCTGCATCAGGTGACACTGGCATCAAACCAATCGTTATCTCATGTGCGAGTGCGCGGTGCGTTATGGAATGAACATGTGCGAGCCTACTCTTTCACCACTGATGAAGCCGGGCTGCTGACCGTAAACTGGTGCCCTCTCGAAACACTCGAAACGTCTCCGGCACCTTACGATGCAAGGGAGCCGCGGCTGGGATTTCTGCGCTCGAGTCCAGTGCCTGTGCTGGAGACAATCAGCGATTCGGTAACTGCTCGATTTGATGACTATGTGGTGGTTTTCCCTCAGGGCTCGGGCTTCGAGCCCCTGTATGTGATGTTCAGAAACCCTGCCGGTATTATTTCGGCGCCAGTTGCCCCACCAGAAACTCGATAAACGCGCGCGTCTTCTGCGGCACCCGCCGCGCTGACGAATACACCGCGTTGATGGTGATCGCCGGCGCCTGCCACTCGCACAGCACCGGCACCAGGCGCCCGGCGGCCAGTGCTTCTTCGACGATGAAGTCCGGCAGCAGCGCGATGCCCATGCCGGCCTCGGCTGCTTGCGCCAGCAAGTCACCATTGTTGGCGTGCAGCGGGCCAGTGACGTTGACGCGCTGGGTCTCCTTGCCGTTGCACAGTTGCAGGCTGACGCCACTCTGCAGATAGCCGTAGTTCAAGCATTGATGTGAGCGCAGATCCTGAGGCGACTGCGGTGTGCCCGCGCGTTCGAGGTAAGCAGGGGAGGCGACCATGATCCGCGGCGCTGGCGCCAGTTGTCGGGCGATCATGGTCGAATCGGGCAGGCTGGCGATGCGGATGGTCACGTCGAACCCGCCGCGCACCGGATCGACCTGCTGGTCGCTGAGCACCAGTTGCAGCTCGATGTTCGGGTGCTGCTCGTGGAACAGCGGAATCAGCTTGCCCAGTCGCCGCAGGCCGAACGACATTGGCGCGTTGACCCGCAACACCCCGCGCAATTCACCCACCCCGTCCCGTGCCCTTTGTTCGGCCTCGTCCAGTGCCGCAATCACTTCCCGCGCTGCTTCGAAATACTCCGCACCGGCCTCGGTCAGGTGCAGGCTGCGGGTGGTGCGTTGCAGCAGTTGTACGCCGATGGCTTCTTCCAGCGCCTGAATCTGTTTGCTGACTTTTGAGCGGGGCACGTCCATGGCCCGGGCGGCGGCCGCAAAGCCGTTCTCGCCGACCGTCACCACGAAGGCGCGCATGCATTCGATGCGATCCATGATTGTCCCTTTTTTAGAATCAATGATTCTCGATTTTAGGTAATTGTCCCTTTATCTGCCAGCCCCTAAAGTGACATCCAAGCCGAGACAACAACGCCGCAGACGGCAAGCCACTCGACTCACCCATTACCCAATCGAAACTCTGAAACGACATCAAAAGGAACGCGCCATGTCTATCCGTGAACTGCTGAACCCAACCAACTCCGCCCTGATCCTGATCGACCACCAGCCGCAAATGGCTTTCGGCGTACAGTCGATCGACCGTCAGACCCTGAAGAACAACACCGTCGGCCTGGCCAAAGCAGCGAAGATCTTCAACGTGCCGACCATCTACACCTCGGTCGAAACCGAAAGCTTCAGCGGCTACATCTGGCCGGAACTGCTGGCGGTACACCCGGAGCAGAAGCCGATCGAGCGCACCTCGATGAACTCCTGGGAAGACAAGGCGCTGGTTGACGCAGTGAAAGCCACCGGCCGCAAGAAACTGATCATCGCCGCGCTGTGGACCGAGGTCTGCCTGACCTTCCCGGCCCTGGAAGCCCTGGCCGAAGGCTACGAGGTGTACATCGTCACCGACGCGTCCGGCGGCACCACCAAAGAAGCCCACGACATGTCGGTGCAGCGAATGATTCAGGCCGGTGCGGTGCCGGTGACCTGGCAGCAAGTGCTGCTCGAGTACCAGCGTGACTGGGCGCACAAAGACACTTATCAGGCAGTGATGGACTTGGTGCTGGAACACAGCGGCGCGTACGGCATGGGTGTCGACTACGCCTACACCATGGTGCACAAGGCGCCGCAGCGTCAGGCCAAGTAACACGCCACTTCTGAGCTGAATGCAATCCCTGTGGGAGCGGGCTTGCCCGCGATGGCGGAGTGTCAGTCAACGAATTTGTTGCTGATGCACCCTCATCGCGGGCAAGCCCGCTCCCACAGGGTTTTGCGGTGTTACATCAAATGTTTTTCAGCCTCGGGTATGTGCGCCGAGCCCAACACCGCCGGCAACAACCCGGAACGTAAATCCCCACCACTCGGCTGCTGATACAGACTCAACCCAAACTCCGGCAGCACCGCCAGCAGGTAATCGAAAATATCCCCCTGGATCCGCTCGTAATCGGCCCACACCGTGGTGGTGGTAAAACAGTAGATTTCCAGCGGAATGCCCTGGGCGGTGGTCTGCATCTGGCGAACCATGCAGGTCATGTTCGGCTGGATCTCCGGGTGGCTCTTCAGATAGGCCAGCGCGTAAGCGCGGAAGGTGCCGATGTTGGTCATGCGCCGGCGGTTGGCCGACATCGCCGCGACGTTGCCCTGGGCCTCGTTCCAGGCCTTGAGTTCGGCTTTCTTGCGGCCCATGTAGGCGGTCAGCAGGTGCACCTGGGAGAGTTTTTCTTCTTCATCGTCGCGGATGAAGCGCACGCCACTGGCGTCGATGAACAGACTGCGCTTGATCCGCCGCCCGCCGGACTGCTGCATGCCGCGCCAGTTTCTGAACGACTCGGACATCAGGCGCCAGGTCGGGATCGAGACGATGGTTTTGTCAAAGTTCTGCACCTTGACCGTGTGCAGGGTGATGTCGACCACATCGCCATCGGCGCCGACTTGCGGCATTTCGATCCAGTCGCCGACCCGCAGCATGTCGTTGCTGGTCAGTTGCACGCTGGCGACGAACGACAGCAGGGTGTCCTTGTAGACCAACAGGATCACCGCCGACATCGCACCCAGACCGGACAGCAGCAACAGCGGCGAACGGTCGATCAGGGTGGCGACGATGATGATCGCGCCGAACACGTACAGAACCATTTTAGCCAGTTGCACATAACCCTTGATTGAGCGGGTACGGGCGTGTTCGGTGCGGGCGTAGATATCCAGCAGGGCATTGAGCAGGGCGCTGACCGACAGCAGCAGGAACAGAATGGTGAACGCCAGTGCGACATTGCCGAGAAACACCGTGGCGGTTTTGCTCAGTTCCGGCACCAGGTGCAGGCCGAACTGGATCACCAATGATGGCGTCATCTGCGCCAGACGCTGGAACACCTTGTTATGCCGAAAGTCGTTGAGCCAGTGCAGCGCGGGCTGGCGACCGAGCATGCGGCTGGCATGCAGGATCAGGTAACGCGCCACTCGTCCGAGGACCAGCGCGATCACCAGCAGCAGGATCAATGCCAGGCCGGCGTGCAGGAGCGGGTGCTGATCGAGGGCACCCCAGAGGTCTTGGGCGTTGAGCCAGAGCTGTTTGAAATCCATGAGAGAGACGATTCTTCTGTAAGACGCGACGGACGATTAGAGCATTTAAGACGCTGTGTATTACCGTTGGAGACAAATCGAGCAACAAAAAAGCCACTGATTACGGCTGATTTCACAAAGAAACTCGGCCTGAGCGCTCGAAACCGGTAACCTATGCAGCTGATTTTTTGCATATCTTCGAGGTAGCACCCGTGTTTTCCCAATTCGCCCTGCACGAACGCCTGCTCAAAGCCGTGGCCGAGCTGAAATTTGTCGAGCCAACGCCTGTGCAAGCCGCGGCCATTCCGCTGGCGCTTCAGGGGCGTGACCTGCGGGTGACGGCGCAAACCGGTAGCGGCAAGACCGCCGCTTTTGTCCTGCCGATCCTCAACCGCCTGATCGGCCCGGCCAAGATCCGCGTCAGCATCAAGACCCTGATCCTGCTGCCGACCCGCGAGCTGGCCCAGCAGACCCTGAAGGAAGTCGAGCGCTTTTCGCAGTTCACTTTCATCAAGTCCGGCCTGATCACCGGCGGTGAAGACTTCAAGGTCCAGGCCGCCATGCTGCGCAAGGTGCCGGATATTCTGATCGGCACCCCGGGGCGGATGATCGAGCAATTGAACGCCGGCAACCTCGATTTGAAAGAAGTCGAAGTGCTGGTGCTCGACGAAGCCGACCGTATGCTCGACATGGGTTTCGCCGAAGACGTGCAGCGTCTGGTCGACGAATGCCCGAACCGTCAGCAGACCATGTTGTTCTCGGCGACTACCGGCGGTTCCGGCCTGCGCGAGATGATCGGCAAAGTGCTGAACAATCCTGAGCACTTGCAGCTCAACGCGGTCAGCCAACTGAACTCGACCACCCGTCAGCAGATCATCACCGCCGACCACAACCAGCACAAAGAACAGATCGTGAACTGGCTGCTGGCCAACGAGACCTACCAGAAGGCCATCGTCTTCACCAACACCCGGGCCATGGCCGACCGCATCTACGGTCGTCTCGTCGCTCAGGAATACAAGGCGTTCGTGCTGCACGGCGAGAAAGACCAGAAGGATCGCAAACTGGCGATCGACCGTCTGAAGCAGGGCGGCGTGAAGATCCTGGTGGCCACCGACGTGGCGGCCCGTGGTCTGGACGTTGATGGTCTGGATCTGGTGATCAACTTCGACATGCCACGCAGCGGCGACGAATACGTGCACCGTATTGGTCGTACCGGCCGTGCCGGCAACGACGGTCTGGCGATCTCGCTGATCTGCCACGGCGACTGGAACCTGATGTCGAGCATCGAGCGTTATCTGAAGCAGAGCTTCGAGCGCCGCACCATCAAGGAAGTCAAAGGCACCTACGGCGGACCGAAAAAGGTCAAGGCCTCGGGCAAAGCCGTCGGCGTGAAGAAGAAAAAGACCGACGCCAAGGGCGACAAGAAGAAAACCGCCGCCAAGACGCCAACCAAGCGCAAGAGCGCCAACCGTCCGAAGCCGGATTCTCTGGTGAGCAGCGACGGCATGGCCCCGCTCAAGCGCCGCAAGCCGGCAGAGCCAGCGGCTGAGTAAGTCGTTTCAGGCAGGCAAAGAAAAACCCGGACAATGTCCGGGTTTTTTTATCGCCAGCGTTTGTCAGTTGCCCAACAGGCCACTGGTGTCGGCGTCAAAGCGTTGCCTGGTCTGATCCGCCGTCGGTTTGAGCTGCGCGAGCAGGGCTGCCGCGCTGTACAGCCCGGGCAGCGCCAACTCCTTGGGCGTTGGCTCGATCGGGATCAGCACATCTTCATCCGCTGCGTGCAGCCAGATCGCAACAATGTGCAGCGCCGAAACGAACAACACTCGCAGCTCAACGGTTTTGCCCTGCAACTGCGGCGCCTGCTCGGCCAGTTTCAGCGCATCCACCGTGGCCGCCGCCAGGTTGCCGTGGTTCAACGAAGCGAACTCGACGTGACCGCGGACTTCGGCCAATTGCGCATCGGCAATCGACACACCGTCGGCAAACACCAGGTAATGCCAGTCGCCCAGCCGGGCGTCCTTCAGGCCTTTGCCGTGGCTTAGATCTTCCAGGCTCAGCGAGTAGCCGCGATAGGCCTCGCTCAGACTGATTTTCGCCGGTGCAGCACTGGCGAACTGGCGATTGATGCCAAAGCCCTGGGTTTGCAGCGCGGCTTGCAGTACCGGACGCAAGGTCTGTACGCCGTTGGAGGGCGCCTTTGGATAAGTCAGTTGCATGATGTTGCCCTCCTAGTTTTTCGCTGTGAAGTAAGTGTGAGTCCAGTTGCCGCCACCGTTGTAGGAACCGGGGAACGAGTTCAGCGCGCGGGTCGAGTAGCCGTAGATCGAGTCCGCGACCAGCACGTAATTGCCGTTGGTGCCGTAGATCGCCAGAAAGTGCGCACCGCCGCCATACCAGGCGCAACGCAGACCGACGGGGCGGCCCATGTTGATCTGGTTCTGGATGGCCGACATCTGCAACGAACCCTGATTCATCCCGTTGTAGCTGCGGGTGGTTTGCAGGGCCGAATCCAGATAGCCGTAAACGTTGCACGGCCCCGGCTGGCTGCAGCAATTGCGGTCCAGTTGGGTGCTGGCCACGCCGCACTGGGTCCAGGACCCGGTGCCGTAGTAATTGCCGACCGAGGCGGAAACCGCCGCCCAGCACCAGTTGGTCTGGGTCTGTTGCTGCATCGTGAAGTTGAGGCTGGCAGCGGCCAGGGCCCTGGCCTGTGGGGCCGCTTCGACCTCGACCAGTTGCGGGTCGAGCAGGTGGCCGGTCAGGCACCCGGGCAGGGTGTTGCCGGTGAATTGCGTTGTTTCAGTGGTTAACATTTTTCAATCCTCCATGAATGAAAACAAACGTCCAACGTGTGGATGTTGCGAGCGATCGGCTGTGAATGGGTTGCCATCTCCGATGGCCGGTTCCGATCAGGCTCGAGGTAACCCTAGGTCCGAATATGCATTGATGCAAATATAAAAATGCATTAATGCAAGTTCTCGGACGAAAGGACGCAGGCTTTGGCATCGATTACGAGCGGTAGATGCCAAAGCCTGCGCTGTCGAACGGGCTGTCAGCCCTCGGTTTTCTTCTCGGCCGAATCCAGTTCCTTCAGCCGTTGATCGATCAACTGGCACTTGTCCGGCAGGTCTGCCGATGCCGTGCCCAGGTCCATTTTCTGCAACTCGGCGTTGATTTCCTTGGCCTTGGTCGGGTTCTGTTCGGTGAGCTTCGCGACTTCCTTGGCCAGTTGCTCGCGCTTGGCGGTGGCTTCTTCCGGGGTGCAGGCCCAGACGGGCAGGGCGCAGGCGAGGGTGGCGGCGAGGGTGAGTTTGAGCAGGGTTTTCATGGGGGCAGGCCTCAGATCCGGTTAAGGCGGGTTAACCGGTTGAGGGCTCTGGCCAATGAAAAGTTCAGTGTCTTTAGGGGATCAGTCTCCGTGGCAGCAACTGGATTTTTGCTCCCCGTCATACCGATCATGATGCCGCACCCACTCCATGATCTCGTCCTCATTTCGGCCCTTGGGCGTGAGGTCGAGGTAGTTGTAGGCCCCGACCAGCAGGTCGAGCCCGCGAGCGTAGGTTGAGTAGGTGTGGAAGATCTCGCCGTTGTCGGCTCGGTAAAACATGCTCAGCCCCGGCATTTCTTCCTCGGCGCTGTCAGTCTTTTCGTAGTTGTACGTAGCCTTTCCGGCTTCGGCATCCTCAGCATGGGTGCATACGCCGAAGTCGTAGTTGAAATCGCAACCGTCCGACGATACCCAATCGAACTTCCAACCCATACGCCGCTTGAAGGCCTGGAATTCGGCGAACGGCGCGTGGGACACCACCACCACGGCAATGTCGTGATGGGCCAGGTGTTGATTGGCGCCGTCGATGTGGTCGCTGAGGAACGAGCAGCCCGGGCAGCCTTCCTCCCAGCTTTTGGCAAACATGAAGTGATAAACGACGAGCTGGCTGTGTTGGCCAAACAGGTCAGCGAGTTTCAATTCGCCGTTCGGCCCCATGAAGCGGTAATCCTTCTCGACCCTCACCCAGGGCAGGGCGCGGCGTTTGGCGCTGAGGCGGTCGCGTTCTTTGGTGAAGGCTTTTTCGTCAGCGAGATGCTGCTTGCGGGCGGCGACCCATTCTTCGCGTGACACCACCGGATGATTCTCAACGTTCATGATGATTTCTCCTGCGGGGGGTGAAACCGTCTCTCTCAGACTAGTCGCTCGCCGCTGTCGTAAATCGACAGACCGCCGGTCGGTCGGGGCCGTGAATGAAGCTGAACGGCTATTGCCCGCTCGGGTCACAACCTTTGAAAGCGCCATTAATCACGCGCACCGGAGGTTGAATCAGGATGACGACTTATAACTGGGATTTGATTGAACGCCTGCTGCATGAAGTGCAGAACGGCGCCGGCCACAGCTTCGCTCCGCGCTCTTACGCAGAAGACTATGCAGCGGAAAAAGCGGCGGCGGGCGAGCCGATCGAGAATCTGGATCATCTGAAAACCATCGCCTGTGAATACGAGCAGAAGCTGTTGCTGCGCGGTTTTATCGGGCCTCGTGGCGACGATGAGGGCAGCACCGGCAACAACTTCAGTCTGACCCCGCGCGGCTCGAGTCTGTTGAGCCTGATCGACAGCAGCATTCCCGGTAATGATCATCCGCGTCAGGTGCTGGATGAGCAGGAAGATGCGCTGGATGAGGCGACGTTTGATCGTGTGGCGTCGAAAGCGCAGATTGCCTGAACGCCCTGTGCGATCCCTCGGGAGCCTGGCTGCTGGGCTCCCGCGGGTTCAGTGAAGCTCAGTCTGCCTTCGCAGCCTTCAAACACTTCAAATCATTGAAGTCCTTGCGCACCCCGTCGATTTTCTTCAACAAGCGCTGGCGTTGTTGCGGCGTGCTTTCAGCCATCAGATCGACCGCCAGCGAGCGCGCCTGGGCTTCGGTGTCGGCGTAGGCTTTGCGGTAATCCGCTGTCCATAAGCGCTCGCGATAAACAAGAAGGGTCTCGATCCGCTGTGGGAATTCCGGGCTGTTGCGCTGGGCGACGGCTGCACTGAACTGTTGTTGCCAGTGCGCACGGTTGGCGATCCATTGAGTGTTCTGGTCGCCCAATGCTGTCGACCACGCCATCACCCGTTGCTCCTGCGTCACGCTCAGCGGCCCGAGCCAGTCATTGAGGCGTTTGTCCATGCGCGCGCCGCGTTCGGCAATCTGCTGGGTCAGTGGTGGCTTCACATATTCCTGCTGACGTTTGCGCAGATCCTTGGCAAACGCGTCGTTCATTTCCGCGACCTGTTTGTCATCCAGCCCTTGCAGCAATTCAATCGCTGAAGGGGTGATCTCCCGGGCAGTTTCGGCAATCGCCTGCTTGGCTTCGGCTGTACGGGCCTGGAGCGCAGCGTCGGTGACCTGATTGGTTTCGACCATGGTTTGCAGGCGATCCAGCCAGTCCAGATAACCCGGCAATTGCGTGGTGCAGTGCCAGCTCAGGTGTTCCTTGAGACGTTCGTTGAACCAGCCTTTCTGCTCGCCGGTCATGTCCAGGTAGTCGCTGAGCGTCCATGGAATGAGCACGTCGAGATTGCGGTAGGCGAGGCCCACGCGGCTGCAAGCGCAGAGGGCAAGGGTGAAAACCAGAAGGGCGGCGATCTGTTTGAACCAGCGAGACATGGGCGAATCCTTGCGTGAGCCTGGCTTCGAAGTCTGATGCTTATGTGAACGCAGGATGGGCCCAGCAGTTCAGCCAATCAATAGAACGCGCGTTCGGCCTTGAGCGTGACCAGCCCGTCGCACTGGCTGTTGTGCCCGGAGTAGGCGGAGCAATCGCTGCCGCTGAGGCTGGAATTGCTGTAGATCAGGTCCAGGTCGACACCCATCACCGGCCGGGAAAATTTCACCGACCAATCGGTAAAACTGCTGACATACCCGCCGTCCACCGAGACCGGTGTATTGAGCTGATGGGTGGTGTATTTCATGCTGATCCCGATGCCGAACGGCTGGTTGCCGCGCAGATCGGCAAACAGGGTGTTGTTCTGTTTGTCCGGATCGTTACTCAACGCAATGCCGAAACGGCTGCCGAGCAGGGTCAGGCCGCCGAACAATTCCTGGCTGTCGAGGGTGTCAACCTTGGGATAGCTGTAATGGATCATCCCGACTTCGTAGCCGAGGGTTTGATCGAAGGGCTGTTTAAAGCCGACGTAGGAATCGATTTCCAGATTCTTGCCCGGCGTCAGCCCCATGCTCGGCGCGTACTGGCCGACATAGAGGCCACTGTCATGGGTTAGATCAAGGCCGCCGTGGAACGAACCGGCCGCCGAGGGTTTGACCAGTCCCTGGGCCATGCTGCGGCTGGGCGTGGTGCCGAGCTTGAGGTCGAAGTCGCCGAGTTCACGCTGGAAAATCTGCGCGTGCGTCATCGGGCTCGCCAGCAGGCCTGCAAGAAATAAACAGAGGGGTTTGAGCATGCGTCACTCCTTGAACAGCGAGCGCAGGTTGATAGGGCCTGCTGAAACGCTTGATCCAGACGCGTGCAAGGATACCGGCGAATGATCGGCATCGAGGGCCGTTCGTCGATTTCTATGGTTTTGTTGATTTGATTAAACGCGAGAGAGGTCTTGCGAGGGTTCCGGTCCAGACGCTTCGAAGCTCAAAGCGCCTTGGGACTGGGGTGTTGCGGGGTGTTACTTCTTGCCCAGGCTGATTTGCTTGGACGGGCCGAACGTCTGGCCGCTGACGCCCTTGGCAATTTGCTGGATCTCGCCGCCGGACTTGAGGAATGCCGCGATCTGATCGTTGATCGATTCGCTGGTTTCAACGGCTGGAGCTGGCTTTGCTTTGCTGGTGGATGCTTTTACACGCATGGCGGCCATTAACCTGTAGAAAAGTAACTCGGCCAGGCATCGTACAGGAATAACTTGACAATTGCTTGGTAAATATCCTCCGGAATAACCCAGCGTGAGGGTGGATTATTCTCGATTAATTATTCGAAACATCCCGCTAACCCGCTGTTTTAAATAACAACATTTATCGGTCTCGATGCCTTTTTCGAGGGGGGGGCACGCCGCGGAGTCGTCGAGGTGGTCTGACGAGTGGCGCCCGCTCGACGGCAAACCAAGGAAAATCAAGGCTTCGCGCAAATTTTCAGTCGACGGGAGGATCTGCCGTCCAACGAAGCCAGCAAAACCGGGTAGAATGCCGCCCACGCAATGAGGGTATTGGAAATGGCTTTAGTCGGGCGCTACAACAGTTTGCAAGTGGTTAAACACACTAACTTCGGTTTATATCTGGACGGCGGTGCCGACGGCGAAATTCTTTTGCCCAACCGTTATATCCCCAAAGATATTCCCAGCGAAGATGAAGACTGGCTCAATGTTTTCATTTATCTGGACAGTGATGACAAACTTATTGCCACCACTGAAAAACCAAAAGTTCAGGTCGGTGAATTTGCCAGTTTGAAAGTTGTTGAAATCAACAGTATCGGTGTGTTCCTCGATTGGGGTCTGCCGAAGGATCTGTTGCTGCCTTACTCCGAAGAAAAACGCCAGATGACCGCCGGCGAATACTGCGTGGTGCATGTCTACCTCGACAAACACACCCGCCGCATCACCGCCACCGCGCGTCTTGATCGCTACCTCGACAAGACCCCGGCCAACTACAGCGTGGGCCAGGAAGTTGATCTGCTGGTGGCCGAAGCCACCGACATGGGTTTCAAGGCCGTCATCAACAACAAGCACTGGGGTCTGATTCACAAGAACGAAATCTTCAAGTTCATGCGTTCCGGCATGCGCGAGAAAGGCTTCATCAAGGAAGTGCGTGCCGACGGCAAGATCAGCCTGAGCCTGCAACCGGTGGGTCAGGAAGCGGCCAGCAGCCTGAACTCGAAGATCCTCGCCAAGTTGCGCGAAAACGATGGCACCCTGGCCGTCAGCGACAAGAGTGATCCGGCGCTGATCAGCAGCCTGTTCGGTGTCAGCAAGGGCAACTTCAAGAAAGCCATCGGTTCGTTGTACAAGGAAGGCAAGATCGTCATTCATGCTGATCGCATTGAACTAACCTGAGCCTGACGTGGCCCATGTTGCATGGGCTCACTTGAGGTCGGGCAGATGAAAAAAGCACTGATTGCCTACGTCGCCACGCTGCTGACGTTTCTTCTGCTCGACGGCCTCTGGCTCGGCGTGTTGATGGCGCCGACCTATCGCGAACTGCTTGGTCCGCTGATGCTTGAAAGACCGTTGCTGATGCCAGCAGCGGTTTTTTATTGCCTGTACGTTTTCGGGTGTGTGGCGTTTGTGGTGTTGCCGGCATTGAGCTGGCAGCGAGCCGCCCGCATGGGCGCGCTGCTCGGGCTGGTCGCCTATGGCACTTATGACCTGACCAACTGGGCGACGTTGCGCGGCTGGTCGGTGCAGGTGACGTTGATGGATTGGGCATGGGGGACGTTTGCCACGGCGCTGGCCTGTACGGTCGGATTTGTTGTGGCCAGCCGGATTGGCAGATCAGCCCGTTGATTGCGGTCGCCTGACCTGACGTCATCGCTGGCAAGCCAGCTCCCACAAAGTCCGTGTCGCGCTCAGCCTTCCGGAACCTTCACATCACCTGTGGGAGCTGGCTTGCCAGCGATTGGCGGCGCAGCGGTCAGCGATTCGCCGCTGACGTTGCAGGAGCATCAAATGTCTCTTCCAGACGGCTTTTTCTGGCTGACTGGTTAATAATCCACGCATCATTTTTCGCCCCGGACGAAGAGCCGGGGCTTTTTTTTGACTTTTGGGAAAACTGCCATGTTGTGTGTGTTCGAGGTGTTGCGGTGAGCGTCAGTCGGCGCAGTGCCGACGGGTTTGCCCTGCAAGTGATGATCGGCCTGTGCCTGATCTGGGGCGTGCAGCAGGTGATGATCAAGTGGGCGGCGACCGATATCGCGCCGGTGATGCAGGCGGCGGGGCGGTCGGGGATTTCCGCGTTGCTGGTAGGACTGCTCATCTGCTGGAAGGGCGGCTGGGATCAGGTCGGCAGCACCTGGCGCGGCGGCTTGCTGGCCGGTGCCTTGTTCGGGCTTGAGTTCCTGTTCATCTCCGAAGGCTTGCAGTTGACCACCGCCGCGCACATGTCGGTGTTCCTCTACACCGCGCCGATCTTCACCGCGCTGGGCGTGCATTTCCTGTTGCCCAGCGAGCGTCTGCGGCCGGTGCAATGGCTGGGGATTTTCCTCGCGTTCGTCGGGATTGCCGTGGCGTTTGCCGGCGGCGTGTCGTGGGACAACCTCGATCACCGCATGCTGTTGGGCGATGCCCTCGGCGTGCTGGCCGGGGCCAGTTGGGGCGCGACCACCGTGGTGGTGCGTGCTTCGCGCCTGTCGGAGGCGCCGGTGACGTTGACGCTTTTTTACCAGCTGATTGTCGGCTTCGTCGGCCTGCTGTTGATCGCGCTGCTCAGTGGCCAGATCACCCACGTCAGCCTGACCGTCGTGGCGGTGGGCAGCGTGCTGTTCCAGGGGCTGGTGGTGTCGTTTTTCAGTTACCTGACCTGGTTCTGGCTGCTGCGCCGTTATCTGGCGGCCAACCTCGCCGTGTTTTCCTTCATGACGCCGTTGTTCGGCGTCACGTTCGGCGTGGTGTTGCTCGGCGAAAAACTGAGCATGAACTTCATCATCGGCGCCGTGCTGGTGTTGCTCGGCATCACCTTCGTCAGCGCGGAACAGTGGGTGCGTCGGCGTTTGCGCAAAGCGCTCGGCCAGTCGTAAGCGGTTTCCAGGCCAGGCCGCCGGCAATCAGCAGGCCGCTGCCGGCGATCACCAGTGCCGGTTGCAAGCCGCCGCTGAAGTGGCTGCTGACCGCTGCCAGCAACGGTCCGCTGAGCTGACCGACGGCGAAGCACGCGGTAAGCAGACCGGCGTTGCGCTGGGTGGCGTGGGGCGCCAGTTCCCGAGAGCGTTGCATCACCAGTTGCATGCAGGCCAGAAATGGCGTGCCACAGAGGATAACGCCCAAAGCCAGACCGAGGCCGCTGCCCAACAGGCAGGCAAACACCCCGGCGGCCTGCAGCCACAACGTCGCCATCAGCCAGTGACGGGTGGTTTCCGGATCATGCCGACGCAAACTCACCAGCAACACACCAATCGCTGCGCCGAGGCCAAAGCACGGCCAGAACAGATCCGCCTGCCATTGCCCGTGAAACTGCGCGTTGGCCATCTGCGACAGAAACGTGGCGGGAATGATGTAGCCCACACCGTACAAGGCGTACACCGCCGCCAAACGTCCGATGCCGCGATTCGAATGATTGACGGCGGAAGGTGCGACGGTTGCGCCGACGCCCGGTTGCGGCAGGATCCGCACGATTCCCAGCAACATCACCAGCGCCACGGCGGCGTAGATCAGCCACAGGGTGGCAGAAGTCTGCTGCGCCAGATGTGAGAACAGCGCCAGCAGCCCTGTCAGAAAAATCCCCAGCCCCGGCCCGGCAAACACCAGCGCTCCCAACCGTGGACGACCCGCCGCCGCAGCCAGCGGCTGACTCAGCGCAGTAATCATCACCAGCACCCACGCGCTCGCCACACCAGTGCCGAAACGCAGCAGCAGATGCGACCAGAAACCATTGGCCCAGAACGACGCCAGCGTCAGTAGCACACACAACCACAAGCCACCGTGCAGACGCCGTTGCACCTGATCGGGCCGGCGAGAAAACATCGCGTCCACCGCGCCGAGCAGATAGCCGAGGTAGTTGGCTGCCGCAATCAGACCGGCGGCGGTCAGGTCGATCTGCCCTTCGCTGATCAGATGGGGAAGTTGCGGTGTGAGGGCGAAACGCCCGATGCCCATAGCCATCATCAGGGCAATGAAACTGGCGGATAAGCGAATCAGCGGCGACATGGTCTGGATTCCGTTGGAGGTTCAATGACCGTCAGGCTAGGACTGATTGACTTTCTTTAAAATTGAATAATAGTGAGTAACTTGTTCTGTTCGGGAGAAAGGTTGTGGAGTTCAGCCAACTGCGAATCTTCCAGGCCGTGGCGGAGGAGGGCTCGATCACCCGCGCCGCCGAACGATTGCATCGCGTGCCGTCGAACCTGTCGACCCGGCTCAAACAGCTCGAAGAGCAATTGGGCGTCGAACTGTTCGTCCGTGAGCGTCAGCGTTTGCAGTTGTCACCTGCGGGAAAAGTCCTGCTGGATTACACCGGCAAGCTGTTTGCCCTGCGCGATCAGGCCAGCGCGGCGGTAATGGGCGGCCAACCGGCGGGGGATTTTGTGCTCGGCACCTTGTACAGCACCGCCGCGATCCATTTGCCGGCGTTGCTGGCGCGGTATCACAAGCAGTATCCGGCGGTGAATCTTCAAGTGCAGTCCGGGCCCAGTGGCGAATTGCTGGAAGGCCTGCTCACCGGGCGCCTCGACGCGGCGCTGGTGGACGGCCCGCCGCAACTGGCCGGGATCGACGGTGTGCCGCTGTGCAACGAGCGGCTGGTGCTGATCAGCGAGCCGGATCACCCGCTGGTGCGCAGTGCCAAGGATGTCGAGGGGCGGGCGGTGTTCACCTTTCGCCATGGCTGCGCCTACCGTGCGCGGCTGGAGTCGTGGTTCGCGCATTATCACGCGGCGATGGGGCGGGCGATGGAGATCGAGTCCTACCAAGGGATGCTGGCTTGCGTGATTGCCGGCAGCGGCGTGGCGCTGATGTCGGAGTCGATGCTCGCTAGCCTGCCGGGCCGCGAAAGTGTCGCGGTGCACCCGCTGGCCGAGCCTTTTGCCAGTGCGACAACCTGGCTCATGTGGCGGCGGGGCATGGTGGGTGCCAATCTCAATGCGTGGATTGAACAGCAGCAGGCGCTCTATCCCGTGGCTGGCGAAGACACCCGGGAAATCGCTTGAACGATCGGTCAGGGATTCTGATCAATCTGGTAACAGATCATTGCGGATTTCACCGAGCATTGCGTAGGACTTCGGACTATTATCAGTGCGAAGCGGCCTCAGAATTCCGGACGCTCAGCACCACCCTGAAGGGGGCATGACGATGAAAGAGAAAATTCAAAACTGGCTGCACGATTTGGGTGTTGCCCTCGGCTTGATCGAACCGCCTCTGCAACCGATCCCGATTCGCACTGATGACGAACAGCGTCGGCGTCAGCAGCGTCGGCGCTAATGCCCCGATCTGACTAGCAAAGATTTGAAGATAGAGAGATCGCAGTCTTCGTCAGCGCCTGCATGAAATGTGCAGGCGCTGACGAAGACTGCGATCTTTTGCTTTTCAGTGTCGCCCGATCTCGATCAGAAACCGGCTCAAGTCGTTCGCGGTTTTCGCGGTCTTGAGCATGTGATCTTCTTCGGCGGTGAATGCCGTCAGTCCGAATTCATCTTCCAGATGGAAGATCAGGTCTTCGATATCCGCCTTCTCCAGACCCAACTCCGCCAGGCTGGTGCGGTCATTGAAGTCGCGGTTTTCCAGCAGACGCTTGATGAACCTGTGCACGGCGGCACGTACGGCAGCTCTTCTCATGGCAGATCTTTTTTGGGTGGGTCTGACTGGAGTACAGCAGGCCTCAGGCGTGCCGGCGCAACCATTCGTCAATCATCTCGCGCAGATGCGCCCCTGAAAAACTGCCGAAATGTCCGCCATGCACGGTGCGGATCGGCAGCGCTTTCAAGCGCCGCAGGCTGGCGGCGTAATCCTCGAGATTCGAGTGGTAGGCGTCTTCGATCAACGGCCCGTCATAGATGATGTCGCCGCTGAACAGGGTTTCGGTGGCCGCTTCGTAGAGGCTGATCCCGCCCGGCGAATGCCCCGGCGTGTGTAGCACTTGCAGCGTGCGATTGCCCAGGTCCAGCACATCGCCGTCCTCGACAAACCCGGTGGCCGGCGCAGCCTTGACCCGGTATTCGGCGTAGCACAACGGGCAATCCGGGTGCGCTTCGAACATGTCGTCGCCGACGAAGGCCCGGCTCAAGTCATTCTCGCCATCCGGCGCCGCCAGAATGTCTGCTTCTGCCGGGTGTACCAGCCGCTCGGCAAACTCGTGATGCCCGGCGATGTGGTCGAAATGGCAATGGCTGGCCACCGCCACCAGCGGCCGCTCGGTCAGCCACGGCAATTGTTCGCGCAGGCTGACCAGTCCGGAACCGCTGTCGAGCAACAGATCCTTGTCACGCCCCTGTACATGCCACAGGTTGCAGCGGTAGAAGGGCCGGATGTACGGCTCGTGAATCAGGCGAATTCCATCGCTCAGGTGCTGCACCTCGAACCACTGATTGCGAGAAACAATCTTCATAAAGCATTTTCTCCAGACGAAAAAAAACGGGTGTGGCAACCGACGCCACACCCGCCGAAGAAAGCATCAAGTCGTTGTGTTCAGCTTAGATCGCGCTGGCCACCACGTTTGGGCGGCGGGACATCAGGCTGACCACCACAAAACTCACCAGACCCACAGCCAGGCTGTAGTAGATCGGCGTGTTGGCGTCCAGACCGTCCTTGAACATGAACAGCAGGGCCGTGGCGAAACCGGTGCCCATGCTGGCGATGGCGCCGGCAGTGGTGGCGCGTTTCCAGAAGATCGCACCCATCAGCGGGATCAGCATGCCGCCCACCAACAGGTTGTAGGCCAGGGTCAGGGCGCTGATCACGTCGTTGACCACCAGCGCGATACCCAGCACCACAACACCGGTCAGCAGGGTGAACAGGCGGTTGATTGCCAGGCTCGACTGTTTGCCCCCACGCAGTTTCGGCAGCAGGTCTTCGGTCAGGGTGGTGGCAGCGGCGAGCAGGCCGGCGCTGGCGGTGGACATCATTGCGGCCAGGGCAGCGGCGATCACCAGACCCCGGATGCCGTCCGGCAGCGACAGTTTGACGATCGCGGCGAAGGCGTTGTTGACGTTGTCCAGATCCGGAATCAGCACGTGCGCCGCCATGCCAATCAGGGCGCAGGCCAGGCCGTAGAGGATGCAGTAAATGCCTGCGATGCTACCGGCGTACTGGGCGACTTTGGCGGTCTTGACGGTGAACACCCGTTGCCAGATGTCCTGACCGATCAGGATGCCGAAGAAGTAGATCATGAAGTAGGTGATGATCGTGTCCCAGCCGATGGTGGTGAAGCTGAAGGCGGTGGCCGGCAGTTTCAGCACCAGTTCGTCCCAGCCGCCGACGCGGTACAGGCAGATTGGCAGGAGGATGAACATCAGGCCGACGGTCTTGATGATGAACTGGACGATGTCGGTCAGGGTCAGCGACCACATGCCGCCGATGGCCGAGTACACCACCACCACGCCTCCGCCGAGCAGTACCGAGATCCAGAACGGCAGGCCGAACAGCACTTGCAGCACGGTGCCGATGGCGAGGATCGAGGTCACACCGATCATCAGCGCGTAGGCCAGCATGATCGCCGCGCTCGCCGAGCGGGCCATCGGGTTGTAGCGTTTTTCCAGGACTTGGGTAACGGTGTAGATCTTCAGTTTCAGCAGCGGCTTGGCCAGGAACAGGTTCAGCGCGACGATGCCGCAACCCAGTGCCGCGCACAGCCAGAAACCGGAGATGCCGTGCACATAGCCCAGGCGGACGGTGCCGACGGTGGACGCGCCACCGAGAACGGTCGCGGCCATGGTGCCCATGTACAGGCTCGGGCCGAGGTTACGCCCGGCAACCAGGAAGTCCTCGTTGGTCTTGGCCTTGCGCATGCCGAAGTAGCCGAGCAAGAGCATGCCGGCGGCGTAGATGAGGACGACGAATAAATCCAAAGCCATGATGGCGTGTCTCCGATTGTCTTTTTTATGTTGAAACAAGTTTGGTTTCTTGTGGGAGCGAGCTTGCTCCGGGCGGCGATCCGACGATAGCGGTCTGTCAGTCACATCGTTGCTGGATGTGCCGCCGTCATCGCGGGCAAGCCCGCTCCCACAGGGTTAATCAGGCAGCCTGACGCAGCGCCGCTTCAGCCGGCGCATGGGCGCCTTTGCTCCGGGGATCCTTCGGGCCGTAGACCAGCGACGGTTCCGGGAACAGGCTCAGCAGCATCAGGTACATCACCGAGGCCAGACCGAGGGTCACCAGCAGGCTGATGTCGATGCCGCCGGCCAGTTCACCCAGCGGACCAACGAACTGCCCCGGCAGGTTGACGAAGCACAGGCCGACCGCCGCGCTCGGGATCCACGCACCCAGGCCGCGCCAGTTCCAGCCGTGGCTGAACCAGTAGCGTCCGCCTTGCTCGCCGCGCGTGAACACTTGCAGGTCGTCCGGGCAGTAGAAGCCGCGACGCACCACCAGGCCGATGATCATGATCACCATCCACGGGGTGGTGCAGGTGATGATCAGCACGGCGAAGGTCGACACGCTCTGCACCAGGTTCGCCGCGAAGCGCCCGATGAAGATGAAGGCAATCGACAGCACGCCGATCAGCAACGTCGCCTTGACCCGCGACAGCAGGCGCGGGAACACGCTGGACATGTCCAGCCCGGTGCCATACAGCGACGTGGTGCCGGTGGACATGCCGCCGATCACCGCAATCAGGCACACCGGCAGGAAGAACCAGCTCGGCGACACTGCCAGCAGACCGCCGACGTAGTTGTTGGCCGCGATGTAGTCCGGCGCCTGGATCGCCACGATGGTCGCGGTGGTCAGGCCGAACAGGAACGGGATGAAGGTGGCGATCTGCGAGAAAATCACTGCCGCCATAATCCGCTTGCGCGAAGTCTCACGCGGGATGTAGCGGGCCCAGTCGCCGAGGAACGCGCCGAAGGAAATCGGGTTGCTCATGGCCACCAGCGCGGCGCCGATGAACGCGGCCCAGAAGCCCGGCTGGCCGAGGTTGACGGTGCCGGCGTAGTGCGAATCGAAAGGACCGGCGAAGGCGAAGATGCCCAGCAGGAACAGCAGGCTCGCGCTCCACACCGCAACCTTGTTCACCCACAGCAGGAAGCGGAAGCCGTAGATGCACACGGTCAGCACCAGAATCGCGAACAGACCGTAGGCCAGGCCCAGGGTCAGGTCGGTTTCCGGCAGGCCGATCAGGCGTTTCGCACCACCGATCAGCGCATCTCCCGAACTCCACACCGAGAGCGAGAAGAAGGCGATGGCGGTCAACAGCGAGAGGAACGAACCGACGATCCGCCCGTGCACGCCGAAATGCGCACCGGACGACACGGCATTGTTGGTGCCGTTGAGCGGGCCGAACAGGCCCATCGGTGCGAGGATCAGCGAGCCAAGCAGCACGCCCGACACAATCGCCCAGACGCCCGCCTGAAAGGACAGGCCGAACAAAACCGGGAAACTGCCGAGCACGGCGGTGGCAAAGGTATTCGCGCCGCCGAAGATCATGCGGAACAAATCCACGGGACCGGCGGTGCGTTCGTTGTCCGGGATCTGTTCGACCCCGTGGGTTTCAATCTGCGTAAGGCTTTGGTCTTTGTTGTTGTTATTCATGATCTGCTCCGATCATAAAGGCGCGCCTCATCGTGTGTGAGGCGTCACCTGTTTGGCTAAGGGGATGGCAGCCCTTCCGGCATTGCGGACAAATGTTCGTGGCAGGCCAGCCAATGGCCTTGTTGTTCTAGGCTCGACGCTTGTTTCCTGAAAACAATCGTCTCGCGCTCCTGGCTGAAGTGTTGCTCCCCTTGCATGCGCAGCTCGGTGGCCACGTCATGGATGAAAATCGCCACGTCACCCTGCAGGCTGACGAAGGCGTTGCTCGAGGTGCAGGACAGCACCTCGAAGCCATCCTCGGCGCGCCAGTTGTCCCACAACGCCTGATAGGCATCGCGCGACAGCAGGGGCTGTTCGAGGGTGTAGAACACGAAGCTTGCGTCGCTGCTGAATGCACCGAAGTAGGCTTCGCGATCGTTACGGGCAAACGCCGCCACCAGATCGGCAGCAGCTTTCAAGACCTGATTGAGCTCGTTCATGACCGATCCTCAGCGATGGACCACGCCAGGCAGTACGCAGAGCATTTCGTACAGCAGGTTGGCGGCCAGCAGCGAGGTGTTGCCGGTGGTGTCATAAGCGGGCGAGACTTCTACCAGATCGCAGCCGATCAGGTCGAGGCCCTGGCAGCCGCGAACGATTTCAATCGCCTGAATGGTCGTCAGACCACCGATTTCCGGGGTGCCGGTGCCAGGCGCCCAGGCCGGGTCGATGCCGTCGATGTCGAAGCTCAAGTACACCGGGCCGCCACCGACTTTCTCGCGCACTTCGGCCATCAGCGGCGCCAGCGACTTGTGCCAGCACTCTTCGGCTTGAACAACGCGGAAGCCCTGATCGCGACTCCAGTTGAAGTCGTCAGCGGTGTAACCCTGGGCACGCAGACCAATCTGCACCACACGGTCGCAGTCCAGAAGGCCTTCTTCGACGGCGCGACGGAAGGTCGTACCGTGGGCGATCTTCTCGCCGAACATGTGATCGTTGACGTCAGCGTGGGCGTCGATGTGCACCAGACCGACCTTGCCGTGCTTTTTGTGGATGGCACGCAGGATCGGCAATGTGATGGTGTGGTCGCCACCCAGGGTCATCGGGATCACGTTGTGCTCGAGGATGTTGTCGTAGGCTTCTTCGATGATGCGCACGGCGTCGAGCAGGTTGAAGGTGTTGATCGCCACGTCACCGATGTCGGCAACCGACAGCGAGTCGAACGGCGCAGCGCCGGTGGCCATGTTGTACGGGCGGATCATCACCGATTCGGTGCGGATGTCGCGCGGCCCGAAGCGGGTGCCGGGGCGCAGCGAAGTACCGATGTCCAGTGGCACGCCAACGAAGGCAGCGTCCAGGCCGGCAGCGGTCGGTACATGGGGAAGTCGGAGCATGGTGGCGATGCCGCCGAAGCGCGGCATTTCGTTGCCGCCCAGTGGTTGGTGAAGAATCTTGTCCACGGGTAAGGCCTCATCGTCTTTGTTTTATTTATGTCGGCGCACCGCATTCGCAAGGTCACGGGCACCGCTGTGGGGCCGATTCTGCGAAATGTAGTGGCGGGGAAGAATCGCTACGGGCAAATACTTAGTTCAGATTTTTCTAAACTAATGGGGAGGGGCGGGATAGACTTTGCGCTTCTCTGGATGTTCGTTCGGCGCGGGATCGTAGCCCTCACCCCAGCCCTCTCCCGGAGGGAGAGGGAGCCGACGGAGTTGTTCTTCAGAGGTACATCGACCTGCAATATCGGTCGAACTCAGGAAGGTCGTGAGGCAGACGCAGGATTTGAAGCCATGGAGATCGGCTCCCTTTCCCCCTCTCCCCCTTGGGGAGAGGGCTGGGGTGAGGGGTGGTTCCAACAGACGACGCAGTTCCCAGCCCCGGAGTAGACATGGCCAACGCTTTACCCGACCTGAAACTTTTGCGCATCTTCGTCAGCGTCGTGCGCCATCAGGGGTTTGCCAACGCGCAGCAGGAACTCAACCTGTCGACCTCGGCGATCAGCACTTACATGAGCCAGCTCGAAGCCGCGCTCGGCCTGGTGCTGTGCCATCGCGGCCGCGGTGGTTTCAGTCTGACCAGCAAGGGTGAACTGTTCCATCAGGAAACCCTGCGCCTGCTGGCCGAACTCGAAGGTTTCGAGCAGTACGCCGCCGCGCTCAAGGGCGAACTGCGCGGCACGCTCAATCTGGGGGTGATCGACTCCACGGTCAGCGACAAGGCCTTGCCGTTCGCCGAAGCCATCGGTGCCTACAGCCAGGAACACCCGGCGGTGCATTTGCATCTGTCGGTGATGAGCCCCTACGAATTGCAACTCGGTGTGCAGGACAACCGACTCGATCTGGCGATCGGCGCGTTTTCCACGCGCATGAGCGGTCTGGTGTACATGCCGCTTTACCGCGAACAACATTGGCTGTATTGCAGCAACCGTCACCCGTTGTTCAACGAGCGGCGGATTCCCGAGCAAGTCATCACCCAGCAACGCATGGTCGGTCGCGGCTACTGGAGCCAGGCTGAACTGGCCCGCCACGGTTTCAAACACAGCGCCGCGACCGTGGAAAGTATGGAGGCGCAGCTGATTCTCGTGCTGTCCGGCGCCTACATCGGTTACCTGCCGGAGCACTACGCCCAGGCCTGGGCCGACAAGGGTGATCTGCGGGTGCTGTTGCCGGCGACCTTCGGTTATCAGGCGCCGTTTTCCATGATCATGCGCCGTGGCCGCAGCCGCGAGCCGCTGATCCAGACTTTCCGCGATCTGCTCAAAGCGCAGCTCAATCAGGCATAAGAACATGTCCAGACCTCAATGCCCGCGCTGCCTGCGCCCACAAACCCACTGCCTGTGCCCGCTGATCCCGAGCCTCGACAGCCGCACCCGCGTGTTGCTGTTGCAGCACCCGAGTGAGGTCAATCACGCGCTCAACACTGCTCGGCTGGCGGCGCTCGGTTTGAACAATGCCGAACTGATCGTCGGTGAAGTGTTCGAGGATTTGCCCGCGCTGTTGAATCGGCCGGGGTATCGGGCGCGGTTGCTGTTTCCGGCGGACGATGCGCAACCGATGCAGGCTTACACCGCGTCAGATGAACCGCTGTTGCTGGTGGTGCCGGACGGCACGTGGCGTAAGGCGCGCAAGATGTTGCATCTGAATCCGCTGCTGGCGGCGTTGCCACGGGTGACGCTGGCGGAGGGCGGGATTTCACGGTATCGGCTGCGCAAGGCACCGGGGCCGGGGGCGTTGTCGACCATCGAGGCGATTGTTCAGGCGTTGCAGACGCTGGAAGCTCCGGCCTCTTTCGATCCGTTGCTCAAGCCGTTTGAGGCGCTGATCGAGGGGCAGATTGCGGCGATGGGGGAGGAGACCTTCCAGCGCAATCATTCTGAAAAATGATCATTGCTCCTGCTGGCCCCATCGCTGGCAAGTCGAATCGTCGCACCGCAGCTCCCACAGGTTACTGGGTGTTCACAGTTTTTGTGTTCAACACAAACATTGTGGGAGCTGGCTTGCCAGCGATGGGGCCAGATCATTCACTGCAAAGTCCGGATAATCACTAGCGCTCGCGCATCGCCTCGGTCCGCGCCTTCAGCACCGGTTTGAGCAGGTAATCCAGCACGCTTTTCTCCCCGGTGATGATGTCCACCGTCGCCACCATCCCCGGGATGATCAGCAGCGGTTTCACATCCCCGCCCAAGTGGTTTTTGTCGGTACGCACCTGGATCAAGTAGAAGCTGTTGCCCTTGTCATCAGTGATGGTGTCGGCACCAATCAGTTCAAGCTTGGCACTGAGTCCGCCGTAGATTGTGTAGTCGTAGGCACTGAACTTGACCATGGCTTTCTGGCCAGGATGCAGGAACGCCACGTCTTGCGGACGGACCTTGGCTTCGATCAGCAGGTTGTCTTCCAGTGGCACGATTTCCACCATGTCGCTGCCCGGCTGAACCACGCCACCGATGGTGTTGACCTTCAATTGCTTGATCACCCCGTGTACCGGCGAGGTCACGGTGGTGCGGCTGACGCGGTCGTCGATGGCGATGCTCGACGCGGTGATTTTCGACAGGTCGGTGCGTTTCTGGTTGAGGTCCTTGGCCGCGTCCGAGCGGAAGGTCTGTTCCGATTCGTCGATCTTGCTCTTGATCTCGTTGATCGCCGATTCGGCCCGGGGAATGGCCAGGGTCGTGGCGTTCAACGACCCACGAATCTCCACCGCGCTGCGCTTGAGCCGCAGGATCTCAACCGGCGACACCGCACCGGTGCCCACCAGCGGCGATGACATGTTCATCTCTTGCTGCAACAGCGCCAGGCTGGAACTGTACTGACCCTGCTTGGAGCGAAACTCCGCCAGTTCCTGAGTCTTCTGCCGCAGTTGTTCGGTGAGAGTGCGCTGTTCACTGGCCAGCCGCCGCTGGCGCTGGTCGTACAGCGCACGTTCATCTTCGGCCACCTGTGGCGCCTTGCTGACGACTTCGTCCGAGAGCTTCATTGGTCGGCCTTCCGACTCCGCCGACAGACGCTCGACCTGGGCCATCAACGCATAGCGATCCGCCTCGCTCTCACCCTTGTTCGACAGAAACCGCGTGTCATCCAGGCGCAGCAGGGTGTCGCCCTTGTTCACCATTTGCCCTTCACGCACGAAGATCTCAGTGACGATCCCGCCCTCAAGGTTCTGGATCACCTGGACCTTGCTCGACGGAATGGCCTTGCCTTCGCCCATGGTCACTTCTTCGAGCACCGCAAACTTGGCCCAGACCAGCGCGCTGATCAGCAGCGCCGCCGCCAGCCACACGGTGATCCGCGACCAGCGCGGTGAATCCTGCAACGACGCGCCGGCGGTTTCCGGCATGAATTCGGCTTCGGCGCTTTTGCCGAAACTGTCGAAGTAACCGCGCGGTTTTGAAGACGAGGAAGCAGACATGGGCAACTCCTAGACCGCCGCCGAGCCGACCCGGCCCTTGCGCAGTGCATCGATGACCGCTTCTTTCGGACCGTCGGCGACGATCCGGCCATTGTCCAGCACCAGCAACCGGTCCACCAGGCTCAGCATCGAGGTGCGGTGGGTGACCAGCAGCAAGGTTTTGCCTTGCACCCAGCCGTGAAGTTTCTGGCGCAGGACGTCTTCGCTGCTGTTGTCCATGGCGCTGGTGGGTTCGTCGAGCAGCATGATCGGCGGGTCGAGCAACAGCGCCCGGGCCAGCAACACCGCCTGGCGCTGGCCGCCGGAAAGCAATTGTCCGCGCTCACCCACCGGCCGGTCGAAACCTTGCGGATGCTGGCGGGCCAGCTCGGTGACGCCGGTCAGTTCGGCCACTTCGAGCATCCGCGAATCGCTGACGTAGCGGGCGCCGAGGGTCAGGTTGTCGCGCAGGCTGCCGGCCAGCAGCGGCAGGTCATGGGCGACGTAACCGATCTGCTGGCGCAGGTCGGCGACATCCAGTTGCCGCAGGTCGAGGCCGTCGAGCAGCAGTTGGCCTTCCTCCGGTTCGTAGAAGCCCATCACCAGTCGCGCCAACGTGCTTTTGCCGGAACCGCTGCGGCCGATGATGCCGATCCGCTCGCCGGGTTTGACGCTGAAGCTGACGTTGCTCAGGGCCGGGGCGTTCTGGCCGTTGTAATGGAAGGTCACCGCATTGGCGTCCAGCGCGCCTTGCAATTGCGTGCGCTCCAGCGGCCGTTGTTTGCCGTCGCGCTCCTGAGGCAGGGACATCAGCGCGTCGGTGCTTTTCATGGTCAGTTGCGCTTGCTGATAGCGGGTGATCAACCCGGCGATCTGGCCCAGTGGCGCAAGCACGCGGCTGCCGAGCATGTAACTGGCGACCAGCGCGCCGACGCTGAGGTTGCCGGCGATGATGCTGTAGACCCCGGCGACGATGGTCGCCATCCCCGAGAATTGCTGGATGAACAGCGTGCCATTGGTCGCCAGCGCCGAGAGGTTGCGCGCGTGGCTGTCGAGGCGGGTGAGGGCGCCGTGGGTGCTTTCCCATTTGTACTGGCGCTCGCTTTCGGCGCTGCACGCCTTGAGGGTTTCCAGGCCGCCGAGGGTTTCGATCAGCAATGCCTGACGCTCGGCGCCGAGGCTCAGGCTTTTCTGTACGGTGTCGCGCAAACGAACCTGAATGATCATCGCGAACACGATCGTGATCGGAAACGCCAGCAGCGGAATCACCACCAGCCAACCACCGAGCAGACCGATCACCACCAGCATCAGCACCACGAAGGGCAGGTCGATCAGGCTGGTCAGGGTCACGGCGGTGAGGAATTCCCGCAGGCCCTGAAAGTCATGAATGCTCTGGGCAAATCCACCGATGGTCGCCGGCCGGGCTTTCATCGCCATGCCGGTGATGCGCTCGAACAACGTCGCGGAAAGGATCACATCGGTTTTCTTGCCGGCGGTGTCCAGCAGGTGCGCACGCACCACCCGCAGCACCAGTTCGAAACCGGTGCCGATCAGCAATCCGATGGCCAGCACCCACAGGGTCGACGTGGCCTGGTTCGGCACCACGCGGTCGTAGGTCTGCATGACGAACAGCGGCACCATCAGGCCCAGCAGGTTGATCAGGAAACTGGCGAGGATCGCGTCGCTGTACAGCCATTTCGACAGCTTCAGGGTGTCGCGAAACCAGGCCTGCACCCTTGGCACCAGCGGTGAGCGCAGGTCTTCCAGTTCATGCCGTGGCCGGGCGAACAGGGCCTGGCCGGTGTAGTGTTCAGTGAGTTCTTCGCGGCTGACCCACTGTTCGCCGCCATCGGCTTCACTGGGCAGAATCAGGGCCTTGCCGTCATCGGCAAAGCGCCGCAGCACGGCGGTGCGGCCATTGCCCAACAGCAACAGCACCGGCAGGTTGAGCGGGGAGATGTCCTTGAGGTCGCGGCGCAGCAATCGCGCCTGCAACCCGGCCCGGGCTGCTGCACGGGGCAGCAAGTCCAGGCTCAGGCGTTGTTTGTCCAGGGGCAGCCCCGCACTCAGGCTGGCGCGACTGACCGTCGCGCCATGCAGTTTGCAGAGGATCAACAGACCGTCGAGTAACGGGTCATCGAAGCTCAACCGCGGATCGATCCCGGAGGCCCCGGGTTCCATGCTGGTCATATTGATCGCTCCCTGGCTACATCATCGGGACTACTTCAGTTCAGGCAAGCGTGCCTCGTTCTTCACCTCGGTAGCGGCAACCGCGTCGGCGGGCAGCACCACCCGTTGCTTGCTCAGCAACTGACCCATGTTCGCCAGCACGCGGTACATCGAATACTCCTCGGTGTAGCGGATTTCGGTGTAGCGGCGGTTGGCGTTGTACAGCTCGTTTTCACTGTCGAGCAGGTCGAGCAGGGTGCGTTGGCCGAGGCCGAATTGATCCTGATACGCGGCGCGTACACGCTTGGTGGTTTCGGCGTATTCGCGGGCGGTCGGGGTCTGCTTCTTGGCGTTGACCATGGCGTTCCAGGCCAGGTGAATGTTCTCGTTGAGCTGGCGCAGGGCGTTGTTGCGAATGTCCATGGCCTGGTTGATCTGGTGCGCATCGGAGGCCAGTCGCGCCTTGTCACTGCCGCCGCGGAACAGGTTGTAGTTCATCACCACGCCGACGCGCCATTCGTTGTCGTGGCCCTCGTCACCCTGCACGTTGTTGTTGGCGCCGACCGCCGCTTCCGCATCGAAGCGTGGATAGAACGGCGACTTGGCGACTTCGTACTGGCTCTCGGCCGATTGCACGTCGGCCTGGGCGGATTTCAGGTACGGGTTGTTCTCGACCATGCTTTGCTGGGCTTCAGGCAAAGAGGTAGGCAACTCGCCACGAGTCGAGGCCGGCTCTTCCAGCTCATCGGGCATGCGTCCGACCACGGCGTAGAAGTTCGATTCGGCATCCGCCAGATCGACTTCGGCGGTGTCGAGGTTGTTCTGCGCCAGCGCCTTTCGGGCGACCGACTGATCGGAGTCGGCGGTGCTGCCGATGCCGCGCTGGGTGCGCAGGCCGATCTGATCGTTGACGCGCAAGTGCGCTTGCAGGTTGTTCTTGGCCAGGGTCACCAGTTCGCGGCGCTTGAGCACTTCGAGATAGACCTCAATGGTGCGCAGGGCCAGATCCTGGGCGGTGCCTTGCGCGTAGTACGCGCGCGAATTGGACACGCCTTTGGTGCGCTCGACTTCGTTGGCGGTGTTGAACCCGTCGAACAGCATTTGCCGCAGGCGCAATTCCGACTGGGTGTAATTGAGAATTTCAGTGTTGTGGCCGCTCGGTGTCAGTGAACGAGTATTGGTATTGTCGCTGTAGCCGCGCCCGTACGAGGCATTCAGGTCAACGGAAGGATAGAAGCCGCCCTTGGCGACTTTCACCTGTTCATCGGCCGACAGTTTGGCGTCCACGCGCGAAGCCAGTTCCGGGTGAGTGGCAATGGTGCTTTGAATAGCTTCGGTGAGGTTCATGGCCTGAGCTTGGGAAGTGCAAGCCATGGCCAGCAAAACCGCGCTGCAGAGGGGGGTTAGAACGCGCATGGGTGCATCTCCCTGAGTCCTGATGGTGTATTGCTGTCGCCAATTTATTGACGATATTTTTTAGGTTTGGCGTTTCATCGCTGTTACAACAGAGCTAAGAACATCCTGAAGCGTAGCTAAGAAAAAATTTTCATATGGCTTATGCCAAAAAAAACTTATGCGCTTCGCCGAATCCGGCACATTGTTCCATTCGAAAGCCTTTGTTTTATGTGCTTTAGGGAGTGCAGAAAGGCTTGAGGAAAGTTCCACTCACTTTGCGACATACGGGCGAAGTACTGCTAAAGGGGAGGGACGCGTAGCGGCCAATGAGCGACAGTTTTTTGTCACTCGGGTGATTCACCACCGTTACGTAGCGTTAGTGGGCGTGCTGCATCGATCAGGGATTCCAAGTGCTTGATGGCGCTGGGATTTCTGAATTTGCACAACCTGCGAAACGAACTGTCGAGGTGCGAGCGTCGCCCCGACAACCCGCTTGAGCCATGGGCTGCTTCGCGAACCAGTGCCGACGGTGGTCGGCAGCGGAGGAAATGCACATGGCAACGCTCATCGGGATCGTCACTAAAGTCATTGGTCAGGTTTTCGCTCAATCGGCAGACGGAAGTCGGCGTGCATTGGTTGAAGGCGATCGACTGTTTGCCGGGGATCAATTGATCACGGGTGCAGAGGGGGCGGTTGCCGTCCATCTGCAAAATGGCCAGGAACTGACCTTGGGCCGGGACAGCAGCCTGACCATGACCGGACAATTGCTGGCCAACCACGCGCCGCATGTGGATGCCCCGGAAGCACTGACTCCGAGCGATGCCCAGCTCACCGATGTCGCACAGATCCAGAAAGCCATCGCCGCCGGTGACGACCCGACCAAGTCCGCTGAAGCCACCGCCGCAGGCCCCGATGCTCCCGGTGACACCAACGGCGGCAAGGGTGGTGGCCACAGCTTCGTATTGCTGACCGAGGTGGCCGGCCGGGTCGATCCGGTCATCGGTTTCCCCACGGCCGGTTTTGGTGGCATTCCCGAGTTCCCTGAAGAACGCCATAACGTGGTAGTCGATAACGGCGACAACACGCCGGCGCCGATCCTCCCGCCACCGGTCAATAACCTGGTCACCCTCACGGGCCTCGACGTGCCCGGGGGCGAACTGACGCTTAACGAAGCCAATTTGCCGGACGGCTCTGCTGCCAATCCCGGCGCGCTGACCCAGGCCGGCAGTTTCAGCATCTCGGCGCCCGACGGCCTGACGAGCCTGAGCATCGGTGGCATCAGCGTGATCGTCGGCGGCGTGCCCGTCGGTTTTCCGCAATCGATCACCACGCAGCTGGGCAACACCTTGACCATCACCGGTTACAACCCGGCGAACGGCACGGTCAGCTACAGCTACACCCTAAACGGCAACGACGCCCATCCGTCAGGTGACGGCGCCAATAGCCTCAGCGAACATTTCACGGTGATCGCCGGCGACAGCAACGGCGATACCGCGACTGGCTCGCTGGATGTGAACATCACTGACGACGTGCCCAAAGCGGTGGATGACAGCAACGCCAGCACGGCTTCGGAAACCAACCTGACGCTGACCGGCAATGTGCTGACCAACGATGTGCAAGGTGCTGACCGCGTCCCGACCGGCCCCAATGCCGGCCCGATTACTGCGGGCACTTTCACCGGGACTTACGGCACCCTGGTGCTGAATGCCAATGGCACTTACACCTACACGCTGAATACCAATGATGCGGACTTCAAAGCGCTGCACGGCGGCGGAAACGGGACTGAAACCTTCACCTACACCATCACCGATTCCGACGGCGACAGCAGCACTGCGAATCTGGTTTTGCAGATCCACAACAACGACGATCCGGTGCTCATCAACGGCTTGAACGTCGAGGGTGGCGAGCTGACGGTTTTCGAGAAAAACCTTTCCCTCGGCAGCGCCCCGGATTCGGCGGCGTTGACTCAGAGCGGCACGTTTACCATCACGGCTTTGGACGGCGTGACCACGCTGACTGTGGGCGGCATCGCCGTTGTCACTAACGGTGTTGCCGCAGGCTTCCCGCAATCGGTCACGACTCCGCTGGGTAGCACGCTCACCATCACCGGATTCAACGCCACCACCGGCGTCGTCAGCTACAGCTACACCCTCGATCACAACGACGCCCACCCCACCGCCAACGGCGCGAACACGCTAAACGAACAATTTGCGGTCACCGTCGTGGACGATAACGGCACCACCGCCAACGCTTCGTTGGGTGTCAACATCGTCGACGATCTGCCGAAAGGCGTGGACGACAGCAACGCCGGCACGGCTTCTGAAACCAACTTGACTCTGACTGGCAACGTCCTGACCAACGACGTGCAAGGCGCCGACCGCGTCCCGACAGGGCCGAACGCTGGCCCGATCACTGCCGGTACTTTTACTGGGACTTACGGCACTCTGGTGCTCAACGCCAACGGCACTTACACCTACACCGTCAACCCTAATGACGCCGACTTCAAAGCCCTGCACGGTGGCGGCAACGGCACTGAAACCTTCACCTACACCATCACCGATTCGGACGGCGACACCAGCACC